>NZ_CP041247.1 GCF_006711645.1 Klebsiella electrica | reverse complement strand
GGCGGACTCCACTCGAACATAAAATCGATATAAAGAAAAAAAGAAACAATCGTGATTGTTGGCACACGTCGACAAGACCCGGCATTGGCCGAAAAGCCCCTGCACAAAAGGGGTGACGCGCGAACCGCTATCTGCGGTATTTATCCGATGCGGATCGGTGGATCGCGATCGGGACCGGGGATCATAGCCTAAACTGAGAAAGATATCTTGTATTTCTCAACAGATTCTTCCCTGTTTATCCACAGGAAGGATCGAAGACGGGTAAGTGTAATCGATCCGCAGAGCAGTGAGGCACGATTTCGCCCACATATTGGAAAATTTAATGAGATCGGTTGGTTTAGGGCCTAAACGATCTAACAAAGATCCTTTGCGATCCTTGCGCTTTACCCGTCAGGCCGTATAATCCCCCACCCGGCGCGTAATGCCCGTTTTCCGTCGCCTGTCGCAGGTCATTTTTTGTGCGACAAGATGCGAGAAATAAGGAAAGAGAATTGACTCCGGAGTGTACAATTATTACAATCCGGCCTCTTTAATCACCATCGCTGCCGCGTAAGTCGTTCGAAGTTTGTTCGGGTCTACGCAAAAGTCAGTGAAATTATTCAAGTTTAGGTAGAAACCGCCATGAAACGCACTTTTCAACCGTCTGTACTGAAGCGCAACCGTTCTCACGGCTTCCGTGCACGTATGGCTACTAAAAATGGTCGTCAGGTTCTGGCACGTCGTCGTGCTAAAAGCCGTGCTCGTCTGACCGTTTCCAAGTAATAAAGCTAACCCTGCGTGGTTAAGCTCGCATTTCCCAGGGAGTTACGTTTGTTAACTCCCAGTCATTTCACTTTCGTCTTCCAGCAGCCACAACGGGCTGGCACGCCGCAAATCACCATCCTCGGCCGCCTGAATTCGCTGGGGCATCCCCGCATCGGTCTTACCGTCGCCAAGAAAAACGTCAAACGCGCACATGAACGCAATCGGATTAAACGTCTGACGCGTGAAAGTTTTCGTTTGCGTCAACATGAACTCCCGCCAATGGATTTCGTGGTGGTGGCAAAGAAAGGGGTTGCAGACCTCGATAACCGTGCTCTCTCGGAAGCGTTGGAAAAATTATGGCGCCGCCATTGTCGCCTGGCTCCCGGCTCCTGATAGGCCTTATTCGGGTCTATCAGCGCCTGATTAGTCCGCTACTCGGGCCGCATTGTCGTTTCACGCCAACCTGTTCAAGCTACGGAATTGAGGCATTGCGCAGATTTGGAGTGATAAAAGGCAGTTGGTTGACAATGAAACGCGTATTAAAATGCCACCCTTTACACCCTGGTGGTGACGATCCCGTCCCGCCTGGACCATTTGATACCAGAGAACACTAACGATGGATTCGCAACGCAATCTTCTTATCATCGCTTTGTTGTTCGTGTCTTTCATGATCTGGCAAGCCTGGGAGCAGGATAACAATCCTCAGGCTCAGCAACAGACCACGCAGACTACGACCACAGCAGCGGGTAGCGCCGCCGACCAGGGCGTACCGGCCAGTGGCCAGGGGAAACTGATTACGGTAAAAACCGATGTGCTTGAGCTGACCATCAACACCCGCGGTGGTGATGTGGAGCAAGCGCTGCTTCCGGCGTACCCGAAAGCACTGAAGTCGACTGAACCGTTCCAGTTACTGGAAACCACGCCACAGTTTATCTATCAGGCTCAAAGCGGCTTAACCGGTCGTGATGGCCCGGATAACCCGGCTAATGGAGCCCGCCCGCTGTATAACGTCGATAAAGATGCGTTTGTGTTGGCGGAAGGCCAGGACGAAATCGTCATTCCGCTGACGTATACCGATAAAGCTGGCAACGTCTTCACCAAAACCTTCACGCTGAAACGCGGTGATTATGCGGTGAACGTGGGTTATAGCGTGCACAACGCTGGCGAAAAACCGCTGGAGATTTCTACCTTCGGTCAGCTGAAACAGACGGCCAACCTGCCAACCGCCCGCGATACGCAAACCGGTGGTCTGTCTACGATGCACACCTTCCGTGGTGCCGCGTATTCAACGTCTGAGTCGAAATACGAAAAATATAAATTCGATACCATCATCGATAACGAAAACCTGAACGTCAGCACCAAAGACGGTTGGGTAGCGATGCTGCAACAGTATTTCACCACCGCATGGGTGCCGAGTAACAACGGCATCAACAGCTTCTACACCGCCAACCTCGGCAACGGCGTTGTCGCCATCGGCTACAAATCGCAGCCGGTGCTGGTACAGCCGGGTCAAACCGACAAGCTGGAAAGCGTGCTGTGGGTCGGCCCGGCCATTCAGGACAAAATGGCTGCCGTCGCGCCGCACCTCGATCTGACCGTCGACTACGGCTGGCTGTGGTTCATCTCCCAACCGCTGTTTAAGCTGCTGAAATTCATCCACAGCTTCCTCGGTAACTGGGGCTTCTCGATTATCGTCATCACCTTCATCGTTCGTGGCATCATGTACCCGCTGACCAAAGCGCAGTACACCTCGATGGCGAAGATGCGCATGCTGCAGCCGAAGATTCAGGCAATGCGTGAGCGTCTGGGCGATGACAAACAGCGTCAAAGCCAGGAAATGATGGCCCTGTATAAAGCAGAAAAGGTCAACCCGCTGGGTGGCTGCTTCCCGCTGATTATTCAGATGCCGATCTTCCTTGCGCTGTATTACATGCTGAGCGCCTCGGTTGAACTGCGTCATGCGCCGTTTATCCTGTGGATCCACGACCTGTCAGCGCAAGACCCGTACTACATCCTGCCGATCATCATGGGCGCGACGATGTTCTTCATTCAGAAGATGTCGCCAACGACCGTGACCGACCCGATGCAGCAGAAGATCATGACCTTCATGCCGGTCATCTTTACGGTGTTCTTCCTGTGGTTCCCGTCAGGTCTGGTGGTTTACTATATCGTCAGCAACCTGGTGACCATTATTCAGCAGCAGCTGATTTACCGTGGTCTCGAGAAGCGTGGTCTGCATAGCCGCGAGAAGAAAAAGAGCTGATACTCTGCTTAAGCCGCAGTAGCATCAATGCCAGAGAAGGCGGTCAATAGACCGCCTTTTTTACATTTACATAGAGAGTCATCATGAGCCATAACGACACTATCGTCGCCCAGGCAACCCCACCGGGACGCGGTGGTGTGGGCATCCTGCGCATCTCCGGCCTCAAAGCACGCGACGTCGCGCAAGCGGTTCTCGGCAAGCTGCCAAAACCGCGCTACGCCGATTATCTGCCCTTTAAAGATACCGACGGCACGCCGCTGGATCAGGGTATTGCGCTATGGTTCCCCGGCCCAAACTCCTTTACCGGTGAAGATGTCCTGGAACTGCAGGGCCACGGCGGCCCGGTGATTCTGGATCTGCTACTGAAACGAATCCTGACGCTGCCAGGCGTGCGTATCGCCAGGCCTGGGGAGTTCTCTGAACGCGCGTTTCTTAACGATAAGCTCGATCTCGCCCAGGCAGAAGCGATTGCTGACCTGATTGACGCCAGTTCCGAGCAGGCGGCACGCTCGGCGCTAAATTCGCTGCAGGGCGCCTTCTCTGCCCGGGTGAATCATCTGGTGGAAGCGCTGACCCATCTGCGTATCTATGTCGAAGCCGCTATCGACTTCCCGGATGAGGAAATCGATTTTCTCTCCGACGGTAAAATCGAGGCCCAGCTCAACGGCGTGATCGCCGATCTTGATGCCGTACGCGCCGAGGCCCGCCAGGGCAGCCTGCTGCGCGAAGGCATGAAGGTGGTTATCGCCGGTCGCCCGAACGCCGGGAAATCGAGCCTGCTGAACGCGCTGGCCGGGCGCGAAGCCGCGATCGTAACCGATATTGCCGGCACCACCCGCGATGTGCTGCGCGAGCATATCCATATCGACGGCATGCCGCTGCATATTATCGATACCGCAGGACTCCGCGATGCCAATGATGAGGTAGAGCGCATCGGCATCGAACGCGCCTGGCAGGAGATAGAACAAGCCGATCGGGTCCTGTTCATGGTCGACGGCACCACCACCAGCGCCGTCGACCCGGCGGAAATCTGGCCAGACTTTATCGAGCGTTTACCGGCGAAACTGCCGATTACCGTGGTCCGAAACAAAGCTGACGTCACCGGCGAAACGTTGGGTATCAGTGAAGTGAATGGCCACTCACTGATTCGACTGTCGGCGCGTACCGGTGAGGGCGTAGAGGTCCTGCGCAACCACCTCAAGCAGAGCATGGGCTTCGATACCAACATGGAAGGCGGTTTCCTCGCCCGCCGTCGCCACCTGCAGGCGCTGTCAGAAGCCGCTGGTCATCTGCAGCAGGGCAAAGCGCAGCTGCTTGGCGCCTGGGCTGGCGAACTGCTGGCCGAAGAGCTGCGGCTGGCGCAGCAGGCGCTGAGCGAAATCACCGGTGAATTTACCTCTGATGACCTGCTGGGGCGCATTTTCTCCAGCTTCTGTATCGGCAAGTAACGATTCACCGGTACGCAAGAGTGAGCATCAACTAACCTGCATCAACTTAATGTTTATGCAGGTTTTTTTATTGCCCTGCCAGGGGCCTGATCTTTAATCTCGTGTCCCCTACGACTTAAGGTTGCTTCCGGCCACGCGGCATCATTAAATGCGATGAGAACTTCGCTACAGGATACCGCCATGAATTCTGATTACACCGTTATCGAGACCGTCCCGTCGGCAGAGGATTTTTGCCGTTTACGACTGATCGCCGGCATGTCGCCGCGCCCGCTGGAGGGGGTGAAAGCAGGGCTGCCGCGCAGCTGCTATGGCGTGCACATTGTCTGGCAAGGTGTTTCCGTGGGCATGGGGCGCATCGTTGGCGATGGCGCGGTGAATTTCGACATCGTCGATGTGGCGGTCGATCCTGCGCACCAGGGAAAAGGGCTGGGCAGAGCGATCATGGAAAAGATAGTCAGCTGGCTGGACGCTAACGCCTGCCAGGGCGCCTATGTCACGCTGGTCGCCGACGTCCCCGAACTTTATGCGAAGTTTGGTTTTACTTCCGTGCGCCCGGCCAGCGACGGCATGGCCAAAGTCTGGTAATCCCTCGCAGAACGCAGCGAGGGTTTTTCCTTTCAGGAAATCATTGTTGTCCAAATGGCAACTCGTACTGCCGCGCAATAGCCATTACTCTGTACGCCTCTATTCTTGCGGGGGTCCTATGGCACGCTTTCTTATCTGCAGTTTTGCGCTGGTTTTACTCTATCCATCCGGCATCGATATGTATCTGGTGGGTTTGCCGCGTATTGCGCAGGACCTCGGCGCCAGCGAAGCGCAGCTACATATTGCATTCTCGGTTTACCTGGCGGGCATGGCCGCCGCAATGCTGTTTGCCGGCAGAGCAGCCGATAAATCCGGGCGTAAACCGGTCGCCATATTCGGTTCGACGACGTTTATTCTGGCCTCGCTGCTCTGTGCGCAGGCGCAGAGCAGCGATCTCTTCCTGGCGGGGCGTTTTATCCTGGGCATCGGGGCCGGGAGCTGCTATGTCGTCGCTTTCGCCGTGCTGCGCGATACGCTCGACGATCGCCGTCGCGCCAGGGTGCTGTCGCTGTTAAATGGCATCACCTGCATTATCCCGGTCCTGGCACCCGTTCTGGGTCACCTGATTATGCTGAAATACCCGTGGCAGAGCCTGTTCTACACCATGACCGGCATGGGGGTGATGGTCGGCCTGCTCTCGGTCTTTATGCTGCGGGAAACGCGGCCGACGGCCCCTGCGCATACTCTCGCCGGGCAGAACCCTGCCATGGAGTCACTGCTGAACCGCTTTTTCCTCAGCCGTATCGTCATTACGACCCTCAGCGTAACGGCTATCCTCACCTACGTTAACGTCTCCCCGGTATTGATGATGGAAGAGATGGGGTTCGATCGCGGACACTATTCGATGGCGATGGCCTTAATGGCGTTGGTCAGCATGACGGTGTCGTTCTCAACGCCCTTTGCGCTCACCCTGTTTAAGCCGCGGACGTTGATGCTGACGTCCCAGGTTATGTTTTTTATTGCCGGGACTTTGCTCAGCCTTGCCACCAGCCAGACGGTAACCATGCTCGGTCTGGCGCTGATTTGCGCCGGCTTCTCGGTGGGTTTTGGCGTGGCCATGAGCCAGGCCCTGGGGCCATTTACTCTGCGGGCGGGGGTTGCCAGCTCGGTACTGGGCATTGCCCAGGTTTGCGGCTCGTCGCTGTGGATTTGGCTGGCCGCCATCATCGGGTTAAGTGCGATGAATATGCTGATCGGGATTCTCATTGCCTGTAGCATAGTGAGTCTTGTTCTGATTCTGGCCGCGGCCCCTGTCCGGGTTGCGCAACATAATGAAGAAACCCCTGTCGAGTCTCGATCTTAATTTATTACTCTGTCTGCAGCTTCTGACCCAGGAGCTCAGCGTGACCCGCACGGCGAAACGCATGAACGTTTCGCCGTCGGCGGTGAGTAAATCATTAGCTAAACTGCGCGCCTGGTTTGACGATCCGCTATTCGTCAAAACGCCGCTCGGGCTGTCGCCGACGCCATTGATGACCAGCATGGAGCAGGATCTGGCGGACTGGATGCAGATGGGTAACCAGATCCTCGACAAACCCCACCACATCATGCCAAGCGGCCTGAAATTCGAACTGGCGGCGGAAACGCCGCTGCTGATGATTCTGTTTAATTCGCTGTCGCAGCAAATCTACCAGCGCTATCCCCAGGCGCTGATCCGCTTGCGCAACTGGGACTACGACTCACTGGATGCGATTATTCGCGGTGAGGTCGATATCGGCTTTTGCGGACGTGAAACGCATCCGCGCTCACGGGAGCAGCTCAGCCAGCTGCCGTGGTATATCGATTTTGAAGTCCTGTTTACCGACCTGCCTCAGGTCTGGCTGCGCGCGGATCATCCGGCGCTCGATGAAGAGTGGAATCTGGCGACCTTTCTACGCTATCCCCATATCAATATCAGCTGGGAGCAGAGTGATACCTGGGCGCTGGACGATGTTCTTCACGATCTGGGGCATAAACGCACCGTTGCGTTAACCCTGCCGGGGTTTGAACAATCGCTGTTTATGGCCGCCCAGCCAGATCACACGATGCTGGCCACCGCGCCGCGTTACTGCCATCACTATAACCGACAGCACCATCTACCGCTGGTGTCGCGCCCGCTTCCGCTGGAGCCGCTATTGCTGGAGAAAACGCGGGTGCCCTTTACCCTGCTCTGGCACAAACGCAACAGCGACAACCCGAAGATAGTCTGGCTCAGAGAAACGTTTAAGCGACTCTATGCGGACCCCCTCTGACGCGATTTCTCCAGCCATCTCTGTCTGACTGCGCAAGAAATTGTAAAAATCGCGCAAATCACTTTTCAAGGGGGGATTTCCGCATTAAAACCTATCAATACCAGGTGATAATAGATCCTCACAACTTTTTCTCTGACCATTAATCACGGAGCGACGAATGGCAACGCATTTTGCAAGAGGGATACTCAGCACCAGGGAGCCGCTATCGACACGACTGTCCGCGGCCTGCCATCAATCCGCACAGCGCCTGCCAGAATACCGCCAGGCCCGCTATCGCGCATCACGTTCACTGCTCGCTGAACTGTTATTTATGCTGTATGGCATTAGCGAGCTCCCCGAAATCATCAGCGAAGAGAACGGCAGACCCGTTTTTCGCGATCCCCACCTGCCCCGATTTTCCATTTCCTATGCCGGAAACATTGTCGGCGTAAGCCTGACGACGGAAGGCGATTGCGGACTGGATATGGAACTTCAGCACGCCTCGCGCGGCATCCACCCGCTGCACGACGCCAACCGCGACGTATTCAGCAGCAATGAGAATTTATGGATTAACATCCAGAACGACCCTGACGAAGCCCGCGCCCAGCTGGTAGCGCTGCGCCGGAGCGTGCTGAAGTTGACCTGTGAAGCCCCGGTCCATCTGCAGCTGCTCCCCGGCGCGGGTCGGCTACGGACCACCAACATACTGCCTGTAGAAGCCCTGTGCGATGCAGAAACGCTACTGGTCTGGTCGATCGCCGCTACGCCAGCCATCGGCCGGCTTAAAGTCTGGGAATACAATAGTCAGGAAGGCTGGCGTAGTCTGCCAGATGCACCGGTGCGCGCGAAGGAGTCCTCTGCCCGTCTGATGCGCTTTACCAGCCTGCCCATAGAAAAAGCACTCTCCCTCAACTGACCGGTCCGTCCGGCCACCATGATGCAAAGGAGCAATCATGTCTGATACGTTGAAAGTTGTTACGCTACTCGGAAGTCTGCGCAAGGGGTCTTTTAATGGCATGATCGCACGCACCCTGCCAGGCATTGCGCCGGCGGGCATGGAGATCGCAGCGCTGCCGTCGATTGGCGACATTCCGTTATATGACGCGGATATCCAGCAGGAAGACGGATTTCCGCAAAGCGTGCAGGATATTGCGCAACAGATTCGCGAAGCCGACGGCGTTGTTATCGTTACGCCCGAATATAACTATTCCGTTCCCGGCGGCCTGAAAAACGCGATTGACTGGTTGTCGCGCCTGCCAGAACAACCGCTGTCCGGGAAACCGGTGCTGATTCAAACCAGCTCGATGGGCGCGATTGGCGGCGCGCGCTGCCAATATCACCTGCGTCAAATTCTGGTGTTCCTCGACGCGATGGTGATGAACAAACCTGAGTTTATGGGCGGCGTGATTCAGAACAAGGTCGATCCGCAGTCGGGAGAGGTGGTCGATCAGAGCACGCTCGATCATCTGAGCGGACAGCTGAGCGCCTTTGGCGAGTATATTCAGCGAGTGAAAGCGTAAAAAAAGCCCGGCAGCGCTGTGGACTGCCGGGCTTTTCATGATGCGCGACGCTTAGTGCGCGTCGATAAACACGATTTTCAGCACGAACAGCAGCGAGACGATAATCACGCACGGACTGAGATCGCGCAGGCGACCGGTACCTATCTTCATCACGCAGTAAGAGATAAAGCCTAACGCAATCCCTTCGGTAATCGAGAAGCTGAACGGCATCATCACGGCGGTTACAAAGGCCGGCACCGCTTCCGTCAGATCGTCCCACTTCACGCGCGACAGGCTGGATGTCATCAGCACGCCCACATAGATCAGCGCACCAGCTGCGGCATACGCAGGCACCATGCCCGCCAGCGGCGACAGGAAGATAACCAGCAGGAACAGAATCCCCACCACCACCGCCGTCAGGCCGGTACGTCCGCCCACGGAAACACCGGAGGAAGATTCGATATAGGCGGTCACCGAAGAGGTGCCGATAAAGGAACCTGCCACCGATGAGATGCTGTCGACAAACAGCGCCTGTTTCATGCGCGGGAATTTACCTTTTTCATCGGCCAGACCGGCTTTATCGGTCACGCCGATCAAGGTTCCGGAGGAGTCGAACAGGTTGACCAGCATAAAGGAGAAGATGATCCCCGCCAGACCGAGATTCAATGAGCCAGCCAGATCAACATGGCCAATCACCGACGTAATGCTCGGCGGAGCGGAAACAATACCGGTGTAGTGAACATCGCCCAGCATCCAGCCCAGCAGCGTCGTGACGATGATGGAGACCAGCACCGCAGCATGAATATTACGCGAGGCGAGAATAGCGATAATAAAGAAGCCGAGAATCCCCAGCAGCACGCTATGGGAGGTCAGGTTGCCGATGCTCACCAGCGTGTCTTTGTTTGCGACGATCACGCCGGCATTTTTCAGCCCCATCATGCCGATAAACAGCCCGATGCCGCTGGTGATCCCCACGCGCAGGCTGACGGGAATATTGGCGATCATCCAGTAACGTACGCGGAAAATCGTCAGCAGCAGCAGACCGACGGCGCCCCAGAAGATAGCGCCCATTCCCACCTGCCACGGCAGCCCCATCGCCTGGACGACGACAAAGGCGAAGAAGGCGTTCAGCCCCATTGCCGGTGCCAGCGCAACCGGCAGGTTAGCAAACAGCCCCATCAGAATACTACCGAAGGCGGCGATCAGGCAGGTCGTCACAAAGACAGCGCTGGTATCCATACCCGCTACGCCAAGAATTTGTGGGTTAACGAAAACAATGTAGACCATTGTCAAAAAGGTGGTGAAACCTGCTATCGCTTCGGTACGTGCCGTCGTGCCGTGCTCACGTAGTTTGAATACGCGCTCCAGCAGACCCTGGCCAGAAGACTGGCTGGTTTGTTGTTGACTCATTATCGGTTTCCGAACAAAAGGAGGGAAAATTCGTCGCTATCCTATACCAAAATGCGACACCGGGGGCAGTTGTATGGTAATTTTTTTCATTGTATTTGCCTGTACGGCAACGATTGCGTCTTGTGAACAGGCAGGACGAAAACGTTAACTTGTTAAAATGGAAACGGCATGTCCCAAATAGAAGCCCTGTTTTTCGACTGCGACGGCACGCTGGTCGACAGCGAAGTGATCTGTTCGCGCGCCTATGTTCACATGTTCAAAGCATTCGGCATTACGCTGGATTTAGACGAGATCTTTAAGCGTTTCAAAGGCGTAAAGCTCTACGAGATCATCGATACCATCAACGAAGAGTACGGCGTCAATCTACAAAAACCAGAGCTCGAACCGCTCTACCGTGCCGAAGTCGCGCGCCTGTTCGATTCTGAACTGGAAGCGATTGCCGGAGCGGAAACGCTGCTGGATGCGGTCAGCGTGCCGATGTGCGTGGTCTCTAACGGCCCGGTCAGTAAAATGCAGCACTCGCTGGGAAGAACCGGCATGTTGCGCCATTTTCCCGACCGACTGTACAGCGGTTACGATATTCAGCGCTGGAAACCCGATCCGGCACTGATGTTCCATGCGGCAAAAGCTATGAACGTTAACGTCGAGAACTGCATTCTGGTGGATGATTCCAGCGCAGGCGCTCAGTCCGGGATTGAGGCGGGAATGGAAGTGTTTTACTTCTGCGCCGATCCGCACAACAAACCGATCGATCATCCCAAAGTGACGACCTTTACCGATTTAGCACAGCTGCCCGCATTGTGGAAAGCGCGTGGCTGGAACATTACGCGATAATTGCCGGAGCCCTGGAGGCAGCTTACCGCGCCTCCGTACCCCCGGTAAGCGTAGCGCAACCGGGGAGCCGTGGTGATTACTCTTTCGGGTCTTTACCCGCCAGCAGCTTATCCAGCTCGTCGCCGCCAACGTGACGGAAATCCTGGCCCTTCACGAAGTAGAAAATATATTCGCAAATATTCTGGCAACGATCGCCGATACGCTCAATAGAACGGGCGCAGAACAGCGCGGTCAGCACGCTTGGAATCGTACGTGAATCTTCCATCATATAGGTCATCAGCTGACGCACGATGCCCTCATATTCCTGATCCACCTTTTTATCTTCGCGATAGATACGCACGGCCTCGTCAAGATCCATGCGAGCGAAGGCATCCAGCACGTCATGCAGCATCTGCACGGTATGACGCCCCAGTGATTCCAGGCTGACCAGCAGCGGCTGGTGCTGCTGGGAGAACTTCTCCAGCGCGGTGCGGCAAATTTTATCCGCCACATCACCAATACGTTCCAGCTCGGCGATAGTCTTGATAATCGCCATGACTAAACGCAGGTCGCTGGCGGTTGGCTGACGCTTGGCGATGATGCGCACGCAGGCTTCATCAATAGCCACTTCCATCATGTTGACCTGCTTATCGCCATCAATCACGCGTTTTGCCAGAACGCTGTCCTGATTATGCATCGCCGTGATCGCATCAGACAGCTGCTGTTCCACCAGCCCACCCATGGTCAATACCTGGGTGCGGATATACTCCAGCTCTGCATTGAACTGGCCGGAAATGTGTTTGTTAAGATTTAGGTTGTCCATGGTGTCTCCTGAATGCCCAACGGGTTAGTTCCTGTGAAAGCAGAAGGGCAATCAACCGTAGCGGCCAGTAATATAATCTTCAGTTTGTTTCTTCGCGGGCTTAGTAAACAGATCGTCCGTGTTACTGAACTCAATCAGCTCGCCAAGATACATAAATGCCGTATGGTCTGAACAACGCGCAGCCTGCTGCATGTTGTGGGTAACGATAACGACGGTGTAATCCTGTTTCAGTTCGGTGATCAACTCTTCAATGCGTCCGGTGGAGATCGGGTCCAGCGCTGAACACGGCTCATCGAGTAACAGCACTTCCGGGCGAATCGCGATGCCGCGCGCGATGCACAGGCGCTGCTGCTGACCGCCGGAGAGAGAATATCCGCTCTGATGCAGTTTATCTTTGGTTTCGTTCCATAATGCGGCTTTGGTCAAAGCCCACTGCACGCGCTCGTCCATATCGGCACGCGACAGCTTTTCAAACAGACGAACGCCAAAGGCGATATTGTCATAAATCGACATCGGGAATGGCGTCGGCTTCTGGAATACCATGCCGACTTTGGCACGCAGCAGAGCGATATCCTGAGTATTGGTCAGGATGTTATCGCCATCCAGCAGGATTTCGCCTTCCGCGCGCTGCTCCGGGTAGAGCTCGAACATTTTGTTGAACGTGCGCAGCAGGGTCGATTTACCGCAGCCTGACGGGCCGATAAACGCCGTAACCTGGTTTTTGGTGATATCCAGGTTGATGTTTTTCAGGGCATGGAATTTTCCGTAGTAGAAGTTCAGATTACGAACTGAAAGTTTACCCGGGGTCGCATTCGCCATACTCATCAATCTCTTCCTCATTCGGCGCCGCATTTCGCCGCGCCGCAAAAATTAACCGTGTTTATTCTTCGCGAAAACCACGCGCGCCAGAATGTTCAGCAGCAATACGCACAGGGTGATAATCAGTACCCCGGCCCATGCCAGTTGCTGCCACTCCGCGAACGGACTCATGGCAAATTTGAAAATGGTCACCGGCAGATTGGCAATCGGCTGCATCATATCGGTGCTCCAGAACTGGTTGGAGAGCGCGGTGAACAGCAGCGGCGCCGTTTCCCCGGCAATACGTGCGATAGCCAACAGGATCCCCGTCATGATGCCGGAAACCGAGGCCTTCAGGGTGATCGCAGAAATCATTCTCCACTTCGGCGTGCCCAGCGCATAGGCCGCTTCACGCAGGCTGTCCGGCACCAGTTTCAGCATATTTTCGGTGGTACGAATCACGATAGGCACCTGCAGCAGCGCCAGGGCGATAACCCCAGCCCAGCCGGAAAAGTGCTGCATCTGCGCCACCACGATGGTGTAGACGAACAGGCCGACCACGATGGATGGCGCGGAAAGCAGGATATCGTTAATAAACCGAATCACTTCCGCCAGCACAGACTTACGCCCGTATTCCGCCAGATAAATGCCCGCCATAATACCCAGCGGCGTACCGAAAATCGTCGACCACAGGATCAACAGGCCGCTACCGGCGAGGGCATTCGCCAGACCACCGCCCGCGGTGTTCGGCGGCGGGGTCATTTCAGTGAACAACGCCAGCGACATTCCATCGAAGCCGCGCGTAATGGTGGCCATCAGGATCCACACCAGCCAGAACAGACCAAACGCCATCGTCGCCATGGAAAGCGTCAGGGCGATACGGTTCTTCAGCCGGCGTTTAGCCTGCATTTTACGGCGGGACTCCGCCAGCTCAGCGGTCGTTTGCAATTCGATCGTTGCCATTAGCGTGCCCCCTCATTCTTAGCGAGGCGCATAATCATCAATTTAGACGCTGCCAGAACAATAAAGGTGATAACGAACAGAATCAGCCCCAGCTCCATCAGTGCCGCCACGTGCAGGCCGGTTTCCGCTTCGGCAAACTCATTCGCCAGCGCGGAAGTAATACTGTTCCCCGGCATATACAGCGAAGCGCTATCCAGCTGGTAGGTGTTGCCGATAATAAAGGTTACCGCCATCGTTTCACCCAGCGCGCGCCCCAGACCGAGCATCACGCCGCCGATAACCCCGTTCCTGGTAAACGGCAGAACGATACGCCAGATGACCTCCCAGGTCGTACAGCCGATACCGTAGGCCGACTCTTTCATCATCACCGGCGTTTGTTCAAAGACATCGCGCATAACGGCGGCGATGTACGGAATAATCATGATGGCCAGAATGACGCCCGCCGCCAGAATCCCGATGCCAAATGCCGGACCGGCAAACAGCGCGCCCACAAACGGAATCGTCGACAAGATGTTGCCCACCGGTTCCTGGAAGTAGGTGGCAAAAAGCGGAGCAAAGATAAACAGGCCCCACATGCCGTAAACGATACTAGGGATAGCCGCCAGCAGTTCAATGGCGATGCCAAGAGGGCGTTTCAGCCAGGCAGGGGAGAGTTCCGTCAGGAACAGCGCGATACCAAAACTCACCGGAACGGCGATCAGTAGCGCAATAAATGAAGTGACCAGCGTCCCGTAGATAGGCACCAGCGCACCGAAAATCTCGTTGGGCGCATCCCACTCTTTGGTCCACAAAAAGGAAAAACCAAACTTCTGAATGCTTGGCCATGAAGAGATAATGAGGGAAACGATGATGCCGCCCAGCATCAATAGCACAATCAGCGCCGCCAGTTTAACCAGCACGCCGAAAATTATGTCACCCTTTTTCCCCGGAGGGTTAAATGCCGGCTTGGTTGCAGCCATAAGTTACTCTTTCTGTTTGGGCCTGGAAGCGCGCATTTTATCGAGCCTCCAGGCTAACGTAATGCTATACCCTAAATAATTCGAGTTGCAGCAAGCTTGTGAATCCCCAGGAGCATAGATTCACTATGTCACTGGGGTAAGCAAGTGCAGCCAAGGCAGCTGCGGCTCAAAGTATGACGGGTATTTAGTACAGTGCTTTACCGCTGCTGTCTTTCACGTTGGTTTTCCATGCAGCGCGAACCTGCTGAACCACGCTTTCCGGCAGCGTTGCGTAATCCAGAGCGTTAGCTTCTTTACCGCCGTGTTTGTACGCCCAGTCGAAGAACTTCAGCACTTCAGCAGTCTGTTCTGGTTTGGTCGCAGCTTTGTGCACCAGGATAAAGGTGGTTGAGGTGATCGGCCATGCTTTCTCACCTTTCTGGTTAGTCAGATCCTGTGCGAAGGATTTGCTCCAGTCGATACCTTTAGCCGCGTTAGCGAAGTTATCTTCAGTCGGGCTGACCGGCTTGCCATCTGCGGAAAGCAGTTTGGTGTAGGCCAGGTTGTTCTGCTTAGCATAAGCGTATTCTACGTAGCCAATGGAGCCCGGCAGACGTTGAACGAAAGCGGCGATACCGTCGTTACCTTTACCGCCCAGACCGGTCGGCCAGTTTACGGTAGAACCCGCACCAACCTTAGATTTCCACTCTTCGTTCACTTTCGCCAGGTAGCTGGTGAACACGAAGGAAGTACCGGAACCATCGGCGCGACGAACCACGGCGATATTCTGAGACGGCAGCTTCATGCCCGGGTTGAGTTTAGCGATCGCTTCGTCATCCCATTTTTTAATTTTGCCGAGGTAGATATCCCCCAGGGTTTTACCGTCCAGAACCAGCTCACCCGACTTCACGCCAGGCAGGTTGATTGCCAGAACCACGCCGCCAATCACGGTCGGGAACTGGAACAGGCCTTCCTGAGCCAGTTTGTCATCGGCCAGAGGAGCATCAGAAGCACCGAAATCAACGGTGTTAGCAATAATTTGTTTTACACCACCGGAAGAGCCAATGCCCTGGTAGTTCACTTTATTGCCGGTTTCTTTCTGATAGGTATCAGCCCATTTGGCATACACCGGTGCAGGGAAAGTTGCGCCCGCGCCAGTCAGGCTTGCAGCTGCAAATGCAGAGAAAGCGCTCATCGATAAGGTCGCGGCGACAACTGTTGCGACGGTGGTACGCATAACGTTCATAATGTCTCCTGCTGGATTCGTAAATCGTTGTTTCGAGGCTATGGTGAGCAAAATAGGACAAAGAGGTGACAGTAAAATGTACGAATTATTACAGTTTTATGACACCCAAAAAGACAGCGGAGTGATGAAAATAAAAACAATATTAATCATAGCGTTACTTATTTAAGTGACCGCAGGATTGCAGAAAAATTTTCTTTTTATGACACTAAAAATCGTAGCCGAAGATGACGGTTTGTCATCAACCCTTTTCCGCCAGAGCGGTACAAAAGCGATCGCCAGAAGCCAAAAAGGGCCGCCGGATGGCAGCCCTTATACGATAGGTATTGGCTTATTCTACGGTGACTGATTTTGCCAGATTACGCGGCTGGTCAACGTCAGTGCCTTTAATCAGCGCAACGTGATAGGCCAGCAGCTGTAGCGGCACGGTGTAGAAGATCGGCGCAATCACCTCTTCAACATGCGGCATTTCAATAATGTGCATATTGTCGCTGCTGTTGAAACCCGCCTCGCCATCGGCAAAGACATACAGCTGGCCGCCGCGCGCGCGAACTTCTTCAATGTTGGATTTCAGCTTCTCCAGCAATTCGTTATTCGGTGCCACGACGATCACCGGCATTTCGGCGTCAATCAGGGCCAGAGGGCCGTGCTTCAGCTCACCGGCCGCGTAGGCTTCCGCGTGGATATAAGAGATCTCTTTCAGCTTCAGCGCCCCTTCCAGCGCGATCGGATACTGATCGCCACGGCCAAGGAACAGCGCATGGTGCTTATCGGAGAAGTTCTCAGCCAACGCTTCAATACGCTTATCCTGCGACAGCATCTGCTCAATACGGCTCGGCAACGCCTGCAGCCCATGCACGATATCATGCTCAACGGCGGCATCCAGACCTTTAAGACGCGCCAGTTTTGCCACCAGCAGCAGCAATACGGTCAGCTGAGTGGTAAAGGCTTTGGTCGAGGCTACGCCGATCTCAGTGCCCGCTTTGGTCATCAGCGACAAATCGGACTCGCGGACCAGAGAAGAACTCGCCACGTTACAAATAGCCAGCGATCCCAGATAGCCCAGCTCTTTTGACAGACGCAGCGCGGCCAGCGTATCCGCAGTCTCACCGGACTGGGAAAGCGTGATCATCAGGCTGTTGCGACGCACCGCCGATTTGCGATAGCGGAATTCAGAGGCGATTTCAACATCGCACGGTACGCCCGCCAGCGCTTCAAACCAGTAACGAGAAACCATGCCGGAGTTATACGAGGTACCGCAGGCCACGATCTGGATGTGTTCAACCTGAGACAGCATCTCGTTAGCATGCGCGCCCAGCTCGCTGAGATCCACTTCACCATGGTTGATACGCCCGGTGAGGGTGTTTTTGATAGCATTCGGCTGTTCGTAAATCTCTTTTTGCATATAGTGGCGATAAATACCTTTATCGCCCGCATCATATTGCTGGTTGGATTCGATATCCGGACGTTTTACTTCCGCGCCAGACTTATCAAAAATCACCACGGAGCGGCGGGTCACTTCGGCAATATCGCCCTCTTCGAGGAAGATAAAGCGGCGGGTCACCGGCAGCAGCGCCAGCTGATCGGAAGCAATGAAGTTTTCCCCCATTCCCAGACCGATAACCAGCGGGCTACCAGAACGCGCAGCCAGCAGAGTTCCCGGATCGCGGGCATCCATAATCACCGTGCCATAAGCACCGCGCAGCTGTGGAATAGTCCGCAGAACGGCGTCACGCAGCGTGCCGCCTTGCTTCTGCTCCCAGTTTACCAGGTGAGCAATCACCTCGGTGTCGGTCTCAGAGGCAAAGACATAGCCGCGGGACTGCAGGAGTTCACGCAGCGGCTCGTGGTTTTCGATGATACCGTTATGGACCACCACAATGTGTTCAGAAACATGCGGATGCGCGTTACCTTCAGACGGCTCACCGTGCGTTGCCCAGCGGGTATGGGCAATGCCCGTACCACCGTGTAACGGGTGCTCTTCTACCGCCTGAGCCAGCATCTGGACTTTACCGAGACGACGAACGCGGGACATATGCCCGGCGTTATCAACCACTGCCAGACCGGCAGAGTCATATCCACGGTATTCAAGACGACGTAAACCTTCGAGAAGGATTTCAGCAATATCACGCTGCGCGACTGCGCCAACAATTCCACACATAGTTAAATTTCCTGATAATGGCGTTATGCCATGCGTTGTCGCTGACCTGTATTTGCCCGCATTACGGGCGCCCCGAGCCTTGTAGAGAGTGGGGTTATTTTTATGGTCCTGCCTGCGGACGGGGACCTGTATTGATCCTCTCATCCTGGTTCGCCGGGCGGTCTCCCCCCGGCGACAATCCAAAAATTACTTCTTCTTCACCGGACGCTGCCAGCCCTGTTTATGGACCTGCGGCACACGGCTTAAAACCAGTTCGTTGTCGGCAATATCGCGCGTGACCGTCGTACCGGCGGCAATCGTGGCACCTTTACCCACGGTCACCGGCGCCACCAGTTGGGTGTCGGAACCGACAAACACATCGTCGCCGATGATGGTTTTAAATTTATTCGCCCCATCGTAGTTACAGGTAATGGTACCGGCGCCGATATTCACATTGTCGCCGATTTCCGCGTCGCCGAGATACGAGAGATGCCCGGCTTTCGAACCTTTACCCAGCCGCGCTTTTTTCATTTCTACGAAGTTGCCGACATGCGCGCCTTCCAGCAGTTCAGCACCTGGACGCAGGCGCGCGAACGGCCCGATGGTGCAGGCGGCCTGCAAATGAGCATCTTCCACCACCGAATACGGGCTTATCTCACAGTCATCGCCAATGGTGCTGTTTTTGATCACGCAGCCGGCGCCTATCTTCACGCGCTCGCCCAGTACCACGTTTCCTTCGAGGATAACGTTAGTATCAATCTCTACATCGCGCCCATGTTTCAGGGTACCGCGGAGATCGAAACGCGCCGGATCGCGCAGCATCACGCCCGCCAGCAGCAGTTTTTCCGCCTGTTTGGCTTGATAAACGCGCTCCAGACGCGACAGCTGCAGGCGGTTGTTTACCCCTTCAACTTCGCTTAAGCGCTGCGGATGAACGGCAACGATTTCACGCCCTTCCTGATACGCCATGGCGATAATATCAGTGATGTAGTATTCGCCCTGCACATTGTTGTTCGTTAGCTTCGCCAGCCAGCGTTTTAAATCCGCCCCACCCGCGATCAAAATTCCGGTGTTAATTTCCTGAATCTGACGCTGCGCATCGCTGGCATCTTTATGCTCAACGATGCCGGTAACCTGGCCATTTTCACGGGTAATGCGACCATATCCGCTCGGATCGTCCAGTTTCACCGTCAGCAGGCCAATACCGCCCTGCGGCTTCGCCGCACGCAGGCGTTGTAGCGTATCAACGGAAATCAGCGGAACATCGCCGTACAGCATCATGATGTCTTCATCATCACGGAAGAACGGCGCCGCCTGTTGCATGGCATGACCGGTACCGAGCTGTTCAGCTTGTAAGACCCAGTTAAGATTATCTTCATGCAGCGTCTGGCGCAGCAGATCGCCACCGTGCCCGTACACCAGATGTACGGCCGAAGCACCGAGATCTTTAGTTGCATCAATAACATGCTGCACCATTGGCTTCCCGGCCAGGGAGTGCAGCACCTTAGGAAGATCGGAATACATGCGGGTCCCTTTGCCTGCGGCAAGGATAACCACGCTCATCGCACTGTTTGACATACGCATCCTGACAACGATTAGAACGAAAAGTAAAAGCCTTTCACGTTGAAATATCTACATATTTTTCATCATGAAACGAGACGAGGATAAACCGCCCTGGCTCAACGCTATACACCATTTTATGGCGCTATTTTTCACCACTGCAAATCAGTTTATCTCCTGAAAAACCACATACGGGAGATAAATGCCTGCTATCCCACTGCTTTTCCTGTTTTTTTGACACCTGAATAAAGCAAAGCAATAAAATAAAACATGGTTTCAATATTCATTAATTGTGACGCGTCAAATAGAAACGCCATTTCATTATTATGATAATACTGCTCAATAATTACCCAGGAGACAAAAATGAATAAAAAAATACCTTTGGCATTAGCCCTTTGCAGCACAATTATCGCATTACCGCTGCAGGCTGACGAGCAGCATGTCTGGCGAAGCATCGCTTTTGGTCAATCAACTGACGTGAATTTTTCCTCCAACGTGCTGCCGGAAAAGATCGGCGTTAACGACGTAACGATAGCAGGAAAAAAACTGGCTCCGCAGGATACTGCCAACCTCCAGGCCCCCGTCACGCTTGAGAGTCGGGGTGGAAAAATCGCCAACTCCCATGACGGTCTGACCTTCTTTTATACTGAACTTCCGGCCCGGCAGAATTTCATCCTGCAAGCCACGGTGACGGTGGAGCAATTTGGTCCGGAAAATAGCGCCCTTCCGGCAGCACAAGAGGGTGCAGGGCTGTTGGTTCGCGATGTTCTCGGCCAACCGCGGCAGCAACCTTTGGTGGTTGGCTACGAAGAGTTTCCGGCGGCATCCAATATGGTCATGAACGCGATTATGACTCAGGATAAAAAAGATCGCTCGCACGTCAAACTCCAGGCTATCGCCCGGGAAGGGATCACTCGCCCCTGGGGAAACCCAGGCTCGACTATCAACCGGCTGAGCTATAAAGAGAATATCGATCTTAAGCAGACACCGGACTTCCAGCTCAGACTCGAACGTACCAATGAGGGATTTGTGACATCATGGGCCCCGGTCGGCAGTGATAAGTGGGTAAGCCAAACAGTGCCTCATGCCGATCTGATAACCCAACAGGATAAAGACAGCTACTACGTTGGCTTTTTTGCCTCACGTAATGCCAGAATCACCGTCAGCCATGCATCTCTGGTGACATCCCCGGCGAATACCGTTGCTTCACAGCCCTATGTTGCCAAAACCTGGCCGGTCGTGATGCAAATCGCCTCGGGCGCAAAAAGCCAGAGCGCAGATTACGTATTGCAGGCGCGGGCCAGCGCCGATGGCGATTTCACGGTTCGTCAGGACGAGGTGACGCTTGGGATAAATAAAAAGGTCAAGGCTGGCGCGATGTTTACGCAGCCCGCGACGCTCAAAGAGAAAAGTACCTTCGAGATTGTTTTTACTCCCGCCAGTAGCCAAAAACCCATTACGCAAAGCCTGACGGTTGAACGCAGCTCCCGCGTTGAAGGGAATACGCTGCATGTCTCTCCTGAAGGTCAGACTGACGCCAAAGGGACGCTTGATTCTCCGCTCGACCTCTCCACCGCGCTCGATTTGTTGCCTCCGGGCGGAAAGATTATCTTAGCCGCCGGGGATTATCCGCAAACGGTGATTCCGCTGCCGGCCAGCGGGCTCAGAGAAAAGGTAAAAACGCTGCTGGCCGACGACAAGGCGGTTATTCATGGCCTGCTGCTGGATGCGAACTACTGGCATATCAAGGGTATCTCAATAACAGACAACAGCCTGCGCATCCAGGGCAGCCATAACCTGATCGAGAACGTCACCGCCTACAAAAACGAGGATACCGGGATCCAGATCTCCTCCCCGGACAAAACTGGTCGCCCGCTGTGGGCCAGCTACAACCGGGTCGTGAACTCAGAATCCTACGGCAATGAGGATCCCGGTAAGATTAACGCCGATGGCTTCGCCGTAAAAATGCGGGTAGGGGAAGGTAATCGCCTGCAAGGCTGCTACTCACACGACAATATCGATGACGGATTCGACCTGTTTAACAAAATCGAAGACGGTGCCAACGGTGTTGTGGTGATCGAGAATTCAATTGCCCGCAATAACACCAGTAACGGTTTTAAACTCGGTGGGGAAGGGCAGCCGGTTGCCCACGAAATACGTCACAGCATTGCCATCGGCAACCATCTTGACGGGTTCACGGATAATTTCAATCCCGGCAAGCTGGTGGTGGCCAATAACGTCGCGGTAGATAACCTGCGCTTTAACTATCTCTTCCGCCCCAGCCCTTACGGTAAGCCAGAGACTCAAGGGGTCTTCAGCAACAATCTGTCACTGCGCAGCCAGCCGGGAAAATATGATGATGCCGTGGTCGGCAATATAGCAGACAACAACTACTTTATTCGCGAGGGGAAAAGCGTTAACGCTGAGGGGAAAACCATACAGAGCGCCGATTACCAGTCCCTGACGCTGCCGGATCCGCTGCTGCGTCATGCCGATGGCAGTTTTGCCAGCGGAGATTTTCTCAACCGTCGTTAATGAGTGCGCTTTATCCGGCAGAGAAAAACACAAAGGCCGCCCCCGGGCGACCTTTTTCGTTCTGCTTCACACCGCATGTGTTGTCGTTGTCGTTAGCGGTACAGCGCAAATGCAGAGCGGCTGGCGACTTAGTGATTGAAGGTACCGAAAGTGACGTTCATAGCACTGAAGAAAGCGATGATTTTGTTAAGCAGTTTCATGATGACTTCCTGGATAAAGAATGTGTTCTGGTAAATTCGTTTTGTGATACACATCACAAAAACAAGTCTACGCTTCATTTTTTAACCGATCAACAGAAATGAGACGTCAATCACAAAAAATTAAAATACCATTTTAGTTTTGATGAGTTTGAAACGAAAGCATAAAAAAAGCCAGCCTGGAAACCAGACTGGCTTTTTAACTTTCAAGCCGGTGTTACATCGCTTTTTTGGTCAACTCGATAACGCGCAGTTTGGCGATCGCTTTGGCCAGTTCCGCGGACGCCTGAGCGTAATCCACGTCGCCGTGAGAGCTGTTAATGTGCTCTTCCGCTTTACGCTTCGATTCCAGGGCTCGCGCTTCGTCGAGATCCTGGCCACGAATAGCCGTATCAGCCAGAACGGTCACGCTACCAGGCTGCACTTCAAGAATGCCGCCGGACAGATAGATAAACTCTTCATGACCGTGCTGTTTAACGATGCGAATCATACCAGGCTTAATGGCGGTGAGCAGCGGTGCGTGACCTGGGTAAATCCCCAGTTCACCTTCACTACCCGTTACCTGGATTTTCTCGACCAGACCGGAGAACATTTGCTGCTCCGCGCTGACGACATCCAGGTGGTAAGTCATTGCCATATCACCCTCCGATTAAGGCGTTAAAGTTTTTTGGCTTTTTCCACGGCTTCGTCGATAGAACCGACCATGTAGAACGCCTGCTCTGGCAGGTGATCGTATTCGCCTTCCATGATGCCTTTAAAGCCACGGATGGTGTCTTTCAGGGAGACGTACTTGCCCGGAGAACCGGTAAATACTTCTGCCACGAAGAACGGCTGGGACAGGAAGCGCTGAATCTTACGCGCGCGAGCTACCACCAGTTTGTCTTCTTCAGACAGTTCATCCATACCGAGGATGGCGATGATGTCTTTCAGTTCCTGATAACGTTGCAGCAGGGACTGTACGCCACGCGCGGTGTCATAGTGTTCCTGACCAACAACCAGCGGATCCAGCTGACGGCTGGTGGAGTCCAGCGGGTCAACGGCCGGGTAGATACCCAGAGACGCGATCTGACGGCTCAGTACCACGGTTGCATCTAAGTGCGCAAAGGTGGTGGCTGGTGACGGGTCAGTCAAGTCATCCGCAGGGACGTAGACGGCCTGTACGGAAGTGATAGAACCGGTTTTGGTGGAGGTGATACGTTCCTGCAGAACACCCATCTCTTCCGCCAGGGTCGGCTGATAACCTACCGCTGAAGGCATACGACCCAGCAGTGCGGATACTTCAGTACCGGCCAGGGTATAACGATAGATGTTATCGACGAACAGCAGAACGTCACGACCTTCGTCACGGAATTTCTCAGCCATGGTCAGGCCGGTCAGCGCAACGCGCAGACGGTTTCCCGGCGGCTCGTTCATCTGGCCATAAACCAGGGATACTTTATCCAGAACGTTGGAGTCGGTCATTTCGTGGTAGAAGTCGTTACCCTCACGAGTACGTTCACCTACGCCCGCAAACACGGAGTAACCGGAGTGCTCGATCGCGATGTTACGGATAAGCTCCATCATGTTTACGGTTTTACCTACGCCCGCACCACCGAACAGACCCACTTTACCGCCCTTAGCGAACGGACACATCAGGTCGATAACTTTGATGCCGGTTTCCAGCAGTTCCTGAGAGCTGGACAGCTCTTCATAGGACGGTGCTGCACGGTGAATAGCCCAACGCTCTTCTTCGCCGATGTCGCCTTTCATATCGATCGGCTGACCCAGCACGTTCATGATACGGCCCAGCGTTGCTTTACCAACCGGGACTTCGATCGGGTGCTCAAGGTCTTTAACTTCCAGACCACGACGCAGACCGTCAGAAGAACCCATGGCGATAGCACGTACGATACCACCGCCGAGCTGCTGCTGAACTTCCAGCACCAGGCTCTCATTACCATTCTGTACCTCAAGAGCATCGTACACGCGCGGTACGGCATCCTGAGGGAATTCGACGTCAACCACGGCGCCGATTACCTGGACAATTTTTCCAGTAGCCATCTTGAATCCTCTACGAATTAACCTGGTTATACCGCGGATGCACCACCGACGATCTCGGTGAGTTCCTGAGTAATGCTGGCCTGACGAGCTTTGTTGTATACCAACTGCAGCTCTTTAATCAGGCTGCCGCCATTATCGGTTGCGGCTTTCATCGCCACCATACGTGCGGCCTGCTCGCTGGCCAGGTTTTCTACCACGCCCTGATAAACCTGGGACTCGACATAACGGCGCAGGAGGGTATCCAGCAGCGCTTTCGGGTCTGGCTCATACAGATAATCCCAGGATTTACGCTTCAGCTCAGCATCTTCTGATGCCGGTAACGGCAGCAGCTGAGTGATGGTCGGAGTCTGGGACATGGTATTAATAAATTTGTTGCTGACAACGTACAGCTTGTCCAGACGGCCTTCATCATAGGCCTGCAACATCACTTTTACCGGGCCGATCAGTTCGGACAGCGATGGGTTATCCCCCATGCCAGTCACCTGGGCGACAATATTGCCGCCGACGGAACTAAAGAAAGATACGCCTTTAGAGCCGATCATTGCGATGTCGCACTGAACGCCTTTATCGGACCATACTTTCATATCTGCCAGCACTTTCTTGAACAGGTTAATGTTCAAGCCGCCGCACAGACCACGGTCGGTCGACACCACCAGGTAGCCCACGCGTTTAACGTCGCGTTCTTCCAGGTACGGGTGCTTATATTCCAGATTACCGTTTGCAAGGTGACCAATCACTTTGCGCATGGTATCTGCATAAGGACGGCTGGCCGCCATGCGCTCCTGCGATTTACGCATTTTGGAAGCGGCGACCATTTCCATCGCTTTAGTGATCTTTTGCGTGTTCTGGACGCTTGCGATCTTACTACGTATCTCTTTTGCGCCGGCCATGAACTTCTCCTCAATGCCTTGCGGCCTGCCCTAAGGCAAGCCGCCAGACTTTACCAGGACTGGGTTGCTTTAAAGGAGTCGAGGATGCTTTTCAGCTTGCCTTCGATCTCGTCGTTATAGCCACCGGTCTGGTTAATCTCTTGCATCAGCGGAGCGTGGTCACGGTCAACGTAAGCCAGCAGAGCGGCTTCGAAGCTACCGATTTTCGCCAGTTCCACATCTTCGAGGTAACCGCGTTCAGCAGCAAACAGGACCAGACCCTGCTGTGCTACAGACATCGGCGCATACTGTTTCTGTTTCAGCAGCTCGGTTACTTTCTGACCATGGCTCAGCTGTTTACGGGTTGCTTCATCCAGATCGGATGCGAACTGAGAGAACGCAGCCAGTTCACGATACTGCGCCAGCGCGGTACGGATACCACCGGACAGTTTCTTGATGATCTTGGTCTGAGCAGCACCACCCACACGGGATACGGAGATACCCGGGTTAACCGCAGGACGAATACCAGAGTTAAACAGGTTGGTTTCCAGGAAGATCTGACCATCGGTAATGGAAATTACGTTGGTCGGAACGAACGCAGAAACGTCACCCGCCTGGGTTTCGATAATCGGCAGCGCGGTCAGGGAGCCGGTTTTACCTTTGACTTCACCGTTGGTGAACTTCTCTACGTATTCCGCGTTAACGCGGGATGCGCGCTCCAGCAGACGGGAGTGGAGGTAGAACACGTCGCCCGGGAATGCTTCACGTCCTGGCGGACGACGGAGCAGCAGGGAAACCTGACGGTAAGCAACAGCCTGTTTAGACAGGTCATCGTAAACGATCAGCGCATCTTCACCGCGGTCGCGGAAGTATTCGCCCATTGCGCAACCGGCATACGGTGCCAGGTATTGCAGTGCAGCAGATTCAGAAGCGGTCGCCACGACAACGATAGTGTTGGACAGCGCGCCGTGTTCTTCCAGTTTACGCACCACGTTAGAAATGGTGGACGCTTTCTGGCCGATAGCCACGTAGACGCACTTGATACCGGAATCACGTTGGTTGATGATCGCATCGATTGCCATCGCGGTTTTACCGGTCTGACGGTCACCGATGATCAGCTCACGCTGGCCACGGCCGATTGGAATCATGGCATCGACGGATTTGTAACCGGTCTGTACCGGCTGATCGACGGACTGACGTTCGATAACGCCCGGAGCGATAACTTCGATTGGCGAGAAGCCATCGTGCTCAACCGGACCTTTACCGTCGATAGGCGCACCCAGGGTGTTCACCACGCGACCCAGCAGGCCGCGGCCAACCGGAACTTCAAGGATACGGCCAGTACATTTAACCTTCATGCCTTCGGCGAGGTCGGCGTACGGACCCATCACCACCGCACCTACGGAGTCGCGCTCCAGGTTCAGTGCGATAGCGTAACGGTTACCCGGCAGGGAAATCATCTCACCCTGCATACAATCGGCCAGGCCGTGGATGCGGATAACACCGTCACTGACGGAAACAATAGTACCTTCGTTGTGAGCTTCGCTCACCACATTGAACTGAGCAATGCGCTGCTTGATCAGTTCGCTGATTTCGGTGGAATTCAGTTGCATGCTCCAGTCCCCTTAAGACTGCAAGACGTCTGCAAGGCGATCAAGACGGCCGCGTACGCTACCATCAATGACCATATCACCCGCACGGATGATAACACCTGCCATAACAGACTTATCGATTTTGCAATTCAGCTTAACTTTGCGTGACAGACGTTTTTCCATCGCGCCGACGATCTTCTCAAGCTGTGCTTCACTCAACCGGGAGGCAGAAATAACATCTACCTCTGCGGTTGCCTCACTGGCAGCGCGCAGGTGAATGAACTGCTCAAGAACATCCGGGAGCACTTGCAGACGACCATTTTCAGCCATAACCCGAATCAGGTTCTGGCCATTTTCGTCCAGTTGCTCACCGCATACCGCAATGAACGCGTCAGAGAGCGTTTCCGGCGCCAGAGCACCGGACAGAAGCTCTGCCATTTGTTCGTTTTTCGTCACTTCAGCAGCAAACGCCAGCATATCCTGCCAGCGTTCGACACTTTTGTGTTCGACGGCAAAGTCAAAAGCTGCTTTGGCGTAGGGGCGAGCTACCGTTACAAATTCAGACATCAGCCCCTCCCTCCTTACAGTTCAGCGACAAGTTTGTCCACGATGTCGCTGTTAGCAGCTTCATCCACGGAACGTTCGATGATCTTCTCGGCGCCAGCAACAGCCAGGATTGCGACCTGCTTACGCAGCTCCTCGCGAGCACGTTTACGTTCGGCATCAATTTCAGCCTGCGCCTGTGCGACGATTTTGGTGCGTTCCTGTTCTGCTTCAGCTTTAGCTTCGTCCAGCATCTGAGCGCGACGCTTGTTCGCCTGCTCGATGATGACCTGGGCTTCCGCTTTCGCTTTTTTCAGCTGGTCGGTCGCGTTGGCCTGTGCAAGGTCCAAATCTTTCTTAGCGCGTTCTGCAGAAGCCAAACCGTCGGAAATCTCTTTCTGACGCTTTTCGATGGCAGCCATTAAAGGCGGCCATACGTACTTCATGCAGAACCATACGAAAAGAACAAACGCGATGGCCTGGCCGAGGATTGTTGCGTTCATGTTCACAGCACAATACCTCTTAAATTAACTCTGTGGCTTAGGTTTCTTTCGAACAACTTACTACGCGACAGCAAACATCACGTACAGACCCAGACCTACAGCGATCATCGGGATAGCATCCACCAGACCCATAACGATAAAGAACTGAGTACGCAGCAGAGGAATCAGATCCGGTTGACGCGCTGCGCCTTCCAGGAATTTGCCCCCGAGGATGCCGATACCGATCGCAGCACCGATCGCCGCCAGACCCATCATCACAGCGGCAGCCATGTACAGCAGATCCATATTCAGGTTTTCCATGACAGTCTCCAGTTTGTTTCAGTAAAAACGTAGTATGTTGGTAAAAATCAATGCTCTTCAGATGCCATCGACAGATAGACGATCGTCAGAACCATGAAGATGAAGGCTTGCAGCGTAATAATCAGGATGTGGAAAATGGCCCATGGCACATTCAGAACCCACTGTGACCACCACGGCAGCAGACCAGCAATCAGAATGAAAATCAGCTCACCGGCATACATGTTGCCGAACAGTCGCAGACCCAGTGAAACCGGTTTGGACAGCAGGCTTACCCCTTCAAGGATTAAGTTGACAGGAATGAACGCCCAGTGATTGAACGGCTGCAGCGTCAGTTCTTTAACGAACCCACCCACGCCTTTCATTTTGATGCTGTAGAAAAGAATCAGGATAAACACGCCAAGCGCCATCGACAGGGTGATGTTCACGTCAGCAGACGGAACCACGCGCAGTGCAGGCAGGCCGAAAATGTGTTCACCGATATAAGGAATCAGGTCGATTGGCAGCAGGTCCATCAGGTTCATCAGGAATACCCAGACAAACACGGTGAGGGCCAGCGGAGCAATCAGCTTGCTCTTGCCATGATACATGTCTTTGACGCTGCCATGGACGAAGCCGATGGTCATCTCGATAGCCGTCTGGAGTTTACCAGGAACACCGCTGGTCGCTTTTTTGGCAACGCTACGGAAAATGGTAAGGAACAACAGACCGAGCACCACTGAGAAGAACATGGAGTCAATGTTGAGCGTCCAGAAGGTGGCCGGGGGGTTGTGCGGATCCACCAGCGAGAATGTACGCAGATCAATCTGAAGGTTCTTCAGATGGTGACCTATGTAATCCTGCGGCGTCATATTTTCTGCAGCCATGATGCCTTTTACCCTTTGTTGTTAATTACAGCTGGTGCCAGAATTTGTACCACCAGCACCAAAACCCACGTCACTATCAGCGGCATGAATACCACTTTGAATACGGCCAGCGCCACCGCGAGGAGGGCAAAGGTCAGCAACACCTTAAAAGCTTCGCCGAAGGCGAAGGTCCAGGCCACACGGCCTTTAGATGGTGTATGCGCCTGATGACGCCAGGCAAAAATCATAAACAACATGTTTGGCAAAACAACCGCCAAACCCCCGCATACTGCGGAGATGCCCCAGAAGGGGTCTTTTAGGCTGAACAGCAGTCCACTTGCTATTACTGCCAGTAACTGAATAAACAGAAGCTTACGAGCAACGTTTCGACTCAAGAGCGACACAGACATCACGTTTTTACTCCTGCTCCCTTCGAGGTATGTCGCGTGTCGTATAAAACGTCCTTTAAGACGAAGAGTCAAGCATCAAAAAGCGGACAAATTATACGGTGACGCCCCGTGATTTCAAACAATAAGTAGCAAAATAGTGAATAAATGTTTAATTATTTTCCAGCAGGCAACTTTTCCTGCATTTTGCCAATCTGTGAGCCGTCATACGAAACTGCAAATACTGAGAAAACACAGAGATTAAAGCGTGCACCAGATCACATATTAAACATTTTAGAGTAAAGCGAATTAATTCCATTCATAAATTGTCTGTTTTCATCTTTTTGATATTAAAGATAAAAAATGAGCAGTTTTTATAAAACAACCGCGCATACAATGAAAACCTTTTATTGACATTTATAATAAATATTTAACATCCGTATGCCTTGCCAGTCGCTCGATTTTTAGCGTCCTGATATTTTCAATGTTGACTATTTTACCAGTAAACCAACCGTCAAAGTTAACCCTGGGATAACCCATGGTAAAAACATGGTTAAAAGGCGCCGCGAATCGCGCGCAGTGACATTTATTTTTGTAACATGCGGCGGTCTGATTTTTTTCACATTTTTTGATAAAAACTAAATCATTTTTGGCTTAATAACCACCAGGTGACGCTCCCCTTCCAGCGCAGGAACATGCAACCTGATAATCTCGCTGACGGTGTATCCTTCGGGAAGATTTGCCATTTCATCTTCCTGAGCCACTCCTTTCAACGCATAGAAACAGCCGGTTTCTGACGGCAGATGATGGCACCAGCTGACCATGTCGTTCAGCGAGGCAAATGCGCGGCTGATGACGCCATCGAACGGCGGTTCTGCAGGGAAATCTTCCACGCGGCTCTGTACCGGGGCGATATTCTCCAGTTTTAACTCATGCTGGACCTGGCGAAGAAAACGCACGCGCTTGCCGAGGCTGTCCAGCAGCGTGAAATGTGCTTGCGGGAGCACTATCGCCAGCGGGATTCCCGGCAGCCCTGGTCCTGTTCCAACGTCGATAAAACGCGTTCCCTGCAGGTACGGCGCAACAACAATGCTATCGAGGATATGGCGAATCAGCATCTCATTCGGATCGCGAACGGAAGTCAGATTGTAGGCTTTGTTCCACTTATCCAGCATGCCAACATAGGCCACCAGCTGGTTTTTCTGGTGATCGGTGAGCGAAATACCGGCCTCAGCCAGCAGACGAGAAAGTTTGTTGAGCACGTTCAGTACCTGTCCAGAAATAATGAGCCCGGAGGCGATGACGCTTACCGGGCCGGTGAATCAAAAAGGGCGGAGAAGCAGCCTGCTATCCGCCAAATTCCGCCTGTCGGGGCAATCAGGCGCTGCGGCGCAGCATCCCCTGCTTTTTCAACCAGACCAGCAAAATAGAAATCGCCGCTGGCGTGATGCCGGAAATACGCGAAGCCTGGCCGATTGAAGACGGTTTGTGATCGTTAAGCTTGGCAATCACTTCATTCGACAACCCGATCACCTGACGATAATCAAGCGTTGCCGGCAGGATCGTATTCTCATTACGCTGCTGTCTTTCGATCTCTTCCTGCTGACGAGCGATATATCCTTCGTACTTCACCTGGATCTCAACCTGCTCTGCAGCCTGCGCATCTTCCAGGCCCGGCGAGAACGGTGACAGCTGAACCAGCTGCTCATAGGTCATTTCCGGACGACGGAGCAAATCTTCCCCGCTCGCTTCGCGAGACAGTGGCGCAGACAGATGCGCATTGACTTGTTCCACGCTGTCTGCCGCCGGGTAAACCCAGGTGGATTTCAGACGTTGACGCTCAAGCTCAATGCTTTCCAGCTTCTCGTTGAATCGCGCCCAGCGTTCATCATCGACCAGACCCAGTTCGCGCCCCTGTTCCGTCAGACGCAGATCGGCATTATCTTCGCGCAGCATCAGACGATATTCGGCGCGTGAAGTAAACATCCGGTACGGTTCTTTGGTTCCCAGCGTACACAGATCGTCGACCAGCACACCGAGGTAGGCTTCTGAACGCGCCGGCGCCCAGCCCTCTTTTTCCGCTGAGAAACGACTGGCGTTCAGGCCGGCAAGCAGTCCCTGAGCAGCGGCTTCTTCGTAACCGGTGGTACCGTTAATCTGTCCGGCAAAGAACAGACCGTGGATATATTTGCTTTCCAGCGTCGGCTTCAGGTCACGCGGGTCGAAGAAATCGTACTCAATAGCGTAGCCTGGACGAACGATTCTGGCGTTCTCCATACCCTGCATTGAGCGAACAATCTGCATTTGTACGTCAAACGGCAGGCTGGTGGAGATACCGTTCGGATAAATTTCGTTAGAGGTCAGCCCTTCCGGCTCGAGGAAGATCTGGTGCTGGTTGCGATCGGCAAAGCGCATCACTTTATCTTCGATCGACGGGCAGTAGCGCGGACCGATCCCTTCAATCACCCCGGCATACATCGGGCTGCGATCGAGATTATTGCGGATCACATCGTGGGTTTTCTCGTTGGTATGGGTGATATAGCACGGTACCTGCTGCGGATGCTGAGCCGCATTGCCCATGAACGAGAAGACCGGCATGGGATTATCACCATGCTGCTGCGCCAGAACGCTGAAATCGATGGTACGGGCGTCAATACGCGGCGGCGTCCCGGTTTTCAGGCGACTGACCCGCAGCGGCAGCTCACGTAAACGGCGAGAAAGCGGGATCGACGGCGGATCGCCTGCGCGGCCACCGCTGTAGTTATCCAGCCCGATATGGATCTTGCCGTCAAGGAAGGTGCCGACGGTCAGGACCACCGCTTTAGCGCGGAATTTCAGTCCCATCTGGGTAACGGCGCCGACAACCCGATCGTTTTCGACAATCAGATCCTCCACCGCCTGCTGGAAGATCATCAGATTTGGCTGGTTTTCCAACGCCGTGCGCACCGCCTGACGATAGAGCACGCGGTCTGCCTGAGCTCGCGTCGCCCGTACCGCCGGGCCTTTGCTGGCGTTTAGTATCCTAAACTGAATGCCTGCCTGGTCGATCGCTTTCGCCATCAGTCCGCCAAGCGCATCCACTTCTTTTACCAGGTGTCCTTTCCCAATGCCGCCAATCGCCGGGTTGCAGCTCATCTGCCCCAGGGTGTCGATATTGTGTGTCAAAAGCAGGGTCTGCTGACCCATCCGCGCTGCGGCCATCGCGGCCTCAGTGCCTGCATGACCCCCGCCAATGATGATGACGTCAAAAGGATCCTGATAAAACATGGTGGTATGCCTCGCATAAAGCGGTTTGAAAATAGATTGAAGCCCGGGCCGTGGATTCTACTCAACTTTAGCCTTTCGAGAAAGCTCCGGGATCTTGAGTATTAAAAAGAAGATCTTTTATTTAGAGATCTGTTTTACTGTGATCTCTTATTAGGATCGAACCTTTCTGTGGATAAGCCCGATCTGCGGTTTAAGATCAAATATTTAAGAAGGATCACTATCTGTGAATGATCGGTGATCCTGTTCCGTATAAGCTGGGATCAAAATGAAGGGTTATACACAGGTCAAAAAGCAGCCACGGCTTATACTTTGGATAACTACCGGTTGATCAGAGCTTTTAAGTATAGTTATCCACAGAAGATCGAACGATATTTACAAAACTTAGAGCAAATCTTTCCAGGATCCGACCCAAATCTCAGCCGGATCTTCCGGAATTTCATGTTCCAGGACATTTATCTTCAGCGTTTCGCCGAGCTGTTGTGCACCACATGCCTTCAATGCGCTGTCGATTTTGTCGATGGCGCCGCAGAAGGTGTCGTATTCGCGGCTGCCGATGCCGATGGCGCCAAAACGAACGGTGGACAGGTCTGCCTGCTTTTCCTGAAGCGCTTCATAGAACGGCAGCAGATTATCAGGGATATCCCCCGCGCCATGTGTAGAGGAGATAACTAACCAGATCCCCTCGGCCTGCAGATCCTCGATCAACGGACCGTGCTGGATTTCGGTGCTGTAGCCCGCCTCTTCCAGCTTTTCAGCCAGATGCTCCGCTACATATTCCGCACTGCCCAGGGTACTGCCGCTGATAAGCGTAATGTCTGCCATGATCGCCTGCTCAATTATTCAGAGTGGCACATTGTACGCTGTGTGAGAGCTGGGATCTACCTGTGGAAAATGTGGGATTAAAAAAGCCCGATCACGGGCGGATAGTCCGCATGATCGGGTTCTGCAGGGAGATCAGGGTCTCGGTGGACTGAATTTCATCGATTGTTTGGATCTTGTTGATAAGTACCTGCTGGAGGGCATCGATCGAGCGGCACATTACCTTAATAAAGATGCTGTAGTGCCCGGTGGTGTAATACGCTTCGGTCACTTCATCCAGCGCGTTCAGCTTTTCCAGGGCGGAAGGATAGTCTTTGGCGCTTTTAAGGATAATGCCGATAAAGCAGCAGACGTCGTAGCCGAGTTGTTTAGGGTTTACGTCAATGCGCGCGCCGGTGATGATACCCGCCTGTTTCATCTTCTCCACGCGAACATGAATCGTCCCCGGGCTGACGCCAAACTGTTTGGCCAGTTCAGCATAGGCGGTACGGGCATTGGTCATTAACGCTTCCAGAATGCCGCGGTCCAGATTGTCGATCTGATAATTTTCCATAGGTTTTTCTTATGATGTTTGAGGATTCTTTCTATATTAGCCATATATTTTAATGAATCAAAAGTGAACATGGCTTTTTGTTGTTTGATTATTGAATTGGTAGCCATTTTTGTTGCTTAATCAATATCAACAGGACGCAGGAGCCATAAAAAATGAAAACCGCATACATCGCAAAACAACGCCAGATTAGTTTCGTTAAGTCTCACTTTTCCCGCCAGCTGGAAGAGAAACTTGGTCTGATTGAAGTCCAGGCGCCTATCTTAAGCCGCGTAGGAGATGGGACTCAGGACAACCTGTCTGGTTGCGAGAAAGCGGTTCAGGTGAAAGTGAAAACACTGCCAGACGCCCGGTTCGAAGTGGTTCATTCACTGGCGAAGTGGAAACGTCAAACCCTGGGACAACACGACTTCAGCGCGGGCGAAGGGCTGTACACGCACATGAAGGCCCTTCGCCCCGATGAAGACCGCCTGACCGCTATTCACTCTGTCTACGTTGACCAGTGGGACTGGGAGCGCGTGATGGGGGATGGCGAGCGCCATCTCGGTACGCTGAAATCCACCGTTGAGGCTATCTACGCCGGGATCAAAGCGACCGAAGCCGCAGTGAGCAAAGAGTTTGGTCTGGCACCGTTCCTGCCGGAATCGATCCACTTTGTCCACAGTCAGGAACTGCTGAGCCGTTTCCCGGATCTGGATGCCAAAGGCCGTGAGCGGGCGATCGCCAAACAGCTGGGCGCGGTATTTCTGATTGGGATTGGCGGCAAGTTATCCGACGGTAAGCGCCATGACGTTCGTGCCCCGGATTATGATGACTGGAGCAGCACGGGGGAGGGTGAATTTGCCGGTCTGAACGGCGATATCCTGGTGTGGAACCCGGTGCTGGAAGATGCGTTTGAGCTCTCTTCTATGGGGATCCGCGTGGATGCCGACGCTCTCAAGCGTCAGCTGGCGGTCACCGGTGATGAAGACCGTCTCAAGCTGGAGTGGCACCAGGCGTTGCTGCGCGGTGAAATGCCGCAGACTATTGGCGGCGGCATTGGTCAATCCCGGCTTACCATGCTGCTGTTGCAGCTGGATCATATCGGCCAGGTACAGTGCGGCGTATGGCCGACGCAGGTACGTGAAAGCGTTGCCGCTCTGCTGTAACCATTAACGCCGCCAGCGTCGCAGCAGGCGGCTACGTAACCCGGTATCAAAGCGCCAGATATGATCGAAGATGCGCATAATGCCGGGTTTGCCATGTACAGACATCGCCACCGCATGAAAGCGATGATGATGCTTGCGCTGTAGCTCCCCCACCTTATTGATTACCTCGTCCGGCAGCCGCTGGGCAATAAAATCGGAAATCACCACCGCGTCGGCATCGACCCACTGCGGATTTTGCATTCGCTCGATGATGGAACGGAAACAGCTGGCTAGATCCGTGCCGCCGCGAAAACGCTGGCTCAGAAAGCGGATCGCCTGCTCCAGGCCCTGCGGGCCCGTCAGCTCGTAGTGCACGACTTCACTGGAGAACAGCATAATAAAGCAGCGGCGATTGTCGGCCAGCGCCACCCGCATTAAGGCCAGGCAAAACGCCTTGGCACACTGTTCGTTGAAACCGCCCATCGAGCCGGAAGTATCGACGCAGACGATAAACGGTCCGCGCGGCTGTTCGTCAAAATCTTGCCGGGTCACCGGCCTCTCGGTGATTTTTTCCCGCCAGGCGTCGCCATGTAAGCGATAGGTCAGCAGCTGCTTTTCTACCAGCTTACGATAGAACTCGAATTCCAGTTCAGTTATCCCCAGCGTCGCCAGCTCCGGCGGGAGCAGGCGCAGGATATCATCGCTCTGTTGCAGGCCATCAACCTGTTCCGGTACCGTTGCCGGCTCACGAACCAGGCTGCGAAAAGCTTCCATCGGCGCATCTTTTTTCGGCACCGATTTGGCTTCCCGCGAGCGGCCTAACTGTTCAGCCAGCTGCATCAGTTCCGGCTGCTGGCTGAGAAAGTCGCCGTAGCGAATGATCAGCTGATAGTCGCCGCGCTTCAGCTCGCCGGCGCTCATATCCCACAGCCGACCCGCGGCGTTATCGTTCTCCACCAGCACCGGCTCCAGCTGCCCGCTGAGGGTCATCCTCTCCTGGACTTCGCTCAGCAGCTGATCGCGTTCTTCATCCAGTAGCTGCTGGTTGAGTGTGGTTGCCTGCACCACCAGGCTCAGACGCCAGCGCTGTAAAAACAGGGTATGGAGCGCGGGCGTGAAGGCGGCATTGTTATCCACCAGCTGCTGCGCCTGGGCGGCAAACGGCGAGTGCAGTTGATGCAGCTGGCCAAGGATCTGCGGAAGCTGCACGATAAACTGCGAGGTGGAGAGCAGTTGCGAGCGCTGATAGTGCTGTACTTCAATATCCAGCTCAGGCGGGATTGACGTCTCTTTGAGTCGGGCTCTGACGGCCTCTCGCCAGCGCGGAATATCGGCGGCGATAATATTCTTCAGGCGCGGAAATTTTTCGAAGAACACGGCAAGCTGAGGAGAGGCCAGCAGCGCCAGCAGCATCTCTTCGATCATCCCCTCTTCGCTGACTGCCAGCATGACATTCAGCATATCCAGCGTCATGGCTGCCGCGCCTGTTTAATCTGCGCGCCGACGTCCTGCAGGCTGGCTTCAATACGCCCTAGCCAGTCGCCGGGAATAAACAGACATTTTTGCTGTTCGCTAAAGCGGTTATGTTGCTGGTGCCACTCGTCATCCAGCGCTTCCAGCTGCTGGCGGATTTCCACCGGCATGTTTTCTTGCGATTCGCTGCCGGGCAACGAAAGGCGGGAGCCTTGCAGGCTGACGTCGCGAACGACCAGATGCTGGCTGGCATCGACATCGATATTCAGCGGCTGGGCGAAACCAATGCCGTTAAGCTTGCCGCGGATTTCACCGCCTTTTTCCAGCCAGTGCGAGAGTTCTTCGCGGACGAAGGTAATATGAATCACTTCCATATCGTGCAGCTTAAGCGGCTGCTGGAGCAGCAGGGTCAGCGTGGTATCCTTGAGTTCAGACGGTAATTCATAATGCGGCTTACGGCTGAACATCCCGCCGAGGCGCGTGACCTTCAGCGCGGTTTTGTCACTGTGCTGCTGTTGGATTTGGATGCGTCTTTGGGTGATAGCGCCCAGTTTGCTCAGCATGGCCTGCTGCTGCCAGGCATGGCTGGTCATCAAGATTTCCAACTGCTGCGCCATCAGGTTCATGCTTTCGATATCGTGCCACAGGCAATCTTTCAGCAAAATCAGGTCGATAGGGGCAATCGTATCCCGGCCGCTAAAGAAAGCGCTGGCCTGCAGCAGCCGAATGGCCTTTTTCCAGCGCCGATCCGAGACATACGGCGAACCGGGTAACGTATCCAGCTGCTGGCGGAGCTGAAAGATAAGTTCAAACACGCTATCCGTGAGCTTCACGGCGCTGATATCCTGCTGCCACTGCCGGAACTCTTCATCGCTGACCTGCAGGCTGGCGGGAACCGGGTTGCTGTTTTCATCCTGCTGGCTTACCAGCATCGAGCGGAAGTTCGTTTTGTCCTGGACCTTATCCAGCCATAAACGGATGAGCATGCGATCGTACAGCGCTTCAAGGCTGCTGTCCGTTTCCGGTAATTCGTTTGAAGCCGCCACCAGCAGGCGCATGGGGATTTTTTCTTCTTTCGCCCCGTTGCGAAAATGCCGTTCGTTGATTGCGGTCAGTAAGGTGTTGAGGATAGCCGGGCCGGCTTTCCAGATTTCGTCGAGGAAGACGATTTCGGCTTCCGGAAGATAGCCTGTCGTCAGGCGCTCGTAGCGCCCTTCATCCTTCAGCGCCTGGATGGAGAGTGGGCCAAAAACTTCTTCCGGAGTGGAAAAGCGGGTCATCAGATATTCAAAGGCGCGGGCTTGCTGAAAGGCGAATTTGAGGCGGCGGGCGATCAGGCTTTTAGCGATGCCCGGCGGACCGAGTAAAAAAACGCTTTCGCCGCTGAGGGCGGCAAGCAGGCAGAGTCGTATCGCGTGACTGCGTTCGAACAAGCCTTTTTCGAGGGAGGCGCTGAGCCGGGAAATTCTTTCTGCCAGTAAATGTGATTGAGCCATAATTGAGTTGCGTGCTTTTTCATGTGTCGTTATTGATTCGAGTATAGATGTTTGGTTAGGGATGGTAATAGCCTGAAGAATCGATTTATTTTCTTTGAGTCAGGTTAATATGATGTTAGTTAGGGGTACGATTCAGCAAATAATCGTGCATACTGTGCGCTTTTTGTGGGCCAAGGGACTAGGCACACATTTGTTTTATAAACGAAAAGACTAGTCTATGAGCACTGATAATAAGCAATCGCTGCCAGCAATAACGCTGGCGGCTATCGGCGTGGTATACGGAGATATCGGTACCAGTCCGCTGTATACACTTCGGGAATGTCTGTCTGGTCAGTTTGGCTTTGGCGTTGAACGTGATGCTGTTTTTGGCTTTCTGTCGCTAATATTCTGGCTGTTGATCTTTACCGTATCACTCAAATATATCACCTTTGTCATGCGCGCAGATAACGCCGGTGAAGGGGGGATCCTGACGCTGATGTCGCTGGCGGGCCGCAATACGTCCGCGCGAATGACGTCGGTTCTGGTGATTCTTGGCCTGATTGGCGGCAGCTTCTTCTATGGCGAAGTGGTGATTACGCCGGCGATTTCGGTTATGTCGGCGATTGAAGGGCTGGAAATTATCGCCCCTGATCTGGATACCTGGATTGTCCCCATCTCCATTATCGTGTTGACGCTGCTGTTTGCTATCCAGAAGCACGGTACCGGTATGGTCGGCAAGCTGTTTGCGCCGATTATGCTGATTTGGTTCCTGCTGCTGGCGGTGCTGGGCGCGCGCAGCATTATCGCCAACCCGGAAGTGCTGCAGGCGCTAAACCCTTACTGGGCGGTTCATTTCTTCCTTGAATATAAAACCGTCTCTTTTGTTGCGCTGGGCGCGGTAGTGCTGTCCATTACCGGTGTCGAAGCGCTGTATGCGGATATGGGGCACTTTGGCAAACTACCGATTCGCCTGGCCTGGTTTTCGGTGGTACTGCCCTCGCTGGTGCTGAACTACTTTGGTCAGGGGGCGCTGCTGTTACAGCACCCGGAAGCGATCAAAAACCCCTTCTTCCTGCTGGCCCCTGAATGGGCGCTGATTCCGATGCTGATTATTGCCGCGCTGGCGACGGTTATCGCCTCGCAGGCGGTCATTTCCGGGGTCTTTTCGCTGACTCGCCAGGCGGTCCGTCTGGGATATCTGTCGCCGATGCGGATTATTCATACCTCGGAAATGGAGTCCGGACAGATTTATATTCCGTTCATCAACTGGCTGCTGTATGTCTCGGTGGTCATCGTGATTATCAACTTCGAACACTCTTCGAACCTGGCGGCGGCGTACGGGATCGCGGTAACGGGAACCATGGTGCTGACCACGATTCTCTTCACTACGGTTGCGCGTAAAAACTGGCACTGGAATAAGTTCTTTGTGGCGTTGTTCTTTATTGCCTTTATGAGCATTGATTTTCCGCTGTTCTCGGCCAACCTCGATAAGATTGTTTCCGGCGGCTGGCTGCCGTTAACGCTGGGTCTGGTGATGTTCACCGTGATGACGACCTGGAAAAGCGAACGTTTCCGTCTGCTGCGTCGGATGCATGAACACGGTAACTCTCTGGAAGCGATGATCTCTTCCCTGGAGAAATCACCGCCGGTTCGCGTACCGGGAACCGCCGTGTATATGTCCCGTGCGTTGAACGTGATTCCTTTTGCGCTGCTGCATAACCTCAAGCACAACAAGGTACTGCACGAACGCGTGATTCTGCTGACGCTGCGTACTGAAGACGCGCCTTATGTGCATAACGTTCGTCGCGTGCAGATTGAGCAGATTTCACCGTCTTTCTGGCGCGTGGTCGCCAGCTACGGCTGGCGCGAAACGCCAAACGTGGAAGAGGTGTTCCATCGCTGCGGGCTGGAAGGTCTGAGCTGCCGGATGATGGAGACCTCGTTCTTTATGTCGCATGAGTCGTTGATTATCGGCAAACGGCCTTGGTATTTGCGTCTGCGCGGAAAACTGTACCTCCTGCTGCAGCGTAACGCCCTGAGGGCGCCGGATCAGTTTGAAATCCCGCCAAACCGGGTAATTGAACTCGGTACCCAGGTCGAAATCTGATGCTCTGAAGCCCTTCCTCGTGAAGGGCTTTTTTTGCTTTTTTGCCCCGCTTCACTTTTCCTTTCCGGCGTTTGCGAAACGTTTCGATGGCGATCACATTTCTCTCTTCTGGTGATGGTTTTTCGTGCGCGTATTGACAATACTTATGACAGCGAAACGTTTCGCTAGTGGAGCAAAAGAGAAAAATGAAAAAAGGCACCGTACTTAACGCTGATATTTCTTCGGTTATCTCCCGCCTGGGTCATACCGATACGCTGGTGGTCTGCGATGCCGGTTTACCGGTTCCCCGCAGCAGCGCGCGCATCGATATGGCATTAACCCATGGCGTTCCCTCCTTTATGCAGGTTCTGGAGGTGGTAACGGCGGAAATGCAGGTTGAGGCGGCGATCCTCGCGGAAGAGATAAAGACTCACAATCCGCAGCTCCATGCGACGTTGCTCACTCACCTTGAGCTGCTGCAGCAATACCAGGGAAATACCATTGACATTCGTTACACCAGTCATGAGCAGTTTAAAAAACAAACCGCAGACAGTCAGGCGGTGATTCGCAGCGGGGAGTGTTCCCCGTATGCGAACGTTATTCTCTGTGCCGGCGTCACGTTCTGAGGTCGCCGATATGGAAGCCTTATTGCAATTAAAAGGGATCGATAAAGCGTTCCCTGGCGTGAAGGCGCTCTCCGGCGCCTCGCTCAATGTCTATGCTGGCCGCGTAATGGCGCTGGTCGGCGAAAACGGCGCCGGCAAATCCACGATGATGAAGGTGCTGACCGGGATCTATACCCGCGATGCCGGCTCACTGCTGTGGCTCGGCAAAGAGATCACCTTCAACGGACCGAAATCCTCCCAGGAAGCCGGTATCGGCATTATTCATCAGGAACTCAACCTGATCCCACAGCTGACGATCGCGGAAAACATTTTCCTCGGTCGTGAGTTCGTCAACCGGTTTGGCAAAATCGACTGGAAAACGATGTATGCCGAAGCCGACAAACTGCTGGCGAAGCTGAACTTACGCTTTAACAGCCAGAAACTGGTGGGCGATCTGTCGATTGGCGATCAGCAGATGGTTGAAATCGCCAAGGTGCTGAGCTTTGAGTCGAAGGTCATCATTATGGATGAACCCACGGACGCATTGACCGATACCGAAACGGAATCTCTGTTCCGCGTCATCCGCGAGCTGAAAGCGCAGGGGCGCGGGATTGTCTATATCTCTCACCGTATGAAAGAGATCTTCGAGATTTGTGATGATGTGACGGTTTTTCGCGACGGGCAGTTTATCGCCGAGCGCGAGGTGGCCAGTCTGAATGAAGATCTGCTGATCGAAATGATGGTTGGCCGCAAGCTGGAGGATCAGTACCCGCATCTCGATAAAGCGCCGGGGGCGGTTCGCCTGAAAGTAGACAATCTGTGCGGGCCGGGCGTTGAAAATGTGACCTTTTCCCTTCGTCAGGGTGAAATTCTCGGCGTCGCCGGGCTGATGGGGGCTGGCCGCACGGAGTTGATGAAGGTGCTGTACGGCGCATTGCCGCGCACCAGCGGTTCCGTCACGCTCGATGGCCATGAAGTGGTGACCCGTTCCCCTCAGGATGGGCTGGCAAACGGGATTGTCTATATCTCTGAAGACCGCAAGCGCGATGGCTTAGTGCTCGGTATGTCGGTGAAAGAAAACATGTCATTAACGGCGCTGCGCTATTTCAGCCATGCCGGTGGCCGCCTGAAGCACAAAGATGAGCAGCAGGCGGTAGGCGATTTTATCCGCCTGTTCAATGTGAAAACGCCGTCAATGGAACAGGCGATAGGCCTGCTCTCCGGCGGTAACCAGCAAAAAGTGGCCATCGCTCGCGGGCTGATGACGCGGCCGAAGGTGTTGATCCTTGATGAACCGACTCGCGGCGTGGACGTGGGGGCGAAGAAAGAGATCTATCAGCTGATCAACCAGTTTAAAGCCGATGGTCTGAGCATCATTCTGGTCTCTTCGGAGATGCCGGAAGTGCTGGGCATGAGCGATCGCATCATGGTGATGCATGAAGGGCATCTCGGCGGTGAGTTCACACGCGAGCAGGCCACCCAGGAAGTATTGATGGCTGCCGCTGTGGGCAAGCTTAACCGTGTGAATCAGGAGTAAAAAAGATGACAACCCAGGCTGTTACTGGTCGCCGCTATTTCACCAAAGCATGGCTGATGGAGCAAAAGTCGTTGATTGCCCTGCTGGTGCTGATAGCGATTGTTTCGACCATGAGCCCCAACTTTTTTACCGTTAATAACCTCTTCAATATCCTGCAACAAACGTCGGTCAACGCCATTATGGCCGTCGGAATGACGCTGGTCATTCTGACCTCAGGGATCGACCTGTCCGTCGGGTCCCTGTTGGCGCTGACCGGCGCGGTTGCGGCATCGATTGTGGGGCTGGAGGTGAATGCGCTGGTGGCGATTGCCGCAGCGCTTGCCTTAGGCGCGGCAATTGGCGCGGTGACCGGCGTGATTGTGGCGAAAGGGCGTGTGCAGGCCTTTATCGCCACCCTGGTAATGATGCTGCTCCTGCGCGGGGTGACGATGGTTTACACCAACGGTAGTCCGGTGAATACCGGGTTTACTGATAACGCCGACCTGTTTGGCTGGTTTGGTATCGGTCGCCCGTTAGGGGTGCCGACGCCGGTGTGGATTATGGCAATCGTCTTTCTGGCGGCCTGGTACATGCTGCACCATACGCGGCTGGGTCGTTATATCTACGCGTTGGGTGGTAACGAGGCGGCGACCCGTTTATCCGGTATCAGCGTCAATAAAGTAAAAATCATTGTCTATTCGTTATGCGGCCTGCTGGCTTCGCTGGCGGGGATTATCGAAGTGGCACGCCTCTCTTCCGCGCAGCCGACGGCGGGTACCGGCTATGAACTGGATGCTATCGCGGCGGTCGTGCTCGGCGGCACCAGTCTGGCGGGGGGGAAGGGGCGTATTGTCGGTACTTTAATTGGTGCGTTGATCCTTGGCTTCCTGAACAACGGTTTGAATCTATTAGGCGTTTCTTCCTATTACCAGATGATCGTGAAAGCGGTGGTAATTTTGCTGGCGGTGCTGGTAGACAACAAAAAGCAGTAACTAAGAACTCTACAGGACATCTTAACTATGAATATGAAAAAACTGGCGACCCTGGTCTCTGCTGTGGCTCTCAGTGCAACCGTCAGCGCCAACGCGATGGCGAAAGATACCATCGCTCTGGTTATCTCTACCCTGAATAACCCGTTCTTTGTTTCTCTGAAAGAGGGGGCGCAGAAAGAAGCTGACAAACTGGGCTACAACCTGGTGGTACTGGATTCGCAGAACAACCCGGCGAAAGAGCTGGCGAACGTGCAGGATTTAACGGTACGTGGCGCGAAGCTGCTGCTGATTAACCCCACCGACTCTGATGCGGTAGGTAACGCGGTGAAGATGGCTAACCAGGCCAAAATCCCGGTCATTACCCTCGACCGTCAGGCTTCGAAAGGCGACGTGGTCAGCCATATCGCGTCTGATAACGTGCTGGGCGGTAAGATGGCCGGCGACTATATTGCGAAGAAAGTCGGTGAAGGCGCGAAAGTGATTGAACTGCAGGGTATTGCCGGGACCTCTGCGGCTCGTGAACGTGGTGAGGGCTTTAAGCAGGCCGTTGCCGCGCACAAATTCAACGTTCTGGCCAGCCAGCCGGCGGACTTCGACCGTACCAAAGGTCTGAACGTCATGCAGAACCTGCTGACCGCTCATCCTGATGTGAAAGCGGTGTTTGCGCAGAACGATGAAATGGCGCTGGGTGCGCTGCGCGCATTACAAACGGCGGGCAAATCCGATGTGATGGTGGTTGGATTTGACGGTACTCCGGATGGCGAAAAAGCGGTAAATAGTGGCAAACTGGCAGCGACCATCGCTCAGTTGCCAGAGCAGATCGGCGTGAAAGGCGTGGAGACTGCTGATAAAGTGCTGAAGGGTGAGAAAGTGGACGCCAGCTATCCGGTTGAGCTGAAACTGGTCATTAAGCAGTAATATGCGATTCGGACCGGAAACGGTCCGAGGGACAACATAAAAAGAAAAGCAGGGCATGCGCCACCGGAGTCCGGTGGCGCGCTTTCCCGGGAACAGAAATAATGAAAACCTCAGGCAAACTTGTCGTCCTTGGCAGCATCAATGCCGATCACATTCTTAACCTTGAATCTTTCCCGACGCCGGGCGAAACCGTCACCGGCCAGCATTATCAGGTGGCTTTCGGCGGTAAAGGGGCGAACCAGGCCGTCGCCGCCGGGCGAAGCGGCGCGGATATTGCGTTTATTGCCTGTACCGGCGATGACGATATCGGCGAACGCGTTCGCCGCCAGCTGGAGCGCGATCGGATCGATGTTGCGCCGGTGCGTGCGGTAAAAGAGCAATCGACCGGCGTGGCGCTGATTTTTGTTAACGCCGAAGGTGAGAATGTCATCGGTATTCATGCCGGCGCTAACGCCGCGCTCTCTGTCGGGCAGGTTGCGGCGGAAGAAGCGCGTATTGCGGGTGCCCAGGCGCTGCTGATGCAGCTGGAGTCACCGCTGGAAAGCGTGCTGGCGGCGGCAAAAATCGCCCATCAGCATCAAACCACCGTTGTGCTCAACCCGGCGCCGGCGCGCGCCCTGTCCGATGAGCTGCTTTCGCTGATAGATATTATTACGCCTAACGAAACCGAAGCTGAAAAGCTGACCGGCATCCGCGTTGAGAACGATGACGATGCGGCTAAGGCGGCCCGTGCGCTGCATGAAAAAGGCATTGGTATCGTGATGATTACGCTTGGCAGCCGGGGCGTATGGGTCAGTCGCGAAGGTCAGGGCCGGCGGATTCCCGGTTTTAAAGTGCAGGCCATCGATACCATTGCCGCGGGTGATACCTTTAATGGCGCCTTTGTGACGGCCTTACTGGAAGGAACTGCGCTGGACGAAGCGATTCGTTTTGCCCATGCCGCGGCGGCGATTGCCGTTACCCGCAAAGGCGCACAGCCTTCCGTACCATGGCGCGAAGAAATCGACGAGTTTTTACGTCAACAGGGGTAACGTTTGGCTACCATGAAGGATGTAGCCCGCGAAGCGGGCGTTTCCACTTCAACAGTTTCTCACGTCATTAATAAAGATCGCTTCGTCAGTGAAGCGATTACGGCCAAAGTTGATGCGGCGATTAAAAACCTTAACTATGCGCCGTCTGCGCTGGCGCGCAGCCTCAAATTAAACCAGACCCGGACCATCGGCATGCTGATCACCGCCAGTACCAATCCGTTTTATTCGGAACTGGTGCGCGGCGTGGAGCGCAGTTGTTTTGAGCGCGGCTATAGTCTGGTGCTGTGTAATACCGAAGGCGATGAGCAGCGCATGAACCGCAATCTTGAGACGCTGATGCAAAAACGCGTCGACGGTTTGCTGCTGCTGTGCACCGAAACGCACCAGCCTTCACCGGAAATTATGCAGCGCTACCCGTCAGTCCCTACGGTGATGATGGACTGGGCGCCGTTCGACGGCGATAGCGATCTGATTCAGGACAACTCGCTGCTGGGCGGCGATATGGCAACCCAATATCTGATTGATAAAGGATATACCCGCGTCGCCTGTATTGCCGGACCGCTGGATAAAACGCCGTCGCGCCTGCGCCTGGAGGGGTATCACGCGGCGATGGCGCGCGCCGGACTGCCGGTGGCGGAAGGTTATGTCATTACCAGTGATTTCGAGTTCGGCGGCGGATTTAGCGCCATGCAAAAGCTGCTCGCCTTACCCGAGCGGCCGCAGGCGGTCTTTGTCGGTAACGATGCGATGGCCGTTGGGGCCTATCAATCGTTGTATCAGGCCGGGTTACGGATTCCGCAGGATATGGCGCTGGTGGGATATGACGATATTGAACTGGCGCGCTATATGACGCCGCCGCTGACGACTATCCATCAGCCAAAAGATGAACTGGGCGAACTGGCCATCGACGTACTGATTCATCGCATGGCCGACCCGGGTCAGAAACAGCAGCGCGTTCAGCTCACCCCGGAGCTGGTTGTTCGCGGCTCCGTTTAACCCTTATGCCGCTCTTTAATCAGATTGTGGCCGTCTTTCGCTCTTAACAGTATAAATGTCAGCGCCGAAACCACGGTAATCACCCCCATCGTAATAAAGGTGTAGTGAAACTGCTCGACGGTACTGGCATTGCCGAACCCTTCATAAAAACGTAGCACTGCCGCACTAATGGCGACGCCGAGGCTAATGGATAGCTGTTGCGTCACGGCCAGCAGGCTATTGCCGCTACTGGCGTTATCATCGGTTAAATCGGCCAGCGTGATGGTATTCATCGATGTGAACTGGGTAGACATGGCCATCCCCAGTACAAACAGCGGCAGTAAAAGCATCCAGATGGGCATTTCCGGGGACTGGAATGCGAACTGGGCAATCATCAGTCCGATAAAAATGGTGACGCTGACCAGGGTTTTCCGATAGCCGAGCCAGCGTAAAATCTGCGTCACGGTCGATTTCGCGATAATCGACCCGATTGCGGTGGGGGCTATCATGCAGCCTGCGACGATCGCCGGATAGCCAAAACCGACCTGCAACATCAAGGGCATCAGAAACGGCACACAGCCGGTACCCAGACGCGTCGCCAGATTACCGGCAATACCGACCGAAAAGGTGCGCGTCTTAAATAAAGAAAGCGAGATCAGCGGCGCCGGGTGGCGACGCGCGTGGCGGATATAGGCCAGCAGTAGCATGACGCTGAGGGCAATGACCGAAAGGGCTATCCAGGTTGCGACGATTTTCTCGCCAAACAGTTCGATGCCGCTGGAAAACAGTACCAGACTCAACCCAAACAACAGAAAACCGGTGATATCGAAACGCCGGCGCGGCGTGGTGAAATTCGGCATACATTTACGCGCGTAAAGTATCCCGATAATGCCGATAGGAATATTAATGAGGAAAATCCAGTGCCAGCTGGCCCAGGTGACCAGCACTCCGCCGAGTACCGGCCCAAGAATAGGGCCAACCAGTCCGGGCATGGTGACGAAGTTCAGTACCGGGAGCAGTTCGCTGCGCGGGTAGGCTCTTAATAATGCCAGGCGCGCCACCGGCATCATCATGGCGCCGCCTGTCCCTTGAATCACGCGAAAGATAACCAGCTCCATTAATGAACTGGAGAGGGCGCAGGCCAGCGAACCGAGCGTAAACAGGCCAACGGCAATGATAAACACCTTACGGGTGCCGAAGCGGTCTGCTAACCAGCCGCTGACCGGGATAAGCATGGCGACGGTTAATGTGTAGCTGATAATGGCGGACTGCATGGCCAACGGAGAACGGTTAAGGCTATGCGCAATGGCGGGAAGGGCGGTGTTGAGAATGGTGGCGTCCAGCGCCTGCATAAAAAAAGCCATGGCGGCAATCCACGGCAGTCCGGCCATACTGCGTCCTTTCTTTTCGCTCATGCGGAACCCTTGTTACTTGCCTGAATGGTTTGGTGCGTTCAATAACGTCTGGCAGGCGCTAAGCGCGCGCGGGCCATCGCTATCCTGGATAGCGTCGACAATGGCCTGGTGGAGATCCAGCTTTACCACTTCGTTCTGAGTAATAGAGGTGAAGTAGGTGTGGTAGACCGAATGAAACAGAGAAGCGAAAGCGATCAGGAACGGATTTCCGCTCATTTCATAAATGTGCTCATGCCAGGCCATATCGACTTCTATCCAGCGTTCGCGCAGAAAGCGTTTTTTTAACTGCCCCATCTCTTCCATTAAGGTATTGAGCTGCACCTTTTGTTCTGCGTTACCAAAGGTAGCCGCCAGAAAACAGGCCTGAGGCTCCAGGCTGCTACGCATAACCAGGAAATGGTTCACCACCTCTTCAAAGTTATCTTCCGTTAACCACCATGAAAGCAGTTCCTTATCGAGGAAGTTCCAGCTACTGCGTGGCATGACCCGGGTACCGATACGCGGGCGCGGCAACAGCATCCCTTTGGCGGTAAGTGTTTTAACCGCTTCACGTACCGCGGTGCGACTCACGCCAAACTGTTCGCCCAATTCCATTTCGCCTGGAAGAATACTTTCCGGCGGGTATTCGCCGGTCAGGATTTTTTGAGCCAGCTTCTCTGCTAATACCCAGGAGATGTTCTTTTGTGCCGCCAGTTGCTGTGCGCTTAAAGACATAGATGCCGTTCCTTTCTCTTTTTATCTGTATCAGTATGCCATCTGGTGGACTGTTTCGTTGGTTAAAACAGCAAAACGCTGGTTTTTTGCCACGTTATGCGCTGTTTTGGTGAAAAAAGAGACGGTTGAAAAGTTTTTTTAAAACAGGGCTTGTCAACGTCTCAGAACTCCCTATAATGCGCCTCCACTGACACGGAACAACGGCTTACAGGCCGCCGGGTTAGCGGGGTTCAGCGATGAGCACCGACAGAGAAAAGCAAAAATAAATGCTTGACTTTGAAAGAGGAAAGCGTAATATACGCCACCTCGCGACAGAGCGCTAAGCGCCGTCGCAACTGCTCTTTAACAATTTATCAGACAATCTGTGTGGGCACTCAAAGTGACATGGATTCTTAACGTCCTCGGACGAAAAATGAATACCAAGTCTCAGTGAGTGAACATACGTAATTCATTACGAAGTTTAATTCATGAGCATCAAACTTAAATTGAAGAGTTTGATCATGGCTCAGATTGAACGCTGGCGGCAGGCCTAACACATGCAAGTCGAACGGTAGCACAGAGAGCTTGCTCTCGGGTGACGAGTGGCGGACGGGTGAGTAATGTCTGGGAAACTGCCTGATGGAGGGGGATAACTACTGGAAACGGTAGCTAATACCGCATAACGTCGCAAGACCAAAGTGGGGGACCTTCGGGCCTCATGCCATCAGATGTGCCCAGATGGGATTAGCTAGTAGGTGGGGTAACGGCTCACCTAGGCGACGATCCCTAGCTGGTCTGAGAGGATGACCAGCCACACTGGAACTGAGACACGGTCCAGACTCCTACGGGAGGCAGCAGTGGGGAATATTGCACAATGGGCGCAAGCCTGATGCAGCCATGCCGCGTGTATGAAGAAGGCCTTCGGGTTGTAAAGTACTTTCAGCGAGGAGGAAGGCATTAAGGTTAATAACCTTGGTGATTGACGTTACTCGCAGAAGAAGCACCGGCTAACTCCGTGCCAGCAGCCGCGGTAATACGGAGGGTGCAAGCGTTAATCGGAATTACTGGGCGTAAAGCGCACGCAGGCGGTCTGTTAAGTCAGATGTGAAATCCCCGGGCTCAACCTGGGAACTGCATTTGAAACTGGCAGGCTTGAGTCTTGTAGAGGGGGGTAGAATTCCAGGTGTAGCGGTGAAATGCGTAGAGATCTGGAGGAATACCGGTGGCGAAGGCGGCCCCCTGGACAAAGACTGACGCTCAGGTGCGAAAGCGTGGGGAGCAAACAGGATTAGATACCCTGGTAGTCCACGCTGTAAACGATGTCGACTTGGAGGTTGTTCCCTTGAGGAGTGGCTTCCGGAGCTAACGCGTTAAGTCGACCGCCTGGGGAGTACGGCCGCAAGGTTAAAACTCAAATGAATTGACGGGGGCCCGCACAAGCGGTGGAGCATGTGGTTTAATTCGATGCAACGCGAAGAACCTTACCTACTCTTGACATCCAGAGAACTTAGCAGAGATGCTTTGGTGCCTTCGGGAACTCTGAGACAGGTGCTGCATGGCTGTCGTCAGCTCGTGTTGTGAAATGTTGGGTTAAGTCCCGCAACGAGCGCAACCCTTATCCTTTGTTGCCAGCGGTCCGGCCGGGAACTCAAAGGAGACTGCCAGTGATAAACTGGAGGAAGGTGGGGATGACGTCAAGTCATCATGGCCCTTACGAGTAGGGCTACACACGTGCTACAATGGCATATACAAAGAGAAGCGACCTCGCGAGAGCAAGCGGACCTCATAAAGTATGTCGTAGTCCGGATTGGAGTCTGCAACTCGACTCCATGAAGTCGGAATCGCTAGTAATCGTAGATCAGAATGCTACGGTGAATACGTTCCCGGGCCTTGTACACACCGCCCGTCACACCATGGGAGTGGGTTGCAAAAGAAGTAGGTAGCTTAACCTTCGGGAGGGCGCTTACCACTTTGTGATTCATGACTGGGGTGAAGTCGTAACAAGGTAACCGTAGGGGAACCTGCGGTTGGATCACCTCCTTACCTGAAAGAACCTGCCTTTGTAGTGCTCACACAGATTGTCTGATGAAAAGTAAAAAGCAAGGCGTCTTGCGATTGAGACTTCAGTGTCCCCTTCGTCTAGAGGCCCAGGACACCGCCCTTTCACGGCGGTAACAGGGGTTCGAATCCCCTAGGGGACGCCACTTGCTGGTTTGTGTGAGTGAAAGTCGCCGACCTCTGTATCTCAAAACTGATTCTCCGGAATCACGTTTGAGATATTTGCTCTTTAAAAATCTGGATCAAGCTGAAAATTGAAACGACACACTGTTCCCTTTCTCCGTAATAAGAAAGGAAAAGCGGTGTGTCCGAGTCTCTCAAATTTTCGCAACACGAACCGTTTTACGAAACAGTTTCGGGTTGTGAGGTTAAGCGACTAAGCGTACACGGTGGATGCCCTGGCAGTCAGAGGCGATGAAGGACGTGCTAATCTGCGATAAGCGTCGGTAAGGTGATATGAACCGTTATAACCGGCGATTTCCGAATGGGGAAACCCAGTGTGATTCGTCACACTATCGTTAAGTGAATACATAGCTTAACGAAGCGAACCGGGGGAACTGAAACATCTAAGTACCCCGAGGAAAAGAAATCAACCGAGATTCCCCCAGTAGCGGCGAGCGAACGGGGAGCAGCCCAGAACCTGAATCAGTTTGTGTGTTAGTGGAAGCGTCTGGAAAGTCGCAGGGTACAGGGTGATACTCCCGTACACTAAAATGCATATTCTGTGAGTTCGAAGAGTAGGGCGGGACACGTGGTATCCTGTCTGAATATGGGGGGACCATCCTCCAAGGCTAAATACTCCTGACTGACCGATAGTGAACCAGTACCGTGAGGGAAAGGCGAAAAGAACCCCGGCGAGGGGAGTGAAAAAGAACCTGAAACCGTGTACGTACAAGCAGTGGGAGCCTCTTTATGGGGTGACTGCGTACCTTTTGTATAATGGGTCAGCGACTTATATTCTGTAGCAAGGTTAACCGAATAGGGGAGCCGCAGGGAAACCGAGTCTTAACTGGGCGTTAAGTTGCAGGGTATAGACCCGAAACCCGGTGATCTAGCCATGGGCAGGTTGAAGGTTGGGTAACACTAACTGGAGGACCGAACCGACTAATGTTGAAAAATTAGCGGATGACTTGTGGCTGGGGGTGAAAGGCCAATCAAACCGGGAGATAGCTGGTTCTCCCCGAAAGCTATTTAGGTAGCGCCTCGTGAACTCATCTTCGGGGGTAGAGCACTGTTTCGGCTAGGGGGTCATCCCGACTTACCAACCCGATGCAAACTACGAATACCGAAGAATGTTATCACGGGAGACACACGGCGGGTGCTAACGTCCGTCGTGAAGAGGGAAACAACCCAGACCGCCAGCTAAGGTCCCAAAGTCATGGTTAAGTGGGAAACGATGTGGGAAGGCACAGACAGCCAGGATGTTGGCTTAGAAGCAGCCATCATTTAAAGAAAGCGTAATAGCTCACTGGTCGAGTCGGCCTGCGCGGAAGATGTAACGGGGCTAAACCATGCACCGAAGCTGCGGCAGCGACGCGTATGCGTTGTTGGGTAGGGGAGCGTTCTGTAAGCCGTTGAAGGTGGCCTGTGAGGGTTGCTGGAGGTATCAGAAGTGCGAATGCTGACATAAGTAACGATAAAGCGGGTGAAAAGCCCGCTCGCCGGAAGACCAAGGGTTCCTGTCCAACGTTAATCGGGGCAGGGTGAGTCGACCCCTAAGGCGAGGCCGAAAGGCGTAGTCGATGGGAAACAGGTTAATATTCCTGTACTCGGTGTTACTGCGAAGGGGGGACGGAGAAGGCTATGTTGGCCGGGCGACGGTTGTCCCGGTTTAAGCATGTAGGCGGAGGTTCCAGGTAAATCCGGTACCTTATTAACGCTGAGGTGTGATGACGAGGCACTACGGTGCTGAAGTGACAAATGCCCTGCTTCCAGGAAAAGCCTCTAAGCATCAGGTAACATCAAATCGTACCCCAAACCGACACAGGTGGTCAGGTAGAGAATACCAAGGCGCTTGAGAGAACTCGGGTGAAGGAACTAGGCAAAATGGTGCCGTAACTTCGGGAGAAGGCACGCTGATGGTAAGTGAAGCGACTTGCTCGTGGAGCTGAACTCAGTCGAAGATACCAGCTGGCTGCAACTGTTTATTAAAAACACAGCACTGTGCAAACACGAAAGTGGACGTATACGGTGTGACGCCTGCCCGGTGCCGGAAGGTTAATTGATGGGGTTATCCGTAAGGAGAAGCTCTTGATCGAAGCCCCGGTAAACGGCGGCCGTAACTATAACGGTCCTAAGGTAGCGAAATTCCTTGTCGGGTAAGTTCCGACCTGCACGAATGGCGTAATGATGGCCAGGCTGTCTCCACCCGAGACTCAGTGAAATTGAACTCGCTGTGAAGATGCAGTGTACCCGCGGCAAGACGGAAAGACCCCGTGAACCTTTACTATAGCTTGACACTGAACACTGGTCCTTGATGTGTAGGATAGGTGGGAGGCTTTGAAGTGTGGACGCCAGTCTGCATGGAGCCGACCTTGAAATACCACCCTTTAATGGCTGGTGTTCTAACGTAGACCCGTCATCCGGGTTGCGGACAGTGTCTGGTGGGTAGTTTGACTGGGGCGGTCTCCTCCCAAAGAGTAACGGAGGAGCACGAAGGTTAGCTAATCCTGGTCGGACATCAGGAGGTTAGTGCAATGGCATAAGCTAGCTTGACTGCGAGCGTGACGGCGCGAGCAGGTGCGAAAGCAGGTCATAGTGATCCGGTGGTTCTGAATGGAAGGGCCATCGCTCAACGGATAAAAGGTACTCCGGGGATAACAGGCTGATACCGCCCAAGAGTTCATATCGACGGCGGTGTTTGGCACCTCGATGTCGGCTCATCACATCCTGGGGCTGAAGTAGGTCCCAAGGGTATGGCTGTTCGCCATTTAAAGTGGTACGCGAGCTGGGTTTAGAACGTCGTGAGACAGTTCGGTCCCTATCTGCCGTGGGCGCTGGAGAATTGAGGGGGGCTGCTCCTAGTACGAGAGGACCGGAGTGGACGCATCACTGGTGTTCGGGTTGTCATGCCAATGGCATTGCCCGGTAGCTAAATGCGGAAGAGATAAGTGCTGAAAGCATCTAAGCACGAAACTTGCCCCGAGATGAGTTCTCCCTGACTCTTTGAGAGTCCTGAAGGAACGTTGAAGACGACGACGTTGATAGGTCGGGTGTGTAAGCGTAGCGATACGTTGAGCTAACCGATACTAATGAACCGTGAGGCTTAACCTTACAACGCCGAAGCTGTTTTGGCGAAGAGACGAGATTGATTTTCAGCTTAGATTACAGATTAGCGAAAACGAAAGATTTTGCGCTGAGGCAAGGCGGCAAGCGAAGTAAAGGAAGGAGCATACAGGAGTATGTGACTGAGTTTACGAGCGAAGGCAACGCAGCATCAGAGTAAAAGATTCGTTTTGAGCACCAAGAATTTGCCTGGCGGCACTAGCGCGGTGGTCCCACCTGACCCCATGCCGAACTCAGAAGTGAAACGCCGTAGCGCCGATGGTAGTGTGGGGTCTCCCCATGTGAGAGTAGGGAACTGCCAGGCATCAAATAAAGCAGAAGGCCCGGTCGAAAGACCGGGCCTTTTGTTTTGTCTGGTGTTTATGGCAAAAGCAGCCCGTCCTCACGGACGGGCTTTTTGCGTTTTTATCGTTATTTATCCGCAGCGCTTAATCTTGCTGGAATAGCGAGAACGGGCGTAATAAACGCCCATTGGATTTGCCCCTATATATCCAGACGCGTTTTCTCTCTTAAGCTTCCGCCAACCAACGTAGAATAAACGCCACGATCTGCGGAATATTGTTTAAATCTAGCTGTGGGAGAGATGTCTCTATTGGCGTATCGCTGGCCACCGCAATCACATAATCATCTACGACAAGCTCCTCAACACGATGCCCGCTCTGTTGTCGAAAAAGCAGGATCTTCGCTACCGGCTCATGCTTAAACCCTTCAACCAGAACTAAATCCAGTTTTGATGCATCCATCCTGCTAACCAGCCAGGCCAAATCTACCTCTTCTGCATCCGGCGTTTCAGTCATTAGCGCCCAGCGTTGTGAACTGGCGACAATCGTTTGAGCCGCACCGGCTTTACGCAATTCATAGCTGTCCTTACCCGGTTTATCGACATCCATATTGTGATGGGTATGTTTGATCAAACCTGGACGCAGGCCAGCAGCACACAATGCGGGGATTAATTTCTTCAACAGCGTTGTCTTACCGCTACCACTCCAGGCGGAAATGGCGAGAACGGGGATCATGATTGCTCCTGTATGCTCTGCAAGTCATCAAGGGTATTGACGTTAATAAATGCCGGGCGGGCATCGCTGAAATCAACGCGATGCCCGCCGCTGTTGCGCATAAAAGCCATCACGCGTCGTTCGCCTGCGGCAAGATATGCCGCCAGATCGGGCATTACACATCGATTCATCAGGGCAATGGCGGGATGATCGCGTTCTCCGTCGTAGGCCCAGACTACGGGCGCGGTCTTTTTCTGCTGTAAAAAGCGCTCAGCCAGGAATGAGGGGATAAAGGGGGTATCGCAGGGACAGAAGAGAAACCATTCGCTCTCTGTCTGCTGCATCACGGATAGCATACCGGCTAATGGCCCCGGGAAGTCAGAGAGAGTGTCGGAATACACCGGATACCCGCTTTCATACCAGCGTTCCAGATTACGGTTGGCACTGATAGCCAGGTTGGTCACCTGAGGAGACAGCGCCTCTGCAACATGGCGCCATAATGGCTTACCGTCGAGTAGCTGCAATCCCTTATCCGCTCCCCCCATCCGCGTGGCCCTTCCGCCTGCTAATACAACGCCGGTTATGACCTCGCCTTGCATATCAATATCGCCTCTTTCATTGTGGGATTGACCCTGTTAACTTGTCGCTATCAAGAGTAAGGAGCATGACCATGAAATGTAAACGTCTGAATGAAGTAATTGAACTCCTCCAGCCAGCCTGGCAGAAAGAGCCGGAGCTGAACCTGATGCAATTTTTGCAGAAACTCGCAAAAGAGGCCGGTTACGCCGGCGAACTTGCCGATCTTTCCGACGATATCCTGATTTATCATCTGAAAATGCGTGATTCGGCAAAAGAAGCCGTTATTCCTGGTATTCAGAAGGATTACGAAGAGGATTTCAAAACGGCCTTATTGCGCGCGCGCGGCGTCATCAAAGAGTAAAAGGTTGTAAGTGCTGCCGCGGAACGAGTTATGAGATGATATCCTGAACTACTCCTAAGATTATCGGATGTCAGGATGCACGATAAGGCTTTTAATTTTCAGACGCTAAACCCGGATACCATCATTGATGGGCTATTCGATCTGGGGATGAGGGTGGACTCCGGGCTCACGCCGCTCAACAGCTATGAAAACCGCGTTTACCAGTTTCAGGACGAAGACCGCCATCGCTATGTGGTGAAGTTCTATCGTCCTGAACGTTGGTCTGCCGAACAGATCCTCGAAGAACACCAGTTTACCCTTCAGCTCAAGCAGGATGACGTTCCTGTTGCCGCACCATTGTTTTTCAATGACAGAACCCTTCATCAGCACCAGGGCTTCTATTTTGCCGTGTTTCCCAGCTTAGGTGGGCGCCAGTTTGAATCTGATAACCTCGATCAAATGGAGTCTGTCGGCCGTTATCTGGGGCGTTTGCACCAGACCGGGCGTAAATCGCGTTTTGTCGCACGCCCTGAGATTGGGGTGAATGAGTATTTGCTGGCACCGCGGGACGTTTTTGAACACTCAACGCTGATCCCCTCAGGTCTGAAGAAGGATTTCCTCCGCGCCGCAGATAAGCTGATCGCTGCCGTTATTGCACAATGGCACGGCGACGCGGACGTTCTGCGTCTGCACGGTGATTGCCATGCCGGTAATATTCTCTGGCGCGATGGTCCGCTTTTTGTCGATTTAGATGATGCCCGCAACGGTCCGGCCATCCAGGATCTGTGGATGCTGCTGAACGGTAATAAAGCTGAGCAGCGCATGCAGCTGGAGATGATCGTTGAAGCTTATGAAGAATTCAGTCCGTTTAATTCAGACGAAATCGCCCTTATCGAACCTTTACGCGCCATGCGGTTAGTTTATTATCTGGCATGGTTGCTCAGGCGCTGGGACGATCCTGCCTTCCCTGTTAATTTCCCCTGGCTTACCGGGGAAGATTACTGGCGGGGGCAGACAGCAACTTTTCTTGAGCAGGTGAAGGTTCTGCAAGAACCCCCTCTTCAGTTAACGCCAATGTATTAATTAGATATTTCCAGGAGAGACGTAAACATGAAAAAAATTTGGCTGGCGCTGGCTGGTATGATTCTGGCTTTTAGTGCTTCTGCTGCCCAGATAGCCGACGGTAAGCAGTACATCACCCTCGATAAGCCCGTCGCCGGCGCGCCTCAGGTTCTTGAGTTCTTCTCGTTCTACTGCCCGCACTGCTATCAGTTTGAAGAAGTGCTGCACGTTTCTGATAACGTGAAGAAAAAGCTGCCGGAAGGCGTCAAAATGACCAAGTACCACGTTGAATTCCTCGGGCCTTTGGGTAAAGACTTAACTCAGGCATGGGCCGTTGCGATGGCGCTGGGCGTTGAAGATAAGATCACTGTGCCGATGTTTGAAGCGGTGCAGAAAACCCAGACCGTGCAGACAGTGGCTGATATTCGTAAAGTCTTCGTTGACGCTGGCGTAAAAGGCGAAGACTACGATGCGGCATGGAACAGCTTTGTGGTGAAATCTCTGGTTGCTCAGCAGGAAAAAGCGGCCGCTGACTTCCAGTTGCAGGGCGTACCGGCCATGTATGTCGACGGTAAATATCAGCTGAACCCGCAGGGGATGGATACCAGCAATATGGACGCCTTTGTCGCCCAGTATGCGGATAGCGTTAAGCAGTTGGTTGAGAAGAAGTAAAAAAAAGCCGGTCACTGACCGGCTTTTTAATATCCCTCTTAAATAACCTGTGAAGGTGGCATACTTCTCAGGTTCAACGCTCTTCGCGTCCTTTTGTCCGCATAATTTCCGTCAGCTGACTGTCTTTCTCTTCCCACAGTTCATTCAACCAACGCTGGAAACGGCGCTTAAAGTTTTTGTCATTCACGTAGTCGCCGTGCAGATCTTCCGCCACGGGAACGAGATTAACGTGAACAACAATGCGCGTCAGTCGGCCGCTTAACATATCGTAAAATGGCCGCCTGTTGTTCTCCGGATAGCAAAGCGTGACGTTCAACAGCTTATCGAACTGCGCACCAAGCACGTTCAACGCCATCGCGATACCTGCGGCCTTCGGTGGCAATAAATTGCGATAAGGTGAACGGGTTTGCCGCTGCTTGTCTTCGGTAAAACGCGAACCTTCGACAAAATTGACGATGGTGGTCGGATGCGCGCGAAATTTCTCGCAGGAGCGGCGAGTCGTTTCAACATCTTTACCGCGACGCTCAGGATGGCGAATTAAATAGCCTCGTGAATAGCGACGCATAAAGGGCATATCCAGCGCCCAGCAGGCAAGCCCGATAAAAGGTACCCACGCCAGCTGTTGCTTAAGGAAGTATTTATTCATCGGAATATGCTTGCGGAACAACACGCAGAGCACCACGATATCCGCCCAGCTATGATGATTGCTGATGAGCAGATACCAGTTTTTCTTGTTCAGTCCCTCAAGACCTTGCACGTCCCACGTCAGCCTGGGATTCAGGTAGAGCAGCAGTGCCAACCCTTCGCACCAGCAATACATCATGAAATTGCAGAAACGGGAAATCGCACGCCATACCGCAGGGATGGGCACAAGAAGTTTAATCAGCCCGGCGATGATTATCGGTACGGAACAGATAATGGTGACTAAGATGGTAAGGGCGATACTCAGCGGAAGTGTTATCGCAGCGAGTAATCTCGACATAGTTAGTTTATTCAGAAAGTTAGGCTGATAAAGAGCGCAGTTAAACCGTGCAAGAGGCTGATTTTACCAGAAAACGCAGCAAATGACGGGTCTTACCAGAACAGAAAAAACAGCGGATCTTATATCCACATGGAACATTGAGTCATTAGAAGGGTATTAAAAGCCAGGATCGATAATTAACTTCATGATAAATAAAATTAAATTATGTTTTTTGCTATTTTATTTCAGACCAGACAGCTATCCTTATAAAACTATGCACAAAGTTATCCACAGATATTATTGCCGCACGATCGACCGGATCAACGAATCTTTTTGGTGAAATGCGGGAAAAATTCAGGTTTTCAGGTCTGTCTGTGGCATCCTTTAGCCATAATCTGATAAACAGGCACGGAAATTATGGTTCAGATCCCAGAAAACCCACTTATCCTCGTTGACGGCTCCTCTTACCTCTACCGGGCGTATCACGCTTTCCCGCCGCTGACTAACAGCGCCGGCGAACCGACAGGCGCTATGTATGGCGTGCTGAATATGCTGCGCAGCCTGATCCTCCAGTATCAACCCACTCATGCCGTTGTGGTTTTTGATGCCAAAGGGAAAACTTTCCGTGACGAACTGTTTGAGCATTACAAATCCCATCGTCCGCCGATGCCGGACGATCTGCGGGCGCAGATCGAACCGTTGCATACCATGGTGAAGGCGATGGGGCTGCCGCTGATGGCTGTGCCTGGCGTCGAAGCGGACGATGTGATCGGAACTCTGGCGCGCGAAGCAGAAAAAGCGGGCCGTCCGGTGCTTATCAGTACCGGTGATAAAGACATGGCGCAGCTGGTCACGCCGGGTATTACCCTGATTAATACCATGACCAATACCATTCTTGGCCCGGATGAAGTGGTGACGAAGTACGGCGTTCCGCCGGAGCTGATTATTGACTTCCTGGCGCTGATGGGCGACTCCTCCGATAACATTCCAGGCGTACCCGGCGTGGGCGAGAAAACAGCCCAGGCGCTGCTGCAGGGACTGGGGGGGCTGGATGCGCTGTACGCGGAGCCAGAAAAAATTGCCGGTTTGACCTTCCGCGGCGCCAAAACGATGGCGGCGAAACTGGAACAGAATAAAGAGGTAGCCTACCTCTCGTATCAGCTGGCTACGATTAAAACCGACGTCGAGCTGGATCTGAGCTGTGAAGAGCTGCACGTGCTGCCGCCGGCAGCGGACGATCTGTTGGCGCTGTTCAAAAAATATGAATTTAAACGCTGGATCACCGATGTTGAATCTGGCAAATGGATGCAGTCTAAAGGCGTTAAGCCAGCCGCAAAACCGGCAGAAGCATCGGCTGTAGCGGAAGAAGAGGTCGAGGTGGCCGCGACGCTGTCCGCGGAAAACTACGTCACTATTCTTGATGAACAGACGCTGATCGAATGGATCGAGAAGCTGAAAAAAGCGCCGCTGGTGGCGTTTGATACGGAAACGGACAGCCTGGATAACATCTCCGCCAATATGGTCGGCCTGTCGTTTGCCATTGAGCCCGGCGTCGCAGCCTATGTACCGGTCGCCCATGATTATCTCGATGCACCGGATCAGATTCCCCGTGAACGCGTACTGACGTTGCTGAAGCCCCTGCTGGAAGACGAGAAACTGCTGAAAGTTGGGCAAAACCTGAAATATGACCGCGGAATTCTGGCGAACTATGACATTGAGCTACGCGGCATCGCTTTTGACACCATGCTGGAGTCCTACATTCTTGATAGCGTGGCGGGCCGCCATGATATGGACAGCCTTGCTGACCGCTGGCTGAAGCATAAAACGATTACTTTTGAAGAGATCGCCGGGAAAGGTAAAAATCAGCTCACCTTTAACCAGATAGCGCTGGAAGAAGCCGGGCGCTACGCGGCGGAAGATGCGGATGTCACCCTGCAGCTGCACCTGAAGATGTGGCCGAAGTTGCAGCAGCATGAAGGTCCGCGGAACATCTTTACGCATATAGAGATGCCGCTGGTACCGGTGCTTTCTCGCGTGGAACGCAACGGCGTTAAAATCGATCCGGCGGTGCTGCATGCCCATTCGCAGGAGATAGCCAAACGCCTGCTTGAACTGGAACAGAAAGCCTACGAGATCGCGGGTGAAGAGTTCAATCTCTCTTCCCCCAAGCAGCTGCAGACTATCTTGTTTGAAAAACAAGGTATTAAGCCGCTGAAGAAAACGCCGGGCGGCGCGCCTTCTACTTCCGAGGAAGTGCTCGAAGAACTGGCGCTGGATTATCCGCTGCCAAAAGTTATTCTGGAATATCGCGGGCTGGCGAAGCTGAAGTCGACATATACCGACAAGCTGCCGCTGATGATTAACCCTAAAACCGGCCGGGTGCACACCTCTTATCACCAGGCGGTAACGGCGACGGGGCGTCTCTCCTCCACCGATCCTAACCTGCAGAACATTCCGGTGCGTAACGAAGAAGGGCGTCGTATTCGTCAGGCATTTATCGCGCCGCCGGATTACCTCATCGTCTCTGCCGACTACTCGCAAATTGAGTTGCGCATTATGGCGCATCTGTCGCGTGATAAAGGCCTGCTGACCGCGTTTGCGGAAGGTAAAGATATCCACCGCGCGACGGCGGCAGAGGTCTTTGGCCTGCCGCTGGAAAGCGTTAGCGGCGAGCAGCGTCGAAGTGCCAAGGCGATTAACTTTGGTTTGATCTATGGCATGAGCGCATTCGGTCTCGCACGGCAGCTCAACATTCCGCGCAAAGAGGCACAGAAATATATGGACCTCTATTTTGAGCGCTATCCAGGCGTTCTTGATTACATGGAGCGTACCCGGGCACAGGCAAAAGAGCAGGGTTATGTCGAAACGCTGGATGGCCGTCGCCTCTACCTTCCGGACATCAAATCCAGCAACGGCGCCCGGCGCGCTGGCGCCGAACGTGCGGCGATCAATGCCCCGATGCAGGGTACGGCGGCAGACATTATCAAGCGCGCGATGATCGCCGTTGATGAATGGCTGCTGGCCGAGAAGCCGCGGGTGCGGATGATCATGCAGGTGCACGATGAACTGGTCTTTGAAGTGCACAAAGAAGATCTTGATGCCGTGGCGAAGAAGGTGCACGAACTGATGGAAAACAGCACGACGCTGGCGGTACCGCTGCTGGTGGAAGTGGGAAGCGGAGAAAACTGGGATCAAGCGCACTAAGTATTCAGTGGATAAGGTGATTTTCTGTAAGTAAGCAACATAACTTATAGAGTTTTGTGATGATCATTTGAATTTGCTATGTAAAGAGTGAAAAAAAACTACAAAAAGTGCTTTCTCCGTAACCAAAAGAAGAGTAGAGTTAACGACGTAGGGTACAGAGGTAAGATGTTCTATCTTTCAGACCTTTTACTTCACGTAATCGGATTTGGCTGAATATTTTAGCCGCCCCGGTCATTTATGACCGGGGCGTTTTTTATTGCGCGAAAGAAAATTTTTTGCCAGCCGCGATGGGCTGATGATGCGGCCCGGATAAGGCGTCAGGCGCCGCTATCCGGGAAAACAACGGCGATTACTCTCCGTCGGCGATCTCTTCCTGAGGAGGGATCTCATTAAACCAGCTGTCGAGCTTCTGACGCAGCTTATCCACGCCTGATTTTTTCAGCGAAGAGAAGGGTTCAACCTGCACATCGCCGTTAAAGGCAAGAACCGCTTCACGCACCATATTCACCTGCGCTTTACGTGCGCCGCTGGCCAGCTTATCGGCTTTGGTGAGCAGAACCAGAACCTGGATATCGCTTTCTACGGCCCATTCGATCATTTGCTGATCGAGGTCTTTCAGCGGATGACGGATATCCATCAGCACCACCAGTCCTTTCAGGCACAGGCGTTTCTCCAGGTATTCACCCAGCGCGCGCTGCCATTTGATCTTCATCTCCTCCGGCACCTGAGCGTAGCCGTAACCTGGCAGGTCGACCAGGCGTTTGCCTTCAGCGACTTCGAACAGGTTGATTAGCTGGGTGCGGCCAGGAGTCTTAGAAGTACGCGCCAGGCTTTTCTGGTTGGTGAGCGTATTCAGGGCGCTGGATTTCCCCGCATTTGAGCGACCAGCAAAAGCAACTTCGATCCCGGTATCGGATGGAAGATGGCGGATATCGGGTGCGCTGGTGACAAAATGCGTCTGTTGATAGTTCCAGTTAGTCAAGACTGTCGTCTCCGTTAAATAAGGCTATGGCGGGGATTATACCTGAACAGCAGAAAAAGGCTGTTCTTACCGCATCCTCCGGCGTAAGTAAAAGCCCTTCACTTTGTGAGATATTGTCCATTCAATGGTGAGGCAATCGATGAGAAATGAAGGGCACTGGCAGTGTTAACACATTAAAAATCATACAATTAAATTTAGAGAACAATCCTGAATAACCATTTTTATTCTGTGGTTAGTTGTAGGATTTGATGAAAACGGTAGAGTAATGGGCAAGGCGAGGAAGCCAACAGGACAGTGACTCAGGATGAGTTGTCAGGAGCGCCAGGAGGCGAAGACCCGGGAGTGATGTCAGGATGACAAACGTCTGGAGACGTTTTGACAAGGAAAGGGATGTAACAGGGACCGTTATTTGCTAAAGGAAAGACAGGGTACGTCGTAAGCTAACAGGGAAAGTAGAACCCGCTAAGGGTTGTCAGTGAGGAAAAAGGCGGCAGAGTAATCTGTCGCCTTTTTTCTTTGCTTGCTTTCTGCTAGATTCCGCCTCAATTCTATACTGAAGAAAACGAATCTGAAGATTACTTATATGAAAAAACCGACATCCGTACCCCGTGGCAAAACGCATCGCAAGACACGTGAAGAAATGAACCAGGAATCCCGCGATCGCAAACGCCAGAAGAAACATCGTGGTCACGCGGCAGGAAGTCGCGCAAACGGCGGTGATGCCGCATCATCCGGCAAAAAACAGAGCCAACAGCAAGATCCGCGTATTGGGAGTAAAAAACCGATTCCGCTGGGCGTGACTGAAAGCACCCCGGCTACTAAGCAGCACAAACCGAAGAGCGAGAAACCTATGCTTTCACCACAGGCTGAGCTGGATTTGCTGGAAAATGATGAGCGCCTGGACGCGCTGCTGGAACGTCTGGAAGAGGGGGGCACCCTGAATGCTGAAGAGCAGTCATGGGTCGATGCCAAACTCGATCGTATTGATGAGCTGATGCAGCAGCTTGGCCTGTCCTACGATGATGACGAGGACGAGGAAGAAGAGCGCCAGGAAGATATGATGCGTCTGCTGAAGGGTGGAAACTAACGTTTGCACTCAATCGGATTCCCGGTCCTGCTTATAACCCTTTTGGTTGTATGTTATATGCTGTGGTTATTCGTTAAACTACGACGGTTGTCGCGGCGTCAGAAATGGCTGCGCAACCGGCTCATTACCCGAGGTGCGGTTGGGCCGGGGCGGCGTACCCGCCGACGGCACCATCGGAAGGAGTGAGCATGTCTGTGCAGTTAATCGACTGGGATCTGGCCCTGATCCAGAAATATAATTATTCGGGGCCACGTTATACCTCATACCCCACCGCGCTGGAGTTTTCTCCTGAGTTCGGTGCGGCAGAATTTGACGAGGCGGTAGCTCGCTACCCGCAGCGTCCGCTATCGCTGTATGTGCATATTCCGTTTTGTCACAAGCTCTGTTATTTCTGTGGCTGCAACAAAATTGTGACTCGCCAGCAGCATAAAGCCGACCAGTATCTGGATGTTCTGCAGCAGGAAATTATTCATCGCGCGCCGCTCTTTGCCGGGCGTCAGGTGAACCAGCTGCACTGGGGCGGCGGTACCCCCACTTACCTGAATAAAGCGCAAATCAGCCGCTTAATGCATTTGCTGCGCAGCCATTTCAATTTTAACGCCGATGCAGAGATCTCGATTGAAGTCGATCCGCGTGAAATTGAGCTGGATGTCCTGGATCATCTCCGATCGGAAGGCTTCAACCGGCTGAGTATGGGGGTGCAGGATTTCAATAAAGAGGTTCAGCGGCTGGTTAACCGCGAGCAGGATGAGGCGTTTATCTTTGCCCTGCTCAACCATGCTCGTGAGATTGGTTTTACCTCGACGAATATCGATTTGATTTACGGTCTGCCGAAACAAACGCCGGAGAGTTTTGCGTTTACGCTGCAAAAAGTAGCCGAGCTCAACCCCGATCGCCTGAGCGTATTTAACTATGCGCATCTGCCGACGCTCTTCGCCGCTCAGCGTAAAATCAAAGATGCCGACCTGCCTTCGGCAGAACAGAAGCTGGATATTCTGCAAGAGACCATTGCCTCACTCACCAACGCCGGCTATCAGTTTATCGGTATGGATCATTTTGCCCGCCCGGATGATGAGCTGGCCATTGCTCAGCGCGACGGCGTCCTGCACCGCAATTTCCAGGGATACACCACCCAGGGCGATACCGATCTGCTGGGGATGGGGGTGTCGGCGATCAGCATGATTGGCGACTGCTACGCGCAGAACCAGAAAGAGCTGAAGCTTTACTATCAACAGGTTGATCAAACCGGAGATGCGCTGTGGCGCGGCATTGCGCTGACCCGCGATGACTGTATTCGCCGTGACGTTATTAAGGCGCTGATTTGCCAGTTCCATCTCGATTTTTCTGCGGTAGAAACGCGGTGGCAACTGGATTTCCAGCGTTATTTTGCCGACGATCTGGCGCTGCTGGCACCGCTGGCAAAAGATGGGCTGGTGGATGTGGATGATAAGGGCATTCAGGTGACGGCAAAAGGCCGTCTGCTGATTCGCAACATCTGCATGTGTTTTGATGCCTATCTGCGTCAGAAAGCGCGGATGCAGCAGTTCTCCCGGGTGATTTAACTCTGTCATGCCGGGCGGCACTTCGTTTGCCCGGCCGACGGATTCTGCAGGCCCGGTAAGCATAGCGCCACCGGGCATGACGTTTACTCCATTCCTAACTCTTTCAGCTTGCGCGTTAGCGTATTACGTCCCCACCCCAGCAGACGTGCGGCCTCCTGCTTATGCCCTTGCGTATGACGCAGGGCGGTAGTGAGCAGCGTCCGTTCCATCTCCGGCTGCGCTTCCGAAAGCAGGTTTTGATGACCGGAACGCAGGGCGCGATCGGCCCACTGTCCCAGTAACGTTGCCCAGCTGTCCGGCTGCATATGCGTCGGGCTATCGGGAATCGCGGTTTCAAACAGTTCGCTGGGAAGATCCTGCGTCAGAACCTCCTGGCCTGCTGCCATCACCGTCAGCCAGCGGCAGGTGTTCTCCAGCTGGCGGACGTTACCGGGCCAGGCTAAACGGGTTAGCGCGGTTTCCGTCTCCGGATGGAGCTGCTTGGCTTCGACCCCCAGTTCGCGGGCGGCAATTTGCAGGAAATGCCGCGCCAGGCGGGGAATATCCTCGCGGCGCTCGCGCAGCGGCGGCAGATGAACGCGAATCACGTTCAGGCGATGGAACAGGTCCTCACGGAACTTCCCTTCCTGTACGCGCTGCTCAAGGTTCTGGTGGGTGGCGGCAATAATGCGCACGTCTACCTTCACCGGCGCATAGCCGCCAACGCGATAGAACTGGCCATCGGCCAGAACGCGCAGCAGGCGCGTCTGCACATCGAGCGGCATATCACCGATCTCATCGAGGAACAGAGTCCCGCCGTCAGCCTGCTCAAAACGTCCCTGACGCACGGTATTGGCGCCGGTAAACGCCCCTTTTTCGTGACCGAAAAGTTCAGATTCGATCAGGTCTTTTGGGATAGCAGCCATATTCAGTGCGATAAACGGCGCTTTTGCCCGCGGGCTATGGCGATGCAAGGCGTGCGCGACCAGCTCTTTACCGGTACCGGATTCGCCGTTGATCAATACGCTGATCGATGAACGCGACAGGCGGCCGATGATGCGAAAGACGTCCTGCATCGCCGGCGCTTCGCCGATGATATCGGCCGTCGGGCTGGTTATCGTGATATTGCGCGGCTGCTGCTGTTCCTGATAGTGGCTGATCGCACGATCGACCAGGGCGACCGCTTCATCAATATCAAAAGGTTTGGGCAGATAGTCAAAGGCGCCTTGCTGATAGGCGCTGACCGCCGCGTCCAGATCCGAATGCGCGGTCATTATGATGACCGGAAGCATGGGGTGACGCTGTTTAATTTGTTTCAGTAACGCCAACCCATCCATTCCCGGCATCCGGATATCAGATAACAGTACATCCGGGGTTTTGGTGGTGAGTGCATCAAGCACCTCGTTGCCGTTTTCAAACGTTGTACAACTTAAGCCTGCTCCGGTGAGCGCGCGTTCAAGCACCCAACGGATGGAGCTATCGTCATCAACGATCCAGGCTATCCCTCGTTGCATAAACACCTCTACTTCCGAATAGGCAGGTATACCGAGAATTCGGTATGCCCTGGCCAACTGGTAAATTCAATTTTGCCGGAGTGCTGATCGATAAGACTGCGGGCAATGGAGAGCCCCAGACCGGTACCGCCTTCGCGACCGCTAACCATGGGATAGAACAGCGTATCCTGTAAATGAGACGGAATTCCCGGGCCGTTGTCCTCGACGTCAATACGCGCGGTGAGGCGGTAACGAACGCCGTGCAGCGTCAACTGAAAGGCGGTACGGGTGCGCAGGATGATCTCGCCGCCTTCTGGCCCCAGCGCCTGTAGCGCGTTGCGAACGACATTCAGCAGAACCTGCTCGATCTGGTCCGGGTCATGAGGGAGCTCCGGCAGGCTCGGGTCGTAATCGCGGACCAGTCTGACGTTATCCGGCAGTTCCATCGAGACCAGCTTCACAACCCGTTCGGCAACCTTATGGATGCTTTCGGTCACGTGCATCCCTGGATGCTGCGGCCCCAGCAGGCGATCGACCAGATTTCTTAAGCGATCGGCCTGTTCAATAATCACGTTGGTGTATTCCATCAACGCCGGGTCAGGCAGCGCTTTACTCAGCAATTGCGCAGCGCCTCTCAGACCGCCTAACGGATTTTTGATCTCATGGGCCAACCCGCGAACCAAATCCCGCGCCGCAATTTGCTGGGCGTGCTGCAGCTGCTCCTGGCTCAGGCGCCGCTGGTTATCCATCGGGGCCATCTCCAGCAGGATATAGCCTTCAGGCAGGCGCTGTGCCGTCAGAGACAGGATATGCGAGCGGCCATCGATAACCAGCGTCACTTCGTTGTCGGTAAAACCCTGGCCCGCCAGCAGGCTTTCCTGCATCAGGTCAATATTCAGGGAAAAATAACTCAACAGTTCCGGGAGCGGCGTGCCAAAGAGCTTACGTGAACTTTGCGCCAGCAGCTGCTGCGCGGCCGGGTTCGCGTAATGCACCGCCAGGTCGTCATCGACCAGTAAAATACTGTTGATTAAAGAGTTAAGGATCTGCCCAGCATCGGGCTGAGTGCCTGTTGCCATCCGACAGTCTCCTGAAAAGAGTGCACTATTTTAGTGCAGTATAGCTTTTTATAGGTAAAAAGCGTATGAGATCAGAGTGTTGGTGGAGAAAAAAGCCCATCCTGAGATGGGCTGAAAGTTTCCACGGCAACAAAATATCCACGGTACCCCACGCCACAACACGGAATACCGGGGATTTACAGCAAAATCAGACGCTGTAGTACAGTTCGAATTCAACCGGGTGCGGAGTCATACGTACGCGGTCGTTTTCTTCAATACGCAGGGCGATGTAGGCATCGATAGCGTCGTTGGTGAACACGCCGCCAGCCGTCAGGAACTCACGGTCAGCATCCAGCGCGTTCAGTGCTTCTTCCAGAGAACCCGCAACCTGTGGGATCTCTTTCGCTTCTTCCGGCGGCAGGTCGTACAGGTTTTTGTCCATCGCTTCGCCCGGATGGATTTTGTTCTTAATACCGTCAAGGCCAGCCATCAGCAGTGCTGCGAAGCACAGGTACGGGTTAGCCGCCGGGTCCGGGAAGCGCACTTCAATACGGCGTGCTTTCGGCGAGGTGACTACCGGAATACGGATGGAAGCGGAACGGTTACGGGCGGAGTAAGCCAGCATGACCGGTGCTTCATAACCCGGGACCAGACGCTTGTAGGAGTTGGTGGTCGGGTTTGCCAGGGCGTTGATCGCTTTAGCGTGCTTGATAACGCCGCCGATGTAGTACAGCGCTTGTTCAGACAGACCTGCATACTTGTCGCCAGAGAACAGGTTAACGCCGTTCTTGGACAGAGACATGTGGCAGTGCATACCGGAACCGTTGTCACCGAACATTGGTTTCGGCATGAAGGTCGCGGTTTTACCGAAACGGTGTGCAACGTTGTGCACAACGTATTTGTAGATCTGAATTTCGTCCGCTTTTTTGGTCATGGTGTTGAAACGGGTCGCGATTTCGTTCTGACCCGCGGTAGCCACTTCGTGGTGGTGAGCTTCAACAACCAGGCCCATTTCTTCCAGGATCATACACATGGTAGAACGGATGTCCTGAGAGGAGTCAACCGGCGGAACCGGGAAGTAACCCCCTTTCACGCCTGGGCGGTGACCTTTGTTACCACCTTCGTATTTGGTGGAGGAGTTCCATGCGCCTTCGATGTCGTCGATAGCCACGTGGGAGCCAGAGATAGAGGCGCCGAAACGGATATCGTCGAACAGGAAGAATTCTGGTTCTGGCCCAAACAGAACGGTGTCTGCGATGCCAGTAGAGCGCAGGTATTCTTCAGCGCGTTTTGCGATGGAGCGCGGGTCACGGTCGTAGCCCTGCAGCGTGCCTGGTTCCAGGATATCGCAGCGGATGATCAGAGTCGGTTCTTCATAGAACGGGTCGATCAGCGCAGTGGTCGCATCCGGCATCAGAACCATGTCAGATTCGTTAATACCTTTCCAGCCACCAATCGAGGAGCCATCAAACATTTTGCCTTCTTCGAAGAATTCGGCATTTACCTGATGAGAAGGAATTGTGACGTGCTGTTCTTTACCTTTGGTATCGGTGAAGCGCAGATCGACAAACTTCACTTCGTGCTCGTTCAGCATCGTCAAAACGTGTTCAGCGGACATACTTAAACTCTCCCGGATTGGTCATTGTCGTCGTGGAAACGAAAACTTTTTAACTACGAAAAGTGGCGTTGTTGCCTTAAAAAATATAAAGCGAAATCTGTGCCAACTTTTAAATTGCCCCCAAAAGGCGTTATCATGCACTCCATCGTGCAAAAGGGCTGCACCATTATGAATGCATTGCACCAATATAGTGCAATTGCGTGAACGTTGGGCACTAATTTGGTGCAATTGACCTTGAATAACCCTTTTAACGCTCCGTGAAAGCGATCACAAAGAAACTCTGCAATACTTGTTTGCGGAGGATGTTTGTGATCCTGTTTTGTACTGCGATTAATCCGTGTACAATAACGCGCTATTTCTAATGCCTGAGGCAAAGTTGTGATCGAAAATTTGCGTAATATCGCCATCATCGCGCACGTTGACCATGGTAAAACTACCCTGGTTGATAAGCTGCTGCAGCAATCCGGTACGTTCGATGCGCGTGCCGAAACTCAAGAACGAGTGATGGACTCCAACGATTTGGAGAAAGAGCGTGGGATTACTATCCTCGCGAAAAACACCGCCATCAAATGGAATGACTACCGTATCAACATCGTTGATACCCCTGGGCACGCCGACTTCGGAGGTGAGGTTGAGCGTGTCATGTCCATGGTTGACTCTGTGCTGCTGGTGGTTGACGCATTTGACGGCCCGATGCCGCAGACGCGCTTCGTGACCAAAAAAGCCTTTGCTCATGGCCTGAAGCCGATTGTCGTTATCAACAAAGTTGACCGTCCTGGCGCGCGCCCTGACTGGGTTGTCGATCAGGTATTCGACCTGTTCGTTAACCTCGACGCTACCGACGAACAGCTGGACTTCCCGATCGTTTACGCTTCTGCGCTGAACGGTATTGCGGGTCTGGATCACGAAGATATGGCTGAAGATATGACTCCGCTGTATCAGACTATCGTCGATCGTGTTCCGGCGCCGAACGTTGACCTTGATGGCCCGCTGCTGATGCAGATCTCCCAGCTGGACTACAACAACTACGTTGGCGTCATTGGCATCGGCCGCATCAAACGCGGTAAAGTGAAGCCAAACCAGCAGGTCACTATCATTGATAGCGAAGGCAAAACCCGTAACGGTAAAGTGGGTAAAGTTCTGACCCACCTGGGCCTTGAGCGTATCGACAGCGATATTGCTGAAGCGGGCGATATCATCGCGATCACCGGTCTGGGCGAACTGAACATCTCTGATACCATCTGCGATCCGCAGAATGTTGAAGCGCTGCCGGCGCTGTCAGTCGATGAGCCAACCGTATCCATGTTCTTCTGCGTTAACACCTCTCCGTTCTGCGGTAAAGAAGGTAAGTACGTTACCTCTCGTCAGATTCTTGACCGTCTGAATAAAGAGCTGGTGCATAACGTGGCGCTGCGCGTCGAAGAAACTCCGGATGCGGATGCATTCCGCGTTTCCGGTCGTGGTGAGCTGCACCTGTCTGTGCTGATCGAAAATATGCGTCGTGAAGGTTTCGAAATGGCGGTTTCCCGTCCGAAAGTTATCTTCCGCGAAATCGACGGCCGTAAACAAGAGCCGTTCGAAAACGTCACGCTGGACGTTGAAGAGCAGCATCAGGGTTCTGTCATGCAGGCTCTGGGTGAGCGTAAAGGCGACCTGAAAAACATGAATCCAGATGGCAAAGGCCGCGTACGTCTCGACTACGTGATCCCAAGCCGTGGCCTGATCGGCTTCCGTTCTGAGTTCATGACCATGACCTCCGGTACTGGTCTGCTGTACTCCACTTTCAGCCACTACGACGACGTTCGTGCGGGCGATGTGGGCCAGCGTCAGAACGGCGTACTGATCTCCAACGGTCAGGGTAAAGCGGTTGCGTTTGCACTGTTCAGCCTGCAGGACCGCGGTAAGCTGTTCCTCGGCCACGGTGCTGAAGTTTACGAAGGCCAGATCATCGGTATTCACAGTCGTTCTAACGACCTGACCGTAAACTGCCTGACCGGTAAGAAACTGACCAACATGCGTGCTTCCGGTACTGACGAAGCAACGGTTCTGGTTCCGCCGGTTAAGATGACCCTGGAGCAAGCTCTGGAGTTCATCGATGACGACGAACTGGTAGAAGTGACCCCAACTTCCGTTCGTATCCGTAAACGTCACCTGACTGAGAACGACCGTAAACGCGCAATGCGCGGTGCGAAAGAAGATTAATTCTCGCTTCTTGTCGATACCGAACCCCGCCTTTATGGCGGGGTTTTTTTGTCTGTAGCCCCCCAACCGGTGAACAGCCCCGTCTGACTTTTTGGCCGCGGTTCACCGGTTGGGGGCTCCGTAACGCTTTGCGCTCAGGGTCAGTGATGAGTGTGGCGGGATATCTGAAGGGAAAAGTGAGCAGCGTGGCTCTCCAGGGACGAGCCGTTATCGGGCAGCCTAAATCGTTCTGAACGCCGGTTTAAAAACCATACATAGTCAAATACCGCCTTTCCCGCTACAGTTAATCTTTCATGGCGCGCAAGGAGACAAAAATGCTCTATATCTTTGATTTAGGTAATGTGATTGTCGACATCGACTTCAACCGGGTTCTCGGGACATGGAGCGATTTGAGCCGTATCCCGCTCGCGACGCTCAAGCAGCATTTCACCATGGGCGAGGCGTTCCATCAGCACGAGCGCGGTGAAATTAGCGATGAGGACTTTGCGCACGCGATGTGCCATGAAATGAATATGCCGCTGAGCTATGAGCAGTTTTCCCACGGCTGGCAGGCCGTTTTTGTCTCTCTGCGCCCGGAAGTCATCGCTATTATGCAAAAGCTGCGCGAGCAGGGGCACCGCGTGGTTGTTCTGTCGAATACCAACCGTCTGCATACCACTTTCTGGCCGGATGAATATCCGCAGGTGAGGGCCGCCGCCGATCGTATCTATCTTTCCCAGGAGATGGGGATGCGTAAACCCGAGGCGCGAATCTATCAAAGCGTCCTGCAGTCGGAAGGTTTTTCTGCCGAGGAGACGGTCTTTTTTGACGATAACGCCGATAATATAGCAGGGGCTAAGCTGTTGGGGATAACCAGTATTCTGGTAACCGGAAAGGAGACCATCCCCGCCTACTTTGCGAAATAACTATGCTCAAAACCGTTCATCAAAAAGCAAAGCGCCGCGTCCGGCCCCTGATTGCCTGGATAAAACTGCTCTGGCGGCGTATTGATGAAGACCATATGACGACACTGGCGGGGAATCTCGCCTACGTGTCGTTACTCTCCCTGGTGCCGCTGATCGCAGTCGTCTTTGCGCTGTTCTCGGCATTTCCGATGTTTGCCGAGGTTAGCGGTCAGCTTCGCCACTTTATCTTCGCTAACTTCATCCCGGCGACGGGGGACGTTATTCAGGGATACATCGAACAGTTTGTCGCGAACTCCAGCCGGATGACCGCCGTCGGCGCCTTTGGGCTGATCATGACCTCGCTGCTGCTGATGTATTCGATTGATAGCGCGCTGAACACCATCTGGCGCAGCACGCGTACCCGGCCCAAAATTTACTCATTTGCCGTTTACTGGATGATTCTGACGCTGGGGCCGCTGCTGGCGGGGGCGAGTCTAGCCATCAGCTCTTATCTGCTGTCGTTGCGCTGGGCGAGCGAACTGAACAGCGTGATTGATGATGTGCTGCGTCTCTTCCCGCTGATGTTATCGTGGACGGCATTTTGGCTGCTCTACAGCATTGTACCGACGACCCAGGTACGCAATCGCGATGCAATTATCGGATCGCTGGTGGCGGCGCTGTTGTTTGAGGCGGGCAAAAAAGCGTTTGCTTTATATATCACGACCTTCCCGTCGTACCAGCTGATTTACGGCGTGATAGCCGTGGTGCCTATTTTGTTTGTCTGGGTGTACTGGACGTGGTGTATCGTCTTGCTTGGGGCAGAAATTACTGTCACTCTCGAGGAATACCGCAAACTTAAAAAAGAAGAACCAGAATAACTATGATTGCATTAATTCAGCGCGTATCCCGTGCAAGCGTAACCGTGGAGGGCGAAGTGACGGGTGAAATCGGCCCGGGGCTTCTGGTGTTGTTGGGCGTTGAGAAAGACGATGATGAGCAAAAAGCGAATCGCCTGTGCGAGCGCGTACTTGGCTATCGTATTTTCAGCGATAGCGAAGGAAAAATGAACCTCAATGTGCGGCAGTCCGGCGGCAGCGTCCTGGTGGTCTCACAGTTCACGCTGGCGGCGGATACCGAACGGGGCATGCGGCCGGGTTTTTCCAGAGGGGCCGCCCCTGACAGAGCGGAAGCGCTGTATGACTATTTTGTCGGTCGCTGTCGCCAGCAGGAGATGAACACCCAAACCGGGAGATTCGCTGCGGATATGCAGGTCTCACTGGTGAATGATGGTCCTGTGACCTTTTGGTTGCAGGTATGAGCCAGCTTCCGGGCCGGCTGCGGGTAACAAAAGAGAGTACGGCTATGTATCACCTTCGTGTACCGCAAACAGAAGACGAACTCGAGAGCTACTATCAGTTCCGCTGGGAGATGTTGCGCAAGCCGCTCCATCAGCCCAAAGGATCGGAGCGTGACGCCTGGGATGCGATGGCGCATCACCAGATGGTCGTGGATGAAGAAGGCAACCTGGTTGCCGTCGGGCGGCTGTATATAAACGCGGAGAACGAAGCCTCTATTCGCTTTATGGCCGTACATCCCTCGGTGCAGGATAAAGGCTTGGGGACGCTGATGGCGATGACGCTGGAGTCCGTCGCCCGTCAGGAGGGCGTTAAGCGCGTAACCTGTAGCGCTCGCGAAGACGCGATGGATTTCTTTGCCAAGCTCGGTTTTGTTAACCAGGGCGAGATTACCACGCCGACCACCACGCCGATCCGCCACTTCCTGATGATTAAACCAATCGCCTCGCTGGACGATATTCTGCATCGCGGCGACTGGTGCGGGCAGCTGCAGCAGGCCTGGTATCAGCATATTCCGCTCAGCGAAAAAATGGGTGTGCGTATTCAGCAGTACACCGGCAAAAACTTCATCACCACCATGCCTGAAGCCGGTAACCAGAATCCGCACCATACGCTGTTTGCCGGAAGTCTGTTTTCCCTGGCGACGCTGACCGGCTGGGGGCTTATCTGGCTGATGCTGCGCGAGCAGCATCTGGGCGGCACGATTATTCTCGCCGATGCCCATATCCGTTACAGCCAGCCGATTAGCGGCCGCCCGAGCGCGGTGGCCGATCTGGGCTCGCTCAGCGGCGATCTCGACCGCCTGGCACGCGGGCGCAAAGCCCGCGTACAGCTGCAGGTTGAGTTGTTTGGCGGCGAGAGTCTGGGCGCCATTTTTGAAGGCATTTACATCGTTCTGCCCGCGAAGCCGTTTGGTTCGTATGAAGAGGGCGGGAACGAAGAAGAGTAATTCCCGGTGCGCTGATTATATCGACCGACCTGGTGAACGGATTCGCCAGGCGATATCGCCCATGGCATGGCGCGCCGCCAGACTGATGCCACCCAGCTGAAAGAAACCGTGAATCACGCCAGCATAGCGCTGGCAGGTACAGACCACGCTTTGCTCGATCATTCGCTGATACAGCGCTTCACCCTCATCACGCAGCGGGTCATATTCGGCGGTGAGGATATGCACCGGCGGTAGGCCGCTGAAGTCGTCTCGCCACAGCGGGCTGGCCTCCGGGTGTGCCGATTCCGTTGCGGGCAGGTACATTTCGTAGCCGCTCAGCAGCGTATCCCGGGTGATGATGTAATCCTCTCCGTTGCTGACGTAGCTTGCCGAAGCCGCGGTGGCGTCCAGCATGGGGTAAATCAGAATCAGCTGTGCGGGCTGCCAGCCACCCGCGGCTTTCAGCCGGAGCGCGGTGACGAGAGCCAGATGCCCCCCCGCGCTATCGCCCGCAAGGGTGATTTGCGAGGCATCGACCCCGAGCGGCTCCGCGTGGCGGCGGATAATCTGCGCTCCCTGTTCCGCGTCATCGTGCGCGGCAGGAAACGTCTGCTCGGGCGCCAGCCGGTATTGCACGGCAATGACCCGGCAGCCGCTTTCATACGCCAGCTGGCGCAATTGTTTATCGTGGGTGGCGAAACCGCCGCTGATAAAACAGCCGCCGTGATAGTAGATAACGGTGGGCAGCGGACCGGCCGCATTCTGCGGCGATACCACGCGAAAATGCATCCCCTCCAGCATGACATCATCCACCTGCACTCGCGTTTCGGTTTCTCCTGCCAGTACCGCACTGGCAACATAACCTGCCCTCCGGTCATCAATATTTCGCTCTCGCGAAGAGGGGCGCCCTGCGGCGATAAACTCCTCAACCAGCCGGGCAATACCGTGTTCCAGTGCCATCATTATATTCCTTCAGTCTGTATGGATATACAGTGTTATAGCCTGGGTTGCCGTCGATAGAAAAGGTTTTTTTGTAGAAAATGAGCATCGGGGACGGGAGAAGGGCATGCTAAAGCGAAGGCCTTCCTCTGCTGAGGTGCGCGCGTATCAGGTTTTGGCGAGTGCCGGGCAACGTGGATTACCCGGCAATATGGGGGGATTTACTCCCCTTCACCCGGGAACATAAACGGGTTAATTGAACTTCTGGCGAAGCCTTCCTGCTCCATGCGGGCATCCAGCACCAGCGAGGCGAGATCGTCGGCTACGGCTTCCACTTGCGGATCTTTTTCCTGGTACAAAATCTTCAGGTAAGTCCCGCAGTCACCGCAGCTTTCGGCCTTAATGGCCGCCTGCTCGTTGTCCAGAGACCAGTAATGTAAATCCCGGCTCTGCTCGCAGTTGCTGCACTTCACGCGCACGACGTGCCATTCGGTTTCGCACAGGTTGCAGTGCAGGTAGCGCAAGCCCTGCGTGGTGCCAATTTGCACCATGCTGGATACCGGCATTGAACCGCAGACCGGGCAATACTGACGCTGTTCGCCATACTCGGCGCGCGCCTTGCCAGGGATCAGGCTGGCCATCTGCGCCCAGTAGAGCGACAGCGCAGCCCAGATAAACGGCGCTTTGTCGCTACTGACCGAGGCAAAGTCGGAAGCGAACAGGGCGCTTGCCATCAGCTCCAGCTCCTGCTCAGAGGCTTTTTCGAGGTTTTCGATGACCGCCAGCGCCGGGCCACTCATCTCTGGCTTGAGCTCGGCAATCAGCGAATGCAGGAGCTTGTGCCAGTGCTTGTCGCGCGGCAGCACGTGAATATCCAGCGGCGGTTTGCCCTGCTCGTTCGCTTCTTTGAGGCGGGCGGTCAGATCCATCTGTAGCGGATGGTCGTAGAGCACCACTTCCTGGGCGTGTGCAATGAGCGCAGCAAAGCGCAGGTAGTCGCCCAGCGGGTTGTTCTGTGCCAGTTCGCGCAGACGATCGGCCCGACGGTTATAAAGATTTTTCAGCCTGGGAAACAGTAACGGCGGAATGTACTCCGCCGTACGTTTCTCGCTCGAACCCAGCTCATCTTGCGGGATTATGCGAATACTCATTCAGTCTTCTTTTCCTGTTTCTGGCGAACTTCCCGGTACCAGCGGGGATGATGTTTCTTCGCCCATGTTTTGGTCACCCAGCCCTCCACCATCGCGGTAATGGTGCCTTTCACCCACAGGGCGGCGTAAATATGCACCATAATAACCACAATCAGGGCAACGGCGGCAAATGAATGCAGCATCAGCGCGAAGCGGATCACCGGGATTGAGAACGCCGGCGCAAAATACGGACGCCAGATGATCACGCCGCTCGCCAGCAGCAGCACCAGCAAGATAATCGCCGCCCAGAATACGCACTTCTGGCCGAAGTTATAGCGCCCGGTATCACCCACTTCCTCGTTGACGACGATCTTACGAATATTCTTCGCCCAGAAGATATCATCCCGGTTGATGAGGTTATGGTGCCAGTAGCGGAAAAACATGATGATGAACGACGCGAACATGATAACGCCGACAAACGGGTGCAGTATACGCGCCAGCTGCGGTGTCCCCATGATCTGCATCAGCCAGTTGAAGGACGGGAAGAAAAAGCCCAGTCCGCTCAGCGCCGCCAGCACGAAGCAGAAGGCGGTGACCCAGTGGTTGATGCGTTCCGGCGCCGTGTAGCGCACGATGGTGTCACGTCTTTTCATTTGCGCACCTCGTCATTCTCTTCATGCAGGTTGTCCTCTTCCTCTTCCGCACGGTTCGGACCGACCCCGACATAGTGGAAGACGCTGGCGGCGAAAGTCGCGGCAAATCCTACCGCCGCGAGCGGTTTCCAGATACCTTTCCAGAACTTCACGGTGGCGCTGATTTCCGGGTTCTCCGGCAGGCCGTGATACAAATTCGGTTTGTCGGCGTGGTGCAGCACGTACATCACGTGCGTGCCGCCGACGCCGGCCGGATCGTACAGGCCCGCGTTGTCGTAACCACGGGTTTTCAGTTCAGCGACGCGCTCACCTGCCAGCGTTTTCATATCCTCTTTGGAGCCAAAGTGAATCGCCCCGGTCGGGCAGGTCTTCACACAGGCAGGCTCCTGACCCACGGTGACGCGGTCGACGCACAGCGTACATTTGTAGACGCGGTTGTCTTCCGGGTTCAGGCGCGGCACATTGAACGGGCAGCCGGCGATACAGTAGCCGCAGCCGATGCACTGCTCGGACTGAAAATCCACGATACCGTTGGCATACTGAATGATAGCCCCTTCCGACGGGCAGGCCTTCAGGCAGCCGGGGTCGGCGCAGTGCATGCAGCCATCCTTACGGATAAGCCACTCCAGTTTGTCGTTCTGCTCCACTTCGGAGAAGCGCATCACCGTCCAGGATTTGGCGGTCAGATCCGCGGGGTTGTCGTACACCCCGACGTTGTGACCGACTTCATCGCGGATATCGTTCCATTCTGAACAGGCGACCTGACAGGCTTTACAGCCAATACAGGTGGTGACGTCGATAAGCTTCGCGACTTCCTGCTGGTGGTCCCGCGCCTGAGGCGCGGGAGTGAAACCGTTAGTCGCGGAACGACGAATAATGTCTTGCGATTGATAAGCCATAAGTCGTCTCCGTTACACCTTTTCCACGTTCACGAGGAAGGCTTTAAACTCCGGCGTTTGCGTGTTCGCATCGCCGACGAACGGCGTCAGCGTGTTGGCGATAAAGCCTTTCTTCGCCACCCCTTCATAGCCCCAGTGGATAGGAATACCGATGGTATCAATATCCTTACCGTCCACTTTCAGCGTGCGAATACGCTTGGTCACCACCGCCTTGGCCTTGATATAGCCGCGGTTGGAGGAGACGCGAACGGTATCGCCATGCGCGATGCCGAGCTTGTTCGCCAGCTTCTCGCCGATTTCCACAAATTGTTCCGGCTGGGCGATGGCGTTGAGCAGCGCATGCTTGGTCCAGTAGTGGAAGTGCTCGGTGAGACGGTAGGTGGTGCCGACGTACGGGAACTTATCCGCTTTACCCATCTGTTCCAGGTCGCCGCTAAAGACGCGGGCGGCCGGGTTAGAGACCACATTCGGGTGCAGCGGGTTGGTGCCCAGCGGCGTTTCAAACGGCTCGTAGTGTTCCGGGAACGGACCTTCCGCCATCTTATCAAGAGCAAACAGGCGGCCCATGCCTTCGGGCTGCATGATGAACGGCCCGACATCGCTGCCTGGTGCGGCGGCACTGTAGTCCGGAATGTCCACTCCGCCCCATTTTGCGCCGTCCCATTTCAGGATTTGGCGTTTGGGATCCCACGGGTTGCCCTGCGGGTCAGCGGAAGCACGGTTGTACAGAATGCGACGGTTGAGCGGCCATGCCCAGGCCCAGCCCAGCGTATTGCCGAGGCCGGATGGATCGGCGTTATCGCGACGCGCCATCTGGTTGCCTTCCGGCGTCCAGCTGCCGGCGAAGATCCAGCAACCGCTGGCGGTGGTGCCATCATCGCGCAGCTGCGCGAAGGAGCTGAGCTGCTGGCCTTTCTTCACAATCACCGCGCCGGTGGCCGGATCGGTAATATCTGCCAGCGCCTTGCCGTTGCTCTCCATCGCCACCTCTTCCGAAGCGGGTTCGTGCGGCGTGGAGTAGTCCCAGGTCATGTTCAGCACCGGCTCAGGCGCCGGACCGCCGGTTTCCGCGTACATTTTCCGCAGACGTAAGAAGATGCCGGCGAGGATTTCGCCATCGGTGGTCGCAATCCCTGGGGCATCCGCGCCTTTCCAGTGCCACTGCAGCCAGCGTCCGGAGTTAACGATGGAACCATTCTCCTCGGCAAAGCAGGTAGAGGGCAGGCGGAACACTTCGGTCTGTATTTTCGCCGGATCGACATCGTTCGACTCACCGTGGTTTTGCCAGAAGGTAGACGTTTCGGTGTTGAGCGGGTCGATGGTCACCAGGAACTTCAGTTTCGACAGCGAGGCGACCACTTTGTTTTTGTTCGGGAACGAGGCCACCGGGTTAAAGCCCTGGCAAATATAGCCATTGACCTTGCCCTGATACATCATCTCGAAGTACTGCAGGACGTCGTAGCCCTTATCCCACTTCGGCAGCCAGTCAAAGCCCCAACTGTTTTCCGCCGTGGCTTTATCGCCAAAGAAGGCCTTCATCATTGAGACGAAGAATTTCGGGTAGTTGCCCCAGTAGTTCACCTGATCTTTCAACAGCGGCTTCGGCGTGTTGGCGGACAGGTAGGTTTGCAGGTCGGTCTGCTTCTCACTCGGCAGCGTCATATAACCCGGCAGGCTCTGCGACAGCAGCCCCAGGTCGGTCAGCCCCTGAATGTTGGAGTGACCGCGCAAGGCGTTCACGCCGCCGCCAGCCATACCCATGTTGCCAAGCAGCAGCTGGATCATCGCCATGGTACGGATGTTCTGCGCACCGATAGAGTGCTGCGTCCAGCCGAGCGCATAGAGGAATGACGCGGTTTTATCATGCGCGCTGGTTTCAGCGATGTACTCACAGACTTTCAGGAAGTCCGCTTTCGGCGTACCGCAGATATTTTCCACCACTTCTGGGGTATAGCGAGAAACGTGCTGCTTCAGCAGGTTCCATACGCAGCGCGGATGTTGCAGCGTCGTGTCGCGTTTCGCGAAGCCGTTTTCGTCCAGCTCATAGTTCCAGCTGGTCTTATCGTATTTGCGGCTTGCCGCGTCATAGCCGCTGAACAACCCGTCATCGAAGCTGTAATCCTCACGTACGATCAGGCTGGCGTTGGTATAGGCTTCGGTGTACTCGCGGTTGAATTTTTCGTTATTCAGCAGGTACAGGATGACGCCTGACAAGAAGGTGATGTCAGTACCGGAACGAATCGGGGTATAGAAGTCGGCTACCGACGCAGTACGCGTAAAGCGGGGGTCGATAACAATCAGCTTCGCGCCGTTGTGGATTTTGGCTTCCATCGCCCAGCGGAACCCTACCGGGTGCGCTTCAGCGGCATTACCGCCCATCACCACGATCAGGTTGGCGTTTTTGATGTCAACCCAGTGGTTGGTCATCGCACCGCGACCAAATGTTGGAGCAAGACTTGCTACCGTTGGTCCGTGTCAGACGCGCGCCTGATTGTCGACCGCGAGCATACCGAGCGCGCGGGTGAATTTCTGCGTTAAATAGCCGGTTTCGTTACTGGAGGCTGAAGCGCACAGCATGCCGGTGGTCAACCAACGGTTGACGGTGGCGCCAGCGTCGTTTTTGGCGATAAAGTTGGCATCGCGGTCTTCTTTCATCAGCTTCGCGATACGATCGAACGCGTCGTCCCAGCTGATTTGCTGCCACTTGTCGGAGCCTGGCGCACGATATTCCGGGAATTTCAGACGGCTTTCGGAATGAATAAAGTCGACCAGACCTGCCCCTTTCGGACAGAGCGCACCACGGTTGACCGGGTGATCAGGATCTCCTTCGATATGAAAGATGGATGCTTTGGCGTTTTTCGCACCGTCGCCGAGGCTATACATTAACAGCCCGCAACCGACGGAACAGTACGTACAGGTGTTACGGGTTTCGCGGGTACGCAGCAGTTTATATTGCCGGGTTTCCGCGAGCGCGGCGCCTGGGGCAAAACCCAGCGCCGCTGCCGTTGTGCCTGCCATACCGCCAGCGCAGATCTTAAAGAACTGCCTTCTGCTGACCTGCATGGTTCACTCCTTGTATCGACATTGTCACATGTAGTTATTTACTTTGCGGTAAGCGCCGCAAAGGTTCAGAATTAGGGGTGATCCCCCTTTCACTTGAAGGGGTATGCAAAGAATACCACATTGTGTGTATGCCTGTTCCAATACGGTTAAAACAAAGTGAACAAGAACCCTCCCGAACAAATTGAAAATGTGACAAGCATCACAGGATGTCGTCAGGTCGTGCTCTGGAAGCGCGATGATTTGCAACATCCGCAGTCTGACGAATTAGCCGAAGAAGTACCGGTGGCGCTGGTCTATAACGGTATCTCACACGTTGTCATGATGGTCTCTCCTAAGGATCTGCAACGTTTTGCCGTCGGTTTTTCATTATCAGAAGGGATTATTGAACACCGGCGCGAGATCTACGGGATGGAGGTAGTGCAGGCCTGCAACGGTCTGGAAGTTCAGATTGAGCTTTCCAGCCGTCGTTTTATGGGGCTGAAAGAGCGCCGTCGCGCGCTGGCCGGGCGAACCGGCTGCGGCGTTTGCGGCGTTGAGCAGCTCAACGATATCGGCAAGCCGGTGCAACCTTTACCATTCACCCAAACCTTCAGGCTGGAGAATCTCGATCGCGCGCTGGAGCAGCTTCGTGGTGTGCAGCCGATTGGTCATATCACCGGCTGCACCCATGCGGCGGCGTGGCTGTGTCCGTCCGGAGAACTGGTGGGCGGACACGAGGATGTCGGGCGTCATGTCGCGCTGGATAAACTGCTGGGGCGGCGCGTAGAAGAGGGCGATGACTGGCAATGCGGGGCGGCGTTAGTCTCCAGCCGCGCCAGCTACGAGATGGTGCAGAAGGCGGCAATGTGCGGCGTGGAAATTCTGTTTGCGGTTTCCGCCGCCACCGCGCTGGCGGTGGCGGTCGCGGAACGTTGCAACCTGACGCTGGTGGGCTTTTGCCGCCCGGGCAGGGCGACGATTTACACCCATCCGCAGCGGTTGATCGCAGGTTAAAATTAAGTCAGTTTTTTTGAATGATGAGAGCAAATCCTTCCGCTTTTAGTTGTGGGTTGTGAGGTCTAGTATTTATCACATCAAGGCACATCGCCTTATCCAAACAACTTAATGAAGGATTTACATCATGAAAAGCATCAAAACTTTTGCTGCAGTTATCGCTCTTACCGTTTCTTTTGGTGCTTTCGCCGCTGAAAGCGTGACCGCCACCGCCGCAACCATCGACGGAGCTGAAGCGAAAATTGCCGCTCAGGCACAGGCCGCTGGCGCATCGTCTTATAAAATTACCGAAGCCTTTACCGGTAACCGCGTGCACATGACGGCGGAACTGAACAAATAAATCTGGCATTACCGTCGAAAGAGCGCCTGCGGGCGCTTTTTTTGTTTTTCTGCTTCGGCCATCAGATCTCTCCGCCCGACTTCGCCACTTCTGCGTAAAAAAATGTGGTATTTATCACGTTTCTCTTCTTTGTTTTTCGCGCCGCCATTAAACCCCCGGTAAGCAAAATGACGCGCTATCCTCTTAATATTTAACCTGATGAATAATAAAGTTATTTGAAAATAACTGTTAAGACGATCTCATCTTTTAAATGAGATTCCGATCACAAAAAACACCTCATATTTATATCTGTCAATCGTTACTACGGATAAATTAATCATAATTATGTGATCTTCATTGCAAATACAGGTCTTGAACTTAGGGATAAATGTGGGCAAGGAAATATGACGGTGGTGATCATGAAAATCGGTATTGTTATTAGCGGTGGCGATGTGTCCGGAATTAATAATTTTATTTTTCAGGTTGCGAAACTGGCGAGCGCGGAAATCACCATATTTAATGGTGGTATACCTGGATTGCTCGACAAAAATCACCAGGAAATCGCCTGGCGGGATCTCGTTGATTTCTCTATTTGTTCACTGCCTGTTATTACATCCGGAAGAACCACTCGCAAATTGCTGAGGAATGAGTATGAAGCGATAGCCAGGAAAATTAAGTCGCTGCGCCTTGATGTGTTAATTATGGCTGGTGGCGATGGTAGCCTACAGTTCCTTAATACACTTAGCGAATTTGACATTAACTGTTTCGGTGTCGGCATGACTATCGATAATGATGTATATGGTAGTGATTATACTATCGGTTTTTCGACAGCCTGCGAACAAATTATCAAGGAGGTTTCCCGTTTAAGAAATACCGGTAGAGCATTACCTGGGCGGGTGTTTATGGCTGAAATATTAGGAGGGTATTGCGGGGAACTCACGTTGCAGTCAGCGATTAAAAGTAATGCCGATATTGCGCTGATTCCGGAAGCACAGATGCCATTAGACGATCTGGCCGAGCGCGTCAGACGTAAGCTTCGCGAGCAAAACAGCGTAGTGATTCTTTGCTCTGAAGGCTATACCAGGGAGTATTCCCCTGGCTTTCAAGGGGCTATCGATACGATGATCAAGCAGCTTGAGCCACGCATCGGTGTCCGCATCCGTAAAACCATCATCGGCTATGGACTGCGCAGCGGCGACCCGACCTGCGAAGAGATTTACCAGGGGACGATCATGGCGAATGAAGTCGTTCGCTGTATTCAGTCAGGAATGAAAAATAAAGCGATTATTATAAATTCAAGCAATAAACCTATTCCAATTGATTTAGTCAGTATGAAAAAACGTCTGGTAGATATCGAAGGACATCATTATAAACTTGCCAAACAACTCAATATCATTTGAGGAGACCCTACATGCTGAAAATTCTTTGCGTATGTGGCTGCGGCCTCGGTTCAAGCTTTGCCATCGAAATGACGGCGAAAGCAGTATTAAAGAAACTGGAAATCCCTGCACATATTGAACACACAACTGTATCTGAAGCCGGAGCGTTCAAATCCGATATTATTTTGACGCAAAAAACATTTGCCGACATATTAACCGCTGACGCTAATGAAGAGGAAATAAAGCGCGTGGTGGTCCTTAATAAACTTACGGATAAAGATGAAATTGAACGGAAAATTGTCTCATTCCTGAAAGAGCGCAACCTCAAGGTGGCCGACCATGAATAGCTTTATCGAGTTTATTGTTAAAGATTTGCTCGGCCAGGCTTCGATATTAATCGCATTTATTGCCATGCTGGGTCTGATCTTACAGAAGAAGTCAGTGGGTAAAATAGTCGAGGGGACGTTTAAAACGCTGCTCGGATTCTTAATTATGATGGCCGGCATTAATATTATTGTCGCTACCCTGAGCTTCCTTAACGATATCTTCACCCACGGTTTCGGGATGAAGGGGTATATCACCGATGTTGCCGCTATCGCGGGTCTGGCGAATCGGGAACTGGGTTCTGAAGTAGCGTTAACGCTGATGGTTATCTTTGCCGTTAACATTATTATCGCCCGTCTGACGCCGCTGAAATATATCTTCCTCACCGGGCAGGCGCTGCTGTGGATGGCGACGATTGGCACGGTGATTGGCTACAAAGCCGGGCTGACCGGGCTGCCGCTGATCCTGACCGGCGGTGTCTTTGGCGGCGTTATGGCGGTACTGATGCCGGCGCTGGCGCAGCCGGTGGTCAGACGCATTACCGATTCTGACGATGTGGCTCTCGGGCATTTTTGCACCATCGGATATTTAGTCCAGGCGGCGGTGGCTAAAGTGGTGGGTAAAGGCTCCCGCTCAACCGAAGATCTTGAACTGCCTGATAACTTCAAGTTTCTGCAGGATACCTATCTCGCCATGGCGGTGGTGATGGTCCCCATGTACCTGATCCCGGCGCTGGCGGCCGGACCGGAGTATGTCGCCCGCTTTTCCGGCGGCGTCAACTACCTGATGTATGCCTTTATGCAGTCTGTTCAGTTTGTGGCAGGGGTCTTTGTCCTCTACAGCGGCGTGCGCTTATTGCTGAATGAACTGGTCCCGGCCTTTCGCGGTATTGCCATGCGTATTGTGCCGGATGCGAAACCGGCGCTGGACTGCCCCGTGCTGTTCCCTTATGCCCCTAACGCGGTCATCGTGGGGTTCCTGGCGACGACCGTGGGTTCGATAATCGGCATGCTGGTCTTCCCGATGTTTGGCCTGGCGATGATCCTCCCGGGACTGTTAACCAACTTCTTTGCCGGCGGTACGGCGGGGGTCTTTGGTAATGCGCTGGGCGGACGTCGCGGAGCAATGATTGGCGGTGTGGTTCACGGCCTGTTTATTACTTTCCTGCCCGCCATTCTGGTCCCGATGCTTGAAAGCTATGGTTTTACCGGCGTCACATTCAGTGATTCCGATGTCATTAGTTCGGGTCTGGTATTAGGCCATGCCTTGCAGAATAACTGGTTATTTGTCGCCTTGTTTATTGTTTTTGTCGCCGCACTGGCATGGTTCGTAAACGGTACATCATCTAAGTCGAAAGGGGAAAATATTCATGAGTCTGTATAATTTCAACGATATTCTGAAAATCGCCCGGCAAAGAAATTACAAAGCTATTGGCTCATTTAATCTGCACTGTATCGAAATGCTGCCGGCCTTTTTTAAAGCCGCGCAAAAGAGCCATAGCCCATTAATGATTCAAATCTCGACCGGTACGGCGGAATATCTTGGCTATCGTTTACTGGTGGATGCGGTTCGCTCTCTGGCGGAAAGTGAAAATGTGCCAACCTGTCTGCATCTGGATCACTGTTCTGATATCAGCGCGATTGAAACGGCCATGAATGCCGGATTTTCATCGGTCATGTATGACGGCTCACACCTGGGGCTGGAGGAGAATATCGGTAATACGCGGATTGTGGTGGAAATGGCGCGGCCACGGAATATTACCGTTGAAGGCGAGCTGGGTGCCATCGGGGGATCAGAAGATGGTAAAGCCGTTGCCGCAGAAGATATCTGTTTTACCACCGTCGAGGACGCCACGCGCTTCGTGAATGAGACTCAGGTTGACATGCTGGCTGTCTCCGTCGGCACCGTGCACGGCCTTTATACCGGCAAGGCGCAGATTCAGCATCAGCGCCTTCAGGAGATTAGCCGGGCTACGGGTGTGCCGCTGGTGCTGCACGGCGGTACCGGCGTCAGCGATGAGGATATGCGTAAAGCGGTGAGCGAAGGGATTAATAAGGTTAATGTGGGGACAGAAATGAATGTGCAGTGGGTTGACCAATGTAAAACCACTTTTGAAAAAGGCAAGGTGAATGACAGCGTGCGTAAGTTTTTAATTCCCGCCAATAATGCGGTCACCCAGGTACTGATGGAAAAAATGGCATTATTTAAATAGTTAAATCCGCAATAATAAATTGTCATGACCAGGTTAGCCCTGCACCCGTCAGGGCGGGAGAAGATTATGTTTCAATCACTGAAAGCGTTGTGGAAAAAAGAGCATCATCCGCCGCAGGATTATGATCGGCTGTCCCGCGAACTGGCTGAAGAAATAAAAACGCTGGAAAATGAACTACAGGGCGAGCCTGGTAATGGTGAGATCCAGAAGGCATTGATGCTGAAGGTAATGACTCCAACTTATTGATAGTGTTTTATGTTCAGATAATGCCCGATGACTTTGTCATGCAGCTCCACCGATTTTGAGAACGACAGCGACTTCCGTCCCAGCCGTGCCAGGTGCTGCCTCAGATTCAGGTTATGCCGCTCAATTCGCTGCGTATATCGCTTGCTGATTACGTGCAGCTTTCCCTTCAGGCGGGATTCATACAGCGGCCAGCCATCCGTCATCCATATCACCACGTCAAAGGGTGACAGCAGGCTCATAAGACGCCCCAGCGTCGCCATAGTGCGTTCACCGAATACGTGCGCAACAACCGTCTTCCGGAGCCTGTCATACGCGTAAAACAGCCAGCGCTGGCGCGATTTAGCCCCGACGTATCCCCACTGTTCGTCCATTTCCGCGCAGACGATGACGTCACTGCCCGGCTGTATGCGCGAGGTTACCGACTGCGGCCTGAGTTTTTTAAATGGCGGAAAATCGTGTTGAGGCCAACGCCCATAATGCGGGCGGTTGCCCGGCATCCAACGCCATTCATGGCCATATCAATGATTTTCTGGTGCGTACCGGGTTGAGAAGCGGTGTAAGTGAACTGCAGTTGCCATGTTTTACGGCAGTGAGAGCAGAGATAGCGCTGATGTCCGGCAGTGCTTTTGCCGTTACGCACCACCCCGTCAGTAGCTGAACAGGAGGGACAGCTGATAGAAACAGAAGCCACTGGAGCACCTCAAAAACACCATCATACACTAAATCAGTAAGTTGGCAGCATCACCGATGCTGAAGTATAACCGGGCGCTATCGGTGTATGCTAAAAGCAAAATACATCGTCAGGATATCGACGCGCTATTTATTCGGATTGATGAGTTACGCAATATTATTCGCCGCAATATCTAGGGAGGCGTAATGACCATAAAAGATTTGCTGATTGAAGCCGATGCCATTCAGGTCGGCGTGATGGAGTCTGACTGGCGCAGGGTGATTGAGCTGGCCGCCAGCCCCCTGGTGGCGAACGGGTATCTCTCTGAGAGTTATAGTAAAGCGGTTATTGATAATACGCTCAATCATGGTGCTTATTACGTATTCGAAGAGGGCATTGCTATTCCACATGCCAGACCGGAATGCGGCGTGAAGCGAAACTGCTTCAGTCTGGTGGTATTAGATAAACCGATTCAATTTGCCGGCAGCGACAGAGCGGATATCGTCATTATGTTCGGCGCGCAGGATAGCAATGCGCATATTGAAGAAGGCATTCGGGCGATTGTGGCGCTGCTGGACAATAACCAAACCATGGCCAGGCTCCGCGCCGCCAGTACCAGAGAAGAGGTGATTGCGTTGTTATGAACAGACATCTCACTGCCGGTTGTAAAACCGTTATCTTAATTAACGGCGTCCCCGCTTCGGGAAAGAGCACGATAGCCCAGGCGCTAGCGCAAACCTTTGGCCTGCCGCTCCTGACCATTGATGAGATTAAAGAGCCGTTTATGGCGTGCTTTACCGACATCGATCGGCCTTTTAACCGTCAGCTGGGATGCGCGGCCTACGAGGCTATCTGGTCGATCATCGGCCATTCGCCAGCCAACGTTATCTGGTTAATCGACGCCTGGTTCGGTTTCCAGCCTCGGGAGACCCTGCAACGGTTGTTGCATCAGGCGGGGGTTGAGAAAGTGGTTGAGATCTGGAATCACATCTCTCCTGAACTGGCGGTGTCACGCTATGCCACGCGCCTGCAGGATCGTCGGGCGGGCCATCCCGGAGAAGAATATCTGCCGGAGCTTGCCCTGCTGGCTGAACGGGCTGAGCCGATGCGACTCGGCCCGGTCTTCACGGTGGATCAACAGCAGCCGCTGGATATTGTCAGGCTGTCGGAGTGGATTCAGCAGACGCCAGGTTGACGCAGCGTCTGATTGCCGGATAGCGCTTGCGCCTGTCCGGCCTACGCAAGCCCGACCAGACGCAGTAGCGCCGTGACCACCGCCGCCGAAATAATCACCACGATCAGCGGCATTTTGCGCCAGGCAAGAAAGACGGCGAAATCGACGCCCAGTACCCGCGCCATGCCGGCAAAATGTTCGCCTTCATAAAAAGTGGTCGCCAGGGCGACAGAAAACAGCAACACCGTCGCCGCATCGGAAAGTAGTGCCTGAGAACGTGCAGAAAGCGCTAAACGACTGCCGAGCGTTGCCCCGCCCAGACGCATCAAATAGGTCCCTGCCGATAAAATCGCCATACCGACGATGAACAGCGTGATGTCAGCCATTATTTTTTCCTCGCCATCAAACCAAACAGAGAGAGCAGCACCGGCAGACCCACCGGGGCTAAGGGGACGGTGGCAAGAGAGAGCGCCGCGCCGCTGCAGGCGCGGATTAAGGTGGTGCGATTTTTAAACGCTGGCACCACCAGCGCCAGCAAAATAGCCGGGAATACCGCATCCAGACCAATGGTTTCCGGGTCAGGCAACAGCTTGCCGACCATGGCGCCGAGCATCGCCCCCACGGGCCAGATAATCGCTACGCCCAGGCCGCATAGCCAGTAGGCGGCTTTACGCTGTTCCGGCGTTTTTTGCGCGAGCCCGAACACCACGCTCTCATCATTCATAATATGACAACCCAGCAGGCTGACGCCGCGTTTGCCGACCAGCTCGCGCACCGTGACGCCGAACGGAATATGGCGGGCGTTGACCAGCAAGCCTGCCGCCGCAGCGGCCAGCGGGTTTCCGCCGCTGGCGATAATGCCGATAAACATAAATTCGGAGGCGCCTGCCAGTACCGAAAGGGAGAGCGCAAACGGAACCCAGACCGGGAAGCCGTAGGCCATCGCCAGCGAACCATAGGACATGCCGACGATGCCGACCGCCAGACACACTAACGCTATCGCTTTGATGGTGTCTGCTTTGAGACAGGAGAAGGGCTGCTTCATACTATTTAGCCATATCGAACGAATTTCCATTATAATGAACGCATCGGTATTGATTTTCAAGACGAACGAATCGTTCGTTATAAAAAACGTGGAGCCGTGTATGACACAGCCAATTAGCCTGATTGCCAAAAGTCTGGTACGTGAACGGGCCCGTACCGGGCTATCGCTGGCGGAAGTGGCGCGCCGGGCAGGTATTGCCAAATCAACGTTATCGCAGCTGGAATCGGGCAACGGTAATCCGAGCCTGGAGACCCTGTGGGCCCTCTGCGTCGCGCTCGATATCCCTTTTGCGCAGCTGCTGGAGCCGCAGGCGCAAAAGACCCAGGTATTGCGTCGCGGAGAAGGAACCAAAGTGGTGGCCGAACAGGCCCATTACCAGGCGATTTTACTGGCGACCTGCCCGCCGGGCGCCCGCCGTGATATCTACCTGTTACTGACGCAGCCAGGCGCTGACCGGATTTCTCATCCTCATCCAGCGGGTTCGGTTGAGCATATTATTATTACCCAGGGGCGCGCGCGGGTCGGGTTGACCGAAGCGCCGGAGGAGCTGGGGGAGGGCGATTACATCTGCTATCCGGCGGATCAGGAACATGTATTCCAGGCGCTGGAACCGGATACCCAGGCGCTGTTGGTGGCCGAGCATCATTAATCTTAATAACATTCTGCGTATATATTCGTAATATGCAGAATGTTATGCCGTTAAATATATTAATGGCATATATTATTTTACACCCTACAGAACCCGGAATCTCTCTTTCTGTTCACCCCTTCTTGTCATTTTTGTTTGCTTCCGTTTTGTCTGGAAACATGGGATTGATGTCACTCTTCCACCCTTGGGTGGTTCGTATACTGCAATGGTGATATCGGGGTTAATTATGTTTCTTGAAGAACGTAGAAAGTCTATTTTGCGATATTTAGATGAGCATGAACGTGGCTATGTGAATTATTTCTCGGCTCATTTTAATGTCACTAAAGAAACGATACGTAGTGATTTGAATACTCTTGCAGATATGGGGCTGGTGCAGCGCTGTTATGGCGGGGCCATTATATTACGGCGTAGTTTGCAGGCCGAACTTATATCTGAAACCGGTGATAGTTTTGAGGTGCTGCTGCAACCTGTTAATCACCGAAAATCACCAGGTGATGAGCGAAAGAAAGGAAAGTTTATGCAGGGTAAGGTATGTGTATTTGGCTCGTTCAATGTTGATATTGTGGCTAAAGTTGAGCGCTTCCCAAGGGGCGGCGAGTCGATAATGGCGCTTGGTAGCAGCCTGGGGCCGGGCGGGAAAGGGGCAAACCAGGCAACGGCTGCCAGTAAAGCAGGCGCTCAGGTGCATTTTGTCGCCAAGGTGGGTAAAGATCAGTTCAGTAATTTAGCGGCAGATCATTTAACGCGCTCGGCAATTCACTCTTACACGCTTTATCAGTCTGAGAGTGAGCCAACTGGTAATGCGATTATTTACGTTTCTCAGGAGAATGGCGAAAATATGATCGCTATTTATTCTGGGGCTAATACAACTATTACCCATAGTGAAATCCAGGCAATCGTTCCGGAGTTATCTTCATCTGATGTTTTATTAGTTCAGATGGAGAATAATTTCGATGCCACTCATTCGATCATTAAGATAGCTCACGATCTGGGTAAACGGGTCATTCTGAATCCAGCGCCCTATTCTGCCGAAATTATTCCCAGCATCCCCTTCGTTGATGTGATTACGCCAAACGAAACGGAGGCCTCTTTATTATCGGGTATCGAGATCAACGATCTTGATACGGCAAAAGAAGCGGCCCTACGTATTGCCGGACTGGGGGCTAAAAAAGTGCTGATTACCATGGGGTCGCGCGGCGCGCTGCTGCTGGATAATCGCCAGTTCAGTCATATACGCGCTTTCCCTGCCGTCACCGTGGATACCACCGGTGCTGGCGATGCTTTTAACGGTGCGCTGGCAGCCTCGCTTGCCGCCGGAAACAGTCTGGTGCAGGCCGCAACCTGGGCCTCCGCCTTCGCCTCTCTGGCTGTTGAACTAGAAGGGGCATCCAACATGCCTGATTTTGAACAGGCAAACGCACGACTCCGTACCCTCTGAACTCGGGAAAAAATAATATGAAAACGATCAACGGTATTGTTCCGGTAATGCTGACGCCATTTACAGCTGGCGATCGGATTGATTATCCGGCTCTGGCGAAATTAATCGACTGGTATCTGGAGAAGGGCGTTGATGCGCTGTTTGCCGTCTGTCAGTCCAGCGAAATGCAGTTCCTTTCCTTAGAAGAACGCGTTGAACTGGCGAATTTTGTGGTACAGCACGTGAATGGCCGTATCCCGGTTATCGCCTCTGGCCATATCAGCGATGACATTGACGCGCAAAAATCCGAGCTGCTGGCGATGGCACAGACCGGTATTGATGCTCTGGTACTGGTGACTAACCATCTCGATCCGCGTAATGAGGGTAGCGAAGTCTTCTATGCGACGCTGAACACACTGTTAGATACGCTGCCAGCCTCGCTACCGCTCGGTCTTTACGAGTGTCCGGCGCCTTACCGCCGCTTACTTAGCGATGATGAATTTACCTGGTGCGCTAACAGCGGCCGCTTCGTTGTGCTGAAGGATGTGAGCTGCGATCTGCCGACCGTTGAACGTCGCGTACGTCTGGCGCAGGGCACGCCGCTTAACGTCATTAACGCCAACGCGGCGATTGCCTGGCCTGCGATCCTGGCGGGGTCACAGGGCTTTAGCGGCGTGTTTACCAACTTCCACCCTGAACTATACAGCTGGCTGTGGCGCGAGGGGAAAAACCAACGCCTGGTAGCCGATGAGCTGGCGATTTTCCTCTCTCTGGGGGCTGTAACGGAAACGCTGGGCTATCCGAAAAACGCCAAAATCTATCATCAGCGCCTGGGGACTTTTGACAGTATCAACTGCCGGGTTAACAAGGATGATGTGCTGAATAAGTTCTGGGGACTGACGGTGATTCTCGACCAGATTCGCGCCGGAACCGAACAGTGGCGTCAGCGTATCGCGGGCTAAGCAGAGGATGCCATTATGATCGTAACCAGTCTTAAGGCATGGCCAGAGCAGGCAGCGGCCTACCATCCGGTACTGCGGCAGGCGCTGGCTTTCCTCGCTCAGAACGATTTTCAGGATTTCGCGCCGGGTAAAATCGACCTGATCCCCGGCAAGCTATTCTGCCTGTTGCAGGAGATGGACAGCGTACCTTTTGCAGAGGCGCGCCCGGAGTCGCACCGCCAGTTCATCGATATTCAGTATCTGATTTCCGGTCATGAGCGCATGGGGGTCAGTCGTGTCGAAAGCGGACTGCATACCGTTGTGGATGACCGTACGCCGCAGCAGGACATTCTGTTCTGGCAGGTTGAAGAAGAAGAGATGCAGGTCACGCTAACGCCCGGTATGTTCGTGATTTTCTTCCCGGAAGATATCCATCGCCCGTGCTGCCATCCGCAGGGTGACGGGATAACCCCTCTGCGCAAAGCGGTGATCAAAATCGATCGCGCGTTACTGGAGGAGGCGGTATGAGCATCGTAAATTCGACTTCCGCCGCGGCAGTTGCGCCGCCGAAGCTCTCCCGACGCCGCTGGGGGATTATTTTGATTCTGCTGCTGGCTGCGGTTGTGAACTACCTTGACCGCGCCAACCTGAGTATTGCCAATACCACGATTTCGAAGGAGTTTGGTTTCTCCGGCACTGAAATGGGCCTGTTGCTGTCGGCATTCCTCTGGCCGTATGCTCTGGCGAATCTGCCCGCCGGATGGCTGGTTGACCGCTTTGGTCCTAAGAAGATGTTCACCGGCGCGCTGACCCTGTGGTCCGCCGTGACTTTCCTGATGGGGTTTGTTAATACCTACAGCTTTTTCTATGGCCTGCGGGTGCTGTTGGGGGTTGCTGAGTCGCCGTTCTTTACCTCAGGTATCAAGATCACCCAGAGCTGGTTTTCCGATAAAGAGCGCGGACTGCCGACATCCATAATCAACACCGGTTCGCAAATCGCTAACGCGATTGCGCCGCCGCTGCTGACCATTCTGCTGCTGTGGGTAGGCTGGCGCGGGATGTTTATCGCGGTCGGTCTGCTGGGGATTCCGTTAGTGCTGGCATGGCTGAAGTTTTATCGCGACCCGGATGCGCGGGAAGCGATGCTGATCCATACCGGGAAAGTCGCGGTGACTACGGCGGATAAACCGCAGGTAAGCTGGGGCGCGCTGTTCCGCAATAAAACAACCTGGTTCATGATTTCCGGCAACTTCTGCATCATGTTTACTATCTGGGTTTATTTGACGTGGCTACCGGGTTATCTGGAAACATCCCTCGGCTTCAGCCTGAAGCAGACGGGCTTTATTGCATCGATTCCGTTCTTCGCCGGTATTCTTGGCGTCCTGTGCGGTGGGATGCTCTCTGATCGCCTGGTGCGCAGAGGCGTTAATGCGGTAACGGCGCGGAAAGTACCTATCGTGCTGGGTGCGGCAATGGCGGCCTGTTTCGTGATGCCGATTCCGTTTGTCAGCAACAGCGGTACCGCGATTACGCTGCTGACGCTGGGTTATTTCTGCTCGCAAATGCCGTCTGGCGCTATCTGGGCGCTGGCGGCGGATATGGCGCCAAAAGAGCAGGTTGCTTCTCTCGGCGCGATCCAGAACTTTGGCGGTTTCCTCGGTGCAGCGCTGGCGCCGGTGATCACCGGGATTATTCTTGATGTTACCGGCCAGTTCACCAATGTCTTTATTCTCGGCGGCTGCCTGCTGTTCCTTGGCGCCTGTCTCTATGGCTTCTTTGTGCGTAAACCTCTGGCACAATAGTGCTTTCCTCAGACAAAGCGCCGACCGGCGCTTTGTCGCTCTTGCTGGACGCCATCCCCGTATTGCGGGAAACTAGCCGCATTCTCCGCGAAGACAGGGATACATATGTCGCTGAAAGCCATTGCTAAAGAACTTGGGATCTCGGTCACCACCGTCAGTCGGGCATTAAACGGCTACGACGACGTGTCGCAGGAGACGCGCGCCCGCGTTGAGGCGGAGGCAAAACGCCGCGGCTATCGGCCCAATACCTTCGCCCGGCGTCTTAAAATGGGCAAAATCGATGCCGTGGGTCTGGTGTTCCCCGTGCGTCCGGCTCCGCTGAATAACACGGTGTTTCTTGAGATGGTCGGGGAGATTAGCCATGAGCTGGCGCGTTATGAAATTGATTTGCTGCTGATCGCGGATGATGAGCAGGCGGATAAACATGGCTATATGCGCATGGTGCAAAGCCGGCGGGTCGACGCGCTGATCGTGGCGCACACGCTGGATGACGATCCGCGTCTGACGCAACTGCTCTCCTGCGGATTCCCCTTCCTCGCTCTTGGCCGCAGCCGCCTGCCGCAGCCCTACGCGTGGTTTGATTTCGATAATTATGCCGGCACCTATCGCGCGACCCGCCACCTGATCGGCCAGGGCCATCGGCGCATCGCTCTGCTGGGGGAAAACAACAGCCAGGCGTTTATCACTCAGCGGCGTAACGGCTACCTGGACGCCTTGCGTGAGGCCGGTCTGTCCGAAAGCTGGCTGCGCAGCGTGCCGCCTACCCGTCGCGGCGGATACCAGGCTACGCTGGAACTTTTGCGCCTGCCGGAGCCGCCGACGGCGATCGTCACGGACTGCAATACCCACGGCGACGGCGCGGCAATGGCGCTCTCGCAGCTGGGGCGCCTGACCGGCGATAGCCGCGTGTCATTAGTGGTTTATGACGGATTGCCGCAGGACAGTATTATCGATACCCAGGTCGCTGCCGTGATTCAGTCCACCCGTCAGGGCGTTGGCCGACAGATTGCTGAGATGGTCCGGCGGCTGATCGCCGGTGACGACCTCTCCTCTTTACAGGTGCTCTGGCAACCTGAATTCATCCCAGGCGCCACTGCCTGACCTCTTTCCGCAACGCTAATTTCTGCACTCGATCACGGATCCGAAACGTTTTGGTTGTTATCCGAAACGTTTCGGATCAACAGTAAGACATTCCTTGTTGTGGAGATGTCTGATGTCCGATTCGATTTTACGTCTGCAAAGTGCCACGGTTGATGTGGTGATCAAAACCCAGCCGTTCGCCGAAATTATCTACTGGGGGCCGCATTTAGCTCACTTTTCGCCGCAGGATGCTGACACGCTCGCTCGCCCGATTGCCAATGGTCGCCTTGATGTTGACTCGCCGGTCACCTTGATGGCCGAGCTGGGCCACGGGTTGTTCGGCGCGCCGGGGATTGAAGGGCATCGTCAGGGCCTGGATGGTTCGCCGGTCTTTGCCACTACCGGGGTTTTGCAGGAGGGGCAGCGCTTAACGTTGACCAGCGAAGACCAGCAGGCCGGTCTGCGTCTGGAAAGCGACATTGAGCTCGATAGCAGCGGCGTCCTGCGCGTCCGCCACGGGTTAACCAATCTGCACCCGCAGCCCTGGCAGGTCGATCGCCTGGCCGTGACGCTGCCGGTTGCCGAACGCGCCCGCGACGTTATGGCGTTCCACGGCCGCTGGATTCGCGAATTTCAGCCGCATCGTCTGACCCTTGAGCACGACAGTTTTGTGCTGGAGAATCGCCGTGGCCGCACCTCTCATGAACATTTCCCGGCGCTGATTACCGGCAGTCCGGCGTTTGGCGAAATGGCGGGGGAGGTCTGGGGCGTGCATCTGGGCTGGAGCGGCAACCACCGCCTGCGCGCGGAGGTGAAAACCGACGGTCGCCGCTACCTGCAGGCGGAAGCCTTGTATCTGCCGGGCGAAATGGCGCTGACGGAAGGGGAAACGTTGTGGACGCCCAGCCTCTATGCCAGCTATTCCGCTCAGGGGCTGAACGGCATGAGCCAGCAGTTCCACCGCTATCTGCGTGAGCAGATCATTCGCTTTCCGGGCAATAAACCGCGCCCGGTGCATCTCAATACCTGGGAAGGGATTTACTTCGACCATGACCCGCAATACATCATGCGCATGGCGGATGAGGCGGCAGCGCTGGGCGTCGAGCGATTTATCATAGACGACGGCTGGTTTAAAGGGCGCAACGACGACCGGGCGGCGCTCGGCGACTGGTATCTCGATGAGAAGAAATATCCTCATGGCCTGACGCCGGTGATTGACCATGTGAAGTCGCTGGGCATGGAGTTTGGTATCTGGGTTGAACCGGAAATGATTAACCCGAACTCCGATTTATACCGCGCGCATCCTGACTGGGTGCTGGCGCTGCCGGGCTATACGTCGCCGACCGGACGTCATCAGTATGTCCTGAACCTGAATATCCCTCAGGCGTTCGACTATCTGCTGGAGCGGATGAGCTGGCTGCTGGGCGAGCATGCGGTTGATTACGTGAAGTGGGATATGAACCGCGAGCTGGTGCAGCCAGCGCATAACGGCAAAGCGGCGGCCGATGCGCAAACCCGTCAGTTTTATCGCCTGCTGGATACCTTAGTGGCCCGCTTCCCGCAGATCGAGTTTGAATCCTGTTCTTCCGGCGGCGGCCGTATTGATTACGAGGTGCTTAAACGCAGCCACCGCTTCTGGGCTTCGGATAATAACGACGCGCTGGAGCGCAATACCATCCAGCGCGGCATGAGCTATTTCTTCCCGCCGGAGGTGATGGGGGCACATATCGGCAACGGTCGCTGCCACGCCACCTTCCGTCAGCACAGCATCGCTTTTCGCGGCCTGACCGCACTGTTTGGCCATATGGGACTGGAGCTGGACCCGGTGAGCGCCGATGAACAGGAGCGCGCCTGCTACCGCAAGTATGCGGCGCTGCATAAGCAGTGGCGCGACGTGATTCATCATGGCGTGCAGTGGCGGCTGGACATGCCGGACACCACCACCCTTGCGCACGGCGTGGTCAGCGCGGATAAGCGTCAGGCGCTGTTTCTGGTCAGCCAGCTGGCGATGCCGGATTACAGCCTGATGGCGCCGCTGCGCTTCGCGGGTCTGGAGGCGGGGGCGCGATATCACATTACGCTTCTTGACCACCCCAATATTCAGGTAACGGGGGAGGGCGGCCACACCATGCGCAAGCTGCCGGCGTGGATGACTTCACCCCAGACGGCAAGCGGCGAGTGGTTGCAACAGGCGGGACTGGCGCTGCCGATTCTCGACCCGGAAAGCGCCATTTTGATTGGTCTGCAACGCGTGTGATGGCAATGGGCCGCCCGGCGGCCCTTCTTGAGGAATATAAAATGAACCCGACCGCCTGTACCCATAAAAACAACCCTAACTTCTGGATTTTCGGGCTGTTCTTCTTTCTCTACTTTTTCATCATGGCCACCTGTTTTCCGTTTCTGCCGATCTGGCTATCGGACGTTATCGGGCTGAACAAAACCGAGACCGGCATTGTGTTTTCCAGCCTGTCTCTGTTTGCGATTTGTTTTCAGCCGGTGTTGGGCGTCATCTCGGATAAGCTGGGGCTAAAGAAGCATCTGATGTGGGTCGTCTCCGTCCTGCTGGTGCTGATTGCGCCGTTCTTCCTCTACGTGTTTGCTCCGTTATTAAAAACCAATATCTGGGTCGGCGCGTTAAGCGGCGGCGCCTATATCGGCTTTGTGTTTTCCGCGGGTGCCGGGGCGATGGAGGCGTACATTGAGCGCGTCAGCCGGAATAGCGGGTTTGAGTACGGTAAAGCGCGCACCTTTGGCTGTCTGGGATGGGCGCTGTGCGCGACTACGGCAGGCATGTTGTTTAGCGTCAACCCGGAATGGGTTTTCTGGATGGGATCGGCCGCAGCTTTACTGCTGCTGGTACTGGTGGCTATCGCTAAACCGCAGGCCAGCCAGGCGACCCAGGTGCTGGACTCCCTGGGGGCCAATCGTTCCGCCGTAGATTTGAAAACTGCGGTACGCATGTTCCGCCAGCGCAAAATGTGGATGTTTATTTTGTATGTGGTTGGTGTGGCCTGCGTCTATGACGTGTTCGATCAGCAGTTTGCCACCTTCTTTAAATCCTTCTTTACCACCCCGGAAGCGGGGACCCGGGCGTTTGGTTTTGCCACCACCGCCGGGGAGATCTGCAATGCCATTATCATGTTCTGCTCACCGTGGATTATTAACCGCATCGGCGCCAAAAATACCTTGTTGATTGCCGGGATGGTGATGGCGGCGCGGATGATTGGCTCATCCTTTGCGACCACCGCGCTGGAGGTGGTGGCGCTGAAAATGCTGCATGCGCTCGAGGTTCCGTTCCTGCTGGTGGGGGCATTTAAATACATCACCGGCGTCTTCGATACTCGCCTGTCGGCGACGATCTACCTGGTCGGTTTTCAGTTTGCCAAACAGGTGGCGGCGATTTTCCTCTCCGCGTTTGCCGGCAATATGTATGACCGGATTGGCTTCCAGGACACCTATCTTATTCTCGGTGGCATCGCGCTGGTGGTGACGGTTATCTCGGCGTTCACGCTGTCAGGTAAAGCCGCCCTGGGCCGCGTTGAGAGTAAGGCGATGACGACCTGATTCGCGGTGTGGCCACGCCTGTCAAATGCCAGAAAATCGCGTGATTCATTGATTTTATCCTCATCTGTTTTTTTATCGGATAAATCTTCTTCCGACACGATGAGTGTAAAAATCGGTCAGTTTTCTCGCCTTCAGGCTGTTGCCATATGACGGCGGACTCTGACAACCAACAACGTAATGACTTGTTCCAGCTCACAAAAATGCGGGTAGACCTGTGTGTTATAACCTTATTAAAAATACGGCATTGATAAGCGTTTTCAATATCATTTAATTAACTATAATGAACCAACTGCTTACGCGGCATTAACACTTCCTGCCGCTTGACAATAATGGAGATGATTATGAGTTATACACTGCCAGCCCTGCCGTACGCTTATGACGCCCTGGAACCGCACTTTGATAAGCAGACGATGGAAATCCATCACACTAAACATCACCAGGCCTACGTTAACAACGCCAACGCTGCGCTGGAGAGCCTGCCGGAATTTGCTAACCTGTCTGCAGAAGAACTGATCGCCAAACTGGATCAGCTGCCGGCTGACAAAAAAACCGTACTGCGTAACAACGCGGGCGGCCACGCTAACCACAGCCTGTTCTGGAAAGGCCTGAAAACCGGCACTACCCTGCAGGGCGACCTGAAAGCCGCTATCGAACGTGATTTCGGTTCCGTTGATAACTTCAAAGCTGAGTTTGAAAAAGCGGCAGCGACCCGTTTCGGTTCTGGCTGGGCATGGCTGGTGCTGAAGGGCGACAAACTGGCCGTGGTTTCGACCGCTAACCAGGACTCCCCGCTGATGGGTGAAGCTGTCTCCGGCGCTTCCGGCTTCCCGATTGTGGGCCTGGACGTTTGGGAACACGCTTACTACCTGAAATTCCAGAACCGTCGTCCGGACTACATCAAAGAGTTCTGGAACGTGGTTAACTGGGACGAAGCAGCAGCGCGTTTTGCCGCCAAAAAATAAGGTTGCATTGTGCTGAATGAGAAGCGAGTCTGATGACTCGCTTTTTTTATATCCGCAGCAAAGGAGCGGCGATGCACTATCCGGTGAATGTCTTTGTGGGCAAGGTAAGGGATTACGACGGCAGCCGTCCAAGCGCCATCGGTAAAATTCAGGTCGACGGTGAACTGATCCTCGGCGAACTGGGGCTGGAGGGCGATGAACAGGCGGAGAAGAAAATACATGGCGGGCCGGATCGCGCGCTGTGCCACTATCCCCGTGAACATTACGCCCATTGGGCCCTTGAACTTTCGCAGCAGGCGGATCTTTTCTGCGCACCGGCGTTTGGCGAGAATCTCTCGAGCGAAGGACTGACGGAAAAAGACGTCTGTATCGGCGATATCTTCCGCTGGGGAGAGGCGCTGATCCAGGTGACGCAGCCGCGCTCACCGTGCTTCAAGCTTAACTATCACTTTGCGGTCAGCGATATGGCGCAGCTTATGCAGAACAGCGGTAAAACCGGCTGGCTGTATCGGGTTGTGGCCGGTGGGCGGGTGTCCGGCGATGCGCCGCTGGAGCTGGTTTCCCGGCTCAGCGATGTGAGCGTCCATGAGGCGGGCGCCATTGCCTGGCATATGCCGTTCGATGACGAACAATATCATCGTCTGCTCTCGGCAGCGGGGCTGTCGGTGAGCTGGAGCCGCACCCTGCAGAAACGGCGCCTGAGCGGGCAGATAGAAGACAATTCGCGGAGATTGTGGGGGAAATAATTTTCCCCGGGCCGCAAACGACATATCCATAAAATTTGCTAAACCGTAGCCAGGCTAAGCAAAGCGCAAGCCGGAAGATTTCCCGGATGGCCTCGCGTTGCGACTGATCCGGGCTACTTGACTGCACTCATCCGTAGCCCGGCTAAGCATAGCGCAAGCCGGGACATGCTCATCAGGTACGTTTATACAGCGGCAGCCAGATGGTCAGCCGCAAACCGCCTAACGGGCTGTCGTCGGCTTTGACCCAGCCGCGATGCTGCTGAATCGCGGCCTCAACAATCGCCAGTCCCAGACCGGTCCCGCCGGACTCACGATCGCGCGCCTCATCGGTACGGTAGAACGGACGGAAAATTTGCTCGCGATCCTCCGGACTGACGCCCGGACCGTCATCATCGACGTTAACCGTGATGCCGTCTTTATCCACCGAAAAACTGACCGAAATTTTGGTGTGCGAGTAGCGCAGCGCGTTACGGACGATATTTTCCAGCGCGCTTTCCAGCGCATTGGGATTACCGTACAGCGGCCAGGGGCCCGGCGGATACTCGACGGTGAAGGATTTCCCCACCTGTTCGGCTTCAAACGCCGCGTTATCCAGCACTTCTCCCCACAGCTGATTGGCTTTCACCGTTTCGCTGACCAGCGCGTTGTTCGCCTGATTGCGTGACATCACCAGCAGGTCGTTAATCATGCTGTCCAGCCGGTGGGCCTCGGTCTCAATACGCTCAAGCTCTTTACTCTCGCCGCTGCGACGGCGCAGTAAAGCCGTTCCCAGCTGCAGGCGCGTGAGCGGCGTACGCAGCTCGTGGGAGATATCGGACAGCAGGCGCTGCTGACCGGTCATCATGCGTTCCAGCGCCGTGACCATCTGGTTAAAACTGGCCCCGGCGGCTAAAAACTCCTGCGGACCGGCTTCCAGTTCCGGATGTTGACGCAGGTTGCCCTGGGCGACTTCATCGGCGGCGTTTTTCAACTTGCGAGCCGGTTTAGCCAGACTCCACGCCAGCCAGAGCAGCAGCGGCGAACTGACCAGCATCGTGACGATAAGCAGGAGCAGCGGGCGATCGAACAGCAGGTTGATAAAGTCTGACTGGGATGTGCTGGCAGGGCGGATCAGATACAGCTGGTAATTATCTTCCCCATCCCTGACGGAAAACGGCCCGACCATTTCCAGACGGCCGTAGCGTTTTTTCTGCGGATGATCGGCATTATCGGCCTGGCCGATAAAGTTACGAATGATCTGCATCTCGTTGCGTTCTGCACCGATCACGCGGCCTTCGCTGGTTACCAGTAATAAACGCTGCCCCGGCGGAGCCCACTTATCGATAGCGCGAAACAGACGACGCCACCACATCAGGTCATTGGGGGGATCGGTCGCCAGTTCGGCCTCGACATGCTGTTCTATCATGGTGCCCTGCCGCTGTTCGCTCTCCAGCAGTTCGGTCATCTGGCGCGAGTCCAGCTTGGGCAACATCAGAACCAGCATCAACACTAGCGCCAGCGTGAGCCAGAAAATAGCGAAGATGCGTGCGGTTAAACTCCCTATCATGAAGCCGAAACCATCAGGTAGCCGCGTCCGCGCAGGGTTTTAAACCACGGATGGCCATCTTTGCGTTCCGGCAGCTTACGACGCAGATTGGAAATATGCATGTCGATGGCGCGATCGAACGGCGTCAGGCGTTTTCCCAGGACTTCCTGGCTCAGATGTTCACGAGAGACAACCTGGCCAAGATGCTGCGCCAGCAGGTAGAGCAGGGTGAACTCCGTGCCGGTCAGCTCCAGGGTCTGACCATCGAAATTGGCTTCCTGGCGACCAGGGTTGAGGCTCAAGGCGTCAACTTCCAGCGTCGGGGAACCGGCTTCGGTGGTTTGCTGCTGCTCGCTCCAGTGAGAACGGCGCAGAATCGCGCGTATACGTGCCACCAGTTCACGATCGTTGAACGGCTTAGGCAAGTAATCATCCGCACCCAGCTCGAGGCCGAGAACGCGATCCAGCTCGCTGCCGCGGGCAGTTAGCATGATAACCGGGGTCTGGTGTGTCTGACGTAACTCTTTAAGCGTATCGATACCGTTTTTCTTCGGCATCATCACATCAAGCAAAAGTAAATCGATGCTGTCGTCCAGAAGGGTCAGCGCCTGTTCCCCGTCATGGGCCACAAGCACGTTAAATCCTTCCATATCGAGCAGCTCTTTTAACAGGGAGGTGAGCTCCCGGTCATCATCAACTAACAGGATTTTATTCATTGTTTAAATACCTCCGAGGCAGAAATTACGTCATCAAGGCTCGCTAATCCATGACTTTACGTTGTTTTACACCCCCTGACGCATGTTTGCAGCCCGAATCGTAGACTGTATCTCGTTGAATCGCTACACAGACACAAATGTATTGGGAGTATGTGATGCGCAATGTTATTGCTGCCGTCATGGCCTCAACGCTGGCGCTAAGTGCATATAGCCAGGCCGCTGAAGTCGTCACCAGCGTTAACTGGCTCCCCGGAGATGACGGGGTGCAGCGCACCAGTCAGAGTCATATGTTTGACGGCATAAGTTTAACCGAACAGCAACGCCAGCAGTTACGAGATCTTATGCAACGGGCACGCCATGACAGGCAACCCATTAATGTTAGCGAAATGGAGACAATGCATCGTCTTGTCACCGCAGAAAATTTTGATGAAAACGCTGTGCGCGCTCAGGCTAATAAAATGGCGCAGGAACAGGTTGCTCGCCAGATTGAAATGGCGAAGGTTCGCAACCAGATGTACCACCTGTTAACGCCGGAGCAGCAAGCGGTTCTTAATGCTAAACACCAGCAACGAATGGATCAGTTGCGCGAGGTTGCAAGGATGCAAAAAGGTTCAGCAACCATGCTGTCGAGTAGTAGTAGTAGCAATACCGTGCAACCCCAGTAGTAGACCCTGTTTTCCTTGCCATAGACACCATCCCTGTCTTCCCCCTCATGATGAGGGGGTTTTTTTTGCCTGTCATTCAGCGAAACGCCTCCCGCCTTGCTCCTCGTTGCGACAAAAGTTCAGGTTATACTAAGCGCATCGCCGAAAAGGAGCATATATGAATCAATCTTATGGGCGGCTGGTGAGCCGCGCGGCTATTGCGGCGACGGTGATGGCGTCCGCGTTACTTTTGATCAAGATTTTTGCGTGGTGGTACACCGGGTCAGTGAGTATTCTGGCTGCGCTTGTGGACTCGCTGGTGGATATTGCCGCCTCGTTAACGAATCTGCTGGTTGTGCGTTATTCCCTCCAGCCTGCTGATGAGGAGCATACTTTTGGCCACGGTAAGGCAGAATCACTGGCCGCGCTGGCACAAAGTATGTTTATCTCCGGGTCGGCTCTGTTTCTGTTTCTGACCGGTATTCAGCACCTGGCGCGCCCGGAGCCGATGCAGGCGGCGGGGGTCGGTATTGCCGTGACGCTGATCGCGCTGGTCAGCACGCTGGTGCTGGTCACGTTCCAGCGTTGGGTGGTCAGAAAAACGCAAAGTCAGGCGGTGCGGGCAGATATGCTTCATTATCAGTCTGATGTTATGATGAACGGCGCAATTCTGGTGGCGCTGGGCCTCGCCTGGTATGGTTGGCATCGTGCCGACGCGCTGTTTGCTCTCGGGATTGGCATCTATATTTTATATAGCGCTTTGCGTATGGGTTATGACGCTATTCAGTCGCTGTTAGACCGCGCGCTTCCTGACGAGGAACGTCAGGAAATTATCAATATCGTGACCGAATGGCCAGGCGTCAGCGGGGCACACGATCTACGGACGCGGCAGTCAGGGCCGACTCGCTTTATTCAAATACATCTGGAAATGGAAGATAACCTCCCGCTGGTCCAGGCACACGTTATTGCCGATCAGGTGGAGCAGGCGATTCTGCACCGTTTCCCGGGTTCTGATGTCATTATCCATCAGGATCCCTGTTCTGTGGTGCCGCTGGCACGGCAGGGCGTTTTATGAGCTTTCGGTTATAGTCTGTAAACTCGATGTAAAAGTGTGGGGCAGATCGGCATTTTTTGTATAAATTACCGCCATTTGGTCTGACCTGAATCAATTCAGCCAGAAGCGTTTGATATACTATTGCAATTATCGTCGTGCACTCCTGGTGAAGGAGCGCTTCAGGCAACAGGATTATTTTTTGCTTCCTAAGTTCAGAGGTAGTCATGATTAAGAAAATCGGTGTGTTGACAAGTGGCGGTGATGCTCCGGGCATGAACGCAGCAATTCGTGGCGTTGTGCGCGCAGCATTAACGGAAGGTCTGGAAGTTTTTGGAATCTATGACGGTTACCTCGGCCTGTATGAAGATCGTATGGTTCAGCTCGACCGCTATAGTGTTTCCGACATGATCAACCGTGGCGGCACTTTCCTGGGGTCAGCACGCTTCCCGGAGTTCCGTGAAGAGCATATTCGCGCCGTTGCGCTTGAAAATATGAAAAAGCGTGGCCTGGATGCGTTGGTCGTTATCGGCGGTGATGGCTCTTACATGGGGGCGATGCGCCTGACTGAAATGGGCTTCCCGTGCATCGGCCTGCCAGGCACCATCGATAACGATATCAAAGGCACTGACTACACCATCGGTTTCTTTACCGCGCTGAGCACCGTAGTGGAAGCCATTGACCGTCTGCGTGATACCTCTTCTTCCCACCAGCGTATTTCTGTTGTTGAAGTGATGGGGCGTTACTGCGGTGACCTGACTCTGGCCGCGGCGATTGCCGGCGGTTGTGAGTTTATCATGGTGCCGGAAGTGGAATACACGCGTGACGATCTGGTTGCTGAAATCAAAGCCGGCATCGCCAAAGGTAAGAAACACGCTATCGTGGCCATTACCGAACATATGTGCGACGTGGACGAGCTGGCGCACTACATTGAGAAAGAAACCGGCCGTGAAACCCGTGCGACCGTTCTGGGTCACATTCAGCGCGGCGGCTCCCCGGTACCTTATGACCGTATCCTGGCATCCCGTATGGGCTCTTACGCTATTGAACTGTTGCTGCAGGGCTTTGGCGGCCGCTGCGTTGGTATTCAGAACGAGAAGCTGGTGCACCACGACATCATCGACGCTATCGAGAACATGAAGCGTCCGTTCAAAAATGACTGGCTGGATTGCGCGAAGAAACTGTACTAATTCTGGCGTGAAACAAACGAAAAGGCCTTCTCAGAGAGAAGGCCTTTTTTATGCGCGGGCGGGTTATTCGATATCCAGCGCATCCTCGGAGAGGATGATCCCGGTATTATCGGCATACAGATGGTCGCCGGAGAAGAAGGTCACACCGCCGAAATTGACGCGTACGTCGCTTTCGCCGATACCTTCCCCAGCGGCCCCTACGGGAATGGCGGCCAGCGCCTGGATGCCGATATCCAGGTCTTCAAGATCGTCAACCTGACGCACCGCGCCATAGACCACTATCCCTTCCCACTCATTTTGTACGGCAAGACGCGCCAGGTCAGCGTCAATTAACGCCCGTCGGACGGAACCCCCGCCATCGATCAGCAAGATGTGACCACGGCCGTTCTGTTCGAGCATATCGTATAGCAACCCGTTATCCTCGAAACATTTCACCGTGATGATTTGTCCACCAAACGACGACCGTCCCCCAAAGTTGGAGAACAGAGGTTCCACTACGTTGACATCCTCCTGGTAGATGTCACAAAGCTCGGAAGTATCGTATTTCATAGGCTTAACGTTCAGTTGCTGCGAGAGATTTTAGTATATCTCGCGAATCGTATTGTTGGCAAAATCATCAGTTGTTAATTGATATTTGTCAGTTAACCCACCAGCTTGCTGCAGATAATCCCAATGACAAACAGTAGGTTGGTTAACAGCGCGGCTTTTACCGTGCGTTCCAGCATCGGGCGCATTGCCACCGGTTCGCGCTCGCGCATCACAAATCGCGCCTGCTTCACCAGCAGCGGCGTGGCGAGCAGGAACAGCCAATCCCACAGACTATGCAGAGAAATCAGAGTAAACAGCGCCAGGCACAGCGGCGCGCCGATGAGCAGGCAGGTATGATAGCGGCGGGCGTTGAGCGGCCCCAGACGTACCGCCAGCGTGTTCTTGCCGTTCTCCCGGTCGCTATCGATATCGCGCAGATTATTGATATTCAGCACCGCGGCGGCTAGCAGACCACAGGCGGTGGCGGGCAGGAAAATGGTTGCTTCAATCGTGTGGGCCTGGAGATACCAGCTCCCTGCGACGCTGAGCCAGCCAAAGAATGCCAGCACAGAGATATCGCCGAGGCCGATATAGCCATAAGGCCGGGTGCCGACGGTGTAGGTGATCGCGGCGATAATTGCTACGCCTCCCAGCACCATAAAACCAATAAAATCGGCCATCGTCTGCCAGGCACAGAACAACAGCGCCAGTCCGGAGAGGCAAATCAGCACCACGGTGACAATCAGCGCGCGCTTCATCTGCGCCTGGGTGATGGCCCCTTTTTGCATGCCGCGTAGCGGCCCGATGCGGTCAGGTTTATCGCTGCCCTTAACGGCATCGCCATAATCGTTGGCCAGGTTGGATAATATTTGCAGCAGGCCGGCGGTGATCAGCGCCAGTAGCGCAACCCAGGGATCGAAGTTCCCCTGCTGCCACGCGAGCGTCGTACCGACAACGATGGCGGAAAAGGCCAGCGGTAGCGTTTTTGGCCGCAGGCTTTCCAGCCAGGCCTGGGTTCGGTTTATCGGTTGTTCAGTCATAGGTTCCGGCCAATAAAAATGGGGCTATACCCGTCATCCTTCAAACTGCCCCTTTGTTGGCTTCGCCCGCTCAACCCGGTCACTTACTGGAATAAGCTCCCGGGATTCTCAGGCTAGCCGCCTCGACGCAGCGTGAATGATTTTGTGTATCTATAGCCCCATCTATAGTGATGAAAATATATTGGACCGGATTATAGGATAAAACGGCTCAGATCTTCATCTGCCACCAGTACATCCAGATGTTTACCAACATATTCCGCATCAATCGTGATGCTCTGACCGTTCATTTCGCTGGCGTCGTAGGAGATATCTTCAATCAGACGCTCCAGCACGGTGTGCAGGCGACGTGCGCCGATGTTTTCGGTGGTTTCGTTAACCTGCCATGCCGCCTGCGCAATACGCTTGATGCCATCTTCCGTAAACTCGATGCTGACGCCTTCGGTCGCCATCAGCGCTTTATACTGAACGGTGATGGAGGCGTTCGGCTCGGTCAGGATGCGCTCGAAATCTTCCGTCGTCAGCGCTTTGAGCTCGACGCGAATCGGCAGACGGCCCTGCAGTTCCGGGATCAGGTCAGACGGGCTGGCCACCTGGAATGCGCCAGAGGCGATAAACAGAATATGGTCGGTTTTCACCATACCGTGCTTGGTCGACACCGTGCAGCCTTCGACCAGCGGCAGCAGGTCGCGCTGTACGCCTTCGCGAGAGACATCCGGGCCGGAGCTGTTGCCGCCGCGCTTACAGATTTTGTCGATCTCGTCGATAAACACGATACCGTGCTGTTCTACGGCGTCGATGGCATCTTGTTTGAGCTCTTCCGGGTTGACCAGCTTCGCCGCTTCTTCTTCAATCAGCAGCTTCATTGCGTCTTTGATTTTCAACTTGCGCGGTTTTTGCTTCTGGCCGCCCAGGTTCTGGAACATCGACTGCAGCTGGCTGGTCATCTCTTCCATGCCCGGAGGGGACATGATTTCCACGCCCATCGGCGCGGCGGCGAGATCGATCTCGATTTCTTTATCGTCGAGCTGGCCTTCACGCAATTTTTTGCGGAATGCCTGACGCGCAGCGGACGGTTCCTGAGTCTGTTCAGCCTGGCCCCAGTTGTTTTTTGCCGGCGGGATCAGCACATCAAGAATGCGCTCTTCCGCCAGTTCTTCCGCACGATAGCGATTTTTATCGATCGACTGCATGCGGACCATTTTGATCGCCGCATCGGTCAGGTCGCGGATAATCGAATCCACTTCTTTCCCGACATAGCCCACTTCGGTGAATTTTGTGGCTTCTACTTTGATGAACGGCGCGTTGGCCAGCTTCGCCAGACGACGGGCAATTTCCGTTTTACCCACACCGGTCGGACCGATCATCAGAATGTTTTTCGGCGTGACTTCGTGGCGCAGCTCTTCGTTCAGCTGCATACGGCGCCAGCGGTTACGCAGCGCGATAGCGACAGAACGCTTCGCCGCGTCCTGACCGATAATATGTTTGTCGAGTTCGCTGACAATTTCGCGTGGGGTCATTTCAGACATGGGAGATCCTTACGCTTTAGAGGATAATTCTTCGATGGTGTGGAAATGGTTGGTATAAATGCAGATATCACCTGCAATATTCAACGCCTTCTCTGCGATATCGCGTGCGCTCATCTCGGTATTTTCCAGCAGAGCGCGGGCAGCAGCCTGAGCGTAGGGACCACCGGAGCCAATAGCAATCAGGTCGTTTTCTGGCTGCACCACGTCACCGTTGCCGGTGATGATCAGCGAAGCGTTTTCGTCCGCCACGGCCAGCAGAGCTTCCAGTTTGCGCAGCATACGATCGGTACGCCAGTCCTTCGCCAGTTCCACGGCAGCTTTGACCAGGTGGCCCTGATGCATTTCCAGTTTACGTTCAAACAGTTCAAACAGCGTGAAGGCGTCGGCGGTGCCGCCGGCGAAGCCCGCGATCACTTTGTCGTTGTAGAGACGACGCACTTTTTTCACGTTACCTTTCATGACGGTATTGCCAAGCGTGGCCTGGCCATCACCGGCAATAACCACATGGCCGTTACGGCGAACACTAACTATTGTTGTCACGAGCAGACCCCTTGGTTACAAAAACGAAATAGGGGCCCCGCGCTTCACGCGGGGCAGAATGCAATTATAGATGGGGGGGATTTTTAGGGTTTCAACCCCTGGCGGCGAGACGAATGCAGTTTGCGTGTCCGGCCATCTTCAGGCGAGTGATCATATCGTTGGCGCTCTCTTTGCCTTTCAGCGGCCCAATCACCACGCGATTCCAGCCATTGTTGGTGGTAATGCGTGAGGAGAACCCTTCAAACGCCAGCTGGGCCCGCACGGTTTCCGCCTGTTCTGCGCCTTTAAAGGAGCCGCACTGAATCATCCAGCTACGATCGTCTTTCTTTTCCGCCGCCGCTTTCGGCGCCTCTTCAACGCGAGTGACCGGCGCAGCCGCCTGGGCTTTAGGCTGCGCGGCGGTGTGCGCAGGCGTCTGCAGCAGATCCTGGTACGGTTGCTGCGTCGAGGCGGTTTGTTTCGGCTGCTGTACCGGCTTTGGCTGCGGGGACGGCTGTTCAGCAACGCGCTGCTGCGCGCGCGGCTGTTGTTGCACCGGCGCCTGCTGCTGGGTTTGCGCCCACTGTTGTTGAGCCTGCTGCTGTTGTACCTGCTGTTGCGCCAGACGCTGACGCTGCAGCGTTTGCTGGCGCTGAGCCGGGGTTTGTTCGTTCCACGGCACCTCGGTCAACTGGGTCGGCTGCTGGCGCATATCCGCCTGCATTTGTGCCAGCAGCTGGCGCTGTTCATTGGTTAACTGCTCGGGTTTCATCACTTCCCCGCCAGCCGTCGGTTCAGTCGGCGCGCGTACACCTGGCTGGCGACTTTCCAGCTCTTTAATGTAGCGCCAGCGTTCTTCCGGTTTCGGCGGGAGGCCATTGCCTGCCGCCTGACGGTTTTGCAGCGCTTCCGCTTCTTCTTTTTTATGGTGCGTGATGAAGTACAGCCCACCGATAAAGGCCACCAGCACTGCCGCCGCGATCGCAACCATAGTGGGTGAAACCGCCGGAAGGCTGCTCTGTTTATTCCTTGAGCTTCGGGTATTACCCTTTTTGCGCCGCGAAGAAGCCGGTTGGCTGCGGCGTACATAATCTCGTTGTGCCACTATCGTTTCGCTGTTTTATTCGTTCGTCAGTCCGCCATGTTACTTAAGCGGCGGGCCTTTGACCAGAAGAGCAGGCCCGAAAGCCTGATGGTTATGCTCTGATTTTGCGTGTACTGCCGCGAACGATCAGTTCGCAGTCCAGCAATCGTGAACCGCTGTTCACATTATGACCATGTAGCTGATCCAAGAGCAGGAGCATTGCTTCGCGGCCAATATCAAAGCGCGGTTGCGCAACGGTCGTCAATGGCGGATCGCAAAATTCGGACAAAGAGATATTATCGAAACCGACAATCGACAGGTCGTCAGGTATCTTCAGGCCCCGGCGTTTTGCCAGCGACAGCGCACCCAGCGCCATGATATCGCTATGGCAGAAGACCGCGGTCGGCGGCACCGGCAGCGCCAGAAGCTGCTCCAGCGCGTTGGCCCCCGCTTCATAGGTAAAGTTACCGCGAGCGATATAGTGCGGATCGATGGTGATCCCGCTACGGCGCAGCGCCTGCACGTAGCCCTGGAGGCGATAGTGGCAGAGCGGCATCTCTTCCGGACCAGCGATACAGCCAATACGCTGGTGGCCCAGCTCGTGCAGATAATTCACGGCATTAAAGGCGGCAGTGAGGTTATCGATGTGCACCGTGGGCAGCTCCAGCTCCGGCGCAAATTCATTCGCCATCACCATCGGCGGCAGATTACGCTGTTCTTCCACCCCCGCGTCAAACGGCAGGCGGGAGCCCAGCAACAACATACCGTCGATCTGCTTGGTAATGATCAGGTCGATAAAGGTCTTTTCCTGCCGGTTCTGGTGGGCGCAGTCGCCGATCAGCACCAGATATCCCTGTTCCGCAGCGGTAATCTCAATGCCGCGGATAATCTCGCTGAAAAAGGGATCGCAAATATCCGGTACGATGACCAGAATTGTACGCGACTCGTTACGTTTCATATTGCGTCCGAGCGACTGCGGCAAATAGCCGACTTCAAGCGCCGCCTGCTCCACCCGGTTACGGGTAGTCTGAGAAACCTTATCGGGATTCATTAACGCTCGGGACACGGTTGCCGTTGAAACGTTAGCCTTCAGGGCGACATCTTTCATTGTGGCGGCAACCACCTGTTTTTTGGGCTTCACCTGTTTTCTCCTCGCTCACTGGCGCAGGCACTTCCTTTGTGTACTGACATCAGCAACATTTTTAGCAGATAGTCGATGTAGAGAGTTACAGAATTTTCATGAAAAACGTGATGGTTGTTAAATTTTTTCGATCCGTTTCGCAAGAGAAGGCTTAACCTTCAATAGGATCGACGTCCAGAACCCATTTTACCTTGCGCGCTTCCGGCAGCGTATTGATCAAGGCGAGCGTACCGCTGACGATATGCTGCAAGCGAACGCGCGAAGGGTGCTGGAGCAGAATTTGCCAGCGCCAGCGGCCCCCGCGCTTGGGCGCCAGCGCCGGAACCGGGCCCAGCACCCACAGTTTGTCATCGGTCAGCGGACTGGCCTGCAGTAAATTCCGCAACTGCTGCAGGAACAACGGCGCCTGCTGGTTGTTATGATCTTCGGCACGAATCAGGACATGGCTGGTCCACGGCGGCAGCTGCATGGTCTGCCGCTCTGCCAGCGCCTGTTCGGCAAAGGCGTCGTAGCCTTTATACAACAACGTTTGCAGCAGAGGATGTTCCGGGTGGTGGGTCTGCAAAATCACCTCGCCCTGTTTACCCGCGCGCCCTGCGCGGCCAGAGACCTGGGTATAGAGCTGAGCGAAGCGTTCGGCCGAGCGGAAATCGGCGGAAAACAGCGCGCCATCGACATCCAGCAGCGACACCAGGGTAACGTCCGGGAAATGATGACCTTTGGCCAGCATTTGGGTGCCGATCAGGATGCGTGCGCCGCCGCGATGGATATCGGAGAGGTGCTGTTCGAGCGCGCCTTTACGGCTGGTGGTATCCCGGTCGACGCGAGAAACCGGCACGCCGGGAAACAGCGGCGCCAGCGCCTGCTCCAGCTGCTCGGTGCCCAGCCCGACCGGCACCAGATGCGTTGAGCCGCAGGAGGGGCACTGGCGCGGGATCGGACGCTGGCTGTCGCAGTGGTGGCAGCGTAAATGATGCTGTGCCTGATGCAGGGTGTAGTAGCTGTCGCAGCGCGGACACTCTGCTATCCAGCCGCAGTCATGGCACAGCAGCGCCGGGGCGAAACCGCGGCGGTTTAAAAACAGAATCACCTGATTATCGGCCTGCAAATGCTGACGCATGCGGCCAATCAGCGCCGGGGAGAGTCCCGCCTGCAATTGCTGTCCTTTCAGGTCCAGAACATGCTGTTGCGCCGGACGGGCGTTACCCGCGCGCTTTGTCAGCTTCAGCTGGCGATATTTCCCCTGGCGGACATTGTATAACGTCTCCAGCGCCGGGGTTGCCGAGCCAAGAATAATCGGGATTTGCTCGCTATGGGCGCGCCACACCGCCAGATCGCGGGCGTGATAGCGCCAGCCTTCCTGTTGCTTATAGGAGCTGTCGTGTTCTTCATCGATGACGATCACGCCCAGGTTTTTGAATGGCGTGAACAGCGCGGAACGCGTGCCGATGACGATGGCTGCTTCGCCGTTTTTGGCCTTCAGCCACGCGGAAAGCCGTTCGCTGTCGTTGAGGCCGGAGTGCAGGACTTCAACCGGCGCGTTAAAACGCTGACGGAAACGGGCGATAGTTTGCGGCGTCAGGCCTATTTCCGGCACCATCACCAGCGCCTGTCGGCCTTGTGCCAGCACATTTTCCAGCACGCTGAGGTAAACTTCCGTTTTCCCGGAGCCGGTAATCCCCGCTAGCAGCCAGGTTGAAAAACGGTCCGATGCGCTGTGAATCGCCCCGACGGCAGTGGCCTGTTCGGTGTTGAGGCGCAGCCGTTCGCCGGGTACAGCAAAGTGGGTTCGCCAGTCGGTGAGGGCGGGCGCTTCGCTTGCCAGCTCGCAAAGCCCTTTCCCACGCAGAGCCTGCAGCGCCGCGTCGTTAAACGCCAGCTCCGCAACCTGGTGACGCCAGATCTTCCCCTGACGCAGCGCGGCCAGAGCCTGCTGCTGCTTCGGCGAGCGTTTGAGGCTGTTGATATCGACGGCCTGGCCCTGCTCGGTAGCGAACCAGTACCACTGCGGCGCCGCGCTGGCCGGTTTCCCCTGGCGAAGCATGATCGGCAGGGCGTGGAACAGCACATCGCCGATGGGATGGTGATAGTAGTCGGCTGCCCACAGCAGCAGTCGCCAGACGGTGGAAGAGAATACCGGCTCGGCATCCAGCGTGTCGATGACCGGCTTGAGCTCATCCAGCGGCAGCTCGCTGCGTTCGCTGACGGCGGTTACAATCCCGATACGCTCTTGCTTACCGAACGGCACGCGCACGCGGCAGCCCGCTTTGACCGGCATTCCCTCAGGTAGCAGGTAGTCAAAGGTACGGGGCAGCGGGACGGGCAGGGCAACGTGGGCGACGGGCATGTCATCTTCCTGACTTGAAATCTGGCCGGTTAGTATACACATTGTGATAAGGGCTCGCGGATCAGTTTGCATATGCTGGTCAAATTCTGTATGATTCGCCGCCTTTGGTGCGCTTCGTGCAGCATCAGAATCTATTACCCGGGGATTGCGTTTAGCGGAATTGCGCCGGGAAATTATTAACATCGCGTGGTGTCTGGCGTTAGGGCTGGAAGAGCGACGCGGCCTTAACTGAGGTTCTCCCATGAAAAAAGATATTCACCCGAAATACGAAGAAATTACTGCTTCTTGCTCTTGCGGTAATGTCATGAAAATCCGTTCTACCGTAGGTCACGACCTGAACCTCGACGTGTGCGGTAAATGCCACCCGTTCTACACTGGCAAGCAGCGTGATGTTGCGACCGGTGGCCGCGTTGACCGCTTCAACAAGCGCTTCAGCGTTCCAGGCACCAGCAAGTAAGTTGCCGGAAGAAAAAGCCGCCCACGGGCGGCTTTTTTTGTTTTTGTCGTTATGCCCGGTATGCAGATTCAGGGTGGGCAGAGACGAAAAAAAGGCGGAACATCGCTTCCGCCTTTTTTATTGTCTCAGTATTCCCACGTATCCGGGTCGATACCCATCTCGCGCATAATCTGTTTCGCCGCTTCCGGGATCTCATCGCTGCGCTCTTTACGCAGGTCTTCATCGTTGGGTAACGGTTGACCGGTAAATGCATGCAGGAACGCTTCACACAGCAGTTCGCTATTGGTGGCGTGGCGCAGGTTGTTGACCTGACGACGCGTGCGTTCATCGGTGAGGATCTTCAACACCTTCAGAGGAATGGATACCGTAATTTTTTTTACTTGCTCACTCTTCTTACCGTGCTCAGCGTATGGGCTGATATATTCGCCGCTCCATTCAGCCATGAGATACCTTTAATCCTCTAGTCATAAGTTAAGGGCCAGAACCCTGGGTCCAGGCCATAATTGCGCGTAGTTTACCGTAGCGGGGGCGTTCTGACATCCGATAAGCCCCAGCAGAGATGCGCTAATGCATATAATTTTAACGGCTATTCTCTATTTGCTCAATCTATACGCAAAGAAGTTTAGATGTCCAGATGTATTGACGTCTATTGTGACAATGATTACTCTGGTGCCTGACTTTTCACCGACTCAGCCCAGGAACTGCCCAACATGACGCGTAAACAGGCCACCATCGCAGTGCGTAGCGGTTTAAATGACGACGAACAATACGGTTGCGTTGTCCCGCCGATTCACCTTTCCAGTACCTACAACTTCATCGACTTTAATGAACCTCGTGCCCACGACTACTCCCGCCGCGGTAACCCTACCCGCGATGTGGTGCAGCGCGCGCTGGCGGAGCTGGAAGGGGGAGCGGGCGCCGTTCTGACCAATACCGGCATGTCGGCGATTCTGCTGGTGACGACCGTATTCCTGAAGCCTGGCGATCTGCTGGTGGCGCCTCACGACTGCTACGGCGGCAGCTATCGCCTGTTTGATAGCCTCGCGAAGCGCGGCTGCTACCGGGTACTGTTTGTCGATCAGAACGATGAGCAGGCGCTGAGCGCGGCCCTGGCAGAAAAACCGAAGCTGGTGTTAGTCGAAAGTCCAAGTAATCCATTGCTGCGCGTGGTGGATATTGCGAAAATCTGCACGCTGGCTCGTGAAGCGGGTGCGGTGAGCGTGGTGGATAACACCTTCCTGAGCCCGGCGTTGCAAAATCCGCTGGCGTTGGGAGCCGATCTGGTGCTGCATTCGTGCACAAAATACCTGAACGGACATTCTGACGTGGTGGCCGGTGTGGTGATTGCGAAAGATCCGGCTCTTGTCACCGAACTGGCATGGTGGGCGAATAATATCGGCGTGACCGGCAGCGCATTTGATAGCTACCTGCTGCTGCGTGGTTTACGTACGCTCTCTCCGCGTATGGAAGTCGCACAGCGCAATGCGCTGGCGATTGTCGACTATCTGAAAACCCAGCCGCTGGTGAAAAAACTGTATCATCCGTCTCTGCCGGAAAATCAGGGGCATGAGATTGCTGCCCGTCAGCAAAAAGGTTTTGGCGCGATGTTAAGCTTTGAGCTGAAGGGCGATGAGCAGACGTTGCGTCGTTTTCTGAGCGGATTATCGCTGTTTACGCTGGCCGAATCGCTGGGGGGCGTAGAAAGTCTGATTTCGCACGCTGCGACGATGACCCATGCAGGTATGGCGCCTGAGGCGCGCGCGGCGGCGGGGATTTCAGAAACGCTTCTGCGTATTTCGACCGGTATTGAAGATGGTGAAGATTTAATTGCCGACCTGGAAAATGGCTTCCGGGCGGCAAACGAGGAATAAACATGAGTGTGAATGCGCAGGCAGGGACGAAGGGTCGTCAGCTGCACAAATTTGGTGGGAGTAGTTTAGCGGATGCGAAATGTTACCTGCGCGTCGCGGGGATCATGACGGAATACTCGCAGGCCGGCGACATGATGGTTGTCTCCGCCGCGGGCAGCACCACCAACCAGCTGATTAGCTGGCTGAAGCTCAGCCAGACCGATCGCCTTTCTGCGCATCAGGTACAGCAGTCGCTGCGCCGTTATCATCAGGAGCTAATCGCCAGCCTGCTGTCGGCAGAAGCGGCGGATACGCTGATCGCGTCGTTTATTCACGATCTTGAGCGTCTCGCCGGCTTGCTGGATAGCGGTGTGACCGATGCGGTATACGCTGAAGTGGTCGGCCACGGCGAAGTGTGGTCCGCACGTCTGATGGCCGCAGTGCTTAACCAGCTGGGACTGGAAGCGGCATGGCTTGACGCGCGCAGCTTCCTGCGCGCCGAGCGCGCTGCGCAGCCGCAGGTGGATGAAGGTCTGTCTTATCCGCTGCTGCAACAGCTGATGGCGCAACATCCCAACAAACGTCTGGTGGTGACCGGCTTCATCTCGCGCAACAACGCCGGGGAAACCGTCCTGCTGGGGCGTAATGGTTCTGACTATTCCGCTACCCAGATTGGCGCCCTGGCCGGGGCGTCTCGCGTCACTATCTGGAGCGACGTGGCCGGGGTTTACAGCGCGGACCCGCGTAAGGTGAAGGATGCGTGCCTGCTGCCGCTGCTGCGCCTGGATGAAGCCAGCGAGCTGGCGCGTCTGGCGGCCCCGGTTCTGCACGCCCGTACCCTTCAGCCGGTCTCCGGTAGCGATATCGATCTGCAGCTCCGCTGTAGCTATACGCCTGAGCAAGGCTCCACGCGCATTGAGCGCGTGCTGGCGTCCGGTACCGGCGCACGTATTGTGACCAGCCATGATGATGTCTGCCTGATTGAGTTCCAGGTGCCCGCCGGGCAGGATTTCAAGCTGGCGCACAAGGAACTGGATCTTATCTTTAAACGCGCCCAGCTGCGCCCGCTGGCGGTGGGTGTGCATGCTGACCGTAAGCTGCTGCAGTTCTGCTACACCTCGGAAGTGGCCGACAGCGCGCTGCGCCTGCTCGATGAAGCCGGTCTGCCGGGCGAGCTGCGCCTGCGCCAGAAGCTGGCGCTGGTGGCGATGGTCGGGGCGGGCGTCAGCCGTAACCCGCTGCACTGCCACCGTTTCTGGCAGCAGCTGAAAGGGCAGCCGGTGGAATTTACCTGGCAGTCCGAAGAGGGAATTAGCCTGGTGGCGGTGCTGCGCGCAGGGCCGACGGAAAGCCTGATTCAGGGCCTGCATCAGTCCCTGTTTCGGGCAGAAAAGCGTATTGGCCTGGTCCTTTTTGGTAAAGGCAATATCGGTTCGCGCTGGCTGGAGCTGTTTGCCCGCGAACAGAGCACGCTCTCAGCCCGCACCGGCTTTGAGTTTGTCCTCGCCGGGGTGGTGGACAGCCGCCGCAGCCTGCTTAACTACGAGGGGCTGGATGCCAGCCGCGCGTTGGCCTTCTTCAACGATGAAGCCGTTGAGCAGGATGAAGAGTCGCTATTCCTGTGGATGCGCGCTCATCCCTATGATGATTTGGTGGTGTTGGACGTGACCGCCAGCGAGCAGCTGGCCGATCAGTACCTCGATTTTGCCAGCCATGGTTTCCACGTCATCAGCGCGAATAAGCTGGCCGGCGCCAGCAGCAGCGACAAATACCGTCAGATTCACGACGCGTTCGAGAAAACGGGTCGTCACTGGCTGTACAACGCCACCGTTGGTGCGGGTCTGCCGGTGAACCATACCGTGCGCGACCTGATTGACAGCGGCGATACCATTCTGGCGTTGAGCGGTATTTTCTCCGGCACCCTCTCCTGGCTGTTCCTGCAGTTTGACGGCACCGTACCGTTTACCGATCTGGTCGATCAGGCCTGGCAACAGGGGCTGACGGAGCCGGACCCGCGCGTTGATCTGGCGGGAAAAGATGTGATGCGTAAGCTGGTTATCCTTGCGCGCGAAGCCGGTTATGACATCGAGCCCGATCAGGTGCGCGTGGAATCGCTGGTGCCTGCGCACTGTGAAGAGGGCTCTGTGGATCACTTCTTTGAGAATGGCGAAGAGCTGAACGAACAGATGCTGCAGCGCCTGGAAGCCGCCCGCGAGCTGGGGCTGGTTCTGCGCTATGTGGCGCGTTTTGATGCCAACGGAAAAGCGCGGGTTGGCGTTGAAGCCGTCCGCGAGGAGCATCCGCTGGCGGCCCTGCTGCCGTGCGATAACGTTTTTGCCATCGAGAGCCGCTGGTACCGCGATAACCCGCTGGTCATCCGTGGACCGGGTGCCGGTCGCGATGTGACCGCTGGCGCCATTCAGTCGGATATTAACCGTCTGGCGCAACTGCTGTAACCCTGCCTCTGCCCGAGACCAGACCGGCGTCTGGTCTCGGAGTCTCACTGCGCCGCAAAAACTTCTTTGGCGGCGAACAGGCCATTTAAGGCCGCCGGGAATCCGGCATACACCGCCATCTGCATGATAACTTCGATAATCTCCTCCTACGACAGGCCGACGTGCAACCCGGCGGCAATATGCACTTTTAGCTGTGGCGCGGCGTTGCCCAGCGCCGTTAAGGCGGCAATGGTGGCGATTTCACGGCTGCGTAAATCGAGCCCCGGTCGGGCGTAAATATCGCCAAACGGGAATTCAATCAGGTAGCGGGCAAAGTCCGGGGCGATGGCCTGCAGGCTTTTAACGACGGCATCGCCGCCTTTGCCGTCAACGCGCTGCAACATGTCGAGGCCGGTGGTATAACGCTCTGATGTCATGATCTTTCCTCATAATGATGGTGTATTGGCAGGAAGGTTAGAGGCGTTAACCGGACTTGAGTAATACCCTTTTCGTGATACCTTTCAGGTATGACAAATTTACGTTTACAGACTCTTGATATCCGCCTGCTGCGCTATTTTGCCGTGGTGGCGGAAGAGAATAATATCAGTCGGGCGGCGCAGCGGTTGTTCATCTCGCAGCCGCCGCTGAGTCGCCATATCCGCCATCTGGAAACGCTGCTGGGCGTGACGCTCTTTGTCCGTCATACCAAAGGGCTGATTCTTACCGCAGAGGGTGAGCGGGTGCTGGAGCTTATTCGTCCGCTTCTGGCGCTGCAGGAGACGACGCTGAGCGCGCTAGGTCAGCTGTCCGACGATCGCCAGCAGCCTTTACGTCTGGGGCTGACGACCGCTTTTGAGCAGGGTATCTTTGCATCTCTGGAATCGGCGTTGAGCCGCAAGGTCAGTGCGCTCTCCCTCCTTCGCCGCGCTTCGCCCGCCCTGGCTCAGCAGGTGCGCAAAGGCAAGCTAAACGCCGCGCTGGTTGCGCTGCCGCTGAATGTCGATGGATTAACGCTTTCTCCTTTGCCCTGTCATGAATCGTTGATTGCGGCGCTACCCGCGTCATGGCCGGAATCTACGATTCCCCGGCTGGCTTTAGAAACCCTGAATCACCGACCGCTGTTTTGGTTCCGGCGCGAACGTAATCCGGCCTTTTTTGACGCAACCCGGCGTATTTTTGATCGTATTGGCTACGTGCCGGCGTATGTGGAGGAGCCCGCTGAGCATGACGTTCTGCTGGCGCGCATCGCACGCGGAGAAGGGATGATTTTGCTGCCAGCGTCATTTGCCGCAATACAGCGCCAGGGGGTGGTATTTCATCCGCTGGAGGGGACTCGCTTGCGTTTGTCGCTGGGATTAGTGACGCGGCCGGAAGATGACGCTTTGCGCGCGTGGTTGCTGCCGTTTATTGAGGAATCATTATCTTAGCGTGGAGTGAGATGAAATCATCTCATCTTCACTGAATATTCCTCACTCTTTACGCTGATTTTTCTATTGACGCCCGGGCACTTTTCCGTCATTTTTACATCTGGACGTCTAAACGTATAGAAGTTCGCAACACAACAAACAATAAAATGCGATTGATGAGGTAAGGTATGAGCTTTTTTCACGCCAATCAGCGGGAAGCCCTGAATCAGAGCCTGGCAGAAGTACAGGGCCAGATTAACGTGTCCTTTGAATTCTTCCCGCCGCGCACCAGTGAAATGGAGCAAACCTTGTGGAAGTCCATCGATCGCTTAAGCAGCCTGAAGCCAAAGTTTGTCTCGGTGACCTATGGCGCCAACTCCGGCGAGCGCGATCGCACCCATAGCATCATTAAGGGCATCAAGGAACGTACTGGTCTGGAAGCGGCGCCGCATCTGACCTGTATTGACGCCAGCCGCGATGAACTGCGCACGATCGCCGAAGACTACTGGAACAACGGTATTCGCCACATCGTTGCCCTGCGCGGCGACCTGCCGCCGGGCAGCGGTAAGCCCGATATGTATGCAGCGGACCTGGTGACGCTGTTGAAGGAGGTCGGAGATTTTGATATTTCCGTTGCGGCCTATCCTGAAGTTCACCCGGAAGCCAAAAGCGCGCAGGCCGATCTGCTGAACCTGAAGCGGAAAGTCGAAGCCGGCGCGAACCGCGCGATTACCCAGTTTTTCTTTGACGTCGAAAGCTATTTGCGTTTTCGCGATCGTTGCGTGTCTGCCGGGATCGATGTTGAAATTATTCCGGGCATCCTGCCGGTTTCTAACTTCAAACAGGCGAAAAAGTTTGCCGACATGACCAACGTGCGTATTCCAACGTGGATGTCAAAAATGTTTGAGGGTCTGGATAACGATGCGGAAACTCGCCAGCTGGTCGGTGCCAATATTGCGATGGACATGGTGAAAATTTTAAGCCGCGAAGGCGTGAAGGATTTCCACTTCTACACGCTGAACCGCGCCGAGATGAGCTACGCTATCTGCCACACCCTGGGCGTGCGCCCGGCGGTATAAAAAATGGCCCTCATCGAGGGCCATTATGCTTTATTCCCATTCATGCAGAAAACGCTGGCCGTACTGGTCAGCGACCCGTAATGCCGCGTAGACCTGGTCTGGCGTCGCGCCGCCGGGCATGTTGTGGATAGTTTCCCCTTCCGCGCAGGCCGCTTCGGCGACAATGCGCATTTTTTCGGCAATATCCCCTTTAATATCCAGCTGCGCCAGGGTGATCGGCAGGCCCACGCTGTGACATAACGCGGCGACGGTTTCTATCTCTTCCACCGGGGCATTTTCCAGCACCAGTTGCGTCAGCGTCCCGAAAGCGACTTTTTCACCGTGATAGTAGTGATGCGCGTCGGCAATGGCGGTGAGGCCGTTATGGATCGCATGCGCTGCCGCCAGACCGCCGCTTTCAAAGCCGACGCCGCTCAGATAGGTGTTGGCTTCGATAACCTTCTCCAGCGCCGGTGTGACGACGTGTTGCTCCGCCGCCAGCATCGCTTTTTCACCTTCTTCAAGCAGCGTGTTGTAGCACAGTTCAGCCAGCGCCAGCGCCGCCTGAGTGCATTTGCCTCCGGCCATGGTCGTAGCGCCGCTGCGTGAACAGGCGCGGGCTTCAAACCAGGTGGCGAGCGCATCGCCGATACCCGCTGCCAGCAGACGTGGCGGCGCGCCGGCGACGATTTGCGTATCGACAATCACCATGTTCGGGTTGTGCGGCAGCATCAGATAGCTGTCAAACTCTCCCTCGTCGGTATAGATAACCGAGAGCGCGCTGCAGGGGGCGTCCGTTGAGGCAATTGTCGGGGCAATCACCACCGGAAGATTCATAAAGTGGGCTAATGCTTTTGCGGTATCCAGCGTTTTTCCTCCGCCGATTCCCAGCACGGCATTGCAGCGAGCAGCGCCAGCGATATCGCGCAAGCGATTGATTTCATTATGCGAGCATTCACCGCCAAACGGCACGATTTCCGCAACCAGACCCGCATCGGTCAGGCTTTTACGCAGCTTTTCTGCGGCAAAACCCAGCACAAACTTGTCGCCAACAATGAGCCAGCGTTCGGCCAGCGGTTTGAGATAGTGGCCAAGGCGGGTGATAGCATTTGCGCCCTGAATATATTTGCCTGGGGATTGAATAATGCGATCCATTTCTATTCCTCCTGGTTGATCGTGGCGCCGTCCTCTGGCGACGCGATAATCGGGTTACAGGTTCAGATTGCCAAAAGCGTTATTCCAGTCTTGTTCAAATTTCTCTATGGCTGACTCTACCGCAGGGGTGCCGAGCATGTGTTGCGCGACGTCTAAGGGGAGGGTGATTGCTTCGCAGCCGGTCAGCAGGCAATCCAGCGCCTGACGCGGGGTTTTAAAGCTGGCGGCCAGCACTTTGCTTCCTGGCGCATGCTGCTCCAGCAGGGATTGCAGCTCCTGCACCATGCGAATCCCGTCTCCCCCCTGGGCATCGACGCGGTTGACGTAAGGGGCAACATATTTTGCGCCCGCCAGCGCTGCCAGCAGCCCCTGTGCGGCGCTATAGACCGCGGTACCCAGCGTCGGGATGCCTTCTTTTTTCAGTAATTTGATAGCGGCGAGGCCTTCAGCGGTGACCGGGATTTTAACCACGATGCCCGGAACGGCGTTACTCAGTCGTTTGGCTTCCGCCACCATGCCCTCAGCATCGCGGCTCATGGTCTGAGCAAACAGCGTTCCATCGGGTCCAATGGCCTTTTGCAGGCGCGGGAGAACATCCCAGACAGGCGTTTTGCCTGCGGCGATAATGCTCGGGTTGGTGGTCACGCCGGCCAGCGGATAGATGCGCGCCAGACGTTCAACTTCTGCGACGTTCGCGGTGTCCAGATAGAGTTCCATAGCCTTTCCTCAATGCTCAATTCAGTGATGTTGAGGTAAGGATACGGCTTCTCGTCGGCGGGTCGCCAGATGACAAATTTGCCAAAAACTGGATAAATGTACGCATTGCGGGTAAGGATGATTTAGATCACATTTTCCAGCTATATCTGGCAAAGCCGGGCAGGATTATCGTAAAAAAATTACAAAAATCTAGTTTCCGCTTAGCGCGGCTTCTCCGTCAACTGGCTGTGATACTGGCGGCGATACTCGGAGGGAGAACGCTCGGTATTCTTGCGAAACAGACGGCAGAAATAGTTGCTGTCGACAAAACCACAGGCGTGAGCGACATCTTTAATTTTCATGTCGTGGCCTTTTAACAGCATGCGGGCCTGCTCAAGGCGGATGTGATTCAGATACTCGTTGAACCCCATAGGCCCGCATTTCTGGAACAGATGGGAGAGATAGTTTGGCGAGAGATAAAATTCCTGCGCCACCGATTCGCGGGTTAACGGTTCGGCAAAACGAGCGTCGATATATTTGCGGATCGCCTCAAACAGCGCCTGGCTTCGGGAGGCGGTGTGCACCTGGCTGCCAAGCAGATCGGCGCAGTGGCTCAACAGGCTGATAACGATGTATCGCGCGGTGTGTTGTTCCTGCGGTTGCATCTGCATCTCACTGAGCGCCTGGAGCAGGAAGGAGCCCGTCCGGGGGCCGCGGCGCGGTACCTGAAGCTTATCCTCAACATTCAACGTACTGCCGTTCCAGCGCGTCAGGGTGAGCTCTAACTGTTGCTTGCCAAACACAATACTCAGGACGGTACAGGGCGACTGCCAACGGGGTGAATGCCATCCGCCGGCGGGAATAAACAGCACGTCGTGCCGGGACAGTACGGGCGGATCGGCTTTGATGCCGGCATCGTGAAGCTGCCCTTCAAGCATGACTTCGAGGCGTGGGAAATCAACCTTCTGCACGTGACCGGAAGCCGGGCGATGGTCACTGGCAAATCGGATCTGCCGGATCGTTGCCGGGATTTTGATTAACGCGTCGATGTGTTGGTTGAGATCGGTATCCATTCTTGCTCCGTAGAAGGCGCCACGTTTTTATCATACCGGACAGCGTGGAAAGGGTAAAAGTCAGAGGGCAGTGAGGGGGACGGTGTTGCAGATTGTGTGTGATATGTTATATCGTAACATATCATTGCAAATGATAACTCAGGAGAGAGTGATGACCAAAAAGATTTCTGCCCTTGCGCTGGGTGTTGGCATGCTGTTAGCCAGCGCTCAGACCTTTGCCCACGGCCACCATAGCCATGGCCCCGCGTTAACGGAAGCGGAGGTTAAGGCCAGCGAGGGTATTTTTGCCGATGCAGACGTTAAAGATCGGGCGCTAAGCGACTGGGACGGGATCTGGCAGTCGGTAAATCCGTATCTGCTGAATGGCGATTTGGATCCGGTACTGGAACAAAAAGCCAAAAAGGCGGGCGGCAAGAGCGTGACGGAATATCGGGAATATTATAAGAAGGGGTATGCCACCGACGTAGACCAGATTGGGATCGAAGATAACGTGATGGAGTTCCACGTTGGCAAGGCCGTTAATGCCTGTAAATACACCTATTCCGGCTATAAGATCCTGACCTATACTTCCGGCAAGAAGGGGGTGCGTTACCTGTTCGAATGCCAGCAGGCGGAGTCAAAAGCGCCGAAATTTGTTCAGTTCAGCGATCATACGATTGGACCGCGCAAATCACAGCATTTCCACATCTTTATGGGGAATGACTCGCAGGAGGCGCTGCTGAAAGAGATGGATAACTGGCCGACCTATTATCCTTATGCGCTGCATAAAGAGCAGATTGTCGACGAAATGCTGCACCATTAATAAAAATCCCCGGTCGCGTGACGCGGACCGGGGAAAGTGTAACCGGATAAAACGCTAACCGGTTTTTCCCGGCAAATATCGTCTTGCCGGGAACGGCTGATAAATTAGCCCGTGTTGCGCATCCCGGCGGCAACGCCCGCAATCGTGACCATCAGCGCTTGTTCAACGCGCGGATCCGGCTCTTTACCTTCGGCTTCCGCCAGACGCGAACGGTGCAGCAGTTCTGCCTGCAGGACGTTCAGCGGGTCGGTATAGATGTTACGCAGCTGGATAGACTCGGCTATCCACGGCAGATCGGCCATCAGATGCGAGTCGTTAGCAATCGCCAGCACGACGTTGATGTCGGCAGCCAGCAGCTTGCGCAGCTCCGTGCCCAGCGTCCACAGCTCCGGTTTCACCAGGCGCTGATCGTAGTACTCCGCCAGCCACAGGTCGGCTTTCGAGTAGACCATTTCCAGCATGCCGAGGCGGGTGGAGAAGAACGGCCAGTCGCGGCACATGGCTTCCAGTTCACTCTGCTTACCGCCCTCGACCACTTTCTGCAGCGCCGCGCCAGCGCCCAACCAGGCGGGCAGCATCAGGCGGTTTTGCGTCCAGGCGAAGATCCACGGAATCGCGCGCAGCGATTCGACGCCGCCGGTTGGACGACGTTTTGCCGGGCGTGAACCTAACGGCAGTTTACCCAGCTCCTGCTCCGGGGTTGCGGAGCGGAAGTAAGGTACGAAATCTTTATTTTCACGCACATAGCCACGGTACATTTTGCACGAGACATCGGACAGCTCGGCCATGATATCGCGCCACTCTGCTTTTGGCTCCGGCGGCGGCAGCAGGTTGGCTTCCAGAATTGCGCTGGTATAGAGCGACAGGCTGCTGATAGTGACTTCCGGCAAACCGTACTTAAAGCGAATCATCTCGCCCTGTTCGGTTACGCGCAGGCCACCTTTCAGGCTTCCCGGAGGCTGCGAAAGCAGCGCCGCGTGCGCCGGGGCGCCGCCACGACCGATAGAACCCCCGCGGCCGTGGAACAGCGTGAGTTCAATACCGGCTTTTTCGCAGGTTTTGATCAACGCATCCTGCGCCTGGTATTGCGCCCAGGAAGCGGCCATTACGCCGGCATCTTTTGCTGAGTCAGAATAGCCAATCATGACCATCTGTTTGCCCTGGATAAAGCCGCGATACCAGTCGATATTCAGCAACTGGGTCATGACGTCGTTGGCGTTGTTCAGGTCATCCAGGGTTTCGAACAGCGGCGCCACCGGCAGGGCGAAGCCGATACCGGCCTCTTTCAGCAGCAGATGCACCGCCAGCACGTCGGATGGCGTCTTCGCCATGGAGATCACGTAGGCGGCGATAGATCCGCGCGGCGCTTCGGCGATCACTTTGCAGGTATCGAGCACTTCGCGGGTTTCATTGCTTGGCTCCCAGTGACGCGGCAGCAGCGGACGTTTGGAGTTCAGCTCGCGGATCAGGAATGCCTGTTTGTCGGCTTCTGACCAGCTTTCGTAATCGCCAATACCAAGATAACGGGTCATCTCACCCAGCGCTTCGGTATGGCGGGTGCTTTCCTGGCGGATATCGATACGCACCAGCGGTACGCCAAACGATTTCACGCGGCGCAGGGTATCGAGCAGTTCGCCGTTGGCAATAATGCCCATGCCGCAGGCCTGCAGCGATTTATAGCAGGCGTAAAGCGGCTCCCACAGCTGTTCGTTCTGGGTAAGCAGGCCGGCAGGTTTTGGCAGCTTCTGCCCTTTCAGGCGAGCTTCGAGCCAGGCCTGCGTTTCCATCAGCTGGGTACGCATCTTTTTCATCAGATAGCGATACGGTTCCTGCTCGCCTTCCTTGCCAGCCAGCTCCCGCACCTCGTCGGTACACTCGACCATCGACAGTTCGGAAATCAGCAGTTGAATATCTTTCAGGAACAGGTCGGTTGCTTTCCAGCGGCTCAGCAGCAGCACGTGGCGGGTAATATCGGCGGTGACATTCGGGTTGCCGTCGCGGTCGCCGCCCATCCAGGAGGTGAAGCGTACCGGGACGAAGTCCACCGGCAGCTGATAACCGAGGTTCTCTTCCAACTGTTCGTTCAGCTCGCGCAGGTAGTTTGGTACACCTTCCCACAGGCTGTTTTCAACAACGGCAAAACCCCATTTTGCTTCGTCTACCGGCGTCGGGCGGTATTTGCGGATCTCATCCGTATGCCATGACTGGGCAATCAGCTGGCGCAGACGGCGCATCAGCTGGTGGTGCTCGTAGTCAGCGATATCTTTGTTATCAAGCTGCTTCAGGCAGTTGTTCACTTCCACCATTTTGTGGATAAGCGTACGACGGGTGATCTCGGTGGGGTGAGCGGTGAGTACCAGCTCCAGAGAGAGGGATTCCACCGCTTTTTTAATGGTGTCTTCGTTGAGATGAGGCTGTTCTTTAAGCTTTCTCAGGGTGCGGGCAATCACTTCCGGATTGCTGGCCGCTTCGCCGTTTGGCGAAATACTGTGGTATTGCTCAGCGGTGTTGGCCAGGTTCAGAAACTGACTGAAGGCGCGCGCGACCGGCAGCAGCTCGTCATTGGACAAGTTTTGCAGCGTGGTGAGCAATTCCTGGCGATTGGCTTCATTGCCGGCGCGAGAAGACTTTGACAATTTACGGATAGTTTCGACACGATCAAGAATGTTCTCTCCCAGAGCATCCTTGATGGTATCGCCTAGCACCTTACCGAGCATACTGACATTACTACGCAAAGCGGAATATTGTTCGTTCATGTTACCCCAGACACCCCATCTCATTTTATTTTGTTATACCCGGCACTCTGCAACGTTGAGCGGCGGATAAGCAGCCGTCTTTTATAAAGCCACGTAAAAACCCCCACGTCAATTGTTGCGAAATCGCTTCAGCAAACGAATAAATGGCGGCAATTTGCGAAATTTAACTCAGACGTCTTCTGATAAGTGTTGCTTATGGAAATGTGGGAAGAATCACCGTCCCGCCTCAGGAAAAGAGGCGGGATCCGCAGGCTTTCAATGCCAGCAGAAATGGTGGACAACCTGTGTAATCAGCTCCCGGGTCGGCTTGATAAAGCGGGTTTCCAGATATTCATCCGGCTGGTGGGCCTGATTAATGGAGCCAGGACCTAAAACCAGCGTCGGGCAGATTGTCTGGATAAACGGGGCTTCGGTGCAGTAGTTCACGACTTCAGTTTGTGCGCCGAGTAGCTTTTCCACGACCTGAACCAGCCGGTGGTCCGGCGGGCATTCATAACCCGGAATCGGCGGATGCAGCTCGGAGACGGTCAGGCGGCCCGGCCAGCGCTCGCTAACCGGCGCCAGCGCTTCATCCAGCAGTCCGTTGAGGTCGTTGAGCGTCATACCCGGAAGCGGGCGAATGTCCATATGCAGCTCGCAGCAGGCGCAGATGCGGTTTGACGCGTCGCCGCCATGGATAGCCCCGAGGTTGAGCGTCGGATACGGTACGGTGAAGGCAGCGTAGTGATAACGCTCTTTGAGCGAGTCGCGCAGCTGCATGATACGACCAATGGCATCGTGCATCAGCTCAATGGCGTTGACGCCGCGCGCCGGATCGCTGGAGTGGCCGGACTGCCCCTGGATACGAATGGCGTTGGACATATGGCCTTTGTGCGCGCGTACCGGCTGCAGAGAGGTCGGTTCGCCGATGATGGCGCAATCCGGGCGTAGCAGGGTCGTTTCGGCAAAGTAACGGGCGCCGGCCATGCTGGTCTCTTCATCGGCGGTCGCCAGGATGTAGAGCGGTTTTTTCAGCTTACTGACATCAACATCGCGCAGGGCATCCAGAATAAAGGCAAAAAAGCCTTTCATGTCGGCGGTGCCGAGGCCGTACAGCTTGTTTTCGTGCTCGGTGAGGGTAAAAGGATCGCGGGTCCAGCGGCCGTCATCAAAGGGAACGGTATCGGTATGTCCGGCAAGGAGCAGGCCGCCAGCGCCGTGGCCGGTACTGGCCAGCATATTAAATTTGTTGCGCGTATCCGGCACCGGCTGTACTTCGACATTGAAGCCAATTTCGCGGAACCAGCCGGCGAGTAAATTGATTAAAGTCTCATTACTTTGATCCAGCGCCTCTTCGGTCGCGCTGATGGAAGGTGTGGCGATCAATGCGCGGTAAATCTCGATAAAGGGCGGTAAATTGTTTTTCATTGTTGACACACCTCGGGTCGTGATAGTATCAATATTCATGCAGTATTTGTGAATAAAAATACATTATCGTTGAGCGTAAGAAAACCCATAAAATGTAGGGAAAGTGCTTACGGCTTAACAGGGTGAGGAAGAGAGATGCTTCCTGGGCAAATATGACGTAAGAAGGTGAAGAGCCCCGATGTTGAAGACGCTGATTGTGGGTGCCAGCGGTTATGCCGGCGCAGAGCTAGTGACCTATGTAAATCGCCATCCTCATATGACCATAACCGCTTTGACGGTCTCCGCGCAAAGCAATGATGCAGGGAAATTAATTTCCGATTTGCATCCGCAGCTGAAAGGCATTGTGGATTTACCGCTGCAGCCGATGTCAGATATCAGCGAATTTAGCGCCGGGGTGGATGTCGTCTTCCTCGCGACCGCCCATGAAGTGAGCCACGACCTGGCGCCGCAGTTCCTGGCCGCAGGCTGCGTGGTGTTCGACTTATCCGGCGCCTTCCGCGTCAACGACGGTGCGTTCTACGAAAAATATTACGGCTTTACGCATCAGCATCCGGCCCTGCTCGAGCAGGCGGTGTATGGCCTGGCGGAGTGGAGCGTCGACAAACTGAAAGAGGCGAATCTGGTTGCCGTACCGGGCTGCTATCCGACGGCGGCTCAGCTGTCGCTGAAGCCGTTGATCGATGCGGACCTGCTGGATCTTACCCAGTGGCCGGTGATCAACGCGACCAGCGGCGTCAGCGGTGCGGGTCGTAAGGCGGCCATCGGCAATAGCTTCTGTGAAGTCAGCCTGCAGCCGTATGGCGTGTTCAACCATCGCCACCACCCGGAAATCTCGACCCATCTTGGCGCAGAGGTGATTTTTACGCCTCATCTTGGCAACTTTAAACGTGGGATTCTGGAAACCATTACCTGCCGCCTGAAGCCAGGCGTCAGCAAAGAGCAGGTTGCCGGAGTGTTCCAGCAGGCGTATGCCGATAAGCCATTGGTCCGTTTATACGATAAAAGCGTGCCCGCATTGAAAAACGTCGTAGGTCTGCCATTCTGTGATATCGGTTTTGCGGTTCAGGACCAGCATATTATCGTGGTGGCGGCGGAAGATAACCTGCTGAAAGGCGCGGCGGCACAGGCAGTACAGTGCGCGAATATTCGTTTCGGCTTTGCTGAAACGCAGTCTCTTATTTAAGGTGTGATGATGAACCCATTAATTATCAAACTCGGCGGCGTTTTACTCGACAGCGAAGAAGCGCTGGAGCGTCTGTTTACCGCGCTGGTCAATTACCGTGAAACGCATCATCGCCCGCTGGTTATTGTGCACGGCGGCGGCTGTGTGGTGGATGAACTGATGAAGCAGCTCAACCTGCCGGTGAGCAAGAAAAACGGTCTGCGGGTGACGCCAGCGGATCAAATCGACATTATTACCGGCGCGCTGGCGGGAACCGCGAATAAGACGCTGCTGGCATGGGCGAAAAAACACCATCTTGCGTCCGTCGGCCTGTTCCTTGGCGATGGCGACAGCGTAAAGGTCACTCAGCTTGATGAAGAGCTGGGCCACGTTGGTCTGGCGCAGCCGGGATCGCCGGCGCTTATTAACACGCTGCTGGCGGGCGGCTACCTGCCGGTGGTCAGTTCAATCGGCGTGACCGATGCAGGACAGCTGATGAACGTCAATGCTGACCAGGCGGCCACTGCGCTGGCGGCGACGCTCGGCGCGGATCTGATTCTGCTTTCTGATGTCAGCGGTATTCTCGATGGCAAAGGCCAGCGTATCGCGGAAATGACCGCGGCGAAGGCGGAGCAGCTGATCGAACAAGGCATTATCACTGACGGCATGATCGTCAAGGTGAATGCCGCGCTGGATGCGGCGCGGGCGCTGGGCCGCCCGGTGGATATCGCCTCCTGGCGCCATGCGGAACAGCTGCCGGCATTGTTTAATGGCACGCCGATCGGCACGCGTATTCTGGCTTAATATTTCATGCCCGGCGGCGTATTGTTTGCCGGGTCTACAAGACTGTAGGTCGGGTTAGCGAAGCATCGCCCGGCAGAACTAAACGAATTTAAGGAAAGGGTTATGGCACTTTGGGGCGGACGTTTTACTCAGGCAGCAGATCAGCGGTTCAAGCAGTTCAACGACTCTTTGCGCTTCGACTATCGTCTGGCGGAGCAGGATATCGTTGGCTCTGTCGCCTGGTCTAAAGCGCTGGTGACGGTGGGCGTTCTGAGTGCCGCCGAGCAGCAGCAGCTGGAAGAGGCATTAAGCGTGCTGCTGGAAGAGGTGCGGGCGAATCCGCAGCAAATTCTTGCTAGCGATGCCGAAGATATTCACAGCTGGGTGGAAGGGAAACTGATCGACAAAGTGGGCCAGCTGGGTAAGAAATTGCATACCGGGCGTAGCCGTAACGACCAGGTGGCAACCGATCTGAAGCTGTGGTGTAAAGATACCGTCGCGGAGCTGCTCTTAGCAAATCGCCAGCTGCAAAGCGCGCTGGTGGATACGGCGCAGAACAACCAGGATGCCGTGATGCCGGGTTATACCCATCTGCAGCGCGCGCAGCCGGTGACGTTCGCCCACTGGTGTCTGGCCTACGTTGAGATGCTGGCGCGCGATGAAAGCCGTCTGCAGGATACCCTCAAGCGCCTGGACGTCAGCCCTCTGGGCTGCGGTGCGCTGGCGGGTACTGCTTATGATATCGATCGTGAGCAGCTGGCCGACTGGCTGGGTTTTGCCTCGGCGACCCGCAACAGCCTGGACAGCGTTTCTGATCGCGACCACGTACTGGAGCTGCTCTCCGATGCCTCGATTGGCATGGTTCACCTGTCGCGTTTCGCCGAAGACCTGATTTTCTTTAATACCGGTGAAGCCGGTTTTATTGAATTGTCCGATCGCGTCACCTCCGGTTCCTCGCTGATGCCGCAGAAAAAGAACCCGGATGCGCTCGAACTTATCCGCGGAAAATGCGGCCGCGTTCAGGGGGCCCTGACCGGGATGATGATGACTCTGAAAGGCCTGCCGCTGGCCTACAATAAAGATATGCAGGAAGACAAAGAAGGGCTGTTCGACGCGCTCGATACCTGGCTTGATTGTCTGCATATGGCGACGCTGGTGCTGGATGGCATTCAGGTTAAGCGTCCGCGTTGTGAAGAGGCGGCGCAGCAGGGTTACGCGAATGCAACTGAACTGGCGGATTATCTGGTTGCGAAAGGCGTCCCGTTCCGTGAAGCGCACCATATCGTCGGGGAAGCGGTTGTTGAGGCGATTGCCCAGGGTAAACCGCTGGAAGATCTGGCGCTGGCCGATCTGCAGAAGTTTAGCGGTGTGATTGCCGACGATGTCTATCCGATTCTGTCGCTGCAGTCTTGCCTCGATAAGCGCCTGGCAAAAGGCGGCGTCTCGCCGAAGCAGGTTGCCCAGGCGATTGCTGACGCCAAACAGCGTCTGGCGTAAACCTTCACTTTTCGCGGGTAAGACTCACGGGATCAGTGATAAAACAGGCTCGGGCTCTGCCCGGGCTTTTTTATGTAAAAAAAAAGCGGACACAAGGTCCGCAAAAGTTCACGTTGGCTTTAGTTGTCTGGTCAGGGAATGCGCTGAGGCAATGTCGTGATTTTCTGACTTTCGCCTCGTTTCTGGGTTTATTATTGAACAGAAAACTTGATAGGGATAATCGTTCGTTGCTATGCTATCTATCGCCATGAACTATCATGGCGACGGAGGATGAATAATGAATATTCGCGATCTTGAATACCTGGTTGCGCTAGCCGAGCACCGCCACTTCCGGCGCGCGGCGGACTCCTGCCACGTCAGCCAACCCACGCTTAGCGGACAAATCCGCAAGCTGGAGGATGAACTTGGGGTCATGTTGCTGGAGCGCACCAGCCGTAAGGTGCTGTTTACCCAGGCCGGACTGTTGCTGGTGGATCAGGCGCGTACCGTGTTACGCGAAGTCAAAGTGCTCAAGGAAATGGCAAGTCAACAGGGTGAGACCATGTCCGGGCCGCTGCATATAGGCCTGATTCCGACTATTGGCCCTTACCTGTTACCACAAATCATACCGATGCTGCACCAGACATTTCCAAAGCTGGAAATGTACCTGCATGAAGCGCAAACGCATCAGCTGCTGGCCCAACTGGACAGCGGCAAGCTTGACTGCGCGATCCTCGCGCTGGTGAAAGAGAGCGAGGCCTTTATCGAGGTACCGCTGTTTGACGAGCCGATGATGCTGGCAATCTACGAGGATCACCCGTGGGCAAATCGCGATCGTGTGCCGATGTCTGATTTGGCCGGGGAAAAGCTGCTGATGCTGGAAGATGGCCACTGCCTGCGCGATCAGGCGATGGGGTTCTGTTTTGAGGCCGGTGCGGATGAAGATACGCATTTCCGCGCGACCAGCCTCGAAACGCTGCGCAACATGGTGGCCGCAGGCAGCGGTATTACGCTGCTGCCTGCGTTAGCGGTGCCGCAGGAGAGAAAACGCGATGGCGTGGTCTATATCCCGTGCATTAAGCCGGAGCCGAGACGCACCATCGGGTTGGTGTATCGCCCCGGTTCACCGCTGCGCAGCCGCTACGAGCATCTGGCGGAGGCCATCCGCAGCACTATGGATGGCCATTTCGACAAAGCGTTAAAACAGGCGGTTTAAGCCATTTAACGCGGCGACCCGATAGGCTTCCGCCATGGTTGGGTAGTTAAAGGTGGTGTTGACGAAGTACTCAATGGTGTTGCCACCACCTTTTTGCTCCATAATCGCCTGGCCGATATGAATAATCTCGGCCGCGCGCTCGCCAAAGCAATGAATCCCAAGGATCTCTTTCGTTTCCCGATGGAACAGGATCTTCAGTGTGCCCACGCTCATGCCGACGATTTGCGCACGCGCCAGATGCTTAAACTGCGCGCGACCCACTTCGTACGGTACTTTCATGGCGGTCAGCTGCTGCTCCGTTTTACCGACGGAGCTGATTTCCGGGATGGTGTAGATACCGGTCGGGATATCCTCAATCAGATGGGCGGACGCCTCACCTTTAATCAGCGCCTGCGCGGCGATGCGACCCTGATCGTAAGCGGCTGATGCCAGACTTGGATAACCGATGACGTCGCCTACGGCATAGATATGCGGTAGCGCGGTCTGATACATGCTGTTGACCTTGAGCTGGCCGCGGCTATCGGTTTTCAGGCCAATATTTTCCAGCGCCAGAGAATCGGTGTTACCGGTACGCCCGTTGGCGTACAGCAGGCAATCTGCTTTCAGTTTTTTACCCGATTTCAAATGCATGATCACGCCGTCATCATGGCCTTCAATCTTCTCGTACTCTTCGTTGTGGCGAATAACCACGCCGCTGTTCCAGAAGTGATAGGAGAGGGAGTCGGACATCTCCTGATCGAGGAATGCCAGCAGACGATCGCGAGTGTTAATCAGGTCCACTTTGACTTCCATACCGCGGAAGATGGACGCGTATTCGCAGCCAATCACCCCGGCGCCGTAGATAATGACATGGCGGGGCTCGTGCTGCAGGCTGAGGATAGAATCGCTGTCGTAAAGGCGCGGGTGGGAAAAATCGACATCAGCCGGATGATATGGACGGGAGCCGCAGGCGATGACGAATTTCTCCGCGGTGACCGTTTCGACGGTACCGTCGTGACATTCCAGAGCGAGAGTGTGTTCATCAACAAAATGCGCGTTGCCCTGCAATATTTCGCAGTGGTTGCGCTCATAGAAACCCTGACGCATATGGGTTTGCTGGTTAATGACGCTGTCGGCATGGTTAAGAATGTCGGCGAAGGAAGAACGAAGAAGACGGGAATGGTCGCTGTAGAGGGGGTTTTGGTTAAACTCGATAATACGACTGACGGCATGGCGGAGGGCTTTCGACGGGATGGTACCCCAGTGGGTACAGCCGCCGCCGACGTTATGATAGCGTTCAATAACGGCGACGCGCGCGCCCTGCTTAACCAGTCCCATCGCAGCACCTTCACCGCCAGGGCCGGAACCAATCACTATTGCATCATAATCCCAAGAGTGTGACATGGCATTACTCACCTGTTTTATACATAAAATAAACACGATGATAACATTCGCCGGACTTTAACCCAATTATCGTTGTGCTTTTTTGCGGCATAAAAGCAGATTCGGCTCGTAAACAATCATTCACAAAGCTGGCTAGACCGATTAGTTTTAATCTCTGGTATAGTGCCAGCAGGTCTATTGGAAGGATTCAGACATCGTGATGGGCGTAAGAGCGCTACAAAAAGAGAAAACCCGACGTTCGTTGGTCGAAGCCGCATTCAGCCAGCTGAGCGCTGAGCGGAGTTTCGCCAGCTTGAGTTTGCGCGAAGTTGCGCGCGAGGCGGGGATTGCACCAACGTCCTTTTATCGCCACTTTCGCGATGTTGACGAACTCGGTCTGACGATGGTCGACGAGAGCGGGCTCATGCTACGTCAGCTGATGCGCCAGGCGCGGCAGCGTATCGCTAAAGGCGGCAGCGTGATTCGCACCTCTGTCTCCACATTCATGGAATTTATAGGTAATAACCCAAACGCTTTTCGCCTGTTGTTGCGGGAACGTTCCGGCACATCCGCGGCGTTTCGTGCCGCCGTGGCGCGTGAAATTCAACATTTTATCGCGGAACTTGCCGATTATTTAGAAATCGAAAACCATATGCCGCGCGCCTTTACCGAAGCGCAGGCTGAAGCTATGGTCACTATCGTTTTCAGCGCGGGCGCTGAGGCACTGGACATCAGTCCTGAACAACGCCGGCAGCTGGAAGAGCGACTGGTACTGCAGCTCAGAATGATCGCGAAAGGCGCGTATTACTGGTATCGCCGCGAACAAGAAAAAATGTCACATCATTCCGAATAACGTGAAGGACGAGCAATGAAACACTCAGTTCAAGATAAAGGTACGCTGCTGCTGGCGCTGATCGCTGGTTTATCCATTAATGGAACCTTCGCCGCGCTGTTCAGCTCGATTGTTCCCTTTTCCATCTTCCCGGTTCTGTCTCTGCTGCTGACCATTTACTGTCTGCATCAGCGCTATCAGAATCGCAGTATGCCCGTGGGGCTGCCTGGCCTGGCGGCTGCCTGCTTTATTCTCGGCGTTCTGCTGTATAGCACCGTGGTACGCGCGGAATATCCGGACATCGGCTCTAATTTCTTCCCGGCCGTGCTGTCGGTGATTACCGTGTTCTGGATCGGCTACCGGATTCGTAACCGGAAGGATGCGGCGGCAGAGTAAGCCTTGTGACCCGGCAACATTGCGTTGCCGGGTTTTGCGTTTACTTTTTCGTGAGCAGGACGCCGCATTCCATATGATGGGTGTACGGGAACTGATCGAACAGCGCCAGACGCGTGACGTCATGGGTCTGGCTTAAGGTTTCCAGATTCTGGCACAGGGTCTCCGGATTACAGGAAATGTACAGAATACGCGGGTACGCCTGCACCATCTTCTCGGTTTCGCTATCCAGCCCGCTGCGCGGCGGATCGACAAAAATCGTCTCGCACTGATAGCTTTTCAGGTCAATACCCTGCAGACGGTTAAACTCCCGTACGCCGTTCATGGCCTGCGTAAACTCTTCCGCCGCCATACGGATAATCTGCACGTTTTCAATATGGTTAGCCGCAATGTTGTACTGCGCTGCCGCGACCGACGGTTTAGCGATTTCCGTGGCCAGGACGCGATCGAAGTTGCGCGCCAGGGCCAGCGAGAAGTTACCATTGCCGCAGTACAGTTCCAGTAAATCCCCCGTCGCCTCTTTGGTGGCATCCAGCGCCCACTCCAGCATCTGAATATTCATGGCGGCGTTCGGCTGAGTGAAGCTGTTTTCTACCTGGCGATAGATCATTTCGCGGCCGGCAACCGGCAGACGCTCATCGATGTAATCTTGATCGAGCTCGATTTTGGTTTTGGTGGCCCGGCCAATCAGATGCACGTTGAGATTTTTCGCGCGCAGCGCATCGCGCAGGAGCCCGGCCTGCTGACGCCACTCGTCGTCGAGTTTTTTGTGGTACAGCAGCGATACCACGGCCTGATTGCTCATGGTCGTCAGATAATCGACCTGGAACAGTTTGTGACGCAGAACCGGGTTATCGCGCACGCCGTCAAGAATCTCGATCATCAGTTGATTGATGAGTTCGCTTGCCGCCGGGAAGCTATCGACGCGAATCCGGGATTTGGTCTGCTGGTCGAACATGATGTGGTACAGGTCGTCACCGTCATGCCACAAGCGGAATTCAGCACGCATACGATAATGACTCACCGGCGAACGAAACACCTCCGGAACCGGCGCGGCAAAAGGCACCATCATTTTTTGCAGACGGACGACTTTTTCTGCCAGCTGCGCTTCATATTGTTCGGTCGGAAGGTGTTCTGGGGTCATGATGCATCCTGAATAAAATAAGTACGCGGGGATTGTAGGGAAAGCGCAGGGGATGTCCAGCCCGGAGAAGAGATCAAATATAATTATAGAAGTCTGGACATCTATATGTTTCTAATTATAGCATTGTGTAACCGGTCCTGTGAGTTAAAAGGGAACCCAGTGTAAATCTGGGGCTGACGCGCAGCGGTAAGGAAGGTGGGATGAACGCATTGTGCAGACACTGCCGATATCAGGTGGGAAGTCCTCATCCATAACACGCCCCAAGCCCGAAGACCTGCCGGAATACGTCGCATTTGGTTTCTATCATCGCGTGCTACTGATGAAACCAGCGGCATCCTTTATATGTTACGGATGCTTTTACAATGATTAAAAAAGCTTCGCTGATGACGGCTCTCTCCGTCACGGCATTTTCTGGCTGGGCGCAAGACAGCAATTCAGACACGTTAGTGGTGACAGCAAATCGTTTTCAACAGCCGGTGAATACGGTTCTTGCACCGACCGATGTGGTAACCCGGGAAGATATCGATCGCTGGCAGGCGAAGGATTTAAATGACGTTATGCGTCGGCTGCCGGGGGTGGATATTGCCCAGAATGGGGGGATGGGACAGAACTCTTCTTTATTTATCCGCGGTACTGAAGCCAAACAGGTTCTGGTGCTGATTGATGGCGTACCCATGCCGCGCCCTGGTATTACTAACAACCCCGACCTCAACCAAATACCGCTTTCGCTGGTGCAGCGTGTGGAATACATTCGCGGTCCGCGTTCGGCCATTTACGGTTCCGGTGCGATGGGCGGCGTAATTAACGTTATCACCCATGCGGATAAAGAAGAATCGAAGGTTACTGCAGGCGTTGGTTCTGAAGGCTATCAACAATACGACGGTACGCTACGCCATCGTTTCGGCGATACGGTGGCGACGGTCGCCGGTTCCTATGAGGGCAATAAGGGCTTTAACGTTCAGCCTGATTCGACATGGTCTCACGATCAGGATCGCGATGGTTTCCGCAGTAAAGCGTTCTGGGGCGGTCTTGAGCATAAATTTAACGATAACCTGAACGGTTTCTTCCGCGGACGCAGCTATACCAATAATAGCGATTACGATCTGGGGAGTCCGCCATACAGTCCAGCCTACAGCGCAGATGAAGAGCAGCTCTATAACCAGAGCTGGGACACGGGCCTGACATTCAACTCCGGGATCTACTCTTCACAACTAATTGCCAGCTATCAGAAGGTCAAAGACTACAACTACAGCAGCATCTATGGCCGTTACAATGACGGTACGACGCTCGATCGGATGACCCAGCGTAATCTGCAGTGGGGCAATAACGTTATTGTTGGCCACGGTTCGGTGAGCGCCGGCGTCGACTGGCAACAGCAGCGGCTGACCTCGTCGGATACGGCCATATCGGATACCTACAAGCGTGATAACACCGGTCTGTATCTGACCGGTCAGCAGCAGTTTGGCGATGTTACGCTTGAAGCGTCCGGCCGTGAAGACCATGACGAGCAGTTTGGCTGGCACGGGACCTGGCAGACTACCGCTGGTTGGGAGTTTGTGGAAAACTATCGCGTGACCCTCGGTTATGGCACGGGCTTCCTCGCCCCTTCGCTGGGACAGCAGTTTGGTTCGACCCGCTTTGGTATCGGTTCAAACCCGAACCTCAAACCTGAAGAGTCCCAACAATGGGAAGCCGGGCTTGATGGTCTCACCGGTCCGCTGGACTGGCGCCTGTCTGCGTATCACTACAAGATCAGTAATCTGATTACCTATTACTCGGATCCTGTCACCTTTAAAGGTGAGTATGACAATATCAATGCCGCAACCATTAAAGGTGTTGAGTGGACCGGTAATATCGACACCGGCATTTTCAGCCACCGCGTCACGCTGCAGTATGTCGATCCGCGTAATGACGACAATGGTGAAGTCCTGGCCAGACGTTCTAAACGCCAGGCGAAGTACCAGCTGGACTGGACGATGTTCAACGTCGATATGGATGTATCGTGGCAGTATTACGGCAAGCGCTACGATAACAACACGTCTCAGTACAACAATACGCAGCGCATTTTGCCAAGCTACAGCACTGTTGATGTTTCTGCCGCGTATCCGATCACCGATCACCTGACAGTTCGTGGTAAAATAGCCAACCTGTTCGATAAAGATTACGAGACAGCTTATGGCTACCAAACTGCAGGACGAGAATACTACTTGTCTGGCAGCTACACCTTCTGATCCACGTCCCACCGTGCTGGTGTTTGACTCCGGCGTCGGTGGGTTGTCGGTTTATCATGAGATTCGGCAGCTTCTGCCGAATCTGCATTACATCTACGCTTTCGATAACGTTGCTTTTCCTTACGGGGAGAAGAGTGAAGAATTTATCGTTGAACGCGTGCTCGAAATTATCACTGCCGTTCAACAACGTTATCCGCTGGCGCTGGCCGTCATCGCCTGCAACACCGCCAGCACGGTCTCTCTTCCCGCCCTTCGTGAAAAATTCGCCTTTCCTGTTGTGGGCGTCGTCCCGGCGATTAAACCTGCGGCGCGTTTGACGGCGAATGGTGTCGTTGGTCTGCTGGCGACGCGTGGAACGGTCAAACGTCCCTACACGCGCGAGTTGATAAGCCGCTTTGCGAATGAATGTAAGATAGAAATGCTGGGTTCCGCTGAACTCGTTGAACTGGCGGAAGCGAAGCTGCACGGCGAAGCGGTCCCGCTGGAAGAGTTACGGCGTATTCTGCGCCCGTGGTTGCGAATGGCGGAGTCGCCGGATACGGTGGTGCTGGGCTGCACGCATTTCCCTCTCTTACAGGAAGAACTGCAACAGGTGCTGCCGGAAGGGACACGGATGATCGATTCAGGCGCTGCGATTGCTCGTCGTACCGTCTGGTTGCTGGAACATGAGGCACCAGATGCGAAATCCAGTGACCCGAATATTGCTTATTGCATGGCGTTGACGGCCGAAACTGAACAACTTTTGCCCGTTTTACGACGTTATGGTTTTGCGACGCTGGAAAAACTGCCACTTTAATCGCATTTTGCACAAAAAAGAGACGGTTGAAAAGTTTTTTTAAAACAGGGCTTGTCAACGTCTCAGAACTCCCTATAATGCGCCTCCACTGACACGGAACAACGGCTTACAGGCCGCCGGGTCAGCAGGGTTTCTGCGGAAATCCTGCCAGAGAAAAGCAAAAATAAATGCTTGACTCTGAATGAGGAAAACGTATTATACGGGACCTCGCGACAGAGCGCTAAGCGCCGTCGCAACTGCTCTTTAACAATTTATCAGACAATCTGTGTGGGCACTCAAAGTGACATGGATTCTTAACGTCCTCGGACGAAAAATGAATACCAAGTCTCAGTGAGTGAACATACGTAATTCATTACGAAGTTTAATTCATGAGCATCAAACTTAAATTGAAGAGTTTGATCATGGCTCAGATTGAACGCTGGCGGCAGGCCTAACACATGCAAGTCGAACGGTAGCACAGAGAGCTTGCTCTCGGGTGACGAGTGGCGGACGGGTGAGTAATGTCTGGGAAACTGCCTGATGGAGGGGGATAACTACTGGAAACGGTAGCTAATACCGCATAACGTCGCAAGACCAAAGTGGGGGACCTTCGGGCCTCATGCCATCAGATGTGCCCAGATGGGATTAGCTAGTAGGTGGGGTAACGGCTCACCTAGGCGACGATCCCTAGCTGGTCTGAGAGGATGACCAGCCACACTGGAACTGAGACACGGTCCAGACTCCTACGGGAGGCAGCAGTGGGGAATATTGCACAATGGGCGCAAGCCTGATGCAGCCATGCCGCGTGTATGAAGAAGGCCTTCGGGTTGTAAAGTACTTTCAGCGAGGAGGAAGGCGTTAAGGTTAATAACCTTAGCGATTGACGTTACTCGCAGAAGAAGCACCGGCTAACTCCGTGCCAGCAGCCGCGGTAATACGGAGGGTGCAAGCGTTAATCGGAATTACTGGGCGTAAAGCGCACGCAGGCGGTCTGTTAAGTCAGATGTGAAATCCCCGGGCTCAACCTGGGAACTGCATTTGAAACTGGCAGGCTTGAGTCTTGTAGAGGGGGGTAGAATTCCAGGTGTAGCGGTGAAATGCGTAGAGATCTGGAGGAATACCGGTGGCGAAGGCGGCCCCCTGGACAAAGACTGACGCTCAGGTGCGAAAGCGTGGGGAGCAAACAGGATTAGATACCCTGGTAGTCCACGCTGTAAACGATGTCGACTTGGAGGTTGTTCCCTTGAGGAGTGGCTTCCGGAGCTAACGCGTTAAGTCGACCGCCTGGGGAGTACGGCCGCAAGGTTAAAACTCAAATGAATTGACGGGGGCCCGCACAAGCGGTGGAGCATGTGGTTTAATTCGATGCAACGCGAAGAACCTTACCTACTCTTGACATCCAGAGAACTTAGCAGAGATGCTTTGGTGCCTTCGGGAACTCTGAGACAGGTGCTGCATGGCTGTCGTCAGCTCGTGTTGTGAAATGTTGGGTTAAGTCCCGCAACGAGCGCAACCCTTATCCTTTGTTGCCAGCGGTCCGGCCGGGAACTCAAAGGAGACTGCCAGTGATAAACTGGAGGAAGGTGGGGATGACGTCAAGTCATCATGGCCCTTACGAGTAGGGCTACACACGTGCTACAATGGCATATACAAAGAGAAGCGACCTCGCGAGAGCAAGCGGACCTCATAAAGTATGTCGTAGTCCGGATTGGAGTCTGCAACTCGACTCCATGAAGTCGGAATCGCTAGTAATCGTAGATCAGAATGCTACGGTGAATACGTTCCCGGGCCTTGTACACACCGCCCGTCACACCATGGGAGTGGGTTGCAAAAGAAGTAGGTAGCTTAACCTTCGGGAGGGCGCTTACCACTTTGTGATTCATGACTGGGGTGAAGTCGTAACAAGGTAACCGTAGGGGAACCTGCGGTTGGATCACCTCCTTACCTGAAAGAACCTGCCTTTGTAGTGCTCACACAGATTGTCTGATGAAAAAGTAGCAGTAAAAATCTCTGCAGGCTTGTAGCTCAGGTGGTTAGAGCGCACCCCTGATAAGGGTGAGGTCGGTGGTTCAAGTCCACTCAGGCCTACCAAATTCGCCTCCGTGCTGTGTTACGGCGATGCTCGCATACTTCAGTATGCTTCGCACCACCGCGCCTTGCCCGGAAACGAATTAGGATAGAGAGATTAGCATTTTACGATGGGGTTATAGCTCAGCTGGGAGAGCGCCTGCCTTGCACGCAGGAGGTCTGCGGTTCGATCCCGCATAGCTCCACCATCCTTTACTGCTGCACAACAAGAAAACTTCAGAGTGTACCTGAAAAGGTATGCTGCGAAGTTTTGCTCTTTAAAAATCTGGATCAAGCTGAAAATTGAAACGACACACATGTTATGTGTGTCCGAGTCTCTCAAATTTTCGCAACACGAGCTGTTTTACGAAACAGTTTCGGGTTGTGAGGTTAAGCGACTAAGCGTACACGGTGGATGCCCTGGCAGTCAGAGGCGATGAAGGACGTGCTAATCTGCGATAAGCGTCGGTAAGGTGATATGAACCGTTATAACCGGCGATTTCCGAATGGGGAAACCCAGTGCAATTCGTTGCACTATCGTTAAGTGAATACATAGCTTAACGAAGCGAACCGGGGGAACTGAAACATCTAAGTACCCCGAGGAAAAGAAATCAACCGAGATTCCCCCAGTAGCGGCGAGCGAACGGGGAGCAGCCCAGAACCTGAATCAGTTTGTGTGTTAGTGGAAGCGTCTGGAAAGTCGCAGGGTACAGGGTGATACTCCCGTACACTAAAATGCACAGGCTGTGAGTTCGAAGAGTAGGGCGGGACACGTGGTATCCTGTCTGAATATGGGGGGACCATCCTCCAAGGCTAAATACTCCTGACTGACCGATAGTGAACCAGTACCGTGAGGGAAAGGCGAAAAGAACCCCGGCGAGGGGAGTGAAAAAGAACCTGAAACCGTGTACGTACAAGCAGTGGGAGCCTCTTTATGGGGTGACTGCGTACCTTTTGTATAATGGGTCAGCGACTTATATTCTGTAGCAAGGTTAACCGCATAGGGGAGCCGCAGGGAAACCGAGTCTTAACTGGGCGTTAAGTTGCAGGGTATAGACCCGAAACCCGGTGATCTAGCCATGGGCAGGTTGAAGGTTGGGTAACACTAACTGGAGGACCGAACCGACTAATGTTGAAAAATTAGCGGATGACTTGTGGCTGGGGGTGAAAGGCCAATCAAACCGGGAGATAGCTGGTTCTCCCCGAAAGCTATTTAGGTAGCGCCTCGTGAATTCATCTTCGGGGGTAGAGCACTGTTTCGGCTAGGGGGTCATCCCGACTTACCAATCCGATGCAAACTACGAATACCGAAGAATGTTATCACGGGAGACACACGGCGGGTGCTAACGTCCGTCGTGAAGAGGGAAACAACCCAGACCGCCAGCTAAGGTCCCAAAGTCATGGTTAAGTGGGAAACGATGTGGGAAGGCACAGACAGCCAGGATGTTGGCTTAGAAGCAGCCATCATTTAAAGAAAGCGTAATAGCTCACTGGTCGAGTCGGCCTGCGCGGAAGATGTAACGGGGCTAAACCATGCACCGAAGCTGCGGCAGCGACGCGTATGCGTTGTTGGGTAGGGGAGCGTTCTGTAAGCCGTTGAAGGTGGCCTGTGAGGGTTGCTGGAGGTATCAGAAGTGCGAATGCTGACATAAGTAACGATAAAGCGGGTGAAAAGCCCGCTCGCCGGAAGACCAAGGGTTCCTGTCCAACGTTAATCGGGGCAGGGTGAGTCGACCCCTAAGGCGAGGCCGAAAGGCGTAGTCGATGGGAAACAGGTTAATATTCCTGTACTCGGTGTTACTGCGAAGGGGGGACGGAGAAGGCTATGTTGGCCGGGCGACGGTTGTCCCGGTTTAAGCATGTAGGCGGAGGTTCCAGGTAAATCCGGTACCTTATTAACGCTGAGGTGTGATGACGAGGCACTACGGTGCTGAAGTGACAAATGCCCTGCTTCCAGGAAAAGCCTCTAAGCATCAGGTAACATCAAATCGTACCCCAAACCGACACAGGTGGTCAGGTAGAGAATACCAAGGCGCTTGAGAGAACTCGGGTGAAGGAACTAGGCAAAATGGTGCCGTAACTTCGGGAGAAGGCACGCTGATGGTAGGTGAAGCGACTTGCTCGTGGAGCTGAACTCAGTCGAAGATACCAGCTGGCTGCAACTGTTTATTAAAAACACAGCACTGTGCAAACACGAAAGTGGACGTATACGGTGTGACGCCTGCCCGGTGCCGGAAGGTTAATTGATGGGGTTATCCGTAAGGAGAAGCTCTTGATCGAAGCCCCGGTAAACGGCGGCCGTAACTATAACGGTCCTAAGGTAGCGAAATTCCTTGTCGGGTAAGTTCCGACCTGCACGAATGGCGTAATGATGGCCAGGCTGTCTCCACCCGAGACTCAGTGAAATTGAACTCGCTGTGAAGATGCAGTGTACCCGCGGCAAGACGGAAAGACCCCGTGAACCTTTACTATAGCTTGACACTGAACACTGGTCCTTGATGTGTAGGATAGGTGGGAGGCTTTGAAGTGTGGACGCCAGTCTGCATGGAGCCGACCTTGAAATACCACCCTTTAATGGCTGGTGTTCTAACGTAGACCCGTCATCCGGGTTGCGGACAGTGTCTGGTGGGTAGTTTGACTGGGGCGGTCTCCTCCCAAAGAGTAACGGAGGAGCACGAAGGTTAGCTAATCCTGGTCGGACATCAGGAGGTTAGTGCAATGGCATAAGCTAGCTTGACTGCGAGCGTGACGGCGCGAGCAGGTGCGAAAGCAGGTCATAGTGATCCGGTGGTTCTGAATGGAAGGGCCATCGCTCAACGGATAAAAGGTACTCCGGGGATAACAGGCTGATACCGCCCAAGAGTTCATATCGACGGCGGTGTTTGGCACCTCGATGTCGGCTCATCACATCCTGGGGCTGAAGTAGGTCCCAAGGGTATGGCTGTTCGCCATTTAAAGTGGTACGCGAGCTGGGTTTAGAACGTCGTGAGACAGTTCGGTCCCTATCTGCCGTGGGCGCTGGAGAATTGAGGGGGGCTGCTCCTAGTACGAGAGGACCGGAGTGGACGCATCACTGGTGTTCGGGTTGTCATGCCAATGGCATTGCCCGGTAGCTAAATGCGGAAGAGATAAGTGCTGAAAGCATCTAAGCACGAAACTTGCCCCGAGATGAGTTCTCCCTGACTCCTTGAGAGTCCTGAAGGAACGTTGAAGACGACGACGTTGATAGGTCGGGTGTGTAAGCGTAGCGATACGTTGAGCTAACCGATACTAATGAACCGTGAGGCTTAACCTTACAACGCCGAAGCTGTTTTGGCGAAGAGACGAGATTGATTTTCAGCTTAGATTACAGATTAGCGAAAACGAAAGATTTTGCGCTGAGGCAAGGCGGCAAGCGAAGTAAAGGAAGGAGCATACAGGAGTATGTGACTGAGTTTACGAGCGAAGGCAACGCAGCATCAGAGTAAAAGATTCGTTTTGAGCACCAAGAATTTGCCTGGCGGCACTAGCGCGGTGGTCCCACCTGACCCCATGCCGAACTCAGAAGTGAAACGCCGTAGCGCCGATGGTAGTGTGGGGTCTCCCCATGTGAGAGTAGGGAACTGCCAGGCATCAAATTAAGAACGCAATCACAGCGATGTTGTGAGTGGTTCGACAGTTAAAGTAGTCAACCGGGGTGACAAGCGGTAGCAGTAAAACAGAATTCGGTGGAGCGGTAGTTCAGTCGGTTAGAATACCTGCCTGTCACGCAGGGGGTCGCGGGTTCGAGTCCCGTCCGTTCCGCCACTTATTAAAAGTTAAGCCTGCTAAGTCAATTAGCGGGCTTAATAGTAGGAAATTTAGGGGCGTAGCTCAGTTGGTAGAGCACCGGTCTCCAAAACCGGGTGTCGCGAGTTCGAGTCTCTCCGCCCCTGCCATATATAATCCTTTGCCCAGGCAAAGGATTTTTTTTGTCCGTTATTTTCCATCTCCAGAATTTCCCGGCATCCTCCGTCCCCGGAGGCGTGCATTATTCCAGTATGTTTGTCTTCAGTATTTCGCGGATCTGTACCTGTTTATCGCTGTTTTGTAGCCAGATAGCGTACAGGGGCCGAGATAGCGTTGTACTGTCCGTCACCGTATGCAGGCCGCTTTTATCCTTCGCCCAGCGTGTCGGCAGCCATGTGCAGCCATTTAGCGCGGCGAGTTGCTGACAGGCCAGTTCAGCAGAACTGGTTGTCAGCAGCGGAACATCATCACCGCCAATCAGTCCGACTTCATTTTGTTGGAAGTCCGGGCCCCATTCCAGGCGCAAATAATTCAATTCATTCTTCGTCTTAAATGGCGAGGCGCAGTAGAGTGCCAGGGTAAAATTACCGAGTAACTGGCTGCTTAATTCGTCCATTTTCGGCGATTCTGTTGTGATCAGTAGATCAAGCTGTCGTTCATGTAACTGTTTAACAAGCGATTGTCGCTGCGCAATCCGCGCTTCAAACTGCAGGTTACAGGGCTCTTTGTAGAGCTTCCCCAGCCATCCGTTAAGCATGCATTCCCACAAAGATGCGCTGCCGCCAATTGAGAATTCATTATGCCGGGAAGCGTTTGCAACCTCTTTTCGTGCCGCCTGCCAGGTGTTCATCAGGGTTTCGGCATACGGCAGGAGTTTATCGCCGGCTGACGTCAGGCGGATGTTATTGCGATGGCGGGTAAAAAGGTTAACGCCGAGCTGGTTTTCCAACTGACGAATACGAAAGCTGACGGCCGACTGCGTCAGATAAAGCGCCTCTGCTGCTCGTCCAAAGTGGCGAGTTCTGCTCACCTCAAGGAAAGTTTTGAGCAATTCCGTATCCACACTCTTCTCCGCAAAATTATTTGTCGTAATGATTTAAATCTTTTGTTTTACACTCTGTCAAGCGTAACTAATACTCCGCGCCATAAATAGCTCGGCCAAAGAATCAGGAGCGTGTAGGATGGCGGAAAGCTTTATGACGACTAATCGTTTTTTCGATAATAAACATTATCCGCGCGGGTTTTCCCGTCATGGTGATTTCACCATCAAAGAGGCACAACTGCTGGAACAGCATGGTTATGCCCTGAACGAACTGGAACTGGGTAAACGCGAACCTGTCACCGAAGATGAAAAACAATTTGTTTCGGTATGTCGTGGTGAACGTGAGCCAGCCACGGAAATGGAACGCGTCTGGCTTAAGTATATGGCGCGTATTAAGCGGCCTAAGCGTTTTCATACGCTGTCCGGGGGGAAACCGCAGGTTGAAGGCGCTGAAGATTACACCGAAAGCGATGATTAAGAAAAAGGGCGTAAGCCCTTTTTTTACGCCATGAGTTTTTGCAGATGGTTCAGCATTCTGTCTATCGCTCGATAGCCAAGGGCCTCCTGCAGGTGGCGGCGCTCAATACGGGATTCACCTCCTATGTCGGCGATGGTCCGGGCGACTTTCAGCAGACGCTGCCAGGCGCGGATAGAAAGCCCCAGCTGCGATAGCACCTGTTCCAGCCAGATAGCATCCTCTTTACTGAGCGGACACCAGATTTTCATTTCATTACTCTCCAGGTCGGCATTGAGTTTCTCCTGCCGGGCCAGTTGTTTGTCTCGGGCGGCGAGAACCCGCTTCCTCACGCTGGCGCTATTTTCCACGCCAGCGACGGCCTGGCTGAGCACGCCTGGAGGCGGGAGCGGAATTTCCAGCGAGAGATCGAACCGGTCGAGAAACGGCCCGGACAGGCGCCCCAGATAGCGTAAGGTTTGTTCCGGTGATGCACGATTATGATGACCCTGGTAATGCCCGGTTGGGCTGGGATTCATGGCCGCGATAAGCTGAAAATGTGCCGGGTAGTCAATTTTCGCACGCGTTCGTGAAATATGTATTTTCCCGGACTCTATCGGCTCCCGCAAAGCATCCAACACCCGACGTTCAAACTCCGGTAGTTCATCCAGAAATAGCACCCCGTTGTGTGCCAGCGAGATCTCTCCGGGGATCGGGATTGAACCGCCTCCAACCATGGCTGCGAGAGACGCGCTGTGATGTGGGCTGCGAAACGGCCTCCTGCGCCACTGTTTAGTGGCATGATGGCGATTCAACAGACTAAGGATGGCGGCGCTTTCGAGCGCCTCCTGATTGCTTAATGGCGGCAGAAGACCTGGCAGTCGGCTGGCAAGCATGGTTTTTCCTGTACCGGGAGGGCCAATCAACAGCAGGTTGTGACCCCCTGCGGCAACGATTTCCAACGCACGTTTTCCTTGCTGCTGGCCAATAACATCGCTCAGGTCAGGTAGAGGGTCATCAGGATGTTCTTCCTCCGGCAGGGAAGGGGTGAGCGCATGGCGTCCCTCGAGAAAAGCACACACTTCCTGAAGATGCCTGGCGACAAGGCACTCATGGCCCTCAATGAGCCCCACTTCCGCGGCGTTATCCTCGGCGACGATAATTTGTCGTCCGGCTTTTATCGCCTCCATTGCGCTGGAGATAGCGCCAGGAACGCCACGTAGCGCCCCTGTGAGCGCGAGCTCGCCGATAAACTCATATTGATTCAACCTGGACGCATCTAGCTGCTCTGAGGCGACCAGAAGCGCGAGAGCGATGGGGAGATCATATCGCCCGCCTTCTTTTGGCAAATCGGCAGGAGCCAGATTGATGGTGATCTTTTTGGCCGGGAACGTATAGCCGCTGTTAATTATTGCGCTGCGTACCCGGTCGCGAGCCTCTCTTACCGTGGTTTCAGGAAGCCCTACCATGGTTAACCCGGGAAGCCCGTCGCTGATATGAATTTCGATCGTAATAAGCGGGGCACTGATACCGAAAGCAGCCCGTGTGTAAATAATCGCGAGTGACATAATGCCTCCTGAGTACGGGCATTATGTCGGTTGAATAATGGTCAGTAAGCAGTAAAAAATATATTCTGCGCGGCATGTTCCAGCGAATATCGCCGGATAGCGTGACATTTCACTCATGGTGGAATCGGCATCGCAGGCGGTCAACATAGTGAAATAGGGTATTGGGGAAACTGCCGCATCGCCATAAAAAAGATCGATAAATTGAATTTTTTTCATTTTATATTTTTTCTATTAAAAACAAATGTTTTACAAAAAATTGTTAGCGCGATCAGTAAGTAATGTATAAAAAAATCTTGTGTTTATTGTCATATCTGTGGTAACTCTTTAGGCATTCCTTCGAACAAGAAGCCAGAAAGTACAGAAAATGACAGCCCTTCTACGAGTGATTAGCCTGGTCGTGATTAGCGTGGTGGTGATTATTATCCCACCGTGCGGGGCTGCACTTGGACGAGAAAAGGCTTAGAAATCAAGCCTTAACGAACTAAGACCCCCGCACCGAAAGGTCCGGGGGTTTTTTTATAACTTAAAAATGATAAGCGAGGAGCAGAGAATGACGAGTAGCATAAAATTCTGTTTCTCCCGAACTATGACGGGGAACTAACTATGAATGGGGCGCAGTGGGTAGTACATGCTTTGCGGACACAGGGGGTCGACACGGTTTTTGGCTATCCTGGTGGCGCGATTATGCCGGTTTACGATGCATTGTATGACGGCGGCGTGGAACACCTGTTGTGCCGCCACGAGCAAGGGGCGGCGATGGCCGCCATCGGCTATGCTCGTGCCACCGGCAAAACCGGCGTGTGTATCGCCACATCAGGTCCAGGCGCGACGAACCTGATCACCGGCCTGGCTGACGCGTTACTGGACTCTATCCCGGTTGTCGCCATCACCGGTCAGGTCGCGGCGCCGTTTATCGGTACCGATGCTTTCCAGGAAGTGGACGTCCTTGGTTTGTCTCTGGCTTGTACGAAACATAGTTTCCTCGTGCAGTCGCTGGAAGAACTGCCGCAAGTGATCGCTGAAGCTTTCCAGGTCGCAAACTCTGGCCGCCCAGGCCCGGTTCTGGTTGATATCCCAAAAGATATCCAGCTGGCGAAGGGCGAACTTGAACCGTATTTCTCAACGGTTGATAACGATATTGCCTTCCCTCACGCAGAAGTTGAGCAGGCGCTGCAGATGTTAGCCACCGCGCAAAAACCGATGCTGTACGTCGGCGGTGGTGTGGGTATGGCGCAGGCGGTTCCTGCTTTACGCGAATTTATCGCCGTGACACAAATGCCGGCTACCTGCACGCTGAAGGGGCTGGGGGCTGTTGATGCGGGCTATCCGTACTATCTGGGAATGCTGGGAATGCACGGCACCAAAGCGGCCAATCTGGCGGTACAGGAATGTGACCTGCTGATCGCCGTCGGCGCACGCTTCGATGACCGTGTCACCGGGAAACTGAACACCTTTGCTCCGCACGCCAGGGTTATCCATCTGGATATCGATCCGGCGGAGCTGAACAAGCTGCGTCAGGCGCATGTCGCCCTGGTGGGCGATCTGAATACGTTGCTGCCAGCGCTGCAGAAACCGCTGACTATCGACGCCTGGCGCCAGCATAATCAGGCGCTGCGTGACGAGCACGCATGGCGCTATGACCATCCGGGTGAGGGCATTTACGCGCCGCTGCTGCTCAAACAGCTCTCCGACCGTAAGCCGGTCGATAGCGTTGTCACAACCGACGTGGGTCAACATCAAATGTGGTCAGCGCAGCATATGACCTATACACGCCCTGAGAATTTTATTACCTCCAGCGGTTTGGGCACGATGGGTTTTGGCCTGCCTGCTGCGGTTGGCGCTCAGGTTGCCCGTCCGAACGATACCGTTATCTGTGTCTCCGGCGATGGCTCGTTCATGATGAACGTGCAGGAGCTGGGTACGGTGAAACGTAAACAGCTGCCGTTGAAGATCCTGTTACTGGATAACCAGCGTTTGGGCATGGTGCGTCAGTGGCAGCAGCTGTTTTTCGAGGAGCGCTATAGCGAAACCACCCTCACCGATAACCCCGATTTTGTCACGCTGGCCAGCGCTTTTGGCATTCCTGGTCAGCACATCACCCGTAAAGACCAGGTTGAAGCGGCTCTCGACACCATGCTTTCGAGCCAGGGGCCATACCTGCTTCATGTCTCAATCGATGAACTTGAGAACGTCTGGCCGTTGGTACCGCCCGGTGCCAGTAATGCAGAAATGCTGGAGAAATTATCATGATGCAACATCAGGTCGCTTTACAGGCTCGCTTCAACCCGGAAACCTTAGAACGCGTGCTGCGCGTGGTACGCCACCGCGGCTTTCAGGTTTGTTCGATGAATATGGAAACCACGGCAGATGCCGGCAACATAAATATTGAATTGACCGTTGCCAGTCAGCGGCCCGTCGAATTACTGTTTAGTCAATTAAGTAAGCTGGTCGACGTCGCCTGCGTCGAGATCCAGCAACCAACATCACAACAAATCCGCGCATAAGCGCAAGGGAAGAAAAATGACGACGAAAAAAGCTGATTACATTTGGTTCAACGGTGAGATGGTTCCGTGGGGAGAGGCGAAGGTTCACGTGATGTCTCACGCGCTTCACTACGGCACTTCCGTGTTTGAAGGCATCCGTTGCTACGACTCGCATAAAGGACCCGTGGTGTTCCGTCATCGCGAACATATGCAGCGTCTGCATGACTCAGCCAAAATCTATCGTTTTCCGGTCTCTCAAAGCATTGATGAGCTGATGGAAGCCTGCCGCGAAGTTATCCGCAAAAATAACCTGACCAGCGCTTATATTCGTCCACTGATCTTTGTTGGCGACGTCGGCATGGGCGTTAACCCGCCTGCGGGATACAGTACTGACGTGATCATCGCGGCGTTCCCGTGGGGAGCTTATCTTGGCGCTGAAGCGCTGGATCAGGGGATCGATGCGATGGTTTCTTCCTGGAACCGTGCCGCGCCCAACACCATCCCGACCGCCGCAAAAGCCGGTGGTAACTACCTCTCTTCCCTGCTGGTTGGCAGCGAAGCGCGCCGCCATGGTTATCAGGAAGGGATCGCGCTGGACGTCAACGGCTATATCTCCGAGGGCGCGGGTGAGAACCTGTTTGAAGTGAAAGATGGCGTGTTGTTCACTCCGCCATTTACCTCTTCTGCGCTGCCGGGCATTACCCGCGACGCGATCATTAAACTGGCAAAAGATCTGGATATTGAAGTCCGCGAGCAGGTGCTGTCCCGCGAATCTCTGTATCTGGCGGATGAAGTCTTTATGTCTGGTACTGCTGCGGAAATCACCCCGGTGCGCAGCGTTGACGGTATTCAGGTTGGCGAAGGTCGCTGCGGCCCGGTCACCAAACGTATTCAGCAAGCTTTCTTTGGCCTCTTCACCGGTGAAACCGAAGATAAATGGGGCTGGTTGGATCAGGTTAACCCGTAAATATATTCAAGCATAAGCATAAAAAAATGGGGCGGCACGCAGCGCCCCATGTCACAGAGACTGGGAGTAACTAAAGCATGCCTAAGTACCGTTCCGCCACCACCACTCATGGCCGTAATATGGCGGGTGCCCGCGCGCTGTGGCGCGCAACCGGGATGACCGATGCCGATTTCGGTAAGCCGATTATCGCCGTTGTTAACTCCTTCACCCAGTTCGTGCCGGGTCACGTACATCTGCGCGATCTGGGTAAGCTGGTTGCTGAGCAGATTGAAGCCTCAGGCGGCGTTGCCAAAGAATTCAACACCATCGCGGTGGATGATGGGATCGCTATGGGGCATGGGGGTATGCTTTATTCACTGCCATCCCGTGAACTGATCGCCGACTCGGTTGAGTACATGGTTAACGCGCACTGCGCCGATGCCATGGTCTGCATTTCCAACTGCGACAAAATCACCCCGGGGATGCTGATGGCGTCCTTACGCCTGAATATTCCGGTGATTTTTGTTTCCGGTGGCCCAATGGAAGCCGGGAAAACCAAGCTTTCTGACAAAATCATCAAACTCGACCTCGTCGATGCGATGATTCAGGGGGCGGATCCAAAAGTCTCCGACGAACAGAGCGATCGGGTCGAGCGTTCCGCCTGTCCGACCTGCGGTTCCTGTTCGGGGATGTTTACCGCTAACTCAATGAACTGCCTGACCGAAGCGCTGGGTCTGTCCCAGCCGGGTAACGGCTCTCTGCTGGCGACTCACGCCGACCGTAAGGAGCTGTTCCTTAACGCAGGGAAACGCATCGTTGAGCTGACTAAACGCTATTACGAGCAGGATGATGCGTCAGCGTTGCCGCGCAACATCGCCAGCAAAGCGGCGTTTGAAAACGCCATGACCCTGGATATCGCCATGGGCGGTTCGACGAATACCGTTCTGCACCTGTTAGCCGCTGCGCAGGAAGCGGAAATCGACTTCACTATGAGTGATATCGATAAGCTGTCCCGCAAGGTTCCGCAGCTGTGTAAGGTGGCGCCGAGCACGCAGAAGTACCATATGGAAGATGTGCACCGTGCGGGCGGCGTGCTGGGGATTCTTGGCGAGCTCGATCGCGCCGGGCTGCTGAACCGCGATGTGAAAAACATTCTCGGCCTGACGCTGCCGCAAACGCTTGAGCAATATGATGTCATGCTGACCAAAGATGACGCGGTGAAAAAAATGTTCCGCGCTGGCCCGGCGGGTATCCGGACGACCCAGGCTTTCTCGCAAGACTGCCGCTGGGATACGCTGGATGACGATCGTGCCGAAGGGTGTATCCGTTCGCTGGAGCATGCTTACAGCAAAGACGGCGGCCTGGCGGTTCTGTACGGCAACTTTGCGGAAAACGGTTGTATCGTTAAAACCGCAGGGGTGGATGACAGTATTCTGAAATTCACCGGCCCGGCGAAAGTTTACGAAAGCCAGGACGATGCGGTTGAGGCTATCCTCGGCGGTAAAATCGTTGCAGGCGACGTGGTGGTGATTCGCTATGAGGGGCCGAAAGGCGGGCCGGGGATGCAGGAAATGCTTTATCCGACCAGCTTCCTGAAGTCGATGGGCCTGGGTAAAGCCTGTGCGCTGATAACAGACGGCCGTTTCTCCGGCGGCACCTCGGGCCTGTCGATTGGTCACGTCTCACCGGAAGCGGCCAGCGGCGGCAATATTGCGATCATTGAAGACGGCGATATGATTGCCATTGATATTCCGAACCGGGGTATTCATCTGCAGCTGAGCGATGCCGAAATCGCCGCGCGTCGCGAAGCACAAGAGGCCCGCGGCGATCGCGCCTGGACGCCGAAAGCGCGTGAACGTCAGGTTTCCTTTGCACTCCGTGCGTATGCCAGCCTGGCAACCAGCGCCGATAAAGGCGCGGTGCGCGATAAATCGAAACTGGGGGGTTAATGATGGCTGAATCGCAACCCCTGTCTGCCGCCCCCGAAGGGGCGGAATATCTCAGGGCGGTGCTACGCGCGCCGGTCTATGAAGCGGCGCAGATTACGCCGTTGCAAAAAATGGAAAAAATCTCGTCGCGTCTTGATAACGTGATTCTGGTGAAGCGCGAAGATCGCCAGCCGGTTCATAGCTTCAAGCTGCGCGGGGCCTACGCAATGATGGCAGGCCTGACAGAAGAGCAAAAAGCGCAGGGGGTGATTACCGCTTCTGCGGGCAACCACGCCCAGGGAGTGGCGTTCTCGGCATCGCGTCTTGGCGTGAAGGCGCTGATCGTGATGCCGGTTGCCACGGCGGATATCAAAGTGGATGCCGTGCGTAACTTTGGCGGCGAGGTACTGCTGCACGGCGCTAATTTCGATGAAGCGAAAGCGAAAGCCATCGAGCTGGCGCAACAGCAGAACTTCACCTGGGTCCCGCCGTTTGATCACCCGATGGTGATTGCCGGGCAAGGCACCCTGGCGCTGGAGCTGCTACAGCAGGATGCGCACCTGGATCGCGTGTTTGTCCCGGTGGGTGGCGGTGGGCTCGCCGCAGGTGTAGCGGTGCTGATCAAGCAGCTGATGCCGCAGATCAAAGTGATTGCGGTGGAAGCGGAGGACTCCGCCTGTCTGAAAGCGGCGCTGGACGCCGGGCACCCGGTCGATCTGCCCCGTGTCGGGCTGTTTGCCGAAGGCGTGGCGGTGAAACGTATCGGTGACGAGACCTTCCGCCTCTGCAAGGAGTATCTTGACGATATTATCACCGTCGACAGCGATGCGATTTGCGCGGCGATGAAAGACCTGTTCGAAGATGTTCGCGCCGTGGCTGAACCGTCTGGCGCGCTGGCGCTGGCAGGAATGAAAAAGTATATCGCGCAGCATAACATCCGTGGCGAACGTCTGGCGCATATCCTGTCCGGTGCTAACGTCAATTTCCACGGTCTGCGCTACGTTTCCGAACGCTGCGAGCTGGGAGAGCAACGTGAAGCGCTGCTGGCGGTGACCATTCCGGAGGAGAAAGGCAGCTTCCTGAAGTTCTGTCAGCTGCTGGGCGGCCGTTCAGTGACCGAGTTCAACTACCGTTTTGCTGATGCCAAAGATGCCTGTATTTTTGTCGGGGTTCGTCTGAGCCGCGGTGTGGAAGAACGTAAAGAGATTCTGAGCCTGCTGCACGAAGGCGGCTATAGCGTTGTCGATCTTTCCGATGACGAAATGGCGAAACTTCATGTGCGCTATATGGTCGGCGGGCGGCCGTCAAAACCGCTGCAGGAGCGCCTGTTCAGCTTCGAATTTCCCGAATCGCCGGGAGCGCTGCTCAAGTTCCTGCATACGTTAGGCACCCACTGGAACATCTCGCTGTTCCACTACCGTAGCCACGGAACCGATTATGGTCGCGTGCTGGCGGCGTTCGAACTTGGCGATCATGAGCCGGATTTCGAAACCCGACTCCATGAGCTGGGTTACGACTGCCACGATGAAACCAACAACCCGGCGTTCAGGTTCTTTCTCGCGGGTTAACGCCTGATGGCGCTGCACTTACCCGACCTGCCATCAGATCACAGGCCGGGTAAGGCGTTTGCGCCGCCACCCGGCAAAAATATCAGTGGTTCGGCAAAATAGACCAGAAAGCATCAATAAGCGGCTCATACAGCCGCTTTTTTTGTGCGCACACGCCCAGCTCAAACGGCGTTTTCTCATCGCTGCGCTCCAGAATCATTACGCGATTGCGTACCGGTTCCGGACTGTTCTCCAGTACCACTTCCGGAATTAAGGCCACGCCGCAGCCGAGCGCGACCATCGACACCATCGCTTCATGGCCGCCGACGGTGGCGTAAATCGAGGGATTGCTGATTTTATGGCGGCGAAACCACAGTTCGATACGGCGACGCACCGGCCCTTGATCGGCCATGATAAACGGTACGGTTGACCAGTCGGGCTTCTCCTGGCTCACCTGGGTGCGCACCGGACAGGCTAATGCCGGGGCGATCAGCACCACCGCCAGGTTTTCCAGCATCGAAAACGCCACGGAGCCCGGTAGCGTTTCCGGCTTGCCGGCAATCGCCAGATCGGCCTCGCCGGTGACGACCTTCTCCATCGCATCGGCGGCATCGCCGGTGGAAAGCTTGATCTCCACCGAAGGGTGGGCAGCGCGGAAGCGATCGAGAATTGGCGGCAGGTGGCTGTAGGCTGCCGTCACCGAGCAGAAGATATGCAGCTCGCCGGAAAGCGAAGGACCTTGCTGATCGATGGCATGACGAAGCTGCTGGTACTGTAGCAGCGTCTGCTGCGCGAACAGGCGTAGCTCTTCGCCAGCCTCGGTCAGGGTGACGGTGCGATTATCGCGAACAAACAGCGGCTGCCCGAGATCTTCTTCCAGGCGTTGGATCTGGCGTGAAAGGGTGGAAGGGCTGACGTGCATCGCCCGCGCGCTGCGGCCAAAATGGCGGCTTTCAGCCAGATGCAGGAAGGTTTTCAGATCGCGTAAATCCACAGGCCGTACTCCACGATTTTATGTTGCATAAATTGCAACATGACGTTGTGAATATATCAATTTCCGCAATAAATTTCCTGTCATATAGTAAGTTCATTCTCGCAAAAGCGAACCGAACAATAAGACAGTACAACATCACGAGGTATCACCATGGCTAACTACTTTAATACACTGAATCTGCGCCAGCAGTTGGCGCAGCTGGGTAAATGTCGCTTTATGGGCCGCGATGAATTCGCCGATGGCGCGAGCTACCTTCAGGGTAAAAAAGTGGTCATTGTCGGCTGTGGCGCGCAGGGCCTGAACCAGGGTCTGAACATGCGTGATTCCGGCCTGGATATCTCCTATGCGCTGCGTAAAGAAGCGATTGCTGAAAAGCGCGCATCCTGGCGTAAAGCGACCGAAAACGGCTTCAAAGTCGGGACCTATGAAGAGCTGATCCCGCAGGCTGACCTGGTGGTTAACCTGACGCCGGACAAACAGCACTCCGACGTTGTGCGTTCCGTTCAGCCGCTGATGAAAGACGGCGCGGCGCTGGGCTATTCCCACGGCTTCAACATCGTCGAAGTAGGCGAGCAGATTCGTAAAGACATCACCGTGGTGATGGTGGCGCCGAAGTGCCCGGGTACCGAAGTCCGTGAAGAGTACAAACGTGGTTTCGGCGTACCGACGCTGATCGCGGTTCACCCGGAAAACGATCCGAAAGGCGAAGGCATGGCGATTGCTAAAGCCTGGGCCGCGGCAACCGGCGGTCACCGTGCGGGTGTTCTGGAGTCCTCTTTTGTTGCGGAAGTGAAATCTGACCTGATGGGCGAGCAGACTATCCTGTGCGGTATGCTGCAGGCTGGTTCTCTGCTGTGCTTTGACAAGCTGGTGGCTGAAGGTACCGATCCGGCTTACGCCGAAAAACTGATTCAGTTCGGCTGGGAAACCATTACCGAAGCGCTGAAACAGGGCGGTATCACCCTGATGATGGACCGTCTGTCCAACCCGGCGAAACTGCGTGCTTACGCGCTGTCCGAACAGCTGAAAGAGATCATGGCGCCGCTGTTCCAGAAACATATGGACGACATCATCTCCGGTGAATTCTCCTCCGGTATGATGGCTGACTGGGCCAACGACGATAAGAAACTGCTGACCTGGCGTGAAGAAACCGGTAAAACCGCGTTCGAAACCGCTCCGCAGTTTGAAGGTAAAATCGGCGAGCAGGAGTACTTCGATAAAGGCGTTCTGATGATCGCGATGGTGAAAGCGGGCGTTGAGCTGGCGTTTGAAACCATGGTGGATTCCGGCATCATCGAAGAGTCCGCTTACTACGAATCACTGCACGAACTGCCGCTGATCGCGAACACCATCGCGCGTAAGCGTCTGTACGAAATGAACGTGGTTATCTCCGATACCGCAGAATACGGTAACTACCTGTTCTCTTACGCTTGCGTACCGCTGCTGAAAGAGTTCATGACCACGCTGCAGACCGGCGACCTGGGTACAGCGATTGCCGAAGGCGCGGTAGACAACGCTCAGCTGCGTGACGTGAACGAAGCCGTTCGCAGCCACGCTATCGAGCAGGTTGGTAAGAAACTGCGCGGTTATATGACCGATATGAAACGTATTGCCGTAGCGGGTTAACCCGATTGTCGGGTGGCGCTCCGCTTACCCGACCTACAAAATACAAAACTGCAAGATGTAGGCCGGGTAAGGCGTAGCCGCCACCCGGCTTTTTATTGGTTCACGCTTAAGCGCGATGAACCTTTTTATTTGCGGTACAGGACTTTGATGATGTGGTAACCGAACTGCGTGTGCAGCGGGCCAGTCGGCTCCAGCTCAGGGCAGGAGAAGACGACCTTATCAAATGCCGGAACCATCTGGCCCTGTTTGAATTCGCCTAAATGACCGCCCTTTTTACCTGACGGACAGGTGGAGTGCTTCTTCGCCAGTTTCTCGAAGTCGGCGCCGTTTTTAATCTGCTCCAGCAGGTCGAGTGCCAGTTTCTCTTCTTTTACCAGAATGTGCATTGCTGCCGCTGTTTTAGCCATGATCGTGCCTTGATAGGTTGCGATAAATCAGGATGCAATATTAGCATGCGCTAGCGGCGATACAGCACCTTAATGATGTGGTAGCCGAACTTCGTTTTTACCGGCCCGTAGGGTTTCAGCAGCGGGCAGGTGAAGACCGCGTTATCAAACGGTCCGACCATCGTCCCCTGTTTGAACTCGCCTAAATCCCCGCCGTTACGCCCGGAGGGGCAGCGTGAATAACGCTTCGCCAGATGATCGAAGCTGATACCTCGCTCCAGTTTGGCGAGGATCTCCTGGGCCAGTTTTTCTTCTTTTACCAGGATATGCAGGGCGGCGGCTGACTTTGTCATTGTTTTGCTCTCTGGATTATCGGTGTTGCCAACACTTTACCATTAGCCGGTAAATCTCCCCCCGGCTTTCTGCTACAATCCCCACCCCGTTCGAAGATTGAGCAAAACTCCCATGCGTTTAAACCCTGGCCAACAACAAGCCGTCGAATTTGTAACCGGACCGTGCCTGGTGCTGGCGGGCGCCGGTTCCGGTAAGACCCGCGTTATCACCAATAAAATCGCGCACCTGATCCGCGGCTGCGGCTATCAGGCGCGCCATATTGCGGCGGTGACCTTTACCAACAAAGCGGCACGTGAAATGAAAGAACGTGTCGGGCAAACGCTGGGGCGTAAAGAGGCGCGGGGCCTGATGATTTCCACCTTCCATACCCTGGGACTGGATATTATTAAGCGTGAATACGCCGCGCTGGGGATGAAATCTAATTTTTCTCTGTTCGATGATACCGACCAGCTTGCGCTGCTCAAAGAGCTGACCGAAGGGCTGATCGACGACGATAAGGTCGTGTTGCAGCAGCTGATTTCGACGATCTCCAACTGGAAAAACGATCTGCAAACCCCGGCGCAGGCCGCGGCGGGCGCAAAGGGTGAACGGGATCGGATCTTTGCCCACTGCTACGGGCTTTATGATGCCCATATGAAAGCCTGCAACGTGCTGGATTTTGACGATCTTATCCTGTTGCCGACCCTGTTGTTGCAGCGCAACGCAGAGGTACGTGAACGTTGGCAGAATAAGATTCGCTATCTGCTGGTGGATGAATACCAGGATACCAACACCAGTCAGTATGAGATGGTGAAGCTGCTGGTGGGGCAGCGCGCGCGCTTTACCGTCGTCGGCGATGATGACCAGTCGATCTACTCCTGGCGCGGGGCACGGCCGCAGAATCTGGTGCTGCTGAGCCAGGATTTCCCGGCGCTGCAGGTGATCAAGCTGGAACAGAACTACCGTTCTTCCGGGCGCATACTGAAAGCCGCTAACATTCTGATCGCCAACAACCCGCACGTCTTCGAAAAACGTCTGTTTTCCGAGTTAGGGTATGGCGTAGAACTTAAAGTGCTTTCAGCGAACCACGAAGAGCATGAAGCGGAACGAGTGACCGGGGAACTGATCGCCCACCACTTTATCAATAAGACGCAATATAAAGATTACGCCATTCTCTATCGCGGCAACCATCAGTCGCGGGTCTTTGAAAAGATGCTGATGCAAAACCGCATCCCGTACAAAATTTCTGGCGGCACGTCGTTCTTCTCGCGGCCCGAGATTAAAGACCTGTTGGCCTATCTGCGCGTGCTGACCAACCCGGATGATGACAGCGCTTTCCTGCGTATCGTCAATACGCCAAAGCGCGAAATCGGCCCGGCTACCTTGCAAAAACTCGGCGAGTGGGCGATGACCCGGAACAAGAGTTTGTTCACCGCCAGCTTTGATATGGGTCTCAACCAGACGCTAACCGGTCGCGGCTATGATGCGCTTACCGGCTTTACACAATGGCTGGGTGAAATTCAGCGCCTGGCGGAGCGCGAACCGGTCGCCGCAGTACGCGATCTGATTCGTGGGGTGGATTATGAATCCTGGCTGTATGAGACCTCCCCAAGCCCGAAGGCCGCAGAAATGCGCATGAAAAACGTCAATCAGCTGTTCAGCTGGATGACGGAGATGTTGGAAGGCAGCGACATAGACGAGCCGATGACCCTGACCCAGGTGGTCACCCGTTTTACCCTGCGCGATATGATGGAGCGCGGCGAGTCCGATGAAGAGTCGGATCAGGTGCAGTTGATGACCCTGCATGCCTCGAAGGGGCTGGAGTTTCCTTACGTCTACCTGGTGGGCATGGAAGAGGGGCTGCTGCCGCACCAGAGTAGCCTCGATGAAGACAATGTGGATGAAGAGCGCCGCCTGGCGTACGTCGGAATTACCCGCGCGCAGAAAGAGCTGACCTTCACGCTGTGTAAAGAGCGCCGTCAGTACGGAGAGCTGGTGCGCCCGGAGCCCAGCCGTTTTCTGCTGGAACTGCCGCAGGATGATCTGATCTGGGAGCAGGAACGCAAAGTTATCTCACCGGAAGAGCGGATGCATAAAGGGCAGGCCAATGTCGCCAATATTCGGGCGATGCTGGCAAAAGCGAAAGGGAAATAGTTCGAGTGCGTATCCCCGGTGGCGCGCACCGGGGCGATTTTACGGAATATCAGGCGGAATTAAGCCACCTCAAGGGTCCAGTGGACATAGCTTTGCCACTGGCACTCCTGCTCCACCAACTCCCGACCCAGCGGATGATCTTCCAGCCACCCCTCCGGCAGCGTCAGCACCAGTTTCTCGCCTGCGACAGTCAGTGAAATGGCCGGCAGCAGATCGTCGCGACGGCGGCTGGCAAAGAGGATCGCCAGACGCAGCAGCCGACACAGGTGTTCCGCAACCCGTGGTTTCACCGCATTTTGCTGATGAAGAGAGGAGAGATCGATGGTGTTAGTCTGGTTGAGCAGCAGGGTTGCGAGCAGCTTTTTCTGCGCCGGCGTGAAGCCGGGGAGATCGAGGTTGCTCACCAGATAGGCGGCGTGCTGCGGGGCGCGTTTAAAATCGACGCTCAGACCAATTTCGTGCAGCTCGCAGGCGCTGGCGAGCAGTTCGCGGCTGAGCGATTCCAGCTCCCAGGCACCGTCCAGCTGATTCACCAGATGCGCTGCGAGTTGGGTTACGCGCTGGGCCTGCTCGGTGTCTATCATAAAGCGGCGTTGAATATTGCGCAGCGTACGGCTACGGATATCCTGATCGACGGACAGATGCAGCATGCCGTAAACCAGGCCTTCGCGGAGCGCGCCGCCCGCGAGGGTCATACACTGAATTTTCAGTTCGCTGAAGATGGCGATAAGTATGGCCAGCCCGCTGGGGAAAACCAGCGCTCGCTCTAAGGTTAAGCCTTCGATTTCCAGCTCTTCCAGGCGCCCGCACTGAATCGCACGCTGCTTGAGCTGCTGCAATTTAGCCAGGGTGATTCGCTCGTCCATCCCCTGCGCCATCATAATTTCCTGCAGGGCCTGAACGGTACCGGATGCGCCTACGCAAACTTTCCAGCCGTGGTAATTCAGGGTGTCAGTAATCGGACGCAGGACTTCCCGAGCCGCATTTTCTGCCAGATCGAAGTTTTCTTTTGTCAGGTTACGATCGGCGAAGTAGCGCTCCAGCCAGGTGACGCACCCCATCGACAGGCTAAAAAGAGAGGTGGTCTGTGCCCCCGTGCCAGTCACCAGTTCGGTACTGGCACCGCCGATATCGACAACCAGGCGCCGGTCTTCGCCGCCGGTCGTATGAGCAACGCCTTGATAAATCAGGCGGGCTTCTTCTTCACCGCTGATCACCTGCACCGGACAGCCGAGGATTTCCCGGGCCTTTGCCAAAAACGCATCGGCATTGACGGCCAGGCGCAGCGTGGCGGTCGCCACAACGCGAATTTGAACGGGTGGGATATCCTGCAGGCGTTCTGCAAACAGACGCAGGCACTGCCACCCACGCTCCATCGCTTCCGCGGAGAGCGTGTTATCGCTGTTCAGGCCAGCGGCCAGACGTACTTTGCGCTTGATGCGGCTGAGCGTCTGGATGCTCCCGGCCACCTCGCGTACAACCAACATATGAAAGCTATTAGAACCAAGATCGATAGCTGCATAAAGCGAGGTGGAACTGAGCATAGATTTATTTAACCTGAACGACGACGATTACGAGGCGGACCGCTGCGACGCGGGCCATTGCCAGTGCGCGGGCGCGTCAGGCGCAGCGGCTTAGGCAAATCTGTCATAAGTGCATCTGGATTGTACTTGCTGACCGGAATAGAGTGACCGGTGTAGGTCTCAATCGCCGGAAGATTCAGCGCGTACTCTTCGCAGGCCAGACTGATGGAGTGGCCGCTGGCGCCCGCGCGACCGGTACGGCCGATGCGGTGAACGTAATCTTCGCAGTCGTCCGGCAGGTCATAGTTAAAGACGTGCGTGACGGCCGGGATATGCAGACCACGCGCAGCAACGTCAGTCGCCACCAGAATGTCGATATCGCCACGGGTGAACTCTTCAAGGATCCGCAGGCGTTTTTTCTGGGCGACGTCGCCGGTCAGCAAGCCGACGCGATGACCGTCCGCCGCCAGGTGTCCCCAGATATCTTCGCAACGATGTTTAGTGTTGGCGAAAATAATGGCGCGATCCGGCCACTCTTCTTCCAGAAGCGTCTGTAACAGGCGCATTTTTTCTTCGTTGGAAGGGTAGAACAGCTCTTCTTTAATCCGGTGACCCGTTTTCTGTTCCGGCTCGACTTCAACATATTCGGCGTTGTTCATCTGTTCAAACGCCAGTTCGCGAACACGGTAAGAAAGGGTTGCGGAGAACAGCATATTCAGACGCTGATTGGTCGGCGGCATGCGACGGAACAGCCAGCGGATATCTTTAATAAAGCCGAGATCGTACATGCGATCGGCTTCATCCAGCACGACGACCTGAATCGCGCCAAGGTTAATGTGATTCTGTTTGGCGTAATCAATCAGACGACCAGTGGTGCCAATCAGAATGTCGACGCCGCTTTCCAGCACTTTCAGCTGCTTATCGTAGCCATCGCCGCCGTACGCCAGACCCAGCTTCAGGCCGGTGGCCGCAGCCAGCGGTTCTGCATCAGCGTGAATTTGTACCGCCAGCTCGCGCGTAGGAGCCATGATCAGCGCACGCGGTTGGTTTACCTGGCGGTCAGCGTTGGCCGGGTGAGAGAGAAGATAATGAAACGTTGACGTCAGGAACGCCATCGTTTTTCCGGTACCGGTTTGCGCCTGCCCGGCGACATCACGACCTTCCAGCGTTAGCGGAAGAGCGAGAGCCTGAATGGGCGTACAATTATGAAACCCTTTCTTTTCAAGGGCTTCAATCACTGCCGGGTGCAGGGCGAAGTCGGAAAACTTCTGTTCTGTTAAATGTGTTTTGCTCATAGTGTGGTAGAATATCAGCTAACTATTGCATTAAGAAAGCGTATCCGTTGAAATAACGTCAACCTTTCGTTGGCTATACGCGAAATGACTTAAGGTGCATCTACGGCAACCTGATGAATCCTCGAAAGCTTAGACTACTCAGCGCGTCGAGGTGGATTAATCTACCGGAAACGGTTTGAAGGCGGTTTGCTTTGGCTTCTGCAAGACGACATCCATGAGGGATCGGATCGCGCAGTGGCCAGTACATATGCCAGTACCCAGTACATATGCCAGTACATAGAGGCATCCTGAACAATAACGTGTATAACGTAGCATCGGCACGTCGTTGATGTCTGCGACACCAACACACCAGGCTTATTCCTGTGGAGTTAAATATGAGCGATAAAATTATTCACCTGACTGACGACAGTTTTGACACGGACGTACTCAAGGCTGACGGGCTAACCCTCGTCGATTTCTGGGCAGAGTGGTGCGGTCCGTGCAAAATGATCGCCCCGATTCTGGATGAGATCGCTGAAGAGTATCAGGGCAAACTGACCGTTGCTAAACTGAACATCGATCAGAACCCGGGTACTGCGCCGAAATACGGCATTCGCGGCATCCCGACTCTGCTGCTGTTTAAGAACGGCGAAGTCGCGGCAACTAAGGTTGGCGCGCTGTCTAAAGGCCAGCTGAAAGATTTCCTCGACGCCAACCTGGCGTAAGCAGTTTGCCATTCCGGCGTCCGGGTTCCTATTTTTAGCGGAACTCTGGACGCCCGGCCAGAGTCGTGCTAAGTTAACTTCAGACTTCGTTTTAAACATACCTTATTGTTTGAATCTTGTTTTACCCGAAGCGTCCCGCAGCAAATGCGCGAGAGGCTACAAATTCCGGGCTTTTCACTCATTCCGTTTTGTCGTTCCAGCTCTGCGTTCTTTCCTGTGACCAGGCAACGTACAGGCACGAGATGAAGGCCGTTAACAGGCATGGATGTTCCTGCCATACCATTCACAACATTAAGTTCGAGTTCTACCCCGAGTTTAAGAACCCACACCATTATGAATCTTACCGAATTAAAGAATACGCCGGTTTCTGAGCTGATTACTCTCGGCGAAAATATGGGGCTGGAAAACCTGGCCCGTATGCGTAAGCAGGATATTATTTTTGCCATCCTCAAGCAGCATTCGAAGAGTGGCGAAGATATCTTTGGCGATGGCGTACTGGAGATACTGCAGGATGGATTTGGTTTCCTCCGTTCCGCAGACAGCTCCTACCTCGCCGGTCCCGATGACATCTACGTATCCCCAAGCCAAATCCGCCGTTTCAACCTCCGCACTGGTGACACCATTTCCGGTAAGATTCGTCCTCCTAAAGAGGGTGAGCGTTACTTTGCGCTGTTGAAAGTTAACGAAGTTAACTACGACAAGCCGGAAAACGCGCGTAATAAGATCCTGTTCGAGAACCTGACGCCGCTGCACGCGAACTCACGTCTGCGTATGGAACGTGGTAACGGTTCAACCGAAGACTTAACCGCTCGCGTGCTGGATCTGGCCTCGCCGATCGGCCGCGGTCAGCGTGGTCTGATTGTTGCGCCGCCGAAAGCCGGTAAAACCATGCTGCTGCAGAATATCGCGCAGAGCATCGCGTACAACCATCCTGACTGCGTGCTGATGGTGCTGCTGATCGACGAACGTCCGGAAGAAGTGACCGAGATGCAGCGTCTGGTTAAAGGCGAAGTGGTTGCTTCCACCTTTGACGAACCTGCTTCCCGCCACGTTCAGGTTGCCGAGATGGTTATCGAGAAGGCGAAACGCCTGGTTGAGCACAAGAAAGACGTTATCATTCTGCTCGACTCCATTACCCGTCTGGCGCGTGCCTACAACACCGTTGTGCCGGCTTCCGGTAAAGTGTTGACCGGTGGTGTGGACGCTAACGCCCTGCATCGTCCGAAGCGTTTCTTCGGTGCCGCGCGTAACGTGGAAGAGGGCGGTAGCCTGACCATTATCGCCACCGCGCTGATTGATACCGGCTCCAAAATGGATGAAGTTATCTACGAAGAGTTTAAAGGCACCGGTAACATGGAGCTGCATCTCTCGCGTAAGATCGCGGAAAAACGCGTCTTCCCGGCTATCGACTACAACCGTTCCGGTACCCGTAAAGAAGAGCTGCTTACCACCCAGGAAGAGCTGCAGAAGATGTGGATCCTGCGTAAAATCATCCATCCGATGGGTGAGATTGACGCGATGGAGTTCCTCATCAACAAACTGGCGATGACCAAAACGAACGATGACTTCTTCGATATGATGAAACGCTCGTAAGTTAAAAAAAGCCCAAAAACGCCACGCAATCGCGTGGCGTTTTGTTTTTTGGGTTTGTATGATCCAGAAAGGGAAAAGGAAGCAGGGATTATCGTATGATGAGCGTACCACGCGAGGCAGTGATAATTTTAACAGACTAAAATCTATACAATAAATTTGTAATGTTCTGCTTTACCCCTTCAGGAGTTGAGACATCGTCGTTATACTTCCCGGATTAACCATGCTGAGAGCACATGTGTTGTGAATTTACTCACTGCTATTACTGAATTAATCAGTATTTTCTTATTCACTACCCTTTTTATATTTGTTGCCCGAAAAGCAGCGAAAAAAGTCGGGTTAGTGGATAAACCTAACTATCGAAAACGGCATCAGGGTTTGGTTCCGTTAGTGGGTGGCATCTCAGTTTATGCTGGCATTTGTTTTACTTTTGCCATCGCTGATTATTACATTCCCCATTCATTCTTATATCTGTCCTGCGCCGGCATCCTTGTGCTGGTCGGTGCGCTGGATGATCGGTTTGATATCAGTGTAAAAATTCGCGCGGTGATTCAGGCCGCCATTGCCATTGTCATGATGACGGCAGGGAACCTGCACCTGAGTAGCCTGGGCTATATTTTTGGTTCGTGGGAGCTGGTCCTCGGCCCCTTTGGCTTCTTCCTCACCCTTTTCGCCGTCTGGGCCGCGATTAACGCCTTTAATATGGTGGATGGTATCGACGGCCTGCTCGGCGGTCTGTCATCGGTCTCATTTGCGGCAACCGGCATTATTCTGTGGTTTGACGGTCAATACAGCCTGGCAATGTGGTGTTTTGCGATGATAGCCGCCATTCTGCCCTATATTTTACTTAACCTCGGCGTGCTTGGCCGTCGTTACAAAGTTTTTATGGGCGATGCCGGCAGTACCATGATTGGCTTCACCATCATCTGGATTCTGCTGGAAACGACCCAGGGCAAAACGCATCCCATTAGCCCGGTGACCGCCCTGTGGATTATTGCGATTCCGTTGATGGATATGGTGGCGATTATGTATCGTCGCCTGCGTAAAGGGATGAGCCCGTTCTCTCCGGATCGCCAGCATATTCATCATTTGATTATGCGTGCCGGGTTTACTTCCCGGCAGGCTTTCGTCCTGATCACGCTGGCGGCCGCGCTGCTGGCGCTGGTGGGCGTGGTGGCGGAATATACCCGTATCGTTCCTGAATGGGTGATGTTAATTCTCTTTTTGTTGGCCTTTTTCCTTTATGGCTACTGCATTAAACGCGCATGGAAAGTGGCGCGACTGGTTAAGCGCATCAGACGCAGAATACGGCGACACAGCGGCAATAAGCCAAAATTAACCAAGTAGAACTGGGGACGTGATGACTCAACCATTACCGGGAGCACAAGCAGTGAACGTTGAGAATGAACTGGATATTCGCGGGCTGTTTCGCGCCTTATGGGCAGGAAAAATCTGGATAGCCGGGATGGCCGTGCTATTTGCGCTGATCGTTCTGGTTTACGCCTTCTTTGCTCGCCAGGAGTGGAGCGCTACGGCGATAACCGATCGGCCAACCGTGAATATGCTGGGTGGTTACTATTCCCAACAGCAGTTCTTACGCAATCTGGATATTAAAGCCAATCTGGTTCCGGTCGACCAGCCGTCGGCGATGGAGCAAGCTTACAAAGAGTTCATCATGCAGCAGGGGTCCTGGGATACCCGCCGCGATTTTTGGTTGCAAACGGACTATTACAAACAGCGCCAGTCGGGCAATGCCCGTGCGGACGCTGCGCTGCTGGACGATTTGATTAACAACATTCAGTTCATGCCGGGCGACCCGGTAAAAAATGTTAACGACAGCGTGAAGCTGACGGCCGAGACCGCGCCGGATGCCAATAATCTGCTGCGTCAGTACGTGGCCTTCGCCAGCCAGCGTGCGGCAGGACATCTTAATGACGAGCTGAAAGGCGCCTGGGCGGCCCGCACCGTGCAGATGAAAGCGCAGGTGAAGCGCCAGGAAGAGGTGGCGCGCGAAATATTCAACCGTCGTACCCACAGCGTGGAAGAGGCGTTGAAAGTGGCGCAGCAGCACAACATCTCCCGCAGTGAAACCGATATCCCGGCCGATCAGCAGCCGGATTCCGAGCTGTTCTTGCTCGGCAGGCCAATGCTGCAGGCGCGACTGGAAAATTTGCAAGCGGTGGGGCCGGAATACGATCTCGACTATGACCAAAGCCGTGCCATGCTGAATACGCTCAACGTCGGACCGACATTAGATCCGCGTTTTCAGACTTACCGGTATTTGCGTACGCCGGAAGAACCGGTAAAACGCGATAGCCCGCGGCGCGTATTTCTGATGGTGATGTGGGGTATCGTGGGCGCGCTCATCGGCGCAGGCGTTGCATTATCGCGACGCAGAGTCCAGTGAATGCGGCCTGTGATGAAGAATTAATCAACTTCATCACCTAATCGAAGAGAATCGATGTGAAAGTACTAACGGTATTTGGCACCAGACCCGAAGCCATCAAAATGGCACCGCTGGTTCATGCGCTGGCAAAAGATCCTCACTTTGAGGCGAAAGTTTGCGTCACGGCGCAGCATCGGGAGATGCTCGACCAGGTGTTGAAGCTTTTTTCTATCGTGCCGGATTACGACCTCAATATTATGCAGCCAGGTCAGGGCCTGACGGAAATCACCTGTCGTATCCTCGAAGGGCTAAAACCGGTGCTGGAATCGTTTAAACCGGACGTTGTTCTGGTGCATGGCGATACCACAACGACGATGGCGGCAAGTCTGGCCGCGTTCTATCAGCGTATCCCGGTCGGGCACGTTGAAGCGGGGTTGCGAACCGGCGATCTGAGTTCACCGTGGCCGGAAGAGGGGAACCGTACGCTGACCGGACATCTGGCAACGTACCATTTTGCCCCGACAGAAACCTCGCGGCAGAACCTGCTGCGCGAAAATATCGCCGCTGACCACATCACGGTCACCGGCAACACGGTCATTGATGCGTTGTTCTGGGTTCGCGATCGGGTGCTGGGCGATGAGGCTCTGCGTAGCGAACTGATGCAGCGCTATCCTTTCCTGGCGAACGGCAAGAAGATGATTCTGGTCACCGGCCACCGGCGGGAAAGCTTTGGCCGCGGGTTTGAGCAAATTTGCCACGCGCTGGCGGAAATCGCCGCCAGCAATCCCGATGTCCAGATTGTCTATCCGGTGCATCTGAACCCGAACGTCAGCGAGCCGGTGAAACGTATTCTCGGTCATGTCGATAACGTCATGTTGATTGAGCCGCAGGATTATCTGCCGTTTGTCTGGTTGATGGATCGCGCCTGGCTGATCCTCACCGACTCCGGCGGTATTCAGGAGGAGGCACCCTCGCTAGGGAAGCCGGTACTGGTGATGCGTGAAATGACGGAGCGCCCAGAGGCGATTGCCGCAGGCACCGTGCGTCTGGTCGGGACCGACAGCCAGCGTATCGTCGCTGAAGTCACGCATCTGCTGCAGGATGATGCCGCGTATCAGGCAATGAGCCGGGCGCATAATCCCTACGGTGATGGTCAGGCATGTCGCCGTATTTTGTCCGCACTTAAAAATAATCAGGTAACGCTATGAGTTTTTCTACCATTTCAGTGATTGGCCTTGGATATATTGGCCTGCCAACCGCTGCCGCGTTCGCCTCCCGGCAAAAGCGGGTGGTCGGCGTTGATATCAATCAACATGCCGTGGAGACCATTAACCGTGGCGAGATTCATATCGTAGAGCCAGATCTGGCGAGCGTGGTCAAAACGGCGGTTGAGCAGGGCTATTTACGTGCGACGACCGAGCCAGTCGTGGCGGATGCGTACCTGATTGCCGTACCCACCCCGTTCAAAGATCTGCATGAGCCGGATATGGTCTTCGTCGAGTCGGCGGCAAAATCCATTGCGCCGGTACTGAAAAAGGGGGCGCTGGTGATTCTGGAGTCCACTTCTCCGGTTGGTTCGACGGAGCAAATGGCCGCCTGGCTCGCTGAAATGCGTCCGGACCTGAGCTTCCCGCAGCAGGCTGGCGAAGCGGCGGATGTCAATATTGCCTACTGCCCGGAGCGCGTGTTGCCGGGTCAGGTGATGGTCGAGCTGATTAAGAATGACCGCGTCATCGGCGGTATGTCGCCGGTTTGCTCCGCCCGCGCCAGCGAGCTGTATAAAATTTTCCTCGAAGGCGAATGCGTGGTCACCAACTCTCGCACCGCCGAGATGTGTAAGCTGACCGAAAACAGCTTCCGCGACGTGAATATTGCGTTCGCGAACGAGCTGTCGCTGATCTGCGCGGAGCAGGACATTAACGTCTGGGAGCTGATTCGCCTGGCAAATCGTCATCCGCGCGTCAATATCCTGCAACCGGGACCGGGCGTCGGGGGGCACTGTATCGCAGTCGACCCGTGGTTCATCGTGGCGCAAAACCCGCAGCAGGCGCGGTTGATTCGTACCGCCCGTGAGGTTAACGATCATAAGCCTGACTGGGTTATCGAGCAGGTCAAAGCCCGGGTGGCCGATTGTCTGGCCGCCAGTAATAAGCGCGCCAGCGAGTTGAAAATCGCCTGCTTTGGCCTGGCTTTTAAGCCGAATATCGACGATCTGCGCGAAAGCCCGGCGATGTCGATCGCCATGCAAATCGCCCGCTGGCACAGCGGTGAAACGCTGGTTGTGGAACCCAATATCCACCAGCTGCCGACCAAACTCAACGGTCTGTGCACGCTGGCCTTGCTGGATGACGCATTGGCGAACGCCGATGTGCTGGTGATGCTGGTTGACCATCGTCAGTTTAAAGCCATCAGCGGCGATAGCGTGACGCAGGATTATATTGTCGATACCAAAGGAGTGTGGCGGTGAGTACGGTTCTGGTCACCGGCGTAAACCTGTGTTTTATGCCAGCCTCTGGCCGTGACCAATCCAACCAGGACACCTTCCATGCCTCTCCACGCCAGTATTGAATCCCTGGAGTGGGAAAATCGTTTCTTCGGCATCCAGAGCGCGATTGTGCGCTTTCGCGATGACGCCCCGCCGCTGACTGCTCAGGCGCTGGCCGGCTGGTCGCGTTTGCAGGCGAAGATTGCGGCGGATGATAGCGTGCGGCTGGATGCGCTGCAGCAGCTGGGCTTCCAGCTCGTGGAAGGCGAAATCGATCTGGTGCTGCCGGTCGGTCAGCCTGCCGATACGGGCTGTGAAGTGGCCACGGCGGCAGAGATTCCACGCTTGCGCGAGCTGGCGGCGCAGGCCTTTGCGCAAAGTCGCTTCCGTGCGCCCTGGTATGCCGCAGATGCCAGCGGTCGTTTCTACGCCCAATGGATTGAAAACGCGGTGCGGGGGACCTTCGATAACCAGTGCCTGATTTTTCGCGCCGCGGATGGCGACATTCGCGCTTTTGTTTCTCTGCGACAGCTTAATGAAACGGATGCCCGAATCGGTCTGCTGGCCGGTCGCGGCGCGGGTGCTGAGCTGATGCAGGCCGCACGGCATTGGGCCGAACGTCGCGGACTTTCTACACTGCGGGTGGCAACCCAGATGGGGAACACTGCCGCGCTTAAACGTTATATTCTCAGCGGTGCGAATGTGGAAAACACCGCGTACTGGTTATACAGGTGACATGATGATTCCATTTAACGCACCGCCGGTGGTGGGAACCGAGCTTGATTATATGCAATCCGCGATGGACAGCGGAAAACTGTGCGGCGATGGCGGATTCACCCGCCGCTGCCAGCAGTGGATGGAGCAGCGGTTCGGGACGGCCAAAGCGCTGTTGACGCCTTCCTGCACCGCTTCGCTGGAAATGGCGGCGCTGCTGCTGGATATCCAGCCGGGCGATGAAGTGATTATGCCGAGCTATACCTTCGTCTCCACCGCCAACGCTTTTGTATTGCGCGGTGCGAAAATCGTCTTTGCCGATATTCGTCGCGATACGATGAACATTGATGAAACCAAAATTGAAGCGGCAATCACGGAGAAAACCCGCGCCATTGTGCCGGTACACTATGCTGGCGTGGCCTGCGAGATGGACACCATCATGGCCCTTGCCAGCGAGTACAATCTGTTCGTGGTGGAAGATGCCGCGCAGGGCGTGATGTCGACTTACAAAGGGCGAGCGCTGGGCACGATCGGCCATATCGGCTGTTTCAGTTTCCATGAAACCAAAAACTATACCGCCGGCGGTGAAGGTGGCGCGACGCTGATTAACGATCGCACGCTGATCGAGCGCGCGGAAATTATCCGCGAAAAAGGCACCAACCGTAGCCAGTTCTTCCGCGGGCTGGTGGATAAATACACCTGGCGCGATATCGGTTCCAGCTATCTGATGTCTGACCTGCAGGCGGCATACCTGTGGGCGCAGCTGGAAGCGGCGGAACAGATTAACCAGCAACGCTTAACGCTCTGGCAGCGCTATTACGATGCGCTGCTGCCGCTGGCACGGGCTGGTCGCATCGATTTGCCGGTGATTCCGGCCGACTGCGGACACAACGCGCATATGTTTTATATTAAGCTGCGCGATATTGACGATCGCAGTAACCTGATAGCCTGGCTAAAAGAGGCGGAAATTCTGGCGGTGTTCCACTACATTCCGCTGCATAGCTGCCCGGCAGGGGAGCACTTTGGCCAATTCCACGGTGACGATCGTCATACCACCCAGGAGAGCGAACGCCTGCTGCGCCTGCCGCTGTTCTATAACCTGTCGTCAGCCAATCAGCGTACGGTGATTAATTCGCTGCTGAGCTATTTCTCCTGATATGTCGCTGGCTAAAGCTTCACTGTGGACCGCCGCGTCCACGCTGGTCAAAATTGGCGCCGGACTGTTGGTGGTTAAACTGCTGGCGGTCTCCTTTGGCCCGGCAGGGGTGGGTCAGGCCGGTAACTTTCGCCAACTGGTGACCGTGCTTGGCGTGCTGGCGGGCGCCGGTATTTTCAACGGCGTCACCAAACTGGTCGCGCAGCATCATGACGATCGCCCGCAGCTGAATAAGGTCGTCGGTACCTCCTCTGCGATGGTGCTTGGCTTCTCAACGCTACTGGCGCTTATTTTTCTGCTGGCGGCCGCGCCGATAAGCCAGGGGCTGTTTGGTCATACGCACTATCAGGGGCTGGTGCGCCTTGTGGCGCTGGTGCAGATGGGCATCGCCTGGGCAAACCTGCTGCTGGCCTTGATGAAAGGTTTTCGCGATGCGGCGGGCAATGCCCTGTCGCTTATCGCCGGTAGCCTGATTGGCGTCGTGGCCTATTACGCCTGCTATCATTTCGCGGGCTACCAGGGGGCACTGCTCGGGCTGGCGCTGGTGCCGGCGCTGGTGGTGATCCCGGCGGCAATCGTGCTATGGCGGTGCGGGACGATCCCACTCAGCGCGCTGCGTCCGCGCTGGGATAACGCTCTCGCCGGGCAGCTTTCTAAGTTTACCCTGATGGCGCTGATTACCTCGGTGACGCTGCCGGTGGCTTACGTGATGATGCGTAACCTGCTGGCGGATCATTATGGCTGGGAGGCGGTAGGGATCTGGCAAGGGGTTAGCAGTATTTCCGATGCCTACCTGCAGTTTATCACCGCATCGTTTAGCGTGTACCTGCTGCCTACGCTCTCCCGATTGACGGCCAAACCGGACATTACCCGCGAGATCGGCAAATCATTAAAATTTGTTCTGCCGGCGGTGGCGGCGGCGAGCTTAACCGTCTGGCTACTGCGTGACTTCGCCATCTGGCTGCTGTTTTCCGACCGCTTTACGGCGATGCGCGACCTGTTTGCCTGGCAACTGGTGGGCGATGTGCTGAAGGTCGGCGCCTATGTTTATGGCTATCTGGTGATTGCAAAAGCGTCACTGCGTTTTTATATACTCACGGAAATCAGCCAGTTCACGCTGTTGACCGCATTCTCGCACTGGCTGATCCCGGCGCATGGCGCGATTGGCGCAGCGCAGGCGTATATGGCTACGTATATTGTTTATTTCGCCCTTTGTAGTGGCGTGTTTTTACTCTGGCGTAAACGGGCATGACAGCACTGATACATGTACTGGGATCGGATATCCCACACCACAACCAGACCGTTTTGCGGTTCTTTAACGACGAGCTGGCCGCCGATGACGAGCAGGCGCGTCGGTTTATGGTCGTCGGTGATGCAACAGGCGTCCGCGAAGCCTACCCGGCATTGTCTGTCACCTGTTATCCCGGGAAAAAATCCCTGGCGCAGGCGGCGATCGCGCTGGCAAAAGCCGATCGCCGACAGCGCTTTTTCTTCCACGGCCAGTTTAATACCGGGCTGTGGCTGGCGTTGCTGAGCGGGGGGATCCGTCCTGCCCAGTTTAACTGGCATATCTGGGGCGCCGATCTGTATGAAAATTCGTCCAGCCTGAAGTTTCGCCTGTTCTATCCGCTGCGACGGCTTGCCCAGAGTCGGGTCGGGCGCGTTTTTGCCACCCGGGGCGATCTCAGCTGGTTCGCCCGCCGCCATCCGCGCGTGCCCGGCGAGCTGCTCTATTTTCCGACGCGCATGGACCCGGCGCTCAATTCGCTGGCCGATAGCGCACCGCGCGCCGAGACGCTGACGATTCTGGTCGGGAACTCGGGCGACCGCAGCAATGAGCATATTGCGGCGCTGCGTGCTATCCATCAGCAATTTGGCGATACGGTAAACGTGATCGTGCCGATGGGGTATCCGGAAAACAATACGGATTATATTAACGAGGTCCGTGACGCGGGCGCGGCGCTCTTTAGCGCCGCACACCTGCAGATTCTCAGCGAGAAGCTGGCGTTTCATGATTATCTGAATCTGCTGCGCCGCTGCGATCTGGGCTATTTCCTGTTTGCTCGCCAGCAGGGCATCGGGACGCTGTGCTTATTAATTCAGGCGGGTATACCCTGTGTGTTGAACCGGGAAAATCCGTTCTGGCAGGATATGACGGAGCAGCATATTCCGGTACTGTTTACCGGCGATGCGCTGGATGTTGCCGTGGTGCGTGAAGCCCAGCGCCAGCTGGCAAGCGTGGATAAGAACCAGATTGCTTTCTTCCGGCCGAACTACCTGGCGGGCTGGCAGCGGGCATTGCAGATTGCCGCGGGGGTCAATGCATGACATTAATGCAATTTTGCGGGCTGCTGGTGGTCTGGCTGCTGTCAACGCTGTTTATCGCCACCGCGACATACTTTGAGTTTCGCCGCGTGCGCTTTAACTTTAATGTGTTCTTCTCATTGTTGTTTCTGCTGACCTTCTTCTTTGGCTTCCCGCTGACCAGTATCCTGGTGTTCCGCTTTGATGTCAGCGTTGCTCCGCCGGATGTGCTGTTGCAAACCCTGCTTATCTCAGTCTGTTTCTATGCGGTCTATTACGTGACCTATAAAACGCGCCTGCGCTCGGCCACGCACGACCGCCAGCGGCGGCCGCTATTTACGATGAACCGCGTGGAAACGCATCTGACATGGATCATTCTGCTGGGTGTGGCGCTGCTGTGCGTCGGGATTTTCTTTGCCCACAATGGCTTCCTGCTGTTTAAGCTCAACTCTTACAGCCAGATCTTCTCGGCCGAAGTCTCCGGCGTGGCGTTGAAGCGCTTTTTCTATTTCTTCATCCCGGCGATGCTGGTGGTCTATTTCCTGCGCCAGGATTATAAGGCGTGGATATTCTTCCTGCTCAGCACCGTGGCGTTTGGGCTGCTGACCTATGCCATCGTCGGCGGCACCCGAGCGAATATCATTATCGCTTTCGCCATTTTTCTGTTTATCGGCATTATTCGCGGCTGGATCAGTCTGTGGATGCTGGCGGCGGCGGGCGTTCTTGGCATCGTGGGAATGTTCTGGCTGGCGCTTAAGCGCTATGGCATGAACATCAGCGGCGATGAAGCGTTTTATACCTTCCTCTATCTGACCCGCGATACGTTTTCGCCGTGGGAGAATCTGGCGCTGCTGCTGCAAAACTACGACAAGATCGCCTTCCAGGGGCTGGCGCCGATGATCCGCGACTTCTACGTTTTTATCCCCAGCTGGATGTGGCACGGCCGCCCGACGATGGTGCTCAATACCGCCAACTACTTCACCTGGGAGGTGTTAAACAACCACTCGGGGCTGGCGATTTCACCGACGCTAATCGGTTCGCTGGTGGTGATGGGCGGCATTTGGTTTGTTCCTCTGGGCGCTGTCGCGGTAGGGCTTATTATTAAATGGTTCGACTGGCTGTACGACCTTGGCAATCGGGAAAGCAATCGCTACAAAGCGGCTATCCTGCATAGTTTCTGTTTCGGCGCTATCTTCAACATGATAGTGCTGGCGCGCGAGGGACTGGACTCGTTCGGCTCCCGCGTGGTGTTTTTCCTCGTGATCTTTGGTATCTGCTTGTTAGCGGCGAAATTGCTGTACTGGCTCCTGGACAGCGCAGGATTGATTCATAAGCGGGCTAAACCGCTTTCGCAACCGCAGGTCTGATAAGGATAAACATGACTGAGAACACTTCCGCGCCGCAGTACGCGTTGCGAGGGCTGCAACTCATTGGCTGGCGCGACATGCAGCATGCGCTCAATTACCTTTTTGCCGACGGCGAACTGCGCCAGGGAACGCTGGTGGCGATTAACGCCGAGAAAATGCTGGCGGTAGAAGATAACCCGGAAGTCCGAGCGCTGATTGAAGCCGCCGAGTTTAAATATGCCGATGGCATCAGCGTTGTGCGCTCGATACGCAAAAAATATCCGCGCGCCGAGGTATCCCGCGTTGCCGGTGCCGACCTCTGGGAAGCATTAATGGAGCGCGCTGGCGCTCAGGGGACGCCGGTATTCCTGATTGGCGGCAAGCCGGAAGTGCTGGCGGAAACGCAAGCGAAGCTGCGCGCGCGCTGGAACGTGAATATCGTTGGCAGCCAGGACGGCTATTTTACCCCTGACCAGCGCCAGCCGCTGTTTGAGCGGGTGCGAGAGAGCGGAGCGAAAATCGTCACCGTGGCGATGGGATCGCCGCGTCAGGAGATTCTGATGCGCGACTGTCGACGGGTTTATCCCGATGCGCTGTATATGGGCGTCGGCGGCACTTATGACGTCTTTACCGGCCACGTTCATCGGGCGCCGAAGTTCTGGCAGAACCTCGGCCTGGAGTGGTTTTACCGTCTGCTGTTGCAGCCGAGCCGGATTAAACGACAGCTCCACCTGCTGCGCTATTTACGTTGGCATTATTCCGGCAAGCTCTAATATTCCACTGCAATCAGGCGAGATTGCATACATATTCTGTGTAATGTCTTCATTCGCCTGATACTTTATTTGCCATTTCCGTAAAATTCATTAACCATTCGCATGCTTAATGCATGGCGGGCAGTATGTGCCGTCGTGCAAGCAGGGACATTTCCTTTCATTCATTAATAAAAATAACCGGTATATGGGCAAGACCATTCGCGGGTCGCGCCATGGCAAACCCGTCACTCTCCGGCGGCATGAAGCGCTGTGCTACGGCAAGGGGTGAGGTTAGCCATCAGGCGCGCCGTTCGAAGGACGAGGAACAAAAACCGGAAGCAGGGCAAACACAAGAGGTTATATGACAGAGAAAAAAGTGGAACTTCAGCGCGGACTGGAGGCCAGACATATTGAGCTCATCGCCCTTGGCGGGACGATTGGCGTGGGGTTGTTTATGGGGGCGGCGAGTACGCTGAAGTGGGCCGGTCCTTCGGTCCTGCTGGCGTATATTATTGCCGGTTTATTTGTCTTCTTTATCATGCGCTCGATGGGCGAAATGCTGTTCCTTGAGCCGGTGACCGGTTCGTTCGCCGTTTATGCGCACCGCTATATGAGCCCGTTTTTCGGCTATCTTACCGCCTGGTCATACTGGTTTATGTGGATGGCGGTCGGGATCTCGGAGATTACGGCCATTGGGGTGTACGTGCAGTTCTGGTTCCCGGATATGGCGCAGTGGATACCGGCGCTTATTGCCGTCGGGCTGGTGGCGCTGGCAAACCTGGCCGCAGTACGCCTGTATGGTGAGATAGAATTCTGGTTCGCGATGATTAAAGTCACCACCATTATTGTGATGATCGTCGTCGGGCTGGGCGTCATCTTCTTTGGTTTTGGCAATGGCGGGCACTCCATCGGATTTGGCAACCTGACCGAACATGGGGGCTTCTTCGCCGGCGGCTGGAAGGGGTTCCTGACGGCACTGTGTATCGTCGTGGCCTCCTATCAGGGCGTTGAACTTATCGGCATCACCGCCGGTGAAGCGAAGAACCCGCAGATCACGCTGCGCAGTGCGGTGGGCAAGGTCCTGTGGCGTATCCTGATTTTTTATGTGGGCGCAATTTTTGTGATTGTCACGATTTTCCCGTGGAATCAAATTGGCTCCGGCGGCAGTCCGTTCGTCCTGACCTTTGCGAAAATCGGTATTACGGCGGCAGCGGGTATTATCAACTTTGTGGTGCTGACGGCGGCGCTTTCCGGCTGTAATAGCGGGATGTACAGCTGCGGTCGTATGCTCTACGCGCTGGCGCGCAACCGGCAGCTGCCTGCGGCGATGGCAAAAGTTTCGCGCAATGGCGTACCGGCCGTGGGCGTCGCGCTGTCGATTCTGATTCTGCTGATTGGCTCCTGTCTGAACTATATTATTCCCAACCCGCAGCGAGTCTTCGTCTATGTCTACAGTGCCAGCGTACTGCCGGGCATGGTGCCGTGGTTTGTGATCCTGATTAGTCAGCTGCGTTTTCGCCGTGCGCATCAGGCGCAGATGGCCAGCCACCCGTTCCGCTCGCTGTTGTTCCCGTGGGCTAACTATTTTACGATGGCGTTTCTGGTTTGTGTGCTGATCGGCATGGGCTTCAATGACGACACCCGTATGTCGCTGTTCGTCGGGATACTTTTCCTGGCCCTCGTGACGCTTATTTATAAGGTGTTTGGTCTGGGTCGGCATGCAAATGTCGATAAAACGACGGAATAAACGCCAAAATGCACAAAGCGTGAGCAAACAGAAATTTTATTTAAAAAGGCACTAGACAGCGGGGGGGGAAGTCCGTATTATCCGACCCCGCAACGGCGCTAAGCGCCCGTAGCTCAGCTGGATAGAGCGCTGCCCTCCGGAGGCAGAGGTCTCAGGTTCGAATCCTGTCGGGCGCACCATTTAACCCGGTGCTTGAGCTGCGGTGGACTGTGAATTTAACAGGGCCGCGTGAAAAGATTTGCAGTGGTGGCTATAGCTCAGTTGGTAGAGCCCTGGATTGTGATTCCAGTTGTCGTGGGTTCGAATCCCATTAGCCACCCCATTATTGAAAGAGTTGTGAATTGCGAAGGTGGCGGAATTGGTAGACGCGCTAGCTTCAGGTGTTAGTGTCCTTAGGATGTGGGGGTTCGAGTCCCCCCCCTCGCACCACGACTTTTAAAATGAATTGAACTAAAAATTCAAAAAGCAGTACATCGGCGAGTAGCGCAGCTTGGTAGCGCAACTGGTTTGGGACCAGTGGGTCGGAGGTTCGAATCCTCTCTCGCCGACCAATTTTGAACCCCGCTTCGGCGGGGTTTTTTGTTTTCTGCCGCGCCACGACTATCTTATATCTCCCTGATCTTCCGAATAAAAAACCGCTATCCGCGCACACTGCGAACGCGTAATTTCGTACCCGGAATCCTCCCAATTTACTGTTGTGACAGATGCAATTTCCACGCAACCTGTGCGATAATAAACGGGTAGATGCTCATTCCATCTCTTATGTTCGCTTTCGGGCCTCATAAACTCCGGAATGATGCAGAGCCGTTTACGGTGCTTATCGTCCACTGACAGATGTCGCGCTTTTACGCACGATCTTCACGCTGCTGCGAAGCCGCTTGAGAGATACAGCGTATCGCCTCATCAAACACCATGGACATAACGTTGAGTGAAGCACCCAATTTGTTGTCAAACAGACCTGTTTTAACGCCTGCCCTGGTTTCAGTGCAGGCGTTTTTTTATGTCCGCGACGGGATGAGCAGAAGAGAGCTCAGAGAAGCGCGCTATCGCCTCTTGAAGAGGCGATAGCGGGAGGGAAGTTACGGCTGAGGATTGTTCTGTAGCGTTAACAGCAGGCCGTCACGGCGCATTAACGCCGCTTCTTCCGGCTGATGCATGCGGTCAAGCGTATCGGCCAGCCATGCGTAATCAAAGGCATCCGGACGCTGTTTCAGCGCAGCGCGAAACGCGATACTGGCCTCCTGCCATTCGCCGTGGCGCATCAGGGATTGCCCCAGGGTGCTCCACAGTAAAGGCCTGTCGCCGACCGATTTAATCTGCTGACGCAGCACTTTTTCCAGCTGCTCCGGATTATTGGTCTTCAGGCGCGGAATCAGCGTCACCAGGCGGTCATCATACTGCTTCTTCAGTCCGTCGATAATAATCTGCTGCGCGGTATCGTGATCGTCGCTCTCGATGAGCAGACTGGCCATCGCCACCTGCAGGGACACCTGGCTGCGAGTTTTGCGGTTCTGGTTTTGCCACCACTCACGTAATCCATCGCTTCCGCGGTCGGCCAGGGTTTGATCCATCAAGCCAATCCAGGCCTGCTGCTCCAGCGCGGCGCGGTGCTCTTCATCACTGACGTTGGCTTTTGCCATTGACGGCAGAATATCCAGCAGCGAATTCCATGCGCCGGTGCGGGTATAGGCCTGCTCGGCCAGGCGCAACACTTCCGGATGCCGCGGGGTAATCTCCAGCAGCTTATCAATGCCGTGGCGGGCCGCATGGTTTTCATTGCGGGCCAGCTGCAGGCGCACGCGCGCGATCTCGACCGGGATCAGGTCGTCTCCGGCCAGCTCCGTTGCGCGCTCCAGATGCTGATTCGCCCGGGCTTCATCACCACGCTGCTGGGCTGCTTCCGCCGCCAGCAGATAGTTCACCACCGGCTGCTCGGCGTGATCGGCGTTCTTCGCCATCAGCTTTTCAACCTGCTGATAGTCGCCTTCCGCCAGCTTCAGCAATGCCTGTTCGGTTTGCTTACGTGCGCGACGGCGTTTGCGGCCCACGAACCAGCCACGGGTATGGGCGCCGGTACGGAAAATACGGCGCAGCAGCCATTCAATCGCAAACAGTACCACCATGGTGAGGATCATGATGATCACCAGCCCGGTGACGCTGGTTTCGATGTTGTAGTTATCGGTCTGGATCAGAACGTAGCCCTGGTGTCCGGAGATAATCGGGCCGACAACGATCCCGGCGATCAGCAGTGCGAAGAGTAAGAGAATTTTCAGCATGCGTTACTCTCCTTGTGGCGCAGGCGCAGGCGCAGGCGCAGGGGCAGGTGCGGGAGCAGGGGGCGTCGGCGCGCTGCTCTGGGTGACGGCTGGCTGGGCCATCAGGTTGCGTACCCGCGTTTGCATCAGCTTCTCGAGAATGGCCTGACTTTGCAGATTTTCCGGCACGTTCATCGTGATGCTTTGCTGACTCAGTTTATCGACATCTTCCAGGAACGCCCTGGTCGTGGCATCTTCCGTGTCGTAATACGCGCGAACCCAGGTGGAAACATTATCCAGCGCTTGTTTGTATGTCTCTTCCTGATGGCGCGGTACCGCTTGCGCCGCAACCAGCAGACGGGAGCGAATATTTTCGCGCAGGTAGATATCCTGGTTTGGCGCCAGCAGCGGGACAGCGGTTTCGTCGCGGCGACGAATGGTAATAAAGCTGTCCATAAAGCTCTGCCAGCTCTTTTGCAGATTCACGCGCCATTCGCCGATGGAGCTGGACAGCTCTTCGCTGTCGGAATCCATCGGCGAGTCGTCGCTGTTATTGTCGGCGAGGCGCAGATTATCAATCTGGTTAGCAAGCTGGTTGACCTTGAGGATAATACCGTCGTAGTCGACCTGGCTGACGGCCGACAGCGACGCGATATCGTCGGTAATGGCGCGGCGGGCGCTAATCAGACTGGGATCGTTCATATCGGCGAGGCTGGCATCGGCGCTTTTTAACAGCGCCGCGGCGGTGGTGACATCCCGATCGCTCCACAGCTTACGCCCGGCCGATTTAACCAGAAAATCGGCCTGCGCCAGCAGCCAGGTTTTGGCATCGCTGCCGGAAATGACGGCCACTTTTTGCTGCACGTCTTCCAGCTGCTTCGCCAGCGTCTCCTGCTGATGTTTCGCTGCGGTTAGCTGGTCCGCCTGCTGCCTGATAATCCCTTCAAGCTCATTTTTTTGGCTTTCTTGCGCTTTTTGCAGCTCAGCCAGCCGATCGGCGAGCGCCGTGCTGGTCTCGTTCTGGCGCGATACTTGCTGTTTATTTAAACCAAACAGGCCGACGCCTGCGGCGAGGGCAATGGCGATAGCAACCGCGCTCAGAACGAGGCTGGTTTTATTGCCGCCGTTTTTCTTTCCGGTCTTCTCTGGCTGTGGCGCCTTGTCCACGGCCTCCCTGGTCTCTTCAACCACGGCGGATTGGTTTTGTTGTTCCGTCATTATGGCTTCCAATGTTGAGAGTTATTGTAATGCGCGTAGCAGCGCATCGTTGTCGGCGCTATCGGCAACCTGGATATCCTGCCAGCCCAATTCACGGGCCTGCCGGGCCAGGCGTTCACTGACAACTAAAATGCGACAGCGAAGGAGCCACCGTTCGCGATACCATTGGGGTATCAGCGCCCAAAGCTGTTGCAGCATCTCGCCGCTGGTCACGACCAGCGTAGTGACGCCGCTGGACTGCCAGCGCATTGCTTCTTCTGCGCCATCGTAATGCTTCGCACTACGTTGATAGCATTCACAAAAAGTAACGTCGGCGCCACGCTCGCGGAGCGTTTCACCTAATAATTCCCGCCCGCCGTTACCGCGAAGAAGAAGGGCTTTCTTCCCGGCAATGTTTTGTAATTCAGGTAATTGTAGCAAGACTTCGCTAATTTCCCGATCTAATGGGTAGCGAATGTTCTGCCCACTGACCGTATGCAGGGCCAGCGCCGTAGTGCGGCCAATCGCAAAATAGCCGGGTGCTTTCGGCCAGCGTTGGCCCAGTTGATGTAAGCGAGCATGGGCAAACTCTACCGCATGCTGCGAGAGCGCAAACAAAAGATCGCCTGCGGACAAGGCGGCCAGCTGGCCGCCTAGCGCAGGCAGTTCGCGTCCGGGCGTAAACTCAATGAGTGGAAAACTCCAGGCCACATGTCCTAACGCGCGCAGGCGGCTGACCAGTTCTTCACTTTTGGGCAACGGACGGGTGACCAGGATGCTCATCGCGGGGCTTCTCCTGCATAAACGGCGGCAAGAATGCCGCGGGCGCCGTTATCCAGCAGCTCTTCCGCCAGCGAGACGCCGAGACGCTCGGCATCTTCCGGCTGGCCGCGTCGTTCGCCGCGTACCACCTGCGAACCGTCCGGCGCGCCGACCAGCGCGCGCAGCCACAGCTCACCGTTAATCAACTCAGCATAGCTGCCGATCGGAACCTGACAGCCGCCTTCCAGCCGGGTATTCATCGCCCGTTCCGCGCGGACGCGAATGGCGGTTTCCGTATGATTCAGCGGTGCTAACAGCGTTTGCGTCCATTGATCGTCCAGGCGACATTCAATGCCGACCGCGCCCTGGCCGACCGCGGGCAGCGACTGCTCCGGCGTTAACGGCTGACGAATGCGCGACTCGAGGCCCAGACGTTTCAGCCCGGCGGCCGCAAGGATAATGGCGTCGTATTCGCCGCTATCGAGCTTGCCGAGGCGGGTGCCCACGTTACCGCGCAGAGAGCGGATCTCCAGATCGGGACGTTGGGCTGCCAGCTGGCACTGGCGACGTAAGCTTGAAGTGCCAACGATGCTGCCGTGCGGCAGCGCATCGATTGACGCATAGTGGTTAGACACGAAGGCATCGCGCGGATCTTCGCGCTCGCAAATCGTGACCAGCCCCAGTCCCTCGGGAAACTCGACGGGAACATCTTTCATGGAGTGCACGGCGATATCCGCGCGCCCTTGCATAATGGCCAGTTCTAACTCTTTGACAAACAAGCCCTTGCCGCCCACTTTGGCCAGCGGGGTATCAAGGAGCACGTCGCCGCGAGTGACCATCGGCACCAGTTCCACCGCCAGTCCAGGATGGCAGGACTCAAGGCGCTCTTTCACATAATGCGCCTGCCATAGCGCAAGTGGGCTTTGCCGTGTGGCAATTCTCAAAACTTTGTCTAACATGCTTGTTACCGTCATTGTCGACCACAAACTATCCTAACATTGTTGCCTTATGGATGTTAGTTTTGTGGGATTTGGGGGGCGGCTCTTTCTTTATTTGCGTTTGGTGCCATTGCGGTTGCCACAACCGTAGTGAGGAATTTACACGCAGTAAACGGTGCTACACTGGTATGTAGCGCATCTTTCTTTACGGTCAATGAGCAAGGTGTTAGATTGATCACGTTTTAAACCATTTGTCCGTCAGCAGCTCATCACAACCACACCGACGACAAATGGTGACGGTTTTTGTTGAAATACTGAAATCCTCCGTACTATTGTACGACGGGTTTTTGAACATCAGGCGATATGTCTTGTACCTCTATATTGAGACACTGAAACAGAGACTGGATGCCATCAACCAACTGCGCGTGGATCGCGCGCTTGCTGCCATGGGACCCGCTTTCCAGCAGGTTTACAGTCTACTGCCGACATTACTACATTATCATCACCCGTTGATGCCGGGTTACCTTGACGGTAACGTTCCCCGTGGCATTTGCCTCTACACGCCTGATGAAATCCAACGCCACTACCTTGACGAGTTAGAACTGCACCGCGGCATGCTGGCGCAAGAGCCGCCGAAAGGCGAACTGCCGATTACCGGCGTCTACTCGATGGGCAGTACCTCCTCCGTTGGCCAAAGCTGCTCTTCCGACCTGGATATCTGGGTTTGTCATCAGGCATGGCTTGATACCGAAGAGCGCCAGCTGTTGCAGCGCAAATGTAGCCTGCTGGAGAGCTGGGCGGCATCGCTGGGCGTTGAAGTCAGCTTCTTCCTGATTGACGAAAACCGCTTCCGCCATAACGAAAGCGGTAGCCTGGGCGGCGAAGACTGCGGGTCGACCCAGCATATTTTACTGCTCGATGAGTTCTACCGTACCGCCGTGCGTCTCGCCGGAAAACGTATTCTGTGGAATATGGTGCCGTGCGACGAAGAAGATCATTACGACGATTATGTGATGGGGCTCTACGCGCAGGGCGTACTGACGCCCAATGAGTGGCTCGATCTGGGCGGCCTGAGTTCGCTGTCGGCGGAAGAGTACTTTGGCGCCAGCCTGTGGCAGCTGTATAAAAGTATCGATTCGCCGTATAAAGCGGTGCTGAAAACGCTGCTGCTGGAAGCCTACTCCTGGGAGTACCCGAATAACCGCCTGCTGGCGAAAGACATAAAACAGCGTCTGCACGACGGAGAAATCGTCTCGTTTGGTCTCGACCCCTACTGCATGATGCTGGAGCGCGTGACCGCCTACCTGCAGGCGATTGAAGACGACACGCGCCTCGATCTGGTGCGGCGCTGTTTCTATCTCAAAGTGTGCGAAAAACTCAGCCGCGAGCGCGCCTGCGTGGGCTGGCGTCGTGAGGTGGTAAGCCACCTGGTGAAAGAGTGGGGCTGGGATGAAAAGCGTCTGATGATGCTCGACAACCGGGCGAACTGGAAGATTGACGAAGTACGCAAAGCGCACAACGAGCTGCTGGATGCGATGATGCAAAGCTATCGCAACCTGATCCGCTTTGCGCGGCGCAACAACCTCAGCGTGTCCGCCAGTCCGCAGGATATCGGCGTGCTGACCCGTAAGCTGTATGCGGCGTTTGAAGCGCTGCCGGGCAAGGTGACGCTGGTGAACCCGCAGATCTCTCCGGACCTCTCCGAGCCGAATCTGACCTTTATCCACGTGCCGCCTGGCCGTGCCAACCGTACCGGCTGGTATGTGTATAACCGCGCGCCGGATATGGAATCGATCATCAGCCATCAGCCGCTGGAATATAACCGTTATCTTAATAAGCTGGTGGCCTGGGCCTGGTTTAACGGCCTGCTGACGTCACGTACTCGCCTGTTTATTAAGGGCAACGGTATCGTCGATCTGGCGAAGCTACAGGAGATGGTCGCCGACGTTTCGCACCATTTCCCGCTGCGCCTGCCGTCGCCCACGCCGAAAGCGCTGTATAGTCCCTGCGAAATCCGCCACCTGGCGATTATCGTCAACCTCGAATATGACCCGACGGCGGCGTTCCGCAATCAGGTCGTGCATTTTGACTTCCGCAAGCTGGACGTCTTTAGCTTCGGCGAAGCGCAGAAGTGCTTAATCGGCAGCGTTGATCTGCTGTACCGCAACTCGTGGAACGAAGTGCGAACCCTGCACTTTAACGGCGAGCAGGCGATGATCGAAGCGCTGAAGACCATTCTGGGTAAAATGCACCAGGACGCCGCGCCGCCGGATAGCGTTGAAGTGTTCTGCTACAGTCAGCACCTGCGCGGACTTATCCGCACCCGCGTGCAGCAACTGGTCTCCGAATGCATTGAGCTGCGCCTCTCCAGTACCCGTCAGGATACCGGGCGCTTTAAGGCGCTGCGCGTGTCCGGGCAGACCTGGGGGCTGTTCTTCGAGCGGCTTAACGTGTCGGTGCAGAAGCTGGAGAACGCCATTGAATTCTACGGCGCTATCTCGCATAACAAGCTGCACGGTCTGTCGGTCCAGGTAGAAACCAACCATGTTAAGCTGCCGCCGGTAGTGGACGGATTTGCCAGCGAAGGGATTATTCAGTTCTTCTTTGAAGAGGCGGATAACGAGAGCGGATTTAATATCTATATTCTCGATGAGAGCAACCGCGCCGAGGTTTATCATCACTGTGAAGGCAGTAAAGAGGAGCTGGTGCGCGACGTGAGCCGCTTCTACTCTTCATCCCACGATCGTTTCACCTACGGCTCCAGTTTTATCAACTTTAACCTGCCGCAGTTCTATCAGATTGTCGACGTTGATGGCCGACACCAGGTGATTCCCTTCCGTAGCCAGGCGATTGGCGCCGTGACGGCGCCAGTGAATCAGGATGCCGCGGTGTCACCGATGCTGCAGCAGCACTATTCCTGATCGACATGCCTGAGTCGCCATTTCCCCCGGCGATGTGGCGCTTTCGCCGGGGCTTTGCTTTCCCGGTTACGCTGGCTTAGCGAAAACTCACCGCTTCACCGGCCTGCCGGGTCGCCGCCTGCTCCAGCAGATCCCAGAAAGTTTCACCGCTGCGATCGCACACCCACTCATCACCTTTAAGATCAAAATGGTAGCCGCCTTGTTTCGTGGCCAGCCACACCTGGTGCAGCGGCTCCTGACGGTTGATAATAATTTTGCTGCCGTTCTCGAAACTGAGGGTCAGCACGCCGCCGTTGATTTCACAGTCGATATCGCTATCGCCGTCCCGCTCGTCCAGACGCTCTTCGATGGTCATCCACAGGCTATCAGCCAGGCGATGGAATTCACTGTCGTTCATGGTTCTACCCTGCTTTTTTGAAGATGGCGGCAGTATAGCGCGAAACAAAAGCGCGCGCAGTCGGATGCTAAACGCTTGCTTTTACGTCTTCTCCTGCGATGATAGAAAGCAGAAAGAGTGAATCACGGGCAACTATCAATGAAAAACGTTTTTCCAGCGCTTGCCGTTTTATTGGCGATCTTTAGCCTGACCGGCTGTGGTCTGAAGGGACCGCTTTATTTCCCTCCGGCAGAAAAGACGGCTGCTCCGCCGACCAAACCGGTCAATAGCGGTATCCAGAGCTCGACGCCGGATCGTAACGATCGCGGCGATAGCGGCGGCCCGACCCAGGTAAACTATTAACGATAACGTTCTGTTCCGCGCAACTGGAGTAGATGATGCAGTTCTCTAAAATGCATGGCCTTGGCAACGACTTTATGGTCGTTGACGCGGTAACGCAGAATGTTTTTTTCTCACCGGAGCTGATTCGCCGCCTGGCGGATCGGCATCTGGGCGTCGGTTTCGATCAGCTGCTGGTTGTTGAACCGCCTTACGATCCGGATCTGGATTTCCATTATCGTATCTTCAACGCCGACGGCAGCGAAGTGTCGCAGTGCGGTAACGGCGCGCGCTGCTTTGCCCGATTTGTCCGCTTGAAAGGCCTGACCAATAAACGTGACATCCGCGTGAGCACGGCGAACGGTCGTATGGTATTAAGCGTAACGGAAGACGATCTGGTGCGCGTCAACATGGGGGAGCCGAACTTCGAGCCCTCTCAGGTGCCATTCCGCGCCAACAAAGCGGAAAAGACCTATATTATGCGCGCCGCCGAGCAGACAGTATTGTGCGGCGTGGTGTCGATGGGGAACCCGCACTGCGTCATTCAGGTCGATAATGTTGAAACCGCGACGGTGGAAACGCTTGGCCCGGTGATGGAAAGCCACGAACGCTTCCCGGAGCGCGCCAACATCGGCTTTATGCAGGTGGTCGAGCGCGATCGTATTCGTCTGCGCGTTTATGAACGCGGCGCCGGCGAAACTCAGGCCTGCGGCAGCGGCGCCTGTGCGGCGGTAGCCGTTGGTATCCAACAGGGACTGCTGGCCGAAGAAGTACGCGTGGAATTGCCAGGCGGGCGTCTTGATATCGCCTGGAAAGGCCCGGGCCAACCGTTGTTTATGACTGGCCCGGCGGCACATGTCTACGACGGATTTATTCACTTATGAAACAAGTCGGGGAAGAACAGCAGGAAATCACCGGCGCGCTGAATGACCGCGCGGTGGTGGACTATCTGTTGCAACATCCTGAATTTTTTATTCGTAATGCTGCACTGGTTGAGCACATGCGCGTTCCGCACCCGGTGCGCGGCTCGATCTCGCTGGTGGAATGGCACATGGTGCGGGCGCGTAACCATATCAACGTGCTGGAAGAGAACATGATGCTGTTGATGGAGCAGGCCACGGCAAATGAGAGTCTGTTCCAGCGTCTGCTGCATCTGCAGACGCGGCTGGCGGCGGCGGAAAGCCTTGATGAGATGCTGAACCGTTTTCATCGCTGGGCGCGCGAGATAGGGCTGGCGGGCGCGACGGTGCGCCTGTTTCCCGATAGCTGGCGGCTGGGCGCGCCGTCGAAATTCACTCATCTGGCGCTAAGCAGGCAGGCATTTGAGCCCATCCGCATTCAGCGTCTTGGGCAGGCTCGTCATTATCTCGGGCCGCTGCACGGGCCGGAACTGCTGGTGGTACTGCCGGAAGCGAAAGCTATCGGTTCGGTGGCGATGTCGCTGCTGGGCGGCGATGACGCCCCTGGCGTGATGCTGTTCAGCAGCCGCGATGCCCAGCATTATCAACAAGGCCAGGGAACGCAACTGCTGCAGGAAATTGCGTTAATGCTGCCGGGTCTGTTGGTGCGCTGGGTTGAACGCGCATGACCGACTCTCCCTTATTCGCCGCCGTTGACCGCTTTCTACGCTATCTGGGCGTGGAGCGTCAGCTGAGCCCGATTACGCTTCTGAACTACCGGCGTCAGCTTGATGCGCTGATAGCGCTCGCTGAACAGGCGGGGCTCAAAAGCTGGCTGCAGTGCGATGCCGCTCAGGTTCGTGGTCTGGCGGTTCGTAGCCGCAAACAGGGCCTGGGGCCGGCAAGCCTTGCGCTGCGGCTTTCCGCGTTGCGCAGTTTCTTTGACTGGCTGGTGGCGCAGGGCGAGCTGGCGGCGAACCCGGCGAAAGGCATCTCCGCCCCGAAAATTCCCCGTCACTTACCGAAAAATATCGATGTCGATGACGTCAACCGGTTGCTGGATATCGATCTTAACGATCCGCTGGCGGTACGCGACCGGGCGATGCTGGAGGTGATGTATGGCGCGGGTCTGCGTCTCTCCGAGCTGGTCAATCTTGATATTAAACACCTCGATCTGGAATCCGGGGAGGTGTGGGTGATGGGCAAAGGCAGCAAAGAACGCCGCCTGCCGATTGGGCGCAGCGCGGTGGCGTGGATCGAACACTGGCTCGATTTACGCGGTCTGTTTGGCACGGATGACGATGCGCTGTTTTTATCTAAACTGGGGAAACGTATTTCCGCGCGAAATGTGCAGAAGCGCTTTGCCGAATGGGGCATTAAGCAGGGGCTGAATAGCCACGTGCATCCGCATAAACTGCGCCACTCCTTTGCCACTCATATGCTGGAGTCGAGCGGCGATCTGCGCGGCGTACAGGAGCTGCTGGGTCATGCCAATCTCTCGACGACTCAAATCTATACCCATCTTGATTTTCAACACCTTGCCTCGGTGTATGATGCGGCGCATCCGCGCGCCAAACGGGGGAAATAATGCGTTTTTACCGACCGCTGGGCCAAATTTCTGCACTGACGTTTGACCTGGACGATACCCTTTACGATAACCGCCCGGTCATCGACCGGACGCTGCAGGAGTCGCTGGCCTTTGTGCGCAGCTACCATCCGTCACTGAGCCAGTTTGATGCGAACGAGCTGCAACAGCTGCGTCAGACGCTGCTCGAAACAGAACCGGAGATTTACCACGATGTGACCGAATGGCGGCGACGTGCGCTGGTGCTGGGGATGATGAATGCCGGGCTCTCTGCCGGGCAGGCTGCCGCGGGCGCGGATGCGGCAATGGCGAATTTTGCCCACTGGCGGAGTCTTATCGAGGTACCGCAGGAAACTCACGAGACGCTGGCCGCGCTGGCGGAGAAATGGCCGCTGGTGGCAGTGACCAACGGCAACGCGCAGCCGGAACTCTTTGGTTTGAGCAACTATTTCCGTTTTGTTCTGCGTGCCGGCCCGGACGGGCGTTCGAAACCCTTTGCCGATATGTATCACCTGGCGGCGGAGCGTCTTGATTTGCCGTTGGGACAGATACTTCACGTGGGCGATGATCTGACCACCGATGTGGCGGGCGCTATTCGCTGCGGCATGCAGGCCTGCTGGATCAAGCCGCAGGGGGCCGATCTGCTGCGCGCAACCGACAGCCGCCTGCTGCCGCACATTGAAATTTCACGGTTGGCATCTCTGACCTCGCTGATATAATCACCACTAGTTCTGTATATATTAACAGTATGCCCGGTAGACGATGCGTTGCCGGGCAGCTCATTTCCGGCGGTGCCAATGGACGTTTCTTACCTGCTCGACAGCCTCAATGATAAACAGCGTGAAGCCGTAGCCGCTTCACGCACCAATATGCTGGTTCTGGCGGGAGCGGGCAGCGGTAAGACGCGGGTTCTGGTACACCGTATTGCCTGGCTGCTGAGCGTGGAAAACTGCTCGCCGTATTCGATTATGGCGGTGACCTTTACCAACAAAGCGGCAGCGGAGATGCGCCATCGTATTGGCCAGCTGATGGGAACGACCCAGGGCGGCATGTGGGTCGGGACATTCCACGGGCTGGCGCATCGGCTGCTGCGGGCCCACCATCTGGATGCTAACCTGCCGCAAGATTTTCAAATCCTCGATAGCGAAGACCAGCTGCGTCTGCTGAAGCGTCTGATTAAGGCGATGAACCTCGACGAGAAGCAGTGGCCGCCGCGCCAGGCGATGTGGTACATCAACAGCCAGAAAGATGAAGGGCTGCGCCCGCACCATATTCAGAGCTACGGCAACCCGGTGGAACAGACCTGGCAGAAAGTGTATCAGGCCTATCAGGAAGCCTGCGATCGCGCCGGTCTGGTGGACTTTGCCGAACTGCTGCTGCGTGCGCACGAGCTGTGGCTTAATAAACCGCATATTCTCCAGCACTACCGCGAACGCTTCACCAACATCCTTGTGGATGAATTTCAGGATACCAACAACATCCAGTATGCCTGGATTCGCCTGCTGGCGGGCGATAGCGGCAAGGTGATGATTGTGGGGGATGATGACCAGTCGATCTACGGCTGGCGCGGCGCCCAGGTGGAGAATATTCAGCGTTTTCTCACCGATTTCCCCGGCGCGCAGACCATTCGCCTGGAGCAGAACTATCGCTCGACCAGCAACATCCTCAGCGCGGCCAACGCCCTGATTGAAAACAACAGCGGGCGTCTGGGCAAAAAACTGTGGACCGATGGTGCCGACGGCGAGCCTATCTCCCTCTACTGCGCGTTTAACGATCTTGATGAAGCGCGTTTTGTCGTCAATCGCATCAAAACCTGGCAGGAGAACGGCGGGGCGCTGGAGCAGTGCGCCATTCTCTACCGCAGCAACGCCCAGTCGCGCGTGCTGGAAGAGGCGCTGCTGCAGGCCAGCATGCCGTATCGTATCTATGGCGGCATGCGCTTCTTCGAACGCCAGGAGATTAAAGACGCGCTCTCTTACCTGCGCCTGATTGCCAATCGCAACGATGACGCGGCGTTTGAGCGCGTGGTCAATACGCCGACCCGCGGCATCGGCGATCGCACGCTGGACGTGGTTCGTCAAACGTCGCGCGACCGTCAGCTCACGCTGTGGCAGGCGTGCCGCGAACTGTTAAAAGACAAAGTCCTTGCCGGGCGCGCCGCCAGCGCGCTGCAACGCTTTATGGAGCTGATTGACGCCCTGGCGCAGGAAACGGCGGATATGCCGCTGCACGTGCAGACTGACCGGGTGATTAACGACTCCGGTCTGCGGATGATGTACGAGCAGGAAAAGGGCGAAAAAGGTCAAACCCGAATCGAAAACTTAGAGGAGCTGGTAACCGCAACGCGCCAGTTCAGCTACAACGATGAAGATGAAGATTTAATGCCGCTGCAGGCCTTCCTCTCTCACGCCGCGCTGGAAGCGGGTGAAGGGCAGGCGGATACCTGGCAGGATGCGGTGCAGCTGATGACCCTGCACTCGGCGAAAGGTCTGGAGTTCCCGCAGGTGTTTATCGTTGGCGTGGAAGAGGGGATGTTCCCGAGCCAGATGGCGCTGGATGAAGGTGGCCGGCTGGAGGAGGAGCGTCGTCTGGCTTACGTCGGCGTGACGCGCGCGATGCAGAAACTGACTCTCACCTATGCGGAAACCCGCCGTCTGTACGGCAAAGAGGTTTACCACCGCCCGTCGCGCTTTATCGGCGAGCTGCCGGAAGCCTGTGTGGAAGAGGTGCGCCTGCGCGCGACGGTGAGCCGTCCGGTCAGCCATCAGCGGATGGGCACGCCGCTGGCGGAAAACGATACCGGCTACAAACTGGGGCAGCGCGTACGCCATCCGAAGTTTGGCGAAGGCACCATTGTGAATCTGGAAGGCAGCGGCGAGCATAGCCGTTTGCAGGTCGCCTTCCAGGGGCAGGGTATTAAATGGTTAGTGGCGGCCTACGCTCGATTAGAAACAGTGTAACAGTAAGAAAAGTATCGTTTTTTTGTAATAATCTGCTAGCCTTATATGCTAAAGGGCAGGATTTGCTCTTTAGCGTTCCGTTGCGTGTTGACGCCGTTTTTGTGCTGGCGTAACATGCGCGCACGATTACGCTAAGAGGACATTCGCCTTGGACACACCCAGTAGACGCTGGCTCAACTTCCTGTCTGTCAGGAACAACTCCTAAGGCTATCCTCTTATGCTGATAGCCTTAGCGGTTGTCAGCGACCCGTCATACCCGTCGCTCTGAGTCAGGCTTAATGGTCTGAAACCCAAATTGTTTCTGTGTGCCCACCGAACTGTCCGATAATTTTTTTGCATTGGGAGTCCCGGTCATGCTGAGCGCATTTCAACTGGAAAATAATCGTTTAACACGCCTTGAAGCTGATGAGATCAAGCATCTTGCCAGTTCGGTGTGGGTCGATCTGGTCGAGCCCGACGACGACGAACGAAGCCGCGTGCAGACGGAATTGGGTCAGAACCTGGCAACGCGCCCGGAACTGGAAGATATCGAAGCATCGGCGCGTTTCTTCGAAGATGAAGACGGTTTACACATTCACTCCTTTTTCTTTTTTGAAGATGCGGAGGATCACGCCGGTAACTCCACCGTGGCATTTACGATTCGCGAAGGGCGCCTGTTTACCCTGCGCGAGCGTGAATTGCCGGCATTTCGCCTCTATCGCATGCGCGTTCGCAATCAGTCAATGGTTGATGGCAACGCCTATGAACTGCTGCTGGATCTGTTCGAAACCAAAATTGAGCAGCTGGCGGATGAAATCGAAAATATCTACAGCGATCTGGAAAAACTCAGCCGCGTGATCATGGAAGGTCGTCAAGGCGATGAGTACGATGACGCGCTCTCAACGCTTGCCGAGCAGGAAGATATCGGCTGGAAAGTCCGTCTGTGTCTGATGGATACCCAGCGCGCTCTGAACTTCCTGGTGCGCAAGGCGCGTTTACCTGCGGGACAGCTGGAGCAGGCGCGCGAGATCCTGCGAGATATCGAATCCCTGCTGCCGCACAACGAATCGCTGTTCCAGAAGGTCAACTTCCTGATGCAGGCGGCGATGGGCTTTATCAACATCGAGCAGAACCGCATCATCAAGATCTTCTCGGTGGTTTCCGTGGTGTTCCTGCCGCCGACGCTGGTGGCTTCCAGCTACGGGATGAACTTTGAGTTTATGCCGGAGCTGCACTGGAGCTTTGGTTACCCGGGGGCAATTGTCTTTATGATGCTTGCCGGCCTGGCGCCGTATCTCTACTTCAAGCGTAAAAACTGGCTGTAACAAGGTCTTTTTGCCCTGCTGAAAGACTGTTTAACCTTTTCCGCCGGGCGGCGGCTGATGCCTTGCCCGGCCTACAGAACTGTACCCTGCCTGGCTTACGGAACATCGCCCGTCATGCTGGTGGGAATTATCCGTAGGCCCGTGCAAGCGAAGCGCCGCCGGGCAGTTTCGGCAACGCGCACCTTGTCAGCAAACTGGAAGGTGCTGCGGTTTTTTCGTTATGCCCCGCGCGTTCTGCGTATTGTGTAAACCGCATCCATCACGAAAATCGCCAGCGCGACCCAGATAAAGCCAAAGGTCACCATCTTATCGGCCCCCGGCACCTCTCCGTAAAATAGCACCGCCAACAGGAACATCAGCGTCGGGCCGATATACTGGAAGAACCCCAGCGTGGAAAGGCGCAGGCGGGTGGCTGCCCCGGTAAAGCACAGCAGGGGAATGGTGGTGACAACGCCCGCCGCCATCAGCAACAGGTTCAGCGACCACGGGTTCTGCCCCATATGGCTGGTCGGGCTGTCGGCGATGGCAAACAGGTATATGGCGGCGACCGGCAGAAGCCACAGGGTTTCGACTAACATCCCGGTTTGCGCGTCGACGGCGATTTTTTTACGCAGCAGCCCGTAAAAGGCAAAGCTGAACGCCAGCCCAAGGCCGATAATCGGCAGCGAGCCAAAGGTCCACAGCTGTACCAGCACGCCGCAGGTGGCCAGCAGTACCGCCAGCCACTGCATCCGGCGAAAACGCTCGCCGAGGAAAATCATCCCCAGCACAATATTCACCAGTGGGTTAATGAAGTAGCCGAGACTGGCCTCCAGCATATGGTGGTTATTCACCGCCCAGATGAAGAGCAGCCAGTTGCCGCCAATCAGCACCGCCGACAGCGCCAGCAGGAAAATTTTACGCGGCATATGCAGCAGTTTTTTCACCTGTGGCCACTGGTGGCTGAGGCTGATTAACGCCAGCATAAAAAAGAATGACCAGATCACGCGATGGGTCAGGATTTCATCGGCGGGAACATAGTAGATAAGTTTGAAGTAGGCAGGTGCGATGCCCCAGATAAAATAGGCGGCGAGAGCCAGCATAATCCCCAGCCGCGTTTGTTTTGCATCCATCGGTAGAATCCGTTACGCCAAAACAACGATGTTACTTTATTTACCGCGATCAACCCACCATATACGTCGCCGTGGCGCTGGCGATATAGACCTGATCTTCGTTATGCAGCTCCACGCGGGCGACCGCGACCTTATTCCCGGCGCGTAATAGGCTGCTGGTGGCGGTAAAGTGCTCGCCGCGCCCAGGGCGCAGATAATCAACGCGCAGATCGATGGTCCCCATGCGCGACAGACGTTGGCGTAACTCTTCTTCGTTAATGGTGTCATGTCGGGTTAGCGTACTGCCTACGCACACCAGTCCTGCGGCTACATCCAGCGCGGAGGCGATGACCCCGCCATGCAGAATACTTTGCGCCCAGTTGCCAACCATCATCGGCTGGTTTTTAAAGCTGAGCTGAGCAAACTCTTTTTCGTAACGCTCCAGCTTCAGGCCTAAGGCGCGATTAAAAGGCATGTGGTAGACAAAGATTTCTCCCACCAGCTTAAGGGCGGCTTCGGCTGTGAGTTCAGACATGACAATTGTATCCATTCGTTAATGAAATGTTGATTTTATGCTTCTAAAACGGTGATTTCCACTTTCAGAACGGATAAGCGGGCGGAGAGCCCGTAAACAGGTAGAATGAATCCCGGATAAAACAGAAATAATAATCACTCATTCAGGAGAACTGTAATGCGTATCTTTTTGGCGTGGCTGTTGGCGCTTAGCGCGCTTCCGGCTGGCGTTTTGGCGCAGGATGCACCGGTTAGTCATCCCGTTCATGATACCCCTGCGGTACGCGGCAGCATTATCGCTAACCTGTTGCAGGATCATGACAATCCTTTCCTGCTGTATCCCTATGAGAGCAACTACCTGCTCTATTCGTGGAGTAGCGATATCAACAAGGAAGCAATCTCCAGCTATGACTGGGCGAAAAATGCCCGCAAGGACGAAGTGAAATTCCAGCTTAGCCTGGCGTTTCCGCTGTGGCGAGGGATCCTCGGCGAGAACTCGCTGCTCGGGGCTTCCTATACGCAGAAGTCCTGGTGGCAGCTCTCCAACAGCAAAGAGTCCGCGCCATTTCGTGAAACTAACTATGAACCGCAGCTGTTTTTGGGATTTGCTACGGATTATCAGTTTGCCGGCTGGACGTTGCGTGATGTCGAAATGGGTTACAACCACGACTCTAACGGCCGCTCGGATCCCACTTCCCGCAGCTGGAACCGCCTGTATGCCCGCATGATGGCGCAAAATGGCAACTGGCTGGTGGAGGTGAAGCCCTGGTATGTCATCGGCAGCACCAACGATAACCCGGATATCACGAAATATATGGGCTATTATCGCCTGAAAATCGGCTATCAGTTGGGCGATGCTATCCTCAGCGCCCAGGGGCAGTATAACTGGAATACCGGCTATGGCGGTGCGGAGCTTGGGGTGAGTTATCCGATAACCAAACATGTGCGTTTCTACACTCAGGTCTACAGCGGTTACGGCGAATCACTCATCGATTATAACTTTAACCAGACCCGGGTTGGCGTCGGGGTGATGCTCAACGATCTGTTTTAATCGTTGCACTCTGGCTCACTGGCGCTGAAAATAGCGCCTGTTTTCTTTTCAGGCAGACGGGGTCAACGTGGCGCAGGCGGAAGTATTGAATCAAACATTGCTGGCAAAGCAGGTTTTACAGGAAACCTTCGGCTACCAGCAGTTTCGCCCAGGCCAGGAAACCATTATCGATACGGCGCTGGGCGGGCGCGACTGCCTGGTCGTCATGCCGACCGGCGGCGGCAAATCGCTGTGCTATCAGGTGCCAGCGCTGGTGCTTGGCGGCCTGACGGTGGTGGTATCGCCGCTGATCTCGCTGATGAAAGATCAGGTCGACCAACTGCTGGCCAACGGCGTGGCCGCCGCCTGCCTTAACTCGACCCAGAGCCGCGAGCAGCAGCAGGAGGTCATGGCCGGCTGCCGCAGTGGGCAGATTCGTCTGCTGTATATCGCCCCCGAGCGCTTGATGCTGGATAATTTCCTTGAGCATCTCAGCCACTGGAACCTGGCAATGGTGGCGGTGGATGAAGCGCACTGTATTTCCCAGTGGGGGCATGATTTCCGTCCGGAATATGCCGCCCTGGGCCAACTGCGCCAGCGCGTGCCGCAGATTCCGTTTATGGCGTTAACCGCCACCGCCGATGACACCACCCGCCGGGATATCGTGCGTCTGCTGGGGCTGAACGACCCGCTGATTCAGGTCAGCAGCTTCGACCGCCCGAATATCCGCTACATGCTGATGGAGAAGTTTAAACCGCTCGATCAGCTGATGCGCTACGTGCAGGACCAGCGCGGCAAATCGGGCATTATCTACTGCAACAGCCGTTCGAAAGTGGAAGATACCGCCGCCCGTCTGCAAAGCCGCGGAATCAGCGCGGCGGCCTATCATGCCGGGCTGGAGAATGACATTCGTGCGGATGTGCAGGAGAAATTCCAGCGCGACGATCTGCAAATCGTGGTGGCCACGGTCGCTTTCGGCATGGGGATCAATAAACCCAACGTCCGCTTCGTGGTGCACTTCGACATTCCCCGTAATATTGAATCCTACTACCAGGAAACCGGTCGCGCCGGGCGCGATGGTCTGCCGGCGGAAGCGATGCTGTTTTACGATCCGGCCGACATGGCGTGGCTGCGTCGCTGTCTGGAGGAGAAGCCCGCCGGGCCGCTGCAGGACATTGAACGCCACAAGCTGAACGCAATGGGCGCGTTTGCCGAAGCGCAAACCTGTCGCCGTCTGGTGCTGCTCAACTATTTTGGCGAAGGGCGCCAGGAAGCGTGCGGCAACTGCGATATCTGCCTCGATCCGCCAAAACAGTATGACGGGTTAATGGACGCGCGTAAGGCGCTCTCGACCATTTACCGCGTGAACCAACGCTTCGGTATGGGCTACGTGGTGGAGGTCCTGCGCGGGGCCAATAATCAGCGTATCCGCGAGATGGCGCATGACAAGCTGCCGGTCTACGGCATCGGTCGGGAACAGAGCCATGAACACTGGGTCAGCGTGATTCGTCAGCTGATTCATCTTGGCCTGGTCACGCAAAATATCGCCCAGCATTCGGCGCTACAGCTGACCGAAGCCGCACGTCCAGTGCTGCGTGGCGAGGTTCCGCTGCAGCTCGCCGTTCCGCGTATCGTGGCGTTGAAGCCGAAGGCGATGCAAAAATCCTTCGGCGGCAATTATGACCGCAAGCTGTTCGCCAAGCTGCGCAAGTTGCGTAAAGCGATTGCCGATGAGGAAAATATCCCGCCGTACGTCGTCTTTAACGACGCGACGCTGATCGAAATGGCCGAACAGTCGCCGATAACCGCCGGTGAGATGCTGAGCGTGAACGGCGTCGGTACGCGAAAACTGGAGCGTTTCGGCAAAGAGTTTATGGCGCTGATCCGCGCGCACATTGATGGTGAAGATGAGTAGTCAGCCGGGTGAAAAAGTGTCAGGATAGTTTCGGTCTGCACTATATTCCTGCTAAATATTACCGATAGATTAGGGTTCAATCATGCTGATGCTTTTCCTCACCGTCGCGCTGGTGCATATCATTGCGCTGATGAGTCCAGGTCCGGACTTTTTCTTTGTTTCTCAGACCGCCGTTAGCCGTTCTCGTAAAGAGGCGATAATGGGCGTGCTGGGGATTACCTGTGGCGTGATGGTCTGGGCGGGCGTCGCGCTGCTTGGCCTGCACCTGATTATCGAGAAAATGGCCTGGCTGCATACCATTATCATGGTCGGTGGCGGCTTATACCTGTGCTGGATGGGCTATCAGATGCTGCGCGGTGCGCTGAAGAAAAGCGATGCGCCGGCGGCGGAGCCGCAGGTCGAGCTGGCCCGCAGCGGGCGCAGCTTCCTCAAAGGGCTGCTGACCAACCTCGCCAACCCTAAAGCGATTATCTATTTTGGTTCTGTCTTCTCACTGTTTGTCGGCGATAGCGTCGGCACGGGCGAGCGCTGGGGGATTTTCCTGCTGATCGTTCTGGAAACGCTGGTCTGGTTTACCATCGTGGCCAGCCTGTTCGCCTTACCGGCCATGCGTCGTGGTTACCAGCGGATGGCAAAATGGATCGACGGCATTGCCGGTACGCTGTTTGCCGGCTTCGGCATCCATCTGATCATTTCGCGCTAAGCGCGGATTTTCCCGGTTTGCTTAAGGCAAACCGGGCCTCTCCCGTCAGGCATGGCGTGCGGAAGCCAACAGCGCGCCTACCAGCATAAACAACGATCCGAAGATTTTGTTCAACGCCTTCATCTGTTTCGGCCCCTTAATCCACGCGGCAATACGCTGCGCCAGCGTCGCGTAGCCAATCATCACGATGATATCCACCACGATAGTGGTGACGCCGAGTACCAGATACTGCATGACCTGCGGTTGATGCGGCACGATAAACTGCGGGAACAGGGCCGCGAGAAAGACAATGCTTTTCGGGTTGGTCAGGTTGACGAAAACCGCGCGCTGGAACAGTTTTCCGCGCGTTTGCGCCTTTGCCAGGGTATTAAGATTGAGCGATCCCGCCGCGCGCCACTGCTGAATCCCCAGCCAGATAAGGTAAGCCGCCCCGGCCCACTTCAGCACTTCAAAGGCCAGCACCGAGCGGGAAAACAGCGTTCCCAGGCCGATACCAACGAGGATGATATGAATCGCCAGCCCGGTTTGTAATCCGGCAATCGAGGCCGCCGCGCCGCGGTAGCCGTGGTTGATCGAGGTCGTCATGGTATTGATGGCCCCGGAACCCGGCGACAGGCTGAGGATAATGGATGTCAGCAGATAGGCGAACCACCACTCGAACGTCATGAGAAACTCCCTGATTGTCTGTTTTTATGCCACAATACGCTATTGCGTAAGCATTGTGTGATACGCGATAAAAAAACGATTTTCAGTGGTTAACAGGGGTGTAAGCCCGATGTTTCGGCAGCAAAAGGATTGGGATACACGAGAAAACGCGTTTGCGGCTTTTACGATGGGGCCGCTCACCGATTTCTGGCATCAGCGGGAAGAGGCGGAATTCAGGGGCGTAGACGATGTCCCGGTCCGTTTTGTTCGCTTTTGCGCCAAAGATAACGACCGGGTCGTGGTCATCTGTCCGGGGCGTATTGAAAGCTACGTTAAATATGCCGAGCTGGCTTACGATCTTTTCCACAGCGGTTTTGACGTGATGATTATCGACCATCGCGGTCAGGGGCGATCCGGGCGAATATTGACCGACAGCCATCGCGGCCACGTAGTGCGCTTTAGCGATTATGTCGACGATCTGGCCGCGCTCTGGCAGCAGGAAGTTGCCCCCGGCCACTGGCGAAAACGGTTTATCCTTGCGCATTCGATGGGGGGCGCCATCGCGACGCTGTTTTTGCAGCGCCACCAACAACATTGCGACGCCATTGCGCTGTGCGCGCCCATGTTTGGGATCGTGATGCGTTTCCCGGACTGGATGGTGCGCCATATTCTCGATTGGGCTGAGGGCCATCAGCGCATTCGTGAAGAGTATGCGCTGGGTACCGGTCGCTGGCGGGCGCTGCCTTTTTCGGTCAACGTGCTGACGCACAGTCGCCAACGCTATCGCCGTAATCTGCGCTTCTATGCCGATGAACCGCAGCTACGCGTCGGCGGGCCAACCTACCACTGGGTGCGCGAGGGGATCCTCGCCGGGGAAGAAGCGCTGGCGGGCGTAGAGAAAGACACCACTCCCACATTGTTATTGCAGGCAGAAGAAGAACGTGTGGTCGATAACCGCATGCACGAACGCTACTGCGCACTCCGTGCCGCGGCAGGTCGGCCCTGCGAAGGTAATAAGCCGCTTGTCATCGAAGGGGCATACCATGAGATCCTTTTTGAAAAGGACGCTATGCGCTCAGTCGCGCTGAATGCCATCGTCGATTTTTTTGGTCGACATAATTAGAGCCTGATGGGCCTGGCTCTTAATCCGGCGAAACGCTCGTCGCTCTGCTTAGAGGTTAAAATTTTTATGTACCAGGTTGTTGCGTCTGACTTAGATGGCACGCTGCTTTCCCCCGATCACTACTTAACTCCCTACGCAAAAGAGACGCTGCAGCTGCTGACCGCGCGCGGGATCGATTTTGTCTTCGCAACCGGCCGTCATTACATTGATGTCGGTCAGATTCGCGATAATCTCGGCATTCAATCCTACATGATCACCTCCAACGGCGCGCGCGTACACGACGGCGAGGGAAAACAGATCTTTGCCCATAACCTTGACCGCGACATCGCAGCCGATCTGTTTGAAATGATGCGCAATGACCCGAAAGTGGTGACCAACGTCTACCGCGAAGACGAGTGGTATATGAACCGTCATCGCCCGGAAGAGATGCGTTTTTTCAAAGAAGCCGTGTTCAACTACAAGCTCTACGAAGCGGGCGAGCTTGATCCGGACGGGATCAGCAAAGTATTTTTCACTTGCGAAGATCATGAGCATCTGCTGCCGCTGGAGCAGGCGATCAACGCCCGCTGGGGCGATCGCGTGAACGTCAGCTTCTCCACGCTGACCTGCCTGGAAGTGATGGCCGGGGGCGTGTCGAAGGGGCATGCGCTGGAAGCGGTTGCTAAAATGCTGGGCTATCGCCTGCAAGACTGCATCGCTTTCGGCGATGGCATGAACGACGCAGAAATGCTGTCGATGGCGGGCAAAGGCTGCATCATGCAGAATGCTCACCAGCGGCTGAAAGACCTGCATCCGGATCTGGAGGTGATCGGCAGCAACGCTGACGATGCGGTGCCGCACTATTTGCGTAAGCTCTATCTCGCCTGATAAAGATTGACGACTGTTTGTTTACCGACCAGTTGTCAACCTGACTCTTCGCTACAATGAGTGCACTTCTTCCTGAGAGACATTCATTGTGGCGCTACTGATTATTACCACTATCCTGTGGGCTTTTTCCTTTAGCCTGATAGGCGAATACCTGGCAGGTAGCGTTGATAGCTACTTTTCCGTGCTCATGCGCGTGGGGCTGGCGGCGCTGGTGTTCCTGCCGTTTCTGCGTACCCGCGGGCAATCGCCGCGTACTATCGTGCTCTACATGCTGGTCGGCGCGATGCAGCTTGGCATCATGTACTTGCTGGCATTCCGCGCCTATGTGTACCTGACGGTTTCTGAATTCCTGCTGTTTACCGTTTTTACGCCGCTTTATATCACGCTGATTTACGATTTGCTGAGCGGACGCAAGCTCCGCTGGGGATATCTGCTGAGCGCGGGACTGGCGGTACTGGGCGCGGCGATTATTCGCTATGACAAAGTGAGCGATCATTTCTGGACCGGGCTGCTGCTGGTTCAGCTGTCGAACCTCAGTTTTGCTATCGGCATGGTGGGCTATAAGCGCCTGATGGAGTTGCGTCCGATGCCGCAGCACAACGCCTTTGCGTGGTTCTATATGGGGGCTTTCCTGGTGGCGGTAGCGGCCTGGTTTATGCTGGGCAATCCGCAGCGGTTGCCAACCACCACCCTACAGTGGGGCGTGCTGGTCTGGCTGGGCGTGGCGGCGTCGGGGCTGGGCTACTTTATGTGGAACTACGGGGCCACGCAGGTGGATGCCGGCACGCTGGGCATCATGAATAACGTGCACGTGCCAGCCGGGCTGCTGGTTAACCTTGCCATCTGGCAGGAGCAGCCCCACTGGCCGAGCTTTATTACAGGGGCTCTGGTGATCCTGGCCTCACTGTGGGTCCATCGCCGTTGGGTCGCTCCGCACTCCGGACAAAGGGCAAATGATCGCAAGCGTGATTCCGCGCTGAGCGAATAAACGCTTCGGTGACCGGCTGACGCTGTTCGCCGTCGCGTACCGCGGCGTACAATCGGCTCCACAGTCCTTCGCCCAGGGTTTTGGTGACCACCAGACCCTGGCGCTCAAAACTTTCCACCACCCAGTGCGGCAGGGCAGCGATGCCCATCCGCGCGGCGACCATCTGGATTAACAGCAGGGTATTATCAACGCTTTTGAGCTGCGGGCTGATACCGGCCGGCTGCAGGAAGTGGCGCCAGATATCCAGGCGACTGCGTTGAACCGGATAAATCAACAGCAGTTCCGACGCCAGATCTTCCGGCGCGATGCGCGTTTTCGCCGCCAGCGGATGCTCCGGCGCCAGCACCAGACGGACTTCATAATCAAACATTGGCGAATAGTGCAGGCCGCTACGCGGCAGGATATCGGACGTCATGACCAGGTCCAGCTCACTTTGCTGCAGGGCGGGCTGCGGGTCAAAGGTGACGCCAGACTGGAAATCCACTTCGACGTGCGGCCAGCGGGCGCGGAAACTCTCCAGCGCCGGAGTCAGCCATTGAATACAGCTATGACACTCGATAGCGATGCGCAGGCGGGTTTGCTGCGGCTCGTGGCAGTCCTGCAACGCACGGCTGATTTGCGGCAGAACCTGGTTTGCCAGTTGCAGCAGGATCTCCCCCTGCGGCGTGAAGCGCAGAGGCTGACTTTTACGTACAAACAAGCGGAAGCCAAGGCGCTGTTCCAGATCGCTGAACTGGTGAGACAAGGCGGACTGGGTTTGATGCAGTGCTGCCGCAGCGCCTGCCAGAGACCCGCTGTTCCGCAACGCCTGTAGCGTTTTCAGGTGTTTAATTTCGATCATGAAAGTCCTTCACTTCGGCATGAATAATTTGCGCTTGAGGAATATACAGTACCTGTCAATTATGGATGTGTAAACATCTGGATGGCTAAATCCTGTGTCTTTCGAATTTATGGTGCGTTGGCTGCGCTTGCTCACCCCGGTCACTTACATGAGTAAGCTCCCGGGAATGATCAAGTTTGCCGCCTTCCCTAAATCCGAAATCCTTCGGATTAAAAAATTATGAGGTCTTAAAAATGACAATTATTAATCACACCCTCGGTTTCCCCCGCGTTGGCCTGCGTCGGGAGTTGAAAAAAGCGCAAGAGAGCTACTGGGCGGGTAACTCGACCCGCGAAGAACTGCTGGCGGTGGGCCGCGAGCTGCGCGCCCGCCACTGGGGGCAGCAGCAGCAAGCGGGCGTTGACCTGCTGCCGGTGGGCGATTTCGCCTGGTACGACCATGTTCTGACCACCAGCCTGCTACTGGGTAACGTGCCGGCTCGTCATCAGAACAAAGATGGCTCGGTTGATATCGATACCCTGTTCCGCATTGGCCGCGGCCGTGCGCCGACCGGCGAACCGGCGGCAGCGGCAGAAATGACCAAATGGTTTAACACCAACTACCACTACATGGTGCCAGAGTTCACCAAAGGCCAGCAGTTTAAGCTGACCTGGACCCAGCTGCTGGATGAAGTGGACGAAGCGCTGGCGCTGGGTCATAAGATTAAACCCGTCCTGCTGGGACCGGTGACTTATCTGTGGCTCGGCAAAGTAAAAGGAGAACAGTTTGACCGCCTGAGTCTGCTGAACGACATTCTGCCGGTTTATCTGCAGGTGCTGGCAGAGCTGGCAAAACGCGGTATCGAGTGGGTGCAGATTGACGAGCCGGCTCTGGTGCTGGAGCTGCCGCAGGCGTGGCTGGATGCGTTTAAACCAGCGTATGACGCGCTCGCAGGTCAGGTTAAGCTGCTGCTGACCACCTACTTTGAAGGCATCACCGCTAACCTCGACACCATCACCGCGCTGCCGGTACAGGGCCTGCATGTTGACCTGGTTCACGGTAAAGATAATGTGGCCGATCTGCACCAGCGTCTGCCAGCCGACTGGCTGCTCTCTGCGGGCCTGATCAATGGCCGCAACGTCTGGCGCGCCGACCTGACGGAGAAGTATGCGCAAATTAAAGATATCGTCGGTAAGCGCGAATTGTGGGTTGCCTCTTCCTGTTCTCTGCTGCATAGCCCGATCGATCTGAGCGTGGAAACCCGCCTCGATGCGGAAGTGAAAAGCTGGTTCGCCTTCGCCCTGCAAAAATGTGCCGAGCTGGCCCTGCTGCGCGATGCGCTAAACAGCGGCGATACGGCGAAACTGGTGGAATGGAGCGCGCCGATTCAGGCTCGCCGCCACTCAACCCGCGTGCATAATGCCGCAGTGGAAAAACGCCTGGCGGCGATTACCGCACAGGACAGCCAGCGTAACAGCCCTTATGCAGAACGCGCCCAGGCGCAGCGCGCGCGCTTTAATCTGCCAGCGTGGCCGACCACGACCATCGGCTCTTTCCCACAAACTACCGAGATCCGCGGCCTGCGCCTGGACTTCAAAAAAGGCAACCTGGATGCGAACAACTACCGCACCGGTATCGCTGAACACATCAGGCAGGCGATTGTAGAGCAGGAACGTTTAGGGTTGGATGTTCTGGTTCACGGCGAAGCCGAGCGTAATGACATGGTGGAGTACTTCGGTGAACACCTCGACGGGTTCATCTTCACGCAAAATGGCTGGGTACAGAGCTACGGTTCCCGCTGCGTGAAGCCGCCGGTGGTTATCGGCGATGTCAGCCGCCCGGAAGCGATCACCGTTGAGTGGGCGAAGTTTGCCCAGTCGCTGACCGACAAACCGGTGAAAGGCATGCTGACCGGTCCGGTGACCATCCTGTGCTGGTCCTTCCCGCGTGAAGATGTCAGCCGCGAAACTATCGCTAAGCAGATTGCGCTGGCGCTGCGTGATGAAGTAGCGGATCTGGAGGCCGCCGGTATCGGTATCATCCAGATCGATGAACCGGCGCTGCGTGAAGGCCTGCCGCTCAAGCGTAGCGACTGGGATGCTTACCTGCGGTGGGGCGTGGAAGCCTTCCGGATCAATGCCGCGGTGGCGCGGGATGATACCCAGATCCACACCCATATGTGTTACTGCGAGTTCAACGACATCATGGATTCGATTGCCGCGCTGGATGCGGACGTGATTACCATCGAAACCTCGCGTTCTGACATGGAGCTGCTGGAGTCGTTTGAAGAGTTCGAATACCCGAATGAAATCGGGCCGGGCGTGTATGACATCCATTCACCGAACGTCCCGAGCGTGGAGTGGATTGAAGCGCTGCTGGCGAAAGCGGCGCAGCGTATCCCGGCGGAACGTCTGTGGGTTAACCCGGACTGCGGCCTGAAAACCCGCGGCTGGCCGGAAACCCGCGCCGCACTGGCCAATATGGTGAAAGCCGCGCAGAACCTGCGCCAGGCATAATTCTGTCACCCCCGTCCCGGAGGAGGCTCAGGCCTCCTCTTCTTTTGTCTTTTTTGTTCCGTACCGGCAAATGCACCGTTCAACCTGCGGAGTTTCCCTGTCTGGGCTACGCTTAGCTGCACTGAGCAAGCACTGATATTCCCGGGGGAGAATGATGACCAGGCTCGACGATCCGCAGCGGTCTTTATGTTTTGCTATTAATCTGGGGAACCCGGTTCTCGCCACGCTATTGCCGGATAACACCCCTGGCGGCATCACCGCCGAGTTAGCCAAAAAACTGGCCGCTGAATGCGGTTGCGAGGCGCGGTTTGTGACCTGGCCGACGGCCGGAAAAGTGGTTGAGGCGGCCCCACTGGATCAGTGGGATATTGCTTTCCTGGCAATTGATCCCGCGCGTGAAGACCAGCTGTGCTTCACCCCGCCCTATGTCACGATTGAAAGTTCATTGCTGGTCAGAAACGACAGCGATATCCACTCCGTACAAGAGATGGATCGCCCGGGCGTGACGATTAACGTCGGGAAAGGGGCGGCCTATGAACTGTATCTGATTCGAACGTTACGCCAGGCGACGATGCAGCAATACGCGACCTCCCAGGAGGCAATCCGCGCGTTTATCGCCGGGGAAGGGGATATGGTTGCCGGGATCCGTCAACCGCTTGCCAGCGTGGCGCGGGAATATCCGCAGTTTCACCTGTTGCCTGATAGCTTCAGCCAGATACAGCAAGCGATTTGCGTTCCCCGGAACAGGCTACAGCACTATGAATTTGTCTGTGGTTGCCTGGCGGCATGGATGAATGACGGAACGATCGCCGATATGATTAACCGCCATATCGGCAACCGTTAGCGGCTTACGCGCGCTTCCCGCCATACTGGGCAAACCACGCCAGCATGCGCTGCCAGCCGTCTTTGGCCGACTCTTCATGATAGCTGGCGCGATAATCGGCGTTAAAGGCGTGATCGGCTTGTGGGTAGACGATGATCTCCGCTTTGGCGTTGGCCGCGCGAAGCGCCTGGCGCATGGTTTCCACCGTATCCTGCGGAATGCTGGCGTCTTTGCCACCGTACAACCCCAGCACCGGCGCGTTGAGATCAACGGCGATATCCAGCGGATATTTCGCTGAGTTCAGGGTTTTCTGCCCGACCAGCTTCCCGTACCAGGCGACAGCGGCTTTCAGCTGCGGGTTGTGGGCGGCATAAAGCCAGGTAATGCGTCCACCCCAGCAGAAGCCGGTGATCAGCAGACGATGAGCATCGCCTCCGTGGCGTGCGGCCCAGCTGGCGACATGGTCGAGGTCGGCCAGCACCTGCGCATCCGGCACTTTGCTGACCAGTTCCTGGAACAGGGTGGGGATATCGGTATAGTCATTCGGATCGCCCTGGCGGAAGTAGAGCTCTGGTGCGATAGCCAGATACCCCTCCTGCGCCAGGCGGCGGCAAATGTCGCGGATATGTTCATGGACGCCGAAAATTTCCTGAACAACGATAACGACCGGGAGCAGGCCATCGGCATTCTTCGGACGAGCATGATACGCCGGCATGTGCTCTCCCTGGGTGGGGATCGACGTTTCGCCTGTGGTGATGCTCTCCTCCGAGGTATGAACGGCGGTAGAAGCGTGTGGTGTGGCTGCAGGCGCAAAGCCAGGTTGCTTGGTTGTGGTCATGGTATTCTCCGTACCCTTATTTATTAGCGCATCGATAACTATAGACGCTATCGACCGGACGTTAACAAAGCACAGTGCCTGAAACAGGCTATCTTTTGTTCAGACCCGCTGAATATAACTTGTTAATGTGACGACTATCACTTTTTGATGGAAAATCATTGCAATGATTTTTGTTCATGGTGATTTTTGTCACAAAATTAAGCAAATAGCTTCTGTACAGTACCGTTTTGCTTCTGCTGATAATTCGACCCACAGAGGAGTTTTTTATGTCTAAGTCTGATGTTTTTCATCTCGGCCTCACCAAAAACGATTTACAAGGGGCTACGCTGGCTATCGTCCCTGGCGATCCGGAGCGTGTGGAAAAGATCGCCGCGCTGATGGATAAGCCGGTCAAACTGGCATCTCATCGCGAATTTACTTCCTGGCGTGCTGAACTGGATGGCAAGTCGGTCATTGTCTGCTCTACCGGTATCGGCGGCCCGTCAACGTCCATTGCCGTTGAAGAACTGGCGCAACTGGGGATTCGGACCTTCCTGCGTATCGGCACCACCGGTGCTATCCAGCCACACATTAACGTTGGCGACGTGCTGGTCACCACCGCATCCGTACGTCTCGACGGCGCGAGTCTGCACTTTGCGCCGATGGAATACCCGGCGGTGGCTGACTTTGCCTGCACCACTGCGCTGGTGGAAGCGGCAAAATCGATCGGGGCGACCACCCATATCGGCGTGACCGCATCGTCTGACACCTTCTACCCAGGCCAGGAGCGCTACGACACCTTCTCCGGTCGCGTGGTCAGCCGTTTTAAAGGTTCTATGGAAGAGTGGCAGTCCATGGGAGTCATGAACTACGAGATGGAGTCAGCGACCCTGCTGACCATGTGCGCCAGCCAGGGGCTGCGTGCCGGGATGGTCGCCGGAGTTATCGTCAACCGTACCCAGCAGGAAATTCCGAACGCGGAAACCATGAAGCAAACCGAAAGCCACGCGGTAAAAATCGTCGTGGAAGCGGCTCGCCGCCTGCTGTAATTCCTCGCTTCTCACCCCAGGGCCGGATCTTCCGGCCTTTGTTTTTTGCGCGGCGCCTCGCAGGAAATCGCTTTTAAACTGGACGTTTATACAGCACAATTCTATTTTTGTGTCGTAAGCTGTTGCCGCAGGGGGCGTTGTGGATATCTCGATTGTGATAAGTGCCGTTGTGGCGCTGGCCGTAGGGCTGGTCGCAGGATGGCTGGCGACTAAAGCCAAAGCTGACCAGGTGCGCGCCGATCTTATCGAGGAGCGTCGCGAACTGGATATCGAACTCAGCGCCGCGCGCCAGCAGCTGGTGCAGGAGGCCCACTGGCGCGATGAATGCGAGCTGCTGAATAACGAACTGCGCAGCCTGCGCGACATCAATAGCTCTCTGGAGGCCGATCTCCGCGAAGTCACCACCCGCCTTGAATCTACCCGGATACACGCCGAGGATAAAATTCGTCAGATGGCGAACAGCGAACAGCGTCTGAGCGAACAGTTTGAAAACCTCGCAAACCGCATTTTCGAACACAGCAACCGGCGCGTTGAGGAGCAGAACCGGCAGAGTTTGCATGGCCTGCTGACGCCGCTGCGTGAACAACTGGACGGTTTCCGCCGCCAGGTGCAGGACAGTTTTGGCCAGGAGGCGCGTGAGCGGCATACCCTGGCTCATGAGATCCGCAATCTGCAGCAGCTGAACGCGCAGATGGCGCAGGAGGCGTTGAACCTGACCCGGGCGTTGAAAGGGGATAACAAAACGCAGGGTAACTGGGGCGAAGTGGTGTTAACCCGCGTGCTGGAAGCTTCCGGGTTACGCGAAGGATATGAATACCAGACCCAGGTCAGTATCGAAACGGAAAGTCGTTCGCGCATGCAGCCCGATGTGATCGTCCGCCTGCCGCAGGGGAAGGACGTGGTCATTGATGCCAAAATGACGCTGGTTGCCTACGAACGCTATTTTAATGCCGAAGACGACTATACCCGCGAGGCGGCGCTGCAGGAGCATATCGCCTCGGTACGTAACCATATTCGCCTGCTCGGGCGTAAAGATTATCAGCAGCTGCCGGGCCTGCGTTCGCTCGACTATGTGCTGATGTTTATTCCCGTGGAGCCGGCTTTCCTGCTGGCTATCGACCGTCAGCCTGAGCTTATCAGCGAAGCGCTGAAGAACAACATTATGCTGGTCAGCCCGACGACGCTGCTGGTGGCGCTGCGCACGATTGCCAATCTCTGGCGCTATGAACATCAAAGTCGCAATGCGCAGAAAATCGCTGAGCGCGCAGGTCGGCTGTACGACAAAATGCGATTGTTCGTTGATGATATGTCCGCCATCGGGCAGAGCCTGGATAAAGCCCAGGATAACTATCGTCAGGCGATGAAAAAGCTGGCTTCCGGGCGCGGGAATCTGCTGGTACAGGCAGAAGCGTTCCGCGGTCTTGGCGTTGAAGTGAAGCGCGGGATTAATCCTGATTTAGTCGATCGGGCAACGGCTCATGACGATGAGTATCGTTCTGAAGAAGACCAAAAAGCGCTTGAAGATAACGAATTTACCGCCGATCCGGCCGATGAGGTGATGCCCGGCGAGCCCGCTACGCCGCGTTGAAGCGTATGGGAAATGCGCTGAATCTGTTACACTCGGTGAACATTTTCTTGATAAGCAGGCATTAAGATGGTTGAGGATTCACAAGAAACGACGCACTTTGGTTTTCAGACGGTAGCCAAAGAGCAGAAGGCGGACATGGTGGCGCATGTATTCCATTCTGTGGCCGCAAAATATGATGTTATGAATGATCTGATGTCGTTCGGGATTCATCGTTTGTGGAAGCGTTTCACCATCGATTGCAGCGGCGTGCGCCGTGGACAGACCGTTCTGGATCTGGCCGGCGGCACCGGCGACCTGACGGCGAAGTTCTCTCGCCTGGTGGGTGAAACGGGTCGCGTCATGCTGGCGGATATCAACGACTCCATGCTGAAAATGGGGCGCGAAAAGCTGCGCAACATCGGTATCGTCGGCAATGTTGAATACATCCAGGCTAACGCGGAAGCGCTGCCGTTTGCCGACAACACTTTTGACTGCATCACGATTTCGTTTGGTCTGCGTAACGTCACCGATAAAGACAAAGCGCTGCGTTCAATGTATCGCGTCCTGAAGCCGGGCGGTCGTCTGCTGGTGCTGGAGTTCTCGAAACCGATTATTGAGCCACTCAGCAAAGCCTATGACGCCTACTCTTTCCACGTGCTGCCGCGCGTAGGGGAACTGGTTGCCAAAGACGGTGAAAGCTATCGCTACCTGGCGGAGTCTATTCGCATGCACCCGAATCAGGAGACCCTGAAGGCCATGATGCAGGACGCCGGTTTTGAAAGCGTCGACTACTACAACCTGACGGCTGGTATCGTTGCGTTGCACCGCGGTTATAAGTTCTGACAGGGGGGATCGCATGCCTTTCAAACCACTGGTTACCGCTGGCATTGAAACCGCTCTCAACACCTTTCTCTGGCGCGACAAAGCGTTAAAACCTGCTCGCCAGCGTCTGCTGGGGAAGGTGCTGCGTGTTGAGCTGAAGGAGCTATCGACGCCGGTTGTGCTGGTCTTCGGCGAGCGTCAGGTGGATGTGCTGGGGGACTGGGAAGGCGATGCCGACTGTACCGTCATTACCCGCCTCAGCGTGCTGCCCCAACTGCGCAACCGTCAACAGCTCACCGCGCTTATTCGCAGCGGTGACCTGGAAGTGCAGGGCGATCTGCAGGTGGTGCAGAACACGGTGGCGCTATGTGACCTGGCGGAATTCGATCCGGCTGAACTGCTGGCGCCTTACACCGGCGATATCGTTGCGGAAGGGATCAGCAAGGTCTTTCGTTCCGGAGCGCGCTTTCTGCGGCACGGCGCCCGGCGTCAGCAGCGCTATGTCGCTGAGGCGCTGACCGAAGAGTGGCGTATGGCGCCAGGGCCGCTGGAAATGGCCTGGTTTGGCGAAGAAACCGCGGCTGTAGAACGCGCGCTTTCCGCACTGGAAAAACGGCTGGAAACGCTGGAGGGCAAATGACGCCAGGAGAATTACGGCGCCTGTATCTTATTATCCGCACCTTTTTGAGCTATGGGCTTGATGAGCTCATTCCCAAAATGCGTATCACGTTGCCGCTGCGTATCGGGCGGCGAATGCTGTTCTGGATGCCGAATCGTCATAAAAACCAACCCCTCGGTGAACGTCTGCGTCTTGCGCTGCAGGAGCTGGGGCCGGTGTGGATCAAGTTCGGCCAGATGCTCTCCACCCGCCGCGATCTGTTCCCGCCGCAAATTGCCGATCAGCTCGCGCTACTGCAGGATCGCGTGGCTCCCTTCGATGGTCGGCTGGCGAAACAGCAGATCGAACAGGCGATGGGCGGCCTCCCCGTAGAGGCCTGGTTTGACGATTTCTCGATTGAACCGCTGGCATCGGCTTCTATCGCGCAGGTCCATACCGCACGGCTGAAAGAGAACGGCAAAGAGGTCGTTATCAAGGTGATCCGCCCGGACATTGTGCCGGTGATTAAAGCGGACATGAAACTTATCTATCGTCTTGCGCGCTGGGTGCCGCGTTTACTGCCCGACGGTCGCCGCCTGCGCCCGCAGGAAGTGGTTCGCGAATACGAAAAAACGCTGCTGGACGAACTCAATCTGTTACGCGAATCGGCTAACGCCATTCAGCTGCGGCGTAACTTTGAAGACAGCCCGATGCTGTATGTACCGGAGGTCTACTCCGATTACTGTAGCGAAAACATGATGGTCATGGAGCGGATTTACGGGATCCCGGTTTCCGACGTGGAGGCGCTGGAGGCGCAGGGCACGAACATGAAGCTGCTGGCGGAACGCGGCGTGCAGGTCTTTTTCACCCAGGTGTTCCGCGACAGCTTCTTCCACGCGGATATGCATCCGGGCAATATTTTTGTCAGCTACAACCATCCGGAGAACCCCCAGTACATCGGGATTGACTGCGGCATCGTGGGGTCGCTGAACAAAGAGGATAAGCGCTACCTGGCGGAAAACTTCATCGCCTTCTTCAACCGCGACTATCGTAAAGTCGCCGAGCTGCACGTGGATTCCGGCTGGGTTCCTGCGGATACCAATGTTGAAGAGTTCGAGTTTGCTATTCGCACCGTTTGCGAACCGATCTTCGAGAAGCCGCTGGCTGAGATCTCGTTTGGCCATGTGCTGTTGAACCTGTTCAACACCGCCCGGCGCTTTAATATGGAAGTGCAGCCGCAGCTGGTGTTGCTGCAGAAGACATTACTTTACGTAGAAGGGGTAGGCCGCCAGCTCTATCCTCAGTTAGACTTGTGGAAAACGGCGAAACCTTTCCTTGAGTCGTGGATTAAAGATCAGGTCGGCATTCCGGCGCTGGTGCGTGCGTTTAAAGAAAAAGCGCCGTTCTGGATCGAAAGAATGCCCGAAATACCTGAACTGGTGTACCAGACTTTGCAGCAGAGCAAGCAGCTGCAGACCAGCGTGGATAGCATTGCGCGCGACTTCCAGGTGCGACATGTTCGCCAGGGGCAGTCCCGTTATCTGTTTGGTATAGGTGCGGTTCTGTTACTGAGTGGTACGCTGTTATTTATCCACCGCCCGGAATGGGGCATGATGCCAGGCTGGCTGATGGCCGCTGGCGCGGTGTCCTGGCTGATTGGCTGGCGGAAAACGCACTGATGGCAAGCGCCTTGATCGCAGCGCATTCGTTTTTGCGCGAAATCATGCGAGCGGCCTGACAGAGAGGCGGCCCGCGGGATGACGTGTATAATGCGTCCTAATAATTCATCATCTGTCATAGAGGAACGTGTATGGGTGGTATCAGTATTTGGCAGTTATTAATTGTCGTCGTCATTGTGGTTCTGCTTTTCGGGACGAAAAAGCTGAGCTCGCTGGGATCAGATTTGGGGGCATCGATCAAAGGCTTTAAAAAAGCCATGAGCGATGATGAAAAACCTGAAAATTCTGCTCCGGATGCAGATTTCACGGCGAAATCGATCGCCGATAAGCCGGATGATGCGAAAAAAGACGAGACAAAACGCCACGACAAAGAGCAGGTGTAATTCGTGTTCGATATCGGTTTTAGTGAACTACTGCTGGTGTTCGTCATTGGCCTCATTGTCCTGGGGCCACAGCGACTGCCTGTAGCGGTAAAAACGGTGGCCAGCTGGATTCGCACGTTACGATCGCTGGCGGCTACCGTACAAAATGAGATCACTCAGGAACTAAAACTGCAGGAGTTCCAGGAAAGCCTGAAGAAAGTGGAAAAGGCGAGCCTGGAGAACCTGACGCCGGAGCTGAAAGCGTCAATGGATGAGCTGCGTGAAGCCGCTGAATCGATGAAACGCTCTTATACCGCCCATGATCCTGAGAAAGCGAGCGACGAAGCAAACACGATTCATAACCCGGTAGTGAAGGGTAGTGAAGCGCAGCGCCAGAATATTACGCCGGCGACGGCTGAACATCAGGCCAGTGCGCCTGTGCATGCGCCGGAAGAGAGTGTTGCTGAAGCCTCCCCCGCTACGCAGCCGGAGCCTCTCCCGGCCGCCAAAGAAAAAGTGGCCGTCACCGCTTCCGATTCCTCCCCTGCATCGAGTGATAAACCGTAAAAATGGGCGTAGAAGATACTCAACCGCTAATTTCGCATTTGATTGAGCTGCGTAAGCGCCTGATCAATAGCATCATCGCGATACTGGTCATTTTTCTGGCGTTAGTGTACTTCGCCAACGACATCTATCAGCTGGTTTCCGCACCGCTTATCCGGCAGATGCCGGTGGGTGCAACGATGATCGCCACCGACGTGGCTTCCCCTTTCTTTACACCGATCAAACTGACCTTCATGGTCTCGGTGATTCTGTCGGTGCCGGTTATTCTTTACCAGGTCTGGGCGTTTGTTGCCCCGGCGTTGTATAAGCATGAGCGTCGGCTGGTGATGCCGCTGCTGGTTTCCAGTACGCTGCTGTTCTATATCGGTATGGCCTTTGCCTATTTTGTCGTTTTCCCGCTGGCGTTTGGCTTCCTGACGCACGCGGCGCCGGAGGGCGTGCAGGTCTCGACGGATATTCGCAGCTATCTCGATTTCGTCATGGCGTTGTTTATCGCCTTTGGCGTTTCGTTTGAAGTGCCGGTTGCGATCGTGCTGCTGTGCTGGATGGGCGTCACGACCCCGGACGATTTGCGTAAGAAGCGCCCGTACGTACTGGTGGGGGCATTCGTCGTCGGTATGCTGCTGACGCCACCGGATGTCTTCTCGCAAACGCTGCTGGCGATTCCGATGTACTGCTTGTTTGAGATTGGGGTTTTCTTCGCGCGTTTCTATACCGGAAAACGTCTGACGCGTGACGAGGATGCCGCCGCTGAAGAAGCGGGCAGCAAAGAAGAGTAACCAGCCGCCCGTCAGGGCGGTTGTCATATTGGAGAAGCGATGTTTGATATCGGCGTCAATCTGACCAGTCCACAGTTTTCCCGCGATCGCGATGAGGTCGTGGCACGCGCTCAGGCGGCGGGCGTGACCGGCATGCTGTTCACCGGGACTAACCTGCATGAAAGCGAGCAGGCCCGGCAGCTGGCACATCGCTATACCCGCTGCTGGTCAACCGCCGGTGTGCATCCGCATGACAGCAGCAGCTGGACGGCGTCGGTGGCCGATTCCCTCTCTCAGCTGGCGCGCCAGCCGGAGGTTGTTGCTATCGGTGAATGTGGGCTGGACTTCAACCGCAACTTTTCAACCCCTCAGGAGCAAGAAGCCGCCTTCAGCGCGCAGCTGGCGCTGGCAGCCGAGCTGTCTATGCCGGTTTTTTTGCACTGCCGCGATGCCCATGAACGTTTTCTGACGCTCCTCACGCCCTGGCTGGATAAACTGCCTGGTGCGGTGCTGCACTGCTTCACCGGAACCCGCGAAGAAATGCGTGCCTGTGTGAACCACGGTTTGTATATTGGCATCACTGGCTGGGTCTGCGATGAGCGACGAGGGCTTGAGCTGCGCGAGCTGCTGCCGGATATCCCGGCACAACGCCTGTTGATTGAAACGGATGCCCCGTATCTGTTGCCCCGCGATCTTAGTCCGAAGCCCGCTTCCAGCCGGAACGAACCGGTATACCTGCCGCATATTGTGGCCAGTATTGCCGGATGGCGCGGGGAGGAGGCTCAGCGGCTGGAAGAGATCGCTGACGCGAATGTCAGAACGCTCTTTGGCATCCGTTTTTAAGCGTACCGTCAGATTTTATGAAAGTCGGTATTTTTGACGCTTTGCAGTACCTGTTTGTTAAGCAGATTCAGCAGCAGCATGGAGCGCGCTTCACCATCCGGTTCGCTAAAGATAGCCTGCAGGCCTTCAAACGCGCCGTCGGTAATCAAGACGAAGTCGCCTTCGTGCGGCGTTTCCGGGTCGGTGATACCTTCCGGCTTATAGATAGAGAGCTGGTGAATGACCGCGGACGGTACCGTGGCTGGCTGGGCGCCAAAACGAACGAAGCTGTTCACACCTCGCGTGGCGCTGATAGTCGTCGTGTGGATAATTTCCGGATCGAATTCGACAAACAGGTAATTGGGGAACAAAGGTTCACTCACCGTAGTGCGTTTGCCGCGGATGATTTTTTCCAGTGCGATCGTCGGCATCAGGCAATTCACTGCCTGTCGTTCGAGGTGTTCCTGGGCGCGCTGAAGCTGCCCACGTTTGCAATACAGTAAATACCAGGCTTGCATAATAACTCTTTCCACTCTATTAGCAGCAAGCATAACAAAAGCCTGGTGCGATCGCGAAAGCCAATATAAGTGAAATCAAAAATTCTATGTTCTTTCACTCTAATTTAACAAAAATACAGCATGGCGCTGGCGAACACCGTATAATCAGCCGCCTGTATAGAGGTTAATAATAACTCCATGAAATACCACGATCTACGCGACTTTCTGACATTGCTGGAGCAGCAGGGCGAACTGAAAAGAATATCCCTGCCGGTCGATCCGCACCTTGAGATCACCGAAATTGCCGATCGCACTTTACGTGCCGGCGGCCCGGCCCTGCTCTTCGAAAACCCGAAAGGCTACACCATGCCCGTGTTGTGCAATCTGTTTGGCACCCCGCGTCGCGTCGCCATGGGAATGGGGCAGGAGGATGTCAGCTCGCTGCGTGAAGTGGGTAAACTGTTGGCTTTTCTGAAAGAGCCGGAACCGCCGAAAGGCTTTCGCGATCTGTTCGATAAGCTGCCGCAGTTCAGGCAGGTATTGAATATGCCGACGAAGCGTCTGCGCGGAGCGCCTTGCCAGCAAAAAATCATTGAAGGCGACAGCGTTGATCTGACGCGTATTCCGATCATGACCTGCTGGCCGGAAGATGCTGCTCCGCTGATTACCTGGGGACTGACGGTTACGCGCGGTCCGCACAAAGAGCGGCAGAACCTGGGCATCTATCGCCAGCAGCTCATTGGTAAGAATAAGCTCATCATGCGCTGGCTCTCCCATCGCGGCGGCGCGCTGGATTTCCAGGAGTGGTGCGCGGCTCATCCGGGCGAACGTTTTCCGGTCTCCGTGGCGCTGGGCGCTGACCCGGCGACCATTCTTGGCGCCGTGACTCCGGTTCCCGATACGCTTTCAGAATATGCGTTTGCCGGCCTGCTACGCGGCACCAAAACCGAAGTGGTGAAGTGCGTTTCCAACGATCTTGAAGTACCGGCCAGCGCGGAAATTGTGCTGGAAGGGTATATTGAGCCCGGTGAAATGGCGCCGGAAGGGCCGTATGGCGATCATACCGGCTACTACAATGAAGTGGATAATTTCCCGGTATTTACGGTCACGCATATCACCCAGCGTGAAGATGCGATTTATCACTCAACGTATACCGGGCGCCCGCCAGATGAACCTGCGGTCCTGGGCGTCGCGCTGAATGAAGTCTTCGTACCGATCCTGCAAAAGCAGTTCCCGGAAATTGTTGATTTCTACCTGCCGCCGGAAGGGTGTTCCTATCGTCTGGCCGTGGTAACGATGAAGAAACAGTACGCTGGCCATGCAAAACGGGTGATGATGGGCGTCTGGTCGTTCCTGCGCCAGTTTATGTACACCAAGTTCGTGATCGTCTGCGATGATGACGTCAATGCGCGCGACTGGAACGACGTCATCTGGGCGATTACTACCCGTATGGACCCGGCTCGTGATACGGTACTGGTAGAAAATACGCCGATCGATTACCTGGATTTTGCCTCGCCGGTTTCCGGCCTGGGTTCAAAAATGGGGCTGGATGCCACAAATAAATGGCCAGGCGAAACCCAGCGTGAATGGGGTCGTCCTATTAAGAAAGATCCTGAGGTGACGGCACGTGTTGACGCCATCTGGGATGAGCTGGCTATCTTTAAATAACAGTAAGCGGGGCTAACGCCGCTGTTTTGCTCTATAGACCCGACAGAGGGGACGCATGACAACCTTAAGCTGTAAAGTGACCTCGGTGGAGGCAATTACCGATACCGTGTATCGCGTTCGATTAGTGCCGGAAGCGGCGTTTTCTTTCCGCGCTGGTCAATATTTGATGGTGGTAATGGACGAGCGCGACAAGCGTCCGTTCTCCATGGCTTCCACACCGGCGGAGCAGGAATGTATTGAACTGCATATTGGCGCCTCTGAGCTCAACCTGTATGCGATGGCGGTCATGGATCGCATTCTGAAAGAGCGCGAGATCGAGGTTGATATTCCGCATGGTGAAGCCTGGCTGCGTGAGGATGAAGATCGTCCGCTGATTCTTATCGCCGGAGGAACCGGGTTCTCCTATGTGCGTTCCATTCTGCTCACGGCGCTGGCCCGCAACCCGAACCGCGATATCGCAGTGTACTGGGGCGGTCGCGAAGCGAAACATCTCTACGATCTGGCTGAGCTGGAAGCGCTGAGCGTGGAACACCCGGGTCTGCGTGTTGAGCCGGTTGTGGAACAGCCGGAAGAAGAGTGGCGTGGGCGCTCTGGCACCGTGTTGACCGCGGTACTGCAGGACTACGGCACCCTGGCAGAGCATGATATTTATATTGCCGGCCGCTTCGAGATGGCAAAAATTGCCCGTGAGCTGTTCTGTAATGAGCGCAATGCCCGCGAAGATCGCCTGTTCGGCGATGCGTTTGCCTTTATCTGATTCTCACGCCCTTTTCTTCAGGGAGAGGGGCAGAGAACGACAGAAATAAAAAACCCGCCCCTGACAGGCGGGAAAAACGGCAACTAAACGCTTCTCTCTGCGCCAATGACGTCAATGGCGGTGAGATACCTCTGTAGGCCGGATAAGCGTTGCGCCCCGGGCAAAAGCCCGATGGCGCGTGGCTTATCCGGCCTGAGTTGTTGGTTTACACTCTCTCAAATACCGTGGCGATCCCCTGACCTAAACCAATACACATAGTGGCAAGACCGAACTGCGCGTCTTTGCGCTCCATCTGGTTAAGTAAGGTGGTACTGATGCGCGCGCCCGAGCAGCCAAGCGGGTGACCGAGGGCAATCGCGCCGCCGTTAAGATTGATCTTCTCGTCGATCTGCTCCATCAGGCCAAGATCTTTAATGCACGGCAGGATCTGCGCGGCAAACGCCTCGTTCATTTCAAAAACGTCGATATCGCTGGTAGTCAGTCCGGCCTTTTTCAGCGCCAGCTTCGATGCCGGTACCGGACCATAGCCCATAATCGATGGATCACAGCCGACCACCGCCATGGAGCGGACGCGAGCGCGCGGTTGCAGCCCCAGCTCGCGGGCGCGGCTTTCGCTCATTAATAACATGGCGGCTGCGCCGTCGGAGAGCGCGGATGAGGTACCTGCCGTGACGGTGCCGGTCACCGGGTCGAAGGCGGGCCTTAACGCCGCCAGCGCTTCCACGGTGGTTTCCGGGCGGATCACCTCGTCATAGTTAAATGACTTCAGCACGCCGTCGGCATCATGGCCGCCTGTCGGAATGATTTCCGCTTGAAATGCGCCGGACTGCGTTGCCGCCCATGCGCGAGCGTGGGAACGCGCGGCGAACTGGTCCTGCATCTCCCGGCTGATACCGTGCAGACGCGCCAGCATTTCGGCGGTCAGCCCCATCATCCCGGCGGCTTTTGCCACGTTACGGCTCAGACCCGGGTGAAAATCCACGCCGTGGCTCATCGGGACGTGGCCCATATGCTCGACGCCGCCAATCAGGCAGACGCTGGCGTCGCCGGTCATGATCATCCGCGCCGCATCGTGCAGCGCCTGCATCGATGAACCGCACAGGCGGTTGACCGTCGTCGCCGGTACCGAATGCGGGATCTCTGCGAGCAGCGCGGCGTTACGCGCAATGTTGAAACCTTGCTCCAGCGTTTGCTGTACGCAGCCCCAGTAGATATCGTCAATCGCGGCCGGATCAAGCGACGGGTTACGCGACAGCAGGCTACGCATCAGGTGCGCGGAGAGATCTTCCGCGCGCACGTGGCGAAAGGCGCCGCCCTTCGAACGGCCCATCGGGGTGCGAACTGCATCAACAATGACAACCTGTTCCATTGTGACTCCTTAAGCCGTTTTCAGAGCGCCCGCCGGGCGGGCTGGTTCTACCGGGGGATAATAGGGTTCGTTATGGCGTGCTTTATTACGCAGCCCTTCCGGCACTTCGTACAGCGGGCCGAGGTGTTGATACTGCTGCGCCATATTGAGATATTTTGCGCTGCCCTGGGTATCCAGCCAGCGGAATGCGCCGCCGTGGAACGGAGGGAAACCAAGACCATAAACCAGCGCCATATCCGCTTCCGCCGGGCTGGCGATAATGCCTTCCTCCAGGCAGCGGACCACTTCGTTGACCATCGGAATCATCATCCGGGCGATAATCTCATCGTCGCTGAACTCACGCTGTGGCTGGCTGACTTCCGCCAGCAGCGCGTCGACGGCCGGATCTTCTTCTTTCTTCGGTTTGCCTTTACTGTCTTCTTTATACCGCCAGAAGCCGAGAGCGTTTTTCTGGCCGAAACGGCTGGCGTCGAACAGCGCGTCGATCGCGTCGCGATAATCTTTCTGCATGCGCTGCGGGAAGCCGGCGGCCATTACCGCCTGCGCGTGGTGCGCGGTATCGATACCGACCACGTCGAGCAGGTATGCCGGGCCCATTGGCCAGCCGAACAGTTTCTCCATCACCTTATCGACTTTGCGGAAGTCCGCGCCGTCGCGAAGCAGTTGGCTGAATCCGGCAAAGTAGGGGAACAGCACGCGGTTGACGAAGAAGCCGGGGCAGTCGTTAACCACGATCGGCGTTTTGCCCATTTTGCTCGCCCAGGCCACGACTTTTGCGATGGTGTCATCTGAGGTTTTTTCCCCGCGAATCACTTCTACCAGCGGCATGCGATGCACCGGGTTAAAGAAGTGCATACCGCAGAAGTTTTCCGGCCGCTTCAGGACGCTGGCCAGCTCACCGATTGGAATCGTTGAGGTGTTAGAAGCCAGAACCGTATCCGGGCGGACTTTCTCTTCGGTTTCCGCCAGCACGGCCTTTTTCACTTTTGGGTTCTCGACGACGGCTTCGACCACGACATCTACGCGCTCAAAGCCAGCATAATCGAGGGTCGGGTGAATCGTGCCAATAACGCCAGCCAGCTTCAGCCCATCAATCTTGCCGCGCTCAAGCTGCTTGTTGAGCAGCTTAGCGGCTTCGTTCATGCCCAGCGTCAGCGATTTGTCGTTGATATCCTTCATAAGCACCGGCACGCCTTTCCAGGCGGACTGATAGGCGATACCGCCCCCCATGATCCCGGCACCCAGCACGGCGGCCTGTTTCGGCGTCTCAACGTTTTTGGTCAGCTTCTTCGCTTTGGCTTTGACGTACTGATCGTTAAGGAAGATACCAACCAGCGCGCGCGCCTCTTTGGTGTGCGCCAGCGGGACAAAGCTTTGGTTTTCCAGATTCAGGGCTTCTTCGCGGCCAAAACGCGCGGCCGCTTCGATGGTTTTTACCGCCGTCATCGGCGCCGGATAGTGCTTCCCGGCGGTCTGCGCCACCATGCCTTTGGCGATGGTGAAGCTCATGGCCGCTTCAATTTTACTGAGCTTCAATGGCTCCAGCTTCGGCTGGCGCTGCGCTTTCCAGTCCAGCTCGCCGTTAATGGCCTGACGCAGAATAGCAAGCGCGCCATCGCGCAGCTTCTCTGGTTTGACGATGCCATCGATGAGGCCGATTTTCAGCGCCTGATCGGCATCGACATCTTTGCCTGCGGCGATGATTTCCAGCGCGCTATCGGCGCCGAGCAGACGCGGCATGCGCACTGAGCCGCCGAAGCCCGGCATAATGCCCAGTTTGGTTTCCGGCAGGCCGATACGCAGATCCGGCGTAGCCAGACGGTAGTCTGTCGCCAGCACGCACTCGCAGCCGCCGCCCAGCGCATAGCCGTTCACCGCTGAAATAGTCGGCACCGGTAAATCTTCCAGACGGTTAAAGACGCTGTTAGCAAAATGGAGCCACTGGCTCAACTGCTCCTGTGGTACCTGGAACAGGGACAGAAATTCGGTAATGTCGGCGCCGACGATGAAGGCTGCTTTTCCGGAGCGCAGCAGCAGCCCCTTAAGATCGTGTTGTTTTTCGAGCACCTCCAGCGCCTCACCGAGGCTGGCTACGGTTGCGGTATCGAGCTTGTTCACCGAGCCGGGAGCATCGAACACCAGTTCGGCAATGCCATCGTCCAGCCAGTCGAGGTACAGGTTGTCGCCTTTGTAGAGCATGTCAGTCTCCTGAATCCAGCAATGTGATCTGGTCGTACCAGATGCAACGGAGTGTGGGATTTATGTTAAAGAATTGCAAACGAGTCTTTAAATAAATGCTGGCCTGATCACACCCGGCGGAAATCACCCTGCCTGGGGCCGATGTGCTAAGATGCGGGGAATCACATCTAATAAAAGCAAAGGATGAAAGATGGAATCACTAGCCGCGCTCTATAAAAATCATATCGTTACCCTACAAGAACGTACCCGTGATGCTTTGGCTCGTTTTAATCTTGATGCGTTGCTGATTCACTCCGGCGAGCTGATCAATGTCTTCCTGGACGACCATCCGTACCCGTTTAAGGTCAATCCGCAATTTAAATCCTGGGTCCCGGTGACGCAGGTGCCCAACTGCTGGCTGCTGGTTGATGGCGTCAACAAACCGAAACTGTGGTTCTATCTGCCGGTCGATTACTGGCATAACGTTGAACCGCTGCCGACCTCGTTCTGGACGGAAGAGGTTGAAGTGATTGCCCTGCCGAAAGCCGACGGCATCGGTAGCCAGCTGCCTGCTGCGCGCGGCAATATCGCCTATATCGGGCCGGTGCCGGAGCGGGCGCTTGGTCTGGAGATTGCTGCCAGTCATATCAACCCGAAAGGGGTGATTGATTTCCTGCACTACTATCGTTCTTTTAAGACCGATTATGAGTTGGCCTGCATGCGCGAAGCGCAGAAGTCGGCGGTTAACGGGCATCGCGCGGCCCATGAGGCATTCCTCTCCGGAATGAGCGAATTCGATATCAACCAGGCGTATCTGACGGCTACCGGTCATCGCGACACCGATGTGCCTTACAGCAATATCGTGGCGCTTAACGAACACGCCTCTGTACTGCATTACACCAAACTGGATCATCGCGCGCCGGCAGAAGCGCGCAGTTTCTTACTGGATGCCGGGGCGGAATACAACGGCTACGCGGCAGACCTGACGCGTACCTGGGCGGCACATGGCGACAATGACTTTGCCCATTTGATTAAAGACGTTAACGATGAGCAGCTGGCTCTGATTAGCACGATGAAGGCGGGTAAAAGCTATGTGGATTACCACATCCAGTTCCACCAACGCATCGCTAAACTGTTGCGTAAGTACCAAATCGTGACCGACATGAGCGAAGAGGCCATGGTTGAAAACGATCTGACCGGGCCGTTTATGCCGCACGGTATCGGTCATCCGCTGGGCCTGCAGGTCCATGATGTGGCCGGTTTCATGCAGGATGATACCGGTACTCATCTGGCAGCGCCGTCGAAGTATCCGTATCTGCGCTGCACGCGTATTTTGCAGCCGCGTATGGTGCTGACCATCGAGCCGGGCATCTACTTTATTGAATCTCTGCTGGCGCCGTGGCGTGAAGGGCCGTTCAGCAAGCACTTCAACTGGCAAAAAATTGAAGCATTGAAGCCGTTTGGCGGCATCCGTATTGAAGATAACGTCGTCATCCACGAAAACAGTGTTGAAAATATGACGCGTGACCTGAAACTGGCGTAATGGAAAGTTGGTTGATACCGGCCGCGCCGGTGACCTTTGTCGAAGAGATTAAAAAAAGTCGTTTTATCACGCGGTTGGCGCATACCGATGGCGTGGTAGCGGCAAAGGCGTTTGTTGAGTCGGTCAGGGCGGAGCACCCTGACGCCCGTCATCATTGTGTGGCGTGGGTGGCCGGGCCACCCAATGACTCTCAACAGCTGGGCTTTTCCGACGATGGCGAACCAGCAGGCACCGCGGGTAAACCTATGCTGGCGCAGCTGATGGGCAGCGGCGTCGGCGAAATAACGGCCGTCGTGGTACGCTACTACGGCGGTATTTTGCTTGGAACCGGCGGTCTGGTTAAAGCGTATGGCGGTGGCGTTCATCAGGCCCTTGCCGGGCTGACAACGCAGCGCAAGACGCCGCTGACCGCATATACTTTGCAGTGTGAATATGGACAGTTAGCTGGCATTGAAACGCTGTTGGCTCAGTTCTCAGGACAAATTGTCGATAGTGACTATCAGGCCTTCGTCAAGCTTCGTGTGGCGCTTCCGCAAGCTGAAGTGGTCTCTTTTTCGACAAAGCTGGCTGATTTTAGTCGTGGTTCGTTGCAATTACTGAAGATTGACGAATAATCCCCACCTGATTTTTTTGCATACCAAAGGAAGCGCCAGAGATGCATTTTCGCGCCATAACCCGAATCGTTGGACTGTTGGTCATTTTGTTTTCGGGGACGATGATCCTTCCGGGATTAGTGGCCCTGTTATACCGCGATGGCGCGGGGCGGGCGTTTACCCAGACCTTTTTTGTCGCGCTGGCGATAGGCTCTCTTTTATGGTGGCCGAACCGTCGTGAGAAGGGCGAACTGAAATCCCGCGAGGGTTTTCTGATTGTCGTACTCTTCTGGACCGTGCTGGGCAGCGTCGGTGCGCTACCGTTTATTTTCGCCGAACAGCCGAATCTGACGATAACGGATGCGTTTTTTGAGTCATTCTCGGGCCTGACCACAACGGGCGCTACCACCCTGGTGGGGCTGGACTCTTTACCTCATGCCATCCTCTTCTATCGACAGATGCTGCAGTGGTTTGGCGGTATGGGGATCATTGTGCTGGCGGTAGCAATACTGCCGATACTGGGCGTCGGCGGGATGCAGTTGTATCGGGCGGAAATGCCGGGGCCACTGAAGGACAATAAGATGCGCCCGCGTATCGCCGAGACGGCCAAAACGCTGTGGCTTATCTACGTATTGTTGACGGTGGCCTGCGCGCTTGCGCTCTGGTTCGCGGGTATGCCGGCATTTGATGCCATCGGTCACAGCTTTTCGACTATCGCGATTGGCGGCTTCTCTACGCATGACGCCAGCGTAGGGTATTTTAACAGTCCAACCATTAATACGATTATTGCGGTTTTCCTGCTGATCTCAGGCTGTAACTATGGCCTCCATTTTTCATTGCTCAGCGGCCGCAGTCTGAAGGTGTACTGGCGCGATCCTGAATTCCGCATGTTTATTGGTGTCCAACTGACGCTGGTGGTGATTTGTACGCTGGTGCTGTGGTTGCATGATGTGTACAGCTCGGCGCTGACGACGCTGAATCAGGCCTTCTTCCAGGTGGTTTCGATGGCGACGACGGCGGGCTTTACCACCGACAGCATCGCGCGCTGGCCGTTATTCCTGCCGGTGCTGCTATTGTGCTCGGCATTTATTGGCGGTTGTGCCGGGTCGACGGGCGGCGGTCTGAAAGTTATCCGCATACTGCTGTTGTTCAAGCAGGGGAACCGCGAACTCAAGCGGCTGGTGCATCCGAATGCGGTATATAGCATTAAGTTAGGTAACCGTGCGCTGCCGGAACGTATTCTGGAGGCGGTATGGGGATTCTTTTCTGCCTATGCGCTGGTGTTCATTATTAGCATGCTGGCTATCATCGCGACCGGAGTGGATGACTTTTCTGCTTTCGCCTCGGTTGTGGCAACGTTAAACAACCTCGGGCCAGGACTTGGCGTAGTGGCGGATAACTTCGCGACAATGAACCCGGTCGCGAAATGGATCTTGATTGCTAATATGCTGTTTGGTCGTCTGGAAGTGTTCACCTTACTGGTGCTCTTTACCCCCACTTTCTGGCGCGAATAACCGGAGTGCTTGTGAAAACGTTGATATTATTCTCCACCCGCGACGGGCAGACGCGTGAAATTGCCTCCTTTCTGGCCTCTGAGCTGAAAGAGCTGGGTATCGATGCGGATACGGTTAATCTCAACCGTACGGAAGAGGTTGAATGGCACCACTACGATCGCGTGGTGATTGGCGCCTCGATTCGTTACGGGCACTTTCATCCGGCGCTGGACAGTTTCGTGAAGAAACATCTGCAGTCGCTGAATGCGCTGCCGGGGGCATTTTTCTCGGTCAACCTCGTTGCGCGTAAGCCAGAGAAGCGCACGCCGCAGACCAATAGCTATACGCGTAAGTTTCTGCTTAATTCGCCATGGCAACCGCAGCGCAGCGCGGTGTTTGCCGGCGCGCTGCGCTACCCGCGCTATCGTTGGTACGATCGCTTCATGATTCGCCTGATAATGAAGATGACCGGCGGTGAAACGGATACCAGTAAAGAAGTCGTCTATACCGACTGGAAGCAGGTTGCCAATTTTGCGCAGGAAGTCGCACAAATGACGAGCAAATAGCACGTAAAATGGGCGTGATGGCGGGATTTTGAGCGGTTGAAAGGTTTTTTTAAAACAGGGCTTGTCAACGTCTCAGAACTCCCTATAATGCGCCTCCACTGACACGGAACAACGGCTTACAGGCCGCCGGGTCAGCAGGGTTTCTGCGGAAATCCTGCCAGAGAAAAGCAAAAATAAATGCTTGACTCTGAATGAGGAAAACGTATTATACGGGACCTCGCGACAGAGCGCTCAGCGTCGTCGCACTGCTCTTTAACAATTTATCAGACAATCTGTGTGGGCACTCAAAGTGACATGGATTCTTAACGTCCTCGGACGAAAAATGAATACCAAGTCTCAGTGAGTGAACATACGTAATTCATTACGAAGTTTAATTCATGAGCATCAAACTTAAATTGAAGAGTTTGATCATGGCTCAGATTGAACGCTGGCGGCAGGCCTAACACATGCAAGTCGAACGGTAGCACAGAGAGCTTGCTCTCGGGTGACGAGTGGCGGACGGGTGAGTAATGTCTGGGAAACTGCCTGATGGAGGGGGATAACTACTGGAAACGGTAGCTAATACCGCATAACGTCGCAAGACCAAAGTGGGGGACCTTCGGGCCTCATGCCATCAGATGTGCCCAGATGGGATTAGCTAGTAGGTGGGGTAACGGCTCACCTAGGCGACGATCCCTAGCTGGTCTGAGAGGATGACCAGCCACACTGGAACTGAGACACGGTCCAGACTCCTACGGGAGGCAGCAGTGGGGAATATTGCACAATGGGCGCAAGCCTGATGCAGCCATGCCGCGTGTATGAAGAAGGCCTTCGGGTTGTAAAGTACTTTCAGCGAGGAGGAAGGCGGTGAGGTTAATAACCTCATCGATTGACGTTACTCGCAGAAGAAGCACCGGCTAACTCCGTGCCAGCAGCCGCGGTAATACGGAGGGTGCAAGCGTTAATCGGAATTACTGGGCGTAAAGCGCACGCAGGCGGTCTGTTAAGTCAGATGTGAAATCCCCGGGCTCAACCTGGGAACTGCATTTGAAACTGGCAGGCTTGAGTCTTGTAGAGGGGGGTAGAATTCCAGGTGTAGCGGTGAAATGCGTAGAGATCTGGAGGAATACCGGTGGCGAAGGCGGCCCCCTGGACAAAGACTGACGCTCAGGTGCGAAAGCGTGGGGAGCAAACAGGATTAGATACCCTGGTAGTCCACGCTGTAAACGATGTCGACTTGGAGGTTGTTCCCTTGAGGAGTGGCTTCCGGAGCTAACGCGTTAAGTCGACCGCCTGGGGAGTACGGCCGCAAGGTTAAAACTCAAATGAATTGACGGGGGCCCGCACAAGCGGTGGAGCATGTGGTTTAATTCGATGCAACGCGAAGAACCTTACCTACTCTTGACATCCAGAGAACTTAGCAGAGATGCTTTGGTGCCTTCGGGAACTCTGAGACAGGTGCTGCATGGCTGTCGTCAGCTCGTGTTGTGAAATGTTGGGTTAAGTCCCGCAACGAGCGCAACCCTTATCCTTTGTTGCCAGCGATTTGGTCGGGAACTCAAAGGAGACTGCCAGTGATAAACTGGAGGAAGGTGGGGATGACGTCAAGTCATCATGGCCCTTACGAGTAGGGCTACACACGTGCTACAATGGCATATACAAAGAGAAGCGACCTCGCGAGAGCAAGCGGACCTCATAAAGTATGTCGTAGTCCGGATTGGAGTCTGCAACTCGACTCCATGAAGTCGGAATCGCTAGTAATCGTAGATCAGAATGCTACGGTGAATACGTTCCCGGGCCTTGTACACACCGCCCGTCACACCATGGGAGTGGGTTGCAAAAGAAGTAGGTAGCTTAACCTTCGGGAGGGCGCTTACCACTTTGTGATTCATGACTGGGGTGAAGTCGTAACAAGGTAACCGTAGGGGAACCTGCGGTTGGATCACCTCCTTACCTGAAAGAACCTGCCTTTGTAGTGCTCACACAGATTGTCTGATGAAAAAGTAGCAGTAAAAATCTCTGCAGGCTTGTAGCTCAGGTGGTTAGAGCGCACCCCTGATAAGGGTGAGGTCGGTGGTTCAAGTCCACTCAGGCCTACCAAATTCGCCTCCGTGCTGTGTTACGGCGATGCTCGCATACTTCAGTATGCTTCGCACCACCGCGCCTTGCCCGGAAACGAATTAGGATAGAGAGATTAGCATTTTACGATGGGGTTATAGCTCAGCTGGGAGAGCGCCTGCCTTGCACGCAGGAGGTCTGCGGTTCGATCCCGCATAGCTCCACCATCCTTTACTGCTGCACAACAAGAAAACTTCAGAGTGTACCTGAAAAGGTATGCTGCGAAGTTTTGCTCTTTAAAAATCTGGATCAAGCTGAAAATTGAAACGACACACTGTTTCCTTTCTCCGTAATAAGAAAGGAAAAGCGGTGTGTCCGAGTCTCTCAAATTTTCGCAACGCGAAGCGTTTTACGAAACAGTTTCGGGTTGTGAGGTTAAGCGACTAAGCGTACACGGTGGATGCCCTGGCAGTCAGAGGCGATGAAGGACGTGCTAATCTGCGATAAGCGTCGGTAAGGTGATATGAACCGTTATAGCCGGCGATTTCCGAATGGGGAAACCCAGTGTGATTCGTCACACTATCGTTAAGTGAATACATAGCTTAACGAAGCGAACCGGGGGAACTGAAACATCTAAGTACCCCGAGGAAAAGAAATCAACCGAGATTCCCCCAGTAGCGGCGAGCGAACGGGGAGCAGCCCAGAACCTGAATCAGTTTGTGTGTTAGTGGAAGCGTCTGGAAAGTCGCAGGGTACAGGGTGATACTCCCGTACACTAAAATGCACAGGCTGTGAGTTCGAAGAGTAGGGCGGGACACGTGGTATCCTGTCTGAATATGGGGGGACCATCCTCCAAGGCTAAATACTCCTGACTGACCGATAGTGAACCAGTACCGTGAGGGAAAGGCGAAAAGAACCCCGGCGAGGGGAGTGAAAAAGAACCTGAAACCGTGTACGTACAAGCAGTGGGAGCCTCTTTATGGGGTGACTGCGTACCTTTTGTATAATGGGTCAGCGACTTATATTCTGTAGCAAGGTTAACCGAATAGGGGAGCCGCAGGGAAACCGAGTCTTAACTGGGCGTTAAGTTGCAGGGTATAGACCCGAAACCCGGTGATCTAGCCATGGGCAGGTTGAAGGTTGGGTAACACTAACTGGAGGACCGAACCGACTAATGTTGAAAAATTAGCGGATGACTTGTGGCTGGGGGTGAAAGGCCAATCAAACCGGGAGATAGCTGGTTCTCCCCGAAAGCTATTTAGGTAGCGCCTCGTGAACTCATCTTCGGGGGTAGAGCACTGTTTCGGCTAGGGGGTCATCCCGACTTACCAACCCGATGCAAACTACGAATACCGAAGAATGTTATCACGGGAGACACACGGCGGGTGCTAACGTCCGTCGTGAAGAGGGAAACAACCCAGACCGCCAGCTAAGGTCCCAAAGTCATGGTTAAGTGGGAAACGATGTGGGAAGGCACAGACAGCCAGGATGTTGGCTTAGAAGCAGCCATCATTTAAAGAAAGCGTAATAGCTCACTGGTCGAGTCGGCCTGCGCGGAAGATGTAACGGGGCTAAACCATGCACCGAAGCTGCGGCAGCGACGCGTATGCGTTGTTGGGTAGGGGAGCGTTCTGTAAGCCGTTGAAGGTGGCCTGTGAGGGTTGCTGGAGGTATCAGAAGTGCGAATGCTGACATAAGTAACGATAAAGCGGGTGAAAAGCCCGCTCGCCGGAAGACCAAGGGTTCCTGTCCAACGTTAATCGGGGCAGGGTGAGTCGACCCCTAAGGCGAGGCCGAAAGGCGTAGTCGATGGGAAACAGGTTAATATTCCTGTACTCGGTGTTACTGCGAAGGGGGGACGGAGAAGGCTATGTTGGCCGGGCGACGGTTGTCCCGGTTTAAGCATGTAGGCGGAACGATTAGGTAAATCCGGTCGTTTATTCAACGCTGAGGTGTGATGACGAGGCACTACGGTGCTGAAGTGACAAATGCCCTGCTTCCAGGAAAAGCCTCTAAGCATCAGGTAACATCAAATCGTACCCCAAACCGACACAGGTGGTCAGGTAGAGAATACCAAGGCGCTTGAGAGAACTCGGGTGAAGGAACTAGGCAAAATGGTGCCGTAACTTCGGGAGAAGGCACGCTGATGGTAAGTGAAGTGACTTGCTCATGGAGCTGAACTCAGTCGAAGATACCAGCTGGCTGCAACTGTTTATTAAAAACACAGCACTGTGCAAACACGAAAGTGGACGTATACGGTGTGACGCCTGCCCGGTGCCGGAAGGTTAATTGATGGGGTTATCCGTAAGGAGAAGCTCTTGATCGAAGCCCCGGTAAACGGCGGCCGTAACTATAACGGTCCTAAGGTAGCGAAATTCCTTGTCGGGTAAGTTCCGACCTGCACGAATGGCGTAATGATGGCCAGGCTGTCTCCACCCGAGACTCAGTGAAATTGAACTCGCTGTGAAGATGCAGTGTACCCGCGGCAAGACGGAAAGACCCCGTGAACCTTTACTATAGCTTGACACTGAACACTGGTCCTTGATGTGTAGGATAGGTGGGAGGCTTTGAAGTGTGGACGCCAGTCTGCATGGAGCCGACCTTGAAATACCACCCTTTAATGGCTGGTGTTCTAACGTAGACCCGTCATCCGGGTTGCGGACAGTGTCTGGTGGGTAGTTTGACTGGGGCGGTCTCCTCCCAAAGAGTAACGGAGGAGCACGAAGGTTAGCTAATCCTGGTCGGACATCAGGAGGTTAGTGCAATGGCATAAGCTAGCTTGACTGCGAGCGTGACGGCGCGAGCAGGTGCGAAAGCAGGTCATAGTGATCCGGTGGTTCTGAATGGAAGGGCCATCGCTCAACGGATAAAAGGTACTCCGGGGATAACAGGCTGATACCGCCCAAGAGTTCATATCGACGGCGGTGTTTGGCACCTCGATGTCGGCTCATCACATCCTGGGGCTGAAGTAGGTCCCAAGGGTATGGCTGTTCGCCATTTAAAGTGGTACGCGAGCTGGGTTTAGAACGTCGTGAGACAGTTCGGTCCCTATCTGCCGTGGGCGCTGGAGAATTGAGGGGGGCTGCTCCTAGTACGAGAGGACCGGAGTGGACGCATCACTGGTGTTCGGGTTGTCATGCCAATGGCATTGCCCGGTAGCTAAATGCGGAAGAGATAAGTGCTGAAAGCATCTAAGCACGAAACTTGCCCCGAGATGAGTTCTCCCTGACTCTTTGAGAGTCCTGAAGGAACGTTGAAGACGACGACGTTGATAGGTCGGGTGTGTAAGCGTAGCGATACGTTGAGCTAACCGATACTAATGAACCGTGAGGCTTAACCTTACAACGCCGAAGCTGTTTTGGCGAAGAGACGAGATTGATTTTCAGCTTAGATTCAGAGTTGAGTACGCAATAATGTGCGCAGCAGCAACACGGCTGATGCGATAAAGGACTGCGTACTGAGCACAAAGAATTTGCCTGGCGACAACAGCGCGGTGGTCCCACCTGACCCCATGCCGAACTCAGAAGTGAAACGCCGTAGCGCCGATGGTAGTGTGGGGTCTCCCCATGTGAGAGTAGGGAACTGCCAGGCATCAAATAAAGCAGAAGGCCCGGTCGAAAGACCGGGCCTTTTGTTTATCTGCGGTTTATGGCGAAAGCAGCCCGTCCTCACGGACGGGCTTTTTGCGTTTTTGTCCATGACTAACTTAAGCATCCTGAATACCCGCCAGGCCGCAATCAAGCAAGCCTTCCCCCAGCAGATACGGTAAACTAGTGCAGATTTTGCATCAGGAAGCCACTATGAATCACTCCCTCAAACCCTGGAATACCTTTGGCATCGACCGTATGGCCAAAGCGATTGTACGTGCTGAAAATGAACAGCAGCTATTGTCCGCATGGCAACAAGCCACTGCAGAAGATCAGCCGGTTTTGATCCTTGGTGAAGGCAGCAACGTACTCTTCCTGAAAGATTACGCCGGTACGGTGATAATCAACCGTATTATGGGAATTGAGGTCACGGAAACGTCTGATGCCTGGCATCTACACGTTGGGGCTGGAGAAAACTGGCATCAACTGGTGCAGTTTACGCTGGATAATGACATGCCGGGTCTGGAAAACCTCGCATTAATTCCTGGTTGTGCAGGCTCTTCCCCTATTCAGAATATCGGCGCATATGGCGTCGAACTACAGCGTGTTTGTCAGTATGTCGATTGTATCGAGCTGGCAACCGGTCATCAGCAGCGTCTTTCAGCGAGTGAGTGCCGCTTTGGTTATCGTGACAGTATTTTCAAACACGAATACCAGGATCGCTTTGCCATTATTGCGGTGGGTCTTCGCCTGACAAAAATCTGGGATCCGGTATTAACCTACGGTGATCTGACTCGCCTTGATCGACAGACTGTCACCCCACGTCAGGTATTCGATGCCGTTTGTCATATGCGAATGACTAAGCTCCCGGATCCTAAAGTGAGTGGTAATGCCGGCAGTTTCTTTAAAAACCCGGTAATTGATGCCGGGAAAGGGCAGGCGCTACTGGCCATGTTCCCGAATGCTCCGCATTACCCGCAGGCAGATGGCCGTATAAAACTGGCCGCAGGCTGGCTAATCGATCAATGCCAGCTGAAAGGGAAAACCATCGGCGGGGCCGCGGTACATCGTCAGCAGGCTTTAGTATTAATCAATAATAATCAGGCAACCAGCGACGATGTGATTAAGCTGGCGCATTATGTCCGTCAGCAGGTAGGTGAGAAGTTCAATGTCTGGCTCCAGCCGGAAGTGCGCTTTATTGGCGCAACTGGTGAAGTGAATGCCGAGGAGGCTATTGCATGAGAGATAATACAATCCCCCTGACATTGATATCCATTTTAGCGGATGGCGAATTTCATTCCGGAGAGCAGCTGGGCGAGCGTCTGGGAATGAGTCGGGCGGCAATTAATAAGCATATTCAGACTCTGCGTGACTGGGGGGTTGATGTGTTCACCGTCCCTGGTAAAGGTTACAGCCTGCCAGAGCCGATTCAGTTATTAGATGAAAAGCGAATCGCTGCACAGATCGAATATGGGCAGGTGACAGTTCTTCCCGTTATTGACTCAACGAACCAGTATTTACTGGATCGTCTTAATGAGCTGCAGTCCGGCGATGCCTGCGTTGCAGAATATCAGCAGGCAGGCCGCGGTCGTCGAGGGCGCAAGTGGTTTTCTCCCTTTGGCGCAAACCTCTATCTCTCGATGTACTGGCGGCTGGAGCAAGGGCCTGCCGCCGCTGTGGGATTGAGTCTGGTCATCGGGATTGTTATTGCCGAAGTGCTCCAGAGTCTGGGGGCTGATAAGGTTCGCGTGAAGTGGCCAAATGATCTCTATCTTCAGGATCGTAAACTGTCAGGTATTTTGGTCGAGCTGACGGGAAAAACCGGCGATGCGGCGCAGATAGTTAGCGGGATGGGGATCAACCTGGCCATGCGTCACGTCGAGTCAGATGTTGTCAACCAGGGATGGATTAGCCTGCAGGAAGCCGGTGTCTCTATCGATCGTAATACGCTGGCGGCGCGCCTGATTAAAGAGCTTCGTGCTGGCCTGCAGCTCTTTGAGCAGGATGGTCTGGCACCTTATCTGACGCGTTGGGAAAAATTAGATAACTTCCTCAACCGTCCGGTGAAGCTTATTATTGGCGATAAAGAAATATTCGGCATTTCTCGCGGCATCGATACTCAGGGCGCGTTATTGCTTGAGCAGGATGGCGTGATAAAACCCTGGGTTGGTGGCGAAATATCGTTGCGTAGCGCAGAATAAGCCGAATAAAAAGGGAGCTGAGGCTCCCTTTTTATCTTCTGTAAAACTTATTTGCGTAACCGAACCTGATCAACGGAGTGATTGGCACTTTTCGTCATGATCAGACTCGCACGCTCTCGGGTTGGTAATATATTTTCTTTTAAATTCAAAAGGTTGATTTCATTCCATAATGAGGTGGCAATGTTCACCGCTTCATCTCGGGAAAGTTTCGCATAATTATGGAAATAAGAATCCGGATCGGTAAAGGCCCCTTCACGGAATTTTAAGAAGCGGTTGATATACCACGTTTTTAGTAATTCTTCTGGCGCATCAACATATATAGAGAAATCAACGAAGTCAGATACAAATACGTGATGCGGATCATGAGGATAATCCATCCCGCTTTGTAAAACATTTAATCCTTCCAGAATCAAAATGTCCGGCTGGGCAACGGTTTTATCTCCATCGGGGATCACATCATAAATAAGATGCGAATAAACCGGAGCGGTAGCGTTAGGTATGCCGGATTTCAGGTCGGAGACGAATTTGACCAGACGATGCATATCATAGGATTGCGGGAAGCCTTTCTTCTTCATCAGCCCGCGTTCTTTCAATACGGCGTTAGGATGCAGGAAGCCATCGGTCGTGATCAATTCAACATGACGATGTTCCGGCCAGCGACTGAGCAGCGCCTGTAATACGCGCGCCGTTGTACTTTTCCCTACCGCAACGCTTCCGGCAATACTGATGATATAGGGAATGCGTTGACCGTTAGTTCCGAGGAATTGCTCCAGTACGGCCTGACGGCGCAAGTTAGAACTGATATAGAAATTAAGCAAACGCGACAGCGGCAAATAGATCTCGGCAACCTCTTCAAGAGAAAGATCTTCGTTGATGCCTTTTAACCGCGTGATTTCTTCCTCTGTCAGCGTCATCGGAACGGAATCACGAAGTGCAGCCCATTGGTTGCGGTTAAATTGTAGATACGGTGTCATTAACGTCTGCTCTTTTTTGCTCATAAGCATGTTCTTAGCATCGCCGAATCACATGCAGCGAGGGATGCTTCACACAAGTTAATCAGGACAATGGGCAGGAGGGTAACACCAGATTGCGAGGAATAATAAGAAAAAAACTCATCGGATAGCGCTTTCTAATGCAGACATCACAAGAGCGGGGTCTGCGGGTAATTATCAATCAGATGAACAGCGCGCTCAGATAACGTAAGCGATAAATGCCGCTGAAGGCGGTTGTCAGTGATGTTGTCAGGTGAAGCTGGAATACCTGTTCTGCCCACTAAAAGATCGATTATCGGGCGCAAAGACGAGCAGGAAACCTTCCAGGAGGTCAAAAATGCCGGTCTTTAACAAAATATCCCGGGTCAGCGTGCGATTTACGCCTGGGTAAATGCCGTTTTTTTGTGCGTCGTTGTTTGAAATTGCACCGGTTTTCCTTGTTTGAGCACAAAATATGAGCAATGGAACATTTTATGCAATTTTTTAGTTGCATGAACTCGCAGGTCTCCCTAAAATGCGCGCTACTTGATGCCGACTTAGCTCAGTAGGTAGAGCAACTGACTTGTAATCAGTAGGTCACCAGTTCGATTCCGGTAGTCGGCACCATCAAGTGCCTGGTGGGGTTCCCGAGCGGCCAAAGGGAGCAGACTGTAAATCTGCCGTCATCGACTTCGAAGGTTCGAATCCTTCCCCCACCACCATCTTTCGGCAACGCTTTGCGAAGCCAGAGTTGCTTGGTTAAACTAATCAACTCAAACAGAAAAAGAGATAAATCTCTTTTTTTTGTTATAGAAAGAACTGGGTAGCCGAGTTTCAGGATGCGGGCATCGTATAATGGCTATTACCTCAGCCTTCCAAGCTGATGATGCGGGTTCGATTCCCGCTGCCCGCTCCAGACGTGCTGATATGGCTCAGTTGGTAGAGCGCACCCTTGGTAAGGGTGAGGTCCCCAGTTCGACTCTGGGTATCAGCACCACTTCTTTATCTCTCCTTCCCTGTTTCTCTCTGTTTATTGCATTCAACAAGTCGGGCATGTTGCCCGGTTGATGTGGTGATATCACCGATTTATCCGTGTCTTAGAGGGACAATCGATGTCTAAAGAAAAGTTTGAACGTACAAAACCGCACGTTAACGTCGGTACTATCGGCCACGTTGACCATGGTAAAACAACGCTGACTGCTGCAATCACTACCGTTCTGGCTAAAACCTACGGTGGTTCTGCTCGCGCATTCGACCAGATCGATAACGCGCCGGAAGAAAAAGCTCGTGGTATCACCATCAACACTTCCCACGTTGAATATGACACCCCGACTCGCCACTACGCACACGTAGACTGCCCGGGCCACGCCGACTATGTTAAAAACATGATCACCGGTGCTGCTCAGATGGATGGCGCGATCCTGGTTGTTGCTGCGACTGACGGCCCGATGCCGCAGACTCGTGAGCACATCCTGCTGGGTCGTCAGGTAGGCGTTCCGTACATCATCGTGTTCCTGAACAAATGCGACATGGTTGATGACGAAGAGCTGCTGGAACTGGTTGAAATGGAAGTTCGTGAGCTGCTGTCTCAGTACGACTTCCCGGGCGACGACACCCCGATCGTTCGCGGTTCCGCGCTGAAAGCGCTGGAAGGCGAAGCAGACTGGGAAGCGAAAATCATCGAACTGGCAGGCTACCTGGATTCTTACATCCCGGAACCAGAGCGTGCGATTGACAAGCCGTTCCTGCTGCCGATCGAAGACGTATTCTCCATCTCCGGTCGTGGTACCGTTGTTACCGGTCGTGTAGAGCGCGGTATCATCAAAGTGGGCGAAGAAGTTGAAATCGTTGGTATCAAAGACACAGCGAAGTCTACCTGTACTGGCGTTGAAATGTTCCGCAAACTGCTGGACGAAGGCCGTGCTGGTGAGAACGTAGGTGTTCTGCTGCGTGGTATCAAACGTGAAGAAATCGAACGTGGTCAGGTACTGGCTAAGCCGGGCTCAATCAAGCCGCACACCAAGTTCGAATCTGAAGTGTACATTCTGTCCAAAGACGAAGGCGGCCGTCATACTCCGTTCTTCAAAGGCTACCGTCCGCAGTTCTACTTCCGTACAACTGACGTGACTGGCACCATCGAACTGCCGGAAGGCGTAGAGATGGTAATGCCGGGCGACAACATCAAAATGGTTGTTACCCTGATTCACCCGATCGCGATGGACGACGGTCTGCGTTTCGCAATCCGTGAAGGCGGCCGTACCGTTGGCGCTGGCGTGGTAGCAAAAGTTCTCAGCTAATCGCTGATAACATTTGACGCAATGCGCAATAAAAGGGCATCATTTGATGCCCTTTTTGCACGCTTTCGAACCAGAACCTGGCTCATCAGTGATTTTTTTTGCCATAATCATTGCTGAGACAGGCTCTGTAGAGGGCGTTAAGTCCGAAACGCAGCAGAGCATTTCGGTTTGGTTGCCTCGCTCTCGCGGGGCAAAATTATTTGTCTGAATTCTTGTGACAGGTTGGTTTATGAGTGCGAATACCGAAGCTCAAGGGAGCGGGCGCGGCCTGGAAGCGATGAAGTGGGTGATCGTTGCTGCGCTGCTGATTGTGGCCATCGTAGGCAACTTCCTTTATCGTGACATTATGCTGGCGGTGCGTGCGCTGGCTGTAGTGATTCTGATCGCTGCTGCCGGTGGCGTCGCGCTGTTAACCACTAAAGGTAAGGCGACCGTTGCCTTCGCCCGTGAAGCGAGAACCGAAGTCCGCAAGGTTATCTGGCCAACTCGCCAGGAAACGCTGCACACCACGCTGATTGTTGCTGCGGTTACTGCGGTAATGTCACTGATCCTGTGGGGACTGGATGGTATTCTGGTTCGCCTGGTATCCTTTATCACTGGCCTGAGGTTCTGAGATGTCTGAAGCTCCTAAAAAACGTTGGTACGTCGTTCAGGCGTTTTCCGGTTTTGAAGGTCGCGTAGCTACCTCGTTGCGTGAACATATCAAATTACACAATATGGAAGAGCTGTTTGGCGAAGTCATGGTGCCGACCGAAGAAGTGGTCGAGATCCGTGGTGGCCAGCGCCGCAAGAGCGAGCGCAAATTCTTCCCGGGTTACGTTCTGGTCCAGATGGTAATGAACGACGCAAGCTGGCACCTGGTGCGCAGCGTACCGCGCGTGATGGGCTTTATTGGCGGTACGTCTGACCGTCCGGCACCGATCAGCGACAAAGAAGTTGATGCGATCATGAACCGCCTGCAGCAGGTTGGCGATAAGCCGCGTCCGAAAACCCTGTTTGAACCGGGTGAAATGGTACGCGTTAGCGATGGTCCGTTCGCTGACTTTAACGGTGTGGTTGAAGAAGTTGACTACGAGAAGTCTCGCCTGAAGGTTTCTGTTTCCATCTTCGGCCGTGCTACTCCGGTTGAACTGGACTTTGCCCAGGTAGAGAAAGCCTAAGCGGCGATCAAAAAAGCAGCGATTTAATCGTTGCATGAGGCGCGAAATTGACATACAATTTCGCGCCTTTTGTTTTTATGGGTCTGATTCCCATAAAGCGATATTTATCACGGGGAGCCTTTTCAGGCGCTACACCCAAACGAGGAAATTTAAATGGCTAAGAAAGTACAAGCCTACGTCAAGCTGCAGGTTGCAGCTGGTATGGCAAACCCGAGTCCGCCGGTTGGTCCAGCACTGGGTCAGCAGGGTGTGAACATCATGGAATTCTGCAAAGCGTTCAACGCCAAAACGGAATCCCTGGAAAAAGGTCTGCCAATCCCGGTTGTTATTACCGTTTACGCTGACCGTTCTTTCACCTTCGTTACCAAAACTCCGCCGGCAGCAGTTCTGCTGAAAAAAGCGGCTGGTATCAAGTCTGGTTCCGGTAAACCGAACAAAGACAAAGTAGGTAAAATTTCCCGCGCTCAGCTGCAGGAAATCGCGCAGACCAAAGCTGCCGACATGACTGGTTCCGACATTGAAGCGATGACTCGCTCCATTGAAGGTACTGCACGTTCCATGGGCCTGGTAGTGGAGGACTAAGAAATGGCTAAACTGACCAAGCGCATGTCCGTGATTCGTGACAAAGTTGATGCGACCAAACAGTACGACATCAACGAAGCCATCTCTCTGCTGAAAGAACTGGCTACTGCTAAGTTCGTTGAAAGCGTTGATGTTGCCGTTAACCTCGGCATCGACGCGCGTAAATCTGACCAGAACGTCCGTGGCGCGACTGTACTGCCGCACGGTACTGGCCGTTCCGTTCGCGTAGCTGTATTTACCCAGGGCCCGAACGCTGAAGCTGCTAAAGCTGCAGGCGCCGAGCTGGTAGGTATGGAAGATCTGGCTGACCAGATCAAAAAAGGCGAAATGAACTTTGACGTTGTTATTGCTTCCCCGGATGCAATGCGCGTTGTTGGCCAGCTGGGCCAGGTTCTGGGTCCGCGCGGCCTGATGCCAAACCCGAAAGTGGGTACCGTTACTCCGAACGTTGCTGAAGCTGTTAAGAACGCTAAAGCAGGCCAGGTTCGTTATCGTAACGACAAAAACGGCATCATCCACACCACCATCGGTAAAGTGGACTTTGACGCTGACAAACTGAAAGAAAACCTGGAAGCTCTGCTGGTTGCGCTGAAAAAAGCAAAACCGACTCAGGCTAAAGGCGTGTACATCAAGAAAGTTAGCATCTCCACCACCATGGGTGCTGGTGTTGCCGTTGATCAGGCTGGTCTGAGCGCTTCTGCGAACTAAGATTAGCTTTACGTGGGCGGTGATTTTGTCTACAATATTACCCCCACGATTCTGCTACGTGCAGAACGCTATCCGAGATAGTCAGGTTGTGGCAAGGCGGCAACTGAGTGAATCTCCGGGAGCATAGGGAACTATGTGACCGGTGTGAACGAAGACAGCCAACGCCGGCACAGCCTGAATAGTGAAGGGTAGGAAGAATTTGTTCGTTGGAGCCTGGCCTATCCAGGCCTCCGTCGAAGACCGCAGGTGTTTCGTCAGAAACTTAATCCCCTGCGTAGACGGTGACAGAACGCTAAGATTATTTTTGGATACTCTGGCTTGTTTCTGCTCACCGTATTAAAGACGCTCTTTCGTTGGAAAGAGTGAAGTGAGTTCCAGAGCATAAGCTCTGGCAAACATCCAGGAGCAAAGCTAATGGCTTTAAATCTTCAAGACAAACAAGCGATTGTTGCTGAAGTCAGCGAAGTAGCCAAAGGTGCGCTGTCTGCAGTAGTTGCGGATTCCCGTGGCGTTACTGTTGATAAAATGACTGAACTGCGTAAAGCAGGTCGTGAAGCTGGCGTTTACATGCGTGTTGTTCGTAACACCCTGCTGCGCCGCGTCGTTGAAGGGACTCAGTTTGAGTGCCTGAAAGACACGTTTGTTGGTCCGACCCTGATTGCATACTCTATGGAACACCCGGGCGCTGCTGCTCGTCTGTTCAAAGAGTTCGCGAAAGCGAATGCAAAATTTGAGGTCAAAGCTGCAGCCTTTGAAGGTGAGCTGATCCCGGCGTCGCAAATCGACCGCCTGGCAACTCTGCCGACCTACGAAGAAGCAATTGCACGCCTGATGGCAACCATGAAAGAAGCTTCGGCTGGCAAACTGGTTCGCACTCTGGCTGCTGTACGCGATGCGAAAGAAGCTGCTTAATCGCAGTTGTCTTTGTAAAGCGCTCGCTTACGTATAAACTTATTCTGATATTCAGGAACAATTTAAATGTCTATCACTAAAGATCAAATCATTGAAGCAGTATCCGCTATGTCCGTAATGGACGTTGTTGAGCTGATCTCTGCAATGGAAGAAAAATTCGGTGTTTCCGCTGCTGCTGCTGTAGCTGTAGCTGCTGGCCCGGCTGAAGCTGCTGAAGAAAAAACTGAATTCGACGTAATTCTGAAAGCTGCAGGCGCTAACAAAGTTGCTGTTATCAAAGCAGTACGTAGCGCAACTGGCCTGGGTCTGAAAGAAGCTAAAGACCTGGTAGAATCTGCACCGGCTGCACTGAAAGAAGGCATCAGCAAAGACGACGCTGAAGCTCTGAAAAAATCTCTGGAAGAAGCTGGCGCTGAAGTTGAAGTCAAATAAGCCAACCCTTCCGGTTGCAGCCTGAGAAATCAGGCTGAGGCTGGTGACTTTTTGGTCACCAGCCTTTTTGCGCTGTAAGGCACCAGTAGCGTTTCACGCTGTTTGACTACTGGGTTGTCCTTTCAATGCTTGTTTCTATAGACGACTTAATATACTGCGACAGGTCGGGTTCCTGAGCTGTGTAAATCGCAACGAAATGGTTTAAGCGTGATAGAAACAGGCATTGCGGAAAGTGTTCCATTTTCCGGTCCACAAAATAGTGTTGCATAAAAAACTGCCTTATTTGGGCAGACGGGTCGACTTGTCAGCGAGCTGAGGAACCCTATGGTTTACTCCTATACCGAGAAAAAACGTATTCGTAAGGATTTTGGTAAACGTCCGCAGGTTCTGGACATACCTTATCTCCTTTCTATCCAGCTTGACTCGTTTCAGAAGTTTATCGAGCAAGATCCTGAAGGGCAGTACGGTCTGGAAGCTGCTTTCCGTTCCGTGTTCCCGATTAAAAGCTACAGCGGTAACTCTGAGCTGCAATACGTCAGCTACCGTCTGGGCGAACCTGTTTTTGATGTTAAAGAATGTCAGATCCGTGGCGTGACCTACTCGGCACCGCTGCGCGTTAAACTGCGTCTGGTGATCTACGAGCGCGAAGCGCCGGAAGGCACTGTTAAAGACATTAAAGAACAAGAAGTCTACATGGGCGAAATTCCGCTCATGACCGACAACGGTACCTTTGTTATCAACGGTACTGAACGTGTTATCGTTTCTCAGCTGCACCGTAGCCCGGGCGTCTTCTTTGACTCTGACAAAGGTAAGACTCACTCTTCCGGTAAGGTCCTGTATAACGCACGTATCATTCCTTACCGCGGTTCCTGGCTGGACTTCGAGTTCGATCCGAAAGACAACCTGTTTGTCCGTATCGACCGTCGTCGTAAGCTGCCGGCCACCATCATCCTGCGCGCGCTGAATTACACCACTGAGCAGATCCTTGACCTGTTCTTCGAGAAAGTGGTCTTTGAAATTCGCGACAACAAGCTGCAGATGGAACTGGTACCGGAGCGTCTGCGCGGTGAAACGGCTTCCTTCGACATCGAAGCGAACGGCAAAATCTACGTCGAGAAAGCCCGTCGCATCACCGCTCGCCATATCCGTCAGCTGGAAAAAGACGATATCAAGCATATCGAAGTTCCGGTTGAATATATTGCGGGTAAAGTGGCGGCCAAAGATTATATCGATGAAGCCACTGGCGAACTGATCTGCCCGGCAAACATGGAGCTGAGCCTGGATCTGCTGGCGAAGCTGAGCCAGTCTGGCCACAAGCGTATCGAGACTCTGTTCACCAACGATCTGGACCACGGTCCGTACATTTCTGAAACTGTACGTGTCGACCCGACTAACGATCGTCTGAGCGCGCTGGTAGAAATCTACCGCATGATGCGCCCGGGTGAGCCGCCGACTCGTGAAGCAGCGGAAAGCCTGTTCGAGAACCTGTTCTTCTCCGAAGACCGCTATGATCTGTCTGCGGTCGGTCGTATGAAGTTCAACCGTTCTCTGCTGCGCGATGAAATCGAAGGTTCCGGTATCCTGAGCAAAGACGACATCATCGAAGTGATGAAGAAGCTCATCGATATCCGTAACGGTAAAGGCGAAGTCGATGATATCGACCACCTCGGTAACCGTCGTATCCGTTCCGTAGGCGAAATGGCGGAAAACCAGTTCCGCGTTGGCCTGGTACGTGTTGAGCGTGCGGTGAAAGAGCGTCTGTCTCTGGGCGATCTGGATACCCTGATGCCTCAGGATATGATCAACGCCAAGCCGATTTCTGCGGCAGTGAAAGAGTTCTTTGGTTCCAGCCAGCTGTCTCAGTTTATGGACCAGAACAACCCGCTGTCCGAGATTACGCACAAACGTCGTATCTCTGCACTCGGCCCAGGCGGTCTGACCCGTGAGCGCGCAGGCTTCGAAGTTCGAGACGTACACCCGACTCACTACGGTCGCGTATGTCCAATCGAAACGCCTGAAGGTCCGAACATCGGTCTGATCAACTCCCTGTCCGTGTACGCACAGACTAACGAATACGGCTTCCTCGAGACTCCGTATCGTAAAGTGACCGACGGTGTTGTGACCGACGAAATTCACTACCTGTCTGCTATCGAAGAAGGCAACTACGTTATCGCTCAGGCGAACTCCAACCTGGACGAAAACGGCCACTTTGTAGAAGACCTGGTTACCTGCCGTAGCAAAGGCGAATCCAGCTTGTTCAGCCGCGATCAGGTTGACTACATGGACGTTTCCACCCAGCAGGTGGTTTCCGTCGGTGCGTCCCTGATCCCGTTCCTGGAACACGATGACGCCAACCGTGCATTGATGGGGGCGAACATGCAACGTCAGGCGGTTCCGACTCTGCGCGCTGATAAGCCGCTGGTTGGTACCGGTATGGAACGTGCTGTAGCCGTCGACTCCGGTGTTACCGCAGTAGCCAAACGTGGCGGCCTGGTTCAGTACGTGGATGCATCCCGTATCGTTATCAAAGTTAACGAAGACGAGATGTACCCGGGCGAAGCAGGTATCGACATCTATAACCTGACCAAGTACACCCGTTCTAACCAGAACACCTGCATCAACCAGATGCCTTGCGTGTCTCTGGGTGAGCCAATTGAGCGCGGCGACGTGCTGGCAGACGGTCCGTCCACCGACCTCGGTGAACTGGCTCTCGGTCAGAATATGCGCGTAGCGTTCATGCCGTGGAATGGTTACAACTTCGAAGACTCCATCCTCGTTTCCGAGCGTGTGGTTCAGGAAGATCGTTTCACCACGATTCATATTCAGGAACTGGCCTGTGTGTCCCGTGACACCAAGCTGGGGCCGGAAGAGATCACCGCTGATATCCCGAACGTGGGTGAAGCTGCGCTCTCTAAACTGGACGAATCCGGTATCGTTTACATCGGTGCAGAAGTGACCGGCGGCGACATTCTGGTTGGTAAGGTGACTCCGAAAGGCGAAACCCAGCTGACGCCAGAAGAGAAACTGCTGCGCGCGATCTTCGGCGAGAAAGCGTCTGACGTTAAAGACTCTTCTCTGCGCGTACCGAACGGTGTTTCCGGTACGGTTATCGACGTTCAGGTCTTCACCCGCGATGGCGTGGAAAAAGACAAACGTGCGCTGGAAATCGAAGAGATGCAGCTGAAGCAGGCTAAAAAAGACCTGTCTGAAGAACTGCAGATCCTCGAAGCCGGCCTGTTTGGCCGTATCTACGCGGTGCTGGTTGCCGGTGGTGTTGAAGCTGAGAAGCTCGACAAGCTGCCGCGCGATCGCTGGCTGGAACTGGGCCTGACCGACGAAGAGAAACAAAATCAGCTGGAACAGCTGGCTGAGCAGTACGACGAACTGAAACACGAGTTCGAGAAAAAACTCGAAGCGAAACGCCGCAAAATCACTCAGGGCGACGATCTGGCACCGGGCGTGCTGAAGATTGTTAAAGTGTATCTGGCCGTTAAACGTCAGATTCAGCCGGGTGACAAAATGGCAGGTCGTCACGGTAACAAGGGTGTTATCTCTAAGATCAACCCGATCGAAGATATGCCTTACGATGAAAACGGCACGCCGGTCGACATCGTACTGAACCCGCTGGGCGTACCGTCTCGTATGAACATCGGTCAGATTCTGGAAACCCACCTGGGTATGGCTGCGAAAGGCATCGGTGAGAAAATCAACGCCATGCTGAAACAGCAGCAGGAAGTCGCCAAACTGCGCGAGTTCATCCAGAAAGCGTATGACCTGGGTACCGATGTTCGTCAGAAGGTCGATCTGAATACCTTCACCGATGATGAAGTTCTGCGTCTTGCTGAAAACCTGAAAAAAGGTATGCCGATCGCAACGCCGGTCTTCGACGGTGCGAAAGAGTCTGAAATCAAGGCACTGTTACAGCTGGGTGGCCTGCCAACTTCCGGTCAGATTACCCTGTTCGACGGTCGTACTGGTGAGCAATTCGAGCGCCAGGTTACCGTTGGCTATATGTACATGCTGAAACTGAACCACCTGGTTGATGACAAAATGCATGCGCGTTCTACCGGTTCTTACAGCCTGGTTACTCAGCAGCCGCTGGGTGGTAAGGCTCAGTTCGGTGGTCAGCGCTTCGGTGAGATGGAAGTGTGGGCGCTGGAAGCTTATGGCGCAGCATACACCCTGCAGGAAATGCTCACCGTTAAGTCTGATGACGTCAACGGTCGTACCAAGATGTATAAAAACATCGTGGACGGCAACCATCAGATGGAACCGGGCATGCCGGAATCCTTCAACGTACTGTTGAAAGAGATTCGCTCGCTGGGCATCAACATCGAACTGGAAGACGAGTAACTCTCGCTCAAACAGGTCACTGGTGCCGGGGTAACCCCCGGCGCCAGATTGTGCTAACTCCGACGGGAGCAAATCCGTGAAAGACTTATTAAAGTTTCTGAAAGCGCAAACTAAAACCGAAGAGTTTGATGCGATCAAAATTGCTCTGGCCTCGCCAGACATGATCCGTTCATGGTCTTTTGGTGAAGTTAAAAAGCCGGAAACCATCAACTACCGTACGTTCAAGCCTGAGCGTGACGGCCTTTTCTGCGCCCGTATCTTTGGGCCGGTAAAAGATTACGAGTGCCTGTGCGGTAAGTACAAGCGCCTGAAACACCGTGGTGTTATCTGTGAGAAGTGCGGCGTTGAAGTGACCCAGACCAAAGTGCGTCGTGAGCGCATGGGCCACATCGAACTGGCCTCTCCGACCGCCCACATTTGGTTCCTGAAATCGCTGCCGTCCCGTATCGGCCTGCTGCTGGATATGCCGCTGCGTGATATCGAACGCGTTCTGTACTTCGAATCCTATGTGGTTATCGAAGGCGGGATGACCAACCTGGAACGTAACCAGATCCTGACTGAAGAGCAGTATCTGGATGCGCTGGAAGAGTTTGGTGACGAATTCGATGCGAAGATGGGTGCGGAAGCTATTCAGGCCCTGCTGAAAAGCATGGATCTGGAGCAAGAGTGCGAGCAGCTGCGTGAAGAGCTGAACGAAACTAACTCCGAAACCAAACGTAAAAAGCTGACCAAGCGTATCAAGCTGCTGGAAGCGTTCGTTCAGTCTGGCAACAAGCCGGAGTGGATGATCCTGACCGTTCTGCCGGTTCTGCCGCCAGATCTGCGCCCGCTGGTACCGCTGGATGGTGGTCGTTTCGCGACTTCTGACCTGAACGATCTGTATCGTCGCGTCATTAACCGTAACAACCGTCTGAAACGTCTGCTGGATCTGGCTGCGCCGGATATCATCGTACGCAACGAAAAACGTATGCTGCAGGAAGCGGTCGACGCCCTGCTGGATAACGGTCGTCGCGGTCGTGCGATCACCGGTTCTAACAAGCGTCCTCTGAAATCTTTGGCCGACATGATCAAAGGTAAGCAGGGTCGTTTCCGTCAGAACCTGCTCGGTAAGCGTGTTGACTACTCCGGTCGTTCTGTTATCACCGTAGGTCCATACCTGCGTCTGCATCAGTGCGGTCTGCCGAAGAAAATGGCGCTGGAGCTGTTCAAACCGTTCATTTACGGCAAGCTGGAACTGCGTGGCCTCGCCACCACCATCAAAGCCGCGAAGAAAATGGTTGAGCGCGAAGAAGCTGTCGTTTGGGATATCCTGGACGAAGTTATCCGCGAACACCCGGTACTGCTGAACCGTGCACCAACCCTGCACCGTCTGGGTATCCAGGCATTTGAGCCGGTACTGATCGAAGGTAAAGCTATCCAGCTGCACCCGCTGGTTTGTGCGGCCTATAACGCCGACTTCGATGGTGACCAGATGGCTGTTCACGTACCGCTGACGCTGGAAGCCCAGCTCGAAGCGCGTGCGCTGATGATGTCTACCAACAACATCCTGTCTCCGGCGAACGGCGAGCCAATCATCGTTCCGTCTCAGGACGTTGTACTGGGTCTGTACTACATGACCCGTGACTGTGTTAACGCCAAAGGCGAAGGCATGGTGCTGACTGGCCCGAAAGAAGCGGAGCGTATTTATCGCGCCGGTCTGGCCTCTCTGCATGCGCGCGTTAAAGTGCGTATCACCGAATATGAAAAAGATGAAAACGGCCAGTTCGTTGCGAAAACCAGCCTGAAAGACACGACCGTTGGCCGTGCGATTCTGTGGATGATCGTGCCGAAAGGTCTGCCGTTCTCTATCGTGAACCAGGCGCTGGGTAAGAAAGCCATCTCTAAGATGCTGAATACCTGCTACCGTATTCTGGGCCTGAAACCGACCGTTATTTTTGCGGACCAGACGATGTACACCGGCTTTGCTTATGCAGCGCGTTCAGGTGCATCCGTGGGTATCGATGACATGGTCATCCCGGAGAAAAAACACGAGATCATCTCTGAGGCGGAAGCCGAAGTTGCTGAGATCCAGGAACAGTTCCAGTCCGGTCTGGTTACCGCGGGCGAACGCTATAACAAAGTTATCGATATCTGGGCTGCGGCGAACGATCGTGTATCCAAAGCGATGATGGATAACCTGCAAACCGAAACCGTGATTAACCGTGACGGCGTCGAAGAGCAGCAGGTTTCCTTCAACAGCATCTACATGATGGCCGACTCCGGTGCGCGTGGTTCTGCGGCACAGATTCGTCAGCTGGCAGGTATGCGTGGTCTGATGGCGAAGCCGGATGGCTCCATCATCGAAACGCCAATCACCGCGAACTTCCGTGAAGGTCTGAACGTACTCCAGTACTTCATCTCTACTCACGGTGCGCGTAAAGGTCTGGCGGATACCGCACTGAAAACAGCGAACTCCGGTTACCTGACCCGTCGTCTGGTTGACGTTGCCCAGGATCTGGTTGTCACTGAAGATGACTGCGGCACCCTGGAAGGCATCACCATGACCCCGGTTATCGAGGGTGGCGATGTTAAAGAGCCGCTGCGCGATCGCGTACTGGGTCGTGTGACCGCTGAAGACGTTCTGAAGCCGGGTACCGCGGACATTCTGGTTCCACGCAACACGCTGCTGCACGAGCACTGGTGTGATCTGCTGGAAGAGAACTCCGTTGACTCCGTCAAAGTGCGTTCCGTTGTATCCTGTGACACCGACTTTGGTGTATGTGCGCACTGCTACGGTCGTGACCTGGCGCGTGGCCACATCATCAACAAAGGTGAAGCCATCGGCGTTATCGCGGCACAGTCCATCGGTGAGCCGGGTACACAGCTGACGATGCGTACGTTCCACATCGGTGGTGCGGCATCTCGTGCGGCTGCTGAATCCAGCATTCAGGTGAAAAACAAGGGTAGCATCAAGCTGTCTAACGCCAAGTCGGTTGTAAACTCCGCTGGCAAGCTGGTTGTGACCTCGCGTAACACCGAGCTGAAGCTGATCGACGAATTCGGTCGTACCAAAGAAAGCTATAAAGTGCCTTACGGTGCGGTTATGGCGAAAGGCGATGGCGAGCAGGTTGCCGGCGGTGAAACCGTGGCAAACTGGGATCCGCATACCATGCCGGTTATCTCTGAAGTCAGTGGTTTCATCCGCTTTACTGACATGATTGACGGCCAGACCATTACTCGTCAGACCGACGAGCTGACCGGTCTGTCTTCGCTGGTGGTTCTGGATTCTGCAGAACGTACCGCGGGTGGTAAAGATCTGCGTCCGGCGCTGAAAATTGTTGATGCACAGGGCAACGATGTTCTGATCCCGGGTACCGATATGCCTGCTCAGTACTTCCTGCCGGGCAAAGCGATTGTCCAGCTGGAAGATGGCGTACAGATCAGTGCGGGTGACGCTCTGGCACGTATTCCGCAGGAATCCAGTGGTACCAAGGACATCACCGGTGGTCTGCCGCGCGTTGCGGATCTGTTCGAAGCACGTCGTCCGAAAGAGCCGGCTATCCTGGCGGAAATCAGCGGTATCATTTCCTTCGGTAAAGAAACCAAAGGCAAACGTCGTCTGGTTATCACTCCGTTAGACGGCAGCGATCCGTACGAAGAGATGATTCCGAAATGGCGTCAGCTGAACGTGTTCGAAGGTGAACGTGTAGAACGTGGTGATGTGGTTTCCGACGGTCCGGAAGCTCCGCACGACATTCTGCGTCTTCGTGGCGTACACGCGGTAACGCGTTATATCACCAACGAAGTGCAGGACGTTTACCGTCTGCAAGGCGTTAAGATTAACGATAAGCACATCGAAGTTATCGTTCGTCAGATGCTGCGTAAAGCGACCATCGAAAGCGCAGGTAGCTCCGACTTCCTGGAAGGCGAACAGGTTGAATACTCCCGCGTCAAGATTGCTAACCGCGATCTGGAAGCGAATGGCAAAGTGGCGGCGACTTACTCCCGCGACCTGCTGGGTATCACCAAAGCGTCTCTGGCAACCGAGTCGTTCATCTCTGCCGCATCGTTCCAGGAGACCACACGTGTCCTGACCGAAGCAGCCGTTGCGGGCAAACGCGACGAACTGCGCGGCCTGAAAGAGAACGTTATCGTCGGTCGTCTGATCCCGGCGGGTACCGGCTATGCGTACCACCAGGATCGTATGCGTCGCCGCGCCGCGGGCGAACAGCCTGCAGCACCTCAGGTGAGCGTGGAAGAAGCTTCTGCTAACCTGGCAGAACTGCTGAACGCAGGTCTGGGCGGTTCCGACAACGATTAATCGTTGACGCTACGCTTAAAAAGCCAGTCAGGTTTCCTGACTGGCTTTTTTATTATCCCGGCGCCGCGCCACGATAATATCCACCTCTGTCTCCTCATAATGAATTACATTCCATTAATATTTCCCCCTCAATTAAGCAGCAAATAATTCATATAAAAACCGGCCGGCTGTTTTTTCTTAATACCCACACTTATTGATGGGTAAAAATTCTACACGTATCAAAAAATCAGCAAATCAAAGGCGACATAGTCAAAAAGTCCAATTAATCATGTGATTACTTTTGCTTTTATCTTCGGTTTCATGAAGCCGGGGAGGGCGGGTTATATCCGAAAAATACGCTGGGGGAGATGGCTAAATAATACGGCAGCGGAAGAGAAGTCTTTTGATTTTCATAGCCAGGGGCTGGGGGAAGCATGGAATTCGCAATACAACTCGTCATTATCTTAATTTGTCTCTTTTATGGTGCCAGAAAAGGCGGTATCGCACTGGGTCTTTTAGGCGGTATCGGGCTGGTTATTTTGGTCTTTGTCTTTCATCTTCAGCCGGGTAAACCGCCGGTTGATGTGATGCTGGTGATCATTGCGGTGGTCGCCGCCTCGGCGACGCTTCAGGCTTCCGGCGGCTTAGATGTGATGCTGCAGATAGCGGAGAAACTTCTGCGGCGCAATCCAAAATATGTCTCCATTGTCGCTCCCTTCGTCACCTGTACGCTGACCATTCTTTGCGGCACTGGCCACGTGGTTTATACGATTCTGCCGATTATTTATGACGTCGCTATCAAGAACAATATTCGCCCCGAGCGCCCGATGGCGGCAAGCTCCATTGGCGCACAGATGGGGATTATCGCCAGCCCGGTGTCTGTGGCGGTGGTGTCATTGGTGGCGATGCTGGGGAATTTTACCTTCAACGGCAAGCACCTCGAATTCCTCGACCTGCTGGCTATTACCATTCCCTCTACGCTGCTGGGGATTCTGGCCATCGGTATTTTTAGCTGGTTCCGCGGTAAAGACTTAGATAAAGACGAAGAGTTTCAGGCTTTCATCTCAACGCCGGAAAACCGTCATTATGTTTATGGCGATACGGCAACGCTGCTGGACCGAAAACTGCCGACCAGTAACTGGGTCGCTATGTGGGTCTTCCTCGCCTCGATTGCCGTAGTGGCCGTTCTGGGGGCGTTTTCGGCGCTGCGTCCTGCTTTCGACGGTAAGCCGCTGTCAATGGTGCTGGTGATTCAGATGTTTATGCTGTTCTCCGGCGCGCTCATTATCATCATTACCAAAACAAACCCGGCGTCGATTTCGAAGAATGAGGTTTTCCGCTCGGGGATGATCGCCATTGTGGCGGTGTACGGTATCGCGTGGATGGCGGAAACGATGTTCGGCGCGCACATGTCGGAGATTAAAGGCGTGCTTGGCGAAATGGTGAAGGAGTACCCGTGGGCCTATGCCATCGTCCTGCTGATTGTGTCCAAATTCGTTAATTCCCAGGCGGCGGCGCTGGCGGCGATTGTCCCGGTGGCGCTGGCGATTGGCGTCGATCCGGCCTACATTGTTGCCTCCGCGCCAGCCTGCTACGGCTATTATATTCTGCCAACCTACCCAAGCGACCTGGCGGCGATTCAGTTCGATCGCTCAGGAACGACGCATATCGGTCGCTTTGTGATTAACCATAGCTTTATTCTGCCGGGGCTCATTGGCGTCAGCGTTTCGTGCGTGTTTGGCTGGGTCTTTGCCGCGCTTTACGGTTTCTTGTAATAAAAAAGCAGGTGCCTGAGGGGCACCTGCTATTCACCGCGTTTATTAACTATGCGGTGCGACGATACAGTTCAATCATATCGGTTGCCAGATCCTGTATCACCATGGCATTCATCAGGTGATCCTGGGAGTGAACGGTAATCAGGTTCACCGGCAGTTTGCCTGAGCCTTCATCGAGGCCGATGAGCTGGGTCTGAATTTTATGCGCGTGCTTCACAAACTCATGTGATTCTGCCATTGCCTGCTCGGAAGCCGCAAAATCACCTTTGCGGGCCAGCTGCAGAGCCGTTAATGCTGAACTGCGGGCTGAACCCGCATTCACCAACAGCTCCATGATGATCGTTTCTAAATCTTCCATGACTTACTCCATCAACTTCAGGGCTTTATCGAGAACAGCATCGCCTTTCATCATGCCGTAATCCATCATATCGATAACGGCGACTTTTTTACCAAACGGGTCGGCCAGCGCCTGTAGCTTAGCTTGCTCGTACTTCACCTGAGGACCGAGCAGGATAATATCGGCAGCCGCAAGATTATCTTTAAACTCGGCAACCGGTACGGCTTTGATGGAGACTTCCACCCCCTTTTGTTGCGCAGCAGCCTGCATACGTTGAACCAGCATGCTGGTGGACATTCCAGCGGCGCAGCATAAAACGATATTCTTCATAGTTGATGGCCCTTATGTTCCCTTGATGCATCATCTTTATCGCGGGCCGACAGACACGACAACCGCTTTGCCGTGATTGTGTGTAAGGCATCACAAAATAATGAAACCGGTTTCGGTTTTAGGGTGGAAAACAGTAACAGCCGGGCTGACGGGCCTGTGCAGCCCGGCGAATTTATGCGCGGGTGATACGGTTTTTGCCCTGCTGCTTGGCTTTATAAAGGGCTTCATCAACGCTCACCACCAGCTGCTCCAGGGGCTCCATATTCCATTCGCCCAGGCCCGCGCTGAAGGTTACCGCCAGTCCCTCTTCGCGCCAGGAACGCTGCGCGACGCGTGCCCGCCAGCTCTCCAGCAGCATCAGAGCGTTATCGCTATGCCCGGCGGCGAATAGCACCGCAAATTCTTCGCCGCCGTAGCGATAAAGTGAAATTTGCAGGGGCTGGAGGATCTGCAGCCCTTCGCGGGCGACATTGCGCAGAACGATATCGCCATTGAGGTGGCCCCAGGTGTCATTTATCGTTTTGAAGTTATCAATATCAACCAGCGCGAGAGAGAAGGGCTGATGATCGTTCATCAGCGCGGCAATATCGCTATCGAAGGCGCGCCGGTTCTTGCAGCCGGTTAGCGCGTCGATGGTCGCCTGGCGAACGTAGGTTAACTCGCGCTGCTTATTGCTCTCAATCGCTTTGCTGAGCATCGCTTCCAGGCGTGGGGCGCGCTGTACATCCCCGGTTTTAATGGCATTAATAATGTTCATCAGCACGGTACGTGACGCATGACGCAGATAGAGTCCGAACAGCACGATGATGATAGCGGCCAGGGCAAAACTCCATGAGACGATATCCGTTTCATGGCGCGTTAAGTTGATGAGCGCCGAGTTATCGACACGATAAATGACAAACCAGTCGGGGTTGGTAAATGAATAGTAATAGTACCAGGCGTCGGTATTGGTATCGTAAAGCTGGCCTTCACCGCTGGTCATTCTGTCCATCAATGCTTCACTGACGTAGGGTTTAAACAATGCGCCAGGGTCGGGATGCAGAACAACTTTACCATCACGTTGCACAACAAAAAATTCCCCCTGTACCGGGGCGACCATCTGCCGTAACGCGTAGCCCATTGAGATCAGATCGAGATGAAAAGCGAGGCTGCCTTTCAGCCGTCCTTCCGCAGAGATGACGGGTTTGTAGAGGGAAATCGTCGGATGATGCGTGAAGTAGTCGATGTACGGGCTGGTATACCGGCTGAAGGTACTGGCTTCCGCTTGCTTAATAAACCACGGTCTTGATTTGGCGTTGAAGGCCTGGCTGTCTTCGGTCTTAAGGACTTCGGGCGCACGCATATAGTGCCCATCGGTATCCGCCAGCGAAATTGACGAAACGGTCTGCATCATATTTTGCAATTGCATTAACAGCATCAAACCTTTTTCCGGATTGACGTTGACCGCATTGTTCAGCTCATCATTACGTGCGAAGAAAGTCGCGGCGCGACTGAGGATGAAGTCATTGCCACGCAGCAGCGTCTCCGTGTAGTTCGTCGCCATGTTATGGGTGAAGTTGCGGTTAATATGATGATAATCTTCAAGAAGATCTTTTCTTTGCGCCATCGTGGCAAACACCGCGATGAGCAAGAAGCTGAATAAAATACCCGTAAACCCGATCACAATCGGCGCGGTGAAAGAGAGCTTTCTGTTATGACGAGCCATGAATCGTAAATCGTTCCAGAAGAGTTAAACCGTGGGTGAAGACGCAGGTTTAGCCAGCATGCCTGCTGAGCGAATCAGTAAAAACTCCGGTAATTATAACGCTGACGTTGTGATATGGGCTGATTTATATTCGATATGAATAAAACGCCCTGCGTAACGAAGAGGATGGAGCAGGGCGAAAGTGAGGAAGAGAGATCATTCGCCCTGGACAGCATCCGCTGCTGACAAGGGCAGAATAGAGAAACGGCGATATGACCACCATCTTCCGTTTCTCTTATTACGAGCGTCCACGAAGAACATTTAAGGAATGACATTCTTCATCATCAAGACTGGGAAGCGCGTCCCAGCCAGCTATCCCAGTCTTTCCATACCGGCTGTAGTCCGCTGGCCACCAGCGCGCTGGCGACCTCTTCCGGGCGACGATCATCGTGAGGCGCGAACTGCTCCAGCTCCGGATGATTATCGGCATACCCGCCGGGCTGGGTTTTCGAAAAGGCGCTGACGTTGTTGATGGCCAGCGGGATAACCCGATCGCGGAACCAGGGGGATTCGCGGGTGGAGAGCGAGAGTTCAACTTCCGGGGCCAGCAGGCGGAAGGCGCAAATGGTCTGCACCAGCTGCCGCTCATCCATTAATGAGGCGGGCTCGATCCCCCCGGCGCAAGGACGTAGTCGTGGAAAGGAGATGGAGTAGCGGCTGCGCCAGTAGCGTTGCTGGAGCCACAGCAGATGTTCCGCCACCATAAAGCAATCCACGCGCCAGCTGTCGGAGAGGCCAATTAATGCGCCAAGGCCAATCTTATCAATCCCCGCCTGTCCAAGCCTGTCCGGCGTATCCAGCCGCCAGAAGAAGTCCTGCTTTTTGCCTTTCAGATGATGTTTCGCATACATGCTTTCATGATAGGTCTCCTGATAGACCATCACGCCGTCCAGTCCGAGCGTTTTCAGCTCGGCATACTCCTCCATCGCCAGCGGCTGGACCTCCATATGCAGCGAGGCGAACTGGCGACGAATGGCGGGCAGATGCTGGCGAAAATAGTCCATGCCAACTTTGCCCTGATGCTCGCCGGTCACCAGCAGCAGATGCTCAAAGCCCATTTCGCGGATCGCCGCGCATTCACGGGCAATTTCCGCCTCATCCAGGGTCTTGCGCTTAATGCGGTTACTCATTGAGAAACCGCAGTAGGTACAATCGTTGGCGCACAGATTAGAGAGATACAGCGGGACATAAAAGCTGACGGTATTACCAAAACGCTGGCGGGTCAGACGCTGGGCACGCTGCGCCAGAGGCTCCAGATAACCTGCGGCGGCAGGAGAGAGCAGGGCCATCATATCGTCACGGCTGAGCTGTTTTGCCGCCAGGGCGCGTTCAACGTCGGCGGGGGTTTTACTGTTGATACGCAGGCGAATGTCGTCCCAGTCCAGCTGCCGCCAGCGGTCAGTGAAGGTATTCATACCAGCGCCTCCAGAAAGCCGGTCAACGGGCTGGTGGCCTGCGCCTGCGCGCTGCGCGCGCCCGGGCCGGCCTGTCGCGCCAGCAATCCGGCATCAATCGCCAGACGGAAAGCCCGGGCCATGGTGACCGGGTCGTCGGCAACGGCGATGGCGGTATTCACCAGTACCGCGTCAGCGCCCATTTCCAGCGCCTGCGCCGCGTGGCTCGGCACGCCAATACCCGCATCAACCACTACAGGCACCGTGGCCTGCTCGATAATAATCTCCAGCATCGCTTTGGTTTCCAGCCCCTGATTGGAACCTATCGGCGCGCCGAGCGGCATCACCGCCGCGCAGCCCGCCTCTTCCAGACGCTTGCACAGCACCGGATCGGCGCCGCAGTAGGGCAACACCACGAAGCCTTCCCGTACCAGAATTTCTGCCGCTTTCAGCGTTTCAATCGGATCGGGGAGCAGCCAGCGCGCATCCGGGTGGATTTCCAGTTTCAGCCAGTGGGTGCCCAGCGCTTCCCGCGCCAGACGGGCGGCAAATATGGCTTCTTCTGCCGTTTTGGCCCCGGAGGTATTAGGCAGCAGGCTCACGCCAGCCGCCAGCAGCGGCGCGAGGATCGCGTCATTATGCTGACGGAGATCGACGCGCTTCATCGCCAGCGTCACCAGTTGACTGCCGGAGGCGCGAATCGCCTCCACCATGACGTCAGGGGCGGCGAATTTACCGGTACCGGTGAAAAGATGTGATTCAAACGTTTTATCCGCAATACGTAACATGTCAGCCTCCGGCGATAACCTGAAAAAGCAGGATTTGGTCGCCTTCCTGCAGAAGATGGTGTTCCCAGCGCTCACGCGGCAGGATGTGTTGATTGAGCGCCAGCGCGACGCCCGGTTGATGCTGTTCCAGTTGAGTGAGCAGGGTGGCGACGGATGTCGCGTCGGCGCACTGCAACGGTTCATCGTTAAACCATACCTGCATGCTGCCCTCCACATACCGGACAGTCCTGAGCCCGCTGTAATGCGAGCGCGCGCCAGCTGCTGGTGCGGGCATCGAACAGGCGCAGAGTATTACGCGGCGTCGCCATGCCGCTGAGCAGTTTGATCGCCTCCAGCGCCTGCAGGGTACCCATCATGCCCACCACCGGGCCGATAATGCCCGCCGTACGGCAGTTGCGTTCGGGCTCGTTAGCATCCGGCCACAGGCAGCGGTAGCAGCCCTGTTCCCACGGCGGCGTCAGTACCATCAGCTGGCCTCCCAGCCCGACGGCGCTGGCGGTGATCAGCGGGGTCTTAAGCGCGACGCAGGCGGCATTGATAGCCTGGCGGGTCACCATGTTATCGGTGCAATCCAGTACCACATCGGCCTGCGTCACTTCATCCAGCAGGGCCTTTCCGCCTAACCGCTGCTTCAGGGCAATCAGTTCAATCTGCGGGTTGAGACGAGCCAGCCTTGCTCTGGCGGCCGTGGTTTTGGGCTGAGCGATATCATCGCTGGTGAACAGAATTTGCCGCTGGAGGTTGCTGACGTGCACGTCGTCGTCATCGGCCAGCACCAGCGTGCCGACACCGGCACCGGCCAGATAAAGCGCGGCAGGCGAGCCCAGCCCGCCAAGACCGACGATCAGTACCCGGCTGGCCAGCAGCTTTTGCTGGCCTTCGATGGCGATATCCTCCAGCAGCAGCTGGCGGCTATAGCGCATGAAATCGCTGTCATTCATCGCCGACTCCCGCGAGAGTCAGCAGCTGCGCGGTGGCCTGCCGCCAGTCAGCCGCCTGAGTAATCGCGCTGACGACCGCAATACTGCCGACGCCGGTTTCCAGTACCGCCGGCGTCCGTGCCAGACTGATGCCGCCGATCGCTACCGTCGGGTAATCCTGCAAACGCTGGATATGGCGGGCAAGCTGTTCCAGTCCCTGAGGGGCGGAAGGCATCTGTTTGGTTTGCGTGGGAAAAACGTGGCCCAGGGCGATGTAGGAGGGGCGTGCGGCCAGCGCGACGTCGATCTCCATATCGTCATGAGTCGAGACCCCAAGACGCAGCCCGGCGTTGCGGATTGCGCTGAGGTCTGTGGTTTCCAGATCCTCCTGGCCTAAATGCACGCCGTAAGCCTGATGTTTTATGGCCAACCGCCAGTAATCATTAATAAACAGTCGGGCGTCGTGTTGGCGTCCCAGGGCAATAGCGGCGATCACATCGTCTTCAACTTCGCTGTCGCGTTTATCCTTGATGCGCAGCTGAATAGTACGCACGCCCGCAGTAAGCAAACGTTCAATCCACTCCACGCTATCGACGACCGGATAGAGTCCTAAGCGGAAGGGGACGGATGGAAAATCGGGTTGGTACATCAGGCTTGCTCCTTACGTAAATAGATCTCACCGCCAAGAGCGCGGAAATCCTGGGATTTGTCGGCCATACCGGCTTCAATATGCTGCCGGGCGGCATAATCGCGGACTTCCTGGGTGATTTTCATTGAACAGAATTTAGGCCCGCACATGGAGCAGAAGTGGGCGACTTTTCCCGACTCCTGCGGCAGCGTTTCATCGTGATAAGCGCGGGCGGTGAACGGGTCGAGCGCGAGGTTAAACTGGTCTTCCCAGCGGAATTCAAACCGCGCTTTGGACATAGCGTTATCGCGGATCTGCGCGCCAGGGTGCCCTTTGGCGAGGTCGGCGGCGTGGGCGGCGATTTTGTAGGTGATCAATCCCTGCTTCACGTCCTCTTTATTGGGCAGGCCGAGATGCTCTTTTGGCGTGACGTAGCAGAGCATGGCGCAGCCGAACCAGCCGATCATCGCCGCACCGATACCGGAGGTGAAGTGGTCATAGCCGGGAGCGATATCGGTGGTTAACGGCCCGAGGGTATAGAACGGCGCTTCGTGACAGTGCTCCAGCTCTTCGGTCATGTTGCGGCGGATCATCTGCATCGGCACGTGACCCGGTCCTTCAATCATCACCTGCACATCATATTCCCAGGCGATTTTGGTGAGTTCGCCCAGGGTATGCAGTTCGGCAAACTGCGCTTCGTCGTTGGCATCCTGAATGGAACCCGGGCGCAGGCCATCGCCTAAGGAGAGCGAGACATCATAGGCGGCGCAGATTTCGCAGATTTCGCGGAAATGCTGGTACAGGAAGTTCTCCTGATGATGGGAAAGGCACCATTTCGCCATGATCGAACCGCCGCGGGAGACAATGCCGGTCAGCCGTCCGGCGGTCATCGGCACATAGCGCAGCAGGACGCCGGCATGGATGGTGAAGTAGTCAACGCCTTGTTCTGCCTGTTCCAGCAGAGTATCGCGGAAGGCTTCCCAGGTGAGGTTTTCGGCGATACCGTTCACCTTCTCCAGCGCCTGGTAAATGGGGACGGTACCGATAGGGACCGGGCTGTTGCGCAGGATCCACTCGCGGGTTTCGTGAATATAGCGCCCGGTGGACAAATCCATCACCGTGTCAGCGCCCCAGCGCGTTGACCACACCAGTTTTTCCACCTCCTCTTCGATGGAGGAGGTCACCGCCGAGTTACCGATGTTGGCGTTGACCTTCACCAGAAAATTACGGCCGATAATCATCGGTTCCGACTCAGGATGGTTGATATTGGCGGGAATAATGGCGCGCCCGGCAGCCACTTCATCGCGGACGAACTCGGCGGAGATATTCTCCGGCAGGCGGGCGCCAAAACCTTCGCCAGGGTGCTGGTGGCGCAACACTTTGCTGCGAATGCGCTCGCGGCCCATATTTTCGCGGATGGCGATGAACGCCATCTCCGGCGTGACGATGCCCTGGCGCGCGTAGTGGAGCTGCGTGACGCATTTACCTGATTTTGCGCGTTTTGGCGTCAGCGAGCCGCTAAAGCGCAGCGCATCGAGCTCCTCATCGGCCAGGCGCGCTTGGGTGTAGAGGGAGCTGCGTTCATGTAACGGCTCGCAATCGTGACGGGCATCAATCCACGGCTGGCGCAGCTTCGCCAGTCCCTGCCGGACGTCGATGGCTATATCAGGATCGCCGTAGGGGCCGGAGGTGTCATACACCGGTATGGCTTCGTTCTCTTCATACTGTGGGTTGCTTTTGTCGCCGCCAGTAAGCGTGGGGCTGAGCTGGATTTCGCGCATCGGCACGCGAATACTATCCTGTGCGCCCTGAACATAGATGCGTCGTGAGCGGGGAAAGGCGGTGCCTTCCAGAGTATCAATAAAGTGTTGTGCGCGTTCGCGCTGCTGTCGGCGGGTCAGTTTTTCTGTAGACATAGCTCATTCCAGATGAAAAGGAGATGGCTTGTCAGACGACGGATGGAGTAACAGATGCGTTTGGTCCCTGAGGGACGGCCGCTCTTTGCAGTTTACTCTTGTTCCCTTCGCAGGTATTAGCCTGATCAGGTTCCGCGGATCCCGAATTAACGGTCTCAGCCTTTTCCAGTGTGGAAAATAGGCACTCCGACAAGATAACACTCCCTCCGTAGAGGGAGAATGTCTGTAAATTACTCGTTAACGGTTCACAACTCAAGCCGTCGGCGCGATATTGTCGCTGACGTTATCTTTCAGGTTGTACGAAATGGCGAGGGCGATCAGCTTATCTTCCAGCGCAAAGCGGGCTTCCAGCGCTTCGCCGATGTCGGACAGCGCCTGCTGGAACTCAAGATAATTATCGTGATCGATGGCGTTTTCGAGGCAGGAGTCGTAGTCATCCATAATTTGCTGGGTATTGGCTTCCAGCTGCGGATAGAGCCTGGTAACCGCCAAAAGTGGCGTATCACCTTCCATTTCGCCAAGAATGCGTTCATAAATACTAAAATGGCCGGAGGAGAGATAATCCACCAGGCTTTGGCAAAAGTTATCCAGCGCCTTTTCGTTAAGCCGCATAAAGGATTCTTTTCCCGGTTTCAGGCCAACCAGCTTGTAGTAAGCGACGAGCAAATGCTTACGTACATGCAGCCAGCGATCGACCAGTTCATTACTGCCTCCAACACGTTCCGTCAGGTTTTCCAGCTGGTTTAACATGGTTGACTCCGCAAGATTAAGAAAATAACGTTGCTCACCAGAATGTAAATATAATGTTAAAATTGCCAGTAAAACGAAGGTAGTGCAATAGATATGGATCGTATTATTGAAAAATTAGATAGCGGCTGGTGGATAGTCAGTCACGAACAGAAATTATGGTTACCCGACGGGGAATTACCACATGGCGAAGCGGTAAATTTCAATCTTGTCGGCCAGCACGCGCTGCATATTGGCGAATGGCAAGGCGACGCGGTGTGGATGGTGTGCCAGGATCGTCGGCATGATATGGGATCGTTGCGGCAGTTATTGGATCAGGAACCGGGGCTGTTTCAGCTGGCGGGGCGCGGGATTCAGCTCGCCGAATTTTACCGCTCGCATAAATTCTGCGGTTACTGCGGGCATCCAATGCATCCGAGCAAAACCGAATGGGCGATGCTCTGCAGCCACTGCCGCGAACGTTATTACCCGCAAATCGCGCCCTGCATGATCGTGGCGATTCGCCGGGACGATTCTATCTTGCTGGCGCAGCATACCCGCCATCGTAATGGCATACATACGGTGCTGGCCGGGTTTGTCGAAGTGGGAGAGACCCTTGAGGAGGCGGTTGCCCGCGAGGTCATGGAAGAGTGCGGTCTGAAGGTGAAAAATCTGCGCTATGTGACCTCCCAGCCGTGGCCGTTCCCGCAGTCGCTGATGACCGCATTTATGGCGGAATATGACAGCGGCGACATTGTTATCGATGAAAAAGAGCTGCTGCAGGCTGGCTGGTATCGCTATGACGATTTACCGCTGCTGCCGCCGCCGGGTACCGTAGCGCGCCGCCTGATAGAAGACACCGTGGCAATGTGTCGGGCTGACGAGGAATGACGTGATACAATAACGGCCTGACGCTTAAGGAACTGCAAAATGACCGAACTGAAGAACGATCGTTATCTGCGTGCGCTGCTGCGCCAACCCGTTGATGTGACCCCGGTGTGGATGATGCGCCAGGCGGGCCGCTATTTACCGGAGTACAAAGCCACTCGCGCCCAGGCCGGCGATTTTATGTCGCTGTGCAAAAACGCCGAGCTGGCCTGCGAAGTCACATTGCAGCCGCTGCGCCGCTATAAACTGGATGCAGCTATCCTCTTCTCGGACATTTTGACCATCCCGGACGCAATGGGGCTGGGGCTCTATTTTGAAACTGGCGAAGGTCCCCGTTTCACCTCGACGATTACCGGTAAGGCCGATGTCGACAAACTGCCGGTGCCCGATCCGGAAGATGAGCTCGGCTACGTGATGAATGCCGTGCGGACGATTCGCCGCGAATTAAAAGGCGAGGTTCCGCTAATTGGCTTCTCCGGCAGCCCGTGGACGCTGGCGACCTATATGGTTGAAGGCGGGAGCAGCAAGGCGTTTACCGTGATCAAGAAAATGATGTATGCCGACCCGCAGGCGCTGCATGCGCTGCTCGAAAAGCTGGCCAAAAGCGTCACCCTGTACCTGAACGCCCAAATCAAAGCGGGCGCCCAGTCGGTGATGATTTTCGATACCTGGGGTGGCGTGCTGACCGGCCGCGATTATCAGCAGTTCTCGCTGTACTACATGCACAAAATCGTTGATGGCCTGCTGCGCGAAAACGAAGGCCGCCGCGTCCCGGTGACGTTATTCACCAAAGGCGGCGGACAGTGGCTGGAAGCGATGGCCGAAACCGGCTGCGATGCGTTGGGTCTCGACTGGACCACCGATATCGCCGACGCGCGTCGTCGGGTCGGTCACAAAGTGGCGCTGCAGGGCAATATGGATCCTTCCATGCTGTATGCGCCTGCTGGCCGTATTGAAGAGGAAGTCGCGACCATACTGGCCGGTTTTGGTCAGGGAGAAGGCCATGTCTTCAACCTCGGTCATGGCATCCATCAGGATGTGAACCCTGAACACGCCGGCGTATTTGTGGAAGCGGTGCACCGGCTGTCGGCACAATACCATCGCTAAGGAGCGAGTATGGATCTGGCGTCGCTACGCCAACGGCAGCAGGAGCTGGCCGCATCGGTGATTCGTGAGGATCGGCTGGATCGCGATCCTCCCCGGCTGATCGGCGGTGCGGACGTTGGCTTCGAGCAAGAAGGAGAAGTGACGCGGGCGGCTATTGTGCTGCTCGCCTGGCCCTCTCTGGAACTGGTTGAATATCAGGTGGCGCGAGTGGCCACCACCATGCCGTATATCCCCGGTTTTCTCTCCTTTCGTGAAACGCCCGCTTTGCTGGCAGCGTGGCAGCAGCTTGCACAAAAACCGGATCTGCTCTTTGTCGATGGCCACGGGATTTCCCATCCCCGGCGTCTGGGCGTCGCCAGCCATTTTGGCCTGCTGGTGGATGTCCCGACCATCGGGGTGGCCAAAAAACGCCTGTGCGGTCAGTTTACGCTGCCCGGCGATGAGCCGGGAGCGCTGGCGCCGCTGATAGATAAAAACGAGCAGCTGGCGTGGGTCTGGCGCAGCAAAGCGCGCTGCAATCCGCTGTTTGTCAGCACCGGCCATCGGGTGGCTCTCGATAGCGCGCTGACATGGGTTCAGCGCTGCATCAAGGGCTACCGCTTGCCGGAGCCTACGCGCTGGGCCGATGCGGTTGCCTCGCGGCGTCCGGCATTTGTGCGTTGGCAAGCAAATCACTGCTGATTCAGGTACACTGCGGCTAATTTCTGACTTCGAGAATTCATCATGTTACAAAACCCGATTCATCTGCGCCTGGAGAAGCTGGAAAGCTGGCAGCACGTCACCTTTATGGCCTGTTTGTGCGAGCGCATGTACCCCAATTACGCGATGTTCTGCCAGCAAACCGAATTTGCCGACGGCCAGCTGTATCGTCGTATCCTCGATCTGATTTGGGAAACCCTGACCGTCAAGGATGCGAAGGTGAATTTCGATAGCCAACTGGAAAAACTGGAAGAGGCAATTCCGGCTGCCGACGACTATGATTTGTACGGCGTGTATCCGGCTATCGACGCCTGCGTTGCTCTGAGTGAACTGATTCATTCGCGTCTGAGCGGAGAAACGCTTGAGCATGCCATTGAGGTGAGCAAGAGCTCGATCACCACCGTCGCGATGCTGGAAATGACCCAGGCGGGTCGCGAAATGACCGACGAAGAGCTCAAAGAGAACCCGGCGGTTGAGCAAGAATGGGATATTCAGTGGGAAATTTTCCGCCTGCTGGCCGACTGTGAAGAACGCGATATCGAACTGATCAAAGGGCTGCGCGCAGACCTTCGTGAAGCCGGCGAGAGCAATATTGGTATAAATTTTCAGCAGTGAGACCAGAAAACGTGATTTACCGCCTGAATTGTAGCGTCTGAAGGCTTCCATTCCGCCCCCCGTCTGGTCTACATTTGGAGGGCGAAAAAAAGTGGCTATCGGTGCGTGTATGCAGGAGAGTGCTTTTCAGGCATTTCCGTCGCACTCGGTGCTTAGCAAGCGATAAACACATTGTAAGGATAACTTATGAACAAGACTCAACTGATTGATGTAATTGCGGACAAAGCTGACCTGTCCAAAGCACAGGCAAAAGCTGCCCTGGAATCTACCCTGGCTGCAATTACTGAGTCTCTGAAAGAAGGTGATGCTGTTCAACTGGTTGGTTTCGGTACCTTCAAAGTGAACCACCGCGCTGAGCGTACTGGCCGCAACCCGCAGACCGGTAACGAAATCAAAATTGCCGCTGCTAACGTGCCGGCATTTGTTTCTGGTAAAGCGCTGAAAGACGCCGTTAAGTAAGACTGCGTGGCAGTGTACAGTTTTAACGAAGGGGCCTTAAAGCCCCTTTTGTCTATCTGGCGTCGCGTATTGATGCTGGCTGGCGTCGTGCTGATCTCTGCCTGTAGCCATGACTCTTCTGTCCCACCTTTTACCGCCAGCGGGTATGCGGACAACCAGGGCGCGATGCGTATCTGGCGTCTGGATTCCAACGGCGAAGTGCATCTGCTTGCCGCCTTCAGCCCGTGGCGTCACGGCAATACTTCAACCAGCGAATACCGCTGGCAGGGTGACCGACTCACGCTTATCGAACTCAATGTCTACGGCAAACCGACGGAACACATTCGCGCCCGTTTTGATGACCAGGGCGAGCTGAGCTTTATGCAGCGCGAAGTGGACGGACAAAAACAACAGCTTTCCAGCGATCAGGTGGCGCTTTACCGCTACCGGGCAACGCAAATTCGCCAGACCAGCGACGCCTTGCGGCAAGGACGCGTTGTTCTGCGTCAGGGACGCTGGCATGCCAACCACACCGTGACGACCTGTGAAGGGCAAACCGTGAAGCCGGATCTGGATGCCCGGGCCTTAGCTCACATTGAACGCCGCCAGAATCACTCTTCCGTTGAGGTGAGCGTGGCGTGGCTGGAAGCCTCAGAGGGCGCTCAGCTTTTGCTGGTGGCCAACGAAGATTTCTGTACCTGGCAGCCGCAGGAAAAAACCTTCTGACGTTCTGTCAAAGAGGCTTTGCGCACCCGGCGCCTGTTCTTCTCCATACGTTAGCTCTGAGGCGCCTGACCGCATGCGCTCCGCAACATGATGGCGGACGATAAAAAAAACGGGCGACTCCAGAATGAAGCCGCCCGTCAATAAGGCCTGTTATGAGGTCACGCTCAAGCGCTAGCGTTGCTCGCGGGCGATTGCGCGCCAGCCAATATCGCTACGGCTGAAGCTACCTTCCCAATGAATACCGGTCAGGAGTTCGTAGGCGCGCTGCTGCGCCTGGGCCACGGTGTCACCCAATGCCGTCACGCACAGTACGCGGCCGCCATTCGTCACCACGCGCTGGTCATCGGTAAGCTTCGTCCCGGCATGGAAGACCTTGCCATCCACAGCTTCTTGCTGCGGCAGGCCGAAGATTTCGTCGCCGGTGGCGTAGTTGCCCGGATAGCCGCCTGCGGCGACCACGATACCCAGCGAGGCGCGATCGTCCCACTCGGAGGTTTTCTCATCCAGTTTTCCGTCGCAGGCGGCGAGGCACAGCTCCACCATGTCGGATTTCATACGCAGCATAATGGGCTGCGTTTCCGGATCGCCGAAACGGCAGTTGAACTCGATAACTTTTGGATTGCCCTGTTTGTCGATCATCAGACCGGCGTACAGGAACCCGGTATAGGTATTGCCTTCCGCCGCCATACCTTTGACCGTTGGCCAAATGATGCGATCCATGGTGCGCTGATGAACCTCATCGGTGACCACCGGGGCGGGTGAATAGGCGCCCATACCACCGGTGTTCGGACCGGTATCGCCATTACCTACGCGTTTGTGGTCCTGGCTGGTGGCCATCGGCAGAACGTGCTCGCCGTCGACCATGACGATAAAGCTGGCTTCTTCGCCGTCGAGGAACTCTTCGATCACGATCCGATGGCCCGCGTCGCCAAAGGCGTTGCCGGCCAGCATATCCTGAACCGCCTCTTCCGCTTCTTGCAGCGTCATCGCGACAATCACGCCTTTACCGGCTGCCAGACCGTCCGCCTTGATAACAATCGGCGCACCTTTTTCGCGCAGATAGGCCAGCGCAGGTTCGACTTCGGTGAAGTTCTGATATTCCGCGGTCGGAATGTTATGCCGCGCGAGGAAATCTTTGGTAAAGGCTTTTGAACCTTCCAGCTGGGCGGCGCCTTCGGTCGGGCCGAAGATTTTCAGGCCCGCGGCGCGGAACGCATCGACAATGCCAATCACCAGCGGCGCTTCCGGACCGACGATGGTCAGATCGATCTTTTCGCGCTGGGCAAAGTCCAGCAGCGCCGGAATATCGGTCACGCCGATATTGACGTTTTGCAGCGCGGGTTCCAGAGCGGTGCCGGCGTTACCCGGCGCCACGTAGACGGTGTCGACCAGCGGAGACTGTGCCGCTTTCCATCCCAGCGCGTGCTCGCGGCCGCCGTTGCCAATCACTAATACTTTCATGTTCTGCTCCGTGAATTAATGGCGGAAGTGGCGCATGTCGGTGAAGATCATCGCAATACCGTGTTCGTCGGCTGCGGCAATCACTTCATCGTCGCGGATAGAACCGCCAGGTTGGATCACGCAGGTTACACCAACCGCCGCAGCCGCATCGATACCGTCACGGAACGGGAAGAAGGCATCGGAGGCCATTGCCGAACCTTTGACTTCCAGACCTTCGTCACCGGCTTTAATCCCGGCGATTTTGGCAGAGTAAACGCGGCTCATCTGACCCGCGCCGATGCCGATAGTCATATTCTCTTTGGCGTAAACAATGGCGTTGGATTTCACGAACTTCGCCACTTTCCAGCAGAACAGCGCATCACGCAGTTCTTGTTCCGTCGGCTGGCGTTTGCTTACTACGCGCAGTTCACCGGCGCTGACCATGCCCAGATCGCGATCCTGAACCAGCAGGCCGCCGTTAACGCGTTTGAAATCGAGGCCTGGAACGCGTGCCGCCCACTCGCCGCAGGTCAGAACGCGGACGTTCTGTTTGGCCGCCGTTATCTTCAGGGCCTCTTCGCTGGCGGATGGCGCAATGATCACTTCAACAAACTGACGGGAAATGATGGCCTGCGCGGTTTCTGCATCCAGCTCGCGGTTGAAGGCGATAATGCCGCCGAATGCGGAGGTCGGGTCGGTTTTGTAGGCACGATCGTAAGCATCCAGAATTGAGGAGCTGACCGCAACGCCGCATGGGTTGGCGTGTTTAACAATCACGCAGGCCGGTTCGCTGAACTCTTTCACACACTCCAGCGCCGCATCGGTATCGGCGATGTTGTTATAAGAAAGGGCTTTGCCCTGAACCTGAGTAGCGGTCGCAACCGACGCTTCTTTAATTTCTTCTTCTATATAGAAGGCAGCCTGCTGATGGCTGTTCTCGCCGTAGCGCATATCCTGCTTCTTAATAAAGTTCAGGTTCAGCGTACGCGGGAAGCGGCCGGAGGCTTCCTGAGTCTCACCGTGATAGGCCGGAACCATGCTGCCGAAGTAGTTGGCAATCATGCTGTCGTAGGCGGCGGTGTGCTCGAAAGCTTTAATGGCGAGATCGAAGCGGGTTTCCAGAGTCAGGGAACCGTCATTCGCATCCATCTCTTTAATAATGGCGTTGTAGTCATGGCTCTTCACGACGATAGCCACGTCTTTATGGTTCTTGGCCGCGGAGCGCACCATTGTCGGGCCGCCGATATCGATGTTTTCCACCGCATCTTCCAGCGAGCAACCTTCGCGGGCGACGGTCTGGGCGAACGGATAAAGGTTAACAACAACCATATCGATAGGAGAGATAGCGTGCTGGGCCATGATCTCGTCATCCTGGCCGCGACGGCCGAGAATGCCGCCGTGTACTTTTGGATGCAGGGTCTTAACGCGTCCATCCATCATTTCCGGGAAACCGGTGTAGTCAGAGACTTCGGTTACCGGCAGGCCTTTCTCAGCCAGCAGGCGTGCGGTACCACCCGTAGACAGTAGCTCAACACCACGAGCGGAAAGAGCCTGCGCGAATTCGACGATACCGGCCTTGTCAGAAACACTGAGCAGAGCGCGGCGGACTGGACGACGTTGTTGCATGGTATTAAATCCCCAGGATTTGAACATTACAGAGAGCGTTAGGTGAATTTTTGTCTAAAAACTCACCTGACGCACCCCACCGGGCATCCTTGTCATAGCGCGGCATTGTAACGAAAACGTTTGCGCAACGCTCGCGAATTTTTATCTTTCTCTTTTTTGCCGCTCTCTTCTTTATATAGAAGGGGCTTTTGCTGGGCTTTATGCGCTAACAAGCGGTACGGTCTGTGGATAATTCTGTGTGTAACAGGGTATAAAGCGGGGTTTTGCTGGGGAATGCAGCAGTCAGTCATTTTTCTGCAATTTTTCTATTGCGGGCGTTCGAGAACTCCCTATAATGCGCCTCCATCGACACGGAACAACGGCAGACAAGCCGCCGGGTTGAAAGAGAAAACTTCTGAAAAATGAGGTTGACTCTGAAAGAGGAAAGCGCGTAATATACGCCACCTCGCGACAGAGCGCTAAGCGCCGTCGCAACTGCTCTTTAACAATTTATCAGACAATCTGTGTGGGCACTCAAAGTGACATGGATTCTTAACGTCCTCGGACGAAAAATGAATACCAAGTCTCAGTGAGTGAACATACGTAATTCATTACGAAGTTTAATTCATGAGCATCAAACTTAAATTGAAGAGTTTGATCATGGCTCAGATTGAACGCTGGCGGCAGGCCTAACACATGCAAGTCGAACGGTAGCACAGAGAGCTTGCTCTCGGGTGACGAGTGGCGGACGGGTGAGTAATGTCTGGGAAACTGCCTGATGGAGGGGGATAACTACTGGAAACGGTAGCTAATACCGCATAACGTCGCAAGACCAAAGTGGGGGACCTTCGGGCCTCATGCCATCAGATGTGCCCAGATGGGATTAGCTAGTAGGTGGGGTAACGGCTCACCTAGGCGACGATCCCTAGCTGGTCTGAGAGGATGACCAGCCACACTGGAACTGAGACACGGTCCAGACTCCTACGGGAGGCAGCAGTGGGGAATATTGCACAATGGGCGCAAGCCTGATGCAGCCATGCCGCGTGTATGAAGAAGGCCTTCGGGTTGTAAAGTACTTTCAGCGAGGAGGAAGGCGGTGAGGTTAATAACCTCATCGATTGACGTTACTCGCAGAAGAAGCACCGGCTAACTCCGTGCCAGCAGCCGCGGTAATACGGAGGGTGCAAGCGTTAATCGGAATTACTGGGCGTAAAGCGCACGCAGGCGGTCTGTTAAGTCAGATGTGAAATCCCCGGGCTCAACCTGGGAACTGCATTTGAAACTGGCAGGCTTGAGTCTTGTAGAGGGGGGTAGAATTCCAGGTGTAGCGGTGAAATGCGTAGAGATCTGGAGGAATACCGGTGGCGAAGGCGGCCCCCTGGACAAAGACTGACGCTCAGGTGCGAAAGCGTGGGGAGCAAACAGGATTAGATACCCTGGTAGTCCACGCTGTAAACGATGTCGACTTGGAGGTTGTTCCCTTGAGGAGTGGCTTCCGGAGCTAACGCGTTAAGTCGACCGCCTGGGGAGTACGGCCGCAAGGTTAAAACTCAAATGAATTGACGGGGGCCCGCACAAGCGGTGGAGCATGTGGTTTAATTCGATGCAACGCGAAGAACCTTACCTACTCTTGACATCCAGAGAACTTAGCAGAGATGCTTTGGTGCCTTCGGGAACTCTGAGACAGGTGCTGCATGGCTGTCGTCAGCTCGTGTTGTGAAATGTTGGGTTAAGTCCCGCAACGAGCGCAACCCTTATCCTTTGTTGCCAGCGATTTGGTCGGGAACTCAAAGGAGACTGCCAGTGATAAACTGGAGGAAGGTGGGGATGACGTCAAGTCATCATGGCCCTTACGAGTAGGGCTACACACGTGCTACAATGGCATATACAAAGAGAAGCGACCTCGCGAGAGCAAGCGGACCTCATAAAGTATGTCGTAGTCCGGATTGGAGTCTGCAACTCGACTCCATGAAGTCGGAATCGCTAGTAATCGTAGATCAGAATGCTACGGTGAATACGTTCCCGGGCCTTGTACACACCGCCCGTCACACCATGGGAGTGGGTTGCAAAAGAAGTAGGTAGCTTAACCTTCGGGAGGGCGCTTACCACTTTGTGATTCATGACTGGGGTGAAGTCGTAACAAGGTAACCGTAGGGGAACCTGCGGTTGGATCACCTCCTTACCTGAAAGAACCTGCCTTTGTAGTGCTCACACAGATTGTCTGATGAAAAGTAAAAAGCAAGGCGTCTTGCGATTGAGACTTCAGTGTCCCCTTCGTCTAGAGGCCCAGGACACCGCCCTTTCACGGCGGTAACAGGGGTTCGAATCCCCTAGGGGACGCCACTTGCTGGTTTGTGTGAGTGAAAGTCGCCGACCTCAGTATCTCAAAACTCATCTTCGGATGACGTTTGAGATATTTGCTCTTTAAAAATCTGGATCAAGCTGAAAATTGAAACGACACACTGTTCCCTTTCTCCGTAATAAGAAAGGAAAAGCGGTGTGTCCGAGTCTCTCAAATTTTCGCAACACGAACCGTTTTACGAAACAGTTTCGGGTTGTGAGGTTAAGCGACTAAGCGTACACGGTGGATGCCCTGGCAGTCAGAGGCGATGAAGGACGTGCTAATCTGCGATAAGCGTCGGTAAGGTGATATGAACCGTTATAGCCGGCGATTTCCGAATGGGGAAACCCAGTGTGATTCGTCACACTATCGTTAAGTGAATACATAGCTTAACGAAGCGAACCGGGGGAACTGAAACATCTAAGTACCCCGAGGAAAAGAAATCAACCGAGATTCCCCCAGTAGCGGCGAGCGAACGGGGAGCAGCCCAGAACCTGAATCAGTTTGTGTGTTAGTGGAAGCGTCTGGAAAGTCGCAGGGTACAGGGTGATACTCCCGTACACTAAAATGCACAGGCTGTGAGTTCGAAGAGTAGGGCGGGACACGTGGTATCCTGTCTGAATATGGGGGGACCATCCTCCAAGGCTAAATACTCCTGACTGACCGATAGTGAACCAGTACCGTGAGGGAAAGGCGAAAAGAACCCCGGCGAGGGGAGTGAAAAAGAACCTGAAACCGTGTACGTACAAGCAGTGGGAGCCTCTTTATGGGGTGACTGCGTACCTTTTGTATAATGGGTCAGCGACTTATATTCTGTAGCAAGGTTAACCGAATAGGGGAGCCGCAGGGAAACCGAGTCTTAACTGGGCGTTAAGTTGCAGGGTATAGACCCGAAACCCGGTGATCTAGCCATGGGCAGGTTGAAGGTTGGGTAACACTAACTGGAGGACCGAACCGACTAATGTTGAAAAATTAGCGGATGACTTGTGGCTGGGGGTGAAAGGCCAATCAAACCGGGAGATAGCTGGTTCTCCCCGAAAGCTATTTAGGTAGCGCCTCGTGAACTCATCTTCGGGGGTAGAGCACTGTTTCGGCTAGGGGGTCATCCCGACTTACCAACCCGATGCAAACTACGAATACCGAAGAATGTTATCACGGGAGACACACGGCGGGTGCTAACGTCCGTCGTGAAGAGGGAAACAACCCAGACCGCCAGCTAAGGTCCCAAAGTCATGGTTAAGTGGGAAACGATGTGGGAAGGCACAGACAGCCAGGATGTTGGCTTAGAAGCAGCCATCATTTAAAGAAAGCGTAATAGCTCACTGGTCGAGTCGGCCTGCGCGGAAGATGTAACGGGGCTAAACCATGCACCGAAGCTGCGGCAGCGACGCGTATGCGTTGTTGGGTAGGGGAGCGTTCTGTAAGCCGTTGAAGGTGGCCTGTGAGGGTTGCTGGAGGTATCAGAAGTGCGAATGCTGACATAAGTAACGATAAAGCGGGTGAAAAGCCCGCTCGCCGGAAGACCAAGGGTTCCTGTCCAACGTTAATCGGGGCAGGGTGAGTCGACCCCTAAGGCGAGGCCGAAAGGCGTAGTCGATGGGAAACAGGTTAATATTCCTGTACTCGGTGTTACTGCGAAGGGGGGACGGAGAAGGCTATGTTGGCCGGGCGACGGTTGTCCCGGTTTAAGCATGTAGGCGGAACGATTAGGTAAATCCGGTCGTTTATTCAACGCTGAGGTGTGATGACGAGGCACTACGGTGCTGAAGTGACAAATGCCCTGCTTCCAGGAAAAGCCTCTAAGCATCAGGTAACATCAAATCGTACCCCAAACCGACACAGGTGGTCAGGTAGAGAATACCAAGGCGCTTGAGAGAACTCGGGTGAAGGAACTAGGCAAAATGGTGCCGTAACTTCGGGAGAAGGCACGCTGATGGTAAGTGAAGTGACTTGCTCATGGAGCTGAACTCAGTCGAAGATACCAGCTGGCTGCAACTGTTTATTAAAAACACAGCACTGTGCAAACACGAAAGTGGACGTATACGGTGTGACGCCTGCCCGGTGCCGGAAGGTTAATTGATGGGGTTATCCGTAAGGAGAAGCTCTTGATCGAAGCCCCGGTAAACGGCGGCCGTAACTATAACGGTCCTAAGGTAGCGAAATTCCTTGTCGGGTAAGTTCCGACCTGCACGAATGGCGTAATGATGGCCAGGCTGTCTCCACCCGAGACTCAGTGAAATTGAACTCGCTGTGAAGATGCAGTGTACCCGCGGCAAGACGGAAAGACCCCGTGAACCTTTACTATAGCTTGACACTGAACACTGGTCCTTGATGTGTAGGATAGGTGGGAGGCTTTGAAGTGTGGACGCCAGTCTGCATGGAGCCGACCTTGAAATACCACCCTTTAATGGCTGGTGTTCTAACGTAGACCCGTCATCCGGGTTGCGGACAGTGTCTGGTGGGTAGTTTGACTGGGGCGGTCTCCTCCCAAAGAGTAACGGAGGAGCACGAAGGTTAGCTAATCCTGGTCGGACATCAGGAGGTTAGTGCAATGGCATAAGCTAGCTTGACTGCGAGCGTGACGGCGCGAGCAGGTGCGAAAGCAGGTCATAGTGATCCGGTGGTTCTGAATGGAAGGGCCATCGCTCAACGGATAAAAGGTACTCCGGGGATAACAGGCTGATACCGCCCAAGAGTTCATATCGACGGCGGTGTTTGGCACCTCGATGTCGGCTCATCACATCCTGGGGCTGAAGTAGGTCCCAAGGGTATGGCTGTTCGCCATTTAAAGTGGTACGCGAGCTGGGTTTAGAACGTCGTGAGACAGTTCGGTCCCTATCTGCCGTGGGCGCTGGAGAATTGAGGGGGGCTGCTCCTAGTACGAGAGGACCGGAGTGGACGCATCACTGGTGTTCGGGTTGTCATGCCAATGGCATTGCCCGGTAGCTAAATGCGGAAGAGATAAGTGCTGAAAGCATCTAAGCACGAAACTTGCCCCGAGATGAGTTCTCCCTGACTCTTTGAGAGTCCTGAAGGAACGTTGAAGACGACGACGTTGATAGGTCGGGTGTGTAAGCGTAGCGATACGTTGAGCTAACCGATACTAATGAACCGTGAGGCTTAACCTTACAACGCCGAAGCTGTTTTGGCGAAGAGACGAGATTGATTTTCAGCTTAGATTACAGATTAGCGAAAACGAAAGATTTTGCGCTGAGGCAAGGCGGCAAGCGAAGTAAAGGAAGGAGCATACAGGAGTATGTGACTGAGTTTACGAGCGAAGGCAACGCAGCATCAGAGTAAAAGATTCGTTTTGAGCACCAAGAATTTGCCTGGCGGCACTAGCGCGGTGGTCCCACCTGACCCCATGCCGAACTCAGAAGTGAAACGCCGTAGCGCCGATGGTAGTGTGGGGTCTCCCCATGTGAGAGTAGGGAACTGCCAGGCATCAAATAAAGCAGAAGGCCCGGTCGAAAGACCGGGCCTTTTGTTTATCTGCGGTTTATGGCGAAAGCAGCCCGTCCTCACGGACGGGCTTTCTGCGTTTTAACGCCCGGCATAACGCAAATGAAGCAGCGGATAGGGCCGCCCATGGTCGTCATGATCGGAGCGTCCGCTCACCACAAACCCCATATTCGCGTAAAACCCTACCGCCTGAGCATTCTGCTCATTCACATCGGTTGTGAGTCCCGGAATCCATTCCAGAGCATACCTGACTAACTGGCGACCCACGCCCATACCGCGAAAGTCAGGATCAACAAAAAGGGCTTCCAGATGCTGTTCGGAAAGCAGCATCAATGCGCAGGGCTTGTCCTCACGGGTGGCCGCAACCCATAGCGGCGCCCGGGGAAAAAACTCACACACCTGGCGCTCAATTTCCTTTCGGTCCTGCTGTGAAAGAAAATGATGCGTCGCATCAACGGAACGACGCCAGATTTCAATCAGTTGTTCGCTCTCATCACTACGCGAACGGCGAATCACTATACTCATGATATATCCTTGCGATTAACCACAGTATTCTATCCTGGAGATGGTTGAAACTTTCTCACCTTCCGCTTGCAGACTCGACATTTTCATTATTCCTGGTTATTGTTAGCTGTCTGGATGTCTAAACGTTTATACGTATGCTATGAGGTAATCAAGTTATGCCGATTCGGGTGCAGGACGAGCTACCAGCCGTCAATTTCTTGCGTGGTGAGAACGTCTTTGTGATGACGACTACGCGTGCAACAACTCAGGAAATTCGTCCGCTGAAGGTGCTTATCCTTAACCTGATGCCGAAAAAAATCGAAACGGAGAATCAGTTCCTGCGCCTGCTGTCGAACTCTCCGCTACAGCTTGATATCCAGCTCCTGCGTATCGATGCGCGTGAATCCCGCAATACGCCAAGTGAACACCTGAATAACTTCTACTGCAACTTCGACGATATTTGCGACCAGAACTTTGACGGTCTGATCGTCACCGGCGCGCCGCTGGGTCTGGTCGAATTTAACGATGTTGCCTACTGGCCGCAGATCAAACAGGTGCTGGAGTGGGCGAAAGATCACGTCACCTCTACGCTTTTTGTTTGTTGGGCGGTACAGGCCGCACTCAATATCCTGTACGGCATTCCTAAGCAGACCCGGGCAGAAAAAATTTCCGGCGTGTATGAGCATCATATTCTGCATCCTCACGCGCTGCTGACCCGTGGTTTTGATGACTCTTTCCTTGCCCCGCACTCTCGCTATGCGGATTTCCCGGCGGCGCTGATTCGCGATTACACCGATTTAGAGATCCTGGCAGAAACGGAAGAGGGTGATGCCTACCTGTTTGCCAGCAAAGATAAGCGTATTGCCTTTGTGACCGGCCACCCGGAATACGACGCCCACACCCTGGCCAGCGAATTTTTCCGCGATGTGGAAGCCGGTCTGAGCCCGGACATTCCGTATAATTATTTTCCGCAAAACGATCCGCAAAACAAACCGCGAGCCACCTGGCGCAGCCATGGCAATCTGCTGTTTGCAAACTGGCTTAACTATTACGTCTACCAGATCACTCCATACGATCTGCGGGATATGAATCCGACTTTGGATTAATCCTCCAGATAACGCGATCCTAAAGCGTTTCAGCATTTTGCCTCTGGCACCTTCGGGTGCCTTTTTTGTTTCCGAAATTCAACTCACTCTGAAAAATAACTTTAATTTCAATTTAATCAGCATGTTGCAATTTAATTAAATTAAAAATGGAAATTGTTTTTGATTTTGTAATTTTATTGAGTAGTCTTAATTGTGTTGAGCGAAAACCAGACAACGATCGTTCACTCGCGCCACCTGGATCAACCAATAGGAGCTACAAAATGACGCAACAGGCGACAATGACTGACGAACTGGCCTTCAGCCGGCCATATGGCGAGCAGGAGAAGCAGATTTTAACGCCTGAGGCGGTGGAGTTTCTGACGGAACTGGTGAGCCGCTTCACGCCTGAGCGCAATAAACTACTGGCGGCACGTATTCAGCAACAGCAGGCGATTGACGCCGGAAGACTGCCTGATTTTATTTCGGAAACTGCTTCCATTAGAAATGGCGACTGGACGATTCGCGGTATTCCCGCCGATTTACAGGATCGTCGGGTGGAAATCACCGGGCCGGTAGAGCGTAAAATGGTGATTAACGCCCTCAATGCCAACGTGAAAGTCTTTATGGCAGATTTTGAAGACTCGCTGGCGCCGGACTGGAACAAAGTTATTGATGGCCAGATTAACCTGCGCGATGCGGTGAATGGCACCATCAGCTACACCAATGAAGCCGGAAAGATTTACCAGCTGAAGCCCGATCCGGCGGTACTGGTATGCCGCGTACGCGGCCTGCATCTGCCAGAAAAACATGTTACGTGGCGCGGCGAATCGATTCCCGGCAGCCTGTTTGATTTCGCGCTCTATTTTTTCCACAACTACCAAAAGCTGCTGGCAAAAGGCAGCGGTCCTTACTTCTACCTGCCGAAAACTCAGGCCTGGCAGGAAGCGGCATGGTGGAGCGATGTCTTCAGCTACACCGAAGACCGCTTTGAACTGCCGCGCGGCACGATCAAGGCCACGCTGTTAATTGAAACACTGCCAGCGGTGTTCCAGATGGATGAAATTCTGCATGCGCTGCGGGACCATATCGTGGGCCTGAACTGCGGGCGCTGGGATTACATTTTCAGCTATATCAAAACGTTAAAAAACCATGGCGACCGCGTCTTACCCGACCGCCAGGTTGTCACCATGGATAAACCGTTCCTCAGCGCCTATTCGCGTCTGTTGATTAAGACCTGCCATAAACGCGGCGCGTTCGCGATGGGGGGGATGGCGGCATTTATCCCCAGCAAAGATGCTGAGCGTAACCGCCAGGTCCTCGCGAAAGTCACCGCCGATAAAGAACTGGAGGCGAAAAACGGCCACGACGGTACCTGGGTCGCGCATCCGGGGCTGGCGGATACCGCCATGGCGGTTTTCAACCAGCTATTGGGCGAACGTCCCAACCAGCTGTACGTCAGCCGGGAAGAAGATGCGCCGATAACCGCCGAACAGCTGCTGGCGCCCTGTGAGGGCGAACGCACAGAAGCAGGGATGCGCGCCAATATTCGCGTCGCGGTGCAGTACATCGAAGCCTGGATCTCCGGCAATGGCTGCGTCCCGATTTACGGTCTGATGGAAGATGCGGCGACCGCCGAAATTTCGCGAACCTCCATCTGGCAATGGATTCACCATCAGAAAACCCTCAGTGACGGCACACCGGTCACCAAGACGCTGTTCCGTCAGTGGCTGGCGGAAGAACTGATGGTGATTCAGGAGGAGCTTGGCGAACACCGCTACAGCAGCGGGCGTTTTGACGATGCCGCGCGCCTGATGGAACAGATCACCACCTCAGAGGAGTTAATCGACTTCCTGACGCTGCCGGGCTACCGCCTGCTGGCGTAATCAGCGGGCAATTTTGTTTGTCTTTTTGGCCGCGGCCAAATTGCTTTCACCGATAACGCCTGGGAAGCCAGGAGCACACAATGGAGCATCTGCACATGAAAACCCGTACCCAACAAATCGAAGAATTAAACAAAGAGTGGACGCAACCGCGTTGGGAAGGCATTACCCGCCCCTATAGCGCAGAGGACGTGGTGAAATTGCGCGGCTCGGTCAATCCGGAATGCACGCTGGCGCAGCTGGGGGCGGCCAAAATGTGGCGACTGCTGCATGGCGACGCGAAAAAAGGCTACATCAACAGCCTCGGCGCATTGACGGGCGGGCAGGCATTGCAGCAGGCGAAGGCCGGGATCGAGGCGATTTATCTCTCCGGCTGGCAGGTGGCGGCGGATGCCAACCTCGCCTCCAGCATGTACCCGGATCAATCGCTGTATCCGGCAAACTCGGTCCCTGCGGTGGTTGATCGGATCAACAACACCTTCCGCCGCGCGGATCAGATCCAGTGGTCGGCGGGGATTGAAGCGGGCGATCCGCGCTATACCGACTATTTCCTGCCGATCGTGGCGGATGCCGAGGCGGGTTTTGGCGGCGTGCTTAACGCGTTCGAGCTGATGAAATCGATGATTGAAGCCGGTGCAGCGGCCGTTCATTTTGAAGATCAGCTGGCATCGGTGAAGAAGTGCGGCCATATGGGCGGCAAAGTGCTGGTGCCGACGCAGGAAGCCATTCAGAAGCTGGTCGCTGCGCGCCTGGCCGCGGATGTGATGGGCGTGCCGACGCTGGTGATTGCGCGAACGGATGCCGATGCGGCCGATCTGATTACCTCCGACTGCGATCCTTACGATCGCGAGTTTGTCACCGGCGAACGTACCAGCGAAGGGTTTTTCCGTACCCATGCCGGTATCGAACAGGCGATCAGTCGCGGTCTGGCCTATGCGCCGTACGCGGATCTGGTGTGGTGTGAAACCTCGAAACCCGATCTGGAGCAGGCACGCCGCTTTGCGGAGTCGATTCACGCGCGTTTCCCGGGCAAACTGCTGGCCTACAACTGTTCGCCGTCGTTCAACTGGAAGAAAAATCTTGATGACAACACCATCGCCCACTTCCAGCAGGCGCTGTCTGATATGGGTTACAAATACCAGTTCATCACGCTGGCGGGGATCCACAGCATGTGGTTCAACATGTTCGACCTGGCCCATGCCTATGCGCAGGGTGAAGGTATGAAGCACTACGTTGAGAAAGTGCAGCAGCCAGAGTTTGCCGCGGCTAAAGATGGCTACACTTTTGTCTCTCATCAGCAGGAAGTGGGCACCGGCTACTTCGATAAGGTGACCACCATTATTCAGGGCGGAACGTCATCGGTCACGGCGTTGACCGGTTCAACGGAAGAAGAGCAGTTCTGATTGCTGCCCGGTGGCGCTGAGCTTACCGGGCCTACGCAAGCGGTAGGCCGGATAAGCGAAGGCGCCATCCGGCATGAGCGGATGCCGGATGGGGAAAAGCGATGACGCGTGGCCTGGAATTATTGATTGCACAAACGATTTTGCAGGGTTTCGACGCGCAGTACGGGCGTTTTCTGGAAGTCACTTCAGGCGCGCAGCAGCGCTTTGAACATGCCGACTGGCATGCGGTTCAGCAGGCCATGAAGCAGCGAATTCACCTTTATGATCATCACGTCGGGCTGGTGGTGGAACAGCTGCGCTGTATTACCGGAGGTAAAAGTACCGACGCGGATTTTTTGCTGCGGGTGAAAGAGCATTACACGCACCTGCTGCCGGATTACCCTCGCTTTGAGATTGCAGAGAGCTTTTTTAATTCTGTCTATTGCCGGTTGTTTGACCACCGCTCGTTAACACCCGAGCGGCTTTTTATTTTCAGTTCTCAGCCGGAGCGCAGCTTCCGTTCACTGCCCCGGCCGCTGGCGAAAAACTTCTTCCCCGATCGCGGCTGGGAGACGCTGTTAAGCAAGGTTCTCTCCGACTTACCCCTGCGTCTGCCGTGGCAAAATAAGGCGCGCGATATCGGCTACATTAGCGCCAGTCTGCAGGAAGCGCTGGGAAGCGAGATGTTGTCCCGCTCCCACCTGCAGATTGCGAACGAACTCTTTTACCGCAATAAAGCCGCCTGGCTGGTGGGTAAGCTGGTGACGCCGGTGGCAACCCTGCCGTTTCTGCTGCCTGTTCATCGCAGCGAGGAGGGCGAGCTGTTTATTGACACCTGTCTGACGACCCACGCCGAAGCGAGCATCGTGTTTGGCTTCGCCCGCTCTTATTTTATGGTCTACGCGCCGCTGCCCGGTGCGCTGGTTGAGTGGCTGCGCGATATTCTGCCGGGTAAAACCACCGCCGAACTGTATATGGCGATTGGCTGCCAGAAGCATGCGAAGACGGAAAGCTATCGCGAATACCTGCAGTATATTGCCCGCAGCGATGAGCAATTTATTGAGGCGCCTGGCATCCGCGGCATGGTGATGCTGGTCTTTACTCTGCCGGGATTTGATCGGGTATTTAAGGTGATCAAAGACCGCTTTGCGCCGCAAAAGGAGATGACTGCGGCCCATGTCCGCGCCTGCTATCAGCTGGTAAAAGAACATGACCGCGTCGGGAGAATGGCCGATACCCAGGAGTTTGAAAACTTCGTGCTGGAAAAACGGCAGATTGCCCCGGCGCTGATGGCGCTACTGCAGACGGAGGCCGGCGCAAAAATTACCGATCTGGGCGATCGCCTTGTCATCAGCCATCTCTATATCGAACGGCGGATGGTGCCGCTGAATCTCTGGCTGGAGCAGGTGAATGGCCAGGCGCTGCGCGATGCGGTGGAGGAGTATGGCAACGCCATCCGCCAGCTTGCCGCCGCCAATATCTTCCCCGGCGATATGCTGTTTAAAAATTTCGGCGTGACCCGCCATGGCCGGGTGGTGTTCTATGATTACGATGAAATTTGCTACATGACCGAAGTGAATTTCCGCGACATTCCGCCGCCGCGCTACCCGGAAGATGAGCTGGCGAGCGAACCGTGGTACAGCGTGTCGCCGGGAGATGTCTTCCCGGAAGAGTTTCGTCACTGGCTGTGCGCCGATCCGCGCATCGGGCCGCTGTTTGAAGAGATGCACGCCGATCTGCTGCGGGCAGACTACTGGCGAGAGCTGCAGACGCGAATCCGCCGCGGGCATGTGGAGGATGTCTATGCCTACCGTCGCCGTCAGCGTTTTTGCGTGCGCTATGGCGCGTTGCAGCAGGCGGGGTAGGCGTACTGTTCAGGCCGCCTCGATCACGGCAAACTCTTCGTACACCAGCTCCATATCCGGCGCCCAGGTGCCCTCTCGTTCAAAGAAGGCCCGATGTGCCGATTGCCAGTAAGCCAGGCTCAAATCGCCTTCGCCTTCCAGCGCGGCGAGCTCCGGGCTCATGTCGTTAAAACGGATGAGCCTGAGCGCCAGGGTGCGTATCACGCATACACCTTTTCCTTTGCCGTCCAGCACAATGTGATATGTCCCTGGCGTCACGGGCGGCTGCTCTTGCTGATAGCTGGCAAGCGAGCCGCAGGTGCCTCGCTTTTTCCCGGCGACGACCAGGGCCGCCAGTTCGTCGGCCAGCTCAGGTGAGTCGCCGAAAGACCAGCAGAAAGCAGAAGGGTATTTATCCTGCCAGTATGATTTCAGATCGCTCATTTAGCGCATTCCGCCGTAGGCCAGGGTCACTTCTTTCGCCGCTTTAATCACCAGCGCCCCCAGTTCGGTGACGCGATCGTCGGTCATCCGGGAAATCGGCCCGGAAATAGAGATGGCGGCAAACGGCTCGCGGTGTTCGTCATAAATACAGGAGGCGACGCAGCGTAAACCGAGGGCATGTTCTTCATCATCAAAAGAATAGCCGCGCTTGCGCGTCTGGGCTAAATCCTCTTTCAGATGGACCGGGGAGACCAGCGTGGCGTGAGTATAAGCATGCAGCCCTTTGCGGTGCAGCAGACCGGTGACCTGCTCTTCGCTGAGCTGCGACAGGAACGCTTTACCCGCGCCGGAAGCGTGCATCGGGAGTTTGCCGCCGATCGGCGCCGACATGCGCATCAGCTGCGTACACTGCACTTGATCAATAATAATCGCCTGGTGATCGCTGTGATCGAGCACCGCCAGATTGACCGTTTCGCCGGAGTCTTCCATCAGCTGGCGCAGGATCGGGTGGACGATCGCCAGCAGATTGCGGCTTTGCAGAAAGCTGCTGCCGACCACAAAAGCATGTGCGCCCACGGACCAGTGGCCGAGTTCACCAACCTGGCGGACAAAGCCCAACTGCTGCATGGTCGTCAGCAGACGATGGGTGGTGGAGTTGGGCAGCCCGGCCTGCTGAGCCAGTTCGGTCAGTGCCACGCTACTGTGCGATTCAGCAATCCATTCAAGCAATTTTAATCCGCGGGTAAGCGACTGAACCTGGCCGCCAGCCTGAGGGGCGGCGGGCGTCGCGGGTTTTCTGCCGCGCTTAGCGGGAACGGGAGTGGCCATCGCTGATTCCTTTTTTCTGTATCGTGGAAATAGTTTTCGTTTTATTCGCCGAATTTGCAATCACTACCGGACTGATCGGATGAGTGAAGCTGAACATGTCTCATATTGCCCGTCGTTCTCTTTTCCGCCTTGGTGCTTTATGCCAGTATGGTCCGTTAAGTTTTTTCGGTCTGGTTGAGCGTTGTCGGGAGCGAGTGTGAGCAGCAAAGTTGAACAACTGCATCAGCAGTTAAAAAAACGTATTTTGGTTCTGGATGGGGGCATGGGCACCATGATCCAGGGCTATCGTCTGAGTGAAGAGGACTTCCGCGGCGCACGCTTTGCCGACTGGCCATGCGATCTGAAGGGCAATAACGATCTGCTGGTGCTCAGTAAGCCGGATGTGATAACCGCTATCCACGACGCCTACTTTGCGGCGGGGGCGGATATCATTGAAACCAACACCTTTAACTCGACGACTATCGCGATGGCGGATTACCAGATGGAATCCCTGTCGGCGGAAATCAACTTTGTCGCCGCAAAGCTGGCGCGCGCCTGCGCCGATGAGTGGACCGCCCGCACGCCGGAAAAACCGCGCTACGTTGCCGGTGTTCTTGGCCCGACCAACCGCACCGCCTCTATTTCCCCGGATGTTAACGACCCGGCCTACCGCAATATTACCTTTGATGGGCTGGTGGAGGCTTACCGCGAGTCGACCAAAGCGCTGGTGGAAGGGGGCGTTGATCTGATTCTGATCGAGACCGTGTTCGATACCCTGAACGCCAAAGCGGCGATCTTCGCCGTGAAAGAGGAGTTTGAGGCGCTGGGCGTTGAACTGCCGATCATGATCTCCGGCACCATCACCGATGCCTCCGGGCGTACGCTCTCCGGGCAAACCACGGAAGCGTTTTATAACTCCCTGCGTCATGCCGATGCGCTCACCTTCGGCCTCAACTGCGCGCTGGGGCCAGATGAGCTGCGCCAGTACGTGCAGGAACTGTCGCGCATTGCCGAATGCTACGTGACTGCGCACCCCAATGCCGGGCTGCCAAACGCCTTTGGCGAATACGATCTCGATGCTGACACCATGGCGGCGCAGATTCGCGAATGGGCGGAGTCCGGCTTCCTGAACGTGGTTGGCGGCTGCTGCGGTACCACGCCGGAACACATTAAAGCGATGAGCGATGCAGTCGCTGGCCTGGCCCCGCGCCAGTTGCCGGAGATCCCGGTCGCCTGTCGCCTTGCTGGCCTGGAGCCGTTGAATATCGGTGACGACAGCCTGTTTGTGAACGTCGGTGAACGCACCAACGTGACCGGCTCAGCGAAATTCAAGCGCCTGATTAAAGAAGAAAAATATAACGAAGCGCTGGACGTCGCCCGTCAGCAGGTGGAAAGCGGCGCGCAGATTATCGATATCAACATGGATGAGGGGATGCTCGACGCCGAAGCGGCGATGGTGCGTTTCCTGAATCTGATTGCCGGCGAGCCTGATATCGCCCGGGTACCGATTATGATCGACTCCTCGAAATGGGACGTCATCGAAAAGGGGCTAAAGTGCATTCAGGGCAAAGGTATCGTCAACTCCATCTCGATGAAAGAGGGCGTAGAGGCCTTCGTTGAGCATGCGAAGAAGGTGCGTCGTTACGGCGCTGCCGTGGTGGTGATGGCCTTTGATGAAGTCGGGCAGGCGGATACCCGCACGCGCAAAATCGAAATTTGCCGCCGGGCGTACAAGATTCTGACCGAAGAGGTGGGTTTCCCGCCGGAAGATATTATTTTTGACCCCAATATCTTCGCCGTCGCTACCGGTATTGAAGAGCACAACAACTATGCGCAGGATTTTATCGGCGCCTGTGAAGATATTAAACGCGAGCTGCCGCATGCGCTGATTTCCGGCGGTGTCTCCAACGTCTCTTTCTCGTTCCGCGGTAATGACCCGGTGCGTGAAGCCATCCACGCGGTGTTCCTCTATTACGCCATCCGCAACGGCATGGATATGGGGATTGTGAACGCCGGTCAGCTGGCGATTTACGACGATCTACCGGTGGAACTGCGCGATGCGGTCGAAGACGTGATCCTCAACCGCCGTGACGACGGTACCGAGCGTCTGCTGGATCTGGCGGAAAAATACCGCGGCAGTAAAACGGACGACTCCGCCAACGCCCAGCAGGCGGAATGGCGTAGCTGGGACGTGAAAAAACGGCTGGAATATTCGCTGGTAAAAGGCATTACCGAGTTTATCGAGCTGGATACCGAAGAGGCGCGCCAGCAGGCCGCGCGTCCGATAGAAGTGATTGAAGGTCCGCTGATGGACGGCATGAACGTGGTCGGCGATCTGTTCGGCGAAGGTAAGATGTTCCTGCCACAGGTGGTGAAGTCGGCCCGCGTGATGAAACAGGCGGTGGCCTATCTGGAGCCGCATATCGAAGCCAGCAAGGAAAAAGGCTCCAGCAACGGCAAGATGGTTATTGCGACCGTGAAAGGCGATGTCCACGACATCGGTAAAAATATCGTTGGCGTGGTGCTGCAGTGCAATAACTACGAAATTATCGATCTTGGCGTGATGGTGCCGGCGGATAAAATCCTCAAAACCGCCCGCGAAGTGAATGCCGACCTGATTGGCCTCTCCGGGCTGATTACCCCGTCGCTGGACGAAATGGTCAACGTAGCGAAAGAGATGGAACGTCAGGGCTTTACGATTCCGCTGCTGATTGGTGGAGCCACGACGTCGAAGGCCCATACGGCGGTCAAAATCGAGCAGAATTATAGCGGTCCGACGGTCTACGTGCAGAACGCCTCGCGTACCGTGGGCGTGGTCTCGGCTCTGCTCTCCGACATCCAGCACGATGAGTTTGTTGCGCGCACGCGTCGCGAGTACGAAACCGTGCGTATCCAGCACGCCCGTAAGAAGCCGCGCACGCCGCCGGTCACATTACAGGCCGCCCGTGAAAACGATCTGGCCTTTGACTGGGCCAGCTATACGCCGCCGGTTGCTCATCGTCTGGGGGTGCAGAGCGTTGAAGCCAGCATCGAAACCCTGCGCAACTATATCGACTGGACGCCCTTCTTCATGACCTGGTCGCTGGCCGGCAAATACCCGCGCATCCTCGAAGACGAGGTGGTGGGCGAAGAAGCGAAGCGCCTGTTCCACGATGCTAATGAGATGCTGGATACGCTCAGCGCTGAGAAGACGCTGAATCCGCGCGGCGTGGTGGGGTTATTCCCGGCCAACCGGGTGGGGGATGATATTGAAATCTATCGCGATGAAACCCGCACCCATGTGCTGACGGTCAGCCACCATCTGCGTCAGCAGACGGAGAAAGTCGGCTTTGCCAACTACTGCCTTGCCGATTTTGTGGCACCGAAGCTCAGCGGCAAAGCGGACTACCTCGGCGCGTTTGCGGTCACCGGCGGGCTGGAAGAGGACGCGCTGGCGGAAGCGTTTGAGGCGCAGCACGATGATTACAACAAGATCATGGTCAAAGCCATCGCCGACCGTCTGGCCGAAGCGTTTGCCGAATACCTGCATGAACGCGTGCGTAAGGTCTACTGGGGCTATGCGGCAAATGAGAACCTCAGCAACGAGGATCTCATCCGCGAAAACTACCAGGGGATTCGTCCGGCGCCGGGCTACCCGGCCTGCCCGGAGCACACGGAAAAAGCGGTGATCTGGGAACTGCTGGATGTCGAGGAGCAAACCGGCATGAAGCTGACCGAGTCATTCGCCATGTGGCCGGGCGCATCGGTTTCCGGCTGGTACTTCAGCCATCCGGACAGCAAGTATTACGCGGTGGCGCAAATTCAGCGCGATCAGGTGGAAGATTATGCCCGGCGTAAAGGGATGACACCTGCGGAAGTGGAACGCTGGCTGGCGCCAAACCTGGGATATGACGCGGACTAGAATGCGACCTGTCACAAATCCGTCATCTTAGTTTACAACTTACAGGGCGCCATCGGGGCGCCCTGTCTCTTTATTGCTGCTAAACCCTTATACTGGGGTATTGATTCAGGACTGTCTGCTCTGACTGAGATTGTCCCGGACTATGTAGCCCGGCTAAGCGCAGCGCCGCCGGGGGAATCCCGGACGGTTTATCCGTCGGGTATAAGGAGAATAAGAATCCGTGTTAACTCTGCTGCATCTGTTGTCTGCTGTTGCCCTGCTGGTCTGGGGGACCCACATCGTTCGTACCGGCGTGATGCGCGTATTTGGCGCGCGCCTGCGTTCCGTCCTGAGTAGTAGCGTTGAGAAAAAACCGCTCGCCTTCTGCGCGGGGATTGGCGTCACGGCTCTGGTTCAGAGCAGTAATGCCACCACCATGCTGGTGACCTCATTTGTCGCTCAGGATCTGGTCGCGCTGACGCCTGCGCTGGTGATTGTGCTGGGGGCCGATGTGGGGACCGCATTGATGGCGAGGGTGCTGACCTTCGATCTGTCATGGCTGTCGCCGCTGCTGATTTTCATCGGCGTGATTTTTTTCCTTGGGCGCAAACAAACGCGCGCCGGCCAGCTCGGACGGGTGGGGATCGGTCTGGGACTGATTCTGTTAGCGCTGGAACTTATCGTGCAGGCGGTTCATCCCATCACCCAGGCAAATGGCGTGCAGGTGATTTTCGCCTCGCTGACCGGCGACATTATGCTGGATGCGCTGATTGGCGCCATGTTCGCCATTATCAGCTACTCCAGCCTGGCGGCCGTGCTGTTAACGGCAACCCTGACCTCAACCGGGGTGATTTCGTTTCCGGTCGCGCTGTGTCTGGTGATTGGCGCCAACCTCGGCTCGGGGATTCTGGCGATGATCAACAACGGCGCCGCCAACGCTTCTGCGCGCCGCGTGGCGCTCGGCAGTCTGTTGTTCAAGCTGGTGGGCAGCCTGATTATTCTGCCGTTTGTCCATGTGCTGGCCGAGGCGATGCACCGTATGCCGCTGCCGGAAGCGGAACTGGTTATCTACTTCCACGTCTTCTACAACCTGATTCGCTGCGTGGCGATGGTGCCGTTTGCCGAGCCCATGGCCAGACTCTGCAAGCGGATGATTCGTGAAGATCCCGAACAGGACCTCCATCTTAAACCAAAACATCTCGATACCACGGCGCTGGATACGCCGGCGCTGGCGTTGGCGAATGCCGCGCGCGAAACGTTGCGTATTGGCGACGCGATGGAGCAGATGCTCGGGGGGTTGCACAGGGTGATGCACGGCGAGCCGCGGGAGGAGAAGGAGCTGCGCAGGTTGGCTGACGATATCAACGTGCTCTACACGGCGATCAAGCTCTATCTGGCCCGCATGCCGAAAGACGAGCTGGCCGAAGAGGAGTCCCGCCGCTGGGCGGAGATCATCGAAATGGCGCTCAATCTGGAGCAGGCTTCCGATATCGTCGAAAGAATGGGCAGCGAAATCGCTGATAAATCGCTGGCGGCGCGCCGCGCCTTTTCGGAGGAAGGGCTGAAGGAGCTGGACGGGCTGTACGAGCAGCTGCTGAGCAACCTGCAGTTAGCGATGTCGGTCTTTTTCTCCAGCGATGTCCCAAGCGCGCGACGCCTGCGCCGCAACAAGCATCGTTTCCGTATTCTGAACCGTCGCTACTCGCACGCGCACGTCGACCGTCTGCACCAGCAGAACGTGCAGAGTATCGAAACCAGTTCGCTACATCTGGGGTTACTGGGGGATATGAAACGCCTGAACTCATTGTTCTGCTCGGTGGCATACAGCGTGATGGAGCAGCCGGATGAGGACGATGAGCGCGATGATTATTAAGCGCTTGTTGCCTGCCCCCCGGCTCGCGCTGCGCTTAGCCGGGCTACCGCTGTGCTTCACCGGGCGACGGTCCATCGTCGTCTGCGGACGGGTAGCCCGGACAGGTGCGTAGCACCGCCTCCGGGAAAAGTGTGGTCGGGGTTCAGAAACGGTGGCCTGCCCCCGGCTCGCGCTACGCTTAGCCGGGCTACCGCTACGCTTCACCGGGCTACCGTTGTGCTTCAACGGGCTTTTAGCCAGGTGATAGCGTCGCAAGCGATCCTACCACCGGTTGCCCACAGGCTCGCTGATATGGCTCACGATGTGGCAAGGCCGCGGGCGACACCGGGCCTCTTAGCCGCAGTGACGAGTAAGAAGAGGGGAACGGTTAAGGGGAGGCAAGAGTATGCAACCGGAGTCAAAAACTGCAGGAAGAGCGCCCTCCCTGGCGCCCAGACTTACCCTGCTCGCGCAAATGCCGCCGCCTCGTTGACCAGATCGGCATCCGGACGTACGCCGGTATAAAGTACGAATTGTTCCACCGCCTGTAGCGCAATCACCTCCGCGCCGCTGATAATTTGCTTATCCAGCGCCTGCGCCAGACGAATCAGCGGGGTTTCCGGCGGCAGGGCCACCACGTCAAACACCACCTGAGCCTGCTCAACCATCGGCTGACTGAACGCCAGGGTATCGCTTTGCGTACCGCCGGCCATGCCGAGCGGCGTGACGTTAACCAGAATATCGGCCTGGATTCCTTCAGGGTGCGGCTGCCACTGAAAACCGTACTGTTTCGCCAGCGCCAGGCCGCTATCACGATTGCGGGCGGCGATCACCACCTCGCGAAAGCCAGCGTCGCGAAAGGCGGCGATAACCGCTTTACCCATGCCGCCGCTGCCCTGAATCATCACGCTGGCATGAGTATCCAGCAGGCGGCGGTCTATCAGGCTCTTCACCGCAATATAGTCAGTATTGAGCCCGGTCAGCCTGCCGTGGTCGTTAACGATGGTATTGACCGAATCAATCACCCTGGCTGAAGGATCGATGGCGTCAAGGAAAGGCATACAGCTCTCTTTAAACGGCATCGAGACTGCGCAACCGCGAATGCCCAGCGCCCGTACCCCTCCTACCGCCGCGGCGATATCCTGCGTGGTAAAGGCTTTATAGATAAAATTTAGCCCCAGCTTCTCATACAGATAGTTGTGAAAACGGGTGCCGAAGTTGCCTGGGCGACCGGCCAGCGACATGCAGAGCTGTGTTTCGCGATTAATCATGAGTTATGTCCTGTGCGTGGGTCAGCAGATACTGTTCCGCTTCAGCGGACCAGATCCCATGATGACGGGCCATAATTGCCGCCAGCTCAGGGTCGGCAATGGCGCCAAGAGGGGTCAAGGGCAGCGATTTTTCGGTATACACCAGCTTTTTACCGCCGCCGACGGCCGGCAAATCGAGGGTGGTTTCGCCCGCCGCATTCAGCCCGAGAATATGAGTCACCACTTTCGCCGCCTGGACTTTTTTCTCCTGCATCAGCGCGACGGCGGCCCGCATATCGTCAGTATTACCGCCGGAAGTCCCGACGTAATGTGTAAAGGCATAATGCACATCGTAAAAGTTTATCGGCGCGCTGAACTGCTTATCCTGCGGACCGGCAAAGAAGTTCAGACAGCCGTCCGCGGCCAGCAGCGAAGACGCCATGGTAATCAGCTGCTCATTCGGCACGAAGACAAAAATATCATCAAAGCCGTGACCGCCGGTCAGCGCCATCAGCGTTTCGCGTCCGGCATCGTGGCCGTCGAGGTAATGGATCAGTGTTTGCGGCTCTGACGGATAGTGCTGGCGGGCGTAGCTCAGCTTCGGCTTATTGGTGTCGGTCACGACCAGCAGAGAAGGGTTCACCGGCCCATGCAGCGCATAGTCGATAGCCAGCAGCCCCATCGGCCCGGTACCGCCGAGGATCAGCGTGCGGCCCTGAGGCCGGATGCCCATCACATGGTTATAGCTCCCTTCCTGCAGATGATAGTTGGCGTTGAATGCGCCAATCACGCAGGAGAGCGGTTCGACCAGCGAGCCTTCAAACCAGCTATCGCCCTCCCAGGTGAGCAGACAATCTTGCGTCATGACCTCATCCGGGATCACCACGTGAGTCGCTTCGCCACCGATCCACGGGAAGGAGTAGCCGGGGCAATCGGGGCGATCCGGCAGCTGCAGGTTGGCCTGAATCACGTAGCGCTGACCGGCCTGGAATTTATGCTGCCACTTTTTGCCGACCGCGAGGATTTCGCCGCAGAATTCATGGCCGATGATGATCGGGTTCATCGCCACGTCGTCCGGCACTTTTTTATGGTTTTCCCCCTGGTTGGCCTCTTTCCAGGAAGAGAGGCACAGACTGTCGGTGACCACGCGGGCGAGGATCTCGTCATCCTGCATTTCCGGCAGTGCGAAGGTTTCCAGACGCAGGTCGCGTTTACCGTAAAGGCGTAGGGCCGTTGTTTTCATGTTTACCACCTCATCCCCTTTGACTGCGGGGTTAGCTTATTGAAGTGACCCCGGCGCGGCCGGGGCCGAATAATCAGGACAAGAAGCCCAGCGCGTTACCGATAATCCCCAGCCCGAACAGGGCAAAGATCAGCCATACCGGGTTAACTTTTTTATTGAGCAGGCGCACCATCAGCAGCGTCAGGCCCAGCGCCAGCAGGCCGGGACAAAGCTGGTCGAGGATGTTTTGTACGGTCATGGTGACGGTGGCACCATCGGCGCCCGGCGTTTGCGACACCACCAACGGCACGTGGATAGTGGTCCATTTGGTGACCAGCACGCCCATCACGAACAGCCCCAAAATGGAGGCCCCTTCGGTCAGTTTTTGCAGCAGGTTGCCGCCCATATCGCTGACGATATTGACCCCCTTACGGAAGCCGAGCTGCAGGCCGTACCATTTCATTGCCAGACGTACTGCATTGAAAATAAAGAAAAAGAGAAGTGGCCCAAGAACGTTCCCCGACAGCGCCAGCGACGCGCCGAGCGCCGCGGTAATCGGGCGTAAGGTGCCCCAGACCAGCGGATCGCCGACCCCGGCCAGCGGCCCCATCAGGCCAACTTTGATGCCGTTGATCGCCCCATCGTCGATGGCCGCGCCGTTGGCGCGCGCTTCTTCCATCGCCGCGGTGACGCCCAGCACCGGGCCGCAGACGGCGGGAGTGGTGTTGAAGAACACCAGATGGCGTTTTAGCGCCGCCACCTGATCCTCTTTTAGCGGATAGAGACGCTTGATCGCCGGGATCATGTCGTAGCAAAAGCCGAGACCATGAATACGTTCGAAGTTGAAGGAGGCCTGCTGCAGGTTGGAGCGCAGAAAGATGTTAACCAGGTCGCCTTGGGTGAGTTTTTTCGGTTCCATAACGGGCTCCATCAGTCGTCAAGTTGGTCAAGGGCGGTGGAGGAGGCGGTAGCCTGCCGGGGCTCGGCCTTGCGCCATTGCGGGTTCAGCTGGATATAAATCAGCGCGATAATGACCCCCACGCCGCCGAAGGCCAGCAGGCTGAAATCGAGATAGCCTCCCGCCAGAAAACCGAGGAAAAAGAACGGCATCAGGTATTTGACGCCCATCATGCGCAGCACCATGGCGTAGCCCACCACCACAATAAAACCGCCGGCGATTTGCAGGCCGCGGGTGACAAATTCCGGGATGGCGCTCAGCATGCTGCTGACCATGTCGGCGCTGACAAACAGCGAGACCACCAGAGCCGGAATCGCGACGCGGAGCGCCTGTACGCCCAGCGCCGAGATATGCAGTATGTCGATAGTGCGAAAACGCGCCTCTTCTGCCGCCTTGTCCGCTGCGTGTTGAAACACCACCGTGATGGTGCGGGCGAAAACGGTGAGTACCTGGCCTGCCGCGGCCACCGGTAGCGCGATGGCGATCCCGGTGGCGATGCTTTGATGGCCGACGATAACCAGAATCGCGGAGATGATGCTGGCCAGCGCCGAATCCGGCGATTGCGCGGCGCCGACGTTCATCCAGCCGAGCGCGATCAGCTCCAGCGTGCCGCCGAGCATAATCCCGGTTTTTAAATCACCGAGAATTAAGCCGATGACCGTGCAGGCAATTAACGGGCGGTGCGTCTGAAATTCATCCAATACGCTGCCCATCCCGGCAATACAGGAAAAAAGAAATATGGCGATTATTTGTAGGGTACTGATTTCCATAATATGTCACCTTGAGGGTATGCAAATCCCTGCCTGTTACGGCATTAACACGGTCTTACTCTGACGGTCATGGCATGGGTTTTATATTTTTAAACTTGTCACCAGGTATTGTGCTAAGTCTATCTCCAGGGTGTACCACTCAGAATAACGATGTGCAAAATACAGGCGCTGTTTTATTCTGTAAAAGAGTGCTGGTTTATTTTGTCGAGAATATTGATGGATGGATCTGACGCCACCACGCGTAAATCCAGGTTAACGCCCAGTTTATCCAGTTCACGAAACGCATGAATATCTTCATCGTCTAAAGATACCGCCTTGGTTAATTGTTTTTTACCCGGTCGCCAGGCCATGCCACCAATATTTAAAGTGGCAATATTGACCCCTTGCCTGACCATCGTTAAAACATCCTGGGGATTGGTAAATAAATAAAACACGGTCTCGTTCTGGTATTGCGGATTGTGATAAACGGCGACCGCTTTTTCGAGGTTAACAACATTGACCTTCATGCCCGGAGGCGCGGCCTGGCGGAGTAAAGTCCGCCGCACCTCGTCGTTATAAGCGTCATCGTTGCAGATAATAATGCGCTGAGCGTTGGCGACTTTTGACCATACGGTAGTCACCTGGCCATGGATCAGGCGGTCATCAATACGGGCAAGCGTAATATTCATCAAAAATCCTCCTCAATGGTTTCCGGCTGTCGCCAGACCACGCAGCACTGGCTGGCGATGGTCATCAGATGGGCGCACAGGGCGTCTGCGGTCAGGGTTTGCTGGTTATCCACCAGTTCCAGCGCCAGCGGTAAAGAGAGGCCGCTGATGACCCGCAGTCGCGGGTTTTTCATCGCCAGCCCGGCAGCGGCATTCCACGGGCTGCCGCACTGTAAATCGACGGCGATCAGCCACTCGCTATCATTGTGAGTGCTTACTAACTCATTCAGTCTGGTGGCGATGTCGCTGGCGTTTTCGCCGGGCATAAACGCCACCGCGCTGGCCGTGACGTCGCCATAGACCATCCGCACCGAATCCAGCATGGCGCAGGCCAATTGACCGTGGGCGCAGAAAATCACATTCACCATATCGACTCCTTATCCGCGGGTTTTACCGCCGGCGATGTTAGTGGTTACTCCGGTTATGTAGTTTGCCCGCTCTGACAGCAGATAGCAGACATAGTCGGCCACTTCGCTCAGACGACCGGAGCGACCAATCGGAATCGCATTTTTGCTATAGCCCGCGCGCAGTTGCTCGACGGTGATGTTGCGCGTCCAGGCCAGTGCTTCTTCGTATTCTGGCGTGCGCAACCCGGTTTTTTCGAGGATGCCTGGCGCTACGCCCACGACGCGGATACCGTGTTTCCCCAGCTCTTTGGACCATGAACGCGTGAAGCTATTCAGCGCGGCCTTGGTTGCGGCATAGCAACTCTGACCTTCAGAGCCTTCCAGTCCGCTTTCCGACGAGACGTTAACAATGACCCCTGCGCGCTGTTTCACCATCTGCCGGGCCACCGCCTGCGACATCAAAAAGACCCCTTTTTGGTTGATGTTCACCATCTTTTCAAAAGCGGCTTCATTGAGTTCGTAGCGTCCTGCCGGGGCTTTCTCATCGACGAGGAGACGCGGGAAATTCACTCCGGCATTATTTACCAGACCATCGATACGACCGTATTGTTGAATAATTTGCTCGACAGTGTGATTCACCTCGCTGGCGCTGGAAATATCCGTTGGCCAGAATCTGTAATGGTCAGTCTGGTGATGCTTATCGCCGCCGTGAATATCGGTCATGTGGACATTGGCGCCGAGACTTAATAATTCATCAACAATGGCCAGGCCAATTCCCGAAGCGCCGCCGGTAACAATAATGATTTTATCTTGCAGATTTAGCCATGTTTGCATAATCGTCATCTCATTTTCAGGTAAAGGGATCCCACGCAGAGCAAACTGCGTCAAAGGGGGAACGTCTTTTATTTCAGTAACAGCTCTGCGGTTTCTCGATTTGTCACCAGGCAGTTAATATAACCGCCGCGCAATGCGCCGATAATACCGCTATATTTTTCTTCACCGATGGCGATACCTACGGAATAACGCACCTGTTTTAATCGGGCAATATCGATGGAGAGTGTCTTTTCATTCATATTGGTTTCAACGGCGATACCGTTGATATCATAAAAGCGTGAACAAATATCGCCGGCGACGTGCCGCGCGTTGAGATCATCGCTCTCTTCGCTACCATAAAACGCATGCCAGTTGGCGCCATCGCGAATCGCCGGGGAACCGATGCCCACCAGCGCCACATCGAGATTCTCCCAGTAGGATGAAATCGTTTTAAAATGCCGGGACTGCATAATACCGTTGCGAATCAAGGTGTTTTCCAGCAGCGCCGGGAAGTCAGCAAGATGCGATTCGGCTTTCAGCCGCGCAGCGGCGCCGTAGGTCAGCGTGTTCACATGATACCGGCTCTCCAGCTTGCCCGAGGGGCCGCCGATAATCGGTACGCAAATCACCTGCCGCGACTGGCTGGCCTGCGGGAGCGTTTCGACCAGCGCACGGACCGCCCGTCCCCAGGAAAAGCCGATAATATCGCCAGGCTCAAGCAGGCGGTCGATCAACTGAGCGCCATGCTGTCCGATAGTGCTCAACTGCTCCTCTTCCTGCGATGATTCGCAGGAAGCCACCACCGCCTCTTTGAGACCGAATTTTTCTTTCAGCTGCTGTTCCAGCCACAGATTTTCGTTGTAGTCGTAGTTGATGGCGATGGTGACGATACCCTGCTCGCGACCGCGTTTCAGCAGGCGGCTGATGGTGGTGCGGTAAATACCCAGCTCGCGGGCAATCTGCGCCTGGGTCATGTCCTGCTCATAGTAGAGCTGGGCAACTTTGACTATTAAGCGGATATCATCGCTATTTTCGATCGCCATCGTGGAACTCCTGCACATTTGTGCAAACGACATTCTTGCTCACTTGATCTGATATAACCCCAACCATCGCCGGCGACAAAGCAATTTTCCGCTATTTCATCACTATAAGGTGGCGGTTTGTTTTGCACATTTGATTGCTGACCTGCCTGGAGATGGCACGTTTGTGCAGGTTGAGCTAATGGTTTGATTCTGCTTATTTTCGCCGGACAGAATTGCACGGGACAGGGGGGAACACTTTTGTGGAGAAAGGTGTGACGGATCACATTTAGCGGCTAACCGGAGCAACGCGATTATTTTTGATTGTCCGCGGCCTGAGGTATATTTCGCTTTTACAGGAGAATTTATGCTGCCAGACTCATCAACCCGACTCAATAAATACATCAGTGAAAGCGGAATTTGCTCGCGTCGCGAAGCCGATCGCTACATTGAACAAGGCAATGTTTTTATCAATGGCAAGCGCGCGGCCATTGGCGATCAGGTCAATCCTGGCGATGTCGTGAAGGTCAACGGTCAATTGATCGAACCGCGCGAGGCCGAAGATCTGGTGTTCATCGCCTTGAATAAACCGGTCGGTATTGTCAGCACAACGGAAGACAGCGAGCGCGATAACATTGTGGATTTCGTTAACCACAGCAAGCGCGTCTTCCCGATTGGTCGACTGGACAAAGACTCTCAGGGGCTGATCTTTCTGACCAACCACGGCGATCTGGTGAATAAGATCCTGCGTGCCGGCAACGATCACGAAAAAGAGTATCTGGTGACGGTGGACAAGCCGGTGACCGACGAGTTTATCCGCGGCATGGGAGCCGGGGTACCGATTCTCGGTACGGTAACGAAGAAGTGCAAAGTCAGGAAGGAAGCGCCGTTGGTGTTCCGCATTACCCTGATTCAGGGCCTGAACCGGCAGATTCGCCGGATGTGCGAGCACTTTGGCTATGAAGTCACGAAGCTTGAACGGACGCGCATCATGAACGTCGGGCTGTCGGGATTGCCGCTCGGTGAGTGGCGCGACCTGACGGATGATGAGCTGGTGGCGCTGTTTAAGCTGATTGAGAATTCGTCCTCTGAGGCTAAACCGAAGGCGAAAGCCAAACCGAAAACCGCCGGGATCAAACGTCCGGTGGTGAAGGTTGAAAAGAGCAATGAGAAAAACGAGAAAGGACGCCCGGCGTCTAACGGAAAACGTTTTACTCAGCCGGGGCGGAAAAAGAAAGGGCGTTAACGCCTGCCGCGCGTTGGCGTGCTCGCTGACCACGAAAATGAGGCTTCGCTATCGGGTTTGTAGGCCTGCTTTTTCTTTAGCTGGCGGGCCTTTTTCGCGTCGGCTTCACGCAGCGCCATCAGCTTGTCGATGTACTCTTTCTTGACGGCGTTGGTCTCGGCGTTGGTCAGCGCTCGACCGTGCGCAATCCGGGTCCGGTCAAGCAGCGTTTTGAGTTCGCGTTGCTCGCGCTCTGTCATCTCTTTTTGCGTAATGCGGGGAAGTGCCATAGTGGTGCCCTCAGTCTGCCGGATAACCCAGTGTACGGTAATCGCGGGCTGACGGACAGCGCGTTAGCCTCGTAGAAGAGGGCGCAGACGGGGAAAATACCCGGGCCGTTGGCCCGGGCGACGGAATATCAGCGTGTGTTCTCGTTTTTGGCGGTAGGTTTTCCCGACCAGTAGCCCGCCAGCAGCGAACCGGACAGGTTGTGCCAGACTGAAAACAGCGCGCCGGGCAACGCAGCGAGCGGGCCGAAGTAGATTTTCCCCAGCGCAGCGGCAAGACCGGAGTTTTGCATCCCCACTTCAATCGCCAGCGTCCGACAGGTTGACTCGTCAAAGCCAAACAGCCGCCCGCCCCAGTAGCCGCCGAGCAGACCGATGGCGTTATGCAGGATCACCGCGACAATGACCACCAGGCCCACCGAGGCGATATGCGAGGCGGAACCGGCGACGACGGCGCTGATGATCGCCAGGATGCAGATCATCGAGAAGGCAGGCAGAAAAGGCTCAACCGCTTTCACCACTTTGGGCAGCGTATGGTGAATCACCAGCCCCAGCGCAATCGGGATCACCACGATCTGCAGGATGCTGAGCAGCATCCCCATGACATCGACCTGAATGTGCGCATCCACATACAGTCGCGTCAGCAGCGGCGTCGCCACCACACCGACCAGCGTAGAAACCGATGAGATGGTGACAGACAGCGCCACATCGCCTTTTGCGAGATAGATCATCACGTTCGATGCGGTCCCGCTGGCGACGCTCCCGACCAGCACCATACCGGCGGAAAGCTCGGGCGGCATATGGAACAGCAGCGCCAGCGCCCAGGCGGCGAGGGGCATCACCAGATAGTGAAGAAAAATACCTGCGGCCACCGGCGCCGGGCGCGACAGCACGCGCTTAAAGTCGTCCAGTTTCAGATGCACCCCCATTCCGAACATGATGAGCATCAGCAGCGTGGTCACCCATGGCCCGACGGGGGTAAAGGTCGACGGGGTGTAATAAGCCAGAACAGAGAGCAGCAGCGCCCATAACGGGAACAGCCTCGTCAGAATAGCGAGCATGTTGTTTTCCTTGCGATTAACGCCTCATCTTTCGGACTATGCCAGCGCAGGCGGTGCCTGTTTTCCCGGACACGTTGTCTGCCGTGCATCAAGGAGCGTTCACCGGCCAGCCGTCCGAACGATGGAGGGGGGTTGTGTTGATATAGTTATAAAAAAGCCGGGTTCGAGCCCGGCTATAGGTAATATTTATCGCGTGAAGAAATATTATTCAAATAAATTATGATGCAATTTCTGCACGACTTTCTCGGCATCCGCGCCGGGTACCAGGAAGCAGAGGTTGTGGCTGGAGGCGCCGTAGCAAATCATACGAATATTGAACGGCTCCAGGACGCCGAAAACTTCTTTGCCCACGCCACAGGCGCGCGACAATTCGTTACCGATTAACGCCACCAGCGCCAGATCCTGCTCCACTTCTACGCGGCACAGGGAAGAGAGCTCGGTCAACAGCGCCTGGGTCAGCAGTGTATCGGTGGCGGAGGTCGAACCGGTGGTATCCATGGTCAACGCAACGCTGACTTCGGATGTGGTTATCAGATCCACGGAGATATTGTGCCGCGCGAGGATGCCGAACACTTCCGCCAGGAAGCCGCGCGAGTGCAGCATATTCAGGCTATGCAGCGTCAGCAGCGTCTGGCGACGGCGCAGGGCCAGCGCGCGGAACAGCGGCGGATTTTCGGTTTTATTGCACACCAGCGTTCCGCCGGCGGTGGGTTCTTTGCTGGAGCCGACGAAGACCGGGATATCGCTACGTACGGCGGGCAGCAGGGTGGCCGGATGAAGCACTTTGGCGCCAAAGGTGGCCATTTCGGCCGCCTCGGCAAAGGCGATGACATCGATACGTTTTGCCGCCGGCGCGACGCGCGGGTCGGTGGTGTAGATCCCCGGGACATCGGTCCAGATGTCGACACGGCTGGCGTTCAAGGCTTCGCCCAGCAGAGCGGCGGTATAGTCGCTGCCGCCGCGGCCCAGCGTAGTGGTACGACCTTTGGCTTCGCTGCCGATAAAGCCCTGAGTGACCACCAGACCTTCAGCCAGGCGCGGAGTCAGCTGCAGCTGCGTCAGCTCGGCGAGTGCGGCAATGTCCGGCTCGGCGCGGCCGAAGCGATCGCTGGTGCGCATAATTTTACGCACATCGAACCACTGTGACGCGATACCGCGCTCGCGGAGAATTTCGACAAACAGCAGGGTGGACATCAGTTCGCCATGGCTGACCAGTTCGTCGGTCAGCGCCGCGGAACTTGCCAGCGCAGCGGCTTCCGCCAGGGTGGTGATATTTTCCAGCAGGCGCTCGATCTCTTCGCGAATCACGTTGGGATAGCGCAGGCGCTCCAGGATATTGAATTGAATCTGGCGCAGGGATTCGAGCTTTTCAAAACGCTCAGCGGGTTCCAGCCCTTCAGCCAAAGCAACCAGAAGATTGGTCACACCCGCAGAGGCCGATAACACCACGACGCGCGTGTTCTCATCAAGTCGCGCAACATCAACGCTGCGATTCATGGCATCGAAATCGGCAACGCTGGTGCCGCCGAATTTGGCTACAACTAAATCTGTCATAACAACCTCGTGTCAGGGGGGCCTGACTTATTAAAACGATTCCTGAGTGGGGCTGGACACCAGCTTACAGTAATAAAATGTCTTAATAAGCCAGGCCAAATTATTCAGCCATGGCACAAGGGAAGAGCGAAAAACAGGGTGGGCGCAGAGCAATAAACAGCTACGATGTCACCCAGAAGTGCTCCACCTTGTAGACCCGCTCCCCGACGCCTTGCGTCAGTTCCTGGGTATGAAACGCCCGACTGCGAACGTTTCTGGTGACAACCCAGGGGATTCAGCCCCTGTGGCCGGTGATGTGCGTACCAGACGCTTTATCACCTCGGCGTTGCTCCCCCTCACGTATTTTCGCCGGACTGGTTCCTCCAATACGGTTACCTGGGCAACGCACCTCTTCTGGCAATTACCGACGTCTTTCACTTTGCCTGAGGCGCTGGTGATTATCCCAGCAATACCCTTTCGCTGTAGCGTGAAATGCGCGAGCAATACAAGTGCAGTTATATAAAGGCTTCGGAGCGGGTATGTCAACGCTGCGGTTATGCGGATTTTTCATGCTCGGGGGATTAACAGAAAAAAGCCTTATGATGACTATACTCGTAGAGGCTTTTTGCTCCGATCTGACCCTGTTCCTGACGCGTGTCATAGGCATGACATAAAAATCATCACAATTTTTTGCCGCCGGCGCTACAATCGACCGCAGTCACAATTCTCAAATCAGAAGAGTATTGCTAATGAAAAACATCAACCCAACGCAGACCTCTGCCTGGCAGGCATTACAGAAACACTTTGATGAAATGAAAGATGTCACTATCAGCGAGCTTTTTGCGCAAGACAGCGACCGTTTTTCTAAGTTTTCCGCAACGTTCGACGATCTGATGCTGGTGGATTTTTCAAAAAACCGCATTACCGAAGAGACGCTGGCTAAACTGCAGGCTCTGGCGAAAGAGACCGATCTGGCAGCGGCTATCAAGTCCATGTTCTCCGGTGAGAAGATCAACCGCACTGAAGATCGCGCGGTTCTGCATGTTGCTCTGCGCAACCGTAGCAATACCCCGATTATTGTTGATGGCAAAGATGTGATGCCGGAAGTGAATGCTGTTCTCGAAAAGATGAAGCATTTCTCTGAAGCGATCATCTCAGGCAGCTGGAAAGGCTATACCGGTAAAGCGATTACCGACGTCGTGAATATCGGTATCGGCGGCTCTGACCTCGGCCCGTTCATGGTGACCGAAGCGCTGCGTCCGTATAAAAACCACCTTAATATGCACTTTGTCTCTAACGTCGACGGCACCCACATCGCCGAAGTGCTGAAGGGCGTAAACCCGGAAACCACGCTGTTCCTGGTCGCCTCTAAAACCTTTACCACCCAGGAAACCATGACCAACGCCCACAGCGCGCGCGACTGGTTCCTGAGCACCGCCGGTGACGAAAAACACGTGGCGAAGCACTTCGCGGCGCTCTCCACCAACGGCAAAGCGGTGGGTGAGTTCGGCATCGATACCGCTAACATGTTCGAGTTCTGGGACTGGGTTGGCGGTCGCTACTCGCTGTGGTCAGCGATTGGTCTGTCGATCATCCTGTCCGTGGGCTTCGACAACTTTGTTGAGCTGCTCTCCGGCGCGCATGCGATGGACAAACACTTCTCCACCACTGCGGCAGAGAAAAACCTGCCGGTGCTGCTGGCGCTGATCGGTATCTGGTACAACAACTTCTTCGGCGCGGAAACCGAAGCCATTCTGCCGTATGACCAGTACATGCACCGCTTTGCGGCCTACTTCCAGCAGGGCAACATGGAATCTAACGGCAAATACGTTGACCGTAACGGCAACGCCGTGGATTACCAGACCGGCCCGATCATCTGGGGTGAACCGGGTACCAACGGTCAGCACGCGTTCTACCAGCTGATCCACCAGGGCACTAAGATGGTACCGTGCGATTTTATCGCCCCGGCTATTACTCATAACCCGCTCTCCGATCACCATCCGAAGCTGCTGTCTAACTTCTTTGCACAGACCGAGGCGCTGGCGTTCGGTAAATCCCGCGAAGTGGTTGAGCAGGAATATCGTGACCAGGGTAAAGATCCGGCAACCCTGGATCACGTGGTGCCGTTCAAAGTGTTCGAAGGCAACCGCCCAACCAACTCCATCCTGCTGCGCGAAATCACCCCGTTCAGCCTGGGCGCGCTGATTGCTCTGTATGAGCATAAGATCTTCACTCAGGGCGCGATCCTCAACATCTTCACCTTCGACCAGTGGGGCGTTGAGTTAGGCAAACAGCTGGCAAACCGCATTCTGCCAGAGCTGAAAGATGGTGCAGAAATCAGCAGCCACGACAGCTCGACCAACGGCCTGATCAACCGTTACAAAGCCTGGCGCGCATAAGTCGCGGGTGCCTGAATACCGGTCAGGGCGATCGGTATTCAGGCTATGTGCTTTTGTGCACTCGCCCGGCGGCGCGTTGCTTGCGCGGGCCTACGGAGTGTGTGTTGCTGGCCGGGTAAGGCGCTATCGGGCTATGTGCTTTTGTGCCTTCGCCCGGCGGCGCGTCGCTTGCGCGGGCCTACGGACTGTGTTTTGTAGGCCGTGCAAGGCGTCAGCCGCCGCCCGGCAGATATCCGGGCATAACCGCGAACCGATCTCAATGCCGACCTTCCGGGTCGGCATTTTTGCTTATAGCCGCCGCAGCAGTTTCGCCGGGTTTCCTGCCCACACGCCTTTTTCTGTTATCGATTTCGTGACCACGCTCCCTGCGCCAATCACCGCGCCATCGCAGATGCTGACCGCCAGAATGGCCGCGCCGCTGCCGATAGAGACATCGTTCCCGATGGTAATTCGCCCCCAGTTTTCCCGGTTGGCATCGGGACGCCCCTCGCGAAACATATCGTTGGCAAACATCACGCCGTGGCCGATAAAGCAACGCTCGCCGATCGTGACATACTCGCAGATAAAGGTATGGGACTGGATTTTACTGTCGGCGCCGATGCGCGTATTACCCTGAATTTCGACGAATGGCCCGACGAAAACGTTATCGCCAAGCGTGCAGTCATAGAGATTGGCAGGCTGATAAATCACCACGTTCTCGCCGCTGGCGACGTTACGGATGCCGGTTTCACGAAGAGTGTGCATAGCGTCCCTCAGATAGGTTTGGCCAGAATATGTAGTGTGCTCATCTGGGTCGCGGAGCGGAACAGGCTGTCTTTCACATATTGCATACCTGAGCGCTCATAAAAACGCCTGGCGCCAGGATTGCTGGCGAGGACTTCTAGCCACAGCCAGTCGTCGCCCGCCGCCTTTGCCCGCGCCGCAACGGCGCTAAAAATCTGCTCACCGTAGCCATGCCCTGTTTCAGCAGGCAGTAAATAGAGCTTATGCAGCAACGTGCCGTGCGGGCCATCGGCCGCCATCGGCTGGTGGCAGCTGTATTTCGCGAAGCCGACAGGATGCTGGTCTTCGGCAATCAGCCAGCAGCTGCGCTCATCGGCGAGACTGCGTTGAAGCGAGGGCAGGGAGTACTCCTGCTGGAGAAAGAGCGCCAGCTCACTGGCGCTATGCCAGAGATGGGTAAAGTGGTGACGATAGCTGGCGTTCCCCATTTTACTCAGCAGGGGAGCGTCTTCCCGGTGCGCCGTACGTATTGTCAGCATTGCTGTTTCCTTTTTAACCCGTCAGTCTGGCAAGTGATTGTTACATTTGACGCAACAGACGCAAAAAGTTAACGAAAAATATCGATCTGGATCACATTTTTGCGTTATACAGATCGGCAGGAATAATGAAGATAAGAGGTGTACCTATGCCGCCGGTCTATCGTCCGTTGGTCAATTTTGTGGCGACCGCCATGCAGGCGGTTTTGAATCTGGCGCTGTTGTGCCTCGGGATAATCCTGGTGGTTTTCCTGGGGAAAGAGACATTCCATCTGGCGCATGTCCTGTTTACTCCGGAACCGGTCAGTAAGTACAAGCTGGTCGAAGGGCTGGTGGTCTATTTTCTCTATTTCGAATTTATCGCGCTGATTGTGAAGTACTTTGAGTCGGGCTTTCACTTCCCGCTGCGCTATTTCGTCTATATCGGCATTACGGCGATTGTGCGCCTGATTATTGTCGATCACGAATCGCCCATGGCGGTACTTATCTATTCGGCAGCGATCCTGATTCTGGTGATTACGCTGTGGCTGTGTAACTCCAACCGGCTGAAACGCGAATAAAAAAAGCGGCCTCAAGAGGCCGCTGACCAACAGTCACAAAACTTAATTTATGTAGGGTCCAGTTGAGGATAGCAGTGGCATTTGCCTTACTTTTTCAACTGAGGGCGGTAGTTGCCGTACCCGGTTGGGGTTCGTGTACAGCACCTAAAGCACCGTCCCTGCGCTGAAATTTGGGGCGGGTATAACGATGAAACTTAACCTTTCACCCCGCCCGCCGTCAGGCCGTTAACCAGCCAGCGCTGGGCCAGCAGGAAGACAACCGTAATCGGAATGGCGGAGAGCACCGCCGCAGCGGCAAAGTCGCCCCACAGGTAGTTCTGCGGGTTGAGATACTGTTGCATACCGACGGCCAGGGTATAGCTGTTCACATCGCGCAGCAGCAGCGAGGCCACCGGCACTTCGGTAATTGCGGCAATGAACGACAGAATAAACACCACCGCCAGAATCGGTACCGACAGCGGCAGCAGGACCAGACGGAAGGCCTGCCACGGCGTCGCGCCATCCAGCGCCGCCGCTTCTTCCAGCGAGCCGTCGATGGTTTCGAAGTAGCCCTTAATCGTCCAGACGTGCAGCGCAATCCCGCCCATATAGGCGAAGATAACGCCGCCGTGAGTATTCAGGCCGACAAACGGCAAATACTGGCCGAGGCGGTCAAACAAGGCGTATAACGCCACCAGCGACAGCACCGCCGGGAACATCTGGAAAATCAGCATCCCCTTCAGCAGGGTCGCTTTGCCCGGGAAGCGCATACGGGCGAAGGCGTAGGCGCAGGTCGTGGAGAGCGCCACGATACCGATGGCGGTGATCCCGGCCACTTTCACCGAGTTCCACAGCCACAGCAGCACCGGGAAAGGTGGCGGGGTGACGCGGCCATCCGCATGCTCGACGCTGAAGCCCAGCGCCAGCCGCCAGTGCTCCCAGGAGATCTGGTCCGGGATCAGGCTACCGGTGGCGAAGTTACCCTCGCGCAGCGAGATAGCAATCACCATCAGCAGCGGGAACATGATCGCCGCGATGAAAACCAGCAGCAGGAGGTGCGTGGTGAATAAACGCAGCTTCTGAGATTTGGGTTGTACCATAGCCATGTTCAGAGCCCTCCTTAATCGAATTTCATTCGTGTGGCTTTCAGGTTAACAATCGCCAGTACGCCTACCAGCAGGAAGATCAGGGTGGCTATCGCCGCTGCCAGACCAAAGTCCTGACCGCCGCCGCCTTCGAAGGCGATACGGTAGGTGTAGCTGACCAGCAGGTCGGTATAGCCGGCCGGCGTGGTCGTGCCGAGACGGTCCGGGCCACCGTTGGTCAACAGCTGAATCAGCACGAAGTTGTTAAAATTAAAGGCGAAGCTGGCGATCATCAGCGGCGTCAGCGGCTTAATCAGCAGCGGCAGCGTAATCTTAAAGAAGTTCTGGAATGGACCGGCGCCGTCCATTGCCGAAGCTTCGTACAGATCGTCAGGGATCGCTTTCAGCAGGCCCATGCACAGAATCATCATGTACGGGTAGCCCAGCCAGGTGTTGACGATAACGATCATCGAACGCGCGGTGGTCGGATCGCTGAACCAGGCTGGCTTGATGCCGAACAGCGCGCTGAGCATCATGTTGATTTCACCAAAGCTCTGGTTGAACAGCCCTTTGAAAATCAGAATCGAGATAAACGACGGCACGGCGTAAGGCAGAATCAGCAGAACGCGGTAAATCGCTTTACCTTTCAAGGATTCCCACTGCACGAGGCAGGCGAGGACCATGCCCACGGCCACGGTCAGAATCACGGTCAGGACTGAGAAGACCACCGTCCAGACGAAGATAGCGAAGAACGGTTTCTGAATCCCTTCATCGGTAAAGACGCGGGTGAAATTATCCCAGCCGATCCCGACGGTGTAGCCCGGACTCAGCTTCTCAGCGCCCCAGCTACCGTCGGCATTGATGGACTGGTAGAAACCGACGTCATTGTTCGGCCGATATTTTACGCCGCTCTGGTTGTTGGCCAGCGTGCCATCGTTTGCCAGCGTATACAGCGATTGGGTGCCGGAGAACTGGCGCAGTGAACTCATGACAACTTTGCTGTCGTCAGGCAGGATGGCGGTCAGCTGGTTCAGCGCCGTGCGGTTTTGCGTGATGATACGCAGGTTCGCGCGTTCGCCTTCCGGCAGCGCTTCACCTTCTTTTAAAGCCAGTTTCTGCTCGCCGCCCAGCCTGAAGGCGTCGGAGACATAATTTTTGCCGCTGTCGCCATCGGTCAGCGCCAGTTTCCACTCATCTCCCGCCGGAAACAGCGAGAAGTTGTAGGATTTACCGGCCTGGAATGAGCGGTCCATCAGCACTGCCTGAGCGCGCTCAAAGGTCAGCTGGTTGGTGCTGCTGTAGTTGGTGAAGGCGATGGCGATGGTGCAGACCAGCGGGAACAGGACGAACAGCCCCATCCCGGCGAGACCCGGGTAGACATAGCGCCAGGCATAGGCCTTGCGGTTGGTGAAGATATACAGACCCGCTGAGCTTAAAATCAGCGTCAGGATGGCAAACAGGTACTCCCCCTGGGCGTACATCAAAACAACAAGGTAACCCACCAGCAGGCACAGCAAGCCAATCACAGACCATGTCAGCTGCGGGCTTTGCCACCAGTGTTTCTTTTTAACGACATCCATGGGGTTCTTCCTCTACAACGATGGAGACTTATCGTCAGGTGGCGCTGCGCTGACCTGACCTACGGATCGTGCCGTAGTCGTAGGGCGGGTAAGCGCACGCGCTACCCGCCGTTTTTCTGCTTACTTAGTGATACGAGACTGGGCGTCTTTCAGAGCGGCATCGACGGTCTGACGACCGCTAGCTGCGTTGATAACCGCGGTGCGTACGGCATACCAGAAGGCGGACATCTGTGGGATGTTCGGCATGATTTCGCCTTTCTGGGCGTTCGCCATGGTGGCGGCGATACGCGGGTCTTTCTCCAGTTTTTCCTGGAAAGATTTCAGCGCAACAGCGCCCAGCGGTTTGTCCTTGTTCACTTCGTCCAGGCCCTGGTCGGTCAGCAGGTAGTTTTCGAGGAACTCTTTCGCCAGCTCTTTGTTCGGGCTGGCGGCGTTGATACCGGCGCTCAGTACGCCAACGAACGGTTTAGACGGTTTGCCTTTGAATGTGGGCAGCAGGGTGACGCCGTAGTTGATCTTGCTCTTATCGATGTTCGACCACGCCCACGGACCGTTGATGGTCATCGCGGTTTCGCCTTTGTTGAAGGCTGCTTCAGCGATGGAGTAATCGGTATCGGCGTTCATGTGTTTATTCTTGATGAGGTCAACCAGGAAGGTCAGACCGGCTTTCGCGCCAGCGTTGTCGACGCCCACGTTTTTGACGTCATACTTGCCGTTTTCAAATTTGAACGCATACCCGCCGTCAGCGGCGATCAGCGGCCAGGTGAAGTACGGTTCCTGCAGGTTGAACATCAGCGCGCTTTTACCTTTCGCTTTCAGTTCTTTATCCAGCGCCGGGATCTCTTCCCAGGTTTTCGGCGGATTCGGGACCAGGTCTTTGTTGTAAATCAGCGACAGCGCTTCAACCGCGATAGGGTAGGCGATCAGTTTGCCGTTATAGCGTACGGCATCCCAGGTAAACGGATAGAGTTTGTCCTGGAACGCTTTGTCCGGGGAGATTTCAGCCAGCAGGCCAGATTGTGCATAGCCACCGAAACGGTCATGAGCCCAGAAGATGATGTCCGGGCCGTCGCCAGTCGCCGCGACCTGCGGGAATTTCTCTTCCAGCTTATCCGGATGTTCGATGGAAACTTTAATGCCGGTGTCTTTTTCAAACTTCTTACCCACTTCGGCGAGACCGTTATAGCCTTTGTCGCCGTTAATCCAGATAACCAGCTTACCTTCTTCAATTTTGGCGAGGGCAGAGGCGGAAAACATCATCGTCGTCAATGCAGACAACGCGAGGATGCGAGCGCCGGTTTTGATTTTCATATACCAGTCCTTTTTGGTGATGTGCTCGTGGATACACTTAGGTGGCTTAACGGTGATGAGTTTCCTTTTTTAACAACCCCTTTCCATCCTCCCCGTGTCTACGCCCCACCCGCGGTTTGTGTGATCTGCATTGCAGAAATGCGCGTATTGGGGTCTGGAGCACATAAAAGCGAGGCCATTTTTGCTACCTGCATCACGAAAATGGCTTGGCCTCGCCATCCCCCGCTACGAGGGGCAATCTCTCATCCTCCCGTCTCCTCCCCCATAAAAAAGGCGGGGGTGGAGGATTCAACAGGTAAATGAATGCCGCATAGTCAGCCCATCTTGAATGTGTCTGTTAGTGACAGGTTGTAACGAAGGGAGATGGGGATGGCGAGCGTACAGCTGCGAAATATAACGAAAGCCTGGGGTGACGTGGTGGTATCGAAAGATATCAATCTCGACATTCAGGAAGGGGAGTTCGTGGTGTTTGTCGGGCCATCGGGCTGCGGCAAATCGACCCTGCTGCGTATGATCGCCGGGCTGGAAACCATAACCAGCGGTGATTTATTTATTGGCGATGCGCGAATGAACGACATCCCCCCGGCCGAACGCGGCATCGGGATGGTGTTCCAGTCTTATGCGCTTTACCCTCATCTTTCCGTTGCGGAAAACATGTCTTTCGGCCTCAAGCTGGCCGGCGCTAAAAAAGATTTAATTAACCAGCGCGTCACTCAGGTGGCGGAAGTCCTGCAGCTGGCGCATCTGCTGGAGCGTAAACCGAAGGCATTATCCGGTGGACAGCGTCAGCGTGTGGCGATTGGCCGTACCCTGGTGGCCGAACCCCGCGTGTTCCTGCTCGATGAACCGCTGTCTAACCTCGACGCCGCGCTGCGTGTGCAGATGCGTATCGAAATCTCCCGCCTGCATAAGCGCCTTGGGCGCACGATGATCTACGTGACCCACGATCAGGTCGAAGCGATGACGCTGGCCGACAAAATTGTGGTGCTGGACGCTGGCCGCGTGGCGCAGGTCGGGAAACCGCTGGAACTGTATCACTACCCGGCCGATCGCTTTGTCGCCGGCTTTATTGGCTCGCCAAAGATGAACTTCCTGCCGGTAAAAGTGACCGCAACCGCCATTGAGCAAGTTCAGGTTGAGTTGCCGAACCATCAGCATGTCTGGCTGCCGGTAGACAGCGCCCGCGTTCAGGTTGGCGCCAATATGTCCTTAGGTATCCGCCCGGAACATCTGCTGCCCAGCGATATCGCCGACGTCACCCTCGAAGGGGTCGTTCAGGTGGTTGAGCAGCTTGGTCACGAAACACAAATTCATATCCAGATCCCCGCCATCCGTCAAAACCTGGTTTACCGCCAGAACGACGTGGTGTTGGTAGAAGAGGGAGCCACATTCGCTATCGGTTTGCCGCCAGAGCGCTGCCATTTATTCCGTGAGGATGGTACGGCGTGTCGTCGGTTGCATAAAGAGCCGGGCGTATAAGGCTTCCCATTAAAAAAAACACGAACCCCTTAGCGCGCTGCAGGCAGGCATAACGACGGGCGAAGTGTTCAAAGAAAAGCAATGATCTCAGGAGATAGAATGATGATTACTCTGCGCAAACTTCCACTGGCGGTAGCCGTCGCGGCAGGCGTTATGTCTGCTCAGGCGCTGGCCGTCGATTTCCACGGTTATGCCCGTTCCGGTATCGGCTGGACCGGCAGCGGCGGTGAACAACAGTGCTTCCAGGCAACCGGTGCTCAAAGTAAATACCGTCTTGGTAACGAATGTGAAACCTATGCGGAATTAAAACTGGGTCAGGAAGTCTGGAAAGAAGGTGATAAGAGCTTCTACTTCGATACTAACGTTGCCTACTCCGTATCGCAGCGAAATGACTGGGAATCCACCAGCCCGGCATTCCGTGAAGCCAACGTGCAGGGTAAAAACCTGATCGACTGGCTGCCAGGCTCCACCATCTGGGCCGGTAAGCGTTTCTACCAGCGTCATGACGTGCACATGATCGACTTCTACTACTGGGATATCTCCGGTCCTGGTGCGGGTCTTGAAAACGTCGATCTGGGCTTCGGTAAACTCTCTCTGGCGGCGACCCGTTCTTCTGAATCCGGCGGTTCGGCAACTTTCGCCGATCGTGATGCGCTGGGTAACCGCGTCTATGACAACATCGTGCCGAACGACGTCTTCGACGTGCGTTTAGCGCAGATGGAAATCAACCCGGGCGGCACGCTGGAACTGGGTGTTGACTACGGTCATACCAACGTTCCGGATAAATACTACCTGCAGCCAGATGCGTCTAAAGATGGCTGGATGTTCACCGCTGAACACACCCAGAGCATCCTGAAAGGTTACAACAAGTTTGTGCTGCAGTACGCCACCGACGCGATGACCTCTAACGGTAAAGGCGTTCCGCAGGGCGGCAGCATCAACAACGACGGTTCCATGTGGCGCGTGCTTGACCACGGCGCAGTCTCTCTGGCTGACGATTGGGACATGATGTACGTGGCGATGTACCAGGATGTCAACCTGGACAACAACAACGGCACCAAATGGTGGACCGTCGGCGTGCGTCCTATGTACAAATGGACGCCGATCATGAGCACCCTGCTGGAAGTGGGCTACGACAACGTGAAGTCGCAGAAAACCGGCGACAGCAACAACCAGTACAAAATTACCCTGGCGCAACAGTGGCAGGCGGGCGACAGCATCTGGTCCCGTCCGGCGATTCGTCTGTTCGCCACCTACGCCAAGTGGGATGATAAATGGGGCTACGCGAACGGTGATTCCGGCGCGGGCTACACCTCCGGCGTGGCGTACAACGACACTTCTGCGAAGACCTTCAGCCGTGGCGACAGCGACGAGTGGACCTTCGGTGCCCAGATGGAAATCTGGTGGTAATCCAACCTGACGTGTGATGACCAAAAGAGGGGCGCAAGCCCCTCTGTCTTCGGCTCAGCGGGCTATTGCCTGGCTACCGCTTGGCCATCGGAATTGAGGTGATAACAATGAAAATGAAGAAAAGTCTCGTTGCCCTCTGCCTGTCCGCCGGCCTGCTGGCCAGCGTACCCGCAGTCAGTTTTGCTGATGTGAATTTCGTGCCGCAGAATACCTCTGCCGCACCGACCATTCCTGCTTCCGCGTTGCAACAGCTAACCTGGACGCCGGTCGACCAATCGAAAACGCAAACCACGACGTTAGCGACGGCAGGGCAGTCGCTGAATATCCCCGGCATCGTCGGCCCTGTGGCGGCCTACAGCGTCCCGGCGAATATCGGTGAGTTGACCCTGACCCTGACCAGTGAAGTGAATAAGCAAACCAGCGTTTATGCGCCAAACGTGCTGATTCTTGACCAGAATATGACGCCATCGGCGTTCTTCCCGAGCAGTTATTTCACCTATCTGGAGCCGGGCGTGATGAGCTCGGATCGCCTGGAAGGGGTGATGCGCCTGACTCCGGCTTTAGGTCAGCAAAAAATCTATGTGCTGGTCTTTACTACCCCGCAGGATTTGCAGCAGACCACTAAATTAATCGATCCGGCGAAGGCCTACGCCAAAGGGACCGGTAATGCGGTGCCGGATATTCCGGATCCGATCGCCAGACATACCACTGAAGGCTCGTTGGGCCTGAAAGTGAAAACCTCATCAGGTTCCAGCGTGCTGGTGGGGCCGCTGTTCGGCTCCTCCGGTCCGGGGCCGGTGACCGTCGGCAATACGGCGGCGCCGGTCTATAGCGCGCCAGCCGCCGCGCCGGTTGTTGCTCCTGTTGCGGCGCCAGCGCCGGCGGCGAAGAGCGAACCGATGCTGGATGATACCGAAACTTACTTTAACAACGGCATCAAGCAGGCTGTTGCGAAAGGTGATATCGATAAAGCCCTCAAACTGATGAACGAAGCTGAGCGCCTTGGCTCGAAATCTGCTCGTTCCACCTTTATCAGCAGTGTAAAAGGCAAGGGGTGATCGTCTCCCCACAATGCTGATGTTTAGGCACAGCCTTTAGGTGCGTCCGTCTGGACGCGCCTTTTTTTATCGTGCGGCGGCGGCTGTTACATGGCTGTTACGTCGATGATCGTATCTTGACGCTTTGCCCGCCCTGATGACCTTATTCTGCGATACAATAGCTGCTACGTTATGTAACGGAGAATCAGGCATGTCACATCCTGCGCTTACGCAACTGCGTGCGCTGCGCTATTTTGCCGCTATGCCCCCGCTGGAACCCTCGCTGCGCGACTGGCTGTTGCTGGAAGACTCAATGACCAAACGCTTTGAGCAACAAGGGAAAAAGGTTAGCGTTATGCTGGTCAACGAAGATTTTGTCGGACGCGAAGCGCTGGTCGGTGAAGAAGCGTTGCTGCCAGATGAAGCGCGCTACTGGCTGCGGGAAATCATTCTCTGCGCCGATGATGAACCCTGGCTGGCCGGGCGAACTATCGTGCCGGAATCGACGCTGAGCGGTCCCGAACTGGCGCTGCAGCAGCTTGGGCAGACGCCGCTGGGCCGTTATTTGTTCACCTCGTCGACGTTAACCCGTGACTTTATTGAAATTGGGCGTTATGCAGAGCTTTGGGGGCGTCGTTCCCGCCTGCGGCTGAGCGGTAAACCGCTGCTGCTGACAGAACTGTTTCTGCCTGCATCGCCGCTGTATTAAGAGGAAGAGAAAATGGAGTGGAGTCTGACGCAGAATAAGCTGTTGGCGTTTCATCGCCTGATGCGTACTGACAAACCGATCGGCGCGCTGCTGCTGCTGTGGCCGACGCTGTGGGCGCTATGGGTGGCGACGCCGGGTGTTCCGCCGCTGTGGATTCTGGCCGTTTTTGTCGCCGGAGTGTGGCTGATGCGCGCCGCCGGCTGCGTGGTCAACGATTATGCCGACCGCAAATTTGACGGCCACGTCAAGCGCACCGCGCGTCGTCCGCTGCCGAGCGGGGAGGTGACGGAGAAAGAGGCCCGGGTGCTGTTTGTCGTGCTGGTGCTGCTCTCGTTCCTGCTGGTGCTGACCCTCAACACCATGACCATTCTGCTGTCGGTGGCCGCGCTGGCGCTGGCGTGGGTCTATCCATTCATGAAGCGCTACACCCATCTGCCGCAGGTGGTGCTGGGGGCGGCGTTTGGCTGGTCTATTCCGATGGCCTTCTCCGCGGTGAGTGAAGCGTTGCCGTTAAGCTGCTGGCTGATGTTTCTCGCCAATATTTTGTGGGCGGTGGCTTACGATACCCAGTACGCGATGGTCGACAGGGACGATGACGTTAAAATCGGGATTAAATCAACGGCGATCCTGTTCGGCGAACATGACCGTACCATTATCGGTATGTTGCAGATTGGGGTGCTGATACTATTGGCCGCCATCGGCTGGCTGAACGGGCTGCACTGGGAATATTACTGGTCGCTGTTTATCGCCGCAGGACTGTTTTTCTGGCAGCAGAAGCTGATTTTCCGTCGCGAACGTGACGACTGCTTTAAAGCGTTTTTAAATAATAACTACGTCGGACTGGTGGTGTTTCTCGGTCTGGCGATGAGCTATCTGCAGTAGTTCCTTCCTTTCCCCCGGCTCGCGGCGCAAATGCCGGGCCGGGGGAGAGGTAAGTCCGTCTCAGCCGTTACGCTTCATCCTGCGTGACGCTTTCAATCGTCAAGCGCACATCCGACGTAATCAGATCGGCCAGCATCTGATAGACCTTCAGCGTCTCTGCCGGCTCAGCATCGCCGGTGTCGCTGATATAACCCTCATCGCGCAGCGTCAGCACTAAGGTACTGAATACCGCTTTATCGAAGAATTCCGGCGCGTTGATACCGTGCAGCACCGACAGGCGCTGCGCCACCGTGCGGCTCTCTTTCTCCAGCGAACTGCGGTTGATAGACGGGTTCGCGCTCAGCAGCCAGAAGGTAATGGCATAGCGCTGGAGCGTTTCACGCGCGCCTGCGGCCAGCAGTTGCAGGGAACGGGAGTGGGACGGATTGATGCTGATGGCATCATCGTTCAGGACAATCAGTCCCTGGCGCTGCATTTCCGCCACCAGGGCATCGAGGACGCCAGCCAGCTCGGCTTTTTCCCAGCGCAGGAACAGCTCGGCCTTCAGCAGCGGATAGAACATCTCAACGTGACGCAGCACTTCCGCGCGGGAGATACGACGATGCTGGGTAATAATCGCCGCCAGCAGCGACGGCAGCATCAGCATATGGGCGATATTGTTGCGGTAGTAGGTCATCAGGACCGCCTGCTCGCGCGGCAGAATGATGATATCGCCGATAGTGTCTTTCTCGACCTCGAACTTATTCATCTTCAGCGCGTGGTCAATCAGCTCGCTGGCGGAAGCCGCCGGCGTGGTCGCATCCGGAGAGTACGGCACGTTGCGCAGCAGATCGAGGTAGCACTCCAGCTGTTGCGTCAGCTGTTCGCGGGTCAACGAGCGCTGACGGGAGGCCAGCAGCGCGGTGCAGCACAGGTTCATGGCGTTGGCCGCGCCGGCGTTGTTGATGCGCACCATCAGATCGGAAGCAATGTTGTTGACCGTCGGCGTCAGCCAGGACGGGCGAACGGCTTCGATCGGATCGATAGACTCGCGCCACTCCGGAACATGCTGGTTCAGGTAAGTCATCAGCGGCAGCGGTTCGCCAAAGTTAACATAGCCCTGACCGAGGTTACGCAGCTTGCTCAGGCCGCGCAGCATCTGCGGCAGACTCTCTTTTTCTTTCGTCGCGCCGCGCAGCTCTTTGGCATAGGTGCCCACTTCCATCACGTGCTCGTAACCGATGTAGATAGGCACCAGCGTAATCGGACGGGTCCCGCCGCGCAGCATGGCCTGGATGGTCATCGACAGCGTGCCGGTCTTCGGATCCAGCAGACGGCCGGTACGGGAACGGCCCCCTTCAACGAAGTACTCCACGGAGTAGCCCCGGCTGAACAATTCGCCGAGATATTCGCGGAACACCGTTGAGTAGAGCTTATTGCCCTTAAAGGTACGGCGAATAAAGAATGCGCCGCCGCGGCGGAAAATGGGACCTGCTGGCCAGAAGTTGAGGTTAATACCGGCGGCAATATGCGGCGGCACCAGCCCCTGGTGATACAGCACGTAGGAGAGCAGCAGGTAGTCCATATGGCTACGATGGCACGGTACGTAGACAATCTCGTGCCCTTCATGGGCCAACTGACGTACGCGCTCGGCGTTGTGGACGTTGATCCCCTGATACAGACGGTTCCAGGTAAAACCGAGAACGCGGTCGGTCAGGCGAATCATCTCATAAGAGAAGTTGGCGGCGATCTCTTCCATCAGCGCGATGGCGTTTTGCTGCGCCTTCTCATGGGAGATTTTCTTACTGCGCGCTTCATCTTCCACCGCGCGGGCGATAGCTTTCGACGCCAGCAGCTTATTGAACAGATCCTGACGCGCCGGCAGGCGCGGGCCGACGGCGGCCAGACGCTGGCGGGCGAAGTGCATACGTGCGACGCGGGCCAGCTTCTGGGCGATAATTTTGTCGGTGCCGTGTTCGGTGGCCATTCGGCGCAGAGAAACCGGCGGCGAGAAACGGACAAAGCTGTCACGTCCCAGCCACAGCACAGCGAAGAACTTCTGGATGCCATTCAGCATGCGCAGCGGCGGGTTAACTTCGCCTTTTTCACGCCCCGGCGCACGACCAAACATCACCGACACCGGCACCATTTGCACATCCAGGTCGGGGTGGTTGCGGTGCAGATCCAGGTAGTCGTGGAACAGCTTTATCGACTCTTCTTTCGGCGCGTAGTAGGTAAAGACGCGCGGACCGCCGTGGATAAATACGTAGCGCGGCAGCAGCGCGCCGTCGATTTCCAGCGGTTCAAGCGGATCGGGTAAATCGTGCTCCAGGCACTGGGCGCGCAGGGTCAGCAGGTCCGCCTTTGAATTATAAGGCAGGACGTACATGATAGGACGCGAGGTATCCAGCCCTAATTCCTGAGCAGGTTCTGCGGGAATAGACTTGCTTTTTACCAGCACCCGTAATGGTAAATTCAGTAATTTATAGTAAATTCGTTGCCAGCCGGACATAAACGATGTGAAGCCTCTGGTTAATCATGCAAATGCGCGGCAAGAATAACAGAAAGTGCGCAAAATTTCCGTTGCCACGCGGCAAACGCGTACACTCATTGACGTCATTTACATAAAAGGTTCTTTTAATGGCCAATAATACCACTGGGTTAACCCGAATCATTAAAGCGGCAGGTTATTCCTGGAAAGGGTTCCGTGCGGCATGGATAAATGAGGCCGCATTTCGGCAAGAAGGCGTCGCCGCCATTGTTGCCGTGGCGATCGCCTTCTGGCTGGACGTGGACGCCGTCACGCGTGTGCTGCTGATAGGCTCGGTCCTGATAGTGATGATAGTCGAAATTCTTAATAGCGCGATTGAGGCGGTGGTGGACCGTATTGGCCCGGAACATCATGAGCTGTCCGGTCGGGCGAAAGATATGGGCTCCGCGGCGGTGCTGCTGGCCATCGTGATCGCGCTTACCACCTGGTGCCTCTTACTATGGGCCCGCTACCACTAAGCGGCCATTTTGCGAGATGTCCCGCTTCGCTATGTCTTCCCGGCGAGCGGGCGACCCCGATAGGCTTTTGCCCGGACGGCGGCAAGCCCCCGTGGCGCAGTGAGCTATCGGGGACACAAAATGGAAAGAATCTCCTGATTTTTGTGTGAAATTTGATTCCAAAATCACCGTTAGCTGTATATACTCACAGCATAACTGTATATACACCCAGGGGGCGGGATGAAAGCGTTAACGACCAGGCAGCAAGAGGTGTTTGATCTCATTCGGGATCACATCAGCCAGACGGGCATGCCGCCGACGCGTGCGGAAATTGCTCAGCGCTTGGGGTTCCGTTCTCCAAACGCGGCGGAAGAACACCTGAAAGCGCTGGCGCGTAAGGGCGCGATCGAGATTATCTCCGGCGCCTCCCGGGGGATTCGCCTGCTGACGGAAGAAGAACCTGGCCTGCCGTTGATTGGCCGCGTGGCGGCCGGTGAGCCGCTGCTGGCCCAGCAGCATATCGAAGGCCACTTCCAGGTCGATCCGGCGATGTTCAAACCGAACGCTGACTTTTTGCTGCGGGTTAGCGGCATGTCAATGAAAGATATCGGGATTCTCGATGGCGATCTGCTGGCGGTCCATAAAACTCAGGATGTACGCAACGGTCAGGTTGTTGTGGCGCGCATTGACGAAGAGGTGACCGTTAAGCGTCTTAAAAAACAGGGTAACATCGTCGAACTCCTGCCAGAAAACAGCGAATTTTCCCCTATCGTGGTGAATCTACGCGAGCAAAACTTCACTATCGAAGGGCTGGCCGTTGGCGTGATTCGCAACGGTGAGTGGCTGTAACGCTTTCCCCACGCAGCATCGTCTGATGCATGATGCTGCGCAGTCTCCTTCCGCTCAGGCGCTTTCTCATGTTCTTTAACGCCGCTGATAAGGCCCTGTGGCGCCTGGCGCTACCCATGATTTTCTCCAATATCACCGTTCCGCTGCTGGGACTGGTGGATACTGCCGTGATTGGCCATCTCGACAGCCCGGTTTACCTCGGCGGTGTCGCGGTCGGCGCGACGGCCACCAGCTTTCTCTTCATGCTGCTGCTTTTCCTGCGGATGAGCACCACCGGGCTGACGGCGCAGGCCTTTGGCGCAAAAGATCCTCTGCGCCTGGCGCGGGCGCTGGTGCAGCCGCTGGGGCTGGCAACAGGCGCCGGCCTGCTGATTGTACTTTTCCGTACCCCGCTTATCGATCTGGCGTTGCATATTGTTGGCGGCAATGACGCGGTGCTGGAGCAGGCGCGGCGCTTTCTCGACATCCGCTGGCTGAGCGCGCCGGCATCGCTGGCAAACCTGGTGCTGCTCGGTTGGCTGTTGGGCGTGCAGTATGCCCGGGCGCCGGTGATTTTGCTGATCGTCGGCAATCTGCTGAATATCGTACTCGACCTGTGGCTGGTGATGGGCCTGCAGATGAACGTGCAGGGCGCTGCGCTGGCGACGGTGAGCGCCGAATATGTCACCTTGATCATCGGGCTGCTGATGGCAAGGCGCGTGCTGGCGCTGCGCGGCGTGTCATTTGCCCTGCTCCGGCACGCGTGGCGCGGCGACCTGCGCCGCTTGCTGGCGCTCAATCGCGACATCATGCTGCGCTCTCTGCTGCTCCAGCTCTGCTTTGGCGCGGTGACCGTCTTCGGCGCCCGCCTTGGCGGTGAGGTAGTCGCCGTCAACGCGCTCCTGATGACTATGCTGACCTTCACCGCCTATGCCCTGGATGGTTTCGCTTATGCCGTGGAAGCGCACTCCGGACAGGCGTACGGCGCGCGTGACGGTAGCCAGTTGCTTGATGTCTGGCGGGCGGCCTGCCGTCAGTCGGGAATGGTGGCGCTGGCTTTTGCGGCGACCTATGCCGTGGCGGGACAGCAGATTATCGCCCTGTTGACCTCGCTGCCCTCGCTTCAACTGCTTGCCGATCGCTACCTGATCTGGCAGATCGTGCTGCCGGTGATTGGCGTGTGGTGTTATTTGCTGGATGGCATGTTCATCGGTGCGACGCGCGGGGCTGAGATGCGCAACAGCATGGCGGTGGCGGCGGCGGGGTTCGCCCTGACGCTGTTGACGCTGCCGGTCCTCGGCAACCATGCGCTATGGCTGGCACTGGCGGTGTTTCTCGCGTTGCGCGGTCTGTCGCTGGCGGTCATCTGGCGGCGACACTGGCAGCGCGGCACCTGGTTTTCGTAGCGATTTTTGATGTGTAATTGGTTAAAGATTCCGAATAATAAATTCAACTCAGAATTCTTATCTATAGTTAATACTATGTCCGGCACACAGCGGGCTGTTAACTCACCGAACGATGAGGATTGAATTATGAACAAAGACGAAATCGGCGGTAACTGGAAACAGTTGAAAGGTAAAGCAAAAGAAAAATGGGGCAAGCTGACTGATGACGATATGACCGTCATTGAGGGCAAGCGTGACCAGCTGGTCGGTAAAATCCAGGAACGCTATGGGTACGCCAAAGAGCAGGCGGAGAAAGAAGTGGCTGACTGGGAGCGAAAAAACGATCGCCGCGGGTAGCGGCGAGTGTTAACGATTAACCCTTGGTTATTGCCTGCCCGATGGTACATGGAGGTACCGGCAACCCGGATTTCCGCTGCGGCAATAGCCTCAGCGGGCTTTCTTTTTAATCTGAATCGTATGGTCGTGATGGCAGTGTCCCGGAGTGCTACAGGCTTCGACCTCGACACAATCCGCACACAGGCCGTGCGCCTCAATCACATTATGGCGTAGCGCAAAACCCATTCTCGCCGCCAGCGTATGCATAATGTCTTCAACGCCTTCGGCACACTCTTCTTTGACCACGCCGCAGCGATCGCAGATAAACATGGCTGAGCTATGGGTCGGCTGATCGAAAAGATGGCACAGCACGTAGCTGTTGGTCGATTCCACCTTGTGCACGAACCCCTGTTCCAGCAAAAACTCCAGCGCCCGGTAGACCGTCGGCGGTTTCGCCTGCGGCTCTTTCTCACGCAGCAGGTCGAGCAGGTCATAGGCGCTAATCGCCCCTTGCTGAAGGCTCATCAAACGCAACACTTCCAGGCGCTGCGGAGTCAGGCGCACGCCGCGCTGTGCGCAGAGCTTTTCAGCGTGCGCTAACATTTCTTGCGAAGTGGTCTTATTCATGAGCATCCTCTGGTTGTGTGAGTCTTAAGTTGTTACTTTATCACGATCCAGGCAAAACGCCGAGAACCGGCAGCTTGTGCTATACCTGATGCATCTCATTTTCGGGAGAAAACGATGAAACGACCTGATTGCATTCGACATTGGCGCGAACTGGAAGGTCCAGATGATGCCACTTATCCCAATAACCCGGAGCGTTTTTCCATCGGCGCGCCGCTGGCGCGGGGGTTAAGGCTCAACCGGCTGGGTATTCATCACGAACGTTTGCCCCCGGGCCGTCGAACCTCTTATCCCCATGCTGAGAGTGATGAAGAAGAGTTTATCTATGTGCTGGATGGCTACCCTGAAGTCTGGATTAACGGCTACCTGTGGAAGCTTGAGCCGGGCGACAGCGTCGGTTTTCCGGCCGGAACCGGGGTATGTCATACCTTTTTGAATAATACCGACCAGGAAGTTCGCTTGTTAGTGGTGGGGGAGTCAAACAAAAAATTTAACCGCATCTACTATCCGCTGAACCCGGAATATGCCGCCGTGCGTCAGGATCGCTGGGTCGATCATCCGCCGCAATTTTTCGGCCCGCACGACGGCAAACCGCGCCGACGCTAGCTCGTCAAGCAGAGGCAGCGCAGCCGTCGTGGTGCGCTGCCTCTGTGATTTATCTTTGTGCTATAGTAGCGCCCCTTTTTATCCGGATGCCTGTTTATTCGCCATGATGCCAGAACCAACATCTCACGCTTTTGCCGCCCATCGTTTTTCCATCGCGCCGATGCTCGACTGGACAGACCGGCACTGTCGCTATTTCCTGCGCCTGCTGTCGCGCCATACGCTGCTGTATACCGAAATGGTGACGACCGGGGCGATTATTCATGGCAAAGGCGATTATCTGGCCTATAGCGAAGAAGAGCATCCGCTGGCCCTGCAGCTGGGGGGCAGCGATCCGGCGGCGCTCGCGCAGTGCGCGAAACTGGCGGAGGTGCGCGGCTACGATGAGATCAACCTCAACGTCGGCTGTCCGTCCGACCGGGTGCAAAACGGGATGTTCGGCGCCTGCCTGATGGGCAATGCGCAGCTGGTCGCGGACTGCATCAAAGCGATGCGCGACGTGGTCTCTATCCCGGTCACGGTAAAAACCCGTATCGGCATCGATGATCAGGACAGCTATGAATTCCTGTGTGATTTCATCAATACCGTCTCCGGAAACGGAGAGTGCGAGATGTTTATCATCCACGCCCGTAAAGCCTGGCTCTCCGGCTTGAGCCCAAAAGAAAACCGTGAAATTCCACCGCTGGATTATCCGCGCGTTTATCAGCTGAAACGCGACTTCCCGAACCTGACGATGGCGCTCAACGGCGGAATTAAGTCACTGGAAGAGGCGAAGTTGCATCTTGAGCATATGGATGGCGTGATGGTGGGGCGCGAGGCCTATCAGAACCCGGGGATCCTGACGTCGGTCGACCGGGAGATCTTTGCGATGGATAGTGCCGACAGCGACCCGATCGCCGTGGTGCGGGCGATGTATCCGTATATCGAGCGTGAGCTGAGCAACGGCACCTATCTGGGCCATATCACGCGCCATATGCTGGGCCTGTTCCAGGGCATCCCGGGCGCGCGGCAGTGGCGCCGCTACCTGAGTGAAAATGCGCACAAGGCCGGGGCGGATATCAACGTGCTGGAACATGCGCTGCAGCTGGTTGCCGATAAGCGTTAATCTTGCGCTAAAATTTAGTCAAATACGCCACGCCCTGATCTCATCGTCAGGGCGTTTTTGTTTAAATTCAATATATTAAGTTTGGCACGTTTCTTGTAATACCCGGAGAGTCATTCGGTTATTTCTTTGGGGAGAAGACGATGCTGGAACTCTTATTTGTCATTGGATTTTTTGTCATGTTGCTGGTCACCGGCGTGTCGATTCTGGGGATTCTTGCCGCGATTGTCGTGGCGACGGTGCTGATGTTCGTTGGCGGGCTGTTTGCGATGATGATTAAACTGCTGCCGTGGCTGCTATTAGCCATTGCGGTCGTGTGGGTGATTCGGTCGATAAATACGCCAAAAGCGACAGACTACCGCAGCAACAACCGCTGGCGTTATTAAGGGAGTGAGCGGTCGGTCACAACCTGAAGAATTTTGCATAGAACAGCGTAGGTTTTGCTTATTAAATCTGTCACTATTAGCGCGTTAACCAATTCATCGCGCTGTACCCTACATACAGCCGAACTAAAAAAAGTCAGGGCTTCCGTATGGAAGCCCTAAACTTTTCTCCCCCTCCCGTCATACTTCAGACTACAGGTGCGTTGGCTGTGTTAACTCACCCCGGTCACTTACTGGAGTAAGCTCCCGGGGATTCGTTATCTTGCCGCCTTCCTGTAGCCCGAATTATTTAGGGAGGGCTTCTCGTCATACTTCAGACTACAGGGGCGCTGGCCAGGTTAACCTTGCCTTGATTCACCCGTTACGGCAGCAGCAGGCTTGAGCCTTCAGTGGCGCGGCTTTCCAGCACTTCATGTGCGCGTCGGGCATCGGTGAGGGCATATTTCTGGCTGTCCGCCACGTCAACGTTAATCGCGCCGCTGGCAATCAACGAAAACAGTTCGCTGCTGGCTTCCGCCAGCTCTTGACGGTTGGTGATATAGCCTTGCAGCGAAGGGCGGGTGACATACAGCGACCCTTTCTGATTGAGGATCCCCAGATTGACGCCGGTTACCGGGCCGGAAGAGTTACCGAAGCTGACCATCAGCCCCCGGCGCTGCAGGCAATCGAGCGACGCTTCCCAGGTGTCTTTGCCCACGGAATCGTAGACCACGTGGACTTTTTTCCCTTCGGTTATCTCTTTTAAGCGTTCAACGATATTTTCTTCGCGATAGTTGATCACCTGCCAGGCGCCGGCCTGCTTTGCCCGCTGCGCTTTTTGCGCGCTGCCGACGGTACCAATCAGTTTAGCGCCCAGCGCCTTCGCCCACTGGCAGGCGATCAGCCCGACGCCGCCGGCCGCCGCATGAAACAGAAACGCTTCGCCGGGCTTGATTTCGTAGGTTTTTCGCAGCAGGTAATAGACCGTCAGCCCTTTCAGGAACGATGCGGCCGCCTGTTCAAAGGAGATAGCGTCCGGCAAAAGAGCGGCCTTATCGGCAACCACATTATGTACCGAGCTGTAGGCGCCCAGCGCTGACTGGGCGTAGACGACGCGGTCGCCTGCTTTAATGTGCTGCACGCTGCGCCCGACTTTCGTCACCACGCCGGCGGCTTCGGTACCCAGGCCGCTTGGCAGAGACGGCGGCGGGTAGAGGCCGCTGCGGATGTAGGTATCGATATAGTTAATACCGATGGCCTTATTTTCTACCTGGATCTCGTTTTCTTGCGGATCCGCAGGGGTAAATTCTACGGCTTTGAGCACATCCGGCCCACCGTGTTGTTCAAATTCTATTCGTATTGCCATAGCTCTCTCCAGTTTCATTTGGGTGGGTCAAAACAGAGACCTGTGCTAATATTTCGACCCCATCTCTATCCCGGTATCTGTATTCAATATGGCAGGAAATAAACCCTTCAACAAACCGCAGACTGAACCCCGTGAGCGCGATCCGCAGGTCGCCGGGTTAAAAGTCCCGCCGCACTCGATTGAAGCGGAACAGTCGGTGTTGGGCGGTTTAATGCTGGACAACGAACGCTGGGACGACGTCGCCGAGCGCGTTGTGGCGGAAGATTTTTATACCCGCCCACACCGCCATATCTTTGTTGAAATGGCGCGTCTGCAGGAGACCGGTAGCCCGATCGACCTGATCACGCTGGCGGAATCGCTGGAGCGTCAGGGACAGCTGGACAGCGTTGGCGGATTCGCGTATCTGGCGGAACTGTCAAAAAATACGCCAAGTGCGGCGAACATCAGCGCCTATGCGGATATCGTCCGTGAACGTGCCGTTGTTCGTGAGATGATCTCGGTGGCCAATGAAATCGCCGAGGCGGGTTTCGACCCCCAGGGCCGTACCAGCGAAGACCTGCTCGACCTGGCCGAATCCCGGGTGTTCAAGATTGCCGAAAGCCGCGCCAACAAAGATGAAGGCCCGAAGAATATCGCCGACGTCCTCGATGCGACCGTTGCGCGTATCGAGCAACTGTTCCAGCAGCCGCATGACGGAGTCACCGGGGTCAATACCGGCTATGACGATCTGAACAAAAAGACCGCCGGCCTGCAGCCGTCGGATCTGATTATTGTTGCCGCGCGTCCATCGATGGGTAAGACAACATTTGCGATGAACCTCGTTGAAAATGCGGCGATGTTACAAGACAAGCCGGTACTTATCTTCAGTCTTGAGATGCCATCAGAACAGATTATGATGCGTTCCCTGGCATCGCTGTCACGGGTCGATCAGACCCGTATTCGTACCGGCCAGCTGGACGATGAAGACTGGGCGCGTATCTCCGGTACCATGGGGATCCTGCTGGAAAAACGCAATATCTACATCGATGACTCCTCCGGCCTGACGCCGACGGAAGTTCGCTCCCGCGCGCGGCGTATCGCCCGTGAACACGGCGGCATCGGCCTGATTATGATCGACTACCTGCAGCTGATGCGCGTACCGTCGCTTTCCGATAATCGTACGTTGGAAATTGCGGAAATTTCCCGTTCGTTAAAAGCGTTGGCGAAAGAGCTACAGGTACCGGTGGTGGCGCTGTCGCAGCTTAACCGCTCGCTGGAACAACGTGCCGATAAACGCCCGGTGAACTCCGACTTGCGTGAATCTGGCTCCATTGAACAGGATGCCGACTTAATCATGTTTATCTATCGTGATGAGGTCTATCACGAGAACAGCGATTTAAAAGGCATCGCGGAAATTATTATTGGTAAACAGCGTAACGGGCCTATCGGGACGGTACGTCTGACCTTTAACGGGCAGTGGTCGCGCTTTGATAATTATGCGGGACCACAGTACGACGACGAATAAATCGCCGTCATTCTTCGCGCCGCAGGGATGTTGACTACGCCTGCTCGCTCCGGTCGCTTAGGGGACTAAGTTCGCGGGACTCTCAGGTTTGTCGCGTGACCCGGACTGCGTCCTCGCCCTTCGGGGCCAGCGCAGGCGCTGTTCAAAAACGCCAGCGCGTTTTTGTCCTGCAACACGAATGATTTAAGCGATCTTTTTATCAAGGAATTTAAATGCAAGCGGCAACTGTTGTGATTAACCGCCGCGCTCTGCGACACAACCTGCAACGTCTGCGTGAACTGGCGCCTGCCAGTAAACTGGTTGCAGTGGTGAAAGCGAACGCTTACGGACACGGTCTTCTTGAGACCGCGCGAACGCTCCCTGATGCCGATGCCTTTGGCGTCGCCCGTCTCGAAGAAGCCTTGCGCCTGCGCGCTGGCGGTATCACGAAACCGGTCCTGCTACTGGAAGGTTTCTTTGATGCGGCCGATCTGCCGGTGATTTCCGCGCAGCAACTGCACACGGCGGTACACAGCCCGGAGCAACTGGAGGCGCTGGAGCAGGCTGAGTTGCCTGAGCCCGTCACCGTCTGGATGAAACTGGACACCGGGATGCATCGCCTGGGCGTCCTGCCGGAACAGGCGGACGCCTTCTGGCAGCGTCTGAGTCAGTGCAAAAATGTGCGCCAGCCGGTCAATATCGTCAGCCACTTTGCGCGGGCGGATGAGCCAGCATGCGGCGCCACCGAACGCCAGCTGGATATTTTCACCACCTTCAGTGAAGACAAGCCCGGCCTGCGTTCCATCGCGGCATCGGGCGGAATTTTGCTGTGGCCGCAGTCGCATTTTGACTGGGTCCGCCCGGGCATCATCCTGTACGGCGTCTCGCCGCTGGATAGCCCCTCCACCGGCGCAGATTTCGGTTGTCAGCCGGTAATGTCGCTGACGTCGAGTCTGATTGCCGTACGCGAACATAAAGCGGGTGAGCCGGTAGGTTATGGCGGGACCTGGGTGAGTGAACGTGATACCCGGTTAGGCGTGGTGGCGATGGGTTACGGCGACGGCTACCCGCGCGCGGCGCCCAGCGGTACGCCGGTGCTGGTTAACGGCCGGGAAGTGCCGATTGTGGGTCGTGTGGCGATGGATATGATTTGCGTCGATCTGGGGCCTGAGGCGCAGGATAAGTCCGGCGACCCGGTGGTGCTGTGGGGAGACGGTCTGCCCGTCGAACGTATTGCCGCACTGACGAATGTGAGTGCTTACGAACTTATTACCCGCCTGACCTCCAGGGTATCGATGAAGTACGTGGATTAAGCGTACGTCGGGTCGATACATTGCGGTTGTGACATCTCCGGCAGCGCTGCGCTGACCGGGGCTGTTGCCTGGAACCGGCGCCGGACCGGCAAGGCGTTTACGCCGCGAGCCGGGAGATTCCCCCCTGAGGGCGAGCGAGGGACATGCGATCCTCGCCGACTTTCCACCAACTATCCACCAACTATCCGTCAACATCCTCTCGATCTTCTTCTGCTTCCGGTTTATTGTGTTATGACCTGCCTCTCGTAAACCCGGAGAAACATCACGTGTTTCAAAAAGTTGACGCCTACGCTGGCGATCCTATTCTCTCCTTGATGGAGCGTTTTAAAGAAGATCCGCGTAGTGACAAAGTAAACCTTAGTATCGGCCTCTATTACAACGAAGACGGGATTATCCCGCAGCTACAGGCGGTTGCTGAAGCGGAAGCGCGTCTTAACGCTCAGCCGCACGGCGCCTCGTTGTATCTACCGATGGAAGGGCTGAACGCTTATCGCAACGCGATTGCCCCGCTGTTGTTCGGTGCAGAACACCCGGTGCTGGTGCAAAACCGCGTCGCTTCTATTCAGACGCTGGGCGGTTCCGGTGCCTTGAAAGTGGGCGCCGATTTTCTAAAACGCTACTTCCCGGGGTCTCGCGTTTGGGTCAGCGACCCGACCTGGGAAAACCATATCGCCATATTCGAAGGGGCTGGCTTCGAAGTAAGCACTTACCCTTGGTTTGATAACGAGACCAACGGCGTGCGTTTTGATGCGCTGCTGGCGAAACTGCAGACCCTGCCTGAGCGCGACATCGTGCTGCTGCATCCGTGCTGCCATAACCCGACGGGCGCCGATCTGAATCATGCCCAGTGGGATCTCATTGCCGAGGTGCTGAAGGCGCGCAACCTGATTCCGTTCCTCGATATCGCCTATCAGGGCTTTGGGGCGGGAATGGATGATGATGCTTACGCGATTCGCGCAATCGCCCGCGCTGGCATACCGATGCTGGTCAGCAACTCCTTCTCGAAAATTTTCTCGCTGTACGGCGAGCGCGTGGGCGGCCTGTCGATCGTTTGCGAAGACACCGAAACCGCAAACCGCGTGCTGGGGCAGCTGAAGGCGACCGTCCGACGCAATTACTCCAGCCCGCCGAACTTTGGTGCTCAGGTTGTCGCGACCGTATTGAATGATACGGAGCTGAAAGCCTGCTGGCTGGCGGAAGTCGAAGAGATGCGTACGCGCATTCTGGCGATGCGTCAGGCGCTGGTGAACGTGCTGAAAGAAGCGGTTCCGGGCGTCAATTTTGACTACCTGCTCAAACAACGTGGGATGTTCAGCTACACCGGCCTGAGCGCGGCGCAGGTTGATCGTCTGCGTGAAGAGTTTGGCGTGTATCTGATTTCCAGCGGCCGGATGTGCGTGGCGGGTCTCAATTCACGTAATGTCCAGCGCGTGGCCCAGGCGTTTTCTGCCGTTATCTAATTCCCTGCGAATATATGTCCTTTCCCGTTGGCGGGAAAGGACTACTCCCTTGCGAAGTGTGATCATTCTCTTTTTCTATGACATCTGAGCAGAAAATTCTTTGCATCGGCGAGGACCGGGGTTAAGGTCATGGTCCAGTAATAAGCAGCCACATTATTAAAAATAATAACGATTCGACGACTTATACGCACCGTCATCCGCACCCGCGCGGTATCGCCGCGGTTGATCCGCCAGCAGGGCGGCAGTTTTCAGGATGACGTTTAAAAGGGATAACTATGCGCAAGATAACTTTGGCCTTTAGCGCCTTCTGCTTACTTTTCACGTTAAATCACGCCGCAATCGCCCTGGCATCTTCACCGTCACAGCTCAATCCAGGCACCAACGTCGCCAGGCTGGCCGAACAGGCGCCGGTTCACTGGGTTTCCGTCGCTCAGATTGAAAACAGCCTGTTGGGGCGTCAGCCGTTTGCCGTCGGTTTTGATATCGACGACACCGTTCTGTTCTCCAGCCCCGGCTTCTGGCGCGGGCAAAAAACCTTCTCTCCCGGCAGCGATGCGTACCTGAAAAAAGCGGAGTTCTGGGAAAAAATGAATAACGGCTGGGACGATTTCAGTATGCCAAAAGAGGTGGCGCGCCAGCTGATTGCGATGCATGTGAAACGCGGCGATAGCATTTACTTCGTCACCGGGCGCAGTCAGACCAAAACGGAAACGGTCTCGAAAACGCTGCAGGATGATTTCCTGATCCCGGCGGCAAATATGAATCCGGTTATTTTTGCCGGCGACCAGCCGGGGCAGAATACAAAAGTCCAATGGCTGAAGGAGAAGAATATTAAGGTCTTCTACGGTGATTCCGATAACGACATCTCTGCCGCGCATGATGCCGGGGCTCGCGGCATTCGCGTACTGCGCGCGTCAAATTCGTCATATAAACCGTTGCCGATGGCCGGAGCGCTGGGTGAAGAAGTGATCGTCAATTCCGAATACTAATTTCACCTGCTGCTGAAATCTGTCACAAACGAAAGCGGTAGCCTGCGGGTTGCCGCTTTTTTGTACGAAAAAGCGCGTGACAAGGTTTTACCTTTTCGCTTATTGCTGCACACTTAGAAAGATTCATTCGCAACAGGAGTCGTTTATGTGGCATCAACAAACTTTGACGTTAGGCGCAAAATCCCGCGGCTTTCATCTGGTGACCGATGAGATCCTCGGCCAGCTCCACGCGCTGTCGCGCGTCAAAGTCGGTATGTTGCATCTGCTGCTCCAGCACACTTCCGCTTCCCTGACGCTTAACGAAAACTGCGATCCGACCGTCCGCTACGACATGCAGCAGTATTTTCTTAACGCGGTGCCGGACAATGCGCCGTACGAACATGATTATGAAGGTCCTGATGATATGCCGTCGCATATCAAGTCGTCGATGCTTGGCGTCTCCCTGCTGCTGCCGGTGCAGGACGGGCGCGTCAGGCTGGGGACCTGGCAAGGAATCTGGTTAGGGGAACATCGTATTCACGGCGGTTCGCGGCATATCGTTGCGACGCTCACGGGGGAATAACAGATGACCATTTCGGAGTTATTGCTGTACTGCATGGCAAAACCGGGCGCAGAGCAAAGTGTGCACAGCGACTGGAAAGCCACGCAGATTAAAGTGTCGGATGTGCTCTTTGCATTAGTGAAAGAAGTGGAAGACAAGCGGCCAGCGGTGTCGCTGAAAGCCAGCCCGGAGCTTGCCGAACTGCTACGGGAACAGCATGTGGATATCCGACCCAGCAGACATCTGAATAAAGCCCACTGGAGTACGGTCTTTCTGGATGGCTCCTTGCCGGATTCGCAGATTTACTATCTGGTGGACGCCTCTTACCAGCAGGCGGTGCGGCTGCTGTCGGAACCGACCCGACAGCAGCTTGTACGGTGATTAGCTCAGCAAGGGTTTGAGGAAGCGCGCGGTGTGCGAGGCTTCGCACTCTGCAACGGTCTCTGGCGTACCGGAGACGAGGATTTCACCGCCGCCGCTGCCGCCTTCCGGCCCAAGGTCAACGATCCAGTCCGCCGTTTTGATGACATCCAGGTTGTGCTCAATGACCACGATGGTGTTGCCCTGATCGCGCAGCTGGTGCAGCACCTCCAGCAACTGCTGGATATCGGCGAAGTGCAGCCCCGTCGTCGGCTCATCGAGAATATACAGCGTCTGGCCGGTACCGCGTTTTGACAGCTCGCGCGCCAGCTTCACGCGCTGGGCCTCACCGCCGGACAGCGTGGTGGCGGACTGGCCGAGGCGAATATAGGTCAGACCGACATCCATCAGCGTTTGCAGCTTACGCGCCAGCGCCGGAACGGCATCAAAGAACTCGCGCGCTTCTTCAATGGTCATATCCAGCACTTCATGAATGGTCTTGCCTTTGTACTTAATCTCCAGCGTTTCGCGGTTATAACGCTTGCCTTTGCACTGGTCGCACGGCACATAAATATCCGGCAAGAAGTGCATTTCGACTTTAATCACGCCATCGCCCTGACAGGCTTCGCAGCGCCCGCCGCGGACGTTAAAGCTGAAGCGTCCTGGGGTATAGCCGCGTGAGCGCGATTCCGGCACGCCGGCAAACAGTTCGCGTACCGGAGTAAAGACGCCGGTGTAGGTCGCCGGGTTTGAACGCGGCGTACGGCCAATCGGGCTCTGGTCGATATCGATAACCTTATCGAAGTGTTCCAGGCCCTGCACATCGCGGTATGGGGCGGGCTCCACAATGGTCGCGCCGTTGAGCTGACGCTGGGCAATCGGGAACAGCGTATCGTTAATCAGCGTCGATTTACCGGAACCAGATACACCGGTGATGCAGGTAAACAGGCCGACCGGCAGCGTCAGCGTCACATCCTTCAGGTTGTTGCCGCGCGCGCCGGTAAGCTTCAGGACTTTTCCCGGATCGGCAGGCACGCGCTGCTTCGGCACTTCGATCTTGCGTTTGCCGCTCATGTACTGCCCGGTCAGGGATTCCGGCACCGCCATGATCGCGTCCAGCGTCCCTTCAGCCACCACCTGGCCGCCGTGTACCCCGGCGCCTGGGCCGATGTCGATCACGTGGTCGGCGGCGCGGATAGCGTCTTCATCATGCTCGACGACAATCACCGTATTGCCCAGATTACGCAGATGAACCAGCGTGCCGAGCAGGCGTTCGTTATCGCGCTGATGCAGGCCGATGGACGGCTCATCCAGCACGTACATCACGCCGACCAGTCCGGCGCCAATCTGGCTCGCCAGGCGAATACGCTGGGCCTCACCGCCGGAGAGCGTTTCCGCCGAACGGGAGAGCGTCAGATAGTTCAGGCCGACGTTGACGAGGAATTTCAGGCGATCGCCAATCTCTTTCAGCACTTTTTCGGCAATTTGCGCCCGCTGGCCGGAGAGCTTCAGGTTGTTGAAGAAATCCATCGCGTGGCCAATGCTCATGTCGGAGATGGTGGGCAGCGGCGTATTTTCGACAAATACGTGGCGGGCTTCGCGGCGCAGACGGGTACCGTCACAGCTGGCGCACGGGCGGTTGCTTATAAACTTCGCCAGCTCCTCGCGCACCGCGCTGGATTCCGTCTCTTTGTAGCGGCGTTCCATATTGTGCAGCACGCCTTCGAACGGGTGACGGCGTACTGACGTATCGCCACGGTCGTTCATGTATTTGAATTCAATATTCTCTTTACCTGAGCCGTACAAAATGACCTTCTGCACGTCGGCGGTCAGGGTGCCCCACGGCGCCTCGATATCGAACTGATAATGCTCCGCCAGCGACTTCAGCATCTGGAAGTAGTAGAAATTACGCCGATCCCAGCCGCGAATGGCGCCGCCCGCCAGCGACAGCTCGGCATTCTGGATAACCCTGTCGGGATCGAAGTACTGCTGAACGCCCAGACCGTCACAGGTCGGGCAGGCGCCTGCCGGGTTGTTGAACGAAAACAGGCGAGGTTCCAGCTCACGCATGCTGTAGCCGCAAATCGGGCAGGCGAAATTGGCGGAGAACAGCAGCTCTTCCGCTTTTTCATCGTCCATATTGGCGACAACGGCGGTACCGCCGGAAAGATCCAGCGCGGTTTCAAAGGATTCGGCCAGACGTTGGGACAGATCGTCACGCACCTTGAAGCGATCGATCACCACTTCAATGGTGTGTTTCTTTTGCAGTTCCAGCTTCGGCGGATCGGAAAGATCGCAGACCTCGCCGTCGATCCTCGCGCGGATATAGCCCTGGCTGGCGAGGTTCTCCAGCGTTTTGGTGTGCTCGCCTTTACGTTCTTTAATGATCGGCGCCAGCAGCATCAGGCGCTGACCTTCCGGTTGTGAGAGCACATTGTCGACCATCTGGCTGACGGTCTGAGCAGCCAGAGGAACATCATGGTCCGGGCAGCGCGGCTCGCCTACGCGCGCGTACAGCAGGCGCAGATAGTCGTGAATTTCGGTAATGGTCCCAACCGTAGAACGCGGGTTATGCGACGTTGATTTCTGTTCAATGGAAATCGCCGGCGACAGCCCTTCGATATGATCGACGTCCGGCTTCTCCATTAGCGACAGAAACTGACGCGCATAGGCGGAGAGCGATTCAACGTAGCGACGTTGTCCTTCGGCATACAGTGTGTCGAAAGCCAATGAGGATTTGCCTGACCCTGACAGCCCGGTGACGACAATCAGTTTGTCGCGTGGGATGACGAGGTTGATGTTTTTGAGATTATGGGTGCGGGCGCCCCGAACTTCGATCTTATCCATTCACCTTTCCCGGTAGATACGCGGATAGCCTGGTTTGTTAGAAGGACAAACGGCAGAAACGGCTAATTATGACACAATTTAACCTGTTTGAATATACAGTATTGGAATGCATTTTCCTGCGGGGTATGCAAAAATGTCGTGCCGCGAGAGTTATCTGGAACATACTTCCCAGCTATCAACATAGCGCCTGGAAATGGTACACTCGCGCGTTTACACTATTAAGAAATGCATTCAGGAGACACAAACATGGCCAGCAGAGGCGTAAACAAGGTGATTCTCGTCGGTAATCTGGGCCAGGACCCGGAAGTACGCTACATGCCGAGTGGTGGCGCAGTTGCCAACATTACGCTGGCTACTTCCGAATCCTGGCGTGATAAAGCGACCGGTGAGATGAAAGAGCAGACCGAATGGCACCGCGTTGTGCTGTTCGGTAAACTGGCGGAAGTGGCCGGCGAGTATCTGCGTAAAGGTTCTCAGGTCTATATTGAAGGCCAGCTGCGCACCCGTAAATGGACTGACCAATCCGGTCAGGAAAAATACACCACCGAGATCGTGGTTAACGTTGGCGGCACGATGCAAATGCTCGGCGGTCGTCAGCAGGGCGCGGGCGCTCCGGCAGGCGGCGGTCAGGCGCAGGGCGGTTGGGGTCAGCCTCAGCAGCCGCAGGGCGGCAACCAGTTTAGCGGCGGCGCGCAGTCTCGTCCGCAGCAGCAGGCACCGGCAGCCCCTTCTAACGAACCACCGATGGATTTCGATGACGATATCCCGTTCTAAGGTTATCCTTAGACGCTGCGGTTAAAGCATAAGAAAAGCCCCGTTTTGGACTGACCCCATGAAGTTGGACAGTTTACATTAAGAAGCGGCTTTCAGGGCCTGGGTTCGGTATTTTACCGGACTCAGGCTTTTTTATGTCTGCGCGCTCCGCGTATCCTGTAATGTGATAGCGCCTCACGGCGTGGCGGGAGCGGTCCGTTCCCCGACAGCCGCATAAGCGGAACCGGCAAATAGCAGGGCGGTAAGCCAGGCAAAGCTGGCGCTAGCGGGTTATTGAAATGAGAGGCTATTCATGGGGAGATGCTCCGCAGATGCATCCTTTTATTTTAGCCAATTCCGGAGGGTTAGCCTGTTCATTTCCCCGGCCGCGCGGGAGCGGAGCCATTTCAGTTTACTATCCGGGCAACCGGGTAAATATGCGCAAATAACGTCATGGGGTGAGGGTGAGTCGTCGTATGCCGTTTATTATGGCCGCTATTTCAATTATCCGCTTTTTAAAATTCATTATATGGTGTGAGGCTGATATTCTGTTACTTCCCGGGGAATCTATGAGGCTGTTTTCCTCGAAAGTATTCGTTAATGATAAATATCATCATATTAAGGTTTATAATATTTCAACCTACAGCCATACACAGTGGGAAGCCCTGAGGGAAAGGCCATCCTGTCCCTATAATTTCGGGGCCACCACGATCGAGGGTTGCTGTTATCAGCTGCATTGTGCGATTAAGCATTGTCCTGGTAGTTTCACGCACCACGCGTTCTGCTAGCGCGGCTTGCGCTACCCATTATTATTTTCGCAAATAAAATAGGGGGTATTTGTTGACATAAATACCCATGAGCCCTGTTTTATCTTTAAGATTTTGATAATGAATCGATCTTCTTTACTGATCTCCGTAAAGAACGGCGGCATAATCTCATCGAACCTCTCAGGTAGTGCTGTAGCACTCGAGCGAACATTAGTACTGCTACTTCTGAAAATATAAATATTATTTTTGTTTTTTACATAGGTTATATATTTTCTGATGCTGATATTATCTTTTGAATTTCCTGAGTTACCATTGAATGTCATTAACCCATCACCATCACTGGCAAAGAAAGTGACAGAGAAAGAAAATTCCTCATCACCGTTGACGATTGAAAAAGCGGACGTACAGCTAATGCTTTCACCGTCATCAGATGAACTTATGTAATAAACTGTCAGGCTTATCGTAATAATAATTAAAGCATATGCAATAGCTTTGTTTATCTTTCGTGTTTTCATATTGAGTTATTTTAAGTAATAAGATGAAGTACAGAATGATTTTTTATTAGATGTTATTGGGTATCGACAGGAGATCAGTGAAGTCCTGCTCGATGGGTAATGATTCGTTATATAAATAGTCTGTCCATTTGAGCAGGTGATGTTATGCTCTTTAAGGAAGTTAATATAGTATTCATCAAACCTTAGATCATCGTTTCTAAATATCTTGCAACTGTTGATCGTCGTGAGCAGCGTATATGACGAGAAAGGTGAATCGGTTGTGGCTGACTGATTAATGTAGAGATGCAGCAGAATAATCAACAGACTTGCAATACCAGCAACAATCCATCCTGTCTTTCGGCTTCTCACTGCGCCGATGATTCCCGTTGACAGGACATCGTCTTTGTCTTGTGTCGTCGGCGGGTCGGCGTGAAGTTGCTGGTTCCCTTCATGATGAGTGTCGTCTACTTCCGTCACAACCCCGTTCATCTGATTTATTTCGGGAACCACGCTATCCCTCTGTGGAGGACTCCCGGGACTGTCAATCAGGATATTCGCTTCATCAGCAATCATGAAACCCCGTTTAGGGATTGTTTGAATCAGTGTTCCATTCACATTGAAGTGATTTAAAGACTTGCGCAACAAAGAGATGTTTTGATGTAGAGTATTCGGCGTAACACTCATTCCTCTTTCTCCCCACGCATTTTGCAGCAGCTCTGCCTGGGTGACAATTCTGCCCTGATTTTTTATTAACAAATCAAAGCAAAGGCTTGCTGGTATTGCCAGAGTCATGCGTTCATTACTTTTTATGGAATGGAGAGTATGCGCTTCTGAGTTAAATCGCAGCGTGTTCTCGATAACGTAAATAGTAGCCATATATGATTTCTTATTGTGAGAATAGTTACCACTGTGCCATTTATCTGGGATTTGGTGAGGCGATACTAGCACCAAAGAGTAAACCTGACATTCACTCATAACTAAGAATAATCTCAATCCCTGAATGAGGTTTTTCTAAATTGATTTTTATTTGTTAAATTTACTATCTATTCTCATGATTATCAATGGCTTGAGTTTTAACAAATGTTCAACAAATGTGATTTTTTTGTCCTTCATAACTTTATGAGTAATAAATTCTGCTTATTAAGCTTACTATTTGTGTATGAAACGTGGCAGCGTTACCGTAACAAAAATAATAGTGATGTTTTGTCACTGCTCATAAAAGAAAAGTAAAAAAGCAGGGGCCAACGTCATTATTGATGTTGCGTCTGTCAACGGATGAGTTCAAGCAGGCTCAATGGAATGGAGGTTCTGTTATCATGGCTGTCTTAATCGTAACAGATAATTATTTCTATATGCAGGGTCTGGCCTGTGTGGCTGATGATGATTGCAACATCGCCTGGGTCGATAACATTGACAATGAGTATGCGCACCAGCAGTGTCAGGCGTTGAGCGCTGAAGATTACGTCATTATTCATTTTGCACAGATAGATAAAATGCTTTGTTCGTATCAATATTATTTGTCGAACAGCCCGGCGAAAGTGATTGTGGCACCCGATGCCAAATTTGTCAGTGATGTTTCTGATATTAATAATATCTGCTTTCTGTCTTCTGATGCGAGTGTTAAAACGGTTGCAAGCATCCTTAAATTAAAAAAGTTTAAAGCCAGGAAAAGAAAACTCACGGTGCGTGAAGAGAAGATAATGTCATTAATGATTATTGGTAACTTACTTAATGATATTTCTGAAATTCTTGGTCTGAGTATCAAGACAGTGAGCTTACATAAAAGCAATACCAGCAATAAAGTCGGGTTGCTAAATAACAACAACATAACCATGTTTGCTTTAATGCGTTTTATCTTGCCGGCATCAGGTGCCGACATGATTCTTATTTAATAGTGTATCACTGGCAGTGCGGTTGCGTTTTATTCTTGCGGGAATTTAGTGAGTTTTATCGGTTTTATTCAACTTTTGCATTTAAGAACATCCCGTTCTTAAGGGTAATGGCTCCATAAAAAACTATGGAACAGCACGGGCGATAACAAGCCTATTATTTTTATCAGGTGATGAAATATGAAATTGAAAATGTTAGCAGCAGCTCTTGTGACGACTTTCTGTGTGGGTGCTGTTCAGGCCGCAGACGTTACGGCTCAGGCCGTCGCAACCTGGTCGGCAACGGCAAAAAAAGACACCACCAGCAAACTGGTTGTGACCCCTCTGGGTAGCCTGGCTTTCCAGTATGCGGAAGGGATTAAAGGTTTTAACTCCCAGAAAGGTCTGTTTGATGTTGCGATTGAAGGAGATGCGACTGCGACAGCATTTAAACTGACCTCCCGTCTGATTACCAATACCCTGACCCAGCTGGACACTTCCGGTTCGACGCTGAATGTCGGCGTGGATTATAACGGCGTTGCCGTCGAAAAATCGGCTAATACCGTGATGATCGACACGGAGAACGGCATTCTGGGCGGCAACCTTAGCGCGCTGTCTAATGGCTACAACCAGACTGGCCGCGCTACCGCCCAGGATGGTTTTAACTTCTCTATCATCAGCGGCACCACCAATGGTACGACCGCAGTGACCGATTACAGCACGCTGCCGGAAGGGATCTGGAGCGGTGACGTCAGCGTCCAGTTCGACGCGACCTGGACCAGCTGATTTCTCTGTCGCACGAGCAGGGGATTCCCCCTGCTTTCTCCCACGGACCGAATCCATATGAAAAACCGCATCCTGGCTATCAGCCTGTATTTTTGCGCCATCATGCCGGCCCTGGCACTGGATGTTGGCGATATTTCTTCATTTATGAACAGCGACGCCAGCGTGCTCAGTAAAGAGATTAAAAACACCACCGATAGCGGACGTTTAATCAATATCCATGTTGAACGCCTCTCCTCACCGCTTGAAGGCGGCAGCGTGATTCCGATGGACCGTCAGGACGAAGTGCTGCTGACGCCAGCCAGCCTGCTACTGCCCGCGAAGAGTAGCGATGTCATCCGCTTTTTCTATAAGGGGCCGGCGGATAATAAAGAACGCTACTACCGCATTGTCTGGTTCGATCAGGCATTGAGCGATGCGCAGCGCGATAGCGCCAGGCGCAGTGCGGTTGCTACCGCATCGGCCCGTATCGGCACCATCCTGGTCGTTGCCCCGCGTAAGGCTAATTACCGCTATCAGTATGCCAACGGAACGCTGGTGAATACCGGCAACGCCACGCTGCGCATCCTGGCGTACGGCCCCTGCCTGAAGCCTTCAGATGGCAAAGAATGCAAAGAGAATTATTACCTCATGCCCGGCAAAGAGCGCCGTTTCACCCGCGTGAATGCTGCCGATAAAAAGGGGCGGGTTGCACTCTGGCAGGGCGAGCAGTTTGTTCCCGTAAAATAACAATTGTGCTGATGGAATCAGGGTATGCCTTTACGACGGATTTCACCTGAGCTGAAAACGCTCCTTGCCTGCGGTATGGCCATTTTGACTCTTCCACTTAGTGTGAATGCCGCGCCTCAGCAGGTGCAGCAAATTGGCGGCGTGGTGATTCCTCAGGCATTCAGCCAGGCGCTACAGGATGGAATGAGTATCCCGCTGTTTCTTCACCTGGAAGGCAGTGCGGGTACCGGGGACGACCAGCGTCTTGGCAGTGCGTTTATCTGGCTGGATGCCGGTACGCTGCGCATCCGTCATATTCAACTGGAAGAACGCGGCGACAACGCCAGCGTCAGTGAACAAACCCGAAAAACGCTGACTGAACTGGCGAATACGCCCTTCAACAGCGATTTACACATCACGCTCACCCGCGATGCGCAGCTGCAGCTCAGTCTGCGGCAGCTGCTGCTGCAACTGGTGGTGAAACGAGAAGCGCTGGGAACCGTCCTGCGCTCACGCAGTGAAGATATCGGGCAGTCCAGCGTTAACAGCCTCAGCAGCAGTCTGAACTATAACCTCGGCGTGTATAACAACCAGATGCGTAACGGTGGCAACAGTACCTCCAGCTATCTGTCGTTGAACAGCGTCAGCTCGCTGCGCGAGCACCATATTGTGTTGGACGGTTCGCTCTACGGTACCGGAACCAGCAATCAGGATAGCGAAATTTATAAGGCCATGTATGAGCGTGATTTCGCCGGGCATCGCTTTGCCGGCGGGATGCTGGATACGTGGAATTTACAGTCGCTTGGGCCGATGACCGCCATTTCCGCGGGCAAAATCTACGGCGCATCCTGGGGAAACCAGGCCAGCTCAACGGTGTTTGATAATTCACAATCGGTCACGCCGATCGTGGCTTTTTTGCCTGCCGCGGGGGAGGTGCATTTATCACGCGACGGGCGTCTGCTGAGCGTCCAGAACTTTGTGATGGGTAACCACGAAGTGGACACCCGGGGGCTGCCATACGGTATTTATGATGTGGACGTTGAGGTTATCGTCAATGGCCGGGTGGTCAGTAAGCGCACCCAGCGGGTGAACAAACTGTTCAGTCGCGGACGCGGAGCGGGCGCACCGCTGGCCTGGCAGGTGTGGGGCGGCAGCTTTCATATGGATAGCTGGTCTGAGAGCGGTAAAAAGACCAAACCGGCGAAAGAGAGCTGGCTGGCGGGCCTGTCGACGTCCGGCTCCGTGGGCACGCTCAGCTGGGCAGCAACCGGCTACGGTTACGATAGCAATGCCGTCGGCGAGACGCGTCTGACCGTCCCGCTGACCGAGTCTGTCAACGTTAACCTGCAAAATATGCTGGCCAGCGATAGCTCCTGGAGCAGCATTGGCAGCATCAGCGCTTCGTTGCCCGGTGGTTTCAGCACCATATGGCTTAACCAGGAAAAAACCATTATTGGCGCCAGGTTACGCCGCAGCGACGCCGACAACCGGGCGATTGGCGGAACCCTTAACCTGAACCCGCTGTGGTCAAAGCTGGGGACCTTTAGCATTAGCTACAACGATGACCGTCGCTATAACAGCCATTACTACACCGCGGATTATTATCAGACTCTCTTTAGCGGCGCTTTCGGCTCGCTGGGTCTGCGTGCCGGTATTCAGCGCTTTAATAATGGCGGCGGCGAGAGCAGTAGCAGTACCGGGAAGTATGTCGCGCTCGACTTCTCACTCCCGCTGGGCAACTGGTTCAGCGCCGGTATGACCCACCAGAACGGTTACACCATGGCAAACCTGTCCGCCCGTAAACAGTTTGATGAGGGCGTGGTACGTACCCTTGGGGCCAATATTTCGCGGGCGATCTCCGGCGATACCGGTAATGACAAAACGCTGAGCGGCGGAGCCTATACCCAGTTTGATACCCGCTATGCCAATGGCACGCTCAATATTAACAGCGGCGCTGACGGCTATGTGAATACCAACCTGACCGCCAGCGGTAGCGCCGGCTGGCAGGGGAGGAATCTTGCCGCCAGCGGCCGCACCGACGGCAACGCTGGCGTGATTTTTAACACCGATCTCGATGATGACGGCAAGCTGAGCGCCAGGGTCAACGGACGGGTCGTCCAGCTTACCGGCAAACGCAACTATCTGCCGCTTTCACCGTACAGCCGTTATGAAGTCGAGTTGCAAAACAGCAAGAACTCACTCGACAGCTACGACATTGTCAGCAACCGCAAGAGCAGTCTGACGCTCTACCCGGGCAACGTGGCGGTGATCGAACCGGAGGTGAAACAGATGGTGACCGTTTCCGGGCGCATCCGCGCCGAAGACGGCACGTTGCTGGCTAATGCGCACATCAATAACCATATTGGCCGGACTCGTACCGATAACACGGGAGGATTCGTGATGGACGTGGATAAAAAATACCCCACCATCGATTTTACCTACGGCAATAACCAAAGCTGTGAAGTCGGGCTTGAGTTGAGTCAGGCGCGCGGAGCGGTATGGGTCGGCGATGTCGTCTGTACGGGTCTGAAAACTTACGCCAGCGCGCAGCAGGCAGGAGAAGGTCATGAAAGCTAAGTGGTTCCCGTTGGTTTGCCTGTTTATCGTCGCGCTGTGTGCGCCGCGGGCAGAAGCGGCGGTAACGAAAACAACCTGGGCGGATGCGGCAGCGGTGCAGTTTGTTTTTGTGGAAAACAACTCCGATGATAACTTTTTCGCCACGCCGGGCGGCGTGCTGGATCCGCGCATGACTGGCGCCAGTCGTTGGACCGGACTGAAATACACCGGTAGCGGCACTATCTATCAGCAGAGTCTGGGCTATATCGATAACGGCTTTAACACCGGGCTGAATGCCAACTGGAAGTTTGACATGTGGCTGGAAAATTCGCCGGTGTCGAATCCCCTGAGCGGCCTGCGCTGCATCAACTGGTACGCCGGCTGCGATATGGCGACCAGTCTGATTTTGCCTCAGGTCACGGATGCAAACGGCTTTTACGGTGTGACGGTGACCCCCGGCGGACAAAAATGGATGCACGGCATGATGTCGGACGCTTTCTACCAGTATCTACAGCAGATGCCGGTTGGCGGCAGCATGTCGATGACGATCAACGCCTGCCAGACCTCCATCTCCTACGATGCAAGCCGCGGGGCGCGCTGCAAAGATCAGGCCTCCGGCGCCTGGTACGTGCGTAAAGTGACCCATACTAAAGCAGCAAACTTAAAGCTTGTTAACACCCATTCGCTGACCGAAGTGTTTATCAATAGCGATGGGGTTCCGACGCTAGGCGAGGGCAGCTCGAACTGTCGCGCGCAGACGATTGGTAGCCGTAGCGGCCTGAGCTGCAAGATGGTCAACTATGCCTTGCAGCATAATGGACTGAGCAACACCTCGATTCATATTTTCCCGGCGATTAACAACACTTCGCTGACATCGGCGGTGAATATCTATGATATGCAGTTCAGCCTCAATGGTAACAACTGGAAGCCGGTCAGCGGCAATGCCTACTACTATACGTTTAACGAGCTGAAAGCCTCGGATTCGGTCTACATCTTCTTTTCCAGCAACTTCTTTAAGCAGATGGTGGCGCTGGGCATCAGTGATATTAATACCAAGGATCTGTTTAACTTCCGCTTCCAGAACACCACCTCGCCGGAGTCCGGCTGGTACGAATTTTCCACCTCCAACTCGCTGATTATCAAACCGCGTGATTTCAGCATCAGCATTATTTCCGATGAGTACATCAGCTCGCCGTCGCGCGAAGGGTATGTCGGCGCGGGGCAGCCTTCTCTGGATTTTGGCTATATCGTCACCACCAGCGGCAAAACCGCCGCCGATGAAGTCTTGATCAAAGTCACTGGCCCGTCGCAGTCGATCGCCGGGCGTTCATACTGCCTGTTCAGTTCGCCGGACGGGGCGACAAAAGTGCCTTTCCCGGCGCTGCTGACGTTTACCACCCGCAGCGGAACGAGCAAAAATTATGACGCCGGCTGTGATGACCGCTGGCGCGATATGACGGATGCGCTGTGGCTGACGACGCCGTGGACGGATGCCTCCGGCGATATTGGCGTGATGAACAAGACGACGGTGAAATTTTCTATACCGATGAACGACAATATTTCGTTAAGAACGGTAGATGACGATGGCTGGTTTGGTGAAGTGAGCGCTTCAGGAGAGATTCATGTTCAGGCGACATGGCGCAATATTAATTAACCTGCTCCGGGCCGTCGCGTGGTTGCTGCTTCTGGGTCTGCCAACGGCGGGAAGGGCGATTTCCGTCGGCAATTTAACCTTTTCGCTGGGCGCAGAGGAGAGCTTTGTCGCCAAACGGGTACTGAATAACAACTCAAGCGCGCGGCTTTATCAGGTTTCGGTCGTCGGAATAGACCGACCGGGGAGTCACGAGGTCCGCTCTCGTCCGGCTGATGGCGAGCTGCTCTTCGCCCCGCGTCAGCTCACCCTGCAGGCCGGGCAAGGGGAATATTTTAAATTCTATTATCATGGCCCGCAGGATAATCGTGAGCGCTATTACCGGGTGTCGTTTCGTGAAATTCCTACCCGAAACCGCATTGGCCGCACTGCGGCCGGCGGGTCTGTCGGTATTGATCCGGTGGTGGTGATGGACACGATTCTGGTGGTACGCCCGCGGCAGGTGCAGTTCAAATGGGCCTTCGATCGGCAGGCGGGAAGCGTCAGCAACAGCGGCAATACCTGGTTTAAACTGCTGATCAAGCCGGGATGTGATGCAACGGAAGAAGAGGGCGAGGCCTGGTACCTACGGCCTGGAGAGGTGGTTCACCAGGCGGCGCTGCGCCAGCCTGGGAATAAATATATTATCTATAATGATAAATTTATTAAAATATCAAAGGATTGCGAGTAGCATTTGTCGGTAAATAAAAAAGCCTCCCGTGGGAAGCTTTTAGCGTATCAGGTCATGACCATCGGCCATTCTGTCGGCGTCTGACTCATGACTTCGATCATGACGTCTTTGATATTGCCCCAGATTTTGGCGATATCCAGCAACGTGATCCCCAATAAGCCGGTGGCGAACCAGCAGGCCGCAACCAGACCGAGGCCGCTACAAATAACGGCTAAACCGGCATACTCACTTTTACGTAGCTGAATGTTCATCGAACTGGCCAAAAACATCAGAACCGCGCTCACCAGCGGCCAGCGCAAAAGTATGACACTGGTAGTTATGGAAGCCATCAACCTCATCCTCAAAGAAAATCGGGTGCCTTTGACAACCTGGTGAGACTGACGATGACGTGGCGCTCTGGCTATCTACGGGCAATCAGGGGAATAATGAAACATTGTTCTTGTTTCATTATGTTGTGTGAACTATATCACATTTGCTGTTTTATTCACCAGTCAAAAATGTGCGTTTTTAGCGGTTTTTAATGCCATATCTTTATTGTGGGTAATAATGGAATGTTCATTTGCCGTGACGTCAAACAGGTAGCCGGGGCTTCCCGGCGTGTGATTTCTTTTTTGTGCTCGTTATCTGCGGCTTTGATTACTTATTCTTACAGATCGTACGGATAAACCGAATCAGAGAACGGCTCTTTCTTATAATGCGGAGAATGTTTCTTGATTCCCTGCGCAATCAGTATTATTCATCATTATTGATAATGGGGTTTTTACATCAAATGGCGGGTTACTGAAAATAGTCTCTGTTGTATAACAACGAGTGTGATCTTTTACCGTGATAAGGTATGTCGCATGGATAAAAAACGGAAATGAATCGTCGCACACTGCGTAACGCGTTGAGAATACTGGGAATGACGCTGGTGGTTCTGCTCCCCATTGTGCTGGCGCTGTGGTTTGCGCAAATCAGAGCAAAAGCAGAAACCTCCGACCGGCTGCATGCATTTTCACAGCTGGCGCTGCAGAAAACGGAAATGGTGGTTGATGAGGCCGATTGCGCGCGCGAAAAAGCCTTGCAGTTTAAAGGGACAATATGCTCTCCCGGACATCAGCAATATATGTTGTCTATTGTTCGCAGCCTGCTTTATATCGATGATTTAATTTATGCCGACGGTACGCGTTTGTTTTGCTCAACTGCGGTCCGCACCGATAGCGCATGGCGTATTCCTGCGGCGAATTATACAAAAAAGCCGGACATCGCTATCTACTACTATCGCGACACGCCTTTCTATCCCGGCTTTGCGATGAACTATATGCAGCGCGGGCACTACATTGCGGTGATTAATCCGCTCTCCTACAGTTCGTTAATATCGAGCGATAAAGATTTATCCTACGGCTTGTACGATACAAAAACCTATCAGTTTTTCTCCACCAGTAAAAATGCCGACGCTCCGGCACTGCATGGCCTGATTCGTCAGGAAGATGCCTTTTTCCGGCAGGGTAACCGGGTGTACACCGTGGCCCATTCCGCCATTCGCCCGATCGCCGTGATTATGTCTACCCCGTACGCCAGCTATTACCAGAGCTTTTATGATCAGGTGACGCTCACCCTCCCGCTGGGGGGCGTTTGCAGCATTCTGATTTTACTGGTGTGGTCGCGCAGCCGACAGCAATACCATTCGCCGCGCAATATGCTGCAGCGCGCGCTCAACCGGCGTCAGCTGTGCCTGCATTATCAGCCGATAATCGATATCGAAAATAACCTCTGCGTCGGAGCCGAAGCGCTGCTGCGCTGGCCGGGATTTGACGGACCGGTGATGACCCCGGCGGAGTTTATTCCGCTGGCGGAAAATGAAGGGATGATTGCGCAGGTCACCGATTACGTGGTGGATGAGTTGTTCTCCGGGCTTGGCGAATTTTTGGCCGCACATCCACATCTGTATATTGCGATTAACCTGTCGGCCACCGATTTCCACTCTTCGCGGCTTATTAGCCAAATCACTGAAAAGGCGCGGAATTACGCGGTGAATAGCCATCAAATTAAAATTGAAGTCACCGAGCGCGGATTTATTGACGTACAGAAAATTATGCCGGTCATCCAGGCATTCCGCGAAGCCGGGTATGAAATTGCCATCGATGACTTCGGTACCGGCTATTCTAATCTGCAGAATCTCCACTCGCTTAATGTAGACATTCTGAAGATCGATAAATCGTTTATCGACACGCTCACCACCAACAGTGCCAGCTACACGATCGCCGAGCATATTATTGAAATGGCTCACAGCCTGCGCTTAAAGACCATTGCCGAAGGCGTCGAAACCGCGGATCAGGTCAACTGGCTGCGAAAGCGCGGGGTCCGGTATTGTCAGGGCTGGTACTTTGCGAAAGCGATGCCGCCGCAGGAGTTCAGGCAGTGGCTGGCCAACGCGCCTGGGCTGCTCAGCCCTTGTATGTGAACGCTCAGGCGGAAATTTGATGGCGATAATCGCTGGGGGTACGATCGAACTCCCGGCGAAATACCCGTGAGAACGTCTGCTGCGACACATAGCCCAGATCCATCGCAATATCAAAGATCGGCCGCTGGGTCGTGCGGAGTGCCTCCGCCGCCAGCAGCAGCCGCCGCTGGCGGATGTAATCGCCCAGCGTTTGATGCATCACGGCGCGGAACATCCGCTGGAGGTACCATTTTGAATACCCCGATTTTCTGGCGACTACATCAATGTTAAGTGGTTGATCGATATGTTCATCAATCCATTCAATAAGCGTTTGGATAATATCCTGATGGGACATAAAGCGGCCTCTCTCAATTCTCGATTCGTCGTTTTGTCTGCGGGCGAGTATAATTCCTCAAGTTAACTTGAGGTAAAGCGCTTTTATGGAAAAGAAATCCCCCCGTATGAAAATGCTGTTGACCCCCGGCGAGGTGGCAAAACGAACCGGCGTGGCCGTCTCTGCCCTGCATTTCTATGAAAGCAAAGGGTTAATCCACAGCCAGCGTAATGCCGGTAATCAGCGGCGCTATCGCCGCGATGTGCTGCGCGCGGTGGCGATCATTAAGATCGCTCAGCGAATCGGCATTCCGCTGTCGACCATTGGCGATGCGTTTGGCGTGTTGCCGGAAGGGCATAACCTCAGCGCGAAGGAGTGGAAGCAGCTCTCATCGCAGTGGCGGGAAGAGCTTGATCGGCGTATTCATACCTTGACGGCGCTGCGCGACCAGCTTGATGGCTGTATCGGCTGCGGCTGTCTGTCGCGACGCGACTGCCCGCTGCGCAACCCGGGAGATAAGCTGGGTGAAGAGGGGACCGGCGCGCGACTGCTGGAGGATGATGTATAAAACTAAAGCGCCACAACAGGGCGCTTTAGTTGTTTTCCGGTCTTTGTCTTTAACATTATCCTGATGGTTCGCAGGAGGGTTTCCCCCGACATCGGCTCCCCTCGGTATTGCGCAAGATGTTGATGGAGGTTCCGGATTGCGCCGACAATTTAATTGTGGCACAGCCCGGCGTTTTCACCCGTTTATTTTGGCGAAATTTTTCCGCTAACCACCGTCAGTTCCTGTCGTGAATTTGAACGAATAACCGGAGAACCGTCCATACTGACGGTACACCCTCCCAATCCATTGCGATCCCAGCGCGTGCGGTGGGCGTTTGAAGAACGCCAGCTGCCTTATCGTATTGTCAGCTACCCGCAGTGAGGCAGTGATTTTTGTGATGACCGCAGTGAATTGCTATCAGCGCAATACAAAAATGTTACCTGATTGCGCATGGACGATAACGTTTGCGCATCGACTGGTTATTTGATGAACGCCATAAGCAAAATTTAGCGAATTAACACAAACTTCAGTTGAAAAGGCGCGTCTAAAGGCTGGATAATCGTTTGCTTTTGTATTTTGCTCACTATTTACCCCGCTTTGGGGGGAGCAAATGCATTCTGACCACCGTATTGTATGCGCGGAGTTAAACGTTTGCTTTTTGCAGCCCCCCTGGCGCTGTGAGAGAGCACAAGGAGATCGCGTTTAACTGGCAGTGGATGGTCCACCACGCATACGGACGAACGATTAAAATTTTCAGGGGAAGTTTTCTATGTCTACGCCTTCAGCGCGTACCGGCGGTTCGTTAGACGCCTGGTTTAAAATTTCAGCTCGTGGCAGCTCCGTGCGTCAGGAGATTGTTGCCGGTTTAACCACCTTCCTGGCGATGGTGTACTCGGTCATTGTGGTCCCGGGCATGTTGGGTAAAGCCGGATTCCCTCCGGCAGCCGTGTTCGTCTCCACGTGTCTGGTCGCCGGCGTAGGCTCTCTGGTGATGGGGCTGTGGGCAAACCTGCCGCTGGCCATCGGCTGCGCTATTTCGCTGACCGCGTTCACCGCCTTCAGCCTGGTGCTGGGCCAGCACATCAGTATTCCGGTTGCGCTGGGCGCCGTGTTCCTGATGGGCGTGCTGTTCACCGTTATCTCCGCCACCGGTATTCGTAGCTGGATCCTGCGCAATTTACCGCAGGGCGTTGCGCACGGCACCGGGATAGGTATCGGCCTGTTTCTGCTGCTGATCGCCGCCAACAGCGTGGGCCTGGTGATTAAAAACCCGCTGGACGGTTTGCCGGTCGCGCTGGGTCACTTCAACAGCTTCCCGGTGATTATGTCGCTGGTGGGGCTGGCGGTGATCATTGGCCTGGAAAAAATGAAAGTGCCGGGCGGTATCCTGCTGACCATTATCGGCGTGTCGATCGTGGGGCTGATTTTTGACCCGAACGTCCATTTCTCCGGTATTTTCGCGATGCCGTCGCTGAGCGACGACAAAGGCAACTCACTGATTGGCAGCCTCGATATCATCGGCGCGCTGAACCCGGTGATTCTGCCAAGCGTGCTGGCGCTGGTGATGACGGCGGTATTTGATGCCACCGGCACCATTCGCGCCGTAGCGGGGCAGGCAAACCTGCTGGATAAAGACGGGCAGATTATCAACGGCGGTAAAGCCTTGACCACCGACTCCCTGAGCAGCGTCTTCTCCGGCGTTGTCGGGGCGGCGCCGGCGGCGGTGTATATCGAATCGGCGGCGGGGACTGCGGCGGGCGGTAAAACCGGCCTCACCGCGGTAACCGTTGGCGTGCTGTTCCTGCTGATTCTGTTCCTCTCTCCGCTCTCTTATCTGGTGCCTGCGTATGCCACGGCACCTGCGCTGATGTATGTCGGTCTGCTGATGCTGAGCAACGTGGCGAAAATCGACTTTAACGATTTCGTCGATGCGATGGCCGGGCTGATCACCGCGGTCTTTATCGTACTGACCTGTAACATCGTCACCGGCATCATGATCGGCTTTGCCACCCTGGTGATTGGCCGTCTGGTCTCCGGCGAGTGGCGTAAGCTGAACGTGGGGACCGTCATCATCGCGGCCGCGCTGGTTATCTTCTACGCCGGCGGTTGGGCCATTTAAGCTTTTCTTGCGCATCGCGGGCGGCTCAGGCCGCCCGTTTTATTTTTAAGCCACATCCTGTTTCCTTTTGCGTTAATCTGAGTAGCGTATTATCCAGAGACATGACGGCTCCGGTGTATACCCGTCATACTTCAAGTTGCATGAGCGTTGGCTGTTCTCGCTCACCCCAGTCACTTACTTCAGTAAGCTCCTGGGGATTCCCTGCGTCGCTGTCTGCCTGCAACTCGAATTATTGAGGGTATAAAATAAGAAAACCCAGCAAACAGGGAACACATGGAAATATTCTTCACCATACTCATTATGACCCTCGTGGTCTCTCTCTCCGGGGTGGTTACACGCGTACTGCCCTTTCAGGTCCCACTACCACTGATGCAAATCGCCATTGGCGCGCTACTGGCGTGGCCGACGTTTGGTTTGCACGTTGAATTCGACCCCGAGCTGTTCCTGGTCTTGTTTATCCCGCCGCTGCTTTTTGCCGATGGCTGGAAAACGCCGACCCGCGAATTTATTGAGCACGGACGAGAAATCCTCGGGCTGGCGCTGGCGCTGGTGCTGGTGACGGTGGTGGGGATTGGCTTCCTCATTTACTGGATCGTGCCGGGTATTCCGCTGATTCCCGCCTTCGCGCTGGCGGCGGTGTTGTCACCGACCGATGCCGTGGCGCTGTCAGGCATCGTGGGCGAAGGACGCATTCCGAAAAAAATTATGGGGATTTTGCAGGGCGAGGCGTTGATGAACGATGCCTCCGGCCTGGTCTCGCTGAAGTTTGCCGTCGCCGTGGCGATGGGCACGATGGTCTTTACCGTCGGCGGTGCGACGGTCGAGTTCCTCAAAGTCGCCATCGGCGGCATCCTCGCCGGGTTTGTGGTGAGCTGGCTGTATGGTCGTTCGATGCGCTTCCTCAGCCGCTGGGGCGGCGATGAGCCAGCGACGCAGATTGTGCTGCTGTTCCTGCTGCCGTTTGCCTCCTACCTGATCGCGGAACATATCGGTGTATCCGGGATCCTGGCGGCGGTGGCGGCGGGGATGACCATCACCCGTTCCGGTGTGATGCGCACCGCGCCGCTGGCCATGCGCCTGCGAGCGAACAGTACCTGGGCGATGCTGGAATTTGTCTTTAACGGCATGGTGTTCCTGCTGTTGGGCCTGCAACTGCCGGAGATTCTGTCGACATCGCTGGTGGCGGCGGAAGCAGATCCTAATGTTGAAACCTGGATGCTGTTTACCGACATTATCCTGATCTACGCCGCGCTGATGCTGGTGCGTTTTGGCTGGCTGTGGACGATGCGCAAATTAAGCCAGCGTTTCCTGAAAAAGAAACCGATGGAATTTGGTTCGTGGACCACCCGTGAGCTGCTTATCTCCTCCGTTGCCGGAGTCCGCGGGGCGATAACCCTCGCCGGTGTGCTGTCGATTCCGCTGCTGCTGCCGGACGGCAACGTCTTCCCGGCCCGCTATGAGCTGATCTTCCTGGCCGCTGGGGTGATTCTGTTCTCGCTGTTTGTCGGGGTGATTGCGCTGCCGATTTTGCTCCGCCACATTGAATCGAGCGACCACGTTCAGCAGCGGAAAGAAGAGCGGCTGGCGCGCGCGGCGACGGCGGATGTGGCGATTGTCGCGATTCAGAAAATGGAAGAGCGTCTGGCGGCCGATACCAAAGAGAATATTGATAACCAGCTGCTGACTGAGGTCAGTTCGCGGGTGATTGGTAACCTGCGCCGCCGCGTCGACGGACGTAACGATGTGGAAACCTCGATACTCGAAGAGCAGCTTGAGCGTCGGTTCCGCCTGGCGGCGCTGCGTTCAGAACGCGGCGAGCTGTATCATCTTCGGGCGACCCGACAGATCAGCAATGAAACGCTGCAGAAGCTGCTCCACGACCTTGACCTGCTGGAAACGCTGCTCATCGAAGATCAGTAATCGCGTACCTTCTCCCCGGCGGCGCTTTTGCTTGCCGGGGAAAAAGGCGCGTGCGGGACGGGTTGGGGTGAAAGCGTCGCTCTGATAAGGCGTTTACGCCGCGACCCGGCACGAAGCCGCCGCGCGCCGCCTCCGGGAACTTACTTCAGCCAGAACGCCTTACTGCATTCCAGCCACGCCTGCGCGCTGTGCGACAGATAAACGCCTTCCCGCCAGATCATCCCCAGCTCCCAGTGCAGCTCGCTCTGCAGCGGTATCGAGCAAAAATTCTCCGCATCGAGACGTTCACAGATCGGTTGCGGCAGGATAGCCACGCCGATGCCCGCCTGCACCATAGCCGCGAGGAAATCCCACTGGCCGCTGCGCACCGCGATGCGCGGCTTCACCTCATGACAGGTAAACAGCGCCATCAGCTGCCGGTTCAGAGCGAAACCTTCGTTATAAATGACCAGCGGATGGGCCGCGAGCGCTTCCGGCGACAGTGACTGAACGCTTTCCCACTCCTCCGTTCTTGGCGTCAGCACGCACAGCGGATGGTTGAAGAGCGGCAACGTGCTCAGGCCGCTGTCTTCATCTACCGGCAGCGCTGTCATGGCGAGATCCAGTTCGCCGTTGCTCACCGCCTGCTGGACCGTCAGGCCACCGAACTCGGCAATTTTCAGCTCCACGCCCGGGTAGCGCTGGCGAAACAGGCTAATCGGTTCGGCCATCAGCATGCCGACCATCGGCGGGATCCCCAGTCTCAGGACCCCTTTGTACAGGTGGTTAATATCATTCAGCTCTGATTCCAGCTGATGAAACTCGCCCAGAATCGCCTGCCCACGCTCGAAGACAACCCGACCGGTATCGGTCAGCAGGAGCCGGCGGCCATCGCGAATCAACAGGGTGCAGTTCAGCTCATCTTCCAGATTTTTGAGCATTTTGCTGATCGTGGGCTGTGTGACGAAAAGTTTTTCCGCAGCGCGCGTAAAACTCTGTTGACGCACCACTTCGACAAAATAGCGCAGCGTTCGGATATCCATAATTATTCCCTGAGACTATACCTGTGATGATTTTAATTCATTTTTGTCCGTTCGGGCGGCTCTCTATACTTTACATCTTGCTTCTTTTTCAGGAATTTCGCTCATGGCCTTCGCGCCAGCTCGTGTGACCCCCTTCGTTGTCCAGCGCCTCCAGGTCCCGGTTCAGGTGCTGATATATGCCGGATTGTTCGTCTGCGCTGAATATTTGGTTAACTGGCTGCATCTGCCGCTGCCGGCGAACCTGGTCGGCATGTTGCTGCTGCTGACGCTGATCGTCTGTCGGGTTATCCCGCTAAAATGGGTGCGGGCTGGCGCCCGCTGGCTGCTGGCGGAAATGCTGCTGTTCTTTGTTCCGGCAGTGGTGGCGGTGGTGAACTATACCCAGCTGCTGATGGCCGACGGCTGGCGGATCTTGCTGGTGATTGCGCTGAGTACCCTGATGGTGCTGGGGGCAACGGCATGGGTGGTGGATAAAGTGTATCGCTATGAAGTCAGCCGGATGAAGCATGAGTGATTTTCAACTGAGCGTCCTGTGCCTGGTGGTGACGCTGGTACTCTATTTCGCCAATAAGCGCCTGTATCGCCGCTTCCACAAGCTGCCGCTGATGCCGCTGGTGTTTACCCCGATACTGCTGGTGCTGATTCTGGTTTTCGGCCACATTTCCTATCAGAACTATATGGGCGAGACCCACTGGCTGTTATGGCTGCTGGGGCCTGCAACCATCGCGTTTGCCGTCCCGGTGTATGACAACCTGGCTATCATTAAACGGCACTGGATGTCGCTGACCGCGGGCGTAACGACGGCAGTGGTTGTCGCCGTGACCAGCTCCGTGTGGCTGGCGCGACTGTTGACGCTGCCGGATGCGATTCAGCGTAGTCTGGCGGTGCGTTCGATCACCACGCCGTTTGCGCTGGCGGCGGCAAAACCGATCGGCGGCCAGCCGGAGCTGGTGGCGCTGTTTGTGGTGATCACCGGCGTGTTTGGTATGGCGGTGGGCGATGCGCTGTTTATGCGGCTCGCCATTCGCGCAGGGATGGCAAAAGGCGCTGGATTTGGCGCCGCCTCGCACGGCGCAGGTACCGCCCGCTCCTATGAGCTGGGACCGCAGGAAGGGGTGGTGGCCAGTCTGGTGATGATGTTGTCTGGCGTGGTGATGGTACTGGCGGCGCCGCTGGTGCGCCTGCTGATGTTTTAATGTTCCCCGGCCGAGCGGCCGGGGAGAGTCAGGTTAGTGCGCCTGGCCGCGTTCGATACCGATCCCGGTTTGCGAACGGATAAACTGAGCGCGGAACTGCTCGCGTTCGCGCATCCCTTCCGCCGAGTTATCGGTGGCGGAGAAGATCCAGATACCGATAAAGGCGATAGCGATAGAGAACAGCGCCGGATACTCATACGGGAATATCGCCTTTTCATGGCCGAGGATCTGGACCCAAATCGTCGGGCCAAGGATCATCAGAATCACGGCGGTCAGCAGCCCCAGCCAGCCGCCCACCATGGCGCCGCGAGTGGTCAGCTTCGACCAGTACATCGACAGCAGTATGATCGGGAAGTTACAGCTGGCGGCGATGGAGAAGGCCAGACCCACCATGAAGGCAATGTTCTGATTCTCAAACAAAATCCCCAGCAGAATCGCCACGATCCCCAGTACCAGAACGGTAATTTTTGAGACCCGCAGCTCATCGCGCTCGCTGGCGCCCTTACGGAAGACGTTAGCATACAGGTCATGAGAGACCGCCGATGCGCCGGCTAGCGTCAAGCCGGCGACCACCGCCAGAATCGTGGCGAAGGCGACCGCTGAAATAAAGCCGAGGAACAGGTTGCCGCCCACCGCATCGGCGAGGTGTACCGCCGCCATATTGTTGCCGCCGATCAGCACGCCTGCGGAGTCTTTGAATGCGGGATTCGCCCCCACCAGCATGATCGCGCCGAAGCCGATAATAAAGGTCAGGATATAGAAATAGCCCATAAACCCAGTAGCGTAGAACACGCTCTTACGCGCTTCTTTCGCATCGCTGACGGTGAAGAAACGCATCAGAATGTGCGGCAGACCGGCGGTACCGAACATCAGGCCGAGGCCGAGCGACAGCGCCGATATCGGGTCTTTCACCAGTCCGCCAGGGCTCATAATCGCCGCGCCTTTCGGATGCACCGCCATCGCTTCAGTGAACAGATTGTTGAAGCTGAAGCCGACGTGCTTCATGACCATAAAGGCCATAAAGCTGGCGCCGCACAGCAGCAGAACGGCCTTGATAATCTGCACCCAGGTGGTGGCGAGCATACCGCCGAAGAGGACGTAGAGCACCATCAGCACGCCGACCAACACCACCGCGACGTGGTAGTTCAGGCCGAACAGCAGCTGAATCAGTTTGCCTGCGCCGACCATCTGCGCAATCAGATACAGCGCCACCACCACCAGCGAACCGCAGGCGGAGAGAGTACGAATCGGCCCTTGCTTAAGGCGATAAGAGGCGACGTCAGCGAAGGTGTAGCGCCCGAGGTTACGCAGGCGCTCGGCAATCAGGAACAGAATAATCGGCCAGCCGACCAGAAAACCGAGGGAGTAAATCAGCCCGTCGTAGCCGGAGGTGTAGACCAGCGCGGAAATACCGAGGAAGGAGGCGGCCGACATAAAGTCGCCGGCGATCGCCAGCCCGTTCTGAAAGCCGGTGATATTTCCGCCCGCGGTATAATAATCGCTGCGCGAGCGCACGCGTTTTGACGCCCAGTAGGTGATATACAGCGTCAGGGCGACAAAGATCAGGAACATGACGATCGCCTGCCAGTTCGTCGGCTGGCGTTGTACCGCGCCGGTAATGGCGTCAGCGGCACTCGCGGAAAAAGGGAGCGTGGCGGCAATCGCCGTCAGGACTTTCTTCATGATGCGTGCACCTCGTTGATAACGCTTTTGGTCAGACGGTCAAATTCGCCATTCGCCCGCCAGACATAAATCCCGGTCAGGACAAAAGAGATGACGATAACGCCGATGCCGATCGGGATACCTCGGGTGACGCTGGTACCGGCATGCAGCGGCGTACCCAGCCAACCGGGGGCGAAAGCGATGAGCAGAATAAAGCCCACGTAGATCACCAACATAATCAGTGACAGGATGGCGGCAAACCTTTGCCGGGTTGCAACTAACTCCCTGAAATGCGCACTATCTTCTATCCGCTGACAAAGTTGCTCATTCATTACAGCGTCTCCAGAGGTACCCTTTTCGTCATCCCCGCGCTGACCGTCGGCAGCACTTATCCGCCCGGCAACATGCTGTCGGGAAGAGAGGGTGCTTACTGCTGTCCTGCTACGTGGAATCCTTAGGGCGTATGATTTATGTCCTCTCCCCTCACGGGGAGAGGGTGTAGGGAATGAGTCCGTTTACGACGGCATCGCGATGGCCTGCTTCTCTTCGAGCAGTTTCTCCACGACACCAGGATCCGCCAGTGTTGATGTATCGCCGAGGTTGCTGGTATCGCCCGCGGCAATCTTGCGCAGAATACGTCGCATGATCTTACCCGAGCGGGTTTTCGGTAATGAATCGGTCCAGTGCAGCACGTCCGGGGTCGCCAGCGGGCCAATCTCTTTGCGTACCCAGTTGCGCACCTCCGCATACAGCTCTGGCGTCGGCTCCTCACCGTGATTGAGCGTCACATAAGCGTAAATCGCCTGGCCTTTGATGTTATGCGGAATGCCGACCACGGCCGCTTCGGCGATTTTCGGGTGCGACACCAGCGCCGATTCGATTTCGGCGGTCCCCAGACGGTGGCCGGATACGTTCAGAACGTCGTCGACGCGGCCGGTGATCCAGAAGTAGCCATCTTCATCACGACGCGCGCCGTCGCCGCTGAAATACATATTTTTGAAGGTGGAGAAGTAGGTCTGTTCAAAGCGCTCATGGTCGCCGAACAGGGTCCGCGCCTGTCCCGGCCAGGAGTCGGCGATAGCCAGGTTGCCTTCGGTCGCGCCCTCCAGCGGAGTGCCTTCATTGTCGACCAGCACCGGCTGCACGCCGAAGAACGGACGCGTGGCGGAACCCGCTTTCAGCTCAATGGCGCCCGGCAGCGGCGTAATCATGAAGCCGCCGGTTTCAGTTTGCCACCAGGTATCCATCACCGGGCATTTCTCGTTGCCGATCTTCTTCCAGTACCACTCCCAGGCCTCCGGGTTAATCGGCTCGCCGACTGAGCCCAGAATACGCAGGGAAGAGCGGTCGGTGCCTTCGATGGCCTTATCGCCTTCCGCCATCAGCGCGCGGATCGCCGTCGGCGCGGTGTAGAGAATATTAACTTTGTGCTTATCGACGACCTGACACATCCGCGCCGGCGTCGGCCAGTTCGGCACACCTTCAAACATCAGCGTGGTGGCGCCGCAGGCCAGCGGGCCGTACAGCAGATAGCTGTGGCCGGTCACCCAGCCCACATCGGCGGTACACCAGTAGATATCGCCCGGATGGTAGTCAAAGACATATTTGAAGGTGGTGGCGGCATAGACCAGATAGCCGCCGGTGGTGTGCAGCACCCCTTTAGGCTTACCGGTTGAACCGGAGGTATAGAGGATGAACAGCGGGTCTTCCGCATTCATCTCTTGCGGCTGGTGCTGGTCGCTGGCTTTCTCGATCAGATCGCTCCACCACAGGTCGCGTCCTTCCTGCCAGTCGATTTTGCCGCCGGTACGTTTGAGTACCACCACATGCTCAATGCTTTTCACATGCGGGTTTTTTAACGCATCGTCAACGTTCTTCTTCAGCGGAATCGCGCGTCCGGCGCGCAGCCCTTCATCGGCAGTGATGACCAGACGAGAGTTCGAGTCGATGATACGGCCGGCGACCGCTTCGGGAGAAAAACCGCCGAAGATAACCGAGTGGATCGCGCCGATACGGGCGCAGGCCAGCATGGCGACGGCGGCTTCCGGCACCATTGGCATATAGATAGCGACGACATCGCCCTTTTTAATGCCGAGGTCGAGCAGGACGTTAGCAAAGCGGCAGACGTCGTGGTGAAGCTCGCGATAAGTAATATGTTTGCTCTGGCTGGCGTCGTCGCCCTCCCAGATAATCGCGGTCTGGTCGCCGCGTTCGGCCAGGTGGCGATCGAGGCAGTTAGCGGCAAGGTTCAGCGTGCCGTCTTCATACCATTTAATAGAGACGTTGCCCGGTGCGAATGAGGTGTCCTTCACGCGCGTGTAGGGCCGCATCCAGTCAAGGATTTTGCCCTGCTCGCCCCAGAAGGCATCCGGGTCGGTGACGGACTGCTGATACTGCGCCTGGTACTGTTCCGGGTTAATCAGGCAACGTTCCGCAATCGTAGCGGGAATAGGGTGTTTATGTATTTGGCTCATGGCTTTTTTTCTCCTGTAGGTTGTTAAATATATGTCAAATAAACGTTAATAGTAGGGGCTTTGGCGGCTTTGTTTGCTATTTGGGGGACAGATCACGCAATAAATAAATTGAATGAAAAGCAATCAAATGAAACTTTGGTGTGAAATAATTTCTGAAATGGATTTATAGAAATTGAATGTATTAAATATTTTTTATAACAAATACTTATGCAACATAAGGTGGGGATATTAGCGGGTTTATGCATAAAACCAGAGTAAACCGCTGTTCTTAAAGACTTGCGTAGCATGCCGTGCAAATGATACTGATATTGCGCGTTAAATAACCCTATAAAGCAACGCAACACAATTCATACCCCTTTCAGTGGGCGCCATTACCTCCTGGAATGGTGCCTTTCATTGAGGAAGTCTGTAGTGAAGAAAAAAACAAAAGTCAGCCTGGCCTGGCAAATTTTGCTGGCCCTGGTGCTGGGCATACTTCTGGGCAGTTACCTGCATTACCACGCCGAAAGCCGTGACTGGTTAATCTCGAACCTCCTGACGCCGGCGGGCGATATCTTTATCCACCTGATCAAGATGATCGTCGTTCCGATTGTCATCTCGACGCTGATTGTCGGGATTGCGGGCGTTGGCGACGCGAAGCAGTTGGGACGTATCGGCGCGAAAACCATTATCTATTTTGAAGTGATCACTACGGTGGCGATTGTGCTGGGGATTACCCTGGCTAACGTCTTCCAGCCGGGCAGTGGTATTGATATGTCGCAGCTGGCCGCGGTGGATATCTCGAAATATCAAAACACCACGGCAGAGGTGCAAAGCCACGCTCACGGTCTGATGGGTACGATACTGTCGCTGGTGCCGACCAACATTGTCGCGTCGATGGCGAAAGGCGATATGTTGCCGATTATTTTCTTCTCGGTGTTGTTCGGCCTGGGGCTCTCTTCGCTGCCAGCGACCCATCGTGAACCGCTGGTGACCGTGTTCCGCTCCATTTCCGAAACCATGTTCAAAGTGACCCACATGGTGATGCGCTATGCACCGGTCGGGGTGTTTGCGCTGATTTCGGTGACCGTTGCCACCTTCGGCTTCGCCTCGCTGTGGCCGCTGGCCAAACTGGTTATCCTGGTCTACTTCGCGATTCTGTTCTTCGCGCTGGTGGTGCTGGGGATCGTGGCGCGGGTATGCGGATTAAGTATCTGGATTCTGATCCGTATCCTGAAAGACGAGCTGATTCTGGCCTACTCCACCGCCAGCTCCGAGAGCGTATTGCCGCGTATTATTGAGAAGATGGAAGCCTATGGTGCCCCGGCTTCTATTACCAGTTTTGTTGTGCCGACCGGCTACTCATTTAACCTCGATGGCTCAACGCTGTATCAGAGTATCGCGGCGATCTTTATTGCTCAGCTGTACGGTATTGAACTGTCGCTGTGGCAGGAAATCACTCTGGTGCTGACGCTGATGGTCACCTCGAAAGGGATTGCCGGCGTGCCGGGGGTCTCCTTCGTGGTGCTGCTGGCGACACTGGGGAGCGTAGGGATTCCGCTGGAAGGGCTGGCCTTTATTGCCGGTGTTGACCGTATCCTCGATATGGCGCGTACCGCGCTGAACGTGGTCGGGAATGCGCTGGCGGTGCTGGTGATCGCCAAGTGGGAACACAAGTTTGACCGCAAAAAAGCACTGGCCTATGAGCGCGAAGTGCTGGGCAAATTTGATAAAACCGCGCAATAAAACACAACGCCCGGCGGCGCTGCGCTTGCGCGGGCCTACAGAGCTTGTGCAGGTGTTGAGATTACGGGTGTTGTAGGCCGGGTCAGGCGTCAGCCGCCGCCCGGCAAAATGCGGGCACCGGGTTCCAACAGGTTTGTCAGCGCTCTTACCGCCCGACGATATCGCGCTGGCTCCAGATAGCTTCTTACATTGCCCGGCGGCGCTGCGCTTGCGCGGGCCTACAGAGGGTGTGCAGGTGTTGAGATCGCGGGGGTTGTAGGCCGGGTCAGGCGTCAGCCGCCACCCGGCAAAACGCGGGCACTCTGTTCAACGCTGGTTTGTCAGCGCTCTTACCGCCCGGCGACATCGCGCTGGCTCCAGATAGCTTCTTACATTGCCCGGCGGCGCTGCGCTTGCACGGGCCTACAGAGCTTGTGCAGGTGTTGAGATTGCGGGTGTTGTAGGCCGGGTCAGGCGTCAGCCGCCACCCGGCAAAATGCGGGCACCGGGTTCCAACAGGTTTGTCAGCGGTCTCACCGCCCGGCGATATCGCGCTGGCTCCAGATTGCTTCTTGCATTGCCCGGCGGCGCTGCGCTTGCACGGGCCTACAGAGCTTGTGCAGGTGTTGAGATCGCGGGTGTTGTAGGCCGGGTCAGGCGTCAGCCGCCACCCGGCAAAACGCGGGCACTCTGTTCGACGCTGGTTTGTCAGCGGTCTCACCGCCCGGCGATATCGCGCTGGCTCCAGATAGCTTCTTACATTGCCCGGCGGCGCTGCGCTTGCGCGGGCCTACAGAGGGTGTGCAGATGTTGAGAGCGCGGGGGTTGTAGGCCGGGTCAGGCGTTAGCCGCCACCCGGCAAAACGCGGGCACTCTGTTCAACGCCGGTTTGTCAGCGGTCTCACCGCCCGGCGATATCGCGCCGGGCCCAGATAGCTTCTTGCATTGCCTGGCGGCGCTGCGCTTGCGCGGGCCTACAGAGGGTGTGCAGGTGTTGAGATCGCGGGTGTTGTAGGCCGGGTCAGGCGTTAGGCCGCCACCCGGCAAAATGCGGGCACTCTGTTCGACGCTGGTTTGTCAGCGGTCTCACCGCCCGGCGATATCGCGCTGGCTCCAGATTGCTTCTTACATTGCCCGGCGGCGCTGCGCTTGCGCGGGCCGACAGAACTTGTGCAGGTGTTGAGATCGCGGGGGTTGTAGGCCGGGTCAGGCGTCAGCCGCCACCCGGCAAAACGCGGGCACTCTGTTCAACGCCGGTTTGTCAGCGGTCTCACCGCCCGGCGATATCGCGCTGGCTCCAGATTGCTTCTTGCATTGCCCGGCGGCGCTGCGCTTGCGCGGGCCTACAGAGGGTGTGCAGGTGTTGAGATTGCGGGGGTTGTAGGCCGGGTCAGGCGTCAGCCGCCACCCGGCAAAACGCGGGCACCCTGTGCAAAGCCGGTTTGTCAGCGCTCTTACCGCCCGGCGACATCGCGCCGGACTTTTTCTTATCTTTTACTTATCCTGTCGAACTCTTCGCAGCCGGTATCAAACCCCTCCTGACAGCTGACGTTGAGCCAGTGCAACGCTTTCTGCTGGTTGGGTTCGATAAAGCCTTGTTCTCCCTGCAGGAACATCATCCCGGCCCAGTATTCCGCATAGCCGGTACGGGACAGCGAGGAGCTGCGTTTAAAATAGTCCGTTGCCCTGGCGTCATCCTCTGTTATCTGCACGCCGCTGGCGTAAATCAAACCTAACAGCATCTGGGCGTCGACGGCGGAGTCGCTTTCTGGATCCTGGGCGGCATCCTGTAACAGGATGATGGCATGGGAATAGTCCGTCGGCCCGGCCTGTTGATTGACCAGCACGCGGGCCAGGATAATTTCTCCTGCCTTGCTGCCAACCTGCACCGCCTTCTCAGCCAGCTCTCTGGCCTGTTTGTAATCGGCCTGCTGCGGGTTGCGAATTTTCAGCTGAGCCAGCAGCGCCAGCGCATCCCCGTCACCGCGATCGGCCGATTTCTGCGCCCAGTATTCGGCCTGCTGATAATCGCCGGAACTGACGTAGGTATCGGCAAGATAGTACTGCGCCCGCGGATCGCCGGCTTCCGCCTGTTGTTTGTACTGGCTGCCGGGATCCGCGGCGCCCGCGGCAAGAGAGAACAGCATCAGAAGTAAATAGAGGTATTTCATTTTTTATTATCGGTCATGAACACAGCGCGCAGTATAAAGGCAGGTGAAGAAGAAGAAAACGACGGGAACTTGTGGGGAATAGCCTGACAATCGTGCCGTCTGTTTTTCCGGGTCGTGGCGTAAACGCCTTACCCGGGCTACCGATTCGCCGTTGTCTGCGGTTCGATAGCCAGGGCAGGCGCGAAGCGCCGCCTCCACGGAGGCGGCCTGATTAACCCATTGCGCTTTCGCGCAGGCGGGCTTTCAGCGTGTTGTACTCATCAATCACATACTGTTCGGCGGCGCGCTGGTCGGCGATGCGCTCAACGTTGACGGCACAGTACTTGTACTCCGGCGTTTTGGTTATCGGGCTTAAGTTCTCCGTGACCAGCTCGTTACAGGCGCCAATCCACCACTGATAGGTCATATAGACCGCCCCTTTATTCGGCCGATCGCTGACCTGCGCGCGGGTGATAATGCGGCCTTTACGCGAGTTAACCCACACCAGCGCCTCATCCTCAATGCCCAGTCGCGCGGCATCGGCGGTATTGATTTGCGCATAGCCCGGTTCATCTGCCAGCGCGGCCAGCGCCGCACAGTTGCCGGTCATCGAACGGCACGAATAGTGGCCCACTTCGCGCACGGTGGAGAGCACCATCGGGTACTCGTCGGTGAGCTTATCGATCGGCGCAACCCAGTCGCAGGTGAAGAACTGCGCGAGGCCGTTCGGGGTGTCGAAGCGCTCTTTAAACAGATAAGAGGTCCCCTGGTCGGCATCGGACTCATCGCGGCACGGCCACATGACGTAGCCCAGCTCGCCCATTTTCTCGTAGGTGGCGCCGTAAAAGTCCGGGCACAGATGCCGCAACTCGTCCCAGATCTCCTGGGTGTTGTTGTAGTGCATCGGATAGCCCATCCGGGTGGCGATTTCGCTGATGATCTGCCAGTCGGTTTTCAGGTCCCACTTCGGCTCTACCGCTTTAAAGAAGCGCTGGAAGCCGCGGTCCGCTGCGGTATAGACGCCTTCATGCTCGCCCCACGAGGTGGACGGCAGGATGACATCAGCCGCCGCGGCGGTTTTGGTCATGAAAATATCCTGGACAATCACCAGCTCCAGCTCGTCAAACGCTTTACGTACGGCAGAGAGCTCGGCGTCGGTCTGCAGCGGATCTTCGCCCATAATGTACGCCGCCCGTACTTCGCCGTGTGCCGCGCGGTGCGGCAGCTCGCTGATGCGATAGCCGGTATGCGCCGGCAGGCTCTCGACGCCCCAGGCTCTGGCGAACTTCTCGCGGTGCTCCGGGAACTTCACGTATTGATAGCCTGGATAAGTATCGGGCAGCGCGCCCATATCGCAGGCGCCCTGAACGTTGTTCTGGCCGCGCACCGGGTTAACGCCGACGCTCGGTTTGCCGAGATTACCGGTGAGGATCGCCAGGCTGGTCAGCGAGCGTACGGTCTCAACGCCCTGATAGAACTGGGTCACGCCCATGCCCCACAGGATGGCGGCAGATTTCGCGCTGGCGTACATGCGGGCACAGGCGCGAATCTCCTGCGCGCTGACGCCGGTGATAGTTTCCACCGACTCCGGCGTATAGCCTTCGACGATTTTGCGATACTCTTCGAAACCCTCGGAACGGCTGGCGACGAAGGATTTATCGTAGAGATCTTCTTCAATAATCACGTGGCCGATGGCGTTGAGCAGCGCAATGTTTGAGCCGTTCTTCAGCGCAATATGCATATCGGCGATGCGCGCGGTTTCGATTTTTCGCGGATCGCAGACGATGATTTTTGCCCCATTGCGTTTGGCGTTAATCACGTGATTCGCCACAATAGGGTGTGAATCTGCCGGGTTGTACCCGAAGATAAACACGAGATCGGTGTTATCAATCTCTGTGATGGCATTACTCATGGCGCCATTACCGACCGACTGGTGCAGACCTGCAACCGAAGGGCCGTGTCAGACGCGAGCGCAGCAGTCGACGTTATTGGTACCAATAACGGCGCGCGCGAACTTTTGCATCACATAGTTAGTTTCGTTACCCGTCCCACGGGATGAGCCGGTAGTCTGAATCGCGTCCGGACCGTACTTCGCCTTAATGGCGCTGAGACGGGTGGCGACGTAGTCGAGCGCTTCCTGCCAGGAGACGGATTCCAGTTTGCCGCCACGCTGACGGCGGATCATAGGGGTTTTCAGGCGCGGGGTGAGGATCTGGGTATCGTTAATGAAATCCCAGCCATAATAGCCTTTCAGACACAGGGTCCCCTGGTTGGTTTTCCCTTGTGCCGCCTCAGCCCGGACGATTTTGCCGTTATCGACCACCAGATTGATTTTGCAACCTGATGCGCAATACGGGCAAACCGTGACGACTTTTTTCATCGGTCTTGCTCCAGTTCATCAATGGGCGCATATGCGCTATCACGCCGTCAACATGCATCTTCTATGCCATGTTTTTATTGTGGATATTGACTGATGATACGTCGATTGTTTGGGCTAAATGCTGACGAAAAGCAGGGCGTCGTCAGTTTTGACGTGTCGAAGAGGGGCGAGATGTGACATGGATTGAAGAAACGCGATCCGATAATGGATTTGTCGGGGGGGCTTTGCTGAATTAATCAGACAGAGATCGTTCCGTGCGGGCAGGGGCAAGTTATGAAACCGGTCATTTTGGTTGTAGATGATGACAGCGCGATTGGCGAACTGCTTAGCGATGTGCTCAGCGCGCATGTTTTTGACGTGCTGGTGTGCCAGACCGGCAGCGATGCGCTGGCGGTGGCGGCCCGGCGGGCGGATATTTCGCTGGTGCTGCTGGATATGATTCTCCCCGACACTAACGGGCTGCTGGTACTGCAACAGCTGCAGCGCAGTCGGCCTGATTTACCGGTGGTGATGCTGACCGGCCTCGGCAGCGAATCCGACGTGGTGGTCGGGCTGGAAATGGGCGCCGATGATTATATTGCCAAACCGTTTAATTCCCGGGTGGTGGTGGCCAGGGTGAAGGCGGTGCTCAGGCGCAGCGGCGCGCTGGGTGTTGAAGGCGCGGGCAGCGGCGCGGGATTGCTCTTTAACGGCTGGCGGCTGGATACGTTTCGCTGCGAGTTGTTTAATCCGCAACAGCAAGCGGTGCCGTTGACCCAGGGAGAGTACAGCCTGCTGCTGGCGCTGGCGCAAAACGCCCGCCGGGTGCTCAATCGCGAACAGTTGCTGGCCTTGACCCATAGCGAGAGCACCGAAGTCTTTGACCGGACAATTGACGTGCTGATTATGCGCCTGCGGCGCAAAATTGAACCGAATTCGCATCAGCCGACGCTTATCAAAACCCTACGCGGCCTGGGCTATGTGTTCGCCGCGGATGTTATCCACGGCGACAGAGCGGCGTAGCCCCGGCAGATGCGGGGCCAGCGGGGGAAATAATGCCCTTACTTCACGGTCCAGCCTTTGTAACTACCGATATTGTTTTTATCGATCAGGGTCACCGGGATCAGCACCGGCGCGGTCGGCGCCGGTTTACCCTGCAGAATGTCATAACCTATCTCTACCGCTTTCGCCGCCATCACCTGCGGGTCCTGCGCCGGCGTCGCCACAAACAGCGAGTTTTTACGTTTCAGCGCCTCTTCGCCGTCCGGACTCCCGTCGACGCCAACGATAAAGAACTCATGACGTTGCGCCTGTTTGGCCGCCAGATCGGCACCGATCGCGGTCGGATCGTTGATGGCAAAGACGCCATCGATCTTCGGATTCGCGGCCAGCAATGAGGTCATAATTTCCAGGCCGCCCTCACGACTGCCTTTGGCGTTCTGGTTGTAGGAGAGCACTTTGATATCCGGGTGGCGCGCAAACTCGGCCTGGCAACCTTCGACGCGGTTCTGCACGGCGGAAACCGGCGGCCCGTTGATAATCACCACATTCCCTTTGCCTTTCAGGCGGTCGGTGATGTATTTACAGGCCATTTCTCCCGCCTGAGTGTTATCAGAGGTGATGGTGGCATTGGCGCCTTCGGCGGCCACGTCCACCGCAACCACCACGATCCCGGCATCTTTCGCGCGTTTCACCGCCGGGCCAATCCCTTTTGAGTCGGCGGCGTTGAGGATAATCATGTCGACTTTGGCGGCAATAAAGTTATCGATCTGCGCCACCTGCTGACCGAGATCGTAACCGCTGGAGACCAGCGTCACTTTCACATTGTCTCCGGCCAGCTTACGGGCTTCCAGCTCCGCGCCTTTGGTGATTTGTACGAAGAACGGGTTGGCTAAATCCCCCACCGTGACGCCGATTGACTTCAGCTCTTTGGCCTGGGTAAAGGGCGCCGCGGCAAGCAGCGCGCCAGCACAGAGTGCGGTTACTATGGGTTTCAAACGCATGCTGTTTTCCTCTGTCTGTAGGGTATTGTTGTTATGCACTTTGATGATGTCGGGTACGGTATTTGTCGATCAGCACCGCAATGATGATCACCGCCCCTTTGATCACCAGTTGCCAGAAATAGGAGACGCCCATCAGCGTCATGCCGTTATTGAGCGTGGCGATAATCAGCGCCCCCACCAGCGTGCCGGTGATCGTGCCGATGCCGCCGACGAAGCTGGTCCCGCCGAGAATAACGGCGGCGATGGCATCCAGCTCATAACCGACGCCGAGGTTGCCGTTCGCGCTGTACAGCCGCGAGGCGCTCATGACGCCGCCCAGCCCGGAGAGCAGGCCGCTCATGCCGTAAACGAACAGCAGCACCAGCCACACTTTGATCCCGGTGAGCCTTGCCGCCTGCATATTGCCGCCTACGGCGTAGATATGAACGCCCAGGGTGGTGCGGCGCAGAATGAACCAGCACACCGCCACCACTATCAGGGCGATCACCACCAGCCACGGAACCGGTCCGAGGTAATCATTGCCGATCCATTCGAAGCTGATATCGGAGTTAATCACCGTGGTGCCGTTGGCCAGCAGATAGGCGGCCCCGCGCAGGGCCGTGTAGGTCCCGAGCGTCACGATAAACGGCGGTAGTCCGGCGAAGGCGACCAGCGCGCCGTTAAACAAACCGAGCAGCAGGCCGAGCATCAGCGCTGCCGGAATCGACAGCAGCGACAGCTCCGGGATCAGCGACACCACCATGGCGGCGACCGCGGTCGTGCCGAGAATCGAGCCGACGGACAGATCGATCCCTCCGGTCAGAATGATGAAGGTCATCCCGGCGGCGAGGACGATGTTGATCGATGCCTGACGGGTAATATTCAGCAGGTTGCTTTCGGTAAAGAAGTTGGGAGCGATAAAGCCAAATACCGCGACGATCAGGATCAAAATCGGCAAAATACCGACCGTTTGTACCAGATCGCCCATCAGGATTTTCTTCGCTGATACCGATTTTACCACCGGCTGCGCGGCGCTCTCTTTCTGTGTTGTCATGGTGATACCGCCTTAAGGTGAGAGTCGTTAACGCCGGTGGCCAGCGTCATAATGCTTTCCTGGCTGATGTCGCCGGCCTGGAGTTCGCCGGCGATGCTGCCTTCGCGCATGACGTAGACCCGATCGCTCATGCCGACGACTTCGGGGAGTTCGCTGGAGATCATCAGGATGGCCACCCCCTGGCGCGCCATCTGGGTCATGATGCGGTAAATCTCGCTTTTGGCACCGACGTCAACGCCGCGCGTCGGTTCATCAAGCAGTAAAATACGCGGACCGATGGCGACCCAGCGGGAGATCAGCAGCTTTTGCTGATTGCCGCCGGAAAGGCCGCCAGCACGTACCTGCGCGTGCGGCACGCGAATATTGAGCAGGGAGATAGCATCGTCGGAGAGAGTCTGCGCCTTTTTGCGATTGAGCATGCCCCAGCGGGCATCCCGTTCGAGGGTGGCCATGGTGATGTTCTCCTGCGCCGCCATCTCAAGGAACAGCCCCTGCTCCTTGCGGTTTTCGGTGAGAAAACCGATGCCCAGATCGATGGCTGCGCGCGGAGAGTGAATGACTACCGGCTCGCCATCAATCTCGATGACGCCGCCGGTGGCCCGGCGCACGCCGAAAATCAGCTGCGCCAGTTCGGAGCGACCGGCACCGACCAGACCGGCGAGGCCGACGATTTCCCCCGCCCGTACCACCAGACTGCTGGCCTTCACTTTGCCGCCGTCGGTCAAATCCTCTACCCGCAGGCGCGGCTGGCCGGGCGGAATATCACGCTCTTTATTGAACAGGTCGCTTAGCGGACGGCCGACCATCATTCGCACCAGTTCGGAGGCGTTGAGCTTGTCGCGGGTCAGGCTGCCGACGTACTGGCCGTCGCGCAGCACGCTGACGCGGTCAGACAGTTCATAAACCTCCGCCATGCGATGGCTGATATAGATAATCGCCATCCCTTCGTCGCGCAGGCGCAGAATCAGTTCAAACAGGCGATGAGTCTCGCGGGAGGAGAGGGCGGCGGTGGGCTCATCCATCACCAGCACCCGGCTGTTGCGATGCAGGGCGCGGGCGATCTCCACCTGCTGCTGTTCGGCAATGGTCAGGGCCATCACCCGGTCGCTGGCCCTGAACTGGGCGCCGAGGCGATCGATGACCGCCTGGGCCTGATTCATCATCTCTTTGCGCTGCACCAGCCCGCCGCGCGCCAGTTCGCTGCCGAGAAAAATATTCTCCGCGACGGTTAAGTTCGGCGCCAGCTGCATCTCCTGGTAAATCAGGGTGATCCCGGCGGCCAGCGCATCTTTTGGCCCTTTAATCACCTGCGGCTGTCCGTCGATCAGGATCTCGCCGCTGGTGGCGGTATACGCCCCGGCGAGGATCTTCATTAGCGTGCTTTTGCCAGCGCCGTTCTCGCCCATTAAGGCGTGGATCTCGCCGGGCCAGACCGTCAGATCGACGCCTTTCAGCGCATAAAACTTGCCAAAGGCTTTGGCAATATTGCGCATGGATAGTACCGGTGTCCCCTGCATGGTGGCTCTCCTGCGAGTGTCTTCGAGGATCGCAGTGCACCACACAACAATAAATGCAAAATGTCAGACGCCGTTCATATTTGTCATATTGATGAATACTGAATCTGGCTCACAATTATGCGCGATGGCTCTCCCGCTGTGGGTCAGCAACCGCCAGGATAAATAAAAAGATCGTGGAGCTGACCATGCCATCCTATCGCTACCGGTTTTTCACCAGCGCTCGCGGGCGCCTGCTGTCGTTTAATTTGCTGATGGTTGCGGTTACGCTGATGGTGGCTGGCGTCTCGCTGCTGGGTTTTCGCCATGCCAGCCTGCTGCAAGAGCAGGTGCAGCAGCAGACGCTGGACGATATGACCGGCAGCATGAATCTGGCGCGTGATACCGCGAACGTCGCCACCTCGGCGGTTCGCCTCTCGCAGGTGGTCGGTGCGCTGGAGTATAAAAGCGAAGCTGAACGCCTGCTGGAGACTCAGCAGGCCCTGAAATATTCACTCTCTCACCTCGCCGCCGCGCCGCTGGCGCAACAGGAGCTGGCGCTGGTGGGCAATATTATTCGCCGCAGCAATGAGCTGCAGCAGAGCGTCAGCGGCATGCTGGAACGCGGGCAGCGTCGTCATCTGCAGCGTAATGAACTGCTCAGTTCGCTGTATCAGAATCAGAGTTATCTCCGGCATATTCAGGATCTTAACGATCGGCATGGCGCGGACGCGATCGATCCCCGGCCGCTGGCGGAGATGGATCGGCTGATCGTTGCGGCCATCCATACGTCGACGCCGCGATCGATAGTCCAGCAGCTGGACAAAGTGAGAGATTTTCTGCCGACAACCAGCCGCGACCCAACGCTGGCGGCAATTCTGCAGGATTTCAACGGCGAGCTGGCCAGGCTGGAGCCGTTATCGGCGCAGCTGGAGGAGAGCGATTTGGCCATCGGCTGGTATATGTTTCACATTAAGGCGCTGGTGGCGCTGCTCAACAGCGATATTAATCAGTACGTTGCCCGGGTCGCGCAGGCGTCTGAACTACGGGCGGCACAGAGCCATCAGGAGCTGCGTTCCATCAGCATGTTTATTTTGCTGTCGGCGCTGTTGGCGCTGGTGATAACCGGCTTCGCCGGCTGGTATATCTACCGTAACCTCGGCTCCAGTCTGACCGCTATCTCGCGCGCGATGTCGCGTCTGGCCTACGGCGAGCAGGAGGTCTCTGTCCCGGGGCTTCAGCGACGCGATGAGCTCGGAGAGCTGGCGCGCGCCTTCAACGTCTTTGCCCGCAATACCGCGTCGTTGGCCCATACCTCCCAGCTGCTGAAAGAAAAAAGTACCCTGCTGGAGACCACCTTTCATGCCATGCGCGACGGCTTCGCGCTGTTTGATAATCAGGGGCTGCTGGTGGTGTGGAATCCGCAGTATCCGCTGCTGCTGGGGCTGGCGGCCAATGACCTGCAGCGCGGCATTCACTATCAACAGCTGCTGGGGCAGGCCGCCCCTCTGGCGGAACATATTCGCGACAATCTGGCCCGCCCGCTGCCCAAACCCCAGGAGCTCCTGCTGGCGAGCGGCCGCACTATTGAACTGCGTTTTAGCCCGGTACCCGGGCGGGGGCTGGTCAACGTGGTGCTCGACAGGACCGAACGCAAAGGGCTGGAGCAGGCGCTGGTTCACAGCCAGAAAATGAAAGCGGTTGGCCAGCTGACCGGCGGTCTGGCGCATGATTTTAATAACCTGCTGGCGGTGATTATCGGCAGTCTTGAACTGGTTCAGCCGCAGGACGCGGACCTGGCGCGGATCTCCCGGGCACGCAAGGCCGCAGAGCGCGGCGCGCTGCTCACCCAGCGGCTGCTGGCCTTCTCGCGTAAACAGGCGCTGCACCCCAATGCCGTGGCGATGAAACCGCTGCTGGAAAACCTGGGCGAGCTGATGCGCCATTCTCTGCCGACGACGTTGAGTCTGGAGATTGAGGCGCAGTCACCCGCGTGGCCGGCCTGGATAGACGTCGGCCAGCTGGAAAACGCCATTATCAATCTGGTGATGAACGCTCGCGATGCAATGGAAGGGCGTGCCGGGGTTATCAAGCTGCGCACCTGGAACCAGCGCGTGGCCCGCAGCGACGGGCGGCGTCAGGATATGGTGGCGCTGGAGGTGATTGACCACGGCAGCGGGATGTCGCAGGAGATTAAGGCCCAGGTGTTCGAACCGTTTTTTACCACCAAACAAACCGGCAGCGGCAGCGGTCTGGGGCTGTCGATGGTCTATGGTTTTGTCCGCCAGTCCGGCGGGCGGGTGGCTATTGAGAGCGCGCCGGGCCAGGGAACCACGGTGCGTTTACAGCTGCCGCGTGCGGCGGTGCAGGCGCCGACCGGCGGCACGTTGCCGGAAGTCGAGCAGACGGTGAGCGGCGAGCGGCTGGCGCTGGTGCTCGAGGATGAGGCCGATGTGCGTCAGACTCTTTGCGAGCAGCTTCATCAGCTCGGCTGGTTAACCCTGGAAGCCGGGAACGGAGAGCAGGCGCTGCAGTTACTTGAGGCTTCGACGGAAATCGCGCTGCTAATTAGCGACCTGATGCTGCCGGGCAGATTGAGCGGAGCCGAGGTGATTAACGAAACCCAGCGCCGTTTCCCGACGGTGGCGGTGCTGCTGATCAGCGGTCAGGATCTGCGTCCGGCGCACAATCCCGCGCTGCCGGACGTGGAGCTGCTGCGCAAACCCTTCAGTCGGACACAGTTGATGCAGGCGCTGCGACAGGTTGTGGCAAATAGCGGCTGCGGGCCAGCGCCGCAGCCCCTTGAGCACCATTAAATGTTGAGGACGATGCGGCAAGAAACTGCACTGCCTGATAAGGCAACGGGCGGCGAATATACGCTTTTATCATGGCGAGCAGCGCCTCGCGTGGAAAACCGGACATGTCCATCACGCCACCGCCGAGGATCACCGCATCGGGGTCGAACAGGTTGATGCTGGTGGCGATGGCGCGGGCGGCATGGAGCAGGAGGGCCTGTACAAAGGGTTCCTCAGTGGCGTGCAAAAACAGTTCACCAAGCGCATAGCTGCGCGGCTGTTGTTCGTACCAGCGTTTGAGCGCGATACCGGAACAGACGGTTTCCAGACAACCATGATTACCGCAACCGCAGATGAGCGCGTTGTCGCCCTGCGGGATATGACCCAGCTCTCCCGCCACGCCATGTGCACCTGTCCACGGCCCGCCGTTTAACCAGATGGCGAAGCCCATGCCGGTACCGAGATAAGCGGCTAACACCTGTTGAGCCTGCAAACCATTTTCCTGCACGTCAAATGAGAGCTGGAGATTCACATCGCGGGAAAACTCGACCGGACAGGCCAGCGAATGCTCCAGCTCATCGGCTAGCGTACGCAAGGTTTCTGGCGGTAACGATAGGTTGGGGGTGGAGATAATCGTCCGTTTATCTCTGCTGACCAATGCCGGAAAGCCCATCACCAGGCCGCAGCAATGTGCCTGAAAGCGGTCAAGCTGCTGCTGAATCAACATCGTGATCCCGCTCACCAGACCGTCAGGCGCGATCGCTTCAGCGGTGCGCAGCTTCTCGCAATGCAGAGTCTCGCCCTGTGCGGTTTGCAGGCAAAAGCGGATATGGGTTGCGCCCATGTCCACTCCTGCGACGACCTTACGCTGTTTTTGCATGAGGGAATACCTCGTTTTTGGCCGCCAGAATCTGCTCTGCCATGACCTGCCACGCGTCGTGAATATTATCGCCATGGTTAAACAGACCGGAGGTCCCGACGATAAAGACGTCCGCGCCTGCCGCCATCAGTTTTTGATAGGTCGCTTTATTGCACGAACCGTCGATCTCAATCTCGAAGGCCAGTCCTGCACGTTCTCGCCACGCTTTTAGCTCGCCGATCTTCTCCAGCATTTCAGGAATAAAGGGTTGGCCCGCGAAACCCGGATCGACGGTCATCACCGTAATTTTGTCCGCCTTGTGGATGTAATATTTCATCGTTTCAACCGGTGTTTCCGGATTGAGAATGAGCCCGACCTTCATGCCATGGCGACGAATCTCCTCTATCAGGCGGAAAGCCTGACCGTTAATAGTTTCCGGATGCAGGGTGATAAAGTCCGCACCTGCCTGCGCCAGCTGGCTAATGTAATCCTGTGGTCGGGTGACCATCAGATGGCAGTCCAGTGGTTTACTGGCCAGCTTCTTCACCTGGCTGACGAAAAACGGCGAGAGCGTCAGGTTAGGGACAAAATGACCGTCCATGATGTCGATGTGGAAGTAATCTGCATGCCGATCGATAAACTCGATCTGTTCTTTGAATTTCAGCAGATCCATACACATTAAAGAGGGGGCAATTTTCATCATAAATTCCTTACTTACTGATAAGACGGTCGAGGGCGACAGCCGCGATAATTAATCCACCCATCACCACCAGCTGGTAGTAGGTTTGTACCTGGAGAATATTCAGCCCGTTGTTGATGGTGCCGATGATCAGGCCGCCAATCACCACTGAAAAAATGCGCCCCTTACCACCAAAGAAGCTGGTGCCGCCGATAATGGCGCTGGCAATGGCGTAGGTTTCAAAGCCCATCCCGGCCAGAGGCTCCGCGGCGCCGAGACGTGCCGTCGAGACCACTCCCGCCAGCCCGGCGCAGATGCCGGATATAATGAACACCAGCAACATATGGAACTTCACATCGATGCCAGAGTAGAAGGCGGAGTTTTTATTGCCGCCGAGGGCGTAGATATTGCGGCCCAGCCGCATCCGGGTGGTCAGGAACCAGAGAATCACGGCCACAATAAGCGAGAAGATGACCGGTACCGGGATCCCCAATACGCTGGCGGCAAAGAAATTGACGAACGCGAAAGAGAAGCCATAGACCGAGTTGGCGTCGGAGATAACCAGGGTGATGCCGCGAAAAATCGCGTTGGTACCGAGGGTAATAATGAACGGGTGTAGGCCGGTCCAGTTGACCAGGCAGCCGTTAATCGCGCCTAGCGCGCCGCCGACCAGCACCCCGCCAATCAGCGCAGCGAGGAACGGATCGACGCCTGCCAGCATGAGTTTGGCGGTTACCATGCCAGAAAGCGCCAGAATCGCCCCTACGGACAGGTCGATGCCTGCTACCAGAATAGCGAAGAATTCTCCCATTCCGATGAGCACCGTCACCGAGCTCTGAACAAATATTTGCGTGATGTTATTGGTCGTCAGAAAGTATTCCGACGACAGCGAGCCGAAAATCGCGACAATAATCGCGAGGATAAAAAAGGTGCCGTATTTATCCCAGAATAGTGCGAAGTTGAACGGCTTTTTGCCATCGGACTCCCTTTTTACTCTTGCGGCAGTGCCCATACCATAATCTCCTCTTCGCTCATGTTGTCGCGATTGGTCAGAATTTGCGTCAGCCGCCCTTCGCAGAACACGGCGATGCGGTCACAGACGGCGATAATTTCAGGAAGCTCGGATGACACCATCAGAATGACTTTTCCGTCATCCGCCAACTGGCGCATCACTTTATAAATTTCGGCTTTCGCACCGACGTCGATTCCGCGCGTCGGTTCATCGAAAATAATGACGTCGGGGTTGCAGCATAACCATTTGGATATCAGGACCTTTTGTTGGTTACCGCCGGAAAGTTCGGTGATGCTCTGATCGACAGAATGGCACTTCAGCGCCAGTAATTTGCGCTGTGCCTCCGCCGTTTTACGCTCGTTCTCTTCATGGAGAAGCCCCATCGCCCCTTTATAGCCGCCGTGTTTCAGGCTCAGGCTGACAGCCATGTTTTGCGCTATAGAGAAATTGCCGAAGAAACCGTTGTCCCGGCGACTCTCCGTGATGTAGCCCATTCCTTTTTTTAAGGCATCTAGCGGCGAGCGTGGGGTAATAGTTTTACCGTTGAGGATGATTTCGCCGCTGCTCCGCTTATCAACACCAAACAGACAATCCATCAGTTCGGTACGCCCGGAGCCCACCAGACCGGCAAAGCCGAGAATTTCACCGCGATTGACGCTAAAGGAGATATCGCGGACCTTTTTCTTATCCCGGCTGGTGACATTTTTTACCTCAAATACCGTTTCGCGCGCGATGTTGCCGCTGTTCTCTTTCATCGCGTTAAAGCGGTTTTGCAACTCACGGCCGACCATCAGACGTACGATATCGTCGTTATTGACCTCGCTGACCATGCCACTGCATACGCTGCTACCGTCCTTCATCACCGTGTAGCGGTCGCAGATCCGGCGTATCTCCGCCAGCTTGTGCGAGATATAGACGATGGCGGTCCCCTCTTTACGCAGCTGGTTCATGATCAGGAACAGGTAATCCACCTCTTTGTTGGTCAGCGAAGAGGTGGGTTCATCCATGATCAGTACTTTGGCATCGAGCATCAGTGTCTTAGCGATTTCCAGCATCTGTTTATGGCTGATCGACAGATTCGCAACTTTCTCGTCTAAATCGACCTTTAATCCGATGCGTAGTAGCATCATTGCCGCTCTGATGCGCATCTCTTTCCAGTCGATAATATTGACGCCGCAGATTTTTTTCGTCAGATGGCGGCCGATATATAAATTTTCCATTACGGTTAATTCATCAATGACGCTGAGCTCTTGATAGATAATGCCGATGCCGAGTCTGGCCGCTAATTTATGGTCGAGCTTGTCATAATTAACATTATTAACCGTGATGGTGCCTTTGGTCGGTTCATGTATTCCTGATAAAACTTTCATTAACGTTGATTTACCCGCACCGTTTTCCCCGAGTAATGCATGTATTTCGTGCGGGTAAACGGTTAAATCGACCGATTTTAATGCGTGAACCGGACCAAAGGATTTGCCGATCCCCGCCATTGAAATATATGGCGTGAGCATAATAACTCCTTACTTATTTTTACCCTCCTGAGGTCAGGAGGGTAAGGGGAGAGCATCGGACTCGTTTCTGGAAAATTATTTTGTGACCAGAACAGAATCCACCAGTTTGAATTCTGGTGTTTTATCCAGTGGAATCACTTTGCCGGTTTTTTCAGCATCAACCATCATCTTCAGTCCCGTCGCGCCGATATTGCCAGGATTTTGCGCAATCGTTGCGGTCATCTGACCGGCTTCAACCATTTTACGCGCTTCAGGGATACCGTCAGTGCCGACCACCAGAACCGTTTGGCTTTTACCGGCGTTGGCTACGGCCTGGGCAACGCCCATTGCCATTGTGTCATTCGCACAGTAAAAGGCTTTCAGGTTAGGGTTTCGCTGTAGCACGTTAGTGGCAACATCAAGCGCCTTAATGCGATCCCAGTCGGCTGGTTGGCTGGCAACAAGCTTGATCTGACTGGCTTTTCTGAATGCCTCCGTTGCACCGTTACGACGGGCTTCGCCTGACGCGTTACCCGCTTTTCCCTCGATGATGGCAACGTCGCCGCCCTCAGCACCCAGTTTCTCGATAATAAAATCGGCTCCTTTTGCCCCCACTGCGACGTTGTCTGTGGTGACGAAACCTTCAACGTTACCGCCCGCTTTCTTCAGGTTATCCATATCGATTTTTTCATCGAGATTGACCAGATAAATCCCTTTCTTCCAGGCTTTCGCCACGGGCATCACCAGGTTGACCGACGAGAGAGGCGCGAAAGCGATGCCTTTATAGTTCTTATTGCTTAAGTCTTCGAATAGCTGCAGCTGTGATTGAAAATCCCCTTCCGAAGGCGAGGCAAAAATATCAACGCTGACTCCCAGCGTTTTGGCCTCATCTTCAATACCTTTTTTCATATCAACCCAGAAAGGATTTGATAATGTTTTTAATACCACAGCGTAATCGGCCGCGGCAAAAGCGCTGGTAGATAACATTACGCCCATAGCCGCGCCGCTGAAAATTTTCAGGTATTTATTCATGACAGTATTCTCGGTGTAGGATACAGTAATATTGATCCCACCGTGGTGGGATCGGTGTTTATTATTTACTTCAGCGCTCCTGGTGAAAAGAAATCAACAATGGCGCCGGTTTTTTGCATATTTAAAGTGGCCTGTTCAATATTTTGTTGGGCTACCGAAACGAAAAAAGCATCTAATAAGGTAAGTTGTAAAATACGCGCTGAGGCGTTTCTCCCTAATAAAGGAGTTTCTGGTGCTGGCGAGCAAATAATAAAATCAGCTAATTTAGCAATCGGTGAATGGTAACTATGGGTAATACAGATAATTTTAGCACCGTTCTTCTTGGCCAACTCTACTGCCGATTTAATATCGCTGGTGCGCCCGGAATGAGTGACGACCAGCACGACGTCGCCTTTTTTCAACAACGAGGCTGACATCATCATGATATGCGCATCCGGATATGTCTGGCAGCGTACGCCGATCCGTAAAAACTTATGCTGTACATCGGCGCAGATAGCATTTGATCCACCGGCACCGTACAGATCGCGCTGGTTGGCCTGGGCGAAGAAACGTGCCGCGCGATGAATTTCATCGACATTAACGATCGACTGACCTTCCATAATGGTACGCAGGGTAATGTTAAAAACCTTATTCACCACGTCCTGAGGTGCTTCATCAAAGGAGAGCTCTGCCGGAAGGACCTGTTCAGATTGCGAAAAATACTCCACCAGGGCGCTACGCAGGTTACGAAAACCGCTAAAACCGAGCAGTTTGGAGACCTTAACGATCATCGCTTCGGAAACCGACAGCGCTTCCGCCACATCTTTAATGGCGGGAGCGTCGCTCAGATTGCCGGGTTTAAGCAACCATTCGACGATTCGGCTCTCGTTTTCGGTCATTCCTTCCTGCTTCATGCGTAGCCAGGGGGCGAGGCCGATACCGTTGGGGAGCGAACTGGATTCTGACTGACTCATCGCTTTCTCTTGTCCATAAAGTGAAGACGTCACTATATCACCACAGGCAAAACAGAAAAGATACAATCAACTTCACAAAAATATTAATTTTATAAAGTTTTATCTTTTATAAAGTTTTGAGTTTGGCTATTTTTAAATAACTCTTTATAAAACAATTGTTTTTATCTTTTTTTCGTAAAATTTAAAACGATAGGTAACATGAGGTATCCATTTTTCTTGCTTGATTTGTGAATTTTAGCGAGGTAAAAATGGCACGTCAGACCGGGTTCAGGCCGATTTCCTGGTCGGTTATTCCGGTTTAAATCACAACTTTATCGATATTCGTAAAGTAAAAACAGGCGAGGTTAAGTATGAAAAGGATTGCAATTGGCTGTGATCACGTCGGGTTTATTCTTAAAAATGATATTGTGGCGCATCTCCGACTGCGGGGGATCGAGGTGCTGGATAAGGGAACATGGTCACCTGAGCGTACCGATTATCCCCGTTATGCCAGCGCTGTCGCGCAGGCCATTCTGACAGGCGAAGCTGAGGGTGGGATCCTGATCTGCGGTACCGGTGTCGGGATCTCCATAACCGCCAATAAATACCCCGGCATTCGCGCGGTGGTGTGCAGTGAACCCTATTCGGCCCAGCTATCGCGGCAACATAATAATACCAATGTGTTGGCCTTCGGCGCGCGCGTGGTAGGTCTTGAGCTGGCAAAAATGATTGTCGATGTCTGGTTGGGGAGCGATTATGAAGGTGGACGTCATCAGACGCGAATTGATGCGATTACCGCGCTTGAACAGTCGCGGATTTGAGATTCCTCCGCTACTCGCCGTGACGACCGTTGATTAACGTAGGGTCAGCCCCCTGAAGAGACTGGCCCTATGAAACGTTACTTTACCGCTTTAATCTTCTGCACGCTGTCGCTGAGCAGTCAGCTGGCGCGCGCTGATATTATTGATGACGCAATCGGTAATATTCAGCAGGCGATTAATGATGCCTATAACCCCGGCGATAGCCGCCCTGATGACGAAGACCGCTATGATGACGGACGTTACCAGGATAGCCGTCAGCATAGCGCCGATCGCCGACGGCAATACGACGATCGGCAGCGACAGATAGAAGATCGTCGCCGTCAGCTCGATGATCGCCAGCGCCAGTTGGATCAGGATCGGCGGCAGCTGGAGGACGACCAGCGACGACTGGATGACGACGATTAACCGTGCTGTCGTTCATCGCCGTGGTGACGCGCGCAGGCCGGGTCAAAGATTAATCCAGCACGATCTCCATGCCGTCATAGCCGGCCTCAAACCCCGGCGGCAGCGGATGGTTCATCAGCCACAGATCAAACTGGTGGCTGATATGGGTCAGAATGACCCGTGGGCAGGCCAGCACCTGGTTAATGGCGCGTACCGTATTCAAATCGCAGTGGTTGCGCGGCGGCTGCGGGCGCGGCTCATGGCTGCAGTCGATCACGATCGCCTGCGGCTGGTTATTCAGTAAGAATTTGAGCGTCTTTTCCGGTAATCCGGCGGTATCCGACAGCCAGGCTACCCGGCTGTGCGCCGACTCCAGCAGATAGCCATACGTCAGCTTCGAGTGATTCAGCGGCAGCGGCGTCACCCGCAATCCCTGGAGTTCAAACACCACAAACGGCTCAACGGTATGGCTGAAGTCCAGCAGGCCGGGGTGTTTAAACAGGTCATCGCAGCCTTCGGGATCCGGCGGGCCAAACACCGGGATCGGCGCGCCGACGCCCCAGCGCAGCGGGAATAATCCCTGAACATGATCCATATGATAGTGGGTAAGCAAAAACTGCTGAAAATGGCCGGCAGGCCAGCGATCCATCAAATCGGGCAGCCCGGCATCCAGCAGTGTGACGGCGTGATTGAAGGTCACGACCGCGCTACAGGGGCGGCGGCGATGAGCCTCATCGCTGTGCGCACGCTGACAGGCCGCGCAGTCGCAGCCGAAAACCGGAACCAGCTGGGCGCCGCCGGTGCCGGTTAAGCGAATAGTCAGGCTCATACTTCCTCCTCACAGCGCTTTTTTAAAACGCAGATGGCTTTGCTTATACCCTTCCCGGAGATAAAAACGGTGGGCGTCGGGGCGGCCTTTCCCGCTGGAGAGCTCCACCATTTGCGCGCCCTGTTCGCGGGCTTCCTGCTCCGCCCACGCCAGCAGCGCCTGGCCGATGTGCAGGCCGCGCCTCTGCGGCAGCACCACCAGTTCCTGCACTTCTCCGATCCAGGCGTTGAAATTAAGCGGGAACTGCAACTGTAGCCCAATCAGTCCGACCGTCTCTCCCTCCACCAGCGCCAGCTGATAGCGCAGGGTGGGATTTTGCAGGTTCATGGCAAACCCGGCGGCGAAATGGCGGCGATCGTACGCTTTCTGCTTAAGTTCGCAAATTAACGCATAGACGGCATCGACGTCGTCCAGGGTCGGAGCGCGGAGTTCACAGGCAGGCATGCTGATTCTCTTGTCGGGCGGAGTGGCGGCGCAGCAGCGTGAAGAACTGCTCGACGGATTGTCCGAGGCTACCGTTGTTGTTCAGGGTCAGGCAGTCGGTGGGGGTATAGCGCGCCGCGCGTTCCAGGCGCAGAGCGATTTCCGTTTCGCTCTCTCGTCCACGTTGCTCCAGGCGCTGGCGCAGCACCTCCGGCGTGACCTGCAGGCAGATGGGCAGGAGCGCGTCCGCATAGCGCGCTCGCGCCTGCGGCAGATGGGCGCGAGAACCATTGGCCACCACGTCAAAACCGGCGTGCAGCCACAGGTCAATTTCGATGCCAATTCCGTAGTAATTGTTATTGGCATGCCAGCTCAGGGCAAACAGCTGGCGCTCGGCGCGGTTGAAAAACTCCTGCTTGCTGAGGGCAATATGATTCTCGCTGCCGGCGTTGAACGGGCGCGTGATATAGCGATGCGCCACCAGCAATTGCGTATTTTCGCGCTGGCGTAAGGCCGCCAGCAGGCTGTCTTTTCCGGAACCGGAGGCACCCACCAGCCAAATCAATTTTCCGCTCATCAGAAGACCCTCTTTCCTTGACGCCAGACGTGGTCAATATGGACATGTTCGCCGCGACGGTGCGCCAGCACCATATCGGCACGTTTACCTTCCGCAATCCTCCCGCGGTCGTCTAACCCCAGCGCCTGGGCCGGATTTTTGCTGACCAGACAAATGGCCTGCGCCAGCGTGAAGGCGTTGTTGTCGTCGTCCGCGATGCGGAATGCCGCATCCAGCAGGCTGGCGGGATAGTAGTCTGACGACAGAATATCAAGCAGGTTGCTGGCTGCCAGCTGGTGGGCGGCGACGTTGCCGGAGTGCGAACCGCCGCGCACGATATTGGGGGCGCCCATCAGCACGTTCATACCGTGCTGACGTGAAGCCTCTGCCGCGGCTAATGTGGTAGGAAATTCGGCGATCACGCTGCCAAGTTGATGTGATTCGACAACATGCTCGGGCGTTGCGTCATCATGGCTGGCGAGCGCGATATTGCGCTCGCGGCATATTGCCGCAATGGTTTGACGATTCGGCTGTGACCAGGTCGCTGCCAGCGCCATCTGCTCCTCCTCGAAGCGGTCCATCTCTTCGTTGGTCAGATGGTATTTTCCCTGATAGTAATCGCGGTACTTGCTGCGATCGGCGTACTGGCGCTGTCCTGGAGAGTGGTCCATCAGGGAGACCATGCTCACCGGATCGCGGCCAACCAGTTTTTCAAACAGCGGCAGCGTAGTGTGGTGTGGCAGCTCGCAGCGCAGGTGCAGGCGGTGTTCGGCACGATTAAGCCCACGTTTTTGTGTCTCTTCGACGGCGTTGATCATCTTTTCCAGATTTTCCAGCCGATCGCCGCCGTCGCGGACGTCGCCAATGGCGACCGCATCCAGTACGGTGGTGATGCCGCTGGCGACCATCAGCGCATCGTGGCTGCTCATCGCCGAATGAGCGGGCCAGTCGACTTTCGGGCGCGGAGTAAAGAATTTGTCCAGATTATCGGTATGCAGCTCAATCAGCCCGGGCAGCAGCCAGCCACCTTCACCGTCGAGCGACTGCGGCAGCTGGCTCTGACTTTCGGCAAAGGCGTAAATTCTGCCCTCCTGTACTTCCAGCGAACCGTGTACCACTTCGTCTTCGAGAACCAGGTTTACATTGTTGATAATCATGCTGTTATTCCCATCGGGTGCAGTCGGTCGGCGACCTGATTGCGGACCGTTTCATCATGGAAAATGCCGACGATAGCCGCACCGCGCGCTTTGGCTTCATTAATCAGTTCCACTACGGCGGCGCTGTTTATGGCGTCCAGCGAGGCGGTTGGTTCATCAAGCAATAAGATCGGGTAGTCCACCGCGAAACCGCGGGCGATATTGACCCGCTGCTGTTCCCCGCCGGAAAAGGTGGATGGCGCCAGATGCCATAATCGTTGCGGAACGTTCAGGCGCGTCAGCAGACGGGCAGCCCGCGAAGCGCAGGTATCGCGCGGGATACCGAGGTCGAGCAGCGGTTGCATCACCACTTCGAGGGCGGAAATCCTCGGGATCACCCGCAGGAACTGGCTGACCCAGCCGATGGTGCGCTTGCGGACTTCCAGCACTTTACGCGGCGAGGCGTTGACCAGATCAACCCATTCGTCGCCGTGGCGGATATGGATATGACCGGTGTCCGGCAGGTAGTTGGCATACAGCGAACGCAGCAGGGTGGATTTGCCGCTGCCGGAATGGCCGTGCAGCACCACGCACTCGCCATTGCTGACCTCCAGAGAGGCATTCTGCAGCACCGGCAGGCGCACGCCGTTTTGCTGGTGGAGTACAAAGGTCTTACTGACATTTTCAACGTGAATCATTATGGCCTCGTGGTTTGGGCGCCGGGTGGCGGCTTCGCCTTACCCGGCCGACAGTGCTGTGTTCGAACGTGACTCATCTGGCCTCGTGGCCCTGACGCCGGGTGGCGGCTTCGCCTTACCCGGCCGACGGTGCTGTGTCCGAACGCGACTCATCTGGCTTCGTGGTCCTGACGCCGGGTGGCGGCTTCGCCTTACCCGGCCTACGGTGCTGTGTTCGAACGCGACTCATCTTGCTTCGTGGCTCTGGCGCCGGGTGGCGGCTTCGCCTTACCCGGCCTACAGTGCTGTGTTCGAACGTGACTCATCTTGCTTCGTGGCTCTGGCGCCGGGTGGCGGCTTCGCCTTACCCGGCCTACGGTGCTGTGTTCGAACGTGACTCATCTGGCCTCGTGGCCCTGACGCCGGGTGGCGGCTTCGCCTTACCCGGCCGACAGTGCTGTGTTCGAACGCGACTCATCTGGCCTTGTGGTCCGGGCGCCGGGTGGCGGCTTCGCCTTACCCGGCCGACGGTGCTGTGTTCGAACGCGACTCATCTTGCTTCGTGGCTCTGGAGCCGGGTGGCGGCGTTGCTTTACCTGGCATACTGACTCTGTGTTCGTAGGCCGGGTAAGCGCAGCGCCACCCGGCGACAGCAACCTCAGTTCTGCAATACCGACGACACCAGCAGCTGGGTATACGGATGATGAGGATCGTCCAGCACCCGGTCGGTTAAACCGCTTTCCACCACCTGACCTTGTTTCATAACCAGCAGACGGTGAGCCAGCAGGCGCGCCACGCCGAGATCGTGGGTGACTATCACCACGGCCAGATTCAGCTCCATCACCAGACCGCGCAGCAGGTCGAGCAGACGCGCCTGCACCGAAACATCCAGACCGCCGGTCGGCTCGTCCATAAACACCAGCTTCGGCTGGGTCACAAGGTTGCGGGCGATTTGCAAGCGCTGCTGCATGCCGCCGGAAAAGGTGGTGGGCAGATCGTCAATACGCGACGGTGGAATTTCGACATCGTTCAACCACTGTTCGGCGGTCGCGCGGATATTTCCGTAGTGGCGTGCGCCGGTGGCCATCAGACGCTCACCGATGTTGCCGCCCGCCGATACCTGACGGCGCAGGCCATCCATCGGATGCTGATGCACCACGCCCCATTCGGTGCGCAGCAGGCGGCGGCGGTCCGCTTCACTCATCGCATACAGCGAGCGGTTTTCATACCGCACTTCACCTTCCTGCGGCGTCAGTCGCCCCGAGAGGGCTTTCAGCAGGGTAGTTTTCCCCGAACCGGACTCGCCCACGATGCCCAGCACTTCACCGGGCCACAGTTCAAAAGAGACGTCGCTGAAGCCTTTGCCCGGCGCATAAAGATGGGTCAGATGATTGACCGCGAGTAACGGATGGCTCATTTGTTCAGCGCCTCGCTCTGTTGGCGGCAATAGTCGGTATCGGAGCAGACAAACATCCGTTTGCCGCTGTCATCCAGCACCACTTCATCAAGGTAGCTGTGGCGGGACCCGCAAATGGCGCAGGGTTCATCCCACTCCTGGACGGTAAACGGGTGGTCGTCGAAATCGAGGCTCTCCACCGGGGTAAACGGCGGCACCGCGTAAATGCGCTTTTCCCGTCCGGCGCCGAACAGCTGCAGCGCGGGCATCATGTGCATTTTCGGGTTATCGAATTTCGGGATGGGCGACGGGTCCATCACATAGCGGCCGTTCACTTTTACCGGGTAGGCATAGGTGGTGGCGATATGGCCGAAGCGGGCAATATCTTCATACAGCTTCACCTGCATCACGCCGTACTCTTCCAGCGCATGCATGGTACGGGTTTCGGTCTCGCGCGGCTCAATAAAGCGCAGCGGCTCCGGGATCGGTACCTGGAAGATCAGGATCTGATCTTCGCTGAGCGGCGTCTCCGGGATCCGGTGACGGGTCTGGATCAGCGTGGCATCGCAGGTCGCCTCGGTGGTCGCGACGCCGGTGACGCGCTTAAAAAACTGCCGTATCGACACCGCATTGGTGGTGTCATCGGCGCCCTGGTCGATCACCTTCAGCACGTCATGCTCGCCGATGATACTGGCGGTCAGCTGAATACCGCCGGTTCCCCAGCCGTAGGGCATCGGCATCTCGCGGCCGCCGAACGGCACCTGATAGCCGGGAATCGCCACCGCTTTGAGAATGGCCCGGCGGATCATGCGCTTGGTCTGCTCATCAAGATAAGCAAAGTTGTAGCCAGTGAGTGGGTTAACCACGTTCGTTCTCCCGTTGCAGGCGTTTCAGCAGCGCCAGTTCGGCCTGGAAATCGACATAGTGGGGCAGTTTGAGATGCGAGACGAAACCGGCCGCCTCGACGTTATCGGCGTGGGCGAGGACAAACTCTTCATCCTGCGCCGGTCCGGCTATCTCTTCGCCGTAATCCGGCGCCTGTAGCGCACGGTCGACCAGCGCCATCGCCATCGCCTTACGCTCGCTCATGCCGAAGACCAGGCCATAGCCGCGCGTAAAGTGCGGCGGTTCGCTTTCCGGCGCCACGAAACCGTTGACCATCTCGCATTCGGTCATCAGCAGTTCGCCGATATTGACCGCAAAACCCAGCTCTTCGGGGACGATCTCAATGGCGACGTAGCCGCTGCGAATTTCACCGGCGAAAGGATGGTTGCGACCGTAACCGCGCTGGGTGGAGTAGGCCAGCGCCAGCAGATAGCCTTCATCGCCACGCACCAGCTGCTGCAGGCGTGACGAACGTGAGCAGGGATAGACCGGCGGCGCGCGGGTGATGTCGTCGGGCCGGGCGTGGGACTCCTGTTCCGCTTTCGCCAGCCCCTGCTGCACCAGCAGGTTAAAAACGTGCGGTGTGGCTTCCGGCGGTCGTTCGGCGGTGTGCAGCGGCGGCGTTTCGCCGTTGGCCAGCAGGGTGAAATCAAGCAGGCGATGGGTGTAATCGTAGGTCGGGCCGAGCATCTGGCCGCCGGGAATATCTTTATAGACCGCCGAAATACGGCGTTCCAGGCGCATGCTGGCGGTATCGACAGGCTCGCTCACCGCCAGCCGCTGCAGGGTGGTGCGATACGCACGCAGTAAAAAAATGGCTTCGACGTTGTCGCCGCTGGCCTGTTTGAGCGCCAGCGCCGCCAGTTCACGGTCGGCGATGCCGCCTTCGGTCATGACCCGATCGACCGCAAGGTTTAACTGCTGGGTAATCTGTTCAATGCTCAGTTCTGGAAGCCGTCCGTCGCCTCGTCGCTTATGTTCCTGTAAGGCGTGAGCGGCGGTTATCGCCTTCTCTCCGCCTTTGACGGCCACGTACATTAGCAAACCTCCACGTGAGTGGTGCGCGGGATAGCCAGCAGGCGCTCGCCGCAGGTGAGGATCAGGTCAATGCCCAGTGGGAACGGGTGCGGGCGTTCGGTCAGCTCATCGATGATGCAATCCGGTAGCTGCGGGGCGATCATGCGCTCTTCGGCAATGCCGGCGCCGGTCAGGCGCAGCATGCGTCCGCCGCTGAGGCTGGCGAGCTGGACAATCAGCGTGACGCCGGTTTCCGGGGCGGCAATGGTTCCGGCGGAAAGAACGTTAAGCTGCTCCGAGCTGATGCGTCCGTCGGTGACGGCGAATACCGCCTGCTGCGGCAGTTCCACCAGCGGCGCGCCGGTATGGAAACGTAAGTTCTGGCCGACGAGATCGTTATGCAGCGCTGCGGAAAGCCAGACCGGCGTTTCGTGATCCGCCAGCGTCAGCAGGAGGCTGGTGGAGGCGATATTCAACGGCTGCCAGCCGTGCTGGAGCTGCTGGAGCGCAACAATGACGCCCGGCTCGCTCATGGCTTTTAGCAGGCGACGAAAACTGTGCTGGGCATCCTGCACCGGTAGGGTAAAAGCGGTTTGTAAGGTCATGCGTTATCTCCGCGAACCAGAGTAAAGAAGTCTACCCGGCTGGCGTTGACTTCGGCGCGTCGGGCTTCAATGCGCGCGCTTCGTTGTGCTTCCAGCGGGGTAATCAGGGTTTCCATTAAGGTGTGAAAATGGTGGGGCGATTGCATCAGCGCGTCGATGGTGGCGCAGCGTTCTGCATGCGGACGATCGCGGCCCAGTATCCAGCTGTAGCCGATCGTGCCGTCAGGCAGGCGAATGGCGGCGCGTGTCAGCGTCGCGTCTCCGGCGAAGAAACGGTCGCCAATCCCGCCCATCCGTGCCTGGAGCTGTACCAGGCCGGTTTCCGGGGTGCGAATCAGTTCATATTCCGGCGCCAGCTGCAGGGTCTGCATCCGCGCCAGCAGTTCCTCGGGTTCACTGTGGGCCAGCACGGACATCCAGCGCTGGCGGGTTGCGGTATCAAAGTGCATTCAGTGCTCCATGGTGAATTCAATCATGTCCGCCCGGGTCAGGCTGACGGAGTACTCCGTAGCCTGCGGTTCACCCGTACGGTGGTTCAGGGTTCTCACGCACAGCAGCGGCGCCATGTTGGGGATCCCGAGAATATTGCTCTCTTTCGCCTGGGCGCGACGGGCGCTGATTTTGGTGCGCGCGCGGGTCAGTTCGACATCCAGCTGTTGGCGCAGGAAATCGTGCAGTGAGCCCTGGGTGAAGGTTTGCAGCACCGGCCAGAAGCGCAGGTCGGTGAAGTAGTGGTCGATCAAACACAGCGCGACGCCGTTGACGCGGCGCAGGGTGCGGAGGTGAATGACGTTCTCGCCTTCATTAATGCCAAAGGCTTCGGCGACGTGGCTGCTGGCCGGGCGCAGTACCGACAGCAGCTTTTCGCTGGTCGGGTGGCTACCCTGATCGAGCAGGTTCTGGCTGAAGCGCGCCTGAGCATTGAGCGGATAGTCGATTGGGCGCATCAGCACCAGCACGCCAACCCCCTGACGACGCTGGACCCAGCCGCGTTCGACCAGCTGATCGATAGCCCGACGCAGGGTATGGCGGTTGACTTCAAAGCGTGTGGCCAGCTGTTGTTCAGCCGGGAGGTAGTCGCCACAGCGGTAGTGATGGCGGAGTTCCTGCTCAAGTCTGGCGGCGATTTCCTGATACCGGGTAGGATAACTGGTCGGATGTCTGGATAAGTGCATGTCAGTCGAGCCTCACTAAGCAGAAGAAGGGATTTCCCTCTGAGAGTGGCCCGATCCTGACGCGTTTTTGTTACATTCCGGTTAACACGCAATGACCGGAGGATGAAGAGTTGGTGCCAGCTGAGTGACAGGGCGGGAGAGCCCGCCCGAAGGGAGAAGCTCTAAGCTTGTTTGACGACGTTCACCATCCACGGGACGCCAAAACGGTCGATAGTTTTACCAAAGCCTTGGGCCCAGAAGGTTTCCTGCCAGGCCATCTCGACGCTCCCGCCGTCGGCGAGGCTATCAAACCAGCGCTTGCCCTCGGCCAGGTCCTGGGTATCGAGTACCAGGGTAAAGCCGGCGTAGCGATCGGTTTTGTCGCCCGGGCTGTCGCCGAGCATGAGTTCGCTGCCCGCGACGCGCAGGCTGGCGTGAGCGATACAGTCCGCGGATAAATGCTGGCCGGAAGGGCAGCCATCCTCGGCATCCTGCGCACTCTGCGGCATTTCGCCGTAGGTGATTTGGTGGATCAGCTCGGCGCCCAGCGTTTGCTGGTAGAACGCTATCGCCGCCGCGCAGTTGCCGCTAAAGGTGATGTAAGGACTTAAGGGCATAACCATTACCTCAGGTAACGAAGACCCATTAAGTGTAGAAGGTGATGAGCCATCCAGACCAGGCGGCAGAGTCGGGTCTGGAGGCGGCGGCACGCGGGAAATAATCAGGCGGTGCGGCGGAAATATATCCGTTCATTTATCCCGGCGACCGTTTCAGTCGCGGGGAAATAAATCCCCGGTGACGGGGAAATAGAATTAGTTCTTTTTGACGAACTCGGATTTCAACTTCATCGGACCAAAACCATCAATTTTACAGTCGATGTTATGATCGCCTTCCACCAGTCGGATATTCTTCACTTTGGTACCTATTTTCAGCATCGAAGAGCTGCCTTTTACCTTCAGATCTTTAATGACGGTCACGCTGTCGCCATCGGCAAGTAAATTGCCGTTAGCATCTTTTACCACCAGGGCGTCATTATCATCAGTTGGCTCGGCATTGTTCCATTCATGGGCGCATTCCGGGCAGATAAACATGCCGTTATCTTCATAGGTGTACTCAGACTGGCATTTCGGGCAGTGTGGGAGTTGCATGACGTTCCTCATGATTACAGGGAAAAACAGGACGTTGGTCCATTAAACGTTGGCTGATAGCCGAAAGTGTGCGTGATTATAGCGTATTTCCGCATTTTTGTCGGGACTTTTTTTATGATAATAGGGCGGAGAAAAAAATTATATTTCGCAACAGGTGCACTACGATATTTCGTAGGGGGACATGTCGGCATGGCCGAGGAAATAAATCACGCTGTTGTCATAATTATGGAACTTATTAATATTATTTGGCTCTGTTATATGGCGGCGTTTTTTTTGTGAAGTTGATCCCGAATTTAAACGCTGTTAGGGTAAAAAAGAGGAGTGCGTAAATTCAGCAGAGTTATGCGTAACGCCATTAACTGACTACTGCCAGAGCAGGCGTCAACAGGTTCGGTTGTACAGACTGTCAGCAGACAGTGCAGGCAAACCTGCTACGCTTGAGAAGAGGAGCACAGCGATTCGCCGCTCCCAACGCACAACGCCGACGGCTTTGCCGTGTGGCGATGATTTGTGTGCTCACGGCGAAGCTTTAGAGGAAAAATATGCTTAAAAGGAAAAAAATAAAGCCAATCACTCTGCGTGATGTCACCATCATTGACGATGGTAAGCTGAAAAAGGCTATCACCGCAGCATCGCTGGGTAATGCGATGGAGTGGTTCGATTTTGGTGTGTATGGTTTTGTGGCGTATGCCTTAGGTAAAGTCTTCTTCCCCGATGCCGATCCCAGCGTGCAGATGATTGCCGCGTTAGGGACATTCTCCGTTCCGTTCCTGATCCGTCCGCTGGGCGGTCTGTTCTTCGGTATGCTGGGCGATAAGTATGGTCGGCAAAAGATACTGGCCATGACGATTGTCATCATGTCGATCAGTACCTTCTGTATCGGTCTGATTCCGTCCTACGCCTCGATTGGTATCTGGGCGCCGATTCTGCTGCTGCTGTGTAAAATGGCGCAGGGCTTCTCGGTGGGCGGCGAGTATACCGGCGCGTCAATCTTCGTCGCTGAATACTCTCCAGACCGCAAGCGCGGCTTTATGGGCAGCTGGCTGGACTTTGGTTCGATCGCCGGCTTTGTGATGGGTGCCGGCGTGGTGGTGCTGATTTCCAGCGTGGTGGGGGAAGAGAACTTCCTCGACTGGGGATGGCGTTTACCGTTCTTCCTGGCGCTGCCGTTAGGGCTGATTGGTCTCTATCTTCGCCATGCGCTGGAAGAGACTCCGGCGTTCCAGCAGCACGTCGATACCATGGAGCAGGGCGATCGTGAAGGGTTACAGGAAGGGCCGAAAGTCTCCTTTAAAGAGATTGCGACGAAACACTGGCGCAGCCTGCTGACCTGTATCGGCCTGGTGATTTCCACCAACGTGACCTACTACATGTTGCTCACCTACATGCCGAGCTACCTGTCGCATAACCTGCACTACTCGGAAGATCACGGGGTGCTGATTATTATTGCGATCATGGTCGGTATGCTGTTCGTTCAGCCGATTATCGGGATGCTCAGCGACCGCTTCGGCCGTCGTCCGTTTATTCTGATCGGTAGCGTGGCGCTGTTTACCCTGTCGATCCCGGCCTTTATCATGATTAACAGCAACATTATCGGCCTGATTTTCGCGGGTCTGCTGCTGCTGGCGGTGGTGCTCAACTGCTTCATCGGGGTGATGGCGTCCTCGCTGCCGGCGATGTTCCCGACCCATATTCGCTTTAGTGCCCTGGCCAGCGCCTTCAACATCTCGGTGCTGATTGCCGGTCTGACGCCAACCCTGGCGGCCTGGCTGGTGGAAAGTACGCAGAACCTGATGATGCCGGCTTACTACCTGATGGTGATTGCGGTCATCGGCCTGATCACCGGCGTGTCGATGAAGGAGACGGCGAATCGTCCGCTGAAAGGTGCGACGCCTGCGGCATCGGATATTCAGGAAGCGAAAGAGATCCTTGGCGAGCACTACGATAACATCGAAAACAAAATCGAAGATATCGATCAGGAAATCGCCGATTTGCAGGAAAAACGCTCTCGTCTGGTGCAGCAGCACCCGCGTATTAACGAGTAATCCGTACCTGCATTAAACGCTGCCGCCGCGGGCTTCCCCGGCGGCATTTTTTATGCCCGTTTATGCGCCGGTGGACGATTTGATTACCCGCCACGGCGGCTGGCTGCCGGGGGCATCGTTAGTCGGTTCTGTATGAGACCGGGGGCGGGTTTCTGCCGGACGGTTGCCCGGCCGACAGATTTTACGCCATCAAAATATTGCCGCTCTTTTGTCGGCCCGCACAGAAGCGCGCACTTTGCTACAGGCTTAGCTATGCGTCAGAAAGCGGGCCAGCTGTTGCTGCAACAGCCGGTTTTCGCGGGTCAGCCGCGCATTCTCATCCAGCAGCGTTAACGCCACCGCGATACCCGGCCAGTCCAGCTCCAGCTCCCGACGCAGGCGCATCGCGCGGTGGACTATCATCACCGCGCTGTCATCGAACAACCAAACCTCGGTTAGCGGCTGGCGCGGCTCAATCACGCCCAGGCCGACGATTTCCCGCAGATCTTCTTCGGAAACGCCGGTATGCAGACAAAACTCGGTCATCGTAAACGTCACTGCCATTTTCGCCATTATGCTTTCCCCCATGCTTGACGCGGCTCGAAGCCAGCCTCTGCATCGGCCAGCTGTTGCCAGAGCGCGCTGGCTTTCTCATTCGGTTTGGGCGGCATGACGATTTTAATCACGGCATATAAATCGCCGGTGGCCGTTTTGCCAGCCAGCCCTTTCCCTTTAATACGTAAACGCTGCCCCGCCTGGCTACCCGGTGGGATGGTCAGCAGAATGCTCTCTTTGAGCGTCGGGATGGTCACTTTGGCGCCAAGCGCTGCTTCCCACGGTGCGAGCGGCAGAACGATTTCCAGGTTATGGCCCACAATATCGAACAGCGGGTGCGGAGCAATGTGGATAACCAGCCACAGGTCGCCGTTTGGTCCGCCGTTTTCTCCCGGCGTTCCCTGACCTTTGAGGCGGATGCGCTGCCCGTCGCTGACGCCAGCGGGGATTTTCACATTCAGGGTCTTCGGCGTTTCGCTTTCGACCATTCCGAAGACGTTATAGACCGGCAGTTTGTAGCTGATGGTGCGCATCTGCTCGGCCAGAGTCTCTTCAAGGAACACCGCGACTTCAATTTCTAAATCATGGCCGCGCGCGGCATGCTGGCGGCGGGACTGGTGCGCCTGCTGGCCAAACATCGACGAGAAGATGTCGTCAAAATCCTGCTGGCTGTAGCTTTGTTCGTGGGCGTGCTGTTGACGGTTAAACTGCGGGTCGTTGCGATGCTGCCAGAGCTGGTCATACTCGGCGCGGCGCTGTTCATCTTTCAGAACTTCCCAGGCTTCGGCGAGATCTTTAAATTGCGCTTCGGCATCGGTTTCTTTGCTGACATCGGGGTGATATTTACGAGCCAGGCGGCGGTAGGCGGTCTTAATTGTTTTTAGATCGTCTGTTGGCTTAACCCCTAGAATGGCATAATAATCCTTTAATTCCATGGCGTTATCTCATTTGACTTACTACGGTGGTCACGACTTTCAGTCATAAGCTTAGGGCAAATGAGGGCGGGTGGGGAAGGAATCTGGCGGAAACTTGACGCCGTCGGGATTGACGGCGTCTGGCGGCGGGCGCTTACCTGGCCGGTCGCGCCCGGCCGCTGCGGCGAAGTCCTTCCAGCAGCACCAGCGCCGCGCCGAGAGCGCCAGCAATAAGCGGTAGCGCATCGGGTGCCTGCGGAAACAGGCGAACGATAGTGGGGTCCGTCACCCACATCGCGCCGGCTATCCAGCCGATAAGGGCGCCTCCCAGCAGGATAACGATCGGGAAGCGGTTAAGGATCGCCAGCACCAGTTTACTGCCGACCACGATGATTGGGATGCTGATCAAGACACCCAGCGCGACCAGCAGCAGGTGGCCTTTGCCGGCGGCGGCGACCGCCAGCACGTTATCCATCGACATAATGACATCGGCCACCGTGATAGTGACGGCAGTCCGCCACAGGCTGCCTGAGCTGCCAATCTCTTCATCTTCATCCTGACGGGCAACCAGCTTGATACCGATCCATAGCAGCAGGAGCGCCCCGACAATTTTCAGCCACGGCAGAGCGAGCAGGTAGACGGCGATGGCCAGCAACAGAACGCGGGCCAGGATGGCGCCGAAGGTGCCAATAACAATCGCCTTTGTACGCTGCTGGGGCGGCAGCTTGCGGCACGCCATGGCGATCACCACCGCATTATCGCCGCCCAGCAACAGGTCGATTGCGATGATTTGTAGCAAAATAACAACAACATCCCACTGATTGAATAGCTCGTTCATGCCTGACTCATACCATGTAAAAAAAGGTTCCCTCAAGGGAAAACCGCAGCAAGCGTACCCCTGTTCTGACGTATTGACCACCGTCCGGAAAAAGAGCGCGGGAGTTGCCCTGGCGTGATTTTGAAAAATAAAGTTACGAATCAATGCATCGTGCCGGGATGATTCACCGGAAAAGGGTGGTACTTTGTTTTGTCACACCCACCTGCCGTTTACTCATCGCAAGGATTATCCTCATGGCTGGTACGAAAAAAATATTGACTGGCGCGCTGCTGGGCGTCTCGCTGCTTCCGGTTTTGGCCATTGCCGCACAGGCGCCCGAAGCAACCTTTACCCCGGAGCAGGAAGCCCGCATTGGCAAAATTGCCGCGGATTATTTAGTCGCACATCCTGAGGTGCTGCTCCAGGCGAGTCAGAAGCTTCAGCAGATTCAGCAAGAACAGCAGGCGAGCGCGGCCACTCAGGCCGTGATTAAAAACCAGGCTGCGCTGACCCAGGATAAAAATACCCCAACCTACGGACCGGCGAATGGCAAGGTGACCGTGATCGAATTCTTTGATTATCAGTGTATTTACTGTAGCCGCCTGGCGCCGGTAATGGAGCAGGTGATTAAAGAAAATCCGCAGACCCGGTTTGCGTTTAAAGAGTGGCCCATTTTCGGCAGTCGCTGGGAGGCTTCGCTGACGGCAGCGAAGACCGGCCTGCAAATTTATCAGCAGAAGGGTGCAGAAGCTTATCTGACCTACCATAACGGGATTTATGCCACCGGGCGTAACGAAGGGAAGCTGACGGCTGCGGATGTGCAGCAGCAGGCGAAGAAAGTGAATTTCGACGCCGGGAAAGCGCCGGATGTTGAGGCGGTCCTCGAGAGCACCAACCAGCTGGCGCAGGAGATTGGCTTAAGCGGAACGCCGGGCGTGATCGTGATGCCGACTACCGGCGCCACCGAAGCCACGATCACCGTCTTCCCGGGGCTTGCGGATAAAGACTCGCTGGATGCGGCGATTAAGAAGGCCGGTGGCTGATAATCGAGCGTCCGCCTGGCGGCGGGCGCTTCTTGTTAGCGTTGGCAGCAGCGCGGCCATGACACTAGGCATCTCGCGCCCCTGGATCAGCACGCACTCAATACAGGCGTTGGCGATCGCCGAAGCCAGCTTCTCCGCATTGGGTTCAGTGTTGCGCAGTATTTCATCCATTCGCGCCGTCTGGCGCTGGTTCTGGTCTTTCCCGTTTACTGGTGGTCGATGTCTGGTCTGCTAAAAGGCTGGAGCGATCGGGTGTTTTCCAGCGGTTGGGTCTATGAGGAGACCGCCGATGGCAAGGTGCTGAAGAAGCTGGGTCGTCTGCGGGTAAATCTGGTTGCGTTAGGCGCAGCGAGCCAGAAAACGTATGATAAGCATGGTTTAGCGATGCTTTTAATGCGCAAATTGTCCACGGGATTTTTGATTACTGCGGGGCTGCGGTAGCCAGTTCAAACCTGCTGCTGTCGCCTGAGCTGGAAACTGCGGAAGCCCATCTGGAGGCCGGGCGCCAGCCTGGCAGGGCGATGTCTGGCTGATGCGCATGTCGCGAGCTAATCGCGATGCGCAGTTTCAAACGAAATGCTTCTGGCGACATTTTTGGTGTTAGCGAGACGTGCCGTATTGTATAATCATTCAATTCCCCCTTTGGAAAACAATGATGAATAAATTACAGCGTTTCGAAAGTCTTGGCGATAATTGTGAGTTTGCTTTCTTTCTAAGAGAGTCAGGTTATGATGAAGGAAGCTTGTTTCGCTGGACATTAATAAAAAACTATCATGCTCTTCTAAAGTTAATAGAATCTGATTTTGCAGATTTTTATATTTATGAAAACTTGACACCTTCCTGGCAGGATATGGTGCTTGACCAAAAACATGACCTTTGTTTTCATACTGAAATGTATAGTGACAATATAAATGATTGCTGGTCCTGGCGTTATCCTGAGCAGGAAAATAATCTTATTTATAAAAAAGAAATGGATAAGATTAAATATTTAACTGATAAGTTCAGAAAAAGCCTTGCTGATGAAAATAAAATTTTTGTCGTAAAAAGTAATGGCAATAATCTTGATGATATTGCATTGGCACTATCAAAGGAGTTTAAGAAACATGGTAACAGTAAAATACTGTACGTGAAAAGTGATGCGGATAGTTCAAAGGTCGGCGAAATCACTAAAGTCACTGATAACTTTTTTACTGCGGTAATCGATAGATTTGCAGACTATAGTCGTGCGAATGAGTACTCGCGTGAAGGCTGGCAGGCAATAATTAATAATGCTGTAGCAGTTATGTGATTTTCAGGCAGCGTATTATTATACGCTGCCTTTTTCAACTTGTCGTAATAAAGCATGTTTTTGGATAATGATTCAAAAGTGAATAATTATAAACAGCTTCATTTTTGTAGTATGAGTTAGGATAGAAGTTTACTTCTTTACCAAGCAGAGATGCTAAAATTGCCACATGCAGTCTGTCGGTGTTGACAATTTTATACTCTTCAAGAAAATTTATCATGCAACGGGTAGAGTTGCGCGCCAGAAATTCATTATCCCAATAGTCGCCGTTCCAGGTGAGCGAAATATCATGGTTGTTTTCTTTATAGTCTCCAGTTAGCGATTCGGAGTCCGTTCTGAAGCAATTGGCCTGTTTTTTATAGACAGGTTTAAGTGACAGGTATTTACTAAGATCGAGATAAAATGCCATATCATCAGTAATGAATACGTTCTTGTTTGTTTCGTAGTTGAGAGATTTAATATAATCGAAAGTGGTATTTTCTCGGCAAAAAACAACTAGCTTATCAATGTTGCTGGTGAATAAATCGCTATACCCTCTGATTGTCGACGGCATGATTATTACTTTATGAAATTTTTTAATATTATTGTGGATAAAGTCACGACCTTCAGAATACAATCCTTCTATCAAGTTTCCTCCGCCGCCAAAAATTAAAATATCAGTATCAGAGTTGTAGTGCTCGTCATCTCTGTAAGGGACATAGGTAAGAGCATTTCGTTCGAAAAAATCATACGTCGCAGATGCAATCACGCCATCACCAGCATTACCAGGGTTTGCCTTATAGACAAATCGATGAGATGGATGATAGGATTTTAGAAATAAATCAAATTTTAACTCTGCATTGGCCATTTTTTATCCTGTTTAACAGAAGCTACCGATTGCTATCTTATACTACTTCAACTCACTCATTATTATAGAAAAGTCTAGGTTACTAAGGAAAGATTACAATGAAGAAAGTTCTTATAATGACGCCGGACATTGAGGGGCCTGTCCGTAACGGCGGCATTGGTACTGCTTTCACTGCCCTTGCCACTACTTTGGCAAAAAAGGGGTATGATGTCGATGTATTGTATACATGTGGTGACTATTCGGAATCATCTGTATCAAAATTTAGCGACTGGTCACGTATTTATAGTACCTTTGGTATCAATCTGCTAAGCACCGGGCTGGTAAAAGAGATTAATATTGATGCGCCTTATTTTAGAAGGAAAAGCTATTCAATTTTGCTATGGTTGAAAGAAAATAATATCTATGACACTGTTATTTCTTGTGAATGGCAGGCAGATCTTTATTACACTTTATTAAGTAAAAAGAATGGTACTGATTTTGAAAACACGAAGTTCATTGTAAATACTCACAGCTCAACGTTATGGGCTGATGAAGGTAATTACCAGCTCCCATATGATCAGAATCATCTTGAACTCTATTATATGGAGAAAATGGTGGTTGAGATGGCGGATGAAGTTGTTAGTCCGTCTCAGTATTTAATTGACTGGATGTTGAGTAAGCACTGGAATGTACCTGAAGAACGCCATGTCATTTTAAATTGTGAGCCATTTCAAGGGTTTGAAACAAGAAGCGATGTTATAGTTAAAACAAATGAAAAACCAGCTTCTGGCGTTGAGCTTGTATTTTTCGGCCGGCTTGAAACCCGTAAAGGGCTTGATATATTCCTCCGCGCATTAAGAAAACTATCTGACGAAGATAAAGAGACCGTCTCTGGTGTAACCTTCCTCGGAAAAAATGTCACTATGGGGAAAACTGATTCATTTACCTATATTATGAATCAGACTAAAAATTTGGGACTCGCAGTTAATATCATCAGCGATTATGATCGTACCAATGCCAACGAATATATAAAAAGAAAAAATGTATTAGTCATCATCCCATCGCTTGTAGAAAACTCACCCTATACCGTTTATGAATGCTTGATTAATAACGTTAATTTCCTCGCCTCAAACGTTGGCGGAATTCCAGAGCTTATTCCGCAGGAACATCATGCGGAGGTTCTGTTTACTCCTACACCTGTCGATTTATACGGTAAAATTCACTATCGGTTAAAAAATATAAATATCAAACCAGGGCTTGTTGAATCACAAGAAAATATTAAAGAAGCCTGGTTTGCCGCAGTTGAACGAAAAAACAACTGCGTATTCAAGAAAATCGATGAAGCTAACAGCCCATTAGTTAGCGTGTGTATCACTCACTTCGAACGTCACCATTTGCTCCAGCAAGCACTCGCCTCAATAAAATCTCAGACGTACCAAAATATTGAGGTTATCCTGGTCGATGATGGAAGTACGACAGAAGAGTCTCATCGTTATTTGAATCTCATCGAGAATGACTTTAACTCACGAGGCTGGAAAATCGTCCGTAGTTCTAATAACTATCTGGGCGCTGCAAGGAATTTGGCTGCGCGACACGCCTCCGGCGAATATCTGATGTTTATGGATGATGATAATGTCGCTAAGCCTTTTGAGGTGGAAACGTTTGTTACGGCAGCATTAAACTCCGGGGCCGATGTGTTAACCACACCAAGCGATCTTATTTTTGGTGAGGAGTTCCCTTCTCCGTTCCGTAAAATGACGCACTGCTGGCTTCCGTTAGGACCTGATTTAAATATCGCCAGCTTTAGTAACTGCTTTGGCGATGCTAATGCGCTGATCAGAAAAGAAGTTTTCGAAAAAGTGGGTGGATTTACTGAGGATTACGGTTTAGGTCATGAAGACTGGGAGTTTTTTGCCAAAGTATCGTTACAGGGATATAAATTGCAAGTCGTCCCGGAGCCTCTATTTTGGTATAGAGTTGCAAACTCCGGCATGTTGTTAAGTGGAAATAAGAGTAAAAACAACTACCGTAGTTTCCGTCCATTTATGGATGAGAATGTTAAATATAACTATGCAATGGGGTTGATGCCTTCCTACCTCGAAAAGATTCATGAGCTTGAGAGCGAAGTGAGTCGGTTGCGCAGCATTAATGGCAGTCATTCAGTCAGTAATGAGTTACAGCTTTTAAATAATAAGGTTGATGGTCTTATTTCTCAGCAGAGAGATGGTTGGGCCCATGACCGCTTTAATGCTCTGTATGAAGCAATTCATGTCCAGGGCGCAAGACGAGGCACCAGTCTGGTTCGCCGGGTGGCCCGGAAAGTGAAGTCAATGTTAAAATAAAATAATTCGCGGGGCCTGAAAGGGCTCCGCGAAAATAATGTTAACTTTCAGCGAATTTTAATTATTCAGGAGCAATAGATTCACCTCCTGATATCAGAATGTTTTTTATCCCGTCATTTATGTTGGATTGCCAACAAGCAGAATATTTATTCTGGCGTTGAAACGCTGCTTTCAGACTGTGCTACCCGTCATCAGTGAGAGTGGGACCTCAGAGAGTAAGGTTTAAACTCTAAAATGAAAGCTATCGCTACGGTGACGAACTCTATCAGGTGTCGCTTATCATATGCCGCAGTCGCGGATTTCTAAGCGGGACCTGCGGCTATAACGGGGGCTAAGCGGGAACTGGCGATAAGAGGGCGCTCTGACGCTACGGGCAGTGTGAAGGGAGGTAGTCTGAGATGGTAACGTGCTGATTGCCGGCAATGGCGAGATAGCGCAACTTTGTACGCCGTGCAAAAAGTGGGAAAAGTCTGTGGAAGAGTTCTGTATCGCGCGCTGGCCCCGAAGGGGTGAGCGGCCTGCCGCGAATAATCGAACGAAGTTCGATGGAGAGTCCGTACTGTAGAAAGCAAAAAACCAGCCCGTAGGCTGGTTTCTTTAAATAGTGGTGCCCGGACTCGGACTAACGCCGCAGGCGTTGAACAGCGCGCTTGTCGCGCTGGCCCCGAAGGGGTGAGCGGCTTGCCGCGAATAATCGAACGAAGTTCGATGGAGAGTCCGTACTGTAGAAAGCAAAAAACCAGCCCGTAGGCTGGTTTCTTTAAATAGTGGTGCCCGGACTCGGACTAACGCCGCAGGCGTTGAACAGCGCGCTTGTCGCGCTGGCCCCGAAGGGGTGAGCGGCTTGCCGCGAATAATCGAACGAAGTTCGATGGAGAGTCCGTATTGTAGAAGGCAAAAAACCAGCCGTTAAGCTGGTTTCTTTAAATAGTGGTGCCCGGACTCGGACTAACGCCGCAGGCGTTGAACAGCGCGCTTGTCGCGCTGGCCCCGAAGGGGTGAGCGGCTTGCCGCGAATAATCGAACGAAGTTCGATGGAGAGTCCGTATTGTAGAAAGCAAAAAACCAGCCCGTAGGCTGGTTTCTTTAAATAGTGGTGCCCGGACTCGGACTAACGCCGCAGGCGTTGAACAGCGCGCTTGTCGCGCTGGCCCCAAAGGGGTGAGCGGCTTGCCGCGAATAATCGAACGAAGTTCGATGGAGAGTCCGTACTGTAGAAAGCAAAAAACCAGCCCGTAGGCTGGTTTCTTTAAATAGTGGTGCCCGGACTCGGAATCGAACCAAGGACACGGGGATTTTCAATCCCCTGCTCTACCGACTGAGCTATCCGGGCAACGGGGCGCATTAAACCGTAATCCATCATGCGCGTCAACCACATTTCTTGATTTCCCTGCTGATTGCTTAACTTTGCGGCAATTTTGCCGCGAAAGGGGCGTTTTGCTGGTTCATCACATCATCCCGTTGTCGCCCTCGCGGGTTCTCCAGCCGCTGACGGCAGAAATTACGTGGCGCAATCCGGATATGGAGTAGCCGCCGATGAGGTCTTCGTCTTCCCGCGGCGAGCTTATCATAATCTCCGCATCGACGCCGTGGCGGTAGGCGCCATGATGGCTGATGACGGTGCCAATAAAGCATTTGCCAGCGAGCCAGACGGGGATATAGGCCACCGTTTCATAGACGTAGTAAGAGGTGACGCCGCTGTAGTAGTTATCTGCTTCATCTGATGACGTACCGGGTGGGATAGGGCAGATGGGCCCCTCTTCCGCGTGACCTTTTTTATCTTTCAGCAGGTTGCTTTGCATCAGTTCCAGCGATTTGAGTAAATCGTCGCGATCCTGTGCGCTGAGCGCCGGTGTCAGCGGCTGACCTTGTTCCGGTGAACTTAGCGTCTCCAGCTTGTAGCGATAGCGAATCGTTACGGCAGGACTCCTGTCCGTCGGGCTGAAGGGGCGCAGCAGATACAGGTTATCTTCGCCGAACTGGCCGTTGTACCACAGCGCATACACCTGGCCGTTGATTCTGACCCACTGGTTCCACTGATTGGCGCCGCGCCCGTTGAGCGAAAACAGCGCTCCGGGGACGCCAGCGTCAAAATCATCGTCGTCATCGGTATCGCTGTGATCGACGGTATCAAAGGTGTTCTCTCCCCGTCTCAGCACGCCGGTGTAGCTAAAGAGCCCGGTCCCGCCGATATAGCTGTCGATGATTAAATCGCGCTTACCGTCATTATCAAGATCGACCAGCGTGAAGCTGACCTTACCGTTTTCTGAGTCAGCGCTGATATCGGAATGAAGAAAAGCCTGCCACTCATCGTCGCTGATATCGAGCGCGGGTTTGTTGGTCGATACCAGAGTGTCATCCGCGTAGGTCAGCGTAAAGTTCGTGACATGCCCGGTGAGCGGGAACTGTTCGGCAACCTTTTTCAACGCCAGTTCCGGGTTGCTCTTTTGCTCTTTCAGCACGGCGTTATACAGCGCCTTGAGCGCCAGATTATCGGCATCCTTCTGCTGTTTTGGCCGCACCTGACTGACGAACGTGGGCAGCATCCAGGTGCCGCCAGGCGTGATTTCACGACACATACCGGTCGTGTATTTCAGACTCTGCACGAAGGTTTTGCCGTCCCAGACCCGCTCCTCGCCGTTGACGCAGTCGGCGATGCCACGCCCCTTATTGAAAAAGGTGATCGTGCCATCGGCATAGCTGGATGCATCGGTGGTAATGAGCTGTGGTTTGGCGAGCGGAGTATTCTCCACTACCCACATGGCGTACCCGTCGTTATAGGCGGCACGCCAGCACAGTGCTTCGATGAGCGAATGGGTTTTATCGAGAGGGGTTGTGGTTATCTGCCGCTCCTGAGACGGAATATCTTTATTTTGCCAGTCATCACAATGGCTGTTCAGCAACGGGATCAGCTCCGGTAGCAGCTTCTGCCGCTGCTTTGCCGTCAGCGGTTCGCTCTGGGCGTTGCGGATCGTCGGGGCGGCGATAATTTCCGGCGCCGCAACGGCGCTGAGCGTGTTGTCATCGTCGGCATTGCCTTTTCGCACCAGCGCATCTGCGGTGCCCAGACGCTGCTGGAACTCATCAATCTTCAGAAACACCGCGCTGCTCCCCGCGCTGGAGAGCGGTTTACGCTGGCCGTTAAGGGCGATCTCGATGTTACTGTCATGCTCCAGCGCCTGAATCAGGGCGGCCGTTTGACTGCTATCGAAGCGGAAATGGCTGTCGTCTTTGGCCTCAAGCGTACCGCGATCCTGATCGTCGATCAGCAGGGTAACCGTGGCGTCCTGGGGAATATCATGATCGGTCTGGGCGAAGGTCATCTGAGCGCTTACGCGCTGCCCGGCGCCCGCGTTACGGGTCAACAGGACGCTGATTTCTCCCGTGTTGACGCCATAACCTGCGGCCCGACAGGTGCCGGTGTTATCGCAGGCGACCTCCCAGTCTTTATGCGCGAAAGAAAAACCTTGAACAGGCGCGGCCTGGAGCGATGCAGAGCATAGCCCCATGATGGCAGCCCATAGGAGAGGACGCATATAAATCCCTGTAGACATATCGGTGTAGGGGGAATTATACCCTTCGCACTTCAAGTTGCATCTCTGTTGACAATCCGTGCGGCTTTCGACGACCTACGGCCCGATTATTCGGGACGCGGCTACTCTGACGCGTCCTCTTCCGGGGAGATGTATGCGGCGTATCGCCGGTCAATGCGCAATCAGGTTAATGCGCCACCCGCGCGACATTGGGCAAAGCGCAGAATATCTTCCGCCAGACGTTGGGCGGTATCGACATCGGTCTGACTGCGTTTTATCAGCAGACGGCTCAGGCAGCCTTCAATGATAAGCTCCATCTGTTTCGCCACCATCGCCGGGTCGTCAATTTCCAGCTGCGTCAGTAACTCGTGGGTGTAGGCCAGAGAAGCCTGCTTTTGTTGCTCCGCCAGCTGATGAACAGGGTGCCGGGGATCCGGATAAAAGGTGCAGGCGGCAATAAACAGGCAGCCGGGATAGCGATGGTTGCTCACGCATTGGGTTAATGCGCCGTAGCGCGCCAGCAGCTTTTGCTCCGGCGTGAGCGTATCGTCGAGCAGCAGCTGACGGCGCCAGACATCAACCTGATGACTGAGGTAACGTAGCGCATCGTACAGCAACGCTTCACGATCGGGCCAGAAGCGTTTGAGGTCAGCGAGCGGGTAAGAGACGCGTTCGGCGACCATTTCCAGCGTGGTGTTGGCAATACCTTCAATTTCGAGAATGCGTATGGCTTCACCCAGGACATCTTCACGTTGCACGGTCTTCTCCTCCATTTTTCCTCCTAAAGTGTCGTTCACGGTTGCCAATCGTGCAAATGGGCGCTGAATGTCGCCGCATCCATAAACCCAGTCACGCGCTGCGCAGGCTGTTCTTCGCCCTGTGTATTAAAGAACAGAATGGTCGGCAAGCCGAGCACCTTCAGGTGTTTCAGCAGGGCCACATCTTCGGCGCTGTTGTTCGTCACATCTGTCTGCAGCAGAACGGTCCCTTTCAGGGCCTGTTGTACTTCGGTGGTGCTAAAGGTGTATTTTTCGAACTCTTTGCAGGCGACGCACCAGTCGGCGTACAGGTCGAGCATCACCGGTTTACCCCTGGCCTGCGCCAGTGCCTGATCGAGCTCCGCGACGTTACTGATGCGCGTAAAAGCCAGCGGTGACTGCTGCCGGGCGACCGGCTCGCCAAAAGCCCAGTCCTGCAGCGGACGCGCGCTGACCAGCGCCGCAGCGAACAGAATGATTTGCACGATGCGCAGCCAGGCACGGGAGGCGCCGAGTGCGGTAATAAAAGCCCAGCTAAAGAAGGCGACGCCCAGCAGCGACCACAGACGCAAACCCCAGAGTTCGCCGACGATACGCTCCAGCAAAAAGACCGGAAGCGCAAGGATCACAAAACCGAACGCGGTCTTCACATGGCTCATCCACGGGCCGCTCTTCGGCAGCAGGCGGTTGCCAAATACGGTGACCAGGATCAGCGGCAGCCCCATGCCCAGCGCATACAAATACAGCGTGCCGCCGCCGAGCCACAGATTGCCGCTCTGGGCAATATACAGCAGGATGGCGCTCAGCGGCGCGGTGGTGCAAGGCGAACAGATCAGACCGGCAATGGCTCCCATCGCAAAAACGCCGCCGGGTGAACCGCCCTGGCGCGTGTTGCTCATCAACGTCAGGCGGGTTTGCAGCGATGAGGGCAGCTGCAGCGTGAACAGACCAAACATCGACAGCGCCAGCAGGATAAAGACCGCTGACAGGCCAATCAGTACATACGGATGCTGCAACGCCGCCTGAAACTGCAAACCGGCGGCGGCGACCACCAGCCCCAGCGCGGTATAGGTAAGCGCCATCCCCTGCACGTAGATAAATGCCAGCAGCAGCGCGCGCCCGGTTGAGAGCCGCTGCTTGCCGCCGAGGACAATCCCCGAGATCAGCGGATACATCGGCAGCACGCACGGGGTAAAGGCGATACCAATACCAATCAGCAGTGCCCATAGCGCGGAGAAGGGCAGGCTGGCAGGCGCATTATCGCCTGCGCCGCGCTTCTCTTGCCGAGGAGACTGCGGGGCTGGCGGCTCGCTTTTTGTTGCCAGCTCAGGACGCTTTTCAACCGGCAGCGGCGGATTAAATTTGGGTTGTCCGGATGAGGGGAACGTCGGATGGGCGGGGACCGATTCGCTGCCGGATACGGCCAGCACCGTGCGAAGCGGCACCACTTTCGTCTCCGGCGGATAACAGAAACCCGCGTCGGCGCAGCCCTGCCAGGTCACGGTGAGCGTGGCGCCTTTTTCCGCCTGGCTCAGTGTGACCGGGACGGTCAGCCGCTGGCGGTAAATCTCACTTTTGCCGTAAAACTCATCCTCATGCCACGTACCGGGCGGCAGCTCCATTGCGGCGAGCGTGGCATTCGCCGGCGTCAGTTTGATCTGCTGGCGATAAAGATAGTAACCCTCTTTGATTTGCCAGGTCAGGTTGACGTCCCGCTGGCTCTGCTGGAAATCAAAGGCAAAAGCCTGCTCTGCGGGAACAAAGTCAGAGCGTCCGGGGGCGTCAAATAAGCCGGCGAAAGCGGATGTGCTGCACAGCAGCAAAATCAGCGTAATGATGCGTTGAGCCATGAGAGATAATCAGTGTCTCCGTGAGTGACGGGTAAAACCAGTAATTCGGGGGGTTGATACGGGTGATGGGACTTCAGGCAATCCAGTAACGCCTGCTGGTGAGCCTGGTCGGTTTTCAGCAGCATTTGCACTTCATACTCCTGCTCCAGCTTGCCTTCCCAGTAGTAGAGAGAGGTCGCTCCAGGCAGGAGGGTGGCACAGGCGGCGAGCTTTTCGGCCAGCACTTTGGCCGCCAGATCCTGGGCGGTGGCTTCATCCGGCGCGGTACAGAGAACAACAACAGCATCAGGCGTAGTCATCGTGAACCTCGTATCAGCGAAAAGAGGCACTATAGCACGCACGGTGAGGGGAATAATGCAACGGGCCAGAAACTGGCCCGAATTTAAGCAGATTTACAGCATGATGCCGCCGATAATAAAGCCCAGGATGACGCACAGGGTAATGGCAATCACCCCGGGGATCAGGAACGCATGGTTAAAGACATACTTGCCGATGCGCGTTGATCCGGTATCGTCCATTTCTACCGCCGCCAGCAGCGTAGGGTAGGTCGGCAGCACGAACAGCGCGGAGACGGCAGCAAACGAGGCGATGGCGGTCAGCGGGGTGACGCCAAGCAGCAGCGCCGCCGGCATCAGCGCTTTGGTGGTTGCGGCCTGGGAATAGAGCAGGGTCGCGGCGAAAAACAGCACCACCGCCAGCAGCCACGGATAGTTGTGCAGCAGATCGCCGGCCACGGTCTGGATGTCGGAGATATGCGCTTTGACGAAGGTATCGCCGAGCCAGGCGACGCCCAGCACGCAGACGCAGGCGCTCATCCCGGATTTAAAGGTGCTGGCGTTGAGCACTTCGCTGGTGTCGATTTTACAGGTGACGCTAATCAGCGTGGCGATGGTCAGCATGAACACCACGATCGCTTCGTTACGCGGCAGCACCGGGTTCTGAATCAGCCCGACGGTATCGCTGATGGCGGTGGCGTAGAACATGACCGCCACGATGCCGATCAGGAACAGCAGGACGGAACGTTTGGCATGCGGCTTCAGCTCAAATACCTGGCTCCCGCGCAGCTTCACTTCACCTTTTGCCAGGCGCTCCTGATAAATCGGGTCGTCTTTCAGTTCGCAGCCGAGGAAGTTACACACTACCGCCGTGATCATCACCGCAATCAGCGTCACCGGAATACAGATGGCCAGCAGCGTCAGATAGCTCACGCCCAGCGGTTCGAGGATCCCGGCAAAAAAGACCACCGCAGCGGAAATCGGCGAGGCGGTAATGGCAATCTGCGAGGCGACGACGGCGATAGAGAGCGGACGAGACGGGCGAATGCCCTGCTCCTTCGCGACCTCGGTAATCACCGGTAGGGTAGAGAACGCGGTATGGCCGGTTCCCGCGAGAACGGTCATAAACCAGGTGACCAGCGGAGCAAGGAAGGTAATGTATTTCGGATGGCGTCTGAGCATACGTTCGGCAAGGCTGACCAGATAATCCATGCCGCCGGCCACCTGCATGGCGGCAATAGCGGCGATCACCGCCATGATGATTTCGATGACGTCGAAGGGGATCGCGCCAGGCTTGATTTGAAAGAGGAGCGTCAGGACGAGAACGCCCAGACCACCGGCAAAGCCGATGCCGATACCGCCGAGCCTGGCCCCAAGGTAAATCGCCAGCAGGACAATCACGAGTTCTGCACCAAACATATACGCCTTCCTTGTTTTTTAACAAGTTGATATTGAATTGTTGTGATTTGGTAAATCTAAAAAAGCAAAAAAGGCATGTCATCGCTGACATGCCTTTGGGTCGTTTAACCTGAAAGATTACTGTTCGCTTTCATCGGTATAACGCTTCGCTTTATAGGCCGGATGCATCAGGTTTTGCGGAGAGAAAATATCGTCCAGCTCCGCTTCGGTCAGCAATCCACGCTCCAGAACCACTTCCCTTACGCTCTTGCCGGTTTCGGCGCAAATTTTGCCGACGATATCGCCATTGTGGTGGCCGATAAACGGGTTGAGGTAGGTGACGATACCGATGGAGTTATACACATAGCCTTCGCACACCGCTTTGTTGGCGGTGATGCCGTTAACGCATTTTTCCAGCAGGTTGTAGCAGGCGTTGGTCAGAATGTGGATGGATTCAAACATCGCCTGGCCGATCACCGGCTCCATCACGTTAAGCTGCAGCTGACCGGCTTCCGACGCCATGGTCACCGTGGTGTCGTTGCCGATAACTTTAAAGCAAACCTGGTTGACCACTTCCGGCACCACCGGGTTCACTTTGGCTGGCATGATGGAGGAACCTGCCTGCAGCTCCGGCAGGTTGATTTCATTCAGACCGGCGCGCGGGCCGGAAGAGAGCAGGCGCAGGTCGTTACAGATTTTGGACAGTTTCACCGCCAGACGTTTCAGCGAGCTATGTACCATCACATAGGCGCCGCAATCGGAGGTGGCTTCAATCAGGTCTTCCGCCGGAATCACCGGCAGGCCGCTGACTTCCGCCAGTTTTTGTACCGCCAGCTGCTGGTAGCCATCCGGCGTATTCAGGCGCGTACCGATGGCGGTGGCGCCGAGGTTAACTTCGAGCAGCAGCTCTCCGGTGCGCAGAATGCTTTTGATTTCTTCATTCAGCAGAACATTAAATGCGTGGAACTCCTGGCCGAGCGTCATCGGCACGGCGTCCTGCAGCTGGGTGCGACCCATTTTCAGGATATCCTGGAATTCGACGGCTTTATTCTGGAAGCCGTCGCCCAGCTGGTTGATGGCGTCGGTTAATTTCAGCAGGGAGGCATAAACCGCAATACGGAAACCGGTCGGGTAGGCATCGTTGGTGGACTGGCATTTGTTAACGTGGTCGTTCGGGTTCAGATACTGGTATTCGCCTTTCTGATGGCCCATCAGCTCAAGGCCAATGTTGGCCAGCACTTCGTTGGTGTTCATGTTGACGGAAGTCCCTGCGCCGCCCTGGAACACATCAACCGGGAACTGGTCCATGCATTTACCGTTATTCAGCACTTCATCACAGGCGGCAATAATGGTCTTCGCGACGCTTTTAGGGATGGTTTGCAGTTCCATGTTGGCCATCGCGGCGGCCTTTTTGACCATCACCATGCCGCGCACGAACTCCGGGATATCGCTGATTTTGCTATTGCTGATGTAGAAGTTTTCAATCGCTCTCAGAGTATGAACACCATAGTAGGCGTCAGCTGGAACTTCCCTGGTACCCAACAGATCTTCTTCGATACGAATGTTGTTTAACATGTGAACCTTCTTTTTCAAGCTGCCAATGAATTCACCAAACACGCAGAATTTATGGGGTTTTGCGCATTTTCTTGCCGAAGATTATTTCCTTAATCGGCCCGGTGCCCACGATCATATGCTGATGATAGCGAATGTCAGCAACCTTGATCACTTATTATGTCGAGAAGAGTATAAGAATTATTAATCTGTGAAATGAGTCACCGCTTTGCCGTTCGTGGAAAAAAATAAGCGTTTCTGCCGATTGAAATGTGCCGTTTTAGCCCAATATTAATGTGATGCGAAAAGCACACCGATGACTGCGGGGGCCGATAGTGAACCCCGCTAATGAAGGAGACGCCAGTGCGTTGGATTCCGTTAATTGCCATTTTTTTATACGTTTACATTGAGATATCGATCTTTATCCAGGTGGCTCACGTGCTCGGCGTTCTGTTGACGCTGATTCTGGTTATCTTCAGCTCGGTGGTCGGTATGTCGCTGGTGCGCAACCAGGGCTTTAAAAACTTTATGCTGATGCAGCAGAAAATGGCGGCGGGTGAAAGCCCGGCGGCAGAAATGATTAAAAGCGTATCGCTGATTATCGCTGGCCTGCTGCTCTTGCTGCCGGGGTTCTTTACCGATTTCCTCGGCCTGCTGCTCCTGCTGCCGCCGGTGCAAAAACACCTGACCCTGAAGCTGATGCCGCACCTGCGCTTTAGCCGGATGCCAGGCGGTGGTTTTAGCGCGGGAACCGGAGGCGGTGAGACCTTTGACGGGGAGTATCAGCGCAAAGATGAAGAGCGCGACCGTCTGGATCACAAAGACGACCGCTAAGCCTGCGGGCCGCGCTGACGCGGCGCTAATAATGATGAGCCGGATTGCGTTGCGCTGTCCGGCTTTTTTTATGGCATGTTTTAGTGGCGATGATGGTGGGAAAGCGCCGTCGTATGGCGCTTTGGCAGCCATAGCCACAGCGCCGCCATAACCAGCAGGGCGTAGAGGCTTTTCCAGCCGACCATCGCCAGCAACAGCAGACAGAGCAGGCTCCCGATGAGCGCCAGCACCCGATAGCGTCCCCGCAGCAACCGGCAGCCCGCCAGCATACACAGCAGATAAATCATAATGAAGATGCCGTTGGCATAGACGATCAGCGCATCAAGGTTGATATCCAGCCAGTAGATGCCGAGCGTGCTGATGACACAGCAGCCCAGCACGACGTTGAGCGCATTGCGTGGGATTTGCTGCGGCGAAAGGCGGGCGAGGTAGCTTTCCGGTTTGTACTGCGCCTGCGACCAGACCAGGCGGGCAAAGCTCTGGATATAGATATTGAGGCTGGCGAAGCAGGCGAGATAGCCAATGACGCAGGCGATCCACAGCGCCTGCACACCAAACAGGCGCACCACGATATTGGGCAGCGATGCGGCGGCGGCCATATTGTCGCCGAAGGCGTGAAAATGCAGGACCAGTACGGTACAGGCCCAGTAAACGGAGCCCGCCAGCAGCAGGCCTATCAACAATGCGCGGGGGAAATCGCGCTCCGGGCGTTTAAATTCCGCTGCCAGATGGGCAAAGGCTTCAAGACCGACAAAACACCAGAACATCACCGACAGGGCGGAGAAAAGCTGTGAACTATCGATGTCTTCCGGCGCCGGAAAAGGGATTTGCGCCGGGCTAATCCCGCCGCGCCACCAGATAGCGACGATCAGCGCGACGATGAGGGCCGCGACCAGCGTTTGTAGATTGGCGCTGGAGCTTGCGCCGCGCGACCCGACCCACCAGACGATGGCCAGCGTACCCAGCTCCGCAAGCAGCAGCTGGCTGTCGTGCCAGCCAAATAGCGCCTGGCCGAAGCCAGTAGCGATGTGCAGGGCGGCGGGTAACCCTACCGGGATAACCGACAAAAATAGCCAGCCGGTAACGCGTTCCATACGTGAACCAAACGCCATATTGACGAAGTGCGCCACGCCGCCCGCGCTGGGGAAATGGCGGCCAAGTACGGCAAAGACGATGGCGATCGGGAAGACCAGCAGAATGAGCGCGGGCCAGGCCCACAGACTGTTATCTCCCGCCACCAGCGCGGCAAGAGCGGGAACGGCGAAGACGCCGGTGCCGAGCAGCGACGTAGAAAGCAGCCCCACTCCCTGAGCCAGACCTAACTCCTGTTTTAAACCACTCATAATGCCATCCTGCCCTGACAAAAAAGCAATGGTATCACAATCGTTTTTGCTTATGACGGTGGGCAGACCCGCAGCTGTTTCTGTGCGTCAGCACACAAGGAAAAATTTTTTTTAACTTTCCCCCTTGAAGCGCGAAAACCCACCCCCATCTCTCAGGCACTAGCCGGAAAACCGTATACGGGCCGGTGTCACCCATAACTGATAATGACTTTCTCAAAGGAGAGCTATCAATGAGTATTCGTCCGTTACATGATCGTGTGATCGTCAAACGTAAAGAAGTTGAAACCAAATCTGCAGGCGGCATCGTTCTGACCGGTTCTGCGGCAGCCAAATCAACTCGTGGCGAAATCATCGCTGTCGGTAAGGGCCGCATCCTGGAAAACGGCACTGTGCAGCCGCTGGACGTTAAAGTTGGCGACATCGTTATTTTCAACGACGGCTACGGTGTGAAATCTGAAAAAATCGACAATGAAGAAGTGCTGATCATGTCTGAAAGCGACATTCTGGCAATTGTTGAAGCGTAATTCGCGCGCGAAACTGAACGAATTTGAGGAATAGAAAAAATGGCAGCTAAAGACGTAAAATTCGGTAATGACGCTCGTGTAAAAATGCTGCGCGGCGTGAACGTACTGGCAGATGCAGTGAAAGTGACCCTGGGCCCGAAAGGCCGTAACGTGGTTCTGGATAAATCTTTCGGTGCACCGACCATCACCAAAGATGGTGTTTCCGTAGCGCGTGAAATCGAGCTGGAAGACAAGTTCGAAAACATGGGTGCGCAGATGGTGAAAGAAGTTGCCTCTAAAGCGAACGACGCTGCAGGCGACGGTACCACCACTGCAACCGTACTGGCTCAGGCTATCATCGCAGAAGGTCTGAAAGCCGTTGCTGCTGGCATGAACCCGATGGATCTGAAACGCGGTATCGACAAAGCTGTCGTGGCTGCCGTTGAAGAACTGAAAACTCTGTCCGTACCGTGCTCCGACTCTAAAGCGATTGCCCAGGTGGGTACCATCTCCGCTAACTCCGATGAAACCGTAGGTAAACTGATCGCGGAAGCGATGGACAAAGTCGGTAAAGAAGGCGTGATCACCGTTGAAGACGGTACCGGTCTGGAAGACGAACTGGACGTGGTTGAAGGTATGCAGTTCGACCGCGGCTACCTGTCCCCGTACTTCATCAACAAGCCGGAAACTGGCGCTGTTGAACTGGAAAGCCCGTTCATCCTGCTGGCTGACAAAAAAGTCTCCAACATCCGCGAAATGCTGCCGGTTCTGGAAGCCGTTGCGAAAGCAGGCAAACCGCTGGTTATCATCGCTGAAGACGTTGAAGGCGAAGCGCTGGCAACTCTGGTGGTCAACACCATGCGCGGTATCGTGAAAGTCGCTGCTGTTAAAGCACCGGGCTTTGGCGACCGTCGTAAAGCGATGCTGCAGGATATCGCGACCCTGACCGGCGGTACCGTTATCTCTGAAGAGATCGGTATGGAGCTGGAAAAAGCGACTCTGGAAGACCTGGGTCAGGCGAAACGCGTTGTCATCAACAAAGACACCACCACCATCATCGATGGCGTGGGTGAAGAAGGCGCAATTCAGGGCCGCGTTGCTCAGATCCGTAAGCAGATCGAAGAAGCGACTTCTGACTACGACCGTGAAAAACTGCAGGAGCGCGTAGCGAAACTGGCTGGCGGTGTTGCGGTAATCAAAGTCGGTGCAGCGACCGAAGTTGAAATGAAAGAGAAAAAAGCGCGCGTTGACGATGCCCTGCACGCAACCCGTGCTGCGGTAGAAGAAGGCGTGGTTGCTGGTGGTGGCGTAGCGCTGGTTCGCGTTGCCGCTAAACTGGCTGGCCTGACCGCTCAGAACGAAGATCAGAACGTCGGTATCAAAGTTGCGCTGCGCGCAATGGAAGCTCCGCTGCGTCAGATCGTGTCCAACGCCGGCGAAGAACCGTCTGTAGTTGCTAACAACGTGAAAGCGGGTGAAGGCAACTACGGTTATAACGCGGCAACTGAAGAATACGGCAACATGATCGACTTCGGTATCCTCGACCCGACTAAAGTGACCCGTTCTGCTCTGCAGTACGCCGCATCCGTTGCTGGTCTGATGATCACCACCGAGTGCATGGTTACTGACCTGCCGAAAAGCGACGCCCCTGACTTAGGCGCTGCTGGCGGTATGGGCGGCATGGGTGGTATGGGCGGCATGATGTAATTTAATCTTCATACTTCAAGCCGCAGGTGCGTTGGCTGCGTTTATTCACCCGGTCACTTACTCATGTAAGCTCCCGGGGAATCATAGACTTGCCGTTTGCCTGCGACCTGAATTATTCGATTAAATCAGCATCTCGCGAAAAATGAGAAACCCCCGGGCAGAAATGCTCGGGGGTTTTTCTTTTTCTCAGCTTTTTAGTATAAGGTGTACATCCGGGCCAGCGCGTCCAGCTCATTGATCATGGGGAATAACATGCAGGTAAGATATTTAGCAGGGATTGTCGGCGCAGCATTATTGTTAGCGGGTTGCAGTTCCAGCAACGAACTGAGCTCAGGCGGACAGAGCGTACGCTTTGTTGAAGATAAGCCGGGTGCGGATTGCCAGCTGTTGGGGACCGCGACGGGCAAGCAGAGCAACTGGCTGTCCGGGCATAACGGTGACGAAGGCGGCTCCATGCGTGGCGCGGCAAACGCGCTGCGCAACCAGGCTGCGGCGATGGGCGGCAACGTGATTTATGGCGTGAGCAGCCCGACGCAGAACCTGCTGTCGAGCTTTGTGCCGACCGACAGCGAAATGAACGGCCAGGTCTATAAGTGCCCGAACTGATTTGATTCCGGGCCTCTCCCGTCGAGGGTAAAAGGGACCCGGGCTATCTCCGCGCGTTCAGTCAGTCTGTGAATCGAAGGTCTGCCAGCTTTCCCCGGCAGACCTTTTCACGCATGTTGCTTTAAGCCCAAATCCAGCGGCGTCTTACTTGGCTCACCGCCAATTTCCCGCGCCAGTCTTGGCACCATATAACCTGAAACCAGAGTCAGCAGTTCGCGCATAATCGCCCGGGCCTCTTCGTCTTCGACCATAAAATGGGCCGCGCCCTGGACTTTATCCAGCACATGCAGGTAATAGGGCATGACGCCCGCATCGAACAGGGCATTGCTCAGCGCGGCCAGCGTGTGTGCATTGTCGTTGACGCCGCGCAGCAGAACGCTTTGATTCAACAGCGTGATGCCGGCCTGGCGCAAACTCGCCATCGCGGCGCGGAAATCAGCGTCGATCTCATTGGCGTGGTTGATATGATTGACCAGCAGCACCTGCAGCGAGGAGCTGGCAAAGCGAGCGGCCAGCGCATCGGTAATCCGCGCCGGGATGACCACAGGCAGGCGACTGTGAATGCGCAGACGCTTAATGTGCGGGATCGCTTCCAGCTGGGTGAGCAGCCAGTCCAGCTCATGATCTTTTGCCATCAGCGGATCGCCGCCGGAAAAAATGATCTCATCGAGCTGCGGATGTTCGGCAATGTACGCCAGCGCCGCCTGCCAGTTACGCTTATTGCCTTGATTTTCGGCATAAGGGAAGTGTCTGCGGAAGCAATAGCGGCAATTTACCGCGCAGCCGCCCTTGACCAGCAGCAGCGCCCGGTTGCGGTATTTATGCAGCAGACCGGGTACGACGCTGTGCTGTTCCTCCAGCGGATCGGTGGAAAACCCCGGCGCTGAAATAAACTCATCTTGCGAGGTAAGTACCTGACGAAGCAGGGGATCGTTGGGGTTTCCCGGCTCCATGCGGGCGATAAATGCCCGCGGCACGCGCAGGGCGAAGAGGCGCTTTGCCTCGCGTCCCGCCAGCAAGTTCGCGTCAGCGTCTACATTTAAAAGATGCAGCAGTTCATCGGGACTGGTCACAACATCTGCAAGTTGCGTTAACCAATCTTCTCTGGATGGGGTATTTAGGGTTACAATATGCGCCATTTTGTGGCTTAGCTACCAATTAACAAATTTAGAGGGCCTTATGGCGACTTACTATAGCAACGATTTTCGTGCCGGTCTTAAAATCATGATGGACGGCGAACCTTATGCCGTTGAAGCCAGTGAATTCGTGAAACCAGGCAAAGGCCAGGCTTTTGCGCGCGTTAAGCTGCGCCGTCTGCTGACCGGAACTCGCGTAGAGAAAACCTTCAAATCTACCGATTCCGCCGAAGGCGCAGACGTTGTGGATATGAACCTGACCTACCTGTACAACGACGGTGAGTTCTATCACTTCATGAATAACTCCACTTTCGAGCAGCTGGCTGCCGATGGGAAAGCCGTAGGCGATAACGCAAAATGGCTGCTGGATCAGGCTGAGTGCATCGTGACCCTGTGGAACGGTCAGCCTATCTCCGTCACCCCGCCGAACTTCGTTGAGCTGGAAATCGTGGAAACCGATCCAGGCCTGAAAGGTGATACCGCAGGTACCGGCGGTAAACCGGCGACGCTGTCTACTGGCGCAGTGGTTAAAGTTCCGCTGTTCGTGCAGATTGGCGAAGTCATCAAAGTGGATACCCGCTCTGGCGAATACGTATCCCGCGTGAAGTAATTCATGCCATACAGGGTTGGCGCAGCACGCTGCTGCGCCTGCTATAAGCCGTTAAGCAAACCGCAGGCAGGGAAGATGAACAACGCGATAAAACTGCTGCTGCTGCTCTCTCTGAGCGCAATGTTGCTCACCGGATGCAATACCGCGCGCGGCGTTGGTGAAGACATCCAGGGGCTGGGACATGCGATTTCGCGTGCGGTCAGCTAAGCGCCTTTTTACCCGTTCTTTTTGCTACATGGCCACCTCACTGTACCGTTTCGCTTACACCTGCCGTGTCATCTTCTCTTTTTCTCTTAAAAAACGCTGAGATTCCGTCATCCTGGGTCAGGTTGTCTATGCTTATAGGGCACGATAACTAAAACTGGTAATAAGGATGACATTATGGTGAAAAAAGCAATTGCAGCGTTCTTTACGGTTTTGGCCCTCTCTTCTGTGCTGACCGCATGTAATACAACACGTGGTGTGGGCCAGGATATTTCAGAAGGCGGCAGTGCCATTTCTGGGGCTGCGACAAAAGCTCAGCAATAGACCCTGACGGTACGGTGACTGGCCGTACCGTTCTTTTCATCGTTCGTTCTGCTGGCTATAATCTCTGTGCTTTCATCCACACCTTACGGGACGACCTGTAAGCGTATCGCATTCGGGGACGGCCCCATCGAGGGAGTCCTGTGTCCTGGTTTATTTTGTTTATCGCCGGTCTGCTGGAAGTGGTCTGGGCGGTTGGTCTGAAATACACCCACGGTTTTAGCCGCCTGCTGCCAGGCGTGATCACCATTGTGGCTATGGTACTTAGCATGGCGCTGCTGTCATGGGCGATGAAAACGCTGCCTGTCGGCACCGCCTATGCGGTGTGGACGGGAATTGGCGCGGTAGGCGCGGCGCTCGCCGGCATTGTCCTGCTGGGCGAATCCGCCAGCGCCATGCGTATTGCCAGCCTGGCGTGCATCGTTGTCGGTATTATCGGGCTGAAAATCAGCGCGCACTGACTAATAGCGCTGGTTAACCCAGATAAGTTTGCTGACGTCGAAGCCCTGTCGGGTGGCAATGTCCAGCATCTGCTGTTTCACTTCCGGTGCTATTTTCGGCGTGCGCGCCAGCAGCCAGAGATAATCGCGGTCTGGCCCGCAGACCAGCGCATAGCGATAATCTTTATCCAGGGCTATCACGTTGTAGCCGCCGTAGAACGGGCCGAAAAAGGAGACTTTCAGCGCTGCGCGGGTCGGCTGGCCGGTGAAGTAGGCCACGCCATCGGTTTTCTGCCACACACCCCGGTCGGGGTTATAGCCTTTATTCACCACGTCCAGTCCGCCATCGCCGCGCAGGCTGTAGGTGGCGGTCACTTTTTCAAGGCCGCTTTCAAAGTGATGGTCGAAGCGGGCTATTTCATACCAGGTGCCAAGATAGCGCTGGGTATCAAATGGACTGACTACCGTCACGCCTGGCGGCGGCGTTGGCGTGCTACAGGCAACAACCAGAAACGAGGCGGCAACAACCGCAATCATGGGCAGCACACGCATAGCATTTTCCTTGCTGGTTTTTTAGCTAAGTGTAGATTCTGTCGGGAGAAAAGCGGGGGATATTTTCTGCAAAAGAGAGCCCGATAACAGAATGCTATCGGGCTTCAGGGAGGTCAAATAAATAACACGCCAATCAGCGTCACCACGGTCAGGATCGCGGCCAGGCCGTAGAAGACCCACTTACCATTCGGAACGTGAATTTTCAGGTCGTGCATGGCGTGATGGATGCGGTGTAGCCCACACCACAGCGGCAGGACGATCATCAGAAAGATAAACGCGCGGCCCACCAGGCTCTGGGCAAAGCCCAGCACGCGCTCGTAGCTGAATGCATCGCCTGGCGCCAGGCCTAGCGGCAGCAGAATGCCGACCAGCAGCACCATGACCGGCGCGACAATCGCGCCCCACATACCGCCTGCGCCAAACAGCCCCCAGAATACCGGTTCATCGGAACGTTTCGGGTTGGGATTGATCATTTCAGCCTCCTTACCACAACAGGGCAACAAACAGGATCACCACGGTCACCAGCGCGGTCACCACCCAAAGCCCTTTAATCACCGGCTCTGGCCCCATTTTTTCACCCTTAATAATGATACTGGCGGCTTTCGGCGCCAGCTCAAACCAGGTTTTCGTGTGCAGCAGCGCGGCGCCAAGAGTGATCAGATTCAGGATCACCACCACCGGGTTTTGCAGGAAACCGACATAGCCAGCCCAGCTTTCTGCGCCATTTTTCAGGGCAAACAGACCGTAAATCAGCACGATACTGAACCATACCGTTGGCACTGCGGTTCCTTCACGCACCATGTAGAAGCGATAAAACGGCAGTTTTTTCCACCAGGTGGACGTCATCGGCCGCACGTAGGGTTTGCGTTTAGTCGTCATCATGCACTCCTTAGCGTGGTTTCAGGGTCGCGATAAGAAAGTCTTTCGAGCTTTCTACCTTGCCCTGCTGAATGGCGGCTGCCGGATCGACATGCTTCGGACAGACTTCCGAGCAATAGCCTACGAAGGTACAGGTCCAGACGCCGTTCTGACCGTTAAGCTGCGCCATACGCTCCTTCTTGCCATGGTCGCGACTGTCTTCGTTGTAGCGATGGGCGAGGGTGATGGCCGCCGGGCCGATAAACTCCGGATTAAGACCAAACTGCGGGCAGGCGGCGTAGCACAGGCCGCAGTTGATACAGCCAGAAAACTGATGGTATTTGGCCATCTGCGCCGGGGTTTGTTTGTTTGGCCCCTGATCCGGTGTGCGCGGGTTGCCAATAATATAGGGCTTAATGGCCTCCAGACTCTCGATAAAGTGGGTCATATCGACCACCAGATCGCGTTCAATCGGGAAGTTGCCCAGCGCCTCAACCTTAATGCCCCTGGTGTATTCGCGCAGGAAGGTTTTACAGGCCAGCTTCGGCACTTTATTGACCATCATCCCACAGGAACCGCAGATAGCCATGCGGCAGGACCAGCGATAGCTGAGGTCCGGCGCGAGGTTATCTTTGATATAACCCAGTGCGTCGAGCAACGAGGTTTGTTCATCATAAGGCACTTCATAGAACGCGCTGTGCGGTGCGGTGTCCACTTCCGGGTTGTAGCGCACCACTTCAATTTTGAGGTTTTTCATCTCAGCCATTTGCCGTCTCCTTCTTCTCGGCTGCTTCCGCTTCTGCGCCATATACGCGTTTCGCCGGCGGCAGAGAGGTGATTTTCACCTCGCCGTATTGCAGGCGCGTAGTGCCATCCGCATCGCGGAAGGCCAGCGTATGTTTGAGGAAATTGACATCATCACGTTCAGTGCAGCCTTCATCCAGACGCTGGTGCGCACCGCGTGACTCTTTACGTGCAATCGCGGAGTGCGCCATACATTCAGCGACGTTCAGGCCATGGCCCAGTTCGATGGTGTAGAGCAGGTCGGTGTTGAAGACGCTGGAGTTGTCGGTAATGCGCACGCGCTTAAAGCGCTCCTGCAGTTCCGCCAGCTTATCGATGGTTTTCTGCATCAGCTCCGGCGTGCGATAGATACCGCAGCCTTCTTCCATCGACAGTCCCATTTCATCGCGAATTTTCGCCCAGTTTTCGTTACCTTCCTGATTGACGAGATGGTTAAGACGTTTTTCTACATCGGCAGCCTGCGCGTCCAGCGCATTGACGTTGGCTTCCCCGGCTTCTGCTGCACGTTTTATGGCTTGTTCACCGGCGAGGCGACCAAAGACCACCAGTTCCGCCAGCGAGTTGGAGCCGAGGCGGTTGGCGCCATGCAGGCCGACGGAAGAACATTCTCCAACCGCGAACAGGCCTTTAATCCGCGTTTCGCACTGCTGGTCGGTTTCAATGCCGCCCATGGTGTAGTGGGCGGTCGGGCGGACCGGAATCGGCTCTTTCACCGGGTCAACGCCGACATAGGCTTTAGCCAGCTCGCAGATAAACGGCAGGCGTTCAAGCAGTTTTTTCTCACCGAGATGACGCAGGTCGAGATAGACCACGTCGCCGCGCGGCGTCGGGATGGTGTTACCTTTACGCCATTCGTGCCAGAAGGCCTGGGAGACTTTGTCGCGCGGACCGAGCTCCATATATTTGTTTTTAGGCTCGCCCAGCGGCGTTTCCGGACCCATGCCGTAATCCTGCAGATAGCGGTAGCCATTTTTGTTGACCAGAATACCGCCTTCACCGCGGCAGCCTTCGGTCATCAGAATGCCGGAACCCGGCAGGCCGGTGGGGTGATACTGGACAAACTCCATATCGCGCAGCGGTACGCCGTGGCTCAGCGCCATCCCCATTCCGTCGCCGGTGACGATGCCGCCGTTGGTGTTGTAGCGATAGACACGTCCCGCGCCGCCGGTCGCCAGCACCACCGCGTTGGCGCGGATTTGGACCAGCGAACCTTCCATCATGTTCATCGCCACCAGGCCACGGGCCTGCCCATCGTCGACCAGAATGTCGAGGACGAAGTGTTCATCGAAGCGTTGAATTTGCGGGAACTGGAGGGAGGTCTGGAACAGGGTATGCAGCATATGGAAGCCGGTCTTATCGGCGGCAAACCACGTGCGTTCGATTTTCATCCCCCCGAAGCGGCGCACGTTGACGCTACCATCCGGACGGCGGCTCCACGGACATCCCCACTGCTCAAGCTGGGTCATTTCCGTGGGGCAGTGGTGAACAAAGTAATCGACGACATCCTGCTCGCAGAGCCAGTCGCCGCCGGCGACGGTATCGTGAAAATGGTACTCAAAGCTGTCATGATCCTGTGCAACGGCAGCAGAACCTCCCTCGGCCGCAACGGTATGGCTGCGCATGGGATAGACTTTTGAAATCAGTGCGATTTTGGCATGTGGATTTGCCTGCGCCGCGGCAATAGCGGCGCGAAGACCCGCTCCGCCAGCGCCAATAACAGCAAGATCGGCTTGAAAAGTTTGCACGACATTCCTCCAGTTTTTGTTTATTTCGCCGCCGGACTGGCGAAAAAGTATCACTGCTCCTTTATAGGTAAAGGAGTATAGCCGTAGGGTTGGTGGGGAAAATTGATGTGTTCGATTTTTTTGTCAATATGTACGCTGGTTTATCAGCTCTGGTGATGAATTCTCTTCGGCAACAGGTTTCCCGTCTGCCGCAGGAGCGCCGGTTCGCACAAAATTTGTTTCACCCGACGGTTACGAGTAGACTTCGTGCCCTTGTATGAAATCGGAGAAAGTAACATGAGCGAGACGGCAACCTGGCAGCCGAGCGCGTCCATTCCCAACCTGTTGAAACGCGCGGCGATAATGGCGGAAATTCGCCGTTTCTTTAGCGATCGCGGCGTACTGGAGGTGGAGACGCCTTGCATGAGTCAGGCTACGGTGACGGATATTCACCTGTTTCCGTTCCAGACCCGTTTCGTCGGCCCTGGCTATTCCCAGGGGATGGATCTCTATCTGATGACCAGCCCGGAATACCATATGAAGCGCCTGCTGGCCGCGGGCTGTGGCCCGGTATTCCAGCTGTGTCGTAGCTTCCGCAATGAAGAGATGGGGCGGCACCACAATCCGGAATTCACGATGCTGGAATGGTATCGTCCGTGCTATGACATGTACCGTCTGATTAACGAAGTCGATGATTTGCTGCAGCAGGTGCTGGAGTGCCAGCCGGCGGAAAGCCTCTCTTATCAGCAGGCGTTTCTGCGTCACCTTGAGCTTGATCCGCTGTCGGCCGATAAGACGCAGCTGCGCGAGGCGGCGGCGAAGCTCGATCTGAGTAATATTGCCGATACGGAAGAAGACCGGGATACCTTGCTGCAGCTGCTGTTTACCATGGGCGTCGAGCCGCATATTGGTAAAGATCGCCCGACCTTTGTCTATCACTTCCCGGCCAGCCAGGCGTCTCTGGCGCAAATCAGCACCGAAGATCACCGCGTGGCGGAGCGTTTTGAGGTCTATTACAAGGGCATTGAGCTGGCGAATGGTTTCCACGAACTGACCGACGCGCGTGAACAGCAGCAGCGTTTCGAGCAGGACAACCGCAAACGTGCCGCTCGCGGTCTGCCGCAGCAGCCTATCGATCGGAATCTGCTGGATGCGCTGGCCGCCGGGCTGCCGGACTGTTCCGGCGTCGCGCTGGGGGTCGATCGCGTGGTGATGCTGGCATTGGGTGCCGAAAGCATCAGCGAAGTGATTGCCTTTACCGTCGATCGCGCCTGATTTGCCTGGCGGCTTCCCTTAGCAAACGGGCTAAGGGAAGCGCGGCGATGGGTTAACGGATAGCGCACTGCACCGGCGCGATTCGTCTTACAGGCTCCCTGCCGTGCGGCTGGATCTCCCTGCCGAGGTCAGCGCGCGGCTGCTTTTTCTGCCATCGATGCTTTCCAGACGCATCTGGAACGGCGGGAACGGCATATCGATACCGTGTTCGCGATAGCCGGCCAGAATCAGCTGGTGTAGCTCGTGGCGCAGCGGCATACGATGCCCCATCTCGGCGGCGTAGATACGCAGCTCGAAAATCTGAATCCCCTGCTGCAGGTCGACGAGGAACGCTTCCGGCGCTGGCGTGTCTATCACCAGCGAACAGCGGTGGGCGGCGGCTATCAGGATCTGCGTGACTTCTTCCGTACTCGCATCTGCCGGTGCCGGGATGGTTAACACCACGCGGGTGACCGAGTCAGAGAGCGACCAGTTGATAAACTGCTCGGTGATAAAGGCCTTGTTAGGCACGATAATTTCTTTACGGTCCCAGTCGCTGATGGTGGTTGCCCGGGTATTGATGCGGGTGACGCTGCCGGTCAGATCGCGGATCGTCACCGTATCGCCAATACGTATCGGCTTTTCAAACAGGATGATCAGGCCGGAGATAAAGTTGGCGAAGATTTCCTGGAGACCAAAGCCCAGCCCCACGCCGAGCGCGGCGACCAGCCACTGCAGCTTCGCCCATTCAATCCCAATCATCGAGAAGCCCATCAGGCCGCCAATCAGCATCAGCAGATATTTGGTAATGGTGGTGATGGCATACCCGGTCCCCGGGGTGAGATCGAGGTGTTGCAGGATAGCCAGCTCCAGCAGCGCCGGGAGGTTTCGCACCAGCTGGGTGGTGATAATCAGCACCAGGATGGCAATCAGCACGGCGCCGAGGGTAATCGGCTCCAGACTTTCAACGCCCTGCACCGTCGAGGTGACGTCCCACAACGAGATATTTTCGAGGAAACCGAAGGCGGAGTGAATTTCTGACCACAGGACGATCACCGAGACCAGCGCGACCAGCATCAGCAGCGAACGGACCAGGCGCAGGGACTGCGTACTGATAGCATCAAGATCGACTTCGCTCACTTCGATTTCCGCAGAACCTTCCGGGCTGCTGGAATGCACCACGTCATCTTCACCGCGAGCGCGCTGGGCAAGGATTTCCGCCCGGCGATGTTTGGCGCGATCGAAGGCCAGCCGGCGGCGCTGAATCAGCATCCAGCGGCGAATGATGTGGTAGACCACCAGCAGCAGGAACCAGATAGCAACGGAGGTTTCCAGCCTGGCCAGCAGCGCCTGAGCGGTGGCCAGATAGCCGATCGCCGCCGCCAGCATGGCGATTAACGGCGCGCCGAGCAGCAGGTTCCACAGCATGCGGTTAACCATATTATCGCCGCTGCCGCTTTTATCGAGATACAGCGGGATGCCGGCATGCTTCAGGCTCAGGGTGACCAGCGCCAGTGCCCCGCAAATCAGCAGGAAGCACAGACGGCCGAGCGAAGCGGAAAACTCGCGGTCGTTGAGATTATCAAACATGATCAGCGCGATAATCAGCGGGACGATCAGGCCGATGCTCATCAGGTAGTAGCGCATGGCTTTGCTGACGCGACTGCGCGGCCAGCCGAAATGCGCGATAAACAGGCCGTTTGGACGCGCGAAGGTGGCGCAAACCATCACCACCCACAGCAGCGGCACCGTGGCGGTGACGCTTTCGCCGATCGCGACCGCCAGCGGGTAGGGCCATGCCGATTGCAGACCGTAGCCCAGCGTCATCCACAGCACGGGGAGGGGAGAGGCCACCAGAATCGACCAGAACACCGTGCGCAGCGTGAGCCAGAAATGATCCTGCGTCACTTTACCGACGCGGGCGCTGGAGCGTTCGAGGAAGCGGGTAAAGTGGCGGCGCGAGCTGATGCTGAAGCCGACCAGGATTAGCGCGCCAAACAGCGGCAGCAGCGTCTCCTTGCTGGTTAACATCATGGCGCTGGCCTTGCCCAGCTGGCTTATCGTATCGAGAGAGACCAGACGGCGCAGATTATGGACGATATCCAGCGGCCATGAAAAATCAATCGGGCTGACATCCGACGTCCAGAACAGATAGCGGTGGGTTGCTTCGTTGATCTCTTTCAGCGCGTCTTCAAGCTGGCCGTTGGAGACTTTCAGCTTGGTCAGTTCCAGGATCAGCGTATCGCCGCCCTGCAGCAGCGAATTAAGCAACTCAGTTTGCGTGCGCAGCTGAGCTTCCAGAATGCGGTTTTGTTCGCTGGTGAGCGGTTCGCCGTCCGCCTGGTGAATCAGGCGTAGCTGCGGCTGGTTGCCAAGCAGATCCTCATAATGCAGACGCTGCACCCGCAGCTGCGCCATCTCGGTATCCAGCTGCTGCGGTTTCGGTATTTCCGGCAGACGGGCCACCTGGGCGCGCAGGGCTTCGCCCAGCAGATTGGAGGAGCCCAGCCACTGCGACTGCTCGCGCAAGGTATTCAGCGCCTGGCGCACCTGCAGCGTCTGGTTGGCCGCCTGACGCTGCTGCGAAGCTACCAGATCCATACGCTGGGCCTGCTGGTTCAGCGCCTGCGAGAGTTCGCGGTTGACTTTAAACTGGGCCACCAGCTCCGGCGGCAGGTTTTCACTGTTCTCCGCCAGCAGCTCGGTGCTTTCCAGCGCTTTTTCCGCTTCACGCTGACGCTGGCTATTAAGCTGATTACGCAGCGCCTGCAGATAGCCGTCGAGCAGCTTGCCCTGCTTCTGCGCCAGATCGCCGCGCATCCGCGACAGCTCCTGACGATTGTTCGCTGACAGCTGGGCCAGATCCAGCTCGTTGACCAGCGCTTTCAGGCGCGCAGATTCCGCCTGCAGACCCAGATTCTGGGCCTGTGCCAGCGGCGTATTGCTGGTTTGCGCGCCGACGCGGCGCTCAACCTCATTGAGCTGGCGACGCGCGTCGCTCTGCTGCTGCGGAAGCTGGTTAAGCGAATCGGCGATATCGCGGGCGCGTTCTTGCTCCTGCTGGGCCTGGCGACTGGCTTCGAGCAGTTGACTGCTGACCTGCAGGATTTCCTGGTTCAGCGCATCCGTGGAGAGGCTGGTTGAGACCTGGCGCGGTTCATCGGCCAGGTTATTGATTTGCGAACGCAGGGTCTGGAACAGTTTGGGGAAGTTATCAATCACCTGCTGATACTGGCGCGCGCGCTCAAGGGAGGCGCTGCGTTCCTCAAGCGCGTTCAGCGCAGATTGTAACGCTTCAACGGTACCAGGCTGAGCGGGTTTTGCCGCCTTCGCCTGTTCCAGTTCCTGAGCGATCTGTTTCGCATCGGGGGCTGTCGCTGCGTACGCCCCCAGACTGAGGCTCCAGGCCAGCAGGAAAATATATATCAGGCGCACGGCGTAACCTTTTTTTGTCAGCAATTAACCTTCGTCTTGCGTCGCGTCGCTCAGTGGGCTGACGTCGTCTGCGCTCGCGGACATGGTCTCTACGGCCGTCGCCAGCGGCTGGCCGAGTCGGGTAGCGGAGAGGCTGTGCAGCTGTTCAACCAGTTGCACTGTGCCCGGGGCAAACAGGTTGATTACCGTCGAACCGAGCTTAAAGCGGCCCATCTCCTGGCCTTTCAGCAGCGCGACGGAACCTTCGCTGTCGCCCGCCGGCCAGGTCCAGCGTTTGATGACGCCTTCACGCGGCGGGGTCACCGTACCGGACCACACGGTTTCAATGCTGCCAACAATTGTCGCCCCCACCAGAATTTGCACCATCGGGCCAAACTCAGTATCAAACAGGCAGATGACGCGCTCGTTACGGGCAAACAGATTCGGAACGTTCTGTGCGGTCAGGTGGTTAACGGAGAACAGATCCCCCGGAACGTAGATCATTTCACGCAGGATACCGTTGCACGGCATGTGCACGCGGTGGTAGTCACGCGGCGACAGGTAGGTGGTGGCGAAGGTGCCGTTGCGGAACAGATCGGCCATCTGGTAGTTCCCCGCCAGCAGCGCTTCCAGCGTGTAGTTGTGGCCTTTGGCCTGCAAAATTTTGTCGTCTTCGATAGCGCCCAACTGGCTGATAACGCCATCGGCAGGCATGACCAGCACGTTAGGGTCCGTGTTCAACGGACGGGCATCTTCGCGCAGCGGGCGCACGAAGAAATCGTTAAAGGTACGGTAGCTGGCGGTATCGGGCTTTTGCGCCTCTTTCATATCGACCTTGTAGCATTTCACGAACAGATCGATGACCAGCTTTGTCAGCCAACCCGCCCGTTTGCTCGCACCCCAGCCTGCGAGGCGGGTGAGCCACAGTTTAGGCAGAATGTATTGCAGTGAAAGTTTAAGATCGTTTAACAAGGTAGCCTCCAGGCCATGATTTGTCGTTCCTGACCCCGTCAACGTGCGGGGCCCTGAAAAAAGGGGACGATTCTAACGATGCTCAGCTTAAATGTCAGTCATCGGATGATGAAAAGCTTTTACGCGTTTTTACCTGCACCTGAGTCATGCTTTCCAGAATACGGTGATAGTTTGCAAAACGGCTCTCGGCGATGTGGCCATTTTCTACCGCTTCACGAATGGCGCAGCCCGGATCGCTATCATGCTTGCAGTCGCGATATTTACAACGGCCTAAATAATCATGGAATTCGACAAAGCCGCGGGTAATTTGTTCCGCTTCCAGGTGCCACAGGCCGAATTCGCGAACGCCAGGGGAGTCAATGACATCGCCGCCGTGCGGGAAGTGATAGAGGCGCGCGGCGGTGGTGGTGTGCTGGCCCAGTCCTGAGTTGTCAGACACGTCATTGGTCAGGATCTGATCTTCATGCAGACCCAGCAGCGCGTTCAGCAGACTGGATTTCCCCACCCCGGACTGCCCGGCAAAGATACTGATACGGTCGGTGAGCGCTTCCTCAAGCGGCTTGAGGCCATCCTGAGTACGGCTGGAAACCATCAGTACGCGATAGCCGATGCCGCGGTAGATATCCATCTGCTCGTTCACGAAGGCCATGCCGTCGGCATCCAGCAGGTCGGTCTTATTGAGCACAATCAGCGGTTCAACGTCCAGCGTCTCGCAGGCGACCAGATAGCGGTCGATAATGTTCAGAGACAGCTCGGGCAGGATCGCGGAAACAATCACTATCTGATCGATATTGGCGGCAATAGGCTTAACGCCATCGTAAAAGTCCGGACGAGTCAGGACGGAAGTCCGCTCGTGTACCGCTTCGACAATCCCTTTCACATTGACGCCGTCGGCGGCATCTTTACCGGGTCTCCAGACGACGCGATCGCCGGTGACCAGCGAACGGATCGTGCGGCGAATGTTGCAGCGGTGAACGCTGCCATCGGCGGATTCGACATCGGCATGCATGCCAAAGCGGCTGATGACGATCCCTTCAGAGGTTTCACCAAACAGGTTGTCATCGTAATCGGCCTTCTCCGAAGTCGTTTTCAGGCGGCGCTGGTGGTTGGCCTTCACGCGGCGCTGTTGGCCTTTGGAGAGTTTATTTTTACTCAATCGAACTGGCTCCTGGTCGCCCTGAGTGGGCAAAACCTCTATGATACACGCTATCTAAGATGAATATCGACCCGTCATCTTGCAAGATGCTGGTACGTTGTTTTGCCTGCATCCTGAAGTTTTACGGGCCAGAATTGTAAAATTATGGGTGGAAAATAGCATGAGTGCAGATGAAAACAACCTGATTTGGATCGATCTCGAAATGACCGGGCTGGATCCTGAGCGCGATCGCATTATTGAAATCGCCACTCTGGTGACCGATGCGCACCTGAATATTCTGGCGGAAGGGCCGACGATTGCGGTTCACCAGTCCGATGCGCAGCTGGCGCTGATGGATGAGTGGAACGTGCGCACGCATACCGGAAGCGGACTGGTTGAACGCGTTAAGGCCAGCACCCAGGGCGATCGCGAAGCGGAACTGGCGACGATTGAATTCCTCAAGCAGTGGGTTCCTGCCGGGAAATCACCGATTTGCGGGAATAGCATTGGTCAGGATCGCCGCTTCCTGTTCAAATATATGCCGGAGCTGGAAGCGTATTTCCACTACCGCTACCTTGACGTCAGCACGCTGAAAGAGCTGGCGCGCCGCTGGAAGCCGGAAATCCTTAGTGGTTTTAAAAAGCAGGGTACCCATCAGGCGATGGATGATATCCGCGAGTCGGTAGCGGAGCTGGCCTACTATCGCGAGAACTTTATCAAGCTGTAATACCGGCGCCGGGGTCCAATGGCCCCGGCGTCGCTAGCTTATTTAAACCACCTCTGTTCCATCACCTGGAAGTCAGGCGATGCCTTAACCACCTCCAGCGCAGCGTTCATGGCATTGAGCAGCTCCGGATCGTCTTTACGTACCGCAATGGCATATTGCTTGCCGTAGTATTTCGGGTCGGTCGCGCGTTCATCCATCATGGCGTAATCCGGATTATCCTGCAGCCACGGGTCGAGGGTCGTCTGGTCGCCCATCACGGCATTCACGCTCCCGTCTTTCAACGCGGCCAATGCGCTGGCGTCATTGTCGTACCCGATGACGTTGACCCTTTTTTGTGTATCGTGCAGATAGTGCTGGTGGACGGTGCCTTTCACGACGCCGAGTTTCTTGCCCTGCAGATCGGCGAAGCGATGGGCCGCCCCTTTTGCCGTCACCACCACGCCGGAGAGCGTCTGACGATAGGGCTGGGTAAAGGCGACCTGCTTTTCGCGCATGGGAATAACTTCAATGCCGGCAATGATGGCATCGAATTTTTTAAAACGCAGCGCGGGAATCAGGGTATTGAAGTCCTGAGGGGTAAATTTGCATTCGGCCTGCATCTGTTTGCACAGCGCTTTGGCCAGATCGATATCAAATCCCGAGGGCTGGTTTTTCGCATTCACGGTTTCAAAGGGCGGATTGGCCGTCGTGGTGCCGAAATGTAGCGTCGTCGCGGATGCTGCCCCTGCAGCAAGCAGCGTGGTCAGCAGCAGGACGGAAAGCGCTCTTGTCATCTGAATTTCCCTGTATGTCATGGTTATTGACCGTTAGCGGGTAGCGGACCCGCAAATCTGAGCGATTTTGCGCCTTTCGCCCGGCTGGAAAAAGTTATTTTGCCTTGTCAGATGCTTATTTGTACAATTTGGCAGTGTGTCTGGCGATAAAATGTCCATTCAGACAAAAAACGCAAAAAAGTGTTCGCTGGGGGGTTGCAGGTAAATCGAATTCTCGTATAATGCGCCTCCCGTGACGAAGCAGAAATGCACATCACGACGCCATAGAAATATGGCAAGAAGTACGCGGGAATAGCTCAGTTGGTAGAGCACGACCTTGCCAAGGTCGGGGTCGCGAGTTCGAGTCTCGTTTCCCGCTCCAAAATTTGAAAGCACCATACCCAAGCGGGAATAGCTCAGTTGGTAGAGCACGACCTTGCCAAGGTCGGGGTCGCGAGTTCGAGTCTCGTTTCCCGCTCCAAAATTTGAAAGTCACCACACCCAAGCGGGAATAGCTCAGTTGGTAGAGCACGACCTTGCCAAGGTCGGGGTCGCGAGTTCGAGTCTCGTTTCCCGCTCCAGATTTACTTCCATAAAATTCCACACAATCCATAAGCCACTGGAAACAGAGCATCACGCCTCTTTTCATCCATGCTGCGTCGACTAAAAACCCCTGTTCCTGTGATATTTACTATCCATTTTTAAGCTCATCAACACCGATGCGTCGGCACCGCCTGCGTGAAACAGGATGGCATGCGAACGATAGCCTTGACCGTTACGCCTCGTTCGGAATCGTGGATGGCCTGATTGATCTGTTCGAACGGGTAGAACGTCACCAGCTTATCGAACGGAAAACGCCCCTGGCGGTAAAGATCGATCAGGCGAGGGATAAGGACGTCCGGGGTACTTTCGCCCTCAACGATGCCCCGCACGCTGCGACCTGCCGACATCAGCCGGGTCAGGTCTAAGGTGACTTCCTGGTTTGATGCGCCGACAATGCCGCAGACTCCACGCGGAGCCAGTGATTCGACGGCCTGGCGTACGACAAGTGCGTTGCCGGTGGTATCCAGCGCATAATCCACACCGTAGCCGGTAATGGCGCGGATCTCTTCATCGGCATCCTTGTCACCGCCGTTGATCGTGTGGGTCGCCCCCAGTTCCCTCGCTAAGGCGAGACGGCTGTCATGCCGGTCTACAGCGATGATTGTGCCTGCGCCAACCAACCGACAGGCCATAATCGCACTTAAACCGACGGAACCGACGCCGAACACCGCAATGCGTTCTCCGGCCTGAGGGCGCAATACATTGAGGATTGAACCGGCACCCGTCTGAATCCCACAGGCCAGGGGACTAAGGAGTTCCAGCGGCACATCGGCGGGGACCTTGACGATATTGCGCTCATCGCAGATGGCGAATGTCGCGAAGGAAGATTGACCAAAGAAATTTCCGTGTATCTTCTCGCCTGCGGCCGACAGAGTCGTGCTGCCATCCGGGCGGACGGCGAAGAAGTTCCGTGGAAAGAACTGGTGACAATAGGCCGCGGCATGATCCAGACAACTCGGGCAGTGGCCGCAGGAAGCAAAGGTCATAACGACCGGATCGCCGGGCGCGACTTTGCTCACCGCGCTGCCGGTCTTCTCGACAATGCCGGCGCCCTCATGACCGAGGACCACCGGGAAGGGGACCGGTAATTGCCGATCGCGAGCAACCAGATCGGTATGGCAAACGCCAGTGGCCACCACTCGTACGAGGATCTCATTGGCGCGAGGCTCGTCGATAGAGAGGGTTTCCAGCGACAGTTCGCCGCCCGGCATGCGGGCGACGGCAGCAAGGATGTCAGGCATAAACATGTCTCCTGGTTCAGGTCAGAACGGATATTGTGGGATCTGGTCCTGGATCGTGACCCATTGCCAGTGGGTATAGAGATCAAGATCCGAGCTCCCGCCGACGCTGGTACCATTACCGGAGGCACCGCTGCCGCCGAAAGGGTTAACCACTTCGTCAACAACGGTCTGGTCGTTGATATGCAGCAAGCCGGTATTCAGACGTTCGCTCAGCGCCAGAGCACGCCCGACCGAGCCGGAAAGAATGCCGACGGACAGACCATATTCAGTGTCATTGGCCAGCGCGATGGCCTCCTCGTCGGTATCAAACGGGATAACGCTGACGACAGGCCCAAACACCTCTTCCTGATAGGCCCGTACGCCGGGAGCCACTCCCGACAATACCGTTGGCAGGTAAAATAAGCCTTCATACGTGCCGCCCGCCTCAACCACCGCCCCCTGTGCGACAGAATCACGAACCACCTCAACCACATGTTCGAGCTGACGTTTATCGATGACTGGGCCGAGCGCAGCCTGGCTTGTCGCAGGATCGCCAACGGATAATCGACAGGCTTTTTCGACCAGGCGGCGGGTGAGTTCAGCAGCCAGCGAGCGCTGCACAAGGACGCGACCGGTAGCCATACAGATCTGCCCTTGATGGAACCATCCGCCAAACGCCACCGCTGATGCCGCGCGATCGATATCCGCATCATCAAGAACAATCAGCGAATTTTTCCCCCCCAGCTCCAGCGAAACCTTCTTCAGGTGGCGACCGGCGAGTTCACCGATCTTGCGTCCTGCCGCCGTTGAGCCGGTAAAGGCAATCATCGGGACCCCAGGGGCCTCCACAAGCGCTTGTCCGGCATCGGCTGCGCCGGGCAGCATATGCAGCAGCCCTTTGGGCAGTCCGGCCTGCTCCAGCGCAGCGGCGATCGCGACGCCGCCGCTGAAGGGGGTGCGGGGGTCCGGTTTGAGAATCACCGCGTTGCCAAGCGCCAGCGCTGGCGCGACGGAGCGTAGACCCAATACCAGCGGGAAGTTGAAAGGTGAGATTACGCCAACCACGCCAAGCGGCAGGCGTCGCGCGAGACTCAGCCGCCCCGATCGGCTCGGTAGGACCTCCCCTGATGGTTGCAGCGGAATGGCGGCCGCTTTCTGGAACTGGACGATGGCTTCGGCAACCTCCAGCTGACCCTTGGCGAAAACCCCGCCAGTCTCCCGCGCAATTAAGGCGGCAATTTCCGCGCGTTCGGCGTCGAGGGCCTGGGCGGCACGCAGCATGACCGCCGCGCGTTCACGCGGCGGTGTGGCCGCCCAGTCTCGTTGCGCCGCGCGAGCCGCGATAACGGCAGTTGCGACCTCTTCGGCCCCGGCGCGTCCGACAACATGCAGAGGCTGTCCGGTAGCGGGCTCTTGCACCTGCAGCGTACCGGACCCTGAGGCAATCCACTCGCCGTTGAAAAGGCATCCGTTCCAGCGGGCAACATTAACGATGGTAAGGGCGTGCTGATTCATGCTGATAGCTCCAGTTTTAAACAGGTGGCCAGTAACCCTTCCAGACGGGAAGCCTCTGTCCACGGATCGTATGATTGACCTGTATGCGCCGATCGCAGCGCCATTTTTTAAAAGGTATGAATGTACTGCACGTTCAGGCTGCTACCCGCGCTGGCGTTTTTGACCTCTATAGGGAAATACAGATTGACGTTAAGGAGATCACCGCTCTTCCACTTCCACGACGCCCCCGGCCCCAGGTAGAACCCGCTCTGGCGCGTTCCCTGCACGCGCTGACCGTTGGTTCGGTCATCGTGTAATTGTCTGAGGTAGTAACCGTTTATCCCCAGGCGTACGTCGGGAATGATCTCGCGGGAGGCGGCGAAGTTGACCCATGCCGCGTCGCCGGCCTGACCGTTGTGAAAGCGAAATCCGTTGAGTTCCGGTACATTCGCGGCCTTGCTGGTACGGAAATTGTAGATGTAGTTGAGACGGGTACTCAGTTCCCACTCCGGTGTGGGCAGTACGGTCATGGCCCACACTGCCGATGCCGACCACTGTCCGGAACTCTGGTTGAGGTTGCGGCTACGATCGAAGCTACCGACCGGCGCAATAGCGCTGAGTTCGAAACGCTGTGAAAACACCGGTCTTCCGTCGCGCATCACCGGTAACATCTGAATGTAAGGGCCGAAAGTGAAGTCTCCGACCCCGAAACCGTTATCGCTGAGCTTCGCCGGACTGTCATGGGCAAATGAACTGTCCAGATTCACCAGGGTGCCGATCATATTCAGACCGAGCACTCCGCCGAAGACTTTGCGATCGCTGGCGTAGATGAACTGGACCTGACCTGCCGTGACGTCGATCCGGGGATCGCGAAACGCGGGAGAGTCTTTGCCATCGCGGTCTTTGATCGCATTCGCATGGGTATGCCGCAGGTAAAGGGCCATTCCCCAGCCAGGCGTTGTGCGGGTGAAGCCATCCAGAAAACTGGTCCCTCCTGTGTTGATACCCGTCGGCATGGAGACGGACTGCGGGACGTCCTGGGCAAGCGCCGGGCAGGACGCCAGCGCCAGCGCTGACGGTAACCAGACATGCGGGTGAGGTATCATGGACCGTATCGAGCGGCGGCAGGCTGCTTGTTGCATGACAGAATCCTCCTGAGGCGTGGTGGCCGATCTGGTGTCGGCGTCAATGTTCCGCGTTGCGGAACAATTCTCTGAGCCGCGCTCTCTGTAGTTTTCCGGTCGCCGTGCGCGGGAGTTCGGCTACGATCTGGATATATCGGGGGATCTTGTAGCGGGCCAGACGTGCGCTCAGAAACGCTCGCACCTCGTCTTCCCGTAATTCGGGCTGTGCGGCAACGACCGCCAGATACCCGGCCTCTCCCCACTGGGGATCGGGTACGCCGACGACCGCGCATTGGGCGATAGCCGGGTATTGTGCCAGTACCCTCTCGATTTCGGCCGGATAGACGTTTTCTCCGCCGGAGATGTACATGTCCTTCTTGCGATCGACAATCCAGAAAAAGCCCTCTTCATCGCACAGAACAACGTCGCCAGTGGCAAACCAGCCATGGGCATCAAACGCCCTGTCGGTGGCTTGCGCATCCCGCCAGTAACCGGAAAAAAGATTAGGACCGCGTAGCCATAATTCGCCGGGCGTTCCGGGCGGGCAGTCATGCCCGTCAATGTCGACAATACGCGTCTGAACAGTCGGTCCTGGCAAGCCGACGGATCCAGGGCGGGTGCGAATGACCTCTTTCTCGACCGACATGCCGAATACCGTTCCGGCTTCACTCATGCCAAAGCCGGGTACCATTGCTACGCCGTCGTCCAGCCAGGCGACGAGGCTGTTGACCGGGTGGGGGGCGCCACCGGTCACCACAGCCGTCAGGCGGCGTAATGGGGCCGGGTCGAACTGGGGCTGGCTGCGGAATGCCTCCATCATTTGTGGGACGCCAACATAATGACTGACAGCAAGCTGCGGGTCCGACAGCCAGTTCAGGGTCCGTTCCGGCTCGAATCCATCTGACACAAGGATGGAACCGCCATGCATAAACGCGGATCGGATATTGATGACCAGGCCAATGACGTGGAACATCGGGGCATCGCATAAAAAGCAGCTATCGGGCCCTACCCGGGTACAGGCGCTGAAATTGATCGCGCTCTGCCGTAGATTGTCTTCGGTCAGCATTACGCCCTTAGGCTGGCCTGATGTCCCGGAAGTAAACAGCAGCACGCTGAGGCGATCGGGCCCGGACGCAAAGCCCTGCGCTAAGGGCGCTCGTAAGCTGGCTTCGCGCACGAAACTGTCCAGCGCAATGGCGGCGGGAAAGCGTGCAGCCATGTCGTCACCCAGCAGCAGCCGGGGTTCAGCAAGCGCTATCAGCGACTGGAGTTCGCTATCGTTGAGTCGCCAGTTCAGCGGGGCATAGATGGCCCCGACACGCGAACAGGCAAAGTGGAGGGCGACCAGTGAAACGGAATTCCGCGCCAGAACCGCCACCCGATCGCCGGGCTGGCAACCCCGTTCACGCAGTTGCGCTGCCAGCAGATCGGTGAGGCCATTGAGGTCAGCATAGGTCCATGTTTGTCCAGTGCTTAGATCGCGCGCTGCCAACCGGGTCGGGGAGAGGCGCGCATGTAGCGAAATTGAATCATCGGGTAGAAACATGGTGCTGAGATCCTCATTATTGAACCACAGACATGGACTGGCAACGTGTCGCCAGGCTTCTGCTCCCGCAGGTTTCTGGACACCTGCGGTAGACGGTATTACCCCGGTTTGTTTCTGCTCACGTCGTAGCCGCCGAGCCCCGGCTTGTAACTCTTCTCATCAATGAACTGGCGAATACCTTCCTTGCGGCCATCAGGGTCGAAGCTGTTGGCCGCTTCCTGCAGGCGAACCAGGTAGTCTTCCGCCTCGTCGTAGGTCATGGCGCCGACGCGGCGTACCGCATCCTTGGCGTACTTGAGTGTGATCGGGTTTTTCTTCAACAGCAGTTCGGCAACCTCGCGGGTACGTTCCTTCAGCTGTTCCAGCGGTACGCTTTCATTGACCAATCGCCATTCGGCCGCCTTCCTGCCGTCGATTCGTTCTCCTGTGAGGGTCAACCACATCGCGTCGCGAAACGGGAGCAGTTCTACCGCGACTTTGGTGACGCCACCGCCGGGCAAAATTCCCCAGTTGATTTCCGATAAGCCGAACTGGGCTTCATCGGCCGCGATGGCAAGGTCGCATGCGAACAGGGGACCAAAGCCGCCGCCGAAGCACCAGCCGTTAACCATCGCGATGGTCGGTTTCTGAAACCAACGCAGACGGCGGAACCAGCCGTAGGACTCACGCTGGGACTGCCGGGTGCCGCGCAGCCCCTGAGCTTCGGTTTCCCTGAAGTACTCCTTCAGATCCATTCCCGCAGACCAGGCCGACCCCTCACCACCGAGTACAAGCACCCCGATCCGATCGTCGAATTCAATTTCATCAAGTACTTCCATCATGCGGCGGTTGAGCGTTGGACTCATGGCATTGCGCTTGTCGGGGCGGGCGAAATCGACCCAGGCGATACGATCTTCGATACGGACCGACACGACATCTTTCTCGTTCATAGCGTTCTCTCCTGTTACGGCAAGCTGGGAAGGGGGGTGGATACATCCTCAGTCTCCGGGGATTGAGCCATCTCCGACGGTCTTGAGGCATTGAGTTTCTGGAGCAGGTGCAGCAGTTGCTCACGCTCCTCTGCGGTCAAACCTTGACAGGTTCGATCGCTGGCTCGCGCAAGCCGGTGGGTGGCATCGGTGAGCACCTGTTTTCCGTGCGGCGTCAGAGTCAGGCCGCGGCTGCGACGATCGCGCCCTTCACTGCGCTCGATCAGACCGGCTTCAGCGAGTGCGTTTGCTATCTTCATCCCTGCCGCGCGATTAACGAGCAGCCGCTGGCCTAGCTCAGTCTGATCGCAGCCTGGTTGTTCGCGAATATGGACCAGGGCGGTGACGCGAGCGGGGGTCAGTTGTAGATCGACCAGTTCCTGCCTTGCCTCGTGATTGGACGTCAACGTCGCGAGCTGTAGCTGGTAACCGATGTCGTTGTTGAGTTGCGGTGACGGCATTGTGCATTCCCTATATTGTATCCAATGGATACAATATAGGGGGGGGAACGAATATTGCAAGTTTATTTTTTGAACAATTAAGCGGGTTTTCTATCGACGACAGGCACTGCATCCGTCGCTTCTGGATTTGCTGCTGCGGTGGGGCCTGTCGTGCGGGGTATCCGCCTGGAGGGAAATTTTTCTGGCGTAAGGCTTGCTATCCGCGTGAAGCTAGTCCATAATCCTTACCTCTCTGCCGTCCGTATTTCAAAAAATATCGTGAAATCAAAAGGTTAGAGGCAAATGGCCCGTTTATTTCCAGCATCCGCATTTCTCCACGAATTGAGTTTATCCACAGTGCAAAGTCGCACAGGGGATGCTTTCCACTGTCGAAAGAAAAATACTGTAAACAGAGTTATCCACAGATTAAACTCTCGCCGTCTGACGTCGAAAAACTTCAGTTTTTGAATGATATAAATATATCTATTTGATATTTAATAATAAAATTTCATTCCAAAGTGTTAATGCGATCACTTGACGAACGTCTGCGTGTTGAAACGCAATGTGTTTTTGTTTTTATTCACAGCCTGTGAATGAATCAGGCATCTCTCGGCAACCCTTTCTCAATCACCCGGACCAGACGCTGTTTCTTCGGCAATTGCACTTCGACGACGTTGGCATTGCGTTTGTCAATTTGTTGCGCCACCGCCCAGTCAATGTGTTCATCGAGTAGTGGGTGCTCACCTCGGCGACTTTCCAGCGCGGTAAGATGTGCCTCATCCCAGGCCGCATTGCCCAATGCGACGGCAATATTGCGTAGCCAGCGCAGATGGCCAATCCGGCGGATGGCAGACCCCTCCGTCACCTTCAGAAAATGCGCCTCGCTCCAGGCAAACAGTTCTATCAGCGGCGGCGCATGCAGCGCCTGGCGTGGGCTGAAATCCGCTTCGTCGGTTAACTGCGAGAAGCGGTTCCACGGGCAAATCAGCTGGCAGTCATCGCAGCCGTAGATGCGGTTACCGATAAGCGGGCGAAGCTCCTCGGGAATGACCCCTTCCAGCTCAATGGTCAGATAAGAGATACAGCGGCGGGCATCAACGGTATAGGGTTCGACAATCGCACCGGTGGGGCAGATAGTCATGCAGGCCACGCAACGGCCGCACTCTTCCGTCACCGGGCTGTCGATGGGCAGCGGAATATCAACGAGCAGTTCGCCGAGAAAAAAGAACGATCCGGCATCGCGGTTAAGGATCAGCGAGTGCTTGCCGGTCCAGCCAAGCCCCGCTTTTTCCGCCAAAGGGCGCTCCAGAATGGGCGCGGAATCGACAAACGGTCTAAAATTGAGCGAAGTACACTGTTCCTGAATCAGCTCTCCAAGTTTTTTCAGGCGGTTACGCAACAGCTTATGATAATCACGCCCGAGGGCATACCGGCTGACGTAACCCAGCGAGGGATCTTTCAGGGTGCGGGCAAAAGCGGCGTTGGCGGGGAGATAGTTCATCCGCACGCTGATCACGCGTAACGTACCGGGCTGGAGCTCATGGGGACGGGCGCGCATCATGCCGTGACGCGCCATCCATTCCATCTCGCCGTGGTATTGTTTATCCAGCCATGCCTGCAGTTTAGGTTCGCTGGCGCTGAGATCGGTATCGGTAATCCCGACCTGCTGGAACCCCAGTTCAGTGCCCCATTGCTTGATTTGCTGCGCTAACTTATTGAGATCGAGGGGCTGAGACATGATGGACCATACAATGACGAAAAACCCTGTAAGTATACCACACTTCATCTGGCCGGCGGATGCGCTGCGGCGCGCGGAAAAAGCGGCGGCGGACAGTCTGGGCCTGACGCTGTTTGAGCTGATGATGCGGGCCGGGGAAGCGGCTTTTCAGCGGGCGCGAGCCGACTATCCTGCCAGCCGGCACTGGCTTATCCTCTGCGGTCATGGCAATAACGGTGGTGACGGCTACGTGGTGGCACGCCTGGCGCAGGCCGACGGCATCGCCGTCACGCTGCTGGCCCTTGAGAGCGAAAAACCGCTGCCGGAAGAAGCCCGCGCCGCGCGTGATGCGTGGCTGAGCGCCGGTGGCACCATTCACGCCGCGGATATTCCCTGGCCACAGGATATCTCTCTGATTATCGACGGGCTGCTTGGCACCGGGCTGCATAGCGCTCCGCGGGAAAATATCGCGACCTTAATCCAGCGTGCGAATGTGCATCCTGCGCCGGTTTTGGCGCTGGATATCCCCTCGGGACTCAATGCGCAAACCGGTAGCACCCCCGGCGCGGCGATAGATGCGGCCTGCACAATCACCTTTATCGGCCTCAAGCCCGGGCTGCTGACGGGTAAAGCCCGGGATGTGGTTGGCCGCTTGTACTACCACGCGCTGGGGCTCGAAAGCTGGCTGGCCGCGCAGACGGTGCCGCTACGGCGTTTCGATGCGTCACAGCTGGCCGACTGGCTCCCTCCCAGGCGTCGGACATCGCATAAGGGCGATCACGGTAAGCTGGTGATTATCGGCGGCGATCGCGGTACCGCCGGCGCTATCCGCATGGCCGGCGAAGCGGCATTACGTGCAGGCGCGGGTTTGGTGCGAGTGCTCACTCACAAAGAAAACATTGCCCCTGTTGTCGCCGCCAGACCTGAATTAATGGTCCACGAGCTGACGACGCAGAGTGTTGATGACAGTCTGCAATGGGCCGATGTGGTGGCGATTGGCCCCGGCCTTGGACAACGCGAATGGGGAGCCCAGGCGCTGCGCCAGGTGTGGGATTGTCGCAAGCCGATGGTATGGGATGCGGATGCGTTGAACCTGCTGGCAATCAATCCCGATAAACGTCACAATCGTGTGCTGACGCCGCACCCCGGTGAAGCCGCCCGTATGTTGAACTGCAACGTAGCAGAAATTGAAAGCGATCGCTTACTTTCTGCGCAACGTCTGGTAAAACGGTACGGAGGTGTGGTCGTGCTGAAAGGTGCGGGCACGGTAGTGGCCAGCGAAGCAGGCGAGATGGGTATTATCGATGCCGGCAATGCCGGGATGGCCAGCGGCGGAATGGGCGATGTGCTGACCGGTATTATCGCCGCACTGTCAGGACAACGGCTGACGCCGTATGATGCTGCCTGCGCCGGTTGTGTGGCGCATGGTGAAGCCGCTGATCGCCTGGCTGCCCGTTATGGCAGCCGCGGGATGCTGGCGACCGATCTCTTTTCCACGCTCAGGCGTGTTGTTAACCCGGATGTGATTGACCTGAACCATGATTAACCGAGTGATTCCTTTAGCCGATGAGCAGGCAACTTTAGACCTTGGTGACCGTATTGCGCATGCCTGTACTGGCGCGACGGTTATCTATCTGTATGGCGATTTAGGGGCGGGTAAAACGACCTTCAGCCGCGGCTTTTTGCACGCGCTCGGCCATCGCGGGAATGTCAAAAGCCCGACCTATACGCTGGTGGAGCCCTACACGCTCGACAATCTGATGGTGTACCACTTTGACCTGTATCGTCTGGCGGACCCTGAAGAGCTCGAATTTATGGGGATCCGTGATTATTTTGCTAACGACGCCATCTGCCTGGTGGAGTGGCCGCAACAAGGTGCGGGTGTCTTGCCTGAGCCGGATGTCGAAATCCATCTTGCGTATCAGGCACAAGGGCGTGAGGCGCGCGTAACGGCGGTCTCTGCATTGGGTGAGTCTTTATTGACGCGTTTAGCCTGAAGGATAACGGGATGATCTATCGCATAACCAGTTGGCTGGCCGCGACGCTGATGCTGTTGAGCATTCAGGCCACAGCGGCAAGTTTATCCGATATCCAGGTTGCCAATGGAGATCAGCAGGCCCGTATTACGATTAGCTTTATCGGCGATCCCGAATACTCGTTCAGTCCGCAGGGCAAGCGTACCGTGGCGCTGGATATTAAGCAGAGCGGTGTGCTGCAGGGGCTGCCGCTGCTGTTTAGCGGCAACAATCTGGTGAAAAGCATTCGCGCGGGAACGCCACAGGATACCCAGACTCTGCGCCTGCTGGTGGATCTGACGGAAGATGGTAAAACGCGCGCGGTGAAACAGCAAAACGGCTCAAACTACACCGTGGTTTTCACGATTAATGCCGATGCGCCGCCGCCACCTCCACCGCCGCCGGTGGTGGCTAAACGGGTTGAAACGCCGGTGCAGCCATTACGTCCGGCTGAACCCGCGCGCAATCCGTTCAAATCGTCCGGTAGCGAACGACAAACGGCGATGACCAGCAGCCAGGGTACGGCGCGCCCGGTGAGCCGCGCGGTGGCGTCGGATGATAAGGTGATTATCGCCATCGATGCCGGTCACGGTGGGCAGGATCCTGGCGCGATTGGACCGAACGGCACCAAAGAGAAGAATGTCACGATTGCCATCGCCCGCAAACTGCGCGCGCTGTTAAATGCCGATCCGCTATTCAGGCCGGTGTTGACCCGCGATGGGGATTACTTTATTTCGGTGATGGGGCGTTCGGACGTGGCGCGTAAGCAAAACGCTAACTTCCTGGTATCTATTCATGCCGATGCGGCACCGAATCGCGATGCCACCGGCGCGTCGGTATGGGTGCTATCCAACCGTCGTGCGAACAGCGAGATGGCCGGCTGGCTCGAACAGCATGAGAAGCAGTCTGAACTGCTCGGCGGGGCGGGCGATGTGCTGGCGAACAGCCAGTCCGATCCCTACCTCAGCCAGGCGGTGCTGGATTTACAGTTCGGGCATTCTCAGCGCGTTGGCTATGATGTGGCAACGGATGTCTTAAGCCAGCTGCAGCGGGTGGGCGATCTGCATAAACGGCGTCCTGAGCATGCCAGCCTTGGCGTATTGCGCTCGCCGGATATCCCGTCGATCCTGGTGGAAACCGGCTTTATCAGCAATACCGGGGAAGAGCGTCTGTTGGGGAGCGACAATTACCAGCAGCAGATTGCCGAAGCCATTTATAACGGTCTGCGTAACTACTTTACGCAACATCCGCTTCAGTCGGCACCGCGCGGAGAGACAGCCCAGACCGCCAGCGCCACTTCGCCTGGCAGGACGTTGATTAATTAAGGAGTCAGTCATGCCGATTCAGGTTCTACCGCCGCAGCTCGCCAACCAGATTGCCGCAGGTGAGGTGGTGGAACGTCCGGCGTCGGTGGTGAAGGAGCTGGTAGAAAACAGTCTCGACGCTGGCGCGACGCGAATTGATATTGATATCGAGCGCGGCGGCGCAAAGCTTATCCGCATTCGCGATAACGGCTGCGGGATCAAAAAGGACGAGCTGGCGCTGGCGCTGGCCCGTCATGCCACCAGTAAAATTGCCACGCTTGACGATCTGGAAGCGATTATCAGCCTCGGTTTTCGCGGCGAAGCGCTGGCCAGTATCAGCTCGGTCGCCCGGCTGACGCTGACCTCCCGTATCGCGGAGCAGCAGGAGGCCTGGCAGGCCTACGCCGAAGGGCGCGATCAGGCGGTGACCGTCAAACCCGCGGCGCATCCGGTGGGAACCACGCTGGAAGTGCTGGATCTGTTTTACAACACGCCGGCGCGGCGCAAGTTCATGCGCACCGAAAAGACCGAGTTTGGCCACATCGATGAAATCGTCAGACGCATTGCGCTGGCGCGTTTCGACGTCACCATTAACCTCAGCCATAACGGCAAAGCGGTGCGCCAGTATCGTGCGGTGCCTGAGGGCGGCCAGCGCGAACGGCGGCTGGGGGCGATCTGCGGTATGCCGTTTCTCGAACATGCCCTGGCGATCGAGTGGCAGCATGGCGATCTGACCCTGCGCGGCTGGGTGGCCGATCCTTTACATACCAACCCGACGCTGGCGGAAATTCAGTATTGCTACGTCAATGGCCGCATGATGCGCGATCGTTTAATCAATCATGCAATTCGTCAGGCCTGCGAAGATAAGCTGGGGGCCGACCAGCAGCCGGCATTTGTGCTTTACCTGGAGATCGACCCGCACCAGGTGGATGTTAACGTCCACCCGGCGAAGCATGAAGTTCGTTTCCACCAGTCGCGTCTGGTGCATGACTTTATCTATCAGGGCGTATTGAGCGTGCTCCAGCAGCAGCTTAACGTCCCGCTGGCGGAAGAACATGAAGCCGAGCCGTTGCGCCCGACGGTCCCGGAAAACCGGGTGGCGGCGGGGGGGAACCACTTTGCCCAGCCGGCGGCGGCTCGCGAGCCCGCGGCGCCGCGCTATGGCAGCGAGACGCCGCGCCCGTCGTCGGGAGCCGCTGCTGCGGGTGCCACCAGTTGGCCGCATGCGCAGCCCGGCTATCAGAAACAGCAGGGGGCGCTCTATCGCCAGCTGCTGGAAACACCAGCGGCGGAACGCAAAAGCAGCGTGCCAGCGCCTGCCGCGGACGGGCTATCCGGCCACAGTCAAAGCTTTGGCCGCGTACTGACTATCGTGGCGGGTGATTGCGCGCTGCTGGAGCGAGACGGCAAGCTGGCGCTGCTGTCGCTGCCGGTCGCCGAACGCTGGCTGCGGCAGGCGCAGCTGACGCCGGAGGTTGAAGCGGTGTGCGCTCAGCCGCTGCTGATCCCACTGCGGCTGAAAGCGTCCGCTGCGGAGAAAGCGGCGCTGGATAAAGCGCAGTCGGCGCTGGCGGCGCTGGGTATCGATCTGCAGTCTGACGCGCAACATTTGACGGTTCGCGCCGTGCCTTTACCCTTAAGACAACAAAATTTACAAATCTTGATTCCTGAACTGATAGGCTACCTGGCGCAGCAAAAGGCATTCGACGTCGGCAACATCGCGCAGTGGATCGCGCGTAATCTGGCGAGCGAACATGCGCAGTGGAATATGGCGCAGGCGATTACCGTGCTGGCCGACGTTGAACGTTTGTGCCCGCAGCTGGTAAAAGCGCCGCCGGGTGGTCTGTTACAACCTGTTGATTTACATTCGGCGATGACTGCCCTGAAAGATGAGTGATACCACCACGGCGAGCCTGCCTAAGGCAATATTTTTAATGGGCCCGACGGCCTCCGGTAAAACCGCCTTAGCGATTGCGTTGCGTAAAATTTTACCGGTAGAGTTGATTAGTGTTGATTCCGCCCTTATCTATCGAGGAATGGATATTGGCACTGCCAAGCCAGATGCCGCGGAGCTGAGCGCTGCGCCGCATCGGCTGCTGGACATTCGCGATCCGGCAGAGGCTTATTCCGCGGCGGATTTTCGCCGCGATGCGCTGGCTGAAATGGCGGAGATCGTCGCAGCCGGGCGCATTCCGCTGCTGGTTGGCGGAACAATGTTGTATTTCAAAGCGTTGCTGGAAGGGTTGTCGCCGTTACCGTCGGCGGATCCGCAGGTCAGGGCTAAAATTGAGCAGCAGGCAGCAGAGCAGGGGGGGCACGCGTTGCACCGGCAGCTACAGGAGATCGATCCCGTTGCCGCCGCGCGTATTCATCCAAATGATCCGCAAAGACTTTCCCGGGCACTGGAAGTTTTTTTCATTTCGGGTAAAACTTTAACGGAACTGACGCAAACGTCAGGAGACGCTCTGCCGTACCAGGTGCATCAGTTCGCCATCGCCCCGGCGAGCCGTGAACTGCTCCATCAACGCATAGAACAGCGTTTTCATCAGATGTTGGCTTCGGGTTTTGAAGCAGAAGTACGGGCGCTTTTTGCCCGCGGAGATTTGCATACGGATATGCCTTCCATTCGTTGTGTCGGATACCGCCAGATGTGGTCATATCTTGATGGCGAGATCCCGTATGATGAAATGGTTTATCGAGGTGTTTGCGCCACGAGACAGTTAGCAAAACGTCAGATGACCTGGTTACGCGGCTGGGAAGATATTCACTGGTTAGAGAGTGAACATCCTGAACAGGCGCTCAACAAAGTATTACAGGTAGTTGGTGCGAGCCAGGACTGAACGTGTACAATCAAACGGTATCGTGCGTAATTTTTTTTAAGAATCGTCAGGTTCTGAGTACAAAACAAGCATACATATAAGGAAAAGAGAGAATGGCTAAGGGGCAATCTTTACAAGATCCGTTCCTGAACGCTTTGCGTCGGGAACGCGTTCCGGTTTCTATTTATTTGGTGAATGGTATTAAGCTGCAAGGGCAAATTGAGTCTTTCGATCAGTTCGTGATCCTGTTGAAAAACACGGTCAGCCAGATGGTCTACAAGCACGCAATTTCTACTGTTGTCCCGTCTCGCCCGGTGTCTCACCACAGCAATAATGCTGGCGGCGGTACAAATAACTATCACCACGGTGGTAGCGCGCAGGGTTCATCTGCGCCGCAGCAAGACAGCGAAGACACCGAATAAGGTTGATGCTGTTTTTCCATGCCGGGGAGCCAGGTTCATTCGATGCGTTTCAGGTTGCAGAAAGGCGGCGCGTAGTGACTCCCCAGCCATTTGCGTAAGTAAATGACTGGGGTGAATAACAAATTTGCCAGGGGCAGATTTGAACGACGCGTGTGGCGGCCCGGCCAGAGTCGGGCAAGAAAGCCAACGTCCATGCGGCCTGAAAGACAACGGGTAACTGTGTTCCCCGCTGGTATTTTATAAGGGGTTTACGCTTGTTTGACCGTTATGATGCCGGTGAGCAGGCGGTGCTGGTACACATCTATTTTTCGCAAGACAAAGATATGGAAGACCTTCAGGAGTTTGAATCCCTGGTCTCCTCTGCCGGTGTCGAAGCAATGCAGGTGATTACCGGTAGCCGTAAAGCACCGCATCCAAAATATTTTGTTGGTGAAGGTAAGGCTGTCGAAATTGCGGAAGCCGTAAAAGCGACCGGCGCGTCAGTCGTGCTGTTCGATCATGCCCTGAGCCCGGCTCAGGAACGAAACCTGGAACGCTTATGCGAATGCCGGGTTATCGATCGCACCGGTCTTATTCTGGATATTTTTGCCCAGCGCGCGCGTACCCATGAAGGGAAATTGCAGGTTGAGCTGGCACAGCTGCGCCATATGGCTACGCGCCTGGTTCGCGGCTGGACCCACCTTGAAAGACAGAAAGGCGGAATTGGTTTGCGCGGCCCGGGTGAAACCCAGCTCGAAACTGACCGTCGACTCCTGCGCAACCGGATCATGCAGATCCTGTCGCGGCTGGAGAAAGTGTCAAAACAGCGTGAGCAAGGACGGCGGTCACGAGCCAAAGCCGATATTCCAACCGTCTCGCTGGTGGGCTACACCAACGCCGGAAAATCAACGCTGTTCAACCAGATAACGGAAGCCGAGGTCTACGCTGCGAACCAGCTGTTCGCGACGCTGGATCCGACGCTGCGCCGCATTGATGTTACCGATGTCGGCGAGACCGTACTTGCGGATACCGTTGGCTTTATTCGCCATCTGCCGCACGACCTGGTCGCGGCGTTTAAGGCCACTTTGCAGGAGACGCGTCAGGCGACGCTGCTGCTGCATGTGATTGATGCCGCCGATGTCCGGGTGCAGGAAAACATTGATGCCGTCAATACGGTACTGGCGGAAATTGAGGCCGATGAGATCCCGACGCTGCTGGTGATGAACAAAATCGACATGCTGGATGATTTTGAACCGCGTATCGACAGAGATGAAGAGAATAAACCGATCCGGGTCTGGCTCTCCGCCCAGACCGGGGTTGGCGTACCGCTGCTTTTTCAGGCTTTGACGGAACGGCTTTCCGGTGAAGTAGCGCAGCACACGCTGCGTCTACCGCCACGGGAAGGGCGGCTGAGAAGTCGGTTCTATCAGCTTCAGGCGATAGAAAAAGAGTGGCTGGAGGATGACGGCAGCGTGGGTCTGCAGGTGCGCATGCCGATCGTTGACTGGCGTCGCCTCTGTAAACAAGAGCCAGCGCTGGTTGATTACGTGATTTGACCTTGCAGCTTGCCTGAAGATATTAACCCCTGTGGGGATATCAAAAACAAATATGGAGCATATACATGGCGTGGAATCAGCCCGGTAATAACGGACAGGACCGCGACCCGTGGGGGAGCAGCAAACCTGGCGGCAACTCTGAGGGAAATGGCAATAAAGGCGGTCGCGAGCAGGGGCCGCCCGATCTGGATGATATCTTCCGCAAGTTAAGTAAAAAACTTGGCGGTCTCGGCGGCGGTAAAGGGGGCCAGGGGAGCGGTAGCGGCTCTCAGGGACCGCGTGGCCCGATGGGCGGACGCATTGTCGGCATCGTGGCGGCTGCCGCGGTTATTATCTGGGCTGCCAGCGGTTTCTATACCATCAAGGAAGCTGAACGTGGTGTGGTCACTCGCTTTGGTAAATTCAGCCATCTGGTTGAGCCAGGCCTTAACTGGAAGCCAACCTTTATCGATAACGTTCAGGCGGTAAACGTTGAGTCGGTACGTGAACTGGCGGCTTCTGGCGTCATGCTGACGTCTGATGAAAACGTCGTGCGCGTTGAGATGAACGTCCAGTATCGGGTGACCGATCCTGAGCGCTACCTGTTTAGCGTGGCCAGCGCGGACGATAGTCTGCGTCAGGCGACCGACAGCGCCCTGCGCGGCGTGATTGGCAAGTACACGATGGACCGCATCCTGACCGAAGGTCGTACCGTTATTCGTAGCGATACCCAGCGTGAGCTGGAAGAGACGATTCGTCCGTACAACATGGGGATCACCTTGCTGGACGTCAACTTCCAGACGGCGCGTCCGCCGGAAGAAGTGAAGGCGGCATTTGATGATGCGATTGCGGCGCGTGAGAACGAGCAGCAATACATCCGTGAAGCCGAAGCTTACACCAACGAAGTTCAGCCGCGAGCCAATGGTCAGGCGCAGCGTATCCTTGAAGAGGCGCGCGCGTACAAAACTCAGACCGTTCTCGAAGCACAGGGTGAAGTTGCGCGCTTTGCGAAGATCCTGCCGGAGTATAAAGCCGCGCCGGAAATCACCCGCGAACGTCTGTATATCGAAAGCATGGAAAAAGTGTTGAGCCATACCCGCAAAGTGCTGGTGAACGATAAAGGTGGCAACCTGATGGTTCTGCCTCTGGACCAGATGCTGAAAGGCGCCGGTGCCCCGGCGGCAAAGAGCGGTAGCAGTAGCGCGAGCGATCTGCTGCGTCTGCCGCCTGCATCCAGCTCAAGCAGTGCCAGCACCACGCCGACCACCACGGACGGCAGTATTATGGACCAACGCCGCGCTAACGCGCAGCGTAACGACTACCAGCGTCAGGGGGAATAACGATGCGTAAATCTGTTATTGCGATAATTGTCATCGTGCTGGTAGTGCTTTACATGTCGATTTTTATCGTCAAAGAAGGCGAGCGTGGGATTACGCTGCGCTTTGGTAAAGTTCTCCGCGATAGTGAAAACAAACCGCTGGTCTATTCGCCGGGTCTGCACTTTAAGATCCCGTTTATTGAATCAGTGAAAATGCTGGATGCGCGTATTCAGACCATGGACAACCAGGCCGATCGCTTTGTCACCAAAGAGAAGAAAGACCTGATCGTTGACTCCTACATCAAATGGCGTATCAGCGACTTCAGCCGCTACTACCTGGCTACCGGCGGCGGCGACGTCTCCCAGGCCGAAGTGCTGCTGAAGCGTAAGTTCTCTGACCGTCTGCGTTCCGAAATTGGTCGCCTGGATGTGAAGGATATCGTGACCGACTCCCGCGGTCGTCTGACGCTGGAAGTACGTGACGCGTTGAACTCCGGTTCAGCGGGTACGGAAGACGAAGTCAGTACGCCGGCGGCCGACGATGCTATCGCCAAAGCGGCAGAGCGCGTATCGGCGGAAACCAATGGTAAGGTGCCGGTCATTAACCCGAACAGTATGGCAGCGCTGGGTATTGAAGTTGTCGACGTACGCATCAAGCAGATCAACCTGCCGGCTGAAGTGTCCGAAGCGATTTACAACCGTATGCGCGCCGAGCGTGAAGCGGTTGCGCGTCGCCATCGTTCACAGGGTCAGGAAGAGGCTGAGAAGCTGCGCGCAACGGCGGACTATGAAGTCACCAGGACGCTGGCTGAAGCGGAACGTCAGGGCCGTATCATGCGCGGTGAAGGTGATGCGGATGCGGCGAAGCTGTTTGCCGATGCGTTTAGCCAGGATCCGGGCTTCTATGCCTTTATCCGTAGCCTGCGCGCCTATGAGAATAGCTTCCAGAGCAATCAGGATGTGATGGTTCTCAGCCCGGACAGCGATTTCTTCCGCTATATGAAATCGCCAGATTCGGCTCGCAAGTAAGTTATCGCGTGAGTAAAAAGGCGCCTTGAGAAAGGCGCCTTTTTTATGGGCGAAGTTTAATAAATAACTTGTAACACAATAAGTTATAGGTTTTTTTTGTGCGACACCCGTTCATAATGAACGTGAAATACCGGACAATGTCGCAGGGGTCTGTTTCCACATTACGCTGCCGCCGATGCCTGTCTGGGGCGGCGGCGCGCTTTCTTTCTAAGGGTCCATAATGAACGCAACAATCTGGCTGGCACTGGCGCTGGTTTTAGTACTCGAAGGGCTCGGGCCGCTGCTTTATCCGCGCGCCTGGCGGCGGATGGTCGCGACCATGAGCCAGCTGCCGGATAATTTATTACGCCGTTTTGGCGGGGGGCTTGTGGTTGCCGGGTTTGTCATCTACTACATGTTGACGAAATCGATGACCTGATCAAAAAGTGGTCAGACTTGCCTGGAATTGAGTGCAAAAAGTGCTGTAACTCTGAAAAAGCGATGGTAGAATCCATTTTTAAGCAAACGGTGATTTTGAAAAATGGGTAACAACGTCGTCGTACTGGGCACCCAATGGGGTGACGAAGGTAAAGGGAAGATCGTCGATCTCCTGACTGAACGGGCTAAATATGTTGTGCGCTACCAGGGTGGCCACAACGCAGGCCATACTCTCGTAATCAACGGTGAAAAAACCGTCCTCCATCTTATTCCATCAGGTATTCTGCGCGAAAATGTCACCAGCATCATCGGTAACGGTGTGGTGCTGTCTCCGGCTGCGCTGATGAAAGAGATGAAAGGTCTGGAAGACCGTGGTATCCCTGTTCGTGAGCGTCTGCTGCTGTCCGAAGCCTGCCCGCTTATCCTCGATTATCATGTCGCGCTGGACGTTGCGCGTGAAAAAGCACGCGGTGCGAAAGCTATCGGTACCACCGGTCGCGGCATCGGCCCTGCTTACGAAGATAAAGTCGCACGCCGCGGTCTGCGCGTTGGTGACCTGTTTGATAAAGCAACCTTCGCCGTCAAACTGAAAGAAGTGATGGAATATCACAACTTCCAGCTGGTGAATTTCTACAAAGCAGAAGCGGTTGACTATCAGAAAGTGCTGGATGATGTCATGGCGATTGCCGACATTCTGACGGCGATGGTGGTGGATGTTTCCGATCTGCTGGACCAGGCGCGTAAGCGCGGCGACTTCGTGATGTTCGAAGGCGCGCAGGGGACTCTGCTGGATATCGACCACGGTACCTATCCGTACGTGACCTCGTCTAACACCACCGCGGGTGGCGTGGCGACCGGTTCCGGCCTGGGTCCGCGCTATGTGGACTACGTGCTGGGCATCATCAAAGCCTACTCGACTCGCGTCGGCGCAGGCCCGTTCCCGACTGAGCTGTTCGATGATATCGGCGAGTTCCTGTGCAAGCAGGGTAACGAGTTCGGTGCCACTACCGGCCGTCGTCGTCGTACCGGCTGGCTGGATATCGTGGCGATCCGTCGCGCGGTGCAGATCAACTCCCTGTCCGGCTTCTGCCTGACCAAGCTGGATGTTCTGGACGGCCTGAAAGAAGTGAAACTCTGCGTTGCCTACCGTCTGCCGGACGGCCGCGAAGTGACGACCACGCCGCTGGCTGCTGACAACTGGGAAGGCATTGAGCCGATTTATGAAACCATGCCGGGCTGGTCTGAAAGCACCTTCGGCGTGAAAACGCGCAGCGGTCTGCCGCAGACTGCGCTGAACTATATTGCGCGCATTGAAGAGCTGACCGGCGTACCGGTTGATATCATCTCTACCGGTCCCGACCGTTCTGAGACGATGATTCTGCGCGATCCGTTTGACGCATAATCATCCCCTGGGGCGCCGCTAAGGCGCCCCTTGTTTTTGCTGTTCACCCGCCCCATTTCAAATAAATTAGCGGCCTGAGCGCTGGCTGGTTTATCATCAATACAGTATCAATACGGTCATTACCCGAGGATCAATATACGCAAGCTTTCAGGATGTGTCCGATCGCACCACGCGGCAATGGCCTGAATGATGAGTGTATGCCGCTTTCCCCCTTACCCTGAGGTTGATGTGCAGTTAACGAGTTTCACAGATTACGGATTACGAGCGCTGATTTATATGGCCTCGTTGCCGGATGGAAGAATGACGAGTATCTCCGAAGTGACGGAGGTTTACGGCGTTTCCCGTAATCATATGGTAAAAATAATCAATCAGTTAAGTCGTGCTGGCTACGTGATGGCCGTGCGGGGTAAAAACGGGGGGATTCGCCTGGGTAAGCCGGCGAATACCATTCGGGTTGGCGATGTCGTCCGCGATCTGGAACCGCTGTCGCTGGTCAATTGCAGCAGCGAATTTTGCCACATTACACCCGCTTGCCGCCTGAAAAAGGCGCTGGCTGAAGCAGCGCAAAGTTTTCTCAAGGAACTAGACGACTACACGCTGGCTGATTTGGTTGAAGAAAATCAACCGCTTTATAAATTATTACTGGTGGAGTGACATAAACTTTCATCAGAGATGACAACGGAGGAACCGACATGTCACAAGATCCTTTCCAGGAACGCGAAGCTGAAAAGTATGCGAATCCCATCCCAAGCCGGGAATTTATCCTCGATCATTTAGCAAAACGTGAAAAACCGGCCAGTCGCGACGAGCTGGCGATAGAACTGAATATCGAAGGAGAAGAACAACTCGAGGGGCTGCGCCGTCGCCTGCGCGCCATGGAACGTGACGGGCAGCTGGTCTTTACCCGCCGCCAGTGTTACGCATTGCCGGAGCGTCTCGACCTGCTTAAAGGCACGGTTATCGGCCATCGCGACGGCTATGGTTTCCTGCGCGTCGAAGGGCGTAAAGACGACCTTTATCTCTCTTCCGAGCAGATGAAAATGTGTATCCATGGCGATCAGATCCTCGCGCAGCCGCTGGGCGCCGATCGTAAAGGCCGCCGCGAAGCTCGCGTGGTGCGCATTCTGGTGCCCAAAACCAGCCAGATTGTCGGTCGCTATTTCACCGATGCTGGCGTGGGTTTTGTCGTACCGGACGACAGCCGCCTGAGCTTTGATATCCTGATCCCGCCGGAAGAGGTGATGGGCGCGCGAATGGGCTTTGTGGTGGTTGTGGAGCTGAGCCAGCGCCCGACCCGTCGTACTAAAGCGATCGGTAAAATCGTCGAAGTGCTGGGTGACAATATGGGCACCGGCATGGCGGTGGATATGGCGCTGCGTACCCATGAAATCCCTTACACCTGGCCGCCGGCGGTAGAGAAACAGGTTTCGGTGCTGAAAGAGCAGGTGCCGGAAGAGGCGAAAGCGGGCCGCGTGGATTTACGCGACCTGCCGCTGGTGACTATCGATGGTGAAGATGCCCGCGACTTTGATGACGCCGTGTACTGCGAGAAAAAACGCGGCGGCGGCTGGCGCCTGTGGGTGGCGATTGCCGACGTCAGCTACTATGTGCGTCCTGGTACGCCGCTGGACGCTGAAGCACGCAGCCGCGGCACCTCGGTCTACTTCCCGTCTCAGGTCGTGCCGATGCTGCCGGAAGTGCTCTCCAACGGCTTATGTTCCCTGAACCCGCAGGTCGACAGGCTATGTATGGTCTGCGAGATGACCATTTCGTCTAAGGGACGTCTGACCGGCTACAAGTTCTATGAAGCGGTGATGAGCTCACACGCGCGTCTGACCTACACCAAGGTGTGGCATATGCTGCAGGGCGACCAGGAGCTGCGTGAGCACTATGCGCCGCTGGTGAAGCATATCGAAGAGCTGCATGCGCTTTATAAAGTGCTGGATAGCGCGCGCGAAGAACGCGGTGGGATCTCCTTTGAGAGCGAAGAAGCGAAGTTTATCTTTAACGCCGAGCGCCGCATTGAGCGTATTGAGCAGACGCAGCGTAACGATGCGCATAAGCTTATCGAAGAGTGCATGATCCTCGCGAACATCTCCGCCGCCCGCTTTGTTGAAAAGGCGCTGGAGCCGGCGCTGTTCCGTATCCACGATAAACCGAGCACCGAAGCGATTACCGCTTTCCGTTCCGTACTGGCGGAGCTGGGGCTGGAACTGCCTGGCGGTAATAAGCCCGAGCCGCGTGATTACGCTGAGCTGCTGACCTCGATTGCCGATCGCCCGGATCATGAAATGCTGCAAACCATGCTGCTGCGTTCGATGAAACAGGCGATATACGACCCGGAAAACCGCGGTCACTTTGGCCTGGCGCTGCAATCATACGCGCACTTCACTTCGCCCATTCGTCGTTACCCTGACCTGTCGCTACACCGTGCGATTAAGTACCTGCTGGCGAAAGAACAGGGCCATAAAGGCAACAGCACCGAAACCGGCGGCTGGCATTACAGCATGGATGAAATGCTGCAGCTGGGCGCGCACTGTTCGATGACCGAACGTCGCGCTGATGAAGCCACCCGCGAAGTCTCCGACTGGCTGAAGTGCGACTTTATGCTGGATCAGGTGGGGAACGTCTTTAAAGGTGTGATTGCCAGCGTGACCGGCTTTGGTTTCTTCGTGCGTCTGGATGAGCTGTTTATCGATGGCCTGGTGCACGTCTCCTCGCTGGATAACGATTACTATCGTTTCGACCAGGTCGGACAACGTCTGATCGGCGAATCCGGCGGCCAGACTTACCGTCTGGGCGATCGCGTGGAAGTCCGCGTGGAAGCGGTCAACATGGACGAACGTAAAATCGACTTCTCACTGATCTCCAGCGAACGCGGTCCGCGCAACGTCGGCAAGACCGCCCGGGAGAAGACGAAGAAGGCCAACGGTGCCAGCAATAATGCAGGCAAACCGTCCGGTCGTCGCCGTCAGACGGGCAAGAAGGTGAACTTCGAGCCAGACAGCGCTTTCCGTGGTGATAAGGGCCAATCGAAACCGGCGAAAGCGAAGAAAGAGAAAGGCGCGAAAAAGCCGTCGGCCAGGACGCAGAAAATAGCGGCGGCGACCAAGGCGAAGCGCGCGGCGAAGAAAAAAGCTGCTGAGTAAGCGCCCCTCAATCATGCGGGTTGCAGGAAATCCCCCGGTACATCAATAACGATGTTCCCGGGGACATGCGGATCGCCAACGTACAGGCAACCTGAAGTATGACGGGCATATCACCCCCTCCAGCCGGAGGGGGTTATTCTTTTTTGCCGTAAGTCATTCCACAACAGAATAGATATTTCTCCCTTCCCCGCGTATTTCCTGCTTAGTCTTTTTTCAGCAATCGTTATTTATTCTTTTTGATTAGCCCTGTTTTTTCACTGTGTATAGTGGATTTTACTTTTGCTTCCCCCCCCCCTTTTATGTGCAAGGAGCATATATGCATCTGGCTCGTTTTCCTCGTGTGTCTCTTGGTCATTTCCCGACTCCGCTTGAGCCGCTGGATAATTTGTCGACATTATTAGGCGGGCCCAAAATATGGATAAAACGCGATGATGCGACCGGTCTGGCGAGCGGGGGGAATAAAACCCGTAAGCTGGAATTTTTGCTGGCGGATGCGCTGGCGAAAAACGCGGACGTGGTGATCACTCAGGGGGCCACGCAGTCTAACCATGTCCGTCAGACCATTGCCGGCGCGGCGCGACTTGGCCTGCAGGCTAAAGCGCTGCTGGAACGGCGGGTGACGGATTTTGGCGAGGATTATCAACGCTCCGGCAACGTACTGCTCGATGAGCTGCTGGGCGGGGAGATCGTTGCCCATCTGCCGGGCGGCAGCGATATGCAGCAGGCAATGGAGGAGTATGCCGCCACGCTGCGTGAACAAGGACGCAATCCGTACATCATCCCCGGCGGCGGTTCTAACCCCATCGGCGCGCTGGGTTATGTCGCCTGTGCCGAAGAGCTGCTGTATCAGTCATCTCAGCTACGCCTGCGCATCGACCACGTGGTTCACGCTACGGGCAGCACCGGTACCCAGGCGGGGCTGGTGGCGGGCTTTACGGCGACCAACAGCCACGTTCCGGTGCTGGGCATCAGCGTGCGTGCGCCGAAGGCGAAGCAGGAAGAGAACGTCTGGAATCTGGCGGCGAGAACGCTCAGCCTGCTGGGCGTGGCGGGCGAGCTGCCGCGTAGCGCCGTGGTGGCCAATAGCGATTACGTCGGCGAGGGCTACGGCCTGCCCACCGCTGGAACGCTGGAAGCGCTGACGCTGCTGGCCCGCCACGAGGGGATTCTGCTGGATCCGGTCTACTCCGCGAAAGGGATGGCGGGGCTTATCGATCTGATTCGTCAGGGCCACTTCCGTCAGGATGAGAATATCGTCTTTATCCATACCGGCGGTTCTGCTGGACTGTTCGGCTACCGCCAGTTGTTAGAGGCGCAGACCCGCCATGACTAAACCGTTTCTGCTCGGCGTGCTGGGCGGGATGGGGCCGCTCGCCACGCTGGACTTTCAGCGACGCCTGCTTGACGCCACGCCGGCGCAGAACGATCAGCAACAGCTCCCTTCGGTGGTGTGGAACGTCCCGCAGATCGCGGACCGACAAAAGGCGCTGGCGGGAAGCGGGCCGTCGCCGCTGCCGCAGCTTATCCACGGTATTGAAAAGCTTAATCAGGCGGGGGCCAGTCATATCGCTATCCCTTGTAATACGGCGCATCACTGGTATGACGCCCTCAGCCAGGTGAGCGATGCCCCGATTTTGCACATCGTTGATGCGACGCTAGCCGCGCTGGCGCAGCAGGCGGACAAACCGCAGCGGGTAGGGATTATCGCCACGCAAGGCACGCTGGAGGCGGGCTGGTATCAGCGCAAACTGGCGGTGCAGGGTGTGGAGGTGGTTGAACCGACGCAGGAGGAGCTGGCCCGCTGGTTTGTCCCCGGCTGTTACGCGGTCAAACGCGGCGCGCTGGAAGAGGGGGGCGAGTTGCTGGCGCATCAGGCCAACGCGCTGTTTGCACGCGGCGCGCAAAAGCTGATTCTGGCCTGTACCGAGGTCCCCGTTGCGCTTGCGGCGGTGAAAGCGCCGTTTTATGACTTAACGTTCGATCCGGCCCAGGCGCTGGCCGAGCGATGTTCGCAATTATGGCAGGCCCGTTAAAACAACACTGAATACGATTGAGTCCGGTTATTTTCCGGGCGTGAAATTTCTGAACTTTCGAAGGGTAAATATAATGAAAAAAATTCTCTGCTTATTCCTTGCAGCGGGTAGCTTATGGGCCAATGTCAGCTTTGCAGATACCCCGGCCGAAGTCCGGGTGGCGTATAGCGGCGGCTCTCAGGTATTAATGCTGGCGAAAGCCGACGGCTCTCTGGATAAAGCGTTAAACAGTAAAGTGAAGTGGGTGCAGTTTGCCTCCGGCGCCGATGCGTTAAATTATTTCGCCAGTAATGCTATCGATATTGCTAACTTCGGCTCCAGCCCGGCAGCGGCAGGGATTGTCAGAAAACTGCCGGTAGAGATTATTGGCGTTTCCGGCGTCATCGCCAGCTATGAGCGGCTGATTGGCAAGGAGGGCATCAGCAGCATTAAAGATATCGAAGGCAAGCGCGTGGCCTACCCGCCGAATTCGACGGCGCAGTACGCCCTGGAAGCCGCCATCGACGTCAACAAACTGGATCGCAGCAAGATAACCCTGCTGCCGCTGCGCCCGGCCGAGATGGTCGCCGCCTGGAAGCGCGGCGATATCGATGCCGGCTACGTCTGGGCGCCGTTTGCCCAGGAGCTGGAGTCCTCCGGCGGACACCAGGTCTTCGCCACCAAAGATCTGCAAAAAGAGGGCTACCTGATTTACAACAACTACGTGGTGCGCAAAGCCTTTGCCGAGCAATATCCCCAGGTGGTGACCGCCTTCCTGCGCGTGCACCAGCAAAAGGTTGACGAATTTAAGCAAGACCCGGAGCGTGCGGCGGCGATCGTGGCGCAAGAAGTTGGTGCCCCGGTGACCACCGCGGCGAATACGCTCGGCGGCCTGGAATACCCCACGCTGAGCCAGCAGGGGACCGCGGCATGGCTGGGTAACGGGACGCAAACCTCCGACAGCGGCATCGGCAAAGCGTTGAGCAAAACCTCCGGCTTCCTCGCGGCGATTGGCGAGATTCGCAAACGCGATATTCCGGCGAACTGGGATACCGCGATTAATTCACGCTATATCCGCGAAGCGGCGGTAGCCGCGCAATGAGATTGAGCCAGCATATCGCTATCAGCACTGTCTCGGTGGCGGTTTTCTTTATCGTCTGGCAGGTGGCGGCGACGCGGCAGTGGGTCGACCCGCTGCTGCTGCCCTCCCTGACGGATATCGGCCTGACAACCGAAGAGCTGCTGGCGGAGGGCTATCGTCAGGTACCGCTGTGGGAGCATATTGCGGTGAGCCTCGCGCGTGCCCTCAGCGCCTTTGCGGTAGCGATTATCATCGGCATTCCGCTGGGGCTGCTGATGGGGCTGTCGGATGGCCTTGCCGCCGTGTTAAATCCGTTCGTGCAGTTCCTGCGTCCGCTGCCCAAAATCGCCCTGATCCCGCTGGCCGTGGTCTGGCTGGGGATCGGCGAAGCCTCCAAATTCTTCCTGATATTTATCGCCACCTTTTTAAGCGTGGTGGTCGGGGCCTCCGCCGCCGTCGAGCGGATTGGCCGCTCGCGCATTCGCGTGGCGCAAACCCTCGGCGCCTCGCGTAAGCAAATTTTCCTGCGGGTGGTGTTGCCGGACGCGCTACCCGATCTCTTCACTACCGTCAGGCTGTCGATCGGTATCGGCTGGACCTCGCTGATTGCGGCGGAGATGGTGGCGGCCAGCTCGGGCCTGGGCTGGATGGTGATTAACGCCAGTTCCTATCTGCGTACCGATATCGTCATGCTCGGCATTCTGCTGCTGGGCGGCATTGGCTATCTGCTGGATTTATTGCTGCTGGGGCTGCAACGCCTGTTTGTGCCCTGGGCGGGGAAAGAATAATGAGTGCCATCACGCTGGAAAATGTCTCGCTCTCCTTTGCGGCCAGGCCGCAGCCGTTCACGGTGCTTGAGGATATTAGCCTGTCACTGCATAAAGGGGAGTTTGTCGTTCTGCTCGGTCCTTCGGGCTGCGGAAAATCGACCATTCTCAACCTGGTGGCCGGGTTTACCCAACCGGACCGGGGACGCGTCGCGGCGGGCGGCAAACCGGTACGTGCGCCGGGGCCGGATCGCGGCATGATTTTCCAGCAGCCGAATCTGTTCCCGTGGCTGTCGGTGCTGGAAAATGTCACTTTCGGCCCACGGCTGGGTAAATACCGCAAACAAGAGGTCAATGCGCGAGCGCTGGACTGGCTGGGGCGCGTGGGCCTGAAAGGGTTTGAGCATCATGCCCCCTGGCAGCTCTCCGGCGGCATGAAACAGCGCGTGGCGCTGGCGCGCGCCTGGCTGCCCGGCCCGGAGGTGCTGCTGCTGGATGAACCTTTCGGCGCGCTGGATGCGCAAACCCGGCTGATGATGCAGGAGCTGCTGCGCGAGGCCTGGCTTACGACTGGCACCACGCTGCTGTTTGTGACCCACGATGTCGAAGAGGCACTGTTCCTCGCCGACCGCATTCTGATTATGTCAGCGAAGCCGGGAAAAATCGTCGAAGAGCTAGCCCTGCCCTTCGGCCGCGAACGGGATATCGAAACCCTGGCCGAACATCCGCGCTACAGCGAGATTAAGCATCACGTTTTGCACCGGGTGCGCCAGGAGGCAAAACGGCATTTAGGTTAAACGCGACGCCCGGCGGCGGGCAGTTTAATCGGACAAGAGTCGATTTGAACGCCATGTCGGTTATAATAGGCGCAAGTGAAGTGGTTCACGGCCCTATTAACCCGGCGCATACCGCCCCAGATGAGTACCTTTAATGAGTGAAATGATTTACGGCATCCACGCGGTGCAGGCCCTGCTTGAGCGCGCTCCAGAGCGTTTTCAGGAAGTTTTTATTCTGAAAGGCCGCGAGGATAAACGCCTGCTGCCGCTGATCCATGCGCTGGAAGCGCAGGGCGTGGTGATTCAGGTGGCTAACCGTCAGTTTCTTGACGAGAAAAGCGAAGGTGCCGTGCATCAGGGGATTATTGCCCGGGTGAAGCCGGGGCGTCAGTATCAGGAGAACGATCTCCCGGACCTGCTTGCCTCGCTCGAGCAGCCGTTCCTGCTGATCCTCGACGGCGTCACCGATCCGCACAACCTCGGCGCCTGTCTGCGTAGCGCCGATGCGGCCGGCGTACACGCGGTGATTGTACCGCGCGACCGTTCCGCCCAGTTGAACGCGACCGCGAAAAAAGTGGCCTGCGGCGCGGCGGAAAGTGTCCCGCTGATCCGCGTCACCAACCTCGCGCGCACCATGCGCCTGCTGCAGGAAGAGAATGTCTGGATCGTCGGCACCGCGGGTGAAGCGGACCACACGCTGTTCCAGAGTAAAATGACCGGTCCGATGGCGCTGGTTATGGGGGCGGAAGGGGAAGGGATGCGTCGTCTGACCCGCGAGCACTGCGATGAGTTAATCAGTATCCCGATGGCCGGCAGCGTCTCTTCACTGAACGTCTCTGTCGCGACCGGGATTTGCCTGTTTGAAGCGGTGCGTCAGCGTAGCTGATATGTTTGCCGGGTGGCGGCTGCGCCTTACCCGGCCTACAGAAGCGTAGGCCCGGCAAGCTCGCGCCGCCGGGCAATGTTGTCACTCATCCAGCGACCGCAGATGGTCGTTTTTCTTCAGCGTCATCAGCGCGAAAATACTCACCACCGCCGTCGCCATCACGTAATAAGCCGGAATATCGAGGTTCCCCGTCTGCTTAATCAGACCGGTGATAATCAGCCCTGCACATCCCGAGAAAATCGCGTTCGACAGTGAATACGCCAGCCCAAGCCCGGTGTAACGTACTTTGGTCGGGAACATCTCTGACAGCATCGCGGGTCCTGGGCCCGCCAGCATGCCGACTAATCCCCCGGCCACCAACACGACCAGCGCTTTTACCAGCAGTGTACTGGATTCCGCCTGCAGAATTTTCAGCAGCGGGAGCGCCAGGATAAGCAGCAACACGGCGGCCATCACCATCACGTTGCGGCGTCCCCATTTATCGCTGAGCATTCCGGCGGGCAGAATCGTTATGGCGAAACCAATATTAGAGATAACCGCAATCAGCAATGCCTGATTAAAACCGGTATGCAGCGAGGATTGCAGATAGGCGGGCATAATCACCAGATAGGTGTACCCCGCAGCGGACCAGACCATCAGGCGGCCAATGCCGGTCAGAATAGCCTTCAGCGTCTGGCCGACGTTCGCCGTGGGCTGCGGATACTGTTGCTGCTGCTTCTGCTGGCGGAGAAAGCCCGGCGTCTCCTCCATCTTCACCCGTAGCCAGAGCGCCACGCCCCCCATCGGGATGGCGAGGAAGAAGGGCAGGCGCCAGCCCCAGGCGTACAGCTCCTCCGGGCTCAGAATGGCGGAAATCAACGCCACGACGCCCGCCCCCGCCAGCAGCCCTAATGCCACGGTAAAGGATTGCCAGGCACCATACAGCCCGCGCTTGCCGCGTGGGGCGAACTCGGTCATCAGCGACACCGCGCCGCCATATTCACCGCCGGCAAACAGGCCCTGAAGAATACGCAGTCCCGTCAGAATCAGCGGCGCGGCAATCCCGATGCTGGCATAAACCGGCACCAGGCCAATGGCTGTGGTCGCCAGGGTCATCATTACCAGCACGATAATCAGCGTGGGTTTACGGCCAATACGATCGCCGAACCGGCCAAAAATAATGGCGCCCAAAGGGCGGAAGAAGAAAGCGATCGCGAACGACGCATAGGTCAGGATCAGGCCCGTCAGCGGCGCTTCCCCGGCAAGCTGAAAGAAGTTGCGGGCGATAACCGTCGCCAGAAAGCCATATACCGCGAACTCGTACCACTCAATAAAGTTGCCGATAGAGCCGGCGATCAGCGCGCGTTTATGCGCGCCCATTGTCGTTGTTACGGTCTGCATAAATCATCCCGGCATGAGCAAAAAAGTCACAATTGAATAAACTATTCCATACATTTTCCATTATGAAATTTAAAATTCTTGTGGCTGTGATGGGCTTCACGAAGGGGGGAGATGGTTTTTTTGTGACCGGACTCGCGGGCGATGTCCGGCGAGGGTAGCCATACTGAATAATCATGCCGATGACGCAAGGAGACAGTATGGTCTGGCAAACGCATACCGTGTTCAATCAGCCTGCGCCGCTGATGAACAGCAATTTATTTCTCTCGGATAGCGCGCTGCGTGAGGCCGTAACGCGCGAAGGGGCCGGATGGGACAGTGATTTTCTGGCCAGTATCGGCCAGCAGCTGGGGGCGGCGGAGTCGCTGGAGCTGGGGAGACTGGCGAACAGTAATCCGCCGGAGCTGCTGCGCTACGATGCGACCGGTAGCCGGCTTGATGATGTCCGGTTTCATCCTGCCTGGCACCTGTTGATGCAGGGGCTGTGCGCCAACCGGGTGCATAATCTGGCCTGGCAGGAGGATGCCCGCTCAGGCGCCTTTGTCGCGCGCGCCGCCCGCTTTATGCTGCATGCGCAGGTAGAAGCGGGGACGCTGTGTCCGATAACCATGACCTTTGCGGCGACGCCGCTGCTACAGCAGGCGCTACCGAAACCTTTTAGCGACTGGCTGTCCCCTTTGCTGAGCGACCGCTACGATCCACATCTGGCGCCGGGCGCTCAGAAACGTGGGCTGTTAATTGGCATGGGGATGACGGAAAAGCAGGGGGGATCTGACGTCCTGATCAATACCACCCGGGCGGAAAAAACCGCCGAAGGTTTTTATCATCTGGTCGGTCATAAATGGTTTTTCTCGGCCCCGCAAAGCGATGCGCACCTGGTCCTGGCTCAGGCGGCGGAAGGTCTCTCCTGCTTTTTCGTGCCCCGTCTGCTTCCCGACGGGCAGCGCAATGCCCTGCATCTGGAGCGGCTGAAAGATAAGCTCGGCAACCGTTCGAACGCCAGCAGCGAAGTCGAGTTTTTTGCAGCCCGCGGCTGGCTGGTGGGCGAAGAGGGCGATGGCGTTCGGCAAATCCTCAAAATGGGCGGGCTCACCCGTTTTGACTGCGCGCTTGGCAGCCACGCATTAATGCGTCGGGCCTATTCGGTAGCGCTCTATCATGCGCTGCAGCGCCAGGCATTCGGTAAGAATCTGGTCGATCAGCCGCTCATGCGTCAGGTGCTGGGCCAGATGGCGCTGCGCCTTGAAGGGCAGACCGCTTTTCTGTTCCGGCTGGCGCGGGCGTGGGAGAGTCGTGATGACGCCAGAGAGGTCCTCTGGGCCCGCCTGTTTACGCCGGCGGTGAAGTTTGCCATCTGCAAATCCGGGATCCCGTTTGTCGCTGAGGCGATGGAGGTGCTGGGCGGGATTGGCTACTGTGAAGAGAGTGAGTTGCCGCGCCTGTATCGTGAGATGCCGGTCAATAGTATCTGGGAAGGCTCGGGCAATATCATGTGTCTGGACGTGATGCGGGTGCTGGGTAAACATCCGGCGGCGCTGGAGCTGCTGGCGGCGGAGTGCGCGGAGGTGAAAGGGCAAAACCGCCATTTCGACCGGACATGGCGGCAGTTGCAACAGCTGCTGCGGCGGCCCGTAGAAGAGCAGGGCAGAGAGATAGCCCGCCGGGTTTATATGCTCGGCGTCGGCGCGCAGATGCTGCGTTACGCCTCGCCGCCGCTGGCGGAGGCCTGGTGTCGTATGATGCTCGACACGCGCGGCGGTATGCGGCTGGATGAGCCGACGCTGGAGGATTTGCTGCTACGTGCGATGGGGCGTGGACGTCAGGCGCCTCAGGCGTAAAGAATGGCCTGGACTCGCCAGTTATCCGGCTGCTGATCCTCGTACATCTGTACGATGCGATACCACGACGCGCCTTGTTCATCGGCCTTTACGGCGATGGCGCGTTCAACGTCCTGCTGGCTGCCGGCAATATTATTGACGGAGATCAGGCCAATTTCATTCAGACCGGTAACGCAGTCCGCGCTGGCGAATTCCGCCGACTGCGCGGAGGTGTTTGCTGTCGCTGTGGTCAGCAGCAGAGCGGGTAGGGTAAAAGATCGTTTCATCGTCAGCTCCATTTCACGTAGTCCCGAGGGCAGTCCGTTGCTAACGTCCTGCCAGGTTGGCTGGCCGAACGTTATTATGCACAGGAGAACGTGAATGGACGCAAAGCAGTGTAAAGCTGGCTAAAAGATGGTGTACCGCTATTTACGGTACAGAATCGCTTGCGAATACCACTGGCCGGGAACCATGGTGTCATCAATCATGATGATGACGTAGTAATCCGCTTTAGCCGTTTCTGCCTTCGTTTTCAACGCCGCTTCGACATCCATCGGCGAACCGTACATCAACACGCTCACCGTCCCCATTTTCTGTAGCCCTGTCGTCTGGTTACGGTGAATCTCTTGCGGATGGTCGGTTGCGGGTGGCGGTGCTTCTGGCGTCCCCTGCAGGGCACTACAACCGCTCAGTGCGATAGCCAGAAACCACGGTGTTAACCTGCGCATAACCATATCTCGTTTCCTGATAGTCATAGTGTAGTGGTAGCCTGAATGTCATTTCCGGGGAATGTTCCCGAAGTGTTATCTCTGACGCGATTTTCGGATGAAAATATCGTGAAAGCGTAACCAAGTTCTCAACATTATGAATCATGGTGAACCTGGTTTCTTGCTGAATATATCAGCCCATGACACACCGCGACCTCAGTAAAAGGAGAGGGTCAATGATTACTCTTGAAATACGTCGTCTGGCGGGCGGCGAAGTCCTGCATGCCTGCCCGCAATATGCGCTGGATAAGCCGTTGCCCAGTATCATCTTTTATCACGGTTTTACCTCCTCGAAGCTGGTATATAGCTACTTCGCCGTGGCGCTGGCAGAAGCCGGGTTTCGCGTCATTATGCCCGATGCGCCGGAACATGGCGCACGTTACGATGGCGATGAACGTGGGCGGATGCAGCGCTTCTGGCCGATTTTACTGCAAAATTTTGCCGAGTTTCCGGCCTTGCGCGCGGCGGTTATCGACCAGGGGTGGGTTGAGGGGGGCAGGCTGGCGGTCGCCGGCGCATCAATGGGCGGCATGACGGCGCTGGGGATGATGACCCATCATCCGGAGATAAAAAGCGTGGCCTGCCTGATGGGCTCCGGCTATTTTACCCAGCTGTCACAGAGCCTGTTTCCTTCGCCCGGCGCCAGTGCCGAACAGCTGGCAGAATGGGATATCACCGGGCAACTCGACACCCTGGCGAATCGACCGCTTTTGCTCTGGCACGGCGATGAAGACGATGTGGTTCCGCCAGATGGCACGTTCCGGCTCCAGCAGGCGCTGCGGCAAAACGATCGGGATACTCACCTGACCTGCGTCTGGCAAAAAGGGGTTCGCCACCGGATAACGCCGGAGGCGTTAGCAGCGACGGTGGCGTTTTTTCAACGCCACCTTTAAACGCGAATCACCTTAACACCCTGATCCTCAAGCTGCCTGAGGATCGCTTCATCCGCCTGTTTTCCGGTAATCACCAGGTCGATTTGCCCGGCCTGGCTGAACAGCATTCCGGCACGTTCGCCCACTTTGCTGCTATCGACCAGTACCGCGAGTTTACCGACGACATTAAGCATTTTTTGCTCCGCCATCGCCGTCAGCATATCGGTTTTATACAGCCCTTCGGCGGTCAGCCCTTTGCCGCTGGTAAACATCCAGTGCCCGGCGTACAGGCTGTTTTCGCTGCCCTGCGGGCTCAAGGTGATGGAGTGGCTACGGTTATACTGCCCGCCCATAATAATGACGCTGTCGTGTTCCTGATCGATCAGATAATTGGCCAGCGGCAGGTAGTTAGTAATGATCTGTACCGGTTTACCGCACAGTTCCTGCCCAAGCAGGAAGGCGGTAGAGCCACAGTTGATGACAATGCTTTCGCCGGGATTCACCAGTTGCGAAGCCGCACGCGCAATCCGTACCTTCTCATCATGGTTTTGCGCCTGATGGATGTTCATCGGCGACCAGCGTGGGCGCTGTTCACTGATGGCTTCTGCGCCGTTGCGGACTTTTTTCAGCCTGCCGCTTTCGTCGAGTTTATTGATATCGCGTCGTGCCGTCGCTGGAGAAATTCCCAGCCGGGAAATCACCTGCTCCACGGTGACAAATCCCGTTTGTGCCAACAAATCCAGTAAAATTTGATGTCTTTGCGCTTCCGTCATGAGCAAATCCGATTAAAAGTGATAAGCAAAGATGATATTTGAAATCAGGTGAAAATACTAATGCTGGCGGGGATAATTTCCGGCGAACGGTCAACGATGACCGCTTGCCGGAGAAGCCTTACAGGAAGGACTTAAAGGGCAGGTCCGGTTCCATAGTGAAGCAGTCGTCGAATCCGCGTGGATAGTGGTATTCGAAGTTGTCTTTATCCAGCGGCCAGGTGAATTTACCGCCGACCTGCCAGATGAAAGGCTTAAAGCCATACTTCAGGCGGTCTTTTTTCATCTCCCACAGAACGCGGATTTCCTGCGGGTCAGCCTGGAAGTTTGACCAGATATCATGATGGAACGGGATAACCACTTTGGTATTCAGCGACTCGGCCATGCGCAGAATATCGGCGCTGGTCATTTTGTCGGTAATGCCGCGCGGGTTCTCGCCATAGGAGCCCAGCGCCACGTCGATCTGATGCTCGTTGCCGTGTTTCGCATAGTAGTTAGAGTAGTGAGAGTCGCCGCTGTGGTACAGGTTGCCGCCCGGCGTTTTGAACAAGTAGTTTACCGCGCGCTGATCCATCCCGTCCGGCAGTACGCCCGCGGCTTTTTGATCCGCGGGTAAGGTGATGAGGGCGGTACGGTCAAAGGCGTCGAGCGCGTGGATTTCAATATCTTTGATTTTTACCACGTCACCCGGTTTCATCACGATGCAGCGCTCTTTCGGTACGCCCCAACCCATCCACAGGTCGACACAGGTTTGCGGACCGATAAACGGTACGTCCTCGGCGCAGTTCTGCATGACCGCGGCAGCCACGTTCACATCAATGTGATCGTTATGATCGTGGGTCGACAGCACGGCATCGATCTGGCGAATAGCGAACGGATCGAGAACAAACGGCGTAGTACGCAGATTTGGCTGGAGCTTTTTCACGCCCGCCATGCGCTGCATCTGATGGCCCATTTTCATCAGAGGGTTGCCGTGGCTTTGTTTGCCAGTACCGCACCAGAAATCAACGCAGATATTGGCTCCGCCTTCGGATTTCAGCCAGATGCCCGTACAACCTAACCACCACATGGCAAAGGTGCCTGGTGCAACCTGCTCTTGTTCAATTTCTTCATTCAGCCAGCTACCCCACTCCGGAAAAGTGTTGAGGATCCATGATTCGCGGGTGATGGTTTGTACTTTACTCATTGATTTTCCCCTTATGTGAAATCAGAAGTAATCATATTGTGATTTGTTTTGATTGATACTGGCACCGTTTGTTCAGGATTGCAATCCTGAATTTTGCCATTCATAAAAGGGGGGCGGAGGGTTAAAGCGAGACAGATGTGTAACTTATTAAACTTGAATATTTTTATATTATTGATTTGTATTCATTATTTTTACTTCATGGAAAATGAGAATTAATACGGCAACGGACTGAAGGATTATTTGCGGCGTGCGTCACATTTAATCAAATATAATCTTGTTGTGATTATTTTTGATTATTAGAGTTGATCCCAACAACAAGCCCTGAGCGTAGTGTGCGTTCTGGAGCGTCCACCTTCTGGAGTGTGTTATGGCGATTCTCTACCACATCTTTACCGTGTTCTTTAACCAGGTAATGACCAACGCCCCGCTGCTGCTGGGTATTGTGACCTGTCTGGGCTATATCCTGCTGCGTAAAAGCGCCAGCGTTATTGTTAAGGGGACGATTAAAACCATTATCGGTTTCATGCTGTTGCAGGCCGGCTCCGGCATTCTGACCAGCACGTTTAAACCGGTGGTAGCGAAAATGTCGGAGGTTTACGGCATCAACGGCGCTATCTCCGACACCTACGCTTCAATGATGGCAACTATTGAGCGCATGGGGGATGCCTACAGCTGGGTGGGGTATACCGTGCTGTTAGCCCTGGCGCTGAATATTTGTTATGTCCTGCTGCGGCGCATTACCGGGATTCGTACCATCATGCTGACCGGGCACATCATGTTCCAGCAGGCGGGGCTGATTGCCGTCTCTTTCTATATCTTCGGTTACCCGATGTGGACGACTATTATCTGCACGGCGGTGCTGGTGTCGCTCTATTGGGGCATTACCTCCAACATGATGTACAAGCCGACCCAGGAAGTGACCGACGGCTGCGGCTTCTCCATCGGACACCAGCAGCAGTTTGCCTCCTGGATTGCTTATAAGGTCGCCCCGTATTTGGGTAAAAAAGAGGAGAGCGTTGAGGATCTTAAGCTGCCGGGCTGGCTGAACATCTTTCACGACAACATCGTCTCCACGGCCATCGTGATGACCATTTTCTTCGGCGCGATTTTGCTCTCCTTCGGCATCGACACCGTACAAGCGATGGCGGGCAACACCCACTGGACGGTCTATATCCTGCAAACGGGCTTCTCGTTCGCCGTCGCTATTTTCATTATCACCCAGGGCGTGCGCATGTTCGTCGCCGAGCTCTCTGAAGCGTTCAACGGTATCTCCCAACGCCTGATTCCCGGTGCCGTACTGGCGATTGACTGTGCCGCGATTTATAGCTTTGCGCCCAACGCCGTCGTCTGGGGCTTTATGTGGGGCACCATCGGCCAGCTGATCGCCGTCGGTATTCTGGTGGGCGTCGGCTCTTCCATTCTGATTATTCCGGGCTTTATCCCAATGTTCTTCTCGAACGCCACCATCGGCGTCTTTGCTAACCACTTTGGCGGCTGGCGCGCGGCGCTGAAGATTTGTCTGGTGATGGGGATGATTGAAATCTTTGGCTGCGTCTGGGCGGTGAAACTGACCGGTATGAGCGCCTGGATGGGCATGGCGGACTGGTCGATTCTGGCGCCGCCGATGATGCAGGGCCTCGCCTCTATCGGTATCGCGTTTATGGCCGTCATCATCATTATTGCACTGGTTTATATGTTCTTCGCAGGGCGCACGCTGCGTGCTGAAGAGGATGCGGAAAAACAACTGACAGATGCTTCTGCTCAATAAGGAGTTTTGACTATGACCGTACGTATTCTGGCTGTATGTGGTAACGGGCAAGGAAGTTCCATGATCATGAAAATGAAGGTGGACCAGTTTTTGACCCAGTCAAATATCGATCACACGGTGAACAGCTGCGCGGTGGGGGAATACAAAAGTGAACTAAACGGCGCGGACATCATCATCGCCTCCACCCATATCGCCGGTGAGATTAGCGTCTCCGGCAATAAATACGTGGTTGGCGTACGCAACATGCTATCGCCCGCGGACTTTGGCCCAAAACTGCTGGAAGTGATCAACGCGCACTTCCCGCAGGATGTGAAGTAAGGAGGTCAGATGAAATTACGTGATTCGCTGGTGGAGAATCACTCCATCCTTCTACAGGCCGACGCCAGCACCTGGCAGGAAGCTGTCAAGCTGAGCGTTGATTTACTGGTGAAGGCGGATGTCGTAGAGCCGCGCTACTACCAGGCCATTCTGGATGGCGTTGCTCAGCACGGCCCCTATTTCGTGATTGCTCCCGGTCTGGCGATGCCGCACGGTCGCCCGGAAGAGGGGGTGAAGAAAACCGGCTTTGCGCTGGTCACGCTGAAAACGCCGCTGGTTTTCAATCATGAGGATAACGACCCGGTCGATATCTTGATCACGATGGCTGCCGTGGATGCCAATACTCATCAGGAGGTCGGCATCATGCAGATCGTCAATCTGTTTGAAGATGAAGCCAATTTTGACCGTTTACGCGCCTGCCGCACCGCGCAGGAAGTGCTGGATTTAATTGATAACGCCACTGCGGCGACCGTTTAAAAGGAATAGCAAAATGTCATTACCTATGTTGCAGGTTGCGCTGGATAACCAATCGATGTCTTCCGCGTATGAAACGACGCGTCTGATAGCCGATGAAGTGGATATTATTGAAGTCGGCACCATTCTCTGCGTGGCCGAAGGCGTACGCGCCGTTCGCGACCTGAAGGCGCTCTATCCCAATAAAATCGTGCTGGCGGACGCCAAGATCGCCGATGCCGGTAAAATTCTCTCCCGTATGTGCTTTGAAGCCAATGCCGACTGGGTGACCGTGATCTGCTGTGCGGATATCAACACCACCAAAGGCGCGCTGGACGTGGCGAAAGAGTTCAACGGCGATGTGCAGATCGAACTGACCGGCTACTGGTCCTGGGAGCAGGCGCAGGAGTGGCGTGAAGCGGGCATCCAGCAGGTAGTTTATCACCGTAGCCGCGATGCGCAGGCGGCCGGCGTGGCATGGAGCGAGGCGGATATTAACGCTATCAAACGCCTGTCCGATATGGGCTTTAAAGTCACCGTCACCGGCGGTCTGGCGCTGGAAGATTTGCCGCTGTTCCAGGGGATTCCGATCCACGTCTTTATCGCCGGGCGCAGCATTCGCGACGCCGCTTCTCCGGTGGAAGCCGCACGGCAGTTCAAACGTTCTATCGCCCAGCTGTGGGGCTAAGGAGCGACTATGCTGTCGAAACACATTCCGCTCGGTATCTATGAAAAAGCGCTCCCCGCCGGGGAGTGCTGGCTGGAACGCCTGCAGCTGGCTAAAGCGCTCGGTTTTGATTTCGTCGAAATGTCGGTAGATGAAACCGAGGCGCGCCTGGCGCGGCTTGACTGGCGTCGGGAGCAGCGCCTCGCGCTGATCGAGGCGATTGCTGAAACCGGAGTGCGCGTACCCTCTATGTGCCTGAGCGCCCATCGGCGCTTCCCGCTCGGTAGCGAAGACGACGCGGTACGCGCGCAGGGTCTGGTGATTATGCGCAAAGCCATTCAGCTGGCGCAGGATGTCGGGATTCGCGTTATCCAGCTGGCGGGTTACGACGTTTACTACCAGGAAGCCAACAACGAGACGCGCCGTCGTTTCCGCGACGGGTTAAAAGAGAGCGTCGAAATGGCGAGCCGCGCGCAGGTGACGCTGGCGATGGAGATCATGGATTATCCGCTGATGAATTCGATCAGCAAGGCGCTGGGCTATGCCCACTACCTGAATAATCCGTGGTTCCAGCTCTATCCGGATATTGGCAACCTGTCTGCATGGGATAACGATGTGCAGATGGAGCTACAGGCCGGGATAGGGCATATCGTGGCGGTACATGTCAAAGACACGAAACCCGGCGTATTTAAAAACGTGCCGTTCGGCGAAGGGGTGGTTGATTTTGAGCGCTGCTTCGAAACCCTCAAACAGACGGGCTACTGTGGCCCGTATCTGATTGAGATGTGGAGCGAAACGACGGACGATCCGGCCGCTGAAGTAGCGAAAGCGCGCGATTGGGTGAAGGCGCGGATGGCCAGCGCAGGCCTGGTGGAGGCGGCATAATGCAAAAGCTCAAACAGCAGGTATTTGAAGCCAATATGGATTTGCCGCGCTACGGCCTGGTCACTTTTACCTGGGGTAACGTCAGCGCTATCGACCGTGAACGCGGGCTGGTGGCAATTAAGCCCAGCGGTGTCGCCTACGAGGCCATGAAAGCGGATGAGATGGTCGTCGTGGATCTTGAGGGTAACGTGGTGGCGGGGCGGTATCGTCCCTCTTCCGATACCGCCACGCATCTGGCGCTGTATCGCCGCTACCCGAACCTGGGAGGCGTGGTGCATACCCACTCGACGCACGCGACGGCCTGGGCGCAGGCAGGTCTGGCCATTCCCGCGCTGGGGACGACCCATGCGGATGACTTCTTTGGCGATATCCCCTGCACCCGGGCGTTAAGCGCACAGGAAGTGGAAGAGGCTTATGAACTGAATACCGGCCGCGTGATTATCGAAACGCTGGGTGACGTTGAGCCGCTGCATATGCCGGGAATAGTGGTCTATCAGCACGGGCCTTTTGCCTGGGGCAAAGATGCGCACGATGCGGTGCACAACGCGGTGGTGATGGAAGAGGTGGCGCGGATGGCGTGGATAGCACGCGCCATCAACCCGCAGCTGAAGCCCATCGATAGCTGGCTGATGGACAAACATTTTATGCGTAAGCACGGGCCAGATGCCTACTACGGACAAAACGTGGAACCATGCAGTTAAAAGAGAGATGACATCAGGTTGCGCTGAAGCGGATCCTTTACAAGGAAAAGTAATACTCAATTGCATTAAAACTTCGCCCTGATTATCGGGCGAAGTCAAAGAGAGAGGGGATTAGCGATAAATGGCTGCACTGGCATGAATCACGCCGTTGCTTTCCGGTTCGTGAATCAGGATCGGCTGAAAATATTTTGCGCCTTGCGCATCGCTCAGCTGATTAAGTGCCTTGTCGGCCTCTTGCTCAGTCGCCATATTATGGTTGATATAGATAACGCCCAGGCTCTGCACATCGTCCATGTTGCGTGCCTGGCGCCCATCGATCTTGATGGCTGCGAGCGCGTTGGCGCTTAGTAAAAGCGCAGCCGTAGCGGCAATGATGATGTATTTCATACTCTACGCTCCTGACGTTCTGTCGACCATGCTGGCGTTAAATACGGGATCCTCCGGGGTTATCGATAGCTCTGATTTAAGTGTAATCTCTGGCGACGGTGGGTATCGTGACCATTTCTGATGAAGTTGTTCAAAAAAGTGTCGCTGGTGTCGTTGATTAATTTTAAATCACTGACTTAGCGCGGCTTTACCGTTAGTGCGAATTATTTGCGCAATTCGCTTGTCTTCCCAGAGCGACGAAAGTAGAATGACGCGTCAATTTTTCGGCCGCCCTTTAACACGTTCCTTGCCTCCATGGGCCGCGGCTGACCCAGACAGGAGGCTGAATAATCCGTAAGGAGCAATTCGATGCGTCATTACGAAATCGTTTTTATGGTCCATCCTGACCAGAGCGAACAGGTTCCGGGTATGATCGAACGTTACACTGGTGCAATCACTGCAGCAGAAGGTACGATCCACCGTCTGGAAGACTGGGGCCGCCGTCAGCTGGCTTACCCGATCAACAAACTGCACAAAGCTCACTACGTTCTGCTGAACGTTGAAGCTCCGCAGGAAGCGATCGATGAGCTGGAAACTAACTTCCGCTTCAACGACGCCGTTATCCGCAGCATGGTAATGCGTACTAAGCACGCTGTTACCGAAGCATCTCCGATGGTTAAAGCGAAAGACGAGCGCCGTGAGCGTCGCGAAGATTTCGCAAACGAAACCGCAGATGATTCTGAAGCTGGGGATTCTGAAGAGTAATCCTGATGACCAATCGTCTGGAGCTGTCCGGCATTGTTTGCAGGACGCCACTGCGTAAGGTCAGCCCGTCAGGAATTCCACACTGCCAGTTCGTGCTTGAGCATCGTTCAGTGCAGGAGGAAGCCGGTTTTCACCGGCAGGCATGGTGTCAAATGCCCGTAATTATTAGCGGACACGAGAACCAGGCCATTACTCACAGTATAACGGTCGGTAGCGCAGTGACCGTTCAGGGGTTCATCTCTTGCCACAAGGCAAAGAACGGCCTGAGCAAAATGGTTCTGCATGCCGAGCAGATTGAATTGATAGATTCTGGAGACTAGCCAAATGGCACGTTATTTCCGTCGTCGCAAGTTCTGCCGTTTCACCGCGGAAGGCGTTCAAGAGATCGACTATAAAGATATCGCAACGCTGAAAAACTACATCACCGAAAGCGGTAAGATTGTCCCAAGCCGTATCACCGGTACCCGTGCAAAATATCAGCGTCAGCTGGCTCGCGCTATCAAACGCGCACGCTACCTGTCCCTGCTGCCGTACACTGATCGTCATCAGTAATCGGTCACGGTCCATTAATACGACTTTGAGAGGATAAGGTAATGCAAGTTATTCTGCTTGATAAAGTAGCAAACCTCGGTAGCCTGGGTGATCAGGTTAACGTTAAAGCGGGCTATGCTCGTAACTTCCTGGTACCGCAGGGCAAAGCTGTTCCTGCTACCAAGAAAAACGTTGAATTCTTCGAAGCGCGCCGCGCTGAACTGGAAGCCAAACTGGCTGACGTTCTGGCCGCTGCTAACGCACGTGCTGAAGCAATCAACGCACTGGGCACCGTTATCATCGCGTCTAAATCTGGCGACGAAGGTAAACTGTTCGGTTCCATCGGTACCCGCGACATCGCTGACGCTGTATCTGCAGCTGGCGTTGCTGTTGCTAAGAGCGAAGTTCGTCTGCCGAACGGCGTTCTGCGCACCACCGGTGAGCACGAAGTGGACTTCCAGGTTCACAGCGAAGTCTTCGCGAAACTGGTTGTTAACGTTGTAGCTGAGTAATTTTTTACTCAGTTTGCGTCGAGACGCCGGCCTTGTGCCGGCGTTTTGCTTTTCTGCCTTCCCCTTCTGTTGTTCTCTCCTGACAAAATGTCCATATCAGGCCGTCAATGACCCATCCTTTGAGTGGGAGGCATTGGTATAAGCGGACGCGACGCGATACATAATGAAGCAGGATCAAGGATGCGGGAGCGGGAGAGGGCGTCTCTGCACGGGCCGGGCATGATACCCGGCATGACCAGTGGATTTTTTCCGACGATTAGCGCGCGCGAATAAAACTGCCGTTCGCCTGACGGGTGAACAGCACCTGCTGTCCGCTATCGGTATCAATTGTCAGGCCGGTCACGACGCCATTGGCATTCTGCCGAATTTGCACCGTCTGCCCGGTTTGCAGCGAACTGAGCGGTTTGCCCGGACCTTCTACCTGGGCCATCGCATAGACGTCGGTGGGCGGCAGATTATGGTCGCGGAACAGCTGGGCCAGGGTTTTACCCGCTTCTATGCGGTAGGTGCGCCACTGCTGCTCAATCCCCGCAGCCGAATGTTGCTGTTGTTGTCGCGGTTGCGGCTGAGAGGGCTGAGAGTAGGCCTGGCTCTGTCCCTGATCCACCGGCTCGTCCTGAACCGGCTCCGGCGCTACCGGCGCCATCTGATCGGCGTCATTGACCGTCGGCGTGGTGGTAATCGGCGGCAGCGGCATGGCCTGTTGGGAAGATGGCGGCTGGGACTGCGATTGCAGGTCGATACTGGCTTCGCGGCCACTTTGTCGCGGGCTACCGCTGTCCTCTGACGGGAGCAGTATGCCGATAATCACCAGCAACGCACCGGCAATGATGCCCCGGCGATGCATGGGCGGCAGCGGGTCCATAATGCGAATATGATCCGGGGCGTGCCAGATCTTCGCCAGGGTAGTTGTGATGTCAAAGCGCCCGGGCATGGCTTTCCTCCTGCTCCGCATATTTTTATCCTGCTCCGTAGAGTATAGATGGCTAACTTCCTGATGGCCGAGACAAAGATATGTTTCGTGAGGTTAACCTGATATCCCTATTGTTTCTGTTTCCCTCAGATTTGTCATCATCTCCGCGACAAAGTTTTACCCATCGGACGATGGCTGATATGCTGCCCACCACTTTATACTCGTCGTCTTTCGAGTCGCTGATGCGCTGGCTGCGCCTGCCTGCACTGGTCACACTGTGGCCTGTCCTGGCGGTGAATCATCTGCATGCCGCCTTCTTGCTGTCTGGAATCCGTCGAGTGTGAAATTTCCCCCCGAAAAATAAGGAAAGAAGATGGCAACCCCGACTTTTGACACTATTGAAGCACAGGCAAGTTACGGTATCGGCTTGCAGGTTGGACAACAGCTGAGCGAATCCGGCCTGCAGGGGCTGCTGCCTGAAGCACTGGTTGCCGGCATTGCCGATGCGCTGGAAGGCAATCAGCCGCAGGTGCCGGTGGAAGCCGTTCACCGCGCGCTGCGTGAAATCCACGAGCGTGCTGACGCGGTACGTCGCGAGCGTTTCCAGGAGATGGCGGCCGATGGTCAGAAATACCTCGATGAAAACCGCGAGCGTGAAGGCGTGAACAGCACCGAATCTGGTCTGCAGTTCCGCGTTCTGACCCAGGGCGAAGGCGCGATCCCGGCGCGTACCGACCGCGTCCGTGTGCATTACACCGGTAAACTGATCGACGGTACCGTATTTGACAGCTCTGTAGCCCGCGGCGAACCGGCTGAGTTCCCGGTGACCGGCGTGATCGGCGGCTGGATTGAAGCGCTGACCCTGATGCCGGTGGGTTCCAAATGGGAACTGACCATTCCGCACAACCTGGCCTATGGCGAGCGCGGTGCAGGAGCTTCTATTCCTCCGTTCAGCACCCTGATTTTTGAAGTTGAACTGCTGGATATTATCTAATCAGCAGGTGCTTCCTCTCCCTTAAGGGGGAGGGAGCGACTAAAAATAGCGCAAAATACTTAAGTTGGAAATTTGCTGGAATTTTATGTTGCACTCAGGCTTTTTAGGTGTATTTTTGTGAGCTGTTTCGCGCAGCGGGAGTGATATAACACTCACTTTAAACATAAAATTAACATTATATCTAAATCATAGTATTCATCCCTCCGATTCTTACCTAATATCGATAAACCCTTTTTTCAGGGTAATGACGAATGACGGGCCATCAGAGCCTGAACAACACAGACAGGTACAACAGGAAGAAAATCACATGGTAGATCAGGTTAAAGTCGCTGCCGAAGAGCAGGCTCCGACTGAACAATCGCTACGGCGAAATCTCACGAATCGACATATTCAGCTTATTGCTATCGGCGGCGCCATCGGGACCGGACTGTTTATGGGCTCCGGCAAAACCATCAGCCTCGCCGGGCCATCCATTATTTTTGTTTATATGATTATCGGCTTTATGCTGTTTTTCGTGATGCGCGCGATGGGCGAATTACTGCTGTCGAATCTGCAATATAAGTCGTTCAGTGATTTTGCCGCTGACCTTCTGGGACCGTGGGCGGGCTATTTTACCGGCTGGACCTACTGGTTTTGTTGGGTGGTGACCGGGATGGCCGACGTGGTGGCGATTACCGCCTACGCCCAGTTCTGGTTCCCTGGACTTTCTGACTGGGTCGCTTCGCTGGCGGTTATCCTGCTGCTGCTGAGCCTTAACCTTGCCACCGTGAAAATGTTCGGTGAGATGGAGTTCTGGTTCGCAATGATCAAAATCGTCGCCATTGTGGCGCTGATTGTGGTCGGCCTGGTGATGGTGATGATGCATTTCAAATCGCCGACCGGCGTGGAGGCGTCTTTTGCCCATCTGTGGAGTGACGGCGGCTGGTTCCCGAAAGGGATCAGCGGATTCTTTGCCGGCTTCCAGATAGCGGTCTTCGCATTCGTCGGTATTGAGCTGGTAGGGACCACCGCTGCAGAAACCAAAGATCCGGAAAAATCCCTGCCGCGCGCGATTAACTCGATCCCGCTGCGTATTATTATGTTCTACGTCTTCGCGCTGATCGTGATTATGTCGGTGACGCCGTGGAGTTCCGTGGTGCCGACTAAGAGCCCGTTCGTTGAACTGTTTGTGCTGGTGGGGCTGCCGGCTGCGGCCAGCCTGATTAACTTTGTGGTGCTGACTTCGGCTGCCTCTTCGGCTAACAGCGGCGTGTTCTCAACCAGCCGTATGTTGTTCGGTCTGGCGCAGGATGGCCAGGCGCCGTCGATGTTCGCCAAACTGTCGAAACGGGCGGTACCGGCGAAAGGGCTGACCTTCTCCTGTATGTGCCTGCTGGGCGGCGTGGTGATGCTGATGGTCAATCCGAGCGTGATTGCTGCCTTCACCATGATTACCACGGTATCGGCGATCCTGTTTATGTTCGTCTGGACTATTATCCTGTGCTCGTACCTGGTCTACCGCAAAAAGCGTCCGCATCTGCATGAGCAGTCAAAATATAAGATGCCGCTGGGTAAGCTGATGTGCTGGGTCTGTATGGCGTTCTTCGTCTTTGTGCTGGTGCTGCTGACCCTGGAAACCGACACGCGCGAAGCGCTGATCGTCACCCCGCTGTGGTTCGTTCTGCTGGCGGCAGGTTGGTTCTTTGCCGGTAAGAAGCGTCTGGCGAAATAAAAAATCTTCGGCAGAGATTTTTAACGTTGCCTGCAACGGCCCGTCATAAAAAAAGGCCACCGGAGTGGCCAATCAGACTGACAATGTCGAGGGCGCCTGCGGGCGCCTTTTTTATTTTCCGGCGAGGGCACGCGGAAACAGAACGTTATTCTCCAGGCTGATGTGTTCCATCAGGTCGTCAATCAATTCGTTAATGCCGTTGTACATCGCTTTCCACGTGGTGCAGGCTTCCGGCGGCGGGGTGACATTGTTGGTGACATGCTTAATCACTTCCAGCAGCTCGCCCGCGTCGTCGTGTTCGCTTTCCATCACGCTGATGGGACCGGCGGCCTGAGTCCCCATGCCCTGTTTGATCATCGGGAACAGGATCTGCTCCTCTTTCATCATATGGCTGGAGAGCTCCTGGTGCAGCATGGTCAGGTATTTGGTTAAGCCGTTCGGCACATTGGGCTTATCGGCATGCACGCGCTCCACTTTGCTGGCCTGCAGGATAAGCTCCGGCAGCTGCTCGCGATGCCTGTCGTGATAGCGAACGATGATATGGTCGATGATCTCCGCATACGGCGCGACGCGCCACTCTTTCTCTATCGGCTCTTCCGCCAGTCTGGCCAGCTCGGCTTCAATCACCGTGACGTCCAGTTCCTTACGCGATGCGGCGCGTTCCAGCGTCTGTTTGCCGCCGCAGCAGTAGTCCATATCGTATTGACGAAAGAGTGCGGAGGCGCGCGGAATCGTCAACGCCAGCTCGCCTAAAGGTTGGTCACGAAAAGCCATAGCGGATACCTCGTCTTTAAAAATATAAGATGTATATTAAATATATCTTATAGATAAGGAAATACCCCTTTCGGATAGCAGGCTATTTTTTAGTCTCATAGGCCCGCGCCACAACCATCGGTTTTTGTGGCCGGGAACAGACCGCGTAGACCACGCCAACAACCAGCAGCAGGATGCCGCTGAGCGTCAGCAGCGGCGGCATGCTTTGCCGCAACAGGAAGGTATACAGCAGGCCAGCCAGCGTTTCGAAGACGATGAGCGGCCCGAGAATCACCGTCGGCAGCTTCTGGCTGGCGATATTCCAGCACAATGCGCCGACCCAGGAGCAGAGGACGGCAATGGTCAGCATCAGCGTCACAAAGAGCAGGGGACGTGGGCCAAAGGGCAGCGGGAAGCCGACCTGCTGAATATGCAGCCATCCGCAGGCAATCAGATAGCCGGCCAGCGAGACCGGTAGCGTCACCAGCGCCTGCGCCGTCGCCCACATCATCGGATGCTTATCCGGATTTTCCCGCAGCCAGCGGGCATTGCGCAACGCGTACCAGGCCCAGCAGGCCACCGATACCAGCGCCAGACCCATACCGCCGCCGTAGCGCCAGATACTGAAATTGGGCAACCCCTGGCGCAGTTCGGCAATATTGACGCACACCAGGCCGACGGCGATACAGGAGAGCGCCGGAAAGAGGCGTCGCCACGGCAGCTTACCGTCACGCTGGCTGTAGAGCAGGTTAGCCATCACCGGCAGCACGACCGGAAGCGTGCCAATAATCATGGTGGAAACCGGGGCGCCGGTACGCTGGATAGCGCTGGCAAGACATACGTAATAGATCAGATTGCCCGTCATGGTCAGCACCAGCGCCGTCCACCAGTCTCGCCCGGAAAGCTGCCGCAGTCGCGCGCGACCGAGCCAGGCCAGCGGCAGGGCAATCAGCCCCAGGGCCAGATAGCGCCCCATGGATTGCAGGACCGCCGGGTATTCCGGCACCAGCACCGGGCCGACGAATATGAGCCCCCACATCATCCCTGCCAGCAGGGCATACAACACACCACTAATCATTACGCCATCCGCGCCGCTTTTCGTTGGCTAAAGTGTAGAAGAGGCCGCGTCGGGAATATTGTATGAGATTGCGCTTTAGCGCCGGGCGACCTGCTTTTGATAGCGCACCGGGGTGATGCCGTAGCGGCGGGTAAAGGCGCGGGTCAGGTGCGACTGGTCGGTAAGGCCGGTGGCGGCAGCCACTTCGGCGGCGGGCATTCCGTGGGTGAGGAAGGCTTTGGCGCGCCACAGGCGAATGGCCATCAGCATCTGATGGGGCGTGACGTGGAAATGAGCCTTAAACTGGCGCTGAAAGTGATACGGGCTCAGGGTGGCAACCTGCGCCAGCTGATCAAGGGAGACGGCATGCATATAGTTGTCATGCAGGTAGTCGCGCACGCGCTCGAAACGGTGGGCGGCTTCCGCGATAACCGGGGCGTGATGGGCCAGCGGGCGAAAGGTATCGATCACGTCGAGCAACAGACCTTGCTGCGCCAGCGGATCGTCGGTATGCCATAAGCCATAAATAAGCTGACAGAGCCGCTGCGAGCGCTGCGGATCCTGGCGTACCACCTCAGTGAACCACCAGTGGCGCACGCCGGTGACCTCTTCCAGCATCTGCGGTTCCAGATAGACCATACGGTAGCGCCAGCCGTCGGCGGTGGCCGCTTCTCCGGTGTGCAGTTCGTCAGGGTTCATAGTAACGACGGAGTTAACCGGAGCGACATACTGGCTGCCGCGATAGCGAAAACGCTCGGCGCCGAGTTCTATCGCACCGATGCCGAAGGCTTCATGGGTATGGGGTTCGAAGGCGTAGCGGGAGATATGGGCATGGTACAGCTCAACGCCGGGCAGCTGCGCCGGATGGCGAAAGCGTGCGCTGTCTCTCTCATCGCTGAACTGTTCCGGTACGCCCTGCATTGCGTTTCTCCCGACGGATATCCTGTTATTATTGGGGATGGTCCGTCGGGAAGCTACAAAAATTAACCTTTTTGTAACCGTTACAGAATGCCTTTGATGCTCTCAGCCAGCGGTGTCGTCGGGCGGCCAATCAACGCGCTCAGGGTGCGGCTGTCGTCAAACAGACCGCCTTTGGCGGCGCCGACATCGGAGTCGGCGAGCATGTCCGCCAGCCCTGCCGGCAGGCCTACGCTCTTCAGCGTAGCGGCGAAGTCGGCTTCGCTCAGGTTCTGATACACCACATTTTTACCGCTCTGCTTGCTCAGTTCAGCGGCAAGTTCGCTCAGGGTCCAGGCTTCATCGCCGGCCAGTTCATACACCTTCCCGGCATGGCCCTCTTCAGCGATAACGCGGGCGGCGGCGGCGGCATAGTCGGCGCGGGTCGCCGAGGCGATTTTGCCCTCACCGGCAGCACCGATAAACACGCCATGCTCAAGCGCCGGTGGCGCGCTGGCGAGATAGTTCTCGGTGTACCAGCCGTTGCGCAGCAGAGCATAGGGGATAGCGGAATCGGCGAGCATTTTCTCGGTTTCAACATGCTCAACGTGCAGGCCAAGCGGGGATTTATCGGCATGCAGCAGGCTGGTGTAGGCGATAAATTTAACCCCGGCGGCTTTGGCGGCGTTGATAACATTACGATGCTGCGACGCACGCTGACCGACTTCGCTGGAAGAGATCAGCAGCAGTTTTTCGACCCCTTGCAGGGCCGCAGTGAATGCCGCTTCATCAGTATAATCAGCCTGACGCACGACAATGCCCTGTTGGCTTAGGGGTCCGGCTTTTGCCGGGTTACGCACAATGGCCACAGTCTGGCTGGCGGCGGTGGTTTTTAACAGATTTTGTAGGACGAGGTGGCCAAGCTGGCCGGTCGCACCGGTAATTGCGATCATCAGTCTTCTCCTTCGTGTTGCGTGACAGTTGTGGTAAGCTAACACCTTAACTAACTTTTAGTAAGTACGTACAAAAAGGTAAGTGTGAAAATGGCGAAGTTGACGCTGAGCGAAAAAATGCGCGACGGTAATTTGTTTGCCGAGCAGTGCCCGTCACGCGATGTGCTGAAGCACGTGACCAGTCGCTGGGGGGTATTAATCCTGGTGGCGCTGCGCGGGGGAACCCATCGCTTTAGTGAGCTACGCCGTAAAATGGGCGGCGTCAGCGAAAAGATGCTGGCTCAGTCGCTGCAGGCGCTGGAGCAGGATGGCTTTATCAATCGGGTCTCGCGACCGGTCGTCCCGCCGCATGTAGAGTATAGTCTGACGCCGCTTGGCGAGCAGGTTAGCGCGAAAGTGGCGGCGCTGGCGGACTGGATTGAGCTGAATCTGCCCGCGGTTCTGGCGAACCACGAGCAGGCCGTCGCCTGACGGGAGAAGCCGGATCGCGGCGGCAGTATCTGATCCGGCCTGTCGCCGCGCGTGGGACGCCTGCTTTGCGCCCCGCTAAGCGTCGCGCGAGCGGGGAAGGCAATCGTTATTGACTCAAATCCAACTGGTAAATCGCGAAGCCGATATCATCGGTGGCCACCTGATGCATCGGATACTGTGCTTTCTCTTTAATAAATGCCGCCGCTTTTTCACCCGGAGAGGTCTCAAAGCGGATATCCAGCGGCACCTTGCTATGGACAGGGGCCAGACGCCAGTTGTTGTCGGCGGCCGGGTGGATAGCGCCCGCTTTTTTCGACTCCGCGCCGATCCATGCCGCCAGCACCGCACGGTTCTCGTCGGGGGAGGCAAAAGCAATGTGGCTATCGCCGGTTCCGGCAAATTTACCGCCGTAGGCGCGGTAGTTATTAGTGGCGACGAGGAAGGTGGCTTTGGGGTCAACAGGTTTGCCGTTAAAGGTCAGATCCTTAATCCGTTCTGCCTGCGGGTGAATCATCTGACACTCGCCGTCGTAACGCGCTGGCTGGGTGACGTCAATCTGGTAGTTTACGCCGTCAATCACATCAAAGTTGTAGGTGCGAAAACCGTCCCAGTTAATTAACGACTGCGGTTTGCTGCTGGCGGGGTCAATCTGGTTAAACTGCCCGGCGGAACACTCCAGCCACTCTTTCACCTCTTTACCACTGACCTTCATCACCACCAGGGTGTTCGGGTAGAGATAGAGGTCGGCGGCATTGCGGAAGGTGAGCTGGCCTTTCTCCACCTCGACGAAGCTGGCCGGGTCGTTTTTGCGGCCGCCGACTTTAAACGGCGCGGCGGCAGAGAGCACCGGCAGTTTAGCCAGGTCAGGATCGCCCTGAATGTAGTGCTCAACGTAGGCCTTCTGCGCCATATTCACCACCTGCACGGTCGGGTCATCCTGTACCAGCGCCAGGTAGCTGTACATGTTGTCTGAGGATTTACCTATCGGCTTGCTGACGAATTCACGGGTGGCATCATGATCGGTTTTCAGCACCGCCACCATCTTCGCATCTTCCGCCGCCAGCGATTTCTTAGCGACCGCGTCATAGATCGGGCGAGCTTCCGCTTTTGCCTGGCTGACCTGCCATTTGCCGGTATCGTTATTCAGCACCAGATCGACGACGCCGAGATGATCGCCCCACATGCCGGGCATCACCGCCGGAATGCCGTTAAGGGTGCCTTTCGCAATATCAGCGCCTTTAATACTGGCAAAATCTTTCCCCGGAAATACCGCATGCGCGTGGCCGAACATGATGGCATCCACGCCGGGAACCTGGCTTAAGTAGTACACCGAGTTTTCCGCCATCGCCTGGTATGGATCGGCGGAGAGACCGGAGTGGGCAATGACCACCACCACATCGGCGCCTTTTTCACGCATTTCAGGAACGTATTTGCGCGCGGTTTCGGTGATGTCGTTGACGGTGACTTTGCCGCTGAGGTTTGCTTTATCCCAGGTCATAATTTGCGGCGGCACAAAACCGATATAGCCGATACGCAGGGTCTGCGTTTTGCCGTCGTTATCCTGCACCGTGGTCTCTTTAATCAGGTACGGCGTAAACATCGGTTGACCGGTTTTGGTATCGATAATATTGGCGTTGACGTAAGGGAATTTCGCCCCGGCGAGCGCCTTGTGCAGGAAATCAAGACCGTAGTTGAACTCGTGATTGCCGAGGTTACCTACCGCGTAATTCAGCGTATTCATCGCCTTGTAGACCGGGTGGACATCGCCGCTGTTGAGCCCTTTGGCGGCGATATAGTCACCCAGCGGACTTCCCTGAATAACATCGCCGTTATCGACCAGCACGCTGTTTTTGACTTGCAGGCGGGCTTTTTCAATCAGCGTAGCGGTACGCACGAGGCCAAATTTTTCCGTTGCGGCGTCTTTGTAATAGTCGAAATCCATCATATTGCTGTGCAAATCGGTGGTTTCCATAATCCGCAAATCGACCGTCGCGGCGTTCACGCTGGTGGCAACCAGCGTGGCCAGTAACGTTGCGCTAAACTTAATCATCAGAGGCGTCCTTTTATGAGCAATGACACAGAAGAAAATGTATGTACATCCTGTTTCTTACAGAAATGTGAATCATGCCGAAAAATGGTTTATGAAACCGCCATCGTTATCACAGATAGCGGAACTCGCACCGATGCGATATAACTAAAACAACGAGTTAACGCCACTGTAATCAGATGAGGTGGAGAATGTTAGAACAAGTATGTCAACTTGCCCGGATTGCAGGTGATGCCATTATGGAAGTCTATGATGGAAAGCAGCCGATGGACGTGGCCAGCAAGAAGGATGATTCTCCGGTCACTGCGGCGGATCTCGCCGCGCACAAGGTGATTATAAGCGGCCTGCTGGCGCTGACGCCCGATATCCCGGTGCTCTCTGAAGAAGATCCCCCCGGATGGGAGGTGCGCCAGCACTGGCAGCGCTACTGGCTGGTGGATCCGCTGGACGGCACCAAAGAATTTATTAAACGTAACGGTGAATTTACCGTCAATATCGCCTTGATTGAAAAAGGAAAACCGGTACTTGGTGTGGTTTACGCGCCGGTCTTAAAGGTGCTGTACAGCGCGGAAGGTGGAAAAGCGTGGAAAGACGAATGCGGTATGCGTAAGCAGATTCAGGTACGGGATGCCCGGCCACCGCTGGTGGTCATCAGTCGCTCCCACGGCAACGATCCGGAACTGCAGGAGTATCTGGAACATATTGGCGAACATCAGACCACGTCGATCGGTTCGTCGCTGAAATTCTGCCTGGTGGCGGAAGGTCAGGCCCAGCTTTATCCGCGCTTCGGGCCGACCAGCACCTGGGATACCGCCGCCGGTCATGCTGTCGCGGTGGCTGCCGGGGCGCACGTTCACGACTGGCAGGGGCGCACTCTGGACTATACCCCGCGTGAATCGTTCCTCAACCCCGGCTTCCGGGTTTCTATTTACTAAGCAGCTTGTGCAGCAGGGCGACCACCTGCTGCACTTCATCCTGGGTGAGCGCGCCGTCTTTGGCCCACTGAACGCGACCGTCTTTATCCAGCACCACAATCGCCGAGCCCTCCTCTTGCAGCTGCCAGGCTTTACGGGCCAGGCCGTTGCTGTCGACAATAAACTGCGACCACGGGTAGAGCTGTTTGTTGCTCTCAATGCTGCTGCGCACGAACATACCGGACCCCGGAATGGCGTCGTCGGTATTAACGATGGTGGTGGTCTGGTAACGGTCATGCGGGAATTTGGCTGCCTTAATCGCCTCGATCAGGGCGGCATTTTTCTCTTTTGCCGACGTGCGTCCGGCGATGTGTTGTACCACGCGAACTTTTCCTGCCAGCTGCGAGCTATTCCAGTTTTTATAGCTAAACTTATCATTATCCAGAATTAATTCTCCCCGGTCGGCAATGCCAACCGGCGCGACGCGCTGACCATCGACAAAATTATGCGCTGAGGCCATCAGCGGGAACAGGAGGCAGGAAACCGCCAGTAGCTTACGTAGGGTCATGATGAGTCCTTATTTTTATGCAGGTGATCCGACCACTTGGTCTCGTTTAAGCATAAATGCGATTTCCCGGCATTACACGCAATCAGGGTGCCAGTTTGCGTGATAACGCACATATTCGAAGGAAATCGGCGACTTATACTAGTTTCTACGTATGTTTGAAAAGAAAGTTCTTAATTATTGTCATCAAAAGGTAAATAAACTTATGCATGCTGGGTATTACAGAAGTTCTGGACTATAGTTTCAGGGCATTAAAATTTGCGCTCCCGAATCGTGGGCCAAGTGTGGCACCACAAGAGCGTAACCCTGGCAGGAGACAACAATGAAAATTTTCCAACGCTACAATCCGCTGCAAGTAGCGAAGTACGTGAAGATCCTGTTCCGTGGACGGTTATACATCAAGGATGTTGGCGCTTTTGAATTTGATAAGGGCAAAATCCTTATCCCGAAGGTTAAAGACAAGCAGCATTTGTCTGTGATGTCTGAAGTCAATCGTCAGGTTCTGCGTCTGCAAACAGAGATGGCTTAACCTGAATAACGATATAGCTATGCGGTAAAAAAACGGCTCCTGATGGGAGCCGTTAGTGTTTCAGACCTCAAGCGCTACGCTACGCCTTGCTCATCTTCAGCAGCGTCCGTCTGCTTGGGCACCAGCACGGTCGGTTTATTGTCGATGCGGGTAACCAGCAGCTGGTCGATTCGGTAGTTGTCGATATCCACCACCTCAAATTTGTAGCCGGAGAATTTCACCGCATCGGTGCGTTTCGGGATCTTACGCAGCATAAACATCATAAAACCGCCGATGGTCTCGTAGTTGCCGGACTGCGGGAATTCGTCGATATCCAGCACGCGCATGACGTCGTCAATCGGTGTGCCGCCATCAATCAGCCATGAGTTCTCATCGCGAGCGACAATCTGCTCCTCCAGCCCCTGACCAACCAGATCGCCCATCAGAGTGGTCATCACGTCGTTGAGGGTGATAATCCCCACCACCAGCGCATATTCGTTCATGATCACCGCGAAGTCTTCCCCGGCGGTTTTAAAGCTTTCCAGCGCCTCCGACAGCGTCAGCGTATCCGGAACAATCAGCGTATTGCGAATCTGTACGCCGCCGGTCAGCACCAGGCTTTGGTTCGCCAGCACGCGATTAAGCAGATCTTTAGAGTCAACGTAGCCGATGATGTGGTCGATATCTTCGTTGCAGACCAGGAATTTGGAGTGCGGATGTTCCGCCACCTTGTTCTTCAGGCTCTGCTCGTCTTCGTGCAGATCGAACCAGATGATATTTTCACGCGAGGTCATGGACGACGGAACGGTACGTGACTCCAGCTCGAAGACGTTCTCAATCAGCTCATGTTCCTGCTTACGCAGCACCCCGGCCAGCGCGCCGGCTTCTACCACGGCGTAAATGTCGTCGGAAGTAATATCGTCCTTACGCACCATCGGTATTTTGAACAGGCGGAAGATGTTGTTGGCCATGCCGTTGAACAACCACACCAGCGGGCGGAAGACAAACAGGCAGAAGCGCATCGGGTTGATGATACGCAAAGCAACGGCTTCTGGCGCAATCATACCGATGCGTTTCGGGGTCAGGTCAGCGAACAGAATGAACAGGCTGGTGACCAGGGTAAAGGAGATGATAAAGCTCAATTGCTCGGAAAGCTCAACAGACATGTACTGGCTCAGCAGGCTGTGAAACGCCGGCGAGAATGCTGCGTCACCGACGATACCACCAAGAATGGCGACGGCGTTGAGGCCTATCTGCACGACGGTAAAGAAAGTGCCTGGGTTTTCCTGCATTTTGAGAACACGCTGGGCGTTCACGTTGCCGTCATCGGCCAGCAGTTTGAGTTTGATCTTACGTGAAGCGGCCAGCGAGATCTCCGATATCGAAAAAAACGCGCTGACAGCAATCAGACAAAGTATAACTAAAATACTGTTTAACATAGTTTATCCAGCCGTTGAGGCCAGATCCTCGGAAGGGAAGTTGATAACGCTATAGTGGAATACATAAAAAACCGGTCCGAAGGCTCTGGACCGGCTATAACACCAGCTAGTATAGCGTAAGCGACTGTAAAGCCGCCAGAGCGTTAATTATTCACCTTAGTGCTAAACGGTATTATGCCTGCGGCGGCAAGCAGACGCCAATGCCTCCGATACCGCAGTAGCCGTACGGGTTTTTGTGCAGGTACTGCTGATGATCGTCCTCAGCGTAGTAAAACGGCTTCGCCGAGGCAATTTCCGTGGTGATGACGCGCGTGTCGTTGGCATCGCGCATAGCGGCCTGGAAACGCGCCAGACTGGCCTTCGCCGCTTGATCCTGCTCTGGAGTCAACGGATAGAGGGCGGAGCGATACTGGGTGCCATGATCATTGCCCTGCTGCATGCCCTGGGCCGGATCGTGATTTTCCCAGAACACCTGCAACAGCTGCGCGTAGCTGATGATCTGCGGATCGTACACGACGCGTACGGCTTCAGCATGGCCGGTATTGCCGGTACAGACTTCACGGTAGGTCGGGTTCGGCGTATAGCCGCCGGTATAGCCCGCGGCGGTGCTGTAGACGCCAGGCAACTGCCAGAACAGACGCTCAACGCCCCAGAAACAGCCCATCGCGAACAGGGCAACCGCCATCCCGTCCGGGACGTTGGTCATGGAGTGGCCATTGACAGCGTGGAGTGTTGCCACTGGCATAGGGGTGTTGCGTCCTGGCAGCGCATCCGCCTGGGCGACAAGATGCGTTTTATCAAATAGACTCACGGTTGGCCTCTCAAAACATAAGTCGTGGTTAAGGTTGTAACGAAGCGTGTCTTTTTACACAATAAACATGCCCGATACGTCTAGATTTAAACATAAGAATTATTTGGTTTAGCGTTTCTTTTTCAACCCTAAGTCGTTGGGGGTTTATTAAGCCGTGGAACGGCGCTTTCGTTTCCTTCGGGGGGAAACAAGGATATTCAGGAGAAAACGTGCTACAAATCCGCCAGTTATGTATCACCAGCCTCTTGCTGGTCAGCGGGATCGCTAGCGCCGCGAGCGTGCGTTTGCAGGTTGAGGGGTTATCCGGGGAGCTGGAAAAAAACGTCCGGGCTCAACTTTCTACGATCCAGAGCGACGAAGTCACGCCGGATCGCCGCTTTCGTGCGCGCGTTGATGATGCGATTCGCGAAGGGTTGAAGGCCCTGGGGTACTACGAACCGACAATCGTTTTCGACCTCCGTCCGCCGCCGAAAAAAGGCCGACAGGTGCTGATTGCCAAAGTCACGCCAGGTGAACCGGTACGTATTGGCGGCACGGAAGTCATTCTGCGGGGCGGTGCGCGCACCGACCGCGACTACCTGGATTTGTTAAAAAACCGCCCGGCTATCGGCACCGTCCTCGATCATGGCGATTATGACAGCTTCAAGAGCTCGCTCACGCGGGTTGCGCTGCGTAAGGGCTACTTTGACAGCGAATTCATTAAAAGCCAACTTGGCGTTTCTCTCGACCGCCATCAGGCCTTCTGGGATATCGACTACAACAGCGGCGAACGCTATCGCTTTGGTCCGGTCACTTTTGAAGGCTCGCAAATTCGTGACGAATATCTGCAAAATCTGGTGCCGTTCAAACAGGGCGACTACTACACCTCGCAGGATCTGGCGGAACTCAACCGCCGGCTGGCGGCAACCGGCTGGTTCAGCTCCGTGGTTGTGGCGCCGCAGTTTGAAAAGTCCCGACAGACTAAAGTTCTGCCTTTGCAGGGCGTAGTCTCCCCGCGTAAAGAGAATACCGTTGAAACCGGGGTCGGCTACTCAACCGACGTCGGGCCGCGCATCAAAGGGACGTGGAGAAAGCCGTGGATGAACTCCTACGGGCATAGCCTGACTTCCAGTCTCAGCCTTTCCGCTCCTGAACAGCAGCTTGATTTCAGCTATAAAGTGCCGCTGTTAAAAAGTCCGCTGGAGCAATACTACCTGATGCAGGGCGGCTTTAAACGTACGGATCTTAACGATACGAAAGCCGACTCCACGACCCTCGGGGTATCGCGTTTTTGGGAGATGTCGAGCGGCTGGCAGCGCGCGCTGAACCTGCGCTGGAGCCTCGACCACTTTACTCAGGCTAACGTCACCAACACCACAATGCTTATCTATCCCGGGGTGTCGGTCAACCGTACCCGCTCCCGCGGTGGCCTGATGCCGACCTGGGGCGACTCCCAGCGCTATTCGGTGGACTACTCCAACACCATGTGGGGCTCGGATATTAACTTCATCGTCGCCCAGGCGCAGGATGTGTGGATCCGCACGCTCTACGATCGCCACCGTTTTGTGGTGCGCGGCAACCTCGGCTGGATTGAAGCCGATAATTTCAACAAGGTCCCGCCGGATCTGCGTTTCTTTGCCGGTGGCGACCGCAGTATTCGCGGCTATAAATACAAATCGATCTCGCCGAGGGATGACGATGGCAAACTGATGGGGGCCTCGAAGCTGGCGACCGGTTCGCTGGAGTATCAGTACAACGTCAGCGGAAAATGGTGGGGCGCAGTCTTCGTTGACAGCGGCGAAGCGGTGAGCGATATCCGTAAAAGCAATTTTAAAACCGGCACCGGCGTCGGCGTGCGCTGGCAGTCACCGGTTGGCCCGATCAAGCTGGATATTGCCGCGCCGGTCGGCGACAAAGATGAGCACGGTTTACAGTTTTACATCGGTCTGGGGCCTGAATTATGAGTTTATGGAAGAAGATAAGCCTCGGGGTACTGATCTTTTTGGTCCTGCTGCTGGGGACGGTCGCATTCCTCGTCGGCACGACCAGCGGCCTGCATCTGGTGCTGAAGGCGGCGGACCGCTGGGTTCCCGGACTGGAAATCGGCAAGGTGACCGGCGGCTGGCGTGATCTGACGCTGCAAAACGTACGCTTTGAACAGCCGGGCGTCGCGGTCACCGCTGGTCAGTTCCACCTCGGCGTCAGGCTGCGCTGCCTGTGGGACAGCAGCCTGTGCGTCAACGATATTTCGCTGCGCGATATCTACGTGGCGATCGACACCAGCAAGATGCCGCCGGCGGCGCCGGTTAAAGAAGAAGATAGCGGCCCGCTGAATCTCTCCACGCCTTATCCCATCACTCTGAGCCGGGTGGCGCTGCATAACGTCAACGTCAAAATTGACGATACCGCCGTTTCGCTGCGCGACTTCGCCACCGGTCTGAACTGGCAGGAGAAGAATCTGACCCTGACGCCAACCTCGCTGCAGGGGCTGCTTATCGCATTGCCGAAAGTAGCAAAAGTGGCGCAAGAGCAGGTCGTTGAACCGAAGATCGACAATCCGAAACCGGAAGAAAAACCGCTCGGCGAGACGATGAAAGCGCTGTTCTCCCGGCCGGTGCTGCCGGAGATGGCCGACGTGCATCTGCCGCTGAACCTGAATATCCAGTCGTTCCGCGGAGAGCAGCTGCGCGTCACCGGCGATACCGATATGACCGTCTACAACATGCTGCTGAAAGTCAGCAGTATCGACGGGAAAATGCGGCTGGATACCCTGGATATCGACTCCGATCAGGGCAAGGTCACTGCATCGGGCACCGCGCAGCTGCAGGACAACTGGCCGGTGGACATCACCCTCAACAGTACGCTGAACATCGATCCGCTGAAAGGCGAGAAGGTGAAGCTGACCGTCGGCGGCGAAGTGCGTAAAAAACTGGAGATCGGCGTGGATTTAGCCGGTTCCGTGGCGATGACATTACGTGCTGACGCGCAGCTGGCGGAAGCCGGACTGCCGTTGAATATGGAACTGAAGAGTAAACAGCTGTACTGGCCGTTCAGCGGCGAAAAACAGTTCCAGGCCGACGATGTGCTGCTGAAGTTTAACGGCAAGATGACCGACTACACCATGGCGTTCAGTACCGCGGTGAAGGGGCCATCGCTGCCGCCGGCGAAAATCACCCTCAACGCCAAAGGGAACGAACAGCAGGTTAACCTCGATAAGCTGACCGTTGCGGCGCTGGAGGGGAAAACTGAACTGAAAGCGCTGCTGGACTGGCAGCAGGCCATCAGCTGGCGCGGCGAGCTGACGCTCGACGGCATCAACACCGCCAAAGAGGTCCCGGACTGGCCGTCGAAGCTGAACGGGATGATTAAAACTCAGGGCAGCCTGTACGGTGGAAGCTGGCAGATGTCGGTACCGGAGCTGAAAATCACCGGTAACGTTAAGCAGAATAAGGTCGATGTCAGCGGTTCATTGCAGGGTAACAGCTACATGCAGTGGAAAATCCCCGGGCTGCACCTGGCGCTGGGTAAGAACAGCGCCGAGGTGAAAGGCGAGCTGGGGGTTAAAGATCTGAATCTTGATGCCACCATCGATGCGCCTAATCTGGACAATGCTCTGCCAGGCCTTGGCGGCACGGCGAAGGGGCTGCTGAAGGTGCGCGGCACCGTTGATGCACCGCAGCTGCTGGCGGATATCACCGCCCGCGCCCTGCGCTGGCAGGAGCTGGCCATCGCTCAGGTCAACGTCAAGGGTGATGTGAAGTCCAGCGACCAGATCGGCGGCAATCTTGATGTGCGCGTTGAGCGGATCAGCCAGCCGGGCGTCAATATCAGTCTGGTGCAGCTCAATGCCAAAGGGAACGAGAAGCAACACGACCTGCAGCTGAAAGTGCAGGGCGATCCGGTTTCCGGGCAGCTGTCGCTCGCGGGGAGCTTCGATCGTAAAGAGGAACGCTGGAAAGGGACGCTGAGCAATACCCGCTTCCAGACGCCGGTTGGTCCGGTCTCCCTGACGCGTGCCATCGCGCTGGATTACCGTAATCGCGAGCAGAAAATCAGTATCGGGCCGCACTGCTGGACTAACCCGAATGCTGAGCTATGCGTGCCGCAGGCCATCGATGCTGGCGCCAGCGGACGGGCGCTCGTCAATCTTAACCGCTTTGATCTGGCGATGCTGAAGCCGTTTATGCCGGAGGCGACCCAGGCCAGCGGCGTATTCAGCGGCAATGCGGATGTCAGTTGGGACACCACCAAAGAGGGGCTGCCGCAGGGTAAAGTGACGCTGAACGGTCGCAATGTCAAAGTCACCCAGACGGTCAACGATGCGCCGCTGCCGGTGGCCTTCGACACGCTGAACCTGACGGCCGATCTGCATAACAACCGTGCGCAGCTCGGCTGGCTGATTCGCCTGACCAACAACGGTCAGCTGGATGGGCAGGTTCAGGTTACCGACCCGCAGGGGCGCCGCAACCTCGGCGGTAATGTGAATATCAATAACTTCTCGCTGGCGATGATTAACCCGATCTTCGCCCGGGGAGAGAAGGCGCAAGGGAAGCTCAATGCCAACCTGCGCCTCGGCGGCGATGTACAGAGCCCGCAGCTGTACGGTCAAATGCAGCTGAACGGTGTGGAGGTTGACGGCAACTTTATGCCGTTTGATATGCAGCCGAGCCAGCTGGCGATGAATTTCAACGGCACCCGCTCAACGCTGCAGGGCACCGTGAATACCAAACAGGGCCAAATCAGCCTGAGCGGCAACGCCGACTGGACTCAGATCGACAACTGGCGGGCGCAGGTAGCCGCCAAAGGTAGCCGGGTGCGGATTACCGTGCCGCCGATGGTGCGTCTGGACGTGTCACCGGACGTCGTCTTTACCGCTACGCCGAGTTTATTTAGCCTGGATGGTCGCGTTGATGTCCCCTGGGCACGTATCGTGGTTAATGAAGTGCCGGAGAGCGCCGTTGGGGTCTCTTCTGATGAAGTGATGCTGGATAAAAATCTGCAGCCTATCAAGCAGCAGAGCGCCGGTATCCCTATCAACAGTAACCTGACGATTCACGTTGGCAACAACGTTCGTCTCGACGCCTTTGGTCTGAAAGCGCGTCTGACCGGCGATTTAAAAGTGGCTCAGGATAAACAGGGGCTGGGCCTGAACGGGCAGATTAACATCCCGGAAGGTCGCTTCCATGCCTACGGTCAGGACCTGATTGTGCGTAAAGGCGAGCTGCTGTTCTCCGGTCCGCCGGATCAACCGCTGTTGAATATCGAAGCCATTCGCAACCCGGATGCGACAGAAAACGACGTGATCGCTGGCGTTCGCGTGACCGGCTCGGCCGATCAGCCGAAAGCAGAGATTTTCTCTGACCCGGTTATGTCGCAGCAAGAAGCGCTTTCTTACCTGCTGCGAGGGCAGGGTTTAAGCAGCGGACAGAGCGATAGCGCCGCAATGACCTCAATGCTTATTGGTATGGGGGTTGCACAAAGTGGTCAGGTTGTGGGTAAAATCGGCGAGACTTTTGGCGTAAGCAATCTGGCGCTGGATACCGAGGGAGTGGGCGACTCCTCCCAGGTGGTGGTCAGCGGCTATGTGCTGCCGGGTCTGCAGGTAAAATATGGGGTAGGGATCTTTGATTCCCTGGCGACGTTGACGTTACGCTATCGCCTGATGCCTAAGCTATATCTGGAAGCGGTGTCTGGCGTAGGCCAGGCTCTCGATTTGCTCTATCAGTTTGAGTTTTAGCAATGCGAATATTTGTTTACGGCAGTTTACGACGCAAACAAGGCAACAGCCACTGGATGACCAACGCTCAGTGGCTGGGCGATCATAGTGTCAACGATTATCAGCTGTACAGCCTGGGCCACTATCCAGGCGCGGTGCCGGGCGAAGGCACAGTACATGGTGAAGTGTATCGTATTGACGCATCAACGCTGGCCGAACTGGACGCGCTGCGCACCAAGGGTGGTGAGTACGCACGTCACCTGATCCAGACGCCTTATGGCAGCGCATGGATGTATGTCTATCAGCGCCCCGTTGAGGGCTTTACGCTGATAGAAAACGGCAACTGGTTAGACAGAGACCAGTATTAACCACGGCAACGCCACCTTCGGGTGGCGTTGTTTTTATGTCTGTCATTCACCCGGTACAGGTCAATGGCAGACATAAAAAAGCTTATTGACCGGGCTGGTAGGGCGGGCCTGTGGCACTGGCGTCGTTTGCTCCCCGGTGGCGCTGCGCTTACCGGGGCTACGTGGGTGCGGTGCCTGGCTTGAGCGCCTGGCGTATTGCCTGCGGGCGGGCCTGTGGTGCTGGCGCCGTTTGCTCCCCGGTGGCGCTGCGCTTACCGGGGCTACGGGTGGGTGCGGTGTCTGGCTTGAGCGCCTGGCGCATTGCCCGCGGGGGGCCTGTGGCACTGGCGCCGTTTACTCCCCGGTGGCGCTGTGCTTACCGGGGCTACGGGTGGTGCGGTGTCTGGCTTGATCGCCTGGCGTATTGCCCGCGGGGGGCCTGTGGCACTGGCGCCGTTTACTCCCCGGTGGCGCTGTGCTTACCGGGGCTACGGGTGGTGCGGTGTCTGGCTTGATCGCCTGGCGTATTGCCTGCGGGGGGCCTGTGGCACTGGCGCCGTTTGCTCCCCGGTGGCGCTGTGCTTACCGGGGCTACGTGGGTGCGGTGCCTGGCTTGATCGCCTGGCGTATTGCCTGCGGGCGGGCCTGTGGCACTGGCGTCGTTTGCTCCCCGGAGGCGCTGTGCTTACCGGGGCTACGGGTGGGTGCGGTGCCTGGCTTTATCGCCTGGCGTATTGCCCGCGGGGGGCCTGTGGCACTGGCGCCGTTTGCTCCCCGGTGGCGCTGCGCTTACCGGGGCTACGGGTGGGTGCGGTGTTGGGGATTTTCACCTGGCGTATTGCCTGCGGGCGGGCCTGTGGCACTGGCGCCGTTTGCTCCCCGATGGCGCTGTGCTTACCGGGGCTACGGGTGGGTGCGGTATCTGGCTTGATCGCCTGGCGTATTGCCTGCGGGCGGGCCTGTGGCACTGGCGCCGTTTGCTCCCCGGTGGCGCTGTGCTTACCGGGGCTACGGGCATGGTGCGGTGTCTGGCTTGATCGCCTGGCGCATTGCCTGCGGGCGGGCCTGTGGCACTGGCGCCGTTTGCTCCCCGGTGGCGCTGTGCTTACCGGGGCTACGCGGGTGCGGTGCCTGGCTTTATCGCCTGTGGGGGAGTTGTAGCCCGGGTAAGGCGTTAGCCGCCACCCGGGAGATGGCTCCGGGCCATAAGCAAAAACACCGCCCTGAGGCGGTGTTTTCGATAATCTGAGTGCGGCAGAATTACTTCTTAGCGCGCTCGAAGGAAGCAATGATTTCAGCTTTAGCCGCTTCAGCATTGTCCCAACCGTCAACTTTCACCCATTTGCCTTTTTCCAGGTCTTTGTAGTGCTCGAAGAAGTGGGTGATCTGTGCTTTCAGCAGTTCCGGCAGGTCGTTCACATCTTTGATGTGATCGTACTCTTTGCTCAGCTTGGTGTGCGGTACGGCAACCAGTTTCGCATCTTCACCGGATTCGTCGGTCATCTTCAGTACGCCAACCGGACGGCAGCGGATCACAGAGCCTGGCTCCAGCGGGTACGGCGTCGGGACCAGTACGTCAACCGGGTCGCCGTCCAGAGACAGGGTGTGGTTGATATAGCCGTAGTTGCACGGATAGAACATCGCAGTGGACATGAAGCGATCAACGAACAGCGCGCCGCTCTCTTTGTCGACTTCGTATTTGATTGGGTCTGCGTTAGCCGGGATCTCGATCACGACGTAGATATCTTCCGGCAGATCTTTACCCGCAGGTACGTTGAGTAAGCTCATGTCTGTTTCCTTTAAAATGTATGGCAAACAAGTGCCTGGTATTATAGCCAACTCGCATCGAATGTCTTCGCTTCTTTTCATTTTGCCCGCCGCTAATCACTCAGAATTTACCCTCGAAAAACAACCTGAAAATCCATAAACATAGCCACATCCTGAATAAAACAATGTAACCGTTTACATTGCATCTGTTTGATTTCTCAACATGCGAAAAATTTCACCTCATGCGTCGGCAGACGTGAGCTACGGGAAGCCTTATCTGCTCTCAGCTGGATTAAATCGCGGCAATTAACATTTAATTTACTTTTTCGAAGTGTGATGTAACGCATTCAGTTACATCACGAGTTGTCTATAGTTTGTTCGCAGATGACGATTTAACCCAAAGCAACCCGACGAGGACCTTTTTTATGTGGAAGCGCTTACTTCTTGTCACAGCAGTTTCCGCAGCTATGTCGTCTATGGCAATGGCTGCCCCTCTGACCGTAGGATTTTCGCAGGTCGGATCTGAATCCGGCTGGCGTGCTGCCGAAACCAACGTTGCGAAGGAGGAGGCCGCGAAACGCGGAATCACTCTGAAGATTGCCGACGGCCAGCAAAAACAGGAAAACCAGATTAAAGCCGTCCGCTCCTTTATCGCCCAGGGCGTCGACGCCATCTTTATCGCCCCGGTTGTCGCGACCGGCTGGGAACCGGTGTTGAAAGAGGCCAAAGAGGCCAAAATTCCGGTATTTCTGCTCGACCGCTCGATTGATGTGAAAGACAAAGATCTCTACATGACCACCGTCACCGCCAACAACGTGCTGGAAGGTCAGCTGATTGGTGACTGGCTGGTGAAAACCGTCGACGGCAAGCCGTGTAACGTGGTTGAGCTGCAGGGCACCGTTGGGGCGAGCGTGGCGATTGACCGGAAGAAAGGCTTCGCTGACGCCATTGCCAAATCCCCAAATATCAAAATTATCCGCTCTCAGTCTGGCGACTTTACCCGCAGTAAAGGCAAAGAGGTGATGGAGAGCTTTATCAAAGCTGAAAACAACGGCAAGAACATCTGTATGGTCTACGCCCATAACGATGACATGGTGATTGGCGCCATTCAGGCGATTAAAGAAGCCGGGCTGAAGCCTGGCAAAGATATCCTGACCGGTTCGATTGATGGCGTACCGGATATCTATAAAGCCATGATCGCCGGAGAAGCGAATGCCAGCGTTGAATTGACGCCGAACATGGCGGGTCCGGCGTTTGATGCGCTGGAAAAATATAAGAAAGACGGCACGTTGCCTGAAAAACTGACCATTACCAAATCGACGCTTTATTTACCGGATACGGCGAAAGAAGAGCTCGAGAAGAAGAAAAACATGGGCTACTGAGTGAATTAACCCTCTCTCCGGAGGGGGAGGGTTATCAGACCGCAAGGTTGCATTCCCTCTCCCCCTGTGGGGAGAGGATTAGGGGAGGGGGACATCATGAACGGCGAAGCACACCAGGAGATCCTGCGTACCGAGGGACTGAGCAAATTTTTCCCCGGTGTGAAGGCGCTGGATAACGTCAATTTCAGCCTGCGGCGCGGTGAAATCATGGCGTTGTTGGGCGAAAACGGAGCGGGTAAATCCACACTGATTAAAGCCCTTACCGGCGTTTATCACGCCGATCGTGGAGCTATCTGGCTGGAGGGGCAGGAAATATCGCCGAAGAATACCGCTCATGCCCAGCAGCTGGGCATCGGGACGGTTTATCAGGAGGTTAACCTGCTGCCGAACATGTCGGTGGCGGACAATCTGTTTATCGGCCGCGAACCCCGCCGTTTTGGCCTGCTGCGGCGTAAAGAGATGGAAAAGCGCGCCACCGCGCTGATGGAGTCCTACGGTTTTTCCCTCGACGTCCGCGAACCGCTGAACCGCTTTTCGGTGGCGATGCAGCAGATCGTCGCTATTTGTCGGGCCATCGACCTGTCCGCAAAAGTGTTAATTCTTGATGAGCCTACCGCCAGCCTGGATACCCAGGAAGTGGAGATGCTCTTCACCCTGATGCGTCGGCTGCGCGATGAAGGCGTCAGTCTGATTTTCGTCACCCACTTCCTCGATCAGGTGTATGCCGTCAGCGACCGGATTACCGTTCTGCGCAACGGTGGTTTTGTCGGTTGTCGGGAAACCCGCGAACTGCCGCAGATCGAACTGGTGAAGATGATGCTTGGCCGTGAGCTGGAGCACGATGCCCTGCATCGCGCGGGCCGGACTTTACTGAGCGACAAACCGGTCGCCGCCTTTGAGGGTTTTGGCAAGAAAGGCGTTATCGCGCCGTTTAACCTCCAGGTGCGCCCCGGCGAGATAGTCGGTCTGGCGGGGCTGCTCGGCTCCGGACGCACGGAAACCGCCGAGGTCATTTTCGGCATCAAACCGGCAGACAGCGGCACCGCGTGGATCAAAGGTAAAGCGCAGGGGCTGCGTTCTCCGCACCAGGCTTCATGCCTGGGCATTGGCTTTTGCCCTGAGGATCGTAAAACCGACGGGATTATCGCCGCGGCATCGGTGCGGGAAAATATCGTCCTCGCACTGCAGGCCCAGCGCGGCTGGCTGCGGCCGATTCCGCGACGCGAGCAAAATGATATTGCCGATCGCTTTATCCGCCAGCTCGGTATTCGCACTCCCAGCGCCGAACAGCCGATCGAATTTCTCTCCGGCGGCAACCAGCAGAAGGTGCTGCTCTCCCGCTGGCTGCTGACCAAACCGCAGTTCCTGATCCTCGATGAACCGACGCGCGGGATTGACGTTGGCGCGCATGCGGAGATTATCCGCCTGATTGAAACCCTGTGCGCTGATGGTCTGGCGCTGCTGGTTATCTCCTCGGAACTGGAGGAGCTGGTGGGCTATGCCGACCGGGTAATTATCATGCGCGATCGTAAGCAGGTAGCGGAGATCCCGCTAGCCGAGCTTTCTGTCCCGGCAATCATGAACGCTATTGCGGCATAAGGAGTAACCCATGATGCCCCGATCAGTTCCACAAACCGGCCAGCCAAAGCGGCGCTTCAACTGGCCGAAAGGTATGCCGCAAATTATCGCCCTGATCCTCGTGCTGGTAGTGGATAGCTTTGTGGCGCCGCACTTCTTTCAGATTGTGTTACAGGACGGGCGCCTGTTCGGCAGCCCGATTGATATTCTCAACCGCGCGGCGCCGGTGGCGCTGCTGGCGATAGGCATGACGCTGGTCATTGCCACTGGCGGAATCGACCTGTCGGTTGGTGCGGTGATGGCGATTGCCGGCGCGACGGCGGCCTCGATGACCGTTGCCGGACACAGTCTGCCGGTGGTGCTGCTGGCCTCGCTGGCGGCGGGGGCGCTGGCGGGCTTATGGAACGGGATTCTGGTGGCTATCCTGAAGATCCAGCCTTTTGTGGCCACGCTGATTCTGATGGTCGCCGGACGCGGCGTCGCGCAGCTGATCACCTCCGGGCAGATCGTGACCTTCGATTCGCCGCACCTGGCCTGGCTCGGCAGCGGTTCGCTGCTGCTGTTTCCAACGCCGGTGCTGATTGCCGCTGCGACGCTCCTGCTGTTCTGGCTTTTTACCCGCAAGACGGCGCTGGGGATGTTTATCGAAGCGGTGGGGATCAACATCCGCGCGGCGAAAAACGCCGGGGTGAATACCCGGATTGTGGTGATGCTGGCCTATGTGCTGAGCGGTATCTGCGCGGCCATTGCCGGGATTATCGTGGCGGCGGATATTCGCGGCGCCGATGCCAATAACGCCGGGCTGTGGCTGGAGCTGGATGCCATCCTGGCGGTGGTGATCGGCGGCGGATCGCTGATGGGCGGGCGCTTTAACCTGCTACTTTCGGTGGTCGGGGCCCTGATCATTCAGGGGATGAATACCGGGATCCTGCTGTCGGGCTTCCCGCCGGAGATGAATCAGGTGGTGAAGGCGGTGGTAGTGCTGTGCGTACTGATCGTCCAGTCGCCGCGCTTTATTGGCTTACTGAAAGGAGTACGCGGCCATGATAAAACGTAATTTACCGTTGATGATAACCCTGGCCGTCTTTGTGTTGGGCTATCTGTACTGCCTGACCCAGTTTCCCGGCTTTGCTTCGACGCGGGTGATTTGCAACATTCTGACCGACAACGCCTTTCTGGGCATCATTGCCGTCGGGATGACCTTTGTGATCCTCTCCGGCGGGATCGATCTTTCGGTCGGGTCGGTGATAGCCTTTACCGGCGTGTTCCTGGCGAAGGCCATTGGCGCCTGGGGCATCGATCCGCTGCTGGCGTTCCCGCTGGTGCTGGCGATGGGCTGCGCGTTTGGCGCGCTGATGGGCTGGTTTATCGATGCGCTGAAAATCCCGGCGTTTATTATTACTCTCGCCGGGATGTTCTTTCTGCGCGGCGTCAGCTATCTGGTGTCCGAAGAGTCGATTCCTATCGATCACCCGGTGTACGACACCCTCTCCGGGCTGGCGTGGACGATTCCCGGCGGCGGGCGTCTGAGCGCGATGGGGCTGCTGATGCTGCTGGTGGTGGTGGCGGGTATCTTTATGGCCCATCGCACCCGCTTCGGCAACCAGGTGTACGCCATCGGCGGCAGCGCCGTTTCGGCTAACCTGATGGGGATTTCAACGCGCGGGACCACCATTCGTATTTATATGCTGTCTACCGGGCTGGCGACGCTGGCGGGGATTGTGTTTTCTGTCTATACCCAGGCCGGGTATGCCCTTGCCGGCGTTGGCGTTGAGCTGGATGCGATTGCATCGGTGGTCATTGGCGGCACGCTGTTGAGCGGCGGCGTCGGGACGGTGCTCGGCACCTTGTTCGGGGTAGCGATTCAGGGGCTGATTCAGACCTACATTAACTTCGACGGGACCCTGAGTTCGTGGTGGACAAAAATTGCCATCGGGATTTTGCTGTTTGTTTTTATCGCGTTGCAGCGGGGTCTGACGGTGCTGTGGGAAAACCGACAGAACTCACCGGTTACCCGGGTCAGCGGAACGGCGCATCGTTAGCGGAAAATTCCCCTCCCGGGCGGGAGGGGAAGGGAGGCGTTACGCGTCCGGGAACTCTTTAATGAAGTTCTCGACGTCTTCAACCATATGGTTGTTGCCGACGAAGAAAGAACGACGCTGGTGCAGGCTGGTCGGGATGATATCGAGAATACGCTCTTTACCGTCGCTGGCTTTACCGCCCGCCTGTTCGGCGAGGAACGCCATCGGGTTGCATTCGTACAGCAGGCGCAGCTTACCGTCCGGATGGCTGGCGGTGCTCGGATACAGATAGATGCCGCCTTTCAGCAGGTTGCGGTGAAAGTCCGCCACCAGGGAACCGATATAGCGCGAGGTGTAGGGGCGCTGGGTTCCGGTATCTTCTTCCTGACAGTACTTGATGTACTTCTTCACCCCCAGCGGGAACTTGATGTAGTTACCTTCGTTAATGGAGTAGGTGTTGCCTTTCTCCGGGAAGCGCATGCGCTCCTGAGAGAGGCAGAAAACGCCAAGAGAAGGATCGTAGGTGAAGGCGTGCACGCCGCAGCCGGTGGTATAGACCAGCATGGTGGAAGAGCCATAAACGACATAGCCTGCCGCGACCTGCTGACTGCCCGGTTGCAGGAAATCTTCAACGGTGACCGGTGTTCCAACCGGAGTTATGCGACGGTAGATGGAGAAGATAGTCCCGACGGAGACGTTAACGTCGATGTTAGAGGAGCCATCCAGAGGGTCCATGAGCACTACATATTTCGCGTGTTCACAGCCTTCAAAGACAACGATCTCATCTTCTTCTTCAGAGGCGATCCCAGCCACGATATCGCGCGCTCGCAGTGCAGCTTTCAATTTTTCATTGGCGAACAGGTCGAGTTTTTGCTGTACCTCACCCTGGACGTTTTCAGCACCGCTGGCACCCAGGATATCGACCAGACCGGCCTTATTGATATCGCGGTGGATGATCTTGGCGCCTAACTTTATCGCCGACAACAAAGCAGTAAGTTCGCCGGTTGCGTGGGAAAACTCGTGTTGCTTTTCGACAATAAATTCACCTAACGTTTTCATAACCCGTTCCCTGCATGTTTATGTGAAGTAAAACGAACGCAACAATCTTAACAAAGAATAAAAAAAAATCGCACAGGTGAATCGCACCAGCAAAAAACGGATTAACCTGAAATACATTTCTCTGATGCATACATACGGGTAAAATGTATCGCAGATTAAAGAGGGAAGGGACGAATGCGCATTCATATTTTAGGTATCTGTGGCACGTTTATGGGGGGGCTGGCGATGCTGGCGCGTTCCCTCGGTCATGAGGTAACGGGGTCGGATGCTAACGTCTATCCGCCAATGAGTACCCTGCTGGAAAACCAGGGGATCGATTTAATTCAGGGCTATGATGCCAGCCAGCTGGAACCGCGGCCAGATCTGGTGATCATCGGTAATGCGATGACTCGCGGCAATCCGTGCGTCGAAGCGGTGCTGGAAAACAATATTCCGTATATGTCCGGCCCGCAGTGGCTGCATGATTTTGTCCTGCGCGACCGCTGGGTACTGGCCGTGGCGGGGACCCATGGTAAGACGACGACCGCCGGAATGGCCACCTGGATCCTCGAAGCCTGCGGCTATCAGCCCGGTTTTGTGATCGGTGGCGTCCCGGGCAATTTTGATGTCTCCGCGCGTCTGGGCGGCAGCCCGTTCTTTGTTATCGAAGCCGATGAGTATGACTGCGCCTTCTTCGATAAGCGTTCCAAATTTGTCCACTACTGCCCGCGTACGCTGATCCTCAATAACCTTGAGTTCGATCACGCGGATATCTTTGACGACCTGAAAGCCATTCAGAAACAGTTCCATCATCTGGTACGTATTGTGCCGGGCAAAGGCAAAATTATCCTGCCGGAAAACGATATCAACCTGAAACAGACGATGGCGATGGGCTGCTGGAGCGAACAGGAACTGGTGGGCGAGCAGGGCCACTGGCAGGCGAAAAAGCTGAACACCGATGCCTCGCAGTGGGAAGTCTGGCTGGACGGCGAGAAGGTCGGGGAAGTGAAGTGGGAGCTGGTCGGCGAACACAACATGCATAACGGCCTGATGGCGATTGCCGCGGCGCGTCATGTTGGCGTGCTGCCGGCCGATGCCGCTAATGCGCTGGGCGGCTTTATCAACGCCCGCCGCCGCCTTGAGCTGCGCGGCGAAGCCAACGGCGTCACCGTGTATGACGATTTCGCCCACCATCCGACGGCGATCCTCGCGACCCTGCAGGCGCTACGCGGTAAAGTCGGTGGTACTGCCCGCATTCTTGCGGTGCTTGAGCCGCGCTCGAACACCATGAAAATGGGCGTCTGCAAAGACGATCTGGCGCCGTCCCTGGGCCGCGCCGACGAAGTGTTCCTGCTCCAGCCGCAGCACATTCCGTGGCAGGTGGCGGAAGTGGCGGACGCCTGCGTGCAGCCGGCGTACTGGAGCGCCGATGTTGATACGCTGGCCGATATGGTGGTGAAAACCGCGCACCCGGGCGATCATATCCTGGTGATGAGCAACGGCGGTTTTGGCGGCATTCACCAGAAGCTGCTGGATAAGCTGGCGAAAAAGGCAGAGGCGTCCAGATAACTCTTCGCCCTGGGGGCTACGCTGGCCGGGCTATGGGTCAGCGCGGCCTGGTTTTGTCGCCCGGGTCGGGCGCTGACGCCGCAACCCGGGTAGGCTTAGCGCGTTAAATTACTCCTTCGCGATCGGCGTTTCGTTTTCCGCCACTTTCGTATCGCCCTGAATTGCCGCAATTTTCTTCTCAACGTCGGCAACCTGTTCGCTGCTGTGCAGCAGCGTATAGGTCAGGTCAAACTGCGTGCTGGCCCCTGGCTGAAGCTGCTTCACGCGTTTTTGTTCGCGCTCAATGGTGACCGGATAGGCATAGCTGGTGCCCGGCTCAATACCGGTGACATAGCCCTGTTTTTCGGTATCGGTATTTTTCCACAGCGTCAGTACCGGCAGCTGGCGGGTATCGAACTGGATAGATGCCCCTTTATCTCCCGCCTTGTTGACCACGGCGGCCAGCGTCTGGTGGTTGCTATCTGCCAGCGGCTGAATATTGAATACCATCTCGTCGAAACCTTTGGTCGGACCGGCGTAGGTTTGCCAGGTTTTCAAACCCGCTTTAGCGTAGTCGTTGAACGGACTGATGCTGGACATGGGGGCCAGAAAACGTGCCCCCTCTTCCAGAATCGGTTTCCCGAAATTGCTGTGATAAATGATCTGGTAGTCATGCGGGTAATCCGCGTGGTTGGTTAAGACATCATGCAGGCTGAAGCTGTTGCTGCCGGGGACATAGCGCAACTCGGTCATGGTCTGCAAATCAGCTTTCTTAAAGGTACTCTCCTTCACCAGCCCACGGATACGAATTTCATATGGCGCGGTATCGGCAACCTCGACTTCCACTTGCGATGCTGGCGTGTTGCCGGCTTTGCCATGCAGAGTATAAATCTGTCCATCGGCGGTCACCGGGTGGCCGGTCCATTCGTAGCCGCAGCGCACCATCATTTCATTGAAACCTTCCAGCCAGCCCAGGCCGTTCCGGCTTTCGAGGTTGATAAAGGCCGGGTTGACCACCTCTTTCACCGGTGAATCCCAGCCCATTCGCGTGCCGAAGCCTTCAATTTTCAGCAGATTCATACCACGGGTCGGGCTGAGGGTAATAGTCAGGCCATCTTTACTGCGGATGACGAGAATTTTACTGCCTTCCTGTTTGCCGCCGTGGAGGACTTTTTGTTCGATGCTGAAGTTATGATCTTTTATCTTCAGCTGATCGCTGTCTATTTGCCAGTTTCCTTTATCTGTGCCGTTTTCAGCGCTTGTCAGCAACCAGGTTTTTGCTGCAACAGGCCCTGAAATCATCATCGCGATTGCCGTTAAAGCGAATACTTTTTTCATTTTTCATCCCTTTTTGCTGAATCGATTGTGTTGCTAATGAAGGGAATCTAATTGTAAGCGGTTGATGAAAATGTGAAGTGCCTCACCTGGTGAGTAAATGCGCATTTTTAAACTTTTAAATGCGATAAAGATCGCTTTTTATAAGCAAAATGCAATTAATCCTACTTTAAAAATGTGAATTTAAACGTTATTAGCTTTAACGATTCAGCTTTTTGTCGACTCATAAAGAGCGGGCACACGGCAGGGCGCGAATCAGGAAACAGGAATGAGGAATCAGGAATGAAGGTGGGGGAGCGCGTAGAGAGCGGATATTCCCGGCGAGGCTATCGCTTGCCGGGCTACAGGTACAGCGTTATCCGGTAGCCCGGACAGGCGCACAGCGCCGCCTGCGGGAAAATCTGGCGGGCAAACGCGGAGTTAGCTTTCGCCTTCAGCCAGTTCACGCAGATACTGGAAGATAAGACGCGCGGATTTCGGCGGCTTGTTGCCTTCTTTCTCTTTTTTGGCGTTACGGATAAGCGAACGCAGCTGCTGACGATCGGCGTCGGGCCACAGGTTTAACACTTCCGGTACCGCATCATCGCCTTCTTCAATCAGGCGGTCGCGAATCATTTCCAGCTTATGGAACAGCGCAACCTGCTGGTTGTGGCGGTTCTTCAGCTTGTCCAGCGCCTGGCGAATCGGATCGACATCGCGGCTGCGCAGCATTTTACCAATCAGCTGCATCTGGCGGCGGCGACCCTCTTTCTTGATACGCTGGGCCAGTTCAATGGCGTCGCGCAGGTCGCTATCGAGCGGGATTTTATCCAGCGCGTTTTTTCCCAGCTCAACCATTTCAGCGCCAAGACGCTTCAGTTCTTCCGCGTCACGTTTAATTTCACTTTTACTGACCCAGATAATTTCATCGTCTTCATCTTCAACGTCATCACCGGGCACGTCGTCGAGCCAGTCATCGGGCTGCTTAGTCATCTCAGGCTCCTTAAAAAAAGAGGCTAATGTTACCAGTTAAGGCGCGCACTGAAAAACGGTTCTCTGTTAGACTTCACTTAACACCTTCCTACATTATGGCATTAGCGATGAAAGTCATCTCTCAAGTTGCACAACAGCGCAAGACGCTGGAAGAGGCCGTGACCACGGCGCTGGAACTGGCGGCAGGCAAATCAGACGGTGCGGAAGTTTCCGTCAGCAAAACCACCGGCATCAGCGTCAGCACCCGCTACGGCGAGGTGGAGAACGTAGAATTTAATAGCGATGGTGCGTTAGGCATCACCGTTTATCATCAGAACCGCAAGGGAAGCGCCTCCTCAACCGATCTGAGCCCGCAGGCAATTGCCCGCACGGTGCAGGCGGCGCTGGATATTGCCCGCTATACCTCCCCGGACCCGTTTGCCGGCGTGGCGGATAAAGAGCTGCTGGCCTTTGACGCCCCGGATCTTGACCTGTTCCATCCGGCGGAAGTGACCCCGGATCAGGCGATCGAGCTGGCCGCTCGCGCGGAACAGGTCGCCCTGCAGGCGGATAAACGCATTACGAATACCGAAGGCGGCAGCTTCAATAGCCACTACGGCATTAAAGTGTTCGGCAACAGCCACGGCATGTTGCAAAGCTACTGCTCAACCCGCCATTCGCTCTCCAGCTGCGTTATCGCGGAAGAGAACGGCGATATGGAGCGCGATTACGCTTACACCATTGGCCGCGCGCTCGAGGATTTGCATACCCCGGAGTGGGTCGGCGACGAATGTGCCCGCCGCACCCTGTCTCGCCTGGCGCCGCGTAAACTTGCGACAATGAAAGCACCGGTTATCTTTGCCAACGAAGTGGCCACCGGGCTGTTTGGGCACCTGGTCGGCGCTATCGCCGGCGGCGCGGTCTATCGCAAATCGACGTTCCTGCTCGACTCCCTCGGCCAGCAGATTCTGCCGGAGTGGCTGACGATTGAAGAGCATCCGCATCTGCTGAAAGGGCTGGCCTCGACACCGTTCGACAGCGAAGGCGTGCGCACGCAACGTCGCGACATTATTAAAGACGGCGTGCTGACGCAGTGGCTGCTGACCAACTACTCGGCGCGCAAGCTGGGGATGAAGAGCACCGGGCATGCGGGCGGCATTCATAACTGGCGGATTAACGGCCGCGGCCTGAGTTTTGAAAAGTTGCTTAAAGAGATGGGCACCGGACTTGTCGTCACCGAATTGATGGGCCAGGGTGTCAGTGGCGTGACCGGCGATTATTCGCGCGGCGCTTCTGGCTTCTGGGTTGAGAATGGCGAGATTCAGTATCCGGTAAGCGAAATCACCATCGCAGGAAATCTGAAAGATATGTGGCGTAATATTGTCACTGTGGGTGACGATATCGAGCTGCGCAGCAACATTCAGTGCGGTTCCGTACTGCTGCCTGAGATGAAAATCGCCGGACAGTAATTGCGGATTATCCCCACTATTCAAGATGCAGTTTGCAGAATAACCTGTACAGAAGGGCGCTCCTTGCAGCGCCCGTTTGCTTAAATAATAAAAAAGGATGTGAGCAATGCGTAAAAAACTGTTAGCAATGCTGGCTGTCTCCGCCCTGACTATGGGGTCTGTTTCGGCGTTCGCCGCTGAGCTGGGCGAAGATATGGATACCATCGCGAAAAACCTGCAGGTGGTGCAGAAAACCTCCGATGCCGGCGAACTGAAAGCGGCATTGACGAAGATGCGCGGTGCCGCCGTGGATGCGCAGAAAGCGACCCCGGAGAAGCTGGAAGGCAAAGCGGCGGACAGTGCGGAAATGAAAGACTATCGTCACGGTCTGGATATTCTGATTGGTCAGATTGACGGTGCGCTGAAGCTGGCGGAAGAAGGTAAAGTGAAAGAGGCGCAGGCTGCCGCTGAAGGGTTCAAAGCGACCCGTAACACCTACCATCAGAAATACCGCTAATGCCTGTTGCAGGAGGCTGCTGTCGAGGCCTCCTGCACATCCCCCCACGATAAAACCCTGCTGGCATCACACTTTTTCCTTTTTCTTTTCCGCTTCTTCAGGCAACGGCAACCGCCAGCGCCATGATTTCTTGTGATGCTCATCACGCGATTTCGCCCAAAACATCCTCTTCTCGTCAGTTTCACGCCGATTATGTGCAATGGATCACGCAAGCCGTCCGCCTTTCCACTTCGAAGTGGAAAACAACTCGCTACAAACTCCTCCGTCCCGGCGCTAGTTTTATCCTCAGAGACATCAACGGGGTAACACTAGTGAATAACGGAGCGGTAATAAACGACGTAGGGGAACAGGCAAAGCAAACCGAGCTGCTGGCTGAGAAGATGCTGCCGCGGGTTTATGCGCTGTTAAGCCGTCGCAATATCATCCCCAACGCCGTCCAGCAGCAGATGCTGACCTCCCACGTGCGGGCGATGGCCCACCGGTCGATTAGCGGCGAGCCGCTGCCGGAAGTGGATGCCAGCCTGTTTGAAGAAATTTCAGAAGATTCAATGATGCTTGCCCGCGAAGTGGTCGCGGAATTCGGCAACCTGCCAGAAGAAGAGTCCTGGCTGCTGTCGGTCCACTTCGAAGTAGCAAAAGACAACCTGTAAGGAGCAATAAAATGGAACAGATTACTGTGGTTATTGGCGACCGCCTGGGTAAAGGGCAAAAAGTGGCCGCTGGCGCGGAAAAAGCCGGTGCTCGTGCGGTTGTTGTACCGGGGGTTGCCGCCGATATGAAGCTGGGCGACATGATGAAAGCAGAAAACGCCACCTTCGGCATCTCCTTCTGCGGCAGCGGCGGCGCAGGCGCCATCACCGCGCAGAACAAGCACGGCTACAAGGCAAAATATGGCATGCGCTCCGTTGATGAAGGCGTGACCGCTATCAACGAAGGCTACAACGTTCTGGGTTTCGGCTTTATGGATAAAGAAGATCTGGGCGAGCGCCTGGTGGAAGCCTGGAAAAAGAAATACGGCGCGTAAGCATGAAAGAACAATTCACCACCACGGTGAGCGTGAAGGGGAAAGGCGAAAGCAAAGCACGGGCCTTCGCCGACGCCCTGAACCATGTACAGGCAGCGGTGATGAAAACCTCATCGCATATCTTACTGCGTATTGAGCCACAGGATGTGAAGGTTGTTCGTGCGCATGAAGCGACGCGTAAAGAAGCGTTTCTGTTCTTCTTTTTACGTCGTGAACGACGGACCTACAGCGTGGAGCTGGATGTCACCGTCAACGTGACGGCCATTGATGTCGAGAAAGTGGATTTCGTCACGCAAACCTGAATTTCATCATAGGGTTAAACTATGTTCCTGATAATTTTAATAAAATCGCTCATTATCGGCGGCCTGGTCGGCGTCGGAGTGGGCGCCGGAGCGGCACGCATGTTTCATGCGCCTACCACTCAGGGGATGGGGGCGTTTCGTACCCTGGGCGAGCTGAATTCCTGCGAAGGCGATCCGGCTTCCCACTTCTCCTTTGGTCTGGGATTCTTCTTTAACGCCTGGGCCTCTTCCGTTGCAGCGGGCTCATTCACTCAGGACGTCGATCACCGCATTATCCCGAACTGGGGCGCCGCGGCATTGATGTTGAAAAACCGTAACGTCGGCGAAACGCTGCACGATCCGAAGAAAATGGCGATTGCCTGCGGCATCATCGGCATGCTGGTGGTCGCCTTCTTAAACCTGACCGCCTCTTCCGTACCGGAAGCGCTGCAGGTCACCGCGGTTAAGGTGCTGGTCCCGGCGGCTAACCTGCTGGTTAACACCGTGATGCCGGTAATCTTCTGGCTGGCGGCCATCGATGCCGGTAAAAAATCGGGCTTCTGGGCCACCATTTTCGGCGGCGCAGCGCAGCTTATCATGGGCAACGCCGTACCGGGCCTGGTGCTGGGGATCTTGATCGGTAAAGGCGTAGAAGAGAGCGGCTGGAACCGCGTCACCAAAGTGATGATGTCGGCCATTGTCGCGCTGTTTGTCCTGAGCGCCTTCTTCCGCGGCTTCGACATTAAGACACTGCAATCCTTCCATCTGACTGTGCCGAACTGGTTGGATCTGATCCACAACTCGCTCAGCGGCAAATAACAGGAGCCTCGACATGGAACAGAATAAAGGTTTTTGGTATGCCGACTGGTCGTTTCCGATCTTTGTTGGTCTGCTCTCCTCCGGCGTTTTCGCCGGGACCCACATGTATTACCTCTACGGTATCGGCGCGTTTAACGAAGTGGCTTTCGTGGCCATGCTGAAAGCGGGCATTGATACCGGCGCTTATGGCGCGGTGGCCGCGTTTGGCGCCAGCTTCCTCTTCGCCCGTATTATCGAAGGCTCGCTGGTCGGGATCCTCGATATCGGCGGCGCCATTCAGACCGGCGTGGGTCTTGGCGTTCCGGCGCTGCTGCTCGGGGCTGGCGTTGTCTTTCCGGTGGCGAACTTTGCCGCCTCGCTGGCGACCGGTCTCGCGCTGGGCCTGGCGATTGGCTACATCATCATTCTGGCGCGTAAGTTCACCATCAATCAGAGCGACTCCACCTACGGCGCCGATGTGATGATGGGGGCCGGTAACGCCTCAGGCCGCTTCCTCGGGCCGTTGATTATCCTCAGCGCCATGACCGCCTCGATTCCTATCGGTATCGGTTCTTTGGTCGGCGCGCTGCTGTTTTACATCTGGCAGAAGCCTATCACTGGCGGTGCCATCCTCGGCGCCATGATTTTAGGTTCACTATTCCCGGTAGCGCTGTGACACCAACGGGCGCGTATGCGCCCGCCTTAACAGGAGATACCTATGTTTGATCTACTCCTGCGCCGTGCGCGCCTCGTCGACGATACCCTGACCGATATCGCCATCCACGACGGAAAAATTGCCGCGCTGGGCGAGATTAGCGCGTCAGCGCGTAAAACCGTTGATCTGCACGGCAATTATTATGTCAGCGCCGGCTGGATTGATTCCCACGTTCACTGCTACCCGAAGTCGCCAATTTATCATGACCAGCCGGACAGCGTCGGTATCGCCACCGGTGTCACCACCGTTATCGATGCCGGGAGCACCGGCGCGGACGATGTCGATGACTTTTATCAGCTGACCCGCCAGGCCACCACCGAAGTGTATGCGCTGCTCAATATCTCCCGCGTCGGGCTGATTGCCCAGAACGAGCTGGCCAATATGGCCCATATTGACGCGGATGCGGTGAAGCAGGCGGTCACACGCCTCCCGGACTTTATCGTCGGCCTGAAGGCGCGCATGAGCAGCAGCGTTGTCGGCGAGAACGGGATTACGCCGCTGGATCGAGCGAAAGCCATCCAGCGGGAAAACGGCTTTCTGCCGCTGATGGTGCATATCGGCAACAACCCGCCGAATCTCGACGACATCGCCGGGCGGCTCAGCGCAGGCGACATCATTACCCACTGCTATAACGGCAAACCGAACCGCATCCTGACGCCGGAAGGCGAGCTGCGCAGCGCGATTACCCGCGCCCTGCAGCGCGGCGTGCGGCTTGATGTCGGCCACGGTACCGCCAGCTTCAGCTTTGACGTGGCCCGACGGGCCATTGCGATGGGCATTCTGCCGCACAGCATCAGTTCCGATATTTACTGCCGCAACCGCATTGACGGCCCGGTTCGCTCGCTGGCGCTGGTGATGTCGAAGTTTCTCGCCATCGGCATGACGCTGCCGCAGGTCATTGACTGTGTCACCGTGAACGCCGCCGGTGGGCTGCGCCTGAAGAGCAAAGGGCAGCTGGCCGTGGGCTATGATGCCGATTTAACGCTGTTTAGCGTGCAGCATGCGCCGACGGTGCTGGTCGACGCGGAAAAAGAGAGCCTGCAGGCTGACAAAATTCTGGTGCCGCTTGCCGCGATTCGCGCAGGCAAGGGCTATCTGACCGAACAAGGGAGCGCGGAAAATGCCTTCGATTTTTGAAAAATACCATCTCAAGCAAGTCATCAATACCTCCGGTCGCATGACGGCGTTAGGCGTCTCCACCCCGCGCCCGGAAGTGGTGGAGGCGGTGATGAGCGGCATGAATCACTACTTCGAAATGAAAGACCTGGTGAACAAAACCGGGGAATACATTGCCCGGCTGCTGGATGTGGAAGGGGCGACCGTCGTCTCCTGCGCCTCGGCGGGGATTGCGCAGTCGGTGGCGGCGGTGCTGGTGAAAGACAGCAACTGGCTGCTGGAAAACCTACATGTCACGCCGGTTGAGAACAACGAAATCGTGCTGCCGAAAGGCCACAACGTCAATTTCGGCGCGCCGGTGGGTACGATGGTCGCGCTGGGCGGCGGCAAGCTGGTGGAGGCGGGCTACGCCAACGAATGTTCCGCTGACCAGCTGGCGGCAGCGATTACCCCGCGTACGGCGGCGATTCTGTATATCAAATCTCACCACTGCGTGCAGAAAAGCATGCTCAGCGTAGAGCAAGCGGTGGTTGTGGCGCGTAAACATAATCTGCCGCTGATCGTCGATGCGGCGGCAGAAGAAGACCTGCAATGCTACTACCGCGCCGGTGCTGATCTGGTGATTTACAGCGGCGCGAAAGCGATTGAAGGGCCGACCAGCGGTCTGGTGGTGGGCAAAACTCAGTACGTTGAGTGGGTGAAACGCCAGTCGGCAGGCATTGGCCGGGCGATGAAGGTGGGTAAAGAGGGGATCCTCGGCCTGACCTGCGCGATTGAACATTATTTGCTGGCGCGCAAAGAGAGCGGCGATGAGATGGTCGCCAAAATGACGCCGTTCCTTAACCAGCTGAATACGCTTAATGGCGTCACTGCCCGCGTGGTCTGGGATAGCGCCGGCCGTGATATCGCCCGTAGCGAAATCAAATTTGATGAAGCCGTGACCGGTATCGCCACCGGCGAACTGGTGGACGCGCTGAAACAGGGCGAATACGCCATCTACTTCCGCGGCTATAAGGCCAACGAAGGGATTATTGAAGCCGATGTCCGCAGCGTGAACGCGCAGCAGCTGGAGATTGTCTCTCGTCGCATCGCCGAGGTTCTGAACAAGGAGAAAAACGCATGAAACTGACCCCCAACTTTTATCGCGACCGGGTATGCCTGAACGTCCTGGCGGGCAGCAAAGACAACGCCCGTGAGATCTACGAGGCGGCGGAAGGTCACGTCCTGGTCGGCGTGCTCTCCAAAAACTATCCGGACGTGGCGAGCGCGGTGGCGGATATGCGTGAATACGCGCAGCTGATTGATAACGCACTCTCGGTAGGACTGGGAGCGGGCGATCCGAACCAGTCGGCCATGGTCAGCGAAATCTCGCGTCAGGTACAGCCGCAGCACGTTAATCAGGTGTTCACCGGCGTCGGCGCCAGCCGCGCGCTGCTCGGGCAGAACCAGACCGTGGTCAACGGCCTGGTGTCGCCGACCGGCACGCCGGGTAGGGTTAAGATCTCAACCGGCCCACTGAGCAGCGGCGCGCCGGACGGGATTGTACCGCTGGAAACCGCCATCGCCCTGCTGAAGGACATGGGCGGCAGCTCCATCAAATACTTCCCGATGGGCGGCCTGAAACACCGCGATGAGTTCGTCGCCGTGGCGCAGGCCTGCGCCCGCCATGATTTCTGGCTGGAGCCGACCGGCGGCATCGATCTGGAAAACTACAGCGAAATTTTGCAGATCGCGCTCGACGCGGGGGTCAGCAAAATTATTCCGCACATCTATAGCTCGATCATTGATAAAGCCAGCGGCAATACCCGCCCGGCGGACGTTCGCCAGCTGCTGGAGATGACTAAAGCGCTCGTCAAATAGGTTGCTTGTCCCCGCCGCGCGCGTTGCTCTGCAAGACGCGTGCGGACCCCCATTGAACCATCAAGGAGTCACTATGCCCACCGCTCGTCACCTGCTTGTTGCTTCACTTTCTCTGCTGGCCGCCGCCGCCAGCGCGCAAACGCATTATGCCTGGGTCGGCACCTATAACCCGAATGGCGAAGGGCTTTACCGCTTTACCGTCGACGGTAAAACCGGCGCGCTGCGCGATAAGGCGCTGGTCAGCTCGCTGCCGAACGTTGCCCAGCTCACCGTCGCGCATGACGGGAAAACCCTGTATGCCGCCAGCGAAGTGGAAAAAGGGGTGGTGCAGGCGTGGCGGATTGAAGCCAACGGCGAGCTGACCGATCTTAACCAGGTCTCCTCTGCGGGGGCCGGGCCGGTCTATCTGTCGCTGACGCCGGATGGTCGCCATCTGCTGGTGGCGAACTATGTCAGCGGAACGGTGGCGGTGCTGCCGATCAAAGACGACGGCAGTCTCGGTGAGGCGGTTGATAGCCATCAGGATCAGGGCCCTGCCGGCGCAGAACGGCCGGCGGCAGCCGCTGAGGGGAGCTTTGCCATCAGCGATCATAACGGTCCGCATGCCCATATGATCGCCGCCGATCCGAGCGGGAAATATGTCTATTCTACCGATCTGGGGCTGGATCGGATCTATCAGTACCGGCTGGACAACGGCAGCGGCAAGCTGACGCCGAACGATCCGCTGTTTATCGCCGCCTCTTCTGCCGGCGCCGGGCCGCGGCACTTTGTCTTTACGCCGAAAGGGGACGGCCTGTGGCTGATTAATGAAGAATCCTCGACGCTGACGTTCTATCATCTTGATAAGCAGAGCGGGCTGTTGCGCGAGGGCAAAACGGTCTCTGCGTTGCCGAAAGGGTATAAAGGCACCAGTTTCGCGGCGGGCCTGGCGCTGAGCGCAGATGGAAAACAGCTGTATGTCGCCAACCGTTTACATAACAGCATTGCGCATTTTAGCGTGATGGCCGATGGCAGCCTGAGCCATCAGGAAGATATCTGGACCCGCGGTGACTACCCCCGCACGCTGACGCTGGATACTCAGGGGCGGTGGCTGTACGTCATGAATCAGCGTAGCGATAATATTACCCGTTTTAGCGTGGCGCCACGGAGCGGCAAGCTGACCTTTGCCCCGGATTACACCCCGGTAGGCAGCCCATCACAGATGGTTATCTCCGCTCAACCGTGAGCCGTAAGATGAAGGAACCGACATGCGATTTCCCAACCAACGTTTAGCGCAACTGTTTACTTTGCTGCAAAACGAAACGCTGCCGCAGGATGAACTGGCGCAGCGGCTGTCGGTTTCTACTCGTACCGTGCGCGCCGACATTACCGCGCTTAACGCGTTGTTAGTGGAGTATGGCGCGCAATTCATGCTGACTCGCGGCAGCGGCTATCAGCTGAAAATCGACGACCCGCTGCGCTACCGGACCCTGCAGGAGCATGCGCCGAAGCCGCAGCAGATTCCGCGTACGGCGACGGATCGCATCAATTTTCTGCTGGTGCGCTTTTTAACCTCCGCGTTCTCCATCAAGCTCGAAGATCTGGCGGACGAGTGGTTTGTCAGCCGGGCGACGTTGCAAAGCGATATGGCCGAAGTGCGCGAGCGCTTTCAGCGCTATCAGCTGACGCTTGAGACCCGTCCACGGCACGGCATGAGGCTGTTTGGCAGCGAAGTGTCGATTCGCGCCTGCCTGACCGATCTGTTATGGCAACAGGCGCAGCAGGGGGGAATAAACCCGCTGATGGATGAGGAAGCGCTGAACTCGGATGTGCAGGAGCAGCTTGGCGATGTGTTGCAGGAGATCCTGACCCGCCACCATGTGCGCCTCACCGATGAAGGCGAGCGCTTTATCCGGATGTACAGCGCAGTGACGGTGCGTCGCGTCAGCCAGGGCTATCCGCTGGCGGAATTCAGCGCGGAGGATGTCGCGCAAAACGTGCGGGATGCCGCGCGCGATCTGGCCGGCGTATTGCAGCAGCTGGCGGGCAAGGCTCTCTCTCCGGCAGAAGAAGCGTGGCTGTGCGTGCATCTTGCCGCCCGTCAGGTTCAGGACGTCGATCCGGGCACTATCAGCGCCGACGATGGCGAAGCGCTGGTGAACTACATCCTGCGCTACATTAACAGCCAGTATAACTACAACCTGCTGGACGACGCCCAGCTACATGCCGATCTGCTGACCCACGTTAAAACCATGATCACCCGGGTTCGCTACCAGATAATGATCCCCAACCCTCTGCTCGATAATATTAAGCAGCACTACCCGATGGCGTGGGATATGACCCTCGCGGCGGTGACCAGTTGGGGGAAATACACGCCCTATGCCATCAGCGAAAACGAGATTGGTTTCCTGGTGTTGCATATCGGCGTCGGACTGGAACGTCATTACAACATTGGCTATCAGCGGCAGCCGCGGGTGCTGCTGGTGTGCGATACCAGCAATGCGATGGTGCGGATGATCGAAGCCATTTTGCAGCGTAAATATCCGCAGTTAGAAATCGCCGCCACCCTGTCACAGCGGGAGTATGAGCAGCAGACGGCGGTCGCTGAAGATTTTGTCATCTCGACCGTGCGGATTGGCGAAAAGGATAAGCCGGTGGTGACCATTGCGCCATTCCCGACCGATTATCAGCTGGAGCAAATCGGCAAGCTGGTGCTGGTGGACAGGACCCGTCCGTGGGTGCTGAATAAATATTTCGATGCGGCCCATTTCCAGGTTATCGATGCGCCTCTCGACCGCCAGACGCTGTTTGCCGGGTTGTGCCAGCAGCTGCAGCAGGAAGGATTTGTCGATGCCGGGTTCCATGACTCGGTGGTCGAACGCGAGGCCATCGTCAGCACCATGCTGGGCGACGGTATTGCGCTACCTCACGCCCTTGGCCTGCTGGCGCAAAAAACCGTGGTCTATACCGTCATTGCGCCAAACGGTATTGCCTGGGGCGATGAAACCGCCCATATCATCTTCCTGCTGGCGATCAGCAAAAGCGAGTATGAAGAGGCGATGGCGATCTACGATATTTTTGTCACCTTCCTGCGCGAACGCGCGATGACCCGGCTTGCCGCGACGCGCAGTTTCGAGGAGTTCAAAGCGGTGGCGGTGGAGTGCGTCAGCCGTTTTTGATTACCGTTATCTTAAGCGGTGGACGACCTGATTGCTGCTGCCGCGCCAGATCAGCGCCGGATCTTTTAAATCCTGCACGAACTTACCGTCGACCAGCACGTTAATCAGATCAACCACTTCCCGCTGCGCGTCGTTCAGCTCGTCGAGCTTATAACCGGTCCAGACCCAGATATCCTTCCCGGGGCATTCGGCGAGGATGCGGCGCACCAGCGCGAGGATCTCCGGCACGTTCTGCGGATGCAGGGGATCGCCGCCGGAAAGGGAGATCCCCTGGCGTTTGATTCGCGTGTCGTTGAGATCGGCAATGATACGGTCGGCCATCGCGGTTGTGAACGGTAGCCCGGAGTTGAGTCGCCAGGTGCTTTTGTTATAGCAGCCGGGGCATTCGTGGACGCAGCCGGAGACAAACAGGGTGCATCTTGTCCCTGGCCCGTTGACGATATCGACGGGGTAGTATTGGTGATAATTCATTGTTTCCTCTTCTCATTTGACGCTGCAGCGGCGTTGACTGCGCTCGCTCGCCCGGGTCACTTACTACAGTAAGCTCCCCGGGACTGACTCGTTTGCCGCCTTGCTACAATGCCAACTGATTTGAGGAAACCTACGCTGGTGCGTTGTAGCCCGGATAAGCCGCTGGCGGCGCTATCCGGGATGACGGTGGCGAGATTAGCCGAGTTGACCGTTGCCGAGATGTTTGACGCGGCGCTTCACCTCTTCCTGTTTACCGGCGTTGAACGGACGGGCGTCCGGGCTGCCGAGATAGCCGCACACGCGACGGGTCACCGACACCCGTGCCGCATCGTGGTTGCCACATTTCGGGCAGGTAAAGCCTTTACTGGTACATTCGAACTCGCCGGTAAAGCCGCACTCATAGCACTCGTCGATCGGCGTGTTGGTTCCGTAATAGGGGACGTGCTGGTAGCTGTAATCCCAGACATCTTCCAGCGCCCTCAGGTTATGCTGGATATTCGGGTACTCGCCGTAGCAAATGAAGCCGCCGTTGGCCAGCGGCGGATACGGCGCTTCGAAGTCAATCTTGTCGTACGGATTAACCTTTTTTTCCACATCGAGGTGGAAACTGTTGGTGTAGTAGCCCTTATCCGTTACGCCCTCAATAACGCCAAATTCGGCGGTATCAAGACGGCAGAAACGATCGCAGAGGTTTTCGCTCGGCGTGCTGTACAGGCTGAAGCCGTAGCCGGTCTCTTCTTTCCAGCGGTCGACGGCGTCACGCAGACGCTGGACGATGGCGACGCCTTTTGCACGCAGCGCATCGCTGTCGTACATGTGCTGATTACCCGACAGCGCGTTGATGGTTTCGTGGATGCCGATATAGCCCAGCGAAATGGAGGCGCGACCGTTTTTGAAGATCTCTGACACCTCGTCGTCGGCATTCAGGCGTACGCCGCAGGCGCCTTCCATGTACAGGATCGGCGCCACGCGAGCTTTCACCCCTTCCAGGCGAGCGATGCGCGTCATCAGCGCTTTGTAAGCCAGATCCAGACGGTTATCCAGCAGCTTCCAGAACGTCGCTTCATCCCCTTTGGCTTCCAGCGCAATGCGCGGCAGGTTCAGGCTGATCACGCCGATATTGTTGCGGCCATCGTGGATCTGCTCGCCGTTTTCTTCATACACGCCGAGGAAGCTGCGGCAGCCCATTGGCGTTTTAAACGAACCGGTGACTTTCACCACCTGATCGTAGTTGAGGATGTCCGGGTACATCCGTTTGCTCGCGCACTCCAGCGCCAGCTGCTTGATGTCGTAGTTCGCATCGCCGAACTTGTGGTTCAGGCCGTCGCGAATGGCGAACACCAGTTTCGGGAACACCGCGGTTTTGCGGTTTTTGCCAAGACCAGCGATGCGGTTACGCAGAATCGATTGCTGAATCAGGCGGGATTCCCAGCTGGTGCCGAGACCAAAGCCAAAGGTGACGAACGGCGTCTGCCCGTTGGCGGTATGCAGAGTATTGACTTCGTACTCCAGCGACTGGAAGGCGTCGTAGCACTCTTTCTCGGTGCGCGAGCGGGCATAGCCTTCCACATCAGGGATCTGCCACTGTTCGGCGATTTTACGGTGCTTGTTGCAGCTTTCTTTGACGAACGGCGCCAGCACTTCATCGATGCGGTTAATGGTGGTGCCGCCATAAATATGGCTGGCGACCTGGGCGATAATCTGCGCCGTCACCGCCGTGGCGGTGGAGATCGATTTCGGCGGTTCAATCTCCGCGTTGCCCATTTTAAACCCGTGGGTCAGCATACCTTTCAGATCGATAAGCATGCAGTTGAACATCGGGAAGAACGGCGAATAGTCGAGATCGTGGTAGTGAATCTCACCGCGCTCGTGGGCAAGCACCACATCGCGCGGCAGCAGATGCTGACGGGCATAGTGTTTGGCGACGATCCCGGCCAGCAGGTCGCGCTGGGTCGGGATGACTTTACTGTCTTTGTTGGCGTTTTCGTTGAGCAGGGACGAGTTGGTTTGTTCAACCAGACCGCGAATCTCCTGGTTCAGGCGGCCGCGTTTTTCACGCTCGATATCGCGGTCGTGGCGATATTCGATATAGGCGCGGGCCAGCTGTTTCCACGGCCCTGACATCAGCTGGTTCTCAACGGCGGTCTGAATCTCGTTGATATCAACCTGGCTACGGCCCTGCATCTGCTGGCTAACGACTTCTGCGACGGTGGCGCAATAGTCTGCGTCATCGACTCCCGCTGCTTTAGCTGCACGCAGAATTGCTTCTTGAATGCGCTCAGATTTGAACGGCACTTTACAGCCATCACGTTTCATCACATGCGGTGTCATGATCACTCCATACTTTATAAAACAGGTTATCCACAGAGGCGGAAGAATCACCGGCGTCGCCGGGGCTATACCTGCCGCCGTTTTACGTCGGTTCCGGCCCTTTTTATCCACATCCCACCACCGCCACAGAACGATGGGATGTGCTGACATAATAGACGATTAATACAAGATGTAGGGCCGGGATGCATTCTAAATTCTATATGTAGTGATTTGCATCAAAGATGTTTGCGATTTTATTGATGCAGAACAAAGTAAAAAGGTGAGAGTACGGATGGTGGGCGCTGGGACTTATGTAAATTTATCTGACTATAAAATAAGCAAAAATTGGCCTGGAGGGCGGAAGTATTCAGGCCGGAAATACCGTGCCTCAAACCATCACGGTGGCGTTGAGTCAATCGACCTGCTGCGGCAGGGGATAGCGTGCCGGTTGCGGGCTACGGGCCCGGCAAAGTTGGCCGACCCGTAGCCCGGTAAGCGCAGCGCGCCAGGGCTTATTCCTGTAACCACCATACCGCTTCAAACGGCCGCAGGGTCATGGCGGCAGGGCGATTCGCCGCTTCCGCGTAATTGCTTATCAATACCTGCCAGTCGCCGTCCGCCTCCTCCGGCTGCCAGCCCTGGAACTCGCGGCTCAGGTTTGCCGCGACGACCAGCGTTTTCCCTTGCCACTGGCGGCGATAGCACCACAGCGACGGATGCTCAGGCAGCAGATCCTGATAGTCGCCCCAGGTCAGCACCGGCGTGGTTTTACGCAGCGCAATCAGCTGCTGATAGGTGTAAAAGACCGAATCCGCATCCGCCAGCGCCGCCTCGACGTTGATCGTCTGATAGTTATCGCACAGCGCAATCCACGGTTCACCGGCGGTAAATCCACCCTGCTCGCGAGCGTTCCACTGCATCGGCGTGCGGCTGTTATCGCGCGATTTACTCGCCAGAATCGCCAGCAGCTCGTCGGGTGCCTGGCCCTGCGCCGAGCGCTCAATAAACATGTTATGGCTCTCGAGGTCGCGATACTCGTCGATCTGCGAGAAGTGCGGATTGGTCATGCCAATCTCTTCGCCCTGATAAATGTAGGGAGTGCCCTGCATGCCGTGCAGGACCATCGCCAGCATTTTTGCCGCCGCTACCCGATATTCGCCTTCATCGCCAAAACGCGACACGATGCGCGGCTGATCGTGGTTACACCAGAACAGCGCATTCCACGCCCGGTTGTGCATGCCCTGCTGCCAGTGGCTGAACAGCGCTTTCAGCGCCACGTAGTCCGGGCGCGCGAGGGTCCATTTTTCACCGCCGGGATAGTCCACCTTCAGATGGTGGAAGTTAAAGGTCATCGACAGCTCGCGACCGTCCTGTGCGGCATATTGCTGGCAATGTTCCAGTGAGGTGGAGGACATCTCGCCGACCGTCATCAGATTACGCGGCGTGAAGACATCGCGGCTCATCTCCTGCAGGAATTCGTGGACCCGCGGACCGTCGGTATAAAAACGGCGGCCATCGCCCTGGGTATCCGAGGGGAAGGTTTGATCTTTCGAAATCAGGTTGACCACATCGAGCCGCAGGCCGTCGACGCCGCGGTCGGCCCAGAACTCGCACACCTTTTTGAGTTCCGCGCGCACGGCCGGGTTTTCCCAGTTGAGATCCGCCTGTTCCGGCGCGAACAGATGCAGGTAGTACTGCCCGCTCTCTGCGTGCCACTGCCAGGCGTTGCCGCCAAACTTCGAGCGCCAGTTATTGGGCGGCGTCGTCGGTTCGCCATCGCGCCAGAGATAAAACTGGCGGTACGGGCTCTCTTTGTTTAACGACTCGCGAAACCAGGCATGGGCGGTAGAGGTATGGTTGAAAACCATATCCAGCACGATGCGGATGCCGCGGGCTTTCGCCTCGGCCACCAGTTCGTCGAAATCATCCAGCGTGCCGTAAGCGGGGTCGATGGCGGTATAGTTCGCCACATCATAGCCGTTATCGACCTGCGGAGAGACGTAGAAGGGCGTCAGCCAGATGGCGTCCACGCCAAGTTTTTGCAGATAGTCGAGGCGCGAGGTGACCCCACGCAGATCGCCGGTCCCGCTGCCGGTCGTGTCCTGGAAACTCTTCGGATAAATTTGATAAATAACGCCGTTTTGCCACCAGTGGGGGAGGGTATTCATATCGCTTTCCTGCTACAACGAAGGGGGCGCCAGCGCGCCCCGGAAGAAAAAATCAGACAATCTGTAACGTGCCCTGACGGAACTTACGCTGATAGACGACGGTGGTGAGCACAATCGGTACCACGACCGCGATGACCATCGCTAAACCGTACACCTGCCAGTAAGTCGGCTGAATGGAGAGAATGCCCGGCAGGCCACCGACGCCAATCCCGTTCGCCATCACGCCGTTCAGGCCGCACAACAACCCGGCAAGACCAGAGCCGATCATCGCGCAGAGCATCGGGAAGCGGTATTTCAGGTTGATCCCGTACATCGCCGGTTCGGTGACCCCGAGGTAGGCCGAGATAGCGGCCGGGACCGAGATCTCGCGTTCGTTCTGTTTGCGGCTGGCGATAATAATGCCGACCACGGCCGACGCCTGGGCGATGTTGGACAGCGCAATCAGCGGCCACACCGGCGTACCGCCCATGCTTTGAATCATCTGCATATCGATAGCCAGCGTGGTCTGGTGGACCCCGGTAATGACCAGCGGTGCGTAGAGGAAGCCGAACAGCGCGGCGCCAATCGGCGCGAAACTGCCGGTCATCAGGTGGCGCACGGCAAAGGCGACGCCGTCGCCGATCATCCGACCAAACGGACCGATAAAGGCGTGGGCGAGGAATACCGCCAGAATCAGCGAGCAGACCGGCACCACCACCAGATACAGATAATCAGGGACCATGCGTTTCAGGCGCGTTTCGATAAAGCCGAGCGCCAGACCCGCCAGCAGCGCCGGGATGACCTGCGCCTGATAGCCGACCTTCGCAATCGTAAACAGACCGAAGTTCCACACTTCCGGCACCTGCTGGCCCAGCAGATAGGCGTTCATCAGTTGCGGAGAGACCAGCGTGACGCCGAGCACGATGCCGAGGATCGGCGTGCCGCCCATTTTCTTCACCGCGGACCAGCAGATACCGACCGGCAGATAGAAGAAGATGGCTTCGCCAATCAGCCACAGGAAGTCATAAAGGGTTTTCAGCGACGGGTGCATTTGCGCCAGCGTCTGCCCGTTGCTCATCGGCAGATCGCCGATCACGTTACGGAAACCGAGGATCAGACCGCCGCTGATCAGCGCCGGCAGCAGCGGGAAGAAGATCTCGGCAAAGTGCGAAATCAGCTGCTCGTGCCACTTCATGTTTTGCCGCGCGGCCTGTTTCGCCTGCTCTTTATCGGCAGAGGCTTTGCCGGTGGTGGCCAGCAGGGCTGTGTAGTAATCGCCGACGTCTGTGCCGATCACCACCTGGAACTGCCCGGCGTTGGTAAAGCAGCCCTTCACCATGCGCAGTTGTTCAATTTCTTTCGGTCTGGCGATGGCCGGGTTATTCAGCACAAAGCGCAGACGGGTAATACAGTGACTGACGGTGGCAATGTTATCGCGCCCGCCGACCAGTTCGATTAATTTATCGATGTCCTGCTGATTTACTTTACTCATGATGAGGCCTCAAAACAGAGGGGAGAGATTGCGTAATGACCTGAGACGAATCCTAACCGCTCCGTTCAACTTTCAAAATGGGAACGTTCCCGAAACGCAGCAACGATCACATAAATCCCACAAACGGGCTTAAATCAGCGCGGCGGGGATGACGATTTGACGAGGTTCAGCGTGGCCGCCGATCTGGGCGATCAGCTGCTGGGCCGCCTGGCGACCGGCCTCGGCGTAACCGGGATTCACGGTGAGGATTTCCGGATGGAGGAACTTCATCAGCGGCGTACTGCCGACGCTGGCGACCTGCAGATGTCCAATGCGTTGCTCTTGCAAATACTTGCTGGCGCCGAGGGCGAGGGTATCAGTCGCGCACACCAGCGCGCTGGTATCGGGGGTCAGAACGCTGGCGACATTTTCATAACCCTGTTTCATGGCCAGGCCCGGCAGGGCGGCGGACGGAGTCAACCGATGCTGCTCACAAAAATTGAGGTACGCCTGATGGCGGCGCTGCCCGGTGGTGACGTCGCTATGCGGCACCCCGAGGAAGCTGATATGCCGATGGCCGTCATCGTACAGGCGCTGCATCAGCATGTTCACCGCGCCGTTGTCATCGTAGCAGACGGAGGCGAACCCCGGCGCATCGCGGGCCAGCAGCACCATCAATTCCCGCCACGGCGTCAGCATCTCTTCGCTAATACCGGTAAAGCCGAACAGCACCACGCCGTCGATATGGCGGCGGGCGAGGATCCCCAGGTGTTCGTTGACCAGCGCGGGAGAAAACTGGCTTTCCATCATAATCGGATCGTAGCCCTGCTCGTAAAAGGCGGGCAGCATCGTCTGTACGGCAAGGTTTTCCGACAGCGAGTCCAGACGGGTGACGATAATGGCAACCACTTTGTCGCTTTGACCCCGCATCGCCCGCGCTGAACGGGAGGGCGAGAAGCCGTGCTGCTGCATAACCGCCTCGACCCGTTCACGGGTGCGCTCATTGACGCCGCTTTCGTTATTGAGCACGCGGGATACCGTCGATTTCCCGACGCCGCTTAAGCGCGCGATATCTTTGATGGTCAGCCGGTTTTGCATGCAGAGGTCTCGTCGTAGTCCGCCAGAAGTGAGCCTAATGCTACTCAACCAAACCGCAATGAGCAAAGTCTGGTTTACGTCTTGTTTAGTTACGCGGGGTTATCATTCCGACAGTGGCGATAAAATGCCTGTTGCTCGCGGTTCTCTCGCGCCGCTTTTACTCACTTACCGGAGATTATATGGACCCCGATCCCACTCCTCATCCTCGATGGAGTTACATCCTTTTCCGGTAAGCCTGCTTAACACTGCTTTACCGGAAGCGTAAAGCAGTGACGTCCTTGATGTCCCTGCCATAAAAAAATAATACCTGACGGGTAAGGTTCTCGTACCTGTCTGTTTTGCCGCGTTCGCCTGTGCGAGCGTGGAGGGACTGTTTATGCTGAAAAATATCACCCGGCAGCTGTTTACACAGCTCAGCCGCCATTTGCCGCGCCGACTGGTGCAGCGCGATCCGTTACCTGATGCCCGCAATCTGGCCACTGCGCCGATTCCGGATTCGCTGGGTAAGCACTGCCTGAACGTCGCGGCGATGGACGAAAATGAAATCTGGCGCGCCTTCGAAAGCCACCCGGAAGGGCTTAACGACGCCGACGTAGCGCAGAAAATTGCCCGCTATGGCGATAACCAAATTCCGGCGCAAAAACCGGCACCGTGGTGGGTGCATCTCTGGACCTGCTACCGCAACCCGTTCAACCTGCTGCTGACCGTGCTGGGCATCGTCTCGTATTCGACGGAAGACCTGTTTGCCGCGGGAGTGATTGCGCTGATGGTGGGGATCTCCACGCTGCTCAACTTCATTCAGGAAGCCCGCTCGACCAAAGCGGCGGATGCGCTGAAGGCGATGGTCAGCAACACCGCGACGGTGCTGCGGGTGGTCAACGAACAGGGCGAAAGCCGCTGGTGCGAACTGCCGATTGACCGCCTGGTGCCAGGCGATATCGTCAAGCTGTCGGCCGGGGATATGATCCCGGCGGACCTGCGTATTCTCCAGGCGCGGGATCTGTTCGTGGCCCAGGCGTCGCTGACCGGTGAATCGCTGCCGGTTGAAAAAGTGGTGCGCAGCCGCGACCCGCAGCAGAGCAATCCGCTGGAGTGCGATACCCTGTGCTTTATGGGCACCAACGTGGTGAGCGGATCGGCGCAGGCGATGGTCTTCGCCACCGGCGGCAACACCTGGTTTGGTCAGCTGGCCGGACGGGTTAGCGAGCAGGAGAGCGAACCTAATGCGTTCCAGAAAGGCATCAGCCGCGTCAGCATGTTGCTGATCCGCTTTATGCTGGTGATGGCGCCGGTGGTGCTGCTGATTAACGGCTATACCAAAGGCGACTGGTGGGAAGCCGCGCTGTTTGCCCTTTCGGTAGCGGTGGGCCTGACGCCGGAAATGTTGCCGATGATTGTTACCTCAACTCTGGCGCGCGGGGCGGTAAAGCTGTCGAAACAGAAAGTCATCGTGAAGCACCTCGACGCGATTCAGAACTTTGGCGCGATGGACATCCTGTGCACGGATAAAACCGGCACCCTGACTCAGGATAAAATCGTACTGGAAAACCATACTGATATTTCCGGTAAGGTCAGCGAACGGGTTCTGCATTGCGCATGGCTGAACAGCCACTATCAGACCGGGTTGAAAAACCTGCTCGATAAGGCGGTGCTGGAAGGGGTGGATCTGGAGGCGGCACGCCAGCTTTCTGAACGCTGGCAGAAAGTCGATGAGATTCCGTTCGACTTCGAACGTCGCCGTATGTCGGTGGTGGTGAGTGAACAAGACGGCGTGCATCAGCTGATCTGCAAAGGCGCGCTGCAGGAGATCCTCAACGTCTCGACCCAGGTGCGCCACAACGGTGAAATCGTGCCGCTGGACGATACCATGCTGCGCCGTATCAAACGCGTCACCGATACTCTCAATCGCCAGGGGCTGCGCGTAGTGGCGGTGGCGACCAAATATCTGCCCGCGCGTGAAGGCGACTATCAGCGCATTGACGAGTCCGATCTGATTCTCGAAGGCTACATCGCCTTCCTCGACCCGCCGAAAGAGACCACCGCCCCGGCGCTGAAAGCGCTGAAGGCCAGCGGGATTACCGTCAAAATTCTCACCGGCGATAGCGAGCTGGTGGCGGCGAAAGTGTGCCATGAAGTGGGGCTGGACGCCGGCGAGGTGGTCACCGGTAGCCAGATTGAAGGTATGAGCGATGACGAGCTGGCGACGCTGGCTAAACGCACGACCCTGTTTGCACGTCTGGCGCCGTTACATAAAGAGCGCATCGTCACGCTGCTTAAACGCGAAGGCCATGTGGTCGGCTTTATGGGCGACGGCATCAACGATGCTCCGGCGCTGCGCGCGGCGGATATCGGTATCTCCGTGGATGGCGCGGTAGATATTGCGCGCGAGGCCGCGGATATCATCCTGCTGGAAAAAAGCCTGATGGTGCTGGAGGAGGGGGTGATCGAAGGTCGCCGCACTTTCGCCAACATGCTGAAGTACATCAAAATGACCGCCAGTTCGAACTTTGGTAACGTCTTCAGCGTGCTGGTGGCGAGCGCCTTCCTGCCGTTCCTGCCGATGCTGCCGCTGCACTTACTGATCCAAAACCTGCTGTACGATGTATCCCAGGTGGCGATCCCGTTTGATAACGTCGACGACGAGCAGATTCAAAAGCCGCAGCGCTGGAACCCCTCGGAACTGGGGCGCTTTATGGTCTTCTTTGGCCCGATAAGCTCAATTTTCGATATCCTGACCTTCTGCCTGATGTGGTGGGTGTTCCATGCCAACGTGCCGGAAGCCCAGACGCTGTTCCAGTCGGGCTGGTTTATTGAAGGGCTGCTGTCGCAAACGCTGATTGTGCATATGATCCGTACGCGGCGGATTCCGTTTGTGCAGAGCCGCGCCGCGTGGCCGCTGTTTGCCATGACGATGGTGGTGATGCTGATTGGTATCGCCCTGCCGTTCTCGCCGCTGGCGGGCTATCTGCAACTCCAGGCCCTGCCGCTGAGCTACTTCCCGTGGCTGATTGCCATTCTGGCAGGCTACATGACGCTGACGCAGATGGTGAAAGGCTTCTACAGCCGTCGCTACGGCTGGCAATAACCCGTCTTTGTGCCGACCGCTCTCCCTCAAGGGAGGGCGGTCTTTTGGGCCTTTCTCTTAAATTTCAGAAAGTTGTGAACCCCGCCGTCCCCTTGGCTTGACGCTCTTTTGCGCGCATGTTAACCCAATGTTTTGCTTTTTTTGGCCCGTCATCAACAGGAAAACTTATGCTGAACTCTGTGCGTTATGGCCTGCTGACCAGTTGATGCAGAACGGCGCTGAAATACGGCGATTCCTGACGTCACGATTGATGGCGCGCCCGCGGGCTGCTGCTGGATTCCGCTCGCCACGTCATGCCGCTGGAGGCGATCAAGCGCCAGATTGACGGCATGGTAGCGGCCAGGCTGAACGTCTTCCTCTGGCATCTGACCGACGATCGGGGCTGGCGCTTTGCCTCCACGCGCTATCTGAAACGGCAACAGAAGGCCAGCGACGGGCTGTTTTATACTCAGGCGCAGCTGGACGAGGCGGCGAAAACGCGGGATGAGCTGGCGATCGCGGCGGTGTATTCGCTGGAGAAACGGCTGCGGGCGACGAAGGTCGAGTAGTAAAACTCCCTCACCCGGCGCAGGGGGAAAAGCGTATGGGTGAGGGGGAAGCGAGGATTAGCGACGGATAGCGATCGCTTCGATCTCGATCTTCACATCTTTCGGCAGGCGAGCCACTTCAACGCAGGAGCGCGCCGGGAAGGTCGCGTGATGTTCGGTGAAGAACGCTTCATAAGCGGCATTCACGGTGGCGAAGTCGTTCAGATCTTTAACGAACACGGTGGTTTTAACAATATCGCCGACTTTCAGGCCAGCGGCTTCAACGATAGCTTTGACGTTGTCCAGAGACTGACGTGCCTGAGCGGCGACATCTTCCGGCACGCTACCGGTTTTCGGATCGACGGGGATCTGGCCGGAGGTGATGATCATGCTGCCCAGATCGACGCCCTGAACATACGGGCCGATGGCTGCCGGTGCATTTTCCGTCGCGATAGTTTTAGACATGAGTTCTCCTGAATAACAGCATTATTAAATGGGGAGGCAAAATCCTTCGAGTTGCATCGACGCGACAAGGGGCGAAGCGCCCGCACGGCCGACAAAGAAGCAGCTTGAAGGATAGCGCGTATGGAACCCGGCCATTATAGGGAGCCGGGTTGCCAATACCAACCTCAATTAGTTGGCCAGAACGACATAGTGCGAAAACTCTTTTTCGCAATATTTGCACTTCAGCGCGATATCGTTTTCGCGCTTTTTCACCGCAAAGCTGGAGGAAACCGGCTCGGCGTGGCTGATGCAGTTACTGTTCGGGCAGACCAGTACGCTGTTAATCCGATCCGGCAGATTCGGGCGTGACTTACCGACTACTTCATAATCATCGATGCGGTTGACCGTCGCCTGCGGCGCATACAGGGAGAGCTGGTTGACCTGCTCGTCGGTGAGGAAGGTGTTTTCGATTTTGATTAAATCTTTGCGACCCATCTCGCCTGACGGCAGGTTCAGGCCGATGGTGATACGCTGATCGGTTTCGGTCAGTTTGAACAAGGTCAGCAGTTTAAAGCCCACCTGCGCCGGGATGTGGTCGATAACGGTGCCGCGTTTAATGGCTTCTACCTGTAATTTATTGTCGTGTGTCATCTCTTTTTCCCCCTTAGAGTGCCAGATCGCGATTTAGTACCAGCGCCAGTAACGCCTGGCGGGCGAAGATGCCGTTGCCGGCCTGCTGGAAGTACCAGGCGTGCGGCGTTTTATCGACATCGGTGGTGATTTCATCAATGCGCGGCAGCGGGTGCAGCACTTTCATATTGTCACGGGCGCCTTCGAGGTCGGCGGCGCGCAGGACAAACTGCGCTTTCACGTTGGCGTATTCCGACGGGTCAAGACGCTCTTTCTGCACACGGGTCATGTACAGAATATCCACCTCTGCCATCACCTCTTCAAAGGTGCTGTGCAGGCTCCAGGCAATCCCTTGTTCATCCAGCATATCGAGGATGTACTGCGGCATCGCCAGCGCGTCCGGGGCGATAAAGTAGAAGCGGTTGCCGTTAAATTTCGCCAGCGCCTGGGTCAGCGAATGGACGGTGCGGCCATATTTGAGGTCGCCGACCATCGCGACGTTGAGGTTTTCCAGACGGCCCTGCGTTTCCTGGATGGTGAAGAGATCCAGCAGGGTCTGCGTCGGGTGCTGGTTAGCGCCATCGCCGGCGTTGAGTACCGGGATGCCGCCGGAAAATTCGGTCGCCAGGCGCGAAGCCCCTTCCTGCGGGTGACGCATGACGATGGCGTCAACGTAGGTGCTGATAACCGAAATGGTGTCGGCCAGGGTTTCGCCTTTTTTGCCCAGCGAAGTGTTGCTGCTGTCGGAGAAGCCCACCACGCTGGCGCCGAGGCGGTGCATCGACGTTTCAAACGACAGGCGGGTACGGGTCGAGGCTTCAAAGAAACAGCTGGCGATAACCTTATGCTTCAGCAGTTCCGGCTGTGGGTTGGCTTTCAGTTTTGCAGCGGTCGCCAGGACCAGTTCGAGGTCTTCTCGGCTGAGATCGTTTATGGAAATGATATGTTTTTGATATAGCGGGTTAGCCATGTTTATCTCCTGACGCCTGGGCAAAAAAAAAGCCCCTTAAATAAGGGGCTTCGAGAATTTATTGAGCAACGGAAAGAAAAACGCTACGCCAGCGCCTGTGTTCAGACGCGGTAAAACAGAATGTCGTACGCAGTAGACCATGCTTCCTCCCGGCAAATCGACCGGCATTATACGCAGCTCAAATTTCGGATCAAGCGATTAGTACACAAACAGGTAAACGATTGCTTCGATAAGTCTGCGTCAGTACAAAAAACCGCAAAAAAGATGTGGTATGGTAGTGTCAAGGGGCGTATAAAACAAAAAATGAAAAGCTGTTTTATCTTTGAGGGGTATTATGTTCGTTGGTCACATTCACCATCTGCAGGCCTGGCTGCCGGACGCGTTGCGCCAGGCGATTGAGCACGTTAAAGCGCACGTTAGCGAAGAGACGCCGCCCGGCAAATACGATATTGACGGTAATAACGTGTTTTATATGATTTCGGAAGATACGACCGAACCTCTTGTCGCCCGCCTCGCGGAATACCACGCGCACTATCTGGATATCCAGATAGTGCTACGCGGTCAGGAAGCCATGACCTTCAGCACCCGACCTGCCGGCGCACCGGACATCGACTGGCTGGCGGAGAAAGATATTGCGTTCCTGCCGGCCGGCGAACAGGAGAAAACCGTCATTCTGAACGAGGGTGATTTTGTGGTCTTTTATCCGGGAGAAGTGCATAAGCCGCTGTGTGCCGTGGACGAACCGGCCAAAGTGCGTAAGGCGGTAGTGAAGATGCTGATGGCGTAAAAATCCCCCGGTGGCGCTACGCTTACCGGGGCTACGGGAGAGGTAGCCCGGATAAGCGTCGCGCAATCCGGGACATACCGCGAGAGAACGACTATTTACTCAGCGTCGCCACCATCACCGCTTTGATGGTGTGCATCCGGTTTTCCGCCTGATCGAAGACGATGCTTGCCGGCGACTCAAAGACCTCGTCAGTCACTTCCATGCCGCCATGCAGGCCGTATTCCGCCGCCATCTGCTGACCAAGGGTCGTTTGATCGTCATGGAAGGCGGGCAGGCAGTGCAGGAACTTCACCTGCGGATTGCCGGTCAGCGCCATCATGTCGCTATTCACCTGATAAGCGCGCAGCAGCGCAATACGCTCCGCCCACTTCTCTTTGGCTTCGCCCATCGACACCCACACATCGGTATAGATAAAGTCTGCCCCTTGCACGCCCGCCGCGATATCTTCGGTCAGCGTGATGTTGCCGCCGTTTTTCTGCGCCAGCGCCCGACATTCCGCCACCAGGTTCTCTTCGGGCCAGCAGGCCTCAGGAGCCACCAGGCGCAGATCCAGCCCGGTCAACGCCGCGGCTTCGAGCATCGAGTTGCCCATGTTGTTGCGGGCGTCGCCTGCATACACCAGGGTCATTTCGTTAAAGGCTTTGCCCGGCAGATGCTCCTGCATGGTCAGCAGGTCCGCCAGCAGCTGGGTGGGATGAAACTCGTTGGTCAGACCGTTCCACACCGGGACACCGGCATAGCTGGCGAGCGTCTCAACAATCTCTTGCCCATGGCCGCGGTATTGAATACCGTCATACATCCGCCCCAGCACGCGGGCGGTATCTTTAATGGATTCTTTATGGCCTATCTGGCTGCCGCTTGGCCCGAGATAGGTGACGCGGGCACCCTGATCAAATGCGGCAACTTCGAAAGAGCATCGTGTACGGGTAGAGTCTTTTTCGAAGATGAGCGCGATGTTTTTGCCAGCCAGATGCTGGATTTCAATACCGTTTTTTTTATCGGTTTTCAGTCTGGCCGCCAGCGTCAGCAGGGCAGTGATTTCTGCAGGGGTAAAATCGAGTAACTTTAAAAAATGCTTCTGATAAAACGCGGACATGATTCCCTCACATGGCTTAAGCCCTATATTGAATTAAAATTCAATTTATATGTATGAATATTCATTTGCAACCCCGTTGCACAAATCTTTCGCGCAAAGGTGGAGGCAATCACGGCGGTATGTGACAATAGAAGTATCTGCCGCACATTATGAGGAACGAGCCATGGCAAACCCGGAACTACTGGAAGAACAGCGTGAAGAAACGCGTCTGATTATCGAAGAGCTGCTCGAAGACGGCAGCGATCCGGACGCGTTGTACACCATTGAACACCATCTCTCTGCCGATGACTTCGAAACGCTGGAGAAAGTGGCTGTCGAGGCCTTCAAGCTGGGCTACGAAGTGACCGAGCCGGAAGAGCTGGAAGTGGAAGAGGGCGAAGTGGTTATCTGCTGTGACATCCTGAGCGAAAGCGCCCTGAAGGTGGAGCTGATTGATGCCCAGGTTGAGCAGCTGATGACTCTGGCGGAAAAATTCGACGTCGAATATGACGGTTGGGGCACTTACTATGAGGACCCGAACGGCGAAGAGGGCGATGAAGAAGATGACGACGATTTCGTTGATGAAGACGATGACGGCGTTCGCCACTAAATAAACCCGCACGTCATCCTTCAGGCCGCGTCTTTGCTGGCTACACACAGAAACCCCGCTGACATCGTTCGCTATGTTGTCGGGGTTTTCGTCTCGTTATACCCTGAACAATAATATTGTGTCTGTCTGGATGCGATAACGGCCGCCAGCCGTTACCGTATAGCAAGGAACCTCAATGGACTACCCGCAAATACTCGCCCCCATACGCGACTTCCTGCACTGCCCAACCCCACAGGCGTGGATTGATGAAGCCCGTAAGCCGGAAAATCTCCCGCTGCTGCTGACTGACCATATGGTCTGCGAGCTAAAAGCGGCGCAAAACGCGTTGCTGCTGGTACGTAAATATGTTGCTGATAAAGAGGGGGCCGACGAGCTGCTGGCCTGCCTGAAGCCGTATGAGGACTTTACCTACCGCTGGGGGCCCGAGCCGGATTTCGTCGCGCTGCATAAACGGATTAATAAAAGCACCATGCCGCAGACCGACGATCCGTGGGGCCGTCAGCTGGTGGACAGCATGGTGCTGCTGATTAAAGAAGAGCTGCACCATTTCTGGCAGGTGCGGGAAATGATGCTGGCCCACGATATCCCGTACGTCAAAATCACCGCCAGTCATTATGCCCGCGGGTTACGCAGAGAAGTGCGCTCCCACGAACCGGTGATGCTGATCGATAAGCTGATTTGCGGAGCCTATATTGAAGCGCGCTCCTGCGAGCGCTTTGCCGCGCTGGCGCCGTGGCTGAATGACGATCTGCAAAAGTTCTATCTGTCGCTGCTGCGCTCGGAAGCGCGGCACTATCAGGATTACCTCGATCTGGCACAGCAGATTGCCGAAGAGGATATCAGTGAACGCATACGCCAGCTTGGCGAGGCGGAAGCGGCGTTAATTAATGCTCCGGAGGCGGAGTTTCGTTTCCACAGCGGCGTGCCGGTTATCGCCTGATGCGTTGTTCCCGGATAGCGGCGCTACGCGCCTTATCCGGGCTACCAAACCGCGCGCCTTGAGCCGTAGCCCCGGTAAGCATCGCGCGACCGGGGAACCGCGGCGGGTGGGGACGAGCGCTTACAGCGTTTTCAGCATCCGTACTTCGCAATCGACATGACCAGTGCGGCCAAGCGGCCCGTCGATATGTTCGAAGCCGAGGTGCTCGTATAGCCCGACGGCTTCTTTCAGGAAGGCGGTGGTTTCCAGATAGCAGCGTTTGAAACCCTGCTCGCGGGCATAATCTAACGCCAGCAGCGCCAGCTTTTTCGCCAGCCCCTGGCCACGGGCAGAGGTCATAAAATACATTTTCTGTAGTTCGCAGATATCCGGTTCGCTATGCGCCAGCGGGGCAACGCCGCCGCCGCCGACCACCCGACCATCCTGTTCAACCACCCAATAGGCGGAGCCTGGCTGGCTGTAGAGCTCAAAAAGCTCATCGAGGTTAGGGTCGGCGACCGTATAGCCTTTATCGGCCGTCAGGCCGTATTCCGCAGAAACCTGGCGGATAACGTTGGCGATAGCTGCATTATCTTCAGCGGTGATGCGGCGCAGCGACGCCGTGATGGTCGCGCTCGTATTCATACGATGACTCATAGCAAATGACGGATGGTGTTGTTAATAACATCGCGAGCGGGGGGAGCGCAAGCGGGTATCGCGGATAAAAACGCCCCTTGCCAGCCGGCAAGGGGCGGGAGGATTACAGCGCGGCGATGACCGCCTGCTGTTCGATCAGTTTGCTTTTCGCTTCGGCATAACCGTCCAGCTTCTCACGCTCTTTGGCGATCACCGCTTCCGGTGCGCGAGCGACAAAGCCTTCGTTGGCCAGTTTGCTTTCGATGCGGCTGATTTCCCCGTCGATCTTCGCCACTTCTTTCGCCAGACGCGCCAGCTCATCTTCTTTGTTGATGAGACCTGCCATCGGGATCAGCAGCTCGGCGCCGTCGATGATTTTGGTGACAGAAACCGGACCTTTGTCGTCGGCTGGCAGGACGGTGATGCTTTCCAGACGCGCCATGGACTGCAGGAAGCTCTGGTTGTCGGTCACGCGACGCTGAGCGTCAGCGCTGCAACCGCGCAGCAGCAGTTCGAGCGGTTTACCCGGGGCGATGTTCATTTCCGCACGGATATTACGTACGGCGATAATCGCCTGCTTCAGCCATTCGGTATCGGCCAGCGCCGCTTCATCAACCTGTGCCGCATCGTATGCCGGGAACGGCTGCAGCATGATGGTGTCCGCATCGATACCGACGATGGTTTTCACACGCTGCCAGATGGTTTCGGTGATGAACGGAATGATCGGGTGCGCCAGACGCAGCAGACCTTCCAGCACGCTCACCAGGGTGTGGCGAGTGCCGCGCAGTTCCGCTTCAGAGCCGCCGGTCATCACCGGTTTGGTCAGCTCCAGGTACCAGTCGCAGAACTGGTTCCAGGTGAACTCATACAGGATGCCCGCGGCGATATCGAAGCGGAAATTATCCAGCGCTTCGCGGTACGCTTTGATGGTCTGGTTAAATTCAGCCAGGATCCAGCGATCGGCGAGGGAGAGTACCTGTTCGCCGCCGTTAAAGCCGCAGTCCTGATCTTCGGTGTTCATCAGCACGAAACGGCTGGCGTTCCACAGCTTGTTACAGAAGTTACGGTAACCTTCCAGGCGCTTCATGTCCCAGTTGATGTCGCGACCGGTCGAAGCCAGCGCCGCCAGGGTGAAGCGCAGGGCGTCGGTGCCGTGCGGCTCGATCCCGTTCGGGAACTGTTTCTCGGTGCGTCTGGCGATTTTCTCCGCCAGCTGCGGCTGCATCATGTTGCCGGTACGTTTTTCCAGCAGATCGGCCAAAGAAATACCGTCAACCATATCCAGCGGGTCAATCACGTTGCCCTTGGATTTGGACATCTTCTGGCCTTCGTCGTCACGAATCAGACCGGTCATGTAGACGGTATGGAACGGTACCTGCGGTTTGCCGTTTTCATCTTTGATGAAATGCATGGTCATCATGATCATGCGGGCAATCCAGAAGAAAATGATGTCGAAACCGGAGACCATCACGCTGGTCGGGTGGAACTGACGCAGCGCGTCGGTGTTTTCCGGCCAGCCGAGGGTGGAGAAGGTCCACAGCGCGGAGGAGAACCAGGTGTCGAGCACGTCTTCGTCCTGGCGCAGCGCGACGTCGGCGGAGAGGTTGTTCTCCTGACGCACTTCGTCTTCGGTGCGGCCTACGTAGACGTTGCCTTCGTTGTCATACCACGCCGGGATACGGTGACCCCACCACAGCTGACGGGAGATACACCAGTCCTGAATATCGCGCATCCAGGAGAAGTACATGTTTTCGTACTGCTTCGGCACGAACTGAATGTCGCCGTTTTCCACTGCTTCTACGGCAGGCTTCGCCAGCACGTCGGCACGCACGTACCACTGGTCGGTCAGCATCGGCTCGATCACCACACCGCCACGGTCGCCGTACGGCACGGTCAGATCGTGAGGTTTGATCTCTTCAAGCAGGCCGAGCGCATCGATGGCTGCCACCACGGCTTTACGCGCCGCGAAACGCTCCAGCTTCTGGAATTCAGCCGGGATCTCTGCGGAGTAAACGTCGGACTCTTCGCCTTTGGTGTCGTACACCTGCGCGCTTTCGCGGATGTCGCCGTCAAAGGTCAGGATATTGATCATCGGCAGGGCATGACGTTTCCCGACTTCATAGTCGTTAAAGTCGTGCGCCGGGGTGATTTTCACGCAGCCGGTACCTTTTTCCATGTCAGCGTGTTCGTCGCCGACGACTGGAATGCGGCGGTTAATCAGCGGCAGCACCACGAATTTACCGATCAGATCTTTATAACGCGGATCTTCCGGGTTAACGGCCACGCCGGTATCGCCCAGCAGAGTTTCCGGACGGGTGGTCGCCACCACCAGGTAATCTTTACCGTCGGCGGTTTTTGCGCCGTCGGCCAGCGGGTAGCGGATGTGCCACATGGAGCCTTTAGACTCGCGGTTTTCCACTTCCAGGTCAGAGATGGCGGTGCGCAGTTTCGGGTCCCAGTTGACCAGGCGCTTGCCGCGGTAAATCAGATCTTCTTTGTACAGGCGAACAAAGACTTCTTTCACGGCGTTGGAAAGACCTTCGTCCATGGTGAAGCGCTCGCGCTCCCAGTCCACAGAGTTGCCGAGGCGGCGCATCTGACGGGTAATGGTGCCGCCGGATTCCGCTTTCCACTGCCAGATTTTATCGATAAAGGCATCGCGACCGTAGTCGTGGCGAGTTTTCCCTTCTTCTGCGGCAATCTTACGTTCAACCACCATCTGGGTCGCGATACCCGCGTGGTCGGTACCGGCCTGCCACAGGGTGTTTTTACCCTGCATGCGCTGGTAGCGAATCATGGTATCCATGATGGTTTGCTGGAAAGCATGACCCATATGCAAACTGCCGGTGACGTTCGGCGGCGGGATCATGATGCAGAAGCTCTCCTGGCTTTCATCACCATTCGGTTTGAAATAGCCCTGCTTTTCCCAGTGCTCGTAGAGCGGCTGTTCGATATCTTGTGGGTTGTATGTCTTTTCCATTATTTCCAGGTTGCCGTATTCAGGTTGAAACCAGCCATGCGATACGCTTTGTAGCGTTCGCGCGCCAGTTGTTTCAGAGAATCTTCGTAAGGGACAAAGTCTATCACTTCTGTGAAAGCGGTGGCAAAATCTGCAAAGTTTAGCCGCAGACTGATCAGAATATCCCGCGGGCTGCTGTTGCGCTTTTGCGGCCAGGCGATTTCCACCGGCGCGCCGCCTCTGGGGCCTTCTCCCGCCAGATTATGCGGGACGAAGCTTTCCGCAGGGCGGGCCCACAGCGCTTCATCCAGACGGATGGCCTGCTGTTCGTCTTCACAGGCGATAAGCACGCGTTTGCCGCTGCGCCAACGTTCTGCGGCGATGTCACACACCAGTTGCTCGACGGCGCTGAGGCCCTCAACGGTGTGGTCATTGTCCAGAAGGTAGAACGTTGCGTTTTTCATATATGGGGCTTCTTGTGGTGACTTTAAATGCTTAAGCCGGGTGGCGCTGCGCTGACCCGGCCTACAAACGGCATCTTTGCGTAGGCCCGGCAAGCGTAGCGCCGCCGGGCATCAGACGGCAATTACTCTTCGCCAGTAAACCCGGCGCGATTGAGCAGGAACTGCGACAGCAGGGCGACCGGACGGCCAGTAGCGCCTTTCGCTTTCCCGGAACGCCATGCGGTGCCGGCGATATCCAGGTGCGCCCAGTTGTACTTACGGGTAAAGCGCGACAGGAAGCAGCCGGCGGTGATCGCCCCGCCAGGACGTCCGCCGATATTAGCCATATCCGCGAAGTTAGACTCCAGCTGATCCTGATATTCGTCGCCCAGCGGTAAACGCCATGCGCGGTCGCCCGCCAGTTCGGATGCGCCGATCAGCTCATGAGCCAGCGGATTGTGGTTAGACATCAGGCCGGTGATGTGATGGCCGAGGGCAATCACGCACGCGCCGGTCAGCGTGGCGACGTCAATCACCGCTTCCGGTTCGAAACGCTCAACATAGGTCAGCACATCGCACAGCACCAGACGGCCTTCGGCGTCGGTATTCAGCACTTCAACGGTTTGACCGGACATGGTCGTCAGGACATCGCCCGGACGATAGGCGCGGCCGCCAGGCATGTTTTCACAGCCGGCGAGAACGCCAATCACGTTCAGCGGCAGCTGAAGTTCAGCAACCATGCGCATCACGCCGTAGACCGCCGCCGCGCCGCACATGTCGTACTTCATCTCGTCCATGCCTTCGGCAGGCTTGATGGAGATACCGCCGGAGTCAAAGGTCAGCCCTTTGCCGACCAACACAATCGGCCGCGCATCTTCCGCCGGGTTGCCTTTGTATTCAATCACCGACATCAGCGATTCATTCTGCGAACCGTTGCCGACCGCCAGGTACGAGTTCATGCCCAGCTCTTTCATCTGCTGTTCGCCGATGACGCGGGTGATCACATTCTGACTGTAGGTATCGGCCAGCTGACGGGCCTGGGAGGCCAGATAGGCGGCGTTACAGATGTTTGGCGGCATATTGCCGAGATCTTTGGCCGCTTTGATACCGGCGGCAATGGCCAGTCCGTGCTGGATGGCGCGCTCGCCGCTGGTCAGCTCGCGACGGGTCGGGACGTTGAAGACCATTTTACGCAGCGGGCGACGCGGCTCGCTTTTGTTGGTTTTCAACTGATCGAAGCTGTACAGCGTCTCTTTGGCGGTCTCAACGGCCTGGCGAACTTTCCAGTAGTTGTTACGGCCTTTCACATGCAGTTCGGTCAGGAAGCAGACGGCTTCCATTGAACCGGTATCATTCAAAGTATTAATGGTTTTCTGAATGACCTGCTTGTACTGACGCTCGTCCAGCTCACGCTCTTTGCCACAGCCAATCAGCAGAATACGTTCTGACAGAATATTGGGCACATGGTGCAGCAGCAGCGTCTGGCCAGGCTTACCTTCCAGTTCACCGCGACGCAGCAGCGCGCTGATATAGCCGTCACTGATTTTATCGAGTTGTTCGGCAATCGGGGAGAGGCGACGCGGTTCAAAGACGCCGACTACGATACAGGCACTCCGCTGTTTCTCCGGGCTACCGCTTTTTACACTGAACTCCATGCACTACGCTCCTGAATCTTAAAGACAACGACGGTGGCTACGGATAGAATTGAAAGCTTTCGTAACTCATGTCCGCTGTTGCGGTGACTTCGTGTTAATCTTAACGTTATTACGGCTTTGGTTCGTCAGAAAAAACCTGATATGCGGAACCAGTGAGTCATTTAATCTTAGCGATGATTTCGAAGACCAAAGAGAATAAATGACGTTTAAGCCATGAAACAAGCAATTTTCCAGCAACTGTGCTCTAAATTATTCGCGTTGCAGGAAGGCGGCAAGGCCGTGAACCCTCAGGAACATAGCTAACGATGTGACTGAGGTGAGCGGGTGCAGTCAACGCACCTGGAACGTGAAGAATAACGAGCAAAGACAGGTTTTAACGGGCGTATTTATAGTGATAATCATAAGATATCTGGTTCGTGAGACGCTGAAAAGCCAGTTGGCGATCCTGTTCATCCTGTTACTGATTTTCTTTTGCCAGAAACTGGTCAGGATCTTGGGCGCGGCGGTGGATGGCGATATCCCGACAAATCTGGTGCTCTCGCTGTTAGGCCTGGGCGTACCGGAAATGGCGCAGCTCATTCTGCCCCTGAGCTTATTCCTCGGGCTGCTGATGACGCTGGGCAAACTGTATACTGAAAGTGAAATCACGGTGATGCATGCCTGCGGCCTGAGCAAGGCCGTGCTGGTGAAAGCGGCGATGATCCTCGCGCTGTTTACCGGCGCGGTGGCGGCGGTCAACGTGATGTGGGCTGGCCCCTGGTCATCCCGTCATCAGGACGAAGTGCTGGCGGAAGCGAAAGCCAACCCCGGCATGGCTGCGCTGGCCCAGGGCCAGTTTCAGCAGGCCAGCGACGGCAGCGCCGTGCTGTTTATTGAAAACGTTAATGGCAAACACTTCCGTGATGTTTTCCTGGCGCAGCTGAGGCCGAAAGGTAACGCGCGACCTTCCGTCGTGGTGGCCGATTCCGGCGAGCTGACGCAGAAGAGAGACGGCTCGCAGGTGGTGACCATGAACCAGGGCACCCGCTTTGAAGGTACGGCGATGCTGCGCGATTTCCGCATCACCGATTTTAAAAATTACCAGGCCATTATTGGCCATCAGGCGGTGGCCTCGGATCCTGACGACACCGAGCAGATGGGCATGCGCACGCTGTGGCGCACCGATACCGACCGCGCCCGCGCCGAGCTGCACTGGCGCTTCACGCTGGTGGCGACGGTGTTCATTATGGCGCTGATGGTGGTTCCGCTGAGCGTGGTGAACCCGCGTCAGGGCCGCGTGCTGTCGATGCTGCCGGCGATGCTGCTGTATCTGGTCTTCTTCCTGCTGCAAACCTCGATTAAGTCAAACGGCGGTAAAGGTAAAATCGATCCGATGATCTGGATGTGGGGGATTAACCTGCTCTATTTCGCGCTGGCCGTGCTGCTGAACCTGTGGGATACGGTGCCGATGCGCCGCTTCCGTGCCCGTTTTAACAAAGGAGCGGTGTGATGCAGGCGTTTGGCGTACTCGACCGTTATATCGGTAAGACGATTTTCAACACCATCATGATGACGCTGTTCATGCTGGTGTCGCTCTCGGGCATTATCAAGTTTGTCGACCAGTTGAAAAAAGCCGGCCAGGGCAGCTACGACGCGCTGGGCGCCGGGCTGTATACCATCCTCAGCGTGCCAAAAGATGTGCAGATTTTCTTCCCGATGGCGGCGCTGCTTGGCGCCCTGCTTGGTCTGGGGATGCTGGCGCAGCGCAGCGAACTGGTGGTGATGCAGGCTTCCGGCTTCACCCGTTTGCAGGTGGCGCTGGCGGTGATGAAAACCGCGATCCCGCTGGTTCTGCTGACTATGGCGATCGGCGAATGGGTGGCGCCGCAGGGCGAGCAGATGGCGCGTAATTATCGCGCCCAGCAGATGTACGGCGGTTCGCTGCTGTCGACTCAGCAGGGACTGTGGGCGAAAGACGGGCATAACTTCGTCTATATCGAACGAGTGAAAGGGAACGATGAACTGGGCGGCGTGAGTATTTACACGTTTAACGACCAGCGCCGTTTGCAGACCGTGCGCTACGCCGCAGCGGCGAAATTCGACAACGACAATAAAGTCTGGCGCCTGTCGCAGGTCGATGAGTCTGACCTGACCGACCCGAAACAGATAACCGGCTCGCAGATGGTCAGCGGCACCTGGAAAACCAGGCTGACGCCCGACAAGCTGGGGGTGGTGGCGCTGGACCCGGATGCGTTGTCGATCAGCGGCCTGCATAACTACGTGACCTATCTGAAATCCAGCGGACAGGACCCGGGACGCTACCAGCTCAACATGTGGAGCAAAATCTTCCAGCCGCTGTCGGTGGCGGTGATGATGCTGATGGCGCTGTCGTTTATCTTCGGCCCGCTGCGCAGCGTGGCGATGGGGGTCAGGGTCGTCACCGGGATAAGCTTTGGCTTTATCTTCTACGTGCTGGACCAGATTTTTGGCCCGCTGACGCTGGTCTACGGCATCCCGCCGATTATCGGCGCGCTGCTGCCCAGCGCCAGCTTCTTCCTGATAAGCCTCTGGCTGATGATGAGAAAAGCGTAGTCATACGGATAACCCGGCCAGGCGCAAGCAATGCCGGGTTTTTTGTGTCTGCCGTTTTATTGGATGCCCTCGGCGTTTCGCCCCGTTGCCCTGTAGCCCGGGTAAGGCGCTTGCGCTGCAACCCGGGACCGGGCAGAGATTGTGCTAACGGCGTCTTCCTCCCAGTAGACTGCCCAGCATTCCCCGCACCAGTTGATTGGTCACCTGGCGAACCGCGCTTTTAGCGGCCGTTTGTACCAGACCATCATGCTTGCCGCCGCGCGGACCGGTGGTGCCGAACAAAATATCTTTTAGCCCGCCGAGCAGCCCGTCGTCATCGCCGCTTTGCTGGCCTTTCACCGGCGGCGAAGCCTGCTGTTCCGTAGCGATCTGCACGCCTTTTTGCAACATTTCATAGGCGGACTCGCGATCGACTTCTTCTTCATATTTGCCGTACAGCGCGGAGTGGTTAATCAGGCCATTACGCTCGTCGTCCGTCACCGGCCCCATTCGTGAGCAGGGGGCGATGACCATCGCGCGCTCAACCACCGAAGGGCTGCCTTTCTCATCGAGGAAGGAGATCAGCGCTTCGCCGGTGCCCAGCTCCTGGATGGCCTGTTCGGTGCTGAAAGCCGGGTTGGCGCGCATGGTCTGCGCCGCGGTTTTTACCGCTTTCTGATCTTTCGGCGTAAAGGCGCGCAGGGCGTGCTGAACGCGGTTGCCCAACTGGCCGAGAACCGCATCGGGAATATCCGACGGGTTCTGCGACACGAAGTAAACCCCCACGGCTTTGGAGCGAATCAGGCGGATCACCTGCTCGATTTTGTCCAGCAGCACCTGAGGCGCATCGTTAAACAGCAGATGCGCTTCATCGAAGAAAAAGACCAGCTTCGGCTTCTCGAGATCGCCCGCTTCCGGCAGGCGCTCGTAGAGCTCCGATAGCATCCACAGCAGGCTGGCGGCGTAGAGTTTCGGCATCTGATACAGCTTTTCGGCGCTGAGGATATTAATCACCCCTTTGCCGTGCTCATCGAGGCGCATCCAGTCCTGAATATCAAGCATTGGCTCGCCGAAAAAGTGTTCCGCGCCCTGCTGCTCAAGGGTCAGCAGGCCGCGCTGGATGGCGCCGACCGAGGCGCTGCTGATGTTGCCATACTGGTTTTGAAAGGTTTTCGCGTTATCGCCGATAAACTGGGTGATGGCGCGCAAATCCTTAAAGTCGAGCAGCAGCAGACCGCGATCGTCGGCGATGCGAAAGATAATATTCAGCACCCCGGACTGGACGTCGTTGAGATTGAGTAATCGCGATAGTAACAGCGGCCCGAGATCGGACACCGTTGCCCGGACCGGATGGCCTTTCCCGGCGAAAATATCCCACATCACCACCGGGTTAGTGTGGGGCTGCCAGTCGGTAACGCCGATTTTTTCCAGCCGCGCCTGCAGTTTCTCCGTGTTTTGGCCCGCGGCGGCAATCCCGGTCAGATCGCCTTTCACATCGGCCATAAAGACCGGCACACCGATTTCTGAAAAGGACTCCGCCAGTTTTTGCAGGGTGACGGTTTTACCGGTGCCGGTCGCGCCGGTAATCAGGCCGTGACGGTTGGCCATTCCCGGCAGTAAATGCAGCTGTTTTTCCCGCGTGCGGGCAATCAGCAGGGGTGAACTCATGATCGATTCCTCCATTTATCCTGCGTCGATTATAGGCAAACTGGCCGCAAACCGAGGTGAGAAATCGCAGCATTCGCCTGGCGTGGCGCTGATTTCTCTCAGGCGCAATGGTGTTGAATAAGCGCGATGCTCCGCTCCGTCTCGCGGCGGATATCCTCTTCGCTCCAGGATGCCAGCTCCGGCGCAAACGGTTCGAACGCATACACGCCCCGATAACCCCGGGCTTCGAGACGCTGGATTTGCTCACAGGTTTGCAGCCGATCTTTTGTCGTCAGCATGATACGTTCGTCGTCGGTCAGGTTTTCCCGTGGGCGGGCGTCCTCCACGCCGGAGAGGTGCACCAGACCGATGTCAGCGATATCCACCTGGCTAAGCCCGGCATCTGCCTGCGGATAGAGATAGTGGTGGAAGGTATCAATCAGTAGCTTAAACGGTACCTGCGCATCGCGGATAAGCGCCTGCGCCTGGGCGGCAGAGCGCAGTGAGCTTTGCGGGAAACCCAGCGGTTCAACCAGACCCTGCACGCCGTAAAACGAGAACCGCGGCGACAGATCGCGCAGCGCGTTCAGGGTTTCGCTGGCCGGCACCTCACTACCATCGTTGAGCGGGCACAGGACCAGCGATTTGGCGCCAATAGCCCTGGCCTCTTGCAACAGCGCTTCGGCCAGGCCGCGCACCTGCTCCGTGCGGCGGTTAAACGGGTACACCGCATTGATGGTCAGAATCTCAATATGGTAACGGTCGGCCAGCTCACGCACCTGCTGATGGCTCAGATCGTCGGTCACCTTGCCAGTGGGTAAATCATTACGCAGCTCGACCTTATTCAGGCCAAGACTGTTCACCAGACGGAAAAAGGCCTCGATGCTCAGGGATGGGGCGATCTTGCGATTAAGGCAGAAACGTTGCAGTGCGATAGCCATGCGGCTCTCCTGAATGACCATAGGTTGGGTTTATTCGACCGACTGTAAGTCAAAACATTTATTTCATAATTAGCAATGACTGAAATGGTGGATCTTTGAGCTGCTTCGCAAATAATCGTACTTTCGCTGTCGGAGTCGCATCGGGTGCAGGGGCCGTCGTAGCTGAATCTTATCGGACATGATTTCTTGACGAAGGGTGAGCGCCGCAGCCGGGAAATGCGACGGTCATCACCAAAATAGAATTTCATTCCATATCAACATTGAAATATAAGTTTCATTTTACTACGGTTATAGCACAGCAAAATCGGAAAGGGCCGCAGCGTTGGCCTTCCCACACCATGAGGCGAGAAGATGACGATCACAGGAAACTTTATTGGCGGAAAAACCGTCACCAGCAGCAGCAATGAAACGATGCCGGTGTATGACCCGGCGACGGGCAAGGTGGTGCGCGAAGTCACTTTGACGACCGCTCAGGAAGTCTCTGATGCCATTCAGGTTGCCCGTGATGCGTTTGAAAGCTGGTCGCGTACCACGCCGTTACGCCGCGCCCGCGTCCTGTTTAACTTTAAAATGCTGCTTGAGCAACATGCTGAAGAGCTGGCGGGAATCATCGTTAGCGAGCACGGTAAGGTCTGGTCGGACGCACTGGGTGAACTGACCCGTGGTCTGGAAGTGGTTGAATTTGCTTGCGGTATTCCGCATCTGATTAAAGGCGAATACTCATCTGACGTCGGCACTGGCGTGGACAGCTATTCGCTGATGCAGCCGCTGGGCGTGGTGGCGGGGATTACGCCGTTTAACTTCCCGGCGATGGTCCCGATGTGGATGTTCCCGCTGGCGCTGGCCTGCGGCAACAGCTTCATCCTTAAACCACCGGCGCTGGCTCCGACGGCCGCAGTACGCCTGGCTGAACTGCTGAAGGAAGCGGGCCTGCCGGATGGCGTCTTTAACGTTATCCATTGCAGCAACGACGATGCCGGGCAGCTGTATACCGATCCGCGCATTGCGGCGGTCAGCTTCGTAGGCTCTTCCGGCGTTGCCGAATATATCTACAAAACCGCCAGCGCCCACGGCAAACGCGTGCAGGCTTTTGGCGCGGCGAAAAACCACGCGATTGTGATGCCGGATGCGGATCTGGATGCCACGGTGAATGCGATTATGGGCGGCGCGTTTGGTTCCGCGGGCGAGCGCTGCATGGCGCTGCCGGTGGTGGTCGCGGTGGGCGATGAAACGGCGGATAAGCTGATTGCGCGTCTGAAGCCGCTGGTGGAAGCGCTGAAAGTCGGGCCGGGATGCATGCGCGGCAACGAAGAGAACGAAATGGGGCCGGTGGTTTCCGATACCCATCAGAAAAAGGTGCTGGGCTATATCGATAAAGGCGCCAGCGAAGGGGCGAAACTGGTCGTCGACGGGCGTAAGCTGCGCGTGCTAGGCTATGATGACGGGTACTATGTCGGCGGTACGTTGTTCGACAACGTGACGCCGGATATGACCATCTGGCGGGAAGAGATTTTTGGACCGGTACTGAGCATTGTCCGCGTGGCGGACTATCGCAGCGCGCTGGAGTTGGTGAACAGCCATGAATTTGGCAACGGCAGCGCTGTTTTCACCAGCAATGGGCACACCGCCCGTGAGTTCGTGCATGATGTCCAGGCCGGGATGGTCGGGGTGAACGTGCCGGTTCCGGTACCGATGGCCTTCCACAGCTTCGGCGGCTGGAAACGCTCGGTATTCGGCGCCCTCAACGTCCATGGTCCTGACGGCGTGCGCTTCTACACCCGTATGAAAACCGCCACCGTGCGTTGGCCGGAAGGGCAGCAAACCGTATCTGAATTCAGCATGCCGACATTAGGTTAATCGGCGAAGGAGAACGCCATGTCGTTACTGGCTAAATCGGGAAAAGAGGGGCAGATCCAGCACATCACGCCGCAAAGCGCCGGCTGGCGCTATATCGGTTTTGATGTGTGGATGCTGAAAAAAGGACAGAGCATGACGCTGGAAAGCGGCGAGCGCGAGCTGTGTCTGGTGCTGGTTGCCGGGCTGGCGTCGGTCAAAACGACGAAGGCCGATTTCCCGGGGCTGGGCCAGCGAATGTCGCCGTTTGAACGTACGCCGCCGTGGGCGGTGTACGTCCCGCCGCAGGATAAGGTGCAGGTGACGGCGGATTCTGACCTTGAACTGGCGGTGTGCAGCGCGCCGGGTAAAGGGACGCTGCCGGCGCGGGTGATTCGTCCGCAGGATGTGGGGGTTGAGCATCGTGGCAAAGGGCGTAACCAGCGTCTTGTGCATAATATTCTGCCGGATAATGCGCAGGCCGACTGTCTGCTGGTGGTGGAGGTGTATACCGACGAAGGCGCCACCAGCTCCTGGCCGTCGCATAAACACGATACCCCGCAGCCGGGGAAAGAGACCCAGCTGGAAGAGACCTACTATCACCGTTTCGATCCGCCGCAGGGCTTCGCCCTCCAGCGGGTGTATACCGATGACCGCAGCCTGGATGCCTGCATGGCGCCTTATAACCACGATGTGGTGATGGTGCCGCGCGGCTATCACCCGGTCGCGGCGATTGCCGGATATGACAGCTATTATCTGAACGTGATGGCCGGGCCGGAGCGCAAGTGGTTGTTTACCTGGGAAGACGACCACGCGTGGATCAATAGTCTTGATTATCCTCGTCACGACTGACGCATCGTAAGCGTTAACAGGGCCGCTAAGCTTGTGCTTAGCGGCCCTTTTTGTCTGCTGCTGTTCCCCGGTGGCCACCCGGTAATATTCCCCGGTGGCGCTGCGCTTACCGGGGCTACGTGGGACGGTAGCCCGGATAAGGCGCTGGCGCCGCCATCCGGGGGGGCCCGGTGGCGGAAATATTCTCCCGCGGGCACCGTTAATATTCTCCCGCAGGCAGCGTTAATATTCCCCGGTGGCGCTACGCTTACCGGGGCGACATGGGAGGGTAGCCCGGATAAGGCGCAGGCGCCGCCATCCGGGGAGTTACCCGGCGGTGGAAATGTTCCCCCGCAGGCAGCGTTAATATTCCCCGGTGGCGCTACGCTTACCGGGGCTACGTGGGACGGTAGCCCGGATAAGGCGCTGGCGCCGCCATCCGGGAGAGGGAGCGGGGTCAGGCGAGGCTCTGCTGGACTTGCGGTTCATTGCTGCTGCTCAGCGCCAGTGAAACGGCCAGCGTCTGGGCCAGGCACAGAGAGGCCACCTGGGAGCGGAAACCGTCAACCTGCGCTTCACGAACCACAAAGCAGACATCGCTGAAGGCTGCGAGTGGACTGACCTGGCTGTCGGTAATCGCAATCTGCCGCGCTTTGCGCTGGGCGCCCAGCTCAACCAGCTCGACAACTTCACGCGCGTAGGGCGAGAAGCTCACGGCGACCACCACATCTTTCGGGCCCACCAGGCTCAGTTGTTCGGTGAACATGCCGCCGAGGCCATCGATCAGAAACGCTTTACGGTCAAGATGACGCAGCGCATAGGTCAAATAGGAGGCGACGCTAAACGAGCGGCGCAGACCAATCACATAGATATTCTCCGCCTCCGCCAGCAGAGCGACCGCGCGCTCGAGCTCATCGCCAGAAGTCTGCATCGCCAGCTGCTGCAGCGCCTGAGTATTCACCATGGTGAACATATTGAGAATTTCAGTCGGTGTTTCCGGCGGCGACGTTTCATCATTGGTGGTCTGGCGGAACAGGCGTGCGCGTTCGGTATAGTTAGCGGTCTCTTCCATCAGATGTTGTCTGAACATCTGTTTCATTTCGTTAAAGCCGCTAAAACCGAACGCATTGGCGAAACGGATCAGCGTCGATGGCGGGACATCCGCCTGCTGGGCGATGGAGGCGACGGTGTCGAAAGCGACGCTATTACTGTTATCCAGAATATAGCGAGCCACCTGTTTTAAGCGTTTGCTTAATGTATCGTAGCGACGCCGGATTTCATCCTGCAGGATGGTCAGTTGGGTCGGATTATTGGCCATAGATTGCGCTCTGAGAAAATGAAAGGAATATAACTTCCAGTGTACCAAATGAAGCGAATTTTTCATTTTTTGCGATGAAATACGCGATTCATTTCACGAAGAAACAGAAAAAAACCCGCACCGGGAGATGCGGGCGGGTTTTATCGCGGTTAACCGCGGGCTTCGCGCCAGTAGTCGATGAGCGTCAGGTAGTTGCGTTTCACCTCGCCAATCAGCGCCTCATCGCTCAGCTCGCCCGCCATCCAGCGCCGTGAAGGCTGGCCAAAGATGGTGCGCCCGACGGCGAAGCCTTTGATGATCGGGTGGCTGGCGGCCTCGGCAAACCCGGCGCGCAGCCGATCTGACGGCGCATCGAGGCCGAGGAGCAGGATCCCGCGACACCAGGGATCTTCGCGCGCGATAAGGTCAGCTATCTTTTCCCAACTGGCGCCGGAGAGCGGCGGCAGTTTCCACCAGTCTGGCTGAATGCCGAGCCGGTAAAAATGTTCCAGCATCGTGTGATAGTGGCGCTCGTCTTTATCCGGGCCGTTTTCCGGCAGGATCACCTCCAGCAGCAGCTCGTGCCCGGACTTGTTGCAGGCCTGCCAGACTTCCAGCAGCAATGCATCCTGCTCCGCGCGCAGCGGCGCCGGATCTGCCGGATGATAGAAGACCAGGCATTTCACCACATGCTCCAGCGGCCAGTCGATCAGCTGAGATCCAATGTTGCCGTGCTCCAGACGCAGCGGGCGCGAACCCGGCAGCTCGACCGGACGACCAATCCACCAGCCTTTGCCGGTAATGGCGTTCAGCGCGCTCTGACCGTAGGTGCCGTCGGCGAGAATACCGCTACGCTGTTCCAGCCCCGCCTCTTTGGCGGCGGCTTCGGCGGCGGCCAGCAGCAACAGCTTAAGGCGGGGAATAGAGGCCGGATCGCACCCGGTTTCATCGGCCAGATCGGCCAGCTGTTTACGATGATCAAAAGCGAAGATGCACAGTTCCGGCCACGGCTGGCGGCGACTGGTGACGCGGTGTAAATGGTTTAAGCGCGCGTCGATATCCGGACGCGGGACGGATTCCGCCCGCAGCAGATAATCATCCAGCTCGACTTTGGTCGGCATCGCCGGCGCACAGCCGTGACGCGAGACCACCAGCGCGCCGCAGGCATTGGCGTAGCGACAGGCCTGCTCCCAGCCTTCGTCATTCAGCCAGCCGCGCAGCAGACCGGACATAAAGGCATCCCCCGCGCCCAGCACGTTGAGTACATCGACCCGCACCCCCTGCTGAAGCGGAATGCTGTCCCAGCTATCGGGAATATCGCCTTCCAGCACCACGCAGCCCATTGGACCCCGTTTGCAGACCAGCGTCGCTTTGGTTGCATGGCGGACATTTTTCAGCGCGGTCAGCGTATCGGTACTGCCGCCGGCAATATGGAACTCCTCTTCTGTCCCGACCACTAAATCGAACAGATGGAGCACTTCCTGAAGCTGACTGGTGACCGGACCGGATTCGATGAAACGCGTTTCACCGTCTCCCAGCGAGGTCAATCCCCACAGCACCGGGCGATAATCGATATCCAGCGCGGTGCGCAGGCCGTGACGGCGGGCGTACTCCAGCGCCTTCAATACGGCCGCACGGGTACTGGCATGAGAAAGGTGGGTGCCCGTTACCGCCAGCGCACGGGAAGAGGCGATGTACTCCTCATTAATATCCTCAGGCACCAGCGCCATATCGGCACAATTATCACGGTAAAAAATGAGCGGGAAGGTCTCCTGATCTTTAATTCCCAGCATCACCAGCGCGGTGAGACGTTGTTTATCCGTGATCAGGTATTCGGTATCGACCCCGGCCCGGCTGAGCGTTTCGCGTAAAAAACGGCCATTATGCTCATCGCCGACGCGCGCCAGCATGGCAGATTTTAATCCCTGAATGGCGGTGCCAAAGGCGACGTTGCCGGAAGATCCGCCCAGATATTTAGAGAAACTGGCAACATCTTCTAGCCTTGCGCCAATCTGCTGGGCATAGAGGTCGACAGCCACCCGGCCAATACAGATGACGTCGAGCCGCTTTACTGCTGCATTCATAGCTAGGGTTTCCTTTTACATATCTGCTGTACGGAAGGGTCGGAATGCCGACAAGGTCTCCACACACAGCCTGAGGGTGAACGGTTATTCCTAGTTTGAGAAATAAATATTTCATTTGCAAATGAGATCGAAATTAAAAAACCAAAAGTGTGAGGGATCTACCACTCTGCCGCGCCAGGCCCCGTTCGGCAAAGGATCGGCGGCGCGGGTGACACCTGGTGCGACATGGTCCGGTGAGAGCCTGCTTTATACATGATTTTAAAAGGGATATTTAAGCGGCGATGCGCCCTGAGCGGCCGAGGGCGGGGCGGCTGACGGGCGTGAAACGGGTGAAACAGGGAGAGAGTTTGATCCCTCTCGCAAAATGAAATATTTTTTCTGTATTTATATTTAATGAAAAAAATGTTTGCCTATAATCCAGAGGTATTCCAGTGGACGTTAACGATTTCCCGCAGCTGTGACAAGCGTGTAGCACGGGGAAAACGCGCTAACCCACACACAAATACTGAAAATAAGGATTGTGCAAGATGGGCAAACTGAGACTGACAGTGGCACAGGCGCTGGTGAAGTTCCTTGATAACCAGTTTCTCGAAGTCGATGGCGAAGAGCATAAATTCGTAAAAGGTATTTTCGCCATCTTCGGCCACGGCAACGTGCTGGGGCTGGGCCAGGCGCTGGAACAAGACAGCGGCGAAATGCGGGTCTACCAGGGGCGCAACGAACAAGGTATGGCGCATGTCGCCACCGGTTTTGCCCGCCAGTCTCTGCGCCGCCAGATCATCGCCTGCACCTCCTCCGTCGGTCCGGGCGCGGCCAATATGATTACCGCCGCCGCGACGGCCACCGCCAACCGCATTCCTCTGCTGCTGCTGCCCGGCGACGTGTTTGCTACCCGTCAGCCGGACCCGGTGCTGCAACAGGTTGAACAGAGCTATGACCTGAGCATCAGCACCAACGACGCCTTCCGGGCCGTCAGCAAATACTGGGACCGCATCACGCGCCCGGAACAGCTGATGAGCGCCTGCATTAACGCGATACGCGTGCTGACCGATCCGGCGGAAACCGGCGCCGTGACCCTCTGTCTGCCGCAGGATGTGCAGGGCGAGGCCTGGGATTATCCCGCTTCCTTCTTTGCGCGCCGCGTGCATCGGCTCGATCGCCGCCCGGCCAGCGCCGCCCAGTTGGCGGATGCGGTTGCGGCCATTAAAGCCAGCCGTAAGCCGCTGATTATCTGCGGCGGCGGCGTGAAATATGCCGGTGCCGGCGAGGCGTTGTCCCGCTTCGCCGAACGTTATGGCGTGCCCTTCGCCGAAACCCAGGCCGGGAAAGGGTCGGTGGTCTCCTCGCATCCGCTGAACGTCGGCGGCGTCGGGGAAACCGGCTGTCTGGCCGCCAATCTGCTGGCGAAAGAGGCCGATTTGGTTATCGGTATCGGCACCCGCTTTAGCGATTTCACCACCTCATCAAAATGGCTGTTCCGGCACCCCGGCGTGCGCTTTCTGAACGTGAATGTCAGCAACTTCGACGCCTGGAAACTCGACGGCATCCCGCTGCTGGCCGATGCCCGCGAAGCCCTGACGTCGCTGGACAGCGCGCTGGCCGACGAAGGCTGGCAGGCGGGCTGGGGCGCGCAGATCGACAGCGCTCAGAGCCGCCAGCTGCAAGAGACGCAGCGCGTCTATCAGGCCGTCTGGCAGGAAAAGGCTTTTGTCCCTGAAATCGATGATGCCCTCGATCGCGAGTCGGTGTACCGGGAATTTCGCCAGATAACCGACTCCACGCTGACCCAGAGCAGCGTGCTGGGGGTACTCAATGAGACGCTCGCGGCGGATGCGGTGATTGTGGCGGCGGCGGGCAGCTTGCCTGGGGATCTACAGCGCGTCTGGCGCAACCGGGCACCCAACACCTATCACGTAGAGTACGGCTACTCCTGCATGGGCTATGAAGTGAATGCCGCGCTGGGCGTGAAGCTGGCGCAGCCGCACAGCGAAGTCTATTCCCTGGTCGGAGATGGCTCTTTCATGATGCTGCACTCTGAGCTGGTGACCTCGTTGCAGGAGCAGGCGAAGATCAACGTTGTACTGCTCGACAATATGGCCAACGGCTGTATCAACAACCTGCAGATTGGTCACGGTATGGGCAGCTTCGGCACCGAGTTTCGCTATCGCTCAGCGGAGAACGGGCAGCTGCGGGGCGGCCTGATGCCGGTCGATTTCGCCACCATTGCGGCGGGCTATGGCTGTAAAACCTGGCGCGTCACTACCCTGAGTGAGCTGCGTCACGCCCTGGAGGCCGCGCGCCGCGAGACGGTCAGCACGCTGATTGATATTAAAGTGCTGCCGAAGACCATGGTGCATTCCTACGGCAGCTGGTGGAACGTCGGCGTCGCCCAAACGGCCTTGTCAGAACGTATTCGTAAAGTTGCTGAAATGATTAATGAAAAACGCGCCGAAGCGCGCGATTACTAAAACAGAATACTCACCTTGAACTCTACAGAATCACGGAGAAAACCACTATGTCACTCAAATTAGGTGTCATCGGCGCTGGCGCCATCGGTAAAGAACATATCCGTCGTTGCACCCAGGTCTTACAGGGCGCCACCGTGGTGGCGGTGTCCGATATCAATGTGGAGAGCGCGCGTGCGGCGGTGGCGCTGCCGGGCGTGCAGGCGGAAATCTACACCGACGGCCACGATGTTATCCAGTCCAGCGATGTCGACGCTATCCTTGTTACTTCGTGGGATCCGACGCACGAAGAGTATACCCTCGCGGCGATCGCCGCCGGCAAACCGGTGTTCTGCGAGAAACCGCTGGCGATGAGCGCGGAAGGCTGCCGTCGCATTGTCGATGCGGAAATGAAAGCGGGCCGTCGGCTGGTGCAGGTCGGCTTTATGCGCCCTTACGATGAAGGCTACCTGGCGCTGAAAAAAGTCATTGATGATGGCGATATCGGCGCGCCGCTGATGCTGCATTGCGCGCACCGTAACCAGTCGGTCGGTGAGAACTACACCACCGACATGGCGATCACCAACACTCTGATTCACGAACTGGATGTGCTGCGCTGGCTGCTCAACGATGACTATCGCTCGGTACAGGTGCGCTTTCCGCGCTCCACCTCCCACACCCATCCGCGTCTGAGAGATCCGCAGATTGTCTCCTTCGAAACGCGTAAAGGCACCCTGATTGACGTCGAAGTGTTCGTCAACTGCCAGTACGGCTACGACATCCAGTGCGAAGTGGTCGGGGAAACGGGGATTGCCCGTCTGCCGGAGCCGTCGGCTATCCAGATGCGTAAAAGCGCCAACCTGTCGACCGCGATCCTCACCGACTGGAAAGATCGTTTCATCAAAGCCTACGACGTGGAGCTGCAGGCCTTTATCAATGATGTGAAAGCCGGCCAGCTGCAGGGACCGTCGGCGTGGGACGGCTATGCGGCCTCCGTCGCGGCCGATGCCTGTCTGCAGGCACAGGAGAGCAGCGAACCGGTCGCGGTGACGCTGCCCGAGTGCCCGGCGTTCTACCAGCGCTAATCGACACTCTGCTTACGCAACGGTCAACGCTTGCGCGCCGTCCGGCAAACCGGCCGGTCGCGACGGGCATAAACCTCTCGAAGATAAATCGCCGCGTCGCCAGGATGCGGCGGCAGGAGCAATCTTATGAACCAAGATAACGTCAAGCTGGCCATCGCCCCGATTGGCTGGACCAACGATGATATGCCTGAGCTGGGCTGCGAAAATACCTTTCAGCAGATTGTCAGCGAAATGGCGCTGGCGGGGTTTAGCGGCAGCGAAGTGGGCAGCAAATATCCGCGCGATCCGGCGGTGCTGAAGCCGATGCTGGATATTCGCGGCATTCAGATCTGCAATGCCTGGTTCAGCACCTTTTTTGCCAACGGGCAGCGGGAAAAGACCATCGATGAGTTCGTGAATCACATGAATTTCCTGCATGCGATGGGGGCAAAAGTGATTGGCTGCTCCGAGCAAAGCGGCAGTATTCAGGGGCTGGAAAAACCGATTATCGGCGAGGCAAAACCCTGCTTTAGCGAGGAAGAGTGGCAGCGCGTCGCCGAAGGTTACAACACGCTGGGGCGCCTGGCTGCCGGGAAGGGCATGCAGGTGTGCCTGCACCATCATATGGGGACCGGTATCCAGACCACCGCAGAGATCGACAAATTTATGTCGCTGGTCGATGACAACGTCTTCCTGCTGTTTGACACCGGACACGCCTGGTATTCCGAAGGGGGCGAAGCGCCGATGCTGGCGATCCTCCAGAAATACCTGCCGCGTATCAACCACGTACACCTGAAAGACGTACGTCCGCCGGTGATTGAACAGGTCCGTCGCGAAGGGCTGTCGTTCCTTGATGGCGTGAAAAAGGGCACCTTCACCGTGCCTGGCGATGGCGTCATTGATTTCCGTCCGGTGTTCAAACTGCTGGATGATTTTGGCTACAAAGGCTGGATGGTGGTTGAAGCCGAACAGGATCCCGCGCTGGCTAACCCCTTCGAATATGCCCTCAAAGCGCGGAAATACATTCGGGAAACGGCAGGAATCTAATCGTTGATCCACTTTCAGGCCACACCGCGCTGTGGCCTGTTTTTTTCCGCTTTACGTGCCGCGCCATAAACGCGTCCATACCAGGCTAACACCTCGATCATTCCACTCGCCCAGCCCTTCGCCTGCCATGCGGGCCGCATTGCGAATACAGCATCTCCTGCAATCCAGAAACCTCCCCCGGTGGCGCTGCGCTTACCGGGGCTACGTGGGAATGGTAGCCCGGATAAGGCGCTGGCACCGCCATCCGGGGTTCCCGCCACCGGGGTGGACTCGGTGGCGGTGGAAATATTTCCCGCGGGCAGCGTTAATATCCCCCGGTGGCGCTGCGCTTACCGGGGCTACGTGGGAATGGTGGCCCGGATAAGGCGCTGGCGCCGCCATCCGGGGTTCCCGCCACCGGGGTGGATTCGGTGGCAGTGGAAATATTTCCCGCGGGCAGCGTTAATATCCCCCGGTGGCGCTGCGCTTACCGGGGCTACGTGGGAGGGTAGCCCGGATAAGGCGCTGGCGCCGCCATCCGGGGTTCCCGCCACCGCGGCCCGGAAATATCCCCCGGTGGCGCTGCGCTTACCGGGGCTACGTGGGGAGGATAGCCCGGATAAGGCGCTGGCGCCGCCATCCGGGGTTCCCGCCACCGAGGGGCCACCGCGGCCCGGAAATATTCCCCGGTGGCGCTGCGCTTACCGGGGCTACATGGAGGGTAGCCCGGATAAGGCGCTGGCGCCGCCATCCGGGGGGCCGCCACCGGGGAGGGACCCGCCACGGTCAGTCGGTGCCGGTGCGTAACCCGGGGGAGGTGGGGGCCGGGTTGTCGTGCGGATAGGGTGTTGCAGCATTTTGTGATCTAGTCTGAAAAACGTGCACTTGCGTCCATCGCCCCATTTACCTTCTCTTTGCCGGCGGCATAGTATGGTCATTAAATAAAAGAACGCTGTTCTATAATGTAGAACAAAGTAATTCAGCAAGGAGATCTCATGCCGCAAACCGTGCAGTTTTCGGGGATTATTCCGCCTGTCTCCACCATTTTTACCGCCGATGGCCAGTTCGATAAACCGGGCACCGCCGCGCTGATCGACGACATGATCGCTGCGGGCGTCGATGGCCTGTTCTTCCTCGGCAGCGGCGGGGAGTTCTCGCAGCTCAACGCCAGCGAGCGCAAAGCCATTGCCGCCTTCGCCATCGCCCACGTCGACCGCCGGGTGCCGGTGCTGATTGGCACCGGTGGCACCAACGCCCGGGAAACCATCGAACTCAGCCAGCACGCGCAGCAGGCCGGCGCCGACGGTATCGTGGTGATTAACCCCTATTACTGGAAAGTCTCTGAGCCCAACCTGATTCGCTACTTCCAGCAGGTAGCCGACAGCGTCACGCTGCCGGTGCTGCTGTATAACTTCCCGGCCTTGACCGGCCAGGATCTCACACCCGCGCTGGTCAAAACTCTCGCCGACTCGCGCAGCAATATTGTCGGCATCAAAGACACCATCGACTCGGTGGCTCATCTGCGCAGCATGATTGAGACGGTGAAACCGGCGCACCCGCGCTTCGCGGTGCTGTGCGGTTTCGATGACCACCTGTTTAACACTCTGCTGCTGGGCGGCGACGGGGCCATCTCGGCCAGCGGTAACTTTGCCCCGCAGATCTCGGTGAAGCTGCTGCAGGCCTTCCGCGACGGCAACCTGGCGGAAGCCGCGCGCTACCATCAGACGCTGCTGCAGATCCCGCAGCTGTACCAGCTGGATACGCCGTTTGTGAATGTGATTAAAGAGGCGATCGTGCTGTGCGGGCGGCCGATCTCCACGTATGTGCTGCCCCCGTCCTCTGCGCTGGATGAGGCGAAAAAGAGACAGCTCAAAACGCTGCTACAGCAGCTCAGACTCTGCTAAACCGGAAAATGAAGATGGCAATAGAGACGATTTTCACTCCCCAGGATGATGCGTTTTATGCGGTCATCACCCATGCAGCCGGTCCGCAGGGCGCGCTGCCGCTGACGCCGCAAATGCTGATGGAATCGCCGAGCGGCAATTTGTTCGGGATGACGCAAAACGCCGGTATGGGCTGGGACGCCAACAAGCTCACCGGTAAAGAGGTGTTGATTATTGGCACCCAGGGCGGGATTCGCGCCGGCGATGGCCGCCCGGTAGCGCTGGGCTACCACACCGGCCACTGGGAAATTGGCCTGCAGATGCAGGCGGCAGCCAAAGAGATTACCCGCAACGGCGGGATTCCTTTCGCCGCCTTCGTCAGCGACCCGTGCGACGGGCGCTCTCAGGGTACGCACGGCATGTTCGACTCGCTGCCGTATCGCAACGATGCGGCGATCGTGTTTCGGCGGCTGATCCGCTCGCTGCCGACGCGCCGGGCGGTGATCGGTGTCGCCACCTGTGATAAAGGCCTGCCGGCCACGATGATCGCCCTGGCGGCGATGCATGATCTGCCGACGATTCTGGTGCCCGGCGGGACGACGCTGCCGCCGACCTTCGGCGAAGACGCCGGTAAAGTCCAGACCATCGGCGCGCGCTACGCCAACCATGAGCTGTCGTTGCAGGAGGCCGCCGAACTGGGCTGTCGCGCCTGCGCTTCGCCGGGGGGCGGCTGCCAGTTTTTAGGCACGGCGGGCACTTCGCAGGTGGTGGCGGAAGCGCTCGGCCTGGCGCTGCCGCATTCGGCGCTGGCGCCGTCGGGGCAGGACGTCTGGCTGGAGATCTCTCGTCAGTCGGCGCGGGCGGTGAGCGAACTGGATAATCGCGGCATTACCACGCGCGATATTCTGACCGATAAGGCTATCGAAAATGCGATGGTTATCCACGCGGCGTTCGGCGGCTCGACCAACCTCCTGCTGCACATCCCCGCCATCGCCCATGCGGCGGGGTGCACCATTCCTGATGTCGCACACTGGACGCGAGTCAACCGCAACGTCCCGCGGCTGGTCAGCGTGTTGCCGAACGGGCCGGACTACCACCCGACGGTGCGGGCTTTCCTCGCCGGCGGAGTACCGGAAGTGATGCTGCACCTGCGCGATCTTGGCCTGCTGCATCTGGATGCGATGACGGTGACTGGGCAGACGGTGGGGGAAAACCTCGACTGGTGGCAGACTTCCGAGCGGCGTGAAAAATTCCGCCAGTGTCTGCGCCAACAGGACGGCGTCGATCCGGATGATGTGATCCTCCCCCCGGCGCGGGCGAAAGCCAAAGGCCTCACTTCCACGGTCGCCTTCCCGGTCGGCAATATTGCGCCGGAAGGATCGGTGATCAAAGCCACGGCGATCGATCCGTCGGTGGTGGACGACGACGGCGTGTATCGCCATACCGGACGGGCGCGGGTGTTTGTCTCTGAGGAGCGGGCGATCAAGGCTATCAAAAACGGCGAGATCGAGCGGGGCGATATTATGGTGGTGATCGGCGGCGGACCGTCCGGCACCGGCATGGAAGAGACCTATCAGCTGACCTCGGCGCTGAAACATGTCTCATGGGGGAAGACGGTGTCGCTGATCACCGATGCCCGTTTCTCCGGCGTGTCGACCGGCGCCTGCTTCGGCCACGTCGCCCCGGAGGCGCTGGCGGGCGGACCCATCGGCAAGCTGCGCGATAACGATGTCATTGAAATCGTGGTCGACCGTCTGGCCTTAACCGGCAGCGTCAACTTCATCGGCACGCCACAAAAGCGGCTGACGGCGCAAGAGGGGGCGGCGGAGCTGGCGGCAAGAGCGCCGCATCCCGATCTGCACGCCCATGATTTTTTACCCGACGATACCCGCCTGTGGGCGGCGCTGCAATCGGTCAGCGGCGGGACCTGGAAAGGCTGTATATACGACACAGATAAAATTATCGAGGTTATTAACGCCGGTAAAAAAGCACTCGGTATTTAATTAATTTCAGGTTCAATGTCGTCTGCGGAAATATTCCGCGGACGGCTTTTTTGTGCCTGCGTTAAATACATTTTTGGCTATATTTTATTTTTTATAACCATTTAAAAATTAAGACGAAAAAATATTATCACCTTCCTTTGTTTATAACGATGGCAATCACAAAAACCAAAAAACATAATTCATAAATTAAAAATGACCATTGCCGTAAAAATGCACATCTTCTTACACTCTATTAACACGAAAACGTGAACAGTAAGCATACGGATCATGGGTGATTTCCTGACGTTGCAGCGGGTACGTATTCCCTTTTCAGGTCCCTGACGTTTGCGCCATTCCACTCATTGGGGTTGGGGATAAATATGCAATTAACCATGAAAGATAAAATCGGCTACGGGCTGGGCGATACCGCGTGCGGTTTCGTCTGGCAGGCGACGATGTTTCTGCTGGCCTATTTCTACACCGATGTGTTTGGCCTCTCCGCCGGTATTATGGGGACGCTGTTTTTGGTTTCCCGCGTGCTGGATGCCGTCACCGATCCGCTGATGGGGCTGTTGGTGGACCGCACCCGTACCCGCTACGGTCAGTTCCGCCCGTTCCTGCTGTGGGGCGCCATTCCGTTCGGCATCGTCTGTATGCTGACCTTCTACACGCCGGACTTTTCCGCGCAGGGCAAAATTATCTATGCCAGCGTGACCTACATTCTGCTGACGCTGGTCTACACCTTCGTTAACGTCCCCTACTGCGCGATGCCGGGGGTGATTACGGCGGATCCGAAAGAGCGCCATGCGCTGCAATCATGGCGTTTTTTCCTCGCCGCCGCCGGGTCGCTGGCGATTAGCGGGATCGCGCTGCCGCTGGTTGGCTTTATTGGCAAGGGCAACGAACAGACAGGCTATTTTGGCGCGATGTGCGTGCTGGGGCTGATTGGCGTGGTGCTGCTGTACGTGTGCTTCTTCACCACCAAAGAGCGCTACACCTTCGATGTGCAGCCGGGCGCATCGGTAACGAAAGATCTTAAGCTGCTGTTCGGCAATACCCAGTGGCGCATCATGTGTGCTTTCAAAATGATGGCGACCTGCTCCAACGTGGTTCGCGGTGGGGCCACGCTCTACTTCGTGAAATACGTGATGGACCATCCGGAGATGGCGATGCAGTTCCTGCTCTACGGCAGCATCGCCACCATGTTCGGTTCGCTGGCCTCTTCGCGCCTGCTGGGACGCTTCGATCGGGTGAAGGCCTTTAAAGCGATTATCGTGATTTACTCCCTGATTAGCCTGCTGATTTTCGTCACTCCGGCTGACTATATCGCGCTGATTTTCGCGCTCAACATCGTCTTCCTGTTCGTCTTTAACACCACCACGCCGCTGCAATGGCTGATGGCCTCAGACGTGGTGGATTACGAAGAAAGCCGCAGCGGGCGACGTCTCGACGGGCTGGTTTTTTCCACCTATCTGTTCAGCCTGAAGATTGGCCTGGCCATCGGCGGCGCGGTCGTGGGCTGGATTCTGGCCTACGTGAACTACTCCGCCAGCAGCAGCGTGCAGCCGGTTGAGGTATTAACCACCATCAAAATCCTGTTCTGCGTGGTGCCGGTGGTGCTCTATGTCGGCATGTTCATCATGCTCTCACTGTACAAACTGAGCGATGCCCGGGTGGAGGCTATCAGCCAGCAATTACGTCAACATCGCGCGGAGCAGGAAGAGGATGTTTCTGCCGCCGCTGCCGCGACATCCCATTAAGCAGGAGGCAATATGTACACGATTACTAACCCTGTTCTGACCGGGTTTAACCCGGACCCGTCAATGTGCCGCCAGGGCGAGGATTACTACATCGCGACGTCCACCTTCGAGTGGTTTCCGGGGGTGCGCATTTACCACTCGCGGGATTTGAAAAACTGGTCGCTGGTGAGTACGCCGCTGGACCGCGTATCGATGCTGGATATGAAAGGCAACCCCGACTCCGGCGGGATCTGGGCGCCGTGCCTGAGCTACGCCGACGGGCTGTTCTGGCTGCTGTATACCGACGTGAAAATCGTCGATTCGCCGTGGAAAAACGGTCGCAACTATCTGGTCACCGCCCCCTCCATTGAAGGGCCGTGGAGTGAGCCGATAGCGATGGGTAACGGCGGCTTTGACCCGTCGCTGTTTCACGATTCGGATGGGCGTAAATATTATATTTACCGCCCGTGGGGGCCGCGTCACCACAGTGACCCGCACTGTACGATCGTCCTGCAGGAGTATTTCCCGCAGACGCAGACCCTGTCGAAGACGCGAAAAACCCTGTTTACCGGGACGGCGCTGCGCTATACCGAAGGGGCCCATCTGTACCATAAAGAGGGCTGGTACTATCTTCTGGTGGCCGAAGGCGGCACCAGTTATGAACATGCGGTGGTGGTACTGAGAGCGAAAAATATCGCCGGGCCGTACGAACTGCACCCGGACGGGACGCTGATGACCAGCTGGCATCTGCCGGAAAATCCGCTGCAGAAAAGCGGCCACGGTTCGCTGCTGGAGACGCACACCGGCGAATGGTATATGGCCTATCTCACCAGCCGCCCGCAGCGCTTACCCGGCGTGCCGCTGCTGGCCTCCGGCGGGCGCGGCTACTGCTCGCTGGGGCGGGAAACCGGCATCGCGCGCATCGCCTGGCACGACGGCTGGCCGTCGGTGGAAGGGGGCAAACACGCGCAGCTGAACGTGCCGGGGCCGCAAATGGCCGAAAGTCGTGTCGTGGCTGATGAGCGCTGGCGAGAAGAGTTCAACTGCCCGACGCTCGACCCGGAGCTGCAAACGCTGCGTATCCCCTTCGACGAGACCTTGGGCTCGCTGCATGCCCGGCCAGGTTTTCTGCGCCTGTATGGCAACGATTCGCTCAACTCGACGTTCACCCAGTCCACCGTCGCCCGGCGCTGGCAGCACTTTGCTTTCCGCGCCGAAACGCGGATGGAGTTTGCTCCGGAGAATTTTCAGCAGAGCGCCGGCTTAACCTGCTATTACAACAGCAAAAACTGGAGCTACTGCTTCGTTGACTATGAAGAGGGGCAGGGCAGAACCATTAAGGTATTGCAGCTTGACCACAACGTGCCGTCGTGGCCGCTGCATGAACATCCGATTGCGGTCCCGGATGCCGCGCAGAGCGTGTGGTTACGGGTTGATGTCGACCATCTTGTCTATCGCTACAGCTACTCGTTTGACGGCGAGCAGTGGCACACCGTGCCGGTGGAATATGCCGCCTGGAAGCTGTCGGATGATTACATCGGCGGGCGCGGGTTCTTCACCGGCGCTTTTGTCGGCCTGCACTGCGAGGATATCAGCGGCGACGGCTGCTATGCGGATTTTGACTACTTTAGCTATGAGCCGGTAGTCGGCTAAGTCTTCAGGCCGGGTAGCCCAGCGCTTTTGACAGCTGGCGCCCGGCCTCTTCCAGCAAGGCGCGGTAACGCGCGAGCTCGGCTTCATCGACGCGGGAGGTGAGCGTGGACAGGCTCAGTGCGGCAATGACCCGCGATTCATGATTCCACACCGGTACCGCCACGCAGCGCACGCCCTGCTCATTCTCTTCGCTGTCCTGCGCATAGCCCTGGGCGCGGGTTTGCGCCAGCGCCGCCAGCAGCGCCTCGCGGGAGGTCAGCGTCGCGGGGGTAAACGGCGTGTACTGATAGCCCTCCAGCAGGGTATTTTGCTCCGCCTCGCTCAGCCAGGCGATCAGCACCTTACCGATCGCCGTTGCGTGGATGGGGAGCCGGCGGCCGATGCGCGAGTAGGCGATGGCGGCGAGCCTGCCTTCGATTTTCTCGATGTAGACGCCTTCGTGGCCGTCAAGAATGCCGAGGTGGGTGGTCTGCCCGGTGCGCTGCGAGAGATCCGTCAGCCAGATTTTCGCCTGCTGGCGAATATCCATCGTCCCCACCACGAAATGACCGCGTTCGACCAGCTTCATGCCCAGGCGGTATTTATCATTTTCCGGGTTCTGATCGATATAGCCGTGCAGCTGTAAGGTTTTGAGCAGCGAATGGAGGGTGCTTTTACTCAGGCCCATCTGTTTACTGATGTCGGTTATCTTCAGTTCCGTGGCTTGTTCGTTAAACAGGTCGAGGATCGTCAGGGCTCGTTCAACAGACTGAATAATAGGCATAATGCACGACTGCTCACGCTGGGAGGGAAGGTGAAAACGTACCCTTTTTACGCTGGAAAATCAAACGGCTGGCGTGAAAAGGGCGAGCGATATCACCTCAGGGAACACGTTCCCGGATGGTGGGAACCCCGATGGCGGGAACCCCGGATGGCGGGAACCCCGGATGGCGGCGCGAGCGCCTTATCCGGGCTACCCGTCTCATGTAGCCCCGGTAAGCGCAGCGCCACCGGGGGAATTTCCGGGTGCGGTGGGCCCCCCCGATGGCGGGAACCCCCGGATGGCGGCGCGAGCGCCTTATCCGGGCTACCCGTCTCACGTAGCCCCGGTAAGCGCAGCGCGACCGGGGGGATATTTTCGGGTGCGGTGGGCCGCCCCGGTGGCGGGAACCCCCGGATGGCGGCGCGAGCGCCTTATCCGGGCTACCCGTCTCATGTCGCCCCGGTAAGCGCAGCGCGACCGGGGGGGATTTTCGGGTGCGGTGGGCCCCCCGGTGGCGGGAACCCCCGGATGGCGGCGCGAGCGCCTTATCCGGGCTACTATCCTCATGTAGCCCCGGTAAGCGCAGCGCGACCGGGGGGTATTTTCGGGTGCGGTGGGCCCCCCGGTGGTGGGAGCCCCGGATGGCGGCGCGAGCGCCTTATCCGGGCTACCAGTCTCATGTAGCCCCGGTAAGCGCAGCGCGACCGGGGGGATATTTTCGGGTGCGGTGGGAATTCCCCGGTGGCGGGAACCCCGGATAGCGGCGCCAGCGCCTTATCCGGGCTACTATCCTCATGTAGCCCCGGTAAGCGTAGCGCGACCGGGGGGTATTTTCGGGTACGGTGGGCCCCCCGGATGGTGGGAGCCCCGGATGGCGGCGCGAGCGCCTTATCCGGGCTACCCGTCTTATGTAGCCCCGGTAAGCGTAGCGCCACCTGGGGAATTTTCGGGTGCGGTGGGCCCCCCGGTGGCGGGAACCCCGGATAGCGGCGCCAGCGCCTTATCCGGGCTACCCGTCTTATGTAGCCCCGGTAAGCGCAGCGCGACCGGGGGGATTTTCGGGTGCGGTGGGCCCCCGGTGGTGGGGAACCCCCGGATGGTGGCAAGAGAGGGTTTACTTCACTTCGGCGAGAGCGGTTTTGTCGACGTAGGGTTTCATCAACGCATCGGCTTCCTTCTGCGCGGTCTGCACCGCCGCTTCCGGCGTCACTTTGGCGTCGTTGACTACCGCCGCCAGCTGGTTCTCCATCGCCTTACGCACGGCGACGGTCTCCCAGGTGGAGTACCACGGATGGGCGTACTTCAGCTGCTCCAGGGCAATCGCCGCACGCGGATCTTTTGCCAGATACTCTTTCATCTCCGGCGTATCGTAGGTGGCTTTGCGTGGCGAGAAGTAGCCGGTGAAGCGGCTCCAGGCGCCGTTGACCTGCGGGCTGACCAGATACGTCAGGAACTGATACGCCGCTTTCTTCTGCGCGTCGTTAATGCCTTTAAAGCTCACCAGGCTGGCGCCGCCGATCGGTACCGCGCGCTGTTCTTTCGCCGGCAGCATCGCCACCCCGAGCTCAAAGTCTTTGCTGTTCTCGCGCATAAAGCCCAGCGCCCCGGTGCTGAGCATCGCCATCCCCACCTTGCCGGAGAAGAAGCTGGCGCTGATCTGCTTCGAGTTGAGCACGCCGGAAGGCATCACTTTGTCTTTGTAGATCAGATCCTGCCAGAAACGCAGCGCCCCGATGGTGGTCGGCGCGTTGTAATAAACTTCACCCGGATAATCTTCGTTAAAGTATTTCCCGCCGTTGGCGCGCACCAGCGCCGAGAAGATCCAGCCGCCGTAGTCATCGTTGGTCGACGGCAGCATGATCCCCCACTGACCTTTGCTCTCGTCGGTCAGCTTTTTAGCATCCGCCAGCAGCTCGGCCCAGGTCTGCGGCGGCTGTTTGATCCCGGCCTGATCGAACAGCGTTTTGTTGTAATAGAGGATCGGCGTTGAGTTATGGAACGGGATCGCATAGGTGGTGCCCATCACCTGGGCATTTTTCTGCATCGCCGGCCAGAACTCTTTCACCAGGAAATCGCCCGCCTTTTGATCGCCATACTGGAACAGCTCGTCCATCGGCAGGATCTCATCCTTCAGCGCCAGATCGGTGGTGAAGTTGGCGGACATGATAACCAATGCCGGCGGCTGTCCGGCCTTCTGCGCCGATTCCGCTTTGATCTTAGTGGTGTCGTAGTTGCCGGTGAAGATCCCGCGCACTTCGACATCCTGCTGCGAATCGTTGAAGGCTTTGATGACGCGGGTCATCTCCATGGTCAGCTTGCCGTCTACCGGCGCCGGAAACATGAAATCGATCTTCTCTTTCGCCAGCGCCGTGCCGCAGAGGGCGAGGGAAAGCCCGACGGCTGTCAGGGTTTTAAGCATGGTCAATCTCCTGGAGTAAATTGTGCTGTTGCTCAGCATGAAAAAGATGAATATCGGCAGGCGAGAAGCCGAGGGTCAGCGTGTCGCCTTTTTCCGGCACCGCGCCGCGATGGCGGCGGCTAAAACGCAGGGTGCCGATGGGGGTGCTGACGTGGAGCAGGTAATCGGCTCCCATCAGTTCTCGTTGCAGGACGGTGGCGGACAGGCGCAGATGGGCCTCCTCCACGCGATCGCTGATATGTTCCGGACGAATGCCGAACCAGACCCGGGACTCGTCGCGGTAGCGCGGCGGCAGCGGATGGCGCAGTTCGCCAAGCTGTACCTCGCCGTCGGCGCAGGGCAGCGACAGCAGATTCATCGACGGCGAGCCGATAAACCCGGCGACAAACAGGTTGGCCGGGTGGGCGTAGAGGTACTCCGGCCGCCCGACCTGCTGGACGTGGCCGCCGTTCATCACCACGATGCGGTCGGCCATCGACATCGCCTCGGTCTGATCGTGGGTGACGTAGACGGTGCTGGTTTTCAACTGCTGGTGGAGGTCCATAATGCTGTCGCGCACTTCGCTGCGCAGGCGCGCGTCGAGGTTGGAGAGCGGTTCGTCCATCAGGAACAGGCGCGGGTTGCGCACAATGGCGCGGGCCATCGCCACCCGCTGGCGCTGGCCGCCGGAGAGTTTCGCCGGCTTGCGGTCCAGCAGCGTTTCCAGCTGTAGCATCTGCGCCACTTTATCGACCCGCGGCTGCCAGCTGGCCTTATCTTCTTTTCGCACCTTCATGCCGAAGGTGATGTTGTCCTGCACCGACAGGTGCGGGAACAGGGCGTAGTTCTGGAAGATCATCGCGAAGTTGCGCTCGCGCGGCGACTGGGCGGTGATGTTCTCGTCGTGCAGCCAGATCTCCCCCTCGCTCACCGGCTCCAGCCCGGCCAGCAGGCGCAGCAGGGTGCTTTTGCCGCAGCCGGAGGGGCCGACCAGCACCACGAACTCGCCTTCATGAATATCGAGCGAGAGGGCGTCGAGGGCCGGTTTACCGTCGAAACGTTTACTGATGTTTTGCAAACTAAGCATGAGGATTAACGCTCTTCCGTTGGACAACTGATTTTTTCGTCGTACAGCCACGGCCCGGCATAGTGCGCCAGCGAGTGCTGATAGCTGACCCACTGCTCGCCGACCTGGCGATGCATCAGGCATGACGCTGGCGACAGGTCGTAGTACGGGCGGGTATCTTCGTGGCAATAGGGCACCTGATGGACGGTTCCCGGCACGGTGGAGATGATCGCCTGGCGATACTGGGTCAGGGTCAGGCTGTGGTTATGGCCGCAGAAGATGCGTGTCAGCGACGGGAAACGCTCCACCAGCGCCAGCAGGCGATGGCCGTTTTCACAGGCGATGGGGTCCATCTGCGCGTTGCCCAGCGGCAGCGGCGGGTGGTGCATAAACACCGTCGCCGGCTTGTCGCCGCCGTCGAACAGCTGCGCTTCCAGCCATTTGATGGTCTCGTCCGTCAGCCAGCCGCTGGAGGTACCGGCGCGGCTGGAGTCGATAAACAGCAGGCGGGTGGCGAAGTCGTCCACCGCGTAGTGCATATTCTGCGGGTCGTTGCCGAGCTGCGGGCACAGCGGGTGCAGATATTCGAGAAACAGGGCTTTATCGTCGTGATTGCCGGGGATCAGATACAGCGGATAGTTCAGGTTGCCGAGGATCTGGCAGGCAACCTCGTACTCCTGCGGGCGGCCGCAGTTGACGATATCGCCGCTGACCACCACCGCGTCCGGGCGCTCCTGCAGGGCGTTGAGCTGGGAGACCACGTCGGCATTGGCGGCGTTAACGTCGATAAAACCGTACAGCTTCTGCCCGTGGCTGCGGAAATGGGTATCGGAAATCTGGGCTAACAGCATAGATAACTCCTTATTTGATCCCGGAGAAGCCGAAGCTTCGCAGGAACTGTTTCTGGAAAAGGATGAACGCCAGCATCAGCGGCAGACAGACCATCAGGGTCCCGGCGCCGATGGTGCCCCACTGGCCGCCGGATTCGGCGCCCATGGCGAAGGAGACCAGCCCCACGGTCAGCACCTGTTTATCGGGATCGTTGAGCATCATCAGCGGCCACAGATACTCGTTCCAGTGGTAGGTAATGCTGACGGTGGCGAAGGCCAGCACCGACGGCCACGACATCGGCAGCAGCACGCGGAACAGTACCTGCCACCAGCGGCAGCCCTCCATCAGCGCGGCTTCTTCCAGCTCTTTGGGGATGGCGAGGAACGCCTGGCGCATCAGGAACACGCCGAACGCCGAGGTGAAATAGGGCATCATCACCCCGGTGAGGGTGTTGAGCAGGCCGAAGGTCTTCAGGGTCAGCATGTTCGGCACCATCATCACTACCGGCATGATCATCAGCTGAACGAGGAACAGCAGGAACAGCGTCTGCTTGCCGCGGAACTCGTGGCAAGCGAAGACGTAGCCAGCGGTGGTGATGGTCAACAGCTGCACGAAGAAGGTGCCGAAGGTGAAGATAAGGGTGTTGGCGTACAGGCTCAGCCAGTCGGCGCTGGCCCAGGCGTCGCGGAAGTTATCCAGCGTCAGCGGCAGACGCGGCAGCAGCGAGGCCATATCTTCGCCGAAGGTGGTGGCGCTAAACGAGGCCGCCAGCATCCAGATAAACGGACTGACCCACAGCAGCGCCAGGCAGCACATCAGCACGGTGAGGGTGAACGGCTGCGAACGGCGCAGACGCAGCCACAGCGGATGCGACGCGCTCTGCGAACGAACAACCAGCGGAGTGGCTTCAGCGCTCATAGTGGGCTCCTTTCTCCAGCAGTTTGAGGTTAAGCAGCGAGAAGGCGAACAGCCCGGCCAGCGTCAGGAAGGTGGCGGCGGAGGCTTTGCCGAGGTCGTGGGTATCCCACGCCAGATTCTGGATGTAGTAGAGCAGCACGGTGGTGGCGTTATCCGGCCCGCCGCGGGTCATCACCGCCACGTGGTCAATCTGGGTGATGGAGTAGATCAGCGCCGTGGTGATGACGAAGCTCAGGGTCGGGCGCAGCAGCGGCAGCGTGACCTTAAAGAACACCTGGCTGCGGGTGGCCCCTTCCATAATCGCCGCTTCGCGCGTTGAAGCCGGGATGCTCTGTAACCCCGCGAGGAAAAACAGCATGTAGTAGCCAGCGAACTTCCACACGCCAATCAGCGCCAGCGCCAGCAGCGCGGTATTGCTGCGTCCCAGCCAGTTGTTGTTCATCGGCCCGAACAGCTTCGCCAGATAGTGGTCGAGCAGGCCGAGGCCGGGCATAAAGATAAACAGCCACAGCGCGGCGGCGCTGACCATCGGGATAATCATCGGGAAGAAGAAGGCGGTGCGCAGCCAGCGGTTGACGCGGTGGTTTTCGCTCAGCGCCACCGCCAGCAGCAGGGCCAGCGTCACGCCGGGGACCACCGTCAGCAGGATGTAGAGCAGGTTGTTGAGCAGCGACTGCCAGAAGACGTTATCGGCAAACAGGCGGACGAAGTTATCCAGCCCGACGAACGGCGCGTTGTCGCTGGCCATGCGGGTATCGAACAGGCTGTCGTACACCGAACGGCCCAGCGGGAACCAGGTAAACAGCAGTAAAAACAGCAGGGAGGGTGACAGTATCAGCCAGGGGAGCCAGGTTTTTCTCATGGTGGCAGACGTCTCGTTCAGGTGTTTATGGAAGCCAGGATTGTGAGAACGAATGACTGCAAGGGGATGGCGGGGAGATGACCGTTTAATGAACCTCAGCGGGCGCGGATGAGGGAACAGGCCGGGCAGACGGGCCGCCCGGCGGAGAAGGTGGCGTTAGAAGTCGGCTTTCAGCACCACGCGATAGCGGGCTTTACCCTCGCGCACGTGTTTCAGCGCGTCGTTGATTTGCGACATCGGGAACAGCTCGGTGGTCGGGGCCACTTTGCTGCGTCCGGCGAACTTCATCAGCTTGCGCAGCTCGGACGGGTTGCCGGTGGCCGAACCGGAGATGCTGCGGTCGCCGCCAATCAGGGTAAAGGCGGGGACCTGCAGCGGCTTCATCACCGCGCCGACGGTATGGAAGTTGCCGCCGTAAGCCAGCGCTTCGAAGTACGGCTGCCATTCGAGATCCACCGCCACGGTGTTGATGATCAGATCGAACTGGCCGGCCAGTGCTTTTAAGGCTTCTGGATCGCGGCTGTTCACCACCCGATCGGCGCCCATTGCCAGCACTTCCTGCTCTTTCGCCGGGTTGGAGCTGAAGGCGGTGACTTCAGCGCCCATGGCGCGCAGCAGTTTAATGGCGATATGGCCGAGGCCGCCGATACCAATGACGCCCACGCGGCTGGTGGCGGTGACGTGGTGCATCAGCAGCGGTTTAAAGACGGTGATCCCGCCGCACAGCATCGGGCCAGCGGATTCGATATCGATGCTTTCCGGCAGCGGGATCACCCATTGCCAGTCGGCGCGCAGTTTATCGGCGAAGCCGCCGCGGTTGATGATGGTCGGTACCGAGCCTTCGAGGCAGTTGATCTGGTTGCCGCCGATGCAGGCGTCGCAGTGCCCGCAGCTGCGCGCCGTCCAGCCGATGCCAACCTTCTGGCCGACTTTCAGCCCTTTATCCTGCGCCGCGCTGCCCAGCGCCGCTACGCGGCCAATCACTTCGTGGCCGGCAACCAGCGGATAGCTCGACATGCCCCATTCGTTGTCGATCATCGACAGGTCGGAGTGGCAGATGCCGCAGTATTCGACCTGCACTTCGACGTCCTGCGGCAGCAGTTCGCCCGCGTCGTACTCCCACAGCGACAGATCGGCGCCCGCTTCTTTGGCGGCGTAGCTTTTAATTGTGCTCATCACGATTTCCTTGGTTTGGCGGAGATAGACAGACAGTGTAGAGCATGAGGCAGGGCGATGCCTGGCAGAATGAGGCAGACAGACGGGCAATGGAAGGGGAGGGGGAGGCGGTCGCGCAGGGAGTTTTGCCGGGCAACAGAGGAGGAAAATGTGACCTGAGACGGTCCTGAGGGGGCCTGGCGCTGTTTTTTTCGACACTTAGCGTGGCGGAGACACGCTGCTGCTTGCATGGCGGCCATCGACAGGTATAATCCACAACGTTTCCGTATCCCTTCAGTGCCGAAGTGGCGAAATCGGTAGACGCAGTTGATTCAAAATCAACCGTAGAAATACGTGCCGGTTCGAGTCCGGCCTTCGGCACCATGACTCAATTAAATCCTTATTTTGTAAGGGTTTTTTTGTTTCTAGACCTCAATATCGCGTTGCCCTACTACAAAAGGGTATACGAAGCGATGTCTCAGCGTTATAACCTCTATCGTCGAACCAGCGGCATTTATATTGTCCGCATTAGCGTTCCCCAACGTTTTCGTCGATACGCAGGACAGTGTGAGATTCACACTTCAACAGGCACTCACGATCTTCATGAAGCAAAGCAGAAGTCCGCGCTCCTGTTGGCGGTCTGGTATCAGACCTTACAAGAGTATGAACAATTGGACTATCGAACTTTAAGTGACTGCGCCCCACTGCTTGCTGGTGAGGGTATGATCTCGCTTTCTAACTTTGCTCAGTCAATCGAGTTGCCTATATCGCAATTGATTCGAGAGGTGATTAATCGTAACCTCCCGGTATTCTGGCTGGCGACTGGTCAGTTCGGTTTCTATGTTGATGAATTTAATGCAGTAGAGCGGGAACCCGGTGCAAAACGAGAAAAACAGTCTGATGATGAAAAGGATCAACCTAAAGAAGTCATCATTCTCAATAGCGCGTTTGAGCTGGGTATCGAGAGCTTCGCAAATGGTTATCTCCGCCCCTTCAATCCCCGGCATACTTTAGATTGTCTGTTGAGCGCTGGAGTATCCGAAGGAGAGGCTGCATTTCGAACTAGTGGTGATAACCAAAGTGGAGGTTGGTTCTTCGATTTACCCGGCGTAGATATAACTGCTGATAGCCTCTTGATTAGCAAAGTTCATGCTGAAGGCCTTCGACTTACATGGCTGGTTAAGACCACGCCACCAGCAGTTAGCATTCACCCTGCCGTGCCTCTTGTCGCTCCTGTTATCGCTAACGAATATGTTCACCGCAAACATTACAATGAAAACTTGTCATGGCTTCGTGAAGAGTATTTGAAACATCGGCGTAAGGGCAAGGTATCAGAAGCGGCGCTCCGCGATATTCGCTATTACTTCGATTTGATGATTGAAGTGATGGGGGATATTCAGTTGGAAGATTTCGACCGTGATTTCCTCCGGGCTTATGAGAGCAAGTTGCGCACAATTCCTGCTAACCGTAATTTGATGAAAGGTAAGCACGGGGTTAAGACGCTGGATGAGTTAATCGCCAAAGCGGCAGAATGTGGCGATAAACTGATGACAGAAGAGTCTGTCAAAAAGTATATCAACGGCCTTTATGGTGCAATGGAGTGGGCTGTTGATGATGGTAAGTTTCTGAAATCGCCATGCGACAACTTTTTCCCTCCCGATGACAAAGGTGAGCGAGAGCAGGATCACACTGACATATTTGAACCGCATGAAATTAAGGCAATTTTTTCGCAACCGTGGTTTGTGGCTGGAACTGTTGAACGTAATGCGCAAGTGCGATTCCATCAATATTGCCCGTTTCACTATTGGGCGCCGTTATTGGGCTTGATGACGGGGGCAAGGGTTAACGAGATTGCACAGTTAATACTGGACGATGTTCTGGCAGATGACGGCGTTTATTACCTGAACCTTGAAAGCGATAGCGAAAACGGAAAGAAACTAAAAAACGCCAATCCCCGCCGCAAGATTCCGGTTCATTCTACGCTGATTGAACTCGGTTTTATCGAGTATGTGGATGCGTTGAAAGCTGCCGGGTATGACCGTCTTTTTCCCGAGCTTAAACCACATAAAACTAAAGGCTATGGTAGGCCGGTTTCCGCATGGTTCAATGAATCATTGCTTGCGGGTCGATTAAAACTTGAAAGAGACAGAAGCAAATCTTTCCACTCTTTCCGGCATTCTGTTTCAACTTTGCTTAAAGAGAAGGGTGTTAGTTCGGAACTGCGTGGGCAGCTACTTGGGCATGTGCGCGGCAAAACAGAAACTGAAGTGCGATACAGCAAAGATTTAAAACCGGTTCACATGGTTGAGGTTGTCGAAAAGATTGATTTTTCTTTGCCCGAGATAGCGAGATTCAACATTCCTGATGGGCTGGATGCTGTAAGAGATGCGCTGCGAAGAAAGCGTGGCAAACAAACAGGTTGAGTCAGTTACTATTCAGTTGAGTTATGCTCTTGAATGCGCTGGGACGCTTCCTGGCGCATTTTTTATTAAAGGTCGTGGATTTAATAGTGCCAAATTTGGAGACGCTTAAAATGCGTCTGGTGAGACTTGATTTGCATTAGCTCAGAATTGATCTGACGGTTTTCTCGTAAGCGCCTCGTGAAGGACGTGGGGTAAAAATTAGTTTACAGAGAGGGTGACGTTCCAGGGCAACAGATCTTTCACGCGGTTGGCAGGCCAGGTATTGATGACACTGATCACGTGGTGCAGCCAGGCCTCCGGCTCGATGCCGTTGAGTTTGCAGCTTCCGAGCAGGCTGTACATCACTGCCGCACTGTCACCACCACTATCAGAGCCGAAGAACATGTAGTTACGCCGTCCCAGCGCCACCACTCGAAGTGCGTTTTCGCACAGATTATTGTCGATCTCCACCCAGCCATTGCGGCAGTATTCGTTCAGTGCATCCCATTGTTTCAGCAGGTATGCGAACGCTTTCGCCGTATCTGAGTGACGCGACAGCGTGCCCATCTGCTGTTGTATCCAGTCGTACAGCGACTGCATCAGCGGAACACTTCTGGCTTTCCTGGCTGTCAGTCGCTCTTCTGCCGGACTACCGCGGATCTCCGATTCGATGGCGTACAGCGCCCCGATACGGTTCAGCGCCTCTGCTGTTACCGCCGTTGGATGGCGAACGTGAACATCGTGGAGCTTGCGTCGGGCATGTGCCATACAGGCCGCTTCGGTTACCCGCCCGCTTTCATAAAGAGCGTTGTAACCCGCGTAGGCATCGGCCTGCAGGATACCACTGTAGTCCGCCAGATGTTGCTGTGGATGGATACCTTTGCGGTCGGGAGAGTAGGAGAACCACACGGCAGCCGGCATGGTTGAGCCGGCGTTACGATCGTCACGAACATAGACCCACAGCCGCCCGGTACGGGTTTTACCCTGACCAGGCTCCAGTACACTCACCGGCGTGTCGTCTGCATGCACTTTACCCGGCATCAGCACATAGTGGTTCAGTTCATCATACAGCGGACGAAGTTGTTCTCCCATAATGTCAACCCAGCGCCCCATCGTATTGCGGCTCAGCTCCACGCCCTGCCGGGCGTAGATTTCCGACTGACGATACAGCGGCAGGTGTTCAGCGAACTTCGCCATGATAATGCGTGCCAGCAGAGCCGGACTGGCGTAACTGCGCTCGATGGGTTTTGGTGGCAGTGGTGCCTGCACGATGCAGTCGCACCGACTGCAGGCCAGTTTTGGGCGGACCGTTTCGATTACCCTGAACGCAGTGTTGATGATATCCAGCTGTTCAGAGATGCTTTCCCCCAGCGGTTTTAGTTTGCCGCTGCAGACCGGGCATTCGGTTTCTGCCGGGGAGATAACCCGCCTGTCACGGGGGAGTGTTACCGGAAGCGCTTTGCGGGCGGGAGTGTCTGATGTTTTTGATCCCGTATCTCCGGCCATTGAGGTGAGTTGCGACTGCGCCTCGCCAAGCCTGTTCTGGAGCTCGGTTATGCGCTTTTCTGCCTGCGCGATCTTCTTTTCTATCTTCTCGCGGTTTTTCTCGCTGCTGCGGCCGAACAACATTCTCTGCAGTTTAGCGACCAGCGCCCTGAGTGAGTCGATCTCGCGGGCATAGCCGGTTATTTCACCGGACAGACGGACGATAACCGCCTGCTGTGCGATCAGCAGGGCCTTCAGTTGCTCGATGTCGTCGGGGAGTGTGTTGTTCATTCCCCTGTTTTATCACGGGTTATATCCGTATACCAGGCCGTTCCGTCCGTTTTGGATGTTGCCACGCGATCCCCTCCAGAAGCATGGACAACTGGGCGGGTGTCAGATGCACTTTCCCGTCGCGGGTCACCGGCCACACGAAGCGGCCCTGCTCGAGGCGTTTGGCGAACAGGCACAACCCGTCACGATCGGCCCACAGTATTTTCACCATTTTGCCACTGCGGCCCCGGAAGACGAAGATATGCCCGGAGAACGGGTCATCTTTCAGCGTATTCTGCACCTTCGAAGCCAGCCCGTTGAAGCCACAACGCATATCTGTGACGCCAGCGATGATCCAGATTCTGGTACCGGTTGGCAGAGTTATCATCGGGCACCGCCTTTCATTTCGCGGATTAGCGCCCGTAACAGTTCCGGAGTGAGAGGGTCAAACAGTTTTACCACACCTGATTTAAGATGCAGCTCGCACCGTGGGACGTTTTCGGGATCGCACTCAGGGCACTCATCAGGCTTGTTACGCCAGAAGGGATTTGTAACTGGTCTGATCGGCTCTGGCGTATCAGTCAGTGCCACCGGGACAGGCATGCATTCCTGTATATCATCATCGCTCAGTAAGCCGTCCTCGTACTGGCTTTTCCATTTAAACAGCAGGTTATCATTGATATCGTGCTCTCTGGCGATCCGGGCAACAACAGCACCGGGTTGTAATGCCTGCTTAGCCAGACTGACCTTAAATTCACGGCTGTAGCTGGCTCGCCGTTCTTTTCGCCATTTTTCCTCGCTGATTTCAGGGCGAGTGGATTCATTTTTTCTGTTGGCATAAAGGATGGCGTCAAGCTGAGCGAATGAGACTGAATCGGGCAATGGCCATGCGATACCGGATGCAATAAAGCGCTGAAAAAGCGTATGTATTGTGGAATGACTGAGACCGAGGCGCTGAGCGATGGCCCGGATGGTCAGTTTATCTTCAAATCTTAAACGCAGGGCATCAGGCAAATAAGAACGGAAGCAGGGAATATCTTTTGTTGTCTGGGAATTCATCGTTCGTGTCCATCAAAATAGATGGGCGCGATTGTTGCCAGACAGGACAATTTTCACAAGACGTCGCAGATGGGGCGCTTACGTTTTCTCTGACAGCATACAATCAAGTCTAACAATCCGCCTTGAGCGAGGAGCAGACGTTGAGGGCTATAAGAAGACTACTTAATGTTAGTCGGCTTCAACACAAGCGTGCCGTAGTGTGCTTCGCGGTGACAGTTCGGACAGAGTGCAATAGCATTTTCAACAGAGTCCTCTCCACCGTTAGCAAGCCACTCCACATGATGCACTTCAAGATACGGTCTACCATCTTCCCGCTTGAATGGTGCGTCACGTAGGCAGCTTTGACACTTACCTCCAGCTAAGGCTAATACCTCTGCTACAACGAGGGGATTACGCTTGAAGGTATAGCTCTTTATAATGACCCTTTCTGGCGTGGTGTTGGCTGTAGCCAGCTTCTCTCTACGTTGTTCTGAGGTAAGTTGAGACGCTGTTTCTATGGCCTTTTCAAACTCACTTTTAACCGGACGTGTTAGCCATTTGCCGTCTGAAGCTTCATAGATTTCAAACACACCATGAAGTGCGGAATCATAGACCTCGAAAACGTTTCCGCGCTTGAAAAGTCGATCATATTCATGGTGGCGATGGGTGGCATCATCTGTTCGTCTGGCAGTCCTGTTAAAACTCCAGTGACCACGATTGCAGTTAACTGCGTTAACTATCAGATTCAAATAAGTATTGTCTTTGTAATGTGGAAATCTTTTCTTTAAAATTGCATCGACCTGAGCAGCCGTAGCCTTTCCAGCAAACTCGTTTTCCACTATCTCAGCGGTTGTTGTGCGGATTGGTTTATCACCATAAACATACTTACGAGCCATTTCTCTATTCCTTGAAAAGTTCTGGAAGGTGTTGCTGAAGCATAGGCGCGGTGAACATCTTTGACCTGCTCCCAGCAAACTAACATAGCATGATGTAAGCAAGTTCCGCTTCTGGCACTGAGAGGACTGTCACGCAGGGTAAGTCTCACATACTTCTGGTGATGGGCACTGCACATACCATTATCTTTAATCACAAAAGTCCAAAGCTTGCGCAATGCAGGCTTTGGTTATTAACACAGTTAAATTATATAATGAAATTGCACTCGAATTTTTGTTATGCCGGTTTTCTTAATAATCACAATCATGATTACTTATCATTCTCAATGTATTTTAACAATGAAAAGTATCGAGAACCAGCAATAATGTATTTATTACTATTCGTTAAATCGCTCAATGCTAACCCCAGTCGTTTTTATTTCTAACTTCTTTATATTTAGAAGTCTCTTTAATGCGTGTCTAAATTTATTTGTCTTATGACATTTCTTGCAAGAAATTTCAGCCTCAAATGTAAAATCATTCTCGTCTCTTTCTATTTTACAAACTTTGTATTCAAGGTTTGCTGCATCATTACAACTTGGACAAAGATAGCTATCACATTCAATTGGAATCATTGTTTCAGCAGCGGTGTACATCATTCCACACATCGGGCAACTGCATTCAACATGTAGAGCTCCTTTACCGTGGATCTTCCAACCGTAACTCAAATTCTTTTCAATAGTCATAACTTTAACGTCACTTACATAGTCAGATTGGCAGTGACGACATGAATCAGGCTGATGAAATACAATCTTTTGGTTTGGTAATGAGTTCATCCATATCTCTCTTCAGTGGCTTACTAAGTTCTTAATAGCATTTCTATCCTACCCTCAGCTATCAGGGCTAGATAAGATTATTGCGTATCCAATGATATGCAAAGCTCTTTTAAAGAGCATGAATTATTACAAACCGTCCGCTCCTGGCACAAAGCTGCCTGTCAGATTAGGTTTGGCTATCTGCCTTAGCTGTTTTAGGTCAAATCTAAGCTAATACACTTGATTACCTACGATTGCACTCGCAGCCCTTTCACGCTTTCTGATGGTAGGCTAATCACTGTTTTAATGCAGTTCTCTATGCTGCCAACGATGTCTTCGCGTGGGCCGCTGCGCCAGTCTGCGCTTGCGTAAAAAGCATCGAGAACCGAAGTCATGCTTTCAGCGCTGTCAAAGGCGCGAATCAAGTAGTAGCAATCCAGGTCATGAAGCGAGTTGCCAAACGAAACAACATCGATCCCGTGGCTTTGGTGTAGGGGAACACTGATTTCCTGCATTATGGCGTGAAAAGCGGCACCGCTGCCTTTACGTAAGGTGTATTGCAGTATTTCGACGGTTCTCAAGCGTTATCTCCGTGTTGCCCTTGGGGGGCTCCTAGTTGATAGCAATAAAGTAAACCGGACTGGGCCATGAAGCTACTGCTAATCAGACAGTCATCCGTAAGTAGAAGCTGCGATATGCGGTTCAAACGCGCTGTAAGGCTCTCTGGCGAGTGTTTTAAAGAAGGTAGTGAAATCATGGTGCAGAATTCGCGGCGCTCTCATAGAGTGACTGGCAAAGCCAGTTGAAACAAGCGTAGCGGAGTTCGAGCAATCAATGAGAAATCTGGGCGAGTTTTAGCTTTACCGCGTCGCTTAACATCCTAGGCCGTTTGCCTCTATAAGGAAAAGCCTGCAATCGCCGAAGTTTTTGAACGCAATGCCTGATAGGGGCGCTTCCAAACCTAGGAGATCCACTTTTCGGCGCGATAATTTTTCCGGTAGCTTTTGTCGTGTGGGTTAGGGGGTCTGGTGGGTTCTAAGTTGAAACTTCAAGACAACAAGAACTTGGTTCTTGTGTTGTCTTTTCTTTTTAACTTCTTGTTTTGTTTTTATATGTTTTATAAACCTCTTTTCTGGGGAGCAAAACTAGGCTGTGTCCTTTAATTGCATAATTTTTTGTAAAACAGTCTAATGCAACCCAGTTTCACCATCGCCAGATAATTCCTCGCCGTTTTGTCGTAACGCGTGGCAATGCGACGGTATTCTTTCAGACAGCCAAAACACCGCTCAACAACGTTGCGATTACGATAAGCATCACGATCAAGCTGTGAACGACCATCTGCTGCCATTTTTTCATTAGATTTCCGCGGGATAACCACTTTTATCCCTTTTCGTTTCAGCTCATTGCGAAGCGCATGTCCTGAGTAGGCTTTGTCAGCCAGCACCGCATAACCACGACGTTTCATGCTGCCGTTCTGGCGCTGAACACCAATTCCGTCCAGAAGGCGTAATGCGAACTGGCTTTCGTGAGCCTGTCCGGGACTCAGCACGATATTTAACGGGAGACCGCCTGCATCCGTCGCCATATGGATTTTGGTGCCAAAACCACCGCGAGAGCGACCCAGCCCATGATCTCCGGCGATATCGGGATGTTTTTTTGCGCGCCGGCGGCGCACCTGAGTGCCCGGATATTGCTGCCATCCAGCGCAGTAGCTGACCAGTCAACGAGGCCGTGAGCATCAAGAGAAGAAAGCAACCTGTTGAAAATAATATTAATCACACCCGACTTAGACCACCGGTTAAAGCGGTTATATACGGTTTTCCATGGGCCGTATCGTTCAGGTAAATCACGCCATGGGGCACCAGAGCACAACACCCAGAACATGCCATTGATGATCATACGATGCTCCGCCCATGGGCGTCCGGCCCGTGGTGTTGCAGGTTGAGCGGGCAGTAAAGGCTGGATGATATCCCATGCTTCATCGGGAAGGTCGTAGCGGGCCATAGTTCAATATGTTGTAGAAACAGATGGTTACTATAGCTCAGACGATTAAGGGACACAGCCTAGCCCTAAGGGCCAATGCGATGAGTTGCAGTGAGGCACTTGGCTAATCAGGCTTCCAGAGTTTTAACCTCTTCTCCGGGTCCCTGCTTGGATCGGCGATGTGAGCTACTCTGCTTTAAAAAAGGCTCACGACGTAAACCCTTTGCAAAACATGATAACTCACTATTCTTATTGGTTGTGCAAGTCCAAGACTCAGCACCTTACACAACCTCACGCACCCTGGCATACGCCGCCTTTCGGAACCAGACCAGTGGGTAACGGTGCGCCCGCTTTAAACCCCGGCTCCGCTAGTTGTAGAGCCTTGTTGATACGCCATTTTGGGTAAGCGTCTGTATACCAAAACCCCAAAATGTATACTGATAGTAACATTTTGAGGCTTCAGTGCAAGAGCGTTATCTTGTTTAGAGTTGTTCAATAAAGCGTTTAAAGGGGGCCGCTGCTCGTTCTCCATGATGTTCTTCCACCCAAAAGGCAAGCGGCTCAAGATTTGAAGCTGTCAGTAATTTTTGTGCAAGCGGTATGATCTCTTGGGCCATGTTAATTTTTGCTTGAATGTTGCTTGCTTCTTTGGACAATTGTGCAAGTTCACGAGACTTCAAATTATCGACATCACAATCTATTAATTGCCTTAGTGTTTGTGTAACGCTACGGATCAGTAGTTCTTTGAGATCATTGTCTTTAGACATTGCTTCGAGGTGGTTAATCGAGCCTGTAACGATAGTAATGTAATAAGGTTGGCCACGAAATTTATCCTCCAAAGACGGATTCATGGAAAAATCCCGCTCTCTTTCTTCTTTCGATGCAAGACGAGAAGAGAGTAGCTCTTTACGTCTCTCCTTAAGCATTTTACGAATTTCGTTAGCCGCTGCCTCACCAATTACACCGCGATTGCGGAGTCTCTCAATACGAGAGTAGATCCAATCAGCCCCTTTAGGCTGTTTCCGTAATCCCTCGACATGCTCAAGGAGTTGTGATGCAGTTTCTTTTGCCTTGCGGACGTTGTCGCGTTGTAGTGAGGTTTTAACATCTCGATCAAACCGCGTCTTCATTTCGACGAAATCTACGGAAAAGTAGTTTTTGCCACAATCTTTTCCGATGTTGGTTTCGTAACCTTCTTTTGTCACTACGATATAACCACGTTTATGCGGTTGATGACATGTTGTGAGTCCACACGGAACATCTTCTGGAAATTGGTAGCTACCGATGATCTCTTTAAGGTCAACGTTTGTAGGGTTGATGTTTGAGCGAAAATGCGGGCGCTCAACGATATCATGCCAACTGCTGATCTCAATGATTCCCTTGACTGTGTTGAGAGCAATCATTTTTGTTCCTTTTTTGGCCCAGAGAATTTCATGTTATGCCATCCGGTTTTCCGCGGCAACGCTCTGCTGTATGTATAAACAGATCCGGAGTGCCAACAAACGACCATTTTCTGGCACCTCTTCGCAAGTATCTTCCGGGATGTTGAAAAATTAGCCTTGGCAATTGTTGGCAGGCGTCCTATTGTTGACACCGTTTTCTGACAGGTATTGAGAGGTGTTGAGAATGGCGATTTTCGGCTACGGGCGTGTCTCTACCGCTCAGCAAGATACGGAGAACCAGAGGTTGGAGCTTGAGCAAGCTGGTTGGACGTTTGACTTTTGGTTTACTGATGTCGTTAGCGGGAAAACCCCTGCTATGCAGCGCAAAGCATTCTCAGAGTTGCTGGGCAAGATCAGGGACGATGAAACGCTGGTTGTAGCAAAACTTGACCGCTTGGGGCGTGATGCTATTGACGCGCTCCAGACAGTCCGATTGTTATCTGATCGCGGCATCAAGGTGATCGTCCACCAGCTTGGCACAACGGATCTCACCTCCGCTGCGGGTAAGCTTTTGTTGTCGATGCTGGCAGCAGTTGCGGAGATGGAGCGTGATCTACTGATTGAACGCACCCAAGCGGGTTTGTCGCGAGCAAAAGCCGAGGGCAAAAAATTGGGCAGACCTTCTAAAATCGCACCAGAAGCCCGTAGGGCGATTATAGAGAAAAAGAATAGCGGAACCAGTGTCAGTGCGTTAGCGCGTGAATACGGTGTTTCCAGAGCGACTATAGCCGCGTTGCTTTAAACGTTCATGCCCTTTCATTGCAATCTCGAGTTGGGGGGCGCGTGGGAGATTCAAAGCGTGAAAAAGATTGTGGCACCGTTTCCGGTTAGAGCAGCCAGGAAGATCTACGAGGTGGAATGCCCCCACTTATAAATTCGGGGGGCTTATGGTGGTTACTCAAATGAAGCCGCGATGACTTCCCCGGTGTTGGCGTTAAAAACACAAAAGTATTGTAGTGGTATCAGCATATTCATGCTGTTAATGGCCTTAGCCTGTTGTCCAAATGCTTGAATCGTTTTCTTTTGCTCGTTGTGCCAAAGGTAAGTGTTGAAAACTGGCCGCGCTTCACTTTCCTGCCACACATGGCTAAACGCTGCTTTCTTGTCCATTACCTGCTTGCACTCTTTGACGGGGTTGTGGTGCGCTTTTGCATAGCATTCCGGGGCGTTACCTAAGCACGATGTCTCGTTTTTCGCTGCTGGGTGTTCTGCGCTTACAGCAGAAAATGCGCACACGCCTAGCACCAATGAGAGAGTGCCAAGAATCCCCCATGAAACTGCGCGTAGCGTGCTGATCTGACGTTTTGAAACAATGCGAGCAACAAATCCATAGCTGACGCAACTAAGCGCGATACCCGCCACCATTGGTAATAAAAAACCTGATCCCGCCATGATTCCCTCATTTTCAAAACCACATCGCGCCTACTAGCGAATGTTGGGGACGACCAACCGATGACGATCATAATACTTTGTGGGTTTTAAATGTCACTATTGGTGTTCATTTTGAATCGTTAAGGGTTGTCATGAGGCAGGCGGCTAATGCGAGTGACTCAGCCCACTGAAGTTAGGGTGGATTCAAAATGTCTCATATGGAGCGTGGCCTTTCAGTGGTCAAAATTGCACATTCAGTGCATGAGAAAATCCCTGAGAATACAGTTTGGCGAGCGGGTAAAAGAACTGCGTATAGCCACCGGATTGAGCCAAGAGGCGTTTGCTGATCGGTGTGGGTTTGCTCGTAGCTATATGAGCCGCATTGAACGCGGTGGGTCTAATGCGTCTCTGGATGCGATTGAGGTGCTGGCTAACGCTCTGAGCGTTGAGCCGTGGCAGTTGTTAGCGTCTGACTCATCCGAAGATACCGACCTGGAACTGTTGGTTCCCTATGCGGCGGATGGCTCATGTTTTAATCCCGGTCTAGCTAGCTCCCGTGATGGTTCATTTGCAGTAGGTGAGAAAGTAGCGCAAAAGCGTTTTGGCACGTTTTTCGAAGCACTTGAGTATTTACGTAGCATGGAGACTGCAAAGTGGCGTAGGCCCAATGCCAGCGGCAATTGGGGCATTGTGTCAGCGGTGCGTTGGGACAAACTGGAAAAGTAACTTAAATGTAAGTTTATGAACTTTAACGCTGTATGGATGAACAGTATTCATTAGATGCTGATAGTCTTACGTTTCATCAGCCCTTGGTTTCTGTAAGAGTGAATAAAACAGCAAAATGCGGGTGCGTTACGTAGGCGTTACGGTGGCGTTTTACTTTGACTCTGAATGGATTAATTCATATCAATAACATTGAGTTAAATGGTTTTTCTGAACAATTTCTGCAGGGGTTTAACTGGTTTCAAAATCCGAACGCAGTGGCGTTTACTTACTACCCACATAGCTGACAAACGTTCTTGCCTCCCGACCCAGCATACCTCCATAAACATCAAAAGATAGGTATGATACGTTGGTGTTTTGTGGCGTCACGAACACTCGGTTTGATTTCGTTCACCGGATCAAACTTAAGATGTAGCCCCTACAACAAAAAGGTCCTACGATTGTTCTTTTAAAGGCTAACAGGAACGTGATTACAGCAGGTTGTGGAGACTTAGGTTCGAGTCCGGCCTTCGGCACCATCGGAACATCAATAGACGTCAACGGACGTCTTTTTTTGTGCCTGAAATCCAGTATCCGCAAGGCTTTCCTCGCTTTTTCATTCAACCTAAGTCAACCTGATTCAATCTACATCAACTTACTGATGCGGGTACAACTGCGGGTATATTCCGGTTCGATAATGTTTGTACCCACATAGAACCCTTGAAAGGATACTCATCATGGCTCTGAGTGATGTGAAGGTTCGTTCGGCTAAGCCTGAAGCAAAAGCCTATAAACTGACCGACGGTGAAGGCATGGTTTTGCTGGTTCACCCGAATGGCTCAAAATACTGGCGGCTTCGTTATCGCTTTGGTGGTAAAGAGAATATGTTGGCGTTGGGGAAATACCCTGAAGTCTCGCTGGCGGATGCCAGGGCACGTAAGGATGAGGCCCGTAAGCTATTAGCTAATGGCATCGATCCCAGTGAAAACAAGAAAGCCGTTAAGGTAGAGCAGGAGCAAGAGGCAATAACGTTTGAAGTGGTTGCCAGAGAATGGCACGCTAGTAATCAAAAATGGTCGGCATCGCATAGCGCTCGTGTATTGAAAAGCCTTTGTTTTGAAAAGCCTTGAAGATAATCTCTTTGCTGCTATCGGTAAGCGGAACATTGCGGAACTGAAGACACGGGATCTGCTTGTACCCATCAAAGCAGTCGAGTCATCCGGACGGCTCGAAGTTGCCGTCCGTTTACAGCAGCGTACTACCGCGATTATGCGCTTTGCCGTTCAGAGCGGCTTAATCGATTACAACCCCGCGCAAGAGATTGCTGGTGCGGTTGCTACAGCGAAAAGAAAGCACCGTGCGGCTCTGGATCTTGAACGTATTCCCGAATTACTTCACCGCATTGATCACTACTCTGGCAGACCGTTAACCCGACTTGCTGTCGAACTTACCTTGTTAGTCTTTATCCGCTCGAGCGAGCTGCGATTTGCTCGTTGGTCAGAAGTAGATTTTGAAACGGCCATGTGGACAATCCCCGGTGAGCGTGAACCGTTGGACGGTGTTAAACATTCTCAGCGTGGTTCAAAGATGCGGACTCCTCATCTTGTTCCCTTGTCGTGTCAGGCTTTAGGTATTTTGGAAAAGACCAAAGGTATGTATGGGAATTGAGAGTTGATCTTCACACCAAAAGATACAATCATGTCGCTCAAGAGCGGACTTTTTGTGTTTTTTCCATTAAAATAACTCACTAGTTTCCTGTTTCTCGATTTTCTGAACTCTCTGGGCCTATTCATTGCTATAGTTGTATGTGATATTTACATTTTCAATTATAGATAAAAGTTTAACATCTTCTTAGTGTATTTTTCTGTTAAATCAAATAATTGGAATAAGTGACACTATCTATCCTTCATTAAGGAACCTACTTAAATTTGGAGGTGGTGTCCATGCAGAAAGGATGTATACTGAACAGTTTTGAGTTTTATTTTACCATATAAAAATATCTTCCTATCATATTTATTCACTATGAAAATAAAAGGAGCATACTTTGAGTCATACAGAACATATATCAATACTTAAGTGTACTCCGTGGTTAGTCAAATTTCTAAATCGTAGAAGTTTAAGAAAACCTGATAATCGCCCTCTTTATGAGTACCATGCAACGAGTGATGAATATGGCGAATTGAAGCGGTTGCTGAGGGCGATAGGGTTACCCGATGGTTACAAAAGTGATAAAGGATACGCAGCCTGCTTCACATTGTTCTGCTCAGAGTGGTATCGAAGAGATTATGAAAGGGAGTGTGGATGGGCATGGGAGCCAATTTATAAAACGATAGGCGTATCAGCATCTTCCTCGGAAATGGGGAAAATAATCCCTAAAGGCCTGGACGAGTACTGGGGGCGCCCCGTGCGGTTCTATGATACAGAAAGGAGGAATTTTTTAGGGTCCTTATTCAGTGAAGGCGGTCTACCTTTCAGGTTGCTAAAGGAATCTAATAGCCGTTTTCAGTCGATGTTCTCTCTCATTCTTAATCAATACGATCAGGCCCAATCTTCTAACATTCCAACGTTTACTTTAGTTTATGCGGCGGTAGAAAAATCATCCCTGCCAGTCGTTTTCAAAGAGGATACTTCAGTTGAGCTTATTAGTCGGATGGCTGAACAGTTAGTGTCTCTTGTGCAAATTTATGACCTGAGTAACCACACCGAACCCGTAAAAGAGCTTGATCGTGTTCATCCTAAGTGGCGGGACAACTTCCCCGTTCCTCTTGATGACGATACAGGGACCAGTTTCCTTAATGGGCTTTTACGAACAGCGTCTACTGAATCCAAACCTCGCCTTCAAAAAAATAGAACAACCCTATGCCAGTTCTTATGGTCAGAAAATCATCCTGAGGCTTTACAGGCTCTCATTTCTCTGCCGGAAGAGCTGAGTTTTTCGATTGATAGTGAACCTTCTACAACGCGTTTCGAGCTTGCTATTTATGAAGATGGTAGCGAAATTGCGAGCCTGGGGCCTGCCTATGCAACGCTGAGCAATTCACAGGCTAAAATGAGAGTTCGTAAGCGTGAAATTAAGTTTTTTCGGAAAAAGCCCGCTGCCAGCTTGTTTATTGTGGCGAGAGCAGGAGGGATGCTTATCGGCTCCAGGCTGTTGGAGGGAAGTGAGGTTGCCGTTGGCGATGTGCCATTAGTTTTTGTTTTTGATAAAAGTGAATGGTTGCTACAAGGACAAGCATCTTGCAGCGTACGTGGCAGTCATGTGCTCATTGTATTGCCAAAGGATGGTTGTCTGGCCTCAGATCTCGAGGATTGCGAAACCGATTTTTCGCCTTTGGGATACCGTGCTCTGATTGTCAAAGGGCGCCAGGATATTCTGATTGAAGGCGATGAAACGTACCGGATAAAGACAGGAAGAGAGCAGATTATCCAGACTGGGTTCTCTTTCCAGGGGAGGCGATTAAACTGGACAAGCTACCCAGATGAGCTCTTCCTTGGTGTTCCTGGTATTTCCCAAAATTCTGAGAATCTATTAACTCATCATTATAAACTTTTTTTCAACGGCACATTTATAGATAATTGTGATGTGCAAGAGGAAATGGGTGCTCAGTTTATTTCAGTGCGTAACGAGAATAATGAAACGCTACTGCGCAAGAAAATAGGTATTCTTCCCAATGATTTTTGCCTGGAAATAAAAAATGGAGAACAAGCAAACGAAGGGTCTTTCATTATTAATACCAAACATCCTTGTTTGTATAGTTTGAAAGAAAAATCACTGGAGATTGATAGGAAGCGATTACCAGGCTGCACAGAAATAATGATGAAAACTGAGGGGGTTCCCCCGGCATCAATTTCACTGCAGATAACACCAAACCTTGCTGCAAATCCCGTTGTTATTTCTCTCCCTTTCCCTGCCCGAGGTTGCCTTGTCTTCGATAAAGATGAGAAACCTTTGCCGAAGAATTTAACAATTAACGATCTTTTGGGGGCCAGGGCTTTTCTTTTTGGAAAAAATGGCGAACCTACGCGATACCAACTTGAACTACGTTTACGCTCCCGTAGCGGAATGCAGGCATGGTATGAGTGGCGCTATAGTGCGGGAGAAAGCCCGGTAGAGCTTACTTTATACAGTTTAAGGGAGCATATTGACAATTTACTTTCCCTGGAAGAAGGGATTGATCAAACGGTGGATATGCGTATTGAGGGCGGAGGTAGTTCCTTTACCTGGCAAATCAGACGCTATAAATATAGCCTTGAGTATAATCGGGAAATGCAGCTGCTTCTTGCTAATTCAGTGAGCAATCGTACAGGACAGATCCCTTCACCCGTTATTATGTTACTCAGTGAGCCAGAAAGAAAGGCAATACCGCTTGTATCGAGAATGAGCGAAGGTGTACCGGTCGGTGAATTCGAATTAAGTTCGACAATACAAAAAAATGGCCCATGGATAGTTGTTCCAAAACAAGGTGAAGAAGCTTCATTTCGGCCTTGCTACATTGCAGGCGAGCCGGTCATCCAAAGCGATACTACGGCAATTCAATCCCTGCAAAAGGCAACGCAGCTTTTTAATCCCCGGTCGGGTGTAAATACCATTACGTTAGTTCTGGAACAAATGGCGAGCGACCCTGCACACTCGGGATGGCAGTTCTTACGTAACTTATACGATCAGTTTGGATATTTACCGCTGGCTACTTTTGAGGTATGGCGTGCCTTGGTCCAGCATCCACAGGCATTGGCAATGTCACTGTTTAAATTTGAGATGTCCATTGATTATCTCAGCCGTATTGAAAGCGAGTTTCCTGTTTTCTGGGAGTTTTTGCCTATTACCGAGGTTAAACACGCCGCGATGTGTTTTCGAGCGTTTCTGACTCATAAAGGTGCTCCGGAGGAAATGCAGACAAAGCTACTGGGTCGAATGTTCCAGCAATTAGGGACTGTATTTCCAACCTATGCCAGCGAGGTGCAAATATGGTTAGACCAAGGGAAATTACCACCGACTTTTCCGGCACAAATGATAAAAGACATCATTCATGAGTGGTATCAGGAGCTCTTACGTGAACATGGTGAATCTCGTTGGCCTGAGTTTGGCGGGCCGGGTCTTTTTCGTTGGTATACGTCGCAAAAGGATCCCGTTATAGAGGTTTCGCCTGATACTAGCTACCGATATTCCGTCACTTTGCTCCCCATATTTGCTGCCGCTGTTGCATGTGGCAAAACAACATTTGACAGCGTTTTTGAAAATAAACCTGGTGCCGTATTTTTCTTAAGACAAGTCAGAGATTTTGACTCGCGATGGTTTAATGCCATTTTCCAGTATTGCTTATTGCGTAATGTGGCTGAAAAATAAAAAGGAATAAGGATGACTACACGCTATTTTTCTTCGCTGATTGAACAGTCGTTATCTCGTTCGACGGAAGCTACGCTGAGCATAATGGGCGTAACCAACCCGCATCTTCGCGAGCACCTTGCGCAGCAGATGGCGGCTGAATGTGGAAAGGATGGAACATTTCTGGCTTCCCCCGTGTTTGAACAGACATTTGGCTGGAAAGAGTCAAATTTCACGATGAGGGATCTTGCCACAAAGCAAACGTTACTGAGTAAGGAGGTTGTTGATTCTCTCGATAACGAAGAAAACGGACGTTATCGTTTTGGCTCAACCTGGAAACCGTTCACACATCAGTTAGCCAGCTGGCAAGCATTACTTGATAAAAAACATTCGGTGGTTGTGACCAGCGGCACGGGCTCGGGTAAAACAGAGTGCTTCATGGTTCCGGTGCTGGAAGATCTTTATCGTGAACTACGGGACAACGGGAAAAAACCGCTCATAGGCGTTCGAGCCCTTTTCCTTTATCCCCTGAATGCCCTGATCAATTCACAGCGTGAACGTTTAGATGCCTGGACCCGAGGTTTTGGAACCGGGATTCGGTACTGTCTGTATAACGGTAATACTGAAGAGCTGCATGCCTCAGTAAAAAGTGAGCAGGCAAACCGGCCAAACGAGGTGCTTTCGCGTGAGAAAATGCGTGAGGAACCTGCGCCTGTTCTGGTCACAAACGGTACCATGCTGGAATACATGATGGTGCGTCAGGTTGATGCACCTATTATTCAGAAATCTAAAGCGGAAAAATCATTACGCTGGATCGTTCTGGATGAAGCCCATACCTATGTAGGATCTCAGGCTGCTGAACTGGCTTTACAACTCCGTCGTGTCATGACGGCATTTGGCGTTACACCTGATGATGTCCGCTTTGTTGCAACATCTGCGACTATTGCCGGAAATGATGCTGAAAAGCAGCTGAAAAAATTCTTATCTGAGCTGTCCGGTGTGCCACAGGAACGTATTGATGTTCTGGGAGGTAGCCGCGTCATTCCTGATCTGGAGCCGTGTCAGCATCTTTCTTTATCCCTGGATGAGCTTGAGCATATTCCTGATTCTTATGGGGACGGTATTAGCCTTGAGCGCTACACCGCGCTGACCCACTCACCGCAAGCGCGTCATCTCCGCGAAATGCTTGTGAGCCAACCCAAACCGATGAAGCTTGAGACGCTGACCCAGCGTTTGAATGAGCTAACAAAACATCAATACACTCAGCAGGATATTTTGCGCTGGCTCGATCTCTGCACCGGTACGCTTCCGAATGCGGAGGAACCGGCATTCCTGAAAGTCAGGGCGCATATTTTCCAGCGTAATACCCAAGGGATATGGGCCTGCGTGGATAAACAGTGTTCCGCTAAACTTAATACTGCGCTGGATAAAGGATGGCCTTTTGGCAATGTGTATGTGAATCAGCGGCAAAATTGCGAGTGTGGCAGCCCCGTATATGAACTCGCGTTCTGTAATGAGTGTAATGAACCGCATTTACTTGCCCGGGACAAAAAAGGAAAGCTTGTACAGTGGGATAATAAAGGCGGGGATGAGTTTTCGCTGCAGGATGAAGCACCTGATGATTTTGACTCTTCGAGTGAAAAAGTTCAAAAAGAACAGGTATTCCAGCCACCCCATATTATTGCCGCGGAATGTAATACCGAAATGGGCTATATCGTGCAGCGCCTCGATCGCCACACTCGAAGTATTGGCGTCGTTAACCCGGATAGTATTCCGCTGGCGATGAATGATATCGAGCAGGTCTGTAGCGCCAGCAACTGCGGTTATAGAGGGGGCAAAGGTAAACAGCCCTTCCGGCGGGCACTGTTAGGTGGGCCTTTTTATGTGACGAATATAGTGCCTACCGTGCTGGAATATTGTCAGGACTTTATCAGTGATGAAGGTAAAGAGGGGGTTGGCCCACTTTCTTTGCCTGGACGAGGGCGTCGACTGATCACCTTCACTGATAGCCGTCAGGGAACGGCACGAATGGCGGTGCGGATGCAGCAGGAAGCGGAGCGCAGCCGTTTGCGTGGTAGCGTGGTGGATATTCTCTCTTGGCATCAACGACAAAAAATAGTCAACAAACCTAACGATCAGGCCAATGTTAAAGAAATGATTGAAATGGCCGAGCAGGGAAAAATCAGGATTAAAAACTTACTGCAGTGGGGAATGCCTGATGCGGCAAAACAAGCTGAAGCAGAATTAGCCCTTCTTGAACAGGCTATACAACAAGCCACTGGCGGAAAAGTCGATACGGTTTTGATTTCTCTTTCCTGGCCTGAAATGGTCAAGGAATTGAAAGATAAGGCGGATATCAAAGGTCCTATCTTGCAGTATAACCACTATCTCAAGCCTGAAATCTTCACTGAAAATGGTGGTCCTTTAAAGCTCGCTGAAATGCTGCTTTTCCGTGAATTTATGCGACGCCCGAAACGCACCAACAGCCTGGAGACACAAGGGCTGGTTCAGGTGGGCTATCAGGGGCTGGAGAAGGCGCATAGCATTCCTGCTCATTGGCAAGATAAAGGGTTAACTCTGGATGACTGGCGTGATTTTCTTAGAGTTACGCTGGATTTTTATGTCAGGGAAAGCAACTACACCCAGCTGGATGAGGATCTGAAAAACTGGATCGGTAGCCGTTTCTCTTCAAAATTTGTCCGTAACCCCGATTCGAAAGAACCTGATGACAACCAGGTTAAACGCTGGCCGCAAATTCGTCACGGTAACGTCACGCAGCGCCTGGTCAAACTTTTGATCCTCGGCGCTAAATTCAGCAGCGTAAATACGGTCACAATCGATATCGTTAATGCGTGGCTAAAAGAGGCCTGGCTTCAGTTGACGGGGTCATTAGCGGTATTGAAATCCGACGGCAACCGTTTTTATTTACCTAAAGAGCATCTGACATTCTCTCTGGTACAAAAAGCCTACATTTGCCCGGTAACCAATAAATTACTGGCGACGGCTTTCAGAGGTCTGACGCCTTATCTGCCAATGCATATTCAGTTTGAACGGCTGACCAGTGCACAATATGACGCCTTTGTCGCCCAGGCGGTGACGCTGCCTGAGATTTGGCAGCACGATCGTTCTCAGGATGATTATGTCGATGGGTTAAGAAAAGTTCGTGACTGGCTGGGGCAGGACCCTCTGGTGGCGCAATTACGTTCGCAAAACCTCTGGACGGACATTAACGATCGCGTCGTTGAAGGTGGATTTTACTACCGCACGGCAGAGCATTCCGCCCAGCAATCATCCGAACGTCTGCAAAGTTATGAACGTATGTTTAAAAACGGACAGCTCAACGTTCTTAACTGTTCAACCACCATGGAAATGGGCGTGGATATTGGCGGGATTTCTGCTGTGGTGATGAATAACGTCCCGCCGCACCCCGCTAACTATTTGCAGCGTGCCGGGCGTGCCGGGCGTAGCAAAGAGTCCCGCGCTATTTCTTACACGTTGTGCAAAGGCAACCCGCACGATCGGCAGGTTTTTGCTAACCCTCTCTGGCCTTTTGAAACGGTGATCCCTGCGCCGATGGTGGCAATGAATTCTGAGCGCTTGGTACAGCGCCACGTCAATTCTCTGCTGCTGTCAGATTATTTGTGCCATGTCATCGGTGAAACCGAAAAAGAACGCACCAGCCTTAATAGTCAGTGGTTCTTTGGTGAAGAGCTTGAACAGTCGGTGTGTAACCGTTTCAAAGCCTGGCTGGAGCGTCCGACGCTGAGTATTGATGCAGCTTTGGTTCGCTTGGTTAAAGGCACCGCGCTTCATGGCGTTGCGGCAGAAAAGCTGCGGGATAAAACGTGCGACGCGATTGCGGCGCTGCAGAAGCGCTGGCTGGGAATTTATCGCGATCTTGTTAAGCAGGAAAGTGAATCGCAGCCCAATACGCCGTATCGCAAACGTCTGGAGCTAGAGAAAAAACGGCACTGCGGCGAGTATCTGCTGCGCGATTTGGCGGCCAGAACCTTCCTGCCTGGATATGGCTTCCCAACGGATGTTGTCACTTTTGATAACTTCACCATGGAAGATTATATCCGCGAGAAAACGTACAAAGTCCGTGATAAGAGCGATCGTGAAGATAACGTCTCGCGTTATAAAGGCTTGCCTTCACGCAACCTTTCCGTGGCGATCCGTGAGTATGCGCCGGGCGCGGAGATTATCCTTGATGGACGGGTCTTCCGCTCCGCTGGGGTGTCTCTGCACTGGCATAATCTCAATGCTGATACCAATGAAGCTCAGCGCCTGGATAGCGCCTGGCGTTGTCACAAATGCGGTACGTTAGGCTATGAGGAAGGTATTGGCGGTTCGGGAGATTTATTCTGTACCAATGATGCGTGCGGTGAGCGCATCACGCCTGAAAACCGACGTCAGGTTTTACAGCCTGCGGGTTTTGTGACGGATGCGCACGATCCGGTGACTAATAATATTGAGACCATGAAATTCATTCCGGTTGTGCCGGCCTGGGTATTTGTTAAGGCCGAGGGTGTACCGCTGCCGAACCCGTTGATGGGCTTTATGGCTTCCGGGGCGGACGGTAATGTGTTCCAGCAAAGTATGGGGGAAGGCGGCCACGGCTATGCGCTGTGCCTGAGCTGCGGTCGCGCGGAGTCGATGCTCAACCTCACGGATGCACCGAAATCCATGGAAGCACACTATCCGCCTCGTCCTGGAAAGGCCGACCGGGATAGTCAGAATCAGCGGATTATCTGCCCGGGTTCAATGGCGCTGAATAAAAATGTCACGCTGGGAGCGCTGGCCAGAACGGATGTCTTCGAGCTGATTGTCCGTCGCCCGCAGGACGGAGAGTATATTGCTGATAACACGGAAGAAGGGCGTATTGTTGCAATGACGCTGGCCGTGGCGCTGCGGCGCTCGCTGGCGAGCGTGCTGGGCGTTTCCGCAGCGGAGCTGGGCTACGCGGTGCGCCCGGTCAGGCTGGAGAACGAGCAATCCGTTCTGGCGGTACAGCTGTACGATATTATCAGCGGCGGTGCGGGCTTTGCTTCCAGCGCGCCATTGCATATTGAGGCCGTGCTGAAGGGAATGGTGAAGCAACTGGGCTGCCACCACTGCGATACCGCCTGTAGCGAGTGCCTGCTCGATTCACAGACCCGCCACGATCACGATCTACTGGATCGTAAAGCGGCGTTGGCCTGGCTGGGGGCGGATTTCAGCCACTATATTGGCTTGCCGGATGAGGAGAAATTCTCTCTGGCTGATGCGCAATATTGCCCTGGGAGCATTGAAGATACTCTGCGGCGGGCCATCAACGATGGGGGGCGAAAGCTCACGCTGTGGATGAGTGGGCCGTTGAATGAGTGGGATCTGTATGCCCGTCAGTTCCGCACCGCGATCCAGAACTACCGGCTAAAATATGATGTTGAGGTGGTGCTGGTTATCCCGCGAAACATTGACGATCCGGAGATCTTTCTGGAACTCGCGCAGTTTACGGCGATAGGCGTGCAGCTGTGCCAGTCTGAGCAGGATACGGATACGCCGCTCGTTGCGCAGGTGACGTTTGACGATCGTCTGATGACGTTAATTTCTCGCAGCCATGACGCGACCATCCCCGGGCCGAACTGGCATCTGAATAGCCAGATGGTTATTCGCAGCCATTTGCAGGCGCCGATAGCGCTTTATAAAGCCGAGTTGCCATCCGAGGATACGGGCAGCAAAGGCCTGGTTAACGATATTGAAATCCATAAGCAGCTTAACGGCCAGGTTTCTCAGTTTGGCCAGCGCTTCTGGAACCTGCTGACCGAGTCTCAGGATGATATTCAGCGCCTGCTGACGGAATGCCGGGTGACGCGTATCCACTATAGCGATCGCTATCTTCAAAACCCCGTAGCGCTGGCGTTGTTAGGCGGGTTGTTGAAGACGTTGAAACCGATGCTGACACAAGAGGCGGAAGTGACGATTGATACGCTGTTCAGGAGTAAAGAGCGCCCGGGGAACAAACCGTTCCATGACTGGATGAGTGAAGCAGACTTCCAGGATTTCGCCGACCAGTGGTTTGCGGCATCCATGGGACGAGCCGTGGAGATTCAGGCGTTCAACTCTGGCCGCGACATTCCGCACCACCGTAAGCTGATGGTGAGTTTTGATAATGGCCAGGCGCTGAGAATCCGCTTTGATCAGGGGATGGGATACTGGCGTATTAACTTTGCGCGAGCCTGGCGTGATTTTAACTTTAATGACGACGTCTCTTTCCAGCTGGGGAATATGGCGCAAGCCTGCGCAGAAGGCCTGGTAGTGAACAGCGAGGAGAGCTGGGCAACCGATGTACTGGTGCAGGTTATCGCACCTTAATCAGGAACCGCTCCCGACTTACGGTCGGGAGCGGTTAGCGTCAGGCGGAACGTTTACCTGAAATCACGTCGATAAAGTCCTGTACCTGCCGCTGCTTACGGGCGGACAGCTTACCCACCCGATGAAAAGACTGAAGCAGAGTAGAGTCTTTCGGCTGCGGCGGTTTTGCCGTTAGCACAATACAGCCGTTCATCACCTTCACATCCACCTCGGTACCGGTGGTAAAACCGGCAGCTTCCAGCCACTGGCCCTTCATGGTGAGCGCGGGAATACGGGTGTAATCCGGATAGCGACTCGCATAACTCACGGTAAGATGACGGTTATTTGTTGGGGAGACTTCTGGATCGCACGGATCTGCAATAGAATGGACGGTAGTCATGATGGCTATTCTCCTGGAATAGTGATTGTGATGAGCGATATGGCCGTGTTCCACCACGGCCATATCGCGCTAAATACCTGTACATAACATCAGTAAATAAAAGAAAAGTCCAGCTGAAAATAGAAAGTAATGGGAATGTTCAGGAAGAAACTGGATATATTTTTGATGGTTATGATTGCGGATAAATAATATACACAAAATCATTCGAGCTGCATCAAGACGGCAAGAGAACGAGTCCCCAGGAGCGTATATTAATACGTGACTGGGGTGAGCGAACGCAGCCAACGCCGAGGCAGCTTGAAGGATGAAGTGTAAAAAAGCGCACCGGTCAGGTGCGCTTGAAATAAGTATCAGGCTTTTTTACGCGCGGTTTTTTTACCGCCGCTGGCGGCGCGTTCGGCCTTAATTTTTTCCAGCAGGGCGGCGGCGCTGTTTTCACCGCTGATGAGTTCAGGGTTTTCGGCACGCCACTGGGCGGTAAGCTCGCCGCGGAAGGCTTTTGCCAGGATTGACTGGGTGAGGCTGTTGACGCGGGCCAGTGCGCTGTTGACCTGCTTTTCGATGGTGTCGGCGTAGGCGAAGAGTTGCTCGACACGACGGACGATTTCAGCTTGTTCTGGGAGTGGTGGGACATTTATTACTATTGATTGAATATGCTGCGAACCAACATTACCTTGATTCACCCCACCGGTCTCCCCTTTAAAAAATTGCTCTCTAAATAGTTCTGATCTAACAAATAAAGATAGATATTCTGGTAGTATTGAAGTCTTAATTGGGATGAGTCTTCCAACTCGTTGGTTGATTAAAACTCTGTGTTTTTGAGTTATGATACATCCAAAGCCATAATCTTTTTTGAATCTCGTACCAGTCATGCTAATTAAAGTATCGCCTATATTTGGTGAGAATTTACTAAACTCAATTCCTTTATCATCATTAACATACGTTGGAGCATTTTCTAAAAAAAGATGCCCGTCTCTAATATTTGCTAATTTTATAACTTGATAAGAGCCTTTTTTAGCGAACCAACTACTTTTAAATGCAAAGCCATTTTGAAAAGAGCATACATCTGAAATCTTCTTTTCGATAAACTTTGATGACTCAGTTAGTTTCTTTGTGAAAGCAGCAGCCAGCACAGCCTGACGAAAACGCTTCAGGATTTGCGGGATTTGCTCAAGACGTGCTTTGGTGCTATCTACCTGTGCCAGTAGCGTATCGAGTTTCTCGGTGATGATTTTTTGTTCGGCGAGTGGAGCCATAACGAAGGGAAGTGTTTTAGCTGCGCTCCCCGAGATTTCTTTAAATGTTGTACCCGTTCCCATTTCTTCCGCAAGATGCCTGATATTACGGAGATAGTAATAAGCATAATCGGGGTAAATATCATTTGTAAAAACGAAACTTTTGAATCCCTGATTAGTTGAAATCTCATTTGATGCAACCGCAACGTAGCCTATGGGGGCTCTACTGCTAAACAGTATTGCTCCTGCTGGCATCAACTTTGCTGAACACGATGAGTAACCTTGTGTCGATAAGTCTCTGGCTCCATGAGAAATATTCTTCTCTTTGTATCCGCTTAGGTCTGCTGGCGTTAGCCAGGCAATACCTTCACCAGAGGGGGAGAAATTTTCTGCGATCCCTGATTTTGGCGTACCACCTGAGATAACGTCGGCAATATCACCTATTTCTGTTTCACCCCACCCTTCCGGCAATTTCCCCCCACTCATGCCTTCACCTCACCAAACGCTTCATTCAACAACTGACGCTGCGCATCCGCTTCATCCCCCGCGTCCAATTCGCGCATCAGCGCATCCAGCTCGCCCAGCGCCTGCACCAGCTCGCCCATCGCTTCTGCGGCTAACACGTCCGGCTCCGGCAGGCTGTCGGCGTCGATGCTGTCCTTATCCTTCAGCCAGGAGATATCCAGCGAATCGGATTTTGCGCTGCGGATCCACTCGCGGCTGAACTTGCGCCAGCGGCTGGTGGCCTGGTGCTGGTCGGTGTTCTTGTTCTCTTCGCTATCGGCAACTTCGCTCTCTTCGGCGTTAAAGCTCCACTCGCCTTCGGTACGCGGGCTTAAGCCGTGCGGATCTTCGCCGTAGACGGTTTCAAACGGCTGTAGGTGCTGTTCGGTAAACGGCGTGCGCTTGCCGAAGCTCGGCATATTGGTCCGCAGGTCATACACCCACACGTCGTCGGTGCAGTTTTTATCCTGATGCGGATTGGCGGCCGTGCCTTTGGTAAAGAACAGCACGTTGGTTTTGACGCCCTGGGCGTAAAAGATGCCGGTCGGCAGACGCAGGATGGTATGCAGATGGCATTTGTCCATCAGGTCGCGACGAATATCGGTGCCCTTGCCGCCTTCAAACAGGACGTTATCCGGCACCACCACCGCCGCGCGGCCGCCGGGGCGCAGAGTTTCAATAATATGCTGCATAAAGCACAGCTGCTTATTGCTGGTCGGATGCACGAAGGTGCGGGTAATGTTGGTGCCCGCGGCGCTGCCAAACGGTGGGTTGGTGGCGACGATATCGGCCTGCGGTAAATTCTCGCCGTCGCTGCCCAGCGTGTTGCCCAGACGGATGGCGCCGCCGTGGTCGAGGTTGCCTTCAATATCGTGCAGCAGACAGTTCATCAGCGCCAGACGGCGGGTGCCGGGCACCAGTTCGAGGCCGATAAACGCGCGGTGGATCTGGAAATCCTGGGTGTCGCCATCAAGGTCATCCAGATCGTTGGTCTGCGACTTCACGTAACGGTCGGCTTCAATCAAAAAGCCCGCCGTACCTGCAGCCGGATCCTGCACCACTTCGCGCGGCTGCGGCTTCAGCAGATGGATAATGGTTTTGATCAGCGGACGTGGGGTGAAGTACTGGCCCGCGCCGGATTTGGTTTCGTTGGCGTTCTTCTGCAGCAGCCCTTCGTACATATCGCCGAAGTCATCGCGAGACTTGCCGTGGTTGCCATTGTACCAGTCCAGCGCGTCCATATAGCTGACCAGCTCAGTCAGTTGTTTGGGTTGCTCAATGGTGGTGCTGACATTATGGAATACCGCCTGCACCAGCTTTTTCTCATCAGAACCTAACTGAACCAGCAGGTTGCGGTAGAACTGCATCTGATCCTGGCCAATGCGCGATTTCAGGTCGTCCCAGCGGTAGCCTTCCGGCAGGTAGTCCGCTTCCTGGCCGGTCTCTTTGCACATTTTCAAAAACAGCAGCGAGGCGAGTTCATTGACGTAGTTTTGATAGGAGACGCCGCCGTCGCGCAGGTTGTCGCACAGTTTCCACAGCTTGGCGACCAGATCGTTATTGTTCATTGAAGATCCCATGTAAAACAGCGGCCCTTATCGGGCCGCAGAAGAAGAAATTGCCGGGGATGATAACGCGTCAGGCCAGCTCGTCCCAGATATAATCGCTGAACTTATCCAGCACGCTGTCGAGGTTGTCGTCAAAGGTGCGCTGTAACATTGGCTTACCGCCGCGGCGGTGGAAATTGCCGGTTTTGAAAACGTCGTCGTCGAGCACCACTTTCTCTTTCAGCGCCTGCGCTAAACGGTCGAGCCAGCTTAGCTGCTCATCGCTCCAGTCGTTCTCACCCTTGATGCGCGTCAGCGCGTGATCGACACGTTCGTCGAACGGTTTAAGCGCATCGCCTACCGCCGCGCGGCGGATATGACCAATCAGCCTGGCGGCAATATCCTGATTGCGCGTCGCTTTCCACGCGCTGCGCAGGGACGACTCTTCAAAATGCTGGCGGTCAAACCACTCCTGCAATTCCACCAATCCTTTGCGGGTGAGGTCGCGCGGGCGATTGATCACCGCCTGCAGTGCTGGCTGGGCGTTAGGAGCGTGCTGCACCAGCGCATCGAACGCTTCGAGGAAATCCTGCGGCGTGTCGTAATCGCCGTACAGCGGTTTGGTGCCGATTACCTCATCGTCAATATCGAGGAAGATGGGGGCCTCGCGTAGGGCGTTGATATCGGTTTTCAGCCTTTCCAGGCGGGCGATAAAGCCGGGGAGCTTATTGAAAATCTCGGCACTCCAGTGCGGCCCTTTTTCCCGCAGGCGTGAAGCCAGACCGCCGAAGTTGACGCCTGCGGCATCCAGGCATAATTCGTCCAGGCGGCGGAACTGCTTATCCACCGCTTCGCTGCGATCGCGGTTATAGGTGGCAAGACCAATGATCCGCTGCAGCTTGGTGACCAGTTGTTCATGGCTGTGTTCGGCAAAGCTGCGGCCATCCGCTTCAATAGTTTTGTAGGTTTCTGAGTCGGTAATTTCATTAACCAGCGTTTGCAGTTCCACCTGCGGACGCACAACCACCGGACGCATGGTGTCGACGCTTTCCAGCGAGCTGTAGATATCCACGCAGTCGAAAATCTTAAAGCTGGTTTTCCCCACCGACGGGCACAGACGCGTGGCGCGGCCTTTCATCTGCTCGTAGAGAATGCGGCTTTTGACTTTACGCAGGAACACAATATTACAGATAGACGGGATATCCACGCCGGTGGTCAGCAGGTCGACGGTGACCACGATATTGGGCAGTCGCTCTTTGTTGAAGCGGACGATCATGCTTTGCACTTTCTTCGCGTCTTTATCGGCATCACCGGTGATCTTGATGATCGCGTCGTGTTCCAGCTGTGGGTACTTTTTCTTAAACGCGGTGCGCAGCTCGTCAACCACCATGTCGGCATGGGCGTTGGTGACGCAGAACACCAGCGTTTTTTGCTGCCCGGTGGGATCCAGGTAGTCGGTGAGCTCGGCGCATACCGCGCGGTTAAATCCCGGGATCACCAGACTGCGGTTAAAGTCAGCGACCTCAAAATCCTGATCGTCGGCCAGTGTGTCGTTGATCAGCTCGCCCTGTGGGTTCAGGCGTTCCACCTGTTCACCCTCGGAAAGATAGACGCCATCCTGTGCGTTGCGGGTGACGATCTGAATAGGGGGATCCTGGTCAATCAGGTAGCCATCGATCACCGCCGTACGGTAGGTGTAGCGGTAAACCGGTTCGCCGAAAATATCGACCGTGTGCAGTGCTGGCGTGGCGGTCAGGGCAATTTTTACCGCGTCGAAATGATCGAGAATGCGACGATAGGCGGAAACGTAATCCAGCTGGCTGCGGAACTGCAGCTCGCCTTCGGTCTGCTCTTTATCGAGAATGTAGCCTCGGTGCGCTTCATCGACGACGATACAGTCGTAGCGACCGACTGGCATCGGTTCATCAGATTGCAGCGTGCGCTTGACCAGTGACTGCACCGTGGCGACGTGAATTTTGGTGCTGTCTTCCGGGAATTTGTCGGTCAAGCCTTTGATATCGAAAATGCTGTTAAAGGTGTCGCCGTTAATTCGAGTATCTTCAAACGAACCCAGCGCCTGTTCGCCGAGCGAGCGACGGTCGACCAGGAACAAGACGCGTTTGAAACGCTGCGACTGGATCAGACGGAACATCAGGGCGATGGCGGTACGGGTTTTACCTGTACCGGTCGCCATCGCCAGCAGGATTTCTTGCTGGCCGTTAACGATAGCCTTTTCCACCGCGCGGACGGCATTTTCCTGGTAATAGCGCAGACCGAGTTCGCTCATACCAGGGTTTTCATCAAACCACTGATTTTGTTTCTGTGGATCGCTGCCCAGCATACCCAGCAGCTCTTCCGGGCGATGCCATTCCGGCAGCGCTTTTGACATGTTGGTGGTATGGCGGACGTCGCGATACCAGATGCCGCTTTTGGTCTTCATCGCCGCGCGGTATTCGCGCCCGTTGGTGGAGTAGCAGAAAGGGATTTTAAAGCGCTGTTTACCGCTGGTGTCCTGCCAGCTGATTTCATATTCCGGTACGGCTTCGTGTACTTCGTCGGGAGCGTAGTGCTCCAGCAGCGTGTCGCGTAAGAAGGCGTTATCGAAGTATTTGCTGTAGCGGTAAGATTCGTTGAGCTTGCTGGGTACATCGGTATTTTTGCGTTTTGCTTCAACGACGGCAATGGGCTTAAGGCCAACGAACAGCACGTAATCAGCAAAGCCTGTTTTACCTGTTTCATCTGTACCCGTCGGCCATTCGGCTATCGCTTTGTTGACGCCGGGTTCCGGGCGAGCGCCTTTGGCAAAGCGTAACGTTTTGCTATCGGCCTGCCAGCCCGCTTTACGCAACTGGGCGTCAATCAGGAAGCGACTCTCTTCTTCGCTGAGATTCAGCGTGCGCTTGATAGCCTGGTCGGTGATTTCTTTATGATAGGCCTTGCGTTCCTGTTCGGTCTGTTTTGCTAACTCGGCATTTTTGGCAGCGAGCTGTGCTTCCAGGGCAGCCACGCGGGCTTTGGTCTGGGCTTCGGTTTCCTGTTGCTTACCTTCGAGAACGGCAATGTAGCCATTGAGTGCAAGTAAGCGTTGCTGCTGAGCTTCCAGCTCTGCCTGGCTGTGTACTTTTTCCAGTGCCTGCTGCTCCAGCTGCTGTTTGAGCGTGAGAACTTCGGCGTGATAGCGATCCTCGCCGTGCTCAGGCATCACAAAAGTTGGCACCGGGAAATCGTAATCTTTGGTCACCAGCCGGTAGTACCAAACGGCAAGACGGAATCCGAGGCGCAGACACATCTGGGCATCATCGAGATCGTTATGGTATTCGTGAACGGCCTGATTGCCGATGCGGCGCAGCTTATGGAAAACGGACAGAATGCTGTCGTCAATGAAGGCAATTTTACCCAGTTCACGCAGCAGGTCGTGTTGGTTTTCGCAGGGAGGAATATCCAGTAATAGCCCCAGGTGTTTGGCCGTCGCTTCGCCAAACATGCGCATTTTTACCAGTGTCGTATTCGGGTCGTCGGGGTAGTTGTTTTCCGCCGCGCAGGCAATGGCGTAAGTGAAATCGTTTACGCCTTTTAGAAAATCGAAGTTGGATTTGTTCATGCACGTTCCGCGTTCAGGCCAGCCTTCGGAATGCTGACGTATTAGGATAATCCGTTAATGGATGAGGCATCAGTGCATGCTACCTCTCTCCCGTTGTACATTCAATCGTCAGAATTTAATGTAACTCACTATTTTGTAAGTATGTTCTCAATTTCCTGTACCGCTTTTGTTTGGTGTTTAACAGGCTGTCCTCACTCGTTCTTATTTTTGTGCCTTCTTCATTAAGACTTTCAATGCCTCAATAGTGAGTGAAGGTTTTTGTCTGTGGATCATGGCATGGCAATTGGGGCAGACAGGACGAAGGTCTTTTACGGGATCCAGTTTGTAACGCTCTCCAATATCAGCCAGCGGTGTAATATGGTGGACGTGAATATAGTCCTTCCCGGTTTCACCATACGTTTCCTCAAAATCCATATTGCACACGCTGCACTGACAGCCGTAATGATCTATGCATTTGTCTCTTGCCGTTTTACTACGTTCGTATTTGTTAACTTTGATTTGCTTTACGGCACCTTCGTAAAAGGTTTCCGGAACATCATCTGGATAATCGATATTCAATCGGGCGGAAAGCGATTCTGCTTTTTTGATGCCATCTGGTGTGAGCTTCCAGATACCAAGGCCTGACTCTTTTGCATTGTGGAGGTACTTGTAGTCAACAAGCTTTTTCCTCGCCCATTGGACCATATTGTTCCATTGAGGGCGATTAGTATCATCAGGGAGTAACATGTTCATTTCTTCGTTGGTCAGGCCGAACTCCTTGCCCAACGGCTCGTAACATGAGGAGGAACTTACTTCTCCCCCTCCGTTGTAGATATTTAAAAGCAGGGGGATTTCTATCTCTTTATAACTTGGAAAGGGCATATTTATCACCAATGATTAGTTAAATTTTCTATTGTTATGTTCTGAAAACTTCTCGCTTATGCCACTCAATAAAGCTGTCTCTCGGGTAGTTATCTTTCTCCGGCGGTAACCCAATCAGTTTTCCATCAAAATCCCAGAACAGCTTTCCGACTATGCTGCCGCCGTTAACCGCAGGCGAAACCTGTACCCGCATGTTCTCGTCCAGGCCAATCGACCCTTTATCAAATGCCTTGTGGTGAATAGCACACAGCGTCAGGCCATTAGAGATCTCGCATGGCCCTCCGTGTTGCTTCCATTTGATATGCGCCGCTTCCAGTGCGACTGAGGTATTATCGTGGCGCATATTAAAACCGCAGATAGCACACTCGTAGTTATAGGCGCGCAGCACCCGCTGGCGGAAAAGCGGATCGCGTTCTCTGCGAGTTTTTTGGATATCAAAACCCATCTCGTCAGCGATCTCTTCCTGAATACTCTCAGGGAAGTGGGCTGCTAATATCTGATGCGCCAGCGTATTGATCAGCTTTTTGTTTGCGGCGAGTAGTGAGTAATGCTCTTCATCAAAACCGCCTGCCACATGACAGGACTCCAGCTCTTTAGCAGGAGGCTGTTTGCTGCCCGTGGTCGAGCAGTGCTCAGCGTTTTGTAGTTCCCAAAAGCCGTCGCCCTTCAGTCGCCAGAAGGGCATATCAGGTCGGTACCGGGCTCGCTGTGGGCCAAAGCGCTCCAGTAAGCTATGTAGCTGATCGCGTACTTCTGAGGCATAGTCGAACATCCGCGAATGTCCGTGCTGATACTGAGATAGTACGTGGAGCAGCAACAGCGGCTTATGCGGCGCGCGCTGTTCCCCTTTGCGCCAGATAGTGATGTCGGCAATTGCTTGTTGTAGGGTTTTACTGGAAGGCATTGCATTACGTCATCTGCTAAATAATTGCGATGATGCTCGCAAAACACCACCCGATCAAGTTGATAGGCCTGAAAGAAGCGCCTTTTATCTAAACGCCATAACGTTTATTTCCGCCAGAAGTAATGCAGTAACGTCCTCCTCGAGGCCCTATGCATACCGTGCCTGAAGAGCAGGGGCACGATGAACCATAGTTCTGTGGGGTCGGGTGCTGCAGATAGGGGGTTGATCGATGTTCCGTTCGTAATTTTGCTGGGGAAGGTGGCGTGACTTTTTTGACATAGCAATTGGTTGATTCACATAAATAAGATGATGATACCCAACGCTCTTTTTCATTAGCGGCACTTATTCTGCTCCAGTCATTTTGTTGCTCATATACTTTGACCTGAGCCCCTCTTTGTAACGATTCCAGAGGTGAACCGTTAGGTGTTGAACGTACTTTTAGCGCATTAGCATTAACATAGCCAATCTTCGCTTGTTCAGATATGCCTGATTTTTGTGTAGGTTCATCTGCAAGGGAGCTGGGGGTTTTATTATCCTTAGCAAAAAAACAGGCAAGTAATGCAATAGCAATGAATCCGATGCTTTTATTCTTCATTTTTATTCACACTCACGTTTATTGTTATCTAAATTATATAATATTTTTATGAGTTATGAATGTGAATTTTATCATCAATCAGGATTTTAATTGATGTTAGGTTATCAGGCATCGTTATTGGCCTCGTTTTTTGCTATTTCAGTTCCGTGATCCTACCTCTTTAATCAACTAAATATGCTTGATTTAATTTACATTAGTTGTATATTGGATTTTATTTGTTGCTTAAAATTCTAAGGGAGATAAATGATGGAACAGAATTATCTATACATGTTTGAGTGTGACTATGCATCTCGTACGCGCTAAAAAAAATTTCTGAAGGATATTTTAAATAGTTTTGATAAAGATTATGCGACAATGGTAGGTGTTGTTGTAAATAATAATCCATACTGCTTAGCATTTCATATTGCAGTCAATTTACAAAAAGATCCTATTTTCTTTGAGTCATGGTTGAAAGATAATTATCCAGGAAAGCTAAAAAGATATAATATTTTCACAAAAGATATTCCGCAGTATAATGTTCAAACTTTTATTGATGCCGACATGGTCGATTTTGCTATAACACCTGAAGGAGGTGGCTATTTATTTCTTTGGCCTGAGCGTGAATTATTTGAAAAGCAACATCCACAATATAAAAAATTAATGAAAAGCAATCCAAGGTGTTTATTAGTCATTCCTCAAAAGATAAGCTTAATATTGTCAATCCATTAAATGCTTATTTACAGGCTAATGATATAGCAACATGGCTAGATAGTTATGAAATTGATTATGGAGACAATATTTTCATCAAGGTTAATGAAGGGATTGAAGAGTCTGCTGTTGGCTTGTTCGTCCTGACTGATAATTTTTTTAATAGTGAAAGTGGTTGGCCCTTAGCCGAGTTCTCCACCTTTTTCACGGATCTGATGAAGTCAAATAAAAAAGTGCTTATGTTGGATGCAGGTGTGTCACCAAAAAATATGTTAGGAATGATGAAAGCTTACCGCTATATCTCCTGGAATAATGGTGCAAGTCTACCGGGAATTGCTAACGCTATTAATAAGATAATAAAACGATGAGATTCTGAAGTTACTAATTGCAATGTTGTATTTGGGATTAAGGCAAGTATTTTAGTGCAGCTTAAATACTTGTCTCTAAAAATTATATTATAATTTTGTTATATGTGTTTTTGTAAGCATCCCTGCAAAACGAACTATTCACTTTTAGAGATCTTCCGACATGCTGCTTATGTCCTCCGAGGAGATCGCCATGCGTAAAGCCCGATTCACCGAACACCAGATCATTGCCGTTCTGAAGTCCGTGGAAACCGGACGTACCGTCATCCGGCCATCGGCTAACACCCGTAACCGGATGAATAACGTGACAAGGGAACATCCCTGTTCCCGAAGCCCTTAAACCAGCAGCTCTGCCTGGCCGCTCAGCAGGCTTTTATGCGCCGTCTCGCAAATCCGGCTGGCCTGTAGCCCGTCATCTGCGCTGGCGGCATACGGGGTATTGCTCTTCACCGCTTTAATAAAGTCATTAATCGGGTCAATACCAAACCCGCTGGCGACGCCGTCGCGGTAGGTAATGAAGTAGCTGTTCGGGGTCTTAACCGTTTGCTGGCCGAAGATCTCCAGCCCGCGGTTTTGTGAATCGGAGCGGATCCAGGCGTTATCGCACAGCACCGCCATGCGCCCGTCGTTGTCTTTCGGGAAAGCGGCGGGCAGGACCCAGCTGTTTTCAATCACCCACGAACTGCCGTCCTCCATCAGCAGGGTGCTCTGCACGCTGTCCCACGTGTCCAGCCCTTTGCTCGCCAGCAGGCGTTTCTGCCCGACCGCGTAAACCGATTTCACCTCCTGCCCGCTGATATAGCGCACCATGTCGAAGCAGTGCGAGCCGAGGAACCACACCGGCGAACTGTGCGCCGACCAGGCCAGCCATTTGCTGGGAACGGCGATCACATCATCCATATTGATATAGCCGCGCAGGATCCTGCCGCTTTCCGCCTTCTGCACCTCCATGCGTACGCGGATCGCCGCCGGGTCCCAGCGCTTGTGAAAATCGACGCCGACGGTTACCTCATGCTCTCTGGCGGCGGCAATAATCGCCTCGCAGTCGGCCACCGAGGTCGCCAGCGGTTTTTCAATCAGCACATGCTTACCGTGGGCAATGGCCTGCAGAGCCGGTTCCTTATGAAATGGATCGGACGTCGCCACGGAAATGATATCCACCTGCTGTTCATCCAGCAGGGTGGACAGGCTGACGTACCCGGCGATGCCCAGCTCATCCGCCGCGGCATGGCAGCGCTCGATGTTATTGTCGCAGACCGCGACCAGCTCCACGTCCGGGTTATGCAGATAGGCGTTGATATGGTGCTTGCCATAAATCCCCGCGCCGACAACGGCCACTTTTAACTTGTTCATCATGACGTTCCTTATATGTCTGTTAAAACAGTCCCAGGGAGAATGCCCAGCCAATCATCACGGCCAGCGGGCCGGTCAACTGGCGGGAAAGCAGGAAGGCCGGTACGCCGCTGGCGATAGTCTCCGGTTTGGCCTCCTGCATCGAGAGGCCGACGGGCACGAAGTCGCAGCCCACCTGTACGTTAATGGCGAACAGAGCGGGCAGGGCGAAGGCTGGTGAGATATTCCCCAGCCCAATCTGGGTGCCAATCATCACCCCTACCACCTGGGTAATCGCCGCGCCGGGCCCGAGAATAGGCGACAGAAAGGGGATGCCGCAGATCACCGACAGCAGCAGCAAGCCCCACAGCGAGTTCGCCATCGGCGTCAGGGCGTGGGCGATCACGTTACCCAACGACGTGGCCTGGACGATGGCGATCAGCACGGAGACAAAAGCCATAAACGGGATCACCGTTCGCACCGATACGTCCACCGCCTCACGGCTGGCGGCAAACAGCAGGGCGATCACGTGGCCGGTCCTATTACCCAGCGTTTCCACCGCCAGAATCAGCTGATTGCCGAAAGTGGCGGGCGGCGGCGTCTGTGCGACCGGTGAGGCAGGCTCCACAACGATCGCCTGCGGCTCATCCGGCATCGCGTCTGTCGCCACGCGGGTGATCTGCCCTTCATGCACGTCCGACACGTAGTTGCTGGTGTTAATAAACTGCGCCAGCGGCCCGGCTTGCCCGGTAGGCATCACGTTAATCGTCTTGATGCCTTTTTTCGGATACAGCCCGCAGCGCAGCGAGCCGCCACAGTTGATCACCACGCACAGCGTCTCTTCATCCGGCGGAACGGCCTGAAAGCCGTTGATCACCTCCGATTGCGTGAGTTCGCCCAGCCGACGGGCGACGGGATGGATCTCCCGCCCGGTCAGCGACACCACCTTCAGCCCGCTGCCGATCGGCAGCCTCAGCCCGGTACCGAACCCTTCGGCGCCGGGAGCAACGTTGATCAGGTTCATTGCGCACTCTCCTTAACGATCAGATAGCCCTGCAACAGCGCAAGCGCAGGGACTTTGCCGGCAAGATGTAGCGTGCCCTGATGGCGCGGCGTGCTGGCGCTATCGAACACCAGCGTCAGGTGTCCGAGCTCCAGCAGCGCCTGCAGGGCGCAGCTGCCAACGGCGGTGATGAGGTAGTCCTCGCCCCCGAGCGTGAATCGATCGCCCGCTAGTAGTCGGGCATGCTCGTGCTGAAAAACGGGCCGCAGGGCCAGGGCGTAATCCAGGCAGTCCGCCGGGCCGTCGGCGCGAAAGGTAATCAGCAGGTTATCCGCCAGACCGTCCGCCACATGGGGGCCGACGCGTTCGATATGGGCCTGATAGATCATGCCGCACCTCCCGTTGCCTTATGGCGCAGGCGCAGGAACAGATATTCGGTGATCATGCCGCGCAGCAGGCCAATCACGATGGCGGCGGCGATATAGCGCAGGGCCAGTTCGGTCACCGGCAGGCCGAGGGTTTTGATCCCGGCGGCGACGCCCAGCCAGATGAACAGCTCCGAGGGCACCACGTGGGGGAACAGGCTGGTCAGCGGGTGGGCAGTGGTGCCCAGTGCGTCCTCATATCCGGGTTTGCTCTTTTCCGGCAGCAGCTTGCCGAGCGTCAGTGCGCCGGGGCTGCTCATAAAGAACCAGCCGAGGATCGGCAGCAGGCCATAGGTGAGGATCCGCGAGCGACCAAACAGCGTCGCTACCCGTTCCATGCGCTGCTGGCCGACCAGCTTCATCAGAAAGTTGATGGCGAGCAGCAGGCAAATCAGCATCGGAATGATCCCGCTCATCATGTCGAGAAAGACCTTCCCGGCGAGCTGGAAAATATTGATAAAGCTTTCAGCAAGGGTAACCAGAAACATGGCGACCTCCTTGCGTGGGGCGGGTTGGCAGTGCGACAGCGGTGGTGATTTTCATAAGTAAAGTTCCCTGTATTGGTTAAGGTTACAAACGAAATTCATTGCTTTTAGCGGGCTTGTATTTGCTCTCTTTGGAGGTCAAGTGGGCCAGATGAATGACTGGTGTGTTAGTCGTTTACCCGTTCACTTTCTGTAGGGATGTTCCAGCCTGGAAGATGCCATTCCGAGAGGACTATTTCCCCCTGTCTGTCCATGAATCTTTTCTCTGGATAACCATATAAATTCATGGATTACTTTAATGATGGCTCTTTTTTAATCATTAATTCAAGCATTACATTAATTTGCATTGTTATACGTGAAGTGGTGCGCAATCCAGAGGGAGATAATTCTCGTCTTCGGAGATGAACTGGATGGCAAACGTGATCGGAAAGCGACTGAAAATAGCCAGAGTGACCGCCGGTATGACTCAGGCGACATTAGGTGTCAACGCGGGCCTGGAAGAGGAATCCGCAAGCTCCCGTATTAGCTCATACGAAAAGGGCGTCCATGCCCCCGATTTTACATTAGCCTGCAAGCTGGCGGCGGTACTTGATGTACCGGAAGCCTACTTCTACGCGGTAGATGACGATTTGGCGGAGTTGATATTGCAGTACCATCGTTTTAAGAAAAACAATCCAGGGAAGATGGTATTGATCGGGCCAAACTAAATGGCATACATCAGGTTTATATTCGAATTGATCCCCTTATGCGATGGGTTGTCCGCGGCCTGACAGTTTATAAAGCTTATATGAATGGCTCCCTCAGATTCAGGCTCTCTTTGGGACCCATATTAAAAAGCTCAGGTTGCAATCTGGCCTCTCCCTGGAGGCAAGTGCGGACTCGTTCGCGCTGACATCAGCGGCATCGAACGCGGAGTCACAAACCCAACCTTTACGGTGCGTGTCAATTATGCGTCGCGTGAGCCCAGCAGTGCCTGTAAGGCATGCTCCAGCTGCCGTGCATTATCTTCTACCGTGAGCCATTCTGGCGGTAGTTCATGGCGCTGGTCAGCGGTGGACTGAGGTGGTGTTCCCATACAAGCCTGCGGGTCACTTTCTTTAAGCGCAACAACGGCGGATTGACGGGCTAGTACCATGCAGCTATCCGACAACCACTGGCAATACGTCATCACGACAGTTGGTGGTGGAGTATGGGTGTGTGACATGGCCCGGCTGAGACTTTCCGCTAATAAAAGGGAAGTCGCGTATACCCGGATTGCATGGCGGTCGTAACGCTGTGTGACGGTGGCAAGCCGCCCGGCGTTTAGCCGACCCCGTAGTGACCAGCGTTTACTGACCTGTGCTTCAGCTACAGCGGCGCGAAGAGCGGCCAGAGCGGCCTGAGCCTCTGAAAGCTGACTCAAAGCGGCTTCTGCTCCCTTACTGCTTTGCACCTCACAGGCTCGTAGCATTCGATCCAGTCCATTACCAATCTGACGCAGGAAGTCAGAGGTTGAACGCCCAATGTCACTGAATGGATTAGACGTAAAGAGCACCTGGCTGAATAATAATCCGACAGAGGCTCCCAGCAGAACGTCCACTAAACGCGTACCGCCCGCGCTTTCAGGCCCCATGGCAAGAACCAGAGCCACCGATACTCCCGCCTGGATGGGGACCACCGGAGCCGGGCCGATGGCGGCGCCCAACAAAATAGCGAAGAACATACCAATGCTCATCCGCACCAGTGGATGAGTATCGGGGAGCTGCCACATCAACTCCCCCATCACGATACCGAACGTACAGCCAATAACCAGATTTCTGGCCTGTTTCAGGTGACTGGGTACACCCGGAGCAAGACATACCACGGCGCTGACGATGGCAAACGTAGGATGCTCATGCCCTAACAGCCATACCGCCAGTAACCATGCCAGCAGGCAGGCCAGTGCCGTAGCAAGCGCATCGCGTGCTGCCAGCCTTGCACGTGAAGGAAATCCAGTGGTGATTTGGCGCCAGGCCAGGCGTAGACGAACTAACCAATGCAACAGGAAACTCCTCAGCGATGATGCGCATGATAATTCACGGTTCTGGACGACCCGCACAGATGCCCGAAATAGTAGATCACATTGCGGGAAAAGGGGGGCAGGATTATGCGTTCTGATGCTTCTCTGGGCATTGATATACCGCCGTCAGGCGCTGACTACCAACATAAAATAAGATTATTTCAAATAAAATCATATTATTAACATAGATTGTCTACTAAGCAGCCTGTACCTTAATCCACAGTTCAGAAAAGGATATTGGGTGGTGTATGACTCTGCATGGAAGGTGTGTCATCAACGATGCGCATGACTCGCCGTTATCGTTTGCTGGGGCCGGAACATTTTTAGCGTTTTCTGGCGATGGTATTTATCGCAATCGAGGGGCTTGTGACATGAAGCTGACCGCAGGCCCGGTTTCGGCGGGTAAATACTGGATTGTTAAGCGTCCTGCAGGTGGAGCCCGATCGCACGTTAATGCCGGTGTTCGGGATCGTTACAACCATGTCATGAATGGTGCGACGTTCAGATACAGGCGGGATGATTGGGGAATCGACGATGACACATGGAATGAGGGGGTTAAACGCGGTAACTTCCGTTTGCATCCTGCCGCGCTATCAAAAGGGGGATCACTCATGCTACATGCTTCAGATTTGGCCATGTTGCACAATGCGTTACTGAGAACACCGCAGGTGGATGTTCCTTGTATGAGTAAACTCAAGGCATTCGGCACAATTGAGGTGATCGCCAATGGCAAAACATGCCCTTAGCTTGTTGCTTAAAATAATGCTGTTTTATGTGGTTATGCTGATCGTCGCTAAGGCCATTCCTTCCGACGGCTTCGTCAGTTCAATCATCGGTCTTTTCGATTTCCAGAGCGCCAGTCGTGTTACTCGTTTCATACTCGGTGAACCGGATTTAGACGTGTGGGAATCGTTACATTTTTACTGCGATATCCTGATTAATACCCTGATCGGTATTCCTGTCATGAGCGCGATGATTACCGCTTACAACGGTGTGACACGCAAAGTTAATCCAACCGGCCTCTTTGGTAACTGGATTTTATCCACACTGCGACGTCTGGCTAAGGTATTTGCGTTCATGTTTCTGTTCTGGGCACTGTTCCGCTTTCTGCCTTACTCGTCTTTTTTTCCTGATGGAGAAACATATTCAGCTTTCATTACTGCGTCTGCCCTGGCTTTCAATCTGCTGCTAACCATGGCTTGTTATTGGCTCATCATGAATGAAATCACCAGCAAAATTTATTCTTTATTTAATGCGATATGACCGCGCTATCTGCTGATTTTTACTGCGAATTTTATGGGTGTTTTGTTTTAAAAATAATAATATGACTATATTGCGGCTGAAAAATAACCGCTATGATTGTCATTGCCACATTAATCAGAACGGATTGTGATATGGATTCAGCAGAAGAGCTCAATGGAACATACTTTTATAAGGGAATCTGTAATATTTCTTCAGGAGAGCTATTCTTCTGGGTTTTTCTCGACAAAATTGATGAGCAATTTGGTGGGATTACCGATCTCTTAGGGATGGCTTGTATCGTTCTTGGGTTGCCGGTGTTGAAAACCAGAAGTAAACCTTACGGAGCAACGCCTGGTACATCCATCGCCTCGAAATATTCTCGGGAATTTCTCAACGTGAACCTGTCCGTCAGGCTCCCCACTCTGACAAATGCCAGCATCCGAGCACTAAAACCAATGATGACAAACAATTTAGGTGCATTCGTTGGGCGCACGATTCCTGTCATTGGTTGGGCATTATTGGCAAGCGATGTTGCTATGATTACTTATAAAACGGTGAATACCTACAACACCATAGCCAGAAAAGAAGATCGCGTATGGTGACGGATAACGACGTGTTGGCGTTTTTCAGGGGCGAGTTATCTCTTGCAGTGACGTTTACTTTTAAGCCTGTCCCAATTGAGTTTGATACGCCGTTGCAAGGCTATGCCGAATGGGATGAATTACCTTATGCCATTGATGATTTCGGTAAGACATTTAACGTCGATGTATCAGCGATCAATTTTGATGCCTACTACCCGTGGGAAAGAGAGTCTGTGTATCGCAAATGGTTTAACAAAGAGCCGATTAAGCAAGTATCAAAACCGCTAACTGTACGAATGTTCGCAGAGTCAGCTAAAGCTGGCCGCTGGTTATATGACTAATTAAAAGGAGTTTAAGAATGGCTGTTCCCGTTCACCTGTTTTTGAAAGATGATGGCGGCGCAATGATTCGCGGTGGTTCAGATGTTCAGAATCGTGAAGGCAGTATAGAACTGCGCGGTTTGACTCATAATCTCAGTATTCCTACGGATGGTAATACAGGAAAACTAACCGGTACCCGTAAACATGCCCCGTTTCTGTTCGATAAGGAGATCGATGCTTCCAGCCCATACCTCTACAAAGCTGTTGCGACTGGCCAGACGTTGCAAAGTGCCGAACTCAAGTTCTATCACATCAATTATGCAGGACAAGAGGAGGAATATTTCAATATTCTAATGGAAGGTGTAAAGATTGTCTCAGTTACGCCTGTTGTCCACGACACGCGGACAGTAACCGGTACGGGCCATCTGGAAAGTGTGCAGCTACGCTATGAAAAAATCACCTGGCGTATTGTGGATGGAAATATCCAATATACAGACGCCTGGAGCGAGCGCGCTACGGCATAAATAATTGTCCCGCGTTATGCTGAACAATATTCACTATCAGGTTCCTCTGTCGGCGACCAAAGAAGATGAGAGTGCGGTGCTCAAAACTGACCTGACTCCAGGCTACCTTAATTGCCATGCAACATTGCACAGAAAAAACCGCTATTTACCCCACGCCGGCACCTGAAAAATAACCACTCCTGACGCATCAGGAGCGATATTTATTATCTCCGTGCTGCTTTCCCTGCAATCACCCCGATAAACTCCCGGACCTGCTTCTGCTTCCTCGCCGACAGCTTCTCAACCCGGCGCATCGCTTCTTCCAGCTCCGGTACCGGCTCTGCCGCCGTCAACACAATACAACCCGCCATTACCCGCACTTCCACCTTTGTACCCGTCGCAAACCCCGCCGCCTCCAGCCACTGACCCTTCATCGTTAACGCCGGAATACGACTATAATCCGGAAAACGGCTCACATAGCTCACGGTTAACTGACGCTTATTCCATCCGGCGAATACACTCACCGCCCTTAGTGCTGACGCTCATTCGCAGGGCAGTACATCCCCAGTAACCGGATGAATAACCTGAGCGACCAGAGCAGGGGAATATCCCTGTTCCCGGAACCCTTAAACCAACCGCTCTGCCTGCGATATAGCGCACCATGTCGAAGCGCTGGCGGCAGGACGATAATGAATGCCGGCCTCACTGAGCGCTGAGTTATCTGACCTCACTGGAGGTACCTCAGGATGGCGAAATGAATAATCCACCGTGGCATTTAATTCTGCGCCAGGTCAATATTACAAAGAAATATGACTTATAATATATTTTTATCAAGAATGAGATTTTTCACTTATTCCTGGTCAAATATTCGCTGCATTATCATCCTTCTGTTCGGTTTATCCTTGTGTCTTTTTATAATAAAATATAAGTAATTATAAGGACTATTTCTATGGGATTTCATTGTAACGTGTAAAAAATGGCTTATGCTTAAAAATCGACATTGTGTCGAATGGGAAAAACAAACAACAAAGGAGGTTATATGTTTGATTTTTGCCCCAAGTCCATGAAGACTAACGTAGATTTTATTGCATTTACTGTTGCAAAAATGGAGCATGAACAGCGAGGATTGTGTGTGCATGCTGTCTCTGGAAATATGCCTTTAGAAATGTCTGAGTTATTTCATCAGCGTTTAAGATTTTACCGCGAAAAAATAAAGTATTTGGCCTCACGGCGTAGTCCGTTCCATTCCTGCGAAAAAAATGATGTTCTTGATTATAGTTGATATTTTATCTTACGCCCCAGATACATCGTTGGGGCGAATCGTCATTGACCGGCAGGGGTATGAATTATCAGGACGGTGAAAGGGATCCACTTCTGTGTACTGGATGGGGTACCGAACGCGATAATCATGCGGCTGCTCGTCATTCTCCACTCCCTCCAGCGGTATCGTTCATTGTTGTGATGCCGCTTTGCTTACCAGACAGACTCGCGCAGAAATTTGTGGCCGCAGAGGCTGTAGCGGCTCAATACCAATGCCTGTTTGCGGTTCATTATCGTTTTCAAACCTGTATCCCCGGACAACGACTCACTTTTCCGGATAAGGTGTTTTCTATGGCTATGCCTGACGCCGGGAGACGTTGGCGACGGTTATTGCCTGATAGCGACTTTATCGCCGATTTGTAGCGTTTCTTTGCGCAGCACAAGTCACGCTTTATCAGGGATGGCTCTTATGGGCGACATCACTCGGTCCGGCTGGTGAGGATGATTTGGTGATTGAGCCGATCGCACTATCCAGGCGGAATATCATTCACGAGAATTATGATTGTGACCGAAGCGCCGGGTTTAAGACCGGCCGGGTCTGGCGATTCAACACCATGTCACCATACATCCGGGGTGAAAAACAGAGTGATAAGTTCTGCTGTGAATGCTGTCGATAACCTCGATATTCAGATTTTTACCATTAATAGTGATGTTGTCAGGGGGAAATGAATTTTCTTTTACCGATCTGAAGGCCATCAAGTAAAGAGACGACATGTAAATGGCATATTGCATGACGGAAGCAAAGAAGTGACTGAATGAGGCTAAAGAAGTGAAATTTAAGTAATGGTCGAAAGTTTTTATGAGTGCCGTATTGTTAATATTTACAACTGGTCGTTCCATGACTCATAGTTAGTTACATCAATCTTCTTCGGATTGGCTGGAGAATTATTTGTCAGGGTGATGTGTGGATTGATGGCAGATCGTGTGGCAATGATCTTCAGGGAATGTAATCAAATGCCTGTATTCATAACTTGTCATCGCTGAGTCATTAGTTCACAAAAGATGATTAAGTTCTCTTTTGTGAAGTAAATATGCCCTTTGCTGCAGGTGAAATTATTCTGATGGCAATGGGATAACACGTTAATTCGGGGGCTGATTTTTTTAGAAAAGCCTTTCTGTCAATCAATAAAATCTAACGGAAAATTCCTACGTAAAAAGGATGGTTAATTTAAATTTGTTTTTATTTTAATTTTTAAATTTTATTTTTTTATTTATCTTTCATGTGGTTATGTGTTTTTTATGGTTGCTTTTGTTTTGTGATAAAACAAAATATATCTGTTTTAAATTAATGTTTCTTATGCATTTTGAATTACTATTGCCGATCAATATTGTTATGTTTGATAGTCAATATCTATCATTGTTGGTGTATCAAACGTTCTAAACAATTATGAAAAAATATTTCCATGAGTTACAAATTAAAAGGTGAATAACTGACAGAGAAATCCGTTTGTCCTAAAAATAGATCTTTAATCGAATGAGTCCTTAATGCATTGTTATTTTATTTCAGACAATAAATTTATCCTGTCGGCTGTGCAGGAACTGCCAAGGTATACAGAGGGTGAATATATATTTCTCTGTGCCACCAATCCGATATACAGAGAAATCCAACCGCTTTGCGAGGACATCGTTGTTGTGGCTGTTCAGGACAGGGAGCTGCGCCGCAGAATACTTCATGTCCCGGCAATGAATAGCTGTCGTGTTATTATTCTCGTGAATATAAGACGCGTATCACTGCGTGGCCTTTCCCGGACATTCCCGTGGGTGTTCAGCGAAAAAATGTCCCTGAATACATTGAGCCGCATTTTGAGGCTGGCGACACGGTTACCGGTTATCAGGAACAAAGTCACAGAACGGGAAACACTCCTTTTCGATTATCTCTGCAGGGGATATTCATTCACCAAAATGGGCCGCAAGATGAATTTGAGTGCGAAATATCTTTACTCACTTAAACGAACCACTTTAGTGAAATATGGCCTTCCGGAGTACGGCTGCACGGGCATTCAGGTCTGTCGGGATATTATCGGTATGCGTCAGGGAAAAATCAGTAAATAACCCAACCTGCAGTATTTGACTGAAAGGAAATAGTTATGTCGTCCGTCGTCTTTTTTTTACGAAAAAGCCTCGTTATTGTCTTTATGCTCATGTTGTCCGCCGTTGCCATGGCTGAGGGCGGGATTTCAATTCAGGGAACCCGCATTATTTATCCACTGAATTCCCGGCAGGAAAGCCTCTCCATTCGGAATTCTTCCGCGGCAGACTCATTCCTTGTGCAGTCGTGGGTTGAAAATGCTGACGGAAGTAAAAGTCGGGATTTTGTGGTGACGCCTCCCCTTTATCTGAGCGGGCCGGGGAATGAAAATATTCTTCGCCTGATGCGGGTTGCAGGATCGCCTTATCAGGACAGGGAATCGCTTTATTATTTTATTGCGAAAGCGATCCCCTCCGTGACCGAGGGTGATAACAGCGGTAAAGCCGTGCTGCGCATTGCTGCGGCCAGCCGTATCAAACTGTTCATCCGTCCTGCCGGACTGAGGCCAGCGGTGGATAAAGCGCCTGCTGAAATGCGTTTTCGTCGTGCCGGTAACCGGCTGGAAATTATTAACCCGACCCCTTACTACATCACACTGACTGAGATTAAGGCCGGCGACATCTCCCTCGATGGCGTCATGGTGGCCCCCGTAAGCACCGCCACCGTCAGTCTGCCTGCGGCCTCCGGCAGCCGGATTACGTTCCGGACCATTAATGATTACGGCGCTGTTTCAGCACCTGTTATTGCCCGTTTTTCATCATAGGACCGGGTATGCTGAAATATTTACTTCGCCAGCCGCTACTGAATGCTTCAGTCATGTGCGCGGTTTCTCTGCCGGCAAGCGCCAGACTGCATTTTGACCCCTCTATGCTTTCAGGTAACCCGGTTGCGGTGGCTGACTTGTCACTTTTTTCATCCGGCGGCTCACAACTCCCGGGAGTCTATCTGGTTGACGCTTATCTCAACGGTAGCCGCGTGGCAACCCGTTCGGTCCGTTTTGTTGCCGTTCAGGCGGGGGAGGCACAATCCGCGGTGCGAGATAATACAGGGCTTCAGGCTTGTCTGAGCCGTGAAGAACTGTCGGATATGGGGGTGAATGTCCCGGCATTTGCGGAATTAGCCGCCCAGCCGGATGAGCAGTGTGTGACCCCGGGGCTGTTTATTCCCCAGGCCTGGACGGCGTTTGACTTCCAGAAAATGCGCCTCGATATCAGCATTCCCCAGGCAGCCATGCGCAAACAGCCGGATGGCTGGATAGCGCCGGAACGATGGGATGAGGGCATTAATGCCGCCCTGGCGAGCTGGCGGTTCAGCGGCAGCGAAAGCCGGGGAAAATACGGTAACAGCCGCAGCCAGTTTCTCAATCTGACCAGCGGCGTCAATCTCGGGGCGTGGCGGCTGCGGGATAACAGTACGTGGAGCTATCAGGAAAATGACTATGGCCGTCGGCAACACTGGCAGCATCTGAACACCTGGTTACAGCGTGCGATCATTCCGTTGCGTAGCGAACTGACGCTCGGTGATGGCACGACCAGCGGCGATGTGTTTGATACGGTCTCTTTTCGCGGCGTACACCTTGCGACCGACGACAGTATGTATCCCGCCAGCATGCGGGGATATGCGCCGGTGATTCGCGGCACCGCAGGCAGCAGCGCTGAGGTCAGCATTCGACAGAATGGTCACGAGATATACCGGATCAATGTCGCTCCCGGCGCTTTCGTCATTGACGATTTACCGCTCCTTTCATCCGGTGGCGACCTTGAGGTCATGATAACGGAAGCGGATGGTCAGGGACGCATGTTTACCGTGCCTTACTCTTCGGTTCCTGTACTCCAGCGCGAGGGGCATCTGCGTTATGGCATTACCGCCGCTCGCTATCGCAATGTCAGCGTCAGCTATGACGACCCGCTGTTTATGCAGGCCACCCTCCTGTGGGGAATGCCGCATAACGTGACGGCATACGGCGGTACCCGGCTTGCGGAGAACTACCGCGCCGCCACGCTGGGGATGGGATTCAACACCGGCGTATGGGGGGCCGTGTCGGCAGACATAACGCATGCCGACAGCATTCTGGCCGACGGTTCCCGTCACCGGGGGGAGTCCCTGCGCTTCCTCTATGGACGCTCGCTGGTGTCTACCGGAACCACACTGCAACTGGCGGGATACCGCTACTCAACCCGCGGTTTCCATACGCTGGATGACACCGCGCTGAAAAGTATGGCCGGCTGGACCGGGGATTCGGAAGGGGCCGTCGATGCCGCTGGCCGCCCGGTAAAACGTGACTGGATAAATTATTACAACCTGAACAACAACAAGCGCGAGCGTCTGCAGGTCAGTCTTTCCCAGCAGCTGGGAAACGTCGGTTCCCTCTCCCTGACGGGGAGCCGCCAGACATACTGGGACGAAGTGGCGGCCACCTCTTCATTGCAGGCGGCTTTCAGCAGCTCGCTGGGACGGGCCAGTTACAACATTTCATATGCCCATACCCGCTACAACGGACAACCGAGGGCAGATAACGTGCTGTGGTTCTCCCTGTCTCTCCCCCTCGACGGCTGGCTGAGTCAGAACGTATGGGCCACATATAGCACTCATCGGGGGACTGACGGCCAGCTCTCACATCGGGCGGGGATCAGCGGTTCACTACCCGATAGGGAAAATGTGAACTGGAGCGCGTCGCAGGGGTACAGCCGGCAGGACGGAAACAGCGGCGACGCCGCCGTGGACTACCGGGGAACCTATGGTAATGCTTCGGCGGAGTACAGCTACAGCCGTAACTACAGACAGTGGCGCTACGGCACATCGGGCAGCGCGGTGCTTCACCGGGAAGGGGCAACCTTCGGACAACCGCTGGGGACCACAAACATTCTGGTGGCGGCCCCCGGCGCCGCGGGCCTTCCCGTCGATAACGCCACCGGCGTACAGACCGACTGGCGCGGCTATACCGTGGTGCCGTGGGCCAGCCAGTACCGGGAGAGCCGGGTGGCGCTGGATGTCAGTAAGCTGGATAGCCATGCGGACATCGACAACGCCGTATCGCGCGTCGTCCCCACCCAGGGGGCGCTGGTGAGAGCTGATTTCCGGGTACGAACGGGAGTCCGGGCCCTGATAACGCTCACTCATAACGGAAAACCCGTGCCGTTCGGGACCACGGTCAGCGTGGCGGACGGCGGCGGCGGCCTGGTGGGCGATGACGGGCAGGTTTTCCTCTCTGGGTTGAAGCTGAAGGGAGAAATTAACGCGCAGTGGGGAAACCGGCCCGACCAGCGTTGCTCCGCCCGCTACACCCTGCCGGAAGCGGCCCTGAAATCCCCTGTGACATGGAGCCAGGTTATCTGCAACTGATTAGCGGAAGTGATTATTCCGCACCCACAAGTTTTATACACACAACATAACAGGAGTTGTAAACATGACGTTGATGATTAAGAAAACTTTATTAACCGCAGCAACCGTATCCCTGCTGGCGCTTTCTCCGGGCATTCAGGCCGCATCGGATTCCGCCACCGTGAATATCACGGCGACCGTGGTGGATAATACCTGTACCCCTCAGTGGAGTACGAACGGTGTGGATGTTGCAATGGGCCGGGTTTCCCTGAAAGATTTTGGCAGCGATAAAATCGGGGCAACCGAGGCATTCACCCTTAACCTGGCTGGCTGCGGCAGCGGCGCAACCAGCGTGAAGGTCACGGCAAGCGGGGAGCCAGATACTACCGATTCCTCTTTATTTAAAAACACCGAGACAACAGAAGGAGTCGCCGCGACAGGCGTCGGTGTGGAGATCTGGGGAGACAGCGCTCAGGCCACTAAGATGGCGCCTGATGGTAGCAACAGTGTGATGTATCCCATTGCAAACAGTAAGGCTGACATGACCTTTCTGGCCAAGCTGAAGCAGAGCGGAGCCACGGCCCCGGGAGCGGGGGCCGTCAAGAGTGTGGTGACGATGATCTTTGATTATCAGTAACGCCATCGCGTTGTTCCGCAGACAAAGCCGATAAAACCAGCGAACATCGATTCCGTCTGCGGTTAATATTCGCCTGGCGCTTCATGCCATAAGTCGGCTGGCGCCAGGCTCATTATTGATACTGAGATTAATTCAGGAATGAATATATGAAAGCCTCCTGGGGATATTTGGGGATTCTGGCGTTTTTTTCCGCAAACACGCTGGCGGCATCCACCATCAGTTGCAGCGCCGTACCCTATGCAACAATAAGTCTGAGCGACAGTGATTACAGCGATCGTGGATGGGCCCCTGGCGCGGTCATATTTCATTATCAGATTTATGTCAGGGACTGGCCGGCAGATTTACTATCCGCGGAGATAACCTCCTGCCGGTTTGATAATGGTGCGCCATGCTACGTCAGGCTCGATATCGGTTCTAAACTGGATGCTTACGGTACCGCGGTGAACCTTATCTGGAATGGCACCACGCACGACTGGGGAAGGGTGAACTGGAGCGGAAACTTTACCTTCCGGCTGAAGGAAGGCTTGGACAGGAATACGGTGCTTACCTACAGCTTAGAGAAACTGGGAAACAACGGTATCGTCTATGACACGCACACATCAGCCACTCCCTATCAGTCTGGTCATGTGAATATTACCAGTGAAGCCCCGTTTGGAAAGGTGTATCCAGGCAAACAGGATAAACAGCTGAGCATTACCTCTGATGCCAGCGGTGACGCGTTATTAACATTCACGCCAGGCTCCGCTAATGGTCAGTCGGGAACGCTCAAAAATTCGACCGGCGATGAGATCGGTTATTCTGTCCTCAACGCCGAGTGGAATAATGGCAAATGGACGAGCAGGCTGACAACCGGGCAGAATTATATGTTGCAACTCAATGATATTGCTAAAGGGACGACGGCCGGGAAATATGAGGGGAATCTTACCGTAACGCTGACATGTGAATAATAAAAAAGGCAATCAGAATAATTAAAACTCCTGGCGTTGATAAAATCATTCTTGATAACGGGGGATTTTCGTCGCGCGGCCTTTCTTTTTATTTCACTGGACGATGGTGTCAGGCGTATGGTAAACCAACGAATCATTAAGAATAGAAGGAGGGCTGATGGATACCGTCGAAGAACTAAACGGAACAGACTTCTATACGAAAAAGGAAAAGAGAAGATGAAACCGTCCGTCAAGTATGAATTTCATCACTTGGGTATACCGCTGCAGGATGAAAAATTCGAAGGCATTTTCAGCGAAAAAGCGGGGATGTATACCACGGATAACCCGGGAAAATTCAGAATACAGTGGCACCGCTTTACCCACGATTCCCCCTTACATCCTTTGTTGAAAACCATCCCCCATGTTGCGTTCAAAGTTGATAATCTTGAGCAGGCTATCGCGGGGGAAGAGGTCATTCTTGGCCCTTATGAACCAATAGATGATTACTTCGTGGCTGTTATCAATGATGCCGGGGCGCCTGTCGAGTTGATCCAAACCACGTTATCAGATGAAGAACTCTGGCAGCGTGCAAGGTCTGGCAAAGGCAGTTTATACCGCAAGTAGGGATATCCTGGCCTTCAGCGCGAGTCCGCCGCGTTTATTGCCGATAAGTGTGGAATCCGCAGGCCATCGCCAGGCGAATCCCGATGGCGCCCCTTACCTGCGTAGGCCATCCACGCTTTCCGCCGGCAGGTTGATCACGGTTTTCATGCTGGTCTCGATGCTGCCAATGATCTCCCCGCGCGGCCCGCTGCGCCAGTCGGCGCTGGCATAAAAGGTATCAAGAGCCGTCGCCATGCTCTCGGGGCTGTCGAAGGCGCGAATCAGGTAGTAGCAATCCGGGTCATGCAGCGAGTGACCAAACGAAACAACATCGATCCCGTGGCGTTGGTGCAGGGGAACGCTGATTTCCCGCATGATGGTATGAAAAGCGGTGCCGCTGCCTTTGCGTAAGGTGTATTGCAGTATCTCGACGGTTCTCACAGCGTTATCTCCGTTAATCGCCTCTGGGGGCGTCCTTGGTGGTGATGATAAAGTAAACCGGATGGATTCGTGAAGCCACGAAATACCGCTGTACCTGCCGTTTACGGGAGAGGGTGCGTAAGGGCAACAGGTCACGCGGTCTGAAAGGACAAACCGCCCCGGAGTCTTCTCAATAGTGAAGCGATATTGTTTTCTTTTTCTCTTTTATTTTATAGATGACATACAATAAGCCACCCCATGATAAACCGGTGGCAATACCTGAGCCTGCGCCCCACAGACATTGAAATGATAAGTTCATTAATAATTTCGGGTCATTTTCCGTAAGGCAGGTCATGACAAATTTAAAAATAAAAGATCCAATAATCAACGTGAGAATAAATGGGCTGCCAGGACGCGTCACTACTCCAGTGGCGGCATTATATTCAACTGGGGAGTGCCATAAAAATGCCATTCTGACAATACAAAATATTATTAATGTGGTGATATAGAGCGGGATGGTGGGGAAAAAACTAAATCCAGCTAAATGATAGATGCTCGCCGCTAAGAATAACACCGGTATGATGAAGATGTTTTTTACGGACGTTTCCCGGCAATGCAGTGCAGATATCCCTCTTTTTATTAAAAAAGTAAAAGGATCCACACCCAGACCGGGGTGTTTGAAAATATAGCTATAGTCGTCGTCATGTGCTGCCTCTTTTTTGCCGTTCGTCGTGCTTTACGGGTAAGTGAATATGGCCCGGCTGAAGAGCTTCAACCACGCCATATTAACGACAGCAGGCAGACAACCTGGCGACAATCACCTGACGCGTTATTGCAACGTAGCCATGTTATTATCTGTAAACAGAGTATAGTGCTGCGGGTAGCCAATAAATAAGGGAGATATGCATCATGGGGAGACACGTTCTGGTCTGTATTTTCGTGCTGTTTGCTTGTTCTGCCAGTGCCGGACATGGTGGCGCTGGAGGGAAAGGCGGGGATGGCGGAAATGGCGGATATATGGGCCAGCCTGGTAAACCCGGTGCCGATGGCGGGAATGGCTCGGACGGAGGCAGTTCAGATAATTCATCGGGGCGGGCAGGGTGTCCGGGAGGAACGGATCCCGATGAGAACGGCAATTTTTATCTTCCGGGAACAAAAGAACAGTGCAATCCAGGTCCGCAGGACTCAGTGAAAAAGGGGCGCGCTCTGTAGAGCATAAGAGGCTAAGCGGTCATGGCCTGTCCCGGCAAAAACCTACGTTATCGTTAAGATAACGTAGGTTCGCCATGACTTAATTAAAACGTGATTCGCTGGCTTGCCAGCTATATGTGCCATCGGCCATTAACGCATCGCCCAGCTCCTGATAATGGAAATCATAAAACTCTGCGCTGGCGTCATAACCTGAGTAGTCGACAGCTGCAAGGCCAACGAACGCTCCGGTAAAGAACCCGCCATAGCTTTGCAGCACATAATCGTCGGAAAGAATGGCGGCATCTAATTGAACAGGGATTTCAGTAAAGCTGACCCCATCAAAGCTGTATTCATAGCTATACGTTTGTTTGCGCACTTTGCTGCGGAACCAGACATATTCGGTCCCTTCCGGGATCTTGATGGCATCATCTTTCAAATATGACGTGTATTTCCCACGGTTATTTTCGCCGATCTCAATGACTGCGCCATTAATTTCGTTCCAGGTGATGAACACAAAACTCCAGTGGCGATCGTTGTAGTAATTCGTTAATCCGGCCATCTGCTGATAATTGAACGGATCAAATTTCACTTTAACCTGGGCATCAAAGTAGAAGGCTTGCCAGCGTCGGGCAATAAGCGACAGGTTATGCGTATTCGCTAATGAACCTTGCCCGATTAAAGTCAGCTTGCCATCGCCGGTGGTCCCCATTTTTTCTGTGAACGGGACACGCAGCGTATTCCAGTTAGGGTCGAGGGTTGATGTTTTAAACTCATCGTACTGGCTATGCTCTTTGGCGCTTTCGGTGTAAATGGCATCGCCTGGCCCTTCGACAAAGGTTTTTCCGCCATGACCTCCTGCGATACGCGGCCAGCCATCCGCATCCCAATACACTTTCTGGATTGAGGTTTCTCTGCCCAGGGTTGACCAGCCACGAGGATCATAGGCCGACTCACCTGGACGATTCCACGGACGGGCGCAGAGCGAGGCATAATACCATTCACCTTTGGGGGTGGAGACCAAAGCGCCATGCCCTTGCTTCTGGATGTAGCTGTCTGGTGTGTCGACGTTCGTTAAGAAGACTTCCCCAGGCTCGGTTTCAAAGCTGTTGGCATCCAGGGTTTTAGAACGCGCAACAACTTCCTGGTGGGTGAAAACGGTCCCCCCCTGGGCGGCGAAAAGATAATAATAGCCGTTCAGTTTGTAGAGGTGTGGCCCCTCAACGAGGGCGACGGCGGTGCCCCGATAAATGGTCCGCGCTGTCGCCGGTTTTAATTTCAGGGTCTTCGTATCAAGCTCAGTTAACGTGATGCCATCGAAGGGGTGATGATATTCCCGATGGTCCCAGGTTTGCTGAACGATATATTTACGCCCGTCATCGTCATGGAAAAGCGAGGCATCAAAACCGACGCCGTTCAGTTTGATGGGGTCTGACCACGGACCACGGATATCGGTCGCGGTGGTCAGATAGTTGGTCATGTCTTTAAACGCGCCTTCGGTGATTTTCACATCGGTATACACTAACCAGAATTTGCCATCGGCATACGAAAGCGCCGGCGCCCAAATCCCACCGGATGAAGGGTTGCCTTTCATATCTAAAAGGGTGGTGGTAGACAAGGGACTGGGGAGCAGATTCCAGTGCTGTAGATCCTTTGACTCATGTAAACGAACGCCAGGGAACCACTCAAATGTAGAGTTTGCGATATAGTAGGTGTCCCCTACACGGATAATACTAGGGTCCGCATTAAATCCAGGTAATACAGGGTTTTGAATAAGTGACATATCATTCTACCTTTTTAAAATTTATCATTCAGAACTGCGTAATTTTTAATTTATTTTTTCACTATGCCCGTATCTCATCAAGCTGACGGTTGATCTCGATGACATTTTTGTCTGAGACAGGATAGAGTTGAATAATGATCATCGAAATCGCGGCTAACACGATTGGCATCCACACCGCGGTCATAATGATTCCGTCGATCGCGCTTGCGCTTTGTTGCGCGCCGGTTTCGTTAAAGCCATAAGCGGCCAGTAACCACAATGGAATCGCGCCGCCAATCGTAAAACCAATCTTAAAGAAGAGCCCCATAATCGCATTAATGATTGCGGCATTACGCTTGCCTGATTTTAATTCGCCATAGGCAATGACTTCTGGCACCAGCGCCCACATGAAACCGGTCGCCGAGGTTAAACCCCATTGTTTAATGAATGTTGCGATATAAGCAAGCCACAGAGCATCATGCATGCTTTCGCGTGACCATACGTAGGTCAGCAATTCACCCACAATAAACATGCCAAGGAAAAGATGGAAGAAGCCTTTTTTACCAAAAATTTTCTTCAGTTTTGGCCAAAAGACAGGGAAGACAATGCCGGGAATTGAGGCAATAAGACCAATAGCCCCCATCCATTCAGAATGGCCGACAACAAACTGATTGAAAAAGCCATTAACCGTGTTCATGAAAAACATGAAGGTAAAGGCTAACATGAAAAATAACCCGAGAATGACCAGCGGGCGGTTATTCTTGAGTTCAAGGAATAAATCGGTTGTTTTTACGTTAGCCGTCTGTTCGGCCGTCGCGACAACGCGTTCTTTGGTGAATTTATAGCAGAGGTAAAGGGCTACCGCGCCGATCAACATATAAATTGAGTAAACGCCAAACCACGCATAGTTAGCTGAGGGATCGGTATAGTTACCCATATTGAGCTTAAGGCCAAAGAAACCCGTATCTTTGAGGCTGCGATCTTTGGGGGAGGCCATCTGTACAAACATAGGGAACAGGGTATAGACCAGCAGGTTGGCGCTGTTTGCCAGCATCATGCGCGTACTTGTCAGCTTATCAATCGATTCAGGATCCCGGGTCAATGAGGCATTCAGAGAGCCATAGGGAATATTCACCAGTGAATAAACTAAATCCAGTGCCAGATAAATGATAAACGCGAAAGGAACCGAGCCCCTTATTCCAGGAATGGGCGCGAAAAGTAACGCGGAAAGAATCACGAGCGGAATGCCGGCTCTTAAAAGCCAGGGGCGGTATTTCCCGGCGCTTGAACTTCTTTTGTCAACGTAGGTACCGACCATCGGGTCCCAGAAAACATTCACGATGCGGACAAACAGGAATATAAATCCTGCGGTGGCGGTGCTGATTGTATTTACCGTCAACATGTGAAGAGCAAGAAAACCACCTATGGTACCAAAAACAAGGTTTTGCGCAAAATCACCCATCCCATAACCAATACGTTCTCCGCGAGTTAATTTATGATATTCATCATGCCGACTTTGCAGTATGTTTTTGCTCATTCTAATCAAGTCTCCGGTTTCTTACGTGAATGTGAAATACTTTGTTACACGGATGGACTGGGAGAATCCATTACGTTTTTACATTAATTTGTTATGTTTTTTTACTTCTGTGATCATCGAAACTAAGGCTCTCCACAGGCTGCGTATCTGGCATGTTGAGCGGTCGTCCATAAACATTATCCACAGTATACGAGTACCACTAAAAAACAGGGTTTTATTTTTGTGAGTCATCAGATAAATTCCGTAGAAAAAGACGGGTTAATATGACTATAAATGGCCTGAATATATGGCAATGTTATTTGCGAGATGGTTCACAGTTGTGCATTTTCTTAATTGCTGAGTGAAATAACGTAATTGAGCAACCTCCCAGGAAAATACAGGATAGGTCCAAATTATTTATTTTTCGCTTCCTGAATTATGGAGTTCATTATGCCCGTTTATTTCGATCAACTTGACAGAGTACGTTTTGAAGGTCCAAAAACAGCCAACCCGCTGGCTTTTCGCCATTATAATCCGGATGAAATCGTGCTGGGAAAAAGGATGGCGGAGCACCTGCGCTTTGCCGCCTGCTACTGGCACAACTTCTGCTGGAATGGCGCAGATATGTTTGGCAGCGGGTCTTTTGAACGGCCATGGCAACAGGCCGGGGATGCGCTTAGCCAGGCAAAATTTAAAGCTGACGTCGCTTTTGAATTCTTCCATAAGCTCAATGTGCCGTATTACTGCTTCCATGATGTGGACGTTTCGCCGGAAGGCGCATCGTTGAAAGAATATCGCAATAACCTGGCAAAAATGACCGAAGTGCTGGCGCAAAAGCAGCAAGAAACCGGCGTGAAATTGCTGTGGGGGACGGCCAACTGCTTTACTCACCCGCGCTACGCTGCCGGGGCGGCAACCAACCCTGATCCGGACGTCTTTTCCTGGGCGGCGGCGCAGGTCGTTGCCGCCATGAACGCCACCCAGCAGTTGGGCGGTGAAAGCTATGTTCTGTGGGGCGGGCGTGAAGGTTACGAATCCCTGCTGAATACCGATTTGCGTCATGAGCGCGAACAAATTGGCCGCTTCCTGCAGATGGTGGTTGAGCACAAACATAAAACGGGTTTCCGTGGCACGTTGCTTATCGAACCTAAACCGCAAGAACCGACTAAGCATCAGTACGATTACGATGTTGCTACGGTATATGGATTCCTGAAGCAGTTTGGTCTGGAAAAAGAGATCAAGGTGAACATTGAGGCCAACCACGCAACGCTTGCCGGGCATTCTTTCCACCATGAAATCGCCAGCGCCATTGCCCTAGATATTTTCGGCTCCGTTGATGCCAACCGCGGCGATGCTCAGCTCGGCTGGGATACCGATCAGTTCCCGAACAGCGTCGAAGAAAACACGCTTGTTATGTATGAGATCCTCAAAGCCGGCGGTTTTACCACCGGTGGCCTGAACTTTGATGCCAAAGTACGCCGTCAAAGCACCGATAAATATGATCTGTTCCATGGTCATATTGGCGCAATGGATGTGATGGCGCTGTCACTCAAAAAGGCCGCTCGCATGATTGAAGACGGCAAACTGGAACAACGCGTGGCAAAACGCTATGCCGGCTGGAGTGGTGAAGTGGGGCAGCAAATTCTGCAAGGGAAAATGTCGCTGGCGCAAACCGCTCAATACGCTGAACAGCATAACCTTAATCCTCAGCATCAAAGCGGGCATCAGGAATTACTCGAAAACCTCGTCAACGCTTATCTCTTCGACTGAATTTGGCGTAAGTGCCCCTGCGGGGGCACTGATTGAACATGCCATTAATCGTTACGGCAATTGATTTCGGCACATTCGGTGAACCCGATACGCTACAGATAGATTGACGATTCCTGCGTACTGAGCCATGCGCTTTAAGCAATATCAAAGCGCCGCCGCGACAGCGAGTTATTGGGGGCACACAAATCGCGGGTAATGAAGTTAACGAGGACGATTTATGCAATATGCCTTTGCCAAAAACCGCTGCCGGGGCCGCGCCTGTTCTGCACTGCCAGCCAGGGAGGAGGGCCAAAGACTGCGGTAACGCAAACCATCGATAATGCTGGCTTATGAATTAGGCGAAATGATTCATCTGCCCGGCGCGCATACGTAAATATCACTCATGGAGATACTGTCACGATAATAGCGCAAAGCCTCTGAGACCGTAAAAATAACAATTATATTGTTCTTATGATAGCGACATATTCTGTCACCCCAGAATGGGATTGTTATTATCTGAATAAAATTAAACTATATTGAGATAAACATGAATATGATAAAAAAACTTCCATTAGCTATGGCGGTTATCGCCACTCTTTGCCCTTTTACCTCCGTTATGGCGCAAGAATTTACTCAGGAACAAATTGACGCCATTGTGGCGAAAGCCGTCGATAAGGCGCTGGCGGACCGCCAGGCGAAAATGGACGCCGCCGCCGCGAAGAAGGTGGATCTGGAGACCAATCCCCAAACCGTCGCGCAGTCACCGGATATGGCGATTCCGTTCGGCCTGAAGTTTAGCGGCTACGCCCGCTACGGCGCCCATTTCCAGACCGGCGATCAGAAATATATCGGCGTCGATGGTTCCTATAACGGCGCCTCGGCCATCGGCCGTCTGGGTAACGAAAGCAACGGTGGCGAATTCCAGATAACCAAAGCCTTTAAGAGCAGCCAGGGCGCTATCTGGGATCTCAACGTCATGTTCGACCACTGGAGCGACGAAGTTAACCTGAAAAAAGCCTACGTTGGCGTCACCAACGTGCTGGAATCCAATCCGAACGCCTACATCTGGGCCGGTCGTGACTTCCATCAACGTCCGCAACAGGGCATCAACGACTACTTCTGGATGAACCACGATGGCCAGGGCGCCGGGGTGAAAAACTTCGATATCGGCGGCGTGCAGTTCGACGTGGCGGGGGTGTCGCAGGTGAAATCCTGTAGCCCGGAAGTGATGGGGGATGAATCTAACCCCTCGCGCATTACCTGTACCGGCGGGTCTGATACCGGCGACAGCGGTCATTACGCGCTGACGACCAAAACCCACAATATCAAGGCGGGTCCCATCGACGTTGAAGTCTATGCCAACTACGGCTTTGACTCTAAAGCGGTGGATAACGACGCGCAGATTGATGCCTGGCAGGGCGGCCTGCTGTTGAGCCACACCAACGACAGCGGCGTGAACAAAGTGATTCTGCGCTATTCCGATAATGCCGATAACAGCGTGTACGACAAAACGGACGGGTTAACGACGGTTTACGCCAGCTTCGAGGGGCTATACAAGTTCACTCAGCAGGCGCAGGTCGAGTATCTGCTGGCCTTCCACAACTATGACAACAGCAAGGACAACACCGACAACCGGAAGAATTACGGTGCCATCGTGCGTCCGATGTACTTCTGGAACGACGTGCATTCGACCTGGCTGGAAGCGGGCTATCAGCGCGTTGACTACGATCGGGGCGGGGATAACCACGGCTGGAAACTGACGCTGTCGCAGAACATCGCCATCGGCATGGGGCCGGAGTTCCGTCCGATGCTGCGCTTCTACGTCACCGGCGGTCAGGTCGACAACAAACGCACGGCGAAGGTGAACGGCACCAAAGACGATCAGCTGGATTCACTGAACGTCGGCGGGATGTTTGAGGCATGGTTCTGATATAACGGCAAGACCCTTTTCTGGTGTGTCGCCCGGCTTAGCCGTTCGGCGCACCAGAATATGCCCTTAGCCTGCATCACGAATGCGGGGCGGCGACAGGGTATATACGCTTAAATGCTATCCATACGATGACGGATTGTCCGTGTGCGCGAATATCGCCGTGGGCTACCGCCAGCTTCAGGCCATCGGGCGATTAAGGCAAACACGCCCCAGCCCAGGTCTTCCCGGAACCAGGTCACGTGGCGTCCGGGAGCCATCGTCAGCGCTGATACCAGCCCGCCACCACTTCCGCCAGATCGTCTTCAACCGTATAGAAATAACAGGCCGGGATCTTCAGCACTTCTGCCAGCCGACAGGCCAGCGCGAAGTCAGGAGTGTGGATGCCGCGTTCATACTGGTTCATCCGTGCGCTCGCCGTCGCCTCATCAATACCCGCGAGGATACCCAGTTTTTGTTGGGAAAGTCCCGTTCTGAGGCGCGCTTCTTTTAAACGGTGCGGCAGCATGATGATCCTGAAAGACTGGAAACAGAATCACGATTCTGGTAGCTGTTAGTTGAAAATGTACTAAGTATTACTTAGTGTGGTGGTGAGAATATGTACGACTTCACTAACGCAAAGGAATGAATGAGATGAACAGAACTGATATGCATCCGGCTGATATCATTGCGCAATTAAAAAAGCGCAACCTGTCGCTGGCGGCGGTGTCGCGCCAGGCGGGGCTGAGCTCGTCGACATTGGCCAACACGCTGTCCCGCCCGTGGCCGAAGGGGGAGTTTTTAATCGCGCAGGCGCTGGGTATCGACCCTGCGGAAATATGGCCGAGTCGCTACTTCGATCGGGAGGGCAACCCAATCGACAGAAAGAAACTGATTCGGGACAGGCATGAATAATCCGTTTTGACGGCAGGCCGGATGCCTGTCCGTAAGGCAGTACATCCGGCCTGCCCGCAGAGCCGGTATTTATTCAGGTTTTCTCTCGGGATATCTATGCCGGTGGCACAGGTATTATTTATACGTTGCAAAAGACGCGCGCGAATACCGCGAAATATCAGGCGTATCGCGATTCGGCAAAACTGAGATGGCGATTGATGTTATCGCTGGCATTTTACGGACATATAGCCATCCAGGTGTTTAAGTGGGTAAAATAAAAAACATAAACCTTGCTATAATAATTTCGCTATGTCTTAATGGCGCCATCGGTTTGGAATACAGACCTTATGAAAGCAGTTTTAGTCAAGCAGTCCTCAGTTCAAGTGCTATCCACAGATACTCTTCTTCATGAGCCTCCTCCTAAGTGCCAAATAAGTCACTCTAAATACAGGCCATCATCGCCGCGCTTAGTGGCTCATTAATTAAGGAAGTATCTATGTCTAATAAAATGACTGGTTTAGTAAAATGGTTTAACGCAGATAAAGGTTTTGGCTTTATCACTCCGAACGACGGCAGCAAAGATGTATTCGTACATTTCTCTGCTATCCAGAGTGACAGCTTCAAAACCCTTGATGAAGGCCAGCAGGTTTCCTTCACCATTGAAAATGGCGCTAAAGGCCCGGCAGCTGGCAACGTTACTCCGCTGTAAGCCCTTATCAGCGACGCTTACAATAGCGATGAAGGCGATGGCCTGAGCAGTTAAGCTCTGCTGATAATGAAATGAACCCGCCACGTGCGGGTTTTTTGTTGCCTTCCGTTCGCCGAATCTAACTCCGTTCTCCACCCACTACCGGCCAGTGATGGCGTAAATGTGAAATATAAGACTCCGATGGAAAATACCTGGCGAAAATAAACGGCGCCGATGCGCCGTCATGATGATGCGGGTTAATCGCGCGTTTGCACCCAGAATGCGTGAATCAGACCCGGGATATAGCCCAGCAATGTCAGTACAATATTCAGAATAAATGCCCAGCAGAATCCTTTACCCAGTAATACGCCAAGTGGCGGCAAAATAATCGTTAAAACAATTCTCCAGAATCCCATATATACTCCCTATAAAAATCAACGTTGTAACAGGTGACGTTAACTTTAAGCATAGTAATTTTAACGGAGACTGCCAGTTTGCCTGCGGCGTGGACTCTGCGCTCATATCACCGATTATCGCTTTGTCCCCATTTTCCAGATCAGGTCAAAGATCGCCCGGGATACCTTCGTTAGTATGATTTCGGGTGACTAAGAAAAATAAAAGGAGAACTGTCGTTATGTTTAATCTGCCACAGGTCATGAAAAAAACGCTCCTGACCGGCGCCATGCTGATGGCGTCGGCCTCATTGTGGGCGGCTGAGCACTGGATTGATGTCCGTACCCCTGACCAGTTTCAGGCAACGCACGTTGAAGGGGCGGTGAATATTCCGCTGAAAGAGCTGGATGCGCGCATCGGCGAAGTAGCAAAAGAGAAGAATGACACGCTGCACCTGTACTGCAATACAGGGAACCAGTCCGGCAAAGCAGAAAAAATGCTGCGCAGCATGGGGTATCAGAATGCCGTCAACGAAGGCGGGCTGCAGGATGTCGAAAAAACGCAGAAGATGGTGAAGTGATCCGCTTGCCCCATCGTGAGGGCGCGTCTTAAATCGGCTGGCCCTGAAAGGGTCAGCCGGGCAGGGCAACCGCACGGCAGCAGGCATTATGCTGCTGCCGGCGGCAGCGGTTAACTCAGTACCGAGGTTGCTTTCCCCGCTTTTGCTCGCTCGGGCGGGGTGTTACGCCAGAGCGTGTCATAGCTATAACCCGTCAGGTCTTCAACCACATGGCGCGCTTCAGGCGTGACGTCCTGCTGAAGACCGTTCGCCTTCAGGCGTTCAACTTCATCGACAAAAATCTTGTGCGTACGTTTGTTCAGATGGAAGGTCAGCGCCTGCCATAGCGCAATCAGCAGCAGGACGGCGGTGCCGGCAAACAGCAGCGTCGCGATGGTGTTAATCGCTTCCTGAGGCTGAGTCTGGCTCCCTTTCACGAAGCCACCGCTTTGCAACAGCAGGCCCACGGCAAAGGTGGCGATGGCGACCGTCGTTTTACGCGAGAACGTCATTACCGCGGCAAACAGACCTTCGCGACGCTGACGGGTAATCATTTCGTCAATATCGGGAATAAACGGGAAGACGTTCCACGGCGTAAATTCCAGCACGCAGCGACCAACCTGGTAGATACCGGCGATGATCACCAGCAGCATGACCTTGTTGTCGGTCGGGAACTGATACACGAGGAAGAACCCGCCAAGACACAGCAGCATCAGGCTATAGGCGAAGACATAGAGGCGAGAAGGGCCATACTTAATGATAGCCACCCCCGCCGCCAGCGTAACCGGCAGCCCGACGATACTCATCGACAGCAGCGTGCCCGCCAGCGAGGATGAGACGTTCAGACAGTAGACGCAGAAAAAGACGAACACGGTGTTGTAGACGTCCTTCGCCGTAAAGGAAAAGAGATAAATCGCCAGGTGCTTACGGAACGCCCGTACCTTGAGGGTCGAGGCATATTCCTTAAACAGGTTGCCAAAGGCGGCAAGCTTCTCGGCTGCCGTTGTGGATTTGCGCTCTTTTTCCATTTCCGCCAGCATTTCCGGCGTCAGCTCGCGCTCCCATGTCACTTTCCACGAGATAAAGACGCAGACCATGAACATCACGGCAAACACCACGCCGTTCACCAGATAGGCATCGGCATTATTTTCACCCAGCGCGCCAATCAGCAGGCCGGGGATAAAGGTGGCAAGAAAGGTCCCGGATGCAGACAGGAACATACGGCATGTGGAAAGTTTGGTCCGGCTATTAAAATCTTTGGTCATCTCGGAAGGCAGCGTTTCCCACGGGATCAGCACCATGGCGGCAATGATCTCAAAGGCCAGATACACCGCGAGATAGAACCAGTAGTTCATGCCGTTTAGCCACAGCAGGGTGTAAACCAGCATGAGCGGCGCGCCGATCAGCAGGAAAAACCGGCGTCGGCCAAATTTCTTACCCAGATAGTTTTTATAAAAATGGTCGGTGAAGCTGCCCATAAACAGGCTGACGACGGCATCAACGATACGGGCGATCGCGACAATCGACGCCGCTTCAATCGGCGACAGGCCAACAAAGGTGGTATAGAAGAAAAGCAGCCACGCGCCAATTACGGTAAATGCGCCGCCGCCCATGATATCCGTCAGACCGTAGCCGATACTGACGGGGATGGTCACTTTTCTGTTCTTACGAGTCATGGTTTATCCCTGTATCCGACGGTTCAAAAACGAAAATAACGACGGGCATTGTCCACGCAAATACCGCGGATCATGGCGTCGAGGATGGCGCGATCTTCCGGCACTTCACCTTTCTCTACCCAACTGCCAACCAGGTCACAGAGGATCCGGCGGAAATAATCATGTCGGGTGTAGGAGACGAAGCTGCGGGAATCGGTCAGCATGCCGATAAAGTTGGCCAGCAGCCCCTGATCGGCCAGGGTATTGAGCTGGTTAACCATGCCGCGTCGGGTATCGTTAAACCACCACCCGGAACCGAACTGCAGCGGTGATTTCATGCCATCCTCGCCGCTCTGGAAGTTGGCGAGGGTCGAGGCGACCACGTCGTTATAGCTGGCGTTGAGGTTATAAAGAATGGTTTTCGGCAGACCGTCATTTTCCACCATGGCGTTCAGCAACGCGTTCAGGTTCTGCGCAAGGTGCGTTTGATCGCCAATAGAGTCAAAGCCGCAGTTGATGCCGACCTTGTTGAACATGGTCACGTTGTTGTTACGAATGGCGCCAAAGTGAATCTGCATTGCCCAGTCGCGCTGTTTGTACATTTTGGCCAGCGCGACAAAAATCATACTTTCCCAGGCCTGGAGCGCGCGCTCATCCAGCGCTTCTCCCGCCAGCCGGCGCTGAAACAGCGTGCTCTGTCCGGCCTCATCAAGCGGGCAAAAACCGATTGCCAGCGGGCCGTGGTCCGACACGCGACAGCCCGTGCTGTGGAAAAAATCAATACGCGCTTCGAGAGCGGCCAGGAACTGATCCAGCGAGCTTATCGTCCGCTGGGTTTTCTGCGCCAATCGCGAGACAAACGTCAGGAAGCGCTCGGGGCTGGTGTCGAACAGCTCGTCAGGACGAAATGTCGGCAAAACAGCAGTGGAAAAATCACTTTTTGCCGCCAGCAACTGATGGTATTGCAGATCGTCGAGCGGCCCGTCGGTCGTGCACAACGCTTCAACGTTTGAACGGCGGATGAGCGACTGGGGTAAAAAGTCGTCGTGGCGTAATTGCGCATTACACCGCGCCATAATATCGCGCCAGTTTTTGCTATTAAGCGTTTCGTCGATAGCAAAATAATGTTTCAGTTCAAGGTGGGTCCAGTGATAAAGGGGATTGCCAAAACTGGCTTCTACCGTTTGCGCCCAGGCTTCAAATTTTTCTTCGGCGCAAGCCTGGCCGGTAATTTTGTGCTCAGATATTCCATTCGCCCGCATGGCCCGCCATTTGTAATGATCGCCCTCCAGCCATAGCTGAGTAATATCCGTGAACGGTTTATTTTCCCAAATGGCTCTGGCATCAAGGTGACAGTGGTAATCAATAATCGGTAACGCTTGTGCTACCTCAGAATACAGCCGCTGACCTGGCGCATTGTTTATCATGAAGCTATTATTTATCAGTGACATACCTACTCCGTACACGATATTACTTTTACGACGAATCCCCAGCGTTAAGCCGGGGTCGGTGTATGACGGGAACATAATGGCGTTGAGGGTAAGCTTCCTCTTCACTCATTGTCTACTACCATACAAGATATGATGATAAAATTGTGACTTAAATCATATTATTTTTTCAGTGATATTCGGGACGTAAAATAAATGCCTGTTATGAATTTAGTGGATAAAAATCAAGTCGTGTTATAGATGGTGATGAATTTAAAGTAAATTCGTTATTATTTTTTACAAAATAAAAACAATTAACCCTGGCAGAAATAATAAAACCCATGCTCAGGCCATGCCTCTTTTTATCGCGCCGTCACGCTTTTTTAACGCGGTGGTTGATCAAACGATAATTACTGCATATGCTAGTCAATACTAGTATGGTACACCTTGTAAACATGCACAGATGCAACGATTAAGGCGGATACAAAATGCAGATGACAATGCGCTGGTTTGGGCCACAGGAAGACAAAATCCCACTGGAGTATATCCGGCAGGTGCCGGGTGTGGAGGGGGTTGTCGGGGCACTGTATGACGTTGCTCCCGGAGAAGTCTGGCCAGTCGAAAAGATTAAGGCTCTGGTTGACCAGGCCCATGCCGCGGGCCTGACAATGGAAGTGATTGAAAGCGTCAACATTCACGATGACATCAAAATAGGCACCCCGGCACGCGATCGCTACATTGAAAACTATAAACAGACGATCCGTAATCTGGCGGGCTTTGGCGTCAAGGTCATCTGTTATAACTTCATGCCGGTCTTCGACTGGATGAAGACCGACATGAACTACGTCCTGCCAGATGGCTCGCTGACGATGGCTTTCGAAAAGAGCGGCATCGATAAGAGTCTGGAAGAGGTCGTCAAAGAGGTACTCGATAACGCCAACGGTTTTGCGTTACCGGGATGGGAGCCCGAGCGGCTGGCTAAAGTGCAGGAGCTGTTCGCCCGCTATAGCGGCGTCGATGATAATAAACTGCGGGAAAACCTGTTTTATTTCCTCAGAGAAATTATTCCGGTGTGCGAGGAAGTCGGGGTGAAAATGGCGATTCATCCGGACGATCCGCCGTACTCTATTTTTGGCCTCCCGCGGGTGGTGAAAAATCAGGATGACCTGACGAAGATTTGCGATGCCGTGGATTCACCGGCAAATGGCATCACGCTGTGTACCGGCTCAATTGCGGAAGATCCGGATAATAACGTCTATGAAATTCTTGCCGAATTTACGCGTCGCAAGCGTCTCCATTTTGCCCATGTGCGCAACATTAAGCTGATTAAGGATAAAGACTTCTACGAATCCGCGCATCCGTCGCAGTATGGCTCGCTGGATATGTATCGCGTCATGCAGGCCCTCCATGATAACGGCTTTGACGGCTATATTCGCCCGGATCACGGCCGCTTTATCTGGGGCGAAACCGGCCGTCCCGGATACGGTCTTTACGATCGCGCGCTGGGGGTAACCTACCTGCTGGGGTTGTGGGAAGCGCTGGAGAAGAAGTCGCAATAAATCCGCCTGCCGGAGGCCACTTGGTCTCCGGCTGTGTATTTTTTGCCGTTGTGAAAACAGGCACGTTGCTCCGACGGGGCGGCGCAGAATCAGGTCTGCTGGCGTTTTTTCCGTTATTGCTGCGCGCCAAAGCGCTGTATCAGAAAATCGATCACGCTGCGCAGCTTGGCTGATGGGCGTGTATCCTGTTGATAAATAAGATATATCGGCGTTGGCTTATACGACCACTCGGGCAGCACCGGCACCAGGCGTCCCTCGGCGATATCGTCCTGAAGCAGCGATTCCGGTTGCAGCACGATACCGCAGCCATTCAGGGCGGCAATCCTCAGCGCCTGACCCTGGTTAGACATAAACCGGCCTTTCACCACCGCTTTAAATATCTCGCCGTCGGGGCCCATCAGCTCCCAGCGATCCTGATGTATCCAGTAGGAGATCCCCAGACAGCTAAAGCGACTCAGCTGATCCGGATGCGTCGGCGTCCCGTGCTGGCGGAGGTAGTCGGGAGAGGCGGCAAGGATTCGGCGATAGGCGCGCAGCGGCCGGGCAACGATATCTGGCTGATGAATTTTACCGATATGAATAGCTAACTCAGCATCCCCGCTACTCAAGCTGGGCGTCTGATTATCCAGCGTCAGCATGACGTTGACCTCCGGGTTTTGCGCCATGTAGACGCTCAACGCCGGGACCAGTATCTGACAACCGAAGCTGACCGGCGCCACCATATGGACCAGCCCTTTGGCCGTCGATTGCAGCTCCATGGCGCTATGCTCGGCGAGTGAAAACTCTGCCAGCACCCGGCGACAGCGCTCATAGTAGAGCTGCCCGACTTCGGTCAACTGTTGGCGACGGGTGGTTCGATGCAGCAAACGTGCGCCAAGCCGCTGCTCAATCGCCCGAATCTGTTTGGCCACCATCGTGGCCGATACGTCGCTGACATTGGCCGCGGCGGCAAAGCTGCCGCACTCGACAACCCTGACAAACATCTCCATTCCGGCAAGTTTATCCATGATTAACAACCTGTAGGTTCTGATTCACTCAACCTGATGCACATTTATTGCTCCTCGCCTTTCGGTAAAGATGAATTTATCGACCCCAGACGGGGTCCCAAACGGAGAGGAAAAATATGCCTGTTTTACGTTTAGAATTACAGCCGGGCCGCACGCCGGAACAAAAGCGCGATTTTGCCCGTGAAGTGACCCGGGTCGTGGTTGAAACGCTGAAATGCAAAGCGGAGAGCGTGGATGTGATCATTGTCGAAATCCCCAAAACGCACTGGGCCAAAGCGGGCGTCTTGCCCACGGAATAGCTGTCGGGCCACGTGACGCGTCGCCGGCGCGGAATCACCGTGCCGGCTAAACGTCGCACCATCCAGATAAATTATCTCCCCCCACCGTGGTTTCTCTGCAACCGGCAATCTCTGCCGTTGCAGGGATATGATTGGATATATCGCGATGAAAAATACCTATACGACCGGCGTGATGTGTTGCCTGTTAGCCACCTTATCCTGGGGGGCGACGTTCCCCATTATGACCAGCGCCTTGACGCGATGCGATCCTTATACTTTTACCACGCTGCGCTATGGCTTTGCCGGACTGGCATTAGTGGTGGCGCTCGGTTTGCGTGAGGGCAGGCAGGGGCTGAGCCTGAAGGGGCAGCGCGTCGGACTGGCCTGGCTCCTGGGCTCGGCGGGATTTGTCGGTTTTGGCTTTTTGGTCTTCTCAGGGCAGCAGATGGCCGGGAAAGACGGGGCGTTGACGGCCTCTATCATGATGGCCACGATGCCGATGCTCGGGATTCTCGTTAACGGGATCGTGCGTCGGATTGCGCCGCCCGCGCTCTCCGTTGGCCTGGTCATGCTGTCATTTTTTGGCGTCATTACCGTTATTACCAAAGGGCAGTATGGCAGCCTGCTGAACAGCCCTTCCAGTTATGTCGCCAATGCGCTGATGATTATGGGAGCGCTATGCTGGGTGATTTATACGCTGGGAGCAGGCTTGTTCCCGCACTGGTCGCCGTTAAAATATACGGCAATGACCACCGGGCTTGGCATGACGAGCATCCTCACGCTCAATGCCGCGCTGTATCTCAGCGGCAAGGTGTCAGTCCCCGCGCCTGCTGATTTTGTCTTTATCATTCCTCATGTTTTTTATACGGCGGTGATTGCCGGTTTTATCGGCATTCTGTGCTGGAATATGGGAAACAAAATTTTGACGCCGATGAATGGCGTGCTGTTTATGGATGTGGTGCCCCTGACCGCCTTCTCTATTTCGGCGATGACAGGCGTGACGCCCACCGCGGCGGAAATAACCGGCGCTGGTATGACTGGCGCGGCGTTGATCCTCAATAACCTCTATTTACGCTATCGCGGCGCGAAAACGGCGATGCTCGCCCGACCGATGCAGGAGGAGAGGCTGCCGTCGCGATGTGACTGACCGCCTCCGTCACGAGCTGATAGCCGCGCGGCGGAGGTTCTGGGCGCGGTTATCGCCAGCCCCTTGCCGTCGCTCGCTTGAGCATGGCGCGCACCACCAGGCGATGGAACGGGGCAATCAACGTGATGTAAAGCTTCCCGGTTCGGTTGTGGCAGTGCACTACGGAGGCCAGCACCACCTCTTGTTCATTCGCCTGCGCCTCGCGGCGCTGGCGAACCAACACCGCGATTCTGAAATCGAGATGGCTGTCATTGGCCCCGACGATAATCTCGTTGGCCTCTACCGCGAGCACCGGGAAAAAATCGATGTGGGGCGTGCCGTCTGCGACCAGTTTTGCGCGCATCTGAGCGGAGGACTGAATGCCGAAGGGCTTGACCATCAGATCCCGGCAGGCCAGCAGCCATCTGAACCAGCGCGGTGGCCTCGCCAGCACCTGATGAGCCAGAGTCTTGATATCAGCAGGGGCATCAGGAGGCAGGGTGACGGCGAAAGCGTCCGCAAGTTCGGAGGAAGGAAAGAGGTTCACGATCCGGCTTTCACCGGGTAACGGCACGGTACGAATGGTTGACAAGGCAATCCCTCGGCAGTCGGTGGGCAGAATAGCGGCGCGCCATCATCGAGTATCCTGGCGCGCCGCTGTTCTATTGTTTCACGAAAAAGAGACGCGATGACAGTGTCCCGCCAGTTTACCGACGTAAAACTATTTTACGCGCGCCGATCGTGCTGTATCGCGTGATTGCCGGTATCACTGCGTACGGCGGCGAAGGCTCAGAACAGCGTAAACCGATACTCGATGATGACCTCGGAAGAGAGTGAATTGGCCCGGATGTAGTGACCATCGTTCAGCACCGGCGTTTTTCCGTTCATGCGATAGGACCATCCCGGCCCGAACATCGCCCAGACGGTCAGGTTTTTCAGCTGCGGATGCGTTGGCGCCCAGCGGCTAAACGCGTTGATTTCCCCGGTACGCACGCGGTTGCCCTTGTAGTTGAACTGCGCAATGTTGCCCGCCAGACCGACCGCCAGCTCTGGCGTCAGGTTGTAGTCTGACATATTCGCCAGCACCAGCTCCCCGTCGCGCAGGTAGTCGCTACCGGCGTAGGCCATCGAAATAAAGGTACCGCGCGAGTTTTTGCTCATATGTCGGGGGAAAAAGCCGATTTCGTCGGCTTTTTCGGCATCGGTATAGCCCAGCCCCCACTTCGTGCTCCAGTTGTCCGCCTGCCATTTCACATCAATGGCAAAATGCCGGGCATCGCTGTCGAAATCACGCTTGCTGGCCGGCATCGCTTTATATTCATCCAAAGCATGAGTGGCATAAATCTGCGTGCCGATATTCAGTTGCTTCAGCGGTTTGAGTTGTGTGAACAGCACGTGGCGGCGTAGGTAATTATCGCTTTCGCCATAGCCGTACTGTACATTCAGCCGCTCGCCCTGCCACAGGATATCGCCGCTGGCGATGTGGTTGAGGTACCGTCCGGTATTGGTCTGGAAGCGCTTCTTATCCGGCGAGTTACGTTCCATCGAACTTTCGATATAGGCGCCGCGCAGAGTCACGTCATCGTAGTTGACGCTGCCGCTCCAGCCGAGATAAGTCGTCGGCGACAGACGGGTAGAGGTAGAGATGACGCCCGTGTTTTTAATCATCTGCCAACCCCAGCGGGCGTTCAGATTGAGATCGGCGAGTTGATATTTCAGCTTTATGTTGCGCTGACCAAATTTGGAAAAACCTTGGGCATTGCTCTTTTTATTACCGTTCCCCTCGTTGTAGAGCACGCCGCGCGAGTTAAAATAATCGCTGGCACCTAGCTTGATGGCGCCATAATAAATTGCATCGAAGCCAATGATATCGGCGAAATAACCTGACTGGTAATCCACGGCAACGCCCTGACCCCAGGCGTTGTGCACTTTCTTTGGTTCTGTCTCCTCTTCCTTAAGATATTTCCAGTAGTTTTTAAGCGACAGCGTCATATGTGACTGGCTAAAAAGAGGATCGGCAAATACCGTATCCATCATATCCGGTTGCGGAACGCTATTTGCTGACCAGGCGCTGACAGGAAGGGTCAGAAGCAGCATCGTCATGATATTATTTTTCATTATAAACCCCGAGGCGAGACACCGCGAGCCAACTGGGGCTGGCGGCAACAGTTATCTGTAATAATATAATTAAGCGATCAGTTATTTTTATTGAGAGCCTGCTTTCCGGCTGCGATATATTTCATTGTGCCGATTTCTGCAACGGAATATGTGCCATCTTTATAGACAATTTTTACCACCGCCGCGTTGGCCAGCGGTTTATTTTTTGCCGCATCGTCGGTCAGATCGGAAATCATAATTTGCATCGAGGTGCCGGACGAAATGGCGAGAATATTTTTGTCGCCATGGGTTATGGCATTTTCAACGATGGTATGTAGCGCCGCCTGAGTCCGACGTTTTACCTGCTGATAGTTTTCCGCCATGCCCTGTGGGTCGGCAGCGGCCAGTGCGTTCTGGCTTTCATCTACCGGCAGGGTGCCCACTTTCATTTTGCTGAACAGGGCGGCGCTGTCTTTTAAGCCCAGCTGTTGTGCGCCGGCCGCTGCCATATCCTTGTTGAAGCCGCCTTCAAAGCTGCCAAAGAAGGCTTCGCGCAGGCCTGGCAACTCGATCAGGCGATAATCGTTGATCCCGGCCTGTTTCAGAATCACCGCCATAGTTTCTCGCTGTCGTCCGGCATCGCTGGAATAAAAACGGTCGAACTTCACCTCTTTTAAACCTTCGCCGAGATAACGGGCAACGCGGATACCGTCTTCCGTCAGCGGAGAATCGGCCCATCCCTGCACGCGGTCGAAGGTATTTAATAGCGTTTTCCCGTGTCGGGCAAAATAGATATTAATGCTGCCATCGTCTTTCATTTCCGCGGCTGAACAGGTTGCTGCGCTGGCGAACATGATGATTGCGGTTAGCCATTTTTTCATATTGTTCTCCTGTTTATTATGTTAAAGCCAAAAAAAAACCTACGTCAGTGACTCGGGATGGGCATAGTGTATGATGCCGCCGGAGTCTCTGACGTAGGTTTTGCCTGTGTTGAAAACAGTAACAATCCACTACCACCGACCTTATCATGTCAGGGAGGGAAAAACAGGTGGAATTTTTTTTGATATTAATAAATGTGATCGTTCGCATGCCCTGTGATTTGTTACCAATAACATTTTAACTCTCCGGGTATTGTCAGGGAATAACAGGGAAGATTCTTAATAATTAGATGTCGGGATTCCGGGGGGAATATCATTTGATACCCTTTGCTTTTGGTGGAATAGTTTTTTGTTATTGATCGTAGTCACATAATAAACCTGTTGCCTGTGGATTATTCTGTCGATACGGGGTATTTTCCCCTTGTCCTGGGATTGTAACGGAATAACGGCAAAACCTAAGAGACCTGGCGCAAGTCAATTTGCGTGCAGGTTTCTTAGGTTTTTTTTTGCGCCAGACAAATATCTTGATACTGACTAAGGAGTCATCGTGAAAATCAACATTCTCGCCGCTGCGCTGCTCACCGTACTGACCGCCTCGACCCAGGCGGCGGAAAAACCGCTCAGAATTCTGCTGGTTAACGACGATGGCTGCCAGTCGGTTGGCACCACGTCGTTGCAGGAAAAGCTGGCCGCCAAAGGGTATGACGTGTGGATGGTGGCGCCCGACACTAACCAGAGCGGCATCGGCTCAGCGATAACCTTCAAACCGGGTAAAACGTTCGACGTTAAGAAAGTCGCCGACAAGCGCTACTGCTTCCCGGGCACGCCGGCGGATGCCGTGGATTTTGGCCTGTGGGGGGTGATGAAAGAGGCGGCGCCGGACCTGGTCATTTCAGGGGTGAATGACGGGCCGAATACCGGCATGGCGCAGGTAAACTCCGGCACCGTCAGCGCGGCGGCCCGCGCGCTGCGTTACGGTTTCCCGGCTATCGCCGCCAGCATTGGCTATCGCTTCACGCAAGAGGAGATGAAAAACAAATGGCCGAGCACGCATAAATACTGGCCTGACTCCGTGGATTACGTGGTGACGGTGGTGAATAAACTGAACGCTACGCGCCAGCCCGGCGTGGCGCTGCTGCCGAAAGGCTCCGGGCTGAGTATCAACTATCCGCCGCTGCCGACCGCTGAAATTAAAGGCGTCCACTATATCGACAATCAGCAGTTTCCAACGCCGCAGATCGGTTATGAACTGCAGGCGGACGGTACGGCGAAGCAGACGATGAACCCGGCATCGCTGGAACCCACGACAGCAGATAACGACAGCGGCTGGTTGAACAAGGGCTATATCACTTACACCTTGTTCGATGGTTCGTGGAATGCGCCGCAGTTCCAGGCGCAGTATGAGAAATTACTGGGCCGTTAATCCGGCGCTGAAATCGTAAAAGCGGGTGCCGTTCTGGCCCCCGCTTGATATCAGGCCGACATCGATTTCCGCCTTTGCCGATGGCGGTACAACCACATCAGCTTATATGCCGCCGGAATAATAAACAGCGACAGCAGCGGGGCGGTGATCATCCCGCCAATCATCGGGGCGGCGATGCGGCTCATCACCTCCGAGCCCGCGCCAGTCCCCCATAAAATCGGCAGCAGACCGGCGATAATCACCGCCACGGTCATCGCCTTTGGCCGCACGCGCAGCACCGCCCCCTGATACAGCGCCTCGTCGAGTTTTTCGACGCTGAAGGTGTGCGGGTTTTCCAGCGACGGGTCGGCCTCGATGGCGTGGCGCAGATACATCAGCATCACCACGCCAAACTCCGCCGCCACCCCGGCCAGCGCAATAAACCCGGTGCCGGTGGCCACCGACAGATGGAACCCCATCCCATACAGGAACCAGATACCGCCAACGAGGGCGAACGGTACGCTGGTAATGATCAGCAGTGCCTCGCCAAAACGGCGGAACGCCAGGTAGAGCAGGACGAAGATGATCATCAGCGTCATCGGCACCATTAGCTTCAGCTTCTGATTGGCGCGTTCGAACAGCTCAAACTGCCCGGAGTATGACACGCTGATCCCCGGTTTCAGCTGCACCTGCTCGGCGATGGTTTTTTGCAGATCGTGAACCACGGAGACCATGTCGCGATCGCGGGCGTCGATGTAGATCCAACTGGCCGGGCGGGCGTTCTCGGTTTTCAGCATCGAAGGACCGGTCACCACCTTCACCTCGGCGACGTCGCCGAGGGTGATTTGCTGCTTCATCGGGGTCAGAACTGGCAGCTGGCGCAGGGCTTCCGGGCTATCGCGATAGCTTTGCGGGTAGCGGATGTTGATCGGATAGCGCTCGACGCCTTCTACCGTTTCACCCACCATGGCGCCGCCGATGGCCGACGACACAAACAGCTGAACGTCGCCCACGGTCATGCCATAGCGGGCCGCTTTTTCGCGGTTGATATCGATATTAAGGTAGCGCCCGCCCACCAGACGTTCTGCCAGCGCCGAGGTGACGCCCGGCACGGTTCGGGCGACCACTTCGATCCGTTCGGCAACCTCGTCGATATCGGAGAGGACCGTGCCGGAAACCTTAATGCCGATCGGGCTTTTGATCCCGGTAGAGAGCATATCGATGCGGTTACGAATCGGCGGTACCCACAGGTTGGCCAGTCCCGGCAGGCGCACGGTTTTATCCAGCTCGGCGATAATCTTCTCCATGGTCATCCCCGGTCGCCACTGTGCCTGGGGCTTGAGCTGAATGGTGGTTTCGACCATTTCCAGCGGCGCGGAGTCGGTGGCGGTCTCCGCCTTACCGGTCTTGCCAAACACGCGGGCCACTTCCGGCACGGTCATGATCAGTTTATCGGTTTTTTGCAGCATATCCGCCGCCTGCGCGGCTGAGATCCCCGGCAGCGTCGAGGGCATATACAGCAGATCGCCTTCGTTGATCTGCGGTAAGAACTCGCCGCCTGTTCGGTTCAGCGGCCAGATAATGGTCAGGATCGACAGCAGCGCAACCAGCAGCGTGGTTTTCGGCCAGTGCAGAACTTTCAGCAACAGCGGATGATAAATGCGGATCAGAAAACGGTTGAGTGGGTTGCTGGCTTCCGCCGGGATCTTGCCGCGGATCCAGAAGCCCATCAGGATCGGGATCACCACGATCGCCAGCAGCGCCGCACCCGCCATCGACCAGGTTTTGGTAAAAGCGAGGGGGCCAAACAGCTTCCCTTCCTGACCTTCGAGGGTAAAAATCGGGATAAACGACAGGGTGATAATCAGCAGGCTGATAAACAGCGCCGGACCGACCTCCACCGAGGCATCGGTGATAATTTTCCAGCGCGTGTCGTTGGCCAGTTTCTGCCCCGGGTTGTGGTGCTCCCACTCTTCCAGCCGCTTATGGGCGTTTTCGATCATCACGATGGCGGCGTCAACCATCGCCCCCACGGCGATGGCGATACCGCCCAGCGACATGATGTTGGCGTTCAGCCCCTGAAAATGCATGATAATAAAGGCGATACATAGACCAAGCGGCAGGGAGATAATCGCCACCAGGGCGGAGCGGATGTGCCACAGGAACAGCGCGCAGACCAGCGCCACGACGATGAACTCCTCCAGCAGTTTGTGGCTGAGATTGTCGATCGCCCGGTCGATCAGCTGGCTGCGATCGTAGGTGGTGACGATTTCCACCCCTTCCGGCAGGCTGCTTTTCAGGGTCTCAAGCTTGTCTTTAACGGCGGAAATCACGTCGCGGGCGTTTTTGCCGGAACGTAGGATCACCACGCCGCCGGCCACTTCGCCTTCGCCGTTGAGTTCGGCGATGCCGCGGCGCATTTCCGGGCCGATTTGCACCCGCGCCACATCGCGTAAAAAGACCGGCACGCCGTTCTCGCCGGTTTTCAGTACGATATTATTGAAGTCATCCAGCGTCTGCAGGTAGCCGCTGGCGCGCACCATATATTCGGCTTCCGCCAGCTCGACGGACGAACCGCCAGCCTCCTGGTTGGAGACATTCAGCGCGGATTTTACCGCTGACAGGCTGATGCCATACTGGGTCAGTTTCTGCGGGTCGACGACAATCTGATACTCTTTGACCACGCCGCCGACCGACGCCACTTCCGAGACATTGGGGATGGTTTTCAGCTCGTATTTTAAAAACCAGTCCTGCAGCGAGCGCAGTTCGGCGAGGTCGTGTTTACCGCTGCGATCGACCAGCGCATATTCGAAGACCCAGCCCACGCCGGTCGCATCCGGTCCCATTTCGGCGCTGACGCCCGCTGGCAGTTTGCCCTGCACCTGGTTGAGATATTCCAGGACCCGGGAGCGCGCCCAGTAGGGGTCGGTGCCATCCTCAAAAATGACGTAGACATAGGAGTCGCCAAACTGCGAGAAGCCGCGTACCGTTTTGGCTCCCGGCACCGACAGCATGGTGGTGGTCAACGGCCAGGTGACCTGATTTTCGACGATTTGCGGCGCCTGCCCCGGATAGCTGGTTTTCACGATAACCTGCACATCCGAGAGATCCGGCAGCGCATCGACCGGCGTATGGACTATCGTCCACGCCCCCCAGAGGCTGAGAAACAGCGCGCCCATCATCACCAGAAAGCGGTTAGCCACCGAGCGACGGATTATCCATTCAATCATGTGTCATCTCCTCAGTGGGCGTGCGCGGCAGGCGTCTGCGCGCGCATCCTGTCGAGAGCGCCGGAAATATTGGCTTCCGAATCAATCAGGAACAGGCCGCTGGAGACCACCTTTTCGCCTTCGCTGAGACCGGCGCTGACCGCCGTGACGCCGCCGGATTGCTGGAACACGTCGATACGTTTAGGGACAAAGCGCCCGTCGTTATCCACCGTAATCACCCGCTGCTCCGTGCCGGTATCGATCAGCGCTTTTGACGGAATCAAGAGCATCGGCTGGCTTTGAGTGTTCAGCCGCAGCCAGGCGTTCATCCCCGGTTTGAGCATCTCATCGGCGTTATCTACCTGCAGGCGTAGCTGTAGCGTGCGGGTCGTGGCATCTGCGCTGGGCAAAATCGTCCATTTGCGGATGGTGAAGGTTTTCCCCGGCCAGGCCGGTACGGAAATCGTAAACTGCGCGCTGTCTTTAAGCAGCCAGGCAACCGATTCTGGCACTGCGGCGCTGATCCACACCGGATCCATGCCCTGAATTTTCGCCACCACGTTATCTTTGGTGATGTTCATCCCGCTGCGTAAATCAAAGGCGGTGATAACGCCGTCGATCGGCGCTTTGAGGGTGAAACGGGTCTGAATTTTGCGCGTCGCTGTTAAGCGGCGAATATCCTCTTCCGGCATGCCGGCGAGGCGCAGACGCTCCAGAATCCCCTCCACCTGGGTAGCGGTGCCGCCGGTATCCCGCAGCAGCAGATATTCGCTCTGGGCTTCGACCCAGTCCGCAATGGTCAGATCGACCAGCGGCGTGCCCTGGCGAATTTTATCGCCGACGGTGAGGGGATAGACCTTTTCGATAAACCCCGCCGAGCGCGCCTGCACAATCACAAACTGATATTCGTTAAAGCTGACGCTCGCCGGGAGCAACTGCTCGAAATGCAGCGGGCCACGGCGAACGGGTTCAGTTTTTAGCCCCAGGTTTTGGGTCTGGGTGGGATCGATACGCACGCCGGGCGTGGAAGCGGGGGCTCCCTCTTCGTCGGCATACTTCGCCACCAGGTCCATATCCATAAACGGTGATTTCCCCGGTTTATCAAAGCGCGTATTGGGGTACATCGGGTCATACCAGAACAGCACTTTACGGGCCTCTGTTGTACCGGTTGGCGCCGCGCTGTCCGCGGCGGTGGGCGGCGAGAACCAGGCGTACAGGCTTGCGGAGGTCATGCCGCCAATAAGCATACTGCCGATAATCAGCGCGCTGTTTTTGAGGGTAAACGAGGCCATATCTGTGTCCATTCCGGTGTGATTGGGAAGCTATCTCCGCGGGCGTTACTGTGCGAGATGGATATCCTGTAATAAGGAGAGATTGCCCTGCTGAATAAAGGTAAAGGCGACTTTGCTGCCGGCTTTAATGTTGTTGAGCGGCGTTTGCGGGGTAAAGGTGAAACGCATGGTCATCGGCGGCCAGTTCACCGCCGGAATCGCATCATGGGCGATGGTGACCTTTTTGCTCTCCGTATCAATGGATTTAACCTCGCCGGTGGCGCTGATGGCCTGTGTCTGCTGCGCGGCTGGCTGGGCATTCATCATGTCGCCATGCTGGTGTTCGTTGGCCTGCGCGCTGAACATGAGCGCAGAAAGAAGGCTGAAAATGAAGGTTTTAGTAAGGTGATTCATGCTGCATACTCCTGAAAGTAAATGATGATTTATTCCACCCAGCCGCCACCCAGGGCGGTGAATAGCTTGATTTCGTTGACCTGACGGGCGTAGTTGAGGTCCAGCAGGGTTTGTCGCGTGGTGAACAGCGAACGCTCGGCATCGAGCACTTCGATATAGCTCACCGCGCCATGCTGATAGAGCGCCCTGGCGCGTTGCCGCGTCGTTTGCAGTGAGGCGAAGTAGCGTTGCTGAGCGCTGATCTGGTCAGCCAGGCTCTGGCGCAGGGCCAGCGCGTCGGCGACCTCTTTGAAGGCGGCCTGGATTTTTTGCTCGTAGTTCACCACCGCCTGCTGCTGGCGGATTTTCGCTAAATCGAGGTTGGCCTGATTGCGCCCGGCATTAAAAATCGGCAGTTCGATTTTGGGGACGAAATTCCACATTCCGCTGGCGGGGTTAAACAAGCGGGACAAATCCGCGCTGCTGCCGGAGAGCGAACTGGTTAAGGTTATCGACGGGAAAAAGGCCGCGCGGGCGGCGCCGATATTGGCGTTCGCGGCACGTAAACCGTGCTCGGCTTGTAAAATATCCGGCCGCTGTAGCAGGATCTGCGAGGACAGCGTTGGCGGCAAGGCGACGCCGTTGATATCAAGGAGGCTGCTAGCCGCGTCATCAGGCAGATGCTGATAGCTGCCCAGTAGCAGCTGCAGGGCGTTGTTGGCCTGCGCCAGTTCGCCTTCACGTCTGGCGATATCGGCACGGGTACTTTCGATGACCCCGCGTGCCTGCTCCAGCGCCAGGACCGTGGTGCTGCCGGTCAGCAGCTGTTTCTCGACAAAGGCGTAGGAACGCTGGTAGTTCTGCAACGTCTCCTTCGCCACCTGCAGCTGAGCCCAGGCCAGGCGCTGGTTGAAATAGCTCTGCGAGACATTCGAGACTAATAGAATATGAACCGCCCGGCGGGCTTCCTCGCTGGCGAAATAGTTTTGCCTGTCCGCCTCGCTTAAGTTTTTCAGACGGCCGAAGAAATCGAGGTCAAAGCTGAGGTTAAGCCCGGCCTGATAGTCGCTGGCGGTGGTGGTGTCACCTTTGAGCTTGCCGCTCCAGGTGGTGCTGGCGGCGCTATTCAGCTGCGGGTAGCGATCGGCGTCGGTGACGCCATATTGCGCTCTTGCCTCCTGGACTTTGAGCGTCGCCATGCGCAAATCCCGGTTGTTCAGCAGCGCTTCGCCAATCAGCGACTTCACCTTTGGGTCGACGAAAAACGTCCGCCAGCCGCTCTCCTGATAAGGCGCGGGTATGGCGACCAGCTTGTTCTGGCTGCGCGAGAACTGCTGCGGCACCGGCGAGGCCGGCTGCTGGTACTCCGGAGCGAAAGAGAGGCAGCCGGTCAGAACAAAAATCACGCTGAGCGTGATGAGCTTTAATTTGCGCATAGGGCAGGACGTTTTTCGGCGGCGAATGAATGACGGCTACTCTACAAAACGGCCGCTGTTCGATGCGTGACAGGAAAATGACAAATCTGTCATTTTCCTGAGAATTCATTGCTATCCGGTTTAGCTCCTCTAAAATTGGAAACCCGCACTCAAAGCGCGTGAAGGAGCATGTCATGAAGATTTTGATCGTCGAAGATGAGAAGAAAACCGGGGAGTACCTGACCAAAGGGCTGACGGAATCCGGTTTTGTCGTTGATCTCGCCGATAACGGTCTGAACGGCTATCACCTGGCGATGACCGGCGATTATGACCTGCTGATTCTCGATATTATGCTGCCTGACGTGAACGGCTGGGATATTGTCAGAATGCTGCGCGCCGCCAGTAAAGGCATGCCCGTCCTGCTGCTGACGGCCCTCGGCACCGTTGAGCATCGGGTCAAGGGGCTGGAACTGGGCGCGGACGACTATCTGGTGAAGCCCTTTGCCTTTGCCGAGCTGTTGGCGCGGGTCAGAACCTTGCTGCGCCGCGGCGCATCAACAATAGCGGAAAGCCAGTTTCAGGCGGCGGATCTGTTCGTCGATCTGGTGAGTCGTAAAGTGACTCGCGGCGGAACGCGTATCACCCTGACCAGCAAAGAGTTCACGCTGCTGGAGTTCTTTCTGCGTCACCAGGGGGAAGTGCTGCCCCGGTCGCTGATTGCCTCCCAGGTCTGGGATATGAACTTTGACAGCGATACCAATGCCATCGACGTGGCGGTCAAGCGGCTGCGGGCCAAAATCGATAATGACTTTGAACCGAAGCTTATCCAGACCGTGCGCGGCGTGGGCTATATGCTTGAGGTTCCGGATGTTGAGTAAGTGGTTCCCGCGGCCTTTTTCGCTGGCTTCGCGACTGACTTTTTTTATCAGCCTGGCCACGATCGTGGCGTTCTTTGCTTTTACCTGGATAATGATCCATTCGGTCAAAGCGCACTTTGAGGAGCGTGACGTTCACGACTTAAAGCAGCTCGCGACAACGCTTGAAACGGTACTTAATCATGACGACTATCCGCAGGCGCAGCGGCTGGATATCTTAAAAAACGTGATTGCGGGTTACGCCAATGTCTTTATCTGCCTCGATGATGCCAACGGGAATATTCTGTTCCAGTCGCCGAATGGCCCGGATCTGAGCCATATCATGAGCACCCCCGGGCTGGCGGCCCGTCTGCAGGGCGGGCGTGTTACCTCGTGGAGCGATCCGTATCCGCAGGCGGTGACGCATGATAACCACCCGATGCAAAGCCGCGCCTGGCGGTTGATTATGCTGCCGCTCGGCAACACGGCGGAGGGCAAACCGGCTTATCATCTGCTGATGGCGTTATCGATCGATTTCCACCTGCACTATATTAATGAGCTGAAGGCGAAGCTGATTTCAGCCGCCTCGGTGATCAGCATTCTTATCATCTTGATTGTGCTGCTCGTGGTCTATCAGGGGCACAAACCGATCCGCCAGGTCAGCCGGCAGATTCAAAACATCACGTCCAGAGATCTCGACGTCCGCTTAAATCCCGGGAGTGTGCCGGTGGAGCTGGAACGGCTGGTGATTTCGTTTAACCATATGCTGGAACGTATTGAAGATGTTTTTACCCGCCAGTCCAACTTTTCTGCCGATATCGCCCATGAGATCCGTACGCCGATTACCAACCTGGTGACGCAAACGGAAATAGCCCTCAGTCAGACCCGCAGCCAGAAAGAGCTGGAGGATGTGCTGTACTCCAGCCTGGAAGAGTTTTCGCGGATGTCGCGGATGGTGAGCGACATGCTGTTTCTGGCGCAGGCGGACAACAATCAGCTGATCCCCGAGCAGAAAACCCTGAACCTGGCCGATGAGGTCAACAAAGTGTTCGACTTCTTTGAAGCCTGGGCAGAAGAGAAAGAGGTGACGCTGCGTTTTACCGGCAATGCATGCTGGGTCACCGGCGACCCGCTGATGCTGCGGCGGGCCATCAGCAACCTGTTGTCGAACGCGATTCGCTATACGCCGGGTCAGCAGGCGGTGACGATTCAGGTCAGTGAAATCGCCGGGCAGGCGAAGCTGGTGGTAGAAAATCCGGGGACACCGATTGCGGCTGAGCACTTACCGCGGCTATTCGACCGTTTTTATCGCGTCGATCCTTCCCGGCAGCGCAAAGGGGAGGGGAGCGGTATCGGCCTCGCGATCGTGAAGTCTATTGTCACCGCGCATCACGGCAGCGTGGTGGTGGAGTCCGATAGTCGCTCAACGCGCTTTATTCTGATCTTGCCCAAACAGATGCCGTAAATGCCGAAAGCCGGGTAGAACCAGGCTTTCGGGGGACCTCCGTGCGGGGCGGTGGATTACTCTTCGAAGTACCAGTAGCCCTGATTGATCAGACGCGTCAGTTCACTCACGAACGCCGGATTCTGTAGACCGCTGCCGAGCTCTTCTTTACCGAGTGAGGTATAGCGGCACAGGGCATCCAGCGCTTCAGCATCGGTGGTGTCCAGCTGTTCGCTATGCGCGAAGAAGCTGTCGCCGATATGCAGAACGCGCAGGCCGCTGAGGCGAGAAAGCTTTTCGCCGCCCATTAGCGCATCGACCACTTCCTCTTCTGCATACGCCGGTTCCGCCGGCGCAATATCCAGCTCGTGGCGCGGGGTGGTCACGAAGCTGCCGAACCACTGTTTAAAATCTTCCGGCTGGCGAATCATATCGATCATCATCGACCGCAAGCGCTCAAGCTCATACTCTTCAACCCGGCCAGGATGCTCACGACAGGTGAGGTCCGGATCGCTGTAGTGCTCGCCGCCAAGATCGTTTTCCAGCACATAGTCGGCAAAGCTGCTGATCAGATCGCGACCGTTCGGGCCACGGAAGCCGACGGAGTAGTTCAGCGCGGTTTCGTGGGTAATGCCATCGTGCGGGAATCCTGGCGGGATATAGAGGATATCGCCCGGTTCGAGGTCTTCATCAATAATCGGCGGGAATGGGTCGACATGCAGCAGCGCCGGGTGCGGACAGAACTGGCGCATCGGCAGTTTGTCACCCACGCGCCAGCGACGGCTGCCCATGCCCTGAATAATAAAGACGTCGTACTGGTCGATATGCGGACCCACGCCGCCGCCGGGGACGGAGAAGGAGATCATCAGATCGTCAAGGCGCCAGTCCGGCAGAACGCGGAAAGGGCGTACCAACTCGGCAGCTGGCATATGCCAGTGGTTCACCGCCTGCGCCAGCAGAGACCAGCCGGTCTCGCCCAGACCGTCAAAATGTTCAAACGGCCCGTTGCTGGCCTGCCAACGATCGTTAACCAGGCTCACCAGGCGACTGTCGACTTCGGGTTCCATGGCCAGACCGGCCAACTCATCCGGCGTAATCGGATCGACGAAGTCCGGGAAAGCATTCTTTAATACCACCGGCTGCTTTTGCCAGTACTTCTCTAAAAACTCGGGCCAGTTGATGTTCAGTTGATAAGCCATAGGTTCACACCAGTAATGTAGAAACGGGCCTGATTATAGAAAGGAGTCGACCGGCGGCGCTTTGTCATGAGTCAAGACAGCCGCTTAATTCGCCATCCGCGATGGCGCGCCGTAAGGGGATTAAAGAAAGAAAGGGGGAAAAATGCCGATAGTGAATACCGCGCGCGCTTTTTTACTCCTTGCGGGATTTGGCCTTGTTGCCGCTGTAAGCCGCGTGGATACTGGGTTTCTTCGCTTTATGGCTACGGGGTGAAATACGAGGAAGTTCAAATAATGAGCGTTTGATAAGTTTTTTGTATTTTAAGGCTTGCCATGGAAACAAAACTCCCTATAATGCGCTCCCACTGACACGGCGAATGTGAACGAGTTCACAGATTAAGCCGGGTCGGCAGAGAAAAAATTCTGAAATTCAGGGTTGACTCTGAAAGAGGAAAGCGTAATATACGCCACCTCGCGACAGAGCGCTAAAGCGCGTCGCAACTGCTCTTTAACAATTTATCAGACAATCTGTGTGGGCACTCAAAGTGACATGGATTCTTAACGTCCTCGGACGAAAAATGAATACCAAGTCTCAGTGAGTGAACATGCGTAATTCATTACGAAGTTTAATTCATGAGCATCAAACTTAAATTGAAGAGTTTGATCATGGCTCAGATTGAACGCTGGCGGCAGGCCTAACACATGCAAGTCGAACGGTAGCACAGAGAGCTTGCTCTCGGGTGACGAGTGGCGGACGGGTGAGTAATGTCTGGGAAACTGCCTGATGGAGGGGGATAACTACTGGAAACGGTAGCTAATACCGCATAACGTCGCAAGACCAAAGTGGGGGACCTTAGGGCCTCATGCCATCAGATGTGCCCAGATGGGATTAGCTAGTAGGTGGGGTAACGGCTCACCTAGGCGACGATCCCTAGCTGGTCTGAGAGGATGACCAGCCACACTGGAACTGAGACACGGTCCAGACTCCTACGGGAGGCAGCAGTGGGGAATATTGCACAATGGGCGCAAGCCTGATGCAGCCATGCCGCGTGTATGAAGAAGGCCTTCGGGTTGTAAAGTACTTTCAGCGAGGAGGAAGGCGTTAAGGTTAATAACCTTAGCGATTGACGTTACTCGCAGAAGAAGCACCGGCTAACTCCGTGCCAGCAGCCGCGGTAATACGGAGGGTGCAAGCGTTAATCGGAATTACTGGGCGTAAAGCGCACGCAGGCGGTCTGTTAAGTCAGATGTGAAATCCCCGGGCTCAACCTGGGAACTGCATTTGAAACTGGCAGGCTTGAGTCTTGTAGAGGGGGGTAGAATTCCAGGTGTAGCGGTGAAATGCGTAGAGATCTGGAGGAATACCGGTGGCGAAGGCGGCCCCCTGGACAAAGACTGACGCTCAGGTGCGAAAGCGTGGGGAGCAAACAGGATTAGATACCCTGGTAGTCCACGCTGTAAACGATGTCGACTTGGAGGTTGTTCCCTTGAGGAGTGGCTTCCGGAGCTAACGCGTTAAGTCGACCGCCTGGGGAGTACGGCCGCAAGGTTAAAACTCAAATGAATTGACGGGGGCCCGCACAAGCGGTGGAGCATGTGGTTTAATTCGATGCAACGCGAAGAACCTTACCTACTCTTGACATCCAGAGAACTTAGCAGAGATGCTTTGGTGCCTTCGGGAACTCTGAGACAGGTGCTGCATGGCTGTCGTCAGCTCGTGTTGTGAAATGTTGGGTTAAGTCCCGCAACGAGCGCAACCCTTATCCTTTGTTGCCAGCGATTTGGTCGGGAACTCAAAGGAGACTGCCAGTGATAAACTGGAGGAAGGTGGGGATGACGTCAAGTCATCATGGCCCTTACGAGTAGGGCTACACACGTGCTACAATGGCATATACAAAGAGAAGCGACCTCGCGAGAGCAAGCGGACCTCATAAAGTATGTCGTAGTCCGGATTGGAGTCTGCAACTCGACTCCATGAAGTCGGAATCGCTAGTAATCGTAGATCAGAATGCTACGGTGAATACGTTCCCGGGCCTTGTACACACCGCCCGTCACACCATGGGAGTGGGTTGCAAAAGAAGTAGGTAGCTTAACCTTCGGGAGGGCGCTTACCACTTTGTGATTCATGACTGGGGTGAAGTCGTAACAAGGTAACCGTAGGGGAACCTGCGGTTGGATCACCTCCTTACCTGAAAGAACCTGCCTTTGTAGTGCTCACACAGATTGTCTGATGAAAAGTAAAAAGCAAGGCGTCTTGCGATTGAGACTTCAGTGTCCCCTTCGTCTAGAGGCCCAGGACACCGCCCTTTCACGGCGGTAACAGGGGTTCGAATCCCCTAGGGGACGCCACTTGCTGGTTTGTGTGAGTGAAAGTCGCCGACCTCAGTATCTCAAAACTCATCTTCGGATGACGTTTGAGATATTTGCTCTTTAAAAATCTGGATCAAGCTGAAAATTGAAACGACACACATGTTATGTGTGTTCGAGTCTCTCAAATTTTCGCAACACGAGCCGTTTTACGAAACAGTTTCGGGTTGTGAGGTTAAGCGACTAAGCGTACACGGTGGATGCCCTGGCAGTCAGAGGCGATGAAGGACGTGCTAATCTGCGATAAGCGTCGGTAAGGTGATATGAACCGTTATAACCGGCGATTTCCGAATGGGGAAACCCAGTGCAATTCGTTGCACTATCGTTAAGTGAATACATAGCTTAACGAAGCGAACCGGGGGAACTGAAACATCTAAGTACCCCGAGGAAAAGAAATCAACCGAGATTCCCCCAGTAGCGGCGAGCGAACGGGGAGCAGCCCAGAACCTGAATCAGTTTGTGTGTTAGTGGAAGCGTCTGGAAAGTCGCAGGGTACAGGGTGATACTCCCGTACACTAAAATGCACAGGCTGTGAGTTCGAAGAGTAGGGCGGGACACGTGGTATCCTGTCTGAATATGGGGGGACCATCCTCCAAGGCTAAATACTCCTGACTGACCGATAGTGAACCAGTACCGTGAGGGAAAGGCGAAAAGAACCCCGGCGAGGGGAGTGAAAAAGAACCTGAAACCGTGTACGTACAAGCAGTGGGAGCCTCTTTATGGGGTGACTGCGTACCTTTTGTATAATGGGTCAGCGACTTATATTCTGTAGCAAGGTTAACCGAATAGGGGAGCCGCAGGGAAACCGAGTCTTAACTGGGCGTTAAGTTGCAGGGTATAGACCCGAAACCCGGTGATCTAGCCATGGGCAGGTTGAAGGTTGGGTAACACTAACTGGAGGACCGAACCGACTAATGTTGAAAAATTAGCGGATGACTTGTGGCTGGGGGTGAAAGGCCAATCAAACCGGGAGATAGCTGGTTCTCCCCGAAAGCTATTTAGGTAGCGCCTCGTGAACTCATCTTCGGGGGTAGAGCACTGTTTCGGCTAGGGGGTCATCCCGACTTACCAACCCGATGCAAACTACGAATACCGAAGAATGTTATCACGGGAGACACACGGCGGGTGCTAACGTCCGTCGTGAAGAGGGAAACAACCCAGACCGCCAGCTAAGGTCCCAAAGTCATGGTTAAGTGGGAAACGATGTGGGAAGGCACAGACAGCCAGGATGTTGGCTTAGAAGCAGCCATCATTTAAAGAAAGCGTAATAGCTCACTGGTCGAGTCGGCCTGCGCGGAAGATGTAACGGGGCTAAACCATGCACCGAAGCTGCGGCAGCGACGCGTATGCGTTGTTGGGTAGGGGAGCGTTCTGTAAGCCGTTGAAGGTGGCCTGTGAGGGTTGCTGGAGGTATCAGAAGTGCGAATGCTGACATAAGTAACGATAAAGCGGGTGAAAAGCCCGCTCGCCGGAAGACCAAGGGTTCCTGTCCAACGTTAATCGGGGCAGGGTGAGTCGACCCCTAAGGCGAGGCCGAAAGGCGTAGTCGATGGGAAACAGGTTAATATTCCTGTACTCGGTGTTACTGCGAAGGGGGGACGGAGAAGGCTATGTTGGCCGGGCGACGGTTGTCCCGGTTTAAGCATGTAGGCGGAACGATTAGGTAAATCCGGTCGTTTATTCAACGCTGAGGTGTGATGACGAGGCACTACGGTGCTGAAGTGACAAATGCCCTGCTTCCAGGAAAAGCCTCTAAGCATCAGGTAACATCAAATCGTACCCCAAACCGACACAGGTGGTCAGGTAGAGAATACCAAGGCGCTTGAGAGAACTCGGGTGAAGGAACTAGGCAAAATGGTGCCGTAACTTCGGGAGAAGGCACGCTGATGGTAAGTGAAGTGACTTGCTCATGGAGCTGAACTCAGTCGAAGATACCAGCTGGCTGCAACTGTTTATTAAAAACACAGCACTGTGCAAACACGAAAGTGGACGTATACGGTGTGACGCCTGCCCGGTGCCGGAAGGTTAATTGATGGGGTTATCCGTAAGGAGAAGCTCTTGATCGAAGCCCCGGTAAACGGCGGCCGTAACTATAACGGTCCTAAGGTAGCGAAATTCCTTGTCGGGTAAGTTCCGACCTGCACGAATGGCGTAATGATGGCCAGGCTGTCTCCACCCGAGACTCAGTGAAATTGAACTCGCTGTGAAGATGCAGTGTACCCGCGGCAAGACGGAAAGACCCCGTGAACCTTTACTATAGCTTGACACTGAACACTGGTCCTTGATGTGTAGGATAGGTGGGAGGCTTTGAAGTGTGGACGCCAGTCTGCATGGAGCCGACCTTGAAATACCACCCTTTAATGGCTGGTGTTCTAACGTAGACCCGTCATCCGGGTTGCGGACAGTGTCTGGTGGGTAGTTTGACTGGGGCGGTCTCCTCCCAAAGAGTAACGGAGGAGCACGAAGGTTAGCTAATCCTGGTCGGACATCAGGAGGTTAGTGCAATGGCATAAGCTAGCTTGACTGCGAGCGTGACGGCGCGAGCAGGTGCGAAAGCAGGTCATAGTGATCCGGTGGTTCTGAATGGAAGGGCCATCGCTCAACGGATAAAAGGTACTCCGGGGATAACAGGCTGATACCGCCCAAGAGTTCATATCGACGGCGGTGTTTGGCACCTCGATGTCGGCTCATCACATCCTGGGGCTGAAGTAGGTCCCAAGGGTATGGCTGTTCGCCATTTAAAGTGGTACGCGAGCTGGGTTTAGAACGTCGTGAGACAGTTCGGTCCCTATCTGCCGTGGGCGCTGGAGAATTGAGGGGGGCTGCTCCTAGTACGAGAGGACCGGAGTGGACGCATCACTGGTGTTCGGGTTGTCATGCCAATGGCATTGCCCGGTAGCTAAATGCGGAAGAGATAAGTGCTGAAAGCATCTAAGCACGAAACTTGCCCCGAGATGAGTTCTCCCTGACTCTTTGAGAGTCCTGAAGGAACGTTGAAGACGACGACGTTGATAGGTCGGGTGTGTAAGCGTAGCGATACGTTGAGCTAACCGATACTAATGAACCGTGAGGCTTAACCTTACAACGCCGAAGCTGTTTTGGCGAAGAGACGAGATTGATTTTCAGCTTAGATTACAGATTAGCGAAAACGAAAGATTTTGCGCTGAGGCAAGGCGGCAAGCGAAGTAAAGGAAGGAGCATACAGGAGTATGTGACTGAGTTTACGAGCGAAGGCAACGCAGCATCAGAGTAAAAGATTCGTTTTGAGCACCAAGAATTTGCCTGGCGGCACTAGCGCGGTGGTCCCACCTGACCCCATGCCGAACTCAGAAGTGAAACGCCGTAGCGCCGATGGTAGTGTGGGGTCTCCCCATGTGAGAGTAGGGAACTGCCAGGCATCAAATAAAGCAGAAGGCCCGGTCGAAAGACCGGGCCTTTTGTTTTATCTGTTGTTTGTCGGTGAGTGACTCTTTGAGCAGGACAAATCCGCCGGGAGCGGATTTGAACGTTGCGAAGCAACGGCCCGAAGGGTGGCGGGCAGGAAAGCCCGCCATAAACTGCCAGGCATCAAACAAGCGAAGAAACCTCATGCGAAAGCATGGGGTTCTTTTGTTTGTCTGGTGTTTATGGCGAAAGCAGCCCGTCCTCACGGACGGGTTTTTTGCGTTTTTGTCCCGATAATCCGTCAGTCAGGCGTCTGGCAGCAATCTGTCTGTTCAGACGACATAAAAGCCTGCATGACCACCTCCCCACCATATTTCACTTTATTCCTGTTCAATATCTCCCTTCTTTTTTGCCACTGTATCGATTAATGGAAAATATTATTACCGGGACTTATTAATGACGGCAGAATATAAAATCAAAAATCCATTTTTATATTCAGAAGTATTTTTTTGATTTATATTTTAAATTTAATTCATTATTTATCAATATGTTAGATTAATTTTCTCATATTTGACGATACGTGCTGTTGTAACTGGACTTTAGTGGGTAAATGTTTTAGTGTCATTAACAGTTTGTTAACTCGATCGAGTTCGTGTCACGGTAATATCGATATAATGTAGCGCGTACGATCTATATTAATGCTATCCCGATGTCGCTGAGATCCCTTCACCCGACGCAGTCCGATGGGGGTGGCATCAAGGTTATCGAGCGGCACGATGAGAATATCAATGAAGATCCTTTTAAAATGGTCGCCTTTGCGCCAGTTCATCCGTTACCTGCAGGAACGCTTCACCTTTTTGGTTCTGCTATGCTGGCCGGCGATTATCTGGGTTGCTTGTCGGGTGTGCGTCTGGGCCGTTGACAGCGTAATGCTGTTGATGGGTAAACCGCTAAGTGAATCCTTTACCGTCTACCTGCAACCGCTGATGACGTTCAGCGCGTTAGTGCGGATTTCTCTGAGCTGGGTGGTTCTGCTCTTTATCCTGTTTGGCATGGCGATGGGTTTTACCTGGCTGCTACGTCGCGTGATCAACCGCAAGCACTAACCACGTCCTTATCGCCGGTGGCCGCCACTGACGCCACCGCGCCCATTGCCGCAAATGCCCGGACGGGAGAAGGTTAAGCCCGGTTGCTGAATTTTTAATCTGGTTGACCAGAGCGAACTGTTGTATTATTTGCGGCCTTGAAAATAGACCTGTATCGACGAGTGCTTTATTCAATGAGCGATGAAAGCAAGAAATATATCTCCGTTATTTTTAAGGAATGGTTACCGTTGTATGACGGTCTGACGCCGGAAGTGAAGGCGATTCTTAAAAATATTGCCGCTGAGCAGTCTGAAGCTCTGGCCACTCGTTTTTATGACTTCATTTTTCAGGATCCCGATATCGCCAGCCACCTGACTTACGATCTGGTTCAGGAACGTCTTAGTCGTTCTCTGGCCGTGTGGGTCAACGATATTTTGACCAGCGAGAAAGAGCAGCTGCAGGCGCTGGCAGAAAGGCAATACCATATCGGCAGTATTCATGCGCGCATCGGTATCCCCGCCGAGGCTGTACTGCGCGGCGCCCGCCAGCTTAAGGCCGGGCTGATTGAGTATGTGCGGGATAACGATAAAATTGACTACCAGAATGGTCTTGCAACCATCCGCTACGCGGTGATGGCGATTACTATGGCGATCGAGATGATGTGCCATGCCTACACCTTGTCGCACTATCGGGCGACGAAAAATGAAGAAGCCTATCGTCTGTATAGCCTGATGGATAATGTGCCAATGGAATATGGCAAACAGCAGGCCTCGCTCTCCGGTTGGGAGAATAGCGCGATTTATAATATCGTCAGTGAAAACCGGGCCGATATTAACGGGACGTTATTATCTGAATCAGAGTTTGGCCTGTGGTTCCGTCATAAATGCGTTCGTTATTTTAATAAGAATGCGCAGATGGAAGAGATAGCCGACTTGATTGCGCAGGTAGACAATTATATCACCGGCTGGAAATCCTCAGACAGCGGCGCAGAATATAAAAATACGCAAGCTTTGCTCCAGAGTATCCACATCCATTGCCAGAAAATCAGCAGTCAGCTCGGGGTTATCTTCAGCAGTCTGTCGCAGATGCAAAACGGCAAAGACTCCCTGACCAGCCTGCTCAACCGCCGCTATCTGCCGGTGGTCCTCAAGCATGAGGTCACGCTCGCCATGGAACATGAACTGCCGATGACGGTGGCGATTGTGGATATCGACCATTTTAAAGAGATTAATGATAGCTGGGGTCACATGGTGGGCGACCGGGCAATCAAGCACGTTGCCGACCTGCTCAGCAATAACATCCGCTCCAGCGATTATATCTTTCGCTATGGCGGCGAAGAGTTTCTGCTGGTTCTGGTGGAAACCGGCGCGGCTGAAGCCTTTGCGCTCCTTGAACGCTTACGTAAAAGCATCAGCCAGCTGCCGTTTAACGTCGGGGGAGAGACGAATATCGCCATTACCACCAGTACGGGCTATGCCGTGCATACCGGTCACCCGGATTACAACCGGCTGCTGCGCAATGCTGACAGCGCGCTGTACGTGGCCAAGCGCAGCGGGCGCGATTGCGTGAAGATGCATCAGGATGAGCAGGGCCCGCAGCATTAAAGCGTCGCCCCCCGGCGCTCAGAACAGGACCGGCAATCCTAATCCACGCATCACCTCATGCAATGTTTGCTGCGTGAGGCGATGCGCCCGCTCACTACCCTGACGCAGCAGCTCCAGCAACATGCCTTTATCCGCAATATACGTCGCCCGGCGTTGGCGAATGGGCGCCAGCAGCGTCTGCAGACACTCCTCCAGCGCGTTTTTACACTGTCGGTCACCCAGCCCGCCGCGTTGATAATGCGCCTTCATCCCGGCGACGAAGGCTGGATCCGGATGAAAAGCATCAAGGTAAGTAAAGACAACGTTGCCTTCGATTCGGCCAGGATCGCTGACCCGCAGATGGTTCGGGTCGGTATACATAGCGCCGACCGCGCGGTGAATCTGCTCTTCGCTGGCCGAAAGCGTGAGCGTATTACCCAGCGATTTTGACATCTTGGCGCCGCCGTCAATGCCCGGCAGGCGGCTGACATCGCTGAGCAGCGCCCGGCAGTGCTGCAACACCGGCGTCGTGGTCAGGCTATTCATTTTGTGGACGATCTCATTGGTCTGTTCGATCATCGGCAGCTGATCGTCGCCAACCGGTACCAGGCCGGCCTTAAACGCGGTGATATCGGCCGCCTGGCTGATAGGGTAGGCCAGAAAGCCGACCGGTAGCGAACGGGAGAAGCCCTTCTGGGCGATTTCATTTTTGACCGTCGGGTTACGCTCGACGCGGGCGACGGTGACGATATTCATATACAGCGCGCTCAGCTCCGCCAGGGCGGGAAGCGCCGATTGCAGGCAAATCGTGGTTTTGTGCGGATCGATACCTACCGCCAGATAATCGGCCATCACCTCAAAGATATTGCTGCTGATTTTCTGCGGGTCGCTGCCGTTATCGGTTAACCCCTGCAGATCGGCGATGAGGATAAACTGTTGATGGTCGTGCTGCAGCTGCACGCGCTGGCGTAGCGATCCGACGTAGTGACCGAGATGCAGCTGGCCGGTGGGGCGATCGCCGGTAAGAATGGTCGGGTGGGTGTTCATCAGAGACTCCTTACGTTGCTGTTAAGCCGAAAGACGTCGCTGAGAAACAATAAAGCCGCCTTCCGGCGGCTTTAAAAATGGAAATGTGAATCGTGCCGCCTGTTATGCAGGCAGCCACCAACGATACGGGCGGGCAATGACGACGATTCTGTTCATCGGACTATCCTGCCACGAAAAGCGGCGAAAGTGAAAGCGGTTTTTTATTGCGGCAATATGGCTTATCGAGTGAGGTTTTTGCGCCCTCATGGAACTCAATGAAGGCGCAGGCCGGGTTTACATGCTGGAGAAGACGTTCATGATGATGCCGCCGGAAATAATCAGCACCATGGCGAGGATCGCCGGCAGATCCGGTTTTTGTTTGTAGAGGATCATCGAGCAGATGGTGACGCCGACGATGCCAAAGCCGCACCACAGCGAGTAGGCGACGCCCACCGGGATCGTGCTCATCGCGCGAGTGAGGGCGAAGTAGCACAGGCCGTAGGCGCAGACCACCAGCACCGATGGTGCCAGTTTGCTAAAGCCGTTGGTCTTTTTGATCATCGAGGTACCGGTGATTTCGGAGCCGATAGACAGCGCCAGCCATAAAAATCCGAGGTTAAACATATGCGATTCCTTTTTTGTTAGTTGGCGACTTTTTTATTCAGGGATGAGGCTGAATCAGCCGGTTCAGCAGGCGTTTCTTCGCTCTCTTCGCTACCCATTTTGGAAAACAGGTTCATGATAACGATACCGGCGGCAATAATGGCCATACCGATAATCGCCGCGGTATCCGGATGCTGACCGTAAAACGCCATCCCTAGCGTTGAAACCACCAGAATCCCGGTACCGGACCAGGTGGCGTACGCCAGGCCAACGGGAATATCTTTCACCGCGCGGGATAGCGAGTAGTAGCAGGTGCAATAGAGGACGATCAGCAGCCCGAGCAGCAGCATTTTGGTGGTCCCTTCGCTGCTACCGAACATTTTCAGGGTCGAAGTGGCCGAGGTTTCCGAAAGGATAACCAACAGCATCCATAGCCAGCATTTTGTTTTGGAAGACATAATAAACTCCGGATCTATTTATTAAGGTAGGGTTCTTTTTTTCTGTTTTTCAAAAAATCGATAGCGGCATCGGTTAACTGCGCGTCAGGTGCGCAGACCAGCGCCGGATTATTCACGATGTCTGTGACAGTGAGATAACGCCGCGCGCCGAGGGCCGGGGCCTGAGCGGGCGCCTTGGTTCCCGCAGCCAGCTGCGCCAGCAGCTCATTCATGGTGCACAGCGTAACACCGCATGCCGTCAGCCGCGTCAACGTGGACTGCATATGTCCGGCATAGGGCGTCGTGCTCACCGCCCCGCGCAGCTGGTTTAGCTCGCTGGCCGGGTCGCAGTGATAGCGCAGCGCCAGCACCGGCAGGCCGGCAAGCAGAACGTCATGCAATCGTCTGGCCTGCGGGTTTTGCAAGGTGCCGTTAAGCAGATCGGCCGCCAGCGGATAGTCGAGAAACGGCACCACCACGGCGCGCCAGCTCTCTGAAGACAGCGCTTCTAGCCAGGCGTTGCACGGCAGCGTTTCACCGATCGCCTGCCACTGCGCGGCATCCTGCACGTTTTCGTCCAGTGCCAGCTGCAGACGCTGCCCGCATCCCGCCAGACGGCTGCGGATGGCCTGGCGATAGCCCGCGGCCGGGCCAACCATCACCAGCACCGGCGGCCGCAACCTGTGGATCATTCGCGTGACCAGACGGTCGATCTCTTCATCGGTCATGGCGGCCTCCGTTAAGCGATGAGCGTGACCTGCGCGCCGTTTTTCAGTCCGGCGGCGTTGGCCTCTTCGGTATCAATATGGAACTCCAGCACGAAGTCTTCGCGCACCCGCACCACCACTTCATCGAAGGTCAGCTGGCGTTCGCCGTGACTGCGGACGCTCACCTTCTGGCCGTTAGCGACGTTCAACTGCCGCGCATCCTGCGGCGACATATGGATATGCCGCCAGGCGCAGATCACCTGAGAGCGCAGTTCAACGTGGCCTGCCGGGCCGATCAGCAGCGCGTTGCCCGCATTATCCAGCTGGCCGGATTCGCGCACCGGCGCTTTAATGCCGAGAGTAAAGCAGTCGGCGCGCGAGATTTCCAGTTGAGTGACCGGCCGGGTCGGTCCGAGGACGCGAACCTGGGCGAGTGAGCCCTTCGGACCGACGACGGTCACGCACTCCTGGGCGGCAAACTGCCCCGGCTGGCGCAGGGGTTTAAACGGCGTCAGCGCATAACCCTGGCCAAACAGCACCTCGACATCCCGCTGTGACAGATGGACGTGGCGGTTAGAGATACCGACCGGGATATCGGGCGCGGAGCGCGTCAGTCGGGTGGCGATTTTTTCATGGAGCAGGGTGTCGATCATGCCTTTTTCCCTTTCTTCATCGCGGCATTTTTATCTTCCGGCTCGCCCGACGCCGGCGGAGAGGGCGGCGTTTGCGGTCCGACTTTTTCGGCGGGCGCCGACACACCGTGTTGCGCCTCAGCATTTTTCACATCGGCGTGGCTGGCGAGCGGTTTTGCCTGCGGGCGGCCTTTCAGATGGCTCAGCGCTACCACCACGCTGGGTTCCGGACGGGCGATGACCAGCGACTTGACGCATTGCGCCGCGCCCGCCACCTCGACGCCGCGCTCAATGGCGGTGTGGATGGCGCTGATCTCGCCTTCGAAGCAGACGCTGACCAGCCCCGATCCGATTTTGCGATAGCCAATGCAGGTCACGCCCGCAGCTTTACAGGCGGCGTCTACGGCCTGAATGGCGGCGACCAGCCCTCGCGTTTCAATTACGCCTAAACTTTTCATGTCGGCTCCTGTTAATGGCGGACTAAGCGAATATCAAAATCAAACTGTGTAAAGAACGTCTCCAGCTGGTTCAGCTCTTCGGGCGAATAAGACGGGTCCTGGGTAATGGGGTAGGGCATATCCAGGCGCTCGTATTTTTTGCGGCCCAGCTGGTGGTACGGCAGCATATCGATGCGGCGGATATTTCCGCGCTTCGCCAGTTTCTGCACGTAATCAATAGCTCCGGTAATGGCATCGAATGAGTCGTTATAGCCGCGAACCAGCGGCATACGAATAATCACGTTGGCGCCGGAATCCACCAGCCATTCCAGATTGCGGCGAATACCTTCGTTGCCAATGCCAAATAACGCTTTATGGTGCTCGCTGTTAATTTGCTTAATATCGAATAAGAAGGTGTCGGTCACCGGCGCCAGCTTTTGATAATTAGCCAGCGGCGTGGTGCCCTGGGTTTCGATAGCGGTATTGAGCATCATCTTTTTGCATTCGCTGAACAGCGCCACGGCGAAATCGGTTTGCAGGCTCATTTCGCCGCCGCCGATGGTCACGCCGCCGCCGGAAGCGATGTAGAAGTCATAATCTTGCATGATGATGTCCATCAGCTCGCTGACGGTGACGTCTTTACCCATAATATCCAGCGCGTTCTGGGTGCAAATCTCTTCGCATTTGCGGCAGCCAATACAGTCTTTATGACGGTCGACAAAATGCTTCATCTCGCCGTTTTCTGCTGCCCGATAGTGAATGCCGGCCGGGCAGACGTTGACGCAGTCACCGCAGTTAATGCATTTATCCTGCGAGAACATCACCTGGAACTGACTGTTCAGCCCTTCCGGGTTGGCGCACCACGGGCAGCGTATATTGCAGCCTTTGAAAAAAACCAGCGTGCGAATCCCGTCGCCGTCGTAGATTGAATATTTCTGAATATTGAAGATTCGCCCGGTTAATTCTTGTTTTGCGCTCACACATACCTCCAGTAAAACGATCGGGACATCCGTGTCCAAAAACGTCCGTGTTTATCAGAACTTCTCAATCACCGTACGGCTGATAATCTCGTCCTGAACTTCCTTGCACAGCTCAACGAAGTAGGCGCTGTAGCCCGCCACGCGGACGATCAGGTCGCGATATTTTTCCGGCTCCTGCTGCGCTTTTTTCAGGACTTCGTTATCGACGTAGCTGAATTGCATCTGGCCGTTGCCGAGAATCGATGCCGTGCGCAGCAGGGTAATCAGGCCATGGCGCCCTTCCGGCGTGTCCAGCAACCCTTTGAGGAACTTGAAGTTATGCACCATGCCGATATTCATGGTCTCCACGTTCATCTTGCTGACTGACTTGATAATGGCGGTTGGCCCCTGCTTATCCGCCCCCTGCGTCGGGCTGATTCCGTCGGAGAGTGGCATCCACGCCAGACGGCCGTTCGGCGTGGCGTTGGTCAGCTCGCCAATCGGCGTGTTGTTGGAGATAGAGAGGGTGCCGTGGCTCAGCGTGGAGTAGAGCATTTTGTATTTGCGGCACTCGCGCTCGGTCCACTCGGTGATATCCAGCGCGTACTGGTCAACGTAGTTATCGTCGTTACCGTATTTCGGCGCGTTCAGGCAGTCGCGGCGCAGGGCCTCAAAGCCTTCAAAGTTCGCCAGCATCGCATCGCGCATCTGTTCGAGGGTGTATTGCTTATCTTCGAACACCAGCTTACGGATCGCTGCCATGGAGTCGACGTAGGTCGCCAGGCCGGAGAAGATCAGCCCCGGACCGTGGTTGATCACTGCGCCGCCAGCGGCGACGTCTTTGCCGCTCTCCATACAGCCTTCCACCAGCAGCGACATCAGCGGTTTCGGCGCCACGTCGCGGTGTACGCGCTGGCTGATCACCGTGCCAATCGCCGACAGACGAACGATATGGGCAATCTGCTGTTTCACCGCTGCGTCAAACTCTTCGAAGGTGCGCAGCTCACGCAGGTCGCCGGTATCCAGCCCCTGATAGCTATCAAACAGCACCATCCGGCCGCGGTTTAAGACGAACTCGATGGCGATAGGCCACTGGGTGTAGCCGGTGGAGGTCCACTGATAGATGCGGCCGGATTTCTGCGGTTCGACGCAGCCCATCAGGCAGTAGTCGCGGGCATCTTCAAAATCGAAGCCCTTACGCAGCATCATCTTGATATGGGAGTCATCGAAGTGGCAGGCCGGGAAACCCATCCCCGCCTTGACGACGTCGACGATTTTTTCCATGTACTTCTGCGGCGACTGGTTGTGAATACGGCAGGCCAGCGACGGCTGGTAAACCTTCACAAAGCGCACGGCGTCCATAATCAGGTAAGTCAGGTCGTTACAGGCATCGCCGCCGGAGCGCTTCTGGCCGCCAACGGTCAGGTTGATAAACGGCTGATAACCGGCGAAGTATTTCGCCCCCAGCTCGCTCGACATCCACATCAGCTCGGCACATTTGATGATAAACGCCTGCAGCAGCTCCAGCGCGGTGTCGTGAGTCAGGCGGCCTTCGCGAATATCGGCTGCAAACATCGGGTAGCAGTACTGGTCCACGCGGCCCAGCGACAGGCCGGTCTGGTTCTCTTCGATTTCAAACAGTGATTCGACGGTCCAGATACTTTGCAGCGCTTCCTGCAGGGTCTTCGGCGGATTCGCCGGGACGTTCTGGTTCACTTCGGCAATGGTCAGCAGCTCGGCGCGCCGCTGGGCGTTTTGCTCAATAGCGGCCAGCTCGCGGGCGCGCGCGGCGATGCGATGCGCATAGTTAATCACCCCTTCGCAGGTTTCAATCGCCGCCTTGTAGTAGTAGATGCGGTCGATATCTTGCGGGTTTTCCATACTCAGGCTGGCAAGATGCGTCTCGGCATCGGCTTTAATGCCGTTCATCCCTTTGGTGAACAGCAGCACGTCATAGCCCGGACAGGTATCGCCGCCGCCGTTGATCTGATGGTAGGAGAGGTCGCTGACGAAGGTTTCGCCGCTGAATGCCCACACCCCCGCTTCGCGGTACTGGGCTTCGCAGATCTCATCCAGCGAGCGGCCTTCCCAGAACGGGACGATCTCTTCGCGGATGGTTTTCTTATCTTCTTCGCTGATCTCAAACGGATCCTGCGGACGGGTGCTCATGGTATCGAGTTCGTCACGCACCCAGCGCCAGGCGATATCCGGCGAGAAGGCCCCGGCGCGCGGCTTGCCGCACGGATGGCCGACGATCAGCTCATCGTCCTGAATCAGAATCGGCGCGGTTTCGCAGGCGTGACGGAAAGCTTTGGCGCGCAGCAGAATGGTCGGCATGCCCGGATTGGCTTTCACCACCTCGGTAAAGGCCAGCGCGCGATAGATAGAGACGCTCGGGCGTACCGTCAGGTAGTGGTTGCGCAGACGCTGCATGCGCGGAGTCAGCCCTTCTGCTGTTGTCGTTTCGCTACAGGCGGCAAACGGCGCGGCGGAGACCTTTTGTTCGCCGTGGAACAGACGCACCGGCAGATTGAGCGCGCTCAGATTCCGCTGTGCGCAGAGGAACAGCGCGGAAAGTTCGTTGATGATTGTGCTGGGGTCATCGAGGCTGGCGCCGTGGCGCAGGGCGTCGAACATCGGGTAGCCGTCGATAGCGCAGGCGGCGCGGACTTCGCTCAGTTGCGCCAGTTTGAACCACAGGCACTCCACGATTTCGTAGGCCTGCTGCGGCGTCAGGGTGCCGTTGGCGATGTCGCGCTGATACCACGGCAGCAGAGCCTTATCGGCACCTTCCGGGTTCACCGCGTAGCTGCCGTTGTCCAGCTGCAGCGCCAACTGAAACAGATAAAATGCCTGGCAGGCCTCTTTGAAGCTACGCGCCGGGTGGGCCGGAACGTGATGCAGAATCGCCGCGCTCTCCAGCAGCTCGGCCTGGCGATACGGGTTGCTTTCCGCCGCCGCGAGCGTTTCGGCGCTGGTGGCCAGATTCTGCGCCAGGGCGAGGAGGGCGTCGCAGGCGTAAATGGCGGCCCGGCAGCCGTTGACTTCATCCATACCGCTGCGGCTGACGGCGCTACCCAGGCTGCGGGTTTTCTCTTCCAGCTGGTGTTTAATCGCCAGCACGCCTTTTTCAATAATCAGCCGGTAATCCGGGGAGTCCAGGTCGCTGCTGAGATTCAGGAAACGGAACGCCGACGGACGCTGCGCGGCGCTGTCATCGTGAAAAATCGCCCCGTGCGGTTTGCGGGTTTGATCGCCGACAATAAGCTCATCGGGGCTGATGCACAGCGGCAGCTGGCGCATCAACTCATAGAAACGACGCGCTGGTTTGACGGCGGCGGGAATGCCGGCAATATCGCCATCAAGGGCGTTCAACGTGGCGGCATGCTCGGTGCACAGAGTGCTTTTTTGTGAGAGTAAACGGTCTGCCAACACGTTGACGCGCGGCGTTAAGCTGTAGTGTGCCATGAAGTATTCTCCAGATGTTCTTGTTAGTTGCCCGCATTGTTGCCGGGTGGCGCTGCGCTGACCCGGCCTACTAGCGCGTTATCCGTAGGCCCGTGCAAGCGGAGCGCCGCCGGGCGATTCCAGTCAACCGGACCAGGCCCGGCGATAAAGCCCGGTTAACGCGTTGGCGTCCGGCGTGCGTGGATTGGTCGGCGTACAGCTGTCGCGTAGCGCCTGGCCAACCATCTCCGCCAGGCGCTGTTCAAACTCGCCTGCCTCGACGCCGGTATCGCGAATGCCGGCCGGCATCGTCATTTCGTCTTTTAACGTCTGAATGGCGACCAGCAGGCTGGCGACGCCCTGGCGGGGATTGGCCGCCGGCAGATCCAGCAGATGGGCTAAGCGCGCATATTTGTGGGCGGCCTCGGTCGCGCACTGCCCGTGATAATCGGCGTTCCAGGCCACCACTTCGGCCATTAACAGCGCGTTCGCGCGGCCGTGGGGGACGCGAAAGACGCCGCCAAGCGCATGGGCCAGGCTATGGGTTATGCCCAGAGAGGCGTTGGTGAACGCCATGCCCGCCATGCAGGAGGCGTTGTGCATCTTCTCGCGAGCCAGCAGGTTGTCGCCGCTGCGCCAGCAGGTGGGCAGATAGCGGAAAACCTGCTGCACCACTTTTTCCGCCAGCGCATCGGAAAAGTCGCTGGCGGCGCGGGAGACGTAGGCTTCCAACGCGTGGCACAGCACGTCCATCCCGGTGTCGGCGGTGATTGCGGGTGGTACTGAGGCCACCAGCGCCGGGTCGAGAATGGCGATATCCGGCAGCAGCGTCGGGTCCACCAGCACCAGTTTTTCAGCATGCGCCTTGACGACCGAAAAGGCGGTCACTTCGGAACCGGTGCCGCTGGTGGTGGGGATCGCCACAAAGCAGGGACGCTGGCGCCCGGCCTGCGGACGGGTCTGCGCGAGGGCGAAAATAACCGCTTTGGCCGCGTCAATCACCGACCCGCCGCCCAGCGCCACCACCAGATCCGGATAGCGGGCATCCATCACCTTCATCCCGCGTACGATGGTGGCGATATCCGGATCCGCCACCACGTCATCCCAGACCTGGAAAGCGATGCCGCGCTGGCGCCAGGGGCCAGTCACGCGTTCGGCGAGGCCAAATTTGACCATCGCCTTGTCGGTCACCAGCAGCACGTTGCGGGCGGGCAGCTCGTTCAGGATGGCAAGCGCATCCTGACCAAAGCGGATCCGGGGTTTCAGCAAAAATTCACTCATTGGGTTATTCACTCCTTAAGCGTCCCGAAACACGTTCTCGACAATGGCGACCACCGACATGGCTTTGTAGCGTTCGGTGTTGAGCGCGAAATACTCTTCAGCCAGGACGATGTCGTGCATGCCGGCGCCGACGCTATCGACGGCGACCCAGGTCTGGTCCTTCATGGGCTGCTGGTTATCGTCGAGTTTGACGATCAGCAGCAGGTTACTGCCGCGTAGCTCTGCGCATTTCTGCGTGGCGACGACATGTCCGACTACCTTTGCGAGAATCATTGTTTTTATCGCCTTATTTCAATGCATTACTGGCCCAGACGCTCAAGCACCTGGCGGATGATGCGTTCCACGTTTTGCTCGTTGATCTCACCTTCCGCTTCGACGGCGGCGGCGACCGCAAAACGATCGTCCGCCGTTGCGCTAAGGGGCGCCGGGGCGTCGGCCGGCGCGGTGAAGCGCTCGTCGTCGAGAATGCTGCGCTGCGGGTTATCCGCTGGCGTGACGATGGTCGGCTGCGGTTCAGGGCGGCTGCCCGGAGCGCGCAGTTCATCAATGGAGCGCACGCCGTAGCCGACCCGGCGGATGTTGAGCAGGTTCATCGGGCTGACGTTATCGGAGCTGGAACCGCCGCCGACTGCGCCGCAGCCGAGGGTCAGCGCCGGGGTGATATTGGTGGTCGCGCCGATGCCGCCCAGCGCCGCCGGGGTGTTGATCAGAATGCGGTTAACCGGTTTTTCGAGGCAGAACTGGCGAATCACGTCCTGATTGCGGGTATGGATAACCAGCGTATGGCCGAGCCCTTCGTTGGTCAGCAGTTCCATCACCCGGTGGCAGGCCGCCTTCCAGTCCTCTTCCACGTACAGGCCGAGAACCGGACACAGTTTTTCGCGGGAGTAAGGGTTCTGGTGAGAGACGGTAGTCTGCTCGGCGATCAGCACTTTGGTGCTGGCCGGAACGCTGAAACCGGCAAGCTGGCTGAGATACAGCGCGGTTTTACCCACCACTTTCGGGTTGATGGTGCCGTTCGGGCGCAGCAGCAGAGCCGCCATTTTCGCCGCTTCACCTTCATTCATGAAGTAGGCGCCCTGGGCTTCGAGTTCACGATGCACATCGTGATAAATGCAGCGTTCGACGATGATTGACTGCTCGGAGGCGCAGATCATGCCATTATCGAAGGTTTTGCTGGTGATAATATCTTTCACCGCGTGATGAATATCGGCGCTGCGCTCGATAAAGGCCGGTCCGTTTCCCGGGCCGCCGCTAATGGTCGGGGTGCCGGAAGCGTAGGCGGCGCGAACCATGCCTTCGCCGCCGGTCGCCAGAATCAGCGACACGTCTTTGCTGTGCATCAGTTCTGAAGTGGCTTCGAGGGTCAACTGGCTAATGGCGTCGACGCTGCCCGCCGGCGCGCCTGCCGCTTCAGCCGCGCGTTTGACTATCTCAATCGCCTTCCAGCTACACTGACGGGCGCCCGGATGCGGGGAGAAGATAATCGCGTTGCCGGCCTTCAGGGCAATCAGCGTTTTGTAGATCACGGTAGAGGTGGGGTTGGTTGACGGGACCAGCGCACAAATCACCCCCAGCGGCACGCCCACGTCCATCACTTTTTTTAGCGGATCGTCATGAATGATGCCGACGGTCTTCATATCTTTGATGGCGTCGTAAACGCGCAGCGAAGCGAAACGGTTCTTCAGCACTTTATCCTGCCAGTTGCCAAATCCGGTCTCTTCCGCAGCCATTTTCGCCAGCGCTTCGGCGTGGTGCGCGGCTTCCTGGGCCACGTTTTTCACGATGGCGTCGATTTGTTGCTGCGAAAAGGTGGCCAGAATCGCCTGAGCCTTTTTGGCGCTGCGCACCAGTTCCCGCGCGTTCTGGCGGGACTGCAAATCGTTATCCAGTTCAATCATGAGTCTATCCTTCATCAGACTAAAAGAGTGGAGACGGGGCGCGCCCTGTCAGGTCATGCTTTATGCTGCGACGCGATTTTTTCGATGTCGTTATGCGGACGCGCGATGACGCGAGAGGTGACGACTTCGCCGATGCGTTTCGCCGCTTCCACGCCGGAGTCAACGGCGGCGTTAACGGCGCCGACATCGCCTTTCACCATCGCGGTGACCAGCCCGGAGCCGACGTTTTCATAGCCAATCAGCTCGACGTTGGCGGCTTTACACATCGCATCGGCGGCTTCAATACAGGCCACCAGACCTTTGGTTTCGATAAGCCCTAGCGCTTCTTTCATCATGTTGTCTCCCGTTATTCCGTCACTTTGTAATGTGCGACGATCTTGTTGATGTCGTTATGTGGACGGGCGATAACCAGCGAGGTCACCACTTCCCCAATGCGCTGCGCCGATTCGACGCCGGAATCCACCGCCGCTTTCACCGCGCCGACGTCGCCTTTCACCATCGCGGTGACCAGCCCGGAACCGACGTTTTCATAGCCAATCAGTTCCACGTTGGCGGCTTTACACATCGCATCCGCGGCTTCGATACAGGCCACCAGCCCTTTGGTTTCAATCAGACCTAATGCATCACCCATTTGCGTTCTCCTGGCCTTAAGCCTTGTGTTTAATGACGATTTTGTTGATGTCGTTATGCGGACGAGCGATAACCAGCGAGGTCACCACTTCCCCGATGCGCTGCGCCGATTCCACGCCGGAATCCACCGCCGCTTTCACCGCGCCGACGTCGCCCTTCACCATGACGGTGACCAGCCCGGAGCCGATGTTTTCATAGCTAATCAGCTCGACGTTGGCGGATTTGCACATCGCGTCCGCTGCTTCAATGCAGGCCACCAGACCTTTGGTTTCAATAAGCCCCAATGCATCACCCATTGTTTCTCCTCCAGAGCAGGTTTTGTGATTCGGGAAAACCGTCCGCGTAACGGCGTCAACACGCGGCAGCGGCGTTCGAAATCCACTATAGGGAAATGGAAAAGGAGTGAAATTTAAATCCGTGAGGGGTTTGTTTTTAGTTTTTTACTCTGTGATTTAGCCTTTTTTAGCCATTGATTTATCTGTTTATGCTGATCGGTCGTGCGAGATTTGGCGTTGCCGCAGGCGGTTTTTGGCGCGTTGAGACGCGCGGCGGGGAATGTTAACGGGGTGCTAATTTATTGCGCACGCGGGGTAATATATCCCTCCATTAAATGTGGGTATAATCATGTTTTTGCCCGCCAGATAAATGCAAAAAGTGCGCTTTCGCGGCGAGGGCGAAACCAGGAAGGCGGGGGGGAGCGGGGTCAATCGAACTGGCTGCCGGATTTCAGGGTGCAGACATAGAGCGGAGAGTTGATGGAGCTCAGCAGAATCGCTTTCTCGTTGAGCTTCTGGGCGTTGAGAAACAGGCCATCGTGGCTGTCGGACATTTCACGCATAAAGTAGGCAAAGATAACGTCCGGGGACTCATCGATTGACGAGGCGCTGGATTCCCACTTACTGATGTGGTAGTGGCGTTCGGTCGATGAGATGCGTTGGCTGGTCCAGTTAAACTGGACGTAGCGCTGCAGATAGAGCCAGCCGGCCGCGGAGTCGGTATAGCCCTCGACGACCATCGATCCCTTGCCGTTGGCGGCAAAATTAAAATGAATATTGCCGTTGACGTTCTCTTTCTCCATGTTTTCAAAACGCATGATCGCTTTGCTTGAGCAGCTCATCATGCCATTTTTTTCAACGGGCAGCAGTTTCCAGGCGCTGACTCCGGCCGCGACGATCAATACCAGCGTAGAGAGGGCGAAAAAGGGGCGAGGAGCGAGTCTCATTGCGGCTTCCAGGAGTAGTAGAAATAGTTATCGCAGTAGCTGAACGGGTTATCTTCATGCATCGCGCAGTGGGCGAGAAACACCCGGCCCAGGCCGTTAGTTTCCAGCCTGTCGCCATAGAAGAAGACGAAGCGTTCGCCGGGTTTACACTCCAGCTTCAGCCGCTGGCGCACCTCATCAAAATTTTTGCCGTAGGCGGTGGCGGAGACCGATCGCAGCATCTCGTCGCTGGCCAGCAGTTCGCACTGGCTGTGGCGCATTTGCGTCAGGGTGATGGGGTGCGATGTGCTGCCGCCGAGAAAACTGCAGACCACCAGCAGCAGGGCGATGGTGAGCAGGCAGCCGCCGGCGAGATACCAGCAGGTGCCTCGCGCATGCCGGGAGGGGGCGGAGGTTTCCTCGGCGCGGGTGAAGGGGGGCCTGGAATCCTGCATCGGCGCGACTTCCGCCGCGGGCTCAGACGGCGCCTCCGCTATGTCGTCAATGATGGCGATGGTTAATTCGGGGTTGAGCTGCAGCATGCCGCGCGACACCGTGACGATGATGTTCTCGATATCATAATGGCGGAAGGTTTTGCGCAGCATGCTCAGATACTGGTTAAGGTTGCTGTTGGATGAGGTTAACCCGTTGTCGTCCCAGACTTTTTTCAGTACCTCATCGCGGCTGATAACATCGGTATGGCGCAGGAAATAGTAGAGCAGCGCGCTGGCGGTGATAGACAGCTGGCTGTCCGGTTCGCTGCTTCCCGGTAGGGTGAGTGTGCCGTCCGTTGCATCATAAATGAGACGGGCATTGATGTTGTAGCGCATCGCGGCCTCGATCTAAGAGCCTTCATGAGGCGATTTTATTTGTCTGTCTGGTCCCGGGTACTCACGTATGTCCGGGTGCTCCAGACGGCCTGCAACCCTGCATAACGCCTGACCGGGCAGGTTTTTCCGGCATCATGCCGGCAGCGTCATTTGCGTCAGATCGCGCACCAGCGATCGCCGGTGGTCGGCGCCCATGGTGCGCCCCTCCGTCAGTTCCGACAGCCAGATACCGTCCGCCGCATAGCGCACCAGGGTACCGGTATGGCTATTATCCAGCGCATCGCCCTGCGCCAGATGCCCCAGCATCCAGTCGCGCCAGCATTTTCTCAGCACCGGCTCATCCGGCATCGCCAGCGACAGCACCATCAGCTGGCGGCTTTCGTGGGTATCCGTCAGTTCCGGGTTGGACAGATAGTGCAAATAGGCGCGGGTAAAGCGTCCGTAGGCGATATTATCGGCGGCCATCAGCTCGCTTATCGCCTTTTCCATAATCGCCAGCAGCCGGGCGAACAGAGCGAAGATCAGCGCCTGTTTATTGGGAAAGTGGTGCAGGAGTCCGCCTTTACTGACTCCCGCCTCGCGCGCGACGGCGTTCAGCGAGAGTGCGGCGATACCATCCCGACCGGCAATCATCGCCGCTGACTCAAGCAACTGGCGGTGCAGACGGACGGGATCTTTTTTTCGGTGCTGGGCTTCTGTATTCATGGCCCGAATCATACCGACCAGACGGTATGATTATTTTTGATCGCTATCAATGTGAGGGGGCGTGTGCGGCGGTGGAATGTCGTTATTGCGCGGAGGCTCACAATTTGTCATAGAAATCAGCGCGTGGCGTGCGGCAGTCGCTGCCGCACGCGGCCGAGTCTTTAATCGACAAGATCCTTCACGATACTCATCAGCTGGCGAATATCTTCCGGGCGGGTATTCCCGCTCTGCGGGTCGATGATTGAGCTGTAGATATGCGGCATCACCTGCGCAACGCCGGCCTGCAGGCAGGCCTGCAGAATGGCGGCGAAGTTATTCAGGTCGATACCGCCGGTGGGTTCAATCAGCGTCATGCCGTTTTGCGCGGCGCTTTGGGCGAGGAGCTTTAGCTCGTCCAGGGAGCGTTCGCCGTCCATAGGAAAGAATTTTGCAGCGTGCGCGCCCATATCCTGAATCATCCTCACCGCCGCATCGGCGGAGACCTTGGCCGGCGTTCCCTGCGCGCTGCTGACTCCAGTCGAGATAAGTACCTCTCCGGGCCTGCCGGTGGGGCTTATCAACGCATTGATCCGCGTGTTTTGCCCGCCGGTGGCGGCCAGCGCGCCTGCGGCAAAGCCGCAGCCGGTAAAGGTCTGATTAACATGGGCGGGATGAAGCTTCGCCGAAATCATCGCCGCTTTATAGAACTGTGCCGGATCGCCTGCCCCCAGGCCGACGGAAATAGCGGGAATTTCTGTCATCCAACGGCGCACTTCTGCCACACCTTCATCCACGGTAGAAAATTGTGCGGATAAAACGCCGATCACCGCATGGCCTTCGGCGGCGTCGTAAATCTCACGGGCGTTGGCGATATCTTTTGCCAGAACGTTAATCGCGACCCGTCGGCGGTAAAAGTTAATCTGCTGCATGTTCGGTAATCTCCTTGAGTCGCGCGATAATAAGCGGCATCTCACCTTCGGCAATGGTCCGCGGATCAAGGCTAAACACGCCCTGATGCAAAGCGTAGCGGCGGGCATAAATGGCAATTTCGCCACCGCGTAGCCTGGCTTCGACTTCGTTGGCGTTGAGGCCCAGGGCTTCTTTATCGACCCTGACCCGAATGCGCCAGATGGCCCGTCCTGCCTCATCCTGTTCGATATCCGCCTTCAGCCCGCGTAGGGCGGATATCGCCTCGGCGAAGGGACGCAGGGTGGTCGCATCGGGCGCTGGAGCGGCCGACTGATAGCGGTTGAGGGCGTACACCAGGCCCACCATATTTTCTTTGCCAACCTTCATCGCTCTGGCGATGCCGTTATGCTGCGCTTTGCAGGCCGCGATCCAGTTTCTTTTTCCGCTAACAAAGCCGGAGGTTGGGGCATTGAAGGCTTTGGCGCCACTGTAAATCACCATATCTGCGCCGGTCGCAACCCACTGCCGAAGATCCTCTTCGGCGGCGGCATCGATAATCAGCGGCAGGTTATGCTGGCGGGCAACCTGCAGAAAGTCGTCAATGCCCAGCATCCCTTTTTGCACGCAGTGGTGCGATTTGACAAATAGTAGCGCCGCCGTACGCTCGCTGACGGCACTCTCCAGTTGCCAGCGTGCGGCGAGATTGCTGGACCCGACCTCGACAATCCGTCCTCCGCCGAGTCGAATCGCGCTGGTAATCGGCGCGCCGTAATCGACGTTGTGACCGCGCAGGATAATGATTTCGTTTGCCAGACCGCTGCTGTCCGGCATCTGCGCGACCTTATCCGGCTCGCCGCGGGTGATCGCCGCCGCTACCGCGATAGCAATTCCCGCCGAGGCGCACGACGTCAGGTAGCTATCCTCGGCGCCGGTGTGGGTGGAGATAAGTTCCCCGGCTCGGTCGGTGAGCTTATCGATTTCAACGAATGCTCTGGCGGCTTCGGTGGCGGCCTGCATCACCTCCGGGTCAACGGACGATACGCCGAGGATCGTCATTTTGCCGCAGGCGTTAATTACCCGCTTTAGTCCGAGCTGTTGATAAATATTACCGTTCATGGCCTACAGCACTCCCGTCAGTGAACAAACGATGCTGATTGCGACAATAGACAGTAAAATCGTGGTGTAGCGCGGACCCTTTTTCAGCAGATAGAAGTAGACGGCAAAGACCGCCGCCAGCGGCAGCAGACCCGGAGCAATAGAGTCGAGGATCTGCTGCACCACCACATCAGAGCCTTTCAGCGCGCTGATTTTCAGCGGCGTGGTGATTTTGACATAGCTTGCCGAAAGCGCGCCCATCATGATCAGACCCAACACGTTGGCGCCGTAGATGAGCTCCTTAATGCGCCCCCCTTGCAGCAGGCCAATTATCGAATCACGCCCGAGGGTGTAGCCTTTATGCACCAGCCCGTAGCTTATCGCCATGGTGATTGCCGGATAGAGGATCAGCGGCGCAATACCGCCGAAGGCGCTGCCGTTGGCGGCAAAGGGGATAAAGATCGCAATTAGCAGCGGCATAACTGCGGCCCAGATTATTGAGTCGCCCATTCCGGCCAGCGGCCCCATCAGGCCGGTTTTGATGCCGGTAATGGAGGCGTCGCTAATCGGTTCGCCGCGGGTTTTCTGCTCTTCCATGGCGATAGATATACCCTGGATAACCGAGCCGAAAGTTTGCTCGGAGTTAAAGAAGTTCAGGTGGCGTTTCAGGGCCTCGGCCTGTTCTTCTTTCTCCGGATACAGCTTTTTGATAATCGGCGTCATCGAGGCGCAGAACACCAGGCTTTGCAGACGCTCGTAGGAGCTGGAGACTTCCGCCCCCAGCCAGTAAATCAGCCAGGCCCTGGTGATATCGGCCTTGCTCAGCGCCCGGCTTTCGCGGGCCCGTTCAACCAGCTCATGTTGCATGACATCGCTACTCATTATGCCGCCCCTTCATTTTTGGCGAGGCCTTTAATCAGGAAGGCCACGCAGGTACCGAAAATCGCCATCGCCATGATGTCCACCTTCAGGTAGAGCACCGCAAAGAATCCGCCGATAAACCAGGGCAGCAGGCTCTTCTTACCAATCACCATGATGGTGATGGCGAAGCCCAGCGCGGGCAGGATGCCGCCCATAATTTCAAACGAGTGGGTCAGCCAATGCGGCATTAGCTTGAGGAACTTCTCGACCACGTTTTGTCCGAAGTAGTTGGCGGCAAAGACCACCGGGAAGCGCAGCAGCAACCCAAGCAGGGCTGGGTAGATAAAGGCGCAGCGCATGATCCCCGCCATATTGGCGCTTTCGGCATGTTTATCAGCCATATGGACCCATGCTGCGTTCAGCGTCCGACGTAGCTGATCGAGGAATACCCCGATCACGCCAAACGGAATCGCCAGCGCGATCGCCAGGTTCGGCTCCATCCCCGCCTTTACGGCAATAGGTATGGCGATACAGGCGGCCAGCGCCGGATCAGACGGGACGTTACCGCCCGGCGTCGAGGTGACGCCCAGATACACCAACTGCATACCTGCGCCGATGATCATCGCGGTCTTCATATCGCCCAGCAGCAGGCCGACGAAAACGGCAACCACGACGGGCTGCAGCAGCATGGCGGAGAAGGTATAGCCTAAACGTAATCGAGCGAACCAGTAATAGAGTCCCATCAGGCTCGCAAAAAGCAATGTGTCCATAGTTTTTACCTGCTTATCAACTGGTTAGAATTTTTTCAGGATGTCGTCCAGTGACTGTGGCTTATCTTCCGGGATCGTCTGGAAGAACACCTGAATTCCGCTGTTTTTCAGCTCACCCAGGATCCCGACGTCTTTTTCATCGAGGGTGATGTTCTGAAATACGGCTTTCCGGTTTGGCCCGCCGCCAAGTCCGCCGACCTGGATCGTGGTGATGTCGAAACCCTGCTGCACGGCCTGCTGGATTGCGCTGAGGGACGGAAACAGCACCAGCACGTTTCCTTCGCCAAGCTGGTTCTCCCGCCAGGCTGCGGTAAAGCCGGCATTGCTGAAACAGTCGACTTTGATATTCGGCGGCGCCGCCATCAGGTAGATATTTTTCATAAACGGATCGGCGTCGAGCTCGTCGCTGACCACGGCGATACGGTTCGCCTGCGACTGGCCGACCCACTTGGTGACAACCTGGCCGTGAATCAGACGGCTATCGATACGACATAAAACGATTTTTGCCATGAAGGGCTCCTTAATGATTTAACTGGTTCACGTGGGCGACGACGTCGCGACAGCTGCTGCGTCCAGCTTCCACCAGCTCGTTGACGCAGCCGGTCAGCGGCCCCTGTTCGCGTTTATCCAGCGCTTCCAGCAGCAGCGAAGCGTTGAGGCCGCAAATCACGGCGATCGGATAATCGGCGCTCAGGCGGGCGGCGACGTTAGAGGTGGTGCCGCCAATAAAGTCGGTGAGGATCAGCGAGCCTTCCGGCATGGACTTCACCATCGCTTCAACGCGCTGGTAATACTCGCCGAGGGTATCGACGGGCATCAGGGCGATTTCCGTCACGCCTTCGATTTCGCCCGTGACCATGCGCAGGCTGTTGCAAAGCGGCGTACCCCAGCCGCCGTGCGTCAGCAGCAGAATTTGCGGTAATGGGTGTGCAGGTACAGTAGATGACAAGGTGGCCTCCTGGCGCCGTTTTATAGACGCTATGGATAGAGCAAAGGCCGTGCCAGCATTAGTGTCATCTGCGGGGGAGGAGGGGACTGGCGGGCCGATGGGCCGCGCCAGTAAAGGGATCAGCTATACAATAATTCGTAGATATAAATATATTCCGCATCCGATAAGCGGATGGCGTAGGCCTCCTCCACCGGGTGAAAGGCGGATTTAATGACACTAAACGCGTGAGTATCCATATCGGGCTTCATTTCCAGCGCCATCTGTAACGGTTTGCGGTTAATCACGATACGCTCGACCATACAGCAGCAGTGGATCAGAAAGCGTAGTGTCACCTGGCGGCTGGGGGCGATCGCCAGGGTCGCGCGCAGCTGGCTGAGGACGCCCTCCATCTCTTTGAGGATGCGCTGCGGGTTGAGCACCGAAATATGGTTGATGATGCTCTCCATGGTCAGGGCGCTGATAAATCGGGACGCGCTGCGCTCCATCTCCAGCCGCCTCTCGGCGCTGGAGAGATCGGGAGTCAGCAGGCTTAACACCAGCTCCGGGCCCTGCTCGGAAAACAGCTCCTCCAGCGAGATAAACGGAATATCCGGCAGCCCGGGCTGGAAGGTCCCGACAATCCCCGCCAGCCGCTCGTGGGCGTTAATGGCCTGCTGCACGCGCTCCGGGCTGCGCACTTCGTTATAGTCGAGGATCACCATGCGGGTATCCTGCGACATTAGCTCGCCGAAGCTCTCCTCCAGCACCGTTTTGATTTTCTCCGCCGTGCCCATGCCGGTAATGCAGGAGATGACCAGCACCTTGCCGACGTTTTCCTGCTGCGGGGTGCACAGCTGGCTGGGGATGCCTTTTTCCTGCATAAGCGCCGCCAGCCGCGGCAGCTCGCTGGTCTCGTAGCTCAGATCGAGGCCAATCTCCAGCAGGCTGGTCAGGGTGATGTCCGGCATCAGCAGGACGTCTATCTGGAATAGCTTGCTGATGGTGCTGCCGAAATGCACCAGCGAGCCGATATCGACGATCAGGATCAGCCGCTGCCAGCGCTGCGCCTGCATAAGCCGGATTAATGCATCCAGGGTGTCGTGTACCGACTGTTCGAACGGCATATCGATGGCGTTGAACAGCTCGCGTTCCAGCACCCGATTGACGTACTGCGCCATGCTGGTGGCGGTGGTGGCGCCGTGGGCGATCAGTATCACGCCGCAGTCGGGGCTGACGCCGATCCGCTGGCGGTAATGGCGGCACTCTTTGAGGAACAGGCACAGCCAGACCACCTCCGTCGCCGGGCACTGAATATTCAGCAGATCGTTGATTTTCCTGCATAGCTGGGTGGCGTTCTCATATTCATCTTTACAGCGATCGAGAATTAAACTGGAGGAGTAGAGCTGCGGGATCAGCCCCCGCTGGACGTAGCCGATCAGCGCCAGCAGGTGCTTGCGCAGCGGATTGACCAGATTTTCCGGCAGGGAAAAGCCCAGGATCTGCTCGACATAGCTAATCAGCAGGGCGACGCGCTCTTCAATCTGGTCGCCATAGCGCGGTGATCGCGTACCGCTGTCGCGGCTGTAGAGGCCATATTCGAAAATGGAGCTGAGCTTGTTTTTGAGAATGGCCAGCGTCTCTGCAGGCGGAACGTTACTGTTGCGTAGATTGACGTATTCGCGGGTCAGGAAGCTATAAAACAGATCGCTCTCTTCGATGCCGCCATCGCCGCCCGCCGGGCTTTTAAGCTGGGGCAGCGTGCGGGCGTCAATACTGAGCAGGGTTTTACCATTGAACAGCGCGTCGACCAGTATCCGCTGCTCCTGGGTGGGGTTAGTGGAACCGTCCGCCAGCTTGCCATCCAGCAGTAGAACATCGTGCTGCGCCGCCATCCCTGACGCCCAGGCCTGGGCGCATAAAAACTGGATATCGCTTTTTAGCTGGCCGATATTGCCTTCCAGCGGCTTATTCAGCAGCCACAGCAGCAGCGTTTTATCGATGCTTACCGAGCGCTCAATCTTGCGGCTCTCCCGCTGCAGGAAGCCGATAATCAGTTCGATCTGCTCCTCCAGCGAACGCTGGCGGATGCCGGGAAGATCGATGGTGACCTGAATGCGGCGTTGAAAAGTCCGCAGCAGCGACGAGCTCACCGGCTCGGTGGTGGCGCAGATAAGGCGTACGGTGATGCTTCGCGCCGGGCCGCTGGCGCCCAGCGGGCGATACTCGCCTTTATCCAGCAGCGAGAAGAGCTTTTCCTGGCCTTCATAGGGCAGGCGATGGACTTCGTCGAGTAGCAGATAGCCGCCGTCGGCCTGTTCAATCAGCCCCGTCTTGCTCTCCGTTGCACCGGTAAACGCCCCCTGTCGATGACCAAAGAGATGGGAAGAGAGTAGCTCCGGGTTGTTGGCATACTCGGCGCAGTTAAAGTAGACGAGAGGCGGAGGGCTATCACCGCTATGCTCGCAGGCATAGCGGTGCATCAGTTCGGCGAAAAAAGTCTTTCCGACGCCCGAAGGGCCGGTCAGCAAAACGTGTAGCCCATGCGGATAGAGCACCGCCGCTTTACCTTTTTCCACCGCATCCCGCAGGCTGCGATCGTGGCCGATCAACAGCGCGAACGGATCGCTAATCGACGGTAGATTCCTGTCAGGCAGCAAATCGCTAATGGCGCCGATCTCACGCTCCGACTCTGCTAGCGGCCGTTCGAGCAGGGTTTGCGTCGCCTGCAGATGCAGAAAGAATACCGGGCGTCCGCGGGTTTTGATAACCAGCCCGTCGCTCCACAGCTGGTTTAAATCCTTGCTGACAGAGTTGCGCGCCAGGCCGAGGTTAAAACCGATTTGCTCTGCGGTGAAAGCGCTGGTGCCAAGGGCCAGATCGTCCCGGCTGATGGTCTTCGTCAGCCGCTCCAGTTCACGCAGTACTACCTCAATACGTCTCATCTCGTTACCGGATTGCTTAAAGGTGATGCTTGAGAACATACACCATCCTGGCCGATGAGAAAGAGACGGGAAACCAAGTTGCGGGCGTCTGACTACAACAAATAGCCGTTTCGGGATAAATAAGCGTGTCAGGGACTAAATCAGCATTTTTGAATGGCGACGCCGGGTGGCCGGGCATCGCCTTGCTGCGCTTAATCCACCCGGCGATGGATGGCCAGCCCGCTTTCCCCGACCGCCAGCTCCGGGCGCAGCGTCAGGGACGGGATCAGATAGTCGCCGTGGTTTTGTCGGCGGAACGGGATGGGGGACGTTTCCGCCAGCGTATCCAGCCGCTGCGTCAGTTCGCGGCACTGCTGCGCAAAGCGCTGCTCGTCCGTTTTCTCCGTGCGGTAGAACACCAGCGGCGGCAGCACCTCAAAGCCGGGATAAAACAGCATTCCGTGCTGGATCGGAAACAGGATATCGTTAATCGGCCCGTTAATGCCGCGCGGGGCGTAGTGCTCCTCCCAGCCGCCGGTGGTGACAACCAGCATCGCCCGTTTACCCGCCAGGGTGCCTTCGCCGTAGCGGTCGCCCCAGTGGCGGTCGCTGTGCTCGCCGACGCCGTAGGCGAAACCATAGGCATAAACCCGGTCGATCCAGCCTTTCATAATGGCGGGCATGGAGAACCACCACAGCGGAAACTGGAAAATTACCGTATCCGCCCACAGGAGCTTCTCTTGTTCCGCAACGATATCCGCGCTTTGAGTACCTTGTTCAAAGGCCTGTTTTGAATCGAGCGTCGAACGCCAGAACTCGCCGACCGGCGGGGCGCTGCTGTCGTCGGCATCAAAACCGGCTTTCCAGCGCATGGCGTAGAGATCGGAAACCTGCACTTCATGGCCGGCGTTTTGCAGATGCCGGACGGCAAAATCTTTTAGCGCACCGTTCAACGAGCGTGGTTCCGGATGGGCGTAAATCAGCAGTACTTTCATGGCAATCACCTCTGAGCTATTGAGAGCTGCAGAGTAAGTAAGCTGAAGCTATAGTAGAAATTAATTACTTAAATCTCAGGTATAGCCGTGATTAATTTACAGCGTCTGGATCTCAATCTGCTGCGCACTCTCAATGTGCTGTTGAGCGAGCACAACGTCACGCGGGCGGCGCAGCGGCTTAACTTGTCGCAGCCATCGGTCAGCATCCAGCTGGCGCGCCTGCGGGACATTTTTGCTGACCCACTGCTGTTGCCCGGACCGCGCGGGATGCTGCCTACTGCCCGCGCCGATGAACTGCGCGGACCGCTGCGCGATGCCCTGCAGGCGCTGGAGCTGGCGGTCGCCCCCGCCGACAGTTTCGACCCGCTGACGGCGGCGCAGACCTGGCGCATAGCGGCGACGGACTATATGGCCTCGGCGATCCTGCTCCCGGCGCTGCACACGCTGCGTCGGGCCTCCCCGGGCAGCCGCCTGGCGGTCTTCGATCTCCAGCCTTCCCGCCTGGTGCAGCAGGCGGAGAGGGACGAGGTCGATCTGTTCTTTCATACCCGCGACGGCGCTCCGCCGGAGCTGCATCAGCGGCTGCTGTTCAGCGAGCGCTACGTGTTGGCGGGCCGGGCGGGGCATCCGGCGCTGCAGGCGTCGTTGAGTCTGGCGCAGTTTTGCCAGCTGGATCAGGTTATGGTCTCCCCGGACGGCGGCGGTTTCAGCGCCGCAACCGATACTGCGCTGGCCAACCTTGGGCTTTCGCGGCGGGTTGTCCTTTCGGTGCCACATTTCCTGTTTATGCTGGAGACGCTGCGCAATAGCGATCTGGTGGCGGTGCTACCGGAGCGGCTGGTGCGTGGGGTCAGCGGCCTGATGGTCGTCGAGCCGCCGCTGGCGGTGGCCGGGTTTGATATGTTGATGCTGTGGCACGAGCGCTGGCATCGTGACCCGGCCCATCAATGGCTGCGTCAGCAAATCGAGATGTCATTAGAGGAAAAGTCATGTTAAGCGGATTGAATCACCTGACCCTGGCGGTCAGCAGCCTGGCGCCGAGCGTGGCGTTTTATCAGCAGCTGCTGGGGATGAGGCTGCACGCGCGCTGGGATAGCGGCGCCTATCTCTCCTGCGGCGACCTGTGGCTGTGCCTGTCACTCGACCCGCAGCGGCGCGTCACTCCGCCGGAAGAGAGCGACTACACCCACTACGCCTTTAGCATTGCCGAAGCCGATTTCGCCGGGTTCAGCGCGCGGCTGGAAACGGCCGGGGTGGCGGTGTGGAAGGTGAACCGCAGCGAAGGGGCATCGTATTACTTCCTCGACCCCGACGGTCACAAGCTGGAGCTGCATGTCGGTAGCCTCGCCCGGCGACTGGCCGCCTGCCGCGAGCAGCCGTATAAAGGGATGGTGTTTTATGACGAGGATCCACAGGCGGCCGGAAACCCGTAGCCCCGGTCAGCAAAGCGCCACCGGGGGAAATAGCCTGAATCGCCCTGCGGTTTCTCCCCGGAGGCGGCGCCTGGCGCGCCTTATCCGGGCTACTGGCTCCATCGGCTGCAAACCCGTAGCCCCAGTAAGCGTAGCGCCACCGGGGGTGCCTGGCGTGCCTTATCCGGGCTACTGGCTCCATCGGCTGCGAACCTGTAGCCCCGGTAAGCGTAGCGCCACCGGGGGAAATCTTTACAAACTCTACTCTGAAAATGTGAGGTTTTTTCCAACGCGGTTAGTATAATCTTCAGACAATTGTCTATACTTTTTTGTATATACAATCAGGATGAATGCTATGCCAATGGAGTTTGAATGGGATGCAAACAAGGCAGCAAGCAATCTGAGAAAACATGGGATTCGGTTTGAAGAGGCGGTACTAGTCTTTGACGATCCGCAGCATCTTTCCCGACAAGATCGCTATCAAAATGGTGAATATCGATGGCAAACCCTCGGCCTTGTACACGGAATTATCGTTATTCTTGTTGCGCATTCGGTTCGTTTTGAAAGTGGAACGGAGGTCATTCGTATTATCAGCGCCCGGAAGGCAGATAAGAAAGAGAGGAGTCGTTATGAACATGGTTAAACATAAACGCGATAACCCGGCCGCGCTTACCGCCCAGCGTGAAGACGAACTCAAAGCGCTGGCGAAAAAATCAGATGATGACATTGATTACAGCGACATCCCCTCTTCGGACGATGAGCAGTGGTCAGAGGCGGTTCGCGGTAAATTTTATCGGCCGCTAAAAACGCAGGCCTCTGTGCGCATCGATGCTGATGTTATGGCGTGGCTTAAACGCCCGGGAAAAGGTTATCAAACCCGGCTGAACGCGATTCTGCGGGAAGCCATGCTGCGCGAGCAGAATAAGAAATAAGTCTATAGGCTGGTCTATGCCTTCTCTGAGGCGGCGCTTGCCGCGCCTGGCCCGCTCACCATCCCGCAGACGGTTGCGAACCGTAGCCCCGGTAAGCAAAGCGCCACCGGGGGACAAGCCAGTTTGCCACGGCGAAAAACTCACTCCATCGCCACCTTCACCGCCTCGCCCAGCTTCACCATCACCTCCCGGTGCTTCTCGATCGGCGGCAGGGCGCAGTTGATCCTGACGCAATTGCGATATTTCCCGGACGCCGAGAACAGCGAACCCGGCGCGACCTGGATTTTCATGCGGCACAGTTGCTTCGCGACGCAGACCATATCGACATGCTCCGGTAGCTCAACCCACAGCATATAGCCGCCTTTTGGCCGGGTGACGCAGATCCCACACGGAAAATACTCCCGCAGCCAGCAGGTATAGATTTCCATATTGCGCTGGTAGATCTGCCGCATCCGCCGCACGTGTCGGTGGTAGTGGCCTTCGCGAATAAAAATGGATGCCGCCAGTTGCGTCGAGGGAACGTTGGTGCCGCTGGCGGCGTATTTCATCTGCAATAGCCGGTCGTAATAGCGGCCGGGCGCGATCCAGCCGATGCGCAGGCCCGGCGCGATAGTTTTAGTAAAAGAACTACACAACATTACCCGTCCGTCGATATCCCATGAATGGATGGTGCGCGGACGCGGGTAGTCGGTGGCCAGCTCGCCGTAGATATCATCTTCAAAAATAACGATATCGTGACGTTGGGCGAGGGTGAGTATCGCGCGTTTGCGGGCGTCCGGCATGATAAAACCCTGCGGATTATTGCAGTTCGGCACCAGGATAACGCCTTTGATCGGCCACTGATCTAATGCCAGCTCCAGCGCTTCCAGGCTGATCCCGCTATCCGGATCGGTCGGGATCTCAATGGCCTTCAGCCCCAAACCGCGCAGCAGCTGCATGGTGCCGTAATAGGTCGGGGACTCCACGGCGACGATGTCGCCAGGCTGGCACACCGACAGCAGGGCCAGCGACAGGGCGCTATGGCAGCCGCTGGTGATCACTAAATCATCGACGGTGACCACGGAACCGCCGTCGAGCATCAGGCGGGCGATTTGTTCGCGCAGCTCTCGGCGCCCGGCCAGTTCGTCGTAGTTCAGCACTTCGTTGATATTGTGCTGGATAACCCGACTCAGCTCACGCCACAGCGGCTTCAGGCTGGGTTGAGTGACGTCCGGCGAGCCGCCGCCGAAGGGAATAATGCTTTTGTCATTGCGGGCGTCGAGCATGGTCAGCACCTGATCCCACTGGGTGATCTCCACCGGGCGCTGAACCGGGCGCGACATCGGCGGCACCGGCGGCTGCGCTTTACGCGGGGCGACAAAATAGCCGGAACGCGGCTGCGGGGTGATTAGCCGCTGCTGTTCCAGCATTTGATAGGCCTGCTGGACGGTGCTGATGCTGACACCGTGCTCCTGACTCAGGCTGCGTACCGACGGCAGTTTTTCGCCGTCGCGATACAGCCCTTGCTCAATACGTTCTGCCAGCAGGCTGGCCAGATGTTGGTAACGCGTCATGCTGTATCCCTTATTGCCGCCATACAGATAGATAAACCAGTACAGATGAATGAAAAAAAAGCCACGCAGATACCGTTTTAGCCAATCTGTATGTTAAAGAAAAGAGTTTTGTGCATCTGTATTGTCTGGCCTCCGATCCGCGAAGATAAAGACTCTGGCAAGGTGAGGAGGTGGAGTATGGAATTTCATGAGAACCGGGCAAGACAGCCGTTTATCGGCTTCATATTACTGGGCAGAATGATAAGAAAATGGTGGCTTCGGCAGCAAACGCGACGGATTTTGCAGCGAATGAGCGATGAACAGCTGAAAGATGTCGGCCTGCGGCGCGATCAGCTCAATTAAAAAGTCCGGTCTTTCACCCTGCGCTTGTCCGTAGCCCCGGTAATCGGCAGCGCGGGCGGGGTTTTCCCGGAGGCGGTGCTACGCACCTGTCCGGGTGACAAAACCCACGGTGTGTGGCTCCGGTAAGCGACAGCGCGGGCGGGGTTTTCCCGGAGACGGTGCTACGCAGCTGTCCGGGCGACAAAACCCACGGTGTCGTGGCTCCGGTAAGCGACAGCGCGAGCGGGGTTTTCCTGGAGGCGGTGCTACGCAGCTGTCCGGGTGACAAAACCCACGGTGTGTGGCCCCGGTAAGCGACAGTGCGAGCGGGGTTTTCCCGGAGACGGTGCTACGCACCTGTCCGGGCGACAAAACCCACGGTGTGTGGCTCCGGTAAGCGACAGTGCGAGCGGGGTTTTCCCGGAGGCGGTGCTACGCACCTGTCCGGGTGACAAAACCCACGAGGCCATAGCCCCGGCAAGCGGTAGCGCGACCGGGGAAATGTCCGCCAGGGTTATTACATTCACAATATTTATCAATTAATGCTTCTGCGTCCACCGTTTCTTGATACTTATCCTGATAAGTATTATTTTCTTCTCAGCTAACTGAGGAAAGAAACATGACCGAAGACGAACTGTTCGCCCGCCGCCCGATGGGAATGCGGATGGCGATGGTGGTACGCCAGTGGCGCGCGACCATCGACTCTGCTATCACCGATACCGGCCTGACCCAGTCAAGCTGGACGGTGCTGATGCAGCTGCATCAACTGGGGGATAACGTCTCGGTCAGCGAACTGGCGGAAGTGCAGGGTATTGAACTGCCGCCGCTGATGCGCACCCTCACGCAGCTCGAAAGTCAGGGCTATCTGCTGCGTTCAACATCGCCCTATGACAAACGCATACGCCTGCTGACGCTGACGGCGGAAGGCCGGTCGATACTGGAAGATCTGAACCGTGTGATTGAGACCTATCAATCCCGGGTCACCCGGACCATTCCTGCGGACGATCTCGCCACCTTCAGCGCCACCTTAAATCACATCGCCTGCAATTTGCGGACAATCCGCGAAGAAGATAACAAGATCTAAACTATGATGACCCCTGAACAAAAATTTGCCCGCTGGGTAAGGGTGAGTATTGCCGCTTTCCTGGCGATATTCGCCTGGTTTATCGTTGCCGATATCTGGATCCCGCTGACGCCGGACTCGACCGTCATGCGGGTGGTGACGCCCGTTGCACCGCGGGTCTCCGGCTATGTGTCGCAGGTTTATGTGCACAACAATAGCCAGGTGAAGAAGGGAGACCTGCTCTATGAGCTGGATCCGACGCCGTTTATCAATAAAGTCCAGGCGGCACAGATTGCGCTTGCCCAGGCGAAGCTGAGCAACCAGCAACTCGATGCGCAGATCGCCGCCGCGCGCGCCAACCTCCGCACCGCGCAGTACACCGCCCGCAACGATAAGGTCACCCTCGATCGCTACCAGCGCCTGAGCACCATGCAAAACGTTTCGCAAGCGGATCTCGATAAGGTACGCACCACCTGGCAGACCAGCGAACAGGCGGTAAGCGCGCTGAATGCCAGCATTCAGAATCTGCTCATTCAACGCGGGGAGCGCGACGACAGCCGTAACGTGACGCTGCAAAAATACCGTAACGCGCTGGAAGAGGCGCAGCTCAACCTTGGCTGGAGCAAAGTCTACGCCGAAACGGACGGGATGGTGAGCAACCTGCAGCTCAACCCCGGCCTGTATGCCACCGCCGCCACGCCGCTGCTGGCGCTGGTCAGCAACCATACCGATATCGTCGCTGATTTTCGTGAGAAGAGTCTGCGCCACACCGGGGTGAATACCGATGCTGCGGTGGTTTTCGATGCGCTACCGGGCAAAGTCTTTCCGGCGCACGTCACCAGCAGCGATGCCGGGATTTTAGCCGGCCAGGAAGAGGTCAACGGCCAGCTGTCGCAGCCGGAGCAGTCTACCCGCTGGGTGCGCGATGCCCAACGCATGCGGATCCACGTCGCCCTCGATGAACCGCTGGACAAACCGTTGCCGACCGGCGCCCGCGCTACGGTTCAGCTCTATAACAGCGACGGTCCGTTCGCCCGCACCTTCGCCGGTCTGCAGATCCATCTGGTGAGCCTGCTGCACTATGTCTATTAATACGCTGGCTCGCGTTTTCACCCCGCACGGTAATATCGTTTACACGGCGAATGACTTTCGTCAGACGCTGCGGATCGCCTTCGCCGGGATGATAGCGCTGAGTATCTCGACCTTCTACGACGTGCAGTACGGCGTCTTCTTTGTCGTCTATCCGCTGATGCTGCTGTCGCTGGTGCCGGTCTTTAATCGTCACGTCGCCAGGCAGTTTATGTTCAGTGCAGCGGTAAACTGCGTCGAAATGGTGCTGATCGTCGGATATTTATCGCAATGGCCGATTGTGATGACGCTGGTGGTTTTTGGCCTCTATGTGATGCGTTTTCGCTTTATGAGCCAGGGACCGCTGTTTCTGCTGGGGTCGATGGGGGTGGTCTGTCAGAGCACGATGCTCAACTTTATGAGCTATCCCGCCAGCAACTGGCACACGCTGCTGTTCTCTAATATGGAAGCCTGCGTGATGGCGGTGGCGCTCAGCGCATTAATGAATTACCTGATTCCGGATGTCGAACCGCGTAAGCCGCCGCCGCGAATCGAGAAAGACGCCGCCCGGGTGCGCCATGAATCGCTGCTCTCCGGCACCGTCGCCACCCTGATTTTCGTGGTCTTCCAGATCTGCGATCTCAGCGATTCTCTTTCGGCGCTGATGGCGGGGATCCTGATCCTGTTCCCGATGCACTATCGCGGCGCGGTAATAAGCTCGCTGTGGCGCGTTGTGGGCGTGGTGTTGTCCTGCCTGTATATTCTGGTGGTACAATTGCTTATCTATGATTTCAGCAATCATATGATATTGATGATGCCGCTGATTGGCCTGGGGCTGGCCTTTAGCGCCCGCCTGCATGTTATGGAAAAGGTTGGCGCCGGGGTCGGTTTCGCCAGCATCACCACCATCGGGATTATGTTCGGCCAGAACCTGCATCCGGACCAGGATCTGATCTTCAGCGACCTCTATCGCATTACCTCGGTAACCACCTCGCTTATCGTCACGCTGACGCTGGTTTTCCTCGTGCACCGGATTCTGAACTGCTTTGCGCCGACGCGGTTTGTCATCACGGAATAACCTCAGGCTGCCAACGCGCGCTGCTGGCGATCGGGTGATTGACGGGGGATCGCAATGGCCACTGTGCTCGCTTTACGCCGGGTGGCGGCTGGCGCCTTACCCGGCCTACAAAATTGCCGCTGTGCTTGCGTTATGCCGGGTGGCGGCTGGTGCCTGACCCGGCCTACAAAATTGCCGCTGTGCCTGCTTTACGCCGGGTGGTGGCTGGCGCCTTACCCGGCCTACAAAACTGCCGCTGTGCCTGCTTTACGCCGGGTGGCGGCTGGCGCCTTACCCGGCCTACAAAATTGCCGCTGTGCGCGCTTTATGCGGGGAGCGGCTCGGCCTACAAACAGACCGGGGCAGGGCAATCCACGATCGACTGTAGGCCCGCGCAAGCGAAGCGCCGCCGGGCGATAATTGACGCCCTGGCAGGGACAGCCCTTACGCCTGCTGCGGAAAGTTAGCCAGCAGCTGGTAATCATCCCCGGCAACGTGAAATATGGCTTCCGTTTGGCCGGGGATAACCCACTGCTGCTCTTCTCCCGGCAGACAGCGCAGATAAATGCACAGCCCGCAACCGCCGCGCAGCTGGCGTGGGATATCCTTGACCTGAAAGGATAATCCCGCCGCCTGCGGGGCTTTGCGCATCCGTACCATCCCTGCCGTCGAATGAAATAAAAACAGATATACCGTCATCCTTGTCGCCTCTGGCGTTGGCCGATCAGTGCCGCGCCGATGGCTCCGGCAAACTGGGCTTCCGGGTGTCTGTGCACCGTCATGCCGAGGTGGCGCTCCAGCATCGCGGCGAACGTCGCGCAGCGGCTGACGCCGCCGGTAAACAGCAGCGGCCCCTGTGCCGGCAGTCGACCGATGAAGTGAGCGCTGCGCCGGGCCATGGCGTTAATCACCCTGGCCAGAATGGCCTCTGGCGGTACCCCCGCCGATCGCAGGCTGATCGCCTCGGACTCGGCGAAGACCGTGCACATGCTGGTGATGGCGTGCGGCGCAACGCCCTCGGTGAGGGTATCCATCCGCTCGACGCTGGCGCCGAGCGTGCGCGAAATCACCTCGAGAAAGCGCCCGGTACCCGCCGCGCATTTATCGTTCATCAGGAAGTCGCTGAGATTGCCGTGCTCATCAAGCTGGATAACCTTACTGTCCTGGCCGCCGATATCAATCACCGTGCGGGCTGCGGGAGCCAGGCCCGTGGCAGGCAATCTCCGTCACCTGCTTATCGGCGAAATCCACCAGTTGGCGGTCATAGCCGGTTAAGGTCAAAAACGGTCGGGATGCCAGCCCTGCTGGCGGGCTTCGGAGAACTGATCGAAAATAGCGGGTAGATCGGTGATAAGGGACATGGTTTTCCTTCCCCGTACACGGGAGATGATGAAAGAACCTGTATTATAACCCTGTTAATCGTATGTTTATTGATCTCCGCAGGCGTTGACCGGGCTAATAGACCTTTTTCAGATCCATCTCCTCCTGAATCCGCTCGCTCCAGGCGAGATGGGTCCGGATGGCCTCCTCGATACCGGCGTTGTAAAACAGCGGCCCCAGCTCTTTGGCGATAAAGTCGACAAAAAACTCGGCGTCGAACTGCTCCAGTTCGAGGTCGAAATGGGTTTCGCAGTATTTTCTTAGCTTTTCGCATAACAGGTCGCGCTGCGGCAGGCTGAGTTCAATATCGCTCATCTTTGCTCTTTCTCCGTGTGGTTATGTGCCGGGGTCATCAGGATTGCCGGGCTTCGATGGCCGCTTCCGAACGTTGGCGCAGGTTGTGCAATAACCCGACCAGGCAGCAGGAGGCCGCGATCCCGGCGACCACCGCCAGCATGTGGAACGGCAATCTGCCGCCGTGAAACCATAGCCAGCGTGCCCCCTCAATGGAAAGTGCGCTGACGCTGAGGATCACGATATTCAGCGACGCGGAGACGGTGCCCTTCGGCAGATCGTTGGAAAACAGGGTAAAGCGGAACAGCGTCGGGAAAATCAGCCCGATGCCGAAAGAGTAGAAGCAGGTCCCCAGCACCGACCAGAGCCAGACGTGCGGCCATGCCAGGTTGCCGAAAATCAGCAGCGCCAGTCCGATGGCCTGGATGGGGACCGCGCTCAGCACAAAGCGCGGGCGCGTGGGGTCCCGCACCCAGCGCGCTACCGACAGGTTGGCGATAATCACCGCGCTAAAGACCGGCACCTGCACCCAGGCGAATTCGCCGCTGCTGAGCCCGCCGTCATCCATTAAAATAACCGGCGAGACGGCGACCCAGCTCATCAGCGGGATATAGCTCAAGGAGAGCGTGGCGGCGCCGGATAAAAAGATCCGATTGCGGAAGACGTCGCGGAAGTCACGAACCACGCTACCGGCGCTGAAGGGCACGTCGCCGCGACGCACCGTTTCCGGCATGTTCAGCAGCAGCCCCAGCCAGGCGATAAATCCCATCGCGGCGATAATGCCGAACAGGACTTTCCAGTGGACGAAGTGCATCAGCGCCGCGCCGGAAAGCGGGCCGACGATCGGCGCTATCAGCACGATCGAGGTGATCACCGCCATCAGCTTAATCGATCTTTTCTCGTCAAAGGCCTCCTGCACGGTGACGTAGCCGACCGTGGCGATAAAACAGATGCTGGTGCCCTGAACGAAGCGCGCGACGAGGAACTGCGTCATGGAGGTGGTCAACATCGTCGCGAGGCAGGCAAGAGTGAAGATCAGCGCCCCGGCGAGCAGCACCGGTCGACGGCCGATACGGTCTGAGAGCGGTCCCAGCAACCACTGCAGGGCCATGCCGCCGGCCATATACACGCTGACCGAAGCCGGCGCCAGCGCCACGTCGGCGTTGAAATCACGCACCACGTGGATGATCCCCGGCTGGATAAGGTCGGTGGTCAGATAGGCGGAAAAATCATAGAGAATCAACGCGATGGGAAAGACAAGCGTCGCGGAATGACGAGCAAATAGTCGCGATATCCATAACATAGCCTGCTCCCTCCTTATCGGGTCGTTATCGCCGGAAGCGTTGTGATGCTACCATTTTCAACCAATCTTAAGATGTAGCAGCGTCGGGATCTGCGAGAACAGCCACAGCAGCAGGCCGATAGAGCCGCCGACCAGGGTGCCGTTGATACGGATAAACTGCAGGTCTTTGCCGATATTGAGCTCAATTTGCCGCGACATATCCCGCGCATCCCAGCTTTTGACCGTATCGCTGATGTGCCGGGTCAGGAAGGCGGCAAACTCCGGCGCCACCCGATGTGCCGCCTGCTCCAGGTGTTCGTTCAGCGACTCGCGCAGCGCGTCATCGTGGAGCAGCGTTTCGCCAAACCACTGCCCGGCATCGGCAATCCGCTGTTGAATCTGTGAGTCGTCGCGGGTGACATCATTTTTAATCCACGTCCGCAGGTCGGCCCATACCTCGCCAAGGTAGCGGTTGAAAGTCTCATCGTTTTTCAGATATGCCTTCATATTCTCCGCTTTTTCCGCCAGCAGCGGATCGGTTTTCAGGTTATCGATCAGTTTTAAGGTGGCGCGATCGAACGCCTGGCGGATCTGATGGCTGCGATCCTGGGTGACTTCGTCGAGCAGGGTATTGACCGCGTCGGTCACCATGTCGGCGCTGTGTTCGCCCAGCCATTCGGTGGGCAGAATTTTGGCCTTCAGCGGGTGCTCGGTCTCCAGCCAGTGGACAATACCGCGAGCAATAAACGCGCGCGAGCTGTCGCGCTGCAGTAACGCAATGAGCTGGCTAATGAGCGAATCCAGCAGCTTCTGATGGCGATGGTTGCGGGTTAATCCCTCCAGCATCATGGCGCTGGTCTGCGTCAGATCGACCTTATCAATCGCTTTATGTACCGCCCGGCGCAGCAGGCGCTGGATGCGGGCATCGTCGGTCAGTTCCAGAAAACCGCTCATCACCTGCAGCAGATGGTGACCCACTCGCCGGGCGTTTTCCGGCTGGCTGAACCAGTTGCCAAGCATCAGGGCCGGTTCATAGCGACGGATGAGCGCCACCAGTGAAGGGGTATCGAGGAATTTTTCCTGCACGAAATAGCCAAGATTATCGGCGATTCTGTCCTTATTGCGGGGAATAATCGCCGTATGCCGGGAGATAAACGGCAGCGGGATACGGCGAAACAGAGCCACCACCGCGAACCAGTCGGCCAGCGCCCCGACCATCGCCGCTTCGGAGATGGCTTTTAGCGCGCTGACCCACGGCGTTGGCGGCAGTAGCAGCGTGGTGATAAAAATGGCGACCGCAATCAGCAGTAGCGACAGCGCCAGCAGTTTGGCGCGTTTTAGTTCAGCGATTTTTTCCATAGGCTTAAGCATATAGCCTGACGGCGGACTCGTGCAAAAACTGCCACACAATCCAGCCGCCAAAAGCCATCAGTATACCGCCCGCCGCCCGCTCAACGCGCCAGACGACGGCGGAAAGGCGACGCTGCACCGCTGGCAGGGCAATCATCGTCACCAGCAAGAGATCCCACAGTAGCACGATACTGGTCATCCAGACTCCGCTGACGGCCTGTTGCGTCAGGGTGACGTCCGGCCCCAGCAGCGAAGTCATCAGCGCCAGATAAAACAGGGCGTTTTTGGGATTGAGCAGCGAAGAACCCAGCCCCAGCAGAAGCTGTTTTGCCAGCGACGGGCATGAAGCCGAGGCACCGTCGGGAGCCAGCGCCGATGGGCGACTTTGCAGCAGCCGACTGCCAATCCACAGCAGATATGCCGCCCCCAGCAGCTCGACAACGGTAAACAGCAGCGGCGCCTGACGCAGCACGCCCCAGCCGATAATCGCCAGCACGATGTACAGACCGTTTCCGGCGGCGATACCGACGCACAGGCCGGCGCTGCCGCGCAGGCGATAGCGGATGGCGTAGCCCATCAGTAAAAAGAAATCCGGCCCCGGACTCAGCAGAGCAACGAAGTGGGAGAGTGCCAGCGCCGGAAACGCGGGCGGGAAAAACGACGTAAACATGTCCATAGCGACCTCAGAAAGAACCTGAGATCAGCCTATGGCAAGCGGAGCGCTAATTATTGTCTGATATTGATCGACCCAGCGCGTACTGGCGCGGCGTGGCGGCGGTGTAGCTGACAAAGGTTTTGTGGAAATGGCTCTGGTCGGCAAACCCGGCCTGGTAGCCGACGTCGGCGATCTCATCCCCGGCGCGCAGGCGCGTTTTGGCAAATTCGATACGCGCCATATTCATAAAGCTGGCGGGGGTCAGGCCGGTGTCCTGCTTAAAGGTGCGGATCAGCGTCTCTTTGCGCAGGGCGAACTCGTGGGCCAGCGCATCAAGAGAGGGCGGCTGCTGTAGATCGGCCGCCAGGCGACTGAAAAGCTGTGAACTGGTCGCGCGCAGCGGTAGTGGCGGGGCGGCATAGAGCGGGAGCGCCCGGAGCAATTGCGCGATCTGTTCGGGGAGCGCTGCCGTTTGCTGCCGATCCATCAGCGCCACAATCTGCTGATATCGTGCGAAAAGCTCAGGATCGCGGATCACCGGATGCGGCGCGTTCATCTGCGCCTGGCTCGGGAGAAGCGGCAGCTGTTGCCGGCACCACGTCATGTCGAGGTACAGCATATGGTAGCTGCGCGGCCGGCCGTCGCGCGGGTTACAGCTGTGCGGCGCTTGAGCGGGGATAATGATCAGATCGCCGGGACGCAGCAGATATTCCTGCCCGTTGCACAGACAGCACGTTTCCCCTTCGATAATCGCCCCCAGAGAGAGCTGCGAATGGCGGTGCCGTTTATAGGCCTGGCGGCTTTGCCGGGTGCTGCGCAGTTCCAGCCAGGGCAGCTGTTCGTCGCGCCAGAAGGTTTGCAGGATATCGCGCGTATGGCTCACGAAAGACTCCTTAGCGAAGGGGATAGGGGGTTATAGCATGTCCTCCGGGGCCTGTCTGCGGGGGCGTTCTGAGAGCGGGCAGGCAAAAAATTGTCGTTATTACCGCCGGATAAAAATATCTTCCGTCCCGGCGCGCAAAGAGATAAGCGGCGGCGTGTGTGCTGGGCTACCGGCGGGTAGAGTCGTTTTCGTGTCCCTCCGCGCAGGCCATTTACCATGCAAAAAGGCTCAACGTCGACGCCGCATGATGCGGTTTTCAAAAAGTTTCTCCGGCATACGGAGACCGCGCGAGATTTTTTGGATATCCATCTGCCGTCCTCGCTACGCCAGCTTTGCGATCTGCAGACGCTACGGCTTGAATCCGCAAGTTTTATTGAGGAGGACCTGCGTGCTTGCTACTCCGATGTGCTTTGGTCGTTAAAAACCACCGCCGGAGAGGGCTATATTTACGTCGTTATTGAGCACCAAAGCTCGCCGGATGCCCATATGGCCTTCAGGCTGATGCGCTATGCCATTGCGGCAATGCAGCGTCATCTGGATGCCGGACATAAACACCTGCCGCTGGTAGTACCCATGCTGTTCTATCACGGTATTGCCACGCCTTATCCGTATTCGTTGTGCTGGCTGGATAGCTTTACCCACCCGGTTCATGCCCGCGGATTATATACGACCGCTTTTCCGCTGGTGGATATTACGGTGATCCCGGATGACGAGATCGTCCAGCACCGACGCGTAGCGCTGCTGGAGTTCATGCAAAAGCATATCCGCCATCGCGATTTGACGGGGCTGGTTGAGCAGCTAATTGTCATTTTGGTTAAGGAATATACTAATGACGGCCAGCTAAAAACGTTGTTTAATTACCTGGTATATTCCGGCGATGCCCCCCGTTTTGGCAGGTTTATTCGTGAGCTTGCCCGGCGGGCGCCGCAACATCATAAGGAGGGGCTGATGACTATTGCGGAAAGACTCAAGGAAGTTGGGCGTAGAAAAGGGCGCCGCGAAGGCCAGATTGTGGGCCAGAGAATTGAAGGGCTGCGTATTGCCCGTATGATGCTGGCGAATGGCATCGTTCTGGAGACGGTGCTGCGCGTCACCGGTCTGTCAGAAGAGGAGATTACCGCTGCTAAGCGTTGATTGCGTCGCCACATGGCCTTATCAGGCGGCCTGGCCGCCATTACTACTTCCTCGTTAAGCCTGTTCCTCGCCGGATATCGTCTGACGATCTCCGGCCGGAATCCTCCGTAAATACCTGACTTTACCTTCATGTCTGGCCATCTCTACTAATTTTAATACTCTGAGTGGTTTTTATGACTACGTAAATAGAGATAAAAAGGAGACATACGATATGGCTTATCAGACGGTGAATCCTGCTAATAATCAGCGGATTAAACAGTACGCTGCGCACAGCGATGCGGATGTCGAAGCGGCGCTGCAGAAGGCGGATGCGCTCTATCATTGCGCGTGGGCGTAGGGGGATATCGACCAGCGTTTACCCGTTCTGCACAGGCTAGCGAATCTTATCCAGGATGAACCGATCTGGTGCTCACTGGGTAAACCGGGGACGATCCCGACGAAGCTGAAGAAAATGCGGGAGAATGTGAAGCAATTTATCCTGCCGGAAAAGAGAAAACGGCCCAAAAAGTGGACCGTTCGAATCTCAAAAAACCAGTCCCCCGTTCTCTCAAAACATCTTAAGTGAACGGTGTGAGCCGGATGGCAGGTTTTTTTACGCTGACAGGTGGGTCAGAAGGTGATGCTCCATTGCCTGTAGTTTTTCACGCTGTTATTCAGACCTTCCGGTGCGGCATAACCTTCGCATTCTTATGTCATGCACGCCTCGGCAGGTTTAACGTCTGGTCTGTTTTTTTATATTTTCATTGGCATCCGGGTAATTGATTTACATCAAATGAGGTCTTGTTTAATACGTCTTGTGTACTTTTAGTACTATCGACTAAAAGCGATGCAATATAAAGGTTTTTATCTGGTGTGTAATATTTTAATTGTCAATATTGAGCTGGTTAAATGAGCTTTGTAAGCATTGGTGTTTATTGCATAAATTGGCAGGGTGAGATTTTTATCTTAAAACAAGAAACTCTGGCAATATATAAAAGAACAGTTGATGTTATAGTGTATGCTCATTCAAAAGAAAGTGCCCTCGGCTTCACTTTATTATTCATGGTATGTATTACATCTCCGCCAGTAACCGGGATATCTATAGCTGAGGAGAATAAAACAGATAATTTTGTGACATGTAATCAATGCCAAATCACCTATGCAACGAAGTGAAGAGTGTACCATTTTAAATAATCCAGCATTAAATAATGGGGCTGATGTGTAGAATCTATTATTGTCGCCACGTGGGAAAGGTATGCTATTGATATGGTGAATATATTAGGGAGATATGATGACAGCAGGAAGTCTTGGAAAAATAGCCGGCAGGATTGCAGATATTATTTTATCGCCAGAGACCATTCCGGGATTGATAAATGGCACTTTAACTATACCTCTCGACCTCGGATATCTTGCTCGTGGTTTTTTTGACACCGATAATCGATTTGCTCACCAGACACAACGAATCAGAATGGCACAAGCTATTCATAATGACATTCTTAACTATAACCACATCATCAATGCTGTAGAGCTTATCTTCGAAAAATTCAATAAATACCTGACTATTCATCAACAAGACGCCGTGTATCGTGCCGTTGTTTCATCCGTTGCAGGCCGCTTCCTGGCAGCGAAAATCTCCGCCACTATTGCTGGTGCCGTTCTCGCACGTCTTTCATTCATCAGCGCTAAAAGCGGAGCAAGAGCCACCAGTCAAATAGCTATGCTTATGCTTATTGGTGGAATGAGCGAGCGTTCCATAAGGACTTCTGAAAGTCTTGCCAATGAAGATCCAGAAGTGTACGAGATCCTACGTCCACATGATTATGATTTGACATATTTCCTCATTGAGCCTGCGGTCAAACCGTTCGTGGATGCTATCCACATTGCCGTCACCCGCGGGCAGTCCGCATTTGACAATATAATGAATATCGTTGGGGAGAAGCTCAGTGTCTTTCAATAAGATCTCACGCGGCTTGTTAGATATGCTGCTGTTTGCCATCGTAAATATCTGGGATATTTTCCAGTCGGTGATTTTTGTCGGTGGTTTTATTGTTTGCATCATGCTGCCAGTTGTATGGCCGATGAAATTTTTCTATATGGTAGTATGGTTCATTACAGCCTATGCCATATCTAAACTCGTTGATCGTTTAGACGAGTATCGTAAAAAAGGTAAAAATATAAATTAAGGAAATGGCATGTCAAATCCAGCCTGTTTGTGGTTTACCGATGAGAATGGATCTCCGATTGTCGGCGGTTCCATGGTGCTCGGGTGCGAAGGTTCAATTGAGATAAAATCACTCTCTCATCACCTGGCTATTCCGACTGACCGCAACACGGGGAAATTAACCGGTACGCGGATTCATACCCCAATTCTGATACAAAAAGAATTCGACCGCACCACGCCTTTGCTGGCTCGCGCTATCTGCAAAGGGATTACGCTCAGGTCTGCAGAGATAAAAATGTATCGTATTAACGAGGCAGGGTTTGAGGTCGAGTATTTCAACATTCTTTTAGAAAATGTAAAGGTAACAGGCGTCACTCCCAGTCTACATCCAGGAGCTGTATCGGGAACACATCTGGAAAATATTGAACTGCGTTATGAAACCATCCAGTGGAAGTATACGGACGGGAACATCATCTTTAAAGATGGCTGGAACGAACGAGCGACTGCGTAGCTGGAGGCTGCCTGTCAAAGGCCCGAATTTTTGGGACTAGCCTTGAACGAAATATCTTAGCCGGGCGCACGGCAGGTACAGCATTAATCACTGGCGGGTCTGGGAATTAGGGTGTTTGTGAACCAGAAGCTGGTGGTGAGTTGCCGGTAAGCCATAGATACTAAAGAAAAAACCTGCCGGATGGCAGGTTTTTTTACGCTTACAGGTGGGTCAGAAGGTGATGCCGCCGCCAACATAGGCGCCATCAATCAGGGTATGGTTCGGACGACCGTCTTTCCCGTCAACGCTTACATGGCGGTAACCCACTTTCAGCGTTACCGGGGTAATGGGCGTCCAGCTCACGCCGCCGTTGGCTTCAACGTAGTTTTTCACGCTGTTGTTCAGGCCTTCCGGTGCGGCATAACCTTCGCCAAATACGTGGATGCTGTCGGTCAGCGCAACGTTAACGCCGCCCCCGATAGGGAACGCCACGCCGTTATCGCCTTTTTTCGGGCCCATGTAGATGGCCTTCGCGCCGGCATTGAGCATCACCGGGCCAACTTCCAGGTTATAACCTGCGCCAACGCCGCCGGTCTGGGTACCGTCATCGGTATTTTTCAGCCAGTTGCTTTCGGCATAAAGACCGGAGGAGGATTTACCCAGTTCCATATTAAGGTTGGTAAAGTTTTTACCCTGCTCGACGGTAAAGCCCATCGCCATGGCAGATCCGGAAACAGCGGTCAGCGCGGAAAGAATAAGGATATTGAGCTTTTTCATGGTAGATGCCTCGTCGTAAAACTAGGCTGTGTCCTTTAATTGCATAATTTTTTGTAAAACAGTCTAATGCAACCCAGTTTCACCATCGCCAGATAATTCCTCGCCGTTTTGTCGTAACGCGTGGCAATGCGACGGTATTCTTTCAGACAGCCAAAACACCGCTCAACAACGTTGCGATTACGATAAGCATCACGATCAAGCTGTGAACGACCATCTGCTGCCATTTTTTCATTAGATTTCCGCGGGATAACCACTTTTATCCCTTTTCGTTTCAGCTCATTGCGAAGCGCATGTCCTGAGTAGGCTTTGTCAGCCAGCACCGCATAACCACGACGTTTCATGCTGCCGTTCTGGCGCTGAACACCAATTCCGTCCAGAAGGCGTAATGCGAACTGGCTTTCGTGAGCCTGTCCGGGACTCAGCACGATATTTAACGGGAGACCGCCTGCATCCGTCGCCATATGGATTTTGGTGCCAAAACCACCGCGAGAGCGACCCAGCCCATGATCTCCGGCGATATCGGGATGTTTTTTTGCGCGCCGGCGGCGCACCTGAGTGCCCGGATATTGCTGCCATCCAGCGCAGTAGCTGACCAGTCAACGAGGCCGTGAGCATCAAGAGAAGAAAGCAACCTGTTGAAAATAATATTAATCACACCCGACTTAGACCACCGGTTAAAGCGGTTATATACGGTTTTCCATGGGCCGTATCGTTCAGGTAAATCACGCCATGGGGCACCAGAGCACAACACCCAGAACATGCCATTGATGATCATACGATGCTCCGCCCATGGGCGTCCGGCCCGTGGTGTTGCAGGTTGAGCGGGCAGTAAAGGCTGGATGATATCCCATGCTTCATCGGGAAGGTCGTAGCGGGCCATAGTTCAATATGTTGTAGAAACAGATGGTTACTATAGCTCAGACGATTAAGGGACACAGCCTAATCTGCGGATACCCTATCAAACGATTTTTAAAACTGCAAACATGATTATTTTCGATGCTTTATTCTGATCTTGTTATTTAAATGCTTTACAGATGTTGTAAATTGGTTTCTTTGTCGCAGCGTCAATCATTAACGTTTTGCTGTTTAGGGTCAGTTTAGCTGTTTGGCTAAACCTGAATTGAACAAACGGGGAAAATGAGTTGCCGATAAAATAGTCTACCTCTGTTATTATTCTTGAAAATATTTCAATCGTAACTAATAAAAATTTTAATTTACATTTTTGCTGATAAATTGAGCGGAAGTCGTTCATGCCCAACGCGATATCGCTGAGTCGGGTGAAAGATTATGCCCCGACTGCCATCAGCGTATTACCGTGTGATGGGCAGAAAAGCGGGGCGATAGTGGTGTACTATTTCATGAATTTAACTTATTTTTTTTGAATTAAGATAAAATTGTTGAGAACGAATATATCTTCCGGCGCGCATTTCTTGTCAATATAGCCTTCCGATGTCCTTTCGCGGAATCCATAATGGCCAGGAGCGGCTATGTACTACAGAAATGAAGTCATCAGTTATTTACAATCCAATAATATTCTCGCATTGAAACTTGACCATGCGCTGGCGGGCGTTGAAAACGCGCTGGCAGATCAGATTGCATTGACCGGTGCTGGCGCAAAACGCGCGTTGTATTACGCATCCTGTTTTACTGATGAATATCAGGATGTTTGTCAGCGGCAAAAGACAGAGGATGTACGATTTACTCTCGCAGTCATTCACCTTTTTCAGCATGGCGATGTTGTTTATGAAATGCTCAAAGTATATTTTGAGGAAATATTTAAATACAAAACATCCGCTCAAATAGAGTACATCAAGAAAATGCTCATGGCGGTAAATGTACACATTGCGGCGAGTTCCCTAACCAACGCAGGGGTCGCTTTAGCGGTTGCGACATCGGTTGCTGTTGGCCTGAACCTAAGTCTTAACATGAGCAAATGGGCTGGCCGTCAGTTGGGAACCGTTGTAGGTGGTATCCGACTTTATGGCATTGTACAGAAGGCCGCTGATAGCGCCTGGCGTCTGCATATTACCTGTCCTGCGTATTACGATGCATTGTATGTGCGTGAGCTTGAAATGATGTTTTTCCTGGTTGAGCCTCTTTTTGAACAGGCTGGTGCCTTTAGCGCTAATCGGATTTCTGATTCAGGAATAGCGGATATCATAACTAAAATGATTCGATAGCAATGATTAAATTTCTCAAAAGGTTTTTATGGTGGCAATGTCGGTTCTTATTTTCCATGTATGCTCCCGGCGTACTAACACTGATGTTTGCAATGGCTGAGCAATATTTTTTTCCTGGCAGCCCGATTTGGCCTGTCGGCGTATTCGCTATATTCATGATAGTGATAGTAGGTTGCTACGTGAAATGGTAAACACCCAGAAATAACCGGTTTGTTACATTTATTGATAAGGAAATTATATATGTCTACTCCCGCACACCTCTGGCTTGAGGATGAAAACGGTTCGCCGATTGTTGGCGGCTGTTTAATGCCCCTGCGTGCAGGCTCTATCGAATTAAAATCATTCTCGCACGGCATCACCATTCCCGTTGATCCGCACTGGGGTAAACTTACCGGTACGCGCGTTCATCGGCCGATCGCCATTGTGAAAGAGTTCGACCAGACGACGCCTGTTCTGTATCGCGCGGTGTGCGAAGGCCGTACCCTGAAAAAAGCGACGATCAAGATGTACCGTATTATGGCATCAGGCCTTGAAGCCGAGTATTTCAATATCGTCCTCGACAACGTCAAAATCACCACGGTTGCACCGTACCTTTCTCCCACCGGTCTGAGCAGCACGCACCTTGAAACACTCGAATTGCGTTATGAGGCCATCGTCTGGAAGTACACCGAAGGGAACATTATTTATCGTGATACCTGGAATGAATTCTGTACCGCCTGACGCCTTCACGTTGACCTCCTCCCTCCGGGAGAGGGAGAAGTCCGAACCGTTACTTGCGCAATCCGGCAAACGCCGCGCGAATCTCCTCTTCCGGCAAATTAATGCCGATAAACACCAGCGTGCTGTGGGGCGCTTCATCACCCCATGGACGATCCCAGTCGGCGCTGTATAAGCGCTGGACGCCCTGGAACAGCAGGCGATTTGGCTCGCCGTCAATCCACAGCATCCCTTTGTAGCGCATCAGCTGTTCGGCGAAAGAGAGCAGCAGGTTTTCCATCACCCGCGACACTTCGCTGATATCGACCGGGTAATCCAGCTCGACCACGATAGACGCGACGTCGTTTTGCTTATCGGCGATAAAGTGGAAGCGCGGCGCGCTGCTCACAACGTTCTCTTCCAGCATAAAGCCGCTGGTATTAAACAGCGGGCTCAGATCGATATTACCGTGGGTCACAGTATAAACCGGCGCCCGGGCGTTGATGCGCGCCAGCCGTTCGCGCAGCTTGTCGCTGTCGCCCGCCACGTCCGTTTTCGTCAGCAGGATCCGATCCGCATAGCCCACCTGCGACTGGGCGATGGTGAACTGGTTCATCTGCTGGTCGGCATGGACCGCATCCACCAGCGCAATCACGCCGTCGAGCAGATAGCGTTCGCAGAGAACCTCATGGGAGAAGAAGGTCTGAATTATCGGACCGGGGTCGGCCATGCCGGTGCACTCGATCACCAGCCGGTCAAAATCAATGTCGCCGCGATCGCGGCTGTCGAGCAGGTCGAGCAGCGCATCTTCCAGCTCGTTGGAACGGGTGCAGCAGATGCAGCCGTTGGTCAGGGTTTTGATCTGCGTGGCGCGGTCGCCAATCAGCTGATCGTCAACGGAGACTTCGCCAAATTCGTTTTCGATGACGGCAATTTTAAAGCCGTGCTGCGCATTGAGAATATGGCGCAGCAGGGTGGTTTTACCTGCGCCGAGAAAACCGGTCAGCAGGGTGACTGCAATCGGTGCCATGTTTGCCTCCATTAACAGCAGCGTACGCCGCCTTTGCCATCGCCGCCGTAGCGAGCCTGCTGGCGTTCGCGGAAAAATTCGTTATAGGTCATGTAAGGCTTATCCGGATGGTTGGCTTTCATATGTTCGACGTAGTTGTCGTAGTCCGGAATGCCAATCAGCATTTTGGCTGCCTGACCCAGGTATTTTTTTGCTTCGCCTAAGTTACCAAACATCGTGAGTTCCAGATAGAAAAAGCCCGGTGGCGCTACGCTGACCGGGCCTACAGGACCTTTACAGACCGGATAAACGTAGCGCTATCCGGCCTTAAGGCTTAGTGATGGGAGGAGGTTTTTACGCCGCCTTCCGGTACCGGCACATACGGGGTCTCTTTGTCGGTGCGGACTTTGTTGTTACGCACGTTGAGCCACGTTTTGATGCCGTAGAAGATGATGCTGTAAACCACCACCAGGAACAGAATACTCAGACCGGCGTTAGTGTAGTTGTTCACCACGATATGGTTCATGTTAGCAATCTGCTGCGCGGTCAGTTCGCCGCCGGAAGCAATCTTCTCTTTATACTGCTGAGCCATGAAGAAGAAGCCTTCCATCTGCGGGTTGGTGCTGAACAGTTTCAGACCCAGCGCCCAGGTGGTGCACAGCAGCAGCCATGCGGCCGGGATCACGGTAACCCAGATGTATTTAGTACGCTGCATTTTGACCAGTACCACGGTACCAAGCACCAGCGCCACGGCGGCCAGCATCTGGTTAGAGATACCGAACAGCGGCCACAGGCTCTTCACGCCGCCCAGCGGGTCGACCACGCCCTGATACAGCAGGTAGCCCCACAGCCCGACGCAGCCCGCGGTGCCAATCACGCCCGCGACCAACGAATCGGTTTTCTTCAGGAACGGCACGAAGTTGCCCAGCAGATCCTGCAGCATAAAGCGGCCTGCGCGGGTACCGGCATCCAGCGCGGTAAGGATAAACAGCGCTTCAAACAGAATACCGAAGTGGTACCAGAAGCCCATATCCGCCATCGGCATGATTTTGTGGAACACGTGAGCGATACCGACGGCCAGCGTTGGCGCGCCGCCCGCGCGGTTCAGTACCGACGGTTCGCCGATATCTTTCGCCGTCTGCAGGATTTGCTCAGGTGAGATCACAAAGCCCCAGGAGCTGACGGTCGCCGCTGCGTGCGCGGTCACATCCTTCAACTGCGCGGCAATCAGCGCGGCATTTTCACCGCCCATTTCGTGCAGGTTTGGCATCACAATGCCCAGACCGGCCGGCGGCGTGTTCATGGCGAAGTAGAGGCCTGGCTCAATGATCGACGCCGCAACCAGCGCCATCACCGCCACGAAGGACTCCATCAGCATCGCGCCGTAGCCGATAAAGCGGGCGTCGGTTTCGTTAGCCAGCAGCTTCGGCGTGGTGCCGGAGGCGATCAGCGCGTGGAAGCCGGACACCGCGCCACAGGCGATAGTAATAAACAGGAACGGGAACAGCGCACCTTTCCACAGCGGACCGGTACCATCGATGTACTGGGTGACCGCCGGCATTTTCAGATCCGGGTTGAGGATCACGATGCCCAGCGCCAGGCCAACGATAACGCCGATTTTCAGGAAGGTCGCGAGGTAATCACGCGGCGCCAGAATCAGCCACACCGGCAGCAGCGCGGAGATAAACGCGTAGCCGATCAGGGTAAAGGTGATAGTGGTGTCTTTAAAGGTCAGCGCCGGGCCCCAGTACGGGTCGTGGGCAATGATGCCGCCGAAGTAAATGGAAGCCACCAGCAGGACGATACCAATCACCGACACTTCACCCACGCGACCCGGGCGCAGGAAGCGCATATAGATCCCCATAAACAGGGCAATCGGTACAGTCGAGCAGACGGTGAAGACGCCCCACGGACTTTCCGCCAGCGCTTTCACCACGATCAGCGCCAGCACCGCGAGGATGATTATCATAATCAGGAAGCAGCCGAACAGCGCAATGGAGCCCGGAATTGGCCCCATCTCTTGCTTGATCATCTCACCCAGCGAGGCGCCGTTACGGCGCGAGGAGATAAACAGCACCATAAAGTCCTGTACCGCCCCGGCCAGCACTACCCCTGCCAGCAGCCACAGGGTACCCGGCAGGTAGCCCATCTGCGCGGCGAGAACCGGGCCCACCAGCGGACCGGCACCGGCGATAGCGGCAAAGTGGTGGCCGAACAGCACGTAGCGGTTGGTCGGGACGTAGTTCAGACCATCGTTGTTAATGACCGCCGGCGTAGAACGCGTAGGATCGAGCCTCATCACCTTTTGCGCGATATACAGGCTGTAATAGCGATAGGCGACGAGGTAGACGGAAACCGACGCCACCACGATCCACAGCGCACTGACGTGCTCGCCGCGGCGCAGAGCGACGACTGAGAGGCAAAATGCCCCGATGATTCCAAGAATCACCCAGGGTATGTGCTTGAATAACTTTTTAGTATCCATAGTAAACCTGGCGTTAATTAGATGAATAATGGGCCGAAGCCGTCTGGGTTTAAGTTAGGGTTTGAGGAGGTATTGGTTAGCTATGCTGGAGACGATCTTGCCAGAACTCCGCGCGCGTAAAGTTGGGTAAATCTGCGAGTGGTTATATGTGGGGTTAAGCGGTTGCCAGGCGGGATAAGCGGTTGGGCAGGAAATGAGCAGCGGGTAAACATGTGATTGAGATCACAAGATTTTTTCCACCTCTTTTTCCTCCCCGCAGGGGAGAGGAAAAAGAGAGGAGAACAGAGAACAGGGCACAGAAAAGAGAATGTCAGAAGCGAAGGTGGCAGAACGTTATACCGCGACCTCGATTTCCATCATCACCGGATGGAAACGGCGCTTAAAGTAAATCAGCCCATGGCCTTCCTGGCTCAGGGTGATGTTCTTGATCTCGACCAGATAGACCAGGTGGCTACCGATGGTCTGCACCTGGCTTATCTCCCCTTCAAGGCTGGCCAGCGCCCCTTGCAAAACCGGCTGTCCCAGGGCCCCTTTTTGCCAGCAGGAGAGGCTAAAGCGCTCTTCCATGGCCATGCCGGTCATGCCGGCGAAATGGCGGGCCATCACTTCCTGTTCATGATTCAGCACGTTAATGCACAGTTTGCCGTTCCCCTGGAATACCGGGTTCATCGCGCTGTTGGCATTGATGCACACCATGACCGACGGTGGCGTATCGGTCACCGAGCACACGGCGGTCGCGGTGATGCCGCAGCGGCCGGCGTCGCCCTCGGTGGTTATGACGTTGACCGCAGCCGACAGGCTGGACATGGCATCGCGAAAACGCAGACGTTGTTCATCTAATTGCATTGTGACCTCCCGCTGTGAATTACTTCAGCAGCTTATCCAACATATTGATATCAGCGTTATTGTGCAGGTGTGGCACCGTCCAGCCGTTCTGGTCGTACTCGGACAGGCAGCGGTCGACCATCGCCATCATTTTGTCCATGTTGCCGGAGCTTTGCGCCTGACGCAGACACTGCAGGCGGATTTCATCCTGGCTCCCGGAATAGTTGATTTCATACAGCTCGTGGCGGCCGCCGAATTCGCTGCCGATGGCATCCCACATCAGTTTGAGGATCTTGATACGCTCAACGTGATCCATGCCGTTGGAGCCGCGAACGTATTTCGCCAGATACTGGTCGATCTGCGGGTTATTCAAATCGCGGGCGCTGGACGGCAGGTAGATCAGACCGCTGGTGACGCTGCGCTCGATAATGTTTTTGATTTTGGCGTAGGCCATCGGCGCCATCACGCGATAGGTTTGCAGCGCGGCGTGATCCGGCAGGTATGCGCCGTTTACCCACGGGGTGGCTTCGGCGCACATGGAGTCGCTCAGCGCCCAGAACATATTGCGCCAGGCGACCACTTCGCCGAGATCTGCCTGCACGCCGCGGAACTCCAGGGTGCCGGTACATTCCAGCGAGCGCTTGAGCAGGGCGGTGATAAAATCGAGTTTGACCGCCAGGCGTACGCAGGCCTGCAGCGGATACATGCGCGCAAAGCCGCCTTCCATCGTCCAGCGACGGCAGCGATCGAAATCGCGATAGATCAGCACGTTTTCCCATGGAATCAGAACTTTATCCATCACCAGGATCGCATCGTTTTCGTCGAAGCGGCTGGAGAGCGGGTAGTCGTACGGCGATCCGGTGACCCCAGCAACCATCTCATAGGAGGCGCGGGAGATCAGTTTGACGCCTTCGGCATCCATTGGCGCGACGAACATCAGGGCGAAGTCCGGGTTTTCCCCCATCACCTGCGCAGAACCAAAACCAATCATGTTGTAGTGGGTCAGCGCCGAGTTGGTGGCGACCACTTTCGCCCCGCTGACGATGATCCCGGCGTCGGTCTCTTTTTCCAGCTTGATGTAGACGTCTTTCACTTCGTCGGCCGGTTTATGGCGGTCAATCGGCGGGTTGACGATGGCATGGTTAAAGTACAGGCCGGTTTCCTGAATGCGGGTGTACCAGTTGCGGGCGTTCTGTTCGAACTGGCCGTAGAAGCCCGGGTTCGCGCCCAGTGCGCAGCCAAAGGCGGCTTTGTAATCCGGGGTGCGGCCCATCCAGCCGTAGCTCAGGCGTGACCACTCGGCAATCGCATCGCGCTGCTGGCGCAGGTCGTCGGCGCTTTTCGCCACGCGAAAGAATTTATGCGTATAGCCGCCGCTGCCGGTATCGGTGTTCCAGCACAGGGAGTCCTGCATTTCTGGTTTGTGCAGCGCATCGTACAGCTGGGCGACGGAGGCGGCGGCGTTGCGGAAGGCGGGATGCGTGGTGACGTCTTTGACGCGCTCGCCGTAGATGTAAATTTCGCGGCCATCCTGCAGGCTTTTCAGGTACTCTTCACCGGTTAACGGGCGTTTCGCGTCTGCGCGGAAATTTTCAGGTTTCATAGGGGCCTCTTCAGTATTTATCGGAATATCCCGTCCTGCTTCGGGCTGCCTGTCGGGTGGCTGCCGGCGCATGATTTCGGATATTAATGTTAAATTTATGTTTTGTTTTTGTTGTTCAATTGAAGCGGTTATTGCGCTATTCGTGAAGGGACGTTTGCGACAACGACAGGTACTTTTCAGGGGGAGTGTGGTTCTGTGATCGAGGTGGTGTTTTCGCTGCCGAGGCTCGTCTTTTTCCCGGCGCGGCTACGCTGGGCGGGCTCGACTGCCGGTTTTTCGGCGGGTGGCGCTGCGCTTACCCGCCCTTCGGACCGTACCCGCTGGCGCTGTGCTTACCCGCCCTGCGGGCTGTACCCGCTGGCGCTGCGCTTATCCGCCCTGCGGGCTGTACCCGCTGGCGCTGTCGCTTACCCGCCCTGCGGGCTGTACCCGCTGGCGCTGCGCTTATCCGCCCTGCGGACCGTACCCGCTGGCGCTGCGCTTACCCGCCCTGCGGGCCGTACCCGCTGGCGCTGCGCTTATCCGCCCTGCGGACTGTAGCCGCTGGCGCTGCGCTTATCCGCCCTGCGGACTGTACCCGTTGGCGCTGCGCTTACCCGCCCTGCGGACCGTACCCGCTGGCGCTGTGCTTACCCGCCCTGCGGACCGTACCCGCTGGCGCTGCGCTTACCCGCCCTGCGGACCGTACCCGCTGGCGCTGCGCTTACCCGCCCTGCGAAGCGTGCCCGTTGACGCCGGGTTTACCCGCCCTGCGGGCTGTACCCGCTGGCGCTGCGCTTACCCGCCCTGCGGGCCGTACCCGCTGGCGCTGTGCTTATCCGCTCTGCGGGCTGTACCCGCTGGCGCTGCGCTTATCCGCCCTGCGGACTGTAGCCCCGCTAAGCGCAGCGCCAGCGGGGGAATTAAGACACCGGTACTTTTTGCGCACGGTAGCTGCTCGGCGAGCAGCCGACCAGGCGACTAAAAAATCGCGCAAAATAGGCCGGATCTTTAAACCCTAATTGCCAGGCTATCTCATTGACCGCGCTGTCGGAAAACAGCAGCAGCCGTTTGGCCTCGCGCAGCTGGCGGTCGAAGATCAGCCGCTTCGGCGGCCGGTTGGCAAAGCGGCGGCAGATGTCGGTCAGCCGTGATTCGGTAACGTGTAACTCGCTGGCATAGTCCGGTACCGCCCAGTGCTGGTGGTAGTGGCTGTCGATCATCTGGTTAAAGCGCTGAAACAGCTTTAGCTCGCCGCGCATCCCGCTGGCGGCCTGGTCGTCGAGCCTGGCATTACGCAAAAGCAGAGTGAACACCGCCTGCGCCAGTAGCACCAGGGTATGCTCGCGCCCCGGCAGTCGGGCGGTCGATTCGCGAGTGATCAGCTGCCAGTAGTGCGCCAGCGCCGCCAGCTCATCGGGTTTATCCGCCAGCGACAGACAGATCCCCGGCAGCCCGAACGCTTCTCGTGTCCCGGGATAGAGGACCTCCAGCAGCGGCCAGATCAGCTCTTCGCGTACGGTCAGTACGTGCCCGTCGCTGTCGGACTCGGTGATAAAAGCGTGCGGCACCGACGGCGGCGTCAGGACAAACAGCGGCGCCTGCACCGAGTAGCGGTGATCGTCGAGCTGCAGTTCAATCTGTCCGGTATCGAGAAAGTGCATCTGAAAATACTGGTCGTGTCGATGCGCCTGCATGTCGCGGCCAAAAAAGGCCGCCATGCGGGCAAACGACTGATAGTGCACATCCTCGGTCCCCAGACTCTCATCGTAATCTTTGTTGATATCGATATTGGTGATTGAGGGCTGACACATGGGCACTCCTTAATGGCTCTTCTGGGCGGCGAGTCCTGCCTCTGCGGCGGCGTCTTCCCGCGCACTCATCGGAATTCGGGTCAGCACCAGCGCGCCGACGATCAGCAGTCCGGCGACAAACCACAGCCCGGAGCTAAAGCTGCCGGTGGTATCACGCAGAATACCGATCAGCAGTGGGCTGACGGCGGATCCGATGTTGCCGATAGCGTTGATCACCGCCAGCGCCACCGCCCGCGATTGCAGACTGATCACCCGATCCGGGGTGGTCCAGAAAATCGCCATCGCGGTAAAAGAGCCCAGGGAAGCCATGATGATGCCGAGCAACTGGATCAGCGCATGGTGGGTGGCGGAGGCCAGCAACCACCCGGCGGCGGCGAACAGATAGGGCAGGATGGTATGCATCTTGCGTTCTTTTCGTCGGTCGGATCGCCGGCTCCACCAGATCATGCCGAAAATCGTACAGAACTGCGGAATCGCCGCCAGCATCCCAATCACAATGTTGCTACTGCCGGTGTTGAAGCTTTGCAGGATCTGCGGAGTCCAGATATTAATCGCGCTCAGGGTATTGGTCAGACAGAAGTAGGCGAGCGTGTACATCAGCACCGCCGGCGTCAGCACTTCCCGCAGGGTAGAGCGTCCGGAGGTCGGGAGGACGGTGGCGTTTTCGCGCTCGCGTTCAATCATCGTTTTCAGCGCCTGCTTCTCCTCCTTGTCCAGCCAGCTGGCCTGATCCGGGGTATCGTTGAGGAAGAACCAGGTGACCACGCCGAGCACCACCGACGGCAGCCCTTCCAGCAGGAACAGCCACTGCCAGCCCTTCAGGTTCCACAGGCCATCAAGCGCCAGAATATAGCCGGAGAGGAGGGAGCCAAGCATCATGGTCACCGGCATCGCTATCATAAACAGGGCGTTGGCGCGGGCGCGGTGATAGGCCGGGAACCACCAGGTCAGGTAGACCAGGATCCCGGGCAGGAAGCCGGCTTCAGCGATACCGACCAGCATGCGCAGGATATACAGCGTATGCGGGTTGGTGGCAAACATCGTACAGGTTGACGCGATCCCCCACACCACCATGATCCCGGCGATCCAGCGGCGGGCGCCGACCTTCGCCAGCATGATATTGCTGGGGATCCCGCACATCACGTAGGTGACGTAAAACAGCGTCGCCGCCAGACCAAACATGGTGGAGGTCAGACCGAGATCTTTACCCATCGTCAGCCCGGCGAAACCGATATTAATGCGATCCAGAAACGAGAAAACGAACAGCACGAACAGGAAGGTGATGAGGCGGCGGAACAGCTTTTTGATCACCCGGTTTTCTACTTCAACGACTTTATTTTCATTATGTTGCAGGGTAGAGGTCGTCATGATGCGCTCCACATTCTCCGTTCAGTAGACGGATTTATTGTTATCAGTTGTGGTGGGGATTGCGTCGGTAAAGCGTGCCGCCAGCGCTTCTGCGCTGCGGGCCAGCAGGGTGGTGTCGACGCCGACGGCGACAAACAGCGCACCCAGTTCGAGGTAGCGTTTCGCCAGTTGTTCATTGGCCATCAGAATGCCCGGGGCTTTACCCGCCTCGCGAATCAGGACGATGGCGCTTTCAATAGCCGCCTGCACCTCAGGATGCTGCGGATTACCGCCGAAGCCCATATCCGCGCTCAGATCCGCCGGGCCGATAAACACGCCATCGACGCCTTCTACCGCGAGGATCTGCGGCAGATTTTTCAACGCCTCGCGGGTTTCAATCTGCACCAGCACGCACATGGCATCGTTGGCCTGATGGATATAATCCGCAACGCGGTTCCAGCGAGAAGCGCGCGCCAGGGCGCTGCCGACGCCGCGAATACCGGCTGGCGGATAGCGGGTGGCTTTCACCGCCAGCCGCGCTTCATCGGCGTTTTGCACCATCGGCACCAGTAACGTCTGTGCGCCGATATCCAGCAGTTGCTTAATCTGCACCGGATCATTCCACGACGGGCGAACCACCGGTTGGCTGGGGTAGGGGGCGATCGCCTGCAGTTGGGTCAGCACCGTTTGTACATTATTCGGCGCGTGTTCGCCGTCGATCAGCAGCCAGTCAAACCCGGCGCCGGCCAGCAGTTCGGCGCTGTAGCTGCTGCACAGCCCCAGCCACAGGCCGATTTGCGGGCGCCCGGCCCGCAGCGCCTCTTTAAACGTGTTATGCATTATCTTTCCCCTTATACAAAGCGGCAGCTGATTGCGCCCATGTTGCCGTAATCGACGTGGAAGGTGTCACCCTTACGCGCCGCGACCGGGCGGGTAAACGAGCCGCCGAGGATTATTTGCCCGGCTTCCAGCTGGACGTCGTATGGCGCCAGCTTATTCGCCAGCCAGGCGACGCCGTTCGCCGGATGGTTGAGCACTCCGGCGGCAACGCCGGTCTCTTCGATCACCCCGTTGCGGTACAGCAGGGCGGAGATCCAACGCAGATCCAGCTCGTCGGGTTTAATCGGCCGCCCGCCGAGGATCACCCCGGCATTGGCGGCGTTATCGGAGATGGTGTCGAAGACTTTGCGCGGGCGCTGGGTTTGCGGATCGATGTTGTGGCAGCGGGCGTCGATCAGCTCCAGCGCCGGGATCACATAGTCGGTGGCGTTATAGACGTCGAACAAAGTGCAGTTCGGGCCACGCAGCGGTTTCGCCAGCACGAAAGCCAGCTCGACTTCAATGCGCGGCACGATAAAACGGTCGGTCGGAATGTCGCTGCCATCGTGAAAAAACATATCATCGAGCAGCGCGCCGTAGTCCGGCTCGCTGATTTGCGAACTGGCCTGCATCGCTTTTGACGTCAGGCCGATCTTATGGCCTTTCAGCACCCGCCCTTCGGCGATCTTCATCGCGACCCATTCGCGCTGGACGGCGTAGGCGTCCTCAATGGTGATCGACGGATAGTCCAGCGAGATCGCGCGGATCTGTTCACGTTGTTTTTCGGCCTGATTCAGTCGCTGGGCGATCTGGGTGCGGGTTTGTTTATCGAGCATAGTGGCTTCCTGTTACCTTGTTCGGTGTCGCGTTGTCGCGGCGCCGGGTGGCGCTGCGCTTACCCGGCCTACGGTTGGTGCATTGTGCTGGGCGTTATCGGGCTTACCCGGCCTACGGTTAGTGCGTTGTGCTGGTCGTTGTCGGCCCGGCAGGTGGTTCGGCATCGGTTTGCCTTTTGTAGGCCCGGTAAGCGCAGCGCCACCGGGCGAAAAGGCGCGCTATTTAAACAAGGCGTGGACGTTGTTTTGTTTGTAGTTCAGCGTCGGGTGCAGTTCTTCAATCTCAAATGACAGCGCCAGATAGCGGCTCTCCATCAGCGCGGCGAAGTGGCTTTTAATCAGCCCGAACAGCATTTCGCCCACCTCTTCACGGCTCGCCAGACTCCGCCCGCTGCCGATTTTCAGCGTCATATGCACGAAGGCGTAATCCTGCTTGCCGTCGGCCATCTGCCAGGTGTCCAGCCAGATGGCGCGGCTGCGGATGCCACCCAGCGGGAAGATGCCGGTGGCGGCCAGCGCCTGATTGACCTGGGCGAACAGGGCGGGTAAATCAGCCTGTTCGCGGATGTTTTCGGTACACTCAGCGATAAAATGCGGCATAGTGGCTCCTTACGCCTGTGCCGGAAGCGGGAACACGGCGTTCACCTGGCCGGTGCCGGAACTGGCGAACAGGTCGGTAATAAACTCCACCTTGCCGTCGTATTTATCCCAGCCGAGCACGCCGAGCAGCATCACCGTGTCGTGCATATTGCCTTCGCCGTAGCAGTAGTCGGCGTATTCCGGCAGCATGGTGCAGAACTCTTTGAATTTGCCTTCACGCCACAGCTTCACCACGCGTTCATCCATTTGATGGTCAAACTCGCGGGTGTAGCTGTTCATCCCCTCTTCGGCGCGCTGGTCGTCGATAAAGCGGTGCGACAGCGAGCCGCTGGCGAAGACCGCCACGGTACCGTCATATTTTTCAATGGCTTTGACGATGGCTTCGCCCAGCTTGCGGCTGTCGGCAAAATCGTGAACGGTGCAGAACGCGGAAATCGACACCACTTTGAAATGCTTGTCGCTGTTCATGTAGCGCATCGGCACCAGCGTACCGTACTCCAGCTTCAGGCTGGGGATGTTGTGCGCTTTCGCCCGCACGCCCAGTTTGACCGCTTCGTCGGCAATCAGCTGACCCAGCTCCGGGTTGCCGTCGTAGTCGTAGGTCATGTCGCGGATAAAGTGCGGCAGTTCGTTGCTGGTATAGACGCCTTTAAAATGGTCGGCGCAGTTAATGTGGTAGGCGCTGTTGACCAGCCAGTGGGTATCGAAAACGATAATGGTATCAACGCCCATTTCACGGCAGCGCCGGCCAATTTCTTTATGGCCGTCGATGGCAGACTGACGGCAGCCATGATTTTTCCCCGGTAGTTCAGAGAGATACATTGACGGCACGTGAGTGATTTTGGCGGCTAACGCTAATTTGCCCATGCGGTGTTCTCCTTACATAACCTGAATAGTGTGAGCCGCAGCCCGCCAGGGCGCGGCTCGACGGATGACGGTTATACGCCCCATTTCGGGATCGGATGGTCACCCATGGAAATACAGACGTTTTTCATTTCGGCGAACACTTCAAAGCTGTACTCGCCGCCTTCACGGCCGGTGCCGGAGGCTTTCACGCCGCCAAACGGCTGGCGCAGGTCGCGGACGTTCTGGGTATTGACGAACACCATGCCAGCTTCGATACCGCGCGCCAGACGCAGCACTTTGCTGATGTCCTGGGTCCAGATGTAAGACGCAAGGCCATACTCGATGTCGTTCGCCAGGCGCAGCCCTTCCGCTTCGTCTTTAAACGGCAGCAGGCAGGCCACCGGGCCAAAAATCTCTTCCTGTGCGACGCGCATGCGGTTATCGACGTCCGCCAGCACCGTCGGACGCAGGAAGTTGCCGCCTTGCAGATGCGCAGGCAGATCGGACGGCTTGTCCGGGCCGCCGGCCAGCAGGGTGGCGCCTTCTTCGATCCCGAGGCGAATATAGCCGGAGACTTTTTCCCAGTGCTGTTGGCTAATCAGCGCCCCGACCTGGGTAGTCGGATCGGTCGGATCGCCGACGCGCAGGCGGTTGGCGCGTTCGGCAAAGCGTTTTACGAATTCCGCATAGATGCTCTGCTGAATGAAGATGCGCGACCCGGCGGTGCAGCGTTCGCCGTTGATTGAGAAGATGGTGAACAGGGCGGCATCCAGCGCGCGCTCGATATCGGCATCTTCAAAAATCAGCACCGGCGATTTGCCGCCCAGCTCCATGGAATACTTCTTCAGGCCGGCATTTTTCATGATGTTGCGCCCGGTGGCAGTACCGCCGGTAAACGACACCGCGCGGACGTCGTGATGACGCACCAGGGCATCGCCGGCGCTGGCGCCGTAGCCCTGCACCACGTTGAGTACACCAGCCGGAATACCCGCTTCCAGCGCCAGCTCGCCCAGACGATCGGCGGTCAGCGGCGACAGCTCAGACATCTTCAGCACCGCGGTGTTACCCAGCGCCAGGCACGGCGCGACCTTCCAGGTGGCGGTCATGAACGGTACGTTCCACGGCGACACCAGCGCGCACACGCCGACCGGCTGCACGAGGGTGTAGTTGAGCATCTTGTCGTCAACCGGATAGGTCTTGCCGTTCATCTGCTGGCACACTTCGGCGAAAAACTCGAAGTTGTGCGAAGCGCGCGGGATCAGCACATTTTTGGTCTGATGAATAGGCAGGCCGGTATCGGCGGTTTCCATCGCCGCGATCTCCGGGACGTTTCGATCGATCAGATCGCCCAGCCGACGCATCAGGCGCGCGCGCTCTTTCATCGGCAGGTTAGCCCATTTCGGGAACGCCTCTTTCGCCGCGGCAACGGCCTGATTCACTTCGGCTTCGCCGCCGGAGGCGACTTCCGCCAGCACTTCGCCGCTGGCCGGATTGGTGGTATGGAAATACTCGGTGCCTGCGACGTTTTTGCCGTTGATCCAATGGTTAATTTTTTTCATGACAGCTTCTCCTCATACGCTTGCTGGCTGATGATGCGGTTGACCAGGCGACCGACGCCTTCGACTTCGACGATCGCTTCATCGCCCGGCACCACGTCCGACAGCCCCTTCGGCGTGCCGGTGGCGATCATGTCGCCCGGCTGCAGGGTCATAAATTCGCTGAGGTAAGCGATCAGGAACGGAATGCTGAAGATCAGATCGGCGGTGGTGCCCTGCTGGCGCAGTTCGCCGTTGACCCAGGTGCGCAGCGCCAGGTTGTGCGGATCCGGGATCGTCTCTTTAGCGACGATCCACGGGCCGATCGGCGTCAGCGTGTCGCGGCTTTTGACCCGCAGGTTGGGGCGATAGTAGTTTTCCAGATAGTCGCGGATGGCGTAGTCGTTGCAGACGGTGTAGCCGGCAACATAGTCCATGGCATCGGCTTCGGCGACGCGGCGCGCGGTTTTGCCGATCACCACCACCAGTTCGGCTTCGTAATGCATGTACTCCACGTTGTCCGGGCGTACCGACTCTTGTTCATGACCGATAAAGGTGTTCGGCGCTTTGATAAAGACCAGCGGCTCTTCCGGCGGCTTAAATTCCAGCTCGCTGGCGTGGTCGGCATAGTTCAGACCCAGCGCGAACAGGGTGCCGTCGGCGGGAGGCAGCCAGCGAAAGTCACCGGCTTTAAGCAGGGTGCCATCGGTGAGGCGAACCTGGTCGCGTTCGTCGACCTGTACGTCGTAGCGGACGCCTTGCCATTCAATACGTGCCTGTTTCATGCCAGCTCTCCTTCTGCAACAACCGGGTTTTCCAGCGCCGGGAAACCTTCGGCGAGGATCCGCACGCGATCGCCGGGTTGCAGCGTGACGCGAGCGTGAGGGGTGCCGATCAGAATGGCATCGCCGGGATTCAGGGTGGCAAATTCGCTCAGCGCGCTTAACAGTTCGGCGGCATTGCGCTGGAGATCGCCGGTATTCCAGCTGTCGGCTTCGCGGCCGTTGATTTCAGTGATGATGGTCAGATTGTCCACGCTATGCACCGGGGCGAGAGCGCCGACGGGGCAGAAGCCATCGCGGCATTTGGCCTTAATCGCCGGGCGGTAGAAGCTCTCTTCCGGCAGGCTGACGTCATTGGCCAGCGCATAGCCGGCGATAAAAGAGGCGGCGTTGTCAGCGGAAACCTTACGTGCGGTTTTGCCGACAATCAGCGCGACGGTTGCGCCGCTTTGTACGCTTTCGCCCTGCGGGTAGGGAATCGCCTCGCCCGCACCGATAACGGTATTGCGGGGTTTGATAAACCAGACCGCGGTCTTCGGCGGCGTTTTGTAAGGGGCCTGTTGGAACGCGTCGCGCCAGGCGTCAAGCTGGCTGCGATGGTTGAGCGCAACGGCGAAGATGGTACCTTTCATTCACCACTCCTCTGGTACTGATGTCGGATGCTAAGGGATATTCATTAATATGTTAATGATCATCTTTTATTCTTTGTGGCGGGGTTTGGCAAACAGAAGTGAATGTTTTGTGATCTGATTAACAATAAATTTACAGTGTAAATATTTATGTGTTATTAATCAGTGTATTAATGTTTTTTATTGTTCCGGCTGGTACTTTTCAGGTGCAGAAACCGGTTGCGTCATGGCAGGATAGGCGCTAATTATTAACTTATTAATAAACATAAGAGTGCGATGTCGAGGGTATGTGATGCATGATTCGTTAACCATTGCGTTGTTACAGGCGCGGGAAGTGGCGATGGGCCATTTCCGGCCGATCGTTAAACGCCATAATCTCACCGAGCAGCAGTGGCGCATTGTGCGCATTCTCGCGGAAAATCCGTCGATGGATTTTCACGATCTGGCGTTCCGCGCCTGCATCCTGCGCCCCAGTCTGACCGGTATTTTGACCCGTATGGAGCGCGATGGTCTGGTGTTGCGCCTCAAGCCGGTCAACGATCAGCGCAAGCTGTATATTTCGCTGACGTCGGCGGGCTATACGCTGTATCAAAGCGCGCAGGCGCAGGTGGAAGAGGCGTATCGCCTGATTGAAGCGCAGTTCACCAGCGAAAAGATGCAGCAGTTGACCGCGCTGCTGGAAGAGTTTATCGCGCTCGGCAACCGTCAGGACGCCGGGCGCAGTAATGACAGTGATGAGGAAGAGTCGATCGGCGCGTCGTCCGGGTATGGGCCGGCGCGATAAGCGTTACGGTTCTGGCGGGAGGTAGGCCCCCGGTGGCGCTACGCTTAGCGGGGCTACGGGAGAGCGGGTTTTCGTCGATAAGGCGTCAGCCGCTATCCTGCTTATCGCAGCCCTGACAGGAGACGGTTTACAGCGTCAGGCGCATGGCGCAGCGCGTTTCTGGCGCCAGTCCGTGGGCAGTTTCCTGCTGTCGCTTCGCCGCCAGACCTGCTGGCAGCGCTTGTTCATTGAGCATACGAAACCCCAGGCGGCTGTAAAACGGCGCATTCCAGGGGACATCGCGGAAGGTGGTGAGGGTCACCGCCGGATACGCCGCACGGCGGGCATGGTCAATGATCTTCGCCATCATCGCCCGGCCGATGCCCTGGCCTTGCCACGTCTGGTGAACGGAAATCTCGACGATAAACAGCGCGTCATCCAGCGCTTCGGTCAGCAGGAAGCCGGCGAGCTGTCCGTCGGCGACGGCGACCAGACTGTGGCCATCCTCAACAGAGAGGCGATGTTGCCGGAGGTCGATCGTCGGACTTTCTGCCAGCCAGGCGAGGTGCGGAATGAGGCGAAACGCCTGGGCCGCCGAGCGTTCGATTGCGGGCAAACCGGGGATATCGCTCTGCGTGGCCAGGCGAAAAGTCGTTGCGGCGGTTATAGTGTTATTTTTCATCGCTTCAGCATAGCAATCTTCGGGAGAAATGCATGGCATTGATAGCCGTCTCCGCCATCAGTTTTAGCAGCGAGCAGTTAAGCTCGATTCTCAACGACTGTTTTGAAGATTATCTGGTGCCGGTTTCGCTGCCGGTGGCGGCGTTCGTTCAGCGCTTTGGCTCTGAAGGACTGAGCCTGCTCGACTCCTGCGTCTGGCTTGACGGCGAGACGCCAGCGGCCATCGCCATCGTGGCCCGGCGTGGCGATGAGGCGAGGCTGGCGGCCTTTGCGGTGCGTCCGGCCTGGCGTGGAAAAGGCACCGGCCGTCGGCTGATGATCCCGCTCATGGCCTCGTTACGGGAACAGGGCGTGCGGCGGATGTGGCTGGAGGTGATCCGCGAAAACTATGCCGCGGTGGCGTTGTACCAGTCTTTAGGCTTTGTAGTACATCATGGGCTGTGCGGATTTGTCAGTAGCCGGGCAGAGGATGCCGCGGCGGCGTTGGAAGAGAGCGATGTGCTGCCTCTGTTGCGCAGGTCCGCAGCGGAGGTAAACGGTCGTCTGCCGTGGCTGATGGACCCGCTCACCTTCGCCACTCTGCCCTGCCGGGCGCTTACGCTGAACCAGCAGGTTTTTGCGGTGCTGGCAACCTTAACCTCCACGCCGCAGCTACAGTTTTTGTGGGTTGAGCCCTCCGTCCGCGGCCGCGGGCTGGCGCATGAGATGCTGAGGGCGCTGGCCCGCCAGTTCCCTGGCCTGAGTACTTCGGTGATCATTCCCGAATCATTTACGCCGCTGTTTAGCGCGGCGGGGTATGCGACCCTGATGCTGAAACAGTATGAGATGTGCGTGGAGTTCAGCCGCTTACCACCTGCCGAATGCTAGCGGATACGCCCCGGCTCAGGCCATGCGCCGGGGCAGCAGCGTTAACCGTCGCTTTTTACCACTTTCAGATCCACCATGCCGATGCCCAGCTGGCGCGGCGCGTGGCCAAGGATATTCCCTTCGTTGGTGGACTGCGGATCCGGCGGAACGATAATCAACGTATCGCTGCGCGCCGGGTTATCGAAATGCAGCGTGGTGGTGGAGACCTCGTTGGCCAGGGTGAGAATGTGCTCACTGTCGCCCACGCGAACCGGGATCGGTTTATTGGCGTTCGGCCCGTAGGCTTTGGCGGTAATCACCAGATCGAATTTTTCCGGTAGCGGTTCTTTATATTCAATCTTCACCTCGCTGCCGAGCTGGGCGTTGGACCAGCGGCCCCACGATTCCGGGCGCGAGATCCCGCTGAACTGCCTGACCTCTTCCGGCGCACCGGCAACGTTGAAGACGAAGCTGTCGGCTTTGTAACGAATATCGTTATCGACGATCTTCAGGGTATCGACGTTGCCTTTGTAGCGCTGCATATCGATAACGGTATCTTTAAACGCCGTTTTTCCCTGCCACCTGGGCTTATCAACATGTTGCACCTTTTGTTCGCCGCCGAGCTGGCCCTGGGAAACGCACCAGTCGGTGGAGAGCGCCAGCTCAGTGGACCACAGCTGGCCCATTTTGTAGCAGCGATCGATCCACACGAAGTTGTCCCGTGGGGCAAAATCGGCCAGCTGGAAGCGCAGCGGGGCGGAATATTCGCTCTCCGGCAGCGGCTCAACGCGTTTATCGGATACCCGCAGCAGCAGGGGTAAGCGGAAATGGCTGCCGGAGAAGGCGATGGTGTTCTTCTGGCTGTCGATGGTGAAGTTTTTCATCTCTTTCGGGAAGTTCCACAGGCGGATGATATCCGGTTTCCACGCCAGCACTTTCTCTTTCATATTCATGAAAATACCGGACAGCGATTGCCCGGAGAGGCTGCTGCGTCCCAGACCGATAAAGTTATCGCCGCCAAGGATGTCCAGCACCGTGGCGCCGTTGTCCATGGTATTGCGCTTCACGGCCAGCGTCTCCTGCTGCGGCTGGTCGCCGCGCAGGATAAAGAACAGGTTGCTGCGATCCTGCTTGTTGAGATAATCCCAGGCGGTGTTTTTCATCGCCAGATGGTCGGAAGAGACCACGATGACCGTATTTTTGAAATACGGCGATGCTTTGATTTTCTCAATTAATGCCGCGATATGCTCCTGACTACAGGTGACCGCGCTAAAAGAGAGGTTCTTTTTCCCGTCGATATCATAGCTTTTACGCTGGCAGGTACGGGAGATAAAGCCGTCAGGATGGTGGGTGTCGACCGTCAGCGCAAAGAGCGAAAAGCGTTTACCGGATTGAGAAAGCGCTACGAATTTTTTCCAGGTTTCATCCAGAACCGTGTCGTCGTAGAAGCCCCAGTCATTGCGGTAAGCGGGGTCGGCGACCGTGGTTTTCAGCTCTTCAGCGCCGTACAGGTAGTCAAAACCGTGTGATTTCAGAAACACATCTTTGCCAGCGAAACGCAGGTTGGCGCCCTGCACGAAATAGTTTTCATAGCCGGAATTTTTCAGAATATCGCCGAGACAGATATTCTGCGGGAAGAAACTGGAGACCGAGGCGGAGGCGTTGCCTTCAAACGGCGCAAACAGCGGAATGCCGCACTGGGAAGCCACCATGCCGGCGATGGTGTAATCGGTACCCGGCAGCTGGGCGGTATGGCTGAAATCGAGGCCTTCGTTTTTCAGTTTGCCGAGTTCAGGCGTCAGGTCGGGAAAGGCATTGTTATCGAACCAGGTGCGTTCAAGGCTTTCCCCGTAGATATAGACCAGGTTCAGCTTCGGGTGCGGAATGCTCTTCGCCGGTTCTTTGTAGTAGGCGATAAAATCGGGATCGCCATCGCGGGACTGCGATTTGACCAGCTCGCTGATTTGACGAAACGCCGGGCTGGCATCGACGGAGGCCAGCGCCAGAACCAGCGCCAGCAGGCTGTAGCCGAAGTGATGAGGATGGTGGCGACGACGGCGCAGCACCCATCCCAGCGCGCTGAATACGGTCGCCAGCGCTGCCACCAGCCCGATGCCGGGAAGAATATATTTACTGACGCCAGCCCCGGTCAGGCTGTTGGTCAGCGTGTAGAGGACCGCGTCGTTAATTCCGTCCCCGGTGAAGTAGTCGCTGGCATAGAGGGTAATATTAAGAACCACAAACAGCCCCAGTACCGTTAACGTGGCGGCAAACCACCAGGTATTACGACCGGCTTTTAAGGCATAAATCACCACCGAGGTGAGGAACAAGGCGATGGATAACAACTCTGACACAATTCATCCTCATTAGCGCCAGTTGACCGCTGGCAGGATAGACTATTTTTCACGCTACACTGTAATTGCAGTGTCATATAGCTGCAATTGTAGAGTCATTAAACTGTGCAGTAGTTCAGAATTGGTTTAGAAATCGTCATTTTTGAGTAGTATCACATCGCTGAACAACGCGGATCGTGCGGTGAAAAATGACGAAAATCATGGCTGGAACCGCGTTGAACGCGCTAAGGCGTTAAACGCGGCATCAGTGAGAGAATCAGGAGAGGAAGTTAAGGCCCTGTTTTAAGACCAGATCGCAGGCTTTGGTTTTCACTTTCTCCGCCAGCGGGCTGCTGCCGAGGGTGTTGAGGTTCAGCTGCTGACCGCTATTATTGCTCAGAAGGCCCTGCAACCCTTCCAGATAGCTGGTGTCCTCTTTTTGTTTTTCCGGGGTGCTGAGGCCGAGTTTATCCAGAACCTGATTTTTGACGTTTTCCGTGTTGGTGACCGAGGCCAGCTTTTGTTTGGCGCAGTAGGACATAATCCCGGCGGCATTGTTCATGCTGCTGGCGCTCAGGGACTGAGTGCCGCCGTTCAGCAGGCCGGTCAGTGAAGACATCGACAGGGCGCCGCTTTCATGAGAGCCGCTCTGGCTAAGCTGGCTGGCGGCGCTGGACAGGGAGTCCTGCCAGGAGGCAGCGTGGGCGCCGGCGGCAAAAAAAATGCCGGCAATCAAGGTGGTACGGAATAAGCGTTTTGCAGATTTCATCGGTGTACTCATCATGGTTACTTACGCATTTCTGCAGTATAACCCCGGCTGGGTTCGGAAATATCTCAATACTCTTTGCCGGTGACCCGATGACGATAGCTATCCCAGTTGAAGATAACCCACAGGCTGTTGCCAAGACGCATACGATCCATGACGCGCTCGCCGAGCAGCTTGTTCATCTCGTCCATGTTGCTGTTAGTCAGCATCCCGGTCGGGCGCTTTGAGGAGGAGCGGCGATCGACTATCTGGTTGATGATCACTTTCTCGTAGCGTGACTCCGTCTGCATCCCGATCTCATCGATCACCAGCAGATCGACCTTGCTCAGATCGTTAATGAGCTGTTCTTCGCTGGTTTCCCGATTGCCAAAGGTCTCTTTCATCGCCGACATAATATCGGCGACGGTGATGATCAATACCGATTTCCCGCGGAGCAGCAGCTCGTTGCAAATGGCGGCAGCCAGGTGGTTTTTGCCGGTGCCGGGTTTGCCGGAAAAGATAAAACTGGCGATGTTGCCATCAAACTCTTCAACGTACTGGCGCGCCCTGGACAGCGCGTTCATCTGGCCTTCACACTCGACCCGGTAATTTTCAAATGAACAGTTCTGATGCAGCGGACGGATGCCGGAGCGGTTAAACGTTCGCTGCATTTTCATGGCGCGGTTTTCGCGCTCCAGCGCTTCAGAACGCAATTTGCCCTGCTCTTTTTGCCAGGCCAGCAGCTCTTCGCCGGTTTTAAACGCCGGTTCGACATGGGCTGGCATCATTTTTTGCAGACGCTTCATCAGGTCGCCAACGTTTTTCATGCTCATCCTCTGAAACCTCGTGGAATATGGCTATCCGGTTCGCTGACCGTATTCACATCGCGCCGCGGCTGGCCGCCGTTGCTGGCCCGGCCGATCTGTACGCTGCGCGCCAGCTTTTGCTGCCATTGCACATGATGAAAGACTTTGCCTTCCGCCTGCCAGTAGGCGACAAATGCCGCCAGCTCTTCCGGCGTCACCGGCTGGCTGAGGGCGATGCCCCACAGCGCGGCCATGCGCTGGAAATCAGCGTCCGGCTGCCAGTCGGCATACATGGCGAATTTCCCCACGGGGATAGCGGTTGGCGCTGCGCTGGGTTCGTCGAAAAACTGCGTATCGAGCGTAACATCGCTGCCGGGGCGAGCCAGTTTTGCTTCCAGTTCAAGCAACTGCGCCAGACGTTCCGGCGTGAGCGCGTAGAACGCTGGGGCGTTGTTGGCAAAAACGGCAACCGCGCCGCCGGCCGATTTGGCGAGAACGGCCGCGTGGTCCTGAATAAAATCATCCAGGCCGCTAAAATCGGTGGTTAATATTCGCGAAGACATAACACTATCTCAATTCTGAACAACTATAGAGAGGGGTCACCGCCCCCGGATACCTGTCGTCTTTCAGGCGCTTTTGTGCTGACTGAGGGCGTTCATCCGACCCGCTGGCATCAGCGCAGCGTCTCGGGCTGTCGCAGTCAAGCAAACTGAAATCCATTGGCTATAGTAGCACAGCGTCCGGCCAAATCCCTGCTATACCCGCGGGCGCTTACGGTACAGCCAGAGACCCGGAATGGAAAGACCGATAGAGAGGGCGCCAACGATGGAGGAGGCCTTGAGAAAATTACTCAGCAGCATGATCATCATCTCTTCCGAGTAGCCGAAATGGCTGATTTTTACCGCCGAGATCATCGCCGTATAGGCGGAAATACCGGGGAACATCGGGATCACGGCCGCGACGGTGAAAATTTTGGGATGCGCCAGATACCAGCGGGACCATTGAATACCAATACAGCCAACCAGCAGAGCGGCGAGGAACGTCGCCCATTCAATATTGAACCCTGCGCTCATCATCACCATACGCGAACCGTGGCCGATTGCGCCCAGCAGCGCACACCAGCGCAGCGCGCGCTGCGGTACGTTAAACACCATGGCGAACCCGGCGGCCGGAATGGCCGACAGCGCCATATCCTGAAGCAGAGCGAACAGATACGAGATTATGCCCATCCGCGTAGCCCCCACATGGTCATTGCCATCACCACGCCAATGCAGGTGGCCAGCGTCAGCAGGCTGGCCAGCGCCCAGCGCGCCAGGCCGGTATTGATATGCCCCTTGAACATATCCGCAACGGCGTTAATCAGAGGGAAGCCGGGAACCAGCAGCAGCACGCTGGCGGCCATCGCCACCGTTGAGGTGTGGGTAAAGGCGGGAAGGCGCAGCATCAGCCCGGAGATGGTGGTGGCGACAAAGGCGGTGAGACAGAAGTTAATCTGCGGATGCATCGAGCGATGGGTCAGGAGCTGGCGAATATACATGGCGATAGTGCTGGCGCAGAAGGTGACCAGCGCCCCGTCCCAGCCGCCCTGGTTGAGCTTGCAGAAACAGGCGCAGGAGAGTCCCACCATCAGAACGACCAGCCAGCGCGGATAGCGCAGCGGCTTAATCTGCGTAAAGCGCTTCTCCACATCTTTATAATCCAGCAGCTTATGCTCGGCCATAATCACAATATGCTGCACTTCCGTCACCACGTGCATGTTGATGCCGCGATCGACGTTTTTACGCGTAGAAGTCAGGCATTCGCCGTCTTTAATCGTCGTGAGCACGATCGCATTCGAGGAGATAGCGCTTTCAACGCTGTCCATGCCGAGCGCCCGCCCCAGACGCGTCGAGAGCTCCTCAACCAGCGCGCTCTCTGCGCCATGCTGTAACAAGAAAAGTCCACACTGAATACATAGTCGCGTAATTGTGCGCTGCACTGCCCGATCTGTTTGCATAAGTACCCGCTGTTCGTTACATCCGATGCCGTCGTGTCTGTTGCTACTTTAACCTGAACTCGCGCTTTCTCTGAGGGGGAGCGGATCAAACAATATGCAAAAAGTCGCCGCGGGCGGCCGGAACAGAATTTGAACTCCGCCACACTTTCTAAAAACTGTTGGAAAGTGCATTTTTTATACGGATTTTTGCCTTCTTTTTCCCGTCCGGGTTATCAAAAATGCAGGAGAGTACTTTTATTAAACAAAAAATAAACAAATAATTAACCATCGAGCGTGAGGCAATCCTATGAAAACACAGGTCGCGATTATCGGAGCTGGCCCTTCCGGGCTGCTGCTGGGGCAACTGTTGCATCGTGCCGGGATCAACACCGTTATTCTCGAACGGCAAACGCCGGAATATGTGCTGGGGCGCATTCGGGCGGGGATTCTGGAAAGCGGTACCGTCGAACTACTGCGGGAAGCGGGAGCTGCGCAGCGCATGGATGTGGAGGGGCTGGTGCATCATGGGGTTGAGTTTTTATTTGAGGGGCAGCGGGTACCGGTTGCGCTGACGGAGTTGACCGGCGGAAAAAGCGTGATGGTATACGGTCAGACCGAGGTCACCCGGGATTTAATGGCGGCCCGTGCTGAATGCGGAGCGCCGGCTATTTATGGCGTCAGCGACGTGATGATTCATGATGCGAAGAGCGACCGGCCGTCAGTCTCCTTTGTCAGCGGTGGGGAAACCTGCCGTCTGGAATGTGATTTTATCGCCGGTTGCGATGGTTTTCATGGTGTCTCGCGACAAAGCATCCCGCGCGACATTCTTAAAGAGTATGAAAGCGTCTGGCCGTTTGGCTGGCTGGGGCTGTTGTCGGACACGCCGCCGGTCAACCCGGAGCTGATTTATGCTCACCATGAGCGGGGATTTGTTTTATGTAGTCAGCGCTCACTAACAAGAAGTCGCTACTATTTGCAGGTCCCGCTGAGCGAAAAGGTTGAGGCATGGTCGGACGAACGCTTCTGGGATGAGCTGAAGCGCCGCCTGCCGGATGAGCTCTCTGGCAAGTTAGTGACTGGTCACTCACTTGAGAAAAGCATTGCGCCGCTGCGCAGTTACGTGGTGGAACCGATGCAGTACGGGCGGCTGTTTCTGGTGGGCGATGCGGCGCATATCGTGCCGCCGACCGGAGCCAAAGGGCTGAACCTGGCCGCTTCCGATGTGAACTATTTGTGGCGCATTCTGCGGGAATATTATCACCGCGGCCGCACCGATCTGCTGGCGAGCTACTCTCGTTTTGCCCTGGATCGGGTGTGGAAAGGGGAGCGGTTTAGTTGGTTCATGACCCGCCTGTTGCATGATTTTCCGCAGCAGAGCGAGTTCGATAAAAAAATGCAGGCGGCGGACCGCCGCTATTACCTCGGATCGCGCGCCGGGCTGACCACCATAGCGGAAAACTATGTGGGCTTGCCCATGGAGCGCGTGGCGTAGGGGATCAACAGCCGGAGTTGTTATGCAGGCCACCAATACCGTTCCCGTTTTTAAATTGTATGGCGAAGAGCGCGACTGGCCGACGCCCGATCTTCTGCACTGCGAGTCGATTTTGCAGCGCAGCAGCCTGTATGAGTGGCATATTCGTATGCATCAGCATGCAGAGCTGGTGCAGCTGCTCTATTTACATAAAGGCAGGGCGGAGATCGAAATTGAAGGGACAACCACCGTGATGACGGAATCCTGTATTCAGGTGGTGCCGGCGTTGTGCATTCATGGGTTTCGTTTTTCACCCGGCACCCAGGGTTATGTTTTGTCGCTGGCGCTGCCGCTGCTCAGCCATTTTGAACGCCAGTTTGGCCGCCAGCTTGATGTCCTCGGCCAGCCGCGGTGCGTGCCCGTTAAGCGCTCCCGCGGGCATATCCGCGCGCTGTTTACGGCATTACGGGAAGAGTATTGCGAAGAGCTGGACGCCCGGGAGATGATGCTGCACTCGCTCTTAGGCGCGCTGTTGGTTTGGCTAAACCGCCAGTGCCTCCCGGCGCCGATCGCCGAAGGAAAAGCGGAACGAAAGCGCAGCGTCATGCGACATTTTTCTCGTCTTATTGAAAGCCATTACCGCGAACATTTGCCGCTGGCGGAATACGCCCGCCAGGTTGGGCTGTCGCCGACGCACCTCAATTATTTGTGCCGTGAATTTCATGGCTGCAGTGCCTTAGGGGTTTTGCACCAAAGATTGATGCTGGAGGCGCGGCGTAATTTGCAATATACCGCCATGACTGTGACTCAACTTTCTGATTATTTAGGGTTTTCAGATGCGACTTATTTTTCGCGGTTTTTTCGCCGCTATAGCGGCGTGTCGCCAAAAACATTCAGGAATGAAATTAAATAAAACCGGTGTGATACATTTGCATAATTGTTTCTAAAGTCTGCTTTCATTTTTTCTAATTTATTGTTGGTCTTTATGTATGCTACTGTCGTTTATTGCTAAGGCCAGCAATGCTATTCCCCACACTAAGATTTGGTACAGAGCGTAGGGCCGAAACGTTCGCCAGGGGTGACACAGATTCACCTGGCAAAATAATATTATGGTTGCCAGGGGGCCATCTGTTTTATGCCAGACGTGAATCTTCTACAGAAAACGGAGGATTTATGTTACCAGGACATGATCAGCACGGCATCATCGTCAGCAAAATTCCGGTTATGCAGGCCGGCTTAAAAACAATCACCAGTGAATGTCTCCCCAACTATACATTCAGTTGCTGCCGTTCATCGGAGGCGCTCACGCGAACCGAACTGAGTCGAGCCCGGCTGGTCATTGTCGATCTGTCCGGTGATATCAGCCAGCCTCAGGCAGTTTGTGAATATTATTGTTTTTTAATGGCTCAGTATAAAGACATTCATTGGGTTTATATTGTCGGGCGTGTCAGCGATCGTGAGGCCCAGATCTTTTTAGCCCGCGATGACAGCACATTAGTTTCCGACGGGGCGCCGGTGGCGCGTTTAAGTGAAGCGATATGCGCGAGGCGCCCGGATGATTTGTCTGCCGCGCATGCGAAAGTGACTTCTCTCAATATGAACGCCGATCGTGTGTCGATAAGCCCGGAGATGATAAGCATTCTGACTTTATCTGAGCGCAAAGTTTTACGGCTTCTGGCGAAGGGTTGGGAAATTAATCAAATCGCCTCTTTATTGAAAAAAAGCAATAAGACAATTAGTGCGCAAAAGAATAGCGCCATGCGCCGTTTATCTTTGAATGGCAATGCGCAGATGTATGCGTGGATTAATAGCGAACAAGGGATGAAAGAGTTGAATATATACTCAGAACACGGAGAGCTGCAGGAATGGATAAGCGCAACGAAGCGCAACGTATTGCTGTCGTCGAACAGTGCGTAATGACGGAGACGGCGCTTCGTTTTATCTTAAACGATCGTGATAACGAAAATACGTGTGTTCATTTTTTTAAAGATGTGCAGTCGCTGGCGCAAGCATTGAATATCAGACATGTTACTGCGATTATTTTTTCACTTTCCGGTCACCGCCAACCACGACTGGAAAGTTTACTTTTCTTTCAGGAGATTGCTTATACCCATCCGGATGTTTTGCGAATTATTATGGCGAACAGTCGAGGGGAGCGCGACTTAATTACTCAGCTGGTACCATTTCATTTGCACGGCGTTTTAAATAAAGCCAGCGGTCGTGAAACGTTGCAGGAACAGTTATTTCGACTACTTGCCCAACAAATGCCGCCGATTGACGAACCCTGCCGTCGGAAGGTGCTCCACGGGCATCGCCTCAGTTCAATAGAGCAGGCGATTCTTCGCTATATAGCCTGCGGCTATTCATTGTCAGAGATAGCGGTTCAACTGGACCGGGATATCAAAACCATTCGTGCGCACAAGTACAATGCGATGCTCAGGCTGGGTATCAGCTCGGCTCTCGGGCTGCTGAGCGCAGCCGATATTCTTATCCATCTCCCGCCACCGTGCGGCAAAGACGCTGCGGGGGCAGGGATAGCGTAGCGGTGCTTCAGGAATGAGACTGGCAAACATCAATCCAGGTGGCTTCGGTCAACTGGGCCATTCTGTCGGGTGAAATGCGTACTGCGCTATGGACAGCGCCTGCCGCCGGTAAGACTTCCGGGTACTGTTTTAACGAAATATCACAGTAGATAGCCAGCGGGTTTTCCAGCCCGAACGGGCACACGCCGCCCACCGGATGCCCGGTCAACATCACGACCTCGTCGCTGCTGAGCATGCGCGCTTTCGCGCCAAATGCATCCTTTAGTTTTTTATTATCCAGCCGGGCGTTGCCGCTGGCGACGACAAGGACGACCCGTTCTTTTACTTTTAACGAAAGGGTTTTGGCGATTTGACCGGGTTCGACATGATGCGCGGCAGCTGCGAGGGCAACGGTGGCCGTACTTTGATTTAACTCGATGATGTCGATATCGGGGGCATGTTCGGCAAAAAACTGCCGCACGGACTGCAGGCTCATTGGGATCTCCTGATGAATGACCGATTTAATCTGTCACAAGCCTGGCGGAGTGTAAATATTGCCGATGGTGAATCAGGAATTATTCCAATTTCTGGATCTTCTTCACAATCACCGTAACCGGTTACTGTAACCGGTTGCCGTTCTGCTCGCTCAGATGAATACTGGATGAGTAACTTCCCTGTATCACATATAACAAAGAGCCGCGTATGAATCGTGCTGACTTGAACGGTATAGAGAGTGGAATAGCCAGCGTGGTTGTCCGTTCACAGAACATCTTTCATCACAACGGCAGAATAATCGTTGTTGGGCCAGTATCTAAAGCCTGTCAGGAGGGCTGCTATGTCTGCTAACCATGCCGCGTTTAATCTGATATTTCGCTTTGTAGAAAATTATATAAGCCCTGTCGCCGGGCGAATCTCGTCGCAGCGCCACGTGATGGCTATCCGTGACGGTTTCATTTCGGCGATGCCGTTTATGATTGTCGGGTCATTCCTGCTGGTCTTTGCCTACCCGCCGTTTTCGCCAGATACCACCTGGGGGTTTGCGCGCGCCTGGTTGAATTTGGCGAAAGAGTTTGAAGGGCGCATTCTGACGCCGTTCGATATGACGATGGGCATTATGTCTATCTACATTTGTGCCGCGATCTCTTATAACCTCGGCAAGCATTATGAGAAGAGCAACCAGCTCGATCCCTTCATGTGCAGCATGTTGTCCATTATGGCTTTTCTGCTGGTGGCGGCGCCAAAAACGAACGGCACCCTGCCGGTCGATAGCCTTGGCGGCACGGGGATTTTTACGGCGATTCTGGTGGCAGTGTACTGCGTTGAAATGATGCGTTTCCTGAAGGCGCACAATATCGGTATTCGCCTGCCGGATCAGGTGCCGCCGATGATCAAAAACTCCTTTGATCTGCTCATTCCGGTGCTGGTGGTGGTGGTGACGCTGTATCCGCTCAGCCTGTTTATTCAGCACCATTTTGACATGCTTATTCCGCAGGCCATCATGGCCATCTTTAAACCCCTGGTATCGGCGGCGGACTCGCTGCCGGCGATTTTACTGGCGGTGCTGATCGGCCATCTGCTGTGGTTCGCCGGGATCCACGGCGCGGCGATTGTGTCTGGCATGCTGCAAATGTTCTGGCTGACCAACCTGGGGATGAACCAGCAGGCGCTGGCTCAGGGCGCGCCGCTGCCGCATATCTTTATGGAGGCGTTCTGGACCTTCTTTATTGTTATAGGGGGATCTGGCGCCACAATGGGCCTGGTCTTCTGCTACCTGCGTAGCCGGTCGGCGCATCTGCGTTCAATCGGTCGACTGAGCGTGGTGCCAAGCCTGTTTAACATTAACGAGCCGGTTATTTTCGGCACGCCTATCGTCATGAACCCGGTGTTCTTTATTCCGTTCCTGCTGGCGCCGATGGTTAACGCAGTACTGGCCTGGGCGGCGATGAAGATGGATCTGATTGGGCGAGTGATTTCAGTGGTACCGTGGACGGCTCCGGCGCCGATTGGCGGCGCATGGGCGTTGGGCTGGGATTTCCGGGCAGCCATCCTGGTGGTTATTCTGGCCTGTGTCTCTGCGATTATCTACTTCCCGTTCTTTAAGGTGTACGAGAAACAGCTGCTGGCCCAGGAGGCTGAAGAGGCGGAGCGCATGGCGGAAGAGAACCGACAGACGGCATAAGATAACCGGCGGGCGGCCCGAATGCCGCCCGCGGTGAACGGCGCTATTTCAGCGTGCAGTCCCCGCACTGATGAACGTCGGGCAGGCGATGACGTTGACAGCAGGTGCGCCGCACCAGCAATCCTTCACGTAAAATGACCGTTCGCCACAGCGGATTGTCCTGGCCATCAGCAAACTGCTTTTCAAAGAAGCAGTGTTGGCGCAGGGCGGCAACCTGTTCGTCACCCAGCAGCGCTTTCATTTCCCCCAGATACCAGTTGATCAGATTGCCGGTATTGCTCCAGATAAGCTTGCTATTGATATCGCCGGTGGTTTCCAGCGCCTGCACTACCGGCTGCAGCGCGTTGGTCACCAGCGTTTCCATACGGGTTTGCGGCGAATGGGTTCTGGCGCAATCGTCCGCGCTGACCTCGATCCAGAAGCAGGCCGCGCGACCCGTTTCGTGAAATTCAACGCGAAAACGCTCCGGCGCGACGCTGATGGCGGTCTCTTCGCTGAGCAGTGCCAGCATCAGCGGGGGTACCAGCAGGCCGATATACCATTGTGCCCAGAGTGAAAGCAGCGGCTTTTGTTCACGCGGCATCGTTGGCTGGTGGCGATAGATATGATCGGACCAGGTTGCCAGCAGGGATCTGAGTACCGTGGGCGCTGACCATTCAGCGAGCGTCAAGGCACAGGGCGGAGCCTCTTCATCCAGGCGAAGAAAATCCAGCAGATGGGGGCGAAGGGCGGTGATTTTTTCCCGAATCGCCTTCGCCAACGCATCTTCGGCTGGCGGCAACGGAGCCTGCCAGATGATGTCATTGCTGAATGAAGGAGAACGGTAAGCCATCAAATCGCCAGATATGAATCTAAATGATAATGATTAGTGATACTAGTTATTTGCCCGGGCGATGGCAAGAAATTTGTCTGCGCCGTGGGCTCAGCAGCACACGGCGGCGAGATTAACTGGCGAGGATAATGTTGCGTCCCTGGCCTTTTGCTTCGTAGAGCGCCGTATCGGCTCTTTTCAGGGCGCCATCGATATCGGTCTCCAGCAGGGGGGGTCATGCCAATACTGATGGTGACATTGGTGGCGACGCTTTCATTAAACATATGGGGAATTTTCAAATCGTAGACCTGCTGGCGGATACGCTCTGCGGCCAGCAAAGCCGCTTCCGGCGTACAGTTTGTTAACAGCACCATAAACTCTTCACCACCAAAGCGCGCGACGATATCGCGCGATCGCACGGCATTGCGAATGGCTGCGGAGACCTGAATCAATGCCTGATCGCCCATCATATGGCCGTAGTGATCGTTGTAGGCTTTAAAGTGGTCAATATCCAGCAGCAGCACATGATGCCCGCTGTCACTCACCGACAGAAGGGTATCCAGGCGGTTCTGCAGGCCGCGCCGGTTATATAAGCCGGTGAGCGGGTCCAGCATACTCAGATCGTTCAGGGTGTTACGTTCGCGCAGGAGTTTATCCATCAGCCCCTGGGTGAAAGCATCGTTGCGTTTTTGCATGATGCCCTGCAACGTAATGCCGGCAATGGGGAGCGTGAGGCAATACAGCATCCGTAACCACTGTTCGCTTTCGGCAAGGAACAGACAGGCGATAAACGTGGGGACAGAATGCAGGGTAAAGGCAATGATATTATTGGGGAATGCGATAGCGCCAATAAACAATATGCTTAATAACGCAATGACCAGAAAGTTAAAATGGGGCTCTGGCAGCGACAAGGCTTTTTCTGTTATATGTGACGCCCACAGTACGCCAAATATCAGAGAAATAAACAAAATATTTATTTTGTGCTGTGAAAACTTCCAGTGCCATAGCGCCAGGGTAGCGCTGAGAATAACGATCAGCATGCAGGGAAGGGTGTAGCTGACGGGGGTATAGAGCGGACTGACTAGTGATAAAACCGCTGAAATAAAATTCAGCAGCAAAAAGAGCCGTAATGAATATTGATATTTTTTGTCATAATGCTTTTGCCAGGATTGCGCAGTCATATTGGGCTTGTCGTTATTAGTCATTAAATTTCAAAATGATGGCTGCCAAAAATGAACGATAAAAAGCACTGCACGCAGTGCGCTTTTTGCGAAATAGTCAAATATTTTAATGCATTAGTATGCCTCGCTTAATTTATCACCTTCACCAATCTATGTCATCAGGTCGAACGTAAAGAACGGAATATCCTGACGGGCAAAAGCATGACAAATGATAAAAGCTATCATATGATATTGGTTATCATTATCGATTGGATGGGTGGAAACATGTTGCAGCGAGCTTTGGGCAGTGGATGGGCAGTGCTGCTTCCAGGCATACTGGTGGCTGTACTGGGAGGGGCTGGTCTGTCGGTAGAAGCCTGGCGTGGGCTGGTCACGGTCGGGCTATTGATGTCGGCATTGATGATCTGGCACCGGCGCTTGCGGCATTTCGTCCTGTTACCGTCATGTGTGGCGTTAATCAGTGGGATTATGCTAATGGCGTTGAATTTGAAGCTGACAGGATAATACAGAGAAGGGTAAGAATATTGGTGCGAGGGGGGGGACTCGAACCCCCACATCCTAAGGACACTAACACCTGAAGCTAGCGCGTCTACCAATTCCGCCACCTTCGCACAGTATTCTTTATTTTTGATATCGCCTCGTTGGTGCGAGGGGGGGGACTCGAACCCCCACATCCTAAGGACACTAACACCTGAAGCTAGCGCGTCTACCAATTCCGCCACCTTCGCACAGTGCGAGCGATATCTGCGTGGTTTATGGTGCGAGGGGGGGGACTTGAACCCCCACGTCCGTAAGGACACTAACACCTGAAGCTAGCGCGTCTACCAATTCCGCCACCTTCGCATTCCATCGATACTCAGAAAGTATCGTTACCACGGAGGCGCATTCTAGTGGTTTTCAGCTATTCGTCAATAGTTAATTGTGTGGCCTGGATTGATTGTTGCAAAAATGGTCGGATGTGAGGGAGGGAACCGGCGGCGGGGTGGCGGCCGCCGGAGAAGCGGAAAAATTATTTTTTCGCCTGACGGGTCATGACGGTACGGTAAACCTTAAAGCGGCCGGTCTGGGCAATCACTTCATGGAAGCCGAAGACTTCATCCAGCACATCCGGATACGGCAGGAAGGCGTTGGCGACAATACGCAGCTCCCCGCCGCTGTTCAGATGACGGACCGCGCCGCGAATCAACGTTTGCGCGGCTTCCTGGCTGGTCTGCAGGCCATCGTGGAACGGCGGGTTGGAGATAATCATGTCGAAACGACCGTTCACTTCGGAGAACACATTGCTGGCGAACACGTCGCCTTCAATGCCGTTAGCGGCGAGCGTGGCGCGGCTCGCTTCAACCGCCGGCGCGCTGACGTCACAGAGCGTCAGGCGGACCTTCGGCGAGTGGCTGGCCAGTACGGTCGCCAGTACGCCTGCGCCGCAGCCGACATCGAGGACTTTACCCTTGGTGTGCGGCGTCAGCGTTGACAGCAGCAGCTGGCTGCCAATGTCCAGTCCGTCACGGCTGAATACGCCGGGCAGCGTTTTAATGGTCAGATTTTCCAGCGGGTATTCACCCCAGTACTGTTGCGCATCGAACGTCGGCTGTTTTTCCAGACGCCCGTGATACAGCCCGCAGCGACGTGCGCTGTCCACTTTCGTCAGGGGGACATATTCGGCCAGCATCTGTTCGGCGCTGCGAACGCCGCTGCGGTTTTCACCGACGACGAAGACGTCAATCCCGACCGGCAGCAGCGACAACAGATTCATCAACTGAAACTGCGCTTCCGGTTTGTTCTTTGGCCAGTAGTAAATCAGCGTATCGCAACCGGCAACATCGCTGGCTTCGGCGACCAGGCTAAAACGAACGTTTTCGCCCATCTGGCCGTTCAGCGCTTGCCAGTGGTGAAACTGCTGGGTATGGGCGCGACTGGCCGCGGTGTCCAGACGTGCGGGCAGGTCATCCTGCAGGTCACCGGCAAACAGAACGCGTGCGGGTTCGAAATCATCACTGTGGCGCAGCAAGACTTCACTTGCCGGGGTAAAAGCAGACATGAAACACTCCTTCATTAAGACTGGCGCCGATTATACACGTTATCCAAAATGCTGCCTCTTTGTTGGCGCTGCTGGCGCCGCCCGCGCGCGGATAACGTTACGCCGGTCATCTCCGGGCGAACGGCGGGCGCGTCTACGTAGTTTGTTGGCGCAGATAAGCGGGATTTGCTATATTGCGCGCTTAATTCACAGGAGTGTTGCGCTATGACTTCCCGACGAGAGTGGCAATTACAGCAACTGGGTATCACCCGGTGGTCGCTGCGTCGCCCCGGGGCGTTACAGGGTGAAATCGCTATCTCGCTTGCCGGGCATATTCGGTTGGTGATGGTGGCGGAAAACCCGCCGTCGCTGACTGAACCGCTCATCAGCGATATTCTCCGTGCTCTGGCGCTGTCGCCGGATCAGGTACTGCAGCTCACGCCGGATCGCGTGGCTATGTTGCCGCAGGATAGCCGCTGCAACAGCTGGCGGCTGGGTACTGACGCGCCGTTACTGCTGGCGGGCGCACAGGTTTCGACGCCCGCTTTTGATGAACTCCAGACCAGCGCGCCTGCCCGTATGGCGCTCTGGCAACAAATCTGCGCTCATGAACACGATTTCTACCCTCAACACGGCTGATTTGCCCCGTGCCTGGCAAATAGAACAACGCGCCCACGCTTTTCCGTGGAGCGAGCAAACCTTTGCCAGTAATCAGGGTGAGCGCTATCTGAACCTTCAACTGACGGTTGATGGCGAGATGGCGGCCTTCGCGATTACGCAAATTGTCCTGGATGAGGCGACGCTGTTTAACATCGCCGTCGACCCTGCTTTTCAGCGGCGTGGCCTTGGGCGAGCGCTGCTGGAACAGGTGATTGATGAGGTCGAGAAACGCGGGATCGTGACGCTATGGCTGGAGGTGCGCGCGTCGAACGCCGCCGCCATCGCCCTTTACGAGAGCTTAGGTTTTAACGAGGCAACCATTCGTCGTGGCTATTATCCCACGGCCGACGGGCGTGAGGATGCGATCATAATGGCGCTGCCAGTCAGTATGTAACAGCCTGTACGCCAGGCTTTTTTAAGGGCAGGTCTGACGCTGCGATGTTCAGATCTGCTGTAACAAGACGCCTGTGGGGCGGGCAATGACAGGGTGATACGATGAAGTGGGACTGGATTTTCTTTGATGCCGACGAAACGCTGTTTACGTTTGATTCTTTTACCGGTCTGCAGCGAATGTTTCTCGACTATAGCGTGACCTTTAGCGCCGAAGATTTTCAGGACTATCAGGCCGTGAATAAACCCCTGTGGGTGGATTATCAAAACGGCACGATCACTGCGCTGCAGCTGCAACATCAGCGTTTTAATAGCTGGGCGGAGCGCCTCAGCGTGCCGCCGGGCGAACTCAACGACGCCTTTATGAATGCGATGGCCGAGATCTGCTCGCCGCTGCCGGGAGCGGTATCGCTGCTGAATGCGCTGCAGGGCAAGGTGAAGATGGGGATCATCACCAACGGGTTTACCTCCCTGCAGCAGATCCGTCTGGAACGTACCGGCTTGCGCGATCACTTTGATTTATTGATTATTTCTGAAGAGGTTGGCGTAGCGAAGCCGGACGCGCGCATTTTCGAATACGCGCTGGCGCAGGCGGGTCATCCCGATCGTTCCCGCGTACTGATGGTCGGCGATACGGCGGAGTCCGATATTCGCGGCGGGGTGAATGCCGGCCTGGCCACCTGCTGGCTGAACGCCCATCAGGGGGAATTGCCTGCCGATCTTCACCCCGACTGGACGGTGACCTCTTTAAGCGACCTGGAGCAGCTCCTGTGTAAACACTGATTGCCTCCCCCCCATTGATGGGTAAAATAGCCGCAATTTTTCGTATTCCACATGCGTGGCCGGTTGCCGCGTTTACTAAGAAGAATCAATTATGACGTTGTCTCCTTATCTGCAAGAGGTGGCTAAACGCCGCACTTTTGCCATTATCTCTCACCCGGATGCCGGTAAAACGACCATCACCGAGAAGGTATTACTGTTCGGACAGGCGATTCAGACCGCCGGTACCGTTAAAGGCCGTGGTTCCAGCCAGCATGCCAAATCGGACTGGATGGAGATGGAAAAGCAGCGTGGTATCTCCATTACCACCTCGGTGATGCAGTTCCCGTATCACAACAGCCTGGTTAACCTGCTGGATACCCCGGGCCACGAAGACTTCTCCGAAGATACCTACCGTACTCTGACGGCGGTGGACTGCTGTCTGATGGTCATCGATGCGGCGAAAGGCGTTGAAGACAGGACCCGTAAGCTGATGGAAGTTACCCGTCTGCGCGATACGCCGATCCTGACGTTCATGAACAAACTCGACCGTGATATCCGCGACCCGATGGAGCTGCTGGATGAGGTGGAGAACGAGCTGCGTATCGCCTGCGCGCCGATCACCTGGCCGATTGGCTGCGGTAAGCTGTTTAAGGGCGTGTACCATCTCTACAAAGATGAGACCTATCTCTATCAGACCGGTAAGGGCCACACGATTCAGGAAGTGCGGATCGTGAAAGGGTTGAATAACCCGGATCTCGATCAGGCGGTCGGCGAAGATCTGGCGCAGCAGCTGCGCGATGAGCTGGAGTTGGTGCAGGGCGCTTCAAACGAGTTTGATAAAGATCTGTTCCTCGCAGGTGAAATCACCCCGGTCTTCTTTGGTACGGCCTTAGGTAACTTCGGCGTGGATCATATGCTGGATGGCCTGGTGGAGTGGGCGCCGGCGCCGATGCCGCGTAAAACCGATACCCGTGAAGTGACGGCGGAAGAAGAGAAATTTACCGGTTTCGTCTTTAAAATTCAGGCCAACATGGATCCGAAACACCGTGACCGCGTGGCCTTTATGCGCGTGGTATCCGGTCAGTATGAGAAGGGCATGAAGCTGCGTCAGGTGCGTACGGGTAAAGACGTGGTGATTTCCGATGCGCTGACCTTTATGGCCGGTGACCGTTCTCATGTGGAAGAGGCCTGGCCGGGCGATATCATCGGTCTGCACAACCACGGCACGATTCAGATCGGCGATACCTTCACTCAGGGCGAGATGATGAAGTTCACCGGTATCCCGAACTTTGCACCGGAGCTGTTCCGTCGCATTCGCCTGAAGGATCCGCTGAAACAGAAACAGCTGCTGAAAGGGCTGGTACAGCTTTCTGAAGAGGGCGCGGTACAGGTCTTCCGTCCGATCGCCAATAACGACCTTATTGTCGGCGCGGTCGGTGTGCTGCAGTTTGATGTGGTCGTGGCTCGCCTGAAGAGTGAATACAACGTTGAAGCGATTTACGAATCGGTGAACGTGGCGACCGCGCGTTGGGTGGAGTCCACCGACGTGAAAAAATTTGAGGAATTTAAGCGCAAAAACGAAATTCAGCTGGCTCTCGATGGCGGTGATAACCTGACATATATCGCGCCAACCATGGTTAACCTGAATCTGACGCAGGAACGCTATCCTGACGTGATGTTCCGTAAAACTCGCGAGCACTAATCCCTTCCGGAGCGCGGTTCTCCCCGCGCTCCACGCTATTTTTTCGTCGTTTCCCGCGCTATAGAAAGTTCTTAAAGATGCCGTCAGCGTAACTTTTTGTACATATTTTCCGTCTCTTTGATGACCTTCTACTATATTTAATAAGTAATTTTTAAGATTCTGGCTTAATTAACTACTTATTTTGCTTTAGCGGTAGAAATAACGAGGACAGAGAGATGACAAGACTAAAGAATGCCGGGACGTTGCTGGCTCTCTTCTTAGGCTCGGCCATGATAAGCGCCTCGGCATATGCAGAAAATCCGCCGGCGGGCAGCGCACAATCGGTTGCCACCTGTGCGGGCAAGGCCGTCGACAGCTCGCTGAATAAAGTCGGCGATTTTATGGATGACAGCACGATCACCGCCAGGGTGAAAGCGGCGTTGATTGACGATAAAAATATTCGCAGCAGCGATATCTCCGTGAAAACAGAGAATAAAGTGGTGACGCTAAGCGGTTCGGTTGACGGCGCGGGGCAAAAAGATCTGGCGGTGAACGCCGCGAAAACGGTCAAAGGCGTGACCAGCGTGAATGACCAGCTGCGCGTGGTCGCAGAGCCATCTGCTAGCCTGAAGGGATATGCAGGCGATACGGCTATTACCAGTCAAGTCAAAGCCAAACTGTTGGCGGATGACATTGTGCCGTCGCGAAAAGTCACGGTTGAAACCCGCGGCGGAACCGTCCATTTATCCGGGACCGTTGATTCTCGTCAGCAGGCGGACCGTGCGGCAGACATTGCCAAAGCCGTTTCTGGCGTAAAAAACGTAGAAAATAATCTCAGCGTTAAATAATCCCATTCATTTAATAACGTTATTTCCCGCGAACTATTCACCTGTGGGAGGTAAATAAATGAATCCTCTGGCGCTTATTCAGGTCATTTTATCGAGGAACACGGGCATCGCCCAACCACCAGCAATTCGACGTATGACGAGTTAAGAAAAAGAGCATGACAGGGTTGGTTTATGCGCGGCCTGAGCGCGCAGAAACGCGGCCGTTATCCACTATGGTAAGGAGCACATTATGTTTCGATGGGGCATTATTTTTCTGGTCATTGCACTGATTGCCGCCGCGTTAGGATTTGGTAGCCTGGCGGGTACGGCTGCCTGGGCTGCAAAAATCGTCTTTGTCGTCGGTATTATTCTGTTCCTGATTAGCCTGTTTACCGGGCGCCGGCGCCCATAGAAAGCGATCTTTCCCTGTCGCGCAAGATGCGAAAGGCGTTTCACTGACATAGCGTTTTACATAAAGCCAGTCCTCAGGACTGGCTTTCGTGGTTTATGGGGGGTAATAATTGCAGGACGGCGCGGCGCTGGACGTCAGGATTCCTGAACGCGTGCGGGCGGCGGGCATCGTCCGACGGGCCGGGTGCGCTGGGGGGGAGACCCCAGCGGATCTTTTTGGGCTGGTACAATAAAAACATAACAGGAAAGCAGGGTGGGACATCGAATTCCCGTAACGCTTGGCAATATTGCACCGTTGTCTGTCAAACCATTTATTCCGGGCAAGCTTGGCCTGGTGTGTGAGGGCGGCGGTCAGCGTGGTATTTTTACCGCCGGAGTACTCGATGAGTTCATGCGCGCGGGATTCAACCCCTTTGACATTATGTTGGGGACATCCGCCGGAGCGCAGAACCTGTCGGCCTACATGTGCAACCAGCAGGGCTATGCCCGCAAGGTCATCACCCGTTACACCACGGCCCGGGAATTTTTCGATCCTATGCGTTTTGTCCGCGGCGGCAATCTTATCGATCTTGACTGGCTGGTGGAGACCGCGGCGCAAAAAATGCCGCTGGCGATGAGCTATGCGGAAGAGCAGTTCGCCCAGGGGAAAGAGCTGTGGATGTGCGCCTGCCGGGGCGATGATTATACGCCAGACTATTTTGCTCCCACCCAGGCCACGTGGCTCGATCTGATCCGCGCCTCCAGCGCGATCCCCGGTTTTTATCGCAGCGGCGTCATGCTGGACGGCATCAGCTATCTGGATGGCGGCGTCAGCGATGCGATTCCCGTGCAGGAGGCGGCCCGACGCGGGGCGCAAACCATCGTGGTTATCCGCACGGTGCCTTCGCAGATGTTCTATACCCCCCAGTGGTTTAAGCGAATGGAGCGTTGGCTGGGGGAAAGCAGTCTGCAGCCGTTTGTGAACCTGGTCCAGCACCACGAGGCCACCTATCGCACGACCCAACAGTTTATTGAGAAGCCGCCGGGTAAGCTGCGAATCCTGGAAATCTATCCGCAGAAACCGCTGAAAAGCATGGCGCTGGGAAGCCGTTTACCGGCGCTGCTGGAGGACTACAAGACCGGGCGGCAGTGCGGGCGTTATTTCCTCGCGACGGTCGGCAAGCTGCTGGCCGACCGTCCGCCGCTGGTGCGTCATTTGCCGCGTGTCGCGCAGCCCGCCTCGGTCGTGGTGCCGGCGGCTTCCGTCGCCAACGATTCTCACCCGGCGACCTTTGTGACCGCCCCGCAGGCCAATGACGCCCACTTTGATAACGAGGATCTGGCATGACGTGGCCGTTTATCGATACGCATTGTCATTTTGATTTTCCGCCCTTCGCTGACCATGCGGCCGACAGTCTTGCCCGGGCGGCGCAAGCCGGCGTCACGCAGATAATTGTTCCGGCCATTGAAGCGGAAAATTTCCCCCGCGTATTAGCGCTGGCGGAGCAGCATGCGGCGCTTTATGCCGCCGTGGGACTGCATCCCATTGTGATTGAACGGCATGATGAGCGCAGCCTTGAGCTGCTGGAAGCGTGCCTGCGCCAACGCCACCGGAAGCTGGTCGCCGTGGGGGAGACGGGGCTCGATCTGTATCGTGACGATCCGCAGTTTGAGCGCCAGCAGGTCATGCTGGAGGCACAGCTGCGGCTGGCGAAGCGTTACGATCTGCCGGTGATTCTGCACTCCCGACGCACTCACGATACGCTGGCGATGCTGTTGAAAAAACATGCGCTGCCGAGAACCGGCGTGGTGCATGGTTTTGCGGGAAGCCTGCAGCAGGCGGAACGCTTTGTGCAGTCAGGATATAAAATTGGCGTCGGCGGGACCATAACCTACCCGCGAGCCAGCAAAACGCGTGATGTGATGGCGCGTCTGCCGCTATCGGCGCTGCTGCTGGAAACGGATGCGCCGGATATGCCGCTCAATGGTTTTCAGGGGCAACCAAATCGGCCAGAACAGGTGGCCCGTGTCTTTGCCTCGTTATGTGAACTGCGGCAGGAACCTGCGGATGTTATTGCGAATGCGTTGATACACAATACGAAAGCGTTGTTCTATACCCTGTGACACGGCTGGCGTAGCGCACTCTCAGCGATGTCGCTCGGGCGTCAGCCGCGACTAAGACGTTGCGGCATCATCGTGGGCTGACTGCCTTATGACCTGGATATCCTCTCTTCTGAACCCCTTCTTGTCATAATGTTATAATTCCATCATTTTTAACTTTCATTGAATTTGTTATTTTTCAATTTATTATGTTTGAAATTTTATTTTTAGCACAAAATGCACCCGCTTTAATCGAGAGGTTTTGTGTTTTTATGTTATTATTCTAACACTCTCTCGCATCTGAGGATTCTGATTATGCTTAAAGTAAACCAGGCGTTCTGAAGCGTAATACTGCACCTTGAAAGGTGATAAGGATCACATTTCAGCTATGCAAATTCCAGGTGAGTTTTCATTAACTGTGATGAATGTCGAAGTGTAACGGCGAGGTGATGTTACAATAGTAACAGACTCGCAAGGTGAGAAACTATTGAACCGGCAATAAGCCGTCGGAGTGAGAAATGACTGATTTATCTACAAGCAGCCTGCGCGCGTTGAAACTGATGGACCTGACTACGCTGAACGACGATGACACCAATGAAAAGGTGATCGCTCTGTGCCATCAGGCAAAAACGCCGGTAGGCAATACCGCGGCCATCTGCATCTATCCGCGTTTTATCCCGATCGCTCGTAAGACGCTGAACGCGCAAGGCACCCCGGATATCCGTATCGCCACGGTGACCAACTTCCCGCATGGTAACGATGATATCGCTATCGCGCTGGCGGAAACCCGTGCGGCCATCGCTTACGGCGCGGATGACGTTGACGTGGTATTCCCGTACCGCGCGCTGATCGCAGGTAACGAGCAGGTCGGATTCGATCTGGTGAAAGCCTGTAAAGAGGCCTGCGCGGCGGCCAACGTGCTGTTGAAAGTGATAATCGAAACCGGTGAGCTGAAAGAAGAAGCGTTAATTCGTAAAGCTTCTGAAATTTCTATTAAAGCCGGGGCGGATTTTATCAAAACCTCGACCGGTAAAGTCCCGGTAAACGCGACGCCGGAAAGTGCACGTATCATGCTGGAAGTGATCCGCGATATGGGCGTGCAGAATACCGTTGGCTTTAAGCCTGCGGGCGGCGTCCGCAGCGCTGAAGATGCACAGCAGTTCCTCGCTATTGCCGACGAAATGTTCGGCGCCGACTGGGCGGATTCTCGCCACTATCGTTTTGGCGCCTCCAGCCTGCTGGCAAGTCTGCTGAAAGCGCTGGGTCACGGCGACGGTAAGAGCGCCAGCAGCTACTAAGGCGTAACGGCGACAAAACCGTAGCCCGGATGAGGCGCAGCTGCGCCGATTCCGGGAAATCCCCGGCGTCGCGACGCCCGGCCGGGCTACAGGATCTTAGCGCGGGCGCAGATTGCGCCGCCCGCCGAATTTGACCTTATTCCTCAGGAGGTTACCTTGTTTCTCGCCCAGGAAATTATTCGTAAAAAACGTGATGGCCATGCGCTGAGCGATGACGAAATTCGCTTTTTCATCAACGGGATCCGCGATAACACCGTTTCTGAAGGGCAGATCGCGGCGCTGGCGATGACCATCTTTTTCCACGATATGTCTATGCCAGAACGCGTCTCGCTAACTATGGCAATGCGGGATTCAGGAACCGTTCTGGACTGGAAAAGCCTCAATTTGAACGGCCCGATTGTCGATAAACACTCTACCGGCGGCGTGGGCGATGTGACTTCGCTGATGCTTGGCCCGATGGTTGCCGCCTGCGGCGGCTATGTGCCGATGATCTCCGGGCGCGGTCTCGGTCATACCGGCGGCACCCTCGACAAACTGGAAGCCATTCCAGGTTTCGATATCTTCCCGGATGACACCCGTTTCCGCGACATTATTAAAGATGTTGGCGTCGCCATCATTGGGCAGACTAGTTCGCTGGCCCCTGCCGACAAACGTTTCTATGCCACCCGCGATATTACCGCGACGGTGGATTCCATCCCGCTCATCACCGCCTCGATTCTGGCGAAAAAACTGGCCGAAGGCCTGGATGCGCTGGTGATGGACGTCAAAGTAGGCAGCGGCGCCTTTATGCCGACCTACGAACTCTCCGCAGCGCTTGCCGAAGCGATCGTTGGCGTTTCCAACGGCGCCGGCGTGCGGACTACCGCGCTGCTGACCGATATGAACCAGGTGCTGGCATCCAGCGCCGGTAATGCCGTCGAAGTCCGTGAAGCGGTCCGCTTCCTGACCGGCGAATACCGTAATCCGCGTCTGTTTGATGTGACCATGGCGCTGTGCGCCGAAATGCTGATTTCCGGCAAGCTGGCCGAGGATGACGCCGACGCGCGGGCGAAACTGCAGGCGGTGCTGGACAACGGCAAAGCGGCGGAACTCTTTGGCCGGATGGTCGCCGCGCAAAAAGGGCCGACCGATTTCGTCGAGAACTACGATAACTATCTGCCCACGGCCATGCTGAGCAAAGCGGTCTTCGCTGATGGCGAAGGATTTGTCGCGGAAATGGACACTCGTGCGCTGGGGATGGCGGTGGTGTCGATGGGCGGCGGTCGTCGCCAGGCATCCGACCCGATTGACTACAGCGTCGGCTTTACCGACATGGCGCGCCTGGGCGACAGCGTTGACGGGCAGCGTCCGCTCGCGGTTATCCACGCCAAAGACGAAACCAGCTGGCAGGAAGCGGCGAAAGCCGTCAAAGCGGCAATTAAACTGAACGATAAGGCGCCGAAAGAAACCCCGACGGTCTATCGCCGAATCACCGAATAACGGTATACTGATCTGATCGCTTTTTTGCAGCGCAAAAGGTACGGAGAATAATATGAAACGTGCATTTATTATGGTGCTGGACTCTTTCGGCATCGGTGCGACTGAAGATGCCGCTCGCTTTGGCGACGTCGGCTCAGACACGATGGGCCACATTGCTGAAGCCTGCGCTAAGGGCGAGGCTGACCACGGCCGCAAAGGCCCGCTGAATTTGCCTAACCTGACCCGTCTGGGTCTGGTGAAAGCGCATGAAGGCTCTACCGGTAAAATTGCCGCCGGTATGGACGGTAATGCGGAAGTCATTGGCGCCTATGCCTGGGCGCATGAGCTCTCTTCCGGTAAAGATACGCCGTCCGGCCACTGGGAAATCGCCGGGGTGCCAGTTCTGTTCGAATGGGGCTACTTCAGTGACCATCAGAACAGCTTCCCGCAGGAGCTGCTGGATAAACTGGTTAAACGCGCGAATCTGCCGGGCTATCTCGGCAACTGCCACTCCTCCGGGACGGTGATTCTGGATGAGCTTGGCGAAGAGCATATGAAAACCGGCAAGCCGATTTTCTATACTTCCGCTGACTCCGTGTTCCAGATTGCCTGCCACGAAGAGACCTTTGGTCTGGATAAACTCTACGCGCTGTGCGAAATCGCGCGTGAAGAACTGACTGAAGGTGGTTATAACATTGGCCGCGTTATCGCGCGTCCGTTTGTGGGTGATAAACCGGGTCACTTCCAGCGTACCGGCAACCGTCACGATCTGGCCGTTGAACCGCCAGCGCCGACCGTATTGCAAAAGCTGGTTGACGAAAAAGATGGCCACGTGGTTTCCGTCGGGAAAATCGCCGATATCTATGCCAACTGCGGGATCACGAAAAAAGTGAAAGCGACCGGCCTGGATGCGCTGTTTGACGCGACCATCAAAGAGATGAAAGAAGCGGGTGATAAGACCATCGTTTTCACTAACTTCGTGGACTTCGACTCTTCCTGGGGCCACCGTCGCGATATCGCCGGTTATGCTGCGGGTCTGGAACTGTTCGACCGTCGTCTGCCGGAACTGATGGCGCTGGTGGGTGAAGATGACATTCTGATCCTGACCGCTGACCACGGCTGTGATCCGAGCTGGCAGGGCACTGACCACACGCGTGAGCACATCCCGGTCCTGGTCTACGGCCCGAAAGTTAAACCGGGCTCGCTGGGCCACCGTGAAACCTTCGCCGATATCGGCCAGACGCTGGCGAAATATTTTGGTACGTCCGACATGGAATATGGCAAGGCCATGTTCTGATGTCATTGCCGGGTGGCGGCTGCGCCTTACCCGGCCTACAAAACCGTAGGCGCGGATCGCTGCGCGCCACCGGGCAAAAAAAATTCAAATGAAAAGGAACTGAAGATGGCAACTCCTCATATTAATGCAGAAATGGGTGATTTCGCTGACGTCGTGTTGATGCCGGGCGACCCGCTGCGCGCGAAGCACATCGCGGAAACTTTCCTTGAAGACGTGCGCGAAGTGAACAACGTGCGCGGTATGCTGGGCTTTACCGGCACCTATAAAGGCCGCCAGATCTCCGTCATGGGTCACGGCATGGGTATCCCGTCCTGCTCCATCTACACCAAAGAGCTGATCACCGATTTCGGTGTGAAGAAGATTATCCGCGTGGGTTCCTGCGGTGCGGTACGTGCGGATGTGAAACTGCGTGATGTGGTGATTGGCATGGGCGCGTGCACCGACTCCAAAGTCAACCGTCTGCGTTTTAAAGATCACGATTTTGCTGCGATCGCTGACTTCGATATGGTGCGTAACGCGGTGGATGCCGCGAAAGCGCTGGGCGTTGATGCCCGCGTTGGTAACATCTTCTCCGCAGACCTGTTCTATACGCCGGATCCGTCCATGTTCGACGTGATGGAAAAATACGGCATCCTGGGCGTGGAAATGGAAGCCGCCGGTATCTATGGCGTAGCGGCGGAGTTCGGGGCGAAAGCGCTGACTATTTGCACCGTATCCGATCATATTCGTACGCATGAGCAGACGACTGCGGCTGAGCGTCAGACGACGTTCAACGATATGATCAAAATCGCGCTGGAATCCGTTCTGCTGGGCGATAAAGCGTAAACGTTGCATTGCCCGGTGGCGCTGCGCTTACCGGGCCTACTAAACTGAGCGGAATCTGTACACATTCACGTGCTGAGCGGGGCAGAATTTGTAGGCCGGATAAGGCGTAGCCGCCATCCGGCTTTTTTCATCAGCGCACCGCGCCGGCAATCCACGCCGACAGCTCCCGCAGCTCTCTCTCCTGCTCCGGGAAATCGACTAATAATCCTTCACAGATCTGCTGCAGCATGTCAGCCCGATACGGGCAGCCCTGCAATCGCGTAGCCAGCGCCTCCAGCGGTGCCGGATTCAGGCTATCGGTAAAGACCTGCGTACGGGTGATATGCCCTTTCTCAACGTCGAAGTGCAGCTCCACGCCGCCCCAGACAAAGCGCTCATCCAGCAGGTGGGAGAAGGCCGGCGCCTGACCAAAATTCCATGCCCAGCTGCTCTGGCGGGCGAAGGTTTCGGCAAAGTTCGGCAGATCCGGCGTCTTATCGGGTGAAATCACTTCCGCGGCGACGCGCTCGCCGTAGTAGGCGAAAAAGGCTTCTTCAATCGCTGAGCAGACCTGCTGGTGCGTAATACCCGGCAGCAGCTCAACCAGGTTGGCCACACGGCCGCGTACCGAGGTGATGCCTTTCGCCTGCAGCTTCTTTTTATCCGGATTGAGATAGTTTGCCAGACGACTTAAATCGGCATTCAACAGCAGCGTGCCGTGGTGAAAACCGCGGTCAAGGGTTTCGCGATAGGCCGAACCGGAGATTTTACGATCGCCTTCGGCAGTGTTAACGACCAGGTCATTGCGCCCGGATGCTTCCGCGGTGACGCCCAGCGCCGCCAGCGCCGCCAGCACAATCCGCGTGGAGACGGTCTTATCGTACTCGGGTTTCCCCGCCATGAAGGTAAAACAGGTGTTCCCGAGGTCGTGAAATACCGCGCCGCCGCCGCTGCTGCGGCGGGCCAGGCGGACGTTATCCTCTTCCATCCGGCGGGTGTTGCACTCTTTCCACGGGTTTTGCGCCCGGCCAATGACCACCGTGTCGGCATTGCGCCACAGGAACAGCACGCGCTGGGTGGCGGGCATCTGGCGGAAAATACACTCTTCAACCGCGAGGTTGAACCACGGGTCCGTGGAGTCTGAGAGCAGCAGGCGTAGCGTCGACATCAGCGATTTCCTTATTCTGATTCATCTTTATCTTCGTCCTGCACCGGCTTATTGGCGGTGAGCAGGAAGGGCGATTGCTGCCAGCGGGTGCGCTTGCCCTGCAGCAGCGTGCGGGTCAGCACTACGCCGATAGCCAGCGACAGCAGCAGCATTAGACGTAAAATATTGGTGGTATTATCCACCTGTTGCGCCTCGGTGGCTAACGTATGGGTATCCAGCGTCAGGCGCAGGTAGCCAAGCGGCCCGTTTTTACCCTGAATCGGCTCCACGATTTGCTGATTGAAGTAGCCGCCCGCTTTTTTGCCGTCCAGCGCCAGCCTGTCGCGCACATTGACCCCTTCGCCCGAGCGGGCGACCAGATCGCCCTGGTCGTCATAGACTCCGGCATCGAGGACCCGGCTCTGGCGGGTGAGCCGCTCCAGCAGCTCACCGATCCGTTTTTCATCGGGCGTCTCGCTGCGCATCATTGGCGCCAGATTCAGCGTAACCTGCTGCGCAAGGGTGCGAGCCAGTTCTTCTAACTGCGGATTACGTTGCTTTTGGCTGTTCTGGCTGAACCACGACGCTCCCTGCATCAGGGCAACGAGAAGCGCGAGGCAGATAAGAACAATGACGGCGCGATGCAGTCGGAATTTCAGTTTTGCGCGTACCATATTCCACCTTTAATATTTACAGCTTAATGTTGCCAGAAGCGCTGGTTACAAGGTAGCCTCATGCGTTATTTTCCTGGCCTGAATAAAGAAATGTGGAGCCGTAATGCCAAACAGTTTGACCTGGTGCGATCTGCCCGAAGATGTTTCCCTGTGGCCTGGATTACCGCTTTCGTTGAGCGGTGATGAGGTCATGCCGCTGGATTATCATGCCGGACGCAGCGGCTGGCTGCTCTACGGGCGCGGCCTTGATAAACGCCGGCTGACGGACTGGCAGCGTGAGCTGGGGGCGGCGCTGGTTATCGTTGCCGCCTGGGTTGTCGAAGATTATCAGGTTATTCGTCTGGCGGGCTCTCTGACGCTGCGGGCAACCCGACTGGCGCACGAAGCGGGGCTGGATGTCGCTCCGCTGGGGAAAATTCCGCATCTGCGCACGCCCGGGCTGCTGGTGATGGATATGGATTCTACGGCGATTCAAATCGAGTGCATTGACGAAATCGCCAAACTGGCCGGCACCGGCGAAATGGTGTCGGAAGTGACTGAACGCGCGATGCGCGGCGAGCTGGATTTCACCGCCAGCCTGCGTCAGCGGGTGGCGACGTTGAAAGATGCCGATGCCAGTATTCTGCTGCAGGTGCGTGAATCGCTGCCGCTGATGCCGGGGCTGGCGCAGCTGGTGCTGAAGCTGGAGACGCTGGGCTGGAAAGTCGCGATTGCCTCCGGCGGGTTTACCTTCTTCGCCGAATACCTGCGCGACAAGCTGCATCTTGACGCCGTGGTCGCCAATGAGCTGGAGATTATGGACGGCAAGCTGACCGGGAACGTCATCGGCGATATTGTCGATGCCAAATATAAAGCCGCCACGCTGAGAAAACTGGCGGAAAAATATGCAATCCCGCCGGCACAGACCGTGGCAATCGGCGATGGCGCCAACGATCTACCGATGATCAAAGCGGCGGGACTGGGGATCGCGTATCATGCTAAGCCAAAAGTGAATGAGCAGGCGGAAGTCACCATCCGTCACGCTGACCTGATGGGGGTCTTCTGTATTCTCTCCGGCAGCATGAATCAAAAGTAAGAGGTAACACGTGGCGAAAGCTCCAAAACGCGCATTTGTCTGTAATGAATGTGGTGCGGATTACCCGCGCTGGCAGGGGCAGTGCAGCGCCTGTCATGCCTGGAATACCATCACCGAGGTGCGTATTGCCGCTTCGCCGCAGGTGGCGAGAAACGAGCGTCTGACGGGCTACGCCGGGAATGCCGGCGCGTCGAAGGTGCAAAAACTGTCGGAGATCAGCCTTGAGGCGCTACCGCGTTTCTCCACCGGTTTTAAAGAGTTTGACCGCGTGCTCGGCGGTGGCGTGGTGCCGGGCAGCGCCATTCTGATTGGCGGCAGTCCGGGGGCAGGTAAATCGACGCTGCTGCTGCAGACGCTGTGCCGACTGTCGGAAAACATGAAAACGCTGTACGTTACCGGGGAAGAGTCGTTGCAGCAGGTGGCGATGCGCGCGCACCGCCTGGGGCTGCCGACCGCTAACCTCAATATGCTCTCCGAAACCAGCATTGAGCAAATTTGCCAGATAGCCGATGACGAAAAACCGCAGCTGATGGTTATCGACTCGATCCAGGTGATGCATATGGCCGATGTGCAGTCGTCGCCGGGCAGCGTCGCTCAGGTACGCGAAACGGCGGCTTATCTGACGCGCTTTGCCAAAACGCGCGACGTGGCGATCATTATGGTCGGCCATGTGACCAAAGATGGCTCGCTGGCCGGACCGAAGGTGCTGGAGCACTGTATCGACTGTTCGGTGCTGCTGGATGGCGACGCCGATTCTCGCTTTCGGACCCTGCGCAGCCATAAAAACCGCTTTGGCGCGGTGAATGAGCTGGGGGTATTCGCGATGACCGAGCAGGGGCTGCGTGAAATCAGCAACCCTTCGGCGATTTTTCTCAGCCGCGGCGATGAAGTGACTTCCGGCAGCTCGGTGATGGTGGTCTGGGAAGGCACCCGTCCTCTGCTGGTGGAGATTCAGGCGCTGGTCGATCATTCCATGATGTCTAACCCGCGTCGCGTTGCGGTCGGGCTGGAGCAGAACCGTCTGGCGATTCTGCTGGCGGTGCTGCATCGTCACGGCGGCCTGCAGATGGCCGATCAGGATGTCTTTGTTAACGTCGTGGGCGGGGTGAAGGTGGCGGAAACCAGCGCCGACCTGGCGCTGCTGCTGGCGATGGTTTCCAGCCTGCGCGATCGTCCGCTGCCGCACGATCTGGTGGTATTTGGTGAAGTGGGGCTGTCCGGCGAAATCCGTCCGGTGCCCAGCGGCCAGGAGCGCATTTCCGAGGCGGCGAAACATGGTTTTCGTCGCGCCATCGTCCCGGCGGCCAACGTGCCGAAAAAAGCACCGGAAGGGATGCAAATCTTTGGTGTGAAAAAGCTTTCCGACGCGCTAAGCGTGTTTGACGACTTATAATTAAATACCCGCCGCCTGTCCGGCGGCAGAGGGCTGGCGGCGTAGGGCCGTATGAACGGCTGAATTGTCCCGGTTTATCGCCGTCTGCCGCCCGCAACCAACAGGGTATTTCTTCAGTTTTGCTAAAGCAGGAGGCTCTCGTGTCATCTTTCGACTATCTCAAAACCGCGATTAAGCAAAAGGGCTGTACGCTGCAACAGGTCGCGGAAGCCAGCGGAATGACCAAAGGCTATTTGAGCCAGCTGCTGAATGCCAAAATCAAAAGCCCAAGCGCGCAGAAGCTGGAAGCCCTGCACCGTTTTCTTGGCCTGGAATTCCCGCGTCGGCAAAAGAGCGTCGGCGTGGTATTTGGTAAGTTTTATCCGCTGCATACCGGGCATATCTATTTGATTCAGCGCGCCTGTAGCCAGGTGGACGAGCTGCATATCATTATGGGCTATGACGATCCCCGGGATCGCCAGCTGTTTGAAGACAGCGCGATGTCGCAGCAGCCGACGGTGCCAGATCGCCTGCGCTGGCTGCTACAAACCTTCAAATATCAGAAAAACATCCGCATTCATGCGTTTAATGAAGAGGGGATGGAACCTTATCCCCACGGCTGGGACGTGTGGAGCCGCGGGATCCGCGCATTTATGAGCGATAAAGGGATTCAGCCGAACTGGATCTACACCTCGGAAGAGGCCGATGCGCAGCAATATCTGCAGCATCTGGGGATCGAAACCGTGCTTATCGATCCGAAACGGACCTTTATGAGCATCAGCGGTGGGCAGATTCGTGAAAACCCGTTCCGCTACTGGGAGTACATCCCGACGGAAGTGAAACCGTTTTTCGTACGTACGGTGGCCATTCTGGGCGGCGAATCGAGCGGGAAATCGACGCTGGTCAATAAGCTCGCGAACATCTTTAACACCACCAGCGCCTGGGAGTATGGTCGTGATTACGTCTTCTCGCACCTCGGCGGCGATGAGATGGCGCTGCAGTATTCCGATTATGACAAAATTGCACTGGGCCACGCGCAGTATATTGATTTCGCGGTTAAATATGCCAATAAGGTGGCGTTTATCGACACCGATTTCGTCAGCACCCAGGCATTTTGCCTGAAGTATGAAGGGCGCGAACATCCCTTTGTTCAGGCGCTGATCGACGAGTACCGTTTTGACCTGGTGATTCTGCTGGAGAACAATACCCCGTGGGTCGCCGATGGCTTACGGAGTCTCGGGAGCTCGGTGGATCGCAAGGAGTTCCAGACGCTGCTGGTGTCGCTGCTCAAAGCCAATGAGATTGATTTTGTGCATGTGAAAGAGTCGGATTACGACATGCGCTTCCTGCGCTGCGTTGAGCTGGTCAAACAGCTGATGGGTGAACCGGGCTAAGCACATTCAGGGGCGTTCTGGCGCTTAGCATAAAAAAACGGATGGCCTGGGCCATCCGTTTTTCGTCATCCCGAAACCACCTCCTGGGAGGTGGCGATGGATTACTTCGCAATACGCTTGTACTTGATACGTTTTGGCTCCAGCGCATCGGCGCCGAGGGTGCGTTTCTTGTACTCTTCGTACTCGGTGAAGTTACCTTCGAAGAATTCGACTTTACCTTCATCCTGGTAATCCAGAATATGGGTCGCGATACGGTCGAGGAACCAACGGTCGTGCGAGATAACCATCGCGCAGCCCGGGAACTCCAGCAGGGCGTTTTCTAACGCGCGCAGGGTTTCGATATCCAGGTCGTTGGTTGGTTCATCGAGCAGCAGCACGTTACCGCCAACCTGCAGCAGCTTCGCGAGGTGCAGACGACCGCGTTCACCGCCGGAGAGTTCGCCCACGCGTTTACCCTGGTCGACGCCTTTAAAGTTAAAGCGACCGACGTAGGCGCGGCTAGGCATTTCGGTGTTGCCGATCTTCATGATATCCAGCCCGCCGGAGACTTCTTCCCAGACGGTTTTGCTGTTATCCATCGCGTCGCGGAACTGATCGACGGAAGCCAGCTTCACGGTTTCACCCAGGGTGATGGAACCGGCATCTGGCTGTTCCTGACCGGACATCATGCGGAACAGGGTCGATTTACCGGCGCCGTTAGGGCCGATAATCCCGACGATGGCCCCTTTCGGTACCGAGAAGGTCAGATCGTCAATCAGTACGCGGTCGCCGTAAGACTTACGCAGGTTGCTGACTTCAACAACTTTATCTCCCAGACGGGCTCCAGGCGGAATAAACAGTTCGTTGGTTTCGTTACGCTTCTGGTATTCGACGTTGTTAAGCTCTTCAAAGCGCGCCAGACGGGCTTTGCCCTTCGACTGACGGCCTTTCGCGCCCTGACGTACCCACTCCAGCTCTTTCTCAATGGATTTACGGCGCGCCGCTTCCTGAGAGGCTTCCTGCGCCAGACGCTGATCTTTCTGCTCCAGCCAGGAGGAGTAGTTGCCTTCCCACGGAATCCCTTCGCCGCGGTCCAGTTCGAGGATCCAGCCGGCCACGTTATCAAGGAAGTAACGGTCGTGGGTAATCGCCACCACGGTCCCTTCGAAGTCATGCAGGAAGCGCTCCAGCCAGGCCACGGATTCAGCATCCAGGTGGTTGGTCGGTTCGTCGAGCAGCAGCATGTCTGGTTTTTCCAGCAGCAGGCGGCACAGCGCCACGCGGCGGCGTTCCCCCCCGGACAGGTTGGCGATTTTCACCTCCCAGTCCGGCAGACGCAGGGCATCGGCCGCACGTTCCAGCTGCACGTTCAGGTTATGGCCGTCGTGAGCCTGAATGATCTCTTCGAACTTGCCCTGCTGCGCCGCGAGTTTATCGAAGTCGGCATCTGGCTCAGCGTATTTGGCATACACCTCATCCAGGCCTTTCAGCGCGTTAACCACTTCGGCTACCGCTTCTTCTACCGACTCACGTACGGTCTGCTCCGGGTTCAGCTGCGGCTCCTGCGGCAGATAGCCAATTTTCAGGCCAGGCTGCGGGCGGGCTTCACCTTCGATGTCGGTATCAATGCCGGCCATAATACGTAACAGGGTAGATTTACCGGCGCCGTTCAGACCGAGAACGCCGATCTTCGCGCCAGGGAAGAAGCTCAGGGAGATATTTTTCAAAATATGACGTTTCGGCGGAACCACTTTGCCGACACGATGCATGGTATAAACGAATTGAGCCACGGTGGACTTCGCCTCTTTTATTTTGATGAATAGTTTTCAAAGGCGAAGTGTAGCCTTTTTCACGCGTTAAGCCCAGCGAGGCGATGGGATTCACAGAAGAGTAAAAAAATGTCCAGGACGTGGCACGTTTGGCGTTGTCTGGTTAGCATATCTATAGCGACACCGGGACATTTAAAAAGCGGCATGATGCTGCTCAGATGTAGTGAGATGTACTTTTAACAGAGGAAGAGCTTGTGGAAAAAGCCAAAACGATGGCATGGCGTCTTCTGGCGGCCAGCGCGAGTTTGCTGACGCTCAGCCAGCTGGCGCATGCGGATTCACTGGATGAACAGCGCAGTCGCTACGCTCAAATTAAGCAGGCATGGGATAGCCGGCAGATGTCCGTTGTCGAACAGCTCATGCCTACGCTGACCACCTATCCGCTGTACCCCTATCTGCAGTACCGGCAGATCACTGACGATCTGATGAACCAGCCGGCGCTGGTGGTGAAAAACTTCATTGAAGCGAATCCGACGCTGCCGCCGGCGCGTACCCTGAAATCGCGCTTTGTTAATGAGCTGGCGCGCCGTACCGACTGGAGCGGACTGCTGGCGTTCAGCCCGGAAAAACCCGCCACCACCGAAGCGCAATGTAATTACTACTACGCGAAGCTGAGCGTGGGCCAGGCGCAGGAGGCCTGGGACGGCGCGAAAACGCTGTGGCTGACCGGCAAGAGCCAGCCAAATGCCTGTGACGCGCTGTTTAGCGCCTGGCGCGATTCCGGTAAGCAGGATCCGCTGGCCTGGCTTGAGCGTATTCGCCTGGCCATGAAGGCGGGCAACACCGCGTTGGTCAACGTGCTGGCCCAGCAGATGCCGCCTGAATATCAGACGATTTCGTCAGCGGTTGTGGCGCTGGCTAACGATCCGAACACCGTCATGACCTTTGCCCGCACCACCGGCGCGACGGATTTTACCCGCCAGATGGCGGCGGTGGCCTTCGCCAGCGTGGCGCGCCAGGATGTCGAAAACGCCCGGCTGATGATTCCGTCGCTGGTGCAGGCGCAGAAGCTCAATGAAGACCAAACCCAGGAGTTGCGGGATATTGTTGCCTGGCGCCTGATGGGCAACGATGTGACCGAAGAGCAGGCTATCTGGCGCGATGACGCGATTATGCGTTCGCAATCCACCGCGTTAGTGGAGCGCCGGGTGCGGATGGCGCTGGGAGCGGGGGATCGCCACGGGCTGAATACCTGGCTGGCCCGTCTGCCGATGGAAGCGAAAGAGAAAGATGAGTGGCGCTACTGGCAGGCGGATCTGCTGCTGGAGCGCGGGCGCGATGACGAAGCGAAAGCGATTCTCCGTTCGTTGATGCAGCAGCGTGGTTTCTACCCGATGATTGCCGCCCAGCGTCTGGGAGAGGATTTCACCTTCCGGATCGATAAGGCGCCAGCGAATCTCGATCCTGCGCTGACCTCCGGGCCGGAAATGGCCCGGGTACGCGAGCTGATGTACTGGAATATGGACAATACCGCTCGCAGCGAATGGGCAAATCTGGTGACCAGCCGGACGAAAGATCAGCAGGCGCAGCTGGCGCGCTATGCATTCAACCAGCACTGGTGGGATCTCAGCGTCCAGGCGACCATCGCCGGGAAGCTGTGGGACCAGCTGGAGGAACGTTTCCCGCTGGCCTACAACGATCTCTTCGCGCGCTATATCAGCGGTAAAGCTATCCCGCAGAGCTATGCGATGGCGATTGCTCGCCAGGAGAGCGCATGGAACCCGAAAGTTCGCTCTCCGGTTGGCGCCAGCGGCCTGATGCAAATCATGCCGGGGACGGCGACCCATACGGTGAGTATGTTCAGTATCCCAGGCTACAGCAGTCCGTCGCAGCTGCTGGATCCCGAGACCAATATCAATATCGGCACCAGCTATCTGCAGTATGTTTATCAGCAGTTTGGCAATAACCGCATCTATGCTTCCGCGGCCTACAATGCAGGCCCTGGGCGGGTTCGAACCTGGCAGGGCAATAGCGCAGGGCGAATTGATGCGGTGGCGTTTATCGAGAGTATTCCGTTCTCGGAAACGCGGGGTTACGTGAAGAACGTGCTCTCCTACGATGCCTATTATCGTTACTTTATGGGGCAGAAAGCAGCAATGCTCAGCGATGCGGAGTGGCAGCAGCGGTACTAATCTCCGGCGGATTACGCGTGACAAAACGGGCCAGCCACTGCGCTGTTGCGCGAAATCCATAGAGTATTGCCCGGAGTATGTTATGCTTTGTACTCGTTAATGAGTACATCAGACAGGCGGCCCTGGTCGCCTGTCGCAACATGGCGGCGTAACATGACCCAACAATCCCCTTATTCAGCGGCTGTAGCCGAACAGCGTCATCAGGAATGGCTTCGCTTTGTGGCGTTACTCCAGCAGGCGTACGCCGACGATCTGCATCTGCCATTGCTGCAATTAATGCTGACGCCAGACGAGCGCGAGGCGCTGGGCACGCGCGTGCGGATCATTGAAGAGTTGCTGCGTGGCGAGATGAGCCAGCGCGAGCTGAAAAGTGAACTCGGCGCCGGGATTGCCACCATTACCCGTGGCTCTAACAGTCTGAAATCCGCGCCGCCCGAGCTGCGACAGTGGCTGGAACAGGCGTTGCTTAACGGTAAATAAGGTTATGGAACGGGCTTAATGCCAGTACCACCGCCTGGTGGTAGACGCTGCTGCGCGTGAGCTTCCCGGCGGTAAAGACGCCGATAGCCCCTTCTTTACGACCAATTTCATCAATGCCGGTATGCTGCGACATCACCGGCCCTAATGCTTCGCCGGCACGTACTTTTTCCAGAATCACCGCCGGTAGCGGCAGCGTCGCCGAGCGCGCTTCGCCGCGCTGATGACGATCCTCAATCACTATCCAGCTAAAGGTGCTGTCGTCGTCGATCCCGGCCTCAATGGCGACCCAGAAGTCGGCATTTGGCTGCACGGCGCGCGCATTGGCGACCCTGTTTCGTGCGCCAGCGCGCGTTTCCTCGTTACCAAACGGCTGTTCCGGCACACCACTCTCGACGGCGACGGACTCAATGTGGCAGGATCCTTCGCCGAAGATCTCGTTAAAAGCCTGTAGAATTGCCTGAATTTTGGCGGGATTAGTGGTAGCTGAGACAACATGGTGCATAATCAAACAACTCAGAATAAATTTACGTCATCGCAGTATACTCCAAATCGTTTTCGTTGCCGCGCGCGACGCCGGCAGCCGAAATTGTGAAGAGCACAGAACGGAAAAATAGCATGTTACAGGTACACCTTGTTCGCCATGGCGAAACGCAGTGGAACGCCGAGCGGCGCATTCAGGGCCAGTCAGACAGCCCGTTAACGCCTCACGGCGAGCTCCAGGCCTGGCAGGTCGGCGAACGCGCCAGAACGCTGGGCATTACGCATATCATTGCCAGCGATTTGGGGCGTACGCGCCGGACGGCAGAGATTATCGCGGAAGCCTGCGCCTGCGATGTCATCCTTGATTCACGGCTGCGTGAGCTGGATATGGGGATTCTTGAGAAACGCCATATCGACTCGCTGAGCGAGGAGGAAGAAGAGTGGCGTCGTCGGTTGGTTGATGGCACCCCGGATGGCCGTATCCCGCAGGGAGAATCGATGCTGGAGCTGAGCGAGCGTATGCACGCGGCGCTGGCGTCCTGCCTGGAACTGCCTGCCGGAAGCCGGCCGCTGCTGGTGAGCCACGGTATTGCGCTGGGCTGTCTGGTCAGTACGATTCTGGGGCTGCCGGCACATGCGGAACGCCGCCTGCGTCTGCGTAACTGCTCGATTTCACGCGTTGATTATCAGCAGAGTCTGTGGCTGGCATCGGGCTGGGTGGTGGAAACCGCGGGAGATGTGTCGCATCTTGACGCCCCCGCTCTGGATGAACTGCAGCGTTAACGACGAATCGGGATCAGGTATTCGCAACGCAGCTGAATCGGCGTGGCTTGATCCCGGCTATTATCCTCAGGGAAGAAGCGTTCGATATCCAGACCTTTGCGGCGGGTCAGGTTCAGCATTGGCATGCAGGTGCCATACACCGTCAGGATAAACTCCTGCAGCCCGCTTGCTAAGCCTTCATAAGCGAACATCACGTACTCGCCACCTTCCAGAGTGATCGGCTGGGAGTTGTGCAGGTGGCCGTTAGCCATCTCCGGCGTCAGCGCAGTGGTGTAGAAGACCTCTTGCTCGTCATCTTTCTCGAGGCTTGGACGCGGTTCGTGCAGACCGTACAGCGTGGGCGGAATCGACGGCGAATTGCCGAGGAAATCACGCCAGAACTGAACGCGCATCTGGTTACGAAAGTCGGAGATTTCCTCCAGCTTACAGGTGTAGCTTTGGGTGATGCCGATCAGTTGGGTATTGCTCAGGGTGACGAACTCATACTGCGGCATCGTGAATTCGCCGAGGCGCAGCGGGGGACGCATCCCGTAAGAGCTCCAGTCAGGAGAGCGGCGATACAGCGCCGGCGTTAACGAAAACTGCTTTTTAAACGCGCGGGTGAAGGTCTGCTGCGAGTCAAAACGATACTGGAGCGCGATGTCGAGAATCGGGCGGGCGGTCAGGCGCAGGGCGACCGCTGATTTTGATAAACGGCGAGCGCGAATATAGGCACCGATGGCTTGGCCGGTTACGTCTTTAAACATTCTTTGCAAATGCCACTTGGAATAACCCGCCTTGGCTGCCACATTATCTAGTGAGAGCGGTTGATCCAGGTGACCTTCCAGCCAGCTAAGGAGATCGCGAATAATCCCTGCTTGATCCATAAAATGTCCTCATCCTTAAACTCAGGTGCCTGCTTACTAAGGTAGCGGATAATAGCATTTTTTGATGTTTTAGCATTCAGTGTTTTTTTTGCCTGTAAATGCGATTTGTCAGCAGGCGTTTTAGCTGTTTTGGTAACGCGGTGATCTATAAACCTTTTTCCGCTGAGTCTGGAATCATCACTTAGCTAAATTTTAATAAAATGGTAATAATATGAAATACAAGAGGTTAGTTGCGGGGCTGCTTTTACTGGCGGGATGTCAGGTTGCGCAGGCGGAACAAATTGGTTCCGTAGATACCGTATTCAAATTCTTTGGCCCGGATCATAAAATCGTCGTTGAGGCCTTTGACGATCCGGATGTTCAGAACGTGACGTGCTATATCAGCCGGGCGAAAACCGGTGGGATTAAGGGCGGTCTGGGCCTGGCGGAAGATACGTCAGATGCGGCGATTTCTTGCCAGCAGGTGGGGCCTATCGAACTGAACGATAAAATCAAAAACGGTAAGTCACAGGGCGACGTGGTTTTCCAGAAACGTACCTCGCTGGTGTTTAAAAAGCTGCAGGTGGTCCGTTTTTACGATAGCAAACGTAATGCGCTGATCTATCTGAGCTATTCGGATAAAGTCGTCGACGGTTCACCGAAGAATGCGCTCAGCGCCGTGCCAATCATGCCGTGGAATAAATAACGCGGCGCCTCGTGGCATCTGATTTGCACATAAAAAAACGGCGCATTAAGCGCCGTTTTTACGTTGCGGGAGCAGGAAAACGACTGTTATTCCTGCAGGTCGCCGCAGAAGCGATAACCTTCGCCGTGAATCGTGGCGATGATTTCCGGTGTATCCGGAGTCGACTCAAAATGCTTACGAATGCGACGGATGGTCACGTCAACGGTACGGTCGTGCGGCTTAAGCTCACGGCCGGTCATTTTCTTCAGCAGTTCAGCACGTGACTGGATCTTGCCCGGGTTCTCGCAGAAGTGCAGCATCGCGCGGAATTCACTGCGCGGCAGCTTGTACTGCTCACCGTTTGGGCTGACCAGCGAACGGCTATTGATATCCAGTTCCCAGCCGTTGAACTTATAGCTTTCTACGCTGCGACGCTCTTCGCTTATGGTACCCAGATTCATGGTACGGGAGAGGAGGTTGCGTGCGCGAATGGTCAGTTCACGGGGGTTAAACGGTTTAGTGATATAGTCATCAGCGCCGATTTCGAGGCCCAGAATCTTATCAACTTCGTTATCGCGGCCGGTAAGGAACATCAGCGCGACGTCAGCCTGTTCGCGCAGTTCACGCGCTAACAGAAGACCATTTTTACCTGGCAGGTTGATATCCATGATCACCAGGTTGATATCATTTTCAGACAGGATCTGATGCATTTCCGCGCCATCGGTCGCTTCGAACACATCATAACCTTCTGCTTCGAAAATACTTTTTAACGTGTTGCGTGTTACCAACTCGTCTTCAACGATAAGAATGTGCGGGGTCTGCATGTTTGCTACCTAAATTGCCAACTAAATCGAAACAGGAAGTACCAAAGTCCCTGACCTGCCTGGTACATGTCGCAAATTAACATGTCCGGCGTAACATGACTAAAGTACGTAATTGCGTTCTTGATGCACTTTCCATCAACGTCAACAACATCATTAGCTTGGTCGTGGGTACTTTCCCTCTGGACCCGACGGTGTCAAAAACGGCTGTCATCCTAACCATTTTAACAGCAATATAACAGGCTAAGAGAGGCTGAACACCCCATAAAACTACGCTTCGTTGACATATATCAAATTCAATTGTAGCACGTTAACAGTCTTGTGAAATCATTGTATTGAAATGCTATTTATCGTCACAAATCTTACACCGCTCAAATGGTTGCGCTGGTAAATTGATAAACACGTTGAATCCAACGATCGTTCAGCGCGGTTTCGATAAATATCATTGGCAAACATATGGATAAATGCGTTCTGTTAACATACTCCGCCCCATGGTCCGTTGGAAACAGTTTAGGCTTTTTTATGGGGAATAATGCGCAATTTTAGTGATTTTTGTTGCAGATTTGTAAATTTTCGCCGCGTAAAATGGGGATAGTTTCATTTTCGCCGCGTGAGAGAGTAGAAGAGAGCCACCATGCATGTATCGATTGTATTAGTCGCCCCGGCGAGGGCAGAAAACGTTGGCGCGGCGGCACGCGCGATGAAAACCATGGGTTTTCGCGATCTGCGTATCGTTGATAGCGATGCCCATCTTCAGCCTGCGGCGCGATGGGTTGCGCATGGTTCCGGAGATATTCTCGATAATATAAACACTTATCCAACGCTGGAACAGGCGCTGCATGACGTCGACTTTACCGTCGCCACAACGGCCCGCAGCCGGGCGCGTTTCCATTACTACGCCACGCCGCAGCAACTGCTGCCGCTGATGGCGGAGAAAGCCGCGTGGATGAACCACGCGGCGCTGGTCTTTGGGCGGGAAGATTCCGGGCTGACTAACGAAGAGCTGGCTCTTGCCGATGTGCTGACAGGTGTGCCGATGGTGGCCGACTATCCTTCGCTTAACTTAGGGCAGTCGGTGATGGTCTACTGCTATCAATTGAGCGCTTTGGTTCAGCAGACGCCGTCAGTTTCTGCCAGCGTCGATGAAAATCAGCTGCAGGCATTGCGTCTGCGGACGCTCGATTTATTGACCCGCCTGGGCGTGTCTGAAGACGTCAAACTGACCGACTGGCTCCAGCAGCGAATTGGGCTTTTAGAGCAGCGAGACACGGCAATGTTGCACCGGTTGCTGCACGATATTGAAAAAAACCTGCCAGATTAAAGTTCTGCTATAAGTTTTAAATATGGTTATATCTGCCAGTATCAAGCGCTGCATATCGCAAATTCAGGTGAATTGTCAGATCATTGTGGCGCATTGACCCGATACGGCGAAGTGGGTGAAATGTAAAAATTCGTTGACTTAAACCGGCAGATACTTTAACCAATATAGGCACAGGACACAGACAGATAAAAATTACAGAGTACACAACATCCATGAAACGCATCAGCATGATGACAACCATTATCACCATCACCATTACCACAGGTAACGGTGCGGGCTGACGCGTACAGGAAAGACAGAAAAAAGCCCGCACCTGAACAGTGCGGGCTTTTTTTTCGACAAAAAATCTAGGGGTAACAACCATGCGCGTGTTGAAGTTCGGCGGTACATCAGTGGCAAATGCAGAACGTTTTCTGCGGGTTGCCGATATTCTGGAGAGCAATGCCAGGCAGGGGCAGGTAGCAACCGTCCTGTCTGCCCCGGCGAAAATTACCAACCATCTGGTCGCGATGATTGAAAAAACCATCGGTGGCCAGGACGCGCTCACCAATATCTCCGACGCTGAACGCATTTTTGCTGAACTGCTGCAGGGCCTCGCCGACGCGCAACCGGGGTTCCCGCTGGTGCGGCTGAAAGCCTTCGTCGCGCAAGAGTTTGCCCAGATTAAACATGTGCTGCATGGTATCAGCCTGCTTGGTCAGTGCCCCGATAGCGTCAACGCCGCGTTGATTTGCCGCGGCGAGAAGCTGTCTATCGCCGTGATGGCGGGCCTGCTGGAAGCTCGCGGCCACAAAGTTAGTGTGATTAACCCCGTCGAAAAACTGCTGGCCGTTGGCCATTATCTCGAATCCACCGTCGATATCGCTGAATCGACCCGCCGCATTGCCGCCAGCCAGATTCCGGCCGACCATATGGTGCTGATGGCCGGGTTTACCGCCGGTAACGAAAAAGGGGAGCTGGTGGTGCTGGGGCGCAATGGCTCTGACTACTCTGCCGCCGTGCTGGCCGCCTGCCTGCGCGCCGACTGTTGTGAAATCTGGACCGATGTCGATGGGGTATATACCTGCGACCCGCGTCAGGTTCCCGATGCGCGTCTGCTGAAGTCGATGTCATATCAGGAAGCGATGGAGCTCTCCTACTTCGGGGCTAAAGTTCTGCATCCGCGCACCATTGCCCCTATCGCTCAGTTCCAGATTCCCTGCCTGATTAAAAATACCGGTAATCCGCAGGCACCAGGTACGCTGATCGGCGCCAGCCTTGATGAAGATGGTCTGCCGGTCAAAGGCATTTCTAACCTCAATAATATGGCGATGTTTAACGTCTCTGGTCCGGGGATGAAAGGCATGGTCGGTATGGCCGCCCGCGTGTTTGCCACCATGTCCCGCGCCGGGATTTCAGTGGTCCTGATCACCCAGTCCTCTTCTGAATACAGCATCAGCTTCTGCGTACCGCAAAGCGACTGCGCGCGCGCAAAACGGGTGATGGAAGAAGAGTTCTACCTGGAGCTGAAAGAGGGCCAGCTGGAGCCGCTGTCGATCATGGATCGTCTGGCGATTATCTCCGTGGTGGGCGACGGTATGCGCACGCTGCGCGGGATCTCGGCGAAGTTCTTCGCCGCGCTGGCTCGCGCGAATATCAATATTGTGGCGATTGCCCAGGGCTCTTCCGAGCGTTCTATTTCCGTGGTGGTCAGCAATGATGATGCGACCACCGGGGTGCGCGTGACCCACCAGATGCTGTTCAACACCGATCAGGTGATTGAAGTCTTTGTTATCGGCGTCGGCGGCGTCGGCGGCGCGCTGATTGAACAGATTAAGCGTCAGCAGGGCTGGCTGAAGAACAAACATATCGACCTGCGCGTCTGCGGCGTGGCGAATTCACAGGCCCTGCTGACTAACGTGCACGGGCTGAATCTCGAAAACTGGCGCGCGGAACTGGCCGAAGCGAAAGAGTCGCTGAACCTGGGCCGCCTGATTCGCCTGGTCAAAGAGTACCATCTGCTGAACCCGGTTATCGTCGACTGTACTTCCAGTCAGGCGGTCGCCGATCAGTACGCCGATTTCCTGCGCGAAGGTTTCCACGTGGTGACGCCGAACAAAAAGGCCAATACCTCCTCGCTGGATTACTACCATCAGCTGCGTCATGCCGCCAGCAGCTCGCGCCGCAAATTCCTCTACGACACCAACGTTGGCGCCGGTCTGCCGGTGATTGAAAACCTGCAAAACCTGCTGAATGCCGGCGATGAGCTGCTGCACTTCTCCGGTATTCTTTCTGGCTCTCTGTCGTTTATTTTCGGTAAGCTGGATGAGGGCATGAATCTCTCCGAAGCAACAACCCTGGCGCGCGAGATGGGGTATACCGAACCGGATCCGCGCGACGATCTTTCTGGCGTCGATGTTGCGCGTAAGCTGCTGATTCTGGCCCGTGAAACCGGCCGTGAGCTGGAGCTGTCCGATATTGTCGTCGAACCGGTATTGCCTGCACAATTTGATGCCAGCGGCGACGTTGAGAGCTTTATGGCGCGCTTGCCTTCGCTGGATGACGAGTTTGCTTCCCGGGTTGCTCAGGCGCGTGATGAAGGTAAAGTCTTGCGTTACGTCGGTAACATCGAAGAGGATGGGACCTGTCGCGTGAAAATTTCCGCTGTTGACGGTAACGATCCGCTGTTCAAAGTGAAAAATGGCGAAAACGCCCTGGCCTTTTACAGCCATTATTATCAGCCGCTGCCGCTGGTGCTGCGCGGCTATGGTGCAGGTAACGACGTCACGGCGGCCGGTGTGTTTGCTGACCTGTTGCGCACCCTGTCATGGAAGTTAGGAGTTTAAGATGGTCAAAGTATATGCCCCGGCTTCCAGTGCCAATATGAGCGTCGGGTTTGATGTGCTGGGCGCGGCGGTGACGCCGGTTGATGGCACTTTGCTGGGAGACAACGTTTCGGTTGCGGCGGCGGACAGCTTCAGCCTGCAAAACGTCGGCCGCTTTGCCAGCAAGCTGCCCTCTGCGCCGCAGGAGAACATTGTTTACCAGTGCTGGGAGCGTTTTTGCCAGGAGATCGGCAAAAAAGTTCCGGTGTCGATGGTGCTGGAAAAAAACATGCCGATTGGTTCTGGCCTCGGCTCCAGCGCCTGCTCTGTCGTCGCCGCGCTGGTGGCGATGAATGAATTCTGCGGTAAGCCTCTGAATGAGACGCGTATGCTGGCGCTGATGGGGGAGATGGAAGGGCGTATTTCCGGCAGTATCCACTATGACAACGTCGCGCCTTGTTACCTGGGCGGCATGCAGCTGATGATTGAAGAGAATGGCATTATCAGCCAGCAGGTACCGGGGTTTGACGAATGGCTGTGGGTGCTGGCTTATCCGGGCATTAAAGTGTCGACGGCGGAAGCACGTGCCATCCTCCCGGCGCAGTATCGCCGCCAGGACTGTATCGCTCACGGTCGTCACCTGGCGGGCTTTATTCATGCCTGCTACACCCGCCAGCCGCAGCTGGCAGCGAAATTGATGAAAGATGTGATTGCCGAACCGTATCGCACTAAACTGCTGCCGGGCTTCAGTGAAGCGCGTCAGGCGACGATGGAGATCGGTGCGCAGGCGTGCGGTATCTCTGGCTCCGGCCCGACGCTGTTTGCCCTGTGCGATAAGCCGGAAACCGCGCAGCGCGTTGCGGACTGGCTGGGCACGCATTATCTGCAGAATCAGGAAGGCTTCGTTCATATTTGCCGGCTGGATACGGCGGGCGCACGAGTAGTGGGATAACCAATGAAACTCTATAATTTAAAAGATCATAACGAACAGGTCAGCTTTGCGCAGGCCGTTACGCAGGGGCTTGGCAAGCAACAGGGGCTGTTCTTTCCGCACGATCTGCCGGAATTTAGCCTGACTGAAATTGACGACATGCTGGAGATGGATTTGGCCTCCCGCAGCGCCAGAATTCTGTCGGCTTTTATTGGCGACGAGATCCCGCAGGAGATCCTCAAAGAGCGTATCGCCGCCGCTTTCACCTTCCCGGCTCCGGTCAGTAAGGTGCAGGATGATGTCGGCTGTCTGGAGCTGTTCCACGGCCCGACGCTGGCGTTTAAGGATTTCGGCGGTCGCTTTATGGCGCAGATGCTGACCCACATTGCCGGCGATAAACCGGTGACGATTCTGACCGCTACCTCCGGTGATACCGGCGCGGCGGTTGCACATGCGTTTTACGGCCTGCCGAATGTCAAAGTCGTTATTCTGTATCCGCGCGGCAAGATCAGCCCGCTGCAGGAAAAACTGTTCTGCACCCTGGGCGGCAACATTGAAACCGTGGCGATAGATGGCGATTTCGATGCCTGCCAGGCGCTGGTGAAACAGGCCTTTGACGATGAAGAGCTGAAGGTCGCTCTGGGCCTGAACTCCGCGAACTCCATCAATATCAGCCGTCTGCTGGCGCAGATTTGCTACTACTTCGAAGCGGTGGCCCAACTGCCGCAGGAAGCCCGCAACCAGCTGGTCATTTCCGTGCCGAGCGGTAACTTTGGCGATCTGACCGCTGGTCTGCTGGCGAAGTCTTTAGGTCTGCCGATTAAGCGCTTTATTGCCGCCACCAACGCCAATGACACCGTGCCGCGCTTCCTGCAGGACGGCAACTGGGCGCCGAAAGCGACTCAGGCGACGCTGTCTAACGCCATGGACGTCAGCCAGCCGAACAACTGGCCGCGCGTGGAAGAGCTGTTCCGTCGCAAAGTCTGGCGCCTGAACGAGCTGGGCTATGCGGCCGTCGACGATGAAACCACCAAACAGGCGATGCGTGAGCTGAAAGCCATTGGCTACACCTCAGAGCCGCATGCGGCTATCGCCTGGCGCGCGCTGCGCGACCAGCTGCAGCCGGGCGAATACGGTCTGTTCCTCGGTACCGCGCACCCGGCGAAGTTCAAGGAGAGCGTAGAAGAGATCCTCCAGCAGACGCTGCCGCTGCCGAAAGAGCTGGCCGATCGCGCCGACCTGCCGCTGCTGTCGCATAATCTGCCGGCGGATTTCGCCGCGCTGCGCCAACTGATGATGGGCAAAGCATAAGGGCCTTTTATCGCCGTATGATGTTCTCAGGCCGGGCCTTTGCGCCCGGCTTTTTTATTGGTGAAAATGGAGAAACTATGCAGAAAAAAAGCAGGGAAAATGGGTGAATGACCAATAAATGCCAGGCATCAGAGATTAGGATTGCGGAGAATAACCCGCGCTGTCGCTCAGGGGTAATCTTTGATTATCGCCCCCATGCGGGGACTGTTAATGAAGGGGAAACCGATGTCAACGCTGAAGTCTGTGATCCTTGCGCTTTCGATGTCGCTGGTGGCTCCCGCTGTGGTTCACGCATCGGAGATCACGCTGGTGCCGGCAGTCAAACTGCAAATTGGCGATCGCGACAATTACGGTAACTACTGGGACGGCGGCCGCTGGCGCGACCACGAATGGTGGGGTCGTCATTACGACTGGCGCGATAACCACTGGCGCGCGCATGACGAGCATCGCCATGATCATCATGATGACCGCGATCGTGGCCCGGATCGTGACTGGCGCCATCACTAAGTCTTCCGTCCCGGTCGCCGTGAGGGCGGCCGGGAAGGGGATTAGCGTTCGTGGCGTTTAAAGACCATCTCATCTTTCTTGTCGGAGGCTTCGGCGTCGAAGAAATAGCCTTCGCTGTTGAAGCGGGTTAGCTGTTCAGGCCGGGTTAAACGGTTCTCAATGATATAACGGCTCATTAACCCGCGCGCCTTTTTGGCATAGAAACTGATCACTTTAAACTGGCCGTTTTTCTCATCGAGGAACACGGGCTTAATGATTTTACCTTGTAACTGTTTTGTCTTCACCGAGCGGAAGTATTCATCAGAAGCCAGGTTAATCACGATATCGTCTCCCTGAGCCTTCAGCGCCTGGTTCAGTTTATCGGTAATCACCTCTCCCCAGAACTGGTAGAGATCTTTGCCTTTGCTATTCTCCAGCTTAATGCCCATTTCCAGACGATAGGGTTGCATCAGATCCAGCGGACGCAGCACGCCGTAGAGGCCGGAAAGCATACGCAAATGCTGCTGGGCAAAATCGAAATCGTCTTCGCTGAGGGTTTCCGCCTGCAGTCCGGTATAAACGTCGCCTTTAAACGCCAGAATGGCCTGGCGCGCATTTTGCGGCGTGAAGTCCGGGTGCCAGTCATGAAAGCGGGTGGCGTTCAGGTCTGCCAGCTTATCGCTGATGCTCATCAATTTGCCGATCTGCGGCGCTGAGAGCCGACGCGCGACGCCGATCAGCTCCTGGGAATATTCCAGCAGTTCAGGCTGGCTGTAGCGTGCTGTGGCCAGCGGACTTTGGTAGTCGAGTGTTTTGGCAGGTGAAATAAGAATCAGCATATCCGGTCCTTGCAGGGGATTTTCCGTGACTTTAACAAAAAAAGAGCGCGCTGGGATCGATAGCTGCGATTGCCGCGTTATTCACGCGGCAGCTCATCCCAGGCTCCAGGTGCCAGCTGCTGGTTAATTTCCGGGTAGCGCGTGGCGTCAAACGTCGGCCTCACGCCCAGCCGCCGCTGGCTAAGATAATCAGTGGCCAGAATCCGCACCGTAGGCGACAGCAGTAAAATGGCGGTCAGGTTAGTGATGGCCATCAGCGCCATGATGGTATCCGCCAGCTGCCAGACAACCGGCAAACCGATCAGCGCGCCGGTGATGACCATCACCAGGGTGAGGATCCGCAGCGCCCAGATATACCGGGGGCCATTAATACGCAGAAATATCAGGTTATTTTCAGCATAGATGTAGTTTGCGACGATAGAGCTGAAGGCGAAGAGCAGCACGATGATCGCCACGAATCCCGCCCCCCAGCTGCCAACCAGCGAGGTCATGGCATGCTGAATATTCTGGATGCCATTCGCGGCATCTTCCGCATCGTCTTGTGGCGCCAGCATGATAATGACCGCGCTGGCGGTACAGATGACGATGGTATCGATGAGGACGCCAATCATTTGCACGATCCCCTGCGCCGCCGGGTGCGGGGGCCAGGAAGCCGCTGCCGCCGCGGCGTTAGGGGTTGACCCCATTCCCGCTTCATTTGAGAACATGCCGCGCTGAAAACCGCTGGTGATTGCCTGGCTGATGGTATAGCCCACTGCGCCGGCGGCGGCTTCCTGCCAGCCGAACGCACTGCGGAAAATGGCCTCGAAAATGGCCGGCAGTGCCGTAATGTGCCAGAGGCCAATCAGCAGGCTGGTGGCTATCCAAAGCAGAGCCATCAGCGGCACAATCCACTGCATTAACTTCGCCACGCTCCGCAACCCTCGGACGATAACCAGCAGGGTCATCAGCGCCAGCGCGCAGCCGGTCACAATGGCGGGAAGGTTAAAGGCATAGGCCATCGCGTGCGCGATGGAGTTGGCCTGCACGGTGTTGAAAATCACTCCATAGGCCAGCAGGAGCAGGATAGAAAACACGATGCCCATCCAGCGCATGCCCAGACCCCGGGACATGTACCAGGCCGGGCCTCCGCGGAATTGCCCGTGGGCATCGCGCTCTTTGTAGAGCTGGGCAAGAGAACATTCGGCAAAGCTGCTGGCCATGCCGAGCAGCGCGGAAACCCACATCCAGAAGACGGCACCGGGCCCGCCGGCAGAGATAGCCAGCGCGACGCCAACCAGGTTGCCGCTGCCCACGCGCGCCGCGAGGCTGGTGCACAGGGCCTGGAAAGAGGTTAAGCCGCCGGGCTGGGGCTGGAGGCTTTTTTTTAGACTTTTCCCAAACTGGCGAACATAACGAAACTGAATGAATTTTGTTCGCCAGGTAAACCAGATGCCGGCGCCCAGTAACAGATAAATCATGACTGAGCCCCAGAGTATTTCATTGATAAAAGAGAAAAAATCAGGCATTAACCGTCCTCTTGTCCATGCCGGAACGCTAGTGTAAGCGCTACCAATTCAGTGACAATCCCTTAGCATTCAGCGAATTAATTCATCGAGTTTATCACACTCTGCGGTCTTGCATGGTCCACAGTTGCGCTGAACATGCAGCGTGTTATCATCTTGGAAGACCGGTTACATCCCCTTAACTGCTGTTTAAGAGAAACACTATCATGACGGATAAATTGACTTCTCTGCGTCAGTACACCACTGTCGTAGCTGATACCGGAGATATTGCGGCAATGAAGCTGTATCAGCCTCAGGATGCCACGACTAACCCTTCTTTGATTCTCGGCGCGGCTCAGATTCCTGAGTACCGCAAGCTGATTGATGACGCTGTCGAGTGGGCCCGCGGCCAGAGCAGCGATCGCGCTCAGCAGATTATCGATGCTTCCGATAAGCTGGCAGTGAACATTGGTCTCGAAATTCTTAAGCTGATTCCTGGCCGTATTTCGACCGAAGTTGATGCGCGCCTCTCCTACGACACCCAGGCATCTATCGCCAAAGCGAAACGCATCATCAAACTGTATAACGATGCGGGCATCGGCAACGATCGCATTCTGATTAAACTGGCTTCAACCTGGCAGGGTATTTGCGCCGCCGAGCAGCTGGAAAAAGAAGGCATCAACTGTAACCTGACTCTGCTGTTCTCCTTCGCCCAGGCTCGCGCTTGTGCTGAAGCGGGCGTCTTCCTGATCTCTCCGTTCGTTGGCCGCATCCTCGACTGGTACAAAGCGAACACCGACAAGAAAGAGTACGCGCCGGCTGAAGATCCGGGCGTCGTTTCCGTCAGTGAAATCTATGAGTACTACAAGCAGCACGGTTACGAAACTGTCGTGATGGGCGCAAGCTTCCGTAACGTCGGTGAAATCCTTGAACTGGCTGGCTGTGACCGCCTGACTATCGCTCCGACCCTGCTGAAAGAGCTGGCGGAAAGCGAAGGGGCTATCGAACGTAAACTGGCGTTCAGCGGCGAAGTGAAAGCGCGTCCGGAACGCATCACCGAAGCTCAGTTCCTGTGGCAGCACAACCAGGATCCGATGGCGGTAGACAAACTGGCGGAAGGTATCCGTAAGTTTGCGATCGACCAGGAAAAACTGGAAAAAATGATCGGCGACCTGCTGTAATCATTTGGGCGTGGCCGGGTTCCCGGTCACGCTACTTCTCCTGAACCCTGTCTGTATTGCCTTCCAGCGTGTATCATTCCGTCTAATTGTACTGTCTGAACGGAATAACGATGAATACCTTACGAATCGGCTTAGTTTCCATCTCCGATCGCGCCTCCAGCGGCGTTTATCAGGATAAAGGCATCCCGGCACTTGAAGAGTGGCTGGCGCGTGCGCTGACGACTCCCTTTGAGCTCGAGACCCGTCTGATCCCTGACGAACAGGGGATTATCGAACAAACGCTGTGTGAACTGGTTGACGAGATGGCCTGCCATCTGGTGTTAACTACCGGCGGCACCGGTCCTGCCCGACGCGACGTGACGCCGGATGCAACCCTGGCCATCGCCGACCGTGTGATGCCGGGTTTTGGCGAGCAAATGCGTCAGGTCAGCTTACACTTCGTTCCGACGGCTATCCTTTCTCGTCAGGTTGGCGTTATCCGCAAGCAGGCGCTGATTTTGAATCTGCCGGGCCAGCCGAAAGCCATTCAGGAAACCCTTGAAGGCGTTAAAGATGCTGACGGCAAGGTCCTGGTGCACGGGATCTTCGCGAGTGTACCTTATTGTGTACAGTTGCTTGAAGGGCCTTATGTCGAGACTGCGCCGGAAGTGGTAGCGGCTTTTCGTCCAAAAAGCGCGAGACGCGAAACTTTATCCTGAATTTGATACTTTCCTGACATAACCTGCATTGTCGGTGGTGTGCTGTTTTATTTACGATATAGTGTTTTTTACTTTACACATTGCGTTATAGCACTTACACCTCTGGATGAATAGCTCGTTATGTCACAACATACCCGACCTCTGAATCGACAAGATTATAAAACGCTGACGCTGGCCGCCCTTGGCGGCGCGCTGGAGTTTTATGATTTCATTATCTTTGTCTTCTTCGCCGCCGTCGTTGGCGACCTGTTCTTCCCGGCGGACATCCCGGAATGGCTGCGTCAGGTGCAGACCTTCGGCATCTTTGCTGCGGGCTATCTGGCGCGTCCATTGGGCGGCATCATCATGGCCCACTTCGGCGATCTGGTCGGGCGCAAGAAGATGTTCACCCTGAGCATTCTGCTGATGGCCCTGCCGACGCTGGCGATTGGCCTGCTGCCGACCTACGCATCAATAGGTCTTGTCGCGCCGCTGCTGCTGTTGCTGATGCGCATTCTGCAGGGGGCGGCTATCGGAGGAGAAGTTCCCGGCGCCTGGGTTTTTGTCGCCGAACACGTGCCGGAAAAACGCATTGGTATCGCCTGCGGCACTCTCACTGCCGGCCTGACGGTTGGCATTCTGCTGGGCTCGGTGGTCGCGACGCTGATCAATACCAGCCTGACGCCGCAGGGGATCCTCGACGGCGGCTGGCGTATTCCCTTCCTGTTAGGCGGCGTATTTGGCCTGGTAGCCATGTATTTGCGTCGTTGGCTGCAGGAGACGCCGATATTTCTCGAAATGCAGCAGCGTAAGGCGCTAGCGCAGGAGCTGCCGGTCAAATCGGTGGTGCTGAAGCACCAGAAAGCAGTGGTAGTTTCCATGTTGCTGACCTGGCTGTTATCCGCCGGCATAGTGGTGGTTATCCTGATGTCGCCGGTCTGGCTACAAAAACACTACGGTTTTGCCCCGGCAACGACCCTGCAGGCCAACAGCATTGCCACCATTATGCTGTGCATCGGCTGTCTGCTGGCAGGGCTGGCGGCGGATCGTTTTGGCGCCAGCCGCACGTTCATCGTCGGCAGCGTGCTGCTGGCGGTCTCCAGCTGGGCGTTCTATCACCTTTCCGGCAGCAGTCCCGGGCAGCTGTTCCTGCTGTATGGTGCGGTGGGGTTGTGCGTCGGGGTCGTGGGCGCCGTGCCTTACGTCATGGTGCGCGCTTTCCCGGCAGAAGTTCGCTTTACCGGCATTTCCTTCTCGTACAACGTCTCTTACGCCATTTTTGGCGGCCTGACGCCGATTGCCGTGACTATGCTCATGGGGGTTTCGCCGATGGCTCCGGCGTGGTACGTGCTGGCGCTTTCATTGCTGGGGCTGGGATTAGGGATCTGGCTGCGCCAGGGGATGAACCGCGAGGTGGCCGCCGCAGAGGGGGAATTGCAGCGCTTGCCGTAACGTTCCGCAAGCAATCCCCTCGTCCGTCAGAACGAGGGGATTGTTGATCAATGCGGTGCGCCGATCGGCAGTACGGTGCGACCAAACTGTTCGTTCAGTACTTCACCCATCGCCAGATAAATAGCGCTACCGCCGCAGACTAAACCAATCCAGCCCGCGATTTTCACCAGACCTTCGTTATCGGCGAGGTGGCCGATTGCCAGCAGCGCAAACAGGACGGTCAAACTGAGGAACACGAATTGCAACATTCGTGCGGCTTTCAGGGTGCCGAAGAACATAAACAACGTGAAGACTCCCCACAGACCGAGGTACATGCCGAGGAAGTGCGCATCAGGCTTTTCCGCCAGGCCCATTTTCGGCATGAGAAGAATAGCGACCAACGTCAGCCAGAAGGCGCCGTAGGACGTAAAAGCGGTTAAACCAAAGGTATTACCTTTTTTAAATTCCAGCAGGCCTGCGAAAATCTGCGCAATGCCGCCGTAAAAAATGCCCATCGCCAGGATAGCTACATCAAACGCGAACAGGCCGCTATTTGCCAGGTTAAGCAGAATAGTGGTCATGCCGAAGCCCATAAGGCCCAGCGGTGCCGGATTAGCCAACTTAGTGTTGCCCATAATTCCTCAGAATAATGATTAGAAAGGGAAGCATTACCCCACCACTCGTGGACGGGGCGCGGCATCATAATGAGGCGCAGGGTAACTGTCTATGATCTGGCGAGGTATTTTTCGCCAATTTACGCAGGCGAGGAGAGATGGTGTGCGTTCGCTACCGGTAAACGGGGACGCAAGCGCCCGGCGGGACAGGTGTTATCGATAAAAGCCGCTTTATTACCGGTTTATTCAGTCGGCCTTCCTTATTTCTCCCTTTATCCGGCAAGAAAGTGAAAAATTTTTTTGCTTGCCCCCTTGAGGAAGCGATGGGCGACCCCATCTTGTAGTCAACCGCAGTGAATGAACCTGAAAAAAATGATGTCTGGGCAGTTGAAACCATCGGTTTCGCCCTTATTACAGGTTCACAACCACATGTTGATCGAATTTTTAGTGGAGACGTTTAGATGGGTAAAATTATTGGTATCGACCTGGGTACTACCAACTCTTGTGTAGCGATTATGGATGGCACTACTGCACGTGTGCTGGAGAACGCCGAAGGCGATCGCACCACGCCTTCTATCATTGCTTATACCCAGGATGGTGAAACTCTGGTTGGTCAGCCGGCTAAACGTCAGGCAGTGACAAACCCGCAAAACACCCTGTTTGCGATTAAACGCCTGATTGGTCGCCGCTTCCAGGACGAAGAAGTTCAGCGTGACGTATCCATCATGCCGTACAAAATCATCGGCGCCGACAACGGCGACGCATGGCTTGATGTGAAAGGTCAGAAAATGGCACCGCCGCAGATTTCTGCTGAAGTGCTGAAAAAAATGAAGAAAACGGCGGAAGATTACCTGGGTGAGCCGGTAACTGAAGCGGTTATCACCGTACCTGCATACTTCAACGATGCTCAGCGTCAGGCAACGAAAGATGCCGGCCGTATCGCAGGTCTGGAAGTCAAACGTATCATCAACGAACCGACCGCCGCTGCGCTGGCTTACGGTCTGGATAAAGAAGTCGGCAACCGTACTATCGCGGTTTACGACCTCGGTGGTGGTACCTTCGATATCTCGATTATCGAAATCGACGAAGTTGACGGCGAAAAAACCTTCGAAGTTCTGGCAACCAACGGTGATACCCACCTGGGTGGTGAAGACTTCGACAGCCGTATGATCAACTACCTCGTTGATGAGTTTAAGAAAGATCAGGGCATTGACCTGCGTAACGATCCGCTGGCCATGCAGCGCCTGAAAGAAGCGGCTGAAAAAGCGAAAATCGAGCTTTCTTCCGCTCAGCAGACCGACGTGAACCTGCCGTACATCACCGCAGATGCCACCGGTCCGAAACATATGAACATCAAAGTGACGCGTGCGAAACTGGAAAGCCTGGTTGAAGATCTGGTTAACCGTTCTATCGAGCCGCTGAAAGTTGCGCTGCAGGACGCTGGCCTGTCGGTATCTGACATCCAGGACGTTATCCTGGTCGGCGGTCAGACCCGTATGCCAATGGTGCAGAAGAAAGTGGCTGAGTTCTTTGGTAAAGAGCCGCGTAAAGACGTTAACCCGGATGAAGCTGTAGCGATCGGTGCTGCGGTTCAGGGCGGTGTACTGACTGGTGAAGTTAAAGACGTTCTGCTGCTGGACGTTACCCCGCTGTCGCTGGGTATCGAAACCATGGGCGGCGTGATGACGGCGCTGATCAACAAAAACACCACAATCCCGACCAAACACAGCCAGGTGTTCTCTACTGCAGAAGACAACCAGTCTGCGGTGACCATCCACGTGATTCAGGGCGAGCGTAAACGCGCCTCCGATAACAAATCACTGGGTCAGTTCAACCTGGATGGGATTAACCCGGCGCCGCGCGGTATGCCGCAGATCGAAGTCACCTTCGACATCGATGCTGATGGTATCCTGCACGTGTCCGCGAAAGACAAAAACAGCGGTAAAGAGCAGAAAATCACCATTAAAGCGTCTTCCGGTCTGAACGAAGAAGAAATCGCCAAAATGGTCCGCGATGCGGAAGCGAACGCTGAATCTGACCGTAAGTTCGAAGAACTGGTTCAGACCCGCAACCAGGGCGACCATCTGCTGCACAGCACGCGTAAGCAGGTTGAAGAAGCAGGCGACAAACTGCCGGCTGACGACAAGACTGCCATCGAGTCTGCGCTGACCGCACTGGAAACGTCGCTGAAAGGTGAAGACAAAGCGGATATCGAAGCGAAAATGCAGGCGCTGGCCCAGGCTTCCCAGAAGCTGATGGAAATCGCTCAGCAGCAGCATGCTCAGCAACAGGCTGGCGGCGCTGAAGCTTCCGAAAGCAACGCGAAAGACGACGATGTCGTTGACGCCGAGTTTGAAGAAGTGAAAGACAAAAAATAATCGCCCTTTGAACGGGTAAAACACTGGCACGGGCGAAGAGGTTTCCTCTCCGCCCGTGCACGCATGTTAAGGGGCTGAAAAACACCAATGGCAAAGCAAGATTATTACGAGATTTTGGGCGTTTCCAAAACAGCGGAAGAGCGTGAAATCAAAAAGGCTTACAAGCGCCTGGCGATGAAATACCACCCGGACCGTAACCAGGGTGATAAAGAAGCCGAAGCGAAGTTTAAAGAAATTAAAGAAGCGTATGAAATCCTGACTGATGACCAGAAGCGTGCGGCCTACGATCAGTACGGCCACGCTGCCTTTGAACAAGGTGGCATGGGCGGCGGCGGTGGTTTTGGCGGCGGCGCTGATTTCAGCGATATCTTTGGCGATGTGTTTGGCGATATCTTCGGCGGCGGTCGTGGCCGTCAGCGCGCGGCGCGCGGCGCTGACCTGCGCTACAACATGGACCTGACGCTGGAAGAAGCCGTTCGCGGCGTGACCAAAGAGATTCGCATTCCGACGCTGGAAGAGTGTGACGTCTGCCACGGTAGCGGTGCGAAAGCCGGTAGCAAACCGCAAACCTGTCCAACCTGTCACGGTGCCGGTCAGGTGCAGATGCGCCAGGGTTTCTTCGCCGTTCAGCAAACCTGTCCGCATTGCCAGGGACGCGGTACGCTGATTAAAGATCCGTGCAACAAATGCCACGGTCACGGTCGCGTCGAGAAGACCAAAACTCTGTCGGTCAAAATTCCGGCGGGCGTGGATACTGGCGATCGTATTCGTCTGTCAGGCGAAGGCGAAGCGGGCGAGCACGGCGCTCCGGCGGGCGATCTGTACGTTCAGGTCCAGGTTAAGCAGCACGCTATCTTTGAGCGTGAAGGCAACAACCTGTACTGCGAAGTGCCGATCAACTTCACTATGGCTGCCCTCGGCGGCGAGATTGAAGTCCCGACGCTGGATGGCCGCGTCAATCTGAAAGTGCCTGGCGAAACGCAGACCGGTAAGCTGTTCCGCATGCGTGGCAAAGGCGTGAAATCCGTACGCGGCGGCGCGCAGGGCGATCTGCTGTGCCGGGTGGTGGTTGAAACGCCGGTAGGACTTAATGAAAAACAGAAACAGCTGCTGAAGGAGCTTCAGGAAAGTTTTGGCGGCCCGACGGGTGAGAAAAACAGCCCGCGCTCTAAAAGTTTCTTTGATGGCGTGAAGAAATTCTTCGACGACCTGACGCGCTAATCTCCTGCGATTCTGAAAAGCCACTTTATTGTTAAAGTGGCTTTTTTGTTTCCAGCCGCTATCTGTTAATGATGGCTGAATCCCTCCGGTCAGCGTCGCGCTTTACTGTCAGCCTTATATCGTAAAAACCGAGTAATAATGCAATAATAATCTTATTTTTTCGAAGTGTTATGGCGGCTAGAATAGTTTCATCGATGAATTAGGCTTACAGAGAGAGTAACAGTGAAACATCTGCAGCGTTTTTTTAGTAGCGATGCTTCAGGAGGCATTATCCTCATTTTCGCGGCCGCGTTGGCTATGGTATTGGCTAATACTGGCGTGACCAGCGGTCTTTACCATTCCTTTCTGGACACCCCCGTTCAGCTGCGTGTTGGCGCGTTAGAAATCAATAAGAACATACTGCTGTGGATTAACGATGCGCTGATGGCGGTCTTCTTCTTGCTGATTGGCCTCGAAGTAAAGCGCGAGATGATTCAGGGGGCGCTGGCCAGCCGTCGTCAGGCCGTTTTCCCGGTGCTGGCCGCCTTAGGTGGGATGATTGTCCCGGCGCTGATCTATCTGGCGTTCAATGCTCAGGATCCGATCACCCGCGAGGGGTGGGCGATTCCGGCGGCGACCGATATCGCCTTTGCCCTGGGAGTGCTGGCGCTGCTGGGCAGCCGCGTGCCGCCAGCTCTGAAAATCTTTCTGATGGCGCTGGCGATTATCGACGACCTGGGCGCCATTATCATCATTGCCCTGTTTTATACCAGCGACCTTTCCATATTGTCGCTGGGCGTGGCGGCAGGGGCGATGGCCGTGCTGGTCGCGCTCAATCTTTGCGGCGTCCGACGCACCGGTATCTATATCCTGGTCGGCGCGGTGCTATGGATTGCGGTGTTGAAATCCGGGGTGCATGCGACCTTAGCCGGGGTGATTGTTGGCTTTATTATCCCGCTGAAGGAGCAGGGCGGTAAATCCCCGGCTAAGCAGCTTGAGCATGTCCTGCATCCGTGGGTGGCTTACCTGATTCTGCCGCTTTTCGCCTTCGCTAACGCCGGCGTGTCGCTGCAAGGGGTGACGATTGAAGGGCTGACGTCACTGCTGCCGCTGGGGATTATCGCCGGGCTGTTTGTCGGCAAGCCGCTGGGTATCAGCCTGTTCTGCTGGCTGGCGTTAAAACTGAAATGGGCATCGCTGCCGGAAGGGACGACCAGCAAGCAGATTATGGCGGTCGGCATTCTGTGTGGGATTGGCTTCACGATGTCGATTTTCATCGCCAGTCTGGCCTTCAGCAGCGTTAATCCTGGCTTAATCAACTGGGCTAAGCTTGGCATTCTGACCGGCTCGGTACTGTCAGCCATCAGCGGATATCTGCTGCTACGCAAGCGCATAACGGTTCCCGCCCACCTGGCGTAATACTTTCGGAGAGCCGGCAGAGGTTCTCCAGGACATTATCAGGGAGAGAAGCATGTCGCATATTAATTACAACCATCTGTATTACTTCTGGCACGTTTATAAAGAAGGTTCTGTTGTCGGCGCGGCGGAGGCCTTGTTCCTGACGCCGCAGACCATTACCGGGCAGATCAAAGCGCTTGAAGAGCGTTTGCAGGGGAAATTGTTTAAACGCAAGGGGAGGGGGCTGGAGCCGAGCGAACTGGGCGAGCTGGTATTCCGCTACGCGGACCGCATGTTCACGTTGAGCCAGGAGATGCTCGATATTGTGAACTACCGCAAAGAGTCTAACCTGCTGTTCGATGTCGGCGTTGCCGACGCATTGTCGAAAAGACTGGTGAGCGGGGTGCTGGATGCGGCGGTCGTGGATAATGAACAGATTCACCTGCGCTGCTTTGAGTCGACCCACGAAATGCTGCTGGAGCAGCTCAGCCAGCACAAGCTTGATATGATCATCTCTGACTGCCCCATCGATTCCACCCAGCAGGAAGGGCTGTTCTCCGTGCGTATCGGCGAGTGCAGCGTGAGTTTCTGGTGCATGAACCCGCCGCCGGAAAAGCCGTTTCCCGCCTGTCTGGAGGAACGTCGTCTGCTGATCCCCGGTCGTCGTTCGATGCTGGGACGCAAACTTCTGAACTGGTTCAATTCGCAGGGGCTGAAGGTGGAGATTCTCGGCGAGTTTGACGATGCGGCGCTGATGAAGGCGTTCGGTGCGGCGCACAATGCGATTTTTGTCGCGCCGACGCTTTACGCGCATGATTTCTATCAGGATGAGACGATTATTGAGATCGGCCGGATGGAGAATGTGATGGAGGAGTATCACGCCATTTTTGCTGAAAGAATGATTCAGCATCCGGCGGTGCAACGGATTTGCAATCGCGACTATTCGTCACTCTTCGCGACGCCGCAGGCGTAACTCGCAGACATAAAAAAACCCGCTTTCGCGGGTTTTTTTACAAAGCGATAACAAGCAGGCGATTAAGCCAGTTTGTTGATCTGAGCGGTCAGGTTTGCTTTATGACGCGCAGCTTTGTTTTTGTGGATCAGACCTTTAGCAGCCTGACGGTCCACGATCGGTTGCATTTCGTTAAATGCTTTCAGTGCAGTAGCTTTGTCGCCAGCTTCGATAGCTGCGTATACTTTCTTGATGAAAGTACGCATCATAGAGCGACGGCTAGCGTTGTGCTTGCGGGCCTTTTCAGACTGAACGGCGCGCTTCTTAGCTGATTTGATATTAGCCAAGGTCCAACTCCCAAATGTGTTCTATATGGACAATTCAAAGGCCGAGGAATATGCCCGTTTAGCCTTCTTTTGTCAATGGATTTGTGCAAATAAGCGCCGCTTAAAACAACGACGCTTTATTACGTAGTGATGGCGCAAGATTCTACCAGCTTGTTGCTGGCGAATACAGCCTTTCCACCATAAAAATCGCTGGGCGAGGGGAGTTTTTGCCGCATTCCCGCGCTGAGTTGATGAATTACCGGGATCTTTCGGTTAAGAGGTGCAATCGCTGGTTAACGTCGTCAGTTGTACAAGGTATACTCGGACGATTTTCACTGTTTTGAGCCAGACATGAAGCTGATACGCGGCATACATAATCTCAGTCAGGCGCCGCACGGGTGCGTGCTGACCATTGGTAATTTTGACGGTGTGCATCGCGGGCATCAGGCGCTGTTGCAGCGTTTGCGCGCCGAGGGCCGCCAGCGTGGTTTACCGGTGGTGGTGATGATTTTCGAACCACAGCCGCTGGAGCTGTTTGCCGCCGATAAGGCGCCAGCCCGTTTGACGCGTCTGCGCGAAAAGCTGAGCTATCTGGCTGAAAGCGGCGTCGACTATGTGCTGTGCGTGCGCTTTGACCGCCGCTTCGCCGCCCTGACCGCCCAGGATTTTATCAGCGAACTGCTGGTGCGCCGTTTAGGCGTGCAGTTTCTCGCGGTGGGGGACGATTTCCGCTTTGGCGCTGGCCGCCAGGGGGATTTCTTGTTATTACAGAAAGCTGGTGCGGAATATGGTTTTGACGTGACCAGCACCCAAACTTTCTGCGAAGGCGGCGTGCGCATCAGCAGTACAGCGGTGCGCCAGGCGCTGGCGGACGACGACCTTGTGCAGGCGGAAAATCTGCTGGGCCATCCCTTTACGATCTCCGGACGCGTGGTCCACGGCGATGAGCTGGGGCGCACTATTGGTTTTCCGACGGCGAATTTACCGCTACGTCGTCAGGTTTCCCCGGTAAAAGGGGTCTATGCGGTGGAAGTGACAGGACTGGGCGACAAACCGTTGGTGGGCGTCGCCAACATTGGCACCCGTCCAACGGTTGCTGGCGTTCGCCAACAGCTGGAAGTGCATCTGCTGGACGTTGTAATGGACCTTTATGGTCGCCATATAGATGTAATACTGCGTAAAAAAATACGTAATGAGCAGCGATTTGCGTCGCTCGATGAGCTAAAAGCGCAAATTGCACGTGATGAGTTAACGGCCCGCGAGTTCTTTGGGCAGGCCAGGCAGGCATAAGTCTGTTGGTGTTTATCAAACCGAAATACGGAACCGAGAATCTGATGAGTGACTATAAATCGACCCTGAATTTGCCGGAAACAGGGTTCCCGATGCGTGGCGATCTCGCCAAGCGCGAACCGGGAATGCTGGCGCGTTGGACCGATGATGACCTGTACGGCATCATCCGGGCAGCGAAAAAAGGCAAAAAAACCTTCATTCTGCATGATGGCCCTCCTTATGCGAATGGCAGCATTCATATTGGTCACTCGGTTAACAAGATTCTGAAAGACATTATTGTGAAGTCCAAAGGACTGACGGGCTATGACTCGCCTTACGTTCCGGGTTGGGACTGCCACGGTCTGCCGATCGAACTGAAAGTGGAGCAGGAATATGGCAAGCCGGGTGAGAAATTCACCGCTGCTGAATTCCGCGCCAAGTGCCGCGAATATGCTGCGACCCAGGTTGACGGTCAGCGTAAAGACTTTATCCGCTTGGGCGTGCTGGGCGACTGGTCGCGTCCGTACCTGACCATGGACTTCAAAACAGAAGCCAACATCATCCGTGCGCTGGGTAAAATCATCGGAAACGGCCACCTGCACAAAGGCGCGAAGCCGGTGCACTGGTGCGTCGACTGCCGTTCTGCGCTGGCTGAAGCGGAAGTCGAGTATTACGACAAAACGTCTCCTTCTATCGACGTGGCCTTCCACGCGGTAGACCAAGCCGCCGTGCTGGCGAAATTCGGCGTTGCCGACGTCGCCGGTCCGCTATCCCTGGTCATCTGGACCACTACCCCGTGGACCCTGCCAGCCAACCGCGCCATCTCCCTGTCGCCGGAATTCGACTATGCGCTGGTGCAGGTTGATGGTCAGGCGCTGATTCTGGCGAAAGATCTGGTTGAAAGCGTAATGAAACGCGCGGGTATTGCTGACTACACTATCCTGGCGGTGGTGAACGGCGCGGAACTGGAGCTGATGCGCTTTAAGCATCCGTTCCTCGACTTCGATGTGCCGGCAATCCTCGGCGATCACGTTACCCTCGATGCGGGTACCGGCGCGGTCCATACCGCCGGCGGTCACGGTCCGGACGACTACACTATCAGCCAGAAATACGGCCTGGAAATTGCCAACCCGGTTGGCCCGGACGGTTCCTACCTGCCAGGCACCTACCCGGCGCTGGACGGCATCAACGTCTTTAAAGCCAACGATATTATCGTTGAGATGCTGCGTGACAGCGGCGCGCTGCTGCACGTTGAAAAGATGCAGCATAGCTATCCGTGCTGCTGGCGCCACAAGTCGCCTATTATCTTCCGTGCCACCCCGCAGTGGTTCGTCAGCATGGATCAGAAAGGCCTGCGCGCGCAGTCGCTGAAAGAGATCAAAGGCGTGCAGTGGATCCCGGACTGGGGCCAGGCGCGTATCGAATCGATGGTTGCCAACCGTCCTGACTGGTGTATCTCCCGCCAGCGTACCTGGGGCGTACCGATGTCTCTGTTTGTGCACAAAGAGACGCAGGAACTGCACCCGAACACCCTGGAGCTGATGGAAGAAGTGGCGAAGCGCGTCGAAGTGGACGGCATTCAGGCGTGGTGGGATCTCGACTCCCGCGACATCCTGGGCGCTGACGCTGACAGCTACGAGAAAGTGCCGGATACCCTGGACGTGTGGTTCGACTCCGGGTCTACCCACTCTTCCGTGGTTGACGTACGCCCGGAATTTTCCGGTCACGCCGCCGATATGTATCTGGAAGGTTCTGATCAGCACCGCGGCTGGTTTATGTCCTCGCTGATGATCTCCACGGCGATGAAGGGCAAAGCGCCGTATCGCCAGGTTCTGACCCACGGTTTCACCGTCGACGGTCAGGGCCGCAAAATGTCCAAGTCTATCGGTAATACCGTTAGCCCGCAGGACGTGATGAACAAGCTGGGCGCCGATATTCTGCGTCTGTGGGTGGCATCTACCGATTACACCGGCGAAATGGCGGTCTCCGACGAGATCCTCAAACGCGCTGCCGACAGCTATCGTCGTATCCGTAACACCGCGCGCTTCCTGCTGGCGAACCTGAATGGTTTCGATCCGGCGAAAGACATGGTCAAACCGGAAGAGATGGTGGTGCTCGATCGCTGGGCGGTCGGCTGCGCGCAGGCGGCGCAGGAAGATATCCTGAAAGCCTACGAATCCTACGACTTCCACGAAGTGGTGCAGCGCCTGATGCGCTTCTGCTCCATCGAAATGGGCTCGTTCTATCTCGACATCATCAAAGACCGCCAGTACACCGCGAAAGCGGAAAGCCGGGCGCGTCGCAGTTGCCAGACCGCGCTGTTCCACATCGTGGAAGCGCTGGTTCGCTGGATGGCGCCGATCATGTCCTTCACCGCAGACGAAATCTGGGGCTACCTGCCGGGTTCCCGCGAGAAATACGTCTTCACCGGGGAGTGGTATGAAGGTCTGTTCGGCCTGGCCGACGACGAAGCGATGAACGACGACTTCTGGGACAAGCTGCTGCAGGTGCGCGGCGAAGTCAACAAGGTCATCGAGCAGGCGCGCGCCGACAAACTGGTAGGCGGCTCTCTGGAAGCGGCGGTCACGCTGTATGCCGATGACGCTCTGGCCGCGAAGCTCAACGCGCTGGGCAGCGAATTACGATTTGTCCTGTTGACCTCCGGGGCGACGGTTGCCGATCATGCGCAGGCGCCGGCCGATGCCTGGCAGAGTGAACTGCTGAAAGGTCTGAAAGTCGCGTTGAGTAAAGCCGAGGGCGAGAAATGCCCGCGTTGCTGGCACTACACCAGCGATGTCGGCAAGGTGGCGGAACACGCGGAAATCTGCGGTCGCTGTGTCAGCAACGTCGCCGGTGACGGCGAAAAACGTAAGTTTGCCTGATGAGTAAATCTGTCTGTTCAACGGGGCTACGCTGGCTTTGGGTCGTCGTCGCCGTGCTGATTATTGACCTGGGCAGTAAATTCCTGATCCTCCAGAACTTTGCTCTGGGGGAGACGGTAGCGCTGTTCCCGTCGCTTAATCTGCATTATGCGCGTAACTATGGCGCGGCTTTTAGCTTCCTTGCCGATAGCGGCGGCTGGCAGCGCTGGTTCTTTGCCGGCATTGCCATCGGGATCTGCGTGATTCTGGCGGTCTTGATGTATCGCTCAAAAGCCACGCAAAAGCTGAACAACATTGCCTACGCGCTGATTATCGGCGGCGCGCTGGGGAACTTGTTTGATCGGTTATGGCATGGTTTTGTCGTCGATATGATTGATTTCTACGTCGGGGACTGGCATTTCGCCACCTTCAACCTGGCCGATAGCGCAATTTGCATCGGCGCGGCGCTGATTGTGCTGGAAGGCTTCCTGCCAAAACCTGCGGCGAAAGAGCCGGTGTAAATGTCAATGCCGGGTGGCGCTGCGCTTACCCGGCCTACAGAATTTGTGCCCTTCCGTAGGCCCGGTAAGCGTAGCGTCACCGGGCAAACAGGCGGGCCAAAACAAGCGAGCAATTTGCATGTCTAAATCCGTACAGAGCAACAGCGCGATCCTCGTTGACTTCACGCTGAAACTGGATGATGGCTCAACGGCTGAATCCACCCGCAATAACGGCAAGCCTGCCCTGTTTCGCCTTGGCGACACCTCCCTGTCTGAAGGTCTTGAACAACAGCTTCTGGGTCTGAAAGAGGGGGAGAAAAAGGTCTTTTCGCTGGAGCCCGATGCTGCGTTTGGCATCCCAAGCCCGGATCTTATCCAGTACTTTTCCCGTCGTGAATTTATCGACGCGGGCGAGCCGGAAATCGGCGCGATTATGCTCTTTACCGCAATGGATGGCAGCGAAATGCCCGGCGTGATTCGTGAAGTGAACGGCGATTCGATCACCGTTGATTTCAACCATCCGCTGGCCGGGCGCACCGTCCATTTTGATATTGAAGTGCTGGAAATCGATCCGGCGCTGGAGGAGTGAAATGCAGATCCTGTTGGCTAACCCGCGCGGCTTTTGCGCTGGCGTTGACCGCGCTATCAGCATTGTTGAAAACGCGCTGACGCTCTACGGCGCGCCGATCTATGTGCGTCATGAAGTGGTGCATAACCGCTATGTGGTCGATAGCCTGCGTAAGCGCGGCGCCATTTTTATCGAACAGATTAGCGAAGTGCCTGACGGCGCGATCCTGATTTTCTCCGCGCACGGCGTGTCCCAGGCGGTGCGTAATGAAGCGAAAAACCGCGATCTGACGGTCTTCGACGCGACCTGTCCGCTGGTGACCAAAGTGCATATGGAAGTCGCCCGCGCCAGCCGTCGTGGCGAAGAGTCGATCCTGATTGGCCATGCCGGTCACCCGGAAGTGGAAGGGACGATGGGCCAGTACAGCAACCCGGAAGGGGGAATGTATCTGGTGGAGTCGCCCGATGATGTCTGGAAGCTGGAGGTGAAAAACGACGCCCGGCTGTCATTTATGACGCAGACAACCCTCTCGGTAGATGACACTTCGGATGTGATCGACGCGCTACGTGAGCGCTTCCCGAAAATCGTCGGGCCGCGTAAAGACGATATCTGTTATGCCACCACTAACCGTCAGGAAGCGGTTCGCGCGCTGGCGGAGCAGGCCGATGTTGTGCTGGTGGTGGGGTCGAAAAACTCCTCTAACTCCAACCGTCTGGCTGAACTCGCTCAGCGGATGGGGAAAGCGGCCTATCTGATTGACGATGCGACGGATATTCAGGAAGCATGGGTCAAAGAGGCCGCGTGCGTTGGCGTGACCGCAGGCGCATCAGCCCCGGATATCCTGGTGCAGAACGTGATCGCGCGTCTGCAGGCGCTGGGCGGCGGAGAAGCCGTTCCGCTGGAAGGGCGTGAAGAGAATATTGTTTTCGAAGTACCGAAAGAGCTGCGGGTTGATGTCCGTGAAGTAGACTAAGTTCTTTCGCCAGCGGATGTGAGAAGATGCCAGACTTAACGTCTGGCATTTTTTTTGGGAGAGACGATGCGCTTACCGATCATTCTTGATACCGATCCCGGCATTGACGACGCAGCGGCGATCGCCGCCGCGCTGTTTGCCCCCGAGCTCGATCTGCAGCTGATGACGACGGTGGCGGGGAACGTGTCGGTGGAAAAAACCACCCGCAACGCCCTGCAACTGCTGCATTTCTGGCAGGCGAAGGTGCCGCTGGCTCAAGGGGCGTCAATGCCACTATTGCGTCCGCTGCGCGATGCGGCCTCCGTGCACGGTGAATCCGGCATGGAAGGGTATGATTTTGTCGAGCATGACTGCCAGCCGTTGCCGAAACCGGCCTTTCAGGCCATTCGCGACGCGCTGATGCATGCTCAGGAGCCGATTACGCTGGTGGCGATTGGTCCGTTGACCAATATTGCGCTGCTCCTGACGCAGTATCCGGAATGCCGCTTTAATATTCGCCGGCTGGTGATCATGGGCGGTTCCGCCGGGCGCGGTAACTTCACGCCCAATGCGGAGTTCAATATTGCTATCGATCCGGAAGCCGCGGCCAGCGTGTTTCGCAGCGGTCTGGAGATCGTGATGTGCGGTCTCGACGTGACCAACCGGGCAATGCTGACGCCGGAGTACCTCGCCACGCTGCCTGCGCTGAACAAAACCGGAAAGATGCTCCACGCGCTGTTCAGCCATTATCGCAGCGGCAGTATGAGCAGCGGGCTACGTATGCATGACCTGTGTGCCATCGCGTGGCTGGTGCGCCCTGAGCTGTTTACCCTGCAACCGTGCTTTGTGGCGGTGGAAACGCAGGGGACCTGGACCGCCGGCACCACCGTCGTCGATATCGAAGGGCGGCTCGGGCAGCCGGCGAACGCGAGCGTTGCGCTGGAACTGGATGTGGACGGTTTTCAGCGCTGGGTGGCGGAAGTATTGTCTCTGGCGCCGTAAGCGGCCTGGCGGCCGTCAATTTTCTCGCTCAGATAATCAATCATGGCCCGCATTCTGGCGGGCATATGTTTATTGCCCGACCACAGCAGCCACAGCTGCCCGCTATAGCTACTGATAAACTCCCATTGCGCCAGGACCTGCACGATATCGCCCTGGGCCAGCGCGTCGCGAGCGGTAAACAGCGGCAGGCTGCCGATACCTAAATGTTGCTGCACCGCATCAAGGCGCACGGCAGTATGGTTGGCGGCGTAGCGTCCGTGAGTCTGGATAGTTAATGAGATGGTCACTCCCTCCTTCCCAGTACTATGCTGAGGACAGGCTTTCATTCGGAGAACCATCATGGAAAACATTGCGCTTATTGGTATCGATCTGGGTAAGAACTCTTTCCATATTCATTGTCAGGATCATCGTGGGAAGGCCGTTTACCGTAAAAAATTCACCCGACCAAAGCTAATCGAATTTCTGGCGACATGCCCGGCAACAACCATCGCGATGGAAGCCTGTGGCGGTTCTCACTTTATGGCACGCAAGCTGGCAGAGTTAGGGCATTTTCCAAAGCTGATATCACCGCAATTTGTCCGCCCATTCGTTAAAAGCAACAAAAATGACTTCGTTGATGCTGAAGCTATCTGTGAAGCAGCATCACGTCCATCTATGCGTTTCGTGCAGCCCAGAACCGAATCTCAGCAGGCAATGCGAGCTCTGCATCGTGTCCGTGAATCCCTGGTTCAGGATAAGGTGAAAACAACTAATCAGATGCATGCTTTTCTGCTGGAATTTGGTATCAGCGTTCCGCGAGGTGCTGCCGTTATTAGTCGACTGAGTACCCTTCTTGAGGACAGTAGTTTGCCTCTTTATCTCAGCCAGTTACTGCTGAAATTACAACAGCATTATCACTATCTTGTTGAGCAGATTAAAGATCTGGAATCTCAGTTGAAACGAAAGTTGGACGAAGATGAGGTTGGACAGCGCTTGCTGAGTATTCCCTGCGTTGGAACGCTGACTGCCAGTACTATTTCAACTGAGATTGGCGACGGGAAGCAGTACGCCAGCAGCCGTGACTTTGCGGCGGCAACAGGGCTGGTACCCCGACAGTACAGCACGGGAGGTCGGACGACATTGTTAGGGATTAGCAAGCGGGGCAACAAAAAGATCCGAACTTTGTTGGTTCAGTGTGCCAGGGTATTCATACAAAAACTGGAACACCAGTCTGGCAAGTTGGCCGACTGGGTCAGGGAGTTGTTGTGTCGGAAAAGCAACTTTGTCGTCACCTGTGCTCTGGCAAACAAGCTGGCCAGAATAGCCTGGGCACTGACGGCGCGACAGCAAACTTACGAAGCATAAAGGCAGAAATACACCAGTTTAAACAATCATTCATCTGGTTTTGCGAATACTGATATTGATGATACTAACGGCCCACCGGCCTGTTGAGGAACCTGTAAAACGGAAAGGCTCATTGAAGCCGTATATTTTCTGGAGGTTCATCAGGCGCGGAACTCATCGAGGCGCGGGAATAAAATCCCATTCAGACGCCGGATAGATTCAAGCAAGCCAACTTGTCGTCAAAATCGGTGTTGCAAAAACGGGAGTGACCATAGATTCCGTTTTACCCGCCCGGCGGAATTTCCAGCGTGAGTCGGCCGGTGTTTCGCCCAGGCTGATACAGCTGTGGCCCCGCAGCTCCGCCGGCGTTTGCGGCGTGCCGTGCCGCTGTAAATAGTCCGGTGTGGCGCAGATCACGTGCGTTACCGGCATCAGCGGTTTGCCGTGCAGTCCGGGAGAGGGGCTGTGGGTAATACGCAGCGCCAGATCAATACCATCATCAATCAGATCCAGATAGCGGTCCTCGAGCCGCAGACAGACGTCCACGCCGGGATGACGGGTGAGAAATTCCGCCATTAACGGATGAATCACAAAATGCCCGACGGCTTTTGGCACGCTGAGGGTCAGCTTCCCCTGCGCCACCTCCTGGCTACTGCTGGCGGAATCCATCGCCTGACGAGCCGATTCCAGCATCTCCTGTGCGTGCACATACACCGTTTTTCCGGCATCGCTCAGGCGCAATTTGCGCGTGCTGCGGTGCAGCAGCTTACAGCCCATTTCGTGTTCCAGCCGCGAGACGCTGCGGCTGATCGCCGAAGGCGTTGCCCCGGAAAGGCGGGCGACGGCAGAAAAACTGCCCTGGTCGACAATTTGCACAAACAGGGCAAGGTCGGGGAGTAAATTGAGATTCATTTGTGCTCTTGAGGCAAAAGTGCATTGATTAATGGCGGGATTATCGCCACGGATAATATCAATATACTGTCCTGACTAAGCGGAGGACAACCATGACTGAACGTCTTTATTACACTTGCGATGAGACCGAGGCGCGAGCCCAGGTCGTGCATTGCCTGACTGAGGCCGATGGCCGTTACGCCATTGAGTTGAACCAGACCCTGTTTCATCCGCAGGGCGGCGGACAGCCAGCCGATCGCGGCTGGATTGGCGGTATTGCTGTTGAAGGTGTCGTGACGCGAGGTGACCGCGTTATGCACATTATCGCTCAACCGCTGCCGCCTGGAGAGGTGGCAATTCGGGTGGATGAAGCCGCCCGGCGCCTGCATTCGCGGCTGCACTCCGCGGGGCATCTGATAGGCCTGGCGGGCGAACGCGCTGGCTGGCGGCCTGTCAAGGCGCACCACTGGCCTGGAGAAGGGCGGATAACGTTCACCGCTATCGGCTCCGCCATCATGCCGGAGGCCAGCGCGCTTCTGGCGACGATTGCCGGCTGGCAAGCAGAAGATCTGCCGCGGCATCTGACTTTTGAGGATGGGCTGCGTCAGGTCGGATTTGGCTCATTACCGGCCTATCCCTGCGGCGGCACGCATGTTGCCAGCCTGTCTGAAGTGGGGAGCGTGACAATCGCCGAGGTGAAAATCAAAAAAGGACAGCTGATCGTGAATTATACCCTCGCGTGAACCGGGGCGCGATTTAACGTACCTGGTTTCGATGAGAGGCGCGAAGCGGCGCAGGATCCGAGTATCCTGCGCTTTTCGTCGTGGAATGTGTGGGATGGAACCCATGAGAAAGGCCTGATATTGATGCCAGCGTATAGTTTTTACTGATATCGAACGCCGTTTGTCATAAATTTCTAATTATCGGTGTTTTAGAGTAGCGGCTCAGCGATGGGCTGGTTAATCTGGAAACAATTTACGTTAAGTTAACAAAAGAGAATAGCTATGCATGATGCACAAATCCGCGTGGCCATCGCAGGCGCGGGCGGCCGGATGGGACGCCAGTTAATTCAGGCCGTACAGCAGATGGATGGCGTGGCGCTGGGCGCTGCGCTGGAGCGCGAAGGTTCTTCCCTCCTGGGTAGCGATGCCGGTGAGCTCGCCGGTGCCGGTAAAGCCGGTGTCGCGGTGCAAAGCAGTCTTGCGGCAGTCAAAGATGATTTTGATGTGCTGATCGATTTTACCCGCCCGGAAGGTACGTTAAACCACCTTGCTTTCTGCCGCGAACACGGTAAAGGGATGGTGATTGGCACCACCGGTTTTGATGAGGCGGGGAAACAGGCCATTCGCGATGCGGCGCAGGACATTGCCATCGTTTTCGCGGCCAACTTCAGCGTCGGCGTCAACGTGCTGTTAAAGCTGCTGGAAAAAGCGGCGAAGGTGATGGGTGACTACACCGATATTGAGATTATTGAGGCGCACCACCGCCATAAAGTGGACGCGCCGTCGGGCACCGCTCTGGCGATGGGCGAGGCGATTGCCGGTGCGCTGAACAAAGATCTGAAGGATTGTGCGGTCTATAGCCGTGAAGGTCATACCGGCGAACGCGTCCCGGGGACCATTGGCTTTGCTACCGTGCGCGCCGGGGATATCGTTGGCGAACATACCGCAATGTTTGCCGACATCGGCGAGCGTATTGAAATCAGCCACAAGGCTTCCAGCCGGATGACTTTTGCCAATGGTGCCGTTCGTTCTGCATTGTGGTTGAAAGATAAGAAATCAGGCCTTTTCGACATGCGTGATGTGCTTGATCTCAATGCTTTATAAGTTTTATTACCCATCGTGATGTGGTTATTGCATTCAATATGTAATTGATTGCAAAGGGCAATGTTTTATTGCCCTTTTTATTTTTTAGCATTTCATCAGTTTTAATTGATAAAGTGAGCATAATATTATCTTATCCTTTCTTTTTTTGTTGTGTCTTTGTGAATTTTGACCATATGGTCTATTTTTTTGTTGTTGCACGCGTTGTTTTGCAATCTTCCTGCTCCGCAAGCGTTTTCCCTGAATAGTTTGTTGATCTTTTTGCCTGCTAACGCAGGGCTGAGAGGTCAGTGACGTGAAAAGAGATAAAAAATATCGGCTTTAAGTTGACTTTTACCCGACATCTCTCCAGAATGCCGCCGTTTGCCAGAAATCCATAGGTAAGCAAATTTGCATTGATTCATGTCACGCACATGCATTAATATGCAAATAAAGTGAGTGAATATTCTCTGGAGGGTGTTTTGATTAAGTCAGCGCTATTGGTTCTGGAAGACGGAACCCAGTTTCACGGTCGGGCCATCGGGGCAACGGGCACGGCGGTTGGGGAAGTCGTTTTCAATACTTCAATGACCGGTTATCAAGAAATCCTCACTGATCCTTCCTATTCCCGCCAAATTGTCACTCTTACTTATCCCCATATTGGTAATGTCGGCACCAACGACAGCGATGAAGAATCTTCTCAGGTACATGCGCAGGGCCTGGTCATTCGCGACCTGCCGCTGATTGCCAGCAATTTCCGCAATACCGAAGACCTCTCTTCTTACCTGAAGCGCCATAACATCGTGGCGATTGCCGATATCGATACCCGTAAGCTGACGCGTTTGCTGCGTGAAAAAGGCGCACAGAACGGCTGCATCATCGTAGGTGATAACCTGGATGCGCAGCTGGCGCTGGAAAAAGCCAAAGCATTCCCTGGCCTGAACGGGATGGACCTGGCGAAAGAAGTCACCACTTCAGAAACCTACAGCTGGACGCAAGGGAGCTGGACGCTGGCAGGCGACCTGCCGGAAGCGAAGGCGGAGAGCGAGCTGCCGTTCCACGTTGTGGCCTACGATTTTGGCGCCAAACGCAACATTCTGCGCATGCTGGTTGACCGCGGCTGCCGCCTGACGGTCGTACCGGCGCAAACCTCTGCTGAAGAGGTGCTGAAGATGAATCCGGACGGTATCTTCCTGTCCAACGGCCCTGGCGACCCGGCGCCGTGCGATTACGCCATTACCGCGATTGAGAAATTCCTTGAGACCGATATTCCGGTATTCGGCATCTGCCTCGGCCATCAGCTGCTGGCGCTGGCGAGCGGTGCGAAGACCGTTAAGATGAAGTTCGGCCACCACGGCGGCAACCACCCGGTTAAAGATATCGATAATAATGTGGTGATGATTACCGCCCAGAACCACGGTTTTGCGGTCGACGAAGTCTCCATGCCGGCAAACCTGCGCGTGACCCACAAGTCGCTGTTCGATGGGACGCTGCAGGGCATCCACCGCACTGACAAACCGGCGTTTAGTTTCCAGGGCCACCCGGAAGCGAGCCCAGGTCCGCACGATGCCGCGCCGTTGTTCGACCATTTCATTGAGTTAATTGAGCAGTACCGCCAGTCCGCGAAATAATCAGGAGAAAAAAGCCATGCCAAAACGTACAGATATAAAAAGCATCCTGATTCTTGGCGCTGGCCCGATCGTTATCGGCCAGGCTTGTGAATTTGACTACTCTGGCGCTCAGGCCTGTAAGGCCCTGCGTGAAGAAGGTTACCGCGTCATTCTGGTGAACTCGAACCCGGCCACCATCATGACCGACCCGGAAATGGCCGATGCGACCTATATTGAGCCGATCCACTGGGAAGTGGTACGCAAAATCATCGAAAAAGAGCGTCCGGATGCGGTGCTGCCGACCATGGGCGGCCAGACCGCGCTGAACTGCGCGCTGGAGCTGGAGCGTCAGGGCGTGCTGGCTGAATTCGGCGTCACCATGATCGGCGCTACCGCCGATGCGATTGATAAAGCGGAAGACCGCCGTCGTTTCGATGTGGCGATGAAGAAAATTGGTCTGGATACCGCGCGTTCCGGGATTGCGCACACCATGGAAGAAGCGCTGGCGGTGGCCGCTGACGTGGGCTATCCGTGTATCATTCGTCCCTCCTTCACCATGGGCGGCACCGGCGGCGGTATCGCTTATAACCGCGAAGAGTTCGAAGAAATTTGTACCCGCGGTCTGGATCTCTCGCCGACCAACGAGCTGCTGATTGATGAATCGCTGATCGGCTGGAAAGAGTACGAAATGGAAGTGGTGCGCGATAAGAACGATAACTGCATCATCGTCTGCTCGATTGAAAACTTCGATGCAATGGGCATCCACACCGGTGACTCCATCACCGTGGCACCGGCGCAAACCCTGACCGATAAAGAATATCAGGTGATGCGTAACGCTTCGATGGCGGTGCTGCGCGAAATTGGCGTGGAAACAGGGGGATCTAACGTTCAGTTCTCGGTTAACCCGAAAGACGGCCGCCTGATTGTTATCGAAATGAACCCGCGCGTATCACGCTCCTCTGCGCTGGCATCGAAAGCGACCGGCTTCCCGATTGCCAAAGTGGCGGCCAAGCTGGCGGTGGGCTATACCCTGGATGAGCTGATGAACGACATCACCGGCGGTCGTACGCCGGCCTCGTTCGAACCGTCTATCGACTACGTCGTCACCAAGATTCCCCGCTTCAACTTTGAAAAATTCGCCGGCAGCAACGACCGCCTGACTACTCAGATGAAATCCGTTGGCGAAGTGATGGCGATTGGCCGCACCCAGCAGGAATCTCTGCAAAAAGCGCTGCGCGGCCTGGAAGTGGGCGCCACCGGCTTCGACCCGAAAGTGAGCCTCGATGACCCGGAAGCGCTGACCAAAATTCGCCGTGAGCTGAAAGATGCTGGTGCCGAGCGTATCTGGTATATCGCCGATGCGTTCCGCGCGGGCCTCTCCGTCGATGGCGTCTTCAACCTGACCAACATCGACCGCTGGTTCCTGGTGCAAATTGAAGAGCTGGTTCGCCTGGAAGAGAAAGTGGCTGACCTCGGCATTACCGGCCTTACTCCGGAGTTTCTGCGTCAGTTGAAGCGTAAAGGCTTTGCCGACGCGCGTCTGGCTAAGCTGGCGGGCGTTCGTGAAGGCGAAATCCGCAAGCTGCGCGATCAGTACAACCTGCACCCGGTCTACAAGCGCGTGGATACCTGCGCGGCGGAGTTCGCGACCGACACCGCCTATATGTACTCCACCTATGACGACGAGTGCGAAGCGAACCCGTCCGTCGACCGCGATAAGATTATGGTTCTCGGCGGCGGTCCAAACCGTATCGGCCAGGGCATCGAATTTGACTACTGCTGCGTACACGCTTCGCTGGCGCTGCGTGAAGACGGTTACGAGACCATTATGGTCAACTGTAACCCGGAAACCGTCTCTACCGATTATGACACCTCCGATCGTCTGTACTTTGAGCCGGTGACCCTCGAAGACGTGCTGGAAATCGTCCGTATCGAGAAGCCGAAAGGCGTTATCGTCCAGTACGGCGGCCAGACGCCGCTGAAACTGGCGCGCGCGCTGGAAGCGGCTGGCGTACCGGTTATCGGCACCAGCCCGGATGCGATTGACCGCGCGGAAGACCGCGAGCGTTTCCAGCAGGCGGTTGACCGTCTGAAGCTGAAACAGCCGGCCAACGCCACCGTTACGGCTATCGAGCAGGCGGTAGAGAAAGCGAAAGAGATTGGCTACCCGCTGGTGGTTCGCCCGTCGTACGTCCTCGGCGGCCGGGCGATGGAAATCGTCTACGACGAAGCCGACCTGCGTCGCTACTTCCAGACCGCGGTCAGCGTCTCTAACGATGCGCCGGTTCTGCTGGACCGTTTCCTTGACGATGCGGTCGAAGTAGACGTTGACGCCATCTGCGACGGCGAAATGGTGCTGATTGGCGGCATCATGGAGCACATCGAGCAGGCGGGAGTGCACTCGGGCGACTCCGCATGTTCTCTGCCGGCTTACACCCTGAGCAAGGAAATTCAGGATGTGATGCGCGAGCAGGTACAGAAGCTGGCCTTCGAACTGCAGGTCCGTGGCCTGATGAACGTCCAGTTCGCGGTGAAGAACAACGAAGTGTATCTGATTGAAGTGAACCCGCGTGCGGCGCGTACCGTTCCGTTCGTCTCGAAAGCCACCGGTATCCCGCTGGCCAAAGTCGCGGCGCGCGTGATGGCTGGTCAGACTCTGGCACAGCAGGGCGTGACCAAAGAGATTATCCCGCCGTACTACTCGGTGAAAGAAGTGGTGCTGCCGTTCAACAAATTCCCGGGCGTTGACCCGCTGTTAGGGCCAGAAATGCGCTCTACCGGGGAAGTGATGGGCGTGGGCCGTACTTTCGCGGAAGCGTTCGCTAAAGCGCAGCTGGGCAGCAGCTCAACGATGAAAAAACAGGGGCGCGCGCTGCTCTCCGTTCGCGAAGGCGACAAAGAGCGTGTCGTCGACCTGGCGGCGAAACTGCTGAAGTTCGGTTTCGAGCTGGATGCGACTCACGGCACCGCGATTGTACTGGGGGAAGCGGGTATCAACCCACGTCTGGTGAACAAGGTGCATGAAGGTCGTCCGCACATTCAGGACCGTATCAAGAATGGCGAATACACCTACATCATCAACACCACCGAAGGTCGTCAGGCGATTGAAGACTCCAAGCTGATTCGCCGCAGCGCCCTGCAGTACAAAGTGCATTACGACACCACCCTGAACGGCGGTTTCGCGACGGCGATGGCGCTCAACGCCAACGCCATCGAGAAAGTGACCTCGGTTCAGGAAATGCACGCGCAAATTAAAAAGTAAGCCGCCTCGTTAACATCGGGTCGCGGAACAACAAGGGCTGACGAGAAATCGTCGGCCCTTTTTTTATCCGCGCCATCTTCGGAGAGTTCTGCTTTTCGCTGCCCGTTCAGTGAGGCTAACTATAGTTAGCAGCATAACGATATCAATTGACGGCAAGACAGGAGGATACAATGCGGAACAAAATTCTGATGGCATCCGCGCTGGCGGCGACGGCAATGTTGTTTGTGGCGGGCTGTTCATCGAACCAGGCGCTGAAAACGACCGACGGTAGAACGATCGTGACTGATGGCAAGCCCCATGTGGATGATGACACCGGCATGGTGTCGTACAAAAATGCGCAAACCGGTCGGACCGAACAGATCAATCGCGATCAGGTGAAGTCGATGGACGAGCTGGATAACTAAGGTTGTCCGGGGCCCCGCGAAGGATCTCGTGGGCCTCCTTCAACGGCCCATCCGGCGCGATCGGCAGACCTTTGTTGCCGGCACCGCTTAAGGTATCGCTAATCATGCCGCGAAATGCCTGAAGCGGGTTGAGATAAAAGCAGGTTGTGATTGTAAGCGCTTCGATTAACTGACTACACTCTTGCTGATTACAACGAGAGTTAACGCAGGCTAATCAATGATTCTGATAATTTATGCCCATCCCTATCCGCAGCACTCGCATGCGAATAAGCGGATGCTTGAGCAGGCAAGGACGCTGGATGGCGTAGAAATACGCTCCCTCTATCAACTTTACCCCGACTTTAATATCGACGTCGCCGCCGAACAGGCGGCGCTGGCGCGAGCCGAGCTGATTATCTGGCAGCATCCGATGCAGTGGTACAGCGTGCCGCCGCTAATGAAACTGTGGATGGATAAGGTGCTGTCGCACGGCTGGGCCTACGGACATAACGGCATCGCCCTGCGCGGCAAATCGCTGATGTGGGCGGTGACCACCGGCGGCGGCGAGAGTCACTTTGATATCGGCGCGTTTCCCGGGTTTGATGTGCTTTCCCAGCCGCTACAGGCGACCGGCCTGTACTGTGGTATGAGGTGGCTGCCGCCTTTCGCCATGCACTGCACCTTTATCTGCGACGATGAAACCCTTCAGGCGCAGGCGCGCCGCTACCGACAACGCCTTATCGAATGGCAGGAGACGCATTATGGATAGCCATACGCTTATACAGGCGCTGATTTATCTGGGGTCCGCCGCGCTGATTGTGCCGATCGCCGTGCGTCTCGGTTTGGGCTCGGTGCTTGGCTATCTGATTGCCGGCTGTATCATCGGGCCGTGGGGGCTGAGGCTGGTGACCGACGCTGAGGCGATTTTGCACTTTGCCGAAATCGGCGTGGTGCTGATGCTGTTTGTTATTGGTCTGGAGCTCGACCCGCAGCGCCTGTGGAAGCTGCGCGCGTCGGTGTTTGGCGGCGGCGCTTTGCAGATGGTGGTGTGCGGTGTACTGATTGGCCTGTTCTGCATGCTGCTGGGGATGCGCTGGCAGGTAGCGGAACTGATCGGCATGACGCTGGCGCTGTCGTCGACGGCGATCGCCATGCAGGCGATGAACGAACGTAATCTGACGGTCTCGCAGATGGGGCGGAGCGCATTTGCCGTCCTGCTGTTTCAGGATATCGCGGCGATCCCGCTGGTGGCGATGATCCCGCTGCTGGCCGCCAGCGGTGGTTCCACGACGCTGGCGGCGTTTGCCTTGTCGGCGCTCAAGGTGGCAGGCGCGCTGGCCCTGGTGGTGGCGTTGGGGCGCTATGTGACCCGTCCGGTGCTGCGCTTCGTGGCCCGTTCCGGTCTGCGCGAAGTGTTCAGCGCCGTGGCCCTGTTCCTGGTCTTTGGCTTTGGCCTGTTGCTGGAGGAGGTCGGGCTGTCGATGGCGATGGGGGCCTTCCTCGCCGGCGTGCTGCTGGCGAGCTCGGAATATCGCCACGCGCTGGAAAGCGACATTGAACCGTTTAAGGGGCTGCTGCTGGGGCTGTTCTTCATCGGCGTCGGGATGTCGATTGATTTCGGTACCCTGATGAGCCATCCGCTGCGCATTCTGGTTTTACTGGTCGGTTTCCTGATTATCAAAGGCGCCATGCTGTGGTTGATTGCGAAGCCGCTCGGAGTGCCGCGCGCTCAGCGCCGCTGGTTTGCGGTTCTGCTGGGGCAGGGGAGCGAATTTGCCTTCGTGGTATTTGGCGCGGCGCAGATGGCCGACGTACTGGATAGCGACTGGGCGAAAGCGTTGACCCTGGCGGTGGCGCTGTCAATGGCGGCAACGCCGATCCTGCTGGTGCTGTTGACCCGCCTGGAGAAGTCGTCCAGCGGCGAAGAACGCGAAGCGGATGAGATTGATGAAGAGCAGCCGCGGGTGATTATTGCCGGCTTTGGCCGCTACGGGCAGATCGCCGGTCGTGTGCTGCTCTCCGGCGGGGTGAAGATGGTGATCCTCGATCACGATCCTGACCATGTCGATACGCTGCGTAAATTTGATATGAAAGTGTTTTATGGCGATGCCACGCGCGCGGATCTGCTGGAATCGGCGGGGGCAGCAAAAGCCGAGGTACTGATCAATGCGATTGACGATCCGCAGGTCAGCCTGCAGTTGGTCGAGCTGGCGAAAGAGCATTTCCCGCACCTGCAGATTATCTCCCGCGCCCGCGATGTGGATCACTATATCCAGCTGCGTCAGGCTGGCGTGGAGGCCCCGGAGCGTGAAACCTTCGAGGCGGCGCTGAAATCCGGGCGAATGGCGCTGGAGGCGCTGGGGCTGGGCGCATATGAAGCGCGTGAGCGCGCCGACCTGTTCCGTCGCTTCAACCACAAGATGGTGGAGGAGATGGTGGCGATGGCGGAAAACGACGCGGCTTCCCGCGTGGCGGTGTTCAAACGAACCAGTGACATGTTGACCGGAATTATCAACGAGGATCGTAACCATTTGTCGTTGGTTCAGCGCCACGGCTGGCAGGGAACCGAAGAGGGCAGACATACCGGGAATATCGCCGATGAACCGGAGAATAAGCCTTCTGTCTGAGGCAAAAACTCACTGTTACGTTTTGTTTACAGTTAACATTTTGTTTTCAATTTAGTTCCGCAGCAGGCGGCTCGCGTAGCTTACGTGGGCTCGCCTGCAAATCCGAAAATTTTCTTATTCTTTACTCTCCGCGCAGTCGACGAACTATTACGCTTTACGTATAGTGGCGGCAATTTTTTGCATTCGGGAAATTTTCAATGATCAGTCTGATTGCGGCGTTAGCGGTAGATCGCGTCATTGGTATGGAAAACGCCATGCCATGGGACCTGCCTGCCGATCTCGCCTGGTTTAAACGTAATACCTTAAACAAGCCGGTGGTCATGGGGCGTCTGACCTGGGAGTCTATTGGCCGCCCGTTGCCGGGGCGTAAGAATATCGTTATCAGCAGCCAGCCCGGCACCGACGATCGCGTGCTGTGGGTGAAATCGGTTGATGAAGCGATTGCCGCCTGCGGCGACGTTGAAGAGATGATGGTGATCGGCGGCGGTCGTGTCTATGAGCAGTTCCTGCCGAAGGCCCAGAAGCTTTATCTGACGCATATTGATGCCGAAGTGGAAGGGGATACCCATTTCCCGGACTACGATCCGGACCAGTGGGAGTCGGTATTCAGCGAATTTCACGATGCCGATGCGCAGAACTCGCATAGCTACTGCTTCGAGATTCTCGAACGTCGCTAATGGCATTCCGGGCAGCGCGTAGCGCTGGCCGGGGCAAGATGATGATATCCCGGATACCGCGTACCGCTATCCGGGATTTTTTCAGGAGGCAACCGCCTCGCCTTCGTCCAGTTCTTTCTGGCGGTTCGATGGTTGGGTGAAATACTGCTTATCTTCCCAGCGTAGACAGGTCAGTTCCCCGCCCCAGCAGCATCCTGTATCCAGCGCGTAAATCCCTTCCGGCGTCCCTTTTCCTTCCAGCGAAGCCCAATGACCAAACGCAATGCTGTACTCGTTGCTCACCGGGCCCGGAATGGCGAACCACGGTTTTAACGGCGCAGGGGCATTTTCCGGCGCTTCTTTGGCATACATATCCAGCTGCCCGTTCGGGAAGCAGTAGCGCATACGGGTGAAGGCATTGGAGATAAAGCGCAGGCGGGCGAGACCGCTCAGTTCAGTGCTCCAGTTATTCGGCATATCGCCATACATCGCATCGAGGAAGAACGGATAGGAGTCGCTGGCGAGCACGGCTTCAACATCGTGCGCGCACTGTCTTGCCGTTTCCAGATCCCACTGTGGCGTGATGCCCGCATGGGCCATCACCAGCTTTTTCTCTTCATCAATCTGCATCATCGGCTGACGGCGCAGCCAGTTGAGCAGCTCGTCGGCATCCGGGGCTTCGAGCAGCGATTTCAGGCGATCTTTGGGCTTGTTGCGGCTGATACCGGCGAAGACGGCCAGCAGATGCAGATCGTGATTGCCGAGGACCAGGCGCACACTATCGCCAAGGGATTTAACGTAGCGCAAAACCTCCAGCGAACCCGGGCCGCGCGCGACTAAATCGCCCGTCAGCCACAGCGTATCGATCCCTGGGGTAAACTCCACCTGCTTTAATAGGGCGAGCAGTTCATCGTAGCAACCATGAACGTCGCCAATAAGGTATGTAGACATTGTTTTAATGAATGAGCGTTGGTACTGCGAGACGGAAAACAGGGATATCGATCGAGAACGGCGCGCCGTTCACGTCGATCATGTCATAATGTCCCTGCATGGTGCCCAGCGGCGTTTCAATGACCGCCCCGCTGGTATACTGGAATTCACCGCCAGCGGGAATATGCGGCTGTTCGCCGATAACGCCTTCACCCTGCACTTCAGTCTTACGACCGTGGCCGTTGGTGATAAGCCAGTAGCGGCCAAGAAGCTGAACCTGAGTCCGCCCCAGATTGCGAATCGTGACGGTATAAGCGAAAACGTAGCGCTCTTCTTCCGGAGAAGACTGCGATTCGATATAGACGCTTTGCACCTGCACGCAAACTCGAGGCGAATCAATCATGGTTAGCTCTCCTTGGTGGGCGAGTTGTCAGACAGCCAGTTAGCCAGCTGACAGTATTGTGCCACGGAAATATTCTCTGCACGTTTTGCCGGGTCGATGCCCAGTTCGTTCAGTACCTCAACGCTGAACAGGTTGCCGAGGCTGTTACGAATCGTTTTACGACGCTGGTTAAAGGCCTCGGTAGTGATTCGGCTCAGCACGCGAACCTCTTTCACCGGGTGCGGCAGCGTGCGATAAGGCACCAGGCGCACGACGGCGGAATCCACTTTAGGCGGCGGCGTGAAGGCACCCGGCGGCACTTCGAGTACCGGGATGATCTGGCAGTAATACTGCGCCATGACGCTCAGTCGACCATAAGCCTTACTGTTCGGTCCGGCAACCAGGCGATTGACGACCTCTTTTTGCAGCATAAAGTGCATGTCGGCGATGGCATCAGTATAGCTGAACAGATGGAACATCAGCGGCGTTGAGATGTTGTACGGCAGATTGCCGAACACGCGCAGCGGCTGACCCATGGTCTGCGACAGCTCGCCGAAGTTCATGGTCATGGCATCCTGCTGATAAATGGTCAGCTTCGGCCCGAGGAACGGATGCGTCTGCAGGCGAGCGGCCAGATCGCGATCCAGCTCGATAACGGTAAGTGCGTCCAGGCGTTCACCAACCGGTTCGGTCAGCGCCGCCAGGCCCGGACCGATCTCGACAATTGCCTGCCCTTTCTGGGGGTTAATGGCCGAGACAATGCTGTCGATTACGAACTGATCGTTGAGGAAGTTTTGCCCGAAGCGTTTACGGGCTAAGTGGCCCTGATGGACTCGATTATTCATTGCGTATTAACAATCATTTTGATGGCGAGATTAAGCGCCGTGATAAAACTGCCGACATCCGCTTTTCCCTGGCCCGCCAGTTCAAGCGCGGTACCGTGGTCAACAGAGGTGCGAATAAAGGGTAAACCGAGCGTAATGTTCACGCCACGGCCAAAGCCCTGGTATTTTAGCACGGGAAGGCCCTGATCGTGGTACATCGCGAGTACCGCATCGGCATTGTCGAGATATTTCGGCTGGAAAAGGGTATCTGCCGGCAGCGGACCGCTCAGATTCATCCCCCGGGCGCGCATCTCTTCCAGCACCGGAATAATGGTATCGATCTCTTCCGTCCCCATGTGCCCACCTTCGCCGGCGTGTGGGTTCAGGCCGCAGACCAGCACGTGCGGCTGGGCGATACCGAATTTATGGCGCAGATCGTGGTCCAGAATCGTTATCACTTCACGGAGCAAATCAGGCGTGATCGCGTCGCTGATCGCTTTTAGCGGCAGGTGCGTGGTTGCCAGAGCGACGCGCAGCTCTTCGGTCGCCAGCATCATGACCACTTTACTGGCATGAGCCCGCTCTTCAAAGAATTCGGTATGCCCGGTAAAGGCGATACCCGCGTCGTTGATATTGCCCTTATGTACCGGCCCGGTAATCAATGCCGCAAATTCGCCGCTCAGGCAGCCGTCACAGGCGCGCGCCAGCGTCTCAACCACATAGCTGCCGTTGCGCACATTCAGCACGCCGGGTGTCACAGGGGCGTTCAGCGCGACGGGGAGGAGCGTCAGGGTGCCGGCGCGTTGTGCCGCTGCGGGAAGAGAGGGGTTGTAGGGCAGGAGAGATAAAGGAAGACCGAGCTGTTGAGCCCGGTCAGATAACAGAGCGCCGTCGGCGCAAACCACCAGCTCTACCGGCCAGTCGCGTTGCGCAAGCTGTACAACAAGGTCGGGGCCGATTCCGGCGGGCTCACCGGGAGTGATAACAACTCGATTCATACACTTCATCCTTCAGGACGTCTTTCTGTTGGCAACGCCGTCGGCCCGCTCACATCGTGAGTTGTCCGGGCCGACGGCTTGCCGCCTCAATACACCCCGCGTGCTGTTGTGTATGAGGCCGTGATATTAGTTGCTCAGAATTTTGACGTAAGCGCTGGCGCGTTGTTCCTGCATCCAGGTTGCCGCTTCTTCAGAGAACTTACGGTTCATCAGCATCCGGTACGCGCGGTCTTTCTGCGCGGCGTCGGTTCTGTCGACCTGACGGCTGTCCAGCAGTTCAATCAGGTGCCAGCCGAAGGAGGAGTGAACCGGCGCGCTGGTCTGGCCTTTGTTCAGACGCATCAGCGCATCGCGGAACGCCGGATCGAAGATATCTGGCGTTGCCCAGCCTAAATCGCCGCCCTGGTTCGCGGAGCCCGGATCTTCGGAGAACTCTTTCGCCGCTTTAGCGAAGGTGGTTTTCCCGCTCTTAATATCGGCGGCAATCTGCTCCAGTTTAACCCGCGCCTGTTCGTCATTCATGATAGGCGACGGCTTCAGCAAAATGTGACGGGCGTGAACTTCGGTGACGGAGATGTTCTTGCTGCCGCCGCGCATGTCGTTCACTTTCAGAATATGGAAGCCGACGCCAGAGCGAATCGGGCCGATAATATCGCCTTTCTTCGCGCTGCTCAGCGCCTGGGCGAAGATCCCCGGCAGTTCCTGAATACGGCCCCAGCCCATCTGGCCGCCTTTCAGCGCCTGCTGGTCGGCAGAGTAGGTGATAGCCAGTTTACCGAAGTCAGCGCCGTTGCGCGCCTGCTCAGCGATAGAGTTAGCCTGTTCCTGCGCTTTCGCTACGTCGTCGGAGGTCGGGTTTTCTGACAGCGGAATCAGGATGTGGCTGAGGTTCAGCTCGGTGCTGGCATCGTTCTGATCGCCAATTTGTTTTGCCAGAGATTCGACTTCCTGCGGCAGCACGGTGATGCGACGACGGACTTCGTTGTTACGCACCTCCGCAATCAGCATCTCTTTACGAATCTGATTACGGTAGGTGCTGTAGTTAAGACCGTCATAGGCCAGACGGCTGCGCATCTGATCCAGGGTCATGTTGTTCTGTTTCGCGATGTTGGCAATCGCCTGATCGACCTGATCGTCAGTGATTTTCATGCCCATCTTCTGGCCCATCTGCAGAACTATCTGGTCCATGATCAGTCTTTCGAGGATCTGATGACGTAAGGTCGCGTCATCGGGCAGCTGTTGACCGGCCTGGCCAGCATTAAGCTTAACCGATTGCAATAAGCCATCGACGTCGCTTTCAAGAACAACGCCATTATTGACGACAGCCGCTACTTTATCGACAACCTGTGGGGCAGCGAAACTGGTATTCGCGATCATGGCGATACCGAGAAGCAGCGTTTTCCAGTTCTTCATACTTTTTCCATTTCAATTAACCGCAAATGCGGATTACGTTTTAAACCAGCCACATCACAGGGAGTTCTGGTACGGTAAAATGTTCGAACGCAGCATCTGCTGGGTGCCGAGACCGTAGTTGGAGCTCAGGCCACGCAACTCGATGTTAAAGCCAAAGGTGTTGTCATATTTGCTCTCGCCGCTGCCATTGCCGTTGTTGGTCCAGCCGTTGATCTTACGTTCGTAGCCAAGGCGAATAGCGTAACAGCACGAGTTATATTGCACCCCTAACATCTGGTTAGCGCTCTTTTTGGTATTGGTGTCAAAGTAGTACGCGCCCACCACCGACCAGCGATCGACGATCGGCCAGCTGGCGGCCATGCCCACCTGAGAAATACCATTTTTGTACTGCTCAGCGGTGGAGTACGACGGCAGCGTGGCCTGAATGTATTCCGGGCTGGCATAACGATAGTTAAGCTGTATTAAGCGGTTTTCATCGCGACGGTATTCCACGGTGCCGTTACCGGTAGCGACGTTAGCCAGACGAGTATCGTACTGAATTCCCCCGCGTAAACCCCAGTTATCGGCGATGCGCCAGTAAGTATCGCCGGCCCATACCAGTGAACCCGTTGTGTTGTTGTTCTCCCAGTTGATGTTGTCATCACCGGTCCGGGACTCGGTGAAATAATAGATTTGACCAACGGAAATATTAAAACGTTCAACGGCGGCGGAATCATATACGCGCGAAGTTACGCCGGTAGTGACCTGGTTCGCGGAAGCAATACGGTCCAGGCCGCTGTAGCTGCGGTCGCGGAACAGGCCGCTGTAGTCTGACTGCAGCAGCGTGGAGTCGTAGGAGCCGATTTGGCTCTGATCTCGATACGGGATATACAGATACTGCATACGCGGTTCCAGCGTCTGGGTGAACCCCTCCTGCATATCGCGCTCGAAGACCATTTTCCCGTCGACTTTAAACTGCGGCATCACGCGGTTAACCGACTCTTTATAGTTGGTGTTATTGGCGGCGTTGTAGTCATCGAGGTTGCTCTGCTGATAGTGCGTTGCCAGCAGCCTGGCTTCGGTATTAATACTGCCCCAGCCGTTAGACAGCGGCAGGTTGATCGTCGGTTCGAAGTGAACACGCGTGGCTTCCGGCATGTTGCCGTTGGTGTTGACGAAATGCACCGCCTGACCATAGAGATGAGTATCGAACGGACCGACATCATTCTGGTAATAGTTGACATCCAGCTGCGGCTGAGCGGCGTAGGAATTACTCGACTCACGGTTGAAGACCTGGAACTGTTTGGTCGACACGGTCGCGTCGAAGTTCTGGTTGACGTAGCCCGCGCTGAATTTCTGCGTGGCGTAGCCGTCGGTACTGGAGCCGTATTTCGAGCTGAAATCGTTAAAGTAGTTTGGATCGCTGACCTTGGTGTAGTCGGCGTTAAGGCGCCATACCTGGTCAATCACGCCAGAGTGGTTCCAGTAGAACAACCAGCGGCGGCTGTTGCTGTCGCTGGAGTGGTCGTCCTGGTAGACTTTATCCGACGGCAGGTAGTCAAACTCGAACAGGCCCATACCGGCTTTGGTCAGATAGCGGAATTCGTTTTCCCACATTACGCCGCCGCGCTCGCTCATATAGTGCGGCGTCAGGGTGGCGTCAAAGTTCGGCGCGATATTCCAGTAGTACGGCAGTGAAAACTCGACGCCGTTCTTGGTGCTGTATTTGGCGTTCGGAATGAGGAAGCCAGAACGGCGTTTGTCGCCCACCGGCAGCTGCAGGTAGGGACTATAAAAAACAGGGACCGAACCGAGTTTGAAACGGGCGTTCCAGATTTCCGCCACCTGCTCTTCGCGGTCGTGGATAACTTCGCTACCGACGACGCTCCAGGTGTCAGAACCCGGCAGACAGGAGGTAAAGCTGCCGTTTTCCAGAATGGTGTAGCGGTTTTCGCCGCGCTGTTTCATCAGGTCGGCGGTACCGCGGCCCTGACGACCGACCATCTGGTAATCACCCTGCCAGACGTTGGTGTCTTTAGTGTTGAGGTTTGCCCAGCCTTTCGGACCTTTCAGGATAACCTGATTATCGTCATAGTGAACGTTGCCGAGCGCGTCAACCGTGCGCACGGGCTGAGGCTGGCCAGCAGCCTGCTGCTGATGAAGCTGGACCTCATCCGCCTGGAGACGACTATTACCCTGGTTAATATCAACATTACCGGTAAAGACGGCGTTATCAGGATAATTGCCCTTCGCATGATCGGCATTGATCGTCACCGGCAGCTCGTTAGTCTGGCCTTCAACGAGGGGACGATTATAGCTTGGTACGCCAAGCATACATTGCGTGGCGAGATCGGCGGCGAGGCCTTGTTGGCTATACAAGGCGCTGGCGATCATGGTGGCCAGGAGGCTGGGAATACGTTTTTTCATACGTTGTATTTGTTGTTCCGTCATCTTGTGGCAGCGGCTTGCAAACGGTCAGAGCCTAACGTACTCATCTTCATCGCGCTAGTGTTAATCCTGCCGGTTTGAATCCCGAGCGTTAGGCACCGTGTAGAATGACGAGTATGATAAAGCAAAATATAGGCTATGTCCCACAATTGACCGAAGCGTCAGCGCTTTGTAACGTGCGGTCATATATAGCTTAACTGGCGGCGGAAAGATTGGGGAGTCTATGCAGTATTTGGGAAAAATAATTGGGGTTGCGGTCGCGCTGATGATGGGCGCAGGCTTTTGGGGACTGGTGCTGGGCCTGCTGGTCGGCCATATATTTGACCGGGCGCGAAGCCGCCGTATCAATGTGTTTGCCAACCAGCAGGAGCGGCAGTCGCTGTTTTTCTCCACCACCTTTGAGGTGATGGGTCATTTAACCAAATCCAAAGGTCGCGTCACCGAAGCCGACATTCATGTCGCCAACATCCTGATGGATCGCATGAATTTGCATGGCGAGTCGCGCACGGCGGCACAGCAGGCCTTTCGCGTAGGGAAATCAGATGATTATCCGCTGCGCGAGAAAATGCGCCAGCTGCGCAGCGTCTGTTTCGGACGCTTCGATTTGATTCGGATGTTTCTGGAAATTCAGCTGCAGACGGCCTTCGCCGATGGCGAATTACATCCTAATGAACGTGAAGTTCTGTTTGTGATTGCCGATGAACTGGGGATTTCCCGCGCGCAGTTCGAGCAGTTCCTGCGCATGATGCAGGGCGGCGCTCAGTTCGGCGGCGGTTCTCAGCAGGGTTCGTATGGCCAGAGCGGCGGAAATGCCGGCTGGCAGCAGGCGCAGCGCGGGCCAACGCTGGAGGATGCATGCAACGTGCTGGGCGTGAAGCCTACCGATGATGCCGCGACCGTGAAGCGCGCCTATCGCAAGCTGATGAGCGAACACCATCCGGATAAGCTGGTGGCAAAAGGGTTGCCGCCTGAAATGATGGAGATGGCGAAGCAGAAAGCCCAGGATATTCAGAAAGCCTGGGAGCTTATCAAAGAGCAGCGCGGGTTCTGAGCCGCAGGTCTCTCCCCGGCGGGAGAGACCTCATGATGTGCTTTGAGCGCGTCGGTACATCCGGCGCGGGTGACCAATCTTTCCGTACAACATCTCCACTTCGAGATAACCGATTTCCACACAGTGCTCCAGGTAACGGCGGGCGGTGGTTTTACTTAACCCGGCGTCGTTTACCACCTCATCCACGGAAAAACTGTGCTTTTCCCGCCCGCTGAACAGATTTTGCACCAACGCCAGCGTTTTCTCCTCGATCCCCTTACTGCCGCCGCTATCGGCGCGATAGTTCTTCGCCTGCAACTGGTACAGCGAATCAACGTTTTGCTGATCGACGATTTTCCATTCTCGCTGCTGATCGTAAAACTGCACGAAACGCTCCAGCGACTGGCTCAGACGTTTCCAGGAGACGGGTTTAAGGATGTAGTCGAAGGCGCCGTTGCGGATCGCCTGGCTACAGGTTTCCATATCGCTGGCGGCGGTAATAAAAATCACCGAGCAGTTGGCCTCTGCCAGAATCGGGTCGGTCATCAATGTGACCCCTTTGCCGTCGGGTAAATAGTTATCGAGCAGTATCAGCTGCGGCGGTTGGCTATTGAGCATCTGCCGCGCCTGGGAGAGGGAGGCGGCCATGCCCGTCAGCCGCATACGCGGATGCTTCTGAATCAGCTCGGCATGCAGCCTCGCCAGCTCGCTTTCATCTTCGATGATCAACACATCGACCAGATCATGATGCATAGTTCGCCTCGTGTCGGGGATGAACAGGGCCGTCGGCGGGGATAAACAGCGTAAAGATCGCGCCGCGCGGTGAGTTATCGGCGACTTCAATGGTGCCGCCAGCCTGTGTCACATAATGTTCAATAAGATACAGGCCGATACCGTGATCGCCACGGGTTTTGGTGGTAATGCCGCGTTCAAAGATATGATCGCGGATAGCCGGGTCAATACCGATGCCACGGTCGGCAACTTCAATCATCAGCTCGCGGGCATTCAGTTGAATCAGCACTTCCACCGGCTCGTGCGGCAGTTCGGCACGCTGCGTGGCTTCAATGGCGTTATCCAGCAGGTTGCCGATAATCGAAATCAGCTCCGGTTCAATTAAGGCAGACAGCGGCCGGTCGAGCTGACAGGCGGGGTCAAAGCTGAGCGCCACCCCTTTTTCGCGGGCGCGGGCAGCCTTACCCAGCAGCAGGCCGCAGAGCGTCGGCGAGCTGAACCGGGAAGAGATAAAGTCCAGCAGCTCCTGCGCATGTTCCGACTGCGCCTGAATATAGCGAATCGCTTCGTCATAGTGCCCCATATGCAGCAGACCGGAGAGCGTGGTCATTCGGTTCAGCTGTTCATGGCGCATGATGCGCAGGTTATCAACATAGCGTTTAACCTGGCTTAGCTGGGCGCTGAGGGAGTTGATTTCATCACGATCGCGGAAAGTAATCACCCAGCCCTGCAGCGACTCCTCCAGCATGATGCGCACCCGGCTGGCGAGGACGGTCAGCTGGTTGAAGCGGCACAGCTCATCGTGAGTGTCGTTTTCCAGCATTTCATCGCTGGCGAAAAAAGGTTGCGGGGCGATGACGCTGTCGATCGACTGGCCGCGTAGCAGCCGCGCGGGCTTGCTCAGTCCCAGCAGGCTGCGTGCGGCGTGATTGATCACCTCGATACGCCGCTGGCGATCGATAACGATAACGCCCTCATAGATCGATTCCATCATCGCCTTTTGTTGGCGTACCAGCAGGCCGATTTCTCGCGGTTCCAGCGAAAAAATTTGTTTTTTTATGCTGCGGGTAAAATACCAGGAGAAAATAAACAGCGCGATCAGCAGTAGCACGGCGGCGGCGAAGATATTGATGACCTTTGTCAGCGTGATGCTATCGAGATAACTGGTCAGGTAACCCACGGAGACGATGCCCACAACCCGGCCGGTGGCGTCGACGATGGGCGCCTTGCTGCGCAGCGACACCCCAAGCCCGCCTTTACGGATGGTGGTGACGCTTTTCCCTTCCAGCACCGCCTGATTATCACCGCCCACCAGCCGGGTACCGACCCACTCCGGGTGGACGGAATGAAACAGATGCACCCCCTGCGCGTCGCCAATAACAATAAAGCTCGCGTCGCTGCGGGCGGCGATTTTTTGCATCAATGACGTTAGCGGCTGCCGGTCTTTCGCAATAACCTGCTGGCGTAAATCCGGCATCAGCGCGATCTCTTCAGCCTGTATTTTGGCGCGGGTACTCATTTCCTGATAAAGCTGATGACTGGCATCGATGTAGTAATAGACGCCCAGCAGCGCGAATAATACGGAGAAAAAGGCGACCAGCGAAATAAACAGCTTAAATTGAAAGGAAACCTTCATAAGTCGTGTGCAACGTCTCTGCGCTACCGGCACGGTAACATATTCCCGGCGCCGATATGGGTTAGGCGGCAACGGGGTGAACGTTGCCGCAGGCGATGAGAAACCAGAATCATCTACTGGCGATGATTTATCAAGACACCACGGCAGGCCGCTTATTGCGCCTGAGCGTATCGCGGACGGTCGGTCAATCCGCCGGAGCCCGCGGTGGTCAGCGGTGACGAGACCTCGCGAAGAGGCACGTCGCAGTATTCCCCTCTGGCGTGCAATAAAAACCATAAAAACCACGCTAATAAATCAGAGAGATATCACGTCGTGGAATAGAAACCATAAAAACCATAATGACCATTAAAACTTCATTTCTAATTCGTCACGCTTCACATTAAGTCTGCTTCAGGCTCCCTAATCTCAAAAATGAATAATAACGAAAGGGCCAAACCTATGAGCACCACTGACAATGCATTCTCTGCGACCCTCGATCCCATCAACACCCCGAAAGCCACCCTCAAACAACGCTGGTGGCACGTGATGGATAATATGAAAGTCGGGATTATCCCGCTGCCTTTGTTCCTGCTGGCCGGCGGATTAATCGCCCTCGACTGTCTGGGCGGAAAGTTGCCGAGCGATATCGTGGTCATGGTCGCGACGCTGGCCTTTTTCGGTTTTGCCTGCGGTGAGTTTGGCAAGCGCCTGCCGATCCTCGGTAAGCTGGGCGCGGCGGCTATCTGCGCCACCTTTATCCCTTCCGCGCTGGTGCATTACGGCCTGCTGCCGGAAGTGGTGGTGGAATCCACGACCAAATTCTACAAATCGACCAATATTCTTTATCTCTATATCTGCTGCATTATCGTCGGCAGCATTATGAGCATGAACCGCACGACTCTGATTCAGGGCTTTCTGCGTATCTTCTTCCCGATGCTGTGCGGTGAAATCGTCGGCATGCTGGTGGGCATCGGCGTCGGTACGGCCCTGGGGATGGCGCCGTTTCAGGTGTTCTTCTTTATCGTGCTGCCGATTATGGCCGGTGGCGTAGGGGAGGGGGCGATTCCGCTGTCAATCGGCTATGCCGCCCTGATGCATATGGATCAAGGGGTGGCATTAGGCCGTGTGTTACCGATGGTAATGCTGGGCAGCCTGACGGCGATAGTGATTGCCGGTTGCCTGAATCAGCTGGGCAAGCGCTTTCCGCACCTGACCGGTGAAGGTCAGCTGATGCCGAACCGCCGCAATGAAACGCAGCGGGCGGACGATGCTGAGACCTCCGCTGGCAAGGTCGATGTGGCGACGCTGGCATCCGGCGCTCTGCTGGCCGTGCTGCTGTATATGCTGGGGATGCTGGGGCAGAAAATGACCGGTTTACCGGCGCCGGTGGGCATGCTGTTTCTGGCGGTACTGCTCAAACTGGTTAACGGCGTCTCGCCGCGCCTGCAGGAAGGATCGCAGATGGTCTACAAATTCTTTCGCACCGCGGTGACCTACCCGATTCTGTTTGCCGTGGGTGTGGCCATTACCCCGTGGCAGGAGCTGGTGAACGCCTTTACGATAACGAATCTGCTGGTGATCGTCAGCACCGTCTCGGCGTTGGTGGCGACCGGGTTCCTGGTCGGTAAAAAGACAGGCATGCACCCGATTGATGTGGCGATTGTCTCCTGCTGCCAGAGTGGTCAGGGAGGCACCGGCGATGTGGCGATTCTGACCTCCGGCAACCGTATGAGCCTGATGCCGTTCGCCCAAATCGCCACCCGTATTGGCGGCGCGATTAATGTTTCATTGGGTTTGCTGTTCCTCAGTCATTTCCTGGCATGATTTAGCTCTGCGCTAACAGGAAAACCTGCAATTTTCCTCCACGGGACGAAGAAAATTTCTTTGTCCCGTGCCCTAAATTCTGTTCGTTTAGCGATACAATCAGCAGCGTAATCCGCTATCGCGGCGGCGGCTTTGTCGTCGTCATTTTATCAAGTGAAGGAGAGGAATTAATGTCTGTGGATACTCCCGCCCGTGCGGGCGCCAGCGTAGAAACCGAGCTGGCGACGAAAGCGCAGCGTGCAGCGCGCCAGGCCGAGTGGCTTGGCCATTATCAACAACCGGTCATTGCGCTGACGCTGGTGACGCCGGGCGCGGTAAAAGACAGCATCCGCTATCGCAATATGATGGGCGTGGCGCTGCAGGCCTGCGACCAGCTGTTGTGGAAGCGCCGCTGGAAAACGCTGGACCGTCAGGTGCTGTGGTTGCCAACCGGGCCGGAGGCGCTGTGGTGCGTTGAGCATTCTGCCAGCGAGGTCAAGGCGCTATGCACGGAGCTGCTACAGACTCATCCGCTTGGCCGCTTATGGAATATCGAAGTGATTTGTCCGCAACAAGGCCGGCAGGTGCAGGATGAAAGTACGCGCCGTTGCCTGCTGTGCGATGATGCCGCTCAGACCTGCGAGAGCCTGCATCGCCATGATGACGAAGAGGTTGTCGCCCGCGTTGAGCAGATGATCGATGCGTGGTTTGCCCGCGATTAACCGCCGGTAGTCAGAACGTGTAGCCCGGGTAAGGCGTATGCGCCGCCACCCGGGGTAAACACCCGATCAGAAATCGACGGGCGCGCGAAAGGTCATCGCGTTGCCGTAGGCCGGATGGGTAATGGTCAGCGTTTCGGCGTGCAGCAGCAGCCGTGGGGCCATCGCCAGCGCCTCTGGCGTCGCATAAAAGCGATCGCCAAGAATCGGATGGCCCAGCGCCAGCATATGTACGCGCAGCTGATGTGAACGCCCGGTAATCGGCTTCAGGCGCACGCGGGCGCTGTTATCGTCGGCATACTCCAGCACTTCATACTCAGTTTGCGCTGCTTTACCGGTTTCGTAACACACCTTCTGCTTTGGCCGGTTCGGCCAGTCGCAGATCAGTGGTAAATCCACCAGCCCTTCCGCTTTTTCCGGATGCCCCCACACGCGGGCGACGTACTGCTTCTTCGGCTCACGCTCGCGAAACTGACGCTTCAGCTCGCGCTCCGCCGCTTTGGTCAGCGCCACCACAATCACGCCGCTGGTAGCCATGTCGAGGCGGTGCACCGACTCGGCCTGCGGGAAGTCGCGCTGCACGCGCGTCATCACGCTGTCTTTATGCTCCTCCAGTCTCCCCGGGACGGACAACAAGCCGCTCGGCTTGTTGACCACCATGATGTGCTCATCCTGATAGAGGATAACCAGCCAGGGATCCTGTGGCGGATTGTAGTTTTCCATCGCCATATTCGCGTTCCGTTACTGGTGGGTGACCACGATTAAGCGCAGCGCATCGAGACGCCAGCCAGCCTGCGCCAGCGCGTCCATCACCTGCTGACGGTTGCTCTCGATGGCCGAAAGCTCGTCGTCACGGATGTTCGGGTTAACCGCTTTTAATGCTTCCAGACGAGAGAGTTCCGCCGACAGCTTGTCGTTGGCTTCATCGCGGGCCGCGTCGATCAGCGCCTGAGCGGCTTTGGCAACCTGCGCCTCACCGAGCTGGAGGATCGCATGCACGTCCTGCTGTACCGCGTTGACCAGTTTGCTGCCGGTATGACGGTTGACGGCGCTCAGCTGGCGGTTGAAGCTTTCAAACTCCACCTGACCGGCGAGGTTATTGCCGTTTTTATCGAGCAGCATGCGCACCGGCGTCGCCGGCAGGAAGCGCTTAAGCTGCAGTTGTTTCGGCGCTTGCGCTTCGACAACGTAAATCAGCTCCAGCAGCAATGTACCGACCGGCAGCGCCTTGTTCTTCAGCAGGGAGATAGTGCTGCTGCCGGTATCGCCGGAAAGGATCAGATCCAGGCCGTTGATAATCAGCGGGTGCTCCCAGGTGACGAACTGCGCATCTTCGCGAGACAGGGCAATATCTCGTTCGAAGGTGATAGTGCAGCCGTCTTCCGGCAGACCCGGGAAGTCCGGAACCAGCATATGATCGGAAGGGGTGAGCACGATCAGGTTCTCGCCTCGATCGTCCTGGTTGATGCCGACAATATCGAACAGGTTCATGGCAAAGGCGATCAGGCTGGTATCGTCATCCTGCTCTTCAATGCTTTCAGCTAATGCCTGGGCCTGCTCTCCGCCGTTGGAGTGAATCTCCAGCAGGCGGTCGCGACCCTGTTCCAGCTGCGCTTTCAGCGCATCGTGCTGCTGGCGGCAGGTTTTGATCAGCTCATCGAAGCCTTCGCTGGTTTCCGGCGCGGCAAGATAATTAATCAGCTCGTTATGCACGCTGTCGTACACGGTGCGGCCAGTCGGGCAGGTATGTTCAAATGCATCCAGACCTTCGTGGTACCAGCGAACCAGCACGGACTGCGCGGTTCTTTCCAGATACGGAACGTGAATCTGAATATCGTGCGCCTGACCGATACGGTCGAGACGGCCAATACGCTGCTCCAGCAGGTCCGGGTTGAACGGCAGATCGAACATCACCAGGTTGCTGGCAAACTGGAAGTTACGGCCTTCGGAGCCAATTTCAGAACACAGCAGCACCTGGGCGCCGGTATCTTCTTCGGCGAACCATGCGGCGGCGCGGTCGCGCTCAATGATCGACATGCCTTCGTGGAAGACCGCGGCGCGGATCCCTTCGCGTTCGCGCAGCACCTGCTCCAGCTGGAGCGCGGTAGTCGCTTTCGCGCAGATCACCAGCACTTTCTGCGAGCGGTGGCTGGTCAGGTAGCCCATCAGCCACTCAACACGCGGATCGAAGTTCCACCAGGTACCGGTATCGCCTTCAAATTCCTGATAAATCTGCTCCGGGTAGAGCATATCGCGCGCGCGTTCTTCTGCGGTTTTACGCGCCCCCATAATGCCGGAGACTTTAATCGCCGTCTGATACTGGGTGGGCAGCGGCAGACGAATGGTGTGCAGCTCGCGTTTCGGGAAGCCTTTGACGCCGTTACGGGTGTTACGGAACAGCACGCGGCTGGTGCCGTGGCGATCCATCAGCATCGAGACCAGCTCCTGGCGTGCGGCCTGGGCGTCATCGCGATCGCTGTTAGCGGCCTGCAGCAGCGGTTCGATATCCTGCTCGCCGATCAGATCGCCAAGGGTGTTCAGTTCGCTATCGCTCAGCTTGTTACCCGCCAGCAGCAGCGCGACGGCATCGGCCACCGGGCGATAATTCTGTTGTTCTTCAACAAACTGCTCGAAGTCGTGGAAGCGGTTGGGGTCCAGCAGGCGCAGACGGGCGAAGTGGCTTTCCATACCCAGCTGTTCCGGGGTGGCGGTCAGCAGCAGCACGCCCGGCACGCGTTCGGCCAACTGCTCGATTGCCTGATATTCGCGGCTCGGCGCTTCTTCGCTCCACACCAGGTGGTGCGCTTCATCGACGATCATCAGATCCCATTCGGCGTCGCACAGGTGCTCAAGGCGCTGTTTGCTGCGGCGCACGAAATCCAGCGAGCAGATAACCAGCTGTTCGGTCTCGAACGGGTTGTAGGCATCGTGCTGGGCTTCGGCATAACGCTCATCGTCAAACAGCGAGAAACGCAGGTTGAAGCGGCGCAGCATCTCAACCAGCCACTGATGCTGCAGGGTTTCCGGGACGATGATCAGCACGCGTTCCGCCGCGCCGGCAAGCAGCTGCTGATGCAGAATCATCCCGGCTTCGATGGTTTTACCCAGACCGACTTCATCGGCCAGCAGAACGCGCGGCGCGTGGCGGCGGCCGACGTCATGGGCGATATGCAGCTGGTGGGGAATCAGGCTGGTGCGCTGTCCGCGCAGGCCGCTCCACGGCATCCGGTACTGCTCGCTCTGGTATTTGCGGGCACGGTAGCGCAGCGCAAAACGGTCCATCCTGTCTATCTGGCCGGCGAACAGTCGGTCCTGCGGCTTGCTGAACACCAGTTTGCTGTCGAGCAGCACTTCGCGCAGCGTGACGTTGGCCTCTTCGGTATCGAGACGGGTACCGGTGTAGGCCAGCAGGCCATTCTCTTCATTAACTTCGTCAACCTGGAGCTGCCAGCCTTCATGGCTGGTAATGGTATCTCCGGGATTAAACATCACGCGGGTGATCGGGGAATCATTGCGCGCGTACAGACGGTTTTCGCCGATGGCGGGGAAAAGCAGGGTCACCATACGCGCATCCAGCGCAACTACCGTCCCTAATCCCAGTTCGCTCTCTGTGTCGCTAATCCAGCGTTGACCAAGTGTAAAAGGCATATATGTTCAGCTCTTGTGTTCTTAAATTGCAGGCAATAGTTAATCTTCTCCAGGCAAGCCAGAGGGAGATCAAAATTGGGTCCAGGAATGGAAAGGGCGCTATATTACTGGATGGCAGCTCGTTCGTCACGTCCTCGTCGTCCTTCAATTTGCAGATATGTTGGCTGGAAATTGAAAGAGCGAGGAAATTAAAATAGCCCCAGTTGCCCTGTCACTATTGTAGCAAAATCATCGTCGACAAAGGGAAGTATTCCTTCCGCGACCGGCTGGAGTTGCCTGGACAAATAGTGCTCATAATCAAGCGGCGACAGCTGATAATCCACCGGCTCCGGGCCGCTGGTGGTCCAGACATACTGGATGCTACCGCGCTGCTGGTACTGTTGCGGCCTGCCGAGCCTGACGTTTTGCTCATCGGCCAGCCGGGCGGCGCGGACGTGCGGCGGCACGTTGCGCTGGTATTCGGCCAGCGGGCGGCGCAGGCGCTTACGGTAGATCAGGCGATCGTCGAGCTCGCCGCTCATCAGCTTAGCAATGGTTTGCAGAATATAGTCGCGATAGGGCTGGTGGCGGAAAATGCGCAGATACAGCTCCTGCTGAAACTGCTGGGCCAGCGGCGTCCAGTCGGTACGCACCGTCTCCAGTCCTTTGAAGACCATCCGCTGCGCTTCTCCCTCCTGAATCATCCCGGCGTAGCGTTTTTTGCTGCCGGTATCGGCTCCGCGAATGGTCGGCATTAAAAAGCGGCTGAAGTGGGTCTCAAACTCCAGCTCAAGGGTGCTGGTGAGCTGGTCTTTACTCAGCTCTGCGGCCCACCAGTCGTTGACGAAAGCGACCAGCGAGCGCCCGATTTGCGTCGCCTCTTCTTCGCGATGAGGACGTTTAAGCCAGACGAAGGTGGAGTCGGTATCGCCGTAGATAACGTCATAGCCCTGCGACTCAATCAGCGCTTTGGTCTGGCGCATAATCGCATGCCCGCGCATGGTGATAGAAGAGGCCAGACGGGGATCGAAAAAGCGGCAGGCGCTGGTGCCGAGCACGCCGTAGAAGGCGTTCATAATGATCTTCAGCGCCTGAGAAAGAGGGTTGTTCTTGTGCCGTTTGGCATCATCGCGGCCGTGCCAGATTTGCCCGACAATCCCCGGTAGACAATGGTTCTGACGCGAGAAACGGGCGCCGAGAAACCCCTCGGTGCTGTGCGCATTGTCCGGCTGCGCCATCCCTTCGATAAGCCCGACCGGGTCTATCAAAAAGGTGCGGATAATCGAAGGGTAGAGGCTTTTATAATCCAGTACCAGCACCGAATCGTAGAGACCGGGGCGCGAGTCCATGACGTAACCGCCGGGGCTGGCCTGCGGCGGCACTTCGCCCAGGTTAGGCGCGACGTAACCCAACCGGTGCATGCGTGGAAAATAGAGATGGCTGAAGGCGGCGACGGAACCCCCGTGGCGGTCGGCGGGCAAACCGTTGACCGTGGCTCGTTCGAGCAGAAACGGCATGATCTCCGTTTTATGGAAGATACGCGTGACCAGCTCGCAGTCCTGCAGATTATAGGTCGCCAGCGCCGGTTTATCTTCGTGGAAGCGGCGGTCGATTTCGTCCATCCGATCCCAGGGATTATCAATCGCTTTCCCCTCGCCGAGCAGCTCACGCGCCACCGCTTCAAGGGAAAAAGAGGAGAAGTTCCAGAAGGCGGATTTCAGCGCCTCAATACCGTCGATAATCAGGCGGCCGTTGGCCTGGGCAAAGAAGACGCCCTGCTTAAACCCATGTTCGCGCCACTCCAGTTCCGTATTCCCACGGCCGAGCATCAGCGGAATGCGATAGCGTTCGGCATGCTTTTGCAGGATCCTAAGGTCGAACTGGATAACGTTCCAGCCGATCAGCACATCCGGGTCGTGTTCGGCAAACCAGGCATTGAGTTTTTCCAGCAGCTGCGGGCGGCTGGCGACGTACTCCAGCTGGAAATCGACGGCGGGGGCGTCGGGCGCGGCGGGGCCGAGCATGTAGACCACCCGTTGCCCGCAGCCTTCCAGCCCGATGCAGTACAGCTCGCCGTGGCGGCTGGTTTCAATATCCAGCGACACCCACTTCAGCGGCGGCCGGTAGTGCGGGTTGGGTTTCATGCGGGCGTTGATCAGCCGCGCGCCGCGCGCGTCGCCTTCGACCCAAACCGGCGCGGTGATGAAGCGCTCCATCAGATAGCGCTCCGGTGGGCGGATATCGGCTTCGTAAACGGTGATGCCGTTTTCACGCAGCTTTTTTTCCAGGCGCATCAGCTGGCGATGAGCGCGACAATAGAGGCCGAAAACCGGCTGACGATGAAAGTCTTTTAAGGCGAGCGGGGCGAGACGCAGGCCGTTTTCGCCCTGCAACAGACGTTCGACCTGGGCGCGTTGCGCTTCGGGAATGAAGGCGACCGACTCCTGCGGCGGCAGGGTGACCTCAAGCGGGCCGCCGTCGGTGGCAAGCCAGAAGGACAGCTCGGTGCCTTGCGGGGTATCCCGCCAGTGACGGGTCAGTAAGAAACCTTCTCGTGGCTGGGTCACGCCGTGCTCTCATCAATTAAAACCAGGCCTGATTATAGCCTGGTTCAATCGATGATGCTGGGGTTTTATACAGGTATGGCGCGTGCTATTTCCCGGAGGCGGCGCTTGCGCGCCTGTCCGGGCTACCCGCCCGCAGCTCGCTGTGCGTCAGTAGCCCGGCTAAGCGGAGCGCGAGCCGGGGATACCGCGGGTTTATTGCCCGTAATAGGCTTTCGCGCCGTGCTTGCGCAGATAGTGTTTATCCAGCAGCGTTTGCTGCATCGCGGGGAGCTGCGGCGCCAGCTGGCGGCAAAAGATGCCCATATAGGCGATCTCTTCCAGCACGATAGCGTTGTGTACCGCGTCTTCGGCATTTTTCCCCCAGGCGAACGGGCCGTGCGAATGCACCAGCACGCCGGGCATCTGCGCTGGATCGATACCCTGGTCGCGGAACGTTTCAACGATAACGCGTCCGGTTTCCCACTCATATTCGCCGTTGATCTCCTCATCTGTCATCAGGCGGGTACAAGGGACCGGGCCGTAGAAGTAATCAGCATGAGTGGTGCCGGTCGCCGGAATGGCTTGTCCGGCCTGCGCCCAGATGGTGGCATGGCGCGAATGGGTATGGACAATTCCGCCCAATGACGGGAAAGCCTGGTAGAGCAGGCGGTGGGTCGGCGTATCCGAAGAGGGTTTCTTGTTCCCTTCGACCACTTCGCCGCTTTCAAGACTCACCACCACCATATCGTCGGCACCCATCGCGCTGTAGTCGACGCCCGATGGTTTGATGACCAGTACGCCGCGTTCGCGATCGACGGCGCTGACGTTGCCCCAGGTGAGAGTAACGAGATTGTGTTTCGGCAGGGCCAGGTTGGCTTCAAGCACCTGCTGCTTTAAGGCTTCGAGCATTGCGTTCTCCTTGCCGGGTGGCGTTTCGCTGACCCGGCCTACAAAACCGCAGTTTGTAGGCCCGGCAAACGAGGTGCCGCCGGGCAATTGGCTGCCGTGGTTAACGTTTTGAAGCGTAATAAACTTCGTTCCAGCGCAGCGCGTCTTTAAAGGACGGCAGACGGGTTTCGTTATCGATAACCGCCAGTTCGATATCCTGTAGCTCGGCAAACTGACGCATATCGTCGAGCGTCAGCGCGTGGCTGAAGACGGTGTGGTGCGCGCCGCCGGCGATGATCCAGGCTTCAGACGCGGTGCGCAGATCCGGCTGGGCTTTCCACAGCGCGTTGGCAACCGGCAGCTTCGGCAGATCGTGCGGCGTCGATACCGTTTCAATGGTGTTAACCAGCAGGCGGAAACGATCGCCAAGATCGATCAGGCTGGCGACGAGCGCCGGGCCGGTTTGCGTGTTGAAGATCAGGCGCGCCGGATCGGCTTTACCGCCGATGCCCAGCGGCTGAACGTCGAGGATCGGTTTGTCTGCCGTGGCGATAGTCGGGCAGACTTCCAGCATATGTGAACCCAGAACCAGATCGTTGCCGTTATCGAAGTGGTAGGTGTAGTCCTCCATAAAGGAGGTGCCGCCCTGCAGACCGGTTGACATCACCTTCATGATGCGAAGCAGGGCGGCGGTTTTCCAGTCGCCTTCGCCGGCAAAGCCATAGCCCTGCTGCATCAGACGTTGTACGGCGAGGCCCGGGAGCTGCTTCAGGCCGTGTAAATCTTCAAAGGTGGTGGTGAAGGCATGGAAACCGCCCTGTTCAAGGAAGCGTTTCATCCCCAGCTCAATGCGCGCGGCATCGAGAAGATTCTGGCGCTTATCGCCGTGGATCTGCGCCGCCGGGGTCAGGCGATAGCTGCTTTCATACTCATCCACCAGCGCGTTGATATCCCCCTCGCTGATGCTGTTGACCACCTGAACCAGATCGCCCACCGCCCAGGTATTGACCGAGAAGCCGAATTTGATCTGGGCGGCAACTTTATCGCCATCGGTAACCGCGACTTCCCGCATGTTGTCGCCGAAGCGGCAGACTTTCAGATGACGGGTATCCTGCTTAGAAACCGCCTGACGCATCCAGGCGCCAATACGCTGATGGGCGACCTGATCCTGCCAGTGGCCGGTGACCACGCTGTGCTGTTGGCGCATGCGCGCGCCGATGAAGCCGAACTCGCGGCCGCCGTGCGCGGTCTGGTTCAGGTTCATAAAGTCCATATCGATGCTGTCCCACGGCAGCGCCGCGTTGTATTGCGTGTGGAACTGCAGCAGCGGCTTATTGAGGATAGTCAGGCCGTTAATCCACATTTTGGCCGGAGAAAAGGTGTGCAGCCATACCACCAGACCCGCGCATTTATCATCATAGTTAGCGTCGCGGCAGATATGGGTGATTTCATCCGGCGTGGTGCCCAGCGGCTTTAACACCAGCTTACATGGCAGCTTTGCTTGCGCATTCAGGCTGTTCACCACATGTTCGGCATGCTTCGTGACCTGACGCAGCGCTTCCGGGCCATACAGATGCTGGCTGCCAATCACGAACCATACTTCGTAGTTATCAAAAATCGTCATTTTCGTGTCCTTAATGGGTGAGAGCTGCCTGAGAATGCGGGGCTTTTTCCGCCTTCGCAGCCGAAGGGAGATACTGTTGTTCTGCGCTGACCGACCACTGCTGGTAGCGCTGGTAAAGTTGTTCAAAGCGTTGAGCCTGAGCAGGACGCGGCTGCAGGGTGCTTTCGACCTCACTTGCCATGCTGTGCTGAGCCGTTGGGATATCCTGATGCACGCCTGCGGCGACGGCGGCGAAGATAGCCGCGCCGAGCGCGCAGCACTGATCGGAGGCGACGATTTGCAGCGGACGGTTCAGCACGTCACAGCAGGCCTGCATGATGATCGGGTTTTTGCGGGCAATGCCGCCCAGCGCCATCACGTTGTTGACCGGGATACCCTGTTCGGTGAAGCACTCCATAATGGCGCGCGCGCCGAAGGCGGTGGCCGCGACCAGGCCGCCAAAGAGCGCTGGCGCATCGGTGGCGAGATTGAGATCGGTAATCACCCCCTTCAGGCGCTGGTTGGCATTAGGGGTACGACGACCGTTAAACCAGTCCAGAACCACCGGCAAATGTTCCAGCGACGGGTTTTTGGCCCAGGCCGCGGTAAGCGATGGCAGCAGCTGTTTTTGCTGGGCAGCGATCTGTGTTTTCAGTTCCGGATGCTGTTGCGCCAGCTGTTCCAGCGGCCAGCCGAGAATACGGCCAAACCAGGCGTAAATATCGCCGAAGGCGGATTGTCCGGCTTCCATACCAATAAAGTCAGGAACCACGCTGCCATCGACCTGGCCGCAGATCCCCTTGACCGTGCGATTGCCCACGCTCTGTTTGTCGGCGATCAGAATGTCGCAGGTGGAGGTGCCGATGACTTTGACCAGGGCGTTGGGCTGCGCGCCGGCGCCGACGGCGCCCATATGGCAGTCGAAGGCGCCGCCGGACAGGATGACGGTTTCCGGCAGGCCCAGGCGCTGCGCCCATTCGGCGCAGAGGGTGCCGACCGGGACATCGGCGGTCCAGGTGTCGCTAAACAGCGGCCAGCTCAGGTGCTGGTTGATAAGCGGATCGAGTTCATCGAAGAAGCTGGCCGGCGGCAGCCCGCCCCAGCTTTCATGCCACAGTGATTTATGCCCGGCGCTACAGCGGCCGCGACGAATATCCTGCGGGCGGGTGGTGCCGGAAAGCAGGGCGGGAACCCAGTCACACAGCTCAATCCACGAAACGGCTGCCTCGGCGACGGCGCTGTCCTGACGGGTGACGTGGAGTATTTTGGCCCAGAACCATTCGCTGGAGTAGATACCGCCGATGTAGCGGGAGTAGTCCTCTTTGCCCGGCTGATGGCACAGGCGAGTAATGGCTTCCGCCTCTTCGACCGCGGTGTGGTCTTTCCACAGCACGAACATGGCGTTGGGGTTATCGGCAAACTCTTCGCGCAGCGCCAGTACGTTGCCGTCCGCATCGATAGGCGCCGGCGTTGAGCCGGTACTATCGACGCCGATACCCACCACCTCATCACGCTGTCCGGCGCTTAACAATGCCAACACACTTTTCAGCGCGGCTTCCATCGATTCAATATAGTCGCGCGGATGGTGGCGAAACCGGTTGTTCGGGCCATCGCAAAACAGCCCCTCCTGCCAGCGCGGATACCACTCTACGCTGGTGGCCAGCTCCTCACCGGTGGCGCATTCCACTGCCAGCGCGCGTACGGAATCACTACCAAAATCGAGGCCAATCGCAATTGCCATGCTGTTACTCCATGCAGAAAACCATTCATGGTGAAACAGTAGATATTCACGACAAAAACCGTCAGGCTGTATTCGCTAATCTTATGGATTATTTTGCTATAACATCGCAAAGTGTGACGCTGTGCAAATATTCAATGTGGACTTTCCTGCCGTATTTATAGACACTTCTGTTATGCGACAAAAGTGCTTTAATTGTGCGTCACCATCGATTTTTGCTGTGACGAGGCGGGTTTTAATCGAAATTTTAACCGACGTCCCAGTACGGCGAGCTGCGTTGGCAGTACAATGTTGAATATGGACAATTGGTTTCCATAATATCTCCAGGAGAGCTGAGCCTATGGCTGAAACACAAAACGATCCGCTGCTGCCGGGCTACTCGTTTAATGCCCATCTGGTGACGGGGCTGACGCCGATTGATGCCGATGGCTATCTGGATTTCTTTATTGACCGTCCGCTTGGAATGAAGGGGTATATTCTGAACCTGACGGTGCGTGGTGAAGGGGTGATTAACAATCACGATGAGCAGTTTATTTGCCGACCGGGTGATATTCTGCTCTTTCCGCCGGGAGAAATTCATCACTATGGCCGCCATCCCGACGCCCGCGAATGGTATCACCAGTGGGTCTACTTCCGGCCGCGCGCGTACTGGCATGAATGGCTGAACTGGCCGACTATCTTCGCTCAGACCGGTTTTTTCCGTCCTGATGAGCCGTGGCAGGCGCGTTTTTGTGAGCTGTTTGGGCAGATCGTTGAAGCCGGCCAGGGAGCCGGACGTTATTCGGAGCTGCTGGCGATCAATTTGCTGGAACAACTGCTGCTGCGGCGCATGGAGGCGATCAATGAGTCGCTGCATCCGCCGCTGGATAATCGCGTGCGCGATGCCTGCCAGTACATCAGCGATCACCTGGCGGACAGCCATTTCGATATCGCCAGCGTCGCCCAGCATGTCTGCCTGTCGCCTTCGCGCCTGTCCCATCTGTTCCGTCAGCAGCTGGGCATCAGCGTGCTGGGGTGGCGGGAGGACCAGCGCATCAGCCAGGCGAAGCTGCTGCTCAGCACCACGCGTATGCCTATCGCCACGGTAGGGCGCAACGTCGGGTTCGAAGACCAGCTCTACTTTTCGCGGGTATTTAAGAAATGCACCGGGGCCAGTCCCAGTGAATTTCGTGCAGGGTGTGAATAAAACGTAAAGAAAACGAAATGTTGCGCCGGGAAATTGTCACAACCAGTAAACTAAACCCTAACTAATTCGAGTTGCAGGACAAGAGGCAAAGCCGAATTGAACAGCGCTTGCGCTGGCCCCGAAGGGGTGAGGCCATAGGCCGAATCACGCGGCAACGCAGAGAATCCCAGGCGCTTACTCAAGTCAGTGACTGGGGTGAGCGAGTGCAGCCAATGCTCATGCAACTTGAAGTATGACGGGTCTATTCGGACAATTGATGGCTTGACGAAAGCGCGACGGCTCCGGAGAATCCGTGCTTCGTTTTGAAACCGGGCACATTATGCAAGCATTGCTGGAACATTTTATCACCCAGTCCACGGCCTATTCCCTGATAGCCGTGATGCTGGTCGCCTTCCTTGAATCGCTGGCGCTGGTGGGGCTGATATTGCCGGGAACGGTGATGATGGCCGGGCTGGGGGCGTTGATTGGCAGCGGAGACGTCAATTTCTGGCAGGCGTGGCTGGCGGGGATTATCGGCTGTTTACTCGGCGACTGGATCTCTTTCTGGCTCGGCTGGCGGTTTAAAAAACCGCTGCATCGCTGGTCTTTTTTGAAGAAAAACAAAGCCCTGCTGGATAAAACCGAGCATGCGCTGCATCAGCACAGCATGATCACGATTCTTATTGGCCGCTTTGTCGGTCCGACGCGGCCGCTGGTGCCGATGGTCGCCGGCATGCTCGACCTTCCGCTGGCGAAGTTTATTCTGCCCAATATTATCGGTTGCCTGCTGTGGCCGCCGCTGTACTTCTTACCCGGTATTCTGGCTGGCGCGGCGATTGATATCCCCACGGATGAGAATAGCGCCAGCTTTAAGTGGCTGCTGCTGGCCGCCGCGCTGCTGGTTTGGCTGGCCGGCTGGCTGTGCTGGCGCTTGTGGCGCAGCGCGAAAATGCGCGATCGCCTGACGCGACTCTTACCCCGCTCGCGTCTGCTGTGGCTGACGCCGGTGATGGTAGTGCTGGCTGGTGCAGCGCTAACGCTGGTGATTCGCCATCCGCTGATGCCCGTCTATCTCGATATTTTGCACAAGGTTATCGCGCGCTAATGCCTAACAGGTGAGAGGCGCTGCTGTTGCCGCTGAGCAACGTTTCGGTCGCGCCGTCCCAGGCTATCCGCCCGTCGGCCACCACCAGCGAGCGTGGGGCGATGCGGGCGGCATCTTCCACGCTATGTGACACCATCAGCAGCGTTAGATTTTGACGCTGACAGACATCGCTCACCAGCGTCAGCATCTCCTGGCGCAGCGCGGGGTCGAGTGCGGAAAACGGCTCGTCCAGCAGCAGGACCGGCTGTTCCCGGACCAGGCAGCGCGCCAGCGCCGCGCGTTGACGCTGGCCGCCGGAAAGCTCGCCCGGCAATCTGTCCAGCAGTGAATTGATCCCCATTTGCCCGGCAATCTCCTGCAGGCTGGCGACCTGCGCCGGGTTAAGCTTCAGCCCCGGATGCATCCCGAGACCGATGTTCTGGCGCACGGTAAGATGATGAAAGAGATTGTTTTCCTGAAACAGCATCGACACCGGTCGGCGGGCCGGCGGCGTCGTGGTATGCGGCTGGCCGTTAATCAGAATTGTGCCGCTTACCGGCGGTAGAAAGCCGGCGATCAGATTGAGCAGCGTGCTTTTGCCCGCGCCGCTTGGGCCGAGCACGGCGAGGCGTTCACCCTGCTGGACGGAGAGCGTGAAGCGCATCGGCAGATGCTGGTAAAGCCAGGTCACATCATTCAGTTTTAACATCACGTCCCGGAAGTTTCTCAATCACCGTAAAGAGTAAAAAGCACAGCAGCAGCAGCAGCAGGGCGGTGACGGCACCGTCCTGGCTACGATAAGAGCCAATTTGCTGGTACAGATAGAACGGCAGCGTGCGGAATTGTTCGTTACCGAACAGCGCCACGGCGCCAAAATCGCCGATGGACAGGACGCAGGCAAACGCCAGCGCCTGGGCCAGCGGACGCTTTAATGCGCGCAGCTCCACCACCCGCAGGCGGGTAAAACCGCTCATGCCCAAAGAGTGACAGAGCATAGCGTAGCGTACGGCAATATCGCGCATCGGGTTTTCCAGCACCTTCAGCGCATAGGGAATGGCCATCAGCGCATTGGTGAAGATCACGATACCGTCGGCGGAAGCCGGAAGTCCAATGCTGTTATTGAGCAGTAAAAAGAAGCCGGTCGCCAGCACGATTCCCGGCATCGCCAGGATCAGCATGCCGCTGAGCTCCAGCGTCTGACCCGCCAGCGGGCGGTTGCGAAGACGCAGTTCGCGGCTGCTCCACAGCAGCATCATGGTTAACATGACGCTGAGCAGACCGGCGGAAATCGCGATGCGTAACGAGGTGCCGAATGCCTGCCACAGCGCGGGCTGCGCCAGCACGCTGAGCAGGTTGTGATTCAGACCATCGGCGACGACCGCCAGCAGCGGGGGCAGCAGCAACAGCAGCATGAGAGCAATCAGCACGGTATCGGCCAGACGACTGTGCAGGCGATCGTCCGGATCGCGCCAGCCGTGAACCTGGGTGGTACCGATAGCGACGGCCTTGCTCAGGCGCTGGGCGAGAAGCACCAGCCCGAGACAGCAGACCATCTGGATCAGCGCCAGCATCGCCGCACGCGCCGGGTCATAATCAAAGTTCAGCGCCTGGTAGATAGCCAGCTCAATCGTGGTGGCCCGCGGGCCGCCGCCGAGCGACAGCACGGTCGCGAAGCTGGCGAAGCAGAGCATAAAGATCAGTGCCGCGACGGGGGGAATTTGCCGCCGTAGCCAGGGCCACTCCACCAGACGGAAAAAGGGGTAGCCGCGCATGCCCAACTGGGCGGCTATCTGGCGCTGCTCTCCGGGGATATTCTCCAGCGCCTGCAGCAGCATCCGGGTGGCCATCGGCATATTGAAAAAAACGTGCGCCAGCAGGATGCCTTGCAGGCCATACGGCGAGAAATCCCACTGCCAGCCGACGGCGTTAAACAGTGTCGCCAGCCAGCCCTGACGGCCATAGACGCTGAGAATGCCAAAGACCGCCACCAGTACCGGCAGAATCAGCGTCATGGCGCACAGGCGCAGCAGAAGCGTGCGCCCCGGGAAGCGGCGACGATACAGGGCGCGGGCGAGAAAAATCGCCGGTACGACGGAGAAGAGCGCGGAGAGAAACGCCTGCCAGAAAGAGAAACGGATAACGTGCCACAGATAGCTGTCGCTGAAAATCGAGCGCCACGCCGCCTCCGGCGCACTACCCCAGAGCGCCAGAAACGCGGCCAGTGCGACGGCGACCAGCAGCGCGGCGGCCGTCAGACCCGGCGCCAGCCAGCCGATATTTAGCGGCTGACGGCGCGTTGCCATGCATTAATCCAGTTCTGACGTTCTGCGGCGACCTGCTGCGGAGTATATTCCAGCGTGGTCTGCGGTTTCGGCAATGCGGCAAAACCCGCGGGTAGCGCAACCTGGGTGACCGGATACATCCAGTTGCCGGTCGGGATGGCATTCTGGAAGGCCGGAGACAGCATAAACGTGAGGAATTTCTCCGCCAGCTCCGGTTGTTTGCTGGCGGCGGTACGCGCGGCGACTTCTACCTGCAGATAGTGGCCTTCGGCGAAATTAGCGGCCGCGTACTGGTCTTTTTTCTCTTCAATGATGTGGTAGGCCGGCGAGGTGGTGTAGCTAAGAACCAGATCGCTTTCCCCTTTCAGGAACAGACCGTAGGCCTCGCTCCAGCCTTTGGTGACGGTGACGGTTTTCGCCGCCAGTTTTTGCCACGCTTCCGGCGACTTCTCGCCATACACTTTTTGCATCCACAGCAGCAGCCCCAGGCCCGGGGTACTGGTGCGGGGATCTTCGTAGATCACGCGCCATTTTTGAGTGCTTTCCACTAGTTCTTTCAGGCTTTTCGGCGGGTTTTTCAGCTTGTTTTTGTCGTAGACAAAGGCGAAATAGCCGTAATCAAACGGCACAAACGTGTCGTTATCCCAGCCGCCCGGTACCGTGACAGCGCTGGCCGGTACCTGGCTTTTAGCGAACAGTTTGCTCTGCGTAGCCGCTTCCAGCAGGTTGTTGTCCAGCCCGAGCACCACATCGGCTTTGCTATTCTTGCCTTCCATCCGCAGACGATTAAGCAACGAAACGCCATCTTCCAGCGCCACGAACTTCAGTTCACAGTTGCAGTCGGCTTCAAAGGCTTTTTTCACGACCGGTCCAGGGCCCCAGTCTGCCGCAAAGGAGTCATAGGTGTAGACGGTGAGTACAGGTTTAGCAAACGCGGGAACGGCGACCAGCGCCAACAGCGGGAGTAATTTTTTCAACACTTTGCACCTCATAACCAAGGGGGGGCAAAGGATTTTGAGTGGGCCTCAAATCCCTTCGCCGGCGTTATCCGGATCAGGTTCGACGGGTATTTTCTCAGCTTATACACTTCATCCTTCGCGCTGCCTCTGCGTTAGCATCGCGTGTCCACCCGCTTGCTGCTTTGATGCAACCCGAATGAGATGGTGTACGTATATCAGCACCCCGTTGAGAACGGCGTTAGTGTAATGATTTTGTGAACTGACGGAAAGCGCTTCAGCGCCTGCCGGACTGCTATCAGGGATCCGGCGGCGCAAACCACGCCGATTTGAAATCAAACCAGCCCAACGTATTCATTCTCACGCCACGCATACTGCGCTGCCCCTGGATAATCAGCCAGTGGTGGATCAGCGGCACGATAGTTTGATTGGCCAACAGCTGCTGGCTCCAGGTGGCCGGGTTTAGCTCGCCTGCGTGCCAGCGACGGGCATCCTGTTCCCAGTCGACGGGAATACAATGTCGTATCAGCGGGACTTCATACAACCAGGCAAACAGAGAAAAATCAATCGGTAGGGTAAAGTTAGCGCTGTTCAACCAGATATCGCTGACCACCTCGCCACGGTGCCACTCTTCGTACTCCAGCTCCTGAATCTGCAGTTTGACCTGATGCTCCGCCAGCAGCGTCGCCATGATCCCGCCCATCACGCGGTGTTCGACGTGATCCCGATAATAGGTGAGGGTGACGGACTCCAGCCCCGGGGGTTTTTCACAGGCATGACTGCGGGCGTGGTGCCAGCGGGGCAACAGACCATAGGCCGGGAACCAGTTGCCCTGGTACTGTTCACCGGCGTGATAAAGCAGATTGGCGGGCTGTAACAGATAGCTGAGCCACTGGCGAACCGCGAGGTTGCTGCCCAGAGGACTGCGGGCATCAAACAGCAGATAGTAGCACCCTTCCTCCAGCCGACTCTCAATCGCTTTCTCACTTTGCGTGGTTCCCTGTAGCGTCAGGCCGCCGTTGGGCTCTTCGCTAATCTCAGGCAGGACCCAGACGTTAACTTCATCAATTAACGCCCGGTAGCCGAAATAATCGTCAAAAGCGTGGATCTTCAGCTGATTTTGATTGTTGCGAACCACCGCGTAAGGCCCGGTACCTACCGGCATCGCGGAGAAATTCTCCATCGACTGCCATTCGCGCGGCAAGATGACAGCCGACACCTGACCGAGCAGCCACGGTAGCCAGCGATCGGGCTGCGTCAGATGAATATCCAGCGTCCAGGCGGTGGGGGAGACAATACGTTCAATGTGTGAGTACAGCGGCAGGGCGTTGCTGCGCTGCAACGAGGCAATCACATCCTCCATATCCAGCTCTCTGCCGTGGTGAAAATGAATACCGGGGCGGAGGAAAAAGCGCCAGTGGGTGGGGGAGAGCTGCTGCCAGTGGTGCGCAATATCGGCTTCCAGTTCCCCGTTTTCCTCATTTACCCGCGTTAAGGCGCTGAAAATTTGCCTGGCGATATGATTTTCCGAGCGGCGCAGCGCGCTGCCGGGGAGCAGGTTTTTCATCGGCCGGTAGTAGAGTACGCGCAGAATATGCCGCCCCTGGCGAAAGCTACGGCCCAGATGCGAGACCAGCATCTGACGAACGGCGGCTTTGTCGCCCACCAGCTGGACCAGTTGATCGATTCGATCCTGTTCCAGCAGATCCTCGGCCCGCTGCTGCTGCAGCGCCAGGCCGGTATACAGGAAAGCCAGCGTTGAGCGCTTGCCGCGCCCGGCTTCCGCTTCCCAGGTTAACCAGCCGCGCTCTTCCATCATATTCAGCAGCGTGCGCATGTGGCGGCGGGAACAGCAGAGCATCTCCGCCAGCTCGTTGAGGGTTGTCTCCTGCGATTTACCTTCGCAGCACTGCCATAAACGGATGAACTGTTGTTGCAGACGAGCAGAAGACATAAAAGGGGAACTCCTGATGAAAACTCAGCAATTTATTAATCCCTATATTAGGCCAATAATGCATTCCGATGAAGCAAGGAGGTGAATATGCTGAGGTCTACAGCGAAACAGTTCGACCAACGTGACTTTTCTGCGACGCAGGACGCGTCATGGCTGGCCCGCCTGATGACAGGGAGACAGCAGAAGATTCCTGGCGAACTGATGCACTGGGGAGTGACATCAGACCTCTGATCATTGACTTGCCCACATCATGTGTGACTGAGTATTGGTGTGTACCGATCGTCTTTCAGACCCCAGGCCAGTTGGCTGAGCTATAACGTTGCGGTCGCCAGCCTGTCGCCTGAAATCGATAGAGTATAAAATCACCCGCCAGCAGATGACTTCTGCTGGCTTTTTTCGTTTTCTTAGCGTGCTTTTAAGGACATGACATGCTCTGGTTGATGACGATGGGACGGCGGCTTAACGGGGTTTACGCGGCGTTTATGCTGGTCGCTTTTATGATGGGGATTGCGGGCGCGCTGCAGGCGCCAACCCTCAGCCTGTTCCTCAGCCGCGAGGTGGGCGCACAGCCCTTCTGGGTTGGCCTGTTTTATACCGTTAACGCGATCGCCGGTATTCTGGTTAGCCTGGCGCTGGCGAAACGATCCGATAGCCAGGGGGATCGCCGCCGGCTGATCATGTTCTGCTGCCTGATGGCGGTGGGCAATGCGCTGCTGTTTGCTTTTAACCGTCACTACTTAACGTTGATCACCTGCGGCGTGATGCTGGCGTCGATTGCCAATGCCGCGATGCCGCAGCTGTTCGCCCTCGCGCGGGAATATGCCGATAGCTCGGCGCGAGAAGTGGTGATGTTCAGCTCGGTGATGCGTGCGCAGCTGTCGCTGGCGTGGGTGATCGGCCCGCCGCTGGCCTTTATGCTGGCGCTGAACTATGGCTTCACCACCATGTTCTCGATTGCGGCCGGTATTTTCGTCATTAGCCTGGCGTTAATTGCCGTTAAGCTGCCGTCGGTTGCCCGGGTAGAGCAGCCTGTGGAAGCGGAGGGCGTGGTGCAGACCGGCGGCTGGCAAGATAAAAACGTGCGTATGCTGTTTATCGCGTCGACGCTGATGTGGACCTGTAACACCATGTATATCATCGATATGCCGCTGTGGATCAGTAGCGATCTGGGTTTGCCGGATAGTCTGGCCGGGATCCTGATGGGGACGGCGGCCGGGCTGGAAATCCCGGCGATGATCCTGGCGGGGTATTACGTCAGGCGCTGGGGCAAACGCAAAATGATGGTCGCCGCGGTGGCTGCCGGCGTGCTGTTCTATCTGGGGCTGATCGTATTTCACGATCGCAGCGCGCTGCTGGCGCTGCAGCTGTTTAACGCCATTTTTATCGGTATTGTCGCCGGGATTGGCATGCTGTGGTTCCAGGATTTGATGCCTGGACGAGCCGGGGCGGCCACCACGCTGTTTACCAACAGTATTTCCACCGGGGTGATTCTCGCCGGCGTGCTGCAGGGGGCGCTGTCGCAAAACTACGGCCACGCCAGCGTGTATTGGGTCATTGCTGCCATCTCGCTGCTGACGCTGTTTTTGACCAGCAAAGTCAAAGATATTTAGCCAGGCGCCGCACCGCAGATTACTGCGATGCGGCGGGCTTTCAGGACAGAATATTCATCATTTCCCGCAGCTGACGCACGGCAATTTGTCCGGGTGCCGATGCCTGACCCACGCTGCCAAACGTCATCGCTGAGCCGAACAGGCGTCCGGTGACCCGGCTGATGCCGCCCGGTTTGCCCATCGACATCGTGATTAACGGGCGGGTGGCGTACTGTTCTTTCATCACCAGAGTGGCAGACAGTAACGTCAGCACGTCGTGCGGCGACTGAGGCATGACCGCGATTTTCGGCAGATCGGCACCCAGATCCTGCATCCGACGTAGCCGGGCGATGATCTCTTCCTGCGCCGGCGTTTTGTGGAAATCATGATTGCTCATAATCACCTTCACCCCGGCGGCATGAGCTTCATCGATCAACGCCCGGATCGACGCTTCGTCATTGAAGAGCTCAATATCAATGATGTCCACCAGCCCGCTGGTGACGGCCAGGCGGTTGAGGGCGAAGTACGCGTCATCGGCAAGTTCCGTTTCACCCCCCTCTTTGTAGCTGCGAAAGGTGAACAGCAGCGGCATATCGGCGAGCAGCCGGCGAATCTCCGTCAGCGCCAGCAGGACCTGTTGTTGTTCATGGACGCGGATAAAGTGGTCGACGCGCCATTCGATAAGATCGGCTCCGGCCTCCGCCAGGGTATGGGCATGGGTTTGCAGCTCATCGAGCGTCTGGCCGATCAGCGGCACGCAAATTAACGTGGCGCCTTCCTGAAAGGTGATGTTTTTAATGGTGACAGCTGTCGTCATGTGAGGGTCCATCGGTCAGGGCCGGGTGGGGGTATTTGTGGTCATCACCCGCGCGAAAAAGCTAAAAAAATGCCCGGTCACAGGACCGGGCTCGGGTATCAACGGCGTGCTTAGTTCATAAAGGCCGGCAGTTGGTTTTCGTAGGCTGAAATCGCCTCTTCGTGCTGCAACGTCAGGCCGATGCTATCAAGTCCGTTGAGCATACAGTGGCGGCGGAAGGCATCGATTTTAAAGCTGTAGGTTTTGTCGCCCGCTTTCACCACTTCGGATTCCAGATCCACTTCGAACGTTATGCCCGGATTCGCCTGAACCAGACTGAACATCTCGTCGACCTGTTCATCGCTCAGCGTCACCGGCAGCAGCTGGTTGTTAAAGCTGTTGCCGTAAAAGATATCGGCGAAGCTGGGGGCGATGACCACTTTAAAACCGTAATCGGTCAATGCCCACGGCGCATGCTCACGGGAGGAGCCGCAGCCGAAGTTTTCCCGCGCCAGCAGGATCGATGCGCCTTTATACTCCGGGAAGTTCAGCACGAATTCCGGATTCGGCTGCTGTCCCTGATCATCAAGAAAACGCCAGTCGTTGAACAGATGCGCGCCAAAACCGGTGCGCGTGACTTTCTGCAGGAACTGCTTAGGAATGATCGCATCGGTATCGACGTTTGCGGCATCCAGCGGAACCACCAGGCCCGTATGTTGGGTAAATTTCTCTGCCATGATGGTCTCCTTATTTGATGTCGCGGATATCGGCGAAATGGCCGGTCACGGCTGCCGCAGCGGCCATAGCCGGGCTGACTAAGTGAGTACGTCCGCCGCGGCCCTGACGGCCTTCAAAGTTACGGTTGCTGGTTGATGCGCAGCGTTCGCCAGGATTCAGGCGATCGTTGTTCATGGCCAGGCACATAGAGCAGCCCGGCAGTCGCCATTCAAAACCAGCTTCGATAAAGATCTTATCCAGCCCTTCAGCTTCCGCCTGAGCTTTCACCGGGCCAGAACCCGGGACCACTAATGCCTGCACGCCCGGTGCGACTTTGCGGCCTTTCGCGACTTTGGCCGCGGCGCGCAAATCTTCAATACGCGAGTTGGTACAGGAGCCGATGAACACCTTATCGATAGCTACGTCGGTTAACGGGATACCTGGCTTCAGGCCCATATAGGCCAGCGCTTTTTCTGCGCTCGCTCGCTCTACCGGATCGGCGAAAGAGGCCGGGTCGGGGATCCTCTCGTTAACGGAGATGACCTGGCCCGGGTTCGTGCCCCAGGTCACCTGCGGGGCAATCTCTTCAGCCTGCAGGGTTACGACGGTATCGAAGGCCGCGTCAGCGTCGGTTTTCAGGGTTTTCCAGTAGGCAACGGCAGCGTCGAAGTCCTGGCCTTTTGGCGCATGCAAACGGCCCTGCACATAGTTAAACGTGGTTTCATCCGGCGCAACCAGGCCTGCTTTCGCGCCCATTTCGATGGCCATATTGCACAGCGTCATACGACCTTCCATGCTCAGATCGCGAATGGCTTCACCGCAGAACTCCACTACGTGGCCGGTGCCGCCGGCGCTACCGGTTTTGCCAATGATGGCCAGCACGATATCTTTGGCGGTGATGCCCGGCGCCGCTTTGCCCTTCACTTCAATCTTCATGGTTTTGGCACGGCCCTGCTTCAGGGTCTGAGTCGCCAGGACGTGCTCAACTTCGGAGGTGCCGATGCCAAAAGCCAGTGCGCCAAAGGCGCCGTGAGTCGCGGTGTGAGAATCGCCGCAGACGATGGTCATTCCCGGCAGAGTGACGCCCTGTTCCGGCCCCATCACGTGGACGATCCCTTGATACGGGTGATTCAGATCGTACAGCTCAACGCCGAACTCTTTGCAGTTTTTGATCAGTTCCTGCATCTGAATGCGCGCCATTTCGCCGGACGCGTTGATATCTTTCGTCTGGGTGGAAACGTTATGGTCCATGGTGGCGAAGGTTTTACCCGGCTGACGAACCTGACGGTTGTGCGCGCGCAGGCCGTCAAAGGCCTGCGGGGAGGTCACTTCATGCACCAGATGACGGTCGATGTACAGCAGCGGGGTTTCATTTTGCGCTTCATAAACAACATGCGCATCAAACAACTTCTCGTATAAGGTCTTCGCCATGATTACACCCCTTCAGCGACATAGCGGGCAATGATATCGCCCATTTCATCGGTACTGACCGCCGCCGTACCACGCGCTAAATCGCCGGTACGTACGCCTTCTTCTAATGCACGGTTGATAGCATTCTCAATCGCTGTTGCCGCGTCATCGGCATTCAGGCTGTAGCGCAGCAGCAGCGCCAGAGAGAGGATCTGCGCGATAGGGTTGGCGATATTCTTGCCCGCGATATCCGGGGCTGAGCCGCCTGCCGGTTCATACAGACCAAAACCTTGTTCATTGAGGCTGGCCGACGGCAGCATGCCCATTGAACCGGTGATCATGGCGCATTCGTCAGACAGGATGTCGCCGAACAGGTTGGAGCACAGCAGAACGTCGAACTGGGACGGGTCTTTAATCAACTGCATCGTGGCGTTGTCGATGTACATGTGCGCCAGCTCAACGTCCGGGTATTCTTTGGCAATCTCGTTGACCACTTCGCGCCACAGAATAGATGACTGCAGAACGTTCGCTTTATCAATAGAAGTCACTTTATTACGTCGTTTACGTGCGGACTGGAACGCAATATGCGCGATGCGCTCGATTTCAAAGCGATGATAGACCTCGGTATCAAACGCTTTCTCGTGTTGACCGCTGCCTTCGCGGCCTTTCGGCTGGCCGAAGTAGATGCCGCCGGTTAATTCGCGGACGCACAGAATGTCGAAGCCGTTGGCGGCGATATCCGCGCGCAGCGGGCAAAACTCTTCCAGCCCCTGGTACAGCTTCGCCGGACGCAGGTTGCTGAACAGTTTGAAATGTTTACGCAGCGGCAGCAGCGCGCCGCGCTCCGGCTGACCAGCCGGCGGCAGATGTTCCCATTTCGGGCCGCCTACGGAGCCGAACAGGATCGCATCGGCCTGCTCGCAACCTTCTACGGTCGCCTGCGGCAGCGGGGTACCCTGACGGTCGATAGCGATGCCGCCGACGTCATACTGACTGGTGGTAATGCGCATATCAAAACGGTGACGAACGGCTTCCAGTACTTTCATCGCCTGGTTCATGACTTCCGGGCCAATGCCATCACCTGGCAAAACAGCAATATGGTAATTCTTCGACATTACACGGTTTCCTTCTTGTTCTCGTTATTTTGAGCTTTGCGTTGCAATTCTTTTTCGACTTCTGCTGCGCGCCAGATATTGTTCAGCACGTGAACCATGGCTTTCGCGGAGGATTCAACAATATCCGTCGCCAGACCGACGCCGTGGAAGCGACGACCATTGTAGGTCACGACGATATCTACCTGACCCAGCGCGTCTTTGCCCTGACCTTTGGCGTTCAGGTCATATTTGACCAGCTCAACGTCATAGCCGGTGATGCGGTTGATTGCCTGGTAAATAGCGTCGACCGGGCCGTTGCCGTTTGCGGCTTCCGCTTTGGTCTCTTCACCGCAGACCAGTTTTACGGAGGCGGTGGCGATATCGCTGGAGCCTGACTGGACGCTGAAGTAATCCAGACGGAAATGTTCCGGCTCTTCCTGCTGCTTGTTGATGAACGCCAGCGCTTCCAGATCGTAATCAAAGACCTGGCCTTTTTTGTCTGCCAGCTTCAGGAATGCGTCGTAGAGGTGATCCATGTTGTAGTCGGTATCTTTGTAGCCCATCTCTTCCATGCGGTGTTTCACTGCCGCACGGCCGGAGCGGGAGGTCAGGTTCAACTGCACCTGATTCAGACCGATGGATTCCGGCGTCATAATTTCGTAGTTTTCGCGATTCTTCAGCACGCCGTCCTGATGGATACCGGAAGAGTGGGCGAAGGCGCCGGTGCCGACGATGGCTTTGTTAGCCGGAATAGGCATATTGCAAATCTGGCTGACGGTCTGGCTGGTACGCCAGATTTCATTGTGATTAATGCCGGTACGGACATTCATAATGTCTTTGCGCACCTTGATGGCCATAATCACCTCTTCCAGCGAACAGTTGCCCGCACGCTCGCCAATACCGTTCATGGCGCCTTCAACCTGGCGCGCGCCGGCGTGGACCGCGGCGATCGCATTACCCACGGCCAGACCTAAATCGTCATGGGTGTGCACAGAGATGATAGCTTTGTCGATATTCGGGACACGATCGTACAGGCCGGTAATGATACTGGAGAACTCGAACGGCATGGTGTAGCCGACGGTGTCCGGGATATTAATCGTCGTGGCGCCGGCGCTGATAGCGGCTTCGACGACGCGCGCCAGATCGGCGATCGGCGTACGACCCGCATCTTCACAGGAGAATTCGACGTCGTCGGTATAGTTGCGTGCGCGTTTGATCATATAGATGGCGCGCTCAATGACCTCATCCAGGGTGCTACGCAGCTTGGTGGCGATGTGCATCGGCGAGGTGGCGATAAAGGTGTGAATACGGAATGCTTCGGCGACTTTTAAGGATTCTGCCGCCACATCAATGTCTTTTTCGACGCAACGAGCCAGGGCGCAGACGCGGCTGTTTTTGATGGTACGCGCGATGGTTTGTACGGACTCAAAGTCGCCAGGAGATGAGACCGGGAAACCGACTTCCATCACATCAACGCCCATCCGTTCGAGGGCCATCGCAATCTGCAGCTTCTCTTTCACGCTCAGGCTGGCCTGTAACGCTTGCTCTCCGTCACGTAAGGTCGTATCGAAAATAATGACTTGCTGGCTCATGGTATAGATCCTTAATCGGTGTCCTGGGCGCCTTGCTGACGAGCATAAAAAAACCCGCGCAATGGCGCGGGTTTACTAGTCTTGCTGGAAGATGACTTAACGCTGAACGTCGCCCAACAGCCTACCGCGCATAGTGGATGCGTTTAGTAGTAGTAGGCCGGTGAAACGAGTGGTGCGAATCATTAGGTCATGCTCCAGATGAAATCGATATGCTTTTAGAGTTACTGGATACGCGTTTTGATGTCAACCCCTGGCAAGGAAAAACCCTCTGTTTGCTACCGGAAGGCATTAGCTAATTATGCTGGTTAACGCGCATTTTTGCCGACGATAGTATCAGGGGGCAGGCTGTCAGGAAAAAATTTTAAACGAGTCGCAGCGAGGCTGTTTCAGGCCGGAGTGAAGAAACGTGGATAGAGGGAAGCGCGTATTGTAATGAAACCGGTAAATTTATGGGTTCTGTGAATGTTTTGGTGTGGAAGCCAGGGAGTCATCAATGATAGCCCGATGTCAGTCTAAGGCAGAGAGTAAATTCATATTTTAATCCTGCTTAAATTAACATTCATCATGAGGATGTTGTTTGTTTTTTCTAATTATGAGTACACTTAACATTATCAAGTAATCGATATGATTTAAGTGAATTAGGAATTTTCCCGATAATTTGACCGGGTTGGCGTTACTTATAATTTTGATAAATTCCTAAAATGCGTTCCTGCCCTTTTGTAAATGACATATGTATGGTAAATGATATTTCCTGTATTGATTACCGCATTTTTAAAAGGGAATTAAACGCGATGGTGGAGCCGGGTATGATAATTGAAAATGCTGAGATGACACTCCCCTCCGGCGAGGATGTCAGCAAACCTCAGCTCAGAACGGTCGATCTTAATCTGCTTACCGTTTTTGATGCGGTAATGCAGGAGCAAAATATAACGCGGGCGGCGCATTCTCTGGGGATGTCTCAGCCTGCGGTGAGTAATGCCGTAGCGCGGCTGAAAGTGATGTTTAATGATGAGCTGTTTGTCCGTTATGGCCGGGGTATTCAGCCGACGGCTCGCGCATTTCAGCTATTTGGCTCAGTACGCCAGGCATTGCAACTGGTGCAAAATGAGCTACCGGGAGCCGGTTTTGAACCAATACACAGCGAGCGCATATTTAATCTCTGCATCTGTAGCCCGTTAGATAACTATCTTACTTCGATTATATTTAACAAAGTTAACGAAGTGGCGCCGAATATTCATTTAATTTTTAAAGCATCGCTTAATCAAAACACCGAACATCAATTACGTTATCAAGAAATAGAGTTTGTGGTTGGTTATGAGGAGTTTCGCCGCCCCGAGTTTGCCTGTGTGCCCTTGTTTAAAGATGAAATGATATTAGTGGCCAGCAGTAGACACCCGCGTATTTCCGGGCCAGTGATGGAAGCGGATATTTATCGTGAAGAACATGCGGTTGTGGCTTTGGATCGCTATGCTTCGTTCAGCCTGCCCTGGTATAGCTCTGTCAATAAGCAGACGCAAATTGCGTATCAAGGGAATGCCATGGTCAGCGTACTCAATGTGGTATCGCAAACTCACATGGTCGCCATTGCCCCGCGCTGGCTGGCGAGCGAGTATGCAGAAAGGCTGAACCTGCAATTATTGCCGTTACCGCTAAAAGTAAATAGCCGTACCTGCTATCTTTCCTGGCATGAGGCTGCCGGAAAAGACCGCGGTCATCAGTGGATGGAAGAGCTGCTGGTACGTATTTGCCAGCGCTAAATATAGCGCTATCCGGGCGGGAGCGGTCGCTCTCGCTTTATGTGATCAAAACCACAAAATATAGGATTTTATCCTGTTTGCCGCCCCCGGCCAGCGCGTGCGGCAAGTGAAAAATGGATGAATTCCTGTCATCAGACAGTTTATCCGAGTAATTTCAGCGCTCGCTTCTTATTTATGAAGCTTTCAACTACGTTTCATAGAAAATTCTTATCTTTTATTCTTTTAGCGGCTCGCATACGCCTGAGGTCGCTAATTGCCTGCCCGTTGGCGAGCAGTTATGGTAAGAGCACGCAGTCCATTCACCTCAATGCCAGGCGTCGATTTCTGGCATTGTGCGAACGCGCGGAAATTGAATTCTGCTGCCGTTAGAAACAGTAAGCCTGGAGGCAAACCATGGAGATGTTGTCAGGAGCCGAGATGGTCGTCCAATCGCTTGTCGATCAGGGCGTCAAGCAAGTATTCGGCTATCCCGGAGGCGCGGTCCTCGATATCTATGATGCGTTGCATACCCTGGGGGGTATCGACCATATTCTGGTGCGCCATGAGCAGGCGGCGGTGCATATGGCGGACGGCCTTGCCCGCGCGACCGGCGAAGTGGGGGTTGTGCTGGTGACTTCGGGGCCGGGCGCGACGAATGCCATTACCGGTATCGCAACGGCATACATGGATTCTGTTCCGCTGGTGATTCTCTCCGGGCAGGTCGCGACTTCCCTGATCGGTTATGACGCCTTCCAGGAGTGCGATATGGTCGGTATCTCCCGGCCGGTGGTGAAACACAGTTTCCTGGTCAAGCAGACGGAAGATATTCCCGGCGTGCTGAAAAAAGCGTTCTGGCTGGCCGCCAGCGGGCGTCCAGGTCCGGTGGTCGTTGATTTACCAAAGGATATCCTCAATCCGGCGAACAAACTGCCGTACGCGTGGCCGGATACCGTCAGTATGCGTTCTTACAACCCGACAACCAGTGGTCATAAAGGACAAATTAAACGCGCTCTGCAGACGCTGGTGGCGGCAAAACATCCGGTTGTCTACGTCGGCGGCGGGGCGATTAACGCCGGATGTGAACAACAGCTGCGTACCCTGGTGGAAAAACTGAATCTGCCGGTGGCTTCGTCGCTGATGGGGCTCGGCGCGTTTCCGGCCACCCATTCCCAGGCTTTAGGAATGCTGGGGATGCATGGAACGTATGAAGCCAACATGACGATGCATCACTCCGATGTCATCTTTGCCGTCGGCGTGCGTTTTGACGATCGCACAACCAACAATCTGGCGAAGTACTGCCCGAATGCGACGGTGCTGCATATTGATATCGATCCGACCTCCATTTCGAAGACGGTCCCGGCTGATGTGCCGATCGTCGGCGACGCCCGTCTGGTGCTGGATCAGATGCTCGATCTCCTGGAGCAGGAAGAGGTGCAGCAGCCGCACGATGAGATCCGCGACTGGTGGCAGCAGATCGAGCAATGGCGCGCGCGCCACTGCCTGCAATACGATACGCAAAGCGGCAAGATCAAACCCCAGGCCGTCATCGAGACCATCTGGCGGCTGACCAACGGCGACGCTTACGTGACCTCCGATGTCGGTCAGCACCAGATGTTTGCCGCCCTTTACTATCCTTTCGACAAGCCAAGGCGGTGGATTAACTCAGGCGGCCTCGGCACGATGGGCTTCGGTTTGCCCGCCGCTCTCGGCGTGAAGATGGCGCTGCCGGAAGAGATGGTCGTTTGTGTGACCGGCGATGGCAGTATCCAGATGAATATTCAGGAGCTTTCCACTGCTTTACAGTATGAGCTGCCGGTGCTGGTGTTGAACCTGAACAACCGCTACCTCGGGATGGTGAAGCAGTGGCAGGATATGATCTATTCTGGTCGCCATTCACAATCTTATATGGAGTCCTTACCGGATTTCGTCCGGCTTGCGGAAGCTTACGGGCACGTAGGGATTCGCATCAGCGAACCGCAGGAGCTGGAGTCTAAGCTGGCCGAAGCGCTGGAGCAGGTGCGTAATCATCGTCTGGTCTTCGTTGATGTGACGGTGGACGGCAGCGAGCATGTGTATCCCATGCAGATCCGCGGCGGCGGCATGGATGAGATGTGGTTGAGCAAAACGGAGAGAACCTGATTATGCGCCGGATATTATCTGTCTTACTGGAAAACGAATCAGGCGCCTTATCACGCGTCATCGGTCTTTTCGCGCAGCGCGGCTATAACATTGAAAGCCTGACGGTCGCCCCCACCGACGATCCGACGCTTTCAAGAATGACTATCCAGACCGTGGGCGATGAAAAAGCCATCGAGCAAATTGAAAAACAGCTGCATAAGCTGGTGGATGTTCTGCGCGTCAGCGAACTGGGGCAGAATTCGCACGTTGAGCGTGAAATTATGCTGGTGAAAGTCCAGGCGAGCGGTTTTGGCCGTGAAGAGGTGAAGCGCAACACGGAGATTTTCCGCGGGCAAATCATCGATGTCACGCCGTCGCTGTATACCGTCCAGCTGGTAGGGACCAGCGATAAACTGGACGCTTTTCTGGCTTCCTTGCGCGATGTTGCGCGTATTGTCGAAGTGGCGCGCTCCGGTGTGGTCGGACTGTCGCGCGGCGACAAAATCATGCGCTGAGTTGCTGAAACTGACGTAAAAATAGCCCGACACAATCTGTCGGGTTATTTTTTTGCGAAATCGGTGGGAACTGGAGACAAAACCGGTTGCTGCGCTAACTATTCTGCGTTTAGATGTTATGAAAATGAATCCATAGCTGAAGAAAGGTTATGTTCTGTACTCATTACCCAAGGGGCAATTGTGAAACTGGATGAAATCGCCCGGCTGGCCGGTGTCTCGCGTACCACCGCTAGCTATGTGATTAACGGTAAAGCGAAACAGTACCGCGTCAGCGACAAAACGGTCGAAAAGGTGATGGCCGTCGTTCGTGAGCACAACTACCATCCGAATGCGGTCGCTGCCGGCTTGCGTGCAGGACGCACGCGTTCTATTGGTCTGGTGATTCCCGATCTGGAAAATACCAGCTATACCCGTATTGCTAACTATCTTGAGCGTCAGGCGCGCCAGCGCGGCTATCAGCTGCTGATTGCCTGTTCGGAAGATCAGCCTGATAACGAAATGCGCTGTATTGAGCATCTGTTACAGCGCCAGGTGGATGCGATTATCGTCTCGACGTCACTTCCGCCAGAGCATCCGTTCTATCAGCGCTGGGCCAACGATCCTTTCCCGATTGTCGCCCTTGACCGTGCGCTCGATCGCGAGCACTTCACCAGCGTTGTTGGCGCCGATCAGGATGATGCCGAAATGCTGGCCGCTGAACTGCGCAAATTCCCGGGGGAAAACGTTCTGTATCTTGGCGCGTTACCGGAGCTGTCGGTCAGTTTCCTGCGTGAACAGGGCTTCCGTACCGCGTGGAATGACGATCCGCGGGAAGTGCAGTATCTGTACGCCAACAGCTTTGAACGCGAAGCGGCAGGGCAGCTGTTTGAGAAATGGCTGGAAACACATCCCATGCCGCAGGCGCTGTTCACAACGTCATTTCCGCTGTTGCAGGGGGTGATGGACGTGACGCTGCGCCGGGAAGGGAAGCTGCCGTCCGAGCTGGCTATTGCGACCTTCGGCGACAATGAACTGCTCGATTTCCTGCAGTGCCCGGTACTGGCCGTGGCCCAGCGTCACCGCGATGTGGCTGAACGCGTGCTGGAAATTGTGCTCGCCAGCCTCGACGAACCGCGTAAGCCAAAACCGGGCTTAAGCCGTATCCGTCGTAATTTGTATCGCCGGGGAAGTTTGAATCGTCGCTGAGACGCCAGGCTATCGAGCGCCTGCATCGGTGTGTGCTAAAAACCTGGAAATGGATGGCGTTACTCGCCAGACGAAAGTTGTCTGGCGATAATCCGTACTAATTACCATAAAAAAGTAAATTTGGATCGCTTTCAGACAAATCCCTAAACTTCTTTACGCATTATTTTGTTTTATTCTGGCGTTGCCGCTTTTCGGCACCCGTTAGCGATAAAAAAAGTGAAATCAGTCTTTATTTGTATTATTTTGTTACATTCGTTAAGTTAATCGCTGAATTAACACTCATTTTACAGCCCATCACACGGTCATCTCCCCGCACCCCGCGGTAAGAGTGCTTCTCTGACGATAACAGGCACTGTTAACGGGCACCATAATCGCCTAAAATGCCGCTCGCGTCGCAAACTGACACTTTATATTTTCCCGCCGAAGATATTTTGTTGCTTTTAACTGTTACGAATTTGTTGGTTGTTTTCTTACACGTATTCATAGCGTTAATTTGCCTCGTTTGTTGATGATTATTTCATCAGGCCGGATATCGGCTGCAAATAATGGGTTTTTGAGCTTCGTTGGTATTCGTGCTGGCTTGACAAGCTTTTCCTCCGCTCCGTAAACTCCTTCTGGTGGGAATTTGTGGGTTAAAGTGGCGAAAAGGGGTGAGGCTGGCATGTTCCGTGGGGCAACGTTAGTCAATCTCGACAGCAAAGGCCGTCTGGCCGTACCGACGCGTTACCGCGACGGGCTGATCGAGGACGCTTCCGGTCAACTGGTTTGTACCATTGACATTCATCACCCGTGCCTGCTGCTTTACCCCTTGCCTGAATGGGAAATCATCGAGCAAAAATTGTCGCGTTTATCGAGCATGAATCCCGTTGAGCGGCGCGTGCAGCGTCTGCTTTTGGGTCATGCCAGCGAATGTCAGATGGATAATGCCGGGCGTCTGCTGATCGCGCCGGTGTTACGGCAGCATGCCGGGCTGACAAAAGAAGTGATGCTGGTCGGACAGTTCAATAAGTTTGAACTGTGGGATGAAACGACCTGGTATCAACGGGTCAAGGAAGATATCGACGCTGAACAGTCGTCTACCGACGCGTTGTCGGAGCGTCTGCAGGATTTGTCTCTATAACAACATGATGGAAAATTTTAAACATACTACGGTACTTCTGGATGAAGCGGTTAACGGCCTGAATATTCGTCCGGATGGTATCTACATTGATGGGACCTTTGGTCGCGGCGGTCACTCGCGCCTGATCCTTTCCCAACTGGGAGCGGAAGGACGCCTGCTGGCTATCGATCGCGATCCGCAGGCTATCGCCGTGGCGAAAACCATTGATGACCCTCGCTTTTCCATCGTACATGGACCTTTCTCAGCGCTGGCTGATTATGTCAGTGAGCGCGGACTAACTGGCCAGATCGACGGTATTCTTCTCGATCTTGGCGTCTCTTCACCTCAGCTTGACGACGCAGAGCGTGGCTTCTCATTTATGCGCGATGGCCCGCTGGATATGCGTATGGACCCCACGCGCGGCCAGTCTGCCGCCGAGTGGCTGCAGACGGCGGACGAAGCGGATATCGCCTGGGTGATTAAAACCTTCGGCGAAGAGCGCTTTGGCAAGCGCATCGCGCGCGCCATCGTCGAGCGTAACCGTATCGAGCCGATGACTCGCACGAAAGAGCTGGCGGAGGTGGTGACGGCGGCGACGCCGGTGAAGGACAAATTCAAACATCCCGCGACCCGTACCTTCCAGGCGGTGCGCATCTGGGTGAACAGTGAACTGGAGGAGATAGAGCAGGCGCTAAAAAGCTCGCTCAGCGTGCTGGCCCCGGGCGGGCGGCTTTCTGTTATCAGTTTCCACTCGCTGGAAGACCGTATTGTGAAGCGCTTTATGCGTGAGCAAAGCCGCGGTCCGCAGGTTCCGGCCGGGTTACCGATGACCGAGGCGCAGCTCAAAAAACTGGGCGGCCGCGAGTTGCGGGCACTAGGCAAGTTGATGCCGGGCGAAGAAGAGGTGGCAGAGAATCCACGGGCCCGTAGTTCAGTTCTGCGCATTGCAGAGAGGACGAACGCATGATCGGCAGAGTGACAGAAGCCTTAAGCAAAGTTAAAGGATCGTTAGGAAGCAACGAGCGCCATGCCTTGCCTGGCGTCATCGGGGACGATCTTCTGCGGTTTGGGAAACTGCCACTCTGTCTGTTCATTTGCATCATCATTACGGCGATTACCGTGGTGACGACGGCACACCATACCCGTCTGTTAACCGCGCAGCGTGAGCAACTGGTTCTGGAACGTGACGCGCTGGATATTGAATGGCGAAACCTGATCCTCGAAGAGAACGCGCTCGGCGATCATAGTCGGGTTGAGCGGATCGCGACCGAGAAGTTGCAGATGCAACACGTCGATCCATCACAAGAAAATATCGTTGTACAAAAATAAGGATTATTGCGACGCATGAAAGCAGCGCCGAAAACGCTAAAACCAAAACGTCAGGAAGAACAGGCCAGCTTTATTAGCTGGCGTTTTGCGTTGCTGTGCGGGTGCATTTTAATCGCGCTGGGTTTCCTGCTGGGCCGCGTGGCCTGGCTACAGGTGATCAGCCCGGACATGCTGGTCCGTCAGGGTGATATGCGTTCTTTACGCGTGCAGGAGGTCTCTACCGCCCGCGGAATGATTACTGACCGCTCCGGCCGCCCGCTGGCGGTGAGTGTGCCGGTGAAGGCTATCTGGGCAGACCCGAAAGAGCTGCACGATGCTGGCGGAGTCACCCTTGATAAGCGCTGGAAGGCGTTGGCCGATGCGTTAAACATGCCGCTGGATCAGCTGGCATCGCGCATCAACACCAACCCGAGAATGCGTTTTATCTATCTGGCGCGTCAGGTTAATCCTGATATGGCGGATTACATCAAGAAGCTGAAGCTGCCAGGGATTCACATGCGCGAAGAGTCGCGCCGTTACTACCCGTCAGGTGAAGTTACCGCTCACCTTATTGGTTTCACCAACGTCGATAGCCAGGGTATTGAAGGCGTCGAGAAGAGCTTTGATAAATGGCTGACCGGTCAACCCGGCGAACGTATTGTGCGTAAAGACCGCTACGGCCGCGTTATTGAAGATATCTCCTCCACCGACAGCCAGGCCGCGCACAATCTGGCGTTGAGTATCGATGAACGTCTGCAGGCGTTGGTTTATCGCGAACTGAATAATGCCGTGGCGTTTAACAAAGCGGAGTCGGGAAGTGCGGTTCTGGTCGATGTCAGCACTGGCGAAGTGCTGGCGATGGCGAACAGTCCCTCTTATAACCCGAATAATTTCTCCGGTACGGCGAAAGATATCATGCGTAACCGTGCCATCACCGACGTGTTTGAACCGGGTTCGACGGTCAAGCCGATGGTGGTGATGACGGCGCTGCAGCGCGGCATTGTGAACGAAAATACCGTACTGAATACCATTCCTTACCGAATTAACGGCCACGAGATCAAAGACGTGGCGCGCTATAGCGAATTGACCCTGACCGGGGTGCTACAGAAGTCGAGTAACGTCGGTGTTTCCAAACTGGCGTTAGCGATGCCGTCCTCAGCGTTAGTAGATACTTACTCACGTTTTGGACTCGGAAAAGCGACCAATTTGGGGTTGGTCGGAGAACGCAGTGGCTTATATCCTCAAAAACAACGGTGGTCTGACATAGAGAGGGCCACCTTTTCTTTCGGCTACGGGCTAATGGTAACGCCGTTACAGTTAGCGCGAGTCTATGCAACGATCGGCAGCTATGGCATCTATCGCCCGCTGTCGATTACCAAAGTTGATCCACCGGTTCCCGGCGAGCGTGTATTCCCGGAACCTCTCGTTCGTACCGTGGTGCATATGATGGAAAGCGTGGCGCTGCCCGGCGGCGGCGGCGTGAAGGCGGCGATTAAAGGCTACCGCATTGCGATTAAAACCGGTACGGCGAAGAAAGTGGGGCCAGATGGCCGCTACATCAACAAATATATTGCTTACACCGCAGGCGTTGCGCCCGCCAGCCACCCGCGTTTTGCGCTGGTGGTGGTGATCAACGACCCGCAGGCGGGTAAATACTACGGCGGCGCCGTTTCCGCGCCGGTCTTCGGTGCCATCATGGGCGGCGTACTGCGTACCATGAACATCGAGCCGGATGCGTTGGCAACGGGCGAAAAAAGTGAATTTGTGATTAATCAAGGCGAGGGAACAGGTGGCAGATCGTAATTTGCGCGACCTTCTCGCTCCGTGGGTGCCAAATGCGCCGGAGCGAATTCTGCGAGAGATGACGCTGGACAGCCGGGTGGCTGCTTCCGGCGATCTCTTTGTCGCGGTATTAGGTCATCAGGCGGACGGGCGTCGTTATATCCCGCAGGCGATAGCGCAAGGTGTTGCTGCCATTATAGCTGAGGCCAAAGATGAGGCTGCTGACGGCGAAATCCGTGAAATGCACGGCGTTCCGGTCATCTATCTCAGCCAGCTCAACGAGCGCTTATCCGCGCTGGCCGGGCGTTTTTACCATCAGCCTTCAGAACAACTGCGCCTGATTGGCGTCACCGGCACCAACGGTAAAACCACCACCACCCAGCTACTGGCGCAGTGGGCCAACCTGCTCGGCGAAACCAGTGCGGTGATGGGCACGGTCGGCAACGGTCTGCTGGACAAAGTTATTCCGACGGAAAACACCACCGGTTCTGCGGTCGATGTTCAGCACGTGCTTTCAGGCCTCGCAGGGCAGGGCGCTACCTTCGCGGCCATGGAAGTCTCTTCCCACGGTCTGGTTCAGCACCGCGTGGCGGCGCTGCAGTTTGCCGCCTCGGTCTTTACTAACCTGAGCCGCGATCACCTGGATTATCACGGTGATATGGAACATTACGAAGCGGCAAAATGGCTGCTTTATTCCACTCATCATTGCGGACAGGCTATCGTCAACGCCGATGATGAAGTGGGTCGCCGCTGGCTGGCGAAGCTGCCGGACGCGGTTGCCGTATCGATGGAAGACCGCATCAACCCGAACTGTCACGGCCGCTGGCTGAAGGCTACGGCGGTGAACTACCACGATAGCGGCGCCACCATCCAGTTTGATTCCAGCTGGGGCAAGGGCGAAGTTGAAAGCCGCCTGATGGGCGCCTTTAACGTCAGCAACCTGCTGCTGGCGCTGGCCACGCTGCTGGCGCTGGGCTATCCGCTGGCTGAGCTGCTGAAAACCGCGGCTCGTCTGCAGCCGGTCTGCGGCCGAATGGAAGTGTTCAGCGCGCCGGGCAAACCGACCGTGGTGGTGGATTATGCCCATACTCCGGATGCGCTGGAAAAAGCGCTGCAGGCGGCGCGTCTGCACTGTAACGGCAAGCTGTGGTGCGTCTTCGGCTGCGGCGGCGATCGCGATAAAGGCAAACGTCCGCTGATGGGCGCTATCGCCGAAGAGTTCGCCGATATTGTGGTGGTGACCGATGACAACCCGCGTACCGAAGAGCCGCGCGCCATTATCAACGACATCCTCGCGGGCATGCTTGACGCCGGACACGCGAAGGTGAAAGAAGGCCGGGCTGAAGCGGTGACCAACGCCGTGATGCAGGCCGCGGAAGGCGATGTCGTGCTGGTCGCTGGCAAAGGTCATGAGGATTACCAGATTGTTGGCAATCGTCGTCTTGACTACTCCGATCGCGTGACCGTAGCCCGTCTGCTGGGAGCGGTAGCATGATTCGCTTGATGCTAAGCCAGCTCGCCGACGTGACGCGCGGCGAACTGCACGGTCGCGATCTGGCCATTGATGAGGTCACGTCGGACACCCGTAAGATCACGGCAGGCTGCCTGTTCGTTGCTTTAAAGGGCGAACGTTTTGATGCGCACGATTTCGCGCAGCAGGCGAAACAAGCCGGCGCCGGTGCGCTGCTGGTCAGCCGTCAGCTGGCGTGTGATTTACCGCAGGTGGTGGTGAAAGATACCCGCCTGGCCTTTGGCGAACTGGCGGCGTGGGTTCGCCAGCAGGTGCCAGCCCGCGTGGTGGCGCTGACTGGATCTTCCGGAAAAACGTCGGTGAAAGAGATGACGGCGGCGATCCTGAGCCAGTGCGGAAATACGCTGTATACCGCCGGTAACCTGAATAACGATATTGGCGTACCGATGACGCTGCTGCGTCTGACCAAAGAGCATCGCTATGCCGTCATTGAGTTAGGGGCCAATCATCAGGGCGAAATCGCCTGGACCGTCAGCCTGACGCGCCCGGAAGCCGCCCTGGTCAACAATCTGGCCGCCGCTCACCTTGAAGGTTTTGGTTCGCTGGCGGGCGTGGCGAAAGCGAAGGGCGAAATCTTTACCGGTCTGCCGGAAAACGGCATTGCCATCCTGAATGCTGACAATAACGACTGGCTGAACTGGCAAAGCGTCATCGGCGCGCGCAAGGTATGGCGTTTCTCGCCGAATGCGGCCAACAGCGATTTTACGGCTACCCAGATTCATATCACCAGCCACGGGACAGAATTTACGCTGCAAACCCCGCAGGGGAGCGTGGATGTGCTGCTGCCGCTGCCGGGGCGCCACAATATCGCCAATGCGCTGGCAGCCGCCTCGTTAGCGATGGCGGTGGGCGCCGACTTAAATGCGGTGAAGGCCGGTCTGGCGCAGTTGCAAGCGGTACCGGGACGTCTGTTCCCTATCACGCTCGCGGAAAATCAGCTGCTGCTTGATGATTCATACAATGCCAACGTCGGTTCAATGACCGCCGCGGTGCAGGTGCTGTCCGAGATGCCGGGCTACCGGGTGCTGGTCGTCGGCGATATGGCCGAGCTGGGTACCGAAAGCGAAGCGTGCCATCGCCAGGTGGGCGAGGCGGCAAAAGCGGCAGGGCTTGACCGCGTACTCAGCACCGGCGTGCTGAGCGCAGAGATTAGCCGCGCCAGCGGCGTGGGCGAGCATCTCAGCGATAAAGCGTCGCTGGTGGCTCGGCTGCGTGAGCTGACGGCGGAACATAAGATCATCACCATTTTAGTGAAGGGTTCACGTAGTGCCGCCATGGAAGAGGTAGTACGCGCATTACAGGAGAATGGAACATGTTAGTATGGCTGGCCGAACATCTGGTCAAATATTATTCCGGCTTTAACGTCTTTTCTTATCTGACGTTTCGCGCCATCGTCAGCCTGCTGACCGCGCTGTTCATCTCTTTGTGGATGGGCCCGCGCATGATCGCCCGTCTGCAAAAACTCTCTTTCGGCCAGGTCGTACGTAACGATGGTCCGGAATCACACTTCAGCAAACGCGGTACGCCGACCATGGGCGGGATCATGATCCTGACCGCTATTGTGGTCTCAGTCCTGCTGTGGGCTTACCCGTCCAACCCGTACGTATGGTGTGTTCTGACCGTACTGATCGGCTACGGCATCATCGGTTTCGTCGATGACTACCGCAAGGTGGTGCGTAAAGACACCAAAGGGTTGATCGCCCGCTGGAAGTACTTCTGGATGTCGGTGATTGCGCTGGGCGTGGCGTTCGCGCTGTATATGGCCGGTAAAGATACGCCAGCAACCGAGCTGGTTGTGCCGTTCTTTAAAGACATCATGCCGCAACTGGGGCTGTTGTACATTTTGCTGGCTTACTTCGTGATTGTCGGGACCGGCAATGCGGTCAACCTGACCGATGGCCTTGATGGCCTGGCGATTATGCCGACCGTGTTTGTGGCGGCGGGCTTCGCGCTGGTGGCATGGGCAACGGGCAACATGAACTTTGCCAACTATCTGCATATCCCTTATCTGCGCCACGCCGGGGAACTGGTTATCGTCTGTACGGCGATCGTCGGCGCGGGTCTTGGCTTTTTGTGGTTCAACACCTATCCGGCGCAGGTCTTTATGGGCGATGTCGGCTCCCTGGCCCTCGGCGGCGCGCTGGGCATCATTGCCGTGCTGCTGCGTCAGGAGTTCCTGCTGGTGATTATGGGTGGCGTATTCGTGGTGGAGACTCTGTCGGTTATTTTGCAGGTCGGTTCCTTCAAGCTGCGCGGTCAGCGCATCTTCCGTATGGCGCCGATTCACCACCACTATGAACTGAAGGGCTGGCCGGAGCCGCGCGTTATCGTGCGCTTCTGGATTATTTCGCTGATGCTGGTGCTGATTGGCCTGGCGACGCTGAAGGTACGTTAATCATGGCAGATTATCAGGGTAAAAAAGTCGTCATTATTGGCCTGGGGATGACCGGGCTGTCTTGCGTGGACTTTTTCATGGCGCGCGGCGTGACGCCGCGGGTGATGGATACCCGCGTCGCGCCTTCCGGGCTGGATAAGCTGCCGGAAGAGGTAGAACGCTACGTGGGGGGCCTGAATGAAGACTGGCTGCTGGCAGCGGATCTGATTGTGGCAAGCCCTGGTATCGCGCTGGCGCATCCTGCGCTGAGCGCGGCAGCGGATGCGGGCGTCGAAATCGTCGGTGACATTGAGCTGTTCTGTCGCGAAGTGCAGGCGCCGATTATCGCGATTACCGGCTCAAACGGGAAAAGCACCGTGACGACGCTGGTGGGCGAGATGGCGAAAGCGGCCGGCATGAATGTTGGCGTCGGCGGCAATATCGGCCTGCCGGCCCTGATGCTGCTCGATGCCGACCGCGAACTGTACGTTCTGGAACTCTCCAGCTTCCAGCTGGAAACCACCTCCAGTCTGCGGGCGGTGGCCGCGACTATCCTCAACGTCACCGAGGATCATATGGACCGCTACCCGCTGGGCCTGCAACAGTATCGTGCGGCCAAACTGCGGGTGTATGAAAATGCGAAAACCTGCATCGTGAATGCCGATGATGGGCTGACGATGCCGGTACGCGGCGCCGATGAGCGCTGCATCAGCTTCGGCGTTGATGTCGGCGACTATCATCTTAACCGCCAGCAGGGAGAAACCTGGCTGCGGGTGAAAGGTGAGAAGATCCTGAACGTCAAAGAGATGCACATCACCGGGCAACACAACTACAGCAATGCGCTGGCTGCATTGGCGCTGGCTGATGCTGCCGGCCTGCCGCGGGCCAGCAGTCTCAAGGCGCTGACCACCTTTACCGGTCTGACGCATCGCTTCCAGCTGGTGCTGGATCATAACGGCGTGCGCTGGATCAACGATTCCAAAGCCACCAACGTCGGCAGTACTGAGGCGGCGCTGAACGGACTGCATCTGGACGGCACTCTGTACCTGCTGCTGGGCGGCGATGGCAAATCCGCTGATTTCACGCCGCTGAAACGTTATCTGGCGGGCGACAATATTCGCCTGTACTGCTTCGGTCGCGATGGCGATCAGCTGGCGGCACTGCGCCCGGAAGTGGCGACGCAAACCGGGACGATGGAAGAGGCGATGCGTCAGATTGCCCCGCTGCTGAAGTCGGGCGATATGGTGCTGTTATCGCCAGCTTGCGCCAGTCTCGATCAGTTTAAGAGTTTCGAACAACGGGGCGATGTCTTTGCCCGCCTGGCGAAGGAGTTAGGTTGATGCGTTTATCCCTCCCGCGCCTGAAAATGCCTCAGTGGAGACTGCCGCGCCTGCCGGGGATGTTTATCTTCGCCTGGCTGTTTGCGGCGCTGAAAGGCTGGGTGATGGGCTCGCGGCAGAAAGATAACGATAGCCTGGTCATGTATGACCGGATGCTGCTGTGGCTGACGTTTGGTCTGGCCGCCGTGGGTTTCATTATGGTGACCTCGGCTTCCATGCCGGTAGGGCAGCGGCTGGCCAACGATCCTTTTCTGTTCGCTAAGCGCGACGGGTTATACATTCTTCTGGCGCTGGGTCTGGCTCTGGTGACGCTGCGCCTGCCGATGGAGTTCTGGCAGCGGCACAGTACGGCGATGTTGATTGCTTCGATAGTCATGTTGCTGATCGTTCTGGTCGTCGGTAGCTCGGTAAACGGGGCATCGCGCTGGATTGCATTGGGTCCGCTGCGTATTCAGCCTGCGGAATTTACCAAGCTGTCGCTGTTCTGCTACATCGCCAACTATCTGGTGCGTAAAGGCGATGAGGTGCGCAATAACCTGCGCGGCTTCTTAAAGCCGATGGGCGTGATTTTCGTGCTGGCGATTCTGCTGCTGGCGCAGCCGGACCTCGGTACGGTCGTGGTGCTGTTCGTTACCACTCTGGCGATGCTGTTTCTCGGCGGCGCTAAGCTGTGGCAGTTCATCGCCATTATCGGCATGGGGATCTCGGCGGTGGTGCTGCTGATCCTTGCCGAACCGTATCGTATTCGCCGCGTCACTTCTTTCTGGAACCCGTGGGAAGACCCGTTTGGCAGCGGTTACCAGCTGACTCAGTCGCTGATGGCTTTCGGCCGTGGCGAAATGTGGGGGCAGGGCTTAGGCAACTCGGTACAGAAGCTGGAGTATTTACCGGAAGCGCATACCGATTTCATCTTCGCCATTATCGGCGAAGAACTCGGTTATATCGGTGTGGTACTGGCCCTATTAATGGTATTCTTCGTCGCCTTTCGCGCCATGTCGATTGGGCGTAAGGCGCTGGAGATTGATCATCGCTTTTCCGGCTTCCTGGCCTGCGCCATTGGAATCTGGTTTAGCTTCCAGGCGCTGGTTAACGTCGGGGCCGCGGCAGGCATGCTGCCGACGAAAGGCCTGACGCTGCCGCTTATCAGTTACGGCGGTTCCAGTTTGCTGATTATGTCGACGGCCATCATGTTGCTGTTGCGAATTGATTATGAAACGCGTCTGGAAAAAGCCCAGGCGTTTACACGGGGTGTTCGATGAGCGGTCAGGAAAAGCGGTTAATGGTGATGGCGGGCGGTACCGGTGGGCATGTGTTCCCTGGGCTGGCGGTCGCGCACCATTTAATGGACCAGGGCTGGCAGGTTCGCTGGCTCGGCACCGCCGATCGTATGGAAGCGGATTTAGTGCCGAAACACGGCATTGAGATTGATTTTATCCGTATATCCGGCCTGCGCGGCAAAGGGCTGAAAGCGCTGCTGTTCGCGCCGGTACGTATCTTCAACGCCTGGCGTCAGGCGCGGGAGGTCATGAAGCGTTTCCAGCCGGACGTGGTGCTGGGGATGGGCGGTTACGTTTCCGGCCCTGGCGGCCTGGCGGCCTGGTCGCTGGGTATCCCGGTGGTGCTGCATGAGCAAAACGGCATTGCTGGCCTGACAAACAAATGGCTGGCAAAGATCGCGAAGAGGGTGTTGCAGGCGTTCCCAGGTGCGTTTCCGCATGCTGATGTGGTGGGCAACCCGGTGCGTACCGATGTGCTGGCGCTGCCGTTACCGGAACAGCGCCTGGTCGGGCGCCAGGGGGCGATCCGCGTGCTGGTAGTGGGCGGCTCGCAGGGGGCCCGCGTCCTGAACCAGACGATGCCGCAGGTGGCGGGGAAACTGGGTTCGGCGGTCACTATCTGGCATCAAAGCGGGAAAGGCGGCCAGCAGACGGTGCAGCAGGCCTATGCGGATGCCGGGCAGCCGCAGCATAAAGTGACTGAGTTTATTGATGACATGGCGGCGGCGTATGCCTGGGCCGATGTTGTTGTGTGTCGTTCCGGCGCGCTGACGGTGAGTGAAATTGCCGCAGCAGGTTTACCGGCGTTATTTGTGCCGTTTCAGCACAAGGATCGTCAGCAGTACTGGAATGCCCTGCCGCTGGAGAAAGCGGGCGCGGCGAAAATTCTCGAACAGCCTCAGTTCACCGTCGATGCCGTTGTGCAGACGCTGGCTGGCTGGGATCGGGAAACGCTGCTGGATATGGCGGAACGAGCGCGTAGAGCCTCGATTCCGGATGCTACCGAACGGGTAGCGGAAGAAGTGAGCGCTGTAGCACTGGCGCGCTAATCGCGGTGAATCCCACCGCCCGTATAAAGAAGTTGATGGCGTAAAGAATGAATACACAAGATCTGGCGAAACTGCGTTCCATAGTGCCCGAGATGCGTCGCGTCCGGCATATTCACTTTGTTGGCATCGGTGGTGCCGGTATGGGCGGTATTGCCGAAGTTCTGGCTAATGAAGGCTACCAGATTAGCGGTTCCGACCTGGCGCCGAATCCGGTTACGCAACAACTGTCGCAACTTGGCGCCACGATCTATTTCAATCATCGCCCGGAAAACGTTCGCGATGCGAGCGTGGTTGTCGTTTCCAGCGCAATCTCTGCGGAAAACCCGGAGATTGTTGCCGCGCATGAAGCGCGTATTCCGGTCATTCGCCGCGCGGAAATGCTGGCGGAGCTGATGCGTTTTCGTCATGGCATTGCGATTGCCGGTACCCACGGCAAAACCACGACCACGGCGATGGTCTCCAGTATTTATGCGGAAGCCGGTCTTGATCCCACTTTCGTCAACGGTGGGCTGGTTAAAGCGGCAGGCGTTCACGCCCGCCTCGGCCATAGCCGCTATCTGATTGCGGAAGCCGATGAGAGCGATGCGTCGTTCCTGCATCTGCAGCCGATGGTCGCGATTGTGACCAATATTGAAGCCGATCACATGGATACCTATCATGGCGACTTCGAAAACCTGAAGCAGACGTTTATTAACTTCCTGCACAACCTGCCGTTCTACGGACGCGCGGTGATGTGCGTGGATGACCCGGTGATTCGTGAACTGCTGCCGCGCGTGGGCCGTCAGATAACCACCTACGGTTTTAGCGAAGATGCCGACGTGCGCGTTGAGGATTATCGTCAGGTCGGCGCCCAGGGCCACTTCCGTCTGATTCGTCAGGATAAAGAGGTGCTGCAGGTGACCCTGAATGCGCCCGGTCGTCATAATGCGCTGAACGCGGCGGCGGCGGTTGCGGTGGCGACGGAAGAGGGAATTGAGGACAGCGCGATCCTGCGGGCGCTGGAAAGTTTTCAGGGAACCGGCCGTCGCTTTGATTTTCTCGGTGAATATCCGCTGGCTGAGGTCAATGGCAAAAGCGGCAGCGCGATGCTGATCGATGACTATGGCCATCATCCGACAGAAGTCGATGCCACGATCAAAGCGGCACGCGCCGGCTGGCCGGATAAAAATCTGGTGATGTTGTTCCAGCCGCACCGTTTTACGCGTACGCGTGATCTGTATGACGATTTCGCTAACGTACTGACTCAGGTTGATGCGCTGCTGATGCTGGACGTCTATTCCGCTGGTGAAGCGCCGATTCCTGGCGCCGACAGCCGTTCGCTGTGCCGTACGATTCGTGGTCGTGGCAAGGTGGATCCGATTCTGCTTTCCGATCCGGCGCAGGCCGCTCAGATGCTGGCATCGGTGCTGACCGGCAATGACCTGATTCTGGTGCAGGGCGCGGGAAACATCGGAAAAATCGCCCGTCACCTGGCTGAAATCAAGCTCGTGCCGCAAAAAGCGGAGGGGGAGCGCCATGGCTGATAAAATCGCGGTTCTTTTCGGTGGTACCTCTGCTGAGCGCGAAGTGTCGCTCAATTCAGGGGCTGCGGTACTGGCAGGCCTGCGTGAAGCTGGTGTGGATGCGCACCCTGTCGATCCGCGTGACGTGGATGTTACCCGGCTGAAAGCGCTGGGCTTTAAGAAAGCGTTTATTGCGTTGCATGGTCGCGGTGGGGAAGATGGAACGTTGCAGGGGCTGCTGGAGCTGATTCAGTTGCCCTACACCGGCAGCGGCGTGATGGCGTCGGCGATTTCCATGGACAAAGTTCGCAGCAAATTGTTGTGGCAGGGCGCGGGTTTACCGGTCGCGCCATGGGTGGCGCTGACGCGGGCGCAGTTCAATGCTGGCCTGTCTGTTGAGGTTGAACAGCAGATTGCCGCACTGGGTCTGCCATTAATTGTTAAACCGGCTTGCGAAGGTTCGAGCGTCGGGATGTCGAAAGTCAGCGAAAGTTGTGCATTACATGATGCATTGACGCTGGCTTTTCAGCATGATGAAGATGTTCTGATTGAGAAATGGCTTAGTGGGCCTGAATTCACCGTCGCTATCGTCGGTGAAGAAATTTTACCGTCAATTCGTATCCAGGTGGCTGGAACCTTCTATGATTATGAGGCGAAGTATCTCTCTGATGAGACGCAATATTTCTGCCCTGGTTGTGAAGATCCCGCCCGTGAGTCAGAAATTCAGGCCCTGGTAGTTAAAGCCTGGAATGTTCTCGGCTGTAAAGGCTGGGGACGTATTGACGTGATGCTGGACAGCGATGGCCAGTTTTATTTGCTGGAAGCCAATACTTCCCCTGGCATGACCAGCCACAGCCTGGTGCCGATGGCGGCGCGTCAGGCGGGGATGAGCTTCTCGCAGCTTGTTGTTCGAATTCTGGACCTGGCGGGGTGATATGTCGCAGGCTGCGCTGAATACGCGGAACCACGAAGAAGAGGAAGCCTCTTCTTCGCGTCGCAGTAATGGAACTCGTCTGGCCGGGATTGTCTTCCTGCTGACGGTGCTATGTACCGTGTTGGTCAGCGGGTGGATGGTTCTGGGCTGGATGGAGGATGCACAGCGCTTACCTCTGTCCAGGATGGTGGTAACCGGCGAGCGTCACTACACGCGCAACGATGATATCCGCCAGGCGATTCTGGCGCTGGGTTCGCCGGGGACCTTTATGACTCAGGATGTCAACATCATCCAGAGTCAGATTGAGCGTCTGCCGTGGATTAAGCAGGCGAGCGTCAGAAAGCAGTGGCCGGACGAATTGAAGATTCATCTGGTTGAATATGTGCCGATTGCGCGTTGGAATGATCAACATATGGTCGATGTAGAAGGTAATTCCTTCAGCGTCCCGGCGGATCGCACCAATAAGCAGAATTTACCGATGTTGTATGGCCCGGAAGGCAGTGAGAACGAAGTGTTGCAGGGGTATCGTGACATGGGGCAGGTGCTGGCAAAGGATAAGTTCACGTTGAAAGTGGCGGCGATGACCGCACGTCGCTCCTGGCAGTTGACGCTGAATAACGATATTAAGCTCAACCTTGGCCGAGGCGATACCATGAAACGGCTTCAGCGCTTTATGGAACTCTACCCGGTTCTACAGCAGCAAGCGCAGACCGACGGCAAACGGATAAGCTACGTTGATTTGCGTTATGACTCGGGCGCGGCGGTAGGCTGGGTACCAGCTCCCGCAGAGGAAACTAATCAACAACAGAATCAGGCACAGGCAGAACAACAATGATCAAGGCGACGGACAGAAAACTGGTAGTTGGACTGGAGATTGGCACCGCGAAGGTTGCCGCTTTAGTAGGGGAAGTTCTGCCCGACGGCGTGGTCAATATCATTGGCGTGGGCAGTTGCCCATCGCGTGGTATGGATAAAGGCGGGGTTAACGACCTGGAATCCGTGGTGAAATGCGTTCAGCGCGCCATTGATCAGGCCGAACTGATGGCGGATTGCCAGATTTCGTCAGTGTATCTGGCGCTTTCAGGTAAACATATTAGCTGTCAAAATGAAATTGGTATGGTGCCGATTTCAGAAGAAGAAGTCACGCTGGACGACGTTGAGAACGTGGTGCATACCGCGAAATCGGTCCGCGTGCGCGATGAGCATCGTGTCCTGCACGTTATCCCGCAGGAATATGCGATCGACTACCAGGAAGGGATCAAAAACCCGGTGGGCCTGTCCGGCGTACGTATGCAGGCAAAAGTCCATCTGATTACCTGCCATAACGATATGGCGAAAAATATTGTTAAAGCGGTGGAACGTTGCGGTCTGAAAGTGGACCAACTCATTTTTGCCGGTTTAGCGGCCAGTTATTCCGTGTTGACGGAAGATGAACGTGAGCTGGGTGTCTGCGTTGTGGACATCGGCGGTGGTACAATGGATATCGCCGTCTATACCGGCGGTGCGCTGCGTCATACCAAAGTGATCCCCTATGCGGGCAACGTGGTCACCAGCGACATCGCCTACGCTTTCGGAACGCCGCCGAGCGATGCCGAAGCGATTAAAGTTCGCCATGGTTGCGCGCTGGGTTCCATTGTCGGTAAAGACGAGAATGTCGAAGTACCGAGCGTCGGCGGGCGTCCGCCGCGTAGTCTGCAGCGCCAGACGCTGGCAGAGGTGATTGAGCCGCGTTATACCGAGCTGCTCAACCTGGTGAATGAAGAGATCCTGCAACTGCAAGAGCAGCTGCGCCAGCAAGGGGTGAAGCACCATCTGGCTGCAGGGATTGTTTTAACGGGCGGCGCCGCGCAAATTGAAGGTCTTGCCGCCTGTGCTCAGCGCGTGTTCCATACGCAGGTTCGTATTGGCGCGCCGCTGAATATTACCGGTTTAACGGATTATGCCCAGGAGCCGTATTATTCGACGGCGGTTGGGTTGCTGCACTACGGGAAGGAATCTCATCTCAGTGGTGAAGCAGAAGTGGAAAAACGCGTAACTGCATCAGTTGGCTCGTGGATTAAGCGACTTAATAGCTGGCTGCGAAAAGAGTTTTAATTTTTTAAGTGAACGCAGAAAATTAGCGTTCTCAGGCGACAGGCACAAAACGGAGAGAAACTATGTTTGAACCTATGGAACTGACCAACGACGCGGTGATTAAAGTCATCGGCGTCGGTGGCGGCGGTGGCAATGCCGTCGAACACATGGTACGCGAGCGTATCGAAGGTGTGGAATTCTTTGCGGTGAACACCGACGCGCAGGCGCTGCGTAAAACGGCTGTTGGCCAGACAATTCAGATCGGTAGCGGGATTACCAAAGGTCTGGGTGCCGGTGCAAACCCGGAAGTCGGTCGCAATGCGGCTGATGAAGACCGTGAAGCGCTGCGTGCTGCTCTTGATGGCGCAGACATGGTGTTTATTGCCGCAGGTATGGGTGGCGGTACCGGCACCGGCGCCGCGCCAGTCGTCGCTGAAGTAGCGAAAGATCTGGGCATCCTGACCGTGGCGGTGGTCACTAAGCCGTTTAATTTTGAAGGCAAGAAGCGCATGGCGTTCGCCGAGCAGGGGATCACTGAGCTGTCCAAGCACGTGGACTCGCTGATCACTATTCCGAACGATAAGCTGCTGAAAGTTCTCGGCCGCGGCATCTCTCTGCTGGATGCTTTCGGAGCAGCAAACGATGTGCTGAAAGGCGCAGTACAGGGTATCGCCGAACTGATTACCCGTCCGGGTCTGATGAACGTCGACTTTGCGGATGTGCGTACCGTGATGTCCGAAATGGGCTATGCGATGATGGGCTCCGGCGTAGCGAGCGGTGAAGACCGTGCGGAAGAAGCGGCTGAAATGGCCATCTCTTCTCCGCTGCTGGAAGATATCGATCTGTCCGGCGCGCGCGGCGTTCTGGTCAACATTACGGCTGGCTTCGATCTGCGTCTGGATGAGTTCGAAACCGTCGGTAACACTATCCGTGCTTTCGCTTCGGATAATGCGACCGTGGTTATCGGTACGTCCCTTGACCCGGATATGAACGACGAACTGCGTGTGACCGTTGTGGCCACCGGTATCGGTATGGACAAGCGTCCGGAAATTACCCTGGTGACCAACAAACAGGTTCAGCAGCCGGTTATGGATCGCTACCAGCAGCACGGTATGGCTCCGTTAACGCAAGAGCAGAAACCGGTTGCGAAAGTGGTGAACGACAACACGCCGCAAACTGCGAAAGAGCCGGATTATCTGGATATCCCAGCGTTCCTGCGTAAGCAAGCCGATTAAGAATTGGCTGGAAGTTGGGCATCAGCGCTCTTTGTGCTAAACTGCCCTCCCGAATGTATTGTACACTTCGGTTGGATAGGTAACTTGGCGAGATTATACGATGATCAAACAAAGGACTCTTAAACGTATCGTTCAGGCGACTGGCGTCGGTTTGCATACCGGCAAGAAAGTCACCCTGACGTTACGCCCTGCGCCGGCAAATACCGGGGTCATCTATCGTCGCACCGACTTGAATCCACCGGTTGATTTTCCGGCTGATGCCAAATCTGTGCGTGATACCATGCTCTGTACTTGCCTGGTGAACGAGCATGACGTGCGGATTTCAACGGTCGAGCACCTGAATGCCGCACTGGCGGGCCTTGGCATTGACAACATCGTTGTTGAAGTCGATGCGCCGGAAATTCCAATTATGGATGGTAGCGCTGCGCCGTTCGTTTATCTGCTGCTGGACGCCGGCATCGATGAGCTGAACTGTGCCAAGAAATTTGTCCGTATCAAAGAGACCGTTCGGGTCGAAGATGGCGACAAATGGGCTGAATTCAAGCCGTTCAATGGTTTTTCGTTGGATTTTACCATCGATTTTAACCACCCGGCGATTGATGCAAGCAGCCAGCGCTATGCGATGAACTTCTCTGCCGATGCATTCATGCGCCAGATTAGTCGCGCTCGTACTTTTGGTTTTATGCGTGATATCGAATATCTGCAGTCCCGCGGCCTGTGCCTGGGCGGCAGCTTCGATTGTGCCATCGTTGTTGACGATTATCGCGTATTGAACGAAGACGGTCTGCGCTTTGAAGATGAGTTTGTCCGTCACAAAATGCTGGATGCGATTGGTGACCTGTTTATGTGTGGTCACAATATCATCGGTGCATTCACGGCGTTCAAGTCAGGTCACGCGTTGAATAACAAACTGCTGCAGGCTGTTCTGGCAAAACAGGAAGCCTGGGAGTATGTGACTTTCGAAGACGAAGCAGAAATGCCGCTGGCATTCCGCGCACCGTCAATGGTTATGGCATAAGCCTGACCATTCAGTAAAACAGACTGGTAACCTGGTACTCTCTCCGACCAGGGGGCCAGTCTTTTTTCTTTTTTTGCCTCCCTCTGCCGTTTCTGCCCTGATTCTGCGGCGCTGTTCATTGTTCGTTCGCTGATTTATTGAACGTTTTTGCCTTGCCGCAACCGTCATTCCTGCTGCTGTCGTGCAGTATTAATGGTAGTATTTGGGCGCAAAAAATATTTCCTCGGGTTGCTTCAACTAAAGGTAACGTACGTGAGTGGATTGCTGACGCGCTGGCGACAGTTTGGCAGACGGTATTTCTGGCCGCATCTCCTGTTGGGGATGGTCGCGGCTGGCTTTGGCCTGCCCGCGCTAAGCAACAGCCACGAAACGGCTTCGCCGACCAAAACCACGGCCAGCAACCACAGCCCGAATAAAGTCAATTTCTCCCAGCTGGCGCTGCTGGACGCCAGCCGTCGACCTAACTTTACCGTCGATTACTGGCATCAGCATGCTATCCGCACGGTCATCCGCCATCTCTCATTTGCGATGGCACCGCAAGCGTTGCCGGTTGCCGAAGCGTCTTCGCCATTCCAGGCGCAGCATCTGGCTTTACTTGACACGCTCAGCGCCCTGCTGACGCAGGAGAGCAAACCGCCGGTGATTGTTCGCCAGGCGGCTTACACCCCGTCCCATTCTGCATTTTCTGTCTCGGCCTGGATTAGCCAGGTGGCAGGGATTCGCGCAGGACCTCAACGCCTCAGCTGAACTAAAAACGGATGATTCTTTTTTGTGACTCCGCATCGCGGGGCGTTTGAGATTTTATTATGCTAATCAAATTATTAACTAAAGTTTTCGGTAGTCGTAACGATCGTACTCTGCGCCGCATGCGCAAAACCGTTGGCCTCATCAATGCCATGGAACCGGAGATGGAAAAGCTCTCGGATGACGAGCTGAAAGGCAAGACCGCCGAGTTTCGCGCTCGTCTGGAAAAGGGCGAAAGCCTGGAGAGCCTGATCCCGGAAGCCTTTGCCGTGGTACGTGAAGCCAGTAAACGCGTATTCGGTATGCGTCACTTCGACGTCCAGCTGCTGGGCGGCATGGTGCTTAACCAGCGTTGCATCGCGGAAATGCGTACCGGTGAAGGTAAAACGTTGACCGCAACGCTGCCTGCGTACCTGAATGCGTTGTCCGGTAAAGGCGTTCACGTGGTCACCGTCAACGACTATCTGGCGCAGCGTGATGCTGAAAACAACCGTCCGCTGTTTGAGTTCCTCGGTATGACCGTCGGGATCAACATGTCCGGTTTACCGGCGCCTGCCAAACGTGAAGCGTATGGCGCGGATATTACCTACGGTACCAATAACGAATACGGCTTTGACTACCTGCGCGACAATATGGCGTTCAGCCCGGAAGAGCGCGTTCAGCGTAAACTGCACTATGCGCTGGTCGATGAGGTGGACTCCATCCTGATCGATGAAGCGCGTACTCCGCTGATCATTTCCGGTCCGGCGGAAGACAGCTCGGAAATGTACAAGCGCGTTAACAAGATAATCCCGCACCTGGTTCGTCAGGATAAAGAAGATTCCGACACCTTTACCGGTGAAGGCCACTTCTCCGTTGATGAAAAGGCGCGCCAGGTTAACCTGACCGAACGTGGTCTGGTGCTGATCGAAGAGCTGCTGGTGCAGGAAGGGATCATGGACGAAGGCGAATCGCTGTATTCGCCGTCGAATATTATGCTGATGCACCACGTGACGGCGGCGCTGCGCGCGCACGTGCTGTTCACCCGCGACGTTGACTATATCGTCAAAGATGGCGAAGTGATTATCGTTGATGAGCATACCGGTCGTACGATGCAAGGGCGTCGCTGGTCTGATGGTCTCCACCAGGCGGTTGAAGCGAAAGAGGGCGTGGATATCCAGAATGAAAACCAGACGCTGGCTTCCATCACCTTCCAGAACTATTTCCGTCTGTATGAGAAACTGGCGGGGATGACCGGTACGGCGGATACCGAAGCCTTTGAATTTAGCTCTATCTACAAGCTGGATACCGTCGTGGTACCAACTAACCGCCCGATGATCCGTAAAGATATGGCGGATCTGGTCTATATGACCGAAGCGGAGAAAATTCAGGCGATCATTGAAGATATCAAAGAGCGCACCGCCGCAGGCCAGCCGGTTCTGGTTGGTACCATTTCGATTGAAAAATCAGAAGTGGTTTCCCATGAGCTGGCCAAAGCCGGTATCAAGCACAACGTGCTGAACGCGAAGTTCCACGCCAGCGAAGCGGATATCGTTGCCCAGGCGGGTTACCCGTCAGCGGTAACCATCGCCACCAACATGGCCGGTCGTGGTACGGATATTATGCTCGGCGGGAGCTGGCAGGCCGAAGTCACCGCGCTGGAAGATCCGACGCCAGAGCAAATCGCACAAATTAAAGCCGACTGGCAGGTGCGTCACGATGCCGTTCTGGCGGCAGGCGGCCTGCATATTATCGGTACCGAGCGTCATGAATCCCGTCGTATCGACAACCAGCTGCGCGGCCGTTCCGGTCGTCAGGGGGATGCCGGTTCTTCCCGCTTCTACCTGTCGATGGAAGATGCTCTGATGCGTATCTTTGCCTCCGACCGTGTCTCCGGCATGATGCGCAAGCTGGGGATGAAACCAGGCGAAGCGATTGAGCACCCGTGGGTCACCAAGGCCATCGCTAACGCACAGCGTAAAGTCGAAAGCCGCAACTTTGATATTCGTAAGCAGCTGCTGGAATATGATGATGTTGCTAACGATCAGCGCCGGGCAATCTACAGTCAGCGTAACGAATTGCTGGACGTTTCTGATGTTAGCGAAACCATTAACAGCATCCGCGAAGATGTGTTCAAAGCGACCATCGATGCCCATATCCCGCCGCAGTCTCTGGAAGAGATGTGGGATGTTGAAGGTCTGCAGGAACGTCTGAAAAATGACTTCGACCTTGAGCTGCCGCTGAAAGAGTGGCTGGATAAAGAGCCGGAGCTGCATGAAGAGACGCTGCGTGAGCGTATTCTGCAGAGCGCGATTGAGACCTATCAGCGTAAAGAAGAAGTTGTGGGCGCCGAAATGATGCGTCATTTCGAGAAAGGCGTCATGCTGCAGACTCTGGACTCGCTGTGGAAAGAGCACCTCGCGGCGATGGACTACCTGCGTCAGGGCATTCACCTGCGCGGCTATGCGCAGAAAGATCCGAAGCAGGAGTACAAGCGTGAGTCCTTCTCCATGTTTGCCGCGATGCTGGAATCACTGAAGTATGAAGTGATCAGCACCCTGAGCAAGGTTCAGGTCCGCATGCCGGAAGAGGTCGAGGCAATGGAGCAGCAGCGCCGTGAGGAAGCTGAACGTCTGGCGCAGATGCAACAGCTTAGCCATCAGGATGACGACACTGCCGCCGCGGCTGCGCTGGCTGAGGAGACCGGCGAGCGTAAAGTGGGTCGTAACGATCCTTGCCCGTGTGGTTCCGGTAAAAAATATAAGCAGTGCCACGGCCGTCTGAGCTAAGCTCAGAGCATGAAAAATGAAGGCGCAGATATCTGCGCCTTTTTTATGGAATAATCACGATGAAACAACTGCAAATCTCCGTGGGTATTATCCGCAATCCGCAAGGGGAGATCTTTATCACCCAGCGGGCCGCCGATGCCCATATGGCCAATAAACTTGAGTTTCCCGGCGGTAAAATTGAAGCCGGAGAATCTGCGGAGCAGGCGCTGGTGCGTGAACTGCAGGAAGAGGTGGGGATTACGGTACGCTCATCCCGTCTGTTTGATACGCTGGAGTATCAGTTCCCGGACCGCCACATTACCCTGTGGTTCTGGCTGGTGGAAGAGTGGTCCGGCGAGCCGTGGGGAAAAGAAGGGCAGCCGGGTCAGTGGATTGCGCAACGAGCGTTAGATTCTGAGGCGTTTCCGCCGGCCAATGAACCCATTATTACGAAACTCGTACAGGCGGCTTCCTGAATCAGCGTTCCCCGGACAATGCGCGATGTCGCCTTGTCCGGGAACCGGTCACGGTTGTTGTTCCTCGCTCCAGCCATCGCTATCGGACAGATCGCTTGCGCTGGGAATACGTTTTTCTTCTGCAGCCCATTCACCCAGATCTATCAGCTGACAGCGTTTAGAGCAAAAGGGGCGAAACAGGCTCTGTGCGTTCCAGACCACGGATTTACCGCAGGTGGGGCAATTGACGATCGTCTCTTCTGACATTTTTTCTCCTTAACAACAAGCCAGTTCGAAATCAAAACGCTCAGGTACCACCCCGAACTCGCTGTCCAGCGGCATGAAGCGGATAGCAAAACGACTTTTATGGCCGGAGATCTGTGGGTAGAGCTGGCTGGCAATGTCCAGTCGCAGACGAAGCAGGTCAGCATCTTCGCCATTGTCCTGATAAAAGCCGTTGAGGCTGGTCTGCTTACGGAAAGGGGCGGCATTACGAATCAGATCGAGGATAAGCACCAGAGATTGAGTCAGCGGCTCAAGGCTGGCTATCCAGACTCCGACCTGTTCATCGCGGTATGCCTGCGGCATGTGCAGCCAGATATGCAGCGTCGGCAAATCAAAACTGCAGCAGCCGCCGGGAATGCTCAGACGCTGGCGTACCAGCGCAATCAAACGGTCTTCGCGCAGGAACTGGCCGATGCGCGGCGCGGACATCAGCGTGCTGCCGCACTGCTTGAGCTGCTGGCGTAATACGTCAATACGCTCCCGATCGACGCCGGGAATATCTGCCCATGACTGCAGTTTACGCTGCTGGCGTTCCAGCTCTTTCAGCAGGTCCGTCCTGACCTCTCCACGTTCCAGTACATCTAAAAGATCGCCCGCGTTGCGGAAAAAATGGAGTGCATCGGCGTAGCTGGCGATTGTCGGATGAACGGACAATTGCTGAGTCAAAAATTCAATACGCAGCCAGGTGCGCATTTTCTCGTTGAGTGGATGTTCAAACAGAACGGGGGTGTGCATTACGATTTTTCCTGTGAGGCTGCCTGCGATGCCAGCATTAGATACTTTTCGTGCAGGCGGGCAACATCCGATGCGATAGCATCCGGAGGGCCCATGTTTTCAATGATATCATCCGCAACGGCAAGGCGCTGTTCGCGCGTCGCCTGGGCGGCAAGAATATGTTCTGCATGTTCGCGGCTGACCCGATCGCGAAGCACCGTACGCGCGATCTGCGTCTCTTTTGGAACATCAACGACCAGTACGCGATCGGCATTCGCGGCCAGACGGTTTTCGACCAGTAAGGGAACGACCCAGAGAAGATAAGGGGAGCTCGCGACCAGCATCTGCCGGCGTGTTTCCTGCTGAATGAGCGGATGCAGTAGCGCGTTAAGCCAGGCTTTATCCTCGGGGTGAGCAAAGATTTTTTCACGCAGAGCGCGGCGGTTCAGCGTGCCGTCATCGTTGAGCATCAGCGAGCCAAAGTGAGTGGCGATGGCCTGAAGCGCGGTGGTGCCGGGTTCTACAACCTGGCGGGCAATAATGTCAGCGTCAATAACGTTAATCCCGAGGTGGGAAAATGCATCGGCCACGGTACTTTTGCCACTGCCAATGCCGCCTGTTAACGCTACCGTATACCTCATACGCTCCGATCCTGAACTGACCATATACACATTACTCTTCACAGGCGCCCGTTTTGCTGAGCACCACGACCGGGTGAACGCTATCCCATCAAGGTGACTGCCGGCCAGTAAACGGCCATCACAATATATACTGGATTGTTTTGTATATAAATCAAATGGTTAAAAATGATACGCTGGACGTCGATTATCCTCAGCGCGCCATCTACTGTTCACCAGGTAAATTTATACGATTGTAGCGTAAAAAAAGTGAAAATCGCAGTCTTGCGCGGCCATGATTCGTGCGTATGATAACGTCACTGGAGTTGTGCTCTCACAATAATGCCATTAACCCCAGGAATTCGTTCATGCGTATCGAAGAAGATCTGAAGCTTGGTTTTAAAGACGTTCTTATCCGCCCAAAACGCTCTACTCTCAAAAGCCGTTCTGATGTTCAGCTGGAACGTGAATTCACTTTTAAACATTCTGGCCTGTCCTGGTCTGGCGTGCCGATCATTGCCGCTAACATGGATACTGTCGGGACGTTTGACATGGCGAAAGCGCTGGCCTCTTTCGGTATTCTGACCGCGGTTCACAAGCACTATACCGTTGAACAATGGCAGGGGTTTGTCCAGTCGGTGTCTGCAGATGTGCTGAAATACGTCATGGTGTCCACCGGTACCTCGGATGTTGATTTCGAAAAAACCCAGCAGATCCTTTCTCACAATCCGCAGCTTAGCTTCGTCTGCATCGATGTGGCGAATGGTTATTCTGAACACTTTGTTCAGTTCGTCGCTAAAGCGCGCGCAGCCTGGCCGCAGAAAACCATTATTGCCGGTAACGTCGTGACGGGTGAAATGTGCGAAGAGCTGATTCTGTCCGGCGCTGATATTGTGAAAGTGGGCATCGGTCCGGGCTCCGTATGTACTACTCGCGTGAAGACCGGCGTCGGTTATCCGCAGCTGTCTGCCGTTATCGAGTGTGCCGATGCGGCGCATGGCCTGGGTGGTCAGATCGTCAGCGACGGCGGTTGCACGATGCCTGGTGATGTGGCGAAAGCCTTCGGCGGCGGCGCAGATTTTGTCATGCTGGGGGGAATGCTGGCCGGCCATGAAGAGAGCGGCGGTACCGTCGTTGAAGAAAACGGCGAGAAATTCATGCTGTTCTACGGCATGAGCTCCGAATCCGCCATGACGCGCCACGTTGGCGGCGTTGCGCAGTATCGCGCCGCGGAAGGCAAAACCGTGAAGTTGCCTCTGCGTGGACCGGTGGAGAATACGGCTCGCGATATCCTCGGCGGCCTGCGTTCTGCCTGTACCTATGTGGGCGCTTCTCGCCTGAAAGAGCTGACCAAGCGTACGACCTTTATTCGCGTGCAGGAACAAGAGAATCGCGTGTTCAACAGCCTGTAATGCCAGATGCTGGCGCGTTGCGCGCCAGCGCTTATCCTCCCATTCCGCTAATGGCGTCACCCAGATGAAAGATGGGTAAATACATCGCCACCACCAGCACGCCGACAATCGTCCCGGTGACCAACAGCAGGGCTGGCTCCAGTAACGTTGCCAGGTTTTCTGCCTGATTATGCGTCTGCTCGCTATGATGACGGGCGAGATTTTCCAGCATCGTATCCAGCGATCCGGATGCTTCACCGGTACGGATGAGCTGCAGGCATAGCGTGGTAAAACCACCGCTTCGCTCAAGCGCCTGCCAGATGGGCGCTCCGTGGCTAATGTGCCGATGTACCTGCTGGATCCGCTGGCGCCATAGCGGGCAGTTCAGCGTTTCCTCGACGCTTTCCAGACCTTGCAGAAAGCTAATACCTGCACTTTGGGTGAGTGCGAGTACGGTAAAGATCTGGCTAAGCCGCTGTCCGCGTATCAGTTTTCCCACGACCGGAAGCGCGTGCAGCATTTTTTGCCGCCGTAGCAGCCACGGCGGACGGCGGGCGGCTATCAGGTTAAGGAGCGCGGGCAGCATAATCGGCAGAATCAGCATTGGCCAGACATGGCTAAGGCTTTCGCTGGCGTGAATAATCAGGCGCGTCAGCAGCGGTAGCGGTGTGTTGAAGGTTTGGTAAATCGCCGCAAATTCCGGCAGGACGAAGCACAGCATCGCTACCACCACCGCCAGAGCGAGGCTCAGAATCACGACCGGGTAGCGCACCGCTTTCTTCACTTTATCCGCCAGCTGCTGCTGTTCCTGCTGCTGACGCGCCAGCTGAAGACAACAAAAATCCAGTTTACCGGTGAGTTCGCCGGTACGGATCATCGCCAGACAGAGCGGGGCAAAGGCCTGAGGCCACTTTTCCAGCGCGGCAGAAAGCGAGACGCCTTGCGCCAGATCCTGAGCCAATGCGCGCAATAACGCCTGCCATTGCGCGCTCGGCTGCTGCTGCGCCAGTAGTTCGAGCCCTTCCGCTAAAGAAAGCCCGGCCTGAAGGAGCACGGCCAGCTGGCGAACAACCTGACTGCCATAGCGCGGATGCCAGAGCGTGTTTTTGATCGCACAGCGGCGAATGGTCAGTGGAATAATGCGTTCATGCTGAAGCGCCTGGAATACTTCCAGTCGACCAGGGTTCCACTGTGTCCCCTGACAAATCCGGCCCTGCATATCCACGCCTTGCCAGCGCCAGAGACGGTTAGCGGTCATGAGGGATCCCCAGTACGCGGATGATTTCTTCAAGGTTAGTCAGCCCCTGCTCGACCGCCAGACAGCCGCTTTCAAACAGCGTCATCATGCCCGCTTCGCGTGCCAGAGATTCGATTTCCAGCGCGCTCAGGCCGCGGGCAATCGCTTGACGTAGCGGGGCATTCACCGGCAATAGCTCAAATAATGCCTGGCGACCATAGTAGCCGTGATAGCAGTGCTGGCAACCTACGGCCTGCCAGCGCGGGAGGGTCCGGGGCCACAAACGGCGCGGTATATCCGTCGCTTTTCCGGTTTCACGACGGCAGTGTACGCACAGTTTACGCACCAGGCGTTGAGCGATGACCAGCGACAGCGCAGAAGAGAGCATCCAACCGGCAACCCCCATTTGCTGTAGGCGGGTGAGAGTTTCACTGGTGGAGTTGGTGTGCAGTGTCGAGAGGACCAGATGTCCGGTTTGCGCCGCTTTAATCGCAATCTCTGCGGTTTCCGCATCGCGAATTTCCCCGACCATGACGATGTCAGGATCCTGGCGTAACAGCGCGCGCAGAACGTTTTGAAAAGTCAGCCCGGCACGGGGGTTGATTTGTGTCTGGTTCAGGCCGGCTATCGGCATCTCCAGCGGATCTTCCACGCTACAGATATTGACCGCATCGTGGTTCCTGGTTTGCAGCGCGCTATATAGCGTAACGGTTTTACCGCTACCGGTTGGGCCGGTAACCAGCAGCAGTCCCTGCGGCTGGTCGAGGGCCGAGCGCAGCGCGATAAGCTGGTCTGACGAAAGCCCCAGCGCCCCCAGATCCAGCGCTTGATCGACCTGATGCAGTAAACGCAGCACGATTTTCTCCCCGTGGCGACAGGGAAGGGTGGCAATACGGAAAGAGACCGGGCGACCGGCAAGGGGCAGGGTGAACTGACCATCCTGCGGCAGCCGATGCTCAGCGATGTCCAGGTTGCCGAGTACTTTAAGTCGTGCGGCAATCGGGGCTGCGCGTTCAGCGGGAAGGGGCGACAGCGCATGGAGTACGCCATCGACCCGCAGGCGAATGCGCAGGTGATTTTCTGCGGGTTCAAAATGAATATCGGAGGCCCGCTGGCGTAGCGCTTGCTCAAGGATCTGCTGAACCTGCCCGATAACATCGGCCGCGGTATCGCTGTGAGCAGGGAGCGGGGCGTGGGCCGCTCCCTGCTGCCGCTGATGCATCTGCTCCTGGCTCCAGCATTCGATATCGATCCGTTTCTGAGTGGCGAAACGCAGCGCCTCCATCAGTTCAGGCGCCGGAGCGTCGACAACTGCGATGGCGATGGTTTGCTCATCGCTGTTCAACAGCAGCGCCTGATAGCGCTGGCAAAGGGAGATTAACCGATCGGTTTTCATCGCGGCGGCCTCAGTTTATGCGGAACACATCTTCACAGGCCTGCTGGAGTGCGCTGTTGCTGGCTATGCTGCAGACGCGCTGCCAGCCGGTGATACCGTTGGCGTTATCCCAGGACGGCGTCATGGCGACGCTCAGCCCGTTCAGGCTTTCTTGTCCGTTAAGCGTGACAACACCTTGCGCGACGCTCATTGTGGCGACATAGCGCGTGGTCGCTGAAGAAGGGATCCCGTTGGCGCCGGCGTCGCAGCTTGCCAGCCCTCCGTGTTCGAGCGCGCACAGTTCAATGGCCGTACGGTACGGGACAAAGGTTTGCAGCATGTCGGTCAGGGCCGCTTTGCGCAGGTAGTTCTGATAAGCCGGAATGCCGATAGCGCTCAGAATGGCGATAATGCCAATGACCACCATCAGCTCGATCAGGGTAAATCCGCGTTGTCTGTCCATATATGCTCCTTGTGATTAAGGACGCACTGTGACACGCTTGAGGCGCAGCGGCGAATGGCAAATGATGAGGCGGGAAACGATCTTCCAGATTTTCTGCTGTTCTTGCAGGTGTGAGCGTCAGCGATGCTCGCTGTCTCGCAAAAGAGCGCCCCGGCGCGTTGTCGATCCGGGGCGGGGCGATTAACGAAAACGCATGGAGAGATCCAGGGCGTGTACGTGCTTGGTCAGAGCGCCGACGGAGATGTAGTCAACGCCGGTTTCGGCAAATTCGCGGATGGTTTTAAAGGTGACGTTGCCGGACACTTCCAGCGCGGCCTTGCCGTCGGTCCGCTTCACCGCCTCGCGCATCAGCTCGGTGGTGAAATTATCGAGCATAATGATATCCGCGCCGGCTTTAAGCGCTTCATCCAGTTCATCAAGCGATTCCACTTCCACTTCCACCGGAACGTCCGGGTGCAGCCAGAAAGCTTTTTCTACCGCCTGGCGCACTGAGCCGGAGGCAATAATGTGGTTTTCTTTAATCAGGAAGGCGTCGAATAAACCCAGGCGGTGGTTGGCGCCGCCGCCGCACAGTACGGCATATTTCAGGGCGGTGCGCAGGCCAGGCAGCGTTTTACGCGTATCGAGCAGCTGGGTTTTGGTTCCTGCCAGGAGCGCCACGTAGCGATGTACTTCGCTGGCGACCCCGGACAGGGTCTGCACGAAATTCAGCGCGGTGCGCTCACCGGTCAGCAGCAGCCGGGAAGGCCCCTCCAGCTCAAACAGCGGCTGGTCCGCTTTGATGAGATCGCCATCTTTGACGTGCCAGGTGATGCTGACATCGTCGCCAGCCAGTTGAATGAAGACCTCTTCCACCCAGCGTTTACCGCAAAATACGCCCTCTTCGCGCGTAATAATGACCGCATGCGAGCGCGCGTCTTCCGGCAATAATTGGGCGCTAATATCGTTGTTAGCATTGACCTCGCCACCCAGATCTTCCCGCAGGGATTGGGCGACGGCATCGGTGATATCCAGGTTAATGCGTTCCAGCAGCGCGTCACGGCGGCGGTCAGGATTGTAGCGACGAAGCGACATGATAAAGCTCCAGATAGATAAGATTCAGCAGTGGGAAACATGCTAACCTGAACAGCGTTTCTACACCATACAGACTTCGCCCTTCGGGGCGCCTGTGTATCGGCTATGTCTCTGCTTTTTAGCGATGATTTGTGGGGCACCGGGTCGCAGGTCGAACGATTTTGTGTATGATAATCAGCATCCTTTGGGCCACGGGCGGCCCGGGAGCATGAGTTAGCGAAAGGAGATTCCGCATGCAGTTGAATGGGGGATGGCTGGTGGATGCGCGTCGGGTTCCTTCGCCGCACCATGATTGCCGCCCGGATGATGAAGCCCCTTCCTTACTGGTGGTGCATAATATTAGTCTGCCGCCGGGGGAATTTGGCGGCCCGTGGGTCGATGCTTTATTCACCGGAACGCTTGATCCCAACGCTCATCCTTTCTTTGCGGAAATCGCGCACCTGCGCGTTTCAGCGCATTGTCTGATTCGTCGCGATGGCGAAATTGTGCAGTATGTTCCCTTTGATAAGCGAGCGTGGCACGCGGGCGTCTCCAGCTATCACGGACGTGAACGCTGCAATGACTTCTCTATCGGCATTGAGCTGGAAGGAACCGACACGCTGGCCTATACCGATGCCCAGTACCAGCAGCTGGTGGCCGTAACGCGGCAGCTGATCGCGTTGTACCCGGCCATCGCCAACCATATGACTGGCCACAGCGATATTGCGCCAGTGCGAAAAACGGATCCCGGTCCGGCTTTTGACTGGGCAAAATTCCGCGGCCTGCTGGCCGCTTCGTCAGAAAAGGAGATGCCATGACGTTGTTTACTACGCTGCTGGTTCTCATCGCCGAGCGGCTGTTTAAGTTGGGTGAGCACTGGCAGCTCGATCACCGTCTGGAAGTGCTGTTTCGCCGGGTAAAACACTTTTCACTCCCTGCGACGCTGCTGATGACGGCGCTGGCAATGGCGGTGGTCTATCTTATTCAGCGCGTGCTGCACGGGGTGCTGTTTAACGTCCCGCTGCTGGTGTTCTGGATCTTGCTCGGTCTGCTGTGTATTGGCGCGGGCAGGGTACGGCTGCACTATCATGCGTACCTGAAAGCGGCATCGCGCAACGATCGTCATGCCTGCGATGCGATGGCCAGCGAGCTGACGCTGATTCACGGCGTGCCGCCCGGCTGTGACGATCGCGAGTTTCTGAGCGAATTGCAAAATGCGCTGCTGTGGATTAACTACCGCTACTATCTGGCTCCGCTGTTCTGGTTTGTGGTTGGCGGGTCATGGGGACCCATTACGTTGATCGGTTACTGTGTGCTGCGCGCCTGGCAGACGTGGCTGGCGCGTTATCAAACGCCGCGCCATCGCTTACAGTCGGGGATTGATGCCATTCTGCACGTGGTGGACTGGCTGCCGGTGCGTCTGGTCGGCGTGGTGTATGCGCTGGTCGGGCACGGTGAAAAAGCGCTGCCGGCCTGGTTTGCTTCGTTGGGCGATCGCCACTCGTCGCAGTACCAGGTTCTGACCCGACTGGCGCAGTTTTCGCTGGCGCGTGAACCGCATGTGGATAAGGTCGAGACGCCTAAAGCAGCGGTCTCAATGGCCAAAAAAACATCGCTGGTGGTGGTCGTTATCATGGCGCTACTCACCATTTACGGTACCCTGGTTTAAGCTCCACCCGCTGTCGGGCAGGGGGAATCAAGAGGTATCGGCGGACGGGATGCCGGAGTCAGGCATCCCGTTTTCTTGCCTGCGAACCCGTTTGAACCGCATGTGGCGATGAGATAGTACCGCAGACCCCCCTCAATCCCGGTATCGTTCCGGGCACGATAGACCCATACCTCTTCCCCTACCGGCGTTTGCGTAAACCGCTGTGGCCGGGACCCTACTGACGGTTCTCATCGCCGGTGTGAAATACGGGCTCTGCTGATTTAGACCCGTTCCGGGGTGAACGGAATCGGCAACAAAGGCGTCGCCGTATCAGAATGACGAAATGGCTAAAACTACCGGGAAGGGAAGGCGTGAACCCGATAACAATGCGCTGTGCCCGCCATCACGGGACGGGCACAGCGTGTAGAGAGGGATTATTGCGCTTTTAGTGCGCCAGCGCTTTTCTGTTTAAACAGATAGCCAATGCCGAGAACCGCAATCCAGACCGGGATCAGGTACACGGAAATCGCCATGCCCGGCGTCATCAGCATAATCACCAGTACCGCCACCATGAACAGCAGGCACACCCAGTTGCCGACCGGGTAGAACAGCGCCGGGAAACGCGAAACCACGCCCTGCTGCTGTTTTGCGCGACGGAACTTCATATGCGCGAGGCTAATCATCGCCCAGTTAATCACCAGCGCGGAGACCACCAGAGCCATCAGCAGGCCAAACGCCGACTCCGGTGCAAAGTAGTTAATCAGGACGCACAGCGCGGTGACCACGGCGGAGACCATAATGGTGTTGACCGGCACGCCGCGCTTATCGACGCTCATCAGCGCTTTCGGGGCGTTCCCCTGCTGGGCCAGACCGAACAACATGCGGCTGTTGCAGTAGACGCAGCTGTTATACACGGACAGTGCAGCGGTCAGCACCACCACGTTCAGGGCGTTGGCCACAAAGGTATCACCCAGCTCGTGGAAGATGAGTACGAACGGGCTGGTATCCGCGGTAACGCGCGTCCACGGCAGCAGTGAAAGCAGGACGGCGAGCGAGCCTACATAGAAAATCAGGATACGGTAGATAACCTGGTTGGTGGCTTTCGGGATGCTCTGTTCCGGGTTATCCGCTTCAGCGGCAGTGATCCCGACCAGCTCCAGACCGCCAAACGAGAACATGATAATCGCCATCATCATCACCAGTCCGGTGAAGCCATGCGGCAGGAATCCCCCCTGGTCCCACAGGTTGCGAACGGTTGCCTGTGGGCCGCCGTTGCCGCTGAACAGCAGCCAGCCGCCAAAGAGAATCATCGCCACAACGGCCACCACTTTGATAATGGCGAACCAGAACTCCATTTCACCAAACACTTTCACGTTGCTCAGGTTGATGGCATTGATGGCAATAAAGAACACCGCAGCGGACACCCAGGTTGGGATCTCGGGCCACCAGAACTGAATATATTTCCCGACGGCGGTCAGCTCGGCCATGGCCACCAGAACGTACAGCACCCAGTAGTTCCAACCGGAAGCAAAGCCGGCAAAACCGCCCCAGTATTTATACGCAAAATGACTGAATGAACCAGCCACCGGCTCTTCTACGACCATCTCACCCAGCTGACGCATGATCAGGAAGGCGATAAAACCGGCGATCGCATAGCCCAGAATAATCCCGGGGCCGGCGGACTGGATAACGGATGCACTGCCCAGGAACAGGCCGGTGCCGATAGCGCCGCCCAGAGCAATAAGCTGAATATGGCGGTTTTTCAGGCCGCGCTTGAGCCGATCGCCATGCTGTTGACCTTCCATCATGAAACCTCGTGTGTGGTTATTATGTTTATACGCGTCGTCCTTCAGGCTACTGCTTCGTTGTCTGTCCCTGCCAGATAGCATAGCTATCTAAATTCAGGGGCGTTCTGGTCAGCTCTGCCCTGATTGATTCAGCTTACATATTGTTGTGTGGTGTCATTGCGAAATTCCGTTTTCGTATTGATTTCTTTACGCAAGGCGAAACATAAAAATACCAAAAAGCCTTTCGTCTCATCGAGAATAGTGATAAGCGCGAGTGAATGCACCTGCTTTATGAAGGGGGTGATGACGAAGCGAGCAAAAAGAAACCATTTGTAAATAATGCTCTGAAGAGGGGGAGTAATTCCTTTTGATTAACTAATCATATTTTGTGAATTAAAAATCGAATTTGTCGCAGTTGAATCGGTTCAGATGGTTTAGTTTTTCGTTTCATAAACGTTAACGCTACCTCTTATGGGGTAAACACATCATTTGTGTGAAGTTACAATTCTGAAATGTTATTTCTGTAAGGTTGTTAAAATGTGCGTGGTTTCCTGATTTCAATCAAAACCTGTATGGACAGAAGGTGAATACTTTGTTACTTTAGCGCTACGAACTGCGAATTGGTAAGACCAATTGACTACGGGCTAATGGCAGAGACAGGGAATATGGCCTACAGCAAAATCCGCCAACCAAAACTATCTGATGTGATAGAGCAGCAGCTTGAGTTTTTAATCCTTGAGGGGACCTTACGCCCCGGTGAAAAACTCCCGCCTGAACGCGAACTGGCCAAACAGTTCGACGTTTCCCGTCCCTCGCTGCGTGAGGCGATTCAACGCCTCGAAGCCAAGGGCCTGTTGCTCCGTCGCCAGGGCGGTGGAACTTTTGTGCAAAGCAGCCTATGGCAGAGCTTCAGCGATCCGCTGGTCGAGCTACTGTCCGATCACCCTGAATCCCAATTTGATCTGCTGGAAACCCGTCACGCGCTGGAAGGCATCGCGGCTTATTACGCGGCGCTGCGCAGCAATGATGCTGACCGCGAACGTATTCGCGAGCTGCATCAGGCTATCGAACGGGCCCAGCAGTCCGGCGACCTTGACGCCGAATCTGACGCCGTCGTCCAGTATCAAATTGCCGTCACCGAAGCGGCGCACAATGTCGTGCTGCTCCATCTGCTACGCTGCATGGAGCCGATGCTCGCGCAAAACGTTCGTCAGAACTTCGAATTGTTGTACGCCCGTCGGGAGATGCTCCCGCAGGTCAGCAATCATCGTACTCGTATTTTCGAGGCGATAATCGCCGGAGAGCCGGAGCAGGCGCGCGAAGCGTCGCATCGACACCTGGCGTTCATTGAGGAAATTTTGCTGGATCGTAGCCGTGAGGAGAGTCGTCGAGAACGCTCACTGCGTCGTTTACAGCAACGGAAAGATGAGAACTCCGGTTCTTAAGCGCCATTTTTAGAGCGCGGCAACTAAACGCAGAACCTGTCTTATTGTGCTTTTGGTTGTTCAAATAGTTCGGGTTATATCGCGGCGGCAAGCGCGTGAATCCCCGGGAGCATAGCTAACTATGTGACCGGGGTGAGGAAGCGCAGCCAACAAAGAGATAACCTGAAATATGAAGAACAAAGAGTGCAATGGGACAGGTTCCAGATTAATCAACGATTAGATAGATAAGGAATACCCCCCATGTCAGAACGTTTACCAAATGACGTGGATCCGATCGAAACTCGCGACTGGCTACAGGCGATCGAATCGGTCATCCGTGAAGAAGGTGTTGAGCGTGCTCAGTATCTGATTGACCAACTCCTTTCTGAAGCCCGCAAAGGCGGGGTGAAGGTTGCTGCTGGCACATCTACAGGCAGTTACGTCAACACTATTGCCGTTGAAGACGAACCGGAATATCCGGGGAATCTGGATCTGGAACGTCGAATTCGTTCTGCGATTCGTTGGAACGCCATCATGACCGTTCTGCGCGCATCGAAAAAAGATCTGGAGCTGGGCGGCCACATGGCTTCTTTCCAGTCCTCCGCAACGTTCTATGAAGTGTGCTTTAACCACTTCTTCCGTGCGCGCAACGAGCAGGATGGCGGCGACCTGGTTTACTTCCAGGGCCACATCTCTCCGGGCGTATACGCACGTGCGTTCCTGGAAGGTCGTCTGACTGAAGAGCAGATGAACAACTTCCGTCAGGAAGTTCACGGTAACGGTCTGTCCTCTTACCCGCACCCGAAACTGATGCCGGAATTCTGGCAGTTCCCGACCGTTTCCATGGGTCTGGGCCCAATCGGTGCTATCTACCAGGCTAAGTTCCTCAAGTATCTGGAACACCGTGGTCTGAAAGACACCTCTAAACAAACCGTTTACGCCTTCCTGGGCGACGGCGAGATGGACGAGCCGGAATCTAAAGGCGCTATCACCATCGCGACCCGTGAAAAACTGGATAACCTGGTCTTCGTCATCAACTGCAACCTGCAGCGTCTGGACGGCCCGGTCACCGGTAACGGCAAAATCATTAACGAGCTGGAAGGTATCTTCGCCGGTGCCGGCTGGAACGTTATCAAGGTTATCTGGGGCGGTCGTTGGGATGAGCTGCTGCGTAAAGACACCAGCGGCAAGCTGATTCAGCTGATGAACGAAACCGTTGACGGCGACTACCAGACCTTCAAATCCAAAGATGGCGCGTACGTTCGCGAGCACTTCTTCGGTAAATATCCGGAAACTGCCGCGCTGGTCGCTGACTGGACTGACGAGCAGATCTGGGCGCTGAACCGCGGTGGCCACGATCCGAAGAAAGTCTTTGCGGCACTGAAAAAAGCGCAGGACACCAAAGGTAAAGCGACCGTTATCCTGGCACATACCATTAAAGGGTATGGCATGGGCGATACCGCTGAAGGTAAAAACATCGCTCACCAGGTGAAGAAAATGAACATGGACGGCGTGCGTCATATCCGCGACCGCTTCAATGTTCCGGTAACCGATGAGCAGGTTGAAAACCTGTCTTACCTGACCTTCCCGGAAGGTTCCGAAGAGTACACCTATCTGCACGCCCAGCGTGAAAAACTGCACGGCTATCTGCCGAGCCGTCAGCCGCACTTCGATGAGAAGCTGGAGCTGCCGACCCTCGAAGATTTCGCGCCGCTGCTGGAAGAGCAGAACAAAGAAATTTCTACCACTATCGCGTTCGTTCGTGCCCTGAACGTGATGCTGAAGAACAAGTCCATCAAAGACCGCCTCGTGCCGATCATCGCCGATGAAGCGCGTACCTTTGGTATGGAAGGCCTGTTCCGTCAGATTGGTATTTACAGCCCGAACGGCCAGCAGTACACCCCGCAGGACCGTGAGCAGGTTGCTTACTACAAAGAAGACGAAAAAGGTCAGATCCTGCAGGAAGGGATCAACGAACTGGGTGCCGGCGCATCCTGGCTGGCTGCTGCGACCTCTTACAGCACCAACAACCTGCCGATGATCCCGTTCTACATCTACTACTCCATGTTCGGGTTCCAGCGTATCGGCGACCTGTGCTGGCAGGCTGGCGACCAACAGGCTCGCGGCTTCCTGGTCGGCGGGACTTCCGGTCGTACCACGCTGAACGGCGAAGGTCTGCAGCACGAAGATGGTCACAGCCATATTCAGTCTCTGACTATTCCGAACTGTATCTCTTACGATCCGTCTTACGCGTATGAAGTTGCGGTCATCATGCACGATGGTCTGGAGCGCATGTACGGTGAGAAACAAGAGAACGTTTACTACTACATCACCACGCTGAACGAAAACTACCACATGCCGGCCATGCCAGCAGGTGCCGAGGAAGGTATCCGTAAAGGTATCTATAAACTCGAAACCGTTGCAGGTAGCAAAGGTAAAGTTCAGCTGCTGGGCTCAGGTTCTATCCTGCGTCACGTTCGTGAAGCAGCGCAGATCCTGGCGAACGACTACGGCGTGGGCTCTGACGTGTACTCCGTCACCTCCTTCACCGAACTGGCCCGTGACGGTCAGGACTGTGAGCGCTGGAACATGCTGCACCCGCTGGAAACTCCGCGCGTTCCATACATCGCTCAGGTGATGAACGACGCTCCGGCTGTAGCATCAACCGACTATATGAAACTGTTCGCCGAGCAGGTCCGTACTTATGTACCGGCTGACGACTACCGCGTGCTGGGTACTGATGGCTTCGGTCGTTCCGACAGCCGTGAAAACCTGCGTCACCACTTCGAAGTCGATGCTTCTTATGTGGTGGTAGCAGCACTGGGCGAACTGGCTAAACGTGGCGAAATCGATAAGAAAGTGGTGGCGGATGCCATCATCAAATTCAACATCGATGCAGAAAAAGTTAACCCGCGTCTGGCGTAAGAGGTAAAAGAATAATGGCTATCGAAATCAAAGTACCGGACATCGGGGCTGATGAAGTTGAAATCACCGAGATCCTGGTCAAAGTGGGCGACAAGGTTGAAGCTGAACAGTCGCTGATCACCGTAGAAGGCGACAAAGCCTCTATGGAAGTGCCGTCTCCTCAGGCAGGCATCGTTAAAGAGATCAAAGTCTCTGTTGGCGATAAAACCGAGACCGGCAAACTGATCATGATTTTCGATTCCGCCGACGGTGCAGCAGCTGCTGCACCTGCTAAGGCAGAAGAGAAGAAAGAAGTCGCTCCGGCAGCAGCACCTGCTGCAGCGGCGGCAAAAGACGTTCACGTACCGGACATCGGCGGCGACGAAGTTGAAGTCACCGAGATCATGGTCAAAGTGGGCGACACCGTTGCCGCTGAACAGTCCCTGATCACCGTAGAAGGCGATAAAGCTTCTATGGAAGTTCCGGCGCCGTTCGCGGGCACCGTGAAAGAGATCAAAATCAACACCGGCGACAAAGTTTCTACCGGGTCGCTGATCATGGTCTTCGAAGTGGCGGGCGCAGCACCAGCTGCGGCTCCGGCCCAGGCTGCGGCTCCGGCCGCCGCCGCGGCACCAGCCGCTGCTGCTGGCGCGAAAGACGTTCATGTTCCGGACATCGGTGGTGATGAAGTCGAAGTGACCGAAGTGATGGTGAAAGTGGGCGATAAAGTTGCCGCTGAACAGTCACTGATCACCGTTGAAGGCGACAAGGCTTCCATGGAAGTCCCGGCGCCGTTCGCGGGTACGGTAAAAGAAATCAAAATCAGCACCGGCGATAAAGTCTCTACCGGTTCTCTGATTATGGTCTTCGAAGTGGAAGGCGCTGCGCCTGCCGCCGCTCCGGCTCAGGCCGCTGCACCGGCACCTGCTGCTGCACCGGCGGAGAAGGCTAAACCAGCCGCTGCCCCTGCGGCGAAAGCGGAAGGCAAATCTGAGTTCACAGAAAACGACGCTTACGTCCACGCGACCCCGCTGATTCGTCGCCTGGCGCGCGAATTCGGTGTGAACCTGGCGAAAGTGAAAGGTTCCGGTCGTAAAGGCCGCATCCTGCGCGAAGACGTTCAGGCTTACGTGAAAGAGGCGGTGAAACGCGCCGAAGCAGCGCCTGCCGCTGCCGCCGGTGGTGGTCTGCCGGGTATGCTGCCGTGGCCGAAAGTGGACTTCAGCAAGTTTGGTGAAGTGGAAGAAGTTGAGCTGGGCCGTATCCAGAAAATCTCTGGTGCGAACCTGAGCCGTAACTGGGTGATGATCCCGCACGTTACGCACTTCGATAAAACCGATATCACCGATCTGGAAGCCTTCCGTAAGCAGCAGAATGCTGAAGCTGAGAAGCGCAAACTGGACGTGAAATTCACCCCGGTGGTCTTCATCATGAAAGCCGTTGCCGCTGCGCTTGAGCAGATGCCGCGCTTCAACAGCTCGCTGTCCGAAGATGCACAGCGTCTGACGCTGAAGAAATACATCAACATCGGTGTGGCGGTTGATACGCCGAATGGTCTGGTTGTTCCGGTCTTTAAAGATGTGAACAAGAAGAGCATTACCGAGCTGTCTCGCGAACTGACGGTTATCTCTAAGAAAGCGCGTGATGGTAAGCTGACGGCTGGCGAAATGCAGGGCGGTTGCTTCACCATCTCCAGCATCGGCGGCCTGGGGACAACCCACTTCGCGCCGATTGTCAACGCGCCGGAAGTGGCCATCCTCGGGGTGTCTAAATCCGCGATGGAACCGGTGTGGAATGGTAAAGAGTTTGTACCGCGTCTGATGATGCCTATCTCTCTGTCCTTCGACCACCGCGTGATCGATGGTGCTGATGGTGCGCGCTTTATCACCATCATCAACAACATGCTGAGCGATATTCGCCGCCTGGTGATGTAAGCGAAAAGCCGGCCTGACGGCCGGCTTTTTTCTGGTAATCTTGTTTTCGTTTCGGGGTTATCAGCAACAAAGGACAAAATCGTTTGCCGTTTGTTGTTTCAAAATTGTTAACAATTTTGTAAAATGCAGGCGGATAGAACGTCCCGGTGGACATGGGCGTAATTTACACAAAATAATTCGAGTTGCGTCAAGGCGGCAAGGGAGTGAATCCCTGGAGCGTACAAGCGGTACGTGACCGGGGTGAGCGAGCGCAGCCAACGCAGAGGCGGCTTGAAGGATGAAGTGTATAACAATAGCGTCAGACCCGCCGGATACAAACTACAGAGGTCATGATGAGTACTGAAATTAAAACTCAGGTCGTGGTACTTGGGGCAGGTCCTGCAGGCTATTCTGCTGCCTTCCGTTGCGCTGATTTAGGTCTGGAGACCGTCATCGTAGAACGTTACAGCACCCTCGGCGGTGTTTGCCTGAACGTCGGCTGTATCCCTTCTAAAGCGCTGCTGCACGTTGCTAAAGTTATCGAAGAAGCGAAAGCGCTGGCCGAGCACGGCATCGTTTTCGGCGAACCGAAAACCGACATTGACAAGATCCGCACCTGGAAAGAAAAAGTCATCACTCAGCTGACCGGTGGTCTGGCTGGCATGGCCAAAGGTCGTAAAGTGAAGGTGGTTAACGGCCTGGGTAAATTCACCGGTGCTAACACCCTGGAAGTGGAAGGCGAGAACGGTAAGACCGTGATTAACTTCGACAATGCGATCATCGCGGCGGGTTCCCGTCCGATTCAGCTGCCGTTCATTCCGCACGAAGATCCGCGCGTATGGGATTCCACCGATGCGCTGGAGCTGAAATCCGTACCGAAGCGTATGCTGGTTATGGGTGGCGGTATCATCGGTCTGGAAATGGGTACCGTGTACCATGCGCTGGGTTCAGAGATCGATGTGGTTGAGATGTTCGACCAGGTTATCCCGGCTGCCGACAAAGACGTGGTGAAAGTCTTCACCAAACGCATCAGCAAGAAATTCAACCTGATGCTGGAAACCAAAGTGACTGCCGTTGAAGCAAAAGAAGACGGTATCTATGTTTCCATGGAAGGCAAAAAAGCCCCGGCGGAAGCGCAGCGTTATGACGCGGTGCTGGTGGCTATCGGCCGCGTACCGAACGGTAAAAACCTCGACGCAGGCAAAGCGGGCGTTGAAGTTGACGAGCGCGGCTTTATCCGCGTTGACAAGCAGCTGCGTACCAACGTGCCGCACATCTTCGCTATCGGCGATATCGTCGGTCAGCCGATGCTGGCGCACAAAGGCGTTCACGAAGGTCACGTTGCCGCCGAAGTTATCTCCGGTCTGAAGCACTACTTCGACCCGAAAGTGATCCCGTCCATCGCCTACACCGAGCCAGAAGTTGCCTGGGTTGGTCTGACCGAGAAAGAAGCGAAAGAAAAAGGCATCAGCTACGAAACTGCCACCTTCCCGTGGGCAGCCTCTGGCCGTGCGATCGCTTCTGATTGCGCAGACGGTATGACCAAACTGATCTTCGACAAAGAGAGCCACCGTGTTATCGGCGGCGCGATTGTCGGCACCAACGGCGGCGAGCTGCTGGGTGAAATCGGTCTGGCTATCGAAATGGGTTGTGACGCAGAAGACATCGCGCTGACCATCCACGCCCACCCGACTCTGCACGAGTCCGTTGGCCTGGCGGCAGAAGTCTTCGAAGGTAGCATCACCGATCTGCCGAACCCGAAAGCGAAGAAAAAGTAAGTTTTTCTTTCCGGCAAAATGCAAAAGCGGCTCTGAGAGCCGCTTTTTTTATGCCCGATGTTCAGAACTGTGTCTGCGTTAATAAATCGCTACACCTTATAGATACCCTGGTAATAATTACGTCATAAACTTATAGGTGGTTAACTATATGGTGAGGTGCGTCATGAAACTCGTTTTAACAACAGCCCTGTTAGCCGCCACCCTGGCTTCCGGGGCGGCTTGCGCCGCAGATCCTGCCATTCCGTGGGCCGACAACAGCGGCGGCACGGAAAATACCCATATCGCCGCCATGGGGCAGAACCTGAATGCACAGCATCAGGCGATCAGCAAAACCCCGGAAGGCGTGTGGGCGGCGAACTCTGGCAGTATTCACCAGGATGAGGCGGCATTAAGCAGCAGCAAGCCGGCCTTCAGCGGCTATCCGCAGCTGATGCCGCATCAGGGCTAAACACTGTTTCTCAGCGTCTCAGATGTCCGGCGCAGGACGAGGCGTCGGGCATGTTTTTATGCCTTTTCTCCTGCAAGGGCGTGCCAGCCGTACGAGGGGATGAAGTGGCTGATTTTTGCCGGAATCCTGGTCAGCCGTCGGCAGCGGCCTGAAATTTATATCCCGGGAAATGTACCTAAAGCCTGTAAAATCCTGCCCTTAACGATTCAGCTAAATTTTAATGTTGCTTTTTTGTAAACAGATTAACACCTCGCCGAAATCCTGCTATGCTGCCGACGCGGTATCGGGCATTTACCCTACAAACTGCTGTCTCACAGGAGCGTGAAGAGAATCGCCTACCGCATTTTACAATGAGAGCGAGGAGAACCGTCGTGCTAGAAGAATACCGTAAGCACGTAGCTGAGCGTGCAGCCGTTGGGATTGTTGCCAAACCCTTAGATGCAACCCAAATGGCCGCGCTGGTAGAACTGCTGAAGAACCCGCCTGCGGGTGAAGAAGAATTCCTGTTAGACCTGTTAATCAACCGTGTACCGCCGGGCGTCGACGAAGCCGCCTATGTTAAAGCCGGATTCCTTGCCGCTGTCGCCAAAGGCGAAGCAACCTCCCCACTGGTTACCCCTGAAAAAGCCGTTGAACTGCTGGGCACCATGCAGGGCGGTTACAACATTCACCCGCTGATTGATGCGCTGGACGAGGCTAAACTGGCGCCGATCGCCGCCAAAGCGCTGTCCCATACCCTGCTGATGTTCGATAACTTCTACGACGTCGAAGAGAAAGCCAAAGCGGGTAACGAGTACGCTAAACAGGTGATGAAATCGTGGGCTGACGCCGAGTGGTTCCTGAACCGTCCGCCGCTGGCTGAGAAAATCACCGTCACCGTCTTCAAAGTGACCGGCGAAACCAACACCGATGATCTCTCTCCGGCGCCGGATGCCTGGTCCCGCCCGGATATCCCGCTGCACGCGCTGGCGATGCTGAAAAATGCCCGCGAAGGTATCGAACCGGATCAGCCGGGTTCCGTAGGCCCGATCAAGCAAATTGAAGCGCTTCAGCAAAAAGGTTTCCCGCTGGCCTACGTCGGTGACGTGGTGGGTACCGGTTCTTCGCGTAAATCCGCCACCAACTCGGTGCTGTGGTTTATGGGCGACGATATTCCGAACGTGCCGAACAAGCGCGGCGGCGGCCTGTGCCTGGGCGGCAAAATCGCACCGATTTTCTTCAATACCATGGAAGATGCGGGCGCGCTGCCAATTGAAGTGGACGTGAACAACCTGAATATGGGCGACGTGATTGACGTTTACCCGTTCAAAGGCGAAGTGCGTAACCACGAAACCAACGAACTGCTGGCAAGCTTCGGGCTGAAAACCGATGTGCTGGTAGATGAAGTCCGCGCCGGCGGTCGTATTCCGCTGATCATCGGTCGCGGCCTGACCACCAAAGCGCGTGAAGCGCTGGGTCTGCCGCACAGCGACGTCTTCCGTCAGGCAAAAGACGTGGCAGAAAGCAGCCGTGGTTACTCGCTGGCGCAGAAAATGGTCGGCCGTGCGTGCGGCGTAGCCGGTATCCGTCCGGGCGCTTACTGCGAACCGAAGATGACTTCCGTGGGCTCCCAGGACACCACCGGTCCGATGACCCGTGATGAACTGAAAGACCTGGCGTGCCTTGGTTTCTCCGCCGACCTGGTGATGCAGTCCTTCTGTCACACTGCGGCCTATCCGAAGCCGGTTGACGTCACCACTCACCATACGCTGCCAGACTTCATTATGAACCGTGGCGGTGTTTCCCTGCGTCCGGGCGATGGCGTTATCCACTCGTGGCTGAACCGTATGCTGTTGCCGGATACCGTCGGTACCGGCGGTGACTCCCATACCCGTTTCCCGATTGGTATCTCTTTCCCGGCGGGCTCTGGTCTGGTGGCGTTTGCCGCCGCGACCGGCGTGATGCCGCTGGATATGCCGGAATCCGTGCTGGTTCGCTTCAAAGGCAAGATGCAGCCGGGGATCACCCTGCGCGATCTGGTCCATGCGATCCCGCTGTACGCGATTAAGCAGGGGCTGCTGACCGTTGAGAAGAAAGGGAAGAAAAACATCTTCTCTGGCCGCATCCTGGAAATCGAAGGTCTGCCGGATTTGAAGGTGGAGCAGGCGTTTGAGCTGACCGATGCTTCCGCAGAACGTTCTGCTGCCGGCTGTACCATTAAGCTGAATCAGGAGCCGATCGTTGAGTATCTCAACTCCAACATCGTCCTGCTGAAGTGGATGATTGCAGAAGGCTACGGCGATCGTCGTACCCTGGAACGTCGTATCCAGGGGATGGAAAAATGGCTGGCGGATCCGCAGTTGCTGGAAGCCGACGCTGACGCGGAATACGCGGCGGTGATCGACATCGATCTGGCGGATATCAAAGAGCCTATTCTGTGTGCGCCGAACGATCCGGACGATGCGCGTCTGCTGTCCGACGTGCAGGGTGAGAAGATCGATGAAGTGTTCATCGGTTCCTGCATGACCAACATCGGTCACTTCCGTGCGGCGGGTAAACTGCTGGACAGCCATAAAGGCCAGCTGCCGACTCGTCTGTGGGTGGCTCCGCCAACCCGTATGGATGCGGCGCAGCTGACGGAAGAAGGCTACTACAGCGTGTTTGGTAAGAGCGGTGCGCGTATCGAAATCCCTGGCTGTTCCCTGTGTATGGGTAACCAGGCGCGCGTGGCGGACGGTGCGACGGTGGTGTCCACTTCGACCCGTAACTTCCCGAACCGTTTAGGGACCGGCGCTAACGTTTATCTGGCCTCTGCGGAACTGGCTGCGGTCGCTTCTCTGCTCGGCAAACTGCCGACGCCGGAAGAGTACCAGACCTTCGTCGCGCAGGTGGATGAGACCGCGGCGGACACCTATCGCTACCTGAACTTCAACCAGCTGGAACAGTATACCGATAAAGCTGATGGGGTTATTTTCCAGACGGCGGTCTAAGGTCAGGCGTCAGCTCGCCTGACGAATTGCCTGTAAACTCTCCTGTGCCCGGTGAACATTGCATCACCGGGCATTTTTATTTCCAATCCTTCATCCGCCCGGCTTTTTTTCTTCCCCGGTACTGCGATAATTACCCTATGGGTACAATGTAGCGGTGACGCATTGCCCTTGCAGAGGAAGACACTATGGATTACGAATTTCTGCGCGATATTACCGGAGTGGTAAAGGTGCGAATGTCGATGGGCCACGAGGTGGTAGGGCACTGGTTTAACGAAGAGGTGAAAGATAACCTCGCCCTACTGGACGAAGTGGAACAGGCCGCGCGTACCGTACAAGGCAGCGAGCGTTCCTGGCAGCGTGCCGGACATGAATACACGCTATGGCTGGATGGCGAAGAGGTGATGATTCGCGCTAACCAGCTGGAGATTTCAGGTGATGAAATAGAAGAGGGCATGAGCTACTACGACGAAGAAAGCCTCTCTTTGTGCGGCGTTGAGGATTTTTTACAGGTCGTTGCCGCCTACCGTCGCTTCTTACAAGACTGCTAACTCCCCGGCAGCGCTCTTTCAGGCGCTGCCCGCACTACCCTTCTTGATTACATTTAATCAAATAATCATTAAACGGCTTAATATTGGCCTGGAACTGCGATCTGAGCCTTATTTTTCTTTTATTTGATTTATTGTAATCATTTGTGATTGCATTAAATCAACCAGGAGGGCGATGTGAAAATTAAAGCGACAATAGAAAAAATCCCGGGAGGGATGATGGTCGTCCCGCTTGTGCTGGGGGCTATGCTCAATACTTTCGCCCCCGAGGCGCTGCAGGTAGGGGGCTTTACCACGGCATTATTTAAGAACGGCGCCGCGCCGCTTATCGGGGCGTTTTTACTCTGCATGGGGGCGGGTATCCATATAAAAGCCGCCCCTAAATCTCTGTTGATTGGCGGCGGTATTACCTTCACTAAATTTGTTGTGGCGGTGGCGCTTGGATTTACCGTCGAGACGTTTTTTGGCGTCGACGGTCTGTGGGGGCTCTCCTCCGTCGCCATTATTGCCGCGATGAGCAACACGAATGGCGGCCTGTATGCCGCACTGGCCGGCGAGTTTGGCAGCGAGAATGAGGTGGGGGCTACGCCGCTGATGTCGCTGAGCGATGGCCCGATACTGACGATGATCGCTCTGGGCGCGGCGGGTATGGCTAATATTCCGCTGATGTCGATCGTGGTGGTGCTGATCCCCATGCTTATCGGCATGCTGCTCGGCAATCTGGATGTGCAGATGCGTGAATTCCTCACGAAAGGCGGCCCGCTGCTGATCCCGTTCTTTGCTTTTGCGCTAGGCGCCGGAATCGACCTGTCCATGCTGCTGAAGGGCGGGCTTGCCGGGATCCTGCTGGGCGTGCTGACCACTCTGGTAGGCGGTTTCTTCAATATTAAAGTCGATCGTCTGCTGGGCGGCACTGGTATTGCCGGTGCAGCGGCTTCCAGCACCGCGGGTAACGCCGTTGCCACGCCGATGGCCATTGCCCAGGCGGATCCCGCGCTGGGCGAGATCGTGGCGGTGGCAACGCCGCTGGTGGCCACGTCGGTGATTGTGACCGCCCTCTTAACGCCAGCGCTGACGTCGTGGGTGGCGAAACGTAACCAGCAGCAGGCGAAGGTAGTCCTCGGGGAGAAACCATAATGAAGATGATTGTTATCGCAGATGATTTTACCGGAGCAAATGATACAGGAGTCCAGCTGGCCAAAAAGGGCGCGCGTACTGAGGTCATGTTCAATGAGCGGCAGCAAGCGTCACGTCAGGCTGATGTGCTGGTGATAAATACCGAAAGCAGGGCGTTGGAGCCGGCTCAGGCGGCAGAGAAGGTGGGCGCGGTCGTCGCGCCCTGGTTTTGCGAGCGGGACAATCCACCGCTGGTATACAAAAAGATAGATTCGACGTTCCGCGGTAACGTCGGCGCGGAGGTCGAGGCGGCAATGCAGGCCAGTGGTGCCAGGCTGGCCATCGTGGCGGCAGCGATTCCCGCGGCGGGCCGGGTGACGAGGAACGGGCAGTGTCTGGTGCATGGCGTACCGCTCGTCGAAACAGAATTTGCCAGCGATCCCAAAACACCGATTATCTCTTCCCATATCAAGACATTGCTTGAATTACAGACCACCTGTCCGGTTTATGAGCTGGATCTGGCGACGGTACGTGGCGGTGGCTCAGGCGCCGAACTCCAGCGTATCGGCGAGAGCGACGGCGGGATTGTGGTCGTTGATGCCGAAAACGATGGCGATTTGGCTCTGCTGGCGCAGGCGGTGGCCGGGCTTAACCAGCGTTACTTACTCGTTGGCGCGGCGGGTTTTGCTAACGCGCTGCCGGCAGAGTGTTACCTCAGTTCACGGCTGCAGCTGCCGGTGCTGGTGGTTGCCGGTTCGATGAGTGAGGCAACCCGGCAGCAGATTGTGTTTGCGGCGAAAGAGAGGGCGCTGGGGATTGTCGATATTGATGTTGAGGCGCTGCTACAAACGGACAGCGATAGCATAAAGGAAAAGATAGTCCGCCAGGCCAGCGCTATTTTGCGCGACCGTCAGCATTGTGTGCTGAGAACCTGCCGCGACGCCGATGCGCGCGGGATGATTGAGACGCTGTGCGAACGCTACCAGCTTTCACGCCAGCAGCTAGGAGACTGCATTAGCTCAGCACTAGGCGGTATTACGCTCGCCGTCATCAACCGGGCGCAAATCGGAGGGCTGTTCCTCACGGGCGGAGATATTGCCATCGCCGTGGCGAGAGCGCTCGGGGCTGAAGGTTATCGTATCGCCAGCGAAGTGGCGCCCTGCGTGCCCTGCGGAACGCTGGTGAACAGCGAAATTGACGATCTACCGGTGATCACCAAAGCCGGTGGATTTGGCGGCGAAGCCACGCTTCGGGATGCACTTTATTTTATTGAGGAGCTGTATAGTGACAAATAACGTAATTGCCGTCACGATGGGCGACCCGGCAGGCATCGGGCCCGAAATCATTATCAAATCTCTGGCCGAAGGCGCGCTTTCCGGCACGCCGGCAGTGGTGGTGGGATGTTTACAGACGCTACAGCGTCTGCAGGCGTCCGGCGTCACGCCGCCCGTAGAATTACGTCCGATCAAGCAGGTTTCCCAGGCGCGCTTTGCGCCGGGGATCGTTAACGTCATTGACGAACCGCTGAAAGACCCGGCCAGGCTTATACCGGGAAAGGTGCAGGCTCAGGCTGGCGATCTGGCGTACCGCTGCGTTAAGCGGGCCACCGAAATGGCGCTGGCGGGAGAGGTTTCCGCCATTGCGACCGCGCCGCTGAATAAAGAGGCGCTTCATCTGGCGGGGCACATGTATCCGGGCCATACTGAACTGCTGGCCCGCCTGACGGACAGCCGTGATTATGCGATGGTGCTGTATACCGACAAGCTGAAGGTCATACACGTTTCGACGCATATTGCGCTGCGTAAGTTCCTCGATACGCTGAACGACGAGCGTATTAAAACGGTTATCTCGCTTGCCGACACTTTCTTACGGCGCGTGGGGGTCAGTTCCCCGCGTATCGCGGTCGCCGGCGTTAATCCTCATGCTGGTGAAAACGGTCTTTTTGGCGATGAGGAGATCAACATTGTCGGCCCGGCGATTGCGCAGATGCAGCAGCAGGGCGTGGCCGTTTATGGCCCTTGCCCGCCGGATACCGTCTTTCTGCAGGCCTGGGAAGGGCAGTACGATATGGTGGTGGCGATGTATCACGACCAGGGGCATATTCCGTTGAAGCTGCTTGGCTTCTATGATGGCGTTAATATCACCGCCGGGCTGCCGTTTATCCGCACCTCAGCGGATCATGGCACCGCGTTTGATATTGCCTGGACAGGTAAAGCTAAGTCTGAGAGCATGGCGATTTCTATCCAGCTAGCCGCTCAGCTTGCTTAATTTATAGACTGTTATCCGGATTCATTCAGGTTGCACAAGGCGGCAGTCCGCAGTGCCTGAGGCGGTTACCCGCGCCGGTTAAGCGCTGGCGTGGCTGTCGGCTTACAACGTGAAAGATGAAAGGGATATGAAGTCACAAAATCGCTTAGACCAGATTCTGGACTATCTGAAAGGCCATAATCTGGTCACCGTTGAACAACTGGTTACCGCTATTGACGCTTCGCCCGCGACCATACGTCGCGATCTGATTAAGCTGGATGAGCAGGGCGTGATTAATCGCAGCCACGGCGGCGTGGCGCTTAACCGCTTTATCCCGGCCCAGCCGACGACCAATGAAAAGCAGCTGCTGCATCCCCAGGAAAAGAGCGCGATTGCCCTACTGGCCCTGTCGATGATTAAAGCCGGCGATTCGGTCGTGCTGGATGCCGGGACGACGATGCTGGAGCTGGCGCGTAACCTGACTTCGCTGCCGCTGCGCGTAATTACCTCCGATTTACGCATCGCCCTGTTTCTCTCGGAGTTTAAGCAGATCGAGGTGACCATCATCGGCGGTCGCATCGATGACAGCAGCCAGTCATGCATTGGCGATCACGGTCGTAAACTGCTGCGCGGTATCTACCCGGATATCGCATTTATTAGCTGTAATTCATGGAGTCTGGAGAAGGGGATTACCACGCCGACGGAAGAGAAGGCGGGGCTCAAGCAGGATCTGGCGCTGAATGCGAGCCGCCGGGTGCTGTTAGCGGACAGCAGCAAATATGGCTCCTGGTCGCTGTTTTGCGTCACCCCGCTTGCCAGTCTGACGGATATCGTCACCGATCGCGGCCTGGCGACCCAGGCGCAGGAGGCGCTCGCCAACCTGCCTTGCCGGCTTCACCTGGCATAACCAGACAGGGCCACTGCCGTAGCCCTGTCTGCGTTTCTCAGATATACGGAATGTTGCGGGCGTAGTAAATTTCTCGCATCTCTTTCCACAGTAGACTGGTGATGGACTTGCGCTCTTCTGCGCTGAGGTCTTCGGGCCTGGTGTGGAACATGTAGTGCTTCAGATCGAACTCTTTCAGCAGCATTTTGGTGTGGAAGATATTTTCCTGGTAGACGTTGACGTCTACCATGTCATACAGCGCTTTGATGTCCTCGGACATAAAGTTCTGAATGGAATTGATTTCATGGTCAATAAAGTGCTTCATGCCATTGATATCACGGGTAAAACCGCGGACGCGATAATCAATAGTGACAATGTCAGATTCCAGCTGATGGATGAGATAATTCAACGCATTAAGCGGTGAAATAACCCCACAGGTGGAGACTTCGATATCAGCACGGAAGGTGCACAGCCCGCCCTCGGGATGGCTTTCCGGGTAGGTGTGCACGCAAATATGGCTCTTGTCGAGATGGGCGACGACGGCTTCCGGGAGCGGGCCCGGGCGTTCGGTCTGGTCGATAAGCTGCGGATCAACCGGTTCTTCACTGACCAGAATCGTGACGCTGGCCCCCTGAGGTTCATAATCCTGGCGGGCAATGTTCAGAATGTTGGCACCGATGATCGAGCAGGTCTCTGACAAAATCTCGGTCAGACGGTTGGCGTTATAGAGTTCATCTATATAGGCGATGTAGCCATCGCGCTCCTCTGCCGTTTTGGCGTAGCAGATATCGTAAATACAAAAACTCAGGCTCTTGGTCAGGTTGTTAAAGCCGTGCAGCTTCAGTTTTTTCAATTTAGTTCACCCCCTTACTGAGGATCGCTGGCGGACAGCGCATCCTGTAAATATTGCGGTAGGGCAAAGGCCGCCTTGTGAATGGCCGGATTATAGTAACGGCACTTCAGGTTCGCTTTGTGAAAACGCGCCTGGATAATTTCATTGGACAGGTCGCGCAGGGCAGCATTATCGGTCGCCCACGCGAAGGTCATAATGCCGCCATAGTAGGTCGGAATCGCGGCCTGATAGAAGCTGACATCGCTGAAATAGTGGCCGAGTTTGCGGTGGCTGTCGATCGTTTCATCCTGTTGCAGGAAGCAGACGCCGTTCTGGGCGACAAAAATGCCGCCGGGGTTCAGGCAGCGCTTGCAGCCTTCGTAAAAGGCCGAGGTGAACAGGCTCTCGCCGGGACCGATAGGGTCGGTGCAGTCGGAGATTATCACATCAAACGTTTGCGTGGTCTGGTTAACAAAATTGACGCCATCGTCAATCACCAGCGTAAAGCGCGGATCGTCATAAGCGCCCGCGTTATGATTTGGCAGATACTGGCGGCAGAATGAGACCACGCCAGCGTCGATTTCGACCATGGTGATGGTTTCGATGGTGCTGTGACGAGACACTTCTCGCAGCATCGCGCCGTCACCGCCGCCGATGATCAGCACATGTTTCGCCTTGCCGTGGGCCATCAGCGGGACATGGGTCATCATCTCATGATAGATAAACTCATCGCGTTCGCTGGTTTGTACCACCCCGTCCAGCGCCATCACGCGGCCAAAGGCTGCATTCTCAAAAATGATCAAATCCTGGTGATCGGTCTTTTCGTGATACAGCACCTTATCAACCGCAAAATACTGACCAAAATGGTCGTGCAGCGTTTCATGCCACAGATTGTTATCAGCCACAGGCGGGTTCCTCCATTGTGAACATCCGGTACGCTCGAAAAACGAGCGCAACATCATAGCCAACTCTGGATGATGATGCACGGTGGATATTTCAGCCGTTCGCATGGCGGCAGGCTGCATGGCAGGAATGGCGGGACGGGAAGACCATGCCACCTTATACAGGCGGCGGGATTGTGTTCGGGCCCGGCGGGTGGACTATTTCACGTAAGCGAGCAGGCTCAGCGAATCGCGGGCCAACGCCTTGCATTTTTTCGTCGTGGGGATTTTGATACCGCTGAGGTCGCGGTAGCTGTCTTCACCGAGCGCCTTCATATTGAAACTGTCGTAGTTGCTCAGATCCCATTGGTTCTGTTGAGCAAAAAAGACCAGCGCGCGACGAATTTGGGTATTCGGCAGATTCTGGTAACCGCAGTCGTTTTTCAGAAAGACAAATACCGCCGTTAAATCAGCCATATCTTCCGCTTCGGACTCACTTAACGCATAGCTATTGGCGGATAGAGCAAGCAGGCTGCCGAGCACTATTGTTCTGAAAAGCGTCTTCATTTTCTCTACCATTGAATCACGGACGCTCAACGTTAGCATACTTCTTTACACTACGTAGAGCTTTATTCTTACTCTTCTGCTTGACCTTCCTGCTGGTGGAAGGTTTAAGCTCAAAAGTTCACCAGCAGAATAAAAAGGATGTGAAAATGCAACGTCGTGAATTTATCAAATTAACCGCGGCGGCCAGCGTATTCAGCGCGCTGCCGCTGTGGAGCCGCCCGGTTTTCGCCGCCAGCCGCCCGGCTCTGCCGGTGCCCGATCTTCTGACCGCCGACGCACGTAATCGCATCACATTAACGATCCAGGCCGGAAAAACGCAGTTTGGTCCGCATCAGGCGACCACCTGGGGCTATAACGGCAATCTGTTGGGGCCGGCGCTGAAGCTCAAAAAAGGGGAGGCGGTGACCGTGGATATCCATAATCGCCTGGCCGAAGAGACCACCGTACACTGGCATGGGCTGGAGGTGCCGGGTGAGGTCGACGGCGGTCCGCAGGGGATCATCGCGCCAGGCGCCTCCCGCAGCGTGAACTTTACCCCCAGCCAGCGGGCCGCCACCTGCTGGTTCCACCCGCACCAGCATGGAAAAACCGGTCGTCAGGTGGCGATGGGGCTGGCGGGGCTGGTGCTGATTTCTGATGAGGAAAGCGAGCGGTTGCTGTTGCCCAGGCAGTGGGGGATCGATGATGTACCGGTGATTGTGCAGGATAAGCGTTTTACCGCCGCCGGCGAGATCGATTATCAGCTCGACATCATGAGCGCGGCGGTCGGCTGGTTTGGCGATACCTTGCTGGCAAACGGGGCGCTCTACCCTGAACATGCCGCGCCGCGCGGCTGGCTGCGCTTACGTTTACTGAACGGCTGTAACGCCCGCTCGCTGAATTTCACCACCAGCGATAACCGGTCGATGTACGTTATCGCCAGCGACGGAGGACTGCTTGCCGAACCGGTGAAAGTCAGCGAGCTGCCGGTGTTAATAGGGGAGCGCTTTGAAGTGCTGGTGGATACCCGCGACGGTAAAGCCTTCGATCTGCTCACCTTGCCGGTGAGTCAAATGGGGATGGCGATTGTGCCGTTCGACAAGCCGCAGCCGGTCCTGCGCATCCAGCCGCTGACTATCCAGGCATCCGGCACACTGCCGGATTCTTTGGTCAGCATGCCGGCGCTGCCGTCGCTGGAGGGGCTGACACAGCGCACGCTCCAGCTGTCGATGGATCCGATGCTGGACATGATGGGAATGCAGGCGCTGATGCAAAAATATGGTGATCGGGCGATGTCCGGCATGAACCACGGTAGCATGATGGATCACGGCAATATGGGCAATATGAGCGCCAAGGGGCAGATGAATCATGGCGATATGGGGAACATGAACCACGGCGGCATGGGACAGATGAACCACGGTGCCGACGGTTTCGATTTCCATGATGCTAACCGGATCAATGGCCAGGCCTTTGATATGAATACCCCGCTGTTCGCCGCGGCGAAAGGGCAGTTTGAGCGCTGGGTGATTTCCGGCAAAGGCGACATGATGCTGCACCCGTTCCATATTCACGGCACCCAGTTCCGTATTCTGTCGGAAAATGGCGCTGCGCCTGCCGCGCATCGTTCAGGCTGGAAAGATACCGTCCGGGTTGAGGGGGGCGTTAGTGAAGTGCTGGTGAAGTTCGATCACGGTGCGTCGAAAGCGCATGCCTATATGGCGCACTGCCACCTGCTGGAACATGAAGATACCGGCATGATGCTCGGCTTTACGGTGTAGGTTTTTCCCCGCCGGGGATATTCTGCCCGCATAATAAAGAGGCCCGGTGTTCACCGGGCCTTCTGTTTTGTTACTGCGTTTTTACCTGGGCTTATTGCGCCTCATCAGGCAGTGCATAGGCGACGATATAGTCACCCATCTTCGTGCCAAACGAGCCGTGGCCGCCTGCGGCGATGACCACATACTGTTTGCCATTCACTTCATAGGTCATCGGCGTCGCCTGGCCGCCTGCCGGCAGACGGGCCTGCCACAGTTTTTCCCCGTTGCTCATGTTGTAGGCGCGCAGGTAGTTATCGGCGGTAGCGCCAATAAACAGCACGTTGCCCGCGGTGGAGATCGGGCCACCAAGCATCGGCATACCGAGGTTAAACGGCAGCTGGACCGGCATCGGGAACGGCAGGCTATCCTGCGGCGTACCGATACGTTTTTTCCATACCACTTCGTTGGTTTTCAGATCCAGCGCGGAGATGTAACCCCAGGCCGGCTGTTTGCACGGCAGGCCAAACGGCGACAGGAAGGCGTTGAGGGTCACGCCGAACGGTACGCCATACTGCGGCTGTATGCCGGATTCGGTACCGGAACCTTTCGCGTCTTTTGGCGGCTCCATCGGGTTGCCCGGGCCGCGTGGGATCAGTTTCGATACAAACGGCAGCGCCATTGGGTTGGCGATGGCCACCTGACGGTTCGGATCAACGGAAATCCCGCCCCATTCAAACATTCCCAGGTTACCCGGGAAGACCAGCGTGCCTTGTTCTGACGGCGGGGTGAAGATGCCTTCATAACGCAGCTGGTGGAAGATAACGCGGCACACCAGCTGATCGAACATGGTGGCGCCCCACATATCCGCGCCGGTCAAATCTTTCTTCGGACGGAAGCTCAGGTCGGAGAATGGCTGAGTTTTCGAGACATAATCGCCTTTCGCTGCGCTCTGAGGAACCGGTTTTTCCGGTGCCGGGACAACCAGTTCGCCGTTACGACGGTCGAGAACGAAGATATTACCGGTTTTGGCCGGTGCGTAGATGACCGGAACAGTTTTACCGTTAACGTCGATATCCGCCAGCGTAGGCTGAGACGGCATATCCATGTCCCACAGATCGTGGTGAACGGTCTGATAGCTCCATGCCAGTTTACCGGTGGTCGCGTTCAGCGCCACGATAGAGCTGGCGTAGCGTTCCTGTTCCGGCGTACGGTTACCGCCCCAGATATCCGGCGTGGTCACGCCCATCGGCAGGTACACGAGGTCCAGCTTCGCATCATAGGCCGCAGGTGCCCAGGAGTTCGGGGAGTTCAGCGTGAAATGATGTTGATCATCCGGAATGGCGTTCGGATCTTTCGCGCCCGGATCGAAGACCCACAGCAGTTTACCGGTGTTGACGTCAAAGCCGCGAATAACGCCCGACGGTTCGCGCGTTGAGAAGTTATCGGTCACGGCGCCGGCAATGATAATGGTGGTATCGGTCACGATCGGCGGAGACGTTGGTTCATACATCCCCGGCGTGGTGACCGGCATATTGGTCTGCAGATTGAGAATACCTTTGTTGGCAAAGGATTCGCACAGCTGGCCGTTGTCGGCGTTAATCGCGAACAGGCGACCATCGTTGACCGGCAGGATAATCCGGCGCGGACAGTTGGCGACGACGTCTGCCGGCGCCTTGTCTGCTTTCGCTTCGTGATAGGAGACGCCGCGACAGGTGACGTGCTGGAAGGACGGATCCGCGTTCAGCTGCGGGTCAAAGTGCCATTTTTCTTTCCCGGTAGCCGCATCAAGAGCAAACAGACGCTGGTGGGCGGTACACAGGTACAGCATGTTCCCCACTTTAATTGGCGTCACTTCGTTGGTGATTTCACCCGGATCGTTCGGCTGCTTCAGGTCGCCGGTGCGGAACACCCAGGCTTCCTTCAGGTTTTTCACGTTATCGGCATTGATTTGCTTCAGCGGCGAATAACGCTGACCTTCCTGATTACGGCCATACGCCGGCCAGTCGCTATCGGCAACCGTGGAGATCGGCGCCGCAGGCGTCGCATCGGCATTCAGGGTGCCGTTCACTTCCTGCGGGTCATTAAAACCGGCCCAGGTCAGGATGCCGCCGCTGATCAGCAGGGCAACGATCAGACCGGCGACCGCGCCGCCCGATGGGATCGGCAGACGACGCCAGACAAAAGGCAAAATAAGCCAGATGCCGAAGAAGACCAGGATATCGCTACGCGGCGTAAGCGCCCAGAAGTCAAAGCCGACTTCCCAGACGCCCCAGATCATGGTGGCGAGAAGCAGCGCAGCATACAGCCAGAGCGCTGCGCGTTTGCCCTGTAACAGCATCACGGTGACGGCCAGCATGACCAGGCCAGCAATAGGGTAGTACCAGGAGCCGCCAAGAGCCGCCAGCCATACCCCGCCAATAAGAAGATACAGGCCGCAGAACGCTGCAAAGAGCGCTGTCAGCGTCACGAGAAGCCGTGATTGTTGAGACTTTGTTTCTGCCATAGAAAGACACTCGGTTGTTTGTTAATTTTTAATTGCAATTAATTATAGGATTTAACAAGTGTGATCGGAATCACAAAATGGGCTTTATTATTCCCTGCATCGCATATTTCTTTTTACTGGTATACTGCATAGCTTGCCGGTCAATGTCGGTGCATTCGCAGCGGTGTTGATGATTTACATTAAGAATCAAATGGTTAGTTTAATGAAACATACTGTAGAAGTGATGATCCCGGAAGCCGAGATCAAAGCGCGTATCGCCGAACTGGGTCGTCAAATCAACGAGTGCTACAAAGACAGCGGCAGCGAAATGGTGCTGGTGGGGCTGCTGCGCGGCTCATTTATGTTTATGGCCGACCTGTGCCGTGAAGTGCAGGTGCCGCATGAAGTCGATTTTATGACCGCCTCCAGCTACGGCAGCGGCATGTCGACGACCCGTGACGTGAAAATCCTGAAAGATCTGGATGAAGACATTCGCGGTAAAGACGTATTGATTGTGGAAGACATTATCGATTCCGGCAACACGCTGTCTAAAGTGCGTGAAATTCTCAGCCTGCGTGAGCCGAAATCTCTGGCTATTTGTACGCTGCTGGATAAGCCGAGCCGTCGTGAAGTGAACGTGCCGGTCGAGTTTGTTGGCTTTGCCATCCCGGATGAGTTCGTGGTCGGCTACGGGATTGATTACGCGCAGCGCTACCGTCATCTGCCGTACGTCGGCAAAGTGGTACTGCTGGACGAGTAAGGTTTCATGCGACCCCGGACGATGGCGCGCCGCGCTGCCGGGGTTTTCTCAAGCGGGTGGCTTACTTGTGGTTGGCGTGTTTGCTCTTGAGGTTGGAAATCCCGTGACGGTAGCGCTGTTCAAGGGTTTCACGGCTGACGGCGGTCACATCAAGATCGCGTAACATCCCGTCATGGATACCGTAGGCCCAGCCGTGGATGGTGACCTTCTGACCCCGTTTCCACGCCGACTGCATAATAGTCGAGTGGCCCAGGTTATAAACCTGCTCCATCACGTTCAGTTCACATAATGTATCCAGTCGGCGCTCTTCGGGCATTTCGCCCAGCAGCGAGCTGTGTTTGAACCAGATATCGCGAATATGCAGCAGCCAGTTGTCGATAAGCCCCAGCTCGGTGTTTTCTACCGCCGCCTGCACGCCGCCGCAGCCATAGTGGCCGCAGATGATGATATGCTCGACTTCCAGCACGTCGACGGCATACTGCACCACGGAAAGACAGTTCAGGTCGGTATGAATCACCAGATTGGCGACGTTACGATGGACAAACAGTTCACCGGGCTCAAGGCCGGTTAACCGTTCCGCAGGAACACGGCTATCAGAACATCCAATCCACAGAAAGCGTGGCTTCTGCGCTTGTGACAATTTTGCGAAAAAACCGGGGTCTTCTTCCACCAGCATTTTTGACCATAGTGCATTATTGCTGATGAGTGTATCTATATCATTCATGGACGTTTACGGCCTGTAACCAAGTAAGTGCGTTGGGCTAATATAGGTTAACCTCACTTTATTTAAAACAACCCATCGCGTGTCATGACACGAGAAGAGATATTTAATGACCATTGCTCTGGAATTAAAACAGCTCACCAAGACCTACCCCGGCGGGGTTCAGGCGCTGCGGGGAATCGATCTGCAGGTGGAAGCCGGGGATTTTTATGCGCTGCTCGGCCCTAACGGGGCGGGGAAATCCACCACGATTGGCATTATCAGCTCGCTGGTAAATAAAACCTCCGGCGAGGTCAACGTCTTTGGCTACGACCTGCAAAAGGACGTGGTGAACGCCAAGCGTCAGCTCGGGCTGGTGCCGCAGGAGTTCAACTTCAACCCGTTTGAAACCGTCCAGCAGATCGTCGTGCATCAGGCGGGCTACTACGGCGTGGAGCATAAAGAAGCGCTTCTGCGCAGCGAAAAGTACTTAAAACAGCTCGATCTGTGGGAAAAACGCAACGAACGCGCAAGGATGCTCTCCGGCGGGATGAAGCGACGCCTGATGATCGCCCGCGCGCTGATGCATGAACCTAAACTGCTGATTCTCGATGAACCCACCGCGGGCGTGGATATCGAACTTCGCCGCTCGATGTGGGGTTTTCTCAAGGATTTGAACGATAAAGGCACCACCATCATCCTGACCACCCATTATCTGGAAGAGGCGGAGATGCTGTGTCGCAATATCGGGATTATTCAACGGGGAGAGCTGGTGGAAAACACCTCGATGAAGGCGCTGCTTGCCAAGTTGAAATCAGAAACGTTCATCCTCGATCTGGCGCCGAAAAGCCCGCTGCCGACGCTGGAAGGTTACCAGTATCGCCTGGTGGATACCTCCACGCTGGAAGTCGAAGTGCTGCGCGAGCAGGGGATTAACAGCGTATTTGCCCAGCTGAGTGCCCAGGGCGTTCAGGTGTTAAGTATGCGTAACAAAGCCAACCGGCTGGAAGAGTTGTTTGTCACGCTGGTGCAGGACAGAAAAGGAGAATCAGCATGATGCAGCTTTATTGGATCGCGCTGAAAAGCATCTGGACCAAGGAAATTCACCGCTTTATGCGTATCTGGATCCAGACGCTGGTGCCGCCGGTGATCACCATGACCCTCTATTTTGTCATCTTTGGCAATTTGATCGGCTCGCGGATCGGCGAAATGCATGGCTTTACCTATATGCAGTTTATTGTGCCGGGTCTGATCATGATGGCGGTGATCACCAACGCCTATGCCAACGTGGCCTCCTCGTTCTTCAGCGCGAAATTTCAGCGCAATATCGAAGAGCTGCTGGTGGCGCCGGTGCCGACGCACGTGGTTATCGCCGGTTATGTTGGCGGCGGGGTTGCGCGCGGGCTGTGCGTAGGGATTCTGGTTACCGCGATCTCGTTGTTCTTCGTGCCGTTCCAGGTGCATTCCTGGCTGTTCGTTGGGCTGACGCTGATTCTGACCGCGGTCCTCTTTTCGCTGGCGGGTTTGCTGAACGCGGTTTTTGCCAAAACCTTTGATGATATCAGCCTGATCCCCACCTTTGTGCTGACGCCGCTGACCTACCTCGGTGGGGTATTTTACTCCCTGACCCTACTGCCGCCCTTCTGGCAGGCGCTGTCGCACCTTAATCCGATTGTGTACATGATCAGCGGCTTCCGCTATGGATTCCTCGGTATCAACGATGTTCCGCTGGTTACGACTTTTGGCGTGCTGGTGGTCTTTATTGTTCTGTTCTACGCGCTGTGCTGGTATCTGATCCAGCGTGGACGCGGTCTGCGCAGCTAACCGCGCGTCGGCGAATAGCGCCTGGCCTTCAGGCGAGGCGCTATCTGCTAATCTTGACTGCCATCACTCATCTGCTTCATCCCCTTTGTTACAGTGTTTCTCTGCTAAGGAGGCTGTCTATGTTGGGGTGGGTGATTACCTGTCATGATGAGAAGGCGGAAGTGCTGCTGGATCGTCTGGAAAAAAAGTTTGGCCCGCTGGCGCAATGTCGGGCGGTAAATTACTGGCGTAATCTTAGCAGCAATATGTTGAGCCGGATGATGTGCGATGCGTTGCACGCCACGGACAGCGGCGATGGGGTGATTTTTTTGACCGATAACACCGGAGCGCCTCCCTATCGCGTGGCGGCCCTGATGAGCCATAAACATACCCACTGTGAAGTGATCTCCGGCATCAGCTATCCATTGCTGGAGCGCATGTATCTTCTGCGCTACACCCTGAGCAGCGAAGCGTTTCGCGATGCGATCGTGAGCAGCGGAAGCCCGGTCGTCAGCAGCCTCTGGCACCAGCAGCAAAAAAATCCGCCTTTTCGCCTGCGTCATGATGCGTTCGGGAATTAAGCATTGGTATTGATGCCGCTTTTGTTACAATGGCGGTTGATTTCTCTAGCGGTCCGACCTGCATGTTTGCCCGAATTTTTGCCCTGCTCCTTTTACTGACATCACTCAGCGCTTCAGCCAGTCTGCTTAGCCAGCAGGGCATGCCCGCCCGCTACATGCAGACGACGGAAGATGCGGTTATCTGGGCGCAGATCGGCAATGACGTGGTGAGCGTGGGGAACATTCGGGCCGGGCAAATTATCGCCGTGGTGCCGACATCCGCCGATTATTATGAATTCAGCTTCGGTTTCGGCACCGGCTTTATCGATAAGGGCCACCTCGAACCGGTGCAGGGCAAGCAGCGGGTTGAAGACAGTCTTGGCGATTTGCATAAACCGCTGAGTAACCAGAATCTGCTTACCTGGAAAGATACGCCGGTGTACGATGCGCCTGCCGTCGGCAGCGCACCGTTTGGCACCCTGGCGAATAATCTGCGCTATCCCATTATCAGCAAGCTGAAAGACCGCCTTAACCAGACCTGGTTTCAAATTCGCCTTGGTAACCGGCTGGCGTGGGTCAGCAGCCTCGACGCGCAGGAAGATCGCGGTATTCCGATGCTGACCTATCATCACATTCTGCGCGATGAAGAGAACACCCGTTTTCGCCACACCTCTACCACGACTTCGGTACGTGCCTTCAGCAACCAGATGACCTGGCTCCGCGATCGGGGCTACACCACGCTGACCATGTATCAGCTGGAAGGCTATCTGCGTAATAAAATCAATCTGCCGGCCCGCTCGGTGGTGATTACCTTTGATGATGGTCTGAAGTCGGTTAACCGCTATGCGTACCCGATTCTGAAGCAGTATGGCTTTCACGCGACGGCATTTATTATCTCATCGCGTATCAAGCGCCACCCGCAGAAGTGGGAGCCGAAATCGCTGCAGTTTATGAGCGTTTCCGAGCTCAAGCAGATTCAGGACGTTTTTGATATACAGTCCCATACGCACTTCCTGCACCGGGTGGATGCGCTACGCCATCCGATTTTGTTGAGTCGCAGCTACCATAATATTCTGTTTGATTTTGAGCATTCACGGCGCGCGCTTTCGCAGTTCAATCCGCATGTGCTCTATCTTTCTTATCCCTTCGGCGGCTATAACGCGACGGCGATCAAGGCGGCGAACGACGCCGGTTTTCATATGGCGGTGACCACGGTGAGAGGGAAGGTGACGCCGGGGGATAACCCGTTCTTACTAAAAAGGCTCTATATTCTGCGGACCGATTCGCTGGAGACGATGTCGCGGTTGATCAGCAATCAGCCGCAGGGATAAAGGATGTCGGTGATACGAAACCGGCCACCCCGCTAATAAATTCCTGACAAGGTTTTCCAGAGAACATCTTATTTATTTTCAGAATTTGTTGTCTGGCATAAAGTCCATTTTTTATTTATGGTTATTTGATTTAATTCGCCCACAATACAGGAAGTTGCGTCATTAACTGCTTTCGGTACCGTACAGGTGTTCTCATGAAGCCAATACAATACGTACTATTATGGTTTGGGCAAGCATTGCTGTTTACAGTTGTGTTTGTCCTGTTATACGTAAGCGCCTCGTGAAGGACGTGGGGTAAAAATTAGTTTACAGAGAGGGTGACGTTCCAGGGCAACAGATCTTTCACGCGGTTGGCAGGCCAGGTATTGATGACACTGATCACGTGGTGCAGCCAGGCCTCCGGCTCGATGCCGTTGAGTTTGCAGCTTCCGAGCAGGCTGTACATCACTGCCGCACTGTCACCACCACTATCAGAGCCGAAGAACATGTAGTTACGCCGTCCCAGCGCCACCACTCGAAGTGCGTTTTCGCACAGATTATTGTCGATCTCCACCCAGCCATTGCGGCAGTATTCGTTCAGTGCATCCCATTGTTTCAGCAGGTATGCGAACGCTTTCGCCGTATCTGAGTGACGCGACAGCGTGCCCATCTGCTGTTGTATCCAGTCGTACAGCGACTGCATCAGCGGAACACTTCTGGCTTTCCTGGCTGTCAGTCGCTCTTCTGCCGGACTACCGCGGATCTCCGATTCGATGGCGTACAGCGCCCCGATACGGTTCAGCGCCTCTGCTGTTACCGCCGTTGGATGGCGAACGTGAACATCGTGGAGCTTGCGTCGGGCATGTGCCATACAGGCCGCTTCGGTTACCCGCCCGCTTTCATAAAGAGCGTTGTAACCCGCGTAGGCATCGGCCTGCAGGATACCACTGTAGTCCGCCAGATGTTGCTGTGGATGGATACCTTTGCGGTCGGGAGAGTAGGAGAACCACACGGCAGCCGGCATGGTTGAGCCGGCGTTACGATCGTCACGAACATAGACCCACAGCCGCCCGGTACGGGTTTTACCCTGACCAGGCTCCAGTACACTCACCGGCGTGTCGTCTGCATGCACTTTACCCGGCATCAGCACATAGTGGTTCAGTTCATCATACAGCGGACGAAGTTGTTCTCCCATAATGTCAACCCAGCGCCCCATCGTATTGCGGCTCAGCTCCACGCCCTGCCGGGCGTAGATTTCCGACTGACGATACAGCGGCAGGTGTTCAGCGAACTTCGCCATGATAATGCGTGCCAGCAGAGCCGGACTGGCGTAACTGCGCTCGATGGGTTTTGGTGGCAGTGGTGCCTGCACGATGCAGTCGCACCGACTGCAGGCCAGTTTTGGGCGGACCGTTTCGATTACCCTGAACGCAGTGTTGATGATATCCAGCTGTTCAGAGATGCTTTCCCCCAGCGGTTTTAGTTTGCCGCTGCAGACCGGGCATTCGGTTTCTGCCGGGGAGATAACCCGCCTGTCACGGGGGAGTGTTACCGGAAGCGCTTTGCGGGCGGGAGTGTCTGATGTTTTTGATCCCGTATCTCCGGCCATTGAGGTGAGTTGCGACTGCGCCTCGCCAAGCCTGTTCTGGAGCTCGGTTATGCGCTTTTCTGCCTGCGCGATCTTCTTTTCTATCTTCTCGCGGTTTTTCTCGCTGCTGCGGCCGAACAACATTCTCTGCAGTTTAGCGACCAGCGCCCTGAGTGAGTCGATCTCGCGGGCATAGCCGGTTATTTCACCGGACAGACGGACGATAACCGCCTGCTGTGCGATCAGCAGGGCCTTCAGTTGCTCGATGTCGTCGGGGAGTGTGTTGTTCATTCCCCTGTTTTATCACGGGTTATATCCGTATACCAGGCCGTTCCGTCCGTTTTGGATGTTGCCACGCGATCCCCTCCAGAAGCATGGACAACTGGGCGGGTGTCAGATGCACTTTCCCGTCGCGGGTCACCGGCCACACGAAGCGGCCCTGCTCGAGGCGTTTGGCGAACAGGCACAACCCGTCACGATCGGCCCACAGTATTTTCACCATTTTGCCACTGCGGCCCCGGAAGACGAAGATATGCCCGGAGAACGGGTCATCTTTCAGCGTATTCTGCACCTTCGAAGCCAGCCCGTTGAAGCCACAACGCATATCTGTGACGCCAGCGATGATCCAGATTCTGGTACCGGTTGGCAGAGTTATCATCGGGCACCGCCTTTCATTTCGCGGATTAGCGCCCGTAACAGTTCCGGAGTGAGAGGGTCAAACAGTTTTACCACACCTGATTTAAGATGCAGCTCGCACCGTGGGACGTTTTCGGGATCGCACTCAGGGCACTCATCAGGCTTGTTACGCCAGAAGGGATTTGTAACTGGTCTGATCGGCTCTGGCGTATCAGTCAGTGCCACCGGGACAGGCATGCATTCCTGTATATCATCATCGCTCAGTAAGCCGTCCTCGTACTGGCTTTTCCATTTAAACAGCAGGTTATCATTGATATCGTGCTCTCTGGCGATCCGGGCAACAACAGCACCGGGTTGTAATGCCTGCTTAGCCAGACTGACCTTAAATTCACGGCTGTAGCTGGCTCGCCGTTCTTTTCGCCATTTTTCCTCGCTGATTTCAGGGCGAGTGGATTCATTTTTTCTGTTGGCATAAAGGATGGCGTCAAGCTGAGCGAATGAGACTGAATCGGGCAATGGCCATGCGATACCGGATGCAATAAAGCGCTGAAAAAGCGTATGTATTGTGGAATGACTGAGACCGAGGCGCTGAGCGATGGCCCGGATGGTCAGTTTATCTTCAAATCTTAAACGCAGGGCATCAGGCAAATAAGAACGGAAGCAGGGAATATCTTTTGTTGTCTGGGAATTCATCGTTCGTGTCCATCAAAATAGATGGGCGCGATTGTTGCCAGACAGGACAATTTTCACAAGACGTCGCAGATGGGGCGCTTACTGTTATACGTGCTGATACCAGAAATAAAGATGTACAGACTGATTACAGAATTAACAGGATTCATGTCCGATTTTACATGGGATAAGTATTATTTTTTGGCTCTTTGTATTGCTTCACTATTCATCGTGGCAATAGTGGTTTATGTAACGGCTGCAATTAAAAGACGTTTAGCCTGACTGTTCTATTATAAATAAACGGTGCCCCGCCTGGGCGGCGCACCGTCAGCGATTGGCTATCAGGCAACCTGCACCGAAATGATTCGCGAGCCACGTTCAGCGGCAATGGCATGATAGACGATCTAACATGGGTGGGAGAAGTACAGAGAGGACATTTCAGACTTCATCCAGCAGGTTATAAGGGGGTTAGTGAAGGTTGTATTACCCTACCTCGACTATCTGATTTTATGTTGTTACGTGCTGCGTTGCTTAATACGCCAACAATACAGGTAACAGCGTCATTAACTGCTTTCGGTACCGTACAGGTGTACTAATGAAACCGATACAATACGCGCTATTATGGATTGGCGAAGCATTATTATATACAGTAGTATTCGTGCTGCTGTTTTTATTTATGCCTGAAGTCAAAACCTACTATCTGATCAGGCGCTATACAGAAGTTATACCTGGTGATATATGGGATAAGTATTACTTTCTGTCGCTTTGTATTGCTTCACTATTCATCGTGGCAATAGTGGTTTATGTAACAGCTGCAATTAAAAGATGTTTATCCTGACTATTCTATTATAAATAAACGGTGCTCCGCCTGGGCGGTGCACCGTCAGCGATTGGCTATCAGGCAACCTGCACCGGAATGGCCTTTGCCTGGCGCTTCATTTCGTTGTCGCCTTCGAAATAGGCCACTTTCGGCTGCCAGCGGCGGGCTTCTTCATCAGGCATGGTGACGAAGCTGGCAATAATCAGAATGTCACCCACGCTGGCGCAGTGTGCGGCAGCGCCGTTCACCGAAATGATTCGCGAGCCACGTTCGGCGGCAATGGCATAGGTGGAGAAGCGGTTGCCATTGGTCACGTTCCAGATGTGGATCGCTTCGTTTTCAAGAATACCGGAGGCATCCAGAAAATCCTGGTCAATGGCGCAGGAACCTTCATAGTGCAGGTCGGCCTGCGTGACTTTTACGCGGTGGAGTTTGCCCTGCAGCATATTACGAATCATGATGTCTACCTTTCTTCCCGTTCTGCTCCAGCGTACAGGGGCTGGCGGGCGAGCGACTTTCCCTGCCGGGGGACCGTAATGCTCTTGCCTGCCGCCGCTCTGCAAGCGGATGAGTCAGGGTCTATACATTAATGATACGAAGCGGACATGACATCCGCTTTGAGTAAATGTCCGGCAATATTGCCAGATTTTTAACCCTTGTCTACTGACCCAGCTCGACGATGTGGTTATCGATCAACCGCGCCTGTCCCAACCATGCGGCCATCAGGATCACCGCACGTTGACTGGTTGCCGTCAGCTCCAGCAGCGTATCCGCATCCCGGATCTGGATATCGTCGGCGCGGAAGCCTTTCTCGTTCAGCTCCTGCCCGGCAAGGGTAATGATTTCATCCAGGTTACGTTCACCGGCGGCGAGCTTGTCGGCGACGGCGCTCAGCACTTTATACAGGCCCGGCGCAATTTTACGCTGCTCTGTGGTGAGGTAGCCGTTGCGCGAGCTCAGCGCTAAACCATCTTTAGCACGAATAATCGGTACGCCGATTATCTCAATATCGTAACCCATGTCGGCAACCATTTTACGAATCAGCGCCAGCTGCTGGAAGTCTTTCTCGCCAAAGCAGGCGACGTCTGGCTGCACCAGGTTAAACAGCTTGCTGACGATGGTCGATACGCCGCGAAAGTGGCCCGGACGACTGGCGCCCTCAAGCATGGTCGACAGCCCCGGCACATCCACACTGGTCTGGTTTTCGGTGCCGTGCGGATAGATCTCTGCCGGCGCGGGGGCGAAAACAAAATCCACCTTACGTTTGTTCAGCTTTTCGCAATCATCCTGCAGGGTACGCGGATAGCGCGACAGGTCGTCAGGACGATCGAACTGCATCGGGTTGACGAAAATAGTGACCACCACGACATCGGCGCTGGCTTTTGCGGTATCCACCAGCTGCATATGACCGTCGTGCAGGTTGCCCATAGTGGGAACCAGCGCGATACGCTTACCTTCCTGGCGCAAACGGCGAATATGCTGGCGCAGCAGCGGCAGGGATTCAATAATCAGCACAACAAGACTCCTTAATGGAAACTGTGTTCTTCGCCCGGATAAACGCCGGACTCCACGTCGACAATATACTGCCGCACTGCGGCGCGCATGTCGCCCGCTTCAGCCAGGAAATTTTTAGCAAATTTAGGGATATGGCCGCCGGTGATCCCGAAAGCGTCATGCATCACGAGGATCTGCCCGTCGGTGACGTTGCCTGCACCAATGCCGATAACCGGAATGGTTAACGCCTCGGTGATACGTTGGGCCAGCTCAACCGGGACGCACTCAAGGACCAGCAGCTGTGCGCCTGCCGCTTCCAGTGCCAGCGCGTCGTCGAACAGCGCCTGCGCCGCATCGCCGCGGCCCTGCACTTTATAGCCGCCAAAAATATTGACCGACTGCGGGGTCAGGCCGAGGTGGCCGCAAACCGGCACCGCGCGTTCCGTCAGCATTTTTACCGTTTCCGCAAGCCAGGCGCCGCCTTCAAGCTTGACCATGTTGGCGCCTGCGCGCATTACGATGGCGGCGTTAGCGAAGGTCTGTTCCGGGGTGGCATAGGCCATAAACGGCAGGTCAGCGAGCAGCAGGCAATGGGGGGCGCCGCGGCGTACTGCCTGGGTGTGATAGGCGATATCTTCCACGGTCACCGGCAAGGTCGAGTCGTGCCCTTGCACCGTCATGCCCAGCGAGTCACCTACCAGCATCACGTTGATCCCTTCATCGGCAAACAGCTTCGCAAAGCTGTAGTCATAGGCGGTGATGGTGGCGAAGCGCTGCTTCTCCTGTTTGCATTTCTGCAGCAGGGCGATAGTGGTCGGTTTCATAACGTTTCCTGATGATGAAAGTCATATTAACCGGCATTCTAACAGCAGCGTTCAGAGGGGCAATGGTTTTAGGCAACCGATAACGACGATCGCCGTAATGGCTAAAAATGGGGAAGGGGGAAACTACCAGATCGCCGGCTTTTCGGCGCCAAGGTTTTCCAGCACCTGACGCAGAGTGGCGCCGTCAGGGAAATGGAGCGTCGGGGCAATCTCATACAGCGGCCACAGCATAAAACCACGGTTTTTCATATCGTAGTGCGGTACCGTCAGGCGCTCGCTGTGAATCACCGCATCACCAAACAGCATGATATCGAGATCCAGCGTGCGGGGGCCCCAGCGTTCGGCTTTGCGTTGGCGACCCTGCTGCAGTTCGATGCGCTGGGTATGATCCAGCAAGGCTTCAGCCTGCAGTTCCGTCTCCAGGGCGACGGCGGCGTTGAGGTAGTCAGGCTGATCCTGCGGCCCCAGCGGCGGCGTGCGGTAAAAAGAGGAGACGGCGACCATCCGGCTGTCCGGGATGGCCGCCAGCGCCGTCAAGGCAGCATTGACCTGCTCCAGAGGAGAAGCCAGATTACTGCCGATCGCGATGTAGACGCGGGTCATGCGCCACCCTGGCGCGGAGCGCGTTTACGCGGGCGGCGATGGCGGCGGCGCGGTATGGGTTCGTCATCAAGCTCGTTAAGCATCTCTTTTTGATCTGGCGGCGCGGCAACCTGGAACTCGCCCCACCATTTGGTCAGACGCTGCAGTTCGCCATTCTTCTCGGCGCCGGCACGCAGCTCCAGCAGATCGTAGGCGGCGCGAAACTTCGGATGTTCCATCAGCTTCCAGGCACGTTTGCCCTGGCGGCGGGACATGCGCAGCTGCAGCTGCCAGATATCGCGGACCAGAGTGGTAATACGCTTCGGAATGGCCAGCGTACGGCAGGCTTCATCCAGCACATCGTTCATCGCCAGGGCGAAAGCGTCGTTGTAGGCCAGACCGCTCTCCTGGGTGATTTTCTGCGCCATTTCCAGCAGCGGATACCAGAACATGACCGCGAACAGGAACGCCGGGTTAACGCGCATATCGTTATGGATGCGGTTATCGGTATTCTTCAGCACCTGGGTAATGATGTGTTCCATCGGGCTATCGCCGCGCTCGGTAAAGTAGCGGGTGATGGTCGGGAACAGCGGCTGGAACAGGTTATATTCGCGCAGCAGCATGTAGGTATCATAGCCATAGCCCGCCTGCAGCAGCTTCAGCACTTCTTCGAACAGACGCGCCGGAGGAACGTCGTGGAGCAGTGCGGCAAGACGCGGAATCGGCTCGGCGGTTTCCGCGCTGATGTTCATATTGAGCTTGGCGGCAAAACGCACAGCGCGCAGCATGCGGACCGGATCTTCGCGGTAGCGGGTTTCCGGATCGCCAATCAGGCGAATCATGCCCTCCTGCAGATCTTTCATGCCGCCGACGTAGTCGCGCACGGTAAAATCGGCCACGCTGTAATACAGGCTGTTAATGGTGAAGTCGCGACGCTGGGCATCTTCTTCGATCGAACCGAAGATGTTGTCGCGCAGCAGCATCCCGTTCTGGCCGCGCTGTGAAGTCACACGGTCGGTGGTGTGCCCTTCATGGTGGCCGCGGAAGGTGGCGACTTCGATGATTTCCGGCCCGAACATCACGTGCGCGAGGCGGAAACGACGGCCCACCAGACGACAGTTGCGGAACAGTTTACGTACCTGATCCGGCGTCGCGCTGGTTGTCACGTCAAAATCTTTCGGTTTTTTACCAAGCAGAAGGTCACGTACGCCACCGCCGACGAGATAGGCTTCATAGCCCGCCTTGTTCAGTCGATAGAGCACCTTGAGGGCATTATCACTGATATCTTTGCGGGAAATTGCATGCTGTTCACGCGGGATAACCGTCATATGCGTTTGTTCAACGGCGGCTTCTGCGTCGCGCTCTTCACGGCTTAGCACCTTACGGCAAAAATTAGCGACTCGGGTAAAAATGTTGCACCTCGTAGTGTCAGACGGACTTCAGATCAAAATATTACTCTAGGCATTTCGGGTTGCAGCCAATGCAGGAGCAACTTGAAAGGCGACGAGAAAAATAGCGGCTAATCATAGCTCAGAGAGAGCCATTTGAGAATGCTGGATTTTTTGCAGGTCCCAGTTGGCTACCGCATTCTTCAGCAGATCCTCAATAGTCAACGCTCGCCATTCCTGCTCAATATCCTGATTAAGAAACATTAACGCCCGCATAATTTCGGGGCGCGGATCGCCCTCCGGCAGCGCCGGGGCGTGGTTTTGTTTGGAGAGTTTATTCCCCTGGGCATTCACTGCCAGCGGCAGATGGACATAATCCGGGGCCTGCCAGCCAAAATGCTGATACAGCGAAATCTGACGCACCGTCGGTTCGATAAGGTCCGCCCCGCGGACGATTTCGCTGACCCCCTGGAAATGATCGTCCACGACCACCGCCAGATTATAGGCGAACAGGCCGTCGCGGCGGTGGATAATGAAATCCTCCCGCGCCAGCGCCTCATCGGCGACGAGGGGGCCGCGCAGACGGTCATCAAACGCGAGGACCGGCCGCGTCTGACGTAAACGCAGGGCGGCGTCATGTGCGCCGAGTCGTAAATCGCGGCAGTGGCCGTCATACACGCCGCCGACGGCGTGTATGCGCGCCCGGGTGCAGGTGCAGTAATAGCAGAGTCCCTGTTCGTGCAGCCAGGCCAGCCGTTCGCGGTAGGCTTCGTGACGCTGCGACTGCCACAGCACTTCGCCGTCCCAGTGCAGGCCGTAGTGCTCTAGCTGGCGCAGAATCGTACTGGCAGCGCCGGGGACTTCACGCGGCGGATCGATATCTTCAATGCGTACGCGCCAGATACCGTTGTGCGCACGGGCCTGAAGATAGCTGCCGAGAGCGGCAATCAAAGAGCCGAAATGAAGTTCGCCGGAAGGTGAGGGGGCAAAGCGGCCAATATAGTGTGAGTCATTCATGAGTGACGAATAAAACATGTAGGCGGGAGAGACTCCCGCCGGAGATACGATAGCGAAGCGAATTAGCCAGCCATCTGCTTTTCGCGAATTTCCGCCAGCGTTTTGCAGTCGATGCACAGGTCAGCGGTCGGACGCGCTTCCAGACGGCGAATGCCAATCTCAACGCCGCAGGATTCGCAGAAGCCGAAATCCTCATCTTCGACTTTCTTCAGCGTTTTCTCGATCTTTTTGATCAGTTTACGTTCGCGGTCGCGGTTACGCAGTTCCAGGCTGAACTCTTCTTCCTGAGCGGCACGGTCTACCGGATCCGGGAAGTTAGCCGCTTCATCCTGCATGTGCGATACGGTGCGATCCACTTCATCCCTGAGTTGATTACGCCATGCTTCAAGAATACGCTTGAAGTGCGCCAGCTGGGCTTCGTTCATATACTCTTCGCCCGGCTTCTCTTGATACGGCTCCACCCCAGCGATGGCGAGAATACTCAGGGACGATGTTTTACGGTTTTGCCCTTCTTGCATGTTGCTTCTCCTTAACACGCACTATCGATCCCCATGTTGGGGGAAAAATCAGGCCGCTATAAATAGCAGATGCTTTTCCGGATAGCAATTATCTAAACGTTACACTTGACAACCCTGTGAAGAAAAGCGTATTTGCGCTCGCGACCCGGACATAATTTAGCCGTTTATTTACCGGGGGTTAACACCGCGGCAATCGGCTTATTCAGAGTCATCATCTCGGTAGAAAGTTCCGCTTTATAAACGAGAATTTCTACCCCCTTGGTTTGCGCCTCAATCAACAGCTGTGCGTATCTGGCATCAATATGATGCGCGGGTGAGAAACAGTCGATCGCCGAATGGAGCACGGCGAACAAGATTACGGCCCGGTCGCCTGCCGCCGCCACGCTCATCAGCTCCCGAAGGTGCTTTTGACCGCGTTCGGTCACAGCATCGGGGAAATAACCGCTGTCATTTTCCGCCAACGTAACCGATTTCACTTCAATATAGCAGTTTTGTCGATCTTCTGCCTGTAACATTATGTCAATGCGACTCTTTTCCTCGCCGTATTTTACTTCACTTTTCAGCGTGTTATAACCAGAAAGTTCGACAATATTCCCCGCAAGTATCGCCTCTTTTGCCAGTATATTCGCGCGTAGTGTATTAACACAAATTATCGCGCCGCGCTGGGTTTGCGTTAATTCCCAGGTATGAGCGTATTTGCGTTTCGGATTATCCGATGTGGAGTACCAGACGGTATCGCCGGGAGTCGCGCAGCCGGTCATCGCGCCGGTATTCGGGCAGTGCAGCGTAAGCTCCCGGCCGTCGGGGGTGACCACATCCGCCAAAAACCGTTTGTAACGCTGAATCAGGGTGGCGGATTGTAAAGGTGGATTGAACTGCATCAGCTTTCCTTGTTAAAGGGGTAACGTTCCAGCGCGGTATAGCGGGTGCGTCCGCGGGAAAAACGGGATTCATAAAGCACAAATTCGCTGACGGCAAAGGTCCAGCTGAAGCCCGGCGGCGGAATGGGCACCGCGTGGCGGGCCTCGCGTAGCAGGGTGATGTGCGGATGAAACGGCTGCGGACTTTGATAGCAGCCGCTGCGTGCCGCCTGGGCGCGCAACAGGCTGGCCAGCTGTAACAGGCCGCGCGGAGGCCGGCGGGTGCCAAGCCACACCACGCGGGAACGCAGCCACTGGCCGGCATCGTCGAGGGTGAGCGTAAATCCGGGCTGGTGGATGCGTCCGGCCAGCGCCGCCAGCGCACGCTGCTTGTCCGCGCTGACTTCGCCAAGAAAGGCCAGCGTCAGGTGCAGGTTATCTGCGGCCACCGGCCGTCCGGCATCTTCCGCAAAGTTCGCCGCGCGCCAGTGAACGATTTGCCGCTGGGCTTCAGCCGGTAGCTCAAGGGCGAAAAACAGCCTTTTCGGCTCGGACATGATAGAGACTCGGTAATGAATTATCAGGATGCTACAATGCTTGCCCGCAAATGTTAACCTCCGGAGCCATTCGTGTCCCAATTGCCGGTTGCCGCCGTCCTCCCTGAACTTCTTTCCGCACTGCAGCAGGCGCCGCAGGTATTGCTCAATGCGCCAACCGGCGCCGGGAAATCGACCTGGCTGCCGCTGCAAATACTCGCCGATGGTCATATCGACGGGCGCATTATCCTGCTGGAGCCGCGGCGATTGGCCGCCCGCAACGTGGCTCAACGCCTGGCGGAGCTGCTGGGCGAGAAACCGGGGGAGACCGTCGGCTACCGGATGCGCGCCGAAACCTGCGTCGGACCAAATACGCGGCTGGAGGTGGTGACTGAAGGCATCCTGACGCGGATGATCCAGCACGATCCCGAACTGAGCGGCGTCGGGCTGGTGATCCTTGATGAATTCCACGAGCGTAGTCTGCAGGCGGATCTGGCGCTGGCGCTATTGCTGGATGTCCAGCAGGGGCTACGGGAGGATCTTAAACTGCTGATTATGTCAGCGACGCTGGATAACGATCGCCTGCAGCGGCTGTTGCCTTCGGCTCCGACCATTTGCTCTGAAGGGCGTGCGTTCCCGGTGGAAAAACGATTTCAGGCGCTTGCCGCGCATCAGCGTTTCGATGAAGCGGTCGCCATCGCTGCTGCGGAACTGCTGCGCCAGGAGCGCGGCTCGCTGCTGCTGTTCCTCCCGGGCGTGGGGGAAATTCAGCGGGTACAGGCGCAGCTGGCCGAACGGGTGGCCGACGATGTGGTGCTGTGTCCGCTGTACGGAGCGTTGCCGCTGAGCGAGCAGCGCAAAGCGATTCTCCCCGCAGCGGCAGGCAAACGTAAGGTGGTGCTGGCGACCAATATCGCCGAGACCAGCTTAACCATCGAAGGCATCCGGCTGGTGGTCGATAGCGCCCAGGAGCGCGTCGCTCGCTTTGACGCCCGTACCGGCTTAACCCGCCTGATGACACAACGCATCAGCCAGGCGTCGATGACCCAACGCGCCGGTCGCGCCGGTCGTCTGGAGCCGGGGATTTGTCTGCATTTGCTTGGCAAAGAGCAGGCGGAACGCGCGGCGGCCCAGAGCGATCCGGAGATACTGCACAGCGATCTCTCCGCGCTGCTGCTGGAGCTTTTACAGTGGGGATGCCCCGATCCGGCGCAGCTGAACTGGCTCGATTTGCCGCCTGAGGCAAACCTGGCCGCGGCGCGGCGCTTGCTGACGGCGCTATCGGCGCTGGAGGGGAACAGACTATCGGCGCGCGGGCGCGAAATGGCCGCCCTGGGTAACGATCCGCGTCTCGCGGCGATGTTGACGGCGGCCACTGATGCGGATGATGCGGCGACCGCGGCGAAACTGGCGGCGATCCTCGAAGAGCCTCCGCGCGGCGCAAGCAGCGATCTCGGCGCGGCGTTTGCCCGCCAGCAGCCGAACTGGCAGCAGCGGGCCCGGCAGCTTCTGAAGCGGCTGGGCAACCGCGATGGTCAGCCCGATGCACAACGCCTGGCGCCGCTGCTGGCCCCGGCATTTGTCGACCGGATCGCCCGTCGCCGCGGTCAGGAAGGGCGCTACCAACTCGCCAACGGGATGGGGGCGATGCTGGACGCCGACGATGCGCTCGGGCGCCACGAATGGCTGATTGCGCCTCTGCTCCTGCAGGGAAGCGCCTCGCCGGACGCGCGGATTCTGCTGGCGCTGCCGCTGGACGTCAATGCGCTGCTGGCGCAGTGTCCCGGGCTGGCGCAATGTTCCGATACCGTCGAATGGGATGAGGCGCAGGGGACGCTGAAGGCCTGGCGACGCACCTGCATTGGTCAACTGGTGTTAAAAACCCAGCCGCTGGCGAAGCCCTCGGAAGAGGAGCTGCATCAGGCGATGCTCAACGGCATTCGCGATAAGGGGCTCGGCGTGCTTAACTGGACGGCGGAAGCCGAACAACTGCGCCTGCGCCTGCACTGCGCGGCACAATGGTTGCCAGAAGAGGCGTGGCCGGCCGTCGATGACGCCTCGCTGTTGGAGTCGCTGGAAGCCTGGCTGCTACCGCAGATGAGCGGGGTGCACTCGCTGCGCGCGCTGAAAGCGTTGGATGTGCGCCAGGCGCTACAAAACTGGCTGCCGTGGTCGTTGCGCCAGACGCTGGACAGCGAACTGCCAACCCACTACACGGTGCCGACCGGGAGCCGGATAGCGATCCGCTACCATGCCGACAATCCGCCCGCGCTGGCGGTACGTATGCAGGAGATGTTTGGCGAAGCCGCCACGCCGACGATAGCCCAGGGCCGGGTCGCGCTGGTGTTGGAGCTGCTGTCGCCTGCGCAGCGTCCGCTGCAGATTACCCGCGACCTCAGCGCTTTCTGGCAGGGGACCTATCGCGAGGTGCAAAAAGAGATGAAGGGGCGTTACCCCAAACACGTCTGGCCGGACGATCCGGCCAATACCGCGCCAACGCGGCGCACCAAAAAGTATTCGTAGCGGACGGGCCGGGAGGCATTATTGAAGACAGTCCTCAAGGGGAATAAAACGGTGTGAAATAAAACACAGGTAGGCTATTTGGTCATTGCTGACGGCGTAGGCAATCAATAAATGGCGCCAGCGGGCGATTAAACTGGCTGCACTCTGCGGCTTCCGGCGTACTGTTGCTCTTCACTTCTTTGCCCGAATATTTCTGGTTACCGGCGGAATATCATATTCATCCAGCGCTGAAGCCGTTGTTTTTTATCGCCGAAGAGGCCCTCAGGCAGACCGCTGAGGCGATGAACGGCGAAGGATATTTTTATGTTATTAAAAAACATAATATTTTCGCTTTTGTTACCTCGTGAGGGAGTAAAATGCTGGTTAAGCCTGTCCCGGTTTAGTGCTATCCTGTGTCACCTGGACTATTTGTGCTATGTCCCAAAATTCTCGTCAGGCGATGCGTGTAACGTGATGATTTATATTATGAATTCTCAACGAGTGCATAAGCGTACATCATGACCGCGCCCTGAGACGCGACGCGCGGTGATACCAGGGTCGTTGTCTGCGGATGGCGACCTCCGGGCGTGAATTTGAGAGATATCTTCTTCCTCTTTCAAGAGGAAGTATTGAGAATCAGGCTTTTACGCCTGAAAGTTGCGGAGAAGAAGCATGGCGGGAGATGACCGCGAGCCTATCGGACGTAAGGGAAAGCCCTCGCGTCCGGCAAAACAAAAGGTGACTCGTCGTCGGGTCCGGGATGAGGACTATGACGATAATTACGACGACGATGATTATGAGGATCAAGAGCCGATGCCGAAGAAAGCAAAAGGCAAAGGTAATAAGCCTCGCCGTAAACGGACCTGGCTATGGCTGCTGTTCAAGATAGGGGTCGTGATTGCGGTGCTGGTTGCCGCTTACGGTGTCTATCTCGATCAGAAAATCCGTAGCCGTATCGACGGCAAGGTTTGGGAGCTTCCGGCGGCGGTTTATGGCCGCATGGTTAACCTCGAACCGGATATGCAGATCAGCAAAAGCGAGATGGTTCGTCTGCTGAATGCTACGCAGTACCGCCAGGTCAGCGCGATGACGCGTCCGGGCGAGTATACCGTGCAGGCCAAAAGCATTGAGATGATCCGTCGTCCGTTTGATTTCCCTGATAGTAAAGAAGGGCAGGTGCGCGCGCGCCTGACCTTTGACGGCGATCACCTGGAGACGATCGAGAATATGGAGAACAACCGCCAGTTCGGTTTCTTCCGTCTCGATCCGCGGCTGATTACCATGCTGCAGTCGGCAAATGGCGAACAGCGTCTGTTTGTCAAGCGCAGCGGCTTCCCGGATCTGCTGGTGGATACGCTTCTGGCGACCGAAGACCGTCACTTCTATGAACACGACGGGATTAGCCTGTACTCGATTGGTCGCGCGGTGCTGGCGAACCTGACGGCCGGGCGCACGGTGCAGGGGGCCAGTACGCTGACCCAGCAACTGGTGAAAAACCTGTTCCTTTCCAGCGAGCGCTCTTACTGGCGTAAAGCGAACGAAGCCTATATGGCGCTGATCGTTGATGCGCGTTACAGCAAGGATCGTATCCTTGAGCTGTATATGAACGAGGTGTACCTCGGTCAGAGCGGCGACAACGAAATTCGCGGTTTCCCGCTGGCGAGCCTTTATTACTTTGGCCGCCCGGTCGAAGAGCTCAGCCTCGATCAGCAGGCGCTGCTGGTCGGGATGGTGAAAGGCGCATCGATTTACAACCCGTGGCGTAATCCGAAGCTGGCGCTGGAAAGACGCAATCTGGTGCTGCGTCTGCTGCAGCAGCAGAACGTGATCGATCAGGAGCTGTATGACATGCTGAGCGCGCGTCCGCTGGGCGTGCAGCCGCGCGGCGGCGTGATCTCGCCACAGCCGGCGTTTATGCAGATGGTTCGTCAGGAACTGCAGGCGAAACTGGGTGATAAGGTGAAAGATCTCTCCGGCGTGAAGATCTTTACGACCTTTGACTCCGTCGCGCAGGATGCGGCGGAAAAAGCGGCGACCGACGGCATTCCGCTGTTGAAGAAACAGCGTAAGCTGCCGGATCTGGAAACCGCGATGGTGGTGGTTGACCGCTTTACCGGTGAAGTGCGGGCGATGGTCGGCGGTGCGGAACCGCAGTTTGCCGGTTACAACCGCGCGATGCAGGCCCGCCGTTCAATCGGTTCTCTGGCGAAGCCAGCGACCTATCTGACGGCGCTGAGCTTGCCGAACCAGTATCGCCTGAACACCTCGATTGCCGATGCGCCGATCACCATCCGTCTGCCAAACGGTCAAACCTGGTCCCCGCAGAACGACGATCGCCGTTTTAGCGGTCAGGTGATGCTGGTGGATGCGTTGACGCGCTCGATGAACGTGCCGACCGTTAACCTCGGGATGGCGCTGGGTCTGCCGGCGATAACCGACACCTGGGTCAAACTGGGGGCGCCGAAAGATCAGCTGCACCCGGTGCCGGCGATGATTCTCGGGGCGCTGAACCTGACGCCGATCGAAGTCGCGCAGGCGTTCCAGACTATCGCCAGCGGCGGTAACCGCGCGACGCTTTCGGCGCTGCGTTCGGTCATCGCCGAAGATGGTACCGTGCTGTATCAGAGCTATCCACAGGCAGAGCGGGTGGTGCCGGCGCAGGCTGCGTACATGACGCTGTGGACCATGCAGCAGGTTGTGCTGCGCGGTACCGGCCGTCAGCTTGGAGCGAAGTATCCGGGTCTGCATCTGGCGGGGAAAACCGGGACCACCAACAATAACGTCGATACCTGGTTTGCCGGGATTGACGGCAGCCAGGTGACCATTACCTGGGTGGGTCGCGATAACAACCAGCCGACGAAACTCTACGGTGCCAGCGGCGCAATGTCTATTTACCAGCGCTATCTGGCTAACCAGACGCCGACGCCGCTGGCGTTGACGGCACCGGAAGACGTGGTGGATATGGGCGTGGACAGCAATGGCAACTTCGTGTGTAGCGGGGGAATGCGTTCGCTTCCGGTCTGGACAACCACCCCGGATGAGCTGTGTCGCCAGGGCGAGCAGATGCAACAGCAGCAGCTGGAGCAACAGCAGCAGAACAATCCGTTCAATCAGTCCGGGCAGCAGCAACCGGCGCAACAGCAACAGCAGCAACAGCCAGCGAAGCAGGAAAAGAGCGATGGCGTAGCTGGCTGGATTAAGGATATGTTCGGCGGTAACTGATCGTCGTCACCAGGCCCCCTGATAGCAGAGTATCAGGGGGCTTTTTTATTTCTGCGCATGACTTAACAGTCACTTATCCCCACAGTAACTGCCTGGTTATTATTTCATCCTTCGGTCTGCCGCATGGGGCATAGCTCTTGCCTTGCATTCTGCATTTCGCCTATCATAGAAATAGTCATAATAATAATTCTCGTTTACGTTATCATTCACTTTCATCAGAGATATCCCCATGGCGCGTCCAAAAACTGCTCAGCCAAATCACTCGCTGCGTAAAATCGCAGTCGTAGTAGCCACGGCGGTTAGCGGCATGTCTGTCTATGCGCAGGCAGCAGTTGAACCGAAGCAAGAAGAAACCATCACCGTTATCGCGGCGCCAGCCCCGCAAGAGAGTGCCTGGGGTCCGGCGCCCACGATCGCTGCGAAACATTCGGCGACGGCGACCAAGACCGATACCCCGATTGAAAAAACACCGCAGTCTGTCTCCGTCGTCACCCGTGCCGAGATGGACATTAAGCAGCCGACTACGGTGAAAGAGGCGCTGTCCTATACGCCGAGCGTGTTCTCCACCCGCGGCAGCTCTACCACCTATGACGTAGTGACCATTCGCGGCTTCACGACTTCCACAACGGTCAATACCAACCAGTATCTGGACGGTATGAAGCTGCAGGGGAACAACTATGCCGAAGTGTCGATGGACCCTTACTTCCTTGAACGCGTGGAAGTGATGCGTGGGCCAACATCGGTACTGTACGGCAACAGCAACCCTGGCGGCATCGTCAGTATGGTGAGCAAGCGTCCGACGACCGAACCGCTGAAAGAAATTCAGTTCAAAATGGGTACCGATAATCTGTGGCAGACCGGTTTTGACTTCAGTGATGCCATCGATGATAACGGCGTATGGTCGTATCGACTGACCGGTTTAGGCCGCAGTCAGGATGCGCAGCAGCAGATGGCGAAATCGACTCGCTACGCGGTCGCGCCCTCCTTCAGCTGGCGTCTGGATGATAAAACCGACTTCACTTTCCTGAGCAACTTCCAGAACGATCCGTATGCCGGTTACTACGGCTGGCTGCCTCGCGAAGGGACCGTGGTGCCGTATTATGACGCCAACGGCAACGCCCATAAACTGCCGACTGATTACAATGAAGGCGAGCCGGATAACAAGATGTCCCGCCGTCAGCAGATGGTCGGCTACAGCTTCTCTCATCAGTTCGATGACACCTTCACGGTGCGTCAGAACCTGCGCTATAGCGACGTGAAGACGCTGTACCGCTCCGTTTACGGTAATGGCTATTCGGCTACGGGCCAAATCAAGCGCGCCTATGTGCGATCTGATGAACATCTCAATACGTTCACCGTTGATACGCAGCTGCAGTCTGACTTTGCCACTGGCGCGGTCAACCATACCTTGCTGACCGGAGTTGATTACTCGCGCATGCGTAATGATATCAATGCCGATTACGGTTCTGCCGATGCCATCAGCATGAACAACCCGCAATACGGTGATGCGAACGTCAATGTGAACTTCCCCTACGCGGTGCTGAACCGCATGGAGCAGACCGGCCTGTATGCCCAGGATCAGATGGAGTGGGACAAATGGGTGATGACGTTGGGCGGCCGCTATGATTACGCCATGGCTTCGACCCTGACGCGCTCTTCTGACGATCTCGCGGAAAACCACGATCAGCAGTTTACCTGGCGTGGTGGTATTAACTATCTGTTTGACAACGGCATCTCTCCGTACTTCAGCTATAGCCAGTCCTTCGAACCGGTTTCCGGCTCTTCCCGCGAAGGCAGGCCGTTCGATCCTTCCCGCGGCGAGCAGTATGAAGCGGGCGTGAAATACGTTCCGAAAGATATGCCGGTGGTGGTGACCGCGGCGGTCTATCAGCTGACCAAAGATAAAAACCTGACGGCTGATCCCAATGATCCGTATGGAATTTATAGCGTTCAAACAGGTGAAATTCGCTCGCGCGGTTTTGAGCTGGAAGCAAAAGCGGCGGTCAATGCCAATATCAATCTGACGGCGGCCTATAGCTATACCGATGCAGAATACACCGAAGACACTGTATTCAAAGGCAAACGCCCGGCGGAAGTACCGCGCAATATGGCATCGCTGTGGGCGGATTATACCTTCCACGAGAACGCGCTGAGCGGTCTGACGGTCGGGGCCGGCGCGCGTTATATCGGCTCGACGGTGAGCTACTACAAAAATGATACGGACTCCGGGAAGAAAAACGACGCCTTCAACGTGGCTGGCTATGCATTGATGGATGCCACGGTGAAATACGATCTGGCGCGTTTTGGTCTGCCAGGCTCGTCAGTGGGGATCAACGTGAACAACCTGTTCGATCGTGAGTACGTATCCAGCTGCTACAGCGAATACGCCTGCTACTGGGGCGCAGGACGTCAGGTTATTGCAACTGCAACCTTCCGCTTCTAATCACTTACCGGGCGCGGTTCGCCGCGCCGTTCACCAGGTCGCCGCTATGCAGGAAAACTCTCCGCACGCTGATACCACGTTTTCGTTGAATCACGTTACCTTTCGCGTACCTGGCCGTACGCTGCTGCATCCTCTCTCCTTAACTTTCCCGGCGGGAAAAGTGACGGGGCTGATTGGCCATAACGGCTCCGGCAAATCCACGCTGCTGAAAATGCTCGGCCGCCATCAGCCGCCGTCGCAAGGCGATGTACTGCTGGACGGGCAGCCGCTGGATAGCTGGGGCAGCAAAGCCTTTGCCCGTAAAGTGGCCTATCTGCCGCAGCAGCTGCCGCCAGCGGAAGGGATGACGGTGCGCGAGCTGGTGGCCATTGGCCGCTATCCGTGGCACGGTGCGTTGGGGCGTTTTGGCACCGCCGATCGGCAGAAAGTTGAAGAGGCGATTGCGCTGGTCGGCCTGAAACCGCTGGCGCACCGGCTGGTTGACAGCCTGTCCGGCGGCGAACGCCAGCGGGCGTGGATTGCTATGCTGGTGGCGCAGGACAGCCGCTGTTTACTGCTGGATGAACCCACCTCGGCGCTGGATATTGCCCATCAGGTTGATGTCCTGGCGCTGGTACACCGTCTGAGTCAACAGCGCGGGCTAACGGTGATAGCCGTCCTGCACGATATCAACATGGCCGCCCGTTACTGCGATTATCTGGTCGCGTTACGCGGCGGTGAGATGATTGCGCAGGGAACGCCCGCGCAGCTGATGCGCAGCGAAACGCTGGAGCAAATTTACGGTATTGCGATGGGTATTCTGCCGCATCCGGCGGGTAGCGCGCCGGTAAGCTTTGTCTATTGATGGAAAAGACCCCTTTCATTACCCGTCGCCGTCTGCTGGCGGCGATGGCCCTGTCGCCCCTGCTGTGGCAGATGCGCGGCGCCCAGGCTGCAACCCTCGATCCGCAGCGTATTGTGGCGCTGGAGTGGCTGCCGGCAGAACTCCTGCTGGCGCTTGGCGTGACGCCCTACGGCGTGGCCGATATCCCGAACTATAACCTGTGGGTGAATGAACCGGCGCTGCCCTCCTCGGTGATTGATGTCGGGCTGCGTACGGAGCCAAATCTTGAGCTGCTGACGCAGATGAAACCGTCGTTTATCGTCTGGTCGGCCGGATATGGACCGTCGGCAGAGAAGCTGGCGCGCATTGCCCCAGGGCGGGGATTCACTTTCAGCGACGGTAAACGACCGCTGCTGATGGCGCAGCAATCCCTCAACGAGATGGCCGGGCTGATTGGCCGGCAGCAGGCGGCGAAGCGCCATCTGGCGGAGTTTGATGCGCTGATGGAGAACCTGCGCCCGCGTTTCGCCCATCGCGGCGAGCGTCCGCTGCTGATGATCACTGTGCTCGATCCCCGCCATGTCCTGGTTTTCGGCCAGAATTGTCTGTTCCAGGAAGTGCTCGATCGCTTCGGCATTAAAAATGCCTGGCGCGGTGAAAGCGCCTTCTGGGGCAGCGTCAGCGTGGGAATCGATCGGCTGGCCGCCTACAAAGAGACCGATGTCATCTGCTTTGACCATGGTAATCATGCCGAAATGCGCCAACTGATGAGTACGCCGCTATGGCAGGCGATGCCGTTTGTCCGCGAAGGGCGCTTCCAGCGCGTGCCGGCTGTCTGGTTCTACGGCGCGACGCTGTCGGCGATGCATTTTGCCCGCGTGCTGGCGGATGCCCAGGGAGGTGCGGCATGAGATCGCGACTGTCTCCTCTGGCGGCTCTGCTGCTGACCGTGCTGGCGATTGCCGCGTTTGCGCTCAGCTTCTTGAATCTCCAGGCGGCGCTGCCGCAGCACGAGTGGCGTCAGGCGCTGTGGCAGCCGGATATCGACAATATCGCTCAGATGTTATTCCACTACAGCCTGCTGCCGAGGCTGGCGGTGTCGCTGCTGGTTGGCGCGGGACTCGGACTGGTGGGCCTGCTGTTCCAGCAGGTGCTGCGTAACCCGCTGGCGGAACCGACCACCCTCGGGGTGGCGACCGGCGCCCAACTGGGGATGACGGTGACGACGCTGTGGGCGATTCCCGGGGTACTGGCTTCGCAGTTTGCCGCGCTGGCGGGGGCCTGTTTTGTCGGAGCGCTGGTTTTCGGCGTCTCGTGGGGGAAGCGGCTCTCGCCGGTGACCCTGATTCTTGCCGGTCTGGTGGTCAGTCTGTACTGCGGGGCGCTGAATCAACTGATGGTTATTTTCCATCACGATCAGCTGCAAAGTATGTTTCTGTGGAGCACCGGTACGCTGACGCAAACCGACTGGAGCGTGGTGCAACGGCTGTGGCCGCAGCTGCTCGGTGGCTTCATCTTAACGCTGCTGCTGCTGCGCCCCCTCACGCTGATGGGGCTGGATGATGGCGTGGCGCGTAATCTTGGACTGGCGCTTTCCCTGGCGCGCCTGGCCACGCTGACGCTGGCGATCGTTATCAGCGCGATGCTGGTGAACGCGGTGGGGATTATCGGTTTTATCGGCCTGTTTTCGCCGCTGCTGGCGAAAATGCTCGGCGCGCGTCGTCTGCTGTCGCGTCTGCTGCTGGCGGCGCTGATTGGCGCGCTCATTCTCTGGCTGTCGGACCAAATTATTCTGTGGCTGACCCGGGTGTGGCGGGAGGTTTCCACCGGCTCCGTGACGGCGCTGATCGGCGCGCCGCTGCTGCTGTGGCTGCTGCCGCGCTTGCGCAGCATCAGTGCGCCGGTGATGAATGCCGGCGATAAGGTGCCGGTGGAACGGCAAAACGTATCGGGATTTGCGTTGGGGGGCGTGCTGATCCTGCTGCTGGCGCTCCTCGTTGCGCTGGCCTTTGGGCGGGATGCTCAGAGCTGGCACTGGGCGAGCGGCTCGCAGCTGGATCAACTGATGCCGTGGCGCTGGCCGCGGGTGTTCGCCGCGCTGTTCGCCGGGGTGATGCTGGCGGTCGCGGGCTGTATTATCCAGCGCCTGACCGGTAACCCGATGGCCAGTCCGGAAGTGCTGGGCATCAGCTCCGGCGCAGCTTTTGGTATTGTCCTGATGCTGTTTTTCGTTCCCGGTAATGCTTTCGGCTGGCTGCTGCCTGCCGGTAGTCTGGGGGCAGCGGTGACGCTGCTGGTGATCCTCGTTGCTGCCGGGCGCGGCGGTTTCTCGCCGCACCGGATGCTGCTGGCGGGGATGGCGCTCAGCACCGCCTTCACCATGCTGTTGATGATGCTGCAGGCCAGCGGCGATCCGCGAATGGCGCAGATTCTGACGTGGATCTCCGGGTCGACGTACAGCGCAACGCCGGAAATGGTGATACGTAGCGGGATCGCCATGGTGCTACTCCTGATTCTGCTGCCGCTGTGTCGGCGCTGGCTGACGATTCTGCCGTTGGGCGGTGAAGCCGCGCGCGCGGTAGGCATGGCGCTGACATCGTCGCGGGTTGTTCTGCTGCTGCTGGCCGCCTGTCTGACGGCAGCGGCCACGCTGACTATCGGTCCGTTAAGTTTTGTTGGCCTGATGGCGCCGCATATTGCGCGCATGATGGGCTTTCGCCGCACGATGCCGCAGATGGTGATGGCCGGGCTGATCGGTGGGTTGCTGTTGGTCTTTGCCGACTGGTGCGGGCGAATGATGATGTTTCCGTATCAGATCCCGGCCGGGCTATTGTCGACCTTTATCGGTGCGCCGTACTTTATTTATCTGCTGAGGAAACAGAGCCGGTAATGCCCCCGGTGGCGCTTCGCTTACCGGGGCTACAAAAAAGTATCCCTGGTGGCGCTTTGCTTAACAGGGCGACAAAAATGCATCCCGGTGGTGCTTTGCTTAACAGGGCGACAAAAAAAGTATCCCTGGTGGTGCTTTACTTACCGGGGCGATAAAAATGTAGGCCGGGCAAGCGAAGCGCCGCCCGGCATTGCGTTACAGCTTCGCAAACGCCTTGCGGGCGGCGGCGATGGTGTCGTTGATATCATCGGGGGTGTGGGCAATCGACATAAAGCCGGCCTCAAATGCCGATGGCGCCAGATAGACGCCTTCGTCCAGCATCAGATGGAAGAAACGCTTAAAGCGCTCAACGTCGCACTTCAGCACATCCTGATAGCAGGTGACCGTTTCGGCGTCGATAAAGAAGAGGCCAAACATACCGCCGACATTATTCACCACCAGCGGAATGCCCGCTTCGCGTGCGGCATCCAGCAGCCCTTGCGAGAGCTGGTTGGTTAAATCGGTCAGCGTTTCGTGGACGCCCGGCTGCGCGACTTCGTTCAGGCAGGCAAAACCGGCCGCCATGGCAATCGGGTTACCAGACAAGGTCCCGGCCTGATACACCGGGCCGGTCGGGGCCAGGGCATCCATCACATCGCGACGACCGCCAAATGCGCCGACCGGCATACCGCCCCCGATGATTTTGCCCAGACAGGTCAGATCCGGGACCACGTCGTAGTATGACTGCGCGCCCGCCAGCGCCACGCGGAAGCCGGTCATCACTTCATCGATAATCAGCAGCGCGCCAAATTCGTCACACAGTGCACGCAGGCCCGGCAGGAACGCCGGCAGCGGTGGGATGCAGTTCATGTTGCCAGCGACCGGCTCCACGATGATGCAGGCAATCTCTTGCGGATACTGCTCGAACGCGGCGCGAACGGAGGTCAGATCGTTATAGGTGCAGGTCAGGGTATGTTTAGCAAAATCAGCCGGTACGCCCGGCGAGTTCGGCTGGCCCAGCGTCAGTGCGCCGGAGCCTGCTTTCACCAGCAGACAGTCGGCATGGCCGTGATAGCAGCCTTCAAACTTGATGATTTTGTCGCGGCCGGTAAAGCCACGAGCCAGGCGAATGGCGCTCATCGTCGCCTCGGTACCGGAGTTCACCATCCGCACCATATCCATCGTTGGGACCAGCTCGGTCACCAGCTCCGCCATTTTGACTTCCATTTCCGTCGGCGCGCCAAAGCTCAGGCCGCGCTCTGCGGCTTCAATCACCGCGTTGCGAATGGCCGGATGGTTATGGCCCAGCACCATAGGTCCCCAGGAGCCGACATAATCGATATATGCTTTACCGTCGACATCGTACAGTCTGGCGCCGTCGGCGCGTTCGATAAACAGCGGCGTACCGCCCACGCCGCTAAAGGCGCGAACCGGCGAGTTCACGCCGCCGGGGATGAGTTCACGTGCGGCGCTATAGAGAGTTTCAGATTTGCTCATTGCCATGATCCTGGTTCGTGATAAATGTTTTGCTGGTTATTCTAAGTTATTCCCGGATAGTTATGAAAGTTTTGCCCAATTTTTGCCCAATTGAAACAAGGCGTAGCAGGCGCATTTTCTCCGCGACGCGAGACGTTCAGAAGGCTAAACTGTCCTCTTCGTATTGGTATGACTATTGACGATAAGAGTATGAAAACAGAAGCCTCTACTTTTGAAGCAAAACAAATCGTGCGCTTGCGTCGTGGCGATGTGGTACGTCGTTTAGTTCAACGTGACAAAACGCCGCTGGCGGTGCTGCTGATGGCCGCCGTAGTCGGTACGCTGGCCGGGCTGGTGGGGGTCGCTTTTGAAAAGAGCGTCAACTGGGTGCAGAACATGCGCATCGGTTCGCTGGCGCAGGTGGCGGATCACGGGTTCCTGATTTGGCCGTTGGCCTTTATTTTATCTGCCTTGCTGGCGATGGTGGGCTATTTTCTGGTGCGACGTTTTGCGCCGGAGGCGGGGGGATCCGGCATACCGGAGATCGAAGGGGCGCTGGAAGAGTTGCGTCCGGTTCGCTGGTGGCGAGTGCTGCCGGTAAAATTTATCGGCGGGATGGGGACGCTGGGCGCTGGCATGGTGCTCGGTCGCGAAGGGCCGACGGTGCAGTTGGGCGGCAACGTCGGGCGAATGGTGCTGGATATCTTCCGTATGCGCAGTCCCGAAGCGCGTCATACGTTGCTGGCCACCGGGGCAGCGGCGGGGCTCTCTGCGGCATTTAACGCGCCGCTGGCGGGGATCTTATTCATTATTGAAGAGATGCGCCCGCAGTTTCGCTACAACCTGATTTCGATTAAAGCCGTCTTTACCGGCGTGATTATGTCGAGCATCGTGTTCCGTATCTTTAATGGCGAATCGGCGATTATTGAAGTCGGCAAGCTGAGCGATGCGCCGGTGAATACGCTGTGGCTGTACCTGATCCTGGGGATGATTTTTGGCTGCGTCGGCCCGCTGTTTAATAGCCTGGTGCTGCGCACCCAGGATATGTTCCAACGTATTCATGGCGGCAATACAAAGAAGTGGGTGCTGATCGGCGGGTTAATCGGCGGGATGTGCGGCGTCCTCGGGCTGATTCAACCGGCGGCGACGGGGGGCGGCTTTAACCTGATTCCGATTGCGGCGGCGGGCAATTTTTCCGTCGGGCTGCTGCTGTTTATCTTTGTCGCCCGCGTGATTACCACGTTACTCTGTTTCTCCTCCGGGGCGCCCGGCGGCATTTTTGCGCCGATGCTGGCGCTGGGAACCTTGCTGGGAACCGCCTTCGGGATGGCGGTCACGCCGATGCTGCCGGCCTATCATCTGGATGCCGGGACCTTTGCGATTGCCGGAATGGGGGCTCTGCTGGCGGCATCAATCCGCGCTCCGCTGACCGGGATTGTGCTGGTACTGGAGATGACCGATAACTATCAGCTCATTTTGCCAATGATTATTACCTGTCTTGGCGCAACACTACTGGCGCAATTCCTTGGCGGTAAGCCTTTGTATTCGACGATCCTGGAGCGCACGCTGGCGAAACAGGCCGCAGAACAGGCGGCAAAAGCGCAGCAGGTTGCCGGGGAGAATACTTGAACGATTTGACCCCGTATTAGATAATGGCTCATAAGGTCGGGTTATTCTTTAACCGGTCAGAAGTATCAATGGGAGCATAAAATGAGTGATGACGTAGCGTTGCCGCTGGAGTTTACTGAAGCTGCAGCCAAAAAAGTAAAATTCCTGATTGCAGATGAAGACAATCCAAACCTGAAACTGCGTGTGTATATCACCGGTGGTGGTTGCAGTGGTTTCCAGTACGGCTTCACCTTCGACGATCAGGTTAACGAAGGCGATATGACCATCGAAAAACAGGGCGTCGGCCTGGTGGTCGATCCGATGAGCCTGCAGTATCTGGTCGGCGGTGCCGTCGACTACACCGAAGGCCTGGAAGGCTCGCGTTTTATCGTGACCAACCCGAATGCGAAAAGTACCTGCGGCTGCGGGTCCTCATTCAGCGTCTGATCCCCGCACTGGATTCTCGCCCCGGTAGAGTGTCTCCGCCGGGGCAATTCCCCCGTTTTAGCGCCCGTTATCGTCGAGAGCAAAAGTCGGCAGCTTCAGATGCCAACGGATGGCCGCAAGGCGAATCATCAGCGTGACGACCATGCCCATCATCGCCGAATTTTGTAGCGAAACATGAAACGCGTCATAGGCCGTGGCGTGCACAATACCGCCGGCAATACAGGCCGTGGCATAGATTTCCGTGCGTAAAATCATCGGAATTTCGCGGGCCAGCACGTCGCGAATAATCCCGCCACCCACGCCGGTGACGACCCCCATACAGATAGCGACCAGCGGGCCGCTGTGGGCCAGAAACGCTTTATTCACCCCGATGCCGACAAACACCGCCAGCCCAACGGCATCAAGCACCGGCAATATCCATTTCGGCAGCCGACGCGGCTGACGCACCAGCAGAATGGTCATCATGCTGGTGACCATCGCCACCACCAGGTCGGTGGGGTCTTTGACCCAGAACACCGGGCCGTTGGCGAGCGCCATATCGCGAATGGTTCCACCGCCCACGGCGGTGACCACGCCGAGCACCAGTACGCCAAAGGGGTCCATCCGGAGTTTACCGGCCAGTAATACGCCCGAGATAGCAAATACGGCGGTGCCAATAATATCCAGCCAATAGACTAGCATCGTCAGTTCTCGTTAAGCGCCCGGTTCTCTGGGCTGTTTTACTCATCAAATTAAATCGGCACAGCGTCCGCCAGGCGTTCGTATAGCGGTTACGCGCTGGCGTTCTCTGTGCCGGATGTTGTTTTACCCTGCGCAAACGGTGCTTATTTAACCTGCCCGAGCGCCTCGCAGAGCTGTTTTGCGGCGAGGATAATACGCGGGCTTGCGCGTTCAAACCAGTCGCCATCGACTGCAATCAGGGAAATTTTTAACTGATTATGCCAGTAGCGTTCAACTTCAGGGAGTTGGCGGGCATCACCGGCGATAACAATGGCCTGAGGCTGTCTCGCCAGGACCTGTTCACGGCTCACCTGGGGCCAGGGAACCGGGCTGGAGGCAAATATATTGTCACCGCCGCACAACGTCAGCACCTGGTCCTGAATCGACCCCCGACTGCTGGTGAAAAGAGGATTGGCGCCAAACTGCAGAAAGACGCGTTTTTTCGGCGTATGGGCGTAGCGGGCTTTGAGAACATCATAGTCGTCCTGCATGCGCTGTGCGGATGCGCGGGCCTTTTCCGGCTGCGGACTCCACTGCGCCAGCTGCCGCAGCGTCGCAATGATCTCTTCAATTGTGGCGGTATTGACCCACAGTACCTTGATCCCCAGTGCGCTCAGTTGATTAACCTGCCGCTCGGCATTGCCGCCGCGCCATGCCAGAATCAGATCCGGTTTCAGCGCGACGATGCGCTCAAGGTTCATCCCTTGCCAGCTGGCAACCTGCTCGATACCGACAGCTTCCGCTGGATAATCGGAATGGCTGCTGACGCCAACCGGCGTAATGCCGGCGGCAAAGGCCAGTTCGGTATTGGACGGTGACAGCGTGATTACCCGCGGCGCGGCGAAGAGCCACGCCGGGGTCAGCAGCAGCAGAGCGGCAAGCGCCCGTTTTAGCGACTTAGCCACGCGCCAGCGTCTGTACCAGCTTTTCCACCATCAGCGTGGACTGTCTGGCGGCAACGGCGAGGAACTCATCAAAGCTCAGATGAGACTGCTGATCCGCCACGTCGGAAATCGCGCGTACCACCACGAACGGCACGCCGAAGTTGTGGCAAACATGGGCGATCGCCGTGGCTTCCATTTCAACCGCTACGGCCTGCGGGAAGTTGTGGCGGATTTTCGCCAGTCCGACCGAGCCGTTGATGAAGGCGTCGCCGCTGACGATCAGGCCGCGGACCGCGTGCAGATTCAGCGCTTCGATGCAGCTTTGCGCGGCGGCAATCAGCTTATCGTCGGCTTTGAAGCCTGCCGGGCAGCCGGGCAGCTGGCCATACTCATAACCAAAGGCGGTGACGTCAGCATCGTGGTAGCGCGTCTCGTCGGAGATGACGATATCGCCGACTTTCAGCGTCGACGCCAGTCCGCCTGCGGAACCGGTGTTGATAATCACGTCCGGCTTACAAATCTCCAGCAGCAGGGCTGCGCCCATGGCCGCAGCCACTTTGCCAATGCCTGATTTGAGCAGGACAACATCGGTGCCGTTCAGCTGACCGGTGTAGATTTCGCTCCCGCCATGGGTCAGAGTCTGACGGTTTTCGATTTTGTCGCGCAGAAGGGTAACTTCTTCTTCCATAGCGCCAATAATGCCGATTTTCATAGATTTACTCGCGATGTGTCAGGTTTAGTTGCATAGTCTATCATGCACTCAAAGGGAAACGTTATTGCTCGCGCGGGAGAGGCCATGGCAAAGATTGATTTTCGCAACAAGATTAACTGGCGTCGGCGCTACCGCTCGCCGCAAGGGGTCGAAACGGAACGTGAGATCCTGCGTATTTTTGAAAGCGACCGCGGGCGAATTATCAACTCGCCGGCCATCCGCCGTTTACAGCAAAAAACCCAGGTCTTCCCGCTGGAACGTAATGCCGCGGTGCGTACCCGGTTAACCCACTCCCTTGAAGTTCAGCAGGTGGGACGCTATATCGCCAAAGAGATCCTCAGCCGCCTGAAAGAGCAGCGTCAGCTGGAGGCCTACGGGCTGGATGATCTCACCGGGCCGTTTGAGAGCGTGGTGGAAATGGCCTGTCTGATGCATGACATCGGCAATCCGCCGTTCGGCCATTTTGGCGAGGCGGCGATAAATGACTGGTTCCGTCAGCGGCTCGCGCCTGACGATGCGGCCGGCGCGCCGTTAGCGCAGGATCGTTGTACGGTGGAGGCGCTCCGTTTGCAGGAGGGCGCTGGCGGGCTGAATGGGCTGCGGAGCAAGGTTCGTCAGGATCTGTGCTGGTTTGAAGGCAACGCGCAGGGGATTCGCTTAGTGCATACCCTCATGCGGATGAATCTGACCTGGGCGCAGGTTGGCTGCATTCTAAAATATACCCGCCCGGCGTGGTGGCGGGGAGAACTCCCCGCCAGCCACAGTTATTTAATGAAGAAGCCTGGTTATTATTTAGCCGAAGAGGGGTATATTGAGAGGTTGCGTAAAGAACTTGCTCTGGCTCCTTACAATCGCTTCCCTTTGACATGGATTATGGAGGCGGCGGACGATATCTCATATTGTGTGGCCGATCTTGAGGATGCGGTAGAAAAACGTATTTTCAGCGTAGAGCAACTCTATCAACTCCTTCACGAGGCGTGGGGACAGCATGAGAAAGGCTCTTTATTTTCGCAGGTGGTGGAAAATGCCTGGGATAAATCGCGCTCTAATTCTCTGAGTCGGAGTACGGAAGATCAGTTCTTTATGTATTTACGAGTCAATACGCTGAATAAACTGGTGCCGTATGCGGCCCGCCGGTTTATCGATAATTTACCGAAGATCTTTACCGGTGATTTTAATCACGCGTTGCTTGAGGACGATAGCGACTGCAGTCAACTGCTGGAGCTATATAAAAACGTCGCGATAAAACATGTGTTTAGTCATCCCGATGTTGAGCAACTGGAATTACAAGGCTATCGGGTGATTAGCGGTCTTCTGGATATCTATGAGCCGTTGCTAAAATTATCGCTGGAGGAGTTCAGCTTATTAGTGGAGAAAGAGCGGGTGAGGAGCTTACCTATTGCCTCGCGCTTGTTCCAGAAACTTTCGACGCGTCATCGGTTGGCCTATGTTGAAGCAGTAAATAAGGTTTCACGAGATGCTGAGGAATTTCCGGTGATGGAATATTATTATCGCTGTCGCCTGATACAGGACTATATCAGTGGGATGACGGATTTGTATGCATGGGATGAATATCGGCGCTTGATGGCGGTGGAATAGGTACAGGTTTTGTAAAGACGGACAATAAATTTTTACTTTTTCCAGATACTTAATTCCGGAACTTAGCGCGATAAAATGACTCTGATGGTCACATACATAGCAATTTTCGTTATCTAAAATAGAGTGAGACATGATGAAAAAAACCACGTTAGCAATGAGTGCACTGGCTCTGAGTTTAGGTCTGGCGTTATCACCGCTCTCTGCGAGCGCGGCAGAAACGTCCTCTTCGGCCTCAAGTACACAGCAAATGCCAAGCCTGGCTCCGATGCTGGAAAAAGTGATGCCGTCGGTTGTCAGCATTAATGTTGAGGGCAGCACGACCGTCAACACTCCGCGGATGCCGCGTAACTTCCAGCAGTTCTTTGGTGATAATTCACCGTTCTGCCAGGATGGTTCGCCGTTCCAGAGTTCCCCGTTCTGTCAGGGCGGTGGACAGGGCGGCGGGGCACCGGCTGATGGCAGCCAGCAGCAGAAATTTATGGCGCTGGGCTCCGGGGTCATCATTGATGCTAATAAAGGCTATGTCGTGACCAATAACCACGTTGTCGATAATGCGACCACGATTAAAGTCCAGTTGAGCGACGGACGGAAGTTTGATGCCAAAGTCGTCGGCAAAGATCCGCGTTCCGACATTGCGCTGATCCAGATTCAGGATCCGAAAGATTTGACGGCGATTAAGCTGGCAGATTCCGATGCGCTGCGCGTCGGCGACTACACCGTGGCTATCGGTAACCCGTTTGGTTTGGGTGAAACCGTCACGTCGGGGATTGTCTCCGCGCTTGGCCGTAGCGGCCTGAACGTTGAAAACTACGAAAACTTTATCCAGACCGATGCGGCGATCAACCGCGGTAACTCCGGCGGCGCGCTGGTGAACCTCAACGGCGAACTGATCGGGATTAATACCGCGATCCTGGCGCCGGACGGCGGCAATATCGGTATCGGTTTTGCCATCCCGAGCAACATGGTCAAAAACCTGACCGAGCAGATGGTCAAGTATGGCCAGGTGAAACGCGGCGAGCTGGGTATTATGGGAACCGAGCTGAACTCTGAGCTGGCGAAAGCCATGAAGGTTGATGCGCAGCGCGGCGCCTTCGTCAGTCAGGTTATGCCTGGTTCCGCGGCCGCGAAAGCGGGTATCAAAGCCGGTGACGTGATTACCTCGCTGAACGGTAAGTCTATCAGCAGCTTTGCTGCGCTGCGTGCGCAAGTCGGCACTATGCCTATCGGCAGCAAAGTCGAGCTGGGGCTGGTCCGCGATGGCAAAGCGGTCAATGCGACCGTCGAGCTGCAGCAGAGTAGCCAGAATCAGGTTGACTCCAGCACCATCTTCAATGGTATTGAAGGTGCGGAAATGAGCAACAAAGGTCAGGACAAAGGTGTGGTGGTCAATAATGTGAAAGCGGGGACTCCGGCGGCACAAATTGGCCTCAAGAAAGGTGACATCATCGTCGGCGCTAACCAGCAGCCGGTGAAAAATATCGCCGATCTGCGCAAAATCTTTGATGCCAAACCTTCGGTACTGGCGCTGAACATCCAGCGTGGCGATAGCACTATCTATCTGCTGATGCAGTAATCGCCAACGGCTAAGCCCGCCCCTTCTCCTCGTTGAGGGAAGGGGCTTTTTTTGGCCCCGCTATCCGGTGCGCTTTCCTTTCTGTGACTCCACACGCAACTCCATACTTCTCTGTCATGCTTTATGCGTATGCACAATGCAGCGTCCAGCCGACTCTTTTATGCTGGCCTCCTGTTGACGGGAGGATTACATGGCTGGCTGGCATCTTGATACCAACATGGCGCAGGATATTGTGGCGCGTACGATGCGCATCATTGATACCAATATCAACGTAATGGACGCCCGCGGGCGCATTATCGGCAGCGGCGATCGCGAGCGGATTGGGGAATTGCACGAAGGCGCGCTGCTGGTGCTTTCCCAGGGACGGGTTGTGGATATTGATAATGCGGTCGCTCGCCATCTGCACGGCGTGCGTCAGGGGATTAACCTGCCTTTGCGCCTGGAGGGGGAGATCGTCGGCGTCATCGGCCTGACCGGCGAACCCGAAACGCTGCGTAAATATGGCGAGCTGGTGTGTATGACTGCCGAGATGATGCTGGAGCAGTCCCGGCTGATGCACCTTCTGGCCCAGGATAGCCGCCTGCGTGAAGAGCTGGTTATGAACCTGATCCAGGCCGAAGAGAATACGCCCGCATTAACCGAGTGGGCGCAGCGGCTGGGTATCGATCTGAACCAGCCTCGCGTGGTCGCCATGATTGAAGTGGATAGCGGTCAGCTCGGCGTAGACAGCGCTATGGCCGAACTGCAGCAGTTGCAAACCGCCCTGACCACGCCCGATCGCCACAATCTGGTGGCGATTGTCTCACTGACCGAGATGGTGGTGCTCAAACCGGCATTGAATGCTTTTGGCCGCTGGGACGCGGAGGATCACCGCAAAAGGATCGATCAGCTGATCGCCCGAATGAAAGAAAACGGCCAGCTGCGTTTTCGCGTGGCGCTGGGGAACTTCTTTACCGGTCCCGGCAGCATCGCCCGTTCCTGGCGCACCGCCCGTACCACAATGATGGTCGGCAAACAGCGTATGCCTGAGAGCCGCAGCTATTTTTATCAGGATTTAATGTTGCCGGTGCTGCTCGATAGCCTGCGCGGCGGCTGGCAGGCGAATGAGCTTGCCCGTCCACTGGTGCGGCTGAAGGCGATGGATAATAACGGTCTGCTGCGACGCACGCTACAAGCCTGGTTTCGCCATAACGTGCAGCCGCTGGCGACGTCAAAGGCGCTGTTTATTCATCGCAATACGCTGGAGTATCGCCTGAATCGTATTGCTGAACTGACGGGGCTGAACCTGGGGAATTTTGATGACCGCCTGCTGCTGTATATCGCGCTGCAGTTGGATGAGCAAAGATAGTCTGTTTTAGACAAAAAAATGCCGGGTGGCGGCTTCGCCTGACCCGGCCTACAGCGACATCCGCGTACGGCTATTTGCGCGTCAGTTTTTCCAGATCGGCTTCAATTTCACTGATCTTATGGGTGACGACGCTTTCCAGATGACGCAGATCGTCGAGGATCTTACGTTTGAGGTCGACTTCGGTACGATCGCGCTGGCAGATCTGATCCAGCTCATCGATAACGTAGCGCAGATTCGGGCTAATTTCCTGAACCTCTTTATACCCCTGACCTACGCCATCGGCGACAACGGTCTTACGCTGGCGCGGGTATTTAAACTTGACGCTTTTGGCGAAGAACTCGCCTTTGTCTTTCTGAAAATAGATTTTCAGAATGTCGTTGTTGGCTTCCTGCCGCAGGCTATAGCGATCGATCTCATCGGGATTGGTAATGCCAAGACTTTTCAGATTATCGTACATAACGGTACCTTTGATATCATCATAACCTTTGAATAATTAACGAAAAGATCCATCTTCGCCAGCTTCAAATATAAAAAAAGCGGGATATCTCCCGCTTTTTATTCTGCTTAGTCGATGGTACGCAGCAGTTCGTTAATGCCGACCTTGCCGCGAGTTTTCGCATCCACTTTCTTCACGATAACGGCGCAGTACAGGCTGTACTTGCCATCTTTCGACGGCAGGTTGCCGGAAACCACCACTGAACCCGCCGGAACGCGGCCGTAATGGACTTCGCCGGTTTCTCGATCGTAAATTTTGGTGCTCTGACCCAGGTACACGCCCATGGAGATCACGGAACCTTCTTCAACGATCACGCCTTCAACCACTTCAGAGCGCGCGCCGATGAAGCAGTTGTCTTCGATGATGGTCGGGTTAGCCTGCAGCGGCTCGAGGACGCCGCCGATACCGACGCCGCCGGACAGGTGTACGTTTTTACCAATCTGCGCGCAGGAACCCACGGTGGCCCAGGTATCTACCATGGAGCCTTCGTCCACGTAGGCGCCGATGTTGACGTAGGACGGCATCAGCACGGTGTTGCGGGCAATAAATGCGCCCTGGCGAACCGCCGCCGGCGGAACCACGCGGAAGCCTTCTTTCTGGAAACGCGCTTCATCATAGTCAGCGAATTTCATCGGCACTTTATCGAAGTAGCGGCTTTCAGCACCGTCGATAACCTGGTTATCGTTAATACGGAAAGAGAGCAGAACCGCCTTCTTCAGCCATTGATGGGTGACCCACTGGCCATCGATCTTTTCAGCGACACGCAGCGCGCCGGAATCAAGCAGAGAAATCACCTGGTTAACCGCTTCGCGGGTTACGGTATCCACATTTGCCGGCGTGATGTCGGCGCGACGCTCAAAAGCGGACTCAATAACATTCTGTAATTGCTGCATTGTTTTACTCTTTCTCTTTACACATTAAAAGTTCGTCACCCTTTATCGTTTGGATTGAGGGCCTCTGTCAACCGTTGTTGTACTTCTTGTTGCAGCGCATTATTAAGCGCACGCCGGTCCGCCGTCGCGATTATAAATAAATCTTCTACTCGCTCACCGATTGTCGTAATTCGCGCTCCGTGAAGCGAAATATTGAGGTCGGCGAACACCTGACCCACGCGCGCCAGCAGGCCCGGCTGATCGAGCGCAATCAGCTCAAGAAACGATTTTCTGTCGGTGTGCGTCGGCAGGAAATTGACTTCGGTAACGACGGAAAAATGGCGAAGTTTCGCCGCCTGACGGCGCGGGGCCGGCGGCTGCCAGCTGCGCTGGGTAATGGTCTGTTCCAGACCGTGACGGATAATCTCATGGCGATCGGCGGAAAGCGGACTGCCGTCCGGCTCCAGCACAATAAAGGTATCCATCGCCATGCCGTCGCGGGTGGTAAAAATCTGGGCATCGTGAACGCTGAGGTTGCGGCGATCCAGCTCGCCACAGACGGCGGCAAACAGATACGGGCGGTCCGGGCTCCAGATAAAAATTTCGGTCCCGCCGCGCGTGGCCTGCGAGCTGAGCAGGATCATCGGTTTGCTCAGGTCGTGTTTGAGCAAATTGCGGGCGTGCCAGGCGAGCTGGTTGGGCGTATGGCGCACGAAGTAGTTGGCGCGGCAGCGATTCCAGATTTGATGCAGCGCCTCTTCATTAATATTTTCCATCCGTAGCAGCGCCAGCGCCTGCAACTGATGGTGGCGAACCCGTTCGCGCATATCCGGCGTGCTTTGCATGCCGCGGCGCAGCTGTTTTTCGGTGGCGAAATAGAGCTCGCGCAGCAGGCTCTGCTTCCAGCTGTTCCACAAGGTTTCGTTGGTCGCACAGATATCGGCGACGGTCAGGCATACCAGGTAGCGCAGGCGGTTTTCGGTTTGCACCTCTTCGGCAAACTGCTTGATAACCTCGGGATCCTGAATATCACGGCGCTGGGCGGTGACCGACATCAACAGATGATGGCGCACCAGCCAGGCCACCAGCTGGGTTTCCCGCGAGTTAAGCCCGTGCAGCTCGGCGAATTTCAGCACATCCTGGGCGCCGAGGACCGAATGATCGCCGCCGCGACCTTTGGCAATATCATGGAACAGGGCGGCAATCAGAATCAGCTCCGGGTGCGTCAGGCGAGGCCACAGTTCCACGCACAGCGGATGGCGGCTGCGGGTCTCTTCTTTAGCGAAGCTTTCCAGCTTCAGCAGCACGCGGATCGTATGCTCATCGACCGTATAGGCATGAAACAGGTCAAACTGCATCTGGCCCACGATATGCGACCACTGCGGCATATAGGCCCACAGTACGCTGTGGCGGTGCATCGGCAACAGTCCCCGGCTGACCGCGCCCTGGTGACGCAACATACTGAGGAAAATCGTGCGCGCTTCCGGGATATAGCACAGCGGCTGCGTCAGGTGGCGCCGCGCGTGACGCAGGTGGCGAAGCGTCGTCGAGTAGATGCCGGTGATGCTGCTGTTACGCACCATAATATAGAACATGCGCAGGATAGCCTGCGGTTCGCGGATAAACAGCGTGTCGTCGCGCAGGTCAATCAGCGTGCCGCGCAGCTGAAAATCATCATCGATGGGCCGCGGCTTTTCATCTTCGGTGAGGGCGAGGATGGCTTCATCAAACAGCTGGAGCAGCATGTGATTCAGTTCGCTGACCCGCCGGGTGACGCGGAAGAAATCCTTCATCATGTATTCGATAGGCTGATTGCCTTCGCCTTCGTAGCGCAGTCGGCGGGCGACGCTGAACTGGCGATCGAATAACAGACGGTTGTCGTAGCGGTTTAACTCGAGGTGCAGCGCAAAGCGGATCCGCCACAACTGGTGCAGACATTCGTTAAGCTCGTTGCGTTCGGCTTCGGTAAGAAAGCCGAAACCGACCATTTCATCCAGCGAAGTGGCGCCGAAGTGACGACGGGCGACCCACTGCAGGGTGTGGATATCGCGCAGGCCGCCGGGACTGCTTTTCACGTCCGGTTCGAGGTTATAGCTGGTGCCGTGGTAGCGCTGGTGGCGTATATTCTGCTCTTCGACCTTGGCGGCGAAAAACTTCTCCGAGGGCCAGAAGCCATCGCTGAAAATATGTTTTTGTAGCTCCAGAAATAGCGCGACGTCGCCAATCAGCAGACGCGTTTCGATCAGGTTGGTGGCAACGGTCAGATCGGACAGTCCTTCCAGCAGGCACTCTTCGAGCGTGCGCACGCTGTGGCCGACTTCGAGCTTGATATCCCACAGCAGCGTCAGCAGTTCGCCCACTTTCTGCGCCTGCTCATCGGAGAGTTTTTTGCGGCTGAGAATCAGCAGGTCGATGTCGGAGAGCGGGTGCAGCTCGCCGCGACCGTATCCTCCAACCGCGACCAGCGCCAGATCGCTGACTGAACCAAAACCGTAATCCACCCACAGGCGCTGGAGCAGCTGGTCGATAAATTCGGTTCGCGCTTCGATGAGCTCCCCGGCGGGGATACCGCTATCAAATGCTTCGCCCAGCCAGCGCTGGAAAGTATCGAGATGTGCCTTGATGGCGGCACAGTTCAAATCCCCTTGTGGCCAGCTACCTGGATTCTCAGGTTGAGCGGAGAGGGTAGGGGAGACAGTATCAGGTAAAGAGTTACTCATCGCGTCACCATATGAAAAAACTATCAACTATCGCCCATAAAAAATCGCCGGGAGCGATTTTTAACGTCGCCTGCGGCGGCCCGTAGGGTGACGGGCAGGACGCCCGTCATAAAAAAGCCGGCGGGCGCCGGCTTTTCGTTATGCGTTGTGCGAGATTATCGCCGGGATGGTGTCATCCTTGCGTAGCGTCAGAATCTCGCAGCCGTTCTCTGTCACCACAATAGTATGCTCGTACTGCGCAGACAAGCTCCGGTCTTTGGTTTTCACCGTCCAGCCGTCTTTCATACTGCGGATCTCTTTCTTGCCGGCATTGACCATCGGTTCGATGGTAAAGGTCATGCCTGGCTTGAGCACCACATTGGTCTCAGGCGAGTCGTAGTGCAGCACCTGCGGCTCTTCATGGAAACCACGACCGATACCGTGACCGCAATACTCACGCACCACCGAGAAACCTTCCGCTTCGACGAATTTCTGGATGGCTGCGCCGATGGCGCGCAGGTTAATTCCCGGCTTAACCATCTTCAGGGCCAGATACAGGCTTTCCTGAGTGATGCGGCACAGGCGCTCGCCAAGAATCGTCGGTTTGCCGACGATGAACATTTTAGAGGTGTCGCCGTGGAAATCATCCTTAATGACCGTGACATCAATGTTGACGATGTCGCCGTCTTTCAACAGTTTTTCGTCGTCAGGAATCCCGTGACAGACGACTTCGTTAATAGAGATACAGACGGATTTCGGGTAGCCGTGGTAGCCGAGGCAGGCGGAGATCGCTTTCTGTTCGTTAACAATGTAATCGTTACAGATACGGTCCAGTTCGCCGGTGCTGACCCCAGGTTTAACGTAGGGTTCGATCATTTCCAGCACTTCAGCGGCCAGGCGGCCGGCGACGCGCATTTTTTCGATGTCTTCAGATGTTTTGATAGATATAGCCATGGATTGTGTCCAGCTGTGTCGGTTTTTTCGACAATAATAGAGTTATTCCTGCCAATGTTAACAGTCCGGGTGTCCTGGTGCCAAATTGAGAATCATTAACAGCACTCAGCGTCAACAACAGTTGGTTTCCGATCGGATTTTGTGGTATAAAGCGCGCCGGACTTCCGTTCCATTTGGTACTACACAGGATGGACTGAAGCGACAAATCTCACTTTGTGTAAATAACACACACGTATCGACACATATTCCGGGGTGCCCTTTGGGTCGGTAATATGGGATACGTGGAGGCATAACCCCAACTTTATCTATAGAGGTTTTAAACATGGCAACTGTTTCCATGCGCGACATGCTCAAGGCTGGTGTTCACTTTGGTCACCAGACCCGTTACTGGAACCCGAAAATGAAGCCTTTCATCTTCGGCGCGCGTAACAAAGTTCACATCATCAACCTTGAGAAAACTGTACCGATGTTCAACGAAGCTCTGGCTGAACTGAACAAGATCTCTGCTCGTAAAGGTAAAATCCTTTTCGTTGGTACTAAACGCGCTGCAAGCGAAGCGGTAAAAGAAGCTGCTAACAGCTGCGACCAGTTCTTCGTGAACCATCGCTGGTTGGGCGGCATGCTGACTAACTGGAAAACCGTTCGTCAGTCCATCAAACGTCTGAAAGACCTGGAAACTCAGTCCCAGGACGGTACTTTCGAGAAGCTGACCAAGAAAGAAGCGCTGATGCGCACTCGTGAGCTGGACAAGCTGGAAAACAGCCTGGGCGGTATCAAAGACATGGGCGGCCTGCCGGACGCACTGTTTGTTATCGACGCTGACCACGAGCACATCGCTATCAAAGAAGCAAACAACCTGGGTATCCCGGTATTTGCTATCGTTGATACTAACTCCGATCCGGACGGCGTAGACTTCGTTATCCCGGGTAACGACGACGCAATCCGCGCTGTTAGCCTGTACCTGGGCGCTGTAGCTACAACCGTGCGCGAAGGTCGTTCTCAGGATCTGGCTTCTCAGGCGGAAGAAAGCTTCGTAGAAGCTGAATAATAAGGTTTCACCCCTTATTAGTACCGTGTATGAATAGGGGCCCATTTTTGGCCCCTTTTTTCAATTTATACTGTTTGGCCCCCGGCCGGGCAGTTCACATCTCCCGAGGATTTAAGAATGGCTGAAATTACCGCATCCCTGGTAAAAGAGCTGCGTGAGCGTACTGGCGCAGGCATGATGGATTGCAAGAAAGCGCTGACCGAAGCGAACGGCGACATCGAGCTGGCAATCGAAAACATGCGTAAATCCGGTGCGATCAAAGCAGCTAAGAAAGCAGGCAACGTTGCTGCTGACGGCGTGATCATCACTAAAATCGACGGCACCTACGGCATCATTCTGGAAGTTAACTGCCAGACTGACTTCGTTGCTAAAGATGGCGGTTTCCAGGCATTTGCTAACAAAGTTCTGGACGCAGCTGTGGCTGGTAAAATCACCGACGTTGAAGTTCTGAAAGCACAGTTCGAAGAAGAGCGTGTTGCGCTGGTTGCTAAAATCGGTGAGAACATCAACATCCGTCGCGTTGCGGCCCTGGAAGGCGAAGTTCTGGGTTCATACCAGCACGGCGCGCGTATCGGCGTTCTGGTTGCGGCTAAAGGCGCTGACCAGGAGCTGGTTAAACAGCTGGCAATGCACATCGCTGCAAGCAAGCCGGAATTCGTTAAGCCGGAAGACGTGTCTGCTGAAGTGGTAGAGAAAGAGTACCAGGTTCAGCTGGACATCGCGATGCAGTCTGGTAAGCCGAAAGAAATCGCTGAGAAAATGGTTGAAGGCCGCATGAAGAAATTCACCGGCGAAGTTTCTCTGACCGGCCAGCCTTTCGTTATGGACCCGAGCAAATCTGTTGCTCAGCTGCTGAAAGAGCACAATGCCGACGTTACTGGCTTCATCCGCTTTGAAGTGGGCGAAGGCATCGAGAAAGTTGAGACTGACTTTGCAGCAGAAGTTGCTGCGATGTCCAAGCAGTCTTAATTTTCAAAAGGAGCCGCCTGAGGGCGGCTTCTTTTTGCGCCCGTTTTGTAAATTCAGCTCATCGCTTATAGTGGCTGTGCTGAAAAGCGGCATACAATGTCGCCAGAATTAACTCATCTCACTCGTTGACAGTCTCAGGAAAGAAACATGGCTACCAATGCAAAACCCGTCTACAAACGTATTCTGCTTAAGTTAAGTGGCGAAGCTCTGCAGGGTTCGGAAGGCTTCGGTATTGATGCAAGCATACTTGACCGTATGGCTCAGGAAATCAAAGAACTGGTTGAACTGGGTATTCAGGTTGGTGTAGTGATTGGTGGTGGTAACCTGTTCCGTGGTGCTGGGCTGGCGAAAGCGGGTATGAACCGCGTTGTGGGCGACCACATGGGCATGCTGGCAACGGTGATGAACGGCCTTGCAATGCGTGACTCACTGCATCGCGCCTATGTGAACGCTCGCCTGATGTCAGCGATTCCGCTGAATGGCGTGTGTGATAACTACAGCTGGGCAGAGGCCATCAGCCTGCTGCGTAATAATCGCGTGGTGATTCTTTCCGCCGGTACCGGTAACCCGTTCTTCACCACCGATTCCGCTGCCTGCCTGCGCGGTATTGAAATCGAAGCTGATGTGGTGCTGAAAGCCACCAAAGTCGACGGTGTGTTTACCGCTGATCCGGCCAAAGACCCGTCTGCCACCATGTACGATCAGCTGACCTACAGCGAAGTGCTCGATAAAGAGCTGAAAGTCATGGATTTGGCCGCCTTTACCCTGGCGCGTGACCATAAATTGCCGATTCGCGTTTTCAACATGAATAAACCTGGCGCACTGCGTCGCGTGGTGATGGGCGAAAAAGAAGGCACACTGATTACGGAATAATTCCCGTCAGTGCCAAATCCGGGTAATATTCCGCCTTACTTTCGCGGGCTGATTGCCCGGTGATTTGCATTAAATCTGACTATACTTAGCTCACTTTCGCGGTGAGCGACCGTCTGGTCTGTCTGAGACAAGTTTTCAAGGATTCGTAACGTGATTAGCGATATCAGAAAAGATGCTGAAGTACGCATGGAAAAATGCGTCGAAGCGTTCAAAACCCAAATCAGCAAAATACGCACGGGTCGTGCTTCTCCCAGCCTGCTGGATGGCATCGTCGTAGAATACTACGGCACGCCGACGCCGCTGCGTCAGCTGGCAAGCGTCACGGTGGAAGACTCCCGTACTCTGAAAATCAACGTGTTCGATCGCTCCATGAGCCCGGCCGTTGAGAAAGCGATCATGGCTTCCGATCTCGGTCTGAACCCAAGCTCTGCGGGCAGCGACATCCGTGTTCCGTTGCCGCCGCTGACCGAAGAACGTCGTAAGGATCTGACGAAGATCGTTCGCGGTGAAGCCGAACAAGCGCGTGTTGCCGTGCGTAACGTGCGTCGTGACGCCAATGATAAAGTAAAAGCGCTGTTGAAAGATAAAGAGATCAGCGAAGATGACGATCGCCGTTCTCAGGACGACGTGCAGAAAATGACTGACGCCGCCATCAAGAAAGTGGATGCGGCGCTGACAGATAAAGAAGCGGAACTGATGCAGTTCTGATTCTCTGCCGATACGCTCGCCGCCTGCCATTTTCATGGGCTGCGGGTGTTAAGTCTGAAACGCCGTACAGAAGACCGAACGCTCAATTCCTGGGATTGTGTTAACACGGTCGGCCCTGTAGCCTCTGGCATGCTTGCCGAAGGTGATAGACCGCCGACCTGCTCCCGGATGATTGTGGCGTAAGGGCTACTGGCGGCGTTTTTCTTTTTATCCTGTCTCAATTCTTCTGGACATCTCATGAAGCAATTAACCGTTCTCGGTTCGACCGGTTCAATTGGCTGCAGCACGCTGGATGTGGTGCGCCATAACCCCGATCGCTTTTCCATCGCCGCGCTGGTCGCAGGGAAAAATGTCGACCGCATGGTTGAACAATGTCTGGAATTCTCTCCCCGCTACGCGGTGATGGACGATGTTCAAAGCGCCGACGCGCTGCGCATCCGCCTGCGTGAAAACGGTAGCCGCACTGAGGTATTGAGCGGCCAGCACGCTGCCGCGGAAGTGGCTGCGCTGAACGACGTTGACCAGGTGATGGCGGCGATTGTGGGAGCTGCGGGACTGGTGCCAACGCTGGCGGCCATCCGTGCCGGCAAAACGGTGCTGCTGGCGAATAAAGAGTCGCTGGTCACCTGCGGGCGCCTGTTTATGGATGCTGTGCAGCAGTACGGCGCGCACCTGCTGCCCGTGGACAGCGAACATAACGCGATTTTTCAGAGTATGCCGGTAACCGTACAGCATAATCTTGGATACGCTGACTTAACGCAGAATGGCGTTTCGTCGATTCTGCTGACCGGTTCCGGTGGTCCTTTCCGGGAAACGGCGATAGCGGAACTGGCGGCGATGACGCCGGATCAGGCCTGCCGTCACCCCAACTGGTCAATGGGACGCAAAATCTCTGTCGATTCCGCCACGATGATGAACAAAGGGCTGGAATATATCGAAGCCCGCTGGCTGTTCAACGCTTCAGCCCGGCAGATGGAAGTGTTGATCCACCCGCAGTCTGTCATTCACTCGATGGTGCGTTATCTTGACGGCAGCGTCATCGCGCAACTCGGTGAACCGGATATGCGCACGCCTATCGCCCATACGATGGGCTGGCCAGATCGCCTGAATTCTGGCGTGCCAGCGTTAGACTTCTGTCAGTTGAGCCACCTGAGCTTTTCCGCGCCGGACTACGGGCGCTATCCGTGTCTCAAACTGGCGATGGACGCATTCGATCACGGTCAGGCGGCGACAACGGCGCTGAATGCGGCAAATGAAATCTCAGTGGCAGCCTTCCTGGCTGAAGAGATTCGCTTTACCGACATTGCGGGAGTCAACCTGGCAGTACTGGATCAGCTGACGCTGGATGAACCGCAAAGCATTGATGAGGTGCTGGTTATTGACGCTCAGGCCAGAGTCGTTGCCGGGAAGCAGATTAAACATCTGACAACGCGGGGCTGAACCTCACGCTACGCTGTGATATTTGTGGGCGCTGGGCTTCAGTGATATAGTCTGCGCCACCCAATCGTTGCATTTTGTTGTAAAAGATTGTGGTGGCCGTGGAAAAACACGGCTTTTTTGCGTAAAGCTTTGGGTTGTTCTCTGCGATGAGCTGTAGCTTCGGCACTGGATAAAAATGCGTATACAGCGCTGACCGGTTGCTCGCGTTTAGTGGCTTGGCTAATCCTTATTATGGACTTAAAACGCGTTATGTTGTCTGCTAATCACACTGTCAGCGAAATATCGCCTGCACATGGCTGTCGTCATGTCGCCATTATCATGGACGGCAACGGTCGTTGGGCGAAACAGCAAGGAAAAATTCGCGCATTCGGCCATAAAGCCGGGGCGAAGTCGGTTCGTCGCGCGGTCTCCTTCGCGGCGAATAATGGTATTGAAGCGTTGACGCTGTATGCATTCAGCAGCGAGAACTGGAACCGCCCCGAGCAGGAAGTCAGTGCCCTGATGGAGCTGTTCGTTTGGGCGCTGGATAGCGAAGTGAAAAGCCTGCATCGGCATAACGTCCGCCTGCGGATCATCGGCGAGACGACGCGTTTTAATGCTCGCCTGCAGGAGCGTATCCGCAAAGCGGAAGCGCTGACGGAGAACAACACGGGCTTAACGCTGAATATTGCGGCGAACTACGGTGGGCGCTGGGATATTATTCAGGGTGTCCGCAATCTGGCAAGACAGGTTCAGAACGGGTTACTTCAGCCCGAACAGATCACGGAAGACATGCTGAGTCAGCAGGTCTGTATGCATGAACTGGCACCTGTAGATTTAGTTATTAGGACCGGGGGAGAGCATCGCATCAGTAATTTTTTGATTTGGCAAATTGCGTATGCCGAACTTTACTTTACCGATGTTCTTTGGCCCGATTTTGCTGAACAGGACTTTGAAGGTGCACTCCATGCCTTTGTTAATCGAGAGCGTCGTTTCGGCGGCACTGAGCCGGGTGGCAATCATGCCTGATGGGGGTTACTTTTGCTGAAGTATCGCCTGATATCGGCTTTCGTTTTAATTCCCGTGGTGATTGCGGCGCTTTTTCTGTTGCCACCTGCGGGTTTTGCCATCGTCACGCTCGTGGTGTGTATGCTCGCTGCGTGGGAGTGGGGGCAATTTAGCGGTTTCACTTCAACTTCACAACGCATCTGGCTGGCGCTGCTGTGTGGCCTGCTACTGGCGTTGATGCTTTTCCTGATGCCGGAATATCACTATGACGTTCATCAACCGCTGGTTGAAGGATCGCTCTGGGCGTCGTTTGGCTGGTGGATTGTGGCGCTGCTGCTGGTGCTTTCTTACCCGGCGTCCGCTGCTTTCTGGCGCAACTCGAAAGCGCTGCGTCTGATCTTTGGTATTCTGACTATCGTCCCGTTCTTCTGGGGCATGCTGGTGCTGCGCGCCTGGCATTATGCGGATAACCATTACAGCGGCGCGCTGTGGCTGCTGTACGTGATGATTCTGGTCTGGGGCGCGGACTCTGGCGCCTATGTGTTTGGCAAGATGTTCGGCAAGCATAAGCTGGCACCGAAAGTGTCTCCGGGTAAAACCTGGCAGGGTTTCTTCGGTGGCCTGGTGACGGCGGCGATCATCTCCTGGGCCTACGGTCAGTGGGCGAATCTGGATGTTACGCCAACGGTATTGCTGGTTTGTTCCGTTGTTGCGGCGCTGGCCTCAGTGCTCGGCGATCTGACAGAGAGTATGTTTAAGCGAGAGGCCGGCATTAAGGATAGCGGTCATCTGATTCCCGGACACGGTGGAATACTCGATCGTATCGACAGCCTGACGGCGGCGGTACCGGTGTTTGCTTGTCTGCTATTGTTGGTCTTCAGGACGATTTGACGGAAGGTTTTATGCTAAGCGTTCTCTGGAATTTGGCTGCCTTTATCATTGCGCTGGGCGTATTGATCACCGTGCATGAGTTTGGCCATTTCTGGGTGGCTCGTCGCTGCGGCGTTCGCGTTGAACGCTTTTCCATCGGCTTTGGTAAAGCGTTATGGCGACGTTTTGACAAGCAGGGAACGGAATTCGTCATCGCTCTTATTCCACTCGGCGGCTATGTCAAAATGCTCGACGAACGCGTCGAGCCGGTGGTGCCTGAGATGCGCCACTACGCTTTCAATAACAAAACCGTTGGCCAGCGTGCGGCCATCATTGCCGCTGGTCCTGTCGCGAACTTCATTTTTGCCATCTTTGCCTACTGGCTGGTCTTTATTATCGGCGTCCCTGGCGTACGTCCGGTTGTTGGTGAAATAGTACCCGACTCGATTGCCGCGCATGCACAAATTGCAAAAGGTACGGAACTTAAAGCGATAGATGGCATCGAAACGCCTGATTGGGATGCAGTGCGTATGGCGCTGGTCTCGAAGATAGGCGACGAGCAAACAATAGTTACGCTCGCCCCTTTCGGGAGCAGTCAGCGCCAGGATAAAATCCTCGATCTGCGGCACTGGGCGTTTGAGCCGGATAAACAAGATCCGGTGACATCGCTGGGCATTCAGCCTCGCAGCGCGCAGATTGATACGGTGCTGGCTGAAGTACAATCTGGTTCGGCGGCGCAGAAGGCCGGTTTGCAAGCGGGCGACAGGATCGTTAAAGTCGATGGTCAACCGTTAACGCAGTGGATGACGTTTGTCAATCTGGTGCGTGATAATCCGGGTAAGGCGCTGGTTCTGGAGATCGAGCGACAGGGGAGTCCCTCGTCTGTTACGCTGACGCCAGATAGCCGATCCGCAAAAGGTCAAGCCGAAGGGTTTGCAGGGGTTGTACCTAAGGTCATCCCGCTGCCTGATGAATATAAGACAGTGCGTCAGTACGGGCCGTTTGCCGCCATTGCTGAAGCCACGGATAAAACCTGGCAACTGATGTCATTAACCGTCAGGATGCTGGGTAAATTGATAACCGGTGATGTCAAACTGAACAACCTCAGCGGGCCGATTTCTATCGCCCAGGGGGCTGGAATGTCAGCGGAGTTTGGGTTGATTTACTATCTGATGTTCCTTGCGCTGATTAGCGTGAACCTCGGGATAATCAATCTGTTCCCGCTTCCCGTCCTGGACGGGGGGCACCTGCTATTTTTGGCGATTGAAAAGCTGAAGGGCGGGCCGGTATCCGAGCGAGTTCAAGACTTTAGTTATCGCATTGGCTCAATACTGCTGGTGTTGTTAATGGGGCTTGCACTTTTCAATGATTTCTCTCGGTTGTAAGAGAGTTTGTTAGGAAGAACGCATAATAACGATGGCGATGAAAAAGTTGCTCATAGCGTCGCTGCTGTTTAGCAGCGCAACCGTATACGGTGCTGAAGGGTTCGTGGTGAAGGACATTCATTTCGAAGGCTTGCAGCGTGTCGCTGTTGGTGCGGCCCTCCTCAGTATGCCAGTGCGTCCTGGCGATACGGTGACCGATGATGATATCAGTAACACCATTCGTGCTTTGTTTGCCACTGGCAACTTTGAGGACGTCCGCGTCCTGCGCGATGGTGATACCCTGTTGGTGCAGGTGAAAGAGCGCCCAACGATTGCCAGCATCACTTTCTCCGGTAATAAGTCGGTGAAGGATGACATGCTCAAGCAAAACCTTGAGGCATCCGGCGTTCGCGTTGGGGAGTCCCTTGACCGCACGACCCTCGCTGATATCGAGAAAGGGCTGGAAGATTTCTACTACAGCGTCGGTAAGTACAGCGCCAGTGTAAAAGCTGTCGTCACGCCGCTGCCGCGTAACCGCGTCGACCTGAAACTGGTATTCCAGGAAGGCGTCTCGGCGAAAATCCAGCAGATTAACATTGTCGGTAACCATGCGTTCAGCACCGATGAACTGATCTCAACATTCCAGCTGCGCGATGAAGTGCCGTGGTGGAACGTTGTCGGCGATCGCAAATACCAGAAGCAGAAGCTGGCCGGGGATCTCGAAACCCTGCGCAGCTACTATCTGGATCGCGGCTACGCGCGTTTCAACATCGACTCCACGCAGGTGAGCCTGACGCCGGATAAAAAAGGCATCTACATCACCGTGAATATCACTGAAGGCGAGCAGTACAAGCTTTCCGGTGTTCAGGTGACGGGCGATCTGGCGGGGCATTCGGCAGAAATCGAAGCGTTGACCAAAGTCGAGCCGGGCGAGCTGTATAACGGCGCCAAAGTGACCAAAATGGAGAATGATATTAAGAAACTCCTCGGTCGCTATGGCTACGCCTATCCGCGCGTCCAGTCTCAGCCGGAAATTAACGATAGCGATAAGACTGTGAAGCTGCACGTTAACGTCGATGCCGGCAACCGCTACTACGTGCGTAAAATTCGCTTCGAGGGCAACGACACCTCCAAAGACTCCGTCCTGCGTCGCGAAATGCGTCAGATGGAAGGGGCATGGCTGGGCAGCGACCTGGTCGACCAGGGTAAAGATCGTCTCAACCGCTTAGGCTATTTTGAAACGGTAGATACCGATACGCAGCGCGTACCGGGCAGCCCGGATCAGGTCGACGTGGTCTATAAAGTCAAAGAACGTAACACCGGTAGCTTCAACTTTGGTGTCGGCTACGGTACGGAAAGCGGCGTCAGCTTCCAGGCCGGCGTTCAGCAGGACAACTGGTTGGGTACCGGCTATTCCGTCGGAATTAACGGCACCAAAAACGATTACCAGACCTATACTGAACTGTCGGTCACTAACCCGTATTTCACCGTTGACGGCGTGAGCCTCGGTGGTCGTATTTTCTATAACGACTTCGACGCGAACAACGCGGATCTGTCTGACTATACCAATAAAAGCTATGGTACGGACGTTACGCTGGGCTTCCCGATCAACGAATACAATACGCTGCGCGCGGGCTTAGGTTATGTCCATAACGCCCTGTCCAATATGCAGCCGCAGGTGGCGATGTGGCGTTATCTGAACTCGATGGGGCAATATCCGAGCGACACGAATGACAGAAACTCGTTTAGCGCCAACGACTTCACCTTCAACTACGGTTGGACCTATAACAAGCTCGACCGTGGCTTCTTCCCGACGGAAGGTTCGCGTGTCAACCTGAATGGTAAAGTGACCATTCCAGGTTCTGATAACGAATATTACAAAGCGACGCTGGATACGGCGACCTATGTACCGATCGATAACGATCATCAGTGGGTGGTTCTGGGACGTACCCGCTTTGGCTATGGTGATGGCATTGGTGGCAAAGAGATGCCGTTCTACGAGAACTTCTACGCCGGTGGCTCAAGCACCGTGCGCGGGTTCCAGTCGAACACCATTGGTCCGAAAGCGGTTTATTTCCCGGCCAGCAACCGCCACGATGGCGATAATAGCTATGACAATAACTGTAAGAGCACTGAATCCGCGCCGTGTAAATCGAATGATGCGGTGGGCGGTAACGCCATGGCCGTTGCCAGCCTGGAGCTGATTACGCCGACGCCGTTTATCAGCGATAAATATGCTAACTCGGTCCGTACCTCCTTCTTCTGGGATGTGGGTACCGCGTGGGATACGCACTGGGATTCGAGCGCTTACGCGGGTTATCCGGATTACGGTGATCCGAGCAACATCCGTATGTCCGCCGGTATTGCGGTACAGTGGATGTCTCCGTTGGGGCCGTTGGTATTCTCCTACGCCCAACCGTTTAAAAAGTACGAAGGAGACAAGGCCGAGCAGTTCCAGTTTAACATTGGTAAAACCTGGTAATTGCGGGCGGCAATGGAATGTAAGTGCAGTATAGCGCTGACTTTAGGCGATAATTACGGTTATCGCCTGGCCACGCAAATAACGGTACCCCTGGGTACTCATGGGATGGTAAGGAGTTAATTGTGAAAAAGTGGTTATTAGCTGCAGGTCTGGGTTTAGCAATGGTAACTTCCGCTCAGGCGGCAGATAAAATTGCAATGGTTAACATGAACAGCCTGTTCCAGCAGGTTGCCCAGAAAACAGGCGTTTCTAACACGCTGGAGAACGAGTTCAAAGGCCGCGCGAGCGAGCTGCAGCGTATGGAAGGCGATCTGCAGTCCAAGATGCAGCGTCTGCAGTCCATGAAACCGGGTGCTGACCGTACCAAGCTGGAAAAAGACGTTATGGCTCAGCGCCAGACCTTCTCTCAGAAAGCACAGTCTTTTGAGCAGGATCGCGCACGTCGCTCCAACGAAGAGCGCGGCAAACTGGTTACCCGTATCCAGACTGCTGTGAAAAGCGTAGCGAGCAGCCAGAGCATCGACCTGGTTGTTGATTCTAATGCCGTTGCATACAACAGCAGCGATGTAAAAGACATCACCGCTGATGTGCTGAAACAGGTTAACTAAGTAATGCCTTCTATTCGACTGGCTGATCTGGCACAGCAGTTGGATGCAGAATTACACGGTGATGGCGATATCGTCATCACCGGCGTTGCGTCCATGCAGACTGCAAGAGCAGGTCATATTACGTTCATGGTCAATCCTAAGTACCGTGAACACCTGGCCGCCTGCCAGGCTTCTGCCGTTGTCATGACGCAGGATGATTTACCTTTTGCCCACAGCGCCGCACTGGTCGTGCGTAATCCCTACCTGACCTATGCGCGTATGGCTCAAATTCTGGATACCACGCCGCAGCCAGCGCAGAATATCGCCCCGAGCGCGGTGATTGATGCCACGGCGAAGCTGGGTAAAAATGTCTCGATTGGCCCTAACGCGGTGATCGAATCTGATGTTGTGCTTGCTGACAATGTGGTGATTGGCGCCGGGTGCTTCGTTGGGAAAAAGACGAAAATTGGCGCTGGCTCCCGTTTGTGGGCCAACGTGACCGTTTACCACGAAATTGAGATCGGTGAGAATTGCCTGATTCAGTCCAGCACCGTGATCGGTGCCGATGGTTTCGGTTATGCCAACGATCGCGGTAACTGGGTGAAGATCCCGCAGCTGGGTCGCGTTATTATTGGCGATCGCGTGGAGATCGGCGCCTGTACCACCATTGACCGTGGTGCGCTGGATGATACCGTGATCGGCAATGGCGTTATCATTGATAACCAGTGTCAGATTGCGCATAACGTGGTGATTGGTGACAATACTGCCGTTGCGGGTGGCGTTATCATGGCAGGCAGCCTGAAAATTGGCCGTTACTGCATGATTGGCGGAGCCAGCGTGATTAACGGACATATGGAAATTTGCGACAAAGTCACCGTCACCGGGATGGGGATGGTCATGCGTCCTATCACCGAGCCTGGCGTCTATTCTTCAGGTATTCCGCTGCAACCGAATAAGGTGTGGCGTAAAACCGCGGCGCTGGTGATGAATATTGATGAGATCAACAAACGCCTCAAATCGATTGAGCGTAAGGTTAATCAGCAAGATTAGCGCATTCGTTGACACACAAAATCATGCAAAGCAGCATCTGCGCGGGTAACTGCCGCTGACAAAGACGCTGCCTGAAAGATGAAGTGTAAAAATTTTCGGCCTGTTGCATTCATAAGATTGCCGCAGGCCGTGTTATTATTGCCTTTTAGTATATTTAGACAGGAAGAGTATTTTGACTACTGAAACTCATACTCTGCACATTGAAGAGATTCTGGAACTTCTCCCTCACCGCTACCCGTTCCTGCTGGTAGATCGCGTGCTGGATTTTGAAGAAGGTCGTTTTCTGCGCGCAGTAAAAAATGTTTCTGTTAACGAGCCGTTTTTCCAGGGGCACTTCCCTGGTAAACCGATTTTACCGGGCGTGCTGATTCTGGAAGCGATGGCGCAAGCCACCGGTATTCTGGCATTCAAAAGCGTAGGTAAGCTCGAGCCGGGTGAACTTTATTACTTCGCCGGGATTGATGAAGCGCGTTTCAAACGTCCGGTAGTACCAGGCGATCAGATGATTATGGAAGTCACTTTCGAGAAAACCCGTCGCGGCCTGACTCGTTTTAAAGGCGTCGCGCTGGTCGATGGTAAAGTGGTTTGCGAAGCAACGATGATGTGTGCGCGTAGCCGGGAGGCCTGATACGTGATTGATAAAACCGCCTTTATTCATCCGACTGCCATCGTGGAAGACGGTGCCGTTATCGGTGCAAACGCCCACATTGGCCCGTTTTGTATTGTTGGTGCTAACGTCGAAATTGGCGAAGGTACCGTACTGAAGTCTCATGTTGTTGTTAACGGCCATACCAAAATTGGTCGTGATAATGAGATCTATCAGTTCGCTTCCATCGGTGAAGTTAACCAGGACCTGAAATACGCTGGTGAACCGACACGTGTGGAAATTGGCGATCGCAACCGCATCCGCGAGAGCGTCACCATTCATCGTGGCACAGTACAGGGCGGTGGATTGACGAAGGTGGGCAGCGATAACCTGCTGATGATCAACGCGCACGTTGCACACGATTGTACGGTCGGAGATCGCTGTATTCTGGCCAACAATGCCACGCTCGCCGGACATGTCTCGCTGGATGATTTCGTCATCATCGGCGGCATGACGGCAGTCCATCAGTTCTGCATCATCGGCGCGCACGTCATGGTCGGCGGTTGCTCAGGCGTCGCGCAGGATGTCCCGCCGTTCGTGATTGCTCAGGGCAACCACGCGACGCCGTATGGCGTCAATATTGAAGGGCTGAAGCGTCGTGGCTTTAGCCGCGAAGCTATCACTGCGATTCGCAATGCGTACAAACTGCTGTACCGCAGCGGGAAAACGCTGGATGAAGCGAAACCGGAAATCGCCGAGCTGGCGGCTCAGTATCCTGAAGTTCAGCCATTTGTCGATTTCTTCGCCCGCTCCACACGCGGTCTGATTCGTTAATGTCCGCACAGCGTCCCCTGACAATTGCCCTGGTCGCCGGAGAAACCTCCGGCGATATTCTTGGTGCAGGTCTGATCCGCGCCCTTAAAGCACGTATTCCCGATGCTCGCTTTGTCGGCGTGGCGGGCCCATTGATGCAGGCTGAAGGCTGTGAGGCCTGGTATGAGATGGAAGAGCTGGCGGTGATGGGCATTGTCGAAGTGCTCGGTCGCCTGCGTCGCCTGCTGCATATCCGGGCCGATCTTACCCGCCGCTTCAGCGAATTACGTCCTGATGTTTTCGTCGGTATTGACGCTCCGGACTTTAACATTACGCTTGAAGGCAACCTGAAAAAGCAGGGTATTAAAACCATTCATTACGTCAGCCCCTCCGTATGGGCCTGGCGGCAAAAACGCGTTTTCAAAATCGGCAGATCGACGAATCTGGTACTGGCATTTCTGCCTTTCGAAAAAGCGTTTTACGACAAATTTAACGTTCCCTGCCGCTTTATCGGCCATACCATGGCGGATGCCATGCCGTTGGATCCGGATAAAGGCGCCGCGCGGGATCGCCTGGGCATTGCCCGGGATGCGCACTGTCTGGCGCTGCTGCCGGGCAGCCGCGGCGCTGAAGTCGAAATGCTCAGCGCAGATTTTCTGAAAACCGCGCAAATTCTGCGCCAGGATTACCCTGACCTGCAGGTCCTGGTACCGCTGGTGAATGCCAGAAGGCGGGAGCAGTTCGAACGTATTAAAGCGGAAACGGCGCCAGAGCTGACGGTACATCTGCTTGATGGCCAGGCGCGCGATGCCATGATCGCCAGCGATGCGGCCCTGCTGGCTTCCGGAACCGCGGCGCTGGAGTGCATGCTGGCCAAGTGTTCGATGGTGGTTGGCTATCGTATGAAGCCGTTTACTTTCTGGCTGGCGAAACGACTGGTGAAAACCGACTACGTGTCGTTACCGAACCTGCTGGCCGGCCGCGAACTGGTCAAAGAGCTGTTGCAGGAAGAATGCCAGCCCGGGTTGCTTGCGGATGCGCTGCGGCCGCTGCTGGCCGATGGTAAAACCAGCCATGAAATGCATGACACTTTCCGCGCTCTGCATCAACAAATTCGCTGCAATGCGGATGAGCAGGCGGCGGACGCAGTACTGGAGTTAGCAAAATGATGGAGTTTGTGTATCCGCATACTCACCTGGTCGCCGGCGTCGATGAAGTCGGTCGGGGTCCGCTGGTCGGCGCGGTCGTGACCGCCGCGGTGATCCTTGACCCGGCACGGCCAATTGTGGGTCTGAATGACTCCAAAAAATTAAGCGAAAAGCGTCGTCTGGCGCTGTTCGATGAAATCAAAGAGAAGGCGTTAGCCTGGAGTTTCGGCCGCGCGGAAGCGCATGAAATAGACGAGCTGAATATTCTGCATGCGACCATGCTGGCGATGCAGCGCGCCGTTGCCGCCCTGCCGGTTGTGCCGGAGTTTGTGCTGATTGATGGCAACCGCTGCCCGCCGCTGCCCGTGCCTTCACTGGCGGTGGTCAAAGGCGATAGCCGGGTGGCAGAAATCAGCGCAGCGTCTATTCTGGCTAAAGTCGCGCGCGATGCGGAAATGGCTGAGCTGGATCTTGAATTTCCTCAATACGGCTTTGCGCAGCATAAAGGCTATCCTACCGCTTTCCATCTGGAAAAACTGATCGAACATGGCGCAACCGAGCATCATCGGCGTAGTTTTGGCCCGGTAAAACGCGCGCTGGGCCTTGCGTCCTGATTCTTGTGTCGAGAAATAAGTAAACCGGAATCTGAAGATGTCTGAACCACGTTTCGTCCACCTGCGGGTGCATAGCGACTATTCCATGATCGATGGGCTGGCAAAAACCGGGCCGCTGGTGAAAAAGGCGGCCTCGCTTGGCATGCCTGCGCTGGCGATCACCGATTTTACTAACCTGTGCGGGCTGGTGAAGTTCTACGGAACGGGACATGGCGCCGGGCTGAAACCTATTGTCGGCGCGGATTTTCACGTCCAGAGCGAACTGATGGGCGATGAGTTCACTGAACTCACGGTGCTGGCGGCCAACAATGTGGGTTATCAAAACCTGACGCTGCTGATTTCGCGCGCCTATCAACGCGGCTACGGTGCGCTGGGTCCGTGGATTGACCGGGACTGGCTGGCCGAACACCATGAAGGGCTGATCCTGCTTTCCGGCGCACGTAAGGGCGATGTTGGCGTCAGTCTGACGCGCGGCAATATGGCACTGGTCGATCAATGCCTCGCGTTCTACCAGCAACATTTCCCGGATTGCTACTATCTGGAGCTGATCCGCACCGGCCGTGCCGATGAAGAGACCTATTTACATGCCGCCGTGCAGTTGGCGGAGGAGCGCGGGCTGCCGGTAGTGGCGACCAACGACGTGCGCTTCCTTGAGACCGGCGACTTTGACGCGCATGAAATCCGCGTGGCGATCCATGACGGTTTTACCCTCGACGATCCGAAGCGCCCGCGTAACTATTCGCCGCAGCAGTATATGCGCAGCGAAGAAGAAATGTGCGAGCTGTTCTCTGATATTCCTGAGGCGCTGGAAAATAGCGTCGAAATCGCCAAACGCTGCAACGTCACCGTGCGCCTTGGCGAATACTTCCTGCCGCAGTTCCCGACCGGGGATATGACGACGGAAGATTTCCTGGTGGTTAAATCGAAAGAAGGGCTGGAAGAGCGTCTGGCTTTCCTGTTCCCTGATCCGCAAGAGCGCGCTAAACGCCGTCCTGAGTACGATGAACGTCTGGATATCGAGCTGCAGGTGATTAACCAGATGGGCTTCCCCGGCTACTTCCTGATCGTTATGGAGTTTATCCAGTGGTCCAAGGATAACGGCGTACCGGTCGGCCCAGGCCGCGGCTCCGGCGCCGGATCGCTGGTTGCGTATGCGCTGAAAATTACCGACCTCGATCCGCTGGAATTCGATCTGCTGTTCGAACGTTTCCTGAACCCTGAACGTGTATCGATGCCCGACTTTGACGTCGACTTCTGCATGGAGAAGCGCGATCAGGTTATCGAGCACGTCGCGGATATGTACGGTCGCGATGCGGTATCGCAGATCATCACCTTCGGTACGATGGCGGCGAAAGCGGTTATTCGCGACGTGGGTCGCGTGCTTGGTCATCCGTACGGGTTCGTTGACCGGATCTCAAAACTGGTGCCGCCCGACCCGGGGATGACGCTGGCGAAAGCGTTTGAGGCCGAGCCGCAGCTGCCGGAGATCTACGAAGCTGACGAAGAGGTTAAAGCGCTAATTGATATGGCGCGGAAACTGGAAGGCGTCACGCGTAACGCCGGTAAACATGCGGGGGGAGTGGTTATCGCTCCGACCAAAATTACCGATTTCGCCCCGCTATATTGCGATGAAGCCGGTTTGCATCCGGTCACCCAGTTTGACAAGAACGACGTCGAATACGCCGGGCTGGTGAAGTTTGACTTCCTTGGCCTGCGTACGCTGACCATCATCAACTGGGCGCTGGAGATGATCAACAAGCGGCGGGCGAAGCACGGCGAGCCGCCGCTGGATATCGCGGCGATTCCGCTGGACGATAAGAAAAGTTTCGATATGCTGCAACGCTCGGAAACCACGGCGGTGTTCCAGCTTGAATCGCGCGGCATGAAAGACCTGATTAAACGTCTTCAGCCCGACTGCTTCGAAGATATGATAGCCCTGGTGGCCCTGTTCCGCCCGGGGCCGCTACAGTCGGGGATGGTTGATAACTTTATCGACCGTAAACACGGCCGCGAAGAGATCTCTTACCCGGACGTGCAGTGGCAGCATGAGTGTCTGAAACCGGTGCTTGAGCCGACGTATGGCATTATCCTGTATCAGGAACAGGTCATGCAGATTGCCCAGGAGCTTTCCGGCTATACCCTCGGCGGCGCGGATATGCTGCGTCGCGCGATGGGTAAGAAGAAGCCGGAAGAGATGGCCAAGCAGCGCGGTACCTTCGAAGAAGGGGCGAAAAAGCGCGGCGTGGACGGCGAACTGGCGATGAAAATCTTCGACCTGGTGGAGAAGTTTGCCGGTTATGGATTTAACAAATCGCACTCGGCGGCCTATGCGCTGGTCTCCTACCAGACGCTGTGGCTGAAAGCGCACTATCCGGCCGAATTTATGGCGGCGGTAATGACCGCGGATATGGATAACACCGAGAAAGTGGTCGGGCTGGTCGATGAGTGCTGGCGAATGGGGCTGAAAATCCTGCCGCCGGATATTAACTCCGGTCTGTACCATTTCCACGTCAACGACGACGGTGAAATCGTCTACGGTATCGGCGCGATTAAAGGGGTCGGCGAAGGCCCAATTGAAGCTATTATTGAAGCACGTAACAACGGCGGTTATTTCCGCGAGTTGTTCGATCTTTGCGCCCGCACCGATACCAAAAAACTGAACCGTCGGGTGCTGGAAAAACTGATTATGTCCGGGGCATTTGACCGCCTCGGGCCGCATCGCGCGGCATTAATGAATTCGCTGGGCGATGCGCTGAAGGCCGCCGATCAGCATGCGAAAGCCGAGGCGATTGGCCAGGCGGATATGTTCGGGGTGCTGGCGGAAGAGCCGGAACAAATCGAACAATCCTATGCCAACTGCCAGCCGTGGCCGGAGCAGGTGGTGCTGGATGGTGAACGGGAGACCCTGGGGCTGTACCTGACGGGTCATCCTATCAACCAGTATTTGAAAGAGATTGAGCGCTATGTTGGCGGCGTGAGACTCAAAGACATGCATCCGACCGATCGTGGTAAAGTCACTACGGCGGCGGGGCTCGTTATTGCTGCGCGGGTAATGGTCACCAAGCGCGGCAATCGTATCGGTATCTGTACGTTGGATGACCGTTCCGGGCGTCTGGAGGTAATGTTATTTACCGACGCGCTGGATAAATATCAGCAATTGCTGGAAAAAGACCGCATACTTATCGTCAGCGGACAGGTCAGCTTTGATGACTTCAGCGGGGGGCTTAAAATGACCGCCCGCGAAGTCATGGACATTGACGAAGCCCGGGAAAAATATGCTCGCGGGCTTGCTATCTCGCTGACGGACAGGCAAATTGATGACCAGCTTTTAAACCGACTCCGTCAGTCTCTGGAACCCCACCGTTCGGGAACCATTCCAGTACACCTCTATTATCAGAGGGCGGATGCGCGCGCGCGGTTGCGTTTTGGCGCAACATGGCGCGTCTCTCCGAGCGATCGTTTACTCAACGATCTGCGTGGCCTTATCGGCCCGGAGCAGGTGGAACTGGAGTTTGACTAATACAGGAATACTATGAGTCTGAATTTCCTTGATTTTGAACAGCCGATTGCAGAGCTGGAAGCGAAAATCGATTCCCTGACTGCGGTAAGCCGTCAGGATGAGAAACTCGATATTAACATCGACGAAGAAGTGCATCGTCTGCGCGAGAAAAGCGTTGAACTGACGCGTAAAATCTTCGCCGATCTGGGGGCATGGCAGGTTGCTCAACTGGCACGCCATCCACGTCGCCCGTACACCCTGGATTATGTTCGCCTGGCATTCGACGAATTTGACGAACTGGCCGGCGACCGCGCTTACGCTGACGATAAAGCCATTGTTGGCGGTATTGCGCGTCTGGACGGGCGTCCGGTGATGATTATCGGCCACCAGAAAGGACGCGAAACGAAAGAGAAGATTCGTCGCAACTTCGGTATGCCGGCGCCAGAAGGCTACCGTAAGGCGCTGCGCCTGATGGAGATGGCCGAGCGTTTCAAAATGCCGATCATCACCTTTATCGACACCCCAGGTGCCTACCCGGGCGTGGGCGCGGAAGAGCGCGGCCAGTCCGAGGCGATTGCCCGTAACCTGCGTGAAATGTCGCGTCTGAGCGTTCCGGTCATCTGTACCGTTATCGGGGAAGGCGGGTCCGGCGGCGCGCTGGCAATCGGCGTTGGCGATAAGGTCAACATGCTGCAGTACAGCACCTACTCGGTTATTTCGCCGGAAGGCTGCGCCTCCATTCTGTGGAAAAGCGCAGATAAAGCTCCGCTGGCGGCCGAAGCGATGGGGATCGTTGCCCCGCGTCTGAAAGAGCTGAAGCTTATCGACTCGATTATTGCGGAACCGCTGGGCGGCGCCCACCGTAATCCGGAAGCCATTGCGGCAAGCCTGAAGGCGCAGCTGCTGGCGGATCTGGCCGATCTCGACACGCTGAGTAAAGAAGAGCTGTTAAATCGTCGCTACCAGCGTCTGATGAGTTACGGCTACGCCTGATTATTTCTCGCGTCAATATTGCCAGGGGCCGGATTTTCCGGCCCCTTTTTTATGTGCGATACGTCAGCGCGATTGCTATGATGCCTGACTCAGGTCAATTCCAGGAGGAAAGCGTGAATATCATCGCCATTATGGGGCCCCACGGCGTCTACCACAAAGACGAACCGATCAAAGAGCTGGAGGCGGCCCTGCAACGGCAAGGCTTTCAGACTATCTGGCCGCAAAACAGCGCCGACCTGCTGCAGTTTATCGAACATAATCCGCGGATCTGCGGGGTCATCTTTGACTGGGATGAGTACAACGCCGATCTGTGCAGCGATATCAATCAGCTGAATGAGTATCTCCCGCTATACGCCTTTATCAACGCGCATTCGACGATGGATGTCAGCAGCCAGGATCTGCGTATGACGCTGTGGTTCTTTGAATACGCGCTTGGTCTGGCAGAAGAGATAGCTACCCGAATCGCCCAGTACACGCGCGAATACCTGGATAACATCACGCCGCCGTTTACCAAAGCCCTGTTCAACTATGTGCAGGAGGGAAAATATACCTTCTGTACGCCTGGACATATGGGGGGAAGCGCGTACCAGAAAAGCCCGGTTGGCTGCCTGTTTTATGATTTCTTCGGCGGTAATACGCTGAAAGCCGACGTGTCGATTTCGGTCACCGAGCTGGGGTCGCTCCTCGACCACAGCGGGCCGCACCTGGAGGCTGAAGAGTATATCGCCCGCGCTTTTGGCGCCGAGCAGAGCTATATGGTGACCAACGGGACCTCGACGTCGAACAAAATTGTCGGCATGTATTCGGCGCCGGCGGGCAGCACGCTGCTGATTGACCGTAACTGCCATAAGTCACTGGCGCACCTGCTGATGATGAGCGATGTTGTTCCGCTGTGGCTGAAACCGACGCGTAACGCGCTGGGCATTCTGGGCGGCATACCGAAACGGGAATTCACTCGCGACAGCATTCAGCAGAAGGTCAATACCGCGAGCGGCGCCGGGTGGCCGGTACATGCGGTGATCACCAACTCCACCTATGACGGACTGTTGTATAACACCACCTGGATCAAAGAGACGCTCGATGTGCCCTCGATCCATTTTGATTCCGCCTGGGTGCCTTACACCCATTTCCATCCGATCTATCAGGGGAAAAGCGGGATGAGCGGCGATCGCATTCCGGGAAAGGTGGTCTTCGAAACGCAATCAACGCACAAAATGCTGGCGGCGCTGTCGCAGGCCTCGCTTATCCATATTAAAGGTAGCTACGACGAAGAGACCTTTAATGAAGCTTTTATGATGCACACCTCGACGTCGCCAAGCTATCCGATCGTTGCTTCGATAGAAACCGCGGCGGCGATGCTGCGCGGCAATTCGGGCAAGCGGTTGATCCAGCGCTCCATTGAACGAGCGCTGGATTTCCGCAAAGAGGTCCAGCGTCTGCGCGAAGAGTCTGATGGCTGGTTCTTTGATATCTGGCAGCCGGAGGATATTGAGCAGGTGCAGTGCTGGCCGGTGGCAAGCGGTGAGAACTGGCACGGTTTTAAAGACGCTGACGATAACCATATGTTCCTCGATCCGGTGAAGGTGACTATCCTGACGCCGGGAATGGATGAACAGGGCAATATGGATGACGAGGGGATCCCGGCGGCGCTGGTGGCGAAATTCCTTGATGAGCGCGGCGTGGTGGTGGAGAAAACGGGGCCCTACAACCTGCTGTTTCTGTTCAGTATCGGTATCGATAAAACCCGGGCGATGGGGTTGTTGCGTGGCTTAACCGAGTTTAAGCGCGCCTACGATCTCAACCTGCGGGTGAAGAACATGCTGCCGGATCTCTACGCGGAAGATCCCGATTTTTATCGCAATATGCGTATTCAGGATCTGGCGCAGGGGATCCATCGCCTGATCCGCCAGCACCAGCTGTCACAGCTGATGCTGAGTGCGTTTGATGTGCTGCCGGAAATGAAAATGACGCCACATCAGGCCTGGCAGCGGCAAATCAAAGGTGAAGTCGAAACCATTGAGCTGGAAAATCTGGTCGGGCGCATTTCGGCTAACATGATTCTGCCGTACCCGCCGGGCGTGCCGCTGCTGATGCCCGGTGAGATGATTACCGAAGAGAGCCGGGCGGTGCTCGATTTCCTGCTGATGCTTTGCTCGATTGGCCGCCATTATCCGGGCTTCGAAACGGATATCCACGGGGCGAAGCGCGATGACGACGGCGTCTACCGGGTACGAGTCTTAAAAAATGACCCACTGCTTGCGCCGCGTTAAGCGGCGCGAGTAACCTGGATGGTATTAACTGGAGGAGTAGATATGCTGGGTTTAAAACGGGTTCACCATATTGCTATCATCGCGACCAACTATGCGCAGAGCAAAGCCTTTTACTGCGATATCCTGGGCTTTACGTTGCAGAGCGAGTTCTATCGTGAAGAGCGCGACTCGTGGAAGGGCGATCTGGCGTTGAACGGCGAGTATGTCATTGAACTGTTCTCTTTCCCGTTTCCGCCTGCTCGTCCGAGCCGCCCGGAAGCCTGTGGGCTGCGTCACCTGGCCTTTAGCGTGGATGATATTGACGCGGCGGTGGCCCATCTGCAAGCGCATGGGGTGGCCTGTGAGGGGATTCGTATCGATCCTTTTACCGGCAAACGCTTCACCTTTTTTAACGATCCCGACGGCCTGCCGCTGGAGATTTATCAGCAGTAACCCTTGCCAGAGCGCGCCCGGCCCGGTAACGTGCCGGGCTATCTCCTTAGCGACACTATCAAGATGATGACGCCCGATATTGCGCAAACCCTACACCCCTGTCGTCAGTTTTTGATCGCCTTCAGCGGCGGTCTGGATTCGACGGTGCTTTTACATCAGCTGGTCTGCTGGCGTGAACGAGACCCGACGCTACAGCTGCGGGCCATCCATATCCACCATGGCCTGAGCGCGAATGCCGATAGCTGGGTTGCGCACTGCCAGCAGGTTTGTCAGCACTGGCAGGTGCCGCTGGTGGTCGAGCGCGTTACCCTGGCGGATGACGGACTGGGCGTGGAGGCGCATGCGCGTCAGGCGCGTTATCAGGCTTTCCGGATGGCGCTGCAACCGGGAGAAGCCCTGGTGACGGCTCAGCATCTCGACGATCAGTGTGAAACCTTCCTGCTGGCGCTCAAACGCGGCAGCGGCCCAACCGGGCTGGCGGCGATGGCGACATCCTCCGAATTTGCCGCTACGCGGCTGCTGCGTCCTCTGCTGAATACCCGCCGTGAAACGCTGCTCCAGTGGGCGCTGGCCCATCAGCTCAGCTGGATTGAGGACGAGAGCAATCAGGATGATACCTACGATCGTAACTTCCTCCGTCTGCGCGTCGTTCCGCAGCTAAACGCGCGCTGGCCCCACTTTACCGAGGCGGTCGCCCGTAGCGCCAGCCTGTGCGGCGAGCAGGAGCAGTTGCTGGATGAACTGCTGGCGGAAGATTTGGCAAAACTGGTGGCGAATGACGGTTCGTTAGCTATCGACGCGCTGGCGTCCATGAGCGCGCCGCGCCGTGCCGCGCTGCTGCGGCGCTGGCTGGCCGGGCACTCTGCGCCGATGCCCTCGCGCGAGGTGCCGGAGCGAATCTGGCGTGAAGTCGCGTTGGCGCGGGAGGATGCCTTTCCCTGCTTGCGTCTTGGCGATTTTTCCGTGCGTCGTTATCAGCAGCGGCTGTGGTGGGTCAGATATCAACCCGGTCAGACGGACGCGGTGCTAGCGTGGCCGGATTACCGCCAGCCGCTGCGGTTGCCGGCAGGCCTTGGCGAGCTGACGCTGCGGCCAGGCGGACCGTTACGCGCCCCGCGTGGTGAAGAGTCGGTGACGGTGCGCTTTCGCGCCAGCGGAAATCTGCATATTGTCGGCCGTCACGGCGGCCGCAAGCTGAAGAAAATCTGGCAGGAGCTGGGGGTTGCCCCCTGGCGCCGCGATACGACTCCGCTGCTGTTTTACGGCGAGACGCTGATTGCGGCGGCGGATTCGCTGTTCGTCACCTGCGAAGGGGCCGCGCGGGAAGGCGAGGGGACAGAGATGATATGGAGGAAAACGGGCGGCTGAGCCACCCGTTTTTATTCAGGACTCACTGACCACCACGGTACCGATTTCCGGGTGGCTGAAGCTGGCGATTTTATCCAGGCGTAGCTCGCGAATGTTTCCGCTCAGGTCCACCACCAGATACTCGATATTTTTGCGCGAGATAAGATCGTTTGCCTTCGCTTGCAGCTGCTCACCATCTTTGAGCGTCAGGACAAGCACCAGGTGATGCTGGCAGGCAAGTTCGAGGTTGTCATAATCATCACAATTGATGGGTTGATAAGTATCATTCATTGACATAATCGCTCACCAGTAAGTTTGCTGCCGCACAGGCGGCCTTTTCCCTGACTGACTCCGAAAGGGCCTCATCCGCCGCAATTTCATTCAATACTTTCAACACGCAACCCAGCGCGTCTGAAATATACCCTAGGTCTCCGCTGGCTATTTCCGCATACCGTTTGCGTATTAACTCACAATATTGGTCCACATGCCCTCCTGTCAGTATTCTGACTCAACCGTGGGATGTAAGTTTAAGCCTACGAAGATACACTCTGTTTAGCAAGGTGACTATACCATAGTCATTTAAGCAATATCAGCAGGATGAAAAGAGAGCCGCCGATTGTCGGCAGCCTTTTGTCGTGAGTTTCGTTACAATGTCCGCCATTTATTTCAGGAGTGTATTCATGGCGCTGAAAGCGACAATTTATAAGGCTACGGTGAACGTCGCCGATCTCGATCGCAACCAGTTTCTGGATGCCAGCCTGACGCTGGCTCAACATCCGTCGGAAACCCAGGAGCGTATGATGCTTCGCCTGCTGGCGTGGATCAAATACGCCGACGATCGTCTGCAGTTTACCCGCGGTCTGTCGTCAGATGATGAGGCGGAGCTGTGGCTGCTCAACGATCATCTCGGCGTTGACCTGTGGATCGAGCTTGGTTTGCCGGATGAGCGGCGGATTAAAAAAGCGTGTTCGCGGGCTCAGGAGGTGGCGCTTTTTGCCTACAACAGCCGGGCGGCGGAAATCTGGTGGCAGCAGAACAAGAGCAAAATGGCGCAGTTTAGCAAGCTGACGGTGTGGTATCTGGATGATGAGCAGCTCGCCCGGCTCAGCGCTTTTGCCGATCGTTCAATGGTGCTGCAGGCGACGTTACAGGACGGCGGCATCTGGCTATCTGACGCTAAGAATAATCTGGAAATTCATTTAGCGGCGTGGCAGCCGTCGGCATGATTACGATTAGCCGCAGCGTGGTGATTGCGGATGAAGAGATAACCCTGTCCGGGATACGCGCGCAGGGTGCGGGCGGTCAGCACGTGAATAAAGCGTCTACCGCCATCCATCTGCGCTTTGACATAAAAGCATCCAGCCTGCCTGACTCTTATAAAGAACGCTTACTGGCCGCCAGTCACCACTTAATTTCTGCCGATGGTGTGGTTATCATTAAGGCTCAGGAATATCGCAGCCAGGAAATGAATCGTGAAGCGGCCATTTCTCGTCTGGTTGCGTTAATACAAGAATTAACCGCAGTGCAAAAAAGTCGCCGTGAGACCCGGCCGACCCGGGCGTCAAAAGAGCGTCGTCTTGCCTCGAAGGCGCAAAAGTCCTCAGTCAAAGCACTGCGTGGGAAAGTTCGTCAGTAAGCGGCATGGCGAACGGGTGGAATGGATTATAAGGAATTCACAGTGAAGAAAATCGTACTCTCCGTTGCGCTAGCGTGTTCGTTCTTTGCGCTATTTGGCTGCAATCATCGTTCGGATGTCGAGATGCTGCAGCCAGCGCCGATGGCCGAACTGAAGCCGATGCAGCAAAGCTGGCGCGGTATTTTGCCCTGCGCCGATTGTGAAGGGATTGAAACCTCGTTGTTCCTCGAAAAAGATGGCAGCTGGGTAATGAACGAACGCTATCAGGGGGTCAGTCATGAGCCGTCATCGTTAGCCTCTTACGGGACCTGGGCGCGGACCGCAGATAAGCTGGTACTGACCGACAGCAAAGGTGATAAGTCCTACTATCGCGCGAAGGGGGAAACCCTCGAGATGCTCGATCGGCAAGGCAACCCCATTGAGTCGACGCTCAACTACACCCTGAAATCGGTCCAGGCCAGCCTGCCGACCACGCCGATGACGATGCGCGGGATGTATTTCTATATGGCGGACGCGGCCACCTTCACCGACTGCGCGACCGGTAAGCGGATCGCGGTGGCTAACAATGCCCAGCTTGAGCGCGATTATGCCGCCGCTCGCGGGACGCAAACGCGCCCGGTACTGCTGGTGGTGGAAGGGCACTTTACGCTGGAAGCCAATCCCGATAGCGGGGAGATGGTGAAAACGCTGATGGCGGATAAAGATATTAAATTCGTGCCGGGCAAAGACTGTAACCAGTAAGTCGTTTTCTCGCGAACGCGGCAAACAGCGTTGAAATAAAAAAAGGCCCCGCTTCAGCGGGGCCTTTTACGTTTAGCGGTGGGGTCAGCCTTTGATAGCGTTAACCAGGTAATTCACGATATCGCCGGTTTTGATCAGCTGCTTCTCGCCGTTGCGACGATATTTGTATTCAATATCGTCATTGTCGAGGTTTCGATCGCCGAGCACGATGGTATGCGGAATACCAATCAGCTCCATATCGGCAAACATCACGCCCGGACGCTCTTTACGATCGTCCATCAGCACTTCGATGCCCTGTGCGCGCAGTTCGCTATACAGCTTCTCTGCCAGTTCCTGCACGCGGTAGGATTTGTGCATGTTCATCGGCAGGATGGCGACCTGGAACGGCGCAATCGCGTCTGGCCAGATAATACCGCGATCGTCATGATTCTGCTCAATGGCGGCAGCCACCACGCGGGTTACCCCGATACCGTAGCAGCCCATCGTCAGCACCTGGTTACGACCGTCTTCACCCTGCACCGAGGCGTTCATCGCCTGGGAGTACTTGGTCCCCAACTGGAAGATGTGACCCACTTCGATGCCACGCTTAATCAGCAGCGTGCCCTGACCATCCGGGCTCGGATCGCCGGCGACAACATTACGGATATCAGCGACTTCCGGGGTCGCCACATCGCGATCCCAGTTAATACCGAAGTAGTGTTTGCCATCGATATTGGCGCCGGCAGCGAAATCGCTCATGGCCGCCACGGTACGGTCGATAACCAGCGGAACCGTCATGTTGACCGGACCGAGAGAGCCAGGGCCCGCTTTGACGATAGCGCGGATCTCTTCTTCGGTGGCGAAAGTCAGCGGGCTGGCAACCTGCGCCAGTTTTTCTGCCTTCACTTCGTTCAGCTCATGGTCGCCGCGCACCAGCAGGGCAACCAGCGGATAGCTGCTGCCTTCAACGGCTTTGACCAGCAGCGTTTTGACGGTTTTCTCAACCGGCAGGTTGAACTGCTCAACCAGCTCGGCGATGGTTTTCGCATTCGGCGTATCGACCAGGGTCATCTCCTGAGTGGCCGCTGCGCGCGGCGCTTTCGGCGCGATCGCTTCCGCAAACTCAATATTGGCCGCAAAGTCGGAGCTGTCAGAGAAGATCACGTCATCTTCGCCGCTCTGCGCCAGAACCTGGAACTCATGAGAAGCACTACCGCCGATTGAACCGGTATCAGCCTGTACCGCGCGGAAATCGAGACCCATACGGGTGAAGATTTTGCTGTAGGCGGCATACATCGCATCGTAGGTCTCTTGCAGCGATTCCTGAGAGGTATGGAAAGAGTAGGCATCTTTCATCAGGAATTCACGGGAGCGCATCACGCCAAAGCGCGGGCGAACTTCGTCACGGAACTTGGTCTGAATCTGGAAGAAGTTCAGCGGCAGCTGCTTATAAGAGTTCAGTTCGTTACGGATCAGGTCGGTAATGACCTCTTCATGCGTCGGGCCGAGCACAAACGGACGATCGCCACGGTCAACGAAACGCAGCAGTTCCGGACCATACTGTTCCCAGCGACCGCTCTCCTGCCACAGGTCCGCTGGCTGAACTACCGGCATGGACACCTCGATGGCACCAGCGTTGTTCATCTCTTCACGCACGATGTTTTCGACTTTTTTCAGGACGCGCAGACCGGTCGGCAGCCAGGTATACAACCCGGAGGCCAGCTTGCGGATCATCCCGGCGCGCAGCATCAACTGATGGCTGATGACTTCGGCGTCGGCAGGTGTCTCCTTTTGAGTGGAGAGCAGGTATTGGCTAGTACGCATGTTGTTACGGTTCCATTTGGACGATCGGAACAGGCTGGGGGACCAGCCTGAAACAAAAAAGTGGTTTAGTTTACCAGTGTGGCAAAGATGCCAAAAGAGAGGAAAATAAAATTAGCGCGCTTCAAGAGAAAAGACTTCAAAACCGGACGGAATCACCCGCCAGCGGACGTTAAAATCGAGCAGCCAGACGGCATAGGTTTTTCCCGCTTCTTCCTCTTTACGATAGGCCGGCCGCGGATCCTGGGCCAGCACCTCGCAGATGAACGCTTTAAGGCGCGGATAGCGCTTTTCCAGGGCGAAGAGCTGCGCCTGCGTTTCAGGGGTAAAGCTGACCGCCATCTCCGCCTGCGGCGCCTGCTGGGCGTAGCTGGCGCTGGCATCCGGCAGCGCTTCGGCAAACGGCAGATAGGGTTTGATATCGACGACCGGCGTACCGTCAACCAGATCCAGACTGCCAAGCTCCAGGATGACCCGATCTTTATGGCAGCGGATGCCTTTTAGTTCAACCAGTGACATCCCAATGGGATTCGGGCGAAACGTCGAACGCGTAGCGAACACGCCCATGCGCGCATTGCCGCCGAGGCGGGGCGGGCGCACGGTGGGTCGCCAGCCGCCTTCCATCGTCTGATGGAAAACAAACAGCACCCACAGATGACTGAATGCTTCCAGGCCGCGTACGGCATCAGCCTGGTTATAAGGGGGCAGCAGATGCAATTCGCCGCCGCCATGTTTGACCAGGCCTGGCTGGCGCGGGACGGCAAATTTTTCTTTATATGGCGAGCGAATAACGCCTATCTGCGTAAACTGAAAAGCACTCATTGCGCCGAGACATCAAGCGCTGACCCCAGGCAAACGGCCTGGCGATAGCAACCTGGCGTGCCGCTGGTGACTTCACAGCGGTGCAGAAGGACCGCGTTGGCTTTCATTCTCGCGGCGTTGATTTGCAGACGCTTGCGTGCGGTTGGGATATTGGGCGGCGAGTCCTGATTGCTGGCCTGGCATGATTCGCCGGTCACCTCACCGAGATCGCGAAATGGCTTCCCGACCAGTGCGGAGGCATCGGTATAAATTCTTACTGGCGCCGGGCGTACGGCTTTCGGTTTGGCTGGTTCCGTTTTAGCCGGTGCGGTTGCGGTACTTTGTACAGGCTCGACGGGAGATCTGCTTAGCATGGAACAGCCGCTTAACATGAGTGCTAATAAACAGACCGGTAAAGCACGCATAGTATTTCCTCAATAAAAGATCAAACAGGGCGCTATTGAATCAGGCGCTTGCATAAATGACAAGACGGGCATAAAGCCCGTCCTGAATGATATTACGGTGAACAGAGATTACCAGCCTTTCACTGCACCGCCGTTAAAGATTTTGTTAGCGGCTTCATAAACTTCATCGCTCTGGTAAGCCTGAACAAATTTCTTAACATTTTCCGCATCTTTGTTGTCTTCACGAGCAACAATCAGGTTTACGTACGGGGAGTCTTTATTTTCTACGAAAATACCGTCTTTGGCTGGGGTCAGGCCGATCTGGCTGGCGTAGGTGGTGTTGATGACTGCCAGCGCAATCTGTGCATCGTCGAGGGAACGCGGCAGCTGCGGTGCTTCCAGCTCAACAATCTTCAGGTTTTTCGGGTTTTCAATGATATCCAGGGCGGTCGGCAGCAGACCTACGCCTTCTTTCAGTTTGATAAGGCCCACCTGTTGCAGCAGCAGCAGGGAACGACCGAGGTTGGTCGGATCGTTAGGAATAGCAATCTGGGAGCCTGGCTGCAGCTCATCCAGTGATTTGATTTTTTTGGAATAACCGGCAATCGGATAGACAAAAGAGTTGCCCACGGCAACCAGTTTGTAGCCACGGTCTTTAATTTGCTGATCGAGGTACGGTTTGTGCTGGAACGCGTTCACGTCGATATCGCCTTTGCTCAATGCTTCGTTCGGCAGAACGTAATCGTTAAAGGTCACCAGCTCAACATCGAGACCGTATTTCTCTTTCGCCACTTTTTGTGCCACTTCAGCAACCTGCTGCTCGGCACCCACGATGACGCCGACTTTAATGTGGTTCGGATCTTTTTCATCCTGACCACAACCCACCAGAGCCAGAGAACCGATTAATGCGCCAACTGCCGCAAAGGTTTTGAAATTAAAGGCCATGTTATTTCCTTCTGTAAGAGTCTGTGTATACACGAGTCATTGGGCCGTGCGAAGACGGCCCAATGAGGTGGTGTAGATAATGTTATTTGTGAGTCACAGCCCGGACGATGCGATCGCCAGAGAATTGGATTAAATAAACCAGAATAACCAGTAATACCAGCACGGTATTCATTACCGTAGCATTGTAGCCGATATAGCCGTACTGATAGCCAATCTGCCCCAGACCGCCGGCGCCCACCGCCCCGCCCATCGCGGAATAGCCGACCAGCGTGATGAGGGTGATGGTTGCGGCGTTGACCAGACCCGGCAGCGCTTCAGGCAGCAGCACTTTACGCACGATCTGTATCGGCGTGGCGCCCATCGCGCGGGATGCCTCGATAAGCCCGGTTGGAATTTCCAGCAGCGCATTTTCCACCATACGGGCGATAAACGGCGCCGCGCCAACCGTCAGCGGCACAATGGCGGCCTGCAGCCCAATGGACGTACCGACAATCACGCGGGTGAAAGGAATCATCCACACCAGCAGGATAATGAAAGGAATGGAACGGAAAATGTTAACCAGCGCGGACAGCGTCCGGTACAGTTTTGCGTTGGCGACAATCTGTCCTGGGCGGGTGACGTACAGCAGCACACCTACCGGCAGGCCGATAACGAAACCGAAAAAGCCGGAGACGAACGTCATGGCCAGCGTTTCCCACACGCCGCGCAACAGCAGCCAAATCATTGCCTCAGACATATCCCAGTACCTCTACTTTTACATGGTGTTCCTGCAACCAGGCGATAGCCGCCTGGGTATCTTCCTGCGTGCCGTGCATCTCAGTCAGCATGATGCCGAACTTCACGCCGCCGGCGTAATCCATCTGCGCGCTAATAATGTTGTTATTTACATTAAAGCGACGGGCGGTTTCAGAGAGCAGCGGAGCGTCGACAGAATGGCCGGTGAACTCCATGCGCAGCATAGGAACGCTATCGGGCAGCGCGGTCGGCTTCAGGCGTGCCTGGTAGTCGTCCGGAATATCCAGATGCAGCGTGGATTGAATAAATTGCTGGGCCAGCGGGGTTTTCGGGTGAGAGAAGACCTCACTCACCGTATCCTGCTCGATCAACTGGCCATTGCTGATAACCGCGACGCAATCGCAGATGCGTTTGACGACATCCATCTCGTGCGTAATCAGCAGAATAGTCAGGCCCAAACGACGGTTGATATCTTTCAGCAGCTCCAGAATGGAGCGCGTGGTTGCCGGGTCCAGGGCGCTGGTGGCTTCGTCACACAGCAGCACCTTCGGGTTGCTTGCCAGCGCGCGAGCAATCGCCACACGCTGTTTCTGGCCGCCGGAAAGGTTCGCCGGGTAGCTGTCATGTTTATCGGCAAGACCGACCAGATCCAGCAGTTCAGTGACGCGGCGTTTAATCTCCGCCTGCGGGGTATTGTCCAGTTCCAGCGGAAGCGCCACATTGCCGAAGACGGTGCGCGAGGCCAGCAGGTTAAAGTGCTGGAAAATCATGCCAATCTGGCGACGCGCGCGGGTCAGCTCTTTTTCAGACAGCGCTGTCAGCTCCTGGCCGCCAACCTGGACACTGCCTTCGGTCGGACGTTCAAGCAGGTTAACGCAGCGAATCAACGTACTTTTACCGGCGCCGGATGCGCCGATCACGCCATAAATTTGTCCGGCAGGGACATGCAGGCTGACATTATTCAGCGCCTGTATAGTGCGATTCCCCTGCTGGAACACTTTGGTGATATTCGAAAGTTTAATCATCAGTTATTTATTATCGTTTAGCCGTTTGCCGTGGCATTTTCTTCTGCCGTGTCCAGGCGATGCCTGTCAATGAAATGGATGTTAAGGCATCCAGACGTCTAAATCAATCTGCCTCTGTATAATGAGCACTTTCTTGCCTCCAGAAACATGCGATACTAATCAGACTAGCCTTTATCAGGAGTAAACCGGTGGCAAAGTCAGTACCCGCAATTTTTCTCGACCGTGACGGCACGATTAATGTCGATCATGGCTATGTCCACGAAATCGACAACTTTGAATTTATCGATGGCGTCATTGACGCGATGCGTCAGTTAAAGGAGATGGGATTCGCCCTGGTGGTGGTCACCAATCAGTCCGGCATTGCGCGCGGTAAGTTCACGGAAGCGCAGTTTGAAACGCTGACCGAATGGATGGACTGGTCTCTGGCCGATCGCGGTATCGACCTGGATGGCATCTATTACTGTCCGCACCACCCGCAGGGGACGGTTGAAGAGTTTCGTCAGACCTGTGATTGCCGCAAGCCGCAACCGGGGATGCTGATCTCGGCGCGCGACTATCTGCATATAGATATGGCCGCTTCTTATATGGTTGGCGATAAAGTGGAAGATATGCAGGCCGCTGCCGCCGCATCTATTGGGACTAAAGTCCTGGTTCGTACCGGTAAGCCGGTCACGTCGGAAGCGGAAAACGCCGCCGACTGGGTGCTGAATAGCCTGGCAGACCTGCCGGAAGCCATCAAAAAGCAGCAAAAATAGGCGTTAAGTACAAAAGATGAGCGGTTGAAATAAAAATGCATTTTTCCGCTTGTCATTCCCGTTCGGCTCCCTATAATGCGCCTCCATCGACACGGAACAACGGCAAACAAGCCGCCGGGTTGAAAGAGAAAACTTCTGAAGAATGAGGTTGACTCTGAAAGAGGAAAGCGTAATATACGCCACCTCGCGACAGAGCGCTAAAGCGCGTCGCAACTGCTCTTTAACAATTTATCAGACAATCTGTGTGGGCACTCAAAGTGACATGGATTCTTAACGTCCTCGGACGAAAAATGAATACCAAGTCTCAGTGAGTGAACATACGTAATTCATTACGAAGTTTAATTCTAAGAGCATCAAACTTAAATTGAAGAGTTTGATCATGGCTCAGATTGAACGCTGGCGGCAGGCCTAACACATGCAAGTCGAACGGTAGCACAGAGAGCTTGCTCTCGGGTGACGAGTGGCGGACGGGTGAGTAATGTCTGGGAAACTGCCTGATGGAGGGGGATAACTACTGGAAACGGTAGCTAATACCGCATAACGTCGCAAGACCAAAGTGGGGGACCTTCGGGCCTCATGCCATCAGATGTGCCCAGATGGGATTAGCTAGTAGGTGGGGTAACGGCTCACCTAGGCGACGATCCCTAGCTGGTCTGAGAGGATGACCAGCCACACTGGAACTGAGACACGGTCCAGACTCCTACGGGAGGCAGCAGTGGGGAATATTGCACAATGGGCGCAAGCCTGATGCAGCCATGCCGCGTGTATGAAGAAGGCCTTCGGGTTGTAAAGTACTTTCAGCGAGGAGGAAGGCGGTGAGGTTAATAACCTCATCGATTGACGTTACTCGCAGAAGAAGCACCGGCTAACTCCGTGCCAGCAGCCGCGGTAATACGGAGGGTGCAAGCGTTAATCGGAATTACTGGGCGTAAAGCGCACGCAGGCGGTCTGTTAAGTCAGATGTGAAATCCCCGGGCTCAACCTGGGAACTGCATTTGAAACTGGCAGGCTTGAGTCTTGTAGAGGGGGGTAGAATTCCAGGTGTAGCGGTGAAATGCGTAGAGATCTGGAGGAATACCGGTGGCGAAGGCGGCCCCCTGGACAAAGACTGACGCTCAGGTGCGAAAGCGTGGGGAGCAAACAGGATTAGATACCCTGGTAGTCCACGCTGTAAACGATGTCGACTTGGAGGTTGTTCCCTTGAGGAGTGGCTTCCGGAGCTAACGCGTTAAGTCGACCGCCTGGGGAGTACGGCCGCAAGGTTAAAACTCAAATGAATTGACGGGGGCCCGCACAAGCGGTGGAGCATGTGGTTTAATTCGATGCAACGCGAAGAACCTTACCTACTCTTGACATCCAGAGAACTTAGCAGAGATGCTTTGGTGCCTTCGGGAACTCTGAGACAGGTGCTGCATGGCTGTCGTCAGCTCGTGTTGTGAAATGTTGGGTTAAGTCCCGCAACGAGCGCAACCCTTATCCTTTGTTGCCAGCGATTTGGTCGGGAACTCAAAGGAGACTGCCAGTGATAAACTGGAGGAAGGTGGGGATGACGTCAAGTCATCATGGCCCTTACGAGTAGGGCTACACACGTGCTACAATGGCATATACAAAGAGAAGCGACCTCGCGAGAGCAAGCGGACCTCATAAAGTATGTCGTAGTCCGGATTGGAGTCTGCAACTCGACTCCATGAAGTCGGAATCGCTAGTAATCGTAGATCAGAATGCTACGGTGAATACGTTCCCGGGCCTTGTACACACCGCCCGTCACACCATGGGAGTGGGTTGCAAAAGAAGTAGGTAGCTTAACCTTCGGGAGGGCGCTTACCACTTTGTGATTCATGACTGGGGTGAAGTCGTAACAAGGTAACCGTAGGGGAACCTGCGGTTGGATCACCTCCTTACCTGAAAGAACCTGCCTTTGTAGTGCTCACACAGATTGTCTGATGAAAAAGTAGCAGTAAAAATCTCTGCAGGCTTGTAGCTCAGGTGGTTAGAGCGCACCCCTGATAAGGGTGAGGTCGGTGGTTCAAGTCCACTCAGGCCTACCAAATTCGCCTCCGTGCTGTGTTACGGCGATGCTCGCATACTTCAGTATGCTTCGCACCACCGCGCCTTGCCCGGAAACGAATTAGGATAGAGAGATTAGCATTTTACGATGGGGTTATAGCTCAGCTGGGAGAGCGCCTGCCTTGCACGCAGGAGGTCTGCGGTTCGATCCCGCATAGCTCCACCATCCTTTACTGCTGCACAACAAGAAAACTTCAGAGTGTACCTGAAAAGGTATGCTGCGAAGTTTTGCTCTTTAAAAATCTGGATCAAGCTGAAAATTGAAACGACACACATGTTATGTGTGTCCGAGTCTCTCAAATTTTCGCAACACGAGCTGTTTTACGAAACAGTTTCGGGTTGTGAGGTTAAGCGACTAAGCGTACACGGTGGATGCCCTGGCAGTCAGAGGCGATGAAGGACGTGCTAATCTGCGATAAGCGTCGGTAAGGTGATATGAACCGTTATAACCGGCGATTTCCGAATGGGGAAACCCAGTGCAATTCGTTGCACTATCGTTAAGTGAATACATAGCTTAACGAAGCGAACCGGGGGAACTGAAACATCTAAGTACCCCGAGGAAAAGAAATCAACCGAGATTCCCCCAGTAGCGGCGAGCGAACGGGGAGCAGCCCAGAACCTGAATCAGTTTGTGTGTTAGTGGAAGCGTCTGGAAAGTCGCAGGGTACAGGGTGATACTCCCGTACACTAAAATGCACAGGCTGTGAGTTCGAAGAGTAGGGCGGGACACGTGGTATCCTGTCTGAATATGGGGGGACCATCCTCCAAGGCTAAATACTCCTGACTGACCGATAGTGAAGCAGTACCGTGAGGGAAAGGCGAAAAGAACCCCGGCGAGGGGAGTGAAAAAGAACCTGAAACCGTGTACGTACAAGCAGTGGGAGCACCTTCGTGGTGTGACTGCGTACCTTTTGTATAATGGGTCAGCGACTTATATTCTGTAGCAAGGTTAACCGAATAGGGGAGCCGCAGGGAAACCGAGTCTTAACTGGGCGTTAAGTTGCAGGGTATAGACCCGAAACCCGGTGATCTAGCCATGGGCAGGTTGAAGGTTGGGTAACACTAACTGGAGGACCGAACCGACTAATGTTGAAAAATTAGCGGATGACTTGTGGCTGGGGGTGAAAGGCCAATCAAACCGGGAGATAGCTGGTTCTCCCCGAAAGCTATTTAGGTAGCGCCTCGTGAACTCATCTTCGGGGGTAGAGCACTGTTTCGGCTAGGGGGTCATCCCGACTTACCAACCCGATGCAAACTACGAATACCGAAGAATGTTATCACGGGAGACACACGGCGGGTGCTAACGTCCGTCGTGAAGAGGGAAACAACCCAGACCGCCAGCTAAGGTCCCAAAGTCATGGTTAAGTGGGAAACGATGTGGGAAGGCACAGACAGCCAGGATGTTGGCTTAGAAGCAGCCATCATTTAAAGAAAGCGTAATAGCTCACTGGTCGAGTCGGCCTGCGCGGAAGATGTAACGGGGCTAAACCATGCACCGAAGCTGCGGCAGCGACGCGTATGCGTTGTTGGGTAGGGGAGCGTTCTGTAAGCCGTTGAAGGTGGCCTGTGAGGGTTGCTGGAGGTATCAGAAGTGCGAATGCTGACATAAGTAACGATAAAGCGGGTGAAAAGCCCGCTCGCCGGAAGACCAAGGGTTCCTGTCCAACGTTAATCGGGGCAGGGTGAGTCGACCCCTAAGGCGAGGCCGAAAGGCGTAGTCGATGGGAAACAGGTTAATATTCCTGTACTCGGTGTTACTGCGAAGGGGGGACGGAGAAGGCTATGTCGGCCGGGCGACGGTTGTCCCGGTTTAAGCATGTAGGCGGAGGTTCCAGGTAAATCCGGTACCTTATTAACGCTGAGGTGTGATGACGAGGCACTACGGTGCTGAAGTGACAAATGCCCTGCTTCCAGGAAAAGCCTCTAAGCATCAGGTAACAACGAATCGTACCCCAAACCGACACAGGTGGTCAGGTAGAGAATACCAAGGCGCTTGAGAGAACTCGGGTGAAGGAACTAGGCAAAATGGTGCCGTAACTTCGGGAGAAGGCACGCTGATGGTAGGTGAAGCGACTTGCTCGTGGAGCTGAACTCAGTCGAAGATACCAGCTGGCTGCAACTGTTTATTAAAAACACAGCACTGTGCAAACACGAAAGTGGACGTATACGGTGTGACGCCTGCCCGGTGCCGGAAGGTTAATTGATGGGGTTATCCGTAAGGAGAAGCTCTTGATCGAAGCCCCGGTAAACGGCGGCCGTAACTATAACGGTCCTAAGGTAGCGAAATTCCTTGTCGGGTAAGTTCCGACCTGCACGAATGGCGTAATGATGGCCAGGCTGTCTCCACCCGAGACTCAGTGAAATTGAACTCGCTGTGAAGATGCAGTGTACCCGCGGCAAGACGGAAAGACCCCGTGAACCTTTACTATAGCTTGACACTGAACACTGGTCCTTGATGTGTAGGATAGGTGGGAGGCTTTGAAGTGTGGACGCCAGTCTGCATGGAGCCAACCTTGAAATACCACCCTTTAATGGCTGGTGTTCTAACGTAGACCCGTTATCCGGGTTGCGGACAGTGTCTGGTGGGTAGTTTGACTGGGGCGGTCTCCTCCCAAAGAGTAACGGAGGAGCACGAAGGTTAGCTAATCCTGGTCGGACATCAGGAGGTTAGTGCAATGGCATAAGCTAGCTTGACTGCGAGCGTGACGGCGCGAGCAGGTGCGAAAGCAGGTCATAGTGATCCGGTGGTTCTGAATGGAAGGGCCATCGCTCAACGGATAAAAGGTACTCCGGGGATAACAGGCTGATACCGCCCAAGAGTTCATATCGACGGCGGTGTTTGGCACCTCGATGTCGGCTCATCACATCCTGGGGCTGAAGTAGGTCCCAAGGGTATGGCTGTTCGCCATTTAAAGTGGTACGCGAGCTGGGTTTAGAACGTCGTGAGACAGTTCGGTCCCTATCTGCCGTGGGCGCTGGAGAATTGAGGGGGGCTGCTCCTAGTACGAGAGGACCGGAGTGGACGCATCACTGGTGTTCGGGTTGTCATGCCAATGGCATTGCCCGGTAGCTAAATGCGGAAGAGATAAGTGCTGAAAGCATCTAAGCACGAAACTTGCCCCGAGATGAGTTCTCCCTGACTCCTTGAGAGTCCTGAAGGAACGTTGAAGACGACGACGTTGATAGGTCGGGTGTGTAAGCGTAGCGATACGTTGAGCTAACCGATACTAATGAACCGTGAGGCTTAACCTTACAACGCCGAAGCTGTTTTGGCGAAGAGACGAGATTGATTTTCAGCTTAGATTACAGATTAGCGAAAACGAAAGATTTTGCGCTGAGGCAAGGCGGCAAGCGAAGTAAAGGAAGGAGCATACAGGAGTATGTGACTGAGTTTACGAGCGAAGGCAACGCAGCATCAGAGTAAAAGATTCGTTTTGAGCACCAAGAATTTGCCTGGCGGCACTAGCGCGGTGGTCCCACCTGACCCCATGCCGAACTCAGAAGTGAAACGCCGTAGCGCCGATGGTAGTGTGGGGTCTCCCCATGTGAGAGTAGGGAACTGCCAGGCATCAAATTAAGAACGCAATCACAGCGATGTTGTGAGTAGTTCGACAGTTAAAGTAGTCAACCGGGGTGACAACCGGTAGCAGTAAAACAGAATTCGGTGGAGCGGTAGTTCAGTCGGTTAGAATACCTGCCTGTCACGCAGGGGGTCGCGGGTTCGAGTCCCGTCCGTTCCGCCACTTATTAAAAGCCCTGAGCATTTGCTCAGGGCTTTTTCTTTTTCCGTCGAACTATTGTTGCTGTTTCAGCAAAAATCCTCTGCATTTATCGATCTTTTTCCCCTCCGTCGCCTCAGCCATAATCATTCTCAATGAGTTAACACTAAGTAAAAACGAGGAATTTTATGGCAATCCCTGCATTTGGTCTTGGAACCTTCCGTCTGAAAGATGATGTGGTTATCGCATCGGTAAAAACGGCGCTGGAACTGGGCTACCGTACGATTGATACAGCTCAGATTTATGATAACGAGGCCGCTGTCGGCCAGGCTATTGCAGAAAGCGGTGTGCCGCGTGATGAGCTGTTTATCACCACCAAAATCTGGATTGAGAACCTGAGTCCGGAAAAACTTATCGCCAGTCTTGAAGAGAGCCTGCAGAAGCTGCGTACAGATTATGTCGATCTGACGCTGATCCACTGGCCTTCGCCGAACGATACCGTTGCCGTCGAAGCATTTATGCCTGCACTTCTGGCCGCGAAAAAGCAGGGGCTGACGCGCCAGATTGGTATCTCTAACTTTACGATTCCGCTCATGGAACGTGCGATTGCCGCCGTTGGCGCTGAAAATATCGCCACCAATCAGATTGAGCTCTCGCCATACCTGCAAAACCGCAAGGTGGTGGAGTGGGCCGCGGAACACGGTATCCATATCACTTCTTACATGACGCTGGCTTATGGTAAGGCGCTGAAAGATGAAGTGATCGCCCGTATTGCCGCGAAACACAATGCGACGCCGGCACAGGTGATTCTGGCCTGGGCGATAGGTGAAGGCTACGCCGTGATCCCGTCTTCCACGAAGCGCGAAAATCTGGCGAGTAATTTGAAGGCTCAGGATCTGCAGTTAGATGAGGAGGATCGCAAAGCGATCGCCGCGCTGGATTGCAACGATCGCCTGGTTAGCCCGGAAGGTCTTGCCCCTGAGTGGGATTAAAATAATTAACCCTCTGTAGCCCTTATTTAACCCTCTACAGCTCCTTCGGGAGCTGTTTTACATGCTCGCTGAGAAAATCAATAAACGCCCTGATCCGGGTGCTGACCGCTCTGTCGCTGTAGTAAACGGCGCTAAACGGCATCTCTACCGGCAGTCGCTTGTCGGCAAGAAGCTCGACAAACTCCCCGCTCGCAATCTCCTGATTCACCATATAATCCGATAAACAGGCGATGCCGTTACCGGCAAGGCACAGCTGTTTTATGGTTTCCCCACTATTTGAGGATATCTCGCAGCTGACTTCCAGCAACTGACCATCGCAGCAGGAGACGGGCCAGCTATTCAACGAGACCGGCTCGGTAAAGCCCAGGCACAGGTGATCTTTCAGGTCAGCGACATTTTTCGGCGTACCGCGGCGAGCGAGGTAGTCCGGGGAGGCGATAATTTTGCGGTAGCTGTTAAAAAGCGGCCGGGCGCGAAGGCTCGAATCCGTTAACGTACCGGCACGGATCGCGACGTCGACTTTACGCTCAATCAGATTGATAAAGGTTTCTGATGACACCAGGGACAGGGTCATTTCTGGATAACGCTCGCGGAAAGGTTTCACCAGCGGCATCAGAAAATGCAGCATCACCGGCGTGGCGGCATCAACGCGCAACAATCCCCTCGGCGTCGTTCGTGTCTCCAGAAGCTCATTCTCCGCCGCCGCCATTTCCTGCAGAACGACCTGCATGCGACGAAAATAGCGCTCTCCTTCTTCGGTCAGGTTGAGCTGACGGGTCGTACGGTTCAGCAGGCTGACACCAAGTTTTGATTCCAGCTTTTTTACCGCCCGGCTGACGGCGGAATTAGCCTGCCCCAGCTGTTCGGCCGCCCGGCTAAAGCTTCCGCTTTCGACGACAGCGACAAAGATGGCTATCTCTTCTGAAGTGGCTTTCATTATTGCACCTGTAGCAAAATTCTATTAAGACTTTGATGGTTTTTGTTATTTAAACACCGCTTCATACTACGTGTCATCTTAATCCTGATGATACGGAGTAAATTATGCCACTGGCGCTACTTGCCTTAACGATCGGTGCCTTTGCTATTGGTACCACGGAATTTGTGATTGTGGGGCTGGTCCCCGCGATTGCTGAACAACTGGCGATCTCGTTGCCTTCTGCCGGTCTGCTGGTTTCTATCTACGCACTGGGGGTTGCCGTCGGGGCGCCGGTACTGACCGCATTGACCGGGCGTATGCCGCGTAAACAGCTGCTTCTGGCGCTAATGGTACTCTTTACCGCTGGTAATCTGTTGGCCTGGCAGGCTCCCGGTTATGCGACGCTGATCTTTGCACGTCTGCTGACCGGGCTGGCGCACGGTGTGTTCTTCTCGATTGGCTCAACCATCGCGACGAGTCTGGTACCGAAAGAGAAAGCCGCTTCGGCGATCGCCATTATGTTTGGCGGCTTAACGGTCGCCCTGGTGACCGGTGTGCCAATCGGGACCTTTATCGGTCAGCATTTTGGCTGGCGAGAAACCTTTCTCGCCGTCTCGATCCTCGGCGTCATTGCACTGGTGAGCAGTCTGATTCTGGTACCGAACAACATCCCAGCCCGCGCCAGCGCTAGTTTTCGTGATCAAGTAAAAGTACTCACCCACCCGCGCCTGTTGATGATTTATGCTATTACCGCATTGGGATATGGCGGCGTCTTCACCGCATTTACTTTCCTGGCTCCCATGATGCAGGAGCTGGCCGGTTTTAGCCCATCAACGGTGAGCTGGATTCTGTTGGGCTATGGGATCTCGGTCGCCGTTGGCAATGTCTGGGGCGGAAAACTGGCCGATAAACATGGGGCCGTTGCGGCACTGAAGTTTATCTTTGCCGCGTTGGTCGCCCTGCTGCTGGTATTCCAGTTTACTGCCAGCATCCAGTATGCGGCGCTGGCAACGGTGCTGGTAATGGGGATTTTTGCCTTCGGTAACGTGCCGGGGCTGCAGGTTTATGTCGTGCAAAAAGCCGAGCAGTATACGCCGGGTGCGGTTGACGTGGCCTCCGGCCTGAATATCGCCGCGTTCAACGTTGGCATTGCGTTAGGTTCAGTTATCGGTGGGCAAACGGTGGAACGCTATGGGCTGGCCGAGACGCCGTGGACAGGGGCCGTCATTGTCTTCGCCGCGCTGCTGCTGATTGTGCGTAGCGGTCGTCTGGATAAGTACCAACCGGCAAAGACGGTGAATGTCGAAGGATAAAGGTTTCTCGCGAATTGCATTGAAAGTACCGGTGAAAATCCCTATAACAGAAGAACCAGCCGCAGTCAGGCTGGTTTCCTGTTATCGAGGTTTGATGCCCAAATTGCGAAAGAATACTTATGCTATGCGCTACATCGCCGGACAGCCCGCGGAGAGAATTTTGCCTCCGGGGTCGTTCGCAAGCGTGAGCCAGGCATTTGCGGCCGGCGTGCCATTAAGCACAGATGAAAAGATCCGTGTCCTGGTGTGGAATATCTTTAAGCAGCAGCGCGCTGAGTGGAAGTCAGTTCTCAAGAGCTTCGGTAAAGATGCCCACCTTGTGCTGTTACAGGAAGCGCAAACTACCCCTGAAATGGTCCGATTTGCGACGACTAACTACCTGGCCGCCGATCAGGTCCCGGCCCTGGTGTTGCCGCAGCACCCCTCTGGCGTCATGACGCTGGCTTCGGCACATCCGGTATACTGCTGCCCGCTGCGCGAGCGTGAGCCGATTCTGCGGCTGGCAAAATCCGCATTAGTGACCGTGTACCCGCTGCCGGATACGCGTTTACTGATGGTTGTGAATATTCACGCCGTTAATTTCAGCCTCGGTGTTGATGTCTACAGCAAGCAGCTGCTGCCAATTGGCGATCAAATTGCCCATCACAGTGGACCGGTGATTATGGCCGGTGACTTCAATGCCTGGAGCCGTTCACGAATGAATGCGCTCTATCACTTTGCGCGAGAAATGTCGCTGCGCGAAGTTCGTTTCCCTGACGATCAGCGCCGCCGCGCGTTTGGTCGCCCGCTTGATTTTGTGTTCTATCGGGGGTTAAGCGTCCACGATGCTTCCGTACTGGTGACGAGCGCCTCTGACCACAACCCGCTACTAGTCGAATTCAGTCCCGGCAAGCCTGATTAATAAAGGTATGTCAGGCCTGCCATGGGGCGGGCCTGTGCAAGCATGGTGCCGCCTTTATTCTTCAAACCGCCAAAGGACAACACAATGACAACACGCTCTCATCATGACAACGTCGAAAAACAGTTTGGCTCACAGGCAAGCGCCTACCTGACCAGCGCCGTTCACGCATCCGGACGCGATCTGCAGCGCCTTGCCGAACGCCTGGCTGATTTCCCCCATGCACATGTTCTGGATATGGGGTGTGGCGCCGGACATGCCAGCTTTGCGGCGGCGGGACAGGTGGCACAGGTTACGGCGTATGATTTATCCAGTCAGATGCTGGAGGTTGTTGCCCAGGCCTCGCGCGATAAAGGCATATCGAATATTGCCACTCAGCAGGGGTATGCTGAATCGCTGCCGTTTGCGGATGCCAGCTTTGATGTGGTGATAAGCCGCTATTCTGCCCATCACTGGCATGATGTCGGCCAGGCGCTGCGTGAGGTTAAGCGCGTCCTGAAGCCGGGCGGAGTGATGATGATTATGGATGTGATGTCGCCCGGACACCCCGTGCGCGATATCTGGCTGCAAACCGTTGAAGCGCTGCGCGATACGTCTCATGTACGTAACTACTCAAGCGGAGAATGGCTGGCGTTAGCGAATGAGGCCGGGCTGGCCATCAATCAGCTGTTGACCGACCGTTTGCCGCTGGAATTTGCCTCATGGGTAGCCCGTATGCGCACGCCCGCGCCGCTGGTGGAGGCCATCCGTTTATATCAGGAGAGCGCATCCGCAGAGGTCAAAGCCTATTTCGCTTTGCAGCAGGACGGCTCATTTACCAGCGATACGATTATGTTTGAAGCGCATAAAGCGCTTTAAAACAGCAAGCGCTTTAAAATAAAAAGGCACCGGGATCCGGTGCCTTTTCTACTAAGAGATGTATCAGGAGTCTGGTCTGCTGCTGTTCTTCACGTACAGCGTCAGCTGATCGCCAGGCCTCAGGTCATCAGTACCGCTATTCCAGCGCATCACATCACGTGTATTCACGCCGTGACGTTTGGCGATGCTCGACAACGAATCGCCTTTACGCACGCGATAGGTAATGCTATCGCTGTTGTTGGCAAGACGCTGGGCGCTGCTACCGGCGCCAATCACCAGGTTCTGACCCACTTTCAGCCCAGACCCGCGCAGGTTATTCCACTGCTGCAGATCTTTCGTCGATACGCCAAGACGCGATGCAATCCCGGAAACCGTATCGCCCGAACGCACCTGGTAGCTACGGCTGGTCAACGGCGTGTTGTCCGCCAGCTGCGTAGGTTGCACGGCGGCAATATCGCCAGAGGCCAGTGATTCACGCAGCTGAACAGCGTGCTTCTGTGGCACCATCACGTACTGTGGCCCGTTTGCACCGAGGGTTGAGCCCTTGACGCCAGCGTTGAAGGTTTTCAACTTGCCGACGGGCATGCCTGCCATATCTGCAAGCTGGCTAATCTCAACCGGACTGTCGAGGCGAACACGCGCCAGCGCACGGCTTTCGTCTGCCGTTGGCAGCTTCACGCCATAACGTTTGCTGTTTTTGAGAATATCACTCAACGCCAGCATTTTCGGCACATACACCTTGGTTTCCCGCGGTAATGGAAGTGACCAGAAATCGGTGGATTTACCACGCGAACGGTTCGCTTTCATTGCCTTCAGCACCCGGCCTTCGCCGCTGTTGTACGCCGCGACCGTTAACAACCAGTCGCCGTCGAACATCTTGTTCAGACGCTGCATCATATCCAGCGCCGCCGTTGTAGAGGCGACGACGTCACGACGCGCATCGTAGCTGCGGGTCTGTTTCAAACCATAATTGCGCCCGGTGCTCGGAATGATCTGCCAGATGCCTGCGGCATTGGCGCCAGACGTTGCGTGCGGGTCAAAAGCGCTCTCCACTATGGGTAGTAATACCAGTTCCATTGGCATGTTACGTTTCTTAACTTGCCCGGCTATCCAGTACATATACGGCTCTGCCCGTAAAGTTACATCGTGGAGATAGCTCTTATTACTTAAATATTTCTGTTTTTGTTCGCGAATCCGGGGATTTTCCGGTATTCCCATCTTTAGCTCGTCGCCTATGGAAGTCCACAGATCCTGGTCTTGCGCGTAGAAGGTTCCATCATCTAACCAGCGCGCTTGACTTGTGAACTTACCTGCTTCCCCTTGACCAGCTGCAGAAAGGCTCTGTGCGTGCTGTTGGACGTTGCCATCGTTTTTCGACGACTGGCACCCCACCAGCAAGACAGAGGCGAGTAAAATCGCTCGTGCCTTCATGTGTGTGTCAATAGTTGCTTAAAAGACGAGCAAGAATAACGGTGAAGGCGGCGAATGACAAGAATTAAATGTCAGAAGTCATCTTTCTTTGACCTTAACCAAGCAAATCTCTGTGCAGAGTGTTGCAAATTTGTTTCTTTGGATATTTCTTTAATTAAATCATTATCATCCGTGCGTAAAAAAATATTTATACGTCGCTCATTTTTCAGAGTTACGGGGAGTGTCATTTGTTTTTTTGCACGTAACTCATTAACTTTACGGTAGTAATCATTTATATCCCTGTCATGAGGAAGGATACTCAATGCAAACTTCATATTTGCTAAAGTATACTCATGTGCGCAACAAATCAGGGTATCCTCGGGAAGGGCGTTTATTTTCCTAAATGATTGATACATCTGCTCTGCTGTTCCTTCGAAAAGCCTTCCGCAGCCGCCGGAAAACATTGTATCGCCACAAAAAAGATAAGGTTCGCTATAGAAACAGATGTGTCCTAAAGTGTGACCGGGCGTAGAAAAAATAGAAAATTCGTGACCCAAAATCGTCACCCGATCGCCGTCGGCCACAAGGTGAGTGGTGCCTTTATCCTGGGTTTCTGCCGGTCCGTAAACGACAAGAGCCGGGAATTTATCACGCAGTTGTTTTACGCCGCCAACATGATCGTGGTGGTGGTGGGTCAGTAAAATGGCTTCTGGTTGCCAGTGATTGGTTTCGATGGCGGCCAGTAGCGGTGCAGCTTCGCCGGGATCGACGATAAGGCAACGGCCGTTCTCCTCACTAAGAACCCAGATGTAGTTGTCCTGAAATGCGGGAATGCTGATAAGATTCATAAATTACCTCTCAAAGCGTAGCGGAAGGTTGCGATGAAGCCGGCAAGGATACCTCAGTCAATCACAGCGCCCGAGCACTGGTCCAGTATGCCCTGGGGCGAATACTATCGTGAATCGCTGGAACGGCAGATGAAACCGTGGCTGGCTAAATTATATGGCTTTCATTTGCTTAAAATTGGCAATCTGAGCGCGGAAATCAATACCGAAGCTTGTGCCATCTCCCATCAGGTGAATGTGTCTTTGCAAGGCAACCCGATGCAGGTTAAAGCCGATCCGCTGCATCTTCCTTTTGCCGAAAAGTCGGTTGATGCTTGCCTGCTGGCGCATACTTTGCCGTGGTGCGGCGATCCGCATCGTTTGCTGCGTGAAGCCGACCGGGTATTAATAGATGACGGCTGGATGATTTTGACCGGGTTTAACCCCGTCAGCCTGATGGGCCTGCGTAAGCTGGTGCCGGTATTGCGTAAGACGACGCCCTACAACAGCCGGATGTTTACGCTGATGCGCCAGCTGGACTGGCTGGCGTTGTTGAATTTTGAGGTGTTGCATTATGGTCGCTATCAGGTGCTGCCGTGGTCCAGACATGGCGGCAAACTGCTCAGCGCTCATCTGCCGGCGCTGGGCTGTTTGCAGCTGATTGTTGCCCGGAAGCGGACGATTCCGCTGACGCTAAATCCGATGAAATCAGGAAAAGCCAAAACGCAGCTGCGTCAGACGGTTGGCGCCACGCGACAGAGTTAGCTTTCTGGCTGGTAGCCGGTATCGCTCTGCGTCGGGTTGGAGGCGGCCGCGCGTGCCAGCTCATCGCAGCGTTCATTTTCCGGGTGGCCGGCGTGGCCTTTGACCCATTCCCATTTGATTTGATGCTGGCCGAGCGCCGCATCCAGGCGCTGCCAGAGATCGACGTTTTTGACCGGTTTTTTGTCAGCGGTTTTCCAGCCGCGTTTTTTCCAGTTATGGATCCACTGGGTGATCCCCTGGCGCACATACTGGCTGTCGGTGCTGAGGATCACTTCGCACTGCTCTTTCAGCGCTTCGAGGGCGACGATTGCCGCCATCATCTCCATCCGGTTATTAGTGGTGAGGTGATAGCCCTGACTAAAGATTTTTTCTTTTCCGCGATAGCGTAAAATCGCCCCATAACCACCGGGCCCGGGATTGCCCAGGCATGAACCATCGGTGAAAATTTCTACCTGTTTAAGCATCTCTGGTAGACTTCCTGTAATTGAAATCGATAGATAAACGGCAAGTCTGACATAAATGGCTGATATGAGCACTGCAATTACACGACAGATTGTTCTCGATACGGAAACCACCGGTATGAACCAGATCGGTGCGCACTACGAAGGACATAAGATCATCGAGATCGGTGCGGTAGAGGTGATAAACCGCCGCCTCACCGGGAACAACTTCCATGTTTATCTGAAACCGGACCGGCTGGTGGACCCGGAAGCGTTCGGCGTTCACGGGATCGCCGATGAATTCCTGATGGATAAACCGGTGTTTGCGGATGTGGCCGACGAGTTTATGGACTATATCCGCGGCGCGGAGCTGGTCATTCATAATGCCTCGTTTGATATCGGCTTTATGGATTATGAATTCAGCAAGCTGAATCGCGGCATTGCGAAAACCAATACCTTCTGCAAAGTCACCGATAGCCTCGCGCTGGCGCGGAAAATGTTCCCCGGTAAGCGTAATAGCCTGGATGCGCTGTGCTCGCGTTATGAAATAGACAACAGTAAGCGAACGCTGCACGGGGCATTGCTCGATGCCCAGATTCTGGCCGATGTCTATCTGATGATGACCGGTGGTCAGACGACGATGGCATTTTCAATGGAAGGTGAGGGGCAACAGCAGGCCGGAGAAATGGGAATACAGCGGGTTGTTCGCGCAGCCAGCAAATTACGCGTGGTTTATGCAACTGATGAAGAGATAGTGAGCCACGAATCCCGACTCGATCTGGTGCAAAAGAAGGGCGGAAGCTGCCTGTGGCGCGCCTGAACCATCGGGATATGCTGTAAAAATCACCTGGCGGGCGATTTTTACAGCAAACGATTCAAAACTGAAGAAAAAGCGTTGACGGCGTTATGGGGAATCCGTAATATTCGCCTCGTTCCCAAGGGAACAGTAAGTGGAGCGGTAGTTCAGTCGGTTAGAATACCTGCCTGTCACGCAGGGGGTCGCGGGTTCGAGTCCCGTCCGTTCCGCCACTATTCAGGCCCATGTTATTCATTAACGTGGGCCTTTTTTATATCTGCAGTTTTACTGCCCGCTATTGCCGCCTGACTTGCGCGATGATGACCCATTTTATTGATGTCTGCGCCCAGGTCATCGCCAGGTAAAATAGCGCGTAACAGCATCGCTGTTTCTGTTACGCGCGGTCACTACGCTGACACCCGTCAGTCAGAAAAGCTCTCGTACTGACTTTATCAATCTTTGCTGGTCGAAGGCTGTTTCTCTTTCACTTCGCGATACCAACGCGGGTGATGTTTCTTCGCCCATGTTTTGCTAACCCAGCCCTCCACCATCGCGGTAATGGTGCCTTTCACCCACAGGGCGGCGTAAATATGCACCATAATAACCACAATCAGGGCAACGGCGACAAATGAATGCAGCATCAGCGCGAAGCGGATCACCGGGATTGAGAACGCCGGCGCAAAATACGGACGCCAGATGATCACGCCACTCGCCAGCAGCAGCACCAGCAAGATAATCGCCGCCCAGAATACGCACTTCTGGCCGAAGTTATAGCGCCCGGTGTCACCCACTTCCTCGTTGACGACGATCTTACGAATATTCTTCGCCCAGAAGATATCATCCCGGTTGATGAGGTTATGGTGCCAGTAGCGGAAAAACATGATGATGAACGACGCGAACATGATAACGCCGACAAACGGGTGCAGTATACGCGCCAGCTGCGGTGTCCCCATGATCTGCATCAGCCAGTTGAAGGACGGAAAGAAAAAGCCCAGTCCGCTCACCGCCGCCAGCACGAAGCAGAAGGCGGTGACCCAGTGGTTGATGCGTTCCGGCGCCGTGTAGCGCACGATGGTGTCACGTCTTTTCATTTGCGCACCTCGTCATTCTCTTCATGCAGGTTGTCCTCTTCCTCTTCCGCACGGTTCGGACCGACCCCGACATAGTGGAAGACGCTGGCGGCGAAAGTCGCGGCGAATCCTACCGCCGCGAGCGGTTTCCAGATACCTTTCCAGAACTTCACGGTGGCGCTGATTTCCGGGTTCTCCGGCAGGCCGTGATACAGATTCGGTTTGTCGGCGTGGTGCAGCACGTACATCACGTGCGTGCCGCCGACGCCGGCCGGATCGTACAGGCCCGCGTTGTCGTAACCACGGGTTTTCAGTTCAGCGACGCGCTCGCCTGCCAGCGTTTTCATATCCTCTTTGGAGCCAAAGTGGATAGCGCCGGTCGGGCAGGTTTTCACACAGGCAGGCTCCTGACCCACGGTGACGCGGTCGACGCACAGCGTACATTTGTAGACGCGGTTGTCTTCCGGGTTCAGGCGCGGCACATTGAACGGGCAGCCGGCGATACAGTAGCCGCAGCCGATGCACTGCTCGGACTGAAAATCCACGATACCATTGGCATACTGAATGATAGCCCCTTCCGACGGGCAGGCCTTCAGGCAGCCGGGGTCGGCGCAGTGCATGCAGCCATCCTTACGGATAAGCCACTCCAGTTTGTCGTTCTGCTCCACTTCGGAGAAGCGCATCACCGTCCAGGATTTGGCGGTCAGATCCGCGGGGTTGTCGTACACCCCGACGTTGTGACCGACTTCATCGCGGATATCGTTCCATTCTGAACAGGCGACCTGACAGGCTTTACAGCCAATACAGGTGGTGACGTCGATAAGCTTCGCGACTTCCTGCTGGTGGTCCCGCGCCTGAGGCGCGGGAGTGAAACCGTTAGTCGCGGAACGACGAATAATGTCTTGCGATTGATAAGCCATAAGTCGTCTCCGTTACACCTTTTCCACGTTCACAAGGAAAGCTTTGTATTCCGGAGTTTGCGAATTCGCATCGCCCACTGAAGGCGTCAGCGTGTTCGCCAGGAACCCTTTCCGGGTCGCCCCCTCAAAACCCCAGTGACAGGGAATGCCGATCGTATTGACCGTACGCCCATCGATGGTCAGCGTTTGCAGACGTTTCGTCACCACCGCTTTGGCCTTGATAAAACCGCGTTTCGAGACGATTTTGACTATGTCGCCGCTCAAAATACCTTTCTCTTTAGCCAGATTTTCGCCGATTTCAATAAACTGCTCCGGCTGGGCGATGGCGTTCAGACGCGCATGCTTGGTCCAGTGACGGAACAGTTCGGTGATCGAATAGGTGGTCGCTACATACGGGAACTCATCCGCATGACCCATATTCGCCAGATCATCGCTAAAGATCCGCGCCACCGGGCTGGAGACTACCTTCGGGTGGAGAGGGTTAGTACCAATCGGCGACTCTATTGGCTCATAGTGCTCAGGGAAGGGGCCATCGTTCATTTTGTTCAGGGAGAACAAACGGCCCACCCCTTCAGGGTTCATGATAAACGGCCCGACGTTGCTGTCCGGTGCCGCCAGGCTATAGTCGGCGACATCCATTCCCGCCCAGCGTTTACCGTCCCAGTGCAGCAGCGCGCGCTGCGGATCCCAAGGCTTACCCGCCGGATCGGCGGATGCGCGGTTATACAGGATGCGGCGGTTAGCCGGCCAGGACCAGGCCCAGCCGGGCGTACAGCCCAGCCCGTAAGGATCGCTATTATCACGATTCGCCATCTGGTTGCCCTGTTCAGTCCAGCAGCCGCAATAGACCCAGCAGTAGCTGCTGGTGGAACCATCATCCTTCAATTGCGCAAAGCTGCTGAGCTGCTGGCCTTTTTTGACGATAACCTGGCCCTGGTCATCAACAATATCGCGCAGCGCTTTACCATTGGCCTCACGGGCCACCTCTTCCGGCTGCGGGTCAAGGGGATCGTGATAATCCCACGACATATTCAGCACCGGCGCCGGGTTGGCGCCGCCTTCCTGCCGATAAAGATCGCGCAGGCGCATAAACAGGCGGCCGAGAATTTTGCCGTCGTGGAGCGCTTCGCCCGGCGGTTCGGCCGCCGCCCAGTGCCACTGCAGCCAGCGGCCCGAGTTGGCAATCGAGCCGTTCTCTTCGGCGAAACAGGAGGATGGCAGACGGAAGACTTCGGTCTGGATATCTTCAGGACGAACGTCGTTCATCTCACCGTGGTTCTGCCAGAAGTTCGACGACTCTGTCACCAGCGGGTCAATCACCACCAGGTACTTGAGCTTTGCCAACGCGCGGGAAGATTTGTTCTTATCAGGAAACGCCGCCAGTGGGTTAAAGCCCTGGACAATATAACCATTGATTTTTCCCTGCGTCATCAGCTCGGCCTGAGTCATCACATCGTATAGCCGGTCCCATTTCGGCAGCCAGTCATAGCCCCAGTTGTTCTCCGCTGTTGCCGAATCGCCCCAGAAACTCTTCATCATGCTGACGAAAAATTTCGGCGTATTTTGCCAGTAGTTAACTTCACCCGCGCCTAAGGCCGCAGGGGTGATTTGCGCAATATAGGTTTGATAATCCGGCTGTTTTTCCGATGGTAACGGCATATACCCCGGCAGATTGGTGGAGAGTAGCCCCAGGTCGGTATAGCCCTGAATATTGGAGTGCCCGCGCAGCGCGTTAATCCCGCCGCCGGCCATGCCGATATTGCCCAGCAGCAGTTGCAGCATCGCCGCGGCACGGATGGTTTGCGCGCCCGCCGTATGGTGGGTCCAGCCGAGGGCATATAAGATAGTGGCGGTGCGATTCGCCACGCTGGTGCTGGCCAGAAGCTGACAAATGCGCAGGAAATCGTCGATCGACGTTCCGCATAGGCGGTTGACCATTTCCGGGGTGTAGCGCTCGACATGCTGCCGCATTAGATTCCAGACGCAGCGCGGGTGGCGATAGGTTTCATCGCGCATGGCGAAACCGTTCTCATCCAGCTCGTAGTTCCAGCTGGTTTTATCGTACTGCCGTTGTTCAGGATCAAAACCGCTGAACAGCCCGGCATCGAAAGCATAATCTTCGCGCACGATCATGCTGGCGTTGGTGTAGTGGCGCACGTACTCATGCTGCACCCGATCGTGCGCGATCAGATAGCGAATGACGCCAAGCAGGAAGGCGCTGTCGGAACCGGCGCGGATCGGCGCGTACAGATCGGCTACCGCCGCGCTGCGGTTAAAACGCGGATCCACGACGATGACCGTCGCATTATTTTTAATTTTGGCTTCGATAACCCATTTAAAGCCAACCGGATGTGCTTCCGCCGCGTTGCCGCCCATAATCAGCACAACGTTGGCGTTTTTGATATCCACCCAGTTGTTGGTCATCGCCCCACGGCCAAAGGTCGGCGCCAGCGCCGAGACCGTCGGGCCATGGCAAAGACGCGCCTGGCAGTCAATCGACACCATCCCCAAGGCGCGGGTAAATTTGCCGTCGAGGATCCCGGTCTCATTACTCGCCGCCGAAGAGCACAGCATGCCGGTGGTCAACCAACGGTTCACGGTGACGCCCTGGGCATTCTTTTCGATAAAGTAGGCATCGCGGTCGTCCTTCATTAACCTCGCGATGCGATTAATCGCCTCATCCCAGCTGATGCGCGTCCATTTATCCGCCCCCGGAGCCCGATATTCCGGATAGCGCAAACGGCTGTCGCTATGGATATAGTCCAGCACTCCGGCACCTTTCGGGCACAAAGAACCGCGGCTCACCGGATGATCGGGATCGCCTTCAATGTGGTAAATACTTTCACGTACGTTCTTCGCGTTATCCCCGAGGCTATACATGATGATGCCGCAACCCACCGAGCAGTAGGTGCAGTTATTACGGGTTTCTTTGGATTTTAATAGCTTATATTGACGCGTCTCGGCGTTAGCGGAAAACGCAGGAAGAAAACCAAGCGATGCTACGGTTGTCCCTGCCATCCCACCCACGCAGATGCGAAAGAACTGCCTGCGACTGAGCTCCATTGTATCTCCAGCTTAAACTTAAGACAGGAAAGGGTGCAGCGATTATAAGGTTATTTTGCAGGGCTGCGCCAGAAAACCGGCGTATTAATGCTGTGACCGCAAGCACAGCTAAGCTCATCCGGGGCCATTTGCGGTGGCGGCGTTTTCAAAAACGAAAGGGAAACGCTTTTCCCCTCGATGACGAGGGGGAGAGGGAAATTAATCCAGGCTAAACGGATCGGCATCCTGCCAGGCGGGGAATTTTTCGCGATACTCGTTGAGCGCGGTGAGCGACAGTTCCGCATCGAGGCGCGTGGCCTGGTGAGGTTCTGCCGTTGCCAGAATTTCACCCTGCGGGCTGATAATGCGACTGTCTCCCCGGTAGTGGTGGCCATTTCCATCGGTACCGACCCGATTGCAGCCGGCGACGTAAGCCTGGTTTTCAATGGCCCTGGCGACCAGCAGCGACTGCCAGTGCAGCGAACGCGGCGCCGGCCAGTTGGCCACGTACAGCGCTAAATCGTAGTCGTTATGGTTGCGTGACCAGACCGGGAAGCGCAGGTCGTAGCAAACCAGCGGCAGGATCCGCCAGCCGCGCCACTCGAAAATGACCCGCTGGTTGCCCGCCGTATAATGATGATGCTCTTCGGCCATCCGGAACAGGTGCCGCTTATCATAAAAATGGGTTTTCCCGCCTGGCTCTACCAGCAGGAAGCGGTTAACCGGGCCGCGCTCGGTTTGCAGCGCAGCGCTCCCCGCAATCAGGGCATTGGTCTGCAGCGCTTTCGCCAGCATCCAGTCAATGACCTCTTCCTGCGGTAGCGACTGTTTCGCGGCTTCCATAGCGAAGCCGGTGGTAAACATTTCCGGCAAAACAATCAGATCGCGCCCGCTGACACCTTCCAGCTGGCGATCGAAATGGCGCAGGTTGGCGGGACCGTCCATCCACACCAGCGGTTGTTGCAATAGCGTAATTTTCAGGCCTGGCACAGTGGTGAACTCCATTATCATTAGGCGGTTATAGTTACTTTAACACCATATCAGTCTCTGGATAGTCAGCGGAATATTTTGTTAAAGAAATGCTAATTCTGGAAACGATTTGTGTGGGGAAGGTGTTGCCAGAGGCAAAGGGGGAGGCAAGCCGCAAAGACGGGTTGGCGCGGATTGACTCACGCGGCTTTTTTAGTTCTACGATGGTGCCCCGTAAACCCGGGCCCGCGAGGGGAGTTTAAGGGGCACTGCGTGAGGCATGGCGCGTGGCTTAAAGCGCCATGCTGGCCAACAGAATGAAGATCAGGCCGCAAAGAGATAGCATTGTTGACATTAACGTCCAGGACAGTAAGGTTTCCTTGATAGTCAGGCCGAAGAAATCCTTTATCATCCAGAAGCTTGCATCATTGACATGCGAGCAAATGCAGGAGCCTGCGCCCGTCGCCAGAGTAATCAAGGCCAGGTTTGTATTTGGGTGTGCAGACAGCAAAGGGATCACCAGGCCGGCGGTGGAGATAGCGGCAACCGTTGCGGAGCCGAGACAAATCCGCAGAAAGGCCGCCACTCCCCACGCCATCAGAATGGGGTTGATATCCGTGCCTGCCACCAGCGTCGAAATATACTGGCCGACGCCAGAATCAATCAGCACCTGTTTGAATGCGCCGCCGCCGCCGATAATCAATAACAGACCGGCAATACCCGCAATCGCTTTCCCGCAGGAGTCCATCAGTTCCGGAATCGTTTTGCCTCTCCCGAGCCCCATGGCCCAAATGGCGAACAGCAGCGAAATCAGCATCGCGATCGTCGAGTTTCCTAAAAACAGGAATACGGAATAGAGCATACCGGGGTCGCCTGCGTCTTTTGGCCGGACCATTTGCATAATGGTGACCAGCGCCATCAGGATAACTGGCAGCATGGCAGTCAGAAAACTTATCCCAAACCCCGGCATTTCGCTTTCGCTAAAACTCTTTGTTGCCCCAAGGGACGCAATATTGCCTTCTTTGGCAAAGGCCTCCGGGATCAGCCGTTGGCATACTTTATTCAGCAGTGGGCCACAGAGAATAAAGGTTGGAATGCCTACGATGATGCCATAAATCAGCACGACACCAACATCTGCGCCATATTCTCTGGCGATGACGGTAGGGCCGGGATGAGGCGGCAGAAAACCGTGCGCCACTAACAAACCCGACAGCATTGGTACGCACATATACATCGGTGATATTTTGGCTTCCCTGGCGATGGCGAATAAAATCGGTACCAGCAGGATTAAACCAACTTCGAAAAATAGCGCAATACCGACAATAAATGCCGAAGTCACTACCGCCCAGTCCAGTCTTTTGACACCAAAATAGTTTAGCATGGTCAACGCAATACGTTGCGCGCCGCCGGCATCGGATAATAATCGTCCGAGCATTACGCCAAAACCGAATATCAAGCCGATATGACCCAGCGTGCCGCCTAGTCCGGATTCGACAGACACGACGACCTTATTCAGGTCCATGCCGCTGGCAATAGCTACGGCCAATGAAACAATAATTAATGAAACAAAAGTATTGAGTTTTATTTTTATGGTTAAAAGCAGGAGTACAGCGATACCTGCCACAACAATTAATAGTGGCATAACGTCCTCTCATTAATAATATTAAATAGTTTTAATTATTCCTTCAGGATTTTTTCATATGCTGATGCAGTGCTGCGCTGATTTTATGAACGTCGTAGATGCAGCCACGCCAGGTTCCGCCGCTTACTGCCTGGAGCATCGCCCAGAGTTGGGTATCATCTGGTAAATCAGGATCGGGCATTAAATCAGGATGGCTGCTTCTGCCATTTAATATAATAGTCGCCTCCTCTCGTGAGGGGAGAGTCTGAGCGTTAGCGAGACCCAGAAAATTGACCTCTCCCTGGAGTTGTTTGCAGTCGATTTTAATTTCGATGAGATCCCCGCTGCGTAATTTCCCGATGGCGCCGCCGGCCAGTGCTTCCGGCCCAACGTGGCCAATACAGGCGCCGGTGGAAACACCAGAGAATCGGGCGTCGGTAATAAGAGAAACATGTTTCCCATAGGATAAATGCTTCAACGCGCTGGTCACCTGATAAGTTTCCTCCATCCCGGTGCCGGACGGCCCTGCGCCGATAATAACCAGAATATCGCCCGCTTTAATTTTGTCGTGTTTGATATCATAAATGGCGGTTTTCTCCGAGAGGTACACCTTCGCCACGCCCTGATGATAATAAATACCCTCTTCATTAATGACCGAGGGATCGATGGCCGTGGATTTTATGACCGAGCCCTCCGGAGCGATATTTCCGACCGGGAAGGTCATCGTGGAGGTTAACCCGCGTTTTTGCGCCTGTTGCGCAGACATGATGACCTCCTGGGGATCAACCTGCTCCTGGCTGAGCAGCAGGTTTTTAAATATCTGCCGACGTTCGGAGCGCTGCCACCAGTCGAGATTTTCCCCTAGCGTACTGCCCGTTACGGTCATGACATCCTCATGCAGAAGACCCAACTGGCGCAGATGCAGCATCACTTCAGGTACGCCGCCAGCCATAAAGGCCCGTACGGTTGGGTGATAAACCGGGCCATTGGGCAGTACGCTGACCAGGCGCGGCACCTGTTTATTTATGCGTATCCAGTCCTCCACCGTCGGAATATGGCAGCCCGCCTGATGGGCAATCGCCGGAATGTGCAGCAGGAGATTGGTGGAGCCGCCGAATGCCGCGTGGACCATCATGGCGTTTTCAATCGCGCGATCGGTGAGGATATCCTTCGTCGTGATGCCCTTCTGGCTCAGCAGCAGCGCGGCCCGCGCTGATGCCCTGGCGATCTCCGTCCAGACCGGTTCACCTGAAGGCGCCAGCGCAGAATGAGGAATCGCGAGGCCGAGGCCTTCAGCGACGACCTGCGAGGTGCCTGCGGTTCCGAGGAACTGGCAGCCGCCACCCGACGACGCGCAGGCCTGGCAGCCCGCCCGACGAGCGTCCTGCAGCGATAATTCGCCGTTGGCAAAACGCGCGCCGATAGTCTGCACCTTGCCGTTATCTTCGCCATGTAAAGCCGGCAGCGTGGCCCCGCCGGGGATCAATACCGTCGCTTTATCATGCTGCGATGCCAGCGCCATCATGGTCGCGGGCAGCCCTTTATCGCAGGTTGCCACGCCAATCACCGCTTTGGCTCCCGGCAGGGAACGGATCAGGCGGCGCATCACCATAGAGGCATCATTGCGATAAGGTAATGAATCGAACATGCCGGTGGTACCCTGCGTGCGTCCGTCACAGGGATCGGAGACATACACTGCATAAGGCAGGGCGTGATGGTTTTTGATGACCTCCGCTGCCGCTTTCATCTGGATGTCCAGCTCGTAATGTCCCTGATGAAGCGCCAGCGCGACGGGTTTGCCGTCCTGCCCGCGCAGCCCCCCCAGCGTGCTAAGCAGCAGGATACCCTCCTGATTCAATTCATCCGGCGACCAGCCCATCCCGGCATTCATGGTCATGCCAAAAATATCGCCGCTAGGGCGATTGATTAGCATATCCCCGGTCAGCGGCAGTTCGCCCTGCGGACCCGGCGCGTGGGTTCTGACGCGGTAGATGTCCGGGTTATCACCAGCAAAAATATCGTCAATAGACATCGAATGCCTCCTCATGATGTTAAAATGCCCTGCGCGGCCAGCAGCTCGCGAACCCGTGCTTTCGCCTCTTCCGACGCCTCCAGAATCGGCGGCAGGCAATAGGTATTCACCCGCAGCCCCACACACTGCATGGCATATTTGATCAGGGAGACAAACGGTGTTTCCAGCGAGTAGATAGCCGGTAGCTGCAGCAATTTTTTATTCAGCGTCGCCGCGGTCGCGAGATCGCCATCTTGCCAGGCGCGAAAAATGCCGACAGACAGTTCCGGCGCGAAGTTTGCGCTGGCGGTAATGGCGCCATCCCCGCCCAGCAGCAGGTTATTGAGTAAATGGTCGTCGAAGCCGCAGAACACGGAGAAATCGGGGCGCACGGCTTTGATGGTGTTAATCATCGCCCGCAGGTGGCCGACGCTGTCGATTGTGTCTTTAATCCCGACGATATTTTCATTTTGCAGCGCCAGCCGTTTGACGATATCGGGGGTGAGATCCTGGCCGGTGAGGTCCGGGAAGTTATAAACGATAGCTGGCAGGCGGACGCTGCTGGCGATGCGGTGGTAATAGTCTTCAAGATTGCTGGCGGCAACTTTCCAGTAATAGGGGTTAATAATCACGATGCCGTCCGCACCGCTGGTTTCGGCGTGTTTTGCCAGTTCGACCGCTTCGTCAGTGGAGGGGGAGCCTACGCCAATTAATACCGGAACGCGCCCGCCAACCGCCGCGATTGCTGCCTCGGCGAAGTCCATCCTTTTTCCGGCGTTCATCTGACTGAATTCACCGCCGGTTCCCAGATAAAACAAGCCGTCGACGCCTTTCTTAATAAGAAAATCGGCGACGTCTGCTAAGGCTATTTTATCAATGTTACCGTTGTCATCGAACGTCGTGGAGACCGGTGGAATAATTCCCCTGAATTTTTTCATTAGATCAATTTCCTTTTCTTAAATATTCATTTTCGTTTCTATAACCCAGACCATGCGAGATCTGATCGGCGCATTGCCTGAGCAATTCGAGATAGCCATCGATCTTCTTTCCCGAATAAACGATTGGGTCACCCGATAATGAAATGGCATAATTCACGCGATGATACATATCGAAAACCGGCATGCTCAGGCATACGGCCCCGTTGGTCGATTCTTCATTATCTATCGCCCATCCTCTGAGACGCGTTTTCTGTAGCTCTTCACGAAATAACTTTTTATCAGTGAAGGTATTGTTAGTGTGCTTTTTCAGAATTAAAGCATCGAGAAAATAATCCATCTCTTCTCGCGGCTTCCAGGCCAGCAGCGCCTTACCAAGCGCGGTAATATGTAATTCTAGCTTTTTACCGATCCAGCTTTTTTTCGTCGGTACGGAATCCGGGCTCTCGACTTTATCCAGGTAAATGGCGGAGTAACTCTCCATAGCCCCTAAATGGCAGACCAGTCCGCTTTTCAATGAAAGCTCCTGCATCGGGCGCTTGGTTACCTCGAATATGTTTTTCCTGTGCAGCGACTGGCACCCAAGTTCGTAATTTTTTATGCCGAGCGAGTATTGATTACGCTCACTTTTTATTAAAAATCCGCAGTCGACCATGGCATTTAATAAATTCAGTAGGCTACTTTTCGGGTACTGGAATTCTTTTAGCAGCTCCATAAAACTGGCCGCCCCGACATAAGCAATATGGGTCAGAATTTTTTCTGCCCGGATTAATGAATTACATCCCTTACCGCCCATAACGGCCCCCGTTTCTTGTTGGTATAAAGCCTATCGACTCTGGAAAGCGGAAAATACGCCTTGTTCAGCAGGCTGAACCGAGTTGCAGGAGGGAAACGTGATCTACGTAGGTATTTTTATTATTGCGCGGGAATCTGCTGCGCGTGGCGCTGGCCGATTGGCCGCCTGTCGCGCGAGTGCGGGAAATGATTTTTTGCGTAACCGGAGGGCAAAGCAGGGTAAAAAAAAGAGGCGGAGGAAAGCCCCGCCCCGAGCGTGATGTGATTAATTTATTATTCAGGCCGCTTCAATCTTGCGGACTTTCTCCGGTAGCTTTACCGGCTTCGTCGCCAGCTCATCGGCTGCGAAATCATCAACGTTAATGCTGCGCAGACGGCTGGTTTCCGCACGGGTCAGAATATCGGCTTCATCCTGATTGATTAAACCTTTCGCCAGCGCGTTACGGGCCAGTTCATCCAGACGGGTAAACGGCAGGTTTTTGCCCAGCTCTTTGCAGATACGCTGATGAATCGGATCGGCGGCCATGACCTCGATCAGCGCCTCTTCCAGCAAACCGACCGGGTTATGTTCACTCGGGGTCAGGTACTGACCGCGGCCGATACGTGAACGCGTCGCGCTAGGGACCTGCAGGATTTTCGCCACTTTATGATCCAGCTTATCGGACGGCGCGTCGTAGTGACGGCCGGTCGGGAAGATGGCAACGCTCAGGACGCCTGCGACAAAGCGGTTCGGGAAGTTTTTCAGCAGGTCGTCGATGGCCTGTTCTGCCTGATATAACGCATCCTGAACGCCCCAATGGACCAGCGGGAGGTCGGCTTCATTGCGCCCTTCATCGTCATAGCGTTTCAGCACCGCAGAGGCGAGATAGAGCTGGCTCAGGACATCGCCGAGACGCGCCGAGATACGCTCGCGACGCTTCAGGCTACCGCCCAGCACCGCCATGGAGACGTCGGAAAGCAGCGCCAGGTTCGCGCTCAGGCGGTTCATATGCTGGTAGTAACGGCGGGTCGCGTCTTGGGTCGGCGTGCTGCTTGTCAGCCCGCGGGTCAGGCCCAGCCAGAAACTGCGGACTTTGTTACTGCCGACGTGACCGATGTGCTTAAACAGCAGTTTGTCGAAAGCGTTAACATCGTTATTTTGCGCGGCAGCCATTTCATCCAGTACATACGGATGACAGCGAATCGCCCCTTGACCGAAGATCATCATGCTACGGGTCAGGATATTAGCTCCTTCCACGGTGATGGCAATGGGCGCGCCCTGGTAGGCACGGGCGAGGAAGTTACCTGCGCCCAGCATGATGCCTTTCCCGCCGGTGATATCCATGGCGTCAATAATTGAGCGCTGGCCGCGATGGGTGCAGTGGTACTTGACGATGGCCGACAGCACCGCCGGCTTCTCTCCCAGCATAATGCCGTAGGTAATCAGCGAGGCGGCGGCATCCATCACGTATGCGTTACCGGCAATACGCGCCAGAGGCTCTTCGATGCCTTCCATTTTACCGATGGAGATTTTGAACTGGCGACGAATATGGGCATAGGCGCCGGTCGCCATCGCCACGGATTTCAGTCCGCCGGTGGCGTTAGACGGCAGGGTGATGCCGCGTCCCACGGACAGGCATTCCACCAGCATCCGCCAGCCCTGACCGGCCATCGTTGGGCCGCCGATGATGTAGTCGATAGGGACAAAGATATCTTTACCCTGGGTCGGACCATTCTGGAACGGCACGTTCAGTGGGAAGTGGCGGCGGCCAATTTCAACGCCAGGAGTCGAGGTTGGGATCAGCGCACAGGTGATACCCAGCTCCTCTTCTCCCCCCAGCAGACGGTCAGGATCGGAGAGTTTAAAGGCCAGACCCAATACGGTCGCGATAGGCGCGAGAGTGATATAACGTTTGTTCCAGGTCAGGCGCATGCCCAGTACCTGCTCGCCTTGCCATTCGCCCATGCAGACGACGCCGCTATCCGGGATAGCGCCGGCGTCGGAGCCTGCTTCCGGGCTGGTCAGCGCAAAACACGGTATTTCCTGACCCCGCGCCAGGCGCGGCAGATAGTGGTTTTTCTGCTCTTCAGTACCGTAATGCTGCAACAGTTCGCCCGGGCCTAAGGAGTTCGGCACGCCGACGGTAATCGCCAGGATCCCGGAAACGCCGGAGAGCTTTTGCAGCACCCGTGACTGGGCGTAAGCGGAGAATTCCAGGCCGCCGTACTCTTTCTTAATGATCATCGCAAAGAAACGATGCTCTTTCAGAAAGGCCCACAGCGCTGGCGGCAGATCGGCCATTTCATGGGTAATTTCAAAATCGTTCGCCATGCGGCAGGCTTCTTCTACCGGGCCGTCGATAAACGCCTGTTCTTCGGCAGTCAGGCGCGGCTGCGGATAGTTGTGCAGTTTCTGCCAGTCCGGCGTCCCGCGAAACAGGTCGCCTTCCCACCAGGTCGTGCCCGCGTCGATGGCCTCTTTTTCGGTACGCGACATCGGCGGCATCACCTTACGGAAGGCGCGGAAGGCCGGTGCCGAGAAAATGGACTTGCGCATCGGCGCAAAGTTGAACGGCAGCAGAATAATCGCCAGCGGCAGCAGCAGCCAGATATTCCACAGCCCGGCAACGCTGAGCGCTGCGGTCCAGACGAGCAAAATCACACTGCTCAGCAGGAGACTAATTCGGTGATAGAAGAGTGCGCCGAGTAAAACAACGGTTGCAACAATACTCAAAATCATCATAGAGAAATGCTCCCTGTCTTGTAGGAGGTCTGACCACTTGTGATGATATGGTTGTAGTGGATGTTATTGTCTTTAGCAATGTGTTTACAAAATAATTACAACCTTGCTCACATTGTTGTATGTAAATGCGGCACGTAAAATCAAAACCCCGGCGGATTACGTCGGCTGCTGCTTCTCGCTTCGGCGCCTATCCGGTACACTGCCAGGGTTATTCCAACCATACTGAAGGATTATCCTCATGTACCAGGATCTTATTCGTAACGAACTGAACGAAGCGGCGGAAACGCTGGCTAACTTTCTGCAGGACGAAGCCAATATTCACGCGATTCAGCGTGCCGCGGTGCTGCTGGCTGATAGCTTTAAGGCCGGTGGTAAAGTCCTCTCCTGCGGTAACGGTGGTTCCCACTGCGATGCGATGCACTTTGCTGAAGAACTGACCGGGCGCTATCGTGAGAATCGCCCTGGCTACCCGGCGATTGCGATTTCTGACGTTAGCCACCTGTCCTGCGTCAGTAACGATTTTGGCTATGAGTACGTCTTCTCCCGCTACGTCGAGTCCGTGGGTCGCGCCGGCGATGTGCTGCTGGGGATCTCCACTTCCGGCAACTCCGGCAACGTGATTAAGGCGATTGAGGCTGCCCGCGCGCAGGGGATGAAGGTCATCACCCTGACCGGTAAAGACGGCGGTAAAATGGCGGGTTCCGCCGATGTTGAGATTCGCGTACCGCATTTTGGTTATGCCGATCGTATTCAGGAAATTCACATTAAAGTGATTCATATTCTGATTATGCTGATCGAAAAAGAGATGGTTAAGGCCTGATGACATGGTGTCGGGTGGCACGGTGCGTGCCCGACCAGCGGGCTGAGTTGTAGGCCGGGTAAGCTGCGAGCCCACCCGGCACTGCCTGAAAGTGCGAAGAGGTGATGTATGTGCGAATTGCTCGGGATGAGCGCGAATGTGCCAACCGATATTTGTTTTAGCTTTACCGGGTTGGTCCAGCGCGGTGGAGGCACCGGCCCGCATAAAGATGGCTGGGGTATTACCTTTTATGAAGGTAAAGGCTGCCGCACATTTAAGGATCCGCAGCCCAGCTTCCAGTCGCCGATTGCGAAACTGGTCCAGGACTATCCCATCAAATCGTGCTCGGTCATCGCCCATATTCGCCAGGCTAACCGCGGTATCGTTGCGCTGGAAAACACCCACCCCTTTACCCGCGAGCTGTGGGGACGCAACTGGACCTATGCGCATAACGGCCAGCTAGAGGACTATGAGTCCCTGGATACGGGCAATCTCCAGCCGATCGGCGAAACCGACAGCGAAAAAGCTTTCTGTTGGCTGCTGCACTGCCTGACCGAGCGCTATTGCGGGAGTCCAGATGATATGGTTGAGGTGTTCCGCTTTATCGCTACCCTGGCGGGTTCGCTGCGGGAAAAAGGCGTCTTCAATATGCTGTTGTCGGACGGACGTTACGTGATGGCGTTTTGCTCGACCAATCTGCACTGGATAACGCGGCGGGCGCCGTTTGGCGTGGCAACGCTACTGGATCAGGACGTAGAAATCGATTTTCAACGGGAGACCACACCCAACGATGTGGTCACCGTTATCGCCACTCAGCCGCTGACCAGCAACGAGACCTGGCATAAAATCATGCCAGGCGAGTGGGCGTTATTTTGCCTCGGGGACCGTGTAGTTTGACGCCAGCTGTGGCTGGATAACTTCATGGCTAAGCGGTTTGCTGACGATATAGCGGCCATCGGCCACTGAGATAACCGGTGGCTTGTGGGTTTGCTGGAAATAGTCGTAGCCTGGCTTCAGCTGTTTCCAGAAATCCGCATAGTAGGAGTATTTGTGGCGCTCCATATTGGCGTTGGTCATGCGGAAAGGATAAATGCTGACCTGCACGCTGGACTGGCCGAACACTAACGCGCCGGTTACAAACTGGAAAATCTCATCAATGCCGGTATCGGTCATCGCGTAGCAGCCGATGGAGACGCAGGCACCGTGAATCATCAGGTACTTACCCTCATAGCCGTGGGCGCGATCGTAGGCGTTCGGGAAGCCGATATTAATGGCTTTATAGAAACGGCTGTCAGGCTTGAGCTGACTGCGCGCCACGGAATAGAACCCTTCCGGGCTTTTGAAGTCGCCCTGACGCTGCTTCGGCCCCAGACCGCCGGAATAGTTACAGATCCGGTAGCTGTCGAGTAGCTGGTAGGTTTCGCCCATTTTGACGTAGAGATCGAGCGTGCGCTCTTCTTTGAAGATCTCAATGTAAACCGGGGAACCCATTAATTGTTGCTTATATTCTTTGCTAACCGGCGTCATCGAGCCGCCATTGCTGAGTAACCCAGCAAATGAAACGCACGGCAACAGAAGCATCGCAATAAATAATGCGATTTTGCGCATACTGCTTATTCCTTGATAAATCAAAAACCACATTGCCAGGACGGCAAGAGATACCCGAAATCAGACTTTTCTGGATTTAGAGCGCTCACATTAGCATCACGGCAGTTTTTCGCAAGCGCCGCCGCGCCGCGTTTACAATTTAGTTGTCCTTTATAGCGAATCTGGCCGCAAAGCGCAGTCAGAACTTTGCGCAACAGGTCTCATTTTACAGCTTGTTAGTCGTGGTTTATCTACAGCCTTCGCTCACAAAATGTTACACTTACGTTGATTAACGATCAGGGTAAGAAAGGATGCTTCTCTCCCGTCTTGCGCGTCACCAGGACCGCGATTTTCCTTTTTTCTCTGGTTTCCCATCCATGTTGCTGGCCTCGCTCTGATGGCGGGGGTTTAGATTACGGATACCTGCTAACAATATGATTAAAATCACAAAAGGGCTTAATTTGCCCATAGCTGGCATGCCATCACAGCAGATTACTTCGAAAGTTGCGGTTAAACGCGTCGCGCTGTTGGGCGAAGAGTACGTCGGTATGCGCCCTTCCATGATGGTTCGCGAAGGTGAGCGGGTACAAAAAGGACAAACTCTGTTCGAAGACAAAAAGAACCCCGGCGTTTGCTTTACCGCACCTGCGGCTGGGGTGATTGGTGCCATCCATCGCGGCGAACGTCGGGTTCTGCAATCCATTGTTATCGATGTCGACGGCGATGAGGCGGTCTCTTTTTCCCGCTATGCGCCAGGCGACCTGGCGGGATTATCGCGGGAAACCGTGCAGCAGCAGTTGCTGATGTCCGGCCAATGGACGGCATTTCGCACCCGTCCGTTCAGTAAAACACCGGCACCGGGCAGCGTACCGGCGGCGATTTTCGTGACCGCTATCGATACCAACCCGCTGGCGGCAGATCCGCAACCGATTATTCTGGCCCGACGTGAGGCCTTTGACGCGGGGCTCACCGTGCTCACCAGCCTGACGGATGGCAAAGTGCATGTCTGTCAGGCCAGCGGCGGCAAGCTTGGCGGCCATCCGTCAGGGAAGGTGACATTTAACCAGTTTGCCGGGCCGTATCCGGCCGGGCTGGCAGGCACCCATATCCATTTCCTTGAGCCCGTCAGCCTGAACAAACAGGTCTGGCATCTTAACTATCAAGATGTTATCGCCATTGGCCGGCTGTTTCTCGACGGGGAACTTTACAGCGAACGGGTGATTGCGCTCGGGGGCCCGCAGGTTAAAGAGCCGCGGCTGATCGAGACCTGCTGCGGCGCCAGTCTTGATGAACTGCTGGCCGGTGAGCTGCTGGACGGTGAAAGCCGGGTGATTTCCGGCTCGGTGCTGAGCGGCATCCACGCCCAGGGGCCGTATGCGTTCCTTGGCCGCTATCACCTGCAGGTGAGCGTGGTGAAGGAAGGGCGCGAGAAGGAGCTGTTTGGCTGGGCGATGCCGGGGAAAGACAAGTTTTCGATTACCCGCACCACGCTCGGACATTTTCTCAAACACAAACTGTTCAATTTCTCAACGGATACCCACGGCGGCGAGCGGGCGATGGTGCCTATCGGCAACTACGAACGCGTGATGCCGCTGGATATTCTGCCGACGCATCTGCTGCGAGACTTGCTGGTGGGAGACAGCGACAGCGCGCAGGCGCTGGGCTGCCTGGAGCTGGATGAAGAGGATTTAGCGCTCTGCACCTACGTCTGCCCGGCAAAATATGAATACGGCCCGCTGCTGCGTGACGTCTTAACCCGCATTGAGCAGGAAGGATAAGTGATGGGTTTGAAAAATCTGCTGGAAAAAATTGAGCCGCATTTCACCCACGGCGGCAAACTGGAAAAGTACTACCCGTTGTATGAGGCGGCGGCGACCATTTTCTACACGCCGGGTCAGGTGACGAAAGGGGCTTCTCACGTCCGCGATGCCATCGACCTCAAGCGTATGATGATCCTGGTGTGGCTGGCGGTGTTCCCGGCGATGTTCTGGGGCATGTATAACGTCGGTCTGCAAACCATCCCGGCGCTGCACAAACTCTACGGCGCGGAGCAACTGCAGCAGGTGATCGCCAGCCACTGGCACTATAGCGTGGCGCAGCAGTTGGGGGTGGACTTTGGCCCGAATGCGGGCTGGCTGAGTATGATGGGGCTGGGCGCCGTGTTCTTCCTGCCCATTTATCTCACCGTGTTTATCGTCGGCGGCTTCTGGGAAGTGCTGTTCGCCATCGTGCGTAGGCACGAAATCAACGAAGGCTTCTTTGTTACCTCCATTCTGTTCGCACTGATTGTGCCGCCGACGCTGCCGTTGTGGCAGGCGGCGCTGGGCATCAGCTTTGGCGTGGTGATTGGCAAAGAAATCTTCGGCGGTACCGGGCGTAACTTCCTTAACCCGGCGCTGGCCGGGCGCGCATTCCTGTTCTTTGCCTGGCCGGCGCAAATCTCCGGCGATCTGGTGTGGACGGCGGCGGACGGTTTCTCCGGCGCCACGCCGCTTTCTCAGTGGGCGAGCGGCGGCGGTGAAACGCTGGTCAATGTCGCCAGCGGCCAGCCGATCGGCTGGATGGAGGCGTTCCTCGGCAATATCCCGGGCTCCATCGGCGAGGTTTCGACGCTGATGATCCTGATTGGCGGCGCGATTATTCTCTTTGGGCGTATTGCCTCCTGGCGCATTGTCGCCGGGGTGATGATCGGCATGATTGCCACGGCGACGCTGTTCAATCTGATAGGTTCCGCCACTAACCCGCTGTTCGCCATGCCGTGGTACTGGCATCTGGTGCTCGGCGGTTTCGCCTTCGGCATGATGTTTATGGCGACCGATCCGGTGTCGGCGTCGTTTACGGATAAAGGGAAATGGGGCTATGGCCTGCTGATCGGCGTGATGTGCGTGCTGATTCGGGTGGTTAACCCGGCCTATCCGGAAGGGATGATGCTGGCGATCCTCTTCGCCAACCTCTTCGCACCGCTGTTCGATTATCTGGTGGTGCAGGCCAATATTAAACGGAGGAAGTCGCGTGGCTGAGAAGAAAAGTAACGATAGCACCGGCAAAACGCTGCTGGTGGTGCTGGTGCTTTGCCTGGTCTGCTCCATCGTGGTCGCCGGCTCCGCCGTGGGTCTGAAGTCGCGCCAGCAGGAGCAGCGCGAGCTGGACAAACAACGCAATATCCTCGCCGTGTCCGGGCTGATGACGCCGAGGATGAGCGCTGACGAGGTGGAGGCCGTTTTTGCCGCCCGCATCTCTCCGCGGCTGGTGAATTTAGCCAGCGGCGAGCTGCTGGACAAGGACCCAGGCAAGTTCAATCAGGCGCAGGCGCTGAAAGATCCTGAGCAGAGCATTACGCTGGACGCCAGCCAGGATCCGGCGGGTATCAAACGTCGGAGCAATATCGTCGAAATTTACCTCGTGCGCGATGAGCAGCGGCGAATTCAGGAAGTGATCCTGCCGATTTACGGCAACGGTCTGTGGTCGATGATGTACGCCTTCGTGGCGCTGGGCACCGATGGTCGTACGATTAAAGGGCTGACGTATTACGATCATGGCGAAACGCCGGGGTTGGGCGGCGAGGTGGAAAATCCCAACTGGCGTCAGCAGTTTATCGGCAAGCAGGTGCTGGATGATAGCGGCCACCCGGCGCTGAGGGTGGTGAAGGGCGGGGCGCACCCGGGGGATATCCACGCCGTTGACGGCCTGTCCGGGGCGACGCTGACCGCGAATGGCGTACAGCATAGCTTTGATTTCTGGATGGGCGAACTGGGCTTCGGCCCGTTTCTGAAAAGAGTGCGTGAGGGGGAACTGAATAATGGCTGAAGCAGGCGATACGAAAGAGATGAAGCGCGTGCTGGTGGGGCCGCTGCTGGCCAATAACCCCATTACGCTGCAGGTACTGGGCGTCTGTTCGGCGCTGGCAGTGACCACTAAACTGGAAACCGCGCTGGTGATGACCATTGCGGTAACGCTGGTGACCGCCTTCTCCAGCATGTTTATCTCGATGATCCGTCATCACATCCCCAACAGCGTGCGTATGATCGTACAGATGACGATCGTGGCCTCGCTAGTGATTGTCGTCGACCAACTGCTGCGTGCTTTTGCCTATGAGACCTCCCGGCAGCTGTCGGTCTTTGTCGGGCTTATCATCACCAACTGCATCGTGATGGGGCGGGCGGAAGCGTACGCCATGAAGTCGCCGCCGCTGGCCAGCTTTATGGACGGTATCGGCAACGGACTGGGCTATGGCGCCATTCTGATGGTTGTCGGCTTCCTGCGCGAACTTATCGGCAGCGGCAAGCTGTTTGGCATGACCGTGCTGGAGACGGTGCAGAACGGCGGCTGGTATCAGCCGAACGGCCTGTTCCTGCTGGCGCCGAGCGCCTTCTTCATCATCGGTTTGCTGATCTGGGCGCTGCGCAGCTGGAAGCCGGAACAGCAGGAAAAGGAGTAAACGATGACGGCTCACTATCTTAGCCTGTTTGTCCGCGCCGTATTCGTAGAAAACATGGCGCTGGCCTTCTTCCTCGGGATGTGTACCTTCCTGGCGGTGTCAAAAAAGGTCTCTACCGCCTTTGGCCTCGGCCTGACGGTCACCATTGTGCTTGGGCTGGCGGTACCGATCAATAACCTGATCTATAACCTGGTGCTGCGCGACGGGGCGCTGGCGGAGGGCGTTGATTTAAGTTTCCTCAACTTTATTACTTTTATCGGCGTGATTGCTGCGCTGGTGCAGATCCTCGAGATGATCCTTGATAAGTATTTCCCGGCGTTATACCACGCGCTGGGGATCTTCCTGCCGCTGATTGCCGTGCACTGCGCCATTTTTGGCGGCGTCTCCTTCATGGTGCAGCGTGACTACAACTTCCCGGAATCCATTGTCTATGGCTTCGGTTCCGGTATCGGCTGGACGCTGGCGATTGTCGCCCTGGCGGGCATCCGGGAAAGAATGAAATATGCCAACGTGCCTGCCGGTCTGCGCGGGTTAGGGATCACCTTTATTACCACGGGTCTGATGGCGCTGGGCTTTATGTCATTCTCCGGTGTGCAGCTATAAGGGCGGAAAATATGGAAATTATTCTTGGCGTGGTGATGTTTACGCTGATCGTGCTGGTGCTGTCAGGATTGATCCTGGTGGCGCGTTCGAAGCTGGTCAACGCCGGCGATGTGGTGATTGAAATCAATAACGAAGCGGATAAACAGATCCGCACCCCGGCGGGCGATAAGCTGCTGAATACGCTGGCCAGCAACGGAATTTTTATCTCTTCTGCCTGCGGCGGCGGCGGTTCCTGCGGCCAGTGCCGGGTGACGGTGAAGGAGGGGGGCGGTGATATTCTGCCAACCGAACTTTCCCATATCACCAGGCGCGAGGCGAAAGAGGGCTGCCGTCTCGCCTGTCAGGTCGCGGTGAAGCAAAACATGAAGATCGCGCTGCCGGAAGAGATTTTTGGCGTTAAAAAATGGCAGTGTGACGTTATCTCCAATGATAACAAAGCGACGTTTATCAAAGAGCTGAAGCTGCGCGTGCCGGACGGCGAAGTGGTGCCGTTCCGCGCCGGGGGATATATCCAGATCGAGTGTCCGTCGCACAAGGTGGCGTATGCTGACTTCGACGTGCCGGACGAGTATCGCGCGGACTGGGATAAATTTAACCTTTTCCGCTATGTTTCCGAGGTTAAAGAGCCGACGCTGCGCGCCTATTCGATGGCGAACTATCCGGATGAGAAGGGCATCATTATGCTCAATGTGCGTATCGCGACGCCGCCGCCGAAAGTGCCGGATGCGCCGCCGGGGATCATGTCTTCGTATATCTGGTCGCTGAAAGCTGGCGATAAGGTGACGATTTCCGGGCCGTTTGGCGAGTTCTTCGCGAAAGAGACTGACGCCGAGATGGTCTTTATCGGCGGCGGTGCCGGGATGGCGCCTATGCGTTCGCATATTTTCGATCAGCTGAAACGGCTGCACAGCAAGCGCAAAATCAGCTTCTGGTACGGTGCGCGTTCGCTGCGTGAAATGTTCTATGGCGATGAGTTTGAGCAGCTGGCAGGTGAAAATCCGAACTTTACCTTCCACGTGGCGCTTTCCGACCCGCTGCCGGAAGATAACTGGAACGGCCACACCGGCTTTATTCACCATGTGCTGTATGAAAACTACCTGCGCGATCACCCGGCGCCGGAGGAGTGCGAGTTTTATATGTGTGGGCCACCGGTGATGAATGCCGCAGTGATCAAGATGCTAAAAGATCTTGGCGTTGAGGATGACAACATCATGCTGGATGACTTTGGAGGTTGATGATGCTGACGGTGTTTGTGGCAACCTTTGTCATTTTCGCGCTGGTTATTCTGGGGATGTCTTTGGGATATCTGATAAAGCGTAAAAGTCTCCAGGGCAGCTGCGGCGGCATTTCATCGCTGGGGCTTGAGAAAGTCTGCGACTGCCCGGAGCCTTGCGACGCACGTAAAAAGCGCATGGCTCGCGAAGCGCAGCGCCAGCAAAATCGGATCCTCTGAATTTGTCGTTTCTACAGGCCGTGCCGCCGGGCAAAACGCCAGGTGACGCTGTGCTAACCCGGCCTGTTATCCTGTGGTTTTGTAGGCCCGGCAAACGCCGTGCCGCCGGGCAAAACGCCGGGTGACGCTGCGCTAACCCGGCCTGTTATCCTGTGGTTTTGTAGGCCCGGCAAACGCCGTGCCGCCGGGCAAAACGCCGGGTGACGCTGCGCTAACCCGGCCTGTTATCCTGTGGTTTTGTAGGCCCGGCAAACGCCGTGTCGCCGGGCAAAACGTCCGGAGGCGCTGCGCTAATACGGCCTGTTATCCTGTGGTTTTGTAGGCCCGGCAAACGCCGTGCCGCCGGGCAAAACGTCCGGAGGCGCTGCGCTAACCCGGCCTGTTATTCTGTGGTTTTGTAGGCCCGGCAAACGTAGTGCCGCCGGGCAAAACGTCCGGAGGCGCTGCGCTAATCCGGCCTGTTATCCTGTGGTTTTGTAGGCCCGGCAAACGTAGTGCCGCCGGGCAAAACGCCGGGTGACGCTGCACTAACCTGGCCTGTTATCCTGTGGTTTTGTCGGCCCGGCAAACGTAGTGCCGCCGGGCAGCCTTTCTCGCAGCCCCATTCCCGCACTTCTCATTGCTTGTTATTTTACTGTATACTTAACCAGTAATTATTGAGGGCTGAGTATGCGCAAAATTATCCATGTCGATATGGACTGCTTTTTTGCCGCCGTGGAAATGCGGGATAATCCGGCCCTGCGTGATATCCCCATTGCCATCGGCGGTAGCCGGGTACAGCGGGGCGTGATCAGCACGGCCAACTATCCGGCGCGTAAATTTGGCGTGCGTAGCGCGATGCCAACCGCGATGGCCCTCAAGCTTTGCCCGCATTTAACCCTGCTGCCCGGCCGCTTTGAAGCCTACAAACAGGCCTCGTCCCATATCCGGGAAATCTTCTCTCGCTACACATCATTGATTGAACCGCTGTCTCTGGATGAGGCATATCTCGACGTCAGCGATAGCGTACATTGCCAGGGCTCTGCCACACTGATTGCGGAAGAGATTCGCCAGAGCATTTATCACGAGCTTCAGCTGACCGCCTCCGCCGGTATCGCGCCGGTAAAATTTCTGGCGAAAATCGCCTCCGATATGAATAAACCCAATGGTCAGTTTGTGATTGCGCCGCATCAGGTCGCGGAGTTTGTCCGAACGCTGCCGCTGGCGAAGATCCCCGGCGTGGGGAAAGTCTCGGCCGCAAAGCTGGAAAGCATGGGGCTGCGCACCTGCGAAGATGTGCAGAAAAGCGACCTCGCCATGTTGCTTCGCCGCTTTGGTAAATTTGGTCGTATCCTGTGGGAGCGTAGCCAGGGAATTGATGAGCGGGAGATCAACAACACCCGACAGCGTAAATCGGTTGGCGTTGAACGTACGCTGGTGGAGGATATCCATGAGTGGTCTGCCTGTGAGAGCATCATCGAGAACCTTTATCAGGAGCTGGAGCGGCGGTTGCTGAAGGTCAAACCGGACCTGCTGATTGCCCGTCAGGGGATAAAGCTGAAATTCAATGATTTTCAACTGACCACTCAGGAGCACGTCTGGCCGCGCCTGAATAAAGAGGATTTGCTCTCCACCGCCTACAAAGCCTGGCACGAACGGCGGGGCGGCCGTGGAGTACGGCTGGTGGGGCTACACGTGACGCTGCTCGATCCCCAACTGGAGCGGCAACTGGTACTGGGATTATAACGATGCTGAAGATCAGACCCTATCGCGACGACGACTTTACGGCGCTGTGTGCCCTTTTTCTGCGCGCAGTACAAGAGACCGCCTGCCATGATTATTCCCCCCGCCAGATAGCCGCCTGGGCGCAGGTAGACGAGGCCCGCTGGCGACTCAAAATAAGGGATTCTGTGGTGTGGGTCGCAGTGATTGACCAGCATCCGGTGGGATTTATCACCGCCGTGGACCGCTATATCGATCTCCTGTTTGTGGCGCCGGAGTATGGCCGTCGGGGGATTGCCAGCGCGCTACTCAAGGAACTGTTTACCCGGATACCGCACGGTTCCCTGACGGTAGCCGCGAGCATTACGGCAAAACCGTGTTTTGAACGGCATGGTTTCAGGGTCGTGGAAGAACAGCAGGTGGTGGTACGCGGCGAGACGTTGATTAATTACCGGATGGAGAAGGTGAGACAGCCCGGATAAGGCGCCATGCGCCGCTATCCGGACCGTTTATTGCCGTAACTTACTTCGCCGGAATCGCTTTCAGCAGTTCCGTCAGCAGCGTCCAGTACTGGCCGACGCTTTCGATATGCACCTGCTCATCCGGGGAGTGCGGGCCGGTAATGGTTGGGCCGATAGAGACCATATCCATATTCGGGTACGGCTTCTTGAACAGACCGCATTCCAGACCGGCGTGAATAATCTGGATGTTTGGCGTCTTGTTGAACAGACGCTGATAGGTTTCACGCACCAGATGCATCACCGGCGAGTTCGCGTCCGGCTGCCAGCCTGGGTATGCCCCTTTGGCTTCGGTTTTCGCGCCCGCCAGTTTACCCAGTGAATCCAGCATGCTGACCACATAGTCTTTGCCGCTGTCGATCAGCGAACGAATCAGGCAGTGGATCTCAACATTGTCGTCAGTCATGGTGACCACGCCGACGTTCAGCGAGGTCTCTACAACGCCTTTTGCCACGTCAGAGTTACGAATCACGCCGTTTGGCGTGGCGTTGAGCAGACGCACAAAGCCGTCACGGGATTGCGCGGTCAGGGCCGCTTTGTCGTTGGCGACAGAGTCCAGCAGCAGCACCAGGTTTTTCTCTTTCGCCGCCAGTTCGTTTTTCAGGATGTCCTGATAGGCGACGACCAGCGTTTTCAGGGCATCGACTTTGTCGGCCGCGACGGCGACGGTGGCGAAAGCTTCACGCGGAATGGCGTTACGCAGGGTGCCGCCGTTGAAATCCACCAGACGCAGGTCCAGCTCTTGCGCATGGCCTGCGAGGAAGCGGGCCAGCAGCTTGTTGGCATTCCCCAGGCCGACGTGAATTTCGCCGCCGGAGTGACCGCCTTTCAGCCCTTTTAAGGTCAGTTTAAAGCTCTGGAAACCCGCCGGAACCGCTTCACGGGTCAAGGCCAGGTTTGAGGTAAAGTCGATACCGCCGGCGCAACCCATATAGATTTCGCCCTCTTCTTCAGAATCGGTATTGATCAGGATATCGGCCTGCAGCCAGTTAGCCTGAAGACCAAATGCGCCGTCCATACCGGCTTCTTCGGTCATGGTCAGCAGGACTTCCAGCGGACCATGTACGACGCTGTCATCAGCCAGCACGGCCAGCGCAGAAGCCATACCGATGCCGTTATCCGCGCCCAGCGTGGTGCCGCGCGCTTTGACCCACTCGCCATCGATATACGGCTGAATAGGATCTTTGGTGAAGTCGTGAACGGTGTCGTTGTTTTTCTGCGGGACCATATCAAGGTGCGCCTGTAGAACAACCGGTTTACGGTTTTCCATACCGGCCGTTGCGGCCTTACGAATCAGAATGTTGCCAACCTGATCGCGTTCAGCGTGTAAGCCTTTTTCTTTTGCCCAGCCCATGATGTGTTCAGCGAGTTGTTCTTCGTGATAGGACGGATGGGGAATGGAGCAGATTTTGGCAAAAATATCCCAGAGCGGCTGCGGGGATAATTGAGACAATTCAGACACGATGAGTCTCCTTACGATCGCCTGCAAAAGTCTTTTACAGGTCGAGGGTTAGCAATAAAAAATACAACAGGCGCAGGCTTGCGCGGTGGGGTTGAGAATACCACTTTCCACGCCGACTGGTAGTGGAAACAACGCAAAAAGCGCCGGGGAGGCCGCTTAACACTGGTTTTTAGTGCGTCAGATCTCTATAATCTCGCGCAACCATTTTCCCCCTCGAATATCATTTAAGCCGTATAACACAGGCTGGGACACTTCACATGAGCGAAAAATACGTCGTCACCTGGGACATGTTGCAGATTCACGCCCGCAAACTGGCCAATCGTCTGATGCCTTCTGAACAATGGAAAGGCATTATTGCCGTGAGCCGCGGTGGTCTGGTACCAGGCGCATTACTGGCGCGTGAACTGGGTATTCGTCATGTTGATACCGTTTGTATTTCCAGCTACGACCACGATAACCAGCGTGAGCTGACCGTACTGAAACGCGCTGAAGGTGATGGTGAAGGTTTCATCGTGATCGATGACCTGGTTGATACCGGCGGTACCGCCGTCGCTATTCGTGAAATGTACCCAAAAGCGCACTTCGTTACTATTTTTGCTAAACCGGCTGGTCGTCCGCTGGTTGATGATTATGTTGTTGATATTCCGCAGGATACCTGGATTGAACAACCGTGGGATATGGGCGTGGTGTTCGTACCGCCGATCTCAGGTCGTTAATTCATAAGGTGAGTGCTATTTACCACGCCCGGTTATGCCGGGCGTGGTTTTTTTTGCCCGTATGCAGGTTACAATAGCCCGGAGTGGCAACACGATGGAGGCTGCACATGTCACAAGCTAACCTTAGCGAAACACTGTTTAAACCTCGATTCAAACATCCAGAAACCTCTACGCTGGTGCGTCGGTTTGCGTCGGGTTCGCAACAGCCGATCCACTCCGCGCTCGACGGGAGCAATGTTGAGCACTGGTATCGCTTGATTAACCGGCTGATGTGGATCTGGCGCGGGGTGACGCCACAGGAGATCCTCGATGTGCAGGCGCGCATTGTGATGAGCGAGGCTGAGCGTACCGATCCGGGGCTTTATGACACCGTGGTGGGCTATCGTGGCGGCAACTGGATTTTCGAATGGGCCAAACAGGCGATGATCTGGCAGCAAAAGGCCGGGCTGGAAGCCGATCCGCTGACCAGCGGCCGCCACTGGCTGCATGCCTCAAATCTCTACAGCATTGCCGCCTATCCGCATATTAAAGGCGACGATTTGGCGGAGCAGGCGCAGGCGCTGGCTAACCGCGCTTATGAAGAGGCGGCACAACGCCTGCCGGGCGAGTTGCGCGAGCTGGAGTTTCCTGTGCCCGGCGGCGCGCCGGTGACCGGCTTTTTACATATGCCGAAAGGCGAAGGCCCGTTCCCGGTGGTCCTGATGTGCGGTGGTCTGGATGCGCTGCAGACGGATTACTACAGCTTGTATGAGAACTATTTTGCGCCGCTGGGGATCGCCATGCTGACGCTGGATATGCCTTCGACGGGCTTCTCGTCAAAATGGAAACTCACTCAGGATACCAGCCTGCTGCATCAGCATGCGTTGCGGCACCTGGAGAATGTTCCGTGGGTCGATCATACCCGGGTTGCCGCGTTCGGTTTCCGTTTTGGGGCGAATGTCGCCGTCCGCCTGGGCTATCTGGAGCCACAGCGCTTAAAAGCCGTGGCGTGTCTGGGGCCGGTCGTGCATAACCTGCTGGTAGATCCGCTGCATCAGGGCCGGGTTCCGGAAATGTATCTCGACGTTCTGGCCTCGCGGCTGGGCATGCACGATGCGTCTGATGAAGCATTGCGCATAGAGCTGAACCGCTACTCATTAAAAACCCAGGGGTTGCTGGGCCGCCGCTGTCCGACGCCGATGCTGTCAGGCTTCTGGAAAAACGATCCGTTCAGCCCGGAAGAGGAATCGCGCTTAATTACCTCGTCGTCCGCCGATGGCAAGCTGCTTGAGATTCCATTTAAGCCCGTTTATCGCAATTTCGATCACGCATTGCGCCAGATTGCCCGCTGGATCAATCATAGATTTGGTTAATATATTGCTAAATTTTATTGATTTGGTAAAACAGTTGCATCACTAAAGGAGATCGCAATGACGTTACCGAGTGGACACCTCAAGAGTAAGCTGATTAAGAAATTCACGGCTCTTGGCCCTTATATTCGCGAAGAACAGTGTGAAGACAACCGCTTCTTTTTCGATTGTCTGGCAGTTTGCGTCAATGTAAAACCCGCCCCGGAAAAACGAGAGTTCTGGGGATGGTGGATGGAAATGGAAGCACAGGCATCACGCTTCACTTACAGCTATCAGTTTGGCCTGTTCGACAAAGAAGGGGTCTGGCGACCGGTCGCTATCGACGATCCGGAAGTCAGCGAGAAACTTGAGAAAACGCTACGTGATTTCCACGACCGGGCTAACGCCTTGCTGGCGACATTCAGCCTGAAGCTGGAACCCGCCGATGACTTTAGCGAGCCGCTCAGACTGCGGGCCTGATGGCTCATCGTCTTTCGGCTGCAATCTAAAAAAATCCACGCGCTTTGAGCGTGGATTTTTTTATTCACGGGCTTCTCTTCTGTTCCGGGATGGCGGCAGCCGATATGCCGGGTTCTGCGGCGTTTCGGGGCCGGCGTCGATTAAAGGCCAATACACATGTATTTGATTTCCAGATAGTCTTCAATACCATACTTCGAGCCTTCGCGGCCCAGGCCGGAAGCCTTCACACCGCCAAACGGGGCGACTTCGTTGGAAATCAGTCCGGTATTGATACCGACAATTCCATACTCCAGCGCTTCGCCGACGCGGAAAACGCGGCTCAAATCACGGGCATAGAAGTAGGCGGCGAGGCCAAATTCGGTATCGTTGGCCTGGCGGATGACATCCTCTTCATCCGTGAAGCGGAACAGGGGGGCCAGCGGGCCGAAGGTCTCTTCTTTCGCCACTTTTGCACCGTCCGGAACATCGACCAGGATCGTCGGCTGAAAGAAGTTGCCGCCGAGGGAATCCACTTTCCCGCCGGTGATGACCCGGGCGCCTTTCCCGACGGCATCGGCAATATGTTCCTGCACTTTGGCGATGGCTTTCTCATCAATCAAAGGTCCGGTTGTGACCCCCGCCTGTAGGCCGTCGCCGAGGCGCAGCTGTTCCACCGCCTGCTGCAGTTTCCCGGCAAAACGCTCATAAACTCCGTCCTGCACGTACAGACGATTGGCGCAGACGCAGGTCTGCCCGGCGTTACGAAACTTCGAGGCCATGGCGCCTTCTACCGCTTTATCCAGATCGGCATCATCAAACACAATAAACGGCGCGTTACCGCCCAGCTCAAGCGACACTTTTTTGATGTCCTGGGCACACTGTGCCATCAGCTGGCGGCCGATTTCCGTCGAGCCGGTAAACGACAGCTTACGCACCAGCGGGTTGCCGGTCAGTTCATTACCCACCGCGCTGGCGGAACCGGTCACCACGTTAAATACGCCGTCAGGGATCCCGGCGCGTCTGGCCAGTTCGGCCAGCGCCAGTGCCGAAAAAGGGGTCTGGCTGGCGGGTTTGAGTACCATCGTGCAGCCAGCCGCTAACGCCGGACCGGCTTTACGGGTGATCATCGCCGCCGGGAAGTTCCACGGCGTGATCGCAGCGGTAACGCCAATTGGTTGTTTAATCACGATCAGGCGCTTATCGGCCTGGTGGCCGGGAATGGTATCGCCATAAATGCGTTTTCCCTCTTCGGCAAACCATTCGATAAATGAAGCGGCGTAGCCAATCTCGCCTTTTGCCTCCGCCAGCGGTTTACCCTGCTCGAGGGTCATCAGCCGGGCCAGATCGTCCTGGTTTGCCATCATCAGATCGAACCAACGGCGCAGGATAGCAGCCCGTTCTTTTGCCGTTAGCTGTCGCCAGGCGGGAAGGGCGCGATGGGCGGCCTGGATAGCGTCGCGGGTCTCTTCTGCGCCCATTTTAGGTACTGAGCCCAGCACCTCTCCGTTCGCCGGATTGGTCACCGTAATGACATCGCTGCTGAGGGCATCTCGCCACTCACCATTGATAAATGCCTGCTGGCGGAACAAGGTTAGGTCATTCAGTTGCATGGTTATTTCCTGTCTCAGAACGTTAACGGGTGAACGGCGTGCTCCAGCGTAACGGAGAATGAAAAGCGGCGTTTGCGATAGCCTTCACGTTTAGCAACGGCAATCGACGCGAACCCGCGTCATGCCCGCTAAGACCCTTCCGGCCCTCTTCGTCGATACCCCCGTCAGGCACGCCTGTCTTTATTTAGTGTAGTCGCCAGACTCAGATGACAGCGGCGACTAAACAGTGACTAAACAGCGATGACGGCGTTTCACGATGTAAAACCTGCGCCTGAATTCGCGACGCCAGCCACAAAATTCACACATCGTGCGCGGTGACGGGAGTTAGCAACTCATCACGCCGTGGCAGTCAACCCTTCCTCTTTAATCGCCAGCTTAACGGCATCTCGTGCCGCAATGCGTCGATACCACGCTGCTAAATGGTGTAAATCGTCGAGGTGGATATCGAGGTTCATATAAGAGGTTAACCATCCGGCCTGCGCCCAGCCGATTAAGGCAAAAAGATAACAATCAGCAATGGAATAGGCATCCGAAAGGAGAAAGTTTTGTTCGCCGAGCCGATGGTTAATTAATCTGAAACGATCCATCAGCTTCATTTTGGCTCGTTTTATATAGTGTTCTTCAGGATCGCCATATATCACCGGGATAAACCCTTTGTGTATTTCCGTTGAGAGAAAGTTTAACCATTGCTGTAATTGATAGCGCAGGAGGGTGCCGTTTGGCGGGGCCAGTAAGGATTCTGGTTTCAGATCGGCAAGATACTGAATCACCGCCGGGCCTTCGGTTAACACCGTGCCGTCGGGGAGCGACAGGGCAGGGACGGCACCCGCGGGCGAGAGGGTAAAAAAATCTTCGCCATGATTAAAGGTGTGATTGCGTAAGTCGACTTTGACCAGCTCAATATCGAGCCCGGTTTCTTTGATGACAATATGCGGTGATAAAGAGCAGGCTGCCGGGCTGTAATAGAGTTTCATCTCAACTCCCTCATGAATTGATTCATTTGTTTTGGGTAGGAATCAATGTATCGGAGCTGATATATATTTTAAAGAAGGCACTAAATTGTGGTATAGGTACATTTTTTATACCACCTGTGGGAGGACGTTAATGAAAGAGGCGGTAACCGGGTGCCCGGTCGAAGTGGCGATGAGTTTACTGGCGGGCCGCTGGCGCTTGCTGATCGCGTACTTCCTGCTGGAGGGGCCTAAGCGCTTTAGCCAGCTACGTCGGGACATGCCCGGTATATCCCAGCGGATGCTTACTCTGGATCTCCGGGCGCTTGAAACTGCGGGGCTGGTGCGGCGAACCGCCTACCCGACGGTCCCTGTGACGGTGGAGTACGCGTTAACCGAGGATGGAAAACGTTTAACGCCCCTGGTCAATGAGATGGCCGTGTTTGGTCAGTGGCTTAAGCTCAGGGATAACGGACACAGCGGGTCCTGAGCGGGTAACTCGCCCGGCGGCAACGCAGAATAGCGCAGCGCATGGGTCATCAACACAAAGGCGGGCAGGTGCTGTTTTCGGCTGAGGTAAGAGAGCTTATAGCCAGGGAAGTAGGGCACCATTCCTTGAGGGGCTGAATGAGTTCGCCGGAGTGAAACTGTTGCTCAATTTAACCTACAGTGATTCACCGCATTGAATACGCGACCGATTGCTGAACTTTTTTCACGTTCAGATTTCGTCACTTTCACCTTAACCGGATACAGATAACTCAGAGAGGTTTTAGCAACATTAATGTACAACATCATAATGAATATCAATCAGGTCGCCGACGCTGTGGCGACCTGATTGATAAGACTCAGGCGATTTTACAATTGTGTTTTGCCATAATTTGGCGAGCGAGGACCATACAGGAGACCACCGTTTGTCCCGGCACTGAACATACGGGCCCCCGTGATTTTGGCAATATCATGAGCTTTATCCGTTGCCGTATTGGCAATTTGCGAGACCGCTGCGGATACCAGCATCCCTATCAGCCCACCGCTGTTAGTATCCTGGCCTTCATTACTCGAAGCCGTTGCCCCGCCACTCCATAACTCTTTACCCGTGCGAGCATCTACAAGACGCGCGGTTGCTGTCACTCGCGTATCGCTGCTTACGACCTGATATGAGGTACCGTAATCACTGATCGTGATATACATCACTGCATCGGCACCAAATGTATCGTGTAACTTTTTCAGTGGGATCGCACTTATATCATCCGGGTTAGTCGCGCCGTTTTGTTTGAATGTTTCACTCGTTACCGCAACCGGGAAGACATAATACCCAGACTCCGCTAATGGCATCGTGACCACACTCAGAAGGCTGTTGCTGGCATTAACATCCGGTGACTGATTTCTCGGTGGTAACACCAGAATACTACGTGGCTTACTCTCCCGGAATGCGGAGTAGTCCGTTGCTTTCTTATTACCGGTAGTACACCCCGTTGATAATAAGATAAGAATAAGCGTAAAGAGAGAAAATAATCCTTTCATTTTACCATCCATTTATTTTTTTGCTGTCAGGAAATCAATATAAGATGCTGATTCCGGGTACTGTGTTTTCTCAGCATTAAACTCAGACATTGCCAGACCCGCCTGTCCAGTTTTGCTGTAGAGCATTCCCAGATGAGCATGGACACCCGGTGGAACGGGTTTATTACTTGCCCGAGATTGCTCAATCAGTTTCTGCAATGAGGCGATTTGTTCCTGGGGACTGGTTTCATGGGTGTAATACTGATAAACAGAGTCCTCATAACCATTCCAGGTATACGTTTTCTCGGGCGATTTTGCAGCACAACCGGCCAGCAGCAATATTACTGCGCAAGATGAAATTTTATTAAAATGTCCCATTCTAAGTTCCTTTTAGTTTGTATTTGACGGGTTCCAGCTACCGTTTTCAATACCCGCAACAAGGTTATTGACGGACTCACGGATAGCCAGATCCAATACTTTTCCATTCAGTGTGGAGTCATAGCTGGCTGTGCCACCGAAGCCAAGAATTTCGCGGTTCGACAGTTCGTATTCGCCCGCGCCCTGGGCAGTAAACACGACTTCAGACGTTTTAACATTGACCACATTGAGGGCAACTTTCGCATACGCAACCTGCGATTTACCCCGACCTAAAATGCCAAACAGCGCCCTGTCACCAGTCTCTTTGCGACCGAATTCGGTCACATCACCGGTGATAACATACGTCGCGCCCTTTAATTGCTGGCTCTTTCCGCTGATTCCCGCCTCGGTTTTGATTTCGTCCATATTGGTGCGATCCAATACATTAAAACGACCGGTCTGTTGCAAATGAGTGACCAGAATGGTTTTTGACTGATTACCCAGGCGATCGACACCATCAGAAAATATGCCATTCATGTAATCTGAGCGGTTATCAAATTTTCCGACGGTTATCAGGCTGCGCTGCCCATGCCAGCTTGTTTGAGCGGTAGCCACTTTTGCGACCTCTACAGTGTGCGATGATTCTGTTGCACATCCCGCCAGTAGCAAAATGGGTAAACACAGAGAGCTTACTACTACTTTTTTAAACATATATAACGCTTCCTTTTTGTACAAAACACCCTTTTAGTAAAATTTCTTCACCTGAATATGGAACTGTATTAATGGCATCATCTGCACGTTTATAACAGCGACTGTCACAGCTACAGGCAACCAATTCTTCACAACGACTTTGCTGCTGTGGCTGGATCAGGTGGTTATTCCCAACAACACTTGATCCGTTGCGAAGCTAGCCGTCGGAGGTGACTTTTCCTTTTTTCGTAAGTTACAGGCGGCTTTGTTGTTGGACTGCTGACACGGCAATTTTTTGTCCTGACGCGCCTTTTCAGCCCGTTACGCCATTTCCCCCAGATCTGTTAAAGAGCAACTTCCAACACTATATTACCACCATCCTTCCATGCAGTCATAGACAATATTCCCCGGGCGATAGCTTCTAATTATCCAGCGGGTAAACCTTTGAAAAATCATTGTACGTTTCATGAAAGTGATAAAATTTTGTATCAGGATTATCTTTCAGTTCTTCATGTCTTTTTATTAATTTTTTGAATAAGCTCTCTGGTACAGGATAAGGATTTGCCTCATTTTTGCGCAGTAAAAATAGTACAGGGCCCTTTCAAACTCTGCAGGAGTTATATTATCTGTGTTACCTGTCAAATACTCAAAGGCGTAAGAACACTGTTCTTACACCACGAATGCCATCGAATCGCTGAACAGCGTGATCCGTGCCGCCATTAAGAAATGCAAGGTGTTCCCGACGGATGACTCAGTGCGAAAGGTTATTTACCTGGAAATCCAATTGGCATCGAAAAAATGGAGTATGCCGATCCAGAACTGGCGGTTGGCGATGAGCCGCTTTATTAATCGAGTTCGGTGACCGCCTGAGCGCTCAGTTTTGACGTGGTGGCAGTGACACAGAATTATTTACAGGGTCTCAGCATCCGTCACTACGATCGTCGCACTAACCGGACAAAACGCTACACCCACAGCGCCAGCCTGCGGCTCAACGGTCGCTGGATGGAAGAAGCCGGGTTTGCCACAGGCACCAAAATTGATGTTCTCATGATGCCGGGTTGCCTGGTTATTACCGCCCTCCCAAATGTCACGCCGCTAATGAAAGTGCTTAACAGCACCACACATTTACCTGAAAAAGAACAGCAGCAGGTAATGCTGTTTTTGCAGGGAGTGGCAGCTAAGCTGGCACTTGAGCATAAGTAATGAAGGCAAAAAGATCCCTATGGAGAAGATTAATACTGACTCTTCGAATGGTTTCATAATGCCTAACTTGTTAAGAACGAGTGTTATTGATTAATATCTAACATAATTAATAATCATATATTTCACTATCGAGGTAAGCATGAGCCAAAAAATTACAGAAACCAGCAAATTCTTAAGCTACATTTTACGCCATAACCCTGACTCCATTGGGTTAAGTCTCAATATTGAAGGCTGGGTGAAGATCGACTCCTTAATCAAACATGCATCAACTGCTGGAAAATGTCTCGACCGAGATACTATTCTTCTAATCGTTGAGAGTAGTGATAAGAAACGTTTTGCTATCTCTGAAGACGGCCAATCAATACGTGCAGTTCAGGGGCATTCTAACTCCAATGTTAACATTGCTTACGCCTCAGTGATCCCACCTGAATTTTTGTACCATGGAACTGCAATTCAGTTCATTGATTCCATAAAAATGCAAGGTCTATTATCTCTTACACGCCAATATGTCCATTTATCGGCTGACGAGAAAACTGCACTTAATGTTGGCAAACGCCACGGAAAACCTATTGCATTGAAAATTAATGCCTTGCAGATGTACCAACAAGGCTTCATTTTTCATCAAGCAGACAATGGCGTTTGGTTAACAAAAAATATACCTGTGCAATTTATCATTGAGTAGATTTACTCGTCTTCAGCTCGTTCTTCTTTGTAGTGAGCTGATTCAGCCCGAGCAAACTCTAACCACGCGTCAAAACCATCCAGACTATAACGTTTACTCCAGTCAATCTCTTTTATAGGAGCACCGTAATCATGAAAATAAATTTTAGAGTTGCCACTAGGGTCATCCCCATCAAAGCATGCTAAAACAACGTAGCCATCATTATAATAACCAGAAAGGTCAACAGCAATAGCGAATGGAATCAATTTCTTATTCACATACTTTTCGCACATCGAAGCATAATGACTTAGAGTTATATCATCACTTCTACGAAGAAAACTCCATGGTTCAATATCCTCTTCGAAGTTCTCACTCATCAGAACAGTATATTTTTCTGGGAACTTAAACCCAACGGGAAGAATGTTCTGATCATATAAAGAGAAATTTGTCATTATTTTTTACCCTTAATTTTTGGCGATTGATATGAGCCGTAAGGATTTTGCTCACTAAATTTTCCAGATTGGTTGTTTATTCTTCCTTGAATAGCCTCTCCCCAAGTATTGAATTTCTCCCAACCACGAGCCTTCTGGATTTCAGGCGTCAACGGATCATTGTATGCTCGTACCGTTGCTTTTACATCAATCCCTGCATCACGTGTGGATTTGACCCTTTATATCCAGACGCTTTTTCTCTCTTATGGTTACGATAACTTTCTGCGTATATATTCTCGTGGTGAGCGGTATCCCAGCGCACTGTGCGGATGATGTTCATTGTAATGGCTGAACGCCACTGCCAGATTTATCAACGCCATCTGGCTGTCCGCTTTTGGCATGATGCTGATGTAGTCCCGCTTTATCGTCTTCACGAAGCTTTCTGCGATGCCGTTACTTTCCGGGCTACGCACTCTTGTCGTGCACGGTTCAAGCCCCAGTATCGGTATCGCGGCTCAGATCGGCGACATCCTGCTGCTGATTATCCTTGTCACGGACAGTGATTGTGCCGTCAGCAACCGCCGCATGGGTTGTCCCGGACGCATCATCATGCGCCCCGATGCCGATAATCGGGATTGCGCCAGCCTAACGTCCCCGTATCCAGCGAGTTTTTATCTGCGGTAGACGTGCTGGCGATGTCCGAATCGGCGGACGGCACAAAGTAGCCGTTATTGCCGGAGGGCAGGGGATAGTTACCGTAAGAAATGAAAGAACGTTTTTACATAAAGTGCTAAAAATGCAACGTTACATAAATTGGTAATATTTCCTGAAGCGGCCTCGCAGATATTAATATTGTTCTTTCATCCAGTACTGTACTTTTATTCATCAGGGTATAATAGACGCAGCAAAGCAACCGAAAGACCGCAACAGGAAAATTGATAAAATAGAATATTCTGATTATTAAAGAGCGCGGCATGAAAGTGTTGAAGCACTTCCATGCCGCTGACCACAGACAACTAAGCTGGAGTTGAATATGGCTGACACCAATCTTAAGCCAGGAACCACCATTGCCAAAACACAATCGAACTTTTTGGCAGGAAATACAGAAAAACACGAAGTAGTACGCAAAAATAACAATCACAGCTTGCCTAAGAAAGCAGAACCCAAAGTCTTAAGGGATATGACGGTCAGCTACGTCAGCATCCGTCATTACGATCGTAAAACTAACCGAACTAAACGCTACACCCGAAGCGCCAGCCTGCGCCTGAACGGCACCTGGATGGAAGAAGCGGGGTTTACCACAGGCACCAAAATTGATGTTCGCGTGATGCCGGGTTGTCTGGTCATCACCACCCGGCCCGTGGAGACACCGCTGATGAAGGAACTCAACAACATCAGTCAGTTGCCAAAAGAAGAGCAGCAGCAGGCGATATTCTTTCTTCAGGGCGTGGCGGCTAAAGTGGCGCTTGAGACGGCGTAAGTGAGATAAATACATCCCAGCCGCAAGGGCTGGGATTCATTAATAACTACCACCATCTAGGATAATCGTTAAAGGCATTGCATATCGATTGCCTAGCAGTACCATCAAGATTTTCACTTCCTTTGGATATGGAGATACCACCATTGATATCTTCCTTCATACACGACCAATTAAGCTGACCATTTATTGGATCTAATACCAACTCAAAACTATCGTTCATATCCTTGAGACTGGCGAGCCTGTCACTTTTCATACAGCTGATAAACTCGTCAAAACACTGACATTCGATCCAGAACTGAGAGCTAACCTCGGCCTTATAACCAAATTTTTTAACCGTGATTATGACACTAAACTTTAACGATGGAACATGCTCATCAAGTTCAATGACGTCCAGCTTTATACATATAGGATTAGTAATTTCTATATCCATTTAGTGAGACCCTAAGTAACGTGCATGGATTATTGTCGGCAATTCCCCGTCAACGCGAGGCGGTTTAATTTCTAACTGCCAACCATCAACCGTAATTCGCTCTCCATATGGCATATTAGTTTTAGTTGCTGTGTTTACGGCAGCCTGAAAACTTCGGAGTTCTTGTTGGCTGGCGAGACGTACTGCTTCAGGCAAATGTGTAGCAGCTTTCGATGCCGCATATTCTGCCATGTGCTCGGTAGCATTTCCATGCACCCATACTTTTGCCCATTAGGTAAGGACATTTCAAATGACTGAGGAATTACTGATCCTGGGTGTACTGGTTGTGTTGCCTTTATCGAATCAAACACCGTTCCTGTTGATAGCTGATTGTTTGTTGCATACTTTGCTACCAAAGAATCTATCTTACTGACAGCAGCAGCACCCAGCACAGGAGTCATCGACATGATCTTCTAAATTTATCATTTTGACTGTTGCCAACGCAGAGATGAGCTCACCATCGTAATACTTGCCCGCAAGCGGATCCTCGGCCAGTATTTCTAATGTTCTTGGCATTAGCTGATCGATGCAGATTTCCTGGCGAATTGCACGACAAACATCTTCAACGGACAATTCTTCTAACGGGATATCAATGACATGCTCAAACCATTGTTCAAGCGGCGATTGTTGGTCAGCATTTTGTGTTTTATTGATATTTCCTATCAATTTGCGGAGGGTAATCATATTCCATGTCCTTTCAAAGCTGATTCAATCTTATCAATAGCATCAGTTGTTGCCAAGCATCCCGCCCGGAAAGGGCGGATTTATTGATATCCACTTATCCTTTACACCGACTTAATGCCAGTCGAAGGCCTGCTCCAATTTCAGCAGGAGAATTGTCGGTTGAAAGAATAACATCTTCAATGCTATCTCCCTTTGTTCCTCCCCAACCTTCCAGTTTTTCATGGCGAGTGGGCCGTATAGTGATAACTCCATTGACACAATGAATAATGCAATGTTTCATATCCTTGAATAAAGCACTTTTGGTTTTATAGCCGTATCTATCCATCAACCTGGCTATCCAGGCCGCATACTTCTCCTTACCTTTCTCAAGGTCAAAAAAAGCAACACGATCCTCAAATTTATTCAGTGTCCAGCTATTGTACAAAGCCTGTAATATAGTTTGACCAGCACATTCGTCGTCAGCTTCAGGTAGTAGTAAATGGGGTGGAAATAGTGGATCTGCACTAGTTCTTCCTTGCCCTGATTGAGTTTCAATTAGTAAAAACTAATTAGTACAATAACAAGTTGCCCAATAATCTTGTTCTTTATTAAATTTCATTATTTCACCTGAGTCACTTTAACGGTTACACCCAGACTTTTACCGTACTCAATAGCACTATTTATCTCTGTCCATTGTGTTTTAGTAGTATTGGCCGGAACTTTGAGTATGTGAAAATCCTCCCGCCCAGATAGGGCGGGATTGTAATCAGTTATCGTATTTAAAATCGATATTAATCTTAAGCGTTTCAATATTTACAGTAACTTCACAGCCATGCCAGAATGGCTTTTCTTGTGATTTAAAGTTCTCTACAAAAAAATTCCTCAGCTCGACCAGAAGATCCAAAAGCCGTTCACTGGCATCTGCTGTTTCAGTTACCCAATGTTGATCACCCTGTTTATCCACATAGTCATATGTAAATTCTCCACAGTCACTTTCCGGCTCTAGCTTAGCGTATAGAATAATTTTAATCGCATTTTCAGGTGCGATAGAGAGTAATACTGAACCGATATCATTATATATTTCTTGATCAGACCGCATTACTTACCTCCAGGTGAGTTATTAAATACTTTTTCAATCGGGCGACCACCATCAATTGAATACACTACTTTAAATTTCTCAGGTCTGACACTGTCCCCAATATACGACGGCTGAATGTTGACCTTAACCTCTTTTCCTTCCCCTAATGCTTTTGCCCACGTATTTTCCATCTGCTTCCAGGCTCCTTTGTTCAGATTTCCATCCATCGGAACAAGGTTCAATTTTTCACCAGGCCCATTAAAAATGCTGGCTATTAAATGACCACCTTCATCTCCATCAAAGCCACACTTACCTGCTTTACATTGTTGATAGCCATTTCTGTCTTTTACATTAGGACTAAGAGTTGCTTCAACCTGGCTTGGTCTTGCCTGAGCATCAGTTTTATAAATTTTATCACCATCTACATGATAAACTTTATTCGGCTGTGGGTTATTTAGCTCTTTGCTCCAGTTCCCTTTACCACCTGAGTCCAGCATCACCTTTTCAAGTGACTCCGCACTGATTTTCTGACCTGTCTGTTTTTCAACAGCCATCAGAGCCTTCAACTCTGACAACTCGCTGGCAGACATTTTGCCAACCGTCGCTACTGTCAGGCCCGCAGGAAGAGCATCTCCAGCGGCCATTTCCGCAACCCAGATACTGACTTCATTTGCACACAGTATAGTATTCGCACCACAGGCGCTGACTGCTGCCTGAGCGGCTGCAATTGCTTCCGGAGTCAGAGCAATCACTACCCCACCTGTAGCCCCTCCAACAAGCGCTGCTGCAATCGCTTTGTTTACAGCCTCACCGCGTTTACATTCAGCCCCACCAGGACTAGTCGAGCAGGAGGCAATATCTTTGCCATGCTCCTGAACAAACTTCGTCTGCGCATCTTCGTTACCTGCAATGAGGTTGTTTTCAGCCGCATTCTTCCCGGCAGCCGCTCCGGTAGCCACACCCGCAGTGTTCCCACCGGCAATACCACCCGCCATGCCTGCTGAGATACTCGCCAGCGTGCTCAGCGTCTGTTTCTGATCTTCGGTCAGGGTCGACAGATCTTTCACATCCGGATACATCGCTTTCGCGATGGCACTTGCGATCAGTTCTCCACTCGCAGCACCTGCCGCGCCAGCTGCGGCACTGTTACCCTGAAGAGCCGCCGTCACGCCGCCGAGAATGGCATGAGCAATGGCTTTCGCTGCATCGTTATCATTGATTCCGGCATTGTGCCCAATGAAGTTTGCCAGCTCCGGAGCCGAAGCCCCTGACAGTGCACCCGCAATATTGCCGCCCGCCAGGCCCTGAAGCGCTGCCGTCGCGGCCTGGATACCACGCTGAACTGCACCACCGGTGCCCATACCTGTCGCGTTAAAGGCTTCGTTGTAGTAGTTCTGATAAATCTGATTGCTGATATCTTCCGGTTTTGGTGTTTTGCCCGGATTTGCCTTCTCCCACTGTGTTTTGGCAGCGTCACGGTCTTCAGGCGTCACGCTGTTCATGCGCTCTTTGGCCGTTTTAATGGCGCTCAGCTCACCCTGCGTCCGCGCAATATCCGCCACCTGGCCGCCGATATCGCTGATCATCCCGATTTCCTTCAGGCGGTTCTGCTCTTTCTCCTTGTCGAAGATCGGGCTGATGCTGTCGTTGGCGTGCTCCGTGTCACGGCTCAGGTTCGCCACGTCCTGCTTCTGGTTTGCCTTGTCGCGGATGGTGATAGTGCCGTCTGCCACAGCGGCCTGGGTGGTGCCTTCGGCATGGCCTTTGTTGCCTGCCGCCGACATCATCCCGCCAGGCATGTTGCCCTTGAACTGGTCGCCGAAGCTGCCCGCGCCGCTGAGGCTGATGCCGGAGTGCTGGGTTTTGAAATCCGCTTCGTTATGGATGTCCGTGAAGCCGAGCGTTCCTGTATCGAGGCTGTTTTTATCTGCCGTGGCGGTGGAAGCAATGACTGCACCATCAAGCTGGGTGTGGTTGCCGACGGTGATATCGAAGCCGCCATCGCCCGCAAACATCCCGGTCTGCTCAGCGACGGAGTCAAAGCGGCTCTTCATCTTGTCCTGGGAGGCAGAGATGTAGCCGGAGCCGGTCATGCTACCGAAGGTGAAGCTGCCGCCCGCTGCCACGCTGGTCTGCTTGCTGTCGTACTTGTTGCTGTCCTGCTGGCTGCTCATCAGCAGGTCATGGCCCACGTCGGCGACAATTTTATTGCCGTTGACCTGCGCCCCGTTGAGTACGGTGTCATTCCCGCTCTTAATGGTCACGGTTTTGCCGCTGTCTATCGTCGTTTCGGTCCAGTCGGTGCCGTTGCCTTTGTCCTTGCCGTTGGCTGCGTTGACGTTGGCAAACACGCTGATACCCGCGCCGTTACCTCCGGCACCGATGCTCACGCCCACGCCGCCACCGCTGCTGCTGTTCTTGCCGCCGGACTGCTGGGTATTCGCCGCGCCGGACAGCAGGATGTTGTTCTGTGCATCGAGCGTGGTGTCGCCGCCCGCTTTCAGCTGGCTTCCGGCAATGGCAATATCGCCGTCACCTTTTTTGCCATTGGCGGTAATGGAGAGGTTATTGCCCGCGTTCAGGGTACTGCCCGCCACCGCATCGCTTTCGGCATGCTGCTGCGATTTGGATTTCTGCGTGGTCAGTGAGAGGCTGACGCCCATCGCGTTCGGGTCAGCCGTGGTATCAGCCATATCCACTGCCTGCCCGGCCTGCACGCCAGAGAGCACCGTTTTGGTCGCCTGGAGTGCCTTCAGGCGTCCGTCGCTTTCCTCTCTGGTGTTCTGCGCCGCCGTGACAGCATTATTAATCGCACTGCCCACGGCGCCGGACAGTGCCACTGTCAGCCCGCTTTTCTTCTGCTCGAAAGTTTCATCGCGGGTGCGTTTGTCGTGACCCGGGTCGATGAGCACGCTGCTGCCGCTGAGGCTCATGTCCTTCCCGGCAATCAGGTCCGCGCCGCCAATGTGCGCCTGGTTTCCGGCAGCGATAACCACGTTGCCGCCTGTAGAGCCGACAGTGCTGAAGCTCTGGCTTTGCGTGGTGCCCGCTTCACGCAGGTCATGGGTGGATTTACTGCTGCCGAGGGTGATGCCGATACCGCCGGTGCCCATCAGGCCGCTCTTCTTCTCTTCCTTAAAGCGCCAGGAGGAATCGGTGTTGGTGGCCGCCACGATATCGACGTTGTTGCCCGCGCCCAGCGCCACGGTGTTATCGCCCACCACGGAGGAACCTTTCACCATCAGGTTGTTGCCCGCCTGCACGGTGACATTGTCGCCGGAAAGCAGGGTGCCTGCCTCACGGGTTGCGCTGTCTTCCTCAACAGTGTGGGTCGTTTTCTTGCTGAGGAGCCCTTTTTTAGTCTTCGTCTCTTCCTGGTAGTGATAGTCGCTTTCCGTCGCCGTCGTCAGGTTCACATCGCGACCTGCGGCCACGCCGATATCGCCGCTGGCGGTCACCTGTGCGGCTTCGCTGTTCACGTCACGTCCGGCGAGTATCGTGGTGTTGCCGGAGCTGGCGATTTCAGTGCCCTGCTGGCGCACGGACTCGTCGATAACGGTTTGCTTGCTGCTGTGGCTGCTGCTGCCATTAACCGTCGCTTCGGCCTGCAGATTGACGTCGCGTCCGGCCTGGATGCCGACATTGCCTTCTGCCGCGATGCCTGCGGCCTGGCTGGTAACATCGCGTCCGGCCACCAGCGTCACGTTGTCGCCCGCGGAAACGGTGGTTCTGTCTGCGCTGCTCTGATGGCTTTCGCTGCCGCCCGTGCGGCTGGTCTGCTGGTTGCCCGCCGCGTTCAGGTTCAGGTCATTGCCTGCCACCAGCTGCGCGGTTTTGCCTGCGTCGATGGCGCTCGCCGTCACGTTCAGGTCGTTGCCCGCCTGCATCACCGCGTTGCCGCCCGCCGTGAGGCTGCTGCCCTGGCTGGAGGTGGACGACGTCGCCGTGTCTTTTTGCCCCCAGAATCCGGACTGGCTGCTGCTGTCAGTTGTCTGGTTAGCGGCGATGTTGATGTTGTTGCCCGCGCCCATCGCGAGGTCGCCGCCTGCTGTGACTTTCGCCCCGGTGATGTTGATGCCTTTTGCTGCCGACATACTCAGGCCGTCGGTAGCCGTGATGGCGGCGGTTTGCCCGACATCGGTGCCGCTGACGTGCACGTTGCCGCGACGGCTGTCGTCGCCCACGCTCCACTGCTGCGTCTGGGTGATGTTGTTGATGCCGCCGCCGACGCTTTCCAGCCGGACGGTTTTGCCGCTGATGGCCGAGCCGATGTTGTTGACATCGCCCAGCGCGCTCAGGTCGAGCCCGCCACCGGCGCTGATAAGCCCGGCGTTAAGATTGCTCAGGCTGTTGCTGCTGTCGAGGGTAAGACCGTTTTGCGCCAGCAGCGAGCTGCCGCTGTTGGTGAGGTTGCCGCCCGCCAGCTGCACGTTGCTGCCGCGGATCACGCTGCCGCTCTGCACCGTCACGTCTTTTGGCGACAGGTACACTTTGGGCACCATCACCGTCTGGCCGTTAATGGTCGCGGTTTCGTACCACAGGATGCTGTGGTCAAGCGCCGCCACTTGTTCGGCACTCAGCGCCACGCCAAACTTCAGGCCGAGCGAACTCTGCGCACCGGCGGCGCTGTCCATCAGGTAGCGCATCTGGTCGAGATCCGAGCCGATGCCGTTGATATAGCGCGTCCCGGTCTGGTTCAGCACGGTGTTCGACACATAGCGGGTATCAAACGCCGCATCGCCGAGGAAGCGATAGTCCTTGTCCGGGTTCAGACTGAGGCGGCCCAGCATGTACGACGAACCGAGGAACTGATTCATATCCGTGTACTGGCTGCCCGTCTCGCGCGGGGCCGCGCCCGGATTCATCCCCAGCAGCTTATACAGATCGCCAAACAGTGAAGGATCGAGCTGACCCAGGCCATCGAGCTTAGGGTTAACGGTGATCAGATACGGGCTGTCCGGATCGGTCGATGGCACAAAGTAGCCGTTATTGCCGGAGGGCAGGGGATAGTTGCTGTCGATGCCGTCAGGTGCCAGCCCTGTGCCGCCACTGATAGTCTGGCTGGCAGTGGTGTCCTTCCAGTCCGGGCCGGTGATAGCCTGGGTTCCGGCATCCGTCAGCGCCTGTGGGCCCGCACCGCCATCCACAGACTGTGCGGAGGGTGTGTTGAGGCTGGGGGCAACAATGGTGTTACTGATTTTGCCCGCGTTGGCAGTGGTGTTGGTGTTGCTGATGTCGTTGGTGAATGTTGCGTTGACGTTGCCACCCGCCTGGATCACCGCCCGGTATTGCTGGTTATCTGCCGCGTAATCAGTCCAGGTATCTGCAAGATCATAGGCGATCCCCGAATCCTTATCCTCCTTCATCGCCTTCAGCCAGCCTTCCACCGTCTGCCCGCTCGGGAACGGGTCGTAATCCGTGGTGCAATACGGTTTGCAGCTCCAGGTAAATTTCTCCCGGGTCGACCACTTGCCAGCTTCAGCAGACGTATTATTCAGGGTACCCCCGTGCAGGGTGATATCACCGTTTGCCAGCAGGTAGCTGGATTCATTGGTCAGCGTACCGGCGTTCACCGTCAGATTGTTGCCGGAAGCAATACGACCTGCCCCACCGTTCGCGGTGACGGTCGTTTCTTTCTGATTCACCAGCACCGTTTTTTCATCATAGGTGAAAGCCGGCACCAGCCAGTAAGAAGTCGTACAGTGGGTATTCACTCCTCCGGAACACAGGGTATTCGATGCCACCCCAAGGTTATCTTCACCGAGAGACACATAGGAAACATGCAGCCATGACTGGTCAGACGGCATAAACTCCTGGTATGTGGTGTCCACCTTCAGACCGTCACGGGTATTCAGAAGGTTTGCGGTGTTGATGCTGATATTGCCATTGACTGTCTCAATACTGCCGGAACGATTAATCACCTCACTGTTCGCCGTGCCGCTGGCGTCTTTCTGCATCACCAGGTTGTTGCCCGCCAGCATATCGCCGCGCAGGTTCTGGATGCTGCTGGCAAACAACGACAGGTTGTGGCCCGCATAGAGCAGGGCGGTGTTAACGATCGACCCGGCCGCGTTCAACAGCAGGCTGCCTGCGGTGCCGGTGAACCCGTTGAGGCTGATATCGCCCTGGCTGGTCAGGCTGACGTCGCCGCCTGCCTGTAAACTGCCGCTGGCGTTCAGCGCAATCTGGCTGCCGCTCAATACCGTGGTGCCGCTGCCTGCGGTCAGCTGGCCGTTGTTGGTCAGACTGCCCGCGGCGCTCAGCGTGATGCCGTTGCCCTGCAACGTGGCTCCGTTGGTGATATCGCCCAGGCTGCTGATGGCGAGCTGTCTGTTCGCGGCAATCACGCCCTGCGCGCTGAAGCCGTTGGTGAGCTTCAGCGTCAGGTTGCCGAGCGCCACCAGCTGGCCCGCGCCGCTCAGCGAGACCATTTCGGCAAGCATATCGCCGCCGCTGAACACCTTCCCGCCCGCGTTGTTAAGGCTGTTCCCTTTGAGCGTCAAACCCTGAGTGCCGAGCAGTGTGCCGCTGTTGGTCACGGTCCCGGCGTTCACGTTCAGCTGAGTGGCCTGCAGAATGCCGTCGTTGGTCAGGCTGTGGCCGGTGAGCGTCGCCTGGTTCGCGGCTATCACGGTGCCGTTACTGGCTAACTTCGCCACGTTCAGCACCAGGTTCGTCGCCTGTAGCCAGCCGCTGCCGCTGTAGTCCGGCGTGATGAAGGTCAGGTCGCCGCCGGAGAGCATTTTGCCGCTATTGCGGGCCTGCGTTGCCGCACTGAGCGTGGTGTTACCGTGGCCCTGAATCGTGCCGTCGTTAGTCAGCACCGGCGCGGTGAGGTTCAGCGCGTTCTGGCTCAGCAGCACGCCGCTGGCCTGGTTGGTCAGGGTATCCAGCAGGGTGAGCGTGAGATTGCTGTCGCCCTGCACGCGCCCGCTGTTGGTGAGCGAGCTGGCATTGATTTGGGTATCCGCGCCCTGAAGCTGTCCGCTGTTGCTGATGTCTTTGGCGTTGACGTTAAGCTGCCCGCCGGTCAGCATTTTGCCCTGCTGTTGCAGGTTGCCGTTGAGCGTCATGTTCAGGCCGTTAACGCCGCTGATTTCGCCGCCGTTGCTGAGCGAATCGCCTTTCACCTCCAGCGTTTTGGCGCTAATCAGACCCTGGTTGCTCAGCGCTTTGCCGCTCAGGCGGGCGTCGCCCAGGGCGGTGATTTTGCTGCCGGTAGCAGCGATCACATCGCCGCTCAGGGTCAGGGCTAAATCCAGCGCGCTCTGGATCGCGCCGCTGTTGTTGAGAGAAGCGCCGTCCAGCGTGATGTTCTGGCCCTGAAGGCGACCGCTGTTAGTCACGTCCCCTGCGCTAACCGCCAGCGCTTTCTGGCTCAGCAGGTTGCCGCTGTTGTTAAGCCCGCCCGTGCTGTTCAGCATCAGGCCGTTCAGGCCAGTCAGCGTGCCCTGGTTGTCGATACTGTTCTGGCGAAGCCGGAGCGTGTCGCCCTGAAGCGTGCCGTCGCTGGTGAAGGTTGTCCCGGTGAGCGACAGGTCGCCCGCCGAGAGAATACGGCCGTGGTTGGTCAGCGCGGGCGCGTTCAGGTCGACGTTGCCCTGGCTCATCAGGTCGCCGCTGTTGAGCAACGACGTCGCCAGCGCGGCATTGAGATTGCCGGTTGCCAGTACGGAGCCGCTGTGCGTCCAGCTGTCGGCCTGAGCGGTGAGGTTCTGTCCCTGCGTGGTCCCCGCGGTATTCAGGGTTTTGCCCTTGAGGGAGAGATCGCCCGCCGTCAGCCAGCGCCCGCTGGCCCCCTGCGTGAGCGTGTCACCGGCAAACGTCAGTGAGCCGGTTCCCTGCACCAGGCCGTCACCGCTCAGCGTGGTCGCGTTGACCTTCAGCGTGTCAGCCATGATTTTGCCGGGATTGCTCAGCGTCGTGGCGTTAAGCGCCAGGCCTTTGTCGCTGGTGATAAGCCCGCTATTGCGGATATCCGGGATATCCAGCGTCAGATTCGCCGCGCTGTAGAGGGTGCCGTTGTGCTGGTTGTCCAGCTGTTGTGTGTCAATGAGCAGGGCCGCATCGCCCTGCATCAGGCCGCTGTTGGTCAGGCGCTGCGACTGCGTGTTCAGGCTGGAAGCCACCAGCACGCCGCTGTTGGTCAGCTCCGATGCGCGAAGGGTGAGCGATGCCGCGCTGCTTTTACCGCTGTGGGCCAGTTTTTCGCGGGCGTTCACCGTCATGGCTTGTTGTGCCGCCTGGGTGCCCGCCAGCGTCGCTTCCCGTGCGCTGAGGCTGAGATGACCGCCGCTCTGCAGCTGTGCGCTCGCGGCGGTACTGAGACTGTCGCCCTGCAACCGTAGATCGCCGCCGGCACTGGTTTCCCCGTCCAGCATCGCCGTAGCGGTATTCAGCGTCATGGCCGCATCGCTGTGGGTCACCGAATTTTTGCCGGAGGTCAGGGTCTGCGCATTGACCGTCAGCCCTTTACCGCCGGACAGCACGCCGTTCTGCGTCACATCCTGCGCCTTCAGCGCCAGCACATCGTCGCTGACCAGCGAGCCGGTGTTGCTCAGCTTCCCGCTGGCGGTGATCTCCGCTTTGCCTTTCGCGCCGGTGCTGCCGCTTTGGGTAAAGTCTTGAGTATTGATGGCCAGGTTGCCGCCGCTCAGCATGGAACCGCTGTTACTGAGCGTTGAACTGTCCACGCGCAGGGAAGCACCCTGCACGGTGCCGCGGTTATGCAGCGTACCCGCATTCAACTGAGCGCTGTTCTTCGCCAGCAGCTTGCCGTCCTGGGTCAGGGTGTTGCTGCTTACCGTCAGGTTTTGCCCGGCGGTCATCTGTCCCTGCGTTTTCAGCGTGTCACGGGCGTTAGCCGCAATATCGCGGGCGGCGTTAATCTGGCTGGCGCCATCCTGACGGATGTTTTTCGCGGTCAGCGTTGCATCGCGTCCGGCGGTCAGCTTTTCATTGGCGTGCGAAATCGTGCCGCTGGCGTTCAGTACCAGGTCGCCGTCGCTGTTCAGCGAACCGTTGCTCAGGGCAATGTCGCCCTGGCTGTTGAGCGATATATTGCCGCTGGCTTTATGATCGCCCGTCAGAGCGAGGCTTTCACCTTTGGCGGACAACGCCCCGCTGGCGAGGCTGTTAGTGACCGTCAGTTTGCCGCTGGCATCGAGGGTGATGCCCCCCTGGCGGGCATTCAGGTTTCCGAGATTAACCCCGACGCCTTTTTCGCTGGACACCAGATGAATGCGGTTGGCGTACATCCCGCCCAGCGCGCCGGTATCCACCGCCACCGTGGGGGCGCGGCCTTCACCCTGCTGCGCCTGTACGCTGCCATCTGCGCCAACCCGGTTGGCCCCGGCAACCACCTTTAAATCCCTGGCATGGATGGCGGCGTTCACTTCGGTTGCGCGTGAAATGATTGACAGCGCATCACTGCTGCTGGCATCCAGTCCTTGCCCTTCGATGGTGATGCTGCCTTTTTTCACGTCCAGCGCCTGTAAATTGCCGCTGGCGTCAAAGACCGGTTTCCCCGTGGTCAGCGTGACCTGCGGGGTGTTGATAAATCCGCAGCCGTTGCAGGTAATGCCATACGGGTTCGCCACCATCACGTTCGCCGCTTTACCTGCCACTTCCGTATAGCCCTGAAGCTGTGAACGGTTGCCGCCGGTCACTTCATTGATGATGCCTTTCGCTTCCTTGCCCGCGGTCAGGTTCGGATTGCCGGTGATAACCCCGCCGAGCTGAGTCTGGTTCAGCTTGTCGGTGGCGTTGTTCAGGATCAGACCTTCTTTGCCGACGTTGTAGTCCTGGAACGCGTTGTGCGAAATCCCTGCGCCGTTTGGCGTGGCGATGTTCACCACCGGGACCCCGTTCGCCGCATTGCCTGCGGAGGTGTCGCCCGTTGGCGTCAGCGTGGCGGAAATCGCAGGCAGCAGAGGCTGTCCGGCGAGCAGGGCGCTCATCAGATAGCTGAGCAGGCGATAGGTGAAGCGAACAGGAGGCTGCTGATCCATGGCGATAATCCTTTAAAACGCGACGGCAACGCGGGAGTAAATGCTGACATGATCCGGCCCAAGCCAGCCCGGGTAAACCAGAGGAAGCCCGACGGTGAACGAGGTGGACAGCCACCGGCTGGCGGTTCTCAGCCCTGCGGCGGTGCCCCAGAGCGTGCCTCCGGCATAAGGATCAAGCCTGTCGGAGTGCAGCCAGCCACCATCGACGGCGGCTAACGCGCTGACCTGGCCGATGACCGGCAGCGTAAACAGCGTGTAGTTGAGTTCGTTTCGCCAGTACGCGCCGTTGTCACCTGAAATATACTGCTCTTTAAAACCGCGAACGGAACTCTCGCCCCCCAGCGTCAGGCGCTCGCTGCCGTACAGGCGGTCCGGCGACCACTGCCCGTAGGCGCTCGCCAGCCACCACAGATTCTCAGCCACCGGGCGCTGAAAGCTGGCATTAAGACTCCATTTACGGAACTGCGCTTTCGGCAAATCGCCGTTTTTGTTGCCGTCGCTTTCGGCGTTCAGCCACGGCATGCCGCGGCTGAGGGTCGGGTTAAACGTCGCCACGCCACCGAACATTTTCTGGGTATGGCTCAGGCCAAACTGCAGGCTGGTGAGTGTGCGGCTGCTGCTTTTCAGCAGGACATCGTCGAGATAGTTATGGTTGATGCGATGGCTTAAGCCCACGGAGACGCCGGTTTTGATATCGCCGTTGCGGAACAGGACGTGCGAGAGATTGACGCGGTGCGTTTCGGTATCGCCGCTTGAGCGCCAGAAGTCGCCGTTGTTATCGAGGGTGCTGAGATAGTTGTTCCAGCTGTAGCTGTAATCCAGCAGGCTGTAGCCGTAGGGGATGCTGACGCCCGCCGCAAAACTTTGAGCGTCTTTAGCATTCGAAAACGCGCTGCTGCGCCCGCCGTAAACAAACCAGCTGTCGGCCAGCCCCAACAGGTTATTGCCGTTCAGCCCGGCGTTAATTTGCCCGACGCCCGTACTTTTCTGGCCGCTGTTATCAACGCTGACTGAGCCGGAAAGAGGAAATTCTGGTGTGGCGGTCAAATGAACAATCGACCATCCTTGCTTATCGGCTGGCAATATTTCAATCTGAACCGGCGTGGTACGGGCACGGTTAATTTGTTCCATGCCCTGTTCAATATCCCGCAGGTTAAAAATATTGCCTTCCAGTCCTGGAAACGTCATTTTCAGCTCGCGCTCAGGCGCGCCATCCATGCGTATTTTCTCGAGTCGCCCTTCCAGAATAGCCAGATGCAGCTCGCCAGAACGTAAATCCTGCTCCGTCAGAAAAGCGCGACTGGTGATATATCCCCGGCTGATGTACCAGTCAGAAACCGTATTTGTCAGTTGATTAATACGCGCCATATCCAGGCACTGGTTCAGCCAGGGCGCGACTAATTTCTGCTGTTTGCGGGCATCAATGAGGGTGGCGCCATCAAGCACAATACGCGTGATGGTGAAACAGGGGCCGGACGTCGGCACAGGCTGTTCAGGCTGAGAGGGGCGCGCCAGCGGCGCGGCGCGATCCAGCGACTCACGCTGCTGCTGGTTCTGAAGGAGCAATTGCTGCTGCTGTTGTTCGATACTGTTGCGATCTGCTGGTGACAACGGGGCTGCGAAGACTGACTGACTCAATGCCAGTAACACCCACACCGGGTATAAAACTTTCATCCCTGATCCTGTATGCCTTTGCGACTTACGTTATGAATGTATTTCATGACATTCATTTACATTTGCGGCTACTTTATACTCAAAGGCGGGGCTATTAAAACAGCAAAAGTACGGATACGGACAATTTTCAGATTTGTCTCCGCGCTGTGTTAAAAAAATCAGAATATTATGATAAAAAATCCGATGCGATATGTTAAACGCGCTCACTGCTCAGTGAGCCTGAACGGCGGCAATATATCTGCAGGCTGTCACTTCGATAACCGTTCACGGTGAGTCTCTGATAAGGAAAATACAGGAGGGATAACCGGAGATTGACTCAGTATCACGAAGCTATCGCCTCCCTGATTTTCTTATTGATGCAACGGTTGGCCACAGGCAGCCAGTATTGATTCATGCATCGCTTCTGAAAGCGTCGGATGCGCAAAGATCATCGACAGGAGACTTTCATGTGTGGCTTCCAGGTGACGGGCGATACCAAAACCCTGGATCTGTTCGGTGACCTGCGCGCCAACCATATGCGCTCCCAGCAACTCGCCGGTTTCAGCATCGAAAATAGTCTTTACAAAACCCTCCGTCTCTCCGCTTGCCAGCGCCTTACCATTCCCCTGAAAGGAGAACTTACCGATCTTGACTGGCCGTCCTCTGGCCAGGGCAGTCGATTCTGTGAGGCCCAGACTGGCAACCTGGGGTCGGGAATAAGTACAACCGGGCACATAGTCGCGATCAAGAGGGTGTGTGCCTTCGACGCCAGCCAGTGTCTCAATGCAGATCGCTCCTTCGTGGCTGGCCTTGTGCGCCAGACACGGCGGGCCGGCTACATCGCCGATGGCATAAAGCCCGAATACGTTAGTGCGACAAGCCGTATCCGTCTTGATAAAGCCGCGGTCTAACTCGACGCCCAGCGCTTCCAGCCCGAGATCTTCAATATTAGGCTGTACGCCAACCGCCAGCAGCACACGTTCGACTTCCTGGAAATATTCGGTGCCGGTGTTTTTCATCGTGCAGCGCACCCCTGTATCGGTGAGCTGTACTTGCGTCACCAGAGTCTGGGTATGGACCTGTATGCCGCGCCTTTCAAATGATTTACGCACCGCAGCAGACACTTCAGCGTCTTCAACTGGCAGAATCTGCGGGGCTAGCTCGACCAGCGTCACTTTGCAGCCAAGATCGTTATAAAGGCTGGCGAACTCGACGCCAATCGCCCCTGAACCGATGATTAATAGCGACTTTGGCAATCGCTCAGGCTGCAGTGCCTCGAAATAGGTCCAGATATATTCACCATCTGGCGTTATGCCTGGTAATGCTCGTGGCCGGGCCCCCGTTGCCAGGATCACGTGATCGGCCCGGTAATCGTGCTCTTCCCCTCGGGCATCCGCGACCGTGATTTGTCCCTTGCCGCGCAGTCGCGCGGTGCCATCAATCACCCTGACGCCATTTTTCTTCAACAGGTACTCAACCCCACCGGTGAGCTGTTGCGACACGTTACGGCTAAACTGCACCAGTTTCTGCAGATCGAAATTCACCTCACCCACACTGAAGCCCAACTGACTGGCATGGGTGATACTGTGCGCGACCTCGGCACCATGCAACAGCGCCTTGGTTGGAATGCAGCCCCAGTTCAGACAGATGCCTCCCAAATGTTGTTTTTCCACTAATGCGGTACGAAGCCCTAGTTGACCGGCACGGATGGCGGCAACATATCCCCCAGGCCCACCGCCGATGATCAGCACATCGTATTTATCGTGCATAGCTCGTCTCCTGGATAAACATCAAGGTTGGTGTTTCAATCAGTCGCTTGAGTTCCCGGAGAAAAGCCGCGCCTTGCGCCCCATCGATGATCCGGTGATCGCAGGATAGCGATACCGTCAGCTGGTGGCGCGCGACGATTTGCCCGTCGCGTACTACCGCCCGGACCTCGCCGGCGCCAATTGCGAGGATTGCGCTTTGCGGTGGATTGATGATGGCGTCAAACTGCCGTACTCCGAGCATACCCAGGTTTGACAAGCTAAAGGTCCCCCCCTGGAATTCTTCGGGCTTCAGCGTGCCCGCTTTGGCTTTGGTCACCAGGGAGTGAATTTCGTTCGATATGTCGCTGACCGATCTGCGGTTCGCCGAGCGAACAATAGGGGTAATTAACCCGCCAGGCAGCGCAACGGCCACCGAAATGTCGGCATCCGCAAAGCGGCGGATACTTTGGGTTGCTTCATCAAACTGTACGTTGACATCCGGCACCGCCACCAGAGCCAGGGCACAGGCCTTAACCAGCAGATCGTTAACCGAAATCTTGACGCCGGGTACTTCGCTGTTAATTTCCTGACGTAACGCTAACAGTCGTTCCAGATCAAGATCGACACTCAAACGGAAATGGGGGGACTGTTGCTTGGACGTTTGCAGGCGAGCAGCGATAGCCCGCCGCATACCGGACATGGGGATGTTCTCAAAGGTTGCCGGGATACTCTCCTGCACAGGACGGGTCTGCGAGTGTTCGTCGAGTAACAACGCCGTGGCCAGCACATCATCACGACTCACCCGGCCACGTGAACCGCTGCTTCGGCAGTCATGTAAGTTGATACCCATTTTGCCAGCCAGACGGCGCGCCAGCGGGGTGGCCGATACCTGGCTATCATCGGCATGCGAGCGGGGGGCTTTGCTGCGACGAACGGGGGGCGTTGAAGAGACGATGCGGCCACCGGCGGCAACGATCGCGCTTTCCACGTCAGACACAGAGATACGATCGCCACGCCCGCTACCGCGGACCTTTTTCAGGTCGACACCCCAGCGAGCAGACAGACGTAACGCATGGGGAGTGGCATTGACCTGAGTCACATCGGTCACGCCTTGCAGACTGACGGGGACTTCGGTCTGCCCAACGGGCGCCACGGGGTTGTTGGAGGGGAGCGAGACAACGGCAGGCGGCTTAGCGCCTGCCTGCGCAGTGACGTCCGGCTCGGTAGCCTTCGTGTCAGAGGCTGCTGTTTTCTCCGTAGCCAGACTGGCCGCAAATTCGTCCAGTTCAGCATCGCTGACCGAAGCGTCAGCGACCAGTGCCAGCACGGCTCCTACCTGGAGAGTATCCCCCTGTCGGGCGATTATCCGACGTAATGTACCGGCAAAGGGGGCTTCCAGCACATTGACGATTTTACTGGTTTCAATCTCACAGATTTCCTGCCCTTTGGTGAAGCTGTCACCCTCCTGGATTGCCCACCGGGCGAGCAAACCTTCCTCCATTGAAAGCCCCCATTTGGGCATTTCAAGCGTCTTGATTTCGCTCATAGATTAATCCTCCAGCACTTGACGGACGGCTGCTTCGATACGTTCAACGCCAGGGACCCAGAGTTTTTCGAGAGCAGGGGAGAACGGGACCGGAGTGTGTGGTGGCGTCACCAGCAGAACGGGCGCTTTGAGGAAATGGAATGCCTGGGAAGCAATCAGTGCCGCGACATCATGAGCGAAACCGAAGCGTGCTGCTGACTCGTCGACAATCACTACACGCCCCGTAGAAGCCACCGATTCCAGAATACCTTCTTCGTCCAGTGGCGAAATAGTACGTGGGTCGACCACCTCGACCGAGATCCCCTCCTTGGCCAGTTTGTCCGCAACCTGGTTTGCTTTATGTACCATTGCCGACAAGGCAATGATGGTGACGTCCTCTCCTTCGCGAGTATAGTTGGCTACACCTAGCGGGATGGTATAGCTCTCGTCCGGTACTTCGCCCTTGAGGTCGTAAAGCATTTTATGCTCGCAGAATACCACGGGGTCGTCGTCGCGAATTGACTGGATTAACAGCCCCTTGACGTCATAAGGTGTCGATGGCACCACCACCTTCAGTCCTGGCGTGGTCGCAAAGATATTATAGGGTGACTGTGAATGCTGGGCTGCGGCAGAAAAACCCGCGCCGATCATACCTCGCATCACCAGTGGTGCCCGGGCTTTGCCACCAAACATGTAGCGGAACTTAGCCGCCTGGTTGTACAGCGCATCGTGGCTCACACCAAAAAAATCCATGAACATCAATTCCGCTACTGGCCGCAGACCGGTTGCTGCGGCGCCGGCAGCCATACCGATGATTGCCGACTCTGTAATGGGGGTGTCGATCACCCGCTCAGAGCCGAACTGCGTCCACAGTCCTTTAGTGACACCGAGTACACCGCCAAAGGCTTCTATTTTCGCGTCTTCGGGCGCATTTCCGCCATGACCGCCACGCAAGTCTTCACCAATTAGCACAACGCGTTCGTCGCGTTCCATTTCCTGAGCCAGGGCTTCCTTGACCGCTTCACGATAGGTTTTTATCGTCATTGTTATCACCCTCAGTATGAGACGTATACGTCTGTCAGCAGGTCTTCCGGAGCCGGATAGGCAGCGGCGCGGGCTTTCAATACAGCATCGTTGACAAGCGCTTCTACTTCCTCATCAATTGCCGTCAGTTCTTCCTGGGTGATATGTTGCTTGACCCTGGATGTGAAAATCTTCAGCGGATCATGTTTTTCACGCAGGCGTTGAACTTCACCTTCAGCACGGTATAACGCGGGATCGCCCTCAAAATGACCATGCCAGCGGTAGGCTTTGGCCTCAATGACGCTTGGGCCACCCCCTTCACGTGCGCGCTTGACCGCCTCTGAGGTGGCCTCATAAACGGCAAAGAAATCGGTGCCATCAACGGTCACTGCCGGTAGGCCGAAGCCAGCGGCGCGTCGGGCGATATCACGCCCACCAACGGCGTAGTCATGACCGGTCCCTTCGCCATAACCGTTGTTCTCGAAAATAAAGATGGCTGGAAGCTGGAGCACGACGGCCATATTGATGGCTTCAAAGACCAGGCCCTGATTAGAACCACCATCGCCAGTAAAAGAGACTCCGACGTTGTTGGTTTTAAGCGTTTTTGCCGTCAGCGCTGCGCCGATGGCCAATGGAGGGGCTCCACCAACGATAGCGTTCGCACCCAGCATTCCTTTCGACAGATCGGCAATGTGCATAGAGCCACCCTTACCGCGACATAACCCGCTGTCCTTACCGAATATTTCGGCCATCATGCCGTGAATGTCGCAACCTTTAGCGATACAGTGACCATGTCCACGGTGTGTTGAACCAATGAAATCAGCGCTCGTTAAATTTTCGCAGACCCCCACCGCGATGGCCTCCTCACCGGTATAAAGGTGAATGAAACCTGGGATATCGCCGCTGGTATTTTCCTGATGCAAACGCTCCTCAAATGTCCTGATCTCCCGCATCTTACGGTAAGCCTGCAATAAAGCCTGTTTGCTAAGCATCATTTAATTCTCCTCAATAAAGGTCACCCAGGCGGGGCCAACAGACAGGGGGGATGCCCCCTGGCCACACCAATGCAATGAATCTACGAGTGGTTCGAGAGAGTGCGAAGCCACCTTCATGGGGGGGTAGGTGGGGGTTTTCATGCTTGAGGTCAAACTTTATAAATTTTGTGTATCAATCAAGTTTGGTAGCCCCATGTCATCCCGGGGTCTGGCGTACAATTGAAAAAAACAAAGCGAGTAGACAACCGCGGATGAAGCCATCGGATTTAAAAGGTCGCCAATCACCATCGCTGGTCTCCGGACCATTGCGGATGACGAGAGGCTTGCCGCTTATCCTGACCAAATTCGTCCCGCCTCGCTCCGCGATACAATTGCTGGAGCGTCCACGACTTCTTCAACTTCTCAATCCAGTTCAGCGGTGCCGACTGGGTATCGTTTGTGCAGGCGCTGGATTTGGCAAAACCACGCTATTGGCGCAATGGCATCAGCACATGGTAGCCCAGGGGGAGCGTATCGCCTGGCTTAGCCTCGATGAGGATGATGATGACGTATGGCAGTTTATTCCTTATCTGCTGCAGGCATTGCGTCCACTTTATGCTGATTGGGACGTTGATTTCTGGCGCGACATGGAAGAACAGAAGCTCTCCAGCTCCGAGCAGCTGCTGGCCGGGCTAATTAACCAGCTACATTATTGCCCGCACGACTTGTACCTGATTATCGACGACTTTCATGTGATTAATGATCGTGGGGTATATGAAGCCCTGGGTTATTTAATCAGGCATGCGCCTGCCGCCTTGCATTTGATCATTGGCAGCCGTTTCCACCCGAGTCTTTCTCTGGGCCAGCTGCAGGCACAGGACCAGCTGGTGGAAATCTATGATCGAGACCTGCAATTCACGCTCGAAGAAACTCAAAACTATTTTAGCCGCACGGTTGCGGTACCACTCAGCAGCCAGCATGCACAGCGGCTACAGTCTGCGACCGAGGGCTGGATCGCGGGCATGAAGATCGCTTCATTGTCCGCAGAATTGCAGAATGATCCAGAGCATCTGTTGCGCAATATTCATGGAGGAACACGGTCCATTGCCCGTTACCTGAAAGAGGTGGTACTGGATCCGCTGCCGGAAGAGGTTCTCGATTTTCTGGTGAAAACGTCATTCCTCAGCCGGTTGAATGCCGAATTATGTCATGCAGTTACAGGACGTGATGATAGTAAAGCGATGCTGGCATGGATTGAGCGACACAACCTTTTTTTGTCAGCCCTTGACGAACAAGGCTACTGGTTTCGCTACCATCCTCTGTTGCAGGAAAACCTTCGGACTATGTTGCAGCAGAGCAACGATATTGACCGCAAGCAGTTACATGAATTAGCCAGTCATTGGTTTGTCGAACAGAGACTGTGGTCTGAGGCGGTACGCCATGCACTCAGAGCAGGCAAGCCGGTGCATAGCCCCGGGCAGGATGGTGCAAGCGCTCAGTCACTGGCAGAAGAAGGGGATATAGATACCCTGATTTCCTGGATGCATCATTTACCTGCCAGTACGGATCCTTCGCGCATTGACCTGCAAATTAATCTGGCCTGGGCACTGGCGCATTATTTCCACTTTGATGAATCAAGGCAGTTGCTTGATAATCTGGATCAGATGGTAGTTAATCACCGTGATGATTTAACCCGCAGCACCTGGTGCAAATTGCGTGTTGTGCGCGCAATTTGCGAAGCCTTTGCGGAAAACATCCCAGAGAGTCTGGCTATTGTTCAGCCATTGCTGGCCGAAGTGCCCTGCGGGGATACCTGGGTTGATGGTCTGATATGCAATATTCTCAGCTATTGCCATGTTGTTAACCAGCGCTATACCGACGCTCTGGAGGTTCAACAGCATATGCCCTCTCCAGAAAGTCCCTTAGACAATCTGTTTGTCTCGGTTTACCGCGCTTTTATCATTGCCCAGTGCCATCTTTGTCAGGGGGATCTGGAAAAAGCCGGGTGGTATGCAGAGAAAACATTGCGCCAGGCGGAATGTTATACCGGTACCCAGTCGACCAGTGGAGCGACACTGGCGCCACTGCTGGCGGAGATAGCTTACGAATGCAAGAGTCGTGACTCGCTCGATCATCTGTTAGCCGATCGGCTCGAATTGATCGATCGATTCAGTCCACCCGACGCGCTGAGTCGTTGCTATATCTATCTTGCGCGTCAGGCCTTAGATGACGATATGCCGTATGAGGCAGAGCGATTGCTGGAGCATGCGCAGCGACTTGCCGTGTCTCGCGGATGGCAACGGTTACAGGCTATGTTGTTAGCAGAGCAAGTGCGGGTACGGCTGCAGCGCGGAGATTTCACCGGCGCAGAGCAACTGCAACGGCAACTTGCACAAATGGTCGCCAACTTCAGAATTGATGCCGGGCATCCATGTCAACGAGCCATCGTTCGGTATGCATCCCTTAGCCGCAGCCGCCTTCTTCTCGCCAGAGGCCAGGCGCCGCAAGCCGGCATTCTACTGGCTGAAATGGTCTCTGATCAGGAAAGTCGGGGTGACGGGTTAAGCGCAGCACGTCTACGTACGCTCTGGTCATTAGCCTTGTGGAACAGTGGCAAAACTGCGGCTGCTTGCACTACATTTCAGCCAGTACTGCAACTAGCAGAGCAACAGCATCTCAAGGGCATCTTTCTTGAGGCGGGTGATGCATTACAACCTTTGCTTGCCTGTATGAACGAATCCTCTTCGGTTTGTAAAGAGGAGGGGACAGGACATGGCCACTGGGTAGACAAGAGCGATCCGGGAGGAGGGACACCGTTTAATCGTGGAGGTCTCGATATTAATGGCGAACTCAGTGAGCGAGAACTTCAGGTATTACACCTGATCGCCGAAGGGCAGATGAACAAAGAAATCGCTCGCTCCCTCGATATTTCTGTTGAGACGGTAAAATGGCACATCAAAAACATCTATGCGAAGCTCAGAGTGAATAGTCGTACTCAAGCAATGAGTCGGGCGCTGGAAATGAAACTACTGGGTTAACCGTTTGATAGTACGGCGCTGACATAAAATATTATTCAGATGTAATCACTAATAACTACGTTCTTAACTGGTTGTATATTCTGAAAACAGGCGGGGTTTTCTGCACATATACAGGCCACCATCCATTCTACGTAGTATCGGAACGACGCGCAGTCTCGGTTTTTCGCCGCATATCGTCTCTGAAAGATGGGCAACAGGCCTGTAAAGCTATGAACGCTCGTTTTAAAACTTGTGAAGTGTCGACTTCTGCCCATCAGAGAATATCCTGAGCAGTGTATGACCGTTTGGGGACCATATCTCAGCGATAAGAACATTGAGTTTAAGTGCGTTGACCCCAGGGGAAAAAGTAACCCTGGCGTAACCCCAGAGAGGAGTTTAAGGAGAGTGGTTTCTTTAACTGTTTGATTTAAATGGTGCGATAATAGGAATCAACTAATCAAATCAACGCATTGATATATAAGTAAAATTTAAGTTCGATAAATAAAACTATACACATCCCTATACACATCGTCGATGGCGTTCTTTTTTTGAGCTCAATTCCCAGTAAGAAAAAGTTTTTTTGCCTTTAACTGTTCACACTGTTCACCACCTTATTTTTCTTTTTAATATCATAATGATAGGTGGTGAACGGTTGGTGAAGAGTGAACAGTCAACTCTTCACCTCAGCGCGTTTCTGGCCTGTTTCCGGCGACCATCACCGCAATACGATGGTGATGAAGGGGGGGGGGTAAAAATTTTTTTTGGGGTTTAACTGTTCACACTGTTCACCTTTGGTTTTTTATTAATATTTTCATAGTGATACAGGGTGAACATACGGTGAAGGGTGAACAGTGGATTGTTCACCCTTGAGGGAGGGGCAGATACAAAAAGACCGGCGGTTGCCGGTCCGGATAGCTTATGTCGCGGTGGGTTCGTCGCACTTCGGCAGCCAGTCGCCGTAGCTTTCTTCTTTCAGCGACAGGTTGGTTTGTATCCCCTGCTTTGTGTGCCGCTTCTCATAATTCATCCCGTACTCTTTCAGCATCATGGGCAGTCCCAGTCCGAACATTTTCAGGCTGAGTACATTTCTGTACCCGTTGGCCTCCATATAGGCCAGATACGCGTGATAGAGATATTTACGGTAATTACGCGGGATGATACTGGCATTTCCTATAAACATCCCGTTGGTTTGCGGTAACATTTCCAGATAGCCGCAAAAATCAAAGGTCGGGTCAGCGTCGCGTTTAATACTGAGCGCCTCATCGGAGTTCTGCTGCGACTGGAGCAGGGCGCGGGCACTCATCGGGTCGCTGAACTGCTGCATCAGCTGGCGCACGATGACGGCCAGCTCGCGGGCGATTTTATCCCTGAGCTGCGGGTCGCGCTCCTCCGGGGCTATCTGCTCCGGAAAGTGGATAATCACCTGGCGACGTGACACGCCGCCGCTGCGGTCGGTAAAGCGCATCGGGTTGTTGTTCACGGCCAGAATCACCGCCGGAATATGTGTTGAGTACGGGTTCTGGTATTTCGGGTCAACCGAGACCGCATCGCCGCCGGTGATGGCCTTGAGCCCGGCACCGTCACCGCTCCATTTCTCCTGGTCAGGCAGACGTATCAGCGAGAAGCCAATCAGGGAGGCACGCTTGCGCGGGTCTTCCAGTGTGTCGATGTCCGCCGACGTGGCGTTATCCTCTCCGGCCAGCATCGTGGCGATTTCGGCGAGAATACTTTTCCCGCTGCCGCCGGGGCCGGTCACTTCGAGAAAGAGCTGCCAGTCGTAGCGGTTCGCGAGCACCATAAACAGCGCGGCCAGAATCACGTTACGTTTTGTCGGGTTGCTGCTGGCCGCCCGGTCGAGCCAGCGCCAGAAGTTCGGCGCATGGGTCTCCAGCGTTTCGCCCTCCACCGGCGGGGTAAAATCCACGTCGCACAGGGTGCGCAGCCAGTGCGATTTGCTGTGCGGGCTGAACAGGCCGCTTTGGGTATCGAGTACCCCGTTGCGAAAACCAATCAGACGGCGTGCCGGTGCCTCCTGCTGCGGAATAATCAGCTTCAGCGTCTCCACCACAGAGGTGATTCTCCCCGACGAGAACGGGGCGCGTACGCGCTGGAATAAATCAGCCACACTCCGTGAAAAAGTGGCGGCAGGGATATTTTTCCAGATGCCGTTTTCATAGCGGGACAGGAGCTGGCCGTTGGCATCCACGGCCAGCGCTTCACCGTAATGCTCATGCACCCGCCAGGCCTTGTCGCTGGCACCCATGGCGGTAAATTCCGCCTCGCTCATGGTGTCGAAGGGGCTTTGTGCCGGTGGGCGGATGGCGGCATAAATGGCTTTACGTGTGGTGTCTTCCCCCTTCAGCATCACCGCATCATTCCAGTCACCGAACACCGGCGGCAGGGCAACAACGCCCTCGCAGGCCTGAGCGGCTGCGGTGGCTTTGTTCTGGCCGTCGCCGTTCAGGTCACGGTCAGCGGCGAGGATAATCTGACAGGCCGGGTGTTTCTGACGGGCCAGGCTCGCCAGAGAAAGAAGGTTCACGGACGACAGCGCCACCATGACGGTTTCTCCGGTCAGGTGATGCACGGTAAGGGCCGTTGCATAACCCTCCGCTATCCACAGGCGTTTCCCGGCCTGTTTTTTCCCTTCGATAGTGTGGCTCGCTCCTTTTACCGCGCCGCCTTTCAGGGTGCGCTTGAGCCCCTCTGCGTTAATGAACTGGAGGTTAACCAGCGTGCCGGACTCGTCATACAGCGGCACCACCACATCACCGGCGCGGTAGGCCACGCCGCCGGTTTTGTGCGACGTGGTCAGCGTCAGACATTCCAGAGCGGGAAAGCCCTTGCGGGTCAGGTAGGCATTGCCGGTGGCCGGGCGCGTTTTCTCCAGCAGTCTGACGGCCAGCGCGGCCGCCGCCTTGCGGTCGGCCTCCGTTCCGGCGTCTGCGGCCGCCACCATCTCCGGGGCCACCGGCGGCAGATTCCCGGTGACGGCGTTCACCTTCCCGGCAGCCTCGGATGCCGATATGCCGAACACCTTCTCAACCAGTTTCAGGCCGTCACCGGCGCCGCACTGGTTACAGAACCATGTGCCGCGCCCCTCTTTATCGTCAAAGCGAAAGCGGTCAGCGCCGCCACACACCGGACAGGCCTGATGGCGGTTTTTTATCACTTTCATTCCCAGCGCCGGGAGAATGCGCGGCCAGTGGCCGCACGCCTGTTTTACCGTGTCCGTTACGTTCATTTTCATGGTTTTTTCTCCCTCAGTGCAGTACAGGCGGTGTGATATGGCGGGCGCAGAGCTCATCCATCACGGCGAGCCCGAGGAAGGACAGCGACGGGGCGGCTTTCAGCGGCCCGGCCTGCATCAAATCTTCCAGCAGCGCACAGGCAATCAGACGGCCTTTTTCCTCGCCGTGCTGGCGCAGATAGAAGCCCTCCAGCTCGGCGGCGATGGCGCATTCCAGCACGTCGAGGGTGAGGTGGGGATAGCGGCGCTGACGTTCGCACAGGGTCAGCCAGGCACAGGCCACGGCGCGGCGATACAGGGCGGCACGCAATACGGGCGGCAGAGGCGTTTTCATACATTGCCCTCCCCGGTGAACCAGCGGTGGTTGCAGCGCTCGACCACGCCGTCGAGCTGGGCGGTCATGAGGTAAATCACGGAAGTGAGCTGTAACTGCTGGGTCGGGTCACGACGCAGGGAAGTACAGTCCTGCACCTGCATCAGCTCGCCGACGAACTGGCCGACGTTACGCAGGTGCTCCAGGCATTCGAGGTCTTTGACGGTGATAACGGGCTGTTTCATGCGTGCACCTCCGCCACCGGCAGACGACCGGCAAACGAGAGGACGTAATCGCGAACGAGGGAAAGGCGTGCGGCGTGTTCATCCCCGGCAACGGCGCGGAGCATACAGATACGGGGTTTACGGTCTGCGCGACGAACGGCGGCAAATACAAAGACAAACTGCGGGTGTGACGGGGCGAGGATAGTAGCCATGATGGCAGCCTCCAATGTTTGCATGTGACTGCTGCCACCGGAAACGCCAATTTCACTGGTGGTAGCCCAAACGGGGTTGGCGTAACCGGCAACATTGGAAACCGGCGCTTCGTGAGAAGCCCCCGCCTGAGCCACCATTACTCGATGGATCCAAAGATTTTTAAATCTTTGGATCAAAAATGGTTGCGCTAAGGCATAGACACAAAAAAAGACGCAAGGCGCGTCTGGTGTCGCCAATGTTGTAAACGGGACGCCAATCCCGGCTGCCGAATTTGCGACAGCGAGAAAACTATACCTGGAAACGGCGAAGGGAAGCAAGCCAGAAAAAGGGGCTTTTTGCGGAACGGGCATCATCATGCGTCATAACCCCGGTTACGTTCGGCGATACGGTCAGCCATCCACCCGGTGATTTCCGACTGCGCCCACGCCACGTTTTTTCCGCCGAGCGAGATTTGTTTCGGGAAAGCCTCCCGGCTGATGAGGTCGTAAATCGTGGAGCGGGACAGCCCGCACAGGTGCATCACTTCGGGCAGACGAATAAAGCGCTCCTGAACGGCATCAGAAACCGGCATCAGCGGCGCGGCAGGGGCAGAAGACGGGGAAGAAAAAGCGGTGTGCATCGGGCTACCTCATAAAGTCCATACAGTGCCGGTCGTGTCCGTCCGGCTTCAGGTAGCTCTCTATTTTGTGAATATTTTCCCCGAGGGCAACAAGTCATTTTGTAGTAGTCCACGACACAACAGGCTAATTTTTAAGCAAAAAAAGATGCTGGCCTATATTGACCTATATTGACCGTTATTGGCCATTGTTGGCAAAGTCATTAATTATCAAATGGAATTTTAAGTTAATTTTATATTCCAAATAATTCTAAAAATCTCAAAAACGGTCAGCGGTTAACAAACAGCCAGGGTGAACAGTGGTGAACAGTGGTGAACAGACGGTGAACAGTCAACCCCTCAACTGTTCACCCTTTATCTTACTGTATTACTTATATTTTTTATTATGGTGAACAGTGGTGAATAGTTAACAGTAAAAAAACAAACGGTGAGTATGCTTTTCCTGAGACCTTTCTCTGGCAAGCCGGGTTTTGACGTCCTGTTTGTGCCAGAACTGCCACAACCGCAACAGGTCGTATTGTTGTGTGTGCCCCGGCAGAATCACCTCATGTTGAAACCACGAGGAAACCTGCCATGACCGACACCACCTTTATTCCTGATTACCTGAAACCGGCGCTGGAGCGACTGACCGCAGCCAGAACGGCACATCTTGAACAGGCCCGCCGGATGGAGGACACCCTGACGGCCATTACCCGCGCGGAGGAGCAGAAAGCAGAGCTGGAGCAGGACAACGGCAGCGACACCCGCACATGGCGCGCCGCTTTCCGTGCCGGGGGTGCCATGCTGACCGATGAGCTGAAAAGCGGCCATATCGAACGCGTGGCCCGCCGGGAGCTGGCGCAGGAATGTGACAATCTGACCGAAGTGCTGGCCTTTGAGCGTGACCAGTTAAAAGTCGCCTGCAACAGCACCGCGCGGGCATTCCGCCAGGCGCATCATGCTGTACTGTCTGAATATGCGAAGGAAGAACTCGACCGCGCGCTGAATGACACCCTCGGGCCACTGGTCCGGGCGATGGTGCTGAAAGCGGATGTGATGGCAAACCCGCTCGCCAACACCATCGGCCATCAGGGGTACATCGAGCCGGAGAAAGAGGTCATGCATCAGGTGGTGACCTTCCTGACCAGGAAAGTGAGCGCCTTCTCCGTCACGCCAGCCGATGAGCCGGTGCTCTCCCTGACCGGCTTCCCGGCCGTCGCGCTTGCGCATATGGACCACGACGCCGCCAGCACGCCCGGCGAGCGTAAGGTCTGGCAGGAGAAAATGCGTCAGCGCGAGGCTGACCTGAAAGCGCGGGGGCTGCTGCCATGATGCACTGTCCGTTCTGCAAAAAGTCGGCGCATGCCCGTACCTCCCGCTATCTGTCGGAGAACGTCAAACAGCGCTATCACCAGTGCACCAATATTGAGTGCTCGGCGACGTTTCGCACCACTGAAGCCATTGACGAGGTTATCCGGCCCCCGGCGGAGAAAGCGCCGCCTGTCGCGGACCCGGTCACACCCCCGGCACCCCGTAAAGTGCAGGGCTGCTACAGCTCGCCATACCGTCATTAATCAGGGGGAGAACTGACCATGACCACCCTTACGCTACAGCAGGCTTTTGAAGCCTGTCAGAAGAACGAAACCGCCTGGCTGAACCGTAAAGCCGAACTGGCGGCCGCAGAGCAGGAATATCAGGAACAGGTGCTGGCCGGGGATGACCGTATACCGGGCAGAATGCAGACACTGCGCGATATTATCGATGTCAAAAAGTGGGAGATAAATCAGGCCGCCGGGCGCTATATCCGCTCCCATGAAGCGGTACAGCGCATCAGTATCCGCAACCGGCTGAATGACTTTATGCAGGCGCACGGGACAGAGCTCGCCGCCACGCTCGCCCCGGAGCTGATGGGACTCAGTCAGCAGACCGCACTCCTGACCGGCCATGCGCTCGACCGTTCGGCCCATTATCTGCGCGAAGCGCTGTCCGTGTGGCTGAGTACCGGTGAAGAAATTAATTATTCGGCAGAAGACAGCGATATTTTAACGGCCATCGGATTCAGGCCTGACGCGGCTTCGCGGGTGGATAATCAGGAAAAATACACCCCCGCACAGAGCCTGATTTATGCCCGCCGGCGCACGGAACTGGCCAGTAAGTAGCCCCCGCAAAAATCCCCGAAAATACCGCTATTTTTCCCGAATTAAGCCGTGCATCCACAGGGTGCATGGTTTTGCATGCGTTTCCTCGCCCTGTTATTCCTGTCCGGCCCCTGTCCCGGCGCGGCCTGAGCCCCCCGATGCACCTGCATGAAAACCGACCCACAAAGCGTGCAGGCGTGGCGGGGAGAGCACTGCGCGCCAGCGGTAAAGTATTTATTTAATGATATTTAATTTCGCGGCCTGAGCGCGTCTCTGCGCTGCGCGGGTTCACGGGAGTGTCAGTGGATGGTGCGGTGCTGTTCGAGAGCGTGGTGAACCTCTGAGGCGGTCAGGCGAGGAGCAAGAAAAGGTCGACCGGTGGATGAGGAAAATCAGTTATTTCGGCGTTGAAACTGTTACCTCTTAAAGCACTCACCTCATGTCCATGCATTCATCTGATGCATTCAGGCCTGTTGCAGTTTGAGCCTGAATGCACCTGCATGAAAACAGACCCACGAAGCGTGCAGGCGGGGGGAACATTGCGCGCAAAAATAAAAGCGTTATATTGTTTATTATCAGGCAGTCACTACAGAAGATTGTTACATTACAGCATACGCACTGTGAGAAAAGGATGCATTCATGCGCATTATAAGTGGCGAAACAAACATCAATGATGTTGGTATTAAGAAGAGATTTAAAAACTACGAACCGTTTCAGTCCATTGTAGAATTAGCATGGAATGGCTTTGATGCAAAGGCTCGCAATGTAGGCATTGAACTTCGTAGAAATGATTTAGGGGGATTATCCTCACTATACATTCTTGATGATGGGGATGGCATCGATATTAAAGACTTCGGCTCCAACTTTAATAGATTTGATGACTCACTAAAAAAAGATAATATCGAACTGCACGGTTCCCAGGGTAGAGGACGCCTTTCATTTCATAAGCTAAGTCATCAAGCAGTCTGGTTTACAAAAAATGATGATATTAACGCCAGAATCGAAATTGATGATAATGATATAAAAAAATATCAGGCATTTATCGATATATCTAACCCAGAGCAACACCCTGCTTTAACTAAGCTAAAAAGCGGAACATGTGTTGTATTTAATCATTTCCATAATGATTTACCAACTGACAATGAAATAGTTAGACGATTACAGAGTGAGTTTTGTTGCCACTTAGCCTTAAATGAACAGCTTACTTTATCGTTCAATGGCGAGATCATTACCGCCCCTGAGCATGATTCTTACACATTTGAGCAATACTTTGACGACTCCTTATTTTCAATAAAAGCATTAAGATGGAATGAAAAACCATCGAAAGAGCGTTCAAATGTTTACCTTGTAAATACACATGGAAAGAAAGTATTTGAAGTTCCTAGCAAATTCAATCAAAAGAAAGACTTTTATCTGTCTGTTTTCGTAAGTTCAGAATGGGCGAATAACTTCAGTAGCAGTGGTGATGATATCTTCTCTGAAGCTAAATACAATCCTGACTCTCCAACATGGAAAAATCTCATAAAATTTGTCTGGAGCTTGGCAAAAGATATCTATGATGATTTTCTCAAAAAGAGAATAGAGGCAATTCTTGAGCGTTATCAGCAAGAAGGCGCATTCCCATCCTATAGTGAGTACTCTGACCCTCAATATGCAGAATGGCGTTTAAATAATATTAAGGCAATTGTAAGGGATATATATATTGCTGATCCAACATTACTTGAATCTTTAAGCTCAAAACAAAGGAAAGTTTTCGTGAGGTTATTAGATAAACTATCTTCTTCAAATAATAATGAAGAATTATTTAATATTCTTGAAAGTGTACTGGACTTGAGCAAGGAAGGGATTGAAAAATTTTCTAAACAGTTAAGAATTACAAAGCTTGATAATATAATTAGCGCAATAGAAGAATTGCAAAAAAGAAGACTTGTAGTCGACAAACTACGTTACTTAATGGATAACCATTATAAAGAAATAAGAGAGACTCCTGACCTACAAAAGATCATTGAGCATAACACTTGGCTTTTTGGTGAGCGTTATGAAACTATTGGGGCTGAAGAAGACACTTTTACAAAAATAGCCAGCGAATTAAGAAATAGCGTAAAACATATTGATGATATAGACGAAAGCGATATTGAGTCAGGGAATGAATTAGAGGGGGCAAAAAGGCAAACTGATTTATTCCTTGCTAGAAAATATCCTTGTCTGGACTCAAATGGGAATCCATATTTTAAATGTATAATAATTGAAATTAAACGCCCGAGTATATCTCTCAATATAAAGCATTTGAGACAACTTGACGATTATGCCGCAATTATCCAAAGGCATCCAGGTTTTGGGAGTCAGAACTTACATTTTGAGCTTATACTAATCGGGCGGAAAATATCCAAAGACAGTTTTGAAATAGAGAGTAGGATGAACTCCCATTTACAGAAAGGTGATATGGGCTTAGTTGGTGATGATCCTAGAATGAAGCGTTACGTAAAAAATTGGTATACAATATTTGATAGCTTTGATCTAACGAATAGGTTTATGCTCGATAAATTGAAGCTCGAACGAGATACTATTGAAGTAAGTGAAAGTACGCCTAACGATTTAGTATCAATACTTCAAGGTAAAGCTTGAATAATAATGCTGCATGCACAATTAAGTGCTGCAGCATTTTCTACAAATAATTTATTCTTTTGTTCCAAAAATAATATTTGCATACCACTCAATCATTTCTCTTCTACCCTCAATATATTGAGCATGATTATAAGTGCCTCTGATACTATTTTTATCGATATGGGCCAACTGCAACTCAATCCATGCAGATGAGTATCCTTTCTCATGCAAAATTGTTGAGAAGGTATGCCTAAAACCATGTCCTGTAACACGACCTGCAAATCCAATCCGCTTTATAAGTTGGTTAATGCTCGCCTCACTCATCGGTTTATTAGGATCATTCCGCCCCGGAAAAACATAACGATAGTTACCTGTCATCATCTTGAGTTCATTAAGTAAATCTAACGCTTGAGTCGATAATGGAACAAGATGTGACCTGCGCATTTTCATTCTTTCAGCAGGAATTTCCCAGATAGCGTTATCTAGATCAAATTCTGACCACAATGCAGCACGTAATTCGATGGTTCTCACACCCGTAATCATGAGTAATTTCGTAGCAATCTGGACAAGCCGACTCCCTGTGTAACTGTCTAAGGCACGTAGAAAATCTGGTAGCTCATCAGCTTTTAGGAACGGGAAATGATTGGATTGATGTACTTCGAGGGCGCTAGAGAGATCTGCAGCAGGATTAAATTCAGCTCTCCCAGTAGCTATGGCATAACGAAACACTTCTGAACAACGCTGTCGCACTTTACGCATCTTCTCTAACGCCCCGCGTTTTTCAATTTTACGCAGCACATTAAGCAGTTCTAGCGGTTTTATTTCACCGATGGGTCTTGTCCCCACATACGGGAAAATGTCGTTCTGAAACGCTTCCATGATATCTGACGCATATCCTGCCGACCATTTGGCGGACTTCATCTGATGCCACTCTGTAGCTATCTTTTCGAACGCACTTTCGGATTCCGTTTGCAAAGCGATCTTCTGCTCTTTTCGAACTTCACTCGGGTTCTTTCCTTCCGCGACCAGTTTTCGGGCATCATCGCGACGAGAGCGAGCATCGGCAAGGGTAATCGTCGGATACACACCAAGCGAGATCATTTTGGGCTTACCGGCATAGCGATAGCGGAATCGCCAGCTCTTGCTTCCATTAGGCTCTATAAGTAATGACAAGCCTTGCCCATCTCCAAGTGTATAGGCTTTAGCTTCAGGCTTAGCGCGGCGAATCTGCATATCGTTTAAAGGCATGTGTATAGGAATCCAAGACCGAACAGGAACATATACACAATCCTATACACATTCAGTATCGGATTCTACTGGATGGTTACGGACAATGACGGACTAAAAATCAGTAAAATCTTTATAAATCATGGCGTTTATGGATGAATGCGGACGTTTGGGGAAGTTGGGATGGTGCCGATAATAGGAGTCGAACCTACGACCTTCGCATTACGAATGCGCTGCTCTACCAACTGAGCTATATCGGCCCTGAAGAGGACGTGCCCACGAATGTGAATCACGGGGTAGAAGGTTAAAACTAAGTCGAGGGGGCGTCAATGCCCTCTTGTATTGAATGGCTATTTTTCCAGCACTTGCACGGCGTTAAGCAGAAAATTGTCCCACTTCCACGACGATCGTTGACCGGGTCCAGGTCACTGAGGGTGTTGGCCGCTCTGAAGCCGTGTGTTTTTTGAATACCGTCGCCGCAGCTCACAGGATTTGCAAAAATGCTAACTGCATGCCATTCAAGGACATTGGCTAACCTTAGTAGTTGTCAGCTTTCCCCTGAATGATAAAATTAGTAGCGGCTAATAACAGGATGATGCAGTGAAAAGAATACTTTCTAATCCCGCGTTGAAATACGTAATGGTGGGGTTGTTGAATACAGCAATAACTGCGGTGGTGATATTCTTATTAATGTCTGCCGGAGTTGGGGTATATATATCAAATGCCATGGGATATGTAGTCGGTATTCTTTTTAGCTTTGTCGTTAATTCGTTGTTTACGTTTTCAATAGCGCTGACCGGCAAACGGTTTATAAAATTTCTGGCATCTTGTGCTATGTGCTGGGTAGCAAATATTATAACGATCAAAATATTTTTATTGATATTTCCTGATTTGATTTATATATCTCAGTTATGTGGCATGATCGTTTACACAATTGCTGGTTTTTTAATTAATAAACTCTGGGTGATGAAATAATGAAAAAACCAAAGTTGGCTATTGTTGTACCATGTTACAATGAAGAAGAGGTATTTAGTTACTGCTTATCTGAATTACAAGCGGTTCTTACACAGTTAGTCTCGGCGGCACTGATTTCGGCAGATAGCTATATTTTATTTGTTGATGATGGTAGTCGTGATGCAACGTGGCAGTTGATTGCTCAATCATCGAGAGATTACTCCATGGTTAAAGGGGTTAAGCTTTCAAGAAACCGTGGTCATCAGGTTGCCCTGGTTGCGGGTCTTGAAGCCGCCGAATCTGATATTACCGTGAGCATTGATGCGGATCTTCAGGATGATACTTCCGTTATTGCATTAATGGTTAAAGAATATCTCAATGGAAATGAGATCGTATATGGCGTACGTAACGATCGGACTTCAGATTCCCCATTTAAAAGAAAAACCGCAGGCCTCTTTTATAGCTTCATGAAATGGATGGGAGTGCAACAGATTCCTCAGCATGCTGATTTCAGATTGTTAAGCGATCGTGCTAAAAAGGCGCTGCTGAGCTTTAAAGAGCAAAATTTATATTTACGTGGGTTGGTGCCGCTGATTGGTTATCGTGCCACTCAGGTAGCATATTCGAGAACAGTGCGTCTGGCCGGCGAGTCGAAGTATCCATTGAAAAAAATGCTTGCTCTGGCCATTGAGGGTATTACTTCGCTGACCATTACGCCATTAAGAATTATCGCTGTCTCAGGGTTTGCGATCAGTGTTATTTCGGTTTTGGCAGCAATTTACGCACTGTTCGAAAAATTCACTGGAAATACCGTTGAAGGTTGGACTTCAGTCATGATCGCAATTTTCTTCCTCGGCGGAGTGCAGATGCTATCGTTAGGTATTATAGGTGAATATGTAGGTAAAATTTATATGGAGGCCAAACGTCGGCCTAAATATTTTATCGAAAAAACAACGCAGCAGAAGGTTGATGATGAATAGCGAAAAAATTATCAGGGGAATACTGTATGTGGCTTCTGTGGCCATATTATCAGCACTTTGCTATTCGTTTGTGGCAAGTGAAAATCAGGCTTATACGTGGGATTCCCGATTTTACTGGGTAGTATGGAATGAATATACTGGGTTATTGCATGATTCATTTAGCCAATGGCTTGGTAATATAAAATATTCAGTCTATTCAACAGATTACAACTCATTGCCAATAATTGCGCTGATCCCGTTTAACTATCTGCCGATAGGAAACCGGGAAGCTTACATATTGGGTGTGTATATTCTTTATCTGTTGCCATTTGCTTATATTGCCATGCGTTTGTTCGCGGTTGCTGCAGGTGTGGATAAAAAATATCAGCCGTATGTCTTTGTTTTTCTGGCAAGCTTTATTCCTTTTATCACACCAACATTACGCGGCTATCCTGATATTATAGGAATGATTCCATTATCGCTGTGCTGCTTGATTCTGTTCAAAGTTAATATCTTAAATTATCGCGGATACCGTTTTGTATTGCTTGCAATCGCCGTGGGGGTGTTGCTGTGGCTGCCCTTTGCTTTCCGGCGGTGGTATGCATATAGCGTGGTTTCATTGTTTATCACTTTACCTTTTCTGAATACTTTTTTGTTTGGTGGGAAGGCGAGGTTTAGTAAAGAAAGAATATTTAAATACTTTGCTTTCTTTACCATTTCTGCGGTGGTGGTTATTTTTGCAGTCTGTCTCTTTCAGTTTGAACTGGCGAAAAGAATACTGACGACCAACTATTCTGATATTTATTCAGCATACAAAGCGACTGAAGAGGCAACGTTACTCATAACCCTTAACTACGCAGGGTTATATCTGCTGCCATTGATTTTTCTGGGTGTGGCCTATATCTTCTTCGGTTCCAGTTCCCGACTTAAAGTTCTTTGTGCTTTTGCACTGGCTAACTTTATCATCACCTATATTATATTTACCCGAACACAGACGCCCGGGATGCAGCATGGGATGCCGCTCTGTTTTTGGTTGGCGATACTTGTGCTTTCGGCTTTAAAGCTATTCTTTGATAAGTTAAAAAAAGGGCTGGCGACAACGCTTACCATCGCATTCGCATTATTGACGGCTGCGGTCTTCATTAGCACCTATTCAAAACCATTTGGTAAACCGGAATGGGTCAGCCGCTATCTTCCCGGTAAAGAATATCCGCTCAGATTAGAAAACTTTGACCATTATCATGAGCTTATTGCCTTTATGAGTGCGCGTGTCGGTGCGGATGATAAGGTAGCTGTTTTTGCCTCCAGCGGTTCGCTGAATAATGATCTGTTTGCAGCTATTTCACCGGCATCATTTGTCAGTCATATCGCCAATGTCTCACAGGTAGACTTGCGTGATAAACTGACGATTGAAGCCTTTAGTTCTCGTTATGCTATTGTGACCGACCCCACACAAACGCACCTTGATATTCATGGGCAGCAGGTTATCTCTCTGCCAAATAACCTTATCCTGGAAGGCAAGGGGATCGGTGCTGCTTATATAAGAGTGAGCCAGCCCTTTATACTCAGTGGCGGTGTTCAGGCATACGTCTATGAAAAAACAAGACCGTATACGATCGATGAATATCGAAGCATGATTGATGAATTTGCCCGCTCCTATCCTTCATGGAAAGCGGAATATGAAAATAATCTAACGGAGAGTTATCTGAGCGCGGCGGTACAGAAAGGCGACACCTGGGGTCAGTTTAGTATGTATCGTGAAGGGCGAATCTACGCCCATCCGGGCGCAACGACGCCGACTGTTGTCAGGATGTTTGTCGGGGAATATGACACGTTACGTATTACTTCCGTCAATAAAAACTGCGGGAAAACCGATGGGGTGAAGGTGATCATCGAGGATGCAACGCAGCGTGTAGAAAAGCATATTGCCACGGCGGAGAGCGAGGTTGTCGATATGCGTGATTTTCACAACAAAGATATTACCCTGATTATTGATAACAATGGCTCTTCTGCCTGCGATGGCCTGGAGATTAGCCAGTAAATAAAAATGGGGGCAATCGCCCCCATTTCACTGCTGCTGTCGATTTGACTTAAGCACGAATCGTATCGTCGCCGAAACCAATCCATTTATAGGTCGTTAACGCTTCCAGGCCCATCGGGCCGCGCGCGTGCAGCTTCTGGGTGCTGACCGCCACTTCTGCGCCGAGGCCGAACTGGCCGCCGTCGGTAAAGCGGGTAGAGGCGTTAATATAGACCGCTGAAGAATCCACTTCGTTGATAAAGCGGTTGGCATTGCTCAGCGTACGGGTCAGGATGGCATCAGAATGCTGGGTACCGTGCTCGCGGATATGCGCGATGGCCTCGTCGAGGCCGGCAACCACTTTGACATTCAGATCCAGCGACAGATACTCATCGTTGTACTGTTCCGCCTTCACCGGCTCGACGCTTGCCGGGCCGTCATGCAATACCGGCAGGGTGGCGGCGTCAGCATGCAGCGTTACGCCGCTTTCCGCCATCTGTGTGCTCAGGGCTGGCAGGAAACGGTCGGCAATATGCTGATTCACCAGTAAGGTTTCTACCGAGTTACAGGCGCTTGGGCGTTGAACTTTGGCATTGACGATGATCTTCAGCGCTTCAGCAATGTCGGCGGAATCATCAATATAGATATGACACACGCCAATCCCGCCGGTGATCACCGGAATCGTGGACTGCTCGCGGCACAGCTTGTGCAGACCGGCGCCGCCGCGTGGGATCAGCATATCGATGTACTTATCCATCTTCAGCATCTCGCCAACCAGCGCGCGATCCGGGTTCTCAATCGCCTGGACCGTTGCGGCCGGCAGCCCGCACTCCTCCAGCGCCCGCTGAATCACTCTCACCGTGGCGGCATTGGTGCGCCAGGTCTCTTTTCCCCCGCGCAAAATCGCGGCATTGCCGGTTTTCAGGCACAGGGAAGCAACATCGACAGTGACGTTAGGGCGGGCTTCATAAATCACCCCCACCACGCCCAGCGGCACGCGGCGGCGTTCGATGCGCAGGCCGCTGTCAAGCAGACCGCCGTCGATCACCTGGCCGACCGGATCGGCCAGATTACATACCTGGCGCACGTCGTTTGCAATGCCATTCAAACGCGCCGGGTTCAGCGCCAGGCGGTCAAGCAGCGCCTCGCTCAGGCCATTGGCGCGCGCTTCCGTCAGGTCGTCGGCGTTTGCGCGCAGAATTTCTTCACTCTGCGCTTCGAGATAATCGGCGATCTTTTCCAGCACCTGATTCTTTTCACGGCTGGAGAGTTGCGCGAGTTGGTAAGAGGCCGCCTTGGCAGCAATGCCCATTTGTTCCAGCATTTTCAGCTCCTTAACGGATAATCATATCGTCACGATGGACGGCAACCGGGCCGTATTCGTAGCCCAGAATGGCATCAATCTGCTGCGAGTGCTGGCCAGCAATCAGGCGCAGCGCATCGCTGTTGTAGCGGCTGACGCCGTGGGCAATATCGCGTCCTTCGCTATTGCGGATGCGAATAACTTCACCGCGGGAAAAGTTACCCGTGACGGTTTTGATGCCTTTTGGCAGCAGTGAACTGCCGCGTTCCAGAATCGCCTGGGTGGCGCCGGCATCCACGCTGATTTCACCCGCCGGCGGGGCGCCGAAGATCCAGCGTTTGCGGTTCTCCAGCGGCGATTCCTGGGCGTGGAAACGGGTACCGACCGATACGCTCTCCATCACATCGGCAATCACGCCGGGACGGTTGCCGGCGGCAATAATGGTGTCGATACCTGCACGGCAGGCGACATCGGCGGCCTGCAGCTTGGTTCCCATACCGCCGGTGCCCAGGCCGGAAACGCTATCGCCAGCGATGGCGCGCAGGGCGTCATCAATGCCATAGACATCTTTGATCAGCTCAGCCTGCGGGTTATTACGCGGATCGGCGGTGAACAGACCCGGCTGGTCGGTCAGCAGCAGCAGCTTATCGGCGCCGGCAAGGATCGCCGCCAGCGCGGAGAGGTTGTCGTTATCGCCAACTTTAATCTCGGCGGTCGCCACGGCGTCATTTTCGTTAATGACCGGCACGATGTTGTTATCCAGCAGCGCGCGCAGGGTATCGCGGGCGTTGAGGAAACGCTCGCGGTCTTCCATATCCGCACGAGTCAGCAGCATCTGGCCAACGTGAATACCATAAATGGAAAACAGCTGTTCCCACAGCTGGATCAGACGGCTCTGTCCCACCGCAGCCAGAAGCTGTTTCGACGCAATGGTCGCGGGCAGTTCCGGGTAGCCGAGGTGCTCACGCCCGGCGGCAATGGCCCCGGAGGTCACAATGACAATTCGGTGGCCCATGGCGTGCAGCTGTGCGCATTGACGCACTAATTCGACGATATGGGCGCGGTTCAGGCGACGGGATCCGCCCGTTAAAACACTGGTGCCCAGTTTTACCACCAGCGTCTGGCTATCACTCATGATTCTCTGCCGTTCAAAAAGGAATATCGATATCGAGCTGATGTTGTAACAGGACTCAGGCCGCTTGCCAACACCTGGCGTATTGGGAGGGCCACTTTATTGCGCGAAATCGGTCATTATGGAGGAGTGTGATGACAATTTTATGACAGAAACATCTAAATACTCTTTTTTATAAAAAGTTCCATATTGTCATAAAACTTTAATATCTGAGCGTTAAAAAACCTCCTGTTTTTCACGGGGCCTTCGCCCGGAATTGATTAGCGCGTATAAATAAATCACCAGGACTGAATAATGAAAAAGAGCTCACTGGCATTACTGATGATGGGTGTTGTTGCTTCTTCAGCTACACAGGCAGCAGAAGTTTATAATAAAAATGGCAACAAACTGGACGTGTACGGCAAAGTCAGAGCGATGCACTACTTCAGCGACTATGACAGCAAAGATGGCGACCAGACCTATGTACGTTTCGGCATCAAAGGCGAAACGCAGATTAACGACCAACTGACCGGCTACGGTCGTTGGGAATCCGAATTCTCCGGCAACAAAACGGAAAGCGACTCCACCCAGAAAACCCGTCTGGCGTTTGCTGGTCTGAAATTGAAAAACTTCGGTTCTTTCGATTACGGTCGTAACCTCGGTGCCCTGTATGACGTTGAAGCCTGGACCGATATGTTCCCGGAATTCGGCGGCGACTCTTCCGCGCAGACCGATAACTTCATGACCAAGCGTGCCAATGGTCTGGCGACCTACCGTAACACCGATTTCTTCGGTGCGGTTGATGGCCTGGATATGACCCTGCAGTATCAGGGTAAAAACGAAGGCGGCCGTGACGCTAAGAAACAAAACGGTGACGGTTTTGGTACCTCTTTAAGCTATGACTTCGGTGGCAGCGACTTCGCCGTCAGCGCGGCGTATACCAACTCTGACCGCACGAATGCGCAGAACCTGCTGTCCCGCGGCGTGGGTAAAAAAGCAGAAGCCTGGGCAACCGGTCTGAAATATGACGCCAACAATATCTACCTGGCGACCATGTATTCTGAAACCCGCAACATGACCCCAATCAGCGGCGGTTTTGCTAACAAGGCACAGAACTTTGAAGCGGTTGCTCAGTACCAGTTCGACTTCGGTCTGCGTCCGTCCCTGGGCTATGTGCTGTCAAAAGGCAAAGATATCGAAGGTGTGGGTAACGAAGATCTGGTCAACTATATCGATGTTGGCATGACCTATTACTTCAACAAAAACATGAACGCCTTCGTTGATTATAAAATCAACCAGCTGAAGAGCGATAATAAACTCGGCATCAACGATGATGACATCGTGGCTGTGGGTATGACTTATCAGTTCTGATTAGGCTGACGCCAGGACGGCGTAAACGATACAGGGAAGGATCAAAAAAGCCGCGGCGCCTGGCGCCGCGGCTTTTTTATGTGCAATCAGTGATTTTTAGCGACGTGCAGGTTGTCATTATTCATGGTGATCTGCGCGTTATATTCTTTCGGCAGGCGACGCGCCTGGTAGAACACCGAATCCCAGTAAGGGTTGTCCAGCGAAGAACGCATAACGCCCTGGCTGCTGGAGGCGTGCAGGAAGCTGTGCTCGGTGTCATAGAAACCTACGTGCATCCCGCCATGAATCCGGAAGAAGACCAGGTCCCCCGGACGGAGCTGCTGCCTGCTGACGCGAATGCCCATATGCAGGAGATCGCCCGTCGTTACGCGATCCATGGGCAAATTGAAGCGGTCCTTGAGCGTTCGCCAGACGAAGCCGGAACAGTCGACGCCGCTTTGCTCGGTCCCGCCCCATTCATAGGGGGTGCCGTGCCAGGTGTGCATTTGATCGTGAAGGGCGGCAACCACAGGAATCAAATCGTCAGATCCGCTATCGATCGGCGCATATTGATCTCCGGCGGCGGTTTTTGACGGATGTTTAGATGAAGATGAGCATCCTGCCAGAATCAAAAACGGCATCAATAATAAAGCGTGAGCAAGTTTAGGCGTCATATCGTTATTTTTCGTAAAGGAGAATGGGCCGTGGGTATTTATAGCGTATCCGCCATATTGGCAGAATGGTTCACTAAAAAATTTACGAAACCTTACGTAGAGTAAATCTGTTACTTCACACTCTTCATTTGCGCAGTTAAATATAAGAGAAAAAAGTGGGGGTGTTTGTTAATAAATTTTTTCACTATGAAACACTATTTCACGATCGCATAAATAAGACGCATCTGATGTTAATGACCATATTCTCTGCGCAGAAGGTGAAAGATCCTCATCATCCGGCCATTGCGCGCCGGGGGCGGCGTCCAGTACTTTGTCCGCTCAAGGTTCCTGTGAGGCAAGCTTATGCATCTTGATTTTCGCCAGCTGCGCAATTTTGTCGCTTTGGTTGAATACGGTAGTTTTCACCGCGCCGCCGAGGCGGTATGCCTGTCGCAATCGGCCTTCAGCCGCAGTATTCAGTCGCTGGAGCAGAGCGTCGGCCATCCCTTATTCGACCGGCAGAATAAGCTGCCGACGCTGACGCGACACGGGCAAAAGCTGCTGCCCTACGCCCGCCGTTTCCAGGAACTAAACATTGAGCTGAGCAGCCTGCTTGGGGAAACGGACGATAGCGAAAACGGCGAAGTGGCGTTCGGTTGCGGCCCGGCGCCCGCGACGCGCCTGATCCCGGCAGCCATCGGCGAGTTTCATCGCCGTCGACCGCAGGCGAGGGTACGTTTTCAGGTCGATAACTGGTTTGCCCTGCATCACGCGCTGACGACCCAGCAGTTTCCCTTCGTGGTGGCCGACAGCTGGCATGCGGAACTGGATCCGCAGCTGCGGGTACAGCCTCTCAGTCCGCAGCGCTGTTTCTTCATCTGCCATGCCGACCACCCCCTGGCTCAAAAGGGGCCGGTTGCCATTGAGGAGATGCTGCGCTACCCCTTTGCCGCGCCGTATCTGCCTCCGGGAGTGCGAAAAGTGTTGGCGACCCTCAGCCAGCAGCAGGATTTCACCCCAGCGATTCAGTGCGATCACGTCTACGCCTTGCTGTCGACGCTGGCGCACACTCGGGCGATAAGCTTTGCCAGCGAAGATGGCTTCGCTCTGTGCCAGCACAGCCATCGTCTGGTGAAACTGGAGCTCAGCAACCTTCCGGAAGAGTGGCGGCTGATGCAGACCCGCTTTGCGGTGATCTCCCCGGTTCATGCCGCGCTTTCGCCGCTGGTCGCCAGGTTTATCGATATTATCCTGCATACCGACCGCCAGCTGCAGCTCCCGCAGCTGGCGCAGGAGGAGGGGGCTTAGCCAGCGTTCGCCTGGCCTTTGCTATCGTACTGCGGCCAGTGGTTTTCCAACTGCAGGGTCTTTAGCGCCCGTTCGACAAACTGCCCGTCTGCCCACGACGTCACCGCAAAGGCGTTGCGGATAAGGCGGCCCGCTTTGGCCTGCTCAATGCTACCGCCGAAGCTGTCGGTCAGGAAGGGGTCGATGCGCGGCGAAGTGCGGAAGTTGAGATCCTGTGGCTGCAGCTCCTCAAGGAACAGCGCCTGTGGGATTTGACTCTGCTGCGCCATCTCTGCCGACCAGAGCTTGCGATTCGCCGGGTCGCTGATTTCCGCCGCGTTTTTCACCAGCACGTCGATAATTTGCTGGGTGGCCTGCGGCCAGGTCTGAATAAAGTCCTGGGTTGCGAGAAAACCCGCCTGGGTCGTGTTTTGTCGACCTGAATCACCGCTTTTTACCACTACGTCAATCTTATCGCCGCGCAGCGCCAGCAGTGAGACGCCGCCCCATACCGCATCAACGCGACCGGCGGCCAGCGCGGCTTTCCCGGCACTCCAGTCCAGATTAATGACCTGCATATTGCGTTCGCTAAGCCCGGCGGTTTGCAAGGCGCGATCGAAGGCCAGCTGGTCTGCGGTACCGCGATAGACCGCCACGCGTTTCCCTTTCAGGTCCGCCAGCTGTTTAATTCCCGATGCTCTGGTGACCGCAAGATACGATTCCGAGCCGCGGCTGCCCAGCAGCAGGCGGGTTGGCAGGCCGTTGGCTTTGCCGATAATTGCCGCCAGATCGCCGAGATAGACAAAATCGAGCTGGCGGTTGGCCAGCGCTTCATTCACCGCCGGACCGGCACCCTTAAAAAACTGCCACTGTACCTCGACACCCTGCGGTTTAAACACGGCCTCCAGCTGATGACGGATAAAGGCCATCCCGACCGGCCCTGCAATAAACGGTTTGCTGCCGGCGCTTTGATCCGGCACGCCAATGCGAATGGTGCGCAGGCTCTCGGCCTGCGCGCTGGCCAGTAGCGTAACCACGGCGACCAGCGCCAGCGCCGTGCGGGTAAAAATAGCTTTCATCATTGGTCGTGTCTCCCTGAGTTTTTTCTCACCCTAAAGAGGCTCACCGCGTGCTGTTAAATGCTTTTATTCGCAGAGCAAAGGCAAAAATAAGCTAAATCAGAGCCTACCTGCCCACCAGGCTGAGATGCATTTGTTGCATCGGGATTATTCAACAAACGCAATGACGGCAGACGATGAGGACGGTTTTATAGGGTGATGATTTCACTCAAAACGGACCGCTATGTCGCAGATGATCTTGAAAACACGCCGGTTCACCTGGCCCGCCATCAGGCTAAACGGCTGGCCCCTGCTGCTGCCGGCGCTGATCGCGCTGCTGTGGCACATCGCCGCCGCAGAGCGCTGGATGCCGGAGCAAATTCTGCCCGCCCCGGCGGTCGTCGCCGAGACCGCGCTGTCGCTCCTCAGCGGCGATCTGCTGGCGCAATGGGGGGTTAGCCTTCAGCACCTGGCCGTCGGGCTGCTGCTGGGTGTGGCGGCGGGTACTCTGCTGGGGGCGGTGTTTGGTCTCGTACCGGCCGCGGCCCAGCGGATAGAGCCGCTATTTTATGCCCTGGCGCAGATCCCCACCCTGGGCTGGATCCCGCTGTTTATGGTGTTGTTTGGCATCGATAACGGCCTGAAGCTGGCGGTTATTGTCAAAACCACTCTTGTCCCGATGACCATCAATACCCAGATGGCGGTCACCAGCGTCTCGCCAGCGCTGGGGGAAGCAGCGCAGGTGATGAATTTTTCCCGCTGGCAGCGACTGCGCTGGCTGGTTATCCCCGCGAGCCTGCCGGGCTGGTTTACCGGCCTGCGGCTGGCGTTATCTCAGGCCTGGGTGTCGCTGATCGTTGTCGAGCTGCTGGCCTCGTCGGAAGGGATCGGCTACCTGATGGTCTGGGGTCGCCAGCTGTTTCAGCTGGATATCGTCTTCGTCACCATCGCGGTGGTGGGGCTAAGTGGGTTGTTGATGGAGTGGGCGGCCAACCGGGTCTATGCCCGGCTGGTCTTCTGGCCGCAGGCCGCTGCCGGGCGGCTGGCCTGGAAGCCGCAGGCCAGCTGGCATGCATGCCAGTTGCCGCTGATCCTGCTGGTGCTGTGGCAGTTGGCCAGCCATCGGGGCTGGATCGACGGCACATTGTTCTCTTCGCCGCTGGCGGTGGCGCAGCGCTTTATGGCCGGAGCGGTCAGCGGGGAACTGCCCGCCGCGATGCTGGCCAGTCTGGGGCGGGCCTTTGCCGGCGGTACGCTGGGGATTGCTATCGGGCTGCTGTGCGGTTTGCTGCTGGCCCTGCGTCCACGCGCCGGGCAGATATTGACTCCGACGCTGAACATTCTGCGCCATATCGCGCTTTTTGCCTGGCTGCCGCTGCTGACGGCGTGGGTGGGTAATGATAACGGCGGCAAAATCGTGTTTATCGCCCTGGCTTCTTTCTTCCCGATGTTTTTCAGCACCTTGCAGGCCGTCAGCCAGCGCGATCCGCAGCTCGATGAAGTGGCGAAGGTGCTGAGTTTTGGCCCGCTGACTCGCCTGCGGGCGCTGATTTTACCGGGGGCGGCGCCGGGTATATTTGCCGGTCTGCGCCTGGCGTTGATTTATGCGTGGCTGGGCAACATCGGCGCGGAATATTTCATGTCCTCCGGGACCGGTATCGGCAGTCTGATGATCAATGCCCAGCAGTTGCTGGATATGCCGACCATTCTCTGCGGCATGGTGCTGATTGGTATCACCGGCGCGGTGCTGGATAAAGCCGGACGTTTACTGGAATCTCGCGTCACCCGCTGGCGCCAACAGGAGCAACGATGACTGTCTCGACCCTGGTCTCTTTTCGCCACGTGCGTAAATCCTGGCAACAGGTGACGGCACTCCAAAACTTCAGCCTCGATATCGCCGCCGGCGAGTTGGTGGTGCTGGTTGGCAGCAGCGGCTGCGGCAAATCTACGCTGCTGCGGATGTTGATTGGCCTTGAGCCGGTGACGCAGGGGGAAATTCGCATCAACGGCGAGCCGGTACGCGGCGTGGGCAAAGAGCGCGGCATCGTCTTTCAGGAGCCGCGGCTGTTTCCATGGCTGACGGTGATCGACAACGTGATGCTGGGCCTCGCGGATGAAAAGCTGAGTCGCGGGATGAAGCGCCAGCGCGCGCTGGCGATGCTGGAGCGCGTACAGCTACAGGAGTTCGCCCATACGCTGCCCGCCCGGCTTTCCGGCGGGATGGCCCAGCGGGTGGCGATTGCCCGTGGACTGATCGCCCGGCCGCAAATTCTGATGCTTGATGAGCCTTTCGGCGCGCTGGATGCCCTGACGCGCCATACCCTGCAGCAGGAACTGCTGCATATTCATCGCAGCACGGGGACCACCACGCTGCTGGTGACCCACGATGTGGAAGAGGCGGTGGCGCTGGCCGACAGAGTAGTGGTGTTGTCTCCTCGTCCTGGACGGATACGTGAGGTGGTGACGCTGGCGCTCCCCCACCCGCGACAGCGCGATGATGAGTCGTTTTCCGCCGCCTGCCGCCAGATTCGTACCTTGATTACTTGTGCCTGATTTGACTATTTAAGGAGTGACAATATGGGACATCCTTCCGTCTACCCGACCGGCGCTACGCTTTACGATCCGCAGCGCGCATGGAGCGGCTATACCGTTTTTCAGGCCACCGAACGCGGGGCGATTCTGGTCGATATGAATGGCAACGTAGTCCGCGAATGGCCCGAGCTGCACGGTTTTCCGAACAAGATCCTGCCCGGCGGGACGATTCTGGGCCACAGCGGCGAACGTGATCCCCGCTACGGCATGCAGGATATGCTCGACCTGATTCAGGTGGACTGGGAAGGCAATATCACCTGGAAATTTGACCGCTATGAACAGGTGAGCGACCCGGGTCATGCGCCGCGCTGGATGGCGCGCGCGCACCATGATTATCAGCGCGCCGGGAATCCGGTGGGCTATTACGCGCCGGGGCTGGAGCCGCAGGTTGACGGCGGTAACACCTTAATTCTGGCCCACACCAACCTGGTGAACGAAGCGATTTCCGACAAGCTGCTGCTCGATGACACCATCATTGAAGTCGACTGGCAGGGCAATGTGGTGTGGGAATGGCGCTGCAGCGATCATTTTCACGAGCTGGGTTTTGACGATGCGGCGCGCGCGGCGCTGCACAATAACCCCAACATGCGCGCCAGCGGCGGCGGGATGGGTGACTGGATGCACATCAACTCCATGTCGGCGCTGGGGCCGAACAAATGGTATGACGCCGGCGATTCGCGTTTTCATCCTGACAACATTATCTGGGACGCGCGTGAATCTAACATTATCGCCATTATCGATAAACAGAGCGGCAAGATCGTCTGGCAGCTTGGCCCGGACTACAGCACACCGCAGCTGAAGCATCTGGGCTGGATTATCGGCCAACACCATGCGCATATGATCCCCCAGGGATTACCGGGGGCGGGCAATATTCTGATCTTCGATAACGGCGGCTGGGCCGGGTACGGCGCCCCCAATCCGGCATCGGCGGACGGGGTGAAAAATGCCTGGCGCGACTATTCGCGGATCCTTGAGATCAACCCGCTGACGCTCGATATCGAATGGCGCTACTCGCCGTATGAGGCGGATCTACCGCAGCCAACCGACTCATATCGGTTCTATAGCCCGTATATCAGCAATATGCAGCGCCTGGAAAACGGCAATACCCTCATCAACGAAGGTTCCAACGGCCGCATTTTTGAAGTGACCCGCGACCATGAAATTGTCTGGGAGTATATTTCGCCATTCTGGGGCAAGACGTTGAATAACAATATGGTTTACCGCGCCTACCGTATTCCGTATGCCTGGATCCCGCAGCTGACGCAGCCGTCCGAAGTCCCGATTGCGGCGGTTGACGTGCGCACGTTGCGCCAGCCCGGCGCCGCCGCGGCAGGCCCGGCGCAGAGCGTGGTGCGCGTTGCCGGCGTGCAACCCTACAGTAAAAGCGCCGATGCGCTGTGCGTGGCGACCGATAACGATACTCTGCGTCGCAGCCCGAAACTGTTCCGCGTGGCGGAGAGCCGGTTCACCCCGCTGAGCGCGGAAAGCGAATTACATAGCGCGTCTACACTGCTGCTGTTCGTCGGCGCCGAACGTTGCGTGCACTGCCGTAAGCTGTGGCAACTGCTGCGTCAGACGAGCGTCGCCAGTCACCTGGCGACGCTGGAGACGCGCTATCTGGATGCCGATCGCCACCAGGAACTGGCGACAGCGCTGGGGGTCCGTGGTTTACCTGCGCTGCTGGTGGTGAAATCGGGTCAACCGACGGCGCGGGCCCCGGCGGATCTTTCCGTGGAAAGCCTGCTGGACTGGCTACAGAGCGCGGCGCTGTAATCCGGTCTGGAAAGGGCAGTGAGCCGCATCCGGTGCGATGTACTGGCTGCCCGTTGGCTGACGCCTCTGCCGGATCGCTGGCATGCGCGGAGTTACCCGCTGTTGTCGCTGGCGGTACTGTTGGCGCTAAGCCTCTGGGATAACCGTGCGGCGATATGTTGCCATGTTTCACGGTATATCGCCGCTAATCTGCCCGTTTTCCCTCTCTTTTTGCTACCCTTTGTCCGGTGCGCAGGCGAGTCATTCTCCTGTCATCTTGCTTAAGCATGCTCTGGCGAGCCAATTTTGCTGATTAGGGAAAATAATGATGGCCAAAAATCTGACGATTTTCGATCTGGATAATACCTTGATTAAGGGCGACAGCAGCACGGTATGGAGCCGGTTCCTGGTGCGCGAAGGGTGGGTGAGCGATCCGGCGTATCTGGCGCGGGAAGCGACGCTGATGGACGATTACGATCGCGGTGAAATGAATATCGCCGACTACGTGGCCCTGATTCAGGCTCCGCTGATCGGCGTGCCGAAGCCGGAAGTGGACTCTCTGCTCGCGCGCTGCGTGCGCGAAGAGATTGTGCCGCGCGTTTATCCGCAGGCGTGGGACCTCATTCGTACTCTCCAGGCGGGAGGCGAACAGATGTTGGTTATCTCGGCGTCGGTCAGCCTGCTGGTGCAAGCGGTAGCGGCGGAGCTGGGGATTGAGGAGGCGTTAGGTATCGATGTGGAGATGGCCGATGGCTGTTATAGCGGGGTGATTGCCGGGACGCCAAGCTATCAGCAGGGGAAAGTCGTGCGTCTGGCGCAGTGGCGACAGGCGCATCCCGCGTATTCTGGTGAGGTGACCTTCTATACCGATTCGATAAACGACTTGCCGCTGTGTCTGCATGCCGACCATGTCCGGCTGGTTAACCCGTGCCCGCAGCTGGCGGCGGCGAATGCCAGCCACAACTGGCCAGTGCTGGAGTGGCGGCTGTGATTTTCCCCGGAGGCGGTGCTACGCACCTGTCCGGGCTACGGGCCGGGTGCTGCGGTGGTTAACTACCGCTGGCGCGGGCACGATAATCTGGCGTGTTGATGACTTCCCGGAGGCGGTGCTACGCACCTGTCCGGGCTACGGGCCGGGTGCTGCGGTGGTTAACTACCGCTGGCGCGGGCACGATAATCTGGCGTGTTGATGCCTTCCCGGAGGCGGTGCTACGCACCTGTCCGGGCTACGGGCCGGGTGCTGCGGTGGTTAACTACCGCTGGCGTGGGCACGATAATCTGGCGTATTGATGCCTTCCCGGAGGCGGTGCTGCGCACCTGTCCGGGCTACCAAACAGCATGAACCTGTAGCCCGGATAAGCGCAGCGCGATCCGGGAAAAGCTAATCGGCTTTAAATAGCGGCACCACGCTACCGCCAATATAGCGGCGGCGTAACCACGCCGAGAGCGTATCCATCGCCATGACCACGACCACCAGCAGCAGGGTAATAAACATCACCACGTCCCAGTTCCACAGCCGCATGTTTTCCGCATAAATCAGGCCGATACCGCCGGCGCCGACAAAGCCTAACACCGCGGCGGAACGGGTATTCGACTCAATCTGATACAGGCTCAGCGCCAGAAACGTCGGGAAAGACTGGGTAAAAATGCCGAAGCGGTGTTTCTGCAGGCCATTCGCGCCCACCGCGGTCAGCCCGCGTCCCGGCGAGCGGTCAACCGCCTCATGCCCTTCCGCATACAGCCGCCCGAGCAACCCGGTATCCTGCATAATAATCGCCAGCACCCCGGCCAGCGGCCCGAGGCCCACGGCGCGGACGAAAATCAGCCCCCAGATAGCCATATCAATGCCGCGCAGCACGTCAAACAGGCGGCGCATCAGCAGAGCGATAAATCCGGGAATCAACCCGCGCATAATATTACGCGCCGCGAGGAAAGAGAGCAGCAGCGCAATCACCGTCGCGGTCAGGGTCCCGACGAAGACAATCGCCAGAGTGATGCCGATCTGCGTGAAATAGTAGGCAAACGGCCAGTTGAAAAAGTCGTGCCAGACGAACATCCGCAGCAGATAACGGCCGATTTGCTGCAGACCGGTAGTGAGCTGCTCGCCGCTGATGCCAAACTGGGTAAAAAACCAGACGTAGTAAAGCAGGCCCGCCAGCGTCAGCAGACCGACGAAGCGCAAATAGCGCCCCTGGGCTTGATACAGTTGCCGATGCTGCCGACGGCTGGCGGCGACATCCGGTTGGCTCTGCCATTGACTCATTTTTTACCCTCAAGAACCCACTGTCGCAGGCGACCGGACAGCATATCCAGCAGCGACACCACGATGATGATCAGCAGCAGCGTGATGCTGACCTGATCGTAACGATCCAGCTTGATGTTGGTCATCAGCTCCTGACCGATCCCGCCGGCGCCCACCAGCCCAAGAATGGTTGACGAGCGAAAGTTAATCTCCAGACGCATAAAGCCGTAGGAGAGAAAAATCGGTTTGACCTGCGGCCACAGCGCGAAGCGAATGCGCTGGACAGGCGAAGCCCCGCAGGCCATCAGGCCGCGTACCGGTTTGTCCTGTGCGCTTTCCACCGCTTCGTAAAACAGCTTAGTCAGGCTGCCGATGGTGTGCAGCATCAGGGCCAGAAACCCGGGAATGGCGCCGATGCCGAAGGCCATCACGAAAATCACCGCCCACGCCAGCTCCGGCATAGTGCGTAAAAACGCCACCAGAACGCGGATGGCGAAACGCAGCGGCGGCGGCGACCAGGCGTTATTGGCGGCGAGGAACGCCAGCAGGGTGGCAATGACCACCGCAATCAGCGTGGACGCCAGCGCCAGTTGTAATGTTTCCCAGATAAGCGGCAGCTGAATCGGCAGACGATAGCCCCAGTAGGCCAGCGAGCCTTTGGTGTGGACATCGGCGAACAGCGTGCTGACGTGGAGCGTCGGCAGCGTCTCAAACATATAATCGAGAAAATTCGGCAGAGAGTGCCAGATGGTGAAGAGATTAAATTCAGCGGCGCTGCCGGCGGCGAAATACAGCACCAGCAGGAGCACCGACCAGCTAAAGGTATCGCGCTTTTGTCGCGCCCGTATCTGCTGGTAATAACGTTCAAATTCGGTGTTCGATATATTCATACGCGGGTCTTCAGGATGCCGCCGCCTCACGCGGACTGCCACGGAGGCGGCGTTGGGGCGAGATTAACGGGCGCTTACCAGCTCGCGTTTCATATCGATAATCTGCTGGAAGTCGGCCACGCTGCCCGGACCGATATGCTGAGTACCGCCCATCGCTTTCACAAAGCAGGCGTGGTTGTCGGTATCCAGCTTTTTGATAGCGGTGATGACTTTGGCTTTAAAGTCAGCCGGCAGCGCGTTGCTGACCAGGATCGGGCCGTTAGGGATCAGCGGCGATTGCCAGATGATACGGATCTGTTTCATCAGATCAGGATGATCCATACGAATCAGACGGTTGAAAGCACCAACGCTGTAGCCGCTGTTGTAGTCGCCGACCATCGAGGTCCAGGTGACCGCACCCGCGAACTGGCCGTTCAGCACGCCCAGGATGTCCTGCTCGTGGCCGCCGGAGAAGGTGACGCTGGAGAAGAAGTTGTTGTATTTGTTATCCGAAGTGCCGCCGAATTTCTGTTTGAAGGCGTGGTTCGGGATCAAATAGCCGGAAGTGGAGTCCGGGTCGGCAAAGCCGAATGCTTTACCTTTCAGATCTTCTAACTTCTTATACGGGCTGTCGGCTTTGACAATGACCACCGAGTGGTAGCCACGGGACTGATCTTTATCATCCACGGCGATACCAACAATATCGACCGCTTTCGGGTTATTGATATAAACCGAAGCGTAAGACGAAGGCGACATACTCAACACGACGTCCACTTTACCGCCCAGCAGACCCTGAATAACGCCGGAATAGTCAGAGGAGTTGCGTAATTTGGTATCGACGTTCAGCTCTTTGTCGAGAAACTGTTTTACACACTGGTTATCACCAATTTGCTGGGTGGCGTTCTGACCCCCCAGGATCCCCAGGTTTAATTCTTTTGGCTGTTCCGCAGCGCCAGCCTGCCATGCCATCATCATTCCCGCGACCGCGGCGGATATACGAACTGCACCAGTGATGTATTGTTTCATTATATTGTCCGTGTGAGTGGAAATTAATGCAATTGGCTAATTTCATCCCCGTACAGCCGATGCAGAATATCCTGAGTCAGCCGTAAGGGATGGTCGTCAAAAATAATGTTGCCCTTCGCTACGCCAATCACCCGCGTGCAATACTCTTTCACCAGTTCCACCGAGTGCAGGTTCACCATCACGCTGATGCCCTGTTCACTGATTTCGCGCAGTACGTTCATGATGCGCTGGGTGTTTTTCGGATCGAGAGAGGCGACAGGCTCATCGGCCAGCAAAATACCGGGGTTCTGCATCAGCGCGCGACAAATCGCCACGCGCTGCATCTGCCCGCCGGAGAGGTTTTCTGCCCGCTGCAGGGCATGGGGCAGCATATTCATCCACTCCAGCAGCGAGATGGCGCGCGCGCGGTCGGCGTCAGGGAAGATCTTAAACAGGGATTTCAGCGTGGAAGTCTGGCTCAGCCGGCCCAGCAGGACGTTGGTTAACACGTCAAGACGCGGCACCAGGCAGAAGTCCTGGAAAATCATGCCGCACTCGCTACGCCAGGCGTTCAGCGCGCGGCCTTTTAGCTTCGCCACATCGTGCGGCGTGCCCACTTCCGGGTAGCTGAGGATCTCACCGCTGGTGGCGCTGTGGGTGCCGTTCAGCACATGCAGCAGCGTCGACTTCCCGGCGCCGGAGCGGCCAATCACGCCCACCAGCTCGCCGGCATGCAGATCAAAACTGATGTTATCGAGTACGGTTTGCTGCGCGCTGTAAGACTTATTCAGGTTACGCACGCTTAAGACTTTCCGCTGCCGGTCGGTATTCGGCTGACCAAAATGCGGATAATCGGTTTCGGTTACCGCGGCAAGAGAACTATTCATAAGAGCGTCCAGATTCGTCATTAAACTGGGCACTATTAATGGTTTTTTATGTGATCGTTATATGACGGTAAGACGAAAAAACGGTGAACGGTGCGGTTATTGCGCGAGCAATGTCGCGCAATCCGTTGGGACGAAGGGCCAGACCGGCGGCGCAGGGGTGGATGCGCCGCCGTGTCTTAGGCGCGGGCGTAGCGCCGGAGATAGCGACGGTTAGCCAGCAGGCTCAGGCCGCAGCACAGCAGGTAATAGACCGCGCCGGTGAAGACAAAAATCGCCAGCGGGTAGATTTGTACCCGGTTATTGACCTGGCCGGCGACGGTGGTGAGCTCCGGCACGTTGACAATAAACGCCAGCGAGGTGTCTTTCAGCAGGTTGATAAAAATCCCGACCAGCGAGGGCTGAACATTGCGCAGCGCCTGCGGCAGCAGGATCACACGCAGCGCTTGCCCGGCAGAAAATCCCTGGGTTCGCGCCGCTTCAAATTGCCCGGCGGGCAATGACTGCAGCCCCGCCAGCACCGAGTGCATCACCGAGGCGGCGGTAAACCATGCCAGCGCCAGGGTGACGGTCACCGCCCCCGGCAGGTCGCTCCCGGTCAGCATCGGCAGCAGATACCAGAGCCAAAAAATGACGAAAATAAGCGGAATGCCGCGAATCAACTCCGCCCACAGGAACAGCAGCCGGCGCACCAGGCCGCCATAACGCCAGGCGGCGCCTGCCAGCAGAATACCGAGGGGAAGCGCCAGCGCCGCGGCGCCGAGCGCCATCATCAGCGTCAACGCCACGCCGCCGGGAATGCCGTCCGCCAGCCGTCCCCACAGCAGGTAATCGAGGTTATCGGCGATAACCGCCAGATTAGCGTTCATGCTGTGCGCTCCTGTGCTGCGTGTTGCCCGGACCCAGACGCGCCAGCGCCATCCCCATCACCACCCCAAGCGCCAGATACAGCGCCGTGCCGACGGCGAAGGCTTCCAGCGCGTGGGCGTTATAGCTTTCGATTTGCCGCACCTGGTAGGTCAGTTCGGCAAAGCCGATGCCGCTGGCCAGCGACGAGAGCTTCATCAGGTTCAGATACTGGCCGATAATCGGTTGCCAGGCGTTCGCCAGCCCCTGCGGCAGCAGAATATGACGCAGTTCGCCCCACGGCGTAAAACCCTGCGCAAGGGCAGCTTCCCGCTGACCGTGGCTGACGGCGCGCAGCCCGGAGGCGATCTCTTCGACCAGAAACGCCGAGGTGAATACCCCCAGCCCCCACATCGAGCAGAGAAACTCCGGGGTCAGCCACCAGACGTTACCCGGCAGAATGGACCAGGCGTGGTCGGCATTGATGAAATCTCGCGCCGTCAGCGGCAGCAGGTTCCAGGCGGCGAAATACCAGAACAGCAGTTGTACCAGCAGCGGCGTATTGCGAAACAGCGAGACCCAGCAGGCCACCAGCCCGAGTCCGGCGCGGCCGCTGCCTAAGCGCAGCGCCAGCAGCAGCACCGCCAGGAGCGTGGCCAGCACCATCCCGGCGAGGCTGACCCACACGGTGGTCAGAAAGCCGGAGATTATCCACTGCAGCGGCTGCCCACTCAGTACGCCGTGCCAGTCGAGACCCGGGGTCACTCGAGACTCTCCTGGTGCAGCGGATTGAGCACCTTTTGCAGAAAACGCCGCGTGCGGGCGTGCTGTGGCCGGGCGAAAAAGTCCGCCGGCGGCGCCACTTCGAGAATATCGCCACCGTCGATAAACACCACCCGGTCGGCAATTTCACGGGCAAACTGCATCTCATGCGTCACCACCACCATGGTAATGCCGCTGTGCGCCAGCTGCTTCATGACCAGCAACACTTCGCCGATCATTTCCGGATCCAGCGCCGAGGTGGGTTCATCGAAGAGAATAATTTGCGGCGACGAGGCGAGGGCGCGGGCAATGGCCACGCGCTGCTGCTGGCCGCCGGAGAGCTGGGCCGGCATCTGGCGGGCTTTATCCTCCAGCCCGACCTGTTGCAGCAGCGCCAGCGCGCGTTCGCGGGCGGCGGTTTTTTCCCAGCCGTGCACGCGCTCCAGCGCCAGGGTGATATTTTCCTGCGCCGTCAGATGGGCATAGAGGTTGAACTGCTGGAAAACAAAGCCCACGCGGCTGCGTAACTGACGCAGCGCGCTGTCCGTAAGGTGGCGAGTGGGTTTGCCGTCGATCAGAATCTCGCCTGCGCTAAGGGATTCGAGCTGATTGACCAGGCGGATCAGCGTTGATTTCCCCGATCCTGACGGCCCGAGGATCGCGACCACTTCCCCGGGTTCGACCTGTAGATTGATACCGTTGAGCACCTGATGGTCGCCGTAGCGTTTTGCCGCCTGGCGAAATTCTATACTGGCGCGCTGCAAATGCGAAAAATCCGCGGACGAAGCCGCGGAGCGTGAAAACAGACCCGATAACATATTATTTAGCTTCTATGGTAAACGCGCGCGGCTGTGGAGTTTTGGTGGCAGGGCCAAACCAGACATCATAGATTTTGGCGGCCTGGCCCGATTTTTCCAGATTGACCAGTTCGTCGTTGACTGCTTTCAGCAGCGCCGGTTCGCCTTTCTTGACGCCAACGCCAATCTCTTCTTTGCTCAGCAAATCGGGGATGATTTTAAAGTTGGCTTTGTCCGGCGCCTCTGCCAGCAGGCCGGCGAGAATGGTGCTGTCCTGGGTGATGGCCTGCACGTTACCGTTACGCAGGGCGGTCAGCGCCAGCGGGATATCGTCATAAGAGAGCACGCGTGATTGCGGGAAGCGCTGATGCAGCGCCTGTTCGCCGGTGGTGCCTTTTACCGCGCCGATGCGCGCTTTGCTGTAATCATCAAGCTTGTCCGCCGATTTCACCGGGACGAGGAACTGCTGGCCGGTAACGAAGTATGGTGTAGAGAAATCAATAACCTGTGCACGCTCCGGCGTAATGGTGATATCGGCGACGATCAGGTCGGCCTTACCGGATTGCAGCAGCGGGATACGGTTCGCCGGGTTAGTAGCGACCAGCTCCAGTTTTACGCCGAGCGATTTCGCCAGCGCCTGGGCGAAATCAACGTCATAGCCCACCAACTGGTGAGTTTTCGGGTCGACCGAACCAAACGGCGGGTTCGCATCGAAGGTGGCAACTTTTACCACGCCAGCGGCTTTGATATCTGCCAGCTGGTCTGCCTGAGCCTGGGCGGTCAGCGCCAGAATCCCCAGCGCCAGCGCGATTTTTGTTTTTGCAATGCGCATGATTATTTCCCCTGAATCCCTGTTTTTATGTTGTGGCTGTTACGCTCCCACAAACCGACCGTCTCCGACAAAGAAGAAAAAGTTCTTATCTATATCAAAAAAGAACTTAGAGATAGCGTGGGTATTTCCCCGGTGGCGCTGCGCTGACCGGGCTACGGGTTCGCCGCGATATTGTGGCTTTGTCGCCCGGACAGGCGCGCAGAGCCACCTCCGGGGCAGACTGGAATGAGGGGGATATGCGTCTTCCGGGATTGAAAACCCGGAATTGATATTTCCAGCCAGGCGCCTTCTGTGGTTGAAATACGTTCAGGCAAATTGCTTCCCGACGGAGGAGAAATGAAAGTAGCACTATGGCAACGATTAACGCGCTGGCTGGCTTTTTTATCTAACGGTGAAGCCGGGCAGCAGGATACCCAACGGATGATGGAGGCAATATTGCCGGTCGCCAGCCTTTACGGCGTGGATATCGGCAATGTTGAAACACGGTGGTTCCGTCATGATAAAACATACTGAGCGACGCAGGACGCGTGAAGCCTACTGGAACGAGGTGTGCTTTGTGTAGCGCGAGGCTGCTGGAGGTTGCGGCGAGCGGGATGCCATGCCGCAGCCTCCAGCAGCTTTAAATTTGTTGAACCCCCAGCGGTTTCACCCTGCCATGCAGCGCCGGGTTATCGCTCTCATCCTTAAGGCGCACGCCGGTCAGACGACGTAAAAAAGCCTGCTCCAGCAGCCACGCCAGCTTAAAGGCGGCGGCATCATAGTTCAGCCCGTCCGGGCGAATATTCGAAATACAGTTACGCTCCGACTCCAGCCGCTGACGATGCGGTTGCCAGGTCAGATAGACGCCAAGGCTGTCCGGCGAAGAGAGCCCCGGCCGCTCGCCGATTAATATCGCCACCGCTCTGGCCTTCAGCGTTTCGCCAATATCATCCCCCAGCGCCACCCGGGACTGATGGGCAAGCACCACCGGCGCGAGGCTGATGCCCAGCGTGTGCAGATAGGGCAGCAGCGCGCGAATCAGCGGCAGGGCCTGACGATGCACGGCATATGAGGAGAGCCCGTCGCCAATCACCAGCAGCAGATCCGCCGGACGCACGCCGCTGGCGGCGAGATCGGCGCGGCTGGCCTCATCCAGCCGCCGCCCGAGATCGGGACGGTTAAGATAAATATGCCGATCGCTGGCGGCGCTGCGCACCGTGAGCGTCGAGAGGCCCAGTTCCGCCAGCGGCGCTTCCAGCTGCTCGCTTTCAAACGGCCGGTGGATGGCGTCGCGCGCCCGGGCATGAGCCAGACCAAAGTTGAGCACTTCGCGCGTCGGCAGGCTGGCGCCGCTGCGCCCCAGCGCAATGCGCGCATCGGTAAATTCACGCAGCGGGTTCCAGGCGTCGGGGGGATTCATACCGGTTCTCCTTGCGGCAGGACGGACAGCAGCGGATGGCGGGCATCGGTCAGACGCAGGGTGCCATCCGGGTCGATAATGCGCATTTTCGCCAGCCAGGCGGCAAACTCCGGGGCGTGCTTCAGGCCGAGCAGGCGACGGGCGTACAGCGCATCGTGAAACGAGGTGCTCTGATAGTTGAGCATGATATCGTCCGCGCCCGGCACGCCGATTAAGAACGTCAGTCCGGCGGTGCACAGCAGAGTCAGCAGCGTATCCATATCATCCTGATCCGCTTCGGCGTGGTTGGTGTAGCAGACGTCGCAGCCGATCGGCAGCCCCATCAGCTTGCCGCAGAAGTGATCCTCCAGACCGGCGCGGATGATCTGCTTACCGTCGTAGAGATATTCCGGGCCGATAAAACCGACCACCGTATTGACCAGCAGTGGGTCGAAGTGGCGAGCCACGGCGTAGGCGCGCGCTTCGCAGGTCTGCTGATCGACGCCGTGATGCGCATTGGCGGAGAGGGCGCTTCCCTGTCCGGTTTCGAAATACATCACGTTATTGCCCAGTGTGCCGCGATTAAGGCTCAGCGCCGCCTCGCGCGCCTCCTGCAATAAGGCCAGATTAATACCAAAGCCGCTGTTGGCCGCTTCCGTGCCTGCCACCGACTGGAACACCAGATCGACCGGCGCGCCGCGCTCAATCAGCTGCAGGGTGTTGGTGACGTGGGTCAGAATGCAGGACTGGGTAGGGATGGCGAAGCGCTGAATAATATCGTCGAGCATATGGTTGAGCTGCGCCAGCACCGGCAGGCTGTCGCTGGCCGGGTTAATGCCGATCACCGCATCGCCCGCGCCGTACAGCAGGCCGTCAAGCATGCTGGCGGCAATGCCCTTCATATCATCCGTCGGGTGATTAGGCTGCAGGCGGACGCTAAGGTGGCCCGGCAACCCTATCGTATTGCGAAAACGGGTAATGACCTGGCACTTACTGGCGGCGAGGATCAGATCCTGATTGCGCATCAGCTTGCTGACTGCCGCCGCCATTTCCGGCGTTATCGCCCGCGCGACCTGCTGCAGGGTGGCGGTATCGATGGCGTCATCCAGCAGCCAGTCGCGAAAATCGCCGACCGTCAGGTGGCGAATGGCGGCGAAGCCACCGCTGTCGTGGGTGTCGATAATCAGCCGGGTGACTTCGTCCTGTTCATACGGGATCGGCGGGTTAGCCAGAATCTCGCTTAGCGGGACATCCGCCAGCGCGATTTTCGCCGCCATGCGCTCCTCGGCGCTCCCGGCGATCACGCCCGCCAGCGCATCGCCGGATCGCGCCGGCGACGCTTTCGCCATCAGCGTTTTCAGACTATCAAAGCGCCAGACCTGGCCTGATAGCGTTGTTTTATACATGTCGCCTCCTCAGGAGACAATGCGCAGCTGTGGATCCGCCGGCGCACGTTCGCGGGAGGATGCGGTTTTGCGAAACCATAGATAGCCTCCCAGCATCATCGCCGCGAAAATCAGCGCCAGCAGCGGGTTATACCAGACCATCGCCACCAGACAGAGTACCGCCATCGCCAGGGCGAAGGCCGGTGCCCACGGGTAGAGCGGCGCGCGGAACGGACGAATCAAATTCGGCTCGCTGCGGCGCAGCTTAAACAGCGCCGCCATCGAGGTGATATACATAACAATAGCGCCAAATACCGACATGGTGACGATACAGGCGGTCAGCGGCATCCCGCTGATGGTGATCAGCGAGTCGGAGAAAATGGCCGCGATACCGACCACACCGCCGGCGAGGATCGCCAGATACGGCGTGCGGGTGCGGCGGTTGAGGGTGGCAAGACGGGCAGGGAGATAGCCCGCCCGCGCCAGCGAGTAGATCTGCCGGGAATAGCCCATGATAATGCCGTGAAACGAGGCCACCAGACCGAACAGACCCAGCCATACCAGCATATGCAGCCAGCCGCTGCTGGTGCCAACCACCATTTTCATTGCCTGCGGCAGCGGGTCGTTGATGTTAGCCAGGGTGCGCCAGTCGCCGACGCCCCCGGCAAACACCATCACGCCGATGGCCAGTACGGTGAGGGTCAGAATACCGCCGCCCAGCGCGCGCGGGATGGTACGCTGCGGGTCTTTGGCCTCTTCCGCGGCCATCGATGCGCCTTCAATCGCCAGAAAGAACCAGATAGCAAAGGGAATCGCGGCAAACATCCCCGGCAGCGCCAGGCCGCTGAAACTCTCTGCCCCGGCCCAGCCGTTGGCGGTAAAGTGGCTCCATGAGAAGCCCGGCGCCACCACGCCCATAAACACCAGCAGCTCGAAAATCGCCAGCAGGGTGACGATCAGCTCGAAGGTGGCGGCAATGCCGACGCCGAGGATGTTCAGCGTCATAAAGATAACGTAGGCGCCGCAGGCGACCCATTTGGGGTCCAGCGCCGGGAACTGGACGTTAAGATAGGCGCCGATCGCCATGGCAATCGCCGGAGGGGCAAAGACAAACTCAATCAGGGTGGCGAAACCGGCAATAAAGCCGCCGGTGGGGCCGAATGCGCGGTAGGCGTAAGCGAATGGCCCGCCCGCGTGCGGAATGGCGGTGGTCAGCTCGGTAAAGCTAAAGATAAAGGCGCAGTACATGGCGGCAATCGCCAGCGCGACAATCATAAAGCCCAGGGTCCCGGCCTGCGACCAGCCGTAGCTCCAGCCAAAATACTCACCTGAAATCACCAGCCCGACGGCTATCCCCCATAAACGGAAACTGCCGAGCGTTCTTTTTAGCGTTGTGGTTTGCTCTGTCATTGTCGATGCCTCGCCAGATAAAGTTACCCGGCTCACCACGCTATTTTATTTGCCAGTTTAGGCCTGGGCAGTGCGCAACAAAATACGAGAGTATTTTGAACGCCCTTTAGGGCGGCCCGCAGGGTGAGCGCAGCGAATAAATCCTCACGTACTACGTGTACGTGAGGATTTATTCGCTGTCGATGCTCAAACTGCCTGCAAATAATGACGGCTGGTGAGCCTGGTATTTCAGTTATGTGGAGGCTTGCAAAGAGAGTGCCAGGTCATACCACGGATAAACGCGGTGCTTTAAGCAAACGACGATCAAAAAAAGGGCAGACCACACCTGGCGAAAGAGTCGCAGTGGTGCAGCTGCCCGCAAATGTGGCGTGAGGGGGGCAGCACGGCGCCGGCGTTTTTTTTTGCTCCATTGAGCCAGGCCGCTTTGCAATTTAGCAGTGGTCGCGGTATAAGGAATGTCTTATCTGGATGTTTAGATGTCTATACGCCCATGAGGTCAAATGCAAACAACACAACAACAAGGTGGGCAGCTTAAGCGCACCATGAAGACGCGCCACCTGATCATGCTGTCGCTGGGCGGCGTCATTGGCACAGGGTTATTCTTTAATACCGGCTATATTATCTCCACGACCGGTGCGGCGGGTACGCTGCTGGCCTATCTGATCGGCGCGCTGGTGGTCTGGCTGGTGATGCAGTGCCTGGGCGAGCTGTCGGTGGCGATGCCGGAAACCGGCGCTTTTCACGTCTATGCCGCACGCTATCTCGGTCCGGCGACCGGTTATACCGTGGCGTGGCTCTACTGGCTGACCTGGACCGTGGCGCTCGGTTCAAGCTTTACCGCCGCCGGGTTCTGCATGCAGTACTGGTTTCCGCAGGTGCCGGTGTGGGTCTGGTGCGTGGTGTTCTGCGCGGTGATTTTCGCCCTCAACGTCATCTCCACACGCTTCTTTGCCGAAGGCGAATTCTGGTTTTCGCTGGTGAAAGTCGTCACCATTATTGCCTTTATCATTCTTGGCGGTGCCGCCATCTTTGGCTTTATCCCGATGCAGGATGGCTCACCGGCGCCGGGGCTGCACAACATTACCGCCGAAGGCTGGTTCCCTCACGGTGGGCTGCCGATTCTGATGACCATGGTGGCGGTGAATTTCGCTTTCTCCGGTACCGAGATTATCGGTATCGCCGCCGGCGAGACGCAAAACCCGCATCAGGTCATCCCGGTCGCTATCCGCACGACCATCGCGCGACTGATTATCTTTTTTATCGGCACCGTTTTTGTGCTGGCGGCGCTGATCCCGATGCAGCAGGCGGGGGTGGAAAAAAGCCCGTTTGTGCTGGTGTTCGAAAAGGTGGGTATCCCCTATGCGGCAGACATTTTTAACTTTGTGATTCTCACAGCTATTCTCTCTGCGGCGAATTCCGGGCTGTATGCGTCCGGGCGGATGCTGTGGTCGCTGTCGAACGAAAAGACGCTGCCGGCCTGTTTTGCCAAAGTGAACAAGAACGGCGTGCCGCTGATCGCGCTGTCGGTCAGTATGCTGGGCGGTGTACTGGCGCTGTTTTCCAGCGTTGTGGCGCCGGATACGGTCTTTGTCGCGCTGTCGGCGATTTCCGGTTTTGCGGTGGTGGCGGTCTGGCTGAGCATCTGCGCAGCGCACTTTATGTTCCGTCGCCGCCACCTCCAGCAGGGCAAAGCGCTGAGCGAACTGCACTATCGCGCGCCGTGGTATCCGCTGGTGCCGGTGCTGGGCTTTATTTTGTGCCTGGTGGCCTGCATTGGCCTCGCCTTTGACCCCAGCCAGAGAATTGCGCTGTGGTGCGGGATCCCGTTCGTCGCCCTGTGTTATGGTGCGTACTATCTGACTCGTTCACGGACATTGACCCAGGAGCCTCAACATGTCGCAGAATAATCCGTTAACCGCCATCCTGGACGCACAGCCCTTTATCTTGCTGGACGGCGCGATGGCGACGGAGCTGGAAGCGCGCGGCTGCAATCTCGCCGACAGTCTGTGGTCGGCGAAAGTGCTGGTCGACAACCCGGAGCTTATCCGCGAGGTCCACCTCGACTATTTCCGCGCCGGTGCGCAGGTGGCGATCACTGCCAGCTACCAGGCCACCCCGGCGGGGTTTGCCGCCCGTGGGCTGGATGAAGCGCAGTCGAAGGCGCTGATCGGTAAGAGCGTTGAACTGGCGCGCAAGGCTCGGGAAGCGTATCTTGCCGAAAACCCGCAGGCGGGCGCGCTGCTGGTTGCCGGTTCGGTCGGGCCGTACGGCGCGTATCTTGCCGATGGTTCGGAGTATCGCGGCGATTATGTCCGTAGCCACGAAGCGTTTCAGGCGTTCCACCGTCCGCGCGTGGAAGCGCTGCTGGACGCCGGCGCCGATCTGCTGGCCTGTGAAACTATGCCCAATGTTGCCGAGATTAAGGCGCTGGCAGAGCTGCTGACCGTGTACCCTCGCGCGCGGGCGTGGTTCTCGTTTACCCTGCGCGATGCGCAGCATCTCAGCGACGGCACGCCGCTGCGGGAAGTGGTTGCCGTGCTGGCAAACTACCCGCAGGTGGTGGCGCTGGGGATTAACTGTATCGCGCTGGAAAACACTACCGCGGCGCTGGAGCATCTGCATAGCCTGACGGCGCTGCCGCTGGTGGTTTACCCCAACTCCGGCGAGCATTATGACCCGGTGACCAAGACCTGGCACCATCACGGTGAAGCCTGCGCCACCCTGGCAGGTTATTTGCCGCAATGGCAGGCTGCGGGCGCGAAGCTGATTGGTGGCTGTTGCCGCACGACGCCGAAGGATATCGCTGAATTGAACGCGCAGCGCTGAGTTTGTGCCGGGTGGCGCTGCGCTTACCCGGCCTACAAGGTATCCAACCCCCAGGCGCGTCACCCGTCCTGCAACGTACACGAACCGTAGGCCGGGTAAGGCGAAGCCGCCACCCGGCGTCAGTTACGCCGCATCGGCCAGCACAAACATCCCGTACGGATGGATGTCGAGGTAACACAGCTCACCCGACCGGCTGCCGAACCGCCAGCGCGGTGGCGCGATGCTCACCCGACCCGCAACGTACACGAACCGTAGGCCGGGTAAGGCGCAAGCCGCCACCCGGCGTCAGTTACGCCGCATCGGCCAGCACAAACATCCCGTACGGGTGGATTTCGAGATAATACTGTTCGCCGACGTCCGGTTGCAGCCGCGTCGCATTTACCTGCAATAGGATCTCCTGCCCGTGCCACTCCACCGTCACCTCATACTGCGGCCCCATATAGGCCACGTGGCGGATGGTGCAGCGCTGGCTCTCCTCGCCGCGATCGCTCAGGGTAATCGCCTCCGGACGTACGCCGACGCTGCCTTCGCCCTGGGCGGCAAAATGCGGCGGTCTCGGCAGCCGATAGCCGTAGATATCGACAAAATCCTCGCTGAAGGCGGCCGGGAACAGGTTGGCATCGCCCATAAAACTCGCCATAAAGCGCGATGCGGGCTGACGATAAAGATCCTGCGGCGAGCCGATCTGCATGATATGCCCCTTGTTCATCACCAGCACGGTGTCGGACACCGCAAAGGCTTCGCTCTGATCGTGGGTCACGTACAGCGAGGTGATATCAAACTGCTTTTGCAGCTCGCGGATCTTATCGCGCATACTGCGCCGCAGGTTGGCGTCGAGGTTACTCAACGGCTCGTCAAACAACAGTACCTTCGGTTTGAGGATCAGCGCGCGCGCCAGCGCCACACGCTGCTGCTGACCGCCGGAGATCTGATCGACATAGCGGTCCTCGAATCCTTCCAGATCGACCATCGCCAGCGCTTCTTTCACCCGCGCTTTCACTTCGCTGCGCGACACGCCCAGCATCTTCAGACCGTAGCCGACGTTATCCCCCAGCGACATATGCGGGAACAGGGCGTAAGACTGAAACACCATGCAGATATCGCGCTGCTGAATCGAGCGATGGGTAACGTCTTCGCCGTCGATAAAAATCTGCCCTTCGCTCGGTTTTTCCAGCCCGGCCACCAGGCGCAGAATCGTGGTCTTGCCGCAGCCGGACGGACCAAGCAGCGTCACCATTTGCCCCTGTGGGATGGTGAGATTGATTGTGTCGATGACCGTGTTGCTGCCGAATCGCTTGGTGACGTTGCGCAGCTCAACAAAATTTTTCTGACTCATAGTGCGCTCCATTACGCCTGGTTTTTGGCTTTAGACCGGGAGATACGCGCTTCCCCAATCAGCCAGTCAAAGATGAAAATAATCGCCAGCATCACCACGATCAGAATCGACCCGTAGGCGATCGCCACGCCGTATTCGCCGTCTTCCACGCGGTTGAGGATGTAGGCGGTGGCGACACGGGTATCCGGCGTGACGAGGAACACAATGGCGCTGACGGTGGTAATGGCGCGCACAAAGCTGTAGATCAGCGCCGAGAGAATAGCCGGACGCAGCAGCGGCAGCAGAATGTGCGTAATGGTGCGTAGGCTCCCGGCGCGCAGGCTGAGCGAGGCTTCATCCAGCGATTTGTCTATCTGCCCTAAGCCCGCGATCCCGGCGCGAATACCGACCGGCACGTTACGCATCACCATCGAGATAATGACAATCGCCGCGGTTCCCGTCAGGTACACCGGGGCGCTGTTAAAGGCCAGGATGTAGGAAACACCTGCCACGGTGCCCGGCACCGCGAAGCACAGCATAGTGGTAAACTCGATGGTCTTTTTGCCTTTAAACTGCTGGCGCACCACGATCCAGGCGATCAGCAGGCCGAAGGCGGCGGTGATCGGCGCGGCGATCCCGGCGTAGAGCAGGGTATCGAGCAGCGAAGGCCATGCGCCGTCGCTCATCCCCTGACCGAACAGCTTGATGAAGTTATCCAGCGTCAGGGTGTAGTCCACGCCCCAGTTAACGGTAAAACTGCCGTAGAAAATGCTGCCGTAGAGCAGGGCGTTGAAGGCCACCCACACCGCCAGAATAGCGATCACGCCCCAGACCAGCGTCACCGGCAGCGGCTGTACGTCGCCGCGATAGGATTTACCGGAGACCGTGACGTAGGAGCGCTTGCCGATCCACATATACTGAATGCAGAACACCAGCAGCGAGAACAGCAGCAGGAACGCGCCCAGCGTGCTTGCCGCCTGATAATCGAGCTGTGAACCGGTGATATAGAAGTAGATCTGCGTCGCCAGCACATCGAAGTTGCCGCCGAGCACCAGCGGGTTGCTGAAGTCGGCCAGCGACTGGACGATGACGATTAAAAACGCATTCGCCAGCGCCGGTTTCAGCAGGGGGACAAACACGCCGTTAAACGTCTGCCAGCGACTGGCGCGCAGGGTGTACGACGCCTCTTCCAGCGACGGATGAATGGTTTTAATGGCCCCGTCGAGGATCATAAAGGCCATTGGGGTAAACGCCAGCACCTGCGCCAGCCAGATGCCGGTAAACCCGTACAGCCAGTTGGTATTGGTCAAACCGAACCACTCGACCATCAATTCGGTGACGTAGCCGGAACGGCCCATCATCAGGGTGACGCCGAGGCCGACGACGAACGGCGGGGTGACGATCGGCAGAATCGAGAAGATGCGGCCGATAACGGCGCTGCGTTGAGCGATGCGGGTGGTGTAAATCGCCAGCACCAGGCCGAAGAAAGTGCAGCCGATGCCTACCGCAATTGACAGCGCGATTGAGTTGAGGATCACCTGAATGATATGCGCCTGCGATAGCACATTCATAAACGCCAGCGGGGCAAACTCGCCGGCGTCGTTGGTGAACATCGGGATGAAAATGGCGATGCTCGGCCAGACGATAAAGACGCCGATTAACGCCACGATGGTGACCAGCGAACCGATCACAAAGCGGTCGCCGCCCAGCCATTCGAGGCGGGTGAGCGCCAGGGTCATGACAGCCCCCAGCGCGACAAACAGCACGATAGTGGCGTAGCCTAACCCGCGCCCTTCAACGGTGGCGCTGATGACGATAAACGCCATACATAACAACGCCCAGCCCGCGTCGAGGTAGTGGCGGCTGCGCTGCTCCCGCGCGGCTTCCTGCCATGGACGAAGCAGCAGCAGGCTCGGTAAGAGATACCACAGCCAGCTGACATTCAACTGCGACCAGCCGTAGGCCGCGACGATTTCATCGCTCGTGGATTCCAGCAGGCCGTAATCCAGGCTCCAGCTCGGCAGCAGGGCGAACGCCAGCCAGCCGAACAAAACCCAAAGGAATATCGCATCCCGTTTTTTCCCGGGATGGAGTGCAAGTGTGTGTGACATACGTTTTCCGCTGTTCAATCCCGAACAGGCCGGATAAGCGTGAGCGCCATCCGGCATTCAGGGTGACGATGATTGCCGGGTGGCGGCGTTGCCTTACCCGGCCTACGTAACCTTAACGTCAGGAAGTCATGGTGTGGGCTTATTTACCCATTTTCACTTCGCTGACCCATTTATTGATCAACGCTTTACGGACGTCGGTTGAGCCGTATTTATCCATGTCGTAGTTGATAAGCTTCAGGTCGTCGAGCTTCAGCGAGTTCGGCGAGGTTTCGGCGCTGGTGTTGGTCAGGATCTGATAGGATTTGCCCTTTTTCCACGCCAGCTCCTGGGCCTCTTTTGACAGCACCCAGTCGACGAACAGTCTGGCGTTGTCGAGGTTGCGCGCGCCCTTGAGGATGCTGACGCCGCCAATTTCATAGCCGGTGCCTTCGCACGGTGAGATCAGCTCCAGCGGCGCGCCCTGTTCTTTTTCCAGCGAGTAGTCATGCAGGAAGCCGATGCCGATGGCGGTTTCACCACGGGCGGCGTTGCGCGCCGGGGCGATACCGGATTTGGTGTACTGCGAGACGTTGGCGTTGAGCTGTTTCAGGTAATCAAAGGCCTGGTCTTCTCCCCACAGCTGGGCGAAGGTCGCCAGCGCGGTATAGGCGGTGCCGGAGCTTTGCGGGTCGGCTATCTGGATTTCGCCTTTGTATTCCGCTTTCGTCAGATCCTTCCAGCATTTTGGCACCGGCAGGTTTTTCTCTTTCAGACGCTGGGTGTTCACGCCGAAGCCGAGGATGCCGACGTACACCGCCGAGGAGTAGTTGCCTTTCAGCTTCGCCGGATCGCGGAACTGCGCCATCACCTGCGCAAGATTGGGCGACTTATAGGGTTGCAGCAGACCCATTTCACCGGCCTGGGACTGCGGATCGAGGGTACCGCCGTACCAGACATCGGCCTGCGGGTTTTTCTTCTCGGCATCGACTTTCGCCAGCGTGCTGCCGGAGCCGTTGCGGATAAACGAGGTTTTCACGTCATATTTTTCGCCGAAGGCTTTGGTTTCGGCTTCACACATTTCGTTGGTGGCGCTGCAATAGACCACCAGACGACCTTTGGCCTGCGCCGCGCCGCTTAATGTCGCCAGCGCAATGCCGGAAGCTATCAGGGTAGTGAGCAGAGTTTTTTTCATTATTTTATCCTTTGAGCAGCAGAGGTAGTAATGCTCGCCATCAGCAGCGGCATCAGCAATAAACCCATCAGTACCGCGGCGACCGAGAGCAAACTGAACATCCCCGACCAGCCGTAGCGTTCAATGACCAGCGACAGAGGCCAGCCCGCCAGCGCTGCCCCCAGATAGGCGAACAGGCCGAGAAATCCGCTGATTGAACCCGCCGCCGCTTTGTGTCCGCACTCCACCGCCGCGAGGCCAATCAGCATTTGCGGGCCAAAAACGAAGAAGCCCACCGTAAAGAAACAGACTGCCAGCAGCGCGTAGTGATGCACCGGCGCCAGCCAGAGGGCGGCGACGGAGACCATCAGCCCCAGGGTGAACAGCAAAATCATCGGCGCCCGCTGGCCGCTGAACAGCAGATCCGACCCCCAACCGGCGAACAGCGCGCCAAGCAGGCCGCCCGCTTCAAACAGCATCACCGTGGCATTGGCGCTGAGTAAATTGACGCCGTGGCTCTCGGTTAGCCAGATGTTGCCCCAGTCGTTGAGCGCAATACGGATCAGGTAGACCAGCACGTAAGAGACGCCCAGCAGCCAGATCATGGAGTTCTTCAGCATCGTGGTACGCAGCATCTGCCACAGTCCCATCGGCGGGCTTTGCTGCTCCTGACGCAGTTCTAAGGGGTCGTTACGCCAGGTGCCCACTGACGGCAATCCCTCTTCCTCTGGCGTGCCTTTCAGTTGCAGCGTTAACCAGATTCCCAGAGCCATGCTGATTATCCCTGGCATCAGCATCGCCGCCTGCCAGCCCCACCAGTGGGCGGCAAAGGCGCTAATCAGCGGGATAATCGCCCCGCCAATGTTGATAGACATATTCCAGCAGCCCCACCAGAAGCCGCGTTCGTTGCGCGAATACCAGTGGGTCAGCAGGCGGGCGCAGGGCGGCCATCCCCAGCCCTGAAAGAAGCCGTTCAGCGTCCAGACCGCCAGCAGCAGTGGTAACGACTCGCCAAAGGCGAACACCACGTTCAGCAGGCCGGTGGCGAACAGGCCTGCGCCCATAAACCCGCGCTGCCCGTGGCTGTCATGCCACAGCCCGGCGGTAAATTTCGACAGGCCGTAGGCCAGGTAAAACAGCGACCCCAGCAGGCCGATATCGCCTTTATCCAGCCCCAGATCCGTTTGCAGCGCCGGTAGCACGTAGTTGACGCTTTTACGCGTCAGATAAAACGCGGCATAGCCGATCACCATGTACATCAGCAATTGTGGACGCAGCGTCCGGTAATGTTGGGTGATGTCGCTTGCTGAGCGTGCGTGCATGGCCGTCTCCGTTTTGCTGACTATAAGAAAGTGAATTCGAAAGGGGATGAGAGAAAGTCCGCAGTGGCTAAGACTTTTTCCTGGTCAGAAGGTGATTTGTTGCAAATTTGTGGGCAGGTTAACAATTACCCGCGTCCCGCGCTGCGATTCCAGCGTCAGCTCGCCCCCGAGGGCGCTGACCCGCTCGCGCATCCCCTGAATGCCAAAACCGGCCATGTTGTCGGCACTGATCCCCACACCGTTGTCGGTCACGTCCAGATGCAGCACATCTCCCTGCTGACGCAGGACAATCCGCACCTCGCTGGCTCCGGCGTGTTTACAGACGTTGTTGAGCAACTCCTGTAACAACCGGTAGAGAGTGAAGCGCACCGTTTCATTTTCGGGCGTGGCGGTAAGCTGATAGTCAAACTGGCAACGAATACCGCGCTCGGCAAAGGCAAACTCGTTGAGCAGATGGTGCAACGCTTCTTTAAACGACAGTTCGTCCAGGGCCGGGGGGCGTAGCTGGCGCAACAGCTGGCGGGTAGAGTGGTGGATCCGGCGGGCGAGATCGTTGATCTGGCTGGCGGCGGCCTGAGTCTGCGCCGGATCGCGCGCCCGTTTCACCAGCTGCGACTGGATCTGAATGGCGGTGATGTTCTGGCCGATTTCGTCGTGCAGTTCGCGCGCCAGACTCTTGCGCGTATCTTCTTCGGTATGCACCAGTTTCTCGGCCAGCGCCCGTCGCGCCGCCAGCTCCGTTTCCAGCCGCTGGCGGTAGTGGTGCAGGTTTTGCGCCAGGTGCTGCTGGCGGCTGATGGCGATCCCCAGACCAATCCCCAGTAATGCCTGGGTCGCCAGGAAAATTTCCAGCTCCACCAGATTGCTGAAGCCGACGCCAACCTGGCGGGCGATGGTGATCATCATGCTGCCCAGCAGGCCGGAGAGGACGCCGCCCTGCCAGCCGAACTTCCACGCCATCACCACGTTTGGCAAAAACACCACAATTAACAGCAGGCGCTCGATTTCCGGCGACAGCACCATTTGGGTGCCGATGCCGATGATAAAGAACAGGCTGCACCAGATAATTAACGAGGTACGCAGCGGCGGGTTGTTAGTATCCAGCCCCAGCAGATGATAGCGGTGCTGCTGGCGCAGAAATTCAAAAACCAGATAGACGAACGGGGTCAGCAGTACGCCGCCGGTAAACGAGGCCAGCCCGAGCATCATCGCCGGGCTTTTGACCCACGGCGAGAGCAGGACCGTGTTGATTAACGAACTTGCGGTCACCGTCGCCAGCAGCAGCGTCAGCCGCTGCCAGTAGAGGGGAAAACGATGCCAGAACTGTTGGGCGAGAGCGGCAGGGAGCAGGCTAATCAACGGCGCAGCCAGCAGAATATAGCCGTTCAGCAGCTGTTCGCCGCGCAGCCAGAGCAGCATCAGCAGAGGGGGGATCACCAGTGCGGGCCAGTAGCGGCGCGAAAGCAGGATCAGCAGCGCCAGATAAACGCCGTGCGGTAAAAACAGCGCCGCCTGCTGGCCGCTATGGGTCAGGTAAAACCCCAGCGTCCACAGCATCAGCCAGCCGCTACCCCAGGCCAGGACGATGAACAGCGAAATGACCCCATGGCGAAGGCTGCGCGACATCAATGCCCTGCCAGCAGCTGATGGTCGAGAGCGAAGTGCACCAGTTCAATCGTGCTTTGGCATTGCAGCTTGCCCAGCACGTTGGCGCGATGAACATGTACCGTTTTGTGGCTGAGGTCGAGCTGGAAGGCAATCTCTTTTACGCTGTCGCCTTTGACCAGTAAATCAAACACTTCGCGCTCGCGCGGGGTGAGCACTTCCAGCACCTGCGCCGGCTGTTGCCCGCCGCGCAACGCCCTGAGTGCATCGGCGCACAGGTAATGGCCGCCCATGCCGACGGAACGTACCGCCTGCACTAACTCTTCCGGTCCGCAGCGCTTGGTCAGATAGCCGCTGGCGCCCGCATCAAGCGCGCTCTGTACGAACGTCGGGGTGTCGTAAATGCTGAGAATAATGGCGCGAAACTGCGGCTTTTGCGCGCGCAGACGCTTGAGCAAACTGAGGCCGTTTTCATCCGGCATGGCGATATCCATCACCGCCACGTTGATGTCATCGCGCAATAACGCAGGCCAGGCTTGCGCCGCGCTGCTGAACTGGCCAACAACGTCAAGATCCTCTTCGAGGCTGAGTAGCTGCGCAAAACCGGAACGCACCACCACATGGTCATCGACCAGCACCACACGAATCATGTTTCTGCTCTCTTACTGAATCATGGCCCTATGATGCCTGCCGCCGCTGTGCTGGCAATCTTCGAGGTGCGGATATGTAACGAATGTAACGAAATCTTAATACACGTCATCCTTCAGGCTGCCTCTCTGCGAGGGCAGCCTGCGGCTGTACAAATTCGTTCCCTTGCCGCCTCGACGCATCTTGAATGATTTTGTGTATAAGCATTGCCGTTTTTTTTCTAAAAACGCTTTGTTCTTAGCCAGAATTTTTAATTACTTCATCAAACGTATCGCACCGGAAATACTGCACCCATAACAACTATGGGAAGCAGACACTATGGCACTATCATCGCGTATCACACTTATCGCCACACTGGCGCTGGCGGCATTTCAGGCGCAGGCGGTCAACGTCACCGTCGCGTATCAGACTTCCGCTGAACCGGCGAAAGTCGCCCAGGCGGATAACACCTTTGCCAAAGCGAGCGGCGCCACCGTCGACTGGCGCAAATTCGACAGCGGTTCAAGCATCGTGCGGGCGCTGGCTTCCGGCGATGTGCAAATCGGCAACCTCGGCTCCAGCCCGCTGGCGGTCGCCGCCACGCAGCAGGTGCCGATTGAAGTGTTCCTGCTGGCGTCAAAGCTTGGCAACTCTGAAGCGCTGGTGGTGAAGAAGAGCATCAGCAAACCGCAAGACCTGATCGGCAAACGCATCGCTGTCCCTTTTATCTCCACCACCCATTACAGTCTGCTGTCGGCGCTCAAACACTGGGGCATTAAGCCGGGCCAGGTGCAGATTATCAACCTACAGCCGCCGGCGATTATTGCCGCCTGGCAGCGCGGCGACATCGACGGCGCCTACGTCTGGGCGCCGGCAGTGAACGAACTGGAAAAAGAGGGCAAAGTGCTGACCGACTCATCCCAGGTGGGGGAATGGGGCGCGCCGACGCTGGATGTCTGGGTGGTACGCAAAGATTTTGCCGAGAAACACCCTGAGATTGTGAAAGCCTTTGCCAAAAGCGCTATCGATGCCCAGCAACCGTATATTGCCAACCCGGATGCGTGGCTGAAGCAGGCGGATAATATTAGCAAGCTGTCGCGCCTGAGCGGCGTGCCGGATGCCGATGTTCCGGGGCTGGTAAAAGGCAATACCTATCTGACCGCCGCCCAGCAGGTGCAGGAGCTGAACGGGCCGGTGAATCAAGCCATTATCGACACCGCGAAGTTTCTTAAAGAACAGGGCAAAGTGCCCGCCGCCGGGAACGATTACAGCCAGTACGTTACCGACCGTTTTGTGAAGTAAGGGGGCCACGATGCTGCAAATCTCGCATCTTTCCGCCGACTACGGCGGCAAACCAGCGCTGGCGGATATCAACCTGACGCTGGACAGCGGCGAACTGCTGGTGGTCCTCGGCCCCTCCGGCTGCGGGAAAACCACGCTGCTGAATCTGATTGCCGGATTCGTGCCTTATCAGCACGGCAGCATCACCCTTGAAGGCCTGCGGGTACAAGGGCCGGGCGCCGAGCGCGGCGTGGTGTTTCAGCATGAAGGGCTGCTGCCGTGGCGCAACGTACAGGATAACGTCGCGCTGGGACTCCAGCTGGCGGGCGAGGATAAAGCCGTCCGCCGGGAAACCGCGGCGCGGATGCTGAAAAAAGTCGGCCTCGAAGGCGCGGAAAAGCGCTTTATCTGGCAGCTCTCCGGCGGCCAGCGCCAGCGGGTCGGCATCGCCCGTGCGCTGGCGGCAAACCCGCAGCTGCTGTTGCTGGATGAGCCGTTTGGCGCGCTGGATGCCTTCACCCGCGAACAGATGCAAACCCTGCTGCTTGCCCTGTGGCACGAGACCGGCAAGCAGGTGCTGCTGATTACGCATGATATTGAAGAGGCGGTATTTATGGCGACCGAACTGGTGCTGCTGTCGCCGGGACCGGGCCGGGTGCTGGAGCGGCTGCCGCTCGATTTTGGCCGCCGCTTTGTCGCCGGCGAACCCTGCCGCAGCATCAAATCGGACCCGCAATTTATCGCACAGCGTGAATATGTCCTGAGCCGGGTATTTGAACAACGGGAGGCCTTCTCATGAGCGTGGTGATTCATGACAAACCACAGCCGCGGACGCTGAAGTGGCGCTGGCCGCTCTCCCGCCAGCTGACGCTGAGTTTCGCCACGCTGGCGGTGCTGCTGGCGATCTGGTGGGGGGTTACCGCCCTACAGCTGATTAGCCCGCTGTTTCTGCCGCCGCCGCAGCAGGTATTACAGAAACTGATCGCCATTGCCGGTCCGCAGGGCTTTATGGATGCCACCCTCTGGCAGCATCTGGCGGCGAGTCTGGCGCGGATCGCGATCGCTCTGGTCGCGGCGACGATCCTGGGCGTACCGGTCGGGATCGCCATGGGCCTGAGTCCGACGATCCGCGGGATTCTCGATCCGTTGATCGAACTGTATCGACCGGTGCCGCCGCTGGCGTGGCTGCCGCTGGTGATCATTTGGTTCGGCATTGGCGAAACGCCCAAAATCTTACTGATTTATCTCGCGATTTTTGCGCCGGTGGTGATGTCGACGCTGGCGGGAGTGAAAAGCGCCCAGCAGGTGCGTATTCGCGCCGCGCAATCTTTAGGCGCCAGCCGGGCGCAGGTGCTGTGGCTGGTGATTTTGCCCGGTGCATTACCGGAAATTCTCACCGGCCTGCGCATCGGGCTGGGGGTGGGCTGGTCAACGCTGGTGGCTGCCGAACTGATTGCCGCCACCCGCGGATTAGGTTTTATGGTGCAGTCCGCCGGTGAGTTCCTCGCCACCGATGTGGTGCTGGCCGGCATCGCGGTGATTGCGATCATCGCCTTTTTACTGGAACTGGGGCTGCGCGCGTTGCAGCGTCGCCTGACGCCCTGGCATGGAGAAGTCCAATGAGCGAACGTTTAAGCATTACCCCGCTGGGGCCATATATTGGCGCGCAGATATCCGGCGTCGATATCACCCGCCCGCTGAGCGACAACCAGTTTGAGCAGCTGTATCACGCGGTGCTGCGCCATCAGGTGGTGTTCCTGCGCGAGCAGAATATCACCCCCCGGCAGCAGCGGGATCTCGCCCTGCGTTTTGGCGACCTGCATATTCATCCGGTTTATCCCCATGCGCCGGGCGTGGATGAGATTATCGTTCTCGATACCCACGACGATAATCCGCCGGATAACGATAACTGGCACACCGATGTCACCTTTATCGAGACGCCGCCCGCCGGGGCGATCCTGGCGGCAAAAGAGCTGCCTGCAACCGGCGGCGATACCCTGTGGACCAGCGGTGTTGCGGCGTATGAGGCGCTCTCTGAACCCTTTCGCCAGCTGCTAGGCGGCCTGCGGGCGGAACATGATTTCCGTAAATCGTTCCAGGAGTATAAATACCGCAAAAGCGAAGAGGAGCATCAGCGCTGGCAGGAGGCGGTCGTGAAAAACCCGCCGCTGCTGCATCCGGTGGTGCGGACTCATCCGGTGACCGGCAAGCAGGCGCTGTTTGTTAACGAAGGGTTCACCACCCGCATTGTCGACGTGACGGAAAAAGAGAGCGCGACGCTGCTCAGTTTCCTGTTTGCCCACGTCACGAAGCCGGAGTTTCAGGTGCGCTGGCGCTGGCAGCCGAACGACGTGGCGATTTGGGATAACCGCGTGACGCAGCATTATGCGAATGCGGATTACCTGCCGCAGCGCAGGATTATGCACCGGGCGACGATTCTGGGGGATAAGCCGTATTACCGGGCGGGGTAATTTTTATCGCCTGTACCCGGCTAAGGCGCAATGCGCCGCAAGCCGGGAAATGAGCAAGTTACCGGGCAAACGCAACGCGCCGCCTCCGGGAAGAGGCTTTTATGCCGATTTTGGCGCGTCTAAATGGGTGCCAATATAGCGCTGATAGCGATTGGCCTTCAGATAGGTCAAATCCACCAGCACCAGACCATCGACGCAATTGTTGAAATCCGGGTCGCTGCCGAAATCGATAAACTGCACGCCGCCCGGTTCGCACACTTCAGAATACTGCTTATACAGCGGCGGAATCGCACAACCGAGGTTGCCGAGCAGGGATTTCAGTCTGGCTAAGTCATCGTTGTAATCCTCGCCACCAAACTGCGCCAGCACATCGGGGAGTGAGGCCGGATAAGGGCGACGAGACTTTGCTAACGAATGGGTCGCCGGGAACCACAGGCGATAGAAAGCCACCAGCAGATCGCGCGCCGCGGGCGGCAGGCCACCGGAAATGGATACCGGACCGAACAGATAGCGGTAGTGCGGATACCGCGCCAGCCAGGCGCCGATGCCCGACCACAGATAGTCCAGACCGCGACGTCCCCAGTAGCGCGGCTGAATAAAGCTGCGCCCGAGCTCGATGCCGTGCTTAAGAATATCATCCATGCGCTCGTCGTAGTGGAACAGACTATAGCTGTAGATACCTTCCAGACCGCGTTTTTCCAGCTGCATGGCGGTGGGCATAAAGCGATAGGCGCCGACGATTTCCAGGTCCTCTTCGTCCCACAGAATCAGGTGCAGGTAATCGTCATCATACCCGTCGATGTCGCGGCGTTTGCCGCTGCCTTCACCGACTGCGCGAAAGGCAAATTCGCGCAGGCGACCCAGCTCACGCAGCAGCGGCGCATCTTCCTGACCGCTGCGCTGCCACAGGTAGATGATTTTGCCATCTGCCGTGCGCCCGAGACACTCCGCCTGGTTGAGTTCGCGTTTAAGCAGGGCGCGATCCTCGGGGCGCGCAATTGCGCTTTCGGTTTTGAATACCCCCGCAAGCCCCTTGCCGAATTGCTCCAGGTGGCGATAGCAACGCTCAGTCAGCTCGCGAGAAGAGCTCTGAGGGTCGAACCAGCTTGACCAGGCAATCTGTTGACCAATATTGACCGGCAGGCTGCTGTTGCGACGGCGGAACATTTGCTGCATCAGCAGGAGCAGGGGGAGGTTTTCTGAAACCAGAGTACTGGCGTAAAACAGCGCGCTGTTGTGCGCGCGGATCCACGCCGGCAGGAGCGGGGCGCGGTATTTGGCCGCCAGTTTAATAAAGCCAGAGTGCCATTTTTTATCGCGGATGCCGCGGCGCGTCAGGCGTGAGACTTCCCCTGCCGGGAAAAAGATCAGCACGCCGCCGTTTTGCAACTGGAGATCCATCTGTTGCAGCGCGGCTTTGGCGGTACGGCCGTTGATATTATCGACGGGAATAAACAGCGAGCTCAACGGTTCAAGATGAGTCAACAGGCGGTTAGTCACGACCTTGACATCGCGGCGTACGCGGGAAACGGCATAGAGTAGCGCAAGGCCATCAAGCGTGCCGGTGGGATGGTTAGCGACGATCACCAGCGGACCGTGTTCAGGGATTTGTTCCAGATCGTGCGCCGGAATAGCGCAGCGGATATTGAGATGTTCAAGCACCTGTTCGACCGTATCAAGCCCTTTCAGGTGGCGATGGCGAGCGGCAAATTGTTGAAACTCTTCCTCATGAAGTAATTTTTTGAGTAGTTTTTTTTGCCAGGGTGCAGGCCTCGCCTGAGGCCACAGGTCGTCGAGTACATTGTCGAGACTAAACATAGCGCTTCCTCCTCCGTCCTGCCCTGACAGTAGAAGGTGCAGATGTCGCTCAGATTACAGTTGAGTGAAGATTTGGGATTGGCGCGAGTTCATGTCCCCGGGTTGCGGCTGACGCCTGACCCGGGCTACGGGGCTACCGGAGCAGGCCGTAACCCCGGTAAGCGCAGCGCCACCGGGGGAAGTCTGGAGCCGTATTTAAATACCGGAGCTGTCCCGGGTTGCGGCTGACGCCTGACCCGGGCTACAGGGCTACCGGAGCAGGTCGTAGCCCCGCTAAGCGCAGCGCAACCGGGGGGAAGACAGGAGCCGTATTTAAATGCCGGAGCAGTCCCGGGTTGCGGCTGACGCCTGACCCGGGCTACAGGACTACCGGAGCAGGCCGTAGCCCCGGTAAGCGCAGCGCCACCGGGGGAAGTCAGGAGCCGTATTTAAATGCCGGAGCTGTCCCGGGCTGCGGCTGGCGCCTGACCCGGGCTACAGGGCTACCGGAGCAGGTCGTAGCCCCGGTAAGCGTAGCGCCACCGGGGGAATGGCAGGGAATTAACGCAGGATTTTCTTTTCGGCCAGATCGAGGGCGAAGTAGCTGAAGATCAGATCGGCACCAGCGCGTTTGATAGCGCCGAGGCTTTCCAGCACCACTTTCTCTTCATCAATAGCCCCCGCCTGGGCGGCAAATTTAATCATCGCGTATTCGCCGCTCACCTGATAAGCCCCCAGCGGCAGGTTGGTACGCTCGCGCAGGTCGCGCAGGATATCAAGGTATGGGCCGGCGGGTTTGACCATCAGGCAATCTGCGCCCTGAGCTTCATCCAGCAGCGACTCACGAATCGCTTCGCGGCGATTCATCGGGCTCATCTGATAGGTTTTACGATCGCCTTTCAGCGCGGTACCGGCGGCTTCGCGGAACGGGCCGTAAAACGAAGAAGCAAATTTGGTGGAGTAGGACATGATGGCCGTCTGCGTAAAACCGGCGGCGTCGAGCGCCTGGCGAATCGCCTGCACCTGGCCATCCATTGCGGCGGAAGGCGCAATAAAGTCGGCGCCAGCAGCGGCGGCAACTACCGCCTGCTTGCCAAGATTTTCCAGGGTTGCATCGTTGTCCACGCCGTGTTCGCAGAGCACGCCGCAGTGACCGTGCGAGGTGTATTCGCAAAAACAGGTATCGGACATGACGATCATCTCCGGTACGGTATCCTTACAGATGCGTGACATGCGTGCGACAAGGCCGTTCTCGTTCCAGGTATCGCTGCCGATGGCATCGGTGTGATGGGAAATACCAAAGGTCATGACCGAACGAATACCGGCGTTGGCGATACGTTCGATTTCACGGGCCAGGTATCTCTCGGGAATTCGCATCACGCCTGGCATCGCGTCAATGGTTTTGTAATCGTCGATTTCTTCTTCAACAAAGATCGGCAACACGAGGTCATTCAAACTCAGTGTTGTCTCTTCAAACATGGCGCGCAGCGCGGCGGATTGACGCAAACGGCGGGGGCGAGTGATTAAATCTGTCATGTGTTTGCCTGATTTTGTGAAATGAAAGCGCGCAGTATACCTGAATTTGCGTACGGGTGTTTTACGAAAGTGGCTCAAAAGCTGCCTGTGCAGAAGGAAGGGATAATGAGAGTGTGAAGCTACTGTGTGTGATAGCGTTAAATATATTTGCAGATGATGTTTTTATTTTTGGTATGTATTAACTATTGATGAATTTATTGATTGTTGACGAAGATAGAATCTGCTTTTAATTTATTCATTGGAATTTTGTTTTTAGGTTTAAATATTCACTTGTTGTATGATATGTCTGCTCCCCTTTAATTTACTGAAATTTTTTATTTTCTTTTCTAAACTAACGACTTGTATCATGAGGCCATTGTCCGGTTTCGGACTTTAGGTGAAGAATAATTGAACCTTTCTCTGGTGATACCGCATAATCGTTGTCGCGAAGCATAATAATATTCTTCTATGCATAAATAATTGATGGATCAACGATATTACGTCCCGAGGAGGGATGACAAATGCACCCCTGGAAAAAGAAATTTGTAGTTTCACAATTAGCATTAGCCTGTACGTTGGCAGTCACCTCTCAGGCAAATGCTTCTAATGATATTTCTGGAACCGCCTACACAACATTTAAACATTATAATGACGCTGCCTATGCTGACGGTGTTTACTATAATGGTTATGTCGGTTGGAATAATTACGCGACTGATAGTATTTATAACGGTGATATTTATCCGGTAATTAATAAAGCTGTCGTCAATGGCGTGATCTCTACTTACTATCTTGATGATGGGCTTGCGACCAACACCAATAGCAATAGTCTGACCATTAAAGACAGCACAATTCATGGGATGATCACCTCTGAGTGCATGACTACCGTTTGTGTAGATCGCGATGCGACCGGTTATGTTTATGACCGTCTGGCGCTGACCGTTGATAACTCAACCATTGATGATAACTATGAACATTATACCTATAACGGTACGCAGGCTGATGGCACCGTAGATACCCATATTGTTGACGTTTACGATCTGGGGACGGCCATTACGCTGGATCAAGAGGTGGATCTGGTTATCAAAAATAACTCCCATGTCGCGGGTATTGACCTGACTCAGGGTTATGAGTGGAGAGATATTGACGATAATACTGTCATCACGGGCGTCGACAGCAGCGAAGTGTTTCATAATACAATCAATGTGATTGATTCTACCGTGACGTCAGGTTCATGGTCAGATGAAGGCACCTCCGGTTGGTTCGGTAACAACAATAACGCCAGCGATTATAGCGGTAACGGTTTTAATGCTGATGATATTGCGATCTCTGCCATCGCAAATCCGAATGCGGATAACGCGATGCAGACGACCGTTAACCTCAACCATTCTACCCTCATGGGCGATATCCTGTTTTCCAGCAATTTTGACGAGAATTTCTTCCCGAATGGCGCAGACAGCTATCGTGATACCGATACTGCGGTAGATACTAACGGCTGGGATGGCACTGACCGTATGGATGTCACGTTAAATAACGGCAGTAAGTGGGTTGGGGCAGCGATGTCCATGCATCAGGTAGATTCTGATGGCGATGGCGTTTATGACAGCTTTGACGTGGGCACTGAAGCAACGGCTACGCTGCTTGATATTACCGCGAATAGCCTATGGCCATGGTCAACTTATGGTATCAATAACAGCGACACGGCCTATGATGAAAGCGGTCATGTTATTGGCAACGAAGTCTACCAGAGTGGTCTGTTTAATGTGACGCTGAACGGCGGCTCGCGCTGGGATACCACCAAAGTTTCTCTGATTGATACCTTGAGCATTAACAGCGGCTCTGTCGTGAGCGTCGCGGATTCCACCCTGGTTTCTGACACCATCTCTCTGACCGGCGGCTCTGCCCTGAAGATCAATGAAGATGGTCATGTGGCGACCAACGCGCTGACTATTGATAACAGTAACGTAACGATTGCCGATGATGTCTCCGCCGGCTGGGGTGTGGACGATGCCGCACTGTATGCCAACACTATCAACATCACGAATAATGGTATGTTGGATGTGGGCAACAGCACGGCGTACGCGCTGCAGGCCGATATGCTGAATCTGACCAGTTCGACGGATGCAAACGGGAACGTGTACTCTGGTGTGCTTAATATCGGCAGCAATAGCTTCGTGCTGAATGCCGATCTCACGAACGATCGTACTCATGACGCCACTAAGGCTAACTACGGCTACGGCACAATCGCGATGAACTCCGATGGCCACCTGACCGTGAACGGTAATGGCGACGCCGACACCTCTTTCGATCAGTCCGAAGTGGATAACGCAGGCGACAGCGTTGCGGCCGCGACAGGCAACTACAGAGTTCGTATTGATAATGCGGATGGTAAGGGCTCCATTGCTGATTACAAAGGCAAAGAGCTGATTTATGTGAACGACAAAAACAGCACGGCTACCTTTTCTGCGGCTAACAAAGCCGATCTCGGTGCTTACACCTACCAGGCTAAGCAGGAAGGCAACACCGTTGTTCTGGAGCAGAGCAGGCTGACCGACTATGCGAACATGGCGCTGAGCATCCCGTCCGCCAACAGCAATATCTGGAACCTGCAGCAGGATACCGTGGCAACTCGTCTGACCCAGTCGCGTCATGGCCTGGCCGATAACGGCGGCGCCTGGGGAAGCTACTTCGGCGGTAGTTTCAACGGCGACAATGGCACTATCGGCTACGATCAGAATGTTAACGGCGTCATGGTGGGTCTTGATAGCAAAATTGACGGTAACGATGCTGAGTGGATCGTCGGTGCCGCTGCGGGCTTTGTGAAAGGGGATCTGAGCGATCGTACCGGTCAGGTGGATCAGGACAGCCAGACGGCTTACCTCTACACTTCTGCTCATTTTGCAAACAACTTCTTTGTTGACGGTTCTGTTAACTACTCTCACTTCAACAACGAACTGTCGGCAAACATGAGTAACGGTCAGTACGTTGACGGCAGTACCTCTTCAGATGCCTGGGGCTTTGGTCTGAAACTGGGCTATGACGTGAAGCTGGGTAATGCCGGCTATGTGACGCCGTACGGCAGCATATCGGGTCTGTTCCAGTCTGGTGACGACTATCGCCTGAGCAATGGCCTGAAAGTGGGTGGTCAGTCTTACGACAGTATGCGCTATGAACTGGGCGTTGATGCGGGTTATACCTTCACCTACGGTAACGATCAGGCGCTGACGCCTTACTTCAAGCTGGCTTACGTGTATGACGACGCCAGCAACCACGCTGACGTAAACGGTGATTCTATCAATAACGGTACCGAAGGTTCTGCGGTTCGTGTTGGGCTGGGTACGCAGTTCAGTTTTACCCGCAATTTCAGCGCCTACTCGGATGTTAGCTATCTCGGTGGTGGTGATGTGGATCAAGACTGGGCCGCTAACGTGGGCGTTAAATATACCTGGTAAGATTATTTACAGTGAGAAAAGCATTGTAGATATTTAATCGAAGACTATGCCCGTCAAGGATTTGACGGGCATTATTGTCAGGAACGTATCAATGTTATCGCTGAGTAAACCGCTTGATGCATTTGGTCAGCTAGATCAATACTTGTCCAGATATGGCACTCACTTCGAATTTTGTCGTGAAAAACAGCTTATATTCGTTAATGATATACATTGCGCCGAAACGGTTGTCATTCTGGAAGGCGTGATTTCTCTGCGTAGAAACGAAAATATCCTCATTGGCATCACCCAGGCTCCTTTTATTATCGGGTTGGCTGATAGCGTGATGAAAAATGAGATGCGATATCAATTAATGACGGAAGGGAAATGTAAGGGTTACCATCTTCCTTCTTTACAAGCGCTTAAAATAGTTGAACAGAATAATTTGTGGCGCGACGCATTCTGTTGGTTGGTATGGCATAGTCGTATTATGGAACAACGCGATTTGCAATTGATTGGGCATAATTCCTATGAACAAATTCGCGCGACGCTGCTGTCGATGATTGACTGGGATGAACAATTGCGTTTTCGTATTGGGGTAATGAATTATATTCATCAAAAAACGCGTATTTCACGCTCTGTTGTTGCCGAGGTACTTGCCGCCCTGCGCAAGGGCGGATATATCGAGATGGATAAAGGCAAACTGATTAGCATCAACCATTTGCCTGCAGATTATTAATTTGGTCGCGAGACTAAATCAGGATTCCGGGATCGGCGCCGGTTGCCCGCCGCTGAGTTCGCTGACCAGATCGTTAATACCGTCGCTCATATTGCTAAAGCGGGTCAGCGATGAACGGGTGACCACCACGAACGCGCCGACGTTCGCCTGCGGATTCATCGCCATATAGGTAATGAATCCACCGCCGCCGCCGGTTTTTTGAATAATCCCCGGATGGCCATCTTTCGGTTTCATATAGACCCAGCCAAGTCCCAGAGCGTCGGCTTTGCCCGGCACATCCATACCGATAACCCGTGTTAGCTGACTACGTTGATAAATCAATGTCTGCATACGGTCAGCCTGCTGCCCGCGGGTATAGAAATCGGAGGAAAGGAACTGCTGCATCCAGCGCATCATATCGCCTGGCGTCGAGTAGACGCCGCCGCTGCCGATCGCCGCCAGCGTATTGTTGCACGGGCTGGCGCCTTTCTCGGCGACCATCAGCCGGCGGCACTGATCCGGTGAGGGCGTAAAGGTGGTGTCTTTCATACCCAGCGGCCGGGTAATTTGTTCTTCAAACAACTGCGGATAAGGTTTTCCCGCCGCGGTGGAAAGGGCGTCTGCCAGCAGATCAAACGCGAGATTGGAGTAGGCGGCCTGCGAACCCGGGGCGGCTTTCAGCGAGGCAGTCGACAACCACGACCAGCGATCCTGGCGCGTTGGCCAGACGAAGACCGGACGATGGGCAGCACCACCGGGCTGTTCGCGCGGCAGCGCGCTGGTGTGAGTCGCCAGATTGACCAGCGTAATCGGCGTGCCCTGATACGTCGGCACCCGGGCACCCGGCGGCGCGTATTTGCTGAGCGGGTCGTTGAGCTTCACGACGCCCTGATCGAGCATTTTTACCAGCATCTCGCTGGTCATCAGTTTACTCAGCGAAGCAATGCGGATAACCGAATCCAGCTGCGGATGCTCATTATTGCCCGGACGCGTTTCACCGAAGCTGCGAAACACACGCTGATTGCCGTCGATCACCACCAGTGCCATGCCGGTGGCGCCGCTACCATAATAGATATGGTTTGCGTAACGATCGACAACATTAGCGGCAAATTCCGGGTCAACGATCGGTTGAGCTGCCTGGACCGATGTCCATGACGCCGCACACAGCGCAGCAAAAATAAGCAGACTACGTTTCAACTGGGGTATCCATAATCATAAGAAAATATATAGGGCATATTTATACTACGAAGCGCGGCTGAACGAAGTGGAATAACGGCAATATTTAGCATAAAAACGTAACCGTGCGTAAAAAGGACTTTTTTATGCTTTCGGACATCCTCTTTCCCCGGCGGGCGGGTATGATGAGCGTTTGATTTATCGGGTGACGAGAGAGAAATATGGCGGCTCAACGAGTAGTGATGGTAGTAGATATGCAAAATGGCGTCTTTGCGACGCCGCGTATTGAGCGCGAACGCTGCGTCGCGCATATTAACCGTCTGATTCGCGCCGCGGATCGCGTGATTTTTATCCAGCATGCCGAGGACGATGGTCTGGAAGAGGGGAGTGAAGGTTTTGCGCTGCTGGCGGAGCTGGAACAACCCGCAGACGCCCTCTATGTCACCAAAACCGCCTGCGATGCGTTCTATAAAACACGTCTTGCGCAGGTTCTGAGCGAGCAGCAGATCCAGCAGTTCGTGGTTTGCGGCTGTGCGACCGATTATTGTGTCGATACCACCATCAAAAACGGCGCCAGCCGCGGCTATGCAATTACCGTTGCCGAAGATGCGCATACCACTGCCAACCGTCCGGCTGCGCAGGCCACAACGCTTATCGATCACTACAACGATGTCTGGCGTACGCTTACCGTACCCGGCAATCCTGTCCGCGTGAAATCCATAGAAACAATTCTGGCCGAATGGCAGACGAACTAAGCTGCTGATATTTGGTCTCATCATCCGACCGTCCTCCCCAGACTGCTACAGCAATGCGGCGGGCGCTCTCGTGGCACACAGCATAGCCAGAACGATAAAGAAGTTAGCAGGAGTACATGATGTTTAAATCTTTTTTCCCCAAACCGGGGCCGTTTTTTCTCTCTGCCTTTGTCTGGTCGCTGCTTGCAGTGATCTTTTGGCAGGCGGGCGGTGGCGACTGGCTGCTGCGTTTAACCGGGGCATCACAAAATGTTGCCATCAGCGCTGCGCGATTCTGGTCGCTGAACTATCTGGTGTTTTACGCCTACTACGTTTTCTGCGTGGGCGTTTTTGCGCTGTTCTGGTTTACCTTCTGTCCACACCGCTGGCAATACTGGTCAATTCTTGGCACCTCGTTGATCATCTTCGTAACCTGGTTTCTGGTGGAAGTCGGGGTGGCGATCAACGCCTGGTACGCGCCGTTCTACGATCTGATTCAGTCCGCGCTGGCGACGCCGCATAAAGTCAGCATTAACCAGTTTTACCAGGAAACCGGCGTGTTCCTCGGGATCGCGGTGATCGCGGTGATTATCGGCGTGATGAACAACTTCTTCGTCAGCCACTACGTTTTCCGCTGGCGTACGGCGATGAACGAACACTATATGGCCCACTGGCATCACCTGCGCCACATCGAAGGTGCCGCTCAGCGTGTGCAGGAAGATACCATGCGCTTTGCTTCCACTCTCGAGGATATGGGGGTGAGCTTTATCAACGCCGTGATGACGTTGATTGCCTTCCTGCCGGTGCTGGTTACGCTGTCTGAACATGTGCCGGATCTACCGATTGTGGGTCATCTGCCGTATGGCCTGGTGATTGCTGCGGTGGTGTGGTCACTGATGGGTACCGGTATGCTGGCGGTTGTGGGGATCAAACTGCCGGGACTGGAATTTAAAAACCAACGCGTGGAAGCGGCGTATCGTAAAGAGCTGGTGTACGGCGAAGATGATGAATCCCGCGCCACGCCGCCGACGGTGCGCGAGCTGTTTAGCGCCGTTCGTCGCAACTATTTCCGCCTCTATTTCCACTACATGTATTTCAACATCGCCCGCATTCTTTATCTGCAGGTGGATAATGTTTTCGGTTTGTTCCTGCTGTTTCCGTCGATCGTTGCCGGTACGATTACGCTGGGCCTGATGACGCAGATTACCAACGTGTTCGGCCAGGTACGCGGCTCGTTCCAGTATCTGATTAGCTCGTGGACGACGCTGGTGGAACTGATGTCCATCTACAAACGTCTGCGTAGTTTTGAACACGAACTCGATGGTAAAGAGCTGCAGCCCGTCACCCAGACGTTGAACTGATTTAGCGAACCCTACCCATAGCAGAGGCAGATTGAAGGATGATACAGAGACAAGGACAGTGCAGAACAACCGCGGTACCACGTCGGGTTTCCTGCGCTCTGACGCTGTTGGCTGGGGGGATTCTGAGTGCCTGTACCAGCAACACAGCGCCGGCGCTGAAAGAGGGCGAAAAGGCCGTTGACGTGGCCGCCGTGGTGCGGCAAAAGATGCCCGCCAGCGTGAAGGACAGGGACGAGTGGGCGCAGGCGATTGCCAAAACCTTCGCCAGCCAGAAGCTGGCGCCGACGGAGGAGAACGTCTGTTCGGTGCTGGCCGTCGCGCAGCAGGAGTCCAACTATCAAGCCGATCCGGTAGTGCCGGGGCTGAGCAGAATCGCCTGGCAAGAGATAGACCGCCGGGCCGGGAAGATGCACATCCCGGTTTTCCTTGTGCACACGGCGCTGAAAATTCCGTCACCCAACGGCAAAAGCTACAGCGAGCGGCTGGATAACGTGAAAACGGAAAAGCAGCTTAGCGCTGTGTTTGACGATTTTATCGGCATGGTGCCCATGGGGCAGAAACTGTTCGGCTCACTTAACCCGGTGCATACCGGCGGCCCGATGCAGGTGAGCATTGCGTTTGCCGAACAGCATACCGATGGCTATCCGTGGAAAATCAGCGGCACCGTGCGCCAGGAAGTGTTCAGCCTGCGCGGCGGCCTGTGGTTTGGTACCTGGCACCTGCTCAACTATCCGGCGAATTACAGCGCGCCGCTGTATCGTTTTGCCGACTTTAACGCGGGCTGGTATGCCAGCCGCAATGCGGCGTTTCAGAATGCCGTCAGTAAAGCGAGCGGCGTGAAGCTGGCGCTGGACGGTGATTTAATTCGTTATGATAGCGATGACGCAGGGACGACGGAGCTGGCGGTACGCCGTTTAGCCGGGCAGCTGGCGATGAGCGATGATGACATCCACCGGCAGTTGAAAAAAGGCGACAGCCTGGCGTTTGAGAAAACCGAGCTGTATCAGCAGGTTTTCCGTCTGGCGGATAAGAAAGCAGGCAAAGCGCTACCGCGAGAGATACTGCCGGGGATTCAGCTTGAGAGCCCTAAGATTACGCGTAATCTGACCACGGCCTGGTTTGCGAAACGGGTCGATGAAAGGCGGGCCAGCTGTATGGCGCGTCGCTAGCGGTTATCGCTCCAGCGCAGGATAAGCCCCAACATGCCGATCAACAGGCCGCCGAACAGGAAGGGGATCAGGCCAAACAGGGTCCCCACCGCCAGCCCAATCTTAATTCGCGGCGAGCTGCTGTCTTCGATTTGCATCAGGTGCTCGAAAACACCGGGGGCATGTACCAGCATGCTTAACATCTGCGCGCCGGCCCAGAAACAGAACAGCACAAACAGGGCATAGGCAATATTGCTGCGGGTGATGGCGCTTCTTTTTTTCGCGGCAATAAGTGATTTTGAAAAGGCGAACTCAGCCATCTTCCCCTCCGAACTTGACTGATCTGCTGGTTTGCATCGTGGCATAGCGATGATTCTGGCAGCGGGAAGGGGTTCTCAGTATCAGATTGCTGGTAATTTACGACCAGGAATATTCCTGTTTTCTGGCCGGGAGCGGGTGGGCGGATCATTTTGCGGAACTTAGAGCGATATCCCAATGTGTGATAATTCTCTCCGGGGCTACAGACCGCGGATTCCGGCTGTGCGAAGATGCCTTTTTTGTTGTCGGAGGGGTTATGAAACTCACTGAAAAAATCCGCCGTGACTGGCATTACTACGCGTTTGCGCTGGGATTAATTTTTATACTGAACGGCGTGGTGGGGCTGTTGGGCTTTGAAACGCAAGGCTGGCAATCCTATGCCGTCGGGCTGGTGACCTGGGTGATTAGCTTCTGGATTGCCGGAAAGATTATCCGCCGCCAGACCGGGGTTGAGGAAGCGTAGGCCGGACACGCCCGCCGTGGCGGGAGCTGTGCCGGGACTGAGGCGCAGCGCCTCAGATAACCCGGGTAAGGCGCCACGCGCCGTCACCCGGGAAGACAATCAGTTCATCGATGTCTTCAGCGCACGGTCTGCCGCATGGCGCTCCAGCGCCAGTTCAATCAGCCGGCTGATCAGGCTGGTGTAGTCCAGGCCGCTGGCCTGCCACAGCTTCGGATACATACTGATGTTGGTAAAACCTGGCAGCGTATTGATTTCGTTGATAATGACCGCGTTTTCTTCCGTCAGGAAAACATCAACGCGCGCCATGCCGCTGCATCCCAGCGTCTGGTAGGCCCGAACGGCAATATCGCGGATTTTATCGTTGATATCGCTGGCAATGGCCGCAGGAACCACCACTTTCGCCCCCTGATCGTCGATATACTTGGTATCGTAGGCGTAGAACTCGCTGTTAAGGACGATTTCGCCGCAGGTACTGGCCTGAGGATGATCGTTCCCCAGCACCGCACACTCAATTTCCCGTCCTTTAATTCCTTGTTCCACCACCACTTTATGGTCGAATTCAAAGGCCAACGCGACCGCCTGCTGGTACTGCTCTTCGCTGTTGACCTTGCTGACGCCGACCGAAGAGCCCTGGTTGGCCGGTTTGACAAACAGCGGCAGGCCAAGCTTGTCTTTCACCTGCGTAAAGCTGAACTGCTGGCGGTTGGCGCGGGTCAGAGTGATGAATGGGGCAATCGCCAGTCCGGCATCGCGCAGCAGGCGCTTAGTGACGTCTTTGTCCATGCAGGCGGCGGAGCCGAGGACGTCGGAACCGACGAAGGGCAGATTAGCCATCCGCAGCATGCCCTGTAGCGAGCCGTCTTCCCCGAGGGTACCGTGGACAATCGGGAAAATCACGTCGATGGCGGCCAGCGGTTGGCCGCTGTCGGCGTTAATCAACTGCTGCGCGTCACGACCGGGAATTTGCGCCAGCGTGATGTCGGAAGGGCGCAGCGCGATACGGGCAGGATCCTGCGGGTTTAACAGATAGTTACCAGCATCGTTGATATGCCAGAGCCCCTGTTTATCAATGCCGAGCAGAACGACATCAAAGCGTGTTTTATCAATTGCTTCAACGATATTTTTCGCCGACTGCAGCGACACTTCATGTTCTGCCGACTTACCGCCAAAAACGATCCCAACCCTCAGCTTAGCCATTTCAACTTCCATCCTGATGACAACAAAACACATAACATAGCATGTGCAATGCACGCATGGCTGCCAGAATGTTGAATGCGGAAAACGGCAGGCTAAAAGCTGTTCGATTGCCGTCCCCGGTGCCCGGCGCGTCAGCAGAACGCGCTGAGGGGGCGGCGGTTAGTCCTGATAATGTTCGACAAAAAGTGTTATCGAGCGATAAAACACTAAACTCAGCATCAGCGCATCTCTGGTAATACGTCGATGAGTGGAAATTGCTAAGCTAGGTAATAATTCACAAAAAATTAATGAATACGTGTAGTTATGGAATCCTGGAAGGTCAATCTCATCTCCGTCTGGTTTGGTTGTTTTTTCACCGGCCTGGCTATCAGTCAAATTCTGCCTTTTTTGCCGCTTTATGTTTCCCAGCTCGGCGTGACGTCTCACGAGGCGCTATCGATGTGGTCGGGGCTGACGTTCAGCGTCACCTTCCTGGTGTCGGCTATTGTCTCACCCATGTGGGGCAGTCTGGCCGATCGTAAAGGGCGTAAGCTGATGCTGCTGCGCGCCTCCCTGGGCATGGCGATTGCCATTCTGCTTCAGGCCTTCGCCACTAACGTCTGGCAACTGTTTATCCTGCGTGCGGTGATGGGGTTGACCTCAGGCTATATTCCCAACGCGATGGCGCTGGTGGCCTCCCAGGTGCCACGGGAACGCAGCGGCTGGGCGCTCAGTACGCTTTCGACGGCGCAAATCAGCGGGGTTATTGGCGGACCGCTGCTGGGCGGTTTTCTGGCCGACCATGTCGGGCTGCGGGCGGTCTTTTTTATCACCGCGATTTTGCTGACGGTCAGTTTTCTCGTCACGCTATTTCTGATTAAAGAGGGCGTAAGGCCGCAAACCGGCAAGGCCTTACGCTTAAGCGGCAGGGAAGTGCTGGCGTCGCTGCCTTATCCGGGGCTGGTGATTAGCCTGTTTTTCACAACCCTGGTCATTCAATTGTGCAATGGCTCTATCGGTCCCATACTGGCGTTGTTTATCAAATCAATGGCGCCGGACAGCAGCAATATCGCCTTTCTCGCCGGGATGATTGCCGCCGTGCCCGGGGTTTCCGCGCTGATCTCCGCGCCGCGTTTAGGCAAACTTGGCGATCGCATCGGCACCTCGCGCATCTTGCTGGCCACCTTGTGTTGCGCGGTGGTGATGTTCTTCGCCATGTCGTTCGTCACCACCCCGCTGCAGCTGGGCATTTTGCGTTTCCTGCTGGGCTTTGCCGACGGCGCAATGCTGCCAGCGGTGCAGACTCTGCTGCTCAAATACAGCAGTGATAAGGTGACCGGACGTATTTTCGGTTATAACCAGTCGTTTATGTACCTGGGCAATGTGGTCGGGCCGCTGATTGGCGCGTCGGTATCGGCAATGGCCGGTTTTCGCTGGGTCTTTATTGCCACCGCGGTTATCGTGCTGATTAACCTTTGGCAACTGGCCGTGATGCTGCAACGCAGTCGCCGTACCGCCGCCTAGCCTCTTTCCCCCGGCATTGACGCCCGAGCGTGAATGCCGCCCTCAGATCTCCGCTTCCTACAAATGTCGTCCTGATCACAAATTAATCATTTCTCTTCTTTTCCCTCTTTAAAATACAACTGTTACGCGTATACAGTTACGCATAACAGTACATGGGAAAGAGTTTTTTATGAAAAATTTATTCGATTTATCCGGCAAACGCGCGCTGATCACCGGATCAGCCAGGGGGATTGGCTATCTGCTGGCGGAAGGCCTGGCTGCGTATGGGGCGGAGATTATTATCAATGACCGCACGCAGCAGAAAGCAGATGACGCGGCGCAGGCGCTGCGTGCGCAGGGCTATCGTGCGACGGGCGTGGCTTTTGATGTCACCCGCAGCGTTGAGGTTGAACAGGCCATTGCGCGGATTGAGGCGCAGATTGGGGCGATTGATATTTTGATTAACAACGCCGGGATCCAGCGTCGTTATCCCTTCACCGAGTTTCCAGAGGAAGAGTGGGACCAGGTGATTGAGGTTAATCAGAAAGGGGTTTTCCTTGTTTCACAGCAGGTGGCTAAATATATGATGACGCGCCGCTCGGGGAAAATAATTAATATTTGTTCAATGCAGAGTGAATTAGGTCGTAAGACGATTACACCGTATGCCGCGTCGAAAGGGGCGGTCAAAATGCTGACGCGTGGCATGTGTGTGGAGCTGGCAGAATATAATATTCAGGTTAATGGTATTGCGCCGGGTTATTTTGCCACAGAAATGACCGCGGCATTAGTTAACGATCGGGATTTTTCTGCCTGGCTTTATCAAAGGACCCCGGCCGCGCGCTGGGGAAAACCGGAAGAATTAATTGGCGCCGCGGTCTATCTGGCCTCCCCGGCGGCCAGTTTTGTCAATGGACATCTGTTGTTTGTTGATGGCGGGATGCTCGCCGCTGTTTGAGCCGTGCGTCGCCTTTTAGCGGCCGGGTCCGGCCGCCAGAAAGCTGACGAATAGATAAAATAATGACCCCCGTTTGATTATGCACTTTATCTGAGGATGGCATATGCAAATGCTCGCGAAATTACCAGCGCGTCGCTGGTGGTATTTAATGCCGGTGATTTTTATTACCTATAGTCTGGCGTATCTCGATCGTGCGAATTATGGTTTTGCCGCCGCTGCCGGTATTGAAAGTGATTTAGGAATAACTAAAGGGACATCATCGCTTATTGGCGCTCTGTTCTTCCTGGGGTATTTCTTTTTTCAGGTTCCCGGTGCGATGTACGCCGTAAAACGCAGCGTGCGAAAAATGATTTTCTTCAGCCTGGTATTATGGGGCTTTTGCGCGGCGGCCACCGGGTTTGTCAGCAATATTCCGATGTTAATGGTTATTCGCTTTACTCTCGGGGTAGTCGAGGCGGCGGTGATGCCGGCGATGCTGATTTACATCAGCAACTGGTTTACCAAAACCGAGCGTTCACGCGCTAATACCTTCCTGATTCTTGGCAACCCGGTGACGGTATTGTGGATGTCGATTGTCTCCGGCTACCTGATTCAGTCCTGGGGCTGGCGGGAAATGTTTATTATCGAAGGCATTCCGGCGGTGCTATGGGCTATCTGCTGGTGGATTCTGGTGCGCGATAAACCGTCGGAAGTCTCCTGGCTGACTGCGCAGGAGAAGCAGGTTCTGCAACAGGCGATGGATAGCGAACAGAGCCATATCAAACCGGTGCGTAACTATGGCGAGGCGCTGCGTTCACGAAATGTGATTATGCTGTGCGCCGTCCATGCGCTGTGGAGTATCGTGGTTTATGGCTTCATGATGTGGATGCCGTCGATTCTGAAAAATGCGGCGCAGATGGATATCGTGGCGGTAGGCTGGCTGGCGGCGGTGCCGTATCTGGCGGCGATTTGTCTGATGCTGACGGTCTCCTGGCTGTCGGATAAATTCCAGAATCGTAAACTGTTCATCTGGCCGCTGTTGCTGATTGCCGCCGTGGCGTTCTTCGGTTCCTGGATGACAGGCAATCAGTCTTTCTGGTCCTCCTACGGGCTGCTGGTTATTGCCGCCGCCTGTATGTATGCGCCCTATGGTCCCTTCTTCGCGCTGATCCCGGAGCTGCTGCCGCGCAACGTATCGGGGGTGTCGATGGGGTTAATTAATAGCTTTGGCGCGCTCGGCGCTTTCCTTGGCGCCTGGCTGGTGGGGTATCTCAATGGCATCATGGGCGGGCCTGGCGCGTCGTACACCTTTATGGCCATCGCGCTGTTGGCATCGGTGGTGCTGATGTACAACGTGCGGGCCAACGACGCCAGCAGTGCCGCGCTGACGACGACAAAAAAGCTTGCGGGTTAACAGAATAGAAGCGGCTGTGGTAAGGTTCTCTGCGAGCATATGAGTCGTTTGTCGCAGAGAACCCGATGAAAAACAACCGGATGACATTACAGGATATCGCGAACCTGGCCGGTCTTAATAAAATGACGGTCAGCCGTTATTTACGAGACCCGGGCCAGGTATCGCAGCGCAGCCGTGAATTGATCGCTAAGGTCATGGAAGAGAACAACTATATTCCTAACCGGGCGCCGGAAATCCTGCTCAATGCCCGCAGCAAAACCATTGGCGTGCTGATTCCCTCCTTCCGTAACCAGATTTTCGCCGATGTGCTCGCTGGCATTGAATCCGTCACTTCCGCGCACCAGTATCAGACCCTGATCGCCAACTACGGCTACGATCCGCAGCGTGAAGAGCGCGAAGTGCTCAATTTGCTCTCCTACAACATCGACGGGCTGATTCTGACCGGTAAGCAGCACACCGACCGCATGATCCAGTATGTCCGCGCCAGCGGGATCCCGGTGGCGGAGCTGATGGATATCGGCGGGCAGCCGCTCGATATCCAGGTGGGGTTTGATAACGAGAAAGCCGGCTGGGATATGGCCCATGCGTTTCTCGAAAGCGGCAAACGAAAAATCGCCTTTTTTGGTTCAATGGACGATCCCCGCGATTTGAGCCGTTTCCGCGGGACAGAGCAAGCGGTGGCGGCCTGTGGCCTGAAGGCGTATCACATCACGCCGCGCACCATCTCCTCGGTGGCGCTGGGCCGCCAGATGTTCCTGCAAATGCAGCAGTCGCACCCGGATATTGACGCGATTTTTTGTACCAATGACGATCTGGCGGTCGGCGTGCTGCTGGAGTGTCAGGCGCAGGGGATTGCGGTGCCGCAGGAGATAGCGATTGCCGGCTTCCACGGGCTGGAGATTGGCCGCGCGCGGCTGCAAAAAATCGCCAGCGTCATTACTCCTCGTTATGACATCGGTAAAACGGCGAGTGAAATCCTGATAGCCCGTCTGGTGGGTAAAGATGCGCCAGATAGCGTGGATTTGGCCTATCAGATCTATTATGGCGATACGTTATAATTATTACCGCAATAGCAATATTCTTTTTTATGATTATCTATTGAATTTAGTTATGCAACGTATTATGCCTGCCTTAAGTTTATTCCTGGTGGCGGTCGGCGAATGAGCAAAACGTTTCGCTTATTATATTGCGAGATAAGCGATCATTTTTAAAAAATAATACTGGTATCTGATGGCTAATGTATGACATAACTAGCAAATAATGGAACCTGCATAAGGATACAGTGCTGTGAAGAATCTCATTGCTGAATTACTGGTAAAGCTGGCGCAAAAGGAGGAAGAAGCAAAGGAGCTGACGGTGCAGGTTGAGGCGCTGGAAGTTGTCGTGACGGCGCTGCTTCGCCATATGGCGCAGGATGCGCAGCAGGCATTAATTAACGATATTGAGCACGCTATTGAGCAGGCAAGTCCCGGCCCGCTGGTGGACGATCGCGACGCCCAACTGCTGCAGCAATATATAAAAAAGCTGTTACGGCATCCGCGTAATTAGTTCTTTTGACAGGATATGGATGCTGTCATTTTACTGTCATCTCGCTTTTATAAAGTCTCCCTCGTTTTGTTTTTTAAGTATTTTTTACATGGAGACGACAAAAGTGAAATTCAACGCCCTCTTTATTGCCCTGTTACCTCTGCTGGGCTCCCCGGTTATTCATGCTGAAACCACGACTGCCCCGCTTCTGGAAAATCGTGCCGCTCAGGGCGATATCACGACGCCCGGCGGCGCGCGTCGTTTAACCGGCGATCAAACGGCCCTGCTGCAGGCTTCGTTAATCAACAAACCCGCCAAAAATATTATTCTGCTGATTGGCGACGGGATGGGCGATTCTGAAATTACGGCGGCGCGCAATTATGCCGAAGGCGCCGGCGGTTTCTTTAAGGGCATTGATGCGCTGCCGCTGACCGGTCAGTACACGCATTATTCTCTGGATAAAAAAACCGGCAAACCGGATTACGTGACCGATTCCGCCGCGTCCGCCACCGCCTGGACGACCGGCGTAAAAAGCTATAACGGCGCGCTGGGGGTCGATATTCATGAAAAAGATCATCAGACCATCCTCGAACTGGCGAAAGCCGCAGGGTTTGCCACCGGCAACGTCTCTACGGCAGAACTGCAGGATGCCACGCCAGCAGCTCAGGTCGCACATGTGACTTCACGTAAATGCTACGGTCCGAGCGTCACCAGCGAAAAATGTCCTGGCAACGCGCTGGAGAAGGGCGGTAAAGGCTCGATTACCGAGCAGTTGCTGAATGCCCGCGCTGATGTGACCTTAGGCGGCGGGGCAAAAACATTCGCCGAAACCGCGACGGCCGGTGAATGGCAGGGCAAAACGCTGCATGAGCAGGCTATTGCCCGCGGCTACCAGATTGTCACCGATGCCAGCTCGCTGGCCGCGGTCAGCGAAGCCAACCAGGGCAAACCGCTGCTGGGTCTTTTCGCCGACGGCAACATGCCGGTTCGCTGGGAAGGACCGAAAGCGTCTTACCACGGCAATATCGATAAGCCGGCGATAACCTGTACCCCGAACAGCAAACGTGACGCTTCGGTGCCGACGCTGGCGCAGATGACCGAGAAAGCGATCGGTCTTCTGAGCAGCAACGAGAAAGGATTCTTCCTGCAGGTTGAGGGCGCCTCCATCGATAAACAGGATCACGCGGCGAACCCGTGCGGTCAGATTGGCGAAACCGTCGACCTTGATGAAGCGGTGCAAAAAGCGCTGGAGTTTGCCAAAAAAGAGGGGAATACGCTGGTTGTGGTCACCGCTGACCACGCGCACGCCAGCCAGATTATTCCGGCCGATTCCAAAGCTCCGGGCCTGACTCAGGCGCTGACGACCAAAGACGGTTCGGTGATGGTCATCAGCTACGGCAACTCGGAAGAGGAGTCGATGGAACATACCGGCACGCAGCTGCGTATTGCCGCTTATGGTCCGCATGCCGCTAACGTTGTGGGCTTAACCGATCAGACCGATCTGTTTTACACTATGAAAGCCGCACTGGGCCTGAAATAAGCCGCTGCCGATGGTGAATTATTGCCATCGGCTGGTTTTTTTTCCCGCCAGTGACCAGGCTTACAGTGATTGACTGACAAAAGGATGGTGTGATGAAAATAACAATGTTGGTGACCCTGCTTTTTGGTCTTATCTTCATGACGGCGGTGAATGCTGCGGAAAAAACGTTAACGCCCCAGCAGCAAAAAATGGCGACCTGCAACAAAGAGGCCTCGTCGAAAACGCTGAAAGGGGACGAGCGTAAAGCGTTTATGAGTCAGTGTCTCAAGAAAGAAGCGCCAGCGCCGGAAAGTAAGGGTCTGACGCCTCAGCAGCAAAAAATGCGCGAGTGTAACGGTCAGGCGACCCAGCAGTCTCTGAAAGGGGACGATCGTAACAAGTTTATGAGTGCCTGCCTGAAGAAACAGGGTTAACGGCGCGGGTGTCGAAACTGACGCGGTAAAAACGGGTGAGGAGTCTCCTCACCCGTTCTCAACAGGAGGGGATCAGGAGCGGCTGAGCTTCTCTGATTTTTCCATGCATTTGACCATGGCCTCGATGACCGCAGAGCGGAACCCTTTCTCTTCCAGTACCCGCACGGCTTCGATGGTGGTCCCGCCTGGCGAGCAGACCCTGTCTTTCAGCGTTCCCGGATGTTCTCCGCTTTCGAGCACCATTTTGGCCGACCCCATCACCGCCTGAGCGGCAAATTTGTACGCCTGAGCGCGCGGCATACCGCCGAGAACGGCGGCATCCGCCATCGCTTCAATAAACATGAAGACATAGGCTGGCGCGGAACCGCTCACGCCCACCACCGGGTGGATCATCGGCTCGGCGATAATTTCGGCCTGGCCGAAGCAGCGGAAAATCGTCAGCGTTTCGGCGACCTCTTCGCTGGTGACCAGCGCGTTAGGCGTCACAGAGGTCATCCCGGCGTTAACCAGCGATGGGGTGTTCGGCATCGCGCGGACGATCTTGCGATCGTGGCCCAGCGCCCGCGCCAGCTGATCGAGCGTGACGCCAGCGGCAATTGAGATAACCAGCGAGTCTTTATTCAGGCTGGAGGCGATTTCACTGAGCACTTTAATCATGATCCCCGGCTTAACCGCGCCGAAGATGATATCGGCGATCTGAGCGACTTCCTGCGCGCTCTGCGCGGCATTAATGCCGTACTGGTCGTGCAGGGCCGCCACTTTTTCCGGCGACGGGGTGTAGACCCAAATTTGCCCAGGCTGCACCTGTCCGCTGGCGATCAGACCGCCCAGAATGGCCTTACCCATATTCCCGCAGCCGATAAAGCCAATTTTCTTCTCCATCACCGTTCCCCTTTGCTTATTTTGTCGTGAGTTATCTAGCTTATCACTCCAGCGCTTCCCCGGGGGACAAAAGCAGGTGACAATGACGCCTCCCTTTTTCGTCGACAGGAGCCGGAATGGCTATTTGGGTTGATGCGGACGCGTGTCCGAACGTCATTAAAGAGATTTTATTCCGCGCCGCCGAGCGTACGCAGACCTCGCTGACGCTGGTTGCCAACCAGCCGCTGCGGGTACCACCGTCACGGGTGATCCGCACGCTGCGCGTGCCGCAGGGGTTTGATGTGGCCGATAACGAAATCGTCCGCTTGTGTCAACCGGGCGACCTGGTGATTACCGCCGATATTCCGCTGGCGGCGGAAGTGCTGGCCAAGGGCGGCGCAGCCTTAAATCCGCGCGGCGAGCGCTACAGCGAGGCGACCATTCGCGAACGTCTGACGATGCGCGATTTTATGGAAACGATGCGGGCCAGCGGCGTACAAACCGGCGGCCCGGATAGTTTGTCGCAGCGCGACCGGCAACAATTTGCCGCCGCGCTGGAGAAGTGGCTGTCAGAGACGAAACGCCAGCAGGGTTAAACCCAGCTGTCGTCATCGCCGCCGAAATCGTCGTCGTTACCCATACCGGCGTCGAAGTCAGAGTTCCAGGTGTTGTTATCCGCGAGGAACTGATTATCGTCCTGACGGAACGGATCGTCGGCGCCGGACAACTCCTGCGTCTGACTGAGGTCGGGCTGCGGTTTTTCTTCAATAATATTGACGATCTCCTGCGGATGCGAGCCGCTGAACATATTGGTCAGCATATTGCCCAGCACCACGCCGCCTGCCACGCCTGCCGCCGTTTGTAGCGCCCCGGCCATAAAGCCGCCGCCGCTGCGCGCCGCCTGTGGCGCATAGTTCTGCTGCGGCGCTTGCGGCGCATACTGCGGTTGCGCGCTGGCCTGCGGGCGGCCATATTGTTCGGCCCCGGGAATGGGGTCGGAGCCGCGGGTCTGACCGCCGCCAAACAGGCCGGAGAGGAATCCGCCGCTGCTCGGTTTTGCCGCCTGGAGCTGCGTCACCTGGCTTTCCAGCGCCTGGATACGATCGTTGAGCTGCTTGATGGCGGCTTCCTGGATCAGTATCGTTTGCGCCATATAATAGGGCGCGGCGGGCTGCTCTTTCATGTGTTGCGCAATCCGCTCCTCGGCGCTGGCATCGCGCGAAGCGCTCTGCGTTCCGGCCTCTTTCAGGCGGGAAAACAGTCCATCAATAAGGCGTTGTTCTTCAGATTGCATGGTACTTTCCTCTGTCATACTGGTCGTTTAACGTCAGAGTGCGGCTGAACGTACCATGTTGTAAATATGTTGATGCGTAAAGCTATGCATAAATGTGTTACCGTTTACGCCAGCCGGCGGCTGAAAAATAACCTTGTTGAATAAGTAAATCTGGAATAACACTTAATGCAATGATAGGTTTACGCGATAAATCCTTTTGCTATCTGTAGCGGAGTGGATTTTTCATATTAATGTAACGTTTTTTTTACGATTATTGCCGGCGATTTTGCAGGCACCATTGCTTACTATTCGTATTCATTTTCCCGCGATATGCGGAACCAGGGGGTCTTCGGTAATGACATTGCCAATCTTTCTCATCGGGCCGCGCGGCTGCGGTAAAACGACAATCGGCCATGCGCTGGCGCGGGCGCGTCATTACCAGTTCACCGATACCGATCATGCGCTGCAGGAGCGTGAGCAGCGTACGGTCGCGACCATTGTTGAGCAGGAGGGCTGGGCGCGTTTTCGCGAGCTGGAGTCAGAGGCGCTGGAAGCGGCCACGCTGCCGCAAACGGTGGTGGCGACCGGCGGCGGTATTATTCTGGCTGAAGGTAACCGCCAGTTCATGCGCGAAAACGGCGTGGTGATTTACCTGCAGGTGCCGGTTGCGGCCCTGATTGACCGTCTTGAAGCGTATCCGAAAACCGAGCAGCGTCCGACGCTGACCGGCAAACCGGTGCGCGATGAAGTCGGCGAAGTGCTGGCGCAGCGAGAAGCGCTGTATCGCGCCACCGCGCATCATATTATCGATGCCACTGCGACGCCGGATGACGTCGTCGGGCAAATTCTGGCGACGTTGCAGAATGCCTTCGCGCCGCAAGAAGCGCAGTGCGCTGAGGCTGCAAGAGAGTAAGGGACGCTGTCCCGCGCTGCGAGTTAAGACTTTATTGACGGTAAAGGGCGCAGGGGCTCCTATACTTAATAGCTCTGATGGCCGAAGAAGGAAGAGCTATGCCCACCCAACCTCCCTATCCGAGAGAAGCGCGTATCGTTGCCGTTGTGAAAGGTCCCGCAGGCCAGGGGGAGACCTGGTACCAGCTGCGCGCCGATTTCCCGACTGCCGATTCACTGATCAGTGAACACCCTACGGAACAGGAAGCGCTGGATGCTAAACAGCGCTACGAAGACCCGGATAAATCATAATCTCGCCCGCCCGGAATGCCCTTTGCGCAGAGGAATACCGGGCCTCCATCACATTTTTCATTCATCAGCGCTGCTGATGATTCCCTAACGTACGGATTTTTCAGGCAGTGCTTGAGGCTATATTAATCTTTACATTCAACGGCGGCGCTAAGCTGCTACGCTTCTGGACGGTTGATTTTTAGTCAACAGGGGGGCGGATGTCGTATGTAGTAAGCCTGTGCTGAAGCAGTGGTAGTGAAAAGGTACGTGATATGAGTACAACGATGGCGATTTTAACCGTTGGCGTGGTACCGGTGGCGGAAGTTTTGCCGCTTTTAACCGAACATATCAGGGAAGAGCAGATCACTCATATTAGCCTGTTAGGCAAAATGACGCGTGAAGACGTTATGGAAGATTATGCCCTTGATTCCGGCGATGAATGCCTGCTGACGTTATTGAATGATAACCTGCCGGTCGAGGTTTCGCGCCAGAAGGTCGAGCGTGATTTAAAGCATATTATCGCGATGCTCGACAGGCAAGAATATGATGTCATTCTGTTTTTGAGTTCCGAAATGCTCAGCGGCCTCACGGCGCGCAAGGCTATTTTACTGGAACCACAGCGGATTATTCCGCCGCTGGTGGCGTCGATTGTAGACGGGCATCAGGTCGGGGTTATCGTTCCCGTTGAGGAGGTGCTGCCCATGCAGCAGCAAAAATGGCTGTCGTTAGAACACGCGCCTTACTATGCGTTAGCCAACCCGATCAGCGGCAGCGATAGCGATTTATTACGCGCCGGACGGGCGCTGCTGGAGCAGGGCGCCGATGTGCTGGTGCTGGACTGCCTGGGTTACCACCAGCATCATCGCGACGTATTGCAAAAAGCGCTGGATGTGCCGGTTCTGCTGTCAAATGTGCTGGTTTCCCGGCTGGCTGCAGAACTATTAGTTTAACATGGTCCGATAGCGTAATTTTGCGTGACAGGGGCAAGGAGCGCCCCCTATATTGAGGCTTCAACAAAAGATCATAAGGGCTTGTTTATGCTTCAAAGCAATGAATACTTCGACGGAAAAGTGAAATCTATTGGCTTCACCAGCAGCAGCACCGGTCGCGCGAGCGTCGGGGTGATGGCAGAAGGGGAATATACCTTTGGTACCGCGCAGCCGGAAGAGATGACGGTGGTGAGCGGTGCGCTGAATGTGCTGCTGCCGGGGGAGACCGAGTGGAAAGTGTATGCCGCCGGTGAAGTATTCAATGTACCAGGCAATAGCGAGTTTCATCTGCAGGTGGCTGAGCCAACCTCTTATCTGTGCCGCTATCTGTGATTCAACGCCTTCCTGCCGCGGCAGGAAGGCGTTTTGCCCGCTTTGTCGGGCGCGCCCGGCGCTGATTAGCGCTGCGCTTCGCCACCCAGAGCTTCTACCAGATTCTGAATCAACGCCGCCAGTTCGCCGGTCATCAGAATAAAGTCGGCGTCAAAACGCTGAGCGAAATCTTCCCGGTCAATATCTTCATTCTGGTCACGCAGTTCGTCGCAGAACTTCAGGCGCTTGATCGAACCATCGTCGCACATCAGGAACTGAATACGCTGCTGCCAGTCGAGGGCCAGCTTAGTGACCACTTTGCCCGCTTCAATATGTACGGCGATTTCATCGCTGACCAGATCCTGTTTCTTCGCCCGAATGACGCCGCCATCTTCCAGCATGGCCTTCAGTTCGGCTTCATCCAGCAGCTGGAAGCCCTGAGCGACGGACCCGGAGCGGACCCATTCGGTGAGCGTCAGCTCGATCGGGTTTTCCAGCGCCAGCGGAACGACCGGCAGCGATCCTAACGTTTTACGCAGCAGCGCCAGCGTATCTTCCGCTTTCTTCGCGCTGGCACAATCCACCATGATCAGCCCGTTGACGGTATCGATCCACATCATGGTCTGGCTGAAGCGGCTAAAAGCACGGGGCAGCAGAGAATGCAGCACTTCGTCTTTCAGCGAATCTTTTTCCGTTTTTTTCAGCTTACGGCCCTGATCGGCTTCCAGCTTGAGGATCTTGGCTTCCAGCGCCTGTTTGATAACCGGTGACGGCAGGATCTTCTCTTCTTTGCGTGCGCAGATAACGATCTGGCCATTTGCGGTATGCGTCAGCGCATCGCTGTGCGATCCCATTGGCGATACCCAGCCGGTCTTCGCCATATCCTGGCTACCGCAAGGGGTAAATGTCAGCCCGGCCAGCTGTTTTTCCATCTCCTCGGCACGCAATGAAATGTCGCGGCTGAGACGGTAAACCATTAAATTTTTGAACCACAGCATGATAATTTCCACGGCGTTATCGTTAAATCCAGCGGGCATAATAGCGAATTGTCGCTATGCTTGCATTGTTAATCGGGGAGAGGAGCTTACAGTGCGTATTGGTATCGATTTGGGCGGCACGAAAACGGAAGTCATTGCCCTGAGTGACCATGGAGAACAGTTATTTCGCCACCGTTTGCCGACTCCACGCGAGGATTATCGGCAAACGATCGAGAATATCGCCACGCTGGTGGAGATGGCCGAGCAGGCGACCGGGCAGCGCGGCAGCGTCGGCGTCGGGATCCCCGGCTCGATTTCGCCCTATACCGGGGTCGTGAAAAATGCCAACTCCACCTGGCTCAACGGTCAGCCGTTTGACAAAGACCTGAGCCAGCGCTTAAACCGCGAAGTACGCCTGGCAAATGATGCCAACTGCCTGGCGGTTTCCGAAGCGGTAGACGGTGCCGCCGCCGGGGCGCAGACCGTGTTTGCGGTGATTATCGGTACCGGATGCGGGGCCGGCGTGGCGATACAGGGGCGTTCCCATATTGGCGGCAACGGCACCGCGGGGGAGTGGGGTCACAACCCGCTACCGTGGATGGATGATGATGAACTGCGCTATCGCGCCGCAGTGCCGTGCTATTGCGGTAAGCAGGGATGTATTGAAACCTTTATCTCCGGGACCGGTTTTGCCACCGATTACCAGCGTTTGAGCGGCCAGTCGCTAACGGGCAATGCGATTATGCAGCGGGTCGGCGCGCAGGACCCGCTGGCCGAGCAGGCGTTAAAGCGTTATGAGAGGCGTCTGGCAAAGTCGTTGGCCCACGTGGTCAACATCCTCGATCCGGATGTGATTGTCCTCGGCGGTGGGATGAGCAACGTCGAACGTCTCTACCAGACGGTGCCTGAGCTGGTGAAATCATGGGTATTCGGCGGGGAGTGCGAGACGCCGATTCGAAAAGCCGTACACGGCGACTCCAGCGGCGTGCGCGGCGCGGCCTGGCTGTGGCCGCTGTAAATCAGCGTGACCCCGTTGCCCTGGTCAGCAGGGGCAACGGGGGGGGAATCACAGATCGGGGATCTCATCCAGGTGAGAGTAAATCGTCAGCCCCCTTTTTTTCCCTTCCTCGACATCAAGATCGGCGCCCCGGGACTCCCCCGGTATACGCAAAATCGCGTCGCAGCGGCTAATCAAACGATGGGCGACGGGATATAAAAACTCTTCGCTGATCGGATCGCCTGTTTCCTTTGAACCAGCGGCTTTGGCCAGAGGTAAAGCGAGCCACTCGCCAATAACGGGAATATGCCCTTTACGATAAATATTCAGCGCAACCTGTGCCATGACGTTCAGGTTGGCAGCAATCAGTTCCGGGCGATCATTGGTGCCGCTGCGGACGGGACCCGCAACCAGGATAAGACAACTTTTCATCTCTCAGACCTTCTTAATATGTGAGCGGGAAGACGGGAAACCCGATGGATATCCGCAAAGGCGTTTTTACCTGGCGCACACCTGTCGGGGACATTGCATCTGCACGTTTGTGCACGAATGGCGGTGATAATAGATTTTTTCCGCCTTTAGTGCCTGAAACGTCATGTTTGTGCCTGTTTATTCGCATTATAGAAATTAAAATGAAATTATCATGCATGTTCGTGCGATATCAAGATAATTCGTGAAATTACGGCAAGGATAATGCACCGGAGAAGTGCGACCTTTCCTCGAAAGGAAAGGTCTGTCGCGAGGGAAATACTCGGGGGTTACTCGACGGAAAACATTTTATCCAGCCGGCTGTAGCCAAGCCCGTTGATTTTCTTAACTTTGATCTGCACCGGAATGCGCTCTTTCATGGCTTCAACGTGGCTTATCACGCCGATCACCTTACCGCTGGCATTGAGAGCGTCGAGCGCATCCAGCGCCGTATCCAGCGTTTCGCTATCGAGCGTGCCGAACCCTTCATCAAGGAACAGCGAATCAATGCGCGTTTTGTGGCTCACCAGATCGGACAGCGCCAGCGCCAGCGCGAGACTGACCAGGAAGCTTTCACCGCCGGAGAGGGTGCGGGTATCGCGTACCGCATCCGCCTGCCAGGTATCAACCACTTCCAGCTCCAGCGCTTCGCTGGCCTTGCGCTGGAGTTGATAGCGCCCGTGCAGGCGATTCAGCTGATGGTTCGCCAGCCAGACCAGGTTATCCAGCGTTAGCCCCTGGGCGAATTTACGGAACTTATCCCCTTCTTTAGAACCGATCAGCGCATTAAGCCATGCCCAGTCTTCGAGCTGCTGCCCGGCAAGCGCGATCTCCTGCTGCAATGTTTGCTGGCGTTGTTGGTTCACGGCGTTGTGTTTCAGCTGCTGGTGGAGTTCTCCCTGGCGGGCGCTGTTTTCTCGCAGCTGCGGCGCCAGCTGGAGCAGACGAGCCTGGACCTGTTCCAGCGGGAGGGTGAGGTCGACATCGGCCGGCGGCTGTTGTTGATGCCGGGTGAGCGCATCGCGGGCGCGCAGCGCCAGGGCATTATTTTGCTGTAAGGCATTTTCCAGCGTCTGTTTGAGCTGCTCCAGCCGCTGGCGCGTCTCTTCATCGAGCAGAGCGGCGAGAAAGGCCTGCTGGTCGGCAAACGGACTGCGGGAGAGTGCGCCAGCGAACTGAGCGTGCGTCTCGTGCAGCGCTTCCTGCTGCTGGCTTTCCTGTTGGCTCAGCGTCCGCCACTGGCTGTGCAGTGCCAGGCAGTCGTCATGCACCTGACGCCAGCCCGCCAGCGGCGCCGGGGAGTCTACCTCGTCCGTCGGCAGGAGTTCCGGTGCTGTCTCCGGAAGCGTTTCCAGCAGCGGCGTCAGCTGTTGCAACGGCTCCTGAAGGGCGACGAATTGGTTCTGCTTTTCCTGCCACAAGCGGGTTTCCGCTTCCCGCTGCTCCAGCCACTCCGCCGTCCGATCGGCCTGCGGAACGCTGAGCGCGAAGGGCGAGAGTTCCGCCTCCAGCTGCGTGCGACGCTGTTCCTGTTCCTGTCGGAGTTGCCGCAGCTGTTGCTCGCCCGCCTGCTGCTGGGCCTGCCAGGCCAGCCGCTGCTGGTGCTGGTACAACTGCTGTTCGTTCTCTTGCTGGGACGCCAGCCAGCCGGGAATATCATCCTGCGGCTGCAGGTCGCAATGCAGTCCGCTGACGGTTGTCTGCCACTGCGAGGTGAGCGCTTGCTCCTGCTGGAGGAGTGAGTCCAGCTCCTCTTTCTCTTTAACCTGTTGTTTAAGCAGCGCCTCAAGCTGGCCGCGTAGCTGGGCGCCTTCTTCCGCCAGCTGTTTGACTTCACGTTCCAGACTATCCCGGCGGGCCTGATTCACGCCGGGCTCCAGCGCCCGGTATTGTGCGACGGCCGGGTGTTCGCTGGAACCACAGAGCGGACAAGGGGCGCCGGGCTGCAGGCGAGCGCGCTCTTCTTCCAGCCCGACAATGCGCGCTTCCAGCTCACAAATAGCCTTCACATCGCTGAATTGCTGATGTTTTTCTTTGTATGCCAGGCGGCGCTGGGCCAGGGTTGTTTCCAGCTTTTCCTGTTCCTCGCGATGGGCCTGCTCCGTGGTTTGCAGCTGCTGCTGGCGCTGGCGAAGCGGCAACAGGCGGCTATGCAGCGTCGAAAGCTGCTGGCGCAGCGGACGGGCGGCGGTATGTTGTGCCAGGCTGGCGGCGACCTGGTCGGCATCCAGCATCAGCGTTGCAGGCGGCAGCTCCGCCAGCTGGCGGATGGTTTCCGTCAGGCTCTGTTGTACGACGTTGTGCTGCTGTTCATCGCGCGCCTGCTGCTGGAAAGCGGCCCGCCAGCCCGCCAGCGCGTTGCCCCACTGGCGATAGCGATCGTGCTCTTTAAGCCACAGGTTGAGGGCGTGATGGGCATCCTGTAAGCGCGCCATCTGCTGGCTGGCGGCAAGACGTATCCCGGCGCGCAGCCGCAGTCTGTCCTGTAAGCGAGTATTTACTTCCTCCACCTGGCGGTGGGTTTGCGCCAGCGCGGCGGTTTGCTCCTGCTGTCGGGTCCACAGCGGGCGAAGCTGCTCTGCCGGCTGGGCGTTGAGCAGCGCGGCAAGCTGCGGCTGGGCCTGTTCCAGCGCCTGCTGTGCGTCCTGTAACCGGACCTGAGATTGCGAGGATTCCGCGCTCAGCTCTTGCTGACGCAGCAGCCACTGCTGCGTCGCCTGCAGGCGGGCTTGCTCCGTAAGCTGTAGGCGTTCTTCATCAGTAAGCGCTTGCAAACTTTGCTGTAGGGCCTGCTGCTGCTCATCGCTCAGCAGCACAACGCCGGAGGACTGGGCCTGAAGTTTCTCCAGTTCGTTGCGGGCGAGCTTATGTTTTTCAAACACCTGTGCGGATATCTGGCCGTAGATTTCGGTGCCGGTCAGCTCTTCCAGTAGCTCAGCGCGTTCTTTCGGTTTGGCGTTGAGGAACGCGGCGAACTGACCCTGGGAAAGCAGCATTGAGCGGGTAAAGCGGCCGTAATCCAGTCCAGTGAGCGAGGCGGTAAGTTCGAGCTTATCTTTGACTTTATCGGCGAGGATCTGCCCGTCGTCGCAGCGGGCCAGCTCAACGCGCGGGGCCTGCAGGTTGCCCTCCGGCTGATTGCGGGCGCGGTTCTGGCTCCAGAAGGCGCGATAGGCCGTCCCTTTGACCTCGAATTCCACTTCCGCCAGACACTCGGCGGTATCGCGGGTCATCAGATCGTTTTGCGATTGCGATACGCTGCTCAGACGGGGCGTTTCGTGATACAGCGCGAGGCAGATAGCGTCCAGCAGCGTGGTTTTCCCGGCGCCGGTGGGGCCGGTGATGGCAAACAGCCCGTTGCTGGCGAACGGTTCGGCGGTGAAGTCGATTTTCCATTCGCCTTTTAACGAGTTGATATTTTTCAGGCGCAAACTCAGAATTTTCACAGGTGCTCCTCACCATTCAGACTATGCAGCGTTTCGTTGAACAACTGCTTCAAACGCAGTTGCTGCGCCTCTTCCAGCGTTTCCTGCGCCAGACGGCGTGCAAACACTTCCTCGACCTGCAGTTCGCTCAGCGTTTCCCGCCGCTCTCCCGCCAGGATGCGTTCACGTTGGGCGCGGCTACGGCGAACCAGCAGCACTTCCACCGGCAGATCTTCGGTCTGAGCCTGAATTTTGCGCTGAATATCATGGAGATATTCGTCACTGGTAATTTCGATGTCCAGCCAGACGACCGGCTCTTGCGGCGCATCCCGCCACTGGGTGAGCTGTTCGCTGATGCTGGCGAAATCGCCTTTCAGCACCGCCAGCGGCTGCGTTACCGGCACCGTCAGAGGATGGACCTCGCTCAGATGCCCGTCGCTGAAGGTCACCAGATTGACGCTTTTGCTTTTTCCCGTCTCGTCAAAGCTGAGGGCGATAGGCGAGCCGCTGTAGCGAATATGTTCGCTGCCGCCGATTTTCTGCGCCCGGTGAATATGGCCGAGGGCAATATAATCAACGGGCGGGAAATGGCTGGCGGGAAACGCCTCCAGCGTGCCGATGTAGATATCGCGCACCGCATCGCTTTTGCTGGCGCCGACGGTGGTCAGGTGGCCGCTGGCGACGATCGGCAGCGGACGATCGCCGCGCAGGGCGCAGGCCGCTTCATACTGCTGCTGATAATAGTCGCTGATGGCGCTTAACAGCAGTTGCTGCTTTTCGCCGCTGGAGTGGCCGGCCTGGCTGGTGACCAGCTCACGCGGGCGCAGGAAGGGGACCGGGCAAAATATGGCGCCGGGCGTGCCGTCGCGCTGCGGCAGAATAAAGGGGGCATGGCCGGCGCTGGCCACCACCGTGGTTTTCAGAAAGGCCAGAATATCGCGGGATTCATTCAGCGTCGCCACCGAATCGTGGTTGCCCGCCAGTACCACCAGCTGGCAGCCGGTCTGCTGTAGCTGAACCACAAAGCGGTTATACAGCTCGCGGGCGTAGCTTGGCGGCGAGCCGGTATCAAAGATGTCGCCGGCGACAATAATGGCATCGACCTCGTGCGCCTGCGCGCTGGTCAACAGCCAGTCGAGAAAGGCCGAGTGTTCGGCGGCGCGACTCTTGCTGTAAAAGTTCTGGCCAAGATGCCAGTCAGAGGTGTGGATGATGCGCATAAGTATTCCCTGGCGAAAAAGCATTGGCGCATTATATACCTGTCATCCCGCAGGTTGCCCTCTAAACACCGGCAGGATCGATTGTTACTCCTTGTCATTATTCAAAATCCGCTATCATATGACGGTCATTTTCTTCATAAATCTGTCACAAAACTGACGCATAATGGCGCCGCACTCTATACTGATGGCTAAAAAATACAGGGTAAATAATGGCGAGAAGAATTCTGGTCGTTGAAGATGAAGCTCCGATCCGCGAAATGGTCTGCTTTGTTCTGGAGCAAAACGGCTTTCAGCCCGTCGAGGCGGAAGATTATGACAGTGCGGTGAGTCAACTCAATGAACCCTGGCCTGATTTGATTCTCCTCGACTGGATGCTGCCGGGCGGATCGGGTCTGCAGTTTATCAAGCTGCTGAAGCGTGAGGCGATGACCCGCGATATTCCGGTGGTCATGCTCACCGCGCGCGGCGAAGAAGAGGATCGCGTGCGTGGTCTGGAAACCGGCGCCGATGATTACATCACCAAGCCTTTTTCACCGAAAGAGCTGGTGGCGCGAATCAAAGCGGTGATGCGCCGTATTTCGCCGATGGCAGTGGAAGAAGTGATTGAAATGCAAGGGCTTAGCCTTGATCCTTCCTCCCACCGCGTGATGACCGGTGAAAGTCCGCTGGACATGGGGCCGACGGAGTTTAAATTATTACACTTCTTTATGACTCACCCGGAACGCGTCTACAGCCGCGAACAGCTGCTGAATCACGTCTGGGGGACCAATGTGTATGTAGAAGACAGAACGGTGGATGTGCATATTCGTCGTCTGCGCAAAGCGCTGGAACATAGCGGACATGACCGGATGGTACAGACGGTCCGCGGCACGGGATATCGTTTCTCCGCCCGTTTCTGAATCTCGACAGGAGTGTGAACCGTGCTGGAACGGCTGTCATGGAAAAGGCTGGCGCTTGAGCTTTTCTTATGTTGTATCCCGGCCCTGATTCTCGGGGCGGTAGTGGGTTATCTGCCGTGGTTTTTGCTGGCGGCAGTCACCGGACTTCTCATCTGGCATTTCTGGAATTTATTACGTCTTTCATGGTGGCTATGGGTCGACCGTAGCATGACGCCGCCGCCGGGGCGAGGCAGCTGGGAACCGCTGCTCTACGGCCTTCACCAGATGCAGATGCGCAATAAAAAGCGCCGACGCGAGCTGGGCAATCTGATCAAACGCTTTCGTAGCGGGGCGGAATCTTTGCCCGATGCGGTGGTGCTGACGACGGAAGAGGGGGCTATTTTCTGGTGTAATGGCCTGGCTCAGCAGATCCTGAATCTGCGCTGGCCGGACGACAGCGGCCAAAATATTCTCAATCTCCTGCGCTATCCTGAATTTGCTAACTACCTCAAAAACAGGAATTTCTCAAAACCGCTCAATCTGATCCTCAATACTTCCCGTCATCTGGAGATCCGCGTGATGTCCTACAGCGACAAACAGTGGCTGATGGTGGCGCGCGATGTGACGCAGATGCATCAGCTGGAAGGCGCGCGGCGCAACTTTTTTGCCAACGTCAGCCACGAGCTGCGCACGCCGTTAACGGTGCTGCAGGGTTATCTGGAGATGATGCAGGAGCAGGAGCTGGAAGGGACGACGCGCGAAAAAGCGCTGCATACGATGCGCGAACAAACCCAGCGCATGGAGGGTTTAGTCAAACAGCTGCTGACGCTGTCGCGGATTGAAGCGGCGCCGACGCTGGTCATGAATGACAAAATCGACGTGCCGATGATGCTGCGGGTGGTGGAGCGAGAAGCGCAGACGCTCAGCCAGCAGAAGCAGACGATCCACTTCCACGTCGATGAGACGTTGCTGGTACTGGGTAACGAAGAGCAGCTGCGCAGCGCGGTGTCCAATCTGGTGTATAACGCGATCAACCATACGCCTGCGGGGACGGAGATTACCGTCAGTTGGCAGCGGGCGCCGCATGGCGCGTTGTTCAGCGTTGAGGATAATGGTCCGGGGATTGCGCCTGAGCATATTCCGCGTCTGACCGAGCGATTTTATCGCGTGGATAAGGCGCGTTCGCGGCAAACCGGCGGCAGCGGCCTTGGGCTGGCCATCGTGAAACATGCGGTGAATCATCACGATAGTCGCCTGGAAATTGAGAGTACGGTAGGCCAGGGGACGCGGTTTAGCTTCTTACTCCCGGAACGTTTAATTGCCAAAAAAAGCGCCTGAGCGCGCCGTTGTCAACATGACTTGCCAATGACCAGCTTCGGCTGGTCATTTTCGTTTGTCGTCACTTTTTAGCCGCGTAATTAATGAACGTCCGCTGCTTTTTTGTTCGCATGATTAGCCGGAGGTTTTCCTATGATATGGTCAATAATCCCACTCCTTAAAGTAGACTTAGCATAATCATCTGCTTTTGCGATCCCGCCTTGCATTAAAACGTTATAAGCGTTTAAATTGCCCCCCATGCTGTCGCAGACAGACTGTTTTTGCGTGGTAATTCAAAAAACAATTCTTTCCCACGCGTATTCGGGAGCATATCCCGCTGATTTTTCCGGCAACCACCGCGGTATCCTCCCTCAGGGGAAGACACGGTTTTTTTCCGTTTGTTAACAACACCACATCCACAGGCAGTAATGAATTTATGACCCATCAGTTAAAATCTCGCGACATTATCGCGTTGGGCTTTATGACCTTCGCGTTGTTCGTTGGCGCAGGCAACATTATCTTCCCTCCGATGGTCGGTTTACAGGCTGGTGAACACGTCTGGACCGCCGCTATTGGCTTTCTGATTACCGCCGTGGGTTTACCGGTGCTGACGGTGGTGGCGCTGGCGAAAGTCGGCGGTGGCGTGGAAAGCCTGAGTACGCCGATCGGCAAAGTGGCCGGCATCCTGCTGGCCGTGGTCTGCTATCTGGCCGTTGGCCCGCTGTTTGCGACGCCGCGTACCGCAACGGTCTCTTTTGAAGTCGGGATTGCCCCGCTGACCGGCGATGGCGAGATGCCGCTGATGATTTACAGCGTGATCTACTTCGCGCTGGTGATCCTCGTCTCGCTCTATCCGGGCAAACTGCTGGATACGGTGGGCAATTTCCTTGCTCCGTTGAAAATTATCGCCCTGATCATTTTGTCCGTGGCGGCAATGATCTGGCCGGCTGGCCCAATCAGCAATGCGCTGGAAGCTTACCGCACCGCGCCGTTCTCTAACGGCTTCGTCAACGGCTATCTGACCATGGATACGCTTGGCGCAATGGTCTTCGGTATCGTCATTGTTAACGCCGCGCGTTCCCGCGGCGTAAGTGAAGCGCGCCTGCTGACTCGCTACACCGTCTGGGCCGGGCTGATGGCCGGTGTGGGGCTGACGCTGCTGTATCTGGCGCTGTTCCGCCTCGGGTCTGATAGCGCAACGCTGGTGGAGCAATCCGCCAACGGCGCGGCGATTCTGCATGCCTATGTCCAGCACACCTTCGGTGGCGCGGGGAGCTTTATGCTGGCGGCGCTGATTTTCATCGCTTGTCTGGTGACCGCGGTGGGCCTGACCTGCGCTTGCGCAGAGTTCTTTGCGCAGTACCTGCCGTTATCCTATCGTACGCTGGTGTTTATCCTCGGTATTTTCTCGATGGCGGTCTCCAATCTCGGTCTGAGCCATCTGATTCAGATTTCGATTCCGGTATTGACGGCTATCTATCCGCCTTGTATCGCCCTGGTGGTCTTAAGCTTTACCCGCAACTGGTGGCATAATTCGTCCCGCGTCATTGCGCCGGCCATGTTTATCAGCCTGATGTTTGGTATCATCGACGGCATTAAATCGTCGGCGTTCGCCGACATGTTACCGGCCTGGACCTCGCGTCTGCCGCTGGCTGAACAGGGTCTGGCCTGGCTGATGCCTACCGCGGTGATGATGGTTCTGGCGGCGATCTGGGACCGCGCGGCAGGACGGCAGGTGACCTCCAGCGCGCATTAAGCGGCGGTTTTAATCAGTGTTAAGCCACGGGGCTTTGGGTCCCGTGGTTTTTTGTTTTTCAGGTAATCCTCTTTTAGGGCTTGCTCCGCTGAAGACCTGAAGAGAAAAACGGCATGGAATACGATGGAAAGTAGTAACAAACTTAAGCGCGGGCTAAGTACCCGGCATATCCGCTTTATGGCGCTGGGATCCGCGATTGGTACCGGCCTGTTCTATGGTTCAGCCGACGCCATTAAAATGGCCGGCCCGAGCGTCCTGCTGGCCTATATTATCGGCGGGGTGGCCGCGTATATCATTATGCGCGCGCTGGGCGAAATGTCGGTACATAACCCTGCCGCCAGCTCATTTTCGCGCTATGCGCAGGATTATCTCGGCCCGCTGGCGGGCTATATCACCGGCTGGACCTACTGTTTTGAAATTCTGATTGTGGCGATTGCCGACGTGACGGCGTTCGGGATTTATATGGGCGTCTGGTTTCCGACGGTCCCGCACTGGATCTGGGTGCTCAGCGTGGTGCTGGTTATCTGCGCCGTCAATCTGATGAGCGTTAAGGTCTTCGGCGAGCTGGAGTTCTGGTTCTCGTTCTTTAAAGTCGCCACCATCATCATCATGATTATTGCCGGTTTCGGCATCATTATCTGGGGTATCGGTAACGGCGGGCAGCCTACCGGCATCCATAATCTGTGGAGCAATGGCGGCTTCTTCAGCAACGGCTGGCTGGGAATGGTCATGTCGCTGCAGATGGTGATGTTCGCCTACGGCGGGATAGAGATTATCGGCATCACCGCCGGCGAGGCGAAAGACCCGGAGAAATCCATTCCGCGCGCGATTAATTCGGTTCCGATGCGCATCCTGGTGTTCTATGTGGGCACGCTGTTCGTGATTATGTCCATTTATCCGTGGAATCAGGTGGGTACTGACGGCAGCCCGTTCGTTCTGACTTTCCAGCATATGGGTATCGCGTTTGCTGCCAGTATCCTTAACTTTGTGGTGTTGACCGCCTCGCTGTCGGCGATTAACAGCGACGTATTCGGCGTCGGGCGTATGCTGCACGGGATGGCCGAGCAGGGCAGCGCGCCGAAGATTTTCGCCAAAACCTCGCGTCGCGGGATCCCGTGGGTGACGGTGATGGTGATGACCGTTGCGCTGCTGTTTGCGGTCTATCTTAACTACATCATGCCGGAAAACGTCTTCCTGGTGATTGCGTCGCTGGCCACTTTCGCCACCGTCTGGGTGTGGATAATGATCCTGCTGTCGCAGATTGCTTTCCGCCGTCGTCTGTCGCCGGAAGAGGCGAAAGCGCTGAAGTTTAAAGTGCCGGGCGGCATAACCACCACCGCCGTGGGCCTGGTGTTCCTCGTCTTTATTATTGCGCTGATTGGCTACCATCCGGATACCCGTATCTCGCTGTACGTCGGTTTCGCCTGGATTGTGCTGCTGCTGGCTGGCTGGCAGTTGAAAACCCGCCGCGACCGTCAGCTGGCGCAGGCGCAGTAACGTGTCCCCGCGCCTGCCGGATTTGGCAGGCGCGTTCTCCACCCCCGTTATCCTCCCCCAATAATTCCTGTGATGATGAGTCATACGCCTGTGGGCTGTGGCAAGGTGTGCCCATTCTAAAGAGAGAGGAATGACGATGTTGAAGGCATGGCACCTGCCTGTGGCTCCGTTTATCAAGGAGCAGCAGGAACGACTCTTTATCACTTTATGGCTCAGCGGCGATAATCTGCCGCAGCGGGTGACGTTGCGTGCGGAAGAAGACAATGAAGAGCTCTCGCTGCCGATGCGCCGACTGCGCCAGGAGCCGTATCCGGGCGTTGTGGCGTGGCGGGGCGAACTCAATCTTGCCGGCGGTCAGCCGCGTCGGCGCTACAGTTTTAAGCTGCTGTGGGCCGATCGTCAGCGCTGGTTTACGCCGCAGGGCTTTAACCGTTTCCCGCCGGCGCGACTGGAACAGTTCGCCGTCGATCTACCGGATAGCGGCCCGCAGTGGGTGGCCGATCAGGTCTTTTATCAAATTTTCCCTGACCGTTTTGCGCGCAGCGAGCCGCGAGAAGCGGAGCAGGATCGGGTCTATTATCATCACGCCGCCGGGCACGACATCGTGCGGAAATCGTGGGATGAGCCGTTAACCGGCGAAGCGGGCGGGTCGACATTCTACGGCGGCGACCTGGATGGGATCAGCGAGAAGCTGCCGTATCTCAAACAGCTTGGCGTGACCGCGCTCTATCTGAACCCGGTATTTGTCGCCCCCAGCGTGCATAAATACGATACCGAAGATTACCGCCGCGTCGATCCGCAATTCGGCGGCGATGGCGCGCTGCTGCGTCTGCGCCACAATACGCAGCGGGAAGGGATGCGTCTGATCCTCGACGGCGTGTTTAACCATACCGGCGATTCGCACGCCTGGTTCGACCGCCACCAGCGCAGCAGCAGCGGGGCGTGTCACCATGCCGATTCGCCGTGGCGCGACTGGTTTACCCTCTCGCCAGAAGGTGAAGCGCATAGCTGGCTGGGCTACGCCAGTCTGCCTAAGCTGGATTACCAGTCCGCGAGCCTGGTGAATGAAATCTACGCCGGAGAAGACAGCATTGTCCGCCACTGGTTGAAGGCGCCGTGGAGCATGGACGGCTGGCGGCTGGACGTGGTGCATATGCTGGGCGAAGGCGGCGGGGCGCGCAACAACCTGCGCCATATTGCCGGTATTACCGCGGCGGCGAAGCAGGCCCAGCCCGACGCCTTTGTCTTTGGCGAACATTTTGGCGACGCCCGCCAGTGGCTCCAGGCGGACGCTGAAGATGCCGCCATGAACTACCGCGGTTTTACCTTCCCGCTGTGGGGGTTCCTCGCTAATACCGATATCTCTTACGACCCGCAGAAGATTGATGCGCAGACCTGCGTCGCCTGGATGGATAACTACCGCGCCGGGCTGTCGCATCAACAGCAGCTGCGGATGTTTAACCAGCTCGACAGCCACGATACCGCACGCTTTAAGTCGCTGCTGGGCAAAGATATCGCCCGCCTGCCGCTGGCGGTCGTGTGGCTGTTTTGCTGGCCGGGCGTACCGTGCATCTACTACGGCGATGAAGTGGGCGTCGATGGCAACAACGATCCCTTCTGTCGTAAACCCTTCCCGTGGGATCCCGCCCTGCAGGATACCGCGCTGCTGGGGCTGTATCAGCGAATGGCGAAGCTGCGCAAAGCCAGTAAGGCATTGCGATACGGCGGCTGCCAGGTGATTTATGCCGAAGATAACGTGGTGGTCTTTGTTCGCGTGTATAAGCAGCTTCGCGTGCTGGTCGCCATCAACCGCGGCGAAGCCTGCGAAGTGGTTGTCGAGGATTCGCCGCTGCTGGACGTTGGCGAGTGGCAGGTGAAAGAGGGCGTCGGCGCGTTGCATGATGGCGTCCTGAGCCTGGCCGCTATTTCCGCCTGCGTCTGGTTTAGCCGTCAGGCGTAGAGCTGGTTCAGAAACGGGTCGTGGAGAATCGCCTCCCGTCACCAGCGCTGGGCGAGGCCGTCGTTATCGCTACGCCAGGCGATATTCAACGACCGTAGGGCGTAGATGGTGGTTTGTTGATGGCGCCGAGAATCATATCTGCGCCGGTCAGCTCTTTCCTGGCTCCAGCCAGCTCCCAGCTGTACGGACTGTTTTTCCAGATCTTTTGCGGCGTTGCTCAATGAGGCCGATCGCCTACGGCAAGATCCTCGCTACCGGCAGCAGCGATCGGATCATGAGTTTTGCTGCCCAGGGGACGCAGATAGTCGATCTGCAAGGCCATATGGTGATCCCCGGTCTCAACGATTCCCACCTGCACCTGATCCGCGGCGGGCTGAATTATAATCTCGAGCTGAGCTGTGAGGGGGTTCCGTCGCTGGCGGACGCGCTGTGGACGCTGAAAGATCAGGCCGATCGCACGCCGTCTCCGCAGTGGGTGCGCGATGGCCGCGGTAACCCCACCGGGATGCTGATCGCTAAACCTAACGCGATGATCCTCTACGCGACCCTGGCGAAAGGGCCGAAACTGCCGCTGGAGCAGCAGGTCAATTCGACGCGCCAGTTTATGCGTGAGCTGAACCGGCTTGGCCTTACCAGCGCGATTGATGCCGGGGGTGGTTTCCAGAACTATCCGAAAGATTATGAAATTATTGAACAGCTGCATGCGCAACAGCAGATGACCGTGCGTATTGCCTATAACCTGTTTACCCAGCGGCCAAAACAGGAGCTGGATGATTTCGAACGCTGGACCGATATGCTGAAACCGGGGCAGGGGACCGACTTTTTCCGCGCCAACGGCGCTGGTGAAATGCTGGTCTTCCCGGCGGCGGATTTTGAAGATTTCCTGCAATCGCGCCCTGACCTGCCGGAAGGGATGGAAGATGAGCACCTGCATGCCACCTATGATGAATCCATCAGCCGGATGCTGGATGTTTTTGAGAAGGTGAACCGCGATATTCCGTTTAACGGCCTGCACTGGTTCTTTGACCATGCGGAGACCATTACCGAGCGGAATATTGTGCGCGTGAAGGCGCTCGGCGGCGGTATCGCGGTGCAGCACCGAATGGCTTTCCAGGGCGAATATTTTGTCGATCGCTATGGCAAAGAGGCGCTTAAGCATACGCCACCGGTGGCGAAAATGCTGGCGCTGGAGGTGCCGGTGGGACTGGGGACACTGCGGCGGCGAAAGTCGGGGCGATAGCCCAGATGCACCAGTGCTGCGGCAGCTGCGGCGTGCACGGTCATCAGCATGATATTGCCCGTCAGTCGTCGCTGCCGGTGTCGGACGAGCAGGCGTTCCGGGGCGTGATGGGCTGCTCCTGCTTCGCGTTTTAGCCTCTGACAGGTTAGCGCACTCCCCCGGCGAGACTCCGGGGGAGTGCGTAGCGCGACCATCTGATGACGCATCAACGATATGCCGGGCTTAGCCCCGGTTCTGAGAGCCAAATAGCGGGATCCGGCGGGCGACCATCTCGCGCACGGGCAGCAAGCCTTGCCGGATAACTTTGCGCGGATCGTTAATATCGTGACCGTTATCGGCGGAGAACGGCGCCTTCACGGTCCCGTACCTGGCGTACATATTTCCGTGTTGATGTTAATTTTTGCCGTGGCTAGTCCTGATATCGGTTGACAGTTTTCTGCCTGTAAAACGCCTGATGAATATCATCAGGCGTTTTGTATTTCAGGGGCAGATGCTCAGACCGGATGCGGTTAATAGCATCGCGGGATTTCAGTGCATTTCATCTCACACCGGAAACGCTCAAAAATACCTCCTGGAAAAAGCCAGGATTGACATGACATGGAGAGAAAAATTCGCTCCTTAAGGGGGCGTATCAAGTTTGCTTGTCCCTGGGGAGCATTGTTCGAAATACTTGAATAAACGGAATAGCATTTTACTGACTAATTTCTCCTGCTGCCTGACCTTTCTTCTGTCCTGGTCATTGACCCGTTCTCCGCGCCTGGATACTTTCCTGAAAAATACGCCGTCTGGTGTATTATGCGCCCCGTCCAGTATCAGAATGGATATTTCCATGTTTTTATTAATGTTTTTTATCTGACGGTCAGCGACCGTCACGGAGGTGCTCCATGAGCAAACGTAAATTTCTAACCTGGCGTGAAGTCAGCCACATGATGCAGGCCGTCTCCGGCGGGCAAACCGGTGCCCGCGATTGCTGCCTTATACTGCTGGCCTTCCGTCATGGTCTGCGCATCAGTGAACTTCTTGGACTACGGTTCCGGGATCTTGATCTGCAGGGAGGTCGCATTATCGTGAGCCGCCTCAAACAAGGCTTTTCCACTGTTCACCCGCTGATGCCCGATGAACGACGGGCTCTGGAGGCCTGGATGCGGGTCAGGGAGACCTGGCAGAAGCCGATCCTGCCGGAAATCGTGTTTATCTCCACTCGTGGAACGCCGCTGTCGCGCCAGCAGGCGTGGCGCATTGTCCGCAATAGCGGCGAGCGTAGCGGGCTGAATACCGCCACTCACCCGCATATGCTGCGACATGCCTGTGGTTACGAACTGGCAGAGCGGGGCACTGATACCCGGCTGATTCAGGACTATCTCGGGCACAGAAATATACGCCACACGGTCCGCTATACGGCCAGCAATGCTGCGCGTTTTACCGGATTATGGGAGCGAGAAAACCGTCTTGACATTGATTTACACAAGAAAAAAAGGAGGAATAAGTGATTGATATTTCGTATAAAAAAAAGGCGAGGTGTAAACAATTAGGACCAAACTGTCTACAGTCTGGATTGAACTGTAAAATTTTGCAATAGTCATTTCAGTATTTCTTCAGAAACTAACTTTAACTATATGAATGTTAACAAATTAAATTTCCACTGAATTTACACAGACCTTACATTTCAGCCACATCTCGCCATGTTTTTCCGGACTTTAAATCATCGCACCTCCGTCCATTTCCATTTCATTCCATTTTGTCAGCATTTTATTCCTTAAATAATAAATTTTTATCTTTTTAATAGTATTTAATTTTTAAATTTTTCTATTCCTTAGCATGGAATAACAGTAAACAGTTTGGTCCTAACTGTTTCATTGTTGGGTGAAAACTGAACGGAATATGGCGGTCCAGCTGAAGGGGTAAAACGGGCTGCGAAAAAAGTCCGGGGGACTCTGACAGGCTGTCAGGACGAAGTGCGACCGTCACGCATTTCATGTTCATGAAACGTTAATTTAATCAAGGAAAACAGTATGAAAAAAATTATTGCGCTCTCCGCTCTGATGGCATCCCTTTCTTTCGCCGGAGTTTCTGCGCAGGCGGCTACAAACATCGTCAATGGCGGTACTGTGCACTTCACTGGTTCGGTGGTAAACGCTGCCTGTGCCGTGGACGCTAACTCCGTGAACCAGACCGTCCAGATGGGACAGGTTAAATCCAGCACTCTGGGCTCAGCCGGTAAAACCAGCTCCAAAGTTCCGTTCAATATCCAACTGGATGACTGCGACCTTACTGTTTCCACTCTGGCATCCGTCGGCTTCAGCGGCGTGGCCATTAACAGCGCCAACCCGACGGTACTGTCGCTGGACAGCTCTGCAGCGGGTAATGCCACCAACGTAGGTATCCAGATCCTTGACCGTACCGGCGCTGCTCTGGGGCTGGACGGTAACACCTTCAGCGCGACCACCACGCTGAGCACCGGCACTAACCTTATTCCGTTTGAAGCCCAGTACTATGCGACCGGCGCGGCGACGGCAGGTAACGCCAACGGCCAGGCAAACTTCAAAGTGCAGTACCAGTAATTTATCCAGCGAAAAATATGCCGGGCAAGGGAGTGCCCGTTTCGCAACTCGTCGGGGGAGTGAATGATGCTAAAGCTACGAAACAGTGCCGGAATGGCACTGCTGTTACTGCTGGCTTCTTCCACCGCCATGTCCAGAGGCTGGCATGTTTATCTGCCTGGTGGGCAGATGCGTTTTCAGGGGGAAGTCATTGCTGACGCTTGCGAGGTACAGGCCGGTGACCGGACTTTGACGGTTTCAATGGGACAGGTCAGCAGCAACCGTTTTCATCGGGTTGGTGAGGATACTGATCCGGTCCCTTTTCATATTCAGCTGTTGAATTGTAATACGAACGTCAGCCGCTATGTGGCTATTCAGTTTCGTGGCGTGGGTGATGGCAAACAGCCGGATGTGCTTTCCATCGGAGAGGGGCCGGGGATTGCCACCAACGTGGGGGTGGCGCTGTTTGATCGTCAGGGGGTGCTTATTCCCGTCAACAGTCCGGTGCCAACAACCCGGCAGAAACTACAGGCGGGACCCGTGACGCTTGACCTGGTGGCGAAATACCGGGCGACGGGGCGGGTCGTAACCGGCGGTCAGGCGAATGCCCAGGCATGGTTTTATCTCACATATGAATAAATGACCGGTGATACCGGTGAGTGGCGCAGGGGATGGCTCGGGCCGCCGCCTGTCCGGATTAAAAGAGCAGGACGAGAACATCACAATGACAATACGCAGGACAGTGGCAGGAGTCGCAGCCGCTCTGATGGTGGCCGTTTCGGCACAGGCGCAGGCTGGTGTAGCGTTGGGCGCAACACGGGTGATTTATCAGGCAGACCAGAAGCAGGTTTCTCTGGGGGTGAACAACAGTGATGACCGCAACACCTTTCTCATCCAGTCATGGGTGGAAAACAGTGACGGGAAGAAAGATGGTCGGTTTGTGATAACGCCACCCCTGTTCGTGATGCAGGGTAAAAAAGAGAACACCCTGCGGATTATTGACGCGACAAACCACAGTCTGCCTGCGGATCGGGAAAGCCTGTTCTGGGTCAACGTTAAAGCCATTCCATCTGTGGACAAAAGCCAGATGAAAGCTAACACCCTGCAACTGGCTATCACCAGCCGTATCAAGCTGTTTTACCGGCCGCTGGGGCTGAACCCCGCACCGGATAAAGCATGGGAACAGCTACGCTTTCGCCGCAGTGCGGGCGTGCTGACGGTGATCAACCCCACTCCCTATTTTCTGACAGTGGTTCAGTTGAATGCAGGCACACGCATCCTGGGAAACACCATGGTCGCCCCGAAAGGGGAGAGTACGGTGAAGCTGCCGGCGGATGCCGGGCAGGACATCACATTCCAGACCATTAATGATTACGGTGCGCTGACGCCGAAGACCCGGGGCATCATGCAGTAAGACGGTCCGGCCGGCATGAAAGATGAATTCTACACAGTCAGCAGGTACGCAGGGCGAAAGAATGAAAAAACAACGAAGAATCGCAGGAGTGACGGGGAGATCCCCTCGTTTTCTGATAGCGCCTCTGGTGCTGATGATGATGGCTGCAGGCTGTGAGCCTGTCCGCGCTGACAGTTATTTTAACCCACGCTTTCTGTCTGATGACCCGTCGGCGGTGGCTGACCTGTCGGCATTTGAAAAAGGACTGGAGGCTCCACCGGGACGTTACCGGGTGGATATCTACATCAATGACGGTTACTTCACTACCCGGGATGTGACGTTCAGCGCACCGGCGAAAGGCGGCCACCTGGAGCCGTGCCTGACGCGGGGCCAGATAATGGCGATGGGGGTGAAAACGGCGGCGGTTCCGGGGATAGCTGCCCTGGCTGCGGATGCCTGTGTACCGCTGACGACGCTGATAGCGGATGCATCGACACGCTTTGATGTCGGCCGGCAACGGTTGTATGTCAGCGTTCCCCAGACATTTATGTCCGCCAGCGCGCGGGGCGCCGTACCGCCTGAACTGTGGGATAACGGGATTAATGCCGCCCTGCTGAATTACAGCTTCAATGGCAACACGGTGACCTCACAGGGGACAAACAGCAACTATGCCTACCTGAGCCTGGATGGTGGTTTCAATCTTGGGGCCTGGCGGTTTCGCGACAACAGTACCTGGAATTACAGCAGCGGTGGCAACACCGGGGCGCAGAATAAATGGACGCATGTGAACACTTATGCCGAGCGTGACATTGCGTCCTGGCGCTCGCGGCTGACGCTCGGGGACAGCTACACCCCGGGAGATGTTTTCGATGGGCTGAACTTCCGCGGTGTGCAGATAGCTTCAGACGATAACATGCTGGCAGACAGCCTGCGGGGGTTCGCCCCGGTTATTCATGGTGTCGCCAGGGGAACGGCGCGGGTCAGCATTAAACAAAACGGGTATGAGATTTACCAGACCACCGTACCGCCGGGTCCGTTCACTATCGGTGATCTTTATGCGGCGGGGAACAGCGGTGATTTGCAGGTGACCGTGCAGGAAGCCAATGGCTCCACGCAGGTGTTCAGCGTGCCGTGGTCTTCTGTGCCGGTCCTGCAGCGTGAAGGACGGGTTAAATACGCCGCCACGGTGGGACAGTTCCGCAGCGGTAATCAGCAGCAGGACACACCGACTTTCGCTCAGGGGACAGTACTGTGGGGGTTGAATGATGGCTGGACGGCATATGGCGGCACTCAGTTATCGGATAACTACCGGGCATTTAACCTGGGCGTGGGTAAGAACATGGGGGTGTTCGGGGCCGTGTCAGCGGATATCACGCAGGCGAATGCCACACTCCCGGATGACAGCTCCCGCCAGGGGCAGTCCCTGCGTTTCCTGTACAGCAAGTCGCTGACTGAGCTGGGCACCAACATTCAGCTGGTTGGTTACCGGTATTCGACCCAGGGGTATTTTACCCTGGCAGATACGGCGTACAACCGGATGAGCGGGTATACGGTGGTTACTGAGGATCAGGCCATCCAGGTAGTGCCGAAATATACCGATTATTACAATCTGCGCTACAACAAACGCGGGCGGTTACAGCTGACGCTGTCCCAACAGGTGGGACGTACGGCAACCTTGTATCTGACCGGAAGTCACCAGAGTTACTGGGCGACGGACCGTAACGATGTGCAACTGCAGGCGGGCTACAGCGGCGATGTCTACGGGGTGAACTACACACTGGGCTACGGGGTGTCGAAGTATGCCTGGCAGATGAACGGGGGCTACGACCAGACGCTGTCGCTGAACGTGAACGTGCCGTTCAGTCTGTGGATGCGTTCTGACAGCCGGTCTGTCTTCCGTAACGCCAGTGCCAGTTACAGCATGACGGATGACCTGAAAGGTGGAATGACCAACCAGGCCGGGATTTACGGCACCCTGCTGGAGGGGAACAACCTGAGCTACAGCGTACAGAGCGGGTATGCGAGCGGGGGAAATGCCGGCAGCAGCGGCAGTACCGGGTCAGCGTCGCTAAGTTACCGCGGGGCGTCGGCGAACAGTAATGTGGGCTTCAGCCGGGGCAGCGGCTTTAACCAGCTCTACTATGGCCTGAGTGGCGGGGTGTTGGCGCACGCAGATGGTGTGACGCTGAGTCAGCCGCTGAACGATACCGCCGTGCTGGTGAAGGCGCCGGGGGCGGGGAATGTGGCGCTGGAGAATCAGTCCGGGGTGAAAACGGACTGGCGGGGGTATGCCGTTCTGCCATATGCCTCGGATTATCGCGAGAACCGGATTGCGCTGAATACGAACACGCTGCCGGATAATGTGGACCTGGATGATGCCGTGGCGAATGTGGTACCGACGCACGGGGCGATAGTGCGGGCGGAATTCACGGCGCGGGTGGGGATGAAGGTGCTGATGACGCTGATGCATAACGGGAAACCGGTACCGTTTGGTGCGCTGGTGTCCACGGAGGACGGGAAGAACAGCAGCATCGTGGCGGATGGCGGACAGGTGTACCTGACAGGGCTGGCGCAGGAGGGAACGCTGACGGCGAAATGGAATGACAGTGCAGACGGGCAGTGCCATGTCGCTTACAAACTGCCGGCGGACAGTCAGAAACAGGCCCTGAGTGATGTCACGGCGGAATGCCGGTGAGGAGCAGATCAATGATGAAAAGAACAGTAATGGCGCTGATGCTGCTGTCCCCCATTACCGTCGGGCTGCCGGTGCAGGCGGCTGACAGCACCATCACCATTACCGGTTATGTCCGGGACAACATGTGCCGCGTTGCTGCAGGCTCCCAGAATCAGACCGTGGACCTGATGACGAACTCTGCGAAGCAGCTATTTAAACCCGGAGAGACCACCTGGTACCCGGTACCGTTCAGTATCACCCTGTCACCCTGCGGGGCGGCGGCCACGGGGGTGAAGGTGGGGTTTACGGGGACGGCGGACCCGGATAACGCGACCCTGCTGAAAATTGATGGCGGCAGCGGGGCGGCGGCGGGACTGGGGATCCAGATACTGGATGCGGGTAAAAATCCGCTGGCGATTAACGCCAGCTCCCAGAACCTGAACTGGTCGGCGCTGAGCGGAGGGCAGGCCAACACGCTGAGTTTTTATGCCCGGATGATGGCAACGCAGACGTCGGTGGTGGCCGGTGCGGTCAGTGCAACGGCAAATTTTACACTGGAGTTTCAGTGAGGAGCGGCAGATGAAGAACAATTTAACGGCATCCCGGTGGTGTGGTCTGTTGGGGGCGGCCCTGCTGCTGGCCAGCGGTGTGCCGGCCCGGGCTGCCGACGTGACCATTACTGTGAACGGAAAGGTGGTGGCCCGGCCGTGTACGGTATCGACGACGTCCACCACGGTGGATCTGGGAAATTTATTTACCTTTGATCTGGTTTCTGCCGGTTCGACGTCGGGCTGGCAGTCGGTCAGTCTGGATCTGACGAACTGTCCGGTTGGGACTTCGCAGGTGAAAGCGACGTTCAGCGGGACGGCGGACAGCTCCGGACTTTACTATGCCAACCAGGGCGGGGCGGGAAGCATCGCTCTGCAGCTGGCGGACAATGCCGGAACCAACCTGCCGAATGGGGCGACAAAGCAGCTGGCCGTAAGCTATCCGGCGCAGACAGTGAGTTTTCCGCTGCAGGTACGGGCGATTACGGTGAACGGGAATGCCACGCAGGGGAGTATTCAGGCTGTGGTTAATGTTACCTATACATATTCCTGAAGAAGAGGTGGAATAAATGTTGAATTTGATAAAAAACATCACATTAAGCTCGAAATTATTTTTTTTTATATTTTTATTTATTTTAAGTGCGAAAACCTTTGCATTTTCCTGTATGACATCGGCAGGGCCTATATATGATGGTGGGGGATCGGCTAACGTATATGTTAACCTGTCGCCTCAATTATCATCTGGTCAGGTTTTGGTTGTTAATCTTGGGGATAGTATAAGTTGCAGAAATGACGATCCAGCTAACTTCTGGGATTATGCAAGAATTGAGGCAGGTTCGTCATATTCTGGTGTTTTGAATTCATTTCATGGCACATTGAGTTACTATGGTACTTCATATAATCTTCCACTTTCTTCGCCCACATCTTATTTTCAATATACCTGGGGGCAGTATCAACCATTAAATCTAATGATGTATTTAACCCCGATCGGGAATAATGTATCCGGAACGTCAATTAAACAGGGTGATCTGATTACTGTGTTAAATTTATTTAAGCAAGCATATTATAGCACAGGGAGTGGAGCTGGTCATTCATCAGGTAATACCTCTATGACATGGTATATATATGCAAATAACAATACAGTCGTGCCAACTGGTGGTTGTGACGTTTCATCCAGAAATGTAATTGTTAATTTGCCGGATTATCCTGGTAGTATGACACCAGTTCCTCTCACTGTTAGTTGTTTACAAAGCCAGAAACTTTCTTATTATATTTCAGGTGCAGTTGCGAATACAGGTAATAATATTTTTTCAAACACAGCCAGTTCGTCTTCTGCTCAAGGTGTGGGAATAGAGATCTCCAATGCAAATGGGGTGCTTTCTACTGGCAGTAATGTATCCCTTGGTACTGTCGGAGCATCTGCGGTTGACCTGGGGTTAAAGGCAAACTATGCCCTGACCGGGGGGCAAGTAATAGCTGGTAATGTGCAGTCACTTATTGGTGTGACATTTATTTACCAGTAATGCGTTTTTAAAACTTAAAATTATCATGATATTTCACATTTTTAATGTGCATTCTTTGAAAGCTGTTTAATGAGAAAATTTAAATGCATTCTTATTCTGACGGGGTTTTATGTCATGGTCTGTGTTGTTATTAATTTAATACCGACCCCCGACTCCGCATGCTGAACGGAATGAAATAACTGGTTGTGAGGACTCAATGATGAATAAATTAATACTGGGGATTGCCGTTATTCTGGCCGGGCATACCGGAATGGCCAGTGCATCCGGATTTTATGTTGCTGCAAAAGCCGGGGCCACGCAGGTGCGCTCAACGGAAAATACTCTGTCCAGCTCCATGCTGGCCGGGGGACTGAATAATACCGTCGGGGAGATCGATGTTCCGTCGGCCAACAGAACCAATTTTACCCCTTCTTTTGCAATGGGGTATGAGTTTTCTACCGACTGGGAGCAGCCTGTCCGCCTCGAACTGGCATATCTTGCCGGTGGAGAGGTCAGTCAGAACAGCACGCTGAACACTACCATGACCAGTGGCTGGGTCGATAGTGGCAAATTCATTCAGAACCTGCCCGTATCAGTACAGCGTCAACAGAAGACCCGGGTCAGCACACTGATGCTGAACGGTTATTACGATTACACCACCGGGACGCCATTCACGCCCTATATCACAGGCGGGGTTGGTGTGGCATTGCTGAAAAATGCCGCTTCGCTGAGTCAGTCGTCTGCCGGGCTATCTTTTAGCTCTGACACCTTCAGTCAGAACAACACTCAGATGGCCTGGTCTTTGGGGGCCGGGGTTGCCTGGGCTCTCACGCCTGCTCTGTCGCTTGATGCCGGATATCTGTTCACTAACGCCGGTGATGTCACCACTGAGGGGACGGCCAGTAACGGCATCATCACCTCGACCTGGAAAAGCCACACTCATCTTCAGTTGCACACGCTTCAGTTGGGCCTGCGCTACACCTTCTGATGCTCCTGCTGTCCTGTCTCATTTTTCCTGGCGGGAGAGCGGAGCCGTAAAAAATAACAACAGTGCGGTGATGGAACCGTCACCGCCATCTCTCCGGCGCCACACCAGGGAGCCAGAGAACGGGTCAGGCACCGGGGGAAACCCTACCTGACCACATCGCTGATATCAGTATATACACCAGCGCCGGAGAATACCGGCGGAGAGAACAACATGGTAATAACCCGCATCCCGGTACCGGATATGGTGACGTCATCACTGCTGCTGACCGTTCCGGCCTTTGGCCGGGTCTGGCAGCTTTCGCCGGTCTTCGGACCGATTTTTTCCCCTGACGGTAGCCTGATAGCCCTGGAGATGCTGTCGCGTATCGCCGATCGTGACAGCGGGGTGGCGGCCTCCCCGGAGATGTTTTTTGCCCAGATCCCCCTGACGGAACAACGACGCATCCTGGTCTGGCAGCTTGAAGTCCTGACGCTGCTGGCCCCCTGGTGTGCCACCCGACGCCTGTCGGTCAGCCTTAATGTCTCTCGTACTCTGGCTCTGCGGATCCTTGCCGATCCGGATGTATCGGAGTCGGCCAGTCTGCTTGCGCCCTGGCTGCGCCTGGAGGTCAGCGAACGCTTCCTCAGTCCGGATAACCGGCCGGAGCAGGACCCGCTTCTGTCAGCCCTACAGCCGCTGGCGCCGCTGTGGCTGGATGACTTTGGGGCTGGAACCACGGGACTCACCTGGCTGTTGTCCGGGGTGTTTGAGGGCGTGAAGCTCGACCGGCACCTGTTCCGGGACCTGACCGCCTTGTCGGAGGGGCCCTCGTTTCTATGCTCACTTGCCACTCTTGTGCGTGCTCAGGGAGCACAGCTTATCGCTGAGGGCGTTGAGACTCAGGAACTGCTGGAGGTTGTGGCCTGCTCGGGACTTGATGCCTGCCAGGGATGGCTGTGGCCTGAGGTGGCGGCGGCGCAGCTGGCCGACCTGCCGGATCATCTGCCCTCACTGACGGAGCATAACCGATGAGATCTTTTTTTATCTGGCTGATACCTCTCTTGCTGCCACTGCTGGCGATCCTCCAGTCTGGGGGCGGGTATAACAGGCCGACACCGCGTACGGACCGGCCGCTGACGGTGATGTTCATGGTGCCTGCCCGCCACATTCTGGTGCAGATCAGTACCGGCCCCCAGGACCAGGTCTATTCCCTTAATCCGAAGGACGGAAACAGTCCGCTGGACTGGTATGCCCTGCAACCACCGGGCTATGGGGGACGGCATGCCTGAACCTCTTCTGGCTTTTGACCGGACTCTGGTGATGGACAGTCTGGCCCTGACCGGAATGGTGCTGTGCGATCTGGCTGACGAGGCGGCAGGACGACCCTGCAGCGAACTGCTGCCCAGTCTGAGTGCCCTGTACGAACGGCTGGTGGCGTTGCGCGCCAGTCAGCCGGAGGCCCGGGTGCTGATTATCACTGAACTGCTGGATCAGCAGAGCAGTCTGCAGGAAGGGATAGCGATGCTGGATGCACTGCAGGGGCTGTGCCAGGGGGGGCGCTGTCGGGTGATGGTGTGCACGGCGCAGACCGACCCGCTTCTGCTGAAGGCGGTCGTGAACCGCAGTCCGTCAGTCGTGGTTCTGCGCCAGGAATCGCTGGGCGTACTACGGCAGGCTCTGCGGATGGCAGGGGGCGCGTGGCCGGATACCGTCATGAGTCCGGCCGTGACCGAGGGGCTGATGCTGACCCGCGAGGTGAATCTGACGCCACATGAGCTGGAGTGTCTGGTGACACAGGCAGACGGTCTGGGACTGAAGACATCGGCGAAAGTGATGAATATCAGTTACAGGACGGTGGCGGCTTACCGGCAAAACCTGTCGAAGCGGTCAGACCAGGGGCGGCAGATGACGTTTTCATGGTGCATTGCGCAAATGCAGAAACCAGGGGGACCCCGCTGCGGGTATGAAATCCTGGATCTGAAAAAGAAGATCAAAGATGAAAGAACAAGATAAAAGAGCGAGGAGAGGTGGGATGGGACTGTCATTCAGGGGAAAAGTGTGGCTGGCGTGCGCGATGTTCTGCGTGGTGTTCTGGTATGGCGTTGGATGTTTACTGTACCGGTTGTTGCTGTAGGGGGACCGGGGTGAAGAGTGAAAATGAGTCCGGCTCTTTTCCAGAATGGGGGTTAGCGCTGCTGCACAAGGCGATATGGTGCGCGTGGTGTGGTTTTGCCGTGTGGTTTTTCTGGCGGCTGTGGGGGTGAGGTCAGCGTATGAGAGAGAAGGCAGAATTACCGGGCAGGATGGAGCTGGTTCGTAAACTGCGGCGTATTCACAGTAAGGAAACGCTGGAATTAGTGGTGGCACACATGGAAGAGAAACTGCCGTCGGGCCAGCGGGAGGTCCTGCGATCGGCCGCCGACCACCGACGGGCGGAGTTAGTCACGGGGCAGTTTTTTGACCGTGTGCCGTCTTATGTCTGGCGCTATGTGCGCTGAGATGCCATATCGTTCTGGGAAAGGAATCTCAGGAAATAAATATCCGGGTAAAAATTGCGACGGGGATGGCTGCTGGCGCCGGTGGCTGGCTATCTCTGAGGGCAGACATAGATGATCACTCCCGCTGTTATTACGGCAATGGCCTAGACGCCGCGAATGGGAGAGTCGTAGTCTCGTCGTCATTACGTTTCCATAAATGGAATCCTTATTATCAATAATGTCTATTTACTTACCTTGCTGCTTACATAAAATAGAATCCCTTATATTTTGAAGTGAACTAAGAAAATAATAAATCAATGCCGGGTATTAATATGAAAAAAGAAAATATCTCACAGAGCATGAAATAAACTTACTTTTAGATTCTGCAAATAAGGGCATGAATGCAGAGAGGAACTACTGTATGATTTTGATGGCATATCGCCATGGGTTCAGAATAAGTGAACTTCTTGCTCTCACGATGGCGGATGTTGATATACAATCAGGAGTTATTTATGTAAAAAGACTTAAAAATGGTTTTTCAGTATATCATCCGTTGTCAGAAGATGAATGTCATGCTTTAAGTAAATGGTTAAGTTTGAAAAAAATGACATCCACCAGCGTGACATCTGAGGCCATATTTACGACTTCCTCAGGGGCAGCAATCTCGCGTTCGCAGGCCTGGAAAATTATATCTAAATGTGGCGTTGAAAGTAACATAGGTTTCAGAGTTCATCCTCATATGTTACGTCATTCATGTGGATATAAACTTGCTGAACGTGGAACTGATACCAGATTGATTCAGGATTATTTAGGGCACCGGAATATTCGACATACGGTACTCTATACTAAAAGCAACTTTAATCGATTTACCGGGTTGTGGGGGAGTGCTACCACGCCCCCTATAGCTGTGTAAGAGGGCTCAGTGACTATTGAGGATTACACTAAGCTGGCTATTAATATAATCCAGGAAAAGACGAGCGCTTTTTGAAATATTTCTGGTTCCTGTAATGATATATACAGGTAAAGGCTTAAAAGACCACTCTTCCAGAATGGGGACGATAGCCCTGGAGCTCAGCTCTCGGTGAATGACTTCAGGCGTCAAAACAGCAATTCCGCCATTATTCTCCGAGAGTTTTAGCATCATGGATATATTGTTTGCAGAGTAAATGCCAGAGACATTGATTCGGGTAATATCATTTCCTCTGAACAAAACCCATTTTTCCGGCTCTTTCATGTATGAAGGCAGAATGCATTGATGGTGAATAAGATCATCCGGATGTTCAGGGGTTTTATATTGTCTCAGATAAGCAGGGGAGGCATATAGTTTGCGACATAGAAAACCGACAGGCCTGGCGATAAGAGACATATCACTAATGTCACCGATGCGAATGCATATATCTATTTGCCTTTCAGTGATATTGACTTTGACAGGGGTGGTGTCGAAAATAAATCTGATGTTGGGATAGGAGGTGGAAAATCTATTCATAAGCGGGGATATAAAATATATACCAAAATCCACCGGTAAAGAAACGCGTAATACCCCGGAAAGAGAATTGTGTGAGTCCTTCATCTCTCGTTCCAGATCTGTCGCGTTTTTAATAATAGCATCCGCGTACTTAAGATAGTGTCTGCCAATTTCAGTCAGAACTATTCCTCGAGATGTTCTGGTGAATAGCTGGATATTAACCCTTTTTTCCAGGGCTGAGATCCTTCTTGATAATGTTGCAACTGGAATACCCGATTCAATACTTGCTGCGGTTATACTTGATGACCTCCCTGTAATCACAAAGTAAATTAAATCCTGTAGGTTTGGTATCGATTTATCCATTAGTGTCTATCTCGATGTAAAAGCATTACATACCAGTCTCAGGTACAAGATATATATCCCTTGCCGGAAAGTTTACGGTGAACAGACAAATAGTATATGAATGCTTCATCGAGAGTATTTATCTATTGCCAGCATTATCTATACTCTCACTCTATTCCCGGTATCACATCTGCCAGTGACTTGAACCCGTAAACGTTCAGACACGCGTCGCGAAAACGGTCATTAAACGACCCGAACGGGGCATTATCTGCTGGTTTACGGACCATGAGAAGCCTACGTCATGCTATTTTTATCTGTCGGTTATAAAGTTCTCCGCCTGTCCGCAATCATTCTGGGCTTCGCGGATTTGGCCATTATTGATGCTTCATCACTACCATCTTCTTCACCCAATGCTCTGGCTCCAATGGGTTATCTGACATTCCTGACGACATCAGCGGTTACAGAAAACGACAGGACACTCCTCCAGTTCGTTTCCCGGGTTTAAGTCAGAAACGCGTCTGACGGGTCAAGAAAACAAAAAAGGCCCGCATGCGCGAGCCTTCTTCTGAACATGGGCCGATTACAGGCTGGACACGTTCTCGGTCAGGTATTTAGCCACGCCTTCCGGAGAAGCGGCCATACCTTCTTTTCCTTTTTCCCACTGCGCCGGGCAAACTTCGCCGTGCTCTTCGTGGAACTGCAGCGCGTCAACCATACGCAGCATTTCGTCGATGTTACGACCCAGCGGCAGGTCGTTAACCACCTGGTGGCGAACCACGCCGTTAGCATCGATCAGGAAGGAGCCGCGCAGCGCCACGCCTTCGTCCGGGTGTTCGATACCGTAGGCTTTCTGGATTTCACGTTTGATGTCAGCAACCATCGCGTATTTAACCGGACCGATACCGCCCTGGTCTACCGGGGTGTTACGCCATGCGTTGTGAACGAATTCAGAGTCGAAGGAGACGCCAACCACTTCTACGCCGCGCTTCTGGAATTCTTCGTAACGTTTGTCAAAAGCGATCAGCTCAGACGGGCACACGAAGGTGAAGTCCATCGGCCAGAAGAACAGGACGGTCGCTTTACCGTTGGTGTGTTGTTTGAAGTTGAATTTCTCAACGATTTCACCGTTACCTAAAACAGCTGCAGCGGTAAAATCCGGAGCCTGACGAGTGACCAGAACCATATGATTCTCCTGTTAATAATAAGGTTAATTGGAACGCAACGCGGGCAAGTATAGGGACTGGTTCATGCGAACTCAACGTGACGTTGACAATCAATGAGATAGGTTTTGCCTATCAATTTATGTCGGGAAATGGTGTTCAGAATAGCCTTTCTGTGAGAAAGCGCAATCTTTATAGTTCGTGCCTGGTGGCCTGCGCCATCATGCGCGGATAAAACTGCCAGAACTGCTGCTCGAGTTTATCGTAGTGGGTATCCAGATCCTGCCAGGAGTCGCGCAGGGCATCAAGGCGCGGACGACGGCTGGCCATACCGTTGAGGACGCTCTGAATAAAGTCCATATCCTCATAGCGTTCAAGCCAGCGCTCCGACCACAAATAGGCATTGAGATTGACGAAGCGCGGCGGCGAATCGGCTAATACCGGCGTGACCTGTGCCTGGGCATAGCGGACAAACTCGTTGAGCGGCATATCGGGTGAAATGCGTGCCCAGTGGTGCGACAGGAAGTGATCCCACATGACATCCAGCGTAATGGGCGCCACGCGGCGGGTCTGCGGGCGAAACCAGTCGCGCGCTTCTTTTACCTCCGGCAGATTATCGGTCATGACGTCGATACGCCGGTGCATAAAAATGCCGTCGACAATGTCGGCCGGATAGTCCGCCTGGGGATTGCCGCGAACGAAATCTGCCAGAAGATTGCCGGGCAGGGAACTGTCGGCGAGATGGGCTAAATGCAGGTGTGCGAGAAAATTCATAGACCTTTTATCCTTCAAACTGCCTCTTTGTTGGCTAAGCTACCCGGCCCATCTTTGAGCCTCGCCCTCACGGGCCGCCACTCCGCAGCGTTCAAATCTGTTCCTGACGAATTTGTCATTCAACTGCCGCGTCGATGCATCTTGAATGGTTTTGTGTATAGATTATGTTATTCATCCAGAGGGGTAAAGGTTGCAGGGAGGACGCCCCGGCACTAGACTACCCGCCTCTTTATTTCGTCTGAGCCATCGTCATGCGCGTTACCGATTTTTCCTTTGAACTACCCGAATCCCTGATAGCCCACTACCCGCAGCCTGAGCGCAGTCGCTGTCGCCTGCTGTCGTTAGACGGTCCGACGGGAGCGCTGACGCATGGAACTTTCACTGACCTACTCGACAAACTTAACCCGGGCGATCTGCTGGTCTTTAACAATACCCGGGTGATCCCGGCGCGCCTGTTTGGCCGTAAAGCCAGCGGCGGCAAGATTGAAGTGCTGGTCGAGCGCATGCTGGATGACAAACGCATTCTGGCGCACATTCGCGCGTCTAAAGCGCCGAAGCCGGGAGCGGAGCTGCTGCTGGGCGATGATGAAAGCATCAACGCCACGATGGTGGCACGTCACGACGCGCTGTTTGAAGTCGAATTTAACGATGAACGTCCGGTACTGGAGATCCTTAACAGCATCGGCCATATGCCGCTGCCGCCGTATATCGATCGTCCGGACGAAGACGCCGACCGCGAACTGTATCAAACCGTCTACAGCACCAGGCCGGGGGCGGTGGCCGCGCCGACCGCGGGCCTGCACTTTGACGATATGATGCTGGAGAAGCTGCGCGAGAAAGGGATTGAAATGGCGTTTGTGACGCTGCACGTTGGCGCGGGGACGTTCCAGCCGGTGCGCGTGGAGACCATTGAAGATCACATCATGCACTCCGAGTACGCCGAAGTGCCGCAGGAGGTTGTTGATGCGGTGCTGGCGGCGAAAGCGCGCGGCAACCGGGTCATCGCGGTGGGCACCACCTCCGTCCGTTCGCTGGAGAGCGCGGCGCAGGCGGCGAAAAAAGACCTGATTGAGCCGTTTTTCGGCGACACACAGATTTTTATCTATCAGGGATATCAGTACAAAGCGGTTGATGCGCTGGTGACCAACTTCCATCTCCCTGAATCGACTCTGATTATGCTGGTTTCAGCCTTTGCCGGCTATCAGCACACCATGAATGCCTACAAGGCTGCGGTAGAACAAAAATATCGCTTTTTTAGCTACGGGGACGCGATGTTTATCACGTACAATCCGCAGGCTATTTTTGAGCGTGTCGGGGAATAACGCCGCGACATGAGTATTTAACGTCAGACTGTTTTTCTGACGCAGGAGTTAACATGAAATTTGAACTGGATACCACCGACGGACGCGCTCGCCGCGGCCGCCTGGTGTTTGATCGCGGCGTGGTTGAAACGCCAGCCTTTATGCCCGTTGGGACCTACGGCACCGTAAAAGGGATGACGCCGGAAGAAGTGGAAGCCACCGGCGCGCAAATTATCCTCGGCAACACCTTCCACCTGTGGCTGCGCCCGGGTCAGGAAATCATGAAGCTGCACGGCGACCTGCATGATTTTATGCAGTGGAAAGGACCCATCCTGACCGATTCCGGCGGCTTCCAGGTGTTCAGCCTCGGCGATATCCGTAAAATTACCGAGCAGGGCGTCCACTTCCGTAACCCGATCAACGGCGATCCTATCTTCCTCGATCCGGAAAAATCGATGGAGATTCAGTACGATCTCGGTTCCGATATCGTGATGATCTTCGACGAATGTACGCCGTACCCGGCGGACTGGGATTACGCTAAGCGCTCGATGGAAATGTCTCTGCGCTGGGCCAAGCGCAGCCGCGACCGTTTTGATGGTCTGGGTAACAAAAACGCGCTGTTTGGCATTATCCAGGGCAGTGTTTACGAAGATTTACGTGATATCTCCGTTAAAGGTCTGGTAGATATCGGTTTTGATGGCTACGCTGTCGGCGGTTTGGCTGTCGGTGAGCCGAAGGAAGACATGCACCGTATCCTGGAGCACGTTTGCCCGCAGATCCCGGCCGACAAACCACGCTATCTGATGGGCGTCGGCAAGCCAGAAGATCTGGTTGAAGGGGTGCGTCGCGGTATCGACATGTTCGACTGCGTCATGCCAACGCGCAACGCGCGTAACGGCCACCTGTTCGTCACCGATGGCGTGGTGAAGATTCGTAATGCGAAGCATAAAAGTGACACCGCGCCGCTGGATGCCGAGTGTGATTGCTATACATGTCGCAATTATTCACGCGCTTACTTGCATCATCTCGATCGTTGCAACGAAATATTGGGCGCGCGCCTCAATACCATTCATAACCTTCGCTACTATCAGCGTTTAATGGCTGGTTTACGTAAGGCTATCGAAGAGGGTAAATTAGAGAGCTTCGTGACCGATTTTTACCAACGTCAGGGGCGACCTGTTCCTCCTTTGAACGTTGATTAATTTTAATAATGAGGGAATTTGAATGAGCTTTTTTATTTCTGATGCGGTAGCAGCAACCGGTGGCGCGGCGCAGGGTAGCCCGATGTCTCTGATTCTGATGCTGGTGGTGTTCGGTCTGATTTTCTACTTCATGATCCTGCGCCCACAGCAGAAGCGCACCAAAGAACATAAAAACCTGATGAACTCTATCGCCAAAGGCGATGAAGTGCTGACGAATGGCGGCCTGGTGGGTCGCGTCACGAAAGTTGCTGAAAGCGGATACATTGCTATCGCGCTGAACGACACCACTGAAGTGGTTATCAAACGTGACTTCGTAGCTGCCGTTCTGCCGAAAGGCACCATGAAGGCACTGTAATCCACTTTTCCCTAAGGGAACTGCCGTGTTAAACCGTTATCCTTTGTGGAAGTACATCATGCTGGTCGTCGTGATTATCGTCGGCCTGATGTATGCGCTCCCCAACCTGTATGGTGAGGATCCGGCCGTTCAAATCACTGGCGCGCGCGGTGTCGCCGCCAGTGAGCAAACGCTGATCCAGGTCCAGAAAACGTTACAAGAAGAAAAAATTACCGCTAAGTCTGTGGCACTGGAAGAGGGCGCAATCCTTGCGCGCTTCGATACCACCGATGTCCAGCTGCGCGCACGTGAAGTGCTGGTGGACGCGTTAGGTGATAAATACGTCGTGGCGCTGAACTTAGCTCCGGCGACGCCTCGCTGGTTAGCGGCTATCCATGCCGAGCCGATGAAGCTGGGTCTTGACCTGCGCGGCGGCGTACACTTCCTGATGGAAGTGGATATGGACACCGCGCTGGGCAAACTGCAGGAACAAAATATCGACAGCCTGCGCAGCGAACTGCGTGAAAAAGGCATCCCTTACGCTACCGTGCGTAAGGAAGACAATTATGGTCTGAGCATCGCTTTTCGCGATAGCGCAGCGCGCGATCAGGCCATCTCCTGGCTGAGCCCGCGTCACCGCGATCTGGTTATCTCCACGCAGGGCGCTACCGGCCTGAAAGCGGTGATGACCGATGACCGCCTGAAAGAAGCTCGCGAATACGCCGTACAGCAGAACATCAACATTCTGCGTAACCGTGTGAACCAACTGGGTGTTGCCGAGCCGCTGGTACAGCGTCAGGGCGCCGACCGTATCGTGGTTGAACTGCCGGGTATTCAGGATACCGCGCGGGCGAAAGAAATTCTGGGCGCCACGGCGACGCTGGAATTCCGTCTGGTGAACAGCAACGTTGACAGCGCCGCTGCCGCTTCTGGCCGTGTCCCTGGCGACTCGGAAGTGAAATATACTCGCGAAGGTCGGCCGGTTGTGCTGTACAAGCGCGTGATTCTGACCGGTGACCATATCACCGACTCCACTTCCAGCATGGATGAGTTCAACCAGCCGCAGGTTAACATCTCGCTGGACAGCGCCGGTGGTAACATCATGTCTAACTTCACCAAGGACAACATCGGCAAACCGATGGCGACCCTGTTCGTGGAGTACAAAGACAGCGGTAAGAAAGATGCCAACGGTCGTGCGATTCTGGCGAAAGAGGAAGAGGTGATTAACATCGCCAATATCCAGTCTCGCCTGGGCAACAGCTTCCGTATTACCGGTATCAGCAACCCGAATGAAGCGCGTCAGCTCTCTCTGCTGCTGCGTGCGGGGGCGCTGATTGCGCCGATTCAGATCGTTGAAGAACGTACTATCGGCCCGACTCTGGGTATGCAGAACATCAAACAGGGTCTGGAAGCGTGTCTGGCCGGTCTGGTGGTGTCTATCCTGTTCATGATTTTCTTCTACAAGAAATTCGGTCTGATCGCGACCTCTGCGCTGGTGGCTAACCTGGTCCTGATCGTCGGTATCATGTCCCTGCTGCCTGGGGCTACGCTGAGTATGCCGGGGATTGCGGGTATCGTGTTAACCCTTGCGGTAGCGGTCGATGCTAACGTACTGATCAACGAACGTATTAAAGAAGAGTTGAGCAACGGACGTTCCGTTCAGCAGGCGATTGATGAAGGTTACCGGGGTGCATTCAGCTCGATCTTCGATGCGAACATTACGACGTTGATCAAAGTTATCATCCTGTACGCGGTCGGTACCGGTGCAATTAAAGGGTTTGCGATTACCACCGGTATCGGTGTGGCAACCTCGATGTTTACCGCTATCGTCGGCACCCGTGCCATCGTGAACCTGCTGTACGGCGGCAAGCGCGTTAAAAAGCTGTCTATCTGAGGAGTGCGTTGTGGCACAGGAATATACTGTTGAACAATTGAACCACGGCCGTAAAGTCTATGACTTTATGCGCTGGGACTACTGGGCTTTCGGCATTTCAGGTTTTCTGCTGATTGCCGCCATTGTCGTGATGGGCGTGCGCGGATTTAACTGGGGTCTGGATTTCACCGGCGGTACGGTGATTGAAATCACCCTCGAAAAACCGGCCGAACTGGACCAGATGCGTCAGGCGCTGCAGAAGGCGGGCTTTGAAGAGCCGCAGGTGCAGAACTTCGGCAGCAGCCGCGACATCATGGTGCGTATGCCACCGGTGCATGATGTCAACGTCAGTCAGGAGTTGGGCAGCAAGGTCGTTAGCGTGATTAACGCATCGACCAGCCAGGACGCGACGGTTAAGCGTATCGAGTTCGTGGGGCCGAGCGTCGGGGCTGACCTGGCACAAAGCGGCGCGCTGGCGCTGCTGGCGGCGTTAATCTGTATCCTGGTGTACGTTGGTTTCCGTTTCGAGTGGCGTCTTGCCGCCGGGGTGGTTATCGCGCTGGCGCACGACGTGGTCATTACGATGGGCATCCTCTCGCTGTTCCATATCGAGATTGACCTGACCATCGTCGCTTCGCTGATGTCGGTTATCGGCTACTCGCTGAACGACAGCATCGTGGTATCTGACCGTATCCGTGAAAACTTCCGTAAGATCCGCCGCGGTACGCCGTATGAGATCTTCAACGTGTCGTTGACCCAGACGCTGCATCGTACCTTGATCACCTCCGGAACCACGTTGGTGGTGATCCTGATGCTGTATCTCTTTGGTGGCCCGGTTCTGGAAGGCTTCTCGCTGACCATGCTGATCGGTGTCTCTATCGGTACGGCCTCGTCTATCTACGTTGCGTCCGCACTGGCGCTGAAGCTGGGCATGAAGCGTGAGCATATGCTGCAGCAGAAAGTAGAAAAAGAAGGGGCGGATCAGCCGTCCATTCTGCCGTAAGGCAGTCCCGTTCTGATAACGCAATCCCGGTCGCAAGGCCGGGATTTTTTTATTACAGCCCGGCCAAATTTCGCTACTCTCCACTCTTAGCGCTTAATGAGATGGAGATCCCCCATGGCCGCCATAGTCCTTTCTGCCGTCGCCCAACCGACCGTCTGGCACGATGTGCCTTCCGCTACGCTCAGTGATGAAACGCTACGCCAGCGTAAAGCCAGGGTGCTTGCGCAAATGCGCCAGCATGGCTACGACACGCTGATCGTGTATGCCGATAAAGAGCACGGCGGAAACTTCGAATATCTCACCGGCTTTATCCCGCGGTTTGAAGAAGCCTTGCTGGTATTGCATCGCGAAGGGGAGGCGGTGCTGGTGCTGGGCAATGAAAATCTCAAGCTGGCGGCCTTTGCTCGCCTGGAAAACCGGGCGATCCATGCGCCGTGGTTCTCGTTGCCGAATCAGCCGATGAGCAATGAAAAAAGTCTGCCGCAGCTGCTGCAGGATGCCGGTATCAGCCGCGGGAAAAGTCTGGGCCTGGTGGGCTGGAAGCTGTTTACCGGCAGCGCTGACGACCGTTCACAGATGTTCGATCTGCCCGCTTTTATCGTGGACGCGATTCGCCAGGCCGCCGGACAGCAGGCGGTGGTGCTCAATGCCACGGCATTATTTATCGCTCCGGATGGCGGAGTGAGAACGGTCAATTCTGCCAATGAGCTGGCCCACTATGAATATGGCGCCAACCTGGCGTCGACGGCGATCCTCACGGCGTTGAATGCCATCGAGCCGGGAAAAACGGAAAAACAGATCGGCGCGCTGCTGGCGGCAGATGGCCAGCCCAACAGCGTGGTGATGATTGCCGCCACCGGCGATCGCTTCGCCGATGCCCGTCTCTATCCTGACGATAAGGTTATCCGTCGCGGCGATAAATTTTCGCTCACCACTGGGTTTAAAGGCGGCTTAAGCAGTCGGGCCGCCTACGTGGTCAGCGATGAGACGGAGCTGGCGCCGGAGGTGGCGGACTACCTTGATGTGGTGGCGAAACCCTATTTCCGGGCGGTGGTCAGCTGGCTGGAGCATCTGCGTATCGGTATGCCCGGTGGCGAGATGTACGCCCTGATCGAGCGGGTTCTGCCGAAGGCGGAGTATCATTGGCATCTTAATCCAGGGCATCTGGTGGCTGATGAAGAGTGGCTCTGTTCGCCGATCGGGCCGAACGCCGACGCCTGTTTGCGAAGCGGGATGATCCTGCAAATCGACATTATTCCTTCGCGAGCGGGTTACGCCGGTGTCAGCATTGAAGACACCGTGGCGCTGGCGGACGAGTCTCTGCGCCACGAGCTGGCGCAGGCGTATCCGGAGCTCTGGCAGCGTATCGTCACCCGACATCGCTATATCCGGGAACGACTGGGGATTGCGCTACCGGAGGAGGTGCTGCCGTTGTCGAACACCGTCGGCTATCTCCGCCCCTGGCTGCTTGATAAGCAGCGGGCTCTGGTTTGCACGGCGGGTTAATCGCCAGCGGCAAACGGTGTGGCCGCAGGGATGCCGATCCCTACTGACAGTACGCTGTCAGTAGCCCTGCCATACACTCCTCCTGAACCCAAACAATGGACAGGAGAATGTATGAGCAACGTAATTAACTGGTTTGAAATTCCGGTCGCCGATATGGATCGCGCCGTGGCGTTTTACGAGCCGGTGCTGCAGGTGACCCTGCGTCGGGAAAATATGGATTGCGCTGAAATGGCCGTTTTCCCGTATCAGGACCCGGCACCCGGCGGCGCGCTGGCAAAGTTTGACGGGGTTAAACCTGCCGATCAGGGATGTATTATCTATCTGCATACTGACAATCTGGCCGCCACGCTCGACCGCGTGAATTCCGCTGGCGGGAGCTGCGTCTTTGGCCCGCTTGAACTGGCGGACGATATTGGCACCATCGCGCTGTTTATGGATAGCGAAGGGAACCGGATTGGCTTGCATCAACCTAAACACCTGTCTCACTAACGCTCTTGACGCCAGTGGGCAGGCTTAAACCATGAGATAAGTTAAAAATGAGCCGACGCGCCGACCGCCTTTTTCAAATCGTGCAGATCCTGCGGGGGAGAAGGTTAACCACCGCCGGGCTGCTGGCGGAGCGGCTCGGCGTATCGGAGCGCACTATCTACCGGGATATCCGCGACCTGTCGCTCTCCGGCGTGCCGGTGGAGGGCGAGGCCGGAAGCGGATATCGCCTGCTGGCAGGCTACAGTTTACCGCCTCTGATGCTGACGACCGAGGAGTCGGAAGCGCTGGTGGCCGCCATTCGGCTACTGCAAACCTGGGGAGGCGAATCTCTGTCCCAGTCACTGGAGTCGGCTCGGGAAAAGGTGCTCGCGATTTTACCTGAAGAGAGTCGGCGTAAGGCCGAGCAATCGCGGCTGTTTGCGCCGGATTTTGGCGCCCAGGGGTACAGCAAAGCGCAGTTTGATCTGGTGCATCGGGCGGTTTCCGGCCAGCGGGTGCTGGCGCTGCATTACCGCGATGAAGCGGGAAAGGTGTCGCAGCGCGAAGTGCTGCCGCTGGGGCTCTTTTTCTGGGGGGAGCGCTGGCTGCTGGTGAGCTGGTGCGAGCTCCGCGACGATTATCGCTGCTTTCGTCTCGATCGCTGCCTGGACGTGGCTGCCACCGGGCGCCTTTTCAGCGAGCGGGCCGACCGGTCATTGAGCGATTTTCTGCGTAAGGTGAGGTGTGAAGAGCGTGAGCCATAAGGCGGGCCAATCGATATCCCCGGCGCCGAGGCCGGGGATCATCAGGCAGGATTAGAAGTTGTAACCCACCACGAAGTAACCACCCCAGCCGGTAGAGCGAACGTTGAAATCGCCATCGCCGAAGTTCAGCTTCGCATCATCGGCCCACTGGCCGCCGTTATGGAAGTAACGAGCGACGATCGAGTAGTGCCAGTGCGCGTAGTTCAGCGCCAGGATATGGCTGGAGGCGATGGAGTTGCCGGTGCGCGCGTGCTTGCCGTTCAAGTCATAGAAGTTGTCATTGCCCAGATCGGAACCCCAGTCAAAGTTGGTGAAGCCGATATAGCTCAGCGAACCGCCCCACAGGTCGGTCAGCGGGACAAAGTATTTCACTTTGAAACGGTAGCCATCCCATTCGTTTTCGTTGGATGCGCCGTAGTTCTGCCACTGATATTTCGCATAGACGTTCAGAGACAGGCTCATCGGCAGACCGGTATCGATATCGGTACCGAGACCCATATACCAGGTGCTCTGACGACCGGACGCGTTGCGGCCCATGTCGTAGATATAGTTGTTGGCGAAATACCACTCTTTGAACGGGCCGAAGCTGAGATCGGTATTGGTCAGCTTGTCGATAGAGAAACGCGGCTCAATTTCCATAAACAGTGGGGAACCGTGGTTCCAGATACCTTTGGCCGTGCTGTTACCGCCGAAGAATACCGGCGCATCCATGTAACCGTAGAAATCAAACCAGTCTTTTTTGGCAAACGCTTCGTATTCCAGATAGGTATCGTTACGAATTTGCGGTCCAAAACGGGTGTGGTAGCTACCCACCACGTTCACACTCTGGTGCCACCAATCGGACAGATACTGCGGTTTGTCGTTTTCTGCCGCGCCAGCAGTGAACGATGTGGACAGCGCCAGTACGGCGCCTGCTGCCAGTAATGTTTTTTTCATAAGGATGCCACTGTTTTGAATTAAGCCAAAAGGCGTGAAGAACGCTGCCGAAGCGTTTCTAAATATTTCGTATCTCTGTGGGGGTCTATTATAGAAATCATTGCTCACAAAAATACGTGTTGTTTCACATAACGTAAACATACGTAATCGATTGCGTTCACGATTCTATGCATTTCCTGGCAGAATGCCACTGAAATTGATCCAGACGGTCAATTTTTACTGAACTGTTTGGAAAAACTGTAAATGGATTTTGGGGCGGTCGAATCCGGGTATCGGCGACACCCGGCGAAGGCGATTATTGTGCGCTTGCGGGCTGGATATCGTGAATACGCAGGAAGCCAAGCTGCTGAGGCGTGACGCCGTTCAGGCGGAGCGGAATATCGACGTCGCTCGGCGCCAGGATGCTGGCAGGGGCGCTAATCAGCCGATCGCGCACGTTAACCTCCCGGTAATTCTGCGTGGTGCCGGTGAGTTGCCCCCAGGCGACGGTGGCGCTGAACGCCGGTAGCGGGTCGTTTGATTCCCCCTGAATACGCAGCGTCAGGCGGGTACCGTCGGCGTCGGCGGCGATATCACGCAGCGACATACGCAGTGTGCCTATCTGGCTTTCGAGGCGCGCCGGGGTCCTGGCGCCGGGCAAAAGATAAACGCCGCTGCTCGATTTCGCATTCAGTGCGTTTTGCTGGGTGATTTTCACCGTCTGCTGATTAAGCTGAGTCATCTCTTTGCTCAATGTGCTCACGCTTTCATGCATCTGACGGACTTCACTTTGCTGTGCGCAGGCGCTGAGGGTAAACAGCGTGCTCAGCATCGCCAGCTTCAAATAACGTCTTGTCATGGTCATGGATTCCGTTTTCAGGGGGATATTTCATGGTAGATCGTCTCCGTCCACGAGCCATAGATCCTTTGTCTCAAAAGCTCTTTCTTTGTTGTCGCGGCACTTCGCGGTAAACTACCTGTCAGTTTAACTTCCTGTCAGGACGCGCTATGCATTGCCCTTTCTGTTTCGCCGTAGATACCAAAGTGATCGACTCTCGTCTGGTGGGCGAGGGCTCTTCTGTGCGTCGTCGTCGGCAGTGCCTGGTTTGTAACGAACGTTTCACCACCTTCGAGGTGGCGGAGCTGGTGATGCCGCGAGTGGTCAAGAGCAACGATGTGCGGGAGCCCTTCAATGAAGATAAACTGCGCAGCGGAATGCTGAAAGCGTTGGAAAAACGGCCGGTCAGCGCCGATGATGTGGAAATGGCGCTCAATCATATCAAAACCCATTTACGCGGTACCGGCGAGCGCGAAGTCCCGAGCAAAATGATCGGCAACCTGGTGATGGAGCAGCTGAAAAAGCTCGATAAAGTCGCCTATATCCGCTTTGCTTCCGTCTATCGTAGTTTTGAAGATATCAAAGAATTCGGCGAAGAGATCGCCCGCTTACAGGATTAAGCCATGCATGACGAAATGTACATGGCGCGAGCGCTTAAGCTGGCGCAGCGCGGGCGCTTCACCACCCATCCCAATCCGAATGTCGGCTGTGTGATCGTCAAGGACGCTGAGATCGTCGGCGAAGGTTTTCACTATCGCGCCGGCGAGCCGCATGCGGAAGTGCATGCGCTGCGTATGGCCGGCGAAAAAGCCCGGGGCGCCACCGCCTATGTGACCCTGGAGCCCTGTAGTCATCATGGCCGCACGCCGCCGTGCTGCGACGCGCTGATTGCCGCGGGCGTGACCCGCGTCGTGGCCGCTATGCAGGACCCCAACCCGCAGGTGGCGGGGCGCGGCCTGTATCGCCTGCAGCAGGCCGGTATTGACGTCAGCCATGGCCTGATGATCGGCGAAGCCGAAGCGCTGAACAAAGGTTTCCTCAAGCGGATGCGCACCGGTTTCCCCTACGTACAGCTAAAAATGGGCGCTTCACTGGACGGTCGCACCGCGATGGCCAGCGGAGAAAGCCAGTGGATCACCTCGCCGCAGGCGCGACGCGACGTGCAGCGCCTGCGGGCGCAAAGCCATGCGATCCTGACCAGCAGCGCGACTGTGCTGGCAGACGATCCGGCATTAACCGTACGCTGGGAAGAGCTCGGTGCCGATATTCGCGCCCGCTACCCGCAGGAAAACCTGCGCCAGCCGCTGCGTATTGTTGTCGATAGCCATAATCGCGTTACCCCTGAGCACCGCATCGTGCAGCAGCCCGGAGAGACGCTGTTCGCTCGCACCCGGGCCGATGACCGCAACTGGCCGGAAAGCGTGCGAACGCTGATGGTGCCGGAACACAACGGCCATCTCGATCTGGTGTTGCTGATGATGCAGCTTGGCAAACAGCAGATTAACAGCATTTGGGTAGAAGCGGGCCCGACGCTCGCCGGCGCGCTGTTGCAGGCCGGGCTGGTGGACGAGCTTATCGTCTATATTGCGCCTAAACTGTTAGGCAGCGACGCGCGCGGGCTATGCGTGCTACCGGGGCTTGAGAAACTGGCCGATGTCCCCCATTTCAAATTCAACGAGATACGCCAGACAGGTCCCGATCTTTGCCTGCATTTAGTCGGCGCATAATCTCCCTGACCGACAGGGAAGGCAGCATCGCTACACGCATTCATTCAGGATGCGTCGAGGCGGCCAACCGGAGAATCCTGCTTGCTTACGGTGGTAAGCGACCGGGGTCGACAGGCGCTGCCAACGCGCAGGCAGTTTGAAGGATGAAGTGTATAAATTATTATGATAGAATCCGCCCCCCTTGCGGGGCTATATGAACCCGAAGGAAGAGTATGAACATTATTGAAGCTAACGTTGCTACCCCGGACGCTCGCGTCGCCATCACCATTGCGCGTTTCAACAACTTTATCAATGACAGCCTGCTGGAAGGCGCTATTGACGCTCTCAAGCGCATCGGTCAGGTAAAAGATGAAAATATTACCGTTGTTTGGGTTCCAGGCGCGTATGAGCTGCCGCTGGCGGCTGGCGTGCTGGCTAAAACCGGTAAATATGACGCGGTGATTGCTCTGGGTACGGTGATTCGTGGGGGTACCGCGCACTTTGAATATGTGGCTGGCGGAGCAAGCAATGGCCTCGCACATGTCGCGCAGGACAGCGAAATCCCGGTAGCCTTTGGTGTTCTGACGACAGAAAGCATTGAACAAGCCATCGAACGCGCTGGTACCAAAGCCGGTAACAAAGGCGCAGAAGCTGCGCTGACCGCGCTGGAAATGATTAACGTATTGAAAGCCATCAAGGCCTGAATTTTTTTGTAAGGGGAATTCCGTGAAACCTGCTGCTCGTCGCCGCGCCCGTGAGTGTGCTGTCCAGGCGCTTTACTCCTGGCAGTTGTCCCAGAACGACATCGCTGATGTTGAATACCAGTTCCTGGCGGAGCAGGATGTCAAAGATGTTGACGTTCTGTATTTCCGCGAACTGCTGTCCGGAGTGGCGACTAACAGCGCATACCTCGACGGCCTGATGAAGCCGTACCTGTCCCGACTGCTTGAAGAGCTGGGTCAGGTAGAGAAAGCGGTACTGCGTATCGCCCTGTTCGAGTTGTCTAAACGTGACGATGTGCCGTACAAAGTTGCGATTAACGAAGCTATCGAACTGGCGAAAACCTTCGGCGCCGAAGATAGCCACAAGTTTGTTAACGGCGTGCTGGACAAAGCAGCCCCGGCAATTCGTCCCAACAAAAAGTAAACTCCAGGCCGGGTCTCGCGGGATGTCATCCACGCAAGGTCCGGCCTTATTCTTTTCTTTTGCTGAGGCATAACGTATGGCATGCGGCGAATTTTCCCTGATTGCCCGTTATTTTGATCGCGTAAAAAGCAGGCGTCTCGATGTGGAAACCGGCATCGGCGATGACTGCGCTCTCCTGAACATTCCCGAGAAAAAAACGCTGGCAATCAGCACCGACACCCTGGTGGCGGGCAACCATTTTTTACCTGATATCGATCCTGCCGATCTCGCTTACAAGGCGCTGGCGGTCAATTTGAGCGATCTCGCGGCGATGGGCGCTGAACCGGCGTGGTTAACGCTGGCGTTAACGCTGCCGGCAGCGGATGAAGCCTGGCTGGAATCGTTCAGCGACAGCCTGTTCATGCAGCTCAACTATTACGATATGCAGCTGATCGGCGGTGATACTACTCGCGGTCCGCTGTCGATGACCCTGGGTATTCACGGTTTTGTCCCGCCGGGGCGCGCGCTGAAGCGTTCCGGGGCGAAACCCGGCGACTGGGTATATGTCACCGGCACCCCCGGCGACAGCGCCGCAGGGTTGGCTATTTTGCAGGACCGTCTGGTGGTGGAGTCAGCCGCTGACGCCGACTACCTGCTGGCGCGCCATCTGCGCCCGATGCCGCGCGTGCTGCAAGGGCAGGCGCTACGCGATCTGGCCAGCTCGGCTATCGATCTGTCCGACGGTCTGATCTCCGATCTGGGGCACATTCTGAAGGCCAGTGGCTGCGGCGCGCGGATCGACCTTGACGCAATGCCGTTATCCGATGCGCTGCTGCGCCATGCAGAGAGGGAGCAGGCGCTGCGCTGGGCGCTCTCTGGCGGTGAAGACTACGAACTGTGTTTTACCGTGCCGGAGCTTAACCGCGGCGCGCTTGACGTGGCTATCGGCCAGCTTGGGGCGCGCTTTACCTGCATTGGACAGATTAGCGCCGAGGCGGACGGTTTGCAGCTGATGCAATCCGGTAAACCGGTCCAGCTGGATTTACAGGGGTACGATCACTTTGGTGCGTAGTAAAGATGTCGCAAAAAGTCGCCTCAATATGCGCAATCCGTGGCATTTGCTGGCGACCGGTTTTGGTAGCGGGTTAAGCCCCGTGGTGCCCGGTACGATGGGCTCGCTGGCCTCAATCCCGTTCTGGTATCTGATGACATTTCTCCCCTGGCAGCTCTATTCGCTGGTGGTGATGATGAGCATCTGTATCGGGGTGTATATTTGCCACCGCACGGCGAAAGATATGGGCACCCACGACCACGGCAGTATTGTCTGGGATGAGTTTGTCGGGATGTGGATCACCCTGATGGCGTTGCCGACGCTTGACTGGCAATGGGTCGCCGCCGGGTTTGTGATTTTCCGTATTTTTGATATGTGGAAACCGTGGCCCATTCGCTGGTTTGACCGCAATATTCACGGCGGGATGGGGATCATGGTCGATGATATCGTCGCCGGGGTGATCTCTGCCGGCGTGCTGTACGTCATAGGCCATCACTGGCCGATTGGTCTTTTCTAAATACGGTCCTGCGTAGCGCCCCTGGGAAATCGAGCAGGCAGGCGTTTCCCGGAGGCGGTGCTGCGCACCTGTGCGGGCTACCGGCCCGCAGGCGTTGGTGAACCTGTAGCCCGGCTAAGCGCAGCGCGAGCCGGGAGCCGGGAGCCTCGTGGGAACAATGAGTTACTTGAACCCGACAATCGGATGCGGCTTATACGGCGCTTCCAGCTTTTCTACCTGTTCGGGCGTCAGCGTTAAATCCACCGCGCCCAGCAGGTCGTCGAGCTGCTCCTGCCTGGAGGCGCCGACGATTGGCGCGGCGATACCCGGTTTACTCAATAGCCAGGCCAGCGCCACCTGGGCGCGGTTGGCACCGACTTCTTCCGCCACTTCAGCCAGATTCTGCGCAATCAGCGCATCGTTTTCATCGCTGGCGCTGTAGAGCGATTTGCCAAACTCATCGGATACCAGCCGGGCGGTGGTTTCGCCCCACGGACGGGTGAGTCGGCCCCGCGCCAGCGGACTCCAGGGAATGACCGATACGCCCGAGCGCTGGCACAGCGGCAGCATCTCGTTCTCTTCTTCGCGATAAATCAGATTGTAATGATCCTGCATGGTCACAAAGCGCGCCCAGCCGTTGCTCTCCTGAAGCTGTAGCGCCTGCGCAAACTGGCGAGCGTGCATCGATGAGGCGCCGATATAGCGCGCTTTCCCGACCTTAACAACCTCATTTAGCGCTTCCAGGGTCTCTTCAATCGGCGTGCTGTAGTCCCAACGATGGATCTGCAGCAGGTCGACATATTCCATACCTAAGCGGCGCAGGCTGTCATCGATAGAGCGCAGGATCTGCGCACGCGAGAGGCCCTCCGGCAGATCCCCGACCTGGTGATACACTTTTGTCGCCACCACCACTTCGTCGCGGTGGGCGAAATCGCGTAGCGCGCGGCCAACAATCTCTTCGCTGCTGCCGTCAGAGTAGCTGTTCGCGGTATCAAAAAAGTTGATGCCGCCTTCCAGCGCACGCTGAATAAGCGGTCGGCTGCTCTCTTCCGGTAGGGTCCAGGCGTGCTTGCCTCGATCCGGCTCGCCAAAGGTCATGCAGCCGAGACACAGCCGGGAAACTCGCAGGTGGGTGGCTTCAGGCGTGATGTATTGCATTGATTTGCTCCTGCTATGCGCTTAAAAAAGGGGGTCTTTTAAGCATAGCAGGAGCCGTTACGGGGGTTATGCGAGCCAGGTGGTGATTTTCGCTTCGATACCGGCGGCATCCAGACCGAGGTCGGCGCGCACTTCTTCCTGCGTTCCCTGGGGAATAAAAACGTCCGGCAGGCCAATATTCAGCACCGGAACCGCACGGCGATTGGCCATCAGCAGCTCATTCACGCCGCTGCCCGCGCCGCCCATAATGGCATTCTCTTCCAGCGTCACCAGCACATCGTGGTCGGCGGCCAGCTGCAAAATAAGCGCATCATCGAGAGGTTTGACAAAACGCATATCGACCAGCGTGGCGTTGAGCTTGTCTGCCACCTGCGCCGCTTCTGGCAGCAAAGTACCGAAGTTGAGGATCGCCACTTTTTCGCCCGTGCGTTTTACCACGCCTTTGCCGATTGGCAACGAGGCCAGCGGCTGCAGGGTGGCGCCGGTGCCGGTCCCGCGCGGGTAGCGAACCGCGCTTGGCCCTTCATTGTAGTGATAGCCGGTGTAGAGCATCTGACGGCACTCGTTTTCGTCGCTCGGCGTCATGATCACCATATCCGGGATACAGCGCAGGAAGGAGAGGTCGAATGCGCCCTGATGCGTTTGTCCGTCGGCGCCGACGATTCCCGCGCGGTCGATGGCAAACAAAACCGGCAGCTTCTGGATGGCGACATCATGGATCACCTGATCGTAGGCGCGCTGCAGGAAGGTGGAGTAAATGGCCACCACCGGCTTGTAGTCGCCGATCGCCAGGCCGGCGGCAAAGGTCACCGCGTGCTGTTCTGCAATCGCCACATCGAAATACTGGTCAGGGTATTTCCTCGAAAACTCGACCATCCCCGAGCCTTCGCGCATTGCGGGCGTAATGGCCATCAGCTTGCTGTCTTTCGCCGCGGTTTCGCACAGCCAGTCGCCAAAAATTTTCGAGTAGGAGGGCAGGCCGCCGCTGCTTTTCGGCAGAACCCCGCTGGTATGGTCAAATTTTGGCACCGCGTGGAAGGTAATCGGGTCTTTTTCCGCCGGCTCATAGCCGCGACCTTTTTTGGTCATAATATGCAGGAACTGCGGCCCTTTCAGGTCGCGCATATTTTTCAGCGTATTGACCAGGCCGAGTACATCGTGGCCGTCCACCGGGCCGATGTAGTTGAAGCCCAGCTCTTCAAACAGGGTACCGGGCACGACCATCCCTTTGAGATGTTCTTCGGTGCGTTTGAGCAGCTCTTTAATCGGCGGCACGCCAGAGAAGACCTTTTTGCCGCCTTCGCGCAGCGTGGAGTACAGTTTGCCGGAGAGCAGTTGCGCCAGATGGTTATTCAGCGCGCCGACGTTCTCCGAAATCGACATTTCGTTGTCATTGAGCACCACCAGCAGATCGGGTTTGATATCGCCCGCATGGTTCATGGCCTCAAACGCCATACCTGCGGTAATCGCGCCGTCGCCAATGACGCACACCGCACGTCGCTGTTTATCTTCTTTCGCGGCGGCGATCGCCACCCCGATGCCCGCAGAAATGGAGGTTGATGAGTGGCCGACGCTCAGGACGTCATATTCGCTTTCGCCGCGCCACGGGAACGGATGCAGTCCGCCTTTCTGCCGAATGGTGCCGATTTTATCGCGGCGTCCGGTCAGAATTTTATGCGGGTAGGCCTGGTGGCCCACGTCCCAGATTAAACGGTCAAAAGGCGTGTTATAGACGTAGTGAAGCGCCACGGTCAGTTCGACCGTGCCGAGGCCGGAGGCAAAATGCCCGCTGGAACGGCTGACGCTGTCCAGCAGGTAGCGCCGGAGTTCGTCGCACAGTTTCGGCAGGCTGTCTTTCGGCAACAAACGCAACTCCTGGGTGGAATCCACCAGCGCCAGGGTCGGGTATTTGGCAATATCAAAACTCATCAGAGACTCTTATTGTTTATTTATCACGCTGAATTATGTAATTCGCGAGCGCTTCCAGTGCCGTCGTATCCAGAGATTGCGCGGCCAGCTCACTCAGCGACTGACGGGCGTCTTCAATCAGGTCATGCGCTTTTTTACGCGCTTGTTCAAGTCCCAGAAGCGCAGGATAGGTGCTTTTGCCTAGCTGCTGGTCAGCTCCCTGGCGTTTGCCAAGGGTCGCAGTATCCCCTACCACGTCAAGAATGTCATCCTGGACCTGGAAGGCGAGACCGATATTTTGCGCAAAGCGATCGAGCGCCGGCAGGGCCGCCCGGCCGCGTTCACCTGCGCTCAGCGCGCCCATACGCACCGCGGCGCATATCAGCGCGCCGGTTTTGTGGCGATGGATACGCTCCAGCGCCTGCAGGTCAACCTGGTGGCCTTCGGCTTGCAGATCCAGCGCCTGTCCGCCGCACATTCCGGCGACGCCACTGGCCTGCGCCAGCGTCGAAACCATGGCCAGACGATCGCTGTCCGGCACTTCAGGCATTGGCGCATCACTCAGTATAGAAAATGCCAGCGTTTGTAGGGCATCTCCGGCAAGAATTGCGTTTGCTTCACCAAATTTAATGTGGCTGGTCGGCAGACCGCGACGCAGATCGTCATCGTCCATGGCGGGCAGATCGTCATGCATCAGAGAGTAAGCATGGATGCATTCGACGGCGGCGGCCGGGGCGTCCAGCGTCGCGCGGCTGACGCCGAACATGTCGCCGGTGGCATAGACGAGGAACGGGCGCAGGCGTTTTCCGCCTAATAGTGCGCCGTACTGCATGGCTTCAACCAGTGGAGTGTTCTGAAAAGGCAGCGGAGCGAGGAAACGACGTAGTGCGTCGTTGGCCTGCTCAACGCAAGCATGTAATTGTTGCGAGAAGTCCATTTATTCAGCATCCGGTGTAAACGGCGTCAGCGGGCTATCCTCGCTGTCGGCCAGCAGAATCTGGACGCGCTGTTCGGCCTGCTGCAATCGGGCCTGCCCCTGACGCGCCAGCTGTACGCCGCGCTCAAATTCGCTGAGCGCCTCTTCTAGCGGCAGCGCGCCGCTTTCCAGACGATTAACAATCTGCTCCAGCTCGCCCAGGGCGGTTTCAAAGCTGGCCGGGGCCTCATTTTTCTTTGGCATAGTGAATATAGACTCTTGTAATGTCGCGACAGCAATATGGTAACGAAGTCACGTGGTTAAGCAAATATACACCTCATCCTTTCGCGGAATCGTTGCCGAAAACGCGCAAACGGGTGGCTGGCAAGTGGGTTATGCCCCCGCCGCGCGGGCGCATCCTGAATGATTTTATGTAAAACGCGCAATGCGAGGCGCAATGTACGCAATGGTGATATACTGCGCTCCCTGGATGCAGGCACCGCGGTGCGCTGCAGTACAACTTTTGCTTAAAGCCCGTCGGGCTTGCCAACGAACTATTGTCGCCATGAAGTTTATCATTAAATTGTTCCCGGAAATCACCATCAAAAGCCAATCCGTGAGATTGCGCTTCATTAAGATCTTAACCGGGAACATTCGTAACGTTCTCAAAAACTATGATGAGACGCTTGCCGTCGTTCGTCATTGGGATCATATCGAAGTTCGCGCGAAAGACGAAAATCAGCGTCCGGTGATTCGCGATGCGCTGACCCGAATCCCGGGTATCCATCATATTCTGGAAGTCGAAGACGTCCCGTTTACTTCACTGCACGATATTTTTGAGCAAACGCTGCCGCTGTGGCGTGAAACGCTGGAAGGCAAAACCTTCTGCGTGCGCGTAAAACGTCGCGGGAAGCATGAGTTTACCTCTATCGAAGTGGAGCGCTATGTCGGCGGCGGTCTGAACCAGCATATCGAAACGGCGCGCGTGAAGCTGACTGACCCGGACATTACGGTCAATCTGGAAATTGAAAACGACCGCCTGCTGCTGGTCAAAGGGCGCTACGAAGGCATCGGTGGTTTCCCGATCGGCACGCAGGAAGATGTGCTGTCGCTGATTTCCGGCGGCTTTGACTCCGGCGTCTCCAGCTACATGCTGATGCGTCGCGGCTGTCGCGTACACTACTGCTTCTTTAATCTCGGCGGCGCGGCGCATGAAATCGGCGTTCGTCAGGTGGCGCACTACCTGTGGAACCGCTTCGGTAGCTCACACCGCGTGCGTTTCGTGGCGATTAACTTCGAACCGGTGGTGGGGGAGATCCTCGAAAAAGTCGACGACGGTCAGATGGGCGTAGTGCTGAAGCGCATGATGGTCCGTGCGGCGTCGAAAGTCGCCGAACGCTATGGTGTGCAGGCGCTGGTGACCGGCGAAGCGCTGGGCCAGGTGTCCAGCCAGACCCTGACCAACCTGCGTCTGATCGACAATGTCTCCGACACCCTGATTCTGCGCCCGCTGATTTCGCACGATAAAGAGCACATCATCGATCTGGCCCGTGAAATCGGCACCGAAGATTTTGCCCGCACCATGCCGGAATATTGCGGCGTGATTTCGAAGAGCCCGACCGTGAAAGCGGTGAAGGCGAATATTGAGGCGGAAGAAGAGAACTTCGACTTTAGCATCCTCGATAAAGTGGTGGCGGAAGCGAATAACGTGGATATTCGCGATATCGCCCAGCAGACTCAGCAGGACGTGGTGGAAGTAGAAACCGTAACCGGCTTTAGCCCGAATGACGTCATTCTGGATATTCGTTCTGTTGATGAGCAGGATGAAAAGCCGCTGAAGGTTGAAGGCGTTGAAGTCGTGTCATTGCCGTTCTACAAGCTGAGCACCCAGTTCGGCAATCTCGACCAGAGCAAAACCTGGCTGCTGTGGTGCGAACGTGGCGTGATGAGCCGTCTGCAGGCGCTGTACCTGCGTGAGCAGGGCTTTGAGAACGTGAAGGTTTACCGCCCGTAAGCCGCTTCGCGTGAAGAGAATCCCGGATAGCGGCAGTCATGCCTTATCCGGGCTACCGGTTGCGTAGCCGTCTGTGGCTCAGGCTTCGTAGTAGTTATAAATCCCCGCCGCCATCACCAGTTGCGATGCAACCTCATAAGCTTTTTCACGCCCGACCAGCAGGTCGATCATTTTGAGCGCAAAATCAATCGCTGTTCCCGGCCCCTGGCTGGTGAGCAGGTTGACCCGCGGGTCCCAGACCACGCGTTTGTCCTGCCACTGATCTTCAGGGATACGATCTTTGAGGGCCGGAAAGCCGGTCATGTTGCCGACTGGAAAAAGGTTATGCGGCACCAGTACGGTCGCCGTCGCCGCGCAGATGGCGGCAACAATGCGTCCGGAAAGATGAAACTGGCGGACCGTTTCCACCAGCAGCGGGCTGTCGCGGAAATACTCCGCGCCTTTTATCCCGCCGGGAAGGACGATAATGTCATAATCGCCGTCGGCGACTTCGACCAGCGGCGCATCGGCCAGCAGCTTGACGCCCCGCGAGCAGACGATAGTCAGGCTGCCATCGCTGGCGACGCTGGCCGTGGTGACCTGCACGCCGCCGCGGACCAGTAAATCCATGGTGGTGACCGCTTCGGTCTCTTCGCTACCAGGGGCGAGGCAAATCAGTGCTGACGCGCTCATATTCATTCTCCTTACGCTTTACCAGTTCAAACAAACGGGCGTTTTCCGGTACGGCAAGGCCGTGAGCGCGGGCGCGCTTCAGTAGAAAACCGGTGATATAGTCGATTTCCGTACGACGCTGCGCGCGGATATCCTGCAACATCGAAGAGATATTTTCTGCCGTACTTTCAATGACCTGATGAACATAAAATAACAGGTTTTCCGGTGAGGTATGAATACCTTCGCGCTCCATGACCGCGGCGACCTCCCGGCAGATGACCTCAACTTCCTGCGGATAGTCGCGCAAATCGCCGTTGCGGCACTCCTTCAGCGCCGTCAGCGGGTTAATCACGCAGTTGACCGCCAGTTTGCTCCACGTTGCCGGGCGGATGTTATTATGCCAGGCGACGTCCGGCAGGACGCTTTGCAGGGTATCGGCCAGGTCGCTGTAATCCTGCGGATAGTCTTTCGCCGGGCCTATATGCGTCGTGCCGCTGGCGACGTGCACAATGACGTTGCCGTCGCGGCGCGCAGCCTGGGTCGTGGAGCCCAGCAGCAGCGGCTGCTGCACGCCTTTCAGCTCATCGACGGTTCCCATGCCGTTATGGATAAGCAGGATCGGCGACGAGGCGGGTAGCGTCTGGGCCAGATTTTTTACCGCGTTAGAGACCTGCCAGGCTTTCAGGGTCACCAGCAGCAGGTCGCTACTGGCGAGAAAGTCAGGATCGTTGGCGGTTAGCGACTCATTAAAAATTGTCCCGTCGGTCTCAATCAGATTGACGCTACAGAAGGGTTGTGGGACGCGCAGCCAGCCCTGGACATCGTGTCCGTGTTTGCATAACGCGGTTAGCCACAGTTGCCCCAGCGCACCGCATCCGAGTACGGTTACTTTCATTGTTCCTCCTCACCTGCGACTACCCCAGGCATTTATAGCTAAAGTATATACTCGTTGCGCTGCCGGCTGCAGCCGCGCCTTGAGCATCAGAACATCGGCTATGCTTGCGGGATAACCAGTTGAGTTATGTCGCGTTGCGGGTATTATGCAACGCAAAAGAAACAGAAGGAGAGGAAAAGATGCCATCTTTCGATATTGTCTCTGAAGTCGATCTTCAGGAAGTTCGAAATGCCGTAGAGAATGCGACCCGTGAAGTGGAGTCGCGTTTTGATTTTCGTAACGTTGAAGCAAGCTTCGAACTGAACGAAAAAAACGAGACCATCAAGGTCCTCAGCGAGTCTGATTTCCAGATTAACCAGTTGCTGGATATTCTGCGTGCCAAGCTGTTAAAACGCGGCATTGAAGGCAGTTCTATCGAAGTGCCGGACGAGTTCGTGCACAGCGGGAAAACCTGGTTCGTCGATGCGAAGCTGAAGCAGGGGATTGAGAGCGCGACGCAGAAAAAAATCGTCAAGCTGATCAAAGACAGCAAGCTGAAGGTGCAGGCGCAAATTCAGGGCGAAGAGATTCGCGTTACTGGTAAAGCGCGCGACGATCTGCAGGCGGTGATGGCGCTGGTGCGCGGTGGCGACCTGGGACAGCCGTTCCAGTTCAAAAACTTCCGCGACTAAGCCGGAGCGGCGCTGGCGTATCATCTGCAAACGTCAGCCAATAAAAAAAGCGGGGAAGTCCCCGCTTTTTTTACGCCCCTTTGATGGCCTGCTCAATTTCGAAGCGGTTGGTCACCTTGCTGTCGATCTTGATATACACCGAACGTTCGTCGGGGACCACCAGCACCTGTTTGACCCCTTCTGTGCTCTGCAGACGCTCCTGCAGCGCGCTATCAGCCACCACCTGATCGGGAATTTCGACCCGCAGGCTGCTGACGTACGGCGGTTCGCTCATCGTCCCGGCAACCAGCAGCCACAGCATCGCCAGCAGCGCGCCGAGCAGGAATACGGTTTGCGAATCAAAGAAGCCGTCTACCCAGCCGCCCAGCGCGCCGCCAATCGCCACGCCAAGGAACTGACTGGTCGAATAGACGCCCATCGCGGTGCCTTTATAGCCCGCCGGCGACTCTTTACTGATTAAAGAGGGAAGCAGGGCTTCCAGCAGGTTAAAAGCGAGGAAGAACAGCTGAACGCCGGCGACCAGCTCCCAGAAATAGCCGCCCGCGCCCCACAGGACGATTTCGGCCACCAGCAGCAGCGCGACGCAGAACAGGAACACGTGTTTCATCTTGCGCTTCACTTCGGCGTAGATGATAAACGGCACCACCGAAACAAACGAAATCAGCATGGTGACCAGGTAAATTTTCCAGTGCTCGGCGGCGGGGAAACCGGCGGCTTCCAGCTGCCCTGGCAGGGCCACAAAGGTGGACATCAGCATGATATGCAGGCACATAATGCCGAAGTTGAGCTTCAGCAGCTTCGGCTCGGCAAGCACTTTGCTGAAACAGCCCTTCACCATACCGGATTCGCGGTTCAGGACGTGGTTGTGACTGTTCGGCACCACCCACAGCGTCAGCAGGATGCCGATCGTCGCCAGGATGGCGATCATCCAGAACAGCGCATGCAGGCCCAGTTGGTGAGTAATAATCGGCCCCAGCACCATGGCGATGGCAAAGGTGACGCCGAAACTGACGCCAATAAAGGCCATCGCCTTCGTGCGGTTCTGTTCGCGGGTTAAATCGGAGAGGAGCGCCATGACCGCCGCGGCAATCGCGCCGGAACCCTGCAGCGCGCGTCCAAGAATGATGCCCCAGATGGAGTCGCTCAGCGCAGCTAGCATGCTGCCGATAACGAAGATTAACAGGCCGCCGACAATCAGCGGTTTACGGCCAATGCGGTCGGAAAGCAGGCCGAACGGAATCTGGAATATGGCCTGAGCCAGACCATAGATACCAATAGCCAAGCCAATCAGCGCTTCGCTGGCGCCCTGTAACGCCATGCCATAGGTGGTCAAAACCGGCAAAACCATAAACATGCCGAGCATACGCAGCGAGAATACGGTCCCCAGACCCCAGGTCGCGCGCAGTTCACCTGGCGTCATTTTATTGTCGTTCATTACCACCTCAATCTACAAACTGCGACTAGTGTAGTGGTGGCAGCCAGAAGCGTAAATAAATGTTTGTTTAACAGATATTACCGCTGTGTTGCATGATGCGGTAAGCGCGGGGAAAATAAAGAAACCAGTGGCGAAGGCTCCACTGGTTGATGGCATTTATTGTAAATTAAAGTCAACCCATTGGCTGCCGGCGTCGGCGGATTTCACGCATTGCTCCACCCAGTAGACGCCGTGCAGACCGGCTTCAACATCCGGGTACCAGAAGTGCTCCAGAAACCCACGATCGCCGCGATCCATCGCATCGATGGCTATCGCATAGCGCCGGTAGAGGTTTGCCCACGCTTCAAACAGCCCTTCCGGGTGACCGCCACCGATCCGATCGTCGGCCAGGGCCGCGGCGCTGAGATACGGCATGCCGCGCTCAAGCACCCGCGCCGGCTCACCTTGTACCTCATAGCTGAGCTGGTTGGGATGCTCATCCCACCACTCGATGCTGGCTTTCTCTCCGACGATCCGCACCTTTTGCGAGTGCATAGCGCCGCTGTTGACCGCGCTGGTCCACATTGAGCCGATGGCGCCGTTGTCGTATTCCATCAGCACAAAGGCGTTATCTTCCAGCGGCGCGCGCGATGCGACGAAACTCTGGCGGGAACACATCAGGCGGCGAATGTTGAGATGCGGCGCCATCGTTTCGGCGACAAAGAGCGGATGCGTTGCCAGGTCGCCCAGCACGTAGCTTGGTCCGGCATACTTCGGCGTGACGCGCCAGCGGGTGGACTCCGCCTGCAGTTCGACGGCTTTATTATGAAAACCATGGGCAAACTGCATATTGATAATTCGAATCTGCCCGAGCAGCCCGTCGGCAATCATCTGCCGCGCCTGCTGAATCATCTGATACCCGGCATAGCCATAAGTGACGCCGACGATTTTGTTATGCTTGATGCTCAGCTCCCGCAGCTCCTGGGCTTCGGCGGCGCTAAAGCAGAGCGGTTTTTCACAGACCACGTGCAGTCCGGCTTCCAGCGCCGCTTTGGTAATGGCGAAGTGGGTATTGTTCGGCGTGGTTACCGATACCACTTCTATACCGTCAGGACGCAGCGCCTCTTCGCGAAACAGCGTTTGATAATCGGCATAACAGCGCTCCGGCGCGATCCCGAGCTGTTCACCAAACTGGCGTCCGCGTTCGGCATCGATATCCAGGGCGCCGGCCAGCAAGGTAAAGACATTGTCACGCAGCGCGGCCGAGCGGTGGCTGTAGCCAATCTGGCTGGTGGCTCCGCCGCCGACCATTCCCCAGCGCAGGGAGCGGGGCAGGGGTTTCATGCCGTTTAACATGGTGTTCTCCTTGATACAAAGTACGGATGTCTGATGAGATTTGCTCCCTGCATGAGGAAGCGGGGCAGGACTCTGGCGCCAGCCTGGCGACCAAACGGCGGCCTGAGGAAGGTTAAAACAGGTATAAAAATATTTATTTCATTTTTATCATTATATGAAATTAAATTTTTATTTATGCGAGAAGGATCGAAAAATCATCAAGATTATCCCACCGTCCGCTGGGCTCCTGATGAACGGTCGTTTGGTTAAAAACGTATGAAATGAGATGATTAAAGCTGGTTTAACTGATGCGTCTGGCCGGGAAAGCGTGATGCTGCGACGTGGGACGCTGAAATAATGAACGATTAATATTCATTTTATCTTTAAATGAAATTTATTTTTCTTTTTCCTCGCACGCCAAAGCGCGCTGAAAAGTCGGCGTAATGCGGGATTGCGCCGGTGCCTGTGGATGCGGATTAGGCCGCCTGGCCAGCCGCCCGCTTCGCATAGCGCCAGCACTGCATCTGCGGGATCGCCAGCGCGCAGGGCACATGCAGAAGATTGGGCGTGGCGTTAATCACGCCCTGCGGCTGTACCGCATCCAGCATGGCTTCAACGTTGTCATACCCTGCGATATCCAGGCGCCTGCGCTTCGGGCAAAGGATCGGCGAGGGCGACCAGCTCAGCCCGTGGGTTAGCGCGAAGCACCGCAATATGTTTGCGTCCGATGGCGCCCGCGCCAATGACGGCAAGACGAATTTAGCTCACGACAGACTCCTCAGTGAGGGGGAGGGGGTCGGGGAGGCAGATTCGGCATCGCTGGCAAACAGCCCCTTCACCACCAGACCGACGACGGTGAATGCTGCCGGGATCCCAAGGATTAAAAAGACACTTTCGAAGCTGAGATTGAGCGCCATCATTTCCGCGCCGGCAAAGGCGCTGAGGATGGCGCCCATTCGGCCGACGCCGTGCATCCAGCTGGAGCCGGTAGCGCGCGCCTGGGTCGGATAATAGCGGGCGGAGAGCGCATTCATCCCGGTATTCGCGCCGTTCAGGCAAGCACCGCTGACGAAGGCCAGCAGGCACAGCAGCGCAAAACTGGCGGCGGCGTAGCCTATGGCCATTGTAAACAGGCCGCCGATGGCGTAAATCAGCCCCAGTGCCCGATGGGGGTTAATGCGGTCCATTAGCCACCCGGCGAACAGAGAGCCAATGGTGCCGCCGGCCTGATAAATCGCCGTCATCACCGCGGCCTGGCTGACGGTCAGCCCGACCTCTTTGACCAGCGTCGGCAGCCAGCTGCCGAGGATATAAACCAGAAACAGGCCCATAAAATAGACCAGCCATAACATCAGCGAGCCGAGGCGGTACTGGCGCGAGAGGACAAGGCGCATGGCGTTGGCGTTGACGGGCTGTGCCGGGAGTGTAAATTCAGCGTTATCCGCAATTTGTCCCGGGTAGAGCCGTTGTAATATCGCCCGAATACGTGCCGCCGGCGCGCGTTTAACCACCAGAAAGCGCACTGACTCCGGCAGCAGCCAGATGAGCAATGGCGCAAACAACAGCGGAAGAATCCCGCCGAGCGCCATCAGCGAATGCCAGCCAAAGCGCGGGATCAGCCACGAGGCGGAAAAGCCGCCCGCCGCCGCACCGAAGGTAAAGCCGCAAAAAATCACCGTAATCAGAAAGGAGCGACGACGCTCGGGGGCATACTCCGATACCAGCGTGCCGATATTGGGCATCGCCGCGCCGAGTCCCAGTCCGGTCATAAAACGGAAGAAAATCATCTGTTCGATGTTCTGCGAGAAGGCGGTGACGATAGTCCAGAAGCCAAAGAAAAAGACGCTGTTGACGATGATTTTTTTTCGCCCCAGCCAGTCGGCGAGCGGCCCGGAGAGGAGCGCCCCCAGGGCCAGGCCAATCAGCGCCGCGCTGATGACGAAGCCGAGCTCATAGTTAGTCACGCCCCATTCATGCTTCAGCGTCGGCGCGATAAACCCCATAATCGCAATATCAAAACCGTCGAGCGCAATCACGCAAAAGCCTAAGAAAACCACCAGTTTCTGAAAACGGCTGAGCGGATTGTTGTTGATTAACTCTCTGACATCCAGGCGTTGGGTCTGAGTCATAGGGTTTTCCTTATGCGCAAGCGTGCAGGTAAGACTGGGCGGCATTGAACAGCAACCGCGCGCGGTTGAGGGCCGGTAGAGCGCCCTGGGCGCCGCTTAACGGCACTTCCAGCGATACCGGTAGCGTCGTCGGCAGCGCGGACATCAGACCATGCAGATCCAGCCCGCCTTCGCCCGGTACCTTCCGCGCGGCGCGGGCCTGATGGATCAACTCCTGTTCGTTATCGGGAATCTGCGCCGGAGCGTCGCACAGCTGCATATAGTTGAGGCACTCTGGCGGCAGGTCGGCGAGGCTGGAGAGCGACTCTCCCGCGCGCCAGAAGTGGATGGCGTCAATCAGAATCCCGATGTCCGCCCGCCCGCTGGCGGAAATCAGCCGTCTGGCGTCAGCGATGGTACGCAGCTGGGTCCACGGCATCGGCTCCAGATTCATGGTTAAACCATACTTCCGGCCGGTTTCGGCGAGCGCGGCAAGATTTTCAGCGCTGCGGGTCAGGTGGTTATCGTTACCGGCCACCAGCACCTGCCGGGCGCCCAGGCGCGCGGCGGTTTCAAGAAAGCTTTCCAGGCGGGCATTAAGCGAAAAATCGCTCGTCAGACGCACGATTTCGACATCTGATACGCGAATGCCGGTCTCCATCAGCGCAGAGAGGGTCGCGCGAACGGTTGCGGTATCGCCGAGCATAGCGTAGTCAGGATCGGTCGGCGTGGCGGGGAGCAGACGCAGGCCAACGTGAGTAAAGCCGGTTTGTGCCGCGATCCGCACCTGTTCCGGTGGCGGAACGTCGAGCACGGTGAGCGCGGCGAGGGACAGAGTTCGCATGTTCATAAAAGACTCCGGTACAGTTGCAGGTGATTGTTGTTATGTGTACTGCCGTCCCTGGTAAGATGTCGGTTACGATGCTGTTTTTGTTATCCTGGCGGCCAGCGTTTTCCCCACCAGATAGCCAAAGGTCATGGCCGGGCCGAGCGTAATACCGCCGCTGGGGTAGTACCCCTGCATCACGCTCGACATATCATTGCCAATGGCGTAGAGACCAGCGATCGGCTGTTGACGCGCATCCAGCACGCGCGCCTGTTCATCGGTTTTCAGCCCGCTAAAAGAGCCCAGCGAACCCGGTAATATACGCACCGCATAAAAGGGCGCGTGGCGCAGTGGACCCAGCGTGGGATGATGAGGATGCCTGGCATCTCCCTGCGCCCGGTTATAGGCCGAGGCGCCGCGCTGAAATTCCGGGTCTTCCCCTCGCGCGGCGCAGTCGTTAAAGCGCGCCACCGTCTCCACCAGCTGCCCGCCATCGATGGCGCATTGCTCCGCCAGCGCCGCCAGCGTGGGGGCCGAGCGGAGATAGCCCGTGCGCAGCCATGCTGCGGGTGAAAACGGAAAGGGGCGGGCGTGGCCCAGACCGTAGCGACGTAGCGTCCGGCTATCGGCCAGCAGCCACGCTACCGGCTGTTCTCCCGCAGGCGTTGCGGCGAGCAGCGCGGCAATAAAGTCGTGGTAGGAGTCGGCCTCATTGGTAAAACGCCTGCCGTTGGGCAAGACGGCGATAAACCCCGGCTTAGCGCGTTCCACCAGGTGCGGGAAGACCAGCTGCAGGCCGCTCGCGAGGGTGACGCGGGAGACCGGCGCCCAGGCCATGGCGTGTTTGAGCGAGGCGTCGAACTGACCGCCGACCGATTCCCCGAGCCGGATACCGTCGCCCTGATTACCCGGCGGCGCGGCGGAGAAGTGACCGTAGCCGCCCGCCGCGTGCGGAACCTGCTGCGCCAGGCGCTGACGATCGTGCGGAAAGCCGCCGCAGGCGAGGATTACGGCATCGGCCTGAACCTCAATATCGCCATCATCGCTGCGCAGTACCGCGCCGCTGACCCCAGCCGATGATGTCAGCAGGCGAACGACAGGGGCATTCAGTTGAATACTGACGCCTGCGTCGAGCGCCGACCGCAGCAGGCGGCCAATCAGCGCGTTACCGTTAACCAGATGCTGCCCGCGGCCAGCGCGCAGTCGTTGCCAGCCGTGACGCAGCAGACGCCGGGCGGCATACACCGCCGATCGCGGGGAGCGGGTGGCATTAAAAAAGTGTGCCATATCGTTGCCGCCAGCGATGCCCATCCCGGCCAGGCTGATGGTCTCCAGCGGCGGGCGCAGGCGGTGCAGCCAGTCACCCAGCAAGCGTCCATCAAACGGTTGTGCCGTCACCGAACGCCCCCCCTGGGCGTAGCCCGGCGACATGTGAAAATCCGGCATCTGACTGCCGGAGAGAAACTGCACCGCCGTATGGCGGCGGAAGAAGTCGATCATCTCCGGGCCCTGCTGCAGGAAGGTGAGCAGGCGCGCATCGGCAGGCTGGCCGCCCATCTCGTGCTGCAGATAGGTCAGCGGCGCGTCCTCTTGCTCCTGGATGCCCTCTTCGCGGGCGAGCAGATTGCGCGGTATCCACAGCCAGCCGCCTGACCAGGCGCTGGTGCCGCCGATAACCGACTCCTTTTCGGCCAGCAGGACGCTGGCACCCTTGAGGGCGGCGGTCACCGCGGCGGAAAGCCCCGCCGCGCCGGAACCGACGACCAGCACATCCACCTTTTTATGCCCGCTCATCTCCGGCCCCTTATTGCAGCGGTGAAAAATCAGCAGGACGCAGCAGGACCGACTCCAGCCGCTCAACGGCCGCCAGCTCGCGGTTTTTACGCGAGAAGGTCAGCCAGCGTTCGTCCTGCGCCATGCGCGCCCGGCGTACCAGGCGATCGTCGAGGCTCTCGTAAGCCCAGATATGCACGACCTGATTGACCACGCCGATTTCGGTGAAGAAAAAGCCGATCAGCTTGCCGAGGTGCTCGGTCTGGACGGCGTAAGCATCGCTTTTGTACAGCGCCAGCCAGTCGGCCATTTTCAGCGGATTGAGGGTGTAGGTGCGTTTTTCATAGATCATGGTGTTTCTCCTGTTATGGGGTCTGTTGTTGTGCCATATGGCGGGCAGAGAGATAGCCGAAGGTCAGCGCCGGGCCGAGCGTGATGCCGGGACCGGGGTAGGTGCCCGCCATCATGGAGTCCATATCGTTACCCACGGCATACAGGCCTTGGATCGGCTGACGTTGTTGATTAAGGACCTGGGCATTCTCGCTGGTGACCAGCCCGCGCGAGGTGCCCAGATCACCGGTGTAGAGGGTGATGGCATAAAATGGAGCGTTCAGCAGCGGGGCATTGCAGGCGTTCGGCAGATGGGCCGGATCGCCCATCGCGCGGTTATAGCTGTTGCCGCCTTTGGCGAATTGCGGATCCTCTCCCTGCGCGGCATCGCGATTGTAGCGGGCCACCGTCCCGGCGAGCGCTTGTGCGTCAAGCCCCAGCTGTTGAGCAAGCCGGGCGAGGGAGTCCGCTTTGTGCAGGTAGCCGGCCTCGATCAGCGCATCGTTGTTCACCGGCGCGGGCCGGGCAAGACCGAGGCCGTAGCGTTTCATCGCCAGAGCATCGCAGATCAGAAAACAGGGGGCGTTTTCGGGTTGGCTTTGCATGGCGCTGGCGAAATGGTGGTAAGAGTTTGATTCGTTGACGAAACGTTCCGCCTTTTGGTTGACGGCGATAACCCCCGGCCTGGCCCGGTCGGTGACCAGGTGCGGGAAGCGTTCTTCGCGCCCGTCGGCGTGGCGCAGTACCGACACCGGCGCCCAGAAAAAATTGGACGACAGGTCGGCGCCTTCACAGGCATGGAGTGCGCCGGCGAGACGGAATGCGGCGCCATCATTGGCGGCAGGTGACATGGAGTAATGCTCGCGGGTATGCGGCCGGTAGCGTGCCGCCAGCGCTCCTGCGGCAAAGCCGCCGGCGGCCAGCACCACGCCGCAGCGCGCCTGTAAGGTCTCCTGTTGGCCGTCGCATTCAATATTGACGCCGGTGACCGCGCCCTCGTGTTCAACCAGCGAAAGGACGTTGACGTTGAGCCGGAGCGTCATGCCTTTGCGCAGCGCCACGGTGGCCATGCGGGCAATTAGGGCATTACCCATCGCCAGCCGGGTACCGCGCGGGTGGCTGAGGCGATCGCGCGCATAGCGCAGCAGCAGCTTCGCGCAGTGCGATAACGAGCGCAGCGAGCGGCGCATCTCCAGAAAATGCTGGATATCCACGCGGTTGACCATCATGCCGCCAAATAACAGCATCCCCGGTGGGGGAGAGCGCAGATCGCGAAAGCGATCGCCGAGCTGGCGCCCGTCGTACTCCACAACTTCCAGTGCGCGTCCGCAGTCCACGGCGCCCGGCTCATCAGGGTAATAGTCCGGTGAGAGGGGCGCAGACTGTACTTCACCGCGCCCTCTTGTTCGAGGAACGCCAGCGCCTCGCGCCCGGAAGTGACAAACGCATCGACGATGTCCGGACGATAGTTCTGTTCGCCGATGATGGTTTTCAGGTAGGTTTTGATCGCGTCCGCGGTGCCGCTTTTCCCCTGCGCGCGTGCCTGGTCGGTATCGTTGATCCATACCGCTCCGCCGGAAATCGCCGAGGTGCCGCCAAACTGCGGCGCTTTTTCCAGCATCAGCACCGACAGCCCTTTGCAGCAGGCCGTGACGGCGGCGGCAAACCCGCCGGCGCCGCTACCGATGACAATCACATCCCAGCTTTTCATGCCGCGGCTCCTTGTTCCCGCGGGATGGCTCCGATGAACTGCCCCATGAGTTTCATCTGCGCCAGCGCCATTTCGGGGCCGGTTTGTACTACGCAGCCGCGCGCCTGGGCGAAAGCCAGCAGCGGCGTGATCGCCGGTGCGGTCACGACGTCCGCGACGTGGGTTGTCGGACTCAGACTCTCCAGTAAAGCCTGCGGCAGCGGCAGCGGATCGAAGTTTGCCATCCCGGCCGGGGAGCCGTTCACCAGCAGATCAAGGCCGCTCAGGGTGTCGGGCAGCGTAGTGAGATGGACCTGGGGGAAATGGGTGGCGAGGCGGTTATGCAGCAGCTGTAACGTGGCCGGATTCTGGTCGTGTAGCGCCAGCTGGCGAATCCCGGCTTCACACAGTCCCCAGGCGATGGCGCTGCCGACGCCGCCGCAGCCGGAGAGCAGCGCGGTCTTCCCTTCAGCCTGAAAACCGTGGGCCGCCGCGGCAAGCGAGAAGCCGACGCCATCCAGCATATCGCCCTGCAGGCGGCCATCCGCCAGTTTGCGAATGACATTCACCGCGTTGAGATGACGGGCGCGCGGCGTTAGCTCATCAACCAGCGCGGCGGCGCGCTGTTTGTGCGGCACGGTGACCAGTACGCCGCTCATGTTCAGCCATCCACGTAACGCCAGCAAATAATCCGCCACCGCTTCCGGGGCGATATCGACCGGGATCATGACGCTGTCCATCTGCTGGTCGGCAAAGTAGCGGTTGAAGTTCTCCGGGGATTTAACCTGAGTAATCGGATGGCCGATAACGGCAACCACCTGCGTGAATCCACTGACCATTTCAAACCTCATTTGTTAAATGAATGTTGTGAAAGTATTCCAGCGGAACCTGAGAGCGACAACGCAGAATTCGGACGTATTGGTTGTTAATCGCACCACCACTGCGATAATCGCAGTGAATCGATGGTAATGTTGCAAAAATGTGAGCTGATATGCAAAACACAATACATCCGCGCGATTTGATAGTCGGTCTGCAAAAAGGACTGGCCTTGATTCAGCTTTTCTCCAAAGAGTTTCCCCGTCTCACCGTGCCTCAGGCGGCGAAAATGAGCGGCCTGACGCAGAGCGCCGCACGACGTTTTCTGCTGACGCTGCTGCACGAGCGCTATGTGCAGACCGACGGTCGCGCTTACTGGCTGACGCCAAAAGCGCTGCGCCTCGGTCAGGCGTATGTCGATTCGGCACAGTTTCCGCGTATGGTCCGTCCCATCGTTGAGTACATTGCCAGCCGCACCGAAGAACATGCGTCGGTGGGGGTGGTTGATGAAGATGAACTGGTGTATATCGCGCGCAGCAAACATACGCCGTTTAACTCGACCTCGGTGCGGTTAGGGGAGCGGGTGCCGATATTTTGCACCGCCGGCGGGCGACTCTGGCTGGCCTCGCTGCCGGAAGAGGAGTGCGAGAGGATTCTGCGGCGTATTAAGCGTGAACAGCGCACGCCGTATACGGTGACGGACGTGGCGATGCTGATGGAGAAAATTGCTGTGGTGCGGCGCCAGGGGTTTGCCGCTATCGAGCAGGAGTTTGAAATTGGGATGCTGGTTCTGGCGGTGCCTTTATCCGACAGGGAAGGGCTGTACTGGGGGGCGCTGAGCCTGACTTCTCACCAGTCGCGGACTTCGCTGGATGCGTTGTGTCGCGACCATCTGGATCTGCTCTATAGCGCGCAGGCGATGCTGGTGGGATAACTCCGGGCAATAAAAAACCCCGCCGGAGCGGGGTTTGTCAGAGCGACAATCTTATCTGACGTAGGCCAGCAGATTGTGTGAATCGGGCACCATAAAGTCGACGGACATCATGACCGACAGCGCGGTAATGGCGACGATAGAAAAGACGAACAGCTTACGCGCCCAGACTTTATCATCCGCCACTTTGTAACCGCGCAGCGCCATCCCCAGCCACCAGACGCTCACCGCGGCCGCCACGACCAGATATTTATACCCGGCGTAACCGCCCAGAGAGAGCATCAGCGTGGCGACAGCAAAAGCCACGATGTACAGCGTAATGTGGTTCTTCGCCACGGAAATGCCTTTCACCACCGGCAGCACCGGAATGTTCGCCGCCTGATAATCCTTAAAGCGGAAAATCGCGATGGCGTAGGAGTGAGGCATCTGCCACAGGCTGAAGATAGCCAGCAAAATCGCCGCGCCGCTATCGAAATGACCGGTTACCGCGCAGTAGCCAATCACCGGCGGCGCCGCGCCGGAGAGAGAACCAATCAGCGTACCGTAGACGGAGTGGCGTTTCATGTACAGGCTGTAGACCCCGACATAAACCACGAACCCCATGACCCCCAGCCAGCAGGCCAGGGGATTCGCGCCGAACCACAGGAGCATGAAGCCAGCAATACCCAGCAAGGTGGCGTATACCAGCGAAACTTGTGGCGAGATCAGCCCTTTGACCAGCACCCGGTTTTTCGTCCGTTCCATCTTACGATCGATGTCGCGGTCGATGTAGTTGTTGAATACACAACCCGAGGCGACCACCAGGGACACCCCAAGGAGTGTCCATGCAAACAGCGGATAGTCGATGTGACCTTTGGAGGCCAACAGGAAACCGCCGATCACGGAGATCAGGTTGCCAAAAATGATGCCAGGTTTCGTTACTTGCAGGTATTGCTTAAACATACTTGCCGCTCTTAGTGCATCATCATGTTGTAGTTCAGGTTCCACATAATCCAGATGGAGCCCACAACAACGATAGCAATGATGATTACGGTGAAGATAAACGCGGTCAGGTTCCAACCTTCGTCAGACTTGCTGTTCATGTGCAGGAAGTACACCAGGTGTACCACAATCTGCACAACAGCAGTGACGAGGATAGTTCCCAGAATAGCCGCATGCGATGCGGAGCCACTCATAACCATAGCAAACGGAATCGCCGTCAGAATGATCGACAGGATGAACCCTGTCATGTAGCTCTTTACGCTGCCGTGAGAAGCGCCGTGATGATCGCCAGAATGACTCATTACATTGCCCCCATCAGATAGACAACCGAGAACACGCAGATCCACACTACGTCCAGGAAGTGCCAGAACAGGCTCAGGCACATGATACGGGTACGGTTAGTGTTGGTCAGACCGCGACGTGAAACCTGAACCATCAGCACCGCCATCCAGATAAGACCAGAGGTGACGTGCAGACCGTGGGTACCGACCAGCGCGAAGAACGCTGACAGGAAGCCGCTGCGATCCGGGCCCATACCTTCAACAATCAGGTGATGGAATTCATACAGTTCCATCGCGATGAACCCTGCCCCGAAGAGGAAGGTCAGCGCCAGCCAGGAAACCACCTGGCTTTTGTTGTTTTTGTACATGGCGATAGCCGCCATGCCGTAGGTGATGGAGCTGAACAGCAGCAGCGCGGTTTCAACCAGAACGAACGGCAGTTCGAAAATATCTTTACCGCTCGGTCCGCCAGCCGTGCCGTTCACCAGAACGGCATAGGTCGCAAACAGGGTAGCGAAGATAATGCAGTCGCTCATCAGGTAGATCCAGAAGCCGAATACCTTCATCGGCCCTGTATCGTGGTGCCCGTGTTCGTGCGCGTGGGCGTTATGCGCAAGAGTATCAGTTGCCATTTTTCAGCCCTGCTTTGTTAATCTCGTCGAAATGCTGATTTTCCAGTTTTTCGACTTCTGCAACCGGCACGTAGTAATCCACGTCCTCGTCAAAGCTCTTAATAATCCAGGTCACCAGGATACCGACGAAGCTTGCAATCGCCATCCACCAGATGTGCCAGATCATCGCGAAACCAAACACCGTTGCGAAAGCAGCAATAACGATGCCCGCGCCGCTGTTTTTCGGCATATGAATCTCTTCATAGCCAGCCGGTTTCTTATACGCTTCGCCTTTTTCTTTCATTTCCCAGAACGCATCGCGCTCGTGGACGTGAGGAACGATGGCGAAGTTGTAGAACGGCGGCGGAGAAGAGGTTGCCCACTCCAGCGTACGGCCGCCCCACGGGTCACCGGTCAGGTCGCGGTTCTGCTCGCGATCGCGGATAGAGACGTAGAACTGAATCAGCTGGCAGAGGATACCGCAGGCAATCAGCGCCGCGCCGCAGGCCGCAACAACCAGCATCGGATGGAACTGCGGGTCAATCTGCTGGCTCAGGCGACGGGTCATCCCCATAAAGCCCAGTACGTACAGCGGCATAAACGCCACGAAGAAGCCGATTATCCAGAACCAGAAGGCGCGTTTGCCCCAGGTTTCGTTCAGCGTGAAGCCAAAGGCTTTCGGCCACCAGTAGGTCAGACCCGCGAAGCAACCAAATACCACGCCGCCGATGATGACGTTATGGAAGTGGGCAATCAGGAACAGACTGTTGTGCAGCACGAAGTCCGCGCCCGGTACCGCCAGCAGTACGCCGGTCATACCACCGACAGAGAAGGTGACGATGAAGCCGATAGTCCACATCATTGCTGAGTTGAAGACAATGCGGCCCTGGTACATGGTGAACAGCCAGTTGAAAATCTTAACCCCGGTCGGGATGGCGATAATCATGGTGGTAATACCGAAGAAGGCGTTAACGTTCGCGCCGGCACCCATAGTGAAGAAGTGGTGCAGCCAAACGATGAACGACAGAACGGTAATACAGACTGTTGCCCAGACCAGCGAGGTGTAGCCAAACAGACGTTTACGCGAGAAGGTCGCCGCGATTTCGGAGAACACCCCGAAGACCGGCAGAACCAGGATATACACTTCCGGATGGCCCCAGGCCCAAATCAGGTTGATGTACATCATCATGTTGCCACCCATATCGTTGGTAAAGAAATGGGTGCCCAGGTAGCGGTCCAGGGTCAGCAGCGCGATAGTGACGGTCAGAATTGGGAAGGAGGCGATAATCAGGATGTTGGCGCACAGAGATGCCCAGCAAAATACCGGCATCTTGAACATGGTCATGCCAGGGGCACGCATCTTGATAATCGTTACAAAGAAGTTAATACCGGTTAACGTCGTACCAATACCGGAGAGCTGGAGAGCCCAGATCCAGTAATCGACCCCAACGCCCGGACTGTACTCGATTCCCGACAGCGGCGGATAGGCCAGCCAACCTGTCTGTGCGAATTCACCGACGCCCAGAGAGAGGTTAACCAGAATTACGCCGACAACGGTGAACCAGAAGCTCAGGTTGTTGAGGAACGGGAAGGCCACGTCGCGCGCGCCGAGCTGCAGAGGAACCACGAGGTTCATCAGGCCGACAACAAACGGCATCGCTACGAAGAAGATCATGATAACGCCGTGGGCGGTAAAGATCTGATCGTAGTGATGAGGCGGCAGGAAGCCAGCTTCCCCGGCCGAGGCCAGTACCTGCTGGCTACGCATCATAACGGCGTCAGCAAAGCCACGTAGCAACATCACGATGGCTAAGATAACGTACATGATACCCAGTTTTTTGTGGTCGACCGAAGTCAGCCATTCATTCCAAAGGTAGGACCACTTACCGAAGTAAGTGATTGCCGCCAGAAGCGCCAGTCCCCCGATGATAATCGCAGCCACCGTAACCACAATAATGGGTTCATGGTAGGGCACTGCATCCAGTGTAAGTTTTCCGAACATCGTTTTCTTCCTCGGCCCCTTAGTGAGCGGTTTCCGCGTGGCTCATGTCCATGCCTTCCATCCCTTCGTGCGCTGCGTGCTCGCCTTCAGGTTGGGACATATCCATGCTCTTGCCATGAGACATAAATTTGTTCACAACATCCTTAAACAAATCCGGTTTCACGTCAGAGAAGTATTCCACTTTGTTGTATTCGCTAGGCGCAGCCAGTTTGTCGAAAGCCGCCATGGAGTCCATGGTGTTCGACGACTGTTTCGCTTTCGCTACCCACTGATCGAAGGTTGCACGATCCGGCGTGGCGATAGCTTTGAACTTCATACCAGAGAAGCCCGGGCCGCTATAGCTTGCGGAGATACCGTCATAAGTGCCAGCTTCATTCGCGATGAGGTGCAGCTGAGTCTGCATCCCGGCCATTGCGTAAATCTGGCTGCCTAAACGTGGGATAAAGAACGAGTTCATCACGGAGTTAGAGGTCACTTTGAAGTGTACCGGTACGTTCGCCGGGAAGGCGATTTCGTTGACGGTAGCAATACCCTGTTCCGGATAGATGAAGAACCATTTCCAGTCCATCGAAACGACTTCGATGACGATCGGTTTCTCTTCGTGAGCAAGCGGTTTGCTTGGCTCGAGTGCGTGAGTGGTTTTCCAGGTCAGAACGGCCAGGAACAGGATGATCAGAATAGGAACCGTCCAGACCACCGCTTCAACTTTGTTGGAGTGTGACCAGTTCGGGCTATACTTCGCATCTTTATTACTCGCACGATACTTCCAGGCAAATCCTACTGCCATTAAGACGGCGGGAATAACGACAATCATCATCAGGCCAAAGGCCGTCAGTATCAGAGAACGTTGCTCCAGTCCAATCTGTCCTTTTGGGTCAAGGAGCGCAGAATCACAACCACTGAGTAATACAGTACCTGCGATTAATGACATCCATCCCAAACTTTTATTGTATTTCCTAAGTCTCATTGAACGACCTCAATTCCACGGAATCTGGTGGCGCTTAAAGTGTTCGGGCATTTTACGGGAAGGTTGCATTACTGTAAACATGATTGGAGCTGTGTCAGTTCTGTGTTAGCAGGTTCTGCTCGCTTTGTCACATATGTAACTGAGTGTGATGCTAATGCTTGCAACGCCCGCTATATGCGGGATCTATAACGAAAGAGATAAGAAGCTATTGGCTTATGAGGTAATGAGTATAAACACCAAAAAATAACACAACTAATTAACAATTAATTATCAAATAAAAGACATTGCGCTATGGCGATATTAAATCAGTTTTTGCTGAATCGGTTAAATTATTTAATGTTTTGAGTAAAAGTTGTCAATAACTTCCCAAAATGCAAAGCGCACAAAACAGCAAATGAAAAATGAACAATATAAAATCGTTAATAAGCCGTTATAATTACGATCAGTGATTACAACGGCTAATAACACCACAAGTGCGCGTTAAATCAGCGCGCTCTTCCGCAACGCCAGGTAGTCAAGCAGACTTCCGAGCACAATGCCGACGATAGCGGTGATGGCCGCAATTTCCAGCAGCATGGGCAGGAAGGAAAAAGCGGTGAAGTCGAGGGCATTGAGTATCAGCAGCAACAGCCATACGCCCAGCATCAGCGAACCCGTAGCCAGAATCAGCAGCGCCAGGGCATAGGTCTGCGGATATTGCGTGCGCGGGATGAAGTTGCCGGTGCGCTGCGTGTACTCCAGGGTTTGCCGACAGAGCAGCAGCAGCAGGATCCCCGGGACGGCGGCAAAGACAGAGAACAGATAAAACGTTGGCCAACCGTGCGTTTCGACGAACCAACCGGCAATCGGCCCGACGTACACGCGACCGACTGCCGATAGCGCGGACAGCAAAGCAAACTGGGTGGCGGAAAACGATTTATTACACAGCGTCATTAACAGGGCGACAAACGCCGCCGTGCCCATACCGCCGCACAGGTTTTCGAAAAAGACCGCCGTCGCCATGGAATAAAGATGTTTATCGGTAATCGACAGCAGCCAGTAGCCGGCATTGGAGGCACCCTGCAGCACGCCGAAAATCAACAGGGCGCGAAACAGGGTCAGGCGCTGCATTAATATGCCGCCGTACAGCGCGCCAACAATCGTCGCGAAAAGTCCCAGCGTTTTATTGACCATTCCGACCTCGCCGGCATCAAAACCGACTCCGCGAATCAAAAACGTGGTGGACAGCGTCATCGCAAAGGCATCGCCGAGCTTATAAAGGACGATTAACAGCAGGATCAGCCAGGCGTTGTTGCGTCCGAAGAAATCGCGCAGCGGTTCGGCGATCGCCTGTTCGAGGCTTTTCGGCGCCGGAATGACATCGCTCGGTTCTGGCGCCAGTAAGGTGGCGATAATGCAGGGAATCAGCAGCACGGCCATCAGCCAGTACATTCCCTGCCAGCCGAGCCAGCGGTCAGCCAGCCACAGCGCCAGACCGCCGGATACCAGCATCCCCAGGCGATAGCCCAGTACGCTGATGGCCGCGCCAGCGCCACGCTCCTCGGCCGGCAGCACATCGGTTTTCCAGGCGTCGAAGACGATATCCTGCGATGCGGAGCAGAAGGCGATCGTTACCGCTAATGCCGCCATCCAGCGGAGCTGGCTGGCGGGCTCAAGGAACCCCATCGCGGCAATGGCGATAAGCAGCAGAAACTGGGTGGTCAGCAGCCAGCCGCGGCGTCGGCCAAGGAACGGCGGCGTGTAGCGGTCCATCACCGGCGACCAGAGGAACTTAAAGACGTAGGCCTGACCAACCAGTGAGAAGAAGCCGATCGTTTTCAGATCGATATTTTCAACGGTCATCCACGCCTGGAGCGTGCCGGAGGTCAGCGCGAGAGGCAAACCGGAAGCAAACCCAAGGATCAGCAAAATAGCTGATTTAGGCTGCTGGAAAATGCGTAAGTAGTGGTTGGACATAGCTTATGACGCAAACCCGGCGCGAGGCCGGGTTTGCTGACGATCAACGTGCGTTTTGCTTGATGAAATCATGAATGCTGGTGTCCTGCGCCATATCGGCGATGGTATCGGTCAGGACGCTGTTCACCGCATTGGCGATATTCTGGTTGGAGGCCTGGAAGGCGCCTTCAACGGAGTAGCTTGCGCGATAGTTTTTGGTCATTTTGGTGCCGTTTGCGGCGGTAGCGATAATCGCGATATCTGCCTTCGTAGCGATGTTGTATCGCACGTTGCCCTGTGAAACGTCGGCATATAGTTTGTTCACGATGATCTGCAGATCGACTGCGCCGTTCGGCCCAATCATATAGCCGCGCGCGGTCATTTGTTTTTCCAGCACTTCCTGCAGCAGGAAGCGCAGATCGCGGGACGCGGTCAGCGTAACCTGTTGGTTATCGCGGGTGACCTTCGCCAGCGCCTGATCCGGACGCTGATCCGCGCCGTTAATGCTGACGGTGACGCCCATCAGGCTTGGATCCTGCTGTGGCAGGCTCATTTTCGGCGATACATCAATGGTGGTCGGAGGCGTCGCGCATCCTGCCAGCATAAACATCGCGACCAGCGGGAAAAGAATTTTCTTAAACATGTTCAGGGTCTCAGCGCATGGTGTTGTTATACCCGTCATACATCAAGCAACGCTTGCGTTAGCGGCTCTTGTTGGCCCTCGTCGCTGACTTCAGCAAGCGCCTGAGGACTTTCCCGTTTATAGCCTTCGTCGCTCAACTTTATTTGGGGTCATTGAGGAAAATTACCGCCATCATAACATCGCCAACGGCGAGGGGAAGTAGCAGCGCATGTAAATTCATCGCGTTGTACATTTTATCGCCTTCTCCCATTTTTATCGCGATCCTGGCGGCTGTTCGGCGGGAGAGAGTCAGTAAACTTGATACTTTTGAATGAAAATATCAGAAGAATGCTAATTTTTTGTTGTTTTCCCCTAATGGAAGCGGTAAAAGCGGCTAACATTTAAAAGGAATGGCGGTATCTCAGCGTTGTCGGAGGAGAAAATTCATGATGATACGTGAACAGATCGAAGCAAAACTTAGGGCAGCGTTCGACCCCGTGTATCTCGAAGTCGTGGATGAAAGTTATCGCCACAATGTCCCGGCTGGCTCTGAAAGTCATTTTAAAGTGGTGTTGGTGAGCGATCGGTTCACCGGCGAGCGTTTTCTCAACCGTCACCGGATGATCTACGGTACGCTGACTGAGGAGCTGTCGAGCACTGTGCATGCGCTGGCGCTGCATACCTATACGATTAAAGAGTGGGAAGGTCTCCAGGACACGGTCTTTGCCTCTCCTCCTTGCCGCGGCGCGGGAACTATCGCCTAGAAATCGTATTTGCAACCGCGGGAACTTTTCCAGTATGTTGCGTGAAGATTTATCAAAAAACGGCCTGCGGGCCGTTTTGTTTTGTCTGAAAATGTGCGCAGTGGGCGCTTTTAAAGACAAATTTGCGCGGGAAATGTGAAAAATGCCGCAGCAGTGGGCGACAACCGTTCTCGACTCACAAAAGTGATGCCGCTATAATGCCGCGTCTTATATGAATGTCTTCGGGATGATTCTGACGACAGGGAATGTGTTTCTGATTGAAGAGGGCATCCCGGTTCTGCGAAGCAACGTACACGCGCTTCCAGAGTTGACCGAGCACTGTGATTTTTTTGAGGTAACAAGATGCAAGTTTCAGTTGAAACCACTCAGGGCCTTGGGCGCCGTGTAACGATTACTATCGCCGCTGACAGCATCGAGAATGCTGTCAAAAGCGAGCTGGTCAACGTGGCGAAAAAAGTTCGCATTGACGGCTTCCGTAAAGGGAAAGTGCCGATGAATGTTGTTGCTCAGCGTTATGGCGCATCCGTTCGCCAGGACGTGCTGGGCGACCTGATGAGCCGTCAGTTCGTTGACGCGATCATCAAAGAGAAAATCAATCCGGCCGGCGCGCCGAACTACGTTCCGGGCGAATACAAGCTGGGCGAAGACTTCACCTACGCGGTAGAGTTCGAAGTTTACCCGGAAGTTGCGCTGCAGGGTCTGGAAACAATCGAAGTTGAAAAACCGGTTGTTGAAGTGACCGACGCTGACGTCGACACCATGCTGGACACTCTGCGTAAGCAGCAGGCTAACTGGAAAGACAAAGATGGCGCTGTTGATGCAGAAGACCGCGTAACTATCGACTTCACCGGTTCTGTTGACGGCGAAGAGTTTGAAGGCGGCAAAGCGTCTGACTTCGTACTGGCGATGGGCCAGGGTCGTATGATCCCGGGCTTTGAAGACGGTATCAAAGGCCGCAAAGCGGGCGAAGAGTTCACTATCGATGTGACCTTCCCGGAAGAATACCACGCAGAAAACCTGAAAGGTAAAGCGGCTAAGTTCGTTATCAACCTGAAGAAAGTTGAAGAGCGCGAACTGCCGGAACTGACTGCTGAATTCATCAAACGTTTCGGCGTTGAAGATGGTTCCGTTGAAGGTCTGCGCGCTGAAGTGCGTAAAAACATGGATCGCGAGCTGAAAGGCGCCGTGCGTAACCGCGTGAAGTCTCAGGCTATCGAAGGTCTGGTTAAAGCCAATGACATCGACGTGCCGGCTGCCCTGATCGACAGCGAAATCGACGTTCTGCGTCGTCAGGCTGCTCAGCGTTTCGGTGGCAATGAGAAACAGGCTCTGGAACTGCCGCGCGAACTGTTCGAAGAGCAGGCTAAGCGCCGCGTTGTTGTTGGTCTGCTGCTGGGCGAAGTGATTCGTACCCACGAGCTGAAAGCTGACGAAGATCGCGTTAAAGGCCTGATCGAAGAGATGGCTTCCGCTTACGAAGATCCGAAAGAAGTTGTTGAGTTCTACAGCAAAAACAACGAACTGATGGACAACATGCGCAACGTCGCGCTGGAAGAGCAGGCTGTTGAAGCCGTTCTGGCAAAAGCGAAAGTGTCTGAAAAAGCCACCACCTTCAATGAGCTGATGAACCAGCAGGCGTAATTTCGCCCCACGGTTTAACGTTCAGGTAAAACCCGTTGCCGAGAGGCGGCGGGTTTTTTTTTATCGCAGCAATAGCTTCAGGATGAGTGCGAAAATGCGATATCAATGATAGCGTTACGACAAAAGCTTGTTATGCTTGAATTATGATTGCATCGCCCCCACTACGAGGAGACGAAACCGCATGCGTGAAATCATGCATAATGACGAAGCGTGTCTGTCGGGATTCGTTCAGGTTGTGGGTGTCAGGTTGATATTCAGGTAATTTGAATGATGACGGACAGAAGACTCTGGCTGATAATCCGTCCATAAGGTTACAATCAGTGCGGCAGGTTTATTCAAAATTAATCCAGGAGACGGAAATGTCATACAGTGGCGAACGAGATAACTTTGCACCCCATATGGCCCTGGTGCCGATGGTCATTGAACAGACCTCGCGCGGTGAACGTTCTTTTGATATCTACTCCCGTCTGCTCAAGGAACGCGTCATCTTTCTGACCGGCCAGGTGGAAGACCACATGGCGAATCTGATCGTGGCGCAGATGCTTTTTCTGGAAGCGGAAAACCCGGAAAAAGACATTTATCTGTACATTAACTCTCCGGGCGGGGTGATCACCGCCGGGATGTCGATTTACGACACCATGCAGTTCATCAAGCCTGACGTGAGCACCATTTGTATGGGCCAGGCGGCATCGATGGGCGCATTCCTGCTGACTGCAGGGGCAAAAGGCAAGCGTTTCTGCCTGCCGAACTCCCGCGTGATGATCCACCAGCCGCTGGGCGGCTATCAGGGTCAGGCGACGGATATCGAAATTCACGCCCGCGAGATCCTGAAAGTGAAAGGGCGGATGAATGAACTGATGGCACACCATACGGGTCAATCCCTGGCGCAGATTGAGAACGACACCGAGCGTGACCGTTTCTTGTCAGCCTCCGAAGCGGTGGAATACGGCCTGGTCGATTCCATTTTGGCCCATCGTAATTGATGCCCCTGGCGTAAGGGGGCCGCTATACTTGTCTGAAGTAGGGCGGCACAACGCGAGTCAGCGGCTTGCGCCTGATAATGGCATTTGCGTCGTCGTGTGCGGCACAAAGAACTTAATAAGAGGTTTGGACTCATGACAGATAAACGCAAAGATGGTTCGGGCAAACTGTTGTATTGCTCTTTTTGCGGCAAAAGCCAGCATGAAGTACGTAAGCTGATCGCCGGGCCATCCGTGTATATCTGCGACGAATGCGTTGATTTATGTAACGACATCATTCGCGAAGAGATTAAAGAAGTCGCGCCGCATCGTGAACGCAGTGCGCTGCCGACGCCGCACGAAATCCGCCATCACCTGGACGATTACGTTATCGGCCAGGAGCCGGCGAAAAAAGTGCTGGCCGTTGCGGTATACAACCACTACAAACGCCTGCGCAATGGTGATACCAGCAATGGCGTTGAGCTGGGTAAAAGTAACATTCTGCTGATTGGGCCGACAGGTTCCGGTAAAACGCTGCTGGCGGAAACGCTGGCGCGCCTGCTGGATGTGCCGTTCACCATGGCTGACGCCACCACCCTGACCGAAGCCGGTTATGTCGGTGAAGACGTCGAAAACATCATTCAGAAGCTGCTGCAGAAATGCGACTACGACGTACAGAAAGCGCAGCGCGGTATCGTCTACATCGATGAAATTGACAAAATTTCGCGTAAATCGGATAACCCGTCGATTACCCGCGATGTCTCTGGTGAAGGCGTGCAGCAGGCGCTGCTGAAGCTTATCGAAGGGACCGTTGCCGCGGTACCACCGCAGGGCGGGCGTAAGCATCCGCAGCAGGAGTTCTTGCAGGTTGACACCTCTAAGATCCTGTTTATCTGCGGCGGCGCGTTTGCCGGTCTGGATAAGGTCATTTCCCATCGTGTAGAAACCGGTTCAGGTATTGGTTTCGGCGCGACGGTAAAAGCCAAATCCGACAAAGCGAGCGAAGGCGAGCTGCTGTCGCAGGTTGAGCCGGAAGATCTGATCAAATTTGGTCTGATTCCGGAGTTCATCGGTCGTCTGCCGGTCGTCGCAACGCTGAATGAGCTGAGCGAAGAAGCGCTGATTCAGATCCTGAAAGAGCCGAAAAATGCCCTGACTAAACAGTATCAGGCATTGTTCAACCTCGAAGGCGCTGAGCTGGAGTTCCGCGATGAAGCGCTGGACGCGATCGCCAAAAAAGCGATGGCGCGTAAAACCGGCGCACGCGGTCTGCGTTCTATCGTTGAAGCGGCGCTGCTCGATACCATGTACGATCTTCCGTCAATGGAAGATGTGGAAAAAGTGGTTATCGACGCCTCCGTTATCGACGGACAGAGCAAGCCGTTGCTGATCTATGGCAAACCGGAAGCGCAGCAGGCGTCTGGTGAATAATTAACCAACTCGCTCAAGCAGTTAACAAAAAAGGGGGGATTTTATCCCCCCTTTTATTTTTCCTGCATTCCCGCCGTTGAATGTGTGGAATACATCCCCATATACTGGATTACATATTAACGGCGTCGCGATGACGAGTCGTGCCGCTGGCTACCTGGCGGACTTTAAACTAAGAGAGAGCTCTATGAATCCTGAGCGTTCTGAACGCATTGAAATCCCCGTATTGCCGTTGCGCGATGTGGTGGTTTATCCGCACATGGTCATACCCCTGTTTGTAGGGCGGGAAAAATCTATCCGTTGTCTTGAAGCGGCTATGGACCATGATAAAAAAATCATGCTGGTTGCGCAGAAAGAAGCTTCGACGGATGAGCCGGGTGTAAATGATCTTTTCACCGTCGGGACCGTGGCATCAATTTTACAGATGCTGAAGCTGCCTGATGGCACCGTCAAAGTGCTGGTTGAAGGCCTGCAGCGCGCGCGTATTTCTGCATTATCGGATAACGGCGAGCATTTTTCAGCGAAAGCCGAGTACCTTGAATCGCCGGCGATCGACGAACGCGAGCAGGAAGTGCTGGTGCGCACCGCGATCGGTCAGTTTGAAGGCTATATCAAGCTGAACAAGAAAATCCCACCGGAAGTGCTGACGTCGCTCAACAGCATCGACGATCCCGCGCGCCTGGCGGATACCATCGCTGCCCACATGCCGCTCAAGCTGGCCGATAAGCAGTCCGTCCTCGAGATGTCCGACATTAACGAACGTCTGGAATATCTGATGGCGATGATGGAATCGGAAATCGATCTGCTGCAGGTTGAGAAGCGCATTCGCAACCGCGTGAAAAAGCAGATGGAGAAATCTCAGCGTGAGTACTATCTGAATGAGCAGATGAAGGCCATCCAGAAAGAGCTCGGTGAGATGGACGATGCCCCGGACGAGAACGAAGCGCTGAAGCGCAAGATCGACGCGGCGAAAATGCCGAAAGAGGCAAAAGAAAAAACCGAAGCGGAACTGCAAAAGCTGAAGATGATGTCGCCGATGTCGGCGGAAGCGACCGTCGTACGCGGCTACATCGACTGGATGGTGCAGGTGCCGTGGAACGCGCGCAGCAAGGTTAAAAAAGATCTGCGTCAGGCTCAGGAGATCCTCGATACCGATCACTACGGCCTTGAGCGCGTGAAAGATCGTATCCTTGAGTATCTTGCGGTGCAGAGCCGTGTGAATAAGCTCAAAGGGCCGATTCTGTGCCTGGTTGGACCGCCGGGGGTGGGTAAAACCTCGTTGGGTCAATCCATCGCCAAAGCGACCGGACGTAAATACGTGCGTATGGCGCTGGGCGGCGTGCGTGATGAAGCGGAAATCCGCGGTCACCGCCGGACCTATATTGGCTCCATGCCGGGCAAACTGATCCAGAAAATGGCGAAAGTGGGCGTGAAAAACCCGCTGTTCCTGCTGGATGAGATAGACAAAATGTCCTCTGACATGCGCGGTGATCCGGCTTCAGCGCTGCTGGAAGTACTGGATCCTGAACAGAACGTGGCGTTTAACGACCACTATCTGGAAGTGGACTACGATCTGAGTGACGTGATGTTTGTGGCGACCTCTAACTCCATGAATATCCCGGCGCCGCTGCTGGATCGTATGGAAGTGATTCGTCTGTCCGGTTATACCGAAGACGAAAAACTGAACATTGCCAAACGCCACCTGCTGTCTAAGCAGATTGAGCGTAATGCGCTGAAAAAAGGCGAGCTGACCGTTGAGGACAGCGCGATTATCGGGATTATTCGCTATTACACCCGTGAAGCGGGCGTGCGTGGGCTGGAGCGTGAAATTTCCAAGCTGTGCCGTAAGGCGGTCAAACAGCTGCTGCTGGATAAGTCACTGAAGCACATCACGATTAGCGGCGATAACCTGCATGATTTCCTTGGCGTGCAGCGCTATGACTACGGTCGTGCGGATAGCGAAAACCGCGTTGGTCAGGTCACCGGTCTGGCATGGACGGAAGTGGGCGGCGATCTGCTGACCATCGAAACCGCCTGCGTGCCGGGTAAAGGCAAGCTGACCTATACCGGCTCGCTGGGCGAAGTGATGCAGGAGTCTATTCAGGCTGCGCTGACCGTAGTCCGTTCGCGTGCGGATAAGCTGGGTATTAACTCAGACTTTTACGAAAAACGTGATATTCACGTTCACGTTCCGGAAGGGGCGACGCCGAAAGACGGCCCGAGCGCCGGTATCGCGATGTGTACCGCGCTGGTGTCCTGTCTGACGGGGAATCCGGTACGCGCTGACGTCGCGATGACGGGGGAAATTACCCTGCGCGGCCAGGTGCTGCCAATCGGCGGTCTGAAGGAAAAACTGCTGGCGGCACACCGCGGCGGCATTAAGACTGTTCTGATTCCTGATGAAAATAAACGTGACCTTGAAGAAATTCCAGATAACGTTATTGCCGATTTAGATATCCATCCGGTGAAACGAATCGAAGAAGTTCTGACACTTGCGTTGCAGAACGAACCCTTTGGCATGCAGGTCGTCACGGCAAAATAGTGATTTCGCGCAAATAGCGCTAAGAAAAGTGGGGCTGGGAAGTAAATTCGTACTTGCCAGCCTTTTTTTGTGTAGCTAACTTAGATCGCTGGCAGGGGGTCATCTACAACTCTGTTGTAAGGGCATGACAGTCCTGATATAACTGCTGCGCGGTCGCACCACGAAGGATTCTGGTGCGATATAAATTATAAAGAGAGGAAGAGAACAGTGAATAAATCTCAACTGATTGACAAAATTGCTGCGGGTGCGGACATTTCTAAAGCTGCAGCCGGACGTGCGTTAGATGCTTTAATTGCTTCTGTTACTGAATCTCTGCAGGCTGGAGATGACGTTGCGCTGGTCGGGTTTGGTACCTTTGCTGTGAAAGAGCGCGCTGCCCGTACCGGTCGCAACCCGCAAACAGGTAAAGAAATTACCATCGCTGCTGCCAAAGTGCCGGGTTTCCGTGCCGGTAAAGCGCTGAAAGACGCGGTAAACTGATCGGCTTCCCATCAGGGAATGTGACGAAGTACAAGGGCGCATCGCGAGATGTGCCTTTTTTATTTGCCCGAAACCCGACTTTATGTGTGTTTGTACGCACTTGTGGGCTGACAATCCCCCCATTTTCTTGTCAAAATAGGTCCTCACGCGCGGCAGCCATCACGTGCTATGCTGCGCGAGCTACAGTCATCTACAGCGGAGCGTTGTTACACCATGATGGACAACCTACGCACGGCCGCCAATAGCGTCGTGCTCAAGATTATTTTCGGTATTATCATTATCTCGTTCATTTTGACCGGGGTGAGTGGTTACCTGATTGGCGGCAGTAACAATTATGCCGCGAAAGTTAACGACCAGGAAATTGGTCGCTCGCAGTTTGAAAATGCCGTTGCCAGCGAACGTAACCGTATGCAGCAGCAGCTTGGCGATCAGTTCTCGGAACTGGCGGCCAACGAAAACTACATGAAAACCATGCGTCAGCAGGTGCTGAACCGTCTGATTGACGAGTCGCTGCTTGACCAGTACGCCCGCGAACTTGGACTGAGCGTCAGCGATGCTCAAGTCAAACAGGCTATCTTCCAGACCCAGGCTTTCCAGACTAACGGCAAATTTGATAACGAACGTTTTGGCGGTATCGTGAATCAAATGGGTATGACCACCGATCAGTACGCGCAGGCGCTGCGCAACCAGCTGACGACTCAGCAGCTGATTAATGCCATTGCCGGTACCGACTTTATGCTGTCCGGTGAGTCCGATCAGTTGGCTGCGCTGGTATCTCAGCAACGCGTAGTGCGTGAAGCCACCATTGATGTCAACGCGCTGGCGGCGAAGCAGACGGTGAGCGATGAGGAAATCAACGCTTACTACCAGCAAAACCAGGCCCGTTTCATGGCGCCGGAGCAGTTCCGCGTCAGCTACATCAAAATGGATGCGGCTGGCATGCAGGAGAACGCCTCTGACCAGGAAATTCAGTCCTGGTATGATCAGCACCAGGATCAGTTCACGCAGCCGCAGCGTAACCGCTACAGCGTGATTCAGACCAAGACCGAAGCCGATGCCCAGACTATTCTGGATGAACTGAAGAAAGGGGCCGATTTCGCCGCCCTGGCGAAAGAAAAATCTACCGACATTATCTCTGCCCGCAACGGTGGCGATATGGGCTGGATGGAAGATGCCGCAACGGTGCCGGAGCTGAAAAATGCCGGTCTGAAAGAAAAAGGCCAGCTTTCTGGCGTGATTAAATCTTCCGTGGGTTTCCTGGTTGTCCGTCTTGATGATGTTCAGCCGGCGAAGGTTAAACCGCTGGCTGACGTTCGCGATGATATCGCGGCGAAAGTGAAGCAGGAAAAAGCGCTGGATGCTTACTACGCGCTACAGCAGAAAGTGAGCGATGCGGCCAGCAATGATAACGAATCTCTTGCCAGCGCCGCACAGGCTGCGGGTGTGAAAGTGAGCGAAACCGGCTGGTTTGGGCGTGACAATCTGCCGGAAGAGCTGAACTTTAAACCGGTCTCCGATGCTATTTTCAACGGCGGTCTGGTGGGCGAGAACGGTACACCGGGCAGCAACTCCGATATCATCACCGTCGATGGCGATCGCGCATTTGTTCTGCGCATCAGCGAGCATAAAGCGGAAGCCGTGAAGCCGCTGGCGGATGTGAAAGCGCAGGTTATCGATATCGTAAAACACACCAAAGCTGAACAACAGGCGAAGCTGGATGCAGACAAGCTGCTGGCGGCGTTCAAAGATGGCAAAGGTGACGAGGCGATGAAAGCCGCAGGTTTAAGCTTCGGTCCGGCGCAGACGCTGGCCCGTACCGGTCAGGATCCATTGAGCCAGGCGACGTTTGCTCTGCCGCTGCCGCAGCAGGGTAAACCTGTCTACGGTATGGGTAGCGACATCAAAGGCAACGTGGTGCTGCTGGCGCTGGATGAAGTGAAAGCCGGCGACATGCCGGAAGAGCAGAAAAAAGCCATGGTTCAAGGCATCACGCAGAACAATGCTCAGATTGCTTTCGAAGCGCTGATGAGCAACCTGCGTAAGTCTGCGAAAATTAAACTCGGCGATGCCATCGACCAGCAGCCATAATTTCGTGACGCTTCGCAAAAATCAGTAACGTGATGTAATCCTCAAAGGCCGCTTTCGCGGCCTTTTCCATTTCTGCGGTTTGCCTTTTGTACTCTTTTTCCACGCTCGTTATTGTGACTCCGCTGTCTACAAACAAGGAGATAACAGCATGAAATGTGGATTGAAAACGCTTATTGCCGCCGCCGTACTGGTTTGCGCGGCAGGAAGTCCGGGCGTACTTGCCGCCCCTTCCAGCGGGAAAATGTCGGCGACGGCAAAGGAGAGCGTGCAGACGCCGCAGGCGAAGGCGCCTGAGGCGTTAAACGCGACTGAGAATGATGGGACCAGGGTGAGTATCAATAGCGCCAGCGCAGAAGAGCTGGCAAAGGCTCTGAATGGCGTCGGTCTGAAGAAAGCGCAGGCTATCGTGAGCTATCGCGAAGAGTACGGGCCCTTTAAAACCGTTGACGATCTTAAGCAGGTCCCGGGGATGGGTAGCTCGCTGGTGGAGAGAAATCTGTCACATCTGACGCTGTAAATTTGCAGTACAAGTTTGCACAGTCGTTATTATTTGCCAGACTGAAGAGGTCACACGAGTGGTGTGACCTCTGACCTCAAAACAACAATGAAAGATAAGGCATGTGCGCTATGCAGACACAAATCAAAGTTCGCGGCTATCATCTCGACGTCTATCAGCACGTCAATAATGCGCGTTATCTGGAGTTTCTTGAAGAGGCGCGTTGGGATGGCCTGGAAAGCAGCCCGGCCTTTCACTGGATGACCGCACGTAACATCGCCTTCGTGGTGGTGAATATCAATATCAACTATCGACGTCCGGCGGTATTAGGCGATGTGCTCACCGTCACCAGCAAACTGGAACAGCTGAACGGAAAAAGCGGGACGTTAAGCCAGGTCGTCACCCTTAACCCTAACGGCGAGGTGGTAGCCGATGCGCTAATCACCTTTGTCTGCATCGATCTTAAAACGCAGAAGGCGCTGCCGCTGGAGGGCGAACTGCGCGAGAAACTGGTGCAGCTGGAGTCTTGCTGACAGGCCCAGCGCAGGAGTCTGTCCCGGAGGCGCCGCTGCGCATCTGTTTCAGCTAACGTTAATCGAGAAAATGCCGGGTGGCGGCTGATGCCTGCCCGGCCTGTAGGTCGTTGCGGATTGGGTACAGGAGTACGCTGGCGGGCTACGGGCCTGATGGTATACGCGGTTCTCGCAGGCCCGCGAAGGCGTCAGTCGCTACCGGGAAATAAGCGGCTACTGTAGCCCGGTTTTCTGCTTCATCACGGCCATAATACCTGGTCGATCGGCTTCGTACTGGCTTAGCCCGTTGGCGCGCAGGTTACAGGCCGCGCACTGTCCGCAGCCGTCGCCCTTAATGCCGTTATAGCAGGTCAGGGTTTCATGGCGCACCAGCGCTAACTGGCCCCAGTAATCGGCTAAGGCCCATGTCTCGGCTTTGTTCAGCCACATCAGCGGCGTCTCGAAGCGAATATCTTTCGCCATTCCCAGGCTGACGGCATGGTGCAGCGCTTTCACGAACTCGTCGCGGCAGTCCGGGTAGCCGGAAAAATCGGTCTCGCAAACGCCGGTAATGATCGCTTCCGCCTTGACCTGGTAGGCATAAATCGCCGTCAGTGTTAAAAACAGGATATTTCGTCCGGGCACAAAGGTATTCGGGATACCGCTGGCTTCCGGCTCATAGTCCGGCACCGGAATGTTATCGCGGGTCAGACTGCTGACGGCAAGCTCGTTGAGCAGCGTCACGTCGAGCACCTTATGGGCAACGGCGCCCAGCTTTAACGCCAGAGCGCGCGCAACGTCAATTTCCGCGCGGTGGCGTTGGCCATAATCAAAAGTGACGCAGTGCACTTCATCGTACTGTTGCAGAGCCTGCACCAGGCAGGTTGTTGAATCTTGTCCTCCGCTGAAGACAACTACGGCGCGTTTCATGGCAATTCCTGACAATCAAAGTGAAAGCGATATGGTAGCGCCTGACAGGCGCGGCGACCAGCTTCATCACGGCGGTGATGGCGGTAGCCAGGCGCTGGTGAAATCAAACCAGCCTCGGGCGTTAAGCCGCAGGCCGTTCACGCCCGGCGGGGCACTGATACGATAATGGTAATTAAATAGCGGCGTCATGATGGCATCGTCCATCAGGATATTGAAAACATTGCGCAACGCTTCGTTGCGGCTGCGTTCTTCAGGCTGCGCCTGGACGGCATCGAGGGTGGCCTGCAGATGAGCATATTGCGCCCCGGTCAATAAATGGGGCCACATCGTATCGCAGCGCAGCCACTGCTCCAGCGTGTATTCCGGCGCTTCGCCGATCAGCCGATCGCCCATGACCAAATCCGCCTGCGCCAGTTCCTGGCAACCGTGCCAGTTTTTGGCGTCGTGAAAAATGAGCTTCAGTTCGCAGCCGAGGGCGGCAAGCCGCAGGCGGAGCTGTTCTGCCATCGTGTGCAGTTCGACCGGCAGGTGATACAGCAGCGTAAGCTGTTCAGGCAGAGGCACATCCTGATTCTCCGGCCCCTGGGGAATGGTCCATCCGGGCAACACCTCGTGACTGGGGGTAATCAAATCTTCGTCGAGCGGAAGTGTCTTTAGCAGTGAAGAACGGTGAATCAGCGATACCAGCCGCTGCGCCTGAGCTTTACTGAGGCGAGGGCTTTGATGCAGCGTCAGGTAGCAAAATCCGAGGCTGATGCTATTGCTGACCTGACGAAGATTTGCCAGCTTGTCCGGATCGCCAATGGTAATCTGCACCGGGTGGCGGCAGCTGGTGCCCAGATTCTGCTCAAACAGCTGGGGAGTTATCCAGTACTCCACCGCCTGGATCAGCGGGTGGTGCAGATGATAGCGCGGATGATTCTCCAGCCGCACCAGTTCCGGGCTGAACAGTTGCAGGCGAAACGGCCCGCTGCCGACCGTTGGTTCATCGGGATGCGCCAGTACGCTGCCGTCGCTGGCAAGGCGGAAAGGGAGCCAGTAATCCGGGCGATGCAGCGTAATCGTCAGACACTGCGCATGCGTGACATCGATGCGGTTAATACTGGCAAACAGGGCGCGCAGGGCGGGTAGCTCCAGCAACATCAGCAGTCGCCGCTGAAGCTGCGGCGTTTCTAGCGGATCGCCATTATGCCAGAACAGCGTTGAACGGATATAAAACTGCCAGCACAGGCCGTCCGGCGATACCTGCCAGTGATGAGCTAAATCTCCGACCGGAGAGCTACTGTGCGTCCCGAAGCGCGTCAGTCCGGAAAAAATTTGCCCGGCAAGATGTTGTTCGGCGCGGCCAGGTAAAAAACCCGGCCGCAGTGCGTCAAGCGGGCGATAGTAGGGAATACGCAAAGTCGGCGTATTGTTTTGCCACTGACCGCCAAGAAAAGGCGAAAGCAGCGCCTTCAGCTCTTCCGTCGCCAACTGAGCCAGCTCCAGCGCGTTTTTCTGCTGACCATTATTCAGCGCCAGCTCCATCATCTCATTACGTAAGGCTTCTGGCGCGGTGTGAAAAATCAGCGTGCCGCGTTTTCCGCGCCCGGGAGCGGCCTGCCAGCTCAACCAGCCGGCCTCCTGAGCCTGACGCAGCAGCGTTCGAATATGGCGTTCGCTGCAAAAACAGCGTTCAGCCAGTTCGCCGACCGTCACCTGCTGCGGCGCGCCGGAGGAGGGCCGCCAGAGGCGCTGGTACTGGTTCAGACGGTTTAATAACCTCATAGACACTTCATCCTTCAACCGGCCTCTGCGTTGGCTACGCTTGCTCACCCCGGTCACTTACTGGAGTAAGCTTCCGGGGATTCGCGCCTTTGCCGCCTTGATGCAGGCTGTATTATTCACCTCATCTGACAAGGCTGCCTCTGTGCTGCTTGCGCTTGCTCACACCCGTTACCCGGGCTGTCCTTCGGCCTCGCCCCTTCGGAGCCTGCGCGAGCACGGTTTATAAACCCGGAACAATAAAATTTATCTATTCACTATTACTTCCGTATATCTCAGGCAATACTGGAACTCAAGTAAAACTCACCGTGCTTTTGGGAACTCACATGGCAAGACTCGCTGCATTTGATATGGACGGCACGCTGCTGCTGCCGGACCACCGTCTGGGAACGTCAACGCGCTCAACGCTGAAGCGTCTGCGCGATCGTGACATTACCCTGACCTTTGCCACGGGCCGCCATGTGCTGGAAATGCGCCACGTCATCGGTGAACTCTCGCTGGATGCCTACTTAATTACCGGTAACGGTACGCGGATTCATGCCGTGGATGGAGAAGAGCTGCACCGCCGCGATCTCGATCCTGGCGTCGCGGAAGCGGTGCTCCACCGCCGCTGGGACACGGCGGCCAGCATGCACGTCTTTAATGATGGCGGCTGGTTTACCGGCCAGGAGATGCCCGGATTGCTGAAAGCGCATATTTTCAGCGGCTTCCGCTATCAGATATCCGATCCCAGACGGATGCCGGCGGATAACGTCACCAAAGTCTGCTTCTGCGGCGAGCACGACGATCTCCGGCGGCTCAACGTTCAGCTGGCTGAAGCGCTCGACGATCGCGCGCATATTTGTTTTTCAGCGTTCGACTGCCTGGAAGTGCTGCCAAATGGGTGTAATAAAGGCGCTGCGCTGGCGGTACTCAGCCAGCATCTGGGCCTGTCGATGCAGGATTGTATGGCGTTTGGCGACGCCATGAACGACCGCGAAATGCTCGGTAGCGTGGGGCGCGGGGTCATTATGGGTAACGCGATGCCGCAGCTCAAAGCTGAACTTCCGCATTTACCGGTTATTGGAGACTGCCGGCATGAAGCGGTCTCCCATTTTTTAACGCATTGGCTGGATTATCCCGATCTTCCTTATTCCCCCGAATAAACAGACCTTTCCAGCAAGCCAGGCGCCACGGTGTCTGGCTTTTTTTTATTGTGTGTTTACCATTGCCGCGATTTTTGCCTGCCACGGAGTGATATCGCCTATCTGACTTGCGACCCACTGCGGGTTGTAATAGCTCTCCAGATAGCGTTCGCCGCTGTCGCACAGCAGAGTGACGATAGAACCGGTACGCCCCTCGGCGCGCATACGCACGGCGAGCTCAAGCACCCCCCACATATTGGTGCCGGTGGAGGCGCCGACTTTGCGACCCAGCAGCGTTTCCAGCCACAGGGCGCTGGCGACGCTGGCTGCGTCCGGCACCCGCAGCATCTCATCGACGACGTCAGGAATAAATGACGGCTCGACGCGCGGGCGACCGATACCTTCTATTTTGCTGCCGACCGGGCTGCGCAGGTCGGCATCGCGGCTCTGCCAGTAGTCGAGGAACACCGAGTTTTGCGGATCGACCACCAATAGTTGAGTATCATAGCCCTGACAGCGGATATAGCGGCCAATCGTGGCCGATGTTCCGCCGGTCCCCGCACTCATCACGATATAAGCGGGCTGCGGATGCGGTTCATGGGTCATCTGCCGGAAAATGCTGTCGGCAATATTGTTATTGCCGCGCCAGTCCGTCGCCCGTTCAGCGAAGGTAAATTGATCCATATAATGGCCGTTCAGCTCGCGAGCCAGTCTCTCGGAGGCGGCATAGATTTCGCACGCGCTCTCGACGAAGTGACAGCGTCCGCCATAAAACTCAATCTGCTCAATTTTGCGTTTCGCCGTACAGGAAGGCATGACGGCGATAAACGGCAGGCCGAGCAGGCGTGCGAAGTAGGCTTCAGAGACTGCCGTCGAGCCGGAAGAGGCTTCGATAATCGTCGTCCCTTCTTTAATCCAGCCGTTACACAGTCCGTAAAGGAACAGAGAACGCGCCAGGCGGTGTTTCAGGCTGCCGGTAGGATGGGTGCTCTCATCCTTCAGGTAGATCTGAATACCCGGGAAGCCGGGCAGCGCCAGGCGAATAAGGTGCGTGTCGGCGGAACGCTGATAATCGGCGTTAATTTCACTGATGGCGTGTTTTACCCAGGCGCTCTTCATCGTTATTTCCTGTTTGTCATTTTGTGCCCAGCTTAGCGGAAGTGCGAGGAAAAATTGTTGCTATTTAGCCTTTCAATTACAATGAAAGGAGAACATTTTTCTCCAGAGGTGCCCGGTGTTAGATAAAATTGACCGTAAGCTGCTTTCTTTACTGCAAACTGACTGCACCCTCTCTTTGCAGGCGCTGGCCGATGCCGTTAATCTGACCACCACGCCCTGCTGGAAACGGCTGAAACGGCTGGAAGATGAGGGTATCCTGCTCGGTCGCGTGGCGCTGCTGGATGCCGAAAAGCTTGGCCTCGGTCTGACGGCATTTGTGCTGATCAAGACCCAGCATCACAGCAGCGACTGGTACTGCCGGTTCGTCAGCGAAGTCACGCAGATGGCGGAAGTCCTCGGTTTCTGGCGGATGGCGGGAGAGTATGATTACCTGCTGCGGGTGCAGGTAGCGGATATGAAACGCTACGATGATTTTTATAAACGGTTGGTGAACAGCGTCCCCGGGTTGTCTGATGTCACTTCGAGTTTCGCGATGGAACAGATAAAATACACCACTGCTTTACCTATTGATTAACGGCGTTTGCCGCGACGATTTATACACTCAGGATTTAACTGCTTGCGATTATTTGCTCAACTTAGCTGGTACTTCCGCCGGGAGTGGCGCCGTTATCTCGGTGCTATTGCCCTGCTGGCCATTATCGCCGTTTTACAGCTGATTCCGCCAAAGGTGGTGGGGATCGTGGTTGATGGCGTCACCAGACAACATTACACCGCAGAGAAGGTGTGGATGTGGATCGGCGCGTTAGTCCTGATCGCGGTGATGGTCTATCTGCTGCGCTACGTCTGGCGCGTGCTGCTTTTTGGCGCCTCTTATCAGCTGGCCGTGGAGCTGCGGGAGGACTTTTATCGTCAGCTCAGCCGTCAGCATCCGGCCTTTTACCTGCGCCACCGCACCGGCGACCTGATCGCCCGCGCCACCAACGATGTTGATCGGGTGGTGTTTGCTGCGGGGGAAGGGGTGCTGACGCTGGTGGACTCGCTGGTGATGGGCTGTGCGGTATTGATCGTGATGTCGACGCAAATCAGCTGGCAGCTCACTCTGCTGGCGCTGTTGCCGATGCCGGTGATGGCCCTGGTTATCAAGCGTAACGGCGATGCGCTCCATGAACGTTTCCGCGTCGCGCAGGCGGCATTCTCCAGCCTCAACGATCGCACCCAGGAGAGCCTGACCAGTATCCGCATGATTAAGGCCTTTGGCCTGGAGGACCGGCAATCGGCGCAGTTTGCTGCCGATGCGGCGGATACCGGCAGAAAGAACATGCGCGTGGCGCGGATTGATGCGCGCTTTGACCCGACTATCTATATCGCGATTGGCACGGCTAACCTGCTGGCAATCGGCGGAGGGAGCTGGATGGTGCTGCAGGGCAGTATGACCCTCGGCCAGTTGACCAGCTTTGTGATGTATCTCGGTTTGATGATTTGGCCGATGCTGGCGCTGGCATGGATGTTTAACATCGTGGAACGCGGCAGCGCGGCCTACAGTCGGATCCGCACGATGCTCGAAGAAGCGCCGACCGTCAACGATGGTCATGAGCTGGCCCCGGAAGGGCGCGGGGCGCTGAGCGTCGCCGTACGCGAATTTATCTATCCGCAGGCGAATAAGACCTCGCTGGAGAAGGTCAACTTTGTGCTCCAGCCTGGGCAAATGCTGGGTATTTGCGGGCCAACCGGCGCAGGGAAAAGTACGATCCTGGCGCTGATCCAGCGCCACTTTGACGTCACGCAAGGGGATATTCGCTTCCATGATATTCCGCTGACGCGGCTGCAGCTCGATAGCTGGCGCGCCCGTCTGGCGGTGGTGAACCAGACGCCGTTCCTGTTTTCCGACACCGTCGCCAACAACATCGCGCTTGGCAGGCCCGATGCGACGCCGGAGCAAATTGAGCATGTTGCGCGGCTGGCCAGCGTGCACGACGATATTCTGCGCCTGCCTCAGGGCTATGAAACGGAAGTCGGCGAACGCGGCGTGATGCTGTCCGGCGGACAAAAACAGCGCATTTCCATCGCTCGCGCGCTGCTGCTGGAGGCGGAGATTCTGATTCTTGACGATGCGCTGTCGGCGGTGGATGGCCGGACCGAGCATCAGATATTGCATAACCTGCGGCAATGGGGAGAGGGGCGAACGGTTATTATCAGCGCCCATCGCCTGTCGGCACTGACTGAAGCCAGCGAGATTCTGGTGATGCAGCATGGGCATATTGTCCAGCGCGGTCGCCACGACGGACTGGCGGCGCAACCCGGCTGGTATCGCGACATGTATCGCTATCAACAGCTGGAAGCGGCGCTGGACGATGCGCCGCAGGATCACGAGGAGGCCGCTGATGCGTAGTTTTTCCGAGCTCTGGCCGACTTTAAAACGTCTGCTGGCCTACGGTTCTCCGTGGCGTAAGCCGCTGATTATTGCGGTGGTGATGATGTGGATTGCCGCGGCCGCCGAGGTCAGTGGCCCGCTGCTGATCAGCTACTTTATCGACAATATGGTGGCGAAGAACGCCGTGCCGCTGAAGCTGGTCTGCGGTCTGGCCGTGGCCTATCTCGGCTTACAGATCCTCGCGGCGACCCTGCACTATAACCAGTCGCTGCTGTTTAATCGCGCCGCCGTTGGCGTGGTGCAGCAGCTACGCAGTGATGTGATGGATGCGGCGCTGCGCCAGCCGCTGAGTGAATTTGATACCCAGCCGGTCGGGCAGCTGATCTCCCGCGTCACCAACGACACGGAAGTGATCCGCGATCTGTACGTCACGGTGGTGGCGACGGTGCTGCGTAGCGCGGCGCTGATTGGCGCCATGCTGGTGGCGATGTTCAGCCTTGACTGGCGCATGGCGCTGGTGGCGCTGACTATTTTCCCGGCGGTGTTGATTGTGATGATGATTTATCAACGCTACAGCACGCCGATCGTGCGCCGGGTGCGTGCCTGGCTGGCGGATATCAACGACGGCTTTAATGAAGTCATCAATGGTATGGGGGTTATCCAGCAGTTCCGCCAGCAGGCGCGCTTCGGCGAGCGGATGCGCGAAGCCAGCTATGCGCACTATCTGGCGCGGATGCAAACGCTGCGCCTCGATGGTTTCCTGTTGCGCCCGCTGCTGAGCCTGTTCTCAACGCTGGTACTCTGCGGGTTGCTGATGCTGTTCGGATTCAGCTCGGCTGGCACGATTGAAGTCGGGGTGCTGTACGCCTTTATCAGCTATCTTGGGCGTCTGAATGAGCCGCTGATTGAGCTGACGACCCAGCAATCGATGCTTCAGCAGGCGGTGGTCGCCGGCGAGCGCGTCTTCGAATTGATGGATCGCCCGCGTCAGGAGTGGGGGCAGGATAGCGCGCCGCTGCGCAGCGGCACGGTGTCGATTGAGAACCTCTCTTTTGCTTATCGCGGCGATCGCCTGGTGCTGCAGGATATCAACCTGGAGATTCCGTCCCGTGGTTTTGTGGCGCTGGTCGGCCATACCGGCAGCGGCAAAAGCACGCTTGCCAGCCTGATGATGGGCTACTACCCGCTGAGCAAAGGGGAAATTCGTATTGACGGTCGTCCGCTCTCCTCGTTGAGCCACAGCGCGTTGCGCCAGGGCGTCGCTATGGTGCAGCAGGATCCGGTGGTGCTGGCGGATACCTTTTATGCCAACGTCACGCTCGGTCGCGATATCAGCGAGGCGCAGGTCTGGGAAGCGCTGGAGTCGGTGCAACTGGCGGAACTGGCGCGCGGGATGAGCGAGGGGATTTACACGCAGCTGGGCGAGCAGGGGAATAATCTCTCGGTGGGTCAGAAGCAGCTGCTGGCGCTGGCGCGGGTGCTGGTGGATACCCCGCAGATTCTGATTCTCGATGAAGCGACGGCGAATATTGACTCCGGCACCGAACAGGCGATTCAGCAAGCGCTGGCCAAAGTTCGCCAGCACACCACGCTGGTAGTGATTGCGCATCGCCTGTCGACGATTGTTGAGGCTGACACCATTCTGGTGCTCCACCGTGGGCAGGCCGTCGAGCGCGGCAATCATCAGCAGTTGCTGGCAGCCAAAGGGCGCTACTGGCAAATGTATCAGCTGCAGCTGGCTGGTGAAGAGCTGGCCGCCAGCGCGCAGGAAGAGTCGCTGATTGCCTGATGCACTATAAGCAGGCAGTGGTGCTGGCGTGGTTTAGCATGGTGCAAAAATGTAACGCTATGTGCACTGTAATGGTGCGTTTTTGGCTGTGACCGGTGCTTTTCCGCCTTCTTCTTATGCCGTTCTTCTGTTTTCTGCCTTAAAAGGGCCGCTATGCGGCCCTTTTTCATTTCTGGCATAGCCCTTGCTTTATTCCCTGCGTGTTAGCTGCTGCCATTACGAATTCAGAGCGGAGGGGACTTATGAAGCTGGTTACCGTGGTAATCAAACCATTCAAACTGGAAGATGTGCGTGAAGCGTTATCTTCCATCGGCATTCAGGGCCTGACGGTCACTGAGGTAAAAGGGTTTGGCCGTCAGAAAGGCCACGCCGAGCTGTACCGTGGTGCCGAATATAGCGTCAATTTTCTGCCAAAGGTGAAGATTGATGTCGCGATTGCCGACGATCAGCTTGATGAGGTCGTTGATGTGATTAGTAAAGCGGCCTACACCGGAAAAATTGGCGATGGCAAAATTTTTGTCGCCGAGTTGCAACGCGTTATTCGCATCCGCACCGGCGAAGCCGACGAAGCGGCACTGTAACGTCCAGACCACACAGTGATGGGGATCGAGAAAATGAAAATAGCAACAATGAAAACAGGTCTGGGTGCGCTGGCACTGCTTCCGGGGCTGGCGATGGCCGCACCGGCAGTGGCAGATAAAGCCGACAACGCCTTTATGATGATTTGCACCGCGCTGGTGCTGTTTATGACCATTCCGGGCATTGCGCTGTTCTATGGCGGCCTGATTCGCGGTAAAAACGTGCTCTCTATGCTGACCCAGGTCATCGTCACCTTTGGGTTGGTATGCGTGCTGTGGGTCGTTTATGGCTACACGCTGGCATTTGGTACCGGCGGCAGCTTCTTCGGCAGCTTCGACTGGGTATTATTGAAAAACATTGAGCTGAAAGCGCTGATGGGGACCTTCTATCAGTACATCCACGTCGCTTTCCAGGGCTCCTTCGCCTGTATCACCGTTGGCCTGATCGTGGGCGCACTGGCTGAACGTATTCGCTTCTCCGCGGTGCTGATTTTCGTCGTCGTCTGGATGACCCTCTCCTATGTGCCGATTGCGCACATGGTATGGGGCGGTGGTCTGCTGGCGACGCACGGCGCGCTGGATTTCGCCGGTGGTACTGTGGTGCATATCAACGCCGCCGTTGCCGGTCTGGTGGGCGCCTATATGATGGGCAAACGCGTTGGCTTTGGCAAAGAAGCGTTCAAACCGCATAACCTGCCGATGGTCTTCACCGGTACGGCAATCCTGTATGTTGGCTGGTTTGGCTTTAACGCCGGTTCGGCGAGTGCGGCGAACGAAATTGCCGCGCTGGCTTTCGTCAACACCGTTGTGGCGACCGCTGCGGCCATTCTGGCCTGGACCTTCGGCGAATGGGCGACCCGCGGTAAACCTTCTCTGTTAGGTGCCTGTTCCGGTGCGATTGCCGGTCTGGTTGGTGTCACTCCGGCATGTGGTTACATCGGCGTAGGCGGCTCACTGATTGTGGGTATCGCTTCCGGCCTGGCGGGTCTGTGGGGCGTAACGGTTCTGAAACGCTGGTTGCGTGTTGATGACCCGTGCGATGTGTTCGGCGTACACGGTGTCTGCGGGATCGTGGGCTGTATCCTGACCGGTATCTTTGCCGCAACCTCTCTGGGCGGCGTCGGCTACGCGGAAGGCGTGACCATGGGCCATCAGCTGCTGGTACAGCTGGAAAGTATCGGCATCACTATCGTCTGGTCCGGTATTGTCGCCTTCATCGGTTATAAAGTGGCGGATATGACCGTAGGTCTGCGTGTTCCGGAAGAGCAGGAGCGCGAAGGTCTGGACGTCAACAGCCACGGCGAAAATGCCTACAACGCCTGATAAATTGAGTTGTCTCCAGTAGCAGCAAAGCCTCCCGACGGGAGGCTTTTTTCGTCATGGGGGAGCGTATCGGGAATGGCCCGTCACGGATGACGCCTTATGCGTGACGGTTGCGCATGACCCCTTCCTGCACCGTTGATGCCACAAGCGTGCCATCCTGAGTATAAAACTCACCGCGAACAAAGCCCCGGGCGCTGGAGGCGGAAGTGCTCTCAACGCTGTACAGCAGCCAGTCGTTAATGTTGAACGGGCGATGGAACCACATTGAGTGGTCGATCGTCGCTACCTGCATCCCCGGTTCCAGGAACCCGACGCCGTGCGGCTGGAGCGCCACCGGCAGGAAATTGAAATCGGAAGCGTAGCCCAGCAGGTACTGATGGATGCGAATATCCTCCGGCACCGCGCCGTTGGCGCGGATCCACACCTGACGGGTCGGTTCAGCAACGTGGCCTTTCAGCGGGTTGTGAAACTCCACCGGGCGGATTTCCAGCGGTTTGTCGCTGAGGAACTTATCTTTGGCCTGCGGCGGCAGCAGGTGCGCCAGCTTACGCGCGATGTCGGTTTCGGAAGGCAGACCATTCGGCGCAGGGGCGTCCGGCATCAATTTCTGATGCTCATAGCCGGGCTCCGGGGCCTGGAAAGAGGCGGTCATATAAAAAATAGGTTTCCCGTTTTGAATGGCCGCGACCCGACGGGCGCTGAAGCTGTTGCCATCGCGCAGCACTTCGACGTCATAAATAATCGGTTTCTGGCTGTCGCCTGGGCGCAGGAAATAGCTGTGGAATGAGTGGATAAGACGCTCGGCAGGCACGGTTTCTTTCGCCGCGTACAGCGCCTGACCGACGACCTGGCCGCCAAAAACCTGACGTAAGCCCAGATCTTCACTCTGCCCGCGGAATAACCCTTCTTCAATTTTTTCCAGATTCAATAATGCCAGCAGATTGGTTAGTGCCTGACTCATATTTACCCTCAATCAATGATAACTGCGTTGCGCAGTACGTGTCGCGCAGTGCGTATTGAGGCCAAGTATAACCTGGAATCGCAAGTGGTCCGATGGGTGTAATAATCTGAATAAAGTGGCGTTTGCAGGAAGAGAACTGAGATCTGTGCCACACTTATGCACGATGCCAATGTTACTGCTCGCCAGTAGGCAGGACATACTCCTGCATGTAAAGGGATGAAAAGGAGAACATAATGAAATTTGCCTATATGTTAAGTGCTTTAGCCGTTGCAACCGCTTTGACCGCTTGCGCGAATAATCACGGCGCAAACACGGCCAGCCATGCGGCTGCCCCCGATCCTTATGGCATTGCCTCACTGACCTCATCGCAGCAACAGCCTAATGTTTCAGGGACTATTTCCATCCGGCAGAAAGTCGCCCTACCGCCGGATGCGGTACTCACCGTGACCTTGTCGGATGCGTCGTTAGCCGATGCGCCGTCGCGTGTGCTGGCGCAGAAAACGGTTCGTACCGAAGGTAAACAGCCGCCGTATGACTTCGTCCTGCCGTATAACCAGGCGGACATTAAGCCTGACGCGCGAATTTTGCTGAGTTCGGCTATCACGGTTGGCGGCAGGCTGATGTTTATCACCGATACCGTGCAGACGGTGGTGAATGGCGGAGGGAACCGTGCCGACCTGGTTCTGGTGCCGGTGCAGCAGATGGCCGTACCGGTCGCCAGCAGCGATACCCCCGCCGCGCAGTAAACCATCTATGCCCCTTGCCTGGGGCATTTTTTTGCCTTCAGTAAATCCAGCGATAGTGCTGCAGATCGATGTGGCCGCCGCCGGATACCTGCACGCCTTCAGCCAGCAGCGCCTGGCGCTGACGCTGCAGATCCGGGCCGGTAAGGGAAATGTCGCCGTGACGGTTGACCACCCGGTGCCAGGGAAGCGTGGAACCTTCGGGCAGGCGCTTGAGGACCCCGCCAACCTGGCGCGCCGCGCGGGGGGATCCCGCCAGTCGCGCTATATCGCCATAGGTGGCGACGTAACCTTCTGGAATGGAGGCCACAATTTGCCAGACCCGCCGGGGAAAAGTGTCGTGAGAATCCATCGTGCGTCCTGTAAACCGGGAAAGGCTCAGAATAAGCGCTGACTGCGTACCTGTACAGCGCGGGGCTATACGGGTTTGACGATAGTGAAATCGAGCGCGAGGCCAAGAATCTGCATCCCATGCACGTTGTCGTGCGGGCTGATGGCCAGCAAACTTTCTAAAAATTTCAGCCGTCGGGAGCCGGCGTTGATAATCAGCTTTGCCCGCAGGGAAGGCAGTTGCTGCGAGGAGATCGGGTAGATGATGCGGCCGCTGACTTCGATGGGCAGTTTGCGCAAATCAATACGCCGCAGGACGCCGACCGTGGAATAGAGCACGGCAACCGGGGTAACCGCCAGCAGAGTACCGCTGCTGACGCTGACGAAATCCAGCATCAATTCCGGGCGCAGGAAATTCAGCCCTTGAAAGGAGAGGGTGACGCCGTCGATCTCTGGCATGGCGAGGGTCGTGGTTAAACGGGGAGCTTCACTCATTCCATTACCCTTGAGGTCAGAGATTGATTAAAAAGAGTACGGCGATATGGCGTGAAGTATGGATGGCGACAGGAAAATGTGCTGCGATAGCGCTCGCAATCCCTTAATTTAGTCCGCAAGACGCGTATCGAAACGGAAAATTGTGTCCGGGCATCGCCGCCGTGCCGCCCGCGGCGGCGGCAGAAATAGCGGGTCGACAGCCTGTGGCAGGCCCCTTTGGGGTGATAGCGCAAGCTTTCTGCACGCGGTTGCACAATAAACCAGCATCTGGTTGGGGGTTGCTTGCAATTAGCCGGTCCAGTAGGGATAATGCGCCTGCGCGTTGGATAACGACGCTCTCAATGGGGGCTCTGTTGGTTCTCCCGCAACGCTACTCTGTTTACCAGGTCAGATCCGGAAGGAAGCAGCCAGAGCAGACGACGTGTGTGCCGGGATGTAGCTGGCAGGGCCCCCACCCAATTCTGGGGATCCTTGTTTTTTTCTTTCTTTTTTCATCTGTTCCCGTGTTCCCGCACTCAGCAAAAAACCACCTTGCGCATTTTGCATGTCGGAGCGTTTTGCCGGATTATTGTACTCCCGAATCGTGCCAGCAAGATAAATAGCGGAGAATTTGCGCGGTTCGTGCCTGTCAGTGTCGTCTCTAAAAATACCCTTTGTTTATGCCTTAAAACTATTTGTCATAAATTTGAAATGATACTGAAATATCAGTGTCATCTTCATGTCATATATAACTGGCAGATTATCTGTAGGCATTTATTGTCTGGCTATCAGTTGAAAAATATATGACTGGATCAGTTTGTTAACTTCGTGTATTAATTATGATAAATTTATTGCACGGGAAGCATGACGATGACTACAGTAGTTTTGAACGTAAAAATTGATGCAGAGTTAAAAGAAAAGCTGCGTCATTATGCGGAAGTAAATGACGAGAATCTGGGTACTGCAACGGAGAAACTGCTGCTGCTGGCCTTCCAGATAGCAGATTCAGCAGGTGAGGCGGGGGTTTCGGAAGAGGATATTGATAGTCAGCATACCGAAGAAGAAGCTTCTCCATTAACCCCTAAAGAAATCAAAGCATTAAGAAAAATTCTGAAGAAGAAAAAATGAAACAACAACTCTCTACAGCCAGCAACTATAGCGAAGCCTGCGATCTGTTACGTTCAGGGTATGTTAAGCATGTTCGCCTCAACTGGAATATCGGTAGTGATGAGTTCTTTCGCATTGCCTCCGACTGGTGTGAAACCGGGGCGAAAATTAAAAAAGATGAAGATGGTTTTATTATCTCATTAAAAAGCTTTCCCATCCCCCGCCAGCATTAATGAAATTTTTCATTGATGTCATCAGGCTGACATATAGCAATGACATCATGAAGCGCAATTTATAAAAAACATCTCATATGCGTCATGGATGATGATTTTTGACGGGCTGAATCCAGCCCGTCGATATTTTATTATATTATTTTACGCATTCTCGTATTTTCATTCTGTTGCGCCAGACCTGCCCAGATGGGCTGCAGGGTGGTAAATGCGCTGCGCAACGGCTCATCGTCCAGGGTGAAAGGTAAACGCAAATAGCGGTCAAAGGCGCCAGCCAGGCCGAAGCGCGTTCCGGTACCAATATGGATCCCAAGACTTTCTGCTCTTGCCGAGAAGATGGTCGCCAGCATGTCCGGTAATTCCACCCAAAAAGAGAGTCCGCCTGCCGGCGATGTGAAGCGCCAGTGGGGGAAGTATTCCGTCATGAGCGCGCCGCACATATCGCGGCGTGCGGCCAGCATGGCTCTACGCGCCGGGAGCCAGGCCCGATCATTTTCGAGCAACCAGCTGCAGGCCAGTTGTTCGAGAAGCGGCGTGCCCAGATCGAGTGAATCCCGGGCCTGAACTAACGAGGCGATGGTGCGTGCGGAAGCGCGGATCCAGCCGATACGTAATCCCCCCCAGAAACTTTTTCCGGCCGAGCCAATCGTGATAACCGGCGCCTCGGCGTTGAAGGTCGCCAGCGGCGGAGGCGGCGGGGCGTTGTACCATAAATCCACCATTGTCTCGTCGACCACCAGCGTCGTACGCGTTTGCGCCGCTATATCGGCTACCCGCTGGCGGGTGGCGCTATCCATACAACGGCCGGTAGGGTTGTGAAAATCAGGCATCAGCCATGCCAGCCGTGGTGCGGTTTGCGCAATGGTTGCCGCCAGTCCGTCGCAGTCCCAGCCATGTTGCGGCAGGGCGACGCTGACCGGCCTGCAGGAGGCGCCCTGAATGGCGCTGATCGCCATGGGATAAGTCGGCGCATCGATCACCACGCGATCGCCAGGCCCGGTGAGCAGACGAAGCACCAGCGAAAAGGCGTTCAGCGCGCCGTTCACAATCATCACTTCATCGCCGCGGGTTGGAAGACCTCGTTCGCAGTAGCGGCGGGCTATCGCCTCCCGCAAAACCGGTAGCCCGTGCTGGTCGTAACCGGTATTGGACAGATGCTGCGGCAGCATCGTCAGGGCCTGATGATAGGCCTGGTGAATCTCCGGTCCGGCGCTCAGGGCGGCGGTGGCCAGATTGACCGATGATGGATGGAGGGTCTCTTTTGTCGCCGTGTCTGCACGTTCCGGCAGCGCGATACGCGAACCGCTGCCCTGGCGGCTGTAAAGATAACCCTCTTCACGCAGCTGGCCGAGCGCGCTGGCGATCGTGGTGCGGCTGACGTTCAGGGCCGCAGCCAGCTCCCGTTCGCCCGGGAGCCGCGTCTCCAGCGTCAGGCGACCATCGAGAATCAGCAGACGCAGGGCGTCCGCCAGCTGGCGCCAGAGCGGCGTTCGGGTCGAAGACTCTTGCCAGTGGCCCAGCAGGCGTACCAGCGATTGGGTACCGAAGCGACGAGAAACCATAGCGATCCACTTTTAAAAAACTGGCCATTAATTATCAATCCATTTTTGCTGATGATGGCGAGGTCCGCAATCATCCAGAGGTAAAAAATGTTACGTCGATTAGTGCAGCTCTATATCGGTCTTGTTCTGTACGGCGTGTCGACCGCGTTGTTTGTTCATGCCAATCTGGGTGCCGATCCGTGGGATGTTTTTCATCTCGGCGTCGGTAAGCAGTTTGGCCTCGACTTTGGCACGGTGATCATTCTGACCGGGGCGGCGGTGCTGCTGCTGTGGATCCCGATGCGTCAAATGCCGGGACTGGGAACGGTCAGCAATGTGATCGTACTGGGGCTGGCGGCAAACGCGACGCTGGCGGTCCTGCCGCCGATGGAGTTGCTGGTGTGGCGCAGCCTGATGCTGATCGGCGCTATCGTGCTCAATGCTCTGGCGACGGGAATGTATATTGGCGCCGGTTTTGGCCCCGGGCCGCGCGATGGACTGATGACCGGCTTGCATGCCCGTACCGGGTGGTCTTTGCGGGGTATCCGCACCGTCATTGAGCTATCGGTGCTGGCGATCGGCTGGGCGCTGGGTGGGACCTTTGGCGTCGGAACCGTGCTTTATGCGCTGACGATCGGGCCGCTTATTCAGCTGTGCTTACCCTGGTTTCGCCAGCCGGTGGTGCGCAAAACGGCTACCGCGACCGGTGAGGTGGTCTCCTGATTTTATCCCGTTACAAGGGATGAGGGCTAAACTTAGCCTTACAGATGCGGCCGGGTTTTCCGGTCGCGCTGTTCACTTCGGAGATCAGACTCATGAAGTACGTTGATGGTTTTGTCGTTGCCGTGCCCGCGAAAAATAAGGAGGCCTATCGCGAGCTGGCAGCAAAGGCCGCACCGCTGTTTAAAGAGTTTGGCGCGCTACGGGTGGTGGAGTGCTGGGCGGACGATGTGCCGGACGGTAAGCTCACCGATTTTCGCATGGCGGTGAAAGCCGGGAGCGACGAAGAGGTCGTGTTCAGCTGGATAGAATATCCGTCAAAAGAGGTGCGCGACGTGGCGAATGCCACCATGATGGCCGACCCAAGGATGAAGGCGTTAGGCGATAGCATGCCGTTTGATGGCCAACGAATGATTTTCGGCGGCTTCCTGCCGTTACTGGATGAATAAGCTTTGCCGCCGTCCCTTTCCTGTTGAAGGGGACGGCAGTGGCGTGGTCAGGATACTTTGGTAAACAGATGGCTATAATCGCGCACGTCGCCGTCGGTACGAAACAGACCGCCGCCGCTGTAATGCAGGGTCTGTGGCCAGACGGGCTGCGGTTTAACCTTTGCCGCCACCACCTCAAAAATAAAGAAGTTATAGCTCTCCACCAGCGCATCGTCGAAGAGCCGGCATTCAAAGCTGGCGTGGCACTCGGCAATCGACGGCGCGGCCACCCGTTCGCTGCCTTCCGCGGTAAGCCGGAAGGCAGCGAATTTGTCCACCGTGTCGCCGTCACAGTTACCGATTCTGGCGACCGTCTCCGCCATGGCGGCATCAGGCAGATTGATAACGCACTCCCCGCTGCGGCGGATCATGTCGAAACTGATATTGCCGGCGGAAATCATGCACCCGACCAGCGAGGGGGAAAACTCCAGCACCGTATACCAGCCAAGGGTCATGATATTATTCCGATCCTGCCAGCGACTGCTGATTAAGACCACGGCACCGGGTTCCAGCCAGTGGCGCACATCGTGTAAAGGCCAGGGATGTTTTTGCATCAGGGAACTCTCCCTTTTATGGAGTTACCTTAAGCGTAGCTCAATGCGCTCTCAGGTTATTTTCCGCCCACAGCATAAACTGCGTTTTCGGCAACGCCGGGCTGTACAGCCAGCCCTGGGCATAGAGCACATCGTGGCGACACAGCCAGTCGCGCTGTTCCTGAGTTTCGACGCCTTCGGCAATGGTGGCCAGATGGAGCGCTTTTGCCATTTTGATGATATGCGGCGTCAGCGGCTTATATTCGAGGGTATCGACGAAGGATTTGTCTATTTTCAGGATATCGACATCCAGTTTTTGCAGGTAGCTAAGGCTGGAATAACCGGTCCCGAAATCATCGATTGAAATACTGTGCCCCATCTGGCGATAGCGGGCGATCACCGGCAGAGTGGTCTCGGGATCGATGAAACCGCGCTCCGTCAGCTCAAGCGTAATTTGCGCCGGCGCGATCTCCCACTGGCGAAGCCTATCGGCCAGAAGGGCTGGCAGGGCAGGCGAGCGCAGATCGTCGACCGACAAGTTAATTGAAATGTGGAGTTCCGGATGCGCGTGCAGCCACGGGCCGAGATCGGCGAAAATTTTCCGCACAATATCTTCGGTTAACTGGGTAATGAGCCCGGTTTGTTCGGCAAGCGGAATAAAAATATCCGGCGACAAAAAGCTGCCGTCGGGCTGCTGCCAGCGCGCCAGCGCTTCGGCGCCGACGATTTTGCCATCTTTGAGTGAGACGATGGGCTGGTAATGGACCTGAATCGCGTCAGAGTGCAGCGCATCCAGCATCCCATAGCGCGGCGAGCGTAAGGTACGCAGCAGTCGCAGGAGCAAAAATGAGGTCAGCAGACTGATAAACAGGCCGAGGGGCAGCCACAGCGCCAGCTGATGGCGGAATTTTTCCTGCAACGGGAGCGTGGATGACCAGGTGGCGATAGCCAGCCCCAGTTCAGGGATACGATGGAGGCGATAAACCCTGTTGTCGACGGTGAGCGTCTGGCCGGCCAGGTGATTGATTTGATTCCACACCACCGGGTCGAGAGGCTCACTGCTGGTAATCACCTGTTTGTCTTCGATGCCAAACAGAATCGCATGAATATTTTCCTGGCCCGGCGAAATGATATCGATAAATGAGGCAGGATCGATCATCACGACATGATGCTCACTGCCCAGCGCCGTCATTTTGCGCTGCAGACCGAGATCGTTGACCGACGTGAGCCACGCCCGGTAGCCGTCGGTGGTGACATGATCGGGGACAGGGAAGGAGACCGGGGTAGGGTGATCTTCGAGAGAAGAACATTGCGGCACCGAACCCTGGAGCCACAGCACCTCCTGCACATAGCGATGGGTATAGGCGATTCGGCGCATCGCGAGCAAATGCTGTGGGCTGCAGGCGGCTGCGCCGTGGGCATCGGCTTCCTGCAGCGCTTCTCTTGCCTGGCTTGCCACCTGCTGGATGCGCATCAGCACCCGGGAAGAGTAGTTATCCAGTTCGGAATAAAACAGTATTTTTGCCTGACTGGTCGCCAGCCAGATACTTAAGGCTATCGGCACGATGACGGCGAGTATCAATACCCCGGTAACCAGACTCACCAGATTGCTGGTCGTCATGCGTATATCCTGATGTTATTGGGGATTTGATGAGTATATCCGATGGCGGAAAAGGTCGCAGACGGGGGGCAATGATTATTATTTAAAAAATGCCCGAATCACGACATGGCGCGGATATCGGGCTAACAGTGGATGATCCGCAGCGGTCGAGGCACTGAGCGGTGCGGATTAAAACGAGGGTTAAAGCTGGCATGCCAATAGCTTGCGTTATCAGCATCCAGGTTCAGCTTATAGCGTCATCATGACAGCCAGATGTTTTTAATGGGCATCCGGCGCCGTAATATCGGTACTGATCCGCAGATCGTTTTCATCGAAGACCATACAGAAGCGGTCGTCAAAGGCGACGTCGATTTTCTGCCACGGGCGGAAGTGCACATCGCCAGGCAGCAGAATTTTAACGTTGTCATGCCCGTAGCACTGGCCGAACAGGTAGGTGTTGTTCCCCAGGCGTTCAACCACTTCACATTGAAACTCCACGACCGTACCGCTGCGCACATCGGTCGACAGATGTTCAGGGCGAATCCCCTGCGTCACCGCATCACCGGGTTGTAGCGGCGAGGTTGTGATATTCAGCGTCAGACTGTGTTGCTGCGCCATCTGCACGGTGAGCTGCCCCGGTTGCCAGGCGCTGACCGTGGCGGGCAGAAAGTTCATTTTCGGCGAGCCGATAAAACCGGCGACGAACCGGTTGACCGGGTTGTAGTACAGCGCCATCGGCGACCCCATCTGCTCGACTTTCCCGTAGTTCATCACCACGATTTTGTCGGCCAGGGTCATCGCTTCCACCTGATCGTGGGTGACATACACCATGGTGGTTTTCAGCTCATGATGCAGTTTGGCGATGTGCAGACGCATCTCGACGCGCAGCTCCGCATCGAGGTTTGAGAGCGGCTCATCAAACATAAACACCCGCGGGTTACGGACGATGGCGCGGCCGATAGCCACGCGCTGACGCTGGCCGCCGGAGAGCTGTTTCGGTTTGCGGTCCAGCAGATGGGTCAACTGCAGCGTTTTGGCCACCATTTCGACCTGACGACGAATTTCGTCCTTTGGCACTTTATTGACTTTCAGGCCATAGCCCATATTTTCCGCCACCGTCATGTGCGGATAGAGCGCATAGGACTGGAAAACCATAGCCACGCCGCGGTGGGCGGGCACCACATCATTCATCACCTCATCGCCGATCAGCACCTCGCCATCGCTGACCTCCTCAAGCCCGGCAATCATCCGCAGCAGAGTCGATTTCCCACAGCCGGATGGCCCGACAAAGACCGCAAATTCACCGTCTTCGATATCAAGATTGACCTGGTGCAGCGTCACGGTCGTACCAAACCGTTTGGTGACATTCCTCAGTCGTATATTGGACATCAACATTCCCCGGGGTTAGTAAGCGTTATTTGCCGTTGGGATTAGGGTTGCAGCGGTTTTTTGTACTACGTGTAACAACCTGGCTGAACAATGCTCAACAGCACTGAAATCATGGGATGACTATAACTTCCAGTATTTTTGAGCCCTACATCGATGTTTCATTTCTGCAATCACGATCACACAACTGGTAGCTTCATGTAGTTTTATACGCCTTCAAAGCGTAGCGTATAACAAATAAGGAAAATCTGTATTTAGCGTTGTAAGTCGCCATTTATCAGTTGATTCACATTCAGTGATAAATGAAGTCATCAAATGAAAACCAATAAATTGTTATACCTTCACATGAGGTTGATAATGAAAAAGAACATCCTTGCTGCACTTATCCTCACGACTCTGGCTGCCGGGCAGCTTGTCAGCCTGCAGGCTCACGCCGCCGGCCAGCTGAACGTCTGGGAAGACATCAAAAAATCCGCCGGGATTAAAGCCGCGATCGGCGATTTTGAAAAACAGTATGACGTTAAGGTCAACGTGCAGGAGATGCCCTATGCCCAGCAGCTGGAAAAGCTGCGCCTTGATGGCCCGGCCGGTATTGGCCCGGATGTGCTGGTTATCCCCAATGATCAGCTCGGAGGGGCGGTAGTGCAGGGGCTGCTGTCGCCGCTGACGCTGGATCAGGCGAAGCAGGAGGTATTCACCCCGGCGTCAATCAATGCCTTCCGGATGGATAACGTGCTGTATGGCGTGCCGAAAGCGGTGGAAACCCTGGTGCTGATTTACAACAAAGACCTGATCGACAAACCGCTGGATAGCCTGCAGGCGTGGTTCGACTATTCGAAAGCGCAGCGGGCGCAGAACAAATATGGCCTGCTGGCGAAGTTCGATCAGATCTATTACAGCTGGGGGGCGATTGGCCCGATGGGCGGCTATATCTTCGGCAAAAACGAGAAGGGCGGTTTTAACCCGCAGGACGTCGGTTTGAATAAGCCCGGTGCGGTCGAAGCCGTCACCTTCCTGAAAAAATTCTATAGCGACAAGGTCTTCCCGGCGGGGATCCTCGGTGATAACGGGCTGAACGCCATCGATTCGCTATTCACGGAGAAAAAAGCGGCGGCGGTGATCAACGGTCCATGGGCGTTCCAGCCGTACGAAGCGGCGGGGATTAACTACGGCGTTGCGCCGCTGCCGACGCTGCCAGACGGCAAACCGATGAGCTCGTTCCTTGGCGTAAAAGGTTACGTGGTGTCGACCTGGAGTAAAGACAAAGCGCTGGCGCAGCAGTTTATTGCGTTTATCAACCAGCCGCAGTACGTGAAGGCTCGCTATGTGGCAACCGGCGAGATCCCGGCACTGAAAGCAATGATTGACGATCCGCTTATCAAAAATGACGAAAAAGCCAGCGCGGTGGCGGTGCAGTCCGCTCGCGCCACGGCGATGCCGGGGATCCCGGAAATGGGCGAAGTGTGGGGGCCGGCGAACGCGGCGCTGGAGCTCAGCCTGACCGGCAAACAGCCGCCGCAGGCGGCGCTCGATAATGCTGAGAAACAGATCAAGATGCAGATTGAGGCCATGCAGGCCAGCAACCAGTAATCGCGATGTCCGTCATTGTAAGGTGACAGGCGCGTTGGCCGCTGACCTGTTACCCGGATTATCAGGGCATAGATGTAAAGAAACGGGAGGAGGACCTCCCGTTTTCAGAAGGAGTGGTGTGTGATTATCAATCCCAGCGAAAATATTGCCGAGTCGCGCGGCGCAGGCCGCCATGCGTGGTGCGGCCTGCTGCTGGCTGTCGTGCCGGGTTTTGGCCAGTTTTATCATCGCCAGTGGCTGAAGGGGCTTGTCTTCCTGGTTCTGCTGAGCAGTTTCATGGGGGTTTTTTATGACTTCCTGCAGGAAGGGCTGTGGGGGCTCTACACCCTGGGTGAGGAAGTCCCGCGGGATAACTCTATTTTCCTGTTGGCGGAAGGGATCATCAGCGTTTTGATCGTCGCTTTCGGCCTGCTCATTTACTCTCTTTCGCTGCGCGACGCCTGGGTTAACGGCAAAAAGCGCGATGAAGGCATGGCGCTGAACAGCGTGCGCAAACAGTATCAGATGCTGTTAAACCAGGGGTTTCCCTATCTGATGATCAGCCCCGGCTTTATTCTGCTGGTGTTCGTCGTCATCTTCCCGATTCTCTTTGGCTTTGCCATCGCGTTTACTAACTACAACCTCTACCACACGCCGCCGGCGAAGCTGGTGGACTGGGTGGGTTTTAAAAACTTTATTAATATTTTCACGCTCTCTATCTGGCGCACGACCTTCTTTGACGTGCTGCAGTGGACGGTGGTGTGGACGCTGCTGGCGACGACCCTGCAATGCACCGTCGGCGTGCTGCTGGCCATCCTGGTGAACCAGAAAGATCTGCGTTTTAAACCGATGATTCGCACCATTTTTATCCTGCCGTGGGCGGTTCCGGGTTTTGTCACTATCCTGGTGTTTGCGGGGATGTTCAACGACTCGTTTGGGGTGATCAACAACGCGATTCTGTCGTTCTTCGGCATTGGCCCGAAGGCGTGGCTGACCGATCCGTTCTGGACGAAAACCGCGCTGATTATGATGCAGACCTGGCTGGGCTTTCCGTTTGTCTTCGCCATGACCACCGGCGTGCTGCAGGCGATTCCTGACGATCTTTATGAAGCCGCGACCATGGACGGCGCCAGCGCGTTTACCCGCCTGCGGACCATTACATTGCCGCTGGTGCTGTACTCGATCGCGCCAATCATTATCACCCAGTACACCTTCAACTTTAACAACTTCAACATCATTTACCTGTTCAACAACGGCGGGCCAGCGGTCGCCGGTTCGAACGCCGGCGGGACGGATATTCTGGTGTCGTGGATCTACAAACTGACGATGTCGTCTTCGCAATATGCCATTGCGGCGACCATTACTATCCTGCTGTCGATCTTTGTCGTCGGCCTGGCACTGTGGCAGTTCCGCGCCACCAAATCTTTCAAAAACGACGACATGGCGTAAGGGAAGCAACATGGCTAAATCACCCAGTATTAAACGCGAAAAGTGGATTCGCCTGTCACTCACCTGGCTGATTGTTATCCTGGTCTCGGTGGTGATTATCTATCCGCTGGTCTGGACCGTCGGCGCGTCGCTGAATGCCGGAAACAGCCTGCTCAGCACCTCGATTATTCCGGAGAACCTGTCATTCCAGCACTATGCCGACCTGTTCAACGGCAATGTGAACTACCTGACCTGGTACTGGAACTCGATGAAAATCAGCTTCATGACCATGGCGCTGACCTTAATCAGCGTCAGTTTTACCGCCTACGCTTTTTCCCGCTTTCGTTTCAAAGGGCGGCAGAACGGACTGATGTTGTTCCTGCTGCTGCAGATGATCCCGCAGTTTTCTGCGCTGATTGCGATCTTCGTGCTCTCGCAGCTGCTGGGGTTGATCAACAGCCATCTGGCGCTGGTGCTGATCTACGTTGGCGGCATGATCCCGATGAATACCTGGCTGATGAAAGGCTATCTCGACGCGATCCCCAAAGATCTGGATGAGTCGGCAAGAATGGATGGCGCCAGCAGCTTCCGCATTTTCTTCGAGATAATCATGCCGCTGTCAAAGCCGATTCTCGCGGTGGTGGCGCTGTTTTCATTCACCGGTCCGCTGGGCGATTTTATTTTGTCGAGCACCATTTTGCGCACGCCGGACAAATACACGCTGCCGATCGGCCTGTACAACCTGGTCGCGCAAAAAATGGGCGCCAGCTATACCACCTACGCGGCGGGAGCGGTGCTGATTGCCGTACCGGTCGCGATTCTCTACCTGGCATTACAAAAATACTTTGTTTCCGGCCTGACCTCTGGCAGTACAAAAGGATAACCCCATGAAAAGATTAACACCCGCCTTGCTTGCTGTTTGTCTGGCATGCAGTTTTTCCCCTGCTGTTCTGGCCGCCGAGGCGCTGCAAATGCGCGCATTCCGCGCGTTGCCTGCAGATTTTATTAAAGGCGCAGATATCTCCACGCTGCTGGATGCGGAAAAGCACGGGGCAAAGTTTTATAACCACAATAACCAACGGCAGGATCCGCTCGCTATTTTGCGGGCCGACGGCGTGAACTATGTTCGTCTGCGCCTGTGGGTCGACCCGAAAGATGCGCAGGGGCAGGGCTACGGCGGCGGTGATAACGATCTGGCGGCGACGCTGGCGCTGGCGAAACGGGCAAAAGCGCAGGGCATGAAGCTGCTGCTGGATTTCCACTACAGCGATTTCTGGACCGATCCGGGTAAACAATTCAAGCCGAAAGCCTGGGAAAACATGGATTATCCGCAGCTGAAAACGACTATCCACGACTATACCCGTGACACCATCGCCCGCTTTAAGCAGGAAGGCGTTCTGCCGGATATGGTGCAGATTGGCAATGAGATAAATGGCGGCATGCTGTGGCCGGAAGGCAAAAGCTGGGGGCAGGGCGGCGGCGAATTTGACCGTCTGGCTGGCCTGCTGAATGCGGCCATTGACGGCCTGAAAGAGAATCTGCGCAATGGCGAGCAGGTGAAAATCATGCTTCATCTGGCGGAAGGCACTAAGAACGATACCTTCCGCTGGTGGTTTGATGAAATCAGTAAGCGCAACGTGCCGTACGACATCATTGGCCTGTCGATGTACACCTACTGGAACGGCCCGATTAGCGCGCTGAAAGCGAATATGGATGATATCAGCAAGCGCTATAACAAAGAGGTGATCGTCGTGGAGGCCGCCTATGCCTATACCCTGGAAAATTGCGACAACGCGGAAAACAGTTTCCAGGCCAAAGAAGAAAAAGAGGGCGGTTATCCGGCCACGGTACAGGGGCAATATAATTATATTCACGATTTAATGCAGGCCGTTGCCGATGTTCCTGACCAGCGCGGGAAAGGTATTTTTTATTGGGAACCGACCTGGATCGCCGTGCCGGGAAATACCTGGGCCACGCCAGCGGGTATGAAATATATCCACGATGAATGGAAGCAGGGTAATGCCCGGGAAAATCAGGCGTTGTTTGATTGCCAGGGGAAAGTATTACCTTCAGCGAAAGTTTTTAATTAATCGTTAAGTTTTATACTTCAGGATGTTTATTATGAATAAATTTGCGCCTTTGAGTCCGAAGGTCAATGCATTATTGCATGGCGCTGACTATAACCCGGAGCAGTGGGAGAATTATCCCGGTATTATCGATCAGGATATTGCCATGATGCAGCAGGCTAAATGCAACGTCATGTCGGTGGGGATTTTCAGCTGGGCCAAACTTGAACCTCAGGAAGGCGTATTTGAATTTGGCTGGCTGGACAGCATTCTGGATAAGCTATATGCCGCCGGCATTCACGTATTTCTGGCTACGCCAAGCGGCGCGCGCCCGGCCTGGATGTCGCAGGCCTATCCGCAGGTGTTACGGGTGGGGCGCGACCGGGTACCGGCGCTGCACGGTGGACGGCATAACCACTGTATGACATCACCGGTGTACCGTGAGAAGGTTTTTAAAATCAACAGCCTGCTGGCGGAACGCTACGCGCAGCATCCGGCGGTGCTCGGCTGGCATATTTCCAATGAATATGGCGGAGATTGCCATTGTGAACGCTGTCAGGCGCGCTTTCGCGACTGGCTGAAAGCGCGCTATCAAACGCTGGAAAACCTTAATCACGCCTGGTGGAGCGCTTTCTGGAGCCACACCTACAGCGACTGGTCGCAGATTGAATCGCCGGCACCGCAGGGCGAAGTGTCCATTCACGGGCTGAACCTCGACTGGCGCCGCTTTAATACGGCGCAGGTCACGGACTTCTGCCGCCACGAGATTGCTCCGCTGAAGGCAGCGAATGCCGACCTGCCGGTGACGACCAACTTCATGGAGTATTTCTACGATTACGACTACTGGCAGCTGGCGCCGGCGCTGGACTTTATCTCCTGGGACAGCTACCCGATGTGGCATCGCGACAAAGATGAAACCGCGCTGGCCTGCTATACCGCGATGTACCATGACATGATGCGCAGCCTGAAGGGCGGCAAGCCGTTCGTGCTGATGGAATCAACGCCGAGCGCCACCAACTGGCAGCCGACCAGTAAATTGAAAAAGCCGGGGATGCATATTCTCTCCTCGATGCAGGCGGTCGCCCACGGCGCGGATTCGGTTCAGTACTTTCAGTGGCGTAAGAGCCGTGGCTCGGTGGAGAAATTCCACGGCGCGGTCATTGACCACGTCGGGCACCTGGATACCCGCGTCGGCCGCGAAGTCAGCCGGCTGGGAGAGATGCTCAGCCGCCTGCCGGGCGTGGTTGGCTGTCGCACCGACGCCAAAGTGGCGATTATTTTTGACCAGCAAAACCGCTGGGCGCTGGATGATGCGCAGGGCCCGCGTAATCTCGGGATGGAGTATGAAAATACCGTTAATGAACACTACCGGCCATTCTGGGAGCAGGGCATTGCGGTCGATATCATCGATGCCGATGGCGATCTGAGCGCCTACCAGCTGGTCATTGCCCCGATGCTGTATATGGTTCGCGACGGCTTTGCCGCGCGCGCCGAAGCGTTTGTCGCCAGCGGGGGACATCTGGTGACCACCTACTGGACGGGAATCGTCAATGAGTCCGACCTTTGCCATTCTGGCGGCTTCCCGGGACCGCTGCGCAACCTGCTGGGGATTTGGGCGGAGGAGATTGATTGCCTGAATGACGGCGAGCGCAATCTGGTACAGGGGCTGGCAGGCAATGAAGGCGGATTACAGGGGCCGTATCAGGTGCGCCATCTGTGCGAGCTGATTCATGCCGAAAGCGCCCGGCCGCTGGCCACCTATCGTGATGATTTCTATGCCGGTCGCCCGGCGGTTACCGTCAATCATTTCGGCAAGGGGAAGGCCTGGCATGTCGCCTCACGCAACGACCTGGCTTTGCAGCGCGATTTCTTCGCTGTCATCAGCCGGGAGCTGGCCTTACCGCGGGCGCTCGACAGCGAGCTTCCGCCGGGCGTGGTCGCGACGGCACGTACCGATGGCGAAACGACCTATGTTTTCTTGCAAAACTACAGCGCGCAGCAGCACAGCGTCAGCCTGCCGCAGGGCTATCAGGACAGTTTATCCGGCGCGGACATGAGCGCGCCGTTAACTTTAACGGCGTGGGACTGTCGTATTCTTAGTCGTAAAGCGTAATCACCGCGTTATCCGAGCCTGCTCCTGCGAGCAGGCTTTTTTTTACCTTGATATTATCAGGAGTGCATGATGGTCAGTTTAAAATCCTTTTTGCATTATTTCGCCCAGCCTTGCCAACCGGTGCCGTTAAGTGATGTTGAAAAGCAACAGCTACAGGATTTAATTCAGGCATTTGGTGGGGAAGGGAATATTGTTAATGTCGACGCCTGTATTACGCGTTTACGGGTCACGGTGAATAATCTGGCGATCGTCGATTCGCAGGCGCTACAGCAGCAAGGGGCGCTGGGTGTAATTATTCTCGGGCAACAGGTGCACGCTATTTTCGGCAAGCAGTCTGATGCTCTGCGTCAACTATTAGATGAGCACTTTACCAGCCATAAATAATAAATAAAAAGGGATAACTCAATATTGAGTTATCCCGAAAATAAGACAAAGAAAACAATGGCAATAATCATTACCGGAGGGTAATTACGACCTTACAGCTGGAGATAACACAGGTTCAGATAACCAGATTCCTCTTACCACCAGGCTTCGACCTGGACACCGAAGTTCCACGTATTGCTGGCGGTTTTATCGTCAAACGGTTTGCCGTTCTCTGAATCATTGAGATAGGAGGCGAAAATACGTAATTCCGGGCGTGACATAAAGTCCGGGCCATCGGCCAGACCCAGCGCAATGGTGTATTTCTCGCCGGCTTGTTTGTAGTCGGTATTGTTTTTATAGCTGTCTTTCTGGTAGAAACCGCCGACCTCGCCAATCAAACGGACATACTCGGTGAACTGATACTGTCCGCGTGCGACCAGAGAGAGTAAGCGCGTTTTGTTGGTGTAGTCGGTGATGTCGTCGGCGGAGCCCCAGGTCAGCACATGGTTAATCGAGAATTTGTCGGTGATCGGAATCAGACCGGTGTTGATCACGCGATAGCCGGTGGCATCGTTGACATAGTTCCACATGTCGTACCAACCGCCGCCCTGGGAGACCATGTTCTGCGCCAGCCCTTTATTCGCATACTGCAGAACCAGCTTGTTGTAACCGCCCAGCATATCCTGGCTGATTTCACCGGTCAGCATCACGCCGTTTTCGGCATCGTACAGCCCGCCGTAGCTGTCCTGTTTTTTGGTGGTGTTAGGCATCGCGTAGTCGATACCAAATTCGGTCCAGGCGCCGGACCACGGTTTCCAGCCCGCATAGCGCAGATCGACATAGTTAATATTGACGTTGCTGTCGCCATCGACGCGGTAATCAACGTCGTTCGCGTCACCGCGGAGCCAGGCAAGTGAAACGGCGCCTGGGCCTAAGCTGTAGTTTTCGACCCCGGCGCCGGAACCGGAGATGTTCCAGTATTTGGTATCGATGATGTGCAGATCGTGGCGCTGGTAGTAGCGCTTACCGCCCCAAATGACCGCATTCGGATCGCCGGGGATCAGCCCTTTTATCTGCAGGTTCAGCTGACGCAGGCCAAACTGCGCATCGTCATTGCGGGTGGTTTCGTTATCGTTAGAACCGTCAGAGACCATGCTGACCATGCTATCGAGATAGAAGCTGACGTCGTCCTTCTTGTACACCTCGGAACCCAGCTCCAGTTCGCCATAGGTATCGGATTCGTTACCCAGGCGACCAATTTTGTTTTTTTGCCATTCGGCCAGGCTGCCATCCCCGGAGACCCCAACTCCGGCACGCATATAACCATGAAAATCGATTCCAGGAACAGAGGCGGAAGCCGCAAGCACGGATGGTGAAATCAGCGCGGCGGCCAACGCAACAGAGACTGTGCGCAGCGTAGTGTTCATGTCTATCCTCTTATTGTTTTGTATTACGTTCACATTAACGGTGTAATGAAATGCCTAAACGTAACGACAGGCAATTTAATGATTGCGATAGTGTGATTAAGTGCAAATAAAATGACGTAATTTGTTACGGTAAGTGAGTCCATTCACAATTTGATGTATTGTGAGCGTAATACTTTTATTGTCTTTTTTAGCAGGGGAGCGTTGCGGGGCGCGTTTTTTCAAATAGCCCCTGTTACAATCCAGGGATAACAACATAAGGAACCGGACCATGAAGTCGAAAAGCGCAACCTTAGAAGATGTCGCGCGTCACGCAGGCGTCTCCTATCAGACCGTGTCCAGGGTGCTCAATAAATCTGCCAATGTATCCGAGGCCACGCGTCGTAAGGTGGAGAAATCCATCGAGCTATTGCGGTATGTCCCTAACCGCCTGGCGCAGCAGCTGGTGGGCAAGCAAAGCCGGACCGTCGGTCTGGTGACGATTTCACTGTCGTTGCACGCGCCTTCTCAGGTTGCTGCAGCGGTAAAACGCTATGCGAACGTGGAAGGTTATCAGGTATTAATCTCGATGATTGATGAGAGCGTCAATCAAAGTATTCAGGAATCCATCAATGAGCTGAAGTCTCAGCTGGTTGATAAGGTCATTATCAACGTGCCTCTGGAGACCGAACAGGCCCAGAAAATCGCGGCTGACAACGATGATATCGTTTGTCTCTTTCTCGATGTCGATCCCTACAGCTCCGTGTTTAACGTTTCGTTTAATCCGGCTGACGGCACCCGCGCGAGCGTCAAATATCTGTATGAAATGGGCCATCGGGAGATTGCGCTGCTGGCCGGGCCGGAAAGCTCGGTCTCGGCGACATTACGCCTGAAGAGCTGGATGGAGACGCTGGCAGGGTACGGGCTGCTGCCGGTGACGGTGATTCGCGGTAACTGGGATGCGCAGAGCGGCTATGCGGGCGCGCTGCAGATGTTGCGTGAGACGCCGAAATTTACGGCGGTGCTGGTGGGGAATGACCAGATGGCGCTGGGGGTACTGAGCGCGTTTCATCAGCATCAGGTGCCGATTCCCGGCGAAAAATCGGTGATTGGCTACGATGATACCTATGAAAGCTCGTTCTTCTACCCGGCGCTGACGACCGTCTCGCTGGATCTCGATTTGCAGGGCAAAGAGGCGGTACGCCGCATTCTTGATAGCGGCGATGGCGAAACGTCGCATACCTCCTCAATCCTGCCTGCCCGGCTGGTCGTGCGTCACTCTACCGGGCCAAGAACGGAGCAGGGGAAAAATCTACAGGCGATCGCAGAACAGCTGCGTGCGCTTGCCTATCAACTGAATCCTTAATCTCTGACGGGCGGTTTGCGCCGCTCGATTTTTCATCCCTTCGCTTCTCATGGTTGATCTTTGTCTTTTTGCGGCGTAACCTTGTTGTTATGTTATAACATATCTATCGAGGTTATCATGAAAGACAATATCCATCCCCATTACCGTACCGTTGTGTTCCATGACACCAGCGTGAATGAATATTTTAAAGTGGGATCGACAATCAAGACCGAGCGCGTGATTGAACTGGACGGGGAGACCTATCCCTATGTCACCCTCGATGTGTCGTCCAAATCGCACCCGTACTACACCGGTAAGCAGAAAGCCCTCAACAGCGAAGGCAGCACTGCACGTTTCCGCCAGCGCTTCGGCGGCTTTATTGATGCTAAAAGGAACTAATAATGCAGGTACTTAACTCATTGCGCAGTGCGAAACAGCGCCACCCGGACTGTCAGATTGTGAAACGCAAAGGGCGGCTGTACGTTATCTGCAAAAGCAATCCTCGCTTTAAAGCCGTGCAGGGACGCAAGAAGAGACGCTAGTCAGCCGACGTGCGCAAGCTCTCCAGCGTGGCGCGCTGCTGACCATCGGGGCTAAAGTTCTCGCTGTCCAGCCATCGTTGCATCGCTTTATCAATCAGCGGCCACTCGCTGTCGATTATCGAAAACCAGTCGGTATCGCGGTTGTGGCCCTTTATCACTAACGCCTGACGAAAACGCCCCTCAAAGCGAAACCCCAATCGTTGCGCCGCCCGGCGCGAAGGTTCGTTTAGGCTATTACATTTCCACTCATAGCGGCGATAGCCGAGGGTATCGAAAACATAGCGCATCAGTAGCCACTGGGCTTCCGTCGCCATTGCGGTCCGGCTGAGCAGCGGTGAGAAGTGCACGTGCCCGACTTCAATCACGCTGTTTTGGGCATCGATACGCATTAGCGCCAGGGAGCCGACGGGCTGCCGGGTCCGTTCATCCACGACGGCGAAATGGAGCGGGTCGCTGAGTTTTTCCACGCTGGCTATCCAGGCGCTGAACGTCTCAACGCAGCTGTCCGGCTCGCGCAATAACCACGTCCAGCTCCGGGTATCCGGAGCCCGTTGATGCGCGGCAAAGAGTGCGCTGGCGTGAGCGGGCGTCAGCGGCTCGAGGCGGCAGTAGCGTCCCTGCAGAATCTGACGCTGCGGAAATGGACGCGGCTGCCAGTCGGGCAGGGCCTGGCCAACGGGTTGTCCGAACGAATTATGGTGATGCATAGGGGCTCCTTGTCTGCGGAAATCTGCGGGAATAACGTGAGACTAAAGTTTTACTGGTTCCATAAAAAGAGCCAGATAGGTATGTTTTTATGGTGCCACGAGGAGCCGCGATGAATATTCCTGATGATGCCTTCTTCACACTACTGGAACACACCTTGTCCCGGCGAGGTCATGACACTCTCCAGCGCACGCTGTATCGCGCGCTGCGCGAGGCGATTTTGCAGGAGGCGCTGGCAGGCGGTAGCCGGCTGCCGGGGGCGCGGGTTATCGCAACGCGGCTCAATCTGTCGCGTAATACGATTAACGGGGCGCTGGAGCAGTTGACCATGGAAGGCTACCTGCAGCGCAGCCGTCAGGGGACCTATGTGGCGACGCTGACCGCCGAGCGGGAGGGGCTACCGCTTACCATTGCGCTGCCGGAGCGGCTGCTCGCGCTACCTCCCGGCACCCGTCGCGATTCGCCGACGCTGGTATTTACTCCCGGCACGCCGGCGATTAACTATTTTCCTCTGCCGATCTGGCGGCGGTTGCTCGACAAGGTGCTGCGCGAAGAGGGGGGCGCGCTGCTGGGTTATGGAGAGGCGGCCGGGGAACTCGCGCTGCGGCAGGCGATTGTCCGCCATCTGGCGTTATCTCGCGGGATCCGCTGCGATGCCCGGCAAATCGTGATTACCGAAGGCGCGCTCGAAGGGGTGAACCTCTGTAGCCATTTGCTGAGCGTGGCGGGTGATACTGCATGGGTTGAGGAGCCGGGATATCCCGGCGCGAAGAGCGTATTTCTGAAAGCCGGGTTACGGATAAAAGGGATGCCGGTAGACAGCGAAGGGATGCGTCCGGAGATCGACGAGAACCCGCCGCCGCGGCTGATTTTTACCTCACCGTCGCATCAGTATCCCTGTGGCGCGGTGATGAGCGCAGGCAGGCGTCTGGCGCTGCTGGAATATGCCCGCCAGCATGATGCATGGATCGTTGAGGATGATTACGATAGCGAGTTTCGCTATAGCGGTGAACCGGTTCCGGCCATGTCAGGGATGATGAAACAGGCGCCGGTGGTTTATATCGGCACCTTCAGCAAGACGTTGTTTCCGGCGCTGCGCATTGGTTTCGTGGTGATGCCTCCCGCCCTGGCGCAAGCCGCTCAGGGATTCGTGGGATCGCTGCTGCGCGGCGGTCACCGGGTTGAACAGCGAGCGCTGGCGTTGTTTATCGAAGAGGGGCATTACGCGCGTCATCTGGCGGCGATGCGCCGCTTGTATCGCCGGCGACAGCTGCAGCTTCGCGAGGTGCTGGCGGCGGAACTGACGCAACCTTTTACTCTTCTCGGTGGCGAGGGGGGACTGCACCTGACGGTGGCTATTGACGGGATAGACGATGGGGCGGTGGTTGAGCAGGCGCGGCAGTATCAACAGGCACCGGCGGCATTAAGCAGGTTCTACCTTGATACACAACGGGCGCGAAGCGGGCTGGTGCTGGGGTATGGCAATACGTCCGCCTCGCATTTTGGCCCTGCGGTGCGGACGTTGAATCGTCTTATCGAGCGGTATCGACGCGGGTGAGGCTAAAGATATCGTAGAACGAGAGTTGACCTTTCGTCGCCACCATTTTTTGGAGCCGGGTTTTCTGCTCGCCGGCTACGCGAGGCGACTGCATAATGCGTTCGATCAGCTGCTGAGGGACGTATCGCGTGTTGTACCACTCCCCGTTGTAGCAAACGCGAAAATCCAGGACATCGATATCTTCGTAGCGGTAGCGCGGGTAGACGTCAAAAAAGAAGAAACCATTGAACAGGGCGAACAGCACCACCAGTAGCCAAACCGAATCGGCCAGCGTTTCCGATGTCACCATGACCACGAACGTCGCCAGGAATGCGGCGTACATTGCAACGAACAGCCACGGATGATTGCGAATAAAACTGATACTAAAGCGCGGACGGTTGTCGCGCTTCTCTTTCACATTGAGCTCATCAATCGTGTTGGTCAGCAGCTGCTGTATTTCTGTCATCTTGGTCCCCGAATTCTGCTAAGGCTCAGCCTGAAGGCTATTTTATGTTGCAGGAATCTCTCAGGAAAGTAACAGATCAGTTGCGGAAAAGCATAACAGTTACGCTTTTTGCGCTGTCAGCATCTTGATGATTTGCGCCGGGTTGCCGCCAACCACGGCATTGGCCGGAACATCTTTCACGACCACGGCGCCGGAGGCAATGACTGCATTATCGCCGATGGTTATTCCGGGGTTAATGACCGCCCGGCCGCCAATCCACACATTATGGCCGATAGTAACGGGTTTGCCGTATTCTTTACCGCTGTTGCGTTCGGCGGCATCTAATGGATGCGTGGCGGTATAGATATGTACGCCGGGCGCCAGCATGCAATTATCACCAATATGAATCGGGCAGACATCAAGCATTACGCAATCAAAGTTTGCGTAGAAACTGGCGCCGAGGAAAATATTGTAACCATAATCACAGCGGAAAGTGGGTTCAATATAAGCATCGCTCGCCTGGCCAAACAGTTCAGTCAGGCATATTTTCCGCCATTCGCGCTCGTCCGGCGCCGAATGGTTGTAGCGATGCAGCAATTGTCTGGCGCGCAGGCGGTCTGCCCGAAGCGTGGCATCACCTGCCCGATACAGTTCACCGGCGATCATTTTACGTTTCTCTTCACTCATGCTGCTTTCCTGATTAAGGTGGACAGGCGTTACAGTATAAAAAAGAAACCGGTTTCATGAGCGCGTTTTGCTGACTTATGCGAGTAATCTCACAATAATATCCAGTGCAGGGGAGGGCCCGGTTAATCATCTGACTGACAGCTGAAATGAATTAGCGAATGAACTTCCACACCGATGTCGGGATTTTGTCGTAGAGCTTATTCATGGTCAATTCAGCAAGACGATGATCGGCCGCTGAGTAAAATACAGCCAGTTCGTTATCTGAAAGTTCATATTTGTTTTTTTCAATTACGCGTTCCAGTGTATCAATTGTCTGACAGCGACGTAAGCGCATCAAATAGTCTGTTTTGGTTAATGGTTCACCAGACATAACTTCACCTTTTGATTGTAATAATACTAGCAAGAAAGACTTGCCGGATTTTCCCGACTGGCGTTGACAAAGCATCGGAATAACCGATTTCCCGATTTGCGCCATTTCTGTAAATCGGCCGTGTTAATGCCATAACTACTGAACAACATAAAAGTGTCATCCAGGTATTCGTCCAGCTGAGCGATCAGTTTATTATCCTCAGCGTACTTAATTTTATAATTAAGTGCGAACGTGGCTATGTGTTCGATCAATTCATTAAGTTGAAGATTGATAGCCGACGTCGGGTCATTCACCCACCCGTGGTTACTCTCTTCCAGGTTTGCAAGGCAGTCATGATACAGGGTTTCGCAAAGAAATCGAAGCTGCGCGATATCATGTCTTTTTGGCGAGTATTCGTCCATAACGCATCCCCTTTTGAGTGGTTTAAACGACGACTAACAAGCACCGTTGTGGGATGAACACGACTAACAGACCTGACACATACATTGTAATCCTGTTGTTTTAACTATAATCCACTCTCAAAAAGATTTCACCGTGCTATTACGAAAAATTACAATTATCACCGTTAATTTATCTTAAAAATATCTGAACTTATTATTCTACGGCATTCAATGTGATGCTTCTACAAAGCAATGCTTATGGATCATTGATTTAGCTGACTCTTTTCTTTGAAACCAGATCTTAAACCCGGATAACACTGAGGTTAAGAATATTCTTAGTTCAGGTAAGGGTAAAACGGCAAAAGAATAATCTGATAAAAACAAAGTTAAGCTTATCACCAGAAATTGTATATCAGGATGTAAAGTAAACCGTTGCAATGCGTGCGCTTCAATATACGCTATCCGCAAAATTTCCTCAACGAATCCCGCAGTAAACGGGGGCGAAGGCGAAAAAAAGGGCCGCTTGCGCGGCCCTCTATGGAGAGATTAATGATGCTCAGTCGGATGGCTGTGCTCAATGTCTTCCGATTTCTTGCTGAAGCGGCGGCGAACCACCACGAAGAAGACCGGAACAAAGAAGATAGCCAGAACCGTTGCCGTCACCATCCCGCCCATTACGCCGGTACCTACGGCGTTCTGCGCGCCGGAACCTGCGCCAGAGCTAATGACCAGCGGCATGACCCCGAGGATAAACGCCAGCGAGGTCATCAGGATTGGACGCAGACGCATACGTACCGCCTCCAGGGTCGCTTCAACCAGACCCTTGCCTTCTTTATCCATCAGGTCTTTGGCGAATTCGACGATAAGTATCGCGTTCTTCGCCGACAGGCCAATGGTGGTCAGCAGACCTACCTGGAAGTAAACGTCGTTTGTCAGACCACGGAACGTTGCCGCCAGCAGTGCGCCAATAACCCCCAGCGGGACAACCAGCATCACGGAGAACGGTATCGACCAGCTTTCATACAGCGCCGCCAGACACAGGAATACCACGATCAGCGAGATGGCATACAGCGCCGGCGCCTGGTTGCCGGACAGGCGTTCCTGATAGGACATACCGGTCCAGTCATAGCCAATACCCGAAGGCAGCTTTTTGGCCAGCTCTTCCATCATCGTCATCGCTTCACCGGTACTTCTGCCCGGAGCCGCCTGACCGAGGATTTCCATCGACGGCAGACCGTTATAGCGTTCCAGACGCGGTGAACCATATTCCCAGTGTGAGGTGGAGAAGGCTGAGAACGGCACCATCTGTCCATTGCTACCGCGAACATACCAGTTGCCAATATCTTTCGGCAGCATACGGTATTTCGCTTCGGACATGACGTAGACTTTCTTCACGCGACCGCGGTCGATGAAGTCATTGACGTAGCTACCGCCCCAGGCCGCGCCCAGCGTGGTATTAATGTCACTGATAGAAACGCCCAACGCCTGTGCTTTTTCCTGGTCGATATCCACCTTGAACTGCGGCGTATCTTCCAGGCCGTTCGGACGAACGCCGACCAGCAGGTCAGGGTGTTGCGCCACTTCACCAAACAGCTGGTTACGTGCCTGGGTCAGTTTTTCATGGCCCAGACCAGCCTGGTCGATCAGCTGGAAGTCAAAGCCGGTAGCGGTACCCAGTTCGACGATAGCCGGCAGGTTAAAGGCGAAGACCATTGCATCTTTAATCTGCGAGAAACGGGCCATCGCACGACCGGTAATCGCTTCCACCTTGTTCTCACTGCCCGGACGTGCGCTCCAGTCTTTCAGAGAAACGAACGCAATACCGGTGTTCTGGCCGCGGCCCGCGAAGCCAAAGCCGTTAACGGCAAATACCGATTCAACGTTGTCTTTCTCTTTGGTGAGATAGTAGTCCGTCATCTCGTCGAGCACTTTCTGCGTACGTTCCTGCGTAGCACCGGCAGGAAGCTGCGCCATGCTCAGGAATACGCCCTGATCTTCATCCGGCAGGAACGAACTCGGCAGGCGGACGAACAGCCAGGCCATTCCGACGACGATGATCAGATACAGCACCAGGTAACGACCGGTACTGCGCAGAATGTTACCTACGCTATCGGTGTAGTGGTGCGTGCTCTTATCGAACATGCGGTTAAACCAGCCGAAGAAGCCTTTATGCTCGCCATGACCGCCTTTCGCGATGGGTTTCAGCATCGTGGCGCACAGCGCCGGGGTCAGGATTAATGCAACCAGCACCGACAGCGCCATCGCCGAAACGATAGTGATGGAGAACTGGCGATAAATCGCACCGGTTGAACCGCCGAAGAAGGCCATCGGGATAAATACCGCAGAAAGCACCATCGCGATACCGACCAGCGCGCCCTGAATCTGACCCATGGATTTGCGGGTTGCTTCCTTCGGCGGCAGGCCTTCTTCCGCCATGACACGCTCGACGTTTTCCACCACCACGATGGCGTCATCGACGAGCAGGCCTATCGCCAGCACCATACCAAACATGGTCAGGGTGTTTATCGAGAAGCCAAAAATAGCAAGGATGGCGAAGGTACCCAATAAGACCACCGGCACCGCGATGGTGGGAATCAACGTGGCGCGGAAGTTCTGCAGGAACAGATACATCACCAGGAAGACCAGGATTATCGCTTCCACCAGCGTTTTAACCACTTCATGAATCGAGATCTTCACGAACGGCGTGGTGTCATACGGGTAAACAATCTTCAGGCCCGACGGGAAGAAGGGTTCCATTTTCTTCAGTTCAGCGCGAATGGCCGCTGCGGTATCCAGCGCATTCGCACCGGTCGCCAGTTTGATACCCAGACCGGAGGCCGGCTGGTTGTTATACTTAGCGATGACGTCGTAGTTTTCGCCACCGAGCTCAACTTTCGCCACATCGCGCAGACGAACCTGAGAACCATCCTGGTTCACTTTCAGCAGGATGTTACTAAATTCGTCCACAGATTTCAGACGCGTTTGCGCAATGATCGAGGCGTTCAACTGCTGGCCTTTCACCGGCGGCGTACCGCCTAACTGACCGGCTGCAACCTGGGCGTTCTGCGCTTTAATCGCGTTGATCACATCCACCGGCGTCAGCTGGAAGTTGTTCAGTTTGTTCGGATCCATCCAGATACGCATCGCGTACTGGGAACCAAACAGCTGAACGTCGCCCACGCCGGACGTACGGCTGATAGCATCTTTCATGTTGGCGCCAACGTAGTCGGAAATATCCTCCTGCGTCATGGTGCCGTTAGTGTTGATAACGCCGACAACCATCAGGAAGCTGCTGGAGGATTTCTCCACGCTCACGCCCTGTTGCTGTACTTCCTGCGGCAGCAGCGGCATGGCGAGCTGCAGTTTGTTCTGCACCTGCACCTGAGCGATGTCCGCGTTGGTACCAGACTGGAAGGTCAGGGTTATCTGTACCGTACCGGTTGAGTCACTGTTGGAGGACATGTACATCAGGTTATCGATACCGTTCATATTCTGTTCGATAACCTGCGTCACGGTATCCTGCACCGTTTTCGCATCAGCACCAGGGTAGGTCGCGGTGATCGAGACCGCCGGCGGCGCAATCGTGGGATATTGCGCGACAGGCAGCTTCAGGATCGCAAGTCCCCCGGCAAGCATGATGATTATGGCGATCACCCATGCGAATATGGGGCGATCGATAAAGAAATTAGGCATGTCTTAACGGCTCCTGTTTAAGTTAAGACTTGGTTTGTTCTGACTGAGCGTTACTGGCAACTTGCTGTTGATCGTCAGAGGCTACTTCCTGCGCTTTAACCTGCACGCCTGGTTTAACTTTTTGCAGTCCGGTGACAATCACGCGATCGCCGGATTTCACTCCGCTGGTGACCAGCCATTTATCGCCAATCGCCTGCGTGGCAGTGACCTGACGAACCTCGACCTTGTCGCCTTCACCAACAACCATCACGCTGGCGTCACCACGCGGCGTGCGGGTTACGCCTTGCTGTGGAACCAGCAGGGCATCCGGGTTGGTCCCTTCCTGCAGACGCGCGCGGACGAACATCCCTGGTAACAGGGTGTGATCCGGGTTCGGGAAGATGGCGCGTAAAGTGATAGAACCAGTGGTCTGGTCAACGGTGACGTCAGAAAACTCCAGCGTGCCGCCCTGCGGATACTTCATCCCGTCGTTGGTCACCAGTTCGACTTTGGCTTTGCCGTTTTCTTGTTTCAGCGTGCCGTTTGCCAGCTCTTGTTTCAGACGCAGGAAATCGTTGCTCGACTGGGTCACATCAACATAGATAGGGTCCAGCTGCTGAACGGTTGCCAGCGCAGTGGCCTGACCGTTTTGTACCAGCGCCCCTTCGGTCACGGCGGATTTACCAATCCGGCCGCTGATAGGCGAGGTCACTTTGGTGTAGGCCAGGTTAATACGCGCAGTTTCCACAGCGGCTTTCGCGGCAACAACGGCAGCATTGCTCTGCTGTGAGTTGGCGACGGCAGTATCGTAATCCTGTTGACTGATGTATTTGGTGCCGAGCAGTTTCTGATAACGTTTAACCGTCAGCTGCGCGATATTGGCCGCTGCCTGCGCTTTGGCTAAGTCGCCTTTCGCGCTTTCATAGCTGGCCTGGTAAGTCGCCGGATCAATCTGATAAAGGGACACGCCGGCCTGGATGTCGCCACCTTCCGTAAAGTTACGTTTCAGAATAATGCCACTTACCTGAGGACGGACTTCTGCAATACGGTAGGCGCTGGTACGGCCCGGTAGCTCAGTGGTGATTTGCAGAGGTGCGGATTTGAGCGTCACAATACCGACTTCCGGCATATGCTGAGCCCCTTGCTGAGCCGGTTTGTCGTCACATCCTGTTAGCGCTAAGCTGCCTGAGAGCATCAGAACGACCGCCAGAGGCGTTAACCCTCTGTTTTTGTTCATATGTAAACCTCGAGTGTCCAATTTCAAATTGTGCAGTGGCTCAAACGACCACAAACCCACTACTGTGTTTCTGTTATGGTCATGCTATGGTACATACATTCACAAATGTATGTAAACGCAACCTCTGTAAACTCATCGACCTATGGCACGAAAAACCAAACAACAGGCACTTGAAACCCGGCAACACATTCTGGATGTTGCTCTGCGTCTGTTTTCGCAGCAAGGCGTATCATCTACCTCGTTGGCAGCAATTGCAAAAGCTGCCGGGGTGACGAGGGGGGCTATCTACTGGCATTTCAAGAATAAATCAGATTTATTTAATGAAATATGGGTGTTGTCGGACGCAAGTATTAGCGATCTTGAAGTTGAGTATCGGGCAAAATTCCCCAACGATCCACTGTCAGTTGTCAGGGGGATCTTAGTTCACGTTCTTGAAGCCACTGTGACAGAAGAGCGGCGGCGGCTAATGATGGAAATTATCTTCCATAAGTGTGAATTTGTCGGTGAAATGGAAGTGGTTCAGGAGGCGCAGCGTAGCTTATGTCTTGAGAGCTACGAACGTATCGAACACACGTTAAAGGAGTGTATTGCGGCCAATATGCTGCCGGCTAATTTGTTAACCCGCCGGGCGGCGATTTTAATGCGTAGCTATCTCTCCGGTCTGATGGAAAACTGGCTCTTTGCGCCGGATTCATTCGATCTTGAAAAAGAAGCGCGCGACTACGTGGCCATTCTTCTCGAAATGTATCAGTTTTGCCCTACGCTCCGGGCTTCTCCGGAGGTAAACAATTAGCGATGCCGGCAAAATAAAAAAGGTGCGTGTTTGCTGATAGCCGCCGCTATTCGTGCGATTGCAGAAGTGCTATTCTGCGGGCTGCGACGACCCCCGGTATTCTCCGGCTATTGCAACCACTCATGTTAACACTATGCTGCATACTATCCGTTGGCGAAATGCCACTTCCGCTTTTGTAATTGTACTGCTGTTATTTGTCGGCTGTCTTAGCGTTAATCAAGCTCAGGCTGCCGATGTCCCTGACCGATCTGATATTCAAAACCAACTTAATACGCTAAATAAGCAAAAGGAACTGACACCCCAGGACAAGCTGGTTCAGCAAGACCTGGTGCAGACGCTTGAAGCTCTCGATAAAATTGAGCGGATTAAGTCGGAAACCACTCAGCTGCGGCAACAGGTTGATCAGGCACCGGCGAAGATGCGTCAGGCGGTCGATAGCCTGAATGCGTTAAGCGAGGTGCCGGATGATGAGGCGACGCGGAAAACGCTCAGCACGCTCTCTTTGCGGCAGCTGGAATCTCGTCTCTCCCAGACGCTGGACGATCTGCAAAGCGCGCAGAACGATCTGGCGACCTACAACGGTCAGCTGGTTTCCCTGCAAACCCAGCCGGAGCGCGTGCAAAATGCGATGTATGCGGCTTCCCAGCAGCTACAGCAGATACGCAACCGTCTGAACGGCACCACCACCGGTGACGGAGCCCTGCGCCCAAGCCAGCAGGGATTACTGCTGGCGCAGCAGGCGCTGCTTAACGCGCAAATTGAGCAGCAGCGCAAGAGCCTCGAAGGTAACACCGTATTGCAGGATACGCTGCAAAAGCAACGGGACTACGTCAGCGCCAACAGTAATCGTCTCGAACATCAGTTGCAATTGCTGCAGGAAGCGGTTAACAGCAAGCGCCTGACGCTAACGGAAAAAACCGCTCAGGAAGCGGTCACGCCGGATGAGACGGCGCGTATCCAGTCCAACCCGCTGGTCCAACAAGAGCTGGATATTAACCATCAGCTGAGCCAGAAGCTTATCGCGGCGACTGAGAATGGCAATCAGCTGGTGCAGCGCAACATTAAAGTGAAAAACTGGCTCGATCGGGCGCTGCAATCTGAACGTGATATCAAAGAGCAGATTTCCGTCCTCAAAGGGAGCCTGTTACTGTCGCGCATCCTTTACCAGCAGCAGCAGACGCTGCCGTCGGCGGACGAGCTGGAAGATATGACCAACCGTATTGCCGATCTGCGTCTTGAACAGTTCGAGGTCAACCAGCAGCGCGATGCGCTGTTCCAGAGCGATGCGTTCGTCGCCAAACTGGAAGAAGGGCACAGCACTGAAGTGACCCCTGACGTACATAATGCTCTGCTGGACGTCGTGGATATGCGCCGCGAACTGCTCGACCAGTTTAACAAGCAGCTCGGCAATCAGCTGATGATGGCGATTAACCTGCAGATCAACCAGCAGCAGTTAATGAGCGTCTCCAGCAACCTGAAAGCCATCCTGACCCAGCAGATTTTCTGGGTAAATAGCAACAAACCGATGGACTGGGAGTGGGTTAAATCCTTCCCGGAAGCGCTGAAAGGGCAGTTTAAGGCGATGAAAATCACCGTAAACTGGGAGAAAGCGTGGCCGGCGGTGTTTGTTGCCTTCCTTGCCGGTCTGCCGCTGCTGCTGATTGCTGGCCTGATCCGCTGGCGCCTGCAGTGGCTACGGAACTACCAGGCCCGGCTGGCCTCGCAGGTCGGCCAGTTGCGTAACGACACGCAGCTCCATACGCCTAAAGCGATTCTGATCGACCTGATCCGCGCCTTGCCTGTCGTGCTGCTGATCCTGGCGGTAGGGCTGATTCTGCTGACGATGCAGCTGAACATCAGCGGGCTACTGTGGGCATACAGTAAAAAACTGGCGCTGTTCTGGCTGGTGTTTGGCCTGTGCTGGAAGGTGCTGGAAAAAGACGGCGTCGCGGTAAGCCACTTTAATATGCCGCCGCACCTGACCAGCCACTGGCGTCGGCAAATTGTGCGCGTCAGTCTTGCGCTGCTGCCGCTGAATTTCTGGTCGGTGGTCTCCGAGCTGTCGCCGCTGAATCTGATGGATGACGTGCTGGGGCAGTTCGTTATCCTGCTCAATCTGCTGCTGATCGCGGTACTGGTGTGGCCGATGTGTCGCGACAGCTGGCGTGATAAAGAGTCGCACAGCCTGCGTCTTCTCACCGTCACCGTGCTCTCGATTGTGCCGGTCGCGCTGATGGTGCTGACGGCAACCGGCTACTTCTATACCACCCTGCGTCTTGCCGGTCGCTGGATTGAAACCGTCTACCTGGTGATGCTGTGGAATCTGCTGTACCAGACCGTGTTGCGCGGCCTGAGTGTTGCCGCGCGGCGTATCGCCTGGCGGCGCGCGCTGGCCCGTCGTCAGCATATGGTCAAAGAGGGGGCGGAAGGGGCTGAGCCGCAGGAAGAGCCGACGATTGCGCTGGAGCAGGTCAACCAGCAAACGTTGCGCATTACCATGCTGGTGATGGTCGCCTTGTTTGGCGTCGTATTCTGGGCGATTTGGTCCGATCTGATCACCGTGTTCGCCTACCTCGACAGCATCACATTGTGGCACTACAACGGCACCGAGGCGGGAGCCAGCGTGGTGCGCAGCGTGACGATGGGCAGCCTGCTGTTCGCGATCGTCGCGTCCATGGTCGCCTGGGCATTGATCCGCAACTTACCCGGTCTGCTGGAAGTGCTGATCCTCTCGCGGCTCAACATGCGCCAGGGGACGTCCTACGCCATTACCTCGATCCTCAACTACGCGATTATCGCTATCGGTGCGATGACGGTCTTTGGCGCGCTGGGCGTTTCGTGGGACAAGCTGCAGTGGCTGGCGGCCGCGTTGTCGGTGGGTCTGGGCTTTGGTTTGCAGGAGATTTTCGGTAACTTTGTTTCTGGCCTGATTATCCTCTTCGAACGTCCGGTACGCATCGGCGATACGGTGACGATCGGCACCTTCTCCGGTACCGTCAGCAAGATCCGCATTCGCGCCACGACCATTACCGACTTTGACCGCAAAGAGGTGATCATCCCGAACAAAGCGTTTGTGACCGAACGGCTGATCAACTGGTCGCTGTCCGACACCGTAACCCGGGTGGTGATCCGCATCGGCGTGGCGTACGGCTCCGATCTGGATAAGGTCAAGGAAGTGTTGCTGCAGGCGGCGCACGAGCATCCGAAAGTGATGCCGGAGCCCGCGCCATCGGTCTTCTTCACCACCTTCGGCGCCAGCACGTTGGATCATGAGCTGCGTTTATATGTGCGCGAACTGCGCGATCGCAGCTATACCGTCGATGAACTGAACCGCGCGATCGACCGCCTGTGCCGTGAAAACGACATCAACATCGCCTTCAACCAGCTGGAAGTCCATCTGCGTAACGAAAAAGGGGATGAAGTGACGGAGCTTAAGCGTGAGGTCAAAGGGGACGATCCGTCTCCGGCTATCGGCTAAGACTCAGCAGGGGCGGCCAGTGTGCCGCCCCGTTTCCGACGGGCTGTCGGTCAGCGGTTATCCGTTTCATCAGACGTCTGTGCGGTGCGGTTGAGTTTGTTTTCATAATCACGTTTGATTATCTCCAGCGCCCCCAGTACGGTTTGTGCTGACACCTGGTTCTCTTCCAGCAGCATAATCAAATCAACGGCCAGTTTGACCTCATCCGGGGCATTTTCCAGCGACATAGTGATTCCTTCTGTTAGCGCGTTAAGCGTGCCAGCACGCCTTCTATTTTTTCCAGCGCATCGCGACAGCGCGCTAAACGCCCGGCGCAGGCATCGACTTCCTTCGCCAGCCGCTGCTGCTCCTCAAGCGTTGTCGCCTGCGCCAGTTGATGCTGGCGATCGTTGCGCATCGCCAGCAGTCGACGTTCGTACTCCTGATGCTGAAGCCGCCGCCGCTGCCAGCGGTTCACCCCGGGCGAGGCGCTGTCCCAGCTGCGTAGCGGCCAGGTTGCCGCCTCCCGGCTGAGGGCGGCAACCTGCGCGACCAGCCGCTCCGCCAGCCAGGCGACCTGCGGAAGCTGTTGCTGCTCAACGGCCTGCCGCAGCTCGGAAAAGTGCTGCTGCGCCTCCTTGAGACAGTCCTGCATCAGGGTGCTGCGAGTACGGAACAGCTGGCGATCGAAGCGGGCGCTGAGCGTAGCATGATGCACCAGCGGCGCAACCTGCGCGGCCAGCTGAGCCAACTGATTTTCCAGCGTGTGTAAAAGCCGGGTTGTTTTCAAATAACTCCTCCCTGGTCTGATAGACAACTGTGCTACAGTAGCCCTCTTTGCTGATAACGATTCGCATTATGCCACGTATCATTTTAATCATCATAGGCTGGCTGGCGGTAGTGCTGGGGACGCTGGGCGTCTTTTTGCCTTTATTGCCGACCACCCCGTTTATACTGCTGGCGGCCTGGTGTTTTGCCCGTTCTTCACCGCGCTTTCACCACTGGCTGCTGCACCGTTCCTGGTTCGGCGGCTATCTTCGTCACTGGCAGCAATACCGTGCGATGCCGCCCGGCGCCAGGCCGCGGGCAATCGTGATGATTCTGCTGACCTTCGGCGTGTCGCTGTGGCTGGTTAAGCTTACGTGGGTTCGCATCATGCTGCTGGTGATTCTGGCCTGCCTGTTGATATTTATGTGGCGTATTCCGGTTGTTGACGCGACGCAACAAAAGCACTGATGCACCATAATGAGTGTTGCAATTGTCGCTTACAGACAGTAAATTCGAGCGTTTTCGAGCGCGGGTACGCCTGGTCAAAGGTTAATCAAATGTTTCTTTGACCCGTCTGGCCTGCCCGTGAGTAACACCGTTTTTATCAGGCATAAACTTATGACCGCAACTGCACAGCAGCTTGAATATCTAAAAAGCAGCATCCAAAGCATTCAGGACTATCCGAAACCGGGTATTCTTTTCCGCGATGTCACCAGCTTGCTGGAAGACCCGAAAGCCTATGCGTTAAGCATTGAGCTGCTGACCGAGCGTTATAAAAACGCCGGCATCACCAAAGTGGTGGGCACCGAGGCGCGCGGTTTTCTGTTTGGCGCTCCGGTTGCGCTGGCGCTGGGTGTGGGTTTTGTGCCGGTACGTAAACCGCGCAAGCTGCCGCGTGAAACCATTGCCGAGAGCTACGAGCTTGAATACGGTACCGATCAGCTGGAAATTCATGTCGATGCGATCAAAGCAGGCGATAAAGTTCTCGTCGTTGACGATCTGCTGGCCACCGGCGGCACCATTGACGCCACCGTGAAGCTGATCCGTCGTCTGGGCGGTGAGGTTCATGATGCCGCGTTTATTATCAACCTGTTTGATCTGGGCGGCGAACAGCGCCTTGAGAAAGCGGGCATTCACTGTTATAGCCTGGTTCCATTCCCGGGCCACTAAGCATTTCCCGAGACATAGCCTCGCCGATCGGGCGGGGCTGTGATAGCATGACCCCTCGTGATTTCACCTTCCAGCGTTTCAGAGCCAGCCCATGAGTTATCAGGTCTTAGCCCGTAAATGGCGCCCACAAACCTTTGCTGACGTTGTCGGCCAGGAACATGTGCTGACCGCACTGGCGAACGGCTTATCGTTAGGGCGCATTCATCACGCTTATCTCTTTTCCGGCACCCGCGGGGTAGGGAAAACCTCCATCGCGCGCTTGCTCGCAAAAGGGTTGAACTGTGAAACCGGTATTACCGCCACGCCGTGCGGCGTGTGCGATAACTGCCGCGAAATAGAGCAGGGGCGCTTTGTCGATCTGATTGAGATTGATGCCGCTTCCCGTACCAAAGTCGAAGATACCCGCGACCTGCTGGACAATGTCCAGTATGCGCCGGCCCGTGGCCGCTTTAAAGTCTATCTGATCGATGAAGTCCACATGCTGTCGCGCCACAGCTTCAACGCGTTGTTAAAAACGCTGGAGGAGCCGCCTGCGCACGTCAAATTCCTGCTGGCGACCACCGATCCGCAGAAGCTGCCGGTGACTATCCTGTCGCGTTGTCTGCAGTTCCATCTTAAGGCGCTGGATGTCGAACAGATCCGCCATCAGCTTGAGCATATTCTCGGTGCAGAGCAGATTACTTTTGAATCCCGCGCGCTGCAGCTGCTGTCGCGCGCGGCGGACGGCAGCCTGCGCGATGCCTTAAGCCTGACCGATCAGGCGATTGCCAGCGGCGATGGTCGTCTGACGGCGGAGTCGGTCAGTACGATGCTCGGCACCCTCGACGACGATCAGGCGCTATCGTTAATTGAGGCGCTGGTGGCGGCCGATGGCGAACGCGTTATGGCGGGGGTCAACGAAGCGGCCTCCCGCGGCGTTGAGTGGGAAGCGCTGCTGGTTGAAATGCAGAGTCTGCTGCACCGCATTGCGATGGTTCAGCTCTCTCCTTCGGCGCTGGGCGCCGATATGGCCGCGGTGGAGCTGCGGATGCGTGAACTCGCGCGCACCGTGCCGCCTACCGATATACAATTGTACTATCAGACGCTCCTGATTGGCCGCAAAGAGCTGCCGTATGCGCCGGACAGGCGTATGGGGGTGGAAATGACGCTGCTGCGCGCGCTGGCATTCCATCCGCAGGCGCCGCTGCCGGAACCCGAGGTGAAGCCGCTACCGGCAACGCCGTCCGCGCCTGTGCAGGCGGCGCCCGTCTCCGCTCCGCCGGTGCAGCCGCCGCAGAATCTGCCGCAAACCACCAGTCAGGTACTGGCGGCACGCAGTCATCTGCAGCGCAACCAGGGAGCACCCAGTCCAAAAAAGAGTGAACCGGCAGCCGCATCCCGCGCGCGGCCGGTGAATAACGCTGCGCTGGAGCGACTGAGTTCAATCACCGAGCGCGTGCAGTCCCGTCCGGCCGTTGCTGCGGTGCAGGAAAAGGTTCCGGCCAAAAAAGAAGCCTATCGCTGGAAAGCGACGACGATTGTCGAAACGGTGAAAGAAGAGGTCGCGACGCCGAAGGCGCTGAAGAAAGCGCTGGAGCATGAAAAAACGCCGGAGCTGGCGGCAAAACTGGCGCTGGAAGCGGTCGAACGCGACGGCTGGGCGGCGGAAGTTAACCAACTGGTGGTGCCGAAACTGGTAGAGCAGGTGGCGCTGAACGCGTGGAAAGAGCAGGACGGTAGTCGTATCTGCCTGCATCTGCGTCCGAGCCAGCGGCATCTCAATTCCGCTGGCGCGCAGCAAAAGTTGGCTGAAGCGCTCGGCGTGTTGTACGGTTCAGCGGTTGAATTGACCATCGTGGAAGACGATAATCCTGCGATGCGCACGCCGCTGGAGTGGCGGCAGGCAATTTATGAAGAGAAGCTCGCGCAAGCGCGTGACGCGATTATTGCGGATAACAACATCCAGACGCTGCGCCGGTTCTTCGATGCGGATCTGGATGAAGAGAGTATCCGCCCCATTTGATTGCAAGTTTGACTTGCGGTCAGCATCCTTAACGATGACTTACTGAGAGAGAAGCCTATGTTTGGTGGAAAAGGCGGTCTGGGTAACCTGATGAAGCAGGCCCAGCAGATGCAAGACAAAATGCAGAAAATGCAGGAAGAGATCGCGCAGCTGGAAGTGACCGGCGAATCCGGCGCAGGTCTGGTTAAAGTGACCATTAACGGCGCGCATAACTGCCGTCGCGTGGAAATTGACCCGAGCCTTCTGGAAGACGACAAAGATATGCTGGAAGATCTTGTCGCTGCGGCGTTCAACGATGCGGCGCGCCGTATTGAAGAGACCCAGAAAGAGAAGATGGCTTCCGTCTCCTCCGGCATGCAGCTGCCGCCTGGCTTTAAGATGCCGTTCTGATGCAAACCAGCCCGCTGTTAACTCAGCTTATGGAAGCATTGCGCTGCCTGCCGGGCGTTGGCCCGAAGTCAGCGCAGCGCATGGCGTTTACGCTACTTCAGCGCGATCGTAGCGGCGGGATGCGTCTGGCGCAGTCATTGACGCGCGCGATGTCGGAAATCGGCCACTGCGCCGATTGCCGCACCTTCACCGAGCAGGAGGTGTGCAATATTTGCAGCAACCCGCGCCGCCGTGAAAACGGCCAGATTTGCGTGGTGGAAAGCCCCGCAGACATCTATGCCATTGAGCAGACCGGGCAGTTTTCCGGGCGCTACTTTGTCCTGATGGGCCACCTGTCGCCGCTTGATGGCATCGGGCCGGACGATATCGGGCTCGATCGTCTGGAGCAGCGCCTGCGCGACGAATCGATGCGGGAAGTGATCCTCGCCACCAACCCGACGGTGGAAGGCGAAGCGACCGCCAACTACATCGCCGAACTCTGCGCGCAGTATGGTGTGGAAGCCAGCCGTATCGCCCACGGCGTACCGGTAGGCGGCGAGCTGGAGATGGTTGACGGCACCACGCTGTCGCACTCCCTTGCCGGCCGGCACAAGATTCGTTTTTAACCAAACGGAGGCGCTTTTTGGCGCCCCCGCTTGAAAATTTCTCCCCCAGTCCCCATCTCCCCTTCATCGGTTTTTTTACCATTAACAATGGCATTGTTGAGGTTGATTTAGATGAAAGGACAAGAAACTCGTGGTTTTCAGTCAGAGGTTAAACAGCTTCTGCACCTGATGATCCATTCTCTTTATTCCAATAAAGAAATTTTCCTGCGTGAACTGATTTCCAACGCCTCCGATGCGGCCGACAAGCTGCGTTTCCGCGCGCTGTCCCAGCCGGACCTGTATGAAGGCGACGGCGAGCTGCGCGTGCGCGTCTCTTTTGACAAAGATAACCGCACCTTGACCATCGCCGATAATGGCATCGGGATGAATCGCGATGAAGTGATTGACCACCTTGGGACGATTGCCAAATCCGGCACCAAATCGTTCCTCGAATCCATGGGCTCCGATCAGGCGAAAGACAGCCAGCTGATTGGCCAGTTTGGCGTCGGCTTCTACTCGGCGTTTATCGTGGCCGATAAAGTCACCGTGCGCACCCGTGCGGCGGGCGATAGCGCGGAAAACGGCGTGTTCTGGGAGTCTGCCGGCGAAGGCGATTACACCGTTGCCGATATCACCAAAGCCGATCGCGGCACTGAAATTACCCTGCACCTGCGTGAAGGCGAGGATGATTTCCTCAACGACTGGCGCGTGCGTTCGATCATCAGCAAATATTCCGATCATATCGCGCTGCCGGTAGAGATTGAAAAGCGCGAAGAGGTTGACGGTGAAACGGTGATCTCCTGGGAGAAAATCAACAAGGCCCAGGCGCTGTGGACGCGTAATAAGTCGGAAATCAAAGACGACGAATATAACGAATTCTATAAACACATTGCCCACGACTACAGCGATCCGCTGACCTGGAGCCACAACCGCGTGGAAGGCAAGCAGGAGTACACCAGCCTGCTGTATATCCCGTCGCAGGCGCCGTGGGATATGTGGAACCGCGATCACAAGCATGGCCTGAAGCTGTACGTGCAGCGCGTCTTCATCATGGATGAAGCCGAGCAGTTCATGCCGAACTATCTGCGCTTTGTCCGCGGCCTCGTCGACTCCAACGATCTGCCGCTGAACGTGTCGCGTGAAATTCTGCAAGACAGCAGCGTCACCCGCAACCTGCGCACCGCCCTGAGCAAACGCGCGCTGCAGATGCTGGAAAAACTGGCCAAAGACGACGCGGAAAAATATCAGACCTTCTGGCAGCAGTTTGGCCTGGTGCTGAAAGAAGGCCCGGCGGAGGACAGCGCGAATCAGCAGACGATTGCGAAGCTGCTGCGTTTCGCCTCTACCCATACCGATTCCGCCGCGCAGAGCGTGTCGCTGGAAGAGTATGTCTCGCGCATGAAAGAAGGGCAGGAGAAGATCTACTACATCACCGCCGACAGCTATGCCGCGGCGAAGAGCAGCCCGCACCTCGAGCTGCTGCGTAAGAAAGGCATCGAAGTACTGCTGCTTTCTGACCGCATCGACGAGTGGATGATGAGCTACCTGACCGAGTTCGATGGCAAGGCGTTCCAGTCGGTCGCGAAAGCCGACGAATCGCTGGATAAGCTGGCGGATGAGGTCGACGAAAGCACCAAAGAGGCCGAAAAGGCGCTGGAACCGTTCGTTGAGCGCGTGAAAACGCTGCTGGGCGAGCGGGTGAAAGAGGTCCGTCTGACGCACCGTCTGACCGACACCCCGGCGATTGTCACCACCGATGCGGACGAAATGAGCACCCAGATGGCGAAGCTGTTTGCCGCTGCGGGTCAGTCTGCGCCGGAAGTGAAGTACATTTTCGAACTGAACCCGGCGCACCCGCTGGTGAAACGTGCCGCCGATACTCAGGATAACGCGCAGTTCGGTGAGTGGGTCGAGCTGCTGCTCGATCAGGCCCTGCTGGCTGAACGCGGTACCCTGGAAGATCCTAACCAGTTTATTCGCCGCATGAACCAGCTGCTGGCTTCCTGATCCCTTTGTTGTTTGTCCACACCGGTCCGGCCGGTGTGGACGCCTCCTCCGATAGCGTAAAATCTGCCTTTCAGGCAAAATAAACCTTCCATTAACCGTTTCAGCCGCTCTGCCTTCCTTGAGCCATCCGCATTCTGGTGGTATCGTTTAGCGCTTTTTGAAAAATTGAATCAACTTTTGAGGGGATTTTCGTAATGCGTATTATTCTGCTTGGCGCTCCGGGCGCGGGTAAAGGAACTCAGGCTCAGTTCATCATGGAGAAATACGGAATTCCGCAAATCTCTACCGGTGACATGCTGCGCGCTGCGGTGAAATCTGGCTCCGAGCTGGGCAAACAGGCCAAAGACATCATGGACGCTGGCAAGCTGGTGACTGACGAACTGGTTATTGCGCTGGTGAAAGAGCGTATCACCCAGGAAGATTGCCGTAACGGTTTCCTGCTCGATGGCTTCCCGCGCACCATTCCGCAGGCTGACGCCATGAAAGAAGCGGGCATCGCCGTTGATTACGTTCTGGAATTTGATGTGCCAGACGAACTGATCGTTGACCGTATCATTGGTCGTCGCGTTCACGCGGCTTCCGGTCGCGTATACCACATCAAATTCAACCCGCCGAAGGTTGAAGGCAAAGACGACGTGACCGGCGAAGAGCTGACCACCCGTAAAGATGACCAGGAAGAGACCGTCCGTAAGCGCCTGGTGGAATACCATCAGATGACGGCGCCGCTGATCGGTTACTATCAGAAAGAAGCTGAAGCGGGCAACACCCGGTACGCGAAGGTTGACGGTACCAAAGCCGTTGCCGACGTGCGCGTTGAACTGGAAAAAATCCTCGGTTAATCCCGTTGGTTCTCATCCTACGACGGTGGGATGAGAACATCTCTTATTATACCTTTTTCTATGATTGGTTCCGTTTAGCGCCATTTCAGCTACAATTGTCAGCGATTCAAATGGTTAAGAGGCGGTAATGCATCAGACGAAAACAGGTATCTTGTTAGCCAACTTAGGCACTCCCGATGCGCCCACGCCCGATGCGGTGAAGCGCTATCTGCGACAATTTCTCAGCGACAAGCGGGTAGTTGATACGCCCCGTCTGCTGTGGTGGCCGCTCCTGCGCGGCGTGATACTGCCCCTGCGCGCGCCGCGGGTCGCGAAACTTTATCAGTCCGTGTGGATGGAAGAGGGCTCGCCGCTGATGGTTTACAGCCGTCGACAGCAGCAGGCGCTGGCCGCGCGTCTACCCGATACGCCGGTTGCCTTAGGCATGAGCTACGGCTCGCCTGCGCTGGAAAGCGCGGTGGATGAACTGCTGGCCCAGGGCGTGGACCATATCGTGGTGCTGCCGCTGTATCCGCAGTACTCCTGCTCCACCGTGGCAGCCGTGTGGGATGAACTGGCGAGAATTCTGGCTAAAAAACGGGCCATCCCGGGTATCTCCTTTATTCGCGATTATGCCGATGATGCCAGCTATATCGATGCGCTGGCCGCCAGCGTGCGCGCATCGTTTGCCGTGCACGGCGAACCGGATGTGCTGCTGCTTTCTTATCACGGCATCCCGCAGCGTTTTGCCCACGAAGGCGATGATTACCCGCAGCGCTGCCGCGATACCACCCGCGAGCTGGTCTCCGCGTTGGGACTGGCGCCGGACCGTGTCATGATGACCTTCCAGTCGCGCTTTGGCCGCGAGCCGTGGCTGACGCCCTACACCGACGAGACTTTGAAAATGTTGGGCGAGAAGGGCGTGAAGCATATTCAGGTGATCTGTCCGGGCTTTGCTGCCGATTGTCTGGAAACGCTGGAGGAGATTGCGGTACAGAACCGGGAAGTCTTCCTCGAAGCTGGCGGGCAGAAATATGAATATATCCCGGCGCTTAATGCGGACAGCGCGCATATCGAAATGATGGTCAACCTGACGGCACCGTATCGCTAATCGCGTGCGGCAAGGGGAATATGCTATTATTCCCCGCTTGTTCACTGCCATTAAATCGCCACTATGAAATTTCCCGGTAAACGCAAATCCAAACACTACTTTCCCGTCAATGCCCGCGATCCGCTGCTGCAACAAACGCAGCCGGAAAATGAATCCAGCATCGCGTGGGTGGTCGGCATCGATCAAACGCTGGTTGATATCGAAGCCAAAGTAGATGAGGCGTTTATCGTGCGCTACGGCCTCAGCGCCGGCCATTCGCTGGTCATCGAAGATGATGTCGCTGAGACGCTCTATCAGGAGCTGGTACGGAATCATTTAATTACCCACCAGTTTGCCGGTGGTACGATCGGCAATACCATGCACAATTACTCGGTGCTGGCGGATGACCGCTCGGTATTGCTGGGCGTCATGTGCAGCAACATCGAAATCGGCGGCTACGCCTATCGCTATCTGTGCAACACCTCCAGTCGTACTGACCTGAACTATCTGCAAGGGGTCGACGGGGCCATTGGTCGCTGCTTTACCCTGATTAGCGACGCGGGCGAACGCACCTTTGCCATCAGTCCGGGCCACATGAATAAGCTGCGTCCGGAAAGCATTCCTGAAGAGGTGATTGCCGGTGCCTCTGCGCTGGTGCTGACCTCCTATCTGGTGCGCTGCAAGCCCGGCGAGCCGATGCCGGACGCGACGATGAAAGCCATCGAGTATGCCAAAAAGCATGATGTGCCGGTGGTGCTGACGCTGGGAACGAAGTATGTCATTGCCGATAACCCGCAATGGTGGCAGCAGTTCCTCAAGGAGAACGTCTCTATTCTGGCGATGAATGAAGAAGAGGCCGAAGCGCTGACCGGGCTGTCCGATCCGCTGCTGGCTTCGGATAAGGCGCTGGAGTGGGTGGACCTGGTCCTGTGTACCGCCGGACCTGCGGGGCTGTATATGGCCAGCTTTACGGAAGACGAGGCCAAACGTAAAACCCAGCATCCGCTGCTACCAGGGGCGATTGCCGAATTCAACCAGTATGAGTTTAGCCGCGCAATGCGTCATCAGGATTGCGTGAACCCTTTACGGATTTATTCGCATATCGCGCCGTATATGGGGGGGCCTGAGAAAATTATGAATACCAACGGTGCCGGTGACGGGGCGCTGGCGGCGCTGCTGCACGATATTACCGCCAATAACTATCACCGCAATAACGTACCAAACTCCAGCAAGCACAAGTGCAAGTGGCTGACCTACTCGTCGCTGGCGCAGGTGTGCAAATACGCGAACCGCGTCAGCTATCAGGTATTGAACCAGCACTCTCCGCGTTTAACTCGCGGCCTGCCGGAACGAGAAGATAGTCTGGAAGAGGCATACTGGGAGCGTTAAACCCGTTTCCCCTCTTGCGCCGCGAGAGGGGAATAAGGTAGCAACAGCAGGGACCGGCTGAGTACGCCTCTCGCTGCCCGAGAGGCGCTAAGGTAGCATCGGGAACGGGATTATCCGGTAACCACTTCACCCGCCGGCGGCGTCTCCAGCAGTAGCAGCATGGCGCGTGCGATTTCACGCTCGCCCATCACCACCTGATTCGCGCCGCGTTCGGTAATGTAATCCACTTCATCGTCATAATGCGCCCGAGCGATAATCTCGATATTCGGGCATTTCTCGCGGGCGGCAGCGACGATTTCCCCCGCCTCATAGCCGTTAGGAATGGTCAGCAGCAGCCAGCGGGCGCAGTCCAGATGCGCCAGATTCATGATCTCTTCATTCGCCGCATTGCCCAGCACCGCGCGAATACCGCGCGCGCGCAGTTCATCGACGCGGGTACGCGAGGTTTCGATAACCACCAGCGGAATCCCCTGGGCCATCAGCTTTTCGCCCAGCAGGCTCCCGACGCGGCCAAAGCCCACCAGCAGCGCGTGGTTGCAAATATCGACCGGAATCTGCTTCTCTTCCTCAAGCACTTCTTCGAAGGTCTGCTCGTCCAGCGTCTCGGTTTTATCGAGGTATTTTTCCAGCACGGCGAACAGCACCGGGTTAAGCATGATGGAGATAATCGCCCCGGCCAGGACCAGATTTTGTCCGGCCTGCGGCAGCAGATTCAGCGCCATGCCAAGCCCGGCAAGGATAAAGGCGAACTCACCGATTTGCGCGAGGCTGGCGGCGATAGTCAGCGCGGTGCGCGGCGAGTGGCCGAACATCCGCACGAGGAAAAAGGCGGCCACCGACTTACCGAAGATAATGATAGCCAGCGTCGCCAGCACCGCCAGCGGTTGCTCCAGCAGGATCATCGGATCAAACAGCATGCCCACGGAGACAAAGAACAGCACGGCGAACGCATCGCGCAACGGCAGCGTATCGTGCGCGGCGCGGTGGCTGAGTTCGGATTCGTTCAGCACCATTCCGGCGAAAAATGCGCCAAGCGCAAAGGAGACGTCGAACAGCTCAACCGCACCGAAGGCGATCCCGAGAGCGAGGGCCAGCACCGACAGGGTAAACAGTTCGCGGGAGCCGGTGGCGGCGCTGCGGGACATAATCCACGGTACCAGACGACGGCCCACCAGCATCATAATGGCGATAAAGGCGATCACTTTGCCGATGGTGATCCCCATATCGACGGCCAGCGACGCCAGGCCAACATTGCCTTTTTCCGCCATACCGGCGACGGCCGGCAGCAGAACCAGCGTCAGAACCATCACTAAATCTTCGACGATAAGCCAGCCGATGGCTATCTGCCCTCGTTGGCTATCAATAAGCTGCCGTTCTTCCAACGCGCGCAGCAGCACCACGGTACTGGCGGTAGAGAGACACAGGCCAAATACGATGCCGGTCATCAGCGACCAGCCCAGCACGGCAGAAAGCGCCATACCCAGCAGCGTTGCCACGGCTATCTGGGCAATCGCGCCGGGAATGGCTATCGACTTTACCGCCATCAAATCCTTTAAGGAGAAGTGCAGCCCGACGCCGAACATCAGCAATATGACGCCCAGCTCAGCCAGCTCCGGCGCCAGTTTGGTATCGGCAACGAAGCCTGGTGTAAAGGGACCAGATAACACGCCTGCTAATAGATAGCCCACCAGTGGCGAAATGCGCAGCTTATTGGCAATCATGCCGAAGATAAAAGCGAGTACGAGCCCACCGACAATGGTGGTGATAAGCGGTGTTGCGTGGTGCATTCCGTCTCCTTGTATGTGGTGAGCCAATCCATTTTCAGTATTAAACACGCCATCCTGCAGGCCGGTGCGCCGTTCTCCGGGGGATTTATGCACCCATGGATGCACACTCGCTGCCGCGCTGCAACGCGGATGGTGCGGTGTCTAAACCTAAAAAACCGAGTAATAGTTTATGACAGTTTTAGCCATTTTGTTTATGAATAATTGTTGAATTATGCAGAAAAGTGGAATTTAACTGCAAAAAGGCACAGATCGGAAAACTACGGCAGCTAATGAGCGCGAGTGCTGGCAGGATAAGGGATTACCGCGGCCAAAGTTTCACTTTAGCCGCCGGATAATCAGGATTTTTGACGGTTGTCAGGAAGGAATATCGTCAATATGCCGATAAGTGGCAGGAAAGCACAGATTTTATAAACCAGCTCGATACTGGTGTGGTCCGCTAACAGCCCCAGAACGGCGGCTCCGAGCCCCCCCATACCAAATGCGAAACCGAAAAACAGACCGGAAACCATGCCGATACGCCCCGGTAACAGCTCCTGAGCGTAGACCAGAATAGCCGAAAATGCCGAGGCGAGGATAAATCCAATGATCATGGTCAAAATCCCCGTCCACTCCAGCGTGGCGTAGGGTAAAACGAGGGTAAAGGGGGCTACGCCGAGGATCGAGCCCCAAATTACATATTTACGCCCAATCTTATCGCCAACTGGCCCGCCAATCACTGTACCTGCGGCAACGGCAAACAGGAAAATAAACAGATGAACTTGCGCATTCTGGATCGATAATCCGAATTTATGCATCAAATAAAAGGTGTAATAGCTGCTGATACTCGCCATATAGAAATATTTCGAGAAAATCAGCATCAGCAGGATGCCGACCGCCAGAATCACTTTGTTTTTCGGCAGCGGACTGGCGACGACGGTCTTTGGTTTACCTTTATTCATCCGATGCTGCGCGGCATACCAGCGACTGATTTGCGACAGCACGACGATGGCCAGCAGCGCGGCCAGGACGAACCACGCGACGTTACCTTTGCCGTAGGGCGCGATAATCACCGCCGCCAGCAGCGGGCCCAGAGAGCTACCAAAGTTACCGCCAACCTGGAATAGCGACTGCGCCAGTCCGTGACGGCCGCCGGAGGCCATCCGCGCCACGCGCGACGATTCCGGGTGGAAGACCGAAGAACCGGTCCCCACCAGCGCGGCGGCAAGCAGGACCGTGCCAAAACTCCCCGCCAGCGCCAGCAAAACCAGGCCGCAGAGCGTAAAACACATGCCGATCGGCAGCGACCATGGCATCGAATGTTTATCGGTCCAGTAGCCGACCACCGGCTGAAGCAGCGAAGAGGCCAGTTGGAAGGTCAGGGTGATCATCCCGATTTGCACGAAGGTCAGGGAAAACTCCGACTGAAGCAGCGGGTAAATCGCCAGAATCAGCGACTGGATCATATCGTTCAGCAGATGGGACAGGCTGATTGCGCCCAGAATACCAAACGAGGTGCGTGCTTTTTGCGGCGCAGCAGCGGGGCCGGATAAGGGTTGAACAGTCTGATTCGTCGCCATAGGTTCACTTTAAGAGCGTCATTGTGGATGCAGATGAAATTATTATCTGCCTAACATACCTGTCCCTGAGGTGTGAAGGAAGACTCAATGCGCAAAACATATTTGCCTGGCGACGTAACTCGCTATACTTTCGGCACTTGTTTATTAAGTCAGGGAGAGAAAGATGCATTTTTTAAAACGGGCGGTGGCACTGGGGCTATTTACCGCACTGTCTCTGGGAAGCTTATCTGCACGGGCTTATGAGCAGGATAAAACCTATAAAATCACTATTCTGCATACCAACGATCACCACGGGCATTTCTGGCGTAATGATTACGGCGAATATGGGCTGGCGGCGCAAAAGACGTTGGTCGACGGGATTCGCAAAGAGGTCGCCGCTGAGGGCGGCAGCGTTCTGCTGTTATCCGGCGGCGATATTAATACCGGCGTACCGGAGTCCGATTTACAGGATGCGGAGCCAGATTTTCGCGGCATGAACCTGATTGGTTATGATGCGATGGCGGTAGGTAACCACGAGTTTGATAACCCGCTCAGCGTGTTACGCCAGCAGGAAAAGTGGTCAAAGTTTCCGTTCCTCTCCGCCAATATTTACCAAAAAAGTACCGGTGAGCGTCTGTTTAAACCCTGGGCGCTGTTCAAACGCGGCGGGTTAAAAATCGCGGTCATTGGCCTGACCACCGATGACACGGCGAAGATAGGCAACCCGGAGTATTTCACCGACATCGAATTCCGCAAACCGGCGGACGAGGCCAAACTGGTTATCCAGGAACTGCAGCAAAATGAAAAACCGGATGTGATTCTGGCAACCACTCACATGGGCCATTATGACAATGGAAATCATGGTTCTAATGCCCCGGGCGATGTTGAAATGGCGCGCAGCCTGCCGGCAGGAGCGCTGGCGATGATCGTCGGCGGCCATTCGCAGGACCCGGTCTGTATGGCTTCTGAGAATAAAAAACAGGTCGATTATGTGCCGGGCACGCCGTGCGCGCCGGACAGACAGAACGGGATCTGGATCGTGCAGGCGCATGAGTGGGGGAAATATGTCGGACGCGCCGATTTTGAGTTCCGCAACGGCGAGATGAAGCTGGTGCACTATCAGCTGATCCCGGTCAACCTGAAGAAGAAAGTGACCTATGATAACGGCCAGAGCGAGCGGGTGCTCTATACGCCGCAAATACCGGAAAACCCGCAGATGATGTCGCTGCTGACGCCATTCCAGAATAAAGGCAAAGCCCAGCTTCAGGTCAAAGTGGGCAGCGTGAACGGGCATCTTGAAGGCGATCGCAGCAAGGTGCGTTTCGTGCAGACTAATATGGGACGTTTGCTGCTGGCGGCGCAAATGGCGCGTAGCAATGCCGATTTTGCCGTGATGAGCGGCGGCGGTATTCGCGACTCCATCGAAGCCGGGGACATTACCTATAAAGATGTCATGAAGGTGCAGCCGTTCGGCAACGTGCTGGTGTATGTCGATATGAGCGGCAAGGAAGTGACGGAATATCTGACCGCCGTGGCGCAGATGAAACCAGACTCCGGCGCCTATCCGCAGTTCGCCAACGTCAGTTTCGTGGCGAAAGACGGCAAGCTGAATGATTTGAAAATCAAAGGCGAACCGGTCGATCCGACGAAGACTTACCGGATGGCGACGCTGAGTTTTAACGGTACCGGCGGCGACGGCTATCCGCATATCGACAATAAGCCGGGTTATGTGAATACCGGTTTTATCGATGCCGAAGTGCTGAAAGAGTATATCCAGAAAAACTCACCGCTGGATGCGGCCGCCTATGAGCCGAAAGGCGAGGTGAGCTGGCAGTAACGCGCGAGGATTTCCCGGCGGCGCGGCGCTGAGCGAGCTACGGATTTGCCACGATCGGGGGGATCCGTCGTCTGGTCAGACGCCACGCGCCGCCTTCGGGATTATCCCGGTCTGTCTACGCTGAAGCGTGATTAATCGCGGCGGGCGATATCGGCGAATTTGGCGTCGAGAATCTTCGCTAAATCGCTGGCCGCCAGTTCAATATCCAGCCCGCGTTTGCCGCCAGAAATATAAATGGCGTTAAACGTCTGGGCCGGGGCATCAATCAGCGTCGGTAGCCGTTTCTTCTGCCCGAGCGGGCTGATGCCGCCGACCAGATAGCCGGTCGTACGCTGGGCGACCATGGGATCCGCCATGTCCACCTTCTTCGCGCCGAGGGCTTTGGCCACTTTTTTCAAGTCCAGCTGTCCGGCTACCGGCGTCACCGCCACGGCGAGATGTTTCATATCCCCGTTGACTGCAACCAGCAGCGTCTTATAAACCTGGTCTGCATTCAGCCCCAGTTTGCGGACTACTTCGTCGCCAAAGTTGGTTTCATTGGGGTCGTGATCGTAGCTGTGGATCTTAAAAGCAATTTTGTTTTTTTCGAGTAACTTAACGGCGGGAGTCATACTTATCCTTCTTACCAACCGATCTCATGTGCTGTCAGCATACGCCTGTTGAATGTGTAAAAAATAGTACTATCTTGCGCAATAGTATTGGCAGTGATGGTCGCTTTGAGCGACAATCGAACGAGCCGGAATGTCAATTCCGGGATAATAATAATGATGAAATTCCTCTTTGACGGGCCAATAGAAATATTGGCCATTTTTTTACGTCAGCATATCAGGCAGATTCCCTTCACCGTATAAATGCAGCGCGCCGACGGCGACAACATAGCGCCCCGGCGGCAGCGCCAGCAGCGTCTCGCGCCACGCCTGGTTACGCTGGTGCATGAGCACATCGTACAGCGACTGGCTAAAGGTTGTCGGCAGCGTGGTGACGCCTTTAGCGGGCGGCTGCTCCAGCCACCAGCCGATCATCACCTGCAAAAGTCGGGCATTCGTGCGCCAGTGGGTCAACGTATCCGCCAGCAGCGCCAGTCCGCCATCCGGAAGGTCGCGCAGCAGCGCTATCTGGCTGTCGGTTCCTTCAAGCTCCATGACCCGCACGTGACTCTCACGCGCCGCCATCAGCAGCTGGTAGTCAATACCGTAATCCGCACGCAGCCCCAGCTTCTGCGCCTGGGTTGCCTGCAACACCATGGCGACCTGCCAGAGCGGCTGGCTGTCAAACGGCGCCGTCGACAAGCCAAGTTCCGCAGCCCGGCTTTCCAGTTCGACGAGCTGTTGTGGACTTAAACGTTCAGCCAGCGGCGGGCAGGCGGGGAGGCCAGCAAAGGGCGTTTCGTTTCCGGTAATATCCGCCTCAACGATAAGGGCGTCGGCCTGACGAATTTTTTTCAGCAGCCTGGCGGGGGGAGGGGACATATCGCGGGTGCCCATATGAATACTGCCGACCAGATGCAAATAGCGCTCTCCGGGAAGGGTAATATCCAGTGCGGGCCAGGAATAAGACGCGCCGACGGCGGCACGCCACAGCATTTTTATTCGGTTTAACAGGCCCATACGCGCTCCGTAGTGTGAAGCCTTCATGCTAGCGCGTATGGGTCATAACATCTAGTCCTTCGGCTTAAAGCGCAGCAGCCGGTTTGCGTTGCTGACCACGGTAATGGAAGAGAGCGCCATGGCGGCACCGGCTACCACCGGGTTAAGCAGAGTTCCGGTCAGCGGCCATAAGATCCCGGCGGCGATGGGGATCCCCAGCGAGTTGTACACAAAGGCCCCCAGCAGGTTCTGCTTCATGTTGCGCAGCGTGGCTTTTGAAATCGCCAGCGCATCCGCCACGCCGTTCAGGCTATGGCGCATCAGGGTGATGGCCGCCGTCTCAATCGCCACATCGCTCCCGCCGCCCATCGCAATCCCGACGTCGGCCTGGGCCAGCGCCGGCGCGTCGTTGATGCCGTCACCGACCATCGCCACCTGATGCCCCTGGCTTTGCAGGCGCTTGATAGCGTCAGCTTTGCCGTCCGGCAGCACGCCGGCAATCACGTCGTCGATGCCTGCCTCTTTGGCAATCGCGTTAGCGGTCGTCGGGTTATCTCCGGTCAACATCACCAGACGATAGCCCTGGCGGTGCAGACGAGCCAGCGCAGCGACGCTATCGTCGCGCAGCGGGTCGCGAATAGCGAACAGGGCGGCGACCTGGCCATCGATCGCCAGTAGCACTGGCGTTGTCCCTTGCGATGCCTGGGCGGCTATCTCGCTTTCTACGGCGGCGGTGGCAATCTTTTGCTCGTTGAGCAGCGCCTGGTTGCCGAGCAGCAGGGCATGGCCTTCGGCCTCGCCGCTGACGCCGAGTCCGCGCAGGGTACGGAAGTTATCGACTACCGGCAGCAGGCTATCGGCAGCTTTTTCGAGGATCGCCCGCGCCAGCGGATGGCTGGAGCCTTGCTCCAGCGCCGCCGCGAGACGTAACGCCGTAGGCTCATCAACATCGGCAAAGGTTTTTATCGCCACAACCTGCGGTTTACCTTCGGTCAGGGTACCCGTTTTATCAAAAACAAGGGTATCGAGCTGGCTGGCGCGCTGGAGCGCATCGGCATCGCGAACCAGTACGCCATATTCCGCCGCGCGGCCCACGCCGGAGATAATCGACATTGGCGTCGCCAGACCCAGCGCACAAGGACAGGCGATAATCAGCACCGTGGTGGCGATCACCAGGGTATAGACAATTTGCGGCGCCGGTCCGAAGAAGTACCAGATTGCCGCACTGAACAGGGCGATAGCCACCACGGCCGGCACGAACACGGCGGAGATTTTATCCGCCAGCTGGCCGATTTCCGGTTTGCTGCTTTGTGCCTGACGCACCATGCGAATGATGCGGGCCAATGTCGTCTGGCTGCCGACGGCGCTGGCGGTGAACAGAACGCTGCCGTCCTGGACCACGGTGCCGGCATGCAGCGTGTCGCCATCCGCTTTTTGTTGCGGAATGGGTTCGCCGGTCAGCATCGCCTCATCCAGCCAGGCTTCGCCCTGGCTTATCACGCCGTCCACCGGAACCCGGTCGCCGGTCGTCAGGCGCAGGGTCATCCCCGGCTGAACCTCGGCCAGCGGCACGCTTTTCTCACCCTCTTCGCTGACAACCCGCGCCGACGGCGGCGTCAGGTCGAGCAGTTTTTCCAGCGCTTTTGAGGAGCGCTGACGGGCGCGGGCTTCCAGCATATGACCGAGGTTAATTAAACCGATAATCATCGCGCTGGCTTCATAGTAGAGATGGCGAGCCTCCATCGGGAACCACTGCGGCCACAGGTTGACGCTCATGGAATAGAGCCATGCTACGCCGGTTCCCAGCGCCACCAGCGTATCCATGGTGGCGGTACCGTTTTTCAGGCTTTTCCATGCGCTGCGATAGAAATGGCCGCCGGCGAAGACCATCACCGCGAGGGTAGCAAGCCCGATAGCCAGCCACAGGGAACGGTTATCATCGCTGACCATCATATTGTCACCGATCATGCCCCAGACCATGACCGGCACCCCCACCAGCAGCGCAACGATCGCCTGCCAGCGGAATCGTTTCATGGTGGCGATAGCGGTTTCCTGCTGGCGTTCGCGGCGAAGCTGGTCATCTTCGATCGCTTCCGCGCCGTAGCCTGCCTTCTCCACCGCCTGGACTAATTCTGCGGCGGACGCGCTGCCCATAACCAGCGCAGTGCGTTCCGCGAGGTTTACCCGTGCCTGCGTGACGCCCGGTACGCTTTGCAGCGCATTTTGTACCCGGGAAACACAGCTGGCGCAGCTCATGCCGCTTAACAGCAGCTGTTGGCTTTCATCATCAGCCGTCGCTGCCGGAAGCTCAGAAGAGACCGCTGTCAGTGCTTCCGACGGGATTGATGACTCCGCCAGCGGTTTAGCCTTTGGGTGGCTTAACTCTGCGCCGTAACCGGCCTGTTTGATCGTGTCGATAAGCGCTTCGGCACTGGCGCTACCGGTGACGTGTGCTTCGGTGACGGTGACTTCCGCCAGCTCAACGTCCGGGCGCTGTTCGAGACTTTCTTTCACGCGTTTGACGCAGTGACCGCAGGACAAACCGTCCAGGGCCAGGTCGATAGTTTGAGACATAACACACTCCTTTATGACAGGGATGACTGACTGTGATAAAGGTTAAACCTTCCAGCAAGGGGAAGGTCAAGGTGTTTATTGGCGACGGCGTTTTTCGTGTTCCAGCGCAATCGCGCAGACATGTTCCAGAGAGGGAAGGCTGCGGTACCGTTCGGGTAAAGTCATTTTTTTCTCACCACCATCTTGAGGTTGAGCCCTGTTTTCCTTTTTTAAATCATGAATGGTGATGGTTTCGATAATATTTTTTTGCTGCGTAATACTCGCTATTAACGTTTCTAAGCCGGATGTTTCATCAAGAATAATGCGGATTTTTACTTTACCGGGTGACTGATTTTTAGTTTGTAAAAAAATAACGCAATAGCTGAGCTTGATTGCCAGCAGAAATAATCCGGTGGCGAGAAGAGCATGCAGATAAAAACCGGCGCCGCTGATGATCTGTGCCGCCAGGCGCATTGGATCGCTGCGGATATTGGCGAAGATCTCAGCGTAATACTCCGCTGACTGATCGAGACAATCGTCAGGGCGCAGCTGGCTACGGAAATAATCACGCAGGTTTTAAAACCAACCGGTTTACCTTTTGATTCTATCTCCAGACCGATGATTCCGCCGAGAATAAAAGCCACGCCAATTTTGCATAGCGTAATGAAAACAGATTCTCCCTCGCCAGATAAGATGACCGCCAACGTATTCATTTTTCCTCCGCCAAACCCTGCCCGCGAAGGCATGGTATTTCTCTTGCCAGTGCCGGAATGCTAGGCGCGGTAACGGTGAATATAGTGTTCGAGCAGCGCCAGAAGATGGGTGTTATCGATACTTTCGAGGATGCGTACTCTCGCGCCTTGCGGCTCGGGAATACCCACGTCCAGGCGCAGGCCGTCGCGGCCGTAGCGGCAGGTCATACCGCGAGTGATGCCTTCCAGAGAGACGTCGAGGTAATCTTCTGTCGTCGTCGCCATCGTCGGATCGAGCAACCAGGCAACGGTTACAACATCATGGATCCAGCATCCGGGCAGGTTGCGGGTCTGAATCGAGTAGGCGATCCACGGGCGAACAGTCTGGGCCAGGTAACGGCTAAGCCCGTTTTTTACCGAAGTCAGACGATCCAGATCGCGATGAAGCATTTGCGTTTTCGTGGTGACATCCATCGGCACCAGCGTGACAGGCGCGCCGCTGGTGAGTACGGCGTGTGCCGCTTCAGGATCCAAACCAAAATTGGTGTCTTTGATATAGCCGGCAACGTTGAACACCCCGCCCATGATCACGATGTTTTTAACCGTATGAACGATTTCGGGATAGAGTTGCAGCGCTATCGCCACGTTGGTGAGTGGCCCGGTGGCAATCAGCGTTATCTCGCCGGGATGGTTGCAGATCAGCTCACCGATGGCCTGCGGTGCCAAAGGCTGCGCGGCCTGACACGTTGGCGGCACAGGGACGTCCGACCATAGCTGACGTAAGCCAGCGCGATCGACGCCACGATCGAGTTTTTCGCGCCAGGGCTGCGGGTCTTCTCTTAGGGCGCGGGCAGCGCCGCGGTAGACCGGAACGGGGATATCCAACTGACGGACGAGGGCTTTGGCGACGGCATAGCCGGTTTCTACCGGCGTATTGCCTGCCACGGTGGTGATCATTTCCAGGGTGATTTGCGGGGTGGCAATCGCCAGCGCCAGCGCCAGGCCGTCATCGATATTGGCGCCCGGAACGCCGTTCCCCGGGTCGCAGTCGATAATCACGCGCATGGATTCATTTTCATCTTGTCTCAGGTTGTACTTCATGTCCCTGGCAGCCACACGACTCTCCCACTCGTAAATAAAACTCAAATTCAACGCGGCGAACCTTGCCGTCCCAGTTTTTCAGCATGTCGATCGCCGCCTGGGCCATTTTGTCGACGGGCTGGCGGACGGCCGTTAAGGAAGGGACGTTGTAAGCCGATTCTTGTGTAGCGTTAAAGCAGACCAGCGCCACATCCTGGGGCACACGCAGCCCGTGCTCTGCCAATGCGCGTAAGCAGCCCAGCGCCTGCTGTTCATTGGTGGCAAACAGCGCGCGCGGCGGCTTACCCTGCAGCATACGTTTTGTCGCCTCATAGCCTCCTGCCCGCGTGTAATTGGTCGAAAAAATCCAGCCAGGGGTGACTGCAAGCGACGCTTCTTCCAGCGCTAACTGCCATCCCCGAATACGATCCTGGGTGTTGAGCATTTCACGCGGACCACAGATGATGCCGATATCGCGGTAGCCGTGCTCGATAAGATGTTTCGTCACCTGCCAGGCCGCCAGCTGTTCATCCACCTGAATAACGCTGACGTTTAATCCGGCATCGACGCGATCCAACATCACGCAGGGCGTGCCGCTCTCTGCAATCAACTCAATATACGGGTGCCGGTCAACGCTGGTATAAATCAGGCCGTCGACCTGGCGATTGAGCATGTTGTTGATCAGTTCACGCTCTCGTCCGCTGTTATCTCCCGCATCCCCCAGCAGGAGCACCTTACCGTCAGCAAACGCTTCGCGCTGCAGGGCGTGCGCCATGGAGGCAATAAACGGGTTTGAGATATCCGGGGCCACAAGCCCGTATGTCTGCGTGCTCCCCGAGGCCAGCGCGCGGGCGATACCATTGGGCCGGTAACCGGTTTTCTTAATCGCCTGCAGCACGCGCTGTCGGGTCGTTTCAGCAACGGGGCGTGGACCGTTATTAATAACGTAACTCACGACCGCGACAGATGTTCCCGCCTCCTTTGCGACATCGGAACGTGTTACGCGCTGTGAATGTGATTGGGTCACGGGGCACCTACCTGGTTGAGTTCAGAGCATTCTCTTTTCCGCACAGCATAAGGTGTTGTCAGCCAAAAATCTTTGGTAACGCACGCGCACTCGCCGTTCTCCGTACTCAAATCGCGTCCTCAGGTAAATTGAGATCGCGCCCGCGCGTCTCCGGAGCGAAAAAGGTGGTCACCAGACCGATGGCGGCCATCAGCGAGAAATAGACGGCGATAGGCCACCAGTGCCCGTAGAACGAGAGCAGCGCCGAGGCCACCAACGGCGCGGTACCGCCCGACATAATCGAGCCCAGCTCTTTGGCGAAGGCCATTTTGGTATAGCGGTTAGTCACGCCAAACAGCTCAACGCCCCAGGCCGCCTGGACACCGAAAATACCCAGCGAAGCGAGCCCCATGCCGGTAATAATGGTGGGGATAACAATCCACGGCTCACGGGAGTCGAGCAGCATAAAAGCCGGAAATGCGTACAGGATCAGTAACAGGCAGAACCAACGATAGATGATGCGTCGACCGAAGCGATCGGAAAGCCAGCCCGCCAGCGGAATAATGGCGAATCCCAGAATCGAGGCGATAAACACCGCCACCGTCGGGACCGATTTATCAACCATCAGAACCTTGGCGACATAGCCAATGATAAAGCCCTGGGCGAGGTAGGAAGGGCCATTTTCGCCGATGCGTAAGCCGACCATCGTCCAGAACGCACGGGTGCGTCGCCAGAAGCTACGGGTGTCGTGTTGTTTCATTACCTGGCCGCGGCGCAGCGATTTTTCACGTTCGGCCTTGAGCAGCGCTTTTTGCCGTTCAAAGACCGGCGTTTCACGGATATGGCGGCGAATGAACAGCGCCGTCGCGGCGATGAGAATGCTGCTGAGGAAAGGGATGCGCCATCCCCAACTGAGCAACGCATCTTTGTCCATTTGTAAGACGACGAGCCACACCAGAGAGGCGAGTAAAGTGCCGCTGTTGGAGCCGAGAGCGATAATGGAAGAGACCAGCCCGCGGCGCTTCACGGGGGCGTATTCTCCGAGCATCACGGTGCCGCCTGAGAGTTCTGCTCCGGCCCCCAGCCCTTGAGAGAATCGCAGAATAACCAGGCACACCGGCGCCCATACGCCAATCTGGGCGTAGCTGGGAATTAAGCCGATTAGCATGGTTGAGAATCCCATCAGGCCGATGGTGATCACCATGACAATTTTCCGCCCGTGCCGGTCGCCTATCCAGCCAAACAACAGCGCGCCGATGGGGCGCGCAATAAAACCAACGGAATAGGCGGCAAAGCTGGAGAGAAGCGCCATGACAGGGGTAGCCTGCGGAAAAAAGACATCGCCAAAGATAATGCCGGCGGCAAGCCCGTAGAGGGCAAAATCGGCATATTCCATCGTGGTGCCTAACCAGCAGGAAAACGTCGCTCGCCAGAATTCGCGGCGCCCTTCGGGTGTTTCCATGCGCTCCTGGGCAGCCTGCTGGCCGTCAGTCAGGGGAACAGAGGATGAATGCGTGTTCATAACAACTCCTTGAAGTAAGCTGTCGACAAAAGTCGCAGGTTTTAACGCTTTATGTTCTACCCGCGTAGATATTATATTTTTTCGGTAAATTAATAGATCTACCCGCGTAGAATTGAAAGATGAAAGAGTCAGGATTGCGAAAGCGATCACTTATAACAGGCAATTGTTACAGAAAATGGAGCACCGGAATCGATGCCCCACAAGCTTTACCGATCGAGGACGATCAGCGGTGAGTGGTTCGATGGATCGTTTAACACCGTGATGTCAGCGCCGTAGAGTGCGTTCAGCGCCCGCTGTTTCAATACCGCCTGCGGCTGACCATTATCAACAACCCTGCCTTTTTCCATCAGCACGACACGATCGGCGTAGCGCGCGGCAAGATTGAGATCGTGGAGCACGCAGCAGACGTTGAACCGCCGTTCGCGTACCAGTTGACGCAGCAGGCGAAAAAGGTGCTGCTGGTGGTGAATATCCAGCGCGGAGGTCGGTTCATCGAGAAACAGCCATTTGGGGGAGGGAACGGGCTCCCAGAGCTGTACCAGCAGACGCGCCAGCTGTACCCGCTGCTGTTCGCCGCCGGAGAGCCGCCGGTAGTCGCGGGAGGCCAGCTCGCGGCAGTCGCACAACGCCATGATGTACTCCGTTTCATCAGCGGAATGATGTGTGCCATAGGGATGTCTGCCCATGCGGATCACTTCCTGCACGCGAAAAGGAAACGCCATCTGGCTATTCTGACGCATCACCGCGCGGCGCTTTGCCAGTTCGCTTATCGACCATTCTGCCAACGGTTTACCCAGCAGCGCGCAGCGCCCGCTGTGCGGTTTCAGATAGCCCGTTAACTGGCGCAGCAGCGTGGATTTTCCAGCGCCGTTCGGCCCGAGAATGGCGACGATCTCTCCACCCGTTAAGGTCAGGGAGACATCGTCAGTCAGGCGCCGGCCCCCGGCGATATAAACCAGATTTTGCGTCTCGATCATGACGGCCTCCGGCTGCGTAGTATCAACCACAGAAAATAGGGGCCGCCGATCAGACTGGTCAACAAGCCGACGGGCATTTCCGCAGGCTGTACCAGGGTGCGAGCCAGGGTGTCGGCCAGCAGGAGTAAACAGGCGCCAGCCAGAGTAGCACAGGGGATCAGCCAGCGATGATCTGCCCCTGTGGTCATGCGAATCAGATGCGGGATTACCAGCCCGATAAAGCCGATCGCGCCGCTTACCGATACGGCGGCACCGACCAGCAGCGAGCTGAGCAACAGTAGCTGCTGGCGTTTGCATTTGACGTTGACGCCGAGGTAGTGCGCTTCTTCATCGCCAAGCTGCAGCAGGTTCAGCGTTCCGGCGAGGCAGATCGTTGCGGCAATCGCTGGCAGGACAAATGAACCGGCTACCAGCAGCGTAGGCCATTGGGCATGGCCAAGATTGCCCATCAACCATAAGGTGAGCTGGCGAAGCTGTTGGTCATCGCCGATATAGCTCAGCACGCCGATCGCCGCGCCGCACAGGGCGTTGATGGCGATGCCGGCTAACAATAGCGGCATCATGCCGCCGTGGCTGTGGCGCTGGCCGATCAGGAAGATTACCGTACAGACCACCATGCTGCCCGCCACGGCAAAAATCATCTGCTCATATAGCGCCAGAATCACGGGAAACGAAAACGGCAGTACAATCGCCACCCCGACCATCAGCGCAGAGCCGCTGCTGACGCCAGGCAGGCCGGGATCGGCCATCGGGTTACGAAAGAGGCCTTGCATAATGACTCCCGCCGTGGCTAGCGCGCCGCCGACCAGTACCGCCAGCAGAACCCGCGGCAGGCGAATGTTCAGCCAGATAGCACGATACTCCTCAGTGAGAAGGACGCTGAAACTGATGTGCAGCGCCCCCTGGCTGGCGCCGAGCAGCACTAGCGCGATCAGGAGCAGTGAAAGACCCGCCAGTACGCTGACGGAAGAGAGTGAATCCTTGAGCACGCGAAACTCCATTACGTCTTTACGGCACGGATGTTCCGCGCCGTGAGGGGATTACGCCGGTTTCAGTTCAGGTTCAACCAGGCTGTAGATCTGGTTGTTGAGTGCTGGCGCCGCGGCCAGTTCAGCAATGTGGGTGGCGACATCCGCGCGGCGCACGAAGCCGTGGCACTCCCGATTCTGTATCCTGAGCGCTTTACCGGTCGCTTCACCATTGAGCAGCCCGCCGGGGCGAAGAATGGCGTAATCCAGTGTGCTGGTTTGCAGCCAGTTTTCCGCCAACGTTTTTTCGCGCACGGCCTGGCCAAAAGCGGCCTTCGCACGTGCTGAGAGAAAGGGCCAGCCGTCGCCGCAGCCCAGCGAGGTCACCAGAATCATCCGCCGGATGCCTGCTTTTTCGGCTTCATCGATAACGGTACGGTGCGCCAGGTAATCCTGCGATCCGCCTATTGATGAGATGATGAGGGCATCCGGCCCGGCGGCCCGACAGGCGCTGGCCACGATGCTCGCATCGCAGGCATCGCCGTTGAAAACCTGTACGCCTTGTTGTTGTCGCTCAGTGGCGGCTTGAGGGTTGCGTATCACGGCAATGACCGGGCGGCGTTCGGCCAGCGCGCGCTCTAGCGTGTGGGCCCCGACGCCGCTGCCGCCGGGACCGAAGAGCAACCATGGCGTCATCAGGCATGCTCCTTTAGAGCGGCGGCCAGGGTATGGAAAGCGTTGACCTGTTCGCTCAGTAGCTGGCGGTGCTCATCGCGACCAAGGAAGATTTTGAGCATGGCGCTGCCTGCCTTGTTAAAGAAAAGGATGGAGGCGGTATCCATTGCCATAAATTGACGTTCGATCAAGGCGATATGCGTGCAGTTTTCTGCCTTGATGTGCCCCGTCATGCCCTTTTTACCGCGCAGATTGAAGTAGCCGTGGCGGTGGAAGCCGGAAGGTAGCTCGCCGGTAAACTCAAGGATGACATCCGCAGTATGGACCAGGGTGGTGACTTTGCCCCATTCGCAGACGGTTTCCCAGACGGTGTCAAACCGGTCGCCGGAGACCAGCGTCGGAGAAGGCAGGTTTCGCACCACCTCCAGAAGGGGGATATTGTACCGCTCGGCGATCGCTTCCAGCGTGCCGTCCGGCTCGGTCTTTAAAAAATCCTGCAAAGAAACATGGCTCATAAATTACTCCTGTTAGGGTTTCCCGACCGCAATACGCGGCGCATTAAGTTCCTGAATCAGTTCATCAAGAGACTGCAAAATATTGCTTGCCCAGAAACGACCCTCGTTGGTCAGACGTAGGCAGGTAGAGGCGTCGCGGGTGAGTCCCGCTCGGTGCCATTGGCTCAGTAAAGGGGCTAACTTTTCGGCATGGGGCGTCAGTTCAGCCAATGGGATGCGCGCCGTTTCAATGCCCGCCTGTAGGGTGTGACGCCACGGGTAACTGCGCTCGGCGGTCCGCATCATCATCAGCGGTTTTTTCCCGGCGGCGATGGATTCATGCCAGGCCGCGAGATTACGTTCGACCATCCACGAGTAGCCGTTGGCCGAACCGCCCGCGCCGGAGCCAAATGCCAGACAGTCGGCACCCTGTTTAATCAACAGGTTGTAAAGGTTGCGTTCGCGCGTGGTGCGCGCCCAGTGGCTATTGCTGATGCAGCGCCAGCCTGCATCGTCCATGAAATCACAGCCCTGAAGATAAAGGTCGCGCCGCTCGGTCGGAGAAGGGACCACGGTTCGGCCGTTTTCCACGGCTTTTCCCAGCGGCGTATGAGGGATCACATTGAGGGCATAGAGATCGACGCCGTCGAGACCAATATCGCTGGCGATCGCCAGATCTTCTCCCCACAGTGCCGCATTCTGGCCGGGCAGGCCGAATAGCAGATCGCACACCACGGCGGCGCGATCGCGTTTCAGCAGTCTCTGCATAAAGTCTACCGCCGTAGGGCCGTCGGAGGTGCGGGCCATCTTCTTACGGATCTTGCTGTTGAAGGACTGAATGCCGATGGAAAAACGATTGGCGCCGGCATCCAGACAGGCGTCAATCCGGTTCGCGTCAAAGTTAAGCACCCGGCCTTCAATCGTGATTTCACAATCCGGTGCCAGCGGCAGCTGTTCACGTAGCGCGGTGACGATTCTCGCCAGATCCCGCGCCGACAGCGCAGACGGCGTACCGCCGCCGAAGTAAACCGCATGGATGGGGGCCGACTGATGCAGCGCGCTGTCGGCTTCCATGGCGATTTCCCGCAGCAGAGCATCGGTATAGCGGGCGCAATGATCCTCCGCAAAACGGTTTTGATAAAAACCGCAGAACGTACAGTGGGTGGCGCAAAAGGGAATGTGTAAGTACACCAGTCTTTTACGATGGGGCACGCTCTGGCTGATGACCTCTTGCCAGGTTTGCGACAGCAGCTCTTTTGCTATGGGGATCACGCCACGCCACGGCATGGTGGCGCGACGATCTTTAAATGGCTGGTTGCCCTCCAGCGCAAAATGCGGGGTGAGATCCAGCGCGTTGTGAGTATTCATACGTCTATATTAAATCCATCTATTGAGGCCAAAATTGCTGGTGCAGGGACTCAACCGCGTCAGCGACGCGAGGGCCCATGCCGAGGATCAGCGCTTGATCGACGATGACAATGCGCTGATTTTTCCAGGCGGCGGTGTGGGTTAGACCAACTATCGTGCGCAGACGATTAAGATCGCCATCGACCATTTGCGAAGTCACGACAATCACCTGTGGATTGGCCGCAATCAGCGATTCCGCGCTATAGCTTTTGTACTGCCTGTGCGTCGCCACATTCCGGGCACCTGCCAGGGCCAGAATGGCGTCTGCGACGCTGCCTTTGCCGGCGACCTGCGGCGCGCTGCTGCCAGCGGAGAGAATAAACAGCGCTTTGACCGGCGCGCTTCTCGCCGCCACGCTGCGCTGGACGCGTTCCAGGCGCTGCTGGATACGGTTCACCAGCGCTTCGCCTTGTTCCTGTGCCTGTAGCGTTTTTGCCAGCTCGCGAATATTGGCGTACATCTGTTCCACCGTAGCCGGTACGCGCGGCAGAGTGACGACGTTGACCTGTTGCGCGCGTAGCTGGTCGAGAACGATTTGCGGCCCGGCATCCTGCCAGGTGATAAAGCGCTCCGGGCGCAGGGACAAAATGCCTTCACTACTGAGCTGCTTCCAGTAGCCGATATGCGCCAGCGCGGCGGTTTCCGGCGGATAAGAGGTGGTTTCATCTACTCCGACCACGCGGTTGCCAGCTCCCATCGCGAAGATAATTTCGGTCAGCGAACCTCCCGCGACGACCAGCCGTTCGGCCTGTGCACTACAGACGCAGGCGAGAGCCAGTAAGGCTGCGATAAGTCCCTTCATCGTCAGAAATTCCATGCGAAGCCCACCGCGGCGTTAAAACCTGCGGCAGGAATCGTTTCATGGGCGGTCTGGTAGCGCTTGTCGGTCAGGTTATTGAGCGCCAGGTTGACCTGATACTGATCCTGCGGGCCAAACTCGGTCGTGAGGGCGAGGTTAAGGGTGGCCCAGCCCGGATAGTTAATCTCCTTACTGCCGGTGTTATCTTTGGCACTGGAGGCGGCGCGAACGAAGAGATCGGAAGAAACGTTGACTGCATTCAGCAGCAGCGTATGTTTCAGGCCTGCTCGTCCCGTCAGCGTCGGTTCACCGGTATCCCAGGTTTTAAGGGCCTCGCCCTGGTACTGACGACGAATAATATTGCCGCTCAGATAGGGGGATACGGCCCACCCGTTGTATTCCGCTGTCAGCTCCATGCCCCAGGTTTTGGCGCGGTCAATATTGTCGTAGTAGTAATATTCACCGCGTGAGGAGCTACTGTTGCCGTTACAGATCGCGTTTCCTGAGCAGGCCAGACTGGCGATATAGTCTTTGGCTTCGGAGTAGTAAATCGCCCCGTCTATCAGCCACATATTCCCTTTATACCGGGCGCCCAGCTCATAGTTACTGGAGTGTTCCGCTTGCAGATTCGGGTTGCCGTAGGTCACGCCGCCGCCAGCAGACGTCTGCATAAACAGCTGGGTCAGCGTCGGGAAGACATACCCCTGCGCATAGGCGGCGCGCAGTTCAATATCTTTAAAACCGGAATAGCGCAGGCTGGTGGAGGTGACGAACTCATCGTCATATGCTGATTTTCCAGCGGAGGACTGTCTGATCCTGTCGCTACGATCGAGTCGCGAGGAGAGCCAGTACTGACGCGCGCCGACGGTCCATGTCCAGTCGTCGGCGAAATGCCAGTCGTTTTGCGCAAATAATGAGGTGTTACTCTGCTGGGCTTCAATATGCGACAAGGTATGGGTCTGGGTATCGAAGAAGCCAGTGGCAGCAGTCTGGCGCGTGCTGCTGCTGGAGTCCTGCTTCACCTTGTCATGCTGATACTGGGTGCCGAGAACCAGCTCGTTGTTCGCCGGCAGCGAGAAGTTGCTCTGTAACGTGACACCCTGAGTGTACTGCTTATCCTGGGTATGGGTCTGATTACTGACCGTCAGGGCCTGGATTAGCGGGCTGGGAATCGGCTGGGTGGTCTTGACCCGGTTTTCAAATTTACGCTCGATGGTCTGGGTATAAGCGTCGAAATGAATTTTTTTCAGGTAATCGCCGTCGGCAGCATAGTCATAGAATACCCCGACCTTTTCGCGCTCCAGTTTCGGGATGCGGACGCTGAATTCGTCATACTGGTTATCGGCGTCGCTAAGCCAGGTTTGCGTCGCGGTTTTGTAGCGATCGAGCGACAGGCCGAACTGATGGCGATCGAGATGGTAGCCCAGCCAGACGCCCTGAGCGTTATTGTGAAAGTGGGTATCGGGCAACCTGCCGTCAGGGGTGTCGCGATCGCCCTGATCGGAGTAGCTGCCGTTGATACGATAGTCAAAGCTGTCGATGCTGCCCCAGGTGGCGGCAGACTCTTCCCAGCCAGCGGTGGCCGAGTTATAGACGGCTTTGATACTGCCTGCGAGCGGCTTATCTCCGCCTTTTTTGGTGATGAAGTTGACGACGCCGCCAATGGCCTGTGAGCCGTAAAGAACCGAGTATGGGCCTTTTACCACCTCGATACGCTCGAGAGCCGATTCGTCAATCAGCAGCCCGGCGCCGTAGTTCTGCCCGGCGCGCTGGTAGCTGACAACCTGACCGTCGATCAAAATCAACACCCGGGAAGAGGCTTCGCCGCGAATACGAATTTGCTTGCGACCGGCCAGCGCGTTGTCGGTCACCTCAACCCCGGGAATATCCTGCAGATCGTCGGCGATTGAAACGCTGGTTGATTTATCCAGCGTGGCCCGGTCAATCACCTGGATCGTCGCCGGGCTTTCCCAGAGGCTGGATTCTGCACGATTAGCGGTAATGACCAGCGTCTCTTCGCCGGTATTTTGCACTGAGGAGGTCGGGCTTGCCCCCGCAACGGTAGCGGCAACAAATAACGAGAGAGGGGAGAGCCACAGGCTTCCCAGGTGTGTCCTTGGCATCATCAAAGTAACCTTTAATTGTAATGATAATTAATCGCATTCGCGTTTATAGGGTTTTATCAACTGTGCGTCCAGTCATTAAGGGGTAAACAGAATGCACCTTTGATGTGGGTCAATTTCTCACGCGAGGTAAGTTATTTTTTGTGATGAATATCGCGTCAGGGTGGAGCGGAGGAAACATTAACATGATGAAATATATGACTTATATTCATTCATCAAGGAAATAGTGGGGGTTGGCGAGATTAGTCCTACAATAGAGATCAGAGGATGCAGCAGGGTGGAGGAAAAATGAATATCAGCGATGTGGCAAAAAAAACCGGCTTAACCAGTAAAGCGATTCGCTTTTATGAGGAGAAGGGACTGGTCACGCCGCCGCTGCGTAGCGAAAACGGTTATCGCAGCTACAGTCAACGGCACCTCGATGAACTGACCTTACTGCGCCAGGCGCGGCAGGTCGGCTTTAATCTGGAGGAGTGCCGCGAACTGATTTTTCTGTTTAACGACCCGTCGCGGCACAGTGCGGACGTTAAGCGCAGAACGCTGGATAAAGTGGCGGATATTGAGCGCCATATCAGCGAGTTGCAAAATATGCGCAGGCATCTGTTGGCGCTGGCGGAATCCTGTCCCGGCGATGACGGCGCCGATTGTCCAATTATCGACAACCTTTCCGGCTGCTGTCACCGCAAGACGCGGGCTTAGCGGCGCAGCGCGGAGGCCCGCACGCGTAGCGTAATACCTTCGACGGCCAGTACCTCAACGTGGCTGCCTGCGCCGAGGTCCTCATCGGCGACCACCGGCCACCAGCTGTCGCCGACGCGCACGTGACCATGGCCGTTGATCAGCGGGCTTTCCAGCATAAAGACGCGACCGACCAACTGCTTGCCGCGCTGGTTGAGCTGCGCGTCGGCCGGTTTCTGGCGCGCGACCTGCCTGCGCAGCCAGTGTGACCACAGCCAGGCGGCCAGCAAGGTCAGCGCGGCGAACAGCGTGCCTTGCCACTCCCAGCCGAAGGGCAGTCCCCAGGCGAGAAGCCCGGTGACCACGCCGGCGATGCCGCTCCACAGCAGATAGCCGTTGCCGCCCAGCATTTCAGCGGCCAGCAGCAGCCCGCCGAGGCTCAGCCAGAAAATATGCGGATGGGCGAGAATGAGCGCGATCATGATTTTTTCCGTTCGCCTGAGCCTTCTTTAATAAGTTCGCTGATACCGGCGATGGAGCCCATCAGGCTGCTGGCATCGAGCGGCATCATCACCACTTTGCTGTTATTGGCGGAACCAATTTTCTGCAGCGCATCGGTGTATTTCTGGGCCACAAAGTAGTTAATCGCCTGAATATCGCCGGAGGCGATCGCGGACGAGACCATCTGCGTCGCGCGGGCTTCCGCTTCCGCCGAACGTTCGCGGGCCTCGGCCTGCAAGAATGCCGACTGGCGTTCCCCTTCCGCTTTCAGGATCTGCGACTGCTTTTCGCCTTCGGCTTTGAGGATTTCGGCCTGGCGTATCCCTTCGGCTTCAAGAATATAGGCGCGTTTGGTTCGTTCGGCTTTCATCTGAGCGTTCATCGAGGCAATCAGTTCAGCCGGCGGACGCACGTCGCGAATTTCAACGCGGGTAATTTTGACGCCCCACGGGTTCGTTGCTTCGTCGACAATATGCAGCAGGCGGGTATTAATGCTGTCGCGCTGAGAGAGCATTTCGTCAAGTTCCATCGAGCCAAGAACGGTACGAATGTTGGTCATCGTCAGGTTAACAATCGCCTGCTGTAAATTGCTGACCTCATAAGCCGCTTTTGGCGCATCAATGACCTGAATAAAGCACACCGCATCAATGGTGACGTTGGCGTTATCGCGTGAAATAACCTCCTGGGAGGGAATATCAAGCACCTGCTCCATCATATTAATCTTACGGCCAATGCGATCCATAAAGGGCACCACCAGGCTTAAACCCGGCTGTAGCGTCATGGTGTAGCGGCCGAAACGCTCAACGGTCCACTGGAAGCCCTGGGGGACGATTTTGACGCCGGCCATGACCACAACCAGCGCGACGAAAATGAGTACGGGGATAAAGATCAGCATCAAAAAACCTCCTGTTTTATTGCCTGATGAGGCGCCAGAAAAAATGACGCAAGTTTAAATTAAGTATATCTTTCTCCTCATCCAGGCGAAAGGAAACTAGAGTAAACTAGCAGGGTTGTAGGAAAAAAGTGGAACAATAATGAAGGAAAATAACGCTATTTTGCGTCTTGAGAATGTTGGCTTTCAGGTCGACGAGACGGTCATTCTTAATAATATAAACCTCCAGCTGCGCGCCGGGGAATTTAAGCTGATTACCGGACCTTCCGGCTGCGGGAAAAGCACCTTGTTGAAAATTATCGCCTCGCTGTTGAGCCCCACCTCCGGGCAGATTTTTTTTGCCGATCGTGATATTACGACGCTGTCGCCGGAAACCTATCGCCAGCAGGTCTCCTACTGCGCGCAGACCCCGGCGCTGTTTGGCGACTCGGTCTATGACAATCTGATTTTTCCCTGGCAGATTCGCCGTCAGCAGCCGGATCCTAAGGCGCTGGTCGCTGATTTACAGCGCTTTGGCCTTGCGGAAAATACGCTGGAAAAATCAATCAATGAGCTTTCCGGTGGCGAAAAACAGCGGGTTTCGCTGATCCGTAATTTGCAATTTTTGCCCCAGGTCTTGTTGCTCGATGAAATTACCAGCGCGCTGGACGAAAGTAATAAACACAACGTCAACGATATTATTCATCGTTATGTGACGGAAAAAAATATTGCGGTGCTGTGGGTCACCCACGATCGTAATGAAATTGCCCATGCTGATGAGGTGATTACGTTGCAGCCCGCTGGCGGCAGCGCTCAGGAGGTGTCTCATGAACGGGCATAATATTACCAACGAATCGCTGGCGCTTTCGATGGTGCTGGTGCTGGTGGCAATTATTGTGAGCTACCGGGAAAAACTGGCGCTGGAAAAAGATATCGTCTGGAGTATCTGTCGGGCGGTGGTGCAGCTGATTATTGTCGGCTACGTCCTGAAATATATCTTCAACGTCAATCACGCGCTGCTGACGCTGCTCATGGTGCTGTTTATTTGCTTTAACGCGGCATGGAATGCGCAAAAGCGCAGCAAATATATTGATAAGGCCTTCCTGTCGTCATTTATTGCTATTACCACCGGCGCCGGGCTGACGCTGGCGGTGCTGGTCTTCTCCGGCTCCATTGCTTTTGTGCCGATGCAGGTGATCCCGATAGCCGGGATGGTGGCCGGGAACGCAATGGTGGCGGTTGGGCTGTGCTACAACAATATGGGACAGCGCTTCAACAGCGAGCAGCAGCAAATTCAGGAGAAGCTCAGCCTGGGCGCCACGCCGAAAATGGCGGTCGCCGGGTTAATTCGCGACAGTATTCGCGCATCGCTGATCCCGACCATTGATTCGGCCAAAACGGTGGGGCTGGTGAGTTTGCCCGGCATGATGTCAGGGCTGATTTTCGCCGGGATTGATCCGGTGAAGGCCATTAAGTATCAGATTATGGTGACGTTTATGCTGCTGTCCACCGCCAGCCTGTCGACGATCATCGCCGGCTATCTGACCTACCGGAAGTTCTTTAACACCCGCCATCAACTGGTGGTGACATCGTTGAAAAAGCGTGCGTAAGCTGCCCCCGGATTGCGGCTGACGCCTTATCCGGGCTACAGGGCTACCGGCCCGCAGACGATGGTGAGTCCGTAGCCCGGCTAAGCGCAGCGCGAGCCATCGGCCCGTAGCCCCGGTAAGCGTCGCGCGACCGGGGGGATTGACGCGGATAAGAGGATTAGTACAGCAGTGAATAGAGCTGGCGGCGATACTTCGCCGCTAAGGCATCGCCGGTACCGAGTGCGGCAAGGATCTCCTGCAACATCTTGCGTACCTGGCCGTCGCCGGCGGCTAAATCTTTCTGCAGGTGGCTGAACAGCAGCGCCAGCGCTTCTTCATTGCGGCCAACCTGATGCAACTGTAGCGCGAGCTGAGCGGCCAGCGCGGCGTCTTCCGGATGCTGCTCAACCTGCTGCTGCAGCTGTTGAATTTCCGGCGTATCCGCCGCCTGTTTCAGCAGCTCAATCTGCGCGACCAGGCCCTGATAGCGGGTATCCTGATCCTGCAACGGAACGGTTTTCAGCACCGCTTCGGCTTCGTCGGAACGCTGTAGCGCGATCAGCGTTTCCGCCAGCAGCAGGCCAATCTGGCTCTCCTGGTTCGACAATTGCCACGCCTCTTTCAGCAGCGGCAGCGCCTCAAGATAGTTTTCTTCTTGCATCAGCACCAGCGCCTGCTGAGCTTTCAGCTCTTCTTCGCGGGGCAGGACTTTATCCAGCAGCGCACGGATGGCTGATTCCGGCTGCGGGCCTTCAAAGCCGTCTACCGGCTGGCCGTTCTGGAACAGATAAACCGTCGGGATAGAGCGCAGGCCAAACTGTGAGGCAAGCATCTGCTCAGCGTCGCAGTCCACTTTCGCCAGCGTAAACTGTCCGTTGTATTGCGCAGCCAGCCCTTCCAGAACCGGCGTCAGCTGCTCGCAGTGCTGGCTGCGCGCTGACCAGAAATAAAACAGCACCGGCGCGGTAACGGATTGCTCCAGCGTCTGGTGCAGGTTAGCTTCGGTAATATTGATAACATTCTGTACTGACATGAGCGCATCTCTTTAGTCGATTTTGGGTATACATGGGGGCGACAGCCGGAGCTTCAACTCAGCCCTGGATAATTTTGTCCATCAGTCGCGTCGGCAGCAGGCGTTTGAGCAGCGCCACGGCGTGGGTGACAAACGTCACCGGATAGCGCAATTGCGGTTTGTCGCTGGTAAAAGCATGGCGCACTTTTTCCACCACCGCTTCCGGGCCGAGGGTAAAGCGCGCGGCGATACCGGGGTTCTCCACCGGCTTATCGCGTTGGGTCTGGTTGATATTGGTAGTAAAACGGGTGGTGATGGGACCGGGCTCAATCAGGCTGACCTTGATGCCGCTATAGCGTAGTTCCATACGCAGCGCATCGGACCAGGCTTCCAGCGCATATTTACTGGCGGCGTAGGCGCCGCGACCGGGGCTGGAGATGATCCCCATGACCGAGGAGGTCATCACGATACGCCCTTCGCCGTGCGGCTCCATCGCCGGCAGCAGCAACATCGTCAACTGGTGTGCGCCGAAAAAGTTGGCGGAAAACTGCGCCTCCATCTGCTGACGGCTAATGGTGGTGAGTGGGCCATAGACGCCGTATCCGGCATTATTAAACAGCCCGTACAGGCGATTATTGGTCAAGGCGATGACCTCCGCGGCGGCGCGTTCAACGCTTTGCGGGTCGTCGAGGTCCAGCAAAATACCGGTCAGCCCGAGCTCCTGCATCCGCGCCACGTCGTCCGCTTTACGGCAGGCGGCCAGGACGTTAAAGCCCTGGCGTTTTAAATCGAGGGCGCTTTCAAGACCAATACCGCTGGAACAGCCTGTTACTAAAACCGATTTTTGCATAACTTTACCTGCAAGCGACGCCTGAAGATCAGGAGTCATGATTAACTAAGGGAGCCAGCCGGGTTGCCATCCAGTCGGCAATAAAGGGCTGGGCATCACGATTGGGATGGATGCCATCATCCTGCATCCACTGGGGCTTCAGATAGACCTCTTCCATAAAAAAGGGCAGCAGAGGAATATCGAACTCTTTCGCCAGAGCCGGATACAGGGCGCTAAAGGCTTCATTATAACGACGGCCATAGTTTGCGGGCAGGCGAATTTGCATCAATAACGGCTGGGCATTAGCGGCTTTGATATCCTGAATCACCGTACGCAGAGTCTGCTCCGTCTGCTGCGGCGGGAAGCCGCGCAGCCCGTCGTTGCCTCCCAGCTCGACCAGCACCCAGCGCGGCTGATGCTGTTTGAGCAACGCCGGGAGTCTTGCCAGCCCTTGCTGCGAGGTGTCGCCGCTGATGCTGGCGTTGATGACCGGCGTGGTGGCCTGCCACTTATCGTTGAGTAGCGCAGGCCAGGCGGCGCTGGCGGCCATGCGATAACCGGCGCTCAGGCTATCGCCAAGAACTAATAGCGTGTCGGCGGCGATGGCGCGGCAGGCAAAAAAAATCAGAAACAGGAAAGGCAAATGCCAGCGGAAAACATACTTGAAGTTCATCATCTTAAGAAGTCCGTCGGTCAGGGAGAGCATCAGCTTTCCATCCTTACCGGAGTTGAGCTGGTTGTCAAACCGGCGCAGACCATCGCCCTGATTGGCGAGTCGGGTTCGGGGAAATCCACGTTGCTGGCGATACTTGCCGGGCTGGACGACGGCAGCGGCGGCGAGGTCTCTCTACTTGGCCAGCCGCTGCATACGATGGATGAAGAGGCGAGGGCGCGGCTGCGCGCTAAACACGTCGGCTTTGTCTTTCAGTCATTTATGCTGATTCCAACGCTTAACGCTCTGGAAAACGTCGAGCTTCCGGCGTTGCTCCGGGGGGAGAGCAATAACCAAAGTCGTGGCAGCGCCCGGGCATTGCTGGAACAACTGGGGCTGGGGAAACGCCTCCATCATCTGCCGGCGCAGCTTTCCGGCGGCGAGCAGCAGCGGGTAGCGCTCGCCCGCGCGTTTAACGGGCGGCCCGAACTGCTGTTTGCCGATGAGCCTACCGGCAATCTTGATCGCCATACCGGCGACAAAATTGCCGATCTGCTGTTCTCCCTTAATCGAGAGCATGGTACCACGCTGATCCTGGTGACCCACGATCCGCTGCTGGCGGCGCGCTGCGACCGACGGCTGCGTCTGGTGGACGGCCAGCTGCGGGAGGAAGCATGATTGCCCGCTGGTTCTGGCGCGAATGGCGCTCGCCCTCGCTGCTGATTGTCTGGATGGCGCTGAGCCTGGCGGTGGCCTGCGTGCTGGCGCTGGGGTCGATCGGCGACCGGATGGAAAAGGGACTCAGCCAGCAGAGCCGCGAATTTATGGCCGGGGATCGGACGCTGCGCAGCTCGCGCGAGGTGCCTGCGGAGTGGATTGACGAGGCGCGCAGGCTCGGGCTCACCGTCGGAGAGCAGCTGAGTTTCGCCACCATGACCTTTGCTGGCGATACGCCGCAGCTGGCGGATGTGAAGGCGGTCGACGATAGCTATCCGCTCTACGGTCAACTGGAGACGCAGCCGCCGGGCCTCAAACCCCAGGCCGGCAGCGTGCTGCTGGCACCGCGCCTGATGGCGCTGCTGAACTTAAAAACTGGCGATACCCTTGATGTCGGCGATGCCACGCTGCGCATTGCTGGCGAGGTGGTACAAGAGCCGGATGCCGGGTTCAACCCCTTCCAGATGGCTCCCCGGCTAATGATGAATACCGCCGACGTGGCGAAAACCGGCGCGGTACAGCCCGGCAGTCGCGTCTCGTGGCGCTATAAGTTCGCCGGAACCCCGCAGCAACTGGCGGACTATGAAAAGTGGCTCCTGCCAAAGCTGGGGTCTGAACATCGCTGGATCGGCCTGCAGCAGGACGACAGCGCCTTGGGCAAATCACTGGAGCGCTCGCAGCAGTTTTTACTGCTGTCCGCGCTGCTCACGCTGTTGCTGGCGGTTGCCGCAGTGGCGGTGGCGATGAGCCATTACTGCCGTAGCCGCTACGATCTGGTGGCGATCCTCAAAACCCTTGGTGCCGGACGCGCGCAGCTGCGTAAGCTTATTGTCGGCCAGTGGTTGATGCTACTGGCGCTGGCGGCGGTGGCTGGCGGCGCGATGGGGGCAGGGCTAGAGCAGATTTTATTGCTGATGCTGAAACCGGTGCTACCGGTGGCCTTACCGCCGGCCAGCGGCTGGCCGTGGCTGTGGGCGATCGGCGCGATGGTGGTGATTTCGCTGCTGGTGGGGTTACGACCTTATCGCCTGCTGCTGGCAACGCTGCCGCTGCGGGTTCTGCGTCGGGATGTCGTTGCCAACGTCTGGCCGCTAAAAGTCTATATTCCGCTGGTGTCTGCAGTGGTGGTGATGCTGCTGGCCTGGCTGATGGGCGGAAGTCCGCTGCTATGGGCGGTGCTGGCCGGTGCCGTGGTGCTGGCGCTGCTGTGCGGCGTGTTGGGCTGGGGGCTGCTGTGGCTGCTGAAGCGGTTGACGCTGAAAGCGCTACCGTTGCGTCTGGCGGTGAACCGTCTGCTGCGCCAGCCGTGGTCAACCCTGAGTCAACTGGCGGCGTTTTCGCTGTCGTTTATGCTGCTGGCGTTGCTGCTGGTGCTGCGCGGCGATCTGCTGGATCGCTGGCAGCAGCAGTTGCCGCCGGAAAGCCCCAATTACTTCTTGATCAACATTGCGCCGGAGCAGGTGGCGGCGGTGAAAACGTTCCTTGCCGGGCACCATGTTACGGCAACCGAGTTTTACCCGATTGTCCGCGCCCGCCTGACGCAAATTAACGGACAGGCGGCGGAGAGCAATAAAGACGAAGCGTTGAACCGGGAGCTGAATCTGACCTGGCGCAGCGAGCGGCCGGATCATAATCCGCTGGTGGCCGGTAGCTGGCCGCCTAAGGCCGGAGAAGTGTCCATCGAGGAGGGACTGGCGCAGCGGCTGGGAATCAAACCCGGCGATAGCGTGACCTTCACCGGCGATACGCAGGAATTCAGCGCGACGGTCACCAGCGTACGCAGGGTGGACTGGGAGAGCCTGCGGCCAAACTTCTTCTTTATCTTCCCGCCGGCTGCGCTTGACGGGCAGCCGCAGAGCTGGTTGACCAGCTTCCGCTGGGATAACGGCAATACGCTGTTGACGCAGCTTAACCGCGAGTTCCCCACCGTCAGCCTGCTGGATATTGGCGCGATTCTCCGCCAGGTGGGCCAGGTGTTGACGCAGGTCAGTCGGGCGCTGGAAGTGATGGTGGTGCTGGTGACCGCGTGTGGTATTTTACTGCTGCTGGCGCAGGTCCAGGTCGGTATGCGCCAGCGCTATCAGGAGCTGGTGGTCTGGCGCACGCTGGGGGCCGGCAAGTCGCTGCTGCGTACCACGCTGTGGGCGGAGTTTGCGCTGCTGGGCGTGGTCTCCGGCATCGTCGCGGCCATCGGCGCGGAGGTTGCGCTGGCGATGCTGCAAACCAAAGTGTTTGATTTTCCGTGGGCGCCGGACTGGCGACTGTGGGTGATGCTGCCGCTGTGCGGCGCGCTGCTGTTGTCATTATGCGGCGGCTGGCTGGGATTGCGTCTGTTAAAAGGCAAGGCGCTGTTTCGCCAGTTTAGTCAGTGATTGAACCGGGGCGTCATCGGGCAAACGCCCGGCGGCGCTGCGCTTGCCCGGGCCTACGGGAAACGCAGGCTGTTGATATATTGGCGCCGCAGGCCGGGTAAGGCGCCAGCCGCCACCCGACAAAATGCGGGCACTTCCCGCGATGGCAAAGGGCGCAGGCCGGGTAAGGCGCCAGCTGCCACCCGGCAAAATGCGGGCACTTCTCACGATGGCAAAGGGCGCAGGCCGGGTAAGGCACCAGTCGCCACCCGGCAAAATGCGGGCACTTCTCACGATGGCAAAGGGCGCAGGCCGGGTAAGGCACCAGTCGCCACCCGGCAAAATGCGGGCACTTCTCGCGATGGCAAAGGGAGTTGGCCGGGTAAGGCGCCAGCCGCCACCCGGCAAAATGTGGGCACTTCCCGCGATGGCAAAGAGCGTAGGCCGGGTAAGGCGTCAGCCGCCACCCGGCAAAATGCGGGCACTTCTCACGATGCAAAGGGCGTAGGCCGGGTAAGGCGTCAGCCGCTACCCGGCAAAATGCGGGCACTTCTCGCGATGGCAAAGGGCGTAGGCCGGGTAAGGCGTCAGCCGCCCCCCGGCAAAATGCGGGCACTTCTCACGATGCAAAGGGCGTAGGCCGGGTAAGGCGCCAGCCGTCACCCGGCAAAAATACGAGCGCCGTCGCTAAAGGAATGCTATTGCAGATGACCAAGGTTCAGCGCAGTGAGCGGTTCATTGACGTCGAAAACTTTGCAGATAACGTCATCCACGCCGAGTGATTTCAGGCGCGCGGTATGCTTCTTGAGGTAAGCGAGGGCGGTGTCTTCATCTTCGAAAAGGTAGATCCCGCCCGCCTCGTGGTTCTTTTCGCTTTCAGTCCATACCTTCCAGATAAACCCTGGCTCCTGATTGATGGACTCGGCCAGCTCCCCGAGCTGGCGGGACATCTCGCTGCCGAAGGGGCCGTTAAAGGCAAAGTGCAACTGCAGTAGTTTTTTCGACATGATTCCTCCATGGATGATATTTGAGCGGTAATACGTCATTTTAATGACCGAACGATGAAATGATAATCGTTGATTTTTTAACGGCACAAAATGGTAACTTACTGATTTTAAACCGCACTAAACATTAAAAACCCAACAACACGTCATGCCAAATCACGGTTAATATTCAACTGGAAACTATAAGGTTACTTATTACTCAAGGAAAAAGCATGGCACATAAAATAAAAGCGCTGGCAATGACGATCGGCGCAGCTCTGGCGTTAACTTCTTTCGCCTCCCAGGCGGAGATTACGTTACTGAAACAGGACCCGCAGGCCGGAGATCCGCTGAGCCGCCTCAACTTTACCGTCGGTGGGAGTATTCGTCCGCAGTTCAACATGATGACCGGCGACGGCGATAAAGGCTCTTATAAGCGCAATGGTTTTGATGGCGGGACCCGTTTCCGCTTCGCCGCTGATTATTATCTGTTTGATGATATTAGCTGGATCAGCTATTACGAGCTGGGGGTCAATATTCCGGCGCTGTTTGACTGGGACAACCACTATGCGGAAGGCGCTAATAATACCACCCGTCGTATGTTATACACCGGGCTGAAGAGCGACACCTGGGGAACATTAACTTACGGCCAGCAAAACAGTATTTACTACGACGTGGTCGGGGTGAAAACCGATATCTGGGATTACGACATGATAGCCCAGGCGCCGGGTAACGGTATCAACGGCGACTACGATGGTTCGTACCGTTCCCGTAATATGTTGAAATATAAGAAAACGGCGGGTGATGTTGACCTCTATGCCTCTTATTTGTTTGAAGATAATGAATATCTGCCGGGCAATGGCCTGCGCTATAAGCGTAAAGGCGGTGGCTCCGTGGGCGCGGATTATCACATCACCAAAGATCTGACCTGGGGGACCGCGTGGAACTACACCCGTGCTGAGATGCGTAACCCGTCATCATCAGACAATAAAACCTATGATCAGAATATCCTCGGTACGGCGCTGAGCTGGAAGCCGGATAACTGGACCTTCTCCTTCGGCGGCGGTTGGTATCAGAACTTTTTGACCACCAAAAAAACCGATGTTCATGACTATTTCGCCGGCGATGCCTGGGGGATTGAGTACTTTGCCGGCTATACCTTCCCGATTGGTCAGTACGCGGTGAAAACGATTCAGCCGTACTTTATGGGGGACCGCCTGGAGTACGTCAATGGCCGCAATTATCAGCGAATTGATAACGGCCTGGGGATCAGCTTCCAGCTGGATTACGGCTTCCGCGTTGATTATGAGCACGTCTTTACGTCCAGCACCGACAACCTGGGAGATATGAACCTGGTGCGTCTGCGCTACGACTTCTAAGCGGGAACGGCTCCCCGGTGGCGCTGCGCTTACCGGGGCGACAGGTCCGTGCCGTTGTGTAGTCGCGTAGCCCGGCTAAGGCGTTGACGCCGCAAGCCGGGGCGGTAGGGTGTTGAATGACTTCTCCAGCCATGAGGCGACGTCATTCCAGCTGCCGCGGAAGATAATTTTTTCCGCTTTTTTGTTCAGCTGATAGCGATACATCGGGTCGTAGTACTCTTGCAACAGCGGGACCAGCCAGGCAAAATGGGCATCGGTAGCGGCACCTCGCCGCTGCGCAGCCAGCGCCCCGTCAAGCAGGGCGGTAAGCCGGGCAAAACGCTGTAACCCCAGGCGACGGCGAATGGCGAACAGGCCGTGATGCAGATATTCACTGTACGCCTGCCAGCCTTCCTCTTCACCGTAAGCATTAATAAAATCATGGTGCATACGGTCAAAATACTCTTCCCGCAGGCGCTCAAGGCGAATCTCAAATGGGTCTTCGACTACCGCCAGCGGCGATTGCGCCATACGCTCACGCAGGCATTCCGGCAGGTGGTTGGCGCCTATCATATGTCCTTCATCTTCCAGCACCCAGCGACGATGCTGCCCGGCTTTTTTCAACATTGCCACCGCCAGGTGGTTTTCAAACGTTGCCTGGGCATGCTGTTCACGCAAGGTGCGGCCGAACGACGAGCCGCGATGGTGGGCGAGCCCCTCAAGATCGATACCGTCGGGGCGGGAGCAGACCAGCTGGGTCTTGCCGTTGCCGGTACAGCCGCCGATCAGCACGATCGGCCGTTGGACCAGCTCTTCGATGATTTGGATGGCGACCTGGCGCAGCGCCTTGTAGCCGCCGACGATCAGCGGGTACTCAATGCCAGCTTCATGTAGCCACTGCTGTACGATGTGCGAGCGCTGGCCGCCGCGGGCGCAGCACAGATAGCCCTGCGGATAACGTAAGCAGGCGTCGCGCCATGCGGCGATACGCTTTTCCCGCACCTCGCCGTTGACTAACCGATGGCCCAGCGCTAGGGCCGCGTCCGCGCCATGGCGTTTATAGCAGGTGCCGACGGCGGCACGTTCGGCGTCGTTCATCAGCGGCAGATTCAGTGCCGCGGGAAGTGCGCTTTGGCGGAATTCGATCGGGGCGCGGACGTCAATGATTGGCGTGTCCGCCGTGAGAATGGTGCGGTAATCCGTCCCATTTTTCATGGCTCATCCTTCTGAAGTCAAACTGACAGCGTCTTTTAAATAAGAAAATCGTTAAAGCAAGGAGGGGATTCTACGCGCCATAATCTCTGCCGGGGAAGGGCGAAGATCAATTCCCCGGCAAATAGCCGTTTTCATGCGGGCGAACGGGCGGCGGATGCGCTGGCCGCCCGAATGGGTCAGAGGATTACGCCAGCTGGGATTGCGCCCAGAAGATACCGCTGGCGTACTCTGGCGGCAGGATAGGTTTTAAGGCTTCCAGCGTGGCGCTCAGGCGGTCGGTATCGCTGTCGGTCAGGTTAAGGTGACCCACTTTGCGTCCCGGACGCACCTCTTTGTCGTACCAGTGCAGATGCACCAGCGGCAGCTTCAGCCAGTCGTAGTTCAGATCGGTACCGATCAGGTTGATCATCACCGAAGGGCTGTTCACGACCGGCGGCGGCAGCGGCAGGCCGGTAATCGCCCGCAGATGCAGTTCGAACTGGCTGATCGAGGCCCCGTTCTGGGTCCAGTGACCGCTGTTGTGCACGCGCGGCGCCAGCTCGTTAATCAGCAGGCCATCAGCGGTGACAAAACACTCCATCGCCATCACGCCCACGTAGTTCAGCTCGTGCATAATGGCGGAAAGCATGCTTTCCGCCTGGTCCTGCTGGCGGGCATTGGCCTGCGGGAAGGCGACGCTGGTACGCAGAATGCCCTCCTGGTGCAGGTTGCGGGTGAGCGGATAGAACACCGTGCTGCCATCCTGCGCGCGGGCGCCAACCAGCGACACTTCGGCGGAAAAGTTGATGCCTTGCTCAACGATGCATTCGCCATAGTTCTCTTCCGGCAACTGCGCAATGTCGTTTTCGCGCAGTCGCCACTGGCCGCGACCGTCGTAACCACCCACGCGACGCTTAACGATAGCCAGCTCGCCCAGACGTGCGAATACCGCCGGCCACTCGTTTTTATCTGCCAGCAACTGCCACGGCGCGGTGGCGAGCCCGAGCTTATCAAACAGCTGTTTTTGCGTCAGACGGTCGGCAATGATCGGGAACACATCGCGGTTAACAAACGCCGGGTGGCGCGCCAGTTCACGCGTGAGCGCCGTTTCCGGCCAGCGTTCGATTTCGGCAGTGATCACGCTTTGCTGAAACGGCACCGCTTCAGGATCGGCTTCCAGCCCGACTGGCCAGACGGCGATGCCCAGCGGTTCCCCGGCCTGACGTAGCATCCGGCCTAGCTGGCCGTTGCCAAGGATGCAAACCTGTTTCATGCCGCACCCCGTGGGTCCGGATTCTCCAGCACCTCATCGGTCTGGGCCTGACGCCAGGCGCTCAGGCGCTGATGCAGTTCAGCGTCGTGCACCGCCAGAATCTGCGCCGCCAGCAGGGCCGCGTTGGCGGCGCCGGCTTTGCCGATGGCCAGCGTACCGACGGGAATTCCGCGCGGCATCTGAACAATAGAGTAGAGACTGTCTACGCCGCTTAACGCCGCGCTTTGGACCGGCACACCTAACACCGGCACCAGGGTTTTCGCCGCAATCATGCCCGGCAGATGCGCCGCGCCGCCCGCACCGGCAATAATCACCTGGTAACCGTTGCTTTCCGCGCCTTCGGCAAAGCTAAACAGCTTATCGGGCGTCCGGTGTGCGGAGACCACTTCAACATGGTACGGAACGTTCAGGGCATCAAGGATTTCTGCGGTAAATTGCATGGTAGCCCAGTCGCTTTTGGACCCCATCACGATGGCGATACGCGCCGAATTATTGCGGGAAGACATGCGTCTTAAAACTCCTGTGGGTGTGCTTCACACTGCTTTAGAGGCCACAGAGAATAACATGATCTTTCGGCAAGGAAAACGGTTGCGTCACCGGTGATGGGGGGAAATGCGCGGGAAATTAAAACGGGAAGGAGATCAGTTCAACGTCGTCTTTGCTGACTTTGACCATCGACCCTTCGCTGTGCCAGGCGCCGAGGACCACGCGAAACGCCGGCTTGCCGTTGGCCTCTAACGGGTGGACGTCAGGGCGATGCGTGTGGCCGTGAATCAACCACTGTACCTGATGCCTTTCCAGCGCCTCGACCACGGCCTGCGGATTGACATCCATAATTTCCAGCGACTTGCTGCTGTTGGCCGCTTTGCTGTCGGCGCGCATTCTGGCGGCGATGCGGCGGCGAATAAACAGCGGCAGGGCAAGGAACAGACGCTGAATCCACGGAGTATGGACTTTGGCGCGAAAAGCCAGATAGCCCGGATCGTCGGTGCAGAGCGTATCGCCGTGCATAATCAGGACCCGACGACCGTACAGGTCGAGCACTTTTTCTTCCGCCAGCAGCGTCATCCCGCAGACGCGTGCGAAGCGCTGGCCAACGAGAAAGTCGCGGTTGCCGTGAACAAAATAGCAGGGCACGCCTGATTGCGTTAATGCGTTGATTGCCGAGGCGATTTGCTGATGCAGCGGGTTCGGATCGTCATCGCCAATCCAGGCTTCAAACAGGTCGCCAAGGATATACAGCGCATCCGCCTCGCGGGCTTCGCCGGCTAAAAAGCGCAGAAAACCGGCGGTGATCGCCGGTTCTTCTGTTTGCAGATGTAAATCCGCAATAAACAGTGTCGCCACGAATTACTCGCTGACGGTGACGCTTGTGATCACAACATCTTCTTTCGGCACATCCTGATGCATGCCGCTGCGGCCGGTAGCCACCGCTTTGATTTTGTCGACCACGTCTAAACCTTCAACCACTTCGGCAAATACGCAGTAGCCCCAGCCCTGCAGGTTTTCACCAGAGAAGTTCAGGAAGTCGTTATCGACAACGTTAATAAAGAACTGCGCGGTGGCGGAGTGAGGCGCCTGAGTACGGGCCATGGCCAGAGTACCGCGGGTGTTTTTCAGACCGTTGTTAGCTTCGTTCTGGATCGGGGATTTGGTGGCTTTCTGCGCCATGCCCGACTCAAAGCCGCCGCCCTGGATCATAAAACCGTTGATAACACGGTGGAAAATGGTGTTGTTGTAGAAACCTTCGCGGCAGTAATCCAGGAAGTTTTTAACTGTTTCCGGCGCTTTGTCGTCAAAGGTTTTGATGACGATATCGCCATGATTAGTGTGGAAAGTAACCATTTTTGCATCCTGTTCCGATGATTGTGGTGCTTAAACCCAACGTTGGGCGTGACATAGGGGGCTGTTATAGCATAACCGCCGGGTTCGATCACCTTGCATTGTGTGCTGCTTCGGGGTTGAATTAAGGTTAGAATACGCGACTTAATATTCACACACGTCTACACGGAATCTTCGATGTTAAAAATTTTTAATACCCTGACGCGCCAAAAAGAAGAGTTTAAACCTATCCATGCCGGGGAAGTAGGCATGTACGTGTGTGGAATTACCGTTTACGATCTCTGTCATATCGGCCATGGCCGTACTTTCGTCTCTTTTGACGTGGTCGCCCGCTACCTGCGTTTTCTCGGCTATAAGCTGAAATACGTCCGCAACATTACCGATATCGACGATAAAATCATTAAGCGTGCGAATGAGAACGGCGAAAGCTTTGTCGCGCTGGTCGATCGCATGATTGCCGAAATGCACAATGATTTCGATGCGCTGAATATTCTGCGTCCGGATATGGAGCCTCGCGCTACCCACCATATTCCCGAGATTATTGAAATCACCGAACAACTGATCGCGCGCGGTCATGCGTACGTGGCGGACAACGGGGATGTGATGTTCTCGGTACCGACCGATCCGAATTACGGGCAGCTGTCGCGCCAGGATCTCGACCAGTTGCAGGCCGGCGCGCGCGTTGATGTGGTTGACGTCAAGCGCAACCCGATGGATTTCGTGCTGTGGAAAATGTCGAAAGCGGGCGAGCCGAGCTGGCCGTCCCCGTGGGGTAACGGTCGTCCTGGCTGGCACATTGAATGTTCGGCGATGAACTGCAAACAGCTGGGCAACCATTTTGATATCCACGGCGGCGGATCGGATCTGATGTTCCCGCATCATGAAAACGAAATCGCCCAGTCTACCTGCGCCCACGATGGCGAGTATGTGAACTACTGGATGCACTCCGGGATGGTGATGGTTGACCGTGAGAAAATGTCAAAATCGCTGGGCAATTTTTTCACCGTGCGCGACGTACTGAAGTACTACGATGCGGAGACCATTCGCTACTTCCTGATGTCCGGCCACTATCGTAGCCAGCTGAACTACAGCGAAGAAAATCTCAAGCAGGCGCGTTCTGCGCTGGAGCGTCTGTATACCGCGCTGCGCGGAACCGAAAAATCGGCAGAGCCGGCCGGCGGCGACGCCTTCGAAGCGCGCTTTATTGAAGCGATGGATGACGATTTCAACACGCCGGAAGCCTATTCGGTGCTGTTCGATATGGCGCGTGAAGTGAACCGTCTGAAGACGGAAGATGTCGCTGCTGCTAACGCCATGGCCGCACATATGCGTAAGCTCTCCGGCGTGCTGGGGCTGCTGGAGCAGGAGCCGGATGTCTTCCTGCAAAGCGGCGCGCAGGCTGACGATGGCGAAGTTGCGGAAATCGAGCAGCTGATTCAGCAGCGTCTGGATGCGCGTAAAGCGAAAGACTGGGCCGCTGCGGATGCCGCGCGTGACCGTCTCAATGAGATGGGGATCGTGCTGGAGGACGGCCCGCAGGGAACCACCTGGCGCCGTAAGTAAGCGAGAATAAAAAGCCCGGCTTGCCGGGCGTTTTATTGAGTAGAATCAGTCAGTAACGGTCACGCTCTGGCCTTCAAAACTCACCGTCTGACCGGCGACGATTTTGCAGCGTTTGCGGGTTTCTACCGCGCCGTCAACCTTCACCAGACCCTCGGCAATCGCTATTTTGGCCTGCGCGCCGCTCTCACTCCAGCCTTCGAGCTTCAGCAGATCGCACAGTTCAACGTGTGGGTGTTTGCCCAGAGAAAAATTCGCCATCTCAGGCCTCCTGAATATCGTGATATTCTTCGCACGCCTGCAGCGTGTTTTGAATGAGCGTAGCAACGGTCATCGGGCCGACGCCGCCGGGCACCGGTGTGATGTATGACGCGCGTGCGGCGGCATCTTCATAGACGACATCGCCAACCACTTTGCCGTTTTCCAGACGGTTAATACCGACATCCACCACGATAGCGCCTTCTTTAATCCATTCGCCCGGAATAAAGCCCGGTTTACCCACCGCGACGATCAGCAGGTCGGCGTTTTCGACGTGATGACGCAGGTTTTTGGTAAAGCGGTGGGTGACGGTGGTGGTGCAGCCCGCCAGCAGCAGCTCCATGCTCATCGGACGGCCCACGATGTTCGATGCACCGATAACCACGGCATTCAGGCCGTAGGTGTCGATATTGTAACGCTCAAGCAGGGTGACGATTCCGCGCGGCGTACACGGGCGCAGGCGCGGGGCGCGCTGGCACAGACGGCCGACGTTATAGGGGTGGAAACCGTCAACATCTTTGTCCGGGGCGATACGCTCCAGCACTTTCACGTTATCAATTCCGGCAGGCAGCGGCAGCTGTACCAGAATACCGTCGATAGTGGTATCGGCATTCAGCGTATCAATCAGCTCCAGTAATTCCGCCTCGCTGGTGGTTTCCGGGAGATCGTATGAGCGGGAGACAAATCCCACCTCTTCACACGCTTTGCGCTTGCTGCCGACATAAATCTGCGACGCCGGGTTGCTGCCGACCAGTACGACGGCTAACCCTGGGGCGCGTTTTCCGGCCGCAGTACGGGCCTTCACTTTTTCCGCAACCTCAGAGCGTACCTGCTGCGCAATCGTTTTACCGTCAATAATTTTTGCTGCCATCAGAGAGAGGATTCCATCTGTATCTTAACGAAAGGGGGATGTGGATATTTTGTCAGAAGCCAGCCTCGCTGTCAGTCCTCGTTTGAATTTTTATCCCTCTTTGACAAAATTAAGGGCTAAAGACACCGCTGTTTAAAGGGATATTTGGCACATTTAAGGGGAGCTGGAGCTATTTATTGTCGTCGAGCGCGATAAGTGCTGAAAACCGGTGCTGGATGAACTTTGCGCAACCTTTGTCGTATATGTAGGCAAGTTAGTTATGCCGCAGCAGTTTCATGGCAAAATGCATTGACTCACTGAGCGTTGACCGTATAATTCCAGGCGGTTTCACTCCATGAAACATCCGCATTTCAGTGCGCCCTTAGCTCAGCTGGATAGAGCAACGGCCTTCTAAGCCGTAGGTCACAGGTTCGAACCCTGTAGGGCGTACCATTAAGAATCAACTACTTATCAACTTCCTCCAGCCGCTGATTTTTCCGTGTGGGACATATTTGGGAGATTTTCCTAAAAAACTGAGTCAATTTGCCGCGCAGGCTCCGTTAATGGTCAGTTGCATGGTGGGCATATCGACGTACCATCCCAATACTCTCCCGGCTACCCATTTCCCGTAGCACAGACGGCGGAACGCCGGACTGAATTAATCAACTGGTCCGGTGTGTCTCAGGCCATGAAAACGAAAGTCTGTAATCAGCGGTATTGAACTTCGCCAGGTTATTGCAAATCTGGGGCGCCAGGCGAAGAATGCCAGAATGCATCTGCGTTCGCTGCGGACAGTGGGTTCAGGAACTTCGCACAAGGGAGGCGGTAATGTTCAAAATATATTTACCTTTAAGTTTTCTTGGAGGTGCCCTGATAGGGACTGATAACCTGCAAACCGGTGAGGTGGAAGGAACTATCTTTGGTGTGATGTTTATTGTGGTGGCCGTGATTATCATTCTCTCTGAGGTTATCAGAACCCATACGCTCAACCGGGATAAGTGACCAAATTCATCTCAGAATGTAAAGCATGTACCTGCCAGTCTGTTGCCAGCAAACACGGATTTAAGTGGGGCCGGGCGTGCGGGAACCAGTGATGCTGGCACGTAATGGTGTCTCCCCAGTTAGCGGGTATTTACGCAGCAGGAGCATTGTGGGTAGTGTACCCAGCGCCAGAGCGTTGTGTAAGCACACCCGTTTTTGTTCTACCCACTTTTTGCGGTTTTTCAGCCATCAGCCAGTACCCTTCCGGTGTCAGGGGGTAATGATGAAGGCGGTATAAATCAGAATCGAGTGTGTTCTCCAGATGACGAAAAAGGCGTTTAATTGAATGGTTAAGCGACTTGAGAGGTTGCGGGCCGACTCTGGCATCGCCGTAACGCCTGACATGCGTGCTGGATAGGGCTTCTCACGTTTTTGCGGGCAATATTCGAACCTCTCTGAACTACCGCTTCCGGCTGAGAATTGACAGGGGGCTGTTCGTACCGTTCATGTTCATGGTGGCTTGAGCAACCCTGAAACGTCCACGCCAGCTGGCGTTAATAATGATTCCGCGTTGTGTCAACGATGGCAACCTTTAAAAAGAAGAGGTGAGACGATGATTACGGATTACCTGTTTATGTCTTATGTTGCGGTCGCTTCCTGCTGGCCTGTCACGCTGATCCTGCTGTCGGTTGCCATAATTTTGTTATTGCATGCTGAGCGTAAGGTGTTGAGAGTGACTATCGTTGCCCTGGTGGGTTTTCTGGCTTTTGCCGCCTGGCAGTTTGGGACTGCAATGCATAAACCTCCTTTAATGCTGGCCGGTGGGACCGCATGGCTCTCTGAGCAGATAGCAATATGGGATCAGAGGCAGTAATCTTATCCATGGTTTCTGTCATCCCTCGCCAGCCTTCATTGCCTTCTTCAGCGCCGTTATCAATTTGCGACAGTATCTCTTCGCCTGTCCGCTAATTTTTTAAGTGTCTGGTGGTTTATTTGGTCTGGTTTCATGCGCTCGGGTAATTTATATCAAAGGGTTGGCTGTCAGTTTGATGTATTTCCGGACAAAGGAAATAATCAGCATTAAGATTCTATTGATGCCACGTATAAGAAAAATTGGTTAATATGAGCGGCATTTATACAAAGGAGGGTTATGTTGATGAATAAAATCATTATAAGCATTATGGCCGTGATGTTGTGCGGTTGCGTGGACCTTGGTCGCGTTGGTCTTCACCCGGAATTAAAAACGGCGTATTTCGACGGACAAAAGCATATCGTAGAAAGTTGTCTGTACTCCGCTGCGCTCTCGCAAAAGCTGTCATTAATGAAGGATGACTCGTTGCCCGGAGAGACGGAGCGTTACTATTTACAGGACGCTAATTATGAAAATGTAGCGTGGGTCGATATCTCCCCTTCTGGTGAAAAACAAACCAGTGCGTACTTTTTTTACGCACCCCATGATCCCGATGTGCACAAGTCCATTTTGTCTATGATAGCAAAGTGTCAGAATCCTTTTTAATGACCCGTCAGGTCATGTAGTGGTTAACCGGGCACAAGCATTGCGTCAGTGAGATAATGAGTATGACATTCAAATTAATGACGATTATTGGCGCAGTACTGGTCGCGTTAGCAATAGTCCTGTTTTTCCCCAAAATACTCCGTGAATCACAGACCAATACTGAAATAGAAAAAATGTTACAACATCCCGACAGTACTTTTATTGTTTTCAGCAACTGCAAAAAGGACGTGTCAGATGTTGAGCGTTGCTACAACGCATACAGTGCTGCGGTACAGATTGCGGACTCGAAAAGTTGTACTCCCTCTGGGATTAAGCTCAAGCGTCAATTTAAGCGACTTGTGGAGCACGCGGAAGACAGAGACATTGAGAATGAAATAAGCAAAGAGTGCCAGTTAAAATGATAACGTTTATGCTAACAATGAGTTGTGGCTGATTCTGAGCTGCCAGGTGCTGTTAATGTCCTCCTCCCATGCCTTACCCGCCTTATTAAGCCGTTTCGCGATAAATACGGCGGATACTACGCCTCCGTTAACCCAGTGAATCCCATAAAAGCCAGCGACATCAGACCCGCGGTAATAAGCGATATCGGAGAACCTTTGAAAGGGGCCGGTAAGCGCCCCATCTGCGACGTCTTGTGAAAATTGTCCTGTCTGGCAACAATCGCGCCCATCTATTTTGATGGACACGAACGATGAATTCCCAGACAACAAAAGATATTCCCTGCTTCCGTTCTTATTTGCCTGATGCCCTGCGTTTAAGATTTGAAGATAAACTGACCATCCGGGCCATCGCTCAGCGCCTCGGTCTCAGTCATTCCACAATACATACGCTTTTTCAGCGCTTTATTGCATCCGGTATCGCATGGCCATTGCCCGATTCAGTCTCATTCGCTCAGCTTGACGCCATCCTTTATGCCAACAGAAAAAATGAATCCACTCGCCCTGAAATCAGCGAGGAAAAATGGCGAAAAGAACGGCGAGCCAGCTACAGCCGTGAATTTAAGGTCAGTCTGGCTAAGCAGGCATTACAACCCGGTGCTGTTGTTGCCCGGATCGCCAGAGAGCACGATATCAATGATAACCTGCTGTTTAAATGGAAAAGCCAGTACGAGGACGGCTTACTGAGCGATGATGATATACAGGAATGCATGCCTGTCCCGGTGGCACTGACTGATACGCCAGAGCCGATCAGACCAGTTACAAATCCCTTCTGGCGTAACAAGCCTGATGAGTGCCCTGAGTGCGATCCCGAAAACGTCCCACGGTGCGAGCTGCATCTTAAATCAGGTGTGGTAAAACTGTTTGACCCTCTCACTCCGGAACTGTTACGGGCGCTAATCCGCGAAATGAAAGGCGGTGCCCGATGATAACTCTGCCAACCGGTACCAGAATCTGGATCATCGCTGGCGTCACAGATATGCGTTGTGGCTTCAACGGGCTGGCTTCGAAGGTGCAGAATACGCTGAAAGATGACCCGTTCTCCGGGCATATCTTCGTCTTCCGGGGCCGCAGTGGCAAAATGGTGAAAATACTGTGGGCCGATCGTGACGGGTTGTGCCTGTTCGCCAAACGCCTCGAGCAGGGCCGCTTCGTGTGGCCGGTGACCCGCGACGGGAAAGTGCATCTGACACCCGCCCAGTTGTCCATGCTTCTGGAGGGGATCGCGTGGCAACATCCAAAACGGACGGAACGGCCTGGTATACGGATATAACCCGTGATAAAACAGGGGAATGAACAACACACTCCCCGACGACATCGAGCAACTGAAGGCCCTGCTGATCGCACAGCAGGCGGTTATCGTCCGTCTGTCCGGTGAAATAACCGGCTATGCCCGCGAGATCGACTCACTCAGGGCGCTGGTCGCTAAACTGCAGAGAATGTTGTTCGGCCGCAGCAGCGAGAAAAACCGCGAGAAGATAGAAAAGAAGATCGCGCAGGCAGAAAAGCGCATAACCGAGCTCCAGAACAGGCTTGGCGAGGCGCAGTCGCAACTCACCTCAATGGCCGGAGATACGGGATCAAAAACATCAGACACTCCCGCCCGCAAAGCGCTTCCGGTAACACTCCCCCGTGACAGGCGGGTTATCTCCCCGGCAGAAACCGAATGCCCGGTCTGCAGCGGCAAACTAAAACCGCTGGGGGAAAGCATCTCTGAACAGCTGGATATCATCAACACTGCGTTCAGGGTAATCGAAACGGTCCGCCCAAAACTGGCCTGCAGTCGGTGCGACTGCATCGTGCAGGCACCACTGCCACCAAAACCCATCGAGCGCAGTTACGCCAGTCCGGCTCTGCTGGCACGCATTATCATGGCGAAGTTCGCTGAACACCTGCCGCTGTATCGTCAGTCGGAAATCTACGCCCGGCAGGGCGTGGAGCTGAGCCGCAATACGATGGGGCGCTGGGTTGACATTATGGGAGAACAACTTCGTCCGCTGTATGATGAACTGAACCACTATGTGCTGATGCCGGGTAAAGTGCATGCAGACGACACGCCGGTGAGTGTACTGGAGCCTGGTCAGGGTAAAACCCGTACCGGGCGGCTGTGGGTCTATGTTCGTGACGATCGTAACGCCGGCTCAACCATGCCGGCTGCCGTGTGGTTCTCCTACTCTCCCGACCGCAAAGGTATCCATCCACAGCAACATCTGGCGGACTACAGTGGTATCCTGCAGGCCGATGCCTACGCGGGTTACAACGCTCTTTATGAAAGCGGGCGGGTAACCGAAGCGGCCTGTATGGCACATGCCCGACGCAAGCTCCACGATGTTCACGTTCGCCATCCAACGGCGGTAACAGCAGAGGCGCTGAACCGTATCGGGGCGCTGTACGCCATCGAATCGGAGATCCGCGGTAGTCCGGCAGAAGAGCGACTGACAGCCAGGAAAGCCAGAAGTGTTCCGCTGATGCAGTCGCTGTACGACTGGATACAACAGCAGATGGGCACGCTGTCGCGTTACTCAGATACGGCGAAAGCGTTCGCATACCTGCTGAAACAATGGGATGCACTGAACGAATACTGCCGCAATGGCTGGGTGGAGATCGACAATAATCTGTGCGAAAACGCACTTCGAGTGGTGGCGCTGGGACGGCGTAACTACATGTTCTTCGGCTCTGATAGTGGTGATGACAGTGCGGCAGTGATGTACAGCCTGCTCGGAAGCTGCAAACTCAACGGCATCGAGCCGGAGGCCTGGCTGCACCACGTGATCAGTGTCATCAATACCTGGCCTGCCAACCGCGTGAAAGATCTGTTGCCCTGGAACGTCACCCTCTCTGTAAACTAATTTTTACCCCACGTCCTTCACGAGGCGCTTACAGGGGCCGGCACATTCGCGGCTTTCAGACGATCGCGAAGCGACGAGAAGAGCACCAGTACGAGTGAGAAACCAAAGGCGGCGCTGAAGCCATAGAACGTAGAAAGAAGGAATCCGTTGTTCTGAGTAATGTTGATGAGCGGCACTGCCAGAACTGCGCAGTTGGTGGTGATCAGTGGCAGGAAGATACCTAACAGACGATACAGGGCTGGGCTGGTTTTTCGGATAATAGTCTCTGTGAGCTGAACCACAACCGCGCTGGCAAAAATATAGACCATCACGCGGAGATAGGTCAGTTCGTAGGGCACCAGCAGATAGTTATCAAAAAACCATGCCAGTGCGCTGACCAGCGTCAGGACGAAGGTTGTCGCAAACGACATTCCTGTTGCCATCTCCGGTTTCCCTGAGGCCCCCATAAACGGGCATAGCCCAAGGAAGCGGGACAGGACAAAATTGTTAACCAGTACCGCGCTGATAAAGAGTATGCCGAATTCTTGCATGGGTAAGCTCGTGTTTTTTGACATATTTGCTTACATAATACTGATTATCCTTTCTGGTATCGACCATGAAAAATTTAAGGGAACCTGGATTTTGTCGCCGATGGTGAGATTTGCATTGTGGCTCGTCTCACCGCGTCATCAGCCGCCGAAAGCTCAGTGAGCGGATTATCTGCTTTCAGATGACGGAAATACCCGCGCACAGAGGAAATCGACCATCGCCCGAATTTTAGGCGAGGGATGCCTGCTGGCGGGCCAGAGCACGTAGAAGACGCCAGTACGCTCCACGCGATCGGCCAGAATGGTGCGCAACCGTCCATCTGCCAGCGGTTCTCTGATCGAGAATTCCGGCAGACAGGCGATTCCCAGGCCCTGAAGCGCAAAGCACACCCGCGTCTCAATATTGTTGCAGATCATTGAGGTGGGGAGCTGCAGATCGGCTTCTCCCGGCGCTTGCCGCAGCGCCCACGGCTCCAGCTTGCCGCTGTTGGGAAAGCGGTAGTGCAGGCAGGTGTGCTCTAGCAGATCGGCGGGCACTTCGGGTATACCTCGTCGCGCCAGATAATCGGGCGAGGCGACCAGCATCGAGCGGAAGGTGCCCAGCTTCCGCGCGGACAGGCGCGAGTCCGTCGGATCTCCCGTTCTGACCACCACGTCGAACCCCTCTTCGATCACCTCGACCAGCCGATCGGTGAAGTCCAGATCCAGCTCAATGGCCGGGTATTCGCGCATGAACTCGCCAAGCACCGGTAACACCAGCGAGCTGACCAGGGGCAGGCTGATCCGTAACCGGCCCCGCGGCGCGGCCGTCGCCTGCGACAACTCCATTTCCGCGGCTTCGATCTCGGCAAGGATACGTCGGCTGCGCTCCAGGAACAGCGTTCCCTCGGCCGTCAGGGTGATGCTGCGCGTGCTGCGGTGAAACAGGCGCACGCCAAGCTTCTCTTCCAGCCTCGCCACGCTTTTGCCGATGGCGGATGCCGACACGCCCAGCAGCCGACTGGCCGCGACGAAGCTGCGTGTCTCGGCGACCCGGACGAACACGACGAAGCCATTCAGGTTGTCCACTTCATACCTCCATTGCGGACAAATAGTTCCGCTAAGAACGGAACTGTACCCTACTTTTTCTTTAATAGCTGCGTTTCTATCATGCGGGAATGTTCACTGATGAAAGGAGTTGCCCATGTCTGTTCCCGCCTTGTCTCTGCACGCAGGCGTCCCGCTTGCACATCTGTCCGCCCGCATTCAGGCCGCTGTTCAGAAGGCGCTGGATGAACGCCGTCTGGTCGGCGCCGTGGTCCTGGTCGCCCGCGACGGCGTGCTTCTTCACCGCCAGGCCGCTGGCTGGGCCGACAGCGAAAGCCGTCGGGCAATGACCACGGATGCTATCTTCCGTCTGGCATCGGTGAGCAAGACCATCGTCTCAACGGCGGCGCTGGTGCTGGTGGCTCAAGGTCGGCTCAATCTGGATGACGCTCTCGAACGCTGGTTGCCCGAGTTCAGACCACGGTTAGCCGACGGCCAGCCTGCGCGGATCGCCGTATGGCAATTGCTGAGCCACACCGCAGGGCTGGGCTATCGCTTCTTCGAGACGGATACCCGGGGGCCCTATGCGCGGGCCGGCGTGTCGGACGGTATGGATATGTCCGGTATTAGCCTTGCGGAGAACCTGCGCCGTATCGCCAGCGTGCCGTTGCTGTACGAGCCAGGTACGAGCTGGGGCTATTCACTGGCAACCGATGTGCTGGGGGCCTTGATCGAACGGGTGTATGGCGAACCGCTTGATATCGCCGTACATCAGCTCGTGACCGGCCCGTTGGCCATGGCGGATACCGGCTTTATCGCGCGGGATGCGCAGCGCGTAGCGACCGCTTACGTGAACGATGAACCTCAGCCGCACCCGCTGGCGGAAGGGGAAATCGTTTCGCCCTTCGACGGGGTGGTCGGTATTCGCTACAGTCCTCAGCGCATCTTCAATCCGCAGGCATTTCCTTCGGGCGGCGCGGGCATGGCGGGAACGGCCGAAGACTTTATGCGCCTGCTGGAAGCCCTGCGTCAGGGGCAGGGGGCGATTTTGCCCAACGAACTGATTGCGGAAATGGCGCGCGAGCGGACAACGAATATGGCGCTGCCCAATGTACCGGGCTTCGGCTTTGGGCTGGGATTTTCGGTTCTGCGCGATCCGACTCTGGCCGCCTCACCTGAATCAGAAGGCACCTGGCGTTGGGGAGGCGCCTATGGCCACTCATGGTTCGTGGATCGCGCGCAGGGGCTTAGCGTCGTCGCTTTCACCAACACCCTGTATGAAGGCATGTCGGGGCGCTTCGTCACCGATCTGCGCGATGCGGTCTACGGCGCTCCGGGGGCTGAGCGATGAATTCGACGATGCAGGAACCTATGCCCGTCGCATCGCTGCTGGCGCTTGCGATGGCGGCTTTCATTACCATTCTGACCGAAGCGCTGCCGGCTGGCCTGTTGCCCCAAATGGCGCAAGGCCTGGCCGTCAGTGAAGCATGGGTCGGCCAGACGGTCACTGTCTATGCCATCGGCTCTCTGGTGGCCGCCATTCCGCTGACCGCCGCCACTCAAGGCGTCCGTCGCCGGCCGTTGCTGCTGGCCGCCATCGCGGGTTTCGCTATCGCCAACCTGGTGACGACGCTCTCCGCCAGCTATGCGCTGACCATAGTGGCACGTTTCCTGGCAGGCGTGTCGGCGGGGCTACTATGGGCGCTGCTGGCGGGCTATGCGGCGCGGATGGTGCCTGACGCTCAGAAGGGCCGCGCCATCGCTATCGCGATGGTGGGTACACCGCTGGCGCTGTCGCTGGGCGTACCTGCCGGTACTTTGCTCGGCAATTTGCTGGGATGGCGCATGTGCTTTGCCATCATGAGCCTGATGGCGCTAATGCTGATGGTCTGGGTGAGACTGAGAGTGCCGGACTTTGCGGGGCAGCCCGCGGGCAAACGTTTCTCGTTGCGCCAGGTGTTCAGCCTGCCGGGGATTCGCCCGGTGTTGTTCGTCGTGCTGGCCTTCGTTCTTGCGCATAACATCCTTTATACCTACATTGCGCCATTTCTGATGAGGGCGGGAATGGCGGAGCGCACCGATGTGGTGCTGCTGGTTTTTGGCATGACCTCGCTATTCAGCATCTGGGTTGTCGGCGTGCTGATCGACCGGTACCTGCGCGCGCTGACCCTGGCAAGCACGGTCTTATTCGGCCTGGCGGCATGGCTGCTGGGGATAGCGGGCGGCGATCCCATCGCGGTCTACGCGGCGGTAGTGATGTGGGGTGTGGCTTTCGGCGGGGCGGCGACCTTGTTTCAGACCGCGCTGGCGAGAAGTGCGGGCGAGGCTGCCGATATGGCGCAGTCCATGCTGGTTACCGCCTGGAATGCGGCGATTGCCTGCGGCGGGACTGTTGGCGGCTTGCTGTTAGAGAGTCTCGGCGTAGAGGCATTCTCTCCTGCGCTGCTGGTGCTGTTGCTGGCTACGCTCCTGGTGGCGTGGTCTGCCAGGCGTCACGGTTTCCCCGCTTCAGCGGCATGAGACAGGAGAGAAGCGCGGCATCCTGACGGTGTAAAACCGCTCACTTTATCCGCGCAGATATCCCTCATGTGCCATAAACGAGACCTGGATCAATACGATGCCATGATGAAAGTCGCATAAATCAGCCACTATTGTCGTTTCCAGATGATAAATTAGCGGGCGACCAGCCGCGCTAAGCTTAGCGCCGGTCTGGTCGCGTGGCTCTCATGCACCGTTTATTGTCCGGAATGCGTCCTGGCTAGCTGCGCCATCTCTTTCTCTAAACGGTCGAGGCAGTCAGCGCGAATATCCGCCGGTGATGCTGCGCCTGTCAGAGTCATCGTCACCTTCATATCTTCAGCATACAGGCGCAGCAGGTGTGCAACGCCAGCTTCTCCTGCCGTCGCCAGCGCATAAATATATGAACGTCCCAGCAGTACCCCTTTCGCGCCAAGGGCAAGCATCCGGATAACGTCCACCCCGGAACGCACCCCGGAATCGACCAGAACCGTGAGGTCATCGCCGATGGCATCCACCACCCGGGGCAGCGCCCTGGCCGTTGGGATTGCGCCATCAAGCTGCCGGCCCCCGTGGTTAGAAACCACGATGCCATCAGCGCCCAGACGGACGGCATTCTTTGCATCCTCAGGGTCAAGGATGCCCTTGATAATCAACTTCCCTTTCCAGCTGTCGCGTATCCACTCCAGATCGTGCCATGCAATGGAGGGGTCGAAGTTATTGCTTATAAACCCCATATAGTCGTCCATCGTCATCTTGTGTCCGGTGTAGGCTTCAATGTTGCCAAACGACAGGGGTCTGCCAGCCAGCCCAACGTCTATGGCCCAGCGGGGATGGGTACAGGCCTGCAGGTATTGTCTCAGGGTGGCGCGCGGTCCGGACATCCCCGAGCGATTATCGCGATAGCGCGAGCCGGGGATGGGCATATCGACGGTGAAAACCAACGTTTTCATCCCTGCGGCCCACGAGCGTTCGAGGGCATTGCGCATGTAACCGCGATCTTTAAGTACGTACAGCTGTGACCAGAGTTCACCGGAGGCATGCTGTGCAACTTCTTCAATCGGGCATACCGATACCGTGGAAAGAGTATACGGGATGCCAGCGTCGGTTGCGGCGCGCGCCGCTTTGACTTCACCGCGCCGTGCGTACATGCCAGTGGCTCCGACAGGGCCCAGCGCGACCGGCATTGCCCATGACGTTCCAAGGATATTCGTCGTCAGCGTCGGGTCGCCAACACCGCAAAGCACCCGCTGACGCAGCGCAATTGAGGCGAGTTCAGTTGAGTTCGCGTGCATGGTATTTTCTGCTACCGCGCCGCCGTCAATATAATCAAACAGAAATCGAGGAAGACGATGACGGGCGGCCTCACGATAATCGGCGGGTGCTGAAACGATCATTTTTCTTTCCTTATGGGTCTTAACTAAGTTTATGTTCTGCAAGCAGAAAGACTATAGGCCCAATAAAATGAGGGGGAAAATGAAATTTTAGAATCCCGGTCATGCAGAAAGGGAATAACCTGTTTTTTTTAACGCTGTTGATTTTCCTGATGAAATATTTCTGGTGAAAATGCGTTCATTCGTTGACAGCAATATTTGCTAGTGAAATAACAATCTCGCTCTTGGGTTTTACTCTACGATTGTGTATTGTCCGGACGACATCTTACTTTCAATTTCACTACCCATAATGAATGGTGACCCTTTATCGGGTTGTTTAACAATGACGTTAATGAGGACAATAATGAGAGTCCTCATTATATTAATTCTTCAGGAATATGCTGGTTTGAACGTTTTCGTGCATGAAGCGGTGCAAACAGGCTAAAGGGTAGAAAATATGACTCTGCGTTCATTACAGGCATTGTGTCTGACGAGTTTTTTTATTGCCGATGTTCGTGACGGACTGGGACCTTTTCTCGGCATTTTTCTGACCCAGCATCACTGGCAACCGGATGATATCGGTTTACTGATGACCGCCGGCGGCATGGCAGGATTGCTGGCGACGCTGCCCGCAGGGTTCATCACCGACGCTTCGCAGAACAAGCGTCTGATGCTGGCGCTGCTCTGCGTCATCATTACCGGGAGCACACTTTTGCTCTGGTTCAGTCAGGGAAACGGCGTTGTCGCACTCTCGCAAATCGTCAGCGGCATATGCGCGGCTTTTGTCGGCCCGCTTATCACCGGCATTACGCTGGGTCTGACGGGGCAAAACGGCTTCAGTGCACAGATGGGCAAAAATGAGGCCTTCAACCACGCGGGAAATTTCGCCACGGCATTGATTGCCGGAGGGATCGCCTGGCGCTGGGGGATTGGCGGTATTTTCATCTTAATGGCCTGTACGATGTTATTAACCCTTGTTGCCTTGCTGGCTATACGCCGCGGCGATATCGATAACCAGGCGGCGCGAGGGCTGGAGTTGACGGATACCCCACAGATCCCCGACTTCTCGGTACTGACCAAAAACACCGCGCTGTTGATTACCGGATTGACGCTGCTGCTGTTTCATCTGGCGAATGCGGCGCTGCTGCCGATGCTCAGCATGCGAATTGCCTCCGCTCCCGGCGCCATCAACCCCGGGCTGTACGCTGCGGCCACGGTGATTATTTCTCAGGCGGTCATGATCCCGGTGGCAATCTGGACCGCCGGACGAATCGATAAATATGGATACTGGCGATTGATTATGCTGGCTCTGCTGATTATGCCGGTCCGCGCGGCGCTGGCGGCAAGCACTGCGGCACCGTTGATGATGGTGCCGGTACAAATACTGGATGGCTTAGCGGCCGGTGTGCTGGGCGTGGTGGTGCCGAGTTTCATTGTGGCGCTGCTGCGCGGAAGCGGGCACGTCAATGCCGGCCAGAGCGTGGTGATGCTGATGCAGGGAGCTGGCGCGGCCATGAGCCCGGCGCTGACAGGGATGATTGCCGGTCATTACTCGTTTGCCGCGGCCTTCAGCGTCCTGAGCGTTATCGCCCTGGCGGCGCTGATTATCTGGTGGCGTAATGCGCCGACGCTCTGCACATCGATAGTCACGCCCACCCGGTCATACGATTGATCCCGGAAGCGGCGAGCCCGTGCGGGCGCTGTTCCGTCTCCGGGCGGCATCAATCCTGACCTGTCCTTTCGCGCCGGGGGAGCGACCCGCATCCCGGCGCCGTCAAGGGCGGTCGGCGCGCTTTGCTGGCGTCAGCGCTAGCTGACGTACAGCGCTATCAGCGCCACCGTTGCCGGGAGAGCCTGCACATACAGTATTTTCCGACTGGCGGTTGCGGCGCCGAACAGTCCGGCAATGATCACGCAGATCAGAAAGAACGCTTTAAACTCAAACCCGCTCTGCGCACTCCAGAGTCCCCACAGCAAACCGGCGGCCAGAAAACCGTTATACAGGCCCTGATTGGCTGCCATCACCCGGGTCTCGCGGGCAAAGTTTGCACTGAGGCTGAATGCTTTGCGTCCGGTCTTACTCTCCCACAAAAACATTTCCAGGATCAGAATGTAGATATGGATGGCGGCGACGATAAAAATAAGCGTATTGGCTAACACGGTAGTCCTTATTCAGGTTAGAGCACAGGGAACCCAGGTAAAACCCGCTTTTTATCGCGTGTTTTACCGTTTATATCAAAGAATAGCCGCATCACCCTGGCTATGTTGGAAATTCGGCCTGGAGAATGTCTCCAGGGTGATCATGCGCTGGCTGTTGAGGGGAATTTACAGGATGGGAACGAAACCGTTAATACTTTCTTTGGATGGACAAGAGGCCATCCCTCTGAATACGGTGTCCGGGACGCTGGGTCACCTCGGTATTGATCTCCGCGCGCTCGCGAATTCAGGAATGTGCAGTTTTGATCCGGGCTTCAGCAATACCGCCGGGTGTGAGTCGGCCATTTCCTATATCGATACTGAGAATAGCGTCCTGCTGCACCGTGGCTACCCGGTGGATCAGCTTGCCAGGCAGTGTGAATTTCTGGAAGTGGCGTACATTATGCTGCACGGAGAGGCGCCCGATGAGGAGAGCTATCAGGCCTTCCGGGAAAAAATTACCCGCCACACCCTGGTGCATGAGCAGATGTCGAAAATGTGCAGCGGATTTCGTCGCGACTCCCATCCGATGGCGCTGATGTGTGCCATGGTGGGCGCGCTGGCCGCTTTCTATCACGATGTGCTGGACGTCGAAAATCCCGAGCATCGTGCGCTGGCCGCCACCCGCTTGCTTTCCAAAATGCCGACGCTTGCGGCGATGAGCTATAAGTTTTCCATCGAGCAACCCTCGGTCTACCCGAGAAATGACCTCTCTTACGCCGGGAATTTCCTGCATATGCTGTTTGCGATTCCTGCGGAAAAGTACCAGGTGAACCCGGTTATCGAACAGGCGTTGAACCAGATTATGGTGCTCCATGCCGATCACGGGCAGTGCGCGTCGACCACCACGGTACGAGCGGCCGGCTCCTCCGGAGCGAATCTCTTCGCCTGCGTGGCGGCCGGTCTGGCGTCGATGTGGGGGCCAATGCACGGCGGCGCCAACGAGGCCAGTATGCAAATGCTGGGGGATATTGAGAGCGTCGAACAGGTCCCGGCGTTTATCAGCAAGGTAAAAAGGGATCCCCTGGCTTTCCGTCGGCTGGGCTTTGGCAACTCGCGCTACAAATATCTCGATCCCCGGGCGGCCATTCTGCGCGAAACCTGCCATAAAGTGCTGGCGGAGCTGGGCATGTCGGATCGGCTGCTTCAGGTGGCAATGGCTCTGGAAGAGGTGGCGCTCCACGATCCTTACTTTGTTGAGAATGGACTTTCGCCGAGCGTTGATTTCTATACCGCCGTGATCCTGAAGGCGATGGGACTCCCTTCGTCGATGTTTGTCGTCATGACCGCGGTGGGACGCACGCTGGGTTGGGTCGCGCACTGGAACGAAATGCACGAGTCGCCGCTGAAGATTTACCGCCCACGGCAGATTTACACCGGAGAAGCGGCGCGGGATTACGTTTCGCGTCGCGGGATAAAATAAGGACATGCCTAGTCCGGCGATGAAAGCCATTGCCGGACTTTCCACTGGCGAGGCAGGACCCGGTGCGGTTAGCCGAAGAGGCGTCGCTATGCTACCTGAAACACCGCCAGTGGCGCGTTTCAGAATATCCGCGCAAGCGAAAGCGCAGAGGCGCTGGCCTTTACAGGAAGATTAAATGGAGATGAAGTTTATATATCTGTGTTATCCGGATTATTTGAAACGGCAATCCACAGCAGGGACAGAGAAAATAAAGCCAGCGCGGCGACGGAACCGATAATTCCGAGATAAATGAATACTGTCATCAACATAGTGTGACCTTCGGTGTGGTTAATCTGTGTCGGTTATATTTTTTTACAATCGAAAACGCTCTTCCAGGGCATTAATCGCATCGGTAAGAGTGGGTCTCCGGCGGACCAGCGCTGTCTGCCTCTGGGTTTTTCCGCAGTCCTGCAGGTGCACTGCCCCTGATAATGAGCGGACCAGCGTTCCTGATAATCGCTCTGACCGGCGGTCGCTGGATAAAGTTCCCGTCAAGAATCTATTTTGCTGTCATAAACATTCCCGGGACAGACCGAAGACCAAAAAATAAGTAGGCAATGGGGTGGCAGCAGGAATAAGTTACTGATTAAGTTGTCAGTAACGGTAAGTATGTGCATAGTTTTATCGGCAAAAAATACGGTAAAAAAACGGTAAAAAAATAATGCTTGCTAATTGCTGGCCTACATGCGTTAATGACTTCAACGGTTTGAGTCTTAAAAATTATCTGCAGTAGTTTCTGGAATTTTCTCATCACATTTATCTTCTGATATCTCCTTTTGGGTATTTTTCTCTTCGATAAGTTTTTTTGCAGGCCAGAGATGCCCTTGGGGCAAATTAAAAAAACGAACAACATATCTCAGACAATCACTACAATAAGTCATGATTAAGCCGGTGAAAAACCTCAGGTTAATCATGCAGAGAATGGTCGCAAAAGAAAGCGTATTCTTTGCCTGCTGTTCAGTACGGTGATTTCTGCACTAACCTTGAAAACCAGCGATCGGTTTTCAGCAGAGTATCACCTGTGGTCCCTGCGGTAGTGAATGTTGTCACACATAAAGGTTAACATCATGACTGAATACATTCATTTCAGATGCCCGTGTTGTCATGGGTCACAATACAGAACATCGCATTACGATGTGACGGAAAAAAATCCCTTTGGCGCAAAATGTATCTTTTGTAAAACATCAATGGTTACATTTGATAATATTGCTCCTTACATTTCCAGCGGCACGGCGACAATGACGTGTCAGAAATAACGCAAGGGCCCCGGACGGGGCCTTTTCTTTTTTCATCCCGTAATGCATGGCATAGCCAGCATTATGCTTGCAGCCAGGTGGTAGACTCATGAAGAAAGTCATCGTTTTTTTCAATGCATTACCGGCGGTTGTCGCAAAGATAGTACCGGGCGTAACAACAATATTACGTGAGTATCCTGACGGCGAACAAAAACAGCTGCAGATCATGTCTGCGGAATTTCCTTCCTTGACGGGCGATCATCGTATTGTGCACGTTGCCTCCGATCGCGATTTAACATCAGCCGAGATTCAACACGCGGCGGGAAAACTGTTGTCATAGCGCGGCGATGACCGGTGGCCGGCGGCAAGATGAGTCAGGCTTTATGCCGCGCCGACAGGGGCGACAGCATGATTTAACCGGTTAAGATCCTGTGAGCGCCTATAATTTAAAGGCGTGTGTTGCTAGCTGAGGTAAAGTTGTATGATTACGCACCCGGAAGTTCGCCGCTGGGCATCGGTCATGCTGACCTCCGCTTTACGCGGAGAGATGTCCCAGGAGGAAATATTGAAGCAGGTTCATATGATTTGTGAGAATCATGGTTCAGCGTGTCTGGAAGATGTTATCGATGAAATTTTAATTGAGGCGGGTCGTATTGGCTCAGGGCATAGCGACGGCACGTTTTATCGACATTGAGCCTGAGCATTAAAAGGCTATTGTGAAAGATCCTTTTTCATCGGAGATGGTCAGCTCTTTGCTTTCCGCCGCCCATACCATCTCCTGATTCTTAGAGCTAAAATAAGACCCGCGCATAATTTTTTCGTCGCCAAAATCAAATGTGATCTCAACAGGATGAACGGTGATATCAATCATATAGAGATGCCCATTGACATAACCTTTTACGCTGGCGGTGATTTGTTTTCCAATCCCGATATCGGTACGACAATTTTGAGCGTGAATTGTTGAGTTTCCAGTCATTTCTTATCTCTTGTTTGTCTGTAATCATTCGATATGAATGAACATTACCATATCTCATTCATCATATTAGAGTTAAATTAAGACTCATGCTATTTATCTTATTTTTATCGGGTTTTCTGCATTTAATAGGGCGATTGGGCTGTTTTTAGTGAAAACCCCTGAAACATAGCGATTAAAACCGCGATAAATTACCCACGATGGCCATTTCCCGGTATGTTTAGTGCTGTATGTTTTTCAATCGGCTAGTGGTATGATAGACCACATTCATTCAGCGGGTAAGATCTATGTCATTCTTCGACAACGCAATGAAGCGCTTGAGTTCCACCTCTGAGACCACGGTAACCTGTCCGGAATGCGGGCATAAGTCACGGCAGCCTGTTAACAAAATAAAGCATGGCGCGGCATTATTGTGTCCGCGCTGCAAGTCGATGTTTATCGTCACTAAATAATGTTTTCACCTCTCCCGTCACGCCCCTGGCGGGGTCGTGACGGATGTGGTTGCCGCCCGGACTTCAGTGTCAGAACGGACTTCGGCCAGTCGCAAGGTGCCCGGCCGATTCAGGCATGCGAGAGCGTCGGGAACATGAGCTTACGTTCCTTAAAGATATTTTCTTTTGCCGTATAGATGAAAAGAAAATCATCAATTTCAATCTTTTCGTATTCGCCCACGCGATCTTCCGTAGGGGTAAAGCCTAAAATAACCTGGCGGGTATGCTGCGCCGCAAGTTCATTCACGATCTTCGTCAGCGAACTCTCGCTGTCACAGAAAATATCAAAACAGAGCAGGGCATGATCGTTTTGCATGGCGATCGCCACGGCATTATTATTCTCCGAATAATAGACGAAGTGCTTCATAAACGCCGAGCAGTAGAACATCAACAGGCCGAAGTTATTGCGTGCCGAGAGGCGAGAAAATGGGTTGGATTTCTGATAATAGTATTTGAGGATATTCACATCGCTCTCTTTGTCCATATCCAGCTTGCGAAAATCTCCGGCGACAGGCGTAACCGGCAGGGCGTACTGGTACTCGTCGGTTTGTTCAAAGCCGAATTTGGGATAGAAATCAACGGTTGTGGAGTTCGCGAAGAGAAAAATACCGTCGGCCTGCTCCTGCCAGTCAGCCAGAATATGGTTAATCAGCTGGCTGGCCAGCCCCTTCTCGCGATGATCGGTGGCGGTCATCACGGTCCCAATCTGGATATAGCGCCGCGGCTGCCCCTGCCACATCAGATCGATAATGTTAGCCGACGCATTGGCAATGACTTTATTATGTTCGACAAATGCATAAGGAATATAGGACTCGCTCCAGTAGCCTTTTTTGTACCACTCTTTAAAAGAGAGGTCGAAGGTCTTAATTGCCAAATTAATGAAGCTGTTTCTTAACACATCATCATGGACAACCTGCTTGACTAATTTGTATTTCATTGGCCTGTATTCCTTTTTATAAGTTCTGAGACCCGACATGGCGACTACCAGTTTAATAGCAAAAATATTGGCTCATTTATAGCGTTGAGTATGAACTTTTCCTGATGTTTGTACAGTTTGTCCCGTCAGCGGTTTCTCAGGACGTTGGCTCGGTCACAGTACGCCGGGCCGGAAGGGGAGGCGGCCGACGAATGCGCTGAGCGATGGCCCGCGACCGCTATCATTTTTGCGGCCTCATTTTCCGATATCAGTCTCACCGGTAAAACTTATTCGCGCTGAGATTTAATTTCTATTAACTCTCACCTTTTTCACTCAGTACAAACTTGAAAATATATTTCGCATTGCGAATAGTTAAGCTGCCAGCTTAAATAATGAAAAGTTTAATCGATGCAACTCAGCATCGTGAATCGCGCCGTCCGCTTTATCTGCTGACGCCGGGGCGGAAGTGTCTACCCGGTCTCAATGGTAACAACAGTGATGAGGTCATCGCCGCGATTCTCGATGTGACCCCCGCCCGTCGCTAAGGCCGGAACCGATGAAAGAGCGCCAGCGGTTTGATGAGATGGCGCAGCGCCAGGGCGGACGGCAGAAGAGCTTATCGCCGGGCAGATGTCGATGGTGGCGTATCGTCTTTGGCCTGGGATCGAGTCCTTCTCCACCACCCTACCTACAGCCTGCATAATTTTATCGCTGGCGGCAGGAGAGGCGAAGAGTCCGGTGGCGAGCGCTTACTCATTACGCGTTCCTCCTGTCGCCGATAATCACGTGGTGACGACTCCGGCAGCCACAGCGGGCGGTATCGTCACCTTGCGTCTCTTGTGGCAGCGGCGAAAAATATCCCGCGCGGGAGGCCAGCGTCAACGGCAAAGGGAGAATGACAAGTCTGGACACAGAAAAACCTGGCAGAGTGGGAGAAACGGCCCGTTTTTATCATTAAGAATATGATCGGGGGTGGAGCTATTTTGTTTAATTATGGATAATGGCGGCGCGAGTAAATAAACATAATGTCTGTCAGTTTATTCTCAACAAAATATTTCCGGAGTCAGCCATCATGATACCGGCAGCGCTTGCTCCGGTATTAGGTTTTTCCGGCTTATGATGACGGGTCAGCAAGTGGATATATTAACGCAAGAAGGAATGCCTCGATGGCCAATAAACACTGGTCAATCACCGAACGCCTGCACCAGACGGTAACCAACCCTAATGTGATCATCCGCGGCAGTCACAGCTACTACAGCGACTGCTGGGATCGCGGGTTTGAACGTTGCGTGGTGCGCTACCTGCACGGCGATGCCGTTAGCGAAGGGTGGGAGCCCTTAGGCCATGTCGATAAGCTCTTTATTGGCAATTTCGTCTGCATCGCGCCGGAAGTGGTGATCCTGATGGGCGGCAACAGTACGCATCGGATGGACTGGGTCAGCCTCTATCCGTTTGTATCGTGCGTCAACGAAGCCTACCAGCATCGTGGCGATACCGTGCTGCAGGATGGCTGCTGGATTGGCATGCGGGCGATGATTATGCCGGGCGTCACGATTGGCGAGGGCGCCGTGGTGGCGGCGGGTGCGGTGGTCACCAAAGACGTACCGCCCTATAGTGTGGTAGGCGGAAATCCGGCCACTTTTATCAAGCACCGTTTTCCTGAGCCCGACATTGCGCGGCTGCTGAAGCTGAAGCTCTATGAATTAGAGGAAGAGACGCTGTTGACTCTGCAACCGCTGCTGTCGAGCCCGGATATTAGCGCGCTGGAACAGGCGGTGGCACGGCATCGGCAGGAGCGCCGTTAACTTGGCGGCAAGCGCGCCATGTGGGGTTTGCGGATCTGCTGCGCGGCGACGGCGGGGGAGTCCAGATAACCGGCTTTACCGCCGCCGAAGAAAGCCTCTTTTAATCGGCGAGAGTACCGCGGCCAATGATGCAGCAGGCGATTTTTGGGAAAAAATAGTGCAGATGTTAATAAAGTATTGCCGGTTTTGTTTAGAGGTAAAAACTGGATATTAGAAATAAGTGCAGAATGATATAACGCGATCAAGGTAATGACCCCTATCATAAACAGGGCGGGGGAATGTGCTATCATCGCGCCTTTCCCTTTTCGTTTCGGGCTCTTTTTATGCAACAACCTGTTGTTCGCGTGGGAGAATGGCTGGTTACACCCTCTGTTAACCAAATCAGTCGGAAGGGGCGTCAGCTTACTCTTGAACCGCGCTTAATCGATCTGTTGGTCTTCTTTGCCCGTCATCCTGGTGAAGTGCTCAGCAGGGACGAGCTTATTGATAATGTCTGGACACGTAACGTGGTGACCAGCCATGTCGTCACGCAGAGTATTTCCGAGCTACGTAAATCGTTGAAAGATGGCAACGATAGTAGCCCAGAATATATTGCGACGGTACCAAAGCGCGGCTATAAGCTTACGGTGCCGGTGATCTGGTGTACGGAAGAGGGGGAAGAACCGGCGATGGCGATCCCGTCCGCGCTCCCCGTAGCAACGCCTGAGCTGACGACCCTGGCGCTCTCGGTCGCCGGGGTTGAGCAAGGCCAGGCGCCGGTCGTAAAACCGGAGAAGCGCCGACGTATCACGACCTTTTGGGTATGGGTGCTGTTCCTGCTGGCGCTGGGGAGCTGCGTGGCCCTGGTTGCGCTGTCGACGATCGAATCGCGGCCACCGGTGAATAAAGCGCGCTTGCTGCTGAACCCGCGCGATATCGATATCCACCTGCTGAAAGGTAATTCCTGCACCAACTGGGTATCGCAGCACTCGTATGCGGTGGGCTTAGGCAGCCTGGTGACCACGTCGCTCAACAGCTTCTCGACCTTTATGGTGCACGACAAAACCAACTACAACATTAATGAGCCGAGCAGTTCAGGTAAAACGCTGACGATTGAGTTCGTCAATCAGCGGCACTATCGCGCGCAGCAGTGCTTTATGTCTGTGCAGATGGTGGATAATGCCGACGGTTCAACCATGATGGATAAACGTTATTTCATCACCAGCGACAACCAACTGGCGATCCAAAACGATCTGCTGAACAGCTTATCGGAGGCCTTAAAGCAGCCGTGGTCGGAACGTATGCAGACGATGCTGAAACAGTATCAACCATCGCACAGTACGGCGCTGACGCATTTCTACGAGTCGCATCAGTTATTAATGAACGGCGATGTCGATTCATTAGGTAAGGCCAGCGCGCTGCTTGATGATGTGATTAAAGACTCGCCCGAGTTTTCTTATGCCTATGCGGAAAAAACGCTGGTGGATGTATTACGTCATTCGCAACAGCCGTTAAATAAAGAGCAGCTCGGCGCGCTGTACGCTGAAATCTCCCGGGTCGGCGATATGCCGGGGATCAAAGATACGGCGGTCTTTTACCAAATTAAAACAGTGGATTTGCTGGGCCAGGGCAAAGTCGATGAAGCGTATAACGCGATTAATACCGGAATCGATCTTGAGATGTCGTGGATGAATTACGTGCTGCTGGGTAAAGTCTACGAGATGAAAGGAGAGAACCGGGAAGCGGCCGATGCTTATCTGACGGCATTTAATTTACGTCCGGGCGAGAACACCTTTTACTGGATTGAAAATGCGGTCTTCCAGACTTCCGTCACCCGCGTTGTACCTTACCTCGATAACTTCCTCTCTTCAGAATAAATAAACCCTCACCATACTCAGGATATTGCGCGTGGTGAGGTTAATTTTATGTTTCTCATGAGCACCCTGATTGTTATATGTGTTTAACGCGTAAATCGCGGGGTGCAACACAAAATCAACACACGCTCTTTAACGTAACTACTTGTAAATAAACAGTGTTTATCTTTTTATGATATCAACATGTCATCCTGATATGTTAATTGAAAAAGGTCAAAATATCATTTGTCTGATGTTTGTAGTTATTTCACTTTATCTTTAGGACTTATCGCGTACTAATCCGTAATCTGGTTGGCAGTTGGTCGGGTCAATAAAAGTTTCATCATCATGATCTGTACCGCAAAATAAACTCAGGAGAAAAGAAAGCATGAGTTCTGCCAAGAAGATCGGGCTATTTGCCTGTACCGGTGTCGTAGCCGGTAATATGATGGGGAGCGGTATTGCATTATTACCTGCAAACCTCGCTAGTATCGGTGGTATTGCCATATGGGGGTGGGTGATTTCTATTATTGGCGCGATGTCTCTGGCTTATGTTTATGCCCGGCTGGCGACCAAAAATCCGCAGCAGGGTGGCCCTATTGCCTACGCGGGTGAACTATCTCCGGCGTTCGGTTTCCAGACCGGTGTCCTTTATTATCACGCCAACTGGATCGGTAATCTGGCCATCGGGATTACCGCCGTCTCTTATTTATCAACGTTCTTCCCAATTTTAAATAACCCGGTGCCGGCAGGCATTGCCTGTATTGCCATCGTATGGATATTTACCTTCGTGAATATGCTCGGCGGGACCTGGGTTAGCCGTCTGACGACGATTGGCCTGGTGCTGGTGCTTATTCCGGTCGTCATGACCGCAGTGGTCGGCTGGCACTGGTTTGATGCCGCAACCTATCAGGCGAACTGGAACACCTCCAGAACCACGGACAGCCACGCGGTCATCAAAAGTATCCTGCTCTGCCTGTGGGCCTTCGTCGGGGTAGAATCCGCCGCCGTCAGTACCGGGATGGTGAAAAACCCGCAACGTACCGTGCCGTTGGCTACCATGTTGGGCACCGCGATGGCCGGTATCGTCTACATCGCCGCGACGCAGGTTATCGCCGGTATGTATCCTGCCTCGCAGATGGCCGCCTCCGGTGCGCCGTTCGCGATCAGCGCCTCGACCATTCTCGGCGGCTGGGCTGCGCCGGTAGTGTCGGCCTTCACCGCCTTTGCCTGCCTGACGTCTCTCGGCTCCTGGATGATGCTGGTGGGCCAGGCCGGCGTACGTGCCGCTAACGACGGTAACTTCCCGAAAGTGTACGGTGAAGTGGATAACAACGGTATTCCGAAAAAAGGTCTGCTGCTGGCTGCGGTGAAAATGACTGCGCTGATGGTGCTGATTACCCTGATGAACTCCACCGGCGGTAAAGCTTCCGACCTGTTCGGTGAATTGACCGGTATCGCCGTCCTGCTGACCATGCTGCCTTACTTCTACTCCTGTGTTGACCTGATTCGCTTCGAAGGCATCAATGTACGCAACTTCGTCAGCCTGATTTGCTCCGTACTGGGCTGCGCGTTCTGCTTCATCGCCCTGATGGGAGCAAGCTCCTTCGAACTGGCCGGTACCTTTATCGTCAGCCTGATTATCCTGATGTTCTACGGCCGCAAAATGCACCAGCGTCAGAACAACGACAACTCCGCTGATAGCAACACCGCCAGCGCGCATTAATCAGCAACCCTATTCCTGAGGCTCCTTCCATCACCTGTCACAACGTGGCGGGAGGGGCTTTCTTTATCTGGAGATTTGACTATGAACGTTATCGCAATCATGAATCACATGGGTGTCTACTTCAAAGAAGAACCCATCCGTGAACTGCATCGCGCCCTTGAACGCCTGGACTTCCGTATTGTCTATCCGAACGACCGCGAAGATTTACTGAAACTGATCGAAAACAATGCCCGTCTGTGCGGGGTGATCTTCGACTGGGATAAATACAATCTCGAACTGTGCGAAGAGATCAGCAAGCTGAACGAATATATGCCGCTGTATGCTTTCGCTAACACCTACTCCACGCTGGACGTCAGCCTCAACGATCTGCGGATGCAGGTACGCTTCTTCGAATATGCGCTGGGGGCCGCCGATGACATCGCCGATAAAATCAGACAGAACACCGATGAATACATCGATACCATTTTGCCGCCGCTGACCAAAGCGCTGTTCAAATATGTGCGTGAAGGTAAATACACCTTCTGTACCCCAGGCCATATGGGCGGGACCGCCTTCCAGAAAAGCCCGGTCGGCAGCATCTTCTATGATTTCTTTGGTTCAAACACCATGAAATCCGATATCTCGATTTCCGTTTCTGAACTGGGTTCCCTGCTGGACCACAGCGGCCCGCATAAAGAAGCGGAAGAGTATATTGCGCGCGTCTTTAACGCCGAACGCAGTTACATGGTGACCAACGGCACCTCAACGGCGAACAAAATCGTCGGCATGTACTCCGCACCAGCTGGCAGCACCGTACTGATTGACCGTAACTGCCACAAATCGCTGACTCACCTGATGATGATGAGCGACATTACGCCAATCTACTTCCGTCCGACCCGTAACGCTTACGGCATCCTCGGCGGTATTCCGCAGAGTGAATTTCAGCACGCCACTATCGCCAAACGGGTAAAAGAGACGCCGAACGCCACCTGGCCGGTACACGCGGTGATCACCAATTCCACCTACGATGGTCTGCTGTATAACACCGACTTCATCAAGAAAACGCTGGATGTGAAATCTATCCACTTTGACTCCGCGTGGGTGCCTTACACCAACTTCTCGCCAATCTATGCCGGTAAATGCGGGATGAGCGGCGATCGCGTGGAAGGGAAAGTGATTTATGAAACCCAGTCCACGCACAAACTGCTGGCGGCGTTTTCTCAGGCTTCGATGATTCACGTTAAAGGCGCTGTCAACGAAGAGACCTTTAACGAAGCCTACATGATGCACACCACCACCTCTCCACACTACGGCGTGGTCGCCTCGACTGAAACCGCCGCGGCGATGATGAAAGGCAATGCCGGCAAGCGGCTGATCGATGGCTCTATCGAACGTTCCATTAAGTTTCGTAAAGAGATCAAACGTCTGAAAGGCGAATCCGAAGGCTGGTTCTTCGACGTCTGGCAGCCGGAACATATCGATGGCCCGGAATGCTGGCCGCTGCGTTCCGATAGCGCATGGCACGGTTTCAAAAACATCGATAACGAACACATGTACCTCGACCCGATCAAAGTCACGCTGCTGACGCCGGGGATGAAGAAAGACGGCACCATGGATGAGTTCGGTATTCCGGCAAGCATCGTGGCGAAGTATCTCGACGAACACGGCATCGTGGTGGAGAAAACCGGTCCGTACAACCTGCTGTTCCTGTTCAGTATCGGTATCGACAAAACCAAAGCGCTGAGCCTGCTGCGTGCGCTGACCGATTTTAAACGTGCCTTCGACCTGAACCTGCGCGTGAAAAACATGCTGCCGTCGCTGTACCGCGAAGATCCTGAATTCTACGAAAACATGCGTGTGCAGGAACTGGCGCAGAACATTCACAAACTGATTACGCATCATAACCTGCCGGAGCTGATGTTCCGCGCTTTCGAAGTGCTGCCGACCATGATGATCACGCCGTATGCCGCGTTCCAGAAAGAGCTGCACGGTCAGACCGAAGAGGTGTATCTCGAAGAGATGGTGGGGCGCGTCAACGCCAACATGATCCTGCCGTATCCTCCGGGAGTGCCGCTGGTTATGCCGGGAGAAATGATCACCGAAGAGAGTCGTCCGGTACTGGAGTTCCTGCAGATGCTGTGCGAAATCGGTGCCCACTATCCGGGCTTCGAAACCGATATCCACGGCGCTTATCGTCAGGCGGATGGTCGCTACACCGTGAAAGTGCTGAAAGAAGAAAACAACAAGTAATTGAAGCTCCTGGGAAGTGGCGGGCCACTTCCCTTTTTTCATTGCCGGGTGGCGCTGCGCTTACCCGGCCTACGATCCGCATGTCGGCCCGTGCGAGCAACGCGCCGCCGGGCAAATTTGACAGACCGCAGGGAGACCTCATGAAAACACCCTCACAACCGCGTGCGATCTATTACATCGTCGCGATCCAAATCTGGGAATATTTCAGCTTTTACGGCATGCGTGCCTTACTCATCCTCTACCTCACCCATCAGCTTGGCTTCGATGACAGCCACGCCATCAGTCTGTTCAGCGCTTACGCTTCTCTGGTTTACGTTACCCCCATTCTCGGCGGCTGGCTTGCCGACCGCCTGCTCGGCAATCGCACGGCGCTCATTGTCGGCGCGCTGTTGATGACGCTCGGCCACGTCGTGCTGGGCGTTGAATCGGATGCAACCTGGAGTCTGTACCTCGCGCTGGCGATCATTATCTGCGGCTACGGCCTGTTCAAATCCAACATCAGCTGCCTGCTGGGTGAACTCTACGCTGCTGACGACCCTCGCCGCGACGGCGGTTTCTCGCTGCTGTACGCTGCCGGGAACGTCGGCTCCATCGCGGCACCCATCGCCTGCGGGATGGCGGCGCAGTGGTATGGCTGGCATATCGGTTTTGCGCTGGCGGGGATCGGCATGTTTATCGGGCTGCTGATTTTCCTCAGCGGCCATCGCCATTTCAGCCACACCCGCGGCGTCGACAAACAGGCGCTGCGTACGGTGAAATTTGTTCTGCCGACCTGGGGCTGGCTGGTGGTCATGCTCTGCGTGGCGCCGGTGTTTTTCACCCTGCTGCTGGAAAATAACGGCGCTGGCTATCTGCTGGCCATCGTCTGCGTTTTCGCCGCCCAAATGGTGGCGCGCATTATGGTGAACTCCCCGCAGTACCGTCGCGCGCTGTGGCAAATCGTACTGCTGATGCTGACCGGCACGCTGTTCTGGGTTCTGGCGCAGCAGGGCGGTAGTTCGATCAGCCTGTTTATCGATCGCTTTGTTAACCGCCAGCTGTTCGCCATTGAGGTGCCGACGGCTCTCTTCCAGTCGGTAAACGCCGTTGCCGTGATGGCGGCGGGCGTGGCGCTGGCCTGGCTGATGCGCCCGGAAGGCAGCACGCGATCGGTGCTGCGCGTGTGGCTGAAATTTGCTTTTGGCCTGCTGCTGATGGGCTGCGGGTTTATTGTGCTGGCCCTCAACGCACGTCACGGTGCGGCGGAGGGGCAGGCATCGATGGGCATGATGGTGGCCGGCCTGGCGCTGATGGGCTTTGCCGAACTGTTTATTGACCCGGTAGCGATGGCGCAGATCACCCGCCTGAATATGCCGGGCGTGACCGGGGTGCTGACCGGCATTTATATGCTGGCGACCGGGGCGGTGGCCAACTGGCTGGCGGGTATCGTCGCGCAGCAGACCACCGAGTCGCAAATCAGCGATACGGCGATTGCCGCGTATCAGCACTTCTTTGCCCAGATGGGCGAATGGACGCTGGGCAGCGTGGCGGTCATTGTCGTCGTCGCCTTCGCCGCCGTGTTCAGCGTTGGCAAACGCCGCGCGGCTGCCGGTGAACTTCCCTGAGGCGGCACCGGGCTTACCGGGGCGACAACATCATGCCGCCCGGTAGCCAGGTAGCCCGGCTAAGGCGTTTACGCCGCGAGCCGGGGAGGGCCCGAACGCAGCGTCGCCTCCGGGGTCAGCATCCCCGACACTGGAGCCAGGTAGCCCGGCTAAGGCGTTTACGCCGCGAGCCGGGGAGGGGCCGAATGCAGCGTCGCCTCCGGGGTCAGCATCCCCGACACTGGCGCGAAATCCGCTCCTTGCACCGTTTACTGAATAGCGGGAGGATATTCTGGCAGGTAATGAAGCCGAAGATAAAAAACTGTTACGTAAGCAAAGACTGAGTGAAATCAGCCGCAACCGAAGCCAGGACCATGAAGATTGTTCTCCGGAATCAGCGCCGGAACAGGGCGCGCCGGAGAGTGGCCTGGGGCAATGTATCGAAGCAAGTTTGAAAGCAGGGTTATGAGGAACCAACATGTCTGAACAACAAGCACAAAGTGCCGATGAGGCAATTGACCTTAATAATGAACTGAAAAACCGTCGTGAAAAGCTGGCTCAGCTTCGTGAGCAGGGCATCCCGTTCCCGAACGATTTTCGTCGTGACCATACCTCTGACCAATTGCACACTGAATTTGATGACAAGGATAATGCAGCACTCACCTCCTTGAACGTTGAAGTCTCTGTCGCTGGTCGTATGATGACCCGTCGCATCATGGGGAAAGCCTCCTTCGTCACTCTGCAGGACGTCGGCGGCCGCATTCAGCTGTACGTCGCGCGCGACGATCTGCCGGAAGGCGTCTACAGCGAACAGTTTAAAAAGTGGGACCTTGGCGACATTATCGCCGCCCGCGGTAAGCTGTTCAAAACCCAAACCGGCGAACTCTCCATTCACTGCAGCGAGCTGCGTCTGCTGACCAAAGCCCTGCGCCCGCTGCCGGATAAATTCCACGGCTTGCAGGATCAGGAAGCCCGTTATCGTCAGCGCTACCTGGATCTGATTGCCAACGACGAATCCCGACGTACGTTTAAAGTCCGTTCGCAGATCCTCGCGACGATGCGCCAGTTCATGGTGAGCCGCGGCTTTATGGAAGTCGAAACCCCGATGATGCAGGTGATCCCCGGCGGCGCGGCGGCGCGTCCGTTTATCACCCATCACAACGCGCTGGATATGGACATGTACCTGCGTATCGCGCCGGAGTTGTACCTGAAGCGTCTGGTTGTGGGCGGCTTCGAACGGGTATTCGAAATCAACCGTAACTTCCGTAATGAAGGTATCTCGGTGCGTCACAACCCGGAGTTCACCATGATGGAACTCTATATGGCGTATGCGGATTACAAAGATCTGATCGAACTGACCGAATCCCTGTTCCGCACTCTGGCGCAGACCGTGCTGGGTAAAACGGAAGTCCCCTATGGCGACCAGATCTTCGACTTTGGCAAACCGTTTGAAAAACTGACCATGCGTGAAGCTATCAAGAAATACCGTCCGCAGACCGAGATGGCGGATCTGGATAACTTTGCCGCAGCGAAAGCCCTTGCCGGGTCCATCGGCATTCACGTTGAGAAGAGCTGGGGGCTGGGGCGTATCGTCACCGAAATCTTTGATGAAGTGGCGGAAGCGCACCTGATTCAGCCGACCTTTATCACCGAATACCCGGCGGAAGTCTCTCCGCTGGCGCGCCGTAATGACGTGAACCCGGAAATTACCGACCGCTTTGAGTTCTTTATCGGCGGCCGTGAAATCGGTAACGGCTTCAGCGAGCTGAACGACGCCGAAGACCAGGCGCAGCGTTTCCAGGACCAGGTGAATGCCAAAGCCGCCGGGGATGACGAAGCGATGTTCTACGACGAAGACTACGTGACCGCGCTGGAATACGGCCTGCCGCCGACCGCCGGTCTGGGGATCGGGATCGACCGGATGGTGATGCTGTTTACTAACAGCCACACTATCCGCGACGTCATCCTGTTCCCGGCAATGCGTCCGCAGAAATAAGTTACGTCCACGACCAGGCCCCCCGTTCGTCAGAGCCGGGGGCTTTTTTATGCCTCATATTTGCCGGTGGAAGGCCGCCGTCCACGCGCCAGACGGGTGAGGGACGGCCTCTGGGCGCTGTTTTGCGTTTCAGTGGCCCGGGCTGAGTGAAATGACCCGGTTGTAACCGTCAGCCCATCGGCATTCATCGTCTTAGGGGGGGAATTGTGCTCGTCCACACGCCTCGCCACCCTGTGCTGCGCAACCTGGTTCATCCCCCCCTCCAGGCTGGCCTTCAGCGTATTTTTTATCCTCCCCGTGACGTCGCGTCCGGGGGGCAGGCAAGCGTCTGCGGCAGCTCAGACGCCTGAAAACGCCGCTGATGTTTCAAATACCCCTTTTATTCAGGTGGGTAATCCCCTCTGGCGGATTGCCAGCAGCAGGCCCGCGGCTTGTGCGCAAACTGCTGGGCGCCTCTCATTTTTTGCGCGTTTATGCCGCAATGTTAGATATCTGTCAAAGTTCTGTTATCAGGTGGTTTTAAAATTTTCATTTCAGTTATTTAATTACAAAAGTTTCATATGTGTTGTTAATGAAATAAACCATCTGAAATTGACCAGCCGATAAATCGTATGATTTATGAACTACTGTTTTAATAACTCATTAAAAAAACCACTGAATTAAGTGGTTCTGGTAAAAATGTGCCAAAACAGTGCAGTCAGAAGAAAGATTTCTGACTGGCGAGTCGGTCGGTATCAGAAAGACGTTTCCGAAATGAATTTTTCATTTCATCTCGATGAACTGGCATATCACTGAACCCCAAGGAACAACTATGAACATCAAGAAAACGATTGTTGCCTCTTTGTTAGTCTGTATGTTGCCCGCCGCGGTGATGGCAAAAGATCTCTCCGTCGGCGTGTCGATGGCGCTTTTCGACGATAACTTCCTGACTATCCTGCGTACTGCTATGCAAAAAGAGATGCAAAAAGAGGGAGTGAAATCGCAGGTTGAGGATGCCAAGGGCGATGTCGCGCAGCAGTTGCAGCAGGTGCAAAACTTTATTGGCCAGGGCGTCGATGCCATCATCGTCAACCCGGTCGATACCAACGCCGTGAAGCCGATTATCGATCAGGCGACCAAAGCCGGGATTCCGTTGGTCTTCGTTAACCGCCGCCCTCAGGTTCCGCTGACCGACAAAATGGCCTACGTTGGTTCGGATTCGGTGCTGGCCGGCCGTCTGCAGATGGAAGCGCTGGCGAAGGCGATGAACGGCAAAGGTAACGTGGCGATTCTGCTGGGTGACCTGGCGAACGAATCCACCCGCGACCGTACCAAAGGCGTGGAAGAGGTCGTCGCGAAATACCCGAATATCAAGATAGTCCAGAAGCAGACGGCGAAGTTTATGCGTAACGATGCCGTTGATGTGGTGAGTAACTGGATGACCAGCGGGGAAGATATTCAGGCGATCGCCTCCAATAACGATGAAATGGCGATTGGCGCGCTGCAGGCGCTGGGGAGCAACCCGAAGCACATTCTGATCGCCGGGGTCGACGGGACGCCTGACGCCCTGCAGATGCTGAAAAACGGCAAGATGATCGCCACGATTTTCCAGGATGCCAAAGGGCAGGGGGAAGGGGCGGTGGATGCGGCCGTCAAACTGGCGCACGGGGAAAAAGTCGAAAAAGTCATCGATATCCCTTACCAGCTGATTACCAAACAGAATATGTCTGAATTTGTCAGTCGTAATCAAAAATAATCATTTCTGGCTCAGCGGTACGGAGGGTGATGTATGAACGCTTTTGCACTTGAAGCCGAAGGTATCAGTAAGTTCTTTCCTGGCGTGAAGGCGCTCGATAACGTCTCATTACGCGTGCGCCCGGGGACGGTGCACGCCCTGATGGGGGAAAATGGTGCGGGAAAGTCGACGCTGATGAAGTGCCTTATCGGGATTTACCGTCCCGATAAGGGCGCGATCCGGGTGAAGGGTGAACCGGTGCAGTTCCAGGATACGATGGATGCGCTGCGCGCGGGGATCTCGATGATCCACCAGGAGCTGAACCTGGTGCCGCATATGACGGTGGCGGAAAATATCTGGCTGGGGCGCGAGCCGATGAAATACGGCTTTGTCGACCATCGGCAGCTGACCCGCCAGACTCAGACCCTGCTCAATAAACTGAATATCCGTTTATCCGCCGACCGGCTGGTGGGCGATCTCAGCATTGCCGCCCAGCAAATGGTGGAAATAGCCAAAGCGGTATCGTGGAACGCGGATATTGTCATTATGGATGAACCCACCTCGGCGCTGACGGAAAGCGAAGTGGCGCACCTGTTTACCATCATTCGCGATTTACGCGAGCAGGGCAAAGCCATTATTTATATCAGCCACAAAATGGATGAGATTTTCGCGATTACCGATGAAATTAGCGTCTTTCGCGACGGGACCTGGGTGGGCAGTCGGCAGACGGGTGAATTTACCCGTCAGTCGCTGATTACCCAAATGGTGGGCCGCGAATTAACTCAGCTGTTCCCGAAATTCAATAATACGATTGGCGAGGAGGTGTTAACGGTCCGCAATCTGACGCGCCAGGGCTATTTCGAAGAGGTGAATTTCAGCGTCCGCCGCGGAGAAATTCTCGGCGTTGCCGGTCTGGTCGGCGCCGGGCGCAGCGAAGTGATGGAGAGCCTGTTCGGGATGGAGCGCTTTGACAGCGGCGAAGTGTTGATTGACGGCCAGCCGGTGACGATCGACTCGCCTTCCGTGGCCATTGAAAAAGGGATGGCGCTATTGACGGAAGATCGCAAAAAGTCCGGGCTGTTCCTCGTGCTCTCGGTGATGGAAAACATGAGTATCGTCAATATGCCGGAATATATCGGCAAGAGCGGGTTCGTCAAACATATGAAGATGGCGGAAGACTGCATGGAACAGATCCGTCGACTGAATATAAAAACCCCGACCATGGATCAAATTATTAATAACCTGAGCGGCGGTAATCAGCAAAAGGTCTTAATTGCCCGCTGGCTGCTGGCACAGCCGAAAATATTAATTCTTGATGAACCAACCCGCGGGATTGACGTGGGGGCGAAAGCTGAAATTTATCATCTGATAAGCGAACTGGCCAACCGTGGCGTCGCGATCATTATGGTCTCTTCTGAACTGCCGGAAATTCTCGGCATGAGCGATCGGGTTATGGTCATGCACGAAGGGCGTATTACCGGCATCCTCGACAAAGACGAAGCCGATCAGGAAACCATTTTGTCGTTGGCATCCCACTGAGGTGTAGAGAATGAGTAATATGAAACTAACCGCAACCGCGGCAAATGAGCGATCCTCTTTCCTCGGTAATTTACGCCATAAATTGCCGAAAGATACCGGTATCTTTATTGTTATGCTGGTTATCGCCCTGACATTTGAAATTGCCGGCTGGTTTGTCCGCGACCAGTCTTTTCTGATGAATACCAACCGCCTGGTGTTGATCGTCCTGCAGGTCGCCATTATCGGGATTATCGCCGTCGGCGTCACGCAGGTCATTATCACCACCGGGATTGACCTCTCCTCCGGTTCGGTCATTGCCCTTGCCGCCGTGGTGGCAGCAAGTCTGGCGCAAACCTCGGATAGCCTGACGCCGATGTTCCCGTCGCTGGTTAACCTGCCGGCGGTCATTCCCATTTGTGCCGGGATTGGCGTCGGGCTGATCTGCGGATTAACCAACGGCTTTTTGGTCACCCGCACCGGGATCCCGCCGTTTATCGCCACCCTCGGGATGATGGTTTCCGCCCGCGGTCTGGCGCAATATTACACCCAGGGAAATCCTATCAGCTTCTTGTCCGACAGCTTTACGTCGATTGGTCAGGGGGCGATGCCGGTGATTATTTTCTTCGTGATTGCCGCCCTGTTTCACATCGCCCTGAAGCACACCCGCTACGGTAAATATGTTTACGCCATCGGCGGCAACATGACCTCGGCAAAAGTGTCCGGCATCAATGTGAATAAGTATCTGGTTATCGTCTACACCATCGCCGGCGCGCTGTCGGGGCTGGCCGGAGTGGTGCTGGCGGCGCGCGTCAGCAGCGGGCAGTCCAGTATGGGGATGTCCTACGAACTGGACGCGATCGCCGCGGCCGTTATCGGCGGCAGCAGCCTGATGGGCGGCGTCGGCCGCATCACCGGGACTCTGATTGGCGCGATGATTCTCGGTTTAATCAAAAGCGGCTTCACCTTCGTCGGCGTCGACGCTTACGTTCAGGATATTATCAAAGGGATTATTATTGTTGCGGCGGTGACGATAGACATGCGCCGTAACCGCAAGAAGCATTAACCGGTAAGAGCCCGCGGCCTGAGCTGCCGCGGGCTCTATGACTTTCTACGCCGCGTCCGGTTCCGGCTCATCGGCGGCCAGGCGTAAACTGTTGAGCAACACGTTGGCCCCTTTTTCTGCCCATGCGGGCAGAATGTTTTCCGCCTCGTTATGGCTAATCCCTTTCTCGCAGGGGATAAAAATCATGCTGGCGGGCGCGACCTTGCTGATATAGCAGGTATCGTGACCGGCGCCGGAGACCATACGTCGGGCGCTGTAGCCCAGCGCTTTTGCCGCCTGCTGGCTGCGGGCCAGACACTCTGCATCAAAGGCGATAGGGGCGTAATCGAAAATACGCTCGACTGTCGCCGTCACGCGGCGTGCCGCCAGCTCTGCGGCGGCACGATGCAGCGCCTGTTCCATCGCTTCCAGCGCCGGGGTTTGCGGGTGACGAAATTCAACGCTGCAGGTTACGCGCCCCGGCACCACGTTGCGCGATCCCGGTATCACCTGCGCCATGCCGATGGTCGCCCGGCCATCGGGATTGTGGGCGATGCCGATTTGCTCAACCGCCAGCGCCAGCTCGGCGAAAGCGGTCAGCGCGTCGCGGCGACTGCCCATTGGCGTGGTGCCCGCGTGGGCGGAAAAGCCCTCCAGCGCGACGTTGAACCAGCGTTGGCCCATCGCCGCGTCCACCAGCCCGATATCAACCCCTTCTTCTTCCAGAATCGGCCCCTGTTCGATATGCACCTCATAACAGGCGTGCAGCGGGAATGCGGCTGCCGGACGTTCGCCGCGGTAGCCGATAGCCTCCAGCGCCGCGCCGACGCTGATGCCGTCGCGATCTTCGCGGGCCAGCGCGAAAGCTTCGCTAAACTGCCCGGCCCACACGCCGGAGGCGAGCATCGCCGGGGCAAAGCGCGCCCCTTCCTCGTTGGTCCAGTTGACCAGCACGATATCGCGCTCGGTCTCTATGCCGCGATCGTTCAGCGTGCGCAGCGCCTCCAGCCCGGCCAGCACGCCGTAAATGCCGTCATAGCGGCCGCCGAGCGGCTGGGAATCGACGTGCGAACCGGTCAACACCGGGGCCAGCTGCGAATTTTTACCGGCGCGGCGGATAAACATATTGCCCATACTATCGACTGTGCAGGGAAAACCGGCTTCCCGCGCCCACTCGCGCAGCAGGTCGCGCGCCTGCCGGTCCTCATCGCTAAGCGCCAGTCGGGTGACGCCGCCCGCAGGCGTGGCGCCGAGACGCGCCATCGCGTTGAGCGTTGACCACAGACGTTCGCCGTTGACGGTTATCATGGTTTGTCCTTTTTCACGCGATAGCGGAAGTCGCAACACTTTCCGCCCTGCATAATGGTGGTGGTGCGGGTCAACTCCACGTCCGGGGCGTAGCCGACGATAAACTTGTCATCGCGGGCGCAGGAGAGCAGGTGACCAATCTCGCCGAGGCCCATTTCGTGGTACATCTCGGCGTAGCGGCAGCGGTTAACGTTGTAGTTATACTGCTGGTCGTCGGCGTCCAGCACCTTGACCTCCAGCGCATTGTCCTTTTCCCACAGATATTGCAGGGCGACAAAGCTCTGGATGTTCGCGCCGTCCGGCTCCTGGCTGGCAAAGGCTTTTCCCGCCTCGATGGCGGCGTTTTCAATCGCTTCGCCGATGACCGTCTGGGCGCGAGCCTTGCCTATCTCGCGCACCAGGATGGCGTAAATCGGCTTAATAATTTCGGCTTCAATCTTGCGGCGGGCGAGAATGCCCAGCTCATTATTATCACTCATCACATTGCCTCACTGCGTTACTTCGTTGTTGCGCCGCCGAGTACGGTTTGCGGCTGCCATTTGCCGTCGACGACTTTGTAAACGGTAAAGGTTGGCGATTTCAGGTTGCCCTCTTTATCAAAGGCGATTTTCCCGGTGACCCCGGAGTAGTCGATCGCGCGCAGAGCGGGCAGGTAGTCGGTCGGGTCGACGGAGTCGGCTTTTTCCATCGCCGCCACCAGTACGCGGGTGGCGTCATAGGCGAACGGCGCGTGCAGCTCGATATGGGTGTGGTAGCGCGACTGGTAGGCTTGCTCAAAGGCTTTGCCGCCCGGCATCTGGTCGACCGGCAGGCCCGGCTCCAGTGCCACCACGCCGTCACCCTCTTTTTGCGCCAACTGGAGGAAGGTCTGGCTGACGAAACCGCCGGCGCCCATCAGGGTGGCGTTCATCCCCAGCTGTTTGATCCGCCGCGCCAGCGGAGCGGCCTGGCTATCGACGCCGCCGAAGAAAATCAGGTCGGCGTTTTTGCTGCGGATCGCGGTCAGCACGGCGCTGAAGTCGACCGTCTTGTCGTCAACATACTGGCGGTCAACAATTTTCACGCCCTGTGCTTCCAGCGACTTAATAAACTCGTCCGCCAGCCCCTGACCAAAAGCGGTACGGTCATCGATCACCGCGATGCGTTTGGCCTTCAGAGTTTGCACCGCGTACTGTCCGGCAAACTGGCCGCCGTCATCGTCGTGGCCCATCACGCGGAAGCTGGTGTCAAAGCCCTGTCTGGTATAGGCGTGTCCGGTGGCGACCGGGGCTACCTGGGCGATGCCGGCATCGTGGTAAACCCGTGCGGCGGGAATGCTGGTGCCGGTATTCCAGTGACCGACCACGCCGGCGACGCCGCTGTCCACCAGACGCTGGGCAACGGCAACCGCGGTACGCGGATCGGACTGATCGTCTTCCGATTGCAGTTTGAAGGTCACCGCCTTGCCGCCGATGGTCGGATGCTGCTGGTTGATATCATCAATCGCCAGCTGCGCGCCGTTTTCCAGATCCTTACCGATACGGGCGGAAGGGCCGGTCAGCGGACCCGCCAGGCCGATAATGACGGTTTCGCTGGCCGCAGACCAGGCGGCGGATGAGGCAAAGCCGCTGAGCAGAATAGCGGCGCTGAGCGCACTGATTTTGACTGTTTTCATTGTTTTTCCCTGAGGCTGGTTAGTGTGTCAGGCGGGTATTTCGCCCAAATAAATCTGTGCGATACGGTCGTCGGCCAGCAGCGCCTGCGAGGCACCGCGCTCGACAATGCTGCCGCTGTCCATCACCCACGCGCTGTCGGTGGCTTCCAGCGCCAGGCGCGCGTTCTGCTCAATCAGCAGTAGCGCCACGCCGCGCTGACGGAGAGTGGCTATCACGCGGAAAACGTTCTCGACCATCAGCGGCGCCAGGCCCATTGACGGCTCATCAAGGATCAGCAGACGCGGCTGGCTGAGCAGGGCGCGGTTGAGCGCCAGCAGCTGCTGTTCGCCGCCGGAAAGCAGCCCGGCCAACTGATGCTGGCGTTCAGCAAGGCGCGGGAAGTTGGCGAAGATTTCGTCCATCTCCTGTCGGACCGCCGCGCTATCGCGACGCAGCCAGGCGCCCATTTGCAGGTTTTCCAGCACCGTCATGCGGGTAAAGATGCCGCGGCCTTCCGGTACCATCACCAGCCCTTCGCGCAGCAGCGACTCCGCTTTGCGTCGCCGCAGCGGTTTACCGTTGAAAATAATCTCGCCGCTAAAAGGCTCCAGCCCGGTAATGGCGCGCACGGTGGAGCTTTTGCCCGCGCCATTGGCGCCGATTAACGTAGCCTGCTCACCCGCTTTAACGCTGAATGAGACATCGCGCACCGCCTGGATACCACCGTAGTGCACGCCGAGGCCGGTGACGGTTAACAGATCAGACATGGGCATTCCCTCCAAGCCAGGCGGCGATTACCGCCGGATCGCGGCGCACGCTCTCCGGCGTTCCGCTGGTCAGCGTTTTGCCGTAATCCAGTACCATCAGGCGATCGCAGATGCCCATCACCAGTTTGACGTCGTGCTCAATCATCAGCAGGGTTTTGCCGTCGTCGCGGATGCGCAGCAGCAGTTCGCCCAGCGCCATCTTCTCGGCGGCGTTCATCCCGGCCGCCGGTTCATCCAGCGCCAGCAGGCGCGGATCGGTCGCCAGCGCGCGGGCAATTTCCAGCCGCCGCTGGTGGCCGTAGGCGAGGTCGCAGGCGCGGTAGTGGGCGAACTGCGCGATACCGGTGTAGTCCAGCCAGTGCCACGCCAGCTCGCGGGTCTGTGCCTCTTCGGCGCGGGCGCGTTTATGGCGGGAGAGCGCGGCCCACAGACCGTTGCGGGTGCGCACGTGGCGGCCGACCATCACGTTTTCCAGCACCGACATCTCGTTAAACAAGCGCACGTTCTGGAAGGTGCGGGCGATACCGGCGGCGGTGACCTTCTCGATATTTTTCGGGAAGTAGGGCTGCCCGGCGATAGCGAACTCGCCGTTGTCCGCCGGATAGAGCCCGGTTATCAGGTTAAAGCAGGTGGTTTTCCCCGCGCCGTTTGGCCCAATCAGGCCGTAAATTTCGCCTTCGTTGATGGTCAACGAGACGTTATCGACCGCCGTCAGGCCGCCGAAGCGCTTTGACATATGACGTACGCTTAACAGGCTCATACTTTGACTCCCTGATGACGCGCGGGCCAGATGCCCTGTGGACGCAGGAGCATGACCAGCACCAGCGCCAGGCCGTAGAACAACTGGCGCAATATTTCCGGGTCAATCAGCACCTCGCCAAACAGCGCCTGCTGTAGCGGCGCCGCCTGGCTGCGCAGCAGCTCCGGCAGCGCGGTCAGCAGCACCGCACCGAGGATCACGCCGGGGATATGCCCCATTCCGCCGAGCACCACCATCGCCAGCACCGCGATCGACTCCTGCAGGGTGAAGGACTCCGGGGAGACAAAACCCTGGAACGCGCCGAACAGCGCCCCCGCCACGCCGCCGAAGGAAGCGCCGATAGCGAAGGCCAACAGCTTGTAGTTACGCAGGTTGATGCCCATCGCGCGGGCGACGTCTTCATCCTCGCGGATGGCATGCCAGGCGCGGCCAATGCGCGAGTGCTGTAGCCGCAGGCAGACAAAAATAATCGCCACAATCACCAGCATCAGCAGGTAGTACCACAGCCACAGCGCCGGGACTTTAAAACCGAACCAGTGATAGACGCCGCTAAACTTCAGCCCGAACAGATTCAGCGAATCGACCCCGGAGATGCCTTTTGCGCCGTTAGTGATGTTGACCGGACGGTCGAGGTTGCGCATCAGGATGCGGATAATCTCACCAAAACCGAGGGTGACGATGGCCAGATAGTCGCCGCGCAGCTTCAGCGTCGGTGCGCCGAGTACGATGCCGCAGCCTGCGGCCAGCAGCGCGGCGAGCGGAATAATCACCAGCCACGAGGTATGCAGGCCGTCCGGGAGCCAGTGATTTAACAGCGGGAACACGTCCAGCAGATGCGGCGAGGCCAGCAGCGCCGCCAGATATGCGCCAACGGCGTAGAAGGCGATAAAGCCCATATCCAGCAGGCCGGTGTAGCCGACCACGATATTCAGTCCCAGCGCCAGCATGATATACAGCAGGGCGAAGTCGATGACCCGCACCCAGTAGTTGCCGCCGAGCTGGCTGGCGACCATCGGTGCCACCAGCAGGGCGCAGACGAACAGGGTCATCCCGGACCAGAAGCGGCGGGAGGCGACAGGCGTGTCGAGTTGTGCCGTTGTCATGATTTTCTCCTAAGCCCGGTGCGCAACGCGCTCGCCGAGTAAACCGGCAGGGCGGAAGACCAGCACCAGGATCAGCACCATAAAGGCGAAGATATCCTGATAGTTGCTGCCAAAGACGCCGTGGGTCAGGTCGCCGAGATAGCCGGCCCCGAGGGATTCGATCAGGCCCAGCAACAGGCCGCCGACCATCGCGCCGCGAATATTGCCGATGCCGCCGAGCACCGCGGCGGTAAAGGCTTTAATCCCCGGCAGAAAGCCCATGGAGAAGCCGGCGCTGCCGTAATTGCTGGCCATCATCACCCCAGCCAGCGCGGCGAATACTCCGCCGATGGCGAAGGTGAGGGTAATAATGGCGTTGGGATTGACGCCCATCAGCGTGGCGATGCGCGGGTTTTCCGCCACTGCGCGCATCCCCCGGCCTAAGCGGGTGAACTCCACCAGCAGCCACAGGCCGAGCATCACGGCAAACGCCAGCGCGACGGTGACGATACCGGTGACGGTCACGAGCGCCGGAGGATGCGCAGCGCTCCCCTGGGTCACGGCGATCGGGTCCATCGGCAGGATCTGCGGGAACATCAGCGGATTGCGCGACCAGACGATCATCGCTACGGTTTGCAGCAGCACCGAGACGCCGATCCCGGAGATCAACGGCGCGAGGCGCGGAGCGTTACGCAGGCGGCGGTAGGCAAAGCGTTCTACCGCCATCGCCAGCAGGGCGCACACCGCCATGGCCAGCAGCAGCGCCAGTCCGAGCTGCGCCAGCGGCGGCAGAGTGGGGAAATGGGCATTCAGCGCGTTCATCCCGGAAAGGGTGGTTAACGCGCCGACCATCAGAATATCGCCGTGGGCAAAGTTAATAATGCGCAGGATGCCGTACACCATGGTGTAGCCGAGCGCGATCAGGGCGTAGATGCTGCCGAGCATGACCCCGTTGATAATTTGTTGTATGAGTGTGTCCAACTGATTCTTCCGACAAGATGCTCGAATGACAGCTACCATCCAACAAATGAATTAAATTGTAAAATACGCATATATTCTTTCTTATTATAAATGCGTAGTTAACTATCTTTATGATTTTTAATATTATTAAATAATGCATCAGGTAGCGAAATACGCTAAGAAAATCAATATATGAAAAAAACAGAACAATCACAGGAGCCTGTTAGCTGGTCGGAAAGTACGTTAGCCAACGATCCGCCGCTGCGGGCGGTGCGCGCCTTCGAGGCGATCGCGCGGCTGGGCAGCGTGACCCTGGCGGCGCAGGAGCTGGCGATTTCGCCCTCGGCGGTAAGCCATCAGCTGAAGGTGCTGGAAGGCTATTTGCAGATCCCGCTCACCGAACGCCAGGGGCGGCGGCTGACCCTCAGCCAGCAGGGGCGGGAGTATTACCGCTCTATTCGTGCGGCGTTTAACGTGCTGCGCCAGGCCACCGAACATCTGGTCGAGCAGGTGCAAACCCAGCAGGTGACGATCAGCCTGATCCCGCTGTTTGGCATGGGTTGGTTTATTCCCCGCCTGCCGTCGTTCGTCCATGCCAATCCGCATACCGAAATCAACGTGGTTTACGCCAACCACCGCAACTACCTCAGCGACGCCTCCGATATGTCGATCCGCTTTGGCAACGGCCACTGGACGGGCTATCAAAGCGAAAAACTGATTTCCGGAAAAATGGTGCCGGTATGCAGTCAGGCTTTTCTGCGCCTGCACGGGCATATCGATACCCCGGAGCAGCTCTTGCAGATGCCGCTGCTGCACGACGAGGAGCGCACGACATGGAACCAGTGGTTTGTGCAGCAGGGGGTTAAGCGTCCGCCGCGCTCGACGGGAGCGCTATTTGAGGATGGCCTGCTGACCCTGGCGGGCGTACAGGCGGGGCTGGGCTGCGCGCTGATGCGCGAGCCGCTGATAGCCCCCTACCTGAAGAGCGGCGAGCTGGTGAAAATCTTCGATGCGGCGATCGATGATGGTCGGGATTACTACCTCTGCGTGCGCCAGGACAGCGAGATGACGCCAAACGGCAAACTGTTGCAGAGCTGGTTACGCAACGAGGCGTTAAGCTAAGCCCCGCGTTAATGCGTCAGCGATGCCGAATCTGCAACGTCGCGGGCAGGTAGCGTTGTAGCGGCTCTGGCGTATTGCCGTCGATCAGCTGGCTTATCAGATCATAGCAGTGCCAGGCCAGCTGGCGATTGTCCTGCTGCACGGTATCGATACGCAGCGACAGTGAATCATAAAGGTAGTGATCGTCGAAACTGGCCAGGTGGATATCGGAATCCAGCAGATGATGCTGGCTCATATAGCGCAGCACCCCTTCCAGCAGACCGCAGGCGGCGGTGAACAGCGCCTTCGGCGGCCGGCCGAGACGCGCGCAGAGCGCGGCGAACATCTCATAGCCGGAGCTCGGGTGATAGTTGCCGTTAATCACCCACTCGGGACGCAGTTCGACCCCGGCGTTTGTCAGCCCCTGGGTAAACCCGGCGAGGCGATCGCGGGAGGGCGACAGGCGCGGCTGCCCGCCGAGAAACCAGAACTCATCGCGATGCGAAGGCGCAATGCGGGAAATCAGATCCGCCGTCGGGCTGATGGAGTCGGTCATCACCAGCGGCAGCGTGCTGTCGTTGGGGCAGCGGTCAAACAGCACCACCGGCAGCTGTTCGCTGAGCTTGAGGTAATCGGCGTCGTTATGCATACAGGAGGCGACGATCAGCCCGTCAACCTGGCGGGCAATCATATTATTGACCACCATGCTCTCCTGACCGGGGTTTTCGTCGGTACAGGAGATAAGCAGTTGAACGCCCGCCTCGCGGCAGAGCATTTCCAGCTCATGAGAGAAGACGGCAAATCCGTAGTTGGTGATTTCAGGCACCACCAGGCCGATGGTGTGGCTGCGGTTATCGCGCAGCAAGCGAGCGTGGATACTGGGCTGATAATGTTGTTCGCGGGCGATAGCCTGCACGCGCTCGCGCGTTTCCTGCGCCACGCGTAGCTCTTTGCCACGACCGTTCAGCACCAGGCTGGCGGTCGCTTTCGACACGCCAGCCAGTTCAGCGATATCTTTAATGGTAACGCGTTTGGTTTTCATCACAACAACATGCGCCTGAAAGCAAAACGCTTATTCTACCATGCATGGCTCCAGCGGCCAGTAGCAGAATGTTGCCGGCGTCGCGCCGCTGAAAACCAGCTGTGCGGGATAGTCCGGGAACAGGCGGCTGCTCATGACCCCTTCGCCATCGTTAATGAAAATCTCCACGCTCGAGCGGTCGATAAAAATCCGCAGCGAGCGGACTTCGCCGCGCCAGTAACGATAGAGCATCTCGTCGTTGGCGAGGCTGCATCGCGCCAGGCGGATTCCGCTGCCGTCGCGCTCAAGGGTTAACGCGCCGCCGAAATCGAGACTTAACGCGTCGTCACCGGCGGTCTCGAGGGCGATTTCCAGCGGTGCCAGCGGCAGAACGTTGCCCTGCCAGCCGCGGGCTTCGCCGCGCAGGGCGCTCAGTTCGCGCAGCGGGCGCTGAAAGAGTTTGCCGTCCACCCACGCCAGTTCGCGCAGGCAGGTCATCTGGTGGATCCAGCCGTGGGCTCGCGTCGGCTGGCGCATCTCCTCGCCGTCCGGTACGCCCATCCAGCCGACCAGCAGCCGACGGCCATCGCTGGTCTGCATGGTTTGCGGGGCGTAGAACTCAAACCCGGCATCCAGTTCGTGCAACGCGCCGTGCGTGAAGGCGGCGCTGGCATAGTCGAAGCTGCCGGCCATCCACACCGCCGGATAGCTGTTGAGGTAGCGCTCTTTCTCGCGGGCTATCCCCTGCGGGCAGCAAATCAGAATATGCTGGTCGGCGAGCGGGAACAGGTCCGGACACTCCCACATGTAACCGGCATCGTGCAGTCCGTTGATGCCGGCGCCGGCGATTTCGCCTTCGTTGATCCATTGATGGAGATCCACAGAGCTGAACAGCAGCACCTTGCCGCGTTCTTGTCGATTCTGGGCACCCAAAACCATGTACCAGCGGCCTTCATGCCGCCATACTTTCGGGTCGCGCACGTGGCCGGTATAGCCCTCCGGCAGCGGCAGGACCGGCCCCAGCTTGCTGAAGGTGCCGTCGGCATTTTCCGTCGCCAGGCACTGCCAGGCGGTTCGGCTGCCGTCGGCAAACTTGACGTTGCCGGTATAGCACAGGGTCAGCGCCCCATGATTATCCACCGCGCTGCCTGAGTAGCAGCCGTTGCGGTCATACTCCTCGTCCGGCATCAGCGCAATCGGTTCATGCCGCCAGTGCAGCAGATCGGCAGAACTCCAGTGCCCCCAGCATTTGAACTTATGGTCGCAGGCGAGCGGGTTCCACTGATAGAACAGGTGATAGCGCCCGGCAAATTCGACAAAGCCGTTGGGGTCGTTCATCAGCCCGGTGACCGGCGCATGGTGCCAGCGAGGATAGTGACTATCGGCCAGCGCGCGCGGCTGGCCCTGCATAACGGCCTGCAAAATCGCAGGCAGGCGTGATGGAAGTGACATTATTCCGCGTCCGTTTTGTATTTCAGCAGCAGGGAGACGATAAAGGCAACGCCGAAGGCGATGACCATCCCGATAATGTAGTTCAGCAGCGAGCTGGCCTGCACGATAGCCATACCGGGAATCGCCGTCAGGCCCACCGCGGTCATGTAGACGTGCATGGAGACGACCCACGCGCCGCCCGCCGCCCCGCCGATCAGCGCGGCGATAAACGGCTTCATAAAGCGTAAGTTGATACCAAAAATCGCCGCTTCGGTGATGCCCAGCATAGCGGAAAACGCCGACGGCAGGGCAATGGCTTTGATTTTGATATCTTTGGTTTTAAACCACACCGCCAGACAGGCCCCGCCCTGGGCGACGTTGGCCATTGCCCAAATCGGCAGCAGGAAGTTGACGCCGATGGACGGGTTGCCCAGCAGGCCCGCTTCGATGGCGTGGAAGCTGTGGTGAATACCGGTGATCACAATAACCGAATAGAGACCGCCAAACAGCAGTCCGGCCAGCCAGCCGGCGTGGCTAATCAGGGTGCTGAGAATGAATGAAATGCCGTCACCCAGCGCGCGACCCGCCGGGCCGATAATCAGCAGGGCGATAAAACCGGAAATAATCACCGTCAGGAACGGCGTCAGGATCAGGTCCAGCGCATCGGGGATCACGCGGCGCAGCTGCTTCTCAACGATGCTCATAAACCACACCGCCAGCAGCACCGGGAACACCGTTCCCTGATAGCCGATCATGGCGATCTCGAGGCCGAAGAAGTTCATGGTATGGAAACCGGCGGCCACGCCCCAGGCGTTGGTCAGCGCCGGGTGGGTCAGAATGCCGCCGAGCGTCGCGCCGAGATAGGGGTTACCGCCGAATTCGCGGGCGGCGGTAAAGCCAATCAGGATCGGCAGAATAATAAACGCCGCCGAACTGCACATATCCAGCATGATGTAGATAGCGTTGCCCGGGTCGACCCAGCCGTAGGTTTTGACCATGCCGAGCAGGCCCATCAGCAGGCCGGAGGCGACGATGGCCGGAATGATCGGTACGAAGATGTTCGACAGCAGGCGAGCGATACGCTGGAACGGATTAAGCTTTTTCGCCGCGATGTCGGCGGCTTCCGATTTGCTGGATTCGCCGATGCCGGCGGCCTGAATAAAGGCGGCGTAAACTTTGTTTACGACCCCGGTGCCAAAAATAATCTGCATCTGTCCGGCGTTGCGAAAACATCCTTTTACGCCTTCAATTTTGCCGATAGCCTGCTGGTCGGCGAGCGCATCATCGACCAGTACCAGACGCAGGCGCGTGGCGCAGTGCGCGGCGCTGGCAATGTTTTCCTTGCCTCCCAGAAGCGGAAGCAGCGAGCGGGAAATCTGTTCAAAATCCATAGTACCCTCTGAATGCGTAATGATTTTCGTGTTGTGGTCCCGTGTGCACGGGGGCGCAGTTTCTGCGTCGTTATTGTGTCCGGGGCGCTGGCCGACTCGCCGCCGCCCCGGTTTTTCTGGCGTCAGACGCTAGCCGTCAGAACCAGGTCTCCATTTGCATACCGAACGACCATTCGCCGCCCGATTTAAAACCGTTGCTGCCTAAAGCGTCATCGTTGGCGTAATTATCCAGTTTTTTGCTCCAGTCCATCCACGAGGTGTAGAGGCGGATCTCCGGACGGCTGAAGAAATCACCGATGCTACCGACCTTAAAGGTAGGGGCGAAGGTGAGTTTATAGAAGCTACCGTTCACCGCATGGCGGTCGTTGTAGCCTTCGGGTTTGAGATCCATGTACTGATAGCTGCCTTCGTAAGCGAGGGCGAAGTTCTGAGTGATCTCCTGAATCAGACGCAGGTTGAGCGTCGCCCACTGGTAGCTGTCGCCATCGACATAGCGATCTTTACTGCTCTGCGTCAGCACCGCCGGGGCGATAAACCAGTTCTTGCTCAGCGGCGTGGTGCCGTAGCTGGCGAAGCGCCAGGTGTTTGCTCCCGGGCGCAGCGCGCCGTCGGAACCCACGCCTTTCACTTCTGCGCCTAGCCCGTGGCCATAGAGCAGAGCCGTTTTGCTGAGCCCTTCACGCAGGCCATAAAAGCTGTCGTTGTGCAAACCGAGCAGCGTATGCACCCCGGTATTGGCCGCATCGCCTTTGACCAGATTACCGTTGGTATCTTTACGCTCGTCATTATCTTTCGCCCGCATCCCGCTGACCATCACCTGCACCGGGCCGATGAAGTTGTTCATGCTGAGGATGTAGTTCTGCACACTATTGCTGGAATCAGCAATATCACCGAAGTTGCGCCCGTATAACGAGAAGTTACTCCGCAGGCTGTCGTTCCACTTCACGTCATAAATACCGCCGCCGGTCCCGGCGAGGAAGACCACGTCGGAATCTATCCAGTGAATATCAAAGTTGTCGCGGTCGAAGCGTTTCCCGGCCCACAGGGTCGAACCTTTGAAGGGGCCCTCGAAGGTGGGCAGATTACCCAGTTCGACGAAAGCCTGGCGCACGTTCAAATCGCTGCTGCTTGCCGTCCAGTCGTTATAGGTGGTTTGGCCGTCGGCCACCATCACTTTGAAGCGCGTCGTTGCCCCGTTATCCAGCGTCTGCTTATGTTCAAGGTTCATTTCGACATAGGTGTCGGCCTGATTCCCCAGACGGCCGATGGCTCCGCCGGTTTCCCCGGCAGGCGTCATGTAGGCGCCGGATTTGGTACTGGCGGCGGAGTCATTCATGATGACGCCGGAACGGGCGTAGCCGTGGAACTCAAACCCGCTTTTCTCGTCGGCTTTTTTCTCCAGCTTCGCGGTGCGTTGAACGACTTGCTGGGTTGTGTCCTGCGTTTTTTGCTGCTGCGTGGTGAGCTGCTGGACTTTTTTCTCTGCCGACTCGGCGCGGTTTTCTGCGCTTTGAGCCCGGTTTTCTGCATCCTGCAGGCGTTTCTCCAGTGCCATCAAACGGGTTTCTATACTACTCAGATCCGTTTGCGCATGAGCCGAGGCCGCGCCGGTTAGCAAAGTAATAAGAACCGCAAGTGTGCTTTTTTTATACATGTTAGTCGCATCCCAAACGTAAAATTGACAGAGTTGTGTTTTTTGCTAAACCGGTTTAGGCGCTATGTTAAACATGACCTTTAACATCTGGAAATAGAAATTGCTAAACCGATTTAATAAATGTGATGGATGCAACAAAGTGGGCTGCCGGAGCAGCCCGAAAGGATCAAAATGAGTGATGCAGATCGTGCTGGTAGGGCAGGGCGGTCATCGCCCCTTTGGCGGTAGTGGCCAGCGCCCCGCAGGTTTGTGCCTGCATAATTGCCGGTTCCAGCGCCGCGAGATCCGCGGGCATTCCCTTAGCGGCAAGGCTGGCAAGCAGCCCGGCGACAAATGCATCGCCTGCGCCGGTGGTATCGACGCTGACCACCGGCTGGGCGGGGAAGTGGGTGAACTGTTGCTGAAAAGCGGCGAGCACGCCGGCTTTGCCCTGAGTGACCAGCAGGAGTTCTGGCTGATAGCGCCGGGTCAGGGCGGCTATCCCCGCGGAGACATCATCGCTGCCGCCGATCAGCGCCAGCTCTTCTTCGGACAGCTTCACCACGTTCGCCAGACGCAGCGCGCGGTCGAGACAGGTGCGTAGCAGCTCCGGATCCTGCCAGAGATCCGCGCGAATATTGGGGTCGAAGCTGACCCGGCCGCCGGCTAATTTGATTCTCTCCATCGCCGCGAAGGTGGTGCTGCGGCTGGGCTCGGCGCTGAGCGCGATGGAGCAGACGTGCAGCCATTCGTTGGCGGCGAAGGACGGCAGGTCTTCCGGCTGTAAAAACAGGTCCGCGCTGGGGCGCACCATAAAGGTAAAGGTTCTCTCCCCCTCGCCGTCGAGATCGACCACCACGGTAGACGTCCGGTGCTGCGGGTCAGCGTGCATGTAGCGGATATCCACCTGTTCGTGGCGCAGAGTTTGCTGCATAAAACGCCCAAAGGGATCGTCGCCGACGCGGCCGATAAACCCGCTGTTGCCGCCCAGGCGGGCGACGCCTACCGCCACATTGGCCGGCGCGCCGCCGGGGCACTGCAACAGGCGACCGCCGCTTTCCGGCAGCAGGTCCACCACCGCATCGCCAAGTACCCATACTTTTGCATTCATACTGTTTCCACCTCAATGCTAAACTTAATTAAACCGGTTTAGCTTATTTAAGCATAGCCTGATGATGAACGAAACGCCGCGATCGATAAAGTGAGAAGCCGGGCAAAAAAACGGCGCAGCGGGAGCGGGGAGCATCGTTCCCGGCGTTAGCGGAGAGGGGGGCACGCCGGGATGAGCATGGTGCGGCTGGCAATGGACGAAAGCCTGTTTGTATCCCGGAGGTTAACGTTTAGTTTGCCAACGCCGTGAATCCGGCGCCGACCGGGCATCGTTGTTTACCCGGACGGCGTCTTATTCTCACTCCGCCAGGCCGTCGATAATCACCTGCATGATTCCCTGTGAGCAGGGCTCAATCCGTCCGCGTACGCCATAGACCGTCGCGAGTATCTCCGGGGTAATCACCTGCGACGGCGCGCCGTCGGCCAGCAGTCGGCCTTCCTTTAGCATCAGCACATGATCGGCATGGCGCAGGGCAATATTAATATCATGCACCACGACCAGGGTGATGATATTGCGCCGCCGAGTCTCCCGGCGAACCAGGTCCATCACGTGAAACTGATAGTTCAAATCCAGCGCGCTGAGCGGCTCATCCAGCAGGAGTAATGACGGCTGACGGATAAGTGACTGGGCCAGGCCGACGAGCTGTTTTTGCCCGCCGGAGAGCTGGTCAAGGTAGCGTAACGCCAGATGCGCTATGCCTAACTGGCGCAGCAGGGACATCACTTCCTCCTCACTATCTGCACGTACGCCGCCGGCAGCGTGTCGGGCGACGATAATCGACTCCAGTACGTGCAGATGCACGCCCGCAGGCAGCGTTTGCGGCAGATAGACCACTTTTTCCGCGCGCCTGGCGAACGGCAGCGTCAGCAGGTTTTCCCCGGCCAGCGACAATTCTCCCGTCGACGGGCCAAGGCCGGCCATCGCCCGCATCAGCGTGGATTTTCCGCTACCGTTGGGGCCGAGAAGCGCGGTGATTTTGCCGCGCGGCAGATGGGGGACGGTCAGATCGTGAATGACCTGACGTTTCGGATAACCGGCGTTGAAATGACCGAGCGCCAGCCCTGATTCCGCCGAGGTGTGCAGGCTCATACGTTCCCCCGATGGCGTAAAATAATACTCAGGAAGAAAGGAACGCCGACCAGCGAGGTGACGATCCCTACCGGGATTATCGCCCCAGGCAGCAAATTTTTCGACGCCACCGAGGCCAGTGACAGCACCAGGGCGCCAGTCAAGGCGCTGGCGGGCAGATAAAAGCGGTGATCCTCACCAAAAACCAGGCGTGCGATATGCGGCGCGACGAGGCCAATAAAGCCGATTGGGCCAACGAAGGCCACCGACAGCGCCGACAGGATGCTGATTCGCAACAGCGTGGTCAGACGCAGGCGACGGACGTTGATGCCAAAGCTGATAGCCCGGTCTTCGCCGAGGCGCAGCGCGGTCAGCTTCCAGGCATTGAGCATGGAAAGCGGCATCACGACCGCCAGGACGGCAAACAGAATCCCCACCTTTTGCCATGAGGCGCGATCGATACTGCCCATAGTCCAGAATACCAGCCCCTGCAGCGTGTCCTCGTTGGCAACAAATTGCAGCATCGACACCAGGGCGTTAAAGGTAAATACCAGCGCGATACCAAATAAAATGACCCCGGAAGTGGCGACCTGGGTCCAGCGGGTTACGCCGTCCAGCAGCAGGGCGGCCAGCAGGGCAAACAGAAACGCGTTAGCGGAGGTAAACCACTGGCCGGGAATGCCGGGAATCCCAATCCCCAGCACGATAGCCAGCGCCGCGCCGAACGCCGCCGCCGAGGAGACGCCGAGGGTAAAAGGGCTGGCGAGCGGATTATTGAGGATAGTTTGCATCTCGGCGCCAGCCAGCCCCAGCGCAAGGCCAACCACCACCGCCATCAGCGCGTAGGGCATACGAATATCCCAGACAATCACCCGCGTTCCGGCCGCTGCGCTGCCGGGATCCGTCAGGGTTTGCCACAGGGTATGCAGCGACATGCCTGACGGCCCGAGCACAAAGTCGAGTAGCAGCGAGGCGACGATCAGCAGCAGCAACAGCAGCAGCAAGACGACACGGCGGCGCAGAATGCGACGGTAGTGCGTCATGGCGCTGTCGGGGCCAGCGTTCAGCGTGTGGATATCGGATTCAGTCGTCGAACTCATGTCGATTATTCACCCTGTTTCCAGGAAAAGACGAACGGCAGGTCCGGCAGGGAGGTGAAGCGACGCACGATCTCGTGATAGGTCTCATCGGGATTCAGCGCGGTAAACGCCTGCGGGTAGATATCTTTTGCCAGATACTCCATGCCGACGATATTCCACGGATGGTTGTAGAAATGGTGGTAAACCCCGTAGGCCCGCTGCGCTTTTACCGCCGGGATATCGCTGACGCCGGTTCGTGCCAGCAGCGCCTCGCCCTGGGCATTAACCTCCTGCTTGCTGACCTGATAGCCTAACGGCAGGACCTGGCTGTTGCCGCGTTTCGAACCGGTCATGATGTAGGCATCGGGCTTCATGCTGATAATTTTTTCCAGCGCCACGAAACCGGAGGCGCCGGGCAGGACCTGCGAGCCAATATTGGTGGCGCCGACGGCTTCCACCAGTCCCCCCCAACCGCTGTGTCCGTGGGTAAAGCAGCAGGCATCGCTATTGCCGGCGATCGCTTCGACAAAGACCGTGGCTTTCGGGGCGATAGTGGCCGTTTTCTGTTCGATAGCCTGCAGGTGCTGGCGATAGAAATCGGTATAGGCTTTGGCGTTGCTCTCGCGGTTGAGCACCTGGCCTAACAGATCGATGCTGGGAGCGGTATCGCGGGCAGGATTGACCTCATAATCCACAAATAACACCGGAATATTCAGCGCGCTAAGTTTGCTGATAACCCCGCTTTCGGTTAGCGCCGGCTTCGCGCGTAGCTGGGCAATCATCAGGTCGGGCTGGCGGGAGAGCACGCTTTCCAGGTCAACGTTGCCCTTGTCACTAAAGCCCATATCGAGAATCGCCGCCGATTGCGGCCACTTCTGTTGCAGCATTTTCCAGGTCGCCACGTCCTGTTTTTTCGCCAGATTGTTCCAGGCCACAACGCGTTTAAACGGGTTGTCCCGGTCCAGCAGCGCCAGCGACATAAGATCCCGCCCGTCCTGCAGGATGATGCGCTGGGGTTCGTGCTGGAGCGTTATCTGGTGGCCATCGAGATCGGTGACCGTGAGGGGATATTGCGTTGCGTGGCTGATAACGGGGATCGAGATTAACCCAGTAAGAATGAGAGAACTTACTGATTTTCTTGCCATAATTTGATTTCCGTCGCTTACTTATAACTATAATGATTTTGATAAGTATTCGCGTATAAAAATAAACGGCAGGTATATGAAAAACAAATTTCATAAGTTGTAACAACTTAGCGGAATATTCTGGCGTATCCTGATCAGGATGATGGTTAGCCTGAAAACGGGGAAAAGAAGACGGTTCTGGTTTTAAGAACTATCCCTAATGCCATGACCGGAATGTTATGCCATGCTGTTGATGACTCATAACATTAAGCACGTTAGAGAGGAAATGATGAAAAAAGCAATGATTGCGTTATCTGCGATTCTGGTAGCAGCCCCTGTTTTTGCTGCGACAACACACGCAACTGATGATACCGTCGCGGCGGCCCATGAAGGGGCGAATACGGCGAAAGAAAAACTGCACCAGGCCCAGAACGAGGGCAAGGAGCTGAAGCTGAAATCCGAGCACGCGGCGCAAGGTAAAAGCGACAGCGTGAGCAGCCAGGTAAGCGAAGACGCTCAAAAAGCCTGGCATAAGACCAAAGAAGGCACGGAGAAGGGTTGGGATAAGACCAAAGAAGGGACGGAAAAAGGCTGGAATAAAACCAAATCCGCCACCGAAAAAGGTTGGGATAAAACCAAATCCGCTAGCGAAAAAGGCTGGGATAAAACCAGGCAGGGTGCGGAAGAGCTGAAAAATAAAGTTACCGAATAATCCCGGTGGCGTTGTAAAAAATAAGGTCGCGAAAGCGGCCTTTTTTTGCGCCCTCATTTACGACAATGGATATTAACGCCGGGGTAATACCTGCCTCGCGACGGGCTTTCGGCGAGAGCGAATCGAGTTTACTCAGTGTTTCACGGGTATTTTTGAATACGGGTAGCGCTGCTGGCTGGCGGTACGTCATCGCGGTTCCGCCGCGTGCTCACTGCCCGCAATATGGCGCCTGCCGAGGCAATCTGAAGATATTGAATAAGCTGATTCAGGCGTGGCGATTGTGGAATAAAAGCGCACCGATAGCCCAATAATTAAAGGTTTATATTTAAATTTCGCCATATTTATGGTCTGTATCACTATTAAAATGAAATTTATTAGCATGATTTTTTACAGGCTGTTGCACGCCTCCTTCTTTGTTGTATTGCCGGTAACTGGCTGAATAATCATTAGTAAATGAGATGAGACGCACGCCGGAAATCAGAAATCTTACTTGCATTAAATGCTTATCCAGATAAGTTATTAAGTCTGAGTTTATTCTTCATCCTTCACGTTTTGGGGTTCTGGCCCCCCATTTTCCAACGTTCGTTTAGCTGAAGCCTGAATGAAGCAAAATATCGATTTCTTATTTCCCGGAGAACGGCATGAGCCATTTTGTGATTCCAGAAATTAAAGCAGCTGAAGAAGAAATGATTGCGATCCGTCATTATTTACATGCCCACCCGGAATTAAGTCTGGAAGAGTTTAATACCAGCGAGCTGGTGGCGGAAAAACTGGCGCAGTGGGGCTATACGGTGACCCGCGAACTGGGGAAAACCGGGCTGGTGGGATCGCTAAGCAAAGGGCATTCATCACGTACGATTGGGCTGCGCGCCGATATGGACGCGCTGCCGATTGTTGAAACCACGGAATTACCCTGGGCCAGCACCGTGGCGGGAAAAATGCACGCCTGCGGCCACGACGGCCACACCACTATCCTGCTGGCGGCGGCTAAATATATTGCCTCGCCGGCCTGCCAGTTTAACGGCACGGTGCACGTCATTTTCCAGCCAGCGGAAGAGGCCATCGGCGGCGCGGACCTGATGATAAAAGACGGGTTGTTTGAGCGCTTCCCCTGTGATTGCGTGTTTGCGCTGCACAATATGCCCGGGCTGCCGGTCGGCAAGCTGGGCTTCTACGCCGGCAACTTTATGGCGTCGGCGGATACCGTCAAGATAACCATTCACGGCTACGGCGGCCACGGCGCTCACCCGGACCGCGCGGTCGATCCCATTCTCGCCGGCTCGGCGCTGGTGATGGCCCTGCAAAGTATCGTCGCCCGTAACGTGCCGCCGGGGGAAACCGCCGTGGTGACCGTCGGCACCTTCCAGGCGGGCATCGCCTCCAATGTGATCCCGGAAAGCGCGGTCATGGAGCTGACCGTGCGGGCGATGAAGCCGGAAGTGCGCGATCTGCTGATCAAACGGATTCACGACATCACCGAATTTACCGCCAAAAGCTACGGCGCCACCAGCGAGATTGAGGTCTACGACTCCTACCCGGTGCTGACCAATAGCGTGGAGGAGACCGCTTTCGCCAAAGCATTAGCGCTGGAGGTCTTTGGCAGCGAACAGGTACTGGAATCCGTTGCGCCGATGAACGCCAGCGAGGATTTTGCCTTTATGCTGCAGGCGTGTCCGGGCTGCTATTTCCTGCTGGGTAACGGCGAGAAGGGCGATAAAGGTGGCTGCATGGTGCATAACCCAGGCTATGACTTTAACGATGACATTATTACCACCGGGGCGTCGTTTTTCGCCCGCTTAGTTGAAACACACTGCCGTTGATCTCTGGAGCTCGTAAATAATGAAAAAATCACTACTGCTGTGGGTCGCGCTGATGGCGTCCACATCGGCGCTGGCCGCAGAACAAAAAGAAATTCGTTTTGGCGTCGATCCCACTTTTGCACCGTTCGAATGGAAAGACCCGCAGGGCAAGCTGGCGGGTTTTGATATTGATTTAGGCAACGCCATCTGCCAGCGGTTGCAGGCGAAATGCGTGTGGGTGGAAAGCAACTTCGACGGCATTATTCCGGCGCTGAAGGCGCGTAAATTCGACGCGATTCTCTCCGGCATGTATATGACCGAGAAACGCAAAGAGCAGATTGGCTTTAGCGACAAGCTGTACAACGGCCCGGTGTTCCTCGTGGCACGTAAAAATACGCTGACCGGCAATACGCCAGAGCAGCTCAAAGGCAAAACGATCGGCGTGGAGCAGGGCTCGGCGCAGGAGACTTACGTCAACCAGCACTGGCGTCCGTCGGGCATTAATATCGTGGCCTATCAGGGCGCTGACAGCGTGGTGCGGGATCTGGAATCCGGGCGTATTGATGGCGCGGTGCTCTCCGGAATGATGGCGGACTACAGCTTCCTGCAACAGCCGCAGGGTAAAGATTTCGCCTTTGTTGGCGGAAATTTACAGGATAATAAGCTGTTCGGTGCCGGGGCGGCGATTGGCCTGCGAAAAGAGGACGATGCGTTGCGTCAGGAAATTAACCGCGCGATCGCGCAGATTCTCGCCGACGGAACCTATAAAAAACTGTCGGGTAAATATTTTAGCTTTGACGTCTATTCCGGGACATAATGTTGTAATGCATCCGGCGGGCACGGACAGGCCCGCCGCAAGATTCCTTTTCTGACTCTCCACTCATGGTTCTTTCCCGCCCGTTGCGGCCTGGCGAAGGATGCAGAATATAAGCGATAAGGAGTGAACGGCATGAATACACGTCCATTGGGCAAAACCGGATTTTCCATCGCGCCGCTGGTCTTCGGCGGCAACGTGTTTGGCTGGACCTGCGATGAAAAAACCAGTTTTGCCATTCTTGATGCTTTTGTCGACCACGGCTTTGACGCCATTGATACCGCCGATGTCTATTCCCGCTGGGCGGACGGCAATCAGGGCGGCGAGTCGGAAACCCTGATTGGCCGCTGGCTGCAGGCGCGTCCGGGGATGCGTGATAAGGTCAAAATCTTCACCAAAGTGGGCTCGGATTTAGGGCTGCCCGGGCAAAAAGGGCTGCAGAAAGCCTGGATCCAGCAGGCCGTGGAAAACTCACTGCGCCGTCTGAACACCGATTATATCGATCTCTACTTTGCCCACTGGCCGGACCCGGAAACCCCCGTTGCCGAGACGCTGAGCGCTTTTCACGCGCTACAGCAGGCGGGAAAAATTCGCGCGACCGGGGCTTCTAATCTGGATGCCCAGCAGCTTTCCGCAGCGCTGGAGGTGGCGCGTAAAGAGGGGCTGCCGGCCTGGCAGGTGCTGCAACCGGAATACAATCTCTATCACCGCGCCGCTTTTGAGGGGGCGCTGTGCGACCTGTGCATCAGCCGGGAAATTGGCGTCGTCACCTACTACAGCCTCGCCTCCGGCTTCTTGACCGGTAAATACCGCCAGCAGGCCGATCTGGCGCAAAGCCAGCGCGGCAGCGGCATTGGGAAGTATCTCAACCCGCGCGGAATGCGGATTATCGATACCCTGGAAGAGGTCGCCGCTCAACACCATGCAAAACCGGGTGAAGTGGCGCTGGCCTGGCTGATGAGTCGGGAAGGGGTGACCGCGCCGATTGCCAGCGCCACCAGCGTGGCCCAGGTCGAAAGCTTTGCCCGCGCCGCTCAGCTGACGCTGAATGCCGCCCAGCTGGCGCGGCTGGAGATTGCCAGCGCCTGACGGCGACGTGCCGGAGCCGCCTGGCTCCGGCGCTACGCTCAGGACGCATGGTTCGTCACATTCAGAATCTGCGCGCTGGCCCCGACCGGGAAATTGCTCAGCGCGGCAAAATCGCTTCCCTGATAGCCGAGAATCTTGCCGTCGGTGCGCATCAGTTGCAGATCGATAAGGATAACCCCCAGCGTCGGAATGATTTTCTCGCGCCAGACAAACAGCGTCAGATCGTCCGCCACCTGCACGTAGTGACAGCGATCGACATCCGCCAGACCTTTCTCCACGCCGTCCAGACACTGCCAGGCATAGAAGTTATCGTTGAGATAAATATGCTCATAACGTTCGGTCGGGCTGTAGGTGTACTGGTTACGCATCCCCACCAGCGCGCGGGTGAAGGTCGGCAGCGGCCCCGGCTCGCGGTTCAGACGGGCAAAATGAAAGTGGACGTCGACTGCCGTCAGCGGCAGACCCTGCTCGACGCGGCTGAACGCATCGAGGCGCGCGGCCTGCTCCGTCGGCAGCTGGCCACAGACCAGGGTGGCGTTATTGTCCGTCAGGTTGCATACCGCGCTGATGCTGGCGTTTTCCTTACCGGGATCGAGAAAATCGATCAACAGTACATCGGGGCGAATGGCGGTCACGCGTCCGGCAACGAGCTGCCCGTCCCAGAGCAGGGCGTGGGCATCAACTATCGTCAGCCGATGACAGGCGCCGTCGGCCAAATAAAAGGTCAGGGATGTTCCATCAGATATCGAGGCGGCCGGCAGGACGTTGCCGTGAGGGGCAAAGCCGTCTGCAAGCGCCCCGACCTGAATAAATACGGCTTCTGAAGTCATGTGAGATCCTTGTGGTGTAAAAACGTTAAGCAAATGCCAGCGTCGGGACATCCACCGCGCTGGCGCCGCCGTCGGCAACCAGCGTCGCGCCGCTGATAATCGACGCCTGCGGGGAGCAGAGGAACTGGCAGGCGAGGGCAATCTCCTGCGCGCTGGCCGGACGGCGCAGCGGGACGTCGCGACACACCTGCTGATAGGCCTGCTCAAGGTTGATACCCTGCGCGGCCATCAGCGGCTGCATCTCCTCATCGGCCATCGGCGTGGTTACCCAGCCGGGACAAATGGCGTTGGCACGCACCCCTTGCGGGCCATAATCCCGCGCGACTGAACGCATCAGACCGATCGCGGCGTGTTTCGCGGTCACGTAACCACAGGCCTGCGGCCCGGCGGCGAGGGAGGCTATTGAGGCGACAAACAGCACGTTGCCGCGCCGGGCAATCAGCGACGGCAGGCAGGCGCGGACGCTGGCAAACGCGCTGTCGAGATTGCTCTCCAGCGCCGCACGCCACTGCCGATCGCTGGTCTCGACGGCGGCGCCGTTGCCCATGCCGCCCGCGCTACAGATTAAAACGTCGATATGGCCCGCGCGTTCAACAATCGTCGGCAGCAGATGCGTCTGCCACTCATCGCCGCTGGCGGCATCGCCCGCCAGTGCCACGGCGCCGGTCTCTTCCGCCAGCGCTTGCAACGGGGCGAGACGGCGGCCGGTAATGAACACTGTCTCGCCCGCCGCCGCCATCAGTCGTGCACAGGCGGCGCCAATCCCGGTACCGCCGCCGGTAATCACTACCACTCGACTCATCGTCTCTCTCTCCAAAAGCGTCTGCTTTGTCCTTTAGATAAGCCTGAACAGCCCGCCTGCTCAGTATTCATCATCAAACCCGTCCGATATCGGCGCCGGGCCGTGCTCGCGCACTCAGCCCCGGTTTATTCTTGCCCGCGTCTCTTTCCGGGCAGCAGAAAATCCTGCGCTTGCCTGGAGAGTTAAGCGCCTGATGAAAATGATTTGCGTCATATTTATCAGGTATAGAGGAGTCGTTTAAAAAGACTATCGTTCTAAAGGACGAGATCGCGGCTGAAAAGCGTGAGAATGTGAACCGGGCGGCGTCAGAACATAAAGTTAATAACTTTTGTTTATGTTTTAACGTTATTTCGATAACACAGCGACATGCTGAATAATAATATTTTAAATAACAGTTAGTTAAATAAAATTTTGTAACCGATATCACATTGTTAATATGTTAATGATTGTGTTGCTTAAATGTGAAATGTATGCTTCTTGTATCGTTGCTCATCCGCGTTTAACGCACTTTCACCTCGACGGGAGGGATCATGTCTGCTTTATTAAAAGCCAGTCGTAATGATGCGATAATTGCCCGTTGTTTACTGACTATTTCACAGTTAATTCCACTGTCGTCGGCGGTGTTTTATCGGGTCAATGATGGTTTAAAACCAGAACATTATATTTTGCATAACATTTCCGCGAATACGCACCAGCAATATCTGGAGTGTTTTCAGCCGTTAGATCCGCTGCTGCCGTCCCGCTTTAGTCATCAGGCGATTACCATGGCGGCGATGACCCCAGGCGTCTGTGACCGCAACCGTCATTACTATCATGAGTTTATGTTGCCGAATAATGTTCGCGACATGACCGAAGTCTTTATTCGCCGCGACCGGCGGATTATTGCCGGTATCTCCTTAATGCGCGACGTCGCGTTTTCCAGCGAGGAGCGTCTGCGCGCCCAGGCGGTGCTGCCGCTGGTGGAGCTGGCCATCCACGATTGCCTCCAGCAAGAGGATGACCTGCCGGCGATGCTGACGGCGAAAGAGCGTGAAATTGTTGGCATGGTCCGCGAAGGGGCCAGTAATAAGCTGATTGCCCGTCAGCTGGATATTTCTCTCTCCACGGTGAAAACCCACTTACGCAATATTTTTGCCAAGACCGAAGTGGTCAATCGTACCGAGCTTGTTTCCCGAACCTGGATGCCATCCGCTCAGCGCACGCTGCATCTGTAATCTGACTCATCGCATCCCGCGCGCGCCGCTGACCGCGGCGTTTTCCTGATGCCTGACGGTATCACTTCCTGGACTGCTGTCCGGGGGGAGACTTTTTGACTGGAGCACGCACCACGATGTCGAGTACGCCTGTTGCCGAAAAGCTTTTATCCCAGCCGTCCGGGCTGGTTTTCACCGCCCGCCTGCTGGCGGCTATCGTCATTTTCGCGGCCGTTGCGCCGGGGATTCTGATGACCGCGCCAGCGGTCGCCGCGCAACTGGCCAGCGAATGGCAGCTGACGCCCGCAGAGATCGGCTATCTTTTCTCCGCCGAACTTGGCGCCATGAGCCTTGCGACGCTGCCGGCATGGTGGTGGATGAGTCGTCTGGACTGGCGCCGCGTGGCCCTGTGTGCCTGCGCGGTCTTTCTGGTGGCGAATCTTGTCTCATCGGCGGTCAGTCAGTACGAAACGCTGCTGATCGTCCGCTTCATCGCCTCGCTGGCGGGGGGCACTCTGATGATCCTGTGTATCAGCTGTGCGGCCGGAACGGCCAATCCTTCCCGGGTGTATGCCTTCTGGGTGCTGGGACAGCTGCTGCTGGGCATGGTGGGATTGCTGGTGTTACCGGCGCTGTTTGCCAGCTTCGGCCTGAAGGTGGTGTACCTGATCCTCGCCGCGATCATGCTCTGCTGTCTGCCGCTGGTCCCGGCCTTTCCTTCGCGCTTTCAGCCGATGTCCGCCGCTTCCCGCCAGCCGCCCACGGTCGCGCCGTTACGTAAACTGTTCGCGGTTCTGGCGGTGCTCACTTTTTACATCAGCCTCAGCGCGGTGTGGACGTTTATCGGCACCATCGGCAGCGCGGCGGAATTGAGCGCGGCGCAAATCGGCATGGTGCTGGCGGCCGCGACGGTGTTCGGCATTATCGGCGCGGGCGCAGCCGCGCTGCGCGGTACGCGGTGCCCGGACCGGATACCGGTCTGGCTGGGCTACGGCCTGCTGATCCTCAGTATTGTGCTGCTCCTCAGCCATCCGCTGCTGGTGCGCTTCGCGCTGGCCGCGTTGCTGTTCAAATTCACATGGACCTTTGTGCTGCCGTTTATTCTCGCGCGGGTTGCCGGGCTGGATAACAACGGTCGCCTGATGAACAGTATCAATCTGGTGATTGGCGGCGGGATGGCGGCCGGTCCGGCGCTGGCCGGGGCGCTGCTACAACGTTTTTCCAGCGCCGATGCGCTGCTTGCGGCGGCAGGCGGCTGCGCGCTGATCTCAGCAGGATTAATTCTGGCGGCCTCGTCCGCCGGGAAGAGTGAGCCAACGGGAGGATAGAGTGAAAAGAAAAACCGGTTTCTTCTTTGATGAACGTTGTTTCTGGCACAGTACCGGGCTGCATGCGGTGACGCTGCCGGTTGGCGGCTGGGTGCAGCCTCCGGCAGGGGGTGGCCATGCGGAATCGCCGGAAACCAAGCGCCGGATGAAAAATCTGATGGATGTCGCGGGCCTGACTGCGCAGCTTCAGCTGCGCGGTGCCGCGGCCGCCAGCGAAGAAGATTTGCGCCGTATTCACCCGGCGCATTATCTGGAGCGCTTTAAGGCAATCAGCGATAGCGGCGGCGGCCTGCTGGGCAAAGAGGCGCCGCTGGGGCCGGGCAGCTATGAAATCGCCTGCCTTTCTGCCGGGCTGGCCTGCGCCGCGGTTGAGGCGGTGCTAAGCGGCGAGCTGGATAATGCCTACTCGCTGTCGCGGCCGCCGGGCCACCACTGCCTGCCGGATCAATCGATGGGCTTCTGCTTTCTCGCTAATATTCCCATTGCCGTGGAGCGGGCGAAGGCGCGGCTCGGGCTGGGGAAAGTGGCGATCCTCGACTGGGATGTGCACCACGGCAACGGTACGCAACATATCTATTTGCAGCGTGACGATGTGCTGACTATCTCGCTGCATCAGGACGGCTGTTTTCCGCCGGGCTATGCCGGAGAGGACGATCGCGGGATCGGCGTCGGCGCTGGCTACAACATCAATGTTCCGCTGATGGCCGGTGCCGGGGACGACGGCTGGCGCTATGCGCTGGAAACGATCGTGCTGCCGGCGCTGGCGCGCTTTGAACCAGAGCTGATTATCGTCGCCTGCGGCTACGATGCCAACGCCATGGACCCGCTGGCGCGAATGCTGCTCCACAGCGACAGCTTCCGCGCCATGACCGAACGGGTGCAGGAGGCGGCCGATCGCCTGTGCGGCGGCAAACTGGTGCTGGTTCATGAAGGGGGCTATGCCGAATCCTATGTGCCGTTCTGCGGGCTGGCGGTGATGGAAGCGTTAAGCGGGGTAAAAACCGAGGTTGAGGATCCGCTGCTGACGTTTATTCAGCAACAGCAGCCGCGTGAGGCCTTTACCCGCTTCCAGCGTCAGGCGATTGATGAACTGGCGCAGCGGTGTGGGCTGAAGTAATCTCCGTCGCTTCTCCGCTATCGATACAGGCGGAGAAGCGCTCTCCTGGGTGGGACTCTGTTTCACTTCTCTTTTATGTCACTTCTCTGTCGCCGTTTGCGCCATCCACTGACCGATCGCCTGATGCAGCATATTCATAACGCTCAACAGCAGCATCCGCTGGTGCTTTTCGAGGCGCAGATAGCGGCGCAGCGGCGGCATTTTGCAGACCACTTCGCTGGCGGCCCACAGCTCAATGCAGCAGCGCCAGCGCTGGTTATCAAGGGTTAAAGAGAAGCGGCGGTAGTCCAGTTCGCTCAATGTCTGCTGTAAACGCGGAAACAGGTTGAGGTAACGGGCGAGGTCGGCGGCCGGTTTCGCCGCCCGGAAGGTCACCGGCTGGCGTTTAAGCCAGCCGGATTGATGGGCGCGAATGTTACCCTCAGCGGGCCGGGTGACCGGCCCCTCGACAACAAATTCGCAGCTGTGAATGCTGGCCATAAACAGCCGTTTCTGGCGAACGCTGAAGGTGACGTCGGTGGTGGCGTTCAGGTGCAGCACCGCACTGCGCTCGCTGAGCTTTTCGCTGTCCCAGCCGGCTAAATCGCGCTGCACCGCATTCATCAGCGGCGTACTAAACGAGGGGACGGAGGGCATCTGGCGTCATCTCCCCTTGGTTCTGTTTCTCATAGTTGCCAATCGCGCGTTCCACCACCTCTTCAACCGGCACCGGGCGGAACGGGTTGACCCGCTGGACGCACACCGTCCAGAAGAGGGCATAGGCGGCGGTCAGGCCGAGCATGATGCCGAACGGCACCAGCACTTCGCGCTTGTCCATCCCCGGCGGGGTGATATTGATGATGGCGATAATAATCCCGACGCTGGAGATAATCTGCGGCAGCGGGAACCACGGCGAGCGGTAGGCGCGGGGCAGGTCCGGACGACGAATACGCAGCAGCACCACCGAGAGGGTCACCAGCAGATAGGCGACGCCCCAGGCGCAGACGGCGGCAAGGATCAGCGGCACGATACGATCGATATTGCCGTTCAGATACCAGGCGTGCAGGCAGGGAATCGCCACGCCAATGGCAATGGCGATAACCGGCGTTTTGAAGCGCGGGTGCAGCCAGGTCAGGAAGCGCGGGAGCGCGCCATCCAGCGCCATGCCGTAGATAATCCGCGGGACGGCGGCCATCAGAGTATTAATGGTCGCGCAGCCCGCCAGCAGCAGGCCGACGCCCAGCCAGTACTGTCCGGCGTGGCCCATCACCCGTTCGGCGAAGGCCGGAATGGCCATCGGCGTATCCAGCAGATGGACATTGTTGGCCGCGTCCAGCACCACGTTCTCGACCTGGCGGTTGATGGCCGCGCCATAGATAAACATACAGCTTGCGACGCCCAGCAGGCCCAGCGCCATCGCACGCGGAATGGTCCGGTGCGCCTGTTTGATCTCCGGGGCCATGGGGGTGACCAGCTCGCAGCCGACGAACATAAACATCGCCATGCCGATATAGCCGAACAGGCCCGAGAGATCGCTGACGTTAAGCGGCGTGCCGAACCAGCCGGAGAGGTGGGTCACCGGCGCCATAAAAATCCCGCACAGGCCGAAGATGGTCAGCGTGCTCCACATCCCGAAGGTCAGTACCACTTCAACCTTACCGAAGATCTCGACGCCAATAGCGTTCAGCAGGCCGAACACCACCACCATCCCGACGCCGACCATCCAGGTATTCTGATGAGCGGCCATCTGGCTGCTGATGGACTCGAAGTTCACCAGCGCCATCACCCCGGCGAGAATGGTTTCCGCGGTGCCGGCAAAAATATGTACGATCAGATAGGCGCACAGCGCGCCGGTAATGGCGAAAAAACGCCCCATGCCGCAGGCGATATAGTCATATACCGAGCCGGTAGTGGGGATCAGCGTCGCCGCTTCGGCAAAGGTGGTGACCTGCGCCTGCATCATGATAAACGCCAGCAGTACCGCCAGCGCGAAGGTATCGCCACCCATACCGAAACCGCTGGTCACGGTCAGGATAACCGGGCTGGCCATAATCAGTCCGACGGAGCTGGCGAGGGTAGTAGGAAAGCCGACGACGCCGCGTTCAAGATGGCCGGCGAGTCTTTTACTGAACATAGTCAACCTCTGCACAAGAGTGGTTAGGGCAGGGAGTGGCTGGAAGTGAATAGCCATTCCGGATAGTCATAATTTAGGTTGGCATCCGGCTCAATGAATATCGTCCTGAAGGTGGAGAACGGCGGGTGAATCTGTGATCGGGTGCATGAATACAATCCCCGCCGCCGGGCACCGGGGATTGTCTGCGTTTATTAGCGGCTTTCGACGTTCGCCAGGTAGTGTTTGACGAAACGCGGGGTGAGAATTTTCCACTCCACTTCGGTGCCCTGTTTCACAAACCAGCTGTCGCCCGGGGAGAAACGCTGCGGCTGGCCGCCCGATACGGTCAGCTCCACTTCGCCTTCCAGTACGGTGGCGTGTTCGGTAAACGGATAGGTCATGGTGAAACTCCCCTGAGTCGATGAAAACAGCCCGCAGGTAAAGGCGTCCTGCGGTTCGCCGTAAACCATAGCGCCCGCTACCTGCGGATCGCCTTCGGTTGGCGTTGCGCCCAGCAGGCTGACGCTGCCGATAGGCTGCAGTTCAGGAACCGGTTGATCGAGTTTGAATGCTTGCATGATGTTCTCCTGGTTAACTCCGGCCTTTCCAGTAGCCGGCGGTTTGATGCATGAGTTTTCCGGCGGTGACCAGCAGCAGACGCAGGCTGTCACGACCGTGGATTGTCGCGTGGGGAATACTGCTCATCAGGCGGTAACGATCTGAGCCGCCGTTAATGCCTTCGGCGAGAATTTTGCACACGATATGCGAGGGGGTAACGCCAAACCCGGAATACCCCTGGACGTAAAAGACGTTATTGCGATCGCGCAGGGTGCCGATTTGCGGGAACAGGTTCGCGCTACAGGCCATCGGGCCGCCCCAGGCGAAGTCGATTTTGACATCCTTAAGATAGGGGAACACTTCCGCCAGCAGCGTGCGGTTCCAGGCAGCAAAATCGTTCGGCGTATATTCAAGGTAGCGCGTGGCGCTGCCGAACAGCAGGCGGTTTTCCCGGGTAATGCGGTAGTAGTTGATGACCGGGCGAATATCGCTGAAGGCGCCGCGCAGCGGGCTGATACGTTCGATCAGCTCATCGGAAAGGGGTTCCGTTGAGACCTGATAAGAGTAGGTCACCAGCGTCTTGTTGTAGATCTCCGGCTCCAGATTATTGAGAAAGCTGTCGCAGGCCCACAGCAGCTTAGCCGCCTTCACGCTGCCCATCGCCGTGCGAACCCGCACCTCTTTGCCGTAATTCACCTCAACGACCGGAGAGGATTCGAAAATTTTCACCCCTAATGAGTGGGCCGCTTTTGCCGAGCCCAGCAGCATATTCAGAGAGTGGATCTGCCCGCCGCCCATATGCTTGAGCGCGCCGCAGTAGACGTCGGAGCCCACGATTTGCTGCACATCGCTGCCGGTATAGAGCGCGATATCCTCATCCGGAGTGGCGGCCTTAAACTCTTTTTCCCACTGGCGCAGGGTCTTCAGCTGACGCTGGTTGTAGGCCAGATAGCCGTAGCCCGCAACAAAGTCGGCATCGATATTGTATTTCTTAATTCGTTCGCGAATGATTCCGGCGCCAAGGTTCGAGATTTTAAACAGCGTCTCCATCCCCTCTTTACCCACGTGTTTTTTCACCGCTTCGATGTCGTGACCAATGCCGGCCATGACCTGGCCGCCGTTGCGGCCGGTGCCGCCGTAGCCTAAATGACGGGCTTCGAGTACCACCACATTGGTAATGCCCTGTTCTGCCAGCTCCAGCGCAGTGTTGATACCGGAAAAGCCGCCGCCGATGATCACCACATCGGCTTCAATATCATCCTGCAGCGCCGGAAAATGCAGCTGATATTTTTTGGTGGCGCCGTAGTAGTTCAGCGCATCGATTTTGATATTCATAGCGTTACCCTGTCTGTCTCGCCTGGCTAAGACCTCCATCACAGCATGGCGGCGGGGCGCTGAATATCGTCCGGAAGAATGACGTTCTTTAGAACGATAGGCAGCCTGTTTCCGGCGTGATGTGATGGGGAACATTTCCTGAAACAACGGGTGCCACCGATGAGCGACGTGACCTTACTTGCTGAAGTAACAGTTTTTTTACGCCAACCGCACGGGCAGTTTATTGCCGGAGAGGCTTTGCCCGGCAACGGACCGACGCTGGCGGTGATAAACCCCGCTACCGGCAAAGCGATTGCCGAAGTGACGGCGGCGGACGTCGGGCAGGCGGATTTGGCGATGGCCAGCGCCAGCCAGGCGTTTGACGGCTGGCGCGCGATGCCGACCCTGCAGCGCGGCACGCTGCTGCTCAGGCTGGCCGATCTGCTGGCCAGCCATCGTGAGGAGCTGGCGCAGCTGGAGAGCCTGTGCTCCGGGAAAACCATCGGCCTGGCGCGAATGCTTGAGCTGGATCAGTCGGTGGCGTTCCTGCGCTACTTTGCCGGCTGGGCAGGCAAGGTGACCGGCGAAACGCTGGATGTCTCGCTCCCGTCAATGGCCGGAGAGCAGTACACGGCCTTTACTCGCCGCCAGCCGGTTGGCGTAGTGGTAGGGATAGTGCCGTGGAACTTCTCGATAATGATCGCCATCTGGAAGCTGGCGGCGGCGCTGGTGTGCGGCTGTACCATCGTGATAAAGCCGAGCGAATATACGCCGCTGACGCTGCTGCGGGTTGCGGAGCTGGCGAAAGAGGCGGGGATCCCGGACGGGGTGATTAACGTGGTGAACGGCGCGGGCGGCGACATCGCCCAGCGACTGATCGCCCACCCGGCCTGCGCCAAGGTCAGCTTCACCGGTTCGGTGGCGACCGGCGAGAAAGTTCAGCAGTCGGCGATCGGCGCCGGAAAACGCGTCACCCTCGAACTGGGGGGCAAAAACGCCGCGCTGTTTCTCGACGATCTCACCCCCGAGGCGATGGCGGACGGCATTATCGAAGCGGGCTATCTGAATCAGGGGCAAATCTGCGCCGCCGCCGAGCGCTTTTATCTGCCGCAGGGCAAGCTGGATGCGGTGCTGGAAATACTGAAACAGCGCCTGTCAGCGCTACGCCCCGGCTCGCCGCTGGATGAGCAGACGCTGATGGGGCCGCTGGCTAATCGGGTGCAGTTTGAGAAAGTACTGCAGCTGATTGAGAAGGCGCGGGAAGAGGGGGACACCATCGTGTGCGGCGGCGAAGCGCTGCCCGGCGACGGCTATTTTGTCCTGCCGACGGCGGTGAAGGTGCGGAGCGAAAACAGCACGCTGATGCAGGAGGAGACCTTCGGTCCGGTGTGCAGTTTTATCGGCTACCAAAGTGAAGAGGAGGCGCTGTCCCGCATTAACGCTTCGCCATTTGGCCTGGCCGCCAGCGTCTGGTCGGAGAATATCCGCAAGGCGCTGCGCTATTCCGGGGCGATTAACGCCGGGATCGTCTGGGTGAATATGCATACCTTCCTCGATCCGGCGGTGCCGTTTGGCGGCATGAAAGGCTCGGGGATTGGCCGCGAGTTCGGCAGCGCCTTTATCGATGATTACACCGAACTGAAATCGGTGATGGTGCGCTATTAGTCCGGCGTAACTGGCCGGGATTGTTGGCCGCTCATCCCATGTCAGGCCGCGCTCTGCGCCGGGCGCGGCCGGTTTATTTGCCGTCTCCCATCCGGCTGGCGGCACCCATTGCCGCGCAATCAACGCATCTGCAGCTTGAAGTCGGGCGAGCAGAAGTGTTAAAAGGTGCCCCTTCATCAACACTCACAGGGGAAAGACGTGAAAGACACGTCAACGCAGTCAGATGCCACAGCGGAGAGCGGCCCGACGCTTCATCGCGGTTTACAGAACCGACATATCCAGCTCATCGCCCTCGGTGGCGCTATCGGTACCGGCCTGTTTCTCGGGATCGGACCGGCGATTCAGATGGCCGGTCCGGCGGTCCTGATCGGCTATGCCATCGCCGGGATCGTCGCTTTTCTGATCATGCGCCAGCTTGGCGAAATGGTGGTCGAAGAGCCTGTATCCGGCTCCTTTGCCCACTTCGCGTATAAATACTGGGGGCCGTTTGCCGGTTTTCTCTCCGGCTGGAACTACTGGGTGATGTTTGTGCTGGTGGGAATGGCAGAACTGACCGCCGCTGGCATCTATATGCAGTACTGGCTGCCGGATGTGCCAACCTGGGTCTGGGCGGCGGCCTTCTTTATCATCATCAACGCCGTAAACCTCGTTAACGTTCGCCTGTATGGCGAGGCGGAGTTCTGGTTTGCCTTAATTAAAGTGCTGGCGATTATCGGCATGATTGGCTTTGGCCTGTGGATGCTGTTTGGCGGCCACGGCGGCAGCAAAGCCGGATTTGACAATCTGTGGCGCCACGGCGGCTTCTTTGCCACCGGCTGGCATGGCCTGGTGATGTCCCTGGCGGTGATTATGTTCTCCTTCGGCGGCCTGGAGCTGATTGGCATTACCGCCGCCGAAGCGCAAGATCCGCAAAAGAGCATTCCGAAGGCGGTAAACCAGGTGGTGTACCGTATTCTGCTGTTTTATATCGGTTCGCTGGTGGTGCTGCTGGCGCTCTATCCGTGGCTGGAAATCAAGTCCGACAGCAGCCCGTTTGTGATGATTTTCCATAATCTTGACAGTAACGTGGTAGCTTCTGCGCTGAACTTTGTCATTCTGGTGGCATCGCTGTCGGTCTACAACAGCGGCGTATACTCCAACAGCCGCATGCTGTTCGGCCTGTCGGTACAGGGCAATGCGCCGAAGTTTCTGGCCCGCGTCAGCAAACGCGGCGTGCCGGTCAATTCGCTGCTCCTCTCCGGGGTGATAACCTCGCTGGTCGTGCTGCTGAACTATCTGCTGCCGCAGAAAGCGCTGGGTCTGCTGATGGCGCTGGTGGTGGCGACGCTGCTGCTGAACTGGATAATGATCTGCATGGCGCACCTGAAGTTCCGCGCGGCCCAGCGTCGCAAAGGGCGCGAGCCGAAGTTCAAAGCGCTGCTGGCGCCCGGTGGCAACTACCTCTGTATTGCCTTCCTCGCGCTGATTCTGCTGCTGATGTGCACCATCGACGGCATGCGTCTGTCGGCCATCCTGCTGCCGGTATGGATCCTGTTCCTGTTTATTGTCTTTAAGCTGCTGCGCCGTCCGGCGTAATGCCTCCTTGCCCCGGCCTTCGCCGGGGCAGTCCGCCTTTTCTTGCGATCGTCTTCGCGCTTAGCGTATTTTGCGCAGGAGCTTCTTTTTGTAATCGATTGCTTTTTTGAGGGAAGACAACATGGCATCAACGACGTAAGGGCGTGAAGCGCTGGCGTGCGGCACCGGTTTCTGGTGCCGCGCCATGGCTTATTTCACGCCGAGATACCCGTCGAGATAGGTGGCGGAAAGCTCGTTACCGAACAGCAGTGCGTCCTTCTTCTCCATGTCATTATTCCAGGTATCGCTGGCATTGCCGGTAAAGGTGTGTTGTGAGCGGGTCCCCTTCAGGGCCTGTTGTTTAATGGCATCGGCGTTACGTCGGGCATCGCTTTCGCTGACGCCGGCGCGGCGGTCCTGTTTGCCGCGGTTGTAGATTTCGCTGAAGGTCGGCAGATTTAAGCGATAATTTTCCTGGCGGTTTACGGCAAAATTACCGCCGACAAAATCAGAACGATGGGCGACAAAATAGTATGCATGGCGCTCCGGCGATGGTTTTGAGGCGGTGCAGCCGCTGAGGGCGGTGAGAGAACAGCTGAGGACAAGCAGTGCGACTCGAATCTTCATTGATGACATCATCCCTAACCTATTGATAATAAAATTTATAATTTTTGGCGTCTGAGCGCGGCGCTTATTTTACCCGCAAAATCATCGCGCTTAACAGCTGGGGAAAATAGCCCTAATAATTGATAGTTTTCTATGGCAATAGTCAGGACCGCCAGCGGCCCTGCGCGCGATTGCGCAGGCCGGACTGCGGGTGCCGGACGATATTGCGGTGATGGGGTTTGACGACACGGAGCTGGCGGAGATGGTCTCGCCACAGCTGACCCCCGTGGAACAGCCGTCGCGCGACATTGGCCGCACGGCGGTGACCCTGTTGCTGCAAAAAATCGACAACCCGGATGCCACCGCCGAACGGGTGATGATGGACTGGCGCATTATTGCCCGCGCCAGAGCCAGAGCCAGAGCCAGAGCCTTACCGGTGATTTACCGCCGCCAGCGAACGAATATCGTTGCCGGTCGGCGACTGGTGGATACGCAGCCCGAACTCGTCAACCACGGCGAAAATATGGTCAAAAATATCCGCCTGGATGCTCTCATACTCTGCCCACACCACGGTGCTGGTGAAACAGTAGATCTCAATCGGCAGGCCGTTGGCGTCCGGCGCCAGCTGGCGCACCATCATCGTCATATCTTTGCGCAGCCGCGGGTGGTTGCGCAGATACTCCTGCAAATAGGCGCGGAAAGTGCCGATATTGGTCATCTTGCGCAGGTTCAGCACCGAATGGTCGGCGGCGTTTTGCTGGTTCCACTCGCTAATTTCCTGATAACGCGAGTCCATATAGGGCTTAAGCAATCGGGCCTGAATTAAGCGCTGCTGCTCCCGTTCATCGAGAAAATGAATACTGGTGGTATCAATATTCAGGCTGCGCTTAATGCGACGCCCGCCGGAGGCGGACATCCCGCTCCAGTTTTTAAACGAGTCGGACACCAGCGACCAGGTGGGGATCGTGGTGATGGTGTTGTCCCAGTTGCGGACTTTCACCGTGGTGAGGCCAATATCGATCACCGCGCCGTCGGCGCCGTATTTCGGCATTTCCAGCCAGTCACCGAGCTTGAGCATATCGTTGGCGGAGAGCTGAATACCGGCGACCAGACCGAGGATCGGGTCCTTAAATACCAGCATCAGTACCGCAGCCATGGCGCCGAGGCCGCTTATCAAAATTGCCGGCGACTGGCCAATCAGCAACGAGATAACCAGGATGCCGATAATAATCGCGCTGACCAGCTTAATGCCCTGGAATATCCCCTTCAGCGGCAGCTGGGATGCGGTGGCGAATTTCTGCGATAAATTGAAGACCACATCGAGCAGTGAAAAGAAAGACAGCAGGGCATAGATCATGACCCACAGCTGGGCGCAGGTGGTTAATATATTGGCGGCTTCACTGCCTTTTTGCAGCCACAACACCGCCTGCACATTGACGATAATCCCCTGCAGGGTAAAGGCCAGCCGGTGAAACAGTTTGTTCTGGGTGATGATTTGCAGCCACAAATGGCTGCTGGCCTGCGCGCGCTTTTCGAAGGCGCGCAGCACCCCTTTATGCAAAATAAAATGCACGACAATGGCGGTCAGTAAAATAATGCCAAAGATAATAATGAGCGAAGTGGTGGGGGTAATTTCGATGCCTAAGGCGGCAATGTGTGAGATTAATTCCTGCATAACGTCTCCTGTACATCCAGCGGTAATGATGACCGCTGGATGTATATTATGCAAATCAGGCGTTATGCCAATGTGGATTATGAGGCGGTCGCTACCGGGTGAATATTGAGGTGATGGCGCAGCCACAGGGCAATCGCGCCTAAGAGCAGCATCATTGCTACCTCCACGGCGAGGAAGTCGATCAGCGCCTGCGGATAGTTGCCGCCGCCGTGGCGGGCGAGGGTTAAAAACAGCGAGCCGAGGATCGCCGGGCCTAATCCCAGCGTCGCCTGCTGCAGGGTGCTGAGAATGGCGCTTCCGGCACCGGCATCGCTGGCGCTGATATCGCGCATGCCAATACGATAAAAACTGTTAACGATCAGCGCCTGGCCGTAGCCGATAAGCGCGGTAGACGGCACCATCGCCAGCGGCGAGGTGTGAGCGCCGAAGTGGCTGAAGGTCGCCATCAGCAGCAGCAGGCCGGCTATCTGCACCACCAGCCCAATCAGCAGAATACGTCCCATGCTGTAGCGGGCAATCAGCCTCGGCGCGTACAGCGCGGAGAGAAAATAGGCCACGCCGAGGGCGATAAAGCTGTTGCCTGACTGCCAGGGCGCCATGCCGAGACCGGCCTGCATGGTCAGCGCCATGCAGAACATGAAGCCGGACCAGGCGCTGAAGAACAGCAGGGCGATAGCCATGCCAAAGCGAATGCTGGTGAGCTTCAGCAGTCGGGGCGGCAACAGCGGCTGTTCGCCGCGCTGCTGCTTACGCAACGCGCTTACCCGCATCCAGAAAAGCAGCGGCAGTATGGCGACCAGCAAAAGGCGCAGCGCCCACGGCCAGTGAAGTTCCGGACCCAGCGCCATCGGAAACAGCAGGCAGCAGAGGATCAGCGCCAGGCTGACGGTGCCCTGCCAGTCGATAGCCGAATGGGCATCGCGACGGGTTTCCGGGACATAGCGGGGGCTAAGCGCCAGCACCAGCAGACAGATGGGGACATTGATAAAGAACGCGTTGCGCCAGCCCAGCCCGGCGATATCCGCCGACACCAGCCAGCCGCCGCCCATCTGTCCGACGATAAAAGCAATCCCGCCAATCCCGCCATACAGACTGATGGCGCGCGCATGGGCAGTGCCTTTCAATGTCACATGCAGGGTAGTGAGGATTTGCGGCACGATCAGCGCCGCGCCTGCCCCCTGCAGCGTGCGGGCCGCCAGTAGCCCGCCGATGGAGTTGGCCATGCCGCACAGCAAAGAGGCGAGGCCAAAAAGCGCGACCCCCCACATAAACAGACGGCGGCGGCCGTAGTTATCGCCCAGCTTGCTGCCCATCGCCAGGCACACCGCAAAAGAGACGCCGTAGAGGGCGACGATCAGCTCCAGCTGGGTGGCGCTGGCATCCAGCGAATGGGTGATGGAGTCCAGCGCCACGTTGGTAATTGAGGTGTCGATCAGCGGCAGCATCTGGCCGGTCAACAGAAGCAGTAAACCGGCGCGGCCGGGTGAAACAGCAGACGAATTCATCGGATCTCTCCATTGCGTCATTCAGCGGATAGCCGTAGCATTACCGATAAATTAAACGGGTACCAGTTCCTGTCTATACTGGTATTGGTACTACCATGCTGGAGTCACTATGACGGGAATGCCGCAACGTGAAACGGTGCTGATAGCGCCCGACGATAGCCGTAAACAGCTGGGCGCCTTTCTGCGCTCCCGCCGCGAAAGCCTCGACCCGCAGCGTCTCGGTCTGCCGCGAGTCGGGCGGCGGCGCACGCCCGGCCTGCGCCGGGAAGAGGTGGCGATGCTGGCCGATGTCGGCGTGACCTGGTACACCTGGCTGGAACAGGGGCGCGAGGTCAATCCGTCGGAATCGGTGCTGATGGGCGTCGCCAATGCCTTGCAGTGCAGCCCGCTGGAGACGCGCCACCTGTTCGTGCTGGCCGGGCTGACGCCGCCGGAAACGACGCAGGTGAGCGTATGCGAGGGGATAAGTCCTGGGACCCGGCGGATGCTCGATAGCCTGATGCCGCAGCCGGCCAGCATCCAGAAACCCAATTTCGATATCGTGGCGTGGAACGACAGTTTTTGTCGGCTGATGGGCGTCGATTTTGCCGCGCTTCCCGAAGAGAACCGTAACTGTATTTATCTCTATCTCACCCATGACGCCTGGCGCAGCCGTATTGAAAATCGCGATGTGCTGCCGACCTTCGTCTCTTACTTCCGCGCGGCGATGGCCGAACACCGGGGCGACCCGCTGTGGGAAAATAAGCTGGCGCGCTTTTTTGCCGCTTCCGCCGAGTTTGAAGCGCTGTGGCATCAGCGCTATGACGTCCGCGGCGTGGAAAATCAGGTGAAGAATTTCAACCATCCGCAGCTCGGACGCTTTAGTCTGCAGCAGATGTACTGGTATTCCGCCCCGCGTAATGGCTCGCGGCTGCTGGTGTATCTGCCGATGGATGAAAGCGGCGAGCAGGCGCTGGCGTGGCTGGATAACCAGGATTCTCTCTACTGATAGCGACAGGGAACGCAGATGAACGTGACGAGGAAACAACAGCGGGTGATTCAGCGCGCGCTGGACGAATGGCAGGCCGCGGGGGCGTTGAGCCACGCGGAAAGCCAGCGGCTGGCGGCCACCTTACGGGTGAGCGCCTTTGACTGGCAGCGTCTGAGCCGCTACGCCTTCTGGACGGCGTTGGCCTGCCTGCTGATTGCGCTGGGCAGCCTGTTCGCCGATAGCGAACTGATCGCCTGGTTGACGGATCTGTTCAGCGACTCGGCGCTGGCGCGAATTGCGCTACCGGCGGCGGTGGCGCTGGTTTGCTACCTCTGGGGATTTCGCCGTCAGCGGCGGGCCTCGCGCTGGCACTACAGTACCGAGGCGATTCTGTTTGTCGGCGTGGTATTTACCGCGCTGGCGCTGTGGCAACTTGGCGTGCGGCTGGATGACGGCAGCGGCCATATTGCGCCGCTGTTTCTGGCCGGCTGCGCTATCTATGGCGCTATCGGCCTGGCGGCCCGTTCCGGGCTGGTGTGGCTGTTCTTCCTGCTGGCGCTGGGCAACTGGTTCGGCGCACAAACCGGCTATGTGTCGGGGTGGGGGGCCTACTGGCTGGGCATGAATTATCCGGTTCGTTTTGTGCTGTTCGGCGGCGCGCTGCTGGCACTCTGTTTTATGCTGCAAAAGTGGCTGCTTCAGCGCCGGCTGTTTACCGTCAGTAAGGCCATGGGGCTGACGTATCTGTTTATCGCGCTATGGATTCTGTCGATTTTTGGCTATCGGGATCCCGATGCCTGGTACGGCATATCACCGATGCAGCAGCTACCGTGGGCGCTGCTATTCGGCGTCGCGGCGGGCGTCTGTATTTATATCAGTCTGAAAACGGATGACGGGATGCTGCGCGGCTTTGGTCTGACCTTCCTGGCTATCAATCTCTATACGCGTTTCTTCGAGTTTTTCTGGGACGGGATGCACAAGGTGGTGTTCTTCGTGATCCTGGCCGTCTCGCTGGCGGTGATTGGCCGCTATGCCGAAAGAATCTGGCACGCCGGCGAGCGGCGTGCGCGGGAAGATTAAATCTCGGTGATGGTCGTTGCCTGCGGCAGGCGCGACTTCGGCAGCGTGGCGTTGAAATCTTCCACGCTGTGGTGGCCGACCGGTACGATAACAAGACTGGTAAAGCCTTGCGCGGTCAGGCCAAATTCGGCGTCAAGAATCGCGGCGTCGAACCCTTCAACCGGCACGGCGTCCAGTCCCATCGCCGCGACGCCGAGCAGGAAGTTGCCGACGTTGAGGTAAACCTGTTTCGCCATCCAGTGGTTGTCGTCCTGCAGATCCTTACGGTGGATATCGGCAAAGAAAACGCGGCCTTTGTGGTTGGCGGCTTTAGCTTCCGGAGTGGCGAAGCGTCCGTCGACGTCTTCCTGGTCCACCACGCGCTCCAGCCAGGCGTCGTCCATGGCGGTTTTGGCGCAGAACACCACGACATGAGAAGCATCAAGAATTTTACGTTCGTTGAAAACATAGGTGCCGCTGGCGGCTTTCGCCACCCGCGCTTTCCCTTCATCCGTGCTGGCAACGATAAAGTGCCACGGCTGGGAGTTAGTGCTCGACGGGCTGTATTGCAGCAGCGTTTTCAGGTTTTTGGCTTCTTCGGCAGTCAGTTTTTTTGTGGCATCGAAGGCTTTCGTGGAGTGACGCTTTAAGGCGACGGAGACGATATCCATAACTCTTCCTCAGGGTTTATGCTCAAGATAATTCGAGTTTACAGCCCCTTATGGGGCGTTTAGTGGGAGAAGAGTACAGCGAAGACGGGGAAATGATAAGAGACAAAAATGCGATAACACTTATCGTGTTAGCCTGAAAATCCCGCCGGACGTAGCCGCAGCCGATCTTTTTTCGCCAGTTTATTCACCACCTGATTCCAGGAATCATCGATCAGTTCGGCCAGCAGACTCTCGCTGATATCCTCGCCGGGAACGACGGTAATCCAGTGTTTTTTGTTCATGTGATATCCTGGCTCAATACTGCGATAAATCTCCCGATTGAGCAGCGCTTTCTGCGGTTCGGCTTTCAGATTCACCAGCGCGCGACCGCGAAGGGTCATGGTGAGCATAAAAATGCGCCCGCCAACTTTGAACACGTCATACTCCGGGCCGAACGGCCAGCAGTGTTCGGTAAACGGGTAGGCGAGCGCAATCCGGTGGGCGCAGGCGTGCAGCGAAGCGCGGTCCATCAGGCGTCGTTCTCGTGAAGCGCCAGCCACATGGTCTCAAAACCGAGGGCGATCAGTTCGCGGGCGCGCTGCGGATCGTGGCTGGCAAATTCGGTGGTGGTTTCCGCCAGCGCCAGAAACAGGGCGTCGCCAAAGGCGCTGTAGGCGTCGCTCAGAAACACCGGCTTGACCGACAGCTGGCACATTTCGTTGAGCTCGGGGAACATCTCTCTCACCCGGGTTCGGGTTTCATCGGTGATGCGCTCGCTGAGCGCCACCCGGCGAATCGCCTTGTGCTCCATCGGGTGGCGCATACTCCAGTCGATATAGCCGTCCCAGATATTACGGGCGTTCTCTTTCGGTCGTTTTTCGTTTGGCGTCAGCCCGGCAACCATCGCTTTAACTAACCCGGACTTGAGCGAGAGGTACAGCTCGTTGAGTAACTCATCCTTGGTGGCGAAATAGCGGAACAGCGTCCCCTCGGCAACGCCGGCGCTGCGCGCAATGGCCGACGTTGAGGCGGCGACACCCGACTGGGCAAAGGCGACCGTGGCGGCCTCCAGCAACGCTTGTTTTTTATCTTCACTCTTAGGACGAGCCACTACATTTTACCTCACGCGAAATCAAACCCCGATCTAAACATGCCATGTCATGGCGCTGCAACGGTCGATGTTAAAAAAATGAAAATCGTCTTGACGACTTTCATATTCATCCTAATAATGAGTGTGTACTCACTCATAATCAAGTTATATCACCAAACTCTCATCATAGGGAGTTTCATCTGGTCAGGTTATGAACCGTGTCACTTTCAGCGTGGTCGCCATTATGCTATTAGCCTCAGCAACAGCTTTGCCGTTTGTCTTAAATGCCGGGTTTGGCCGGGCGCCGCAGGGCGCGCAGCTCAGTCTGGTGGAACAGTCGCCGCACTATCGCGATGGTCAGTTTCATAATCAGCTCCCCACGCCGGGATTCACCGGGCAGAAAAATATGCTGTCCGCCTGGTGGTCGTTTCTGGTGACTAAACGTGAAAACGCCCGTCCCGCGCAGCCGTTGCCGCTGGTCAATACCGATCTCGCCAGCCTGCCTCTCGGGCAGGATACGATGGTGTGGCTCGGCCACTCCTCCTGGTATTTGCAGCTGGCGGGGAAACGCATCCTGATAGACCCGGTCTTCAGCGACTATGCCGCCCCATTCTCATTTATTAATAAAGCTTTCCCGGGTGACTATCCGTGGCGTGCGGAGGGTATGCCGGAGATAGACCTGCTGATCATTTCGCACGACCACTACGACCATCTGGATTACGCCACCATCAAAGCGCTGATGCCCAAAATTAAGCGAGTGGTGACGCCGCTGGGCGTCGGGTCGCATCTGCGTTTCTGGGGCATGGAGAGCGCCATCATCAGCGAAGCGGACTGGAATCAGGCGCTGCCGGTCAGCGACGAGCTCACCGTGCATGTGCTGCCGGCCCGTCATTTCTCCGGTCGTGGGCTCAAGCGTAATCAGACGCTGTGGGCCAGCTTTATGTTCGTCACCCCGCAGCAGAAAATTTACTACAGCGGCGATAGCGGTTACGGCCCGCACTTCAAGGCCATCGGCGAACAGTTTGGTTCCGTGGATCTGGCGATTATGGAGAACGGTCAGTACGACCAGGACTGGAAATACATTCATATGATGCCTGACGAAACCGCCCTGGCCGCCGACGATCTCCGCGCCCGCGCGGTGTTGCCGGGGCATGCGGGGCGCTTTGTGCTGGCGAAACACAGCTGGGACGATCCCTATAAGCAGCTGGCTGCGGTCAGCCAGCAAAGACCGTGGCGGTTGTTAACGCCGATGCTTGGCGAGCCGGTTTGGGTTGCCGATAAGACGCAATCATTTACTACCTGGTGGCAATAAATACTGCTTCGATTCAAGAGGAGAGGACTTATGACTATTTCCGCTCAGGTGATTGAGACTATCGTCGGGTGGATTGATGATAATTTGCATCAACCGCTGCGTATTGATGATATTGCTCGTCACTCTGGTTATTCGAAATGGCATCTGCAACGACTCTTTTTGCAGTACAAAGGGGAGAGTCTGGGGCGCTATATCCGCGAACGTAAACTGCGGCTGGCGGCGCGCGATCTGCGCGACACCGATCAGCGGGTTTACGATATCTGTCTGAAATACGGCTTTGATTCACAGCAGACCTTTACCCGCATTTTTACCCGCACCTTTCATCAGCCGCCGGGCGCCTACCGTAAAGAGAACCACAATCGCGCTCACTGAAGCGCATCCGCCGGGGGAAACCGGCGGATGCTCTTTCTATGGTTTATAGTCCAGGCCGCCGAGGACGGTGTGCGCCAGTTGAGCGGTCCTCAAGCTGGTTATCAATGGCGAACTCGTCGGTTTGCCGCTCCTCATGCTGAGCGCGGCGCGCTATCCGCTACGTTTCTGGCTCCAGGCGGGCCGCTTTGAGACCTCGGGAGCTGACGGCGGGAATGCGTGACTTTACCGGGTTAGCGCTCAAGGGAAAACCAGCGGCGCCAGACCCAACGCAGCACCACATATTCTATCGCGCCCAGCGCTAAGAACCACAGGCAAAAGAGCAGGGTATAGAGCTGGTTGAGATCCATCAGATGGAAGGTATCGACCAGTTTTTGCGCCAGCGTTAACCCAAGGGACGGCGCTGGCAGCAGTAAACAAGAGAGCAGGGCCAATACTAAAATGCCTGCGGCAGCGATCAGCGTTTCGAGCGGATGTTTCATTACTTGTTAATCATCAGTTAAAAAACATATTGTCCGGTAAAATGACAGGCAACGCAATATACTTTCCTGAGTGATTATTTTACGTCATTATTCGTAGCGCTAATATTATATTTTTATTTCTCCTGTTAATATTTTTCGCGTTGTTTGTAATTAAATTAATTACACCTTAATGTCAATTAACGTCATTATTAAAGCGTATACTTTACAAAAGTATAGGTGCTATATCCCACCGCTGTGGCAATAATAATAGCCAGCAGGATGTACAGCGCCAGGCGGCGTCCGCGGTAGATTCCAAACATAATTGACCTCGTTTAATATATGTTTATTAATATTCTGTAATAGTTGTTTAAGGAATTAACTTATCATGAATTTTAAATTTTGCGAGGGGGTGTAAATTGTCCTGGATCAAATTTTACCTCGCTACATAAAATTATATTCGTTCATTGGCCAGAAATGATTTCAGGCTTTCCGAATGACGGAATTTATAAGGAAAATTTATTTTGACCAGAATGATTCATCCCCATAATACTCCCCCTGCCGGGGACACGGCATCGCAGCCCGCTTACCAGCAGAGCGTTGATCGGGTGTTGACGCAGAACAAAAGCCGCGCCGAGGGATTACGCTCCGCCGAAGCCGCGGAGCGCCTGGCCTCCTTTGGCCCTAATGCGCTACCGGAAAAGAAAAGCAAGCCGGCCTGGCTGCGTTTCCTCGCCCACTTTAACGATGTGCTGATTTTCGTCCTGCTGGCCGCGGCGGCGCTGACGGCGGTGATGGGGCACTGGGTCGATACCCTGGTTATCCTCGGCGTCACGGTCATTAACGCCCTGATTGGCCACGTGCAGGAGAGCAACGCCGAAAAATCGCTGCAGGGGATCCGCAACATGCTCTCCAGCAACGCGCGGGTACAGCGCAACGGTAAACACGAAACCCTGCCCACCCGCGAGCTGGTGCCGGGGGATATCGTTATTCTGCGGGCGGGCGACCGCGTTCCAGCGGATATGCGTCTTATCGAAACCCACAACCTGCGCGTGGAAGAGGCGATCCTGACCGGCGAATCAACGGTGGTGGATAAAATCACCGATGCGCTGCAAGGCGAGCTGCCGCTGGGCGACCGCACCAATATGGTGTTTTCCGGTACGACCATCAGCGCCGGCGGTGGCGTCGGCGTGGTGACGGCGACCGGGCAGGAGACGGAACTTGGGCACATCAACCAGATGATGGCCGGTATCGAGAAGCATCGCACGCCGCTGCTGGTGCAGATGGATAAGCTGGGGAAAGCGATTTTCGTCATTATCCTCGCCATGATGGTGGCGCTGTTCGTCTTCAGCCTGGCCCTGCGTGATATCCCGATGGGGGAGCTGCTGCTCTCGCTGATTAGCCTGGCCGTTGCGGCGGTCCCGGAAGGGCTGCCGGCGATTATCTCGATCATTCTCTCCCTCGGGGTGCAGGCGATGGCGCGCAAACACGCCATTATTCGCAAGCTCCCGACGGTAGAAACGCTGGGCGCGATGACCGTAGTCTGTTCGGATAAAACCGGTACGCTGACCATGAACGAAATGACGGTCAAAGCGATTATCACTGCCGACTGCTGCTACCGGGTTGAGGGCGACAGCTACGAGCCGCAGGGCAATATCTATCTGGAAGGCAGCGATGAGCCGGTACAGATTCATGCCGGAAGCGTGCTGGAAACGTATCTGCGTACCATTGACCTGTGCAACGACAGCCAGCTGGTGCAGGACGCGCGCGGCCTGTGGGGCATTACCGGCGGACCGACCGAAGGGGCGTTAAAAGTGCTGGCGGCGAAGGCAAAACTGCCGCCGGTTGAGACGCAGCTGATAGCCAAAATTCCGTTTGATTCACAGTATAAGTACATGGCGACGCAGCAGAAAATCGACAATGTTGAGCGCGTGCTGCTCACCGGCGCGCCGGATGTGATTTTCGCGCTGTGCCGCGAGCAGATGACAAAGCAGGGCACGGTTCCGTTCGAGCGCCAGTACTGGGAGGAGGAGATCTCGCGCTTCGCCAGTCAGGGGCTGCGCATGGTCGCCGCCGCCTGTAAACCGGCGCAGGCCGGCAGCACGACGCTGACCCATGACGATCTGCGTGAAGGCCTGGTGTTCCTCGGCATTGCCGGAATGATGGATCCGCCGCGTCCGGAGGCCATTGAGGCGATTCACGCCTGCCAGACCGCAGGGATCCGCGTGAAAATGATCACCGGCGATCACCCGCAAACGGCAATGAGCATCGGCCAGATGCTGGGGATCACCAACAGCCACCAGGCGATGACCGGCTATCAACTGGAGCACATGGACGATGGCGAACTGGCGAAGGCCGCCGTGGAGTACGACATTTTTGCCCGTACCAGCCCGGAGCATAAGCTGCGCCTGGTCAAAGCGCTACAGGATACCGGCGAAGTCGTCGGCATGACCGGCGATGGCGTGAACGATGCCCCGGCGCTCCGCCAGGCCGACGTCGGTATTGCGATGGGGATCAAGGGCACCGAAGTGACCAAAGAGGCGGCCGACATGGTGCTGACGGACGACAACTTCGCCACCATTGCCAGCTCGGTGAAAGAGGGGCGTCGCGTCTACGACAACCTGAAGAAAACGATTCTGTTTATTATGCCCACCAACCTGGCGCAGGGGCTGCTGATTATTATCGCCCTGCTGGCGGGGAACATTATTCCGCTGACGCCGGTGTTGATTCTGTGGATGAACATGGCGACCTCCGCCACGCTCTCTTTCGGTCTCGCTTTCGAAGCCGCGGAGCGCAACGTGATGAACCGTCCGCCGCGGAAAACCGGCCAGCACGTCATGGATGGCTTCGCCATCTGGCGCGTCGCCTTCGTCGGCACCATGATTGCCGTCGCCGCCTTTATTCTTGAGGCCTGGCTGACGCCGCGCGGCCATAGCGCCGAGTTTATCCGCACCGTGCTGTTGCAGATGCTGGTGACCGCGCAGTGGGTGTACATGATTAACTGCCGTCGCAGCGAGGGCTTCTCATTAAATACCGGCCTGCTGCGCAACAAAGGCATCTGGCTGGTCAGCGGCGTGCTGCTGCTCCTGCAGCTGGCGATTATCTACCTGCCGTTTATGCAGACCATGTTTGGCACCGAGTCGCTGCCGCTGCGCTACTGGTTTATCACCCTGGCGATTGCCATCGTGATGTTCCTGGTGGTGGAAGTCGAGAAGCGGCTGACCCGTCCGTTCCGTAAAACCGCCTGATCCGCCCGTCGTCCCTCTCCGTTCAGGGGAGGGACGCTGCGCCGCCAGTAAGGAATCCCGATGACAAACTATTCCCCGGTGGCGCTACGCTTACCGGGGCTACAGGGTCATGTAGTCAGGTAGCCCGGATAAGGCGCTTGCGCCGCCATCCGGGAGGTTTACCGCTGGTGTCCGGTCATATTCCCCGGTGGCGCTGCGCTGACCGGGGCTACAGGGCGTGCGCTCGGGTAGCCCGGATAAGGCGCTCGCGCCGCTATCCGGGTGGTTTCCCGCCGGTGCCCGGAAATATTCCCCGGTGGCGCTGCGCTGACCGGGGCTACAGGGTCGTGTGGTCGGGTCGCCCGGATAAGGCGCTTGCGCCGCTATCCGGGTGGTTTCCCGCAGGTGTCCGGAAATATTCCCCGGTGGCGCTGCGCTTACCGGGGCTACAGGGCGTGCGGTCGGGTAGCCCGGATAAGGCGCTCGCGCCGCCATCCGGGTGGTTTCCCGCTGGTGCCCGGAAATATTCCCCGGTGGCGCTACGCTTACCGGGGCTACAGGGTCATGTAGTCAGGTAGCCCGGATAAGGCGCACGCGCCGCCATCCAGGTGGTTTCCCGCAGGTGTCCGGAAATATTCCCCGGTGGCGCTGCGCTGACCGGGGCTACGGGGGCGTGCGCTCGGGTAGCCCGGAAAAGGCGCTCGCGCCGCCATCCGGGTGGTTTCCCGCAGGTGTCGGGAAATATTCCCCGGTGGCGCTACGCTTACCGGGGCTACAGGGGAGTGCAGTCGGGTAGCCCGGATAAGGCGCTTGCGCCGCTATCCGGGAGGTTTCCCGCAGGTGTCCGGAAATATTCCCCGGTGGCGCTGCGCTGACCGGGGCTACAGGGTCATGTAGTCAGGTAGCCCGAATAAGGCGCTTGCGCCGCCATCCGGGAGGTTTCCCGCAGGTGTCCGGAAATATTCCCCGGTGGCGCTGCGCTGACCGGGGCTACGGGGGCGTGCGGTCGGGTAGCCCGGATAAGGCGCTCGCGCCGCCATCCGGGTGGTTTCCCGCTGGTGCCCGGAAATATTCCCCGGTGGCGCTGCGCTGACCGGGGCTACGGGGACGACTTGCTCTCCACCGCGATCATGGTCACGAACGGGTGATACTGCCACGGCACGCTGCCGCCTTTCCGGTACATCTTTGAAATGGTGCCGTCGAGATAGAGCATCTGCCGTACGTTGAGCTTTGACTGCGCGTAGCAGGCGAAATCGTAGAAGTTGGTTTCGCGATCGCTGAGCATAAAAATCACCTGGCCCTGCCGGGTGATACCGACGCCGTTGCGCAGCTTACGTGAGCTGGCGGATGGCTTCAGGCGCCAGTTTATTGTGCCGTTTTCAATCAGCATCGGGCCGGACTGCACCGCGTAGGCGATCGTCGACGATGGCTTAAATTTATCGATGCTGACGATCCCCGCCTTCTGCCCCTGCAGATAAAACACCCCGCCGGGACGGATAAAAAAGTTGCCGCCGCCGGAAGCGCGGTTAAGCGGAGCCTCCTGCACGCCCTTGTCGATATACAGCCCCAGCGGCGCGTAGTTCTTCGCGTAAATCCCGCCGTTCATCGCCATCTGCACGCGCCCGTCCCGATCGATATCCGCCAGCAGCGCACGCAGCGAACCGAAGGCCTCGCCATCCGCGTTTTTCCAGTACATCGCGATGCGCTCGCGCTGTGGATTGACGGTATAGCTTTGTAGCGTCAGCGACGGGTCGGTGAGAGTGCATTTCCCGCTGGCCTGCGCGGCGAGGGGAAGCAGCAGCGCTGGCAGCAGCGGCAGGAGGCGCAAAGTCATGAGAACGTTCCAGGTATGCCGCAGGAAGACGCGGGGCGGCGAAATCAATATTGGCCGCAGTATACCTTTTTGCCGGGCTATGACGCCCAGATTTCGCAGTGTTTTTGTACCAGGCCGATCAGCGAGCCGCCGCCGGCGACAAACTCACGCATCTGCCGGGCTTCGCTCTTCTCCTGCCGCAGCTGGCGCCCGATCGCCTCAAGGGCGCTGGCGGCATTGAGCGTATCGGCGTAGGACATGAGGCGAGGGATCAGCTGTAAAATCTCCTCGCCAAGCTGGCGTTGCTCGCCGCTGTGAACATCGGTATTGATGCCCTCCAGTCCGTAGCGACAGGCCTGGTAGCGGTTAAAAGGGTACAGCAGGTAGTCATCGGGATGGTGTTTAAACGGCCTCTCCGCCAGCAGCCAGCAGGCGAGGGTCTGGATGAATCCGGCGATATTGATCGCCTGCGCGACAGTGAGCGGGGTATCCATCACCCGCACTTCGACGGTGCCAAAACGCGGGCTGGGGCGAATATCCCAGTGCAGATCCTTCATACTGTCGATCATGCCGGTATAGCTGAGGCGCCGGAACAGGCGGGTAAACTCCTGCCAGCTATTGACCCACGGCATGGGCCCGTTGTCAGGATAAGCGGCGAACAAATTGAGGCGCGAACAGGCAAAACCGCTGTCGGCGCCGTCGAGCCACGGGGAGGCCGCATTCAGCGCAATGCAATGCGGGACGAAGCGCGACAGACCATGCAAAAGATAAAGCGCATCATCGCCGTTCTGGCAACCAACATGGACGTGTTGACCGAATATCGTCGACTGCTGCGCCAGGTAGCCGAAGTGCTCCACGGTTTTCAGATAGCGCGGATTATCGCTGATTTGCTGGCGCTGCCAGGTCTGGAAAGGATGGGTGCCGCCGCCGCAGATGTGCAGATGGTGCCGGGCGGCAGCGCGTAAAACCGCCTGCTGGATGGCGCCCAGCTGCATCGCCGCCTGGTGGATATCACGACAGACCCCGGTGGCGATTTCCAGCATGCTTTCGGTGATGTCATGTTTCGCCTCGCCGACGCTGAGGCCGCTCTTCACGTCATCGATAAGCAGCGAGGAGTCCTGGCTCAGGTCGTATCCTGGCGGATTGACCACCTGCAGCTCCAGTTCAATCCCCAGGCTGAAGGGGTCGGAGCGGTGAAAGTCGGGTAGTGGCATGGTGACTCCCTGGTTAGCGCGATAAACGAAGTATAGATGGGATCGACCCGGGCTGATAATTGCGCGGAAATGATGAATTTATTTAATAAAAAGTGACGCTACGTTATTATTACCGGGCTTTGCAGTGGGGCGATAAATTGCCTGGTGCAATTCTGCAACTTATTTCACTCTGGTGGTGCGTAAAGATAAGGGTTGTTTATTTTTTCAATTTAAATCATTTAGATATAATAGGTTGCTCTTATTTTATAAGCGCTTTCACACTTATTTTTCGCACGGATAAACTGGTATGCATCTTGCCTGTTAAATAACGACTTTATTTAACAGGGACAATGTGATGCTAAATAACACCGTACTTTTGCGCAAACGTCATCTCGCCGTCGCGGTGAGCGGCGCGCTGGCGCTCTTTGCCTCCCTGCAGGCCAGTGCTTCCACGCTGCGGATCGCCATGACCGCCGCCGATATCCCCCTGACGCTGGGGCAGCCCGATCAGGGGTATGAAGGCAACCGCTTCACCGGTATCCCGCTGTACGATGCGCTGGTCGAGTGGGATCTTTCACAGGGCGAAAAGCCCAGCGGCCTGGTTCCGGGCCTGGCGACGGAGTGGCACGTTGACCCGCAGAATCAAAATCGCTGGATTTTTACCCTCCGTCCCGGAGTGAAGTTTCATGATGGCAGCGAGATGAACGCCGACGCTATCGTCTGGAACGTCGATAAGGTGCTGAACAAAGCCGCGCCGCAGTATGCGCCGGGGCAGATTGGCAATACGCTGTCGCGTATGCCGACGCTGAGCGGCGCGGAAAAAATCGATCAATATACGGTCGCGCTCACCACCTCCGAGCCGGATGCGCTGCTGCCGTACAACATCACCAACCTGTTTATTGTCTCGCCGACGGCGTGGCAGAAACAGTATGACGCGGTCCCGGCCAGCATCGGCGATGCGGCGGCCCGCAGCAAGCAGGCGTGGACGGCGTTCGCCGCGCAGGCGGTGGGCAGCGGTCCGTTTAAAATGGAAAAACTGGTTCCGCGCCAGCAGCTGATTCTCGATAAAAACCCGGATTACTGGAATAAAGCTCGCATTCCACGCGTCGATAAAGTGGTGCTGATCCCGCTGCCGGAGGCCAATGCCCGTACCGCCGCGCTGCTGTCAAAACAGGTGGACTGGATTGAAGCCCCGGCGCCGGATTCGGTCGATCAGATTAAGGCCCAGGGTTTTAAAATCTACGCCAACACCCAGCCGCACCTGTGGCCGTGGCAGTTCTCCTTTGCCGAAGGCTCGCCGTGGAAAGATATCCGCGTGCGCAAAGCCGCCAACCTGTGCCTTAACCGCGCCGAACTCAAAAGCTATCTCGGCGGCTACATGACCGAAGCGACCGGCGTCTATGAAGCCGACAGTCCGTGGCACGGCAAACCCACTTTCCAGATCAAATACGACCCGGACAGCGCCCGCAAGCTGATGACCGAGGCCGGATTTAGCGCCGCGAAACCGCTGCATGTCACGGTGGCGACTTCCGCTTCCGGCTCCGGGCAGATGCAGCCGCTGCCGATGAATGAATACATCCAGCAAAGCCTGAAAAGCTGCTTCTTCAATGTCGATATCAAAGTGACGGAATGGAACACCCTGTTTACCAACTGGCGTCTGGGGGCGAAAGATCCGTCGGCGAAGGGGGTAGATGCGATCAACGTCAGCGCGGCGGTCAACGATCCTTATTTCGGCCTGATCCGCTTCTCGACCGCCAAAGCTTTCCCGCCGGTCGCCACCAACTGGGGCTACTTCACAACGCCGGAGACGGAAAGGCTGGCGATGGCGGTGAAGCACGCTTTTACCCCGGCAGAGATGGATAAAGCGGCTGGGGAACTGCATGCGGCGCTGGTCGATCAGGTGCCGTTCCTGTTTGTCGCCCATGATGTCGGGCCACGGGCCATCTCGCCTGCGGTGACCGGCGTGGTGCAGCCGCAGAGCTGGTTTATCGATCTCAGTCTGGTGAGCAAAAAAGAGTAACCGCACAGGGGGCACAGATGATCAATACGCTGCTATATCGCATTCTGCTGGCCATCCCGACGATGCTCGGAGTGGCGCTGATCTGTTTTATGCTGGTACAGATTGCCCCGGGCGATCCGCTGGTCTCGGTAATGCCGCCGGACGCCTCCGAAGCGCTGCGCCAGACATTAATGCAGGCCTATGGCTTTGATAAACCGCTGCCTTTGCAGTTCGTGCACTGGCTATGGCGGGCGCTGCATGGCGATTTAGGCATGTCGGTGGCGACCGGGCGGCCGGTGCTTGGCGAAGTGCTGACGGCGGTCAGCTATTCGCTGCGACTGGCGTTGCTGGCAACCCTTATCGGCTTTGTGCTGGGTAGCCTGTTTGGTTTTGTCGCCGGTTACTTTCGCAACAGCATCGTTGATCGCCTGGCGTCGCTGCTGTCGGTTTTCGGCGTCAGCGTGCCGCATTACTGGCTGGGCATGCTGCTGGTCATCGTCTTCAGCGTCAAATTTTCCCTGCTGCCGGCCACCGGCGGCGGACCGATTGGCGAGATTGGCTGGCAGTGGGACCGGGAGCATCTGCAGTTCATGCTGCTGCCGGCGATTACGCTGTCGGTGATCCCGACCGGGATTATCGCCCGCACCGTGCGTTCGCAGGTGGCGGACATTCTCAGCCAGGAGTTTATCGTCGGCCTGCGCGCCCGCGGGCTGAACGAATCGCGCATCTTCCTCCACGTGGTGAAAAACGCCGCGCCAACCGCGCTGGCGGTGATGGGGCTGCAGGTGGGGTATTTGATGGGCGGCTCGATTCTCGTTGAAACGGTCTTCTCCTGGCCGGGGACCGGCCTGTTGCTGAACACGGCGATTTTCCAACGCGACCTGCCGCTATTGCAGGGGACTATCTGGGTGCTGGCGCTGTTCTTTGTGCTGCTCAATCTGCTGGTGGATATCCTGCAAACCACCCTCGACCCGCGAATTAAGAGGAGCTGACTATGGTGGATACCGCGACGAAAATAGCGCCGGTTTCTCCGGTTGTGGCTGCCAGGCAGGGCTACTGGCGCGGCGTGTTTCGCCGCCTGCTGCGCGATCCCGGCGGCCTGATCGTCGGCGCCATCATTTTGCTGTTGTTGGCGCTGGCGCTGTTTGGCCCGTGGCTGATAGTGAAAGACCCTTATCAGACCTCGATGTTTTTACGCCTTAAACCTATCGGCAGCGACGGCTTTGTGCTGGGTTCTGATGAACTGGGGCGCGATATGCTGTCGCGCCTGATCCTCGGTGCCCGACTGTCGCTGTTTATGGGCATTGTGCCGGTGGTGTTGGCCTTTTTCATCGGCGGCGCCATCGGCATTATCGCCGGCTATGCGGGCGGTAAAACCAATACCCTGATTATGCGCACCGTCGATGTATTTTACGCTTTCCCTTCGGTGCTGCTGGCGATTGCGCTCTCCGGCGCGCTGGGGGCGGGGATTGGCAACGCGCTGCTGTCGCTGACGCTGGTGTTCGTGCCGCAGGTGGCGCGGATTGCGGAAAGCGTCACCGCCCAGGTCCGCCATATGGACTATATCGAGGCCGCCCGCGCTACCGGGGCCAGCGCCTTTACCATTATCCGCGTCCAGGTCCTCGGCAATGTGCTGGGACCGATTTTCGTCTTCTCCACCGGCCTGATTTCGGTGTGCATGATCCTCGCCTCCGGCCTCTCGTTTCTTGGCCTGGGCGTGCGCCCGCCGGAGCCGGAATGGGGGTTGATGCTCAATACCCTGCGCACGGCCATCTACACCCAGCCGTGGGTGGCGGCCCTGCCCGGACTGATGATTTTTATCACCTCTATTTCGTTCAATATCCTCGCCGACCGCCTGCGCACGGCAATGGCGATTAAGGAGTAACGATGCAACCTTTTATCAATATCGACCTTGGCGGCCCGGCTCAGCCGCTGCTGAAGGTCAATAATCTGTTGAAGTATTTTCGTGCCGGTGGCGCAAAAAGCCGTGAAGTGGTGCAGGCGGTGGATAACGTCAGCTTTACGGTGATGAAAGGTGAAACGCTGGGCGTGGTGGGGGAGTCCGGCTGCGGCAAATCGACGACGGCGCGCCTGTTGATGCAGTTGCTGAATCAAGACAGCGGCGAGCTGATCTTTGACGGCCTGGCGGTGGGGTCAACGCGCCTGCCGATGAAAGAGTATCGCCGTCAGGTACAGATGGTGTTTCAGGATAGCTATGCTTCGCTCAATCCGCGTATGACGATGGAGGAGAGTATCGCCTTCGGCCAGCGTGTACACGGAGTGAGCGCCAGAGAAGCCAGCGAATATGCCCGCTATCTGCTGGCCCATGTTGGCCTCGAACCCGAGCGTTTTGCCCACCGCTATCCGCATGCGCTCTCCGGCGGCCAGCGCCAGCGCGTCAACATTGCCCGCGCTCTGGCGATGAAGCCGCGGTTGGTTATCCTCGATGAGGCGGTGTCGGCGCTGGATAAGTCGGTAGAGGCGCAGGTACTGCAGCTGTTGCAGGAGCTAAAGCGCACCCTCGAACTGACCTATGTGTTTATCAGCCACGACCTGCACGTGGTGCGCTGGCTGTCGGATCGCATTCTGGTGATGTACCTTGGCGAGGTGGTGGAGATTGGGCCCGCGGAACAGCTGTTTACCGCCTCCGCTCATCCTTATACCCGCGCATTGCTCAGCTCGATGCCGTCAATGGACCCGCAAAACCGCACCCTGACCTCGCCGCTGAACGGCGATCCGCCGAGCCCAATATCACCGCCTTCGGGCTGTCGGTTTCACACCCGCTGCCCGCACGCCAGAGCGGTGTGCGCCGAGGTGAAACCAGCGCTCGAAAGCGTCGGCGAGGGGCATCAAAGCGCCTGCCTGATGGCCCAGCCATCGTCGCCCTGGCATCAGAACATCGCCATTCAGGAGGTCAGCCATGTCGCATGAGGCTTTTGTTCATATCCGCGATCTGCGGGTGGAGTTTCGCCGCGATGGTCAGACGGTGAATGCGGTTAACGGCGTCTCTTTTGATGTCCATAAAGGGGAAGTGATGGCGCTGATCGGGGAGTCGGGATCCGGTAAAAGCGTCACCCTGCGGGCGCTGATGCGCCTGCATCCGCCCACAAGCAGCATGCTCTCGGGGACGCTGCGCGTCGGCGATGAGGAGGTGCTGAAGATGAGCGCTTCCCGGCTGCGGGCCTATCGCGGCGCGCGTTGCGCGATGATTTTTCAGGAGCCGCTGCTGGCCTTTGATCCGGTGTATACCGTCGGCCAGCAGATCGTCGAAGGTCTGCGTCGTCATGAAGGGCTGTCGCGTCAGGCGGCGCGGGAACGGGCTCTGGAGGCGCTGCGCCAGGTGCGGATCCCCAGTCCGGAACGGCGGCTGGACGCCTACCCGCACGAAATGTCCGGCGGTATGCGCCAGCGGGCGATGATTGCTCTGGCGCTGTCGTGCAACCCGCAGCTGCTGCTGGCGGATGAGCCGACCACCGCGCTGGACGCCACGGTGCAGATCCAGATTCTGATCCTGCTGCGCGAGCAGCAAAAGCAGCGCGAACTGGCAATTATCTTTGTGACTCATGATATTGGCGCCGCGGTGGAGATAGCCGACCGGGTGGCGGTGATGTACGCCGGGCGGATCGTTGAAGAAGCCTCGATGACCGACATTTTGTCCCGTCCTCGCCATCCCTATACCCAGGTGCTGCTGGGGAGCCGCCCGAAAGACGGGTTGAAAAAAGGCGACGCGCTGCACTGCATCCCCGGTTCGCCGCCGGATCTTTCCCGCTTGCCGCCGGGCTGCGCGTTTGCCGAGCGTTGTCCGCATGCGAGACCCGTTTGTCGGCAAACTCAACCCGTGACCGAACAGGTTGACCCGCGTCATGTGGTGAGCTGTCATCGCTGGCGAGAGCTGACCCCGGCCGTTGAAAAACCGGTGCGCTATGCCTGAACGGTCGGCCTGAATAAAGGAGGTGATACCTGTGCAGGATGATAATCACGCATTTATGCCTTACCCGCCGCAGCCGGTCCCCCACGCCCTGAGCGGGCCGCTCAGCGGGATGACCTTTGCCGTCAAAGATCTGTTTGATGTTGCGGGCTATCCCACCGGCGGCGGCAATCCGCATGTACTGGCGCTCTCCGGCATTAAACGCCGTACCGCCCCGGTGGTGCAGATTCTGCTGGATAACGGCGCCCGTTTTATCGGTAAAACCCACACCAGCGAGCTGGCCTACTCGATGAGCGGCCACAATGTGCATTACGGCACGCCGCGCAACGGTGCCGCGCCGAACCATATTCCCGGCGGCTCGTCATCCGGGTCGGCGTCGGCGGTGTCGAACGGCGTGTGCGATTTTGCGCTGGGCACCGATACCGGCGGGTCGGTGCGCACCCCGGCAAGCTACTGCGGCTTGTTTGGCCTGCGCCCCACGCACGGGCGTATTTCGCTCGACGGCTGCCAGCCGCTGTGCGCCACGATGGACACCTGCGGTTTCTTCGCCCAAACGCCGGAGGTCTTTCGGGCGGTCGCTGATTGCCTGCTGGACGCGAAGCCTCCGGCGATTGCCGGTGCGGCGCTGGTATGCCATGAGGCCCTCTTTTCCCGCCTGCCGTTGCGTAGCCAGCAGGCACTGTTACCGGTCAGGCAGCGGCTTGCGCGCGTATTTGGCGCCATCGCGCCGCTGAACGCGCCGCTGCCGGATATCGACGAGATTTATCTCGCCTTTCGGCAGATTCAGGGATTCGAGGCCTGGCAGGCGCAGGGGGAGACGATAGAACGCTATGGCCTGCAGCTGGGGCCGGATGTGCGCGAACGCTTCTTATGGGGAAAAGCGGTGACGCCGGCACAGTACGAGGCCGCCTGCCAGCGGCGAGAGCACTTTACCCGCTGGTGGGATGCGCGGTTGGGCGACGCGATACTGGTTCTGCCCACCGTGCCCGACGGTGCGCCGCTGCTGACGGCGCAGGCCGAGGAGATTGAGACCATCCGGCGTCTTTCTCACGATTTATTGTTGATTTCGGTGATGACCCGGCGTCCGCAGGTGACGCTGCCGGTCGCTCAGGCCGGTGGTCTGCCGCTGGGCATCTCTTTTTTAGGGCCACGCGGCAGCGATCGTCTGCTGGTGGAGCTGGCCGTTGCATTCGCGCAAGGAGACAAAGATGAGCAGTGAGGTCCTTTTTACCCCGGTTGCAGAGATGGCGGGGTGGCGTATTAACGGTGAGCGGTTATGGGATTCATTGATGGCGCTGGCGGAAATCGGCGCGACGCCGAAGGGCGGCTGCTGTCGCCTGACGCTCACCGATCTCGACCGACAGGGACGGGATTTAGTCATCGGCTGGGCGCAAGAGGCGGGGATGAGCGTCACCGTTGATAGAATCGGTAACGTGTTTATGCGCCGGGAAGGGCGTAATCCGCTGCTGCCGCCGATTGTCTCCGGCAGCCATATTGATACTCAGCCTACCGGCGGGAAATTTGACGGCAACTACGGGGTGCTGGCGGCGCTGGAGGTGGTGCGTACGCTCAACGACCTCGATATTGAAACCGCAGCGCCGATTGAAGTGGTGTTCTGGACCAATGAAGAAGGTTCGCGTTTTGTGCCGGTGATGATGGGGTCCGGCGTTTTTGCCGGGGTATTCCCGCTGGATACAATCTATGCCGCGCAGGATGCGCAGGGAAAAACGGTGGGCGAGGAGCTGGCGCGTATCGGCTATATCGGCAACCAGACGCCCGGCGATCATCCGATCGGCGCCTACTTTGAAGCCCATATCGAGCAGGGGCCGATTCTTGAAGATGAGGAGAAAATCATCGGCGTGGTGCAGGGCGTATTAGGTATCCGCTGGTACGATTGCGTGGTGACGGGGCAGGCGTCTCATGCCGGGCCAACGCCGATGCGTCTGCGTCAGGATGCCTTGCAGGTGGCGACGCGAATTATGCAGGAGGTGGTGGCGATTGCCGGGCGTAGCAAAGAGGGGCGCGGCACCGTGGGGATGGTGCAGGTCTATCCCAACAGCCGCAACGTGGTGCCGGGCGAGGTGAGGTTCTCTATTGATATGCGTAATCTCAGCGACGCGGCGGTCGATGAGATGGACCGCCAGCTGCGGGATTTTATCGATCAGGTACAGCAGGAGAGCGGCCTGGCGGTGGCGTTGCAGGAGGTCAGCCATTACCCGGCGGCGCCGTTCCATGCGGATTGCCAGCAGGCCATTGCCGATGCGGCGGCGCGACTGGGCTATCCGGCGCGGGAGATAGTCTCCGGTGCCGGGCATGATGCGGTGTATATGAGCTATCTGGCGCCGACGGGGATGATTTTTATTCCCTGCAAAGACGGGATTAGCCATAACGAAATCGAGTACGCCTCTCCCGGGCATGTCGCTGCCGGCGCAAACGTGCTGCTGCAGGTGATGCTGCAATACGCGCAGGTGGTGTAACCGGGAGCCGGGCTACCCGCCCGCACGCCCTGTAGCCCCGGTAAGCGCAGCGCCACCGGGGGGATTTCCCCGAATGGCGGCGCGAGCGCCTTACCGGGGCTACCCGACTGCACGCCCTGTAGCCCCGGTAAGCGCAGCGCCACCGGGGGGATTTCCCCGGATGGCGGCGCGAGCGCCTTATCCGGGCTACCCGACTGCACGCCCTGTAGCCCCGGTAAGCGCAGCGCCACCGGGGGGCATTTCCCCGGATGGCGGCGCGAGCGCCTCATCCGGGCTACGGGATGCAGGATGCGCGGGTGGGCGATGACAGACTGCGTTTATCCCAGTTGCGCCAGCTGGCGGCACAGCACTTCGACGCCGGGCGCAATCGCATCAGGATTGATGGCGTGAAAGCCCATGCGGAAAAAATTTTCCGGCGGGTTGGCGTTGAGGAAATGCCGCGCGCCGGGTTCAATCAGCACCCCGGCATGGGCGGCGCGCCAGGTCAGTTGCTGGGTATTGATTTGCTCCGGCGTGGCCAGCCAGAAGGCGTTGGCATGCTCGCTGCCGGGGATGATCCGGCATTCCGGCAGATGTTGCTGCAAAGCGTTGTTGAGGCGGTCCCAGCGCTGGGCGGAGTCGTAGTGGTAGCGCCGGAGATGGGTTTCATAGTGCCCCTGGGCGAGAAAATGGGCCATCTGATACTGAATATTGGTGGGCGGATGGCGGTAAATCAGCCGCCGCAGTGCGCGGGCTTCATCAATCAGATCCGGGTCGGCCACCATAAATCCCAGCCGCAGGCCGGGAGACAGCGCCTTCGACAGGCTGCTGACGTAAATCACCCGCCCGCTGCGGTCGCTGGCTTTCAATGCCGGTAGCGGGTTGAGCATGAAATTACTTTCCGAGTCGTAATCATCTTCAATAATCACCGCATCGTGGCGGGCCGCATGTTCCAGCAACTGGCCGCGCCGCGCCTGGCTCATCGCCACCCCTGTCGGCACCTGATGGCCTGGAGTGACGTAGTAGTAATCGCAGGGGGCATCGTCGAGCACGATCCCTTCTTCGTCCACCGGGTGCGGCACGATATCGGCGTCCGCCAGCAGGAAGGTATTAATCGCCTCGCGGAAGCAGGGGTTCTCGACGCCGACCCGGGTCTTTGGCGACATCAGCAGGCGGGTGAGCAGGTACAGCGCGTTCTGCGAGCCGAGCGTAATCAGGATCTCATCCGCGGCGGCGACGATGCCGCGCTTGGGTAGCACCCGGGTGCGAATCTGCTCAATCAGCATTGGCACGTCCTGGTCGATATGATCGACGACCCAGGCCGGATCGCGCACACCGCCGTGTAGCCAGTTGGCCGCCGAACGCCAGGTGGTCAGCGGGAACTGGCGGGTATCCGGCTGGCCATAGATAAACGGGTAGCGGTAGTTCATCCAGCCAGCGGGTTTAAGAATCGACTCCTGCTGGCTGGGGGTGATTTGCAGCCGCGCGCCCCAGCGTGGTGCAGCGCGATCGTCATCCGGTGCACCCTGTACGGCAACTGTCCCGGCGGAATGTTGATAGTCGGGATGCAGATAGTACCCGCTGCGCGGGCGGCTGATGAGATACCCTTCGCTGACCAGACTCTCAAAAACCAGCGCCGTGGTATTGCGCGACACCCGCAGCTGGCTGGCCAGCTGACGACAGGAGGGCAGCGGCGTGTCGGCAGAAAAAATACCGCTCAGAATGGCGTTCACCAGCGTCTCCCGCACTTGTTCCTGTAAACCGCGACGTTGGTCGAACTCGACGTGCAAAAGGTGACGGATCATGCGGGGCTCCTCAGGTGAATACACTGTTTACCTTGCAGCAAATTCCATACCACCCTGAAAAAGACTGACACACAGACGCAGCGCAACTGGCTCTATCCGGAAAACAAAAACGCTCCCTACAGTAAAAACGCATTCATCAGTCGCGGACCGGAACTTCCGTCGGCACAAATTTTGCAAAACCTTTTCATGTTCGGGAATGAACACGTCTGGCGAATTAATTAGGGGTGGATTGATGAAAAAATCGTTGGCTTCAATGTGTCTGGGCGCCGTTATGGCAATGGCTTTCTCTTATCACGCAGCGGCAGCAGATCTCCCGGAAATTGAAAAATCCGGCACCCTGAAAGTCGCGACCGAAGATGATTACGCGCCGTTTAACTTTATGAGTAACGGCCAGGCCGATGGCTTTAACAAAGATATGCTGGAGGAGCTACGCAAGTATGCGAAATTCCACGTCGACCAGAGCATCCTGCCGTGGACCGGCCTGTTAGCGGCGGTCTCCACCGGTCAGTACGATATGGCGTTAACCGGCGCGGTGATTACCGACGACCGGCTTAAGGTGTTTGATTTCACGCCGCCGTGGGCCTCGGCGCAGCACTATTTTGTCAAGCGCGCCGGCGATAACTCGCTTAATACCATCGCCGATTTGAGCGGCAAAAAAGTGGGCCTGCAGGCGGGCAGCGCGCTGTTGGCGCGACTGCCTGAGCTGAAAGCGATGCTGGAAAAAACCGGCGGTAAACTCGGGCCGGTGGTGGAGTATCCCTCCTACCCGGAAGCCTACGCCGACCTTGCCAATAAGCGCCTCGATTACGTGATTAACGTGGTGATTTCGGTTAACGACCTGGCGAAAGCCAAACCGAAGGTCTTTGCCAAAGGGCTGGCGGTGTCCGGACCGGGCTACATGGCGTGGCCGATTCCGAAAAACTCGCCGCAGCTTTTGGCCTACATGACCAAATTTATCAATCATATGCGTGAAACCGGCAAGCTTGCCGAGCTGCAGAAAAAATGGTTTGGCGAAACCTACGATAACCTCCCGACAGAAGCGATTACCAGTCCGGAACAGTTCCACAAACTGGCTGGTTTGTAACATTTTGCGGCGGGTCACCGCCGCGTTTTAAATCCACAGGAGGGCCATATGGATGCAATTTCCTGGCAGTTATTGATTGAAGGCGCATGGACGACCCTCTGGATTTCGGCCATCGCCATCGTCTTTGGGGTGGTGATTGGCCTGCTGATCGCCCTGGTGCGGATGTTGCGTATCCCGATTGTTGATCAGCTGCTGGTGGTCTATATCAGCCTGGCGCGCGCCACGCCGCTGGTGACGCTGGTGCTGTTTCTGTTTCTCTCGCTGCCCACGGTGGGGATTAATCTTGATAAAAACGTCGCGGCAATCGTAGCGCTGACCCTCAATACCTCGGCTTTTAACGCTGAAATCTGGCGCAATGCGTTCCGCACCTTCCCGCGCGAGCAGCGCGAGGCGGCAGAATCCGTGGGGATGCGCCGCTGGACCTATTTTCGCTACATCATGCTGCCGCAAATGTGGATCGAAAGCCTGCCGGCGCTGGTGAACGAAATGTCTTTCCTGATTAAAGGCAGCCCGGCGATTGCGGTGATCGGCGTGGTCGATTTGACCCGCGTCACCAACCGTATCTCATCCGTCACCTATGAGCCCCTGTCGCCGATTCTCGCGGCGGGTCTGCTTTACGTCGTGATAATCGGTATGCTGCTGAAGCTACAGGGACTGGCGGAGCGTAAAGCAAAACGCCTGGCACGATAACAACAGGAGGATCTATGAATCAGTGGGCCATTATCTGGTCAGCGCGCGACAGCTTTATTGCTGGCCTGATCGCTACGCTTGAGCTCTTCATTCTGGCCGCCGTTGTGGGGTTAGCGATTGGCATTGTGCTGTGCTACGTCACCGAATATCAAAAGCGCTGGCTTAACCGCGTGATTATCGCGTTTGTCAGCCTGATGCGCGCGATTCCGTTCTTAATCCTCGCCTATCTGCTCTATTACGGCCTGCCGGAAGTGGGGATCAGTATGGACGCCTGGACCGCAGGTCTGGTGGCGCTGATGATTTACCACGGCGCCTATTTCTTTGAAATTCTGCGCAGCCAGCGCCGGGTCTTCTCCGCCGGATATATTGAGGCCGCGGTGGCGCAAGGTTTTTCACGCTATCAAATATACCGGCGGATTATTTTGCCGAATATTGTCTCGTCGTCGCTGCCGCTGTTTGGCAACCAGCTGATTATTTGCCTGAAGGATACCGCTTTTCTCAGCATTATCACCGTGCAGGAAATTACCGCCGCCGCCAACAGCGTGCAGGCGACCTGGTTCATCCCGTTTAACGCTTTTATCGTCGCGATTGCACTCTACTGGGCGATCAGCATTTTGCTGGAGTTGCTGATTAAGCGACTTAGCGCCCACGGAGCCAGAAGAGGATTGAGTCATGTCTGATACCACTGCAGTAAGCATTAAAAACGTCTCCAAACAGTTTGATAATATTGAAGTGCTGCGTGACATCAATCTGACCGTTGAAAAGGGGTCGGTGGTCAGCATCCTGGGGTCGTCTGGTTCCGGTAAATCGACGCTGCTGCGTTGCATGAACTGGCTGGAACAGCCGGACCGCGGGGAGATTCATATCGGCGGCCAGCGTCTGGGGATTGATGAACAGAACGGCAAAGCCATGTCCCACCGTCAGCTGTCGAAGATTCGTGAGCGGGTGGGGATGGTGTTCCAGAGCTTTAACCTGTGGCCGCACCTGACCGTGCAGCAGAACGTCAGCGAAGCGCTGCTCCACGTCAAAGGGATGAAACGCGATGAAGCGTCTGCCATAGCCATACAGCAGCTGGAAAAGGTCGGGATGGCGCACAAAGCCGACGCCTGGCCGATTACCCTCTCCGGCGGGCAGAAGCAGCGGGTGGCGATTGCCCGTTCGCTGGCGATGTCGCCGGAGGTGATTCTGTTTGACGAACCGACATCGGCACTGGATCCCGAGCTGGTCAACGAAGTGTTGGGGGTGATGAAGGCGCTGGCGGCGGAGGGCTACACCATGGTGGTGGTGACTCATGAGATGGACTTTGCCCGTCAGGTATCGGATGAAGTGGTGTTTCTCGAAAAAGGGTTGTTGATTGAGAAAGCCCCGCCGGAGAAATTTTTCACCAACCCGGACTCCGAACGCGTCCGCCAGTTTTTGCAGAGCAGCCGCTAATCAGCGGCGGGCCCAATCATCTGCAGCCGATCTCCCCGGTCGCGCTGCGCTTACCGGGGCTACGGGGCGTGCAGTCGGGTAGCCCGGATAAGGCGCTCACGCCGCCATCCGGGTGGTTTCCCGTCGGTGCCTGGAAATATCCCCCGGTGGCGCTAAGCTGACCGGGGCTACAGGGCGTGCAGTCGGGTAGCCCGACTAAGCGCAGCGCCACCGGGGAGGGGGGAGATAAATCAGGCTGGTTTAACCTCAATCCCGGTCAATCGCGAATGGCTGCCAGGCCTGGCGCACCGGCATCACTTCTACACGGTTGATATTCATATGATCCGGCAGGGTGGCGATATAAAACATCTGCTCCGCGATATCCTGCGCACTCAGAGGGGTGGTACCGCGATACAGATTATTGGACGCCGCCTGGTCGCCTTTGGTGCGCACGAGGGTAAATTCGGTCTCGGCAATGCCCGGCGCCAGATCGGTCACCCGCACCCCGGTGCCGAGTAAATCGCAGCGCAGGTTGTAGCTGAACTGTTTGACAAACGCTTTGCTGGCGCCGTAAACATGACTACCCGGATAGGGCCACTGACCGGCAATAGAGCCGATATTGATGATGCTGGCGCCGGCACCGTGCTGAATCAGCGTCGGTAGCAGCGCGTGGGTGACGTTAACCAGGCCGGTCACGTTGGTGTCGATCATCGTTTTCCAGTCCTGCAGGTCGACCTTCTGCGCCGGCTGCGGCGCCAGCGCCAGCCCGGCGTTGTTAATCAGCGTTTTGATATCGGTAAAGGCGGCAGGCATCCCGGCCACCGCGGCGGCAACGGCCTCGCTGTCGCGCACGTCCAGCTCGATAATATGTACCGGTACCAGCAGGCTCAGCCGGTCATACAGTTTTTGCAGGCGCGCCAGACGACGCCCGCTCAGCACCAGCGACCAGCCCGCCTCGGCAAACACCTGTGCCGCCGCCTCTCCAAAACCGGAGGTGGCCCCGGTAATAAACACTACGTTGTTGGTGGTCATTTCACTCTCCTGTGCGCATTGTTGCCCTCACTATAAAAACGCCGCGCGCGGCGACACAGGGCCAGTTGTCCGGTGGCGTTGTGACACGGTGTCACAACCTTTTCGAGCGACTGGCTCTATCCCTTTTACCGCCGGGCGACCAATGATGAGGCGAACAACAATGACATCAGAGGGCAGGGTATGAAGCTGGCAATACAGAACGATGTAACGGTAAGCAACGATGACGTTCGCCAACTGGATCGCGCTTATGTTTTTCATTCGTGGTCGGTACAGGGCAACATCAACCCGCTGGTGATTGCCGGGGCCAGGGGCTGTGAATTGTGGGATTATGACGGTAAAACCTACCTTGATTTCAGCAGTCAACTGGTTAACGTCAATATCGGCTATCAGCACCCGCGCGTGCTGGCGGCGATGAAAGCGCAACTGGAGGAGCTGGTGACGATTGCGCCGGCGACCGCCAACCTCGCTCGCGGCGAAGCGGCGAAACGCATCGTCGAGCTGGCGCCGGAAGGCTTCAGCAAAGTGTTCTTCACCAATGCCGGGGCCGATGCCAACGAGAACGCCATTCGCATGGCGCGGCTGTACACCGGGCGCGATAAAGTGCTGTCGGCCTATCGTTCATACCACGGCAATACCGGCAGCGCGATCGCCGCCACCGGCGACTGGCGTCGTGTGCCGAACGAATACTCGCGCGGCCACGTGCACTTTTTCAACCCGTATCTCTATCGCAGCGAATTTAATGCCACCACCGAAGAGGAGGAGTGTCAGCGCGCGCTGGCGCATCTGCGCCGCATCATTGAGTGCGAAGGCCCTGGCGCCATCGCCGCGATTTTGCTGGAGTCGATTCCCGGTACCGCAGGCATTCTGGTGCCGCCTGACGGTTATATGCAGGGCGTGCGGGCGCTGGCCGATGAGTTTGGCATTGTGCTGATCCTTGATGAAGTGATGGCCGGGTTTGGCCGAACCGGCAGCTGGTTTGCCTTCGAGCAGGATGGCGTGGTGCCGGATCTGGTGACCTTTGCCAAGGGGGTTAATGCCGGGTACGTGCCTGCGGGCGGCGTGCTGATTAGCGATCCGATTGCCCGCTATTTTGACGATCACTTCTTTGCCGGCGGTCTGACCTATTCCGGCCATCCGCTGGCGATGGCGGCGATTGTGGCGACGATCGATGCCATGAAAGAGGAGAATATCGTGGAAAACGCGGCGCAGATGGGGAATCAGGTCCTGCGTCCGGAGCTGGAAGCGCTGGCGGAAAAACACGCCATTATCGGTCATGTCCGCGGCCGCGGCCTGTTCCAGGCGCTGGAGTTGGTTAGCGACCGTGAACGCAAAACGCCGTTAACCGCAGCGGATATGGCGGCGATTAAGGGGGCGTTAACCGAAGCAGGTCTGCTGACCTTTGTGGTGGAAAACCGCATTCACGTGGTGCCGCCCTGTACCATCAGCGCCGGGCAGATTGCCAAAGGGCTGGCGATTTTTGACAGCGTATTCGCCCGCTTTACCGAGCTGGCGAAATAAACCAACGCGGGTCCCGGATAGCGGCGTAAACGTCTAATCCGGGCTACCTGACCGCACGACCCCGTAGCCCCGGTCAGCGCAGCGCCACCGGGGAATATTTCCGGGCACCTGTGGGCAACCACCCGGATGGCGGCGCAAGCGCCTAATCCGGGCGACCCGAGCGCACGACCCCGTAGCCCCGGTCAGCGTAGCGCCATCGGGGAATATTTCCGGACACCTGCGGGAACCCACCCGGATGGCGGCGCGTGCGCCTAATCCGGGCTACCCGAGCGCACGTCCCTGTAGCCCCGGTAAGCGCAGCGCCACCGGGGAATATTTCCGGGCACCTGTGGGAACCCACCCGGATAGCGGCGTAAACGCCTAATCCGGGCTACCTGACCGCACGCCCCTGTAGCCCCGGTCAGCGCAGCGCCACCGGGGAATATTACCGGCCCCCGGCGGGAAACCACCCGGATGGCGGCGCGCGCGCCTAATCCGGGCTACCTGGCCGCACTCCCCTGTAGCCCCGGTCAGCGTAGCGCCACCGGGGGATATTTCCGGACACCAGCGGAAAACCACCCGGATGGCGGCGCGAGCGCCTTATCCGGGCTACCTGACCGCACGACCCCGTAGCCCCGGTAAGCGCAGCGCCACCGGGGAATATTATCGGCCCCCGGCGGGAAACCACCCGGATGGCTGTTACGTCATCCGGTGTTCGCCCTGCATCAGCGCCTCGCGGTCAAAGAAGCGCTGAATGACCCCTTCGGCCATAAATGCCGCCCGATCTGACATATGCGCAATCACATCGGCATCATGGCTGACCAGCAGATAGGTCATGCCGTGCTCCTGCTTCAGCCGGTTCAGCAGATTGAGAATTTCCGCCTGCACCGACATATCCAGCGCCGAGGTGGGCTCATCTAACAGCAGGATCTGCGGGCGCAGCAGCAGCGCCCGCGCGATAGCCACGCGCTGGCGCTGGCCGCCGGAAAGCTGATGCGGATAACGACGCGCGGCGTCGGCGGGGAGCCCCACATGTTGTAGCGCGGTAGCGACCCGCTGCTGGATAGCGTCGAGACCGTGGATTTTCAGCGGTTCAGCCAGGGTTCGCCACAGCGTATGGTTGGGGTGCAGAGAGGCATAGGGATCCTGAAACACCATCTGCACATTGCGGCGCAACTCGCCCTGAAAACGCACCCCGGGGGCTATCGCTTTGCCGAACAGCTGAACGTCGCCGCGCCACTCGCGCTGTAGCCCGGCGAGAACCCGCAGAATCGTCGATTTTCCGCAGCCGGAGGCGCCGATCAGGCTAAACGTTTCCCCGGCCTCAACGCGGAAGCTGGCAGCGGACACCGCCGTTTTTTCCGCAAAAATGACCTGCAATGCGTCGAGATTAACGACTGCCATGCGCCGCCTCCGTAAAGTCCTGCGTTCTGTCGAGAGTGGGCAGCATCTGGCCGTAGGTGCTCGCATCGGGACGACAGGTCCACAGCGTACGGGTGTAGGGATGCGTCGCCTGAGGCAGCTCGCGGGCGGGCATCTCATCGACCTGTGCGCCCTGATACATCACCAGCACCCGGTGGCAATGCTCCGCCACCAGCGGCAGATCGTGGCTAATCAGCAACATTGCCATTTGCCGCTGCTCGCACTGTTCCACCTGCAGTTCAAGGATCTGATTGCGCAGGCGGGAATCGAGCGCCGAGGTCGGTTCGTCGGCAATCAGCACTTTCGGGTTGTTCAACAGCGCGATGGCGATCATCACCCGTTGTCCCATTCCGCCGGAGAGTTCGCCGGGGTAGCGGCTGAGTACGGGTAAATCGAGGCCGACGGCGGCAACGGCAGCTTTCACCACCTCCAGCCGCATGCGGCGGCTCAGGCGCTGATGCAGCGTTAAGGCCTCTTCCAGCTGTGCCTGAATGGTCTGCACCGGATTCAGCGCATAGCGCGGATCCTGCAAGACCATGGCGATATCGTTGCCGCGCAGCGCACGCCAGCGGCGAGCGTTGAGGGTCAGAAGATCGTGCCCCAGCACGTTCAGCGTTTCTGCGCTGACCACGCCCGGGCGACGCACCAGCCCCATCAGCGCGCGGGCGGTCATCGATTTGCCGGAACCGGATTCGCCCACCAGCGCCAGCCGCTCGTTGCCGAGCGTAAAGCTGAGGTTATTCACCACCCGGGCAGAGGGATAGTCGATGGATAGCCCCTGAACGGTGAGTCGGGTATCAGTCATGTTGCGGCTCCAGAACATCGCGCAGGCCGTCGCCCAGCAGGTTAAAGGCCAGGCTGGCTATCAGGATCACCGCCCCGGGCGCGGCGGCAATCCACCACTGATCGAAAATGACCTGCATTCCGTCGGCGATCATCGCCCCCCATTCCGCCATCGGCGGACGCGCGCCGAGACCGAGGAAACCGAGCCCGGCGGCGGCGAGAATAATGCCGGCGAGATCCAGCGCCAGGCGCACGATGGCGGAGGGCAGACACAGCGGCAAAATATGGCCAGTCAGCAGCCGCCAGCCGCGAATGCCCATCATCTCCGCCGCAGCCAGATAATCGCTATGGCGCAGGCGCTGAATTTCGCTGCGCGCCTGGCGAGCGTAGGCGGGCCAGGTGGTGAGCGCCAGCGCCAGCGCGCCGTTAACCAACCCCGGCACCAGCATGGCGACAAAGGCAAAGGCGAGGATCAGGCGCGGCATTGACATCACCACGTCGGTAAACCGCATCAGAATACGCTCCAGCCAGCCGCCATAATAGCCGGAAAGAATCCCCACCAGCAGACCGGCGGGGAGCGTAATCAGAGTGACTAACGCCACCAGCCCCAGCGCCGGGCGCGCGCCGTAAATCAGGCGAGAGAGCAGGTCGCGGCCATAGCTGTCGGTGCCGAGCCAGTGCCGGGCATCGGGGCTTTGCAGACGAGCCGCGGCATCCTGCCAGTTGGGATCGAGCGGCGCCAGCCACGGCGCGAACAGCGCCACCAGCAGGAGCAGCGCGATAACGATCAGCCCGCAAAAGGCGGCGGGGGAGCGACGCAGACGACGCAAAAACAGATAAGCCGGCATCAGCGCACCCTCGGGTCGGTCAACCGCACCAGCAGATCGGTGAGGTTATTAATGAAGACAAAGCTGGCGCCAATCAGCAGCGTACCGCCCATGATCGCCGTGGTATCGCCGGCAAACAGCGCGGTAGTCAGGTAGCGGCCAATCCCCGGCCACGAGAAGACGGTTTCCGTCAGCACCGCGCCTTCCAGCATCGAGGTCCAGGCCAGAGCGATCACCGTCAGCAGAGTGCCGCGAATGTTGGGGAGCACGTGACGCAGCAGAATCGTCATTTCACTGGCCCCTTTGGCGCGCGCCAGCAGGATGTACTCTTTGTTCATCTCGCTGAGGCAGGCGGAACGCGTCAGGCGGGTGATGCTGGCCAGCGAATAGTATCCCAGCAGCAGCACCGGCAGCAGCAGATGGCCAATGGCGTTTTTGAACGCCTCTTTATCGCCGGAGAGCCAGGTATCAATCAGCACGAAGCCGGTCCGCGGTTCTACGGTATATTGATAGATATCGTCCAGTCGGCCGGGCCCCGGCGTCCACTGCAATTTGGCGTAGAACAGCGCCAGCATCAGCAGCCCGAGCCAGAAAATGGGAACCGAGTTGCCAATCAAGGTCAAGGTACGGACCGCCAGATCCCACGGGGAACCGGCGTAACGGGCGCACAGCACGCCGGCAATCACCCCGAACAGCGCCCCGACGATCAGCGCCAGGGTGGCCAGTTCGAGGGTGGCGGGAAAGGTGGCGAGCAGGTCGTGCAGTACCGGCTGGCCGGTGGAGCTGGCGGTGCCGAGGTCGCCGTGGGCCAGATTAACCAGATAGTGCCAGAACTGTACCGGCAGCGGGCGATCGAGCCCGAGCTGGTGGCGAACCTGATCGTAGGTCGACTGGCTGGCATGATCGCCGACGATTTGCAGCACCCGATCGACAGGTGAAAACGCGGAGAGGGCGAATGTGACGAGCAACAGCCCGAAGAGCGTGAGGAGCAGGGTAAGCAGCCCCTGTAGCACGCGCCTGGAAAAATGTGGCATGGAAGTCTCTTCATGCCGGGAGACGGCTTCGCCTTACCCGGCCTACAAAAAACGAGAACCCGGGCCGGGTAAGCGCAGCGCCACCCGGCAACAAGAGAAATTACTTGGTGACGTTATCGTACCAGACCATATCGGCGTTGAGGCCCTGCTGATAGCCTTTGACGTTATCGCGGACCACGATCTGCGTTTTCCCCTGATCAACAAATACATATGGCGAACTGCGCTGCAGCTCTTCCTGCATTTTTTTGTACAGATCGAGGCGTTTTGCCGGATCCGCTTCGGCGACCGCCGCCTGGGTTTCTTGATTCAGCTGCGGGATCTGCCAACCGTTGAGACCGGCGACGGTGCTGGATTTGCCATCATTCCACGCAAAGGCGCTGGCGTTGGAGTGGGCGTCAAAATAGTCCGGGAGCCACAGGCGAATCGCTGCCTGGTGCTGCTTCGCGCGCACGCGGGCATACACCTGGCTGCCCGCGGCCGGCAGCAGGTCAATCTTCACGCCGCCCTGGGCAAAGCTGGCCTGCATCGACTGGGCGATAGTAATGAACGGCGGTTTGTTCTCGACATCAAGAGTGAAGTGCGCGTCCTTAATCCCCGCTTTGGCGAGAATCGCTTTGGCCTTCGCCGGGTCAAATTTGAACGGATTATTATCCAGCGCCCCCGGCAGACCAACCGGCAGGAAGCTCTGATGTACAAAATACTGGCCCTTAAGCAGATCTTTGGTGATGCCGTCGTAGTCCACCAGCCAGCGCGCGGCTTCCCACAGGGCCGGGTTTTTCAGCAGCGGGTTAGCGCTGTTGCCGGTGTTGAACGCCAGCTAGTTCTGCTCGGCGGAAGGAATGCTCAGCACCTTAACGCCGGGTTTTCCCTGCAGGGCGGCTATCTGATCGGCGCCGAGATCGCGGGCGATATCGGCATCACCCTGTTGAATCAGCAGGCGGCGAGAGGCCGGATCGGGGACGTTTTTAATAATGATACTTTTCAGCTTCGGTGCGCCGGTAGGCGAGCTGTCGTTGGCCTCCAGCACGATGGCCTGATGCGGCTGATAGACGCGCATTTTGAACGCGCCGCTGCCCGCCGAGTGCATTTTCAGCCAGCTGTTACCGAAATCGTTGTCTTTAACGTTCGGCGCCACCAGCTTCTCATCCACGATGGAGGCGATCGGCGTGGAGAGAATATTCAGCGCCACCGCCGGGCTGACGTCAGCGGTCCAGTGCAGTTGCAGCGTATGGTCATCGACCTTTTTCAGCTGGCTGGCGATGTTGTCCGGCTGCCAGCCGAGGACGTTGAGGATAAACGCGGGGGACTTATTCAGCGTCACCGCGCGGGTGTAGGAGAAAATAATATCTTCCGGGCGCAGCGGATTGCCCGAGGCGAATCTGGCATCGGGCTTCAGCTTGATGGTCAGCGTTTTCGCCGCCGGGTCAGCCTGCCAGCTTTCGGCCAGAATCGGGGTGATTTTTTCAGGGTTATCGCGATCGGGCTGAACCAGGCGCTGATAGAGGCTCGGTACCGTCTGAATGCTGGAAAGCTCATTGGCTTCTGCCGGGTCGAGGCTGACGATGTCGTCGAGACCCTGGGCAACGACCAGGGTGGAGGGCGGTGTCGCAGCATGGACGGCGGCGGAGAGTGCGGTCAGCACCAGTAAAGACAGCAGTTTTTTGGTCATGTGCAATCCCTGAAAAAATGTTGTTTTGATTATTTATGCTTCGCTACGTTAGGCCGCTTCACCGCAGTCGTAAAGTCAAAATGCGGATAAGCTTATGCATAAAAAGAATAATTCATGGCGCTGGGTTATTAATCAAAATAAGCGGCGGCGCGCTTTCTGTCCGTCGCGCTTCTTGATATAACAATTTCATTACAATTCAACGGGGTGCGGGCATGCCGGAAATCAATCAATTTGGTCAGGTGGTGAATGATGTTGTCGCAGACTGGCAGGGGGCCAGAGTCCTGAAACGCACGCCGTTAAACGGGCGCTTTTGTCGGCTTGAACCGCTAGACGTTCAGCGCCATGCCGCCGCTCTGTTTGCCGCCTACGCGTTGGGGGATGAGAGCGACTGGACATGGCTGGCCAGCTCCTGCCCGACGAGCGTCGAAGCCACGGCCCACTGGGTGGCAGGTAAAGTCAACGATGACGCGCTGGTGCCGTTTGCGGTTATCGATCTGCAGACCGAGCGGGCGGTCGGGCTGGTCAGCTATATGGCCATCGATCGGGCAATGGGGACCGTTGAAATCGGCCATGTGACCTGGTCGCGGCAGATGAAGAATACGCCGCTGGGCACGGAAGCGGTGTGGCTGTTGTTGAAAAACGCCTTCGGGCAGGGCTATCGCCGGCTGGAGTGGAAATGTGATTCGATGAATATCGCTTCACGACGAGCGGCGGAGCGTCTGGGCTTTACCTGGGAGGGCTGTCTGCGGCAAAAAATGGTGCGTAAAGGGCGCACCCGTGACAGCGATCAGCTGTCGATAATTGATAGTGAATGGTCGGAGCGGGATGCGGCGCTGCGCGCATGGCTGGCGGTGGAGAATTTTGATGGTGAAGGGAGACAGGTGAAGCGACTGGAGGATTTGCGCTCATAGCCGCTTGCTGGCAACGGGCGTTGTCCGGAGTTGCGCTGAATTGCCAGAAATTGCCAGAAATTGCCAGAAATTGCCGCAGAATTGCCCGGCGGCGCTTCGCTTGCACGGGCCTACAGGGCTGGCACAGGCCTGAAGGTCCGGTCACTGGCACGGACCAGGTTTGTAGGCCGGGCAAGGCGCCAGCCGCCGCCCGGCAGAAGGGCAGGGGTGCCAGCACAATAGCCGGAGCCGCTTGTTATCGACCCCATATTGGCGTTGCCGCGGAATTGCCCGGCGGCGCTTCGCTTGCACGGGCCTACAGGCAGGCGCAAGCCTGAAGGTCCGGTCACTGGCACAGACCAGGTTTTGTAGGCCGGGCAAGGCGTCAGCCGCCGCCCGGCAGAAGGGCAGGCACAGATCTGAAGATCCGGTCACCGGTTTAGCGCGGATGCGCCGATATGTTCTGCTTACCAGCAGATAAACCCGCCATCGACGACCAAATCAACGCCGGTACAAAATGAGGCCACCGGGCTGGCGCTGAGGGGGGGAAGTGGCGGTGACCTGCAATGCCGCGCCATTTTTGGTTTCCCGCGCCAATGAACAGATCAAAGTCGATGTCTGTTACAATTACACCAACGTCAAATTATTTGGTCTGAATGCGGGAGCCAGCTATGGCAGGCTATTATCGCCCTCGCCAAAACAATCTGTTGAGCCCGGATGACGTTTCCCCCGTGCGGTCCTGACCGTGCGGGTTTCTTCCTTTATTACCGGTGTTGCGTCTGGCAAAGCGTGATGACGTAGGGCTCATCCAGCAGCCAATGTACCCGGAACACCTGCTGCGCAAACCGCAACGTGGCGACCTCGCCCTGAATGTCGGTTATCCGAAAGTCCATAAACCCTGTTCCTGGCTGCTGTGCGAGAGGCAGGGCTTTAAATCCGCTCTCTTTCGCCGAAAAAGCCAGCGTCAGGGCCAGTGCAAAGGGCAGTCCGCTGGCCATCAGCACCGCGCGTTCCGGCGGACGAATAATACTGCTCTCCAGCTCCGCCGCCAGCGCGGGGGTAAAGACGTTTTCGATGTCGATCCCGACCGGTCGGTCGGCGACGACGGCCAGCGCGCGGGTGCCGCAGTGGCTGATGCTGCCAGACCACGGGGCAGGCCACAGCGGCTGCCGCTGGTCGCCGATTCCGGGAACGCCTTTCACGCCCGCCGCTTTCAGGGCGCAGGCCGCCGCGATACGTCCGGCAAGGTGTTCCATCTGTCGTTTTCTCGCGCAATTTGCCAGCTGCTGATGGTGGGGAAGCCACAGGATATCGTGAGGCGCAAAGGTGCCGGGGTCGAAATCAATCTGATGCAGGCGATGGCCGGCAAAAAGAAACGTGGAGTGTGTCGTTTGCATAGTGTCATCCTACGTCAGGATGCAGGTGAGGGGATAGCTTTACGGTTGCCCCGTCAGGAGGCCAAATAGCCAGGCCGTCCTCCGGGGGAGAGCGGCCTGGGCTTCAGGCGCGTAATCAGAACTGCGTGTTGACGCTCATATACCAGGTCCGGCCCGATTCGTTATAGGTTTCGGCGCCCGCGCCGTACATATAACCGGTATCGCCGCCGGTGGTCTGGGCATTACCCGCACGCCAGTGGCGCTTATCGAAGACGTTATCCACGCCGCCGGTCAGGCTGACATATTTGGTGACGTCCCAGGTCGCGCTCAGACCGAGGATGCTGTACGGGCTCACCTCGTTCTTCTCACTGCCGGTGACCGGCTGACCTTTGTAGTTATACTTCTTCGGTTCCTGCTTGCCGTACCAGGTGAAGGTCGACTGCACGGAAACATCCTGGTATATCTGCCAGCTCAGGGTCGAGTTCAGCGTATATTGCGGAATAATCGACAGGCGGTCGCCGGTCTCTTTGTTCTTACTCTGCAACATCCAGGTGATGTTGTTGGTCCAGTTAACGGTGTCGCTAACCGGGACGTTCAATGTTCCTTCCAGGCCTTCGACCACCGCTTTCGGTACGTTTTCCCACTGGTAAATATCGGTTTTCACTTTACCCTTACCGGTCTGGGAGATTGGCGCGTAGCCAGCTTCAATCTTGTTGCGGTAGTCGTTACGGAACCAGGTTACCCCGGCCAGCCAGCCGTCGCGTTTAAACTCAAGGCCGATCTCTTTGTTGGTGCTGGTTTCCGCTTTCAGGTCGTCGTTACCCATCATATAGCAACCGGTGCCGGTTGCGCTGGCGTAACAGCCTTGGCCTTTACTGTACAGAATGTAGTTTGGATTGGTCTGGTACAGGCTCGGCGCTTTATAGGCGCGGCCGATGCCCATTTTCAGGGTGAAGTCATCCCCGATCCCCTGAGACAGGTTCAGCGATGGGCTCCAGTTATTGCCCACAATGCTGTGGTGGTCAAAGCGCAGCGCCGGGGTCAGCATGGTGGAGTCGGTTAGCTCAATGTTGTCTTCGGCAAATAGCGAGAAGATCTCCGCCTGCGAATACGGACTGCGGCCGGTGCTGGTTGAACCTGGAATGTCGCCGCCCATAAAGGTCTGGGTGTTGGAGGCCAGATCCTTCATCCGCTGCTGGTTCCACTCGGTACCCAGGGTCAGGTTCTGATTGACCCACAGGTCGAACGGAACGCTGATTTCACTGTGCAACATCACGTCGGACAGGTCGATATCAGAGAACTGATTGCTGCTGAAAATCCCTTCCGTGCCCCCGGCCAGACCTTCGCCTTTACGCGAGTTACGGGTGTGCTCGTACTGCGCCCAGTTGCTGGTGGTGATGCCGTTATCCCAGCCGCCGTTCCAGGTCACCGAGTAAGTCTGACGATAGAGACGGTTGGTCTCTTTGCCGTAGTTTTTCTTCACCAGGTCGTTAGTGTTGGTGTTCTGCGTATCCCCGGCATACAGGTTGCCCTGGCGGCTGTAGCCCGTTTCAAACTCCAGCGAGTTCATCGGCGCAAAGTCCCAGCGCACGACGCCGTTGATATTCTTGTTCTCCACCCCTTCGCGGCCGGCAGGCAGTGTATCGGTGTAAATCCCGGTACGTTCTGACTGGTGGCCCTGGTTGATATCCCAGGCATCGGCCTGAGTTTTATCGAGATTCCCTGACAGGCGGAAGCTGAAGTCGCCGCCCAGCGGGCCGTTCAGGCTGAAGTTGGTGCGTTTGGTGGCGCCTTCATCTTTGTGCTCCGGGGCGTTCATGTAGGTGTTCCATGAACCGTGCCATTGGTTATCACCTTTTTTGGTGATGATATTGACCACGCCGCCCGCGGCGCCGTTGCCGTAGCGTACCGCCGCCGGTCCGCGAATGACTTCAATGCGCTCAATCAGCTCCGGTGGAACCCAGTTGCTATCGCCGCGGGTATCGCGCTCGCCTCGCCAGCCGAGGCGGATGGAGTTACGGCTGGTGACCGGCTTGCCATCAATCAGGATCAGGGTATTTTCCGGGCCCATGCCGCGGATATCAATCTGACGGTTGTTGCCGCGCTGGCCGCTGGTGGAGTTGCCGGTCAGGTTAACGCCCGGCATGGTGCGGATAATTTCGGAGACATCGCGAGCGGGGGGACGTTTACGAATTTCCTCGGCGGTGATCGTCGATACGCCCGGCGCCTGCAGGTTTTGTTCGGCGGCGGTGACCACCATCGTCTCTTCAGCGGCCGTTTTTTTACTCTCGGGGGTCTCTTCCGCGCACAGCGGGAAGGCAACCCCATAAATTCCCAGATTGACCAGCAAGGCCAGGGATTTGATCTTGTTATGCATTTTACGTCCTGCTTTCCGTTGCCGCATGCCCCTGAAACCCCTTCCCACCGGGAGGGGAGGCGGCAGAAATGTTGCCAGTAGAGAGCGAGGGCATTCCGTCGCCGACCAATTGGCCCTCTCTGACATGTGTAATCAGAAGTGGCTCTTCCCAAAGTGCGGTAATACGCTATTGCAAATGCAAATAGTTATCAATATTATTATCAATAAAAATTACATTTATTGAGAAAAATCACGGTAAACATAGGGTTAATGACGGAATGCTAATAACAGGAAGTGATGGCTGGTGGCAGGGGATTTCCGGTCCGCAGACTGAGACCGTTGGCGATGGCTGCCAGGTGACCTTCTGGTGGCGGGATCCGGCGGGCAGCGAAGAGACCTCGCTGACGAAGCGAGTGTGGATTTACATCACCGGCGTCACCGACCATCATCAAAATGCCGTACCGCAAACCCTGACGCGCGTACCCGGCACCGATGCCTGGCAATGGCAAACCACGCTGTCGCCCGCCTGGCGCGGCAGCTACTGCTTTATTCCCTCCGAACGCGATGACGATTTTGCCCCTGAGATTTTTACCAGCGACAGTCCGGACCGGACGCTGCTGCGTGAAGGCTGGCGCAGGCTGCTGCCGCAGGCGATAGCCGATCCGCTAAACCCGCAAAGCTGGAAAGGCGGGCGCGGCCACGCGGTTTCGGCGCTGGAGCTGCCGCTGGCGCCGGAACAACCCGGCTGGTCGCTGCGCGATGAGCCTTATCAACCACCAGTGTGTATTGAATGGCACAGCGCCCGGCTGGGCAACTCGCGGCGGATATGGGTTTACACCACCGGTGAGGCCGCTGCCGCAGAGCGTCCGCTGGCGCTGCTGCTTGATGGCCAGTTCTGGGCCGAAAGCATGCCGGTGTGGTCCGCGCTGGCCGGGCTGACGCGCGAGGCAAAACTACCGTCTGCGGTGTATCTGCTGATTGATGTTATCGACAACGAACACCGGAGCCGGGAGCTGCCCTGTCACGCTGATTTCTGGCTGGCGGTGCAGGAAGAGCTTTTGCCTCGGGTGCAGCAAATCGCGCCTTTTAGCGACCGCGCCGATCGCACAGTGGTCGTCGGGCAGAGCTTTGGCGGCCTGGCGGCGATGTTTGCCGCGCTGTACTGGCCGCAGCGCTTCGGCTGCGTGCTAAGTCAGTCTGGCTCCTACTGGTGGCCGCATCGCGGCGGCGCACAAAGCGGCCTGCTGATCGAACGCCTGAGCCAGGGCGTGCTCCGCCCGCACGGGCTGCGAATCTGGCTGGAGGCCGGAGAGCGTGAGCCGCTTATTTTTCGTGCCAATCAGGCGCTTTTATCGCGACTACAGCAGACACCGCAGACGATTTTCTGGCGTCAGGTTGACGGCGGACACGATGCGCTTTGCTGGCGCGGCGGGCTGACGGCTGGACTCATCCAGCTCTGGCAGCCGCTGAGCCGCGGGCAATAACAAAGTGCGCTTCAGATTCAACATCCTTCCGCTTACCCCGAGGCTGTGGCCTGGGCGAAAACCGCCGGCAGGGTGGCGAGTAAAGACAGGAGTTTGGTATGCAATTCAGCAACCCCTTCGATAATCCGCAAGGGCAGTTTTACATTTTGCGCAATGAACAGCAGCAATACAGCCTGTGGCCGCACCACTGCGCGCTGCCGCAAGGCTGGGTGGTGGAATGCCCGCCGCAGCCCTTAGCGGCGTGCAACGACTGGCTGGCGGCGAACTGGTCAACCCTTACCCCTGCGCATCATGCCGCCGCAAGGAGCCGGACATGAGCCCTCGTTTACCGCTGGTCGCGGCGCAGCCTGGGATCTGGATGGCGGAACGGCTCTCTACGCTGCCCGGCGCATGGAGTGTCGCTCATTATGTCGAGCTGCGCGGCCATCTTGATCCGGCGCTGCTGGGGCGGGCGATCGTCACCGGTCTGGCGCAGGCCGACACCCTCAGCCTGCGTTTTTGTGAAGAGAATGGCGAAGCCTGGCAATGGGTCGATGAGCATCCTGTCTTCGCTGAACCTGACTATTACGACCTGCGCGAGGCGCGCGATCCGCACGACGCCGCGCTGGCGTTAATGCAGGTCGACCTCGGACAGAATTTACGCGTGGACGGCGGCAACCCTCTGGTGTGTCACCAGCTGCTGCGGGTGGCGGATGACTGCTGGTACTGGTATCAGCGTTATCATCATTTACTGGTCGATGGCTTCAGTTTCCCCGCTATTACCCGCCAGATAGCGGCGATTTATCGCGCCTGGCAACGTGGGGAGGCGACACCGGCGTCACCGTTTACCCCTTTCGCTGAGGTTGTTGACGAGTATCAGCGCTACTACGGCAGCGAGGCCTGGCAGCGCGATAAAGCGTTCTGGAGCGAACAGCGCAAAGCCCTGCCGTCACCGGCGTCGCTCTCTGCCGCGCCGCTGGCGGGACGAGCGACCAGTACCGATATCTGGCGCCTGAAGCTGGATCTGGATGCCGGCCTGTTCAGCCGCCTCGCCGCTGGCGCGCCGCAGTGTCAGCGCGCCGATCTGGCGCTGGCGCTGACCACCCTGTGGCTTGGCCGCTTATGCAACCGCATGGACTATGCCGCAGGCTTTATCTTTATGCGCCGGATGGGCTCGGCGGCATTGACTGCAACCGGCCCGGTACTGAACGTCCTGCCGCTGGCGGTACATATCGATGCGCAAGAGACGCTGGCGGAGCTGGCGCTGCGTCTCAGCGCCCGGCTGAAAAAAATGCGCCGCCACCAGCGCTACGACGCCGAACAAATCGTGCGCGATAGCGGCAAAGCGGCGGGCGATGAGCCGCTGTTTGGCCCGGTGCTCAATATTAAAGTCTTTGATTATGTTCTGGATATTGACGGTATTGAGGCGGTGACCCACACCCTGGCGACCGGCCCGGTAAACGATCTTGAACTGGCGCTGTTTCCGGATGAGTCCGGCGGACTGTCGCTGGAGGTGCTGGCGAACAAAACGCGCTATGACCAGGCCACGTTGCGCGCGCACGTGGCGCGTTTATCCGCGCTGCTGACCCAGTTTGCCGCCGATCCGGCGCTACGCTGCGGTGAGGCCAATCTGCTGTCGGCCGCCGAGACGGCGCAGCTGGCGCAAGTCAATGATACCAGCGTGGCGCTGCCGACGACGACGCTCAGCGCCCTGGTGGCGGAGCAGGCGGCGAAAACGCCGGATGCCCCGGCGCTGGCGGATGCGACCCGGCAATTCAGCTACCGGGAAATGCGCCAGCAGGTGGTGGCGTTGGCCCGACTGCTGGGTGAACGCGGGGTTAAGCCGGGCGATAGTGTCGCGGTGGCGCTTCCGCGTTCGGTATTCCTCACTCTGGCGCTGCACGGCATCGTCGAGGCCGGGGCGGCCTGGCTGCCGCTGGATACCGGGTATCCTGACGATCGCCTGCGCATGATGCTGGAGGACGCCCGTCCGTCGCTGCTGATTACCGCAGACGATCAGCTCGCTCGCTTTAGCGCTATTCCGGGTCTGGAAACCCTGTGTTATCAGCAGCCGCTGGCGGCAGGCGATGACACTCCGCTGGCGCTCTCGCAGCCGGAGCATACGGCGTACATCATCTTTACCTCCGGCTCCACCGGGCGCCCGAAAGGGGTGATGGTCGGGCAAACTGCGATCGTGAACCGTCTGCTGTGGATGCAAAATCACTATCCGCTGACCGCCGAAGATGTGGTGGCGCAGAAAACGCCGTGCAGCTTTGATGTGTCGGTGTGGGAGTTCTGGTGGCCGTTTATTACCGGCGCGCAGCTGGTGATGGCCGAGCCGGAAGCCCATCGCGATCCGCAGGCGATGCAGCAGTTCTTTACCCGCTACGGGGTCACCACCACTCACTTTGTACCGTCAATGTTGGCGGCGTTCGTGGCTTCGCTGGATGCTGAAAACGTGGCGACCTGCCGGACGCTGAAGCGCGTCTTCTGTAGCGGGGAAGCGTTACCAACCGACCTGTGCCGCGAGTGGGAAGCGTTGACCGGCGCGCCGCTGCATAACCTCTATGGTCCGACCGAAGCCGCGGTGGACGTGAGCTGGTATCCGGCCTGCGGGGCGGAGCTGGCGGCGGTCACCGGTAACAGCGTGCCGATCGGCTGGCCGGTATGGAATACCGGACTGCGTATTCTCGATGCTACTCTGTGGCCGGTTCCGCCGGGCGTCGCCGGAGATTTGTATTTGACCGGCATTCAGCTGGCGCAGGGGTATCTGGGCCGCCCGGATCTGACCGCTTCGCGCTTTATCGCCGACCCGTTTTCCGTCGGTGAACGGATGTACCGTACCGGCGACGTGGCGCGCTGGCTGGATAACGGCGCGGTGGAATACCTCGGGCGCAGCGACGATCAGCTGAAAATTCGCGGGCAGCGTATTGAGCTGGGCGAAATCGACCGCGTCATGTCTGCGCTACCGGACGTTGCTCTGGCGGTGACCCACGCCTGCGTTTTCAATCAGGCGGCGTCGACCGGCGGCGATGCCCGCCAGTTGGTCGGTTACCTGGTGTCAGAGTCCGGGTTGCCGCTGGATACGACAGCGCTGAAAACGCGTCTCGCCGAACAGCTGCCGCCGCATATGCTGCCGGTGGTGCTGATTCAACTGGCGGAACTGCCGCTGAGCGCCAACGGCAAGCTGGATCGCAAAGCGCTGCCGCTGCCGACTTTAGGCAGTGAACGCGGCGGTCGAGCGCCGGAGCCGGGGATCGAAACCACCGTGGCTGAGGCGTTCAGCCAGCTACTGGGTTGTGAAGTGAACGACATTGAAGCCGATTTCTTCGCCCTCGGCGGCCATTCGCTGCTGGCGATGCGCCTGGCGGCGCAGCTCAGCCGCGAGCTGGGACGTCAGGTGACGCCGGGGCAGGTGATGGTGGCCTCGACGGTGGGGAAACTGAGCGCGCAGCTGGGCTCCGATCTTAGCGATGAGCAGATACAGCGCCTGGGCTTTGATGCGATTCTGCCGCTGCGCGTGAGCGACGGGCCAACGCTGTTTTGCTTCCATCCGGCGTCGGGTTTTGCCTGGCAGTTCAGCGTGCTGGCCCGCTATCTTCATCCGCGTTGGTCGATTACCGGCATTCAGTCGCCGCGTCCGGAAGGGCCGATGATGAACGCGACCAATCTCGATGAAGTGTGCGAACAACATCTGCAGACCCTGCTGGCGCAGCAGCCGCACGGGCCCTATTACCTGTTTGGTTATTCCCTCGGCGGGACGCTGGCGCAGGGGATTGCCGCCCGCTTATGCCAGCGCGGCGAAGCGGTGGCGTTCCTGGGCTTGCTGGATACCTGGCCACCGGAGACGCAGAACTGGGCGGAAAAAGAGGCTAACGGTCTGGACCCGGAGGTGCTGGCTGAGATTGAACGCGAGCGCGAGGCCTTTCTTGCCGCTCAGCAGGGGCAGGCTTCCGGCGAGTTGTTCCGCGTTATCGAGGGCAACTATGCCGATGCGGTTCGCCTGCTTACCACCGCGCATAGCGCGAAATTTGATGGCAAGGCGACGCTGTTTGTGGCGGAGAAAACACGCCAGGCGGGAATGGATCCGCAGGCGGTATGGGGCCCCTGGGTGGGCGAACTGGAGGTCTTTAGCCAGAACTGCGCCCACGTGGATATTATCTCCCCGCAGGCTTTCGCATCGATTGGTCCGGTCGTGCGGGAGATTCTGGGGTAAGGAGAGATACCCCCCGGGGTCGTAGCGCAAGCGCCTTACCCGGGCGGGCATTATTCCCGGGTGGCGGCGTAAACGCCTTATCCGGGCGGGCATTATTCCCGGGTCGCGGCGCAAGCGCCTTATCCGGGCGGGCATTATTCCCGGGTCGCGGCGCAAGCGCCTTATCCGGGCGGGCATTATTCCCGGGTGGCGGCGTAAACGCCTTACCCGGGCTACGCCTTTGTGCCGGTATTTTGCCGGGTGGCGCGGCGCTGACCCGGCCAGGCGCTCGGCATTCGTCTCGTATTAACCTGCCCGAACGGCCGTTATTCCCGGGTGGCGGCGTAAACGCCTTACCCGGGCTACAATTCTGTGCCGGTATTTTGCCGGGTGGTGCGACGCTGACCCGGTCTGGCGCTCGGCATTCGTCTCGTATTAACCTGCCCGGACGGGCGTTATTCCCGGGTCGCGGCGTAAACGCCTTACCCGGGCTACGGATTCTGCGCCGGTATTTTGCCGGGTGGCGCGGCGCTGACCCGGCCTGGTGCTCGGCATTCGCCCCGTATTAACCTGCCCGGACGGGCGTTATTCCCGGATAAGGCGCAAGCGCCTTATCCGGGCGGGCATTATTCCCGGGTGGCGGCGTAAACGCCTTACCCGGGCTACGCCTTTGTGCCGGTATTTTGCCGGGTGGTGCGACGCTGACTCGGCCTGGCGCTCGGCATTCGACCTGTATTAACCTGCCCGGGCGGCCGTTATTCCCGGGTGGCGGCGTAAACGCCTTACCCAGGCTACGCCTCTGCGCCGGTATTTTGCCGGGTGGTGCGACGCTGACCCGGTCAGGCGCTCGGCATTCGTCCCGTAGGCCCGCGCAAGCGCAGCGCCGCCGGGCATCATGCCAGCCTGGCTCAGGTAGCCCGGCTAAGCGTAGCGCGAGCCGGGAGTGTGGCCGTCATGGAACTCGCTACCGGCGTCCCAGCGGCACCACCAGCGGGGTATGGGTGACCGGATCGTCGATGATCATGCAGCGCAGGCCATAAATCCGCTCGATCAATTCGGCGGTGACAATCTCTTTCGGCGCCCCTTCGGCGACGATTTTGCCGTCGCGCAAGGCAATCAAATGCGTTGCGTAACGGCAGGCCTGGTTAAGGTCGTGCAGCACCGCCGCCAGGGTATACCCCTTCTCGCGATTCAGCTCGCTCAGCAGCTCCAGCAGATCGATTTGATGGCTGATATCCAGCCAGGTGGTGGGCTCGTCGAGCAGCATAATGGCCGTTTCCTGCGCCAGCACCATCGCAATCCAGGCCCGCTGCCGTTGGCCGCCGGAGAGCGTATCGACGCTTTGTCGCGCCAGGTCGGTTATTCCGGTCGCCCTCATGGCGCTGTTGACCGCGTCATCATCCTCTTTACGCCAGCGGGTAAACAGCGGCTGATGCGGATAGCGGCCGCGCGCCACCAGCTCCTGAACGGTAATATCCCCCGGCGTAGTGGCATTTTGCGCCAGCAGACCGATGCGTTTCGCCACCTCTTTGCTGGCATAGCGCTGGATCTGCTCACCGTCGAGATAAACATGGCCGCTGGCCGGCGTCATCAGGCGACTCAGGGTACGCAGCAGCGTCGATTTCCCGCAGCCGTTAGGGCCAATGATCGCGGTGAAATGGCCGTCAGGAATGGTCACATTCAGCGATTCGGCGATGGTCTTTTTGCCGTACGCCAGGGTTAGCTGGTCGCCGCGCAAACGGGTCGTTTCGGCGGTCATTTTTTGCGGGACTCCTGAATTAACAGCGCGATGAGATAGATGCCGCCGAGGCTGACGGTCACCACACCCACCGGTAATTGATAGGGCATAAACAGGCGCTGGGCGCTGTAGTCAGCCAGCGCCAGCAGCAGCGCGCCGCAGAGCGCCGATTGGGTTAATCCCCAGCGCGCGGTGCCGCTCAGGCGGCGGGCGATATGCGGCGCGACCAGGGCGATAAACGAGATTGGCCCCGCCAGCGCGGTGGCGGCGGCGGTCAGCACCACGCCCACCAGCATCATCAGCAGGCGCGAACGTTCCACCCGCACGCCGAGCGCGCAGGCGGTATCGTCGCCCATCTCCAGCAGGCGCATGCGCCGCGCCAGCAGCGCCGCCGCGACCAGCATCAGCACAATCAGCGGCGCGGAGGGCCAGGTTTTCCCCCAGGTCAGGCCATTGAGCGAACCGGCATTCCACAGCCCGGCGGAGAGGGCGGTCTCCAGCGAGGCGCGTAGCAGCAGCCAGGTATTGAAGGCCACCAGCATGGCGCGAACGCCGATGCCGATAATAATCAGGCGGAACGTTTCGATGCCGTTGCGCCAGGCCAGCAGCCAGACCACCAGCGCGGTCAGCACGCCGCCGGTCATCGCCGCCAGCGCAATCGCCGTCAGGTTCTGGCCGAACATCACCATCGCCACCAGCACGCCGCTCCAGGCACCGGTATTGAAGCCCATCACATCCGGGCTGCCCAGCGGGTTGCGCATCAGCGACTGAAAAATGGCGCCGCTGACGCCAAGTCCCGCGCCGATCAGCAGCGCCATCAGCACCCGCGGCAACCGCCATTCGGTGACCACCATGGTGATATTGCGCGGCGCATCGCCCAGCAGAGCGGAAAGCACCTGCCCGACGCTTAACGGCACCAGGCCGCTGCCGAGTCCCCAAAGGGAGACCAGCAGGCTGGCGGCCAGCAGAATCAGACAACTGAGCAGCAGTCGGCGGGAGGGGGCTATCATATTGCACCTCCGCGCGGCTGACGGCGCACCAGCCAAATCAGCACCGGCGCACCGATAAAGGCGCTGACTACCGAGACTCGCAGTTCGCCGGGAACCAGCAGGCGCCCCAATACATCGGCAAACAGCAGCAGGGCAGGGGTAGCCAGCAGGGTCACCGGCAGCGACCAGCGATGGTCGGCGCCCACCAGCCAGCGCGACATATGCGGCATCATCAGGCCGATAAAGGCGATGGGGCCAACCACCGCCGTGGCGCTACCGCAGAGCACGGTAATCGCCAGCAGGCCGATGACCTGAGTACGGGCGACCCGACTGCCGAGGGCGGTGGCGGTATCGTTGCCGAGACTCAGGCTGTTCAACGCCCGACTTAACAGCAGCGCCACGGCGGCGGCAAGCACTACCGGCAGGAGGACGATTTTCAGCGTCTGCAGGGTGCGGATATCCAGCGAGCCGGCCTGCCAGAAACGTAGCTGGTCATAAACATCAGGATTGAGGAGCGCAATCCCGTTGGAGAGCCCCTCCAGCACAGCCGCCAGCGCCACACCGGCTAGCGTCAGGCGAACCGGGCTGAGTTGGCCGCCGCCCTGACTGCCGGTAAAGGCCACCAGCAGCGAGGCACCAAACGCGCCGCAAAACGACATCAGCAGTTGTTCCTGCGGGGAGTGGATGCCAAACAGCGCGGCGCCCAGCACAATCGCGAAGCTGGCGCCGGAGTTCACCCCGAGAATGCCGGGGTCGGCAAGGGGATTACGCGTCAGAGTCTGCATCAGCGATCCTGCCAGGCCCAGCGCGGCGCCGGCCAGCAGTCCCGCCAGGGTTCGCGGCAGCCGGGCGTCCAGCACGATAGTGCAGTCGGCGCTCTGACAGGTACCGGAAAAAGCCTCCACGACGACGCGCAATGGAAGAGGTCTGGCGCCAATCAGCAGGCTGAGAGCGATAGCAAAGGCTAAGACGAGTAACAGACCCGGTATGGCGACGGCGCGCACCGCGGTCGTAGAAAACGACATAATTCACATCCCTGATATGGTAATGATAGTAATTATCGTTATCGATTCTATTCAGTTATGTTAGCATGGCGGCCCACAAGAATGGTATACGCAAAATCATTCAGAATGCATCGCTAACCGTATGACCGGGCTAAGGAAGCGCAGCCCGTAAAGACGCAGGCTGAACGATCGCGCGTTGATGGAAAAGAATAACAAGGCGCTGTCATGAACCGACAATCCCGGCTGCTGAACCTCAGTCTGCTGCAAACCCATCCGGCGTTTCGCGCCGTCTTTATCGCCCGTTTTATCTCGATCCTGTCGCTCGGCCTGCTGGGTGTGGCGATCCCGGTCCAAATCCAGATGATGACCCACTCTACCTGGCAGGTGGGGCTCTCGGTCACCTTGACCGGCTGCTCGATGTTTGTTGGCCTGATGGTCGGCGGTGTGCTGGCGGATCGCTATGAGCGGAAACGGTTGATTCTGCTGGCGCGGGGGACCTGCGGCGTGGGTTTTATCGGTCTGTGCCTCAACGCGCTGCTGCCTGAGCCGTCGCTACTCGCCATCTATCTGCTGGGGATCTGGGACGGTTTTTTTGCTTCGCTGGGCGTGACGGCACTGCTGGCGGCGACACCCGCGCTGGTCGGGCGTGAGAATCTGATGCAGGCCGGGGCGATCACCATGCTGACGGTGCGCCTGGGATCGGTGATTTCGCCGATGATCGGCGGTCTGCTGCTGGCCACCGGCGGCGTGGCCTGGAACTATGGCCTGGCGGCGGCGGGCACGTTTATCACCACTCTGACCCTGCTGCGTCTGCCGCTGCTACCACCGCCGCCGCAACCGCGGGAACATCCGCTCAAGTCGCTGCTGGCGGGACTGAAATTCCTCTTCAATAGCCCGCTGATTGGCGGGATTGCCCTGCTGGGCGGTCTGCTGACCATGGCGAGCGCGGTGCGGGTGCTTTACCCGGCGCTGGCCGACGGCTGGCAGATGTCGGCCTCGCAGATTGGTTTGCTGTATGCCGCTATTCCGCTGGGGGCAGCGCTGGGGGCGTTGACCAGCGGTCAGCTGGCGCAAACGGCGAAACCGGGCGCTTTGATGCTGATGACCACGGTCGGCTCATTTGTCGCCATTGCGCTGTTCAGCCTGATGCCGGTCTGGGCACTGGGCGCGCTGTGTCTGGCGCTGTTTGGCTGGCTGAGCGCGATCAGCTCGCTGTTGCAGTACACCCTGATTCAGACCCAGACGCCGGAAGCGATGCTCGGACGGATTAACGGCCTGTGGACCGCGCAGAACGTTACTGGCGATGCCATTGGCGCTGCGTTGCTCGGCGGGCTGGGGGCGATGATGACCCCGGTCGCGTCGGCGAGCGCCAGCGGTTGGGCGCTGGTGATTGTCGGCGTAATACTGATTGGGCTGCTGGGAGAGCTGCGTCGTTTCCAGCGTCCTGAGGCGGTCAGCGAAAGTTAAACGCGCAGGCGCAGCGCCTGCCGGGCATGAAGGTTAGCTGAAGAGCGTGGCGAGATGCCGCAGATATTGTAGCCCGGCTAAGCGCAGCGCCTGCCGGGAACGAGAGTTAGCCGAAGAGCGTGGCGAGATGTCGCAGATATCGTAGCCCGGCTAAGCGCAGCGCCTGCCGGGAATGAGAGTTAGCCGAAGAGCGTCGTGAGACGCTGCAGTACCAGCATGGCGCTGTAGTAATCGAGGCGAAATGTTTCTGTACCGAGCGGATAGACGCGCTTGTTCTTTACCGCCGGGAGGTGCGCCAGCAGCGGGTTGGCGTAAATCGCCGCCGCATCTTTATCGTCGCCGGCGAACAGGAACAGGCTGTTGCCAGTGAGGCCAGCGGCTAAATTTTCGCCGCCCAGCTGGATAATGTCATGGCGTTTTCCCTGGCTCTGGCTGGTATGCAGACCGGCAGGCAAGGTCGCCAGGGTGAAGCCCAGCTGTTCAAGCATCTGGCCCTGAGCGGATTCCGCCGTCCACAGGTTGGCGCTGTGGGCGGCGGCGGTGTACACCAGCGCGCTCACCGGCTGCGGCGGGAGTTTCATCTGTTGCTTCAGGGTGGCGAGCTGCTTATCAAACTCGGCAATACGCGCCGACGCCTGCTTTTCCTGGCCGGTGATGTGCCCCAGTTCGGTCAACAGCGCCTGCCAGCTTTTGTCATCGTAATTAATGATAAGCGTCGGCGCGATGGTGGAGAGCTGGTCGTACAGCGCGAGGGCGGAGTCACCGCCGGTGGCGCTAATCAGAATCAGATCCGGCATTTGCGCGGCCACGGCCTCGGCGCTGGGTTCGCCGATATACAGGCGCGCGAGCTTACGTTCTTTCGCGACGGCGCTCCACTGACGCAGAAATCCCTGAGCGTCGGCCACGCGGTTATTCGGCGTGGTGGCGCCGCTGGCGACCACCGGCGCGTCAATCGCCAGCAGCGAGCCGGTGAGGGTGACGCTGGTGGAGACAATGCGCAGGGGTTTGCTTTCCAGCGTATGCGCACCGCGGCTATCGGTCACCTGACGAGGCCAGTCGGCCGCCAGAGCTGAAGTCATTGCTAAAAGCGCCAGCCCGCAGGCCAGCAGGGTACGGCGACATAATGTGGACAAATTCACGTATTCGCATCCTGGTTAAGTTGATATAAATGCGTCTCATTTTCAACTTTGTCACGCATGGATGCAAGCCTAAGTCGCACAACATGCCGTTTGTACGGTTGACATGGCAGGCAATACCTTTTAGGTTACCCAACAAAAATATAAATGATAATTATTCGTAATATCTTTATCGTTTTTTGGAGGATGATATGGAAACGTCACTGGCCGAGGAGGTACGGGAAAAAAATATGACTCTGTCGCCGGAAAGCTTCTTCTTTATGTCGCCGCACCGCAGTTTTCAGACCGCGGGCTGTTTTCGCCGTTTTTCCCATTCTGCCGCCGATGGCGCGCTGCTCAACGGCAAATTCCAGCACCACATGGCGGCCGCGTTCACCGACGCGAAGGCTGCCGGGATCCGTAAACCGGTGATGGTCGGCGCTATCCCGTTTGATACCAACCAGCCTTCCGAGCTGTTTATTCCTGAGAGCCTGGAACACTTCTCCCGTACCGGTAAACAACAGTCGGCGCGCTACTCCTGCACCCGGACGGCAATGGATGTCGTGGCGCGTCAGGACATTCCGCAACAGGATGTGTTTATGGCGATGGTGGAGCGGGCCGCTGAGCTGACCGCGACGCCGGAAGTGGACAAGGTTGTCCTGTCGCGCCTGATCGATATTACCACCCGCGAATGCGTGGACAGCGGCGCGCTGCTTGAGCGCCTGATCGCGCAGAATCCTGCCAGCTTTAATTTCCACGTGCCGCTCTCCGACGGCGGCGTACTGCTGGGCGCCAGCCCGGAACTGCTGCTACGCAAAGAGGGCGATCGTTTCAGCTCCCTGCCGCTGGCCGGTTCGGCCCGTCGCCAGCCGGATGACGTGCTGGATCGCGAAGCGGGTAACAAACTGCTGACATCCGGAAAAGATCGCCACGAGCACGAACTGGTGACTCAGGCGATGAAGATGGTGCTGACGCCGCGCTGTCGTGAGCTGTCGCTGCCGGATTCTCCGCAGCTGGTCACCACGCCGACGCTGTGGCATCTGGCGACGCCGATTGAAGGGACAGCGCTGGCGCAGGAAAACGCGATGTCGCTGGCCTGCCTGCTGCATCCGACCCCGGCCCTGAGCGGTTTCCCCCATCAGGTGGCGAAACGGCTGATTGCCGAGCTGGAACCGTTCGATCGCCAGCTGTTTGGCGGCATCGTTGGCTGGTGTGATGACGAAGGGAACGGCGAGTGGGTGGTGACGATTCGCTGCGCCCGCCTGCGCAATCGCACGCTGCGTCTGTTCGCCGGCGCGGGGATTGTCCCGGCCTCCTCTCCGCTAGGGGAGTGGCGCGAAACCGGCGTCAAACTGACGACCATGCTGAATGTGTTTGGCTTGAATTAAGAGGCGATGATGATTGCATTTAACCGCTGGCCGGAAAGTTTTGCCGCCCGCTACCGCGAAAAGGGCTACTGGCAGGATCTGCCGCTCACCAACCTGATTACCCGTCACGCCGACAGCGACGCCATCGCCATTATCGACGGTGCTAAGCAGTACAGCTATCGTCAGTTCAATCAGCTGGTGGATAACCTGGCCTCATCGCTTCAGCATCTGGGGCTCAAGCGCGGCGAAACCGCGCTGGTGCAGTTGGGCAACGTCGCCGAGTTCTACATCACCCTGTTCGCGCTGCTGCGCATCGGGGTGGCGCCGGTGAACGCGTTGTTCAGCCATCAGCGCAGCGAGCTGAATGCCTACGCGACGCAAATTGAGCCCGCGCTGCTGATTGCCGATCGCGAGCATGCGCTGTTTGCCGCTGACCATTTCCTGAATAGCTTTGTTGAGCAGCACGCGTCAGTACGGGTTGTGCTGCTGCGCAACGATTGCAGCGAATACGATCTGGCGGCGGCGATCGCGCGGCCAGCGGAGAACTTTATCGCTAATCCGACACCTGCCGATGAAGTGGCCTTTTTCCAGCTCTCCGGCGGCAGTACCGGTACGCCGAAGCTGATACCTCGCACCCATAACGACTACGACTACAGCATCCGTCGCAGTAACGAAATTTGCGGCATCAGCGCGCAAACCCGCTACCTCAACGCGCTGCCCGCTGCCCACAACTACGCGATGAGCTCGCCGGGTTCCCTTGGCGTGTTTCTCGCCGGTGGCCGGGTGATTCTGGCCGCCGATCCGAGCGCAACCCTGTGCTTCCCGCTGATCGAGCAACATCAGATTAACGTCGCTGCGCTGGTACCGCCGGCGGTCAGCCTGTGGCTACAGGCGATCCGCGAAGGGGCCGGGAATGCGCCGCTGCGTTCGCTGACGCTGCTGCAGGTCGGCGGCGCGCGCCTGTCGGCAACGCTGGCGGCGCGGATCCCGGCGGAGATTGGCTGCCAGCTTCAGCAGGTCTTCGGCATGGCGGAAGGGCTGGTGAACTACACCCGCCTCAACGACAGCCTTGAACGCATTATCAATACCCAGGGTTGCCCGATGTGCCCGGACGATGAGGTCTGGGTCGCCGATGCCGACGGCAACCCGCTGCCGCGCGGCGAGGTGGGGCGTCTGATGACCCGGGGTCCATACACTTTCCGCGGCTACTACAACAGTCCGCAGCACAACGCCGAAGCGTTTGATGTCGATGGTTTTTACTGTTCCGGCGATCTTATCTCGATCGACGAGGACGGCTACATCACCGTGCAGGGGCGGGAAAAAGATCAGATTAACCGCGGCGGCGAGAAGATCGCGGCGGAGGAGGTTGAAAACCTGCTGCTGCGTCATCCGGCGGTGATCCATGCCGCGCTGGTCAGCATGGAAGATAGCCTGCTGGGCGAGAAAAGCTGCGCGTACCTGGTGGTGAAAGAGCCGCTGCGTGCGGTGGCGGTACGTCGCTTCCTGCGCGAGCAGGGCGTCGCGGAATTTAAACTGCCGGACCGCGTGGAGTGCGTGGATGCACTGCCGCTGACGCCGGTGGGCAAAGTCGATAAAAAACAATTACGTCAGTGGCTGGCTTCACGCGAGCCGGGCTGAAGGAGAAAAGAGAATGGCCATCCCTCAATTACAGGCTTACGCGCTGCCGGAAGCCAGCGACATCCCGGTGAATAAAGTGAACTGGGCCTTTGAGCCTTCCCGCGCTGCGCTGTTGATCCACGACATGCAGGAGTATTTCCTCAACTTCTGGGGGGAAGACAGCGCGATGATGGCGAAAGTGGTGGCGAACATTGCCGCGCTGCGCGAGTTCTGCAAACGGAATAACATTCCGGTGTTTTACACCGCGCAGCCGAAAGAGCAAAGCGATGAAGATCGCGCCCTGCTAAATGATATGTGGGGGCCGGGGTTGACCCGTTCACCGGAGCAGCAGCGGGTGATTGCCGCGCTGGCGCCGGATGAACACGACACCGTGCTGGTGAAGTGGCGCTACAGCGCGTTTCACCGTTCGCCGCTGGAAGAGAGGCTCAAAGAGAGCGGCCGCGATCAGCTGATTATCACCGGCGTCTATGCCCATATTGGCTGTATGACCACCGCGACCGACGCCTTTATGCGCGATATTAAACCGTTCTTCATCGCCGATGCGCTGGCGGACTTTAGCCGCGAAGAACATCTGATGTCGCTGAAATATGTTGCCGGCCGCTGCGGTCGCGTCGTCATGACCGAAGAGCTGCTGCCGCTGCCGGCCTCAAAAACGGCGCTGCGGGCGCTGGTGCTGCCGCTGCTCGATGAATCCGACGAGCCCATGGATGACGAAAACCTGATCGACTACGGTCTGGACTCCGTACGAATGATGGCGCTGGCCGCCCGCTGGCGCAAAGTGCACGGCGATATTGACTTCGTGATGCTGGCGAAAAACCCGACCATTGACGCCTGGTGGGCGCTGCTCTCCCGTGAGGTGAAATAGTGGCCGCGCTGGATTTTCAGGGGCAAACCGTTTGGGTCACCGGCGCCGGTAAAGGCATTGGTTACGCGACGGCGCTGGCGTTTGTCGAAGCCGGCGCCCGGGTAAGCGGTTTCGATCTCGCGTTTGAGGGGGATGACTATCCCTTTGCCACCCACACGCTGGATGTTGCCAATGCGCAGCAGGTGGCCGGGGTCTGCGGACATCTGCTGCAAGGCATTGACCGGCTGGATGTGCTGGTTAACGCCGCGGGAATTTTGCGCATGGGCGCGACCGACGAGCTGAGTCTGGACGCATGGCAGCAGACTTTCGCCGTCAACGTCGGCGGGGCGTTTAACCTGTTTCAGCAGACGATGGGCCAGTTCCGTCGCCAGCAGGGCGGAGCCATCGTCACCGTCGCCTCCGATGCCGCGCATACGCCGCGCATCGGCATGAGCGCCTACGGCGCCTCAAAGGCGGCGCTGAAAAGTCTGGCGCTGACCGTGGGCCTCGAGCTGGCGGGCAGCGGCGTACGCTGCAACCTGGTCTCTCCGGGCTCCACCGACACCGATATGCAGCGCACGCTGTGGCTGAGTGAGGATGCCGAGCAGCGCCGTATCCGCGGTTTCGGCGAGCAGTTTAAGCTCGGGATCCCGTTGGGTAAAATTGCGCGCCCGCAGGAGATTGCCAGCACGATCCTGTTCCTCGCTTCCGATCACGCCAGCCATATCACGCTGCAGGATATCGTGGTCGACGGCGGCTCGACGCTGGGGGCGTAAATGGCCTGGAAACGTCAGTTGACGCTGGAGGCGCTTAATGCCACCAGCGAAAATACGATGGTGGCGCATCTGGGGATCGTCTACACCCGGCTGGAAGAGGGGCTGCTGGAGGCGAGTATGCCGGTTGATGCGCGTACGCATCAGCCGTTTGGTCTGCTGCACGGCGGAGCGTCGGCGGCGCTGGCGGAGACGCTGGGGTCGATGGCCGGCTGGCTGATGAGCGAAGAGGGGCAGTGCGTGGTGGGGACCGAGCTGAATGCGACCCATCATCGGGCGGTCTCAAGCGGTCGCGTGCGCGGCGAGTGTCGCCCTCTACACCTGGGACGTCAGAATCAGAGCTGGGAGATTGCGGTGTTCGACGAGCGGGGCCGCCGCTGCTGTACCTGCCGCCTGAGCACGGCGGTCCTCGGCTGAGGAGGGCTGATCCCGGCTGGCGGCGTAAACGCCTTAGCCGGGCTACGGGTCCCACGGGGCCTCTGTGTTGCGATATGTCTGCGGCTGGTTCCCCGGTGGCGCTACGCTTACCGGGGCTACGGGTCCCACGGGTCCTTCGTGTTGCGATATGTCTGCGGCTGGCTCCCCGGTGGCGCTGCGCTTACCGGGGCTACGGGTGCTACGGGTCCCACGGGTCCTTCGTGTTGCGATATGTCTGCGGCTGGTTCCCCGGTGGCGCTACGCTTACCGGGGCTACGGGTCCTGGGCTACGTCTCTGTTTTCCTGGCTGTGCGGTCGGGTAGCCCGGATAAGGCGTTTACGCCGCAATCCGGGGGGCGTCTGACGATGTATCATGTAGCGCTTTCTTGCTGGCGATACATTCCATTTTCCCTTCAGAAGTGATCTCGCTAGCAATGTGAGATAAATCCTTGCCTTTGCACGACATCTGTACGGTTTCAATGTTGTTAAACCCGGCGTTGTGTTCTAGAAACAAAATGTAACATTCTGATTACCTTACCGGTGGAACGCAACGATGAATCATTCAGGGAAATACCTCATCTGGACATTGCTCTCGGTTGTCGGAGCCTTTGCCCTCGGCTACATCGCCTTAAACCGGGGTGAACAGATTAATGCGTTATGGATTGTCGTCGCGGCAGTCTGCATTTATCTGATTGCCTATCGTTTTTACGGTCTCTATATCGCCAACAATGTGCTGGCGGTTGACCCTACGCGCATGACCCCCGCCGTTCGGCACAACGACGGCCTTGATTATGTCCCGACCGATAAAAAAGTGCTGTTCGGTCATCATTTTGCGGCGATTGCCGGTGCAGGGCCGCTGGTGGGGCCGGTGCTGGCGGCGCAAATGGGCTATCTGCCGGGAATGATCTGGATCCTCGCCGGGGTGGTGCTGGCTGGCGCGGTGCAGGACTTTATGGTGCTGTTTGTTTCGACCCGCCGCGATGGACGATCTCTCGGCGAGCTGGTGAAAGAAGAGATGGGGCCAACCGCTGGCGTACTGGCGCTGGTAGCCTGCTTTATGATTATGGTGATTATCCTCGCGGTACTGGCGATGATCGTGGTCAAAGCGCTGACCCACAGCCCGTGGGGCACCTATACCGTGGCCTTTACTATCCCGCTGGCGATCTTTATGGGGATCTACATTCGCTACCTGCGTCCGGGACGGATTGGCGAAGTGTCGGTGATTGGTCTGGTGATGCTGGTGTTCGCGATTGTCTCCGGCGGGTGGGTGGCGGAAAGCCCGACCTGGGCGCCGTGGTTTGATTATACCGGCGTACAGCTGACCTGGATTCTGGTGGGCTATGGTTTTATTGCCGCCGTTCTTCCGGTGTGGCTGCTGCTGGCGCCGCGTGATTACCTGTCGACCTTCCTGAAAATCGGCACCATCGTCGGGCTGGCGATTGGTATTTTGATTATGCGCCCGACGCTGACCATGCCAGCGCTGACCAAATTTATTGACGGCACCGGCCCGGTCTGGTCCGGCAGCATGTTCCCGTTCCTGTTTATCACCATCGCCTGCGGCGCGGTCTCCGGCTTCCATGCGCTGATTTCATCCGGGACCACGCCAAAGATGCTGGCGAATGAGGGCCAGGCCTGCTTTATCGGTTATGGCGGCATGCTGATGGAGTCCTTTGTCGCTATCATGGCGCTGGTGGCGGCCTGCGTTATCGATCCGGGCGTCTACTTTGCGATGAACAGCCCGATGGCGGTACTGGCACCGGCTGGCACCACCGATGTGGTGGCCTCTGCCGCGCAGGTGGTCAGCAGCTGGGGCTTTAGCATTACGCCGGATACGCTGCGCCAGATAGCCAGCGAAGTGGGCGAGCAGTCGATCATCTCGCGGGCCGGCGGCGCGCCGACGCTGGCGGTGGGGATGGCCTACATCCTGCACGGCTCGCTGGGCGGCCTGATGGATGTCTCCTTCTGGTATCACTTCGCCATTCTGTTTGAAGCGCTGTTCATCCTGACGGCGGTTGATGCCGGGACCCGTGCGGCGCGCTTTATGCTGCAGGATTTGCTGGGCGTGATAAGCCCAGGCCTGAAGAAAACCAACTCGCTGCCGGCCAACCTGCTGGCGACCGGGCTTTGCGTGCTGGCGTGGGGATACTTCCTGCATCAAGGGGTTGTTGACCCGCTCGGCGGGATTAACACCCTGTGGCCGCTGTTTGGTATCGCGAACCAGATGCTGGCGGGGATGGCATTGATGCTGTGTGCGGTGGTACTGTTTAAAATGAAGCGCGAACGCTATGCCTGGGTGGCGCTGCTGCCGACGACCTGGCTGTTGATTTGCACTCTGACCGCCGGCTGGCAGAAGTCGTTCAGCCCGGATACCAAAGTCGGCTTCCTGGCGATTGCCAATAAGTTCCAGGCGATGATCGACAGCGGTACGATTCCGCCTCAGTACACCGAATCTCAGCTGGCGCAGCTGGTCTTTAACAACCGCCTGGATGCGGGGTTAACCCTCTTCTTTATGGTGGTCGTGGTGGTGCTGGCGTTCTTCTCCATCAAAACCGCGCTGGCGGCGTTGAAAGAGGATAAACCGACGGCGAAAGAGACGCCTTATGAGGCGTTACCTGACGGCGCAGAGCCGATGGCGGCTCAGGCAAAGCGCGCACATTAAACCTAACCCCCTTTTCGCGTGCGGAAAGGGGGGAGTCATGAGAGAGCACTATGTTTGATACCCTTTCGAAAGCCGGGAAGTATTTGGGTCAGGCGGCGAAAATGATGATCGGCGTGCCCGATTACGATAATTATGTCGAGCATATTCGCCAGACGCATCCTGAGCAAACGCCGATGACCTATGAAGAGTTCTTTCGCGAGCGACAGGATGCGCGCTACGGCGGAAAAGGCGGCGCGAAGTGTTGTTAAGCCCTTCCTTCAGGCATTAAGTCCCCCATCAACATCCAGACCGGTAGCGGAGATTTGTCCGGCTGCCGGGCTGGCCCCGGTAACCAACGCTTTTTACCCGTTCACTCGATCTGCATGATGACCTCGTACTGTGAGTGGCAGATGCATCATGAGGTACAGAGCGAGATTCCCGTCCGTCAATGCACCTGTCTGCGGAAGTTTTCCACTTTCTCAAACGCGGCGGCCAGGCTTTGCGGCGTTAGTTCCACCGGCAGGAAGTGGATTGATTCCACCGGGCGCAGAGTATGGGCGATGACCCGATCCAGTTCGTCGCGGTTGTGGATATCCACGTCGAGTTCCGCCAGGGTGGTGGGCAGGTTGAAACGCTGCCAGGCGTTAATCAACTGAGCCAGCACATCGTCCTGACCCAGCAGGGCGCTTTGCACCAGAATGCCGTAGGCGACCTTGGTGCCATGCAGGAATTTATCGGTCTGCGGCAGAATTGTCAGGCCGTTATGCACCGCATGGGCGGCGGCGACGCGGGTATAGCGTTCGCCTAAGCCGCCGACCATCCCGCCGCCAGCGATAATGGCATCCGTCACATCGCGGAACGCCTGCGACAGCTCGCCGTGCTGCTGATCCGCCAGCGCGGTCTCGCTGCTTTGCAGCAGAACGTCGCGAATGGCCAGCGCGCCGTTAATCCCCAGGCGTACGGTCAGCGGCAACGTTTCCGGTTTCGGTGCCAGCACCACCGCCTCATACCATTTCGCCAGCGTATCGCCGATTCCCGCCAGCAGATATTCCGCCGGGGCGTTGAGGATGATTTGCGGCTCCACCAGCACCAGGAAGTTGGCGTCATCGAAGATTTCAAAATGCAGCGCCTGCCCGGCGTCGTTGTACCACACCGACAGCGGGGTCCACGCGGCACAGGTGGCGGCGATGGTCGGAATGGCTACCACCGGCAGGCCTAAGCGGCGGGCCACGGCCTTGGCGGTATCCAGCAGTGCGCCGCCGCCGACGCCGATCACCACGGCCCGGTCATCCCCGGCTTCGGCGACCAGCTGCGCGACGTCGCTTTCGCTGCAGTGCCCGCTAAACAGCACTTTTTTGGCGCCGACGGCGTGAAACGCCTGCGGCAGGAACGCCTGCGCACCGGCGATGGCGCGCTCGCCGTAGATCCAGATGGCGCGGGCAAGCTGCTCGTCGCTGTAAAAATCGTGCAGGCGGGCAAGGCTGCCGTCATGGGAAAAATAGTTAGCCGGGCCGGGTACTACGCGGATATCGCTGTTGCTCATGAACGCTGTCCTTATTTCGTTTCGCTAACCTGATGTTATGTCTGGACATCCGGATGGCTAATATTATTTCGTTTTATCTTATGCCTTTTACGCAGTTGTCAGTCAAGGTCGGCTGTGAAAAATTCGTTAAATCAGAATATTAATCGTAAAGGTCCCGGCGGATGACAGTGAATCGTCTTGAGATGAACAACATTAATCTGGCCTTTTCCGGTTTCAGGGCGCTGAGCAATGTGGCGTTCACCCTGCGGGGAGGGTCGGTACACGCGCTGACCGGTGCTAACGGGGCGGGGAAATCGACGCTGATGGCGGTGCTATGCGGAACGCACGCCCACTATGAGGGCGAGATCGTCATCAATAACCAGCCGGTGAGCGTTCGCTCGCCGCGGGATGCGAAACAGCTGGGCATTCATCTGGTGCAGCAGGAGGTCGATGTGGCGCTGGTGCCCGGCCTGTCCATTGCGGAAAACATTATGCTGGATCGCCTGGCGGAGCCGGGGCTGGGCTTTAGCTGGCGCGCGGTGCGCGAACAGGCGCGCGAGGCTCTGGCCCAACTGGATATTACGCTCGATGTGCGTCGCCCCATCGACAGCTGTACCCTCGCGGAGAAGCAGCAGATTCTGCTGGCCCGCGCGCTGTCGCACCATTGCCGGTTTTTGATTCTGGATGAACCTACCGCGCCGCTCGATCAGCATGAAAGCGAGCGCCTGTTTACGGTGGTACGCCGCCTGCAACAGCAGGGGATCGGCGTGGTGTTTATCTCCCACCGCATTCATGAGCTGAAGGCTATCTGCGACACCCTGACGGTGTTGCGCGACGGGAAGCTGATTGAGAGCTGCCCGATGAACGATCTGAGCGGCGAGCAGATCGTCGAGAAGATGCTCGGCCACGAGCTGAGCGATATCTTCCCGCCGAAACGTCCGCCGCACGGCGAAGAGATTCTGTTACAGGTTGACGGTCTGCATGATGAGGGGCTGCTGCAGGGTATTTCGCTGCGTCTGCGCAAAGGCGAAATCCTTGGTATCGCCGGCCTGGCCGGGGCGGGAAAAACCGAACTGTGCAAAGCGCTGTTTGGCGCCAGCAAAAGCCGCCTGACGCGCGGGGAGTTGAACAGCCAGCCGTGGCGACCTCGCGACCCGGCCGATTCTGTGCTGCGCGGGCTGGCGCTGGTGCCGGAAGAGCGGCGCAAAGAGGGCATTTTTATCGAAGAACCGATCGGTATGAATCTGGCGGTTAGCGCCGATAACAGCTTTTCGCGCTGGAGCCTGTTCGGCCATCGCCAGGCATGGCGCTGGGCGGAAGAGGTGATTGCCCGCATCGGCATTCGTACCACCGGTCCGGGCCAGACCCTGCGTCGGCTGTCCGGCGGTAATCAGCAGAAGGTGGCGATCGGCAAATGGCTGCGCGGCAACGCCAACGTCTTGATATTCGATGAGCCGACCAAGGGCGTCGATGTGAAAGCAAAAACCGACCTGTTCACCCTGATCGACGGGCTGGCGCGAGAGGGCAAAGGGGTGATTTATGCCTCGGGCGAATTTTCTGAGCTGGTGGGATTGTGCGACCGCATTTGCGTGTTGTGGGATGGCCGTATCGTCGCAGAAATACCGGGCGCTGAGGCCCGGGAAGAGACACTACTTTATTACTCCACCGGAGGAGCAGCAGCGTGAGCAAGGCCCTGACAGTGAACGCGACGGCATCGGGTCGTCAGCGATTTTTTGATTTTCTTTATAAATGGGGCATGTTGCTGACCGTGGTGGCGCTGATCGCCGTTTTTGGCCTCGCCTCGGACAACTTCCTCGACCCGTTCAATATCATCAACATTTTGCGCTCCATCGCCATTGTGACGGTGATTGCGATTGGCGTCTCTGTGTCGTTGACCATCGGCGGCTTTGACCTGTCGGTGGGCTCAACGGCCTCGCTGGCAAACGCGCTGGTTATCTCGCTGTTTGTCTGGCACGGCTTTGGCACTACTGAGGCGATCCTGGTCACCCTGGCGCTCTGTACGCTGGTGGGGCTGTTCAACGCTTTTTTGATTGTCGTCCTGCGCATTCCCGACATGCTCGCCACCCTCGCCAGCCTGTTTGTGATTCAGGGCGTGGCAATGACCTACAGCTACGGCGGCTCGATTACCGAGAACATGGTATTGCCGAGCGGTGACATGGCGGAAGGGGTGATTCCGGCCGCCTTCGGTGCGTTGGGACAGGTGCCTACGATTGTGATCGTGATGCTGGTGGTGACCGTGGTTGCCCAGCTGGCGCTCTCGTTCACCACGCACGGGCGCAGAATGTACGCCATCGGCGGAAACCCAGAGGCTGCGCGGCTCTCCGGGCTGCGCATCACCCGCTATAAAGTGGCGGCCTATGTTATCGCCTCGCTGCTGGCCGGGCTGGGCGGCATTTTACTGGCCTCGCGCATCGGTTCCTCGCAGGTTAATGCCGGCAGCGGCTACCTGATGGATGCGGTGGCGGCGGCGTGGATTGGCTTTTCCCTGGCGGGTTCAGGTAAACCGAACGCGCTGGGCACGCTGGTGGGGGCGGTGATTCTTGGCGTGCTCTCCAACGGCCTGGTGATGCTGTCGGTGCCGTACTACGCCATGGACATTATTAAAGGGCTGGTGCTGGCTGGCGCGCTCGCACTGACCTACTTTCAGCGCCGCACATAAAATTTTACAGGGTAAACACCATGAAAAAGATAACGCTTTCACTGATCGCATTGGGGTTGTTCAACTCTGCGGCGGCCTTTGCGGAAACCCCGACGCCGATCCCGGCGGCGATTGCCGAACATAGCGGTCCGATTCGCATTGCGGTTATCCGTAATCTGGGATCCGACGATAACACCACCCAGTTTGTCTCCGGGGCGATTCAGGAGGGGAAAAAGCTCGGTTTTAAAATCAGCACCTTTCTGAGCAACGGCGATGACGCCAAATTCCAGGACTTCGTTAACCAGGCAATTAGCCAGAAATACGACGGCATTATTCTCTCCCAGGGACGCGATCCGTACTCGACCGCGCTGGTGAAAAAAGCGGTGGACGCCGGGATTAAAGTCGCCGTGTTCGATACTGCGGTCAATGGCGAGATCCCCGGCGTTACCGTCACCCAACAGGATGACGCCTCGCTGACCGATCTCTCCTTTGGCCAACTGGTGAAAGACTTCAACGGCAAAGCCAACATCGTCAAACTGTGGGTCGCCGGTTTCCCGCCGATGGAGCGCCGCCAGGCAGCGTACCAGACGCTGCTGAAGCAAAACCCGGGGATTAAAGAGCTGGAGTCGATTGGCGCCGTCTCTTCCGACGTGCAGGGCGACACCGCCAATAAGGTCGGCGCGATTCTGGCCAAATACCCGAAAGGCAAGATCGATGCGATTTGGGGAACCTGGGATGCGTTCAGCCAGGGGGCCTATAAAGCGCTGAAGGAGAACGGTCGCAGCGAGATTAAACTCTACAGCATTGATATTTCTAACCAGGACCTGCAATTGATGCGTGAATCCGGCAGCCCGTGGAAGGTGAGCGTGGCGGTGGATCCGAAACTTATCGGCGCCACCAACGTGCGGCTGATCGCCAATAAGATTGCCGGGGAGCCGACCCCTGCAACCTATGACTTCAAAGCGGCGGCTATTCCGCAGGCGCTGCTGGCGGCGCAGCCGGGGGCGGTGAACGTTGCCTCGCTGGGTAAAATCATTCCGGGCTGGGGCCAGACGGAAGACTTTATCGCCCCGTGGTTCGCCACTCTCGAAGCGAAGAATAAATAACAACTGCCGGGTGGCGGCGGCGCCTTACCCGGCCTACAGCCGTAGGCGCGGTAAGCGCGGCGCTACCGGACAACAGGAGGTTGCGTGACGGCGTTACCCACACCAGAATACAGCCGCAATATGCGGCTGATTGGGCATAGCGATCAGGGAGGACGCCCCGACGGCGTCCAGCTCATGGTACACCGTGGCTTTGCGTATATCGGCCATATGGTGTCTCAGGGTTTTTCGGTGGTGGACGTGCGCGATCCGGCGCATCCGAAAGCGGTAAACTACGTTGCCGCGCCGCCGGGGACCTGGAACGTGCATTTGCAGGCGCATGATGATCTGCTGCTGGTCATTAATGCCCGCGATCTGTTTGCCGACACCCGCTTTGCCGACGAGAAGGTGTATTACACCCGCTCGGTGGGCGAGACGGTCAGCGATGTGCAGGATCGCGGCTGGAGCGCCGGGCTGCGCGTGTTCGATATTTCGCGTCCGGAGCATCCGCGCGAGATTGGCTTTTTGTCGCTCAGCGGTATCGGTATTCATCGGATCTGGTACGTTGGCGGTCGTTGGGCCTACGTTTCCGCGCTGATCGACGGTTTTAGCGATTATATCTTCCTGACTATCGATCTGGCGGATCCGCGCAAGCCGCAAGTTGCCGGGCGCTGGTGGTTGCCGGGGATGAACCAGGCGGCGGGGGAGACCCCGCAGTGGCCGGAAGGCAAGCGCTATGCCTTGCATCACGCGATTATTGCCGGCGACACCGCTTACGGTAGCTGGCGCGACGGCGGCCTGACGCTGCTCGACGTGAAGGACAGAACCCAGCCGCAACTGATCAGCCATCGCAACTGGAGCCCGCCGTTTGGCGGCGGAACCCATACCGCGTTGCCGCTGCCGGACCGGGATCTGCTGGTGGTGCTGGATGAGGCGGTGCTCGATAACCAGCAGGATGGCGAGAAGCTGATCTGGCTGTTTGATATCCGCGAACCGACAAATCCGGTGAGTATCTCCACGTTCCCGCAGCCGGATGAAGCTGACTACGTGGCGAAAGGGGCGCACTTTGGTCCGCATAATCTGCATGAGAATCGCCCCGGCAGCTTTATCAGCTCAACGCTGATTTTCGCCACTTACCAGAATGCGGGCGTTCGCGCTTACGATATTTCCAACCCTTACCGACCGCTGGAGACCGGGGCGCTGGTGCCTGCCGCCCCGGCGAAAATGATGGATACCCGTCCGGGTCGTCCGCAGGTGATTCAGTCCTGCGACGTGTTCGTCGATGCCCAGGGAATTATCTACAGCACGGATTACAACGGCGGGCTGTCGGTGATTGAGTATCGCGGATAGTTTTTTGCCGGGTGGCGCTGCGCTTACCCGGCCTACAAAACCCCGGACGAGATGCCGGATAAGGCGTCAGGCGCGTAGGCCGGAGAAGGCATCAGGACCCTATGCCGGGAAGATGTCAAAGAGCCGTAGGCCGGGTAAGGCGTAAGCCGCCACCCGGCATACAGACTGCGCTTAGCTGTACTGCCGCACCCGTGCCACCAGCTCTTCGGCGCTGTCGATACGGTCGGCAATCACAATCAATGCTTTACCCAGGGTGATTGCGTGGCGCAGGCACTCGTGGCGCATGGCCGCATCCTGAATCGTCTCGATATCGGCGACGTGGGACAGGCCGACGCTGCGGCGAATCAACTCGGTGCCGCAGAAGCCAATCGCATCGTGCCACACTTTTTTCAGGAACGTGGAGGCATAGCCGGGCCAGGCCAGCGCCGCATCGCGCGTTTTCTCCGCCGCCAGAGAGTGGAAGCGTTCGGCAAAAGTATTCCACAGCGTCTGAATATCGTGCAGACGCTGTTCGCGAGCCGCGGCGGCATCGCGAATGCCCAGATGTCCCGGCAGGCCGCAGTAGTTCAACAACAGGTTGCCGATAGCGGTCCCGATATCAAAACCTATCGGACCGAAATAGCCGAATTCCGCGTCGATGGCTTTAAAACTCTCCTCGGCGACAAAAATGGAACCGCTGTGAATATCGCCGTGCAGCAAGGCTTCGGCGTGCGAGAAGAAGCGATGTTTCAGCGATGCGACCGCCAGCCTGAGCGAAGCGTCGTCACGCAGAGCGGCCACTTCAGCTTCCAGCTCGGCCGGGTAGTTATTGCGTTCGTGAAGCTGATACGGGTCGTTGAAAAACAGGTCTTCGGTGATTTCGCACATCTCCGGATTGATAAACCGGGCGACCTGCGCCTTTTTCTCGTGCGGATGGAGGTAGAAATCACTGGTATGAAACAGCGCCTGGGCCAGATATTCCCCTAGCTGGCTGGCGGCCTGCGGGTAGTAAACGTTGTTAATCAGCTCGCCGCGCCAGATACGGTGATCGGAGAGATCCTCCATCACCATCACCGCCAGCTCGGGGTCGAAGTGGTGGATTTTCACCGTGTGCTGCGGGGCGTGCTGGTAGTGCGCCACCAGAGTTTGCGCCTCAAGACGGGCGCGGTCGAGGGTCAGCGGCCAGGATTCCCCTACGCAGCGAACGTAGGGCAGGGCCTGCTTCACGACAACGCGGCTCACGCCGTGGGTATCATAAATCTTAAAGACCAGGTTGAGGTTACCGTCCCCCACTTCCTGCGCGGACACCAGCTCAGACGGGTCATCGATGCCGCCAAATTGTTGTGCGTATGCCACGGCATCGCCGGGGGTGAAGGTATGGTATTGCGACATTGCCTCGATCCTCAAAAGTTCTGATTAAGCCGTTCAGACGTCTATACTTCTGGATTTCATCCTGACACAATGTGATACAACAACGCAACAGGGATTTAACGATATGCAGACACTACAGACCACCAGCCTGCGGGTAAGCGAAAATCAGCTTTTTATTCTTGATCAGCAGGCATTGCCGCAGGAAAAACGCTGGCTGGCGGCGGATAACGTTTCGTTGCTGGTGGACCATATTCACGCGCTGCGGGTGCGCGGGGCGCCGTTAATCGGCCTGTCGGCCAGTCTGCTGCTGGCGCTGCTGGCCCGGCGCGGCCTCAGCCGGGACGAACTGGCTCAGGCGCTGGAAACGCTGCGCGCCGCGCGCCCGACGGCGGTAAACCTGATGAACAATCTCGATCGCATGAAGCTGGCGCTGGCAGCAGAGGACTATGCCGAGGCGCTGGAAGCGGAAGCGCTGCGCCTGATCGCGGAAGATAAACAGCTGTGCGCCAGTATCGCCGAGGCGGGCAGCGCGCTGGTGACGCCAGGCAGTCGCCTGCTGACGCATTGTAATACCGGCGGTCTGGCGACGGCGGGCGTAGGGACGGCGCTGGGAGTGATTGCGCTGGCCCATCAGCGCGGGCGGGTGGAAAACGTCTGGGTCGACGAGACGCGTCCGCTGCTGCAGGGCGGGCGACTGACCGCCTGGGAGCTGGGCGAACTGGGGGTGCCTTACCAGCTGATTACCGATTCGATGGCCGCCAGTCTGATGGCTAAAGGGCAAGTTGATGCCGTATGGGTCGGGGCTGACCGTATCGCGGCTAACGGCGATGTGGCGAATAAGATAGGCACCTACTCGCTGGCGGTACTGGCGAAGTATCACGCTATTCCGTTCTACGTGGCGGCACCGCAAACCACTCTCGATCGCCATTGTCCGAACGGCGAGGCGATCCCGATTGAGCAGCGGGCGGCAGCGGAAGTCACCGGCGTCGCCGGTAGCTTTGGCGCGGTGCAGTGGGCACCGAAAGATGCCGCCGTTTACAATCCGGCCTTTGACGTCACCCCCGCGGCGCTGATTAGCGGCTGGGTGCTGGATAGCGGCGTGGTCACCCCGGAGCAGGTGGCGGCCGGGGCGTTTGCGCCAGCAACGGCCTGAGCCAGAACGCCAGGTGGCCGCAGCTTCGCGTGAGTGAATGGGCATTCTGCATATTTTGCCCGGTGGCGGCTGACGCCTTACCGGGCCTACGGGGTGTGGAGCGGGCAGCGGAATGGTCATGACGGGCTTCGGGTTTGATGGCATTGGCGATTTCTGTCGGGTGGCGGCTGGTGCCTTACCCGACCTACGGGGTGTGGAGCGGGCAATGTCCGAGATGCGCGCATCGCACTTCTTTCCCACAGAACGATCCCCCGTCTTTTTGACCGCCGGTAGCCGGTAATATGGGGAGCATGAAAAGTCTCGGTTATGTCATTGTTAAAAACCGTGATTTCATATGCATTTCTGATATAACCATTACCTATATAAGCCTTTACTGAAATATTGTTCACTTAAGCTGGCGGTGTTAGTATCGGATGAATAGCCATTTGGACGGCTAAATAATCTTTCATCAGGTTATTTTATTGGCCATTTGGACCACGGCTGTGTGCACAAAACTCGTCGAGTTTTGAGCGCCTTTGATGGCGGCCCGAAGGAAGAACGTCGCGAATGCTCCTCACGTACTGCGTGTACGTTCCGGGTGTTGCGCGCTGTCCATGTCCAGACTACCCGCAACAATAACGCCTGCCCGTACAGGTTCTCAAATTAACATCGCTAAACTAAGGAACGGCTATGTGGCAAGAAAGACTCGCGCAACTGGTTACCACCTGTCATTGGATCGGCGCGAAAGGCTGGGCGCCGGCGACCGGCGGCAATATGTCGGTGCGCCAGGATGAGACCTGGTGCTGGCTTAGCGAGTCGGGGCGCGATAAAGGCAGCCTGACAACGGAGGATTTCCTGCAGGTGGAGATCGCCAGCAATAAAGCGCCTTCCGGGCGTAAACCGTCTGCTGAAACCGGTCTGCATACGCTGGTGTATCGCCTGCTTCCTGAGGCTAACGTCGTGCTGCACGTCCATACCGTCAACGCGACGGTGCTGTCGCGCATCGAGAAGAGCGGGACGCTGGCGCTGCAGGGCTATGAAATGCAGAAAACCCTGACCGGTCAGCACAGCCACCTCGATAGCGTACCGGTGGCGATTTTCGATAACGATCAGGATATCGACGCTCTGGCGGCGCGCATTGAAGATTATGCGCAGACCAACCCGCTGCGCTACGGCTTCCTGCTGCGTGGCCACGGTCTGACCTGCTGGGGCAAAGATATTAATGAGGCCCGTCGCCAGCTGGAAGGACTGGAGTTTCTGTTCGAGTGCGAGCTGATGCGCCGCCGCTACGAGCACGACTAAATTTCACTCCACTAACGGGTCAGGCATGGATTTTTATCCCGGAATCGATATCGGCCCCCCGCGCGTGAAAGCGCTGCTGTTTGATGAACACTTGCAGGCGCTTCGCTGGCATGTGCCTACGGGAAGCTACGGATGGTGTAGGCCGGGTCAGGCGTAGCCGCCACCCGGCGCTAGCGCATTGTGGCGTTATGCCAGCCGCGGGTAGGCGTTGGCGATATCGTTGCCGGTAAATTTCGCCACCCAACCTTCCGGGTTGTCGAAAATGCGGATAGCGGTGAAATCAGGCTCCGGGCCCATATCAAACCAGTGCGGCGTGTTGGCCGGTACCGAAATCAGATCGTTCTTCTCGCACAGCACCTGAAACACTTCATTGCCGATATGCAGGCAGAACAGCCCGGCGCCTTCAACAAAAAAGCGGACCTCGTCTTCACCGTGGGTGTGTTCGTTGAGAAACTTCGCGCGTAGCGCCTCTTTCTGCGGATTATCCGCGCGCAGGCTGATGACATCCCAGCTCTGGTAACCTTTTTCCGCCACCAGCTTCGCGATAGCGTGTTGATAGGCTTCAAGCACCGTCTCGGATGTCGGAGAGGGGCCTAAATCACGGTCGGCCTGCCAGCGTTCGAAGCGCACGCCTTTGGCGTTGAGCTGTTGCTGGATTTCATCGCCGTCGGTGCTATACCAGAGATGGGTACCGGCGTCTTTTTCTGAATAAATCGTTAATGCGCTCATGCTGGGATCTGCTCCGGATGAATGTCGTCAAAACGCTGAACTTGCGGGTGATGGCTGGCAGGATCGCGGTCGCCGCGCACCAGCTGGATCGTACGAAAACCGGCGGCTTCTGCCGCATCCAGCTCCTGATGAATATCGGAGAGGAACAGAATCGTCGCCGGATGATGCCCCAACTGTTCGGCAATATTGCGATAGGACTGCGTTTCTCGCTTGGCTCCCGTCAAGGTATCGAAATAGCCACTGAACAGATGAGTAATATCACCTTCATCGCTGTAGCCAAATAACAATTTCTGCGCCGCGACGGATCCAGAGGAATATATGTATAAATCAATACCCTGAGACTTCCATTTTTCCAGCGCGGGCAGAACGTCCGGATAGAGATGGCCGGTAAAGTCGCCGTTAACATAGCCCTCGCGCCAGATAATGCCCTGCAGCGCCTTGAGCGCCGTTGACTTGCGGTCTTCATCCATAAAGGCCAGCAGGGTATCAATCAGTTCGGCGGCGCTGGCGGCGGGGTTGCCGATTTCCGTTCGCAGATTATCAAGGATCGTCTTCACCGGCTCGGCGTACTGTTGCGCGGTGACAAAGGCCGCCAGCCGCTCGCGGGCGTATGGAAACAGAACGTTGTGGACAAAAGAAATGTCGCTGGTGGTACCTTCAATATCGGTCACGATAGCGCGGATCATGGTTTCTCCAGAGTAGGCGGTGCGCCGTGATAGGGCTGCTTCAGGCGAGAACCGGCATAACATTATCATTTAGACGTCTAAGCGTCTTGATTGCCAAATACTAACATCGTGTTATAGTGGCTTCAACAACAGCATTACAATCGGTAATTATACAATGAGCAATAAGCCACTGATTCCTGAAAGTAAACTCCCTTCGCTTGGCACCACTATATTTACCCAGATGAGCGCGCTGGCGCAGGAGCACCGGGCGATCAACCTGTCGCAGGGGTTCCCGGATTTTGACGGGCCGCGCTACCTGCAGGAGCGCCTGGCGTATCATGTCGCTCAGGGGGCTAACCAGTACGCGCCGATGACCGGTGTCCCGGCTTTGCGTGAAGCGATTGCCGACAAAACCGCCGAACTGTACGGCTATCGCCCGGATGCCAACAGCGATATAACCGTCACGGCGGGGGCGACCGAAGCGCTGTATGCGGCGATTACCGCGCTGGTCCGCACCGGCGATGAGGTTATCTGTTTTGACCCAAGCTACGACAGCTACGCGCCGGCCGTGGAGTTGTCCGGCGGCGTGTTGAAACGTATCGCTTTGCAGCCGCCCCATTTTCGCGTTGACTGGCTAGAATTTGCCGCGGCGCTTAGCGAGCGTACCCGGCTGGTTATCCTGAACACGCCGCATAATCCGTCGGCGACGGTCTGGCAGCGCGAGGATTTTGCCGCGTTGTGGCAGGCGATAGCTGACCATCAAATTTATGTGATCAGCGATGAGGTCTATGAGCATATTTGCTTTGCGTCGCACGGGCACGCCAGCGTACTGGCCCACCCGCAGCTGCGCGAACGGGCGGTGGCGGTCTCTTCTTTTGGTAAAACCTTCCACATGACCGGCTGGAAAGTGGGGTACTGCGTGGCGCCGGCGGCGATAAGTGCCGAGCTGCGCAAGGTTCATCAGTATCTGACCTTCGCGGTGAATACGCCGGCTCAGCTGGCAATCGCCGATATGCTGCGCCATGAGCCGGAGCACTATCGCCAGCTGCCGGAATTCTACCGCGAGCGGCGAGACTTGTTTGTCGATGCCCTGCGCAGCAGCCGTCTGGAGATTCTTCCTTGCGAGGGCACCTACTTCCTGCTGGCTGACTACAGTGCGATTTCCGATCTCGACGATGTGAGCTTCTGCCGTTGGCTGACGACCGAAGTGGGCGTCGCGGCGATCCCGCTGTCGGTGTTCTGCGCCGATCCGTTCCCGCACAAGCTCATCCGCCTGTGCTTTGCAAAACAGCCGGCAACTCTGCTGGCCGCAGCGGAACGTCTCTGCCAGCTGTAGTTATTTTACGGTCCACGCCTGAGAAAATTGCCGGTCGCCAAACAGTTCGGCAAGACCGTTAATTTGTTTCAGGCGTAACACCTCGTCAGCGTCCATACCCAGCTCCTGACTGATTTTCGCGTCTGACCAACCCAGGTTTGCCAGCTCATGGACGATTTCTGACATGGCCGGGATCTGATGGCGGCCCCGCGCGCGGTTATGGCGAATGGTCGCCGCCATCAGCGTATCGCGACTGGCTGAATGGTTTTCCAGGCAGGCGACCGGCAGATAGCCGTTTAACTGCTGTTTTAACGGCGCTTTGTTTCTGGCAAGCTCGTGGCGATGGAATCCGTCGACGATGGTGTAGCGCGCCTCATCTTGTCTGAGCACCACAATGGGTTGCGTAAAACCGTCCGTTTGCAGCGAAGTGAGCAGCAGGCGTTTTTCCGGCGGGGCGAGGTTGTTGGGGTTGTAATCATTTGGCGAAACGCGCTCCTGCTTTACCCACAGCACGCAGTCAACGGGATGAGATTTGAACGGGCTGTAATGGTGTAAAAGCTGGCGAAAAGCGTTCAGCGCCTCGACGCGCTCCGCATCCTGAAGAGTGTTCAGATAGCGCTCAAGGTCGTGCATTATTTGTTGTTGCATAAGATCCCCCATTGCTGGCGTTTTTGACTCATTCGTTCGCGGTAGCGCCGGTAATGGCTGGGTTTGGTCGGGCTGAAAGAGAGCATGCGGCACCAGTAATCGTTATTCAGTAGCACTTTGCAGATGCGTCGCCAGGACGGAATATCCTTCGCGCCGGTATCGGCCTTCTGGAGGTCAGGTATATCCTCCATCCCCTGTTTTTGATACCAGCGCAGATAGACGGCAATTTTATTCCGGTAATGTTCGGCCGTTTTTTCCGGCATGCTGTCGAGTAAAAACAGGGCGTAGCTCTTCCAGCTATGATGTCCGGGTTTCTCCAGCTTGCGATGCCCGTAGAACTGGTTATCCTGGCCGGCGTAGACGCCGCCGCCGCACGCGCCGCTCACCCGCTGACACATGGCGGCCCAGCGTTCAGGTTCCAGTACGTGATAAAGCCAAAGCCCCTGGCGTTGTTCCGGACCGAAAGGTTCACAGATACGCATGTAGCGCAGCGGTACGCCGGCCTGATACATCAGATCATAGAGTGGGTTATAAGTGAGTCCGCTTTTGGCAAACCAGGTCCAGATATCGGCGGTTTTCCAGTCATAAATAGGGTAGGCGTACCACGCGTGGCCTCCCGGCGCTGCGGTGGTCCAGGGTTTATCATCGGCAAAGCGCTGTTTGCGCCGCGACGAGATGGTGATGAATCGGTTAAGGGATTCATCCGCGCGGATGCCAACTAAGACCGCAGCGGGACGGCTGGCGGCAAACCAGTCGGCGAATTCGCGAACAAAGTTTTCGAAGCTCATCCCCGGGACATAAAAAGAGAAATAGCCGGGGTCGGTAATGGCATGCGGCGGCGGCTGGCGCACCCATCGGGCGTCTGGTTGCCAGCATTGCCATTCCGGCGTGAACTGACTGAGTGAGTTCTGCGTGGTTAACGGCAGGGCAACCCAAAAAAACTGTTCGATGACATCCTGATACGCTTCCCGGAGCGCTTCGCAATGGGTAATGGTGTAGGAGAACTGCGCTTCCCAGTCGATAAACAGCACGCTAATTTTGCGGCCTGTACGTCGCGCGTGAAGCGCGGTCAGATGCAGCATCAGGGTGGAGTCCTTGCCGCCGGAAAAAGAGACGCAGAGACGAGGGAAATTATCCATCACCCATTCAATGCGTTTCTGCGCGGCTTGCAGAACGGACTCGGGCAACGGGTATTTTATTAATGTCACGATCTCTGTTCCTTAGGTGCAGTTGACGATTTAATGGCATGTCATGCTACGACAGAAAATAATTTCCGTCATTTTTTATGGTTTTATATTAGGCTGGAATATTGATTTTTATTTAATTATTCATGATATAAATTGTTTTCCTGCGGTTGCAGGTTGATTATTTTATCGAACGGCGAGGAGAATATGGGCATATTTATCTGCGTCTGGTGATAAATCATGTAGATCATAATAGATGGCACCGGAACCGGCAGCACTCTCAAGTTCAGATTGAAGAGCGGGTGGTTCAGTATGGCTTTCGGCACAAAGCCGATAAGGTCGGTCTGGTTAATCATATTAATGAGCGCCAGCAGCGAATCGCTACGAAAGGTCATCATTCGGTCGGGTAAACTTTTTTTCATTTGCGCATGAAAATTCTTTATGCCGACCTCCGTGGAAAGATAACCGGCGAAGCTTTCCCGCAGGATGGCGGCACGATCGTTCAGTTCATCGACCCGCGGATGGCGTTCACCGCAGACCAGTGCCATCTCAGCCTCCAGGAAGGGCTGGCAGAATATCTCCGCGCTTTTACAGGGGGATAAACTGAGTATCAGGTCCGCCTTACGCTGCGAGAGCAGACTTTCCACCGAGTCGCTGGTGAGCTGAAGGTCATGGTGTTCCACCTGCATATTGGGGGTCTGGTAGAGGGCGTGGATTAATTGTAAAGAGTCGTGGGGAATAAATAACTGAGGGCTATAAATGACAAAACGTTTTTTTAAGTTGGCCGGATTGACGAGAGAAATCGTTTTCTCTAGCTGGCTTAAGTTTTTTTCGAGGAGATAATGCAGGTTGATGCTCGTTTGGGTGGGCGTAATGCCTTTTCCCGAACGAATAAACAGCGGATCGTTAAGCTGAGTGCGCAGGCGTTGCAATGACTGGCTGACGGCGGAGGGGGTAATAAACAATGCTTCCGCCGCTCGACTGATGCTCAGATGCTGATAGATGCATTCAAAAATAACCAGCAAGTTAAGATCGAATTTTTTCAGGCCGTAAAGGTTCGCCATTGCTAATATCCGGATAAAGTCGTGGTGATAAAATTTATTAATATTTTGTATTTATTTTTTTGTAATGATTGATTTGATGAATTTATTAGGGCGTTTATTCTTCGCCATGACTGAATGTATATGACTGGAGAGGCGTAAGCCAGGTTCTTTTTCCTTAAGCACCTGGCCAGAAAGCCGCGCCGGGCGGGTTACTTTTCTCCCATCATGGTCTGCAACTTGTCGGCTTCAGGCAGCCCGACCACCTGCTGCAGCATATTCTCTTTGTTCATGTAGTAAATGGCAGGCGTGGCGTTCGCGCCGAGTTGATCCATTAACTGCTGATTCTCACTGACGATCTTCATTTTTTGCGGGGAGAGATTCGCCGGGATTTTTATGTTCATTTTTCCGGCGGATTGTTCGTAGTCATGCCAGGTTTTCGCCGGATCCGCGGTGGCGAGGATCGCGGCGGCCGTCGCCGGGCTTTCGGGCTTGATGACGCCAACCAGCAGCGTGCGAATCTGTACTTTGCCGGACTCTACCCACGGACGGGCCTGTTGCCAGAATTTCAGGCAGTACGGGCAGAAGGGGTCGGCAAAGACATACAGAATGACCGGCGCCTCCTTTTTCCCTTCCTGTAGCCAGCTGGCGGCTTCCATTTTCTTCCACAGCGCCTGGCCCGCCGGCGTGTAGAGTTCTTTCTGGAACAGCTGTTCGCTCAGGTTAGTGCCATTTTCATCGTACATATAGCCTGAAATGGCGTGCTTGCCGTCGGGGGTCAGATAGATAGTGACCCCCATATCCTGATACTTCCCCAGCCATCCTTTCATCCCACCCGGCGCCTCGAAGGGCTTAATGATGGTAATTCCCTGTTTTTCTATCGCTTTTACAGGAGCCGGCAGATCTTCAGCCTGGCTGAAAAAGGGTAAAAAACTGAGAAAAAACAGACGCTTTAACATGGTTATTCCTTGTTAAATCAATGTGTAAGGTAAGAAGATGATGCTGCCTATCACAGCTATAGGTAAGACCTGCCCGCGAGCGGATTGCCCTTTATTACCGCGGATGGTGTAATCGGCCTTGCTGTTACATTAAGGTAATGTAGAGCGCAACACATAGCCAGCTTGTCTGGCACTGAACCTACCTGCGGGTATTTCAGGTAACGGGGCCGCCTGAAGAGGGCGGCCTTTTTACTTTCAGCACGGCGGGATGCAAAAAGTAACGAAACGCGGCGATCGTCGCGACGGGTTCACAAAGCTGTCTTGTTCCGGTTGTTAGATATTGCTTATTGATTTGATAATGCAAACACATTGGTCGAATCAGCAAAAGTTCGTTACCTTAGACCTCAACGAAAACACGGAGGAAGTATAGATGTCCTTGATTAACACTAAAATCAAACCTTTTAAAAACCAGGCATTCAAAAACGGTGAATTCATCGAAGTTACCGAGAAAGACACCGAAGGCCGTTGGAGCGTCTTCTTCTTCTATCCGGCTGACTTCACCTTCGTATGCCCGACTGAACTGGGCGACGTGGCAGACCATTACGAAGAACTGCAGAAACTGGGCGTAGACGTGTACTCCGTTTCTACCGATACCCACTTTACTCACAAAGCATGGCACAGCAGCTCTGACACCATCGCAAAAATCAAATATGCGATGATCGGCGACCCGACTGGCGCCCTGACCCGTAACTTCGACAACATGCGTGAAGACCAGGGTCTGGCAGACCGCGCAACCTTCGTTGTTGACCCGCAGGGTATCATCCAGGCTATCGAAGTTACCGCTGAAGGTATCGGCCGCGACGCATCTGACCTGCTGCGTAAAATCAAAGCTGCTCAGTATGTTGCTTCTCACCCAGGCGAAGTTTGCCCGGCGAAATGGAAAGAAGGTGAAGCGACTCTGGCGCCATCCCTGGACCTGGTCGGCAAAATCTAAAATTCACTACGCCTTTCGCGCTACAGGTGCGTTGGCGATGCTTCGTCTCCCCGGTTACTGACTGATGTAAGCTCCCGGGGCTTCATAAGCTTGCCGCCTTGCTGTAACACGAAATGCTTGCGAATTTATCCTCAAGCGGGTGCATCTGCGCCCGTTTTATTTCAACACCATGATGCAAGCCGCATTCAGGCCGCCCGCAAGGCAGCTTGCATGATGATGTTTTTTAAGCAGGAGATTAAAAATGCTCGACACCAACATGAAAACCCAGCTCAAGGCCTACCTTGAGAAACTGACGAAACCTGTTGAGCTGGTTGCCACGCTGGATGACAGCGCAAAATCGGCAGAAATCAAGGAACTGCTGGCTGAAATTGCCGAACTGTCGGCAAAAGTGACCTTCAGAGAAGATAACAGCTTGCCTGTCCGCAAGCCCTCTTTCCTGATCGCGAACCCCGGTTCCCTTCAGGGGCCGCGCTTTGCCGGTTCCCCGCTGGGACATGAATTTACCTCTTTGGTGCTGGCGCTGCTGTGGACCGGCGGTCATCCGTCCAAAGAGACCCAGTCGCTGCTCGAGCAGATCCGCGATCTGGACGGTGATTTTGAGTTTGAAACCTATTACTCGCTCTCTTGCCATAACTGCCCGGATGTCGTGCAGGCGCTGAACCTGATGGCGGTACTGAATCCGCGTATCAAACATACGGCGATTGACGGCGGGACTTTCCAGAATGAGATTACCGATCGCAACGTGATGGGCGTCCCGGCGGTCTTTATGAATGGCCAGGAGTTCGGTCAGGGGCGTATGACGCTGGCGGAAATTGTCGCTAAAGTCGATACCGGTGCCGAAAAACGGGCGGCGGAAGAGCTGAATAAACGCGATGCTTATGATGTGCTGATTGTCGGTTCCGGTCCGTCAGGCGCCGCTGCGGCGGTCTATTCTGCGCGTAAAGGCATTCGTACCGGCCTGATGGGTGAACGTTTCGGTGGTCAGGTGCTGGATACCGTGGATATCGAAAACTACATCTCTGTGCCGAAAACGGAAGGGCAGAAGCTGGCCGGGGCGTTAAAAGCGCACGTCAGCGACTATGCTGTGGATGTGATTGACTCTCAGAGCGCAGCGAAACTGATTCCGGCTGCGGTAGAAGGCGGCCTGCATCAAATTGAAACGGCCTCCGGCGCGGTGCTGAAAGCGCGCAGCGTAATCATTGCCACCGGGGCAAAATGGCGCAACATGAACGTGCCGGGTGAAGATCAGTATCGCACCAAAGGGGTGACCTATTGCCCGCACTGCGACGGCCCGCTGTTTAAAGGTAAACGCGTGGCGGTCATCGGCGGCGGTAACTCCGGCGTTGAGGCGGCCATCGATCTGGCGGGCCTGGTAGAACACGTGACCCTGCTGGAGTTCGCCCCGGAGATGAAAGCCGACCAGGTCCTGCAGGATAAAGTCCGCAGCCTGAAAAACGTCGATATCATTCTCAACGCTCAGACCACTGAAGTCACGGGCGATGGCAGCAAAGTGACCGGCCTGCAGTATCGTGACCGGGTCAGCGGGGATGAGCACCATATCGGGCTGGCGGGGATTTTCGTGCAGATTGGGCTGTTGCCGAACACCAACTGGCTGGAAGGCGCCATCGAGCGCAACCGGATGGGGGAAATTATCATCGACGCGAAATGTGAAACAAACGTCAAGGGCGTATTTGCCGCCGGCGACTGCACAACCGTACCGTACAAACAGATCATTATCGCTGCGGGCGAAGGGGCGAAAGCTTCGCTGAGTTCGTTCGATTATCTGATTCGTACCAAAACCGCATAATAAAGTAAGACGACACCTGCATATAAAGAGGCTACCCCCAGGGTAGCCTCTTTTGCGTTCGGTGTTAGCGAACGACCATCACCGGAATATGGGCGTGGCGGATAACGCTTGAGGCATTGGAGCCAAGTAAGTGGGTGCTGATAGAAGGGTTACGCGAACCAATCACCACCACATCGGCTTTAATTTCGTTCGCCAGTTCATTGACCATGTCCCGCACGCTACCAAAGCGGACGTGCATTTTAATCCGCGCAGGGTCGATGCTGAAATGCCCGGCCATTGTTTTCAGGCGCGTTTCCGCTTCGTGCTGTAAGTGCTCTTCAAAACGACGCAGATCGGCGGTAAAGCGGCTCATCGTGAAGCTGGACGATCCGGGTAATACGTGGAGCAGGTGAATAACACCATCCTGCTGGGCCAAAAACTCCGCGTGGCGGACGGCCTTGTCGCTCAACTCCATCTCAAAAACATCAACGGGCATAATGATAGTTTTATACATATGCATTCCTCCTTGTTCGCCTGTTTCTATATCAACACATTATAGGAAGATATAGTGTCATTCAGCTCGCAAAACTGTCAGCTCAGGCGGATAGGGGGGTAAAATTTTGTCAGTACCACGAGAGAGGGGGGCAGAAAGAGGATGCGAAGACATCCTCTGAATAAAGCGTGAAACGCCTCAGGCAGCGGGAGAATTAACGATGAAACTCACCTGCGGCTTCCGGCTGGTAAAGCAGCTCCAGCACTTCGAGATGGGCCGATGCTCCGCCCGGTAACTCCCAGTGGATGGCACTGCCGACTTTCAGGCCGAGCAGCGCGGCGCCAACCGGGGCGAGCACGGAAAGCTGGGTTGCGCTGTCCGTCACCTGCGAGGGAAACACCAGTGTCCGCACGCGCTCTTCACCGCTGGTCAAATCGCGAAATCTGACTTTGCTGTTCATGCTGACGACATCATGCGGCATTGCTTCCGGTGCCAGCATTTGCGCGCGATCCAGCTCGTCGTTCAGCGCATCTGCCACCGGGGAATTAGCGAAAGCCGGCTGTTCGAGCAGCCTGTCGATGCGTTCTGCATCGAGCTCATTAATGATGATTGCGGGTCTGGTCATCGCATACTCCGTGTTATCCAGGAACCTGTCCGTAAAAGAAAACCCTCACCGAAAGGCAAGGGTTAATGTCGTCCCATCATACTGAGACTTGTCGGCAGTTTGAAGTGATTAAACGCACATTAAGCGATGATCGCCGAAAGGGAGAGATGAAATTTATGATAATGCCGTCACAACCGAAAAATCTGTCTTATCCTTTTTAAGCGGTATCAGGTAGTACCCTTCCAGTACAGGAGACTGAAATGAGCGGTTTTGACAAACTTACTCTTAACGACGGTAGTTATCTGTATTTTAAAGACTGGGGAAGCGGGCAACCGGTGGTATTTAGCCACGGCTGGCCGTTAACGGCTGATGCTTTTGAAGATCAAATGCTGTTTCTCGGATCGCAGGGATTCCGCGTGATTGCTCACGATCGTCGAGGACATGGAGTCAAAAGCGGTGCGCGAAGGGTTTGTCGAGCAGGGGTTACAGGGGTCAATAAAAGCGCTTTACGACTGCATTAAAGCGTTTTCTGAAACCGACCTGCGTGAGGATCTGCGCAGGATGACCATTCCGACGCTGGTTATTCATGGTGATGATGACCAGATTGTCCCGTTTGAAACCTGCGGGAAAGTGGCGGCGCAGCTGCTGCCTGACGGCGAATTAAAGGTCTATCAGGGCGGGTCTCACGGGATCTGTACGACCCATAAGCACCAGATTAACCAGGATTTGCTGGATTTTATTCGCGCATAATCGACCGGCGGCTTACGCCGCCGAATCATCAGTTGCCGGCTTTATCAATCACAAATTGTTTGCCGCAATTCCCCGGATGAGGCTGAGGCAAGAGGCCATTGGCTGAAAGCGGTTGATTGATGGCCTCCGCTTTGATGGCGATTTGTATCTCGGTTAAATAAGCCGGATTGCCGTTACAGGTCAGCTTGAATGCCTTCACGCTCTGCTTACCATATGCCTGCGCGACGGCGGCATCGAAGTCATCGCGGCTGACGCTCTGCCCGTAATGCTTCGCCAGAAAGAGGCCCAGCGGGCTCTGCTTCACTTCACTATCAAGACGCACCATCGTGCCAAAGTAGCTATCGGGATCGAAGCCGAAGCAGACGCCGTGTTTCGCATATTCATAACGCTCGAGACACGAATTGCCGCCGGCGCCCGGCATCACGCTGTTGAGTTTATTCGCCATCTCCAGCGACAGCCCGGTTTCAGCGGCCTGGCATTTACGCCCGGCTTTGACTTCAGGCATGTTGGGGACAGGGCGGGTGGCGCAGCCAAAACGCATCCAGCGCCGATCGTCGACGCCGCGCGCCGCAATGGATTTTGGCAAGCCAGGCCAGAGGCCATGTACCGTCAGGAAATCCGCTTTATTCGGTAGTTCCTGCTGCAAACGACACTCTTCCGGCTCGCTACGATTTCTGTCATGCATGCTCTGGCAGAACCCTGTTTGCCATGACAAAGCCAGTACATAACGGTCGAAATCGCCATATTGCGTTGCGGTGAGTGGTTCAGCGCCAGCCTGGGTTGCCGTTAACAAAAGGGCAATGGCGACGAAATCCTTCCTGAACATTTTTAATCCTGATAGTGGGTGACAATGATTTACAGGAAATGATTAAAGCATAAAAAAGGCGCCAGCTGGCGCCTTTTCGCGTTAATTAAAGCGCGCTAGCGGGTACCAGAACTTCGGTGGCGATAATCACCACCAGCAGACCGACGATAACCGGAACAGAGGTCCGCTTCACCACTTCAAAGGGGGAGATTTTGGCCATCCCGGCAACGGCAACCACGACGCCCGAGACCGGCGAAATAGTACGGCCCAGGTTTGAAGCCTGTAGCATAGGAATGGACAGATAGGCCGGGTTGATGCCTGAAGAGTGGGCTAATTTCGGGATCATCTCTACGAAGGCGTAAAACGGCGCGTTACCGGAACCGGTGGTCATTGCCGCCAGCATGGTCAGAATGACCAGCACCAGCATTAAAATGATGCTCGCCGAGCCAAATGATGTGGCAATTGAGATCAGGCTATTGATAAAGCCAATGGTGCTCAGACCCTGGGCAAAGACGCCAGCGGCCACCAACAACATGACGACGCCGGCGAAGGCATCGGCCATACCGCGATAGGCGACCTCCAGTCCGGCGAAAACGTTTTTCGTATTAAAGCCGCGAACGAACTCCAGCACGGCCGCCAGCAGCATGCAGAGCACGAGGATGGCGATAATATGCAGTTCCGGGCCCCATTTCCCGTCGAAAATCAGGACGCCGATAATCGGCGTAAAGGGCAGAAGGGCGTAGAAGGCGGGGGCGGTGGTGGTGATTTCGTTCACATCGAGCATTTCGTGCGCGACGTTCTCTTTTTTATCCAGGTAGCGCTGCCAGAAGTAGTGGGCAATGGCCATGCCGATAATTGCGACGATGGAGATCGGCAGCGTGGTTTTAAACGCAAAGTCGATGAGCGGCATTTCTGCGGCTTTGGCGGCCAGCACCACGTCGCCGGAGGTCGGAGAGAGGATAATTGCGGCCGGCGAGGCGCAAATGGCCGCCGCGGCGCCGCGACTGATACCGACATTCACCATCACCGGGAACAGGGTGGCCATCAGCAGAACGCCCAGGCCGGTCGCCGAGGAGACGGCCAGCGACATCAGGCAGGCGACGAAATAGGCGGCGATCATCAGCAGATAGGGGGAGTTAATGTAGCGCAGCGGCTTAGAAGCCAGCTTCACTACCATATCGTTGGCGCCAATATGGGTCATATAGGTGGCGAATCCGCAGAGCATCATGATCATCATGCCCAAATCGCCGCCGCGGCTCATCAGGAGAATTTTGACGTATTCGATGATATCGGTTGCGGAATACCCCGTGCTTTTCGTATCGCCGGGTAAAATCTTGTGTCCCATCAACGCGCTGACGATAAGTAACGTCAAACCACCGACGAAGAGCACGCCGGTGGCGGAATAGCCTTTTATGATATAGCGGGCAACGCCCACAATGACCACAATGCCAATCAGAATCTCAACTAGCGTAAGCATTTTTTACCCCTAAGCCTTTCAGCCAAAGAATCTGCTAATAAACAAAGTGAAGATAAAATTAAGTAAGCGAATGTGCCTAATTCATGGGCAAAACATGCTGATGCAAATCAATAAACCGATGAGAATCCTGCAATCATCAGTCGAGGGGCGGCCGCTATCACAAAACGGAAAGGTGAAAAGCTTGCTGTTTTTCCGATCATAAATCAGAAACTTACCTGATTTCGTTAAGGCAATATTAAGATTATACTTGCTAACTTATTGCGCTTTAAAATTGATATTGGTAAGAGATAAGTGTTGAGACAACGTCATTTCGTATTGTTTTTTATTAGTTTTTTAGGGGTAATGCTCTCTTGTGGCGTGGCTAACGCGTCGTTTACGTCGACGATTCGCGATGGGTATAACACCTTAAGTGACAACGTCGGGCAGACCTGGCAGGAACCTGAACACTACGATCTGTATGTTCCCGCGATTACCTGGCATGCCCGTTTTGCCTATGACAAAGAAAAGACCGATAAGTATAACGAGCGTCCGTGGGGGGCAGGATTCGGGGTTTCCCGCTGGGATGATAAAGGCAACTGGCACGGCCTGTATCTGATGGCCTTTAAGGACTCGTTTAACAAATGGGAGCCGATTGGCGGCTATGGCTGGGAGAAAACCTGGCGTCCGTTAGCCGACGACAATTTTCATCTTGGTGTGGGGTACACGCTGGGCGTGACGGCGCGAGATAACTGGAATTACATTCCCATTCCGGTCATTTTGCCACTGGCATCCATTGGTTATGGTCCTGCAACCTTCCAGATGACCTATATCCCCGGGACCTACAATAACGGTAACGTCTACTTTGCCTGGGCCCGTTTTCAGTTTTAGACTGGCATAACTTAGCAATAAAAGAGCTAAGTCGTTTGTCCTGTGAAAAAACAACAACTAAGGCGTGACCTCCTAAAAAAGATAGCGATATTTGTCACTTTTTAAGAAACTTGGACTGGACAAAAGGCATCACAATTGATGTACTGGTGTCCGACACAGTATCAGTGTCGTTTTTTCATATAAAGGTAATTTTGATGTCTAAGATTAAAGGTAACGTTAAGTGGTTTAATGAATCCAAAGGATTCGGTTTCATTACTCCGGAAGATGGCAGCAAAGATGTATTCGTACACTTCTCTGCAATCCAGTCCAACGGTTTCAAAACTCTGGCTGAAGGTCAGCGCGTAGAGTTCGAAATCACTAACGGTGCCAAAGGCCCTTCTGCTGCAAACGTAAACGCTATCTAAGCATTGCGTCAGTAGAATATAAAAACCCGCTCAACGCGGGTTTTTTTTTGCCTGCTGTTAGCGACTGGCCGCATGGGAAAAGAGCCAGAATGCCGTTGCCGTCATGGCGAATGAGCCTAACAGATTGGCCAGAATGTTCAGCAGCGCCCAGCTGAAACGCCCCTGTTGCAGCAGGAAAAAGACCTCCGATGAGAAGGTTGAAAACGTCGTCAGCCCGCCGCAAAATCCGGTAGTGAGCAGCAGTTTCCACATTGGGTCAATGTTTGTCAGGCGATTAAACCATGCCAGCCCGGCGCCAATGATAAACGCGCCCAGCAGGTTGGCTGCAAGTGTGCCCATGGGAATCGCGTGATGCATTGGATTGAACTTCATTCCAAGCCACCAGCGCAAAACGCTGCCGGTACCACCACCAACAAAAACGGCTAAAAGTAGTTGTGACACTCTCATTCCCTGCTATTTGGTTAATACAGGGGGTTGAGTGTAGCGCGCAAAATGCGTCACTGGCTACAAAATACCTGACGGGAGAAGAGAATGCGGGTTGCTGCGGGACAATTTGCCGTAACGGCGGACTGGCGAGTCAATGCGCGTACCTGCGTGGCGTTGATGCACCAGGCGGCCGGGCAGGGGGTATCATTGCTGGTATTACCGGAAGCGTTGCTGGCGCGTGACGACAGCGATCCGGATCTTTCGGTAAAGTCGGCGCAGGAGATGGATGGCGGTTTTCTGCAGCTGCTGCGGGATGAAAGCCGCCATCATGGTTTATTAACCACGGTGCTGACGCTGCATGTGCCTTCCGGCGAGGGGCGAGCGACGAATACGCTGGTGGCGATACGCCAGGGTGAGGTGATTGCCCAGTACCAGAAGCTCCATTTGTATGATGCGTTTGCGATGCAGGAGTCGCGCCTTGTCGATGCCGGGCGACAGATTCCACCGTTGATTGATGTCGACGGGGTACGCGTTGGCCTGATGACCTGTTACGATTTACGCTTTCCCGAGCTGGCGTTAACGCTGGCGCTTAACGGTGCTGAAGTGCTGGTGTTGCCCACCGCATGGGTCAGAGGGCCAATGAAGGAGTATCACTGGAGCACCCTACTGGCGGCCAGGGCTCTGGATACGACCTGCTATATCGTGGCGGCGGGCGAATGCGGAACCCGCAATATTGGCCAGAGCCGCATTATCGACCCGATGGGGACGACGATGGCGGGAGCAGGGGACGGGCCGCAGATGATTACTGCCGACATTTCGACAGCGTCGCTGCGCCAGGTTCGCGAGCGTTTGCCGGTATTGAAGAACCGCCGCTTTGCGCCACCGCAATTATTGTGATGTTTTTTTAAACAAGGCTTGATTCACCTTGTTACAGATTGCTATTGTGTCCGCGCGTCAAATAGCCGTTAATTGTTCGCGTGTATGATGGCGTATTCGCAGCTTGTTTTAGAGAAGAAGGTTATCTATGGGTGAGATTAGTATTACCAAACTGCTGGTTGTCGCAGCACTGATTATTTTAGTGTTTGGTACCAAAAAATTACGTACGCTGGGTGGAGACCTGGGTTCCGCTATCAAAGGCTTCAAGAAAGCCATGAACGACGATGACGATAGCGCGAAGAAAACCAGTGCGGAAGAAGACGCTCCGGCACAGAAGCTCTCTCATAAAGAGTAATTAAAGGCGCCTTCCCCGACAGCGGGAGGGGGTTACCGGCAGGCGAGAGTCTGAACGTTGAAGAGGCTGCAGCGATAAGCGTTGCGGCCTCTTTTTATTGCCCGTGCGCGAAAAAGTATAAAAAAATGCAACCAGTTGTTACCAGAGGCAGGAAAAGGTCAGGCGAGCGGGATAAAAACGGACCGCCGCGCGAAAGGGTTCACGCGGCGATTGAGGGGATGTGAAATTTACTTCACTTCCATCCCTTTGGCTTGCAGGTCGGCATGATAAGACGAACGAACGAACGGGCCGCAGGCGGCGTGGGTGAAGCCCATCGCCATCGCTTCGGCTTTCATCTCTTCAAACTCGTCCGGGCTGACGTAGCGCTGAACCGGCAGGTGGTGACGGCTTGGCTGCAGATACTGGCCCAGGGTGAGCATGGTCACGCCATGGCGACGCAGGTCGCGCATAACTTCGATAATCTCTTCGTTGGTCTCGCCGAGGCCGACCATTAAACCTGATTTCGTCGGGATCTCCGGATGCGCTTCTTTAAAACGCTCCAGCAGCTTCAGCGACCAGTTGTAGTCGGCGCCCGGGCGAACCTGACGATACAGACGCGGCACGTTTTCCAGGTTGTGGTTAAACACATCCGGCGGAGTCACCGTGAGGATATCCAGCGCGCGATCCATACGGCCACGGAAATCAGGGACCAGGGTCTCAATCTTAATCGTCGGGTTTTTCTCACGAATAGCGCTGATGCAATCGGCAAAGTGCTGAGCGCCGCCGTCGCGAAGATCGTCGCGATCAACGGAGGTCACGACGACATAGCGCAGGCCCATATCGGCGATAGTTTGCGCGAGTTTCTGCGGTTCGTTGGCATCCGGCGCCACCGGACGACCGTGCGCAACGTCACAGAAAGGGCAGCGACGGGTACAAATCGCGCCGAGGATCATAAAGGTGGCCGTTCCGTGGTTGAAGCATTCCGCAAGGTTTGGGCAAGAAGCTTCTTCGCACACGGAGTGCAGACCGTTCTTACGCATCGCTGCTTTGATTCCCTGGATACGGGACGAGTCAGCCGGAAGTTTGATTTTCATCCATTCCGGTTTTCTGAGCAGAGCTTCACGCTCAGTTGCCACGTTTTTCACCGGGATAAGGGCCATTTTATCGGCGTCGCGGTACTTAACACCGCGTTCCATCACAATGGGTTTACTCATAGCGTGCGTGTTCCAGTTGCGAGTCACGAAGGAAAGCGAATCAATTCAAGGAAATGTTGTATTTATCAACTATTTTTGAATTAAGGACAGGCAGTATACCATTGATATGGGACAGAAAGCAGCCTACCTGTTCGGCAAATTGTAAAATAGTTGTTGTTTTATGCTTATCCTCACGTGCTTTATTGTTTAAACGACTGACGAACCACCTCGATGACCTGATTCAGCAACGGTTCCTGCGCGCTTATCCGGTTGTAATGCAGTGAAATCTCAATGCGTTGTTCGGGTAATTGAGCGTAGTCGAGCCTTGCCAGCGACCACGTACGCGCCAGCAGAGAAAACATCTGCTCCGGCATCAGCCCTATCATATCGCTTTGGCTTATCAGCGCCGCCTGGGCAAAAAGGTTGTCGCTGCTGAAGCCGCAGCGGCGTTCTCCCGGGGGCCCCTGTAACTGCCGGTATATTGCCGGATAGCGCTGGCCCGGCGGCAATATCAGGGCAAACTCATACTGGCGGAGATTCTCTTCGGTTAACGGCATTGGTAACGCCGGATGTCCTTCGCGGCAATACATTACCAGCCGATCTTCAAACAGCAGGTGATGCACGATGGCCTGGTTTGTGTAGGTCTCGCTGTCGATCAGCAAATCGACCTGGCGTTGAGTCAGCTGACTGCTGGCATCGGTAATGGCGACGTTGTGTAACCGGATCTGGGGAAAAGAGGGCCTGAGCGCGTGCGCAATCGCCGGGATGACCAGAGCGCCGATAAAGGGGGAGGTCGCTATGGTGATGGCGCGTTGCTGAACCGCCCCGCCGGCCAGGTCGAGGGCGCTGAGGAAGGATTCCATTCCCTGGCTGATGTACTGGTGAAGATGGGTCGCGTACGCCGTAGGCGTCACTCCCTGGCCTTTACGGATAAACAGCGGGTCGGGGAACAAAGCGCGTAGTTTATTCAGCGACTGGCTGATCGCCGATGGCGTAATGTTCAGCACTTTCGCGGCATTGACGATGCCCTTGTGGACATACACCGCTTCAAAAATGGTCAGCAGGTTCAGATCCACATTACGCAGAATACGGAAGGCCTGGCGGTCGCGGTGCGGTTCCCACGGTGTGGGCGACTCTGATGACGGCGTGTTATTTTCCACTCAGCGCTTCCTTGTTATCGGAGATAGCGCAAGTATAGCGGCCAGCAGAGACGCTGTGCGTGACATTTAATTGCAAATATAATGGCTTAACTATCGATAATGCGGATGTCGCGCCCCGGTGACAGGGACGCGAGCGAGCGGGGGCTAAGCGGCGGCAATCATCTCGTGAGGCGGGTTGCCGAGCAGAGCCAGCAGGTTGGCAACCAGATGAGGCGCCACCATCTGCGGCTGAATGTCCGGCTGCCACTGGCGCATTTGGGCCATCTCCATTCCGGCATAGCCGCAGGGGTTAATCCGCAGGAACGGCGACAGGTCCATCGCAATATTCAGCGCAAGCCCGTGAAACGAACAACCTCTTCGGATACGCAAACCCAGCGAACAGATTTTTTGCTCGCCGACGTAGACGCCGGGCGCATCGGCGCGAGGATGCGATTCAATCGCGTATTCCGCCAGCGTGTTGACCACGGTCTGTTCCAGCAGGGTAACCAGTTCGCGCACGCCCAGTTTGCGCCGCTTGAGGTTCAGCAGAACATACATCACCTGCTGTCCTGGTCCGTGGTAGGTTACCTGGCCGCCGCGATCGCTTTGAATGACCGGAATATCGCCCGGAACCAGCACGTGTTCAGCTTTTCCCGCCTGGCCCTGAGTAAAGACCGGAGGGTGTTCGACCAGCCAGATTTCGTCCAGCGTGGTGTCGTCGCGGGTGTCGGTAAATTCATGCATCGCCTGCGAGACCGGTTCGTAAGGTTGCAGGCCAAGTTGACGGATAAGGATTTTGTTATGCTGCAAAACAACGTCTCCGCAGAGAGAGAAGTGACTTGAGGGGGGAGTATATCACAGCATAGCGGGGAGGGATGACCCGGCGCAGGGCCGGGTCAGGGAATGGGTTACAGCACCATCCGGACGATGTCGATATTGCCCAGCTCTTCGTACAGGGTTTCGACCTGCTCGATATGGGTCGCGTTGATGGTGATAGACACCGAGTGGTAGTTCCCTTTGCTGCTCGGTTTTACCTGCGGAGAGTAATCACCAGGCGCATGGCGCTGTACCACTTCCACCACCTGATCAACCAGCTCAGGCAACGCCTGCCCCATTACTTTGTAAGTAAATGGAGTAGGGAATTCAAGCAGTTCGTTAAGTTTGGTTTTCATGTCAGCTCCGGTATTACGACAAAAAATAATAACTCCCACCAGGAGTGGGAGTTATCAGGTTACTTTGATGATTAGTATATGGGGATGTAAATCACACTTTCAAGCGTTCGATTTTTAACCAAACCAGTGGTGGAACATTAACTTGATGTAATCAATCATTTTTCCGAAGAAATTGCCTTCAGGAATTTCTTGCAGGACCACCAGCGGGCGCTGATCGATCGTTTTACCGTCCAGCTGGAAGTTAATGGTGCCGACCACCTGGTTTTTCTGCAGCGGTGCGTGCAGTTCGGTATTGTTCAGCACATAGCTGGCTTTCAGGTCTTTCATGCGGCCACGAGGGATAGTCAGATAAACGTCTTTATCGACCCCCAGCGAAGCGCGATCGCTGTCGCCAAACCAGGCAGGTTCGGAAGAGAACTCTTTCCCGGCTTTCAGCGGATTAACGGTTTCGAAGAAGCGGAAGCCCCAGGTCAGCAGCTTTTTGCTTTCGGATTCACGGCCTTTGAAGGTGCGACCGCCCATAACGGCGGAGATCAGACGCATCTGGCCTTCGGTCGCCGAGGCGACGAGGTTATAGCCCGCTTTGTCGGTATGGCCGGTTTTAATCCCGTCGACGTTCAGGCTGTTATCCCACAGCAGACCGTTACGGTTCTGCTGACGAATGCCGTTAAAGGTGAACTCTTTTTCTTTATAGATGGTGTATTCGTTCGGTACGTCGCGGATCAGCGCCTGGCCAATCAGCGCCATATCGCGCGCAGAGCTGTACTGCCCGTCGGCATCAAGGCCGTGAACGGTCTGGAAGTGGCTGTTTTTCAGGCCCAGCGCATTGACGTAGTTGTTCATCAGGCTGACGAAGGCATCCTGGCTACCGGCGACGTAGTCGGCCATAGCGACGCAGGCGTCATTACCTGACTGCAGGTTGATGCCGCGGATCAGCTGAGAAACCGGCACCTGCATACCCGGTTTCAGGAACATCAGTGAAGAGCCTTTAAACACCGGGTTACCGGTTGCCCACGCATCGTTGCCCACCGTAACCAGGTCGGTTTCTTTAAACTTGCCCGCTTTCATGGCCTGACCGATGACGTAGCTGGTCATCATTTTGGTCAGGCTCGCCGGGTCGCGGCGGGAATCGGCGTTATTCTCCGCCAGCACTTTGCCCGAATTGTAATCAATAAGGATCCAGGATTCGGCGTCAATCTGCGGCGCGCCTGGGATCATGGTTTTGAGATTCAGGTCATCGGCGTGGGCAGCGGAAGAGAGCGCTGCAACGGAGAGGGCCGTAACGAGTAAACGTGCGGTGAAAGAGGTCTTCATGGTCAGAACAACGGCATCCGTGATGGAGTTAAAAAAAGTGCCCTACTATAACAAATGCTCCGTGGACCGGCATCCGACATTGCGCATGACTTTGTTAATGACTTTTTCATGCGCATCACAGTACGGACAACGGCCCAGCCTGTTTAGTTGGCGTGAGTAATAAATGACTGCAGCTGAGCTTCACTTTGCAGGCGCTGTTGTACCGTACTGGCCTGCGATTTGCTGGCGAACGGCCCGAGCTGAATGCGCCACACCGCACCGTTCTGCACGACGCGGCCAGGCACGGAAAACTGCTGGCTAAGACGCTGCTGATATTGCTGCGCGCGGGTCCGATCGCTGACGGCGCCGACCTGAACGACGAAGTCGCCGCTGGCGCTGGCCGCCGAGGCGGCGACGGCCGTGGCAGCAGCGGCAGTCGCCGGTGCTGCCGGCGTGACGCGACCTTGCACAGAACCAGGCGCGGTAACCGGCGCGCTTTGGGGGGCCGTCTGAGCCGCAGGCTCGCTGCTGCTTTCCAGTACGCCGCTATTCAATGGCGTAGGCGCGCCGAGGAAACCGCCGCTTTTCACCGGCGCGCCAACGCTGTCTTCCGGCTTCAGCGTATCATTGCTGATTGGGCGGACATCAGTTTGCGCGGTCGGTTCGCTGGAAACACCGGCGCCGCCGTCAAGATCCGGGCGGGCAGGTAGCGCATAGGTTTGTTTGGCGACGGTAGTACAGGCCATACCCGGGCCGGAAAGCGAACCATCCGGCGCGACGATGATCGGATCGATACGCACTTTGGTGTTATTGGAGGTATTCAGGCGATCGGCGGAAGCACGTGAGAGCGAGATAACGCGATCGTTGCCATACGGCCCGCGATCGTTAATGCGCACGACGATCATCCGGCCGTTTGCGAGGTTAGTCACGCGGACGTAGCTTGGGATCGGCAGCGTCGGGTGCGCCGCGGTAAGCTGCGTCGGGTCGAAGGCTTCGCCGGACGCCGTCAGATTGCTGTTGGGTTCCGCGTCATAAATGGCGGCCAGACCGGTCTGAGTAAAGTTAGACGGATCCTGGACGATTTTATAACTTTTACCTTCGCGCTCGTAATCCTGATTCGCCGCGGCATTTGGCGTTTCATAATGCGGATCGGCGCCGCTGATTTCCACGCTTGGGCCATTACAGACGGCCGGCTGTGGAGTGCTGACCGTCTTCTGTTGAACGTCTTCACCCGAACATGCCGCCAGCAGCCCCGCTGCTATGCAGATCCCCAGCCATTGCTTACGCATCGCGAACCCCTTAAACGCTTTTCGACAACATTTTTCTGTGGGTGTGGATCGACATCACGATACCAAACCCGGCCATCAATACGATCAGGGCTGAGCCCCCGTAGCTGACCAGCGGCAACGGTACCCCCACCACTGGTAAAATACCACTCACCATACCAATATTTACGAAGACATAAACGAATAAAATCAACATTAAACCACCGGCCATGACGCGACCGAAAGTGGTTTGCGCCTGGGCGGCGACCCACAGCCCGCGCATGATGAGCAGGATATAGAGCGCCAGCAGAATCAGCACGCCAATCAGGCCGAGCTCTTCCGCCAGGACCGCAAAGATAAAGTCGGTATGGCGTTCCGGCAGGAATTCAAGCTGCGACTGGGTGCCGTGCAGCCAGCCTTTGCCGCGTAATCCGCCGGAGCCAATGGCGATTTTCGACTGAATAATATGATAGCCGGCACCCAGCGGATCGGTCTCCGGGTCGAGCAACATCATGACGCGCTGACGCTGATAATCATGCATCAGGAAGAACCATAAAATCGGAATAAACGCCGCAATCAGCACCACCGCCACGCCAATCAGACGCCAGCTTAGCCCGGAAAGGAACAGCACGAACAGGCCAGACAACGCAATCAGAATGGAGGTCCCGAGGTCCGGCTGGGCGGCAACCAGCAGGGTTGGCAGGAAAATCAGCACCAGCGCAATGGCGGTATTCTTCAGCGATGGCGGACACACATCGCGGTTGATAAAGCGCGCGACCATCAGCGGCACGGCGATTTTAGCAATTTCCGATGGCTGAAAGCGCACGACGCCAAGATCCAGCCAGCGCTGGGCACCTTTGGAAATCGCGCCGAAAGCGTCAACCGCGACCAGCAAAATGATACAGAAGATATAGAGATAGGGCGCCCAGCCTTCATACACGCGCGGCGGGATTTGCGCCATCACGATCATGATAACCACGCCCATGGCGATCTGGCCTATTTTACGCTCCATCATCCCGATATCCTGGCCGCTGGCGCTCCAGATAACCAGCGCGCTGTAGGTCAGCAGCGCCAGTAGAATCAGCACCATGGTCGGATCGAGATGGATTTTATCCCATAGCGATTTTTTGTTCGGATTATCGGTCATTATTGATCCTCCCCCGCCGTTACCGCCGGGTTTTCACTCGGCAAGTTTGTGTTGTTATCGCCCAGCATAATGTGGTCGAGAATCTGGCGCATAATGGTGCCGACCGCCGGGCCGGCGCCGCCGTTCTCAAGAATGATGGCAACAGCAACCTGGGGATTGTTATAAGGGGCAAACGCCGTCATAAGTTTATGGTCGCGCAGACGTTCCGCGATGCGGTGCGCGTTATAGGTTTCATTGGCTTTCAGGCCAAACACCTGGGCCGTACCGGATTTCGCCGCAATTTTATACGGCGCGCTGGCGAAGTATTTATGCGCGGTACCGTTGCCGCGGTTGGCTACGCCGAACATCCCGTCTTTGGCGATTTCCCAGAAGCCGGAGTGAATATCGCCGACCGGCGGCTCGTGCGGCTGAACCCAGGGAACCTGCTTACCGTCTTCGACGGTGCTTTGCAGCAGGTGGGGGACTTTCACGACGCCGTCGTTAATCAGAATCATCAGCGCTTTGTTCATTTGAATCGGCGTTGCGGTCCAGTAGCCCTGGCCGATTCCGACCGGGATGGTGTCACCCTGATACCAGGGCTTCTTAAAGCGCTTCAGCTTCCATTCGCGGGTCGGCATATTCCCGGAGCGCTCTTCGGAGAGATCGATACCGGTATAGTGGCCGTAACCGAATTTGCTCATCCACTCGGAGAGGCGGTCGATCCCCATATCATAGGCGACCTGATAGAAGTAAGTATCGGCAGACTCTTCGAGCGCTTTGGTCACGTTCAGGTGCCCGTGCCCCCACTTTTTCCAGTCGCGGTAGCGCTTGTCAGAACCCGGTAGCTGCCACCAGCCCGGGTCGAACAGGCTGGTATTGCGGGTGATGACGTTCGCGCTGAGGGCCGATACGGCGACATAAGGCTTCACCGTCGACGCCGGCGGGTAAACCCCCTGGGTCGCGCGGTTGACCAGCGGAGTATTCGGGTCGTTCAGCAGGGTGGAGTAGTCTTTACTGGAGATGCCGTCCACAAACAGGTTCGGATCGTAGCTCGGCGTGGAGACCAGCGCGAGGATGCTGCCGGTACGCGGGTCGGTGACGACCACGGCAGCGCGGCTACCGGCGAGCAGAGTCTCAATATACTGCTGAAGCTTGAGATCGAGGGTCAAATAGATATCGCGCCCGGCCTGCGGAGGCACCTCTTTGAGCTGGCGAATAACGCGGCCACGGTTATTGACTTCGACCTCTTCATAGCCGGTCTGACCGTGCAGGACGTCTTCGTAATAGCGCTCGATTCCCAGCTTGCCAATATCATGCGTGGAGGCGTAGTTGGCCAGCTTGCCCTCTTTATCCAGGCGATCGACGTCTTTATCGTTTATTTTTGAGACGTAGCCGATAACGTGGGTCAGCGCGGAGTTATAGGGGTAGTAGCGGCGTTTATAGCCTTTTACCTCGACACCGGGAAAGCGGTACTGGTTAACCGCAAAACGGGCCACCTGGACTTCGCTGAGGTTGACCTTGACGGGAATCGAAGTAAAGCGATGGGAACGCGAGCGTTCTTTTTTGAAGTTGGCGATGTCATCATCGCTCAGATCGATGACATCGCGTAACGCATCCAGCGTTTGCTGCACGTTATCGACTTTTTCCGGCATCATCTCCAGCTGGTAGATGGTGCGGTTCAGCGCCAGCGGCGTACCGTTGCGGTCATAGATAATGCCGCGACTGGGCGGAATAGGGACCAGCTTAATACGGTTTTCGTTGGAGCGCGTTTGATAGTCGGTGTAGCGAACAATCTGCACGTTATAAAGATTGGCAACCAGTATGCCGGTAAGCAGCAAAATCCCCAAAAAAGCGACCAGCGCCCGGCGCACGAACAGCGAGGATTCAGCCGTATAGTCGCGGAAAGAATTCTGTAATTTCATTCGCTGCTTAGTCTACCCTGGTCATCATTATTCACGGTGGTAAGGGTGGTTGGTGGTAATGCTCCACGCACGATACAGGCTCTCAGCGACCAGTACGCGTACCAGCGGGTGAGGCAACGTGAGGGTGGAGAGCGACCAACTCTGTTCCGCTGCTGCTTTACATGCCGGAGAGAGCCCCTCGGGACCGCCGATAAGCAGGCTGACGTCGCGGCCATCCTGTTTCCAGCGCTCCAGTTCTCGCGTCAGCTGCGGCGTATCCCACGGTTTTCCCGGAATATCCAGGGTCACGATGCGATTTTTGCCTGCGGCCGCCAGCATCATTTCCCCTTCTTTTTCGAGGATGCGCTTGATGTCGGCATTTTTACCGCGTTTACCGGCGGGAATTTCCAGCAGCTCGAACGGCATATCTTTTGGAAAACGGCGCAAATATTCACTAAAGCCGGTCTGAACCCAGTCCGGCATCTTGGTGCCAACGGCCACCAGTTGCAGCTTCACGCATTAACTCCAGAGTTTTTCCAGCTCGTACAGATGACGGCTCTCTTCCTGCATAACGTGAACCATGACGTCGCCAAGGTCGACAACAATCCAGTCGGCGGCGTTTTCACCTTCAACGCCCAGCGGCAGCATGCCTGCGGCGCGAGACTCTTGTACTACGTGGTCGGCGATGGACATGACATGGCGCGTGGAGGTGCCGGTGCAAATAATCATGCAATCTGTAATGCTGGATTTGCCATGAACGTCAATGGCAACGATGTCCTGACCTTTCAGGTCATCAATTTTGTCGATAACAAAATCCTGGAGTGCTTTACCCTGCAAGAGTTCCCCCTGGGTGAGTGAAGATTGATAATAAACAGCCTGACAGTATACCTGAACTTGTCGGAAAGTCGGGATAAATGTCGGTCAGCAAGCGATGGCGGCGGCTATCATCCCATCCATCGCCCGTGATTGCATCGCCATTTTTGTAAAACAATTTCTGGAAACATCTTTTGACCGATGCGTTCAGGCTGCGGAGAATAACAGCCTGCTCTGACCTGTCAATGGTCTGCACGGAATTCTTCTTCCTTCTGCCAGCGCGCCTGGCTATTTAATACCCGCAGGGTGGCAAAATCAGCGTGCAGTTCGAGTTCGCTCCATGCGCCATGGGCGACAGGAAAATGCCACATCGTCTCCGCCGGCAGCTTCAGCAACAGCGCGATCAGCAGGCTCAGCCCCCCTTTATGGCCGACGATCAGCAGATGGTCCGGCTGCGGATGTTGCGTCAGCTTCCCGGCAAACGTGCGGATGCGGTGGGCGAAATGCGGAAAACTTTCGCCGTTGGTCGGCGCCGCATGCTGCCAGTCCGCGCACCAGGCGGCATAGTTTTCGGCGTCTTCGCGCTGTAAGTCACGATGATGGCGCATTTCCCAGTCGCCAAAAAACATCTCATTAAGTTCGGGGACTATCTGTCGGGGGATATTGCGTGCGCCGAGCAGCAGGTAGGCGGTGAGTTGGGTGCGTTCCAGCTCGCTGCAGAGGACGCTATCGAAGGGAACCGCCTGCAGCAACTGACCGAGCGTTTGCGCCTGCGTCATCCCGCGCCCGGTTAACGGGGTCGGGGCGTGTCCGCTGTAAAGGCCGGCAACATTGGCCTCAGTTTCACCATGTCGAACTAACCATAATTTCACTGAATATACGCCTTCTGGCATCGTAAAGAGATGAGGGAGAGTATAAGCGAACCGGCGCGCTGCTATTGCATCCGGCGTCACGAACGCCGGGGCAACGGGCGGTTAACAGTAGAGTTTTTGCTGATGGATATACGTCAGTACCGCCGCCGGCAGCATGTCAGCGCAGGATTCCCCGCGTTCCAGGCGCTGGCGGATAAGCGTTGCCGAAATGTCAAACCACGGGGTTTCCGCCAGATAGATAACCCCGGCGGGACGGTTGTGCAGCTGTTCTGCGTCGCGCGTTAAACGTTTGTCCAGCCACCGCTGATCCTCCTCCCGTTGCATCACCAGCGGATAGCCAGGGCGGCGGCAAACGATCAGATGCACATTATCCAGAATCGAGGCGTAATTGTGCCAGGTCGGGAAGGTGAGCAGCGAGTCCTGGCCAATAATGAAGGCCAGCGGCCGGTCTGGCCCTTGTTCCTGTCGCCACTCTTCCAGCGTTTGCGCCGACCAGGATGGCGTCTGACGCTGAAGCTCACGCTCATCAAGCACGAACAACGGCTTATCGGCAATGGCCAGCGCCAGCATCTGTTGACGCTGGGCGCTGGTGGCTTCAGGCTGCGGGCGGTGCGGCGGAACATTGTTTGGGACGATAATCACTTTCTCAAGGCCAATCTGATTCGCCAGAATCTCAACCGGTTTGAGGTGTCCATAGTGCACCGGATCAAAGGTGCCGCCGTACATTGCCTGCAACTGAGTCATATCAACCATCAATAAATACGTCTGCCAGCGCTTTATGGCAGAGCAACAAAGAAAGGCTCTCTAACTCCGGCCAGATGGCGCTACCGTAATCCTGTTTAAACGTCAGCTCCGCTCGGGTCAGCAGAGTGACCGCCTGGCGCAACTGGTCTGTGCTGAGGCGCGCGAGCGCATCGCTGACCAGCTGTCGACGGTTCTGCCACACCCGATGCTTATCGAAGAGCGTACGCAGCGGCGTATGGGCCGACTGGCGTTTCAGGTTAACCAGCAGCAGCAGCTCGCGCTGGAGCGTGCGCAGCAGAATAGCCGGTTCGCTTCCTTCCAGGCGTAACTGCTGCAGGATATGCAGCACCCGCTTGCTTTTGCCGGCCAGCAGCGCATCCACCCAGTGATAGGGTGTGAAGTGGGCGGCGTCGTTCACCGCCTGTTCGACGCGCGGCAGCGTCAGCTTGCCATCCGGCCACAGCAGAGAGAGCCGCTCCAGCGCCTGCGCCAGCGCCAGCAGATTGCCTTCATAGCAGTAGCACAGCAGCTGACTGGCGGCGTCATCAAGATGCAAATGGTGTTGTTTTGCTCGCGCCGCCAGCCATCGCGGCAGCTGCGCATATTCCGGCGTCTGACAGCTCACCTGAACCGCGCGGCTGGCCAGCGCGCTAACCCAGGCGGCATTTTCCTGCGCTTTGCTGAGCTTATTACCGCGAACGATTAACAGCAGGTCGTCATGGAGCATGCTGACCAGGGTGGCAAGCTGTTCGTTAATCGCCGCGTTAGGACCATTTTCCGGCAGCACCAGCAGCAGCGTCTGACGGCTGGCGAACAGGCTCATGGCCTGGCTGAGTGAGAAGAGGGCGGGCCAGTCGGTGCTGGCGTCGATAGACGCGGTATGGTGCTCGGTAAAGCCCTGGGTAGCAGCGGCTTCGCGAATCGCGTCCTGACTTTCCTGCAGCAGCAACGGATCGCTGCCGAGTAATAAATAGGCCGCTCGCAGCCCTTCAGTGAGCTGCGCGCGGAGTTGTTCCGGGTACAACCGAATCATCAGTTACCCAGCGTAGTGGAGACGCGGTTGCCAGAGGTTGTGGAAGCGGGCGTGACCGTCTTCTCTTCCCCTTTCGTGGCTTCAACATCAGCAACGTGGACGCTTGGCAGCTTACGAATCAGCTGTTCCGCGGCTTTGTCGTACATCTCCTGGATTATCATATCCTGCTCGGTGTCTTTCGCTAACGCCGCCTGCGGGTTATCGAAGAACGAGCGGTAGACTTTCGTCGAGATCGGATAGATATCATGGCCCGGGATGAGTACGCGTGCCTGTACCGTCAGCACCATCTGATATTCAGCCGTACGACCATCCTGGAAAATGGAGGCCGTGTCTTTCTGAATGGATGACGCATCCAGACGCAGGGAAGGAATATCCTTGCGCAGCGTGCTGCCGTCGATGATCTCGACGCCATTCAGACGCAGCTGATTACGCACCGAACGACTTAACGGGCCATTCGGATCGCTCGACTGAACGATCATGGTTTTCATCGCGGTGGGCACCTGAGTGGTACTCCGCAGATGCCAGCCGCATCCGGCGGTGACGAGCACCGCCAGAGATAACAACAATGTTGCCAGATATCGCACGCTTCCTCCTGTGCTTAGCCAACGACCAGGTTGAGCAGTTTGCCCGGGACGTAAATCACTTTACGTACGGTTACACCGTCGAGATACTTCGCGACCAGATGTTCCTGGCCCGCACGTTCACGAACCTGTTCTTCGCTTGCATCGACAGGAACGGTAATTTTACCACGGACTTTACCATTGACCTGAACAACAACCAGAGTGGTATTTTCAACCATGGCGCTTTCATCGGCGACCGGCCACGGCGCGTTGTCGATATCGCCTTCACCGCCCAGCTCCTGCCACAGCGTGAAGCTGGCGTGCGGGGTGAACGGATTGAGCATGCGCACAACCGCCAGCAGAGCCTCACGCATCAGCGCGCGATCCTGTTCGTTTTCCTGCGGCGCTTTCGCCAGTTTGTTCATCAGCTCCATGATCGCGGCGATCGCGGTGTTGAAGGTCTGACGACGGCCGATATCATCGGTCACTTTGGCGATCGTTTTATGGACATCGCGACGCAGCGCCTGCTGATCTTCGCTCAGGCTGGCAGCGTCCAGCGCGGCAACCGGGCCCTGAATGGTGTGCTCGTAAACCAGTTTCCAGACACGTTTCAGGAAGCGGTTCGCCCCTTCTACGCCGGACTCCTGCCATTCCAGCGTCATATCCGCCGGAGAGGCGAACATCATGAACAGACGAACGGTATCCGCGCCGTAACGTTCTACCATTTCCTGCGGGTCGATGCCGTTGTTCTTCGACTTGGACATCTTGCTCATGCCGGTGTAGACCAGCTCATGACCTGCGGCGTCTTTGGCCTTCACAATGCGGCCTTTCTCGTCACGTTCAACAATTGCGTCTTTCGGAGAAACCCAGTTACGCTCGCCGTTTTCGCCAACGTAATAGAAGGCGTCAGCCAGTACCATCCCCTGACACAGCAGCTGTTTTGCCGGCTCGTCGGAGTTAACCATACCCGCGTCGCGCATCAGCTTATGGAAGAAGCGGAAGTACAGCAGGTGCATGATCGCATGTTCGATCCCGCCGATGTAAATATCGACCGGCAGCCAGTAGTTGGCGGCGTTTGGATCCAGCATTCCGTCATTGTACTGCGGGCAGGTGTAGCGCGCGTAGTACCAGGAAGACTCCATAAAGGTATCGAAGGTGTCGGTTTCACGCAGCGCAGGCTGACCGTTAACGGTGGTTTTTGCCCACTGCGGATCGGCCTTGATCGGGCTGGTGATACCGTCCATGACCACATCTTCCGGCAGGATCACCGGCAGCTGATCTTCCGGCGTTGGCATCACGGTACCGTCTTCGAGGGTGACCATTGGAATCGGCGCGCCCCAGTAACGCTGACGGGAAACGCCCCAGTCGCGAAGGCGGTAGTTAATTTTGCGTTCGCCAACGCCCATCGCCGCCAGTTTGTCGGCGATAGCGTTGAAGCCCGCTTCGTGGCTCAGGCCGTCAAACTCGCCGGAGTTGAACAGTGCGCCTTTTTCAGTCAGCGCCTGTTCGGACAGATCCGGTTCTGAGCCGTCCGCCGCCAGAATAACCGGCTTAATGTTCAGACCATATTTGCTGGCAAATTCGTAGTCGCGCTGATCGTGACCCGGAACGGCCATCACGGCGCCGGTGCCATATTCCATCAGCACGAAGTTGGCCGCCCAGACCGGAATTTCTTCGCCGGTCAGCGGGTGAATCGCTTTGAAGCCGGTATCGACGCCTTTTTTCTCCATCGTCGCCATTTCTGCTTCAGCGACTTTGGTGTTGCGGCACTCGTCAATAAACGCCGCCAGTTCCGGGTTGTTCGCTGCCGCCTGTTGCGCCAGCGGGTGACCCGCGGCAACGGCCAGGTAGGTACAGCCCATGAAGGTGTCCGGACGGGTGGTGTAGACGGTCAGCTTGTCGGCGTACTCGTTAACGTTGAAGGAGATTTCTACCCCTTCGGAACGGCCGATCCAGTTGCGCTGCATGGTCTTAACGGTATCAGGCCAGTGATCCAGCTTATCCAGATCGTTGAGCAGTTCGTCGGCGTAGGCGGTGATTTTGATAAACCACTGCGGGATCTCTTTACGCTCAACTTTGGTATCGCAGCGCCAGCAGCAGCCGTCGATCACCTGTTCGTTGGCGAGAACGGTCTGGTCGTTCGGGCACCAGTTCACCGCAGACGTTTTTTTGTACACCAGGCCTTTTTTGTACAGCTCGGTGAAGAATTTTTGCTCCCAGCGGTAGTATTCCGGGGTGCAGGTCGCCACTTCACGGCTCCAGTCATAGCCAAAGCCCAGCTTTTTCAGCTGGTTTTTCATGTAGGCAATATTGTCATAGGTCCACGGGGCCGGCGCGGTGTTGTTTTTTACCGCGGCGCCTTCCGCCGGCAGACCAAACGCATCCCAGCCGATCGGCTGCAGAACGTTTTTGCCGAGCATACGCTGGTAGCGGGCAATGACGTCGCCGATGGTGTAGTTACGCACGTGACCCATGTGTAGTCGACCAGAAGGATAAGGAAGCATCGACAGGCAGTAATACTTCTCTTTGCTCTCGTCTTCAGTTACTTCAAATGTACGATGATCGTCCCAGTGAAGCTGGACTTTCGATTCTATCTCTTCCGGGCGGTATTGCTCTTGCATGGCAGCCAGTGGTCCTGTTTTCAATACAGCTACAAAATGTAGCCAATGGATGTGTTATCAGATCGGCATAGCATAGCCCAAACGCCCACGTCAAAACAGCCTTTCGCACATTAACATCGGCAAAAGCGGCGGAGACTATTTCGCGACTCTGTGGGCTAACTGGCAAAGCAGACGGCAAATAACGTCTATTATTAGAAGAAGTTAACCACACCGGAGGCGAAATGATGAACAAGGTTGCTCAATTCTACCGTGAACTGGTGTCGACGCTCAGTGAACGGCTGCGCAGTGGAGAACGCGATATTGACGCGCTGGTGGAACAGGCGCGGGTGAAAATTAGCCAGTCTGGTGAGTTAACGCATCGCGAAGTTGAGACGCTGACCAAAGCGGTCAGGCGCGATCTGGAGGAGTTTGCCCTCAGCTATGAAGAGAGCCAGGATGAACTGACGGACAGCGTGTTTATGCGGGTGATCAAAGAGAGCCTGTGGCAGGAGCTGGCGGATATTACCGACAAAACCCAGCTGGAGTGGCGCGAAGTGTTCCAGGACCTCAACCACCACGGGGTTTACCACAGTGGCGAAGTGGTGGGGCTGGGAAATCTGGTGTGCGAACACTGCCATTATCACCTGGCGGTCTATACCCCGGATATTCTGCCGCGTTGCCCGAAATGCGGCCATGACCAGTTCCAGCGTCGTCCCTTTGAGCCTTGATACGCCGCGCAGAAGTCGCTGAAAACCAGGCGCGCACCTGCTGATGCGCGCCTGCAAAGCAACAAATTAATGCAGGATTTTGGCGAGGAAGTCTTTCGCGCGGTCGGATTGCGGATTGGCGAAAAACGCTTCTTTGTCAGAATCTTCGACAATTTTCCCTTCATCCATAAAGATCACCCGGTTGGCGACCTTACGGGCAAAGCCCATTTCGTGCGTCACCACCATCATCGTCATGCCTTCGTTGGCCAGCTCGACCATGACATCCAGCACTTCGTTGATCATTTCCGGATCCAGCGCGGAAGTCGGTTCGTCAAACAGCATCGCAATCGGATCCATACAGAGCGCGCGGGCGATAGCTACGCGCTGCTGCTGGCCGCCGGAGAGCTGGGCTGGGTATTTATCGGCATGGGCGGAGAGCCCCACGCGTTCCAGCAGCTTCAGGCCTTTTGCCCGGGAAGCGGCTTTGTCACGATTAAGCACTTTCACCTGCGCCAGCGTCAGGTTATCGATAATCGACAGATGCGGAAACAGTTCAAAGTGCTGGAACACCATCCCGACGCGGGAGCGCAGTCTGGCGAGGTTGGTTTTTTTATCGTTCACTTTGGTACCATCAACGGTAATCTCGCCCTGTTGGATTGGTTCAAGGCCGTTGACGGTTTTAATCAGCGTCGATTTGCCCGAGCCGGAAGGCCCGCACACCACCACCACTTCACCTTTTTTCACTTCCGTGGAGCAATCGGTCAGCACCTGAAAGTGACCATACCATTTTGAAACGTTTTTCAGGGTAATCATTACACAGTCCTTTTCTTCAACCAGCTGACCAACAGCGATGCGCTGAGACTAATGACAAAATAAACGGCGCCTGCGAACAGGATCATCTCGACCTGGGTTCCGTCGCGCTCACCGATGGTGGAGGCGGTACGGAAGAAATCGGCCAGGCTCAGAACGTAAACCAGAGAAGTATCCTGGAACAGCACGATCCCCTGAGTGAGCAGCAGCGGCACCATGGCGCGAAACGCCTGCGGCAGAATAATCAGCTTCATGGATTGCCACTGGGTCATCCCCAGCGCCAGCGCGGCGCTCGACTGGCCGCGAGAGATACTCTGGATACCCGCGCGGATAATTTCCGAATAGTACGCCGCTTCAAACATCGAGAAGGCCACCATCGCGGAGATCAGGCGGATATCGCTCTTCGGCGACAGGCCAAGAACGTTCTGCAGGAAACCAGGAACAATCAGATAAAACCACAGCAGGACCATCACCAGCGGGATCGAGCGGAATACGTTGACATAGGTCTTCGCAAACCATGCCAGCGGCAGGAAGCTTGACAGGCGCATGACCGCCAGCAGGGTGCCCCAGACGATGCCGAAAATGATGGCGGTTACGGTGATTTTCAGCGTGATAACCAGCCCGGCCAGCAGGTAGGGCATCGATGGAACGATAGAACTCCAGTCAAAATCGTACATGATTATTTGCCCCCCATATTGCCCGGCAGGCGGACCTTGCGTTCAACCACATACATCACCAGCATAATCACCGCATTAATAAACACATAGGCGAGGGTAATCGCGGTAAAGGATTCCCAGGCGTGGGCCGAGTAATCCAGCAGCTTGCCTGCCTGTGCCGCCATATCCGCCAGCCCGATGGTTGAGGCGATGGCTGAGTTTTTCACCAGGTTCATCATCTCCGAGGTCATCGGCGGCACAATCACCCGATAGGCGTTGGGCAGCAGGACGTAACGATAGGTCTGCGGCAGCGTCAGACCCATGGCCAGCCCGGCGTTTTTCTGGCCGCGCGGCAGCGACTGAATGGCGGCGCGCACCTGCTCGCATACGCGCGCGGCGGTAAACAGCCCCAGACACATCATCGAAGAGAGAAAGAACTGAATATTCGGATCAAGCTCGGATTTAAACCACATGCCGATGTTTTCCGGCAGGAGCTCCGGCACCACCAGGTACCAGGTGAAGAACTGAACGATCAGCGGGACATTACGGAACAGTTCGACATAGCAGGTGCCGATACTGGATAACCAGCGGTTAGGGGCAGTGCGTAAAATGCCGAACAGCGAGCCGACGAAAAAAGCGATAATCCAGGCGCTAACCGACAGGGCGATGGTGACCTGAAAGCCGCTCCAGAGCCAACCCAGATAGGTGGTATTGCCGAACGGGGCCTGTTGCAGGAAGATCCCCCAGTTCCAGTCTATTGACATAAATGACTCCTGGAAAAAAAAGGGTAGCATCGCTACCCTCGAAGATCGTTGTTCAGCTTGTTTCGGTATTCGCGGCGGCTGGGGAACGACCAGCCGCCGTATAGTCTGTCCGTGCTGTCACAACAATCGGGAGGGCAGGATCTCCTGCCCCTTGTTTTTTTAATTAGTTCAGAGCTTTATCGTTAGGGGTCTTGAACAGCGTCTTCATGTCGTCGGAGAGTTCGAAGTTCATATTCAGATTTTTCGGCGGAATCGGGTTTTTGAACCATTTATCAAACCATTTTTCCGCTTCGCCGGAGGTCTGGGCGCTGGCAACGGTGTAATCAATCAGCTTTTTAAACTGCGGATCGTCTTTGCGCAGCATACAGCCGTAGGCTTCTTTCGACTGGGGCGTGCCGACTATCTCCCAGTTATCCGGTTTCTTCGCTTTCGCGCGTTCGCCGGCCAGCAGCGCATCGTCCATCATAAAGGCCACCGCACGACCGCTTTCCAGAGTACGGAAGGAGTCGCCGTGGTCTTTAGCGCTGATAATGCGCATGTTCATTTTCTTCTCATCATTGAGCTTATGCAGCAGAACTTCGGAGGTGGTGCCGGAGGTGACGACAACTGCTTTGTCTTTCAGATCCGGGAAATCTTTAATCGCACCGCCTTTTTTCACCAGCAGGCGGGTACCCACGACGAAAATGGTATTGGAGAAGGCGGCTTGTTTCTGACGTTCAAGGTTATTGGTCGTGGAGCCGCACTCGAAGTCATAGGTCCCGTTTTGCAGCAGCGGAATACGGTTTTGCGAGGTTACCGGCACCAGTTTTACCTGCAGGTCAGGCTTATTCAGCTGCTTCTTGATGGCGTCAACGATAGCGTTGGAGTAGTCCTGAGAGTAGCCGACCACTTTTTGTTGATTGTCGTAGTAGGAAAACGGTACGGAGGATTCACGGTGGCCGACGACGATAACGCCGTTTTTAGCGATTTTGTCCAGCGTGCTGCCCGCTGCCGGGGCGGCATCTTCCGCATGCGCCAGGCCGGCGGTCATACCCATGACCAGCATCGCTGTGGCCAGTTTACGTAATTGCATATCCAACTCCTTATCCGCAGCGTCACTGACGCTTTTGATACCCATTGTGAATGTGTGTGTGCGTTATTATGGCTGCGATCCCGATGTGCAGCATTTGTATGTGTTTGTTAGCATTTAGTTTGGCTTAATGTAAAGATTTTGCTGCTTTATTGTTTATTTTTGCGAAGTGCTCCGCACCATTTAAAGGCAAAAATCTTCCATTGCACCAGCTGAGTGCCTGAGGTGAGCGATGCTGGTGCAACAGGGTTAAACCAACAATCAATGTCGCCGCGACCTGAGTATATTAAGCAATGGTCGTGCCAGATTGACGAGTGGAGAGACAGGAAAGAAGAGAAGGGCGGCCCCGGCGACGGCTAACGACCGGGGCTACGCGGATCGACAAGACGATCCGCAGGCAATAACGACTAGCGGCGACGCTGGCGCAGGCTCATGATCAGCGCGCCGAAACCCAACAGCGCGGTCAGCGCCCACAGCGGCCAGTTACCGGTACGGGCGTACGGAGTCAGGCCAGAAGTCGGGGTGACTTTGGTGGTCAGCACGGCGCGGGTGAACTGCGGGATCATATCCTGAATTTCCCCACGCGGGCCAATGACGGCGGTAATACCGTTATTGGTGCTGCGCAGCAGCGGACGCGCCAGCTCGAGGGCGCGCATCCGCGCCATCTGGAAGTGCTGCCACGGACCGATGGACTTGCCAAACCAGGCATCGTTGGAGATGGTCAGCAGATAGTCGGTATCCGGGCGGAAGTTATCCCGCACCTGCTCGCCGAGAATAATCTCGTAGCAGATAGCCGCCGTCAGCTTCATGTTATGCGCCACCAGCTGCGGCTGCACATACGGGCCGCGGCTGAAAGAGGACATCGGTAAATCGAAGAACGGCGCCAGCGGGCGAAGAATGGACTCCAGCGGCACGAATTCACCGAACGGCACCAGGTGATTCTTGTTGTAGCGATCGGTGGAATCGTAGCTGTAGGGGTTATCTTTGCCCAGCGTAATGATGGTGTTGTAGGTATCGTAACGATTCTGCGGATTAAGCCGGGCGTCGACAATACCGGTAATCAACGAGCTGCCTTTCGCGCGCAGCAGGTCGTCCATCATAACCAGGAAATTCTGCTGGTTGATTTCCAGATCCGGGATCGCCGATTCCGGCCAGACGATTAGCTGGGATGACCCCATATGCGGCTGCGTCAAATCCAGATAGATTTTCAGCGTATTCACCAGCTGGTTTTCATCCCATTTCAGCGCCTGGGGAATATTGCCCTGCACTAAAGATACCTGGGTTGCCCGCTCAGGCAGCAGCTGATACCACTGGATGTAGCGCAGCGGAAAGGGCAGGGCGAACAGGACGATGGCCGCAATCAGCGGTTTCCAGCGGCGCTGAATGAGCGCAAGCACCAGCAGGCCGCTGACCACCATCAACAGGAAGTTAATGGCTTCAACGCCCATCACCGGCGCTAACCCTTTCAGCGGACCGTCAATCTGGCTGTAGCCAAACTGCAGCCACGGGAAGCCGGTCAGTACCCAGCCGCGCAGGAATTCGGTGATTTGCCAGACAACCGGCGCGGCGATCGCGACGCGTATCCAGTTAGTTTTGGGCCACAGGCGCGACAGGATGCCGGCAAACAGTCCGGTGTACAGCGACATATATGCCGCCAGCAGGACCACGAGGAATACGTTAACCGGGCCGGGCATGCCGCCGAACTGGGCGATGCTGACATAGACCCAGTGGATGCCGGAACCGAACAGCCCCAGCCCCCAGAAAAAGCCTATCCAGGTGCTTTGCAGCGGACGTCGGTTGAGGGTCAGCCCCTGCAGGCCGATTAACGAAACCATCGCCGCAGGCCAGATGTCATAAGGAGAAAAAGCCAGCGTTCCGCTGGCTCCGAATAATAGCGCCAGCAGCAGACGTACGCGCTGGCGTTCGATGAGAGAGGCAAATACCATTTAGGTTAATCGTCCCGTGTAATTAATCTTCCAGCTTCGGCTGTGGCGCGTCGTCAGGAAGTTTGACATGTACCTGGATGATACGTCGGCTATCGGCCATGGCGACTTTGAATTGGTAACCATCGATGTCAATAGACTCACCGCGCGCCGGCAGATGGCCAAAGGCCTGCATCACCAGCCCGCCAATGGTATCGACTTCTTCATCGCTGAAGTGAGTGCCGTAGGCTTCGTTGAAATCTTCAATGGAGGCCAGGGCGCGCACCGTCCAGGTGTGGCGGCTCAACTGACGAAAATCGATATCTTCTTCTTCATCGTATTCGTCTTCGATTTCGCCGACGATAAGCTCAAGGATGTCTTCAATGGTCACCAGACCGGAGACGCCGCCGAACTCATCGATAACGATAGCCATATGGTAACGCTGGGAGCGGAACTCTTTCAGCATGCGGTCGACCCGCTTACTTTCAGGCACGACAACCGCCGGGCGTAACACTTTTTCCATGCTGAACGCTTCGGAGTCGCTGCGCATAAACGGCAGCAGGTCCTTGGCCATCAGAATCCCTTCAATGTGATCTTTATCTTCGCTGATGACCGGGAAACGCGAGTGGGCGGACTCGATGATCACATCGAGGCATTCGTCCAGGGTCTGGTTGCGTTTCAGGGTAATCATTTGCGAGCGGGGGATCATGATATCGCGGACGCGCTGGTCGGCGATGTCCATGACCCCTTCGAGCATATCGCGCGTATCTTCATCGATAAGGTCGTTTTGCCCGGAATCACGGATCAGCTCCAGCAGTTCGTCACGGTTTTTCGGTTCCCCGTGAAAAAGCTGGCTGAGTAACAGGGAGAAGAATCCCTTTTTGCTGTTTACTGTGTCACTACTGTGTGAATTGTCGTCGCTCATGGCGTCGTGTGGGTTCTCATGTCAGTTAATTTGTCGCTCGTCGCGCGTGTGTTCAGCGCCGGACGGCACGGGGGCCGCTCGCCGGTAAAACCGGCGGCAGGCTATTCCTTCTCGGCAATGTACGGATCCTCATAGCCCAGAGCAAGCATTATCTCTGTTTCGAGGCTTTCCATCTCTTCCGCTTCTTCATCAATGATATGGTCATAGCCCAGCAGGTGCAGACTGCCGTGAATCACCATATGCGCCCAGTGCGCCTCCAGCGGCTTGTCTTGCTCTTTGGCTTCCTGTTCAACGACCTGACGGCAGATGATCAGATCGCCAAGTAGCGGCAGTTCGATACCCGGCGGAGCTTCAAACGGGAACGACAGCACGTTGGTCGGCTTATCCTTGCCGCGATAGGTCAGATTCAACTCATGGCTTTCGGCTTCGTCTACCAGGCGCACGGTCACTTCTGACTCCTCCTGGAACTGGGGAATGACGGCATCTACCCAGCGTTGAAACTGAGCTTCATCCGGCAATCCGGCGTTATCTTCGCAAGCCAGCTGTAAATCGAGAATAACCTGACTCATTTCTGCTCCTGTTCCTGGGCTTCGCGTTTGCGCTCGGCGGCCAGTTCTGCTTTACGTTTCTGATCCGCTTCTTCCCATGCTTCATACGCATTGACGATGCGAGCAACTACCGGGTGGCGCACCACATCTTCGCTATGGAAGAAATTGAAGCTGATTTCATCGACTTCCGCCAGCACCTCAATGGCGTGGCGCAGGCCGGATTTGGTGCTGCGCGGCAGGTCTATCTGAGTGACGTCGCCGGTGATCACCGCTTTTGAATTAAAACCGATACGGGTCAGGAACATCTTCATCTGTTCGATGGTGGTGTTCTGGCTTTCATCGAGAATGATAAATGCATCGTTCAGCGTGCGCCCACGCATATAGGCCAGCGGCGCGACTTCGATAACGTTGCGTTCAATCAGTTTCTCGACCTTCTCAAAACCGAGCATCTCGAACAGCGCATCGTACAGCGGGCGCAGGTACGGATCGACTTTCTGGCTCAGGTCACCGGGCAGGAAGCCGAGCTTTTCTCCGGCTTCGACGGCAGGGCGGGTGAGCAGAATACGGCGTACGTCCTGGCGTTCGAGCGCATCGACCGCAGCGGCAACCGCAAGGTAGGTTTTCCCGGTCCCGGCAGGGCCGACGCCGAAGGTAATATCATGATCGAGGATGTTGGCGATGTACTGCGCCTGGTTTGGCGTCCGCGGCTTAATCACGCCACGCCGGGTTTTGATATTGACGGCCTTGCCGTACTCCGGCACGCTCTCGGCGCTTTGTTCCAGCACCCGCGCCTCTTTAATGGCCAGATGAATCTGTTCCGGCTCAATATCCTGAATCTGTCCGCGCATCGGTGCAGTATCGACGTACAGGCTGCGCAGGATATCGGCCGCCGCGTTCACGCAGATCATGCGCCCGGTCAGTTTAAAGTGGTTGTCACGGCGATTAATTTCGATGCCTAATCGACGTTCCAGCTGTTTGATATTGTCGTCAAACGGGCCGCACAGCCCCAGCAGGCGTGCGTTATCCGCTGGCTCCAGGGTAATTTCACGGGTTTCTATGTTCAAACTGTTCCTCTTTACGCGTTTTGCCGGATAGCGAACGTTTCCGGCCAGTAAGGAAATTATTCACGTCATGGGAATATGGCGCAAGCATTGCGATGAATATTGGGCCGGGGAGAGGAAATACAAGGCCTGTCGGGGTCGGCAGGCCTGAACGGATCACGGCTGATAGGTTCCGACGCCGAGGTCGTTTTCTTTGCGGGTGCGGGCGATAACGGATTCCGGCGATTCCGCGATACGCAGCCCCATTTCCTCTTCGGTACGCACAATTTTACCGCGCAGCGAGTTGGTGTAGACGTCAACGATTTCGACATCGACAAACTTACCGACCATATCCGGGGTGCCTTCGAAGTTGACTACCCGGTTATTCTCGGTGCGCCCTGAGAGCTCCATGATACTTTTGCGGGAGGTGCCTTCAACCAGAATACGCTGGGTGGTGCCAAGCATGCGGCGGCTCCAGGCCATAGCCTGCTGGGTGATGCGCTCCTGCAGAATATACAGACGCTGCTTCTTGTCCTGTTCCGGGACGTCGTCGACCATATCCGCCGCCGGTGTTCCCGGACGGGCAGAGAAGATAAAGCTGTAGCTCATGTCGTGATTGACATCGGCAATCAGCTTCATGGTCTTCTCGAAATCTTCATTGGTTTCGCCAGGGAAGCCAACGATAAAGTCGGAGCTAATCTGAATATTCGGGCGCGCCTCGTACAGCTTGCGGATAATCGCTTTGTACTCCAGCGCCGTATGAGTACGCCCCATCAGGTTCAGCACCCGGTCGGAACCACTCTGCACCGGTAAATGCAGGAAGCTCACCAGCTCCGGGGTATCGCGATAGACATCAATGATGTCATCGGTAAACTCGATAGGGTGGCTGGTGGTAAAGCGAATGCGGTCGATACCGTCGATTGCCGCCACCAGACGCAGCAGATCGGCAAAACTGCCGGTCGTTCCATCGTAGTTCTCGCCGCGCCAGGCGTTGACGTTCTGTCCGAGCAGGTTGACCTCGCGGACGCCCTGAGCGGCCAACTGGGCAATCTCGAACAGGATATCGTCGGAAGGACGGCTGACCTCTTCGCCGCGGGTGTAAGGCACCACGCAGTAGGTACAGTATTTATTGCAGCCTTCCATAATGGAGACGAATGCCGTCGGGCCCTCGGCGCGCGGTTCCGGCAGACGGTCGAATTTTTCGATTTCAGGGAAACTGACGTCCACAACCGGACTGCGGTTGCCGCGAACGGAGTTGATCATCTCCGGCAGGCGATGGAGCGTCTGCGGCCCGAAAATAATATCGACGTAGTGGGCGCGTTGGCGGATATGGTGACCTTCCTGAGAGGCGACACAACCACCGACGCCAATAATCAGGTCGGGGTTCTTCTCTTTCAGTAGCTTCCAGCGGCCTAACTGATGGAAGACTTTTTCCTGAGCCTTCTCACGGATTGAGCAGGTATTGAGCAGCAGCACATCCGCTTCTTCCGCCACTTCGGTCAGTTGATACCCGTGCGTGGCATCCAGCAGATCGGCCATCTTTGATGAATCATATTCGTTCATCTGACAGCCCCAGGTTTTAATATGGAGTTTTTTTGTCATCGACTTGCTCATGCTTAAGTATATATACCCAAAGCTATTTTCTTCACCGGGAATGACTCTGCAATGTGAAGGACAGCGGGTATAAAGCCAGGATTGCAGGGCGCGTATTGTAATGCTTTGGTCGCGCCCTGACCAGTGCGAGCGTTATCACCACGAGGTGGGAAAAAATCCGGTAAACTTATCGGATTCAGGTTTAAGGATAATTGCCATGACAATTCATGCAACAGATGTCGCCATCGTGGGTGGCGGAATGGTTGGCGGAGCCCTGGCGCTGGGGCTGGCGCAGCACGGTTTTACGGTAACGGTTATCGAAACATCGGCCCCGCCGGCATTTGTGCCCTCAGCGCCGCCGGATGTGCGTATTTCGGCGATTAGCGCCGCTTCCGTCGGGTTACTGAACAGCCTCGGCGTCTGGGATGCGGTGCGCGCTATGCGGGCGCATCCCTATCGTCGGCTGGAGACCTGGGAATGGGAGGACGCGCATGTGACCTTTGATGCCGCCGAGCTGAAGCTGCCTGAGCTGGGTTACATGGTGGAAAACAATGTTCTGCAGCTCGCGCTGTGGCAGGCGCTGACGGCGCATGAGCGCATTACGCTCCGGGTTGGCGCCTCGTTACAGGAGATGCAGCGGGAGGAGACCTGCACGACATTGCGTCTGAGCGACGGCGGCGAATGCGCGGGCAGGTTGGTTATCGGCGCGGATGGCGCCAACTCACAGGTGCGCCAGCTGGCCGGAATTGGCGTTCACGCGTGGCAGTATCAGCAATCCTGCATGCTGATTAGCGTGCAGTGCGCAGAGGAGCCTGGCAACAGCACCTGGCAGCAGTTTACGCCGTCGGGGCCGCGCGCGTTTCTGCCGCTGTTCGACAATTGGGCATCGCTGGTGTGGTATGACACGCCCGCGCGTATTCGCCAGCTGCAGGGGATGAGTATGCCGCAGCTACAGCAGGAGATTGCGCGCCACTTCCCCTCCCGGCTGGGGCGCGTCACGCCGCTAAGTGCCGGGGCGTTTCCGCTGACCCGTCGCCATGCGCTGCAGTATGTACAGCCGGGGCTGGCGCTGGTGGGGGATGCCGCACATACCATTCATCCGCTGGCGGGGCAGGGGGTGAATCTGGGCTATCGCGATGTTGATGCCCTGCTGGATATTCTGAGTGAGGCGAAAGGCCAGGGTGAAGCATGGGCAGGTCTGCCGGTGTTGAAACGCTACCAGGCGCGACGCAGGGCGGATAATTTTATTATGCAGTCGGGTATGGATCTGTTTTATGCCGGCTTTACCAACGATCTGGCGCCGGTGCGCGTGCTGCGCAATATCGGCTTAATGGCCGCGGCGCATGCGGGCGTTTTAAAGCGTCAGGCGCTGAAGTACGCGTTGGGATTGTAAGCCCGGTTCCCGGCTGGCGCGCCGCTTAGCCGGGATATGGCTGCGGCGCGTGATACGCCATCGCCGGCGTATGGTGTGAATACCGCGATGCGGATTGAACCGGATACAGAAAGCAAAAAAGCTCGCCGAAGCGAGCTTTTTTGCTATTAAGTGGCTGGGGTACGAGGATTCGAACCTCGGAATGCTGGTATCAGAAACCAGAGCCTTACCGCTTGGCGATACCCCAACGGGTGCGTCCACAGAGTGAACGACTTTTTTAAATTGGCTGGGGTACGAGGATTCGAACCTCGGAATGCTGGTATCAGAAACCAGAGCCTTACCGCTTGGCGATACCCCAACAATTTTTTTAGGATTTATCGAACTAAATCAATAACTCCGTTGTATGGTGGCTACGACGGGATTCGAACCTGTGACCCCATCATTATGAGTGATGTGCTCTAACCAGCTGAGCTACGTAGCCAATCTTATCATATTCTTCGATGGCTGGGGTACCTGGATTCGAACCAGGGAATGCCGGTATCAAAAACCGGTGCCTTACCGCTTGGCGATACCCCAATAACCGTCGCGGTGAACCGCAAATCTCGAAGAAATATGGCTGGGGTACCTGGATTCGAACCAGGGAATGCCGGTATCAAAAACCGGTGCCTTACCGCTTGGCGATACCCCAACAAAAAAATCTTTTACTTTCGAAGGAGGTTATCGCCAAACTTATTGCCGCTAGCCTTAACGGCTAACTTACCGCCTGGATATACCCCATCCGTGCAACGCTTTGGGTGAATGGTGCGGGAGGCGAGACTTGAACTCGCACACCTTGCGGCGCCAGAACCTAAATCTGGTGCGTCTACCAATTTCGCCACTCCCGCAAAAAAAGATGGTGGCTACGACGGGATTCGAACCTGTGACCCCATCATTATGAGTGATGTGCTCTAACCAGCTGAGCTACGTAGCCATCTTTTTTTTCGCGTTACCTTATCGGCGTTGCGGGGCGCATTATGCGTATTGGGCCTGCGAGCGTCAACCCCTTTTTCAATGAAAATCGCCGGAATGTGACTGTTTGGTTAGGTTGCGAACAGCGTGATGGAATAATCGGCAATTATTGGTTATTTATCGTTTTTCAGCGGTAAAAAAAGCCATAAAAAAACGGACCCCTCGGGGTCCGTTGGTGATGCAAATTGTTTATTTATAAGCTGACTGGTGAACGCCAACGGCGCGTCCTGACGGATCGTTCATGGTTTTGAACGCTTCGTCCCACTCAATCGCCTTAGCCGATGAACAGGCTACTGACGGGCCGCCAGGTACGCATTCGGCCGCGCTAGGTACCGGGAACAGCTCCTCGAAGATTTCACGATACAGGTACGCTTCTTTAGACGACGGCGTGTTGTACGGGAAACGGAAGCTGGCGGTTTCCAGCTGCTGATCGGAGACCTGTTTCGCCGCAACCTCTTTTAACGTATCGATCCAGCTGTAGCCTACGCCGTCAGAGAACTGCTCTTTCTGGCGCCATGCGACGCTGGCCGGCAGATAGGATTCAAAACATTCACGCAGGATATGTTTTTCCATTTTGCCGTTACCACACATTTTGTCCTGCGGGTTAATACGCATCGCGACGTCAAGGAACTGTTTGTCGAGGAACGGAACGCGCGCTTCCACCCCCCAGGCTGACATGGCTTTGTTTGCCCGGGCGCAGTCAAACATATGCAGCGCCTGCAGCTTACGTACGGTCTCTTCATGCAGCTCTTTGGCGTTTGGCGCTTTATGGAAATAGAGATAGCCGCCGAACACCTCATCAGAACCTTCGCCTGACAGCACCATTTTGATGCCCATCGCTTTGATTTTACGCGACATTAAATACATCGGCGTCGATGCGCGGATGGTGGTCACATCGTAGGTTTCGATGTGATAGATAACGTCACGGATGGCATCCAGACCTTCCTGCACGGTGAAGTGGATCTCGTGGTGGACGGTACCCAGATGGTTGGCGACTTCCTGCGCGGCTTTCAGGTCCGGCGAGCCTTGCAGGCCGACGGCGAAAGAGTGCAGCTGCGGCCACCAGGCTTCGCTACGTTCCTGATCTTCAACCCGGCGAGCGGCGAATTTTTTGGTGATAGCGGAGATAACCGACGAGTCGAGGCCACCGGACAGCAGCACGCCGTAAGGCACATCAGACATCAGGTGGCTTTTGACGGACTCTTCCAGCGCCTGACGCAGTTCGTTTTTATCCGTGACGTTGTCTTTTACCGCATCATAGTCAAACCAGTCGCGCTGATAGTACTGGCGGATTTCACCGTCTTTGCTCCACAGGTAGCTACCCGCCGGGAACTCTTTGATTGTCCGGCAGACCGGAACCAGCGCTTTCATTTCTGAGGCGACGTAGAAGTTGCCGTGCTCGTCGTGGCCCATATACAGTGGGATGATACCGATATGGTCGCGACCAATCAGATACGCGTCCTGTTCGCTGTCGTACAGCGCGAAGGCGAACATCCCCTGCAGATCGTCGAGGAATGCCGCGCCTTTTTCCTGATACAGGGCGAGAATGACTTCGCAGTCGGAGCCGGTCTGGAAGGTATAGCGGTCGCCGTATTCCGCACGCAGCGCCTGGTGGTTATAAATTTCGCCGTTTACCGCCAGCGCGTGGGTTTTTTGCGCGTTGTACAACGGCTGGGCCCCGGCGTTCACGTCGACGATAGACAGACGCTCATGGACCAAAATAGCTTTATCGCTGGCGTAGACGCCGGACCAGTCCGGGCCGCGGTGGCGCATCAGGCGGGAAAGTTCCAGTGCCTTTTTACGCAGCTCAGCTGCGTCAGTTTTAATATCCAGTACGCCAAAAATAGAACACATAACCTTCTCCATTACCCTGTCGTGTTGTGATGTTGTGCAGACGTCGTCTTATCGCGAGGTCTCAGTGCATGTCTAAGAAAATGCCGTAAAGGAGAGGAGGGCGCAAGAGATTTACGGTCAGTAAAAGAAAAAACGCAATGACGATTACTGAATATTAAAAAAAGAGCATGTTTTAAGCAGCTTTATTGATGGATGTGCAGTGATTGGCTGTTTTTATTAGATGAGATTCTTTTTTCAGGCGCGATAAATGCAAAACCACGTCCCAGGACGTGGTTTTATTCAGAAAATATCAATTTCGGCAACCGACGGATAGATCCACGACGGCCGGAACGGCAGACTGTCGATATCGTCGAGCGTCGATACGCCGGAGAGAACCAAAATGGTTTCCAGACCGGCCTGGAAACCCGCGAGGATATCGGTACGCAGGTTGTCGCCGACGATAACCGTCTGCTCGGAGTGCGCCTGCATCTTATTCAGCGCAGAGCGGATAATCCACGGGCTGGGTTTTCCCACGTAGAACGGCTTGCGGCCGGAGATTTTCTCAATTCCGGCGCAGAGAGCGCCGCAGGCCGGATAGAAGCCGCGACCGTGAGTATCCGGGTTGGTGGCAATAAAGCGCGCGCCGTTGGCGACAAAGAAGGCCGCTTTATGCATCATCTCCCAGTTAAAGGAGCGGGTTTCACCGACGATAACAAAATCCGGATTGACGTCGGTAATGGTAAAGCCGGCTTTATAAAGCTCGTGAATCAGCGCGCCTTCACCGACCACGTAGGCTTTCTTGCCTTCCTGGCGGCGCAGGAAATCAGCGGTGGCCATTGCGGAGGTATAAAAGGCGCTATCCGGCACGTCGATCCCGGCGGTCGCAAAGCGGTTTGCCAGGTCCTGCCCGGTCTGGGAAGGGTAGTTGGTCAACATCACCAACGGCATATCTTTCTCAAGAATGCGTTTGATAAATTCAGCAGCGCCCGGCACGGCCACATTGTCGTGCATCAGCACGCCGTCAATATCACAGATTACGTTTTGAATGGTCATGGACAGTCCGACATCGTTGAAGAAAGGCGAAACTATATAGCCGCGTTAGCTTTCCAGCAAACGCTGGAGCAGTATACCGTTGAGCATGGCGCGTTTCACCAGCGCAAAAGCGCCGATTGCGGAGCGGTGATCCAACGTGGAGCGAACGACCGGCAGATTCTTGCGAAACGCCTTCAGTGCCTGAGCGTTAATGCAGCCGGCGATAGCAGGTAGCAGGACCTTTTCTGCTTCGACTATTTCGCCGGCGATCACCACTTTTTGCGGATTGAACAGGTTAATGGCGATAGCAATGGTTTTACCGAGGTGACGCCCCACATATTCGATGACTTCGCAGGCCAGGGCGTCGCCTTTATTGGCGGCTTTGCAGATGGCTTTGATCGTGCATTCGTCCGCGGTCAGTTTACTTTGGTAGCCCTGTTCAAGAAGGTGGCGCACGCGTTGTTCGATGGCCGCGTTGGCCGCGACGGTCTCAAGGCAGCCAAAATTGCCGCAGTGACAGCGTTCGCCCAGCGGGTCGACCTGAATATGGCCTATCTCGCCGACGTTGCCGTTACGGCCGATAAAAATACGGCCATTGGAGATGATTCCCGCGCCGGTGCCGCGATGGACGCGCACCAGAATAGAGTCTTCGCAATCCTGGCTCGCACCAAAGTAGTGCTCCGCCAGCGCAAGGCTGCGAATATCGTGACCCACAAAACAGGTGACTTTAAAGCGTTTTTCCAGTGCTTCAACCAGCCCCCAGTTCTCGACCTGAATATGCGGCATATAGCGAATCACGCCGCTTTCCGGGTCGACGAGCCCGGGTAAGATCACCGAGATAGCGATAAGTTCGCGGATCTTGCGCTGGCAGCTTTCAGTAAAGGTCGCAATGATGTTCAGCAGCGCATGCTCCAGCGTCTCCTGCGTACGTTCCGGCAGCGGGAAATGTTCTTCTTCCAGCGTCTTGCTGCTTAAATCATACAGGGTCAGGGTCGCGTCGTAGCGGCCAAGGCGCACGCCGATAGCATGGAAGTTGCGGGTTTCCGCAATAATCGAGATGGCGCGGCGGCCTCCGGTAGAGGCCTGCTGATCGACTTCTTTGATCAGCCCGCGTTCAATCAGTTGACGCGTGATTTTCGTCACGCTGGCAGGGGCAAGCTGGCTTTGTTCCGCAATCTGAATGCGCGAAATGGGGCCGTGCTGGTCAATGAGCCGATACACGGCCGCGCTGTTCAGCTGTTTTACGAGATCAACGTTACCAATTTGAGCATGTCCGCCTGCTGTCATTCTTTACTTACTCAGTGACGACCTCGTTACCATTAACGATGGTCTTGATGATTTTATAATCGCGGGTGAAGGCGGTCAGGTTAGCGACCATTCCCGGTGCGATGCTGCCGAGCTGTTTCTCTACGCCAATGGCGCGCGCGGGGTAGAGGGTTGCCATACGCAATACTTCGTCCAGCGCGATACCGCAATGTTCGACGAGATTGCGCACACCTTCAATCATGGTCAGCGAAGAACCGCTGAGGGTACCATTTTCATCCACGCACAGCCCGTTCCGGTAGTATATTGTTTTACCGGCAAAAATGAACTGGTCAATATGCGCGCCCGCCGGAGCGGTGGCGTCAGTGACGAGGCACAGCTTGTCGCCTTTCAGGCGTTTTGCATTGCGCACGTTAGCATAATCAACGTGCATACCGTCGACGATAATACCGCAGTAAACATCCGGCTCGTCGAAAATCGCACCAGCCAGGCCCGGCTCACGCCCGGTAATATACGGCATGGCGTTGTACAGATGGGTGGCGAAGGTGATACCCGCGCGAAAACCGATTTTCGCTTCTTTCAGCGTGGCGTTGGAGTGGCCTGCGGAAACCACGATCCCGGCAGCCACCAGTTTACGAATCACCTCGCTACTGACGCGCTCAGGGGCGAGCGTCACTTTGGTTATCACATCGGCATTTTCACACAGAAAATCGACCAGCGCCGCGTCCGGCAGGCGAACGTAGTCCGGGTTGTGCGTGCCTTTTTTCACCATGTTCAGCCACGGGCCTTCAAGGTGCAGACCCAGCGCCTGGTTCGGATGTTTTTGCAGGTACTCGCGCATGACGCGCACGCCCTGTTTCATCAAATCATCGCTGGAGGTAATCAGCGTCGGCAGATAGCTGGTGCAGCCAGAACGTTCGTTGGCCTTCTGCATAATTTCCAGCGTTTCGACGGTGACGGCGTCAGGGCTGTCGTTAAACTGCACGCCGCCACAGCCGTTCAGCTGCACGTCGATAAAACCGGGGGCAAGAACGGCGCCATTGACCGAGCGTTGCTCAATCTCAGACGGCAAATCAGCCAGTGAACAGATACGTTCGATAAGGCCATCAGCGATGATAATCGCATGGTCATCCAGAATTTCATGACCGGTATAAATCCGGCCTTGGGTTAATGCATACATTACGACCCCCGGTTCACACACGCTCTGCGGCAGGCTGGCTTCTACAGGGTTGAGCTGATACCGCCTGGCAGAGCTGGTGTAGCAAAAAAATGAAATGTCCCGCGGAGAGGCCGCAGGACGAGACTACCTTACAGCCCTTTGACGTTTTCGGCTTCTAATTCATTGAAGTATTTCAATGTCTTCACTTTCAGTTCCATGGTGGACGGCTCGTCGCAGACGATAACCGCTTTCGGGTGCAGCTGCAGACAGGTAATGGTCCACATATGGTTGACGTTGCCTTCAACCGCCGCCTGCAGCGCCAGTGCTTTCTGGTGACCCAGTACCAGAATCATCACTTCTTCCGCATCCAGCAGGGTGCCCACGCCCACGGTCAGCGCATATTTCGGCACCAGATCCACGTCGCCGTCGAAGAAGCGGGAGTTTGCCACGCGGGTTTCATGAGTCAGGGTTTTAATACGGGTGCGGGAGGCCAGTGAAGAGGCGGGTTCGTTGAACGCGATATGCCCGTCGTTGCCGACGCCGCCCATAAACAGGTTGATTTTACCGTAGGAGCGGATTTTTTCTTCGTAACGACGACATTCTGCATCAATATCTGGCGCATTGCCGTTCAGCAGGTTAATGTTTTCTGCCGGAATATCAACGTGATCAAAGAAGTTACGATGCATGAAGCTATGATAGCTTTCCGGATGTTCTTTCGGCAGACCAACGTATTCGTCCATGTTGAAGGTCACAACATGTTTAAAGCTAACCTGGCCTGATTTGTGCATTTCAACCAACGCTTTGTAAGCGGTCAGAGGCGTACCTCCGGTAGGCAGACCCAGGACAAACGGACGGTCCGCTGTCGGTTTGAACGCGTTAATGCGGTTAACGATGTGGCGAGCGGCCCATTTGCCGACTTGTTCAGCGGTTACCAGGGGGATCAGTCTCATTCTTCACCTCTATAGTTAAATTAGAACCTGGCGGATTGGCGCCGGCATACTATTAAGAGTATTACAGTGACTACGACCAGCGGGGTCAATCCGTGTTGATTTTTTGAATGATAAAATAAGTTTTCGATGTTAGCCAGCCGAAGGGAGGGGTTAATACGATATTTGGTGATTATAGTCACAAAAAGTACGCATTTAATTTGCGATACGAATTAATTTTCCACACACTTTGCAAGTAAGTTAAAAAACCAACCTGGTTACACAATAAAAAAGTGGCTTTGAATGAGCCTTATCGGGGTCTCATAGGGGGAATAAAGTGAGCATTCTAGGTTATCTGCAAAAGGTTGGCCGCGCGCTTATGGTGCCGGTCGCCACGCTGCCGGCGGCAGCGATATTAATGGGTGTCGGTTACTGGATTGACCCGGTAGGCTGGGGTGGAAGCAACGCGCTGGCAGCGTTCTTCATTAAATCCGGTTCCGCGATCATCGACAATATGTCCGTACTATTCGCCATTGGTGTGGCTTATGGTATGTCCAAAGATAAAGACGGCGCTGCGGCGCTAACCGGCTTTGTGGGCTTCCTCGTGTTGACCACGCTCTGCTCTCCGGCTGCGGTTTCCATGATCCAAAAGATTCCGGCGGATCAGGTTCCTGCGGCATTCGGTAAGATCAGCAACCAGTTCGTGGGCATCCTCGTGGGGATCATTTCCGCAGAGCTGTATAACCGCTTCAGCGGTGTTGAACTGCCAAAAGCGCTCTCCTTCTTTAGCGGTCGCCGTCTGGTGCCGATTCTCACCTCCTTTGTGATGATCGCTGTCGCGTTCATCATGATGTACATCTGGCCGGTTATCTTCGACGGTCTGGTGAACTTCGGTGAGCATATCCAGAAGCTGGGGTCTGTCGGTGCGGGTGTGTATGCGTTCTTCAACCGTCTGCTCATTCCGGTCGGTTTGCACCACGCGCTCAACTCGGTGTTCTGGTTTGACGTTGCCGGTATTAACGATATTCCTAACTTCCTCGGCGGCGCGCAGTCTATCGAAGCAGGCAAAGCGGTTGTGGGTATCACCGGTCGTTACCAGGCGGGCTTCTTCCCGATCATGATGTTTGGTCTGCCGGGGGCGGCGCTGGCTATCTACCACTGCGCGCGTCCTGAGAACAAGGCGAAAGTGCTGGGTATTATGATGGCGGGTGCTTTTGCTGCCTTCTTTACCGGGATCACCGAACCGCTGGAATTCTCCTTCATGTTCGTTGCCCCGGTGCTGTATGTCATTCACGCCGTGCTGACCGGTATTTCGGTCTTCATCGCTGCCAGCATGCACTGGATTGCCGGTTTCGGCTTCAGCGCCGGTCTGGTGGATATGGTACTGTCGTCCCGTAACCCGCTGGCAACCCACTGGTATATGCTGATCCCGCAGGGGCTGGTCTTCTTCGTTATTTACTACGTGATCTTCCGCTTCACCATTACCAAATTCAACCTGATGACCCCGGGTCGCGAACTGGCCGTTGCCGGTAGCGAAGCGGATGGTCAGGATGTGAATGTCAGCAGTGGCAAAGAGCAGGATGTGACGGGTCTGGCACGTCAGTACATCGCCGCCGTCGGCGGTTCTGACAACCTGACCGGTATCGATGCGTGCATCACCCGTTTGCGTCTGAACGTTAAGGACTCTTCGCTGGTGAACGAAGCGCTGGCGAAACGTCTGGGCGCATCTGGTGTGATTCGCCTGAACAAAACGAGCGTACAGATTATTGTCGGCTTCGTGGCGGAAAAAATCGCTAACGCGATGAAAACGACGGGGCCGGTAGCCGCGGCAGAAGGTCACGCTGCGCCCGCCGCCGCTCCGACGGCAAAACCGCAGGCCGTGGCTAACGCCAAAACCATCGCGGCGCTGGTATCGCCGATTACCGGTGATATCGTTGCGCTGGAGCAGGTGCCTGATGAAGCCTTCGCCAGCAAAGCAGTCGGCGATGGCGTGGCGGTGAAACCGACCGACAAAACCGTCGTGGCTCCGGCTGCGGGTACCGTCGTGAAGATCTTCAATACCAACCACGCGTTCTGTCTGGAAACCGAAAATGGCGCGGAAATCGTCGTCCATATGGGTATCGACACCGTGGCGCTGAACGGCCAGGGCTTCAAACGTCTGGTTGAAGAAGGCGCAGAAGTGCAAGCCGGTCAGCCGATTCTGGAAATGGATCTGGAATTCCTGAATGCCAATGCCCGTTCAATGATCAGTCCGGTCGTGTGCAGCAACAGCGACGATTACAGTGCGCTGGTGATTCAGGCAACCGGTAAGGTTGTGGCAGGCCAGACGCCGCTGTATGAGATTAAAGGCAAATAAGGCTCCTGAGTCACGTTTATGCCTGAGCGGCGGGGGGAAACCTCCGCCGCTTTTTTTTGGCGCATCGGACCCCATAATCTTCTTCAGATACGTATTTTCAGTAACTAATAGTTGTCTCAACGCCCCGCTTGTAAGATCATGTGCCGTTATACGTTGTTTAAGCTTTGAGGAACCCACGATGAGTGAGGCAGAAGCCCGCCCGACTAACTTTATTCGTCAGATCATCGATGAAGATCTGGCTACTGGTAAGCACACCACCGTTCATACTCGCTTCCCGCCGGAACCGAACGGTTATCTGCACATTGGCCATGCGAAGTCTATTTGCCTGAATTTTGGTATTGCTCAGGATTACCAGGGCCAATGCAACCTGCGTTTCGATGACACCAACCCGGTGAAAGAAGATATCGAATACGTAGAGTCGATTAAAAACGACGTGCAGTGGTTAGGTTTCCACTGGTCCGGGGATGTTTGCTACTCATCTGATTATTTTGACCAGCTGCACCAGTATGCCGTTGAGCTGATCAACAAAGGCCTGGCCTATGTTGACGAACTGTCGGCGGATGAAATTCGCGAATACCGCGGTTCGCTGAAAGCGCCGGGTAAAAACAGCCCGTATCGCGATCGCAGCGTGGAAGAGAACCTGGCGCTGTTTGAAAAAATGCGTGCCGGTGGTTTTGAAGAGGGTAAAGCCTGCCTGCGCGCCAAAATCGATATGGCTTCGCCGTTTATCGTCATGCGCGATCCGGTGCTGTACCGCATTAAATTTGCCGATCATCATCAGACCGGCAGCAAGTGGTGCATCTATCCGATGTACGACTTCACGCACTGCATTAGCGATGCGCTGGAAGGCATTACGCACTCCCTGTGTACCCTGGAGTTCCAGGATAACCGCCGTCTGTATGACTGGGTGCTGGACAACATCAGCATCCCTGTTCACCCGCGCCAGTACGAATTCTCGCGTCTGAATCTCGAATATACCGTGATGTCCAAGCGTAAGCTGAATCAGCTGGTTACCGAGAAGCACGTGGAAGGCTGGGATGATCCGCGTATGCCGACCATTTCCGGTTTGCGTCGTCGTGGCTATACCGCTGAGTCCATCCGCGAGTTCTGCAAGCGCATTGGCGTGACCAAGCAGGACAACACCATTGAGATGGCATCGCTGGAATCCTGCATCCGCGAAGATCTCAATGAAAACGCGCCGCGCGCCATGGCCGTTATCGACCCGGTTAAGCTGGTCATCGAAAACTACCCGCAGGGCGAAAGCGAAAGGGTGACGATGCCGAATCACCCGAATAAACCGGAGATGGGCAGCCGCGAAGTACCGTTTAGCGCTGAGATCTGGATTGACCGCGCCGACTTCCGTGAAGAGGCGAATAAGCAGTACAAGCGTCTGGTGCTGGGTAAAGAAGTTCGCCTGCGTAACGCCTACGTGATCAAGGCCGAGCGCGTAGAGAAGGATGCCGAAGGCACCATCACCACCATTTTCTGTACCTATGACGCCGATACGTTGAGCAAAGATCCTGCCGATGGCCGCAAGGTGAAGGGCGTTATCCATTGGGTCAGCGCGGCGCACGCGCTGCCGGTGGAAATTCGGCTGTACGATCGTCTGTTCAGCGTGCCGAATCCGGGGGCGGAAGAAGACTTCCTGGCGGTGATGAACCCTGAATCGTTGGTGATCAAGCAGGGCTTCGCCGAGCCGAGCCTGGCCGCTGCGGAGGCCAGCAAGGCTTATCAGTTTGAGCGTGAAGGTTATTTCTGTCTCGATAGCCGCTATGCAACCGCAACGCATCTGGTGTTTAACCGCACCGTTGGCCTGCGTGATACCTGGGCTAAAGCCGGCGAGTAACTTTTTCGTCGCGGCCCGGCCGTCGTTTCTGAGTAAAAACGCCGCATTTCGCGGCGTTTTTTTTATCCTGAAATCAGTGGATTAAGTTGGTTATTTTCGCGATGCGAATTAATCTTGTTTGCTGTGTGTCATCTCTGCCAGACCTGCCACTCCTCCCCCTGCGACATAAAACGGCTGTAAGCGCTTTCATTCTCAATTTTCTTTCTATTTAGTAATTACTTACGATGAAAGAGTATGAGGGGAAGTGTTGTTACAAAAAGAAATAGAATATGTGCGCTTTGTCATAATCTTAAGTTTTGATCGGCGAAAGAGATTGATAATTCGCGTCACGAAAAATAGTCTATCAACAGTGGTTATGCGGTTTTTATCGCTCCACTTTTCGCAGTCTTATTTATTTTTTCGCGGCTTGCCTTTGGCACCGCGTTTTTAAAACGTCAAAGAGGATATGCACATGCGTACGTTTAGTGGCAAACGTAGTACGCTGGCGTTGGCTATTGCCGCCGTCACCGCGATGTCGGGCTGGATCGCTGTTCCGCAGGCCAGCGCAGCAGGTTTTATTGATGATTCCACTTTAACCGGCGGCATCTATTACTGGCAGCGTGAGCGCGACCGGAAGGATGTGACCGACGGCGATAAATACAAAACCAACCTTTCCCATTCGACCTGGAACGCCAATCTGGATTTCCAGTCCGGCTATGCCGCTGATATGTTTGGTATTGACGTGGCTGCCTTCACCGCGATTGAAATGGCGGAAAGCAGCGAAAGCGCTCACCCGAACGAAATTGCCTTCTCCTCGAAGAATAAAGCCTACGACGAAGATTACTCTGGCGATAAGAGCGGGATCAGCCTGTATAAAGCGGCGGCGAAATTTAAATATGGCCCGGTATGGGCTCGCGGCGGTTATATCCAGCCAACCGGGCAAACGCTGCTGGCTCCGCACTGGAGCTTTATGCCGGGCACTTACCAGGGGGCTGAAGCCGGGGCTAACTTTGATTACGGTGACGCCGGCGCGCTGAGTTTCTCCTATATGTGGACCAACGAATACAAAGCGCCATGGCACATCGAGATGGATAATTTCTACCAGAACGACAAGAAAACCAAAGTCGATTATCTGCACTCACTGGGCGCCAAATACGATTTTAAAAATGACCTCGTGCTGGAAGCGGCGTTTGGTCAGGCTGAAGGCTATATCGACCAGTATTTTGCCAAGGCCAGCTACAAATTTGATATCGCGGGTACGCCGTTAAACACCAGCTACCAGTTCTACGGCACGCGTGACAAAGTCAGTAACGGCGGTGCGAACGATATCTACGACGGTACCGCCTGGCTGCAGGCGCTGACTTTTGGCTACAAGGTCGCTGACGTCCTCGATCTGCGTCTGGAAGGCACCTGGGTGAAAGCTGAAGGCCAGCAGGGCTACTTCCTGCAACGTATGACCCCGACCTATGCCTCTTCTAACGGTCGTCTTGATATATGGTGGGATAACCGTTCTGACTTCAACGCCAACGGTGAAAAAGCGATCTTCTTCGGCGCGATGTATGACATGAAAAACTGGAATATGCCGGGCTGGGCGTTTGGAGCGTCTTACGTCTACGCATGGGATGCCAAACCGGGCAGAATGTCCACGCCGGACGCCTACTACAATCCGGACAAACGTCTGGAAGAGTGTAAGCGCCTCGTGAAGGACGTGGGGTAAAAATTAGTTTACAGAGAGGGTGACGTTCCAGGGCAACAGATCTTTCACGCGGTTGGCAGGCCAGGTATTGATGACACTGATCACGTGGTGCAGCCAGGCCTCCGGCTCGATGCCGTTGAGTTTGCAGCTTCCGAGCAGGCTGTACATCACTGCCGCACTGTCACCACCACTATCAGAGCCGAAGAACATGTAGTTACGCCGTCCCAGCGCCACCACTCGAAGTGCGTTTTCGCACAGATTATTGTCGATCTCCACCCAGCCATTGCGGCAGTATTCGTTCAGTGCATCCCATTGTTTCAGCAGGTATGCGAACGCTTTCGCCGTATCTGAGTGACGCGACAGCGTGCCCATCTGCTGTTGTATCCAGTCGTACAGCGACTGCATCAGCGGAACACTTCTGGCTTTCCTGGCTGTCAGTCGCTCTTCTGCCGGACTACCGCGGATCTCCGATTCGATGGCGTACAGCGCCCCGATACGGTTCAGCGCCTCTGCTGTTACCGCCGTTGGATGGCGAACGTGAACATCGTGGAGCTTGCGTCGGGCATGTGCCATACAGGCCGCTTCGGTTACCCGCCCGCTTTCATAAAGAGCGTTGTAACCCGCGTAGGCATCGGCCTGCAGGATACCACTGTAGTCCGCCAGATGTTGCTGTGGATGGATACCTTTGCGGTCGGGAGAGTAGGAGAACCACACGGCAGCCGGCATGGTTGAGCCGGCGTTACGATCGTCACGAACATAGACCCACAGCCGCCCGGTACGGGTTTTACCCTGACCAGGCTCCAGTACACTCACCGGCGTGTCGTCTGCATGCACTTTACCCGGCATCAGCACATAGTGGTTCAGTTCATCATACAGCGGACGAAGTTGTTCTCCCATAATGTCAACCCAGCGCCCCATCGTATTGCGGCTCAGCTCCACGCCCTGCCGGGCGTAGATTTCCGACTGACGATACAGCGGCAGGTGTTCAGCGAACTTCGCCATGATAATGCGTGCCAGCAGAGCCGGACTGGCGTAACTGCGCTCGATGGGTTTTGGTGGCAGTGGTGCCTGCACGATGCAGTCGCACCGACTGCAGGCCAGTTTTGGGCGGACCGTTTCGATTACCCTGAACGCAGTGTTGATGATATCCAGCTGTTCAGAGATGCTTTCCCCCAGCGGTTTTAGTTTGCCGCTGCAGACCGGGCATTCGGTTTCTGCCGGGGAGATAACCCGCCTGTCACGGGGGAGTGTTACCGGAAGCGCTTTGCGGGCGGGAGTGTCTGATGTTTTTGATCCCGTATCTCCGGCCATTGAGGTGAGTTGCGACTGCGCCTCGCCAAGCCTGTTCTGGAGCTCGGTTATGCGCTTTTCTGCCTGCGCGATCTTCTTTTCTATCTTCTCGCGGTTTTTCTCGCTGCTGCGGCCGAACAACATTCTCTGCAGTTTAGCGACCAGCGCCCTGAGTGAGTCGATCTCGCGGGCATAGCCGGTTATTTCACCGGACAGACGGACGATAACCGCCTGCTGTGCGATCAGCAGGGCCTTCAGTTGCTCGATGTCGTCGGGGAGTGTGTTGTTCATTCCCCTGTTTTATCACGGGTTATATCCGTATACCAGGCCGTTCCGTCCGTTTTGGATGTTGCCACGCGATCCCCTCCAGAAGCATGGACAACTGGGCGGGTGTCAGATGCACTTTCCCGTCGCGGGTCACCGGCCACACGAAGCGGCCCTGCTCGAGGCGTTTGGCGAACAGGCACAACCCGTCACGATCGGCCCACAGTATTTTCACCATTTTGCCACTGCGGCCCCGGAAGACGAAGATATGCCCGGAGAACGGGTCATCTTTCAGCGTATTCTGCACCTTCGAAGCCAGCCCGTTGAAGCCACAACGCATATCTGTGACGCCAGCGATGATCCAGATTCTGGTACCGGTTGGCAGAGTTATCATCGGGCACCGCCTTTCATTTCGCGGATTAGCGCCCGTAACAGTTCCGGAGTGAGAGGGTCAAACAGTTTTACCACACCTGATTTAAGATGCAGCTCGCACCGTGGGACGTTTTCGGGATCGCACTCAGGGCACTCATCAGGCTTGTTACGCCAGAAGGGATTTGTAACTGGTCTGATCGGCTCTGGCGTATCAGTCAGTGCCACCGGGACAGGCATGCATTCCTGTATATCATCATCGCTCAGTAAGCCGTCCTCGTACTGGCTTTTCCATTTAAACAGCAGGTTATCATTGATATCGTGCTCTCTGGCGATCCGGGCAACAACAGCACCGGGTTGTAATGCCTGCTTAGCCAGACTGACCTTAAATTCACGGCTGTAGCTGGCTCGCCGTTCTTTTCGCCATTTTTCCTCGCTGATTTCAGGGCGAGTGGATTCATTTTTTCTGTTGGCATAAAGGATGGCGTCAAGCTGAGCGAATGAGACTGAATCGGGCAATGGCCATGCGATACCGGATGCAATAAAGCGCTGAAAAAGCGTATGTATTGTGGAATGACTGAGACCGAGGCGCTGAGCGATGGCCCGGATGGTCAGTTTATCTTCAAATCTTAAACGCAGGGCATCAGGCAAATAAGAACGGAAGCAGGGAATATCTTTTGTTGTCTGGGAATTCATCGTTCGTGTCCATCAAAATAGATGGGCGCGATTGTTGCCAGACAGGACAATTTTCACAAGACGTCGCAGATGGGGCGCTTACGGAAGAGTCCGCGTATAGCCTCGATGCGATGTACACCGTACAGGACGGCCGGGCAAAAGGAACGCTGTTTAAACTGCACTTTACCCAATACGACAACCACTCCGATATCCCGAGCTGGAGCGGTGGCTATGGCAACATCTTCCAGGATGAGCGTGACGTGAAGTTCATGGTTATCGCTCCGTTCACTATTTTCTGATGCCGCTGCGGCAGATGTAAATCTGCCGCAAACCTGAGAGGTTAATTATGAAGAAGCTATTGCTCATCGCGGTTATGGCATCGGGTCTGGTTGCCTGCACGCAGGCTCCCGCGCCGAAGGAAGATTCGAAACTAAAAGAGGCTTATAGCGCCTGTATCAATACGGCAGAAGGGAACCCGGACAAGGTTCAGGCCTGCCAGAGCGTTCTGGACGTGCTGAAAGAAGAGAAACAGCATCAGGCGTTTGCCAACCAGGAAAGCGTGCGCGTTCTTGATTACCAACAGTGTATTCAGGCGACCCGTACCGGTAATGATCAGGCGGTGAAAGCGCGTTGCGATCGCATCTGGAAAGGGATTCGCAGCAACAACACGACGAAATAAAACGGACGACAGAGTGAAAACGGGCGGAGCATTATCTTCGCCCGTTGGCGTTTCAGCGTTGATGTTCCGCCGGTTGATAAGTGCAGCGCGCATCAACCACCATCCCAGGGGGTAAGACGGAATGCGGTAACGTCAACTCGCGTACGAGGGCAGGGGGCGCGGCAGATTTCGCGCATAAAAAAAGCCAACCGTCAGGTTGGCTTTTTGCGGTTCACGCGGTGGGAAATTACTTTTCCAGCGCGTCGTGTGCATGTTCATCTTCACGGCAGTCGCCTTCCGCACAGTGACCGTAAAGGTACAGACTGTGGTTGGTCAAACGGATGCCATGACGGTGGGCGATTTCACGCTGACGCGCTTCGATAGACTCATCGCTGAATTCGATCACTTTGCCACAATCGAGGCAAATAAGGTGATCGTGATGATGCTGCTGGGTCAGTTCGAAAACAGATTTACCGCCTTCGAAGTTGTGACGAGTCACAATGCCCGCATCATCAAACTGGTTCAGCACGCGATAAACAGTAGCGAGACCGATCTCTTCACCCATGTCGATCAGGCGCTTGTATAAATCTTCCGCACTGACGTGATGGTTATCCGGTTCCTGCAGGACTTCCAGGATTTTTAATCGAGGAAGTGTGACTTTCAGGCCAGCCTTCTTTAATGCGGTATTGTTGTCAGTCATGCGGAATCTGTCCTGTTGCTAAACGATCTACTTCCATCAGCGGAAGTAATACAGAGAATCACCCGATGCAATGCGTCTCATTATAGAACTGCTGTCGTCAAATGAAAACTGCAAGTATCGGGCCTTGTATGCTGTCAAAAACGAGGCCCCAGCTACAAACTGCGTCACCTGACCTCGTTAAATCAGAGGACATTGTACAGATATGTGATTAAAAGTTAAAAACTTGTAGCTATTTGTTTGATTGCTTCTATCTATTAATGCGGCGAAACTTTACGGTAACGCCGCACAATCATCAGGCATTTTTAATTTCTTCGAGGTGCAGTTCTTCAGAGACCTGCTTAACCCACTGGCTTACGCGTTCGTTGGTCAATTCCGGCTGGCGGTCTTCATCGATAGCCAGACCGACGAAGTGATCGTCATCCGCCAGGCCTTTAGAGGCTTCAAAATGATAGCCCGCTGTCGGCCAGTGGCCAACGATGGTGGCGCCGCGCGGCTCAACGATATCGCGAATGGTGCCCAGCGCGTCGCAGAAGTATTCCGCGTAGTCTTCCTGATCGCCGCAGCCAAACAGCGCAACCAGTTTACCGTTAAAGTCGACCTCTTCCAGCGTCGGGAAAAAATCATCCCAGTCGCACTGAGCTTCACCGTAGTACCAAGTCGGAATGCCGAGCAGCAGGATGTCGTAGGCTTGCAGATCTTCTTTGCTGCTCTTGGCAATGTCGTGAACATCAGCAACATCTTTACCAAGCTGCTTCTGAATCATTTTTGCAATATTCTCGGTGTTGCCCGTGTCGCTGCCAAAAAAGATGCCGATGATTGCCATGAGTAAAATAACCTCTTGAAACTTAATGATGTGGTAGTGGCGTAATGCCCGCAGATAACGGCAATCATAGCAGAACAGGGGAGGGCGCGGAAACAGCAATCACGCCCGACTGCACACTCTGCTACATGAAAGTGTTTTTTTGAGGATTTTCAGGCTTTATCACCGCCGTGCAGAGTTGCCAGCTGGTTCATCAGCATCTCTTCGATCAAATCGCTGCGGTTCATATTGCGAGCTTCCGCCAGTTCGTTGAGCGCATCAACCGCCTCAGCGTTGAGTTTTAACTCCACACGCTTCAGGCCGCGAACTTTGTCGCGTTTGAGCTGATTGCGTTTGTTTATGCGCAGTTGTTCATCGCGCGAAAGCGGATTGGTCTTTGGTCTACCCGGGCGACGCTCGGTTGCGAACAAATCTAATGTCGTACGGTCCGTTTGTTCTTTTGCCATGATTCAGAGTGACTTCGGGGAAACAAGTTGCCGGGCTATAGCCGACACAGATAGCGCGCCATAATACATCAGGCGAACCGCTGCGCCAACGACCGCGGGCATTCTGCAGCGCGGTCGGGCAGTTTTTAGCCAGTTAAGCCTGCAAAGCGGTCAGATAGCGACGAATGGCGCGCAGGACGGCTTCCGGTTTCTCCGCGTGCACCCAGTGACCGGCGCCGGCAATGACGTGCGCCCGCGCCTGGGGGAACTGCGCGAGCAGGGGATCGCGATAGTCGTCGGTGACGTAGGGAGAGTTGCCGCCCGGAATGAACAGCGTCGGATGGGGCCAGGCGGGAACCGTTTGCCAGCCGACGATATGTGGATATTGATCCCATAATACCGGCACGTTAAAGCGCCACTGGCCGTCCACGAAGGATTTCAGCAGAAACTGAATCACGCCTTCTTCCTGTAGATGTTCACGCATCACCGCGGCGGCCTGCTGACGGGACGCGGCGCCGGCGTCGGTGACGGCATTGATGGCGTTGAAAATTTCATCATGACGGCGCACGTGGTATTCCACCGGGGCAATATCAATGGCGACCAGACCAGCGATGCGCTCCGGCGCCAGCGCGGTGAGCGCCATGACCGCTTTTCCCCCCATCGAATGACCGATAAAAGTGGCTTTCTCTATCTGCCGATCGTCAAGCGTATCGACCAGATCCTGCGCCATCGCCGCGTAGGTCATTTCCGGCGAACGGGGAGAGAGACCGTGGTTACGCATATCAACCTGCAGAATATCGTAGTCGGCCACCAGGTCGCGGGCGAGGATGCCCAGGTTGTCGAGACTACCAAACAGACCGTGAACCAGGACAACAGGGGAATTATTGTGCGGATTTTGTGCAGATTGCGTGCGGCTATTTAATTTCATGGCAAAGTTCTTTTTTTCGCTTCGTCGGGTTAGGGTATTATGTTGGACATTCTGCCATCCGGCTGCAAGACCCAGAGCTCTCTGAGTTTTACCGCCATCCTGGTTTGACGCTATCCGCGGTCAGGATTTGTCCTTATAATCCTGACAACTTGTATTCAGAATAAGATATCGCACTGGATTAAGATGAAAACAATTGAAGTTGATGATGATCTCTATCGCTATATTGCCAGCCACACCCAGCATATTGGCGAGAGTGCATCCGACATTTTACGGCGCATGCTGAAATTTTCTGCCGTTTCCCAGACTGCCGCACCGGTCGTAAAAGCCGCTCCGGCACCGGCGGCGACGCCTGCCGTCGAAGCGAAGCCCGCGAATCCGGCGAAAGATAAAGTCCGCGCGATGCGCGAACTGCTGTTATCTGATGAATACGCCGAACAAAAACGCGCGGTGAACCGCTTTATGCTGGTCCTGACTACGCTGTACTCCTTAGATAACAAAGCATTTGCTGAGGCCACCGAGTCTCTGCACGGGCGCACTCGCGTTTATTTTGCCGAAGATTCACGGATTCTGCTAAAAAGTGGTAACCAGACCAAACCAAAACAGGTTCCTGGTACGCCGTGGTGGGTTATCACCAATACCAATACCGGTCGTAAGTGCAGCATGATCGAACACATCATGCAGTCAATGCAGTTCCCAGCGGAATTAATTGAGAAGGTCTGCGGCACTATCTAGTTTTATTCACCTTGCATCAGAAGGATCAGGCAATGGCAATCGATAAGCGTGCGGGTCAGCCTGCACAACAGAGTGATTTGATTAACGTCGCTCAGCTGACTGCACAGTACTATGTACTGAAGCCGGAAGCGAGCAACGCGGAGCATGCGGTGAAGTTTGGCACCTCTGGCCATCGTGGCAGTGCAGGGCGCCATAACTTCAATGAGCAGCATATTCTGGCAATCGCTCAGGCGATTGCTGAAGACCGCGCGAAGAACGGGATTACCGGCCCTTGCTACGTGGGTAAAGATACCCATGCGCTCTCCGAGCCAGCCTTTATTTCGGTTCTGGAAGTGCTGGCAGCCAACGGCGTTGATGTTATCGTGCAGGAAAACAACGGTTTTACTCCGACGCCGGCCATTTCCAATGCCATCCTGGTGCACAACAAAAAAGGCGGTCCGCTGGCGGACGGCATCGTGATTACACCGTCCCACAACCCGCCGGAAGATGGCGGTATCAAGTACAACCCGCCGAACGGCGGCCCGGCTGATACCAACGTCACCAAAGTGGTCGAGAACCGTGCCAACGAACTGCTGGCCTCGGGTCTGCAGGGCGTCAAGCGCATCTCCCTCGATGCGGCGCTGGCATCCGGTCATGTCAAAGAACAGGATCTGGTGCAGCCGTTTATCGAAGGGCTGGCGGATATCGTCGACATGGCGGCGATTCAGAAAGCCGGCCTGAAGCTCGGCGTCGATCCGTTGGGGGGTTCCGGTATCGAATACTGGAAACGCATTGCTGAGTACTACAAACTCGATCTGACTATCGTCAACGATCACGTCGATCAAACCTTCCGCTTTATGCACCTCGATAAAGACGGCGCCATTCGCATGGACTGCTCATCTGAGTGTGCGATGGCAGGGCTGCTGGCGCTGCGCGATAAGTTCGATCTGGCTTTTGCTAACGATCCGGATTATGACCGCCACGGTATCGTCACTCCGGTGGGGCTGATGAACCCGAACCACTATCTGGCGGTGGCGATTAACTACCTGTTCCAGCATCGTCCGCAGTGGGGCCAGAATGTCGCCGTTGGTAAGACGCTGGTCTCCTCCGCGATGATCGATCGCGTGGTTAACGACCTGGGCCGCAAGCTGGTGGAAGTGCCGGTGGGCTTTAAATGGTTTGTTGACGGCCTGTTCGACGGCAGCTTCGGTTTTGGCGGTGAAGAGAGCGCGGGCGCCTCGTTCCTGCGTTTTGACGGCACTCCGTGGTCGACCGACAAAGACGGTATCATCATGTGTCTGCTGGCGGCAGAAATCACCGCCGTCACCGGTAAAAACCCGCAGCAGCACTACGACGAACTGGCTGCCCGCTTCGGCGCGCCGAGCTATAACCGTCTGCAGGCTTCGGCGACTTCCGCACAGAAAGCGGCGCTGTCTAAGCTGTCGCCGGAAATGGTCAGCGCCAGCCAGCTGGCCGGCGATCCGATCACCGCACGTCTGACCGCCGCGCCGGGCAACGGCGCATCGATTGGCGGCCTGAAAGTGATGACCGACAACGGCTGGTTCGCCGCGCGTCCGTCAGGTACGGAAGACGCTTACAAGATCTACTGCGAGAGCTTCCTGGGGGAAGAACATCGTAAGCAGATCGAGAAAGAAGCGGTGGAAATCGTCAGCGAAGTGCTGAAAAACGCCTGAGTCCGGTAAAACGGACAGCCATTCTCAGGTGATTATCGCCCCTTTCAGGCGCGGTTGAGCCTGTAGAGTAGCGAAAAGGGCTCCATGCCAGCATGGAGCCCTTTTTTTATTGCGGCATTCATCCATTCGCTGCTGTCTTCCTTCTGATATCTGCGGAGTCAGCAGGATGGCGACAGGCGTCGCGCTACGGCATAAACCGATAGCCGATCCCCGTTTCGGTCAGTAAATGCTGCGGGCGCGCCGGATCGGCCTCCAGCTTTTGCCGCAGGTGCCCCATATAAATGCGTAAATAATGGCTGTGTTCCACCGCATTGGGCCCCCACACCTGATTGAGCAGCTGGCGCTGGGTGAGGACCTTACCGGGATTATTTAACAGCACTACCAGCAGACGAAATTCAATCGGCGTCAGATGGAGCTCATCGTCGCCGCGTACGATGCGGCGGGCAGGAATATCGACTTCAATATCGGCGAAGCGCACCAGCGGTTCGTCGGCCTGCGCGCCGGCATGTCGGCGCATCGCGACTCGCAATCGCGCCTGCAGCTCGCCAATACCAAAGGGTTTACTGAGATAGTCATCGGCGCCGGCGTCAAGCGCGGCAATTTTATTGTGCTCCTCGGTGCGGGCCGACAGCACGATAATCGGCATCTGACTCCACTGGCGCACGTCGCGAATAAACTCATTGCCGTCGCCATCGGGTAGCCCGAGATCGAGGATGACCACATCAGGTTTGCGGGTTGCGGCTTCAATAAGACCCCGCTGCAGGGTATCGGCTTCAAATACGCGCATGCCGTCGGCTTCCAGCGCGGTGCGCAGAAAGCGGCGGATAGCATGTTCATCTTCAATAATCAGTACGTTTATCACCCGTTCTTCCCGTTCAGACAGATAGGACACTCTCCTTCACAAACGTCCGGAACGCGGCTGGCGCCTCAACCGCAGACTCTGACGCCAGCCTGGGCTGGCGTGTAGCTGCGCGTCTCGGGGCATTCCACCGGGGCGGCGTTATGCCGCTCCGCTCCATTCATCCAGTTCCGGGGCCGTTTCTCTGGGGAGTGTAACACGGAAGCAGGCACCGCCTTCCGGTCGCGTATGGGCGCCGATCGTACCGCCGTGCACTTCAACGATCGCACGACAGATGGCCAGACCCAGCCCGACGCCAGGGATCGCCGACTCTTTATGCCCGCGGGCGAATTTATCAAAGATAGCCTGTTCCTGGCCTGCCGGGATCCCGGGGCCATTATCCCACACCTCTAAGCGCAGTTGCCGCTCATCTGCCTGCGCCGCAATACCGATCTGTGCCTGCGAACCGGCATACTTCAGCGCATTCTCCAGCAGATTAATCAGCACCCGCTCAAACAGCGGGCCGTCGACGTGAACCAGCAGCAGCGGATCGGGCAGCGTCAGCTGAATATGCTGCCCGCCGAGGCCCGGTTCCAGCATCCGCAGGGCGCTGCCGATCACCTCTTCGAGCGTCAGCCACTCTTTATGCAAGTTAAATCCGCCGGACTGAATACGCGCCATATCCAGCAGATTATTAACCAGCCGGGTCGTATTCAGCACGTGCTGGCGAATTTCATTGGCCTGCGGAGCATGCTTCGAGCCTTCGCTGGCCAGGTCGAGCGTCAGAATTTCCGCCTGCCCGAAGAGCACGGTCAACGGCGTGCGCAAATCATGGGAGAGCGCCGCCAGCAGCGAGTTGCGCAGACTTTCCCGCTCGCTGTTGAGCCGGGCCTGCTCTTCGCTGGCGGTGAGGGTCAGCCGCTCCAGCGCGCTGGCGACCAGTAGCGTAAAGGTTTCCAGCAGGCGCTGCTGTTCCGGAATCATCAGCTGACGCAGGTTTTCGGGTTCCACTATCAGCAGCCCCCAGGTCCGGGCGGCGCTTTTCAGCGGTAAGATTTGATAGGGGACGCCCGGCAGCGTATCGGTACCGGCGCCGGCGGGCTGGCCCTTATCGAAGCTCCAGCGGGCGATGGCATCGTCCCACGAGGTCAGCCCCGGCTGGTGGGTGAGCGGGTGCAGTTTACCGCTACTGTCGGGGAGCAGCAGCTGCCCGCGGGCCTGGAACGTGGAGGCGATAAAGCGCTCGCTGGTCGCGGCAATATCATCCTCGCTGCGCCCGACCGCCAGCGCTTTTGACATCTCATACAGATGGCGGGTGCGTTGCTCGCGATAGCGCGCCACGCGGGCCTGATAGCGGACGCCGGCGGTGAGATTCCCGATCAGCAGACCGACGGTCAGCATGACGCCAAAGGTCAGCAGGTATTGTACGTCGGAAACCGCCAGCGTACCGCGCGGTGACACAAAGAACAGGTCGAAGCTGACCACGTTGATAACCGTCGCCAGCACCGACGGCCAGCGGCCGTATAGCAGCGCGATAATCACCACGCCAAGCAGGTAGAGCATCACCAGGTTGGCGGCTTCAAAGGCCACCAGCCACTGCATCGCCACCAGCGTAATGACCGCGCAGAGTGCCAGCGCCACGAAGCAGCCCTGGATTTGCAAGCGCCACTTCTCGATGGCGGTACGGCTATCGCTGGCCCGCGTGGGCAGCGGGGCGCTTTTTTCATCAAGGGCGATAACCACCAGATCGAGGTCGGGCGCGTCGCGCGCCAGGCGATCGGCGAATCCGCTGCGGCTCCACCAGCGGCGTTTTCCCTGGCGGCCGATGACGATTTTGCCCAGATTATGCTCGCGGGCGTAGTGCAGTACGGCTTTCTCTTCTGATGGGTCGGAGAGCGTGGCCGTTTCCGCCCCTAACTCCTGAGCGAGCCGCAGGGCGGCCAGGATAGCCCGCCGTTTGGCTTCCGGCAGGCGGTGCAGGGAGGGGGTTTCGACGTAAACCGCATGCCAGATGCTGCCGAATCGCGCGGCCAGGCGCGCGGCGGCGCGCACCAGTTTTTCACTGCCGGTATTATGGCCGATGCACAGCAGCAGGGTGTCGCGGGTATGCCAGACTTTCTCCTGCCCCTGACGGTCGCGCCAGGCGCGCATCTGTTCATCGACCCGATCGGCGGTCCGACGCAGAGCCAGCTCACGCAGAGCAATCAGGTTTCCCTTGCGGAAAAAGTTTTCGATGGCCCGCTCCGCCTGACCGCCGATATAGACCTTGCCCTCATTCAGGCGCTGACGGAGATCGTCAGGAGGCAGGTCGACCAGCACCACGTCGTCGGCAGCGTCAAAAAAGGGATCGGGGACGGTTTCGCGCACCTGCACGCCGGTAATCCCGCTGACGACATCATTCAGGCTTTCGAGATGCTGGACGTTCACGGTGGTAAACACGTCGATACCGGCATCGAGAAGCTCTTCGACATCCTGCCAGCGTTTGGGGTGGCGCGAGCCTGGCGCGTTGCTGTGCGCCAGCTCATCCACCAGAATCAGCGCTGGTCGGCGCGCCAGCGCGGCGTCGAGATCGAACTCATGGACATAGCGTCCGCGATGAGAGAAGCGGCGCTGGGGGAGGGTGCTGAGCCCGTCCAGCATTGCCGCGGTCTCTTTGCGACCGTGGGTTTCCGCCACGCCAATCAGAATATCCAGCCCCTGAGCGCGCAGCCGCTGCGCTTCCGCCAACATGGCCCAGGTTTTACCGACGCCCGCACAGGCGCCAAAGAACACTTTTAGCTTGCCGCGATGCGGCTCGCCGGTATGTTGCAACAGGCGGTCCGGGTCCGGGCGCAGCGGCTCGTCACTCATTTTACTTATCCTTCAGGGCATCCAGCGCCATATTCAGTTGCACTATATTTACCACAGGCTGGCCGAGAAAACTGACCAGCGGCGTTTGCGTCGCGTCATTCACCAGGCGGGTGACTTGCGCAATACTCAGATTACGGGCCTTCGCGACGCGCGGTACCTGCCAGAGCGCTGCCGCCGGAGTGAGGTTATTATCCAGCCCGCTTGCCGAGGTTGTCACCAGCTCAACCGGAACGCGCGGATTCGCTTCCGGGTTGGCGAGACGTAGCGCCTGCACGCGTTCGCTGACGGCCTTATCCAGCGCCGGGTTGCTGACGGCCAGATTACTGCCGCCGGAGGCGAGCGGATTGTACGGCGTGTCAGCGGTCGCCGAAGGGCGCCCCTGGAAATAGCCCGCCGCGGTAAAATTCTGGCCAATCAGGCTGGAACCGCGGACTTCGCCGGCGATGCGGATCAGTGAGCCGTTTGCCTGCTGCGGGAACCACCACTGCCCAAGCGCCGTCGTCAGCAGCGGATAGACGCCGCCGGTGAGGAGCGTTAACAGAATAAATAGCACAAGTGCCGGTCGAATGAATGACATGGTATGTTCCTCACAGCAGCCCGGTCAGGGTCAGTAACAGATCGATAGCTTTAATGCCGATAAACGGCACCAGCAGCCCGCCCAGGCCATAAACCCACAGATTACGGCGCAGCATGGCTGAAGCCGACAGCGGGCGATAGCTCACGCCTTTCAGCGCCAGCGGGATCAGGAAGATGATGATCAGCGCGTTAAAGATAACCGCGCTCAGAATCGCCGAGGCAGGCGAGTGCAGGTGCATGACGTTGAGCATCGCCAGTTGCGGGTAAACGGCGGCAAAGGCGGCCGGAATAATGGCAAAGTACTTCGCCACGTCGTTGGCAATACTGAAGGTGGTCAACGACCCACGGGTCATCAGCATCTGCTTACCGATATGCACCACTTCGATCAGTTTGGTCGGGTTGGAGTCGAGGTCCACCATGTTGCCCGCCTCTTTTGCCGCCTGGGTACCGGAGTTCATCGCCACCGCGACATCGGCCTGAGCCAGCGCCGGGGCATCGTTGGTACCGTCGCCGGTCATCGCCACCAGACGACCTTCGGACTGGTACTGACGGATCAGCGCCAGTTTGGCTTCCGGAGTCGCTTCGGCAAGGAAATCATCGACGCCCGCTTCGGCGGCAATCGCCGCCGCGGTCAGGCGGTTATCGCCGGTAATCATGACCGTTTTGATGCCCATCTTACGCAGCTGAGCGAAGCGCTCCTTAATTCCGCCTTTAACGATATCTTTCAGCGAAATGATCCCCAGCACGCGTTTGCCTTCCGCGACCACCAGCGGCGTCGCCCCCTGGCGGGCGACATCTTCCACCTGTTTGTCGACGTCCGCCGGGAAGTGGCCGCCGTTGGCCTCGACATGGCGACGAATCGCGTCGACGGAGCCTTTGCGGATCATTCGCCGATCGATATTAATCCCGCTCATGCGCGTCTGGGCGGTGAAGGGAACGAAGGTCGCGTGCAGCGACTGCAGATCCCGCTCGCGCAGGTTGAAGCGCTGTTTTGCCAGCACCACGATGCTGCGGCCTTCCGGCGTTTCATCGGCCAGAGATGAGAGCTGGGCGGCATCGGCAAGGGTTTTTTCTTCGACGCCTTCCGCCGGTAAAAACGCCGAGGCCTGGCGGTTACCGAGGGTAATCGTACCGGTTTTATCCAGCAGTAAGACGTCAACGTCGCCCGCGGCTTCTACCGCGCGTCCGCTGGTGGCGATAACGTTGGCGCCCAGCATGCGGCTCATCCCGGCGACGCCGATCGCCGACAGCAGCCCGCCGATGGTGGTCGGAATCAGGCATACCAGCAGCGCCACCAGTACCGTCACGCTGACCGCATTGCCGCTCCAGGCGGAGAACGGCCAGATGGTGGCGGTCGCCAGCAGGAACACCAGCGTGAGGGCGATAAGCAGGATCGTCAGCGCAATTTCATTCGGTGTTTTGCGGCGCTGGGCGCCTTCGACCATGGCGATCATCCGATCAAGGAAGGTTTCCCCAGGGTTGACGCTACAGCGGATCACCAGCCAGTCAGAAAGAATGCGCGTCCCGCCGGTGACCGATGCAAAGTCACCGCCGGATTCGCGGATCACCGGCGCTGATTCACCGGTGATGGCGCTTTCGTCCACCGAGGCACCGCCTTCAATAACTTCCCCGTCGCAGGGAATGATATCGCCAGCTTCCACCAGCACCACATCGCCTTTGCGTAAATCCTCGGCCGGAATATGGTCGACAGGCGCATCATGCTGCGGCGCGCGCAGCTTGCGAGCAAAAGCGGTTTTTTTCACCCCTTTCAGACTGTTGGCCTGCGCTTTGCTGCGGCCTTCTGCCATGGCTTCGGCGAAGTTGGCGAACAGCACGGTAAACCACAACCAGATACTCACGGCGGCGGTAAAAGCGGCGCTGCCGGCGAGATGCCCGCTGGCCATCGCTACGGCCAGCAGCGTGGTTATCAGGCTACCGATCCAGACGATGAACATCACCGGGTTGCGCCACTGCACCGTCGGGCTCAGTTTTTTCACGGCATCCAGCAGCGCCTGGCGCACCAGCGTCGGTTCGAGCAGGGCTAATTGTTTGCGACTCATAACAGGGTGCTCCGCATCACTTAAAGTAAGGAGAAGTGTTCCGCCAACGGGCCGAGCGCCAGGGCAGGAATAAAGGTCAGGGCGCCAACCAGCAGCACGGTACCGATCAGCAGACCGATAAACAGCACATCATGGGTGGCAAGGGTGCCGGAACTGGTCGGTTGGATCTTTTTACCCACCAGAGAACCGGCGATAGCCATTACCGGCACGATGACCGCAAAACGGCCGAGCAGCATGCAAAACGCCAGCAGCAGGTTCCAGAATGGCGTGGCCGCGTTGAGGCCGGCGAAGGCGCTGCCGTTGTTATTGGCGGCGGACGTGACGGCATACAGCACTTCGCTAAAGCCGTGCGCTCCCGGATTAAACATCCCCGCGCGTCCGGCCTCGGTCATCATCGCCAGCGCGGTACCCAGCAGCACCAGAGTGGGCGTCACGAGGATGGCGAGGGCGATCATTTTCATTTCGCGTACATCTATCTTCTTACCGAGATATTCCGGCGTCCGGCCAATCATCAGCCCGGCGATAAAGACTGCCAGCATGACAAACAGCAGCATGCCGTACAGACCCGAGCCCACGCCGCCGAAGACCACTTCGCCTATTTGCATCAGCCACATGGGAACCATGCCGCCCAGCGCAGTAAAGGAGTCGTGCATGGCATTGACCGCGCCGCAGGAGGCGGCGGTGGTGATAACCGCGAACAGGCTGCTGGTCAGAATGCCAAAGCGACTCTCTTTGCCTTCCATATTCCGGCTGCTGTCCGCCCCCAGTTGCAACAGGTGCGGGTTACCGTGGGTTTCTGCCCACATCACCACCGCCACGCAGACGATAAAGATCAGCGTCATTGCCCACAGGATGGCGTGTCCCTGGCGGCGGTCGCCGACGACGTCGCCAAAGGCAAAGCACAGTGCGGCCGGGATCAAAAACATCGCCAGCATTTGCACCATGTTGCTCAGCGCCGTCGGGTTTTCAAACGGGTGCGCGGAGTTGGCGTTAAAGAACCCACCGCCGTTGGTACCGAGCATTTTGACGGCTTCCTGCGAGGCGACCGGCCCCATTGGCAGCGACTGATGCACCCCTTCCAGCGAGGTGAAGGCCTGATACGGCAGGAAATTTTGCGGCACACCTTGCTGAATAAAGAACAGCGCGATCAGCAGTGACACCGGCAGCAGCAGCCATAGGGTAATGCGGGTGAGGTCGACCCAGGCGTTACCCAGAGTGCTGACCTGCTGGCGAGACCAGGCGCGGGTGAAGGCAAATATCACCGCGATACCGGTGGCCGCCGAGAGGAAGTTTTGCACCGTCAGACCGGCCATCTGACTGAGGTAGCTGAGGGTACTTTCTCCGGCATAGGCCTGCCAGTTGGTGTTGCTGACGAAACTCACCGCCGTATTCAGCGCCAGATCCCATGACAGGCCGGGAAGATGCTGAGGGTTGAGCGGCAGCGCACCCTGAGACATCAGCAGCGCGAGCAGCACCACCAGCCCCACGCCATTAAACAGCAGAATGGCGAGCAGATACTGGCGCCAGTTCATCTCCTGTGAACCGATCCCCGAGATCCGCCAGATGCCGCGCTCAATGCCGGCAAGCCCCGGTAGCGGGGTATCGGCGATCATTCTGGCCAGCAACGTCCCCGTCAGGCGAGCCAGCACCATCAGCAGCAGCAGAAAACTGGCGATAAGTAAAAATCCTTGTGCGGCCATCAGAATGCCTCCGCGTTTATCAGGGCATAGACCAAATAGGCCAGCAACAGGAATACCAGCGCCACGCCAGCAATTACGCCTGCACTCACAATCCACCTCCGGGTGTCTTTACGATTTACCTGGAGGATAGAAATTCGCGTGCAAAGATTTTGCAAAAATCAGAACGGGGGGTGTAAAAAAAGTATAAAAATCACTAAAACCACAAATTAACCAATGGTTAGTATTAATTTAACTTTTTTGTAACTCAATTACCGGGTGAATGTAAATAAAGGCAAAACGGGCCGTTTTTAGTGGTCGGATGAGTAGTAAAATTACAGCCAAAGCGGTATTATTTTAGCCAGAAAGACATTGACACTTTACCGGCGTCGCTTGCCGGCCTGACTAAGGGAGAGAAATTATGGCGTTGTATAAAACTTATCCGACTCACGTTATCTTTTTACGTCGTGCTTTCGCCGTCGTGGCTGGCGTGGCAGCACTTCCGGTGATGCTGTTGTGGAAAGACCGGGCCCGCTATTACAGCTGGCTGCATCGGGTATGGGCAAAAACCAGCGAACAGCCGGTGTGGATGGCGCAGGCTGAAAAAGCCGCCGCCGATTTTTACTGACAGCCATCGCCCGACTGCATAACCGCCGGTTCTCCGGCGGTTTTTTTTTGCCCGCTCAGACGAGCTCTGCTTGCGCCTGCGCGCCTCCTGCAACACTCTATATCTGAATTTCCTGATACTTATCCCGCGGGCTACGAGTTTCTTCCGCGCTCCAGGGGTATCGAATCCATGAATGTTACTGATTGCAGGAGTTTTATGGCCACTCATCTGGTTTGGTTTCGCGCTGACCTACGTATCCATGACAACCTGGCGCTTGCCGCCGCCTGTCGCGATCCGCATGCCCGCGTGCTGGCGCTGTTTATCGCCACGCCGGGCCAGTGGCGTCAGCACGGTATGGCGCCGCGGCAGGCGGCTTTTATCGTCCGCCATCTGCGTAGCCTGCAGTCAGCTCTTGCCGAGCGGGGGATAGCGCTGCAGGTGGCGGAGGCGGAGGATTTTTCGGCCAGCGTCCAGCTACTGACGGACTATTGCGCGCAGCAGCAGGTCAGCCACCTGTTTTATAACTACCAGTACGAAATTAACGAGCGTCAGCGCGATGCGGCGGTGGAAAAACGGCTGAGCGGCGTGGTGTGTCACGGGTTTGACGATGCGCTGTTACTGTCTCCCGGCAGCGTGCTGACCGGTAATCACGAAATGTATAAAGTGTTTACGCCCTTTAAAAACGCTTTTCTCCGTCGATTGCGCGAGGCGCTGCCGGAGTGCGTCGCCGCACCGACGGTACGCAGCCACGGCCCCCTGGCGCCAGCGCCGCTGCCGGAGATTCGCTATCCGCAGGAGGCTTTCGACCCACACCTTTTTGCCGACGATGAGAAAACGGCTATCGCCCGGCTGCGTCATTTCTGCCAGCAAAAAGCCGCCGGTTATGATCTGCAGCGTGATTTTCCCGCCACGGAAGGCACCAGCCGACTGTCGCCATGTCTGGCCGTGGGCGTACTTTCCCCACGTCAGTGCCTGCATCGACTGCTGGCTGAGCAGCCCGCAGCGCTCGACGGCGAAGCAGGTTCCATCTGGTTGAACGAACTTATCTGGCGGGAATTTTACCGGCATTTGATGGTGTTCTACCCGCAGTTATGCAAGGGGCGTCCGTTTATTGCCTGGACCGATAACGTGGCATGGCGGGATGATGAGCAAGGATTAGAGGCGTGGCAAGCCGGGAAGACGGGTTTTCCGATTGTCGATGCCGCGATGCGCCAGCTCAATGCCACGGGCTGGATGCATAACCGGCTGCGGATGATTGCCGCCAGTTTTCTGGTCAAGGATCTGCGCATCGACTGGCGCGCGGGCGAACGCTATTTTATCAACCAGCTGATTGATGGCGATCTGGCGGCGAATAACGGCGGGTGGCAGTGGGCCGCCTCGACAGGCACCGACGCCGCCCCTTATTTTCGTATATTTAATCCAACCACCCAGGGCGAGAAGTTTGATAAAGCGGGGGGGTTTATTCGGCAATGGCTGCCTGAGCTGGCGGACGTTCCTGATAACGCGCTGCATCAGCCGTGGCGATGGGCCGATAAGCAGGGGGTGACCCTGAACTATCCGCGCCCGCTGGTCGATCATAAGCAGGCGCGGCTGGAGACGCTGGCGGCCTGGGAGGCTGCCAGTAAAAGCCTTACTCCACGGCCAGGGCGCGGCTCCTGACCCGCAGGGCGTGATACAGCCAGATGATCAGCACCAGGCCGACGCAGGCTAAAGACCCCCAGGTGATTTGGCTGAACACGTTAATATAGGCATCAATGGCGTAGCTGGTCGCACCGGCTTCATCGAACGCGCCCTGCGCCGTCTGGTCGGCAATCACGCCGGCCAGATAGTTGGCGATGGCGCCGGAGAGCAGCATATAGATGCCGGTCAGCACGCCGGTCACGCCGGGGATTGCGATGCGGGTGATTTGCGCCATCGCCACCGGATCGATAAACAGCTCGGCAAAGCCCATCACCGCGAGGCCCAGCACCATCAGCGGCATCGACGATTGTCCGTAAGCGGCTGACCAGCGCGCGCTCAGGGTCAGAATGCAGAAGCCGGCGCTCATCAGCCCCAGACCCAGCGCAAATTTCCCCCAGATCCGCACGGTACGGTTGCCGTTGATATTCTCTTTCACCAGCCAGGCCAGCACCATTCCGCAGAACATGACCGCAAAGGCGTTCACCGACTGGAACATCGCGGTCGGGACCTCATAACGCAGGATATGCCGGTTCACGAAGCGGTCGATATACAGGCTGATGGAGCTGCCGCCCTGTTGCGCGAAAGCCCAGAACAGCAGGCTGAACCCGGTCAGGACGATAATGAGCCGCAGGTCTCGACGCTGTCTGGCCGTCTCTGCCCGCCGATAAATTCTGGCCAGTACCACCAGGCCGACAATCGTCGCCACGATCAACGCATAGACCGACCACTCTTGCCAGAACAGTACGCCGATCAGCAGCGGGGCCGCGATCAGCAGAACCAGCAGCCAGCCCCAGGTGGGCAGCATAAAGCGGCGCGCGCAGAGCGCCTCGCGGTTGACGCCCGAGGTGTGGCGGAAATGGCGACTGCCGCAGAGGAAAATCACCAGCCCGGCAATCATCCCGACGGCGGCGAGGGCGAAGCCCATGGCCCAGCTGTACTCTTCCTGCACATATCCGCAGGCGATGGGAGCGACGATCGAACCGATATTTCCCGCCGCATACATCAGCGAGAAGCCGCCGTCGCGGCGTGGATCGGTGGGCTCGTACAGCTCGCCCAACAGGCAGCTGACGTTGGATTTAAACAATCCGTAGCCGCAGACGATGATGGCGAGCGACAGATAGAGGAAGGTCGGCGCAATTTCGCTGGCGCCCAACACCAGGTGGCCAATGGCCATCAACAACGCGCCGAGCATCACCGCCATTCGGTTGCCGAGGAGTTTATCGGCCAGAAAACCGCCGAGAATCGGCGTGACGTACACCAGCGAGCAGTAGGCGCTGAAGAGGGCGTAGGCGTGGCTATCGTCGTACTTAAGCTGATTGGTGAGATACAAAATCAGCAGCGCCCGCATCCCGTAAAAACTAAAGTATTCCCAAATTTGCAGCGCCACGACGTAATAGATTGCGCGCGGCTGCGAGGATTGTCTGTTCATGTAACGCCTGGTTCCTGCCGTAATACGAAAGTCGATCTTTCTGCATGAATAGCGGTTTGGTAGTGATATTCATGGTCTTAAAGGCTTTCTGGTTATTTAATATGCTTTAATAGTGCATAAATATACACGAATGCATTATGGGGTGGGTAGACAAATTGCGGGATTAAGCTAAAAGTCAAATGATAGGCTCTCGCCGAGAGGCTATCGACGATCTACGCGAATACCGCTATGTTATGCCTGTGCACAAAATGATGACCTGATGGAGCGGCAATGAAAAATAGTGAACTGGAACAACTGATTAACGAAAAGCTCAATAGCGCGACATTCAGCGACTACGCGCCAAATGGCCTGCAGGTGGAAGGGCGTGAAACGGTGCAAAAAATTATCACCGGCGTCACCGCCAGTCAGGCGCTGTTGGATGAAGCCGTGCGCCTGCAGGCAGATGCGGTGATTGTTCATCATGGTTATTTCTGGAAAGGCGAATCGCCGGTGATTCGCGGCATTAAACGCCAGCGTCTGAAGACGCTGCTGGCGAATGATATCAATCTCTATGGCTGGCATCTGCCGCTGGATGCCCACCCGGAGCTGGGGAATAACGCCCAGCTGGCGCAACTGCTCGGAATGACTATCAAGGGTGAAATTGAGCCGCTGCTCCCGTGGGGAGAGTTGTCGATGCCGGTTTCCGGGCTCGAGCTGGCCTCGTGGATTGAGGCGCGCCTGGGACGCAAACCGCTATGGTGCGGGGATACCGGGCCAGAAAAAGTGGCCCGTGTCGCCTGGTGTACCGGCGGTGGTCAGAGCTTTATTGACAGCGCCGCTCGCTTCGGCGTCGATGCGTTTATTACCGGCGAGGTCTCGGAGCAAACCATCCACTCCGCGCGCGAGCAGTCCCTGCATTTTTATGCCGCCGGGCACCATGCCACTGAACGCGGCGGTATTCGCGCGTTGAGCGAATGGCTGACGGAAAATACCGATCTGGATGTGACCTTTATTGATATTCCTAACCCGGCCTGATGAGAGAGAAAAAGTGCAGCGAGCGCGTTGTTACATGTTAGGCGAAACCGCCGTGGTTCTGGAGCTCGATCCCCCGCTGACGCTGGAGAGTCAAAAGCGTATCTGGCGGCTGGCCCAAAGACTGGCGGATCATGAAGAGGCCCTGGATGCGATACCGGGGATGAACAATATTACCGTGGTCCTGCGCCATCCGCAGACGATGGCATGGGATGCGATTGAGCAGTTGCAGCGCTGGTGGGAGGAGAGTGAGGCGCTTGAGCCGCAGTCGCGGCTGATGACCATTCCGGTTATCTACGGCGGTGAAGACGGCCCCGATCTGGCAAACGTGGCGCTCCACAGCGGGCTGACGGCAAAGCAGGTCGTTGAACTGCACGCCTCCGTCGAGTACGTGGTGTGGTTTCTTGGTTTCCAGCCAGGATTTCCCTATCTCGGCGGACTGCCGGAACGTTTAGCGATGCCGCGACATGCGGAACCGCGTCTGCGGGTCCCCGCCGGCTCTGTCGGCATCGGCGGCGCGCAAACCGGCGTGTATCCGCTGGCGACGCCGGGCGGATGGCAGCTGCTGGGCCGCACCCCGCTGGCGCTTTTTGATCCCATGCGTCAGGAGCCCGTGCTGCTGCGTGCCGGCGATCGCGTTCGCTTTGTGCCGCAAAAGGAGGGGATATGCTGAAGATGATCCGCGCCGGAATGTACTCCTCGGTACAGGATGGCGGGCGTGAAGGACAGCGGCAGTCGGGGATCAGTCTCTGCGGCGCGCTGGATAAACCTTCGCTGGTGATTGCCAACCTGCTGGTCGGCAACGCGGCGAATGCCGCCGCGCTGGAGATTACGCTCGGCCAGGTGGATATTCTGTTTGAACGCGATTGCTGGTTTGCGCTGACCGGTGCCGCCTGTGAAGCCATGCTGGACGACAAGCCGGTATGGGTTGGCTGGCGAATGGCGGCGAAGGCCGGGCAGCATCTGGTGCTTAAAAACCCGCAGTACGGGATCCGCAGCTATCTGGCGGTGGCCGGAGGCATTGATGTTCCGCAGGTGCTTGGCTCGCGCTGTACCGATCTGAAAGTCGGCATTGGCGGCCTTGAAGGGCGGCGGCTGCAGGATGGCGATCGGCTGAAACTGGGAAAAGCGTCCCGACGATTCAGCGCGTCGCGTGGCGTTAAGTCACTGCCGGTCGGGAACCGCATCCGCGCGTTACCGGGGCCGGAGTACCATGAATTTGATCGGGCTTCGCAGGGGGCGTTCTGGCGTTCCCCCTGGCAGCTTAGTGCCCAGAGTAACCGGATGGGATATCGCCTGCAGGGCCAACCGCTTACCCGCACCACCGATCGCGAAATGTTCTCGCACGGCCTGCTGCCGGGCGTGGTGCAGGTCCCGCATAACGGCCAGCCGATTGTTCTGATGAACGACGCGCAGACCACCGGCGGCTACCCGCGTATTGCCTGTATTATCGACGCTGATATGTACCAGCTGGCGCAAATTCCGCTAGGCCAGCCGATTCACTTTGTTCCGTGCACGCTGGAAGAGGCGTTGAAAGCGCGTGCGGATCAGCAGCGTTATCTGGAACAACTGGCATGGAGACTGAGCGATGATCATTGATTTAAATGCCGATCTGGGGGAAGGCTGCGCGAGCGATAGCGCGTTGTTACAGCTGGTCTCCTCCGCCAATATCGCCTGCGGTTTTCACGCCGGCGATGCGTTACTGATGCATAAATGCGTGCGCGAGGCGTTGAAAAACGGCGTGGCCGTCGGGGCGCATCCCAGCTTTCCCGATCGGGAAAATTTTGGCCGCACCGCAATGCAGCTGCCGCCGGAGACGGTCTATGCCCAGATGCTGTATCAGATTGGCGCGCTGGCGGCGATCGTGCGCGCGGAAGGCGGTGAACTCAGGCACGTGAAGCCGCACGGTATGCTTTACAACCAGGCGGCAAAAGAGGCGCCGCTGGCCGATGCGATTGCCCGGGCGGTGCGGGATTTCGATCCTGCGCTGATCCTGGTCGGGCTGGCCGGCAGTGAATTAATTCGCGCCGGACAACATTACAAGCTGGCTACGCGGCAGGAGGTGTTCGCCGATCGCGGGTATCTGGCTGACGGTAGTCTGGTGCCGCGTTCACAGCCCGGATCGCTTATCGACAGCGAAGAGCAGGCGTTGGCGCAGACGCTGGAAATGGTGCAACACAATCGGGTACGCAGTATCACCGGTGAATGGGCGCACGTTATCGCCGACACCGTGTGTCTTCACGGCGACGGCGAGCATGCGCTGGATTTTGCGCGCCGTTTGCGTGCGGCTTTTGCCGGACGCAATATTCAGGTCAGCGCGGAAACAGAAGAATAAAACAATAATTATTAAGGCATTACAACACTCACAACAACACTCACAACGAACAGGACGTTATCATGGGAGAAGCGATATCTCTCTGGCCGCTGATCGGCATTGCCGTGATTGTGGTCGGATTTGTTTTGCGTTTTAATCCGGTTTTAGTGGTCATTATCTCTGGAATTGTTACCGGCGTGGCGGCGCAAATGCCCATCGCCACCATTCTGGAAAAGCTGGGGGAGGGGTTTCTTAACACCCGCAACCTGCCATTTATTCTCTTGCTGCCGCTGGCGGTCATTGGGCTACTTGAACGGCATGGCCTGAAAGAGCGCGCCCAGGCGTGGATCGCGAAGATCCACAGCGCCACCGCCGGACGTCTGCTGATCGTCTACCTGTTCGTGCGCGAAGCGACGGCTGCGCTGGGGTTAACCAGCCTGGGGGGGCATCCGCAAATGGTGCGTCCGCTGCTGGCGCCGATGGCGGAAGGGGCGGCGGAAAAAACGTTAGGTCCGCTTCCCGGCAGCATTCGCTATCGCTTACGCGCGATGTCGGCGGCGACGGACAACGTCGGCCTGTTCTTTGGCGAAGACATTTTCGTCGCCTTCGGTGCCATCATCTTTATGCACAACTTTATGCTGGAGTCCGGTGGGATCCAGACCGAACCGCTGCATATTGCCCTGTGGGGGATCCCGACGGCGATTTGCGCCTTCGCGATCCATTCCGCGCGTCTGTGGCGACTCGATCGTCACCTGCAGCGCGAGTTGGATAAAGTGAACGCCGCCGCACAGGCGAAAGGCGGTGTCGCATGAATTTTCAACAAACCTGGCTCTACTGGCTGGCGGGTGTCGTTCTGCTGGTGGTCGCGGTCATGTCATGGCGCGACAAAAGTAACCCTCGTCGCCTGACCACCGGCCTGTTCTGGGGGCTGTACGGTCTGCTGTTCCTGCTTGGCGACTGGACTTATCAGCTGGTAGACAACAAGCGCTCGGTCAATATTGCCGTCGGCGTTGCCGTCGTGGCGCTGGCGCTGATCGCCGGTTTTGGCGGTGTCAGGCTGGGTAGCTATCACCAACGCACCGAGGAAGAGCGAACCGCCAGCGCGACCCGCCTGGGTAACCGGCTGTTTTATCCGGCGCTGGCTATTCCGGTTGTCACGGTGATCGGGGTGCTGCTGTTTAATAACCTGCCATCGTGGCAAGTTCGGGTGTTTGGCCCGGGTAATCATGCCACGCTGATTACGCTGTTTTCGATGACCGCCGGGACGCTGATTGGCCTGATGATGGCGATTCGCATGACCCGGGAAAAGGTCGCACAGCCGCTGCAGGAGGCGCGTCGTCTGCTGGATTCGGTAGGCTGGGCGTTTATTTTGCCGCAGATCCTGGCGGTGCTGGGGCTGCTGTTTACCACTGCCGGAGTGGGTAGCAGTATTGCCTGGCTCACCGAGAATTATCTGGCGGTGGACAGCCGCTTTGTCGCTGTGGCGGTCTACACCATCGGCATGGCGCTGCTGACGATGGTCATGGGCAATGCGTTTGCCGCCTTCCCGATTGTCACGGCGGGGATTGGTATTCCGATTCTGGTGCTTCAGCACGGCGGTAATCCGGCGGTGATGGCAGCGATCGGTATGTTCTCCGGTTACTGCGGCACCCTGATGACGCCGATGGCGGCAAACTTCAACATCGTGCCGGCGGCGCTGCTGGAACTGCCGGATAAAAATGCGGTGATTAAGGCTCAGATTCCGACCGGCGTACTGCTGCTGATCGTCAACGTATTTCTACTCTATTTCCTGATGTTCCTGTAAGGAGGAAAGATGGCGGGCGTATTAATCACCGGATTTGAACCCTTTGGCGGCGAGGCGGTGAACCCTTCGTGGGAAGTGGTGAAGCAGCTTGATGGCGCGATGGTGGCCGGTGAGCGCGTGGTCGCACGACAGCTGCCCTGTGTATTTGGCGAGGCCCTGACGGCGCTGTATGCGGCGCTGGATGAGTATCAGCCGGTGTTAACGATAGCGGTCGGGCAGGCGGGGGGGCGTGTCGATATTACCGTCGAACGTGTCGCGATAAACGTCGATGATGCGCGTATTGCCGATAATAAAGGCCAGCAGCCGGTTGATGTGCCGGTGGTGGCCGGCGGTCCGGCGGCCTGGTTCAGCAGCCTGCCGGTGAAAGCGATTGTCGCGGCGCTGCGCGGACAGGGCATACCGGCATCGGTGTCGCAAACGGCGGGGACATTCGTCTGCAACCATGTGATGTATGGTCTGCTGCAGGCATTAAACGGGAGAAGCGGAGCGAAAGGCGGTTTTATCCATATTCCGTACCTCCCGGAGCAGGCGGCCGCCCATCCGGGTGAGGCGAGTATGGCGCTACCAACGGTCCGTGCGGCGCTGGAGACGGCGATTGCCGTCTCCTTGCGCCAGGAAGGCGATGTGAAAATCGTCGGCGGGGCCACGCACTAACATAAGGACGCTACTATGCCGGAAGGTCCGGAGATCCGCCGCGCGGCGGATAGCCTGGAGGCGGCGGTCAAAGGCGAACCTCTTACCGATGTCTGGTTCGCTTTTCCGCCGCTACAGGTGTATCAAGCTCAGCTGGTAGGCCAGCGGATAACCCATATAGAAACCCGCGGCAAAGCGTTGCTGACGCATTTCTCCGGCGGCCTGACGCTCTACAGTCATAATCAGCTGTACGGCGTCTGGCGCGTGGTAGCGGCGGGCGAACAGCCGATCAGCAATAGGGTGCTGCGGGTCAGACTGCAGACGGCGGAGAAGGCGATTTTGCTCTATAGCGCGTCGGATATCGCTATTCTGACGCCGGAGCAGCTGGCCAGCCATCCGTTTTTATTGCGGGTGGGGCCGGATGTGCTGGATATGACGCTGACCGCGGAATCGGTCAAAGCCCGCCTGCTGTCGGCCAGATTCCGTCGGCGGCAGTTTTCCGCTTTGCTGTTGGATCAGGCGTTTCTGGCCGGGCTGGGAAACTATTTACGCGTGGAGATTCTCTGGCAGGTGGGGTTGAGCCGGCGGCATAACGCATCGGCGCTCGATGATAAGCAGCTCGACGCCCTGGCCCATGCGCTGCTGGATATTCCGCGCCTGTCGTATCATACCCGCGGTAGGGTGGATGAGAATAAACATCACGGCGCGCTGTTCCACTTTAAGGTTTTCCATCGCGATGGCGAAATTTGCGAGCGCTGCGGCGGGATTATCGAGAAAACGATGCTCGCGTCGCGGCCGTTTTACTGGTGTCCGGGATGCCAGCGTTAGCGATACGTTGCTCGCTCTTTTAGATAGCGTGCCGGTATGGCATGCGCCTGACCCGGCCCACGGTATCTACCGGTTGGGGTAGGCCCACGCAAGCGGCCTGCGCTATCGACCTGCTTTTGTCGGCCCGCGCAAGCGAAGCGCCGCCGGGCAATGCCGCCAGAACGCACTTTGTTAACAATAAAAAACGCGCCCGCAGGCGCGTTTTTGCTCTTCAGAATCGCACTTAGCCTTTGACCACGTCGGATTTGAAGTCGCGTTTTTCGTAGCCGGTATACAGCTGACGCGGACGCGCGATTTTCATGCCGTCGCTGTGCATTTCGTTCCAGTGAGCAATCCAGCCAACGGTACGCGCCATCGCGAAGATAACGGTAAACATGGAGGACGGAATGCCCATCGCTTTCAGAATGATACCGGAGTAGAAATCGACGTTCGGGTAGAGTTTCTTCTCGATAAAGTACGGGTCGTTGAGCGCGATGTGCTCAAGTTCCATGGCCACTTCCAGCAGATCGTCTTTGGTGCCCAGTTCTTTCAGCACTTCATGGCAGGTTTCACGCATCACGGTGGCGCGCGGGTCGTAGTTTTTGTACACGCGGTGGCCAAAGCCCATCAGACGGAAAGAGTCGTTTTTGTCTTTCGCGCGACGGACAAATTCCGGAATGTGCTCAACGGAACTGATCTCTTCCAGCATCTTCAGCGCAGCTTCGTTCGCGCCACCGTGCGCCGGTCCCCACAGGGAGGCGATGCCCGCAGCGATACAGGCGAACGGGTTCGCGCCAGAAGAACCTGCGGTACGGACGGTGGAGGTGGATGCGTTCTGTTCGTGGTCGGCGTGCAGGATCAGGATACGGTCCATAGCGCGTTCCAGTACCGGGTTAACCTCGTAGGTTTCACACGGTGTGGAGAACATCATATTCAGGAAGTTGCCCGCGTAAGAGAGGTCGTTGCGCGGATAAACGAAAGGCTGGCCGATTGAATATTTGTAACACATGGCTGCCATTGTCGGCATTTTGGACAGCAGGCGGTAGGCGGCGATTTCACGGTGGCGCGGATTGTTGACATCCAGAGAGTCGTGATAGAACGCGGCCAGCGCGCCGGTGATACCGCACATCACCGCCATCGGGTGGGAGTCGCGGCGAAACGCGTGGAACAGACGGGTAATCTGCTCGTGGATCATGGTGTGGCGGGTAACGATGGTCTTGAATTCGTTGTACTGTTCCTGGTTCGGTTTTTCACCGTTCAGCAGGATGTAACACACTTCAAGGTAGTTGGACTCGGTCGCTAACTGATCGATCGGGAAACCGCGGTGGAGCAGGATACCTTCATCACCATCGATAAACGTGATTTTAGATTCACACGATGCGGTGGAAGTGAAACCAGGGTCAAAGGTGAATACGCCTTTTGATCCAAGACTACGAATATCAATAACATCCTGACCGAGCGTGCCCTTTAGCACATCCAGTTCAATAGCAGTATCACCGCCTAGGGTGATTTTTGCTTTAGCATCAGACATTTATGGTCTCCTTAGCGCCTTTATTGCGTAAGACTGCCGGGTGTGGATTTGCCTTCGGCCCGTGTCTGATTACGTTACCAGTTTGTTATGTTGCACACAGCTCTGCGTCAGCGGAAATGGCAGGGTACAGAGCAAAGGCGCTTGATGGTACGTCTTCAGCCTACGACGAAACAGCAGCAAATCAGCGTTTTAGCAGTCCGAATTTAAAAATCTGTATACCACTAATAACTGTCCTGATTACATCGGTCAATACCATCACACTGTTGCATAACTTATTCTCAGGTGAAAGAGTGACCCCATAACTTTTGCGCATTATTGCATTTATCTGGTAATGGTTGTAACAAGAATGTTTAATATTTGTCAAATCAGGTGATTAAAATTTAAAATAATGTTGTTATCGTGACCTCGATCACTGTTCGGGACAAAACCCGACAAACTATATGTAGGTTAATTGTAATGATTTTGTGAACGGCCTATACTGCCGCCAGGTCTCCGGAACACCCTGCAATCCCGAGCCACCCAGCGTTGTCTGGTCACGTTTTAGCTCTTGAAAAGGGGTTTTATCATGACCACTGGTTATAGAAAGGACGCTGTCTGACCCGCAAGCAGACCGGAGGAAGGAAACAATAAGAACAGCATGTGGGCGTTATTCATGGTAAGAAATGTGAAAAAACAAAGACCTGTCAATCTGGATCTGCAAACGATCCGGTTCCCAATCACGGCGATAGCGTCCATTCTCCATCGCGTTTCCGGTGTGATCACCTTCGTGGCGGTCGGGATTCTGCTTTGGTTGCTGGGCACCAGCCTTTCCTCTCCAGAAGGTTTCCTCGTTGCGTCTTCCATCATGGATAGCTTCTTTGTGAAGTTTATCATGTGGGGCATCCTGACCGCGCTGGCATACCACGCCGTTGTCGGTATCCGCCACCTGTTGATGGATTTTGGCTACCTGGAAGAAACCCTCGAAGTAGGGACACGCTCCGCTAAGATTTCTTTTGTTATTACTGTCGTGCTTTCACTTCTCGCAGGAGTCCTCGTATGGTAAGCAACGCCTCAGCACTGGGACGCAACGGCGTACATGACTTCATTCTGGTTCGTGCTACCGCCATCGTTCTGACCCTTTACATCATCTATATGGTCGGCTTTTTCGCCACCACCGGTGAAATTTCCTGGGAAGTCTGGACGGGTTTTTTCTCCTCCGCATTCACTAAAGTCTTCACCCTGTTAGCCCTCGTCTCCATTCTGATTCATGCCTGGATCGGGATGTGGCAGGTGTTGACGGACTACGTTAAACCGCTGGCTGTACGCTTAATTCTGCAACTGGTTATCGTTGTTGCGCTGGTGGCTTACGTTCTTTATGGATTTGTTGTGGTGTGGGGTGTGTGATGAAATTGCCTGTCAGAGAATTTGATGCAGTTGTGATTGGTGCCGGTGGCGCAGGTATGCGCGCGGCGCTGCAAATTTCCCAGAGCGGCCAGACCTGTGCGCTGCTCTCTAAAGTGTTCCCTACCCGTTCCCATACCGTTTCCGCGCAGGGTGGCATCACCGTGGCGCTCGGTAATACCCATGAAGATAACTGGGAATGGCATATGTATGACACGGTGAAAGGTTCCGATTATATCGGCGACCAGGATGCCATCGAATATATGTGTAAGACCGGCCCGGAAGCGATTCTGGAGCTTGACCATATGGGGCTGCCGTTCTCCCGTCTGGAGAATGGCACCATTTATCAACGTCCGTTTGGTGGCCAGTCGAAAAACTTCGGCGGCGAACAGGCGGCACGTACCGCGGCTGCGGCTGACCGTACCGGTCACGCGCTGCTGCATACCCTTTATCAGCAGAACCTGAAAAACCACACCACCATTTTCTCCGAGTGGTATGCGCTGGATCTGGTGAAAAACGCCGATGGCGCGGTGGTGGGGTGTACCGCGCTGTGCATTGAAACCGGGGAAGTGGTTTACTTCAAAGCGCGGGCGACCGTGCTGGCAACCGGCGGTGCGGGCCGTATCTACCAGTCCACCACTAACGCCCACATCAACACCGGTGACGGTGTCGGGATGGCGATTCGCGCCGGCGTGCCGGTGCAGGATATGGAAATGTGGCAGTTCCACCCGACCGGTATCGCCGGGGCCGGGGTTCTGGTGACGGAAGGCTGCCGCGGTGAAGGCGGTTATCTGCTGAACAAACATGGCGAGCGCTTTATGGAGCGTTACGCCCCGAATGCGAAAGACCTGGCGGGTCGTGATGTGGTGGCGCGTTCCATCATGATCGAAATCCGCGAAGGTCGCGGCTGTGACGGCCCGTGGGGCCCGCACGCGAAACTGAAACTGGACCATCTGGGCAAAGAGGTTCTGGAATCCCGTCTGCCGGGCATTCTGGAGCTTTCTCGTACCTTCGCCCACGTCGACCCGGTGAAAGAGCCGATTCCGGTTATCCCGACCTGCCACTACATGATGGGCGGTATTCCGACCAAAGTGACCGGCCAGGCGCTGACCGTGAACGAGCAGGGCGAAGACGTGGTGATTCCTGGCCTGTTTGCCGTCGGCGAAATTGCCTGCGTATCGGTCCACGGCGCGAACCGTCTGGGCGGTAACTCTCTGCTTGACCTGGTGGTGTTTGGTCGTGCGGTCGGTCTGCATCTGCAGGAGTCGATTGCCGAGCAGGGCGATCTGCTTGACGCGACCGAAGCTGAAATCGATGCCTCCCTTGAGCGTCTGAACCGCTGGAACGGCAACCGTAACGGCGAAGATCCGGTAGAAATCCGTAAAGCGCTGCAAGAGTGCATGCAGCATAACTTCTCGGTCTTCCGCGAAGGCGATGCGATGGCCAAAGGGCTTGAGCAGCTGAAAGCTATCCGCGAGCGCCTGAAAAATGCGCGCCTGGATGACACCTCCAGTGAATTCAACACCCAGCGCGTTGAGTGTCTGGAGCTGGATAACCTGATGGAAACGGCCTATGCCACTGCGGTGTCGGCAAACTTCCGTACCGAAAGCCGCGGCGCGCATAGTCGCTTCGACTTCCCGGATCGTGATGACGAAAACTGGCTGTGCCATTCCCTGTATCTGCCAGAGTCGGAATCCATGACGCGTCGTAGCGTCAATATGGAACCGAAACTGCGTCCGGCATTCCCGCCGAAGATTCGTACTTATTAATGCGGAGACAGGAAAATGAAACTCGAGTTTTCAATTTATCGTTATAACCCGGACGTTGACGATGCTCCGCGCATGCAGGATTACACCCTCGAAGCGGAAGAAGGTCGTGACATGATGCTGCTGGATGCCCTGATGCAGCTGAAAGAAAAAGACCCGTCACTCTCATTTCGTCGTTCCTGCCGTGAAGGGGTGTGTGGCTCCGACGGTCTGAACATGAACGGCAAAAACGGTCTGGCGTGCATCACGCCGATCTCCGCGCTGAATCAGCCGGGTAAGAAAATTGTCATCCGTCCGCTGCCTGGTTTGCCGGTTATCCGTGATTTGGTGGTAGACATGGGGCAATTCTATGCACAATATGAGAAGATTAAGCCTTACTTGTTGAATAATGGGCAAAATCCTCCGGCTCGTGAGCACCTGCAGTCTCCGGAGCAGCGTGAGAAGCTTGATGGTCTGTACGAGTGTATTCTTTGCGCATGTTGTTCAACCTCTTGCCCGTCGTTCTGGTGGAACCCGGACAAGTTTATCGGCCCGGCCGGTCTGCTGGCTGCGTATCGTTTCCTGATTGACAGTCGCGATACCGAAACCGACAGCCGTCTCGAAGGGCTAAGCGATGCTTTCAGCGTATTCCGCTGTCACAGCATCATGAACTGCGTCAGTGTCTGTCCGAAAGGGCTTAACCCGACGCGCGCCATCGGCCATATTAAGTCAATGCTGCTGCAGCGCAGTGCGTAAGCAACCCGGTCTGTCCCGGATGGCGCTATCGCTTATCCGGGCTACCCGAAGCAGTAGCCCCGGCAAGCGTTCGCGCCGCCGGGGGATATAGCAGGAAACCTCTAAAAACTGCCACATGAATAGTAATAATCGAGATGTTCAGTGCGAGACAAGGCGCGAGCAGAACGAATCTCCGGGAGCATAGTGAACTATGTGACCGGAGTGAGTGAGGGTCGCAACACAGTCGCAGCCTGAACAAAGAAGATTATTAGGCAGTTTTTAAAGGTTCCTTCGCGGACGCAGAAGCCACAACTCGTCCGTAAAGAGTGAACCCCGGCACGTACAATTGCTGTGCGTGGTAGTTTCTACGGCGAAATAAGCATATAAATGCTTAAGGGATCACGATGCAGAACGGCGCAATGAAAGCCTGGCTGGACTCTTCTTACCTCTCTGGTTCGAACCAGAGCTGGATAGAACAGCTCTATGAAGACTTCTTAACCGATCCTGACTCTGTTGACGCCAACTGGCGTTCTATGTTCCAGCAGTTACCTGGCACCGGAGTCAAACCGGATCAATTTCACTCGAAAACGCGTGATTATTTCCGTCGACTGGCGAAGGATGCCTCACGTTACACTTCTTCGATTTCCGACCCTGATACCAATGTGAAGCAGGTTAAAGTCCTGCAGCTCATCAACGCATATCGCTTCCGTGGTCACCAGCATGCGAATCTCGATCCGCTGGGACTGTGGAAGCAAGAGAGAGTGGCGGATCTCGATCCTGCATACCACGATCTGACCGAGGCCGATTTCCAGGAAAGCTATAACGTAGGTTCATTCGCCATCGGCAAAGATACGATGAAACTGGGCGAGCTGATTGCCGCGCTCAAACAAACCTACTGCGGCGCTATCGGCGCGGAATACATGCACATCACCTCTACCGAAGAAAAACGCTGGATTCAGCAGCGTATTGAGTCGGTAGCAGGCAAAGCCAGCTTTACCGCTGACGAGAAAAAACGTTTCCTGACCGAGCTGACGGCAGCCGAAGGCCTGGAACGTTACCTCGGCGCGAAATTCCCGGGCGCTAAACGCTTCTCGCTGGAAGGCGGCGATGCGCTGATCCCGATGCTCAAAGAGATGATCCGGCACGCAGGTAAAAGCGGCACCCGTGAAGTGGTGCTCGGCATGGCGCACCGCGGTCGTCTGAACGTGCTGGTGAACGTTCTGGGTAAAAAACCGCAGGACCTGTTCGACGAGTTTGCGGGCAAGCACAAAGAACACCTTGGCACCGGCGACGTGAAGTACCATATGGGCTTCTCTTCCGACATGGAAACCGAAGGCGGCCTGGTGCATCTGGCGCTGGCGTTTAACCCGTCGCACCTCGAAATCGTCAGCCCGGTGGTTATCGGATCGGTTCGCGCGCGTCTCGATCGCCTCGACGAGCCGAGCAGCAATAAAGTGCTGCCGATTACTATCCACGGCGACGCCGCAGTGACCGGTCAGGGCGTGGTTCAGGAAACCCTGAACATGTCCAAGGCGCGCGGCTACGAAGTGGGCGGTACCGTACGTATCGTTATTAACAACCAGGTGGGCTTCACTACCTCGAACCCGCTGGATGCGCGCTCTACGCCATACTGCACCGATATCGGTAAAATGGTTCAGGCGCCTATCTTCCACGTCAATGCGGACGATCCGGAAGCCGTTGCTTTCGTCACCCGCCTGGCGCTGGATTTCCGTAATACCTTCAAACGCGATGTCTTTATCGACCTGGTGTGCTACCGCCGTCACGGCCATAACGAAGCCGACGAGCCGAGCGCAACCCAGCCGCTGATGTATCAGAAAATCAAAAAACATCCGACCCCGCGCAAAATCTACGCCGACAAACTTGAGCACGACAAAGTGTCGACCCTGGAAGATGCGACCGAACTGGTTAACCTCTATCGTGATGCGCTGGATGCCGGCGAATGCGTGGTTGAGGAGTGGCGTCCGATGAATCTGCACTCCTTTACCTGGTCGCCGTACCTCAACCACGAGTGGGATGAGAGCTACCCGAGTAAAGTCGAGATGAAACGTCTGCAGGAGCTGGCTAAACGCATCAGCACCGTGCCGGACAGCATTGAGATGCAGTCCCGTGTGGCGAAGATTTATGGCGATCGCCAGGCGATGGCGGCCGGCGAGAAGCTGTTCGACTGGGGCGCGGCGGAAAACCTGGCTTACGCTACGCTGGTTGATGAAGGTATTCCGATCCGTCTGTCCGGTGAAGACTCCGGTCGCGGCACGTTCTTCCACCGCCACTCCGTGATTCATAATCAGGTGAACGGTTCAACCTACACCCCGCTGCAGCATGTGCATAACGGTCAGGAGCATTTCAAAGTCTGGGACTCGGTGCTTTCTGAAGAAGCGGTGCTGGCGTTCGAATACGGCTACGCCACTGCCGAACCGCGCACGCTGACCATCTGGGAAGCGCAGTTTGGCGACTTTGCTAACGGCGCTCAGGTGGTTATCGACCAGTTCATCAGCTCCGGCGAGCAGAAGTGGGGCCGGATGTGCGGCCTGGTGATGCTGCTGCCGCACGGCTACGAAGGCCAGGGTCCGGAGCACTCCTCCGCGCGTCTGGAACGCTATCTGCAGCTGTGCGCTGAACAGAATATGCAGGTTTGCGTGCCATCGACTCCGGCTCAGGTGTACCACATGCTGCGTCGTCAGGCGCTGCGCGGTATGCGTCGCCCGCTGGTGGTGATGTCGCCGAAATCTCTGCTGCGTCATCCGCTGGCGGTCTCCAGCCTCGACGAACTGGCGAACGGCACTTTCCTGCCGGCTATCGGTGAAATTGATGACCTCGACCCGAAAGCAGTGAAGCGTGTTGTCCTGTGCTCTGGTAAGGTTTATTACGATCTGCTGGAACAACGCCGTAAGAACGACCAAAAAGATGTCGCTATCGTGCGCGTAGAGCAGCTCTATCCGTTCCCGCATCAGGCGGTACAGGAAGCGCTGAAGCCTTACGCTCACGTGCATGACTTTGTCTGGTGCCAGGAAGAGCCGCTCAACCAGGGCGCGTGGTACTGCAGTCAGCATCACTTCCGCGAAGTGATTCCGTTTGGGGCCTCTCTGCGTTACGCAGGCCGCCCGGCCTCCGCCTCTCCGGCGGTAGGGTATATGTCCGTTCACCAGAAACAGCAACAAGATCTGGTCAATGACGCGCTGAACGTCGATTAATTAAAGGATACATAATGAGTAGCGTAGATATTCTGGTTCCCGATCTGCCTGAGTCCGTAGCTGACGCGACGGTTGCGACCTGGCATAAAAAACCGGGCGATAGCGTCCAGCGTGATGAAGTGCTGGTGGAAATCGAAACTGACAAAGTGGTACTGGAAGTACCGGCTTCAGCGGACGGCATTCTGGACGCAGTGCTGGAAGACGAAGGTGCAACCGTACTTTCTCGCCAGATCCTTGGTCGCCTGCGTGAAGGCAACAGCGCGGGCAAAGAGTCCGCGGCGAAAGCCGACGCCAAAGAGTCCACCCCGGCTCAGCGTCAGCAGGCGTCTCTGGAAGAGCAGAGCAATGATGCGCTCAGCCCGGCGATTCGTCGTCTGCTGGCTGAACACAACCTCGATGCCGCTGCCATTAAAGGCACCGGCGTCGGCGGCCGCCTGACCCGTGAAGATGTTGAGAAACATCTGGCGGCGGCTCCGGCTAAAACCGAAGCCAAAGCGCCTGCCACTGCGCCAGCACCGGTTGCGCAACTGGGCCACCGTTCTGAAAAACGCGTGCCGATGACCCGCCTGCGCAAACGCGTTGCCGAGCGTCTGCTGGAAGCGAAGAACTCCACCGCCATGCTGACGACCTTTAACGAAGTCAACATGAAGCCGATTATGGATCTGCGTAAGCAGTACGGCGATGCCTTCGAAAAACGTCACGGTATCCGTCTGGGCTTTATGTCCTTCTACGTGAAAGCCGTGGTTGAAGCGCTTAAACGCTATCCGGAAGTGAATGCCTCCATCGATGGCGATGATGTGGTGTATCACAACTACTTCGATGTCAGCATGGCGGTCTCTACCCCGCGCGGCCTGGTGACTCCGGTTCTGCGTGATGTGGACCTGCTGGGCATGGCGGATATCGAAAAGAATATTAAAGAGCTGGCAGTGAAAGGCCGTGACGGCAAGCTGACCGTAGATGACCTGACCGGCGGTAACTTCACCATTACCAACGGCGGCGTATTCGGTTCTCTGATGTCCACGCCAATCATCAACCCACCGCAGAGCGCCATTCTGGGTATGCATGCCATTAAAGACAGACCGATGGCGGTCAATGGCAAGGTAGAAATTCTGCCGATGATGTACCTGGCGCTCTCTTACGACCACCGTCTGATCGATGGACGTGAGTCGGTAGGCTTCCTGGTCGCTATCAAAGAGCTGCTGGAAGACCCGACACGTCTGCTGCTGGACGTGTAGTCAGCAAGAGTATTACCTACCGTAGGCCGGATAAAGCGTTACGCCGCCATCCGGCGTTGATGAGATGCCTGATGGCGGCGCTAGCGCGTTTTTCAGGCCTACAGGTTTAAAGATAATTATTCCCTGAAGGATGGACTGAACACATGAACTTACATGAATATCAGGCAAAACAACTGTTTGCCCGCTATGGTTTACCGGCGCCGGTGGGTTATGCCTGTACTACTCCGCGCGAAGCAGAAGAAGCCGCATCAAAAATCGGCGCGGGTCCGTGGGTAGTGAAATGTCAGGTTCACGCTGGTGGCCGCGGTAAAGCGGGCGGTGTGAAAGTAGTTAACAGTAAAGAAGACATTCGCGCTTTTGCTGAGCACTGGCTGGGTAAACGCCTTGTGACCTACCAGACAGACGCCAACGGCCAGCCGGTTAACCAGATTCTGGTTGAAGCAGCGACAGATATCGCTAAAGAGCTGTATCTGGGTGCGGTTGTTGACCGTAGCTCCCGTCGCGTGGTGTTCATGGCCTCCACCGAAGGCGGCGTGGAAATCGAAAAAGTGGCGGAAGAAACCCCGCACCTGATCCACAAAATTGCTATCGATCCGCTGGCAGGCCCGATGCCTTACCAGGGACGCGAGCTGGCGTTCAAACTGGGTCTGGAAGGTAAACAGGTTCAGCAGTTCACCAAAATCTTTATGGGTCTGGCGACCATTTTCCTGGAACGCGACCTGGCGCTGATCGAAATCAACCCGTTGGTTATCACCAAACAGGGCGACCTGATCTGCCTCGACGGCAAACTGGGCGCTGATGGAAATGCGCTGTTCCGCCAGCCGGATCTGCGTGAAATGCGCGACCAGTCGCAGGAAGACCCGCGTGAAGCGCAGGCTGCGCAGTGGGAACTGAACTACGTTGCGCTGGACGGCAACATCGGTTGTATGGTTAACGGCGCGGGCCTGGCAATGGGCACCATGGACATCGTTAAACTGCACGGCGGCGAACCGGCTAACTTCCTCGACGTTGGCGGCGGCGCAACCAAAGAGCGCGTGACCGAAGCGTTCAAAATCATTCTTTCCGACAGCAATGTTAAAGCCGTACTGGTTAACATCTTCGGCGGTATCGTGCGTTGCGACCTGATTGCTGACGGCATCATCGGCGCGGTAGCCGAAGTGGGCGTGAACGTACCGGTTGTCGTTCGTCTGGAAGGGAACAACGCCGAACTGGGTGCGAAAAAACTGGCTGACAGCGGCCTGAATATTATTGCACCGAAAAGTCTGACGGACGCAGCACAGCAGGTTGTTGCCGCAGTGGAGGGGAAATAATGTCCATTTTAATTGATAAAAACACCAAGGTTATCTGCCAGGGCTTTACCGGTAGCCAGGGGACTTTCCACTCTGAACAAGCGATTGCTTACGGCACCCAAATGGTCGGCGGCGTTACGCCGGGCAAAGGCGGCACCACTCACCTGGGTCTGCCGGTGTTCAACACCGTGCGTGAAGCTGTCGAAGCGACCGGTGCGACCGCGACCGTTATCTACGTTCCGGCCCCGTTCTGTAAAGACTCCATTCTGGAAGCTATCGACGCAGGCATTAAGCTTATCATTACCATCACCGAAGGTATCCCGACGCTGGATATGCTGACGGTGAAAGTGAAGCTGGATGAAGCCGGTGTGCGCATGATAGGCCCGAACTGCCCAGGCGTTATCACTCCTGGCGCTTGCAAAATCGGCATTATGCCGGGTCACATTCACCAGCCGGGCAAAGTGGGCATCGTTTCCCGTTCCGGTACGCTGACCTATGAAGCCGTTAAGCAGACTACCGACTATGGCTTTGGCCAGTCTACCTGCGTGGGTATCGGCGGCGACCCGATCCCGGGCTCTAACTTTATCGACATCCTGAAGCTGTTCCAGGAAGATCCGCAGACCGAGGCTATCGTGATGATCGGTGAGATCGGCGGTAGCGCAGAAGAAGAAGCGGCTGCCTACATCAAAGATCACGTCACCAAACCGGTTGTCGGTTACATCGCGGGCGTTACCGCGCCGAAAGGCAAGCGTATGGGCCACGCGGGCGCCATTATCGCAGGTGGGAAAGGCACGGCTGATGAGAAATTTGCTGCGCTGGAAGCCGCGGGCGTAAAAACCGTGCGTAGCCTGGCGGATATCGGCGAAGCGCTGAAATCCATCATTAAGTAAACCCTCTCTGCTCCTGCGCAGCAGAACAATGTCCGATTTCGACATGGTTGGCCACCGTCCAGGTGGCCTTTTTTATGCCTGTCTTTCCTGGCGCTTCAGGGCGGCTGGTGACGCAGTTTTACTGCGCCACGGCCGAACCGTTCAGAAAAACCACTTCTATTGTATTGATTTAACACCTGTTTTTTATAAATAAAAATAAGATATTTTTCGGCAGGGGAGGGAATGATACTCAGTGCTATTTCTTGCCAGAAAATGAAAAGATAAAAATGATGATTTAATTGATGCTGTCTATCAGGAAAAATACTGTGAAGCGTCTAACATTAATCGGATCGCTATTTTTTTTCACGCCACACGGCTTAAAGTTAAATCATATTACCTATACTTCTCATATCTCTCTTTTTAGTAACCATTATTGGCATGCATTAAACATATATTTAACATTACTTTCACCATTATTCTTTGTTGGGATACATAATTAACATGAGTGAGAAAAATTGATTTATATCAATGTTTAAAGCTTGGAAAAAACCATAAAAAAACGTTAAATTGTCGCCAATCAAATTGGCTTAAGTCAGGCATTTTCGCTATATATTGATCACCGTCGTAAATGTAAAACTGATTCAATAAAATCCTGTTTATTGTAAGGTTATTGCGGCGTAATATATTGGGGAATCAATTGGGTTTTTCGTTAACGTATTTGTAACCTTTGCGAGGAGCTGTTTCATCTGGTGACGAAACGGTAACGAAGCGGGAAGCAAGTTATTTTGTATTGGGGCATGCGTATGAATCAGATGTGCAGGGTTCATTCTCGGAGTCTTCATGCGATGAGCAAGGAGTCATGATGTTAGATATAGTCGAACTGTCGCGCTTACAGTTTGCCTTGACCGCGATGTACCACTTCCTTTTTGTGCCACTGACGCTCGGTATGGCGTTCCTGCTGGCCATCATGGAAACGGTTTACGTCCTCTCCGGCAAACAGATTTATAAAGATATGACCAAATTCTGGGGCAAGTTGTTTGGTATCAACTTTGCACTGGGTGTAGCAACCGGGTTGACCATGGAGTTCCAGTTCGGGACAAACTGGTCTTATTACTCTCACTACGTGGGCGATATCTTCGGTGCGCCTCTGGCCATTGAAGGTCTGATGGCCTTCTTCCTCGAATCTACCTTTGTAGGTCTGTTCTTCTTCGGTTGGGATCGTCTGGGCAAAGTTCAGCACATGGCGGTAACCTGGCTGGTGGCACTGGGTTCCAACTTGTCTGCACTGTGGATCCTCGTGGCTAACGGCTGGATGCAAAACCCGATCGCCTCGGATTTCAACTTTGAAACCATGCGTATGGAGATGGTCAGTTTCTCTGAACTGGTTCTGAACCCGGTTGCTCAGGTGAAATTTGTGCATACCGTCGCATCCGGCTACGTCTGCGGCGCGATGTTCGTTCTGGGTATCAGTTCCTACTATATGTTGCGCGGCCGCGACTTCGCCTTCGCTAAACGTTCCTTTGCCATTGCTGCCAGCTTCGGTATGGCGGCGATTCTCTCCGTTATTGTGCTCGGCGATGAATCCGGTTACGAAATGGGCGACGTGCAGAAAACTAAACTTGCGGCCATCGAAGCCGAATGGGAAACCCAGCCGGCTCCGGCTGCCTTTACCCTGTTTGGTATTCCGGACCAGGACGCACAGACAAACCATTTCGCGATTCAGATCCCTTATGCGCTGGGTATCATTGCGACCCGTTCCGTAGACAAGCCGGTTATCGGTCTGAAAGATCTGTTAAGCCAGCACGAAGCGCGCATCCGCAACGGGATGAAAGCTTACGCGCTGCTGGAACAGCTGCGTTCCGGTTCAACCGACCAGGCCGTTCGTGATGAATTCAATCACGTGAAGAAAGATCTGGGCTACGGTCTGCTGCTGAAACGCTATACCACGAATGTGGCTGAAGCGACGGAAGAACAAATTGCGATGGCGACGAAAGATTCTATTCCTCGCGTTGCGCCGCTGTACTTCGCGTTCCGTATCATGGTGGCCTGCGGCATCCTGATGCTCGGTATCATCGCGGCGTCGTTCTGGACCGTTATCCGTAACCAGATTGGCGAGAAGAAATGGCTGCTGCGCATTGCGATGTTCGCAATTCCTGTGCCGTGGATCGCTATCGAGTCCGGTTGGTTCGTGGCGGAATATGGCCGCCAGCCGTGGGCGATAGGTGAGGTACTGCCTACCGCGGTAGCGAACTCGTCCCTGACTGCGGGCGATCTGCTCTTCTCGATGCTGCTGATTTGCGGTCTGTACACCCTGTTCCTGGTCGCGGAGCTGTATCTGATGTTCAAATTCGCACGCCGTGGACCAAGCAGCCTGAAAACCGGTCGCTACCACTACGAGCAGTCTTCCACGACTACTCAGCCGGCACGCTAAGACAGGAGTCGTCAAATGATCGATTATGAAGTATTGCGTTTTATCTGGTGGCTGCTGATCGGTGTCCTGCTGATTGGTTTTGCCGTCACCGATGGCTTCGACATGGGGGTGGGAATGCTCACCCGTTTCCTCGGTCGTAATGACACCGAGCGTCGAATCATGATTAACTCCATCGCTCCGCACTGGGACGGAAACCAGGTGTGGCTGATCACCGCCGGCGGCGCGCTGTTTGCCGCCTGGCCGACGGTGTATGCCGCTGCGTTCTCCGGCTTCTATGTGGCGATGGTTCTGGTGCTGGCCTCTTTGTTCTTCCGTCCGGTGGGTTTTGACTACCGCTCGAAGATTGAAGACACCCGCTGGCGCAACATGTGGGACTGGGGCATCTTCATCGGTAGCTTCGTTCCTCCGCTGGTGATTGGCGTGGCGTTCGGTAACCTGCTGCAGGGCGTACCGTTCCATATGGATGAATATATGCGCCTGTTCTACACCGGTAACTTCTTCCAGCTGCTGAACCCGTTTGGTCTGCTGGCCGGTATTGTTAGCGTGGCGATGATTCTGACGCAGGGGGCGACCTACCTGCAGATGCGTACCGTGGGTGAGCTGCACCTGCGTGCCCGCACTACCTCTCAGGTAGCGGCGCTGGTAACGCTGGTTTGCTTCCTGCTGGCCGGTGTCTGGGTGGTATACGGGATTGACGGTTATGTGGTCACCTCGGCTATCGACCACACTGCGCCGTCTAACCCGCTGACCAAAGAGGTGACTCGTCAGGCTGGAGCATGGTTGGCGAACTTCAATAATATGCCTTCTCTGTGGGCTATCCCGGTACTGGGCGTCGTCTTGCCGCTGCTGACTATCCTGACCTCGCGGATGGAGAAGGGCGCTCTGGCGTTTATCTTCTCTTCTCTGACGCTGGCCTGCATCATCCTGACCGCCGGGATTGCGATGTTCCCGTTCATCATGCCGTCCAGCACGATGATGAACGTGAGCCTGACCATGTGGGATTCAACCTCCAGCCAGAGAACGCTGAACGTAATGACTTATGTGGCGATTATCTTCGTGCCGATTATTCTGGGCTACACCACCTGGTGTTACTGGAAGATGTTCGGTCGCATTACCCGCGAAGACATCGAAAAGAACACCCACTCGTTGTATTAAGGTAAGGAGCTAGATATGTGGTATTTCGCATGGATTTTGGGAACGCTTCTTGCCTGTGCTTTTGGGGTTATCACCGCGTTAGCGCTTGAGCACGTGGAAAGCACCAAAGCAGGTAAAGAAGAACACTGATGAGTAAAATTATCGCAATGCTGTATGCGATAATGGATAAGCGCCCGTTAAGGGCGCTTTCCTTATTGATGGCGCTGCTGCTGGCCGGCTGCATTTTCTGGGATCCGTCGCGCTTTGCGGCAAAGACCAGTGAGCTGGAGATTTGGCACGGCTTCCTGCTGATGTGGGCCGTGTGCGCCGGCGTTATCCACGGCGTGGGTTTCCGCCCGCATGCCATTCACTGGCAAGGGATTTTTTGTCCACTTATCGCTGATATTGTACTCATCACGGGGCTGTTTTTTTTCTTCTTTTGAAAGAGAAGAGAATAAGAGAACTCTGTTAACCTCATGGGCTTGCATAAGCCCATAAAAATTTACTCGCTGTTTACTTTCCCCCATTCCAAACCACCTTTCCCGCGCGTATAGTAGCGAAGTTTGAAAGCACTAATCTTTTTTTGCATTACCGGGATGTAAAGTGAATACAACGCTGTTTCGATGGCCGGTTCGTGTCTACTATGAAGATACCGATGCCGGTGGTGTGGTTTACCACGCCAGTTACGTTGCTTTTTATGAAAGAGCACGCACAGAGATGCTGCGCCACCATCACTTCAGTCAGCAGGTTTTGCTGGCTGAGCGAGTTGCCTTCGTGGTTCGCAAAATGACGCTGGAATATTTTGCGCCCGCCAGACTCGACGACATGCTCGAAATCCAGACGGAAATCACCTCGATGAGAGGTACCTCGTTGGTTTTCACGCAGCGAATCGTCAACGCAGAGAATGCAGTTTTGAACGAAGCTGAGGTTCTCATCGTGTGCGTTGATCCACTCTTAATGAAGCCTCGTGCGCTTCCCAAGTCTATTGTCGCGGAGTTTAAGCAGTGACTGACATGAATATCCTTGATTTGTTCCTGAAGGCAAGCCTTCTGGTTAAACTTATCATGTTGATTTTGATTGGTTTTTCTATCGCTTCCTGGGCCATTATTATTCAGAGAACGCGCATCCTCAACACGGCAAGCCGCGAGGCGGAAGCCTTTGAAGACAAGTTCTGGTCGGGCATTGAGCTTTCTCGCCTGTATCAGGAGAGCCAGGGGCGTCGCGATAACCTGGTGGGTTCGGAACAAATTTTCTACAGCGGTTTCAAAGAGTTTGCTCGTTTGCATCGCGCCAACAGCCATGCGCCAGAGGCGGTGGTTGAAGGGGCATCACGCGCCATGCGCATCTCGATGAACCGTGAGATCGAGACGCTGGAAACGCACATCCCGTTCCTCGGAACCGTGGGTTCCATCAGTCCGTATATCGGCCTGTTTGGTACCGTCTGGGGGATCATGCACGCCTTTATCGCACTCGGTGCGGTGAAACAGGCTACTCTGCAGATGGTTGCTCCGGGTATCGCCGAAGCGCTGATCGCCACGGCAATCGGTCTGTTCGCGGCGATTCCGGCGGTGATGGCCTACAACCGTTTGAACCAGCGTGTGAACAAACTTGAACTGAACTATGACAACTTTATGGAAGAGTTCACCGCGATTCTGCACCGTCAGGCGTTTACCAGCAGCGAAAGCAATAAGGGGTAAGCCATGGCCAGAGCACGTGGACGCGGACGTCGCGAACTGAAGTCCGAGATCAACATCGTTCCGCTGCTGGATGTCTTGTTGGTGCTGTTGCTGATCTTTATGGCGACCGCGCCGATCATTACGCAGAGCGTAGAGGTCGACCTGCCGGATGCGACGGAAACACAGGCGGTCAAAAGTAATGATGATCCGCCGGTGATTGTTGAAGTTTCCGGCGTCGGACAGTACAGCGTGAAAGTGGGTCCGGAAACGCTGTCGCAGCTACCGCCAGAGCAGGTTATTGCTGAAGCGAAGCGCCGACTCGACGCCAACGAGAAGACGGTGTTCCTGATCGGCGGTGCGAAAGACGTACCTTACGATGAAATTATTAAAGCGCTTAACCTGTTGCATAGCGCAGGGGTTAAATCGGTTGGCTTAATGACCAAGCCTATTTAATCGCTTCGGATATGTGCGCCCGCCGGGCCGCTGGCTGCGAGAATCACAGACTCGCGGCCGGTGAGAGTAGCGGGGACAGGCGAACAGTTTTTGGGAACCGATAGTGTCAAAGGCAACCGAACAAAACGACAAGCTTAAACGAGCGATCATAATTTCAGTCGCGCTGCACATCATTCTGATCGCGCTGCTGATCTGGAGTTCGTTCGACGAGCATCTGGATGCCTCAGCCGGCGGCGGCGGAGGTTCTTCCATTGATGCGGTAATGGTCGATCCGGGGGCGGTGGTGAGTAACTACAACCGCCAACAGCAGCAGCAGGCCAGCGCGCGTCGGGCTGCGGAGCAGCGCGAGAAGCAGGCTCAGCAGCAGGCTGAAGAATTGCGTGAAAAGCAGGCCGCCGAGCAGGAACGACTGAAACAGATGGAGCAGGAGCGTTTGCAGGCGCAGGAAGCGGCTAAGCAAGCGAAGGAAGAGCAGAAGCAGGCTGAAGAGGCGGCAGCGAAAGCGGCGGCAGCGGCGAAAGCTAAAGCGGATGCTCAGGCGAAAGAAGCACAGGAAGCGGCAGCAAAAGCCGCAGCTGACGCGAAAGCGAAGGCCGATGCGCAGGCGAAAGCAGCCGAAGCCGCAGCCGCTAAAGCCGCAGCCGATGCGAAGAAACAGGCGGAAGCCGAAGCAGCGAAAGCCGCGGCGGATGCTCAGAAGAAAGCGGAAGCTGAAGCGGCGAAAGCCGCAGCGGATGCCCAGAAGAAAGCCGAAGCCGATGCTGCGAAAAAAGCGCAGCAGCAGGCTGAGAAGAAAGCCCAGCAGGAAGCGGCTAAGCAGGCAGCGGCCGAGAAAGCCGCCGCCGAAAAAGCCGCTGAGAAAGCAGCCGAAAAAGCAGCTGAAAAAGCCGCGGCGCAAAAAGCCGCCTCTGAAAAAGCGGCAGCAGAAAAGGCCGCCGCAGCAGAGAAAGCCGCCGCGGAAAAAGCGGAAAAAGCCGCCGCAGCCAAGGCCGCAGCAGCGGAAAAAGCTGCTGCTGATAAAGCGGCTAAAGCGGCAGCAGCCAAGGCTGCTGCAGCGAAAAAAGCCGCGGCAGCGAAGGATGCTGAGGGCGTAGACGACCTGCTCGGCGATCTGAGTTCAGGTAAGAATGCGCCGAAAGGTAACACCAGCGGTAGCAATGGAGGCTCTTCTCCTGCTAAAGGAAGTAAACCGGGGCAGGGAGGCGCGTCTAAGGCTGAGATTGCCAGTTATATTTCGCAGGTTCAGGCGGCGATTAAAGGGCATCTCTATGACTGGGACACGTACAAAGGTAAAACATGTACGTTACGCGTGAACCTGGCTCAGGACGGGACGTTATTGAGCGTGAAGTCGGAGGGAGGCGATCCTGCTTTCTGTCAGCAGATGCTGGCGGCAACCAGCCGGATGAGCAAGTTCCCGAAACCGCCTTCTCAGGCTGTGTATGAGACGTTCAAAAATGCGCCACTGGACTTCAAACCGCAATGATATTTTTCCCCGTGCAAACGGGGGAAAACAAACTATGGTAGTCACTGGGTTTCGGTAGTTTTGTGTATTTGAGTTTGTTAACATTCTGCTAAATTATCGTGGGCTTTCCGCCCGGATAAGGGAGATATGATGAAGCAGGCATTACGAGTAGCATTTGGTTTTTTAATGCTGTGGGCGGCGGTGCTGCACGCAGAAGTACGTATCGAGATCACCCAGGGGGTGGACTCGGCGCGCCCGATCGGCGTTGTGCCGTTCCAGTGGGCAGGGCCGGGTGCCGCGCCTGAAGATATTGGCGGTGTCGTGGCGGCTGACTTGCGTAACAGCGGTAAGTTCAACCCACTGGATCGCTCGCGTCTGCCTCAGCAACCGGGAACGGCGCAAGAAGTTCAGCCGGCGGCATGGTCTGCGCTGGGTATTGATGCGGTGGTTGTCGGTCAGGTGACCGGGAACCCGGACGGGTCGTACAACGTGGCTTACCAGCTGGTGGATACCGGCGGTGCTCCGGGGACGATTCTGGCGCAGAACTCTTATAAGGTCACTAAACAGTACCTGCGCTATGCGGCTCACACCGCCAGCGACGCGGTGTTTGAGAAACTGACCGGGATAAAAGGCGCTTTCCGTACCCGTATCGCCTACGTTGTCCAGACTAACGGCGGTCAGTTCCCGTATGAGCTGCGCGTCTCCGACTACGATGGCTATAACCAGTTTGTCGTCCACCGTTCACCGCAGCCGCTGATGTCTCCGGCCTGGTCTCCGGATGGTTCTAAACTGGCTTACGTGACCTTCGAAAGCGGTCGTTCAGCGCTGGTGGTGCAGACCCTGGCTAACGGCGCGGTGCGTCAGATTGCCTCGTTCCCGCAGCATAACGGCGCTCCTGCCTTCTCGCCGGACGGCAGCAAACTGGCCTTCGCATTGTCGAAAACCGGTAGCCTGAACCTGTATGTGATGGATCTGGGCTCGGGTCAGATTCGTCAGGTGACCAACGGTCGCAGCAACAATACCGAACCAAGCTGGTTCCCGGACAGTCAGAACCTGGCCTTTACGTCTGACCAGGCCGGTCGTCCGCAGGTGTATAAAGTCAGCATCGGCGGCGGCACTCCGCAGCGTATCTCCTGGGAAGGTTCGCAGAACCAGGATGCGGATGTCAGCAGCGACGGTAAATTTATGGTAATGGTCAGCTCGGCCGGTGGTCAGCAGCACATTGCCAAACAAGATCTGGTAGCGGGTGGCGTACAAGTTCTGTCGTCAACGTTCCTGGATGAAACGCCAAGTCTGGCACCTAACGGCACTATGGTAATCTACAGCTCTTCTCAGGGGATGGGATCTGTGCTGAATCTGGTTTCTACAGATGGGCGTTTCAAAGCGCGTATTCCGGCGACTGACGGACAGGTAAAATTCCCTGCCTGGTCTCCGTATCTGTGATAATAAATAATTGATTACTAAAGGAATCAAAGAAATGCAACTGAACAAAGTGCTGAAAGGGCTGATGATCGCTCTGCCGGTTATGGCAATCGCGGCATGTTCTTCTAACAAGAACGCCAGCAACGACCAGAGCGGTGAAGGCATGCTGGGTGCCGGCACTGGTATGGATGCTAACGGTAACGGCGGCAATATGTCTTCTGAAGAGCAGGCTCGTCTGCAGATGCAGCAGCTGCAGCAGAACAACATCGTTTACTTCGATCTGGATAAGTACGATATCCGTTCTGACTTCGCAGCAATGCTGGATGCGCACGCTAACTTCCTGCGTAGCAACCCGTCCTACAAAGTGACCGTAGAAGGTCATGCGGATGAGCGCGGTACTCCGGAATACAACATCGCTCTGGGTGAGCGTCGTGCTAACGCCGTTAAGATGTATCTGCAGGGCAAAGGTGTTTCTGCTGACCAGATCTCCATCGTTTCTTACGGTAAAGAAAAACCTGCAGTACTGGGTCACGACGAAGCGGCTTACGCTAAAAACCGTCGCGCCGTACTGGTTTACTAAGAGAATTGCATGAGCAGTAACTTCAGACATCATCTGTTGAGTCTGTCGTTACTGGTTGGCATAGCGGCCCCCTGGGCCGCTTTTGCTCAGGCGCCAATCAGTAGTGTCGGCTCAGGCTCGGTCGAAGACCGCGTCACTCAACTCGAGCGTATTTCTAACGCTCACAGCCAGCTTTTAACCCAACTTCAGCAACAGCTCTCCGATAATCAGAATGATATTGATTCCCTGCGCGGCCAGATTCAGGAAAATCAGTATCAGCTCAATCAGGTTGTCGAACGGCAGAAGCAAATTCTGTTACAGATCGACGGTCTGAGCAGCGGTGGGGCGGCGGCAGGTGCACAGCCATCGCCTTCGGCAGGCGATCAGGGTGCGGCGGCTACCGCGGCGCCAGCTGCCTCTTCTGGTGCTCCCGCCTCGAGCGGGGATGCCAATACTGACTACAATGCGGCTATTGCGCTGGTGAAGGATCCGTCCCGCCAGGATGACGCGCAGGCAGCATTTCAGAATTTCGTCAAAAAGTACCCGGATTCAACCTATCAGCCGAATGCCAACTACTGGCTCGGTCAGTTGAATTACAACAAGGGGAAAAAAGATGATGCCGCTTATTATTTCGCTTCCGTGGTTAAGAATTACCCTAAATCCCCGAAAGCGCCTGATGCCATGTTTAAGGTCGGCGTGATTATGCAGGATAAAGGCGATACCGCGAAGGCGAAGGCTGTTTACCAACAGGTCGTCAGTAAATTTCCTGGCACCGATGGCGCGAAACAGGCTCAGAAACGTCTTAATGCCCTTGGGTGATTATGGCATGACCAGAAATCGCATTATTTCTGGTCTTGTCGCGTGAATCCTAAGCAGTCAGATGTTTTTTATCGAAATACTTGTTGCGCTGAATTCTTAAATCAGTAATATATGCCGCCGTTGCCACGGGATATCAAACAAGCCTGAAGCGATGAAAAAAGTGGGTCGTTAGCTCAGTTGGTAGAGCAGTTGACTTTTAATCAATTGGTCGCAGGTTCGAATCCTGCACGACCCACCACTCACTACCACGGTGGAACGGTAGTAAAACGTGAAGGATAACGTTGCATTAGCAACGGCCCACAGGGCGAGGCGAAGCCGAGTCATCCTGAACGACCCACCACTTACTTTGATTAGTAAGATGTTGTATCCAGCGCAGTATCGGGTGATTAGCTCAGCTGGGAGAGCACCTCCCTTACAAGGAGGGGGTCGGCGGTTCGATCCCGTCATCACCCACCACTCGGGTCGTTAGCTCAGTTGGTAGAGCAGTTGACTTTTAATCAATTGGTCGCAGGTTCGAATCCTGCACGACCCACCAATTTAACATCGAACTCAGATGTTGAACGTGAAGGATAACGTTGCGTAGCAACGGCCCGAAGGGCAAGCGAAAGCGAGTCATCCTGCACGACCTACCAATTTAACATTGGTGACGAGTGAAAAAATTCAGGTAGTACCCGAGCGGGTCGTTAGCTCAGTTGGTAGAGCAGTTGACTTTTAATCAATTGGTCGCAGGTTCGAATCCTGCACGACCCACCACTTTAGCATTGAACCTTGATGTTAAACGTGAAGGATAACGTTGCGTGGCAACGGTCCTGGAGCGAGCGAAAGCGAGTCATCCTGCGCACCTGAATAGTAAAAGTGAAGTCCCGCGAGGGGTCGTTAGCTCAGTTGGTAGAGCAGTTGACTTTTAATCAATTGGTCGCAGGTTCGAATCCTGCACGACCCACCACTTTAACATTAAAGCTGATGTTAAACGTGAAGGATAACGTTGCGTAGCAACGGCCCGAAGGGCGAGCAGAGCGAGTCATCCTGCACGACCCACCAATGTAAAAAGGCGCCCTAAAGGCGCCTTTTTGCTCTCTGTTGTTTTCTCCCCAGAAATGCTAATTCCCCTTTTTTGTCATCAGACGGCAATAAATTCCCCACGACATTTTCTGTACAATCCGCTATCTTGTTTAGCATATAAAACATCATGACTGCCGCTATGCCATCTGAAGGCATGTTAACGGCATTTGAGTTAAGCCAGTAAAACGAGACTGCAAGATGAGCGTAATGTTTGACCCCGAAACGGCGATTTACCCTTTCCCGCCTAAACCGTTGCCATTAAGTCGCGATGAAAAGCACTTTCACCGTGAAAAGATTAAACGTCTGCTGCGCGAGCGCGATGCGGTGATGGTGGCTCATTACTATACCGACCCGGAAATTCAGCAACTGGCCGAAGAGACCGGCGGCTGTATCGCTGACTCTCTCGAAATGGCTCGTTTCGGCGCCCGTCATTCAGCGTCGACGTTGCTGGTGGCCGGCGTACGCTTCATGGGGGAAACGGCAAAAATTCTCAGCCCGGAGAAGACCATCCTGATGCCTACGCTGCATGCCGAGTGTTCTCTGGATCTGGGCTGCCCGATTGAGGAGTTTAACGCATTCTGCGATGCCCACCCGGATCGTACCGTCGTCGTTTATGCTAATACCTCAGCGGCGGTCAAAGCGCGCGCCGATTGGGTGGTGACCTCCAGTATTGCCGTTGAGCTTATTGAGCATCTCGACAGCCTCGGGGAAAAAATTCTTTGGGCGCCTGACCGTCACTTAGGCCGGTACGTACAGCGCCAGACCGGCGCAGATGTTTTGTGCTGGCAGGGGGCCTGTATTGTCCATGATGAATTTAAAACCCAGGCGTTAACGCGGATGAAAGCCCTCTATCCTGATGCCGCCATTCTGGTACATCCAGAATCGCCGCAGTCTATTGTGGATATGGCGGATGCGGTAGGGTCGACCAGCCAGCTGATTGCCGCTGCCAAAACGCTTGCGGCGCGCCAGCTCATTGTCGCCACCGATCGCGGGATCTTCTATAAAATGCAGCAGGCGGTACCGGAAAAAGAGCTGCTGGAAGCGCCGACCGCGGGAGAGGGGGCAACCTGTCGTAGCTGCGCCCACTGCCCGTGGATGGCGATGAATGGCCTGAAGGCGATTGCCGAAGGGCTGGAAAATGGGGGACGCGAACACGAAATTAAGGTCGATGCGCAGCTGCGTACCGGCGCATTAGTCCCGCTGAACAGAATGCTGGATTTTGCGGCTACACTTCGGGGATAGTGATTAATTACGCAATCAATACTGGACGGGGAAAATATGGATTTTTTTAGTACGCAGAATATCCTGGTGCATATACCCATCGGCGCCGGCGGATACGACTTATCATGGATCGAGGCGGTCGGTACGCTTGCCGGGCTGCTGTGTATCTGGCTGGCGAGTCTGGAAAAGATCAGCAACTATGCGTTTGGGCTGGTCAACGTCACCTTGTTTGCCATTATTTTCTTTCAGATTCAGCTTTATGCCAGTCTGCTGTTGCAGGTCTTTTTCTTTGCCGCCAACGTTTATGGCTGGTACGCCTGGTCCCGGCAAACCAGCAGCCATGAAGCCGAGCTGCGTATTCGCTGGCTGCCATTGCCGAAGGCGCTGGGCTGGCTGACCGCTTGTATCGTGGCAATTGCGCTGATGACGGTCTTCATTAATCCGGTCTTCGCTTTCCTGACGCGCATCGCGGTCGCCCTCATGCAGAGTCTGGGACTGCAGGTCACGATGCCGGAACTGCAGCCCGATGCCTTCCCGTTCTGGGACTCCTGCATGATGGTGCTGTCGGTCGCCGCCATGATTCTGATGACCCGTAAGTATGTCGAAAACTGGCTGCTTTGGGTGCTCATCAACATCATCAGCGTGGTGATTTTTGCCCTTCAGGGGGTTTACGCGATGTCGCTGGAATATCTGCTTTTGACCTTTATTGCCCTTAACGGCAGTCGGATGTGGATCAACAGCGCGCGTGAGCGAGGTTCTCACGCGTTTTCTCGCTAATGGTGGTGATGAGGGTCGTGCCCGGCGTGCGTCATATTAAGATGGCATTCCGGGCCGCTACAGGGCTGATACTCCATCTGCACGGTCACATGCTCAATATTATATTTATGCTGCAAAAATGCCTGGATGCGATTCAGCAGAGCGTCGTGATCGTGCGGAGGGACAACCTGAACATGCAGCGTCATAACCGTTTTTTCGCCGACCAGCCAGACGTGGACGTGGTGCACGTCGCGGACTTCCGCCACCGAGCGGTGCAAATCGCGCTGCAACCCCTCGACATCTAACGACCGCGGCGCCCCTTCCAGCAGTTCGTTGATACTTTCCTGCAACAGCCGCCAGGCGCTGCGCAACACCAGGCATGAGACCAGCACCGATAAAATCGGGTCAATTGGCGTCCAGCCAGTGGTGATAATCACGATGGCGGCAATAATCGCCCCGACCGAGCCCAGTAAGTCACCCAGCACGTGTAATGCCGCTGCGCGAACGTTGAGATTTCGCTCTTCGCTGCCGCGATGCAGGATCCAGAATGCCAGTATGTTTGCCAATAGCCCGGCTACGGCAATCACCATCATCGTGTTACCGGCGACGGGCTGCGGATGGTTAAAACGCTGAATCGCTTCCCAGAAAATAAGAATGGTAATCACAACCAGCGCAATGGCATTGACGAAAGCCGCCAGCGTGGTCAGACGCAGCCAGCCGAAGGTATGGCGTGTATTGGGCGGACGACTGGCGAAGCGCACCGCCAGCAGAGCGAACAACAGGGCGGCTGAATCGGTGAGCATATGACCGGCATCAGCCAGCAGCGCCAGCGAGCCTGAAACGACGCCGCCGATGGCTTCAACCAGCATAAATCCGGCGGTGACGATGAAAGCCTGCAACAGGCGTTTTTCGTTACCGCGGTCGGGGGTTTCTGACGGAGTGTGAGCATGAGCCATTACAGAATCCTGTCATTATTTTAGCAATTAGTCTCTGACCTTCTTACAGATTAACCACAATCGGGCATCTGTTCCATCAGCGAATGTCGATAGGGCAAGGTGCTGCGGCATTTGTTTCAACAATACGCAGATGCGGCAACAATAGGCCAAAAATGCCAATAACCGGAGCATTATTGAGTGATACCTCATTAATGCAATATATAATATTTATATATGTTAACTTTCTGGTGTTTATAACTGGTCGTGAGGCTTTGTTTCTCACTATTCCTGTGGTTTGTATTGTTTTTATCTGTTTAATCAGTCAATTACCCTTGCGACTGTAAAAGTCTGTTTACACTTTTCTGACGGCGAGTTAGATTGAAAGGATTGCACACAATTGATTAAGTATGGCAACGCTGGAAAGAAAATGAATTATCAGAACGACGATTTACGTATTAAAGAGATCAACGAATTATTACCTCCCGTTGCACTCCTGGAAAAGTTCCCCGCGACCGAAAATGCTGCTAACACCGTGGCGCACGCTCGTAAAGCGATCCATCAGATCCTTAAAGGCAATGACGATCGTCTGCTGGTGGTGATTGGCCCGTGCTCTATCCACGATCCTGCAGCAGCGAAAGAGTATGCTGAACGCCTGCTGACGCTTCGTGAGGAGCTGAAGGGCGAGCTGGAAGTGGTGATGCGCGTTTACTTTGAAAAACCGCGTACTACCGTTGGCTGGAAGGGGTTAATCAACGATCCGCATATGGATAACAGCTTCCACATCAACGACGGTCTTCGTATCGCGCGTAAGCTGCTGCTGGAGATTAACGACAGCGGGCTGCCTGCGGCGGGTGAATTCCTTGATATGATCACCCCGCAGTACCTTGCTGACCTGATGAGCTGGGGCGCCATTGGCGCGCGTACCACGGAATCACAGGTGCATCGCGAACTTTCGTCTGGCCTTTCTTGTCCGGTAGGTTTTAAAAACGGCACCGACGGGACAATAAAAGTGGCCATCGACGCGATTAACGCAGCGGGCGCGCCGCACTGCTTCCTGTCAGTGACCAAATGGGGTCATTCGGCGATTGTGAATACCAGCGGCAACAGCGACTGTCATATCATTCTGCGCGGCGGCAAAGAGCCAAACTACAGTGCGAAGCATGTTGCTGAAGTGAAAGTGGGTCTGGCAAAAGCGGGTCTGCCCGTACAGCTGATGATTGATTTCAGCCACGCGAACTCCAGCAAGCAGTTCAAAAAACAGATGGAAGTGGGCGCCGATGTGTGCCGGCAGATAGCTGGTGGCGAGCAGGCGATTATGGGCGTGATGATTGAAAGCCATCTGGTGGAAGGTAGCCAGAGTCTGGAGAGCGGCGCGCCGCTGGCCTACGGTAAAAGCATCACCGATGCCTGCATCGGCTGGGAAGATACCGATACTATCCTGCGTCAGCTGGCAGATGCGGTAAAAGCCCGTCGCGGTTAATCCGCAGCCTGAGCCCGGCAGCGCATCGTGTCGCCGGGATTCAGAGCCAATAAAAAAGCGTGGACGGGTCCACGCTTTTTTTATGGCTGGCGAAAATTATTTCGCTTTACCCTGGTTTGCTACCGCGGCGGCTTTTGCGGCGATTTCATCCGCATTGCCCAGATAGTAGTGTTTGATCGGTTTGAAGTTTTCGTCGAACTCATAAACCAGCGGTACGCCGGTCGGGATGTTCAGTTCAAGGATTTCGTCTTCGCCCATATTGTCCAGGTACTTCACCAGCGCGCGCAGGGAGTTGCCGTGAGCGGCGATAATCACGCGCTCACCGCTTTTCAGGCGCGGCAGAATGGTTTCGTTCCAGTAAGGCACTACGCGCTCGATGGTCAGCGCCAGGCTTTCGGTTACCGGCAGCTCTTGATCGGTCAGTTTTGCATAACGCGGATCGTGGCCCGGATAGCGCTCGTCGTCTTTGGTCAGCTCCGGCGGAGTAATGGCAAAGCCACGGCGCCACTGTTTAACCTGCTCATCACCGTATTTCTCAGCGGTTTCCGCTTTGTTCAGACCCTGCAATGCACCGTAGTGACGCTCGTTCAGTTTCCAGGATTTCTCAACCGGCAGCCAGGCCTGATCCAGCTCATCCAGCACGTTCCACAGAGTATGGATGGCACGTTTCAGCACAGAGGTATAAGCAAAATCGAAGCTGAAGCCTTCGTCTTTCAGCAGTTTACCTGCCGCTTTTGCTTCACCTACGCCTTTCTCGGACAGATCAACGTCGTACCAACCGGTGAAACGGTTTTCATTGTTCCATTGGCTTTCGCCATGACGGACCAGTACCAGCTTAGTTACAGCCATACACTTACTCCTCAAGCTTTGTTTGAATGATAACAATTCTCATTATATTGCCGCGATTTGCGTCACGGCAATGCTTATCCCTAACCATAGCGAAAATCGTGGCTCAGTGTAAGATGCTTGTAAATCGGCGGTTATATTTTTGTCTGCGAGTGGCGTAATTTGCAGCAAAATGATGAAAAAAAGCCCTCCGTCAGGAGGGCCAGAGGCTTATCGGGCAATAAACTGATATTCCGTCAGGCTGACGTACTCCTCGCCCGGGCGCAAGATGCAGTCGGGCTGAGGCCAGTGCGGATGATTTGGTGAATCCGGCAGAAATTCACTCTCCAGCGCCAGACCTTGCCAGTCGGCGTACGGCTGTTCCGTGCGCGATGGCGTGCCGCCCAGGTAGTTACCCGAATAAAACTGCAGGGCAGGGGCGGAGGTATACACCGCCATCTGCAGCTGACCATCCTGAGACCAGACGTGGGCCGCGGCCTTGCGGGCATCGCCTTTTGCCTGCAGCAGGAAAGCATGATCATACCCCTTCACCTTCTGCTGATCGGCATCGCGAAGGAAGTCGGCCGCGACGGTTTTCGGCGTGCGAAAATCGAAGCTGGTTTGGGCGACGTCCTGTAAGTCACCGCCCGGAATACCGTCGCTCTCCACCGGCAGGTAGCTGTCGGCGAAAATTTGTAGCTGATGGTTGCGCACGTCCGTCTGCCCACCGTCGAGGTTGAAGTAGACGTGGTTGGTCAGGTTGACCGGACAGGGCCGATCAACCGTCGCACGATACTCGATGGCGATACGATTATCTTCGCTAAGACGGTAGTGCGCCGTGGCTTGCAGATTGCCGGGAAAACCCTGATCGCCGTCAGCGGAAATAAGGGCAAACAGCGCCTGATGCGTGTCCGTGCTGACTATCTGCCAGCGACGTTTGTCGAACCCGCCTGGCCCGCCGTGCAGCTGATGGCCGGCCTCGTTAGAAGGGGTCAGTTGGACCGTCTGGCCATCCAGGGTAAAACGGCTGTTGGCGATACGGTTGGCATAGCGGCCCACGGAGGCGCCGAGATAGGCCGCCTGACGGGTATAGCCTTCCGGCGTCGCGCAGCCGAGCAGCGCTTCGCGAATTTCGCCATTGGCCAGCGGGAGCCGGGCGGACAATAACGTCGCGCCCCAGTCCATCAACGTGACCACCATCCCGGCATTATTCCGCAGGGTAATTAGATTCCACGGCTGCCCGTCCGGCGCCAGTTCTGTTGTTTGGTTTAGCACTGGCCGGCCCCCTGTGATGGTTTGCAAACGTAGAAGGTCTCTTTAATACCGGTTTTCGCTTCATACTGCTGCGCGACGGCTTGCTTAACGCTATCAACGCACTCTTCCGGTACCAGCGCCACGACGCAACCGCCAAATCCGCCGCCGGTCATGCGTACGCCGCCTTTATCGCCGATGGTGGCTTTGACTATCTCCACCAGCGTGTCAATTTGCGGAACGGTAATTTCGAAATCATCGCGCATCGAGGCGTGAGATTCCGCCATCAGTTCCCCCATTCGCTTGAGGTCGCCTTTTTCCAGCGCGGCGGCGGCTTCGAGCGTACGCGCATTTTCGGTCAGGACATGGCGCACGCGTTTCGCAACCACCGGATCCAGCTCATGGGCAACGGCATTGAACTCGGCGATTTTGACGTCGCGCAGCGCAGGCTGCTGGAAGAAACGTGCGCCGGTCTCGCACTGTTCGCGGCGGGTATTGTATTCGCTGCCGACCAGAGTACGTTTAAAATTACTGTTGATGATTACCACCGCGACGCCTTTCGGCATGGAGACGGCCTTGGTTCCTAATGTGCGGCAGTCAAGCAGCAGGGCGTGATCTTTCTTACCCAGCGCCGAGATAAGCTGGTCCATGATGCCGCAGTTACAGCCGACGAACTGGTTCTCCGCTTCCTGGCCGTTAAGGGCAATTTGCGCCCCGTCCAGCGGCAGATGGTACAGCTGCTGGAATACGGTTCCGACGGCCACTTCCAGCGACGCGGAGGAGCTTAAACCCGCCCCCTGCGGCACGTTGCCGCCGATCACCAGATCGGCGCCGCCAAAATGGTTGTTGCGTTTCTGCAGGTGTTTCACCACCCCGCGGACATAGTTTGACCACTGCTGGGTATCGTGGCTGACAATCGGCTTATCGAGGGAGAACTCGTCGCTCTGATTGTCATAATCGGCGGCAATCACCCGGACAATTCGGTCCGCGCGCGGCGCGCAGCTGATCACCGTCTGATAATCAATCGCGCAAGGCAGCACGAAGCCGTCGTTATAGTCGGTGTGTTCGCCGATCAAATTGACGCGGCCCGGGGCCTGAATAGCGTGGGTGGCAGGGTAGCCGAATTTTTCAGCAAACAGGGTTTGGGTTTTCTCTTTCAGACTCATTGTTATTCTCCGGATTCGCGAAAATGGACGTCGCTCACTGCCCGCAGGCGTTCGGCGGCTTGTTCGGCCGTCAAATCGCGCTGAGTTTCGGCCAGCATTTCATAGCCGACCATAAATTTGCGTACCGTCGCCGAGCGCAGCAGCGGCGGATAAAAGTGAGCGTGTAGCTGCCAGTGATTATTCTCTTTGTTATTAAACGGCGCCCCGTGCCAGCCCATGGAATATGGGAATGAGCACTGGAACAGATTGTCGTAACGGCTGGTCAGCTTTTTCAGCGCCAGCGCAAGGTCGCTGCGCTGGGCTGTGGTTAAATCGGTAAGACGCAGAATATGCGCTTTCGGCAGCAGCAGCGTCTCAAAGGGCCAGGCCGCCCAGTAAGGTACGACGGCCAGCCAATGTTCAGTTTCGACGACAGTCCGTCTGCCGTCGGCTAATTCGCGCTGAACGTAATCCACCAGCATCGGCGACCCCTGAGCGGCGAAATACCCTTTTTGCAAACGGTCTTCGCGTTCCGCCTCATTGGGCAGGAAGCTGTTGGCCCAGATCTGGCCGTGCGGGTGCGGGTTGGAGCAGCCCATCGCCGCGCCTTTGTTCTCAAAAACCTGCACCCACGGATAGGTCTGGCCCAGCTCAGCCGTCTGTTCCTGCCACGTATTAACCACGCCTTCCAGCGCTTCAACGCTCAGCTCAGGCAGCGTTTTGCTGTGATCCGGCGAGAAGCAGATGACCCGACTGGTGCCGCGCGCGCTTTGACAGCGCATCAGCGGATCGTCGCTGTTCGGGGCATCGGGGGTGTCGGTCATCAATGCCGCAAAGTCATTAGTAAACACGTAGGTACCGGTGTAATTCGGGTTGGTGTCGCCGGTGACGCGGGTGTTACCCGGACACAGAAAACAATCCGCATCGTGCGCCGGCAAGGTTGATTTTGCCGGCGTTTCCTGCGCCCCTTGCCAGGGGCGCCTGGCGCGATGCGGTGATACCAGAATCCACTGCCCGGTTAACGGGTTATAACGACGATGCGGATGGTCGACGGGGTTAAATACGCTCATGACGGTTCCTTAGTCTGGGTAACCCTGAGGATGACGGGACTGCCAGTGCCAGGTGTCCTGCGCCATCTCGTCAAGGTCGCGCGTAACGCGCCAGTTCAGTTCGCGGTCGGCCTTTTCGGCATCCGCCCAGTAGGCCGGCAGATCGCCATCGCGGCGCGGCGCGAAGTGGTAATTAACAGGTTTGCCGCAGGCTTTGCTGAAGGCATTGATCACGTCGAGGACGCTGCTGCCGACGCCTGCGCCGAGGTTATAAATGTGTACGCCTTCGCGGCCGGCCAGTTTTTCCATCGCCGCAACGTGGCCGTCGGCGAGGTCCATGACGTGGATATAGTCGCGTACGCCGGTGCCGTCAGGGGTCGGATAATCATTGCCGAAAACGGCCAGCGATTCGCGACGACCGACAGCCACCTGCGCGATGTAAGGCATCAGGTTGTTCGGGATACCCTGCGGGTCTTCGCCCATATCGCCTGACGGATGCGCGCCGACCGGGTTGAAGTAACGCAGCAGCGCAATGCTCCAGTCCGGCTGGGCTTTTTGCAGATCGGTGAGGATTTGCTCGACCATCAGCTTGCTTTTGCCATATGGGCTTTGCGGCGTGCCGGTCGGGAAGCTTTCGACATAAGGGATCTTCGGCTGATCGCCGTAGACGGTTGCCGAGGAGCTAAAAATAAAGTTCTTTACGCCAGCGGCGCGCATAGCGGAAACTAATTTAAGTGTACCGGTAACGTTATTGTCGTAATATTCCAGCGGCTTCGCGACAGATTCGCCGACGGCTTTCAGGCCGGCAAAGTGGATCACCGCTTCAATAGCGTGATCGTGCAGAATTTCTGTCATCAGCGCTTCATTACGAATATCGCCTTCGACAAAGGTGGCTGTTTTCCCGCCGAGACGTTCAATGACCGGCAATACGCTGCGCTTACTGTTGCAGAGATTGTCGAGAATAATCACTTCATGTCCCTGCAGCAGCAGTTGAACGCAGGTATGACTCCCAATGTAACCGCTACCACCTGTAACCAGTACTTTCATGATTCGCTCCAATAGGCTTATCGTGTGTGATGAAGATAGCATACCAAAGAAGTGGAAAGTGTGACACAGGCCAAATTGGTGGAATCGATTACACTAAAATACATAATGCGTGATTTTTTTATTTTTATGTTTAAAAACAGTTTATTGATGTCTTTTAGGGTTATTTTTCTGAAAAAAAACAGGGGGCCGTAGCCCCCTGTAGCGGCTCAGTCAGCGAGTGGACCGACCTGATAAGTGTAACCGTCTCCACTGCGCACAAACTCCAGTCGGTGGGTAATGCAGTCCGGTGCATCTTCGGCGTGGTGGGAGACAAACAGCAGTTGAGTGGCGCCTTCGCTAATCAACACATCCACGAAACGCCGCACCAGCTGACGGTTAAGCGGATCCAGTCCCTGCAGGGGCTCGTCAAGGATCAGCAGCGTCGGGTGCTTCACCAGCGCCCGGACAATCAGCGCCAGCCGCTGTTGTCCCCACGAGAGACCGTGGAACGGCGCATCGGCGGTACGCTTGTCGATCCCCAGAATATCCAGCCAGTTCTGCACCAGCTTGCGCTGCTTATCGGAAACGGCCTGATAAATACCGATAGAGTCGAAATAACCCGACAGAATCACGTTGCGCACCGTGGTACTGACGCGGTACTCAAGATGCAGGCTGCTGCTGACGTAGCCAATATGCTTTTTGATGTCCCAGATGGTTTCACCGCTGCCGCGGCGGCGGCCAAAGAGGGTCAGGTCGTTGCTGTAGCCCTGCGGATGGTCGCCGGTTACCAGACTGAGCAGGGTCGATTTACCGGCGCCATTGGGACCGACTATCTGCCAGTGTTCACCGGGGTTAACGGTCCAGCTCAGGTGCTCGATGATTGGCCGGTCGTTGTATGACACCACGCCATCCCGCAGGACGATGCGCGGCGCCCCGGCGTCGAGAGCATGGCGGGCGGCGGGGGCGTCTGGTTCCGGTAAGCTCATGCCCGTCAGTTTTTCGCTGTGCGCCAGTTGGGCGATCAGCGCCTGTTGCAGCAGCGCCTGCTTTTCTCCGGTTTCGCTGAGGGTACAATCGGCCAGCACGCCGGCAAACTGGACAAACGGCGGAATCTCATCGAAGCGGTTGAGTACCAGCACCAGCGTGAGTCCTTCGCGGTGCAACCTCTCCAGCAGCCCGGCAAGCTGTTGGCGGGAAGCGACGTCCAGGCCGTCAAAAGGCTCGTCGAGAATCAACAGGTCCGGCTGGGTCATCAGCGCCTGGCAGAGCAGCGTTTTACGCGTTTCTCCGGTGGAGAGGTATTTAAAGCGGCGCGGGAGCAAAGACGTAATGCCGAACAATTCCGCCAGGCGCGCGCAGCGGGCGGCATCTCTGGACTCTTCCTGGATAATCTCCTCCGTCGTGCGGCCGGTGTCCTCTTCGCCTGGGCTGAGTAAGTCGGTATTGTTACGTTGCCATTCGTCGCTGACCAGCTTCTGCAACTGTTCGAAGGAGAGGCGGGTTACCCGGGGAAAGCGGTTTTCATCGCGGCCGGACAGCAGGGTGAGCTCACCGGACAGCGCGCGAGCCAGCGCCGACTTCCCGCTACCGTTGCTGCCGACGAAGGCCCAGCTTTCGCCGACGCCAACGGTGAGGTGTTCGATTTTTAACGTTTTTGTGTCGCTCAGGCGAAACGTGCCTTGCGAAATTTGCAATGATGACATTGTGTATCCCACTTTTTGCAGCGATTTGCCACAGGGATACGACGTCACGCGCGCAATGTCAATGCCGTCAGCATAACGTGGCGAGAATGATTCGATCGGCATTAAAATATGCTATTGCCTCAGCACCTTCTGCCAGTTTTCGGGTCTGTTCCAACGGTAAGGTGGCGCACAAACTCTGGCCGTCAGGCAGCGCCATCAACACTTCACACTGCTCCGGGCCATACTCGATATGGCTGATTCGCCCGGTGAGTTGATTATCGGCCTCTTTAGCAACCGTCGGGTCCTGGGTCATTGCCACCCAGGGGGCCTTCAGCAGCAGCAGAACTTCCTGGCCCTCATCCAGGCCGAGACGCTCTGCGCTCTGCGCGGTGATAGCGACTTTTAAGCGGGTCTGGCGATCGGCAAGCAGCACCTCGACATGTTGCTGTACCTGCTGGTGGTCGCGGCCAGTGATGGTGCCAAACCACTGATTACGCGCGCTGGTCTGCAGCGAGAAGCGCGAAATAGCGGCCAGCAGGCTGTCGAGAGGCAGGGCGTCGTCGTCACTCAGCACATCGAAGGCTTTTTGCTGAATTTGCGCCAGCAGGTCGTACAGCTGGATCAGCCGCTGTCCGTAGCGGGTCAGCACGGCACCGCCGCCGCCTTTGCCACCGGTAGCCCTGTCCACCAGCGTCTGTTCGCTGAGCTGGTTCATCTCATTGATGGCGTCCCACGCGCTTTTATAGCTGATGCCCGCGTTTTTCGCCCCCTGGCTAATCGATCCGGTGCTATCGATCTGTTTTAACAGGGCGATACGACGAGGATCGGCGAACAGGCGCTGCTGTAGCTTGAGGGTCAGAAGAATTTCGGCCTGCATAATGATATCCTGGCAAAAAAGAGTATTGTGACCGATAGCGGTCATCTTGCAAGATGCATCTGTCGCCGCTATCGGCCCGCCACCGCACAAATGGGGCGTGTTTTTCCAGCTGAAGCGGTTACAATAAAGCATTCGTACTTTCTGGAGCCAACCATGTTAGAGCTATTGAAAAGTCTGGTGTTTGCCCTTGTCATGGTCCCGGTGGTGATGGCCATCATCCTGGGTCTGATTTACGGTCTGGGCGAAGTGTTTAACATCTTCTCCGGCGTAGGTCACAAAGATCGCGGCCAGCAGAACAACTGACTTCCCGGCGCCCGGTTTTCCGGGCGTTGTCTTTTCCTCTTTCCTTTCTACTTTTCCACCTTCTTTTCCGCTCTCTTTTGATCCTCCTCTACCTGGCACCAATTCGCGCTGGGAAAACCCTGATCTTATCGTTATATTATCCCCTACATAACGCACTCACAGGAGTTTCAGATGGCACGTCAATGGTTACGCTTGTTTGCCGGAGCGACGCTAACGCTTTCCCTCGCGGGTCACGCGCTGGCAGAAGAGGGGAAAGTTACGGTGTTTGCCGCGGCATCGTTAACGAATGCGATGCAGGATATTGCGAAGGCCTATAAGAAAGAGAAAAACGTCGATGTGGTCTCGTCGTTTGCCTCTTCATCGACGCTGGCACGGCAAATCGAAGCCGGCGCGCCTGCGGACCTGTTTATCTCCGCCGACCAGAAGTGGATGGATTACGCGGTCGAGAAAAAAGCGATCGATAGCGCCTCGCGTACGACGCTGCTTGGCAACAGCCTGGTGGTTGTCGCGCCTAAAGCCAGCGCGCAGGGCGAGATGGTGATTAACAACAAAACCGACTGGACCAGTCTGCTGAAAGGCGGCCGCCTGGCCGTTGGCGACCCGGAGCACGTGCCGGCAGGCATCTACGCGAAAGAAGCGCTGCAAAAACTGGGTGCCTGGGAGACGCTGGCGCCGAAACTGGCACCGGCTGAAGACGTACGCGGAGCGCTGGCGCTGGTTGAGCGTAACGAAGCCCCGCTGGGGATCGTCTACGGTTCCGATGCGGTGGCGAGCAAAGGTGTGAAAGTGGTCGGGACGTTCCCGGAAGATTCGCACAAGAAAGTTGAATACCCGCTGGCTATCGTCGACGGGCATAAAAATGCCACCGTCACCGGGTTTTACGACTACCTGAAAGGGCCGCAGGCGGCCGCCATCTTCAAACAATACGGATTTACCACCCGCTAATGATTTTAAGCGATCCCGAATGGCAGGCGGTACTGCTGAGCCTGAAAGTCTCATCCCTGGCGGTGGTGTTAAGCTTACCTTTTGGGATTTTTATCTCATGGTTGCTGGTGCGGCGCAATTTCCCCGGAAAGGCGCTGCTCGACAGTATTATCCACCTGCCGCTGGTGCTGCCGCCGGTGGTGGTGGGCTACCTGCTGTTGATTGCCATGGGGCGGCGTGGTTTTATCGGCAGTTGGCTGTATGACTGGTTCGGTTTGACCTTTGCCTTCAGCTGGCGCGGGGCGGTGCTGGCGGCGGCGGTCATGTCGTTTCCGCTGATGGTGCGGGCCATTCGCCTGGCGCTGGAAGGGGTGGACGTCAGGCTGGAACAGGCGGCGCGAACCCTGGGGGCGGGCCGTTGGCGGGTGTTTTTTACGATAACGCTGCCGCTGACGCTGCCGGGCATTATCGTCGGTACCGTTCTGGCCTTCGCCCGCTCGCTAGGGGAGTTTGGCGCCACCATTACCTTTGTCTCCAATATCCCGGGGGAAACGCGCACCATTCCTTCGGCAATGTATACCCTGATTCAGACTCCGGGCGGCGAAGGGGCTGCCGCACGTTTATGTTTGATTTCCATCGTGCTGGCGCTGGTATCGCTACTGGTTTCTGAATGGCTGGCGCGTCTTAGCCGCGTGCGGACGGGGAAATCAGATGCTTGAACTCCATTTCACCCAGACGCTGGGTAACCACTGCCTGAGTATTAATGAAACGCTGCCTGCCAGCGGCATCACCGCTGTTTTTGGCGTCTCCGGCGCGGGCAAAACCTCTCTGATTAATGCCATCAGCGGCCTGACCCGGCCGCAGAAAGGGCGGATCGTGCTCAACGGCAGGGTCTTGAATGATACCGAAAAACGTATCTGCCTGGCCCCGGAAAAGCGGCGGGTGGGCTATGTGTTCCAGGACGCGCGCCTGTTTCCACACTACAAGGTACGCGGCAATCTGAAGTACGGCATGGCGAAAAGCATGGCGGGGCAGTTTGATAAGCTGGTGGCGCTGCTCGGTATTGAACCGCTGCTTGAGCGCCTGCCGGGCGGCCTGTCCGGCGGAGAAAAACAACGGGTGGCCATTGGCAGAGCGCTTCTCACCGCCCCTGAGCTGTTGCTGCTTGATGAACCGCTGGCCTCGCTGGATATTCCTCGTAAACGCGAGCTGCTGCCGTACCTGCAGCGGCTGGCGCGTGAAATACATATTCCGATGCTCTACGTCAGCCACTCGCTGGATGAGATTCAACATCTGGCGGATAAAGTGCTGGTGCTGGAGGAGGGGCGAGTCAAAGCCTTTGGCGACCTGGAAGAGGTATGGAGCAGCAGCGTGATGCATCCGTGGCTACCGCCGGATCAACAGAGCACAATACTGAACCTGTCCGTTGCCGCGCAGCATCCCCGCTATGCCATGACCGCGCTGGCGCTGGGTGAGCAGCAGATCTGGGTGAACTATCTCGACCGGCCAGTCGGCGAGGCGACGCGAATTCGCATCCAGGCCTCCGACGTATCGCTGGTGCTCGAACAGCCGCAGCAGACCAGCATTCGCAATATTTTGCCGGCGCAGGTGGTGCAGTGTATTGAAACACACGGGCAGATTGAAGTGCAGTTGAGCCTCAGCGGCCGCACGCTGTGGGCGCGCATCAGCCCATGGGCCAGAGATGACCTGGGGATTACGCCAGGCCAATGGCTGTATGCGCAGATTAAAAGCGTTTCGATTGCCGCCTGATTACAGCAGGTTGCGGTTGATGAAGTCGGCAATACTGTTGCTTTCGTTTTCGCCAATGACCACGTTGGCGCGCGCTTTGACTTCCTCAACCGCATTGCCCATCGCCACGCCGGTTCCGGCGGCTTCCAGCATACTGAGGTCATTATAGTTATCGCCAAAGGCCACCACATCCTGCATCGACAGGCCCTGGGCTTCCACCCACTGCGCCAGGCGTTTGCCTTTGCTGTTGCCCGCGCGGGCGATATCGACCTGATCGTGCCACGACCATTCACACTCCAGCCCCAGCGTCTGTCCCACATCAAGGGCAAACTGTTGCAGCTTAGGAATATCTTCATCGGTGAGAGCAAACTTCCACACCGACTGGACGTCGCGGGCAGCCTGCGCCAGCGAATCGACCTGAGTGAACACCGGACGTTGCTCGACCGGCAGCGACTGTGCCCAGCGGGTCGTACGGATAACGTGGCCGGTCGGGCGTTCATAGAGCATGGCGTCGTCAACATACATCAGGCCGTGGATATCGTGAGCGGCGAGCATATCGGTCAGGCTCAACGCCTTATCGACCGGCATCGGATCGGACTGCAGAACCTTTTTTGCCTGATAATCATACAAATAAGTGCCATTACAACAAATTGCAGGTGTATCCAGAGCCAGTGCCTGATAAAAAGGGTGGATAGCGACGTGATGTCGGCCAGTGACGACGATCACCTGGAACCCCGCCTCTCTGGCGCGGGCCAGGGCTTCCAGCGAAGCGGGCAGAATAGTTTTGTTGGAGGTGAGCAGGGTGCCGTCTAAATCCAGTGCAATCACGCGTGATGTCATGTGTTGTTTCCGGTTAATGATGAAAAAAGTGCCTGGCACGATGGTACACCGCTATGCCAGCGGGGCAAATTTTTCAGCATCTACCGTTAAAAGAGTCTATACATTGCATCAGCCCAATCGCCTGATGAATGAAATGTATACGTTTTCCCTGTGCAGTGAGGAAAGGAGCAGTCATGAAACAAACCGTTTATACCGCCAGCCCGGAAAGCCAGCAGATTCATGTCTGGAGTCTCGATCTTGAGGGTAACCTGAAGCTTGTTCAGGTTGTCGATGCCCCGGGTCAGGTTCAGCCGATGGTGGTGAGCCCGAATAAAGAGTATCTCTATGTTGGCGTACGTCCGGAGTTTCGCGTCCTGGCTTACCGCATTGCGCCCGATAACGGCGCGCTGACTTTCGCTGGCGAAGCGGCGCTGCCGGGCAGCCCGACGCATATTTCGACCGATCATCAGGGCCGTTTTGTCTTCAGCGCGTCCTATAACGCCGGCTGCGTGAGCGTTACTCCGCTGACCGATGGCCTGCCGGGTGAAACGGTGGCCGTTGTGGAAGGGCTGGAAGGGTGCCACTCGGCCAATATTTCTCCCGACAACCGCACCCTGTGGGTCCCGGCGCTGAAACAGGATCGTATTTGCCTGTTTACCCTCGGCGATGATGGATTCCTCGCCGCGCAAGAACCGGCGGAAGTGACCACCGTTGAAGGAGCTGGCCCGCGTCACATGGTGTTCCACCCGAATCAGCAATACGGCTACTGTGTGAACGAACTGAACAGCTCCGTTGACGTCTGGGAGCTGAAAGATCCGCATGGCGAAATTGAGTGCGTCCAGACGCTGGATATGATGCCTGGCGATTTTACCGGCGTACGCTGGGCGGCGGATATTCATCTGACGCCGGATGGCCGTCACCTGTACGCCTGTGACCGCACCGCCAGCATCATCACCATTTTCAGCGTATCCGAGGATGGCAGCGTGCTGTCCGTCGAAGGGTATCAGCCGACGGAAGCGCAGCCGCGCGGTTTCAACCTCGATCACAGCGGTAAATATCTGATAGCGGCGGGGCAGAAATCCCACCATATTGCGGTCTATGAGATTGCCGGTGAGCAGGGACTATTGAAAGAGAAAGGGCGCTATGCCGTCGGTCAGGGGCCAATGTGGGTGGTCGTTAACGCTCACTAATTTGCTGAGATAAAAACCTCGCCGCGCGAGGTTTTTTTATCGGTTCGCGCAGCCTGAGAGGCTGGCAGGCAAAGCGCCATTCACCCGATAGCGCTGAGAGGCGGCAGAGCGTTAATCCAGCGCCACCCAGCGCCTGCCAACCAGCACCGTCAGCGCCACTATGGTGACGATCGCCGCCAGATGCATGACAAAATCCATCGGATGCAGATGCACCGGATGGCAAAACGCCAGCAGGCTGACCGCCATGCTGGCAATGCCCAGTCCCGCCATTGCCAGGCTGCGCACCGGATGCAGCGTTCGGCTGCGGCGCAGACTGGCAATCATCAGCGCCATCATTGGCGTGCTGACCACCAGCAAAAAGGTAAAGCAGGGCGTGCTGTCGCTCTCCGCCACCCGCAGCGCCGGATAGGGAATGCTGCTGATACTCAACCCCAGCCACATCAGCCCAATCGGCAGCAGGGCTTTCCAGCTGAGCGAACGCCGGCCGGCAATACTCATCGTGAAGGCGCTGCGAATCGCCAGCGCGCCGAGCGCAAAAGCCAGCACCAGCTGCACCACCGCCAGAGGGGCGCCGGGCTGTGACCAGTCGGTCGGACTGCGTTGCACAAGGAAACTGGCGGCCACCGCGCACGGCAGCGCCGCTGCCAGCCAGCTCAGAACCCGCCTGCCGGTCGACGGCAGGCGTTTCACCGGCCGCATGTCGCGCCCCAGTTTGTCAATTAACAGGTCATGATTAGTCATGATGAGCTCCAAAACGGCGCAGGTTTTTCAGCGCCCGATGCAGCAGCGATTTCACTGCGGCGACACTCAGATTATTATGTGCAGCGGCTTCCGTCAGGCTCATTTCGCGCAGATGGACGTGCTCCACAATGGCTCGTTGGCGGGAGGGGAGCTGGCGCAAATAGCCTGCCAGCTCCTCCCGGCTATCCCGTTTTTGCGGATCCGGGGAGGTTGCCGGTTCCGGCAGCGTCTCTTCAGGGATCTCCCACTGCTGATAGCGGCCGCGACGGCGCAGCGCATCAACGGCCCGCGCCGAGATAATTGCCATCAGCCAGGGCAAAAAAGGGTAGGTCGGATCGTAGGTATGGCGTACCCGATGCACCGTCAGCAGCACATCCTGAATGACATCTTCCACTAACGCGTCGTCGGCGATTCGCTTACGTATCTGCGAACGAATCACCGGCACCAGCGCTTTTAACAGCCGGGTGTAGGCGAGCTGATCGCCCGCCTGCGCCTGCTCCATTAGCGTGGGCCAGCTTTCACGTGCGCTATCGTTTATGTCCATAATCCGCCTTGTTGCGTTTACGCTTTGTTGCCGGTTGCCTGGTTCAGTGCGTTCACGACAATGCCCGGCGTCAGAATCTGCGGCAGGACTTTCGGCGGCCCGCCATCGGCAGGATAGACCACGTACAGCGGCAAGCCGCCCTGACCAAATTGATTCAGCGCATCATCGACGTCCGGATTAAATTTAGTCGAGTCTGCCACCATATACAGCGTCCCGGTTTTTGCCAGCGCCTCTTTAACGGCCTGGGTTGAAAGCGATGTCTTTTCGTTAACCTGGCAGGTGATACACCAGGAGGCGGTGAAGTTAACAAAGATAGCTTTGCCGTGGCCGCGCTGCGCCTCGACGGCCTGCGGCGTCCATTTTTCCGCAGCGGTTTCGGCGGTCGCGACAGTCTGTGCGCCGGGCGACACGGAATCAGCCTGAATCAGACCGGCCAGCGGGGCAATAACCGCGACGGCGAGCAGGCCGGTGACGGCGAACAGGCGCTTATGCCCTTTGCCCTGAAAGCGACGCTGCTGGGCGATGCCATAGATCCAGGCGGCAAAACTGAGCGCCATGGAGACCGCCAGTAGTGTTGCCAGCGCGCTGTTACCGGCCTGCTGCGCCAGCACCCAGACCAGCCAGGCGTAAGCGCCGAACATCGGAAAGGCCAGCGCACGTTTAAGTATATCCATCCAGGCGCCAGGGCGAGGGAGGAGTGCCGCCAGCGCCGGAAACAGCGAGACGAGAGTGAACGGAGCGGAAAAGCCGAGCGCGAGGGCAAAAAACACGGCCAGCGCGGTAGCCGGCGGCTGCACCAGCGCATAGCCAATCGCGCTGGCCATAAACGGCGCCGCGCACGGGGTCGCAACGACGATAGCCAGCGCGCCGGTCATCGCCGAGCGTAAAAAGGCGCCGCGGCCAATCTCCAGCCCGCCGACGCGCTGCGCCGATAGACCGACTTCGAACACCCCCAGCAGGTTAAGCGCGGCGGCGAGGATCACCAGCGCAAGCAGGGCAATCACCAGCGGCGATTGCAGCTGGAACCCCCAGCCAACGGCGGCACCGCCGGCGCGGGCAGCCAGCAGAACAGCGGCTAGCAGCAGCATGGTGACCAGCACACCAAGTAAAAAAGCCAGCCCTTCGCGACGAGCGCCCACGGCGTTATCCGTATGGCGCAGAAGCCCGAGTGCTTTCAGGGAGATGACCGGAAAAACGCAGGGCATAAAGTTGAGGATGATGCCGCCAATAAAGGCGGCCAGCATGGCGGTGAGCATCGCTGGCCTCTTTGCTTAGTGGGTTTGCGGGTGGGCGGCGTCGTACTGCTTGACGGCGGCCAGCGTTTTCTCGATATGAGCGTCCGGATTTCGGTCGGTGTAGCTGAGCAGAATCGTTCTGTCCGGCGCAATGACAAATGAAGTCCGGTCGGAGACGGTCTTGCCCTTCATCTCCATTAGCGTTTGATACTGTGCGGCCACTTTCGCCCCCGGATCCGCGGCGACGGCGAACTTATCGCGGCACTCCAGTTTAGAAAAATCGCTGACCTGGTCGGTGTTACCGGCGGTGACGCCGATGACGGTGGCGCCCATTTTGTTGAATTCATCGGTGGCTTCGGCAAAATCGTGGGCCTCAATGGTGCAGCCAGCGGTAAAGGCCGCCGGGAAGAAATAGAGCACCACCGGCCCCTTTTGCAAAGCCTGCTGCAAGGAGAAGGCGATCGGTTTACCGGCTAAGGCACCCTGCAGTTCGAAAGCGGGGGCTTGCGCGCCGACGGGCAGCGCCGCGTTGACGTTAAAGGCGGTGGCGGACAGGCCAAGCGCCACGGTCAGGGTCAAAGAACGGGCGAGGTTTTTCATCAGTTTCATTATGAGCTCCAGCGATGTCAGGGCGTTCTGGTCAGGTGACTCTGCTATACAGTTCGCCGCAGTGAGAAAGAAAGTTTCGCCGGGGGAAAAATATTTAGCGCCAGGCGCGATGACCGACGGCAATCCTCAACGAGGCTGAGGACAACCTCGCCCCGAAGGGCGACGCTGGTTATGACAGTAAGCGCTGCAATTCGCTGGCGTTAGCCTGTAATTGCGCATCAGGATTGCGGCCAATCAGCACGAACTGATATCCGTTAGCGCGCCACCAGGCGAGGTTCATGCCGTGCCGCCGTTCGGCGTTTATCCTCGCATCGTTTTGCTGGCTGGCCGTAGAGATGCACAGCGCCATCGGTCCATACGCCGCGTGAATCCAGGCGATCTGCGCAATGGTGGTTCGCTCGTAGCGCAGGATGCGCACCATTTTTAGCTCGGCACCCGGCAGCGCGAGCTGCTGCGGCTTGAGCGCTAAACCAATATCTTCGGCGGTACGCGTCAGGCCGCGCTGTAATATCGCCGGTGAACTGTCCAGAGCGAGCAGAGTTTCCGCGCTATAAAGCGACATGTAACGGGCTTCAAGATCGCGAATGTTCTCGCTCTCATCAGGTTCGTCGGCCTCGGGACGGGCCAGATAGCCTAAGCCGCTGCCGATCAGTAAAAAAGTGAGCGAGGCGGCAATCATGGCACGGCGGCTAAAGGCCGGGGGGCGTGTCGGGATGTCCGCCGCGGACAGCGCGGCCAACTGGGCATCAAGCCGGCTCTGCATGCGCGCGACGGGAGCCTGTTCCAGCAGCGGGGCAAACGCCTGCTGATAATTCTGCGGCTTGCTCTTCAGTTCGGCAGTGCGTGCGGCCAGCTGCCGATCCTCCCGGAGGGCGGCTTCAAAGCGGCGGGCGTCGGGAGTGCTCATTTCGCCGTCCAGCCAGGCAATAATGGCCTCATCGCTATAGGGGGGCGTAAAAAAGGATGATTTCACAAGCGTTTCTCCCTGGCTGAAGGGGCGGGACTGAGCGTTTTTGCCAGCGTCGATCGCGCCGCCGCCAGCCGGCTCATCACCGTACCGATGGGGACCGATAGCGTGTCGGCCGCCTCCTGATAGGTAAAACCTTCAACATAAACTAAAAATACCGCGTTGCGTTGGGCTTCCGGCAGGGCGCTGACCTGGCGCATAAGCTGCTGATACTGACGATGATCTTTATTCATTTCACGGTCATCGGCGGCGAGCAGCGGGTCGGTTTCGACGAAGCCTTGCCCCATTCGGACGTGACGCGCCCGCAGTTCGGAAATCCAGATGGAGTGAAGAATAGTGAACAGCCACCGGTCGATGCGGGTACCCGGCGTAAACTGCGCGCTCCGTTCGAGCGCGCGAACGCAGGTTGACTGAACCAGCTCTTCGGCAATATCGCGATTGCGCGACAGAATCAGCCCGTAGCGCCAAAGACGGGCCAGATGTGCGGCAAGTTGTGAACGAACGTCGCTGGTTGTAATTTTTTTACCCTCGCGATGACCTTCAGGATTCCGGGTGTCCGTTAATGGCGGCCTGCAAATCGCGATACTCCTCGCAGCGTTGACCGCAAATCCCGGAGATCACTTTAAGCTGTTCCTGCGCCAGATCCCGGCGGCCTTTTACCATCCACGCTTCGCCAAGATACTCACGCGCTTTGGCGTAGTCGGGCTTAAGCGCCAGCGCGCGCTGATAATAGCCAATCCCTTCATCGGTACGTCCGAGCTTACGGGTGGCATAGCCGCGATAGTTCCAGGCCTCTGCCGTGTTGCCGTTTTTCAGCGAGTCCAGCAGGTTCAGTGCCGCCTGATACTGCCCTTTTTTCGCCAGATGATAGGCGTAGTTGGTTTTATCCCGATCGCTAAGGTTGCTGGTTTTATCCGGGACGCACTGTTTGCTGACGCTGTCATAAACCTGCCCGCTGGGGCAGTCCGGCGTTTTGCTCTGGGTGCTGTTATCACCCATGGCGAATGACGGCGATGCGTATAACAAACATAGCAGTGCCGGAACCATTAAGCGGCGCGCAGCCGGCTGAATCGATAAGATAAGTGCGTTCATTTTTCGTCTCCATGAGTCGCGATGCGGGTAACCCGGCGCCGTCCCATCTTGGGGTGAACCGTGCCGGAAGGTCGTGGTGTTCTTACTGTGAGTAAACGCATCAGCGGGGATTTTTATTCGCCGAAAAATGATATTTTTTGCACGTGCGACAAAAGCCGCTGCGCTGGGGATGTATTGCGGGCGTGGAGCGCAGGAGAAAGCGCAAGAGAAAGTCGCTAAGCAAAATAGCGCAAGAAGAAGGGGGAGACGCGCTCCCCCTTGCTAAGCGTTACTGCTTCGGCTCTGCGACAATCACGCTGCCAACGCCGCGGTTATTGTATTCCCACATGCGGTTGAAGCTGCTGTCGTTGAGATTACGCTGCGGCACGCCTTTCGCATCCACAGCACCGGTGTTGCCGCTGAACGCGCGGTTGGAAATGGCCGCATCGGCCCACGGCTTCGCCACGTTGAAGCCTTCATTGATGGCGCTGTCGCGGATGACAACCTGGCCATTGGTGGCGCTGTCGACATCAAGAGAGCGCCCCAGCTGTGCCACGCCGTTGCCGGCGGCGGTAAAGCGACTGTTCACGGCCAGGAAGCCGTAGGTGACGCTTTTCAACGTTGCCGGTGCAAAGACGTAGGCCTCTTTCTGCGTACGTGAATTCACGACGCGGAAATCGGTGTTATCAAACACCACGGCACCGCGGCCGGAAACGATATCAACATCGCCTTCGATGTAGCTGTTGCTCACCAGGGTGCGGGTCTGGCGATCGTTTTGCAGACGGTTCTGCACGCCGCTGTTGGTGACGAAGAAAGTGTTCTGGCGACCGAGAATGTTGACGTTGTTAATCTGTACCTGGTCGCCATCGCTGCGCAGCGCAACGGCCTGGTGAGTCCCGGCATCCACGCTGTCGCCAAGGTTGTTGGCGATGGTCAGGTTCTGCAGCTGCAGGCCGGTGTTCTGCGACCAGAATACCGCGGAACACATCACGCCGACGGTGGCGGCGCGTTTGCTCTGGCAGCTGTCAAACATATACCACGCCGGTTTACCCGGCATATATTTGCCGGCCGGGTTGACCAGGTGGCGCCAGCTGGTCACGTCCATTTGCGAGTCAATGGCCTGGCTGATTTTCACATCCAGCGGCTTCTCGCCGGTGCCGTATAGCGTCAGCGCGCCGGGTGCCGCAGGGACATACACGGTACCCGTATATTCACCCGGCATAATCGCAATAAACTGACGACGATTGGAGTGACGGGCGATAGCTGCATCAACCGCGGCCTGAATGGTGGTATGGGTCACGCCCTGGGCGCCCGCCGGGCCGACGACGAAGTCAGGCTGAGACGGGATGCTGATGGCCGTCGGGGTCCACGCTGCGGCGTTGGGATCCAGGGACTGGAAATAGCTTGCCGGAGTGAAATTCTTCGCTTCATCAGCGGTTAACACAGGGCGAGAGGCGGTGCCCGGCGCAGTCTGCGTCGAGGGCTGTTGATCGGCAGGGGTTGAGCTACAGGCGGATAACGTCACGCCAAAAGCCAGTGCCAGCGTCAGGCGGGAAACTGAGAATGTGTTCATGTTGCTCCGGGCAAGAATCAATTAACAAAACCTGTCATTCTTCTGGCTGCCTTTTTGATGGCGTAGGTGTTGATTTCCGCCGCAAAGCAACCCGAATGATTGGGGCGGGCATTATACAAAAAACATGCAAGCGGCGTCAGGCCGACAAGGAATGAATTACGCGTATAACGTCCTTTAAAACCTGCTTTTTATACTAAGTTGAGCGAAACGGGAAGACGCTGCGCGAAAAAGTTCGCCTAAACCGCTCACCGGGCCGACGTCCTTGTCGCATCTGGTCACAAAAAAATAACCATTTCCTCTGCTTTTATTGACATTTCGCGGAGAATGAAAATAAATGTCTATACAACCCATGACAAGTTGACTGCGATGACTGAAGCCACCTCCGAACGCGTTATCTGGCGCAATGCCCGCCTTGCCACTCTGACCCCCGATGATTCGCAGCCTTACGGCCTGCGGGATCGTCATGCGCTGCTGGTGCGCAATGGCCGGATTGAAGCCATTGTGCCGGAAAACGATGCCCCGGCCGGGCGGAGCATCGATCTTGGCGGCAGGCTGCTGACGCCGGGGCTGATCGATTGCCACACCCATCTGGTCTTCGGCGGTAGTCGGGCGCAGGAGTGGGAACAGCGGCTGAACGGCGTCTCCTACCAGACGATCAGCGCCAACGGCGGCGGCATTAACTCAACGGTGCGCGCTACCCGTGAAAGCAGCGAAGCGCAGCTGTTAGCGCTGGCCCAGCAGCGACTGGATCGTCTGCTTCGCGAAGGGGTGACCACGCTTGAAATTAAATCCGGCTATGGACTGGATCTGGCAAACGAACGCAAAATGCTGCAGGTGGCGCGCCGCCTGGCGCAGAACAATGCGGTCGGGCTATCGCCGACGCTGCTCTCCGCTCACGCCACGCCGCCGGAATATAAAGATGATCCGGACGCTTACATCACGCTGGTGTGTGAAACTCTGCTGCCGACGCTATGGGAAGAGGGGCTGTTTGAAAGCGTTGATGTGTTCTGCGAAAACGTCGGCTTCAGCCCGCAGCAGACCGAACGCGTGTTTCAGGCCGCGCAGGCGCGCGGTATTCCGGTCAGAGGGCACGTTGAACAGCTCTCTGCGCTGGGGGGCGCGCAGCTGGTGAGCCGTTATCAGGGGCTCTCGGCCGATCATATCGAATACTTAACCGAAGAGGGAGTGGCGGCGATGAGCCGCAGCGCGACGGTGGCGGTGCTGTTGCCCGGCGCGTTCTATTTCCTCAATGAAACCCGTAAACCGCCGGTCGGACTGCTGCGTCAGTATCAGGTACCGATGGCGGTGGCGACGGATTACAACCCGGGTACCAGCCCGTTTGCCAGCCTGCACCTGGCGATGAATATGGCCTGCGTGAAGTTCGGCTTAACCCCGGAAGAGGCGTGGGCCGGCGTGACGCGTCATGCCGCGCAGGCGCTGGGGCGGCAGAATAGTCACGGCCAGCTGGCGGCGGGGTTTGTTGCCGATTTTGCTATCTGGGATGCGGAACATCCGGTTGAAATGGTCTACGAACCGGGGCGGAGCCCGCTCTGGCATCGCGTTGTGGGTGGCGAAATGCAATGACATTGCGGCGACTGGCCTTCGCCGACCGTGACGACAGCGCGGCCCGGCGGGCATGGCAAATCGCCCATTGGTGGCGCCGACGATTCAGTATATTCTGACCGTTGCCGCCCATTGAGCATAAGGAAAGCCAGGCTATGTTTTCACCGCATCCCCGAACCGCGCCTGCCCCGTTTTATGAAAAGGTGAAGCAGTCGATCAGCGAAAAGATTCAGCGCGGCGTCTGGCGTCCCCATGACCGTATTCCCTCGGAGGCGGAACTGGTGGCGCAGTTTGGTTTCAGTCGCATGACCATCAATCGGGCGCTGCGTGAACTCACCGATGAAGGTTTACTGGTCCGTTTGCAGGGCGTAGGCACCTTTGTGGCGGAGCCGAAAGGGCAGTCGGCGCTGTTCGAAGTTCGTAGCATCGCCGACGAAATTACCTCCCGTCGCCATCAGCACCGCTGCGAGGTACTGCTGCTGGAAGAGACGAAAGCCGATCTTATCCAGGCCGCCGCGCTGAATGTGGCCGAAGGGACGCGGATTTTTCACTCCCTGATGGTCCATTTTGAAAATGATATTGCGGTGCAGATTGAAGACCGCTGCGTCAATGCGGCGGTGGTACCGGCATATTTAGAGCAGGACTATACCGTTACCACGCCGCATGATTATTTGTCGCTGATTGCGCCGTTAACCGAAGGCGAGCACATCGTCGAAGCGGTACAGGCCAGCGGCAAAGAGTGCGAACTGCTGCATATCCATGCCCACGATCCTTGCCTGCTGATTCGGCGCCGTACCTGGTCAGCCACGCATATTGTCTCCCACGCCCGTCTTCTGTTCCCGGGTAGCCGCTACCGGCTGCAGGGCCATTTCACTTCCTGATGATCGTCGCGTCGGCAAAAGCGTGATTGCTGACGCAATATAATAAAATTGTATCATTTCTGTTAAAACCTGACTTGCGCATAGTTGTATAGACAAGTATATGTATCTATGTAAACAACGTTAATTGTCAGGAGAAACCCCGATGTCGCAAAGCAAATATCGCCAGCAAGACGTCCGTGCACCGCGAGGCACAACGTTGAATGCTAAGAGCTGGTTGACCGAAGCCCCGCTGCGTATGTTAATGAACAACCTCGATCCCGAGGTCGCCGAGAACCCACATGAGCTGGTGGTCTACGGCGGTATTGGCCGCGCGGCGCGCAACTGGGAATGCTATGACGCTATCGTGAAGGCGCTGAAAAACCTGGAAAGCGATGAGACGCTGCTGGTGCAGTCCGGTAAACCGGTTGGCGTATTTAAAACCCATGAAAATTCGCCGCGCGTGCTGATTGCCAACTCCAACCTGGTCCCGCACTGGGCGACCTGGGAACATTTCAACGAGCTGGATGCGAAGGGGCTGGCGATGTACGGCCAGATGACCGCGGGCAGCTGGATTTATATCGGTAGCCAGGGCATCGTGCAGGGCACCTATGAAACGTTCGTCGAAGCCGGACGTCAGCACTACCAGGGCAGCCTGAAGGGGCGCTGGGTATTAACCGCCGGTCTGGGCGGCATGGGCGGCGCACAGCCGCTGGCGGCGACGCTGGCGGGCGCCTGCTCGCTGAACATCGAATGCCAGCAGAGCCGGATCGATTTCCGTCTGCGTACCCGCTACGTCGACGAGCAGGCGACATCGCTGGATGACGCGCTGGCGCGTATCAAAAAATACACCGCGGAAGGCCGGGCTATCTCTATAGCCCTGTGCGGTAACGCCGCCGATATCGTGCCGGAGATGGTGAAACGCGGCGTGCGCCCGGATATGGTCACCGACCAGACCAGCGCTCACGACCCGCTGCATGGCTATCTGCCGAAAGGCTGGAGCTGGGAAGCGTATCAGCAGAAAGCCGCATCCGACCCGCAGGGCACCATTCTGGCGGCGAAACGCTCCATGGCCGATCACGTTCAGGCGATGCTGGCCTTCCACGACATGGGCGTACCGACCTTCGACTACGGCAACAATATCCGCCAGATGGCGCAGGAGATGGGCGTCGCCAACGCATTCGACTTCCCGGGCTTTGTTCCTGCCTATATTCGTCCGCTGTTCTGCCGCGGCATCGGCCCGTTCCGCTGGGCGGCCCTCTCCGGCGATCCGCAGGATATCTACAAAACGGATGCCAAAGTCAAAGAGATAATCAAAGATGATCAGCACCTGCACCACTGGCTGGATATGGCGCGTGAGCGTATTAGCTTCCAGGGACTGCCGGCGCGTATTTGCTGGGTAGGGCTGGAGTGGCGTCAGAAGCTGGGGCTGGCCTTTAATGAAATGGTCCGCAGCGGTGAAGTGTCTGCGCCGATCGTCATTGGTCGCGACCACCTTGACTCCGGCTCGGTCGCCAGCCCGAACCGCGAAACGGAATCCATGCGCGACGGCTCCGATGCGGTGTCCGACTGGCCGCTGCTGAATGCCTTGCTGAATACCGCCAGCGGCGCGACCTGGGTGTCGCTGCATCACGGCGGTGGCGTCGGGATGGGCTTCTCGCAGCACTCCGGGATGGTTATCGTCTGTGACGGTACCGACGAAGCGGCCGCGCGTATTGCCCGCGTGCTGCATAACGACCCGGCGACCGGGGTGATGCGTCACGCCGATGCGGGTTACGACATCGCGATTGAGTGCGCGGCGGAACAAGGGCTGAATCTTCCTATGGTGGCAGCAACGCAGGGGCAACGCTGAAAATGAAAAACTTAACTCTGATTCCAGGTCAGCTGAGTCTGGCGCAGCTACGTGAAGTGTTCCAGCAGCCGCTGACTATTACCCTCGACGAGCAGGCTTTTGCCGTTATTAACGACAGCGTCGCCTGCGTCAACGCCATTCTGGCCGAAGGACGTACCGCGTACGGCATTAACACCGGCTTTGGCCTGCTGGCGTCAACGCGGATCTCCACGGACGATCTGGAAAACCTGCAGCGTTCTCTGGTGCTGTCCCATGCGGCGGGCATCGGTGAGCCGCTGGATGACGCTATGGCGCGTCTGATCATGGTGCTGAAGATTAACAGCCTTTCCCGCGGCTTCTCCGGGATTCGTCTGAGCGTCATTCAGGCGCTGATTCAACTGGTGAATAAAGGCGTCACGCCATGGATCCCGGCGAAAGGTTCCGTCGGCGCATCCGGCGACCTGGCGCCGCTGGCGCACATGTCCCTGACGTTACTGGGTGAGGGCAAAGCCCGCGTCGACGGCGAATGGATGCCGGCGCTGCAGGCGTTGCAAAAAGTGGGTCTGCAGCCGATTACCCTGGCGGCGAAAGAGGGGCTGGCGCTGCTGAACGGCACTCAGGCATCGACGGCGTTTGCGCTGCGCGGCCTGTTTGAGGCGGAAGACCTGTTCGCTTCCGCTATCGTATGCGGCGCGTTAACCACCGAAGCGGCGCTGGGTTCGCGCCGTCCGTTTGATGCGCGTATTCACGATGCGCGCGGCCAGCGTGGGCAAATTGACGCTGCGGCGCTGTACCGCCATGTGCTGGCCGACGGCAGCGAGATTTCGCAGTCGCATCACAACTGTACTAAAGTGCAGGACCCATACTCACTGCGCTGTCAGCCGCAGGTCATGGGCGCCTGTCTGACCCAGATTCGCCAGGCCGCCGAAGTCCTGCTGATTGAGGCCAACGCGGTGTCGGACAACCCGCTGGTCTTCGCCAGTGAGAACGAAGTGATCTCCGGCGGTAACTTCCATGCCGAACCGGTGGCGATGGCGGCGGATAATATTGCGCTGGCGATTGCCGAAATCGGTTCGCTGTCTGAGCGTCGTATTGCGCTGATGATGGACAGCCATATGTCGCAACTGCCGCCTTTCCTCGTGAAAAACGGCGGCGTCAACTCCGGCTTTATGATTGCCCAGGTGACCGCTGCGGCGTTAGCCAGCGAGAACAAAGCGCTGGCGCATCCGCACAGCGTGGATAGCCTACCGACGTCGGCGAACCAGGAAGATCACGTCTCGATGGCGCCGGCCGCCGGTCGCCGCCTGTGGGCGATGGCGGAAAACACCCGCGGCGTGCTGGCCGTGGAGTGGCTGGCCGCCGTCCAGGGGCTGGATATGCGCGAAGGGCTGGCCAGCAGCCCGCTGCTGGAAGAGGCGCGTCATCTGCTGCGCGAGCGGGTTTCGCATTACACCCACGATCGCTTCTTCGCCCCGGATATCGATAACGCTATTGCGCTTCTGGCGGCACGTCACCTGACGCGACTGCTCCCTGCCGTCATCTGATCCTCGTTGTTTTCTGTACCCGCGTCGGGGGGATAAGCTCCCCCCGGCCGTCCTACACGCATATTTGTCGTCATACAAAAATTATCAGGACACTTGTATATACAACAACCACCACAATCGCCACAAAAGCCACACCTGCTGTGTGGGCTGAATGCCCGACATATTCGCTTTATTGCGCTCGGTTCCGCCATCGGCACCGGGCTGTTCTATGTCTGCACGCTGGCGATCCTGATGGCTATTTTTCCGTGGAACAGCTTTGGCGAGCAGGGCAGCCCGTTCGTGCTCATTTTTAGCGGCCTGGGGATCCCGGCTGCGGCAACAATCCTCAATATCATCGTGATCAGCGCCAGTATTTCAGCCATCAACAGCGATATTTTTGGCACCGGTCGCATGATGTACGGCATGGCAAAAGAGGGGATGGTGCCTGAAAGTTTCCAGCGCATTGCCAGCAACGGCGTGCCGTGGATGACGGTAGTGGTGATGGGCGTGGCGCTGCTGGCGGCGGTGGCGCTGCGCTTACCGGGGCTACGAGGTGTGGTCGCCCGGGTCAGGCATAAGCCGCGACCCGGGAGGCTCCCCCGGTTGCGCTGCGCTTACCGGGGCTACGAGGTGTGGTCGCCCGGGTCAGGCGTAAGCCGCGACCCTGGATGCTCCCCGGTTGCGCAGCGCTTACCGGGGCTACGAGGTGTGGTCGCCCGGGTCAGGTGCAAGACGCGACCCGGGATATTCCCCCGGTGGCGCAGCGCTTACCGGGGCTACGAGGTGTGTGGTCGCCCGGGTCAGGCGCAAGCCGCCACCCGGGATGTTCCCCGGTGGCGCTGCGCTTACCGGGGCTACGAGGTGTGGTAGCCCGGGTCAGGCATAAGCCGCGACCCGGGAGGCTCCCCCGGTTGCGCTGCGCTTACCGGGGCTACAGGGTGTGGTCGCCCGGGTCAGGCGCAAGCCGCCACCCGGGATGTTCCCCCGGTTGCGCAGCGCTTACCGGGGCTACAGGTGTTGTGGTGGCCCGGGTCAGGCGCAAGCCGCGACCCGGGATATTCCCCCGGTAGCGCTGCGCTTACCGGGGCTACAGGGTGTGGTCGCCCGGGTCAGGTGCAAGCCGCCACCCGGGAGGCTCCCCCGGTTGCGCTGCGCTTACCGGGGCTACGAGGTGTGTGGTCGCCAGGATCAGACGCAAGCCGCCACCCGGGATGTTCCCCGGTGGCGCTGCGCTTACCGGGGCTACGAGGTGTGGTCGCCCGGGTCAGGCGCAAGCCGCCACCCGGGATGTTCCCCCGGTGGCGCAGCGCTTACCGGGGCTACAGGGTGTGGTAGCCCGGGTCAGGCGCAAGCCGCCACCCGGGATATTCCCCCGGTAGCGTAGCGCTTACCGGGGCTACGGGGTGTGGTCGCCCGGGTCAGGCGCAAGCTGCGACCCGGGATATTCCCCCGGTTGCGCAGCGCTTACCGGGGCTACAGGGAGTTGTGGTCGCCCGGGTCAGGCGCAAGCCGCCACCCGAGATGCTTCCCGGTGGCACTGCGCTTACCGGGGCTACGAGGTGTGGTCGCCCGGGTCAGGCGCAAGCCGCCACCCGGGGAGGACTGGCGAGAGAAGGTCAGATAAACAGGGCGGTGATGGATGCGCTGCCCAACGAATGAAAATGGACGTTAAAACCGACCACCGCGCCGCTTGCCCCTTCATCGACATCAATCTTCTCGACATCCAGCGCATGCACCGTAAAGATGTAGCGATGGCTTTCCCCTTTTGGCGGCGCCGCGCCGCCGTAGCCGGGCACGCCGAAATCGGTGCGGGTTTCGATTGCGCTGGCCGGCAGCGGAGTCAGACCGGAGCCGGCGCCCTGCGGCAGTTCGCGCGTTTCCGCCGGCAGATTGGCGACCAGCCAGTGCCACCAGCCGGATCCGGTGGGCGCATCGGGATCGTAACAGGTCACGACAAAGCTTTTCGTCCCGTCAGGCACCTCATCCCACGCCAGATGCGGCGAGATATTATCGCCATCGTAGCCCATGCCGTTAAAAACATGGCGGTGGGGCAATTTCCCGCCATCCTGCAGATCGTGACTGATTACTTTCATGACGTCTCCTCTGGGATAATCGACTGATTAACAAAGAAGTGTAGTCCTGTTGACGGCCAGTTTCCGCTGCTTATTCGCGAAAAAATGTATCGTTGAGCACCGCCGCGTTAACCGCCTCGGTCAGGCGCGTCAGCTGCTGCGGGGTAATCACGTACGGTGGCATCAGGTAAATCAGGCGGCCGAACGGGCGAATCCATACCCCCTGTTCGACGAAGAAGCGCTGTAGCGCGGCCATATTGACCGGGCGGCACGTTTCCACCACGCCGATGGCGCCGAGCACGCGGACATCGGCGACCCGCGGGGATTCCCGGGCCGGAGCCAGCTCGACATTAAGCTGCGCTTCAATCGCGGCGACCTGGCCTTGCCATTCGCCGCTTTCCAGCAGCCGCAGGCTTTCTGCCGCCACCGCGCAGGCCAGAGGGTTGCCCATAAAGGTCGGGCCATGCATAAAGCAGCCGGCTTCGCCGTTGCTGATGGTCTCAGCGACCGGTCGGGTGGTGAGGGTCGCCGACAGCGTCATGGTGCCGCCGGTCAGCGCTTTGCCGAGACATAAAATATCCGGGGCGATGCCCGCGTGTTCGCAGGCAAACAGCTTGCCGGTCCGGCCAAATCCGGTGGCAATCTCATCGGCAATCAACAGAATGCCCTCACGATCGCACATCTTGCGAATGCGCTTCAGCCACTCAGGATGATACATCCTCATGCCGCCTGCGCCCTGTACGACCGGCTCAAGAATCACCGCCGCGATCTCATCGCGATGGGCTGCCATCAGGCGGGCAAACGGCACCAGATCCCGTTCATCCCACTCGCCACCGAAGCGGCTCTGCGGCGCCGGGGCGAACAGGTTATCCGGCAAATAGCCCTGCCACAGACTGTGCATGGAGTTATCCGGATCGCAGACCGACATCGCGCCAAAGGTATCGCCGTGGTAGCCGTTGCGGAAGGTGAGAAAACGCCGACGCGGTTCGCCTTTGGCCTGCCAGTACTGCAGGGCCATTTTCATCGCCACTTCCACCGCCACCGAACCCGAGTCGGCGAGGAATACGCACTCCAGCGACTCCGGGGTCATCGCCACCAGCTGGCGGCACAGCGCCACCGCCGAAGGGTGGGTAATACCGCCAAACATCACGTGCGACATCTGCTCAATCTGCGCTTTCATCGCCGCATTTAAACGCGGGTGATTGTAGCCGTGGATTGCCGCCCACCATGAAGACATCCCGTCGATCAGCTGCTCGCCGCTGGCGAGAGACAGCTCGCAGCCGTGGGCGGCAACCACCGGATATACCGGCAGAGGAGAGGTCATGGAAGTGTAGGGGTGCCAGATGTGGCGCCGATCGAAGGCGAGATCGTCCGTTGTCATAAGTGACTTGTAAACCATTTTGAAAACATTTAGGTTTACGAGTATAAACCGAACCAACAATTAACAAAACCCTTTGGAGAGGCCAATGGCTCACCACGCACGCTGGACAATGTCGCAAGTTACCGAGTTGTTTAATAAACCATTGTTAGATCTGCTGTTCGAGGCCCAGCAGATCCATCGCCAGCACTTTGACCCACGCCAGGTGCAGGTCAGCACGCTGCTGTCGATTAAAACCGGCGCCTGCCCGGAAGATTGCAAATATTGCCCGCAGAGCGCGCGCTACAAAACCGGCCTCGAGTCAGAGCGTCTGATGGAAGTGGAGCAGGTGCTGGAGTCCGCGCGCCAGGCAAAAAATGCCGGTTCCACCCGCTTCTGCATGGGGGCGGCGTGGAAGAACCCTAACGATCGCGATATGCCGTACCTTGAGCAGATGGTGAAAGGCGTTAAGGAACTGGGACTGGAGTCTTGCATGACCCTCGGGACCTTAACCGATAGTCAGGCGCAGCGCCTCGCGGGAGCCGGGCTGGACTACTACAACCACAACCTCGATACCTCGCCGGAATTTTACGGCAACATCATCACCACCCGCACCTATCAGGAGCGTCTGGACACCCTCGACAAAGTGCGCGACGCCGGGATTAAAGTGTGTTCGGGCGGCATCGTCGGCTTAGGCGAAACCGAGAAAGATCGCGCCGGCCTGCTGCTACAGCTGGCTAACCTGCCGACGCCGCCGGAGAGCGTACCAATCAACATGCTGGTTAAGGTGAAGGGCACGCCGCTGGCCGATAACGACGATGTCGACGCCTTTGATTTTATCCGCACCATTGCAGTGGCGCGCATCATGATGCCGACCTCGTACGTGCGTCTTTCCGCTGGCCGCGAGCAGATGAATGAACAGACCCAGGCGATGTGTTTTATGGCCGGGGCGAACTCGATTTTCTACGGTTGCAAGCTGTTGACCACGCCGAACCCGGAAGAGGACAAAGACCTGCAGCTGTTCCGTAAGCTGGGGCTTAACCCGCAGCAGACGGCGGTGCTGGAAGGCGATAACGAGCAGCAGCAGCGTCTGGAACATGCGCTGAATAACCCCGATACCGAGGAATACTACAACGCGGCGGTGATATGAGCTGGTCGCAACGCATCGACCAGGCGCTGAGCGAGCGGCGGCAGGCGGATACCTTTCGCCGCCGCCAGCCGGTGGCGCAGGGGGCCGGGCGTTGGCTCATCCGCGAAGGTCAGCGCTGGCTGAATTTCTCCAGCAACGATTATCTTGGGCTGAGCCAGCATCCGCAGATTATCGCCGCCTGGCAGCAGGGGGCGGCGCGTTACGGCGTGGGCTCCGGCGGCTCCGGCCACGTCAGCGGTTACAGCGAAGCGCATCGTGAGCTGGAAGAGAGCCTGGCGGACTGGCTGGGGTATCCGCGCGCGCTGCTGTTTATTTCCGGGTTTGCCGCTAACCAGGCGCTGATTGCCGCCCTGCTCGCCAGGGACGATCGCATCGTCGCGGATCGGCTGAGCCACGCTTCGCTGCTTGAGGCGGCCAACCTGAGCCCGGCGCAGCTCCGGCGCTTTGCGCACAATGATGTGCAGCAACTGGACACCCTGCTGGCCAAACCGCTGGCGGGTCAGCAACTGGTGGTGACGGAAGGGGTCTTCAGCATGGATGGCGACAGCGCCCCGCTCAGCGCCATCAGCCGAACCACCCGGGCCGCCGGCGGCTGGCTGCTGGTGGATGATGCGCACGGCATTGGCACAGTGGGTGAAGAGGGGCGCGGCAGTTGCCATGCGCAGAACGTGCGTCCTGAGCTGCTGGTGGTGACCTTTGGTAAAGCCTTTGGCGTCAGCGGCGCGGCGGTTTTGTGTGACGAGGCGCTGGCGGATTATCTGCTGCAGTTTGCCCGCCATCTGATTTACAGCACCGCCATGCCGCCAGCCCAGGCGGTTGCGCTGAGCGCCGCGCTGGCGGTGATCCGCAGCGATGACGGCCAGCAGCGGCGGGAAAAACTGGCCAGCCGCGTGGCGCAATTTCGCGACGGTATGGCCGGCTTTCCGGGGGAACTGAGCGCCTCGCACAGCGCGATTCAGCCGCTGATCGTCGGCGACAATACGCGAGCGTTGCAGCTGGCGGCACGCCTGCGCGAGCAGGGCTGCTGGGCAACGGCCATTCGTCCGCCGACGGTGCCGGCAGGCAGCGCGCGGCTGCGCCTGACGCTGACCGCGGCCCATGAGCCGACTGATATTACCCGTCTGCTGGAGGTGCTGCATGGCGGCGGTGAATAAACGGGCGGTGGCCGCGGCCTTTGGTCGGGCGGCCAGCCACTATTCGCAACACGACGCGTTGCAGCGTTACAGCGCCGAACTGCTGCTGCGCCGGCTCCAGGGCCGCACCTTTTCAGTGGTACTGGACGCTGGCTGCGGACCCGGCAGCATGAGCCGCTACTGGCGCGATGCCGGCAGTGATGTGACGGCGCTGGATCTGTCGGTTGAGATGCTGGCCCAGGCGCAGCGCGACGAGTGCGCACAGCGTTACCTCGAAGGGGATATTGAGTCGCTGCCGCTGGCCGATGGCTGCGTCGATCTGGCGTGGAGCAATCTGGCGGTGCAGTGGTGCGAGAGTCTGTCCGGCGCGCTCGATGAGCTGTGCCGGGTGGTGCGCCCCGGCGGTCGGGTGGCATTCACCACCTTGCTGGCCGACTCGCTGCCCGAACTGAATCAGGCCTGGCGCGCCATTGATGCGCATCCCCATGCCAACCGTTTTCTCAGCGAACAGGCGGTGCGCGAAGCGCTGGCCGGGCGGCGTGCCGTCGGCGAGGTTCACGCCGTTAGCCTGCCGTTTGCCGATGCCCTGAGCGCGATGCGTTCGCTCAAAGGGATTGGGGCAACACATTTGCATCAGGGGCGCAGCGCGGCGCCGTTGAGCCGGGGAAAACTGCGTCAGCTGCAGCTGGCCTGGCCAAAACAGCAGGGCCAGTGCCCGCTGACGTACCATCTTTTTACAGGAGTCATTGCACGTGACTAAACGTTTTTTCGTCACCGGAACCGACACTGAGGTCGGTAAGACGGTCGCCAGCTGCGCCCTGTTACAGGCGGCAAGGCTGGCGGGCCTGAAGAGCGCGGGCTATAAACCGGTGGCTTCCGGGAGTGAGCGGACGGCACACGGGCTGCGTAACGATGATGCGCTGGCGCTCCAGCGCAATAGCGCTGTGGCGCTGAGCTATGCGCAGGTCAACCCCTTTACCTTCGCCGAACCGACTTCACCGCATATCGCGAGCGCGGAGGAAGGACGGCCGATTCGCGGCGATGCGCTTTCTGCCGGGCTGCGAGAACTGGAGACGCTGGCGGAATGGGTGCTGGTCGAAGGGGCGGGGGGCTGGTTTACGCCGCTGTCCGCAACGCTGAGTTTTGCTGACTGGGTACGCGACGAACAGCTGCCGGTCATTCTGGTGGTCGGTATTAAGCTTGGCTGCATCAACCACGCGCTGCTGACGGCCCAGGCGGTACGTCAGGCCGGGCTGCCGCTGGTGGGCTGGATTGCAAACGATATCCAGCCGCCGGGTAAACGCCATGCGGAATATCTGGCGGCCCTCACCGATCGGCTTGCGACCCCGTTGCTTGGCGAGATCCCGTGGCTGGCGGAGGCCTCGCAGCGTGAGGATCTCGGCCAGTACCTGGATCTCAGCGCGCTGGATCGGGCGTCATCCACTGCGCCAGCAGCGGTTCATCCAGCTGGATAACGCGGCCTTGCGCCACGTTGCGTCCGCGATGCAGCAGGCAAAAACGGTCTGCTACCCGGCGAATAAACGGCAGGTGCTGTTCCGCAAGCAGCACCGTTAAGCCGATGTCGCGGTTCAGACGCACCAGCAGGTCGCCCAGCTTATGCAAGAAGTGCTGTCCGCTGCCGCGCGAAGGCTCATCAAGAATCAGCAGTCGCGGCCGGACAACCAGCGCTCGCGCCAGCGCCAGCTGGTACTGGTCATCCTCTGACAGCATGGCGCCTTTATGCTGACGTCGTCCGTAGAGGTCCGGAAAAAAATCGTAAATTTCCCCTTTTACGGCGACGTCCGGATTCCCTCCGGCGGCCAGCGCAATATGCAGATTCTCCTCCACGCTCAGCTGAGAAAAGATCCGCCGGTCCTGCGGGACATAGCCGATGCCAATAATCGAGCGTGAATGGGCGGAGAGCGGCGTGATATCACAAGGCGGTGAACCAGCCTCATGCCAGGTCATGCTGCCGCTGGCCACCGGGAGATGCCCGGTAATGCAGTTTACCAGCGTGGTTTTCCCCATCCCCTGCAGTCCCATCACGCAGGTGCACTCTCCCGGCTGAAGTTCAAGGTCGACATTCCATAGCGTGTGCTGATTTCCGTAGTACTGATTGACTGCGCGTAGACTCAACATAGACGTTTTCTCCTTTTTGGGGAATGCGGGCGATATGAAGATTCTGCAAATCTCTTGCCAGGAAAAAGATGTTTCGGTTTTTTCCCGTACCGACAGGTGTCGCAGGGTGGGGTGAAGGCGGGTCAGCGAGACGGTTGCACTCTCCCGGTGCTGAGGCCTATGAAAAATGGTGCAGAAAGCAACAAAAAGGCAGGTGCCCTTAGCTGATAAATATCAAAAATAATTCGATAATTTTTTTTAGGCGCCCGATTTTCACCGACGGTCGATTTGTGCGGGGTGGCTGAAGCCTTGGCCTGCAGACAGTTATCCACTATTCCTGTGGATAACCTTGTGCATTAGAGTTAGAGAACTTGCGGTAAGCTAGAGATTACGCGGCCTGCGGCTGAATTGGCGCTAAACCCGTCTTTTGTTTAATGTTATTAAATATCAATTAGTTAAATAAAAGCAATGGTTGTAAGGAAAGTGTCACCTGTTGCCATAAAAGATTCATCGCCTTGCTTGACAAATGTTAAATGACAAATTTTTTTGGGGATAACCCTACTGGCCGGCGAATTATTCTGCAGGATGGCCCATTTTTGCCCCAAAAAGACGCAAGTGCGGATGATTTCAGGTACAAACAGTAATCGAATACTGTTTGTATATCCAGTATTATTTATTGGCAAAAGTCAGCGTGAAGGGTAGAATTAAACACCTGCCGCAGTTAACCAGGCGCTTCATCCTTCTTCAGGGTCAGACATATGAGTAAAACGTTCACGCTGCATTCCGCATTCCGTCCTTCTGGCGACCAGCCGGAGGCTATCCGACGCCTGGAAGAGGGGCTGGAAGATGGTCTGGCGCATCAAACGCTGCTGGGGGTGACCGGGTCGGGCAAGACGTTCACCATTGCTAACATTATCGCCGATCTTCAGCGTCCGACGATGGTGCTGGCGCCGAATAAGACCCTGGCGGCGCAGCTGTACGGCGAAATGAAAGAGTTCTTCCCGGACAATGCGGTGGAGTATTTCGTCTCCTACTACGATTACTATCAGCCTGAAGCCTATGTGCCGAGCTCAGATACCTTCATCGAGAAAGACGCCTCGGTGAACGAGCATATCGAGCAGATGCGTCTGTCGGCGACCAAAGCGCTGCTTGAGCGGCGCGATGTGGTGGTGGTGGCCTCGGTATCGGCTATCTATGGTCTGGGCGACCCGGACCTTTACCTGAAGATGATGCTGCACCTGACCACCGGCATGCTGATCGACCAGCGGGCGATTTTGCGCCGCCTGGCGGAGTTGCAGTATACCCGTAACGATCAGGCCTTCCAGCGCGGCACCTTCCGCGTGCGCGGCGAAGTGATCGACGTCTTTCCGGCGGAATCCGACGATATTGCGCTGCGTATCGAACTGTTTGATGAAGAGGTTGAGCGGCTGTCGCTGTTCGACCCGCTGACCGGTCAGGTTGAATCGACGATTCCCCGCTACACCATCTACCCGAAAACGCACTACGTGACGCCACGCGAGCGTATCGTGCAGGCGATGGAGGAGATTAAAGTCGAGCTGGCCGACAGGCGGAAGACGCTGCTGGACAACAACAAGCTGCTCGAAGAGCAGCGGCTGTCCCAGCGGACGCAGTTTGACCTCGAAATGATGAACGAGCTGGGCTACTGCTCGGGTATCGAAAACTACTCGCGCTATCTTTCCGGGCGCGGGCCGGGCGAACCGCCGCCGACGCTGTTTGACTACCTGCCGGCAGACGGTTTGCTGGTGATTGACGAATCCCACGTCACCATTCCGCAAATCGGCGGCATGTACCGCGGCGACCGGGCGCGTAAAGAGACGCTGGTGGAGTACGGCTTCCGTCTGCCGTCGGCGCTGGACAACCGCCCGCTGAAGTTCGAAGAGTTTGAAGCGCTGGCGCCGCAGACCATTTACGTCTCGGCGACGCCGGGTCCTTATGAGCTGGATAAATCCGGTGATGAGGTGGTCGATCAGGTAGTCCGTCCGACCGGGCTGCTTGACCCGCTGATTGAAGTGCGTCCGGTCGCGACTCAGGTCGATGACCTGCTGTCGGAAATTCGCCTCCGCGTGGCCATTAACGAGCGCGTGCTGGTCACCACTTTGACTAAACGGATGGCGGAAGATTTAACCGAATATCTTGAAGAGCACGGCGAGCGCGTGCGCTACCTGCACTCCGATATCGATACCGTCGAGCGTATGGAGATAATCCGCGACCTGCGGCTGGGCGAGTTCGATGTCCTGGTCGGTATCAACCTGCTGCGTGAAGGGCTGGATATGCCGGAAGTGTCGCTGGTGGCGATTCTGGACGCCGATAAAGAGGGCTTCCTGCGTTCGGAGCGCTCGCTGATTCAGACCATTGGCCGCGCCGCGCGTAACATCAACGGTAAAGCGATTCTGTACGGCGATAAAATTACCGCTTCGATGGCGAAAGCCATCAGCGAGACCGAGCGTCGCCGTGAGAAGCAGCAGCGCTATAACGAAGAGCACGGCATTACCCCGCAGGGGCTGAATAAAAAAGTGGTCGATATTCTGCAGCTCGGCAGCAATCTGGCGAAGACCAAAGCCAAAGGGCGCGGAAAATCACGTTCGCCGGTTGAGGCGGATATACCGGAGGTGCTGCTGACGCCAAAAGCGCTACAGCAGAGAATCCACGAGCTGGAAGGGCAGATGATGCAACATGCGCAGAATCTGGAGTTCGAAGAGGCCGCGCAAATCCGCGACCAGCTGCATCAGCTGCGCGAGCTGTTTATCGCGGCATCCTGATCCGCAGCCCGCGATGCGCCGCCGCACGGAGCCCGTCAGTGTGTCGGGACGCTGATTTTTTGTTATTCCGCGCCGTTTTCGGGCTGGCTTAATGTCTGCTTAATATTGCCAGGCGACACTATCCCCATTCTGATAAGGATAGTGTCATGCAAAAATTAACCTTCCGTGAGTCTCTGGCCGTTATCTGCGCTTTTGGCGTGATTGTCGCTTTTTTCCATCAGTGGGTGCTGACTTTCTAACGCGAAGACTTAGGAAACAGAATCCAGCCCCGGACGCCGGGGCCCGGCTGGCGGTTATGTAAGAAGAACTGGGCCTCGTGCAGCTGAACGATGCGCGTCACAATACTTAATCCCAGGCCAATGCCCCCATAGCGGCTGTCCATGCGGACAAAAGCTTTACTCAGCTCGCCGCTTTTCGCTTCATCAATCCCTGGACCTTCATCTTCCACGGCCATAACCGGCGTTGTACCGGCCTGTACGGCGATTTTTACCTTCGACCCCGCCGGGCTATAGCGATGTGCGTTCTCCACCAGATTACGCAGCACAACGCGCAGCAGGGTGGCATCGCCGGAGACAACAACATCCTTGTTGTCATCTCCGTCAGGGAAGGAGAGCTCCAGCGTTTGCTGGCGTTGTTCCAGCATGCTCTCCAGCTCACCGCGAATCGGCTCGACCACATCCTTTTTCAGCAGCACGCGCTGGTAGCTCCCGGCGGAGAATGACTGCCCGACGCGCGCCAGCTGCAGCAGCTGTGAGATGCTGTTGGTCATCTGATCCAGACGCTGGAGCAACTGACTCACCTCCACGTGATGCACTTTCGCCATCAGCTCCAGATGCAGACGCAGTCCCGCAAGCGGGGTGCGCAGCTCGTGCGCGACGTCAGCGGTGAACAGCCGTTCGCGATCGAGGGTTAAGTTCAGGCGAGAAACCAGCTGATTAATCGCCGTCGTCACCGCCGTCACTTCCGGAACCGACTCCGTCAGCGTAATCGGCTGCAGGTTATCCGGCGTCCGGCTTTCAAGCTCAGTTTGCAGATTCGACAGCGGCCGGGTGATTTTTCTCACCGCCACCAGACTGATATACAGCGCCAGGCCGACGATCAGCAGGCTGGGTATTAGCAGGCTGGCGACCGCTTCGCGCACTTCGTGTTCGATGTGCTTCTGGTTGTTATGTCGGTCAATGGCGCTCTCCACCAGCAGCTGAATCTGCTCTTTGCTTTCGTGCCATAACCAGAAAACGCTGATCAACTGACAGACCACCAGAATAGCGCCGATTGTCAGCAGCAGGCGGTGACGCATGGTCCAGGTTTCGCTTGCGAACAGTGCCATAGCGTTATTCCGTTCCCGAATTATTCACCAGCATATAGCCAAACCCTCTGACGGTACGAATGCGGGCTTTGCCCACTTTTTCGCGCAGGTTATGGATATGAACCTCCAGCGTGTTGGTGGCGGGTTCATTGTCCCAGCTGTAGATATCGTTGTAGAGAATTTCACGGTGTACCGGGCTGCCCGCTTTCATCATCAGGCGAGAGAGCAGGGCGTACTCTTTCGGCGTCAGGTCCAGCGCCTCGCCGCCCAGCCACACCAGGCGACGGGTGATGTTCAGTCGCAGGTTGCCCACGGCCATTTCGTTGTCGCCCTGGTTATTATGGCGGCGGAGCAGCGCGCGGATACGGGCGTTCAGCTCTTCCAGGGCGAAAGGTTTCACTAAATAGTCATCCGCGCCGGTATCGAGACCGCTGATGCGGTCTTCAACGGTATCGCGGGCGGTCAGGATCAGAACCGGCTGGCTGAATTTTTCCCGGCGCATTCGCGTCAGGAAGTGCAGGCCATCCTCATCCGGCAGGCCGAGATCGAGTACGATCAGGCTGTAATGGTTGCTGGCGAGGGACAAGGCGGCCTCGTGCGCAGTGGCGACGCCGTCACAGACGTATCCCTCGCTTTGCATTGCCAGGATCAGGCCTTGTAACAGGAGTGCGTCGTCTTCAATGACTAAGATTTTCATCTGGCGGTCTCGCTTCTGCACGGCGTTAAAATATCATCGGCTGCCTGGTACTCGTGGGTATTGACCCCAAGAAGTCCAAGCAAGGTGGAAAACAGATTATCCTGAGAGTAAGGGTCTGTTTTAGCTCTTTGTTGCAGACACTGGCTGGAAACGCCATAGCGCTGTTGATAATCCGGAGATAACCAGATTAGCATCGGCACGTGCTTTTGCGTTTCCGGGGCGATTGACCACGGCAGTCCGTGTAAATAGACGCCGTTTTCACCCAACGATTCACCGTGGTCGGAGAGGTAAACCAGGCTGGTGGTGAATTTATCCTGCTTCGACTGCAGTAATTTTATCGTCTTATCAACCATATAATCGATATACAGAATCGTATTATCGTAGGTGTTCGTCAGCTGCTGCTGGGTACAGCTCTGGATTTCGTTGGTATCGCAGGTTGGGGTGAATTTTTTGAATTCAGCAGGGTAGCGATTGTAATACGTCGGGCCGTGGCTACCGATGGTGTGCAGCACGATAATCCCGTCCTGTTGCAGATTGTCGATGTAGTTCTCCAGATTATGGAACAGCACTTCATCGTAACATTCGCCATCGATGCACTGGCCGGTCAGGTTCAGGTCGGTCACGTTCTGATGCGGGACGCGATCGCAGGCGCCCTTACAGCCGCCGTCATTGTCGTTCCACAATACCCGAACCCCGGCGCGTTGCAGAATGTCGAGAACGCCTTCCTGATGGTGGGCCAGCTCTTCATCGTAATGCGCGCGCGGCATGTTGGAGAACATACAGGGTACCGACACCGCGGTGGCCGTGCCGCACGAGGTGGTGTTGGCAAAGTAGATGACATCATCTTGTTTGAGTCGCGGATTGGTCTCGCGTTCATAGCCGCCCAGCGAGAAATTTTGCGCGCGCGATGTCTCTCCCAGCACCAGGATGGTCAGATTTTTGCGCGGGCCGCTGTGCATTTCGGTTTTTTGCACGGCATCTTCGCCAATTTTTACCAGCGGCAGGTTGTCCATCTGATTGTGCGCGTACCACGAGTTGATGGCGACGATGCTGTTCGAGGGGCTCAGGGATTTCACCAGCTCTTTGTTGTTGCGAAAGACCGAGGCGTAATCTTTATAAAACAGCGCCGCGACCAGAACGATCAGCAGGGCCGAGACGAGGATATTCAGCAGACGTACCGCGATGCTGCGCCACAGCGTTTTGGCTTTACTGATTTTTATCCACCAGGCCAGGGCGACCATCAGCACACCGGACAGTCCCAGCGTCAGCACCATTTTAACGGACATCAGGGCGAAGCTTTCCGCCGGCGTGGTATCCAGAATGTTGGTAATCATGGCGCGGTCGATGACGACCCCGAAGGTCCAGATAAAATACTGGGCCGAGGCGCTGAGCAAAATAAACAGACTAATAACGAGGCGGTCGAGCCTGAGGAAAGAGGCGAGCGTGGTGAGAATATTCATCACGCTGCAGGCAACCACCGGCATACTGAGGAATACCAGCCAGTTGTGCAGGCCGTTTACCGGCAGCAGGGTGAACACCTGTCGATAAAACGCAAGATTGAGCAACAGCCCGACATAGAGGGCAAAAATAATCAGATAAACCGTACGGCTCATGACCGGCCGACGTAAAGCGAATAACGACATAGCAACTATCCTGGGACTAAGATAGTTGCCATGGTGCCACTTTTATTTTAAGACAACCTTAACATTTTAATATAAAGGTCTGACGCGTCATTACCCGCTTCTTCTCGCTGGCCGCGAGCTAACCTAAGGTCTGGATAGCTTTTTCCAGCGCGTTGCGTAACAGCATCCGGTCGTGGCGATAGGGGACATCCGCGGCATCCAGCGGGGTCTGAACGATCGCCCGGTTTTCCAGTCCGCTCGTATCGGTTTTCGGTCCAACGACGATGGCATCGATCACCCGCTTGCCAATATAGCGCTCCATAATCCCGACCCTGTCCGCCAGCGTCAGATTCGCCGCCGGGCTATGTTCTTTGCCTAGATTGTCGATAAAGACCATTGTCGCCGGTGTCCGGCGCAGCGCCTGCGCCATCTCATCGAGCAGCAGAATTGGCAGCAGGCTGGTGTAGAAACTTCCGGGCCCAATCAGGATTAAATCGGCTTCCGCGATGGCCTCTACCGCTTCGCGGGTGGCGGGCACCGGCGGAGTGAGCATCAGCTCCTTCGGGACACCTGGCAACTGGTCGATATTGACTTCGCCATAGACTTCATGACCTTCGTGGTCAATGGCCATCAGATCCACCGGTTGTTCCGACATCGGGATCAGGAATGCGTCCACTTTTAGCAGATTTCTGATTAAATTAATCGCCTCTAAAGGCCGTACGCTCAGGTGATCGAGGGCCTTTAACATCAGATTTCCGAGGTTATGCCCGGAAAGTTCGCCATTACCGGCGAAACGGTACTCAAACATCGCCGAGGCAATACTGGGTTCGGCGATCAGCTGGTTAAGGCAGTTGCGCATATCTCCCCAGGCTATACCGCCTTCGGAACGGCGAATTCGCCCCGTGGAACCGCCGTTATCGGTAGTCGTGACGATCCCGGTCAGACGTGAGCCGAGCGATGAGAGCGACGACATCACCCGGCCCAGACCGTGCCCCCCGCCAAGTGCCACTACGCGATCAAGATCGGCGAACGTACGAGTGCGCATACACATTCCTTATCTCTGTTGAACGGGCTCACAGTAACCGATCTACCCCTAAAAGACGATGCCCGGATCCTGACAAAATGACCGATATCAATGCAAAAGCCTGGTTTTTAGCTATTCTGTAACGAAAATGCACGATTGCCTCGATATATACATGATTATATAACGAAAGCGGAAATGGCGAAACAGTCGTTTCCGCGCTACTATCGGCATAACCAGTTAACACTCTAGCCTCTGTGCCTGTGTCGCAAGATATGGTGCTTTGGCCGTGACAGCTTCGCTTGTCACCAGGGCGCGGGAAGAAATGACCGCGTCTCCCGTATTTGGAAAGGTGTATATGGCTTCACAGCTTACCGATGCATTTGCGCGTAAGTTTTATTACTTGCGCCTGTCGATTACCGATGTGTGTAACTTTCGTTGCACCTACTGCCTGCCGGATGGCTACAAGCCCGGCGCGGTCACCAACAAAGGCTTTCTCAGCGTTGATGAAGTACGCCGGGTCACGCGCGCGTTTTCTGCGCTCGGCACCGAGAAGGTGCGCCTGACCGGCGGCGAACCCTCTTTGCGCCGCGACTTTGCCGATATCATCGCCGCCGTAGGTGAAAACCGCGCGATTCGCCAGATAGCGGTCACCACCAATGGCTATCGCCTGGCGCGCGACGTCAGCCGGTGGCGTGATGCCGGACTGACGGCGATTAACGTCAGCGTTGACAGCCTTGATGCGCGCCAGTTTCACGCCATTACCGGGCAGGATAAATTTCACCAGGTGATGGACGGTATTGATGCCGCCTTTGCCGCCGGTTTTGAGAAGGTGAAGGTCAATACCGTGCTGATGCGCGATGTGAACCATCATCAGCTCGATACCTTCCTCGCGTGGATCCAGCCCCGACGTATTCAGCTGCGTTTTATTGAGCTTATGGAAACCGGCGAGGGCAGCGACCTGTTCCGACGCCACCACATTTCCGGCATCGTGCTGCGCAATGAACTGCTGCGTCGCGGCTGGATTCACCAAATCAGCCAACGCAGCGACGGTCCGGCCCAGGTCTTTTGTCACCCGGACTACGCCGGGGAGATAGGCTTAATCATGCCGTACGAGAAGGATTTCTGCGCCAGCTGCAACCGTCTTCGTGTCTCCTCCGTAGGCAAACTGCATCTGTGTCTGTTCGGCGACGGCGGCGTGGAACTGCGCGACCTGCTTGTCGAGGACCAGCAGCAGGCGGCGCTGGAAGCGCGCATCTCCGAAGCATTAACCCAGAAAAAACAAACCCATTTCCTGCATCAGGGCAACACCGGTATTACGCAAAACCTGTCGTATATTGGCGGATAATTCATTCTAAAGGAGCGAACAGATGAGTCAGGCCAGCGCTGAGTTTACCCCAACCCGTATTGCTATTCTCACCGTCTCCAGCCGACGCGGCGAAGAGGATGATACCTCTGGTCACTGGCTGCGTGATGCGGCGCAGGAGGTGGGCCACCATATTGTCGATAAGGCGATGGTTAAAGAGAACCGCTACGACATCCGCGCCCGGGTCTCGGCGTGGATAGCCAGCGATGATGTGCAGGTGGTGCTGATCACCGGTGGAACCGGGTTTACCGATGGCGATCAGGCGCCGGAAGCGCTGCGGCCGCTGTTTGACCGTGAAGTCGAAGGGTTTGGCGAAGTTTTCCGCATGCTGTCCTTCGAGGAAATCGGTACATCGACGCTGCAATCCCGCGCCATTGCCGGTATGGCGAATCGCACGCTGATTTTTGCCATGCCGGGCTCAACCAAAGCCTGCCGTACCGCGTGGGAAAATATCATTGCCCCGCAGCTGGATGCCCGTACGCGGCCCTGTAACTTTATCTCTCATCTTAAGAAATAAGCGATGTCACAACTCACCCATATTAACGCCGCCGGCGAGGCGCACATGGTCGATGTTTCTGCCAAGGCCGAGACGGTACGCGAAGCCCGGGCTGAAGCCTATGTTGAAATGCGCCCGACGACGCTGGCGATGATCATCGACGGCAGCCACCGCAAAGGCGATGTCTTCGCCACCGCTCGTATCGCCGGTATCCAGGCGGCAAAACGCACCTGGGAGCTGATCCCGCTGTGCCATCCGCTGATGCTGAGTAAAGTCGAAGTCAATTTGCAGGCTCAGCCGGAACACAACCGGGTACGCATCGAGTCGCTGTGCCGTCTGACCGGCAAAACCGGCGTGGAGATGGAAGCGCTGACCGCCGCCTCCGTGGCGGCGCTGACGATTTACGATATGTGCAAAGCGGTACAAAAAGATATGGTGATTGGCCCGGTGCGTCTGCTGGCGAAAAGCGGCGGCAAATCCGGGGATTTCAAGGCGGACGAGACGCATGATTAAGGTTCTGTTTTTTGCCCAGGTGCGCGAACTGGTTGGCACCGAATCCCTGACCCTCGAGGTCGATGCGCTGTCGACGGTCGAAACCGTGCGGCGTCAGCTTGCCGGTCGCAGCGAACGTTGGGCGCTGGCGCTGGAAGAGGGCAAGCTGCTGGCGGCGGTAAACCAGACGCTGACCCCCTTTGACCATCCGCTGGTGTCCGGCGACGAAGTGGCGTTCTTTCCGCCGGTTACGGGAGGTTAAATGACGCAGACTCGCATCATCGTCAGTCGCGATCGTTTTTGCGTCGGCGACGAATATCCGTGGCTGGCCGAGCGCGATGAAGACGGCGCGGTGGTCACGTTTACCGGAAAAGTACGTAACCACAATCTCGGGGACAGCGTGAAGGCGCTGACCCTCGAACACTATCCGGGAATGACGGAGAAATCGCTGGCGGAAATCGTTGAACTGGCGCGGGAACGCTGGCCGCTCGGCCGGGTGACGGTGATTCACCGCATCGGCGAAATGTGGCCTGGCGAAGAGATTGTGTTTGTTGGCGTGACCAGCGCGCACCGCAGCAGCGCGTTTGCCGCCGGGGAATTCATTATGGATTACCTGAAAACCCGCGCGCCGTTCTGGAAACGGGAAGCGACAGCGGAAGGCGAACGCTGGGTAGATGCGCGCGATAGCGATCGCCAGGCGGCAGAGCGCTGGTAGTGTGATACGCTTAATAAGATAAAACGTGTTAATCAGGAGACAGTCATGGACAGATTCCCTCGTTCAGATTCTATTGTTCAGGCGCGCGGCGGCCTGCAAACCTATATGGCCCAGGTATACGGCTGGATGACGGTCGGGCTGCTGTTGACGGCATTCATTGCCTGGTTTGCCGCCAATACGCCGGCGGTCATGATGTTCGTCTTTTCCAGCAAAATAACCTTTTTTGGTTTAATTATCGCCCAGCTGGCGCTGGTCTTCGTGCTCTCCGGGATGGTGCAGCGCCTGAGCGCTGGGATGGCGACTACGCTGTTTATGCTCTATTCGGCGCTGACCGGACTGACGCTATCCAGTATCTTCCTCGTCTACACCTATTCGTCGATTGCCAGCACCTTTGTGGTCAGCGGCGGGATGTTTGGGATAATGAGCCTTTACGGCTATACCACGAAGCGCGATCTTAGCGGTTTTGGCAACATGCTGTTTATGGCCTTAATTGGCATCGTCCTGGCTTCGCTGGTCAACCTCTGGCTGAAGAGCGAAGCGCTGATGTGGGCAATTACCTATATCGGGGTGATCGTGTTTGTCGGCCTGACCGCTTACGACACGCAGAAGCTGAAAAACATCGGCGAGCAGATCGATACCCGCGACACCTCAACGCTGCGTAAGTACTCCATTCTCGGCGCGCTGACGCTGTATCTGGACTTTATCAACCTGTTCCTGATGCTGCTGCGTATTTTCGGCAACCGCCGTTAAGGCTTTGGGTCCCCGGGCTGTATCTGGCCCGGGGAGCGCAGATTATCTCCGGCCATCTCTCCTATCCGTCCGCCAGCTTACGCTGATTCTTTTCGCGTAACGTTTTCGCCCGACTCTCCAGCAGCAGATAGCAGACGGTAGCGATAAGCAGCGGCAAAAAGTAATACAGCGCGCGCCAGGCCAGCAGGGCGGCAATAATCTCGCCACGGCTAATCGACCCGGCGGAAAGCATGGCGATAAAAACGGCTTCCAGCACGCCGATCCCGGCGGGAATATGCACAATGACGCCGGCAATACTGCTGACCAGCAGCACGCCCAGCACCAGGAAATAATCAACCTGCTGCGCCATCAGCAGCCAGATAATCGCGCCCATCACCATCCAGTTGGCCACCGAAAGCGCCATTTGCAGCAGAGCGAACCGCCATGACGGCAGTACCAGCCGTTGGCCTTTAAGAGTCAGATGGCGTCGGCGGGCGAACGCGCAGGCCCACAGATAAAGCGCGCTCATCGCCAGCAGCCCGCCGCCGATGAGCCGTAGCGTGCCCTGGCTGATATACCACTGCGCCGGTAGCGCCACCAGATTGGCGGTGAAAATGACGCCGCCCAGCAGAATAAAGCCCAGCCAGTTGGTGGTAATGCTCAATGAGAAAATACGGGTAATGGTCCCGCCGCTCAAACCCAGGCGCGAATAGAGGCGGTAGCGCATCCCGATACCGCCTACCCAGGTACTGAGGGTCAGATTAAAGGCGTAGCAGATAAACGACACCAGCATCACCTGCCGTTTAGCCAGTTTGTGTCCACACCAGGCGCGCCCCAGCAGGTCGTAGCAGCCATAAATCAGGTAGCTTACTATCGTCAGCCCCATAGCGCCGAGCAGGACGGCACTATCATAGTGACGAATCACCTTCCACACCGCCGGCCAGTCCACCTTTTGCGCGTAAACCACCAGCAGAGCGGTGACGGCGAGGAGGAAAATGACGGTGAAGATCTTTTTCGCCATCCGCCTGCGAGGGGACGATTTTGCCATCAGGGTTTCACCTCCTGATTCGTCGCATCCAGTCGATCCTGAGTCTCAATTTCTGGCTGTACCGGCGGGCGCACCCGCGCCAGATGCGGCGTATGGGCAGGCAGCCAGCCTATCCATGCCGGGAAGTGACGCAGAAAGTGGAATGCCAGCACGCTCTTAGCCAAATTCCACCAGCTGCGCTTTGGCAGCATCGATTTGTCCACCTGCTGGCAGTCCTCGGCGATCAGCCCGTTGAGGTTATCGCGTAAGGTCTGGTTAAACTGGCGATCGTGGATAATCAGGTTGGCTTCCAGATTTAATGACAGGCTGAGCGGGTCAAGATTGCTTGAGCCGACGGTAGCCCAATGGTCATCGGCGAGGGCAACTTTGCCGTGCAGCGGTCGGCGCTGATACTCAAAAACCTGTACGCCGCCGTTGACCAGGTAGCGATACAGCAGGCGGGCGCCGACTTTAACGATCGGAATATCCGGCTCGCCCTGCACAATCAGCTTAACCCGCACGCCGCGGCGGGCGGCGTTACGCATCGCATGCAGCAGCCGGTAGCCGGGGAAAAAGTAGGCGTTGGCAATGATCACTTCCCGGCGGGCGTTAGCCAGCATCTTGAGATAATGGCGTTCAATATCATCGCGATGTTCGTGATTATCCCGCCAGACAAACAGCGCCTGTGCTTCCCCGGGGCTGCGGTTGATCGCCGGCTGGTGGCGACGCCGACGCCACCAGCGGCGGGTCTCTTCGCTGGCCGGGAGATTCTCCAGCTCAAATTGCAGGATATCCTGCACCACCGGCCCCTCCACCTGAACGGCATAGTCCTGTTTTGCCTCCGGGCCGTAGTCGGTCATATGCTCGGCGGAGTAATTGATGCCCCCGACGAAGGCCGTCGTCTCATCGATCACCACGATTTTGCGGTGCATGCGGCGAAACAGATTGGTCCGCATGCCGAACAGACGCGGGCGCGGATCGTAGTAGCGAAAAATCACGCCGGCGGCACTCAGTTCATTGACGAAACGCTCGCTCAGATCGGGAGAACCGTAGCCGTCGAGCAGCACTTCGACCCGTATCCCGCGGCGTGCGGCTTTTAGCAGCACGGCGTGTAGTTGCCAGCCCACGTCATCTTCAAACCAGATAAACGTTTCGAGGATCACTTTTCGCTGCGCGCGGGCGATGGCGGCAAACAGCGCCGGGTAATAGTTATCGCCGTTCTCCAGAAGCAGAATGCGGTTTCCTTCCTGCCAGCGGCATTTCATAAATGAATCTCCACACTCAGCGGGGCATGATCGGAGAGGTGACGCCAGGGTCGAAGCGGCAACGCCGTCGGGTGGCTGGCATGCGCATTTTTCACATAGATCCGGTCAAGGCGCAGGAGCGGAAAACGCGCCGGAAAGGTTCTCGCCGGGCGGCCATGGGCGCGGGTAAAGATCTCCTCCAGCCCGGCCTGCGACTTGAGCACCCGGTTGGCCTGCTGGCGCCAGTCGTTAAAATCGCCGGCCACCACCACCGGCTGCCGGGCGGGCAGGTCGTTGACCCGCCGGGCGAGCATCGCCAGCTGGGCCGATCGCTGCCGCGTCCTCAGGCCGAGGTGCACACAAAACAGGTGTAGCGCCGCGCTTTGCGGCGCTACAATCCGGCAGTAGAGCAGACCGCGCTTTTCGCTGTCGCCAACGGAGATATCAACATTTTCCGTATATTCAATAGGAAAGCGGGAGAGCACGGCATTGCCGTGATGCCCTTCCGGATAGACCGCGTTGCGTCCGTAGGCGTATTCGCTCCACAGACTATCGGCAAGAAACTCATAATGGCTGCGATCCGGCCAGTTTTCGATCTGCAGCGAATGAATCTCATGCGCCCCGGTGACTTCCTGCAGACAGACGATGTCGGCGCTGACGCTGCGGATGGCGTCGCGCAGTGCCGGCAACATGAAGCGTCGATTAAACGTCGTAAAGCCTTTATGAATGTTAATTGTCAGCACGTTTAACGAAAATCCGCCCGTTTGCTCAGCCATGTTTCTCCGGTCAATGTCACTTTCCTGAATGAAATAGTGTAGTAGGTGTCACAAAAAGATGCGGTGTTCCGGAATTTTCCGTAAAGTGCGGTACTCTGAGTTACAGATAAAGATCCTTCAGGAGAGAAGCCATGAAGTGGCAACAACGTGTACGCGTCGCAACTGGCCTCAGTTGCTGGCAGATTATGTTGCATCTACTGGTCGTGGCAGTACTGGTGATGGGTTGGATGAGTGGCGCGCTGGTTCGCGTCGGATTAGGGCTGTGCGTACTGTACGGCGTCACATTACTGTCGATGCTGTTTTTACAGCGCCACCAGGAAGCCCGCTGGCGTGATGTCGGTGACTTCCTTGAGGAGCTCACCACCACCTGGTACTTTGGCGTGGCGGTTATCGTGCTGTGGCTACTTTCGCGCGTGCTGCACAATAATCTGCTGCTGGCCGTCGCCGGGGTGGCGATTCTGGCAGGCCCGGCAGTGGTGTCGCTGTTGGCGAAAGATAAAAACAGATACGCTAAATCGTTCGGGCTACAACAAGGCGGCAACGCTGCCAATCCCCAGAAGCACAGATAGCTGTGCGAACGGGCCGACGTGGCGAGGCCCAGGACGGACCGGGTAATCAGGCCAACGCCGAGGCAGGCTGAACGATAGCAAGGATCCCCTAAAGCGTTCGGACTGCATCAAGGCGGCGACGCGACGAATCCCCGGGAGCATAGATAGCTATGTGACCGGGGTGAGTAAGGAAGCCAACGCCGAGGCAGCCTGAACGATGACGGGGATCAGGCGATCTTTCTGCGGAACATCGCATATGCCGCTGAACCCGTTGTGGCCGCTATGACCAGTAGCGGCCACAAACTTCCCCATACAATCTCCAGACTCGCATCCTTCAAATAAATCTGCTTGGTGATATCAGTAAAGTGACGAATCGGGTTTATCCATGTCACGTCCTGCAGCCACTGCGGCATATTCTCAACCGGTGAGACGTAGCCGGAAAGCAGGATAGCCGGCATCATAAAGACGAAAACGCCGATGAAAGCCTGCTGCTGGGTTGAGCACAACGATGAAATCAGCAGGCCGAACCCCACCAGCGACAGACCGTAAATGACCATCGTAAAGTAAAACAGCAGCAGCGAACCGGCGAACGGGATTTGATACGCCCAGATGCCGATAGCCAGTACGATGCTCGCCTGCAGCGTGGCAACAATCAGCGCCGGAACCGCTTTGCCGACGAAAATTTGCCAGGTGGCCAGCGGCGAAACCAGCAGCTGATCGAGCGTGCCTTGCTCCCGCTCGCGGGCCACCGAGAGAGAGGTGACGATCATCACGCCGATGGTGGTGATCATGGCGATAAGCGACGGCACCACAAACCATTTGTAATCGAGATTCGGGTTATACCAGTTGCGCACGATAAGCTCGCTGTTGTTCGGCTTCGCTTTCCCTTCCAGCAACTCCTGCTGATAGTTTTTGACTATCTGCTGGAGATAGTTGGCGGCGATCTGCGCGCTGTTCGAGTTGCGGCCGTCGAGTAAGAGCTGGAGCGGCGCGGGCTGGTTGGTGTCGAGATTGCGCGAGAAGTCCGCCGGGAAGCGGATCAGCAACAGCGCTTTTTGCTCATCGATCGTCGGGCGGATCTCCTGCGGGCTTTTGAGGATCATCACATGGGTGAAGGCTTTGGCCCGGGCGAAACGCTGGGTCAGCTCTACCGCGTGACGACCATTGTCTTCGTTGTAGATGGCTATGGTGGCGTTGGTCACCTCCAGCGTCGCGGCGAAGGGAAACAGCAGCACCTGAATCAGCACCGGCATAATCAAAATGGCGCGCGTTTGCGGCTCGCGCAGCAGCGATTGCAGCTCTTTACGAATCAAGGTCCATAAGCGATGAAACATAGTACCTTCCTCATATCGGGTCGCGCTGTGCTTACCCGATCTACACGGCCCGCAGGTCCGGCAAGCGTCGCCGGGCACAATACGAGCGCCAGAATTAATCCAGTCGACGCCTGGTCTTCAGCCAGGTCAGACCGATAAACATCACCGCCGAGGCAATTAAAAACAGCGTGTTCACCAGCAGCACCAGCGGAATATTACCGGCGAGAAACAGGCTTTGCAGCGTGCTGACGAAATAGCGCGCCGGGATGATATAGGTCACCGCGCGGATCACCGCCGGCATGCTGTCGATCTGGAAAATAAACCCGGAGAGCATGATCGAGGGCAGAAAGGCGGCGTTCAGCGCGACCTGCGCGGCGTTAAACTGATTACGGGTGATGGTCGAAATGAGCAGCCCCATCCCGAGGGTGCTGAGCAAAAACAGGCTGGTTATCAAGAACAGAACCACCAGCGAACCGCGAAACGGCACGCCGAGGATGAACACCGCCACCAGCATACACAGCAGCATCGCCAGCATGCCGAGGAAATAGTAGGGAATCAGCTTGCACAGCAGCAGCTCTGCGCGGGTGATTTCCGTCGACAGCAGCGCCTCCATGGTCCCGCGCTCCCATTCGCGGGCCACCACCAGCGAAGTCAGAATCGCGCCGACCACCGTCATAATAATGGTAATGGCGCCGGGAATAATAAAGTGCTGGCTGATAGCCGCGGGGTTAAACCAGTAGCGCATCTGGACATCAATCAGCGGTTCGAAGGTTTCCCCGCGGTCTTGCGCGCGCTGCTGCTGCCAGATTTGCCAGATGCCCTCCACGTAGCCCCGGGCAAAGTTGGCGGTATTGGGTTCGCTGCCGTCGGTAATCAGCTGGATGGGAGCATTATCGCCGGGGCGCGCCATCTTCCGGTCGAAATCCACCGGGATGACCACCAGTCCACGAATGCGCCCGGCCTGCATCATTTCAATCAGCTGCTGGCGATTGTCGCTGACGGTGGCGTCAATATAGGGTGAGCCGGTCATGGCGTGGACGAAATCCAGCGCCTCTTCGCTTTGTTGTTCCAGCAGGACGCCGACTTTGAGTTTACTGGAGTCGAGATTGATCCCGTAGCCGAAGATAAACAGCAGCAGCAGCGGAATGACCACCGCAATCAGCCAGCTGCTGGGGTCGCGGACTATCTGCCGCGTCTCTTTGACGCACAGGGCGCGCACGCGGCGCCATGACAGAATTTTAGCGCTCACCGGCATTCTCCTTATCCCAGTTGTGAATCAGAGTGATAAAGGCCTGCTCCATCGTCGGATCGGGCTGTTGATCGTTTGCCGCCTGTGCTTTGAGCGCATCCGGCGTGCCGCTGGCGATCAGCTTGCCGTGATACACCAGGCCAATGCGATCGCAATATTCGGCCTCATCCATAAAGTGGGTCGTCACCATCACCGTCACCCCTTTATCCACCATGCTATTAATATGCAGCCAGAACTCGCGGCGGGTAATCGGGTCGACACCTGATGTCGGCTCATCGAGAAACAGAATATCGGGTTCATGCATCAGCGAGCAGGCCAGCGCCAGACGCTGCTTGTAGCCCAACGGCAGCTCATCGGCCGCATGGCTGGCGATGCTTTTCAGACCAAAGGCGTCGCTCATCCGGGCGATTTTCTCGTTCTGGGCCCGGCCGCGCAGACCGTAAACGCCCGAGAAGAAGCGCAGGTTTTGCTCCACGGTCAGGTTGCCGTACAGCGAAAACTTCTGCGCCATGTAGCCGAGATGCTGGCGCGCCTTCCCGGAGCTGACTTTCAGATCCATTCCCAGTACCAGCGCCTTGCCGGAGGTCGGCACCAGCAGGCCGCACATCATTTTAAAAGTGGTGGATTTGCCGGCGCCGTTGGGGCCAAGCAGGCCGAAAATTTCCCCACGCTTGACGCTGAAATCGACGTGGTCGGTGGCGGCGAAGTCGCCGAATTTTTTGCTCAGGCTCTGCGCTGCAATCACCGTTTCATCGGCCGTACCCTCTACGCGATGGATAATGTCGCCCAGCGGCGATTCCGCGGTCGCGACGCCGCCCAGCAGATCGATGAAGGCGTCTTCAAAGCGCGGTGCGGTTTCGGTCATCTCCAGCGTCGGCATGCTATCGCTGCTCTGTACCTCTTCAACGGTGGCCTCTTTTTTGAGGATCAGGCGGACCGATTTCCCCTGAATCACGCCATCGCTGATCTGCGGCAGCTTCAGCGCGCGTTGCAGGAGGCGACGGTTATTCTCTTCATGGCTGGAGACCAGAAAACTGCGCCCGGCCATGGTTTGGGTCAACGCTTTCGGCTCGCCCTGATAAAGCAGCTGGCCTTCATTCATCAGCAGGACGTCGCGGCACTGTTCCGCCTCATCAAGGTAAGAGGTGCTCCAGAGGATCAGCATCCCGTCGCCCGCCAGTTCGTGCACCATTTGCCACAGTTCACGACGGGAGATAGGGTCAACCCCGACCCCTGGCTCATCGAGCAGCAGGACTTTTGGCTCGCCCACCAGGGTGCAGGCGAGGCCCAGTTTTTGCTTCATCCCGCCGGAAAGCTTCCCGGCCAGCCTGTCGGTAAAGGGGCCGAGGGAGGTAAATTCCAGCAGGCGGGCGAAGGTTTTCCTGCGCGTCTCGCCGGTAACGCTGCGCAGGTCGGCATACAGCGTGAGGTTTTCCATGACCGTCAGGTCTTCGTAGAGGCCGAATTTTTGCGGCATATAGCCGAGCACCGCGTGCAGGGCGCTGTCGTCGGCAATCGGGTCGAAACCGATCACCCTGGCGGTGCCGTCATCGGCCTTCAGTAGCCCGGCGAGCATGCGCATCAAGGTGGTTTTCCCGGCGCCGTCAGGGCCGACCAGGCCGGTCACATAGCCGGCGCGGATGGTGCAGTTAAGCGGCGCCACGGCGGGCCGATCCATGCCGGGGAAGCTGCGGGTTAGCCCGCTGAGCGTGATAACGTCCTCACTCATGTCCGTTCCCGCCGCCGAAGGTGACGGTCACCGGCATCCCCTGGCGCAGCGAATCATCGGCATCGGTGACGACAATACGCAGGCGATAGACGAGGTCAGTCCGTAAATCCGGCGTCTCTACGGTCTTCGGCGTAAATTCGGCGCTCGGCGACACGAAGCCAATTTTGCCGTGCCAGGGCTGATTCGGGCGACTATCGGTATAGAGCAGCACTTCTCGTCCGGGCACCGCCTGGCCGAGATTTTTTTCATCAATGTAGGCACGGACCCATACCGGGTGAGTCAGCGACAGCGTCATGACCGTGCCGCCAGCGCTGAGCATGCTGCCCGGTTCGACGGCGCGAGTCATCAGCGTGCCGTCGGACGGGGCGGTAAGCGTGGTATCGTGCAGGTTGAGTCTGGCCTGTGCCAGGGCCGCCTGCGCCTGTTCAAGGCTGGCTTTAGCCTGGGCGATTTCCTGCGGACGGTTGCCGGCGCGATACTGGCTTAGCTTGTCCTGCGCGGACTTCAGCGTCGCCTGAGCCTGGTCGCGGGAGGAGCGCGCGTTTTCCAAATCGTTAACCGAGATGGCGCTGCTCTGACGCAGCCCCAGCTGGCGCTGGTAGAAGTTCTGCGCGTAATCGTACGCGGCCTGCGCCTGTTTGACGGCGGCGGCGGCCTGGGCTATCTCTTCCGCCCGGTAGCCGGCCATCATCAGGTCATATTGCGCCTGAGCGGTGGAGACATTCGCCTGGGCCTGCTGTAAGGCGTTCTCATATGGGGCGCGATCCAACTGACCTAATATTTGCCCGGACTGAATCTTATCGCCTTCATCAACGTTCAGCGAGGCCAGCCGTCCGCCGACGCGGAAGCTCAGGTTCACGGTGCGAATATCGACGTTGCCATACAGGGTCAGCTCCCTCTGCTGGCTGCTTTGATACCACCACCAGCCGCCGCCGAATGCGGCAATCAGCAGCAGTGCTAACAGAACGATGATGACGGGTTTTTTCATGATCCCTGGCTCCTTTGCAATAATCCTTGCAGAACGAAATCAATATGGCAGGCGATAACCTGGTAAATTTGCTCAGTTTTTTCTTCGTCGAACTGCGTCCATCCGGTACGCAGCAAAATAGTTTCCCGCCCGAGGCGGAAGGCGAGAATCTCACCCAGCAGCGCGTGGGTGTGCAGAATCATGTGCGTGTCATCGGCATCAAGGTCGGTAAATGCGGCGATCAGGCGGGTCAGGTAGCGATGGAGCGGCGCGATCACCTGACCGTGGATGAGCTGGTAGGCCGGGGTAGGGGAAAGCTGCTCGCGGGAGATGAATTTGCTCAAATTGACCGTGTCATCCTGGGTCAGCAGCAAAATCATATTCTGACAGGCGCGCAGAATCAGTAGCCGAATCGCCGCCCTGTCCGGCGAAGGTGCCGCCAGCAGCGTTTCCGCCGCTTCGGCATGCGGACGAAAATTATGGCTGATAAAATCGGCAATCCACTGGGCGCAGGCGAGATAGAGATCGTCCTTGGAGCCAAAATAGTAGGGGATCGCCGCGATATTTTGCCCGGCCTGCGCGGCAATATCGCGGGTGGTTGCGTGCAGGCCGTATTCGCCGAACTGGGCGATGGCTGCGGCAATGAGCTGGCTTTTGGCTTGTTCGCCTTTGCTTGTCACAGGGGTTGTCATCATCGCACTATAAAAATTAATCAATCGATTGATTAAGAGTATGTCCCGTTGGCGATACTGTCCAGCACAGTGGCGACTCTCTTGCGCGTTTTCCGCATGATTCTGGCAAGACGCCCGTGGCGAGGATTATCCGGCGCAGAGGCTCAGAGGGGATATTTATGCGCTGCGTCACAAAACCTGCTAGACTGCGCCCCTTTATGGCATTGTGGTTTTTGCCATCTCTATTCGCAATAATCTCCCCGAAAACTACGCCTGTCACGGGCCGGGGTGGTTTGGAGTTGTTATGTCTTTTGATTCCCTTGGCCTGAACCCTGATATCCTGCGCGCTATCGCCGAGCAGGGTTACCTTGAGCCAACCCCAATTCAGCAGCAGGCTATCCCTGCGGTGTTGCAGGGACGCGATCTGATGGCCAGCGCCCAGACCGGCACCGGCAAAACGGCAGGCTTTACCCTGCCGCTCCTGCAGCATCTGATTCAGAAAGAGCCGCATGCTAAAGGCCGTCGCCCGGTGCGCGCGCTGATCCTCACGCCAACGCGTGAACTGGCGGCGCAGATCGGCGAAAACGTTCGCGATTACAGCAAATACCTGAATATTCGCTCGCTGGTGGTCTTCGGCGGAGTGAGCATTAACCCACAGATGATGAAGCTGCGCAGCGGCGTCGATATTCTGGTGGCGACCCCCGGACGCCTGCTGGATCTTGAACATCAGAATGCCGTCAGCCTGGACAAGGTTGAAATTCTGGTGCTTGATGAAGCCGACCGCATGCTGGATATGGGCTTTATCCATGATATTCGCCGCGTGCTGGTGAAGCTCCCGGCGAAGCGCCAGAACCTGCTGTTCTCCGCGACCTTCTCCGACGACATCAAAGCGCTGGCGGAAAAGCTGCTGCATAACCCGCTGGAAATCGAAGTGGCTCGCCGTAACACTGCTTCCGAGCAGGTGACGCAGCACGTCCATTTCGTTGATAAGAAACGTAAGCGGGAACTGCTGTCGCAGATGATCGGTGAAGGAAACTGGCAGCAGGTGCTGGTCTTTACCCGCACCAAACATGGTGCCAACCACCTGGCCGAGCAGCTGAACAAAGATGGTATCCGCAGCGCGGCTATTCATGGCAACAAGAGCCAGGGGGCGCGTACCCGCGCATTAGCCGACTTTAAATCCGGCGGTATTCGCGTGCTGGTGGCGACGGATATCGCCGCGCGCGGTCTGGATATCGAAGAGCTGCCGCACGTCGTCAACTTCGAGCTGCCTAACGTACCGGAAGATTACGTTCACCGTATCGGCCGTACCGGTCGCGCAGCCGCTACCGGCGAGGCGCTGTCGTTGGTCTGCGTCGACGAGCATAAACTGCTGCATGATATCGAACGTCTGCTGAAAAAAGAGATCCCGCGTATCGCCATCGACGGCTACGCGCCGGATCCGTCGATCAAAGCGGAGCCGATTCAAAACGGTCGCCAGCAGCGTGGCGGCGGTCGCGGCCAGAGCCAGGGCCGTAGCGGTCAGGGGCAGGGTCGCAGCCAGTCCGCGCCGCGCCGTAACGACGGCGAAGCGCCGAAAGCCGGGGCAAAACCTTCACGCCGCGGCGGCGAGGCGAAACCGGCCGGCGAGCAACAGCGCCGCCGTCGCCCGCGTAAACCTGCGGCCGCCGAGTAACCGCCTCCCGCTACCTGTACATCATCCGGGCAACACGGTTTGCCCGGATGACGTAACACCATCCGCAGGCCGCGCACATGCTGTCTTCGGATGTTTCCCTCGCCAACCCTGTAATTCCCGGCCGGTACATTGACAAATCCCGAGCTGCGTTCCACATTGCGCAGAAAGTCATTCCTCCTGTCAGGCAAAAAGTGTCACAATAGTGGCTGTTTATACAGTATTCAGGTTTTCTCATGGCTTTGACCGCTGCGCTGAAAGCGCAAATCGCCGCCTGGTATAAGGCGCTTCAGGAACAGATTCCGGATTTTATTCCCCGTCCGCCGCAGCGGCAGATGATTGCCGATGTGGCAAAAACGCTGGCCGGGGAAGAAGGCCGCCACCTGGCCATTGAGGCGCCTACCGGCGTCGGGAAGACCTTGTCATACCTGATTCCCGGCATCGCCATTGCCCGTGAAGAACAGAAAACGCTGGTGGTGAGCACCGCCAACGTCGCGCTGCAGGATCAGATCTACAGCAAAGATCTGCCGCTGCTGCGCAAAATTATTCCCGATCTGCGTTTTACCGCCGCCTTCGGTCGCGGGCGCTACGTCTGCCCGCGCAACCTGGCCGCGCTAGCCAGCACCGAACCGACGCAGCAGGACCTGCTGGCGTTTCTCGATGATGATCTCACGCCGAATAATCAGGCTGAACAGAAGCTGTGCGCGACGCTGAAAACCGACCTCGACAGCTACCGCTGGGACGGTCTGCGCGATCACACCGATAAACCTGTCGATGATGCGCTATGGAGCCGTCTGAGCACCGACAAAGCCAGCTGTCTCAATCGCAACTGCCACTACTATCGCGAATGTCCGTTCTTCGTCGCCCGGCGAGAAATCCAGGAAGCGGAAGTGGTGGTAGCTAACCATGCGCTGGTGATGGCGGCGATGGAGAGCGAAGCCGTGTTGCCGGAGCCGAAAAACCTGCTGCTGGTGCTCGATGAAGGCCATCATCTGCCGGACGTCGCCCGCGACGCGCTGGAAATGAGCGCGGAGATGACGGCCCCGTGGTACCGGCTACAGCTGGATCTGTTCAGTAAGCTGATAGCGACCTGTATGGAGCAGTTTCGGCCGAAAACCACGCCGCCGCTGGCTAACCCCGAGCGCCTGACCGGCCACTGCGAGGAGCTGTATGAGCTGATAGCCTCGCTGAACGCTATCCTTAATCTCTATATGCCCGCCGGCCAGGAAGCCGAGCACCGTTTTCCAATGGGCGAGTTGCCGCAGGAGGTGATGGATATCTGCCTGCGCCTGGCGAAACTGACCGAGATGTTGCGCGGGCTGGCGGAGCTCTTTCTTAACGACCTCGGGGAAAAAACCGCCAGCCACGACGTGGTGCGCCTGCATCGGGTTCTGCTGCAAATGAACCGTGCGCTGGGGATGTTTGAAAGCCAGAGCAAGCTGTGGCGGCTGGCGTCGCTGGCGCAGTCATCCGGTGCGCCGGTCACCAAATGGGTGACGCGCGACATGCGCGACGGTCAGCCGCATATCTGGTTTCACTGCGTCGGTATTCGCGTCAGCGACCAGCTGGAACGACTGCTGTGGCGCAGCGTGCCGCATATTGTCGTCACCTCCGCCACCCTGCGCTCATTGAACAGCTTTTCACGCCTGCAGGAGATGAGCGGGTTGAAAGAGAAGGCCGGCGACCGTTTCGTGGCGCTGGATTCCCCCTTTAACCATGTCGAGCAGGGCAAAATCGTTATTCCGCAGATGCACTATGAGCCGCTTATCGATAACGAAGAGCAGCATATTGCTGAAATGGCAGCGTATTTTCGTGAGCAGGTCGAAAGTAAAAAGCATCTCGGGATGCTGGTGCTGTTCGCCAGCGGGCGGGCGATGCAGCGTTTCCTGGAACATGTTCCCGATCTGCGCCTGCTCTTGCTGGTACAGGGCGATAAGCCGCGCTACCGGCTGGTGGAACTGCACCGCAAGCGCGTTGAAGGAGGGGAGCGGAGCGTGCTGGTGGGGCTACAGTCCTTTGCCGAAGGGCTGGATCTCAAAGGTGAGCTGCTCAGCCAGGTACATATTCATAAGATTGCCTTCCCACCAATAGACAGTCCGGTGGTGATTACCGAAGGCGAATGGCTGAAGAGCCTGAACCGCTATCCGTTTGAAGTGCAGAGTCTGCCAAGCGCCTCCTTTAACCTGATTCAGCAGGTCGGACGCCTGATTCGCAGCCACAGCTGCTGGGGCGAAGTGGTGATTTATGATAAGCGTTTGTTGACCAAAAATTATGGTAAGCGTCTACTGAACGCATTGCCCGTTTTTCCAATAGAACAGCCTGCCGTCCCAGAAGTTATCGTCAAAACGAAAGTAAAACAGACGCGGCGTAAACGGCGTTAACGGCGCAATGTCGGCGATGTGAGCAGCTAACAGGAGTCTTCGATGGACTACAGAAAGATCATTAAAGAAGTCGGGCGCGGGAAAAATCACGCGCGTGACCTGGATGTGGATACTGCCCGCGCGCTTTACCTGCGGATGCTTGATGGCGAGGTGGCTGAGCTGGAGCTGGGCGGGATTTTAATCGCCCTGCGCATTAAGGGCGAAGGCGAAGAGGAAATGCAGGGCTTTTATGAAGCCATGCAGCAGAAGACTCTGCGTCTGACGCCGCCTGTCGCCAGACCCATGCCGATTGTGATCCCCAGCTATAACGGTGCGCGCAAGCAGGCTAATTTGACCCCTCTGCTGGCCGTTTTACTGCATAAACTCGGCTTTCCGGTGGTGGTCCACGGAATCAGCCACGATCCGACCCGGGTGTTGACGGAAACGATTTTTGAGCTGATGGGGATCCCCGCCACCCGGCATGCGGGTCAGGCTCAGGCGCGACTCGACGGCCATGAGCCGGTGTATATTCCGGTTGGCGTACTCTGTCCGCCGCTGGAAAACCAGCTTGCCCTGCGCTGGCGTATGGGGGTGCGCAACAGCGCGCATACGCTGGCAAAACTGGCGACGCCATTTGCGGAAGATGCGGCGCTACGCTTATCGAGCGTTTCTCACCCGGAATATGTGGGCAAGGTGGCAAAATTCTTTGTCGGGATCGGCGGACGGGCGCTGTTAATGCACGGGACGGAAGGTGAAGTGTATGCCAACCCGCAGCGTTGCCCGCAAATTAGCCTGATTGACGCATCAGGGACGCGAGTGGTGCATGAACGCCAGAGCGAGCTGCCGGAGGAGGGGGTTGTGCTGCCGGAGTCAAAAGATCCTCAGGTCACCGCTCGCTGGATTGAGCGCTGCGTAGCGGGTAGTGAGCCGCTGCCGACATCGCTGAGGATTCAGCTGGCCTGCTGCCTGGTGGCGACCGGCGAGGTTGCGACGCTGGAGCAGGGGCTGTGCAGGGTGTCGGAACACTGGTAGCCACCGCTTTCTCCTGAAAGAATCCCCAAAGCGACGCAAAAAAAAGCCCGTCCGGTGGCACGGACGGGCAAAGCAAGGGTATTAAAGGGTCGTTCAGGGTTAATGCAGGTCGTTCAGGGTTAATACAGGTCGTTCAGGGTTAATACAGGTCGTGCAGCGATTATTTATAGATAACCGCAGTACCGCTAATTTTGTTGTTGGTGTTAGCGGAGGTGATGCTGTAACCCGTGGCGCCAGCGGCTTGTGCTTTTTCAGCCAGTTTCGCTTCCAGACCGTCCAGAGTCGTTGCGCCTGCAGCAGACACCACGCCAATTTTGTTCATGCTTTGAGCCTGAGACGGGCTAACCGGTTGAGCGGCGAAAGCGCCAAAGGACAGAGTTGTAAGAGCAATAGCAGCGGCAGCATATTTAATGGTTTTCATAGTTCATCTCTCGCAGGTTATTTTGTTAAGAGGACGATGTTCCGTCGATGTGATAAGTATCACGCTTTTTTGCGAGAGAGAAAATCGAAGGAAATTAACAGTCTTCATCGATTTTTTTGAACGATTATTAATTTATTGAATATTAATAAATTATTTATTGCCGGAACAGCCGCAGAGACTCCCGCGAGATGAAGGCCCTGTTCAGGGCACATTTTGCCAATTTTTTGCCCGGAAAACGTGCGCGAAAAGATAATGCCTTCTGCGGTAATGAACGGTAAAGGAAGGTCAGCGTAGCTGGCTGTCCTTGGAATCACGGCGATTATATCCTGAAAATGTATTGTTATGTAAATCTTTATCCTGCTGGCACTTCACGCAGTATCTGACCCCCGGGATCGCCTTCCTCCGGGCCTCGGGAATCGGCTCTCCACATTCATCACAAAATTTGTGGCTCTCTCCACGGGGAAGGGCGTTTCTCGCCCGTGCGACTGCATCGTCAACGGTGCTGTCAATCTGATCCTGGACTGCGCCATCATTTGCCCAACCTGATGCCATTTTCTACCTCCTCACGGTTGTTACTGTCAGTATATACCCTGAATAATTCGCGTTGCAGGAAGGCGGTACGCAGAGCACCCCCAGGGGCCGACTCCGGCAAGTGACTGGGGTGCACGACAAAGCTGCCTGCAACAAATTTGCTCGCTGCGTTGCGACGGCCCGTGTGGGTGAGCCGACTAACCCGGCCAACGGGCTGCAACCTGGAATAGGGCGGGTAGCGTGAAGATGGGGCAAAAATCGGTCAGACAAGGGATCAGATTTCCGACCACTCCCGCAGCAGGTTATGGTACAGATTAAGCAGCGATAGCACTTCATCACTCTCGCCATGGCGGCTCTTCAGGGTCTGAATATTCCGATCCAGCTCGAACAGCATGCTGCGGCGTTTGTCATCGCGGATCATCGACTGGATCCACAGAAAAGAGGCCACGCGTACCCCCTGGGTCACCGGCGTCACGCAGTGCAGGCTGCTTGACGGGTAGAGCACCAGGTCGCCTGCCGGCAGCTTGACCGTATGCTGACCATAGGTATCGTTCACCACCAGTTCGCCGCCCGTGTAACTCTCCGGCGCGCTGAGGAACAGGGTGGCGGAAAGGTCGGTGCGCATCCAGCCGCCCTGGGCCTGACTACGGACCGCGCCGTCAACATGAAAACCGTAGGTTTCACTCTGTTGATAGCGGTTAAACAGCGGGCTGGAGAGGGTTTTGGGCAGCGCGGCGGCGAAGAATAACGAGCTGCGGTTGAGCGCCGCGAGGACCTTATTCTGCAGTTCGCCGTATAGCGGGCTGCGGGTATCGACCTGCTGATTTTTTTTCACCAGCGTGCCCTGATCGCCGGTCGTGGCTCGCCCGTCAACCCAGTCGGCCTGCTGCAGCTGCGCGCGAAAATCGTCAACTTCCTGCGGGCTGAGAACGGCGGGGATATGGTACATCATCGTTGTTTCTCCTGAAAAAACGGGGCGTTGCCGCCCCGTAGCGGATTAGAAATGCACGTTGGCGGTCAGCAGGAAGGTACGCGGTTCGCCCGGATGATAGCGGTAGCCGCTCTTGTTGATTGAAGCAACATAATGGGTATCGAACAGGTTATAGACGTTCAGCTGCAGATCGACGTTGCGGTTGATACGATAGCCCACTTTCGCATCAGCCACCCAGTAACCCTCGGTGTGGGATGGTGTACCGACGGCACCGTCGCTGCCGCGATGCATGCTGCCGATGTAGCGAGCGCCTGCGCCCAGGGAGATGGCATCGGTTGCCTGGTACTGGTTCCAGAGGGTAAAGGCGTGCTCCGGCGTGTACGGCAGCGCGCTGGTGCCGTCCTGAGCGATGTTTTTGCCCTCACGGATGCTGGCGTGCTGCTGGGTATATCCGCCGATGACCTGCCAGTCCGCGGTGATATTACCGGCCAGCGACAGCTCATAGCCCTCAACGCGTTTTTTACCGTATTGCGAATAGGTGCCGTCGTCGTTTTGCTCGACTTCGTTCTCAATATCGGTACGGAAAAGCGCTGCCGTCAGCAGCAGACGTTTATCCATCAGTTCCCACTTGGTGCCGACTTCGCTGGTCTTCGCTTTTTGCGGTTTAAAATCGGTACGGTTGGCGCTATTCCCGCTGCCGCCCTGGGCCAGGGCAAAGTTATTGCCGCCCGGAGGCTGCTGAGAGATAGCATAGTTGACGTAAACGTTGCCGCTGTCGGTCAGGTGATACAGCGCGCCGGCTTTCCAGTTCACCAGATTGCCGCTGGTGGAGGTATCAACCGTGGTTAGCGGACTGTTTTTCGCCACGCCGTTCGGGCAGGCGACCGCGCCGCGCCCGGTGCCACCGCACAGGCTGGCGCTGTCATATTTGGTCTGATAGTTATCCAGACGGATGCCGCCGTTAAGCTCGAAATCACGGGTAATCTGCAGGGTATCGAAGGCATAGACGCCGAAGGTATCCGTCTGCCCGTTGGCGTTGGCGCTGCTGCGGTCCAGACCGCCAACAGAGATACTGCTGGTGGGATGGTAAATATTGACCGCCGGAGGCGTAAGCGGATAAACGCCGTAGTTGGTCTGTGTTTCCCGGGTCAGTTCGAAACCGGCGCTGATGTCATGCCCGATCGAGCCGGTATAGAACCTGGAGGTCAGGTTGGTCTGGTTGGTCAGAATTTTATTGCTGACATCTTTGGTGTTCGCCAGACGCGACCAGCTCCAGGTGCTGACATCGTTCGGGTCCGGCCGGGCGATGTTGGTCGCGCCGCCCATCACTGCGGTCAGCAGGTAATCTTGTTTTACGCGCGACCAGCGGGTGGTGTTGCGGATGGTGGTGTTATCACTCAGGTCGTGCTCGAAGCGCATGGTTGCCGTATCGGTGGTGGAGTCGTCGTAGTCAGAATCCGTCCCGTAGAAGTTGCTGGTGGCGACCTTACCCGAGTGATTGAGCGCCGCGGCACCAGAGGTTGGCGCGGAGTACCCCGGCAGACCGATGGTCGGAATACCGCCGTCTGGCGTGTTGTGCTGGGTCACATGCAGGTAGTTCAGGTACAGACGGTTCCCGGTGCCGAGACCAAATGCGGCCGATGGCGCGATGCCATAACGCTCGTTTTTGACATTATCGCGGCCAGCATCGTGGGTCTTTTCACCCATCAGGTTCAGACGCACGGCGCTGGTTTCGCCGATGGCTTCATTGATATCGAGCGTACCGCGGCGGAACCAGGCGCTGCCGGCGCTGACGGAGGCATCGATACCGGAATCCAGGCGCGGCTGCTTGCTGATCATACTGATTGAGCCAGTCGGGGCGCTGCGGCCATAGTCAGAACCCGACGGGCCTTTAATCACTTCCACCTGCTCGGTGTTAAAGGTATCGCGGGTTACGCTACCGATATCGCGGACGCCGTCGACATAGATGCTGTTAGAGGTATCGGCCCCACGCATATAAATGGTGTCGCCGGTCGACGAGCTGCCGTTTTCCCCGGCATAGAAGGCCCCGACGCCGGGAACGTTTTTCAACGCATCGGTCAGGTTGGTTACGCCCTGATCTTTCATTACCTGGTCGGAGACCACGGTGACCGTACGGGTGGTATCGGCGAGCGGGCGGGAAAATTTGGGGTCGGCGGATTGCGTAGGGGCATACAGAGAGGGAGCCTGCGCTTCCACCACCAGCGTTTCGCCGCCATTTTTATCCGTGCTGTCTGCGGCCATAACCCCTCCTGCCGGCGACAGGCTCAGGCACACGCCGGTAAAGATCGTCAGCGAGCTAAAACTGCTGAACGGTAAATTTTGTTTTTTGTCCATTTCAATAAGCAACTTATAGTTTTGATTTAAGCCATTACGACCGCAGGCCCGATGATGCCGGTCCCCGACCACTGCAGGTGATTTATTAAAAATAACAATGAATTTGATAATGATTGTGATAATCATTATCAAATAGCGGCAAATTTTTATCACTCATTGATAAAAAAATAAATACATTTCTTTACGTGAGCTGCATTTTTGTTACATAAAAGGGCGTAGTCGGCCATGAGGGTCGGAAACACCTTGGGTTCCGATCCGTTCAGCGCTGTGGATTATTTATAGATAATGGCGGTACCGGACATTTTATTCGCGCCGCCGGCGGAGTTGATTCGCCAGGCAATCGCCCCTTTTTGATGGGCTTTTTCCGCCAGTTTTGCCTGCAGGTCATCCAGATTGCTGGCGCCAGATGCGGAGACGGTGCCTGCCGGGCGTAGCGGACCGCTCTCGACGGGAGACGGCGCGGCCTGGGCAATAAAAGAGGTGGCGGCAAGGATGATTGCGGTGAGTAACAGCAGATTTCTTTTCATGAGCATATCCTCATTAACTGCATGGGACATACTTTAAGTTTAGGCTTTTACGCCAGGATAGACAGGGTAAAAAAACTGAAGCCAGACAATATCTTTTTTGCATAAACGATGGCCCGACCAGGCGCGCGCCGTGGGCCGGGCAGAACAAAAAAACGGCTTAACGGGCGTCCGGGCGGATCAGGTCGAAACGCAGATTTTCATCGATAGTGTAATAGGCGCTCGGCCCGCCGGCGCGGAGAACCGGCCTGGCTTTAGCGGTCTGATAGACGCCATTTTCCAGCAACGACTCATCGATATGGACCGCGACCACTTCCCCCAGCACCAGCCAGCTGTCGACAGGCTCGCCATCGGCGCGGGTCAGGCGAATACATTGAGAGAGGCGACATTCGAAGTTGACCGGGCTTTCCGCGACCCGAGGGGCGGCGACGATACGGCTGGCGGCGGCAGTCAGCCCGGCGCGGGCAAATTCATCTTCGTCGCGGGGGAGGCTGGCGGAGGTTTCGTTCATCGCTTCAGCCAGAGGGCGGGTGGCCAGATTCCAGACAAACTCTTTGGTTTCGACAATATTCTGTACACTGTCTTTCCAGCCGCTGCTGGCAAAACCGATAATCGGCGGCCGATAGTTAAAGCAGTTAAAGAAGCTGTAGGGGGCAAGATTACGATGACCCGCGGCGTCCAGAGAGGCTATCCAGCCGATAGGGCGTGGGCCGATAATCGCGTTAAGCGGGTCGTGCGGCAGGCCATGTCCCTGAGAAGGTTGATAGAAATACATAGAACACCCGTAACCGAATAAGAGATATCCAGACTCCCTTATTTACCGCGCCGCCGTCAACGGGTATCTTACGCGGCTGTTCAAAGGAGATTACCATGAAAGCCCAGAAACCGGGGTTACACCCGCGTAACCGTCATCATCAACGTTATGATTTGCCCGCGCTATGCCAGGCTCACCCTGAGCTGCAAGGTTTTATCACCCTTAATCCGGTGGGCGAGCAGACCATCGATTTTGCTAACCCGCTGGCGGTGAAGGCGCTGAATAAGGCGCTGCTGGCGCACTTTTACGCGGTGAAACACTGGGATATTCCGGACGGCTTCTTATGCCCGCCGGTGCCGGGCAGAGCGGATTATATCCATCACCTGGCCGACCTGCTGGCGCTGGATACCGGCACCATTCCTGAAAATGCCAGTATTCTGGATATTGGCACCGGGGCAAACTTAATCTATCCGCTGATTGGCGCGCATGAATACGGCTGGCGTTTTACCGGCAGCGAAATTAGTCCGCAAGCGATCGCCAGCGCGCAGGCGATCGTTAACGGTAATCCGGGCCTCAGCCGCCAGATTCGTCTGCGTCGACAGAAAGAGCACGGAGCTATCTTTAGCGGTATTATTCATAAGAACGAGTGTTTTGATGCGACGTTGTGCAACCCGCCGTTCCACGACTCCGCTGCCAGCGCGCAGGCCGGCGGCGAGCGCAAGCGTCGGAATCTGGGACTGGGGGCGGATAGCGTGATGAACTTCGGCGGCCAACAGCAGGAGCTGTGGTGCGAAGGTGGAGAAGTGGCGTTCATTACGCAGATGATCCGCGAAAGCCAGCAGTTTGCTCGCCAGGTGAAATGGTTCACCTCACTGGTGTCGCGCGGCGATAATCTGCCGCCGCTTTATCGCGCGCTGAGCGAAGCCGGCGCGGTGAAGGTGGTGAAAAAAGAGATGGCCCAGGGACAGAAGCAGAGTCGCTTTATCGCCTGGACCTTCATGGATGAAGCTAAACGCCGCCGTCCGCTGGCGCGCTAAAGATCTACGTGGGCGGTCAGGTGCGCCTGGAATGTGCTCTGCCGTGGCTATAGCGTCGGTTCTGCGGGTGGCGCGGCGGTGGGCGCTGGCGCCGGCAGAACCTGGTAGGTTTGCACCGGCGCCCGTATCCCGGCGAGGTCGAAGTGTTTCTTCACCTGGGTATCGAGAGCATAGCGTACCGTCCACTGCTTCAGCGGCAGGGTGGTGAAGGTGACCCGCAGGGTAAATGCCGTATTGCTCAGGCCGACAAGCCCGGCAAATGACGGCTCGCCAATCACCAGCCCGCGAATCTCCTGCTGGTCCATCACGTCGGCAACCGCATTTTTCAGCGCCTGAGCGGCTTTATCCAGATCTTCTTGTCTGTCGACATCGTAGTTGGCAACCACTGAACCAATGCCGCGCACGAAGTTCGCAAAGGTGGTAATCGAGGACCACGGGATAATATGATACGCGCCGGTATCCTGGCGCACGCCGACGGAACGGATCGACATCCGTTCCACCGTGCCGGTTAACGGCCCGATGGTCACCAGGTCGCCGGTATTCATCCCGTTTTCAAACTGGATAAAAATGCCGGTGATAATATCTTTTACCAGCGTCTGGGCGCCGAATGAGATGGCCAGCCCCAGTGCACCGGCGCCAGCCAGCAGCGGCGCAATGTTCACCCCCACTTCGGAGAGCAGGATCATCGCCGTGATGGTGCTGATAATGACCGCCAGCGCGTTACGGAATAACGTCAGCAGCGTGCGGGCACGGGCCCCCGGTAGCGGGCGGCCGTGAATATCCGAAGCCAGGCGGTTTTCAATCAGGCTGGCGAGCAGCGTCCAGCCGATGGCGGAGAAGAACAGAATCAGTGCGATGCGAATCAGCACATCCACCGCTTTTTGTCCGGCGCCGTTTTGCATCCAGTTCCAGAAATCAAACAGTCCCCACGCGCTCATCAGCAGCATAATCGCCACGCAGACCACTAAAATTCGCGCTACTTTCAGTGCGACGGAGATCCAGCCGTTCAGCCGCTTTTGCAGTTCAGGGTAGTTGCGCTGGGTCTGCGGCGACAGGGTGATGGTTTTTGCTATCCAGCGCGACAGGATACCGGAGAGCAGCGCGGCGGCGCCGATAATCGCCAGGCTGCGCAGCGTGGCGCCCATCATAAACTTCAGGCTGTTGCCGGGGTCGAACAGGGAGAAGAAAAACAGCACGATAAAGTAGAGGCAGGCCAGCCAGTGCCAGATGAGCGCAAAGGCGCGGATAAACAGGCTAAAGAAGGCCAGCGAGCGGTCTGCCAGGTGCAGCAATCCCTGGGTAATCCGCGTTTTATTACGGAAAATCAGATACAGCGCCCAGAGGGTGATGCACAGCATAATGACCACATTCGCCAGCGCGCCGACCTGGACGTTGACCTGATTAGAGATAATCGGCACTGCGACAATCAGGCCGTAGCCAATCAGACTGCTCAGCGCGCTCAGGCGCAGGCTCCAGTACTTCGCGCTCTCATCTCTGAGGTTAAACGGCCTCAGATCCGCCACCCGCGGGCAGAAAATCATACGCAGAATCGCTTTAAAAAACTCGATGAGGGCGAAGGCATTCAGAAACAGGCTTTGTTGAAAGGCGATGGTCCGGTTTCCGCCGTTAAACCGATCGCTGAGCATCTGACGAACAAACAGCGTCAGCGCCAGCAGGAGCAGATCGCAGATAAACGCGCCGGCGATGGTGGCCGGAAGCTGTAGCCAGTTACCGCGATCGTGGTTTTTACGCCGCCCCCACTGACCCATTTTGCGATACAGCGGCAGCGCGGCGAGGCGGACCAGCCACCAGAAGGTGAAAACCAGTACGGCCAGCAGCAGGAAATGGCCGGCGGCGTTGCGAAAGGTATCGGCATGGAACGGCTTGTGCGCCGAGGCGGTGATATTGCGCCATAGCTGAGAAAAACGCGAAGCAAAGCGTTCACCGTACTCGCGGCTCACCTGGGTGACGTTTTCCAGTACCGTGTGTTCATCTTTCTCTTCCGGCGGCGCCAGCCTGGGCGTGCTGGCCGGCGGCGGTGTGGCGGCGGCAGAGCGCAACTGGTCGATCAGCTCCTTGCGGGCGGCATCGTTTTCCAGCACGTCAGCCAGCGCCGCATAGGCGGCCTTTTTTTTCTCAAGGTCTGGTTCACTGCTGGCGGGTTGTTCAGCGGTCGCGGTCGGGACGCCGGGTAGCGTCGCTGCTGAAAGCGGGGCGGTAAACAGCGTTGCAAGCAGTAACAGGATCCACGGCACGGGCGCCTCCATCTCATTCCAAAACCATTAAGTATAGAAGTTGATCGCGGGAGAGGCGGCGGGGGATGTGTCTGGAAAGCAAGAGCGGCTCCCCGCATGCGGGGAGCCTGGGGTTATCAGGCAACGTGCTGCAGAAACTCGCGCAGGCGCGGGCTCGGCGGGTTTTTCACCAGTACCTGCGGATCGCCATCTTCGGCGATACGCCCTTTGTCGATAAAGATCAGTCGCGATGCCACTTTTTCAGCAAAACCGATCTCGTGGGTCACGATGACCATCGTCATCCCTTCTTCCGCCAGATCCTGCATCACTTTCAGTACTTCGTGACGCAGTTCCGGATCCAGCGCCGAGGTCGGTTCGTCAAACAGCATCATTTTGGGCTTTACCGCCAGGGCGCGAGCGATGGCTACGCGCTGCTGCTGGCCGCCGGAGAGCTCGGAAGGGTAGTGGTGCGCGCGTTCGGCGAGCCCCACTTTTTCCAGCAGATCTTTAGCCAGTTTTTCGGCGGCCTCTTTTTTAGCGCCGCGCACGCGCAGCGGCCCGAACATGACGTTCTCCAGCGCCGTCAGGTGCGGGAACAGATAGAACTGCTGGAACACCATCCCGGCTTCCTGACGGATCAGGCGCTCGTCGACTTTCGGGTCATTAACCTTCAGACCATCGACGATCAGTTCGCCGCTGGTGATCTCTTCGAGTTTATTAATACAGCGCAGCAGCGTTGATTTCCCGGAGCCGGATGGCCCGATAATCACCACGACTTCGCCTTTATTGATCTTCAGATCGATATCGTGCAGCACCTTGGTCGGGCCAAAGTGCTTGGAAACATTTTTAAATTCAATCACAGGATTTTCATCCTTCTTTCAAGACGGCGCAGAATAAAGCTCAATACCAGGGTGATTATCAGATAAATCACGGCAACGGCGCTCCAGATTTCCAGCGCGCGGAAGTTACCGGCAATAATCTCCTGGCCCTGACGGGTCAGTTCGGCGACGCCGATGACGATAAAGAGCGAGGTATCTTTGATGCTGATTATCCACTGGTTACCCAGCGGCGGCAGCATGCGACGCAGCGCCAGCGGCAGAATCACGTGGCGGATAGTTTCGCGACGGGACAGGCCAAGCGCCAGGCCGGCTTCACGGAAGCCTTTGTGAATGGAGAGTACCGCCCCGCGGGTAATTTCTGCGATATAGGCGCCGGAGTTGATCATGATGGTCACGACCGCCGCCGAGAAGGGGTCAATGCGTAGATCATTGAACGCCATCGGCAGAGCGAAGTAGATAAACATGACCTGAACCACGATAGGGGTTCCGCGAATGATCTCGATAAAGACTAACGCAACGTGGTTCGCTATCCAGCCGCCAAAGCAGCGGGCGAAACCGGCGACGAGGCCGATTATCAGACCGCCGGCCAGGCCGAGGACGGAAATCCACAGCGTCATTTTGGCGCCTTCCAGCAAAATTGGAATGGCAGGCCAGATGGCACTCCAGTCAAACTGCATAATTCGTTCCTGTTACCGTGTCGAAAAACAGAGGCGCGCCTCTGAGAAAAAGTGACTCAGGTCTGCGGCAAGGTGCTACCCGGATGGTGGCCAGGGGCCCTGTCCGGGTGAGCAGAATTCAGCAGACCTGTAAGCGATCAACTCTGATTATTATTTTGGCTCAGTACCGAACCATTTTTTGTAAATTTCGTTGTAGGTGCCGTTTTCACGCAGCGTTTTCAGCGCGCCGTTCACTTTCTCGCGCAGTTCGTCGCTGCCTTTCGGGAAGGCGATACCGTAGTTTTGCGCTTCCAGCGATTCCCCTACCGCTTTAAACTGACCGTGGCCGGCCGTTTTGATGAAGTACAGGATGTTTGGCGTGTCGTGCAGAACGGCGTCAGCGCGACCGGTACCCAGCTCCATATAGGCGTTATCGATATTCGGGAACTGACGCAGGTCTTTGGTTTTGATATTGGCTTTCGCGTAGTCAACGGAGCCGGTACCACCTTTTACTGCCACGACTTTACCGTTCAGGTCCTTCACATCTTTGATGTCGTTGTTATTGGCTTTCACCATCACCAGCAGACCGCTCTTATAGTAGCCATCGGAGAACTCGATCGCTTTCTTGCGCTCTTCAGTAATGGTAATCCCCGCCAGCGCGAGGTCGATGTTTTTCGTTTGCAGGGCAGGGATGATGCCGCTGAAATCCATCGGTTTCAGGGTGTAGTTCAGTTTTAACTCTTTGGCGATGGCGTCCCACAGGTCGACATCAAAACCGACATACTTATCACCTTGCTTAAATTCAAACGGTACAAACGCCGTATCGGTCGCCACAATCAGTTGTTTTTCAGCGGCCTGAGAAGAAACCGCAAAAGCCAGGGTCAGTGCAGCCAGTGAAACTTTTAATACAGACTTCATAGCATTTCCTTTTTTATCCACGGGACGATCCCCTGCGAGAACGTTTAACCCTATGAAAAAATCGTGCCAGTTTTACAACTTGTTGTTTTATAACAGACCAAGTCTATCCTGTTGCACGGTTTCGGTTACAGGTCACGATAAATGCACCGCATTGGGGCGTCATTCTGGTGCGCCATAAACACGCCGAATAACAAGTGCATTTTTAACGCAAACACTGATGGTAAAACAATCTCGATGTAACGATTGTGTGAGGTGATTATTACAATTGTTTTACTTTTGTACGTATTTTGTGCATTGTTGTGCACTGAAATGGTGCGGGTGGGGAGCGAGGAAAAAATCAGGCGGCAGAGGTCAGGGTAAGCGGAAAAAAAACCGCCAGCGAGGCTGACGGTGATAGTGCGGGATGAAGCAGGATTATGCGATGTTGGCTTCGATGAACCACAGGAATTTATCCAGATCGCGGGAGGCGGCGGTAAAGATGTCGGCGGTGTCTTCATCTTTTGCTTCGCCGATCGCTTTACGCACGTCATTGGCCACAATCGCGTAACGGTCAGCCAGCTCTTTCAGGTGATCCTGAACGTTGTGAATATCCAGCGGGTAGCTTTTTAGCGGAGTTTTGCTGTTGATCACCTGAGTGGTGCCCAGCGCGACGCCGCCCAGCTGTACAGCGCGTTCCGCCATGGTGTCGAGGTGGTCGGTCAGCGCGGTGCGGAAGCCATCCAGCATTTCATGAACGGCAATAAAATTGGCACCGCGCATATTCCAGTGAGCCTGCTTGGTAATCAGCGACAGGTCAATGAACTGGATCACCTGACGATTCAGCAGCTCGACGGTTGCTTTCTTCTCATTGTCGGCAACATCGTTGCGGGTATAGAGCAGATCGGATGCTTTCGTTTTAACCAGTTTTGCGGTACCCATAGTTTCATATCCTCTTGATATTTATACTCGTCATACATCAAATGTGAATTAAATGGAGCGCGTGTCCCCGGTAACTGATGGCACTAAGTATAGCAATGGATTGGAGTATGAAGAGGGTGGTAGTCCCTATCGGTTTGATAGCGCGGGGGCGTTGGCTATTTTGAAAAACGCGTGAAATTGCGTAAAAAGCCAGCGTGGGAGCGCGGTTCTGCACGGGGCGAGACCAGCGTGCAGAACCGGTAACGTCAGCTAGCTGATATCCACTTTTTCGATTTTGCTTGCCCGATGCATCGTCAGCGTTGAGCCCATCGAGGCGAGGATAATCGCTCCGAGCGCTAGAGTTTGCGTAAAGGTCAGCGTCTCCCCAAGAAATATCATGCCCGATAGCGCAGCGAGCGCCGGCTCCATGCTCATCAGGGTGCCGAATGTGCGGGTGGGCATACGGGTGAGGGCAATCATTTCCAGCGAGTAAGGCAGCGCCGTAGAGAGGATGGCGATGGCCAGTCCCAGCGGCAGCAGCGACCACTGGAACAGCGTGTCGGTCGCCTGCAGCATGCCCAGCGGCACAAAGACGACGGCGGCAATAAGCGACCCCATCGCCACCGTTGCCGGACCGTGTTCTTCCCCGGCCCGCTGGCCGGTCAGAATATAGACGGCCCAGCAGCTCCCGGCGCCCAGCGCCAGCAGTGCGCCGGTCAGATCAACCTGCGCGACGTCTTGCCCCAGCGGCAGCAGGAACCACAGCCCGAGCACGGCCAGAATGACCCAGACGAAATCGAGCGGACGCCGCGAGCCGAACAGCGCGACCGCCAGCGGCCCGGTAAACTCCAGCGCCACCGCAATTCCCAGCGGAATACGCTGAATCGATAAGTAAAACAGATAGTTCATGCCGCCCAACGTCAGACCGTATAAGAGGAGCGGCAGGCGCTGCTCTGCGCTAAAGCGCAGACGCCAGGGCTTGAAGATGATAACCAGAATCAAGGTGCCTAACGCCAGGCGCAGAGCGGTCACCCCGGGGGCGCCGACGAGCGGGAACAGCGATTTCGCCAGCGATGCGCCGCTCTGAATAGAGACCATGGCGATTAAAACAACCAGCGTCGGCAGCCATGCCGGTATTTTGCGGGACGAGCCGGGCATCCTTTCTCCTGTCAGGGTTTGTCAAGTGCGGTAAAACTTCCAGTGTAAATGAATTAGCTGGCTACGGTTTATCTATTGTTGAAAAAAACGCGTACCGGAAGCGTACAATGCGGCGAGACGAGAAGAGAAATTAACCGGTTGATTAGGATTAATCTGGATGCACGAGCGGGGCCTTATCGGCCTTAATAGTAGGGTGTTCGCCAAAAGCGTTTGTTTTCCAGTTTGTTACAGAAATATGGAAACTTTTAGTTACATGAAAAGGTATGTTAGACAGTGTAAAGTCAAAAGAGTTTCCTGAAAGTTTTTGATATATTTAAGACTTAGGACTTATTAGAAACACATTTGAGGTGGTTATGAATAAAATTGCACGTTTTTCAGCACTGGCCGTTGTTCTGGCTGCATCCGTAGGTACCGCTTTCGCTGCAACTTCTACCGTTACCGGTGGTTATGCTCAGAGCGACATGCAGGGTGAAGCTAACAAAGCTGGCGGTTTCAACCTGAAGTACCGTTACGAGCAAGACAATAGCCCGCTGGGTGTTATCGGTTCTTTCACCTACACCGAAAAAGATCGTACTGAAGCTGGCGTATACCAGAAAGGCCAGTACTACGGCATCACCGCAGGTCCGGCTTACCGTCTGAACGACTGGGCTAGCATCTACGGCGTAGTGGGCGTTGGTCACGGTAAATTCCAGGACAACAGCTTCCCGAACAAGCACGACATGAGCGACTACGGTTTCTCCTACGGTGCAGGTATGCAGTTCAACCCGATCCAAAACGTTGCTCTGGACTTCTCCTACGAGCAGTCTCGTATTCGTAACGTTGACGTTGGCACCTGGATCGCTGGCGTTGGTTACAGCTTCTAATCACTTCGGTGATATAAAAAATCCGCCTGACAGGGCGGATTTTTTTTGCCTGAAACGCGCGGCGTTCGCCGATTTGCCGCCGGGCTTTCCGGCGGCGGGCCCTGCTACTGGGTCGTGAACAGATCGCTACCCAGATGGGTATAGTCCACTTTCTGTAGCTGGAAGTTGGTGATATAGGTCGGCCCGGCAGCTTGTTCGGAGATGAAGCGGTAGCGAGGCTTAATCTCGGTGGCGCTGATCCCGGTCCACTGCGAGAAGAACCCGAGGAAATCGTTGGCGGAGCGCCGTGCTTTAATCACTTTATGCGCTTTATCATCGCTGGACAGCACCATAAACGGCACCTGGAAATTCTGCTGGTACTTATCATCGTGCGCCAGGTACTGAACCTCTTTACCGCGTTCTTTAAAGGCCAGACCGTGATCGGAAAAATAGGTCATCGAGAAGCTTTCACCCGAATTCTGCAGCTGATGATAGAGCTTGCTCAGCAGGGTATCGGTTTGCGTCATGCTGTAGAGATAACAGGACGTCTCTTTTGATTGCACAAAGACGGTATATTTCCCTTTGGTACGATCGCAGGCCTGCGGGTGAGATCCCATCAGATGCAGGACGATCAGCTGCGGCTGGGTCCGCTGCACGGAGAGCACCTGCTCGGTGAGCTTCAACAACTGCTCATCCTGCGTATTTTTGTTGGCCTCAAAATCGCCATTCTTGAGGAACTGCACCTCATCCGCACGCTTTGCGATGCTGGCTATCGCCGTATCGTATTCGCCAATCTGCCCCTGATTGGAAAACCACCAGGTCTGGAAGCCGGCGCGGTTCGCCAGCGTGACGAAGTTATCCTGATATTGCGGTTTGCCGTCCACTACCCGGTTGAGCGTTAAGCCGAGTGATTTTTGCGTCGAACCGCTGGCGGAAATGTAGTCATTAAACAGATAGCCGTTAACCGAGCTGGCGAACGGGGTGTTGTCCCACTGGCCGCCAAACGCCCCGAGCGCATCGCGGCGCGCGCTCTCTCCGATGACCACGACGTAAAGCTGATATTTGGGTTTGACCGCCAGCACATGCCAGCTGTCTTTCATATTGGCCAGTTGCGTCATGCGCGCCTGCTCGTCCAGCACTTCCTTATTGTTGACCACCACGTCTTTCACGAAACGGAAGGCGGGGTAGCCGGTATCAATCACTTTGAAGACGCCGCCCCACGCCAGATTCTGCACCGGCTGCAGAAAGAAGATGCCGATGCTGAACAGCAGCCCAAGGATCTCCATTTTGCTCCACGGCTTACGCTCTTCCGGTTTGCGACGCACGGCAATCACGCCGAGCGCAAAAATAAAGACCGCCAGCAGGTAGTTGTACCAGGGAAAGATAGTCAGAATTTCCGTGGACTCTTCGACGTTGGTGGCATGCAGCGCCAGCAGCGTGTTGAAGTTGGGGGCGCCATACGCCTGGCCAAACGGGTAATACAAGGCGGCAAGCAGCGAGTAGCCTCCCACCACGACTTTTTGCATCCGCGGGGCATGACGCCACAGCAGATGTAGCACGCATGTAAATGCGACGGTATAGAGCAGACTCAATTCATAGCCGAGTGCGAGGTTAATCAGCAGAGACTGGAGAAAATAAAATCCTGTCCACGGGTTAGGGACTAATCCGCGAGCGACCAGCGTTTCTTTCAGGGTGACATTCATAGTTATTAATCAAAAAGACGCCATGTGCATCCCCTGGCATCAAGGGGTAAAACCTGCTGGACAGTGCCTGAAGAGGGTCTCTGCGAGCCGCAGTAGTGGCAGGGCTGACAAAAGATAGGGCTTGCAAATGATAAGGTCAACCGGACATAACGGATTGTTTTGAGAGAAAGCTTACAAAACTTGAAAAAAGCGGCGAGAGTGCGGGGAAACGGGTCAGTTTGACAGGGGATTATGACAAAGAAATGAAGCGGCGTACCGCGACGCCGCATTTAGTGATGGGGTTTTTCCTGGCGATTCTTGCCATTTATCATGTCGCACAGCATGTTAATTAGCATTAAACGGACTTGAAAAGGGGAATGAGTAAACACGCGTAAGCACCTCTTGAATTCGTTCATGGGACCTCCTGTAATTTCGCCCTTCGCTCCTTGAAGGATGTCTGCATTACATACAGATATAGCACAGGCTATATTTTATAGCTATGGCTAAAACGTTAATTTTTTGTGCTACGGGCCCAATCATTTACAATGGGGCTCTTTTGAGATGATGCTTGAGGCGTCACACGTATGAGGAAGCACAATGAACCGTCGCGCGGGTAGACCTATAACAAAAAAAGTGACGCAGCTTGTTAATGTTGAAGAGCACGTTGAAGGGTTTCGTCAGGTGCGCGAAGCCCACCGTCGGGAGCTGATTGACGACTACGTTGAACTGATTTCAGATCTGATTCGCGAAGTGGGAGAGGCGCGTCAGGTTGATATGGCCGCGCGTCTGGGGGTCTCCCAGCCAACGGTGGCCAAAATGTTAAAACGCCTGGCCAGCGTCGGCTTGATTGAGCAGATCCCGTGGCGCGGGGTCTTTTTAACCCCGGAAGGCGAGAAGCTGGCGCATGAGAGCCGCGAACGCCATCAGATCGTCGAGAATTTCTTACTGGTTCTGGGCGTGAGTCCGGAGATAGCCCGCCGCGATGCGGAAGGGATGGAACATCACGTCAGTGAAGAGACCCTGGCGGCATTTAATCAGTTCACTGTTAAATATGGGCGGCAAGGAGAATGAATCTTCCGTTTATCCAGTCTCTGGCTCGCGATCGTTTTCTGCATTTACTCCTGATCATCGCCTGCGGTTTAAGTTTCTTTGTCCCGTTTGCGCCAAAAAGCTGGCCTCAGGCTATCGACTGGCACACCATTATCACCCTGAGCGGTTTGATGCTGCTGACCAAAGGGATTGAGCTGAGCGGCTACTTTGATGTGCTCGGCCGCAAAATGGCGCGGCGGTTTGCCACCGAGCGCCAGCTGGCCATTTTTATGGTCCTTGCGGCGGCGCTGCTCTCGACGTTCCTGACCAATGATGTGGCGCTGTTTATCGTCGTACCGCTCACGCTGACGTTGAAAAAGTGGTGCGCGATACCGGTAAACCGGCTGATTATTTTCGAGGCGCTGGCGGTCAACGCCGGATCTTTGTTAACACCTATCGGCAATCCACAAAATATCCTGCTGTGGGGGCGATCCGGGCTTAGTTTCCTTGGGTTTATCGGGCAAATGCTGCCGCTGGCGGCGGCAATGATGCTGACGCTGCTGGCGCTGTGCTGGTGCTGTTTCTCCGCCAGCCGCCTGTCCTTTCAAAGCGCGGATCGGGCGCCATCGTGGCAGCCGAAGCTGGTGTGGAGCTGTCTGGCGTTTTATCTGATATTCCTGACGGCCTTAGAAATGAAGCTTGAACTGTGGGGCCTGGGGCTGATTATTCTCGGTTTTCTGCTGCTGGCGCGAGCGGTGATTATCCATGTTGACTGGTCGCTGCTGCTGGTCTTTATGGTGATGTTTATCGATGTTCATCTGTTGACGCAGCTTCCCGCGCTGCATCAGGTGCTAAGCGGCGTCGGCCAGCTTTCTGCTAGCGGCTTGTGGCTGTCGACGATTGGCCTGTCGCAGTTTATCAGCAACGTACCGGCCACCATTCTGCTGCTCAACTATGTCCCTCCTTCGACGCTGCTGGCTTGGGCGGTCAACGTTGGCGGCTTTGGCCTGCTTCCCGGTTCGCTGGCCAATTTAATCGCGCTGCGTATGGCGTCAGATCGCCGCATCTGGTGGCGTTTCCATCTTTACTCTCTGCCGCTGTTGCTGTGGGCGGGGGCGGTTGGTTACGCATTATTGCTATTCATCGCCTGATTTTCGGAGGATTGGGCAAGGAACAGACAGAATCACCCCATTCGCCCGCTTCGCCGCGGGCGTATAACGTTAACGCTGAGGTTTAATATCCTGATGAGGAGAGTCCAATGCGTTATCAAAAACTCGGAAACACCGGTCTGTTTGTCTCCCGACTGTGCCTGGGCACCATGACCTTTGGCGGCGAAGGCGGCATGTGGGGGAAAATTGGTCAGCTGCGCCAGACGGAGGCCGAACAGCTGGTGGGCAGTGCGCTGGATGCGGGCATTAACTTTATCGACACCGCCGATGTCTATTCTGAGGGCCGGGCGGAAATGTTAACCGGCCAGGCGCTAAAAAACCTGAAGGTTCCGCGCGAGAACGTGGTGGTCGCCACCAAAGCCTTTGGCGAAACCGGTACGGCCGGCGTCAACTCCCGCGGCAGTTCGCGCTTTCACATCATGGGAAGCGTCAAAGAGAGTCTGCGACGGCTGCAGCTCGATCATATCGATCTTTATCAGCTCCACGGTTTCGATCCGGCAACGCCCATTGAGGAGACGCTCTACGCGCTGGATAACCTGGTGCAGCAAGGGCATGTTCGCTATATCGGCGTGTCAAACTGGGCGGCCTGGCAAATCGCAAAAGCGCTGGGGATTTCCGCGCGCCTGGGGCTGTCGCGCTTTGCCTCCCTGCAGGCTTACTACACCATCGCCGGGCGCGATCTGGAGCGTGAACTGATCCCGATGATGCAGAGTGAAGGGGTCGGTTTGATGGTCTGGAGTCCGCTGGCCGGCGGTTTGCTGAGCGGGAAGTACGATCGCGATGGTCAGAGCGCTGAAGGCGGCCGCCGCCAGACGTTTGATTTCCCGCCGGTAAATAAAGATCGCGCCTTTGACTGCATCGATGTTATGCGCGTCATCGCGCAGGCGAAAGGTGTTTCGGTCGCCCAGATTGCTCTTGCCTGGCTGCTGCATCAGCCGGCGGTCAGCAGCGTGATTATCGGCGCAAAACATCCCGCGCAGCTGGCGGACAACCTCGCCGCCGTCGATATTCACCTGAGCGAAGAGGAGCTGGCCCAGCTGGATGCGGTCAGCGCCCTGCCGCGCGAATACCCCGGCTGGATGCTTGAGCGCCAGGGCGAATATCGCCGCGATCAGCTCGCCCGGCAATAAACACCGTACGTTGTCTGGCCGGATCGGCGCCCCCGATCCGGCTTTTTTATTTGCTGCGCTCACAAAAAACGATCCTTTGTTTTGCCTGGGAAGGGAATACTGTTTATATGACTAGTCATGAAATATAAATGACTATTCATAAAGGGGCGAGAGATGAACAATGCACTACCGGCGGACTTTTTGTGGGGGAACTCGGTTTCCAGCATGCAGACGGAAGGGGCCTGGAATGAAGGGGGGAAGGGGATGTCGGTGTACGATGTTCGCGAACCCGCGGAATTCGCCTCCGACTGGAAAGTCGCGACGGACTCTTACCATCGCTATCGGGAAGATTTCGACCTGATGCAGGATCTGGGGATGAACTGCTATCGTTTCCAGATTGCCTGGAGCCGGGTATGTCCGCTGGGCGACGGCGAATTTAATGAACAGGGGATCGCCTTCTATCACCAGTTTATTGATGAACTGCTCGCCCGCGGTATTGAGCCGATGATCTGCCTGTATCATTTCGATATGCCGCTTTCGCTGGCGGAACGCTATAACGGTTTCACCGATCGTCGCGTGATGGACGCTTTTATTCGTTACGGCCAGAAGATGATTGCCTGCTACGGCGACAAGGTGAAGTACTGGCTGACCTTCAACGAGCAGAATCTCTACCATATGCCGGAGGCGTTCCTTATTACGGGCTATCTGCGTGGTGAGAAAACCTTGCGCGAGCTGTACCAGATCCAGCACCACGTGATGATGGCCCACGTGCACCTGACCCACTATCTGCACCAGGTGAAACCGCAGTGTTTAATGGGCGGTATGCTGGCGCACGCGCTGGTCTATCCGGCGACCTGTAAGCCACGCGATATTCTCTGTGCTCAGCAACTGGATGAGTTCTTTAACCAGAATCTGCTGCGCGCATTTGCCGGAGAAGGCTACAGCCCGGAAGTCATGCACTTCGTGGCGCGGGAAGGTTTTAGCGAGATCTACCGGGAAGAGGATCTGGCGCTGATGGCGACGGTAAAAGTCGACTATCTGGCCTTCAGCTACTATGCCAGCCGGACCCTCGACAGCGATCCTGTGCCGCCTGATACGCCGGTGAACAACTATATGCTGTTCGGTGATAAAGCGAATCGCTGGTTGAAAGCAACGGAATGGAACTGGCAGATTGACCCGCTCGGTTTCCGTATGATTATCACGCGCTACTACAACGACTGGCGTTTGCCGGTATTCCCGATTGAAAACGGCATTGGCGTGATTGAGTCATGGGATGGTGAGACGCCGGTGGCCGATGATTATCGTATTGCCTATCATCGCGATCATATCAACGCCATGAAAGAGGCGATATTTACCGATGGCGCGCAGGTGATGGGCTACCTGGGCTGGGGATTGATTGATATCCTTAGCTCTCAGGGCGATATGCGCAAGCGCTACGGTGTGGTGTATGTGAATCGCGAAAACCACGATCTGAAAGACCTTAAGCGCGTGCCGAAGAAAAGCTACGCCTGGTTAAAACAGGCTATCCACAGCAATGGTGACGCGCTGTAGCGGGGCTATCTGTTCTCAGGCCCGCCAGCGTTTGGGCAACAGAACACTTCCAGAGAACATCATTAATAAAAGGACGGGGAATGACGGCGAAGTATCTTGCGATCGCGCGGGAAATCAAAAAACGAATTATCAGCCAGCAGTATCTCGCCAGCGCCCCGTTACCCGACCAGTTTGCGTTGGCGGCGGAATTTAACACCAGCAGGATGACCATCCAGCAGGCGATGCGCCAGCTGATTGTCGAGGGGCTTATCTATACCCGCAAAGGGCAGGGCACCTTCGTGCGCAAGAACTTTCTGCAGCTCTCGCAGTGGGAACTGCCGGGTAGCGATTACTTCGGCGCCACCAAAACCTGGGAGCATCTGGGGGAGGTGACCAGCCAGGTGATCCGCTTTGAACCGCGCTTTGCCACGGAAAAGGAGCAAGCCTCGCTGCTTATCGACGCCGATGCCCCGGTCTATGACTTTGTCCGCCTGCGGGTGCTCAATGGCGAGCCGGTCTCGCTGGATATGACGGTGATGCCCGTGGCGCTGGTGCCGGGGCTTAATAAAACCCATCTGGAAAGTTCGGTGTTTCGTTACGTGCAGGAGACGCTGGGGCGAAAGCTGATGGGCTCGTATCGCGTGGTCCGGGCGATGAAGCCGGATGCGCTGGATCAGCAGCATCTGAACTGCGGCGAGAGCGACCCGGTGCTGGAAGTCGAGCAGGTTATCTATCTGGAAGACGGGACGCCGCTGGAGTATGCCCGCTGCCACTATCGCTACGATCATGGCGGCATTATCCTGGTCAATAACGGATAAAAAAGGCGGGCACCGGGCCCGCCTTTTCATACTGTTACGTCAGAAGATTAGTTCAGACGAACCGGCATACCGGAACGGTTCTGGATAGCCTGCTCGACAACGGTCTGATCGACGTCGGGCTGGCCGGTGACCGCCTGGACTTCTTTAGTCAGCGCAATCGGTACGATTTCACCGCCCTGGAACTGTGCTTCGGTGGTGGACAGCGGGTTATGTACTTCGACATAACGGCTACCGTCCGGCTCGGTGGTCGCTTTCACCGGCTCATCGATAAACTCGACGCGGGTATCAACCGGCACATTTTCAAACAGGAATTTGATGTCATCGTTACGCAGACGGACGCAGCCGTGGCTGACGCGCAGACCGATACCGAAGTTAGCGTTGGTGCCGTGGATGGCATACAGACGACCAATATACAGCGCATACAGGCCCATCGGGTTGTCAGGACCCGCCGGTACGACGGCCGGCAGCGGGTTACCCGCCGCGATGTATTCCGCGTGCATCTTCGCCGTCGGCGTCCAGGTCGGACCCGCTTTCTTACGTTCTACCTTGGTGACCCACTTGATCGGCGTATCTTTGCCCAGCTGGCCGATACCAATTGGCAGCACGATAACGGTGTTGGTGCCTTTCGGGTAGTAGTAAAGACGCATTTCCGCGCTGTTGATAACAATACCTTCATGCACGGTATCGGGCAGAATCAGCTGCTGCGGGATATTCAGCACGGTGCCGCCCTTCGGCAGATAGGTATCCACACCCGGGTTGGCTTCCAGCATGTTGGACAATCCCATCTGGTATTTAGCCGCGAAATATTCCAGCGGTTGCTTGTTGTTATCAGGAACCGTAATCACCTGGTTCTGACCAATCAGTCGACTGCCGTCGGTTGGCAGTGGATAAGTGACAGCGGATGCTGTGTTGCAAAAGCCGACGAGGGCGAAGGCTGCCGCTAAGAGTGTCGATATTTTCATATTCTTCATGTCGTGTGCAGTGGCAAAGCCACAAAGGCCTTTGTCAGATGATTTAGCTAATAGATGGGAGCGCATTATATGTGCATTCCATCCAACAGGGAAATCAGATGTGTACGAAATCACACTTTTTTGCCAGTTGTTTCAACTGTAGCCCGCCGTTTTTCATTTCTGCGGCAAATCGTGGCGGGAAAAAGGCGGCATTACCCCTCGAGAAACCGAGAGCGCAGCGCTTCTCGCGCCTCTGGCGTCAGCTGATACTCCTGTTCCAGCCATGTATCCACGCTGGAATAGCGGTCGTGAATCGCCGATAGCGCCGCCGCGAGGTACGACTCATGTACCGTCAGAATTTCTGCCAGGTTCTGCCGTCCGCGGGGGCTCAGTTCATTGCCGAGCAGGCTGAGGATCCCGGTTTCGACCTGGTTTAGCATGCCGTGGGTGAGGAGATACTCCTCCATCACCGTCGGCGTGTCGCAGCCAAGGGCGAACAGCGCCAGCGCGCAGCCGACGCCGGTACGGTCTTTGCCTACCGCGCAGTGCTGCAACAGCGCGCCGTCAACAGGCTGCATCAGCCAACCGGCAAGCTGGCGATAGGCGGCGTTGTTAAAGGGCAACTGACGATAAAGCTGCAGCATAAACTTCTCGCCGTTCATGGTATTGAGCGTCGCGGCATTCAGCTCCGTGACTTTGGCATCGACGTCTGGCGTCAGAGGATTGGCGGGCGCATTGAGATAACGCATCCGTTCATTGAGCCTGTCGGGGCTGCGCTGGACTTCGTGCGGATCGCGATAATCAATGACCCGGGTCACCGGCAGAGTGTCGAGATGGCTCAGATCTTGATTGGTCATCTGGTGTAACGAACCGGAGCGCAGCAGTTTCCCCTGGCGCACGCGGCGACCGTCGGCGGTGTGCAGGCCGCCGAGGTCGCGAAAGTTGATACCGCCCTGAAGCGATAAGAATGCCGGATGGCGAGAGTATGTCGTCATAGGTTCCTTCCAGATTAAGGGAAAAAATCATGTATCGGGTAAATGAATCGCGCACGATAAGAGAGACCGTACCACAGGCGCTGCCTGCGATTTTATTGCAAACCGTGAAAAGTGATGGCTTTGCTGGCATAATGCCCGATGTATCACACTTCTCATTCTCTTTTTTCAGGATAACCCCGTGCTAGTATCCAGCAACGTCACCATGCAGTTTGGCAGTAAGCCGCTGTTCGAAAACATCTCCGTCAAATTTGGCGGCGGCAACCGTTACGGCCTGATTGGCGCTAACGGTAGCGGTAAATCCACCTTTATGAAGATCCTCGGCGGCGATCTTGAGCCGACGTTGGGTAACGTCTCTCTCGATCCCAACGAACGTATCGGTAAACTGCGTCAGGATCAGTTCGCCTTTGAAGAATTCACCGTGCTGGATACGGTCATTATGGGCCACGGCGAGCTGTGGGAAGTGAAACAGGAGCGCGATCGCATCTATTCCCTGGCGGAAATGAGCGAAGAAGACGGCTATAAAGTGGCCGACCTGGAAGTCACTTACGGTGAAATGGACGGCTATTCTGCCGAAGCACGCGCCGGTGAACTGCTGCTTGGCGTCGGGATCCCGGTTGAACAGCATTACGGCCCGATGAGCGAAGTGGCGCCAGGCTGGAAGCTGCGTGTACTGCTGGCGCAGGCGCTGTTTTCCAACCCCGATATTCTGCTGCTCGATGAACCGACGAACAACCTGGACATCGATACCATTCGCTGGCTGGAGCAGGTGCTGAACGAACGTGACAGCACCATGATTATTATCTCGCACGACCGTCACTTCCTGAACATGGTTTGCACCCATATGGCCGATCTCGACTACGGCGAACTGCGCGTGTATGCCGGCAACTACGACGAATATATGACCGCCGCGACCCAGGCGCGCGAACGCCTGCTGGCCGACAACGCCAAGAAAAAAGCGCAAATCGCCGACCTGCAATCCTTCGTCAGCCGCTTTAGCGCCAACGCCTCAAAATCGCGCCAGGCGACCTCACGCGCCCGCCAGATTGACAAAATTAAGCTGGATGAAGTGAAAGCCTCCAGCCGTCAGAACCCGTTCATCCGTTTTGAACAGGATAAGAAGCTGTTCCGTAATGCGCTGGAAGTGGAAGCGCTGGCGAAAGGTTTTGACAATGGTCCGCTGTTCAAAGGGATCAATCTTCTGCTGGAAGTGGGCGAGAAGCTTGCCGTGCTCGGGATCAACGGCGTGGGTAAATCCACGCTGCTGAAAACCCTGGTAGGTGAACTGGAACCGACCAGCGGCAGCGTAAAATGGTCTGAAAACGCGCAGATTGGCTACTACGCGCAGGATCACGAATACGAATTTGAAAACGATCTGACCGTCTTCGACTGGATGAGCCAGTGGAAGCAGGACGGCGATGACGAGCAGGCGGTGCGCAGCATCCTCGGTCGTCTGCTGTTTAGCCAGGACGATATCAAAAAGCCGGCAAAAGTGCTGTCCGGTGGTGAGAAAGGCCGCATGCTGTTCGGTAAGCTGATGATGCAAAAACCGAACATCCTGGTCATGGATGAACCGACTAACCACCTGGATATGGAATCGATCGAATCGCTGAACATGGCGCTGGAGATGTATCAGGGGACCCTGATTTTCGTTTCCCACGACCGTGAGTTCGTCAGCTCCCTGGCGACCCGGGTGATCGAAATTACCCCTGAGCGCGTGATCGACTTCAGCGGTAACTACGAAGATTACCTGCGTAGCAAAGGTATCGAATAACCTTTCCTGACGTGGGCTACAGGGCTGAACGGGCCCTGTAGTCCCGTTAAAGAGAGGAAACCTCCTGGCCGCAATGGCAAGACAGACTTATCGTGCCTCCATAAATGCAGGTAGCGTTGGTACAGGTAATACCGACAGGACTTTAAGGCGCTGTAAAGTTCGCTGTTGGGCGCATTCCAGATGATCGCACAGACACGCGGCCGCCAGCTCCTGGTTGCCTTTCAATAGCATTTCGTATACCAGACAATGCTCTTCCAGCATGGCTGTTTCCACGGGGATCGCCAGCAGATCGTAAAAAATGCGGGTGACGATAAAGGGGGACTGATTCTGACGCAGTATCTGCATCATCAGCTTATTACCCGCAGGTTCAAGACAGCGTACGTGCAAATCTTCTTCCAGCATTTCCAGTTCCGCCGGCGATAGCCGTCTGCCTTTGCATTTCTGGGTTCTTGCCAGCGCCGCCGTCAACCATTCTGGAGAAAGGTGCTTCCCTGCCTTACGTAATGCAGCGGGTTCCAGATTTGCTCGAATTTCAAAATGATCGGCGATTTCGCGGGCGGTCAACGGGCCGGTTAGCCATTGAGAATAAGGCTCTTTTTCCACCAGACCTTTGTCACGAAGCCGCATCAGGCTCTCGCGGATCACTGAACGGCTGATATTGTAATGCTGCGCCGCTTTTTGCTCATCAACCTGATAGCAGCCAAATATCATGGCCGTGGAGAGGACAATCTGGAGATTTTCCAGCACTTTTTCGCCAGAGCTACGTGTATCTACCAGCTCTTCCTGTTCATCCAGCCCCAGCAGTTCACGCGTGAGAGCAATGCGCAGAGGTTCTATCTCCTCGGCATCCTGCGCCACGATAAAACCCCGCCCTTCAAAACGCGCAATCAGGCCTTCTTCATGTAACAGGCTTAGCGCCCGGCGAACCGGCACCCGACTGGTGCCAAACAGTTGCGCCAGTGGTCCTTCCAGTAATACCAGACCCTGAGGTATTTTTTTCTGTATCAATAAGTTATGTAAAACATGCCGAATGACTTCGTAGCGCGATGAGCCAGTATCTTCCGCTGCCTTGTGTGTACTGTTTGTCCGCATGATCATTTTGTCAGTCCTGTTCCAGTCACGACACATTATCACATCCTGATGGAGGGCAAACTGCCGTATGTACTGGCACTACTATAGTGCAGTCTTCCCAATAACGGATCATTGATTTAAATATACATTTAAAGAAAGAGGATTGCTGTGTGAGGCTCACTTTTTGCGTACATGAATTTTATTTTTTTAAAATATTGATAAATTTATAAAAAATAAAATATTAAACACTAAGATCACAATTTCATTACTTTTAATTCGAATTTATGGCATTGGTATTGCCAATCTTTAAATGAACATTAATTGAAAATGTACATTTAAGGGTGGCGTATGAACGCTGAGAATATTCGTTACCAGTTTCAGTTGGGTCAGCTTGATGCCTGCGATATTGCTGCACTGTTTTGCCAGGGCAGTCTCACGCCGTCGGCCTTTATCGAGGTCTGCCTGGCTGCTGCTGAGCGGAGCAGCAACATTTTCATCACGCTTACCCATGAGCGTGCACGCGAAGAGGCGGCCGCATCGACATTACGTTGGCGGCAGGGAAGACCTCTGAGTGCCTTAGACGGTATTCCTGTTGTCTGGAAGGATCTGTTCGATCTCGCTGGTACCAGAACGACCGCTGGTTCTGCGACGCGTTTGCAGGTGCCAGAGGCCAGTGAAGACGCCGGGATGGTCATCCGGTTAACCCAGGCCGGTATGGTGAATATGGGTAAAACTAATTTGAGCGAGTTCGCTTTTTCCGGGCTAGGGATTAACCCGCTATTCGGTACACCAGTGGTCTGCTCCAGGCGGTCAACAGAACATGTTCCCGGTGGCTCATCAAGCGGGTCTGCTTGCGCGGTTTCCGCAGGATTGGCCTGTTTTGCTATAGGCACCGATACGGCAGGTTCAATTCGGATACCGGCGGCGTTTAACGGTGTTATTGGCTATCGCGCAAGCCGCCATCGCTACACCGACAGCGGGGTATTTCCCCTGGCTGCGTCGTTGGATACGCTGGGCCCACTATGCCGAAGCGTCCGGGACGCGCGTGAGCTCGATGTTATCCTGTGTGGCACAACCGATGAGGCTTTCAGTACGCCACGTTTTATCGCCGATCCCGTGCTGCTCGATAGCGCCGATGCGGCGGTGCGGGAAAAGGGCTACCGCTGCCTGGCCTTGCTTGCGGCAAGCGGCTTTACGGTAGACTTTCGTCCCGTTCACTCCTTTCATCGGGCTCTGGCATGGATTGCCGAACATGGATGGCCTGGGGCGATTGAAGCTTTCCGACTGCATGCCGATCTGCTGAATTCTCCCGCGGCTGAAAAAATGGACCCTTTCATTCGGCGGCGCTTAGAGGACTCCGGACAGCTTAGCCCCTCGCTTCTTGATGACTTTTTACAGCAACGATCCGCCTGGCAGTGCGCCATGGCCGCTGAACTGGATGGTGCCATTCTGGTTACACCGACAGTGGCGCATGTTGCCCCCCTTTATCAGCCATTAATTGCTGATGCAACGGCATTTGCCAAAACCAATATCGCAACGCTGCGTTTAACTATGCCGGGTAGCTTACTGGATATGCCCGGCGTGGCGTTTCCTGCCGGTACGGATACTGACGCGCTGTACACCAGTCTGCTTTTCTCATTACCCGCTGGCGAAGATCGCCGGCTCCTGATGGCTGCCAGTGCGGTAGCCAATGTTCTTGCTCCGCGCCGCGCTGCTGGCGCGGATTTCTCTGCAGTACAACCCTGAAGGAACTGAACTATGGCCAAAGAAATACTTTGTGCATTTGGTGTGGACGTTGATGCCGTCGCTGGTTGGTTGGGTTCATATGGCGGTGAAGATTCTCCCGATGATATTTCTCGCGGTTTGTTTGCCGGGGAAGTCGGGACGCCGCGCCTGCTGAAAATGTTTGCTGAGCAGAAATTGCGTACGACCTGGTTTATCCCTGGTCATTCCATTGAAACCTTTCCTGAACAGATGAAAGCGGTAGTGGATGCCGGTCATGAAATCGGCATCCACGGCTATAGCCATGAAAACCCGATCGCGATGACGCCTGCGCAGGAGGAGACGGTACTGGATCGCAGTATTGAGCTGGTAAGCCAACTTTCCGGTAAGCGCCCCACCGGGTATGTCGCTCCCTGGTGGGAATTCAGCAACGTGACAAATGAGCTGTTGCTGAAAAAAGGCATCAAGTATGACCACAGCCTGATGCATAACGATTTCCATCCGTACTACGTTCGTGTAGGTGATAGCTGGACCAAAATCGACTATAGCCAGCATCCCGATGCCTGGATGAAACCACTGCAGCGCGGCGAGGAAACGGATCTGATTGAGATCCCTGCTAACTGGTATCTCGATGATCTGCCTCCCATGATGTTCATCAAAAAGTCGCCAAACAGTCATGGCTTCGTCAATCCCCGCCATCTGGAAGAGATGTGGCGCGACCAGTTCGACTGGGTGTATCGCGAAAATGACTATGCGGTATTTGCCATGACTATTCACCCCGATGTTTCCGGGCGTCCGCAGGTGTTGTTAATGCTGGAACGCTTAATTCAATACATCCGTAGCCATGAAGGCGTTCGTTTTGTGACTTTTGACGAGATTGCCGACGATTTTAAGCAGCGCAAACCGCGTTCGGCATAATCCCCTTAACCCCTGACTGAGTGATAGCACTATGAGCACGTTTAAAAAGATCTCCGTAAATGGCTGGCAGCCGCAGCAGTTGACTATCAGGGATGTGAAATTTGCCACCTGGATCGCTTTTTTTGCCTGGGTTTTTGCAGTCTATGATTTCATCCTTTTTGGCACACTGCTGCCGGAAATTGGTAGCCATTTTAACTGGAGCGAGGTTGAGCAGTCGGAGATTGCTACCTGGGTTGCCGTTGGCGGTGCGGTTATTGCACTGGCGATAGGGCCTCTGGTCGATCGCCTTGGCCGTCGTATGGGGATCGTCATCACCGTTGGCGGCGCTGCCATCTGCTCGTTGCTGACGGCGGTGGGCGGTGCCTGGGGGAAAGGTGCTCTGACGGCGATTCGCTCTGTCGCGGGTCTCGGTTACGCCGAGCAAACCGTCAATGCCACCTATCTGTCTGAGCTGTATAACGCGATTGATGATCCGAAACTCAACAAGCGCAAAGGATTTGTTTATAGCCTTGTTCAGGGCGGCTGGCCGGTGGGGGCCCTCGTTGCCTCAGCACTGACCGCGATTCTGATGCCTGTTATCGGCTGGCGGGGCAGTTTTATTTTCGCTGCGCTGCCTTCGTTGGTTATCGCTGTGCTTGCTCTGAAGCTGAAAGAAACGCCGCAGTTTCAGGTGCAAAAGAAGATTAGGCAACTGCGTGAGCAAGGCAATGAGAAAGATGCGCGTCAGGTGGCAGAAGATTATCAGGTCTCTTATGAAGAGCATCATCGGGCGGGTCTGAGCGCAGCCTTTCGCGGCTCGTCGCTGCGTTCAACCCTGGTACTCGGCGCTGCGGTGCTGATTAACTGGTTTGCCATCCAGATTTTCAGCGTCCTTGGCACGACCGTCATCACCAAAACCCACGATATCTCTTTTAATAACTCTCTGCTGATTCTGATCCTCTCGAATCTGGTGGGCTACTGCGGCTACCTGGCACACGGCTGGCTCGGCGATCGGATCGGACGCCGCAATACCATTGCTGCGGGCTGGATGCTCGGCGGCATATCTTTTGCTGGCATGCTCTACTGCCCGGATAATTTTGCCACCATCGTAGCGCTCTACAGTATCGGGCTGTTTTTCCTGATTGGCCCATACGCGGCGGCCCTGTTCTTTATCAGTGAGAGCTTCCCGACCGCAATTCGCGCCACTGCCGGTGCGTTGGTTGCCGCGATGGGGCCGGTCGGCGCGATTATCGCGGGTATTGGTACGACCAGCGTACTCAGCAGCGGCGGTCACTGGCAGGAGGCAGCGCTATGGTTTGGCGCCATTCCGTGCTTCGTTTCCGGCATCATCATTCTGCTTGCCCGCACGACGACGCATAACGGCGTTGATGTGAAAACGGTGGTGACCTCAACGCAGTCGCGGGTTTAAGGAGTAACGATGAAACCGACTTTGTTAACTCAACCGGTCGCCGCAATCAGCGGCGCCGCCAGCGGTATAGGTCTGGCGCTGGCCACACTCTACGCACAGCGTGGGGTACGTATTATCGCGGGGTATTATCCGGCAGATCCCCACGATCCTGCGGCGGCGGCCGCGCAGGTAGAGGCGGCTGGTGGCGATGCGCTTTGGCTACCGCTGGATGTCGGCTCGACCGCTTCCGTCGACACTTTTATCGCCCAGGGCGTACAGCATTTTGGCCGTCTCGATTACATGGTTGCGAACGCGGGTATTTTGCGGCGTGCCACTATTGAAGAGATGAGCGATGCTCTCTGGAACGATATGCTTAATGTTGATCTGACCGGAGTGATGCGCTGTTTCCGTGCCGCCGCGCCGTATTTGAGCGCTGGCGCGAGTCTGGTGGCGGTATCTTCTATCGCAGGGGGCGTGTACGGCTGGCAGGAACATGCGCACTATGCCGCGGCTAAAGCGGTAGTTCCGGGGATCTGCCGTTCGTTAGCCATTGAGCTTGCCCCAAAAGGTATACGCTGTAACGCCATTATTCCCGGTCTGATAGAAACGCCCCAGTCGCTGGATAAACAAAACTCTCTTGGCCCGGAAGGACTGGCCAGAGCCGCAAAAGCGATCCCACTTGCCCGGGTTGGTCGTGCGGATGAGATAGCTAAAGTGATTGCGTTTTTGACCAGCGAAGAAAGCAGTTATCTCACGGGTCAAAGTCTTATTGTTGATGGCGGGCTAACGGTCCGCTGGCCTGATTAAGGAGTGTTTATGCAACTAAAGGGTAAACGCTGCGTCATTACCGGCGCCGCCAGCGGCATAGGAGCGGCTATCGCTGAACTGTTTGCGCGTGAAGGCGCGCGGTTGGTTCTGGTCGATAGGCATAACGATAAGCTCAACGCGATAGTCAACCAACTCCAGCAATACGGTGCAGAGTACTGCGGCGTGGTGGCTGACGTTGGCCAGGTTGATGGGGCCACGGCTGGCGTTGATTGCTGCCTTGCGCGTTATGGCGGCATCGATATCCTGGTCAACAATGCCGGAATGTTAACACAGGCACGTTGTGAAGATATTACGCTGGCGATGTGGGAAGAGATGATGGCCGTCGACCTGCGCAGTGTGTTTTTAGCGACCCAGCGGGCGCTGCCGGCAATGCTGGCGCAGCGTTGGGGGCGTGTGATTAATATTGCTTCACAGCTGGGAATTAAAGGTGGGGCGGAGTTGAGTCATTACGCCGCCGCTAAAGCTGGGGTCATCGGTTTTACCAAATCCCTGGCTCTGGAAGTGTCAGACCGTAATGTGCTGGTGAATGCCATTGCACCAGGTCCGATTGAAACCCCGCTGATTGATGGTATTAATGAGGCGTGGAAGCAGGCTAAAGCCGCCGGGTTACCGCTGGGGCGCTTTGGTCGCGCAGAAGAGGTGGCACCCGCGGCGCTTCTGCTGGCAAGCGAGCCGGGCGGCAATCTTTTTGTCGGTCAAACGCTTGGCCCTAATTCTGGCGATGTGATGCAGTAATGGAGTTGCTATGTGTGGAGTGTGCGGCTTACTCAATCATGGGCCGCAGTGGAGCGATCCGCTGCAGCAGGACATACCTCAACGCCAGCTACGCCTTCAGCAGCTGGCGCTGCTCAATCGGGTGTTGAAGCCCTGGCGATTGTCGCTGACGGAGTTTCATAATAGCTGGTTGCTGGCGAGCCCAACGGGTCAGCAAGCGCTGGTATATTCACTGGACGCATTGTGGATCGAGGCCGAAAAGATGAGCGGGCGTTCGGTGGATCCGCTGGACGAGAACTGGCTAGCGGCGCTGTAGCTACCGTCGGGAGGAACAGTGATGCAATACGAAGAAAAATTACCGCTCCATGTGCTGAGCGGTTTCCTCGGCAGCGGTAAAACAACCTTGTTAAAGGGCTGGCTGGCACAGCAGAATCTTAATGAAATCGCGCTGCTGGTAAACGAATTTGGTGAAGTAGGGATCGATCATTATCTGCTCAGTGAGGTCGCGCCGGAAACCGTGCTGTTACCGAGCGGCTGTGTCTGTTGCCAGATTCGGGGGGAATTGAAAACGGCGCTTCTCGACCTCTATGAACGCCGTGCGCGTGGGCGGCTTCCGCCATTTAACCAGGTCATACTGGAAACGACCGGGCTGGCTGATCCTGCGTCAATACTGTCGACGTTACTGCACGATCCTCAGCTCCAGCACCACTTCAGCCAGGGGACTCTGGTGACTCTGGTGGATGCAGAACATGCCCGATCTCAGGCAGAGACTCAACCTGAATGGCTGGCGCAGGTTACGGCTGCCGATAAACTGCTGCTCAGTAAATGCGATCGGACGACGAGGGAAGAGGCTGTCATGCTCCGTCAGTGGCTACAGCAGCTTAACCCTCTGGCGGAACTGAGCGATACCCGGCAGGCGCTCAATGACTTTCATCGCTTATTTCAGCTTCAGGTTATGCGGGGTTCGCGGGAGCAGCGTTTCCGTTGGCTCGGGGCCTGCGGTCATGACGATTTTTTCCGGCATCCCGTTGCACATTCGACGTTACATCCTGCGACGCAAACCTGCGTGGTGACCCTGCAACAGTCGGTCAACTGGCTCTCATTTGCGATCTGGTTATCGATGCTATTACACTGCCACGGTGGCTCGATACTACGGATGAAAGGCATTTTACGCGTGAGTGAGAGCCGCTCGCCGATTGTCATCCACGGTGTCCAGCATACCTTACACCCGCCCGTGCACCTGCGAGACTGGCCAGGAGAACTGGAAGATTCGACGCTGGTCTTTATCTTACGCGGCCTGGAGGCCGATCGTTTGCAAAGCGCATTCAGTCGCTATATGCAGGAGCCATAAGAGGATGAACTCTGCTGCCGTCGTTAATAACCAGCTGACCTTACGCGTGCTTGGAACTTCCGTCACGCTGCTCGAAATACTGCGCGCGCGCGCAGAGCAGGATCTTGGTATCAAAATCGAATATCTGCTGCACAGCGTAGAAGATGCGCAACGGATCGCGGTGATGCATCCGGAAAGTTACGATCTCTACGATCAGTGGTTTCATAATATTGATTTTGTCTGGCCTGCGCGCGCCATTCAGCCGTTGGAGATTAAGCGGCTGAAATATTGGGGCGAAGTGAATGCATTAGCGAAAATCGGTACGCTCAGCGATGATGGAGTCCTTGCCGATGGCTGCGTGCCTGCGCAGCGGCTCTACGTACAGCGTAACCTGCATCTAAGTAGCCAGCCGGGCGAACTCATTAGCATGCTGCCCTTGACGCACAACGCCGACAGTTTCGCCTATCACGTCGATCGACTCCCCGCCGCGCTACGCGGGCAGGAGGAAAGTTGGGGGTGGTTGTTACATGAAGCCCTGACCGGGCAGGTCGCGTTGCAGGAAGATGCCGCGATGGGGGGGCTGGATGCGGCCCTGGCTATGCAGGGGGCCGGAATGGCCCGCTTTGCCAATACCGGAAATCTGACGCTGGAAGAGATCGATTTGCTGACTCAGGGGCTGGCGCGTCTTAACCGGCAGGGGCATTTCGCCGCGTTTTGGGCAACCCAGGAGCAGGCTTGCGATTTGATCGATAATTACCAGGTTGAGGTGCAGAGCCTGTGGGCACCTATCTATTTTCGCCATCATTTTCATCAACGTGGTTACAAAATGGCCCGCCCCCGGGAGGGCTATCGCGCCTGGTATGGTGGTATGTCCCTTTCACGTTGTGCGACCGGGAAAATTAAGGACGCGGCGTATGAGTATCTCAACTGGTGGCAGTCCGGGTGGCCGGGAGCGGTGATGGCGCGTCAGGGTTATTATATATCCAACCCGGAACGCAGCCGTCAGTATCTTTCCGCTGCCGAGTGGGATTTCTGGTACGACGGCAAACCGGCGGCGGAAATGCTCTATGACGCGTGGGGCTCGCCGCTGATCCCCGCTGGAGAACGTCGCGATGGGGGCAGTTATGAACAGCGCATGAGCCATATTGCCGTATGGAATTCCGTTATGGATGAACATAATTATCTGACGCGCCGCTGGCAGGATGCGTTAGGACGCAAGTAAAAGATGTGATGGCTGACTGGTGGCAGGGCATTGCATGCCCGACTGAATTGCGTTTAGCGACTGTTCAGCCCATTGGCGAAAGAATCCCCGTGGACCAGGCGTTACCGCCGAACTTGTCGCCCCGGTCACGTTGCGTGCCCGGGGCCTTTACGCTTATCGGTTAACCAAATACCCACTCGCTGGCGGCTTCACCATTTATCAGCAGCTTGCGCTTTTCGCCAGCGGGTAACGTCACTTTCAGCGCCGTCCATGCCGGGCGATAATGGCCGCGGGTGTTAATCTGCAGGTTGATGGTCATGCTGCTGCAGACCATCTCCCACGTCAGCCACAGCGCATCATCCTCTTTATAGCCCCAGCTTTCGCCATCGTCCTCAAACAGCAGGCCCTGCGACGACCCCACGCCTTTGAGCGGGAACAGCTTCAGCTCGCGCTGATCGTCTTTTGTCGCGCTGACGTGGGTGAGGCGTTCGCTGAGCGGCAGACCGGCTCCGGCGCGGACCAGCAGCGGCAGATGTTCCAGCGGCGCATCCCGCGTTATCCACTGGCCGCCGGAGAACCACTCCCCGCTATAAAAATCGTACCAGCCGGCGGTGCTTTCCGGCAGCCACACCCGGCGCTGACGCTGGCCCGGTTCGACGACGCTGGCGACCAGCAGATCGCGCCCCAGCAGGAAATCATCACACTCTTCAAAGGTTTGTGGATCGTGCTCATGATCGAGGAACGTCGGTCGCAGCATCGGTTCATCGTCGGCATGGGCCTGCCACAGCAGCGTATACAGATAGGGCAGCAGGCGATAGCGCAGTTCAATCGCGCTGCGAATCGCCGGGGTCACGCCCGGATACATCCACGCCTCGTTGACCGTCTGGTCATCGTTCCATGAGTGGATGGTAAAGCGCGGGTGCATCACGCCATTCTGCACCCAGCGTACAAACAGCTCGGCATCCGGTTTATCACCGGAAAAACCGCCGACGTCATGACCAACGTTATATAAGCCGGACAAACTCATCCCCAGCCCCATGCGGGTGTTATAGCGCAGTGTCTCCCAGTTGGTGCGGTTATCGCCGCTCCAGGTCTGGACGTAGCGCTGCATCCCGGCGCAGCCGGAGCGGGAGATCAGATACGGCCGCTTTTGCGGTGCGAAATGCTGTTGGGCTTCCATTGAGGCGCGCATCATCAGCAGCGGCATCACCGGACGAATATGCTTGATGGCGATGTTCTGGCCAAAGCCGTGGCAGCGGGCTTCGCCGTCCCAGACTTCAAATTCGTTATTATCATTCCAGGTGGAATCGATGCCCATCTCCAGCAACTGACGGGTAACGCCGTCCTGCCACCAGGCGACGGTTTGCGGATTCGTGAAGTCGAGGTGCGATCCTTCGTCATCCCAGAAGCTTGAGCGTTCCGGCGCGTCGCTCTCCGAGTCGCGAATAAATAACCCTTTTTCCGCCACTTCGCTATAGCGCGGATGGTCCTGCAACAGACAGGGTTTAATATTGGCCGCCAGTTTTATTCCGGCATCATGGAAACTCTGGCTCAGCACTTTCGGCTGCGGCACCTTGTCATAGTTCCAGTTAAACACGTAGCGCTTGCCGTTGATCGAGGTATAGCCGGAAGAGAGCTGGAACGAGTCGCAGGGAATCGCATGCTCTTCGCACAGGCGGATAAAGTTCATCAGCTGATTTTGCGCATCCGGCGCGTCGGTGTAGTGCATAGTGGAGCCGCTGTAGCCGAGACTCCATTTCGGCCCGAACAGCGTTTTGCCGGTCAGGCGCACAAACGCTTTGGTGACGTCCAGCGCCCGTCGGCCGGTGAACAGGTAGTAATCGATATCGCCTGCTTCCGCCTGCCAGCGGCGGTAGGCGGTGTGGTAGTTATCAATTTCATTGCCCAGATCCAGCCAGCAGCTGCTCAGGTTATCGTAGAACAGGCCGTAGCTGATGTCGCTACGCTGGGTGAGGGTAAAGGGAATGTGTTTGTACAGCGGGTCGGTACTGGCGGCGTTATAGCCCATCGCATCGAGATTACGCATTTCATAGCGTTTACCGTTGCGCTGAAGATCGCCGGCCTTCTCGCCAAGCCCGTAAAACCGTTCGTCCTTGCGGCGGCTCAGGTAGTGCGCCGCACCGTCGCCGTGGGCATTGAGCAGATAGGCGCTGGTGGGGCGGTCATTGACCAGCGGCAGCCACTCGCCGTCGTCGTGACGATAGCTCCACTCCAGCCACAGCGGCTGGTGGACGGTGACGCGCAGCTGTCCGGTGGCGACCGTCAGGCTGTCAGCGTGTTGTTCAAGCGTCCACGCAGGCAGGCTAAAACCGCTCAGATCCTCACGAGGACGGCCTTCCCACGGCACGTCCTGCTGCGGTGCAATGCTCCAGGTGCGGTCCAGCGCCAGCTGGCCTTTACGCTTGAGCAGGACGCGGAACAGGTTCTCTTCCAGTACATACAGGCACAGCGTGTGCTGCCCGTCGATAGTTAACTCAACGTGATGAGCCAACTGTTGGTGTAATGTCCAGTGTTTAAGCGTTTTCATCTTTATATCCATTCTCAGGCGCGTTTGGCGCGACGTTCAGCAATAAATGCCACCAGGAAGAGGGCGCCAATCAGGTCAAAGAACCCCATGGCGATAAACAGCGGGTTGAAGCCGATTTTGTCGGCGGTCACCCCGATTAATAACGAGAACAGGAAGCTGGCAATCCAGGCGGCGGAACCGCGCATCCCGTTGACGGTCGCCATCTGGCCTTTATCAAACGACTCCACCACCAGCGCGCTCAGCATGCAGGAGATAATCTGGTGGCCGAAGCCGCCGATGGAGATCAGCACGATGGTGATGTAGGGGTCGCGGGTGATGGCGACGAGAGCCAGCGAAATCATCAGGAAGGCGCCGGTCACCGAACTGGCGACCACCGAGTTCACACGGGTACAGCCGAACCAGCGGGTGTACAGTCTGGTCAGATAGCCGCTGACGACGCTGCCGAGGTCGGCGGCGAGAAACGGCAGCCAGGCGAACATGGCAATCTGTTTCAGGTCCATTCCGTGCTCTTTAGCGAGGTACAGCGGGACCCAAAAGCTCAGTACCGCCCAGGCCGGCTCGGCCATGAAAGCCGGAATCGCAATACCGTAAAAGCGCTTATTTTTCGAAACGGTTTTTAGCGCCGTGAAGAACGGCAGCTTCACCGCCGGCGGTTCATTGTCCTGACGAATGAAGGTCAGTTCGCTTTTGCCGAGGTTCGGATGTTTTTCAGGATTGTTATAAAACACCCACCACAGCACGACCCACAGCAGCGCCAGTACCCCGGTAAACATAAACGCGCCCTGCCAGCCGAAGGAGGCATGGGCAAAGTAGATAATCGGCGGCGCCAGCATCGCGCCAATCGAGAAGCCGACGCCAGCCCAACCGGCGGCGATCGGACGTTCCGATTTCGGGAACCATTCGCCGATGGTTTTGGCGTTTGCCGGCGTGGCGGCGGCTTCCGCACCGCCCATAAAGAAGCGCAGGATAGCCAGGTGCAGCCAGCTACCGGCACCCGCGTGAGCGATACAGGCAATGGCCCACAGCGTGGCGCAAATCATAAAGCCGAGCTTCAGGCCGATGACGTCGATAAGCCAGCCGCACAGCGGTTGGAAAACGGTGTAGGCCAACTGAAACGCGCCGACAATCCACGAATACTGTTCGGTGGTGATGCCGAGCGAGACTTTCAGTTCCGGGGCGATAATCCCCAGAGAGTTGCGTGTGATGTAGTTGACGGTGACGCCGAGTAAAAAAAGGACCAGCATCCACCAGCGCAGATTTTTTACCACCCGCCGGGATTTGCTGGCGGTGATATCGTTGTTGAGGCCTTGACTCATAGAACTCTCCACAAGATTTTTAATGTAGGGTAATGACCGGCTCGCGCAACGAGTTGTCATACCGGTTCCTGTAATATTTTGAATAATATCGTTTTATTTCTTCTTATATCCGGGTAACTAGTATGGAAGTTATCGGACCAATTCAGGTTAGGCGAGAAAACCGGCGGGCAGTAGCGTTATTTATGAAAGTTTTTTCATAAGATGGCGAAATGCTCACTGAAGAGGCACTCATTTCCTTGGTAATCTGGATTTACAGATGATGAAAATTCTTTCATTTTGAAGATGGAGCTGGATCACAAAATGGATAAAAAGCTAAAAATAGCCGAGATCGCCAGCCGGACCGGGATGTCGGCGAGCACGGTTTCCAGAGTGCTGGCAGGAAAAGCGAACACCAGCGAGAAGGCCCGGCGGGCCGTGCTGACGTGCGCGCGAGAAATGGGGGTGCTGGAAGGCATCGCCGCCGGGCGTATGCTGCTCAATAGCCTGGTGGTCTTTGCGCCGCAGCGGGCGTTTGATGAACGTTCTGATATCTATTACTACCGGGTTATTCAGAGCATCCACCACGCGCTGGCCGCCCATGAGGTGCGCCTGCGAACCTGCGCGCTGGAAGAGAACGACAGCGATGCCAATCAGTTCCTGGCCCGTATGAACGAACCGGAAACCGAAGCGGCGATCCTGCTGGGGATTGACGATCCGCATATTCACGATCTGGCGGTAGATCTGGCGAAACCCTGCGTGCTGCTCAACTGCCGCGACGAAGCGATGCGCCTCTCCTCCATTGCGCCGGATCATCGGCTGATCGGCCAGTTTGCCGCGCAGTATCTGTTTGAGATGGGGCATCAGGCGGTGCTGAATGTGATGTGCCTGCGCCGTTACACCATGGATCTGAGGCTGGCAGGTATCAAAGAGGCCTGGCGGATGCGCAACCTGCATTTCACCGATGGGCGCGACCTGCTTACGGTCGCCAGTTTCAGCGCCAGGGACAGCGAACAGCGGGTGGGGGAGTGGCTCGACGCGCGGGCAGGCAAACCGCTGCCAACGGCCTTTTTGGTCGGCGGAGATTTTATGGTCGCCGGGACGGTGAGCGCGCTGCAAAAGCGCGGGCTGCGAGTGCCGCAGGATATTTCGGTGATGAGTATCGACGGTTTCAACCTGGCCGCCATTCAGGATGTGCCGCTGACTGCGGTCCACGTCCCGCGTGACGAGCTGGGGACGGAAGCGGTGCATCTGCTTCAGCAGCGGCTGATTCGCCCGGATGCGCCGCGCGGCTCGCTGCTGCTGCACGGCACGCTGGTGGTACGGGACTCGGTCAGGCGGATACGCTCCGGTAACCGTCTGACCACGGTTGCGCAGGCCGGACTCTACGACGACTAGACGACGATGCCCAGCGCCCGTTTGCCATGAATATTGAGATCGTCGAGGGTAAAGCGATCCTGCCAGTCGGTCTCATAATCTTCACGAGGGAAGTCACCCGGCGAAGCGCCGTTTTCCAGCGCCAGCTTGACCTTCTGCGCATAGGCGAGGTTTTTCTCGCACATCGGCGCGGCGGGAATGTACATCACATTGCCCCAGCCCTGCTGGTTTTCCACCGGCGCCACCGAGTGGATAACATCGCAGTGCCACCATACCGAATCACCGGCATTGAGCGCCGGGATAGAACTGAGCGCTTTGATCAGCAGCGGATGCCATTTCCCGGAAACCGGCAGCACTTTCCCCGGCGCCACGCCGCACAGCTCATCGTCCGGCACATCGTCCAGCAGCGGGCGCAGCAGAACATACGCCATCGCCTCCGGAATCGGCACTACGTGCAGCAGCCCCTGATCGGGAATCATATCCGAGAGCGCGGTCCAGCCCTGGAAAGTCCGGAAGACGGAGCATTTGGTGGTGTTGTCGACGGTGTACTCTTCGACTTCGGTACGGTGCGCCGCATCCCACGGATCATAGGCATCAATATTGCCGTTAAAGACGTTGGCGAAGACGCGCTGATAGGCCGGCAGCAGCCAGCGCTCCAGCGCGCCGGAATCGGTGTGTGCGCCCAACCCTTTCGAGGTGGTTCCCGGCGGGCGGCGGCGGATGCGATCCGGATAGATAACGCTCACGTCCGGGTCGAACCACTGCTTGCCATCATGGTTAAAGGTCCACAGGCGGTTGAGGAAGGACTGTACGGCCGCCATCTCATCGCTCTGGCGCGCCTGCATCTGCGCCTGTGACCAGTAGATCGGGTAAATCTCCGGGCGTGAAGCGTCAAGTGAGCCGAAGAAGGTATCGCCCGGGCCTTTGTAGACATCGTCGAAATGGTTACGGTCAAGATATTCAAGCATCGCGTTATCCCAGGCCAGCGCCCGTTCACGCGAGAAGTGGCCTTTGATGACCGCGCAGCCGCGACGCTTAATGGCCTCGCGCTGGGCGTCACTGACTTTCCCTTGCGCGATATCGCTGAACGGGATCACCGGCCAGACATCCTCGCCGCGGGCTTTCAACGCCTCAATCTCTTCCAGGCGGGCGCTAATCTTTGCGCTGAGGCGATCGAATACCGCCTGCACATCGCCGATTTGCGCGCACAGATGCTGTTTCATTTGACGAATCGCCGATTTGTGGTCGGCGGGTAATGTTTCGTGGGTGTAGATAGCAGCCATGGTGACCTCATTCAGCTTTCATCTTTCATTCGAAAGTATTAAATCTTACAAACGTTAATTTAGGTTAAATTTAAGTTAATGCAAGTTTAAAAATCAGAGGGGGCGCACAAAATGAAAAAACCGGGACAGGAGGCCCCGGTCAGCGGTCAGCAGGAGAAGGGCGGCGTCTTATCGAGCACGGCCTGAATGACCTTCAGCGCGCCGTGATGGTTGTTATCGTCGGTCGTGTAATCGGCGATAGATTTAATGCTTGCGGCGGCATTGCCCATGGCGAAAGCGTATTTCACCAGCTTCAGCATTTCCGCATCGTTGCCGCTGTCGCCGATGGCGACGCACTCCTGCGGCGAAAGCTGCCAGCGTTTGAGCAGGCGGCTGATGCCGTTCGCTTTATGCAGGCCGGGAATGATTAAATCAACGAAGCCGAAACCGCTGGTCACGGGCTTCATAATGCCATCGAGCGAAACGTGCAGTTTATCGATAAGCTGCGGGATATCGCTATCGGGCAGATTCAGCGAGAATTTGAACAGAGTGTCGTTAATGTTCTGATAATCGCTGATTCGCTGCAGGCGATGATAGTGTTTTGCCATCAGGGCAACGAAAGCGTCGGGCGCCTTGTCGCTGACGTAGGCGCTCTCCAGGCCACAGGCGACGAAGTTCAGCTGGCTGTCTTTCAGCAGCTCGCCAATCACCACCTGGGATTCATGGCGGGTCAGCTCGCCGTGGAACAGCTGTTGGCCGTGTTCGTACACCAGCGCACCGTTCTCGGCGACAAAAGAGATCTGCTCGCGAATTTCCGGGAAAAAAGAGATCAGCTGATAGTACTGGTTGCCGCTGGCGACAACAAATTCAATACCCTGCTGCTGAAGCTGCGCGAACTGCGCGAGAAAACGCGGGCGATCGTACTGCCTGGCGTCATTGAGAAAAGTTCCGTCCATATCGGTGACGATAACTTTAACGGTCATAACAGATGCTCCTGGCTAACTTTGACCAGTAACATTCTAATTACAATGTGACCTGAAGCACAAATTTATTTCGAATGAAAGTTTGCGTTGCCTTATGTGCAGGAGAAAATCCCCGGGTGGCGGCGTAAACGCCTTACCCGGGCTAGGGGTGTGAACCCGTAGCCCGGCTAAGCGCAGCGCCAGCCGGGGGTTTTGCTTGCGGCGGATGTCTGGTACGGGTGATGCTCTCGTCCCCGGGTGGCGGCATAAACGCCTTACCCGGGCTACGGCCCGCAGAGGGCTGTGACCTGTAGCCCGGCTAAGCGCAGCGCCAGCCGGGGGGGTAGTTGCGGCATATGTCCGGTACGGGCGATGCTCTCGTCCCCGGGTGGCGGCATAAACGCCTTACCCGGGCTACGGCCTGCAGAGGGCGGTGAACCCGTAGCCCGGCTAAGCGTAGCGCCAGCCGGGGGTTTTGCTTGCGGCGGATGTCCGGTACGGGCGATGCTCTTTTCCCCGGGTGGCGGCGTAAACGCCTTACCCGGGCTACCGTTCCTCAGAGGGCGGTGAACCCGTAGCCCGGCTAAGCGCAGCGCCAGCCGGGGGTTTTGCTTGCGGCGGATGCCCGGTACGGGCGATATTCTCGTCCCCGGGTGGCGGCGTAAACGCCTTACCCGGGCTACCGTCCCGCAGAGGGGTGTGAACCCGTAGCCCGGCTAAGCGCAGCGCCAGCCGGGGGTTTTGCTTGCGGCGGATGTCCGGTACGGGCGATGCTCTTTTCCCGGGTGGCGGCGTAAATGCCTTACCCGGGCTACGGCCCGCAGAGGGCGGTGAACCCGTAGCCCGGCTAAGCGCAGCGCCAGCCGGGGGTTTTGCTTGCGGCGGATGTCTGGTACGGGCGATGCTCTTGTCCCCGGGTGGCGGCGTAAACGCCTTACCCGGGCTACCTTCCTGCAGAGGGGGGTGAACCCGTAGCCCGGCTAAGCGCAGCGCCAGCCGGGGTTTGCTTGCAGCGGATGTCCGGTACGGGCGATGCTCTTTTCCCCGGGTGGCGGCGTAAACGCCTTACCCGGGCTACCGTTCCTCAGAGGGCGGTGAACCCGTAGCCCGGCTAAGCGCAGCGCCAGCCGGGGGGGACTTACAGCGTATGCTCGGTACGGGCGATGATATCGTCCTGGGCATCCGGCGACAGGGCGGTGAAGAACGCCGAGTATCCCGCTACGCGGACCACTAAATCACGATACTGGTCAGGGTGCTTCTTCGCTTCCAGCAGCGTCTCCCGCGATACGATGTTGTACTGGATATGCCAGCCTTTATGCACTTCGAAGAAGGTACGCAGCAGCACCATTAGTTTCTGCTTATCGGACTCGTTCTCCAGCGTCGCCGGGTTCAGCTTCTGGTTAAGCAGCACGCCGCCGAGAATCGACCCGGTCGGCAGCTTGCCGACGGAGTTGATGACCGCCGTCGGCCCCAGATGGTCGGTCCCGGAAGCCGGGCTGGCCCCTTCCGCCAGCGGCGAGTGCGCTTTACGTCCGTCCGGCGTGGCCATCGTCTGGGCACCAAACGGCACGTTCGCGGAGATGGACGAGGTACCGGCGTAATAGTTGCCGCCGATTGGACCGCGACCATAGCGCGGATTGCGGTACTGCTTCAGCTCATCGATATAGGTCTGGTACGCGCGCGCCAGCAGGGTATCCACGCTGTCATCATCGTTACCGTACTTCGGTGCGCCGTTGATTAAGCGCTGACGCAACTGCTCGTGGGTCAGGCCTTCAAAGTCTTCCGCCAGCGCTTTCGCCAGCTGCTGCTGACCGATTGCCCCCTGCTCAAACACCAGCTTTTTCACGGCGACCAGGCTGTTGCCGAGGTTGGCAATACCGACCTGCAGACCGGAAACCCAATCGTATTTGGCGCCGCCTTGTTTAATGCTCTTCGCCCGCTCGATGCAGTCATCGACCAGCGCCGAGCACAGAATATCGTGGACGTTCTCTTCCAGCATGGTATCGACGACGTACTCAATCTCGATCGATTTGCGCGTGTAGTAGCGGATCTGCGTATCCCAGTCTTCCAGCACCTGCTCGAAGCGGGTGAAGTTGCCTTTCGACAGCGCGTGCTCCTGCGGCAGGAACACCTGGCCGCTGGTGGCGTCGCGGCCGCCTTCCAGGGCAGCGAGCATCACGCGGGCGAAGTTGATAAAGCTCATCCCGGTGCAGCGATAGCCCCACTTGCCGCCGACGGCGGTTTCGATGCAGCCGATAGCCGCGTAGTCGTAGGCATCCTGCGGTTCGATGCCGAGTTTGATGAATTCCGGAATAACGATTTCGTCGTTATTAAACGCCGGCATCCCGAAGCCGCAGCGAATGACCTGGACACAGGCGTCAAGGAAGTCGTTACTCATACCGGCGTGGTAGCGCACGCTGAGGTTCGGCTGGGTGGAGCGCAGACGGCCGCAGGATTCGAGAATCGCCCACGAGAGCGGGTTCACCGCATCCTGCGCCTTGCCGTTCACCAGGTTCTGGCCGCCGATGGTCACGTTCTGGTATAGCGGGCTGCCTGCGGAGGCTTTCGAGTGCGAGCCGGAGCGAATTTTGTTCACTTCCAGCAACTTCAGCCAGCAGCTGTGCAGCAGCTCAATTGCCTGTTCGCGCGCCAGCGACTGTTGCAGCTCGACGTCGCGACGGTAGTACGGGTAGAGGTACTGATCCATGCGGCCGAAGGAGACCGAATGACCGTTGGACTCGATCTGCAAAATGAGCTGAATGAAGTAACACAGCTGTAGCGCCTGCCAGAACGTTTTTGGCGGTTGATGGGCGATAATGTCGCAGTTTTCGGCGATGGCCAGCAGCTCGTCGCGGCGCGTTTCGCGTGTCTCGGCGGCAGCCATGGTACGGGCCAGGCTGGCAAAGCGTCGGCAGTGCTCGCTCACCGCCGCCAGCACGATATCAATCGCTTTGAGGAACTGCTCACCGTGCAAATCTTCCAGCACCGTAAGGTTGATGCGCGAGCGGCGCTCGGCCACTTTGGCGCGCATGCCGTCGAGACCTTTTTCCAGCAACAGCGGATAGTTGACCGCAAGGTGAGCGTCACCGGAGGTCATATTACCTTCCGCTTTAATAATGCCGGTGGCCAGCAGCGCTTTTTGCTCGTCGGTAAACATGCCGTAGCAACGATCCTGCACGGTCTGGCCGCGCCACCACGGGCAGATCGCATGCAGCACCCGCTTGTTCTCTTCGCTGACGGCGAAACCGGCCCCCGGACGATCGGCCAGATCATCGATCTCTTTTTCAATCCAGCTGACGGTATATTCCGGGAAGATCGGCGCGGCGCGGACTTCGCTTGCCTGGTTGCCGACGATCAGCTCGTCGTGTTTGATCCAGATAGTCCGCTCCGCCAGGTGATGGGCCAGCGCCAGCGCGCGGCGTACCGGGACAGGCTTATCCAGATGCTGCTGATAAGCGGCGGTGTAATGCTGCGCGCGCTCGGTGCATACCGGCGGCTTAACGATATGTACCAGCGCCATTTTATGCGCCTGAATGCGAGCGCTCAGCGTATCCAGTTTCAGGGTCGTCATAAGTTTATCCTCGTAAAGTAGCCGTTAAACCTTTGCTCTGAGCATAGTGCTGCGCGAAAGCGAGCAGCTCGGGGGCAGCAAGCGGTTTGTCCGGAGCGGTATAGGGCTGACTGAGTAACTGATATTTGTTCATTCCCAGCGTGTGGTACGGCAGGAAGTGAATCTCCTCGACCTTCAGACGGTCGGCGGCAAAATCGGTGATGGCGGTAATGGCGGCTTCATCGGCATTAAATCCCTGAATCAGCGGCACGCGGATGATGATTTTTTTCCCGGCCTGCGCCACGCGTTGCAGGTTATCCAGTACCCGGCGAGCGCTGCCGTCCGTCCACTGCTTGAAAATCGCTTCGTTCACGTGCTTCAGGTCGGCGAGAAACAGATCTACCCACGGCAGCGAAGGCGCAATATATTTCCACGGCACGTGCAGACAGGTTTCGACGGCGGTGTGAATACCGGCTTCATGACTGGCCCGCAACAGCTGCTGCGCCAGCTCAGGGTTCATAAACGGCTCACCGCCCGAGAGGGTAACGCCGCCGCCGCTGCGGTCGTAGAATGGTTTATCGCGCAGTACCGTGGTCATAATCTCCTCCACCGACTGCTCTTCGCCGCAGACGGTGAGTGCGGTGGTCGGGCAGCATTCGCGCAGCCGCGCATAGTGGTCATCGGTGAGCTTTTCGCGCTGGATAATCAGGCCATCCAGCTTGCGGGTTATCACCTCCGGCGCCGCCTGCTGGCACAGATCGCAGCCGTCGAGACACAGACGAGCGTCATACAGCAGATCCGCCGTGCGGGAACGACTTTCCGGATTCTGACACCAGCGGCAACCCAGCGAGCAGCCTTTAAGGAAGACGACGGTGCGAATTCCCGGGCCGTCGTGGGTTGAATAGCGCTGAATGTTGAAGATCATATCGAGCCCTCTTTCTTCATATGAAGATTAAATTGCTTTCGAATGAAAGTTACCTTGATGCAAATCAACAAGCAGAACGGATACGATCGGGGAGAACAGGGAAAGGTGTCGCGGGTCACAGATTATCCGGCGACGGTCGCCGCCGGGGAAGATTAATGGCTTGCGCACACCTCGCACTGCAGGTTACGCGGTAGCTTCATTTCACGGAACTGGCAGGTCATCGCGTCGTAGATGACGATTTTGCCTGCCGCCGGCGTGCCGTAGCGGCTGAGTACTTTAATCGCTTCCATCGCCTGTAACGCGCCGATGACACCGACCAGCGGCGCCATCACCCCCGCCTCAACGCAGGTGAGGGCATTGTCGCCGAACAGACGACTCAGGCAGCGATAGCACGGCTCTCCCTCCCGCCAGGTAAAAACGCTGATCTGGCCTTCCATGCGAATCGCCGCGCCGGAAACCAGCGGCGTTTTGTGGCGGAAACAGCCGGCGTTAAGCTGGTTGCGGATAGCGACGTTATCGGTACAGTCGAGCACCAGGTCATGGGCGGCGATCTGCGCCCACAAGGCCTCTTCTTCCAGCACAGCATTCAGCGTCGTGAGCTGTACGTGCGGGTTGATGCGTGCCAGCGCGTCGCGCGCGGAGTCGACCTTCGGCTGACCGAGGGTCGCATCGCTGTGCAGCGTCTGGCGCTGCAGGTTGGAGAGCGACACGGTGTCGAAATCCAGCAGCGTGAGCTGACCGACGCCCGCTGCCGCCAGATACTGTGCCGCCGCGCAGCCGAGCCCGCCGAGGCCAACCACCAGCACCCGCGAGGCTTTCAGCCGCTCCTGGCCGTCAAAGTCGAAATCGCGCAGGATGATTTGACGGTTGTAGCGCAGCATCTCCTCATCGCTCAGTTCGACCGCCATTACAGCCCCCCGAACAGATGGTTAAAGGGTTCGACTTCAACCCATTCGCCTGCTTCAACGGCGCCGCGTTCGCGTTCAAGGACGATAAAACAGTTGCCGATACTGAAAGAACTGAAGATATGCGACCCCTGATGACCGGTCGATTCAACCACCAGTTCACCGTCCGGATTGCGTCGCAGCACGCCGCGCTGGAAGTCGAGACGGCCCGGGGATTTCTTCAGCCGCGTAGCGGCGCGAACGCGCAGGCGCATCGGCTGAGCCTGGCCGCTGTTACCCGCCAGTTTTGCCAGCAGCGGCTGCACCAACTGATAGAAGGTGAGGGTGGCGGACACCGGATTACCCGGCAGGCCGCAAAACCAGCTGTTGCTCAGTTTTCCGAAGGCAAAAGGTTTACCCGGCTTGATGGCCAGCTTCCAGAAGCCGATTTCGCCCAGCTCTTCGAGTATCGTTTTGGTGTAGTCCGCTTCGCCGACGGAGACGCCACCGGAGCTAATCACCACGTCAGCCTGCCGGTCGGCCTCGATAAACGCCTCGCGCAGTCGGGCCGGGTCGTCAGGGATGATGCCGAGGTTAATCACCTCGCAGCCCAGTTGCTCCAGCATCAGATGGACGGCGAGGCGGTTGGTATCGTAAATTTGCCCGTCGCCCAGCGGCTGGCCCGGCAGCTGCAGTTCATCCCCGGTCGAGAACACCGCGACGCGCACTTTGCGCACCACCGCAACCTCGGCAATTCCCAGCGAAGCGAGCACCGGCAGTTCGGCGACGGTAAGCGGGGTTCCTGCCGGGAAGACCACGGCGCCATCGGCGATATCTTCCCCACGGCGGCGAATGTTTTGCCCGGCTTTGACCGGCGCGACGAAGCGGATGCCCTCTTCGCTCTGCTCCGTCTCTTCCTGCATCACCACCGCGTCGCAGCCTGGCGGAACCGGCGCCCCGGTCATGATGCGAATACAGCTTCCCGCAGGCCAGAGCGCGTGGAACGGCTGTCCGGCGAACGCTTTACCCGCAACCGGCAGCGCCGCGCCGTCGGCGAGGTCGGCCAGACGGACGGCATACCCGTCCATCGCCGAGTTATCAAACCCCGGGACGTCCAGCGGCGAAATGAGATCATGGGCGGTTACGCGCGAAAAGGCCTGCAACAGCGGGACGGTTTCCACCGCGCTGAGCGGTGTAATTCGATTGAGCATCTGAGTCAGGGCTGTGTCGAGCGGCATCAGTCCGGCGGTAAAATCCATGGGCTTCTCCTGCGGGCAAATCATCGAAAACACCTATTATGACAGAAAAGCGCTGACGGCTATATGCCTCCACGGTACGGGGTTTACACCGCACCCGGCGTTTTCTATATTCAAAAATTGTATAGGACAGTCAGCACGATAATGATATTTATACATAAAATCATCCTCGATACGTCAGGAGTACAGCTGGAAAAGAGCGGGTTATCCGTCGCCAGTCAGAAGCGGTTTGCAGGACGTATCAAGACACTTTATCGCTAAGGGATCGCTGAATGGGCAAGGCGGTGATAGCAATTCATGGCGGGGCGGGGGCGGTTACGCGCTCAGCCCTGACGCCGGAACGGGAACGACAGTACGTGGCGGCGCTTTCAGCGATCGTCGATAGCGGGCAAAAAATGCTGGCGGCAGGCGCCAGCGCGCTGGATACGGTGACGGAAGCGGTGCGGCTGCTTGAGGAGTGTCCGCTGTTTAACGCGGGTATCGGATCGGTCTTTACCCGCGATGCAACCCATGAACTGGATGCCTGCGTGATGGACGGTAACCGGCTGCAGGCCGGGGCGGTCGCCGGGGTAAAGCATTTGCGTAATCCGGTGCTTGCCGCGCGAATGGTGCTGGAACAAAGTCCGCACGTGCTGCTGATTGGCGAGGGAGCGGAAGCGTTTGCCGTCTCCCATGGCATGGACCGGGTCGGGAACCATCTGTTTTCGACCACCGAACGGTTACTTCAGTTGCAACAGGCTCAGGCCGCCGATGAGATTGTGCTCGATCATCAAGCCGCGCCGCTTGATGAGCGCCATAAGATGGGGACCGTCGGCGCGGTGGCGCTGGATTTGGCCGGTAATCTGGCGGCGGCGACCTCGACCGGCGGCATGACCAATAAGCTCCCCGGCCGCGTCGGCGACAGCCCGTTACCGGGAGCCGGTTGCTATGCCAATAACGCCAGCGTCGCCGTCTCCTGCACCGGAACCGGCGAAGTGTTTATGCGCACGCTGGCGGCCTACGATATTGCGGCGCTGATGGAGTACGGCAATCTCAGCCTGTATGAGGCCTGTGAGCGGGTGGTGATGGAAAAACTACCGGCGCTCGGCGGCAGCGGTGGCCTGATTGCCATCGACAGAGAAGGCAACGTGGTTCTGCCATTTAACAGCGAAGGCATGTATCGGGCCTGGTGCTATGCCGGGGATACGCCGACGATTGGTATTTATCGGGAATAAGGGGGACGCACGTTGCCGCATAGTCAAGAAATCGACGCCGATGATGTTCTGGTGGTACGCGATCTGAACGTGGCGTTTCGCCAGCAGCAGGAGCGGTTTTCCGCGGTGTGGCAGCTGTCGTTTACCCTGCGACGGGGCGAAACGTTAGCCATCGTTGGCGAATCGGGTTCGGGAAAATCCGTCACCGCGCTGGCGCTGATGCGCCTGCTCGATAGGGCGGTAAGCGAGGTCAACAGCGGGGCGCTGTGGCTGCGCCGCCGCAACCATCAGGTCGTCTCCCTGAGCGAGCAGTCAGCCGCAGGAATGCGCAGCGTGCGCGGGGCGGACATGGCGATGATTTTCCAGGAGCCGATGACCTCGCTCAATCCGGTGTTTACTATCGGAGAGCAGATTGCCGAATCTATTCGTTTGCACCAGGGGCTGGGGCATGATGCGGCGCTGCGCGAAGCGAAGAAAATGCTCGATCAGGTCAGGATCCCCGAGGCGGAAACGATGCTCTCGCGCTACCCCCACCAGCTTTCCGGCGGAATGCGCCAGCGGGTGATGATCGCGATGGCGCTCTCCTGTCGTCCTGCGGTTCTGATTGCCGATGAGCCAACGACGGCGCTGGATGTGACTATCCAGGCGCAGATTCTCCGGCTCATTGCCGTGCTGCAAAAAGAGATGGCGATGGGGGTAATTTTTATTACTCACGATATGGGGGTGGTCGCCGATATTGCCGATCGGGTACTGGTGATGTACCGCGGAGAAGCGGTGGAGAGCGGCACGGTGGAGGCTATCTTCCGCGCGCCGCAGCATCCCTACACTCAGGCGCTGCTGGCCGCCGTCCCGCGGCTCGGGTCGATGCGCGGTAGCGATCTGCCGCGTCACTTTGCGTTATTGCAGCAGCCCGCCCCCGATGAGGGGGAGCAGAATACCGTCGTCGCCGGCGAACCGATTCTTAAAGTGCGCGATCTGGTGGCGCGTTTTCCGCTGCGCAGCGGCATTCTGAATCGCGTCACCCGCGAAGTCCACGCGGTGGAGAAGGTCAGCTTTGATTTGTGGCCAGGAGAGACCCTCTCTTTGGTCGGCGAGTCCGGCTGCGGGAAGTCAACCACCGGCCGGGCGTTGCTGCGGCTGGTGGCGACGCAGGGCGGGACGATAGTCTTTAACGGCGAACGGATTGATACGCTGGCAACCAGCAAACTTCAGGCGCTGCGCCGCGATATCCAGTTTATTTTCCAGGATCCGTTTGCCTCGCTCGACCCGCGACAAACCGTGGGCTATTCGATTATGGAGCCGCTGCGCGTACATGGTATGGCGGAAGGAGAGGCGGCGCGAGCGCGCGTCGCCTGGCTGCTGGAGCGGGTCGGTTTGCAACCGGAACATGCCTGGCGCTATCCGCACGAGTTTTCCGGCGGCCAGCGCCAGCGTATTTGCATCGCCCGCGCGCTGGCGCTCAATCCGAAAGTGGTGATTGCCGACGAGGCCGTGTCCGCGCTGGATGTTTCCATCCGCGCGCAGATTATTAATCTGATGCTCGATTTACAGCGCGAAATGGGCATCGCATTCCTGTTTATTTCACACGATATGGCGGTGGTTGAACGCATCAGCCATCGCGTGGCGGTGATGTATCGTGGGCGCATTGTCGAGATAGGCCCGCGGCGTGCCGTGTTTGAAAACCCGCAGCACCCTTATACCCGCAAATTGATGGCCGCCGTACCGGTCGCCGACCCGACGCATCGTCATCCGCAGCGCGTACTGCTCTCTGACGAACTGCCGGGCAATATCTATAAACGCGGGGCCGAGGTCAGCAGCATGCCGTTACAACAGGTAGGGCCGGGCCATTTTGTCGCCACGGAACCCGTCGCCGACGTGCTGGGAAGATAGCAACGACATCAACAGTACAGCCTTTCAGGAGAACAACATGACACAACGTGTATTACGCAGAGGGTTGCTGGCGCTGGTCGTCACGTTAGCGCTGGCGGCAAGCCCGGCTTTTGCCGCGAAAGACGTGGTCGTGGCGGTCGGCTCTAACTTTACGACCCTCGATCCGTATGATGCCAATGACACCCTGTCCCAGGCCGTCGCCAAATCGTTCTATCAAGGGCTGTTTGGCCTGGATAAAGAGATGAAGCTGCAAAACGTGCTGGCGGAGAGCTACACCATCTCGCCGGACGGGCTGGTTTACACCATCAAACTCCATTCCGGGGTCAAGTTCCAGGACGGCACCGACTTTAACGCCGAGGCGGTGAAGGCTAACCTCGACCGCGCCAGCAATCCTGATAATCACCTCAAGCGCTACAACCTGTATAAAAATATCGCCAGTACCGAAGCCGTTGATCCGACGACGGTGAAAATCACCCTCAAGCAGCCGTTCTCGGCGTTCATCAATATCCTGGCCCACCCGGCCACGGCGATGATCTCTCCGGCGGCGCTGAAAAAGTACGGCAAAGAGATAGGCTTCCATCCGGTGGGAACCGGGCCATATAAGCTGGACACCTGGAATCAGACCGATTTCGTGAAGGTGACGAAGTTTGCCGGTTACTGGCAGCCGGGCCTGCCGAAGCTGGACTCGATAACCTGGCGTCCGGTGGTGGATAACAACACTCGCGCGGCGATGCTGCAAACCGGCGAAGCGCAGTTCGCTTTCCCCATCCCTTATGAGCAGGCGCCGCTGCTGGAAAAAAACAGCAAGCTGGAGCTGGTGGCCAGCCCCTCTATCATGCAGCGTTATATCAGCATGAACGTGACGCAAAAGCCGTTCGATAACCCGAAAGTCCGCGAAGCTATCAACTACGCCATCAACCGCCAGGCGCTGGTCAAAGTGGCGTTCGCGGGCTATGCGACGCCGGCCACCGGTGTCGTACCGCCATCTATCGCCTATGCCGAGAGCTTCAAACCGTGGCCGTATGACCCGGCGAAAGCCCGCGAGCTGCTGAAAGAGGCCGGTTTCCCTAACGGTTTCAGCACCACGCTGTGGTCATCGCATAACCACAGTACCGCACAGAAAGTGCTGCAGTTCACCCAGCAGCAGCTGGCGCAGGTGGGGATTAAGGCCCAGTTGACGGCGATGGATGCCGGGCAGCGTGCGGCGGAAGTTGAGGGGAAAGGGCAGAAAGAGAGCGGGGTGCGGATGTTCTACACCGGCTGGTCGGCTTCAACCGGCGAAGCTGACTGGGCGCTGTCACCGCTGTTTGCTTCGCAAAACTGGCCGCCAACCCTGTTCAACACCGCGTTTTATAGCAATCCGCAGGTGGATAAAGATCTGACGGAGGCGCTGAAAACTACCGACGTGAAAGAAAAAACGCGGCTCTATAAAGAGGTGCAGGAGACTATCTGGAAAGAGTCCCCATGGGTGCCGCTGGTAGTGGAAAAACTGGTCTCGGCGCACAGCAAAAATCTGAGCGGTTTCTATATCCAGCCGGATACCGGGTTTAGCTTCGAACAGGCGGATTTAGCCCAGTGATGGACGGGACTCAGCCCCTCTCCCGCAGCGGGAGAGGAAGATGGCGTTCATGCTCGTCAGCGGCCGATGGGGATGCCAGCAAGGGGGGACGATGCTCAATTACGTGATTAAGCGTCTGCTGGGGCTGATTCCCACGCTGCTGATTGTGGCGGTGCTGGTGTTCCTGTTCGTGCATCTGTTGCCCGGCGATCCGGCGCGGTTGATTGCCGGACCGGAGGCCGATGCGCAGGTGGTGGCAATGGTGCGCCAGCAGCTGGGGCTCGACCAGCCGCTGCACGTGCAGTTCTGGCACTATATCACCAGCGTAGTGCAGGGCGATTTCGGCACCTCGATGGCGTCGCGCCGCCCGGTCAGCAGCGAAATAGCCAGCCGGTTTATGCCGACGCTGTGGCTGACGCTGGCGAGCATGAGCTGGGCGGTGGTCTTCGGCATGGCGGCGGGCATTGCGGCGGCGGTGTGGCGTAATCGCTGGCCTGACCGGCTGGGGATGGCGCTGGCGGTGACCGGTATTTCGTTTCCGGCGTTCGCGCTCGGTATGCTGCTGATGCAGGTCTTCTCGGTGGAGCTGGGCTGGCTGCCGACGGTGGGCGCCGACAGCTGGCGGCACTATATTCTGCCTTCCCTGACGCTGGGGGCGGCCGTTGCGGCGGTGATGGCGCGTTTTACCCGCGCCTCTTTTGTCGATGTCCTGCACGAAGATTATATGCGCACCGCGCGCGCCAAAGGGGTCAGTGAGACCCGGGTGGTGCTGAAACACGGTCTGCGCAACGCCATGATCCCGGTGGTGACCATGATGGGGCTGCAGTTCGGTTTTTTGCTCGGTGGGTCGATAGTGGTCGAGAAGGTCTTTAACTGGCCAGGCCTTGGGCGACTGCTGGTGGATTCGGTGGAGATGCGTGACTATCCGGTCATTCAGGCGGAAGTCCTCCTCTTTTCGCTGGAATTTATTCTTATTAATTTAGTGGTGGATGTCCTGTACGCCGCCATTAACCCGGCTATCAGGTACAAGTAAGGTGCGATTGCTCAACTGGAGAAGGCAGGCGGTTATTAACGCCATGCCGGGAGTTAGGCCCGGACAAATACGCACGCCGTGGCGTGAGTTCTGGCGGCGATTTCGTCGTCAGCCGGTGGCGATGGGCGCCGGTATATTTGTCCTGCTGCTGATTGCGGTCGCGCTCGTGGCGCCGTGGATAGCGCCGTTCGATGCGGAAAACTATTTTGATTATGACCGGCTCAACGATGGCCCGTCGATGATGCACTGGTTCGGGGTAGATTCGCTCGGGCGCGATATCTTTAGCCGGGTGCTGGTTGGCGCGCAGATTTCGCTGGCGGCCGGCGTGCTGGCGGTGCTGATCGGCGCGGCGATCGGCACCGTGCTTGGTCTGCTGGCCGGGTATTATGAAGGCTGGTGGGATCGCATCATCATGCGCATTTGCGACGTGCTGTTCGCCTTCCCGGGGATCCTGCTGGCGATTGCGGTGGTGGCGGTGATGGGCAGCGGTATGTCGAATGTGATCATTGCGGTGGCGATTTTTTCGATCCCGGCGTTTGCCCGCCTGGTGCGCGGCAATACTCTGGTGCTCAAACAGCAGACCTTTATTGAATCGGCGCGTAGCATCGGCGCCAGCGATATGACGATTCTGTTCAGCCATATTTTGCCCGGTACGGTATCGTCGATCGTGGTCTATTTCACCATGCGTATCGGGGTGTCGATTATCTCCGCCGCCAGTCTCTCTTTCCTGGGGCTCGGGGCGCAGCCGCCGACCCCGGAATGGGGAGCGATGCTCAATGAAGCGCGGGCGGATATGGTGATGGCGCCGCACGTAGCGCTGTTCCCGGCGATTGCGATTTTCCTGACGGTGCTGGCGTTTAACCTGCTCGGGGACGGCCTGCGCGATGCGCTGGATCCGAAGATAAAGGGGTAGGGTGTGACTCCCCGGTGGCGCTGGCGCTTACCGGGGCTACGGATTGGTGCGGGTTAGTGCGGATGAGTGCGGTTTTGTCGCCCGGCTCGGGTGCGATGCGCTGGAGTCGAAGATAAAGGGATAAGGTGCTGTTCCCCGGTGGCGCTGCCGCTTACCGGGGCTACGGGTGAGAGCGGTTTGGTGCGGATGAGTGCGGTTTGGTGCGGATGAGTGCGGTTTGGCGGGGATGAGTGGGATTTTGTAGCCCGGATCAGGCGCGTTAGCGCCGCAATCCGGGGATAAGAGGGCGTGGGATTAAACCCGGCTGCCCCACAGGTCGTATTCGTCGGCATGTTCGACTTTCACCCGGACGACATCGCCAGGTTTGACCTTCGTTTCGCCGTTCAGGTAGACCGCGCCGTCGATTTCCGGCGCATCGGCCATACTGCGGCCAATGGCGCCTTCTTCGTCCACTTCATCGATCAGTACCGTTATCTCGCGGCCGATTTTCTCCTGCAGGCGCTCGGCAGAGATCTGCTGTTGCAGCTGCATAAAGCGGTTCCAGCGCTCTTCTTTCACCTCTTCAGGCACCTGATCCGCCAGCTCGTTAGCGGTTGCGCCTTCAACCGGGCTGTACTTAAAGCAGCCTACGCGGTCAAGGCGAGCCTCTTTCAGGAAGTCGAGCAGCATCTGGAAATCTTCTTCCGTCTCACCCGGGAAGCCGACGATGAAGGTCGAACGCAGGGTCAGGTCAGGGCAGATTTCACGCCACTGTTTGATGCGCGCCAGCTGACGGTCGGCAGAACCCGGGCGTTTCATCAGTTTCAGAATACGCGGGCTGGCATGCTGCAGCGGGATATCCAGATATGGCAGAATTTTACCTTCCGCCATCAGCGGGATCACGTCATCGACGTGCGGGTACGGATAGACGTAGTGCAGACGGACCCAGATCCCCAGTTTCGCCAGCTCTTCACACAGGCTGACCATGCTGGTTTTTACCGGCGCGCCGTTGTGGAAACCGGTGCGGTGCTTCACATCGACGCCGTAGGCGGAGGTATCCTGAGAAATGACCAGCAGCTCTTTGACGCCGGCATCGGCCAGGCGTTTGGCTTCGGACAGCACTTCACCAATCGGACGGCTGACGAGGTCGCCGCGCATCGACGGGATAATGCAGAAGGTGCAGCGATGGTTACAGCCTTCGGAAATTTTCAGATAGGCGTAATGACGCGGCGTCAGCTTCACGCCCTGTTCTGGCACCAGGCTCAGGAACGGGTTGTGTTTAGGCTTCGGCGAATAGTGATGGACATGCTCCAGAACCTGCTCATAGCTGTGCGGCCCGGTTATCTCCAGCACTTTCGGATGTACTTCGCGAATCTGGTCTTCTTTCGCGCCCAGGCAGCCGGTCACAATAACTTTGCCATTTTCTTTTAACGCTTCGCCAATGGCTTCCAGGGACTCCTGAACGGCGCTGTCGATAAAGCCGCAGGTGTTGACGATAACCATATCGGCATTGTCGTAGGTGGGAACCACGTCATAACCTTCGGTACGCAGCTCGGTCAGGATGCGTTCTGAGTCGACGAGGTTTTTCGGGCACCCTAATGATATAAATCCAATCTTAGACATTTTTTGTACAATCATTGCTCAGGAAAACGTGGAGTATACATTATGCCGAAGCTGTTCAGCTATATCAGATGGTCAAGCGATCGTCTGGAGAAAGGGACGGCCAGCAACAGGCAGGACGCGGCGATAGAAGAACATTTTCGGCCATCAGCGGTACTTTTCCGGCGCCAGGCTATTTAGCAGCTCATGAGGCCGTTCACTGCGCTATTCAGTCAGCCAGCGGGCGGTGATTTCCCGTACTTTATTCCGCGTTCTGAACAGGTAAAAATCCAGGATGTCTGTCATGGCAGAATGCAGGAAGGAGATGGCGGGGACTTATTTTTGCGCATAAGACCCCGCGCTTGACATTAATACCTTTCAGGGACAATCATATTATCCGGCACCGGGTGACGATGGTACTCAGGATTGCGTTTGCGCGGTGGGAGGGTAATGATATGACTTTCGCCTTCCTCGTACGGCACCTGATGCAGCAGATGGCTGATGCAGTTGAGCCGCGCCTTTTTCTTATCCACCCCCTGAACCACCCACCAGGGCGCTTCCGGAATGTTAGTGCGCTCTAACATCACCTCTTTGGCTTCGGTGTAGTCCTCCCAACGACGACGGCTTTCCAGATCCATCGGGCTGAGCTTCCACTGCTTAAGCGGATCATGAATGCGGCTGAGGAAACGCAACTCCTGCTCATCATCGGTAATCGAGAACCAGTATTTGACAATCTGGATCCCGCTACGGGTCAGCATTTTCTCAAACTCCGGCACGCTGCGGAAAAACTCTTCGTACTCTTCGTCGCTACAAAACCCCATGACCCGCTCGACACCGGCGCGGTTGTACCAACTGCGGTCGAACAGCACCATTTCACCCGCCGCCGGCAGGTGGGCGATATAGCGCTGGAAATACCACTGGGTACGTTCACGGTCGTTTGGCGCAGGCAGCGCCGCCACGCGGCAGGTACGTGGATTCAGACGCTGGGTGATACGTTTGATCACGCCGCCTTTACCCGCCGCATCGCGCCCTTCGAAGATGATAACCAGCCGGTGGCCGGTGCGCATTACCCAGTCCTGCAGTTTCACCAGCTCCCCCTGCAGGTGCAGCAATTCACGGAAGTACTGTTTGCGCCAGGCTTTCTTCTGATCGCTGTCCACTTCCGCATCGTCAAAACGCAAATCGTCCAGCTCCATCTCCAGCTCTTCGTCATAGCTGTCGTAAAATTCCTGTAGCAGACGCTGGTTGAAGGTGTCGTCGCGATTAAATTCATGCATAGACATAATCGTTTTCCGTATTGGCCTGTTAGATGTTGGTGAAAATCCAGTAAAGCGTCGCCGACAGCAATACTGAAACGGGCAGGGTGAGCACCCATGCCATTAGCAGGTTGCGCAGGGTGGACATCTGCAGGCCGGAGCGGTTGGCCGCCATGGTGCCAGCGATGCCTGAGGACAGGACATGAGTGGTCGATACCGGCAGACCGAAGGCATCCGCCGCGCCAATGGTCGCCATGGCGACCAGTTCAGCGCTGGCGCCCTGAGCATAGGTCAGGTGGGATTTGCCGATTTTCTCACCGACCGTCACCACAATACGTCGCCAACCCACCATGGTGCCGAGACCGAGGGCGATAGCCACCACCACTTTCACCCAGAACGGGATAAAGCGGGTGGCGTTGTCCAGCTCGCTTTTCAGGGCGTCCAGGTTGTGCTGTGAACGGGTGGCGATTTGCAGCTGTTTCTCGGATTTCAAATGTTTGATGGTTTCCGACGCCAGGTACATATCGTTACGGGTGTTGGATACCGCCTGGGCCGGGATCTTGCTGACCGAACCGTACTGGCGGATCTGATCGCCGATGGCGCCAACCATCTGTGCCAGTGCCGGCATGACGTCCGGGGTCAGTTCGCTGGTACGTACGTAGCTGGTCAGGACCTCACGAGGCTGTACCTGATTCACCGCCGGGAATTGCTGCAGTAAATCGTTGCGGGTCACTTCAGCCAGCGCGGCCACCCGCGGAATTTGTTCCGGCGGCATCGAGCGGTTCAGAGCGTAAGCAATCGGCATGGTACCCACCAGGATAAGCATAATCAGCCCCATACCTTTCTGCCCGTCGTTGGAGCCGTGGGCGAAGGAGACGCCGGTACAGGTGAGGATCAGCAGACCACGGATCCACAGCGGAGGAGGCATGTCGCCCTTGGGAGAGGTGTACAGCTGGCGGTTTTTAACCAACGCCTTCATCACCAGCAGCAGCAGGGCGGCGAACACAAAGCCAATCGCCGGGGACAGCAGTAGCGCATAGCCCACTTTTATCGCCTGCGCCCAGTCGACGCCGCTGGTCCCGGTACGTCCGTGGATCAAGGCGTTAGCCACACCGACGCCAATAATGGAGCCAATAAGAGTGTGTGACGACGACGCCGGTAACCCGAGCCACCAGGTGCCGAGGTTCCAGATGATCGCCGAGAACAGCAGGGCATATACCATAGCGAAGCCGTTGCCGGTGCCAGCCTGCAGGATAAGCTCCACCGGCAGCAGCGAAATGATGCCGAAGGCCACCACTCCGCTGGACAGCAGCACGCCGAGGAAGTTGAAGAAACCGGACCAGATCACCGCCACCATCGGCGACAGCGAGTGGGTATAAATCACGGTCGCCACAGCGTTGGCGGTATCGTGAAAGCCGTTAACAAATTCAAAACCTAACGCTATCAGCAACGCTAATCCCAGCAGGAGAAAAGGGATGTAATCGGTGTATACCGCGCCAGCATCATTGACATCATTAAAGAGGTTTATCCCCGCAAACGCTATGCCGATCGCTAATAAAAAAACAAAAAAAAGAACAGTTAACCGACTGTTCTTTTGGTGTATTTTAGGAAGGCTGGCTGTAGCCTCTCCGTTAGATTGAATAGCGTTATTCTCGCTCATAAATTACCTTTTAAAAACTAATTAATATATTGTTTACAACAGTTCGCAGGTCGGATTATTGTGGGGCAACATTACACATTTATTTCAAAATAATTAAATGTGTATAAAAACCCGCTTTATTGCCTGGTCATTAAACAAAAAGAAAAAATAACTTTAGTTAATATTCATCACTGCTATACGACAGATAACCGAATTAATACTCTGCTGGTTTTATTAAATTCAGCCACATATACATTACATCACACAAATAGCATCAGGTGGTTTAATCTGATAAATAACAGGTTACTGCGGTGGCATCCGCTCACGGGAGGGCGTAACCTTGCCGCCAGCGGACAGGTTTTTCTCTCTGTCCAAAGAAGGGGGAAGCGAAACGGGGCTGGTTGCTGAGAACGGGCCCCTCTTTTTTACGCTGGCTGGCGTTTTACTCAGACGTTTTCGCACAAGGTTCTATCAGATCCTCGAAGGCGAATCCGCGGTATGGTTTAATCGACTTAAGGACAATATAGCTTGATAGATTTGAGACTTTGGGGCCTATTTTTAATAGTTCATCAGAGAGCAGTTGATAGGCGCTGATATCAGGGCAAATAAAATGCGCCAGATAGTCTATCGGGCCACTAACTTTTGTACAATTAACAACATAGCGCATTGACTGAATGGCTGATTCGAACAGCTCGAAGTCCTCCAGGCTATGGTTGTTTAATGTTATTGCTGCGATAACATCAACATACCGGCATAATTTAGCAAGTTCAATGTGTGTTTGATAACCAATTATCACTCCCGCCTTTTCCATCCGTCTTACGCGGCTCAGACATGGGCTGGCGGATAAACCGACAGAATCGGCAAGTTCCTGATTAGTAATTCGTCCGTTTTTTTGTAGCTTGCTAAGTATTTTTAAATCAATTCTGTCCAGCGTCAGCGAACCATCACTATCTTTCATAAAGCCTCCAAACGTTTCAGGCAATAAACGTTAATATTTCATACATAAGTAAAATATATGCAATGGTCCGTAGCAGAGTTCTTTCTCTTATTTTAAAACTGGCGCAGCGCCTGTTTTTTAAGCAAATAAAGAATTTCAGCAATTCCTGTTTTCCAGGGGCTGTTATATCGAAACAAATTTCGAATATCTCGTCAACTTCGGCAGGACTTTTTCAGGTTTATTTCTGTAGGGTGGAAGGTAATCAATCAGGCGTTAATCGAGAAAGAGGTTGTTATCATGAAACATGGGGTATCTTTAAAACTACGCCTGATGCGTAAAAAACCGATAGACGATATGGTTGAAGACGCTTCTGCTCACGGAAGCAAACTTGGGCGTTCAATTACACTTTTCCAGTTAACCATGTTTGGCGTCGGCGCGACTATCGGCACGGGTATTTTCTTCGTGTTGAGTGAGCAGGTGCCGGTAGCCGGGCCTGCGGTTCTGATTGCTTTTCTGATTGCCGGGCTGACGGCGGGTCTGACGGCACTATGCTATGCCGAGATGAGTTCGATGATTCCTGCTTCCGGATCCTCTTATTCATACGCTTACGTGACGCTCGGGGAAGGTATCGCTTTTCTGGTCGCCGCCTGTTTGATCCTCGAATATGGCATTTCGGCGGCGGCTGTCGCTATTGGCTGGAGCGAGTATCTCCACAATCTTATTTTTAATATTAGCGGTCTTGAACTCCCCCGTTGGATGCTCTCGGCACCACTGGTTGCGGAAGGCTACAATCTGAAGCCGGGGGGCGATGGCCTGATTAATCTGCCCGCCGCCTGTCTTGTTTTTCTCTGTTGTCTCCTGCTGATGCGAGGGTCGAAAGAGTCTGCCCGAACCAATGCCATTATGGTGGTTATCAAACTCGGGGTGTTACTTCTGTTTATTGCCCTCGCGGCGACATCGTTTAATGCCGGTAATTTATTACCGTTTGCTCCTCATGGATTTGCCGGTATTAGCGCCGCCGCAGGCTCTATCTTTTTCACCTTTGTGGGCCTTGATGCGGTATCCACCGCGGGTGAAGAGGTCAAAAACCCGAAACGTAATTTACCGATTGCTATTATTAGCGCGCTGCTTATTGTCACGGTTTTTTATATCCTCGTGGCGTTAATGGCTTTGGGGGCGCAGTCGCAGAGCGAATTTAAGGGACAAGAGGCTGGACTTGCGCTGATCCTGCAGCATATTACCGGTGCAACCTGGCCTGCCGTTGTGCTTTCTGCCGGCGCCGTCGTCTCCGTTTTTTCTATCACCCTGGTCGTGCTGTACGGACAGACCCGGATTCTGTTTGCCATGTCGCGCGATGGTTTGTTGCCAAAGATTTTTCATAAAGTGAATCCGCGAACGATGACGCCGAATATGAATACCGCGATCGTCGCCTGCTTTGTGTCGGCAATTGCGGCATTTTTACCCTCATCAATACTATGGGATTTAACCAGCATGGGAACGCTGGTCGCCTTCACGGTAGTGTCTGCGGGAGTGATCGTTTTACGTTACTCGCAGCCCGATGCACCGCGTGGTTTTAAGGTGCCTTTCTTTCCGCTGTTACCGATTCTCAGCATTATTGCCTGCCTGTATTTGATTTCCAGCCTGTCGCTGATTGTATTCAAGCTGACCGCCATCTGGGCAATCCTGGCGGCGCTGTTTTACCTGACATATTCCGTTCGCCACTCGCGACTGGAGAAAAAACGCGACGGACAAAATCTGGCGAATAGCGAGGTGGCGGAATGAAATATCTGGTGGGTTTTTCAGCCGACCAGAGTGGTCTGGAGGCATTGCAACTGGCCGCCGTTTTAGCCCGCACGACCCACGGCAGCCTGGTGGTATGCACGCTGGTCCCCGAGGCGTGGGACCATCCCTCACTGGCGCGTATTGATCAGGAGTACGCCAGTTTTCTCTATCAGCATGCCGACCGTGCCCTGGCCTGCGCAAAGGCCGCGTTGCCTGCGGATATTTCAGCGGATTTCATTGCCCGCTCTGTCCCTTCCACCAGTGAAGGGCTCCTGCGAACCGCCAGCGAACTCTCGGCGGATTGTATCGTTATGGGATCGGCCCGGTCAGCGATTAAAGGGCGGTTTGATAGCGGGAGCGTGACGACCAATATGCTACAGAGCGCGGGGCTGCCGGTCATTTTAACGCCGCGCGGATTTACCGTCGCAGATAACGCGGTTGTACAGCGTATCACCTGCGCGGTTTCTGGTTCAGAGCACTCGCCGTTACTGGCGGAGCAGGCCGGCGAAATTGCGGCAACATTTGGCGTCAGCCTGAGACTCGCCACCTTTATTGTCCGTGATAAACAGATGTATCCAACGGGCGTGGGCTACAGCGCGGAGAACCAGGTCGCCAATCAGCTGCGCGTTCAGGCGCAGGCCGCGCATGATGCGATTCAACATGACTGGCATTCACCCGTTGTGCTTAGCAGCGTGCTTGGCGATGGCGAGGACTGGAAATCCGCGCTCGGCAGTATCGACTGGGAAGAGACGGAGTTGCTGATTATCGGCTCCAGCGATCGGGGGCAACTGATGCGGGTCTTCCTGGGCTCAAACGCCGGGAAGATTGCCCGTTTTGCCACCGTTCCGCGCCTCGTGCTCCCGCGGCGACCTGACTGAGTATCCCTGTTTATGCTTATGCGCATCGGTGACCGCTTGCCCTGGCGGGTAAGGGCATCAGCGATGGCAGACATTCTGTTTCAGATTTTCCAGAACGTAAGAAGGCGAATATCGTGAATATTATCTCTACCTCGGTTTATGTTGGTCCTAATACTTTTGCCAGAACTCCACTTATTCGCTTGTGCGTGGATGTGAATCCGCTCTATGCCAGCAAGCTTAATGCCCAGGGGAAGGCCGTTTTTGACGCGTTGAAAGCAGCAATACCGGGAATTTTCGCCGCTGAGGGTGAGGCGTTGCCCGGCGTGCAGGTTGAGGCGACCGGCGGGTTAATCGCGCTGATCGCGCTGCATTTACAGCGTCTGACCGGACTGGATGGCGAGCTGGCCTTTGCCATTGCCAGCGACCATGAAAATGAGGTCGAGGTCCTCTATAGCTATGAGTCGGAGGATATCGGACTGGAGGCGGGGGAGGTGGCCTGCGATATGCTGGCGGAACTGGCCCGCGCCGATGAACAGAGCGCCCCCGTGGATTTAGCTGACCATGTCGCACGTTTTATTCGCTATGCCGACAAATATTCGCTTGGACCTTCAGCGCTTGAACTGGTCCGGGCGGCGCAGGCGCGCGGTATCCCCTGGTATCGTCTTAACGACGCCAGCCTGATTCAGGTGGGACAGGGGAAATATCAAAAACGCATCGAAGCCGCGTTGACCAGCCAGACCTCCCATATCGCAGTGGAAATTGCCTCAGATAAAAATATATGTAACCAGTTACTGGGCGACTTAGGGCTCCCGGTCCCGCAACAGCGCGTGGTCTATGATGGGGAGGAGGCCCTGTCGGCCGCCAGACGTATCGGCTACCCGGTGGTGATAAAACCGCTGGACGGTAATCATGGCCGTGGCGTGACCGTCAATATCGCTGACGATGAGGCGGTTGAAATGGCCTTTACCGTCGCCAACGACGAAGGTAGCGCGGTGGTGGTGGAAAGCATGATAGCCGGCGACGACCATCGTCTGCTGGTGGTGAATGGCGAACTGGTCGCGGCAGCTCGCCGGGTGCCTGGTCACGTTGTTGGTGATGGCGTCCATACCATCAGCGCGCTGGTAGAAAAGGTTAATCAGGATCCGCGTCGCGGGATTGGTCATGAAAATGTCCTGACCCGGCTGGATCTGGATGAGCGGGCTCTGGCGCTGCTGGCGCTACGCGGTTATCACGCGGAAAGCGTTCCGCCGCTGGGCGAGGAGGTTTATCTGCGCAAAACCGCCAATATCTCAACCGGAGGTACGGCTGTCGATGTTACCGATATTATCCATCCAGATAACAAATTGATGGCAGAGCGCGCTATTCGTGCGGTTGGTCTGGATATTGGCGCAGTGGATTTCCTGACATCGGATATCACCAAAAGCTATCGTGAAACCGGTGGGGCCATCTGTGAGATCAATGCCGGACCCGGCCTGCGGATGCATATCTCGCCATCGGAAGGTAAGCCGCGTGATGTCGGCGGAAAAATTATGGATATGCTGTTCCCGGCAGGCAGCCAAAGTCGGGTGCCGATTGCCGCGCTGACCGGCACCAATGGCAAAACAACCTGCGCGCGTATGCTGAGCCATATCCTGAAAATGGCCGGTCATATTGTTGGTCAGACCTCCACCGATGCGGTTTATATCGATGGCAATGTCACGGTTAAGGGCGACATGACGGGGCCGGTCTCCGCCAGGATGGTCTTACGCGATCCGGCGGTAGATATCGCCGTGCTGGAAACGGCCCGCGGCGGCATCGTCCGTTCCGGGTTGGGGTATATGTACTGCGATGTCGGGGCGGTGCTCAATATCTCCTCGGATCACCTTGGTCTCGGCGGCGTTGACACCCTTGATGAGCTGGCCAAAGTGAAACGGGTTATCGCCGAGATTTCCCATGACACGGTCGTGCTGAACGCCGATAACGAATACACGTTAAAAATGGCGGCACATTCACCCGCAAAACACATCATGTACGTGACGCGTAATCGCGACCATATGTTGGTGCGCGAGCATATCCGTCTGGGCAAACGCGCGGTCGTGCTGGAGCAGGGGCTGAACGGAGAGCAAATCGTTATTTATGATAACGGAATGCAGCTCCCCCTGATGTGGACCCATGTCATCCCGGCCACGCTGGAAGGTAAAGCCCTGCACAACGTCGAGAATGCGATGTTCGCCGCAGGGATGGCGTATGCGCTGGGGAAAACACTCGATCAGATCCGTAATGGTTTGCGGACCTTCGATAACACATTTTTCCAGTCGCCGGGACGGATGAACGTCTTCGACGCGCATGGTTTCCGGGCCATTCTCGACTACGGTCACAACGAGGCCGCCGTCGGGGCGATGGTTGATCTTGTCGAGCGCCTGCAACCGCGTGGCAAAAAAATTGTCGGCGTGACCTGCCCGGGCGACAGACGTGACGAGGATGTCACCGCCATCGCGGCAAAAGTAGCAGGGCATTTCGACCGCTATATCTGCCATCGCGATGACGGCTTACGGGGACGTGCTCCGGATGAAATGCCGCGGCTGATGCGCGCCGCGCTGATTGCGCACGGCGTGGATGACTCGGCGATCCACATTGTTGAACAGGAAGAGGACGCGCTGAATACCCTGCTGGGGATGGCCGACCGCGACGATCTGGTTCTGTTCTTTTGCGAAAATATCACCCGTTCGTGGAAGCAGATCATTCATTTCAAACCTTCCTTCGCCGACACAACAGAGCGTGTCGTGTCTGCGCATTATCTCCAGGAACAGGCTTGCGATGTGCCTGACGGCTATAAAGTCATTAGCGACGCGCGTGGTTTACTGATTATTCCTGACGCTGGACAGCCCAACTGAGAAACTTATGACCAATTGCATGAACCCCGATAATGGCAGATGTCCCAGACTTGCGGTCATTGGCGGCAGACTGGAGGACGACAACGCGGCAATCTACCAAGAGATGCATCGTCTTTCGGACGGTCGCATGGTGATTTTCCCGACGGCCTCTTCCGAACCCAAAGTGGTAGGAGAGGAGACGGTCGCGGTTTTTCAGGCCTATGGCTTCGATGTTGTGCTGGCGGAGGTCTATGGCGAAGGGGCAGCGCAAGCTGCCTGCGACCCGCAAATAGTGGCGCTGGTTCACGACTACGGTAGCGTCTTTTTTACCGGCGGCAATCAGTCATTTATCACCGATGCGCTGGCCCCGGCGGGCGTCGCCAGCCCGTTATTAACAGCGATCCGCGATGTTCATGCCCAGGGCGGGCTGGTCGCCGGCTCAAGCGCGGGCGCGGCGATGATGTCAGACACCATGATTGTCGGCGGCACCTCGCTGGAGGCGGCGACCTTCGGTGTCATCACCTCGCCTGAACAGCCGGGCATGCTGCTGGGCCGTGGCCTGAATCTGTTTCACTGGGGCATTGTCGATCAGCACTTTATTAAAAGAGGCCGCCTCGGGCGGCTGATCGTCGCCATGATGGAAAGCGACATTCCGTACGGCTTTGGGATTGATGAGAATACGGCGCTGTTCGTCAAGGGAAACGATGCGTATGTCATTGGCGAATATGGCGTATTTGTGCTTGATATGCGTGCGGCGCAGTATGACTACGCCCTCAGAACGGCGAAGAATATCCTTATCAGCTATCTCGACGACGGCGATGGCCTCGATCTGCGCAATATTGAACCACGGGTCGGCTCACAAAAAATGCCGGTGACTCGTCAGGATGTTGCCTACAGTGCGCCAGCCCGTTCGCTACGAAACGTCTTCGGCGCTTATACGCTGTACGATCTGCTGGCGAGGCTGGTATTAGGCGATCCGCTAAATTACACCCACGATCATGCCAGCGCCATCGATCCCAAAAACGCGATGGCGGCCACCATTGAATTTGCGCGGCTCCCTGAGGTTTCGCAGTCATTCATTGCCATCAGAAATAATGAGTTGCGCATGACGGCCATTCGTTTTCAGGCAAGCCTGGTCAGCCATAAGCTCAATGCGTCGCAGTTGAATGCGAGTCAATATAGCGCATTGTCACGCGATTACGGCATCAAGCCACGGCCTGAATCCCGGCTACTGCTCCTGGGTTCGACGCCGTTAGCCCGCGATGCCCACTTATTTGATGACCTGCTGAACGCCTGTTCGAATGAGGTGGGTATTATCGCCGCCGCCTCGGCCGAACCGCGTAGTGACGCGAGGGAATATTTGCGCGCGCTGGCGGATCGCGGCATCCATGCCGTTGATTTTAATATTACCATCGACAATATCGAACGCCTCAGTCTGGATCGCGCCCTGATCGAGCGGATTGCGGCGCTGAAAACCATTATCCTCACGGGCGGTAACCAGATTCGCCTGGTTGAAGCCTTACTCCATCGCGGCGAAGTGACCCCGGTGTTGCAGGCATTAGTGCGGGCTTATTGCGCAGGGGCCACCCTTATCGCCATTGGCGGCGCGGCGGCGGCGCTCTCGGGATTCATGATCGCAGGCGGCAGCTCTTATGAAGCGCTGCGTTTTGGGATTGCATCGGATATGGGACGACGCGGTCTGGTGATTCAGGAGGGGTTGGGGCTGTTTGGCTCTGGTATTGTGGACCAGAACCTCGCCTCCGCCCGTCGTCTGGGCCGTCTGGTTGTCGCCTGCGCGGAAGAGAATGTGCGTTATGGTCTGGGGATCTGTGAGGACAGCGGTTTTATCAGCAATCACGATAATTCGTTACTCACGGTGGTCGGGGCCAGAGGGGTTGTGCTGGTGGAAACTGACCCGACGCAGATAGTCCTGCAGGGTGATGATTTTATCGCCGCCGGCACCCGATTGACCTTCGCCTTGCCCGGTGACGTCATCGATCTGAATACCGGCACACTCCGGCGCCAGCAAGCAGATGAACCGGCGGACGCCGCGCTTCGCCAGCTTATGACCGATTTTATCGATGAGTGCGGCGGTAGCGATGGGTATTCTTGCGCAGAACACAGGGACTCCGGGCCGCTTTCACTACGTTTTAACGCTATCGGACAGGGCTGCGGGCTGCTGAATATGACCTGTTTACGGGAGCGGCATGGTTAATTCATCGACAACAGGTACGGATAGTGACTCACCCGCGCCAGAGACTGGCGCTAACATTGCACAGAGCATAACCGCGCGTTTCAGGATAAAAATATGAATGAACATCAGGTTTCGGCCGTTGAGAATACCCACACGCGGCAGAATATTACGCTGCCTGCTAGCGGGACAGGAGCAATACATAACCTCTCAATCCTGCGCTTTGGGAGCCCCGGGGCGCGACCAAAAGCCTATTTGCAGGCGGGCCTGCATGCGGATGAATTTCCGGGGATGCTGGCGCTGCATTATCTGAGCACTATGCTGACCGAGGCGGCGGCACGCGGACGCATCGTCGGCGAAATCGTCATCCTGCCGCAGGCCAATCCCATTGGTCTGGCGCAACAGGATAGCGGTTTCCTGCTGGGGAGACACGATGTTGAAAGCGGGGACAATTTTAATCGTCACTATCTCGACTTTACGCTGGCGATGGGGGAGCGTCTGTCAGACAAACTAACCCCGGACAGCCAGCTCAACCGTGCGATTATCCGAGCGGAAATGGCGACATTGCTTGCCGAACAGCAGCCGACCACCGCCTTAGCGGCGCTGCGTCACACGCTGTTGTCTCTGGCTTACGATGCTGATTTTGTTTTCGATCTCCATGCTGATAACCAGGCGTTGCCGCATATGTATGTGGGAACCCCGCTTTGGCCTGACGCCCAGGATATCGCCGCGGAATTGGGCGTTCGCGCGGTGTTACTGGCTGAAAAATCAGGCGGAAATCCGTTTGATGAAGCCTGCAGCGCTCCGTGGTGGGAACTGGCCCAACGCTACCCGGATTACCCGATCCCGCTGGCTTGTCTGGCGACAACTCTGGAACTGGGCTGCAATGATGATGTCGATGTGCGTCTTGCGCAGGATCAGGCGGCCGCATTATATCGTATTCTGGAAAGGCGCGGCGTTATCGAGGGACCAACCGATTCCGACCTTCCGCGCTTGCGTTGTGAAGCCACGCCGCTCACGGCGATGTCGCAGGTGAAAGCGCAGCATGCTGGTCTTATCGTGTACCGTTTACGTACCGGAGATACGGTAAGAGCGGGCGATGTGGTGGCAACGATTATTGTGCCTGCGGGGGAGGAGGTCGAGGTGATCGCCGAAACTGATGGCATCCTTTTCGCCCGTCACAGTCAGCCTTATGCCTGGCAAGGAAAGGTGATAGGGAAAATCGCGGGGAGCGTGCCGCTGGCTACCCGCCAGGGCAATTTACTCACCGATTAATTCCGCCGAAGGCCGTTATCTGGCTGCGGCGCAGCCAGATAACGTGGCGTACCCGCGGTTGCCTTCTTTCGGGGTAAGGAACGGCAATGAGAAGTACTGCGCAAACTGCCTGTCGTAGGTGTCATAAATCTGCGTGACGAATAAGGTAAAGATCAGCAGCATCGAGAACTGCCTGGTTTTCGCCAGCTCCAGCGCATGGGAGAGCTACAGGCGCGCCGGTAGCGATTTTGAACATAAATGTAACATTGTAAATGATGTTAATTAACCAGGAATTATTGACCTCGCGCATCCTTTTGTACAAAAAATAGCCATATTCTGATAATGGTAATGGATGACAGAGGAGGAACTATGATGAGCGTTGACAGACTGTATCGTAACCTTCTGAATAAGCTGATTAATGCCAATATTGATCTCCACGCTTATTTGCAGTTACGCAAAGCGAAGGGCTATATGTCAGTCAGCGAAAATGAGCATCTGCGTGATAACTTGTTCGAACTGTGTGGTGAAATGCGTGAACACGGGCTGCGGTTGCAGCACGAGCTTGCACCGGAGGAAAAGGATGCACTCCGTCTTGCGGGTGGAGCCATCGCGTCTGCGGCGGTTTGCCTGATGAGCGGGCATCATGACTGCCCGTCATATATTGCGGTTAACGTAGAGACGCTAGAACGCTGTCTGGCTGAGCTGACGATGAATATTCATAAACTGAATAAACGAGCGTCAGTGACCCACGTCTGAATTCAGGGGGAGGCGAACTCCCCCTGCTTAAGGTTATGTAAAAATCCTCTCCTGGTTTGCCTCGCTGGCTACTCTTAGCGCATTACCGAAAGTATTGCCGATGAAAGGAGAATGCTATGCGCCAGGTCGCCATTTCGCTGATGCTCGCCACCCTGCTGTTTCCCGCCGCGACCCTTGCCGGGAAGGTACGCGTCGAGGTCTTGCAAAATCAGCTTGCGCATCCGTGGGCGCTGGCCTTTTTGCCCGATGACCAGGGAATACTGATAACCCTGCGTTCAGGCGAACTGAAGCGCTGGCGGCAGGGGGAAGGTCTTTCGGCCGCGATAACCGGCGTCCCCACGGTGTGGGCCAGCGGCCAGGGCGGGTTGCTTGACGTGGCGCTGGCCCCGGATTTTACCCGCTCCCGCCGGGTCTGGCTGAGCTTTGCTGAAGTCGGCGATGAGGGTAAGGCCGGTACCGCCGTGGGCTACGGTCGTCTGAGTGACAACCTTCAGCATCTGGAGCATTTTCAGGTCGTCTTCCGCCAGCAGCCGAAGCTCTCCACCGGCAACCATTTCGGCGGGCGGCTGGTTTTCGATGGGAAAGGATATTTATTCATCGGGCTGGGCGAAAATAACCAACGCCCTACGGCCCAGGATCTGGATAAACTGCAGGGAAAAGTGGTGCGCCTGAGCGAAGACGGCACAGTCCCTGCCGATAATCCTTTTGCCGATCGCGCGGGGGCGAGGCCGGAAATCTGGTCTTATGGCATCCGCAATCCGCAGGGGATGGCGATGAACCCCTGGAGCGCTACGCTGTGGCTCAACGAACACGGGCCGCGCGGCGGCGATGAGATCAATATTCCGCGCAGGGGCAAAAACTACGGCTGGCCGCTGGCGACACACGGGGTCAACTACAGCGGCCTGCCGATTCCCGAAGCGCAGGGCACGGCGGTCGCCGGAACCGAAGCGCCGCTTTTCGTCTGGAAGCGTTCTCCGGCGGTGAGCGGGATGGCGTTTTATGCGGCGCAGACTTTCCCGCAGTGGCAGCACAAGCTATTTATCGGGGCGCTGAAGGACCAGTCGCTGATTGTTCTGAAGGTGGATGGCGATAAGGTGCGCGAAGAGACGCGCCTTCTGCGCGATCGCGGCAAGCGTATTCGCGATGTGCGCGTCGGACCCGACGGCTATCTGTATGTGTTAACCGACGAGTCCAACGGCGAACTGCTGAAGGTGAGCCCGGCCGAATAGCATCAGGTGACCGGAATCATCACCACATCGCGCCACGCCTGGCGTTCATTAAGCTGCTGATACCAACGCTGCAGGTGCGGACGCGGCTGCCAGGTGTCCACCATCTCCATCAGGTTATAAACGAACGGCGCCACGGCGATATCGCCGAGGCCAAAGGCCTCTCCGGACAGCCAGGCAGAGGTGGCCAGTTCAGCGTCAAGAATAGCGAAAAGCGCTTCACAGGCGGCAATACCGGCGGCGATGGCTGCCGGATCGCGCTTATCCTCTGGCGTTCTCACCAGTCCCATCAACACCGGACGGTGGGCGGGAGAAAGCGAACCGTTCGCCCAGTCCATCCATTTGTCGCTCTGCGCGCGCTGGCGCGGCGAAGCGAGCCATAAACGGTCCTGACCATACTCGGCGGCCAGATAGCGAATAATGGCGTTCGATTCCCAAAGGACGAGGTCACGGGCATCATCTTTCAACAGCGGCACCAGACCGTTCGGATTCATCGCCAGATATTCCGGGTCATGATTTAAGCCAAACTCCAGCCCTGCCATAATATGCTGATATGGAAGCTCCAGCTCCGCCAGCGCCCAGCGTACTTTCTTCACATTCGTCGAGTTATTTCTGCCCCATAGCGTAATCATATCGGTTCCTGCCTGTTATTGAGCCGTCGTTGCATCATGGTAAGCAATCATGTTGGAATAAACATAATATTTAGGCAATCATGATCAAAAAAATTGCTCTGTTTTCAGCAGGGAGCGAGGTTATTGCGTAAACTTTAAAAACTTTACCAACTCGCTGTTTCTTTAAGGTCATTTGTACGCTTTACTCACCGGCTGCTGCTGCGCCGATAGAGTGTTGCGGCATATTTTGTTTGGAAAGGATACTTGGGTGGCTCTTATGACGCATGACGCTTTTTCCCTTCGCGGCCTCGTGGCAGGCTGCGCGCTTCTCGTTCTTGTCGCACCTGCGGTGCAGGCTGCGGAACAACTCCCCGATGCCCCGTCGATCGACGCCCGAGCCTGGATCCTGATGGATTACGCCAGCGGTAAAGTGCTGAGCGAGGGCAACGCCGATGAAAAACTCGACCCGGCGAGTCTGACCAAGATAATGACCAGCTATGTCGTCGGGCAGGCGCTGAAGGCGGGCAAGATTAAGTCCACCGATATGGTCACCGTCGGTCGCGATGCCTGGGCTACCGGTAACCCGGCGCTGCGCGGGTCATCGGTGATGTTCCTTAAACCAGGGATGCAGGTTTCGGTCGAAGACCTGAATAAAGGCGTGATTATCCAGTCCGGTAACGATGCCAGCATCGCGATCGCCGACTATGTGGCAGGGAGCCAGGATGCATTCGTCAGCCTGATGAATGGCTATGCGCAAAAAATGGGGCTGACCAACACCACCTTTATGACCGTGCACGGTCTGGATGCGCCGGGCCAGTTTAGTACCGCGCGCGACATGGCGCTGCTGACCAGGGCGATGATTCATGACGTCCCTGAAGAGTACGCCATTCATAAAGAGAAAGAGTTTACCTTCAATAAGATTCGTCAGCCGAACCGCAACCGTCTGCTGTGGAGCTCAAACCTCAACGCGGATGGCGTCAAAACGGGGACCACCGCCGGCGCAGGCTACAACCTGGTCTCCTCGGCAACCCAGGGAGACATGCGTCTGATTGCCGTGGTGCTTGGCACCAAAACCGATCGTATTCGTTTTAATGAATCCGAAAAGCTGCTGACCTGGGGCTTCCGTTTCTATGAAACCGTGACGCCGATTAAACCGGATGCCACCTTTATCACCCAGCGCGTCTGGTTTGGCGACAGCAGCGAAGCCAAACTCGGGGCGGGCGAAGCCGGCTCGATTACCCTGCCGCGCGGCCAGCTGAAAAACCTGAAAGCCAGCTATACCCTGACGGATACGCAGCTGACGGCGCCGCTGAGCAAAGGGCAGGTGGTCGGGACCATCGACTTTAAACTCAATGATAAAACCATCGAGCAGCGCCCGCTTATTGTCATGGAAGCGGTCAATGAAGGCGGCTTCTTTAGCCGGATGATGGACTTCGTGCTGATGAAACTGCACGGCTGGTTCGGTAGCTGGTTCTCGTAATCAACAGGCCGCGCCCTGCGGGGCGCGGTCAGTAGAGCAGTGAAATCTGTTTTTCTTTCGCCAGCGCAAGCAGATCCTCATCCGGGCAGACATCGCTGGCAATCACATCAAAACGCGATAAATCGCCCATCCGCGCCGGTCTGACCTTGCCAAATTTACTGTGATCGACAACCAGCACGTGGTAGCGCGCGCTGCTCATCGCCCAGTGTTTAACCGGCAGTTCCTCGAGGTTATAGCAGGTGGCGCCCTGCGCGCAGTCGATCCCGGCCGCCGAGTAGAAGGCAATGTCCGGGCACAGATGGCTGAGGGTATCCTGCAGGCTGAGCGGTTTAAAAATGGCATTGCTGGCATGGAACTCGCCGCCGCAGAGAATGGCCCGACACTGCGGTTTTTCCTGCAGCGCCAGAAAAGTGTTCAGCGAATAGCAGATGCCGGTAAAAGGCAGGGCGTTATCAATCGCGTCAATGATCCAGGGCGTGGTTGTTCCACAGTCGAAAAAGGCCATCTGATGGGCTTCAAGCAGCGCGGCAGCGTGACGGGCGGCACGGCGTTTTTCGTCCACCAGACGGGTTTTCTGGTCGCTGAGCAGGTAATGGGTTGCGCTGCGCGGCTCCAGAACGATATAACCGCCTAACAACACCACCGGGCCATTATGGCCGTTCAGGTCGCGACGAATGGTCATTTCTGATACGCCAAGCAGCGCGGCGGCCTCTTTTAGATGAAGCTTATCGCTGCGCTTGAGCGCCTGAATGAGCTGGCTGATGCGTTCATCACGACGTGTTTCCATATTCCCTCTACCCTGAAATCGCCCGGCATCGGCAGGGCGTCAGTGGGCAATTTTACCTGCCCGGAGAGGGTTAGTCACGCACCCAGCCTTTACGAATCGGCAGGGAGAAGCAAACCCGGTACAGCTGCTGCAGAGATTGATACAGCGCCTGGCCACCGGCCGGCCACAGTAGTCCGGCGGCCAGACAACCGCACATCCCGGTCAGCAGGCCGCCCAGCATATCCAGCGGCCAGTGAACGCCAAGATAGACGCGGGACCAGGCGATCGCCGCGGCGGTCGCCAGCAGCGCGATCCCGGACCACAGGCGATGCCAGAACAAGAAAGCCAGCGCAAAGGTAAAGCTGATGGTGCCGTGATTGCTGGGGAAGGAGTTATTCGGCGCGTGATGCAGGAACTGATAGCCGACGCCTGCGGCAAACGGGCGCTCATGCGGGAAGAGCAGGCCAAAAATCCATGACAGACTCAGGCTAATCGCCAGCGCGAGGAACACTTTAAACACCAGCTGCCGCTGGTTTGGCCCCCAGAGCCACAGCGCAGCGGCCAACAGAGGCACAATCAGAATCACCTGTTTGGCAATGAAGGTCGCCAGTGCGATGAGCCACGAGGGTGAGGCGGGGGTGGCGTTGATTAAGGCAAACAGCGTGTCGTTGATATTTTCCAGCATAGATTCAGACTCTTGGTATCCGATAGCAATCAGCCGCCCACCTTAAAAAACGGTGGCGATAAATTAAAGCAGTATTGTCTTAATTATCAGCTTGTTAAGAAGCTGCTGGCGCGGCATGCCGTGGCGAAGATGTCGCAGGGAATGAGTATATCGCCTGTAACCTAATTGAAATATAAACGAAATATAGACAGGTTTAATTAAAATGGCGGTGAGAGCGGCGGGCGGAAGGCGCGTTGCGCTATTTTTCATTGTCACTCACAATTCACTATCTCCTCCGCAAGACTTTCATTAAACTTTGCGCGATTTTTGTTTAACTAAGAGATTGCATGCAGAATTATTCGCTTTCAGGAAAACGCCTCGGACGGCAGGCGCTTTTGTTCCCGCTCTGCCTGGTGTTATACGAATTTTCCACTTATATCGGTAACGATATGATCCAGCCGGGAATGCTCTCGGTGGTGGAAGAGTTTCAGGTAGGCAATGAATGGGTGCCGACCTCGATGACCGCCTATCTCGCCGGCGGCATGTTTTTACAATGGCTGTTGGGACCGTTGTCGGATCGGATCGGCCGTCGCCCGGTGATGCTCACCGGGGTGGTGTGGTTTATCGTCACCTGCCTGGCCACTCTGCTGGCGCAGACCATTGAGCAGTTCACGCTGCTGCGCTTTTTGCAGGGGATTAGCCTGTGCTTCATCGGCGCGGTGGGGTATGCCGCCATTCAGGAGTCGTTTGAGGAGGCGATGTGTATCAAAATCACCGCCCTGATGGCGAACGTTGCGCTGATTGCCCCGCTGCTCGGTCCGCTGGTGGGGGCGGCGTGGGTGCACATCCTGCCGTGGGAAATGATGTTCGTGCTGTTTGCCGTGCTGGCCGCTATTGCCTTTGTGGGCCTGCAGCGCGCGATGCCGGAAACCGCGACGCGGATGGGCGAGAAGCTGTCGATGAAAGAGCTGGGTCGCGATTATGGCCTGGTGCTGAAGAATCTGCGCTTCGTCGCCGGCGCGCTGGCGACCGGGTTTGTCAGCCTGCCGCTGCTGGCGTGGATTGCCCAGTCGCCGGTGATTATTATCAGCGGGGAAAACGCCACCAGCTATGAGTATGGCCTGCTGCAGGTGCCGATTTTCGGCGCGCTGATTGCCGGTAACCTGGTGCTGGCGCGACTGACCTCGCGGCGTACGGTGCGCTCGCTGATTATTCTCGGCGGCTGGCCGATTATGTTCGGGCTGCTGCTCTCTGCGGTGGCGACGGTGGTATCGAGCCATGCTTATTTGTGGATGACCGCCGGGCTGAGCGTCTACGCCTTCGGGATCGGGCTGGCGAATGCCGGGTTGGTGCGCCTGACGCTGTTTGCCAGCGACATGAGTAAAGGCACGGTTTCGGCCGCGATGGGGATGCTGCAGATGCTGATTTTTACCGTCGGCATAGAGGTCAGTAAGCATGCGTATGAGCAGGGGGGGAGCGGGGTATTCAGCCTGTTCAACTTGCTCAGCGGCGTAGTGTGGCTGGCAATGATTGTCTATTTTCTCAAAGACAAGCGCGTCGGAAACTCCAACGACCCGCAGGCATAACGTCGGGCGTTCCGGGTGTGGCACGACTGCCGCACCCGGACGAAAATCAAGCGAACGGCGCTTCGCGATTCAGCACTTTGTCGATGATCTGCAGCACACCTTCTTCATTGTTATGCGGCGCATCGTAGCGGGCAACGGCTTTCACCGGCTCTGCTGCGTTGGCCATGGCAAAACCAAACCCGGCATGTTGCAGCATTTCAATATCGTTTCCGCTGTCGCCAAAGGCGACGACTTCATGATTCTCAATGCCCCAGCGCTGTTGCAAAATACGCAGGCCGTTGGCTTTGTGCACACCGGGAATAATCAGGTCGATACTGCCGTAGCCGGTTGCCACGGCGGTCACCATATCGCCCAACGCCGCGTGTAGCTGCGGCTGGATTTGTGCAATCAGATGATCGGGCACGTTGAGGCCGAATTTCAGTATCACGTCATCGATATGGTTGAAGTCATCCACCAGCTGCAGGCGATGATAATATTTCGCGGCGACCGTCTTTAACTCATCGTTATAGCGATTCAGGGTATACGCGCTGCCTTTGCCGCAGGCGATGATTTCAATATTGGTCAGCGTCTGCAGATAGTCGATGACGGTGTGGAAATGATCTTTCGGCAGTTGACAGTTAAAAACGTCATCGCCGGCGCTGACCACCCAGCCGCCATTTTCGGCGACAAAGGCTATCTCGTGGGCAATGTCCGGAAAAAATGAAATCAGCTGGTAATACTGGTTGCCGCTGGCGACGACAAAACGAATATTCTGCTCGCGCATACGCTGATACTGGTTCAGAAAGCGCGAGCGATTGTAGGTTTTGGCATCGCTTAAGAAGGTACCATCCATGTCTACCGCAATCAGTTTGATGCTCATTAACTGTTCTCCATGACAGGTTCATGTTGTGGTTTTGCTACCGCTCTGGCGACCAGTGCCGCCACCATGACCAGACCCAGCACTACCATCATGGCGCTGCGCAGGCCGAAGTGTTCTCCAAGGAAGCCCAGCAGCGGCGGCCCGACCAGGAAGGCAAGATAGCCGGTTATCGCCACCACGCTGACGCGCTTCGGCGCATCGGGACCGGTGTCGCTGGCGGCGGAAATGGTCAGCGGGAAACCGAGCGATGCGCCAAGTCCCCACAGCAGTACCGAGACGCCGGCTACCCACGGGTTGTCGACAAAGATAATCAGGCCGATGCCCAGCGCGCCCATGACGGCGCTGGCACGTACAACCGTGACCCGGCTGTAACGATCGATAAACCAGCCGCCGGTAAAGCGGCCTAGTGTCATCCCGAGGGTGAAACCGGCGTAAATCAAGGAGCCAGAGGTGGGGCTGAAGCCGTGGCCGTCCACCATCAGCAGCGGCAGCCAGTCGTTGGCGGATCCTTCAGCAAAGGCCATTGCCAGCACCACAACGCCAATCAGCAACAGCTGAACATCACGCCATACCGGCAGACCTTTTTCCTCATGATGCGCGCTTTCAGCCGCATTTTTTCCGGTCCCATCAGGGATGGCGCGAATCGCTATCGCAATCGGGGCAATCGCCACCAGCGCGGCCAGCAGAATATGCGGCGCGGCGGGCAGACCAAAACCGGTCACCGCCATTCCTACACCGGCGCCGAACAGCGTACCGAAGCTGTAAAACCCGTGCATCATCGGCAGCACGGTTTTATTCATTTCCCGCTCGACGGCGGCGCCTTCGACGTTAATGGCCACCTCCGCCGAACCGAAGCTGGCGCCGAAAATGGCCAGCCCGATGGCAAACAGGATGGCTGAGGTGAGCCACAGCGCCACGCTGAGCACGAGCATGCCGACCACGGCGCACGACATGGTGGTGCGAATCACCTTACGGGTGCCAAAACGTTTGACCAGCCACGCCGAGCAGAGAATCCCGCTCATCGAACCAATCGACAGGCCAAATAAAACGATGCCCATTTCCGCCGTTGACAGCGTCAGCAGGTCACGGATCGCCGGAGTACGGGTAGCCCATGAGGCCATCAGCAATCCAGGGATAAAGAAGAACATGAAGAGGGCCCAGAGTCGGAGCTGTAAAGCCCGGCGGGAGGTTTGCGCTGTCATCCGTAAACGCCTGTGAATGAGAAGATAGAGACAACAGTAGCAAGATTGTGTACATTTGTACATATTCTTCAGCATGCGTATTCGGGCAAGGACCGGGCGCCAGGGAGCGCGACATTGCTGCCGACAGCATGCGCATGACAGCGACTAAGAGGAAAGATATGGCCCGTCGACCGAACGATCCGCAGCGCCGGGAGCGCATTTTGCAGGCGACGCTGGATACCATTGCCGCCCACGGGATCCACGCGGTCACCCATCGTAAAATTGCCAGCTGCGCGGAGGTTCCGCTAGGCTCGCTGACCTACTATTTCAGCGGCATTGACGCGCTGATAGAAGAGGCGTTTCGCATTTTTACCCGCGATATGTCCGCGCAGTACCAGCAGTTTTTTACCGCGGTCAGCAGCCGTGAAGAGGCCTGCGATGCCATTGCCGAGCTGATCTTCAGCGCCCAGGTGACGACCGCGCGAAATATGGAGTTGATGTATCAGCTGTATGCGTTTTGCAGCAGCCAGCCGGCGCTGAAGGCGGTGATGCAGCACTGGATGCAGCGCAGCCAGCAAACCCTGGAGCAGTGGTTTGAACCGGAGACGGCTCGCGGGCTGGATGCGTTTATCGAAGGAATGACCCTGCATTTTGTCACCGATAGCGCGCCGCTCTCAAAGCAGGCTATCCGCCTGATGGTCGGACGGCTGGCCGGAGAGGGGCAATAGCCCAATAACGCGCTGCACGCGGAGAACTTCGAAATAAACATTGTGGAGTCAGCAGGAAAGTGGCGAGGCGTCGCGAACGGGTCATCTTGTTCCTGGCGGATTGTGCGTGTAACACTGGCGCTTCACCCGGCGTATCAGTGTACATCAACCGGTGGTTCAGAGGGGGCACGTCTCCATAAAGCCTGGGACAACAGAAATGGGGTGAGGAGCATGCACATGGGAAGATACCCGGCTGATGGGGTGGTGGTGGTCGCGCTACCGCCACTGGTACTGCCCGGTGGTGGTAACTGAATAATTTTAAAGGTCATAAAATTCAGGCAACAAAAAACCCATCAACCTTGAACCAAAATGGCGGGGTTGATGGGCTCCACAAAATGGGGACATCAAAGAAAAGCAGTGGCACTACTTATGACTGACGGCCAAGAGAAAAGTTCTGCCTCTGTCCCATTTTTTCTTAAATATTTACTGTAGCCCTGGCCAGATGATGACAATCAGCGTCCCCGCGAGAGTCAGCAGCACGTTGGCAATCGCATACGTACCCGCATAGCCCAGCGCCGGAATGTTGCTGCGCGCGGTGTCGCTGATGATTTCCATCGCCGGGGCGCAGGTACGCGCCCCCATCATGGCGCCAAACAACATCGCGCGGTTCATGCGCAGCACATAGGCGCCAAACAAGAAGCAAATCACCACCGGCACCAGGCTGACGATAAGACCCGCCGCCAGCATCTGGCCGCCGATGGTGCCCAGGCCGTGACCAATCCCGGCGCCGGCGCTCAGACCGACCCCGGCCATAAACACCATCAGGCCGAACTCTTTCACCATATTCAGCGCGCCCTGCGGAATGTAGCCGAAGGTCGGGTGGTTGGCGCGCAGGAAGCCGAGCATGATCCCGGCAAACAGCAGCCCCGCCGCGTTACCGATACCAAAGCTGAAAGAGCTAAACTGGAAGGTGATCATGCCGATCATCAGGCCGACGATAAAGAAGGCGCAGAAGGCGAGCAGGTCGGTCACCTGGCTGTGAATGGAGATAAAGCCGATGCGGTCGGCAACGGTTTTCACGCGTCGCGCATCGCCGCTGACCTGTAATACGTCGCCTTTGTTGAGCACCACGTTATCGTCGATAGGCATTTCAATCTGGCTGCGAATGACGCGGTTTAAGAAGCAGCCGTGATCGGTGAGCTTCAGCTGCGCCAGACGGCGGCCTACGGCGTTGTGGTTTTTCACCACGATCTCTTCGGTGACGATGCGCATATCCAGCAGGTCGCGGTCGAAGACCTCTTTGCCGTTACGGAAGCTGGGATCAAGGCGGGCATGGGCGTCCGGGTAACCTACCAGCGCGATATCATCGCCCATCTGCAGGACGGCATCGCCATCCGGGTTCGCCAGAATGCCGTTACGGCGAATACGCTCGATGTAGCAGCCGGTTTGCCGGTAAATCCCCAGCTCGCGCAGATTTTTACCATCAGCCCAGGCGACCAGCTCCGGGCCGACGCGATAGGCGCGGATCACCGGCAGGTAGACTTTACGTTTGGAGTCGGTATCGAGCCCGCGTTCACGCGCAATCTGCTGGGCGCTGGTTTGCAGATCCTGATGCTGCAGCTTCGGCATATAGCGCGCGCCAACGATCAGACTGACGAGACCAATCAGATAGGTCAGGGCGTAGCCCAGACTCAGGTGGTCGAGGGAGAGTGCCAGCCGATCGCTGGGCAGGCCAAAGTGGCGAAGCGTATCCCCCGCACCGACCAGCACCGGCGTTGAGGTCATGGCACCGGCGAGCATCCCGGCGGTCAGGCCGATGTCCCAGCCGAACAGTTTTCCCAGCCCCATCGCCAGCAGCATCGCGCTGCCGACCATCACCAGGGCGAGCATCAGATAGTTTTTTCCGTCGCGGAAAAAAATAGAAAAAAAGTTGGGACCCGCTTCCACGCCAACGCAAAAAATAAACAGCATAAAGCCCAGATTTAGCGCATCAGTGTTAATACTGAAATGCTGCTGACCTAATAATAATGAAACCACTAAAACGCCAATAGAATTACCAAGTTGTACCGACCCGAGGCGAAGTTTCCCGAGACAAAGCCCCAGGGCAAGTACAACGAATAATAACAGGATGTAATTCCCGTTTAACAAATCTGCGACGTTTATATTCACGAAAGCCAACTTCTCATTTACTAGTAAGTTGTTGAAGGAAATGGTTATTTGGTCTAAGGTTGGTCCAGTGTTCGCGTTGTCCCGAACCCTGTTCTGGCATCCCGTTATAACCAGTAAAAACAGAGCCGGTAGTTTAATCCTTCCTGGATGCTGCGGCTAGTCACAATCGTTTTTACGCCGGTGGGGGCTAAATTGGCATGGATTGCCGGAATGCTTTATCTGACTGGGCGAAAGTTAAGTGGGTTAGAAGCAGAATCAGGAGGATGTTGTGAAATATGAGCGTGCCTGGGTGGGTATTACCTGTGGGTTCTTTCTGTTTATCGTAGTGTGTTTACTGCTGTTACTGCATATGAAAGACGTCTTTCGGGCTACCGGTCATCCTGAAGTGGGACTGCTCTGCTTTTTGCTGCCCGGTGCGGCCGCCAGCTGTCTCTCTCCGGGGCGGCGCGTCATCCAACCGCTGGTGGGGGCGATTCTTGCAACCCCTGTCTGTCTGCTGATCATGCGGCTTTTTTTTGCGGCTCAGCGTACCTTCTGGCAGCAGCTGGCGTGGTTGTTTAGCGCGGTGTTCTGGTGCGCGCTGGGGGCGCTGTGCTTTTTGTTTATCTGCGCCTGGCTGGATACCAGACGCAATCATTCGTCAGAGGAATGAGTCGGCTCAGGCAAACAGACCGAGATTCTCTTTCGCCCAGGCTTCAAAATCGGTGCAGCCGCCGATATGTTTTTGATCGACAAAAATCTGCGGAACGGTCTCAACCGGTTTGCCTACGGTCTTTTCCAGGTCGCTCTTGCTGATGCCTTCGGCGTGGATATCAACATAGCGATAGTTGAAATCATCGCGTTCATTGGTCAGTTTCTCTGCCAGCTCTTTGGCGCGTACGCAATACGGGCAACCAGGGCGACCAAAAATAACGGTAAACATACTTTCTCTCCTTAAATCTCAGCCGGGTGGCGAATGGCGGCTATGATGCCGCGTTATGTCGGCGAGGAAAAGAAGGTTCTGCCTTTTTCTTCGATGGTTTAAGGCTATGTTTGATAACTGCCTTCGTGGTTAAATTATTATACTGTGTCTGCCGCGCGCGATGAGCCAGAAGGCCGCGCGCAAAACATTGACTGGAGGAGTGCTATGCGATCGCCTGCCGTTTTGCCGAAAAGCGTTCTGCTGGTAGAGGTCATCGGGATTGTGCTGTTGACCCTCGCCTGGCTCTCGCTCAATCAGTACCTGCAGCTGCCGGCGCCGTTTTCCAGCCCGACGGCGGCGATGCTGATGATCTTCGCCGGGATCCTGCTGATGCTCCCGGCCGCGATAGCATTAATGTGGCGAATGGCCAGGATCGTCGCGCCACAGCTGACCCACACTCCGGAACCCACTTCTTCATCAGACAGAGAAAAACAAGATGACGCCGACCATTGATCTGCTGCGTAGCCACCGTTCCATCCGCCACTTTACCGATGCGCCGATTGGCGACGAACAGCGCGAAGCTATCATCGCCAGCGCGCAGGGTGCTTCAAGCTCGAGCTTTTTACAATGCAGCTCCATTATTCGCGTCACCGATCCTCAGCTTCGTCAGCAGCTGGTTACGATGAGCGGCGGCCAGCAGCACGTTGCGCGCGCGGCGGAGTTCTGGGTCTTTTGCGCCGACTTTAACCGCCTGCTGCAAATCTGTCCGGATGCCCGGCTGGGGCTCGCCGAACAGCTGCTGCTGGGCGCGGTGGATACCGCAATGATGGCGCAAAATGCGCTGGTCGCCGCCGAATCTCTGGGCCTCGGCGGCGTCTATATCGGCGGGATCCGCAATAGTATCGAAGGGGTGACCGAACTGCTGAAGCTGCCGCAGCACGTCCTGCCGCTGTTTGGCCTGTGCCTGGGATGGCCTGCCGATAATCCGGACGTGAAGCCGCGCATGCCCGCAGCTATGCTGGTGCATGAAAATACGTACCAGCCGGTGGATGAGGCAGTGCTGGCGCAATATGATGAGCAGATGGCGCAATACTACCTGTCGCGCGGCAGCAACACCCGCCGCGATACCTGGAGCGACCATATTCGCCGTACCATCATTAAGGAAAGTCGCCCGTTTATTCTCGAATATCTGCATAAGCAGGGGTGGGCAACGCGCTGATTACGTGTACACTGCTGCCTGCTTCCCGCCCCGCTATTTGGCGGAGCGGGCGGTCGTGGCGCAATTAACATATTGCAGGCCCGCCGGAGCGGGCCTTGTTGCAGAGGTGCAGGGTGAAAATTGCTATATTATCCCGGGATGGAACGCTTTATTCCTGTCGTCGCCTGCGTGAAGCCGCGCAAAAACGCGGCCACCAGGTGGAAATCCTCGATCCGCTTTCCTGCTATATGAACGTGAGTCCGGTGGCCTCATCGATGCACTATAAAGGACGTCAGCTCCCGCATTTTGATGCCGTGATCCCACGCATTGGTTCCGCGATTACCTATTACGGAACCGCCGCCCTTCGTCAGTTTGAACTGCTCGGTAGCTATCCGCTCAATGAATCGGTGGCGATAACCCGCGCCCGCGATAAGCTGCGCTCGCTGCAATTGCTGGCGCGCCAGGGGATCGATCTGCCGCTGACCGGCATTGCGCACTCCCCGGACGACACCAGCGACCTGATTGCCATGGTTGGCGGCGCGCCGCTGGTGGTTAAACTGGTGGAGGGGACCCAGGGCATTGGCGTGGTGCTGGCGGAGACCCGCCAGGCGGCAGAGAGCGTGATTGACGCCTTCCGCGGCCTGAACGCGCATATTCTGGTTCAGGAATATATCGCCGAGGCGAAAGGGCGGGATCTGCGCTGTCTGGTCGTGGGTAATGAAGTGGTGGCGGCTATCGAGCGGCGGGCGAAAGAGGGCGATTTCCGCTCTAACCTGCACCGCGGCGGGGTGGCGACGGCGGCCACGATCAGCGATCAGGAACGTGAGATGGCCATCAGGGCGGCGCAAACCCTGGGGCTGGATGTCGCCGGGGTGGATATCCTTCGCGCGACCCGTGGGCCGCTGGTGATGGAAGTGAACGCTTCTCCGGGCCTGGAAGGCATTGAAACCACTACCGGAATTGATATCGCCGGGCGCATGATCGCCTGGATTGAGCGTCAGGCCACGCCAGAATTTTGTCTGAAAATGGGCGGATAACCGGCGCGGGCGACACTTTCATGGTATGCGCTGCGTTTTTTGCGTAAGCTATGGCGTCGTTTTTCTACAGTAAGAGGTCACAGGTCATATGGATTCACTGGTCGTTCCGGGTCTGGATACGCTACGTCACTGGCTCGATGAGTTAGGTATCAACTTCTTTGAGTGTGATTCCTGCCAGGCCTTGCATCTGCCGCATATGCAGAATTTCGACGGCATTTTTGATGCGAAGCTCGATCTGGTGGATAACGTCGTGCTCTTTTCGGCGCTGGCAGAAGTGAAGCCTTCGGCGCTGCTCGGGCTTGCCGCGGATCTTTCGGCAATTAACGCCAGTTCGTTGACCGTCAAAGCCTTCCTCGATATTCAGGATGACAATCTGCCCAAACTGGTGGTGTGCCAGGCGCTATCCGTCGGCGTCGGTATTAGCGTCGAACAGTTTGGCTGGTTCTTCCGCCAGAGCGAAGAGCAGATCTCTATGGTTATCCTTGAAGCGGCAGCCAACCAGGTGCTCTATAAAGCCGAAGAAGAAGAGTACGCCGCGGAAGATATTCAGCACCATTTTCTTCACTAAACCTGTCGATGAATAGCGCAGCCACTGCCATAGCGGCTGCGTATTACGTGCTTTTATTCTGCATTTCACCTTCCGTTAAAGAATTTTTCACCGCCATTCAGCCGCTTTTGGCTTATCACGTAGACCGTTATTGCATAAAAAATTGATAAAAGGCGTTATTTTACCTGGGCTATAGCCTCTTATTCTGGCTACAGTTATTCTGACGATGCTTCCAGTTGCGGGCAACCATTCCGGGAGAGGACCTCTCTCCTTTTCTTAGGCAATGAGAAAATATGCATGATTATTGCATGCAGACAAGTGCGTATATTAAGCCCGCTTGTTAACGGGCATTGAGAAGGAAAAAGAGATATGACCGCCTTTGGTAAAAAATGGTTAACAGGTCTGGTTACGGGTGCGTTGATGGCCGTCTCTGCCGGTTCACTCGCCGCTGAACAAAAAACCCTGCATGTTTATAACTGGTCTGATTATATTGCGCCGGATACGGTGGCAAATTTTGAAAAAGAGACCGGCATTAAAGTGGTGTACGACGTTTTTGATTCCAACGAAGTGCTGGAAGGCAAATTAATGGCGGGCAGCACCGGTTTTGACCTGGTGGTCCCGTCCGCCAGCTTCCTTGAACGTCAGCTGGCGGCAGGCGTCTTCCAGCCGCTGGACAAGAGCAAGCTGCCAAACTGGAAGAATCTTGACCCGGAAGTCCTCAAGCTGGTCGCCAAACACGACCCGGATAACAAGTACGCGGTGCCGTACCTGTGGGCGACTACCGGCATTGGCTATAACGTCGATAAAGTGAAAGCCGTGCTCGGTAAAGATGCGCCGCTGAATAGCTGGGATCTGGTGCTTAAGCCGGAGAACCTTGAAAAACTGAAAAGCTGCGGCGTCTCCTTCCTCGATGCGCCGGAAGAGATTTTCGCCACCGTCCTGAACTATCTGGGCAAAGACCCGAACAGCACAAAAGCCGATGATTACACCGGCCCGGCGACCGATCTGCTGCTGAAACTGCGGCCGAATATCCGCTACTTCCACTCTTCGCAATACATTAACGACCTTGCTAACGGCGATATTTGCGTCGCCATCGGCTGGGCTGGCGATGTCTGGCAGGCGGCGAATCGGGCAAAAGAAGCGAAGAACGGCGTGAATGTCTCCTACTTTATTCCCAAAGAGGGGGCGCTGGCGTTCTTTGATGTCTTCGCGATGCCAGCGGATGCGAAAAATAAAGATGAGGCTTATCAGTTCCTTAACTATCTGATGCGCCCGGAAGTGATCGCCAAAATCAGCGATAAGGTGTACTACGCTAACGGCAACAAAGCCTCCACGCCGCTGGTGAGCGAAGCCATCCGTAATAACCCGGCTATTTACCCGCCGGCCGATGTGTTCGCCAAACTGTTCACCCTGAAGGTGCAGGATCCGAAAATCGACCGCGTACGCACACGTGCGTGGACGAAAGTCAAAAGCGGGAAATAAAACCTGATGGCCCGGTTCACCGGGCCTGAAAAGGTCTGACCCGGCCGGCTGGTTTCGCCATGCGGCCGGGCAACAAACGGATAAAAGTGCAGCGAATACATGCACCAGGATGGTGCACCTGCACTGTAAAGTTCAATGTATGGCAACCGGGCCATACGGTGGTAGTTTTTTGCCGGAGAGCACCCGAGTGAACGACGCAATTCCCCGCCCACAAGCGAAAACCCCCAAGGCGCTGACCCCGCTGCTGGAAATCCGTAATCTGACGAAGTCTTTCGACGGGCAGCACGCCGTCGATGACGTCAACCTCACGATTTATAAAGGTGAAATCTTCGCGCTGCTGGGCGCATCCGGCTGCGGCAAATCGACGCTGCTGCGCATGCTGGCCGGCTTTGAGGAGCCGACGGCCGGGCAAATTATGCTCGATGGCGTAGACCTGTCGCGCGTGCCGCCCTATCAGCGGCCCATCAATATGATGTTTCAGTCCTACGCGCTGTTCCCCCATATGACGGTGGAGCAGAACATTGCCTTTGGCCTGAAACAAGACAAGCTGCCGAAAGCTGAAATCGCCAGCCGGGTGCAGGAGATGCTGGCGCTGGTGCATATGCAGGAGTTCGCCAAACGCAAACCGCATCAGCTTTCCGGCGGCCAGCGTCAGCGCGTGGCGCTGGCCCGTAGCCTGGCGAAACGACCAAAACTGCTGCTGCTTGATGAGCCGATGGGCGCGCTGGATAAAAAGCTCCGTGACCGCATGCAGCTGGAAGTGGTGGATATCCTCGAGCGCGTGGGGGCCACCTGCGTCATGGTGACCCACGATCAGGAAGAGGCGATGACCATGGCGGGACGTATCGCCATTATGAACCGCGGGAAGTTCGTGCAAATCGGCGAGCCGGAGGAGATCTACGAGCATCCGACCACCCGCTACAGCGCGGAATTTATCGGCTCGGTCAACGTATTTGAAGGGGTGGTCAAAGATCGCCTGGAAGATGGTCTGGTACTGAGCTCGCCGGGGCTGACGCACCCGCTAAAAGTCGACCCTGATGCTTCCATCGTCGACAATGTACCGGTGTGGGTCGCTCTGCGCCCGGAAAAAATTATGCTCTGCGATGAGCCGCCGGCGGATGGCTATAACTTTGCGACAGGAGAGGTGATACATATCGCCTACCTCGGCGACCTGTCTATCTACCACGTACGGTTGCAAAGCGGACAGATGATCAGCGCTCAGTTGCAGAACGAACACCGCCACCGCAAGGGCACGCCAACCTGGGGCGATGAAGTGCGTTTGTGCTGGGATGCCGACAGCTGCGTTGTTCTGACGGTGTAAGGAGAGGGCGATGAGTATATTAGAACCACCGGCCGGGGTGAAAAAAACGGGCGGTTTTGCCCGATGGCTCACGCGTTTGCAGATGGCGCATGGTCGCAAGCTGGTGATCGCGCTGCCCTATCTGTGGCTGATTCTGCTGTTTCTGCTGCCGTTCCTGATCGTCTTTAAAATCAGCCTGGCGGAGATGGCGAGAGCGATCCCGCCTTACACCGATCTGTGGGAGTGGGCGGACGGTCAGCTCACGCTGACGCTGAACCTCGGCAATTTCCTGCAACTGACCGATGACCCGCTCTATTTCGAAGCCTATCTGCAGTCGCTGCAGGTGGCGGGAATTTCGACATTCTGCTGCCTGCTGCTCGGCTATCCGCTGGCATGGGCGGTGGCGCACAGCAAACCGTCTACGCGCAATATTCTGCTGCTGCTGGTGATCCTGCCGTCGTGGACCTCATTCCTGATCCGCGTTTATGCGTGGATGGGCCTGCTGAAAAGCAACGGCGTACTGAATAATTTCCTGCTGTGGACCGGGGTTATCGATCGGCCGCTGGAGATCCTGCATACCAATCTGGCCGTTTATATCGGTATTGTATACGCCTACCTGCCGTTTATGGTGCTGCCTATCTATACCGCGCTGACGCGGATTGACTACTCGCTGGTGGAGGCGTCGCTGGATCTGGGTGCCCGGCCGCTGAAGACCTTCTTCCAGGTGATCGTCCCGTTGACCAAAGGCGGGATTATCGCCGGTTCAATGCTGGTCTTTATCCCGGCGGTCGGGGAGTTCGTGATCCCGGAACTGCTGGGCGGTCCGGACAGCATTATGATCGGGCGCGTTCTGTGGCAGGAGTTCTTTAATAACCGCGACTGGCCGGTCGCCTCAGCGGTGGCTATCGTAATGCTGCTTCTGCTGATCGTGCCGATTATGTGGTTCCACAAACATCAGCAAAAACAGATGGGGGATCATGGATGAATGATTTGCCGGTAGTCCGTTCGCCGTGGCGAATTTTAATCCTCGTGCTCGGCTTTACCTTTTTGTATGCGCCGATGCTAATGCTGGTGATTTACTCATTCAACAGCTCGAAGCTGGTGACGGTGTGGGCGGGTTGGTCGACACGCTGGTACAGCGAGTTGTTCCATGATGATGCGATGATGAGCGCCGTCGGGCTGAGTCTGACTATCGCCACCTGCGCGGCGACGGCGGCAGCGATTCTGGGCACCATTGCCGCGGTGGTGATGGTGCGCTTTGGCCGCTTCCGTGGTTCGAACGGCTTTGCCTTTATGATTACCGCGCCGCTGGTGATGCCGGATGTCATTACCGGGCTGTCGCTGCTGCTGCTGTTTGTCGCGCTCGGGCACGCCATCGGCTGGCCGTCGGATCGCGGCATGCTGACCATCTGGCTGGCGCACGTCACCTTCTGTACCGCCTATGTGGCGGTGGTGATTTCGTCGCGCCTGCGTGAACTGGACCACTCTATTGAGGAGGCGGCGATGGATTTAGGCGCGCCGCCGCTGAAGGTCTTTTTCATCATTACCCTGCCGATGATCATGCCAGCGGTTATCTCCGGCTGGCTGCTGGCGTTTACCTTATCACTCGACGATCTGGTCATCGCCAGCTTCGTTTCCGGCCCTGGAGCCACCACCTTGCCGATGCTGGTCTTCTCCAGCGTGCGTATGGGGGTGAACCCGGAAATCAACGCCCTGGCAACCTTAATCCTCGGCGTGGTCGGTATTGTTGGTTTTATCGCCTGGTATTTGATGGCGCGCGCAGAAAAGCAGCGGGTGCGCGATATCCAGCGTGCAAGACGCAGCTGAAGCCCCTAAAATCTACGGTAATACTGGTATCGGCGTCGCGATGGTGCGACGCCGTTTTCATGGAAGACGTTTCCGTTGGGACTGTTTACAAAAACTCGTTCATCTCATGCGCGTCTTAACGTTCCTGCGCTGGTGCAGGTGGCGGCGTTCGCCATTATTTTGATTCGCGGCGTGGATCTGCTGATGATCCTCAATCAGCTGGGGATCGGTGGGATAGAGGCGTTTATTCATCGTAGCGTGCAGACATGGACCCTGACGCTGGTATTTCTCTCCAGCCTGCTGCTGGTCTTTATTGAGATCTGGTGCGCATTTTCACTGGTGAAAGGGCGGAACCTGGCGCGCTGGATCTTTCTCCTGACGCAAATTATTGTCACCGGTTATCTCTGGGCGGCCTCGCTGGGGTATGGCTATCCGGAGCTGTTCAGTATTGCCGGCGAGTCAAAACGTGAAATTCTGCGTTCTCTGGTGATGCAAAAACTGCCTGATTTTCTGGTGCTGGCGCTGCTGTTTGTTCCGGCGTCGTGTCGACGGTTTTTCCGACTGCAATAACGGTGATACAATCCCCGCCCCTGATTTCTGGAAGGTCTTTTTATGCACTGCGCACTCTATGACGCGGGCCGCTGTCGCTCCTGTCAGTGGCTGGAACGGCCGTTAACACAACAGCTCGCCAGTAAAATGGCCGACCTCAGAACGTTGTTGGCGGACAGCCCGGTCGTGACATGGTTTGAGCCGGTTTCCGGCCCGCAAGCCGGTTTTCGCAACAAAGCCAAAATGGTGGTCAGCGGCAGCGTTGAACGCCCGCTGCTGGGGATGTTGCACCGCGATGGCAGCCCGGAAGACCTGACCGAATGTCCGCTTTATCCGGCCAGTTTTGCGCCGGTTTTTGCCGCGCTGAAACCGTTTATCGCCCGCGCCGGGTTAACGCCCTATAACATCGCCCGCAAGCGCGGCGAGCTGAAGTATCTGCTGCTGACGGAAAGCCAACTGGATGGCGGCATGATGCTGCGTTTTGTGCTGCGCTCGCTGACAAAACTGGAACAGCTCCGCACCGCGCTGCCGTGGCTGCAGGCGCAGCTCCCGCAGCTGAAGGTGATTACCGCCAATATTCAGCCGGTACATATGGCCATTATGGAAGGCGAGCAGGAGATTCTCTTAAGCGAGCAGCCGGCGCTGGCGGAGAACTTTAACGGCGTACCGCTGTGGATCCGCCCGCAGAGTTTCTTTCAAACCAACCCGAGCGTTGCCAGCCAGCTGTATGCGACCGCTCGCGATTGGGTGCGCCAGCTGCCGGTCAAGCATATGTGGGATCTGTTCTGCGGAGTGGGGGGCTTTGGCCTGCACTGCGCCACGCCGCAAATGCGCCTGACCGGGATTGAGATTGCGCCGGAGGCTATCGCCAGCGCGAAGCAGTCTGCCGCTGAACTGGGCCTGAGCAATCTGCATTTTCAGGCGCTGGACTCGACGCAGTTTGCCACCGCGGAGGGCGAGATTCCTGAGCTGGTGCTGGTCAACCCGCCGCGCCGTGGGATCGGCCGCGAGCTGTGCGACTATTTATGCCGTATGGCGCCGCCCTTTATTATCTACTCCAGCTGTAACGCGCAGACGATGGCGCAAGATATTGCGCGGCTGCCGGGCTATCGGGTTGAGCGGGTGCAGCTGTTTGATATGTTCCCTCATACCGCCCACTACGAAGTGCTGACGCTGCTGGTTCGCGAAGTTTAAACAAAATGTGAACTCTTCTGCTGGCGTAAATCGGGTAAGCTTGACTCATAACAGCGTGAAATGAGCGGAGCACTATCCATGGCAAAGAAAATCCTGTTGGTCGAAGATGACGACGATATTGCCGCGTTGCTGCGTTTAAATCTGCAGGATGAGGGATATCAGATTGTGCATGAAGCGGACGGCGCGCAGGCGCTGGTGCAGCTGGAAAAGGGCGGCTGGGATGCGGCGATTCTTGACCTGATGCTGCCCAATGTCGATGGGCTGGAGATTTGCCGGCGCATTCGCCAGATGACCCGCTACCTGCCGGTGATTATTATCAGCGCCCGCGCCAGCGAGACGCACCGCGTGCTGGGGCTGGAAATGGGGGCGGACGACTACCTGGCCAAACCGTTTTCGGTTATCGAACTGGTTGCGCGAGTCAAAGCGCTGTTTCGCCGCCAGGAGGCGATGGGGCTCAATTTGCTGATGGATTCCGGGCGTATTGATTGCCACGGTCTGAGCATCGACCCGCTTTCGCGCGAAATCAGACTGCATGACGAACTGGTGGATCTGACGCCGCGCGAATTTGACCTGCTGTACTACTTTGCCCGCCATCCCGGCGAGGTCTTTTCTCGTCTGGCTCTGCTTGACCGCGTCTGGGGCTACCAGCATGAAGGCTATGAGCATACGGTCAATACGCATATCAACCGCCTGCGCAGTAAAATCGAACGCGACCCGGCGGAGCCGGAAATCATTCTGACGGTCTGGGGCAAGGGCTATAAATTCGCGCCCGCGCGTAAAGGAGCCGGGCAATGATGCGTCGCTTAAGCCTGAGCCAGCGCCTGGCGTTGGTGTTCACTTCGCTGCTGCTGCTTTGCGCGGCGGCGGTCTGCGTGGTTCAGCTGTACAGCAGCGCGCAATACGGTAATGCGATGGTCCAGCGTCTTTCGGTCGGGCTGGCGCAGCAGATTGTTGCCCGTGAACCGCTGCTCGATGCGCGGGGCCAGGTTAATCGCGAGGCGCTGAAACCGCTTTTCGACCGGCTGATGGTCTTCAATCCCAGCGTCGAGCTCTATCTGGTCTCTCCTGACGGCGAGCTGCTGGCGGATGCTGCGCCGCCGGGCCATATCAAACGCCAGCGCGTTGACATCGTGCCGATCCAGACGTTTCTCTCCGGTGGCACCTGGCCGGTGTACGGCGACGATCCGCGTAGCCAGGATCAGCGCAAGGTGTTCAGCGTGGCGCCGCTGAATGTCGACGGCCAGCTGCGCGGCTATCTCTATATTATCCTGCAAGGGGAAACCTTTAATGAGCTGGCGGCCAGCGCCTGGCAGAAGACGCTGGGAAGCCTGCTTGTCTGGACGCTGCTGCTGGTGGCCCTGTTTGGTCTGCTGGCCGGCGGACTGGCCTGGTATTGGGTGACGCGCCCGGTACGCCAGCTAACCGCGCAGGTGGGGATCCCCGGAGAAGACAGCATCGGGGCGATTAAACTGCTGGCGGCGCAAGCGCCGGATCCGCATCCGGGGAATGAAGTGGCGATCCTGCATAACCGGTTTATCGACCTGGCCCGGCAGATCGCCGGACAGTGGGATCGGCTAGCTGACAGCGATCGCCAGCGGCGTGAGTTTATCGCCAATATTTCTCACGATCTGCGCACTCCGCTGACGTCGCTGCTGGGCTATCTCGAGACGCTGACGCTGAAAGCCGATCGGCTGAGTGCGGAAGAAAGCAAACGCTACCTCAATATTGCGCTGCGCCAGGGGAATAAAGTCCGCTCTCTTTCCCAGCAGTTGTTTGAGCTGGCGCGCCTTGAGCATGGCGGCATCAAGCTGCAGCCGGAGAAATTTGTGCTGGCGGAGCTGGTTCAGGACGTGGCGCAGAAGTTCGACCTGGCGATTGCCACCCGCCATATCCGCTTACAGCTCTCGCTGGCCGGGGGATTGCCGCCGGTGGTGGCGGATTTATCGATGATGGAGCGGGTGTTGACCAATTTGCTGGATAACGCGATTCGCCATACGCCGGATGGCGGCAATATCAGCCTGACGGCCCGTCAGCAGGGGGCGGAGATGGTGGTTGACGTCGCCGATAGCGGTCCCGGCGTTGCTGGCGAGCTGCGGGCCACATTGTTTGAGAGGCCTTCGGTGCTGGAGCCCGGCCAGAGCCCGGAATCACGAGGCGGGTTGGGGCTGATGATTGTGCGGCGGATGCTGCAACTGCACGGCGGTGATATTCACCTGGTGGATGTGCCGGCAGGGGCCAGCTTCCGCTTTACCCTGCCGTTGCGCTCATAGCGTGGGTTCCCCGTTCGTGACGTACTGGCCGGGGAGAGCGACCCGGAGCAGACATGGCGCCCCGGGTCAGCGGAGGATTACTGCGGGAACCACTGATTGCTGATTTTCTGATACGTGCCGTCCGCTTTAATCGCTTTCAGCGCGCCATTGAGTTTTTCCAGCAGCGCCTTGTTGTCCGGACGTACCGCGATGCCGAGGCCGGTGCCGAAGTATTGCGGGTCGGTCACTTTAGGCGTGGCGACGCCCAGCTGTGGGTTGGTCTTCAGCCACTCATTCACCACCGCGGTATCGCCAAACACCCCGTCAATACGGCCATTTTTCAGGTCGATAATCGCGTTCTGATAGCTATCATAGGCGACGGTTTTGACTTCCGGATGTTTGTCCTGCAGATATTTCTGGTGGGTAGTGCCGTTTTCCATGCCAATACGTTTGCCTTTCAGATCGGCAAAGGAGTGGAAGGCGTCTTTTTTAGCGATAACCAGCGCCGAGTTAGCGTAGTACGGATCGGTAAAGGCGACCTGCTTGCTGCGCTCCGGGGTAATGTCCATGCCGGAAATCACCGCGTCATATTTTTTAAATTTCAGCGCCGGGATCAGGCTATCGAAAGCGTGGTTGGTAAAGGTACAGTCAGCCTGCATCTGTTTGCACAGTGCTTTCGCCAGATCCAGATCGAAACCGACGATCTGATTGTTAGCATCCATGGATTCAAAAGGAGGGTAGGTCGCCGAAACGCCGAAGCTGATCTTCTCTGCTGCGGCCGCGTTAAATGCGGTAGTGGCGAACATTGCGGCTAACAGTAACTTCTTCATGCGTGTTGCTCCCGTCTGTCAATATTATGGTCGTTCGTCGTTTCCTGACGTGGAATCACCATGCCAAAAAATGAATTTATATTCAATATAAATGTATTTTTATTTAGTTTTCTGCTGGAAATATGTTCAGGAGATCGGTTAAATGCAGCAATCCGACAACCTGCTTGTCGTCGTTAATCACCGGCAGTACGCTGACGGGAGCCGGCTGATGCTGCTCCATGGTCCTGATCGCCTCATCAATTAACTGGTGTTGACCAATGCAGGTCGCGAAAGGGTTCATCAGCTCCCTCACCGGGGTCTGTAAGAAGAGGTTGTTGTACATGATATAGCGGCGGATATCACCGTCGGTAATAATGCCTTCCAGTTCATTGCGGCCATTGACAATCAGCGCTGCCCCGGAGAGATAGCGGGTCATGATAAACAGCGCATCGAGTATCGTCGACTCCCGACCGATAAGACAGGCTTTTTCGCCGCTGCGCATTGCTTTCCCGACCGTTAATAGCCGCCTCCTGCCGAGCGAACCGCCGGGATGGTAGAGGGCAAACGCCTCTTTGCTGAAGTTTCGCTCTTGCATCAGGGTCACGGCAAGGGCGTCTCCGATAGCCAACGCCAGGGTGGTGCTGGTTGTCGGGGCAAGATCCAGGGGGCAGCATTCGTGCTCAACCTGAGCGGAAATAACCACGTCGCTGTATTTTGCCAGGAGGGAGTCAGGGGTTCCGCATATCGCAATAATGGGCACGCCTGTTCGCTTGAGCGCGGGGAGCATATTGACGACTTCGGTCGTTTCGCCGCTGTTGGAGATAAGGATCACGACATCTTCGCGGCTGACTCTTCCCAGGTCGCCGTGCAGCGCTTCGCCCGGGTGCAGATAAAATGAGGGAGTGCCGGTGCTGGCGAGGGTGGCCGAAATCTTATGCGCGATATAGCCGGGTTTGCCCATTGCGCTTAGCACCACCTTGCCCGGTGCATTTAATATAATATTTATCGCTTGTGCAAAGCTCTCATTAATATTAGAGGTTGCACTAATTATTGCCTTTGCTTCTTCATGCAATACGTTACGGCCTCGATTAATTAATTCCTGAATGTTTCTTGTTTTATTATTCATAACGAGTTCCTTTAGTCGTTTATCGTTATTATGGTAGGCCCGATCACAATACTCTTTTAATTTTGTGATTGAGTGAATGAACTGTGAATTTGTGATTTTATTCACATCTCCATATTTAAAAAACGGTTAGCTTAAAAATCGAGTGAAGCTAACACTCAGCGAGATAATGTCATGACACGCTATTCAAAAACGCAAAGGGTGCGTCGTATTATTGAGATGCTTGACGTTAATCATTCCACTACTATTAACCAGTTAGCTGAATACTTTACAGTTTCACATATGACAATTCGCCGTGATGTTGAGGAACTCCAGAAGAACGGGCGGGTCAAGGTTATATTCGGTGGGCAAATTATTAAGGGATTCATTAACGAAAGTCCGGAATATAAAGATAAAGCGCAGCACAATATTGCATGGAAGAAAGAGGTAGCGCTCCAGGCCTATAAACTCTTGCGTCCTGGCGAGATTGTTTTTATGGACGGTGGTACCACGGTGAAACAGCTGGCCTGGTTAATAGATATTCCACTAACGGTGATCACTAACGATATTTCTACCGCCTATATTTTGAATGACCGACCCAACATTAAATTGTTTATTTGCCCCGGTGAGTTAGTCAGGGAAAGCCGCTCAGCCTATTGTACCGAGACGCTGCGTTACCTGAGCGAGCATTATACCGACCTCGCTTTTATCGGGGCCGATGGTTTTGATGAGAATTATGGCGCAATGACGACCACGCAAAGTAAAGCGGACTGCAAGTGGATGGCAATGAGCCGTGCCGCAAAGTCAGTCCTGCTGGTGGATGAGAGTAAACGAAATGTCTTCTGCCATTACAAAATAACCGATTTGGCGGAATTCAGTCAGGTCATCGTCAATAGCGATTCGCTGATGAGGTGACATCAACCCGATACGGAGAGGGAAGCACTGTGAAAATTGCAATAATTGCGGACGATTTAACCGGCGCAAATGCGACCGCCGCGCTGTTAAGTACCAAAGGGTTTACGACCATGACCTGTCTGGATAACGACGCTGAAGAGGCGCAGCGCTTTGATGTGGTTTCATTTTCTACAGATTCCCGCTCTGTTTCCTCTGTTGAAGCCTACAGGCGGGTAGCGGAATGCGTCGCGCGGATTAACCCCGAACAGACGTTGATCAGTAAGCGCATTGATTCAACGCTGCGCGGTAATTTGGGCGCTGAAGTTGATGCGGTCATCGATAGCTTCCCCCATCTGATGGCTATCGTCGTCCCCGTTTATCCCTCCAGCGGGCGTATTTGTGTGGGAGGCTCGCTGCTGGTGGATGGCATTCCGCTACAGAATACCGCAATGCGCAACGATCCTAAAAACCCCATGCTGGAATCGTCGGTGGTGGAATTGTTCCGCCAGCAGACCAATAAAAACGTCAGCTATATTTGTCTGCGCGATGTGTTGCGTGGCGAAATCACGCTGACTAAAAAACTGAAGGAGTTGTATTGCGCTAACGTGCGTATTGTCATCATCGATGCGACAACCGGCGATGATATTCAGCAGATAGCCCAGGCGGTACAGAAAGCAAAAATTCCCTGTTTTTGCGTTGACCCCGGCGTGTTCACCGCGCAGCTCGCATGGTTAAAATTTTCATCCGGACGCAGGCGGACCAATAAAGTTTTTCTGGCCATTGGCAGCGTTTCTGATTTAACCCAGCGGCAAATAAAAAAATTACGCTACGAGCGCGAAGTGTATATTGAAACGCTGTCGGCAGAAGAGTTAATTAATTTTTCTCTTCACCCGGAAAATGCCGCCCAGCTCGTTGACCGGTTAATTGATAAAACCCGGACCTGTGATGTGGTCGGCATTGATTCTGTCGAGGCCCCTGAGCATATATTCAGGCTAGAAACGCTCGCTAAAAAATTTGCGGTCGACAATCATCAGGTCAGCTGCATGATTAATAGCGGTATCGCCGAAGTCGTGGCTCAGGTGTTGAAGAAAGAAAAATCGCCGATCAGCGGACTCTACGGTAGCGGCGGCGATGTGATGGTCAGTATAACCAAACGATTAAAAGGCAGTGGCGTAGTATTAAAAGACGAAGTTGAGCCGCTGGCCGTCTATGGAAAGTTAGTTGGCGGACTGGCTGATGGGCTGCCATTAATTACCAAAGGCGGATTTGTCGGGAATGATAATACTCTGGTGCACTGCATTGATTATTTAGTGACGAAAGTCTCGGGTAACACTGCCATTACCGAAACTGTGTAAATATAAAAGGAGTTAATTATGAGACCGTTGGTGGTTATTCCAATGGGGGATGCTGCTGGCATCGGCCCGGAGATTACCGTAAAAACCCTGGCGTCGGAGCATGCGCAACAATATGCCAGAATGGTCGTTGTCGGCAATAAAACTATTCTGGAACAGGCGATGAAGTTTTCCGGCGTATCGTTATCAATTAACGTCATTTCTGGCGTGAATGAGTATATCGATCGACCGGGATTAATGAATCTTATTGAGACCGGAGATCTCAATATTGACGTGTTTAAAGCGGGAGAGATTCAGGGGCAGTGCGGCAGGGCGGCCTATGACTGTATTGAGAAAGCGGTAAAGATGACGCTATGCGGCGACGTCGATGCGGTGGCGACGACCCCGATTAATAAGGAGTCGCTGAGGGCCGGGGGCGTTGATTTTATCGGACATACCGAGATATTTGCTCATCTCACGAATACCCACGATCCGCTGACCCTGTTTCAGGTTCGCACGCTGCGGGTTTTCTTCCTGACGCGCCATCTCTCTCTGGTTGAGGCGATCCGCAGCCTGACGCCGGAGAAAGTATGCGATTACGCGCTGCGCTGTACGCGTGCGCTGCAGCAGCTTGGCGTGCCACAGCCCAAACTGGTGGTGGCCGCGATTAATCCCCACGGCGGCGAGCACGGCCTGTTTGGCCATGAGGATGATGACGTTCTGTTGCCGGGTATTGAGCTCGCGCGTGACCAAGGCATAGCGATTGAGGGGCCAAAACCGGCCGACAGCGTATTCCATTTTGCTCTGCAGGGGGCATGGGATGCCGTGCTGTCGCCGTATCATGACCAGGGGCATATCGCCACCAAAATGGTGGACTTCCACCGCACCATTTCTATCACCAGCGGCATGCCTGTCCTGCGAACTTCCGTTGATCACGGTACCGCAAATGACATTGCGGGGAGGGGAATTGCCGATCCGGTCAGCCTGATTGAAGCGGTCAGGCTGGCGGCACTCTACGCGCCTTATTACAAAAAACAATAACCTGTGGCGGGCGTCACCGCCCGCTGCCTCAATAATCCGAGGTGAGTATGTCTGATAAACCAGTGGAAGCCGCCGCGACGGGAATGAGTCCGGCATTGAAGGGGGCGCTAGTCCTTGGCATTGGGTTAATCATTTTTAACCCTGGAAGCACCAGCGGGGAGGAGCTCGACAGTTTCCGCGTGATTGGCGGACTGCTGGTCGCAATAGCGGCGCTGCTCTTTATGATCCTTAAAACGCGCATTCCCGCGTTTCCCGCATTGATCATTGCCGCGGTGATTACCGGCTCGTTGGGCGGGATGAAAAGCGAAATGATGATCGCTTCTGTCACCAGGGGCTTTGGCGGGACGTTAGGCAATATCGGCATCGTGATTGGCTTTGGCGTGATGATGGGCTCGCTGCTGCAGATGAGCGGAGCCTCTAAGCGCATGGCGATTTCGTTTATCAACCTGCTGGGCAAGGGACGTGAGGAGCTGGCGCTGGTGATGATCGGTCTGATCGTCTCAATGGCCGTATTCTGCGATTCGGCGTTTATCGTTCTGGTACCGTTGGTTAAGGCTATCTCCCGTTCAACGGGTAAATCGGTGGTTGGCTTAGGGGCAACGCTTGCGGCCGGATTAGTGATCAGTCATAGCATGATCCCGCCTGCCGTTGGTCCGTTTGGCGTGGTATCGCAGTTCAATATGCCGATTGGCCGGTTTATGCTCTGGAGCATGGTCGTGGCGGTACCGGTGGCGATAGCCGGATTCCTGTATACCCGACGTCTTGGCAACGCTATTTTCCTGATCCCGACGGCAGACGGCAGTGGTTTTACCCGTGAACGCCCCCTTGCCGGCGAGGAAAGCGTGCAGCAGGAGGAGTCTCTGCCGGGTAAAGTGATTTCGTTTGCTCCGCTGATGGTGCCGATCGTACTGATTCTGCTGGCCACCTTCTTCAAGGAGTTCGGCTACATTGACCCGGAGAGTCATACGTGGCAGCAGTCGTTAGCGCAGATGGTCGTCGCTATCGGCCATCCGGTTACGGCGGTGGGGACCGGGTTACTGATCGCCATTATTGGGCTGGGTAGCCGTTACGAGCGTAAAGAAGTCACCCAAAATATGGAAAATGCGATTCGCTCGGCGGGGATTATCTTTCTGGTTATCGGCGGCGGCGGGGCGCTGGGTATGGTGCTGCGTGATTCCGGCGCCGGCAATATGATAGCCGATTACATTATCCGCACAGGCGTTCCGGGTGTCTTGCTGCCGCTGACCATTTCGACGCTGGTGCGTTTAATTCAGGGGTCTGGTACGGTGGCGATGATTACCGCGGCGAGTATTACCGCCCCGATGATCGGGACCTTAGGCGTGGATCCGGTGATTGCTGGCCTCGGCTGTACGGTAGGCTCCTTTATGTTTTCCTACTTTAACGATGCCTATTTTTGGGTTGTGAACCGCTCGCTCGGCGTGACTGAAGTCCAGGAGCAGATCAGAGTGTGGAGTATCACCTCGACTATCCTCTGGGCGACCGGGTCGGTCACCCTACTGCTGATTAACGCGCTGTGCTTTTAAGAGATAAAAAAAGGGATCCCTCAGGGATCCCTTTTAGGGTTAATTCCGTCGTTCGAATGCCAGCGCTCGACGCTCCACTAACCGCATCAGCAGCGTCAGCAGACCGTTGACGATGAGATAGACGATGCCGGCCGCGCCAAACACCATGACGTCGTAGGTGCGTCCGTACAGCAGCTGGCCGTGTCCCATGACTTCCATCAGCGTAATGGTGTAAGCCAGAGAGGTACTTTTGAACACCAGCACCACCTCGTTGGAATAAGAAGAGAGGGCGCGCTTAAAGGCGTACGGCAGCAGAATCGCCAGCGTGTCTTTCTTGCTCATGCCCAGCGCGCTACAGGATTGCCACTGGCCGTCAGGGATGGCGCGGATCGCACCATAAAACAGCTGGGTGGTGTAGGCGGCGCTGTTCAGGGACAGAGCTATCATGGCGCACAGCCAGGGTTCAGAAATCAGATGCCACAGCACCGGGTAGTCCTGCAAAGAGGGGAACTGACCTGGACCATAGTAAATCAGGAAGATCTGCACCAGCAGCGGCGTACCGGTAAATAAGGTGATATAAGCGCGAACAATCCACACCAGCACCGGCGTTTTCAGCGTCAGGACGATGGTGAAAACCAGCGACAGGATCAGCGCGACGACGATCGACGCCGCCGTCAGCGTCAGGCTGGTATGCAGCCCTTTTAGCAGTTCGGGTAAGTAATCGAGCATCAGCCTGGTCTCCGTTCGAAGCGCGTCGCACGTTGGTCAATACGTTTGAGGATGTACTGACTGAGCAGGGTGATGACCAGATAGATCGCCGCCGCGATGATATACCAGTTAAACGGTTCCTGAGTGCGGGTAGCGATGCTCTTGGTTTGCAGCATCAGATCGTTGACGCTGATTAAACTGACCAGTGCGGTATCTTTCAGCAGAACCAGCCACTGGTTGCCGAGGCCCGGCAGCGCATGACGCCACATTTGCGGCATCACCAGACGGAAGAAGATAGCCCCTTTCGACAGCCCCAGCGCCTGGCCTGACTCCCATTGTCCCTGAGGTACCGCCTTGAGCGCCCCGCGCAAAGTTTGCGAGGCGTAAGCGGCGTACAGCAGGGACAGCGCGATGGCGCCGCACAGGAACGGACTGACGTCGAAGTCTTCAATCTGCATCTGTACCGGAATCTGCACAAAACCAAGATTGATCGTAAAACCGTCAGAGAGCGTAAGCAGTAGCTGTGAGGAGCCGAAATAGATAAACAGGACCACCAGAATCTCCGGTAGCCCACGCAGAATCGTGACCACGCCGGTTGCGAACCATGCCAGCGGGCGCCATTTCACTGACTCCAGCACGGCAAACAGCATCGCCAGCACCAGGCCGATGATCAGCGCGCAAACGGCAAGGCCGACGGTCATCCCGGCGGCGCTTGCTAAGGGAAAAATTTCATTCATTTAGCGTTACTTCTGAAACCATTTGCTGTAGATGGTCTGGTAAGTCCCATCTTTTTTCACTTTTTCCAGCGCAGCATTAAATTTCTGCTGCAGCTCGGTATTGCCCTGGCGCAGCGCAATGCCCAGACCGGTGCCGAAGTAGTCTTTATCCGTGACCTTATCGCCCACCGCGGCCAGCTTCGGATTGCTCTTCAGCCATTCGGTGACGACGGCATTATCGCCAAACACGGCATCAATACGGCCATTTTGCAGATCCAGTTTCGCATTCTGGTAGCTGTCATACGGCACGGTGGTGATTTCAGGGTGTTTGTCATTAATAAATTTCTGGTGCGTAGTCCCGTTCTGGACGCCGACTTTTTTGCCTTTCAGCTGCTCGAGGCTGGTGAATTTACCCTTCTGGCCGACAAACAGCGCCGAGTTTTCATAGTAAGGCGTGGTGAACAGCACCTGCTTTTCACGCTCAGGCGTGATATCCATCCCGGCCATCACCGCATCGACGCGGCGGAATTTGAGGCTGGGGATCAGGCTATCGAAGGCCTGGTTGGTAAAGGTGCAGGTGGCATCAATTTCTTTACACAGCGCGTTGGCCAGATCGACATCAAAACCGACAATTTTATTGTTGGCATCAATCGATTCAAACGGAGGGTAGGAGGCCTCAGTGGCGAAACGAATGGTCTGGGCGGCAGTAGCTGACAGGCTCATGCTGGCCAGGATCGCGGCAATCAGTACTTTTTTCATCGTCATTTCCCCGAAAACATCAATGTGAAAGATAGTTTTTAAACGCGTCGGTCTGCGGATGCGTAAAGCAGCTGGCATCCCCTTGTTCAATGATGTGACCATTTTCCATATACACCACGCGGCTTGCCGTTTTACGCGCCACTTCCACTTCGTGGGTGACGATAACCTGCGTAATGCCGGTGCCGGCCAGCTCGCGAATAATGCTGACGATCTGAGCGGTGATTTCCGGGTCGAGCGCTGCGGTAGGTTCATCAAACAGCAGGACCTGGGGTTCCATCATCAGCGCCCGCGCAATGGCGACGCGCTGCTGCTGGCCACCGGAAAGATGCAGCGGATAACGATCGCTGTAGGGCTTGAGACGAAGACGTTCCAGCAGTTTTTCGGCGCGAGCGAGCGCCATGTCTTTACTTAACCCCAGCACGCGGCAGGGGGCTTCAATCAGGTTTTGCTGCACCGTCAGGTGCGGCCACAGATTATACTGCTGGAAAACCATACCCACGTTCTGGCGCAGCTCGCGAATGGCTTTGTCAGAAGGCGTTTTGGTAAAGTCGAAGTGGTTACCGGCGATATGTAATGTCCCGGAACGCGGCATTTCCAACAGGTTGAGTACGCGAAGCAGCGAGCTTTTCCCGGCACCACTCGGGCCGAGCAGCACCAGCGTTTCCCCCTGCGGGCAATCCAGCGTGATGTCGAACAGCGCCTGATGCGCGCCGTAGAAGCAGTTAATGCCGTTTAGTTTAATACTCATCTGGGCTGTCTGATACGAATAGCTATTGAGGCCGCAAATACTACCTTTGACAGAATAGTTATGCAATATTTATGCGTTAAAAGTTAAATGTAAACCGCATTTACCTCTAAAATTAGCACAAAATATGGGTTCGTGGGGTAGGGAGGCTCGAATGTCGGCATAACTGAAGAAATACCGACATTTTACCGGAGTTATCGTTTCAGCGGCGTAGGTTCCACGTCCTTATCCGCGTTTTTCAAGACTCTGTTGCAGGGAACCGGCCGGGGCACGAGAGTTAATGCCAAGGTAACGTACGTCATCGACGGCCCAGCACTGGCCTTCCTGAATCATCAGCACTTCATCCTGCCAGCTTTGGCTGCCCTGTTTTAAATCGACGCGCAGAGGGATATTGCGGGCATCGCGGTTTGGAATGGTGGAGGCGCTGGCCACGCTGGCGCTATCGGCCGGGGTTGTCGAGCTGGAGAAGAGGTTCGATTGCAGCAGCGAGCTGCGGGACGGATCCTGGCGGGCATCGTTTAATAATCTGGCCAGATCGTCGCTGAGATAAGGACGCAGGGCCGTCAGGTCGTTGTTTCGGTGCTGGATCTGATAATCGTAGAATTTCTGCGCCACCTCATCCGGTCCACCTTCGATGCAGGCCCCGCTGCGGGTGCCATTATCTTTATAGGCGGGGGTGACGGTGGTACAGGCACTCAGCGCGAGCGCGCACGGGATAATAAAAGCAACGAGTTTGTCGCGCATAATGATTTCCTTATAGGCTCACTACGTTAAAATATCTCTTCAAGCATAGCGTATCGATACGACAATGTGCTTGACTCTCTGAGCTAACACCTTGAACGCAAAAGAAGGACTTGATGATGCAATTTTCAACGACTCCCACCCTCGAAGGGCAGCCTATTGTGAAATATTGCGGTGTCGTGACGGGAGAGGCTATCCTCGGCGCGAACGTTTTTCGCGACTTCTTCGCCAGCATCCGCGATATCGTCGGTGGTCGCGCGGGGTCCTATGAAAAAGAGCTGCGCAAGGCGCGGGAGATAGCGTTTGGCGAGATGGGCGAGCAGGCAAAAGCGCTGGGTGCCAACGCGGTCGTCGGTATCGATATCGATTATGAGACGGTGGGCAAGGATGGCAGCATGCTGATGGTTTCCGTCAGCGGCACGGCGGTACAGACACGGTGAGGATACGCCCTGGACTGAGCGTCGCGCTGCTAATGCTGCTGCTGGCGGGCTGCGCGACAGAAAAGGGAATTATTGACCGCGACGGTTACCAACTCGACACTCGCCATCCGGCACAGGCCGCCTACCCGAGAGTGAAAATATTAGTCATTCACTATACCGCCGATGACTTTGACGTTTCCCTGGCGACCCTGACGGATAAAGAGGTCAGTTCGCACTATTTGATTCCCGAGCGGCCCCCGCTGCATCACGGCAAACCGCGGATCTGGCAGCTGGTGCCGGAACAAGATTTGGCCTGGCACGCGGGGATTAGCTTCTGGCGCGGCAGCACGCGCATTAACGATACCTCTATCGGCATTGAGCTGGAGAACCGCGGCTGGCAGAAAAACGCGGGGACGAAAAGCTTTACGCCGTTCAACCCGGCACAGATTAATGCGCTGATGCCGCTGGCAAAAGATATTATTGCCCGCTACCACATTGCGCCGCAAAACGTGGTTGCCCACGCCGATATTGCCCCGCAGCGTAAGGACGATCCCGGGCCGTTATTCCCATGGCGGCAGCTGGCGGAGCAGGGTATTGGCGCGTGGCCGGATGCCGGTCGGGTGGCGTTTTATCTCAATGGCCGACCGTCGTATCAAGCGGTTGATAGCGCAGAGCTGCTGGATACGCTCTCTCGCTATGGCTATCAGGTCACGCCGGAGATGACCCCGGCGCAACAGAAACGGGTCATTATGGCCTTTCAGATGCACTTTCGCCCGGCGCGCTGGGATGGCGTCGCCGATGCTGAAACCCAGGCCATCGCCGAGGCGCTGCTGGAAAAGTATGGCCAGGGATAACCTGCGGTTAGCGGTGTAATTTGCCGTGGTCCTTCAGCCAGGCGGCGGTGCGAATAATGCCGTCATCGAGCGTAACCACGGGTTGATAACCCAGCTCTTGCTGAGCGCGGGAGATATCGAGGGTAAAGTCAAAGTTCAGCTTGGAGACGCCGTAGTGGGTAAAGGCGGGTTCTCTGGCTGATTTATTGCCGAAATGCTCCATACTGCGGGCGATAATATCCAGCATCGGGTAGGGTACGGAGCGGATCCGGCATTTAATGCCCAGTTCATCAATCAGCTTCTGCACGATGCTGTGCAGCGTACGCGGTTCGCCGTTGGTGATATTCCAGGCGCGGCCGGAGGGCAAGCTGTCGCACAGCGGCTGGCTGGCGAGCCACATCGCATGCACCGCATTTTCATAATAGGTCATATCAACCAGCGCGCTGCCGCCGCGTGGCAGCAGGACGCTACCATAGTGCTGCATCATTTGCGCCAGGCGAGGAATAAACACTTTATCATGGGGGCCGAACAGGCTCTGCGGACGCAGAATGGTAAAGCGGGTATTGGGGTTCGCCTGAGCCAGCAGATGAATGACCTCTTCACTGGCCGCCTTGCTGCGGGCAAATTCATTGGCGAAACGCTGCGGGCGGAAATCTTCCTGCACATCGCGATGATGGTGATAATCAAAATAGAGCGACGGGGAGGAGATATGAACGAAATTACGCACCCCCCAGGCAACGGCCCACTCTCCGAGACGGCGGGTGGCCCGCACGTTAGCGAGATCAAAAGCCTGCTGCGTACCCCAGGGAGAGGTAAAGCTTGAACAGTGCCACAGGGTATCGATACCGGCGAGCATCACTTTAGCCTGCGAAGAAACCAGTTCGGTTAAATCGGCAGGCACAAACTCGGCGCCCATTTTGCTCAGAAGCTTGCCCATCGCTTCATTACGCCCGGTGGCTCTGACGCTGATGCCTTGATGACGCAGATATTCCACCGCGTTGCGGCCTAATCCGCTGGTCGCGCCGGTAACCAGTACCTTCATATCAACCTACTGTCCCAGAAAAGAATTTCGTGCGCATTTTTCCGTGATTCTCCTCATGATGCAATGAGAATGATGAAAGAATGCCACACATACTGCCTATTTGCCTGTGATTTGTTCGGCCAGCCGGGCAATGCGTCGCGCCATGCCGCGAAAGATAAACAGATGCGCCGGGATCATCAGCAGCCAGTAGAACAGCCCGGGCATGCCGTGAGGATGCCACCAGGCGCGGACATCCAGCTCGCGGCGATCGCCTTTATCTCTGAGCGTAAAACTCAGTCGTCCCAGACCCGGCGCTTTCATGCCGAATAGTAAGGTTAGCTGCTTTTCCGGTTCGACGATAATGACCTTCCAGCTGTCCACCGTATCCCCGGTCTGCAGGTTGGCGCGATCGGGACGGCCTTTCGCCAGCCGGTGGCCGACCAGCAGGTCCATCATCCCGCGGATTTGCCACAAAATGTTGCCAAAGAAGTAACCCTCTTTGCCGCCGATTTGATTAACCACCTGCCACAGCGCCGCCGCGCTGGCGCGGGTGCTGATCGTACAACCGGCCTGTTTAGGGTAGTAGCCATACTCCGGCCGCCAGCGGGCAAACGCCTGGGCGTCATAGCCCCAGTCGCTGGAGTTCGCCAGCTGCTCTTCGTCTTTTAACGTGCGGCGCACCGCCTCATTAAAGGAGATAAGCGGCTGGGGGATCAGCGCGCGCAGGGCGCGATCGTCGGCGATCAGATCGTGCTTTAGCCCCTGAATCAATGCCCGGGCGATGGTGGGAGGCACCGACGTGATCACGTTGAGAAACCACACCGAAATCCAGCGGGTGGGAAACGGAATCGGGATTAACAGGCGCTGCTTGCCGCTCACCGCCATAAAGCGAGTGAACTGCTGCTGGTAACTTAATACTTCTGGTCCGGCGGCTTCCAGTATCCGATGAGCGCTGGCCGGATGATGCAGCAGTTGCACCAGATAATAGAGCAGGTTCTCCAGCGCGACAGGCGTCGTTCGCGAGCGAACCCAGCGCGGCGGCGTCAGAACCGGCAGATTGTAGACCATATCGCGCATCACTTCGAAAGCGGCGGAACCGGCGCCGATGATAATTCCCGCCCGCAGTTCGGTGACCGGGACGGCGGCTTCCCGCAGAATGTCGGCGGTGATTTGCCTGGCGCGCAGATGATCCGATTGTTCCGCTTCCGGCGCCTGCAGGGAACTGAGAAAAATCAGCTGCCGGACTGGCGTGACGCGCAGGGCATCACGAACGTTGACCGCGACCCGGCGCTCGTGGGCAATAAAGTCGCCGCCTTCGCCCATTCCGTGCACCAGATAATACACGGTATCCGCCTGCGCCAGCAGGGCGGACAGCCCCTGCGGTTGGTTAAGATCGAGCGGCTGGCAGCTTACGCCCGGGAGATTGAGCTTTTGCAGTCTGTCGACATGGCGCGCCGCCGCCAGCACCGGGTAACCCTGCTCGCTTAATGCCTGCACCAGATGCTGGCCGATATAGCCGCTGGCGCCGAGCACCAGAATGTGTTGCGACACGCCGGGCTCCTTAGCGTTGCAAAAATGCCTGCCAGTGGCCGACGACGTCCGCAAGCTGCTGGCGGCTGACATCCAGATGCGTCACCAGGCGCACGATCGGCGAAGCATTGATCAGCACGCCGCGCTGCTGCATAAATGCCCCCAGCGCTGTGGCGTGCTCTTCCCCCACGCGGACAAACAGCATGTTGGTATCATGCCGGGTCACGTCGGCGCCAATGGCGCTGAGTTGCCCGGCCATCCACGTCGCATTATCGTGATCCTCTTGTAGCCGTTGGACGTTGTTTTGCAGGGCGTAGAGGCCCGCCGCCGCCAGAATCCCGGCCTGGCGCATGCCGCCGCCGACCATTTTCCGCCAGCGGGTGGCGCGGCGAATGTACTCGTGGCTACCGACCAGCAGCGAGCCGACCGGCGTACCCAGCCCTTTGGAGAGACAGATAGTGAATGAATCACAGTACTGCGCGATGTCGCGCAGTTCGCAGCCGTAATCAACCACCGCATTGAAGATACGCGCGCCATCAACGTGCAATGCCAGATTATGCTTACGGGTAAACTCCCATGCCTCCTGGAGGTATGCGCGCGGCAGAACCTTACCGTTGTGGGTGTTTTCGAGGCTCAGCAGGCGTGTCGGGGCAAAGTGGATATCGTCAGGTTTAATCTTCGCGGCGACCTTATCCAGCGGCAGAGTGCCGTCTGCGGCGGCATCGATCGGCTGTGGCTGAATGCTACCCAGCACTGCCGCTCCGCCCGCTTCATACAGATAGTTATGCGCGCCCTGGCCGACGATATACTCTTCGCCGCGCTGGCAGTGGCTTAGCAGACCGACCAGATTAGCCTGGGTGCCGGTGGGCAGGAACAGCGCGGCTTCTTTAGCGGCCAGCTGTGCGGCGTAGCGCTGAAGTTCATTTACCGTCGGGTCGTCGCCATACACGTCGTCTCCGACCGGCGCGGCCATCATCGCCTCCAGCATGGCGGGGCCTGGCCGGGTTACGGTATCACTGCGTAAATCTATCACGGCATTTCCTTCTGGGTCGATCATCCCGCAGGCGGCTGCTGTCGCGCGCCTTTTGTGTCCCCGATGACAGGCGCGGTGCTGTCGTCGGGGATGCTCGGGCGCGCCGCATCGCGGCATCAGGCATGATTTCAGAGATTAACGAAAAGAATGTTTTACCTGAGCCAGTTGGTTTTCGCCAGTTCGATGACCTCATCGCCGCGTCCGCTGATAATGGCACGCAGCATGTACAGACTAAATCCTTTGGCCTGCTCCAGTTTGATCTGCGGCGGAATGGCCAGCTCCTCTTTGGCGACGACAACATCCACCAGCACCGGGCCATCGGTACTAAACGCGGTCTGTAACGCGCTATCGACCTCGCTGGCTTTTTCGACGCGGATCCCTGTTATCCCGCAGGCTTCAGCAATGCGGGCGAAATTGGTGTCGTGCAGTTCGGTACCGTCGGTCAGATAGCCTCCGGCTTTCATTTCCATTGCCACGAAGCCGAGGACGCTATTATTAAAGATGATAATTTTCACCGGCAGCTTCATCTGCGCCAGCGAGAGAAAGTCGCCCATCAACATGCTAAAACCACCGTCGCCGCACAGCGCCACCACCTGGCGATCCGGCGCTGCCGCCTTGGCGCCAATCGCCTGCGGCATGGCGTTAGCCATCGAACCGTGGTTAAACGACCCGATCAGGCGGCGTCTGCCGTTCATTTTCAGATAGCGCGCGGCCCAGACGGTCGGTGTCCCGACGTCGCAGGTGAAAATTGCGTCGTCGGCGGCAAAATGACCGATCTGCTGCGCCAGATACTGCGGATGAATCGCTTTGTCGCTCGGCTTTGCCAGATCATCGAGCCCTTTACGCGCTTCACTATAGTGCTCAAGGGCTTTATCCAGAAACGTGCGGTCGGTTTTCTCTTCCAGATGCGGCAGCAGCGCGCCGAGCGTGGACTTAATATCGCCAACCAGCGCCATATCGACTTTGCTATGGGCGCCGATGCTGCCGGGGTTGATATCAATCTGGATAATTTTGGCGTCGGTGGGGTAGAAGGCCCGGTAGGGGAACTGGGTGCCCAGCAGCACCAGGGTATCGGCATTCATCATGGTATGGAAACCCGAGGAGAAGCCAATCAGTCCGGTCATCCCGACATCATAGGGGTTGTCATACTCAACGTGCTCTTTACCACGCAGGGCATGGACGACAGGGGCTTTTAATTTCGCGGCAAACTCGACCAGCTCTGCGTGCGCGCCAGCGCAGCCGCTGCCGCACAGCAGGGCGATATTACTGGCATAGCGCAGCACCTGCGCCAGCTTTTTGATCTCTTCCTCCGGCGGCGTGACCGTCGGCAGCGGCGCGGCGTACCAGTGGGTGCTGGCGCTCTCCGGGGCGGCTTTCAGCGCCACGTCGCCGGGCAGCACCACCACCGATACGCCACGGTTAATCACCGCTTTACGCATCGCGATGGCCAGCACCTGTGGGATTTGCTCTGGCGTGGAGACCAGCTCGCAATAGTGGCTGCATTCACGAAACAGCTCCTGCGGATGGGTTTCCTGGAAATAGCCGCTGCCGATTTCACTGGAGGGAATATGGGCGGCGATGGCGACCACGGGAACATGATTGCGATGGCAGTCGAAAAGGCCGTTAATGAGATGGAGGTTACCCGGGCCGCATGAACCTGCGCATACTGCCAGCTCTCCGGTTAACTGCGCTTCGGCGCCAGCCGCAAAGGCGGCGACTTCTTCATGTCGGGTGGGCATCCAGGCAATGGTGCCCATCCGGTTCAGGCTATCGCTCAGTCCGTTGAGGGAGTCGCCGGTGACGCCCCATATGCGTTTTACGCCGGCCTGTTCAAGTGTTTTTGCTATATATGCCGCCACGGTTTGTTTCATGGTTCTCCAGCTCCTTTTTGTGATAACGCCTACAAGCTTAGATGAAACTGATGGGCATGCCGGTGAATCACCCTGATAAAAATCAATTCTTCATGCGCAATGATTAGGCATAATCTGATCGGGTCTCAGGTGCAAACAGGAATCATTTCAAATGATAAAGTCACTGTTAATCAATGTTAATAAAATGCTAGCGAAAGACGATGTCGGCAAACTCTTGTTACGACTTACCGTGGGCGGGCTGATGTTGTTTCATGGATTACACAAACTGTTTGAGGGGGTAGATGGCATCAGCGGCATGCTGGTGGCGAAAGGGTTGCCGGGATTTATCGCCTACGGCGTCCTGATTGGTGAAGTGGTTGCGCCGTGTCTGATTATTCTTGGTATCCTCACCCGACCAGCAGCGCTGGTGCTGGCGTTTACGATGATCGTCGCATGGCTGATGGTTGGCACCGGTGAAACTTTTGCGTTGGATGCGGTTGGTGCATGGGCGCTCGAAAGCCTGGTCTATTTCTTTACTGGCGCGCTGGCGATTGCCTGTCTTGGGGCGGGGCGTTTCTCGGTGGCGGGAAATTCGGTCTGGCGGTGAGGTATTGCCGGATGACGCTGCGCTTATCCGGCCTACATCGACGCCCACAGGCCCGGTAAGCGTCATCGGATGGCGCTGCGCTTATCCGGCCTACAGCGACTCCCGTAGGCCCGGTAAGCGTCAGCGTCACCGGGCATTTTTATCGGTTGGCACGGAGTTTATCCGACCGACAAATGACAACGATTCTCGCCGGTCGGACACGTCTACGATCAGGCGAGAACCAGATCGCCCTGTGGATGGCAGGAGCAGGCCAGCACGTAGCCGTCAGCGATTTCTGCCTCGCTCAGCGTCATGGTGCTGCTGACCGTGTAATCGCCGGAAACCACTTTGGTTTTGCAGCAGCCGCATACGCCTGCGCGGCAGGCGACGGTCACCGGCACCTGGTTGCTTTCCAGCGCCTCCAGCAGCGTGGTGCCGACCGGCGCATAAAACGCTTTCGCCGGCTGCAGTTTGGTGAACTTCAGTCCGTCGCTGGCCGCTTGTGCCACCGGCGTAAAGAACTTCTCTTTAAAGAAGCGGGTCACGCCAAGCGCGGCGACTTCCTGTTCGACCCAGTCCATATAAGGCGCTGGTCCGCAGGTCATGACCGTCCGGGCCGCGAGATCCGGCACGCTATTCAGTAACTCGGTGGTCAGACGCCCGGCGACAAAACCGTGGGCGGCGTTGTTTTCCGCGACCAGCGTCACCGGATACTGCCGCCACTCATCGGCGAAAATCACCTCCTGAGGCGAGCGAATATTGTAAATCACCTGCACATCGGCCTGCGGACGATATTTGGCCAACCAGCGGCGCATCGACATAATCGGCGTGACGCCGCAGCCGGCGGCCAGCATCAGGAACTTATCATCGGCTTTATCTTCACAGGTGAACTCACCCATCGCGTCGGACAGCCAGAGATAATCTCCGCGTTTGAGGTCACGGGTCAGCCACTGTGAGCCCGCGCCCTCGTCAATCCGGCGAACGGTCAGCGTAATGTATTCGCTGACCCCCGGGGTTGAGGAGAGGGTATAGGCGCGCAGCGTTTCCGCCGAATGTCGTACGCTCACCAGCGCATATTGCCCGGCGCGGTACGGATAATAGTCGTGACACAGCAGCGAAATTGTCCAGACATCCGGCGTCTCCTGATGGATGTGATGAACCTGCATCCGCCACGGGCACTGATGGGTTGGCATGGTCATTCTCTTACTCCTTACGCGCTCAACAGCTGCTGCATGTCTTGTTCTACGGTCGTCACTGAACGCAAGCCGAACTTCTCATTGAGAATAGCCAGCAGGTCCGGCGTGAAGAAGCCCGGAGCGGTTGGGCCGGTCACGATGTTCTTCACTCCCAGCGAAAGCAGGGTCAGCAGAATAACGATCGCTTTTTGCTCAAACCAGGAGAGTACCAGCGAGAGCGGCAGATCGTTGACGCCGCAGCCCAGTTTCTCTGCCAGCGTCACCGCCAGAATAATCGCCGAGTAGGCGTCGTTACACTGACCGGCATCCACCAGACGCGGCAAACCTTCGATATCACCGAACTCCAGTTTGTTAAAGCGGTATTTACCGCAGGCCAGGGTCAGGATCAGGCAGTCATCCGGCACGCTGGTGGCGAAATCGGTGAAGTAATTACGTTCGCCGCGCGCGCCGTCGCAGCCGCCAACCAGGAAGATATGGCGCAGTTTTTCACGGCTCACCAGGTCGATGAGGGTATCCGCGGCGCCCAGTAGCGTCTGGCGACCGAAGCCGACGGTGATCAGATGCGGAATTTCGCTGTACGGGAAGCCCGCCATCTGCTGTGCCTGAGCGATAACCGGAGCAAAATCATCCCCTTCGAGGTGACTGACGCCCGGCCAGCCGACAATGCTGCGGGTCCAGATACGGTCATCATAGGCGCCAACGGTCGGGTCGATAATGCAGTTTGAGGTCATCACCACAGGCCCCGGGAAGCGGGCAAATTCTACCTGCTGATTTTGCCAGCCGCTGCCGTAGTTACCGATCAGGTGTTTGAATTTACGCAGCTCCGGATAGCCGTGCGCCGGCAGCATTTCACCGTGGGTATAGACGTTAACGCCGGTGCCTTCGGTCTGCTCCAGCAGGTTGTACAGATCTTTCAGGTCGTGGCCGGAGATCAGGATGCACTTGCCTTCGCTCGCTTTGACGTTGACCTGAGTCGGCGTCGGGTGACCATATTTAGACGTTTCACCGGCATCCAGAATGCTCATCACGTTGAAGTTCATCTGGCCAATTTCCATTGAACACTCCAGCAGAGCGTTCAAATCGGCGGGCCAGGTACCCAGCCAGGCCATGATTTTGTGGTACTGCGCATAGATGTCATTGTCGTACTGACCGAGAACGTGCGCGTGCTCCATATAGGCCGCTGCGCCTTTCAGACCGTACAGACACAGCAGACGCAGGCCGAGGATGTTCTCGCCAATGGCCGCTTTATCTTTATTCGGGGTAAATTCGGCCGCCTGACGCTGCAGGTCGCCGAGATCATCGCTCACCAGTTGCAGATCGGCCATCGGGTTATCGACGCTGGCGGTCGCATCCACGCTCAGGCACCGTGCTTTCAGCGCCTCGCGCATGGCAATAGCCTCACGCGCGTAGCCGACAATCCGCGGGGAGTCGAAGTTAACGTTGGTCAGCGTAGAGAAAAATGCGCGCGGGGCAAAATTATCAACCTCATGATCGATGATGCCATATTCACGGGCTTTTACCGCCCAGGCAGACAGACCTTGTAGGGAAGCAATCAGCAGATCCTGGAGATCGGAGGTTTCTGCCGTTTTACCGCACATACCCTGCGCGTAAGAGCAGCCGTTGCCTGCCGGGGTACGGATGGTTTGTTCACATTGCACACAAAACATGGTCACACCTTTAAAGTTATATTTGATATACATGTTTAAGGTTATGCCTGCAAAAGAAGGGAGAAAAGGTATTTCTGATACAATTTAAAGGGAGATTGATTTAGCGCAAATTTGGTAGCGACAGGTTACCGCCACGAGGAGCGATCTTTTCCCCCGACGGCGGCGAATACCGTCGCCGGGGGCAGAGCGAAGGCGCTTCAGGCGGTGAAGAGGGCGATCAGCACTGGCACCAGCAGGCTCAGCACAAAACCGTGAACGATGGCGGCAGGGACAATCTCGACGCCGCCGGAACGCTGTAAAACCGGCAGGGTAAAGTCCATTGAGGTGGCGCCGCACAGCCCTAATGCCGTGGAGCGGCTGCGGCGAACCAGGCCGGGGATCAGCATGATGGCCAACAGCTCGCGGGAAAGATCGTTGAAGAATGCGGCGCTGCCGATGACCGGGCCAAAGGATTCGGTCATCAGGATCCCGGAGAGCGAATACCAGCCTAAGCCGGAGGCCATTGCCAGACCGGTCTTCAGCGGCAGGTCGAGAATAAAGGCGTTAATCACGCCGCCGGCTAATGAACTCACGGTGACAACCACCGCCACAATCATGCCGCGGCGATTAAGCACAATTTGACGTAAGGTCATTCCGTTATTACGCAGCTGAATACCAATCAGGAACAGCAGGAAGATCAGCGTATATTCGCTCGCCTCGGTGGCATGCTGTAAAAATGACAAACCGCTCAGACCAATCAGAAAACCAATAAGCACCACGCCGCACAGCTGCAGGGATTCCATCGCCATTGCGATGCGGGAAGGTAATTTCTCCTGCCGGTGCTGGTGGCGCCACGGCATTTTCTGCTCCAGCCACATTAATGCGGCAATATTACACAGCAGAATAACAACCACGCTGACCGCCGCATAATGAAGAATGGACAGCAGGTTGCTGGATAAATTGTCGAGGAAGGCGAGACTAATCCCCATGAAAAAGAGGATGACGTAGACAATCCAGCTCAACAGTCGCGCAATAAGTTTTAGTGCCGAAGGGTGACGCAGAGGAATAAGGTAGCCGACAATCAATGGCAGCAGAATGATTAATAATCCCGAAAACATGAACGATCTGGTCCTTGCAGAATGAGTTGAGCGCCACTGACACTACCCAAATCAGAGAACCGAGTAAAGCTGTGCCTGAAAAGAAAGGCCCGGCATTGCGGTAATGCCGGGCCTTGCGTGAAAGCAGATAACCCGATAAATGGTTAATCGCGTTTTTCCAGCAGCGTGCGATACAACACGCCGCCAAGGATACCGCCGATAATCGGCATCACCCAGAATAACCACAGCTGCTGCAGCGCCCAGCCGCCCTGGAAAATCGCCACCGCGGTGCTTCGCGCCGGGTTAACAGAGGTATTGGTAACCGGAATGCTGATCAGGTGGATTAAGGTCAGCGCCAGGCCAATCGCAATCGGGGCAAAGCCGGCCGGCGCATTTTTATCCGTTGCGCCATGAATCACTAGCAGGAAGCCGCAGGTCAGGACAATTTCAATCACCATGGCGGACAGCATGGAGTAGCCGCCCGGCGAGTGTTCCCCGAAGCCGTTGGAAGCAAAGCCGCTGGCCGCGGCATCAAAACCGGCTTTACCGCTGGCAACCACATACAGAACGGCGGCAGCAATAATACCGCCCACAACCTGAGCGATAATATAGCCAACCACGTCCTTCGCCGGGAAACGACCGCCGGCCCACAGGCCTAAAGTGACCGCCGGGTTGAAGTGTCCGCCGGAAATATGACCGACGGCAAATGCCATGGTTAATACGGTTAAACCGAAGGCTAAAGCCACCCCGGCAAACCCAATTCCCAGCTCCGGGAAGGCAGCGGCGAGCACTGCGCTACCACAGCCACCAAACACAAGCCAGAATGTACCAAAACATTCCGCTGCTAATTTTCTGAACATAACCACCTCAAAAGAATAATGTATACGGGCATACTTTTTGATGCCGTTCTTTATTTATCAACGTAAAGGATGATGATAAAAATAAAACGACGCTATTTTATGGGTGTTCGTCATCCTGCGGCTAGCGAAATAACTCGATATAATTTGATTTGGGGCAATGTGTCTTAATCCTTACACCATTACCAATTGTAGAAAAGTGTAGAGCAAAAATAATAAAGATAACCACGTTTGCGTATAAGTTATTTTCTAAATAAATGACATGATTAATAATTATAATTGATTATTATCATTCATCGTCCCGGAGCCGCGTGTGGGCCGGTAGTGTCATGTTGACGCATGTATCGCTATACTGCTGATTATTGAAGGAGAAAGTGGTTACTGAGCGGAGGAGATATGCATCTTGAGCGGGTAGAAATCGTCGGTTTTCGCGGCATCAATCGTTTATCGTTGATGCTGGAGCAAAATAACGTTCTGATCGGCGAGAATGCATGGGGTAAATCCAGCCTGCTGGATGCGCTGACGTTACTGCTTTCGCCGGAGTTCGAACTCTATCACTTCGTCCGCGATGATTTCTGGTTTCCGCCGGGCGATGTCCAGGGACGTGAACATCATCTGCATATCATTTTGACCTTCCGCGAGAATGAACCCGGTCATCATCGGGTACGTCGTTTTCGTCCGCTGAGCAACTGCTGGGTGCCCTGCGAGGATGGCTATCAGCGCATTTTTTATCGCCTGGAGGGCGAGCTGGCCGATGATAACAGCGTCATGACGCTGCGTAGCTTTATCAACAGCAAAGGCGAGGCGCTGGCGCTGGACGATATTGACGAGATGGTGTGCCACCTGGTGCGCCTGATGCCGGTTCTGCGCCTGCGCGATGCGCGTTTTATGCGGCGAATTCATAATGATTCCGTCCCGCACTCGCCGCAGATTGAGATAACCGCTCGCCAGCTGGATTTTCTCTCCCGCGAGCTGGTGAATCACCCGCAAAATTTAACCGATAGTCAGATACGCCAGGGGCTGTCGGCTATGGTGCAACTGCTGGAACACTATTTTGCCGAGCAGAGTAGCGCGCAATCCCGTCACCGCCTGATGCGTCGTCATTCGCACGATGAACAGCGCAGCTGGCGTTACCTGGATATTATCAACCGGATGATTGATAAACCCGGCGGCCGCAGCCATCGGGTTATCCTGCTTGGTCTGTTTTCAACCCTGCTTCAGGCAAAAGGGACGGTGCGGCTCGACCGCGACGCACGGCCTCTGCTGCTGATTGAAGACCCGGAAACACGTCTGCATCCGATTATGCTGTCGGTTGCCTGGCATTTACTGAATTTGCTGCCTCTGCAGCGCATCACCACCACCAACTCCAGCGAACTCCTGTCGTTGACGCCGGTGGAGCACGTCTGCCGACTGGTACGCGAATCCTCGCGCGTGTCGGCCTGGCGGCTTGGGCCGGGAGGAATGAATGCGGAAGACAGCCGGCGCATCGCTTTTCACATCCGCTTTAACCGCTCATCCTCACTGTTTGCCCGCTGCTGGCTGCTGGTTGAAGGGGAGACCGAGACCTGGGTGATTAACGAACTGGCCCGGCAGTGTGGACACCATTTTGATGCTGAAGGGATTAAGGTTATTGAGTTTGCTCAGTCGGGCCTGAAGCCGCTGATCAAATTTGCCCGTCGGATGGGGATCCAATGGCACGTGCTGGTCGACGGCGATGAGGCGGGGAAAAAGTATGCAGCGACGGTTCGTAGCCTGCTCAACGATGACCGCGATCTTGAACGCGATCACCTGACCACGCTTCCGGCGCTGGACATGGAACACTTTATGTATCGCCAGGGTTTTAACGATGTTTATCATCGGGTGGCGCAGTTACCGGCAAATGTGCCGATGAATATGCGACGGGTGATTACCAAGGCGATTCACCGCTCGTCAAAACCGGATCTGGCCATTGAGGTGGCGATGGAGGCCGGTCGCCGCGGCGTGGAGTCGGTGCCGACGCTGTTGAAGAAAATGTTCTCCCGCGTGCTGTGGCTGGCGCGCGGCCGCGCAGATTAAACGTGGCGACAATAAGAATGATTTAAATTTAGCGTTATGTTTTTACCCTCTGCGGATAGAATCACTACCTGGCTCTGCGGGTTAAAACATCAGGAACTTTTATGAAGCTCAATGGAAAACGCAGGAAAGTCTGGTGGCTGCTGGTCGTCGTGGTTCTGGCGCTGGCCTTCTGGGGATGGCGGATACTGGATGCTCCGCTGCCGCAGTATCAGACATTAGTGGTGCGCAAAGGCGATTTACAGCAGAGCGTGCTGGCCACTGGCAAACTGGACGCCCTGCGCAAAGTCGATGTCGGGGCGCAGGTGAGTGGACAGTTAAAAACGCTGCGCGTCAATATCGGCGACAAGGTCCAGAAAGATCAGCTGCTGGGGGTGATTGACCCCGAGCAGGCGCAAAACCAGATTAAAGAAGTCGACGCGACGCTGATGGAACTGCGCGCCCGGTTGAATCAGGCGCGTGCCGAACGCCAGCTTGCCGCGGCCACCCTCGCCCGCCAGCAGCAACTGGCCCGGCGCCAGCTGGTTTCCCGCCAGGATCTGGATACGGCGGCGACCGATTTGGCGGTGAAAGAGGCGCAGATCGGTACCATTGACGCGCAGATAAAGCGTAACCAGGCGACGCTGGATACCGCCAAAACCAACCTCGACTACACGCGGATTGTGGCGCCGATGTCCGGTGAAGTGACGCAAATCACCACGTTGCAGGGGCAAACGGTGATAGCCGCCCAGCAGGCGCCCAACATTCTGACCCTCGCCGATCTCAGTACCATGCTGGTCAAAGCTCAGGTATCTGAGGCGGACGTGATTCACCTTCGTGCCGGGCAAAAAGCCTGGTTTACCGTGCTCGGCGACCCGCTGACCCGCTACGAGGGGAAGCTGAAGGATATTTTACCCACCCCGGAAAAAGTCAACGACGCCATTTTTTATTACGCCCGCTTTGAAGTGCCGAATCCGCAGGGGATCCTGCGTCTGGAAATGACGGCCCAGGTGCATATCCAGATGGCGGAAGTCAAAAATGTCATCACCATCCCGCTCAGCGCGCTGGGCGATGCTATCGGCGATAACCGTTACCACGTCCGTCTGCTGCGTAATGGCGAGGTGAAAGAGCGTGAAGTGACTATCGGCGCGCGCAACGATACCGATGTGGCGGTGGTGAAAGGGCTGGATGAAGGCGATGAGGTGATCGTCGGCGAAAGTCGTACCGGGACGGCAAAATGACGGCGTTGCTGGAACTGCGTGATATCCGCCGCAGCTACCTCTCCGGCGACGGCAGTGTTGAGGTGCTCAAGGGCGTCACGCTGAGCATTGCCGCCGGTGAAATGGTGGCGATTGTCGGGGCATCGGGTTCAGGAAAATCGACGCTGATGAACATTCTCGGCTGTCTCGATAAACCGACCAGCGGCAGCTACCGCGTCGCCGGAACCGATGTCTCCTTACTCAGCGGTGATGCGCTGGCCCGCCTGCGGCGAGAACATTTTGGCTTTATTTTCCAGCGTTACCATCTGCTCTCGCACCTGACGGCAGCGCAGAACGTCGAAGTCCCGGCGGTGTATGCCGGGCGCGAGCGACGAGAACGCCTGGCCCGGGCGCATGATTTGCTGGTGCGGCTTGGTCTGGGAGAGAGGGCGGAATATCAACCTTCGCAGCTCTCCGGCGGCCAGCAGCAGCGGGTCAGTATCGCCCGCGCGCTGATGAATGGCGGAGAGGTGATTCTGGCCGATGAGCCGACCGGGGCGCTGGACAGCCGTTCGGGTGAAGAGGTGATGGCTATCCTGTACCAGTTGAAAGCGCAGGGGCACACGGTGATTATCGTCACTCATGATCCGCAGGTGGCGGCACAGGCCGAGCGGATCATTGAGATCCATGATGGGGAAATTGTGCGTAACCCGCCGGCGAAAAGTCCGACTGGCGGCGGGGTCGTCCGCCCGTTGGCCGGGGAAGAGCCTTCCGCATGGCGCCAGTTTACCAGCGGTTTTCGTGAAGCGCTGGTCATGGCGTGGCGGGCGATGGCGGCCAATAAAATGCGCACGCTGTTGACCATGCTCGGCATCATCATCGGCATCGCCTCGGTGGTGTCGATCGTGGTGGTCGGCGATGCGGCGAAACAGCTGGTGCTGGCGGATATTCGCGCGATTGGCACCAACACCATCGATGTTTATCCCGGTAAAGATTTTGGCGATGACGACCCCCGCTATCAGCAGGCGCTGAAATATGACGATCTGCTGGCCATTCAGAAGCAGCCTTGGGTGCGTTCGGCGACGCCCGCGGTGTCAAAAAGCCTGCGTCTGCGTGCGGATAACATCGATGTTGCCGCCAGCGTGGAAGGGGTCGGGCCGCAGTATTTTAATGTCTACGGCATGACCTTTAGCGAAGGTAATACGTTTAATGAACTGCAGCTCAACAGCCGGGCGCAGGTGGTGGTGCTGGATAGCAACACGCGTCGCCAGCTGTTTGCGCATAAAACGCGGGTTGTCGGGGAGATTATCCTCATCGGCAATATGCCGGCGACCATCATCGGCGTCGCCGATGAGAAGCAGTCGATGTTCGGCAGCAGTAAAATCCTGCGCGTCTGGCTGCCCTACACCACCATGGCCGGAAGAGTGATGGGGCAATCGTGGCTCAATTCGATTACCGTTCGCGTCCGGGAAGGGTATGACAGCGCCGCCGCCGAACAGCAGTTGCTGCGTTTGCTTGAGCTGCGCCATGGCAAAAAAGATGTTTTTACCTGGAATATGGACAGCATCTTGAAAACGGCGGAACGGACCACACATACACTACAGCTGTTTCTGACGTTAGTGGCGGTGATTGCGCTGGTGGTGGGCGGAATCGGCGTCATGAATATCATGCTGGTGTCGGTGACCGAACGAACGCGTGAAATCGGGATTCGGATGGCAGTCGGGGCGCGGGCCAGCGACGTGCTGCAGCAGTTTCTGATAGAGGCTGTTTTAGTCTGTCTGGTCGGCGGCGCGCTGGGCGTGACGTTATCGCTGATGATTGCGGTGGTTCTGCAGCTGTTTTTACCCGGCTGGGAGATAGGCTTTTCTCCGCTGGCGCTGCTGACGGCGTTTTTGTGTTCGACGTTAACCGGCGTGCTGTTCGGTTGGCTGCCGGCGCGAAACGCCGCGCGTCTCGATCCGGTGGATGCGCTGGCCCGCGAGTAGAAACAAAAAAATGCCAGTCAGAAGGACTGGCATTTTACTGGCAGGATGTACACAATGAAGCAAAAGAGTTATGCAGCCGCTTCGGCTTCCACAGGAACAATCACGCTGGCGTGATTGCCTTTCGGCCCCTGGTGAACATCAAACCGAACGGCTTGTCCGGCTTTTAGCGTTCTGTAACCATCCATCTGGATGGTGGAGTAATGGGCGAAAATGTCTTCGCCGCCGCCCTCAGGGCAAATAAAACCGAACCCTTTGGCATTGTTGAACCACTTAACAGTACCCATTTCCATACTTCGACATCCTTCGTAAATCTTTATAGGTAAGATGGAATGAACCGGTGGTGGAGTGACGAGTTGTGCAAATGCTCGCCAACTCTCGCCAGTACAATTTAGAGAAATACGGAAATGCGTCAAGCAATTGACGATGGCAGGAGGCGAAAAATGCGTCAAAATTTGAAGCAGTTAACGCTATTGCCGGGGAATGTGACAGACATCGCGGATGGAAGTAATAGATGATAGTTATCTATGATCTATTGTAGATTTGCGATGTGCATAGCCTCTGGTCATCGACAGGCCGCCGCCTGTTGGCAACAGCAACCGATGATGAATACTGACGATGAGTAAGAGAGATTGGCTGGACTTTGATCAGCTGGTAGAAGACGAAGTTCGTAATGAGCTTAAACCACCATCTATGTATAAAGTGATATTGCTCAATGATGACTACACTCCAATGGAGTTTGTTATTGACGTGTTACAAAAATTCTTTTCTTATGATGTAGAACGTGCAACGCAACTGATGCTGACGGTTCACTATCAAGGTAAAGCTATTTGTGGTGTATTTACCGCAGAAGTGGCGGAGACCAAAGTCGCGATGGTGAATGAATACGCGAAGGAGAACGAGCATCCATTGCTGTGTACGCTAGAGAAAGCCTGAAGACAGGCGTGAAAATTGGGGGAGGTGCCTATGCTCAATCAAGAACTGGAACTCAGTTTAAACATGGCTTTCGCCAGAGCGCGCGAGCACCGTCATGAGTTCATGACCGTCGAGCACTTGCTGCTGGCGCTGCTCAGCAACCCCTCGGCCCGCGAGGCGCTTGAAGCGTGTTCCGTGGACCTGGTGGCGCTGCGTCAGGAACTGGAAGCCTTCATCGAACAGACCACACCCGTTCTGCCCGCCACGGAAGAAGAGCGTGACACCCAGCCTACGCTGAGTTTTCAGCGCGTGCTGCAGCGTGCCGTCTTCCATGTACAATCCTCTGGCCGCAGCGAAGTAACCGGCGCTAACGTCCTGGTCGCGATTTTCAGCGAGCAGGAATCACAGGCGGCCTATCTGCTGCGTAAACATGAAGTGAGCCGTCTTGACGTCGTCAACTTCATCTCTCACGGTACACGCAAAGACGAGCCGAGCCAGTCTTCCGATAACAGCGGAAGCCAGCCCAGCAACGAAGAGCAAGCAGGCGGGGAGGAACGTATGGAAAACTTCACCACCAATCTTAATCAGCTTGCTCGCGTTGGCGGGATCGATCCGCTGATCGGCCGCGAAAAAGAGCTGGAGCGCGCGATTCAGGTGCTGTGCCGTCGGCGTAAAAATAACCCGCTGCTGGTGGGCGAGTCCGGCGTGGGTAAAACCGCGATTGCCGAAGGTCTGGCCTGGCGAATCGTTCAGGGTGACGTGCCGGAAATCATGGCCGATTGCACCATCTACTCGCTGGATATTGGCTCCCTGCTGGCGGGCACAAAATATCGCGGCGATTTTGAAAAACGCTTCAAAGCGCTGCTGAAACAGCTTGAGCAGGATACCAACAGCATTCTGTTCATTGATGAAATCCACACCATTATCGGTGCGGGCGCGGCGTCAGGCGGCCAGGTCGATGCCGCCAATCTGATTAAACCGCTGCTCTCCAGCGGCAAGATTCGGGTAATGGGTTCCACGACCTATCAGGAATTCAGCAACATCTTCGAGAAAGACCGGGCGCTGGCTCGCCGCTTCCAGAAGATAGACATTACCGAACCTTCCGTCGAAGAGACGGTGCAGATCATCAACGGCCTGAAGCCGAAGTACGAAGCGCACCACGATGTGCGTTATACCGCGAAAGCGGTGCGTGCGGCGGTGGAGCTGGCGGTGAAATACATTAACGATCGCCATCTGCCGGATAAGGCCATTGACGTTATTGATGAAGCCGGGGCGCGGGCGCGGTTAATGCCGGCCAGCAAACGCAAGAAAACCATCAATGTCGCCGATATCGAGTCCGTGGTGGCGCGTATCGCCCGTATTCCTGAGAAGAGCGTCTCGCAGAGCGATCGCGATACGCTGAAAAATCTCGGCGATCGCCTGAAAATGCTGGTCTTTGGCCAGGGCAAAGCGATCGAAGCGTTAACCGAAGCGATCAAGATGGCGCGCGCGGGCCTCGGTCACGAACACAAGCCCGTCGGTTCCTTCCTTTTTGCCGGGCCGACCGGAGTCGGGAAAACCGAGGTCACCGTGCAGCTGGCGAAAGCGCTGGGCATTGAGCTGCTGCGTTTTGATATGTCCGAATATATGGAACGTCATACCGTCAGCCGCTTAATTGGCGCGCCTCCGGGATACGTTGGTTTCGATCAGGGCGGGCTGCTGACCGATGCGGTGATTAAACATCCGCATGCGGTACTGCTGCTTGATGAGATCGAAAAAGCGCACCCGGACGTCTTTAACCTGCTGCTGCAGGTGATGGACAACGGTACGCTGACCGACAATAACGGTCGCAAGGCGGACTTCCGTAACGTGGTGCTGGTGATGACGACCAACGCCGGCGTGCGTGAAACCGAGCGTAAATCAATTGGTCTTATCCAGCAGGACAACAGCCCTGATGCGATGGATGAGATCAAGAAGATCTTTACCCCGGAATTCCGCAACCGCCTCGACAACATTATCTGGTTCGATCATCTGTCTACCACGGTTATCCATCAGGTAGTGGATAAGTTCATCGTCGAGCTGCAGGTTCAGCTGGATCAGAAAGGCGTCTCGCTGGAAGTCAGCCAGGAAGCGCGTGACTGGCTGGCAGAAAAAGGCTACGACCGGGCAATGGGCGCACGTCCGATGGCACGCGTAATTCAGGATAACCTGAAAAAACCGCTGGCTAACGAACTGCTGTTCGGCTCCCTGGTGGACGGCGGGCAGGTCACCGTTGCGCTGGATAAAGAGAAGGGCGCGTTGACCTATGACTTCCAGAGCGCGCAGAAGCACAAACCAGAAACGGCGCACTAAGACCGCTCTGTGAGAGGAAAAACCGGCCTGCGGGCCGGTTTTTTTACGCCGTTTTTAACCGGCTGCAGATATGAAAAGACCGGGAATTATCCCGGCCTTCAGCATCTGACGCCACGAGGGCGGAAAACTATCAGCGACTACGGAAGACAATGCGGCCTTTGCTCAGGTCGTACGGGGTCAGCTCAACAGTCACTTTGTCGCCCGTCAGAATGCGGATGTAGTTTTTACGCATTTTACCGGAAATATGCGCAGTTACCACGTGACCGTTTTCCAGTTCTACGCGGAACATTGTGTTAGGCAACGTGTCAAGTACGGTGCCCTGCATTTCAATATTGTCTTCTTTGGCCATCTAGTCCTCTGGGGTATCACTACCGTAGTTTTGAACCGGCAAGATAATGCCGAAGTTCAGCGCGTAAGTAAAGGTTTACGTTTGTGCGCTTTATCTTTCAGGCTGCCTTCGCTCGCTCGGTTACATAGTTATTGACGCAGCCAGGCGCTTTGCGGTGCTACCTGACGCATCGAAAATTATTCATTGAAGTAGGTTTGGCGCATTGCCCGGAATTCACACGGATAAGCCGCATGACAGGCGCAAACGTAAAGGGGAGTGACAGAACGATGGGCGTTATCTGACTCTTATTATTCCCAAACGGCGGCGGGGCAACAGGCAGAAGCTACTCTACTGCGCAATTATACCATCACGATAAAAAATGTGCTGAAAACATTTACACATTGCCGGTAAATAGCACCCTGGGCACCCAGAATCTTTCCGGCAGACGACGGGCGCGCAATACCGACAGCGCATCGAGATAATCGCGGCGGGGGATTTCGATGGCGCCCAGCGAAGCCGTGTGTTTATTCAGGACCTGGCAATCTATTAATTTCCCGCCGTCGCGGATAAATGCCTGGCAGAATATCAGCAAGGCCGTTTTCGACGCATTTTCCGCGCGGCTGAACATCGACTCGCCGCAAAACAACGCGCCTTGCGCTACGCCGTACATGCCTCCCACCAGCGTCTCGCCTTGCCACACTTCAATCGAGTGCGCATGGCCAAGCTCATGCAACTGGTGATAGGCCTTGACGATGCCGGGGGTGATCCATGTCCCTTCATCACGATTGTCGGCGCAACCTTCAATCACCTGACCAAATGCGTGGTTTAGCGTCACGCGATAGGGCGAGCGCTGGTGAAAACGCTTCATGCTGCGGCTGAGATGGAACTGCCCGGGCCACAATACCGCCCGCGGATCGGGGGACCACCATAAAATCGGATCGCCCGGAGAAAACCAGGGGAAAATCCCGTGCTGATAGGCCATAAGCAGACGCGACGGACTGAGATCGCCGCCGAGCGCCAGCAGGCCATTGGGTTCGCGTAACGCTCCCTCCGGGGAAGGGAAGGCAATGGACTGACGAGAGAGCTGAACCAGACGCATTTTAACCTCAATACGCACCAGGCAATTGTTCAATATATTCGCGGTTTTTCAAGCGCACGGTCCGTCGCCATGCCGGCAAAGCCAGCGCAGCGGACCGCTCTTTTCAGCACGCCAGAAACTCATTGAGTATATACGCAAAACGGCGTAAATCAGCCGGACTACAGACGCTGCTTAAACTGGTAGTAACGCCCCTGTTCAGCCAGCAGCTCCGCGTGACTACCTTGCTCAATAATCTTGCCGTTGTCCATGACAATTATCCGATTAAAACGCGCCAGTCCACGCAGGCGGTGGGTCACCATCAGCACGGTTTTTTCGCGCATCGCTTCAGCCAGTAAATCGAGGATCTGGCTCTCCGTCGTCGCATCAAGACCTTCGGTCGGCTCATCGAGCAACATCAGCGGCGCATCGTGCAGCAGCGCGCGGGCAATGGCCAGTCGGCGCAGTTCGCCGCCGGAAAGCTGGCGACCGCCTTCGCCCAGCCAGGCATTGAGACCGCTATCTTCCAGTAATTTTTCCAGCCCGACGCGTTCCAGCACTTTCATCAGCTGGACATCGCTGGCACCGGGGGCGGCCAGCGACAGGTTATCGCGCAGCGTGGCGCTAAACAGATGCACACGTTGCGGAACCACGCTCATCGCCTGACGCAAGGTTGCTTCATTGAGTCGGGTTAACGGCTGGTCGTTGAGTAGAATCTCGCCTTGAGCCGGATCCCAGGCGCGGGTCAGAAGCTGCAGCAACGTGGATTTACCGCAACCGGTGCGGCCCAGAATGGCAATATGCTGCCCTGCGCCAACCTGCAATGAGATATTTTCCAGCGCCGGGGAAGGCTGCTGCGGATAGCCGAAGGTGACCTGGTTCAAGGTCAATGACACCGGTCCGAAAGCCTGCGCGTCGCCGGCGGTGAAAGTGACTTCTGGCTGTTGCCCGGTAATCTGCGTGATTCGGCGGGCGGAAGCCATAACCTGTCCAAGATGCTGAAAGGCACCGGTGACCGGCGCCAGCGCTTCAAATGCCGCCAGCGCGCAGAAGACAAAAAGGGCGATCAGCGCGCCAGGCTGGCTGTTGCCGCCCACGCCAGCGGAGGTGAGCCACAGCATAGCAACCACGGCAACGCCACCAATCAGCAGCATCAACGCCTGCGACAGCGCCGTCAGCTCTGCCTGACGACGCTGGGCATCCTGCCAGCGCTGCTCGGTTTTCTCCAGCTGTTTGCGGTAGCGGTCGCTGGCGCTGAACAGCATCAGTTCAGCCTGTCCTTGCAGCCAGGCGGTGAGCTGTTGACGGTACTGCCCGCGCATTTGTGTGATGTTCTCACCGGCGGGTTTCCCGGCGCGATAAAACAGCGGCGGCAGAACCAGCAGGGTCACCAGCATAATACCGCCCAACGTCAGCGCCAGCGTAACATCGAGCATGCTCAAGCCTGCGGTGACCACCACAATGACAACCAGCGCGCCAATCAGCGGCGAGATAACCCGCAGATAGAGATGATCCAGGGTATCGACATCGGCGACTACCCGGTTAAGGAGTTCGCCCTGGCGAAAACGCGCCAGCCCGGCAGGGGAGAGGGGGAGTAGTTTACTGAAGGTAAACACCCGCAGATGCTGTAACACGCGGAAAGTGGCGTCGTGGCTGACCAGACGTTCGAAATAGCGGCCGGCGGTACGGATAATCGCTGCGCCGCGAACGCCGGCTGCCGGCAGCATATAGTTGAAACTGTAAATACCGGCGACGCCAACGACGGCAGAAGCGGATAAGAACCAGCCTGACAGCGTCAGCAGGCCGATACTGGCCAGCAGGGTGACGATAGCCAGCACCACGCCGAGGATCAGCAGCCAGATGTGCCGTTTGTATAACGCCAGATAAGGTAATAGCGCGCGCATTTAAATCTCCTCCTGACGGTGGGCTAACAGGGCGGCAAAAGGCCCGTTGGCCATAGCCAACTGGCTATAGGTCCCTTGTTCAACAATCTGCCCATTCTGCATCACCCACACGGCATCCCAGTCGGCGATGCCTTCCAACTGGTGGGTCACCATCAGCGTCGTTTGCTGCGAAGAGGCGTTAAAGAGCGCCTGCATGACCCGCTGTTCGCTATGCGCATCAAGGCTGGCGGCCGGCTCATCCAACAATAACAGCCGGCACGGTACCAGCAGCGCCCGCGCCACGGCGATGCGCTGCGCCTGCCCGACGGACAGACCAGCGGCCTGATCGCCGACCGGCGTATTAATCCCCTGCGGCAACTGGGAGATGAATTCGCTGACCCAGGCCTTATCCAGCGCGAGCTGAAGCTGCGCTTCGCTGGCTTCCGGCCAGGCCAGCACAACGTTCTCGCGTAGCGTGGCGGCGGGGAGCTGCGGGTTCTGCCCGACCCAACTGAGCAGACGATGCCACCGGCCGGCGTCAAGCTCGCGCAGTTCAACGCCGTTGACCGTCAGTGAACCGTCGTAGGGGAGAAAACCGGTCAATGTATTCAACAGCGAACTTTTACCGGAACCGCTCTGCCCGACCAGTACGACGCGTTTACCGGCAGGGAGCGTAAAGTTCAGCGGCCCCGCCAGGACTTTACCTTCCGGCGATTTGACGACCACATCGCGCGCTTCGAGACGAATCAGTTCGTTGTCGCTGAGGGTCTTCTCACCACGAGTCTCCTGCGCCAGCGGTTTTTCCATAAACGTTTTCAGACTATCCGCGGCGCCGATAGCCTGCGCTTTGGCATGGTAAAAGGTGCCTAAATCGCGCAGCGGCTGGAAAAACTCCGGCGCCAGGATCAGGGCCAGGAAGCCGGACATCAGGGTGACGCCGATGCCGTAGTGGCCAAAGTTAAGCTCTCCGAGATAGGAGAAACCGAAGTAAACCGCGACCAGAGCAATGGAGAGCGAGGTGAAAAACTCCAGCACGCCGGAGGAGAGAAAGGCGAGGCGTAACACTTCCATCGTCCGCTGACGGAAATCCTGGGAAGCATGGCGAATATTGTCCGTTTCCGCTTCGCCGCGGTGAAAGAGGCGCAGCGTTTCCATCCCGCGCAGGCGGTCGAGAAAGTGGCCGCTCAGGCGAGCCAGCGCCAGAAAGTTGCGGCGATTCGCCTCCGCCGCGCCCATGCCGACCAGCGCCATAAACAGCGGGATCAGCGGGGCGGTGCCGAGAAGAATCAGCGCCGCCGCCCAGTTGATTGGGAAAATGGTGATCACAATCAGCAGAGGGACGCAGGCGGCGAGAGTCATCTGCGGGAGATAACGCGCGTAGTAATCGTGCATGTCATCAATTTGCTCAAGCACCAGCGTCGCCCAGCTTCCGGCGGGTTTCCCCTGAATCCACGCCGGACCGGCCTGCTGCAGGCGATCGAGCACCTTGCGGCGTATTTCATAGCGAATATGTTGCCCGGCATAGAAACCTACCCGCTCGCGCAGCCATATCACCCAGGCCCGAAGAACAAAAATCAGCACCAGGATGATAAACGGCAATAGCAACGCCGTCGCCGGAATATTTTCCATAATCATGCGATGAAGGATTCGCGCCAGTACCCAGGCCTGACCGACGATCAGCAGGCCGCTAATGACGCCCAGCGCGCGGGAAATCATCAACCAGCGACGGGAGAGAATGCTTTGCTCTTTTAACCAGCGGGTTAACTCTTGTTGACGGCTTTTATTCATTGCGCACTTAGCAGGTGTAGTTATGAGGTTTTTAGGCCACGCAATGTTACAACGAGGAAAAAATAAAGGCGACTTTTCGTCGCCTTCTTTACCTTTGTTACTGACTTGTAAAGATTATTTGCAGGCGTCAGCTAAACCATCAAGATAGCGTTCAGCATCCAGCGCCGCCATACAGCCGGTACCGGCAGAGGTGATGGCCTGGCGATAGATATGGTCCATCACATCGCCCGCGGCGAATACGCCCGGAATGCTGGTCTGGGTGGCATTGCCGTGGATCCCGGACTGCACTTTGATATAGCCGTTTTCCAGCGCCAGCTGGCCTGCGAAAATAGCCGTGTTAGGGCTGTGGCCAATCGCGACAAACAGGCCCGCGACCTCCAGAGACTCAATATTGTCGGCATTCTGCGTATCACGCAGACGCAGACCGCTGACGCCCATCTGATCGCCCGTCACTTCTTCCAGCGTGCGATGGGTATGCAGCACGATATTGCCATTGGCCACTTTATCCATCAGACGATTGATCAGGATTTTTTCCGCGCGGAAAGTGTCACGGCGGTGAATCAGGTGGACTTCGGAGGCGATGTTAGAGAGGTACAGGGCTTCTTCCACCGCGGTATTGCCGCCGCCGATGACGGCCACTTTCTGGTTGCGATAGAAGAACCCGTCACAGGTCGCGCAGGCGGAAACGCCGCGTCCTTTGAAGGCATCTTCTGACGGCAGCCCCAGATAGCGCGCGGAAGCGCCGGTGGCGATAATCAGCGCGTCGCAGGTGTATTCGCCGCTGTCGCCGACCAGACGGAAAGGACGGTTTTGTAGATCGACGCTATTGATATGGTCGAAAATAATCTCGGTATCGAATTTCGTCGCATGTTCGTGCATCCGCTCCATCAGCAGCGGTCCGGTCAGATCGTTAGGATCGCCCGGCCAGTTTTCCACTTCCGTGGTGGTGGTCAGCTGACCGCCTTTTTCCATGCCGGTAATCAGTACCGGCTGCAGATTTGCGCGCGCGGCGTAGACTGCAGCGGTATATCCCGCAGGTCCAGAACCAAGAATAAGCAGTTTACTGTGTTTGGTCGTGCCCATGAGATCCCCATAATTTATTGGCATACATTGGGCTGGATTGTAGGGAATTTGTTGTCGTAAAAAAAGAGCACAGCAATTTTGTTAACGATACGTGCAATAGAGGACGCCAATTAACTGGCGATTTTACGTGCGAAGAATATAACTAATTCTACTGTCAGCAAGACAATTATAAGAGGAAAACATGAGAATCACCGGGGGCGGATAATGAATATCTGGCATCTTGTACTAAAAATCGATGTTTTGCTTTGACAATCCCCTGTGCTTTTGCGAAAACATTCATGGAAGACAAAAAGCAGTGTTTCGCGTGCGGCGAATTTTCATGCACGCAAATGCCATTTTTACCGGGTTAGCGAAATCTACGCATGGTGTGGACAGACGCCATGCGTGATGTCGGTGGCTGCCGTCAGGCAACGGGCTTCTCACGTACCCCTGGGGTTACCCGATGTCGTATGCGGGTAAGAACAGGATGGACTCGGGCAGTGAAGGCTCTGAGTCGGAACAGGAGTAGGGAAGGAATACAGAGAGACAATAATAATGGTAGATAGCAAGAAGCGCCCTGGCAAAGATCTCGACCGCATCGATCGTAATATTTTGAATGAGCTGCAAAAAGACGGGCGTATTTCAAACGTCGAACTTTCTAAACGGGTGGGACTTTCCCCGACGCCTTGCCTTGAGCGCGTGCGTCGTCTGGAAAGACAGGGTTTTATTCAGGGCTACACGGCGCTGCTCAACCCGCACTATCTGGATGCATCACTTCTGGTATTTGTTGAGATTACTCTGAATCGTGGCGCGCCGGATGTGTTTGAGCAATTTAACTCTGCAGTGCAAAAACTTGAAGAAATTCAAGAGTGTCATCTGGTATCCGGTGATTTCGACTATCTGTTGAAAACCCGCGTGCCGGATATGTCAGCGTATCGCAAATTACTGGGCGAGACCCTGCTACGTCTGCCGGGCGTGAACGATACCCGCACCTACGTGGTAATGGAAGAAGTCAAGCAAAGTAATCGTCTGGTAATTAAGACACGCTAACACGGAACAGGTGCAAAATCGACGTAGTTTGATTACACTCCTGTTAATCCATACAGCAACAGTGCCGGGGTGACCCGGCACTGTTGTCCGTTTTAGCAGCAGGCAGGAAACAGCCTGATACCTGGAGAGCCTTTTTTGAGCCAGGAATACACCGAAGACAAAGAAGTCAAACTGACCAAGTTAAGCAGCGGGCGCCGACTCCTTGAGGCGTTGCTCATCCTTTGCTCCCTGTTTGCCATCTGGCTGATGGCGGCATTACTCAGCTTTAATCCCTCGGATCCCAGCTGGTCGCAAACGGCCTGGCACGAACCTATCCATAACATAGGTGGAATCCCGGGAGCCTGGCTTGCCGATACGCTATTTTTCATTTTTGGCGTAATGGCTTATACCATTCCGGTGATTATTATCGGCGGTTGCTGGTTCGCCTGGCGTCATCAGGAGAACGACGAGTACATCGACTACTTTGCCGTTTCGCTACGCCTGATTGGCGCACTGGCGCTGATTCTGACCTCCTGCGGTCTGGCCGCGATTAACGCCGATGATATCTGGTATTTCGCCTCCGGCGGCGTGATCGGCAGTTTGCTGAGCACCACTCTGCAACCGTTGCTGCACAGCAGCGGCGGAACCATTGCGCTGCTCTGCATCTGGGCGGCGGGTTTAACGCTGTTCACCGGCTGGTCGTGGGTTAGCATTGCCGAAAAACTCGGCGGTGCGATTCTGTCTGTTCTGACATTTGCCAGCAACCGTACCCGTCGGGACGATACCTGGGTGGATGAAGACGAATACGAAGACGATGAAGACGACTACGACGACGCAGCGAAGCCGCAGGAGTCTCGTCGTGCGCGCATTTTACGCAGCGCGCTCGCGCGTCGTCAGCGTCTGGCCGAGAAATTCTCCAATCCGATGGGGCGTAAAACCGATGCCGCGTTGTTCTCCGGCAAGCGTATGGATGATGCCGAAGAGGATGTGCAGTTCAGCGCCAACGGGGCCCCCGTCGCAGCGGACGATGTCCTCTTTTCGGGGGCCAGTGCGGCACGTCCTGGCGATGCTGACGATGTGCTGTTTTCTGGCGCCAGCGCGGCGCGTCCGGGGGATTTTGACCCTTACGATCCGCTATTAAATAGCCACAGCATTGCCGATCCGCTGGCTGTAGCAGCAGCGGCAACCGCCGCGCCACAGGTATGGGCCGAACCGGTAGCTGAGCAGGCGCCGGTACAGCAGCCGGTTTACCAGCCGGAACCGTCGTACCCGCAGCATCAGGCATATCAGCCTGAGCAGGTGCCGGTACAGCAGCCGGTTTACCAGCCGGAACCGTCTTACCCGCAGCATCAGGCGTATCAGCCTGAGCAGGCGCCGGTACAGCAGCCGGTTTACCAGCCGGAACCGTCGTACCCGCAGCATCAGGCGTATCAGCCTGAGCAGGCGCCGGTACAGCAGCCGGTGTACCAGCCGGAACCGTCTTACTCGCAGCATCAGGCATATCAGCCTGAGCAGGTGCCGGTACAGCAGCCGGTATATCAGCCGGAGCCACCGGCTCCTGCCGTAGCGCCTGAAGCGCCGCAGGAGGATGTGAAGCCACAGCGTCCGCCGATGTATTATTTTGAAGAGGTTGAAGAGAAGCGAGCGCGTGAGCGCGAGCAACTGGCCGCCTGGTATCAGCCGATCCCTGAACCGGCAAGCCCGGTCGCCACACGGCCTGTTACACTGCCACCAGCGCCTTCGGTCGAAGCCGCAGCGGTAACTACCCTTGCCGCCGGCGTACAGCAGGCGACGAGCGCGGGTGCAACGGCGGCGGCCGCTTCCACCGCGTCATCCGCTGCGCCGCTGTTCAGCCCGGCATCCGGTGGGCCGCGCGCGCAGGTGAAAGAGGGGATTGGTCCAAAACTGCCGCGCCCTAATCATGTCCGCGTCCCCACGCGCCGCGAACTGGCTTCTTATGGCATTAAGCTGCCGTCACAACGTATGGCTGAAGAGCGCGCGCGTAAAGCTGAACTCAATCAGGCCTATGACGATGAGCCGTTAACGGATGAAGAAGTGGACGCGCTGGAACAGGACGAGCTGGCTCGCCAGTTTGCCGCCACTCAGCAGCAGCGTTACGGCGAAGTCTATATGCAGGATGAAGAGGATGATTCCGCAGCGGAAGCTGAACTGGCCCGTCAGTTTGCGGCGTCGCAGCAGCAGCGCTACAGCAGCGAACAGCCGCAGGGCGCAACGCCGTTCTCTCCTGCGGATTATGATTTCTCGCCGATGAAAGCGCTGGTCGATGATGGTCCGAGTGAACCGCTGTTCACACCGATGCCGGAGACACAGCCGCCGGTGCAGCAGTACCAGCAGCCGGCCCAGCGGTATCAACAACCGGTGCAACCGTCGCCGGTACAGCAACCGTATCAGCAACCTGCGCAGCCGGTTCAACCTCCGCAGATGGCGCAGCAGCCTCAGCCTGCCGCACAGAGCTATCAGCCGCAGCAGGCCCCTCAGGGCCATATGCCGCAGCAGACAGCCGCCGCGCAGCCGCCGCAGGATAGCCTGATTCACCCGCTGCTGATGCGTAACGGCAACAGCCAGCCGATGCAACGGCCGACGACGCCGCTGCCGTCGCTGGATCTGCTGACGCCGCCGCCGAGCGAGGTCGAGCCGGTGGATACCTTCGCGCTGGAGCAAATGGCGCGCCTGGTTGAGGCCCGTCTGGCGGACTTCCGCATTAAAGCGGATGTGGTGAACTACTCACCAGGCCCGGTTATCACCCGTTTCGAACTGAATCTGGCGCCGGGCGTGAAGGCCGCGCGGATTTCAAACCTGTCGCGTGACCTGGCCCGTTCCTTGTCCACCATTGCGGTGCGTGTCGTGGAAGTGATTCCAGGTAAGCCGTACGTGGGCCTGGAACTGCCGAATAAAAAACGCCAGACCGTTTACCTGCGAGAAGTGCTGGATAACACGAAATTCCGCGATAACCCATCGCCGCTCACCGTGGTACTGGGGAAAGACATCGCCGGCGATCCGGTCGTTGCCGATCTGGCAAAAATGCCGCACCTGCTGGTGGCCGGTACCACCGGTTCCGGTAAATCGGTGGGGGTCAACGCCATGATCCTCAGCATGCTGTATAAAGCGCAGCCGGAAGATGTGCGCTTCATTATGATCGACCCGAAAATGCTCGAACTGTCGGTCTATGAAGGGATCCCGCATCTGCTGACCGAAGTCGTCACCGATATGAAAGACGCCGCTAACGCACTGCGCTGGAGCGTGAACGAAATGGAGCGTCGCTACAAGCTGATGTCGGCGCTCGGCGTGCGTAACCTCGCGGGTTACAACGAGAAGATCGCCGAAGCGGCGCGGATGGGCCGGCCGATTCCGGATCCGTACTGGAAACCGGGAGACAGTATGGACGCCGTCCATCCGGTGCTGGAAAAACTGCCGTATATCGTCGTCCTGGTAGATGAGTTCGCCGACCTGATGATGACCGTCGGTAAGAAGGTCGAAGAGCTGATCGCGCGTCTGGCGCAGAAAGCGCGTGCGGCGGGTATTCACCTCGTGCTGGCAACGCAGCGTCCGTCGGTTGACGTCATTACCGGTCTTATTAAAGCGAACATCCCGACGCGTATCGCATTCACCGTCTCGAGCAAGATTGACTCGCGTACTATCCTCGATCAGGGCGGCGCGGAATCACTGCTGGGGATGGGGGATATGCTCTACTCCGGGCCGAACTCGACCATGCCGGTGCGTGTCCACGGCGCGTTCGTTCGCGACCAGGAAGTGCACGCCGTGGTTCAGGACTGGAAAGCGCGCGGGCGTCCGCAGTATGTTGACGGCATTACGTCGGATAGTGAAAGCGAAGGCGGCAGCGGCGGCTTTGACGGTGGTGAAGAGCTGGATCCGTTGTTCGATCAGGCGGTGAACTTCGTCACTGAAAAACGTAAAGCCTCTATCTCCGGCGTTCAGCGCCAGTTCCGCATCGGGTACAACCGCGCGGCACGTATTATCGAACAGATGGAAGCGCAGGGTATTGTCAGCGAGCAGGGCCATAATGGTAACCGCGAAGTGCTGGCGCCGCCGCCCTTCGAGTAAGTGCAAAGTTGGGTAAATAAGCGCAAAATCAGCCTGTTCTGCTGTTCCGTCGTGCCAGGCGGTCCTACATTAGGAGGCAGAAGAGGCTCCCGCGTCGGGAGTGACGCACATTAAGGAATAACAATGAAAAAACTCGCAATCACCTGTGCATTACTGTCTGGATTTGTTGTGAGCCAGGTGTGGGCGGATGCCGCCAGTGATTTGAAAAGCCGCCTTGATAAAGTGAGCAGCTTCCATGCCAGCTTCACCCAAAAAGTGACTGATGGCAGCGGTAACGCCGTCCAGGATGGGCAGGGCGACCTGTGGGTTAAACGTCCGAATCTGTTTAACTGGCATATGACCCAGCCGGATGAAAGCATTCTGGTCTCTGACGGGAAGACCCTGTGGTTCTACAACCCGTTTGTTGAGCAGGCAACCGCCACCTGGTTGAAAGACGCCACCAGCAACACGCCGTTTATGCTGATTGCCCGCAACCAGTCCAACGACTGGCAGCAGTACAACATCAAGCAAAACGGCGATGATTTTGTCCTGACGCCAAAAAGCGGCGGCGGCAACCTGAAGCAGTTTACGATCAACGTTGGCCGCGACGGGACCATCCATCAGTTCAGCGCGATAGAGCAGGATGACCAGCGCAGCAGCTACCAGCTGAAGTCTCAGCAAAACGGCGCGGTCGATGCATCTAAGTTCACCTTTACACCGCCGAAAGGGGTGACGGTGGACGATCAACGTAAGTAGAGGCGAGTGTGAGCAATCTGTCGCTCGATTTTTCCGATAATGCGTTTCAACCTCTGGCCGCCCGCATGCGGCCAGAAAATTTAGCGCAGTACATTGGCCAGCAGCATCTGCTGGCGCCGGGGAAACCTTTGCCGCGGGCGATTGAGGCCGGGCATCTGCATTCGATGATCTTATGGGGGCCGCCCGGCACCGGTAAAACCACGCTGGCTGAAGTGATTGCTCGCTATGCCAGCGCCGATGTTGAACGAATCTCGGCGGTAACCTCCGGCGTAAAAGAGATCCGCGAAGCGATCGAGCGCGCCAGACAGAACCGTAATGCCGGGCGCCGCACCATTCTGTTCGTTGACGAAGTCCATCGTTTTAATAAAAGTCAGCAGGATGCCTTTTTGCCGCATATTGAAGACGGCACCATCACCTTCATCGGCGCGACGACGGAAAACCCCTCGTTTGAACTCAATTCCGCACTGCTATCCCGGGCGCGCGTATACCTGCTGAAATCGTTGTCCAGCGAGGATATTGAGCATGTGCTGACGCAGGCGATGAACGATAAAGATCGTGGCTACGGCGGGCAAAATATCGTGCTGCCGGATGATACCCGCCAGGCGATCGCCGGGCTGGTTAACGGCGATGCGCGCCGGGCGCTCAATACGCTGGAAATGATGGCCGATATGGCGGAGACGGATGCCTCCGGCAACCGGGTGCTGAAAGCGGAACTGCTGACCGAAATTGCCGGCGAGCGCAGCGCCCGGTTTGATAATAAAGGCGACCGTTTCTACGATTTGATTTCCGCGCTGCACAAGTCCGTTCGCGGCAGCGCGCCGGATGCGGCGCTGTACTGGTACGCTCGTATCATTACCGCCGGCGGCGATCCGCTGTATGTGGCCCGACGCTGCCTGGCTATCGCTTCGGAAGATGTTGGCAATGCCGACCCGCGTGCCATGCAGGTTGCGCTCTCTGCCTGGGACTGTTTTACCCGGGTGGGGCCAGCGGAGGGCGAGCGTGCGATTGCGCAGGCTATTGTTTATCTCGCCTGCGCGCCGAAGAGCAACGCGGTTTACACCGCATTTAAAGCCGCCATGGCCGATGCCCGCGAGCGTCCGGACTACGATGTGCCGGTGCATCTGCGTAACGCGCCAACCCGCTTGATGAAAGAGATGGGCTATGGGCAGGAGTATCGCTATGCCCATGATGAGCCAAACGCCTATGCTGCCGGGGAAGCCTATTTCCCGCAGGAAATGGCCCAAACTCGTTATTATCGGCCCACAAATCGGGGGCTGGAGGGCAAAATTGGCGAAAAGCTCGCCTGGCTTAGCGAACAGGATCAAAATAGCTCCATAAAACGCTACCGCTAACAGAGGCGTTGCGGTAAGGTTATCAAGATATCCCGGTGGTCGTAGTCTGCGGCCACTTTTCTTTTATTTATTCGATAAGCACAGGATAAGCATGCTCGATCCCAATCTGCTGCGTACCGAGCCAGACGCAGTCGCTGAAAAACTGGCACGCCGGGGCTTTAAGCTGGATATAGATAAACTGCGCGCTCTGGAAGAGCGTCGTAAAGTTCTGCAGGTTGAAACGGAAAATCTGCAGGCGGAGCGTAACTCCCGATCGAAATCCATTGGCCAGGCGAAAGCGCGCGGGGAAGATATCGAGCCATTACGCCAGGAAGTTAACAAACTTGGCGAACAGCTGGATGCGGCGAAAGCCGAGCTGGACGTGTTACTGGTAGAGATCCGCGATATCGCGCTGACTATCCCTAACATTCCGCACGACGACGTGCCGGCCGGTCGCGACGAAAACGACAACGTTGAAGTCAGCCGCTGGGGGACGCCGCGCGAGTTCGATTTTGACGTCCGCGATCACGTGACGCTGGGCGAAATGCACGGCGGACTGGACTTTGCCGCTGCCGTTAAGCTGACCGGTTCCCGCTTTGTGGTGATGAAAGGGCAACTGGCCCGCCTGCATCGTGCGCTGGCGCAGTTCATGCTGGATCTGCATACCGAACAGCACGGCTACAGTGAAAACTATGTGCCGTATCTGGTCAACCAGGAGACGCTGTACGGTACCGGTCAACTGCCGAAATTTGCCGGCGATCTGTTCCATACCCGCCCGCTGGAAGAAGAAGCCGACAGCAGCAACTATGCGCTGATCCCGACCGCTGAAGTGCCGCTGACCAATCTTGTTCGCGATGAGATCATCGACGAAGACGATCTGCCGATCAAAATGACCGCCCACACGCCGTGTTTCCGTTCTGAAGCCGGTTCCTACGGTCGTGATACCCGTGGCCTGATTCGTATGCATCAGTTCGACAAAGTAGAAATGGTGCAGATCGTGCGTCCGGAAGATTCGATGGCGGCGCTGGAAGAGATGACCGGCCATGCGGAAAAAGTTCTGCAGCTGCTGGGGCTGCCATACCGTAAAGTGGCGCTCTGCACCGGCGATATGGGCTTCAGCGCATGCAAAACGTATGATCTGGAAGTCTGGGTTCCGGCGCAGAACACCTACCGTGAAATCTCCTCCTGCTCTAACGTCTGGGACTTCCAGGCGCGTCGTATGCAGGCACGCTGCCGCAGCAAGTCCGACAAGAAAACTCGTCTGGTGCACACGCTGAACGGTTCCGGGCTGGCGGTGGGTCGTACCCTGGTCGCGCTGATGGAAAACTATCAGCAGGCGGATGGTCGTATTGCGATCCCGGAAATTCTGCGCCCCTATATGCGTGGCCTCGAATTTATCGGCTGATTTTTCTACCTGCTTCTCAAAAGCGCCTTCGGGCGCTTTTTTTTAATCCCCTTATTGATGCCGGGCAATAATCCCTCTGGCGATACCCTCCATACTCCCTTGGTGTTAACACAGCATAAAAAACTATAAAAAATTAAATTCGTTATATGTACATCTATACAACGAATGTCAGTGAATTGTGAGCAACCAAAGCGAGTACCCATGAAAATTAAAGCCCCCGATGCTTTACTGGCTGCCGAAGTAAGCCGGCGTGGTTTAATGAAAACCACGGCAATTGGCGGTCTGGCGATGGCCAGTAGCGCATTTACCCTACCATTTACACGTATTGCCCATGCTGCCGACGCTGTGGCGCCGGTGAATGAAACGGTCACCTGGAGTGCCTGTACCGTGAACTGCGGCAGCCGCTGTCCGCTGCGCATGCATGTGGTGGATGGCGAAATTAAATACGTTGAAACGGATAATACCGGCGACGACAACTATGACGGCCTGCATCAGGTACGCGCCTGTCTGCGCGGGCGTTCCATGCGTCGCCGCGTCTACAACCCCGACCGTCTGAAGTATCCCATGAAGCGCGTTGGCAAGCGCGGTGAAGGAAAATTTGAGCGCATCAGCTGGGAAGAAGCATTTGATACTATCGCCAGCAATATGCAGCGCCTGATTAAAGATTACGGTAACGAATCGATCTACCTGAATTACGGTACCGGTACGCTTGGCGGCACCATGACCCGCTCCTGGCCGCCTGGAAAAACGCTTATCGCCCGTCTGATGAACTGCTGCGGCGGTTACCTTAACCATTACGGCGATTACTCGTCGGCGCAAATCGCTGCGGGCCTGAACTACACCTATGGCGGCTGGGCCGACGGTAACAGCCCGTCGGATATCGAAAACAGCCAGCTGGTGGTGTTGTTTGGCAACAACCCTGGTGAAACACGCATGAGTGGCGGCGGGGTAACGTACTACCTGGAACAAGCGCGGCAAAAATCCAACGCCCGGATGATCATCATCGATCCGCGTTATACCGATACCGGTGCCGGTCGTGAAGATGAGTGGATACCGATTCGACCTGGCACCGACGCCGCGCTGGTTTCCGCGCTCGCCTGGGTGATGATCACCGAAAATCTGGTCGATCGGCCATTCCTCGATAAATACTGCGTCGGCTATGACGAGAAAACGCTGCCTGCCGATGCGCCGGCCAACGGCCACTACAAGGCTTATATCCTCGGTCAGGGTCGCGACGGCATTGCCAAAACGCCGCAGTGGGCATCGACGATCACCGGAATTCCGGCCGCTCGTATTGTGCAACTGGCACGTGAAATTGCGACAGCCAAACCTGCCTTTATCAGCCAGGGCTGGGGGCCGCAGCGCCACGCGAATGGTGAAATCGCCACCCGCGCTATCTCGATGCTGTCGATTCTGACCGGCAACGTTGGCATCAACGGAGGTAACACCGGCGCGCGTGAAGGCTCGTACGACCTGCCTTTCGAGCGTATGCCGACGCTGGAGAACCCCGTTGAGACCAGCATCTCCATGTTTATGTGGACTGACGCGATTGAACGCGGCCCGGAGATGACGGCGTTGCGTGACGGCGTGCGCGGTAAAGATAAGCTGGACGTGCCTATCAAAATGATCTGGAACTATGCCGGTAACTGTCTGATTAACCAGCATTCTGAGATCAACCGCACCCATGAAATCCTGCAGGATGATAAGAAGTGCGAAATGATCGTGGTGATCGACTGCCACATGACCTCGTCAGCCAAATATGCCGATATTCTGCTGCCGGACTGCACTGCTTCCGAGCAGATGGACTTCGCGCTGGATGCCTCGTGCGGCAACATGTCCTACGTTATCTTCACCGACCAGGTGATTAAACCGCGTTTTGAGTGCAAAACGATTTATGACATGACCACGGAACTGGCAAAACGCCTCGGCGTTGAGCACAAGTTTACCGAAGGCCGCAGCCAGGAAGGCTGGATGCGTTATCTGCATGAGCTTTCCCGCAAGGCTATCCCGGATTTACCGGACTTCGATACCTTCCGTCAGCAGGGGATTTACAAGCAGCGCGATCCGGAAGGCCATCATGTTGCCTATAAGGCATTCCGTGACAATCCGCAGGCTAATCCGCTGGAGACCCCGTCGGGCAAAATTGAGATCTATTCCCAGGCGCTGGCGAACATTGCCGCCACCTGGGAGCTGCCCGATGGCGATGTGATCGATCCGCTGCCGATTTATACGCCGGGCTTTGAAAACTATGACGATCCGCTGACGACGAAATTCCCGCTGCAGCTGACCGGTTTTCACTACAAATCGCGCGTTCACTCCACCTACGGCAACGTCGATGTGCTGAAGGCCGCCTGTCGTCAGGAGATGTGGATTAACCCGCTCGACGCGAAACAACGCGGCATCGCCAACGGCGATCGCATTCGTATTTACAACCATCGCGGTGAAGTGCATATCGAAGCCAAAGTCACGCCGCGAATGATGCCTGGCGTTGTCGCGCTGGGTGAGGGCGCCTGGTATAACCCGGACGCAGGACGTGTGGATCAGGCGGGGAGCATCAACGTGCTCACCACCCAACGCCCGTCGCCTCTGGCGAAAGGTAACCCATCGCACACGAACCTGGTCCAGGTTGAAAAGCTGTAAGGAATAACCGATGACAACTCAATACGGATTTTTTATCGATTCTGCTCGTTGCACCGGTTGTAAAACCTGCGAGCTGGCCTGTAAAGACTTCAAAAACTTAACCCCGGACGTCAGCTTCCGCCGCATTTATGAATATGCGGGCGGCGACTGGCAGTAGGACAACGGCGTCTGGCACCAGAACGTCTTTGCCTATTACCTGTCCATCGCCTGTAACCACTGCGAAGATCCGGCCTGTACCAAAGTGTGCCCGAGCGGCGCTATGCATAAACGCGATGATGGTTTTGTGGTGGTGGATGAAGATGTGTGCATCGGCTGTCGCTATTGCCATATGGCCTGCCCGTACGGTGCGCCGCAGTACAATGCCGCCAAAGGGCATATGACTAAGTGTGATGGCTGCTACCAGCGCGTCGCCGAGGGTAAAAAACCGATTTGCGTCGAATCCTGCCCGCTGCGCGCGCTGGACTTTGGCCCTGTCGAAGAGCTGCGTGAGAAACACGGCAAACTGGCGGCGGTTGCACCGCTGCCATCTGCGCACTTTACCAAACCCAGTATTGTCATCAAACCGAACGCCAATAGTCGTCCGTGCGGTGATACAACCGGCTATCTGGCCAACCCGAAGGAGGTGTGAGATGGGAAGTGGATGGCATGAATGGCCGCTGATGATCTTCACGGTCTTTGGACAGTGCGTGGCGGGTGGTTTTATCGTCCTGGCGCTGGCGCTGATGAAAGGCGGTTTGTCGCATGAGCAGCAGCAGCGCGTAGTGCTGAGCATGTTTGGCTTATGGGTGCTGATGGGGATTGGGTTTATCGCCTCAACCCTGCACCTGGGGTCGCCGATGCGGGCTTTTAACTCGCTTAACCGGGTTGGTGCTTCGTCGTTGAGTAACGAAATTGCCAGCGGCGCCCTCTTTTTCGCCGTCGGTGGCATTGGCTGGCTGCTGGCGGTGGTGAAGAAACTGTCGACCGGGCTGCGCAGTCTCTGGCTGGTCGCGACGATGGTGCTGGGTATTATCTTTGTCTGGATGATGGTGCGTGTGTATAACACCATCGATACCGTACCGACCTGGTATACCGTCTGGACGCCACTGAGCTTCTTCCTGACGCTGTTGATCGGCGGCCCGCTGCTGGGCTATCTGCTGCTGCGGGTTGCCGGGGTGGATGGTTGGGCGATGCGTCTGCTACCGGTAGTCACGCTGCTGGCGCTGGTGGCCAGCATTATTGTGGCCCTGATGCAAGGCAGCGAGCTGTCGACGATTCACAGTTCTGTTCAGCAGGCTTCTGCGCTGGTGCCGGATTATGGCTCACTGATGGCCTGGCGTGTGGTTGCGCTGGTGCTGGCTGTGGCATGCTGGGTTGTTCCGCTGCTCAAAGGCTATCAGCCCGCCGTGCCGCTGCTAAGTCTGGCCTTCGTGCTGGTACTGGTGGGTGAGATGGTAGGGCGGGGCATATTCTACGGTCTGCATATGACGGTCGGTATGGCTATCGCCAACTGATAATCCGTTGCGCCAGGACGCCCGGTTCTGGCGCAACAAAAACGTGCTGTTTTTTCATGAAATTTTTCTACTGATATTCCCGCCGTTTTTTTCAAAAAATTAATAAAAACAATGGAATAATACAAAGAATAATTCTGTTGTCGCTCCGCTGGATGAAAAACTTCTATCGTTGCCCGTGAAACCGCCTCCTGCCTGATTTCTGGTGGATTGACAATGTTTTTAGCGGTGGCATGATGCGCACGAAATCTAAACTTCCTCACGGTTATATCCATGTCCATCTACACCCGGCCGGTGCAAATGTTGCTCTGCGGCCTGCTTCTGTTGACGCTGGCGATTGCGGTTTTAAATACCCTCGTCCCTCTTTGGCTCGCCCATGAAAATATGCCAACCTGGCAGGTCGGTATGGTGGGGTCATCCTATTTTACCGGTAATCTGGTGGGGACGTTGCTGGCAGGATGGGTCATTAAGCGTCTGGGATTTAACCGTAGTTATTATCTTGCATCTCTGATCTTTGCCGTGGGCTGCGTCGGGCTTGGCATTACCCTCGGTTTCTGGACCTGGTTCAGCTGGCGCTTTCTCGCCGGCGTTGGCTGCGCGATGATTTGGGTCGTGGTCGAAAGCGCGCTGGTTTGCAGCGGAACGTCGCGTAGCCGCGGTCGTCTGCTGGCTGCCTACATGATGGTTTACTATGTGGGAACCGTGCTGGGCCAACTGATGGTCAGCAAGCTGCCGACGGAGCTGATGAGCGTTCTGCCGTGGGTGACCGCGCTGACGCTGGCTGCAATTCTGCCTATGCTGTTTACCCGCGTAGTGAACCAAAGCGATGAACAGCATGAGCCGGCGCGGATCTGGCCAATGCTCAAGCTGCGTCAGGCCCGCCATGGCGTGAACGGCTGCATTATCTCCGGGATTGTTCTCGGGTCACTGTATGGATTGATGCCGCTGTGGTTGAACCATCAGGGGGTCAGTGACTCCGGCATCGGTTTCTGGATGGCGGTTATGGTCAGCGCAGGTATTCTGGGCCAGTGGCCGATCGGCCGTATGGCCGACCGCTATGGTCGCTTGCTGGTATTGCGCGTTCAGGTTTTTATTGTGATTTTAGGCTGCCTGGCCATGCTTAGCGGCGCGGCAATGGCTCCGGCGCTGTTCATCCTTGGCGCATCGGGCTTCACGCTGTACCCGGTAGCAATGGCCTGGGCCTGTGAGAAAGTCGAGCGCCATCAGCTGGTCGCCATGAACCAGGCATTGTTGATGAGCTATACCATCGGCAGCTTGCTCGGGCCAACCTTCACCGCCATGCTGATGCAGAATTTTTCCGACAACCTGCTATTCATCATGATTGCCAGCGTGTCGTTTATTTATCTGCTGACGCTGCTGCGCAAAGCCGGCCATCATCCGACGCCGGTGGCGCACGCGTAATTTTTCTTCCGGCCTTCGCTATGGTGATAATCAAAGGGGACGTTGTCCCCTTTGATTTATTTGCCGCCAGCGACGAGCGCATCAAGCTGGCTCTGATGCTCCACCCTGGTGAGCCGATGCAGCTGATCCCCCTCATCCAGCCAGCAGACTAATCGCTGGATCATCTGAATATGCTGTTCGCTATTGGCCGCGGCCAGGACGATAATCAGGCGCACATCGGGGTGATCGGGAAACGCCACGGCTTCGGCGCAGCAAACCAGTGAGAGCACGCTGTGCGGGCCCAGAACCCCTTCATCCGGGCGGGCGTGCGGGAGGGCAAATTCCGGAGTGAGTATGTACCAGGGGCCATTTTTCTCGGTAGCGCTGATGATGGCATCCGCATAGCCGGCGCTGATTTTCCCCTGCTGCGCCAGCGGACGGCAGGCCAGCTTAATCGCGCCGCGCCAGTCCAGACTATGCGCGGTGTACTGACAAGCGGCAAATAATTTTTCATCCATGTCGGCTCCTTAAATAGCGAGCCGGTCAGTGGGCGACCGGCTCGTGCGACGGTCAGCGAAGCGCGTTATACAGCGCCTCGCCGGAGATGCCGTATTTTGCCTTGAGCTGCCGGCTGTTTCCCGACTCGGTGAAGGTATCCTGCGTTCCCAGGCGTGTCAGGCGCGCCGGATGGGCCGCCTGGGCCATCGTTTCGGCTACCTGACCGCCAAGGCCGCCGTTTACCGTGTGATTCTCCAGCGTGGCGATCAGCGGGCAGTCTTCTACCAGCGCATAAAATTCCTGCTGGTTAAACGGTTTGAGCGTCGCCACGTGGATGAGCTTGCCTTTTTTGCCGCTGGCAACCAGCTTTTCATAGCCTTCGCTGGCCTGTTCCAGCACCGTGCCCTCAAAGAGAATGGCGAACTCGTTGCCGCTGCTGGCGATAGCCGCGATATCGGTGACCCGGGGTATCACGCTCTTATCGCGCACCGGCATCGGTTCACGCGCCACGCGGATATAAACCGGGCCTTTGATTTTTGCCGCCTGCTCAAAGGCGTCGGCTATTTCTTCGGCATCTGCCGGCGTCAGGATCGTCAGTCCCGGTAGCACACGGGTCAGGGCAAGATCCTCCAGCGCGTGGTGCGAGGCGCCGTCCGGTCCGTCATCCATTCCCGGATGGCTACCTACCAGCTTGACGTTGGCTTTGGCGTAGCAGGCCTGTCGCAGTTGAGTCCATGCCGTCCCCGTCACAAACATCGCAAAATTGACATAGAAGGGGATATAGCCCTCAAGCGCCTGACCCACGGCAAAACTCATCGCTGAACCTTCCGCAATCCCCATTTCGAAGAAGGCCTCCGGGTAGCGCGCCTGAAACTGATCGGTGCGGGTTGAACTGGCTAAGTCACTATCGATAGCGACGATGGGGTAGCCTTTTTCTTTCAGGGCAATCAGTGCATTACCGATCTCATCACGCGGTGCTTTCATCACTGTAACTCCTCCATTGCCTGCTGGTATTGTTCGTTGGTCGGGGTTTTTGAGTGCCAGTCGCCGTTATTTTCCATATAGCTGACGCCGGAGCCCTTGGTGGTATGGGCAACGATGGCCACGGGCTTGCCTTTCAGATGGCGGGAGAGCATCAGGGTGTCGGCCACCTGGTGCATATCATTACCGTTATGCAACTCCAGCACGTGCCAGCCGAAGCTGCGGATCTTATCCGCCAGCGGCTCGAGATTAACCACCTCATTGACCGGATCGTGGGAAGAGAAGCCGTTGTAATCGATAATCGCGACCAGATTATCCATTTTCATATGCCCGGCCTGCTGCAAGGTTTCCCAGATTTGCCCTTCGTGCATTTCGCCATCGCCGATGATGGCAAATACCCGATGAGGCTCGTCGCGCCGCTTTTTAGCGGCTGCCATACCGAAGGCGACGGATAGCCCCTGGCCGAGCAAACCGGTCGTCGCGTCGACATCTGGCAGCGATTTTATGCTGGGGTGTCCCTGCAGGCGCGAGTTGATCTGGCGGAAGGTATTGAACTCGCTGCGATCGATTTTCCCTTTTTGGTAAAGCATGGCGTACTGCGCGGCAACGGCGTGCCCTTTGCTCATAACGACGCGCGCGCGGGGCGAGGCCGCCAGGTCAACCTCCTGATAATAGATCCAGGTGAGGATATCGATTATCGATAAGGCGCCGCCCGGATGGCCAATGCCGGACTCATAAATCATCGTGACAATATCGCGGCGAGCGGCGAGCGCATGGGACTTCAGTTCATCAATGTTCATGTTGTTTCCTCCTTATGGCAGCATTTTGCCGATGTAGTACACAACCAGGCCCAGGGCGACAAAGTCGGTTTCCGGGAAGCTGGTTCCCGACAGGCCGACGGACTCCATGATGGGGTAGATCAAAGCAGGACCGATGCCGATCAGGATCCCGGTGACGAAGCTGCCGGCGATAGCTCCTTTCCAGCCGCCCGAAGCGTTACCAAATACCGCCGCGGTGGCGCCGATAAAGAAATAGGGGATCGCCACCGGAATAATGACGGTTTGCCCGAGGATCGCCAGAAAGCCCATCACCACCAGCCCGCCAACAAATGAAGAGATAAATCCCAGTACCGTGGCGGTTGGCGCATACGGGAAAACGACCGGACAATCGAGGGCGGGTTTGGCGTTGGGAATGAATTTCTCCGAAATGCCGAGGAAGGCCGGGACAATTTCAGACAGCAGCAGGCGTACCCCGGTAATGATGATGTACAGAGACGCGGTGAAAGTGAGCGACTGGAACAGAGGGTAAACCAGCCAGTGCATTCCGCCAGCCGCCGCCGTGACCGCTTCTTTCCCGGCGGCGAGCGCCGCAATGTAATAGAAAATACTGACCGAGATTGATACGGAGACGATGTAATCTTTAAAGATCCCCAGCCAGCCGGGCAGGTTCAGCTTTTCGGTCGACTGCTTAGGATCGCCCACCTTTGAACCGATCCATCCGGATGCCGCGTAGGCCAGCGTCACGTAGTGCCCCATCGCAATTTCATCATTACCGGTGATTTTTCTCATCCACGGCTGGGCAATTGCCGGGTACAGACAGGCGGCCAGCCCCAGCAGGATTGAACCGACAATAATGGTGGTCATGTCGCTATAGCCGAGCGCTTTCAAGGTGACGGTCAGCAGGGCCGAGAGATAGAGATTATGCTGTCCGGTGAGAAAGATGTATTTGAAAGGGGTCACGCGGGCAAAGAACAGGTTCCAGCCAAAACCAATCACCATAATGAGCGAGACGCACATCGCGAATTTAGTTTGCGCCAGCCCGGTCAGCGCTTCCGCCAGTGGCATAACGCCTTTCAGACCAAAGCCATCGCTGAATAATGTCTGAAAATTGCCGAGAGAGGTCACGGCCAGCCCGGCCCCACCGGCAAAAACCAGAAAGCCGACAATGGTTTTGAAAGTCCCGGAGAGCACTTTTTCAATGGGCTTTCGTTGGATCAATAAGCCAATTAATGCGATAAAACCAACTAAAAGTGGGGTGACGCCCAGAATGTCGAATACAATAAATCTGAGGAAATCCATATTGCCTCCGGGAGAGGTTAGTTGTGCTGGATTACGCGGATAAGCGCTGATTCCATTTCTTCACTGTTCATCAGGTCGGTGATACCGATAGCGTTAAACCCGGCAGCTTCGACTTCATCGGTGAGATCGCGCATCGTGATCACGAAATCAATATCTCGCCAGGTTCGTAAACCTGAGAGAACGTCGTGTTCCAGTTCGATATCCCAGCCGTGTTTATCGATGATTTTTTGTGCTTTTATTTTGAGCATTAAGGAACTACCCATACCGGTGCGACAGACGATGAGACCTTTCATGAGATGTTCTCCTGTTTGTAAAAATAATTATTTTTATTTGTTTGTGTGAGATAATAATTATTATCTTTAGTGCGAAACGAAAGATGTGACTGTGTTTGCATTTTGAGCAAGAAAGGCAAAAAATGAGCCAGATAGATAACAACCTGTTGATAAACATACGGAATGGGTCTTCAGAACTCAGCCCGATACTGGAGAAAGTGGGCCGTTTTATTGCGGAAAATCCTGATTTTGTGATGCGGCATACGATTTCAGAACTGGCCGACTCTGTTGATACCAGCGAGGGCAGTATCACCCGTTTTTGTCGGGCGTTTGGATTTAAAGGTTTCTCAGATTTCAGAACGGCACTGGCGGTTGAGCAGGGGGCTGCCCGCTCGGAAGGCGGCGATGACGACGATATTGCGCCGGTGCTGGCGAGCATTCGCGATAGCAATACCATTATCGATGCTCAGGAGCTGCAAAGCGCAGCGGTTTGGCTGAATGCGCTGAATAACATCGCTATTTATGCGGTGGGTACGGCGGTGCCCGTTGCCCTGTTTCTACAAATGAATTTAATTAACATGGGCAAAGTTGCCAGCTTCGTCGATCGCTCTTATCCGGCGGCGATCCCGATATCAACCGATCGGCAAAAGACGGGAATTATCGTCGTGCATACCGAACAGGCCTCGGCGGATATGATGCAGGCTTTGACGCTGGCGAAGCAGCAAGGGGTGAAAATATTGTCGCTGACCCGCGGCACGTTTACGCCGCTGGCCCGTTTATCGGACTGGAACCTGCAGGCCGCGGTGGCTTTACAGGGAGAAGGTGAATCAGGATTTGCCGAAATTGCGGGAGCGATGATGGTTGCCGATCGAATGCTTCGCGCGCTGGAGGAGCAGGATGAGCGCTATGCGGAATATCGTAAGGCGCATCAGAAACGCATTTTTTCGATTGAAAGCGTGGCTAATAAGCTGTCGCAATACTTTATGTCGTAATGATTGCCGAAGCGTTTTACACCCGGATAAGACGTTCTGCGCCGCTATCCGGGGAAAATTCTGCTTAGCTGGCCACGCCGCCCGTCGGCTTAGTACATCACCTTATGACCATACTGCTCGAGGATGCCTTTGACCCGCTCCATGGTCTCTTTCTTCGGCGGGTGTACGCCATCCAGCTTGTACTCTTCACCCATCGCGACCCATTTGTGCTTGCCTAGCTCGTGATAGGGGAGCAGTTCGATTTTTTCGACATTGCCCATATCGCGGGTAAACTCGCCGAGGCGGTGCGCGGAGTCATCATCGTCAGACCAGCCGGGAACCACCACGTAACGAATCCAGACTTTGATGTTTTTATTCGATAAATAGCGGGCAAACTCCAGCGTACGGTGGTTAGAGACGCCAACCAGATTCTGATGGATCTCATCATTCATCTGTTTGAGGTCGAGCATGACCAGATCGGTCACTTCAAGCAGCTCGTCAATAACCGGGTCGTAGCGACGGACAAAGCCGTTGGTGTCGAGGCAGGTATGAATGCCTTCTTTGTGGCAGGCGCGGAACCAGTCGCGCACAAACTCGGCCTGCAAAATCGCCTCACCGCCCGATGCCGTAACGCCGCCGCCGGAAGCATTCATAAAGTGGCGATAGGTCACGACCTCTTTCATCAGGTCTTCGACGGTGACTTCGGTTCCGCCGTGGGTATCCCAGGTGTCACGGTTGTGGCAATACAGGCAGCGCATCAGGCAGCCCTGGAAGAAGGTGATAAAGCGAATCCCTGGCCCATCGACAGTGCCACAGGATTCGAAGGAGTGAATACGACCAATAGTTGACATTGCGGTGATATCTCCAGATTCGGCCCTTCCGGGGCCTGTGATGCACAGCTCAAACCGGCTGTGTTTAAGAGCCAGTCCCATTAGGCTATTTTACTTGCCATTTTGAACCTGGGCAGTGCTCACAATCCTCACGTACTACGTGTAGGCTCCGGTTGCTGCGCGCTGTCCGTGTTCAAACTGGCTGCGACAATGACGCCTGATGGGATAGGCTCTAAGTCTGTTTTGGCTGTTATCCATAGAGTATAGATAGCGGACAAAAGAGACTGGGGTGGAGAGGGTGTTAAAAAGGCCCCACTTGCGTGGAGCCTTTATTGTACGCTTTTTAAATCGCGATTTCAGTCACAACCATTACATGGTCTGAGTGAAGGTACGTGTGATAACGTCCTGCTGCTGTTCTTTAGTCAGGGAGTTAAAACGTACTGCATAGCCAGATACGCGGATGGTCAGCTGCGGATATTTTTCCGGGTTTTCCATCGCGTCGAGCAGCATTTCGCGGTTCATGACGTTGACGTTCAGGTGCTGACCGCCTTCGATAGACGCTTCGTGGTGGAAGTAACCATCCATCAGGCCAGCAAGGTTGGTTTTACGCACTTCGTCGTCTTTACCCAGCGCGTTTGGCACGATAGAGAAGGTGTAAGAAATACCATCTTTCGCGTAAGCAAACGGCAGTTTAGCCACGGAGGTCAGAGAGGCAACCGCACCTTTCTGGTCACGACCGTGCATCGGGTTAGCACCTGGTCCGAACGGCGCACCGGCACGACGACCGTCAGGGGTGTTACCGGTTTTCTTACCATAAACCACGTTAGAGGTGATGGTCAGAACGGACTGAGTCGGGATAGCGTTGCGATAGGTAGTGAGTTTCTGAATTTTCTTCATGAAACGTTCTACCAGGTCAACCGCCATGTCATCAACGCGAGAATCGTTGTTACCGAACTGCGGGTATTCGCCTTCGATTGCGAAGTCAACAGCCAGGCCGTCTTCGTCACGAATCGGTTTAACTTTCGCATATTTGATAGCAGACAGGGAGTCAGCCGCAACGGACAGACCTGCGATACCACATGCCATGGTGCGAATGACGTCACGGTCATGCAGCGCCATCAGAGAGGCTTCGTAGCTGTACTTGTCGTGCATGTAGTGGATAACGTTCAGCGCGGTGACATACTGCTTAGCCAGCCAGTCCATGAAGTGATCCATACGGTCCATCACTTCGTCGAAGTTCAGAACGTCGCCTTTGATAGGTTCAGATTTCGGACCCACCTGCATTTTCAGTTTTTCATCAACGCCGCCGTTGATAGCGTACAGCATGGTTTTCGCGAGGTTAGCACGCGCACCGAAGAACTGCATTTGCTTACCAACAACCATCGGGCTTACGCAGCATGCGATAGCGTAGTCGTCGTTGTTGAAGTCCGGACGCATCAGGTCATCGTTCTCATACTGCAGAGAAGAGGTATCGATAGACACTTTAGCGGCGAATTTCTTGAAGTTCAGCGGCAGTTTTTCAGACCACAGAACGGTGATGTTCGGCTCCGGAGAAGGCCCCATGGTGTACAGGGTGTTCAGGAAGCGGAAGCTGTTTTTGGTGACCAGAGTACGGCCGTCAACGCCCATACCACCGATGGATTCCGTTGCCCAAATCGGGTCGCCGGAGAACAGTTCATCATATTCCGGAGTACGCAGGAAGCGAACCATACGCAGTTTCATGACCAGGTGGTCAATCATTTCCTGAGCGTCTTGTTCGGTGATTTTTCCTGCTTTGATATCACGTTCGATGTAGGCATCCAGGAAGGTGGATACGCGACCGAAGGACATTGCTGCGCCGTTCTGAGACTTAACCGCGGCCAGGTAGCCGAAGTAGGTCCACTGGATAGCTTCCTGTGCGTTGGTTGCCGGACCAGAGATATCGCAGCCATATTTCGCTGCCATTTCTTTGATCTGACCCAGAGCACGGTGCTGTTCAGAGATCTCTTCACGCAGACGGATAGTCGCTTCCAGGTTTACGCCGTTTTCCAGGTCAGACTGCAGAGACAGGAACTGCGCGTATTTGTCTTTCATCAGGAAGTCGATACCGTACAGCGCAACGCGACGGTAGTCACCGATGATACGGCCACGGCCATACGCATCCGGCAGACCTGTCAGAACGCCAGACTTACGGCAGTTCAGAATGTCTTTGGTGTACACATCGAATACACCCTGGTTATGGGTTTTGCGGTATTCGGTGAAGATTTTTTTCAGCATCGGGTCCAGTTCGCGATCGTACGCTTTGCAGGAACCTTCAACCATTTTGATGCCGCCGAACGGGATAATCGCACGTTTCAGCGGTTTTTCAGTCTGCAGACCAACGATTTTCTCAAGAGCTTTGTTGATGTAGCCTGCGTCATGAGAAGTGATGGTGGAGGCAAGGGCGGTGTCGAAGTCAACAGGCGCGTGAGTGCGGTTTTCCTGTTTAACACCTTCCATAACGTTGTCCCACAGCTTGGTTGTCGCTTCAGTTGCGCCAGCCAGGAAGGACTCGTCGCCTTCATACGGGGTATAGTTTTTCTGGATAAAGTCACGTACGTTGACTTCTTTCTGCCAGTCACCTTTCGCGAAACCTTCCCAGGCTGTGGCTAACTTTTCATTAAGCTCGGACATGTAACACCTACCTTCTTAAGTGGATTTTTTATTTACTGCCTGAAACGGCCCTTAGTGATGGTCGTCGCCACGCAGGTAAATGACCCAGTATGTCAACCCAACCAGCAGACCACCGCCGATAATGTTCCCGATAGTTACCGGAATCAGGTTATCAGTAATGAAGTTCATCACGGTCAGGTGAGAGAAATTTTCCGGAGCAGAACCAATAGCGGTCCAGAATTCCGGGCTTGCAAAGTCGCGGATTACGATACCCAGCGGGATCATAAACATGTTAGCGATACTGTGCTCAAAGCCGCTGGCAACAAACATCGCTACGGGGAGCACCATAATCATGGCTTTATCCATCAAACTGCGGCCGGAGTAGCTCATCCACACCGCCAGACAGACCATCAGGTTAGCCAGGATACCCAGACACACGGCTTCAATAAATGTATGGTGCATTTTGTGGTCGGCGGTTTGCAGGACGTTAAGGCCCCAGGCTCCGTTGGCGGTCATATGCTCGCCAGATAACCACATCAGCAATACAAACAGCAGCGCGCCTATCAGGTTACCAACATAGACGTTGAGCCAGTTTCTTGCCAGTTGACCCCAGGTAATTCGTCCGCTGGCTTTCGCCACGACGATAAGAACGGTGGAGGTAAACAGGTCGGCACCGCAAATGACGCAAAGAATCAGGCCGAGTGAAAAGCAGATCCCTCCGATCAGTTTAGCAATCCCGAAAGGCATCGCGGCAGTGCCGGTTGTCGCCGTAATATAGAAGACAAAAGCGATGGAAATGAAAACACCAGCGGTAATCGCCAGATAAAACGTCTTCATCGGGTGCTTTGTCGCTTTGTAGACACCTGCTTCTTCGGCGACTTTCGCCATGGCTGCAGGGAGTAAAAGATCAAAAGGGTTGTCAGCTTTCACACTAACTCTCTCTTTATAAAAGTTGGCGGTGAGATACTAACAAAGCATTATAGAAGGGAATTTGATGTAGATCATATCCCACCGGAACTATAAGCCCTGGATATGTGTGGTTTTTACTTGTTATGGTGATAAGTGTATGTTTTAAATTAAAAAAATAAATTTTAAAATTTACAAATTATGTTGATTTTTTTCATTTTGGCCGCTGCGGACGGTTAATTAAAATGGGGTATTTTTTATTAAAATTAACAATCCTAAAGTGATGCGTAAAAAAAGTTTACTGTAAATTAACGTTGCAACTACAAATTAGCCGCAGGGCTATTTAACGATGAAAAACGGGGTCCTTATCGACCCCGTGAATAATGTGGCTGGCAGTAAAATGAAGCCTTATTTAGCCCAGAATGCCGCTTTTGCCCGCTGCAGTTTTTCATAGGCTTTCAGTAAGGACTGATGGGCCGGGAAAGCCTGCAGATCGCTATCTACGGCCTGCAGACCATAGAACGGCGCTTCACCGCTCATCGCCGCGCTGGCGGCTTCTACCGCATCAGCACCGTACATGCGGATAAAGGCATTCAGATACTGCAGAGGCTGACGTTCTTCTTCCTGACTGAGCAGCAGCAGCGTCTGCAGGCAGCGGTAGTAGTTCGCGCGCTCGGCACTGAAGATTGAGGCATTGAATTCAATGGTCCATTCCGTCCAGATCAGCGCCTGCTCCAGATCGCCGCCGGCCAGCGCCAGCATCGCCTTCAGCTCACCAATGCGCAGCGTATACCAGCCATTGTCTTTGCCTGTCGCCAGGCCCAGCAGCTCACGCACGCGGGTAAAGTCGTCATTCCCTTCATCGTCCAGCTGTTCGATCAGCGCCAGATAATCTTCTTTATCCCATTCGCTGCCCGGCAGGGAGAGAAGAGTTTCGCGCAGATGGCTGCCCATGCTGTTATTGGCCAGCCACAGATCTTCTGCCGGGTAAATGTCTGACATTCCCGGAACGATGATGCGGCAGGCGTAGACGCTCAGGTGCTCATAATCGGCGATGTAAACTTCTTTATCTTCTGCTTTAAAGATAGCCATCAGGGTGGCGAACTCTTCTTCCGTCGTGCCGGAGAAGCTCCAGTCGACGAACGGGTAGTCGGCATCCTGTTTGAACATATCCCAGGAGATCAGGCCGCTGGAATCGATAAAGTGGGTTTCAAGGTTGGCGTGTTCAGCCACTTCTTCGTCATCGAAGGTTGGTGGCGTAAAGACATCGAGATCTTTCAGGCTACGACCCTGCAGCAGTTCGGTGACGGTACGTTCCAGGGCGACGCCGAAGTCCGGATGCGCGCCGAAAGAGGCGAAGCAGGTTCCGTTCGTCGGGTTAAACAACACCACGCAGATAACCGGGTATTTACCGCCCAGCGAGCCATCGTAAGCAAAAATCGGGAAACCTTCGGCCTCCAGCTTATTAATGGATTCAACCACGCCCGGATAGCGCGCCATGACCTCTGCCGGAATTTCTGGCAGGCTGATGCTTTCAGCGATGATGCGGTTTTTGATATGACGCTCGAAGACTTCCGACAGCGCCTGAACGCGCGCTTCGTTCGGCGTATTGCCTGCAGACATCCCGTTAGAGACATACAGGTTGCCGACGATATTCATCGGGATATAGACGGTTTCGCCATCGGACTGACGGGTGAACGGCAGGCCGCAAACGCCGCGTTGGTCATTGCCTGACTGCAGATCGACCAGCATGCTGGCGGTCAACTGATCGTCAGGATCGTAAAATGCGCGCAGACGAGGATCCAGCAGACCTTCCGGCACCTCGTCATCGTCGGTCAGCGGGAACCATTTCTCATTGGGGTAGTGGACGAACGCTCCGTTAGCGAGGGTATCGCCCAACCAAAAGTCAGCAAAAAAGTAGTTGGTGGACAGACGCTCGAAATATTCGCCAAGCGCGGAGGCCAGCGCCGCTTTTTTGGTCGCCCCTTTGCCGTTGGTGAAACACAGCGAGCACGCTTTATCACGGATATGTACTGACCATACGTGCGGTACGGGATTCAGCCATGAGGCCTCTTCAATATCAAATCCGAGGTCGAGCAATTTCTGCTGGAAGCGAGCGATGGAATCTTCCAGGGCGGCATCTTTGCCGGGAATAAATGTTTGAGTCATGGCGATCACTTTTATCGTACGTAAAGCGCGCAATGATACGGCTTTTAGATGACCGGCGCTATCTTCATCGTCTGGCTATCCGTACTGACCTCTGATAACTGTGCAGGCGTTAACCATGCAGGCATTTGACTGGCATCGTATGGCGCTGCGGATAACGGTGTTGAACAGCCGGGACAGGTCCGGTTGGTTATGCCGGAAACCCACGGGCAAATCATTCTCTACGATGATCGGACCCGGACGCCAAAGCCGGTCTGGCCATTTTCCCGCCGCCCCACAACGCAAGCTCGTCACCCTTGTGCGCGACGATAAATATGCCGGCGTAGGTTGTAGCGCAGTTCTTAAGCTCCGCGCCGGGGATAAACAATTATCTCCACGCTGCGCAACTGCAGAATGGTCGCGGGCCAGCAGGGCGAAAAGCGTCACCTGACAGCAATTATGTCGGTTTTATGACGTCAAGCTGGCAGATTCTTTTGTGTGAGCGAGGCCGCATTTTCCCGACGCTCAGTTTTAGCCATTGCGGTGCGTGTCACTGAATGATAAAACCGATAGCCACAGGAATAACTTATGCCCGCGACGGTTCGCGGGTAAATAACATAGCAAGTGGTGAGGGGAAATGGCTCAGGTCTATAACTTCAGTTCAGGCCCGGCAATGCTGCCGGCGGAAGTACTCAAACTGGCGCAAAAGGAACTGTGCGACTGGAACGGTTTGGGGACGTCGGTGATGGAAATCAGCCACCGTGGTAAAGAGTTCATTAAGGTGGCTGAAGAAGCGGAACAGGATTTTCGCTCCCTGCTCAATATTCCTTCCAATTATAAAGTTTTATTCTGCCACGGCGGCGGTCGCGGACAGTTTGCCGGTATCCCGCTGAACCTGCTTGGCGATAAAACCGTTGCCGACTACGTCGATGCGGGCTACTGGGCGGCCAGTGCGGTAAAAGAAGCGCATAAATACTGCACGCCGAACGTGATCGACGCCAAAATCACCGTTGACGGCCTGCGCGCGGTTAAGCCGATGAGCGAATGGCAGCTGACTCCGGGGGCTGCCTACCTGCACTACTGCCCGAACGAAACCATTGACGGTATTGCCATTGAAGAAGCGCCAAACTTTGGCGACGATGTGGTCGTCACGGCGGATTTGTCATCGACGATTTTATCCCGTGAAATTGATGTTAGCCGCTATGGCGTGATCTACGCGGGCGCGCAGAAAAACATCGGTCCTGCTGGCCTGACGCTGATTATTGTGCGCGAAGATCTGCTGGGTAAAGCCAGCGTAGCCTGCCCATCGATTCTGGATTACTCCATTCTGTCCGCCAATGACTCCATGTTTAACACGCCGCCGACATTTGCCTGGTACCTGTCAGGTCTGGTGTTTAAATGGCTGAAAGAGCAGGGCGGGGTTGCCGCTATGGATAAAATCAACCAGCAGAAAGCCGACCTGCTCTATAGCACCATCGATAACAGCGCTTTCTATCGCAATGATGTCGCTGCGGCGAACCGCTCGCGCATGAACGTCCCGTTCCAGTTGGCCGATAGCGCGCTGGATAAACTGTTCCTTGAAGAGTCCTTTGCCGCCGGTCTGCATGCGCTGAAAGGCCACCGCGTAGTGGGCGGCATGCGTGCCTCTATCTATAACGCGATGCCGCTGGCGGGCGTGCAGGCACTGACCGACTTTATGCAGGATTTTGAACGCCGCCACGGCTAATCACCCTCCTGCTTTTCATCCCCGCAGCGGGTCTGCGGGGTTTTTATTCTGTTTGTTTGAGAGTTTAGTTTGATGGAATCCCTGACGTTACAACCCATTGCGCGAGTCGATGGCACCGTGAACCTGCCTGGGTCAAAAAGTGTCTCTAACCGCGCTTTGCTGCTGGCGGCTTTGGCCCGTGGCACCACGGTGCTGACCAACCTGCTGGACAGCGACGATGTACGCCATATGCTGAATGCCCTGAGCGCCCTGGGAGTTCATTACGTTCTGTCTGCTGACCGTACCCGCTGTGAAGTGACCGGCAACGGTGGGCCGCTGCTGGTCGGTAGCGCGTTGGAGCTGTTCCTGGGTAACGCAGGGACCGCCATGCGTCCGCTGGCGGCCGCGCTGTGTCTGGGTAGCAACGATATCGTGCTGACCGGCGAACCGCGAATGAAAGAGCGCCCGATTGGCCATCTGGTCGACGCCCTGCGCCAGGGCGGCGCGCAGATTGATTATCTGGAGCAGGAAAATTATCCGCCTCTGCGCCTGCGCGGCGGCTTTACCGGCGGCGAAGTGGAAGTGGACGGCAGCGTCTCCAGCCAGTTCCTCACCGCGCTGCTGATGGCTGCGCCGCTGGCACCGCAGGACACGACCATCGCCATTAAAGGCGAGCTGGTGTCTAAACCCTATATCGACATCACGCTCCATCTGATGAAAACCTTTGGCGTTGATGTTGAAAACCACAACTACCAACGCTTTGTCGTCCGCGGCAATCAGCAGTACCAGTCGCCGGGCGATTACCTGGTGGAAGGCGATGCTTCCTCAGCCTCTTATTTCCTTGCCGCCGGCGCCATCAAAGGTGGGACGGTCAAAGTCACCGGTATCGGCCGCAACAGCGTACAGGGCGATATCCGTTTTGCCGACGTACTGGAAAAAATGGGCGCAACCGTCACCTGGGGCGAGGATTTCATTGCCTGCACGCATGGCGAACTGAACGCTATCGATATGGATATGAACCATATTCCGGATGCGGCGATGACTATCGCCACCGCGGCTCTGTTTGCAAAAGGCACCACCACGCTGCGCAACATTTATAACTGGCGCGTGAAAGAGACCGACCGTCTGTTTGCTATGGCGACGGAGCTGCGTAAAGTGGGAGCAGAGGTTGAAGAGGGGGAGGATTACATTCGCATCACCCCGCCTGCGAAGCTCCGCTTTGCTGAAATCGGCACCTATAACGATCACCGTATGGCAATGTGCTTCTCGCTGGTGGCGCTTTCCGACACGCCGGTAACCATTCTCGACCCGAAATGTACGGCGAAAACTTTCCCGGATTACTTCGAGCAGCTGGCGCGGATCAGCACGCTGGCGTAACGTTCGCCTGCGCATAAAAGTAAAACGAAAAAGTAAAATATTGTCATCTTCCGGGCTGACGTTCCGTCAGCCCGCTATAATTGCGCAATTCTTCTGCGTTTCATTTCTGGTAGTCCGTAATTTGCAAGCAATGCTCACTTTCCGGCGTAGAGATGCGTATAATGCGCGGCGTTTACATTCTATGCGCCTTGCTGAAGGAGAAAAAGATGACGGCAAATATTCCGGTAATCACCATTGATGGGCCTGGCGGTGCAGGTAAAGGCACCTTGTGCAAGGCAATGGCGGAAGCGCTGGGCTGGCATCTGCTGGATTCCGGGGCCATCTATCGCGTTCTGGCTCTTGCGGCGCTGCATCATCATGTTGATGTCGGATCGGAAGAGGCGCTGGTACCGCTAGCGGCGCACCTGGACGTGCGTTTTATCTCCACCGACGGCAGTCTGGAAATCATTCTTGAAGGCGAAGACGTCAGCGCCGCCATTCGTACCCAGGAAGTGGCCAATACCGCATCGAAAGTCGCCGCGTTTCCCCGCGTGCGTGAAGCGTTGCTGCGTCGCCAGCGTGGATTCCGTGAAGTCCCGGGTCTGATCGCCGACGGACGCGATATGGGAACCGTCGTCTTCCCGGATGCCCCCGTCAAAATTTTCCTTGACGCCTCTTCGGAAGAACGTGCTCAGCGTCGCATGCTTCAGTTGCAGGAGAAGGGGTTTAGTGTTAACTTTGATCGCCTTTTATCCGAGATAAAAGAGCGCGATGACCGCGATCGTAACCGCGCCGTCGCCCCACTTGTTCCCGCAGAAGATGCATTAGTTCTGGATTCAACCAGTTTAACTATTGAGCAAGTGATTGAAAAAGCGCTACAATATGCGCGCCAAAAACTGGCACTCGCGTAATCGCGACCGATTTAGCAGTACCCCCGCAGCAATGGAGTGTTAGCGGGTATGTTAAACAACCCCATCCGGCACGGAGCCAGGTGGACGTTAAATATGAAACCTGAAGATTAAACATGACTGAATCTTTTGCTCAACTATTTGAAGAATCCTTAAAAACAATCGAAACCCGTCCGGGTTCCATCGTTCGTGGTGTTGTTGTTGCTATCGACAAAGATATCGTACTGGTTGACGCCGGTCTGAAATCTGAGTCCGCCATTCCGGCAGAGCAGTTCAAAAACGCCCAGGGCGAGCTGGAAATCCAGGTTGGTGACGAAGTTGACGTTGCTCTGGATGCAGTAGAAGACGGCTTCGGTGAAACCCTGCTGTCCCGTGAAAAAGCTAAACGTCACGAAGCTTGGATCACGCTGGAAAAAGCTTACGAAGAAGCTGAAACTGTAGTCGGTGTTATCAACGGCAAAGTTAAAGGTGGCTTCACTGTTGAGCTGAATGGTATTCGCGCGTTCCTGCCAGGTTCCCTGGTTGACGTTCGTCCGGTTCGCGACACTCTGCACCTGGAAGGCAAAGAGCTTGAGTTCAAAGTTATCAAGCTTGACCAGAAGCGTAACAACGTTGTTGTATCCCGTCGTGCCGTTATCGAATCCGAAAACAGCGCAGAACGCGATCAGCTGCTGGAAAACCTGCAGGAAGGCATGGAAGTCAAAGGTATCGTTAAGAACCTCACTGACTACGGCGCATTCGTTGATCTGGGCGGCGTTGACGGCCTGCTGCACATCACCGACATGGCGTGGAAACGCGTTAAGCACCCGAGCGAAATCGTAAACGTTGGCGACGAAATCACTGTTAAAGTGCTGAAGTTCGACCGCGAGCGTACTCGTGTATCTCTGGGCCTGAAACAGCTGGGCGAAGATCCGTGGGTAGCTATCGCTAAGCGTTATCCGGAAGGTACCAAACTGACCGGTCGCGTGACCAACCTGACCGACTACGGCTGCTTCGTTGAAATCGAAGAAGGCGTTGAAGGCCTGGTTCACGTTTCCGAAATGGACTGGACCAACAAAAACATCCACCCGTCCAAAGTTGTTAACGTTGGCGACGTAGTGGAAGTGATGGTTCTGGATATCGACGAAGAACGTCGTCGTATCTCCCTGGGTCTGAAGCAGTGCAAAAACAACCCGTGGCAGCAGTTTGCGGAAACCCACAACAAGGGCGACCGTGTTGAAGGTAAAATCAAGTCTATCACTGACTTCGGTATCTTCATCGGCCTGGACGGCGGCATCGACGGCCTGGTTCACCTGTCTGACATCTCCTGGAACGTTGCAGGCGAAGAAGCAGTTCGTGAATACAAAAAAGGCGACGAAATCGCAGCAGTTGTTCTGCAGGTTGACGCAGAGCGTGAGCGTATCTCTCTGGGCGTTAAACAGCTCGCAGAAGATCCGTTCAACAACTGGGTTGCACTGAACAAGAAAGGCGCAATCGTAAACGGTAAAGTCACTGCAGTTGACGCTAAAGGCGCAACCGTAGAACTGGCTGACGGCGTTGAAGGTTACCTGCGCGCTTCTGAAGCTTCCCGTGACCGCGTTGAAGATGCGACTCTGGTTCTGAGCGTTGGCGACGACGTTGAAGCTAAATTCACCGGCGTTGATCGTAAAAACCGCGCAATCAGCCTGTCTGTTCGTGCTAAAGACGAAGCTGATGAGAAAGATGCCATCGCAACTGTTAACAAACAGGAAGATGCAAACTTCTCTAACAACGCAATGGCTGAAGCTTTCAAAGCAGCTAAAGGCGAGTAATCTTAGTCATTCAGGTTACAACAACCTGAATTACGACGAGTTTACTTGACAGATTGCAGGATTCGTCCTGTAATCAAGCACAAAGGGCGGCTACGGCCGCCCTTGTTTAAAGCAGTTAGCTAATTTTGCCTTGAAGGAAACCGGAGGAATAATGACCAAGTCAGAATTGATAGAAAGACTTGCCAGCCAGCAATCTCACATTCCCGCGAAAGCGGTCGAAGATGCTGTTAAAGAAATGCTGGAACATATGGCCTCAACGCTTGCTCAAGGTGAGCGCATTGAAATCCGCGGTTTCGGCAGTTTCTCTTTGCATTATCGAGCTCCTCGCACCGGGCGTAACCCGAAGACTGGCGATAAAGTTGAGCTGGAAGGTAAGTACGTTCCGCACTTTAAGCCTGGGAAAGAATTACGCGACCGCGCCAATATTTACGAAGAGTAAGTTGCGCAGAGCCGCGACAACGTACTCCGATGATAAAAAAAGCACCTCTGCGGTGCTTTTTTTATGCCCCCAGTTTGCCCTGCCTCGCAGTAGCGCCCCCGTTTTGCAGCAACATCGCAGGTTTTGCGCAAGCCGCAATCCACATCTGCCCGCCGACCGCTGACGACCTTTCGCTTTCGCGCAATACTCTCCGTCAACAGGGAGGGGGACATGCGTTTATCACAGCTTGCCGGGTGCGCGGTTATCGGGATCTGCCCACTGCTGTTGTTACCCGACCTGCCCACGCTGCCCGCCGTTCAGATGATTATCGCTGGCGCGATCCTGATAGCGTTTTACCGCTGGAGTCCATCACGTTACCTGGCGTTGACCATGCTGTTTTTTGCCTGGGGTGTGCTGAGCGCGCGTCAGGTGCTGTGGCCGATGCAGGTGCTACCCGGCGGTAACCGGCAGGTTGAAATCCAGTTGACGGCAGTCGAAGGAGAGATGACCTATCAGGGAAATATTCTCCGTTTAAACGGGCAGAGACTATGGCCGGCACCAGCGGTGACTCTGTACGGTAATGCGCTGCCCGACCCGCCATGTGCCGGGCAGCGCTGGAAGATGACCGCTCGTCTTCGCCCGGTCCATAGTCAGCTCAACGAAGGGGGCTTTGACGGCCAGCGTTTTGCCCTGGCACAACATCGTGCGTTAACCGGGCGCTTTACGTCGGCTGAAGCGCTGGACCCGACGTGCAGTTACCGCGCACGCTATCTGGCATCGCTGGCGCGCACTCTTGACGCTTTTTCCTGGCAATCGGTGATACTCGGGCTCGGCATGGGAGAGAGGCTGGTTGTCCCGGGGGATATCAAACGGCTGATGCAGGAAACCGGCACATCGCATCTGATGGCGATCTCGGGGTTGCATATTGCGTTAGGCGCCATACTCGGCGGACTGGTGGTTCGCGGCCTGCAATTCTTTTTCCCGTGCCGGTGGATTGGCTGGAGAATGCCGCTACTTGTCGGTCTGGCCTGCGCGCTATTTTACGCCTGGCTGACCGGTATGCAGCCGCCTGCGCTGCGGACCTGCGTGGCCCTGATCTGCGTGGCGGGCCTACGGCTGTCAGCCAAACGCTGGTCGTCCTGGCAGATCTGGCTCTGTTGTATTGGCGCTATCTTATTCGCCGATCCGCTGGCGGTGTTGTCTGATAGTCTGTGGCTGTCTATCTTTGCCGTCGCGACGTTGATTTTCTGGTACCAGATGGCACCGTTGCAGCTGCGCGCCAGCTGGCCATGGCGCGAAGTGCTCGCGTTAGGCCATCTGCAGCTTGGGCTGATGTTTCTGCTATTGCCGATTCAGATTCTCCTTTTCCACGGCATCAGCCTGACTTCCTGGGGGGCAAACCTGATTGCCGTGCCGTTGGTCACCTTCGCAGTGGTTCCCTTGATCCTGCTGGCGATGCTGCTGCATCTCAGCGGGCCTGCGGTGGTTGAAATGGCGGTGTGGTGGCTGGCGGACCGTCTGCTGGCGGCATTATTCTGGTTTTTGCGTCTGCTGCCGCAGGGGTGGCTCAGCCTGGATTTTCGCTGGGCGGCGTTAAGCGTATTGCCCTGGCTGCTACTCCTGGTGTGGCGTTTTCACGCCTGGCGTTCGCTACCGGCACTTTGTCTCAGCAGCACGGTGCTGCTGAGCTGGCCTTTCTGGCGCCACGAAGTGAAAGATGAATGGCGGGTCACGATGCTGGACGTCGGACAGGGGCTGGCCATGGTCATCGAACGGGAGGGGGCGGCAATCTTGTATGATACGGGACTGGCCTGGTCCGATGGCGATAGCGGTCAGCAGATTATTATTCCCTGGCTACGCTGGCATAACCTGCGCCCGGAGGGCGTGTTGTTGAGCCATGAGCACCTTGACCACCGCGGTGGCCTCAATTCGCTGCTGAAGGCCTGGCCCGGGCTCTGGATCCGCAGCCCGCTGGGCTGGCAGGGGCATCTTCCCTGTCAGCGAGGTGAAAGCTGGCAATGGCGTGGATTGACTTTTCGCGTGCTCTGGCCGCTGGTGGGCTCCAGCATGACCGGTAATAATCGCTCCTGCGTGGTCCGTATTGATGACGGAAAACAGAGCGTTCTGTTGACCGGAGATATTGAAATTCCGGCGGAAAGGGCAATGATGAGCCGCTACTGGCAGCATCTTGCGTCTACACTTATCCAGGTTCCGCACCACGGGAGTCAGACCTCTTCTTCGGTTGCATTATTGCAGCGGGTCGGCGGCGCGGCGGCGCTGGCTTCAGCCTCGCGATATAATGTCTGGCGGATGCCGGCGGCTAAAGTGGCGCTGCGCTACCGACAGCAGGGCTATCGGTGGTTTGATACGCCGCATCAGGGGCAAGTTACGGTTATTTTTTCTCCAGAAGGTTGGCAAATCCAAAGCTTACGAGATCAACTTTTACCGCGTTGGTATCATCAGTGGTTTGGCGAGACCGTGGATAACGGGTAGAATATGCGGCTATTTCAACATAAGCTGGTTTATTGAATGCAGAATGATAAAGATCTCTCCACGTGGCAGACCTTCCGCCGCCTCTGGCCGCTTATTGCGCCATTTAAAACCGGACTGATCGTCGCGGCCGTTGCGTTAGTCTTTAACGCCGCTAGTGATACCTTCATGCTATCGCTTCTTAAACCGTTACTGGATGATGGTTTTGGTAAAACGGATCGCTCAGTGCTGCTATGGATGCCGCTGGTGGTGATTGGGCTGATGTTGCTGCGTGGCGTCACCAGCTATATTTCGAGCTACTGTATCTCGTGGGTTTCAGGCAAAGTCGTCATGACCATGCGCCGCCGACTGTTCAGCCACATGATGGGGATGCCCGTCTCCTTCTTCGATAAACAGTCCACGGGTACCTTGCTGTCACGCATTACCTATGATTCCGAACAGGTTGCGTCATCCTCTTCCAGCGCGCTGATTACCGTTGTACGCGAAGGCGCTTCGATCATCGGCCTGTTTGTGATGATGTTCTACTACAGCTGGCAGTTGTCGCTGATTCTGATAGTCCTGGCCCCCATCGTCTCCGTGGCGATTCGCGTGGTATCGAAGCGTTTTCGTAATATCAGCAAGAATATGCAGAACACCATGGGTCAGGTGACCACCAGCGCAGAGCAAATGCTGAAAGGGCATAAAGAAGTGCTGATGTTTGGCGGCCAGGAGGTAGAAACCAAACGTTTTGATAAGGTCAGCAACAAAATGCGCTTGCAGGGGATGAAAATGGTCTCCGCGTCGTCTATTTCTGACCCGGTTATTCAGCTGATTGCGTCACTGGCGCTGGCATTTGTCCTCTATGCCGCCAGCTTCCCGAGCGTCATGGAAACGTTGACTGCCGGTACCATCACCGTGGTCTTCTCTTCGATGATTGCGTTGATGCGTCCGCTGAAATCGCTGACTAACGTCAATGCTCAGTTCCAGCGCGGGATGGCCGCCTGCCAGACGCTGTTTGCGATTCTTGATTCCGAACAGGAAAAAGACGAAGGCAGGCTGGTTCTCGATCGCGCGAAGGGCAACCTGGAATTTAAAGACGTCACCTTTACCTATCCGGGCCGCGAAACGCCGGCGTTGCGAAATATCAACCTCCACATCCAGGAAGGCAAAACGGTCGCCCTGGTCGGACGTTCGGGGTCGGGTAAATCGACCATCGCCAGCCTGATTACGCGCTTTTATGATATCGATAATGGCCAGATTCTGCTCGATGGCCACGAGCTGCGTGAATACACCCTGGCATCGCTGCGCAACCAGGTCGCGCTGGTATCGCAAAACGTTCATCTGTTCAACGATACTGTGGCGAATAATATTGCCTATGCGCGCGAGGAAGAGTACAGCCGCGAGCAGATCGAAGAGGCGGCGCGTATGGCCTATGCGATGGACTTTATCAGCAAAATGGATAATGGCCTCGATACCGTTATCGGTGAGAACGGCGTACTGCTCTCCGGCGGACAGCGTCAGCGTATTGCCATCGCGCGTGCGCTGCTGCGTAACAGCCCGATTCTGATTCTGGATGAAGCGACATCGGCGCTGGATACCGAGTCGGAACGCGCTATCCAGGCGGCCCTCGACGAGCTACAGAAAAACCGGACTTCGCTGGTTATTGCCCACCGTTTGTCCACCATCGAACAAGCCGATGAAATTGTGGTTGTGGAAGATGGCCATATTGTCGAGCGCGGTAGCCATGCCGACCTGCTGGAACACCGCGGCGTGTACGCTCAGCTACATAAAATGCAGTTTGGCCAATGATTGCGCGTATCTGGTCCGGTGAGTCGCCGGTATGGCGGCTCTTGCTGCCGCTCTCCTGGCTTTATGGCCTGGTGAGCGGGCTGATTCGCCTCAGCTATCGGCTGGGGCTGAAGAAAGCCTGGCGAGCACCGGTTCCGGTGGCGGTAGTGGGCAACCTCACCGCCGGAGGCAACGGCAAAACGCCGGTGGTCATCTGGCTGGTGGAGCAGCTCCGGCAGCGCGGTATTCGCGTTGGCGTTGTCTCCCGCGGTTATGGAGGGAAAGTGGCGAGCTATCCATTATTGCTCAGCAAGCAGACCAGTACGGCGGAAGCCGGCGATGAACCGGTACTTATTTTTCAACGAACCGGCGCGCCGGTTGCGGTTTCGCCGGAGCGCCGTGAGGCGGTACAGGCACTGCTTCATGCGCATGATTTGCAGCTCATCATCACCGATGATGGTCTGCAGCACTACAAACTGGCACGGGACAAAGAAATTGTCGTGATTGATGGCGAGCGCCGTTTTGGCAATGGCTGGTGGCTCCCGGCCGGGCCGATGCGTGAACGCGCGTCGCGTTTACGCAGCGTCGATGCCATCATTGTGAACGGCGGCGTCGCGCAGGCCGGGGAAATCCCTATGCGCCTGCAGCCTGGACTGGCGATAAATTTACGCAGCGGCGAACGGCGAGACGTGGCCTCTTTCGACAATGTCGTTGCCATGGCCGGAATCGGCCATCCCCCGCGCTTTTTCGCCACCCTCGAAAGCTGCGGCGTCCTGCCGGTAAAAACCGTCGCGCTTGCCGATCACCAGGCATTAACGCAGGCAAGCGTTTCCGCCCTTGCAAACCCGCAGCAAACGCTGCTGATGACCGAGAAAGACGCGGTGAAATGTCGTGGGTTTGCCGAAGCAAACTGGTGGTATTTACCTGTCGACGCCATAATGACGGATGAACGCGCACAGCAGCTGCTGACGGAACTGGTGACGCTGGCGCAACGTTAGTTCTGCCACGCTCGCTTCAATAACGCGGTGCCGGAGTCCTTGACGGAGAACCTGCATGTCGGTATTACAACTTTCGCTTAAAGAAGCCCGCCATCTCCATCTTGCGGCGCAGGGATTGCTGAAGAAGCCCCGGCGTCGTGCCCGCGCCAGCGATATTCTGCAAACTATTCAGCAGATGTCATTGCTACAAATCGATACCATTAACGTCGTTGCCCGCAGCCCCTATCTTGTGCTTTTTAGCCGGCTTGGCCGCTATCCGCAAAGCTGGCTGGAGGAGGCCCTGCGCAGCGGGGAGCTGATGGAATACTGGGCCCATGAAGCTTGCTTCCTGCCCCGCAGCGACTTTGCCCTGGTACGCCACCGCATGCTGACGCCCGATAAGATGGGCTGGAAATATCACAAAGCGTGGATGACTGAACACGCTGATGATATTCAGCTGCTGTTGGAGCATATCGCGCAGAATGGTCCGGTTCGTTCGGCCGACTTTGAACATCCGCGCAAAGGCGCCAGCGGCTGGTGGGAATGGAAGCCGCACAAGCGCCATCTGGAAGGCTTGTTTACCGCCGGCAAAGTGATGGTGGTGGAGCGGCGCAATTTTCAGCGGGTGTACGATCTGACGCATCGCGTCATGCCGCACTGGGACGACGGGCGCGATGCGCTGACGCAGTCGCAGGCGGAAGCGTTAATGCTGCGCAACAGCGCCCGGAGTCTCGGCATTTTTCGCCCTCAGTGGCTGGCGGATTACTATCGGCTCCGCCAGCCCGCTTTACCGGCGCTGCTGGCGAGCTGGCAGGAGGAGGGCGTGGTGGTCCCGGTGCAGGTCGAGGAGCTGGGCGAAATGTGGCTCCACCGCGAGGCGCTCGGGCAGCTGGAGGCGGCGCCCGGCGGTAAACTCGCCGCCAGCCACAGCGCGGTGCTTTCGCCTTTTGACCCGGTAGTCTGGGACCGTAAGCGCGCTGAGCAACTATTCAGTTTCAGCTATCGCCTCGAGTGCTACACGCCCGCGCCGAAGCGTCAGTATGGCTACTTTGTCCTGCCGCTGCTGCACCAGGGAAGACTGGTGGGCAGAATGGACAGCAAGGTGCATCGGAAAACCGGGGTTCTGGAGGTCTTTTCGCTGTGGCTTGAAGAGGGGGTCAAGGTTACCCCGGGGCTGGAGAGAGGGCTGCATCAGGCGATAGAAGAGTTTGCTATCTGGCAGTCGGTACAGCGCATAACCTTCGGTCGTCTGCCGCCGGGGCTTTTCACCGACCGTCAGCAGGGCTGGGAGATTTCCCCGGTCTGAACAACGTCACCCCCGCTCAGCCTTTGCCGCAAACGGATCCCTGAGTTTGCCATCATGTGATATGCTGCTGCGGAATCTATTCGGTCCATCAGGAGGAATCATGGATCACCGTTTACTAGAAATCATCGCCTGTCCTGTCTGCAACGGTAAACTCTACTACAGCCAGGATAAGCAAGAGCTGATTTGCAAAATTGACAGTCTGGCCTTTCCTTTCCGTGAAGGCATTCCCGTCTTGCTGGAGACCGAAGCCCGCGCATTAGCCGTGGGAGAGAGCCATTCATGAGTTTCGTGGTCATCATTCCTGCCCGTTTTGCTTCCACGCGTTTGCCGGGCAAGCCCCTACAGGATATTAACGGTAAGTCGATGATCGTTCATGTTCTGGAGCGCGCGCGCGAATCCGGGGCAGAGCGCATTATTGTCGCGACGGATCATGATGATGTTGCGCGTGCGGTAGAAGCTGCCGGCGGTGAAGTGTGTATGACGCGTGCGGACCATCAATCCGGGACCGAGCGTCTGGCCGAAGTTGTTGAAAAATGCGGCTTCAGTGATGACACGATCATCGTCAATATCCAGGGCGATGAGCCGATGATTCCGCCGGCGATCGTCCGCCAGGTGGCTGAAAATCTGGCGGCCAATACTTGCGGCATGGCAACGCTCGCCGTTGCGATTCACGATGCTCAGGAAGCATTTAATCCGAACGCCGTGAAGGTGGTGATGGATGCGCAGGGCTATGCGCTCTACTTCTCCCGCGCCACCATTCCGTGGGATCGCGATCGCTTTGCACAGTCGCGCGAGACCATTGGCGATTCACTGCTACGTCATATCGGTATTTACGGTTATCGCGCCGGCTTTATCCGTCGCTATGTCAGCTGGGCGCCGAGTCCGCTGGAGCAGATCGAAATGCTGGAGCAGCTGCGGGTGCTGTGGTATGGCGAAAAAATCCATGTCGCGGTAGCCGAAGTTGTCCCGGGGACTGGTGTTGATACGCCGGAAGATCTGGAGCGCGTGCGCGCGGAGCTGCGTTAATTCGTTCATCCCCTCCGCCGTGAGGGGATATCCTCAAGCTGTTTTTCCATACCTTTTCCCTCAATTTTTTGATCTCGCCTGATGACATCCCTGCGACTGGCGCTCATTATTAAAACCAGTAGTATTCACAGGGGTAATCAGAAATGGAACAGCTGCGAACCGAACTTAGCCATCTGCTGGGAGAGAAACTGAGCCGCGTGGAGTGTATCAGCGAGAAACCCGCCTCGGCGCTGTGGTCGCTTTATGATGCGCAGGGAAACCCGCTACCGCTGCTGGCGAGAAGTTTTACCACCCCGGGCATTGCCCGCCAGCTGGCGTGGAAAATCTCCACGCTGGCGCGCAGCGGTACCGCGCGCATGCCGGTGGTCTACGGGGTGCTGACGCATGAAGAGCATCCTGGCCCGGACGTGTTGTTGATTGAGCGACTGCGCGGGGTCTCTGCGGAAGCGCCGGCCCGTACGCCGGAACGCTGGGAGCAACTGCAGGAACAGATCGTGGAGGCTCTTCTGGCGTGGCACCGGCACGATAGCGGCGGCTGCGTCGGCATGGTGGACAGCACCCAGGAAAACCTGTGGCCGTACTGGTACCGCCAGCGGGTTGAGATGCTGTGGAGCACCCTTAATCTGTACCAGGATACCGGCCTGACGATGCAGGATAAACGGATTCTGTTCCGCGCCCGCGAGTGCCTCCCGGATTTATTGAAAGATTTTAATGATAACTGTGTGCTGGTACACGGCAGCTTTACGCTGCGCAGTATGCTGAAAGATGCGCGTAGCGATCAGCTGCTGGCGATGGTCGGGCCGGGGATGATGCTGTGGGCGCCGCGAGAATATGAACTGTTTCGCCTGTCGGACGGCGGGCAGGCGGAGCAGTTGCTGTGGCACTATCTGCGCCGCGCGCCAGTGGCCGAATCCTTCCTGTGGCGACGCTGGCTCTATCTGCTGTGGGATGAGGTGGATAGCCTCGTCAATACCGGGCGCTTTGACCGCGCCCGGTTTGACCTGGCCGCGAAATCAATCCTGCCCTGGCTCGCCTGAGGTGCCCTTTAACCATTGCCAGATGCGCCCCAGCGTTTCGTAGCCGACGCGATCGCTGTGCATCAGCCAGACCGGGGAAGGGATCGCCCGTTCCCACGGGTTGAGCGGCGAGGCGATCGCCAGTTGGTTGGCGGGCGCAGGCAGCGGGTTTAGCCCGACATGTTGGAAGAAAATCATCGCCCGCGGTAAATGCGATGCGGAAGTCACCAGCAGGAACGGCGCATCGCCGATGGTCTGTTTCACCGCTTCGGCTTCCTCTTCGGTATCTTTCGGTTTATCCAGAACGATAATTTCGCTGCGCGGTATCCCCAGACTCTCTGCAACTCTGGCGCCGGCTTCTGCCGTGCTGACGGGATTGGTTTTCGCCGCTGCGCCGGTAAAGATGAGTTTTGCGCCCGGGTTCTCATACCACAGGCGGATCCCCTCCGTCAGCCGCGGCAGGCTGTTGTTGATAAGATTTGAACTGGGCGCCCAGTCCGGGTTCCAGGTGTAGCCCCCACCAAGTACGACGACGTACTGCACGCGCTTTGCATCCCGCCACGTCGGGTATTTATCTTCAATGGGTTTGAGCAAACTATCGGCGACCGGTTGCAGGCTCAACAACAGCAACAGCAGCCAGCCGAGGCTGACGCAGAGCTTGCCGCTGCGCTGGAAACGGCTAAACCACAGTAGCGCGATGCCGACCGCCATCAGCAACAGCAGCAGGGGAAGCGGCAACATCATGCCGCCTGAAACCTTTTTCAGTGTAAAAAGCATGCCAGATGGCTCCTTTTTTAACCATATAACCAAAGTTATGTCCGGATCTTATAACAGATCGCTTCATTCTCAGCGTGGGTATGACAAAATAGCGGCTTTGTGTTGGCAGGTGGATCCGTCCGTGAAAGATCGTAATTTCGATGACATGGCTGAAAAGTTTTCGCGCAATATTTACGGTACCACCAAGGGCGAACTGCGTCAGGCCATTCTGTGGCAGGATCTGCAACCGCTGTTAAGCCAGCTGGGGCCAGGGCCGCTTCGGGTTCTTGACGCCGGCGGCGGCGAAGGGCAAACGGCGGTAAAAGTCGCGGAAATGGGCCACCATGTGACGCTATGCGATCTTTCGGCTGAAATGGTGGCGCGCGCCCGGCAGGCTGCTGCCGATAAAGGTGTGATCGACAACATGCATTTTGTACAATGCGCCGCACAGGATATTGCGCAGCATTTGGAAAGCCCGGTCGATCTGATACTGTTTCATGCGGTGCTGGAGTGGGTGGCCGAGCCGCAGGAGATGCTGCGAACGCTGTGGTCGGTTTTACGACCCGGCGGTGCGTTATCGTTAATGTTCTACAATGCTAACGGTCTGTTGATGCATAACATGGTCGTCGGGAACTTCGACTACGTACAACTCGGCATGCCGAAAAAGAAAAAACGCACGCTGTCGCCGGACTATCCGCGTTCCCCGCAACAGGTTTATGGCTGGCTGGAAGAGCAGGGCTGGCGCATTACCGGTAAAACCGGCGTGCGGGTGTTTCATGATTATCTGCGTGAAAAACGCAAACAGCGCGACGATTTTGCGGCGCTGCTGGAGCTGGAGACGCGCTACTGTCGCCAGGAGCCGTATATCAGCCTGGGTCGCTACATTCATGTCACAGCGCTTAAGCCGCAGATGCAAGGATAAACTATGAGTGAATTTTCCCAGACAGTCCCCGAACTGGTTGCCTGGGCCAGAAAAAATGATTTTTCTATTTCGCTGCCGGTAGACAGACTCTCGTTTCTGCTGGCGGTTGCTACGCTGAACGGCGAGCGGCTCGAAGGGGAAATGACCGAGGGAGAACTGGTGGATGCGTTCCGCCACGTCAGTGATGCGTTTGAGCAGACCAGCGAAACCATCAGCCAGCGCGCCAATAATGCGATCAACGATATGGTGCGCCAACGTCTGCTGAACCGCTTTACCAGCGAAATCACGGAAGGCAATGCGATTTATCGCCTGACGCCGTTGGGCATCGGTATTACCGATTACTATATTCGCCAACGCGAATTTTCTACGCTGCGTCTGTCGATGCAGCTGTCGATCGTTGCCGGCGAGCTCAAGCGCGCAGCCGACTCGGCGGAAGAGGGCGGCGATGAGTTCCACTGGCATCGCAACGTCTTTGCGCCGCTGAAATACTCGGTTGCTGAGATTTTTGACAGTATCGATCTGACGCAGCGCATCATGGATGAGCAGCAGCAGCTGGTCAAAGATGATATCGCTCAGCTGTTGAACAAAGACTGGCGCGCGGCTATCTCCAGCTGCGAGCTGCTGCTGTCGGAAACGTCCGGCACCCTGCGCGAGCTACAGGATACCCTGGATGCCGCAGGCGATAAGCTACAGGCTAACCTGCTGAGAATTCAGGATGCGACAATTTCGCGCGACGACCTGCATTTTGTCGACCGTTTAGTCTTCGATCTGCAAAGTAAACTGGACCGTATCGTCAGCTGGGGCCAGCAGGCGATTGACCTGTGGATCGGCTACGATCGCCACGTGCACAAATTTATCCGTACCGCTATCGATATGGATAAAAACCGCGTCTTCGCCCAGCGTCTGCGTCAGTCGATCCAGACCTACTTTGACGCCCCGTGGGCGTTGACTCACGCCAGCGCCGATCGTCTGCTGGATATGCGTGATGAAGAGATGGCGCTGCGTGACGAAGAGGTTACCGGGGAGCTCCCGGCGGATCTGGAATACGAAGAGTTTAACGAAATTCGCGAACAGCTCGCCGCGCTGATTGAAGCGCAACTGGTGGTTTACAAAGACAAAGGCGTCCCGCTGGATCTCGGTCTGGTGGTGCGCGAATATCTGGCGCAGTATCCGCGAGCTCGCCATTTTGATGTGGCGCGAATCGTCGTCGATCAGGCGGTACGCCTGGGCGTCGCACAAGCAGATTTCACCGGACTGCCGGCAAAATGGCAGCCGATTAATGATTACGGAGCCAAGGTACAGGCGCATGTCATCGACAAATATTGAACAAGTGATGCCAGTTAAACTGGCGCTGGCGTTGGGCAATCCGTTATTTCCGGCGCTGGACAGCGCCCTGCGAGCAGGTCGTCATATCGGCCTGGACGAACTGGATAATCACGCATTTTTGATGGATTTCCAGGATTACCTGGAAGAGTTTTACGCGCGTTATAACGTTGAGCTGATTCGCGCGCCGGAAGGTTTTTTCTATCTGCGCCCGCGCTCCACGACGCTGATTCCGCGCTCGGTGCTCTCCGAACTGGATATGATGGTCGGCAAAATTCTTTGCTATCTCTATCTCAGCCCGGAACGCCTGGCCAACGAAGGGATTTTTACCCAGCAGGAGCTCTACGATGAGCTACTGACCCTGGCGGACGAAGCTAAACTGCTGAAGCTGGTGAACAACCGTTCTGCCGGGTCCGATCTCGACCGCCAGAAGCTGCAGGAGAAAATGCGCGCATCGCTCAACCGTCTGCGCCGCCTGGGCATGGTCTGGTTTATGGGCCATGACAGCAGCAAATTCCGTATTACCGAGTCGGTCTTCCGCTTTGGCGCTGACGTGCGCGTCGGCGACGATCCGCGTGAGGCGCAGCTGCGCATGATTCGCGACGGTGAAGCGATGGCGCTGGAAAACCATCTGCAGCTCAATGATGAGAACGAAGAGAATCAGCCGGATAGCGGGGAGGAAGAGTAATGATTGAACGCGGTAAATTTCGCTCGCTGACGCTGGTTAACTGGAACGGTTTTTTTGCCCGCACCTTTGATCTGGATGAGCTGGTCACCACGCTGTCCGGGGGCAACGGCGCCGGGAAATCGACCACCATGGCGGCTTTCGTCACGGCACTGATTCCGGATCTGACTCTGCTGCACTTCCGTAACACCACAGAAGCGGGCGCCACCAGCGGTTCGCGCGATAAAGGCCTGCACGGTAAGCTGCGGGCCGGGGTATGTTATTCGGTACTGGATGTGGTCAACTCGCATCACCAGCGGGTGGTTGTGGGCGTGCGTCTGCAGCAGATTGCCGGTCGCGATCGTAAAGTGGATATCAAGCCGTTTGCGATTCAGGGGCTGCCGACGTCCATTCAGCCGACCCAGCTGCTGACGGAAACCCTTAACGAGCGCCAGGCGCGCGTGCTGAGCCTCAACGAGCTGAAAGACAAGCTTGAAGAGATGGAAGGGGTGCAGTTTAAGCAGTTCAACTCGATAACCGACTATCACTCGCTGATGTTCGATCTGGGCGTGGTGGCTCGTCGTCTGCGTTCGGCGGCAGACCGCAGTAAATACTATCGCCTGATTGAAGCCTCGCTGTACGGCGGGATCTCCAACACCATCACCCGCTCGCTGCGCGATTACCTGCTGCCGGAAAACGGCGGCGTGCGTAAAGCGTTCCAGGATATGGAAGCCGCGCTGCGTGAAAACCGCATGACGCTCGAAGCCATTCGCGTCACCCAGTCCGATCGCGACCTGTTTAAACATCTGATCAGCGAAGCGACGAACTATGTCGCGGCGGACTATATGCGTCACGCCAACGAACGTCGCGTGCATCTGGATAAAGCGCTGGAGTATCGTCGCGATCTCTTTACCTCGCGGGCGCAGCTGGCGGCAGAGCAGTATAAGCATGTCGATATGGCCCGCGAACTGCAGGAACATAACGGCGCCGAAGGCGATCTGGAAGCCGATTATCAGGCGGCCAGCGATCATCTGAATCTGGTACAAACCGCGCTGCGCCAGCAGGAAAAAATCGAGCGCTATGAAGCGGATCTCGATGAACTGCAGATTCGCCTTGAAGAGCAGAATGAAGTCGTCGCCGAAGCGACCGATCGACAGGAAGAGAACGAGGCCCGCGCCGAGGCCGCTGAACTGGAAGTGGATGAGCTGAAAAGCCAGCTCGCCGACTATCAGCAGGCACTGGACGTACAGCAGACCCGCGCCATTCAGTACAACCAGGCGCTGCAGGCGCTGGAGCGGGCGAAGGCGCTGTGTCATTTGCCGGATTTAACGCCGGAAAGCGCCGATGAATGGCTGGAAACATTCCAGGCTAAAGAGCAAGAAGCGACGGAAAAAATGCTGTCGCTGGAACAAAAAATGAGCGTGGCGCAGACCGCGCACGGCCAGTTTGAGCAGGCATATCAGCTGGTGGCGGCCATCAACGGTCCGCTGGCGCGTAATGAGGCCTGGGACGTGGCGCGCGAGCTGTTGCGCGATGGCGTCAACCAGCGTCACCTTGCCGATCAGGCGCACGGGCTGCGTAGCCGTCTGACTGAGCTGGAACAGCGTCTGCGCGAGCAGCAGGACGCCGAACGCCAGCTGAGCGAATTCTGCAAGCGTCAGGGCAAACGCTACGATATTGACGATCTGGAAGCGCTGCATCAGGAGCTGGAAGCGCGCATCGCCTCCCTGTCCGATAGCGTCTCTTCCGCCAGCGAACAGCGCATGAATCTGCGTCAGGAGCTGGAGCAGCTGCAGTCGCGCACCCAGTCTCTGCTGCGTCGGGCGCCAATCTGGCTGGCCGCGCAAAACAGCCTCAACCAGCTGTGCGAGCAGAGCGGCGAGCAGTTTGAATCAAGCCAGGATGTCACCGAATATCTCCAGCAACTGCTGGAGCGCGAGCGTGAAGCCATCGTCGAACGTGACGAAGTGGGTGCCCGTAAACGCGCCATCGACGAAGAGATCGAACGCCTCAGCCAGCCGGGTGGGTCTGAAGATCCGCGCCTTAACGCGCTGGCGGAACGTTTTGGCGGCGTACTGCTGTCGGAAATTTATGACGATGTCAGCCTTGAGGACGCCCCGTACTTCTCCGCGCTGTATGGCCCGTCGCGTCACGCGATCGTGGTACCCAATCTGGCGCAGATCGCCGAACAGCTGGAAGGGCTGGAAGATTGCCCGGAAGATCTCTATCTGATCGAAGGCGATCCGCAATCCTTCGATGACAGCGTCTTCAGCGTCGATGAGCTGGAAAAAGCGGTGGTCGTTAAAGTGGCCGATCGCCAGTGGCGCTACTCGCGCTTCCCGACGCTGCCGCTGTTTGGCCGCGCCGCGCGCGAAAGCCGCGTTGAAACGCTGCATGCGGAGCGGGAAAGTTTATCAGAGCGTTTTGCGACCCTTTCTTTCGACGTGCAGAAAACGCAGCGCCAGCACCAGGCCTTCAGCCGTTTTATCGGCAACCATCTGGCCGTCGCGTTTGAAGACGATCCGGAAGAAGAGATCCGTAAGCTCAACAGCCGCCGCGGCGAGCTGGAGCGCGCCCTTAACACGCACGAAAGCGATAACCAGCAGAACCGGGTGCAGTATGAGCAGGCGAAAGAGGGGGTTTCCGCCCTCAACCGCCTGTTGCCGCGCCTTAATCTGCTGGCGGACGATACGCTGGCCGATCGCGTTGACGAAATTCAGGAACGGCTGGATGAAGCCCAGGAAGCGGCGCGCTTTATTCAGCAGCATGGCAATCAGCTGGCGAAGCTGGAGCCGATGGTTTCAGTCCTGCAAAGCGACCCGGAACAGTTCGAACAGCTGAAAGAAGATTACGCTTACTCCCAGCAAACGCAGCGCGATGCGCGCCAGCAGGCGTTTGCGCTGAGCGAAGTGGTGCAGCGTCGTGCCCACTTCAGCTATTCCGATTCGGCGGAAATGCTCAGCGGCAACAGCGATCTCAATGAAAAACTGCGCCAGCGTCTGGAGCAGGCGGAGGCTGAACGTAGCCGCGCCCGCGACGCGATGCGTACCCATTCTGCGCAGCTGAACCAGTACAATCAGGTGCTGGCGTCGCTGAAAAGCTCCTTTGATACCAAAAAAGAGCTGCTGAGCGATCTGTACAAAGAGCTGCAGGATATCGGCGTACGCGCCGACAGCGGTGCGGAAGAGCGTGCCCGTGCGCGCCGCGATCAGCTGCATACGCAGTTAAGCAACAACCGCTCGCGCCGGAATCAGCTGGAAAAAGCGCTGACCTTCTGTGAAGCCGAAATGGACAACCTGACTCGCAGGCTGCGTAAGCTTGAGCGCGACTACTGCGAAATGCGCGAGCAGGTGGTGAGCGCCAAGGCGGGCTGGTGTGCGGTCATGCGGCTGGTGAAAGACAACGGCGTCGAACGGCGTCTGCATCGCCGCGAGCTGGCCTATCTCTCTGCGGATGAACTGCGTTCGATGTCGGATAAAGCGCTCGGTGCGCTGCGTCTGGCCGTAGCGGATAACGAACATCTGCGCGATGTGCTGCGTGTCTCCGAGGATCCGAAGCGTCCGGAACGTAAAATTCAGTTCTTTGTCGCCGTTTACCAGCATCTGCGCGAGCGTATCCGTCAGGATATTATCCGCACCGACGACCCGGTAGAAGCGATTGAACAGATGGAAATCGAACTGAGCCGTCTGACGGAAGAGTTGACCAACCGTGAGCAGAAGTTGGCTATCAGTTCCCGCAGCGTGGCCAATATTATTCGCAAAACGATCCAGCGCGAGCAGAACCGTATCCGGATGCTTAACCAGGGGCTGCAAAGCGTCTCCTTCGGCCAGGTCAACAGCGTGCGTTTGAATGTCAACGTGCGGGAAACCCACTCGACGCTGCTTGATGTGCTGTCCGAACAGCACGAGCAGCATCAGGATCTGTTTAACAGCAACCGCCTGAGCTTCTCGGAAGCGCTGGCGAAGCTGTACCAGCGTCTGAACCCGCAGATCGATATGGGGCAACGCACCCCGCAGACCATTGGCGAAGAGCTGCTCGACTACCGCAACTATCTGGAGATGGAAGTGGAAGTGAACCGCGGCTCCGACGGCTGGCTGCGCGCAGAATCTGGTGCGCTGTCTACCGGGGAAGCTATCGGTACCGGGATGTCGATACTGGTGATGGTGGTGCAGAGCTGGGAAGATGAGTCTCGTCGCCTGCGCGGCAAAGACCTGTCACCGTGCCGTCTGCTGTTCCTCGATGAAGCGGCGCGTCTCGATGCCCGTTCTATCGCCACGCTGTTTGAACTCTGTGAACGTCTGGAGATGCAGCTGATCATCGCGGCGCCGGAAAACATCAGCCCGGAAAAAGGCACCACCTACAAGTTAGTGCGTAAAGTGTTTAATAACCACGAACACGTCCATGTGGTCGGGCTGCGCGGTTTTGCCGCCCAGTTGCCGGAAACGCTGCCTGGAACGGCGGATGCCTCTTAGCGGTCATCGATCGATAGAGAAAAGGGCGACTTGATGTCGCCCTTTTTGTTAGCGAATCGGTTAAGTTAACGTTTTATAATCTTTAAACTTCTTTACATTTGGGGAGGCAAAAGCTTTTGCGCCTCTATATACTGAGAGTAAAACCCGTTTTTACGGGCAGCAATGTGACAACAGGGGGCAAGGGATGTTGCTAAAGAAACGCTATGGTCGTCAATTGTCAGCGCTGAGTTTAAGCCTGGCTTTGGCATTTGCTCCGCTGTTCAATGTCCAGGCCGAAGAGCCTGAGATCGTACCCACCGACAGTTCCGCGACGACAGGAGAACTGTCGTCCGCGCTTATCCAGAGCGAGGGGCAGTCCGCGACGGTGGCGAAAATGGCCGGTGAGCAGCCGCTGGCAGCAGGCGCCGCAGAAAAAAGCCGCGCCGCGATAATGGCGCAGTTGCCGGCTGGCTATCAGCCCGTGTTTATGAATCCGCTGGTATCGCTCTATGCGGCCAGAGAGATGAAACCGATGTGGGAGAACCGCGAGGCGGTTCAGGCCTTCCAGCAGCAGCTGGCTGAGGTCGCCATCGCCGGTTTTCAGCCGCAATTTACCGTCTGGGTCAGCCTGCTGACCGATCCGGCGGTGAACGGCATGGCTCGCGATATCGTGCTGTCTGACGCCATGATGGGCTACCTGCATTTTATCAGCGGCATTCCGGTGCAGGGGAATCGCTGGCTGTACGGTACCAAACCGTACACGATGGCGACGCCGCCGCTGTCGGTGATCAATCAGTGGCAGCTGGCGCTGGATAATGGCTCTCTGGTGCCGTTTATTGCCGGGCTGGCGCCGAAGCATCCGCAATATGAGGCGATGCACCGGGCGCTGCTGGCGCTGGTGGCCGATTCCCGCCCGTGGCCGCAGCTGACCAGCAACGCGTCGCTGCGTCCGGGAGAGTGGAGTAACGACGTTGGCGCGCTGCGCGAAATTTTACAGCGCAACGGTATGCTCAATGATTCCTCGAAGATTGCGCTGCCGGGGGATGTCGTGAGTCCGTCAGCCGGGAAGAAGAGCAAAACCGCGGCGCGCGGCGTTTACGATCGTCAGCTTGTTGAGGGCGTTAAGCGCTTCCAGGCCTGGCAGGGGCTGGGCGCCGATGGCGTGATTGGTCAATCCACCCGCGACTGGCTCAATGTTTCTGCGGCCCAGCGTGCGGGCGTACTGGCGTTGAACATTCAGCGCTTGCGTTTGCTGCCGGGAAAACTGTCTACCGGCATTATGGTCAATATTCCAGCCTTTTCGTTGGTCTATTACCAGGATGGCAGCCAGGTGCTGGCATCGCGAGTGATTGTGGGGCGGCCGGATCGCAAAACGCCGATGATGAGCAGCGCGCTAAACAACGTGGTGGTTAACCCGCCGTGGAACGTGCCGCCGACGCTGGCGCGCAAAGATATCCTGCCGAAGGTACGCAATGACCCTAGCTATCTTGAGCAGCATGGTTACACGGTGATGCGCGGCTGGAACAGCAAAGAGGCTATCGATCCGTACCGGGTTGACTGGTCGACAATCACCGAAAACAACCTGCCGTTCCGTTTTCAGCAGGCGCCTGGCGGGCGTAACTCATTGGGGCGCTATAAGTTTAATATGCCCAGCTCCGATGCTATCTATCTGCACGATACGCCGAACCACAATCTGTTCCAGAAAGACGTGCGGGCCTTAAGTTCCGGCTGCGTGCGGGTCAACAAAGCCTCGGAGCTGGCGAATATGCTGCTGCAGGATGCCGGCTGGAACGATACGCGGATTTCCGATGCGCTCAAGCAGGGCGATACCCGCTATGTCAATATCCGCCAGAATATCCCGGTTAATCTCTATTATTTGACTGCCTTCGTAGGAGATGATGGACGTACACAATATCGAACAGATATTTACAATTACGATCTCACCGCGCGATCTGGCGCACAAATCCTTGCGAAAGCTGAACAATTAATCAGGTAAATGAAGTAGTTCAACGGATCCCGTTGTCCTAACTTTTGGTGAAAACAGGCCCTGATCCTCTACAGGGCCTGTATTTACTGGGGTTAGGCTACCTTGACGTTGGCAATAATGCCCGGTAAGGTGCCTTTCGTGCGCCAGAAGTGCATATATTCGATTCATTTACTTGTAGACCTGATTATCATGGACAAATTTGACGCTAATCGCCGCAAATTGCTGGCGTTAGGTGGGGCTGCGCTCGGTGCTGCCGCCATTCTGCCTGCGCCGGCATTTGCCACCCTCTCGACCCCCCGACCGCGTATTCTGACGCTGAATAACCTGCATACTGGTGAATCACTCAAGGCGGAGTTTTTCGATGGCAGAGGCTATATTCAGGATGAATTAGCAAGACTTAACCATTTTTTCCGTGATTTCCGCGCGAATAAAATAAAGTCCATCGATCCGAGTTTGTTCGATCACCTTTATCGTCTGCAGGGATTGCTCGGCACCAATAAACCTGTCCAGCTCATCTCGGGCTATCGTTCCCTCGATACCAATGAAGAGCTTCGCGCCCGAAGCCGCGGTGTGGCGAAACATAGCTATCACACTAAAGGACAGGCCATGGATTTCCACATAGAAGGCATTTCGTTAAGCAATGTTCGCAAAGCGGCGTTATCTATGGGCGCAGGTGGTGTAGGATACTACCCACGTAGCAACTTTGTGCATATTGATACCGGTCCGGTAAGGCACTGGTAACGAAAGGAGCATCATGAACTATCGTATTATTCCGGTTACCGCGTTCGCTCAGAACTGTTCTTTAATCTGGTGCGAACAAACCCGGCTTGCCGCGCTGGTCGATCCCGGCGGTGACGCTGAGCGAATCAAACAGGAAGTCACGGCAGCAGGCGTCAGCCTGATGCAGATTTTGCTCACACACGGTCATCTCGATCACGTCGGTGCGGCGGCGGAACTGGCGCAACACTATGGCGTGCCGATTATCGGACCGGAAAAAGAAGATGAGTTCTGGCTGGAAGGTCTGCCGGCGCAAAGCCGGATGTTTGGGCTGGAGGATTGCCAGCCCTTACAACCGGACCGCTGGCTCAATGAAGGCGACGTCGTCAGCGTGGGGAATATTGCGCTGCAGGTGCTGCACTGTCCTGGGCATACGCCAGGGCACGTGGTCTTTTTTGACGAGGCTTCCCGGCTGCTGATTTCCGGCGATGTGATTTTCAAAGGTGGCGTTGGGCGCAGCGATTTCCCGCGCGGCGATCACGGTCAGCTGATTGAGGCGATTAAACGTAAATTATTGCCTTTGGGTGATGATGTGACGTTTATTCCCGGTCACGGGCCGATGTCGACGCTGGGCTATGAGCGGCTGCACAACCCTTTCCTGCAGGATGAAATGCCCGTCTGGTAATAACCTTCACGGGAGATAAAAAGGCCGCGCAAGCGGCCTTTTTTGTCGGCTGGCGAGATTACAGCACGGCGACGATTGCTTCACACAGCGGCGCCATGTTATCTGGCGTCATGCCCGCAACGTTAATACGCCCGGAGGCCACGGCGTAGACCCCGAACTCTTCACGCAGACGCATCACCTGCTCTTTGGTCAGGCCGCTAAACGAGAACATCCCGTTTTGCTTAATGATGAAAGAGAAGTCGCGGCTGGCCCCTTTTTCCTGCAGGGTATTGACGAACAGCAGACGCATGCGCTGAATACGCTGGCGCATATCGGTCAGCTCTTGTTCCCAGATAGCGCGCAGCGCGTCGTTGCTGAGAATTGTCGCCACCACCGACGCACCGTGTGCCGGCGGGTTGGAGTAGTTCGCACGAATCGTCGACTTCATCTGAGTAAAGGCGCGGTCAACGGTCTCGGCATCCGCAGCAACCAGCGTGCAGGCACCCACGCGCTCGTTGTACAGGCCGAAGTTCTTCGAGTAGGAGCTCGCGACCAGCAGCTCTTTATGCAGCGCAACGAACGCGCGCAGACCTTCGGCATCTTCTTCCAGACCGCGGGCAAAGCCCTGGTAGGCGAAGTCGAACAGCGGCAGCCAGCCTTTTTCAACGGACAGTTGCGCCAGCTGTTGCCACTGCTCCAGCGTCGGATCGATACCGGTTGGGTTATGGCAGCAGCCGTGGAACAGCACCACGTCGCCCGCCTGCGCTTCATTGAGGCTTGCCAGCATACCGTCGAAGTCGAGGGCGTGGTTGGCCGCATCGTAATAGGCATATTCGCGAACATCGAGGCCTGCGGAATTAAAGACGCTTTTGTGGTTCGGCCAGCTCGGGTTGCTTACCCAGACGCGCTTAACGGCGGTGTTCTTCGCCAGGAAGTCAGCGGCAACGCGCAGGGCGCCGGTACCGCCAGGGGTCTGGGCAGTGCGCGCGCGCTTATCGCTGACGATTGCGCTTCCTTTACCGAACAGCAGTTCCTGGGTGCAGCGGCCAAATTCCGCAATACCGTCGATACCCAGATAGTTTTTGGTGGTTTCATTTTCCAGCAGATACTGTTCTGCTTTTTTAACGCTGGTCAGGACCGGGGTTTTACCCGTTTCATCTTTGTAAACACCAATCCCGAGGTTAATTTTAGTCGGGCGGTCATCGGCACGAAACAGATCGGCCAGGCCTAAAATGGGGTCGGCAGGGGCGGCAGTAATGTTCTCAAACATGACGAGGTTCCATTGTGATTACTGAAGGGAATTTCGCTATCAGGGTAACGGGAGATCTGCAAATTGCCAACCGTTTGCGACAAAAAGCGAGAAGGTTTTCGAAAGTTACGATCTTTATCTTAGTAATGTAGAAAAGCAGGACCGAAGTCCTGCTTTTTAGGCATATCACGAAGGGGTGTAGTGATTAGAACTGGTAAACGATACCAACTGCAGCCTGGTCATCGGTGGCCACTTTAGCTGCTTTGGTATAGCTGTTGTCGTCCAGCAGGTTGAATTTGTATGCTGCGTAGACGTTCATGTTCTTGTTGAAGTAGTACCAGCTACCCACTTCGATGTATTTAACCAGGTCAGCATCGCCGCCGCCGAAGCCGGTACGACCCTGCAGGTTTTTACCTTTAGTCTGAACGTAGCCGATGGACGGACGCAGACCGAAGTCGAACTGATACTGAGCCACGGCTTCGATGTTCTGAGTTTTACCAGCGAAGAAGTTCGCCTGGTTTTCCGGGGTCATGTTGTAGGTCTGAGAGTACATGACTGCTGCGTAGACGTTGTTCGCATCGTACTTAGCGGAGGTTGCCCATGCTTCAGCTTTGTTGCCGTTGCCGTCAGCTTTCTGCGCGACGCTACGGTTGGAGCCAGAGTAACCTGCGGACAGCGCGATACCGTTGCCAAATGCATAGGTCGCAGAGGTGCTGACGCCGTCGCCGTTCTGTTTCTGGATTGCACGGCTGCTGTCGTTTTTACCCTGGTACTGCAGTGCGAAGCTCAGACCGTCAACCAGACCGAAGAAATCAGAGTTACGGTAGGTTGCCACGCCGTTGGTACGGCCGGTCATGTAGTTGTCGGTGTAGTTCCAGCCGTCGCCGCCCCACTCAACCAGCATATCGGTTGCGGATTCAACGTCGTAGATAGCGCCATAGTTACGGCCGTAGTCGAATGAACCGTAATCGCCCGCTTTCAGACCCGCGAAGGCCAGACGAGTTTTGGTCGGCTGGGAACCTTCAACGTTGGACGCATCCATGTTGTATTCCCACTGGCCGTAACCGGTCAGCTGATCGTTGATCTGGGTTTCGCCTTTCAGACCGATACGTGCATAGGTGGTGTCGCTGTTGTTGGTGTTACCATTGGTGGTCCAGACGTGCTCACCAACCATTTTCCCGTAGAAGTCCAGTTTGTTGCCGTTTTTGTTATAAATTTCTGCAGCGTTAGCTGCGCCGGCTACCAGCAGGGCAGGGATTACCACTGCCAGAATATTGCGCTTCATCATTATTTATTACCCTCATTAATATTTTTATATGAACACTCGCCACTGCCGTCAATAATTTCCGTCAATAAAAATTTACAGAACTATTGATGATAGTTTGGTGCCTGAAGGCATCTTTCCATCCGCGCCAGCGTTTCGCTAGCCGGAAAATGCTACCAATGTCGCATATGAGTAACAAAAAGAAATAGTATGTAACTAAATATGTATTTTTGGGAACTTTGTGAACTCAGTCAAAATTCCGTTCCACTTTGCTCGTAAAACAAACAGACCATATATATCTATATGAATTAATTATGATTAATTTAGATAAAGACGCATTTGTACATTTTATGTCTGCATTTCGCTTTTTTTTCGCTCAGCATTTGTCTTTGCATCTTGTGCTGCGACAGGTTAAAAAATGAACAAAATTATCAGGCGCTTCGTCGGTGAATGAACATAAGGTGCGGTTTATCGTGCGGGAAGAGGTCGTAATAGTGAGTAACATAAATGTGAACCGGAAGGGTTGATGTTTAAATTTATTGATGTTCGTTAACAAAATCTGACATAAAAAAAGGCCAGCTTACGCTGGCCTTCGGCAATGATAAGAAAAATTAATCAGAATGTGGCGCTGCGCGGAGTACGCGGGAACGGGATCACATCACGCACGTTTTGTACGCCGGTGACATAGGCGATCAGACGTTCGAAGCCCAGACCGAAGCCGGAGTGCGGTACGGTGCCGTAACGACGCAGGTCGCGGTACCACCAGTAGTCTTCTTTATTCAGCCCCATTTCCGCCATACGCGCGTCAAGCACATCCAGGCGTTCTTCACGCTGAGAGCCGCCGATGATTTCACCGATACCCGGCGCCAGAACGTCCATTGCGGCGACGGTTTTACCGTCTTCGTTAAGGCGCATATAGAACGCCTTAATATCTTTCGGATAGTTTTTCACCACCACCGGCGCTTTGAAGTGCTCTTCCGCCAGGTAGCGTTCGTGCTCGGAGGAGAGATCTACGCCCCAGTAAACCGGGTTTTCAAACTGCTTACCGCAGTTTTCGAGGATGGTTACCGCGTCGGTATAATCAACCTGGGCAAAATCGGCAGACACGAAACGCTCAAGGCGATCGATCGCATCTTTATCCACGCGCTCGGCGAAGAATTTCATATCGTCCGCACGTTCTACCAGTACCGCCTTGAAGACGTATTTCAGCATGGCTTCCGCGAGGCCGGCGACATCGTTCAGGTTGGCAAACGCGACTTCCGGTTCCAGCATCCAGAACTCCGCAAGGTGGCGGCTGGTATTGGAGTTTTCGGCACGGAAGGTTGGGCCAAAGGTGTAGATTTTAGACAGCGCACAGGCATAGGTTTCGCCGTTCAGCTGGCCGGATACGGTCAGGAACGACTCTTTACCGAAGAAGTCTTTATCGAAATCCACTTTGCCCTGATCGTTACGCGGCAGGTTTTCCAGATCCAGCGTGGAGACGCGGAACATTTCACCCGCGCCTTCGGTATCAGAAGCGGTGATAAGCGGCGTGGAAACCCAGAAGAAGCCCTGCTCGTCAAAGAAGCGATGCAGCGCTTGCGCCAGGGTATGACGCACGCGAGCGACCGCGCCAATCAGGTTAGTGCGCGGGCGCAGGTGCGCCACTTCACGCAGATACTCGATGCTGTGACGCTTAGCGGCCATCGGATAGGTATCCGGATCTTCTACCCAGCCGGTCACTTCAACGTGACTGGCCTGGATTTCAAAACTTTGGCCCTGACCTTGAGATGCCACGATTTTACCCGTAATGACGACCGAGCAGCCGGTGGTCAGGCGCAGCACTTCCTGATTGTAATTGGGCAGAGAATTATTAATAACGGCCTGTACAGGATCAAAGCAGGAACCGTCATAGACGGCCAGGAAGGAAAAGCCAGCTTTTGAATCTCGGCGGGTACGTACCCATCCGCGCACGGTGACTTCGCTGTCAACGGCAACACGGCCCTGGAGTACGTCGGCTACAGGCACAACGCTCATAATAGTCTCTCTATTCGTAGTCCAATAAAAAAATCTGTTTCCCCCGATAATGGGGGATATCTATGTTACCTGTCATCTTCCATCAGACAAGCAGATTTCGCACCATCAAGGGGAGTTTTCGGAAATAAATAAACAACAAGGAGCCAGAACGGCTCCTTGTAGCGATAAATGTGGTGATTAACTGGCCTTTTTCACCGGCGGAAGGTCAAAGGCTTTACGCAAGGCCCGGACAAAGGCCTTGTCGTGGCAGATGGTTTTCCCCGGACTGTCGGAGAGTTTCGCGACCGGCTTACCGTTACATTCCACCAGCTTTATCACGATGTTTAGCGGTTTAACCTGCGGGATATCGCAGGTTAAACGGGTGCCAATACCGAAGCTCAGATTGACCCGCGAAGAGAAGTGGCGATAGAGATCGACGGCTTTCGCCAGATCGAGGTTATCGGAAAAGACCAGCACTTTACTCATGGGATCGATTCCCAGCTTCTGGTAATGGGCGATGGCTTTTTCGCCCCATTCTACCGGGTCGCCGGAATCGTGGCGCAGCCCCTGGTAGCGGCTGGCAAATTCCGGGCCGAAATCCCGCAGGAAGGCGTCCATAGTAATGCAGTCGGTGAGGGCGATGCCGAGCCGGTCAGGATACTCTTCCAGCCAGGCTGCCAGCGCTGCGCGCTGGCTGTTGGCTAAACTGGGGCTGATTTGCTGATGCGCCTGGAACCATTCATGCGCCTGGGTGCCCATTGGCGTCAGATGAAGCCGACGAGCCAGATCGTAGTTGCTGGTACCGATAAACCACGGTTCCTGCTGCAGACGTTTGACGATGGCCTGCTGTACTTCGCGCGAGAAGCGGCGGCGGGTGCCGAAGTCCATCAGGCGGAAGCGGCTGAGATCGAGATCGGCGGTGATTTGCGCAAAACCGGCCAGCTTGTGTTCGAGGGTTTCCAGCGCTAAATCGACGCCGATTTCCGGCGAGCGGTAATGATGGACCAGCTCACTAATCACCGCCAGCAGCGGAACTTCCCACATGATGACTTCACGCCACGGGCCGGACAGGCGAATATTCAACTTGCCATTGTCGTTGGTGACGGTGACCTGGCCCGGGTCGTAGCGGAAGTCGCGCAGCCAGTCGAGATAGTCATGGGAAAAGAACGGCAGGGTAGACAACCAGTGATATTCATCGTCCTGCAGCTTCAGGTCGCGCATGGTTTCAACCTGCTCGCGAATTGCGTCGGCATAGATACCGAGCAGATCGTCCCCGCGGCAGCGGAACTCCGCCGCAACGTGTACATCGCCGTAGCGGTGGAAGACAGCCTGTTGCATATGCAGCTTGTAGGCGTCCGTATCGAGCAGCGAGTGCAGTACAGGAGAAGTGAATTGTGTCATGGTGCGCAGTAGCGTCCTCTCACTGGAGCGTTTCCATCAAAAACCGAAGCAGAAAAAAGGAGGCGGAGTATACCCTTATTACCCGACTCTGTCCCGCAGTGACGGCCGATGGCGACGCTGACGGTCATTTGCGAGGCCTAGTTTAATATATTGAACAGGGATCACACCACAAGCTTTGCACCGGGTCGAGCGCATTTCGTGCCTCTTGTGTTATCAATATGTAGCAATTTTCGTGTTTAGCGTTGAAAAGATGAAGATTCTGCATAGCGCGATCTACGCAACAGGAATAGACTGGGTTTGACACTTTACGGAACATGCTAAAGGTTTTTTATGACACAACAGCCCCAAGCCAAATACCGCCACGACTACCGTGCGCCGGATTATCTCATTAGCGATATCGATTTGACCTTTGACCTGGATGCCGGGAAAACCGTGGTTACGGCTGAGAGCAAAGTCTCCCGTCACGCGGCGGCGTCCGATGTGCCGTTGCGTCTGGATGGCGAAGACCTGACGTTGGTCTCCCTGCTGGTGGATGGCCAGCCGTGGAACAACTATAAAGAAGAAAATAACCAGCTGGCGATCGGCGGATTGCCGGAACATTTCACCCTGACCATCGTCAATGAAATCAGCCCGGCGGCGAATACCGCCCTGGAAGGCCTCTATCAGTCTGGCGAAGCCCTGTGCACCCAGTGCGAGGCGGAAGGCTTCCGTCATATTACCTGGTATCTGGATCGTCCGGATGTGCTGGCCCGCTTCACCACTAAAATTATCGCCGACAAAGCGAAATATCCGTTCCTGCTCTCCAACGGCAACCGCGTGGCGCAGGGCGAGCTGGAAAATGGTCGTCACTGGATCCAGTGGCAGGACCCGTTCCCGAAACCGTGCTATCTGTTTGCGCTGGTCGCCGGTGACTTCGACGTATTGCGCGATACCTTCAAAACCCGTTCCGGGCGTGAAGTGGCGCTGGAGCTGTTCGTTGACCGCGGCAATCTCGACCGCGCGCCGTGGGCGATGACCTCGCTGAAAAACTCGATGAAATGGGACGAAACCCGTTTTGGCCTCGAGTACGATCTCGACATCTATATGATTGTCGCCGTCGACTTCTTTAATATGGGGGCGATGGAAAACAAAGGGCTGAACGTCTTTAACTCCAAATATGTACTGGCCCGCACCGATACCGCCACCGATAAAGATTATCTCGATATTGAACGCGTCATCGGCCACGAATACTTCCATAACTGGACCGGCAACCGCGTGACCTGCCGCGACTGGTTCCAGCTGAGCCTGAAAGAAGGGCTGACCGTGTTCCGCGATCAGGAGTTCAGCTCCGATCTCGGTTCGCGCGCCGTGAACCGGATTAACAACGTGCGCACCATGCGCGGTCTGCAGTTCGCCGAGGACGCCAGCCCGATGGCCCATCCGATTCGCCCGGATAGCGTCATCGAGATGAATAACTTCTATACCCTGACGGTGTATGAGAAGGGCGCCGAAGTGATCCGCATGCTCCATACGCTGCTGGGCGAAGCCAATTTCCAGAAAGGGATGCAGCTGTACTTCGAACGCCACGACGGCAGCGCCGCCACCTGCGACGATTTTGTTCAGGCGATGGAAGATGCCTCTAACGTCGACCTGTCGCATTTCCGCCGCTGGTACAGCCAGTCCGGCACGCCGGTGGTGAGCGTCCATGATGACTACAACCCGGAAACCGAACAGTACACGTTGACCATCAGCCAGCGCACGCCGCCGACCGCGGAACAGCCGGAGAAACAGCCGCTGCACATTCCGTTCGAGATAGAACTGTATGATAACGAAGGTAAGGTGATCCCGCTGCAGAAGGGGGGGCATCCGGTGCATCACGTGCTGAATGTGACCCAGGCCGAGCAGACCTTTGTCTTCGACAACGTCTACTTCCAGCCGGTACCGGCGCTGCTATGCGAATTTTCCGCTCCGGTGAAGCTGGAGTATAAATGGAGCGACCAGCAGCTCACCTTCCTGATGCGCCACGCGCGCAACGACTTCTCCCGCTGGGATGCCGCGCAGAGCCTGCTGGCAACCTACATCAGGCTGAACGTCAACCGCCATCAGCAGGGTCAGCCGCTGTCGCTGCCGATTCATGTGGCCGACGCATTCCGCGCGATCCTGCTGGATGAGAAGATTGACCCGGCGCTGGCGGCTGAAATTCTGACATTGCCTTCCGCCAATGAAATCGCTGAGCTGTTTGCCATCATCGACCCGATCGCCATTGCCGCGGTCCGTGAAGCGCTGACCCGCACGCTGGCGAAAGAGCTGGCGGACGAGTTCCTCGCGGTTTACAACGCCAACAAGCTGGCGAGCTATCGCGTGGAACACGCCGATATCGGCAAGCGTTCACTGCGCAATACCTGTCTGCGCTATCTGGCGTTCGGCGACGTTGCGCTGGCGAATAAGCTGGTCGTCGCCCAGTATCATCAGGCTGACAATATGACCGATGCGCTGGCCGCTCTGTCGGCCGCGGTCGCCGCGCAGCTGCCTTGCCGCGATGCCCTGATGCAGGAGTATGACGACAAATGGCATCAGGACGGTCTGGTGATGGATAAATGGTTTATCCTGCAGTCCACCAGCCCGGCGGACAATGTTCTGGAGACGGTACGCGGCCTGCTGAATCACCGCTCGTTTAGTATCAGCAACCCGAACCGTGTACGTTCGCTGATTGGCGCGTTTGCCGGCAGTAACCCGGCGGCATTCCACGCCGAAGATGGCAGCGGATATCAGTTCATGGTGGAGATGCTGACCGAGCTCAACAGCCGCAACCCGCAGGTGGCCTCCCGCTTGATTGAGCCGTTGATTCGCCTGAAACGCTACGATGCTAAACGCCAGGCGCTGATGCGCGCGGCGCTGGAGCAGCTGAAAGGTCTGGAGAATCTCTCCGGAGATCTGTTTGAGAAAATCAGTAAGGCTTTGGCATAAGGCGATACCATTCCCGGATAACGGCGAGGATGCGCCTTATCCGGGCTATCAACAACCTCAGATGGTAGCCGCCCCGGTAAGCGCAGCGGGATTAACCGTGGCTCAATAAGCGCGGCGCCGATTCGCTCTTACCACGTTTCATCACTCTGTTCAGTACTTCGGCTTCCAGTTCAGCCAGTCTGGCCGAACCGGTACGCCGCGGCCGCGGAATATCGACGGCGACATCAAGGCCAATTTTCCCTTCTTCAATCAACAGCACCCGGTCCGCCATGGCCACCGCCTCACTGACATCATGGGTGACCAGCAGTACGGTAAAACCGTATTCTTCCCACAGCGAGACGATCAGATCCTGCATCTCCAGGCGGGTTAACGCATCGAGCGCGCCCAGCGGTTCATCGAGTAGCAGCAGGCGAGGGCGATGAATCAGCGCGCGGGCCAGCGCAACGCGCTGTTTTTGTCCGCCGGAGAGCGCCGCCGGCCAGTCACCGGCGCGGTTTTCCAGACCAACGCTGGCCAGCGCCTGCAGGGCGGCATCACGCCACTGGCCCTTCAGCCCAAGACCGACATTGTCGATCACCGATTTCCACGGCAGCAGCCGCGAGTCCTGGAACATCATGCGGCTGTCATCCTGAACCTGCGCCAGCGGCGTTGAACCGGCCAGCAGCTCGCCGCCGTTAGGTTTTTCGAGCCCCGCCAGCAGACGCAGCAGGGTACTTTTGCCGCCGCCGCTGCGCCCGACCACCGCGACAAACTGCCCGGTCGGAATATGTAAATCCAGTGCGTTAAGAATGGTATTTTCGCCGTAGCGTTTGGTCACGCCGTTAAGCAACAGCGGGATCCCTGGGTTCAGACGGGCAGTCGTCATGCGTTGGCCTCCTGAAGATGATAAGCCGGGTTCCAGCGTAGCCACGCGCGTTCCAGCAGCTGCGCGCTGACGTCGGCCAGTTTGCCAAGAATGGCGTAAAGAATAATGGCGACAACCACCACATCCGTTTGTAAAAACTCCCGCGCATTCATCGCCAGATAGCCGATGCCGGCGTTAGCGGAGATGGTTTCGGCGACAATCAGCGTTAACCACATCAGCCCGAGAGCGAAGCGGATGCCGACCATTATCGAGGGCAGGGCCCCCGGCAGAATCACATGGCGGAACAGGGCGAAGCCGGACAGACCATAGCTACGCGCCATTTCCACCAGCCCGCGATCGATATTGCGGATGCCGTGCCAGGTATTGATGTAGATAGGGAACATGGTCCCCAGCGCGACGAGGAAGATTTTGGCGCTTTCATCAATGCCAAACCATAAAATAACCAGCGGAATCAACGCCAGATGCGGGACGTTGCGCAGCATCTGAATCGAGGTATCCAGCAGCCGCTCCCCCCAACGCGACAGGCCGCTTATCAGGCCCAGCACCAGCCCGATGGAGCCGCCGATGGCGAAGCCCAGCAGAGCGCGCCATGAACTGATGGCCAGGTGTTGCCACAGTTCGCCGCTGGCAGAAAGCGTCCAGAAGGCCTTGAGTACCCCTTCCGGAGAGGGAAGGATGCGGGTGGATAGCCAGCCGACGGAAGAGGCGAGCTGCCAGATGATGACGGTTCCCACCGGCAGAAGCCAGGGGGCGACCCGCAGCAGCAGTTTTTGCGCGGACGTAGCCATGATGTACTCCTTAGCTTTGTGCGACTTTGCGCGGAATAAACTCGTTGGCCACTGCCTCGCCCTGCAGGCGCAGAGGCTGCGGCTGAGGAATCGACGGGATAGTGATATCCAGCAGCGGGAACAGCAGTTCGCCGACGCGATAAGCCTCTTCAAGATGCGGATAGCCGGAGAAGATAAAGCTATCGATACCCAGCGCCGCATATTCATTGATTCGTTTGGCTACGGTAGGCGCATCGCCGACCAGAGCGGTTCCCGCCCCTCCACGCGCCAGCCCGACGCCAGCCCACAGGTTAGGGCTGATTTCAAGCTTGTCGCGCCGACCGTTGTGCAACGCGGCCATCCGCTGCTGTCCGACGGAATCGGTTTTGGCAAACGCGGCCTGCGCCCGGGCAATGGTATCGTCATCAAGATGCGAGATGAGGCTTTCGGCCGCTTCCCAGGCTTCTTCATTGGTTTCCCGCACAATGACATGCAGACGAATACCGAAGCGAACCGTACGACCGTGACGGGCGGCTTTTTCACGCACCTGGGCGATTTTTTCCGCAACCTGCTCCGGCGGTTCTCCCCAGGTGAGATAGAGATCGACCTGTCCGGCGGCGAGCTCCTGCGCCACATCGGACGAACCGCCAAAGTAGAGCGGCGGACGCGGCTGCTGCAGGGGCGGAAACAGCAGTTTCGCGCCGCGCACCCGCTGGTGTTTTCCATCGAAGGTGACGGTTTCGCCTTCCATCAGGCGGCGCCAGATATGAGTAAATTCAGCCGAGGCTTCGTAACGTTCGGTATGGTCGAGGAAAACCCCATCGCCGGCAAGCTCCTGCGGGTCGCTGCCGGTCACCAGGTTAAACAATGCCCGGCCGTTGGACAGGCGGTCGAGCGTCGCGGCCTGGCGGGCGGCGACCGTCGGGGAGGTGACGCTCGGGCGCAGGGCGACAAGAAATTTCAGGCGCTGGGTGACGGGAATCATCGAAGCGGCAACCAGCCACGCATCTTCGCAGGAGCGCCCGGTCGGGATCAGCACGCCGGTAAAACCGAGGCGGTCCGCGGTTTGCGCAATTTGTTGCAGGTAGCCGTAATCAACCGGGCGGGCGCCTTCTTCGGTTCCCAGGTAGCGACCATCACCGTGGGTCGGTAAAAACCAGAACATATTCAGACTCATGATTTCGCTCCTTGTGCGGTTGCGGGCTGCCAGATGCGGGTACGGATATCGACTTTTTTCGGCACCAGTTTGTTCTCGTAGAACAGATCGGCGGTTTGCTGCTGCCGGGCGGCGGTTTCGCGACTGACCGGAGTAATGGTGGTCGGCGGCCGGTGGTCCAGATAACTGGCGATCACCGCTTCAGGGAGTCCCATCGTTTTTGCCAGCAGGGTAATACTTTGCGGGCGTTGGCTCAGCGTCAGGGCATCCGCCTGGCTGAAGGTGTCGAGCACGCCGCTAATAAAGGCGCCATTTTTCTCCGCATAGGGGCGCGAAGCCAGATAGAAAGAGCCGGTTTGTTTCAGATCGGTTCCGTCTTTGAGCACCCTGGCGCTCGCTTGTTGCAGAGCGGCGGAATAGTAGGGATCCCAGATAGCCCAGGCATCAACATTGCCCTGTTGAAATGCCGCGCGGGCGTCCGCGGGGGCAAGATAAACGGGTTGAATATCGCTGAATTTCAGGCCCGCCTGCTGTAGTGCTCTGAGCAGCAGGTTGTGGGAGCTGGAGCCTTTCTGAAACGCGACTTTGCGCCCCTTCAGTTCAGCGACGGTTTTGATCGGGCTGTTTTCCGCGACCAGAATCACTTCCGCTTTTGGCTTCGGCGGTTCCGCGCCGACATAAACCAGATCGGCTCCGGCTGCCTGGGCGAAAATCGGTGGGATATCACCAGTACTGCCCAGATCGATACTGCCGACGTTTAGCGCCTCAAGCATTTGCGGGCCGGCGGGAAATTCTATCCACGAGATTTTGGTGTTTGGGTAGCGCTTTTCCAGCAGCTGATGGCTTTTGGCCAGCACCATACTGACGCTGCCTTTTTGGTAGCCGATGCGCAGCGCATCCGGCGCGGATTGTGCCGCCTGGCTCAGGGCCGATAGCGTCAGCAACCCACTCAGCGCGAGGGTTTTGAGAAGGTTACGCATGTTCCACCCCATGGAGAGTCTTGAGCGCGGGAGCGCGGCTGGTCGGACGGTGCAGCGCCTGCCAGAAGGTCTCCAGCGCCAGATCGAGTCGCCCCTGCAGATTAGGGGTAAACTGCGGTTTATGTTGATAGTCGGTGACCTGACTATCGTCAGCGAACACGCCGTGCAGAATCTCCTGCGCTTTGAGGGCGTTGAGCACCGGTTTTAGTGCATAATCCACCGCCAGCATGTGGGCAATTGTGCCGCCGGTCGCCAGCGGCAGGACGATTTTCCCCTCCAGCGCCCGTTCCGGGAGCAGGTCGAGCAGCGTCTTCAGCGCGCCGGAAAAAGAGGCCTTATACACCGGGGTGGCGATGATAAGCCCATCGGCGCCGGCCAGCTGTTCGTTCAGCGTATGTAACGCCGGATTATCGAAGCGAGCGTACAGCAGGTCTTCCGGAGCAAAATTTTGCAGATGCCAGTGGCAGACTTCAACGTCTGCCGCGGAGAGCGTCTCTCTGGCATATTCCAGAAGTGCGCTGGAACGGGAAGGGTAACGCGGACTGCCCGCAAGTGTAATAACACGCATCTTCTCTCTCCTTATAACCAAATGTTTGCATTTATCTATAATTGATAACATTTGCTGGCAGTGTGACAGAGCCGATTTATTTCCCTAAATGATTTTTCCACCCTTGTTTTGTCAAAAATTGCATAATGCGGGGGGAGAAAAGTAAACGTTTGCGTTGGATGCGAGATTTTTTGTCGCAGGTCAATTCCCTTTCCGGCGTCGATCGAACATAATACGCCCCCGGTTTGCACACCGGGAATCCAGGAGAGTTCATGTACTACCCCTTCGTTCGTAAAGCCCTTTTTCAGCTCGATCCTGAGCGCGCTCATGAAGTTACTTTTCAACAATTACGTCGTGTATCAGGTACGCCGCTGGAAATGCTGGTCCGTCAGAAGGTGCCGTCCAAACCGGTCACCTGTATGGGACTCACGTTTAAAAACCCGCTGGGTCTGGCCGCTGGGCTGGACAAGAACGGCGAGTGCATTGATGCGCTCGGCGCCATGGGGTTTGGCGCCATTGAAATCGGTACCGTAACGCCGCGTCCGCAGCCGGGGAACGATAAGCCGAGGATCTTCCGCCTGGTGGATGCTGAAGGTTTGATCAACCGCATGGGCTTTAATAACCACGGTGTTGATAACCTGGTTGAGAACGTAAAAAAGGCGCATTTTGACGGTATTCTCGGTATTAATATCGGTAAGAATAAAGATACGCCGGTTGAGCAGGGTAAAGATGATTATCTGATTTGTATGGAAAAAGTCTATCCATATGCCGGGTATATCGCCATTAATATCTCCTCACCGAATACCCCGGGCCTGCGCACCTTACAATACGGCGATGCCCTCGATGACTTACTCTCTGGTATTAAAAATAAGCAGCTTGAGCTGCAGCAAAAACATCAAAAATATGTCCCTGTCGCGGTGAAGATCGCCCCGGATCTTTCTCTTGAGGAATTGATCCAGGTGGCCGACAGTTTAGTTCGGCATAATATTGATGGCGTCATTGCCACCAATACTACCCTCGATCGTTCGCTGGTCCAGGGAATGAAATTCTGTGATGAAACGGGTGGCCTCAGCGGTCGTCCATTGCAATTAAAGAGTACGGAAATTATCCGTATGCTGGCGACAGAATTAAATGGTCGTTTGCCCATTATCGGAGTCGGAGGGATTGACTCGGTGATCGCGGCACGGGAAAAAATCGCTGCCGGTGCAAGCCTCGTCCAGATTTATTCCGGATTTATTTTTAAAGGCCCTCCGCTGATTAAAGAAATTGTTACCCATATCTAATCTTTTCCCCCTCTGATCCCCCCAGGGCTTTATTTCCGGCCCTGGTTGTTTTATATTCCTTCACTGTTGCTTATTTAGACATTTTAGTCTTTTCTTAATTTTGGAAATTATTCTGTTGCAGGCTGCCATTGCATTACAGATGCACGGGAAAGAGGACGGGGAAACGATGCGAATTAAACCTGACGATAACTGGCGTTGGTATTACGATGAAGAGCACGATCGCATGATGCTCGATTTGGCCAATGGTATGTTGTTCCGTTCGCGGTTTGCGCGTCGGATGTTGACGCCCGATGCCTTCGCGCCTTCCGGATTCTGTGTTGACGATGCCGCGCTGTATTTCTCTTTTGAAGAAAAATGTCGCGATATTGAGTTATCTAAAGAGCAGCGCGCGGAATTAGTTCTCAACGCGCTGGTCGCCATTCGCTTCCTGAAACCGCAAATGCCAAAAAGCTGGCATTTCACAACGCATGAAATCTCCTGGCAGCCCGCCACCGGCGATGCCGCCAGCGCCTGGCTCAGCGATAGCGGACAGCAGGTGAATCTGCTGGTGATTGAACCGGGCGAAAATGCCGCGCTCTGCCTGCTGGCGCAGCCAGGGGTAACGGTCGCCGGGCGAGTCATGCAGCTGGGGGATGTGATTAAAATCATGAACGACAGGCTGCAACCGGCACAGGGTATGACCAGCTACAGCCTGGGTCAGGCGGTTTAAAACGCGCTAAGGCACCAGCCGTAAGGCCGTTTTCGGTATACAGCTACAGCACAGAATCGTACCATCGTCAGCGACCGCGTTTTTCTTCAACGGGCTGACCTCGCCTTCTTCCAGTCTGATGCGGCAACTGCCGCAAATGCCCGCCCGACAAGAGTAGGGGATGCGAATGCCTTTTTGCTCCAGCTGTTCCAGCAATACCTGCTGATTATTGCCGCTAAACCGCTGTCTCTGCCATTCAATTTCAATCACGGCATCCGGCTGCGAGACGACCTCTGGATTCTCGTCGCTTTCGCCTGCGCCGTAGGCTTTTGCCGGGCCGCGAGTCAGCACTTCCACTTCATCGCCCACGCGCACTACGCCGCTGTTGCGGGCAATCAGGTTTTGCCCAAAATCGACATCGCCATTATCCAGCGCGGTACGGAACCGTTGCAGGGTGGCCAGCGGTTCGCCGGAGGGATGCTTTTGCCCCCGCTCCGGACTGACGGTGGTCAGCACGCAGCGGCTGCAGGGTTTTGCCACATCAAAAACCACCTCGCCAATGCGAATCACTTTCCAGGTATCCTCTTCCCAGGCCGCCGCGCCGGTCACCACCAGGTTAGGGCGAAACTGCTCCATTCGCACGCTGGCCGGACAGCGCTTTTGCAGATCGCGCAGCGAGGCTTCGTTGGCCAGCAGGTAGGGGAAACCATCGGCAAAGGTGAGTGGGACCGCATCATGGCGTTTCACCCGGCGGGTGAGGTGAGGGCCTAACCAGCGGAGCTGAACATCGCGGTTAAAGAAACCGCTGAGCCACTGGTTGACCGCGGGCGGAGCAATCAGCGCGGTGAAGTGATTGCCCCAGACTTCGGTCGGCGCTCCCTGCGGCGAAAAATCGCTGAAGCGCACTATCGCGCTGCTGCCGTCTACCGCCGTCAGATGAATACCGTCGTGCAACGGGGACGGCGTAAACTTCACCATCTGCGGAAACTGGCGGGCAGTAATAAAGGTGCCATCGGTTTCCGTCACCATAAAGGCGCGATCGCAGGCCAGGCCGCTAATATCGGCAAACGCGTGCGTCAGACCAATTCCACGCATGGATTTGACGGGATGAATAAAAAGTCGCGATAGCGTTATCATGCGCTGCCTCTGGGCTTAAAAATAAGCCTTTAACTTTATGACATGAGGCGCATATTGGCTATAATGCGCAACAATTTTCTTTTAGTAAAAGTGACGATATGAATTCTCTGTTTGCCAGTACGGCTCGTGGCCTTGAAGAGCTGTTAAAAACTGAACTGGAAGCACTTGGCGCGGTGGACTGCCAGGTAGTCCAGGGCGGGGTCCATTTTCAGGGAGATACGCGCCTGCTGTATCAAAGCCTGATGTGGAGCCGACTGGCTTCGCGCATCATGCTGCCGCTGGGCCAGTGCAGCGTGTATAGCGACCTGGATCTGTACCTCGGGGTGCAGGCCATTCCATGGACGGAGATTTTCACCCCTGACGCCACCTTTGCCGTGCATTTTAGCGGACTGAACGATGAGATTCGCAACAGTCAGTACGGGGCGTTAAAGGTTAAAGATGCGATCGTCGACAGCTTTACGCGTAAAAATCTGCCGCGGCCCAACGTCGATCGTGAAAATCCCGATCTGCGGATTAATGTCTGGCTGAATAAAGAAACGGCGCATATTTCACTCGATCTCAGCGGCGAAGGTCTGCATCTGCGCGGCTACCGCGACGGCACCGGTATGGCGCCTGTCAAAGAGACGCTCGCGTCGGCTATCGTTATGCGCTCAGGCTGGGTTCCGGGAACGCCGCTGCTCGATCCGATGTGCGGTTCCGGTACGCTGCTGATTGAAGCCGCCATGCTGGCGACCGATCGCGCACCGGGCCTGCATCGCGGTCACTGGGGTTTCAACGGCTGGCTGCAGCACGATGACGCGGTCTGGAAAGAGGTGAAGGCCGAAGCGCAAACCCGCGCGCGTAAAGGGCTGGCGGCCTATGAGTCGCGTTTCTATGGTTCTGACGTCGATACCCGGGTCATTGAACGCGCGCGCAGCAACGCCCGTCGCGCGGGCGTCGGCGAACTGATTACATTTGAAGCGAAAGATGTTGCCCAACTCAGCAACCCGCTGCCAAAAGGCCCGTACGGCACCGTTATCAGCAACCCGCCGTACGGCGAACGTCTTGAAAGCGAGCCGGCGCTGATTGCCCTGCATAGCCTGCTTGGGCGGACGATGAAAACCCAGTTCGGCGGCTGGAATCTGTCGCTGTTCAGCGCTTCGCCGGAGCTTCTTAGCTGTCTGCAATTGCGCGCGGACAAGCAGTTTAAAGCCAAGAATGGCCCGCTGGACTGCGTACAGAAGAACTACCACCTGGCGGAAAACGACGGCAGCGGCGCGGTCTCCCTGGCGGAAGACTTCGCTAACCGTCTGCGCAAAAACCTGAAGAAATACGAGAAATGGGCACGTCAGGAAGGGATCGAGTGTTACCGCCTGTATGATGCCGATCTGCCGGAGTATAACGTCGCGATCGACCGCTACGGCGAGTGGGTTGTGGTACAGGAGTATGCGCCGCCGAAAACGGTGGATGCGCATAAAGCGCGTCAACGTCTGTTCGATGTTATCGCCGCGACGATCTCCGTGCTCGGCATTGCGCCGAACAAACTGGTGCTGAAAACCCGCGAGCGGCAGAAAGGCAAAAACCAGTATCAGAAAATGGCCGAGAAGGGCGATTTCCTTGAGGTTCAGGAGTATAACGCGCGTCTGTGGGTCAACCTGACCGACTATCTGGATACCGGTCTGTTCCTTGACCACCGTATTGCGCGTCGTATGTTGGGCCAGATGAGCAAAGGGAAAGACTTCCTCAACCTCTTTTCCTATACCGGCAGCGCCAGCGTTCATGCCGGCCTCGGCGGGGCGCGTTCGACGACCACCGTCGATATGTCGCGTACTTATCTCGAATGGGCCGAACGTAACCTGCGCCTCAACGGCTTAACCGGGCGCGCGCATCGCCTGATGCAGGCTGACGTGCTGAGCTGGCTGCGCGATAGCGATGAACAGTTCGATCTGATCTTTATCGATCCGCCAACGTTCTCTAACTCAAAACGCATGGAAGATGCCTTCGACGTGCAGCGCGATCACCTGCGTCTGATGACGGATCTCAAACGTCTGCTGCGTAAAGGCGGCACCATTATGTTCTCGAATAACAAACGCGGTTTCCGTATGGATCATGACGGGCTGGCGCAGCTGGGGCTGAAAGCGCAAGAAATTAGCCAAAAAACGCTGTCTCAGGATTTCGCCCGTAACCGTCAGATCCACAACTGCTGGCTGATTACCGCAGCCTGAAAGGAATAAAGAATGTCATTGATTAGTATGCATGGTGCCTGGCTCTCCTTCAGCGACTCTCCGTTGCTGGATAATGCCGAGTTGCATATCGAAGATAACGAACGCGTCTGCCTGGTCGGGCGCAATGGCGCGGGTAAATCCACCCTGATGAAAATCCTTAACCGGGAGCAGGGGCTGGATGACGGGCGCATTATTTATGAGCAGGATCTGGTTGTCGCGCGACTGCAGCAGGATCCGCCGCGTAACGTGACCGGCACCGTCTATGATTTCGTTGCGGAAGGCATCGCCGAGCAGGCGGCCTACCTCAAAGGCTATCACGATGTTTCACAGCTGGTGATGACCGATCCGAGCGACAAGAACCTGAATGAACTGGCGCGTCTGCAGGAGCAGCTGGATAATTTAGGGCTGTGGCAGCTCGACAGCCGTATCAACGAAGTGCTGGAGCAGCTTAATCTCGATGCCAACGCCGAGCTCTCCTCACTCTCCGGCGGCTGGCTGCGTAAAGCGGCGCTCGGCCGTGCTCTGGTCAGCGGGCCGCGCGTGCTGCTGCTCGATGAACCGACCAACCACCTTGATATTGAAACCATTGACTGGCTGGAAGGTTTCCTCAAGACCTTCAAAGGGACCATTATTTTCATCTCGCACGACCGTTCCTTTATTCGCAATATGGCGACGCGAATTGTCGATCTCGATCGCGGCAAGCTGGTGACCTATCCGGGGAACTACGATCAGTATCTGCTGGATAAAGAAGAAGCGCTGCGCGTGGAAGAGCTCCAGAATGCGGAGTTCGATCGCAAACTGGCGCAGGAAGAGGTGTGGATCCGTCAGGGGATCAAAGCGCGTCGTACCCGTAACGAAGGGCGTGTGCGGGCCCTGAAAGCCATGCGCCGCGAACGTGGCGAGCGCCGTGAAGTGATGGGCAGCGCCAGGATGCAGGTCGAAGAGGCCGCACGCTCGGGCAAGATTGTCTTCGAAATGGAGGACGTCAACTACCAGGTTGATGGCAAGGTGCTGGTTAAGGATTTCAGCGCCCAGATCCAGCGCGGTGACAAAATTGCCCTGATTGGCCCGAACGGCTGCGGGAAAACCACGCTGCTGAAATTGATGCTGGGTCAGCTGAAAGCGGATAGCGGACGTATTCACGTCGGGACTAAGCTGGAAGTGGCCTATTTCGACCAGCACCGCGCGGAGCTTGACCCGGATAAAACGGTGATGGACAACCTTGCGGAAGGCAAGCAGGAAGTGATGGTCAACGGCAAGCCGCGCCACGTTCTGGGCTACCTGCAGGACTTTATGTTCCATCCGAAACGCGCGATGACCCCGGTGCGCGCGCTGTCCGGCGGCGAGCGTAACCGTCTGCTGCTGGCGCGTCTGTTCCTGAAGCCCAGCAACCTGCTGATCCTCGATGAGCCGACAAACGATCTGGATGTCGAAACCCTCGAACTGCTGGAAGAGCTGGTTGACGGCTATCAGGGCACCGTGATGCTGGTCAGCCACGACCGTCAATTCGTCGATAACACCGTCACCGAGTGCTGGATCTTCGAAGGGGAAGGGCGCATCGGGCAATATGTCGGCGGCTACCACGACGCCCGCGGTCAGCAGGCGCAGTATCTGGCGCAAAAGCAGCAGACTACCAAAAAGACGGTAGAAGTTAGCCAACAGAAAGCAGAAAGTGTCAAACGAGCGTCAGGCAAACTAAGCTATAACCTGCAGCGCGAACTGGAACAGTTGCCGCAACGGCTCGAAGAACTGGAAACCCGGCTGCAAACTCTGCAGGAGCAGGTTGCCGACCCTTCTTTCTTTGGCCAGTCACACGACCATACGCAGCAGGTGCTGGCACAGCTGGCCGAAGCGGAACAGGCGCTGGAAACGGCCTTTGAACGCTGGGAATATCTCGAAGGATTAAAAAACGGCGCATAAGCTGAGGAGTTTTCATGTGCGATAATCATCATGCTGCGCGGCATATTCTGTGCCCACAATGTGATTTGCTGGTGGCTTTGCCGCAGCTGGAGCATCGCCAGAAAGCCGTGTGCCCGCGCTGCGGTACGACGCTGACAACTTCATGGGACGCGCCCCGGCAGCGTCCCACAGCCTATGCGCTGGTGGCGTTGTTTATGCTGCTGCTGGCCAACCTGTTCCCCTTTGTGTATATGCGGGTGAGCGGTCTCAGTAGCGAAATCAAGCTGCTGGAAATCCCCGACGTGCTGTTTAGCGAAGATTACGCCAGCCTCGGCACCTTCTTTGTACTCTTTGTACAGCTGGTGCCGGCTTTTTGTCTGGTCACCATTCTGCTACTGGTCAACCGTATTCGTATGCCGCGCGCGCTGAAGGCGTTTCTGGCGCGCATTCTGTTTCATCTCAAAACCTGGGGAATGGCAGAGATTTTTCTCGCCGGTGTGCTGGTGAGTTTCGTCAAGCTGATGGCATATGGCGATATCGGCGTCGGCTTAAGCTTTATCCCCTGGTGTTTGTTCTGCCTGCTGCAACTGCGTGCGCTGCAGTGCGTAGACCGACGCTGGTTGTGGGACGATATTGCCCCGATGCCGGCGGTGAGGCAGCCGCTGAAGGTCGGCGTGACGGGGCTCCGCCAGGGCCTACGTTCATGCTCGTGCTGTACCGCGGTTTTAGCTGTTGATGAAGCCGTTTGCCCTCGCTGTCAGACTAAAGGCACCGCGCGACGCAAACACAGCCTGCAGTGGACGATGGCCCTGCTGCTGACCTCGTGCATTCTTTATCTGCCCGCCAATATCATGCCCATCATGATTACCGATTTGCTGGGCGATAAATTGCCGTCAACGATCATGGCGGGGGTGATCCTGCTGTGGAGTGAAGGGTCGTATCCGGTGGCGCTGGTGATATTTATCGCCAGTATTATGGTGCCGACGCTGAAAATGCTCGCCATTGCCTGGCTGTGCTGGAACGCCAACGGTAACGGGCAGCGCGATTCCGAGCGTATGCACCTGATTTACGAAATTGTGGAGTTTGTTGGCCGCTGGTCAATGATTGATGTTTTTGTCATCGCGGTGCTCTCGGCGCTGGTGCGCATGGGAGGGTTGATGAGTATCTATCCTGCGATAGGGGCGGTGATGTTTGCGCTCGTTGTTGTCATGACAATGTTCTCAGCCATGACCTTTGACCCTCGTTTGTTGTGGGACCGTGAACCAGATTCAAGCCATGAGGAAAGGCAGCAGCATGGAAAATAAGAGCGGAGAAGCGAAAGTGCAAAAGGTGAAGAACTGGTCACCCGTGTGGATCTTCCCCATCGTCACTGTGCTAATCGGCGCGTGGATTCTTTTTTATCACTACAGCCATCAAGGACCGGAGGTGACGCTGATCACCACCAATGCTGAAGGGATTGAAGGGGGTAAAACCCGGATTAAAAGCCGCAGCGTGGATGTCGGGGTAGTCGAGAGCGCCACGCTGACCGACGATTTGACGCACGTAGAGATTAAAGCCCGGCTGAACGCCGGCATGAAGAAACTGTTGCATGAAGATTCGGTATTTTGGGTCGTCAAACCGCAGGTAGGACGTGAAGGGATCAGTGGACTCGGCACGCTGTTGTCCGGGGCCTACATTGAACTGCAGCCGGGGACGAAAGGTGGGGAACCCGCCCGTTTCCCGCTGCTGGATTCTCCGCCGCTGGCTTCGCCGGATGCCAAAGGGATCCGTATCCTGCTGGAGAGTAATAAAGCGGGTCAACTGTCGCCTGGCGACCCGGTACTCTTCCGCGGCTATCGCGTTGGTTCGGTGGAAACCAGCTCCTTTGATGCGCAAAAGCGCAGCATCACCTATCAGCTGTTTATCAATGCGCCCAACGATCGTCTGGTCACAACCAACGTTCGCTTCTGGAAAGACAGCGGCATTGCGGTCGATCTCTCTTCGTCCGGGATGCGCGTGGAGATGGGATCGCTGGCGACCCTGTTCGGCGGCGGCGTCAGCTTTGATATCCCGGAAGGTCTGGATATGGGAGAACCGGTGGCGAACAAAACGGGCTACCATCTCTTCGACGATCAGAAGAGCATTCAGGATTCCGTCTTTACCCAGCATATTGATTACGTCATGTTCTTTAAAGACTCCGTGCGCGGCCTGCAGCCGGGGGCGCCGGTCGAGTTCCGTGGAATCCGCTTAGGTACCGTCGGTAAAGTGCCGTTCTTTATTCCAGGACTGTATCAGCACCTGAACGAAGACTATCGCATCCCGGTGGAAGTCCGTATTGAACCAGAACGGCTGATCAGTCAGCTCGGCGGCGATCTCGATATCCGTACGCATATTGATGATCTGATTAACCGCGGCCTGCGGGGATCGCTGAAAACAGGCAACCTGGTGACCGGCGCGCTGTACATCGATCTCGATTTCTATCCGAAAGCGCCTGCGCGCGGCAAGATCCGGGAGTTTGGAACCTATCCGATCATTCCAACAATCAGCGGTGGTCTGGCGCAGATCCAGCAGCGCCTGATGGACGCGCTGGATAAGATTAACAACCTGCCGATAAATCCGCTGCTGGAGCAAGCGACCACCACGCTGGCGCAAAGTGAAAAAACGATGCAGCACGTTCAGACCACGCTGGATAGCCTGAACAAGATAGCGGCAAGCCCGTCAATGCAGCAGCTTCCTGCCGATATGCAGAATACGCTGCGCGAATTGAACCGCAGCATGCAGGGCTTCCAGCCCGGTTCGGCGGCATACAATAAGATGGTGGCAGATATGCAGCGCCTGGATCAGGTTCTTCGCGAACTGCAGCCGGTACTGAAAACGCTCAATGATAAGAGCAACGCGCTTGTATTTGAGGCGAAGGATAAAAAAGATCCTCAGCCGAAGGGAGCGAAATAATGAAAAAATGGTTAATCGTGGCTGCGGCCTGTGCGCTGGCGGCTTGCAGCAGTGGGGAGAATAAAACCTACTATCAGCTTCCGGTTGGACAAAGCGGCGCGCAAAGCACCGCCCACCAAAGCAAAAACCTGCTGTGGGTTGAACAGGTCAGTATCCCGGATTATCTGGCGGGCAACGGTGTGGTCTATCAGACCAGCGACGTGCAGTATGTCATAGCCAGTAACAATCTGTGGGCCAGCCCGCTCGATCAGCAGCTGCGTACTACGCTGGTGGCGAATCTGAGTGCGCAACTCCCGGGTTGGGTAGTTGCTTCGCAGCCTCTCGGCAGCGATCAGGATACGCTCAACGTGGCGGTCAATGGCTTTCATGGCCGTTACGATGGGCGGGTCATCGTCAGCGGCGAGTGGCTGCTGAAGCATCAGGGACAGTTGATTAAGCGCCCGTTTAACATTGAGCTTAAGCAGCAGCAGGATGGCTATGATGCCATGGTGAAGACCCTGGCTCAGGCCTGGTCTCAGGAAGCCACGGCAATTGCCAGCGAATTGAATCGCCTGCCATAAGTAAAATGAATGAAAATGAAGCGCCGCGGTGGACTGAAAAACCACCGCGGTTTTTTATTTGTCTCGTCAGGTCGTTACTTGTGCCGGTTCACATTTTTTGTACAAATGAATTTTCATGTAGCTCACAATTATGACAATGGCGTGAATTTTGCGCATTGACGTTGCCCCTGATTCGCGGTATTCGTTAACCGTGGTTGCATATTTAGTGACCACTGTTTTCTTTTCCACCAGATCAAATAATGAGGGAAACGAGGCATGAAGAGACAAAAACGAGATCGCCTGGAACGGGCACATCAACGTGGATACCAGGCCGGGATAACCGGAAGATCGAAAGAAATGTGTCCCTACCAGACCTTGAACCAAAGGTCCTACTGGCTAGGAGGCTGGCGAGAAGCCATGGAGGACAGGGTACAAACTGCCTGACTGTCTCTTTAAAAAAAGAAGCCTCCGCATAGCGGGGGCTTCGCCTTTTTCAAGCTATCGCTGCTTATCAGAATGCAGACGTATCCTGGAACAGACCCACTTTCAGATCGGTTGCGGTGTAGATCAGACGATCGTCAACCAGCACTTCACCATCCGCCAGGCCCATAATCAAACGGCGGTTTATCACACGTTTGAAATGAATGCGGTAGGTCACTTTTTTTGCCGTTGGCAGCACCTGGCCTGTGAGTTTAACTTCACCTACGCCTAACGCACGCCCTTTACCCTCGCCGCCTAACCAGCCGAGGTAGAAGCCAACCAACTGCCACATGGCATCCAGTCCCAGACAGCCAGGCATAACCGGATCGCCGATAAAGTGGCAACCGAAGAACCACAGGTCCGGGTTAATATCGAGTTCTGCTTCAACATAACCTTTATCGTAGTTACCACCGGTCTCGGTCATTTTGATGACGCGGTCCATCATCAGCATATTCGGCGCAGGTAACTGTGGGCCTTTTGCGCCAAACAGTTCACCACGGCCAGAGGCAAGAAGGTCTTCTTTCGTATAGGATTCGCGTTTATCTACCATGTTTTCAGTAAGCCTTATTTTGAGTTCGGGACGCAGGATAGCTAACACGTGTAAGCTGAACAAGTCCGATCAGTTGGAACCTGAACCGCCTAACCAGCGTAGCGGCCACGGAAAACGATGACGACTCTCTTGCTGCGTCGCCTGCGCGATCCGTTCCTGAATGGTTTGCCGTAAAGTTTGCCCTTCGCCATCCCATAGCAGCTGGGTCAGAACAGGCAGCGCTTCCGTGACATCTTCCACCGCCCAGATGAAAAACTGCTCGTCAGCGACGGCCTGCCGGAGTTCTGCCGCCAGACTCAGGTGGCGGATATTTGCCGCAGGAATAATCACCCCTTGCTTACCGGTTAATCCGCGCTGCTGACAAATGGTGAAAAAGCCTTCGATCTTCTCATTAAGGCCGCCTACCGGCTGCACGCGACCAAACTGATCGACGGAACCCGTAATGGCAATGCTCTGATTAATCGGCACGCCAGCGAGAGCGCTGATCAGCGCGCACAGTTCGGCCATCGAGGCGCTGTCGCCATCGACTTCACTGTAGGACTGTTCAAAGGTCAGCGAAGCCGTGAAGGGGAGCTGCTGTTCGAGTTCCAGCTCGGACATCAGGAACGCCTGCATGATCATCATGCCTTTGGCATGAATGTTGCCGCCCAGCTCCGCCTTACGTTCAACGTCGATAAACTCACCGTCGCCGATATGCACGACGCAGCTGATGCGCGACGGTTCGCCAAACGGACGCGGATGTCCGGGGAATTCGATGACCGACAAGGCGTTAATCTGGCCGATGCATTCGCCTTCGGTCTCAATCATTATCTGTTCTTGCAGGATTTCATCCTGAATCCGTTCGGCGAGGTAGCCTTCACGCCACTCGCGACGAGCCAGCATGGTTTGCATCTCTTCTGCGGTGATTTGGCCACCTTCGCAAAACGCCGCAGCCTCGCGCAGCTGGCGGGCTATCCACAGCGGGCACAGCGGTAATGTCTCCTGATCGCCGGTATAACGCGCGGCTTCCTCAATCAGCAGGGGCCAGGCGTCAGCGGCCAGTCCCGGTAGTCCGAGCTGCTGCGCATTTTTGCCTACCCACTGACACCACAGCTTGAGCGTGTCGGCATCGGCAATCTGGATATTCTCTTCGTATTCACTGTAAATCGCCTGGGCGGAGAGTTCGGGCTCCATCTCCTGGAAATCGGCCAATGAATCACGTTCACCCACCAGAATCACCTTCAGGCTGAGCGGCATAGAGGGAATCGCGACCGGCAGAGGACGCGACTCATCAATGGACAACCAGTCAAAGCGCTGGCGAGTGACCATACTTTTCAGGCGCATCCACAGCAGCGGCTGAGCCAGTAACGCACGCAAAGAGATAATCAGCACGCCGCCGTTGGCGCGGTGTACCAGACCTGGCTGGAGAGTGATTTCGCCGTTAAATTGCCGTACGCAGCCAAAGAGCTGCTCTGCTTCTGCCCAGTCGGTAGATTCAACCGGCGCGGAGCTGGCAAAATTATCATCGGCAGCTTTAGCCGGGGTGAGGGTGACGTTGCCGCCATTAACCTGATAGCGCACACCGTAGAGCGGTGCGGCAGGTTCATGTAAGGTTCGCGTTTCCGTCGCCAGCCACTGCAGGTATTCCGGTTCTTCCGGGGCCTTCACCAGCATGAATGGCGAAATGGTCGGAGTCACCAGAAGCTGCTCCAGACCATAGAATAAACGGGGCTGCAGTTCGCCGGAGAGGCCATCTTCTGCCTGGGATAAATCGGCTTGTGCAAACAGCGCCTGATAACTTTCCGTATCAGGAGCAAGGTCGTTTCGGGTAAGTTTCGTAATGGTCAAAGTCGCTGTTTTTTAGTCAGATGTAAAACGCGCGATTATACCTTATGCTGCGTCTGAGCACACGGGGGATTGCGTCTGCCGTGGTGATTACCGGGTTACCTGCATCACGAATGATGATTTATTCTCAGCACATTGGGAAAAAACTGATATCCTGAAATGAGTTACACGGTCACATTGAGATCGCAATGAAATATCAACAACTGGAAAATCTTGAAAGCGGCTGGAAATGGAAATATCTGGTAAAAAAACACCGGGAAGGTGAGTTGATTACCCGCTACATTGAAGCCAGCGCAGCGAAAGCCGCGGTCGATGTCTTACTGACGCTCGAAAATGAACCTGTTCTGGTGCATACCTGGATTGAGCAGCATATGAATCCGGAGTTAATGAACCGGATGAAGCAGACAATCCGCGCGCGTCGGAAACGGCACTTCAACGCGGAGCATCTGCATACGCGTAAAAAATCGATCGACCTGGAGTTTATCGTCTGGCAGCGTCTTGCGGGACTCGCGCAGCGGCGTGGGAAAACCCTGTCTGAAACCATCGTACAGTTGATTGAAGACGCGGAGCATAAAGAGAAGTACGCCAGTAAAATGTCCAGCCTGAAGCACGATTTGCAGGTGCTGCTGGGAAAAGAATAGCTGCAGAGGACAGGGCAAAGTGGTACTGGGCCTGGCTCTGTGTTGATATCCGAATTCAGGCCAAAAAAAACCCCGCAAAGCGGGGTTTTTTATCGGTAGTAAAACTTAAGCCTGCGGCTGAGTTACTACGTCTTTGTAACCTTTAACTTCGATCTCTACGCGACGATCTGGACCCAGGCAGTCGATCAGTGCAGCGCGAGCTTTCACGTTGTTACAGGTAGCGCCAGTAACCGGGTTGGATTTACCCATGCCACGTGCGGAGATTTTGCCAGCCGGGATACCTTTAGACACCAAGTAGTCAACAACGGACTGAGCACGTTTCTCAGACAGCTGCTGGTTGTAAGCGTCAGAACCGATACGGTCGGTGTAGCCCAGAACCACTGCGGAACCGTCTTTCGGATCCATGTTGCTCAGCTGGGTGTACAGCTGATCCAGAGCCTGTCGACCTTCTGGTTTCAGGGTAGCTTTATTGAAGTTGAACAGAACGTCAGACTTCAGAGTGAAGTGCTTAGTCGTCACTTCCGGAGCCGGAGCCGGAGCTGGTGCAACAACCGGAGCCGGTGCTTCATCCTGACCGAAACGGTAAGAAACACCCAGGCTCAGCATGCCGTTGTCAGGACGAGTACCAACGGTACCTGCGTCACCGATGTTGTTAACCCACTGGTATTCCAGACGGGTAGCGATGTCACGAGTCACAGCCCACTCTAAACCACCAGCAAATACCGGGGATACGCCAGTGTCGTGTTCGCTGCGGGAAACGCCGGTAGAAGCGTAGTTACCTTTAGAATCTGCACGCCAGACCATACCACCCAGACGGGTGTAGATGTCCAGATCGTCAGTGATCGGGTAACCCAGTTTAGCAGTCAGCTGAACGCCCTGAGCTTTGAAAGCGCCGTTGTCTACGCTGCCTTTATAAGCCATACGGCCCAGCCAGTCGTAACCCATTTCAAAACCGAGGTACGGGTTAACCTGATAACCACCGAACGCACCAGCGCCCAGCTGATCGTTACGGGTCGGGCCATTGTTGTTCTGGAAACCGTTACCGTAGAAACCGGTATCGTGATACTGGGACCAGCCCAGTTTACCACCTGCATACCAGGTGTTATCTTTCGGTGCGGCCTGCGCTACGGTAGCGAAGCCAGCCAGTGCCACTGCAATCGCGATAGCTGTCTTTTTCATTTTTTGCGCCTCATTATCATCCAAAATTCGCCATGAAGTTACAAAAGACCTCACGGTTAAATCCTTCACCCGGGGCGTGACTTGTTGTTAACTATGCTGATACATGCAGCGTAAGCCGATCACCCCTGGCGATGTAAAGTCTACAACTTAGTTCGAAACTTACAAGTGTGAACTCCGTCAGGCATATGAAAAAAAAGGGTTGTGTACACAACATTTAACAAATATGGTTGATTTTCAATCAGCGGATAAAGCCGCGAAACCGCATCAGACAGGCATTCCGCTACAAATCACCCTTTTTCGAAAAGGGTATTGCTGTAAGCAAAAAAAATTCCAGGATTAATCCTAATTTGGCTTAATGGTACAAATTAGAGTGAATTTTTAGCCCGCTGAGTTGTCTCCCTGCCTGGTTCGTATTTCCAACCGGCCGCATGATAAACCCCATTGCGTGACCCTCTTGCGCGGCGATAACCAGGCGTTCATGCTCTTCCGCCGTCAGCTCATCGGCCAGCCAGCCAATCACCACGCTGTAATTCCCTGTGCGCAGCGCACGGATCATCGATTCGACGGTATTGTAAGGGGAGAGCTGATTAATCTGCATAACCTTCGACAGCGGTAATCCGGAAGACTGAACCCATTCGCGACTCAATTTCTGCTTCGGCGTCAGCCAGAGCTGCCAGCGAGACTGCTGGCCGAGTTGCTGCAATAAAGGTAGCAGCAGTAATTGCGTCATCATCGGTTGATCTTCACGGTAGACAATTTCACTGATCAGCCCGCTGGCCGGTTGTTCGGCGACGTCATGTGAGGGGCGACGTACTGAAGCAGAAGTCAGTGATGAACGATTTGCGTAAGCTGAAGTAAACATAGTCTATCCCGCCTGTGGGTTGCTGTATGAATATACAGTATATCCGACAGGGGAAAAGATCAACCTCATTTATCACTTCGTTGGTTGAAAATTGTACATGGTTTTTGTCAATTCCGCGCCAGACCGTTCTGGTGGGGAGTGAGGAAGATCGATTTTTATCGCCAATCGTCACGGCGGCAGCCGTGCGCCAGGTTCATAGGTCGAATCACATCGCGCAGATTTGCCACGTGGATAGCCAAACTATTCACCAGCATTTCAGTAAGCAGGGCTGGCGTATTTATTACTTATATATTGAGTATTTTCGCCCGACTGTTTTCTGAAAGCACCTCGCAAAACGATGATTAAATCTTGAACAGCGTCAAAATCATCTTGCTGCAATATACGAAGTCACTTACTTTCTATATTAACGGATCCGTTCACAAATAATCTTCTATTTACATGATTAACAAAGGAATAATCATGAAGAAAATTTCATCTTTACGGTTCCATCAATTCCAGGAATGTTTATCTCCACTCGGTAAAATAAGCTGTCGCCCGCTCTTTGGCGGCTATAGCCTTGCCATCGACGATACCGTTTTTGCTATGGTCGCCGAGGGCGAAATCTATCTTAAAATTTGTGAGCAGAGCGCGGAATATCGTGTGGTGCATGCCACCCCTCTTTTGACGATGCGGAAAAATGGTCGCCCGGTCTTGCTGAAATATTATCAGGTTGACGAGACTCTCTGGCGTGATAGCAAAACGCTTTTCAATCTATCGGCGTCCTCATTACAAAGCGCACGTAATGAAAAGCGACGACAACGCGCTTCCGGAAGATTAAAAGATCTCCCGAATATCAGTTTTCATATGGAACTGCTGCTAATTAACGCGGGGGTGAGCGATGAAAAAATGCTGCGTCAGTTTGGTGCGGAGAAAGTCTGGCTGAAATTGCGGGAGTCGAACAAAGCGCTCACGTTGAATGTTCTCTATGCGCTGGAAGGGGCGATTGCCGGAGTGCATTCCGCAGCGCTCCCGACGCAGCGGCGTCAGGAGCTTAAGGTATGGGCCGGCACCCAGCACAAAAAAATCGATGCTTACTCGGGTTGAACCGCAACCTGCTTTTGCAATCTGCAGATTTCCGGCAACAGCGCCAGCAGCAGACCAATTTGCTGAAGCACCAGCGGTTCTTTGCTGTCTGCCCGGGGCTCAAGGTGTTGGATCCGGGTCTGCAAACTATTAAGCGCCTGCTGCACCCGCTGTTCGTCGGCGGGCGTGTGGTGCAGCGCATCATCAACGTAGCAGACGGCATCATCAAGCAGGGCCAGAATTTCCGCAGTCGTGAGTTTTTCCCGGTGCGCGCCGAGCGCGGAAATATAGCTGGTAAAGGTATGGTTCAGGCACAGTAAACGGAATGCCGTTTCGCGCATGGCTGCGTTTGCCCGCGGTTCCGTCGACAGGTTCGACACCACAGAAGCCAGTTCACCATCCCGACTATGGGCATCGCGACGGGCAACGCGATAGGCCAGGCGGTTATCGCGCCCCTGGTGATACTGTTCGAGAATGGCATCAAGGTAGCGACAGTTGGCGTTGATAGCCTGATCCAGAACTCGTGGCAGGTTGCGGAACTTCCAGTCTGGCCAGATAAAACTCACGGCCGCCCAGGCGATAGCACAGCCAATCAGGGTATCGAAAATACGCGGTAGCGCGACCTCGAAACCTTCGCCTAGCAGGTTAAAGCACAGCAGAACCAGCAGGGTGATGAACATGGTCGCGTGGGCATACTGGACGTTGCGAAAAGCGAAGAACAGCACGCCGGTCAGGACAATGAGCAAGAGTTGGCCTTCAACCGATGGCACAAGCAGTAATAGCGGCAGGCCGATGGCCACCCCGATCAGGGTACCGATAATCCTCAGCGCGAGCCGATGGCGGGTGGCGTTATAGTTTGGTTGGCAGACAAACAGGCTGGTCAGCAGTATCCAGTAGCCGTGGTTTAACCCGGTAAGCTGGATAAACGCATAGCCGGTACAGAGCACCAACGACATTCTTACCGCATGGCGGAACAGCGCCGATTCTGGCGACATATTGCGGCGCAGCCGCAGCCAAATATCGCTGAAATTGTTCAGACCATCGTCCGCGAGCAGGTTTTCGGTCGCGCTGTTCACCGGGGCGCTGGTTTGCGCCGACTCAATTGTCGCCAGCTGCGCGTCAATCGCGCGGAGATTATTCAGCAGAAAGCCCAGCGCTTTCATCTGTTCTGCCGGCGCGCCGCTGGCGCGTACGCGATCGAGGGCGGCGTCAAGGTGCATAAATGCCCGCTCGAAATGGGCATCGTGCTGGTAAGGTTCGCGTAAAAGAATTGCGCGCGATAGTTTCTGGCATGCCTGCGCCTGCATCGACAGCATGCGCTGGAAGCGGAACATCACATCGCTATAGCGGAAATGATCGCGCAGCGTTTGGTACTGAATGTGCGATGAGCTGGCGCGTTCGTGAATATCCTGAGCCACAAAATAGTATTGCAACGTGCGGCGGGTGCCGCGCTGGCCGCGGTCGCCGCGCAGACGCGTCAGCAGAGAGACCTTGGTCTGATTGAGCGTCGTCACCAGTTGACCATTGGCAATGGCTAAATCATAGAGCGGTGCCTGGCTCTCATCCTCAATATCCGGGTCGAACAGGCGGGATTTAAGTTCCAGGTAATGCGCCAGCTGCTCATAGCTGCGCGCAAGATTATCCTGCAGAGGACGGATCGGGAAAATCAGGTGTCCGCAGAGCGTCAGCAGGTTGTACCAGACCGCACCGGTCAGCAGAAAAAACGGCTGCAGATACCAGCGATCGTAGAGCGTTACGCCCAGCATGGTATAAATGGCGATCAACAAGGCGCCAAATGCGATAGTGGCGTAACGCTGTCCCAGACCGCCGAGCAAAATAAATCCGGTGGTCGATACGGTTAACCCCAGCGCAAACAGCCAGGGCCAGGGGAACAGCAGCTCCACCGAGGCGGAAGCAATAAAGAAACACACTAGCGTGATGGCCAGGTTGCGCAACCGGCCAGCCAGACGATCGTCGAGGTCGGTCAATGCTGCGGCCACCACGCCCAGCGTCAGGGGAATGGTCAGTTTGATTTCGCCAAGCCACCATGGAACGGCGGTTGTGCCGCAGAGTGCGATAAAAATCCTGGCGTTGTACAGCCAGGCGCTGTTCCATGTATAACGGCGTAGCAAGGGGCTAAGCATGGTCGTGTTCCGTCCGGTTACTGAAAGCGACGACGCGCATTCGCTTCACGCGCTGCACGAGCCGTTTCGACAGAAACCACTCTACGTCCCACCGGCCATAATGCAATAGCGGCAATTTTAAAATTGGCAATACCGACCGGGATGCCGATGATAGTCAGGCATTGGGCGATACCGCTGAAAATATGCATCAGGCACAGCCACCAGCCGAAAAAGAGAAACCACAAAATATTCAGAATCGTGCCGCCGGCATTCAGCAGGCTATTTTTGCCTTGCGGTTCAAGTTCATCGACATGAATAGCTTCATTACCGTAAGGCAGCAAGGAGAGACGGGTAATTTCCCAGCATGAGCGGGTTAATGGCAGGGTGAAGATCAGGATGATGCTGACCAGCGTTGCCAGCAGCCATCCCAGCGTGGTGGCGAAACCGCCAAGGATAAAGTTCAAAATATTCAGAATGGTACGCATAAACCCTCAGTTCAGTCCTGGAGATAATAAGACCTGACCATTGTAACGTTTTTTACGCTGGAGCACCTGGTCGCTGGCGGTTAAACTTAAAAACATCCAACCTGATTGAAATTCGGCATGATATGGAACTTAAAGCGACAACATTGGGCAAACGTATGGCACAGCACCCCTACGACCGGGTGCAATTGCTTAACGCGGGAGTAAAAGTTTCGGGTGATAACCATGAGTATCTTATCCCTTTCAATCAGTTATTGTCAGTTCAATGTAAGCGCGGCCTGGTCTGGGGTGAGCTGGAGTTCGTTTTACCGGACAGCAAAGTTGTGCGTTTACACGGTACCGAGTGGAATGAAACGCAGCGTTTTTATCATCATCTGAATACCCTCTGGCAGCAGTGGAGCGTGGAAATGAGCGACATTGCCGCCGGTGTTCTCCGCCAGCAGCTGGAGGAGGTCGCCCGCGCCAGTGCGGAGGGTAAGTGGCTGACCCGGCAGCAGGTGACTGACATTCAGGTGAAGATTCGCCGCGCCTTGACCGGCCTGCCGATGCCGACCAGCCGCCTTGACGCTTTCGACAACTGCCGTGAGCTGTGGCGGCAGTGCCAGGGCTGGCTGGCCAATACGGAAGAGGCCCGGCAGGTACATAATCAGGCTTTTACGGCATCGATGCTCGAGCAGTATCGCGGATTTTTTGCCAGCGTCGAAACCTCGCCACTGAATCCCGCGCAGGCGCGGGCGGTGGTCAACGGCGAGCGCGCTTTGCTGGTGCTGGCCGGTGCCGGAAGCGGCAAAACCTCCGTGCTGGTGGCGCGAGCCGGATGGTTATTAACGCGGGGAGAAGCCGCCGCCGATCAGATTCTGCTGCTGGCATTTGGCCGCCAGGCGGCGCAGGAAATGGATGAACGTATTCGTGAGCGGCTGGGCTCAGAAGAGATAGCGGCGCGTACCTTTCACTCTCTGGCATTACATATTATTCAGCAAGGCAGCAAAAAAGTGCCGACCATCAGCGAGCTGGAGAGCGACAGCGCGGCTCGTCAGACGCTGCTGCTGCAAAACTGGCGCCAGCAGTGTCAGGAGAAAAAAGCGCAGGCTAAGGGATGGCGGCAATGGCTGGAAGAAGAGATGGACTGGCAGGTGCCGGATGGCGAATTCTGGCAGGATAAAAAAATTCAGCGGCGAATGGCCAGTCGCCTCGATCGCTGGGTGAGCCTGATGCGAATGCACGGCGGATCGCAGGCGGAGATGATCGCCGGCGCGCCGGAAGAGGTGCGCGACCTGTTCGGCAAGCGCGTTAAGCTGATGGCGCCGCTGTTGAAGGCATGGAAAACGGCGCTGAAAGACGAGGGCGCGGTCGATTTTTCCGGGCTGATACACCAGGCGATTAATATTCTGGACAAAGGGCGCTTCGTCAGCCCGTGGAAACATATTCTGGTCGACGAGTTTCAGGATATCTCGCCGCAGCGCGCCGCCTTGCTGGCTGCGCTGCGGCGACAGAACACGCAGACGACGTTATTCGCCGTTGGTGATGACTGGCAGGCTATCTATCGCTTTAGCGGGGCACAGCTCTCTTTGACCACCGCATTTAATCACTATTTTGGCGAAGGCGATTGCTGCGCGCTGGATACCACCTACCGGTTTAACGGGCGTATTGGTGAAGTAGCGAACGGCTTTATACAACAAAATCCGCATCAGCTGAGCAAACCATTGAACAGCCTGACGGCCGGAGACAAGAAAGCCGTGACGCTGCTGGCGGACGATAAGCTCGACGATCTCCTCGATAAGCTCAGCGGCTATGCGAAACCGGAGCAGCGGATTTTATTGCTGGCGCGCTATCATCATTTGAAACCCGAGGCGCTGGAAAAAGCGGCGACGCGCTGGCCGCATCTGCAGCTCGATTTTATGACCATTCATGCCAGTAAGGGCCAGCAGGCGGATTATGTTATTGTGCTGGGGCTGCAGGATGGCGATGATGCGTTTCCGGCCCCGGCGCGTGAATCCATTATGGAGCAGGCGCTGCTGCCGCAGCCGGAGGATTTTCCGGATGCGGAAGAGCGGCGGTTGCTCTATGTCGCTATCACGCGCGCGCGGCTTCGCGTCTGGTTATTGTTCAACAAAGCGCGGCCTTCGCCGTTTGTCGGCATGTTAGAAGAATTGGCTGTGCCGGTGGCGAGAAAACCGTAAGTGCCGGCGGGTGGGCCGCCGGCCGGAATTACTTCAGACGGTCGGCGAGGTAACGTTGATAATCCGGGATCAGAATATCGAGAGGTTCGCCGAAGGTCGGCGACAGAATGATAAAGTCGGCCGTTGAGGCATTGGTGGCGACAGGGATGTTCCACACCGTCGCCAGGCGCAGCAGCGCCTTGACGTCCGGGTCATGCGGTACGGCGTTGAGCGGATCCCAGAAGAAAATCAGCACATCGATTTTACCTTCCGCGATTAGCGCGCCGACCTGCTGATCGCCACCCATCGGTCCGCTCAGCATCGCGTTAACCTCCAGCCCGGTTGCGCGGGAGATAAGGTTACCGGTAGTGCCGGTTGCATAGAGTTCATGCTGGGCCAGCAGCGTCTGGTGGCGCGCAACCCATTTCATCAGCATATCTTTACAGTGATCGTGAGCAACCAGCGCGATATGTTTGCGTGCGGGTAACGTACGTGTCGTCAGTTCCATATTTTCATTCCACATTTTGACCTGCAGACAGATTACTGGAAGTGATTGCTGCTGCAAGCATCCGGGTGAAAATTTTTGACGCATCCGTAAGTCAGGATGAATGGCTCGTTCGTTCTGATTAACATACACTTGGGCTAAAGAGTGGAGGATAAAATGAAAGAGAACGATATCGCAGGCATTCTCACCTCAACCCAGACGATTGCGCTGGTCGGGGCGAGCGACAAACCGGATCGCCCGAGTTATCGGGTGATGAAATACCTTCTTGAACAGGGGTATCACGTTATTCCTGTGTCGCCGAAAGTCGCGGGCACCACGCTGATGGGGCAGAAAGGCTACGCGACCCTTGGCGATGTGCCGGAAAAAGTGGATATGGTCGATGTCTTCCGCAACTCCGATGCGGCGCTGGCCGTTGCTCAGGAAGCCATCGCCATTGGGGCGAAAACGCTGTGGTTGCAGCTGGGAGTGATTAACGAACAGGCGGCGGTCCTGGCGCGCGAGGCTGGGCTGAATGTGGTGATGGATCGCTGCCCGGCGATTGAAATACCGCGCTTAGGGCTGGCGAAGTAAATAAGAAACCCCGCGATAGCGCGGGGTTTCTTGACATCAGTTACGTAGCCGCGGGGCCTGCAACTGTCGGCGAATCGTTCTGGCCAGCTCGTCCATCGACGGCTGTTCCGGATGTTCATCGCTGGCTTCACTGCTCAGCTGCGCTTCCGCAAGATAGGTGTGGATCGGCTGACCGTCCTCATCTTCCATGACCACATGATACCAGGGCGCTGCGCGCAGTTCGTCATTGGCCGCAATTTCATCCTCTTCCGGCTCGGCGAGCGAGTAGACGGGATCGATATCAACAACCACGCCGAGGTAGCCCAATAGCGTATGGCGTACCTGCTGGCCGATACCGAATTTGCTGGCAATCATAGGCACCTCCTGGGAAACGTTATTACCTGCTATATGCGGGCAATGTTCCGCTTTTCAAGTTACATGATGCGACAGGCAAACCCTTTCAGATACAGCCCTTCCGGGTAGGTTGCAATCACCGGGTGATCGGCAGCCTGACGGAACTGTTCTATAAATTGTACATCACGTCCGGCATCAATTGCGGCATCGGCAATGATTTTCTGAAATAAATCGGTCGCCATCAAACCTGAGCAGGAGAAGGTCAGCAGGATCCCGCCGGGATTTAACAGCTGAATCGCCAACATATTGATATCTTTATAGCCACGGCAGGCGCCCATCAGCTGGTTTTTGTTCTCAACGAACTTCGGCGGATCCATGACGATAACGTCAAATTTCTCCCCCTGATCGCGATATTTACGCAGCAGTTTAAAGACGTCGTCACGAACAAATTCCGCTCTGGAAAGATCCAGCTTATTCAGCTCAACGTTTTGTTTCGCAACGTCCAGCGCCTCCTGGGAGGTATCGACGCTGATAACCTGACGGCAGCCGCCCATCAGGGCGGAAACCGCGAAACCGCCGGTGTAGGAGAAACAGTTCAGAACGCGCTTGTCGGAGACATAGCGGCGGGTTGCCAGACGGCTATCGCGCTGGTCGAGATAGTAACCGGTTTTGTGGCCGCCCTGAATGTCGACCAGCAGCTGCATACCGTGCTCGGTAATCGGCAGCAGGGCCGGCGGCAGTTCGCCGACAACCGGACCCTGCGCCAGCTCCAGCCCCTCTTTTTTACGCACCGCGACGTCGCTGCGATCGTAGATAGAGCAGTTCGGGAACAGCGTTTGCAACGCGCTGACGATGGCGGCACGCTGGTATTCAGCACCGGCGCTCAGCAGCTGCAGTACGAAGAAGTGACCAAAGCGATCGATGGTCACGCCCGGCAGACCGTCGGATTCGCCGGCGATCAACCGATAGCTGTCAAGGCCATCGCGGGCTGCCAGCCATTCGCGCCAGCTCTGCGCCTGCTGCAGACGACGCTCGAAAAAGGCGTTATCGATAGCTTCATTGCGATCGAAGCTCCAGACGCGGGCGCGGATCTGCGAAGAGGGCGAATATGCGCCGCGGGCCAGCCATTTTCCCTGTGAATCAACGATATCGATGGTTTCACCGGAACGAGCTTTACCTTCCATCCGGGCGACGGCGCCGGAGAAAATCCACGGATGGCGACGCAGCAGGGATTTCTCGCGTCCTTTAGTCAACACTAAGCGGGGGAAAATGGAATCTGTCATGGAGCTACCTTTAAGCAACGGGAATATCGGCACCGAAAAATGGCGCGTAGGTTAGCACAAGTGACCGACGCAAGCATCATTCCACCTGCGCCGTCAGATGAGCGTTTCGGCACAAAACGCAGGCGCTTTGGCACAATAAAAACCTTCCCGCGATCTTACAGTGATTCCTCACCCAACGGAGGAAAATACGATGAAAACAGGAACCGAGTTAGCAGCCATTTTGATGGCGGTTATCAGTACCAGCGCGGCAGCAGCGCCATTTCGCGTCACCAGCAGCGATATGCGCGAAGGCGAGAGCCTGGCGGTATCGCAACAGTTTAACGGTTTTGGGTGCAGCGGGGGGAATGTCTCGCCCCAGTTGACCTGGGAACATGCGCCGACGGGCACCCGCAGTTTTGCGGTGACCGCCTACGACCCGGATGCCCCCAGCGGTAGCGGGTGGTGGCACTGGACGGTTGTGAATATACCGTCGACGGTTTCCAGCCTGGCGACTGGTGCCGGAGATAAAAATAACGCTAAACTGCCTGCAGGCGCCGTGCAGGGGCGAAATGATTTCGGTTATGCGGGGTTTGGCGGAGCCTGCCCTCCGCCGGGCGATAAGCCTCATCATTATCACTTTACGGTATGGGCGCTGAATACGCCGTCGTTACCGATTGATGCCCAGGCCAGCGGCGCGTTGGTGGGCTTTATGCTGCGCAGCCACGCTATCGCCAGCGCGCAGCTGACGGCCATGTCAGGACGCTAAACGACGGACAGAGAGCTCAAATGCGCAATATTCACTTTCAGCATAATGCGTTATCGGCGGCGGAAATCACCTCCCGGCGATTATACAAACTGCATCGCGTCAGGCTTTTTTCGCCGGCGCTGTGCCGGGTCAATCGCGGAAGTAAAATCATCGTGCAGGGGACTAGTCAAATGCAGGCCACCCCGCAGCAGCTGATTATTTTGCCCGCCGACGTTGAGCTTGAGGTCATTAATCAGCCGGACAATGGGTTATTTTGTTCCGACCTGCTGTCATTGACCGCAGACCTGCTCGCGGATTTTAAAGCGCGCTATATGAGCGAGCCGCCTCCCGGCCGGCTGACGTCATTATGCGCGCCGATGACCCCTGAACTGTCGTTTATGTGGCAGAACGTGTTGCAAGCGGTGCGAGGGGGACTCTCGACGGAGCTGCAGCATCACCAGACGATGGGGCTGCTGCTGGCGTTGCAGCAGGCGGGATATGCCGGGCCGCTGCTGAACGAAAGACAGCAGGATCTGACCGCTCAGGTTCGGCAAATTATCATGCTGTCGCCGGCGGAAGCGTGGAGCGTTCCTCGGGTGGCAAAGATGTTGTTTGTGGGAGAATCGACGCTGCGCCGCCGTTTACAGCAGGAATCGCAAAGCTTTCGCCTGATTGTTGAGGAGGTGCGCATGGCGTACGCCTTAGGCCAACTGCAGTCAACTTCGCTGCCCATCGGCGAGATAGCGCTCAACAGCGGCTATCAGTCAGGGTCACGCTTTACCGCGCGTTTTCGTCAGCACTATGGCCTGTTGCCGAAGCATGTACGCTGACGAGAATTTGCTATTCTCTGCATCAGGGCAGGGCAAAAAAGGGGCGTAACGATGGCGACAATCTGCACAATGGCATGGGTGTATGGATCGGTTCAGGGCGTGGGGTTTCGCTACTCGACGCAGCGGGAGGCGCTACGCCTGGGGCTGGCGGGCTATGCCCGTAATCTTGATGATGGCAGCGTGGAGGTGCTGGCCTGCGGGGAAGACGAGCAGGTGGCGGCACTTATCGCCTGGCTGAAAGCCGGCGGGCCGCGCAGCGCGCGGGTTGACCGGGTGAATACCGAGCCTCATCAACCCACCAGAGAATGGCAAAAATTTGCCATTCTCTATTAGATACACTTCACCGGTTTAGGCAGGCCGGCAATTTTTGTCGCCTGTTTGGCTGGCCCTTTCGGGAACAGGCGGTAGAGATAGCGGCTGTTGCCTTTCTCTTCGCCAAACTTATTCGCCATCGCCTTGACTAACATGCGAATGGCGGGCGAGGTGTTGAACTCCAGATAAAATTCGCGTACAAAGCGCACCACTTCCCAGTGTTCAACGGCAAGGGTAATGCCTTCCTGTGCGGCGATAACTTCCGCCATGGCTTCGTTCCACTGCGTCGTCTCTTTCAGATAGCCGTCGCTATCGGTCTCAATTTCGTTGCCTTCAAAGATAAACATAATTCTTCACATACCGTCCAGACTGGCCGCAGTGTAGCAAAAAATAAGGCCCCGCATAAGCGGGGCCTGAGCACAGCGTCGGCAGAGGTTAGTCCCGGCTTGCGAAGCCAAGGATGCTCAGCAGGCTGACGAAGATGTTGTACAGCGACACGTACAGGCTGACGGTAGCGCGGATATAGTTGGTCTCACCGCCGCGGATGATATTGCTGGTTTCAAACAGGATTGCGCCTGAAGAAATCAGGATAAACACCGCGCTGATGGCCAGGTGCAGAGCCGGCAGCTGCAGGAAGATGTTAGCCACCATACCGATCAGCACCACCACTACGCCTGCCATCAGCATACCGCCGAGGAAGGACATGTCTTTACGAGTGGTCAGCACATAGGCCGAGCAGCAGAAGAAGACCAGTGCGGTACCGCCCAGCGCCAGACCAATCAGGTCACCCATGCCCGCAGACAGATAGGCGTTGAGCATTGGCCCAAGGATATAACCCAGGAAGCCGGTGAAAGCGAAGGCCGCCAGAATACCCGTCGGCTTATTGGCCAGTTTATAGGTCAGGAACATCAGACCATACATCCCCACCAGCGTCAGAATCAGCCCTGGAGAAGGCAGCATCAGCACCGTGCTGGCCGTTGCCGTAATGGCGGAAAATGCCAGCGTCAGACTGAGGAGGAAATAGGTGTTCCGCAGAACTTTATGCGTACTGAGCAGCGATGAACGGTCACGCGACGACGTAATAATACGATCCATGAGTCACTCTCTTATGACAGATGTAATTAATAATGAAGCATAAAAAAACCACGACGGAAGCCATAGTGCTTTTACCCATCTTTACTTAGACCCCCGAGGCAATCATGCAGCATATTATGCTAATAAATGATGAAAAGGTGGTGTGTTTGTGTGTTTGGTTTCAGGAACCCGATCGGAATCTGATAGGTTACTGAAAGATATTGCGTTATTGCTGTTCTGTGGCTAAGTGTGGAGAGGGTACAAACGAAGCATAATAAAGGCAAGGGATATGAAATCACAAAAATACAATCACATCACGCAGGCTTTGCTGGCTCTCGGTTTACTCTGCACGACGGCCACGGTATTTGCCGCTCAGGTTCCCCCGGGGACGGTGCTGGCAGAGAAGCAGGAGCTGGTGAGAAATAACGGCAGCGAGCCGGCATCTCTGGATCCGCATAAGGTCGAGAGTGACGTTGAGTTTAATATTATCAGCGATCTTTTCGAGGGGCTGGTCAGCGTCTCACCGGCAGGTGAAATACAGCCGCGGCTGGCGGAAAAGTGGGAAAATAAAGAGAACACCGTCTGGACCTTTCATTTACGTCCGGGCATGACCTGGTCTGACGGGACCGCCATTACCGCGCAGGATATTGTCTGGAGCTGGCAGCGTCTGGTCTCTCCTCTGACGGCATCACCTTATTCCAGCTACCCGGGCAATATGCATATTGTCAACGCGCAGGAGATTGCCGAGGGGAAAAAAGCGCCGGAGACGCTAGGCGTGAAAGCGGTTGATGATGCGACGCTGGAAGTTAGATTAACGCAGCCGAACGCGGCGTTTTTAGCGATGCTGGCGCACCCTTCGCTGGTTCCGATTGATAAAGTGCTGGTAAACCGCTTTGGCGAACAGTGGACCAAACCGGAGCATATCGTGACCAGCGGTCCGTATAAGCTGTCCGCGTGGGTCGTGAACGAGCGCATCGTGGCCGAACGTAACCCGCGTTATTGGGACAATGAGCATACGGTCATCAATGAAGTGACCTGGCTGCCGATTCATTCAGAAGCGGCGGACGTTAACCGTTATAAAGCGGGTGAAATCGACATTGTTTATACGCTGCCGATTAACCAGTTCGCGCAGCTTAAAAAGACCATGGGCGATCAGCTGAACGTGGCGCCGCAGCTGGCGACCTATTATTACGAATTCAACACCACCCGGCCGCCATTTAACGATCCGCGTGTCCGGCTGGCGCTGAACATGGCGCTGGATAAAGACATCATTGCGGAAAAAGTACTGGGGCAGGGACAACGCCCGGCCTGGCTGATTAGCCAGCCTGATATTGGCGGCGTAAAACTGCAAAATCCGGAATACGCCAGCTGGCCGCGCGAGAAACGCATTGCCGAAGCCAAAAAACTGCTGAGCGAAGCGGGGTACTCGGATAGTCACCCGCTGGTGTTTAATCTGCTGTACAACACCTCGGAATCACACCAGCGCGTGGCGATCGCCGCCAGTTCGATGTGGAAGAAAAACCTCGGTGTGGAGGCGAAGCTGCAAAACCAGGAGTGGAAGACGATGCTCGACACCATGCACACGCACAATTTTGACGCGGTGCGCTATGCGTGGATTGCCGACTATGACGATGCCGCTACTTTCCTGAATAACTTCCGCACCGGCGATAGTGAGAATACCAGCCAGTACAGTAATCCTGCCTATGACGAAGCCTTACAGAATGCCGCCAAAGCGTCGGATGTGGTGGCACGCGGCAAGTACTACCAGCAGGCGGAGGATCTTTTGGCGAAAGAGGTGCCAGCGGTTCCGGTTTATCACTATGTTCGCACGCACCTGGTGAAGCCGTGGGTGGGGGGATTTACGCCTGATAAGCTGGGGTACTATTTCACTAAAGATATGTACATCAAAAAACATTAACCACAGCCAGCCCGACTGACGTTGATTTTTTGCGCGAACTGACTGAATTTCAGACGAATAACACGGTTTTGTTTATTTTTAAGGCGGTTGAACAAATTCGTGCTTTACAGCCTGAACAGAGGTGTTTATAGTGCGCCCCATACCGGAAGCGTGGCCGAGCGGTTGAAGGCACCGGTCTTGAAAACCGGCGACCCGAAAGGGTTCTAGAGTTCGAATCTCTACGCTTCCGCCAAATAAAAGAAGGGGTTACCGAAAGGTAGCCCCTTTTTGCTTTGGGCTCCTGGTATAGTGTTGGTATATTCGCTTGGTATATTTCCCGCTTTGGCACTCCTGATCACTCGTCTTTCTGCAGCGGTGGAACGTTGAGAGTCGGAGAAATTTTCACCTTCCTGTCATATGTTGCCACCTGCAGTTCGGTCTTGTGTCCACTAAATAACTGCTTATCTTTGCTGCTCCCTTCAAAGTCTGATATCGCCTTTGCCTTGATGTCGTGTAAGGTGCCGGGGATCTTTAGCCCACTTCCCGCTTTGCATCATGCCACCGTTTGCCTGATAAGCCTGCTAGTCGCTGAGGTTGTCGCGACAGGACACTCTTCTCCCGCGCGGCAGAGGCCATTCCAGCGGTGGCATTCACTTCTGCCATTGAGATAAGCTTTGAGACAGGGATTCGGCGCTTTTACTGGCAGGGCGGTTTGTCTGGTACAATTTCGATACTGGAGCATCCGTAGCCGATCCAACCGCTTATCCCACGAGAAACCGCGGCTCTGCGTACCAGCAGTCACCTACGAGGAGAACATTGCGCGACCTTGAAACAAGCTGAGGTTGTGACTAATTTCTAAAATGGTTACGCGTTGTCAATCAATGGTTATCACGCTAAGCTGAAAACATGACTAAGAATATGAACGTCCCACCATCACGTGGTCCACTTGATCACAGCGTGCGAGAGCAAATTGTCGAAGCTGCTTTTGCGCATTTCGGCCATTACGGCTATGAAAAAACCACCGTGGCAGAACTTGCTAAATCTATAGGTTTTTCAAAGTCCTATATCTATAAATTTTTTGATTCCAAACAGGCTATCGGCGAGGTGATCTGTGCTAACCGCCTGTCGTTGATCATGGAGGTGGTCGATTCCGCAATCGCCGATGCGCCGTCAGCCAGCGAGAAACTCCGTCGTCTCTTCGGGGCACTCACCGAGGCGGGGAGTGAACTGTTTTTCCACGATCGCAAGCTTTACGACATAGCCGCCGTAGCCGCGCGGGAAAAGTGGCCTTCAACGGAAAAGTATGCAGCGCATCTGCTGAAACTGATTGAGAGCATTCTGGCTGAAGGCAGGAAGAACGGGGAGTTTGAAAGGAAAACGCCGCTGGATGAGGCCACCAATGCGGTATATCTGGTGATGTGTCCTTTCGTTAACCCCGTGCAGCTGCAGTTCAATCTCGAAGCGGCTCCCAAAGCAGCGGTACTGCTTTCCTCACTGATTTTAAGAAGCCTCGCCCCCTGATTTGTGACCATTGACTTTATTGGTCACTAGTCTGAGAATACGGATCCCATCCTGATAATTCACAAAGGTTCCCATGCTCAGGCTTAATTCAGCCCGTTTTGCCGTTTGCCTCCTGCCGTTCATCCTGGGGGCCTGCGGCGACAATTCCGCGAATGACGATCCGCGCACGCGGCCGCCGCTCGTCAGAGTCGCGGCCGTAGAACTTGCAAACAAGACTTCTCGTACCTTCACCGGCGTGGTCGTCGCAAGAACGCAAAGCGATCTTGGTTTCAGGGTGCAGGGTAAGATCCTCGAACGCGTTGTTGATACCGGCCAGACCGTTAAACGCGGTCAGCCGCTGATGCGGCTGGACCCTGCCGACCTGAAGCTGCAGGCACTGGCTCAGCGCCAGGCCGTTGATGCCGCCAGGGCGCGCGCAAGAAAAGCCACCAGCGATGAGGCACGCTATCGCGGCCTCGTTGCCTCCGGCGCCGTCTCCGCAGCTGAGTATGACCAGATTAAAGCGACGGCCGATTCTGCTACAGCGGATCTCAGCGCCGCCCAGGCTCAGGCAAACGTGGCGCAAAACGCGACGGGCTATGCTGTACTGCTGGCCGATTCCGACGGCGTGGTAATGGAGACGCTCGGCGAACCCGGCCAGGTGGTCAGCGCCGGGCAGGCGGTGATCCGGCTGGCGAGAGCGGGGCAGCGCGAAGCGCTGGTGCAACTGCCGGAAACGTTGCGTCCCGCCATCGGTAGCGAAGCGCAGGCCACGCGCTATGGCAACGAAACACAGCCTGTCGTCGCCAGGCTGCGGCTGCTGTCCGATTCGGCCGATGCGGCGACCCGCACATTCGAGGCGCGATATGTGCTGGAGGGCCCTCTGGCGAACGCCCCGCTGGGAGCCACCGTGACGCTGCAAATCCCAAAAAATAGCGAGGAACGCCCGGTGATGCAGGTGCCGCTGGCTGCGCTTTACGATGCGGGCAAAGGGCCCGGCATCTGGCGAATTACCGCGCCGCCGACAACGGTCGTCTGGCAGCCCGTCAAGGTGCTTAGCGTGGGTGAGGAAGCGGTGCAGGTGACCGGCGATGTGCTGCCGGGCGAGAAGATTGTGGCGTTAGGGGCACATCTGCTGCACGAAGGCGAAGCCGTCCGCCTGGCTGAACAACACGATGCTGTTCAGGCCGGGAGCAAACCATGAGCGCAAAACGCTTCAATCTGTCAGCGCTGGCGGTACGCGAGCGCTCGATCACCCTGTTTTTGATTATTCTGCTGACGATTGCCGGTATTTACGCGTTTTTTGGCCTCGGGCGAGCGGAAGATCCGCCCTTTACGGTCAAGCAGATGACCATTATCAGCGTCTGGCCCGGAGCGACGGCGCAGGAAATCCAGGATCAGGTTGCCGAGCCGCTGGAAAAACGCCTGCAGGAGCTCAAGTGGTATGACCGCACGGAAACCTATACCCGCCCCGGCATGGCGTTTATCACGCTGTCATTACAGGACAGCACGCCGCCGTCTCAGGTGCAGGAAGAGTTCTATCAGGCGCGAAAAAAGCTGGGCGATGAAGCCAAAAATCTCCCCGCCGGCGTGCTGGGGCCGATGATCAACGATGAATTCTCCGACGTGACCTTCGCGCTCTTTGCGCTGAAAGCGAAAGGAGAGCCGCAGCGTCTGTTAGTTCGTGATGCCGAACGATTACGCCAGCAGTTTCTGCACGTCCCTGGCGTGAAGAAAGTGAATATTATCGGCGAGCAGGCTGAACGGATTTATATCTCCTTCTCGCATCAGCGTCTGGCGACGCTGGGGCTCTCTGCGCAGGATATTTTCGATGCGCTGAACAGCCAGAACACCTTAACCCCGGCGGGTTCCATTGAGACTCGCGGCGCGCAAATTTTTATCCGCCTCGATGGCGCTTTCGATGAATTGCAGAAGATCCGCGATACGCCATTGATCGCTCAGGGTAAGACACTCAAGTTGTCCGATGTGGCAACGGTTGAGCGAGGTTACGAAGACCCTCCCACTTTGCAGATTCGTAACCAGGATCAGCCGGCGCTGCTGCTGGGGATTGTCATGCGCGAAGGCTGGAATGGCCTGGCGTTAGGGAAAGCGCTGGATGGCGAAGCGGCAAAAATCAATGCCAGTATGCCGCTGGGGATGACCCTGACGAAAGTCACCGATCAGGCGGTGAATATCAGCGCGTCGGTCGACGAATTCATGATCAAGTTCTTCGCCGCCCTGCTGGTTGTGATGATGGTCTGTTTTGTCAGCATGGGCTGGCGCGTGGGCGTCGTGGTTGCGGCGGCGGTCCCCCTGACGCTGGCGATTGTTTTTGTGGTGATGGAAGCCGCCGGGATCAACTTTGACCGCGTCACCCTCGGCTCGCTCATTCTGGCGCTGGGGCTGCTGGTCGATGACGCCATTATCGCCATCGAAATGATGGTGGTGAAAATGGAGGAGGGCTACGACAGAATTAACGCTTCGGCCTACGCCTGGAGCCATACTGCCGCGCCGATGCTGGCCGGAACGCTGGTGACGGCCATTGGCTTTATGCCTAATGGCTTTGCCCAGTCCACCGCCGGGGAATACACCAGCAATATGTTCTGGATTGTCGGCCTCGCCCTGATCGCCTCGTGGCTGGTTGCCGTTGTTTTCACGCCGTATCTGGGGGTGAAGATGCTGGCGGATATTGCCAAAGTGGAAGGCGGCCATAGCGCCATCTATGACACGCCGCGCTACAACCGCTTCCGCCGTATGCTGGCCCGCGTTATCGCAAGGAAATGGGGCGTGGCCGGTTCCGTCGTCGCTATTTTCGTTCTGGCCATCCTCGGAATGGGGCTGGTGAAAAAACAATTTTTCCCCACCTCTGACCGGCCGGAAGTTCTGGTCGAAGTGCAGATGCCCTACGGTACCTCTATTGGCCAGACCAGCGCCGCAGCGGCCAAAATAGAGGCGTTTTTGCAAAAACAGCCGGAAGCGAAAATGGTTACCGCCTATATTGGCCAGGGCTCGCCGCGTTTTTATCTGGCGATGGCGCCCGAGCTACCCGACCCGTCGTTTGCAAAGATAGTGGTGTTGACGGACAGTCAGCAATCACGCGATGCGCTCAAACTCCGACTGCGGGAAGCCGTGGCCAACGGGCTGGCGCCTGAAGCGCGCGTGCGCGTGACGCAACTGGTGTTTGGCCCCTATTCACCGTTCCCGGTGGCATGGCGAGTGATGGGGCCCGATAGCGATAAATTGCGCGATATCGCCGATAAGGTTAAGGCCGTGCTGCAGGCAAGCCCGATGATGAGGACCGTCAACACCGACTGGGGGTCGAAGGTTCCGGTCTTACATTTCACCCTCGATCAGGACCGTCTGCAGGCAACCGGTTTAACCTCCAATGCCGTGGCCCAGCAGCTCCAGTTCCTGTTATCGGGTATTCCCGTGACCTCGGTACGGGAAGATATTCGTTCGGTTCAGGTGATGGGGCGCGCCGCGGGCGATATCCGTCTGGATCCGGAGAAAATTGCGGGTTTGACCCTGGCAGGCAATGCCGGACAGCGCATTCCTCTGGCTCAAATCGGGGAGGTTGAGGTCACAATGGAAGACCCGTTGCTGCGCCGTCGCGATCGCACGCCCACCATTACCGTGCGGGGCGACATTGCCGATAATCTTCAGCCGCCGGACGTTTCCGCCGCCATCATGAAGCAGCTTCAGCCGATTGTGGATTCGCTCCCGCCCGGATACCGCATCGACATGGCGGGCTCGATTGAGGAGTCGGGCAAAGCCACTCAGGCGATGATGCCGTTGTTCCCCATAATGGTCGCCCTGACGCTGCTGATCATCATTTTGCAGGTACGTTCCATGTCGGCCATGGTGATGGTGTTTCTTACCGCTCCGCTCGGGCTGATCGGCGTGGTTCCTGCGCTGCTGCTGTTCAATCAGCCGTTTGGCATCAATGCTCTTGTCGGTCTGATCGCGCTTTCGGGCATCCTTATGCGTAATACGCTGATTCTTATCGGCCAAATCCATCATAACGAGCGGGAAGGTCTCGATCCGTATCATGCGGTGATAGAAGCTACGGTACAGCGGGCAAGACCCGTACTCCTGACGGCAATGGCCGCGGTGCTGGCGTTTATTCCCCTGACCCATTCGGTGTTCTGGGGAACCCTTGCCTATACGCTGATTGGCGGAACGTTAGGAGGCACCATCATGACGCTGGTCTTCTTGCCGGCGATGTATGCGATCTGGTTCCGGATCCGCCCTGAGATTCAGCCCCATGCGGAACAACGGGCATAACTTCGTAGCGCGCGGGATGAACAACGCGAGCAGAGTTCCCCCCCGAACTGGGGGGTGACGTTTTTGTGATGGACGTCATAAAATAACGCCCGGTTATTGTGATGTTATTTGCACGCAATGGATTTGTATTTGAATCAACCCGCCCTATCTCTGCGGGTTTTTTTTCGCTCCGCGCTTGCTGAGTGGTGACCGGCTGCGCCGCAGGCGGAGTCAATCAACAGGAGGACACGACACCGAATCCATACGTCTTTCAGCCAAAGCGTTCATGCCGGTGGCAGCGGGGATTCACTCACCCATTGCCGGGCTATCGCTGACAGGTCTGACTGGGTAAAACCCGTTGGGCTGCCTCTCCACACCCTGCAACGCCTGGTCGATTCCCCTGATGAAAACCGCATATCTTGAACAAACCAGTTTGAACGGCCTGAACATATCCGTCACTCAAAACAAGCGCTGCGCTCCCAACACTCGTCACAGCTTGGCGAGCGGCAGATAACTTCTCCTTGCTGCAGCAGACAGCGTTGACGATAAAAGAACTTTTTCCAGCGCATATTGTGTTCGTTCATCACCACCAGCTGCGGAAAACAGTCGCTCATCAGCAGGCGCAATTCGGCGCGCGACGCCAGGCCAAGGTCCTGCCAGAGATGGTTAAACGCCAGCGAAACCTCGGCGATAATCTGCGCCATCGGTCCGGCTCCCTGCTGCATCCAGTCCGCCAGCCATGCGCTCAACTGCTGACGTTCCTCTTCGCGGGTGGCATTCAGTTCCGCCATCAGGCGACGACGGAGTAGCACCTCGCCATCCAGCGGCGTTTCCTCCTCGCCCAACCGTCGCCTCAGCGCCTGCCAGTCGTGCGCACTCAGCCCCATGCGCAGCGGAAAACTGCCTTTGCCCGCGTGATACAGTAGCCACAGGCGTCTTAGCCAGTCGCGCGGCGCCATCAGGCGACCCCCTTGTGCGGCAACGCGGCAGGCCAGCTCCCGCGGCGCTGTTGCCACCAGTCGGGCAACACCTCGGAGACCGGCCGCCATGCCCCGTCAACGCACGGCTCAATGCCTTGCTGTTCCAGCTTTTGCCACGGCGTGTGGCCGATACGCACGCAAAATACGGCTTTCACGTCCGCCAGCAGGTCGAGGATCGCCGCAAATCTGGCATCGTTATCCTGCGGTTCGCAGTCATCGCGCCCCTGGCAATATTTCGGCGTAAACCGTTCGTTGACCAGCACCATGCCGGCGGCCGACAGGCTGTAAATAGAGAACCGGTCGGTATGGCCAAAGTGGCAATCAATCACATCCCCACGGCTTGACGCTACGGCGACCAGACAGGCGTCATCGGCTTCCGATTCGCCGCGGGTCGCGATACTGGCGTGAAGCTGCGCGCGCTGGTGGAGGATCGGCAGCCAGGCCGGGAGGCTCTCTGGCGCCGGAAGCTGGGTAAACTGCTGGCTGCGGTCTTCGCCGAGCATTCCGATGGCATCGGCGCGGCACTGGTGGCAGTGGGTCATCTGCGGCATCACCTCTGCGCACTGGCTGCGGGTCGCGGCAAGCAGTTCTGCGTCCGGCTCCGGCTGGCCGTTGAGGCCAAACACCGTGCCGTGCTCCGGTCGGGCAATGAGCGGCATAATGTTATGGATAAACGCGCCGCGGCTTCGCAGTTCGCGGCTGACGTCGGCCATGCCGCTATCGTTAATGCCGGGGATCAGCACGGAATTTATTTTCACCAGCACGCCTTTGGCGGTCAGCCTGCGCACGCCCTCAAGCTGACGGGCAATCAGGATTTCTCCCGCTTCGCGCCCGCTGTAGCGTTCGCCGTCCAGCCATAGCCAGGCGTAGATTTGCGCGGCAATCTCCGCGTCGAGGGTATTAATGGTGACCGTGACGTGGTCAACGCCGACATCCAGCAGGCGATCTACCGCGTCAGGCAGCATCAGTCCGTTGGTCGACAGGCATAATTTCAGGTCCGGTAGCTGCTCACGGATCAGCTCCAGGGTGCGAAAGGTGCGGGTGATGTTGGCGAGCGGGTCGCCGGGCCCGGCGATGCCCACTACCGACAGCTGCGGGATCGCCTGCGCGACCTGACGCACTTTTAAGACCGCCTGTTCAGGCGTCAGCAGCGTTGACGATACCCCGGGGCGGGATTCATTGCTGCAATCAAATTTGCGATTACAGTAGTTGCACTGCAAATTGCAGGCGGGCGCGACCGGCAGATGCATCCGTGCAAAACGGTGATGCCCATGACGAGAGTAGCAGGGATGCGCGGCGACTTTATCGGCAACGATCGGCGTGAGTGCGCCATCGTCCGCTGAGTGGCAGGCTGTGCCGCGAGGAAAAGAAGAGCAGGAAGTCATAGTCGTACCTTCGTGGTTGGGCGATACCTTCCTGCTGCAAATGCTATACCAGCGGTGAATTTTGCAACTCTATGAAACATAAAATCTTTAACCAGTAACCCGTCGCCCTGAATTGTCGTAATTCCGCCGTGCTGGCGACAATGTTCACAACCTCACACAAGGCTCACAGTCGCGGCATGGTGATATCCATTATCTGAATCCGATACGCTACCTGGCGCGGCGTCATCCCCAGCAGTCGCGCCGCTTTGGCCTGCACCCAGCCGGCTTTTTCGAGGGCCGCAATCAACCGCTGGCGCTCGTCAAGGCTGTTATCGAGCCAGCCGTCCTCCGCCGGACCGCTGATGGGTTGCGCTTTCGGCGGATTATCGCGATGGTTGAACAGGATCACGTCACGGTCTATCAGGCCGCTCTCCGACATCACCGCCGAACGCTCAAGGCAGTTTTCCAGTTCGCGGACGTTGCCCGGCCAGCTGTACTCCATCAACAGGCGAATGGCCCCATCGCTGATACGCAGCGTTCTCCCCTGGTGCTGAGCGATTTTACGCACCAGAAAGTGCGCCAGTTCGGCGATATCCTCCTGACGTTCGCGCAGCGGGGGCAGGGCGATGGGCATCACGTTCAGGCGATAGTAAAGATCCTCGCGGAAATGGCCCAGCCGCACCTCTTCTTCCAGATGGCGATTGGTCGCCGCGATGATGCGCACGTTGACGCGCAGGGTTTCATCGCCGCCGACGCGCTCCATTTCTCCCTCTTGCAGAATTCGCAGCAGCTTAGCCTGAAACGAGGCGCTGCTTTCGCCGATCTCATCCAGAAACAGAGTCCCGCCATCCGCCAGTTCAAAGCGGCCTTTCCGCTGGCGCACCGCGCCGGTAAACGCGCCTTTCTCATGACCGAACAGCTCGCTCTCCAGCAGAGTATCAGGCAGCGCCGCGCAGTTGAATTTGACGAAAGCCGCAGCGGCGCGCGGTGAATTATGGTGAATGGCATTGGCGATAAGCTCTTTCCCGGTACCGCTTTCGCCGCGTACCAGTACCGTAGTATCCCAGCGCGAAACCTGACGAATAATCTCCATAATCTGCCGCATCGCCGGGCTTTTACCGACCATATTCTCGAGGCCGAAACCGCGCGATGGCGTACAGGCGCGCGGCCGCTCAATTCTGGCGACCTGCGGCGGCTGTGAGGCAGAGGCCGGCAGGATCATCAGGCGAATCGTCTGGGCTATCAGATTGGCGACAGTTTCGAGAAACCGGGTACAGGCCGGTAGCCGCTCTTCCTGACGAGCCATCGGTTGCGCCGCCAGTACGCCGATAGGCCGGGAATGGGGGCCCATGAGCGGTACGGCAATAAACGGCAGGTCATAATCGTACAGACTGAGACGGTCGAGAAACCGCTGATCGTCGGCCACGCGCGGTAGTACCAGCGACTGGCCCTGCGCCAGCACGGTACCAACCAGGCCTTCCCCGGGCCGGTAGCGAATTTGCGTACTGCCGGGCAGCGTCTGATTTTCCGTTTGCTGCAGTGCTTCGATGCTCAAAATCTCCTGCTGACTGTCGTACAGGCAAATCATCCCGTGCTGCATAAACGCGTCGTTATGTAACACGCTCAATACCTCCTGCAGCGTTTTACTCGCTTCGGTGGCGCGGCTCAAAATGACGCTTATCCGCTGCATGGCGGTAAATTGCTGGGAGAGATCGAAGCGCCTGACGGTGGTATCCGAATCGAATTTATGGCTCATTGCTCACCTCCGGCCAGGGTATTGAAGAGCGGGAAACGCATGACGAGGCTGGTCCCCCCCTGCGGGCGCGAAGCCAGTTCAATCGCGCCGCGATGGTAGGCGACCAGGGTTTGGATCAGCCGCAGTTCCATCCCTTTGCCGGGAGCGTTCAAGGCATCGGGGGAGTGGGTATAGCGCACCTGTAGCAGCGGCACATTGTCGTTGAGATACAGCGAGAGCCAGCCCTCATCCTCTTCGGCATAAAGCGCTATCTCCAGCGGTACGGAGGGCAGCTCGGCGGCGAGGGCCAGCGTGCGGTCGAGCCATAAACTTAAGCAGGCCAGCAGCTGCGTGCGTTGGCCAAAGCCCACCAGATGCGGCGACGCCATATCAATATGCAGTTTCGCGCGGTGGTCAAAGCGGGTGCGGTATAGGGCGCACAGGTCGTCAAAGAAGGGCTGCAGCGGCCAGACGGCGTTGCTTTCCAGCTCGAGGGAGGGGCGGCAGCGCTGCAGGCGCGCCATGGCCTCTTCGCCTTCACGCCACGCCGCGTCCAGCGCCACGTTGCCGCTGCCTTCACCGTTCAGCCGACGGGCCGCTGCCAGCATATTGATCGGGCAGTTAAGCTGGATCAGCGCGGCGTCCAGCGATTCGCGGATGGCGGCCAGCAGCTTTCCGGCGGTCATCTGCTGTTTCAGTCGGTCGAGGCGGCCCTGCTCCTGCTGTTGACGCTGCTGGGTGCAGTCGGCGATCACCACCAGCGTTCGCGCCGGGGCGCTGTCGACGAAATAGCGGCTGGCTTCTTCGCTGACGCCGGGCAACCCCCAGCAGGTCACTGACAGCCAGCGGACCGCGCCGCGGATAACCACCGGCAGAATTTGCTCTGCGCCGGGCCCCATCGCCTGCGGGGAAACCCGTAGCTCAACCAGCAGCTCTTTCCCGCCGCAGTCCGCGCAGAAGGTTTTGTAGGCGAGGTTATCCATCACCACCCGATCGTGCTCATCCACCACCACCACGGCGGCGGGGATATTATTCAGCACCGCTTCCATCAGCGTCATATGATTGCGCAGCCGCTGTTCCAGGGTATAGCTGACGCTAATATCCCGCTGCATCGCCAGATAATGTTCCAGCTCGCCCTGCGGATTCAGCACCGGGGTGATGTCGATATCCACCAGATACAGGCCGCCGTCGCGGCGCTGGTTAATCAGCTGACCGCGCCATGGCTGGCGCTGAAGCAGGGTGTGCCACATCTCCTGGTAGATTGCTCGCGGCGTCTGGCTGCTGGCCAGCAGGCGCGGGTTTTGGTTTAACAATTGCGCCAGCGAATAGCCGGTCTGACGGCAAAAAGCCGGGTTGGCGTAAATAATATTCGCCCGGGCATCGGTGAGGGAAATCGCCACCGATGCCTGTTCGACCATCGTAAAAAACAGCCCCGGATGTTGTTGAGTCAGCACGCCGGCAATCGCCTCCGGCACGGCGTTATCGCGCATCATATTCAGGGTCATCGCAAACTCCTGTGTCGCAGTTATGACAATTTGTCCGACACCGCGACAGGGATCGCGCGGTTTTATCCGAACCCCGATAACCATGCAAACCGTGCGCCCTTATCGAAGCGACCGGCAGAAACATTGATCCGGCAGGGGTAAAACCGGCGTTTGCGTCATACTTCCCGGCTCACCAGGCCCGCCGCGCGCGGCGGAACGGCGCTGGAGCGATCGTGATGGGGCAGGGATGAACTGTCGCAGGGCAGTGAAACCTGGCATAGCCTTCGCAATACCCCTGCGAGAACGCGTATTTTCAACCCCCTTTTCCGACAGGAGCGCAACATGGCGAACATTGGTATTTTCTTTGGCACCGATACCGGTAAAACCCGCAAAATCGCGAAAATGATCCACAAGCAGCTCGGCGAGTTGGCGGATGCCCCGGTCAACATTAACCGCACGACGCTGGACGACTTTATGGCCTATCCGGTGCTGCTGCTGGGCACGCCGACGCTCGGCGACGGCCAACTGCCGGGGCTGGAGGCCGGATGCGAAAGCGAATCATGGAGCGAATTTATCAGCGGCCTCGACGACGCCAGCCTGAAAGGGAAAACCGTGGCGCTGTTCGGCCTCGGCGATCAGAGAGGCTATCCGGACAACTTCGTCAGCGGCATGCGCCCGCTCTACGACGCCCTGCGCGCACGCGGCGCGCAGATGATTGGCAGCTGGCCGAATGAGGGTTATGAATTCAGCGCCTCTTTGGCGCTGGAAGGGGAACGCTTCGTTGGGCTGGCACTGGATCAGGATAACCAGTTCGACCAGACCGAAGCGCGGCTGGCGAGCTGGCTTGAGGAGATTAAACGCACCGTGCTGTAGGCGTTAACGGGTAGCCGCCGAGGCTACCCGCACAGTCCCGGTTGACGGGAAATCATCTGTTCCAGCCACTGGCGCTGGTGGCGCTGCTGGCTCTGCTGCCAAAGATAATCGCGCGCGCTCTCCAGCGCCTGCTGCTGCGCCATCGGCGTGGCGGGGCGAATCGCTTCACACCATAAAAGATGCCAGCCCAGTTCGCTGGCGACGGGCGGACTCAGCGCGTTTTCCGCCAGCGCAAACAGCGCACTCTCGAGCTGCGGATAGAGTAAACCCCGGCTAATCCAGCCTAAACGCCCGTCTTCCAGGGCGCTCGGACACTGAGAATGGCGGCGGGCTAGCGGGGCGAAAGCGTCCCGGGAGGCGTTAATTTGCTGATAGAGGCCGAGGATTTTCTGATGAACGGCTTCACGGTCATTCTCGACAGTCAGCAGCAGATGGCGGGTCAGACGCTGTTCCGGGCGCATAAACTGCGTCTGGTGGCGCAAATACCAGGCCTGGACCGTGGCGAGATCCGGCTGCGGCGCCTGACGGGCGATATCGGCAAAGGCGATTTCCAGCCGGGCGTGATGCAGCACGATAGCCGCGCGTTCTGGCGGCGTAAAGTTACCTTCAGCGAGCCAGACGGCAAGGGAGGCGGCGATGTTATCCCTTAACGTCGGCGGAACAGCGCCTTCCGGAACCCGCGCGACTATCGTCTGCTCCATCTGGCACTGGCGTTGCCAGGCCTGCTCAAAGGCCAGCGTATCGGCAGCATTCAATGTTGCCGGATCGCTGTCCCAGCGCGTGCGCGCCAGCCGTTGCCGACCAAAACGTTGCCATGCGTTCACTGTTCTCTCTCCTCTGTAAGGGCGATGGCCTGTGCCGGGACTCTGAACCAGCGGCCGCTAAAATCGACGGTGTAGCAGTCGCCGGACTCACCCCGATCGGTAGCCTCAATGTGTCCCCGCTGGCCCGCGGTCACGACCACATCGCCGTTGACCGAGAGCGCCATCAGGCAGGTGACGCTATCGCCATATTGCAAGTTCCCGGCCAGCCACGGCTGAGCGATGGGGATCAGCTCCTGTTCGCGGCAGCCGATGATCCGATCGCTCTCCGGGAAGTGAATTTGATAGATAATCTGATCCTGCAAAAAAACGCCCCAGTCGCGGACAAATCCGCGGCTACCGCGCCTGACCAGCAGCGCGCCGGGTGCGAAGCCCGCGACGGTACCGTCGTTACGAATCGCGCGTACCACGCGAACCTCTTCACTAAAGGTGAATTTAGGTCTCATGTTCCGCTCTCCTGAAACTGTTGCTGATAGCTCTCCGCGAGCAGTCTTCGCGCCAGCAGCCAGGGGGCGCGGGCGTTTTCTTCCAGTTGGTTTTGCAGCGGTACCGCAGCGCGCAGTTTGCGGTGAAACGTTGCCAGCACCGGCAGGCTGCAGCGGCCAAGCAGATCGGGCTGATAGGGGACGGCGAAAAACTGAAAAAAAGATTCGGCGCAGTGAAGTTCCTCCACGCCGGGAATGTGATAAAACCACTCCATCATTACCCCCTCGCCCGCAGGGCGGATTCGGCGCACAGCTCGTCGTAGATAGCCACCAGCTCGTAATCTTTCGGACTGCGCTTCCAGTTCTCGGCGAAGCGGCGGATGGCGGGCAGCAGCTGGTTAATCTGCGCGGCGTTGAGGTGATAGCCCATCTGGTCAAAAACGCCGTTGACCGCCTGTCGTCCTGAGTGTTTGCCCAGCACCAGCCGATAGCTACGCCCCATCAGGGAAGGGGCGATGGACTGGTAGCTCTCGCTATCGCGCAGTAGCGCCGCCACATGGACCCCTGATTCATGGGTAAAAACCAGCTCGCCGACCAGCGGCTGCTGTGGGTCAATGGCGCGCTGTGCGGCTTCCGCGACCTTCTGACAAAGCGCGGGCAGCGCGGCAAACTGCACGCCGGTCTCCAGTCCGAGGCAGCGCTCAAGGCCCAGCGCGACGGTTTCCAGCGCCGCGTTGCCTGCCCGTTCGCCGAGGCCGAGGATCGTGGTATTGACGCTGGTGGCTCCGGCGCTGACCGCCGCCAGCGTATTGGCGGTCGCCATGCCCAGATCGTTATGGGCATGCATCTCGATTTCTCCGCCCCAGACTTCACGCAGGGCCGAGATTTGCGTCGCGGTGGTGAAAGGATCGAGTATGCCGAGCGTATCGGCATAGCGCAGGCGAGCTGCACCGCATTGCTGCGCTACCCTGGCGATATCGTGCAGAGTTTGTCCGCTGGCCCGCGAAGCATCCTCGCAGCCGATGCATACCTTCAGACTGAGGCTATGCGCCAGGTGGATAAATACCGCCAGCCGCTCCAGCAGCACCGCTAACGGTTCACGCAGTTTGTACTGGCGCAGCTTATCCGACGCCGGAATCGAGATATCCACCCAGTCGATGCCCAGATCGGCGCTCTGGCGGATTTCCTGCGCGTTCATCCGACACCAGGTCATCAGCGTCGCGCCAGGCAGCTGGCGGCGTACCAGTTGGATCCGCGCGATCTCCTCATCGCCCATCGCCGGGGTGCCGACTTCCAGCGCCGTAATTCCGGCGGCATAAAGCGCCTCGGCAATGGCGACCTTTTCACTGGTGCGAAAGGCGACGCCGGGGCTCTGCTCGCCGTCGCGCAGGGTGGTATCGTTAATCAACACGCGTCCCATCAGCCACCTCCGCCTTAGCCGTAAACCGGCGCGAAGACGGCATCCGCCGGGCGCGGTTTGCCGTTGTGCCAGTAGGGCGACAGCGCGCGCAGCCGGTCAATAATCGGCGGCAGCATGGTGACGACATAATCGATCTCTTTCTCACGGGTGTAGCGCGAGAGGGAAAAACGGATGGTGCCGTGGGCCGCGGTATAGGGGATATTCATCGCCCGCATGACGTGGGAGGGTTCCAGCGAACCTGACGTACAGGCGCTGCCGCTGGAGGCGGCGATCCCGGCCTGGTTGAGCAGCAGGAGAATGGCTTCGCCTTCAATAAACTCAAAGGCCAGATTCACCGTGCCGGGCACCCGCGGTTGGCTACCGCCCATCACCATCACCGACGGCACGCTGGCCAGCAGGCGCTGCTCGAGGCTATCGCGTAGCTGGCCGATATGCGTCATGCCCGGCAGGTGAAGACTCGCCAGCTCGCAGGCCGCGCCCATACCCACGATTCCGCTGATATTTTCCGTCCCGGCCCGCCGACCGTACTCCTGATGACCGCCGCGCAGCAGCGGGCGAAAGCGCGTTCCCCGCCGTAGATAGAGGCAGCCGACTCCTTTCGGCCCGTGGAACTTATGCGCCGAGCAGGAGAGCATATCGATGCCGGTCTGGCCCACCGCAATCGGTATTTTCCCCGCCGCCTGCACCGCATCGCAGTGAAACAGCGCACCTTGTTCGTGGGCCAGCTCCGCCATTTCGACGACCGGGAAAAGCACCCCGGTTTCGTTATTCGCCCACATGACGCTGACCAGCGCGACGCGCGGGCCGAGCGCCGCGCGGTACTGTGCCATGTCCAGCGCCCCCGCGCTATCCACCGCGATGCGATGAATCAGATAGCCCTGGCGCTCGAGGTGCTCGCAGGCCGCCAGCGTCGCCGGATGTTCGACCGCGCTGGTGATAATTTCGCGCCGTTCCGGCAGCAGGGCGATTGCCGAGGCGATGGCGGTGGCGGAGGCTTCGGTGGCGCAGGAGGTAAAGATTATCTCGCTGGGATACTCCGCGCCCAGCAACGCCGCTGCCTGCTGATGCGCGCGCTCCAGCGCCGCCTGGGCCGGAATGCCGAAATCATGTATCGACGAGGGGTTGCCGTAAAAATCGGTCAAAAAGGGCATCATCGCTTCCAGAACCATCGGGTCCAGACGGGTGGTGGCGTTATTATCGAGATAAACCTGTTTCATCTTGTCCCCCTTGGGTCAGTTAACCGCGGCTCAGGCCGCCACCACTTCCATATAACAGCCGGTACGTTCCATCAGTTTTTGCTGCAGCCAGGCCAGGGTCATATCGGTCATCATGCAGCCGCTACAGCTGCCGGAGAGACTGACGGTCACCTGGTGGTTGGCGACGCTGAGCAGCGACATATCGCCGCCGTCGGCCTGAATATGCGGGCGCAGTTCAGCGATGGTCTCGACGACGCTCTGCCAGTGCGGATCTTTGCCGCTGGCCGCGGCAGGCGGCGTCTGCGGCTGCTGGGCGAGGATCTCCGCCAGTGCCAGCTCGATTTTTTCATGGCAGGAGGTACAGCCGCCGCCCGCTTTGGTGTAGTTGATCACCTCTGTAAGGGTGGTCAGGCCGTTATTCAGTACCGCGCGGCGAATATGCCCTTCATCGACGCCGAAGCATTTGCAGATAAGCTTGCCTTCGTCATGTTCTTCCTCAAGGCTTTCGCCGCGAAAGTTAGCGATCGCCGCGCGCAGAGCCTCCTGGCCCATCACCGAGCAGTGCATCTTCTCCGGCGGCAGTCCGTCAAGATAGTCGGCAATCTGCTGGTTAGTTATCTGCCCGGCTTCGGTCAGGGTATGGCCGATAATCAGCTCCGTCAGCGCGGAAGAGGAGGCGATGGCGCTGCCGCAGCCGAAGGTCTGGAAGCCCGCTTCCTCGATGACTTCGCTTTGCGGGTCAACCCGCAGCATCAGGCGCAGCGCATCGCCGCAGCTTAACGAACCCACATCGCCTACCGCGTTGGCGTTGTCCACCACGCGCGCGTTGCGGGGATTAAAGAAATGGTCTTTCACTTTCTCGGAGTAATTCCACATGCTGTCAGCTCCAGGGATGATGACGGAAAACGCCGGGGCGCGGTTCACCGCAGGAGTGCGGCGGTAATGATGAACTAGCAAATGCAATACCAGGGGGTAAAATTAATTATTTTCAATTGGTTATGTTTTTAACCTGACAAGACTCGCCCGACAGTGTCGCGATGTTTTGTGGGCTTTGTCACAGAAACGACACGACTAATGCCGCGAATCCAGATCCTCATGCCACTCCTGTTCCTGAAGCAGACGGGCAAAGCGATCCGGGTCGCGCTGACGTGTGCTTTTACGCTGCTCTTTGTCGTACCAGTAGAGCTGGATCTCCTGCAGTAAGCCGACGATGGTGGTGTCGGCCGGGACGCGTTCGGCACGCACGCCGACCTGCAACAGCTGGCGAAAAACCGCCTCGCCGATCGCTACGCAAAACAGCGTGACGCAATCCTCAAGGGCGTGGATCCTCCGGGCTATTTTCTCCGCCTGATGGCCGTTTTCGACCGAGAAATCCACCACCCGGATCAGCGTGACCCGATCTGCCCTGACGCCGTACACCACCAGCCGCGGCGTGGCGCCAAAATGCTGATCGACATGACGATAATCGGAACTGGCGAAGGCGACCTTCATAGACCAGTCATCGGAATGGACCATCTCAAACTGACGGTTAATCGGCGGCATATGCGCCTCCTGTGGAGAGTGACGATTCTGTGCTCTGGCGCAGCGGCGATCGGTAGCGGGCGAGGTGGTGATGGCGCTCGCGCAGCAGATTCGCCAGCTCAAACAGCGTATCGCGCATTCCGCAATACCCCTGGCGTACCCGGCGAAATTCGCCGAGCTTGTCAAAGACAGGAAACCCCGTGCGCACCAGCGGCAGCGCGAACTGCTCCGCCAGGTCGCAGGCGTGCGAGTTGGCCACCAGCAGGTCGGCGGGATGGGCGCACAGCAGGGTTTGCAGATCCTCCAGATCCCCAGGCACCACGCGTTCGACCGGCAGCTGGCGCAGGCTGGGGTGGCTGGTGGGAGCGACCAGCGGGCCGGGTTGCATCCCCTGGCTATTGGCGAAATCACACCACGCCGCCAACAGATCACCTTCCGCTGCTATCGCCATGCGCCGGCCCTGGAGCCACATATGGCAATCGATCATCGCATCCTGCAGCTGGCCGCGCTGGCGTTCCAGCCACTCGGGAACGCCGCGACCGGAAATTTTCGCCAGCTGATGGATAAAAGTGTCGCAGCGTTCGAGGGTCATCAGATGCGGCAGGGAAATAACCTCCCCCCGGCAGCGCTGGGCCAGCAGCGTCGACGCGCGATGCACAGAGACGCCAATGGCGACGCTGCACAGACTTTGCCCCATTTGCTCTATCTGGCGCAGCGGCGTTCCGCCCTGGGTCAGCGGCGAAAAATCCCCCGCCGCCAGGTGCCCATCCATCGATTGCGCCAGGTCCGGCAGAATTATCGGCTGCAGGCCAAAGGCTTCAACGCAGCGGCGCAGCCATTCGATATCGCCCGGCGAGCAGAGGTGACTGACCAGCAGGTTGACCCGGCGGTTACGCGCAGCGGGGCGCGGCGCTGGCGCCACCCATTGTTCAATAATGCTCTCCAGCACCGCGCTGAAGCCGTTTTCCATGGAGCCATAAAAATCCGGGGTGTTAACCGTCAATATCGCCACCCCCTTGTGGCGGGGATACTCTTCGCGAAACTGGCGAACCACGCGGGAGAGATCGCTGCCCTGGGCTTCAGACAGCCCGGTGCTGAGCAGTACGATAGCCTGCGGATTATTGCGCTGGCACAGGGTATCCAGGGCGGTAAAAATATTGCCATCCGCGCCCATAATCGTCGAGGTGGGGTCCATCGCCGTCGACTGCAGGGGAACCGGGTCGTGGAAATGTTGAATAAAAAAGACTTTGGCGAAGGCGCTACAACCCTGGGCGCCGTGGACCAGGGGGATACTGTGGGCGATCCCGAGGCTTGCGAGGATCGCGCCGAGCGGCTGGCCGGTTTTGATCGGGCTGACCGCCAGCGGTTTATTGGTGCGGAAGATGTCTGCCATGGTTTACTCCTGGTGCCAGGGGGCGCGGGAATGGGTTTGTGGCCAGATCGGGCTGTTGATGGTCTGACAGAGCTGGCGGGCGAGGGTGACGATGCCCTGATAGCCGGCGTAGGCGTGCTCGCGCTCCTGATTAATATCGAGAAACGGCAGCCGGGCTTTATAGGCGGTGTACATATTGCGTCCGCCGGCGATCAGCAGATCGGCCTGATAGCGATACACCACGTCCAGCAGGATGCGGGCGTTACCTTCCTCCAGCATCACCGCCTCGTCGCCCATCAGCTCGCGGATCCGCTGTTTATCCTCTTCGGTGGATTTACGCGTGCCGGTTGCCACCACGGTCATACCCAAATCCTGCAGCGCCGATACCACCGACCAGGATTTCACCCCGCCGGTATAGAGCAGCGCTTTGCGGCCGCGCAACTGTTCGCGCCACGGTTGTAGCGCCAGTTCTGCCGCCTGCTCCTCCCGCGCAATCAGCGCTTCGGTGCGGTGGCGCAGGTCGTCATCGCCGAGCAGCGCCGCCAGCTGACGCAGGGCGTCGGAGGTGGCGCGAATCCCGTAAAAGCTGCCCTCGAACCACGGCGTGCCGTAGCGCAGCTCCAGCGCTCTGGCGACGTTAATTAACGCCCGCGAGCAGACCAGCATATTGGCCTGCGCCCGGTGCATGGTCTGGATCTCGGTAAAACGGCCATCGCCGGAGAGGCTGCCGAGCACGCGGATCCCCAGTTCATCGAGCAGCGGCTGAATATGCCAGAACTCGCCGGCAATATTGAACTCGCCAATCAGGCCAATATCGTGACGCTGTTGTGGCGCAAACGGCGAGGTTTCCGGCCAGGGGGCCGGTTCGCGCTGGCCGATGACCCGGTTCACCATGACTTCGCCCGCCAGCCGGTTGCCGAGATTTTTACTGCCGTAAAAACCGGCGGCATCAATAGCGATAACCGGTACGCCGGTAGCGGTCTGCGCGGCCTGGCATACCGCTTCCAGGTCATCGCCCTCCATGGCCGGGACGCAGGTGTTGTAGATAAAGACCGCCGCCGGATGATAGCGGGTGACAATATGGCGCACGGCGTGAAACAGGCGGCGTTCGCCGCGGCCCATGATCACATCCTGTTCGTTGAGATCGGTGGTGAACCCGAGTCGGTTAAGGGTGGGCCCGGAGCTGATGCTGCCGCGGTTATCCCAGGAGCTTCCGGCGCAGCCGATGGGGCCATGGACCAGATGCGCCACGTCGGCAATGGGCAGCAGGGTTATCTGCGCGCCGTCGAACGCGCAGCCGCCGGCGGTGGCACCGGGTTTGGGCGCGCTGCAGCCGGATTTTTGTTTATGGTTGTGTTCACAGGCCGGTTCATCCAGCAGCGCCAGAATCTCATTTCCCTTCATAGTGACCTCATTGACGATGGGGGGATGAGGGGAGGATGCAATTCGCGCTCCATAAGCGGAACCTTGATTTTTAAAGAAAAGATGTTGTTGGTTTTGCGACAAAGGTAACAATCGGACAATGTAGCTACTGGGTTAAAAAGGAGGGAGAATGCACGATGTATCGGTCCGTAACGTGTTTTGACGCCATTGCCATTAAGGGGGAGGCGTCGGGCTGCATTCATCCTGGCAACTCCTGTGGCTTTATGCATGGCGCCGCTTAGCTAAAGGCCCGGAGTCATGCCACAAGTCTGGCGCTGATCGCGAAAAGCGCCTGATGAGGTGGCTTCTGTTTGCTTATAATTGAAATGAAAATCGTTCTCAATTAAAGTGTGATAAAAATCACTCAATGTGGAAGCCTGAGAACCTGATATGTCCGCCATCGATGCCTCATTTTCATCGGAAATCGATCAATTATACCTGCATCATCACAGCTGGTTGCGAGGGATTCTGCGTAAACGGTTAGGCAACTTTAGCGATGCCGCCGATCTGGCCCACGATGTCTTTATCCAGCTGCTACTGAAACCCCGAAGTTTTGACAGCAACGAAGGCGCGAGGGCCTATTTGAGCGTGATGGCGCACGGTATGTGCGTCGATCTGTGGCGGCGAAAAGAATTAGAAAAAGCGTGGCTTAACACATTGCAGCTCCATGCGGGCACCATCGTGATTTCCACCGAACATAAAGTGTTGATCCTCGAAACGTTGTATCAGATTGACGCCATGCTGCGCAGCCTGTCGGAAAAAGTGCGCGCCGCTTTTATTATGTCGCAGCTCCAGGGGATGACTTACGCACAAATCGCGTTGGCCTTACAGGTTTCCGAACGAATGGTGAAGAAGTATATGGCGCAAGCGATGCTCCACTGCGTGTTACTGGAAGCGGAACTGAGCGATGCCACGGCATATGATCCCTCTGCGGCTCCCCGTTAACGCCGCTATGCCAAACGCCTTCGTCCATAAACCCGGTTATCAGGCGCTGCAGCAAGCCGCAGACTGGTATGCGCAGCTGCTTGAGGCCGAACCGCAGGCTGAAATCCATCTGCGCTGGCGCGCCTGGCTGGAGGCCAGCGAAGAACACCGCCATGCCTGGCGCTATGTGCAGACCGTCAGCCAGCGTTTTCAGCCGCTAAGTGGCGGACTTGCATCCGCCGCCGCCGATACCCTGCTGCGACCTTCCACGGTTATGGGACGGCGACGCGTACTGAAACTGACCGCGTTGTTTGCTTCCGGCACGCTGCTTTCATGGCTAACTTACCGCCATACGCCACTGCGGGAATCGCTGCTTGCCGCCAGCGCGGACTACCGCAGCACCACCGGCGAAATAAAGCAGCTGACGCTGCAAGATGGTACGCGGCTCTGGCTGAACACCGCCAGTGCCGTTGATGTGCGCTATGATGAACGGCGTCGGCAAATTATCCTGCTGTCAGGTGACCTGTTAATCGATACCGCCCGCGATTCGCGACCCTTTTTTGTCTCAAGCGCTCAGGGCCGGATGCAGGCATTGGGTACCCGTTTCAGTGTCGAGCAACAGGAAGGTCTGACTCATCTGGCGGTTTACAACGGTACGGTGGAAGTTTCTGCGCAACGTGGGCACGTTTTGCGCCGGGTGAATGCCGGTCAGCAACTGGGGTTTGATCGGGACGGCAAGGGCGAGCTGTTAGCCAATGCGTTCCCTGACGCCGATTGGGCGCAAGGCATATTGCAAGCGAATAACGTTCCGCTGGGCGAGATCATCAGGCGTCTGGCGCGCTACCGCCGCGGCTATCTGGCCTGCGATCTGGATGTTGCCGATCTGCGGGTGATGGGCGCTTTCCCGTTGACCGATACCGACAAGTCGCTGGCGATGCTGGCGCGCGTTTTTCCTGTCCGTATCCATCGGCGTTTCTCCTGGTGGGTGACGGTGGAAAAGCGCTGAACACAAATTTTTTTATTTTTCAGGTTCCCTTTTTGCCTTTCTCCTTCGATTCACCAGAAAACCTCCTTGTTTTTCTCTCTGGGTAGAAGGTAAATCGGTATGTCGCTGACATCATTAATCTCATTATCCGGCGCAAGCCGAACCCCCGTCTCACTCGCCGTTGCCATCCGGTTGTTACTGTGTGGTACACCGCTGCTGGTCGCTCCTGGTTTGGTGCAGGCGAATAGTCCTGCATCGCACGCCTACGCCATTCCGGCCGGACCGTTGAACCAGCAGCTTAGCCAGTTTGCCGCCCAGTCAGGGGTGTATCTGGCAGGGGACGCCAGCCTGGCGACCGGCAGCGGCGCGGCATTGACGGGCAACTATGGCGTAGAAGAGGGGTTCGGCATTTTGCTGGCCGGCAGCGGCCTGCAGGCAGTGCGCCAGCCCAACGGCTCCTACCTGTTAGGAGCCGTTCCTGAGGGTGATGAGATGGTGGTGCTGGCGACTGTCGATCAGAATGGCGTCACTGAAGGCTCCGGCTCCTACACCACGCGCAATATGAGTACCGCCACGCCGCTGAATCTGTCGCCACGCGAAACCCCGCAGTCGGTGAGCGTGATGACGCGGCAGCGCATGAACGACCAGAATATGACCTCGCTGGACGAGGCGATGGGGCAGACTACCGGGGTTAACGTCGTCAATCAGAATGGTTTTCAGGTGAAATACGAATCGCGCGCGTTCGTGATGGACAACATCAAGGAAGATGGCGTCAACACCTCCACCCAAAGCAGCGTGATGAACTCTTTTCAGGCGTCGAGCGAATCGCCCGATATGGCGATTTATGATCGAGTGGAGATCCTGCGAGGCGCGTCAGGCCTGACGCAGGGAAGCGGCGAGCCGGGCGGTACGGTTAATCTGGTGCGTAAGAAGCCCACCTATCAATTTCAGGGTTCCGGCAGCGTCAGCGCGGGAAGCTGGGACAACTACCGCGGCGAAATGGACATCTCCGGACCGTTAAATGATGATGCCAGCCTGCGCGGCCGCGTGGTTGGCGTTTATCAGAACAAGCAAAGCTTCGTGGACTATCTTCACAACGAACGCAATGTGCTGTATGGCGTACTGGCCTACGACCTGACACCCGACACCGTTGTGACGACGGGTCTCAACTGGCAGAAGACCCGCTCGGTGCCTGATATCTATGGCGTGCCGTTCGCTAGCGACAAGAGCAGTCTGCATCTGCCGCGAAGTACCTATCTGGGGGCCAGCTGGAACCGCATCAACTTCGAAAAAATCAATCCGTTCGTCGAGTTTGAACACATATTTACCAACGACTGGATGCTGAAAAGCGCCCTCAACTACACCCACTCCCGCTCCGATGGCCGGTACATCAGCGCATGGGGCAACGGTACGACGGGGGTCGATCCGGCCGTCGGCACCGGTAGACTCAACAATAATCTGCGCTACGACAACAAGGGCGAACAGTGGGGCTACAACCTGAGCATGAGCGGCCCGTTCGCGTTACTGGGACGCAGCCACGAACTGGTGTTCGGCGGGGATTACCAGAAAGAGAATTTCGACAACCAGTTTGGCAGGATAGCGAATACCTCCACGGTCGATATCTTCAACTGGCAGCCGAACACCGTGGCTGAACCCGACTGGTCGAATCCCGGTCTTTACAATAGCCGCTACAACGAACGTTACAACGTATATCAGCGCTGGCTGTTCGCCACGACACGCCTGGAGCTGGCGAATGACTGGAAGCTTATCCTGGGTGGCCGTTACAGCGCTTATAGCTATGACTACTACTATGACAACCACCGCAATAGCGCCTCCAGCGAGCATAGCCGCCTGCATGTGCGCGATAAATTCGTGCCCTACGCTGGCCTGCTGTGGGATTTCGCCGACAACTACACCTGGTATGTCAGCTATACGGATATCTACAAGCCGCAAAGCGAACGGGACCGCAATAACACCATTCTGCCCGCCATCACCGGCGTCAACTATGAAACAGGGGTGAAAGGCGAATTCCTGAATGGCAGTCTGAACACTTCGCTGGCGCTGTTTCGCATCATTCAGTCCAACCGCGCGTTTTCCGAGGCGGACAGCTCTGTATGTATCGATTCCGACAGCGGCTGCTACAGCGCTGAAGGCAAGGTTCGCAGTCAGGGCCTGGAACTGGAAATCGCCGGTAAACTCGCCGAAGGCTGGCAGATACAGTCAGGCTATACGCTGACCAACAGCAAATATCTTGAGGCGACAGAAAGTCAGAAAGCCGCTGGATTCAGTCCGCGTACGCCGAAGCATATGTTCAAGCTTTACAGCAGCTACACGCTGCCTGGCGCGTTAAACCAATGGACCATCGGTGCTGGCCTGACGGCGCAGACCGCCACGGCAACCTACATTAACCGGGCTTACGGACTGTCTCAGGGTGGGTACACTCTGCTGAACGCTAACGTGAACTACCGCTATAGCGATAATTTGAGCTTTAACCTGGTGGGCAACAACCTGACTGACAAGGTCTATTACCGCAATCTGATCAACCGCCACCTCGGCGCCAACAACTTTTACGGCGATCCGCGCAACTTTATGCTGACGGCGAAATATACGTTTTGATCGCCGGTTCTCTCTCGACGGAATGCGGTCTGCCATTGGCAGGCCGCTGGTTTGATGCCTGATGCAGACACTTAAACGTTTTTATCAACTGATTTCCCCTTTCTGGTTTGTTCGCAGCGCAGCCCTTCACTGGCTTTTATTCCTGACCATCGTCGGCCTGACGCTATCTGTTGTGGGCATTAGCGTTTTGTATAACAACTGGAGTAAAGATTTTTATGATGCGCTGGCCGATTATTTTCAGCACGCCAGCGTGGCGACATTAGCGCTGCGCTATGCGGGATACACCATGCTATTCGTATTGACTATCGCCTGCGGCAACTGGCTGAAAAAGCTGTTGCTCATTCGTTGTCGTCGGGACATGGCGCAGCGTTTCGAGCAGATGTGGCTGATGGGCAGCGCCCACTATCGGCTCAGTATGACAGGCGAGCCAGATAATCCGGATCAGCGTATTACCGAAGACATTAAGCTGCTGATTGAGCAGAGTCTGGAATTATTGCTTTCCCTGGTAAAAAATATCGGCCGCCTGTTTTCGTTCATCGCGATTCTCTGGCAACTGTCCGGCGTACACACACTGCACATCAGCAACGGTTACGCCGTGACTATCCACGGCTATCTGGTGTGGATAGCGCTGGGCTATGCGGCAGTGAGCAGCGTACTGGCCCATCTGTTTGGCCGCCGTTTACACGGACTCAACGTCGCGCAACAGCGCGCTGAAGCGGACTACCGCGCCACGCTTTTGCGGGTACGGGAACATGGCGAGTCAATCGCTTTCTATCGCGGGGAAGAGACCGAGAAAATGCGAATGCAGCAATGTTTCCTGGCCATCGCCAGAAACTGGCGCCGCCTGATGGGACAGGAGTTCCGGCTGGACACCTTTACCACGCTCTACTTCCGCTTTAGTCTGATGATCCCGGTATTCGCCGTTCTGCCGCTTTATTTGTCGCGTTTGGTCTCTCTGGGAGCGATCATGCAGGCCAGGGCCGCCTTCGGCTACGTGCTGGACGCCTTTGGCTGGTTCATCGACTCCTATCGCCAGTTGGCGCGCTGGTCCGCTACCGTTGAGCGGCTGTGGGAATTCCAGCGCAGCCTGCAATGTTTACCGGCATCGCCGGCAATTCCCTGCGCAGGCGATGCCCTGAACATCTCCAGGCTTACTGTACGCCACTGCGATGGTTCAGCATTATTTCCCCCCTTTACCGCCTCCCTCTCGCCGGGGGAGTGGGCCATACTCTCGGCCCCCAGCGGGAGCGGCAAGACCACGCTGCTGCGTACGCTGACTGGTCTATGGCCTGCCGCATCGGGCCAATGGAGTCTTCCTGCGGGAGACATACTGTTCCTGCCGCAGAAAGCCTATTTGCCACAGGATACGCTGCGTCGCGTGCTGAGCTACCCGCTGGCGCAAACGCCGGATACGCCGCAGCTACGCCATGTGTTGACGCTGGTCGGTCTGCCAGCACTCTACGTTCGCCTGGATGAGGCACATGACTGGAGTCGGATATTATCAGGCGGCGAGCAGCAGCGTCTGGCGCTGGCCCGGGCCCTTTTATTACGGCCTGCGCTTTTGTGCCTGGACGAGGCGACCAGCCATCTGGACGACGCGGCCGCGATTGACCTGCTCGGGCTGTTGCAACAGGCGCTGCCAGAGACGATAGTACTGGCCATCAGCCACCAACCTGCGGTCTTCGAACTCTTTGAACATCATTGGGTGTTAGCGCCGCGGCACTAGCATCGGGTATGTGCCAGACCAGCCCTCAGACAATGGCATCACGCTAACCCGCGGCGAATGATGTCACGGCCAGAAGCCATCCTCCAGGGAAGGGGGCGAAAAAAAGCCCGCGGGGTCAGCGGGCAACAGGCACAAAACAGGGATTAAAAAACGCGTTCCTCCAGAGGGTTATCCCTGTTAAGCCGCTTCGCCAGCCACGGCGGCAAACGCCCGGCCAACAGCGTACTGAGCGCCTTGCACTGGGCCTGAATGGGAGTGCCAGGCTGCGCCTTCATCGGGTGGATTCGATGACGAATCAGCCGGGCGGCGGCGGGCCCGCCGATCTCCTGGCAGAACAGCAGCTGGCAATCCTCAATAAGCCGGGCCCGCACCTCGTTGGCCTCCTGCGACTGGGGCGCGGACGGATAGCGCCGCAGATCGTACAGCCAATCGCCTTGCTCATCGAATGCATAGATAAAAAACAGCCGCCCCTGGCCAAAATGGCCGTTAATCGCCAGGCCATCCTGGGAGCAAAATGCCGCCAGTAGCTGCGGCGTACGCTGGGCGGGGCGAATGATGCGTAAATGGTCAGGCAGCATGCCCTGCAGGCTTGCCATCACCCGTGACCAGCGGGCGGGAGACATGACTGCCGTTGTCGAGGGAAAGCTGGCGGCCAGTCGGGACTGCGTCAGGGTAGCCAGCCGCGCCGGGGTCAGGGTCTCGCCGCTCTCCTGCGCCAGCCAGTCTAAGATTTGCGCCGGCTGCAGGTCCGGCAGGGACTGAAACAGCGCCAGCAGACGCCAGAAAAGGGTATCGTTGTCGGACATCTCCTGCTCCTTATATCAGCGTGTCGCGCGTCGCGCGCAGACTTATCGGGAAGACGGGCCGCCCCGGCTGCGGATTCACGTAGTAGCGGCGTCCTCCTTCCAGCGAAATCGCGCCGCCCCAGCGTTCAGTGTCGTTATGCTCAATCTGTATCACTCGCGCTTCCAGATCCTGTTTGGCGATATAGGCGTACAGGTCCGCGCCGCGCTCACGGAAAATCACGATGGGCATACTCCCTCCTGGCCCCGCTTGACGCGGGGCACCTGATGGTTAACGGACAAGATCGAAGCTGTAATCGGTTTTACCCAGCTGGCTGGTATCGCTATCCAGTTTCTCCAGCACGGCGTTCACCAGCGTCGTCACAATGTTCATCGCCCCTTCATAACCCCAGGTGGTCTGGCGGTGGAGATGGTGGCGGTCGAACAGCGGAAAGCCGAGGCGGATAAGCGGTACTTCAAAGGCTTTGCCCTTCGCCAGGGTATCGCGCTGGATAAACTTGCCGTAGGAGTTGCCTATCATAAAGTCCGGTTGACGGGTGAACATCAGCGAACGGAAGTGCCACAAATCGCAGTTGATAAACACTTCGCTGTCGCGCCCGTACGGCGAGGCATCGAGCATTTTCTTCATCGCTTTTTGCCAGCGCTTGTTGGCGTTATGGCTCAGGATCACCGTCGGCTCACAGCCCAGCTCCAGCAGGAAGCGGGTCAGGCCCATCACGAAGTCCGGGTCGCCGTAGAGGCCAAATTTCTTACCATGCAGCCAGGTGTGGGAGTCGAGCATCATGTCAACCAGCCGGCCGCGCTCAAGCGTGAGGGCGTCGGCGATTGGCTTGCCGCTGAGCTCACTGACGGCCATCAGCAGCTCATCGGTGGCGGCCAGACCCAGCGGAACCGCCACCTCGGTGGCGGGCTGGTTCCACATCTCCTGCACCACTTTTTTGCTCTTCAGTAACTGCCACGGCTGCAGAAGCAGCGTATCGATGGCGTCGGGAGCCTCTTTCATCTCCTGCTGCGTTGTGCCGCCGGAATACATCCGATAATGGCCATCGGCGGGGGTGTCGAGAACCTCTGACGGATCGGAGAGCAGGCTGCACGGTACCGCCATCTGTTCCATCATCCGCTTTAATACGCGGAAGTTGCCGAGATAGGTTTCAAAGCCGGTGACCAGATTGAGCTTCTGCAGTTTGCCCGGCTGCCCCTGATAGTCGGCGGTAAAGGTTCTGGCGAACCCTTCAAACATATTGTCCCAGCCGGTGACGTGGCTGCCGATAAAGCTTGGTGTATGGGCGTGCGGCACGGCGATGCTGCCATCGACAAAGCCATCTTTTTTGGCATTGGCGATAAACGCCTGCAGGTCATCGCCGATAACTTCCGCCATGCAGGTGGTGGAAACGGCGATAATCTCCGGTTTATACAGCGCGCTGGCGTTCTGCAGGCCCAGGTTCATGTTGTTGTTGCCGCCGAAGACCGCCGCGTCTTCGGTCATCGAGTCGGAGACGCAGGCGATCGGCTCTTTGAAATGGCGGTTGAAATAGGTGCGAAAGTAGGCCACGCACCCCTGGGAGCCGTGAACATAGGGCAGGGTGTTAGCGAATCCCAGCGAGCAAAGCACTGCGCCAAGCGGCTGGCAGGCTTTCGCCGGATCAACGGTCAGCGCCTCGCGCTGAAAATTCAGCGCTTCATACTCGGCGGTGGTGGTCCAGGCAAAGACCTCCCGCACGCGCTCTGCATCGTGCGCCTCTTCCAGCTGCCGCTTATTGCGGAACAGTTCCTGATATTCATCCTGTTCGAATAGCGGATAACAGCTATTAATTTTATCAATCGTTTGGCTCATGGTGTTCTCCTCCCGCGCCACAAATCGGTGAACAGACGGGACAGTGAGTGGGCAATCACGCAGACTTCAGCCACGGAGCGGTCAGTTCGCCCCACGCCGGGTTGTTGAGGGTCATATCCATATCGCGGGCGAAAATGGCGAAACCATCGTAGCCGTGATACGGGCCGGAATAGTCCCACGAGTGCATCTGGCGGAACGGTACGCCCATTTTCTGGAAGACATATTTTTCCTTGATGCCGGAGCCGATAAGGTCGGGCTTCAGCGCTTTGACGAACGCCTCCAGCTCGTAGCTGCTGGCGTCATCAAACAGCAGGGTCCCCTCTTTGAGATCCGGTAGGGTACGGTCGTAATCATCGTTATGGGCAAACTCATACCCGGCGGCGATGATCTCCATGCCGAGATCTTCATAGGCGCCAATGACGTGGCGTGGTCGCAGGCCGCCCATATAGAGCAGCACTTTGCGCCCCTCCAGGCGCGGGCGATATTTGGCGATAACCGCCGCCATCTGCGCCTCATACCTGGCGATCACCGCTTCGGCGTTAGCGCGAATAGTATCGTCGAACTGGTCGGCGATTTTGCGCAGCGATTCGGCGATTTTGGTCGGCCCGAAGAAGTTGTACTCCATCCACGGAATCTGATGTTTCTCCTCCATGTGACGGGCGATATAGTTCATCGAACGGTAGCAGTGGACCAGGTTCAGCTTGACGAAGGGGGTATTCTCCATCTCCACCAGCGTGCCGTCGCCGGACCACTGCGCCACCACCCGCAGTCCCATCTCTTCAAGCAGAATACGCGAGGCCCAGGCATCGCCGCCGATATTGTAGTCGCCGATGATTGCCACATCGTAAGGGGTGGTTTCAAACGGTTGTCCTTCGCGATTGTTAAGGATCCAGTCGCGGACCACGTCGTTGGCGATATGGTGCCCCAGCGACTGCGATACGCCGCGAAAGCCTTCGCAGCGTACCGGGATCACCGGTTTATCCAGCGCTTTGCTGCTGGCGTTGGCCACCGCGCTGATATCATCGCCAATCAACCCCACCGGGCATTCCGACTGAATGGTGATCCCTTTGGTGAGCGGGAACAGCAGCTCCATCTCTTCAATCAGTTTGCTGAGCTTTTTATCGCCGCCGAAGACGATATCGCGTTCCTGAAAATCAGAGGTGAAGTTCAGGGTGCCGAAGCTATCGACGCCGCTGACTCCGGTGTAGTAGTTGCGGCGTCCGGCGCGCGAATACTGGCCGCAGCCGATCGGTCCGTGCGAGATGTGGGCCATATCCTTGATTGGCCCAAATACCACCCCCTTGGAACCGGCGTAGGCGCAGCCGCGCACGGTCATCACGCCGGGTTGCGATTTGCGGTTAGAGATAATGCACTTGCCGACGCTCTCCATTTCCGGATCGCTGACCATCATGTGCTTTCTGCGCTCTTTTCGCGCGGTTTCCGGGAACACCTCCAGGACTTCCTGGATCAGCGCCAGATTGCGTTCGCCTGTTGCGTTGGTCATCATAATTGTCCTGTGCTCAGGCCGCGTTTTCTTCGGCGGCGGTTTTACCAATGATGCTGGTGTCTTCCTCTTCCATGATACCGAACTCCATCAGCAGCGATTCCAGCTCATCCATGGTGCAGGGCGTCGGCACCACTTTCATGGTGTTGTTGACTATCTTCTGCGCCAGCGTGCGGTATTCGTTGGCCTGTTGGCAGGTGGGATCGTACTCGATAACCGTCATCCGGCGGATCTCCGCGCGCTGCACGATGTTGTCGCGAGGCACAAAGTGAATCATCTGGGTACCGAGCTTTTCCGCCAGCGCCATAATCAGTTCGTCTTCGCGGTCGGTCTGGCGTGAGTTACAGATCAGGCCACCGAGGCGCACCTTGCCGGATTTGGCGTATTTAACGATCCCTTTGGAGATATTGTTGGCGGCATACATCGCCATCATTTCGCCGGAGCAGACGATGTAGATCTCCTGGGCTTTGTTTTCGCGGATAGGCATAGCGAAGCCGCCGCAGACCACGTCGCCGAGCACGTCATAGAAGACGAAGTCGAGATCGTCTTCGTAGGCGCCTTCTTCTTCCAGAAAGTTGATCGCCGTAATCACGCCGCGCCCCGCGCAGCCGACGCCTGGCTCCGGGCCGCCGGATTCGGCGCAGCGCACGTCGCCGTAGCCGATTTGCAGAACGTCTTCAAGTTCGAGGTCCTCTACCGAGCCCACTTCAGCTGCCATCTCCATAATGGTGTTCTGTGCTTTAGCGTGCAGGATCAGACGGGTGGAGTCCGCCTTCGGGTCGCAGCCGACGATCATCACTTTCTTACCCATCTCCGCCAGCGCGGCGACGAGGTTCTGCGTGGTGGTGGATTTGCCGATACCGCCTTTACCGTAAATAGCGCATTGACGCATGGTCATGGTGACTTCTCCTGTTGTTGAGTGTTTGCCAGCAGAGAAGTGCAGGGAATATACCAGCCGTGCCGGTTTGTTTAATGTATTGATTTATATGTAATTTACTTTGATCTGCTGCGACGGGCGCAAAACAAAACGGCACAATAGGGCGACCAAATGTGGGAAACAGAACAATTCTGCTCGCCGCGGCCATGGTGGCGCTTTGTCGCCTGTTCAACAGCTTGTCGCGCTCAGTGTCTTATTTCACGCAATCTCTCCGCGCTATATGCGGCAAATTCCCCTCTAAGATATTGAATTAACGCTAATTATTTTGTAATTCGCGAGCTGGCACAGGCTGTGCTTGAGGCAACAACTGGGTTTGCCGCTTTTTTGTGGCGGCGAAGATGCCTCTCACCTTCGAGGATTGAACAATGTCCGGAACAATGAAAACAATGGATGGCAACGCCGCGGCGGCCTGGATCTCCTATGCCTTTACCGAGGTCGCAGCGATTTATCCCATTACCCCCTCCACGCCGATGGCGGAAAACGTCGATGAGTGGGCGGCGCAAGGGAAAAAGAACCTCTTTGGCCAGCCGGTGCGTTTAATGGAGATGCAGTCGGAAGCCGGGGCGGCAGGCGCGGTACACGGCGCGCTGCAGGCCGGGGCGCTGACCACTACCTATACGGCGTCGCAGGGGTTGCTGCTGATGATCCCCAATCTGTACAAAATCGCCGGTGAACTGCTGCCGGGCGTCTTTCACGTTAGCGCCCGGGCGCTGGCGACCAACTCGCTGAATATTTTTGGCGATCATCAGGACGTGATGGCGGTTCGCCAGACCGGCTGCGCGATGCTGGCGGAGAACAACGTCCAGCAGGTGATGGATTTGTCGGCGGTGGCGCATCTGGCGGCGATTAAGGGACGCATCCCGTTTGTTAACTTCTTCGACGGTTTTCGTACCTCGCACGAAATTCAAAAAATCGAGGTGCTGGAGTATGACCAGCTGGCGACGCTGCTGGACCGGTCGGCGCTGGACCGTTTCCGTCGTAACGCGCTGCATCCGGATCACCCGGTCATCCGCGGCACGGCGCAAAACCCGGATATCTACTTTCAGGAACGGGAGGCGGGCAACCGTTTTTATCAGGCGCTGCCCGACATGGTCGAAAGCTATATGGCGCAAATCAGCGCGCTCACCGGGCGGGAATATCATCTGTTTAACTACTCCGGCGCGACGGATGCCGAACGGGTGATTATCGCCATGGGGTCGGTCTGCGACACCATCCAGGAAGTGGTAGATACGCTAAACGCGGCGGGAGAGAAGGTTGGGCTACTCAGCGTGCATCTGTTTCGCCCTTTTTCGCTGGCCCACTTCTTTGCTCAGTTGCCGAAAACCGTACAGCGTATTGCGGTCCTCGACCGTACCAAAGAGCCCGGCGCTCAGGCCGAACCGCTGTGCCTGGATGTGAAAAACGCGTTCTACCATCACGACGATGCGCCGCTGATTGTCGGTGGCCGCTATGCGCTGGGCGGCAAAGATGTTCTGCCCGACGATATCGCGGCGGTGTTTGACAATCTGAACCAGCCGCTGCCGATGGACGGATTCACGCTGGGAATTGTCGATGATGTGACCTTTACCTCGCTACCGCCGCGTCAGCAGACGCTGGCGGTCTCTCATGCCGGGATTACCGCCTGTAAATTCTGGGGCATGGGCTCGGACGGCACCGTCGGGGCCAATAAAAGCGCGATTAAAATTATCGGCGACAAAACCGCGCTCTATGCGCAGGCCTACTTTTCCTATGACTCGAAGAAATCCGGCGGCATTACCGTTTCGCATTTGCGCTTCGGCGACCGACCGATCAATTCGCCCTACCTGATCCATCGCGCCGATTTTATCTCCTGCTCGCAGCAATCCTACGTTGAGCGTTATGACCTGCTGGATGGGTTACAGCCTGGCGGGACTTTTCTGCTCAACTGTAGCTGGTCTGATGCCGAGCTGGAGCAGCATCTGCCGGTCAGCTTCAGGCGCTATCTGGCGCGGGAAAATATCCGTTTTTATACCCTCAACGCCGTGGACATCGCCCGCGAGCTCGGGCTGGGCGGGCGGTTTAATATGCTGATGCAGGCGGCGTTCTTTAAACTGGCGGCGATTATCGACCCGCAGACCGCCGCGGATTACCTCAAGCAGGCGGTTGAAAAAAGCTACGGCAGCAAAGGGGCGGGGGTGATCGAGATGAACCAGCGGGCGATTGAGCTGGGCATGGCCTCGCTGCATCAGGTGACGATACCCGCCCACTGGGCGACGCTGGATGAACCCGCGGCGCAGGCTTCAGTCATGATGCCGGATTTCATCCGCGATATTTTGCAGCCGATGAACCGCCAGTGCGGCGATCGGCTGCCGGTGAGCGCCTTTGTCGGTATGGAGGACGGAACCTTTCCCTCGGGAACCGCCGCCTGGGAGAAACGCGGGATCGCGCTGGAAGTGCCGGTCTGGCAGCCCGAGGGTTGCACGCAGTGTAATCAGTGCGCCTTTATCTGCCCGCATGCGGCGATCCGCCCGGCGTTGCTTAATGACGAAGAGCAGGATGCCGCCCCGGTCGGACTGCTGAGCAAGCCCGCGCAGGGGGCGAAGGCGTATCACTATCATCTGGCTATCTCGCCGCTGGATTGTTCCGGCTGTGGCAACTGCGTGGATATCTGTCCTTCGCGCGGCAAGGCGCTAAAAATGCAGCCTCTCGATAGCCAGCGCCAGATGGCGCCGGTCTGGGACTATGCGCTGGCGCTGACGCCGAAGCACAATCCGTTTGCTAAAACGACGGTCAAAGGCAGCCAGTTTGAAACCCCGCTGCTGGAGTTTTCCGGTGCCTGCGCGGGCTGCGGAGAAACGCCTTATGCCCGGCTGATAACCCAGCTGTTTGGCGACCGAATGCTGATCGCTAACGCCACCGGCTGCTCTTCTATCTGGGGGGCCAGCGCGCCGTCGATTCCCTATACCACTAACCACCGCGGTCACGGCCCGGCATGGGCGAACTCGCTGTTTGAGGATAACGCGGAATTTGGACTCGGCATGATGCTGGGCGGCCAGGCAGTGCGTCAACACATTGCCGATGATATCACCGTCGCGATGACGCTGCCGGTAAGCGAGGAACTCCTCGACGCGATGCGCCAGTGGCTGACGCTGCAGGACCAGGGCGAGGGCACCCGCGAACGCGCCGACCGGCTCAGTGAACGGCTGGCGGCGGAAAAAGAGGGCGTGCCGCTGCTGGAGCAGCTGTGGCAGAACCGCGACTATTTTGTCCGCCGTTCGCAGTGGATTTTCGGCGGTGACGGCTGGGCCTACGATATTGGTTTTGGCGGGCTCGACCACGTGCTGGCGAGCGGCGAGGATGTGAATATTCTGGTGTTTGATACCGAGGTTTACTCCAATACCGGCGGGCAGTCGTCTAAATCAACCCCGGTGGCGGCGATTGCGAAGTTTGCCGCCCAGGGTAAACGCACGCGGAAAAAAGACCTTGGCATGATGGCGATGAGCTACGGCAATGTTTATGTGGCCCAGGTCGCCATGGGCGCCGATAAAGATCAGACTCTGCGGGCTATCGCCGAGGCCGAAGCCTGGCCGGGACCGTCGCTGGTGATTGCCTATGCTGCCTGTATTAACCACGGTCTGAAAGCCGGGATGCGCTGTAGCCAACGTGAGGCGAAACGGGCGGTTGAAGCGGGATACTGGCACCTGTGGCGCTATCATCCGCAGCGCGAAGCCGAAGGTAAAACGCCGTTTATGCTGGATTCCGAAGAGCCGGAAGAGAGCTTCCGCGACTTTTTGCTTGGCGAAGTACGCTATGCCTCATTGCACAAAACGACGCCGCATCTTGCGGATGCGCTTTTCAGCCGAACCGAGGAGGATGCGCGGGCCCGCTTTGCGCAGTATCGGCGGTTGGCCGGTGAGGAATAGCCGGAGTAGAGGGCCAGATGAGGGTGACACACTGTCAAATGGTCATGATGCGCTCACGAATAATGACAGGAGCAAAATATGTTTACCGGTATTGTAAGCGGCACCGCTGAGGTCTTGTCTATCGACGAAAAGGACAATTTTCGTACTCATGTGGTGAAGTTACCTGCACAACTGCTCCCTGGGCTGGAAACCGGTGGATCGGTGGCACACAACGGTTGTTGCCTGACCGTTGCCAGGATCGATGGGGCGAGAGTCAGTTTTGACTTAATGCAAGAGACGCTGCGCGTGACCAATCTGGCAACGCTTCGCCTGGGCGAACACGTCAACGTCGAGCGTGCCGTTAAATTCAACGATGAAATAGGCGGCCACCTGATGTCGGGCCACATTATGACCACCGCAGAAGTGGTGCAAATTCGGGTTACGGAAAATAACCACCGGATTGGATTTAAGGTCCGGGAGCCGACATTAATGAAATATATCCTCTACAAAGGATATATCGGCGTTGATGGAATCAGCCTCACCGTCGGGGAGGTCGCGGCGGACGGTTTTTGGGTACACCTGATTCCGGAAACGTTGCAACGCACGACGCTGGGCGCCAAAAAACGGGGCGACCGGGTAAATATTGAAATTGATCCGCAGACTCAGGCGGTAGTCGATACCGTAGAACGCGTGCTGGCCCGGAAATAACCGGCGCGCAGCCATGTTCGGGAAATACGCTATCCCCCGTCCTGCGGGGGGTTGCGGTCTGGTAAGAAGGTATTGTCTTTACGCTGTCAGGGGGGCGTTATCACTCCCGAGGTCAGAAGATCAATCATAGCCCGCGTGGCTGTCGATTGGTGTCGATGGGGGGCATAGATAACGGAGAAAGGTCGGGAGCGCCCACGCAGTTGTGGCAGCACCTCGACTAACTGCCCGCGTTGTATCCGCTGATGGACGATGAACTCATAGCTCTGGCAGATGCCAATACCCTGTTCAGCCAGTGATACTACGCCGAGCACATCATCTGACGTTTCAATATATGAAACGGGAAGCCAGTCGACTTCGCGACCGGCATCACGAAACACCCAGGGCGCGCGACGTCCTGTTCGGGGCATGACAAAAGGCAGACAGACGTGCCGTTGCAGATCTTCCAGCGTCTGAGGCGTTCCCATTTGCCGAAGATAATCGGGTGATGCCACCAGCAGCAGTCCGGCATCCTCTGGCTTGCGTGCAACCTGGCCACTGTCAGGCATCTGACCCAGGCGGATCGCCAGATCGAACCCTTCAGCGACCAGATCGACATTACGATTGGTGATGTTCAGTTCTACCTGAACCTGCGGGTACTGTCGGGGAAAGCGTGCCAGCAAAGGGGGGAGCCGGTAGTGGCCATAGCTTGTCGGGACGCTCATTCGTACACGCCCCGTCAGTTCTCCTTCCTGGCCCTGAACTTCGCATTCCGCCTCATCGAGTAGGGTAAAGGCTGAGCGTGTCTGCTCGAAATATATCCGTCCGGCTTCCGTCAGACTAATACGCCGCGTGGTTCGCTGTAAGAGCTGTCGGCCAGGACGCGCCTCAAGCCGGGAGACCGCACGACTTAAAACGGATGGGGTGGTTGCAAGAGCGACGGCGCCCGCGGTAAATGAGCCGTGTTCAACAACGGTAATGAAAACCTCAACATCTCCCAGATAATCGAATTTCCGGCTCATTTTGCTCTTCAAGGAACAAATGTTTTTCAGTTTCGCTAATTTATCTCCACTCTGGCGATGAGCAAAGTGACCCGCAGGCATCACCTGGAGGGCGTCGGGAGGCGCGATATTTGCGGCTAAGCGCCTGTCCACGTACTGACAACGCATGGCGCTGGGGCCGCGATGTGGGATGTCCTCTCCGGGTTTCAATGAGCGCAACGTTATCGCGACTTCACATGAACCGGTTGCCCGTATTCTGCTGGCTTTTAACTTCCCCCTTTAATTAACGGAGCATATTCATGTCCAACTCAATAAATCGCCTGCCCGCCATGGCGATGGCGGCGTTGCTCTCTTTCGCAACGGTGGCTAGCGCGGCAGAGGGTACGCCGCTCGAACGCTGGCGCAGCTATGCTGGCGTGAGCTGGGAGGGCCCGGAGGTCTTTTCTGGATACCACGATTCCGTCAGGGCCGGCGCGTCTGAGCGCATTCCCGTCCCGCCGGGGGAATGCGCTGGATGCGGCCCCCGATAAGAGCCTGCGCAACGTCCTCGGATTCTATGTCGATCGCAAAAACGGCTGGCTGTGGGCGCTGGACATGGGCTTTGTCGCAGGTGAAACCGAATCACCAGTCGGGGCGCAGAAACTGATGGTTCTGGACCTGAAGTCTGGCAGCACGATAAAAAGCATCCCCCTGGATGGGGTGGCAGACCGCAAGGCAAGCTTCCTGAATGATGTCGTGGTCGATGAGAAGCGACGTGTCGCTTATATCTCCGATAGCGGAAGTCTGGCCGGGGAAACCGCTGCAGATCGGCATCAACGGTATTGCTCTGTCCCCGAATGCAGACACGCTGTACTGGACGGTGACCACGGGAACACACGCGCATGCGCTGCCTACTGCCATCCTGCGAGAAGCGAGCGCGACCCACCCACAGATTGCCGATCGGATAGAGGATCTGGGGTCGGTAGGAGGTAACACCGACGGCCTTGTCACGGATAGCGCTGGCAATCTCTACATCACGGATGTCACCCATAACGGCATCGTCAAATATGACCCCCAAACCAGGTCGATGACATTGGTGGCCTCCAGTACGCAGGTTCACTGGCCCGATACGCCAGCCATCCGGCCCGACGGGGATCTGGTCTTTACCTCAAGCAGACTCAATGATCACTTCGCGGGAGTGATCAACGCTGGACAAGAGCGCTACGATCTGTGGCGTATGCCATTGCACCGTCAGTCTGAAAACAAGTGACTGACCGGCTTCCCACCCTGAAGGACGGGGAGTCTTGTTTTATCGCGTGCGCTTTGCTCCACAAGCCGCTCAGGATTGACTGACCGCGTAGCGTGGCGGAATGGGCTTTCGGCAGCGGGCAGGATATCGGAGCAGAGGTGGGATTTTTGTCGGCGCAGAAATGCAACCGGGATCATATTTTTTATATTCTCAGCGGAAAATGATCTTTTCTTAAGGTTATTTTAACCTTTCATTTTATCTTGTTTTAAATAAAGCATTTTCAGATAAGAAAACTTTTCAGGGCAGTGTTTTTAACTGTTTCCAGTTTATGGTAATTGTTTTCATTATCATTACCATTTCTCTATGTTTTAATCCTTTTCGGCCAGGTTATCGGCGGCCATTTGTCTATCAATACTAAGGATTAGCACATGAATTTTCGCCTGTCGTCATACTGCTCCGCCGCGCTCGTCGCCGCTTCTGTGTTCCTTGCCCCTCAGGCCCTGGCGGCCGAAAGCGCTGAAGGCATCGTGGTCTATAACGCGCAGCATGAAAATCTGGTCAAGTCGTGGGTGGATGGCTTTACCAAAGAAACCGGTATCAAAGTGACTCTGCGTAACGGCGGCGACAGCGAGCTGGGAAATCAGCTGGTGCAGGAAGGCGCGGCTTCGCCGGCTGATGTTTTCCTGACGGAAAACTCCCCGGCAATGGTCCTGGTCGACAATGCGAAATTGTTCGCACCGCTTAACGCCGACACCTTAAGCCAGGTGGCGCCGGAATTTCGTCCTGAGCATGGCCGCTGGATCGGCATCGCCGCGCGCAGTACCGTTTTTGTCTATAACCCGGAAAAGATCAGCGAATCTCAGTTGCCGCATTCTCTGATGGATCTGGCGAAACCGGAATGGAAAGGGCGCTGGGCCGCTTCGCCATCGGGCGCGGATTTCCAGGCCATTGTCAGTGCGATGCTGGCGCTGAAGGGCGAGAAAGCCACGCTGGACTGGCTCAAAGCGATGAAAACCAACTTCGTGGCCTATAAAGGCAACAGCACCGTGATGAAGGCCGTCAACGCCGGGCAAATTGATGGCGGGGTGATTTACCATTACTACCGCTTTGTCGATCAGGCCAAAACCGGCGAGAACAGCAAAAATACCAAACTGTACTACTTCAAACATCAGGATCCGGGTGCCTTTGTCAGCATCTCTGGCGGCGGCGTGCTGGCGTCCAGCAAACATCAGGAGCAGGCTCAGGCCTTCATCAAGTGGATCACCGGCAAACAGGGTCAGGATGATCTGAGAACCAATAATGCCTTTGAATATGCCGTGGGCGTTGGCGCCGCCTCTAACCCGAAACTGACGCCGCTGAAAGAGCTGGATGCGCCGAAAGTGGAACCCTCTTCACTGAACAGTAAAAAAGTTATCGAACTGATGACGCAAGCTGGCCTGCTGTGATCCCTCCGGTGAAGTGAATACCTTATGTCTGGTCTGAGTCTTACACTCGGAAAAAAAGTACGACGCCTGCCTGAGCGCAGGCGTCCTGCATTTCCGATGGTTGCATTAGCGATACTGTTTTCATTATTGGCGCTTCTCCCGCCGGGTTTTGTGATTGCCGTGGGGATTGATACTGGATGGGAGACCATTAAAGCGCTGGTATTCCGTCCGCGCGTCGGGGAGTTACTCAGCAATACGCTGTGGCTCAGCGCCCTGACCGTCCCGGCGTGCATTGCGCTTGGGGTGACGGTCGCGTGGTTGACCGAACGCACGACCCTGGCGGGGCGACAGATCTGGTCAGCGCTGGCGGTTGCTCCGCTGGCGATTCCGGCGTTTGTCCAGAGCTATGCCTGGGTCAGCGCGGTGCCATCGATGCACGGCCTCTCCTCCGGCGTGTTCCTTTCGGTGCTTGCCTACTATCCCTTTATCTATATGCCGGTCGCGGCGGTGCTTCGCCGCCTGGATCCAACGCTGGAAGACGTTGCCGCCTCGCTGGGCACGCCGCCGTGGAAGGTTTTTTTCCGCGTGGTGTTACCGCAGCTGAAGCTGGCCATTTGTGGCGGCGCGCTGCTGGTGGCGCTGCACCTGCTGGCGGAATACGGCCTGTATGCGATGATCCGCTTCGACACCTTTACGACCGCTATCTATGACCAGTTCCAGTCCACTTTCAGCGGTCCGGCGGCCAATATGCTGGCCGGCGTGCTGGCGCTGTGCTGCCTGGCGTTCCTGCTGCTGGAGAGCATCACCCGGGGGAAAGCGCGCTATGCCCGTATAGGCGCCGGGGCCGCGCGCGAGCAGAAACGCAAACACATGAACGTGATGGCGACCGTTGCTGCGCAGGCGCTGCTGTGCGCGCTGCTGCTGCTGGCGCTGGGAGTACCGCTGATGGTGCTGTGCCGCTGGCTTTGGTTGGGCGGCCTCGGGAGCTGGATGAACGCCGATCTGTGGCTCTCGCTGCGTCAGACGATCATGCTGGGGGCCTGCGGGGCGCTACTGACGACCGCCTGCGGTATCCCCATCGCCTGGCTGGGGATTCGCTATCCGCATCGCCTGTTTCGCCTGCTCGAAGGGTGTAATTACATAACCAGTTCGCTGCCGGGAATCGTGACCGCGCTGGCGCTGGTCACGGTGACCATTCACTACGCCCGCCCTATTTACCAGACCGAAGTGACGCTGTTTCTGGCCTATCTGCTGATGTTTATGCCCCGCGCGCTGATCAATCTTCGCGCCGGGATCGCCCAGGCACCGGTGGAGCTGGAAAATGTCGCGCGGAGTCTGGGAAGAAGCCCGGGGCGGGCGCTATGGAGCATCACACTGCGTCTCGCCGCGCCGGGTGCGACGGCCGGGGCCGCTCTGGTCTTTCTCGGCGTCAGCAACGAACTGACGGCGACGCTGCTGCTTTCACCGCTGGGAACCCGCACGCTGGCCACCGGCTTTTGGGCATTAACCAGCGAGATAGATTATGTCGCTGCGGCGCCTTACGCGATGCTGATGATCGCGATTTCTCTACCGTTGACCGGTGTGCTTTATCACCAGTCGAAAAAAATTGCGGGTTTGTAAATGCTGGAATTAACCTCGATCTCAAAATCTTTTGCCGATGTTCAGGTGCTGGATAACCTTTTTCTGTCGGTAGCCCCCGGCAGCCGCACGGCCATCGTCGGGCCGTCCGGCTCGGGAAAAACAACGCTGCTGCGTATTCTCGCCGGGTTTGAAACGCCGGATGCCGGACGCATCGTGATGCAGGGCAGAACGCTGTTTGATGAGGGGACTTTTATTCCCGCCCATCAGCGCGGCATCGGTTTCGTCCCGCAGGAAGGGGCCTTGTTCCCGCACCTTAATGTCGCCGACAATATTGCCTGGGGTCTGGATGGCTCCCGGCAGGAGAAGCGCCGTCGGGTTGCGGCATTGATGGAGATGGTGTCGCTGGATGGCCAGTTGGCCACGCACTGGCCGCATGAAATTTCCGGCGGCCAGCAGCAGCGCGTGGCCCTCGCCCGGGCGCTGGCGCAGCGGCCATCGCTGATGCTGCTGGATGAACCCTTTTCCGCCCTCGATACCGGGCTTCGCGCCACCACGCGAAAGGCGACGGCAGACCTGCTTGCCCAGGCTGGCGTCGCCTCGATTCTGGTGACCCACGATCAGAATGAAGCGCTGTCGTTTGCCAGCCAGGTCGCGGTGATGCGTCAGGGGCGCTTTACCCAGGTGGGCACCCCGTTTGAGGTCTATTCGCGGCCCGCCGATGAAGCCACGGCGCTGTTTCTGGGCGATGCGCTGGTGCTGCCCGCTGAGCTTCAAGGCGGACGGGCGCAGTGCGCGATTGGCGCGCTGCTGACCGATAATGACGATGCTACGGGGCTGGGGCGGGTTATGCTGCGCCCGGAACAGCTGATGATTACGCCGTGCCAGAATGAGGAGAGTGCCGTCACCATCCTCGACGTCGATTTTTCCGGCCATTTGTCGACCTTAACGCTGGCGATCGCGCAGCAGACGTTGACCCTGAAAACCGTCAGCCGGGCTGACTGGACGCCGGGACGGCGGGTGCATATTGCGGTCAGCGGTAAAGGGCGGGTGTTTATTCCTTAATACACGGAAATCGCGCCAGGAGGTGCAGGCGCGACGGCGGTATTCTGGCGGCGAAAAAAAGCCAGCCAATGGCTGGCTGGCAAAGTTTCGGATACAACTCCATATTATGGTTGGTGTTTCGGGGGATCCTGGACACCTGTCTGGGCACGGCGCTATACGCTGCAATACCCAGAAAGCTGGCCAGCTATCGTCGCCTCGTACGGCTATTCTCCGGCCAGCAGCTTTTTGCAGCTGTAGATAAACGCACTGGAACGCCGCGTTAACCCTTCAATTTCCCGCGGTTTCAAACCGTTACGCAGATACGTCAGAATGCATTGCCGATCGGCCTCGACATGGGATCGGCAGTGATATTTCGCAGCCTCTTTCTCTACTTTTTGCTGCGCCAGCAGGGCGGCAATCTCCTGTTGCTTGTCCCGGGCTAGCGGCATCAGCTCGCTGTCATCGGATCGCGCTATTTCGTTCCACAGCGCCAGGGCGCGGCGCAACAATCCCCGCTCCTGCAGGTTTTGCGCCTGAATCTGTTTCTCTTGCAGTGTCGTTACCATGATATTGGCGCGGCCTGTTGCTGTGAATTAATTTGTCATACAAATATGCCGATGATTGATTCAGAAAGGAAATGAATAATTTTTATCTTAATTATGAATGAATGGCATAATTTTGTATCTTTTTGATTTAAATGAGTTTTATTTGATGAGCAGGAAAGGGGGAAGACCCGGCGTCTGAGATCCTGCTGTGCGCTGTCATCAGACCCCGGAGAGGCAAAAAAATTACAAATCAATCAGTAAGTTGGCCGAGTGGCTGCGGGAGCAGCACAGGGCTATCTGCTGCACGGCAGCAGATTTCTCGGCCTCGGATTGAACCGTATCACGATGATCGGCCTGACCGGCCATCAGCGGGGTCAGACAGGCGCCGCACATCCCCATTTCGCAAGAGAGCGGCACGGCGACGCCATTTTCCTGAAGCACCTGGGCAATGGTTTTATCGCCCGGGACCGGCCACGTCTCGCCCGACGACGCCAGGGTAACGGTAAACGTATCCTGATGTTCGCTCGCGGCGGCCTTCAGCGGCTGGAAGGCTTCGCTGTGAACCTGCGCCTCGGGCCAGTTTTTCTCCGCCGCGATCCGCCGGGCGGTAGCCATAAAACCCGACGGGCCGCAGAGATACAGATGGTGCCCGGCGTGCGCATCGCCCAACGTATCTGCTAACGACGCGCGCGGACTTTGCCCTTCGTCTGAACAATGAACCACCCAGCTGCCACGGCTGAAGGTTTTTGCCATTTCGCCGACAAAGGCTGCATTTTCCTGCCGTTTAACGTAATAATGCAGCTCAAATGGCGTGCCTGCCGCCGCGAGATGCAGCGCCATGGTATACAGCGGCGTGATGCCAATGCCGGCGGCCAGCAGCGTGACTCGTCGCGCAGGCTGCAGCGTAAACAGATTGCGCGGCGGGGAGATAAGCAGCGTCTGACCCGGACGCAGCGTCTCATGGATATAGCGTGACCCGCCGCGGGAAGCGCTCTCCCGGCTAACGCAGATCAGATAAGCGTCGGCGCCCGCTTCGCCGTGGGGACCGGTCAGCGAATACTGGCGAATGATCCCGCAGGGCAGGTGAACATCAATATGCGCCCCCGGCAGCCAGCCGGGAAGCGGTTTGCCGTCCTGCGCTAACAATCTGATGGCGAGACTTCTGTCCCCCTCGCGCCACAGGCCATCGACAACCACCTTCAGTACGTCACTCATCACTCTTCTCCCTTTACACCAGGAAAAACTCACCAAAGCCCATTTTCTTCAGGCTACGACGATAGGCGATTGAACTGCGATCGGCGGGAATATGCGCCTCCAGCGTTAAGTCCAGCGGCAACCGCTCCGGACGCTGGGTCTCCACCATCAGACGGTCCTCTTCGAACACGCGCAGGTTGAAGGCATGCACCTCTTCGACCGGCACATGCAGGTCAAAATTGCGCGCAATGGGGGCAAACATTCGGGTTACCCGCGATGAGACCGGTGAGGCGGCATTCATGATAACCAACCGGGCCTCGCCGGGGAAATGGATGGTCAGGGTCGCCGTAAAGGGCAGGTGCAACTCAAAATGGCGCAGCCACTGGAAGCCGTCCGGCGCGCGAAATTGAGAACTGGCCGGGTAATTGCCGACCGAACTCCAGTAATCGGCGGTGAAGCCAAAGGGGGTCTCCTGCGGGATATAGTCGGGAACCAGCTGATTATCGGGATCTGCAAAGGTGTCGGTATGGATCCAGGCGAAGTGGGCAACATCGAGAAACCCCTCGACCTGGCGACCGGCAAAGCCGTTGACTTCAAAGGCCGGGCAGTTGATCTGCTGAAAGCCTTCATCGTCCCAGTGGGGAAGGGTGGGCAGCGGCAGCGGGTTTTCCGCATCGAAAGCCAGGCAGGTCCAGATCAGCCCGTAGCGCTCTTCGACCGCGTAGCAGGTGAGGTTAAGCTTCGCCGGCACCGGTCGATCGGGGCTGGAGGGAATGCGGTTGCAGCGGCCATCTTCCCCGAAGCGCAGGCCGTGATAGGGGCAAACGATCCCTTCTTCATCATGGAAGCCCAGCGTCAGCGGCACGCCGCGGTGCGGGCAGACGTCACGCGCGACCACGACCTGGCCCTTAATGCGATAGATAACCAGCGGTTCATCCAGCAGCACCGCTTTCACCGGCGCGGCGCCAATATCTTCGGCGCGGGCGACCGGATGCCAGCAGCGGGCCAGGCGTAGCCAGTCTTCAGGATCGAAAGTGCAATGGGCGGGGGGCGTTGGCGCGGCTCTGGTCATGATTTTCCTTCCTGCTCACAAAATTCATTTGTTTAATTGTTGTGAGTTTATTGTTGTCATATTAGGGTGTTGACATCCATAAGCATTAATTCACTCACCCGTTGCAAAAAAGAGGACAGGGTCGGCATGAGTCCGTTTTCGCGTTTTGCGCTCTATTTCGCCGAAGTCGCCCGCAGCGGCAGCCTGCGTCGGGCCGCTGAAAAGCTGCATATTTCGGCTTCGGCGATCAATCGCCAGATCCTGCAGGCCGAAGAGGAACTGGGGACGCCGCTGTTCGAACGGCTGCCGGAAGGATTACGGATGACGACCGCCGGCGAGTTGCTGTATGACAATCTGCTGCGCTGGCAAAAAGAGTTTCGCCTGACCCGGCAAAAGTTTGACGAGCTGCAGGGGCTTAAGCGTGGAACGGTCAGCGTCGGAATGGTGCAGGCGCTGGCGGAGGGCAGTTTTGCCGCGGCGCTGGCCGATATCATCAGCACCTGGGACTGGCTGGAGCTGGTTTTACAGGTGGCCGACAGCCATACGGTCAGTGAAAAAGTCCGCCAGGCCGATCTTGATTTCGGCCTGATTCTTGACCCGGAAGGCCAGGCGGGACTGAGCGTGCTGGCGTTTGTTGAGCTGGAAATGGGCATCGTCATGCGCCCGGATAACCCCCTGGCGAATGCGCCCGCGCTCTCCCTGGGGGAGCTCAGCCAGCAGCGCCATATCGTCCCCGGCGCGCCGTTGATGATTCACGAACGTGTTGGCATGCTCTATCGCCATTATGACTTTAGCCCGGCCAACAGCATCCGCTGTAACGATATCCGGCTGATTAAATCGCTGGCGTTGAAAGGCAGCGGCGTGACCGTTCTGAGCCTGCTGGATGTGCTGGATGAGGTGCAAAGTGGTCAACTGGCGTTTATTCCGCTGCGCAATAAGCTGCTGCGGCCGCTGACGCTGGCGCTGTGTACGGCGCCATCGCGCCAGCTGTCTCGCCCGGCGCAAATGGCGATTCAAAAATTGACGGCGGTAATGGAGGAGATGCAAACCGTCGGCGGAGGTTAGCCCAGCGGGCCGCCCTGGATGGTTTCGCACAGGCCATTGATAATCCGCTCCCCGGTCTCCTCTTTGAGCTCCTGATACCACGCCTGGGTCAGGGCCATATCTTTCCCGTGCGTGATATCGCAGCGCTTGCGCGCCTTCAGTATCAGGTCGCGCACGCGCGCGCAGCGCAGCGCTTCGTACTGGCGCAGCGCGGAAACAATCTCGCGATTTTCCCGGAAGATATCGCCAAGCACCACCGCATCCTCCATCGCCGCGCAGCCGCCCTGACCAATGTCCGGGGTCGTGCTGTGTCCGGCGTCGCCGAGCAGCGCGACCTTGCCGCGAACCAGGGTATCGAAGGGCTCAATGTCATGGATTTCAACGCGATTGGTTGTCTGCGGATCGAGGGCGGCAATCAGTTTTTGTACCGCTGGTGCCCAGCCGCTGAAGTAGCGGCGAAGATCGTCGCGCAGGGTGTGCCGGTCTTCGGCCAGACCGGCGGGCAGCGGAACATCAAAGAAGAAATAGAAACGCCCCTGCGCCACCGGCATCAGCGAGACGCGCTTGCCTTCGCCGACGAAGGTGGTCCATTGATCCGCTGGCGCAATGCTCTCATCGATATCCACCAGTCCGTTCCAGTTGACATAACCGGCATAACGGCGTTCGGGCTTATGGCCAAGTACGTAGGGGCGCAGCGCCGAGCGGCTGCCGTCGGCGGCGATCAGAAAATCACCGTGGGCCGTGGTTCCGTCGCTAAACCAGACGGTGACGCCGTCGGCATTTTCCTGCGCACGGGTTACCCGTTTACCAAACTGCACCGCCTCGCGCCCCCAAAAATTGAGCATCTCCCTTTGCAGTTCGCTGCGTGACACCGGGCAGGGGCGGCCGCCGGTGCGTTCAACCAGCGGAGCAAGGCTAAAGCGGGTCAGGGTTTCTCCGTCCTGGTACTCTTTATAGGCTAAAAAGTGCATCGGGCCGCCGTAGGTTTCGATGATCTCGCCCATGCCGAGATTTTTCATGCACTTCACGCCGTTTGGCCAGATGGAGATCGCCGCGCCGACCGGTTTAATCTCTTTCACCGCCTCAAACACTTCACAGGTGATTCCCGCCTTCTTCAAGGCCACCGCCGCGCTCAGGCCACCGATACCGGCGCCAATCACTAATGCTTTCATGCTGTTCTCCTTACATTGCGTCGTAAAGGAGGCGAGCAATTTACGTACCAGCTTGCGCAAAGCACCAAAATCGGCGTTGCGGCGACAAGAGGGTGACGTTTCGCACCTATCTGGTGCGTCAGAGGGTGGCAACCGCCAGTTTATGAACTAAAAATTTCTTAAGGGTGATGATGGAACCGAATGTTTCATCAGCGGTGGACGGCAGAGGAGCGGGGAAGCAGCAACGATATGAGATGGCTATCATTAATAAACAATCGGTTATTGAACTTAGCGGGCCCCACGGCGCGACTCTGGCCTGCTTTGTGCACTGTGCAGACAACGTTGATGTGAAACGGAGGAATGATGATGTCGCAAAACAAAAACAACCGTCAGTTTGCGGCCCGGCAGCGTGGGGCGACGGCCAGGAGGGACGATGATTCCGCTCAGCCACTTTAATCAACTGCCTCGCGACGAGGCCGCGCGTCTGCTGGAACCGTGCGTGGCGATTGACGACTGGGTGACGGCGCTGGTGCAGGCCCGGCCCTACCCGAACCTTGCGGCGCTGCACGCCATGGCGCAGCAAACCTCGCTGACGTGGGGCGAGCCGGAGCTGGATCTGGCGCTGAGCGCACACCCGCGAATTGGCGAAAAACCCGCCGCCCGGCACGGGCATGCCGCGCTGTCGCGGCAGGAGCAGGCGGCGGTCAACGATCGGGACGCTTCGCTCATCCAGGCGTTAACGGAGGGCAACGCTCGCTACGAGGCGCGCTTTGGCCGGGTGTTTCTGATTCGCGCCAAAGGCCGCAGCGGGGAGGAGATACTGCAGGCGCTGACGCAACGGCTGAACCACAACCCGGCGCAAGAGGTTGCGTCGGCGCTGGCGCAGCTCCGTGAAATTACCTTATTACGACTAACGGGAGTCATTGGCGAATGAATACGTTAAGTACCCATATTCTGGATATTTCCAGCGGCAAGCCTGCGCAGGGGGTGGCGGTCAACCTGCTGCGGGGAGGGCAATCCATCGACAGCGGCATCACCGATGAAAATGGGCGCATTGCGTCGCTGGCGCCGGGCAAACTGGCCGCCGGCCGCTATCGGCTGGTGGCGGAGACGGGCGACTGGTTCACCCGCGGCGGCCTCGAAACGCTGTATCTGTGCGCGCAGATTGATTTTGTGATTGCCGAGGAGGCGGATGAGCATTTCCATCTGCCGTTCCTGATTGCCCCGGGCGGCTGGTCAACCTATCGGGGAAGCTGAGCGCGCCGACGCCCGGCAGCGGGCCGGGCTTACTCACTGCGCCTGTGCCTGCCAGACGCACTCGCCGTTGACCCAGGTCTGGTGAATATTGCGTTCGTCGCCCAGCGTCATCAGGACAAACAGCTGTTCGTAAATATCCTGACAGCGGGAGAGGCGCAGGCGCTGCAACGGCGTCACTCCCGGGGTGATGGCGACAAAGTCGGCCTCTTTTCCCGGCTGGAAGTTGCCAATGTTGTCATCAAGACACAGCGCGCGGGCGCCCCCCAGCGTGGCATGATAAAAAGCTTCGCTGGCGCGCAGACGATAGCTTTGCAGCTGCGCCACTTTATAGGCTTCACCCAGAGTGCGTAGCATGCTGAAGGTCGTTCCCGCGCCGACGTCGCTGCCGATGCCGATGCGCACTTTCCGTTGCCAGCTGGTGGGCAGGCGGAACAGACCGCTGCCGAGAAACAGGTTTGAGGTCGGGCAGAAGGCGATCGCCGAGCCGGTCTCGTGCAGACATTGCCACTCGGCGTCGGCGAGGTGGATGCCGTGAGCAAATACGCTGCGTTCGCCGGTCAAGCGATAGTGGTGATATACATCAAGATAGTGCTCATGTTCCGGCCACAGGCTTTTCACCCACGCAATCTCGTTGAGGTTTTCGCTCAGGTGGGTATGCAGCCAGGTATCCGGGAACTCTTCCCGCAGGCGCTGGACCGCCGTCAGCAGCTCCGGTGTCGACGTAGCGGCAAAACGCGGCGTGATGGCGTAGCCGAGGCGACCCTGATGGTGCCAGCGCTGAATAAGCTCGCGGGTTTGCCGGTAGCTCTGCTCCGCCGTTTCGCTCAGATAGTCCGGGGCGTGGCGGTCCATCATCACTTTACCGGCGAGCAGGCGCATATTCAGCCGCAGGGCTTCGCTAAACAGCGCCTCGACGGATTCGGGATGCAGGGTACAAAACACCAGCGCGGTGGTGGTGCCGTGGCTCAGCAGCTGGTTGATAAAGAACTGCGCGATCTCCGCGGCATACTCCGCATCGCCAAACTGACTCTCCACCGGAAAGGTGTAGGTGGTCAGCCACTCCAGCAGCTGCTCGCCGAAGGCGCCAATCATCTCCGTTTGCGGATAATGCACGTGGGCATCGACAAAACCGGGGAGTAGCAGCTGTCCGCGCAGATCGAGATAGCCGGTGTGCGGATCCAGGTGCTGCTCGCCCTCCTGCCACGGCAGCAGCGCCTGAATTTTTCCCTGCTGGATAAACAGCACGCCATCATCAAGATAGCGCGCATGGCGAGCGATATCGTCGGCGCTGTCGGCGACCGCGGCGATATCGAAAAAGGCGCCGCGAACGGCGGTATGGTACTCAATCATCAGGACAACCTTCTTTGTTCCAGAGAGGGACATTAATATTGAGCAATATTAATGCCAGTTTGCCGGAGAGGATATGCCGCGGTGTACCGCCGCGGCACAGGGGAGGGGTTACTCTTTCTGGGCAAGCGGTCGGGCGCTAAAACGCGATGCGGTGGGGGCGCGGTCGTCGCGGGCGATCCAGCGGTAGGCCGCGCCGCTCAGGAAGACGCCGATAAACCAGCTAAAGTTCGCCACTTCATGCAGGGCCGGGATAAAGCTAATCACCAGGCCGATTGCCACCGACGGGAGCAGCGCCGCGATGGCTTTCGGGTTAAAGCCGTTGCGGTACCAGTACTGGCCCTGCGGCGTGTCATCAAACAGGTCGTCGACAGACACCTGGCCGCGCTTAATCAGGTAGAAGTCGACAATCAGAATGCCAAACAGCGGGCCGATAAAGGCGCCCAGCACATCCAGCGTATAGTGAATCAACTCCGGGGAGTTAAACAGGTTCCACGGCGTCAGCAGAATGGAACCGACCGCGGCGATCATGCCGCCGGTACGGAAGCTGATTTTCTGCGGTGAGCAGTTGGAGAAGTCGAACGCCGGTGAGACAAAGTTGGCGACAATATTGATCCCGATGGTGGCGGTAATCATCGTCAGCAGACCAATGGCCACCGCCAGATCGTTCCCCACGCGGCTGACGGTTTCAATCGGGTCGGTGATCATCCGGCCAAACAGCGACTGGGTGCCGGAGACAATCACCACGGTGACTATCGAAAACAGCAGGAAGTTAAACGGCAGACCCCAGCGATTGCCGCGACGGATTTCGCCCATACTCTTGCCATAGCGCGAGAAATCGCCGAAGTTCAGCAGCGGGCCGGAGAAGTAGGAGACCACCAGCGCGGTGGCGGTGATCATCTGCCAGGTCTGTTCGCCGGCGGTCAGCGATTTGCTGGCGAGAGTAAAGGAAATACCGTCGAAACCGGTTTTGTATACAATCCAGCCCGCCAGCGCCAGCATTACCACGTAGACCGCCGGACCGGCGACATCAATAAAGCGCTTAATGGCGCTCATCCCGTGCCAGAAGACCATCGCCTGCAGCAGCCACATGGTGGCGAAACAGAGCCATCCGAGATGCGACAGACCAAGGAAGGTGGCTGCGGTTAATGTTGTCAGCGAAGGCCAGAACTTGAGCAGCACCAGCATCAGCGCGTTGGCCGCCAGATAGGTCTGAATACCGTACCAGGCGAAGGCGATAAGACCGCGGATCACCGCCGGGATATTGGCACCAAAGACGCCAAATGCCTGACGACAGATGACCGCATAGGGTACGCCCGCCATCTGGCTCGGCTTCGCCACCAGGTTGGCGCACAGCTGGACGATACAAATTCCCACCAGCAGGCAGAGAAGTACCTGCCAGCTGGCCAGCCCGAGGGTGAAGAAGCTCGCCGCCACCACGTAGCCCCCCATGCTATGGACGTCGGACATCCAGAAAGAAAAGATGTTGTACCAGCTCCAGTTCTGGTCGCGCGTCGGCGCCAGATCCTCGTTACACAGTCGTGGACTGTAGCCGACGGTGGAGTCAGCGGCCTTAACCTGATGGGTATGTTGTCTGTTTGGCATGAAACCTGCTCCTCTGAATGAAAACCCTTTTACGTTACTGGTTGAGGTTGTTGCAGGATTCAGGCCAGAATCATTAATATTGTATACAATAAATTTATTTTATGTGTACGATTGGCTATCGAAAAGTGAAATTCGGAGTGGGTGAATGCGTAATGAAAATCGTCAGCAGGCCGCAGAAGCGCCGCATGACAAGGATGAATCCATCTATCAGGCCCTGATGACCGCCATCGTCGAACATCAGCTGCTGCCGGGCAGCAAGTTGCCGGAGGAGGCGCTGGCCGAGGTCTTCGGCGTGAGCCGGACCGGGATCCGCAAGGTGCTGCAACGACTCAATGCTGTGCAAATGGTGACCTTAACGCCCAAACGTGGTGCACATGTCGCCAGTCCGACGGTGGAAGAGGCGCGGGAGATCTTCCGCACCCGCACGCTGCTGGAGGTGGCGAACCTGCCCGATGTCATCGCCCACTGTCAGCCGCCGCACCTGGCGGCGCTGGAGGCGATTATTCGCCAGGAGCAACATGCGCATGAAACCTGTGATGGCCCGGCGGCGATTCGCTTTTCCGCCGAATTTCATATTCAGCTGCAGGCTATTTCCGGCAATCAGGTCCTCACCGACATGGTGACGCGCCTGAGCCAACGCTCTTCCTTAGTGATAGCGGCATGGGGCGCGCCGTGGCGCCAGGGCTGTCGCTGCGACGATCATCAGCAGCTCGTCCAGCTGCTGCGCGAGAAAGCGCTGCCGCCCCTGAGCGCGGCGTTAACGCACCATTTTGAACATATCGTTGCCAGCCTCTGCTTTGAGCGGGCTGGCGAATGCCTGCCTGATTTTGCCCGGCTCTTTGCCGGCGACAAGGAGTCCTGATGACCGCTATTTGTATACAAGTGATTAATCCCAACACCAACGCCGGGATGACCGACACCATCGCAACCGCCGCCCGCATGGCGGCGGCGCCGGGGACCGAGATTATGGCGGTCTCTTCACGGGAGGGCGTGCCATCGATCGAAGGCCATTTCGATGAGGCCATTGCCGCCGTCGGCGTGCTGGAGCAGATTCAGGCCGGCCGTCAGCAGGGCGTTGCGGGCCACGTGATCGCCTGTTTCGGCGATCCGGGATTGCTGGCGGCCCGCGAGCTGGCGCAGGGGCCGGTGATCGGCATTGCCGAAGCGGCGATGCATATGGCGACGCTGGTGGCCACGCGCTTTTCGATAGTGACTACGCTGCCGCGTACGCTGATTATCGCCCGCCATCTGCTGCATCAATATGGCTTTTACGACCACTGTGCCGGGCTGCACGCCATCGATCTGCCGGTGCTGGCGCTGGAGGACGGTAGCGGCGTGGCGCAGGAGCAGGTGCGCGCGCGCTGTATCCAGGCATTAAAAGAGGACGGCTGCGGCGCCATCGTGCTGGGCTGCGGCGGAATGGCGACCCTGGCCCAGGCGCTCACGCGGGAACTGCAGGTGCCGGTCATCGATGGCGTCAGCGCGGCGGTGAAGATGGTGGAGTCGCTGGTGGCGCTGGGTCTGTCGACCAGCAAACGCGGCGACTTAGCGTTCCCGGAAGGCAAAGCCCTGAGCGGTAAATTTCAGACATTCAATACATTTGCAATTTAAGGGGTGGGAGATGACGTCAGCAGCACAGGATTACCCGCGCGACCTGCGGGGATACGCCGGTCAGCCGCCGCACGCGCAATGGCCGAACCAGGCGCGGATTGCCGTGCAGTTCGTCCTCAATTATGAAGAGGGGGCGGAAAACCATGTTCTGCATGGCGACGCTGGTTCCGAGCAGTTTCTCTCCGATATTATCGGCGCCGCCAGCTACCCGGACCGGCACATGTCGATGGACTCGCTGTATGAGTACGGCAGCCGCGCCGGGTTCTGGCGCATTCATCAGGAGTTCAGCCGACGCGGGCTGCCGCTGACGGTGTTCGGCGTAGCGATGGCCCTCGCGCGTCACCCCGATATCGTCGCGGCGATCAAAGCCGCCGACTACGACGTCGTCAGCCACGGCTGGCGGTGGATCCACTATCAGCATATGGATATCGACACGGAGCGCGAGCATCTGCACAAGGCGGTGCAGGTCTTAAGCGATCTGTTCGGCAAGCCGCCAACCGGCTGGTACACCGGGCGGGACAGCCCCAACACCCGGCGGCTGGTGGTGGAACACGGCGGCTTCGATTACGACAGCGACTACTATGGCGATGATTTACCCTTCTGGACCGAAGTGCAGTGCGGCGACGGTTCGCGCAAGCCGCATCTGATAGTCCCCTATACCCTCGACGCCAACGACATGCGCTTTGCCACCGCGCAGGGCTTCAACACCGCCGAGCAGTTTTATACCTACCTCAAAGATAGCTTTGATGTGCTGTATGAAGAGGGGGAAGATGCGCCGAAGATGATGTCCATTGGCATGCACTGCCGCCTGTTGGGGCGGCCGGGGCGCTTCCGCGCCCTACAGCGTTTCCTCGATTATGTCCAGCAGCATGAGCGGGTGTGGGTCTGTACGCGCCAGCAGATAGCCGGACACTGGCGCGAAGTTCATCCATTCCGGGGGTAGTGCGTTCCCCGCGAGCCCGGCTCAGCGCCGGGTTAGCTCATCAGACTCACCTGCGCGGCGACAATCCGCCAGCCATAGGGGAAGCGGACCCAGGTTTGCTGCTGGCGGCCAATCCGCTCGCTCCCGTCGCGGGTGAACTCGGTGCTGCATACCGCGTAATCCTCGCCGAAGGTGACTATCTCGGTGTGGCGTAATTCGCGCTGTAACCCCGCCGCCGGACGGGCGGCGCGAAAGGCGCGAATTTCGTCAATACCGTAGAGATTCTCGCCAGCCCCCAGGCGCACCGTTCGTTTATCGTGCCAGAAGAGCTCATCCAGCACCGCAATGTTGTTGCTGATCAGCGCCTCTTCGTAGCGATAAAAGGCGGCCGTGACCTCGGCCAGCACGCGCGGCCGGTTAATATTATCCTGATTGATCATACTGCTCTCTCCGCAGGGCGGGCCTCGGTGATGCCCGCTTGTTCGAGGGCGCGCGCGGCGCGCAGACAGGCCAGTTCATTAAACGGCGCGGCAATCAGCTGCACGCCAATGGGCTGGTTGGATGCCGTTCGCAGCGGGACCGTGACCACCGGCAGGCCGAGGAACGAAATGGGTTGGGTGAGCATGCCCATACTGGCGCGAACGGGCAGCATCTCGCCGTTAATCGTCATGGTTTGCTGGCCGATAAGGGTGGCGCTGCACGGCGTCGCCGGGGCGATGAGCACATCGGCGTGGCGCAACAGCGATGTTATCGCCTCCCGGGCATGACGGCGAAAACGCTGCGCCTGCAGATACCACGCCGAAGGAATCATCGCCCCGGCCAGCAGGCGCTCCCGCGAGTTCGGTTCAAAGCGTGCCGGTTCACGCCGCAGCGCCGGCAGATAGTGATTGCCCCCTTCGGCGGCGCTGATGATAAACGCCGCCGAACGGGCAAGCTCCGCCTCGGGGAACACATGCTCTTCGCGGGCCTCAAGGGCCTGCGCCACGCGCGCCACGGCGGCGCGGGCGTCGTTATCGCACCAGTCGCTGAAATAGCCGCCAAGTACCGCGCAGCGCAGACCCTCCGCCCCGCGTTCCAGCCGCTGGCGAGTAGGGGCAATGGCTGCATCCGCCTGGGCGTCATCGTCGGGGTCGTGTCCCTGTAAGGCATCGTACACCGCCGCCAGATCGTCGACGCAGCGGGCAAACGGGCCAATGTGATCGAGGCTGGCGACGAACGGATGGCTGCCCGCGCGCGACAGGCGGCCAAACGTCGGTTTCAGGCCAAAAATACCGCATAAGGAAGCCGGGACGCGGATCGAGCCGTTGGTATCGCTGCCCAGAGCGAAGTGAACCAACCCGGCGGCGACCGCCGCTGCCGACCCGCCGGAAGATCCGCCGGCGATGCGCTGCAGATCGTGCGGATTATGGGTGGCGCCGTAGTGGCTGTTTTCGGTGGTGAACCCGTAGGCGTAGGCGTCCATATTGACCATTCCGCTAAGCAGGCCGCCTGCCGCGCAGATCTGCCGCACCGCCCAACCGTCGTTGGCGGCAGGCGGGCGCTCGCTGAACAGCCGGGCGCCGGCGAGGGTGGTTTCCCCGGCAACGTCGAACAGATTTTTTACCGCGTAGGGGACCCCCGCCAGCGGCGGTAACGGCTGGCCGGTTCGACGCAGCGCATCAATCTGCCCGGCTTCGGCGAGCATCCGGCGTTCGGTGATCTGCGTCCAGGCATTAATCTGCGGGTTGACCTGCGCCATGTCGTCCAGGGTGCGGCGGGCAATCTCTCTGGCGCTCAGCTCGCCGTCGGCCAGCGCGCGCTGAATATCAGCAATCGTCATCTCAGTCAGCGTCATGCTTTGTATACTCCGGCAATCTCCAGGCGTTCATCGAGCGCAAAGGCCATCAGCGGCTCAGCCATGGCGGCAATGCGCGCGAACTGGAGCTGAAGTTCGCTGCGCCGGGTGTCGTCCAGCTCCAGCGCCAGCAGGTGTTCCATTTGCGCCAGATAAGCGTGCCAGTCATTTACGTTATGCTTCATCTTCGTCTCCTAATAACCGGCGGCGGAGCCGTTGCTGCGCGGATCGGCCGCCCCTTCAAACAGCCCGTTGGGATGGCGGACGATGGCGCCGGCGTGACCCATCGCTTCGCTATAATCGGCCAGCACTTCCACGTCATGACCCAGCGCCCGCAGGCGGGCGATGCTCTCTGGCGTGAAGCGGCCTTCCAGCTTCAGTGAGTCTGAGGTTTGTCCCCAGGTTCGCCCCAGCAGCCAGCGCGGGCGCGAAATACTCTCCTGTAGCGGGATGCCCTGCAGGATATAGCGGGTGAAAATGGCCGCCTGAGTTTGCGGTTGGCCGTCTCCGCCCATTGAACCGTAAACCATGACCCGGCCGTCGTTGAGGCGTGCGGCGGCGGGATTGAGGGTATGAAACGGCTGTTTGCCTGGCGCCAGCGCCAGCAGATGCGCGGGATCGAGACTGAACGAGGCGCCGCGGTTTTGCCAGACGATCCCGCTATCCGGCAGCACCACGCCGCTGCCAAATTCGTGATACAGGCTTTGAATAAAGGAGACCGCCAGCCCGCTGCTGTCCATCACCCCCATCCAGACGGTATCGCCGGGACCTTTTCCCGCCCCCCACGGAGCGGCCTGCCGATCGTCGATGTTATCGGCCATCCCCTGGAGCGCCTGCGGGTCGAGCAGACTCTGAATATCCACGTCGAGATGGCGGGGGTCGGTAATGTGGGCATCGCGCAGGCCGAAAGCCTGCTTGGTGGCCTCGACGATACGGTGCACGGTCTGCGCGTCATCGGCATCGTGCATCGCCAGCCGGTCGGTAATCCCGAGGATCGCCAGCGAGACCAGTCCCTGCGTGGGCGGCGCCAGATTCCACAGTTCGCCGTGCTGGTGCTGAAGCTTCAGCGGCGCAGGGCGGCGGGCGCGATGCTGTTGCAGGTCGGCAAGGGTAATGGGCAGGCCACAGGCCGCCATCCCGGCAGCCAGACGCCGGGCCAGCGGGCCGCGATAAAAACTGTCGAGGCCATCATCGACCAGTTGCTGAAGCGTCGAGGCCAGCGCGGGCTGACGAAACCGGCTACCGGCGACCGGCGGTTGTCCGTTGACCAGAAAGGTCTCCGCAAAACCTGGCAGGTCATGGAGTTCGGCGAGTTTTCCGGCGCTGGCGCTGGACTGGGAGGCGGTCACCGGCGTACCGTCCGCGGCATAGCGAATCGCATCCTCCAGCAGGCGCGCCAGCGGCAGCGCTTTTCCGGTCAGGGTCTGCGAGACCTTGAGCGCTTCATCCCAGCCGCTGACGGTCCCGGCGACGGTCAGCGCCGCCTGCGGCCCGCGATGAGGAATCTGCGCCAGCCCGGCGTAGGCTTGCGGCGTGGCCAGCGAACCTGCCGCGCCGCTGGCGTCAATGGCTATCGGTTCGCCCTCCGGCGGCACGATAAGCCAGAAGCCATCGCCGCCCAGGCCGTTCATATGTGGGTAAACCACTGCAATGGTGGCCGCCGCGGCGACCATGGCTTCTATCGCGCTGCCGCCTTCGCGCAGCACGGCAACCGCACTTTGGCTGGCCAGATGGTGCGGGGCGACCGCCATCCCGTGGGCGGATACATTACTCTGCATGGGGTGTCCTCATGATCCAAACGTAATCTCAGCGCTGCAAAAGCTGTTCCACTTTGAGCGTAAAGTTTCATTCGTCGGGGGAGATGGCGCTTTTTTCTTAAACTGGCATGCATTATGAAAGGGCTCACATCATGTATAGTTTGATGAAACAAAAGTTACAGAGGCTGTATGGAACAACTGGATGAACGCTTGAAAGGGCAATATGCCTCATTGTCGCCTCAGGAACAGCGGGTGGCGGATTTTATTTTCGATCACTTCGACGACCTGATTAGCTATAACAGCGCCGAGCTGGCGCAGCTGAGCGGGGTGTCAAAAGCCACGGTGAGCCGCCTGTTTAAGCGGCTGGGCTACGAAAAATATAAGGATATGCGCGATGAGCTGCGCACCTTACGCCAGAGCGGAATGCCGCTGACCGATCATCGCGATGCGGTGCAGGGTAACACCCTGCTGGCGCGGCACTATAAACAGGAGATGGCGAACCTGACGCAGTGGGTCAATGCGCTCGACGCGCAGCAGTTTGCCGAGGCGATTAGCGCGATGGTCAACGCCCGGCGCATTGCGATCATCGGCATGCGCAACTCCTGGCCGGTGGCGCTGCATCTGCGCCAGCAGCTGCTACAGGCGCGCGGGCAGGTACAGGTTCTGCCGCAGCCGGGGCAGAGCTTAAGCGAGGAGCTGGTGGATCTGACGGCGGACGATCTGGTGGTGGTCATGGCCTTTCGCCGCCGTCCGCGCATCATCCGCCCGCTGCTGCAGCAGCTCCAGCAGCGGGCTATTCCGGTACTGCTGATCTGCGAACCGCAGGCATACAGCCTGTTTCCGCTGTCCCGCTGGCAGCTGTGCGCCCCTCTGGATAGCGTTTCGGCCTATGACAGCTACAGCTCGGTAAACAGCTTGATCAACCTGCTGGCGAATGCGTTTTTGCACGAAATTCTCGATAAAGGCCGCCCGCGCATTCACGATATCGCCACCCTCTATCAGCAGCTGGACGAGCTTGAGCAACGATAATGGGGCCTCAGGCTGGTGCTTTGCTCTGTTTTGGTGCAATAAAATAGTGGGGAAATGAGCGCCGTTTTCCCACTATTCTCCGCTATATCCTGTTTCCCCTCTCTTTTCTTGCACTTTTCTTGATGACCCTCGCATTTTTTGTGTCTGGCACATTAGTTGCAGAAGTTTATTTAAAGAATCTTTTGTTTCATACTAACGTAACGGGTAAACATCATGAAAAAACTGCTGATCGCTCTGGCCGGAGCCGCTTGTCTGTTCACGCAAATCACAGCGGCAAAAGCCGACCAGTTGCAGGATATCGAAAAGCGCGGCGTGATTCGCATCGCGGTGCCGCAGGATTTTCCGCCGTTCGGTTCAGTGGGAACCGATCTCCAGCCGCAGGGTTATGACATCGATATGGCGCGTTATCTTGCCAGTCAGATGAAGCTCAAACTGCAGCTGGTACCGGTGACCAGCGCCAACCGGGTGCCTTATCTGCAAACCGATAAAGTTGACCTGGTTATCTCCAGCCTCGGCAAGAACGCCGAGCGCGAGAAGGTGATTGATTTCAGCCGCGCCTATGCGCCGTTCTTCCTCGGCGTGTTTGGCCCGAAAGGGGCGGAGGTCAAAGAGGCGGCGGCGCTGAGCGGCAAAACCATCGGCGTGACTCGCGGTGCGGTGGAAGATATGGTGCTGACCGGTATCGCGCCGAAAGAGGCGCAGATTAAACGCTACGAAGACAACAACACCACGCTGTCGGCGTACCTCTCCGGCCAGGTGCAGTACGTGGCGACCGGGAACCTGGTGGTGGCGGCGATCGCCCGCCAGAATCCGGCGAAAGCGCCGGTGCCGAGCTTTATGCTGAAAGATTCGCCGTGCGTGATTGGTCTGAAAAAGAATGAACCGGCGCTGAAAGCCAAAGTGGATGCGCTGATTGAGCAGGGACTGAAAGACGGCACTCTGAACGGGCTGTCTGAGAAGTGGCTGAAAGCGCCGCTGCCCGCCGACTTTGCCGCATAAGGTCAGTGAATGACGGAACAACTTCATTTTTCTGCGCTCTGGCCGCACTGGCCGGAGCTGCTGGCCGGGCTGTGGGTGACCATTCAGCTAACGGTTATGGCAACGGTCGGCGGTCTGGCTATCGGTATTTTCGGCGCCGCCATTCGCAGCGGGCGGCCATCGTGGTTCAGTCGGATTTGGGGCGGTTATGTGGAGCTTATCCGCAACACGCCGTTCGTGGTCCAGCTGTTTTTTATCGTCTTTGGGCTGCCTAACCTCGGGCTCAAGATGACGGCGGGCGAAGCCGCGCTGCTGGCGATGGTGGTCAACCTGGGCGCCTACAGTACCGAGATAGTCCGCGCCGGGATCCAGGTGACGCCAAAAGGCCAGTGGGAGGCCGGACGCGTGCTGGGGCTGAGCCGCACGCAGACTTTTATCCGGGTGGTGTTGCCGCCTGCGCTACAGCGGATTTACCCGGCGCTGGTCAGTCAGTGCATTATCGTGATGCTGGGATCGTCGGTGGTTTCTCAGGTCTCTTATGAAGAGCTGACCTTTGCCGCCAACCTGATCCAGTCGCGGACGTTTCTGAGCTTTGAGGTCTATCTGGTGACGACGGGGATCTACTTAGCGCTGTCGATAACAATGCGTCAGCTGCTGATGGCGGCAGGGCGGAAATGGCTGGGGGTGCAGGCATGATGGCCACCTTTACTGACTGGGACATTATTCGCAATCTGCTGCTGGCCGGACGCTGGACGGTACTGCTGTCGCTGGTGGCGTTTCTCGGCGGCGCGCTGGTGACGTTGCCGCTGCTGCTGCTGCGCCTGACCGGCGGACGCCAGGTCAAGCGCCTGATCCGCGGTTATATCGAACTGTTTCAGGGGACGCCGCTGCTGATGCAGCTGTTTCTGGCTTTCTTCGGCGTGGCGCTGTTCGGCATCGATGTTTCGCCGTGGACCGCCGCGTCGATGGCGCTGACCTTCTACACCAGCGCCTTTTTACTCGATATCTGGTTCGGCAGCATCCGTGCGTTGCCGAAAGGGCAGTGGGAAGCATCGCGTTGCCTGGGGCTGAATTTCGCCCAGACGCTGTTTCGCGTCATTGCGCCGCAGGCGCTGCGTATCGCCATTGCGCCCACCGTGGGGTTCGCGGTGCAGGTGGTGAAAGGCACCGCGCTGGCGTCGATTATCGGCTTCGTCGAGCTGACCAAAGCCGGCACGATGCTGACCAACGTCACCTATCAGCCATTTAAAGTCTTTGCGCTGGTGGCGCTGGGCTACTTCATTCTGTGTTACCCGCTGTCCCGCTACAGCCGCTATCTGGAGAATAAATTCAATGCCTCTCATCACCATTAATCAGATGCAGAAGTACTACGGCGACAACCACGTGCTGAAAGGTGTCGATCTGGACATCGAGATGGGCGAGGTGATTTCGATTATTGGCCGTAGCGGCTCGGGGAAAAGCACGCTGCTGCGCTGCATCAACGGGCTGGAAGGTTATCAGGATGGCAGCATCAAACTGGGGGGCATGACCATCACCGACCGCGATTCGCAGGCCCGCGAGATCAGCCGTTCCGTCGGGATGGTGTTCCAGAACTTTAACCTGTTTCCGCACATGACCGCGCTGGAAAACGTGATGCTGGCGCCGCGACGGGTGCTGAAAAAAAGCGCCGCCGAATGTCGTGAGCTGGCGCAGCGAATGCTGGAGAAGGTCGGTCTTGGCGATCGGCTGGACTATTATCCTTCCAGTCTCTCCGGTGGCCAGCAGCAGCGGGTGGCGATTGCCCGCGCGCTGGCGATGTCGCCAAAGGTGTTACTGTGTGACGAGATTACCTCGGCGTTGGATCCTGAACTGGTGGGTGAAGTGCTCAAGGTGCTTGAGCAACTGGCCGCCGAGGGTATGACGCTGATTCTCGTCACCCATGAAATGAATTTTGCCCGTGAAGTGGGCGATCGGGTGGTGTTTATGCATCAGGGACGGGTCTGGGAACAGGGCGACAGTAAAACGCTGTTTGCCAACCCGCAGACCAATGAACTGAAGCAGTTTATCTCCTCCGTTCGCGGCCTGAATTAATCAAAGGATTCTAAAATGGATATCGCTCAATTTTCGCAACTCAACCCGCCGCCGCGCCTGCTGATGGGGCCGGGGCCGATTAACGCCGACCCGCGCGTGCTGCGCGCCATGTCGAGCCAGCTGATTGGTCAGTACGATCCGGCGATGACCCACTATATGAATGAGGTCATGGCGCTGTACCGCGGGGTGTTCCGTACCGAAAACCGCTGGACGATGCTGGTGGACGGCACCTCGCGCGCGGGAATCGAAGCGATTCTGGTGTCGGCTATTCGTCCCGGCGATAAGGTGCTGGTGCCGGTATTCGGCCGTTTCGGCCATCTGCTGTGCGAAATCGCCCGCCGCTGTCGCGCCGAGGTTCACACCATTGAGGTCCCGTGGGGCGAAGTCTTCACCCCCGACCAGGTGGAAGACGCCATCAAACGCGTGCGCCCGCGCCTGCTGCTGACGGTGCAGGGCGATACCTCGACCACTATGCTCCAGCCGCTGGCGGAGCTGGGTGATATCTGCCGTCGTCACGAGGTGCTGTTTTACACCGACGCGACCGCCTCGCTGGCCGGTAACCCCCTGGAGACCGATGCCTGGGGGCTGGATGCGGTATCGGCGGGGATGCAGAAATGCCTCGGCGGCCCGTCTGGCACCTCGCCGATTACCCTCAGCGCGCGCATGGAGGCGGTGATTCGCCGCCGCAAATGCGTGGAGGAGGGGATCCGTACCGACGCCCATCTTGATGGCGTGGATGAGATGGTTTACTCCAACTACTTCGACCTCGGTATGGTGATGGACTACTGGGGGCCGGAACGCCTGAATCACCACACCGAAGCCACATCGGCGCTGTTCGGCGCCCGCGAATGCGCGCGCCTGATTCTGCAGGAGGGGCTGGATCAGGGGATTGCCCGGCACAAGCTGCATGGCGATGCGCTGCTCAAAGGCATTCAGGCGATGGGGCTGGAGACCTTCGGCGACCTGAAACATAAGATGAACAACGTGCTCGGCGTCGTGATTCCGCAGGGCGTCAACGGTGACCAGGTCCGCAAGCTGATGCTGGAAGATTTTGGTATTGAGATTGGCACCTCCTTTGGCCCGCTGCATGGCAAAGTGTGGCGCATCGGCACTATGGGCTATAACGCGCGGAAAGATTGCGTGCTGACCACGCTCAGCGCTCTGGAGTCGGTACTGAATTACCTGAAATTCTCTACCACCCAGGGGGCGGCGATGCAGGCGGCGTGGGATCACTATGACAGCGAGAGTGCGCGATGAATCAATCAGCACGCCAGCAGGCGGAGATGATGGCGGCCGCGGAGCGGGTGATGGCCCGCGCCGATGCGCTGGCTGCGATCAGCGAAACGGCCGAAGGACTGACCCGGGTGTATCTGTCGCCGCAGCATTTGCAGGCCAATCAGCAGGTGGCGCGCTGGATGACGCAGGCGGGCATGACCGTCTGGCAGGATAGCGTCGGCAACATTTGCGGGCGTTATGAAGGCGAACAGGAGGGGGCGCCGGCCATTCTGCTGGGGTCTCATCTGGATACGGTACGCAATGCCGGGCGCTATGACGGCATGCTGGGGGTGCTCACGGCGATTGATGTGGTGGAAAACCTGCATCAGCAGGGGCGTCGTCTGGCGAAAGCGATAGAGATTGTCGGTTTCTGCGATGAGGAGGGGACCCGTTTCGGGATTACGTTGCTGGGCAGCCGTGGCCTGACGGGAAGCTGGCCGGAGAGCTGGCTGACGCAGACCGATGCGCAAGGGATAAGCGTAGCGCAGGCGATGGTGCAGGCCGGGCTTGACCCTGCGCGAGTCAGCCTGGCGGCGCGCCCGACGGCGGATATCGCCGGCTATCTGGAGCTGCACATCGAGCAGGGGCCGCGTCTTGAACAAGCGGAGCTGGCGCTCGGGGTGGTGGAGGCGATCAACGGTGCCCGCCGCCTGAACTGCCGCTTTACCGGCGAAGCGGGCCATGCCGGAACGGTGCCGATGAGCCAGCGTCGGGATGCGCTGGCCGCCGCCGCCGAATGGATGGTGCTCATTGAGGCGACCACCCGGCAGCACGGGGGAGACCTGGTGGCTACGGTGGGGACGCTGCGCTGCGCCCCGGGTGCGGTTAACGTCATTCCCGGCGAGGTGGCGCTGACTCTGGATATTCGTGGCCCGCAGGATGGCACGCTTGATGCGCTGCTCACCACGCTGCTGGACGCCGCGCAGACGATAGCCGCCCGTCGCCATCTGCACTTTGCCGCCGAAACGTTCTATCACATCGCCGCAACCGCCTGCGATCGGCGGTTGCAGACGGTGTTGACGCAAGCCGTCAACGAGGTTCAGGGGCGCTCGCTGTCCCTGCCGAGCGGCGCCGGGCATGATGCGATCGCCATCGCCGAACGTTGGCCGGTAGGCATGTTGTTTGTGCGCTGCAAAGGCGGCATCAGCCACCATCCCGCCGAGTCCGTTACCGTCGACGATGTGGCATTGGCTATTGCGGCATTTCGCCGCGCGACGCAGGCGCTGGCCGAAAAGGCTTAAGTCGTCCCGACCGGCGTATGAGCGGTATCCTCCGCGCAGGCGCCGCGCTGAAGGCCGGCGAGCGGCGGCAGCGAAGGGGGATTTTTACCCGAAAATAGCACGAAATGATAAATGTGCGGATGATGAACTCTATACCATCCGCGGCACTGACCCCGTCGCCATGGATTGGTAGTCAGTTGGAATAATTCCGCGGGGTCAGTCTGTTCTTCTTGTCAAGCATCGATGATACCCTTAACCCTCAGATAATTATCATTTTTACTCGCTGAAAATTCCCTGGTCGTTATGTTACCTTGTGAAAAGATTTGCTGCAGACGAGAGACGTGCCGATGCTGAATTCAGAAAAGAATATTAATATAAATGCGCAGTCCTCCCGTTCCTGGATGAACCTTTTCCCCGCATTGCTGGTGATTATCGCCGTTTCCACATTGTGCGTTGTGATTTCAAAACCCTTAGCTTCATGGGACCTCATCTTCACCAACGCCGGGCTGTATATTGATCTGTTAGCCCTATTGTTCCTGGTGTTTATGCTATGGATTTCGGCAAAGGTCAGAATGAGCCATGTCGCGGTGAACTGGGTGCGCAACGGACTGCTGCTCTGGATAGCCGGCGGCACCTTTGATTTCATGGACGAAATATTTGTCCAGCCGAGATGGATGGGCTATTACTGCGAAGATCTGCTCCGCCTCTCCGGCATGCTGATGACGACCATCGGCATCTACAAAATTATCGAGCGTATTAACGTGCTGTATGTCGACGCGCGTTCTCAATCGTTAAAAGACGAGCTGACCCAACTGCCTAACCGGCGCTTTTTCATTGATACCATCCGGGAAAAACAGGGCCACCAGCTGGCGCTGATGATTCTGGACATCGATTTTTTCAAGAAGATCAATGATACCTACGGCCATCTGGTGGGCGATGAGGTGCTTTTCGCCTTGGGTAAACAGCTGGCAAAATTAACCAGCGATAAAATTCTGCCGTCCCGGATTGGTGGCGAAGAGTTCGCCATTATTGTTGACGGGATGTCGGCCGAAGAGGTGCGCGAGCTGGCGCAGTCGATTCTGGAGAATGTCCGCTCGATTCTGATTAATCGCGATTATCCGCTGTCGGTAAGCATTGGCGTCGGCATGCGTGAAAAAGATGAACCGCAGGATGTGTTTATTAAGAAGGTGGATGAGGCGCTCTACCAGGCTAAACATAACGGCCGTGGACGCGTGGAGTGGGCCGCATCCTGAGGCCGCTATCCCTGCTGCGCGCTGCGGCAGTGGCGGCGATATTCGGAAGGCGAGCGTTCGGTGTAGCGTTTAAACACCCGGCAAAAATAGTTGCTGTCGACAAAACCGCAGTTGTGGGCAATCTCTTTGACTTTTAAATCGTAGCCCCGCAGCAGTTTTTTGGCCTGCTCCAGCCGCACGCGGGTCAGGTATTCGTTAAAGCCGACGGAACCTGATTTCTGAAAAATGTGCGACAGGTAGTTTGGCGTGATATGAAAACGTTTCGCCACCGATTCGCGGGTTAATGGCTGGCTGAGATTCTCCTCCAGATAATCCTGTACCGCCATAAACAGATCGCGGCTGCGGCTGACCCGCATCTCCAGTCCGACCAGCTGTTCAAGGCAGTGACTCAGCAGCGCCGACACCACAAGCCGGGCGGTGACCGGGTCTGGCTGCAGACATATTTCGTTCAGCGCCAGCAGCAGATAAGAGCCTACGCGCGGCCCCAGGCGGGCGACGCTTTGCTTCTCCGTTCGCAGCTGTTTGCCGTCCCAGCGCTGGATGCAAAACCCCAGTTTTTGCCTGCCGAATAAAATACTTAAGGTCGATGCCGGACCGGTCCACTGCGGACAGGTCCATTTTCCCGCCGGTACATAAAGCACTTGCGATGTTACCAGCCGCATATCGGACAAGGGTAAGCCGTTCTCCCGAAGCTCCCCCTCCAGCACAATTTCCAGACGTGGAAATGCGACCTGATAGGCCAGTTCCGGGAGCGAAATATCCGGTTCCGGGAACCTGACCCGCAGCCTGTCTTTCTGATTGATCAGACGATTTAAAATATCCGGCAGATCTTCAATCATCCTTCACCCCGAGAGCGAACTATTATCCCGTTGAATATAATCTATTTCATACCCGCAGATCTCTTTTAGATAGCCTGATTGAACGCGCAGAGCCGACCTGCGGCCGTCTGCAGCTCAGAGTTTGATGAACATCACACTTTGTCTCCCCGCGTACGGATGTCCAGTTTTTCGTAGGAATCGCCTCATGTATTTCCCCTGGCCGACGATTAGAGTTTATTTCGTGTTATCGAAAGGTTAAGGAAAAAAATATGGAACATCAATCTGCTGTCTATCTGGATGCCCTTGGCGCCAACATCGCCTTATCCGATAAAATGAAACTGGAGCTGGATACGCTTGGCTACACCGTGGTGCATCATCTGGCCGACCCGGCGTGGCTGGCGGCGATGCGCGAGCTCATCGACGTGCTTGTCGAGAGCGAAGGGGACAACCTGGCCATGGAACACCATCAGGAGGCGACTGCAACGCGGATTGCCAATCTGGTGAATAAAGGGGTGATTTGGGAGAAGGTGTGGTCTCATCCGCTGGTGCTGTCGGCCTGCCGCTATATTTTTCAGGGCGACTTTAAAGTGTCCAGTCTGAATGCGCGCGAGGCGCTGGTTAACGGCGGCCACCAGCCGCTACACGCCGACTGGAAAAAACCGCGTCCCGATTTTCCCAAAGTGCATCTGGTGAATACCATTTGGGCGATCGATGATTTAAGCGCTGAGAATGGCGCTCCGCGAATTATTCCCGGCACGCATCTACGTCCGGAGCTGCCCGAAGAGGTCCTGAGCGACCCGGAACTGCCGCACCCGGAGGAGGTGGTATTTGCCGCCCCGGCGGGAAGCGTGATGATTTATAACGCACATACCTGGCACGGCGGAACCTGTAATACCACCGGCAGCAGAAGACGGGTGCTGCACGGTTTATACATCGACCGTCAGGACAATGCGCAGCAGGACCAGCGGCGCTGGTTAAAGCCGGAAACAGCCAGCCGCCTGACGCCGGCGCAAAAATGGCTGCTGGATGTGGAGTAACTTCCCTGGCGCCAGAAACTTGTCGTCCCGGTATCAAGTCACCCGGCATCAATTGTCGGCATGGTATCAAGTTGCCCATATCGAGTAGCCCCGGTAAGCGCAGCGCCACCGGGGAAAGGTTCCCGGGCGGCGGGATAACCCCATTGCCCGGGCTACATCCGGCATCAATTGTCGGTCCGGTATCAAGTCACCCATATCGAGTAGCCCCGGTAAGCGCAGCGCCACCGGGGAAAGGTTCCCGGGCTGCGGGATACATCCCTTGCCCGGGCTACATCCGGCATCAATTGTCGGCCTGGTATCAAGTTGCCCGGTATCAAGTAGCCCCGGTAAGCGCAGCGCCACCGGGGAAGTTCCCGGGCGGCGGGATAACCCCTTGCCCGGGCTACATCCGGCATCAATTGTCGGCCTGGTATCAAGTCACCCGGTATCAAGTAGCCCCGGTAAGCGCAGCGCCACCGGGGAAAGGTTCCCGGGCGGCGGGATAACCCCATTGCCGGGTTACGGTCCGGCACAGATTGTCGGCCCGACATCAATTGTCACCCCGATGGCGCTGCGACGCTGTTCGGGCGACAAAGCGGCTGAGGCTAGCGGTTCTCGCCCCTGGGAGTGGAATAGCCCACTTAATTCTCAGGGGATATCTAAATAGACGATCGGTTTTTTCATGATGCTTTTTACCGCTTCAGCGATATGCTGCGGCTGGAGTAAAAACGTTTTGATGCTGGTTTTAATCGTGCGGTGGCCGCAAAAGCGCTTTGCGTCGTCGATTTCAATATCCGTGACCAGCAGCACGACATCGGCCCGGGCAATATCGTCAGGGGTGATTTTATTCTCAATCCCCAGCGCCCCCTGGGTTTCGATTTTGATCTGCCACTTTTCATGGTGGCCGACTTTTTGTAAACGTTCCGCCGCCATATAGGTATGGGCCACACCGCTCACGCAGGCCGTAACCGCAACGATCTTGAGATCCATAGCATCCTCCGGGCATTAGCCGCCGACAGTTACGCGAAAACCAGCTTGTTCAGCCATGATAGTGAATCGGTTAATTTCTGCTGCCGATGGCGCCTCGACCGTTGCCATCGCCCATCGCTTGCCGAGCAGCGAGTATTTCGGCTCGCCATATTGATGAAACGGCAGCAGATGAATGTCAGGCAGCGCAAACGGTGCCAGGAAGGAGAGAATCTGGCTGAAGTTCTTTTCACACAGGGTAAAGCCAGGAATGAGCGGCACCCTGGGGATGACGTGAACGCCATTTTCCACCAGCCGGCGGAAATTTTCCAGCACCCGAGGGAGATCCATGGCAAGCAGTTTTCTCGCCTGCCCGGGATCGATGATTTTCAGATCAAACAGCACTTCGTCGCACGCCTGGGCAAGAGGATAAATGCGGCTGAAGGTGGCGTCGCCCGCCGTTTCTATCGCCGTGTGGATCCCCCACTGGCGCAAGGTGCGTAAGAAGCGGGTGGCAAACCCGGCCTGCATGAGCACCTCTCCGCCCGATAGCGTCACGCCGCCGCCTGAGGCGCGAAAAAAAACCTCATCTTTCAGGACCTCTTTGAGCAACGCTTCCTGAGTAACATCGCGGCCAATCTGCTCCCATGCGCCGGAAGGGCACTCTTCGACGTCCTGCTGGCAGCGCGCGCAGTGGAGGCAGCGGCTTTCCCGACGCACGGTTTCAATTTTGGGCGAGAGGGATTCCGGGTTGGCGCACCACGGACAGGTGTGCGGGCAGCCTTTAAAAAAGACGATGGTTCTGATCCCCCGGCCATCGTTCAACGAGTAGCGCTGGAGATTGAAAATGCGCGCCCGGTCGGCGCGCGTCTCGATAACGTCACAGTTGATGCGTGGTGCGGTGGATAATGTCATCCTGGATCTCCTTCGATAACTCCACAAAGAAGGCGCTGTAGCCCGCGACGCGTACCACCAGACCGGCGAAATCCTGAGGGCGCTGCTGCGCTTCCCGCAGCGTCTGCGCGTTGACCACGTTAAACTGGATATGCTGAAGCTTCAGACGGGTGAAAGCCTGTAAGAAATCGGCCAGCTTATTGAGCCCGCTCGCTCCGCTCAGGGTCGCCGGGGTGAACTTAACGTTGAGCAGTGTACCGTTGGAGAGCAGGTAGTTATCCAGCTTGCTGACCGATTTCAGGACCGCCGTTGGCCCCTGTGAATCCTGGCCGACCATCGGCGACAGCCCGCCATCGGCTAGCTGCTCACCGGCCAGGCGACCGTCCGGGGTCGCGCCAACCACCGAGCCGAGCGGAACGTGCGCTGAGACAGTGTACGAACCGGGGGTGAAATGGCCGCCGCGCGGGTTGCGATACTGCTCCACCTCTTTACAGTAAAAGCGCAGCAGGTCGGCGCTGATATTGTCCACCTCGTCAATATCGTTGCCATATTTTTCAAAGCGATGAACCAGGCGGGCGCGGATTTGCTCGCCTTCCGGCGTCTGGAAATTCGCCTTAAGGACCTGAATCAGCTCGTCATAGCTCATGCGCTGCTGGTCGAAGACCATCCCCTTGAGCGCATGCAGGGAGTCGCTGAGATTGGCGATACCTATTCCCTGAACGCCGGAAAAGTTGTAGCGTGCGCCGCCTTCGGTGATGTCCTTGCCATGCAGCGCGCAGTCCTGAATAAACGAGGAGAGCAGGGGAACCGGTGCCTGATTCCGGTGGCCGAGGTCGCAAATGTTGCTGCCTTCGACCATCAGCTTGATGTAGTAGCGGGTTTTCTCGCGGATCTGCTGAATCAGCCCGTCCCAGCTGATATCGGGATTACCTTCATTCTCCAGCATCACGATCTCCATCACCTTCAGCAGGTTGAACATCGCAATATCGTGCAGCCCGTAGGTGCGCCCGGGGATAGAGAGCTCGACGCAGCCGACGACGGCATAATCCCGCGCATCCTCCAGCGAGACGCCGCGATTGAGAAAGGCCGGAATCACCACTTCGTCGTTGAAAATTTGCGGGATCCCGGTGCCGAGGCGGATCGTTTCCGCCGTTTTGTGCAGGAACGGGCGGTCAGTCAGTTCGTTGACGCGCACCCCGAGATTGGGCTGCGGCAGACGGACGTTCTGGTAGGCATCCAGCGCAAGAAAGGAGAGCACGTTTACCGCGCTGCGCCCGGTCTCGCTCAGGCCGCCGAGCAAGGCGGTGTAGCCCGTCGGGAAGCCGGCAAAGTAGCGGGCGCTGCTGGATGAGCGCAGCAGGACGATATCGTTGCACTTGACCCACAGCGATTCCAGCAGCGTTTTCAGAAACGCGGGATCCTCGCCGCGGGTTAACGACGCCTGATAAAACGGCAGCATATACTGGTCAAAACGGCCAAGCGAAATAGAACTGGCGTTGGACTCGTACTGCAAAATGATGTTCATGTACCAGAACAGCTGACAGGCCTGCCAGAAATTTTCCGGGCGATGCCCGGCGTTATGGCGCGAATGGGCGGCAATCGTCTCCAGCTCCTCGCGTCGCTGCGGATCGTCGCAGCGGCGGGCCATCTCAGCGGCGAGGGTGGCGTAACGCAAAATGTGGCGCTGTGAGGCCGCCAGTAAAATCACCACCGCCCGATAAAAATCGTTCTCCGGATGCTGCCGGGCCAGGTTTTCCATTTCCGCCGCCAGCGCCGCCAGTCCTTTATTCAGCAGACGCGGATAGTCAATAATGATGTGCCCCTGGCCCTTGTCGGTCTGGTTGACGCTGAAAATCTGCGTGCGCACCGCCGCTTTTACCTCATCGGTCATCTGAGCGTTAATGACATCTTTCATCGAGCGTTTTTCCCAGTACGGGAACAGGGCTTCGCGGTAGATGCGCTTGTCTTCGTCGCTGATGGCGAAGCGATCCTGTGGCCGAGTGGGGAACCGATCCAGCTCGTTAAGCAACCAGTAGGGGTCCATCTCGGGCGAGACGATGCCGGCGCGCGGTTTGATTGTCCGGTTGCCGGCGATCAGTTCGTCATCGCGAATCGAAATCTGTACATGGTCAAGGATCCAGGCGGTGGCCTTCGCCCGACGAATCATCGTCGGCTCACCCTCGGTGCGTTGGTGGCTTTCGGTATAGAGCAGGGCGCGTTCGAGCGATATTTCCCGAGGGTGAGCGAACAGGCTCGCGATTAAGCGTTGGGTACGATTGGTCATGACAAACTCCATATGAACGCCTTTCTCCACGTGCGGGTTGAGGCAATTCGCGACGCGGTTTGCGCACGGACTGCCGGTCACCATGACGCTCGTGGAGCAAGGCGTTGAGTCGCGCGCCGCATCGCCGCGCGCGATGGTATTCAGGCTTTCTGCGAAAGATGACTGTCGATTTTGTTCATAATGGCGTCAGCCCGCTTCACGGCATCGCTGATATTGACGCGAACGATGGTTTTACCGGCAAAACGCTCTTCACACTTGATGCCGATATCTTTGGTCAGAATCACGATATCGGCGCTGGCGACATCGTCTGCCGACAGCTCATTCTCAATGCCGATGGAGCCCTGGGTCTCCACCTTGACCTGCCAGCCTTTGGCTCTGGCGGCACTCTCCAGCGACTCCGCTGCCATGTAAGTGTGTGCGACTCCGGACGGGCAGGCGGTAACGGCGATAATGCTGGTCATAAACGACTCCTTCTGACGTTTCAGTTAATTTCGAAATCAAGATCCAGTTCGTCATTGGCTTTGGCTTCTGGCGCTTTCTTCTTCGTGAGAGCTTTAAGCACGATGACGCAGGCGGCGCAGACAAATGCCCCGACCAGCAGGCCGATGATGAACCCGCCTTTACCCTGAACCACCGGCAGGACAATCAGTCCACCCCAGCCGGCGTAGCATTGAACGCCGAGCAGAGCGGTCGTCACGCAACCGCTGGCGGCGCCAATCATGATCGACGGGATAACGCGCAGCGGGTCGGCGGCCGCGAAGGGGATGGCGCCTTCCGATATGCCAACGCAGCCCATGACCAGGGCGGCCTTGCCCGTTTCTCGCTCCTCCGGTGTGAAATATTTGCGACCGATCAGCGTCGCCAGACCCATGCCCAGCGGCGGCACCGCGATCCCGACGGCAGCGATAGCCACCACGGTATACACGCCCTGGGAGACGCAGATCAGCATGAAGGCGTAGGCCACTTTATTGACCGGGCCACCCATGTCGAAGGCCAGCATCAGCCCCATAATGATGGCGAGGAGCACGATGCTGCCCTCGCGCATGCTTTGCAGCCAGGTCGTCAGACTGGCGGTGAGCGCGCCGACAGGCTCTCCCAGCCCCCACATCATGATCCCGGCCGTAATAAAGGTGCCGATAATGGGGATCACAAAAATGGGCATCACGGAGCGCAGTACTTTGTGGACGGGGATTTTCTTCAGGTAGTAAACCACCAGACCGCCGATCATCCCGGCGATCAGGGCACCGAAAAAACCGGCGCCAAAACTGTTGCCGACCCACGCACCAATGGCGCAGGGCGCCAGCGCCGCGCGGTCAGAAATGGAGTAGCCGATATAGGCCGCCAGAAAAGGCACCATCAGGGTCAGTCCGGCGACGCCAATATCAAACAGTTTTTTCAGGTTGGGATCCGTCGCGCCATCGGGCACGGCGCCCTTGCCGTACAGCATGACCGAGACGGCGAGCAGGATCCCCCCGGAGACCACAAAGGGGATCATATGTGAGACGCCGGTCATGAGATGCTGGCGTGTATTTTTTAGTATTTGCACCAGTTCGTTCATTGCTTGCTCCTGAGCGCGGTATCGCTCGTGACAGTATTGTTGCTTCAACAGTAGGAAAATGGCGGGGGAGAAAACAGTAGAGAAAAAGTGCATTTACTGGATATTTGTAAGATGCGCGCGAAATTGCGATCCATCTCAAATCTTAAGTGATATAGGGTCAGATCATGACAAAAAGAGAGATTTGTGATGCGGAACAGAAAAAAGATCTCTGTGTACAATTTTCCAGTAATTCACTCTTTTCTCGCGTAGTCCCGGCCGCGTGCTTTCTTTACCGTTGAGGCCATGATGTCTTGCTCAGGAGAAAGCCAATGGCCCATGTCATTAAATTTCGTTGCGATTTGCCAAATGGCGTCCACGCTCGTCCGGCCAGTGTGGTGGAAACGCTATGCAATACCTTTGTGTCTGCTATTGACTGGTGGAATACGCGCAGCGACCTGCGCGGCAATGCGAAAAGCGCGCTGGCCATTATTGCAACCAACACCATACAGGGCGATGAGTGCCAGTTAATGATCAGCGGTGAGGATGAGCAGCGGGCGTTTGCTGCGCTGTCGGCATTTATTGACGATCAATTTCCGCACTGCGATACGCCGTTGCCGACGGCGGAAAGCATGGAGGTTCAGCCGGTTCCGGAATCGCTGTCGCGGCTGAATCCCCTCCTGTTCCACGGACTGCCGGTGTGTGCCGGGAGCGCAGGGGGCATGCTTATCCATCTGAAATCCTTCGATCTGCGCGACCCGGGCCCGTTGCCTGCTGCCGGGAGTATTGAGCACGAGCAGGCGCAGCTGGATCAAGGATTGCTGCTGCTGGTCAAAAATATCGAGCTGCGGCTGCTGGATAACGACGGAACCGCCGGCGCCATTCTGGAGGCGCATCGTTCGCTGGCGACGGATGCTTCTTTACGCCAGCATCTGCTTGGCGGGCTGCTGACCGGCCAGAGCTGCGCGCAGGCGATTGTCGCCAGCGGCGAGCACTTCTGCGCTCAGTTCAGTGGCTCCGGCAACCGCTATTTACAGGAGCGAGTGCTGGACGTACGCGATGTCTGCTTCCAGCTCCTGCAGCATATCTACGGCGAATCCCGTTTCCCGGCCCCGGGTAAGCTGACCGTCCCGGCGATTTGTCTTGCCGATGAATTAACGCCCAGCCAGTTTCTGGAACTGGATAAAACGCGGCTGAAAGGCCTGCTGCTGAGCAGCGGCGGGACCACCTCGCATACCGTGATTCTGGCGCGTTCTTTTAATATTCCGACTCTGGTTGGCGTGGAGATGGCGGCGCTGCAGCCGTGGGTGGGGCAACCGGTATACATCGACGGCAATGCCGGGCTGGTGGCGGTGAACCCGGATGAAGCGGTGACGCGTTACTACCAGCAGGAGGCCTGGGCTGCGGCGCAGTTACGTCATCAGCAGCAGGCGTGGCTTGATAAAGACGGAGTGACAAAAGATGGGCTGCGTCTGGAGGTGGCGGCCAATATTGCCCACTCCGTTGAAGCCGCCGCAGCGTTTGGCAACGGCGCGCAGGCGGTGGGCCTGTTTCGTACCGAAATGCTGTATATGGACCGGCCCGGCGCGCCGTCTGAAGATGAACTTTATAATATTTTTTGCCAGGCGCTGGAACCGGCGAACGGTCGCAGCATGATTATTCGCACGATGGATATCGGGGGCGATAAGCCGGTGGCCTATCTTAATATCCCGGCGGAAAACAACCCCTTCCTCGGCTATCGCGCGGTGCGAATTTACGAAGAGTACCAGACGCTGTTTCGCACGCAGCTCAGGGCCATTCTGCGTGCCTCGGCGCACGGTCCGCTGAAAATTATGATTCCGATGATCTCCTCGATGGAGGAGGTTTTGTGGGTGAAAGAAAGACTGGCCGAAGCCAGGCAATCCCTGCGCGATGAACATATTCCGTTCGATGAGAAAATCCCGTTGGGTATCATGCTGGAAGTGCCGTCGGTGATGTTTATCATCGACCAGTGTTGCGAAGAGATCGATTTTTTCAGTATCGGCAGCAACGACCTGACGCAGTATCTGCTGGCGGTGGATCGCGATAACAGCAAGGTCAAGCGCCACTACAACAGCCTCAATCCGGCTTTTTTGCGCGCGCTGGACTACGCCGTGCAGGCGGTACATCGCCAGGGGAAATGGATCGGCCTGTGCGGTGAACTGGGGGCGAAAGGCTCGGTGCTGCCGCTGCTGGTGGGGCTTGGGCTGGATGAACTGAGCATGAGCGCGCCGGCGATCCCGGCGACGAAAGCGCGTCTGGCGCGGCTGGACAGTCGGGCCTGCCGTCAGCTTTTGAACCAGGCCATGCAGTGTCGCACCTCGCTGGAGGTGGAACACGTATTAGCCCAGTTCCGCATGACCCAGCAGGATGCGCCGCTGATTACCACGCAGTGCATTACCTTAAACAGCGACTGGCGCAGCAAAGAAGAGGTGCTGAAAGGCATGACCGATAATCTGCTGCTGGCGGGGCGTTGCCGCTACCCGCGTAAGCTGGAGGCCGACCTCTGGGCGCGTGAAGCGGTATTTTCGACCGGGCTGGGCTTCAGCTTTGCCATTCCGCACAGCAAGTCGGAGCATATTGAGCAGTCCACCATCAGCGTGGCTCGTCTGGCCCGGCCGGTGGCGTGGGGAGATGACGAAGCGCAATTTGTGATTATGCTGACCCTCAATAAGCATGCCGCCGGAGATCAGCATATGCGTATATTCTCTCGTCTGGCGCGGCGCATTATGCATGAGACGTTTCGTCACGCGCTGGTCACCGCCGACAGCAGCGAGGCCATCGCCGGGTTATTACAGCGCGAGCTGGAGCTGTAGTTCGCAGCGGAGAATCCCCCGGTTGCGCGGTGCTTACCGGGGCTACGGATCGGCGTCGCCTGCGGTTTTATTGGTTTTGTTGCCCGGGTGAGGCGCTGATGTATCTGGCGTGGCTGACCCGTTGTTTTCGCCGCAGTGCGATGCTTACAAAGCGGAGCTGGTCGGGGAGTCGTCACCGTTCAGGCCGGGCAGGAAGAAAAGAATAAAAGCAGGCATAATGCCTGCTTTTATTCTTTTGTGATGCGTCGTGACACAATGTGGCGGCGCAACGTGGCGTATCGAGAGGGGCTATTTTTTCTTCTTATGGGTCGGGAGCTGGCTGGCGCGGCGTTCTTTGACGTATGACACCAGACTGTAAATCGCCACTCCCAGCAAAATGACCGCGACAACAATGAGAATAATACCAGACATAAGCGATCCTGGGCTTGAGTTGAAAACCATGAACTCTATTAAGTTACGTGTAAGATAGCATCAGGATGTGTCCGAAATATGACTCGCTTTTTTGTTAAAATCGAAAAAAAATCAGAATGATAAAATCATACTGACCGGCGCAGCAGCGCCGTTTTGTCGGGCGGGTAACACTCCGTTAAGTGATTTTACAGACGTGGGATCCGCAGGCTGATACCCTGCATTTGAGTAAGAATTGTCTGAGAGTAATGCATGCGTAATCAACATATCGTCGGCCTGGTTGGGCTGACTCTTATCCTGGCTTCATTTGCCGTCGCGGCGGAGCCCGATCGCCAACAAACCCGCGAACGCATCGTCGATCAGGTGCTAAAACCTTGTGAAGGTAAAAAAGCGGGAGACAAAGTGGTGATGGTCGATCGCCGCGGCGGCGAACATGAGGCCATCTGCACGCTGGCGGCGGTACCGCTACCGGAGTAACGCCCGCCGCCGTCGGGTCAGAGATTTCCCGTACCGCCATCCACCCGCAGTTCGCTGCCGGGTACGTAGCTGGACTCATCCGATGCCAGATACAGGGCGGCGTTGGCCAGCTCCTGCGGCGTGCCCATCCGTCCTGGCGGCACCAGGTTTTTGATCTCCTCCTGCAGGTCGCTCAGGGCCTGGGCGCTGAGGCCCAGCTTATCCAGCGCCGGTGTGTGCACGGGACCCGGACTCAGGCCATTCACCCGGATACCACGCGGCAGCAGCGCCTGCAGCAGGAAGAACGGGCCTTTGAGGTTGAGATTCATCAATCGATCCCACTCCGCTTCGCCCCAGTCGCCGAAGGGGGCGTGGATGACCAAGCACGGCCACCAGCTCAAACGTTAACTCCGGCGATAGCGCGGCGCCGGCTGGCCGTTGCGCGCGCTGCCAAACAGCGCGAGTCGCGCCTGGTCGAAATGACTCCAGAGCGCCAGATCGTGGACCGGCGGCAGGGTGATATTTTCGCCCTGATCAAGCCCGCTGAGCGCCGCGTCTACCAGATCTTCCGTGGTCATCACCGAGCCAGCGGGCAGCGCGTCAAGTGCGACGCCGGAGGTCGGCCACAGGTCCGTCGCGGTTGCCGCCGGGAGTACCGCCTGAATACGCAAACCGCTGTCGGCAAACTCCTCCTGAAGCGCACGGGTAAAGCTCAGCACCCACGCCTTGCTGGCGCTGTAGACGGCGCTGCCCGGTAGCGCATGCAGCGCAAGGATTGAGGCGATATTGATAAGCGTCCCCTGACCGCGAGGGCTGAAGGCGGCCAGTGCGGCATAGCTCAGGCGCAGCAGAGCGGTGGTATTCAGGGTATGAATCATTTGATGCTCGCGCACATCCGTGGTCAGCAATCCTCCCATTTTCGCCGTGCCGGCGTTGTTAATCACCAGCGCGATCGTCGGATCTGCCTGCAGACGCGCTTCAACGGCGCGGATACCGCTCTCTTCGCTCAGGTCTGCCTTTAGCACGTCGGACCGGATGCCATACTGGCTTTGCAACTCTTTGGCGAGGGCCTGCAAACGTTCTTCGCGGCGCGCGACCAGAATCAGGTGATAGCCGCGAGCGGCGAGACGTTTGGCATAGAGGGCGCCGATACCGGATGATGCGCCGGTAATTAAAGCGGTATGAGAAGGGGTCGTCATGGCGTTACCTCAAGTAATAAGGTTTCATTATTAAACCAAGTTTAGCATGAGTTAAATAATTTAATAATGCAACCAATTGACGAGGATTATTTTATTATGAGAAATGATTAAAAGTTAATAATAATTAAAATCAATCTATTACTGGAAGTCGGGCGGTAATGTCGTCGGGCTGGAGCGTCCGGCCATCGGCGGCCTGCAGCACCAGTTTGCGCAGCGGCTGGCGCGTGAGATTATCAATTAACACGGTGGCGGGTTCGTCGGGCGTCAACAGATATTCGTCAGCCCATTGCGCCAGAGCCACCAGCACAGTTTGCAGGCCGCGTCCCTTTTCGGTAAGCACATACTCCTGCCACGCGCTGCCGTCCGAAGCGGGCTGCATCGTCAGAATACCTTCTTCCACCAGCATTTTTAGCCGCCCGGCGAGCATGTTTTTAGCAATGCCGAGGTGCTTTTGAAATTCGCTGAAGCGCCGGGTGCCCCCCAGGGCATCGCGGACAATGAGTAGCGACCACCAGTCGCCAATGACGTCAAGTGAGCGGGCAATAGGGCAGTTGCTGTTTTCCAGACGGGTACGTTTCACGAGAGCTCCTGTGGCTTCAGTTGTTTTATTATAAAACTATTTCCCTGGACGGAGAAAAGTTTCTCCCGTTGCGCGAGTTTGCGAGCCGTCGTGCGGAAAAATGTCATCAATTTGTCACAATGTAAGCGATGATAATCACTGACTGAGGATTAAGGGATGCAAAAGAGTCTACTCGCCAGCGTCGTGGCCGGCGCCATATTGTTATCGACGGCAGCCCAGGCAGAGGAACAGACGGCACCGCAGGGCTATCAGCTACAGCAGGTGTTGATCATGAGTCGCCACAACCTGCGCGCGCCGCTGGCCAACAACGGCAGCGTGCTGGAACAGTCGACGCCGAAATCATGGCCGGAGTGGGATGTGCCCGGCGGTCAGCTGACGACCAAGGGCGGCGTGCTTGAGGTCTACATGGGGCACTATATGCGTGAATGGCTGGCTCAGCAGGGGCTGGTCACCCGCGGTGAGTGTCCGCCGGAAAATACGGTTTACGCCTATGCCAACAGTCTGCAACGTACGGTGGCGACCGCGCAGTTCTTTATTACCGGCGCCTTCCCCGGCTGCGGCGTCACGGTGCATCACCAGCCGCAAATGGGCACCATGGACCCGACGTTTAATCCGGTGATTACCGACGATTCCGCCGCCTTCAGCGAAAAAGCCGTACAGGCGATGGAAAAAGAGCGGCAGACCATGCAGCTGGCCGACAGCTACAAGCTGCTTGAAGCGATGACGGACTATCAGAATTCTCCCTCCTGCAAAGAGAAGCAGCCGTGTTCTCTGAGCGATGGCAAAGACACCTTCAGCGCAAAATATCAGCAGGAACCGGGCGTTTCCGGGCCGTTAAAGGTGGGCAATTCGCTGGTTGATGCCTTTACGTTGCAGTATTACGAAGGCTATCCGCTGGATCAGGTGGCGTGGGGCGAGATAAAAACCGACAAACAGTGGCAGGTGCTGTCGAAGCTGAAAAACGGCTATCAGGATAGCCTGTTCACCTCGGCGGAGGTGGCGCGCAACGTGGCTAAACCGCTGGTGCAATATATCGAAAAAGCGCTGGTCAGCGATCCCGCTCAGGCGGCGAAAGTGACGCTGCTGGTCGGGCACGATTCGAATATTGCCTCGCTGTTGACGGCGCTGAACTTCAAGCCTTATCAGCTGCATGACCAGTATGAGCGCACCCCGATCGGCGGAAAAATCGTTTTCCAGCGCTGGCATGATAGCGGCGCCAACCGCGATCTGATGAAAATCGAGTATGTGTATCAAAGCACGGAGCAGCTGCGCAATGCCGAAACCTTAACCCTGCAATCCCCGCCGCAGCGGGTGACCCTGGCGCTGAACGGCTGTCCGGTGGATGCCAACGGCTTCTGTCCGATGGCGACGTTTAAGCAGGTGATGAACGACGCGGCGAAATAGAAAAAACGGACCGGCCATAGCTGGCCGGTCCGGGGATGATTTTACGGGCCCGGCCATGCGCCGGGCACACCGGGTTACACGTTTTTGCGCTCGATGGTCTGTTCGCCCCAGAAAAGGGCGTCTTTATCCGTTTTCGCGAAGGCCAAAGACAGCACTTCATCGCTGCCTTCTTCCCAAATTTTTTCTGCTAGCTTTTCATCGTAATTGGCTAATTCAAAAATCGCTTCGGCGATCTCTAAAGAGGTATTTCGTAAACTTGCCCATTCGCCCACATGGTGGGCTTTCGCTTCTTGAGTTGGCATGCAAATCCTCCTGCTGAAGGTTAGCCGTGTAGTTTAACTGCCAGTCCTGCGACATGTTCACCCTGATAGCGGGCGATCGCCAGCTCTTCCTGACTTGGCTGACGGGAACCGTCTCCGCCGGCGATAGTGGTTGCGCCATACGGCGTGCCGCCGCGCACCGTTGACACATCAAAAAGCTCCTGGGCGCCGTAGCCGATAGGCACAATCACCATCCCGTGATGGGCAAGCGTTGTCCAGGTAGAGGTAATGGTCTGCTCTTGTCCACCGCCGGTACCGGTAGAGCTAAAGACGCTGGCCAGTTTGCCGTACAGTGCGCCCGATGCCCACAGACCGCCGGTCTGATCGAGGAAGGTGCGCATTTGTCCGGACATATTGCCGAAACGGGTGGGGGTACCAAAGATGATAGCATCATACTCTGCCAGTTCCTGCGGCGTGGCGACGGGCGCATTCTGCGTTTTCCCGCCTGCTTTGGCAAACGCCTCAGCTTGCATAGTTTCCGGCACGCGCTTCACGACCACCTCAACGCCGTCGACTTTGTTCGCCCCTTCGGCGACGGCATGAGCCATGGTTTCGATGTGTCCATACATTGAATAATAAAGCACCAGAATTTTAGCCATTTGCATCACTCCTCGGTTGCGTTAAAGACCAGTCAAGCGACTGGTTATCTTTAAAGATAAGGCTTCTGGCTAAGAGTGCAAATCTAACAATCATTTATTTGATTTATAACAAAATTGCAAAGAATGCGTTTGTCGCAAAAAGAAACATCTTTATCTGCCCGCTTTTCATCAGGCATAAGAGCCGCTTAGCGCGGCGCGGGCGACGCTAAATCTGTCGTCGGCGTCAAAATATTACAGAATGTTACTATTTACCTGGTAAATGAGTTTCATTCACTACGCTTAACAGTACGCAATACGAAAAATGGTCATGCCAGATGCCGCCGGGTTGCGGCCTCGTATTGTACGCAGCGCAAGATGATGTCTAACCAAGTGGAGGTCAGTGATGGCAAACCATCGTGGCGGTTCCGGCAACTTTGCTGAGGATCGTGAAAGAGCATCAGAAGCAGGTCGTAAGGGTGGCCAGCATAGCGGGGGCAACTTCAAAAACGATCCCGAGCGCGCCTCGGAAGCAGGTAAAAAAGGGGGAAAAAACAGTCACGGCAATCGTCATAGCTGATCCATGCGGCTGACTGTCTTCAATGTGGCTTTACGCTTCCTGGCGCCAGCCACATCCTCCTCGCCGCCGGCATCCGCCGGCGGTTTTTATTGCCCGCTGAGGTTTAAACGGGAGTGACGTCGGGCTGTTGCGCTTCACGCGCGCGGCGGTTAAGCAGCGCGTGAAGTAAAATGGCGCCGAAGGTAGCCGTACCGATCCCGCCAAGGGTAAAACCGCCCAGCGACAGAGCAAAATCTCCGGCCCCGAGTACCAGCGTGACCGCCACCATGATCAGATTGCTGTTCTGACTCAGGTCAACCCGATTCTGGACCCAGATACGGGCACCGGCGACCGCAATCAAGCCAAAGACCACGATCGACGCGCCGCCGATAACCGGCCCGGGAATGGTGTGGATCAACGCGCCAAACTTCGGCGAAAAACCGAGCAGAATCGCCATCGCCGCGGCGGCAACGAACACCAGGGTGGAGTAGACCTTGGTCACCGCCATCACGCCGATATTTTCCGCATAGGTCGTTACGCCGCTGCCGCCAACCGCGCCGGAGAGCATCGTCGCCAGCCCGTCGCCAACGAACGCCCGTCCCATATAAGGGTCCATATTGCGTCCGGTCATGCCGGCGACCGCCTTCAGATGACCGAGGTTTTCCGCCACCAGAATCACCGCCACCGGAGCTATCAACATCATCGCCTGACCGTCAAAGGTCGGGGCGGTAAAGTGCGGCAGCCCGAACCACGCCGCCTGGTGCAGTAAGGTAAAATCGAGCGCTTTCCCCAGTCCGAAAACATTCGCCAGCAGCGCATACAGCCCACAGGCGACGATCAGGCCGACGAGAATCAGCAGTCGCTGGATCATCCCGCGGGTAAAGACCGCCACCAGTCCGATACAGAGTACGGTCAGCACCGCCATCCAGCCATCGAAGGCGGAGGCGGAGACGCTGTGTACGGCGATGGGCGCGAGATTGAGGCCAATGGCCATCACCACCGCGCCGGTCACCACCGGCGGCATCAGTCGTTCAATCCAGCGGGTGCCGATTTTCATCACCACCACGCCAATCAGGGTATACACCAGACCGCAGGCGATAATGCCGCCGAGAGCGACGCTAAGGTGCGGGTTGAGCCCCTGGCCATTAAAGCCGGTGACGGCAATCACTACGCCGATAAAGGCGGCGCTGGAACCCAGATAGCTGGGTACCCGGCCGCCGGTCACCACGAAAAACAGCAGCGTACCGATCCCGGACAGCAAAATCGCCAGGTTAGGATCCAGCCCCATCAGAATCGGCATCAGTACGGTGGCGCCAAACATGGCGACCGCGTGCTGAACGCCCATGACCATCGTTTGCCCTATGGAGAGCCGTTCATCAGGGGCCACCACGCCGGACGCGGCGGAAGGGGAGGTCAACTGCCAGCGAGGAAAATCGAAAAGTGCCATGATGATATCCCGGGTTTGAGGTTAACAGGCTGGACGCATAAGCGTGTGGTAACCGCGGTCGAACCACATCAGCCCGCGCGGCTCTGGATGTCTGACGATGGCGGCCACTTCGCAGAACAAAATGTCGTGGGTGCCGACGCTGACTATCTGGTTGATACGACAATCGAAACTCACCAGCGCATCCACCAGGCGCGGGCAGCCAGTAAGGCCGGTTTGCCATTCGGCGGCGGCGAAACGTTCCGCCATCGGCGTTTTACCGCCAAAAACGTTGGAGAGCGACTCCTGGCCTGCCGCCAGAGTGTTGACGCACAGCGCCTGATGCTGGTTGAAAGTCGGCCATACCGAGGCGGAACGGTTGAGACAGACCAGCAGCGTGGGGGGCGTATCGGTTACGCTGCAGACCGCGCTGGCGGTAAATCCGGCGCGACCCGCCGGGCCATCGGTGGTAATAATATTGACCGCCGCGCCGACCTGGGCCATGGCGTCACGAAAACTCTGTTTATCCGCTACGGACATAGTGGCTCCTTACGCCAGCTGGCAGGCATCATCAAAGGGCAGGCGCGGCAGGCGGCCATACAGCCGGGTCTCGTCGCCGTAACCGATATTGATCAACAGGTTGCTCTTCCAGCCGCTGTCGGCAAAGAACGCCGCATCGACCTTGTCGCGATCAAATCCCGACATCGGGCCGGTATCCAGCCCAAGCGCGCGGCAGGCGAAAATCAGGTACGCCGCCTGCAAGGAACTGTTGCGAAACGCGGTCTCTTCCGCCAGCTGCGGACTGGAGGTGAACCAGCTGCGGGCATCGCCGTGGGGAAACAGCGTCGGCAAACGATCGTAGAAGGCGCGATCCCAGGCCACGATGGCGGTCACCGGCGCACGCAGGGTTTTTTCGAGGTTGCCGCTGGAGAGCGTCGGGCGCAGCTTCTCCTTGCCTTCCGGCGTGCGGACAAAAACGACTCGCGCCGGGGAGCAGTTGGCGGAGGTCGGGCCCATTTTCATCAGATCGTATATTTCGTGCAGCAGGCTATCGCTGACCGGTTTATCCAGCCAGCCGTTGTGGGTACGGGCGTGAGTAAACAGACTGTCGCGCGCGCTTTGGCTAATGCTTTCGCTCATAGATTCTCCTGATATCAGGCCAGCATGGCGGCCAGCCCGTTGCATAAAATAGGGTTGAAGGTGTCGGCATCGGTCACGTTGCAGGCGTGGCCGCCCCAGGCCATCTCGAAGCGCTGGCTACCCGGTATCGCCGCGTGTAGCGTGCGCGAGCAGGAGGCGGGAACCAGCAGATCGTCATGGGCGCTGATGACCAGGGTCGGGCACGCCACGGCGGACGCCCGGTGAGAAAAGTCGGCCTGCTTCAACGCCTGCAGCCGCTTGAGCAGATTCTCCTTGCCCTGGAAATGGCTGAGCGCAAGCGCATCTTCCGCTTCCAGCCGCGGCATCCGTGCGGCCATCCACTCCGCGGGGTAGAGGAACAAAGGCTGCGCCTCAACCCACGCCTGGGCGCCGCCCGCGTGCAGCAGACGCTCGCGTACCTGAAAACAGCGGCGGGTGTGGGGAGACAGGGTCAGCCAGCCGTTGACCAGCACCAGGCCGCTGACCGCGTCAGGAAAGTCCAGCGCCAGCTGCAGGGCAATCAGCGCGCCAAGGGCGTGCCCCACCAGGGCAAAGCGGGAGACTCCCGCCGCCTGCAGCGCCTGCTTCAGTTCCTGCGCCATGGTTGCCATGCTGTAGTCAGCCGGCAGCGGTCCGGCGTTTTCGCCGGTGCCGTTGTGATCATAGCTCACCAGTTGATACCGTTGCTCCAGCGCCGCGCGCTGCGGCAGCCAGTAGCTGCCCGCGCCGCCGAGGCCGGCGCTCAGCACGACCGTCGGTGCGCCCTCAAAGGGCGCCGGAGAGATATTCAGTTTCATAATGCTGCTTTTCCGATATGGGCGACGGTCGCAATCTCGACCAACGCCTCCGGCTTGACCAGTCCGCACTGGATGCAGAAGCGCGCCGGTTTATCGCCAGGAAAAAACTCGGCATAGACTTCGTTAATCGCGGCGTAGTTTTTCCAGTCGGTGATAAAGATGCTGTTGAACGTCACATCCTCCATGCGGCCACCCGCCGTTTCGATCACCGTTTTGATCGTGTCGAGAACGTGGCGGGTTTGCGCCTTTGGGTCGCCGATGTGCACCACGTTATTTTGCTTATCAAACGGCAGCGTGCCGGAGACATACACCACGCCATCGGCCAGCGTTCCGGGGACAAAAGGGGCGATCGGCGTGGTGGTGCCGGGCGGAATAATGACCTGTTTAGGCATAACGTTTCTCCTCCGGGAAAGTGAGCGGCGCGGCCGGGGACAGCGCATCGCAGAAGCTGGCGACATCGCTGACCCAGCCAAAGAAAGTCTCAATATTGAACAGCGCGGCCTGCTGGGCGAAGGCCGGGCCCGCCTGGTGGGTGGCGTCTTCCAGCACGACGCCGAAGTATTCGAGGAAGAAGCCGTCGCGCAGGGTCGATTCCACGCAAACGTTGGTGGCGATGCCGGTAAAGATCAGATGACGGATGCCGCGGCTGCGCAAAATGCTGTCCAGTTGCGTGTTGAAAAAGCCGCTGTAGCGCGGTTTCGGCAGCACCATATCGCCGGGCTGGGGCTGCAGCTCATCGACCAGCTGATAATCCCAGCCGCCTTTAGCCAGCAGTTTGCCCTGTAGCTCAGGACGGCGGCGCATGGTCTTCAGGGCATTGGATTTGTGGTAGTTCGGCGAACCTGGGCCGCCGGCTTCCATATACTCCTCGTCCCAGCCGTTCTGGAACCAGACGATCAGCATGCCGGCGGTGCGGGCCGCGGCGACGGCGGTGTTAATGTTGTCGATAACCGGTCGGGTGGCGGAGACGTCAAATCCGGCGAGGTCGAGATACCCTCCCTGGCTGGCATAGGCGTTTTGCATATCGACGACGATCAGCGCGCTGTTTTGCGCCGGAAAGGTCAGGGATTCCGGTCGGGCGGAAAGCGTAATCATCAGGCAACCTCGCGGGTAACGGTGGCAATATGGTCGCGGCAGCGCATCAGCGGCTGAATGCGTTCGCCAAAGGCGTCGATGCCGGAAAGAAAATCATCAAACGTGAGCAGGACGCCGTCGGTGCCGGGTACGGAGGCGACGTCGTCGAGCATACGGGCGACGCTGGCGTAGGAGCCCACCAGCGTGCCCATATTGATATTGACCGCCGAGGTCGGATCGGCCATCTGCCGCACGTTGGTATCGCTGCCGGAGCGGGTGTCTTTTTGGCTTTGTTCGGTGAGCCAGGCCAGCGCTTCGTCATCGGCGCCCGCCTTGTAGTGCTCCCATCTGGCGCGGGCCGCTTCGTCGGTTTCATCGGCGATGACCATAAACAGCACATAGGATCCAACGTCGCGGCCGGTCTTTTCCGCCGCCTGCATCATGCGCGCAGCGGTCGGGGCAAAGGCGGTCGGCGTATTGACCCCTTTGCCGAAGCAGAAGTTGTAGTCGGCATACTGCGCGGAGAAGGCCATCCCCGCATCGCTCTGTCCGGCGCAGATAACTTTCATCGGCTGCGACGGCTGCGGGCTGACGCGGCAGTCGTTCATGGTGAAGTAGTCGCCTTTAAAGTCGCTGCGCCCGGTCCCCCACAGATCGCGCAGCACCTGCACATATTCGGTGAGATAGTCGTAGCGGCGGGCGAAGTAATCGTCGCCGGGCCAGATACCCATCTGCTCATATTCCGGTTTTTGCCAGCCGGTCACCAGATTGACGCCGAAGCGGCCGCCGGAGATAGAGTCGATGGTGGAGGCCATGCGGGCGACAATGGCCGGCGGCAGCGTGAGCGTCGCGGCGGTGGCGTAGATCTGGATCCGCGAGGTCACCGCCGCCAGACCGGCCATCAAGGTGAAGGATTCGAGGTTATGATCCCAGAACTCGGTTTTGCCGCCGAAGCCGCGCAGTTTGATCATCGACAGGGCGAAGTCAAAATGGTAGTGCTCCGCTTTCTGGACGATCGCTTTATTCAGTTCGAACGTCGGCATGTACTGCGGAGCATGGGTGGATATCAACCAGCCGTTATTACCAATCGGAATGAAGACACCAATTTTCATATGAACCTCTCTGCAATCGTTGAAGAAGAAGGCGCGCGGCGCTGCATCCTGCATCTCCTGGGTCACCTCGCCAGCAAGATAAAGCAAAGGTGATGCCAGTTTTGCAAACCGTAATGTTATTAATGTGTTGCGCGTTGGTTGCCAAAAATGAAGGCGGAAAAAGTGGACTGAATGGTCAAAATGAGTGCACGAAAAAACGGCAGTCATGCGCAATTGGGGTGCATAAGGTCGTGTCGAGGTTGGGCTTTTGCTATGCTGATGGCGTTGAAAGAAGGAGATAACGATGGCAGAGGGCGCTGTAAAAAAAACCGGGAAGCGTTCGCAGGCGGTGAACGCAAAGAAAGAGGCTATCCTGGCCGCTGCGCTGGACGCATTTTCGCAATTTGGTATCCACGGTACGCGGCTGGAGCAGGTGGCTGAGCTGTCCGGGGTATCGAAAACGAATTTACTCTATTACTACCCGTCGAAAGAGGCGCTGTATGTCGCCGTATTGCAGCAGATTCTCACCATCTGGCTGGCGCCGCTGCGGGCCTTTCGCGAAGATATCAGCCCGCTGGTGGCTATCCGCGAATATATTCGTCTCAAGCTGGAGGTGTCGCGCGATTATCCGCAGGCATCGAGGCTGTTTTGTCTGGAGATGCTGCAGGGGGCGCCGCTGCTGATGGGCGAGCTGACCGGCGATCTGAAAGCGCTGGTTGATGAGAAATCGGCGATTGTTTCTGGCTGGGTCGATAGCGGGAAGCTGGCGCCGGTCGACCCTCAGCATCTGATCTTTATGATCTGGGCCACCACGCAACATTACGCCGATTTTGCCACCCAGATTGAGGCGGTCACCGGCGCAACGCTGCGCGACGAGGCGTTTTTTCAACAAACCGTGGAGAATGTCCAGCGGCTGATCATTGAAGGTATCCGGGTGCGTTAACTGGCGGGGGGAAGCGGACAGCTCTGGTCACCTTCTTCACACTGCAGCAGCGAAGCAAGGAACGATTCGCGCTCAACGGTTTTGTCTGCCATACACTGATTGATGAGCATCGGCTGGACGCTGCCGCCCTCGGCGCCGGAAGCGATGAAGGCGCAGTCGGCGTCGCGCAGCGCTATCCACGCCAGCTGCGCTTTTTTCAACAGTGCCTGCTGTTTACCCGAGGCGCGCTTCAGCGCTTCCTGATAGGTCTGATTCAGCTTGCTATCGGCCGCCTGATATTGTGCTGCCGTACACTGATTCAGCTCAGCCTGATTACCGGCGCTGGCGCATTCGTCCGCCAGGGCATGCCCGCTTGCCAGCAGGGCGACAAGGGCAAGTAACGTTCGTTTCATTGGACCACTCCCATAAAAAAGCTTCCGTCGGGGAGCTTTAATTAACCACAGCCGGCGTCCGGTGTCATTAGCTGCCGTAGGTGCCGTCTGCTTTTCCCGGCGGATTTTCCTGGTGGTTTTTCCCGGGTGCGGCGCGGGGCGCCTTGCCCGGGCGACGGTGGGTTTTCCCGGGGTCGGCGCAGAGCGCCTTACCCGGGCTACAATGGATTTTCCCGGGCGCGGGGCGGGGCGCCTTACCCGGCTACAGAACGGCAGACGGCTGAAGACAGGTAGCCCGGACAGGTGCGTAGTACCGCCTCCGGGGAACAGCGTTAGCCGATGGTCATCAGGCTGGCGTTGCCGCCTGCCGCCGCAGTATTGACGCTCAGCGAGCGTTCAATGTACAGACGTTCCAGCAGCAGGTTGCTCTCACCGCGGGCGAAACCCTGAACCGAGATAATCGCGCCATCGCGTGCCGCCACCTGCTCGCACAGTTCGCGCAACTGGTCGGAGTCGCCGTGATAGATAACCGCATCGAACGCCTGAGCGCTCAACATCTCCGGTTTGGCAAAGTGGAGACGTTCGCTGACCTCGCGCGGCAGTTTCTTCGCCAGTTCGCGATGCAGAGCGCTCTCCGGCCACAGGATTTCACAGCCGACCGCGGTGACTGCCGCCAGCTGAATCAGCGCATCCTGCTCGTTATCCGCCACGCACAGCACGCGGTCGCGAGGGATAAAGGTCAGGGTATTGCGCTCGCCGGTCGGCCCCGGCAGCAGACGCTGGGTACCGGCTTGCGCCAGGTCACGATACTGCTGGCACAGCGCCTGCAGTTCAGGGCGACCGGCGGCCCACTGCTGCAGCGCGTTCAGCGGTTTTTCCAGCAGGGTTTTCAGCTGCGCATCCAGCGGGCGTTGCGCATCCTGGCGGGCAAGGGTGGTCCCGACGGCATTTTGCGGACGGCTGGAGAGCAGGCGATACAGATACAGCGGGCCGCCGGCTTTCGGTCCGGTCCCCGACAGACCCTCGCCGCCAAACGGCTGCACGCCGACCACGGCGCCAACCATATTGCGGTTAACGTACAGGTTGCCGACCTTCGCGCTGCCGGTGACCTGCGCGATGGTCTCATCGATGCGGGTATGGACGCCGAGAGTCAGACCGTAGCCGGAGGCGTTAATCTGTTCGACCAGTTGATCCAGAGCGTTACGGTTGTAGCGAACCACGTGCAGAACCGGGCCAAAGACCTCTTTTTTCAGCTCATCAAAACTCTCCAGCTCGATCAGGGTCGGCGGAATGAAGGTCCCGCTGTGCCACTCACGCGCATCCTCGCTGTTTTCCCGTACCGCCTGGAACACCGTGCGTCCTTTGGCGCGCAGGCTCTGAATATGGCGTTCAATATTCTCTTTCGCTTCGGCATCGATGACCGGACCGATGTCGGTCGTCAGGCGGCCAGGGTTGCCCATCCGGCATTCGCCCATCGCACCGCGCAGCATGGTCAGCGTATGGTCTGCTATCTCTTCCTGCAGGCAGAGAATACGCAGGGCGGAACAGCGCTGCCCGGCGCTATCGAACGCGGAAGCCAGCACATCGACCACCACTTGCTCGGTGAGGGCGGAGGAGTCGACGATCATCGCGTTCATCCCGCCGGTTTCGGCGATAAGCGGCGTCGGACGCCCCTGTGCATCCAGGCGGCTGGCGATATTGCGTTGCAGCAGGGTGGCGACTTCGGTGGAGCCGGTAAACATCACGCCGCGAACGCGATCGTCGGTGGTCAGCGCGGCGCCGACGGTTTCCCCGCGGCCCGGCAGCAACTGAATCACCCCCGGCGGGACCCCGGCTTCCAGCAGAATCGCCACGCCCTGGGCGGCAATCAGCGGCGTCTGTTCGGCGGGTTTCGCCAGTACGCTGTTACCGGCGGCCAGCGCGGCGGCAATCTGACCGGTGAAAATCGCCAGCGGGAAGTTCCACGGGCTAATACAGACCACTGGGCCCAGCGGACGGTGGGTTTCATTATCGAAATCGTCGCGCACCTGACCGGCGTAGTAGTGGAGGAAATCGACGGCTTCGCGGACTTCGGCGATGGCGTTGCTGAAGGTTTTACCGGCTTCGCGGACCAGAATGCCGATCAGCATCTGCATCTGGCCTTCCATTAGTACCGCCGCGCGTTCAAGGATCGCCGCACGTTCCTGCGGCGGGGTGGCAAACCAGATAGGGGCGTTATTGACCGCGCTGGTCAGCGCCAGCTCAATCTCTTCCGGGCGGGCTTCACGCACGTGGCCGACGATATCTTTCGGCGCGGCCGGGTTAATCACCACCTGCAGTTCGCCGGCAATCACCGGATGCTCCAGCGTCGGCAGCGCCTGCCATTTGTGCAACGCGCTGTTCAGCAAAGCGGAGGAGAGGGAGGCCAGACGGTGTTCGTTGGCCAAATCCAGGCCCGCGGAGTTGCTGCGGCCTTTGCCGTACAGATCGCGTGGCAGCGGGATCTTCGGATGCGGCAGACCGGCCTGACCCTCCTGCTGAGCCAGTTTTTCCACGGCGCTGACCGGGTCGGCCACCAGCTCATCCAGCGGCAGCGTACTATCCGCGATACGATTAACAAAGGAGGTGTTGGCGCCGTTTTCCAGCAGGCGACGCACCAGGTATGCCAGCAGCGTTTCGTGAGTCCCGACCGGCGCATAAATCCGGCACGGACGATTCAGTTTACCGTCGGCAACCTTGCCGACCACCTGCTCGTAGAGCGGTTCGCCCATGCCGTGCAGGCACTGGAACTCATACTGGCCGGGATAGTAGTTCTGCCCGGCCAGCTGATAAATGGCGGCCAGGGTGTGGGCGTTGTGGGTGGCGAACTGCGGGTAGATCAGGCTCGGCACCGCCAGCAGCTTTTTCGCGCAGGCGAGGTAGGAGACGTCGGTATACACTTTGCGGGTGTAAACCGGGTAGCCTTCGAGGCCGTCCATCTGCGCGCGTTTGATTTCGCTGTCCCAGTAGGCGCCTTTTACCAGGCGGATCATCAGGCGACGGCGGCTGCGGGTGGCAAGATCGATCAGGGAATCAATGACGAACGGGCAGCGTTTCTGATAGGCCTGAATGACGAAGCCGATCCCGTTCCAGCCGGCCAGCTCTGGTTCAAAACACAGCTTTTCCAGCAGATCGAGGGAGATCTCCAGACGATCGGCTTCTTCGGCATCGATGTTAATCCCGATGTCGTACTGCCGTGCCAGCAGAGTCAATGATTTCAGGCGCGGATACAGTTCATCCATCACCCGATCGTATTGCGCGCGGCTATAGCGCGGGTGCAGCGCGGAGAGCTTGATCGAAATCCCCGGCCCTTCATAAATACCGCGGCCGTTAGAGGCTTTGCCAATCGCGTGGATCGCCTGCTGGTAGGAGACCATATAGGCCTGAGCATCGGCGGCGGTGAGGGCGGCTTCGCCCAGCATATCGTAGGAGTAACGGAACCCTTTCTCTTCCAGCTTGCGGGCGTTGGCCAGCGCTTCGGCAATGGTTTCGCCGGTCACGAACTGCTCGCCCATTAAACGCATCGCCATGTCGACGCCTTTGCGAATCAGCGGTTCGCCGCTTTTGCCGATAATCCGGTTCAGCGAGCGCGACAGGCTGGTTTCGTTATGGGTAGAGACCAGTTTGCCGGTAAACAGCAGGCCCCAGGTGGCGGCGTTAACGAACAGCGACGGGCTGCGGCCGATATGCGATTGCCAGTTACCGTTGCTGATTTTGTCGCGGATGAGGGCATCGCGGGTGGCTTTGTCCGGAATACGCAGCAGCGCCTCCGCCAGACACATCAGCGCCACCCCTTCCTGCGAGGAGAGGGAAAACTCTTGCAGCAGGCTCTGCACCATGCCGGCGCGACCGCTGGCGGTTTTTTGATTACGCAGTTTTTCCGCTAGCTGATAAGCCAGCCTGTGCGCCTGTTCTGCCAGCGGCTGCGGCAGACGCGCCTGCTCCAGCAGCATAGGGACGGCGTCGGTCTCCGCCCGGCGGTAAGCGGCAGTAATCGAGACCCGGGTGACGGACTGCGGCAGGATCTGCTCGGCAAATTCGAGGAATGGCTGCCACGGCTCATCGACCTGGCTGCTGGCGTCATCGCTTTCATTGGCGGTGCCGGTAAGCAGAGTCGGCAGCTCGGGCAGCGTCTGGTCGTTTTCCAGCTTTTCCAGATAGTTGAAAATGGCCTGTTTAATCAGCCAGTGCGGCGAGCGGTCAATACGGCTCGCGGCGAACTTAATGCGTTCACGCGTCGCGTCGTCAAGCTTAACACCCATGGTGGTGGTGCCCATGCTTATCACTCCTGTTATCAATTGTTGTTCTTTTTTTCGGTTACGCGGAAATATCCACTATGTTGCAACTTTGTGCAACCTTGTTAATCGTGACCTGTGTAGCAAGCTGAGAAAGGCGTAAATTGTTAATTGCGGTGATGGATATAACGGAAAATTAACCTTTCTCCGCCGCGGTTTTTTATGCGTCAGTTAACAGTTTTACAAGGTGCAACCAATAAAAATGTGAGAGAGTGCAACCTGTAACGAAATGAAGTTTGGTACGGACAAGAATTAGTGTAAATGCTGTGTTAAATCGTTTGTGAAATGCCGACGCATCCGTCAGGATACGGTCGCCCAATACAACCATTGCGCCATTACCCCGTTCCGGTAGTGGAATAAAATGACAAAGCAGGATGTTGTTGACAAAATAATCTGGAGATTTTACATGGCTATTAGCACCCCCATGTTGGTGACTTTTACTATTTATATATTTGGCATGATATTGATCGGTTTTATTGCCTGGCGATCGACAAAGAACTTTGATGATTATATTCTCGGCGGCCGCAGCCTCGGGCCATTTGTGACGGCGCTCTCCGCGGGGGCCTCTGATATGAGCGGCTGGCTGCTGATGGGATTACCCGGTGCGATATTTCTCTCCGGTATTTCCGAGAGCTGGATTGCCATCGGCCTGACGCTCGGCGCATGGATTAACTGGAAACTGGTCGCCGGCCGCCTGCGCGTTCATACCGAGGTGAATAATAACGCGCTGACCTTGCCGGATTATTTTACCGGCCGCTTTGAAGATAAAAGCCGCGTGCTGCGTATTATTTCGGCGCTGGTTATTTTGCTGTTCTTCACCATTTATTGCGCCTCCGGGATTGTTGCCGGCGCTCGTCTGTTTGAAAGCACCTTTGGCATGAGCTATGAAACGGCGCTGTGGGCCGGTGCGGCGGCGACGATTATTTATACCTTCGTCGGCGGATTCCTCGCCGTCAGCTGGACCGATACCGTGCAGGCCAGCCTGATGATTTTCGCGCTGATTCTGACGCCGGTGATGGTCATTATTTCCGTTGGCGGCTTTGGCGAATCGCTGGAAGTGATCAAGCAGAAGAGCATTGAAAACGTCGATATGCTCAAGGGGCTGAATTTCGTGGCGATTATTTCGCTGATGGGCTGGGGCCTTGGCTACTTTGGCCAGCCGCATATTCTGGCACGTTTTATGGCCGCGGACTCGCACCACAGTATTGTTCACGCTCGCCGTATCAGCATGACGTGGATGATTCTCTGCCTGGCGGGCGCGGTGGCGGTCGGTTTCTTCGGTATTGCATGGTTCAATAATAACCCGGCGTTGGCCGGGGCGGTAAATCAGAACTCCGAGCGCGTGTTTATCGAACTGGCGCAAATCCTGTTTAACCCTTGGATTGCCGGTATCCTGCTGTCGGCGATTCTGGCGGCGGTGATGTCCACCCTGAGCTGCCAGCTGCTGGTGTGCTCCAGCGCGATTACCGAAGACTTGTATAAAGCGTTTCTGCGTAAAAACGCCGGGCAAAAAGAGCTGGTGTGGATCGGACGGGTGATGGTCCTGGTGGTGGCGCTGGTCGCCATTGCGCTGGCGGCCAACCCGAACAACCGCGTGCTGGGTCTGGTGAGCTACGCCTGGGCCGGTTTCGGTGCGGCGTTTGGTCCGGTCGTTTTGTTCTCGGTAATGTGGTCGCGTATGACGCGTAACGGGGCGCTGGCTGGGATGGTGATCGGCGCGCTGACGGTGATTTTCTGGAAACAGTTCGGTTGGCAGGAGCTGTATGAAATCATCCCTGGCTTTATCTTCGGCAGCCTCGGTATCGTGGTCTTCAGCCTGCTGAGCAAAGCTCCGTCGGCCTCGATGCAGCAACGCTTTGCCGAAGCGGACGCCCATTACCATTCGGCTCCGCCGACGCCGGCTATCGCCGAGTAAACTCAGGACAGGTCAATCCAGCCCGCGTTTCAGCGGGCTTTTTCGTTGCTGATAGCCGGTCAAACGCCCGGCGGCGCTGCTCCCCCTCTTGCTAATTCCATGAAAATACGCTGATATCGGGGGCACAAAAAACAATGAGGATAGCAAAATGACGTTCAGACAGGGTGCGCTGGTGCTGGTGATGGCCGGGTTGCTTGGCGGTTGCGTGGCGCCGGCGAAGAAGAGTGCGCCGGTTCCCACCGCGGCGGTATGCCCGGCAGAGAATGCGATGGTGCAGACCACGCTCTATTTCGGTTTGAGCCGCCCGGCGGGCAAAGATATCACCGCCCAGGAGTGGCAGCAGTTTGTTGACCGCGACGTCACGCCGCGCTTTCGTGAGGGGTTAACGGTGTTTGACGCCCGGGGCCAGTGGTTGGGCAATGATGGCAACGTGGCCCGCGAGCAGAGTAAAGCGCTGATGCTGATTCATGGTAAAGACGGCGACAGTGAAGAGGGGATTGAGGCGTTACGTCACCTCTATAAATCGCGCTTTGCCCAGGAGTCGGTGATGCGCGTTGACCAACCGGTCTGCGTACATTTTTAATGTAAACTGCCTCTGCTGAAAGTGCCGGGTGGCGGCTGACGCCTTACCCGGCACAAACGCAATGGCGTCTCCCCGGTTACAGCACCAGCCCCGCGAAGCTGGCAGAGAGCAGGCTCACCAGCGTGGCGCCGAACACCAGACGCAGACCGAAGCGGGAAACAATATTGCCCTGTTTTTCGTTCAGCCCTTTAATGGCCCCGGCAATAATACCGATCGAAGCAAAGTTGGCAAAAGAGACCAGGAAGACCGACAGGATGCCCAGTCCGCGCGGGGTCATACCGGCAGCAATTTTCTGCAGCTCAATCATCGCCACGAACTCATTGGCCACCAGCTTGGTGGCCATAATACTTCCGGCGTTCAACGCATCGCTGAGCGGAATACCAATCAGCCAGGCCAGCGGATAAAAAACGTAGCCGAGAATTTGCTGGAAGCTCAGACCAAATAGCGTGGCGAACAGGGCATTAATGGCGCTGATCAGGGCAATAAAACCAATCAGCATCGCCAGAATAATCATCGCCACTTTAAAGCCGGCAAGAATATATTCCCCGAGCATTTCGAAGAAGCTTTGTGATTCGTGGAGCTTCTCCAGCTTAATCTCTTCCTCGCTACCCGGGCGCGTCGGGTTAATAATCGACAGCACAATAAAGGTGCTGAACATATTAAGGATCAGCGCCGCGACCACATATTTTGCGTCGAGCATGCTCATATAGGCGCCGACGATGGAGAGCGACACCGTTGACATCGCGGTCGCCGCCATGGTGAACAGCCGGCGGGAGGAGAGGTCGCCCAGCACGCCTTTGTAGGCGATAAAGTTCTCCGACTGGCCGAGAATCAGCGAGCTGACGGCGTTAAAGGACTCCAGTTTCCCCATGCCGTTGACTTTGGAGAGCAGGGTACCTATCACGCGGATGAACACGGGCAGGATGCGCCAGTGCTGGAGAATACCGATCAGCGCCGAAATAAAGACAATCGGGCACAGTACGCCAAGGAAAATAAACGCCATCCCTTTTTCGCTCATGCCGCCAAATACAAAGTTGGTGCCTTCGGCGGCGAAGCCGAGCAGCGAAGTGAAAAATCCTGAGATATTTTTAACTATCCACAGCCCGCTTTCGGCATGCAGAAAAAAGAAAGCCAGCGCAATTTCAATGATAATTAACTGGATAATATAGCGAACGCGGATTTTTTGTCGGTCATAGCTGGCAAGCCAGGCAAGGCCGAGGATAACCGCCAGCGCCAGCAGGAAGTGCAAGAATTGTGTCATGTTGTTCTTTTCGCAGGTCAATAAGGCCGCTATTTAGCCACAGCCGCACTGGCGGGTAAATATCTGCAGTGAAAAAAACGCTTGAGCGTGGTGAAGACAGATAATCCCCTAAGTAATTATTTTATAGCGATTAATTTACAACTCGTCACTGATCTCTCTATATTTCGCTTGTGTTTCTGATTATTGTAATGATAATCACTATCAGAAATATTTACCTATCTTTGCATCCACTGACTGCGATTCACATTGAAGGGTGTTGGCATGTTTGTTCCATTTCTCATTATGTTACGCGAAGGGCTGGAAGCGGCGCTGATTGTCAGCCTGATTGCCAGCTATCTCAAACGCACCCAGCGCGGCAGCTGGATTGGCGTCATGTGGATTGGCGTTATCCTGGCGGCGGCGCTGTGCCTGGGCCTTGGGATCTTTATCAACGAAACCACCGGCGAGTTTCCCCAGCGTGAACAGGAGCTGTTCGAAGGCATCGTGGCGCTGGTGGCGGTATGCATCCTGACCTGGATGGTCTTCTGGATGCGTAAAGTCTCGCGCAACGTGAAACAGCAGCTGGAACAGGCGGTGGATAATGCGCTACAGCGCGGTAATCATCACGGCTGGGCGCTGGTGATGATGGTCTTTTTCGCCGTCGCGCGGGAAGGGCTGGAGTCGGTGTTCTTCCTGCTGGCGGCCTTCCAGCAGGATGTGGGGATCTGGCCGCCGCTCGGGGCGATGCTGGGGCTGGCGACTGCGATTGTCCTCGGCTTCCTGCTTTACTGGGGCGGGATCCGCCTTAACCTCGGGGTGTTTTTCAAATGGACCAGTCTGTTCATTCTGCTGGTGGCGGCCGGGCTGGCTGCCGGGGCAATTCGCGCCTTCCATGAAGCCGGGCTGTGGAACCACTTCCAGGACGTGGCGTTTGATCTGAGCGGCGTGCTGTCGACCCACACGCTTTTCGGCACGCTGCTGGAAGGGATCTTCGGTTACCAGGAGACGCCTACCGTCAGTGAAGTGGCAGTCTACTTTATCTATTTGATTCCGGCGCTGGTGCTGTTTGCGCTGCCGCCGCGTAGCAATACAGCAACCTCGCGTACCGCTCCGCTTAAGTAGGGCGCCGCAGGACTATGGTTACCACATACTTACCGAAAGGGATGATCATGATGATTCATTTTCGCCGTAATGCGCTGCAGCTTGCCGTCGCAGCGTTGTTCAGCTCTGCTTTCTACGCCCAGGCTGCGGATATCCCGCAGGTAAAAGTGACCGTTAACGACAAGCAGTGTGAGCCGATGAACGTCACCGTGAAAGCGGGGAAAACGCAGTTCATTATTCAGAACCACAGTCAGAAAGCGCTGGAGTGGGAGATCCTTAAAGGCGTGATGGTGGTGGAAGAGCGCGAGAATATTGCACCAGGCTTTACGCAAAAGCTGACGGCGAATTTGCAGCCGGGCGAATATGACATGACCTGCGGTCTGCTGACCAACCCGAAAGGCAAACTGATTGTCACCGGCGAGGCCACCAAAGATGCGGCGAAAGCCAATGCGGTGTTGAGCCTTGGCGAGGCGATTACCGCCTATAAGGCCTACGTTACGGCGGAAACCGCCCAGCTGGTTAGCGGCACGAAAGCCTTCACCGACGCGGTGAAAGCGGGCGATATTGAAAAAGCGAAAGCGCTGTATGCGCCGACGCGCCAGCACTACGAGCGCATTGAACCGATCGCCGAGCTGTTCTCCGATCTGGACGGCAGCATTGATGCCCGTGAAGACGATTATGAGAAAAAAGCCGAAGACCCGAAATTCACCGGCTTCCACCGTCTGGAAAAAGCCCTGTTTGGCGATAACAGCGTCAAGGGGATGGAAAAGTATGCCGACCAGCTGAACAGCGATGTGCTGGAACTGCAAAAACGCATCAGCGAACTGGCGTTCCCACCGTCGAAAGTGGTGGGCGGCGCGGCGGGCCTGATTGAAGAAGTCGCGGCCAGCAAAATCAGCGGTGAGGAAGATCGCTACAGTCATACCGATCTGTGGGACTTCCAGGCTAATATCGACGGCGCACAGAAAATCGTCGACCTGCTGCGTCCGCAACTGCAAAAAGAGAACAGCGCGCTGCTGGCGAAAGTGGATGCTAACTTCAAGAAAGTTGACGCGATCCTCAGTAAATACCGCACTAAAGACGGCTTCGAAACCTATGACAAGCTGACGGATGCGGATCGTAATGCGTTGAAAGGGCCAATCACCACGCTGGCGGAAGATCTGGCTCAACTGCGCGGGATCCTTGGACTGGACTAAGTCGATGGCAGAACACAAACAATTTGACGTGAATGAACCTTCACGTCGTCGGTTATTAAAAGGGATCGGCGCGCTTGGCGGCGCGCTGGCTATCACCGGCGGCTGTCCGGTGGCGCACGCGGTGTCCGGCAACAGCTCTCCGGGGGCGCTGTCGCCGGACGCGCGTGCTGAGGCGCAGCCTTTTTACGGCCAGCACCAGGCCGGCGTGCTGACGCCGCAGCAGGCATCGATGATGCTGGTGGCCTTTGATGTGTTGGCCAGCGATAAAGCTGACCTGGAGCGACTGTTTCGCCTGCTGACTCAGCGCATTGCCTTTCTGACCAAAGGCGGGCCGGCGCCGGACACGCCAAATCCGCGTCTGCCGCCGATGGACTCGGGGATCCTCGGGCCGTGGATCTCCCCGGATAACCTGACCGTCACCGTTTCGCTGGGCCATTCGCTGTTTGATGAGCGCTATGGATTAGCGGACAAGGCGCCGAAAAAGCTGCAAAAGATGACCCGCTTCCCCAACGATGCGCTGGATGCGGCGCTTTGCCATGGCGATCTGCTGTTGCAAATCTGCGCCAATACTCAGGATACGGTTATCCATGCGCTGCGCGATGTGATTAAACACACGCCGGATCTGCTCAGCGTGCGCTGGAAGCGCGAAGGGTTTATTTCCGATAGCGCCGCGCGCAGTAAAGGCAAAGAGACGCCGGTTAACCTGCTGGGCTTTAAAGATGGCACCGCGAACCCGGCCAGCAGCGATAAGGCGCTGATGGATGACGTGGTGTGGGTGACCCCCGGCCAGGGCGAGCCGGCATGGGCAACCGGTGGCAGCTATCAGGCGGCGCGTATCATCCAGTTCCACGTGGAGTTCTGGGATCGCACCCCGCTGAAAGAGCAGCAGACCATTTTTGGTCGGGATAAGCACAGCGGCGCGCCGCTGGGCATGCAGCATGAACATGACGTGCCGGATTACAGCCGCGATCCTGACGGCGATATGATTGCCCTGGACAGCCACATTCGGCTGGCGAATCCGCGTACGCCGCAGACGCAGTCCAGTCTGATGATGCGCCGTGGCTACAGTTATTCGCTGGGGGTGACCAACTCCGGGCAGCTGGATATGGGACTGCTGTTTGTCTGCTACCAGCATGACCTGGAGAAGGGATTCCTGACGGTGCAAAAACGCCTTAACGGCGAAGCGCTGGAGGAGTACGTCAAACCTATCGGCGGCGGCTACTTCTTTGTGTTACCGGGCGTTATCGATAGCCAGCACTACCTGGCGCAATCTCTGCTCGAAGCCTGACGTGCCTGCCCGAAAGGGCAGGGCGTTTCTGCTGTTTTTCCATTCTTTTTTTGTATTTCCTGCCTTGTTTCATTTTTCTGTAATCTTATAGTCGGAAACTCTCTGCAGCTGCAATGAGAACTATTTGTTGTCTATATGTAAGAAATAAGTTGCATTAAGAATTATTTTTGATGTACTTATTACAGACGCGGTAGTTCCCGGCAGTGATGTCGTTTCACTATGGAGATCGCGAATGCCCGATTGCTGTAACGGAAAACGTCAAACCTCATACCGTACTCCTCAGCACGGGGGCCGCACTCCCGGCCGTGATTCCTGCTCCCCAGACTTATCCCTATCCACAAGCAAAAATTCGAACCCAGGCAAGGTTACCGGTGCGCGTAGCCGTGACCCTCTGCCAATTCGTCAGGCAAGCAATGGCTTACAAGGAAGCCAAACCTCAATCGTTAGTGCGCATAATCGCGTCGATCGTGGCGCGTGTGATGTAAACCAACAACGCAAGGTGCTATCCATGGGAAGACAAAAAGCAGTGACCAGAGCTCGTCGTGAGGCCAAACGTGTGCTGAGACAGGATTCGCGAAGCCATAAGCAGCGCGAAGAAGAATCGGTCACATCGCTTGTGCAAATGAGTGGCGTAGAAGCAATTGGCATGGCGCGGGATAGCCGCGACGCATCGCCGATTGAAGCGCGCAATGACGCTCAGGCGCATTATTTGAATGCCATCGATAATAAACAGCTGATTTTTGCAACGGGCGAAGCCGGGTGCGGAAAAACCTGGATTAGCGCAGCGAAGGCAGCCGAAGCCCTGATTCATAAAGATGTGGACAGGATTATTGTTACCCGTCCCGTTCTGCAGGCCGACGAAGACCTCGGCTTCTTACCGGGAGATATCGCCGAGAAGTTTGCCCCCTATTTCCGACCGGTGTACGACGTGCTGGTGAAGAGACTGGGCTCTTCCTTTATGCAGTACTGCCTGCGGCCGGAAATCGGCAAGGTGGAAATCGCGCCGTTCGCCTATATGCGCGGACGTACATTTGAAAATGCCGTGGTGATTCTGGACGAGGCCCAGAACGTGACGGCTGCGCAAATGAAAATGTTTTTAACCCGCCTCGGGGAAAACGTGACGGTCATCGTTAACGGCGACATTACCCAGTGTGATTTACCCTCTGGCGTGAAGTCCGGGCTGGTCGATGCGCTGGCGCGTTTTGAGGAAGACGAAATGATCGGTATTGTGCGTTTTACCGCCGATGATTGCGTCCGTTCGATGCTCTGCCAACGAACGCTGAAAGCCTACTACTGATCGCTATCTGGTGTGCAAAGCCTGGGGAGACTCAGGCTTTGCTTATCTGGAGCGCGGGGATCAGCCGATCGCGCCCAGCGCGTCTTCGCTGCCCTGTGTTTTCGGCAGTAAGAATAAGGTGGCGAAAATGTCCAGCAGGTAGAGAAGGGCCAGCAGAGTAATGGCGGCGGTAAACGACCAGTGGCTGACGAACAGCCCAATCACCAGCGGTCCAAAACCACCGACGCCGCGACCAAGGTTAAACAGCACGTTCTGCGCCGTAGCGCGGACCCGTAGCGGATAGGTATCAGAGATAAGCGCGCCGTAGCCGCCAATCATCCCGTTAACAAACATACCCATTACCGCTCCGGTAAACAGCATCAGGGTCGGGTCCCGCAGCTGGGCGTAGACAATGACCATCACCACCGCGCCAGCCTGGTAAAGCAGAAAGATCTTCCAGCGGGCGAAACGGTCTGCCAGCACGCCGAACAACCAGATACCGAAAGTCATGCCCACGACGGTGACCGCCGTCCAGAGTCCTGATTTGGTGAGTGAAAAGCCAAAGCTGGAGGAGAGATAGCTGGGCATCCAGATCATCAGGCCGTAGTAGCCAAAATTCTGTACCGAGCACAGGATGAGGATCCCGATACTGGCCTTCGAGGTGGCGCGATCGGCAAACAGCATCCTGAGCCGGGCCGTAAAGGAGACCTCCTGAGTGACCGCGATATCTTTGGTAAATGCGTCAGGCTCCCCCATGCCGCGGCGGATGGCAAATGAGACCAGCGCGGGCAGCAGGCCCACCAGGAACATCCCGCGCCAGCCGATGATATCCAGCAGGAGAGGGGTGATAAAGGCGGCAAGCAGAACGCCAAGCTGCCAGCCGATGCCAACCCATGCCGAGGCGCGGTTACGCTTATGGGCGGGCCAGACTTCGGCAATCAGCGCCATGCCGATACCGAATTCGCCGCCGAGCCCCATACCGGCAAGGGTGCGATAGGCCAGCAGATCCCAATACCCCTGGGCAATCGCACAGAGGCCGGTAAAGACCGAGAACATCAGGATCGTGAAGGTCAGGACGCGAATACGGCCCAGACGATCGCTGAGATGGCCGAAAAAGATCCCGCCCAGTACCGCGCCAATCAGCGTCCAGGTGACGAGGGAGCCGGCCTGAGAGGTGCTGAGTGCCAGCGAAGCGCTGATAGCGGGGAGCATAAAGCCCAGAATCAGCAGATCAAAGCCATCCATTGCGTAACCGCTGATCGCCGCGACCATCGCTTTCGCCGGCGTTACGTCGCGTTTGTTAAGTGGAGAAGAGAACGTCATGTCCAGACCTTAGAGTGAAAATTGTGCGCCAAGTATAAGTTTGTCGGCGGCCGCAATCTACAGGCAAAGCGGGGCAAAGGGTCAGGGTAGCCCGGACGGGGCAAGAATATCGCCCCGGGAAAAGGCATTTGCGCTGCCGCCGGGGGGAGGGAGCAACAGGCGAAAATACGCGGCGGCGACGAGTTTTCGCAGAAGGTGAGGCGGTACGCGCTTTTGTCTCATCTTTGTTATTGCCTGGGCAGGGCGAACCCCCTTGACAGGGGATTAATCCAGGCGACAGGGAAAGCGCCGGTTAACGCCAGCAAAAGACAACCCGCTATCCGGTGATAATTACTGCATCACATAATCCAATGGCCAGGACTAGATGGTGAGATATTTTCTGGTCCCAAACGGACACAGGATAAAAGCACATTTTTTTATGTGCATACATTTCTCTGTACTTTTAGTCATGCCGCTGCAGCCATGTGGCTTTAAATACTGATGCCATTGCTCCGGCATAAAGGGGGTGATTTTGAAAATATCCAGCTCCTGCTGCCTGCCATTAACAATATATTCGTTATTGTCTATCTCTAGTACACTTCCAGTATTTAAAAAATAATCTCCATGATACCACAGGACGAGCTTTAATGATTTTAGCGACACACAAACGGCCAGACACGTTTTGCTGCGGGGGAAAACTAATACATCGGTAACTTTCCATTCCATATAATATCCTTATATGAATGTGAACAAATGTATTTTTTGAACTGAATATGATTATTGCAGATTTTGAATGGCTGGCAATGAAAAATAATGATGTTTGCTAAACATTACATAATCATACACTGGCTTTCAAAGCTGAGAGATATCAGTTAGTTATCCTGCCTGTGAGCTTTTTTAACAGGCAATAAAATTTTAACTAATGGCCGCTTGATTTTGTCGGAATGGCTTTCTTCCTTTTTATCACTCATATTACGTAGGTTTCTTTTTTACATGGCGAAGTTTTTTTCAGGATATGTATAGATATATATTTTTTCTGCCTGACACAATAAACATAAAGTAAAGACGCGGCTGTGATTGATAAGTATTGATCTACAACAACTTTATGCCGGGAAATGTCATTACTATCACCGATGTGAGTACCTTAACTAAAGGAGTAGGCTATGAAAAAGACCCTGGCTGGATTGATTGCTGTTGTAGGTTTAGTTTCTATGAACGCATCGGCGGCGATGCTGATTTCTAAAGATGAAGCTCATCACTTTAAATATGAATATATCGATAATATTACGGTGGCGGCCTCTGGCGGACAGATTTCATCACCGATGGATCTTCATGAAAAGCTGTCGCAGCTCGCCGATGAGAAAGGTGGTAAATATTATGTCATTATCGCCGCCCGGGAACATGGACCGAATTTTGATGCGATTGCTGAAGTTTTCAAATAATGTTTATTAACTAGTCGCAGATAAATGCTGTTTCTGTAAACGGAGACAGCATTTTCTTATGCTTAATTAAATACATGCTGATTTCCTCTATATGGACTATAATGATAACGGGAAAGGGTAGGGCGTTTACTCATTGACAGAAAATACGTGATCCTTTGGTGTGAAAATGAATATAAAAAATGATGTTAGCATTAAATATATGATAGTGGCAATGTTGACTTTGTTTTATGTTTCTTTTTGCGTAATTTTCTTTCATATGCAGTATGATAATGTCCAGGAGGTAATGAAAGAATATCTTTATGATGCCAGGCTGGAAATACTTAATGAAACCTACACCGATGATAATTTATCACTGGCTTTGAGCTATTTGAATCAACAGCGAAACCCTCGGTCTGCGAAAAGTGATTGTTATTTTCCTTTAGAATATAATTCTGTGTTAAATGTCTGGGGGATTAACGTAGACAAGCGGCAGGGTTTAGCGAACTTATATGGGACATTACAGTCTAAAAATAAGCAGATAAGCTGCGAAACGCTTAATTTTCTACATTTATTTGATGAGATTTATCAGTTTCGCAGAGATGAGCGAGAATCGCATAATCAACTGGTCTATTTCATTCCGAAAGACCGGGCGTATATTTATTTCTCAACTCCAGTATTTAATAAAAACTATACGGAATCGAATATTTTTAAAAATATTGATTACTTCCATACAAAAGATTTTTTATCTTTGATGAAAAATAAGACGTTATCCTGGACTTATAATGTCAGAACGGATATTTATGATGATTTTAATACCGGGGAGAAAGTGATCTCAGTCGGTAGTATCGTTTACAATTTTAACGATGCACAAGGGGTGGATATAATCGGTTATGTGTTTAAAGATTTTGTTCAGGATGATTTAAAAAGAATCATCTATGACCGAATAAAGCCAGAGTGGCGTAACCATGTGAAGATGATTGTCAGGGACAGACTCAAAAATTCAGAGATGACTTATGGGGTGAGTCGTCTGTTTAGTACAAACGTCAGGCTTAACTTTTCACATAAATATGAGGTGAGTTACGCATATCCCGTTTCTATTATCCTGATTGATAACATTACGACGTTTCTAATTTCATTTGTGGTTTATATCCTTGTACTGCTGTTGATGTTATATATATACCGGATGATGGTGGTATTCAAGGGCGATAGCTATGCAGATCCGTTGACCGGATGTTATAACCGACGTTACTTAGAGTTATACACTACGAATAGCCGTCTCTCAGATAAACGTGTTGGTGTACTGGTACTGGATTGCAATAACTTTAAAACCATTAACGATCAACTTGGCCATGATTCCGGAGATCGCGCATTAGTCTTTCTGGCTCAAACGCTGGTTAAGGTTTTTCGCAAGAATAAGGATAAATTGATCCGTCTGGGAGGCGATGAGTTTTGTGTGCTTATTTTAGAACCTGATAATATCGAGATAGAAAAAGTCATTGCCCGCATTAATGATAAATTACGGGAGTTTGATTCAGATATTATATTTTCTGTTTCATGGGGATATCATGTTTCTGCAGGAGCCAATATTATTGAGGCACTGCGCAGTGCTGATATGAAGCAGTACGAGAATAAGGAATCGATGAAGAAGCAGGCATAGCGCTAGCGGTCTTCATTTATGAATCTTCAATTTATGAATCTGAATGGTTATGCTTGTTATTCTGCGGGGATAACCGTTTGCTAAGGCTAAGTTGAGATGCCAGAGGGCATAATCGTGTCTTCGGACAAGGGATGCGACTGTCCCAGCCTCACCGTGTTTACTGATGCAGTAACGATGATTGCATACTCCTCACTCCCTCACTCCCTCACTCGCACATCATTGGTCTGATTTTTTATCATTACCGGACTCCTGCTATTTTGTGGCGCTTCAGCGTCAGCATCAGCATCAGCATCAGCATCAGCATCAGCATCAGCATCAGCATCAACGTCAGCGTCAGTGTCAACGTCTGTGTCAACGTCCCGGCATCAGCTTCTTTTTCCCTGAGTCATTGATACCGCTCTCTGCATTTGTAGACCCTTTGCTGAGTCTCCTCAGGTACTGCACAGACAGCAGACCTTATCTCTGCGGTGATGAAACAGTCCTTGCCTGAACGCCTTCACTCATACTGTCGGGTATGCCGTTTCTTGCGATCCGGCCTCGTTCAGACGGCAATCTGACCTGATTTATAACTTAAACGGAATTAAAACGGAGATAAATTAGTTTGTTTAATAAATATTGCAAACATTATAATTTACAATGCAAACTATTTTGATGGTGCCCTATTCCTGAAGCGAAGTTCATTGAATTATATAGCTATTAAATTTTCTGATGTTGCATGGCTGCTAATAAAAAGATCGGTGAAGTAGAATTTAATAGGTTTAACCTATCGAAACTTTGAATTTGATAGCTCCGTTGATTTTGAGATTTTTCCTGTATCGTTTAGTTTCTGTCTGTATGGGGTGCATATGATTGTCATCTGACTTTATTTATAAATATGGTGGATAAATTGACGATAATTTATTTAACTTTACATTAATTAATCCAGCAGAAATTGGGGAATATTCCTATGCTGGCGTTGGCAATTTACTGTAGTGACGAGATTTTTTTCTAAGATTCAGCGCGAATCATATCTGAGAAGGTCTGCAGGAAAGTGGTTTATTACGTATTCTGAACAACAGGGGAGGTCATTATTTTATTTAAAGCTGCTAATGATTTTTTATTGATTCAAATCAAGTGATTTTTATAATAAATTGCATAAACAAAGAGTTATCTTTTTTCTGTCTTGTGCCTTTTTAAGAATTTTCCTCAAAAAAATAACGGGGAAAACTTAATATTTAATCATTGTTCGAAAATGCAACAGCGTTTATAAGCTGTGAAGTGATTTGTTTTATCTATCAAAATCCATGTTGATTTGAGTTAAAAACTGTTAGGAAAAATGTTGGTGCTATGATTTAAATAAAGGTGTAAGAAAACAATACTAAACAATTTTGAATGTGTCTGGTCTGTCTGACACGTTGACTTCGTGTGCGTTAAATATACAGAGAGAAGATGAGATATCATATTGTGTCAGATAATTTATATTTTCTCCTGGGAGTTAGAGGACTATTTAACCGGAAGGGATTGTTTGCATTTATATATTACAGCTGTGAACAGTCTACGCTGGAGCTGATGCGTGATATCAATGGTCATCTGAAACCCGGTGATGTGCTGGTTTGTGCACTGCATGATATTATTCTGCGGCAGAATGTATTGAAGTTGTCATGTGTATTATTTGGCCGGATATTATTTATGCCGTTTTTTACGGTGACTGAAAAAACTACGGGTTCATTACCCTGGGTCCTGAATAGTACTGTAACAGAAGATGCTTTCTTTATTCTCCTGAAGAGAATGGAAACCGCCGCATATCCTAAAAGAAATATTACCGATAAGCATATAGAAACAATCGGATTTCTTACATCGGGTAAAACAATTAATGAACTGGTCATGACGACAGGCTGGACGGCTAAAAAACTCTACTACCAGCGAACGGCATTACTGAAGAAGTGCGGTCTTACCGGAACGACGGATCATGAAGTCCTTCTCTGCAGAGACATATTGACATTATTAAGGAGGCATAACGTAACAAAAGCTAAAGCACCGCCATCTCAACATCATCTGTCACCGGGTGAATATTATTCATAATGATGTAGTAAAGGGACCTGTATGCAAAAAAATACTTTATATAAAGCGATAATTTCCGCATTCGTGATTGTGGGGGGATTGTCAGCCAATGCAAACGCTGCCGACGGTACCATCAACTTTAACGGGACTGTGACCGCAAGCGCCTGTACCACTCTTGTAGGGGCAGCTCCGGCTGGAGGGAGTGCTGGTCTTACCGCAACCGTTAACCTTCCTCCGGTATCAGCCGACACGCTGAATGCCGGGGCCGGTACATATGCCGGGCATACCGCATTCACCATCCAGCTGACCGGATGTCAGGCTGCCGGTTCGCTGAACAGCGTGCGCGCAACATTTTCTACCGCCTCTCCGGCTGCCGGAGACAATACGGTAATGGGCAATACCGCTCCTTCCGGTGCAGACGACGTGGCCGTGGCGATTCTGACGGCACAAAGTACGCCTATTCATCTGAACGGTGGCACATTACTTGACCCCGGTGCCGCGCTCCCTGCGGCGGCTGGCGCTCCGGGGCCGATCACGCTTAATTATCTGGCGGCATACAAATCCCTCAGCACAGCGGTCACCCCCGGTCCTGTTACAGGCGTTGCCGACTACGTGATTTCCTATTTCTGATAATACGGAATAACTGTTTTATTTGCGATTAAAGCCGGGCGACCGGCTTTTTCCGGATAACGACAGTATCTGGTTTTTACCGCGCTATACCAGGGAATATCATTATATGTATCGTTTTTTATTGCGCTGTATTCACACGGAAGAACCACAGAGTCGGCTATCTCTGATGTCGATGGTTTTCCCGGTGCTTCTCAGTAGTTTCAGCGTCAGTGTTTTTGCCGGAAACGATTTTGAGGAAGCGTTTTTACGGCGCGATAAAAACGGTGTATCTCAGGATGTTTTTATGTACCAGGACCCTGTTATACCCGGGAGGAAACTGACAGATATCGTCATAAACGATCGCGCACGCGCGAAGACAGAAATTGACTTCGTCAGTCATGGTAATAACAAAGTTATCCCCTGTCTTTCATACCGTCAGCTGAAATCCTTTGGCGTCAGAGTCAGCCAGTATTCTGGCTGGATAACCCGCGAAGAGGATACGGCGGGGTCGTCTGAAGCGCAAACCTCCGCACCTTCTCGCTGCGAAGATATTGCGCTGCGAATACCTGCTGCTTTTGTTCAGTATGACCACACACATCAGGTGCTGAACATTACCGTGCCGCAGGAGGCCATGGACAACGAGCGTTTTACCATGATCTCGCCGGATGAATGGGATCACGGTACGCCCAGCCTGCGCTCATCCTACAGCGGCTATTTTTATTCGTCACGGCTGAAGGGGGCATCCGGCCAGGGCTGGACGCTAAATGATACGACCACCGAGAGTGCCTGGTTGAGCCTGAATACAACAGGCAATGCCGGGCCATGGCGTCTCTACAGTATTGATTCGTTTTACCGTAACGACAGGAGTCAGTGGAAATCGAATCACGACAGAGCCTATCTTGCACGCGATATTGCGTTCCTGCGCAGCAGCCTGCAGATGGGGGAAATCTACACCCGTACCTCCGGCACGATGGCGGGGGCGATCCCTCTGCGGGGTATCTCGCTGGCGACCAGTGAGCGCATGTCGCTTGATAACCAGTACAGCTATGCGCCGGTTATCCGGGGAGTGGCGCGCACGAATGCCAGATTGCTGGTACGCCAGCGTGATACGGTGATTTACAGCACGTTGCTGACGCCTGGCGCATTCGCAATTGATGATCTGTATACCGCTCAGGTGGGGGCCGATCTCGACGTCGTGGTGGAGGAGTCTGACGGGCAGATTCAGTCTTTCCGGGTTCCTTACACGGCCCTGCCGGGCATGATCCGTGCCGGCGCCATCCGCTACAGTCTGGCCGCGGGCACCTGGCGCGGTCCGGACGGCGGGACATCCGAACCTGCGCTGTTATCCGGCACTCTGGAATACGGTTTTGAACATTTCACTCTGAATAGTGCCTCTGTGCTGGCTGAAAATTACCAGATGCTCTCTTCGGGGGCGGCATGGAATATTGGCGCGATCGGGGCTTTTTCTGCCGATGTGGCGTATGCCCGCCACATCGAAACCTGGAGAGATAACCGCCAGCGCGAAGGTACGGCCGCCAGGCTGCTGTATGCCCGCCAGTTTGATGTTACCGGGACATCGCTGCAACTGCTGGGTTACCAGTATCAGTCAGAATCTTTCCTGGATGCCAGCGAATTTCTTGCGCGTCAGGGTCAGAACTGGATTGACGGCTATGCTCCGGACACGGCTTCCTGGCAAAAACGCCGACGTAACCGGGTGGAGATGACCGTCAACCAGAATATGAACTCTGTCGGCAATCTGTATATGACCATCAGCCAGGAGAGTTTTTACGGCACGGGCAATAAAAACACCTCGCTGAGTGCCGGAGCGGGTACTACCGTCGGTTCGGCCAGCGTCTCTCTGTCACTGATGCACAATCGTTACGAACGTCTCAGCGATAACCAACTGACTCTTTCCCTCAGTCTGCCGTTATCAGTATTGCTCCCCGGAAGGCACGATGCCGGCTTTCTGAGTTACGGCCTCAGCCGCAACAAAAACAACCAGTACGGTCAGTCGCTGGGGTATGCGGGCAACAGCGCGGGCAGTGACTTCAGCTATGCGGCCAGTCTCCTGCGGGACACTCAGGGCGAATACAGCCAGTCAGGATCTCTGGGCTGGAACGGCAGCAGGGCAAATATCAGCGGAAGCATTAGCCATGGAAGGGATTACCGCCAGTACTCCGCCGGGATGTCCGGAGGGGTGACGCTTTATCGCGGAGGGGGGATTATGTCGCCGCCATTGGGTAACACCGTGGCTATTGTTGAAACCCCTGGAGCGGAAAACATCCGGGTTTCCGGTATCAACAATGCGCGGACCGATTCATCCGGCCGGGCAGTGGTGACCTGGTTGACGCCTTATCGCTACAACCAGATTAACCTCGACACCGGGGAATCTGATGGCGCTGAGTTGCAAGAGTCCTCCCGCAAAGTCGTCCCTTCAGAAGGCGCTGCCGTGCTGCTTCGGTTTGCCACCCGCTCGGGCAGAAGAGCGCTCGTGGAAATACACAGCCGAAAAAGTATTCCGCTGGGCGCTCTGGTGTACAGCGAAAGCGCTCCCGGAGTCAACGAGGCAGAGGAGGCCGGTATCGTGGGCCAGAAAGGACTGGCCTGGCTGACCGGGCTGGATACCCGTGAGGCGCAGGTACTGAACGTTATCTGGGGCCAGCGGCCCGCAGAGCAGTGCCAGATTGCGCTTTCCGCACCGACAGAAGAGCAGCTTAAACCAGAAAACTGGCATAAAAAAATCAGAGCGGAGTGTCTCTGATTCTTCACCACCAAACTGCACAAAAAAGAGTAACGCAATGAAATTGTTAAAACTATATTTTACCGGCCTTCTGGCGGTAGTCTTCCTCGTCGGTTCGGCGACAGCCGGCGTCAGGCCGCAACTGACCCGTATTGTTGCGTATGCGCAGGACAGAGAAACCGCGGTAGACGTTATCAATGACAGCCAGGAGACCTATATGGTGCAGGCCTGGCTGGAAGATCTTCGGGGGAATGACCACGATCTTCCGCTGGTGCTGACACCGCCGGTGATGAAGCTTGAGGGTAAAAAACAGGGGAAATTTCGGCTCGTGGTTCTGAGGGGGGCGATTACGCAAGACAGGGAGTCCGCATACTGGCTATCGCTGCAGGAAATCCCCCCTAAAGCCGGGAGCGCCAATAAGCTGGTTATTGCCGTGCGCAGCAGGCTCAAAGTTTTCGTTCGCCCTGACGGACTGAGCTCTGCCGGCGCTCGCGATGCGATAAAGCAAATTCGCTGGAGTCTTGAGAAAGACGGTAACGATGTCTGGCTGAAAGCAACCAATCCCACGCCGTATTATGTCAGCTTTGCCCGCCTGAGCGTGGGGGCTGGCAAGGGGATTACGCTGGAGGATCGTCATCGTATGCCTCCGCCGTTCGGTAGCGAACGTTACCATCTGCCTGCCTCCGTGAATCCTGACCGCGTGAGCGTGACCTGGAGCGGGATCCATGACTGGGGCGGTGCGGGTGAAGAATACCGGGCGGAGTTGAAGCAATGAGAAGAGCGGGGAAAGAAGAGCAGGTACAGGGGATAAAACACCGCTCCCGCTGCTGGCTGGGCGCTTTCCTGCTCATATTATCAGTCGATGTTTCGGCGCAGTTGCATATCTCACGAAGTTATATGTGGGGGCACCCAGCCAGTGAAGTTTTTCAGCAACCTGTGGGAACCTGCGTTTACTCATATCCGGATAGTATGCCATTTTCGGTACATCGCCCGGTGGTGGTGGATAATTCTATCCCGGATGGAACCATTCTGATGTCGTGGGATTACGCCGATTTGAATACTTCGATTATGTTGAATTGCACCGGGAACGGGACAGAAAGCTCATTTCTGAACATCCTGAATGTGGAGTCATCGATCACTATTGTATCTGCGGATATCGCATTGGCTGGTTTAGGTTTCGGTCTGTCAGGCTCCGGGTCGGGGATTCTGAATACTTCAGTAGGCGGCGTCGGAATTCGTTTCTATGTGCGATCTGACTCGCCGAACCTGGGTAGTGATGGCAACAGTTCCGCGTACATCAGAATGTCTGGATTCGGCAGCAGTGGAACCGAATATGCAGCCAGTGGCGTGGAGTATCCTCTGATTGGTCCGACGACGGGAATGGCCGCGCTGGTACTCAGAATGATGGATTCACGTACTGAAGGTGGTCATACCTTCTGGTATATGCCTTCCAGAAGTGTGTCGCTTTCCCTGCGCGCCGAGCTGATAAAAACCGGTTATGTCACCAGCTATGGTCCTCTCTCGGTCAGCCATCTCTTTAATAGCTGGGTTAATCCTGCGCCGACAGGAATTGGCACCAATCCGGATACGAATTTTCTCTCCGGAAACGGTGTGACGCTGGTCCGACCGACCTGCAAGCTGAGCTCACAGCGTCCCACGGATTATACGGTCAATATGGGGATATGGGATGCCGATACGATTACCCGAGAGGGGGCCCCCGCTTTTGGGGCTGATGTTCCTGTTCCGGTGGAACTGGAGTGCAACGGGATGGCGGAGAATGTCCGGATGCGATTTGAAGATGCGGGCGCGTCGCCACTTCCGGTGGGTAACCTCAGCCTTTACGACGCCGCCGGCGGAAATAAAATTGATGGGCTGGAAATTGAGCTGCGATACAACGGTAACCATATTGATATCAACGGGTCAGCTGTCGATATTGGGAGTTATGGTTCGGGGGCCACTTCTGTCGTGGGGGATAAAATTTTTGCGGCGTCATCCGCAAGTTTTATGCCGATAACCTTCCAGGCACGCTATATCCAGCGAGCGACGATCGCGCGAGCTGGCGTCAATTATACCGGGCCAGTAAGCGGCACCGTAAATCTGTTTATGGTTTATGACTGATGATGCCATCAAGACGATTTTCTGCGCCTTTTCCCGATAAAAGCTGGCCGGGCTGGGTGTCAAACCAGAAACGGTATCATGGAGTTCTAATCAGGGACGCACTCAGGAACAGTGCGTTCCGGCTTTAATCTCAACCGGGGAAGAGGGGGGACTCGCTTCGCTCACTGCGTTTGCGGTCTGTCCAACTGGCTGCGCCAGTTGTCGACCCCCGGTCGGGGGTTCTCATCCCCCCTGGCGGGATGCAATATGCGAAAAAAAAGCTCGTACTTTCGTACGAGCTCTTCTTTAAATATGGCGGTGAGGGGGGGATTGACTCGCTTCGCTCGCCCCTGCGGGGCAGTCCGCTCACTGCGTTTGCGGCCTGTCCAACTGGCTGCGCCCGTTGTCGACCCCCGGTCGGGGGTTCTCATCCCCCCTGGCGGGATGCAATATGCGAAAAAAAGCTCGTACTTTCGTACGAGCTCTTCTTTAAATATGGCGGTGAGGGGGGGATTCGAACCCCCGATACGTTGCCGTATACACACTTTCCAGGCGTGCTCCTTCAGCCACTCGGACACCTCACCATATTGTTTCGCTGCTCACCTTGGGTGGGCAACGGGGCGCTACTATAGGGAGTTGCGCTAAAACGGTCAAGCAGTATTTATTCTTTCTTTACCGTTCGGTCAAGCAATGAACACTACTTTGGCCGGATGCCGTCGGGGCGGTGATTTTCACGCGGATAATCAAGCTGTTCGCTACTCTTCAGGATATCCTGAGCTTCAGCGGGCGGCAACTGAAGAGCGGGAGGGCTTTGGTATACACCTTCGCCCACCTCGCGGTATCCGGACGATCCCGACCGCGCGACATCCGGATGCCAGCGCCGCGCCATGCAACGAGACGAGACCCGCTTGCATCACGCATGGCTGAGTTATCTTCGGCGTTGTCTATCGGTCAGTCACATCGTTCCCCCACCACGCAAAAATGCCAGCGTCGTCCATCGCTGTGCAACCCGGTAATACTGAGCGGGTGGATATCAATGCGCTCAAATGACTGGAGCGGTGCGCCGAGAACGTCGACGATCATGGCGCGGATCGCCGTGGCAGAGACTATCGCGCAGTGGCGGCCTTGCATATCGACGCGCTGAGTCAGCCAGTGGCCGCAGCGCGCCAACAGCTGAGCGCGCGACTCACCGCCCGGCGGCGGCGCGCCCTCCAGCCAGGCGTGGAACGCCTCGGCGTCTTGCATCATCACTTCCCGCAGCGGTCGCCCGGCCCAGATTCCATAGTTGGGTTCTGCCAGTTCCGTCGCCAGGGTGAACGGTAAAGAGAGCGCCCTGACGGTCTGCCGGGCAGCCGCTTGCGGGGCGCACCAGACGGTATGGTAACGGGCGACCACGCTCTGTAGCTGACGCGCCCGTTGCCATGCCCGTACCTCCAGAGGTTCATCGTCAGGGAAACGCGACCCTCTGCCCGCCGCTGTTTCTCCCTGACAAATCAGCGTTAGCGATGCGCCCATAACCTCAACCGCGCCAGAAGGCAGGGCGCTGTCCGTGCGCCGCCGGGTCACGTTCGGCTAATGCGCCGAACGCCACTCCGATAATGCCCCATAGCACCAGATGCGTACCGAAGGCGCTCATTCGAAAACGCCAGAGCAGATCGGCCGGGAAGTGGTCGGGCACTTCGTTCACCGTTGGCATCAGGGCGCAGACCGCCAGCAGAAGCATTACGCCGAACAGCGTCGCCCACATCATCGCATTTCCATTGCCAAGGCGCGGGCTAAGTCGGTGCGCAACCCACGCGGCTGAAGCGACGATGCCGACGGAAAGCAGCATCATGATGAAGTACAGCCCGGTGCGGTAGCCGATGGTCTCCGGATTGCCGACGGCCGGCGGATTGGGCGGGTATTTCAGCCCCGGTATCAGGCTCAACGCCAGAAAACCGCCCAACGCCAGACATAGCGCCAGCGCGCGCGGGCTGGACGGTCCGACGCGCTGATAGCTGAAGGCCCACGTCAGCGCCAGACCGCCGCCCAGCGCGGCGCCAAACAGCGCCATGCCAGCCAGCAGACCGACCCCGGACTGAGTTTGACGGCTAAAGACCTCTTCTTCTTCCCCGCCGTCCGTCGACCCGCTATGTTGGTGCGCATGAGCAGCCAGACTTTCTTCAATCCCGATAGCGCGATCGACCTGCGGCTCGCCGAAATGGTGCGCAAAGGCAAACGCCACCAGGCCTGCCAGAATGCCGGCTATCATCCCCTTGAATAATAGTTTCCCAATCATTTCCGCCTCCTCAGTGGCAGGGAAAACCCAGCAGATGGCGCGCGTCGTGGAAGAATTCATGCACCTGCGTGCCGGAAAACATCGACGTCGCGCCTTGTTCCGCACCGACGAAATAGATTGCCAGCAGTGCCAGCAGGGTGGTGAACAGCGCCCAGGGCAACAGTGCCGCGACCGGTATCGGAGCGGCCAGGGTGCTGGTGGTCAGGGTGATATCGCTCATGATGTGACTCCGTTGTTGATTGTGCTGATGGAAGATTGTGCCGGGCTAACCGTCACCGGCACACCCAGTGGCAGCGGGTGGTGGTTATGCGCAGGCGGGCAGCTGGCGTTGGTCAGCAGGATCGGCTGGCCATGAGGTGTGTTGATATATGCCTGCCGCCATTCCTGAGTCCGCCGGGCAATGTCATCCGACGCGGTCAGGTTGAGGGCGGTGATCATGCTCTCCATCGCCGTCGCCCACTGGCGATAATAGGCGTCGTTCACGCTTTCGCCGGGCTGCGCCGGGGCGGCCTTGATAGCTTCGCTGAATGTCCGCACCCATTCCGCCCACGGGAACAGCCCCGCCCGGTGCAGATGGACGATCAGGGAGAAGGCTTTCGCTTGCCAGGGCTTATCGAACACCGGCCCTTCCTCGTCGCGGGGGAGCCCGACGGCGGCGTAATCATGCAGTGTCGCAGTGCTCATGCTTCCTCCAGATAGTCGTCCCACAGATCGATGTAAACGTTGTCCGGGCGCGGTTCCCCCCACAGTTCCAGCGCGGTAAAGCTCACGCTGTAGACGTGCTGGGGATGTTCGCCCAGACCGTGCGCCGCGGTGTCCGGCGTGATGAACACGCCGTGATCGGTCGCAATACGGCCGATTTTGCCGCGCACGTAGCGCGGCAGGCGGGTGTGAGTGGTGGGGTTGACATTTTTCGCCCGCACCAGGTCTCCTGCCTTAAAGCGGGGGGCGACATCGTGACTGACGCGCGCGGATCCGCCGGTACTGACAACCATCGCTACCTTATCCTGCGTCAGCACGGGCGTGCCCGCTGCGCAGGGAGTCGCTGTCGCGCCGCCCCAGAGTTCGTCGACGGTGATCACCCCTTTTTCCAGCAGCAGCGTTTCGAATGCATGCAGCCAGTGTTCGTAGTAGCTCGCCTCCAGGTAGTGGGCCGGATCCATACGTTCAATGGCGTGGCGGAATTCATCCACGTTGAAATGACCGCCGACGAACAGCGAGGCGAACAGCGGAAATACCCGGCGCTCCCACTCATGATGAAAATACGGCTCGTTTTCCTCGTTGAGGATCGGGCCGAGGCCATGCATACCGCCCAGATCATGTATCCCGTTCATGGTTTTCTCCCCTTGTTATGGCGCGGCGACCACGCCGGTGCCGATCATAGAATCGCGGGTGACCAGTTCGACCAGCTGCGCTTCGCTCCAGCCGTCTGTGCCCGCCGGGCGTTCTGGCAGTACCAGATAGCGCAGTTCGGCGCTGCTGTCCCAGACGCGCACCTCTTTACTTTCGGGAATGTTTAATCCGAATTCGGCCAGAACGCCACGCGGGTCGATAACGATGCGCGAGCGATAGGGCGCCGACTTGTACCACACCGGCGGCAGGCCCAGCACCGGCCAGGGGTAGCAGGAACATAATGTACAGACGGTCACGTTGTGTACGTCCGGCGTGTTCTCCACCACCAGCATGTCTTCACCCTGCACCCCGGAAAAACCCAGCTCGGCGATAGCGGCCGTGGCATCTTCCAGCAGACGGCGTTTATATTCCGGGTCATGCCACGCTTTGGCGACCACCTGCGCGCCGTTACGGGGGCCGACTTTATGCTCGTAAGTGTCGATCAGCTCATCCAGTGCCGCCGGGTCGATCAGTCCTTTCTCCAGTAGCAGGGACTCCAGCGCCCGGACACGTAATTCGATGTCCGCCGGTGGTTCGGTATGGTCGTGGTCGTGTTTATGGCTCATTTTATGGTTCCCGATAGTTAAGGGTTAAAACATCCGCCAGTCGCCTGAGGCTTCTAAAGCGGCGGCAGCCTGATAGATGGTGCTTTCGGCGTAGTGGCGGCCCACCAGCATCATGCCCACCGGTAGTCCATCAACCAGTCCACAGGGGATGGACATCGCCGGGTGGCCGGTGATGTCCTGCGGCGCGGTATTGCCGATCATCTCGAAGGCGCGGGAGATATACTCGGTGATGGAGCAACCCGGCTCCGGCAATGGCTGAGCGACGATGGGCACCGTAGGCATCACCAGCAGGTCGAAATCCGCCAGCGCCCGGTCATAGCCCGCACGCGCGCGACGCGCGATATTCTGCGCCCTGGCGTAGTAGCGGCCGTGGTAGCGTTCCAGTCCGTACTGGCCGACGAACATACATATCTTGAGCGATGGGGAAAGCGCGTCGGCGTCGTCGCGCCACCGGGCGTGTTTGTCCAGCAGCGCCACGTCATACTGGCCTTCCCAGTTAAAACCCATGCCGTTGCCGTGCATCATCTGGGCGGTGAGCCCTTCGCAGCCGATGGGGGACCAGAGGGCGCCCGCCAGATTGTGCTCCGGCACGGAAATCTCGCCGACGAGAGCCCCCAGCTCCTGCAAACGAGCGACGGCGCCGCGCACCTTCTCCGCCACCTGCGTATCCATGTTCGGCAGCTGGAAGCCTTCGGTCAGAAGGCCGATCTTCAGGTTGCGCACGCCCTTGTCCAGCGCAGCGGTGTAAGCCTCTACGGTGGGGGCATACTGGCGCGGGTCGAGCCCGTCGTCGCCGGCGATAGCTTCCAGCATCAGAGCGTTATCGCGCACGTTGGCGGTAATCGGGCCCGCATGGTCGAGGGTCGCTTCGATCGGCATGATGCCCGTGTAGGGCACCAGGCCGTGGGTCGGCTTCATGCCATAGGTGCCGCAAAAGGCCGAAGGAATACGGATAGACCCCCCCTGATCGCAGCCTATAGCCATGTCCACCGCGCGCGCCGCCACCAGCGCGGCGCTACCGGAGGAAGAACCACCGGCAGAGTAGCCGTGACGCAGCGGGTTGTGCACGGGGGCGGGGTCGGAGGTGTGGCTGCCGCCGGACAGGCAGAAGTGTTCGCAGGTGGCCTTGCCGAGAATGGTCGCTCCGGCATCCAGCAGCCGGGTGGCGACGGTGGCGTCGTAGGCGGGCACGAAGCCTTCCAGCGTCGAGGCTCCGTTCATCATTGGCACTCCGGCCAGCGCGATGTTGTCCTTAAGCGCCACGGTGCGGCCAGCCAGCTTGCCGGTCGCGGCACCTTGCACTTCGCTCTTGTAATACCAGGCATTGAGCGGATTTTCTTCGCCGTCAGGGCGATAAGCGGCGGCGCGTGGGTAGCGCGCCGCGGGGATCTCGTCGGGCAGGGCGTCGATGAGATCGTAGGCGTCGAAGTTGGCCTGCATCAGCGCCAGATATTCTTCGGCCTGTGCGGGCGTCAGTCGCATATGCAGCCGACTGGCGAGTTCTTGCAGTTGTTCGATGGTCGGACGTTCAATAGCCATGGGGTTCCCTTTATATGGTGTGTGTCAATGCAACCTGTCTTCAACATAAGCCCGAAACGTCATCACTACATGGCTGTGCGGGTCAGTCACCTGGCTGAAATGGACACCCGCCGGTTGCGCAGGTGTCCCTCCTGGATTAAGACGGTTTATCTGCTTTTGGCCAGTGGATACCGACGCTTTCCATCCCCCTGGTCACGTCCATGTCAGGGTGCGCGAGCACCACATCCCGGTACGAGGGGCTGCCGATGACGGCGGGTTTGAACTGGGTCAGGAAGGCGGTGACCTCTTCCCGAATATCCTGCGCCACGTTGAAGTTCTCGTAGCATTCGTCGATAGACTCGAATACCGCTTTCCAGTGCACTTCGGTCAGCCCCATGCCGCGGTGCGCGGTCACCATATCTCGTCCCCGGTAGACGGTGTTGCCGCCCCCAGTGTTTGCAGAGAAAGTCGACGAAATTGATGTGTTCTTTCTGGAATGACGATTCGGACACGTGCGCCCAGATATGGCCGATATCGGGATGTTTCATGCAGGTCTTCAACACTTCGCCAGCGAAGGCGTAAACGGCGTCATAACCACCGAGACGTTCATAGAGGGTGGGTTTTTGCTGCTGATCGGTCATGATGGATTTCTCCGTTGCGGGTGAGTTGTGGGTCTGGGGATGTCTCCGTGTCGATTCGCATCAGAACAGTTTCATCACGCGCAGAGTGGTGTGCAGATCTTCTTTAAAGCCACCGTCGACGTTGAGGTCGCGCTGGAGCAGGCCCTGCACCTGCACCGTGGGGGTGACGAATTTCGATAATTCCAGCCGCGCCTGATCGACGCGCGTCGCCTGTCCGTTCCCGGCGTCGTCGAGCCGCTGCTTGCCGCCCCAGTATTGGGAATAACCGACGGCGAGGGTCCAGCTCTTGTCTGCGGGTGGCGTCCAGCTTAGCCAGCCCTGAAATTGATAAGTGTTGTCTTGTTTGAGACGGCCGGTGCCGATACCCGTGGCATCGTCGTTGACGCCATACCACATCACGTCGGTGGACAGCTGGGTGGCGAAACCGTTACCGAGCTGTTGTACGCCGCCAAGCTGCAGGTCGAATTTCCAGCGGTTTTCACCGACGTTAAGCGTGCGTCCGGCGTCGTAGGCGCCGGCGGGGACGTACAGGTAAGGCACAATGGCGAAGGTAGTGTCGGGGTTGTTCACCAGCCAGACCGGAGCGGCAAAGATGGGGTCGCCCAGGCCGCTGGCTGAATCAAGCCGGACGCCGTTCAGTGAGCCGTTGTAGAGACGTCCGTAGGGCAGCAGCACCTGCGGCGCGACCATAAAGCCGCCGATGTCCATGTAGTGGACGTAACGAAAGATGCTGACGAAGGAGTCGAGCCCGGTATCTCGCTTAAGTTCGCCGCCCCCGGTGGGGGTGAAGCTGTCTCGGGTGGCGTAGCTGAAATACCCCAGAGCGGCATCGGTGCCGGCGGGAGCAGGAATGAGGTCCTGCGAGTTGAGATCGACCGCATGAGCCGGGCCGGTAACCAGCCAGAGTACGCAGGCGCTCAGGCTGATGCGAAACGTAGCGTTGCTGAAAGTCATAACGTTCCCCCCTCTTGTCTGATGTCATGTTATGTCCGGAGCACGGTGCGGCCGGAAGACCTTACGCTTACTGATACTAGGGAGAAATTTGCCGCGTACTTGCTTGAGAAGGTCAGTCGTTTGGCTGGCAGGGACAACCGCTCGTGGGCTGAAAACGCCCGGCGCATGATGGTCCGCCATAGTGCAGGCGTCGCACGCTGAGGGGGCGGTATCTCACCTCGTCGTGCCCCCATTCGTCACCCGACGCGACGGCGAAGAAGGGGGAGGTGTCATAGATTGCAGCGATATTTTTCAGTAATTTATCGATTCTCTGCGTGAGGGGAAGGAGGGGCGTATTCGCCCGTTGGCACGATAGTTGCTGCCTGCGAAAACGTTTCTGTCGTTGATACGGGATCCCCGGCGCGAGGTAAGTCACTATGAAGAGCATGCAGTCTGCGGGCAGCCTCCACTATTCGACCGTTGGCGTTGCCGAGTCGCGCCGCTTCGAGTACTGGAACGACGTGGTGTTACGTCACTGTATTCCGGCCGCCAGCGCGCCTCTGGCAGGGGGCGATTTCGATGCCCGGCTTGCGGTACGCGGAGTCGGCATGGTGGATATCTGTTCGCTGTCCGCGCCGCTGCACTGCTGGGATCGCACGGCCCGTTATCTGCGGCAGGGCCCCGACGACGATCTGTGGTTGGGCTATATGCAGGGTGGCTACGGTCAGCTTGAGCAGGGCGGACGCAAAGCGACGCTGGCAGCAGACAGTCTGGTGCTTTACGACGCGGCGCAGACTTTCCGTTTTAGTCTTGGCGGGCGCGATAACCATCTGGTACGGATCCCCCGGCACCTGCTGAGCGGTCGTTTGCCTGGGCTGGAAAGTCTCACCGCGGTGGCGCTCGACGATCGCCGCCCCGGCGTGATTCCGCTGCGCGAAATGCTGCGTCAGGCGGCGGCAATGCCCGGCTGTCTGGACAACCCGGATATTTCCGGCCGCTTCTCCCAGACGCTGCTGGATCTGCTGGTGCTGAGTCTGGAGTTGCAGGATCTGGATAACGTGAGCGCTGAGCGCGATCTGTACGCCCGCATGATGAATTACATTCGCCGGCAACTTGTCGATCCTGATTTGAATATCGAGAGTCTGGCACGGGCGCACTACGTCTCCGTCCGTACCGTGACGCGCGCTTTCGCCCGGCACAAAAAAACGCCGATGGCCGTGATCTGGCAGGAAAGGCTGCGGGCGAGTCGCGAGGCCATCGAGCGCGGGAGGGTGAATAGCGTCTCCCAGGCGGCGCTGGATTTCGGTTTCTCCGACTTCTCCCATTTTAGCCATGCCTTCCGTAAAGCCTTCGGCGTCTCGCCTAGCACCCTGTTGCACCGGGATCGGCACGGTTTGTGAGGCTGGACGGTCTCGCGGCGGGCAAGCCGCTACGCATGCATTTATTGCATGCTTTAGTCGGGCTTATCAAACCAGGAATTTCATCACCGACTGCGCGGTTTCACTTTTGGTCTGAGATATTCCCCGTGAGGTATTTGCCGACACGCGTAAATAACAAAACCACCGGTTAAGGTGGCTTTGGCAATAAGGCTCGGGGAGATTGAGCGGCGCAGTTTAACATTTTCCCGCTACGCGGTTTTTACCGCCGACTTGCGTTTCGCCGACATGATATATCCTGCGCAAGCGCAGCAGGCAATAAACCAGGGAATAAAGCGTATCAGCGGCGAGTCGCTGCCGCTTATCAGCTGCAGGTTATTAATCACCAGAATAATCGCCATCAGCATGCAGGCGATGGACATCAGCGGTGACCACAGCACCCGCCAGCGGCTGTTGTTATGCCCGGGCAGACGGCGGAAGAACATCACCACCGCCGCAGAGACCCCGACCTGGAGCATCAGGATTGACAGCGTGGCAATGGCCGAGCCAAAGGCGAAGATATGCACCATGGGATCCATATTGCTGCCGCCCATTCCCGCCAGCAGCAGCAACAGTAACACGCTGTGCAGATGGCTGGCCTTGTGCGGCGTACCGTTGGTGGGGTGCGTGGCCGACAGCTCCTTCCAGATCAACCCGTCGCGGCTGATGCTGTAGATATAGCGGGAGATATTATTGTGAAACGCCAGCGTGGCGGCAAACAGGCTGGTGATCAGCAGCACCGACATGGTATCTACCGCCCATTGACCTACGTACTCACGTGTGATGGTGAAGACAAAGTTGCCGGGATCTTTACTGGCGATTTCCGCTATCTGATCAAAGCCGTAGACCTGCACGAACGACCAGCTGGTAAAGCAGAAGAATGCGGTGATGATTATCAGCGCGCAGAGGGTGGCGCGGGGGATTGTTTTTTGCGGATCGCGACACTCTTCGGCGTAGATGGCGGTGGATTCAAAACCGATAAAGGCGGCCACGGAGAACACCAGCGCAATACCCAGATTGCCATGCATAAACACCGACGGTTCAAATGAGCTGAAGGTGAGCGGGCCGCTCTTTTTCAGCAGGATCATCACGTCGGTCAGCAGGACGATGCCGACCTCTGCCAGCATCAGCACGCCCAGCAGCTTGCCGCCGATCTCTACGCGTTTGATGCCCAACATCCAGGCGGTCAGGGTAAACAGCATGCTCAGTACCCACCACGGAATATTGAGCGCCAGGTGCTGTTGTAGAAACTGTTCGCTGAAGAAACCCAGCATGGCCATTATTGCCGTCTGTATTGAGACGTAGGCGACCAGCGCCAGTACCGATGCGGCCGCGCCCGCGTTGTTACCCAGCCCTTTTGAGATATACGTATAGAAGGCTCCGGCATCGGTGACATAGCGGCTCATGGTGAGGTAGCCCACCGAGAAGAGCATCAGGATCAGACAGGCGACAATATAGATAACCGGAATGCCGCCGCCATTGCCGGTAAAAATGGCCACCGGCAGCCCGCCCACCACCCCGGTAAGGGGGGACGCTGCGGCGACCACAAAGAAGACCAGGGAGGTGAGTCCCAACGTATTTTTTCGTAAACCGGTAGAGTTGCTCATCGCCAGCGCCCTTATTGGATAGTGAAGCCAGACTCAGCAAATCTTTTTCCTGCTGAGTGGTCAGGTAACTATCGGGCATCATTGACCAACGCTGGCGGCAGAGATAGAAAAAATCGGACAACCCCAAAGTGCAACAGATGCACTATTTTAGTGCTACTTGCATTCAACATGGTGCTTACCTAATTTTAACATCCATGCTGATCCTCAATGGTAGCGTAGCCGTTCATCCCACGCCTCGCCGAGGGCCCGACGCTGAAATTCCAGCGGGGTGGCGCTGACCAGTTTCTTAAATTCCCGCAGGAAGTGCGACTGATCGCTGAAGCCCAGATCCAGCGCCAGAGCGGTAAATGAATGCCTGCCCGGTTTATACAGGGTATTCAGCGCTGTCTGGCAGCGCATAATACGGCCGAATATCTTTGGCGACATGCCGGTATCCTGGCGGAACTGGCGTTGAATGGTGCGGCATGTATAGCCGGTCAGCGTCTCCAGCTGTTCAATGCGGATATTGCCTTTCAGCTGTTGAATGGTGTGAATAATGCAGGTGGTCACACTCGACGTGCGGCGCGCCAGACGCGGGGTAAAGTAACGATCGAACAGCGTGACCTGCTGGGAGAACTGCGCGCTGCGCAGGATTTGCTCACAGGCGCGCCGCGCCCCCGGCACTACTTCAGTGAAGTCGTATTCGCGGTTGGTCAGCTCCTCCGCCATCAGGTCCAGAAAGTCGGGCATGATGCCCGGCGCAAAGCGTACGCCGAAGTAACGATGGCCGTTGATCAGCTCTACGCTGTGCGCCTCCAGCGGCGTGCCGCACACTCGCGCCGTTGGCCGCGCGGTATCACAGTCGAAAACAATATCCACGCAGCCGTCCGGGATAGCCATGGTGACATCCGCCGCCGACGACACATCAAAAGTGTAGAAATGCGATATCGCCGGATTGGCGGAAGCCATGATCGAGTAGTGCTGCGCTGCGCTCAGGACAAACCAGGGTTGTTCAGGATAGATAGCATCGGCATAGCCAGAAATAAGAGCGTGTGACACAGGCTGTCCTCGTAGTCATGAAGATAACGCTTGGCTAATGCAATCCGGATGCCATGCTGAATTTCCCATGTCGCAAATATTCAATACAGCCTCCACGGGGAAAGGTATTGATAGAGTCATTCACTCAACCGCAAAGGCTGACCGCAATGACTAACCAGACAAAGATTGACTTCATCTACCTCTCCGAGCAGGACATGATCAGGGCCGGGGTGACCGATATGCCCGCTTGCGTGGACACGATGGAAGAGATGTTCGGCCTGCTGTATCGGGGGGATTACCGAATGGCGGGCGCCAATAATGACTCCCATGGCGCGATGGTGACCTTCCCGGAACATTCGCCGTTCCCGACCATGCCAAAACCGACTGCCGACCGTCGCCTGATGGCGATGCCCGCCTACCTGGGCGGCAGTTTCGGCACCGCCGGGGTGAAGTGGTATGGCTCGAATATCGCCAACCGCCAGAAGGGCCTGCCGCGTTCGATCCTGATGTTTACCCTCAATGACGTCGACACTGGCGCGCCGCTGGCGCACATGTCCGCCAACCTGCTTTCGGCCTACCGCACCGGCGCGATTCCGGGGGTGGGCGCACGCCATCTGGCGCGTAAAGACTCGCGGGTGATTGGCCTGATGGGGCCGGGGGTGATGGGCAAAACCGTGGTGGCGGCGTTTATTGCCGTCTGCCCGCTGATTGACACTATCAAGATCAAGGGACGCGGGCAGGCAAGCCTCGATGGCTTTATTACCTGGCTGACCGCGACCTACCCGCAGGTCACCACGATTGAGATTGTCGACACCCTCGAAGAGGTGGTGCGCGGTGCCGATATCGTTACCTACTGCAGTTCCGGCGAGGTGGGCGATCCGGCGACTTATCCGCTGGTTAAGCGTGAGTGGGTCAAGCCCGGCGCCTTCCTCGCCATGCCGACGCTGTGCACTATTGATGAAGGGATGGAGCAGCCTGATGTGCGCAAGGTGCTCGATAACACCGGCCTGTATGAGGCCTGGTACACCGAAGTGCCCAAGCCCGCCCACAATCACATACCGCTGATCGGCGTGCGCTTTATGGACATGCTGGCCGCCGGACAACTGAGCGCGGACCAACTGGAAGATATTGGCAAAATCGTCGCCGGCGATGCGCCGGGCCGCCAGAACGAGGAAGAGATCATCATTATGTCGGTCGGCGGCATGCCGGTTGAGGATGTGGCGTGGGGCACGGTGGTTTACCGCAATGCGCTGGCGCAGGGGATCGGTGTGAAGCTGAACCTCTGGGACACCCCGGAACTCAGCTGATGCCAGGCTGAACGCGAAGATACGTTAACGATTTCATCAGAACAGAGAGCGCTATGAGCAACATTACTAAAGTTAAAACCGGTTCGATTTATGAAGAGAAGGGCAGCTACTCGCGCATTGTGGCAGTAGATAACTGGATTTTCGTTTCCAACACCGCCGGGCGTCATCCGCAGACCAAAGTGATCCCGACCGACATTGCCGAACAGACCCTCCAGGTGTTTGCCAATATCGAACAAGCGCTGGCGGCGGTAGATGCCACGCTGGCCGATGTAGTGAGTTCTCGGGTGTTTATTCAGGATCCGGCCGATGTGCCGGCGGTGATGACCATTGTGGGCGAGAAGTTTCGCGGTATTGACCCGGCCGCTACCGTGACCTGCCCGCCGCTCGGTTCCACGGTATATAAAGTTGAGCTGGAGGTCACCGCCTATCGCGGGGCGTCAACAGCCAGCGTACAGACCATTAACCTCGCGCTTTGATTTTGTTATTCACTCTATAAAGGTACAGACTATGGCCCCGACAATCACTCCGGTTACGACATCCGGTGCATTTCCCTCCGCCACCACGGTGGTGATTATTGGCGGGGGCATTGTTGGTCTGACGGCGGCGCTAACGCTCTCTGAACGGCAGATCCCCGTGGTGGTGCTGGAAAAGGGGCGCATCGCCGGGGAGCAGTCATCGCGCAATCTGGGCTGGGTGCGTAAAACCAGCCGCCTGGCGGAAGATATCCCGCTGGCGCTGGCATCGGACCGGCTGTGGGCGGGAATGGCCGCGCGCACCGGCAGGGATGTCGGCTACCGCCAGGCGGGGATCATGTTTAACGCTCGCAGCGAGGCGCAGATGGCGATGTACGAGGGTTGGCTGCAATCCGTTCGTCATCTGCAACTTGATTCGCGTCTGTTAAGTCGCGAGGAAATAGCCCGCCACGTGCCAGGCGGCAGCGAGAAGTGGGCCGGGGGGATTTTTACCCCTTCGGACGGCCGGGCGGAACCGACGCTGGCCTCAAGCGCAATAGCCCACGCGGCGATGGAACGGGGGGCCGTTATCGTGGAGAACTGTGCGGTGCGCACGTTGAGTACCGCGGCGGGCCGGGTCAGCGGCGTGATCACCGAACGCGGCGAGATCCGCTGTGAACAGGTGCTGCTGGCCGGGGGGATATGGTCGCGGCGCTTTCTCGGTAACCTCGGGATAGCGCTGCCAACTCTGCCGCTGATCTGTTCGGTGTTGCGCACGAAACCGTTGGCCGGGCCGACGGAGATTGCGGTGGGGGCGCCGGACTTCTCGTTCCGGCGACATATCGACGGCGGCTATATCGTGACCCAGCGTGGGGCGCTAGATGCCTCGCTGACGCTGGACCACCTGTTACTGGGGATGCGCTATCTGCCCCAGTTGCGTACACAGCGCGATTTTTTACGTATCAAGCTGGGGAGGCCGTTTTTCAGCGATCTGGCGTTGGCCCGTCGCTGGGGGGCTGGCGACAAATCGCCGTTTGAGCGGGTGCGCACCCTTGATCCATCGGCCAATCCGGCGCTGAATCAGGAGGCGCTAAACAACCTGAAAGCGGCCTGGCCGGTATTTGCCGGTGCGGAAATCGCTGAGGCCTGGGCGGGCACCATCGATGTCACGCCGGACTCTAACCCGGTGATTGGTCCGCTGGCAAAAATGCCCGGTCTGACTTTGGCGACGGGCTTTTCCGGCCACGGCTTTGGCACTTCACCGGCTGCCGGACAGCTGGCGGCGGATCTGGTGTGCGGCGGTGAGCCGATTATTGACCCGCATCCCTATCGCTTTGAGCGTTTTTGAGGCGGGGCAGCCCGCTCACTGCGTTTGCGGTCTGTCCAACTGGCTACGCCCGTTGTCGACCCCCGGTCGGGGATTCTCATCCCCCCTGGCGGGATGCAATATGCGAAAAAAAAGCTCGTACTTTCGTACGAGCTCTTCTTTAAAGATGGCGGTGAGGGGGGGATTGACTCGCTTCGCTCGCCCCTGCGGGGCAGCCCGCTCACTGCGTTTGCGGTCTGTCCAACTGGCTGCGCCAGTTGTCGACCCCCGGTCGGGGGTTCTCATCCCCCCTGGCGGGATGCAATATGCGAAAAAAAAGCTCGTACTTTCGTACGAGCTCTTCTTTAAATATGGCGGTGAGGGGGGGATTGACTCGCTTCGCTCGCCCCTGCGGGGCAGTCCGCTCACTGCGTTTGCGGCCTGTCCAACTGGCTGCGCCCGTTGTCGACCCCCGGTCGGGGGTTCTCATCCCCCCTGGCGGGATGCAATATGCGAAAAAAAGCTCGTACTTTCGTACGAGCTCTTCTTTAAATATGGCGGTGAGGGGGGGATTCGAACCCCCGATACGTTGCCGTATACACACTTTCCAGGCGTGCTCCTTCAGCCACTCGGACACCTCACCATATTGTCGCTCCCGTTGTTGTCGGGAACGGGCGCTAATTTAGGGAAATACGTATCTCTCGTCAATCAACTTTTGCAAAAAAACGCGTGTTTAGCCAAACTTCGCGCAACTTGCGTTTTAAATGCGCGACAATCGATTTTTTTGTCGCCAGCCTGTTTTTATTCGATAGAAAAATGAAATTTGCTATGCTGGCAATCCAATAGAAAACAATAAGTAAAATACGGCGCCAGGATCAACCTGCAATCCGCGCCCGCAATCAGGAGTCATGATGGACATTATCTTTTATCACCCGACATTTGATACCGCTCACTGGATTGCCGGGCTGGAAAAACAGCTGCCGGGCGCGCGCGTGCGCGAATGGAAATCCGGCGATACCCAGCATGCGGATTACGCGCTGGTCTGGCATCCGCCGGTGGAAATGCTGCAGGGACGGGACTTAAAAGCCGTTTTTGCCCTCGGCGCTGGCGTTGACTCTATTCTGAGTAAACTCCGCGAACATCCGGAAATGCTGCCGCTGTCGATTCCACTCTTTCGCCTCGAAGACACCGGAATGGGTCAGCAGATGCAGGAGTATGCGGTGAGCCAGGTGCTGCACTGGTTCCGACGTTTCGACGATTACCAGGCCTTAAAACAGCAGGCCCGCTGGCAGCCGCTGGAGGACTATCATCGCGAAGAGTTCACCATCGGGATCATGGGCGCGGGCATACTCGGTTCGAAAGTGGCGGAAGCGCTGCAGGTATGGGGATTTCCACTGCGTAGCTGGAGCCGCAGTCGCAAATCCTGGCCTCAGGTGCAAAGCTTCGCCGGTCAGGAGGAGCTGGGCGAATTTCTCGGCGCTACGCGGGTGCTTATCAACCTGCTGCCGAACACGGTGGAAACCGTCGGCATTATTAACCAGCAGCTGTTGGCGCAGCTTCCGGATAACAGCTATGTTCTCAATCTGGCACGCGGCGTTCACGTGGTCGAAGCGGATCTGCTGGCGGCACTGAATAGCGGTAAGCTTAAAGGCGCGATGCTGGATGTCTTTAGCCGCGAGCCATTACCGGCGGAAAGCCCGCTGTGGGCGCATCCCCGGGTGGCCATGACGCCGCATGTCGCCGCAGTTACGCGTCCGCTGGAAGCGATAACCTATATTGCCAGCACTATCGGCCGGCTGGAGCGCGGGGAGGCGGTGAACGGGCAGGTCGACCGCCAGCGCGGATACTAAGAGAAAACCCCGCTGCGGCGGGGTTTTGCTGATCATGCGTCCTGATTCCTGCTATTCTTGCCACAAACAGAGAAGGAGATTGTGATGTATCCTGTTGACCTGCACATGCATACCGTCGCCAGTACCCACGCCTACAGTACCCTGCACGATTATATTGCTGAAGCAAAGCGCAGGGGGATCAAACTTTTCGCCATCACCGACCATGGTCCGGATATGGCCGATGCCCCGCACTACTGGCATTTCGTCAATATGCGCATCTGGCCGCGGATAGTCGACGGCGTCGGCATTTTACGGGGTATTGAAGCCAACATAAAAAATACCCGCGGCGAAATTGACTGCTCCGGGCCGATGCTGACCTCACTGGACCTGTTCATTGCGGGCTTCCATGAGCCGGTTTTCCCGCCGCAGGACAAAGCCACCCATACTGAAGCGATGATCGCCACGATGGCGAGCGGCGCAGTACATATTATTAGCCATCCAGGCAACCCGAAATATCCCGTCGATATTCCGGCGATAGCCGCCGCGGCGGCAAAATACCAGGTGGCGCTGGAGATCAACAACTCATCCTTCGTCTCGTCGCGGGTGGGCAGTGAAGATAACTGCCGGGCGATTGCCGCCGCCGTACGTGATGCTGGAGGTTGGGTGGCGCTGGGATCGGATTCGCATACCGCATTTACGCTCGGCGAGTTCAAAGAGTGTCGTAAGATCCTCGATGATGTGAACTTCCCCGAAGAGCGGATCCTGAACGTGTCCCCGCGTCGGCTGTTGAATTTCCTTGAGTCCCGTGGGATGCCGGCGATCCCTGAATTTGCCGATCTTTAATATAAAAACTGGAAAAATTGAATGAACGAGTTTTCAATCCTCTGCCGCGTGCTGGGCTCTTTGTACTACCGTCAGCCGCAGGATCCGCTGCTGGTGCCGCTGTTTACCTTGATTCGTGAAGGGAAGCTGGCGGCGAACTGGCCGCTGGAGCAGGATGAGTTGCTGGAACGTCTGCAAAAAAGCTGCGACGTGCAACCGCTGGCCGCCGATTACAATGCGCTGTTTGTTGGTGAAGAGTGCAGCGTTCCTCCGTATCGTAGCGCGTGGGTAGAGGGGGCAAGCGAAGCTGAAGTTCGCGGTTTCCTCAGCGAGCACGGGATCCCGACCGGAGAAGGTCAGGCCGACCACATTGGTTCGCTGCTGCTGGCCGCCTCCTGGCTTGAAGATCATGCGACGGAAGATGAAAGCGAAACGCTGGAAACGCTGTTTGCTGACTATATTCTGCCGTGGTGCGGGGTTTTCCTCGGCAAAGTCGAGGCGCATGCCGGGACACCTTTCTGGCGGACGATGGCGCCCCTCACGCGTGAAGCGCTCTCCGCTATGTGGGATGAACTGCAGGAAGAGATGGAAGAATAAATGTGATTTACATCACATTTATATTGCAAGTGTAATCTTTAACTTGCATGTAACGTGCTTCAGATCTCATTTGATGGGCGCGTATCTGCTATGATACGCGTCATGAACATACTCCTCGCAATCGCAATAACGACAGGCATTCTCTCCGGAATCTGGGGCTGGGCGGCGGTCGCGCTTGGCCTGCTGAGCTGGGCGGGCTTTCTGGGCTGTACGGCCTATTTCGCTTGCCCGCAGGGCGGGTTAAAAGGGTTGCTGATCTCAACCTGTACGGTGATGAGCGGTGTGGTGTGGGCGCTGGTCATTATTTATGGCAGCGCGCTGGCGCCGCATCTGGAAATTCTGGGCTATATGATGACCGGGGGCGTGGCCTTCCTGATGTGTATTCAGGCTCGCCAGCTGCTGCTCTCCTTTGTCCCCGGTACTTTTATTGGCGCCTGCGCTACGTTTGCCGGCGACGGCAACTGGCGGCTGGTGGTACCTTCGTTGGCGCTAGGGCTGGTGTTTGGTTACGCAATGAAAAATTGCGGGCTATGGCTGGCCGCCCGTGCGCGGAAAAACAAATCCGCATTAGTGAACGAAACGCCCGACCAGGCATGAGCTGATTTCACCCGCAAACTAAACAGGACCTCCGGTCCTGTTTTTTTCTGGCTGTTCCGACTCCCGGCCCATTGCTCCGGCTCTCGGGGGGAGACTCCGCCCGCCAATCGCCGCCTGAAGGGATGTTAACCCGCAACATAGCCTTGCTATCCTGCGGACGGATGATAGCCAGCCATACGCTTACCGGACTTTCGTCGGGCGGGCTATCGTGCCATATTACCCACTGTGCTTTATGTAAAGACGTTTGCCGACAGGAGGCGAAATGACTGTTAAACCTGAGGTTATTCTCGGCGACATCACTACGCTTGACGTCGATGTTATCGTCAATGCCGCCAATCCCTCGCTGCTTGGCGGCGGGGGCGTGGACGGCGCAATCCATCGTGCAGCCGGGCCGGAGCTCCTTGCCGCTTGTCAGGTCGTCCGGCAACAACAAGGGGAATGCCCCCCGGGGCATGCGGTGATTACGACCGCGGGTCAGCTGCCGGCCAGCGCGGTTATCCATGCCGTCGGGCCGGTCTGGCACGGCGGCGGGCATCAGGAGGCTGAGCTGCTTGCTGACGCGTATCGAAACAGCCTGCAGCTGGCATCGGCGAACAGCTATCGATCGATTGCCTTCCCGGCCATCAGTACCGGCGTATATGGATATCCTAAGCAGGCGGCGGCGGAAATTGCCGTGCAGACGGTCAGCGCCTTTCTGACGCGTTTCAATCCTTTGGAACGCGTCTGCTTTGTCTGTTTTGATGAGGAAACCGCGGATATTTATCGTCGCTTGCTTGAGCCGCCGCGAGGTGAGTAAAGGAGCGCCGTCCCGACCCACCACCGCCTGATATCCGCAGGCTATCAGCCTGCGGAAACCTGAGCCGTAGCCGCTCTTGGCTGAAATTTCCCCGAAAACAGAAAACGTAGCAGGGGAATACGCAGATGAATTTCATATAGCATCAGCGCAATACCGATCACGAAGACTAAGCCCGCCATAAACCCTAGCATATTGGATTTGATCGCCGGCGCCAGCCAGGCGCCGTAAAGCAGAGTCAGCGGGTGGTGCACCAGATAAATGAACAGCGAAGCATTAACAAAATAGGTCACCCGCGCCGACTGGAAGTTCAGCAGACGGTGGCCAAGAGAAAAGACCACGTTCACCATCCACAGACCCAGTACCATGGTAATAACCGACTCGGTTTCATACATCCAGCCGTCGCCGGAACCATATTGCTGATTCAGGCGATAGGCGATAAAGCCCAGCAGAGCGCCGACGAAGCACCATGGCGACGGCGTAGTGAACAGCGTTTTCAAGCGCGGATTGATAAATACCTGGGCGCCGAGAATAAAGAAGGGCAGGTAAAACAGCGTCTGCATCACGATGAAATTGAACAGACCGTTGCTGAGCAAGGGAGCATACAGGACGAACAGCGAGCGGCGGATCACCGCGTAAAGCACGCCAAGCGCCAGGAAAACCATCGATAGCTGACCTAATGTGACAGTGTCACCAAAGGTTGACTCATTGCCTGAACGGCGGCCGGTCAGCCACCGAAACAGCACGACGCCCAGAGACGTCAGGACCACCAGCACCAGTAAAAACCACAGGTGAGAGACCAGTTCCCACGCCAGAGTATTGAATTTGTCGTAACCCGAGAGGGCGCGCCAGTTTTCGGCCTTGCCGTTAACGTATTGCAGCATGAGGAACTGTGGCAGCGTCAGCAGGGGAATGGCGGTCAGCATAGGAATGGCGACACGCTCAACGCGCACTTTCCACCACTTCTTCAGCGGATAACGCAAATAAAGCATGTAGGAAAAGTAGCCAGAAATCACAAAGAAGACCTGCATGCGAAACGCATGGATAAAATCGTTAAACAGCGTCAGCCACCAGGAGGGCTCGATACTATTCACATGCCAGCTGTGGCTGGAATAGATCAGTGATATATGAAAAGGGATCCCCAGTAACATCAGCCATGCGCGGATGCTATCGAAGAAATATTCACGTTGTACCGGCGTATTATTCATACAATATCACTACATTCTCGGACAATTCGTCTTATCACTCAACGTGATAACGTTTAAATTCTCTGCAACCCTACATCAACTCTGGAACCCTGTCTCCAGGATAAGTACGTAAAGTACCAATGCGGCAGTTAACTGCCTGTTACCTGCGCCGCTAAGGTGAACAAAGCAGGGATTATGTTGTCGGATTGCCTGAATTACCATTAAAATAGATCGGATCGATTTAAGCACACAAAGGGGGAAGTGCTTACTTATATGAAACTTAAACCACAGATGATGAAAATGCGCTGGTTAAGCGCAGCCGTAATGTTGTCCCTGTGTACTTCATCTGCATGGGCGTTTAGCATTGATGACGTTGCAAAAGAGGCCAAAGCGTTAGCCGGAAAAGGCTATGAAGCGCCGAAGAGCAACCTGCCCTCCGCTTTCCGCGACATGAAATACGCGGACTACCAGCAAATCCAGTTTAATCACGATAAGGCTTACTGGAACAATCAGAAAACCCCATTCAAACTTGAATTTTATCATCAGGGTATGTACTTCGACACGCCGGTCACCATTAACGAAGTGACGGCAAACAGCGTGCGTAAGATTAAATATAATCCGGATTACTTTAATTTTGGCAGCGTCCAGCATGATAAAGATACGGTGAAAGACCTGGGCTTCGCCGGCTTCAAAGTACTGTACCCGATCAACAGCAAAGATAAGAACGACGAAATCGTCAGCATGCTCGGCGCCAGCTACTTCCGTGTTCTGGGACAGGGCCAGGTATACGGGCTTTCCGCGCGCGGCCTGGCTATCGATACCGCGCTGCCTTCCGGCGAAGAATTCCCGCGTTTTCGTGAGTTCTGGATTGAGCATCCGAAAGCTACGGATAAGCGTCTGACGATTTATGCCCTGCTTGATTCCCCACGTGCGACCGGCGCCTACCGTTTTGTGATTATGCCGGGCCGCGATACCGTCGTTGACGTGCAGTCCAAAGTGTATCTGCGTGACAAAGTCGGCAAGCTGGGCGTTGCGCCGTTGACCAGCATGTTCTTGTTCGGGCCGAATCAACCTTCTCCGGCGACCAACTATCGTCCGGCGCTGCACGATTCTAACGGCCTGTCGATTCTTGCCGGTAACGGCGAGTGGATCTGGCGTCCGCTGAACAATCCGAAGCATCTGGCTGTCAGCAGCTATGCGATGGAAAACCCGCAGGGCTTTGGCCTGCTGCAGCGTGGCCGTCAGTTCTCGCGTTTTGAGGACCTCGACGATCGTTACGATCTGCGCCCGAGCGCCTGGATCACGCCGAAGGGTGACTGGGGTAAAGGTAAAATCGAACTGGTTGAAATCCCGACCAATGATGAAACCAACGACAATATCGTGACTTACTGGACGCCGGATCAGCTGCCGGAGCCGGGTAAAGAGATGAACTTCAAATACTCGATTACCTTCAGCCGCGATGAAGACAAACTGCACGCGCCGGATAACGCCTATGTGATGCAGACCCGCCGTTCTACCGGTGATGTGAAGCAGTCGAACCTGATTCGTCAGCCGGATGGCACCATTGCCTTTATCGTTGACTTCGTCGGCGCAGATATGAAAAAACTGCCGTCAGATACGCCGGTCACGGCGCAGGCGAGCATCGGCGATAACGCAGAAATCGTTGAGAATACCGTGCGTTATAACCCGGTGATTAAGGGCTGGCGTATGATTCTGCGTGTGAAGGTGAAAGATCCGAAGAAAACCACGGAAATGCGCGCTGCGCTGGTCAATGCTGACCAGACGCTGAGTGAAACCTGGAGCTATCAGCTGCCTGCCAATGAATAAGATAACGAAGTACATTGACGCGTTGCCGCTGTCTGAGGCTGAAAAAGCCGCGCTGCCTGATACAAGCCTGCAGGCCGTACATGAAGCGCTGGACGCTGAACATCATACTTTTGTTCGTGAAGACGATTCCCCGCTGGGTTCCGTGAAATCACGACTGGAACACAGCTGGCCAGACTCTCTGGCCGGTCACCAGCTGATAAAAGATGATGAAGGGCGTACTCAGCTCAACGCAATGCCGAAAGCAAAACGCTCCTCAATGTTCCCGGACCCGTGGCGCACCAACCCGGTTGGGCGTTTCTGGGATCGGTTACGCGGACGTGACGTGACCCCGCGCTATCTCTCTCGCCTGACCAAGGAAGAGCAGGAGAGCGAGCAGAAGTGGCGTACCGTCGGGACTATCCGTCGTTACATCCTGCTGCTGCTGACGCTGGCGCAGACCGTTGTCGCAACCTGGTATATGAAAACCATCCTGCCGTATCAGGGGTGGGCGCTCATCAATCCGGCTGACATGGTCGGGCAGAATCTGTGGATTTCCTTCATGCAGCTGCTGCCATACGTGCTGCAAACCGGGATCCTGATCCTGTTCGCGATTCTGTTCTGTTGGGTTTCCGCCGGTTTCTGGACCGCGCTGATGGGCTTCCTGCAGCTGCTGATGGGGCGCGATAAGTACAGTATCTCCGCCTCGACCATCGGCAACGAACCGCTGAACCCGGAACACCTTACGGCGCTGATTATGCCTATCTGCAACGAAGACGTCGATCGCGTATTCGCCGGCCTGCGTGCCACCTGGGAGTCGGTGAAGGCGACAGGGCAACAGCAGCACTTCGACGTGTATATCCTGAGTGACAGCTACAATCCGGATATTTGCGTCGCCGAGCAGAAAGCGTGGATGGAGCTGATTGCGGAAGTGCAGGGCGAGGGACAGATTTTCTACCGTCGTCGTCGCCGTCGTGTGAAGCGTAAAAGCGGTAACATCGATGACTTCTGCCGTCGCTGGGGCAGCCAGTACAGCTACATGGTGGTGCTGGATGCTGACTCGGTGATGACCGGCGAATGTCTGACCGGGCTGGTGCGTCTGATGGAAGCGAACCCGAATGCCGGGATCATCCAGTCGTCGCCGCGCGCTTCGGGCATGGACACTCTGTATGCCCGCTGTCAGCAGTTTGCGACCCGCGTTTACGGTCCGCTGTTCACCGCCGGTCTGCACTTCTGGCAGCTTGGCGAATCGCACTACTGGGGTCACAACGCCATTATCCGCGTGAAGCCGTTTATCGAACATTGTGCGCTGGCGCCGCTACCGGGAGAAGGGTCGTTTGCCGGGTCGATTCTGTCGCACGACTTCGTGGAAGCGGCGCTAATGCGTCGTGCCGGTTGGGGCGTGTGGATTGCCTACGATCTGCCGGGCTCTTATGAAGAATTGCCGCCGAACTTGCTGGATGAACTCAAGCGTGACCGCCGCTGGTGCCACGGTAACCTGATGAACTTCCGTCTGTTCCTGGTTAAAGGTATGCACCCGGTACACCGTGCGGTGTTCCTGACCGGCGTTATGTCCTACCTGTCGGCGCCGCTATGGTTCATGTTCCTCGCCCTGTCGACCGCGCTACAGGTGGTACATGCGCTGACTGAGCCGCAGTACTTCCTGCAGCCGCGGCAGCTGTTCCCGGTATGGCCGCAGTGGCGTCCTGAGCTGGCGATTGCGCTGTTCGCCTCGACGATGGTACTGCTGTTCCTGCCGAAATTGCTGAGCATTATTCTGGTGTGGTGCAAAGGCTCAAAAGAGTACGGCGGCTTTATTCGCGTCACGCTCTCTTTGCTGCTGGAAGTGCTGTTCTCGGTACTGCTGGCGCCGGTGCGTATGCTGTTCCACACCGTGTTTGTGGTCAGCGCGTTCCTCGGTTGGGAAGTGGTGTGGAACTCTCCGCAGCGTGATGATGACTCCACCCCGTGGGGTGAAGCCTTTATGCGCCATGGCTCGCAGCTGCTGCTGGGTCTGGTGTGGGCGGTCGGTATGGCGTGGCTGGATCTGCGTTTCCTGTTCTGGCTGGCGCCGATCGTTGTCTCGCTGATCCTGTCGCCGTTCGTGTCGGTGATTTCCAGTCGGGCCACCGTCGGTCTGCGTACCAAACGCTGGAAGCTGTTCCTGATCCCGGAAGAGTACTCCCCGCCGCAGGTACTGAAGGATACCGATGCGTATCTGACCCTGAACCGTCAGCGTTCCCTGGACAATGGTTTTATGCACGCCGTGTTTAACCCGTCCTTCAACGCGCTGGCGACGGCAATGGCAACCGCACGTCACCGTCATGGCCACATTCTGGATATCGCCCGCGAACGTCACGTTGAACAAGCGCTGAACGAGACGCCCGACAAACTCAATCGCGACCGTCGTCTGGTGCTGTTGAGCGACCCGGTCACCTTGGCACGTTTGCACTACCGCGTGTGGGCCGCGCCGGAGAAATACTCTTCGTGGGTGAACGCCTATCAGCAGGTGACGCTTAACCCGCTGGCGTTGAAAACGAAATAAGCCGTCTGTGAAGGAAAATACCGGCAATATTGCCGGTATTTTTTTATCTGAGAAGGGAGGTCGCTGATGAGAATTTTATGGGTTATCGCCATGGCGCTGCTGCTCAGCGGCTGCGGCAGTATTATTAGCCGCACGGTGCCGGGGCAGGGGCATGGCAATCAGTATTACCCCGGCGTGCAGTGGGATGTGCGCGACTCATCATGGCGCTACATCACCATTCTCGATCTGCCTTTTTCGCTGGTGTTCGATACGTTGCTGCTGCCGCTTGATGCCAGCCACGGTCCGTACAACTAATCAGCGTTCATCCCACTCATCGGCGGCAGTCTGCCCCTCTTCGGTATCCAGAGAGGGCTCCAGCTGAAATTCTCCTTCGTCCCACTCATGCAGCGTATTCTCTTCCAGCCACTCCTGACGCAGCTCTATCTCGTCATAGTCGCCGTCAAAAACGCTCTGTGCCGCTTCGCCGCTTAATATCGGCAGGCATTCGCCTTCTTCATCTTCGTCGGCAAAAAATTCGGCCTGCCAGGCGATATCGCCATCCTGCAGAACGTATTTTTGGATATTCAGTTGCTCAATGTTGGCACTCTCCTCGTCGCTATCCGGATTATTGACCAGGAACTCTTCGCGGGCCGCATCGATAGCTTCTTCGAGCGTGGCATAGAAAATCGCATCCTTTGGCATAGATAACCCCCTAAGAAGAATGAAAAATGGACACGATTCAATCTATAGAAGGCGCTGAGCGTTGCGTCAAGGAAAGGCTGTGCTGTTGAGCTTAATTTACTGAACGGCCACCCGGGTCCGCGTCCTGCGCGGATTCATCTGTAGAAGTGCGCCGCAAGCTGAGGGCGGAATAGACCGCGTTGAACAGGACGACCGCCGCGGTGACAAAGAACACCGCCCGGAAGCCATAGCTGGCAGACACCGATGCGCCGATCAATGGGCCGGTGACGTTGCCGATATCGCGAAAGGACTGGTTATAGCTAAAAATGCGCCCGGCAACCTGACTGGTTGAGTTGTACACCAGCAGCGCGCCGTCGGCGGCCCCCAGCAGAAAACGCAAAATAGCCAGCTGCAACGGGGTCTGGACGAACGACATCGGTATCAGCAGCAGTACGGAGACCGTCAGTGCGACGATAAGGATTTTTTCCGGCCCGATACGATCCCCGAGCTTACCGAGGCGCGGAGCGCTGATCAGCGCCGCGACGCCCGGAACGGAGGCAATCATTCCGCTGATAAAGGCGATATTCCCGACGTCTCCGGCCAGGTCTCGTACGTAGAGCGTCAGAATAGGGGCAATCGAGCCGGTGGCGACCTGAATAATCATCGTAGTGACAAACAGACTCAGGACCAGCTTTGGGCTTTTCAGGGACGAAAAGACATCTCTGGCATTAAGCATCTCTTTCCTGGCGACCGGGACGAACTGCTCGCGGATGAAAAACAGCGTCAGGATAAAACAGACGAGCAGGACGCTGGCGGTGAGAAAGAAAACGGTGCGCAACCCCCAATGGTCGGCAAGAAAGCCGCCCGCCAGCGGGCCAAGCAGCGCGCCGCTGACGGCTCCGGTGGAAAGCGTACCCAGCGCCCAGCCGCTCTTCTGCCGGGGGATCTGGGTGGCGATCAGGGCATTGGCATTGGGAATAAAACCTCCCAACAGCCCCAGCAAAGCCCGTAGCACCAGAAACTGCCAGATATTTTGCGCCAGCCCCATCAACATCATGACAATGGCCATCCCCAGCGCGGAGCGCAGCAGCATAATTTTGCGCCCTTTGCGATCGGCCAGGCCGCCCCAGAAGGGAGAGGCCACGGCGGAGAACAAGAAGGTAATGCTGAATACCAGCCCGGACCACATATTCAGGGCGCTGTGGCCCGTCACGCCAAGCAGCTCGACGTACAGCGGGAGAAAGGGCATGACCAGGCTAAAGGCGGCGCCGGTCAAAAAACAGCCGAGCCAGGTGACCGTGAGATTTCGCTTCCAGTTAATCGGACTATCAGCAGACGACATAGGCTTCCATTGGCCTGCCATGCAGGACAAAAAAACAAAAGATGAGCCTGCTAATTATGCGCCTGCGTAACGATTATCGCAATGGCGAAGAGCGTTTAAAGCTAAAGCGGAAGGTACCTCCGGTCAGCATCGGGCCGCCGGAGGAAGCACAGTTAATAGCGCGAAGGTACGCCGGGCGGGCGGGTCTTGAAGCGGCGGTGCAGCCACATATATTGCTCCGGCGCCATCAGGATGCATTTCTCGACGATACGGTTCATCCAGGCGGCGGTCGTCTCCGCATCATCAAGCGGCGGATCGCATTCCGGCGGCAGAATAATCAGCTCATAGCCTTTCCCGTCGGGTTTACGCCGCGGCACGAACGGAACAATGCACGCTTTCGACATCTTCGCCAGCATCCAGGTCCCCGACGTCGTTGCCGCCTGGTCGACGGCAAAGAGCGGCACGAATACGCTGGCGGTCGGGCCGTAGTCGTGGTCCGGCGCATACCAGATCACTTCGCCTTTTTTCAGCGCGCGGATCATCCCTTTCAGGTCCTTACGGTCGATCATGTCTTTATTCGAACGCAGCCGACCCCAGGTTTGCAGCCAGTCAATCACCGGATTGTCGTTCGGGCGGTAGACGCCGATGCCGGGTTCGTTGATGCCAAACATCCGCGCCCCCATTTCCAGCGTCAGGAAGTGGATGCCGATCAGCAGAATGCCGCGATGTTGCGCCTGCACTTCCCGGATATGCTCGACGCCGATGGAGTCGGTCCAGCGCGCAATACGCCGGGTCGGCCAGAACCAGGCCATCCCGGTCTCCATTAAACCCATCCCCACCGATTCGAAGTTTTGCACCACCATTTGATGACGCTCTTCTTCGCTTTTGTCCGGGAAGCACAGCTCCAGGTTACGGTAAGCGATTCTGGCGCGACGTTTCATGAAGCGCATTGCCAGGCGGCCAATCGCATTGCCAAGCCGGTAAATCAGTGGATAGGGAAGCTGAACAACCAGCCACAGCAGGCCAATACCTAGCCAAAGCAGCCAGTAACGCGGATGCAGCAGCGCCGCGGAAAATTTAGGTAAATGGGTCATCTCATACCTGTTTAAATAAGCAACTCATTCTATTATCGCATTTTTTCATGCTTCAGCCAAAACGGCTGTCCCAGGTGGCATTTATTGTTAAATGCGAACCAACAGGAGTGAAATGAATGTAGCGCAAAATGTGGGGATGTAAATTAACGTCGTTTGCTATATGATGCCGGCCGTTTATTTACCTCATTTCCTATGTCGAGCAGGTACACCATGCCAGTGTTACATAACCGCATTTCAAATGAGACGTTAAAAGCGCAGATGTTAGCTGAGAGCGAACCGCGTACAACGATCTCGTTTTATAAATATTTCACCATTGTGGATCCAAAAGCCACGCGCGATGCATTGTGGATTGCCCTCACCAGATTAAACGTCTTTGGGCGTATCTATCTGGCCCACGAAGGAATCAATGCGCAAATCAGCGTGCCGGAGAGTCAGGTCGACGCGTTACGTGAGTTTCTCTACGCCTTTGACCCGGCGCTGGATGGTCTGCGTCTGAACATCGCGCTGGACGACGACGGAAAATCCTTCTGGGTGCTGCGTCTGAAAGTCCGCGATCGTATCGTGGCGGATGGGATCGATGATCCGACGTTTGATGCCTCAGACGTTGGCGATTACCTGAAAGCGGCGGAAGTGAATGCGATGCTGGACGATCCTGAGGCGGTGTTTATCGATATGCGCAACCACTACGAGTACGAAGTGGGCCATTTTGAACAGGCGCTTGAAATTCCGGCGGACACATTCCGCGATCAGCTGCCGAAAGCGGTCGAGATGATGCAGGAACATAAAGATAAAAAAATCGTTATGTACTGCACCGGCGGTATTCGTTGTGAAAAAGCCAGTGCCTGGATGAAGCACAACGGCTTCAGTAAAGTCTGGCACATTGAGGGCGGGATTATTGAGTATGCCCGCCGCGCGCGTGAACAGGGGCTGCCGGTACGCTTTATCGGTAAGAACTTTGTCTTTGACGAGCGGATGGGCGAGCGCATCTCCGATGACGTGATTGCCCACTGCCATCAGTGCGGCGCGCCGTGCGATAGCCATACTAATTGCCTGAATGACGGCTGCCATCTGCTGTTTATCCAGTGCCCGAGCTGCGCCGGGAAGTTTGCCGGCTGCTGTAGCGAGGCGTGCATGGAAGAGCATAAGCTGCCGGAAGAGGAGCAGCGTCAGCTGCGCGCCGGGCGGGAAAATGGCAATAAGATCTTCAACAAATCTCGCGGCCGTCTGAACACGAAGCTGGGGATCCCGGATCCTGAAACCTCAGAAAAACCATAACCAGATAAGATCAACGATCGCCAGCAGCAGCCACAGCGCGAGATAAATCATAAAGTGCTCGCGGACGTTGTTGACCAGTAAATCATACAGGCGACGCATAAACTCTCTCTGTGATGAACGGCCTCTTTTGAGGCCGTTTTTTATTGCCCGAATCAACACCGCGCACGGCGGCAGGTTATCGCTGAAAGCGTGCCAGCGAGAAGGGGCTCAGGTCGAAGGCTGGCGTCTCCCCCAGGGCAAACTGCGTGGCAATCTCCCCCAGTACCGGGGCGAATTTGAAACCATGGCCGCTTAATCCGCTAATCAGCAGCGTCTCAGGATGGCCGGGGAGGGTGTCGATAATAAAGTCTTCATCCGCCGTATTATCGTAGGTACAGGAGGCGCCATGCAGACAGCCGCCGATACCGGGCAGCACGTTACGCAGGAAGCTGAACGACTCAGAGCCGTCGGTGACCACCGCGCCAAATGGCGTACGTTCTTCTGGCGTGGAGATAAGCTGCCCGCCGTTGTGCTTGCCGATCTTCAGCTCATTGTCTTGCGCCGGAAAACCATAGAACTGATCGCCGTTGGGCAGCTCACCGGTAAATGCCGGGAAGTTGTTTTTGCTGCTGTAGCGGCCATCAGCCTGGAACCAGGCAAAGATTTTGCGCACCGGCTGGATCGGCAGGCCGGGCAGCAGACACGTGACCCACGTCCCGGCGCTGACCAGCAGTTTCTTGCCGCTGTAGCTGCCGTCGGCGGTGTCGATGGTCACGCCATCCGGGTGATGATGTATGGCGGTAACCGGGCAATTAAACAGCTGAGCGCAGCCCGCCTCACGTGCAAGACGTATCCAGGTTTCGATGGCCAGCTCGCTACGTAACACCCCGGATGCCGGTTCGAATATTCCCCGGTAATCTTCCGGGACGCGAATCTCAGGCCAGCGGGCCATGATAGCCGGAGCATCCATCTCTTCGACGTTCAGCTGAAACTCCCGGGCGCTGTTGGCAACGTTGCTGAGAAACGCCGAGTTTGCCGGGCCGAGGTTAATCACCCCGGTGCGTTCGAAGATGGCCTCGCCGCTGAGAGTAGCAAGCTCATCCCACAGCGCCTGCGCACGCAGCACCAGCGGGACATATCTCTCTCCTTCACCGTAGGCGTGGCGGATAAGGCGCGTATTACCGTGATGGCTGCCTTCCTGATGCGGAGGGGTATGCGTGTCGGTCATCAACACGTTAAGTCCAGCCCGGCGGGCATAATAGCCGGCAGCGGCGCCAGTGGAGCCGCTGCCGATAATGATGAGGTCGTATTGCATGGTCTGTTCCGGTTTTTTGCTTTATTAGCAGGGTAATTAACAACCTGCACATATACAAGCCCGAAAATAAATCAGGCACCCGCAGGTGCCTGTTGAGTTGGCGTATATCGATCGCGGCATTATTATTAATGCCTGCGGTACTCGTTTACCTGGTATTCACCTGATTCTATCTTCGCAATACCTGCTTCCAGGATAGAAATAAATTGACGTGCGACTTCCGTCGTTAGCCATAGCGTCTGGCCAATTTCAGCTTCGTTACTGCTTTCATGAGTGGGGTTTTGGTAGTGCAGGCGCAACATCATGGCATCGTAGCTATCAACGGTGCTGATGTCCCATCCGACGAGGGGATGGGTCTGGATGACTTCATTATTCTTTTCCATCATAACCCCTTATTCATATGTTAAAAGACAACAATTCTCGAGGTTTAATGCATATTTTTTGAAGCAAGTTAATTATATCAGGTGTTAAGAATAAACTCGAGAAATTAAATCAAACGGGGCGAGGTCACCTCTTTTTGGTGATTTTTTGTACAGGACGCGATCCGCGAAACGTTATTTCTTAAGCAAATGAACGGGAGAAAAAAGAAAAATCTGAGGCTGAAACGGGGATAAAAAAAGCCGGGGCGACCCGGCAAAAAAAGCACAATGAGGGAGCAAATAAAATTTGCTGTCCCTGACGCTATGTCCTGGCGGCGGCTTCAGAGGGGCCTGCTCAGTTTGCTCAGAGCCTACGCCATTCTGCAGCAGCATACCGCCAGAGAGGGTCAGGATACGTCATGGACAAACCAGTCATCAGCGCTTTCCCAGGTTTCTTGCAGGATTTCGCTTATCCGGTCTTTATCTTCTTTCAGGCCGCCAATGACCGACAAATTGTTATTGGCGGCAAAACGTACGGTTACCTGGCTTGAATGAGCCGGGAACTGCTGTTCGATGCGTCGGGAGAGTTCATTGTTTAGCGCTTCTAAGGCGCCGTTGGGTAAGGCTGTGGATTTGGCGATAGACACTTCGATGCGCATGATTGCCCCCTGTGTAATATACTGTTTATTTATACAGTATTAGGTTTGCATTTACAACAAGGGGCAACGCTTTTATTTTTTCATCGTCCAGCGCAGGGTTTCACCGGCAAGGAAAGGCACCAGGCTATCGTCCGGCAGGGCGATGCTTTCAACGACGGCGCTCTCTTCGCGCACCAGCTCAACAAAGGTCTCATTCACCGGCAGGCCGTAGAAACGCGGACCGTTCAGTGAACAAAACGCTTCGAAGTGCTGCAGGGCATTCATCTCTTCAAACACCGTTGCATAGCTGCCCAGCGCGGTCGGCGCGTTAAAGCAGCCGGCGCATCCGCAGCTGGCTTCTTTACGATGGCGGGCGTGCGGGGCGGAGTCGGTTCCCAGAAACGCGCGGGTAAAACCGCTGGCAACCAGTTCACGCAGCGCCTGCTGGTGAATATTGCGTTTCAGAATCGGCAGACAGTAAAGATGGGGGCGCACGCCGCCAACCAGCATGTGGTTACGGTTAAACATCAGGTGCTGAGGCGTAATGGTCGCGGCCAGCAGTTCGTTGCCGTCGCGGACGTATTCGGCGGCATCTTTGGTGGTGATATGTTCAAATACCACCTTCAGACCCGGTAAACGCTGACGCAGCGGCTCCATTACCGTTTCGATAAAGCGCGCTTCGCGATCGAAGATATCGATCTCGGCGTGAGTGACTTCACCGTGAACCAGCAGCGGCATACCCAGTTTTTCCATGCGCTCCAGTACCGGCATAATGGCATCGATGCTGGTGACGCCGTGGCTGGAGTTGGTGGTGGCATTGGCCGGGTAGAGTTTGGCCGCCGTGAATACGCCAGCGTGGAATCCACGCTCCAGCTCTGCCGGGTCGAGCGTATCGGTCAGGTAGCAGGTCATCAACGGCGTAAAGTCGTGCCCGGCGGGAACGGCGTCAAGGATTCGCTGGCGATAGGCTATCGCCGCTTCAACGGTGGTGACAGGCGGCACCAGATTCGGCATCACGATCGCCCGGCCATAAAACTCACTGGTGTAAGGCACGACGGTCTTCAGCATATCGTCATCGCGCAGATGGATATGCCAGTCGTCAGGGCGGCGGATTTTCAATACCTGGGGTTGTGCTGTCATGGAAAGCTCCGGCTAATAGGGTCAGTCATCAGGGCTGTTTTTGCCGGGCACTAAGGATAAGCGTAAACGTTTTCCTTTGCATCAATTTCCGTAAAAAAACGGGCGCCGCAGCGCCCGTCATATTAATCGGTGAACGGGATGATAATTTCGCCCGGTTTCACCTCGATGCCTTTCGCGTATTTTTTCGCCAGCGCTTCGCCGGTGCTGGCGTCTTCGCGCAGAACGTAGGCTGGCTGTTGGTTAAAATAGCTGCGCAGAGACTGGTTCAGGTAGGGAATCAGCGTTTGCACGACGGACTGCAGCTTCTCAGGCGACACTTTCGCATCAACCACTTCCATCTCCTGCAGGAAGATCGCGCCTTTGTCTTTATTAAAGACCGGCAGCGCCTTGAGCTTCAGATCGATGGTGGCTTTCTGATTGCCGAACAACGAGTTCAGATCCAGGTTGGCAATACCGCTCAGCGTCACTTTGTTCGGCTCTTCACGGCCAATCGCGCTGGTCAGATCGCGTAATTCAATATGCGCATCCGCCACGCCCGGCAGGCCGATATCTTTAGCGAAATGGTTACGTTTCTGCAGCGCCTGGTTAATTTCCTGCTCGCTGACTGAATACTGCGTGAGCTGGTTACAGCCGCTCAGAAGGCCGCTGACAAGCAGCGCGGCCACGATAAACATCTTTTTCATTGGATTCCTTAACGGTCATACCAGGGCTTATCCTGACATAAAGCAGCATGGCCTGCCAGCATTCGGCGCACTAGCGGAAAATGCTGAAAACAGGCCTTACGTTGCGGGCCGGGTCAGGTACGTGGCTCCAGCATGCCGGATGTCGAGCGCTTCTGGCTGAACTGCCACCACAGGGCAATGAAGGTAAACAGACCGATAATACCCAGCATCAGCCACGGCAGTTCGGGCTGATTCAGCGCTTTACCCGCATCGAACAACCATCCGCCGCCGGCGTAGCCAAACGCGCCGCCAAAGGCCAGCCCCAGTCGGCTAAAGCCCATATAGCTGCCGCGCGCCCGGGCGTCGGCTAAAGAGGCGCCCAGCGTTTCCCGCGCTGGTTCGGCGATGATCGAGCCCATATAGAAGAGACAAATTAGGGTAAACAGCTGCTGTAAATTGCTGGTCAAGCCAATGGGCAACATGGCGACGGTCATCACCAGTAACCCGGCCATCAGCCGATGTTCCAGGCGAAAGCGCTGTTCGCTCCAGCGGGCGATGGGGTAGAGCAGAGTCAACGAGATAGTGGCTTCAATGGCGTACATCCATTTCACCGCGGTCGGTGAACCGGCGATGTCGTTGACCATAATCGGCAGCATCAGCATCACCTGGACGGCCAGCATGTAGTAGCCGGTGAGCGTCAGAACGTAGGTGACAAAGCGCTTATCGCGCAGCACCCGGCCCAGACCTTCCCGAACCGGGGTTTTCACGGTGGAGAGCTTCCACGCCGGGAGATACCAGGCGTTGAACGCGGCGCAGGCGACAAACAACGCCGCGCCCACGCTGCAGACAAGACGGAAGTCATATTGCAGCAGCCAGCTGCCGAGCAGGGCGCCGATCACCGCCCCGGCGCTGTCCTGCATCATCAGAATCGAAAAGAACCGCCCGCGCTGATGCGGATGCACCAGCTTGACGACCAGCGCGGCGCGCGGCGGATCGAACAGCGTGCCGCCGAGGCCGGAGAGAATGCAGGAGAGCCACAGAACCCACGGCTCATGGGCCACGGCCATTGCCGCGAAACCGCCCGCGCGCATGAGCATGCCGGTGACGATCATCGGTTTGGCGCCAAAGCGATCGGCGACCGCGCCGCCAAAAATGCCTAATCCTTGCTGTACCAGCTGACGCAGGCCGAGCGCAATCCCGACCATCAGCGCCGCCCAGCCCATCTGGTCAACAAAGCGAATAGAAATCAACGGAAAGACGACAAAAAAGCCCAGCACCACCAGCATGTTGTCGACCAACAGGAAATATTTACCCAGGCTCCTTGCCTGCGATACGCGGGACATTTCCCCTCCAGGGAAAATAAACAGTTACCGGGATAGTGTGCGGGGAATATGCTGACTTTCCCAGCATCCTTGCGACAATATTTTTTTATCAAAATGCAAGATCGATAGAGTCTATTCATCGAAAAAGGGAGCTGGTGCAGAAAATGGTATGTTGCTGTTTTCACACAAGCGTTCAGGACAGGTATAGTGAAGAGAGCAGGGTAATCAGTCAGGGGAACAGGAGAAGGGAATGTTTGGCTATCGCAGTAACGTACCTAAGGTGCGTTTGACGACGGACAGGCTGGTGGTGCGGCTGGTATACGATCGTGACGCCTGGCGTCTGGCCGATTATTACGCGGAGAATAAAGGGTTCTTAAAACCCTGGGAGCCGGTGCGCGACGACAGCCACTGCTACCCCTCTGGCTGGCAGGCGCGTTTATCGATGATTTCCGAGTTTCATAAACAGGGATCGGCATTCTATTTTGCGCTGCTCGATCCGCAAGAGAAAGAAATTATCGGCGTGGCAAATTTTTCCAATGTGGTACGCGGGTCGTTTCATGCCTGCTACCTCGGTTATTCCATTGGCGAGAAGTGGCAAGGCCAGGGGCTGATGTTTGAAGCCCTGACCGCGGCGATTCGCTATATGCAGCGCACGCAGCATATCCATCGCATCATGGCCAACTACATGCCGCATAATCAACGTAGCGGCGATTTACTGGCTCGTCTTGGCTTTGAAAAAGAGGGGTACGCCAAAAATTACCTGCTGATTGACGGGCAGTGGCGTGACCACGTACTGACGGCGTTGACGACCCCGGACTGGACTCCGGGTCGCTGAGGAGAAAGCATGAAATATCAGTTAACCGCACACGAAGCGCGCGTCATCGGTTGTTTGCTGGAAAAACAGGTCACCACGCCTGAGCAGTATCCGCTGTCGGTCAATGCGGTGGTGACTGCCTGCAATCAGAAAACCAACCGCGAGCCGGTGATGTCGCTGAGCGAAAGTGATATTCAGGATCTGCTGGATGCCCTGGTCAAACGCCATTACCTGCGTACCGTCAGCGGTTTCGGCAACCGGGTGACCAAATATGAGCAGCGGTTTTGTAATTCTGAATTTGGCGATCTGAAACTGTCTCCGGCGGAAGTGGCGGTTGTGACAACGCTGCTGCTGCGCGGCGCGCAGACGCCGGGCGAGTTGCGCAGCCGCGCGCAGCGAATGCATGACTTTAGCGATATGGCGGAAGTGGAGAGCGTGCTGGAAGCGCTGGCCACCCGGGATGACGGGCCTTTCGTCGCTCGTCTGCCGCGCGAGCCGGGAAAACGAGAATCCCGCTATATGCATCTGTTTTGCGATGATATGGACTCGCTTATTACCGCCGTTGAAGCCGTCTCGCCGCCGACCGATGATCTCCTCGCGCGGGTTGAGACGCTGGAAGGGGAAGTCGCGGAACTGAAAGAGCGACTGGCCTCGCTGCTGGCTCACCTGGGAGACTAATCGTGAGCGCAAAATTACGCATTGGCGTGGTGGGGTTAGGGGGCATCGCGCAGAAGGCCTGGCTGCCGGTGCTGGGTGCTGCAGACGACTGGACGCTGCAGGCGGCCTGGTCGCCGGGTAAAGAGAAAGCGCTACGTATCTGCGATGCCTGGCGCATTCCTTATGCCGACTCGCTGGAGCAGCTGGCGGCGCAGTGCGATGCGGTCTTTGTGCATACGTCAACGGCGTCGCATTTTGAGGTCGTCAGCCGCCTGCTGAATGCCGGGGTGCATGTGTGCGTGGATAAACCGCTGGCCGATAAGCTGAATGAGGCCGAGTCGCTGGTCGAACTGGCGGCGCGCCGCAAGCTCACGCTGATGGTCGGTTTTAACCGTCGCTTTGCGCCGCTGTACCGTGAACTCAAAACGCAGATGGGCAGCGCCGCATCGCTGCGTATGGATAAGCATCGCAGCGACAGCGTCGGCCACGATCTGCGTTTTACGCTCCTGGATGATTATCTGCATGTGGTGGATACCGCGCTGTGGCTGGCGGGCGGTACCGCGCGCCTGAGCGGCGGCTCGCTGCAAACCACGGCCCACGGCGAAATGCTCTATGCTGAACACCACTTCAGCACGCCCCAACTGGAGGTCACCACCAGCATGCACCGTCGCGCCGGCAGCCAGCGGGAGTGGGTGCAGGCCGTGACCGACGGCGCACTGTACGGCGTCTGTGATATGCGCGAATGGCAGGAGGAGCGCGGTCAGGGGCTGATGATGCGCCCGGTTCCGGGCTGGCAAACCACGCTGGAGCAGCGAGGTTTTGTCGGCTGCGCGCGTCATTTTATCGAATGCGTGCAAAATCAGACGGTTCCGGAAACCGCCGGTGAGCAGGCGCTGCTGGCCCAACGGGTGGTCGAAAAACTCTGGCGCGAGGCAATGAGTGAATAATTGGTTGTAACATCTGGGAGTAGTAATTCATGACGAACCCGGTAGACTATCGCCACTTTCCAGCGCCCGCAATCGCGGGCGTTTTACTTCAGGGTTGTGGAATAAGACGTTAATGAACCTTTTAAAATCACTGGCAGCAGTCAGTTCGATGACCATGTTTTCACGCGTTCTCGGATTTGCGCGTGATGCTATCGTCGCGCGAATTTTTGGCGCAGGGATGGCGACGGATGCCTTTTTCGTCGCGTTTAAATTACCGAATTTACTGCGCCGTATCTTCGCTGAAGGGGCGTTCTCTCAGGCATTTGTTCCCATTCTTGCCGAATATAAAAGCAAGCAGGGCGAAGAGGCGACCCGCGTGTTTGTGGCCTATGTTTCTGGCCTGCTGACGCTGGTTCTGGCGGTCGTTACCCTTCTTGGCATGCTGGCGGCGCCCTGGGTGATTACCGTGACCGCGCCCGGTTTTGCCGACAGCGCGGATAAATTTACCCTGACCACCCAGCTGTTGCGCATCACCTTTCCTTATATTCTGTTGATTTCACTGGCGTCGTTAGCCGGGGCGATCCTTAACACCTGGAACCGTTTTTCCGTTCCCGCCTTCGCTCCGACGTTCCTCAACGTCAGTATGATTGGCTTTGCCCTGTTTGCCGCGCCCTATTTTCACCCGCCTATGCTGGCGATGGCGTGGGCGGTGACCGTCGGCGGGGTGCTGCAGCTGGCCTATCAACTGCCGCATCTGAAAAAAATTGGCATGCTGGTTCTGCCGCGCATTAACCTGAAAGATGCCGGCGCAATGCGGGTGGTCAAGCAGATGGGGCCGGCGATCCTCGGCGTCTCCGTCAGTCAAATTTCATTGATTATCAACACTATCTTCGCCTCGTTCCTGGTGTCAGGTTCGGTGTCGTGGATGTATTACGCGGATCGTCTGATGGAGTTTCCGTCCGGGGTGCTTGGCGTGGCGCTGGGGACTATCCTGCTGCCCTCGCTGTCAAAAAGCTTTGCCAGCGGTAATCATGATGAGTACTGCCGCCTGATGGACTGGGGGCTGCGCCTGTGCTTTTTGCTGGCGTTGCCCAGCGCCGTGGCATTGGGGATCCTGGCGAAGCCGCTCACCGTTGCGTTGTTCCAGTACGGGAAATTCAACGCTTTTGATGCCGCGATGACCCAACGCGCGCTGGTGGCTTACTCCGTCGGACTGATGGGGCTGATTGTCGTTAAGGTACTGGCGCCGGGCTTTTATTCGCGGCAGGACATTAAAACGCCGGTAAAAATCGCGATCGTTACGCTGATTATGACCCAGGTGATGAACCTGATCTTTATTGGCCCGCTGAAGCATGCCGGGCTGTCGCTGTCTATCGGTCTGGCGGCCTGTCTTAACGCCGGTCTGTTGTACTGGCAGCTGCGCAAACAAAAAATCTTTACTCCGCAGCCGGGATGGTTCTCCTTTCTGCTGCGCCTGGTGGTTGCGGTGCTGGTGATGTCGGCGGCGCTGTTGGGCATGATGTATATCATGCCGGAGTGGTCGCAGGGTGCTATGCCGTTCCGTCTGCTGCGCCTGATGGCGGTCGTGGCGGTGGGCGTGGTGGCGTATTTTGCCACCTTAATGGCGCTGGGCTTCCGGGTAAAAGAGTTTGCCCGACGTACGGCCTGACGCCAGACGCCGGATTGTAAGAGACCCGTTCCGCATGGCGGAGCGGGTTTTTTTTAGCGGACTGCGCGCGCTACGGATGCCAGACGGGCGCTTTCCCGCAGACGAATCGCCAGCGCGATGGCGCCGGTCACCACGGCCAGAATAACGACGCCGTTCCAGCCGGCAACGACGTACAGCCGACTGCCGAGGACCGAGCCGAGCGCCATACCAATGAACACGCCGGTGAACAGCAGGGCGTTCAGGCGGCCGCGGGCCTGCGGCTCGAGGCTGTAAACCAGATTCTGGTGGGCGACCAGGCTGGACTGCAGACCGAGATCGAAGCCGATGGCCGCAAGACCAATCAACAGCAGCTGACCATGTGGCGGCAGTACCGGCATCAGGAACATCAGAGCAAACGAGAGGGTAACCAGCCCCGCGCCCAGCTGAGTGACCCTTCCGGCGCCATATTTATCGGCCAGTCCGCCCGCCAGGGGCGCGGCAAGGGCCCCGGCTGCACCGGCGATGCCGAATCCCCCGGCCACGGCGCTGCCCATCTGATAATGAGCGAGCAGCATCACCGCCAGCGTTGACCAGAAGGCGCTGAAAGCGATGGATAAAAAGCCCTGGGCCACTGCCGCGCGTCGTAACGCAGGATAGCGTTGCCACAGGTGCGCCATGGATTTCATCAGCTGCGGATAGCTTAACGTGGAGTGAATCGCAAAGCGGGGCAGAATACGCCACATCAGCAGACCGATGAGGGCGATACTGACGGCCGCCGCCTGATACATCACCCGCCAACCGAACAGCGCACCGACCAGTCCGCTGACGGTCCGCGAGAGCAGAATTCCCAGCAGCAGGCCGGTCATCACCGTCCCGACCATTTTCCCCTGTTTCCCCGCCGGGGCCAGAATCGCCGCCGCCGGAACAATATCCTGCGCCATCGTCGCGGCCATCCCGATCAATAAGCTGACCACCAGCAGTGACGTGAGCTGGCCCGTCAGGCTACACAGCAGCAGCAGGACCGCCAGCGCCGCGCTTTTCAGCAGAATCAGCGTTCGTCGGTCGTGGCGATCGCCGAGCGGCAGCAGAAACAGAATGCCCAGCGCGTAGCCGGCCTGGGTCAGGGTCGGGACGAGGCCCATCCCTTCAACGCTCAGATGCAGATTGGCCCCCATCAGCGGGAGCAGAGGCTGCGCGTAATAAATAGAAGCCACGCTAAAACCAGCGCCAAGAGCGAGTATAAAAATAATCCAGCCCGCTTCGCGGGAGGAGAGTGGAGTCGGGGTCATGATGAAGTCCTCGTAGATGAGATGGGGCTATTCTTCCCCGAATGCCGCTGGCGCGGTAGATAGCGTGGTGGTAAAACGGTTATACGCTTCACGTATAGAGAAAATGATAATGAAGAGACAGGAACGTATAGATCGCATTGAACTGATGCGGACCTTTATTCGCATCGTCGAGGCCGGTTCACTCTCTTCGGCGGCCCGGCAGCTGGATACCACCCAGGCGACGGTCAGCCGCCGTCTGCAGTCGCTGGAGAGCATGCTCGGTAGTCGACTGATTCTGCGTACAACGCATGCTATGAAGCTCACCGATGATGGCGAGCGCTGTTATCAGCACGCGCGTCAGGTGGTGGATGCCTGGCTGGCGCTGGAGGATGAGATGAGTATCGCGGACGATCGGCCGGTGGGGGTGCTGCGCGTGCGGGCGCCTCATGCTTTTGGTCAGCAGCAGCTGCTGGGTCCGCTGGTCAATTTTCTGCAACGCTATCCGCAGCTGGCGGTGGAGTGGATGCTCAATGACAAAACCGTCGATTTTCTCAGTGATAATATCGATTGCGCGATTCGGGTGGGCGCCGAAGTTGACCCGGCTACGGTATCGGTACAGCTGGCTGAAGTTCCGCGTAGCCTGGTGGTCGCCCCCGCGCTGTTGGCGCAATACCCGGCATTAGCGATACCTCAGGATCTGTCGCGGTTGCCGTGGGTGGCCATCAGCACCTTTTATCAACATGAAGTGGAGTTGCAGCATCAGGAGGATAGCCGGGAGCTGGCGTTTGGTATTGTGCCGTGTCTGAGTACCGATAGCGTGTATGTGGCCCGTAATACGGCGCTGGCGGGGCTGGGCGCGGCTATCGTGTCGAGCTGGGCGGTGGCCGAGGATATTGCCGCCGGTCGGCTGGTTGAGCCGTTTCCGCAGTGGCGGGCCTCTCCGCTGCCGGTCCACCTGGTCTATCCGTGGGCGCGTTATTATCCAACCCGACTACGAAAGTTTCTCGATCTGATGCGCGAAGTGATGCCGCAGGTTGCCGGGATGCAGCGCCCGGAGGCGGAATAAAAAAACCGGCCAGAGGCCGGTTTTTTTATGACGTGCTGCGTTTACTCGGCAGGTTGCGGACGGGTAGGTTCCGCCGTCGCCTGATGAGTCGCGCTGTGGCCGCCTGCAGCGCCTTTGCCGTCAAAGGCAAACGACGGGCGAACCCAGTCGCTGTGACGCGGCGCTTCTGGCTCGTAGGCTGGCGCCGGGGCACGCGTCATCGGGGCGGTCGCGTGACGGTGAGACACGATAACCGCTGCCGCTGGCGCGGCGGCCACCACCGGAGCAGGCGCTGATTCGACGACCGGCGCTGTTTCTACCACCGGAGCGGCTTCAACGACCGGCGTCGGCTCGATGGCCTGTGCGGCAGGAACTTCTTGCGCCACAACCGGTGCAGTCTCCTCAACAACGGCTTCAGCGGCAGCTTCCGGCTCGGCAGCAACCGGCGCAACGCTGGTTTCGGCCGTTACAACCGGGGTTTCTGCGGCGATAACGTCCTGCGCGGCGACCTCCGGCTGAACAGTCTGCGCGGCTTCAGCGACGGTCGCTTCGGCTACGACAGGTTGTTCGGCGGCAACAGGCGCTGCCTCGGCAACCGCCGGGGCGACCACTTCTGCGATGGCGGCTTCAGCGACAGCAACCGGCGCGACAGTTTCAGTAACGGACGCCTGAACCTGCTGTTCTTCCTGCTGCTGATCCTGGGCACGGACAACCGGGTAGCGAATCCACACTTTACCTGACGCCATTTCCGGGGATGCGCAGGCTACGGTCAGCGGCATCGGCGACTGGGTCGGGTAACGCTCATCGCGGTAACGACGACGGCGCTGACCGCTGACGCGCAGATGACGCGGCGAGCGACGAGAGCGACGCGGCATACCGTTGGCTTCGCGGGACTCGCTGTTGTCGTCATGGTCGCCATTATGTTCAACGACGGCAGGCAGATCGACTTTCGCCAGTTCCGTGCGCGGAGCGACGGCTTCCGGCTGGACCGCAGCCGCGGTTTCAACAACCTGAGCAGCCGTTTCAGCGACCGCAGATTCAATGCGAACCTTCTGGGATAACTGACGCGGTTTACGTCGGGACATCGTCTGAACGCGCTCTTCCTGTTCGACTTCCTGCGGGGCTACCGGCTCTTCGCGCGTTGGTGCTTTAGCTTCCTGCGGGGCCTGGCGCTTGTCGTCGTTACGACGACGATTACGCTCACGGCGCGGCTGCTGCTCATCGCGCGCTTTGCCTTTTTCCGCGTCCTCGGTCACCGTCTGGCGAGATTCACGCGGCTCGACATTCTGCTGCTGCTTCTCGCGACGATTACGGCGATTTTCCTCGCGGGATTCGCGAGGCTCACGGCCTTCCGTATTTTCAGCGCGGCTGTCGCGGTTATCACGACCGTCGCGGTTATCACGACGATCGTTGCGATCGCGGCGATTGTTGGTCCGCGGTTTACGACGCTCTTGCTGACGTTCCGGTTTCTCTTCGGCTTTCTTCTCTACCTGAGGTTCTGCCGGTTTAGTTTCTTCTGCGCCGGAGAAGATGTTTTTCAGGGCGCCAAAGAAGCGTGAGAGCAGACCAGGCTGCGCCGGCGCGGCAGTGGCTACCGCGGGTTTCGCGGCGGCAGGTGCGGCAACAGGAACGTCCTGCTCTGGCGCAGGCGGTACGTCCGGCATCACGAAGGTGGCCAGGGCCGGCTGCTCAGGGCGTTTACGTTCGGCAGGCTCTTCATCCGCAGGCAGCGCCATCTCTTCTTCGTGCAGTTTAGGCAGCAGATAGCTCAGGGTAGAGGTCTCTTCGCCTTTGCGCACGCGCAGCACGGAGTAGTGCGGGGTTTCCATCTGATCGTTCGGGACGATGATCACGCGAACGTCGCCCTGACGGGTTTCAATGGCGCTCACCGCGGCACGTTTTTCGTTCAGCAGGTAGGACGCAATCGGCACAGGCACGATGGCGTGAACTTCCTGGGTGTTCTCTTTCAGCGCTTCTTCTTCAATCAGACGCAGGATAGAGAGCGACAGGGATTCGTTATCACGCACGGTGCCGGTACCGCTACAGCGCGGGCAGACGTGATGGCTGGATTCACCCAGCGACGGGCTCAGGCGCTGACGCGACATTTCGAGCAGACCGAAGCGAGAGATGTGGCTGATCTGGATGCGCGCACGATCCTGGCGCACCGCTTCGCGCAGGCGGTTTTCGACCGCGCGCTGGTGGCGTACCGGCGTCATGTCGATGAAGTCGATGACAATCAGGCCGCCGAGGTCACGCAGACGCAGCTGGCGGGCAATCTCATCGGCCGCTTCCAGGTTGGTGTTGAATGCCGTTTCTTCGATGTCGCCGCCGCGGGTGGCGCGAGCGGAGTTGATATCGATAGCGGTTAACGCTTCGGTGCTGTCGATAACGATAGACCCGCCGGAAGGCAGGCGCACTTCGCGCTGGAAGGCGGATTCAATCTGCGATTCGATTTGATAGTGGCTGAACAGCGGAATTTCACCGGTGTACAGTTTGATTTTGCTGCTGAAATCCGGGCGACCCAGTGCGGCGATGTGCTGGCGAGCCAGCTCAAGCACTTTTGGGTTATCGATCAGGATTTCGCCGATATCCTGGCGCAGATAATCACGGAAGGCGCGCACGATGACGTTGCTTTCCTGATGAATCAGGAACGGCGCCGGGCGGCTTTCAGCGGCTTTCTGGATGGCTTCCCAGTGTTTCAGACGGAAGCTCAGGTCCCACTGCAGCGCTTCGGCAGATTTGCCGACGCCGGCGGTGCGTACGATAAGCCCCATGCCGTCCGGCAGCTCAAGGCTGGCCAGCGCTTCTTTCAGTTCGGTACGATCGTCACCCTCGATGCGGCGTGAGATACCGCCCGCGCGCGGGTTGTTTGGCATCAGTACCAGATAGCTACCCGCCAGGCTGATAAAGGTGGTGAGCGCGGCGCCTTTGTTGCCACGTTCTTCTTTATCAATCTGCACAATCACTTCCTGACCTTCACGCAGCACATCCTTAATATTCGGACGACCATGAGAATTGTAGTTGGCAGGGAAGTATTCGCGGGCGATTTCTTTGAGGGGGAGGAAACCATGACGCTCGGCGCCGTAATCAACAAACGCGGCTTCAAGGCTAGGTTCAATACGGGTAATTTTGCCTTTGTAGATGTTCGCTTTTTTCTGTTCGTGCCCGGGGCTTTCGATATCCAGGTCGTACAGGCGCTGCCCATCAACAAGGGCGACGCGCAACTCTTCCTGCTGAGTTGCGTTGATTAACATTCTTTTCATCGTAACTTACTCATTATTCTTACATTGACGACTAAGCTGCGGGCAGAGTATTGCCTTGCCGGGGGGAACCGATGGCCTCGTGTCTGTTTCACGTCGCCAACCTCACGGTTGTCGCGCGCTTAAGAGGCGCAGAGTGTCGGTCGCCTGTATTTCAAACGGAAACACAGCGCAATTAGCAGGGGAACAGCCTGGGATGTATCACCAGAGAAGATTCCATTTATACGCGTCATTTTTCAGATTGCTTCTGCGTCGGCTTGCTCGTTCACCCCTGTTACTGACTCACTGATGATGTCAGTTCCGGAGATTCTCTCTTTCGCCGCCTTGGCGCATCCTGAATAATTTTGCGTATATCTCGTCGTCTTTCACGTTACAGAGGTAGTGGCTTAACCTGCTCATCTCAATCAGCGGACTGAGTAGAGCACCCGGGAATACCCGGAGTCGACGCCTTCCTGCGACGTGAAATCCATAGAGGCCTGTACCGGTAAGGACTGCAACCCGCAGCCCGCTAACTGTCTGAAAGATCAATACGTCTTACGCCATTGCTGCGTGGATGATCGGTCAGACAAAATTGGTCATTCCGCTAATTTCTTGTTCTAACAAGATTCAACACGGAAAACGGCATCATTATTCCATTGCTAACCTTGTTATAGCAAGTTGACTTTTACCTTTTATCACCCGGTTACTCACAGTTTTTTCACCAGCGGATACAGATTGTTCTAATAACAAACAAAACGTCGATGAAGCGTTCAATGAAAACCGGATAATGATAAATATAAGCATATAAAAATGAGTGGCGCTAATGCGTCGGGCTATTTAGAATCGCGCACCATGAAAACTGAGACTCCAAGCGTAAAAATGGTTGCCATTACCGCCGATGAAGCGGGGCAACGCATCGATAACTTTTTGCGTACGCAGCTAAAGGGCGTACCGAAGAGCATGATTTATCGCATCCTGCGTAAAGGCGAGGTGCGGGTGAATAAAAAACGCGTCAAGCCGGAATACAAGCTGGAAGCCGGCGACGAAATCCGCATTCCGCCTGTGCGGGTTGCCGAGCGTGAAGAAGAAGCCGTCTCCCCGCATCTGCAGAAGGTGTCGGCGCTGGCCGACGTGATTCTGTATGAAGATGACCATATTCTGGTGCTGAATAAACCGTCCGGTACCGCGGTGCACGGCGGCAGCGGCCTGAGTTTCGGCGTCATTGAAGGCCTGCGCGCGCTGCGTCCGGAAGCCCGTTTCCTCGAACTGGTTCACCGCCTTGACCGCGACACCTCCGGCGTACTGCTGGTGGCGAAGAAGCGTTCTGCGCTGCGTTCGCTGCATGAACAGCTGCGCGAAAAGGGCATGCAGAAGGATTACCTGGCGCTGGTGCGCGGACAGTGGCAGTCGCACACCAAAGTGGTGCAGGCACCGCTGCTGAAAAACATTCTGCAGAGCGGCGAACGTATCGTGCGCGTCAGTCAGGAAGGAAAACCGTCGGAGACGCGCTTTAAGGTTGAAGAGCGCTATACGCATGCGACCCTGGTGCGCTGCAGCCCGGTTACCGGACGTACCCACCAGATCCGCGTCCATACGCAGTATGCGGGTCACCCGATTGCCTTTGACGACCGCTATGGCGACCGCGAGTTTGATAAACAGCTGGCCGGCACCGGCCTGAATCGGTTGTTCCTCCATGCCGCCGCGCTGAAATTTACTCATCCGGGGAGCGGGGAAGTGATGCGCGTAGAGGCGCCGCTTGATAACCAGCTGAAACGCTGTCTGCAGGTGCTGCGTAATAGCAAATGATCGTCGCGGCGGACGGTGAGTCCGCCGCTATTCCCGGCCGATAAGGGGGAGCAAAATGAGATTACCGGCTGAGACGAGAAAAGGCGATGGCAAAGAAGCAGGCCAGAACGGCGGTTCCGGCCCGGCAGAATAAACGGCTAGCGCAACAGCGGATTACAGCCTTCCCGGCGTAGCATCTGACACAGGGCGATCAGCGGCAGGCCGACCAGCGCATTCGGATCGCGTCCTTCCAGTCGTTCAAAGAGCGTAATCCCCAGTCCTTCACTTTTAAAACTCCCGGCGCAGTGCAGCGGACGCTCTTTGCGCACATAATTGTCGATTTCCTGGTCGCTTAAGTGGCGGAAATGGACATCAAAGGGCTCACATTCGGTTTGCAGATGGCCGTTGGCGGAATTATAAAGCGCCAGTCCGGTATAAAAGGTCACTATCGTGCCGCTGGCTTTTCTTAACTGCAGGCGCGCATTCTCTTCGCTATGCGGCTTGCCGGTAATTTCGCCATCGAGGACGCAGACCTGATCGGATCCGATAATTAAGTGCTGAGGATAGCGGGCGGCGAGCGCCTGCGCTTTTGCCTGCGCCAGACGGACCACCAGCTGGCGGGCAGGTTCGCCTGGATGGGGAGTTTCATCGACATCAGGCGCTGCACAGTCAAACGGCATGGCCAGTTTTTCCAACAACATCCGCCGCCAGGGCGATGTCGATGCCAGAATAAGCTCAGACATATTTTTTCATCCACATATAGCGCTTCGAAGAGCATCATTTTAAACTATGGGCCGCAATGTGTGCGAATAAATGGCGAAAGGCAACCTGAGGCTGCCTTTTTCTTTGACTCTATGACATTACAAAGTTAATATGCGCGCCCTATGCAAAAGGTAAAATTACCCCTGACTCTTGATCCGGTCCGCACGGCTCAAAAACGCCTCGATTACGAAGGTATCTATGCCCGTGATCAGGTTGAACGTGTAGCCGATTCTGTAGTCAGCGTGGACAGCGATGTGGAATGCAGCATGTCGTTCGCTATTGATAATCAGCGCCTTGCCGTTATTACCGGCGATGCAAAGGTTTCAGTAACCCTCGAATGTCAGCGTTGCGGGAAACCGTTCCCCCATCATGTCCACACCACGTATTGTTTTAGCCCCGTCAGAAATGACGAACAGGCCGAAGCACTACCGGAAGCGTATGAGCCGATTGAGGTTAACGAATTCGGTGAAATCGACCTGCAAGCGATGGTTGAGGATGAAATCATTCTCTCCTTGCCTGTAGTTCCGGTGCATGATTCTGAACACTGTGAAGTGTCCGACGCGGACATGGTCTTTGGTGAACTGCCTGAAGAGGCACAAAAACCAAATCCATTTGCCGTATTAGCCAGCTTAAAGCATAAGTAATTGAGGAGTAAGGTCCATGGCCGTACAACAGAATAAACCAACCCGTTCCAAACGTGGCATGCGTCGTTCCCATGACGCTCTGACCGCAGTCACCAGCCTGTCTGTAGACAAAACTTCTGGTGAGAAACACCTGCGTCACCACATCACTGCCGACGGTTTCTACCGCGGTCGCAAGGTTATCGCTAAGTAATCACGCACGACTCCATGGATTTCGCGCGGCAAGAGACGTGAGCGAAAGCATCGCGCTAGCATAGACAACTATGTGACCGGGATGAACGAGCGCAGTCAACATGCTTGCAGCGTGAAAAACAAAGAGTATAAGCGTGATGAAGCTTAGCGAGGATTTCCCCAGGTGACTGGGGAATAACCGAACCGGGCAGCGACGATATCTTGACACGTCTAACCCTGGCGTTAGATGTCATGGGGGGCGATTTTGGCCCATCCGTGACAGTGCCTGCAGCACTGCAGGCACTGAACTCTAATTCGCAACTCACACTTCTTTTAGTCGGCGACCCCGACACCATCACGCCATTACTTGCCAAAGCTGATTTCGAACAACGTTCGCGCCTGCAGGTGATCCCTGCGCAGTCAGTTATTGCTAGTGATGCGCGGCCCGCACAGGCGATCCGCAATAGTCGCGGAAGCTCAATGCGCGTGGCGCTGGAGTTAGTAAAAGAAGGGCGGGCGCAAGCCTGCGTCAGCGCGGGGAATACCGGCGCGCTGATGGGACTGGCAAAATTATTGCTCAAACCGATTGAAGGGATTGAGCGTCCGGCGCTGGTGACGGTCTTACCGCATCAGCAAAAGGGCAAAACGGTGGTGCTTGATTTAGGCGCTAACGTGGATTGCGATAGTACGATGCTGGTGCAGTTTGCGGTCATGGGCGCGGTACTGGCCGAAGAAGTGGTCGGCATTGAGAATCCCCGCGTCGCGCTGTTGAACATCGGCGAAGAAGAGATGAAGGGCCTCAATAGTATCCGCGATGCCGCTGCGGTGCTGAAGACGCTGCCGTCGCTGAACTATATCGGCTATCTTGAAGCCAACGAATTATTGACGGGCAAAACCGATGTGTTGGTTTGTGATGGATTCACGGGCAACGTCACATTAAAAACTATGGAAGGTGTTGTCAGAATGTTCCTCTCGCTGCTGAAATCACAGGGTGAGGGCAAAAAACGGTCGTGGTGGCTGCTGTTATTGAAGCGTTGGTTACAAAAAAGCCTGGCAAGGCGATTCAGTCACCTCAACCCCGACCAGTATAATGGCGCCTGTCTGTTAGGATTGCGCGGTTCCGTGATTAAGAGTCATGGTGCTGCCAATCAGCGCGCCTTCAGCGTGGCGATAGAGCAGGCAGTGCAGGCAGTGCAGCGGCAAATTCCTCAGCGGATCGCCGCTCGCCTGGAATCTTTATACCCAGCAGGTTTCGAACTGCCCACCGGCGACAGAAACGGGAACTCCCGGCAGCAACGCGGGACAAACGAAGAAGGCTGACGACCAGCGGTTTGAACAAGGCGGGTATATTACCCAAGAGTGACTGAGCGTACATGTATACGAAGATTATTGGTACCGGCAGTTATCTGCCCGAGCAAGTGCGTACTAACGCCGACCTGGAAAAAATGGTAGAGACGTCTGACGAGTGGATTGTCACTCGTACGGGTATCCGTGAACGTCGTATTGCTGCACCGAATGAAAACGTTGCGACGCTGGGTTTCGAAGCGGCAAAAAATGCGCTGGAGATGGCGGGCGTTAAACCGGAGCAAATTGGTCTGATCGTTGTTGCGACCACCTCGGGGACTCACGCCTTTCCAAGTTCGGCTTGTCAGATTCAGTCTATGCTGGGTATTAATGGCTGCCCGGCCTTTGATGTGGCGGCAGCGTGCGCAGGCTTTACCTACGCGCTGAGCATCGCCGATCAATATGTGAAAAACGGCGCGGTGGATTACGCGCTGGTGATTGGCGCTGACGTTCTGGCGCGCACCTGCGATCCTGACGATCGCGGGACGATCATTATTTTTGGTGATGGCGCGGGAGCCGTGGTGCTGGGCGCTTCTGAAGAGCCGGGGATCATTTCCACCCACCTGCATGCGGATGGCCGCTACGGCGAGCTGTTAACGCTGCCGAACGCCGATCGCGTTGAGCCGGAAAATCCTGTCTATCTGACGATGGCGGGCAACGAAGTGTTTAAAGTTGCCGTGACCGAACTGGCGCACATTGTCGATGAGACGCTGGCGGCTAACAATCTCGATCGCTCGGCGCTGGACTGGCTGGTACCGCATCAGGCTAACCTGCGAATTATCAGCGCGACGGCAAGAAAACTGGGGATGTCGATGGATAACGTGGTGGTGACGCTCGATCGTCACGGCAATACCTCCGCGGCTTCCGTTCCCTGTGCGCTGGATGAAGCGGTTCGCGACGGCCGCATCCAGCGTGGTCAGCTGATTCTGCTGGAAGCCTTTGGTGGCGGTTTCACCTGGGGTTCCGCGCTGGTTCGTTTTTAGTATAAGGATTTAGACATGACGCAATTTGCTTTTGTGTTCCCGGGACAAGGTTCTCAGACGGTTGGCATGTTGTCTGACATGGCAGCAGCGTATCCGGTTATCGAAGAAACTTTCCGTGAAGCCTCTGCGGCGTTGGGTTACGATCTGTGGGCGCTTGCTCAGCAGGGCCCGGCGGAAGAACTGAACAAAACCTGGCAGACTCAGCCTGCGCTGCTGACCGCTTCCGTGGCGCTGTATCGCGTCTGGCAGCAGCAGGGCGGCAAGACCCCGGCTCTGCTGGCCGGTCATAGCCTGGGTGAGTATTCCGCGCTGGTTTGCGCCGGGGTGATTGATTTTGCCGACGCGGTGCGTCTGGTCGAGATGCGCGGCAAATTTATGCAGGAAGCCGTCCCGGAAGGGACCGGCGCGATGTCCGCGATTATCGGTCTGGACGATGCGTCGATTGCCAAAGCCTGCGCAGAGTCCGCCGAAGGGCAGGTCGTGGCCCCGGTCAACTTTAACTCACCGGGCCAGGTCGTGATTGCCGGTAACAAAGAGGCTGTAGAACGTGCAGGTGCGGCTTGTAAAGCTGCCGGCGCTAAACGGGCGCTGCCGCTGCCGGTGAGCGTCCCGTCCCACTGCGCGCTGATGAAGCCTGCGGCGGAAAAACTGGCCGTTGAACTGCAAAACATCACTTTTAACGCACCGCTTATTTCGGTGGTGAACAACGTTGATGTGAAGTGTGAAACGGCGCCAGACGCGATTCGCGATGCGCTGATTCGCCAGCTGTACAGCCCGGTTCAGTGGACTAAAACCGTTGAGTTTATGGCATCCCAGGGCGTAGAACACCTGTATGAAGTGGGACCGGGTAAAGTCCTCACCGGCCTGACCAAACGTATTGTTGACACCCTGACCGCTTCCGCGCTTAACGAGCCAGCAGCGATGTCTGCGGCGCTTGAGCAATAAAAGAGGAATACCATGAGTTTTGAAGGAAAAATCGCGCTGGTTACCGGTGCAAGTCGCGGCATTGGCCGCGCAATCGCAGAAACGCTTGTCGCCCGTGGTGCGAAAGTGATCGGCACGGCCACCAGCGAGAGCGGTGCGCAGGCGATCAGCGATTACCTCGGTGCCAATGGCAAAGGTATGCTGTTGAATGTGACCGATGCGGCATCTATCGAATCGGTACTGGGAAATATTCGCGCAGAGTTTGGTGAAGTGGATATCCTGGTTAATAATGCCGGTATTACTCGTGATAACCTGTTAATGCGGATGAAAGATGATGAGTGGAACGATATTATCGAAACCAACCTGTCATCAGTTTTCCGTCTGTCAAAAGCAGTAATGCGCGCTATGATGAAAAAGCGTCACGGGCGCATTATTACTATCGGTTCTGTGGTCGGTACCATGGGAAATGCTGGTCAGGCCAACTACGCTGCGGCGAAAGCGGGTCTGATTGGTTTTAGTAAATCGCTGGCACGTGAAGTCGCGTCCCGCGGTATTACTGTTAACGTTGTTGCTCCGGGCTTTATTGAAACGGACATGACGCGTGCGCTGTCTGAAGATCAGCGTGCGGGTATTCTGGCGCAAGTTCCTGCGGGTCGCCTCGGCGATGCAAAAGAAATCGCCAGTGCGGTTGCGTTCTTAGCTTCTGACGAAGCAGGTTACATCTCTGGTGAAACCCTGCACGTCAATGGCGGAATGTATATGGTCTGACCGAGATTTGCGCAAAACGCTCAGGAACCACGCAGTCTGTGTGGTCCCGAATGCGGTTTTGTGCAAAATGATTTGCGTTCTGAGGGCAAACACCCGCAAAATAGCGTAAAATCGTGGTAAGACCTGCCGGGATTTAGTTGCAAATTTTTCAACATTTTATACACTACGAAAACCATCGCGAAAGCGAGTTTTGATAGGAAATTTAAGAGTATGAGCACTATCGAAGAACGCGTTAAGAAAATTATCGGCGAGCAGCTGGGCGTTAAGCAGGAAGAAGTTACCAACAATGCTTCCTTCGTTGAAGACCTGGGCGCTGATTCTCTTGACACCGTTGAGCTGGTAATGGCTCTGGAAGAAGAGTTTGATACTGAGATTCCGGACGAAGAAGCTGAGAAAATCACCACTGTTCAGGCTGCCATTGATTACATCAACGGTCACCAGGCGTAAGTGAACATCTCCAGGCGGTCATTCGACCGCCTGAGTTTTATCTTTTTGTCCCACAAGAATCTATTTTCCCTCCCTGGAGGACAACCGTGTCTAAGCGTCGTGTAGTTGTGACCGGACTGGGCATGTTGTCTCCTGTCGGCAATACCGTAGAGTCTACCTGGAAAGCTCTCCTTGCCGGTCAGAGTGGCATCAGCCTGATCGACCATTTCGATACTAGCGCCTATGCAACAAAATTTGCTGGCTTAGTAAAGGATTTTAACTGTGATGACATTATCTCGCGCAAAGAACAGCGCAAGATGGATGCCTTCATTCAATATGGAATTGTTGCAGGCTGGCAGGCCATGCAGGATTCTGGTCTTGAAGTAACGGAAGAGAACGCAACCCGCATCGGTGCCGCTATTGGTTCCGGCATTGGCGGTCTCGGCCTGATCGAGGAAAACCACAGTTCGTTAACCAACGGCGGACCTCGTAAGATCAGCCCGTTCTTTGTACCGTCTACAATTGTTAACATGGTGGCCGGACATTTGACCATCATGTTTGGTCTGCGTGGGCCGAGTATCTCTATCGCGACCGCTTGTACTTCCGGCGTACACAATATTGGTCAGGCTGCGCGTATCATTGCGTATGGCGATGCAGACGCAATGGTGGCCGGCGGTGCGGAAAAAGCCAGTACCCCGCTTGGCGTGGGCGGCTTTGGCGCCGCGCGTGCGCTCTCAACCCGCAACGACAATCCGCAGGCGGCAAGCCGTCCGTGGGATAAAGATCGTGACGGTTTTGTACTGGGCGACGGTGCGGGTATGGTCGTGCTGGAAGAGTACGAGCACGCCAAAAAACGCGGCGCGAAAATTTACGCGGAAATCGTCGGCTTTGGTATGAGCAGCGATGCTTATCATATGACGTCTCCTCCGGAGAATGGCGCCGGTGCGGCCCTGGCGATGGTGAATGCCATCCGCGATGCAGGGATTGAACCTGGCCAGATTGCTTACGTCAATGCGCACGGCACCTCGACGCCGGCGGGCGATAAAGCAGAAACTCAGGCGGTTAAGTCTGTCTTCGGCGATGCGGCGAGCCGCGTGATGGTCAGCTCAACCAAATCAATGACCGGGCACCTGCTGGGCGCCGCCGGAGCGGTAGAATCAATCTACTCCATTCTGGCGCTGCGCGATGGCGTGGTTCCGCCGACCATCAACCTGGATAATCCGGATGACGGTTGTGACCTCGACTTCGTTCCGCACGAAGCGCGTCAGGTTTCCGGTATGGAGTACGCGCTGTGTAACTCCTTCGGCTTTGGTGGCACCAACGGTTCACTGATCTTTAAAAAGATCTAAACCCGTTGCGCTTGCCGCTAAATTCTGACTCAGGCCTGCATAAAATGCGGGCCTTCTTTTTTCTTCAGCTTTCTCTGCTTGTCCTGCGTAATTCATCCTGAGACACTGACAGGCCACCGATAAGGAGCCGCTATGTTCTTGATTAATGGCATTGAACAGGACACCCTCGCCGCCAGTGACCGGGCAATTCAGTTCGGCGACGGGTGCTTTACTACCGCGCGTATCGTGGAACATAAAGTGCAGATGTTGCCCGCCCACCTTCGTCGTTTGCAACTGGCCTGCGCGGCGCTGATGATTCCCTACGCGCAATGGACGCAGCTGGAAGCTGAAATGCAGCGCCTGGCGCATGAACAGCAAAGCGGCGTGCTGAAAGTGATACTGACGCGGGGCGCGGGTGGTCGCGGCTACAGCGGTGCAAACTGCCAGTCGCCCACGCGTATTCTCAGCGTTTCAGCGTATCCGGCCCATTATGCGCGCTGGCAAGAAGCTGGCGTTACGCTGACGCTAAGCCCGGTTCACCTCGGGCGTAATCCATTGCTGGCCGGGCTGAAGCATCTGAACCGACTGGAACAAGTGTTGATCCGCTCTCATCTTGAGCAGACGGACGCCGATGAAGCGCTGGTTCTTGACAGCGACGGGTGGCTTACGGAATGCTGTGCCGCGAATCTGTTCTGGCGCAAGGGGAGGGATGTGTTTACGCCACGTCTCGATCACGCCGGCGTCAATGGCATTATGCGTCAGCATTGTATCGCGCAACTGGCACAATCGCCGTTTCGCGTTGTCGAAGTCACAGCGCGCGCTGATGCGTTGCGAGACGCCGATGAAGTGCTGATATGCAATGCGCTGATGCCGCTGATACCGGTTCGCCGCTGGGACGAGACATACTGGTCCTCGCGAGAGCTTTATCATTTTTTAGCCCCACTGTGTGAGCTGTCTGGTTAGTCATGAAGAAAATGTTACGATTTATCCTGCTGTTGTTGGTCGTGCTGGGCATTGCCGCAGGCGCAGGCATCTGGAAAGTTCGTCAGCTTGCGCAGAGCAAGTTGCTGATTAAAGAAGAGACTATCTTCACTTTAGAGGCCGGTACCGGGCGCATGGCGCTGGGTGAGCAACTGTATGGCGACAAGGTGATCAACCGGCCGCGCGTATTCCAGTGGTTGCTGCGTCTTGAACCCGAATTATCCCACTTCAAAGCCGGTACCTACCGCTTCATGCCGAACATGACGGTACGTGACATGCTGCAACTGCTGGGCAGCGGCAAAGAGGCCCAGTTCCCGCTGCGGTTTGTGGAGGGGATGCGGGTGAGCGACTACCTGCGTCAGCTGCGCGATGCGCCGTACATCAAACATACGCTGGCAGACGACCGTTACGAAACGGTTGCCGAGGCGCTTAACCTCGAACATGCGGACTGGGTTGAAGGCTGGTTCTGGCCGGATACCTGGATGTATACCGCCCATACCAGCGATGTGGCGATCCTCAAGCGCGCGCATCAGAAAATGGTTGCGCAGGTCGAAAAAGCCTGGGAAGGGCGGATGGAGAATCTGCCGTACAAAGATCAGAATCAGCTTCTGACCATGGCGTCCATTATTGAAAAAGAGACGGCGGTTGCCGCAGAACGCGACCGCGTGGCGTCGGTATTTATCAATCGTCTGCGCATCGGCATGCGTCTGCAGACCGACCCGACCGTGATCTACGGTATGGGAGAGCGTTATACTGGCAAGCTGACCCGCAAAGATCTGGAGACGCCGACGGCATACAATACCTACGCGATCGGCGGTTTGCCGCCGGGGCCCATCGCCGTACCGGGAGAAGCCTCTCTGAACGCCGCGGCGCATCCGGCGAAAACGCCTTATCTCTATTTTGTTGCCGATGGTAAAGGCGGGCATACGTTTAATACCAATCTGGCCAGCCACAACCGCTCGGTACAGGATTATCTGAAAGTACTTAAGGAAAAAAATGCGCAGTAACTATATCGTTATCGAAGGCCTGGAAGGTGCAGGGAAGACCACCGCGCGCAATCTGGTGGTGGAGGCGCTGCAGGAGTCGGGTATCAGCGATCTGGTGTTTACCCGTGAGCCGGGCGGCACAATTCTGGCCGAGAAGCTGCGCAGCCTGGTGCTGGATATTCAATCCACCGGCGATGAAGTGATTAATGACAAAGCCGAAGTGCTGATGTTTTACGCCGCCCGCGTTCAACTGGTCGAGACGGTGATCAAACCCGCTCTGGCAAACGGCCAGTGGGTGATTGGCGATCGTCACGACCTGTCGACCCAGGCCTATCAGGGCGGCGGTCGCGGTATCGACCAGACGATGCTGGCTACGCTACGCGATGCGGTACTGGGCGATTTTCGCCCGCACCTGACGCTGTATCTGGACGTGACGCCGGAGGTGGGCCTGAAGCGCGCGCGCGCGCGCGGCGAACTCGATCGTATTGAACAAGAATCGCTGGATTTCTTCAATCGTACCCGCGCGCGCTACCTTGAGCTGGCGGCGCAAGATCCCACTATCCACACCATCGATGCGACGCAGTCGCTGGAAGCCGTCGCAAGCGATATCAGAGCGGTTATCAGCCGCTGGGTCGCGGAGCAAAGCGCATGAAATGGTACCCATGGTTACGCCCGTCATTTGAACAATTAGTCGCCGGCTATCAGGCTGGACGGGGTCACCATGCGTTACTACTTCAGGCCTTGCCTGGCATGGGGGGCGAGGCGCTGATCTATGCGCTGTGCCGCTATCTCATGTGCCGCCAGCCGCAAGGAAATAAAAGCTGCGGGCAGTGTCACAGTTGCCAGCTGATGCAGGCTGGCACGCACCCCGATTACTACACCCTGGCACCGGAAAAAGGCAAAAGCGCCCTCGGCATTGACGCCGTGCGTGACGTTAACGAAAAGCTTTATGAGCGTTCCCGCCTTGGCGGCGCCAAAGTAGTGTGGACAGGCGATGCGGCCTTGTTAACGGATGCGGCGGCGAATGCCCTGTTAAAAACGCTGGAAGAGCCGCCGGAAAACACCTGGTTTTTCCTCGCCTGTCAGGAGCCCGCGCGGTTGCTGGCCACGCTGCGCAGCCGCTGTCGCCTCCATCATCTTGCGCCGCCGTCAGAGTCCTACGGGCTGGCATGGCTGGAACGCGAGGTGACGATGCCGCAGGAGGCGCTGCTCTCCGCGCTGCGCCTGAGCGCGAATGCGCCTGCGGCGGCGCTGGATCTGCTGCAGGAGAGTCACTGGGCTTCCCGGCAACAGCTGATTCAGACGCTGGCGGGGGTCTTAAGCAGCGGCGACTGGCTGGCGCTGCTGCCGATACTGAATCACGAACAGGCTGCGGTTCGTTTGCACTGGCTGGCATCGCTGCTGCTGGATGCACAAAAACGGCAGCAGGGAATCACCCTGGTGAGCAACCCTGATGCCTGGACGCTGGTCAATCAGCTGGCGCAGACGCTGCCTGCCGCCCGTTTGCAGGCGATCGCACGCGACGTCAGCGCCTGCCGGGACCAGCTGTTGAACGTGGTTGGCGTCAACCGCGAACTGCTGCTAACCGAGCGCCTTCTGCGCTGGGAACATTACCTGCAACCTGGGACGGTACTTCCCGTATCCCACCTCTGAGCGAGACATTATGTTTTTAGTCGACTCCCACTGCCATCTGGATGGTCTGGATTATCAAACGCTGCACAAAGACGTAGACGATGTGCTGGCGAAAGCCGCTGCCCGCGATGTGAAGTTTTTCCTCGCCGTGGCCACGACGCTGCCGGGATACCGCGGAATGCGTGAGTTGGTCGGCCCGCGCGACAATGTGGTTTTCTCCTGCGGCGTCCATCCGCTCAATCAGGATGAAGAGTACGATGTTGACGAGCTGCGCAAGCTGGCGGCGGAAGAGGGGGTTGTGGCAATGGGGGAAACCGGGCTGGACTATTTTTACACCCCAGAAACCAAACCCCGTCAGCAGGCCTCTTTCCGCGATCATATCCGCATTGGCCGCGAACTAAACAAGCCGGTTATCGTGCATACCCGCGACGCGCGCGCCGACACGCTGGCTATTTTGCAGGAAGAAAAAGTGACGGATTGCGGTGGCGTACTACACTGTTTCACTGAGGACAGGGAGACCGCCGGTAAATTGCTGGATATGGGGTTCTATATCTCGTTTTCCGGTATCGTCACCTTCCGCAATGCCGAGCAGCTGCGCGATGCCGCGCGCTATGTTCCGCTTGACCGCCTGCTGGTGGAAACCGACTCGCCGTACCTGGCGCCGGTCCCGCATCGCGGTAAAGAGAACCAGCCGGCAATGGTACGCGATGTGGCGGAATACATGGCGGTACTGAAGGGCGTTCCGCTTGAGCAACTGGCGCAACAGACCACGCAAAATTTCGCCAGCCTGTTCCACATTGACCCCGCCAGACTGTAACCTGCCGATCTTTCTATTATTTTAAGGCTCGTAATTAATAAATAAAGCGAGTAAAGTTCACCGCCACAAAAGGGGCGGTGACGTGCTTTTGGTTACATTTAGATACAGATTATGTAAGTTGATGTAAACTTTCCCACGCCGACTGATTGAAACGTGATAGCCGTCAAACAATCATTCCGCCAATTATTTTACTCTGTGTAATAAATAAAGGGCGCTTAGATGTCCTGTCCACGGCACGGTTCTCCCCCCGTGCCAATGCGTGAAAACGTAAAAAGCACCAAATACTCAGGAGCACTCTCAATTATGTTTAAGAATGCATTTGCTAACCTGCAGAAGGTCGGTAAATCGCTGATGCTGCCGGTCTCCGTACTGCCTATCGCAGGTATCCTGCTGGGCGTCGGTTCCGCAAACTTCAGCTGGCTGCCAGCCGTTGTTTCCCACGTTATGGCAGAAGCAGGCGGTTCAGTCTTTGCCAATATGCCATTGATCTTCGCTATCGGTGTGGCGCTTGGCTTCACCAATAACGACGGCGTATCTGCGCTGGCTTCTGTTGTTGCTTACGGCATCATGGTGAAAACCATGGCGGTCGTTGCGCCGCTGGTTCTGCATTTACCTGCGGAAGAAATTGCGGCCAAACACCTGGCTGATACCGGCGTACTCGGCGGTATTATCTCTGGGGCTATTGCAGCGTACATGTTCAACCGCTTCTACCGTATCAAGCTGCCTGAATATCTGGGCTTCTTTGCGGGCAAGCGTTTTGTTCCGATTATCTCCGGTCTTGCCGCTATTTTCACCGGCGTGATCCTGTCCTTCATCTGGCCACCGATCGGCTCTGCTATCCAGACCTTCTCTCAGTGGGCGGCATACCAGAACCCGGTAGTAGCCTTCGGTATCTACGGCTTCATCGAACGCTGCCTGGTACCGTTTGGTCTGCACCACATCTGGAACGTTCCTTTCCAGATGCAGATTGGTGAATACACCAACGCGGCAGGTCAGGTGTTCCACGGCGATATCCCTCGTTATATGGCAGGCGACCCGACTGCGGGTAAACTGTCCGGCGGCTTCCTGTTCAAAATGTACGGCCTGCCGGCTGCCGCTATCGCCATTTGGCACTCCGCTAAGCCGGAAAACCGCGCGAAAGTGGGCGGTATCATGATCTCCGCAGCGTTGACCTCGTTCCTGACCGGTATCACCGAGCCGATCGAGTTCTCCTTCATGTTCGTTGCGCCGATTCTGTACGTTATCCACGCAATTCTTGCCGGTCTGGCCTTCCCGATCTGTATTCTGCTGGGTATGCGTGATGGTACGTCGTTCTCTCACGGCCTGATCGACTTCATCGTCCTGTCTGGTAACAGCAGCAAACTGTGGCTGTTCCCGATCGTCGGTATCTGCTACGCCATCGTCTACTACGTTATCTTCCGCGTGCTGATTAAAGCACTGGACCTGAAAACTCCGGGTCGTGAAGATACCACTGAAGACAGCAAAGTCGGTGCGACCAGCGAAATGGCTCCGGCACTGATTGCTGCGTTCGGCGGTAAAGACAATATCACTAACCTTGATGCATGCATCACCCGTCTGCGCGTCAGCGTGGCCGACGTCGCGAAAGTTGATCAGGCTGGCCTGAAAAAACTGGGCGCTGCCGGTGTGGTTGTTGCTGGTTCAGGCGTTCAGGCAATCTTCGGCACCAAATCCGATAACCTGAAAACTGAAATGGATGAATACATCCGCAGCAACTAAGTTGTGATGTGGGGAGACTAAGGCAGCCAAATGGCTGCCTTTTTTATGCTCTCAATCCGGCGGATGAAACCGCAGGCGCATATCGGGGCAAAAAGAGAGGTCGGCGAGCGTCTTTAATACGTCTGCAGCAGTAAGCCGTGCTGTCGGAAGGGCGCTTAAGCGCGCGCGGCGGAAAGCCGCAAGCCGCGATATGATGAATCCATCAGCAGCTAGCATCGTCGCGACATAAGAAAAAGCGCATTCAGGTTGAAAGAGAGGGAGCAACTCGCTCATACTCTTAGGCGAATCCTGTGCATCCGCGTTTATCTGTAGAGGCAGGCCAGAGCACGGTATAAAAATTAATAAGGAATCAGTCATGGCAGAAGAAACGATTTTTAGCAAAATCATTCGCCGGGAAATCCCGTCGGATATGGTTTATCAGGATGAACGGGTGACCGCTTTTCGCGATATTTCCCCGCAGGCACCGACCCACATTCTGATTGTCCCCAATATCCTGATTCCTACCGTCAACGATGTCACCGCTGAACATGAACTGACGCTGGGGCGCATGATGACCGTTGCGGCGAAAATTGCGCGTGACGAAGGTCTTGCTGATGATGGCTATCGTCTGATTGTTAATTGCAACCGCCACGGCGGCCAGGAAGTCTACCATATCCACATGCACCTGCTGGGCGGTCGCCCGCTGGGGCCGATGCTGGCTCACAAAGGTTAATCGATGCGCGCAGCTCATTTCGGCTCGCTTCTGGCGGCTGTGCTCCTGGTCGGGTGCGGTTCCCATGCGGAAATCCCCGTTGCTGAACAGCAGACGCTGGTGATGGAATCCAACGTGCTGGCGGCGGGCATCAGCGCCGATGCGCCAGAGGTTACGGCCTCCGAGATTCAGGCTACCGCCACCTCCAGGCTGTTTAATGAACGCCAGCAACCGATCACCGTGCATTACCGCTTCTTCTGGTATGACGCCAGAGGGCTGGAAATGCATCCGCTGGAGCCGGCCCGCAGCATCACGGTGCCTGCGCACTCTTCTGTCACCTTGTACGGTAGCGCGAATATTTTGGGGGCGCATAAGGCCCGCCTGTATCTTTATCTGTAAGGGGTAATTGTAATGATTAAAATGTGTCGCTACGCGTTAATTACGGCACTGGCGATATTCCTTGCTGGGTGCGTGGGGCAACGTCAGGAGCCCGCTCCCGTTGAGGAGGCGCAGCCGAAGCCAACGCAGCCCGCGCAACCGCAGCCGACGGTGCCAACCGTACCGACGGTTCCGTCTATTCCGGGGCAGCCGGGGCCGATTGAACACGAGCAGCAGCCGGCACAGCCAGCGCCGCGCGTGCGTCATTATGACTGGAATGCGGCGGTACAGCCGATGGTGGGGCAAATGCTGCAGGCGGGCGGCGTCAATGCGGGGAGTATTCTGCTGGTCGACAGCGTGAATAACCGCACCAACGGCACGCTAAACGCCGCCGACGCGACGGCGGCATTGCGCAATGCCCTGAGCGGGAACGGCAAATTCACGCTAGTGTCCGCTCAGCAGCTGGGCGTGGCAAAACAGCAGCTAGGTTTATCCCCGCAGGACAGTCTCGGCAGCCGCAGCAAAGCGATGGGGATTGCCCGCACCGTGGGCGCTCAGTACGTGCTGTACTCGAACGCGACCGGCAACGTCAATTCACCTGAGCTGAAAATGCAGCTGATGCTGGTTCAGACTGGCGAGATTATTTGGTCAGGTAAAGGTGCCGTTCAGCAACAGTAAACTGACGCGCGATGAGGTGTTGTCGCGCTTTTTCCCCCGCTATGCACCTGTCGCCGGCCTGGGCCAGAATGGCCTGAGCGGCGGCAGCTGTATTATCAGCGACGGTGTCCGGCGGCTGGTTCTGCGCCAGCCGCACGACTCTGACGCGCCCGTCCGTGAATTTCTCCGCCAGTACCGTACTCTGTCTCGCCTGCCGACGACCGTGGTCCCCGCACCGCTTTTCTATGCGCCGGGCTGGCTGGTGGTGGAATATTGCGACGGTGAGATGAAAAGCGCGCTCCCGGAGTGCCCGCAGCTGGCAGGGTTATTGTATTATCTGCACCGGCAGCCGCGTCTGGGCTGGCGTGTGGCGCTGGCACCGCTGCTTGAACGCTACTGGCTGGCGTGTGATCCAGCGCGGCGTACACCGCAATGGCTACGTTGGCATAAGCGTTTGTTACAGCGCGGGGAGCCTCATCCTCTGCGGCTGGCGCCGCTACATATGGATGTGCATGCCGGCAATATTGTCCATACCAAAACAGGGCTGCGGTTGATCGACTGGGAATATGCCGGCGATGGCGATATTGCGCTGGAGCTGGCCGCGGTGTGGGTTGCGCCGTCAGAGCATCGTCAGCTGGTCGCCGCATATGCCCGGCGGGCGCGCATTGATGAGCGGCTGCTGTGGCGACAGGTACAACGCTGGCGTCCGTGGGTCATTTTGCTGATGGCGGGCTGGTATGAACGCCGTTGGCAGCAGACCGGCGACCGGCAATTTATCACGCTGGCAGATGAAACATGGTGTCAGTTAGACAAAGAATGAAAAGGATAAGAGAGGTCAGTGTGGGTCCGGTAATGTTGGATGTCGAAGGGTTTGAACTGGATGCGGAAGAGCGTGAGATTCTTGCCCATCCGCTGGTAGGCGGACTGATTTTATTCACCCGCAACTATCACGATCCAGCCCAGCTGCGGGAGCTGGTGCGCCAGATCCGCGAGGCCTCGCGCAATCACCTGGTGGTGGCCGTCGATCAGGAAGGCGGCCGCGTGCAGCGCTTTCGCGAGGGCTTTACCCGCCTGCCGGCCGCGCAATCTTTTGCCGCGCTGCTGGGGATGGAAGAGGGCGGCCCGCTGGCGGCTCAGGCCGGTTGGCTGATGGCCAGCGAGATGATCGCGATGGATATCGATATCAGCTTTGCGCCGGTTCTTGATGTCGGCCACATCAGTGCCGCGATCGGCGAACGCGCTTATCATGAGGATCCGGATAAAGCGCTGGCTATCGCCCGCCGCTTTATCGACGGTATGCACGAGGCGGGGATGAAAACCACCGGGAAACACTTCCCGGGACACGGCGCCGTGACCGCAGATTCGCATAAAGAGACGCCGCGGGATCCGCGGGCTGAAGCCGAGATTCGGGCCCGGGATATGGCGGTTTTCCGCACCCTGGTGGTGGAACATCGTCTCGACGCCATTATGCCCGCCCACGTTATTTACAGCGATGTGGATCCGCGCCCGGCCAGCGGTTCAGCGCACTGGCTGAAGACGGTATTGCGCGGCGAGTTAGGTTTTGACGGCGTGATTTTCTCTGACGACCTGTCGATGGAGGGGGCGGCGATCATGGGCAGCTATGCCGAACGCGGGCAGGCATCGCTGGATGCCGGTTGCGATATGATCCTGGTCTGCAATAATCGTAAGGGGGCGGTCAGCGTGCTGGATAACCTGTCGCCGATCAAAGTAGAGCGTGTTACGAAATTGTATCATCAAGGTTCATTTACCCGTCAGGAGTTAAGGGATTCTGCCCGTTGGAAGACGGTTAATGCGCAGCTGGAGCAGCTCCACGCGCGTTGGCAAGAGGCGAAGTCTGCGTAATTGACCTGAAGTCTGGTGAGGATACGATGATTATCTATTTACACGGTTTTGACTCAAACAGTCCCGGAAACCATGAGAAGGTGCTGCAGCTGCAGTTTATCGATCCCGATGTGCGTCTGATAAGCTACAGCACGCGGCACCCAAAACATGATATGCAGCACTTGTTAAAAGAAGTCGATAAAATGCTGCAGCTCAATACTGACGATCGGCCGCTGATTTGCGGCGTCGGCCTGGGTGGCTATTGGGCGGAACGGATTGGTTTCCTTTGCGATGTGCGTCAGGCCATTTTTAACCCCAATCTGTTTCCCGCGGAAAACATGGAAGGCAAGATCGACAGGCCTGAAGAGTACGCTGATATCGGGACCAAGTGCGTCAACAATTTCCGCGAGAAAAACCGCGATCGCTGTCTGGTGGTACTCTCCCGCCAGGACGAGGCGCTGGACAGCCAGCGTTCGGCTGACCTGCTGCATCACTACTATGAAATCATCTGGGATAATGAGCAGACCCACAAGTTCAAGAACATCTCACCTCATCTGCAGCGGATAAAAGCCTTTAAGACGCTAGGCTGAGTCACTCCTCCGCAGCGGCCCGTCGTAGAGACATACGACGGGCTTTTTTTATGTCGCCAATAGTGGCATGGTTAAAAAATAGGCGGTAAAACTTGATGCATATCAATTTTGGTATGACCAATGACCCGTTCATGGTATTCTCAATTTCGCTGAATGGTTTCACTGCTGTAACTTGTTGTTAAATAAGAGCTATTTTTATAACTTTTAATTAACAATTGGTTAATATTTTTAGGGGGTCTCGTGACTACACCATTGAAAAAAATCGTAATCGTAGGTGGCGGCGCCGGTGGACTGGAACTGGCGACTCAGCTGGGTGGAAAGCTGGGGCGTAGCAAAAAAGCGAAAATCACGCTGGTGGATCGTAACCATAGCCATCTGTGGAAGCCGTTGCTGCATGAAGTGGCGACCGGTTCGCTCGATGAAGGTGTTGATGCGCTGAGCTATCTGGCCCATGCCCGCAACCACGGTTTCCAGTTCCAGCTGGGTTCAGTGGTGGATATTAACCGTGAAGCGAAAACCATTACGCTGTCTGAGCTGCGTGACGAGAAGGGCGAGCTGCTGGTTGCCGAGCGCAAGCTGCCGTACGACACGCTGGTGATGGCGCTGGGCAGTACCTCTAACGACTTTAATACCCCGGGCGTCAAAGAGAACTGTATTTTCCTTGATAACCCGCATCAGGCTCGTCGTTTCCATCAGGAAATGCTGAACCTGTTCCTGAAATACTCGGCTAACCTCGGCGCCAACGGCAAAGTCAATATCGCGATCGTCGGCGGCGGGGCGACCGGCGTTGAGCTCTCGGCTGAGCTGCATAATGCGGTGAAACAACTGCACAGCTACGGTTATAAAGGGCTGACCAACGAAGCATTGAATGTCACCCTGGTTGAAGCGGGTGAGCGTATTCTCCCTGCGCTGCCGCCGCGTATTTCCGGCGCCGCTCACAGTGAGCTGACCAAGCTTGGCGTGCGCGTTCTGACGAAAACCATGGTAACCAGCGCCGATGCGAACGGCCTGCACACCAAAGACGGCGAGTTTATTAATGCCGACCTGATGGTGTGGGCGGCAGGGATCAAAGCGCCGGACTTTATGAAAGAGATCGGCGGTCTGGAAACCAACCGCATTAACCAGCTGGTGGTTCAGCCAACGCTGCAAACGACGCTGGACCCGGATATTTATGCCATCGGCGACTGCGCCTCCTGTGCGCGTGCGGAAGGCGGATTTGTGCCGCCGCGCGCCCAGGCGGCCCACCAGATGGCAACCTGCGCGCTGAATAATATTCTGGCGCAGATGAAAGACAAACCGCTGAAATCCTACGTCTATAAAGATCACGGTTCGCTGGTTTCGCTCTCCAACTACTCAACCGTGGGGAGCCTGATGGGCAACCTGATGCGCGGTTCGATGATGGTCGAAGGGCGTATTGCGCGTTTCGTCTATATCTCTTTGTACCGTATGCACCAGATTGCGCTGCACGGCTACTGTAAGACCGGTCTGATGATGCTGGTAGGTCGCATCAACCGCATCATTCGCCCGCGCCTGAAACTGCACTGATTGTCTGTTCGCTCTGTTCCCGGATTGTGCCGCCAGGCCAGTTCGGGATGGCGGGCGGCGACGCAGGTTGAGCCGGTCAGCGCTTTGCCGGCTCAATGACAGAATTTCCGTCTGTCATCTCGCGCATAACATCTCAGATTCCTCTGAATCCACGCCATTTGCCGCTTTTCCCCGCATTTTTCATCCGCTTTCTCATTTGCAAGGTCCCCGGGTCGATAGCAAAATTGTTTCTATCAGCAACAAGGGAGGATACCCCGTGAATAAATCAATGTTGGCGGGTATAGGGATTGGCGTGGCTGCCGCGCTGGGTGTTGCAGCTGTCGCTGGTCTTAACGTCTTAGATCGTGGCCCGCAATATGCGCAAGTGGTGTCCAGTACACCGATAAAAGAGACCGTAAAAACTCCGCGTCAGGAATGTCGCAACGTCACCGTGACCCATCGTCGTCCGGTACAGGATGAAAACCGCATCGCCGGTTCCGTTCTTGGTGCCGTTGCCGGCGGGGTCATCGGTCATCAGTTTGGCGGCGGTCGTGGCCGCAGCGTGGCGACCGTGGTGGGCGCGCTGGGCGGCGGTTACGCCGGTAACCAGATTCAGGGGTCGATGCAGGACGGGGATACCTACACCACCACGCAGCAGCGCTGTAAAACGGTGTACGATAAGTCGGATAAAATGCTGGGCTACGATGTGACCTACAAAATCGGCGAGCAGCGAGGAAAAATCCGCATGGAACACGATCCCGGCACGCAAATTCCGCTGGACAGTAACGGCCAGCTGGTCCTCAACAACAAAGCGTAAAAAAGACATTGACTGTGATTTGCCCCTCCTGCGCTCAGGCTGAGGGGCTTTTTTATCAGAAACTGACGGCGTAGTTCAGGCCAAAGGTACGGCCACGACCTTTGTATTGATACAGTGAACTGCTACCGTAGGTCGGGCTATACAGCAGGGGGGCGCGCTGTCCCCAGATGGTGACATAGTCTTCGTTCAGCAGGTTTTCGATGCTGAAGGTTAGTTTACCTACCGGGAGCGCATAGCTGCCGATAAAGTCTACGGTATTATAGCCGTCGAGTTTTTTACCGCTGGCATCGCTCAGGTCGAACACCTGCTGGGTTTGCACGCGCAGCGACCACGGATCCGGCGCCCAGCCGACCCAGGCGGTGGCTTTTGATGGCGAAGCGAGAGTCACATCCCATTTCTGCCAGCTACCGGCACTCTTCACCTGAGATTTCAGCACGTTGAAGTTCGCACCGGTGCTCCAGTCGCTATCCGGGAAGAAGTAATCGACGGCCCCTTCCACACCGTAAATACGCCGCTTGTCGGATTGTACGTCGATAGTCATATCGCTGCGGTTAACGACAATGGTTTTGTCCGAGGTGGAGTAGTATGCCGCCAGCTGGGTGCGCAGGTTATCACCGGTGTAACGCCAGCCCAGTTCGTAGGAGTTGACTTTTATCCCCTGCAGCGGCGAATCACCGACGTTGACGCTCGACAGCAGGGGGTAGTTGCCGTTGACCGCCGCGCCGTATTTGCCGATACCATAGTATTTACCCGGGTCCGGCAGCTCAACGCCCTGTGAGAAGTTAAACCAGGTCTGCTGACGGTTGGTTAGGTGGGCGACAATGCCGGCGTTAAACAGGAAGTTATCATAATCCGTTTTACCACCCGGGATGGCATCGGCCGATTTCACTTTGCCGCTGGCGACATCCTGCTGCTGAGCGTAGCCGACAAAATCATCAACCTGGTTTTCCGTCCACTGATAGCGCACGCCGCCGCTCAGGGTGAAAATGTCATTCAGGTCATAGCTGCTTTGCAGGAACGGCGCCAGGTTAGTGATGCTGTAGCCCGGGTAGCGTCCCGTCGTGTAGATAGCCTCGTTGTGCAGCCCGCCTGACGCCATCGAACGCGGCAGATCGAAGAACATCTGATTAGCGTTGAAGGTCTCGTGATCGGCATCCAGTCCCCAGGTCAGATCCCAGCCGTCAAGCGGTTGGCTGTTGAGGGTAATTTTCGCGCCGTACTGATCGGTATCCTGCTTTGACGAGGAGAAACTGCTGACCTTGCCTTTGCTGAGGGCCGGGAAGGGATAAAAGGTCAGCGACTCGTCGCGATAATAGATCTGGCTGACCAGGTTCTGGCCATAGAAGTCGGCATCGGAGTATTGCAGGCTAATCAGATGCCTTTCGGTACCAGGAACGCGGTCGGAATTGAGTCCGTCGGTGGTATAGGCTTTGCCCTCACCGGTGACGGCTGACATGTTCTTGCCGAGATACAGGCCGTAATCATCGCCCTGGCTTTTATAATACTGCGTCACCAGCTGCAGTTGACGGTTATCGTCAATGTTGATGGTGCCTGTCCCCATCACGTCCAGGCGATCCGAGTGCTGCAGGCCGGTCTGGGTATTATCAAGGATCAGCGCATCGTTGTTGCCATCGTACCAGCCGCCAAAACGCTGATATGCCACCGATAACCGCCCGGATGCATGGTCTGTGCCGCCGCTGACCGCCGCCGCTACGCGTTCATCGCGATCGTTGCTGTTGGCAAATCCGCTTTTACCGCCCACTTCCAGATCGACCTGCCGTTCCTGCTGCCCTTTTTTAGTCACAATATTGATCAGGCCGCCGGTACTGCCACCGCCGTACAGCGAGGTCGCGCCGGAGATGACTTCAATATGCTCAATGTTGAACGGGTCGATAGCGTCGAGCTGACGACTGTCGGTACGGGAGGAGTTGAGGCGTACGCCGTCGATCAACACCACGATGGCCCGCCCACGCATGTTCATTCCGTAGTTGGTTCGTCCCTGGCTGCTGACATCAATGCCGGGAATCAACTGGGCCAGAACGTCTTTGAACTCTTTTCCGCCCTGCACCTGCTGTTCTATCTCCTGGCCTTCGATAACCCAGGTCGTTTGGGCCATTTCGGCGACGGTGCGGTGAGTCCGGTTGGCACTGACGATAATGTTTTCTTCATCCGCCTGCGCGGCAAAAGCGGGCAGGGCGGTGGCCAGCAGCAGTGGGTTCAGCACCCAGAGACGCTTGTTCATACGCATTCCTTTTATGAGTTAACTGCATTCATGTTGTTTTTAGTTTTCGATGCGGGCGCATCGATTGTTACAGATGGAAATAAGCAGAAAAACTTAAGAGCGGATTTTGCACGTAGTGATTATTGTTATCAATATCATTTACAACAAAAATGGCGCGTAACGATGTGAAAACATTAATAAAACAGGGGATAAATCAGAGCGGGGGGTGAAAACCCGGTGGCGAACGTCACCGGGGGAACGCAGATTAGTGCTGGAGGATTTGCGGCCACAGCCGCAGGGTGGTATCGGCGATTTGCATCAGCCTGGTGAAATCAGCCCCTTCGCGCGCGCTGATAGACATCCCTTGCAATACGCAGTTTAAGAACTGCGCCAGCTGTCGCACATCGCCATTTTCCGGCAGCTCGCCGCGCAGCTGCCGCTGCTGGAGGAACTGCGTCAGCGTTTGTTCCTGCATCGCGTGCCGCGACTTAATGGTATTGGCGATCGCAGTAGATGATGCCGCCAGCGCCGCGGAAGTATTGATCATAAAGCAGCCTGCCGGCGTGTCTTTGCTGGTAAAACAGGTGGCGATGGCGGTGAAATAGTCCCGCAGCGCCTGATCGACTGTTTTTTCTTCGGCAAACAACAGCGCTTCGTGTCTGGCGGCAAAACGTGAAATATAGCGATCCAGCACCGCGCGAAATAACCCTTCCTTGTTGACGAACTCGGCGTACAGCGTCGGTGCTTTTGCCCCGGTCGCCTCCACCAGATCGGCAAGAGAAGTTGCCTCGTAGCCGTGCTGCCAGAACAGTGCCATAGCCTTATCCAGCGCCGCTTCCTTGTCGAACACTTTGGGTCGGCCACGGCTTTTTTTTGTGCAACTTTGAACGTCAGTTGTCATGATGCCGCTGTACCTATGTTGGTTTGTTGAAGCGGGCATTATAAAAATAAATGTTACAACGTTCCAGCACTGAACCCACAAAAATAAATAATTCATATATGTATGAATTTTAAGTCGTTTATAAATAAATAAACGATCGTTATAAAAATAAATTGACGTGTGATTCAGGTCACATTATTATTTACCTATCGATCGTTAAGTTAATTATTGCGACCCGACTAAAAAACATCTGCATAGGTATAATAATCATGAAAAACATCAAAACGCTGACGCTTGCCGCCGTACTGAGTTCTCTTTCTTTCGCCAGCTTCGCGGCTGTTGAAGTGCAATCCACACCTGCTGGCCAACACAAAATAGGTACCGTTTCAGCCTCCGCCGGGACCAACCTGGGTTCGCTGGAAGACCAGCTGGCGCAGAAAGCGCAGGAAATGGGCGCGACTTCTTTCCGCATCACCTCAGTAACGGGTCCAAACACCCTGCACGGCACTGCGGTTATCTACAAATAAGTTTCGTTTTACCCCTGTCATGCCACTGACAAAACGCGGCCCCTGACCCCTTTATCAGGCCGCGAGCAGTAAGTTGTTCTCCGTTATGCCACTTACGTTGCGCGGTTTTCACCCCTTTATGAAACCGCGAAGCGTCGTCCTGGCGTTTTACCCTGCTTTTACCTCATAAAAAAACCGCCTTCAGCGGTTTTTTTATCTCTGTCATTAGGCACTTACAATGACTGTTCGCCAGCGGTGGGGTGGCGGGTCACGTCAACCGGCATACCTGAACGCAGCGTCATCGCGCGCTCCATCACCGTCTGGTCGGTCTGCGCGGCCTGCTTAAATGCTGTCATTTCACCATTCAGGACGATCGGTAGCGTCTGCGGATCGTCATCTAAGTGTTTGGACAGCGGCTGATGGATTTCCGCCAGACGCCTGCCGTCAGGCTCCACGGAGACTTTAACTGGCGTGTTGATGATATTGACTTTTGTCCCTGGGGTAACGAGGTTATACAGGGTTTTGATGTCATCATCGCGCAGGCGGATACAGCCGGAGCTCACGCGCATGCCGATGCCAAAATCGGCATTCGTGCCATGCAGCAGATAGACGCCGCCGTAGGCCGCAAGGCGGATAGCATGATGGCCCATCGGGTTATCCGGCCCGGCAGGTACCACGCCCGGCAGCTCTATTCCCATCGCTTTATACCGCGCGCGAATATTGGCCGTCGGCGTCCAGGTTGGATTGGCGCGCTTGTCGGAGACGGTGGTGACCATCGTCGGGGTAAGGGTATCGCCTCCCAACTGACCGATGCCGATAGGGTAGACGGTGACCTCATTTTTCCCCGGCGGGTAATAGTAGAGGCGAAGCTCGGCGAGGTTAATCACCAACCCTTCGCGCGGCGCTTCCGGCAGCAGCGTCTGGAGCGGAATGGTCAGTACGCTGCCGGCACGCGGAACGTAAGGATCGACGCCGGGATTTGCCTGAAGCAATGCCAGAAAGCCGACGTTGTATTTTTTGGCGATAGCCTCCAGAGAACCGCCGTTATTCTGGACGACGTGAAACTGATTTTGCCCGACGAGGCGGCTGCCGGAAGGCGGCAACGGCCAGGTATTGGCGCGGGCGGGGAGGGTCAGTACGGCCGCTACGGCCGCCAAGGCCAGCCACAGAGAGAAACGCGATATAAAAGTAGTCATAATAAATAAATGGTTATTTTTTTATGAGGAAACGGACGGGAATTATCACGCGGTTGTCTGTGGGGAAACCCAGGTGAATTGCAAAACATTTGTAAAGTTTACCGGGTGTCACTGCGAGGGAAGAAAACAGGCGTGAAGACGGCGACGGGCGCCGCCTCCGCGCTGCGATTATGCGGTCGCGTTCTCTTCTAACTGCCGCATAAACTGGCGAACCCACTCCATACGCGTTTTACGTTCGCCAAGTTCCTGCATGAACTTCAGCCGCGTCGGGCCATCCAGGCGGAAGTGCTGAGGCTGTTTTTGCAGCAGGCCAATCAGCCACACCGGGTTGACGTTGTTCTTTTCATTGAACTCAATCACGCCGCCTTTGTCATTGCTCTCCAGCTTACGGATCCCCAGCTTCTGCGCCTGTTGACGCAGACGGGCGATATCCAGCAGGTTTCTCGCCGCATCCGGTAGCGTGCCGAAGCGGTCGATCAGTTCGACTTTAATCTCTTCCAGACTGTGCTCATTCCTGGCGCTGGCAACCCGCTTGTAGAACGAGAGTCGGGTATTCACATCAGGAATAAAGTCGTCCGGCAACAGCGAAGGCATCCGCAGTTCAACCTCAGTCTGCTGGCTGGTCAGATCCTCAAGTGAAGGCTCACGTCCGGCTTTCAGCGCATCGACAGCGTTCTCCAGAAGCTCCATATATAGCGAAAAACCGATGGTGGTCATCTGCCCGCTCTGATCTTCGCCCAGCAGCTCGCCAGCGCCGCGGATCTCCAGGTCGTGCGTGGCCAGCGCGAAACCGGCGCCGAGATCCTCCAGCGAGGCGATGGCTTCCAGACGCTTTTGCGCATCGCTGGTCATCGCTTTCGGGTGCGGCGTCAGCAGCCAGGCATAGGCCTGATGATGCGAACGGCCGACGCGTCCGCGCAGCTGGTGCAATTGAGCCAGACCGAAATGGTCCGCGCGCTCGATGATAATGGTATTGGCGGTCGGGATATCAATCCCGGTCTCAATAATAGTGGTGCAGACCAGCACGTTAAAACGCTGGTGGTGGAAATCATTCATCACCCGTTCCAGCTCGCGCTCGCGCATCTGCCCGTGACCGATGGCGATTCGCGCCTCCGGCACCAGCTCCGCGAGCCGATCCGCCGCTTTCTGGATATTCTCCACGTCGTTATAAAGGTAGTAGACCTGGCCGCCGCGCAGCACTTCACGCAGAATCGCCTCGCGAACCACCAGCGAGTCATACTCCCGGACGAAGGTTTTTACCGCCAGGCGGCGGGCGGGCGGCGTGGCAATAATAGACAGATCCCGCATACCGCTCATGGCCATGTTCAGCGTTCGCGGAATCGGCGTGGCGGTCAGCGTCAGAATATCGACATCGGCACGCATCGCTTTGATTCGCTCTTTGTGGCGAACCCCGAAGCGGTGCTCTTCATCGACGATCAGCAGCCCAAGGTCGCGCAGCTTAACTTCGCTTTGCAGCAGCTTGTGCGTGCCGATAAGAATATCGATTTTACCTTCGGCAGCCTGTTCAAGAATCTGCGCCTGCTCTTTCGCGCTGCGAAAGCGCGACAGCATTTCAATGCGCACCGGCCAGTTGGCGAAGCGGTCGCAGAAGTTATCGAAGTGCTGCTGCGCGAGCAGAGTGGTCGGCACCAGCACCGCGACCTGCTTGTGGTTCTCCACCGCCAGAAAGGCGGCACGCATCGCCACTTCAGTTTTACCGAAGCCGACGTCGCCACAGACCAGGCGGTCCATAGCCAGCGGTTGACACATGTCGCTGAGAACGGCGTTAATCGCCTGCGCCTGATCCGGCGTGGTTTCAAACGGGAAACCATCGCAGAACAGCTGATACTGCTCGCGGTCGTACTTAAAGGCGAAGCCCGCTTTCGCCGCGCGCTGGGCGTAAATATCGAGCAGTTCCGCCGCCACATCGCGCACTTTTTCCGCCGCCTTCTGCCGCGCGCGCGCCCAGGCATCGCCACCGAGTTTATGCAGCGGTGCGCTCTCTTCCGCGCCGCCGGCATAGCGGCTGATCAGGTGCAATGATGACACCGGCACATACAGTCTGGCGTCATTGGCGTAGGTCAGCATCAGGTATTCCCCTTTGATGCCGCCTGCCTCCAGCGTGGTCATGCCGGCATAACGGCCAACGCCATGCTCCAGATGTACCACCGGCTGGCCGATATGCAGTTCCGCCAGGTTGCGGATTAAGGTATCGGGGTTAATGGTGCGTCGCGAATCCTGGCGACGACGCGCCACGCGCTCGCCCAACAGGTCGCTTTCGCAAATCAGCGCCAGATTCCGCGGGCTATCGATAAACCCGTGTTCGGCGGCGCCTATCATTAAATAGCGGCCGCTGCCGGTGGCCTCTTCCAGCCGCAGAATATGTTTCGGCGCGATTTTGATCCGCGCCAGCACTTCGCCCAGCGCTTCGCGGCGACCTTCGCTCTCCACTGAGAAAATCACCGGGCCGCTAAAGGCTTCGAGGAAGCGGCGCAGATTATCCAGCGGCGCTTTGTTTTGCGCCTGAACAGAGAGGTCCGGCAGCTTCTGATAGCCGAGGTTAGTATTGGCGGCTTTATCGGCCAGACGCTCCGTTTTTAACTGGATACGCGGCCATTTTTTCAGCTCGCTGAACAGTTCGTCGCTCCGCAGCCAGAGCTGTTCCGGCGGCAGCAGGGGACGCATCGGGTCGACGCCGCGGCTTTCGAAGCGGGCGCGGGTTTCGTTTTGAAAACGCCCGGCGCTGGCTTCCAGATCGCCGGTATTGACGATCAGGGCGTTCGCCGGGAAGTAGCTGAACAGCGGCGGCAGAGGCTCATTGAAAAACAGCGGCTGCCAGTATTCGATGCCGGTCGGTAATGTCCCTTTGCTGACCTGCTGATAGATATGTTCGGCGTCGCGTTTGACTTCAAAGCGATCGCGCCACTGGCTACGGAACAGCTCAATCGCCGCCTGATCGGTCGGGAACTCATGAGCGGGCAGTAGATTAATGGCGGCCACCTCTTCCAGCGTACGCTGGCTGTCGACGTCGAACAGGCGCAGGCTGTCGATTTCATCATCGAAGAAGTCGAGGCGATAGGGTTGCTCGCTCCCCATCGGGAACAGGTCAAGCAGGGCGCCGCGGGTAGCATACTCCCCGTGCTCCATCACCTGATCGACATGGCGATAGCCGGCGCTATCTAACTGAGTGCGCAGGCCGTCGCGCGACAGACGCTGGCCTTTTTTCATCACCAGCGCGTGTCCGTGGAGGAAATTATGCGGACAGACGCGCTGCATTAACGTGCTGACCGGCACGATCAGCACGCCGCGCTGCATGGTGGGTAATTGATAAAGCGTGGCGAGACGGGAAGAGATAATGTCCTGATGCGGCGAGAAGCTATCGTAAGGTAGCGTTTCCCAGTCAGCCAGTCCTGTCACCATGCTGTCGGTAAACTGGCGAACTTCATCATTCAGACGCAGGGCATTTTGCATATCGGGGGCGACGAGTATGACCGGCCCGCCGTGGCGCTCGGCCATTTCCGCAACCAACGTGGCACAAGCCGCGCCGGTTAATTCACCGAGATGCCGCTGTTCGCCGGGCTTGACCGGCAGTGTGTATCGGTATTGTTGAGGCATAGCTGTTATCAGGATCCCTTCTTGATTCGCTCTATATGTGTACCCTAAATATTTCGAGTTGCGGCTCAAAAACACCTCAGGCGTTGTTGAACCGCGCTTGCACTGACCCCGAAGGGGCAAGGCCACAGGCCAGGTTACGCAGCAAGTGAGCGACAAATTCGTCAGGAGCGAACCTGAACAGTCGACGCTGCCTCTGGCGAGAGAGCAGGACATCTCTCAAATTTTCCGATTGCTTCCCGATGAGCTTATGCAGGTAAGCGATTCCGGTAAACCAGCGTCGTCAATGCACATGCAGCGTGCGGTATGACGGCTATATAAGGGCAAACCGCGCATATTCAATGTTGATGATTATCCGCGATTGACCCGTATTCGCCAACCTGATTGACGACATGCGGGCTCGCTACGGTGAAAGATTCTGATAGATAAGCGCTGACTAATCAAATATCCATTTGATTTATCTTTACTTTTTTCTTATTGCACGACAAAAACTTACCGTTTCAGTGATTTACGCGTTGTGCTATGCCATATATACTCGTGCATCGGCTATCAGCAACCAGATGGATTACATGTACCAACCTGCCGCACTCTTTATCGGCCTTCGCTACATGCGCGGGCGCGCAGCCGACCGCTTCGGTCGTTTCGTCTCCTGGCTATCCACCATCGGCATTACGCTTGGCGTGATGGCGCTGGTGACCGTGCTTTCGGTCATGAACGGCTTCGAGCGCGAGCTGCAGAACAACATCCTGGGGCTGATGCCACAGGCCATAATTAGCGCGCAGCAGGGCTCGGTGAACCCTCAGCAGCTGCCGGAAAGCGCCATCAAATTACAGGGCGTCACGCGCATTGCGCCATTAACCACCGGCGATGTGGTGCTGCAAAGCGCCCGCAGCGTCGCGGTTGGCGTGATGCTGGGTATCGACCCGACGCAAAACGATCCGCTCACGCCGTATCTTGTCAACGTGAAGCAAAGCGATCTTCAGGCCGGGAAATATAACGTCATTCTTGGCGAACAGCTGGCCAGTCAGCTAGGGGTTAACCGCGGCGATCAGATTCGCGTCATGGTGCCCTCCGCCAGTCAGTTCACGCCTATGGGGCGGGTGCCGAGCCAACGACTGTTTAACGTTATCGGCACCTTTGCCGCCAACAGTGAAGTGGACGGCTATCAGATGTTGACCAATATCGACGATGCCTCGCGCCTGATGCGCTACCCGCTGGGTAACATCACCGGCTGGCGTCTGTGGCTGAGTCATCCTTTGCAGGTGGATACCCTCAGTCAACAGGCGCTGCCGCAGGGGACGAAGTGGCAGGACTGGCGCGAGCGCAAAGGCGAGCTGTTCCAGGCTGTGCGCATGGAAAAAAATATGATGGGCCTGCTGCTGAGCCTGATCGTGGCCGTCGCGGCGTTTAATATTATTACTTCGCTGGGGATGATGGTCATGGAAAAACAGGGCGAAGTGGCGATTTTGCAAACCCTGGGGCTGACCCCGCGACAGATTATGCTGGTCTTTATGGTCCAGGGGGCCAGCGCCGGGATCGTCGGTGCGCTGCTTGGCGCCGCGCTTGGCGTGCTGCTCGCCAGCCAGTTGAACAATTTAATGCCGATTATCGGCGCATTTCTTGACGGCGCGGCGCTGCCGGTCGCAATCGAGCCGTTACAGGTGACGATTATCGTCCTGGTGGCCATGGTGCTGGCACTGTTATCGACGTTGTATCCTTCCTGGCGCGCTGCCGCCACTCAACCCGCTGAGGCTTTACGTTATGAATAAGATCCTGCTGCAATGCGACAATCTGTGCAAACGCTATCAGGAAGGCAGTGTGCAAACCGATGTGTTGCACAATGTCAGCTTCAGTATTGAGGAAGGGGAGATGATGGCGATTGTCGGTACCTCGGGTTCCGGGAAAAGTACACTGCTCCATCTGCTCGGCGGGCTGGATACGCCGACCTCCGGCGATGTGATTTTCTCCGGACAGTCGATGAACCGGCTCTCTGCCGCCGCACGCGCCGACCTGCGTAACCGTGAACTCGGCTTTATCTACCAGTTCCACCACCTGTTGCCGGATTTCACCGCCCTCGAAAACGTGGCAATGCCGCTGCTGATTGGTAAACAGAAAGCCGCGGATATTGAACGTCAGGCTAAGGCAATGCTGCATGCCGTGGGGCTGGAGCACCGTAGCAACCACCGCCCGTCAGAGCTTTCCGGCGGCGAACGCCAGCGGGTGGCGATTGCCCGCGCGCTGGTTAACAAGCCACGTCTGGTGCTGGCGGATGAACCGACCGGTAACCTCGATGCCCGCAATGCCGACAGCATTTTTCAGCTGCTGGGGGAACTGAATGTTGCCCAGCGCACCGCGTTTCTGGTGGTGACCCACGACCTGCAACTGGCCAAACGGATGGGCCGCCAGCTGGAAATGCGTGATGGTCATCTGGACGCGAAACTGACCCTGATGGGGGCCAGGTAATGACTTCTCCGTTATCGTTATTGATTGCCCTGCGTTTTAGCCGCGGGCGGCGGCGCGGCGGCATGGTGTCGCTGATTTCGGTGATTTCGACGATCGGGATTGCGCTCGGGGTGGCGGTCTTAATCGTCGGCCTCAGCGCGATGAACGGCTTTGAACGTGAGCTGAACAACCGCATTCTGGCGGTGGTTCCACATGGCGAAATCGAGCCGGTGAAGCAGCCGTGGACCAACTGGAGCGACGCGCTGGCGAAGGTGGAAAAGGTCAAAGGTATCGTTGCCGCGGCGCCCTACATTAACTTTACCGGGCTGGTGGAGAGTGGCAGCAACATGCGCGCCATTCAGGTAAAAGGGGTCGATCCGCAGCAGGAGAGCCGCCTGAGTTCGCTGCCTCAGTTTGTCCAGAATAACGCGTGGGCTAATTTTAAAGCTGGCGAACAGCAGGTTATTCTCGGTAAAGGGGTGGCGGATGCACTGCACGTGAAGCAGGGCGACTGGGTTTCCATCATGATCCCCAACTCTGACGCCGAACATCAACTCCTGCAGCCGAAACGCGTCAGGCTGCATGTGACCGGGATTTTGCAGCTCAGCGGCCAGCTCGATCACAGTTTTGCCATGATCCCGATGGACGATGCCCAACAGTATCTGGATATGGCTGGCAGCGTGACCGGGATTGCGATTAAAGTCACCGATGTCTTCCACGCCAATACGCTGGTACGCGATGCCGGCGAAGTGACGAACAGCTATGTTTACATCAAGAGCTGGATCGGGACTTACGGTTATATGTATCGCGATATCCAGATGATCCGCGCCATTATGTACCTGGCGATGGTGCTGGTGATAGGCGTAGCCTGCTTTAACATCGTTTCCACCCTGGTGATGGCGGTGAAAGATAAAAGCAGCGATATTGCGGTACTGCGCACGCTCGGGGCGAAAGATGGCCTGATCCGCGCCATTTTTGTCTGGTATGGTTTGCTTGCCGGTTCGGTCGGGAGCCTGATTGGCGTGGCGATCGGCGTCGTTTGTGCGCTGAATCTGACGTCCATTATCAACGGCCTCGAATACCTGATCGGGCATAAATTCTTGTCCGGCGACATCTATTTTATTGACTTCCTGCCGTCTGAACTGCACTGGCTGGATGTTATTTATGTGCTGGCGACGGCACTGTTGCTGAGTTTGCTGGCCAGCTGGTATCCCGCCCGCCGCGCCAGCCGCATTGACCCGGCGAGGGTGCTGAGTGGCCAGTAATTCAGTGGATTGCGGGGTATACACTCTGGTCGGATAAGGCGAAGCCGCCACCCGACCTTGCGCCCGGCGGCGCTCGCTACGCGGGCCGACAAGGTCCCCGGTAATCCACTCTTTACGTCGTCCTGACCTTTGCGGTCAGTAAAGAGGAATGGCTATGTACTACGGATTTGACATTGGCGGTAGCAAGATAGCGCTGGGCGTGTTTGATAAAACGCGGCGATTGCAGTGGGAAAAACGCGTTGCCACGCCGAAGGCGAGTTATGCCGACTTTTTGCAGGCGGTTGAGGCGCTGGTAGATGAAGCCGACAGCCGCTTTGACTGTCAGGGGAGTGTCGGGATCGGGATTCCGGGGATGCCGGAAACCGCAGACGGCACGCTGTATGCCGCCAACGTTCCCGCGGCCAGCGGTCAGCCGCTGCGCAGCGATCTGAGCGCCCGGCTCGGGCGTGAAGTTCGTCTGGATAACGATGCCAACTGTTTTGCGCTCTCTGAAGCCTGGGACGATGAGTTTACGCAATATCCGCTGGTCATGGGGCTGATTCTCGGTACCGGCGTCGGCGGTGGCCTGGTCCTCAACGGCAAATCGATTACCGGACATAGCTATATTACCGGTGAATTTGGCCATATCCGGCTGCCGGTGGATGCGCTGGCGGTGGTGGGGCGTGACTTCCCGCTCACCCGCTGCGGCTGCGGCCAGTTGGGCTGCATTGAAAACTATCTCTCCGGCCGCGGTTTTGCCTGGCTCTATGAACATTATTATCAACACGCCATAACCGCACCCGACATCGTGACGCTGTGGCAGCAAGGCGATGCGCGGGCGCGCGAGCACGTCGAACGCTATCTTGACCTGCTGGCGGTCTGTCTGGGTAATATTCTGACTATTGTTGATCCGGATCTGCTGGTGCTTGGCGGAGGATTGTCTAACTTTACTGCCATAAGCGAAGGGCTGGCGCAGCGCCTGCCGCGACATTTACTTCCCGTTGCCCGGGTGCCGCGTATCGAACGCGCGCGCCATGGCGATGCCGGAGGTATGCGCGGTGCGGCCTTCCTTCATTTGACTCATTAACCACAGGGGGAGCTATGTTGTCGCGCCGCTTACACCGATTGAGCCGTTTTCGACGCAATAAACGTCGCTTGCGTGAACGCCTGCGCCAGCGGATTTTTTTTAAAGAGGATAAGTCGGCTGTGGAAATAATAGCTAAGCCCAAAGTCGTGGTGCTGACCGGCGCGGGTATTTCGGCGGAGTCCGGGATTAAAACGTTTCGCGCTGCCGATGGTTTGTGGGAAGAGCACCGGGTGGAAGATGTGGCGACGCCGGAAGGCTTCGCCCGCGATCCGGCGCTGGTACAGGCGTTTTATAACGCCCGCCGTCGGCAGCTGCAGAGCCCGGAGATAGTGCCGAATGCGGCGCATCAGGCACTGGCGCGACTGGAAGCGGAGCTGGGCGACCGCTTTGTGCTGGTCACTCAGAACATTGATAACCTGCACGAACGCGCGGGAAACCGCCGGGTGATTCATATGCACGGCGAACTGTTGAAGGTGCGCTGTTCGTGGAGCGGTCAGGTGCTGGAGTGGACTGGAGACGTCACGACGGAAGATAAGTGCCACTGCTGCCAGTTCCCGGCGCCGCTGCGCCCGCATGTGGTCTGGTTTGGCGAGATGCCGCTGGGGATGGATGATATTTACAGCGCGCTGGCCGATGCCGATATCTTTATCGCCATTGGCACTTCCGGGCACGTTTATCCGGCGGCAGGCTTCGTGCACGAAGCCCGTTTGCAGGGGGCGCATACCGTGGAACTCAATCTGGAACCCAGCCAGGTCGGCAGTGAGTTTGCAGAAAAACACTACGGTCTGGCGAGCGAGGTTGTACCGGCGTTCGTCGACCGGCTGTTGAAAGATCTCTGATTCCGTCGCGCGATGGCGTTGATTGCCGGGCGCGAAAGACACCAGGCCGCTCTATGTTTTTCATAGGCGGCCTGTTTCATATCGGCCCGATCGTTCCCGCCGGGTATGACAGCAGAGCAGGCGGCAAACCGGAGCAACGGCCAGCGCTCCCCGGTTATGCAGGCCGCGCCACGCGCCACGTTTTATAACGCTTTGTGCATATTGATGACCGCGCGGGCGTTGGACGCGCTGGTGGCGAGGACATCGATGACGCCAGTGCGCAGGGCGCCGAGTATCGCCGTTGCTTTGGTACTTTCCGAGGCGATGGCAATGACGCAGGGGATGGACCGCAGTTGTTCAAGACTCAGGCCGATAACCCGATCGTTCATAACGGTATCGACCGGTTTCCCCTGGATATTGAAAAAACTGTATCCGGCGATATCTCCCACCACTCCCTGATCCTGCCGGGCTGTCGCAATCTCTTTGGGGGAAAACCAGCCGAGCTGAACCATAAAGCTGTTCTCATTCATATCGCCGAGACCAATTATCGCAACGTCAGCTTTGCTGGCCTGCTCAAGGGTCGCTTTGATGAGGCGGTTTTGCATAAATGCCGCTCGCAACTCCGGAGTTTCAACATATGCAGGAGCGTAGAGCGTTTCACTGAAGCCGTTAAACTTACGTGCCAGGTTACGGCTGATGTGATCGGCATCTATGAGCTGGTTGTCGCGTTTGGTTCCGCCGATTCCACAGATAAAACGGCAGTGCCGCTCCGGGAAGATCCCAACGTGGTTGGCGACGGCAGCCACATTGCGCCCTTGTCCGACGGTCACCGTCATATCATTCTTTAAGATGCCGGCAAGGTAGTTACTGACCAACGCCGCCACCTGCTGACGCTGTTCGTCTTCATCATGGTGGTCCAGGGCGATTAAGGCGCGTTTGATGCCGAAATGGGAAATAAACTGCTGCTCTATCTGCGAGCTAAAGACCGGGTGATATTTCACGCTGATCTCCACAATCCCTTCCTGTCGGGCTTTTTTCAGCAGCCGACCGACTTTAATCCGTGAAATGCCGAATCGCTGGGCAATCTCTTCCTGAGTTTGTTCCTGGTCATAATAGGCCACGGCAATTTCGGTCAGCAGTGCATAATCTGGGTCTTGTTCAGTCATCGTTTGGTGTTTCCATCTCTGATGTCCGCCTAATATTACTGCGACTTAAGAATAAATTCCTGTGTAACGCGTTGAACGATTTCACAATAGCCAGTGGCGTCCCAGGCCGCCCGGCCAATGAAGAGACCGTCGACATCCTCTTGTTGCAGTAATTCCACCGCATTTTGCTTGTTAACGCTGCCGCCGTAGAGCAGGGGGATTTGCAACCCGGTTTCCTGACCAAAAAGTTCACATAGCCCCTGGCGTAGCGCCCGATGGATCTCTCCTGCTTGCTCCGGACGGGCCGGCGTACCCTGTTCGCCAATCGCCCAGATTGGTTCATAGGCAACAAGCGTGTCTACAACCTGCTGCCGGCTTAAGCCATGAAGGGCGATTTTCATCTGACGGACGACCGTTTCGCGCGAGACCTGCCAGCTTTTCTCTTCGGCGCTGTCGCCAATACATATCAGCGGACGCAAGCCATGACGCAACGCGCTATGGACCTTTCTGTTAATGGCGGCGTCGGTTTCGTTGAAGGCACCGCGTCGTTCGGAATGACCGAGCTCAACAAGCGTCGCCCCCGCTTCCAGCAGCATGTCTGCGGATATTTCACCTGTCCATGGACCGCTGTCGGCTTCATGCATATTTTGCGCGCCGGTCAGACAGCGAATATGTCGCTCCTGCAAATAGCGGCTGACCGGATGAATGGCCGTAAAAGGAGGGATGACAAAAGGCTGAATATCCGGATGAACAACCTGCCCCAGACGCTGCGCCAAAATCTCGCACCATTGCATCGCTTCGGAAAGCGGCTTGTTCATCTTCCAACTGGTGCCTAACCAAATTGTCTTCATCTTTCGTTCTCCATCGTAAGTAAATCAATGCGTTGTGAACATGGTTTATTCACCGCTGTGAAAGATTGAACTTTTTATCACTGTGTGAACATATGTTAGATCACATTTTTTTATTAAATAATTCGGTTGATTTTTTTATGTGACAAAGATCACCAATATCTTCTTAATCCTCAGGTAATGTTTTGCTCATATGATTAGAATGTGAACATATGAACAAAATGACGTTCAACTACGAGAGGCCCACGATGTCACAAGAAAAAAAACCTGTTGTCGCAATCACTATCGGCGATCCTGCTGGGATCGGCCCGGAGATCACCGTTGCCACCATGATGGATAAAAGCGTGTATGACGAGTGCCAACCTTTTCTGATTGGATCGATCCCCATTGTCGCCCGGGCGATGAAGATCATGGGATGTGATTTTGCGTTGAACAAAATCACACACCCGGAGGAAGCGCTGTATCGCTGGGGAACCATCGATGTGATGGAAACCGGCGATTACGATTGCGACAGCATTGAATGGGGAAAAGTGCAGCAGTTGGCGGGAAAAATGTCGCTAGATTATGTGATGAAATCCATCGAATTAGGTAAAGCAGGCCTGATTGATGTGGTCTCGACGGCGCCGATTCATAAAGAAGCGATTAAGCTGGCAGGCTGTAAATTACCGGGTCATACCGAGATCTATCAGGTTGAAACGCAGTCAGATTATGGCCTGACGATGTTTCATGTTCAAAAATTGCGGGTGTTTTTCGTCAGTCGCCATATGGCGTTGAAAGCGGCGTGTGATTATGCCAACAAAGAACGCGTGCTGGCCTGCGTACAGCAAATTCACCATGAGTTCACCGCCCTCAAAATTGCCAATCCGCGTATCGCGGTTGCGGCGCTTAACCCGCACGCTTCTGATAACGGCCTGTTTGGTCACGAGGAAGCGGACAACCTGATTCCGGCGGTGAAGGCGGCGCAGGAGATGGGAATCAATGCGATTGGCCCGGTTCCGGCGGATTCGGTATTCCATCTTGGCAAGCAGGGACGTTATGACGCGATCCTTTCCCTGTACCACGACCAGGGGCATATCGCCTGCAAAACCCTCGACTTTGAACGCTCCATTACTATCACCTTCGGCCTGCCGTTTATGCGCAGCTCCGTTGACCACGGGACCGCTTTCGATATTGCCGGTACTGGCAAAGCAGGAACCGTCAGCATGCTGGAATCGACGCTGGTCGCGGCGCGTTACTGGAAAATGAAACATCAATAATCGCGGGTGTTAATGCGAATCAATGAGGACAAAGAGATGGAAAAGCATCTGTTGATTAGCAAAGGCAGTAAAGGCTGGGGTGGGCCGCTGACGATTGATATCCATCAGAGCAAAAAGATTGCTTATATCACCGGGGGATTGGTTCCCCCGGTTGTTGAACGACTGAGTGAGCTGACCGGCTGGCCTTCCGTTGACGTCTTTAAGAACGGCGAGCCACCGGAAGACGAAATTGGTTTGATGGTTATTGATTGCGGCGGTACGTTGCGCTGTGGGCTCTATCCGAAACGGGGTATTCCGACTATCAACCTGCATCCAACCGGTAAAAGCGGTCCGCTGGCGGAGTTTATTCATGAAGGCATCTATGTTTCCGGCGTGACGCCGGCCTGCATCGAAATGGTCTGGCCGCAAGGGGAAGGCGGTAAGCTGGGGATCGTCGCCGACGATCTGACCGGTGCGACCACCGTTGGGGTATTACTGGCGCGCAGCGGTTTAAAAACCGCCGCGTTCTTCGATACCGAATCCTTCGCTCGCAATGAGGTGGAGTATCCGGCGATGGTGGTCAGCAGCGACAGCCGTCCTCTGCCGAAAGCGGAAGCCCAGCAGCAGGTCAGCGCCGCGGTGAAACAGCTGCAGACCCGCGGCGCGCACTACTTTACCAAGCGTATCGATACCACCCTGCGCGGCGGCATAGGTTTTGAAATCGACGCCATGCTGGAGCAACTGCCGCTGGAAACGGTTGCCGTTGTGGTGCCGGCTATGCCGCAGTCGCGGCGTATTCTGGTTGGCGGCTACTCGGTGATTGACTCCGTCGCGCTTTCACGCACAGATGTGGCACGCGATGTACGCACTCCGGTTACCGAGTCCTGGGTGCCGGGGCTGCTGGCGGCGCAGACTCATCATCAGGTTGGACATATCGCGCTGGCCTCGGTGATGAAAGGCGAGGGGCAGTTGCAGGAGGATCTCCAGGAACAGCAGCAGCGCGGCATGCGGGTGATTGTGGTCGATGCCATTACCGTGGAAGATGTCGATGCGATTGCCGGGGCGGTGGTTGCGCTGAACTGGAACGTACTGGCGGTCGACCCGGGCCCCTTTACCGAACGACTGGCGGTGCGTCGTGGCCTGATGCGGGAGACGCGAAGTAGCGTATCAGCGACGACGGCAGCGGAAAGCCAGCGCGGATCGATTCTTGTGGTTGCCGGTAGCGCAACGCCGGTGACGAAAAAGCAGCTCCAGCATCTGATCGCCAATGATGAAAGGGTTTGCCACATCCCCGTTGACGCCGAACTGTTGGTCGACAGGAAAAACGCCGCTGAAATCGAAGTTAATCGCGTGGTACAGCATGCCCGGCAGTGCGTACCGGCGCAGCAGAACGCCATATTCGTTTTTGAATCAGCGTTAACCGGACGACTGCTGGATCTACAGGAAGAAGAACAGCGCTTTGGTCTGGCGCACGGTCAGGCTGCGAAAAATATTAACCAGGGATTGGGGAATATTGTCCGTGAAGTGCTTAGCTGCGCGTCGGGAGAAATTAAAGGTCTGTATATGACCGGTGGCGACACGATGGTGAATGTTCTTAAAGAACTCGGCGCCACGGGAATTGAAATGATTGACTATGTGATACCGCAAACCGATATGGTGCGTATTATCGGCGGCGATTATGCCGGCCTGATTTGCATTGGCAAAGGCGGTTTAACCGGGCCGGAGGATATTATTAGCACCATTGTCGAAAGAATTTATAAAGAAGCGCAGCAATAATTAATAATTCATATAAATAAAAATCGGCGTAATGGTCGTCTGGGTAGTATTGCGTCGTTATCTCTGTCAAATCATAATTTATGAGTTACCCTATGAACATAAATATACTTGAAAAGATGAACAAGGTGCCAGGCGGTTTAATTATTATCCCACTGCTTGCGGCGATTTTTATTAATACCCTGGCCCCCGAAGTGCTGGGCATCGGCGGCCCGACAACCGCATTATTCAAAGTCGGTTCCAGCGCGATGATGGGGATTTTCCTACTCATTTGCGGCACCTCGATTAATATCCGTCAGGCCGGGCTGCCGCTTTATAAAGGTGCGGTACTGCTATTCCTTAAATGTCTCGCCGGCGCGCTGGCAGTGTGGGCTGCGGGGGCGCTGTTCGGCCCTAACGGTTTCCTCGGGATTTCCACGCTGGCGCTGATTGCCTGTTTAACCAGCTCCAACAGCTCGCTGTATATCGCGCTGTGCAGCAACTACGGCGATGCCAGCGACGCCGGGGCGATCTCCGTCTTCTGCGTCAAGGACGGCCCGTTTGTTACTATGATGGTGCTGGGGGTCAGCGGCCTGGCCAATATTCCTTTCGCCGCGCTGCTGTCGATGCTGATCCCGCTGCTGATTGGGATGCTGTGGGGCAACCTTGATAAGCGTTTTAAACAGCTGTGCGCCGCCGCTCAGCCGCTAATCATTATTATTATGTCGTTTGCTATCGGCGCCAATTCCAGTATCAACACGGTATTTACCGCCGGTCTGTCGGGGATCCTGCTCGGCATTATCTCTGCGGTAACCGGCATTGTGTTCTATTTTATCTACAACCTGTTCCTGAAGAAGAAAACCGCGCTGGGAGCCGCGCTGGGTACGACGGCAGCCAGCTCGGCGCTGACGCCAGCAATGGTCGCTCAAGCCGACCCCTCGCTGGCGATGTACGTTGATGCCGCCACCGCACAGCTGGCGACGGCGAGCATCATCACGATGATTACCGCGCCGGTACTGGTGGCCTGGTTTGATAAACGTCTGAAAAAGCGCGCGCCGGCGGTTGAACCGGTGAAAGAAAAGAGCAGTGAAGAGAAGGTGGCATTATCTTCTCATGCCGCAAAAGGAAACAAATAATATGACTGTGCCGTTGTATTCATTACTTATCACGGCTGTCGGGGAGTATGTTGAAAACTATCTGCAGGAACAGAAGCTAATCTTATTCTCTGAGCCCGTTCCTGACGATATTGCGATGTATTGCGCGGTACACCGGGGCAGTGAGCTAACGGCTGAATTATCACCCGGGCAGATAATGAAAATAAATCAGGCTATTTATCGGGTGACGGCGGTAGGTAGTGTTGCAACGGCAAATTTAAAACAGCTTGGCCATATCACTTTAAATTTTGATGGTGCTGCAACGGCTGAATTACCGGGGATGGTACATCTGTGTGGTCAATCACCACATGATATCCAGCGTGGTGACCGAATATCTTTCTATCAGGATCTAAATTAAGACCTGGAGCTAAATTAAGGAAATTATCATGAAAACAATCGCTATTGGTGCGGATGATGCCGCCTATGCTTTCCGCGACGCTATCGTCGCTTATCTGAATGGGCTCGGGATGAAGGTCGCGGATTACAGCAGCGATAAACGCCAGGGCAGTACGGTCTATCCGGATGTTGCTCATGCGGTGGCGATGTCGATAAAGCAGGGCGAGCACGATCGCGGCATCCTGATTTGCGGCACCGGTATTGGGATGAGCATTGTGGCGAATAAAGTACCGGGAGTACGTGCCGCCCAATGCCACGATACTTTCTCCGCCGAGCGGGCGCGCAAAAGTAATAACGCGCAGATTATTACCCTTGGCGCGCGCGTGATTGGCCCGGAGCTGGGCAAAAAAATTATTCAGGCCTGGCTTGAATCCGAATATGAAGGCGGCGGCTCCGCGTCAAAAGTGGAGCGTATCGACTATTACGAACACCAGCACGCCAGAGATTAATATCCGCAGTCGTAATATAAGGAACAGACTATGAGCCAGTTAGACGAGCTGAAAAAATATACCACCGTGGTGGCCGATACCGGTGATATCGAATCGATTAAAAAGTTTGCCCCGCAGGATGCCACCACCAACCCTTCGCTGGTGCTGAAGGCCGCGCAGCTCCCGCAATATCAGGCGCTGATTGCCGACGCAATCGGCAAGGCGCGTCAGCAGGGCGGCAGCGCAGAAACCCAGCTGATTAACGCCAGTGATCAGGTCGCGGTGGATATCGGCACTGAGGTGCTACGTCACGTGCCGGGGCGTATTTCTACCGAAGTCGATGCCCGTTTTGCCTGGGATCGCGGGATGTGCGTGTCGAAAGCGCGCAAGCTTATCCAGATGTATGCAAAGAACGGCATTGGGCCGGAGCGCATCCTCATCAAACTCGCCGCCACCTGGGAGGGCATTCGCGCCGCAGAGGAGCTGGAGCAGAGCGGCATCAACTGTAATCTGACCCTGCTGTTCTCCTTCGCACAGGCGCGGGCCTGCGCCGAAGCGGGCGTCTTTTTAATCTCGCCGTTCGTCGGGCGTATTTATGACTGGTATCAGAAAAACCAGCCGCAGGCTGAGTATCAGGTCGACAGCGATCCGGGCGTGGTTTCCGTGCGCCAGATTTATCAGTACTACAAATCTCACGGCTACGACACCGTGGTGATGGGGGCTAGCTTCCGCCGCATTGAGCAGATCCAGGCGCTGGCGGGCTGTGACCGTCTGACCATCTCCCCGGCGCTGCTCGATGAGCTGGCCGCCAGTGCAGGGACGCTGAGTCGCCAGCTGGCGCCAGGCTGCGTCACGGAAACTCGCCCCAGCCCGATGATGCAGGCGGCGTTCCTCTGGCAGCATCATCAGGATCCGATGGCGGTGGAAAAACTGGCGGAAGGTATCCGGCTGTTCGCCGTCGATCAGGTCAAACTGGAAAACCAGATTCAGCAGATGCTGTAAGGGCAGGGAAAGAAGCTCATGAACACCACGAAAACCCCCCGCCGTCTGTGCGCCAACGCGCTGCGTGCGCTGAGCATGGATGCGGTACAGAAAGCCAAATCCGGCCACCCCGGTGCCCCGATGGGGATGGCTGACATTGCGGAGGTCCTGTGGCGGGACTTCCTGCGACATAACCCGAACAACCCGGCCTGGGCCGACCGCGACCGCTTTGTGCTGTCCAACGGCCACGGCTCCATGCTGATTTACAGCCTGCTGCACCTCACCGGTTATGATCTGCCGATCGAAGAGCTGAAAAACTTCCGTCAGCTGCACTCTAAGACGCCGGGCCACCCGGAAGTGGGCTACACCGCTGGCGTTGAAACCACCACCGGCCCGTTGGGCCAGGGGATTGCTAACGCCGTGGGCATGGCTATCGCGGAAAAAACGCTGGCTGCGCAGTTCAACCGTCCGGGCCACGATATCGTCGACCACTTCACCTACGCCTTTATGGGCGACGGCTGCATGATGGAAGGGATCTCTCACGAGGTCTGCTCCCTGGCCGGTACCCTGAAACTGGGTAAACTGGTGGCGTTCTATGATGATAACGGGATCTCCATCGACGGTCATGTAGAAGGCTGGTTCACCGATGACACCGCGAAGCGTTTCGAAGCCTACGGCTGGCACGTGGTGCGCGGCGTTGACGGTCACGACGCTGACGCCATCAAACGCGCGGTAGAAGAAGCGCGTGCGGTCACCGACAAACCGTCCCTGCTGATGTGCAAAACCATCATCGGTTTCGGTTCGCCGAACAAAGCCGGTACTCACGACTCTCACGGCGCCCCGCTGGGTGATGCAGAAATCGCGCTGACCCGCGAAGCGCTGGGCTGGAAACATCCGGCCTTCGACATCCCGTCTGACATCTATGCGCAGTGGGATGCCAAAGAAGCCGGTCAGGCGAAAGAGTCTGCCTGGAACGAAAAATTCGCGGCCTACGCCAAAGCCTTCCCGCAGGAAGCGGCTGAATTCACCCGTCGTATGAAGGGCGAAATGCCGGCTGACTTCGACGCCAAAGCCAGTGAATTTATCGCTAAGCTGCAGGCTAACCCGGCGAAAATCGCCAGCCGTAAAGCGTCGCAGAATGCGATTGAAGCGTTTGGTCCGCTGCTGCCGGAATTCCTCGGCGGTTCCGCTGACCTGGCACCGTCCAACCTGACTCTCTGGTCTGGTTCGAAAGCGATTAACGAAGACACCGCCGGTAACTATATCCATTACGGCGTGCGTGAATTCGGCATGACCGCGATCGCCAACGGGATCTCTCTGCACGGTGGTTTCCTGCCGTACACCTCCACCTTCCTGATGTTCGTGGAATATGCCCGTAACGCGGTGCGTATGGCGGCGCTGATGAAACAGCGTCAGGTGATGGTCTACACCCACGACTCCATCGGCCTGGGCGAAGATGGCCCGACTCACCAGCCGGTAGAGCAGGTGGCTTCCCTGCGCGTGACTCCGAACATGTCCACATGGCGTCCGTGTGACCAGGTGGAATCGGCGGTGGCGTGGAAATATGGCGTTGAGCGTCACGACGGCCCGACCGCGCTGATTCTCTCTCGTCAGAACCTGGCGCAGCAGGATCGTAGCGAACAGCAGTTGAAAGACATCGCTCGCGGTGGCTACGTGCTGAAAGAGTGCGCCGGTCAGCCGGAGCTTATCTTCATTGCCACCGGCTCTGAAGTGGAGCTGGCGGTTGCCGCGTGGGACAAACTGACTGCCGAAGGGGTGAAGGCGCGCGTGGTCTCCATGCCGTCTACCGACGCGTTCGACAAGCAGGATGCGGCGTACCGTGAATCCGTACTGCCGAAAGCGGTCTCTGCTCGCGTGGCCATCGAAGCCGGAATTGCTGACTACTGGTTCAAATACGTCGGCCTGAACGGCGCTATCGTTGGCATGACCACCTTCGGTGAGTCTGCGCCGGCAGAGCTGCTGTTCGAAGAGTTCGGCTTCACCGTTGACAACGTGGTCGCTAAAGCGAAAGCGCTGCTGTAGTCATAGCGTCGCAGAACGCGCGGGCTTTGGCTCCATGAAATGAAAAGGGGGTTACCTGACCAACCGGCAGGCACCCCCTTTGACCTCGTCGCCGGGCGGCGCGGTTATTGTTTACCCATCGCGTCTTTGCCCATTTTGTCTTTCGACATTGGATCTTTGGCCATACCGTCTTTGCTCATGGCATCCTTGCCCATGCTATCCTTCGACATCCCATCTTTCGACATACACTCTTTTTTCATGCTATCTTTCGTGCAGTTGTAAGACATCTTACCCATATTATCTTTGGCCATATTATCTTTGGCCATGTTATCTTTCGCCATATTATCGGCAGCGTAGACGCTGGATATACCGAAAAATAAAGCAGAGCACATCAGTAAGGTATTCATTTTTTTCATTTGGTAATTCCTTCATGTTGTATAAATAATGGATGATGACGGCTATAAATTAACTACCCGCGAACCAGTTATAACCCTGGTCTTCCCAGTAGCCGCCGGGGTAACGATTGGTCACTTCAATCGCCATAATATGTTTCGGGTTTTTATAGCCGAGCTTGGTTGGAATTCTTAACTTCATCGGAAAACCATATTTACGCGGCAATAGCTGGCCATCGTAGGTTAATGCAATAATCGTCTGGGGATGGAGCGCAGTGGCCATGTCGATACTGGTATAATAATTATCAGCACAGCGAAAACTGACGTAGCTGGCGCGCAGATCGGCACCGATCCTTTTGAGGAAGAGGGCAAAAGGAACCCCGCCCCATTTACCAATGGCGCTCCATCCTTAGAGCGCTTTACCGCGGCAATTGAGCAGGCAAGGGCTGAGGGATTTCGTGGGCCCAATGCTTTGAAGCGTGCACAGGCCATTCTCTGGCCAAAGCAGGAGAGCAGCGTGATAGATACCGCCATCAGCAACGACGACGTCGAATTCATGGAGAAGTGTGTACTGAATGCCTTTGAGGTTACCGACCCGATTTACATCGTCGGAATGAGTTACTACACAACCCGAAAAAAAATATCAGACATAACCAGAGAACTTCAGAAGTTGGCGCCCTGGCTGACGGCGGACCAGTCGAGAGAGCGCGTGAAATGGTGCCTCAAGATATTTCAGGGGAAGGCATTTTTAGCCGCCCGCAAAAACCTGAGAAGTTAGCCGATTTAGCTTTTTGTGCTCTTAATTGAAATTAACATTGATTTTCACCCAGAAGTTTAGATAATTCATTCATGCTTGGCAGAGCTGCGCAACGATGGCAGCGATGAGAAGCGACAATTTGAACATGACGAAAGCCCCGCCCTTGCGGGGTTTTTGCTTTCCGGCGATACGACAGGGGTATTCGCGAGATGCATTGCATCAGTACCCCTGTCACATCGTCGTAGAGCGACGCCAACAACTCTCAAGCCTCAGCGCTCGCTGGGGCTTTTTTGTCTCTGCATTTCACCGCATACCGCAATGCGCATTAACCACGTCGAACCAATGAGTTTTTGAGGAGGTTAGCTAGCGCTGGCGAGCCTCCGATGGGGCGATTTCCTGTCTGTTTACTTTCTGTTAACAAGAGGAAGATAAGAGTTGAAGAAACATTTACCTTTTATCGGTTATTTTACAAAAAACGGTAAAGAGGTAGTGTTGTGAAAAAAATAGGGTTCGCACTGTTCTTTGTCAGTTGTCTTGCGGTAAGCTCTGCGATGTATTACTACCTTTACACGCAGTTTGAAGCTCTCCACGAGCATCCCGAGGGGCAGAAAGTAACAGATGAGAACCTGGATAACTGTGATTGTCTTTTTTACGTGCTTTCTGGCAGGGATGATTATGTATTACAGTATCCTTAAAGATTTTCTGTCTGATATTCAGTTTTTTCAATGATATAGATAGTAAATAGCGCAAATTTTACTCTTTTCCCATGAAAGTTATCAACACTGAAGCCTGAGGTTCACGCCTTGGGCTTTTTGCTTTCTGCAATCCGGTCAGGGCTCTTGAGTGAATACGTGCCGCACTACACGTTGAAGCTCATACGCGAGAGTCCTGAGCCAGATTGAAGAGCACAACAGGTAAGAGCATTGAGTCGATAATCGTGAAGAGTCGGCGTGCCTGGTTAGCCAGTGCTCTTTCCGTTGTGCTGCTCGTAGCGTGGCGGCTGGCGGGCATGCTGCTGGATCTGGTTCTGCTGGTGGTTATCGTTGCGGCGTTGGCGGTCTACGCACACCGGTCATTTAAGCGAAAAGCGTGATATTGTGCAAAAGGCATCTAAATGGTGCCTTTGACAGAGTGTCAGGTTATTGACGGCAGGGATGATGGCATCATAGATTATCGGTGTGGTGAATCCCCCTATGCGGCGGGGCGAAACGACCAGATTAATCATGTTGTGAGTCAATTAACGATGCGAGCCCCTGGTGGTCGACCAAAGGCTCACCGGGAGGCACCCGGCGCCACACAGCAGGTGTAGGTTTCAATCTACCGATGCTTTAGTCCAGACGTGCAGGACTTTAAATAACGACAACGGTGACGGCAGGGAAGAAGACCTGCAACAGACTCTTAAGCCTCGGTACTCCCGGGGCTTTTCTTTGGGCGAAAAAAGCCCGCTCAGAGCTGCCACCAGGCGGCTCTTTCTGTTTTGGCCGCCAGAACGTCATTCACTCTGTGCGTTGTCGTTAATCCATCTGGCGGCCATTCCATAACTCATAAGGCTCACGGGGAATGAACTGGAAGCGATCTTGCTAATCCAGCCTGTTGAGCCGCCCTTTTAAACACACAGCGCCATCCGTCAACAACGGAGGTGGAGCATGCACAGAATGGACAAACTCACTACAGGCATTGCCTACGGCTCGTCCGCAGGTAGCGCGGGGTTCTGGATGCTACAACTGCTCGACAAAGTATCCCCATCCCAGTGGGCTGCCATTGGCGTTCTTGGGAGTCTGGTATTCGGTTTCCTTACCTACCTGACAAATTTGTATTTCAAAATCAAAGAAGACCGGCGTAAAGCTGCAAGGGGTGAATAATGTCTCCAGCACTTCGAAAAAGTGTCATTGCAGCTGTTGGCGGTGGAGCTGTTGCTATCGCTTCTGCGCTTATCACAGGTCCGACTGGTAACGATGGGCTTGAGGGTGTGCGGTATAAGCCTTATCAGGATGTGGTTGGCGTCTGGACGGTCTGCTATGGCCACACGGGCAACGATATCCTGCTAGGCAAAACCTACACCGAGACTGAGTGTCGCTCACTGCTCAATAAAGACCTGAACACCGTCGCCCGCCAGATTAACCCGTATATCAAACAGCCAATCCCCGAAACGATGCGTGGGGCGCTGTACTCGTTCGCGTATAACGTTGGCGCTGGCAATTTCCAGACCTCCACGCTGCTGCGCAAAATCAACCATGGCGACCAGAACGGCGCGTGTGACCAGTTGCGCCGCTGGACCTACGCCAAAGGCAAGCAGTGGAAGGGTCTGGTAACGCGCCGCGAGATTGAGCGCGAAGTGTGTCTATGGGGTGAAAAACCACAGAAAGTAGATGATGGTTTCGGGCCATTAAATCCCGGCGTTCCGCCATCTGCTCCGGGAGTATTCTGATGAGCCGCTTAACCGCCATTATCAGCGCAGTGGTTATCTGCCTGATTGTTTGTCTTGGGTGGCTTGCCAGTCACTACCACACCAATGCTACCGAATATAAGCGCCAGCGCGACAAGAAAACACAGGCGCTGAATCTGGCGAACGCCACTATCACCGACATGCAGACCCGTCAGCGTGACGTCGCTGCACTGGATGCCAAATACACAGGAGAACTGGCAGATGCTAAAGCCACTATCGATCAGCTTGAGCGTGATGTTGCTTCTGGCAAGCGTCGGCTGCAGCTCAACGCAAAATGTCCCGCGAACGGAGCGACCGGCGCCAGCGGCATGGGCGATGCTTCCGGCCCCCGACTTACTGACTCCGCTGAACGGGATTATTGGCGTCTCCGAGCCGGAATCGCCACCATCACAGGGCAAGTGAGCTACCTGCAGGACTACATCCGCACGCAGTGCCTGAAGTGATCAAGTAGTGTATCTTTTTGGGATTACAACTACTCATAACAGGAACCACAATGAGTGATTCATCCCCATTAGCTTTAATAAAAACCTTTTTTAAAGACTCAGTGGCTTTTCTTGCCTCGGTACTGGTTCTAGTTGCTGGCTCATATTACTTGGCTGCAATTTACTTTTCTGAGCGGGTTAATCTAATGGCTTCAATAACATATCTCATTTCTGCCATCTCGTTCTCGGTGCTGACGATCATATCACTGTGTTATGTCGGTTCTGATGCATACAAGCTATGCCGGAAGTTGCGCAGTAAGGGAATGAGATATTTTGTCATAGCAATAATTATTCTAAATTCAGTTGGTTATATAGGAACAATTTTTATCTCTGCCGCAAACGTCAGGCAAGCAGCAAAAATAGTTTCAATACCCGATGAATTACGAAAATCTAATGTTGCCCCTGATATCCCTAAAGGAATTACTTGGGGGCAGTTGCTCGATCTTTATGGCGATACGCTGGTTTCGCTCAAGCAGTGTAATGATGACAAGCAAGAGATAATAAACAAAATCGACAAACAGTGAATCGTCAAAATGATTTGAATTTCCATCACAAAAGCCACCGTTAGCAGGTGGCTTTTTAATTGGTCAGCAATACGCGAACGGTTTACATCAAGGTACCGGTGGTTCCGTTGCCATCCAGCCTGACAGCTGATACACCGCAACCGGCAATCCCAGACAATCTGACGTGGGGCGAGAGCCTGGATTTAAACGTCAACCTGCTATCGGCGCTGGGGCAATGCAATCGGGATAAGGCTGATATCCGGAGCGCTGAGAAGAAACGAGCGGGCCAATGAGCCCGCACTTATTGGGAGACTCAATAATGTTACAGAACCCACCATCTGATCGACTCGGCAGGTATGGTAGCAGCCTCGACCTTCTGGACCATACTCAACTCGGTGGCCCTTCCCGGATCAATGATGGTTGCAGAAGTAATCAAATCACCCCAGTCAATTTGCTCGTCTGGGGTAATAGCGAGAGACTCGGCATTCATCACTTTTACAAATCGGTGCAAGTCGTCATCCAGGCATGCTGCCCACTCCCTAAGCCTGAGGTGGTCTGCTTGTGGTGCTGCAAAACCCCAATGTAGAGGATGTAGCAAAAACCTTGAGAGCGGATTAGCAAATCGCTCAGAACCAGCCATGAAAATAACATTTGCAATAGATTCAACGTTACTCAGGTTATGTGTCGTCACCTTTACTGGAAGAGATTTCAGGAAGTTATATGCAGTAAAACCAGCAACGGTATCGCCGCCCTTACTTGAGATATAAAGTCTAATTTCTGAAATTACTTGGTTGGGATTCGATATCGCTTTAAGGCAAACGTCCATAAGGCTAGTGACAGAAGGAACGGTTACATCTGTCATGAAGTGAACGGTATGGATCATTTCAGTTTCCCCGAGGTATGCCGCAATTGGCATTTTCATAATGCACATTAGGTGAAAGGTTTTCTGCTTAAAGGTAGATGAAATAATTTCATGAAGCAGGACATTACAGAGCCACTTCAAGAGGTGGCTCGATAATGCCATAAGGGTTATTTTTTTCTGAGAACAAGACGCAGCATGCATGCAATGTAGACAATGCTGCCTACAGCCGAAACGATGGCGAGATTTCGTTTTTCAGGTGAAGAGAACTCCATCATGCTATTAACCAGGCAAAACATCATAATGGCTATCCCTGCCCAGCGAATCTGATTCTTACTCATTGGGGCATACCTCTGTGGGTAAGCATGGTTTCGCCGATATGTTACCCCAGCCAGTTTTGGAAATTATCAACAAACCATCAACGCCAGATAGCATTACAGGAGCCATTCACAGAGTGGCTTCGATAATGCTTCCATTGCCAGTGATTTAAATTACGCTCTGTTTACTGGTTGAATTTGGTAAATTTTAAGTGTCTTTTGTTTTCAATTTGGGCAGCGTGTATATGTTAAATGTATATGTCGAAGTTACGTTTCCGTGAACTTTAATGCTAATTGCTTTTTTTTGAAATTCTCTAGGAAAAGCATCTAGTTCTTCCAAAGTTCTCACGCAAAAGGATATGTCATTGGTATCTCTTTGGAGGAATTTTACTTTCCCTATTAGTGGGGGTGTGTGAATAATTCTTTGCTGGATCACGTGAACAAAGTGAGTAGTTGGTAACACTACCGTCCTTGATAGGTCCGACAGAATGTCTCTTTGCACCGGTTCAAGAAGCAAATCTCGCGGATAGTGATGTTTGAGTTCTATGGTGGCGATACTATCGCTGTCTTCGATGGACGATTGCGGCGGTTCATAGATCGATAAGTCTACTGCACCACCTCTAAGTTTAGGATGTTCACTTATAGCTACCACAGAGCTTATCTGGTTAATGATAACTACCAACTCGTCACGAATCTGAGTTTCATGCTTACGGTTGTAAAAGTGAGCATTAAGTTCATCCAGTTTTTTTAACATCCTTTCATGTTTTATCGCTTCCAGCAGTAAATCCTGAATCATAGCATCCCTTAATCTATTCAAATGGTTAAAAAGGATTATACATGGCAAAACCGGACTGGGGCGAGCTTCAGCAACGGTTCCTGTCCGAACATGCCGCAACCGGCGTATCACCGAAGGACTGGTGTGAAGCGCAGGGACTGAACTACGCTACTGCCCGTCGATATATCAAGAAACCCACTGCGCAAACTGCGCAAAAACCTGCGCAGAAGAAATTGCGCACTGCGCAAAAAAGCGATCCGCTCAAAGATAATGCGCAATCTCCGCCTTCAAATAAAACCGGTGAGATTCAACCTCCAGGAAAAGAGTGCACAAGGACCAGAAACAGGTCTGGGCGCCCTACAGACTATATGCCAGAGGTGGCAGAGGATATCTGCAATCTTCTTATGCTTGGTGAAAGTTTGCGTTCAATTTGTAAGCGTCCCGGCATGCCATCTATCAGGTCTGTAATGTATTGGTTGCAGAGGCATGAAGACTTTATGCAACAGTACGCGCGGGCGCGCGAGATTCAGGCGGAATTGTTAGCCGAAGAAATAATCGAAATAGCCGATGACAGCGCGGGAGACATCATCGTAGATGACGACGGTAAGGAGCAGACCAATCATGAGCGAGTGGCACGATCAAGGCTTCGGGTTGATGCCCGAAAATGGTATGTGTCAAAGCTTGCACCTAAACGCTATGGAGAAAGAGTGCAGCATGACCAAAAAATCACGATTACCGACCTGACCGATGAAGAGTTAGATCGGCGCCTGCAGGAGCTAACAGATGCACAATCTCAGCCGGGAGGAGAAAGTTGAGCTGATAAAGCTTCTGGAGGAGAAAAAGCGAAGGGCAAAGGTTTATCGGTACAGGAGTTATTACGATACACGCTATGCCTGGCAGAGAAAATTCATATCAGCAACAGCCGAATACCGCCAGTGCGCACTGATAGCCGCAAACCGGGTTGGGAAAACAGATACCGCCACATATATCGATGCCATCCATTTACTGGGTGAATATCCTGAGGGGTGGGAGGGTCACCGGTTCGGCCATGCCCCATTAATGTGGTGCCTGGGTTATTCCGGCGAGAAATGCAGAGATCTCCTCCAGGCTGCCATTATCGGTAAAAAGGTAAACGGACAGTTTTCTGGCGGCCTTATTCCACCGGATCGCATTGTATCAACCGAACCCATGACGGGGACGCCAAATGCAGTTCGTTCCGCCTATATCAGGCACAGTAGTGGAGACCTTAGCAAAATTCAGTTCTGGTCATATACGCAGGGCCAGCATGCATTGATGGGTGATGATATCGACTGGTTCCACATTGACGAAGAGCCAGAGGACCAGACCATTTACCCGCAGGTGCTAACGCGTACCGCTACAGGTGACCAGGGCCGTGGCGGTCGTGGAATTCTGACGTTTACGCCGGAGAACGGACGCACTGAGTTGGTTATTCAGCTACTCGATACACCTGCCGAATCTCAATTTTGCATGAATGTTGGGTGGGATGACGCGCCGCACCTGACAGAAGAAACGAAGAAATCACTTCTCGAATCATATCCACCGCATCAGCGCGACATGCGCACAAAAGGTATTCCAATGCTTGGACACGGTCGCATATTCGATTTCAGCGAAGACACGATCACCTGTGAGCCATTCCCGATACCGAAGCATTACATGGTTATCGATGGTATGGACTTCGGCTGGGACCATCCGCAGAGTCGCGTTCAGTTGGCCATCGATTTAGAGAATGAAACCTTCTACGTAACCAAAGCGTGGAAAGCGAGCAAGACATCTCCCGCCGAGGCTTGGGGTGCCACTAAGTCATGGGCTAACAAGGTGCCAACGGCATGGCCTCAGGATGGATTGCAGACAGAGAAGGGAAGCGGTCTACAGCAGCGTGAATATTATAAAGATGCTGGGTTTTTAATGCTACCTGACTGCGCTCAGTGGCCTGATGGCTCCCGTTCGGTAGAGCCTGGACTATTTGAGTTGCATGATCTGATGAACTCCGGAAGGTTTAAGGTTTTTGCAGGTCTGCGTGACTGGTTCGAAGAGTTTAATTTTTATCATCGTGATGATCGAGGGCGCATCGTCAAGACACGCGATGATCTCATGGATGCTACGAGATACGCTTATATGATGCGCCGCTTTGCAAAACGCTATGGTGATATTGGTGTCGTTAAAGAAAAGGTAATCCCCGCTCCGATTAGACCAGTTTCCAGAGGAAGATAATGGCTGATAACGAAAACAGACTGGAGAGCATTCTGTGTCGCTTTGACGCAGACTGGACAGCCGGAGACGAAGCCAGAACCGAGGCTAAGAACGACTTATTCTTTAGTCGGGTGAGCCAATGGGATGACTGGCTAACGCAGTACACAACCTTGCAGTATCGCGGCCAGTTCGATGTTGTGCGACCTGTAGTGCGTAAGCTCGTTGCAGAGATGCGCCAGAACCCTGTTGACGTCCTGTATCGTCCTAAGGACGGAGCCAGCCCTGATGCCGCAGATACCCTTATGGGGATGTACCGCACCGACATGCGGCATAACTCGGCAAAGATAGCTGTCAACGTCGCTGTACGTGAGCAGGTTGAGGCTGGCGTTGGTGCATGGCGTATCGTCACAGACTATGAAGATCAGGACCCTACAAGTAACAATCAGGTTATTCGCAGAGAGCCGATACACTCTGCCTGCTCATGCGTCATATGGGACAGCAACAGCAAGCAGATGGACAAGAGCGATGCGAAGCACTGCACTGTCATCCACTCGATGAGCCGTGACGGCTGGAAGAATTTCGCAGAAGAAAACGATATCGACGCGAGCAATCAGCCGAGCTTCCAAAGTCCGAATGACTGGGTATTCCCCTGGCTGACGCAGGACACGATTCACATCGCTGAATTTTATGAAGTGGTGGAGAAGAAAGAGACTGCGTTTATCTATCAGGACCCGATGACGGGGGAGCCGGTCAGCTACTTCAAGCGTGATATTAAGGATGTCATCGACGAGCTTGCAGAACGTGGCATGGTGAAGATTGCCGAGCGTCAGATTAAGCGCAAGCGCGTGTACAAAACGCTGCTTTCCTGCACTGATATCTACAAAGACAAGCAGATGATCGCCGGCGAGCATATCCCGATTGTACCGTGCTTCGGTGAATGGGGATTTGTCGAGAGCAAAGAGGTTTATGAGGGCGTCGTTCGCCTGACAAAAGACGGTCAGCGTCTGCGAAACATGATTATGTCATTCAACGCCGACATTGTGGCCCGCACCCCGAAGAAGAAGCCAATCTTCTGGGCTGAGCAGATCGCTGGCTATGAGCACATGTATGACGGTAACGATGATTACCCGTACTACCTGTTGAATCGTACCGATGAGAATAACGGTGATTTACCACCGCAGCCGATTGCCTATATTGAAAACCCGGAAGTGCCTCAGGCTAACGCCTACATGCTGGAGGCTGCAACCAATGCAGTAAAAGAGGTTGCGACTCTTGGTGTTGATGCAGAGGCAGTAAATGGCGGCCAGGTCGCTTTCGAGACCGTCAATCAGTTAAATATGCGATCGGACCTCGAAACCTACGTATTTCAGGATAACCTGGCTACAGCCATGCGGCGCGATGGTGAGATTTATCAGTCCATCGTCAACGATATCTATGACGTCCCCCGCAAAGTAACCATCACGCTTGAAGATGGCAGCGAGAAAGATGTTCAGTTGCTGGCTGAAATGGTTGACCTGAGTACCGGTCAGCATGTTGTCATGAATGACATTCGTGGTCGCTATGAGTGCTATACCGATGTCGGCCCATCATTCCAGAGCATGAAGCAGCAGAACCGCGCAGAGATTTTGGAATTGCTTGGCAAGACGCCACAGGGAACGCCTGAATATCAGTTACTACTGCTCCAGTACTTCACGCTACTGGATGGTAAAGGCGTTGAGCTGATGCGTGACTATGCCAACAAGCAATTAATACTGATGGGGGCAAAACGACCAGAAACGCCAGAGGAGCAGCAATGGATTGTAGAGGCTCAACAGGCCAGCCAAGGCCAACAAGACCCGGCAATGGTCCAGGCTCAAGGCGTGCTACTGCAGGGACAGGCGGATCTGCAAAGAGCGCAGAATGAGCAGGCGAAAATCCAGGTCGAAGCGTTTAAAGCGCAGACTGAGGCGCAGGTGTCAGCCGCACGCGTGGTCGAGATTCTGGCATCTGCCGACAGCACCAAGAAAAATGATGTGATCGCCGCACTGAAACTGCTTGGCGACTTCCAGACAAAGCAGGGTGACAGCGCCCGTGCCGATGCTGAGCTTGTCCTGAAAGGGCAAGGACAAATCCACTCCCACCGCATGGATTTAACCAATCTTCTGCGGCAAGTAAATCAACCCTCCGGCGGAGAAGCCGAGATTCCTCAATAGCGAGAGATTAAATTATGACCGATACCACCGAAATTCAGGGCTCTGAAGGCCAACCCCTGCACGTTGACACCGCAGCGACGTCCGAGACTACGGTTCAGGGCAGCAATATCCAGCAGGATACTGGCTTTGATGTTGTCCTGAAAGACGATGAGAGCAAGCCGAAACAAGACCCGGCAACCAACGCACAATATGCACAGCGCCGTATTGAGCGCAAGCGTCAACGTGAGCTTGAGCAACATGCGGCAGCCGTACAACGCGGTGAATTGCCGGAGAATTTACGGGTTACTCCTGAACTACCCACTCAGCCAAACGCAAACGACTTCTTCTCTGATGAGGCGTTAGCAAAATACAACTTTGACCAGAATCAGGCACTCGCAGCCTTTCAGCAGGCTAACGCCGAGTGGCAGATGAAGGCCATGGATGCACGCAGCAATGCAGTGGCAGATCAGGGGCGAAAAGTTCAGGAGTATACCCAGCAGTCAGCGCAGTACGTCGAAGCAGCCCGCAAACACTATGATGCGGCGGAAAAACTCAACATCCCTGATTATCAGGAGAAAGAAGACGCGTTCATGCAGGTCGTTCCGGCACCGGTCGCCACCGACATCATGCGCCTCTTTCCGGAGAAATCCGCCGCAATTATGTACCACCTGGGCGCAAACCCAGAGAAAGCCCGCCAGTTACTGGCGATGGACGGACAGCTTGCGCTGATTGAACTTGCCCGACTATCTGAACGTTTAACTCTCAAGCCTCGCGGGACTCAGGTTTCCTCCGCTCCTCCTGCTGACCAGTCTGTTGCCGGAGATGTGACAGCGGCTAACGCCGATGCCATTCGCAAGCAGATGGATGCAGCATCAAGCAAGGGGGACGTAGCGACCTATCGCGCATTAAAGGCAAAACTTAAAGGAATCAAATAATGGCTTTGAACGAAGGTCAACTCGTTACGCTGGCTATCGATGAAGTTATCGAAACCGTCACCAACATGACGCCGATGGCTAAAAAGACCAGCAAATACACCCCGCCTGCTGCTGAGATGCAGCGTTCCAGCAACACCATATGGATGCCGCTGGAACAGGAAGCCCCGACACAAGAAGGCTGGGATTTAACCGGTAACGCTACTGGCATTACCGAACTGAACGTTGCCGTTAACCTCGGTGTACCTGATAACGATTTCTTCCAGCTTCGCGCTGATGATGTGCGTGATGAAACGTCATATCGCCGCCGCATCGCTGCGGCCGCTCAGAAGCTGGCGAATAACCTGGAAGTGAAAATCGCTAATACGGCGGTTGAGATGGGCTCCCTGGTGGTTACCGATCCGGCACAGATTAATACTGACCCTGCAAAGGGATGGGACTTTATGTCTCAGGCTGAATCACTGATTTTTGCCCGCGAGTTAAATCGTGATAAAGGTCTGTCGTGGTTCTTCAACGCTGATGACTATCGCCGTGCCGGGTACAACCTGCAGGGTCGTGGTTTTTACGGTGAAATTCCGGAAGAGGCATACCGAAACGGTAATATTCAGCGTCAGGTTGCTGGATTTGATGACGTCATGCGCTCTCCGAAAATCCCGACGCTGGCTGCATCAACCGCTACTGGTCTGACGGTTTCCGGAGCCCAGGCATTTAAGCCCGTTGCATGGGATCTGGATAATGATGGAAACCGCCGCAACGTTGATAACCGTTTCGCTACAGTCACCCTGTCAGCAACTACCGGCCTGAAACGTGGTGACAAAATCAGCTTTACCGGCGTGAAATATCTCTCGCAAATGGCGAAAAACGTCCTTACTCAGGATGCGACATTCTCCGTTGTACGAGTTGTTAACGGTACGCAGGTGGTGATTACGCCTAAGCCTATCGCGCTGAATGACGGGAGTCTGACGCCAGACCAAAAGGCTTACGCCAACGTCAACATCTCGCTGACTAACACAATGCCGGTCAATATCCTGAACAAAGCCACAGCAAAGGCTAACGTGTTCTGGGCTGATGATTCTATCCGTATCGTGTCTCAGCCAATCCCGGCTACGCACGAGTTGTTTTCTGGCATGAAGACCACCTCTTTCAGTATTCCTGAAGTGGGTCTGAATGGCATCTTTGCGACACAGGGCAATATCTCGACGCTCACCGGTCTGGCGCGTATCGCCGTCTGGTATGGCGTGAACGCCACCCGACCGGAAGCGATCGGCGTAGGTCTCCCTGGGCAGTCGTAATAACAAATGGGGCTTCGGCCCCTTTATTATTTGGAGCAGAACATGTCAAACATGGTATTCCGTCACGGCGACAACGCAGAGTGGAAAGGTGTTGGTTACGACTGGGTTATCGTCAGTGATGAAGAATTACAGGAATATCTCGATGCCGGATGGTTTGCGCATCCTGATGAGTTACTGAAATCATCTGCTGAGCCTGAGCCTGAGCCTGAGCCTGAGCCTGAGCCTGAGCCTGAGCCTGAGCCTGAGCCTGAGCCTGAGCCTGAGCCTGAGCCTGAGCCTGAGCCTGAGCCTGAGCCTGAGCCTGAGCCTGAGCCTGAGCCTGAGCCTGAGCCTGAGCCTGAGCCTGAGCCTGAGCCTGAGCCTGTTCAACGCAAGAAGCCGGGGCCAAAGCCTAAGGCGGTGAGTGATGCTGATAGCAACTAAGGGCGATCTGGTGAGGGCGGCTCTGCGAAAATTGGGGATAGCTTCTGATGCCACCCTGACTGATGTTGAGCCGCAATCCATGCAAGATGCGGTCGACGACCTTGAATCGATGATGGCTGAGTGGTATCAGGACGGAAAGGGGATTATTACCGGATATGTGTTCTCAGATCCAGATAACCCGCCAGCGGAGGGTGACGCGCATGGGCTTCAACCTTCTGCGGTAAGCGCTGTTTTTTACAATCTTGCCTGCCGTATCGCGCCTGATTATGCCCTCGAGGCTACAGCAAAAATCATCTCCTCTGCCAGATATGGCAAGGAACTTTTGTATAAAAACTCCGCTCTGAAGCGCGCTAAACGTGCTCCATACCCTAACAGGATGCCTGTCGGCAGCGGAAATAGTCTTGCCAACCTGAATGGCTGGCACTTCTTTCCTGGAGAAAAGCCAGATGCCGATTCAGAAACTCCCGCTGATGAAGGGAGTGGGTAAAGATTTCCGCAATGCGGATTATGTCGATTTGCTGCCAGTGAATATGCTGGCCACGCCGAAAGAGGTACTGGACGCTGCCGGATATTTTCGCTCCTTTCCCGGCTTAGCCAAAAAAGCAGATGTCGCAGGAGTATCGCGTGGGGCTGAGTTCAACACCGTACAGAATCTGGTTTATCGCGTAGCTGGCGGTCATTTGTATAAGGTGGAAAGCGATCGAGGGGGAGTGCCGGGGGATGGTCGTGTCAGCCTGGCTCATAGCGCTACGAGCCAGGCAGTTGCAGCCAGCGGCGTCATGACACTGTATCGTTATGACGGAACGAACAAAACGCTACAGAACTGGCCTGAGCATGTCGGTGATGTTACCTATGCCCAGTACGATATCGGCAGCGTACGCGACATCTGCCGGGCACGCGGGCGCTATGTGTGGGTTAAAGACGGAACTCAGACCTTCGGAGTTACAGACCTGGAGGACGAATCACATCCAGACCGTTTTCGACCGTTTTACAGTGCGGAATCGCAGCCTGACGGCATTATTGGCTGCGGGGTATGGCGTGATTTTGTAGTGATGTTCGGCAGCAGCACCATAGAGTATTTCTCCCTCACCGGCGCAACGGATAGCACTTCAGCAATTTATGTATCTCAGCCGTCGCTGATGGTACAGAAGGGGATCGCCGGCACTTACTGCAAAACTGAATTTGCTGGTAGTTTTGCATTTATTAGCCACGGGGCCACCGGTGCGCCATCAATTTACCTTATCAATAGCGGGCAGGCTACGACGATCGCCACGTCTACTGTTGAGAAAGTGCTCCGTGAATACACCGCAGCTGAACTGGCTACCGGTGTGCTTGAAACGGTGAGGTTCGACAGTCACGAACTGCTCCTCGTTCATCTCCCGCGGCACGTACTGTGTTACGACGCCGCAGCCGGGCAGAACGGCCCGCAGTGGTGCATTCTCAAAACGGGGCTGTTCAATGACGTGCATCGGGCGATCGATTACATGTTTGAGGGTAACCAGATCACTGTCGGTGACAAGGCCGAACCGGTAATAGGGTCCCTACGATTCGACTCCTCATCGCAGTACGACGAGCAGACCGAGCACCTGTTATTTACACCGATGTTCAAAGCCAATAACGCGCGGGTATTCGATTTCGAGCTGGAAGCAGTAACGGGCGTTTCGCAGTACGCGGAACGTCTGTTTATCTCTGCGACAGCGGACGGCTCAAACTATGGCCGCGAGAAGATGATCGGCGCTAATGCGCCTTTTGTATACGACAAGCGCGTGCTGTGGCGCCGTATTGGTCGGGTGCGTAAAAACATCGGCTTCAAAGTGCGGGTAATAACGCGCTCTCCTGTGACGCTGAGTGACTGCTCGGTAAGGATTGAATGATGGCTGATAACAGTCTCCGGAACCCTGTAGTTATCCAGGCCACGCGTATTGATGCAACGCTCCTTCCTCGAAATATATTCTCCCAGCCGTATCTTCTTTATGTCATTCAGCAGGGTACAGACCTGGGCAATGTTGCCAGTAAGGCCAACGATGCAGGCCAGGGGGCGTGGGATGCCCAGGTAAAAAATGACGAGCAAGACCTGGTGCTGGCTAATCATGAATCAAGGATAGAGGCTGCAGAAGCAACACTCGTTAACCACGAGCAACGTATTAAGGCCGCTGAAACTACGCTGGCTAATCATGAGCAACGCATTACTGCTGCCGAAACTAAGCTGGAAAATCACGAGCAGCGCATATCCACAGCGGAAGAAACGCTAATCAATCATGAAGAGCGAATCACGCAAAACAAGAATGATATTTCGGCGTTAGATACCCGGCTGAATACCGCCAAAAGCGACATTGACACTCTCAAAACCAACTCGATTTCGAAGGCGGTTTCAACGAGCCAGTCAGTGCAGGCTACGGGCGGTTCGTTTTTTGTTGGAAATGTGCCAGCACCTACGACTGACAAGTTGCAGGTTGGTGGCAGTGTTAATGCCAGCGTTTCGTACAAAGTGGCGGGGCTGCAGGTCCTTGGCGCTCGCCAGACAGGCTGGACTGCTGCGACAGGAACGGCGAACAAAGGGGCATTCGACGCTGATAAGTCATTCTCCACAGGGTACCCGCCAACACAGGAAGAAATACAGGCTCTGGTTGATGGGCTGGTAGAGACTCGTCGTCGTTTGAAGGCAATGGAGGACATGGCAAGAACCCATGGGTTGATAGCATGATTACTTTCACGCCAACGAGAAATATCGACCTCATAGAAATGGTCGGAAACCACCCCGACATCATCGCCGGTAGCAACAATGGCGATGGTTATGACTATCGCCCAGAATGTCGGTATTTCGAAGTTAGTGTGCATGGTCAGTTTGGTGGGATTGTTTATTACCACGAGATACAGCCGATGACTTTCGACTGCCATGCGATGTACCTGCCAGAGGTGAGGGGATTCAGCAAAGACATTGGCCTGGCGTTCTGGCGGTACATTTTATCTTCCACTGCTGTTCAATGCATCACCTCGTATGCTGCCCGTAAATTCAGGCACGGCCAGATTTATTGCACGATGATTGGCCTTCATCGGGTCGGAACTATCCGTAAATACTTCAAAGGCATCGATGATGTCGCCTTCTACTATGCCACTCGCGAAGATTTAGAAGCCTTCCTACAAAAAAGCAGGAGTTAATCATGACCAATATTTTTGCGCTGGGCAGGAAACTGCGCGGTGAAGAACCTCTATTTCCTGAGGGGGGCGGTGGCAAGGGTGGAAGTAAGGACAATGGTTCCAAGGCAGCCGCAGAGGCAACAAGATACTCTGCTGACCTGCAAAACCAGCAGTTCGAACGCATCATGGGAAACCTGGCGCCATTCACTCCGCTGGCCCAGCAATACATCGGCCAACTGCAAAACATATCCACGCTCGGCGGACAGCAGCAGGCCTTGGGCGATTACTACAACTCCGGCCAGTTCAAAGACCTGGCAAATCAGGCTCGTTATCAACAGCTCGCCTCCGCCGAAGCAACCGGGGGGCTGGGTTCGACGGCAACCAGTAACGGACTGGCGACGATCGCACCGACGCTCGGGCAGAACTGGCTTTCTGGCCAGATGCAGAATGCAAATAATCTGGCAAATATCGGCCTCGGCGCACTTCAGGGGCAAGCCAGCGCCGGGCAGAATTATGCCAATAATATGAGTCAGATATCACAGCAGAATGCTGCGCTGGCTGCTGCTAATGCCAACCGACCATCAGCAATACAGCAGGGAATTAGCGGTGCCCTTGGTGGCGGCGCTCTTGGGTATGGGATTGCTGGCGCATTGGGTACTTCAACACCTTGGGGCGCTGGTATTGGTGCTGGTATTGGTCTGCTTGGTTCACTGTTTTAAGGGGCAATCATGGCAACGTGGCAGGAAAGTAATGGCGCAGGTTTTCTTGCGGGTATCGGCCGGCAGAATGATAACGCCCCCCGGGCTGGCGATAATGTACTGGCGCTGGACCTTGTCCGTCAAAATAACGACATTCAGCGTTCTGGCGCTAATAACGTTGGCTTGCAGGCATTGCAGGGGATCGGCGGACTTGTTGATACCATGCGACAGACAGATCTGGCAAAAGCCACACAGCAGTTTAACCAGGTCCACGCTAACGCCTGGGCGACTGGCGATAATTCAGGACTCATTAAGTTCGCCCAGCAGAATCCGGCGTTTGTCGCGCAAGCTCAGCAGGCGGTTTCTGGTCTGAATGAGCAGCAGCGTGCCGAACTTGGCAGTCTGGCGATGCAGACAAATACCGCCCTTGCTCAAGGGCCTGAAGCGTACAGCCAGTTTGTTAACGCAAACAGCGATCGACTGAAACGTGTAGGGGCAGACCCTAACTGGATGCTTAAAACGGGAATATCAAGCCCTGAACAGTTGTCACACCTGACAAATGTAATGACGCTTGGCGCTGTTGGTCCAGATAAGATGCTCGAATATCAGGACAAAGCGGCGGGTCACGATATTGCCCAGCAGAACGCTAATACATCTGCCTTCTCTGCTCAGCAAAATGCCCGGCAGGGTGATGAAAGTCTCGCAATAGACCGGTACAAAGCTCAGACAGGGAATCAGTTAGCTGCTGAGGAATTAAGACTTCGCGCGTTGCTTGGTAAGGCTCAGAATGATACCGCCAGAGCTAATTTACAGCAGAAAATCGATACTCTCACAAGGGCTCGCGATGAAAAGATCAATTCTGTGGCGGGAAACGTAGCTGACTTTGGTAGAGCTGCGGCGGTGGGCACTGAACTTGGTGCTTTGGTCAATCAACATCCTACTGCTGTTTCCAGAAATCAAGGGGGCCTTGTGGGATGGGCTCCGAACGTAGCAGATGATACCCGAACACTGGCATCAAAAACCGACGAATACAATCTCAAGGTTATTTTGCCTGCCCTGAAGGGGACTTTTGGGGGTAACCCCACCGAAGGTGAGCGCGCTTCGTTGATGCAGTCCAGCAACAACCTTAAGAAAGCCACCAGTAACGAAGACTTCCTTAAAGAGCTGAATAAGGCCCAAGACACCATCGTACAGATGCAAAAGCGCCAAATTCGCGGACTCGGGATCCCCGTCACGAGGTCACAGGATGAAGCGACTGATACGCAGATGCTGCTGTCGGATCCGTCTCTCGTCGAGGAGTATATCCGTGCTCACGGGTACTTACCTGAGAGCTACTATCAGGCTCAACTGAAAGGCGCTAATTAATGGCAAAGCTTACAGATAGCCAGAAAGCCTATGCTAACGATCTCGATACAAAATACGGATTTCCCACCGGGACGATGGGGACCTTGGTTAGTGTAGAGTCAACAGGCGACGGGAATGCGACCTCACCTAAGGGCGCGCGTGGCTACGCTCAGTTAATGCCTTCCGCGATGGAAGATGCAGGATTGAAAGGCGTAGATCCTGCGTCTTTATCTTTCGAGAAGCAAATGGACATCGCGGCTAACCATCTGAACAAAGGATTTTCCCGTTTCGGTGACATTGGCATGGCTCTGGCTGGCTACAACGCAGGTAATGGTCGGGTTAATTCCGTGCGTAACGGGAAATCCACACTCCCTGGTGAGACTGCTGACTATGTGCAGAAGTTTGCCGATGCCGGAATCATCCCCGGTAGTAGTGAAGCGGTACAGTACGCGCAGGCAGCCAAACGAAATAGTGATAACTTACGCCCCCTGGATCTCTCGGATGCCAAAGCTGCAATTAACGCTATCGGCGATACCGAATCGTGGGCCGCAAAACGGCAGCAATTTAGCGCCGCAGCTTCAGGCCAACCTACCGCAAGTTCCTGGGCGCAGAAACGGCAGCAATTTCTTTCTGCAAAGAGTGATAGTAGTCAGCAGCCTAATGATGTTGCCAGGTCTGATATTCAATACTCGCCGGAGTATATATCTCCTGAGATGGCAGCAGCACCTGAGCAGGCGGTGCGTGGTATCGCAAACATCCCGTTTAATCTACCTCAGGGCGCGGTGGACCTGGTCAATACCGTAGGTAAAGCGGCTGCGTGGGCTAATGGCGTTCTAGGCGTAAATGGTGGGGAATTCACACCTATGCAGGATGTGGCGAGGCCGATATCTCAACCTACCGATCCCTATGCACAGGCTGGCGAGGCTATTGGTAACTACCTGATTCCTGGAGTTGGCCCGGTCCGTAGTGCAATGATAGGTTCTATTGCAAATGCCGGGAATCAGCCCGGCGATTTTGCAGAGAACGCATCAAAGGAGATGCTTCTCAACGCGGCACTGATGGGCGCTCCTGAGCTTTATCGCGGTGCACGCGGATTAGTTCAGGCAGTCAGAGGTGGCGGCAATGCGGCAGTGACTGAAAGTGCCGCAGAGCGCTCGGTTGCTTCGCTCTCACAAGACGTTGCTGGTACAACCACTGTGCCTGAAGTTACGGGTTCTCAGATTGCGGATAGCCAGACTGGTGATGCAGTCAGAAAACTGGCGGCACAAAGAAATCCAGACCTCGCATCATCTCTCGATGGTCTTAACGTCAATCCTCAGCAGGACGTAGTTGAGTCCGCCAATCGACTGGGTGTCGAATCTGTACTTCCGTCTCACTTATCCGGAAATGCGCAGTATCAGGCTGTGGAGCAGGCTATAAAGTCCCGTGCCGGTTCTGTCCTGCGAGTACAGGAGGATAAGGCTATCAGCGAATTGGCTTCCGGAGCCGGTAAAATCATTGATGATATCGCTGGTGCGCCAGATGCTCTGGGGATGAGCGAGAACTATGTTAACCAGATTAATGGCCGAATGGCGGCCTTGCAGCGCAGGAGCGATCAGCTTTATAGCCGCGTAGACAAAGCGATGGCACCGGGAACCAGGATAGAAGCTCCTGGTACAGCCTCGGCTCTGGAAAGAGAAGCTGATAACCTCGGTGGCTGGGAAAACCTCGATCCGATAGAGAAGGTGGTTTTCAAAGCTGTAAACCCCGGTCCGGATGGTGTTCTGACGTATGCAAACCTGAACAAACAACGGCGCCTTGTTGGCGATGCTTTGCAGAAGAGAAGCGGACCGTACAAGGATGCAGACCGGACTGCGTTGTCTCGGCTCTATGGTTCCCTGGCAGAGGACCAGAAAGCGGCCCTGGCAGGTACTGATTCCCTGCGTGATTTTGAGGTGGCTCAGCGACTTGTCCAGATGCGCAAGACGATGGAAAGCCAGATGGTAAATCTTCGAGGTAAAACGCTCAATGGTGACGTGACCTACAAAGCCACGAGTGCCCTACAGGCAATGTCGAAAGGCAACGCTAAAGGGTTTCGTGAGTTGATGGAAAATGCCCCCTCCCGCAGCCTGAGAACAGAACTCATCGGCACAGCGTTACGTGACATGCTCTCATCTGGAAAGAGAGGGGCAGACTTCAACCCTGCCGGATATGCTGACTGGTGGCAGAATATGCAGGCTAGTGGGCAAATCAGGACTCTGGCTCAGCATTTGCCAAGAGAGACAATGGCCGGCCTGAATGATGTCTATAAGGTCGCGAGAGCTATTAAAAATGCGAAGTCTCATGAGCTGACCACAGGAAAGCTGCTTGAGTTTACTGACCGGTTTAATTGCGTTACGGCTACACACGAAATGGCTGCTCGCCATGCGCAGAAGATAGGTACGATGATTGGCTCTTACGGCGGGCCTCTGGGGTCCATAGCGGGCGCTGAGATAGGACAGAAAATAGCCGAAAAAGCGAGGCTGGCGGGTGGTGCAGGATCCTCTGACGCCGCTGATAAGCTGATTTCATCCCCTGAGTTTCAGCGGGCGGTTAAATCGCTTCCGGCCAGTGCGCCAGAGCACGTTATGGACAGCAGGGTGCGAAAATCACCGCAGTGGCGCGACTTTTTCGACTCGTTACCTGAAGAGGATCGGCGGACAATAGCCCGCTTGGGCATAGTACGCTGGCTGATGCAAACTCAGGAAGAATATTAACATCAAGCCATGGATGGCTAGTTTATAAGCTCGCAATTGGAATCCGTAAACCTTTTAAGCGCTTCTTCATTCCATAAAGATGACAAGTCTCCAACCCCTTTGTTTTGAACAAACTGCGCCTCTGCAGATTTTCGTATCGAATCTTGCGCGGATAGCATGATGGTAGAAAGGAAATACCCAGCATAAAAATCTGGGCTTGGCTCTTTTTCATCTAATGTATTGAACAAAAAATCTTTTTGGTTAGCTAACCATTCATCCGTTTTTTGGTATTCGTGCGCTGCACTCAAATAAGATTTAAATATTTTTGATAGGGCTTTATGATTCTTATTTAGGGTTTCTTTATCAAAAGACGCTGAGTAACCTAAGCATTTTGATAGTGATAAGATTCTGTTTTCACTAACGCCAGAAGCCGAAGCCGAGGATATTGATAGTACAGTAATGAATGAAAATATAAGTTTCTTCATGCCAACCCCCTTAGTTTCCCCTCACTCTACCACGGAGTGAGCGAGACGTTAACCAGCCCGGCATAGTCCGGGCTTTTTTATACATGCAGTAAAACTCCCGCGCATCACACGCGCATTGTATAATCCTAGAGCCTACAGAAAGCGAGCCTGAGAGTTAGTTGTACTCTGGGGCGGCTATCTCTGTGTGACAGGCTCACTTTCTATAGGTAAACCTCATGCAATATCCTACCGTGTCAGTAAGCGGCGTTTCCGTTCGTGTTGACGACGAAGGTCGCTACAGTCTCAATGATCTCCATGCAGCCGCCGTGACCAACGGGGAGGCAACAGAGTCCCAGAGGCCCAGTAAATTTCTCCGCAGCGCTCAGATTAAAAGATTCATCAGAGCATTGCAGGCCAAAGCCCAAAAAAGTGCTTTGGAACAAATTCAACCACTTAAGGTCGTTAAAGGTGGTGATGAGCCTGGTGTGTGGGGAGTTGAACTGCTCGCCATTCGCTACGCTGCATGGATTAAACCAGAGTTCGAAATTGAAGTGTATGAGGTATTTCGAACCGTAGTCCGTATGGGGATCGGCGCAATGTCCCGCCTGAATAAAATCGACCACATTATCAATACCGAAACTAAGGCGATTAGCCAGTGTGCCAGTCAGATGGCCCGGTGGGGCGCTGGCGGCAGAAAGCAGCTGTTACATTCTGCTCGTGAACGCGTTGCCAATGAAGTGCAGATGTATTTGCCGGGAATGAACTGATATCACAAGGCCCACCAGGTGGGCCTCCTTTGCCTCTCACTCTCCCATGAGGGTAGCGCAAGGGGGAGCAAATTACTTTTTCCTGTAGTGCTCGGATGCCAGCTCAAAAACGAGCTTTTTCACTTCCTGCGCGAGGATATCAGCTTCGCGTTCTGCGTCGTCACTATAGCCGGACACTGGGGAAGGGCGAGATAACGATTCTTCCATCGTCGCTACAATCTCCGCATTGATAGATCTGTTGTTCATCTTCGCGCGTTGCTTAATCTTAGCGTGAAGCTCATGCGTAAGTCTCAAGTGGAACTGCGCCTCATCGTATTTGCTGTACATCCTTGATGCCTCACCGGTGGGTGGATAGGCATCGTAAAACCTACTGGATAAATCAACAATCGTACCATTTCGGTACGTTATCAATTACTGCCGCAAGCCACGCCTTGTGGGGGTTATTTGCGCCCGGAGCACGTAAAATGACTGATACCAATTACATGGTTTCCATGCCTTCAACACAGTTTACCTCGCCACGATCGTTAAAGTCGTTATCGAATGGCCGGATATATATAGGCAACCCCGACACTGACCCGGTTAACCCTGTAAATCGCATACCTGTGTATGTCGTTAACGAAAACGGGGACGAAGTACAGATTTCCCAGCCGATCATCATTAATGCAGGTGGTTTCCCGGTTTACAATGGTCAAATTGTTAAGCTTATTGTTAAGCAAAATTACAGTATGGCTGTGCTTGATGCTTATGGTTCCCTCCAGTATTACTGGCCTGATCTATCTAAAATAGACCCTGAATCTGTATTCAATAATCTGGCATCGGGAGACGGCTTTAAATTTATCGGGCAGTGTGCGAACTATGCTGAGTTGCGTACACAGGCACCAGGCTATTCAGGGCAACAGATATTTGTTCGCCGAGGAAGTCGGTCTGAATCCATGACATTTATATCTATGTCATGGATGAAATTATTAGATTTTCCTGATGATGGCGGTACGCGTATTGCTGCATCTGACGGACAATCCGTGTGGATAAATGCTGACCTAATCCGTAATCCAGGCGTTATCAGAGCCGAGTGGTTTGGCACCTCAAATGACTATGTTGAAGACTCTACACAAAAGCTGCAGGCCGCACTGGACGCTGCCTCTTTTTGGGCCAGAGTTCCCGCAGAAGATACGCGAGGGCTATTTGCACAGCGCTACAAAGTTGTATTCCCGCAGAAATGGTTTGCCAGTCGTACGTTAAAAATAGACGCGGTGTGCTGCTATATAGATTTAAACAGAGGGTTAGGTGTTTTTCTGCAATCTGGTGATTATACGCAACACCCCCTACGAGCTGATAAGCGTATGGCGTTTTATTATGAGTCCAAGAAACCATCCGATGACCTGTTCATTCCGGCCTATAACGACTGGGATGTTATAGTAAACGGGACGTTGGCGATGGGATATATTGACGGAGGACGCCCCAATCAGGGGTCTTTATGGAATAAAACAGAGTGGCCTAATGTCTGCGCCATCGGACATCACGGACTGACATCAACCCTGTACGGCGCACTAGGAAAAATCCGCAACGTTTGTATTGGCGGATTCGGAGAGACGTACATTAATGGTGATTTCGCCTGGGGACTGCAATGGTGGGGGGCTAAATTTATAGGTAATGGAGGAACTGGTGAGCTAATAAATGGTGAAGACAATGGCGAATCTTTTGAATTTTGGGGTTGTGTTGCATTAAATAACGGGAAATTTATAACGCCAGCCGGGTGGGGCGGGAAAGTTAACTGGATGGGCGGCAATCTGGACTATTTTAAAATCGAGAAACCTTGTGTATGGTCAGATAATTGCAATATGCAAATTAATATCGATGGCCCATTTATGGAGTTCAACCCTTTCCATACAAAAAATTTTTTTGATTTGTCTAAAGGTTCAAATGTTGCGCATTTGGGACTTAAAAATATAAAACTAACGTACGCTGTACCCTCCCGTGAGGATGGTGGTGGCGTCGTTAATGACGATTTTATTAAATATAACCCTGATTACCCGGAACAGATTTGTGTTGATACCGTAACAATTGTAGATGCTTCTGCGTCAGGAGAGTTTACAAAAAATTATCAATTTGTCGCAGACACAGGAAAACCAGTGCGCGTGTCTAACATCACGCCAGTGACGCTTAAAGATTATTTTGTTAACTCATCGTTTTTAAACAGGCAGCGGATAGCTAAATGGCAATACTATTTTTCCGGTTCGCAGGATTTCGACATAGCGTTTAGCGATAATGACGTAACTATCACCGGCAAAGTCGGGTCGGTTGTATCTGATAAAAGCGTTTTTATTTATATCCCCATGCAAGCTATCGTCGTTAATTATCAATATATGATGTGTCTGTTGAACTGCACCCGGTCGGATGTGCCTGTTTCATTTGCCGTGTGGTCTGGGTATACGCACTCTGCCATACCGGGACAGGTTAGCGACGGGAGTTTCGTGCTAGACGCCCCGGTTGGTGCAGAGCAACTTGTTAATCTTAACGTAGGGAAAAATACAAACATAATTGCCTACGCGGGTGGATCAGCTAATGGTGGGTTCGACCTGGCATCATATAGTCGTCCTGCGGACGGCAAACCCGCCGAAGGGCTGATTGTCCGACTGTGGCTATATAATTTTGTTGAAGGCAGTCAGGTTACACTGACAAAGCAAACAGGCATGATAACTTTGTAGGAGGTTGTGTGTGGTATATATACAACGCAAAAAATCAGAGCGTCGGCTGTGATGCGTATGCAATATCCCAGGATAAGTCAGCGGGAGTGCTGTTGTCCATTGAGGACACCGATACCCCCCTCGCCGCTGCATCAACTGCCATTGCGGGGGCTGGAATTTCCACGACAAACCATATCAGAGTTGTTTATCTGACAGATGATTTGATTGTTCCGTGGGTTCCTGGCGAGAGGCGGTGAGTAATAGTTCATTTGCCAGGGATGGCGATCGAGGGTGGAGAGGTTTACGGGTAGCCGCGGCATCCCGGCATAATCATTACGTTACATCAGTGGCGAGGATTGATAGCTGCAACCTCTTTGATCTGCCTCTCGAATGAAATTACTGTATGCATAACCAGCATTTTAAGGAGGGCAGATCATGCTCCGTCAGTCAGATATCACCCAGGCGTTCCGTGAATCGATCGCAGTTAATCCGAAGGGGTATCGTTATCTGCATACAAGAGATTTTGTGTGTAAGTTGCAGGAGAAGGGCATTCACTTCTCGGGGCGTGAAGCTAATGCATGGATAGAGCGCTATCAAACATACTTCGTTGACAAGACGCCAGACGAGTCAGAGAACCGTTTGTGGATGCTTCGCAATATGGGGATGGTGCTGTAACACACCATCATCGATCTGATGCGTGATGATGCGCCAGTTTAATAGGTCGCCCAGTATCCATATGCGGCGATTAAAGAATGGGGCCTACTCATGGCTTAAATAGGTGCAGTTATGCTGGAGGCCCCTTCTCCAAAACTAACCTACAACCCTTTGAATTTGCTTAAAGTTACACATGAGTAGCCCATAAGGTAAAACCAGCTAAAAATCATACCTAATGCCATGATAGTATTAAATTAATCGCTAAAATCGTGCGCCTTCTTGTTCAACAGACGCGCCGCGCGCCAGTAAATCAACAGCATCAGGCCCATGACCAGCGTCAGAGTAATGCTGGTTGCGGCACCAAACGGCCAGTCACGGATATTCAGGAACTGACTCTTGATAACGTTACCGATCAGCAGGTTTTTGGCGCCGCCCATCAGATCCGAGACGTAGAACAGTCCCATCGCCGGGAGCATCACCAGCAGACAGCCGGCAATAATACCCGGCATCGTCAGTGGAATAATGATGCGGATAAAGGTTTGCAGCTTGCTGGCGCCCAGATCCCTTGCCGCTTCCAGCAGAGGACGATCCAGCTTCTCAATACTGGAGTAAAGCGGCATCACCATAAACGGCAGCAGAATATAGACCAGTCCGATGATGACCGCAGAGGGGGTGTACATGATGCGCAGCGGCGTATCAATCATCCCCAGCCACAGCAGAAACTCATTGAGATACCCTTTGGTGCTAAGGAAGATCTTCAGCCCGTAGATACGGATCAATGAGTTGGTCCAGAACGGCACGATCAGCAGAAAGAGTAGCAGCGGGCGCACTTTTTCCGGCAGCCTGGCCAGAAACCAGGCGAAAGGGTAGCCGAGCGCCAGGCAGGCGAGGGTCGCCAGCAGCGCCATATTGAGCGAGTGCAGCAGCACGTCGTAATAGAGCGGATCCAGCAGGCGCGCGTAGTTATCCAGCGTGAAGACCAGCTTGACGAAGCTGGCGTCGTCGCGGGTCAAAAAGCTGGTACCGATGATCATCAGGTTGGGCAGGAACACAAACAGCACAAGCCAACCGACGATAGTGGCGATCACCACATTCTGCAATTTACTGGTATTCTTCATCAGCCAGCACAACCTCCCAGCTTTCTACCCAGTTAATGGCCATTTTCTGGTCAAGCGGGTGGTCAAAGTCCGGATCGTCTTCGTTAAAGAATTCACTGACCATGACCATTTTGCCATTTTCCAGTTCGACGACCGACTCCAGCGTCATGCCTTTGTAGTTGCGCTCGCGGATGTAGCCGATCAGTCCGTCGGCGTCGCTGCCGGGGTGGACTTCATCGACGCGCAGATCTTCCGGGCGCAGCAGAACGTTTAGCCGCTGGCCCCGCTCGACGGGGAAATTGACGTAGATATTGCATTCGCGGCCTTCAACACTGGCGCGGACGCGCTGCTCGTCAAGGCGTTCAATGACCGTCGCATTAAAGAGGTTGATCTCGCCGATAAAACTGGCGACGAACAGGTTTTTCGGCTCTTCGTAGATTTCACGCGGCGTGCCGTCCTGCTCGATTTTCCCGTCGCGCATAACCACGATGCGGTCGGACATGGTCAGGGCCTCTTCCTGATCGTGGGTGACGAAGACGAAGGTGATGCCAAGCTTACGCTGCAGTGCCTTCAGCTCGTTTTGCATCTGCTTGCGCAGCTTATAATCCAGCGCCGACAGGGATTCATCGAGCAGCAGCAGGCGCGGTTTATTGACCACCGCCCTGGCGATAGCCACCCGCTGCTGCTGACCGCCGGAGAGCTGATGTGGTTTGCGTTGGGCAAACTCCTCCAGCTGGACCATGCGCAGCGCATCGAGGACGCGAGGGGTGATTTCCGCCGCCGGCGTTTTCTGCATCCGCAGACCGAAGGCGACGTTTTCGAATACGCTCATATGGGGAAACAGAGCATAGCTTTGAAAGACGGTGTTGACGTGGCGGTTTTCCGCCGGAACATGGGTGATGTCCTGACCTTCGAGATGAATCCGCCCGCTGTCGACGTTTTCAAGCCCGGCAATAAGACGAAGAACGGTGGTTTTACCGCAGCCAGAGGGGCCAAGCAGGGTGAGAAACTCACCGTTGTTGATGGTCAGATTCAGATCTGAGATAACCGTTTTGCCATCAAAGCCTTTGCGAATTCCCGCCAGTTGCACCAGCGGCGAAAGCGAACGCGGTTGTATATTCAATTTTTAACTCTGTCCCATGTAGACGCAGCGGACGATTGACCGTTGCGGGGTTTGTGGTTAACCACCTTTGCGGTTGCGCATAATAAACGAGGGCAGGCATTTTACGGCAAACGCTTACGAACGCCAATGCTTGTCTCATCCGGATGCACGACCTTTACATCAATACGCGGGTTCAGGTATTAAATTCTTATTTGCCGGGCTAAAAATGACCTGACGCAATATTTGTATATTCGCGCTTATGAATAATGTTGTCACAAAAGATGAGGGTGGCTACATGGATAAATTGCTTGAGCGTTTTTTACAGTACGTTTCTCTGGATACACAGTCGAAGCCTGGCGTGCGTCAGGTTCCAAGCACGGAAGGTCAGTGGAAACTGTTACGCCTGCTGCAAGCACAGCTGGAAGAAATGGGACTGGTTAATGTGACGCTAAGTGAGAAAGGGACGGTGACGGGAACCCTGCCGGCCAATGTTGCCGGCACTATTCCTCCCATTGGCTTTATTTCCCACGTCGACACGGCGCCGGATTTCAGCGGCAAAAACGTCAACCCGCAAATCGTTGAAAACTACCGTGGCGGTGATATCGCTCTCGGGATTGGTGACGAAGTGCTCTCGCCGGTGATGTTCCCGGTCCTGCACCAGCTGCTGGGGCAAACGCTGATTACCACCGATGGCAAAACGCTGCTTGGTGCCGATGATAAAGCCGGTATCGCCGAGATAATGACCGCACTGGCGACGCTGAAGGCGAAAAATATTCCCCATGGCGATATCCGCGTGGCCTTCACGCCGGACGAAGAGGTCGGGAAAGGGGCGAAGCATTTTGATGTCGCCGCGTTTGACGCCCGCTGGGCCTATACCGTCGACGGTGGCGGCGTGGGTGAGCTGGAGTTTGAAAACTTCAACGCCGCGTCGGTGACCATTAAGATCGTGGGCAACAATGTCCATCCGGGCACCGCAAAAGGGGTGATGGTGAATGCGCTGTCGCTGGCGGCACGGATTCATGCCGAAGTCCCTGCCGATGAGGCGCCGGAGACGACCGAAGGCTATGAAGGCTTTTATCATCTGGCGAGCATGAAAGGCAGCGTTGATCGGGCAGAAATGCACTATATCATTCGCGATTTTGACCGTAAGCAGTTCGAGGCCCGCAAGCGCAAAATGATGGAAATTGCCAAAAAGGTTGGCAAGGGGCTGCATCCGGATTGCTATATCGAGCTGGTGATTGAAGACAGCTATTACAATATGCATGAAAAAGTGATGTCGCACCCGCATGTCGTTGAGATTGCCCGCCAGGCGATGGTGGATTGCGATATTGAACCGCAAATGAAACCGATTCGCGGCGGCACCGACGGCGCGCAACTCTCTTTCATGGGCTTACCCTGTCCGAATCTGTTTACCGGCGGCTACAACTACCACGGTAAGCATGAGTTTGTGACGCTGGAAGGGATGGAGAAGGCGGTGCAGGTGATTGTGCGCATCGCGGAGCTGACGGCAAAACGCAGCGCCTGATCCCGCTCCCGTCGCTCCCACAGGCCCGGTAAGGCGCGAGCCGTCACCGGGCAACCTCGGGGCTCAGTCCTCGAAGAACCAGTAGCCGCAGTTGACCAGCGCGGCAAGCATCGCGAGGAACGACGGGTCTTCCAGCGCATCGCCAAAATGTGCCGCGTTAAGCGACAGATGCGTTGCCAGCGCGTCCAGCGCCGGGCGGTGCGGCGAATTAATTTTCTCGCCGTTGACGAACACCTCGCCGTCAATACGCAATACGCGCAGCCCGCCCAGCCGCACCAGGCGATCGCCCTGTTGCAGAGCGTCGTAAATCTCATCAGGCTGATACGGTGGCTCAGCAGGAGCCACGTCCAGCTCGTGGCGGGACTGGGTAATAAACTCGCCAAACCACTGCTTAAAATGCTCGGGCTGGTTAATCAACCCCAGCATCATATCGCGCAGACGATCCAGTTCATCCGGCAGAATATCCGCCGGATGATCGCGGGAAGGCACGTCCGGGTCGGCATAGCGCTGGCTGCCCAGTTCACGCTGCAGAATATAGTCGGCAAAACCGCTGAACAGCTCGCGGGCGTTCGGCGCGCGATAGCCCACCGAATAGTTCAGCGAGTTTTCCAGGGAGTAACCTTCATGCGGGAATCCCGGCGGAATATAGAGAATATCGCCGGGCTCCATCTCTTCATCAATGATGGCGTCGAAGGGATCCACCTGCAGCAGGTCCGGATGTGGACAGTGCTGCTTCATCGGGACTTTATCGCCCACGCGCCAACGACGTCGGCCGGTTCCCTGGATGATAAACACGTCATATTGATCGAGATGGGGGCCTACGCCGCCGCCGGGTACGGAGAAAGAGATCATCAGATCATCAATACGCCAGTCGGGGAGGGCGCGGAAGGGTTGCATCAGCGCGGCCGTCGGCTCATGCCAGTTATTCACCGCCTGCACCAGCAGTGACCAGTTGTTTTCGCTCAGGTGATCGTAGCTTTCGAAAGGACCATGGCTGACCTGCCACTTCCCGTCCTGATGGCTGACCAGGCGGCTATCGACTTCGCTTTCCATCGCCAGCCCGGCCAGTTCATCCGGGCTAATCGGGTCGACGAAATTAGCGAAGCCGCGCTTGAGGACTACCGGGCGTTTTTGCCAGTAGCGTTCGATAAAGTCAGGCCAGTTAAGCGTTAATTGATAATCCATTTTTTTTATTCCACAGCAGGTGTCTGTCTGGGATTATACACGCCATGCTTCAAACTGCCTCTTTGTTGACGGCGATTGTGCTGCGCAGTCACAGAGTTTGCCCAACCGCGGCAAGCGGGGAGGTTCAGCTTTCCGTATCGTCGGGTAACTGGCGGCCAAAAACCACCTCCATGCAGGCTCCGCCGAGCAGGCTTTCACCGGTGAGGATGTCACCATCGTATTGCTCAACGATATCCCGGGCGACGGAAAGTCCCACGCCCTGGCCCGGCCGCAGCGTATCGGCGCGTTGCCCGCGATCGAATACCGCGGCCCGCTGGTTTAACGGGATGCCGGGGCCATCATCTTCCACCAGAATATGCAGGTGGTTGTCGTTGGTCTGACGCACGGAAACTTCGACAAATTCCAGACAATATTTACAGGCGTTATCCAGCACGTTGCCCATCACTTCCATAAAATCATTCTGTTCGCCGACGAAGCTTGTCTCCGGAGAGATATCGAGACTGATATTGACCCCTTTACGCTGATAAACCTTGTTCAGCGCCGAGGTCAGCTTGTCGAGCAGCGGCGCAATCGGATGCAGTTCGCGGCTGAGCAGCGTACCACCGCTGCGCATGCTGGCGCGATGCAGATAGTAGCCGATTTGCTGTGAGATGCGACTGATCTGCTCCAGCATGATAGGCTCTGCTTCATTGAGGTCGATTTTTTCGCCGCGCAAAGAACGTAAAGTGCTTTGCAGCACGGCCAGCGGGGTTTTCAGACTGTGGGTCAGATCGGTCAGCGTGGTGCGATATTTGTCGTAACGCTCGCGCTCGCTTTTAAGTAGCCGGTTAAGGTTGCTGACCAGTCGGGTCAGTTCGCGGGTGGTATTCGGGTTGAGCATCTCGCGGTGATGCTCTTCCAGCTCACGGACCTCTTTTGCCAGCGACTCGATAGGGCGCAGGCTCCACCAGGCCGCCACCCAAAGCAGCGGGATCACCAGCAGCAGATTGGCAACCAGCACGTAAACGAACCAGCTCCAGACCATATAAGAACGTTTCAACTCGACGGGAATGGTGTCAATCACCACGATGCTCAGCTGCGGCATCTTATCGGTTGCCGGATAGATATTGATCGCCACCGAGTGGGTCATTTCTGAACCATCATCCTGCTGGCGAAGGGCGTCCAGCTCCTCCTGGAACTGATGATTGTCGCGCAGCAGCATGCTGCTGCTGTCAACGTCGGACTCGATTTCGTGGAAGCCGTTGCTTTTCAGCCATTCGGGCTGAATGCGTTTTGCCAGCCAGGCGACATCGCGCTGCATCCACAGCAGTTTGCCGTTGGCATCGTATATCAACGTAACCGTCGGGCTCTGCATGTTCAGCCTTTCGGGGATATCCACATCGATGCGATTATTTTCCCACCTTGCCAGCATGTAGAACAGGTTACTTTCGCCGCGCAGCAGGCGGAAGGTGGTTTTATCAAAGCTGACGCTGTAGCCCACTAGCGCAACCATGCCGTAGGCCAGCGACAGCACCAGCACCACAGCCGCCGTCGCCAGCAGAAAACGCACGCGTAATGAAAGCGGCAAAATATGCCTTAGCGGATTTTTCATTCGCGCAGTTCAAATAAATAGCCCTGGCCGCGCACGGTTGTAATGACGTCATGCGGGTGCTGAGTCTGAATTTTTTTCCGCAGCCGCCCCATCAGAACATCGATGGTGTGGCTTTCGCGCAGTTCAGCATCGGGGTAGAGCTGGAGCATTAATGAATCTTTGCTGACGACTTTGCCACGGTTGCGAATCAGCGTTTCCATAATGGTGTATTCAAAGGCGGTCAGCTTGATGGGCTGTTCGTTAATCGACAGCTCGCGGCGTGACAGGTCGACCTGGAAAGGCGGAATGGAAATAACCTGTGACGCCAGGCCGCTATTACGACGCAAAAGCGCCTGCATCCGGGCTGCGACTTCTTCAATATGGAACGGCTTGGTGACGTAGTCGTCCGCCCCGGCGCTCAGCACCTCGACTTTGTCCTGCCAGCCTTCGCGGGCGGTCAATACCAGCACCGGAACCGACACGTCATGACTGCGCCAGCGGCGAATCAGCGAAAGACCGTCTTCATCGGGCAGGCCCAGATCGACAATGGCGATATCCGGCACGTGTTCACCCAGATAGTAATCGGCTTCCTTCGCATCTTCTGCTGCGTCCACCTGGTGGCCTAATTCCTGGAGCTGGACTTTCAGGTGATGGCGCAGTAAAGCGTTATCCTCAACGACGAGCACGCGCATGCCTTTTCTCCCGTTTATTTTGATTTTAAGTAGTGTAGCGCTGATTAGATATACTGAATTTAAACGGCTGTAAATGAAAGGCTTTTGTTGCAACCAGACCTGCCGTCCCATTTGCTGGCCTGCCACGTCGGTGGAGAGAGGGAGGTAGCGCCAGCGTCCGATATGTGTCCGGCAAGAGAAGGGGCATATCGTGGACATATATTGGCAAGTTTATCCTCATGTTTCCAGCCTGGCGAACATGGCGCGGATAAAACGGCGCTTCAATGGGTGATGCGAGGAAAAAAGCGAACTCAGGCGTGTGGCGGGGCATTTATCGCCCTGACGACGCTCTGGCGAATGAATGGCCGGAATGATTCCCGGCCATCTGTTTATCGGTATTCACGCACTCCTCGCTGATTCCGGCTGGAAGGCGAGGCCAGGCGCTTACTTCAGTTCATCAACCATGGTGGTGGCGCGGCCGATATAGTTAGCCGGGGTCATGGCTTTCAGACGAACCTTCTCGTCTTCCGGCAGCGGCAGACTGTCGATAAACTGCTGCATCCCTTGCGCATCCACGCGCTTGCCGCGGGTCAGCTCTTTGAGCTTCTCGTACGGTTTTTCGATGCCGTAGCGGCGCATCACGGTCTGGATCGGCTCAGCCAGCACTTCCCAGTTATGATCCAGCTCGTCCAGCAGGCGATCGCCGTTCAGCTCCAGCTTGCTGACGCCTTTAAGGGTCGACTGGTAAGCAATCAGCGCATAGCCGACGCCTACGCCGAGGTTACGCAGGACGGTGGAGTCCGTCAGGTCGCGCTGCCAGCGGGAAACCGGCAGTTTGCTCGCCAGATGCTGCATCATGGCGTTGGCCAGGCCGAGGTTACCTTCGGAGTTCTCAAAATCGATCGGGTTCACTTTATGCGGCATGGTGGAGGAACCGATTTCGCCGGCGATCGTTTTCTGCTTGAAATGGTTGAGGGCGATATAGCCCCACACGTCGCGATCGAAGTCGATCAGGATGGTGTTGAAGCGCGCGATGCAGTCGAACAGCTCGGCAATATAGTCATGCGGCTCAATCTGCGTGGTGTACGGGTTCCACTGGATGCCCAGCGAGGTGACGAACTCTTCGCTGAACTGGTGCCAGTCCACTTCCGGATAGGCCGCGATGTGGGCGTTATAGTTACCCACCGCGCCGTTGATTTTGCCCAGAATTTCCACCTGGTTCAGCTGACGATACTGACGCTCCATACGGTAAGCGACGTTAGCCATCTCTTTACCCATGGTGGACGGCGTGGCCGGCTGACCGTGAGTTCGGGACAGCAGCGGCACATCGCGATACTGAACCGCCAGGTCTTTCACCGCGTCGATAAGCTTGCGCCAGTACGGCAGAACCACCTCATCGCGCGCGGTTTTCAGCATCAGCGCGTGGGAAAGGTTATTAATATCTTCGGAGGTGCAGGCGAAGTGGATGAATTCAGATACCGCGTGCAGTTCAGCGATATCGGCCACTTTTTCCTTGAGGAAATACTCTACCGCTTTGACATCGTGGTTAGTGGTACGCTCGATGGTTTTGATGCGCTGCGCATCTTCAACGCTGAAGTCGGCAACGATTTTATCAAGGAAACCGTTTGCGTCGGCAGCAAAAGCAGGAACTTCCTTGATCGCTGCGTGCGCGGCTAACTTTTGCAGCCAACGTACTTCGACTTGTACACGGAATTTCAGCAAACCGAATTCGCTGAAGATACCGCGCAGCGCGCTGACTTTATCGCCGTAGCGTCCATCGACAGGGGAAACGGCGGTCAGTGAGGATAATTCCATAGATCACAACTCCGGGGTTAAATGAGCAAGAATTTGTTTGGCCTGGTTAACCAGACGATTACGAGAAAACATGAGCTGCATGCGCCCGCCGCCCACCTGGTGCCAGAGCACGGCGGCGCGAATGCCTGCCAGCAGGGAGGCGCGAACTTTGGCCTGAACCTGCGGACTCTGCAACACGGCCGGTGAGCCGGTCACCTGAATACGCGGGCCCAGTGGGCTGATGACGTCAACATAGATGCCCGCCATGGCGCTGAGCAGGGTTTCCGATTGCAAATCGAAATGTTCCAGCTGACGGCGCAGGCCGGCAATACGGTTGCCGAGGGTATCCATCGCCCCTTTGCTCCCGTCAAGCTTACGCTCAAGCACCATCAGGCTTAACGTGTAGCGGGTCAGCTCGGCATTGAGGCCCTGACGACTGCCGCTGTTGAGTACGCCGAGCAGGGTTTCCAGCCCGAGGCGAAGATTGGCTTCACTGCCACCGAACACCGCCAGCGTTGAATCCGGGTTGAGATCGATGATGCTGTTCAGCGAAACGTGCAGGGCATCGCCGTCGCAATGGCCCTGGTGCGCCAGTTGCTGAACCAGACGGGCGGCCTGGCAGATGCCCGCCAGCGCCAACGTGATGTCATAATAATTCTTCGCCACACCTACTCCTTGTAAACCGTCGGCGAGGATTTTGCCTCACCGGCGGTAAAAAACTGTCTGTCAGGACTGCAGCGGCAGACGCTGCTCGATCACGCCGCCGCCGAGGCACACTTCGCCAAGATAGAAGACCGCCGACTGGCCCGGCGTCACTGCCGCAACCGGTTCATCAAAAAGCACTTCGATGCGTTCGTCATCCAGCGCGTTTACGGTGCACGGAATATCGGTCTGGCGATAGCGGGTCTTCACCGTGCAGCGCAGAGTACCTTTAACCGGCTCGCGATCGACCCAGTGCAACTGTTGGGCAATCAGCCCTCTGGACATCAGACGCGGGTGGTCGTGCCCTTGAGCCACAACCAGAATATTGCTTTCGACGTCTTTATCAACAACGTACCACGGGTCTTCGCTGCCTTCTTTGGTGCCGCCGATGCCGAGGCCTTTACGCTGGCCAAGGGTATGATACATCAGACCCTGATGTTCGCCGATTTCGTCGCCGTCAACGGTGACAATTTTGCCCGGCTGAGCAGGAAGGTAACGGCCGAGGAACTCGCGGAATTTACGTTCGCCGATAAAGCAGATCCCGGTAGAGTCTTTTTTCTTCGCGGTGATCAGGTCGAGATCTTCCGCTATCTTGCGCACCTGCGGCTTTTCCAGCTCGCCAACCGGGAACAGGCTCTGGGCAATCTGCTCATGGCCGAGGGTGTACAGGAAGTAGCTTTGATCTTTGTTGCCGTCGAGACCGCGCAGCAGCTGGCTTTTACCATTGACATCGGCACGGCGCACGTAGTGGCCGGTGGCAATATAGTCGGCGCCCAGATCTTCTGCCGCGAACTCAAGGAAGGCTTTAAATTTGATCTCTTTGTTGCACAGAATGTCCGGGTTCGGCGTACGCCCGGCTTTGTATTCGGCCAGGAACAGTTCAAACACGTTGTCCCAGTATTCTGCGGCAAAGTTAACGGTATGAAGCTCAATCCCGAGCTTATCGCAGACGGCTTGCGCGTCGGCGAGGTCGGCAGCAGCGGTGCAGTATTCCTCACCATCGTCTTCCTCCCAGTTCTTCATGAACAGGCCTTCTACCTTATAACCTTGCTGAAGCAGCAACCAGGCAGAAACAGAGGAGTCGACGCCGCCGGACATGCCGACGATCACTTTTTTTTGGCTTTCTGACATTGGAATATTCACCACATTGAACTTCAAGGCGGCATATTCTAGCACGCACGAGCGGCTCAGGCACCCCCCAGGAGCGGCCAGTTAAACGCGCCAATTAATGACAGCGGATAGCGCGGGTCCTGTTGATAGCTGCGGATGCTTTCGGCAACCAGTTGAGAGCGCAGATTTGGCGCCGTCAGGATCTGTTGCGCACTCAGCCACAGACAGCGGTCGATATCGCTGTCATGCGGTTGCGTGGCGCACGTATCGTTAAGTTCGATGGCGAACAGAAAGCGTAAAAACGGCGTATTGTCTGGCGCAATCCACTGGTGCATGCGAATAAAATGCTGGGGCGTGGCGCGAATGCCGGTCTCTTCCCACAGCTCTCGCTCGGCGGCCTGCGCCAGCGTTTCATCTGCTTCGAGGTGTCCTGCCGGCTGATTCCACAGCGCTTTGCCGTTGATGGTTTCCTCAACGATCAGAAATTTGTCTTTCGCGTGTACGACGCAGGCGACGGTGACGTGCGGTTTAAACATACTTCCCGTTCCTTGTGTGATTAGCCGACCTGGCGCCACTCGCCGTTGGCCAGTCCGTCGAGAGTATAGCCGCCCATGGCGTAACGAATAAGCCGCAGCGTGGGATAACCGACGTGGGCGGTCATGCGTCGCACCTGACGGTTGCGCCCTTCATAAAGGGTGATTTTTAGCCAGCTGGTGGGAATGGATTTGCGTTCGCGGATAGGCGGATTGCGCGGCCACAGCCAGGCAGGTTCTGCCACCCGTTCAATGCCGGCGGGCAGAGTAGGGCCATCATTGAGCGTGACGCCAGTGCGTAGCGCGGTTAATGCGTCTTCTGTTGGCTGGCCTTCGACCTGAACATAGTAAATTTTACCGGTGCGCTTGCCGGGCTGGGTCAGCGTGGCCTGTAGTGCGCCATCGTTGGTCAGCACCAGTAATCCTTCGCTATCGCGGTCAAGACGACCCGCCGCGTAGACCCCGGAGATGGAAATAAAATCTTTCAGCGTGCTGCGTCCGGCTTCGTCCGTAAACTGCGGCAACACATCATAGGGTTTATTAAACAAGATCACGCGTTTTGGCGCGTGTTCTTTGCGTTGTCTGGCGTCTTGTTGTGAGCTGAATCGCTCAACGCGATGTTTTCTAAATGAAGTTTTCTGCATGGTATTTTCAGATCCTGACAATTGCCGCATTATAGCCTAATTACGAATGCCTTTCATGGACGCAAACATTCAGGTAGTATTGACATGCTCATCACAATTTTTTAACAAAAATATTGCTCAAACTGATTCGCGCTACAAGAAGGCGGCACGGACGCGAATCTCCGGTTAGCGGGATGACCCGGTGGCGGAGTGGGCGGATAAAGCCAACGCTCGGTTAGTGTGAAAAGGAAGAGCAGAACCAGAAGCGCTCGAAGGAGAGGTTAATGGAAAGCAAAGTAGTAGTTCCGGCGGAAGGTCAAAAAATCACCCTGCAAGATGGCAAACTGAATGTCCCTGACAACCCGATCATCCCGTTCATCGAGGGTGATGGTATCGGTGTTGACGTGACTCCGGCGATGCTGAAAGTGGTCGATGCCGCCGTTGAGAAAGCCTATAACGGCGAGCGTAAAATTTCCTGGATGGAAATTTACACCGGCGAAAAATCGACCCAGGTGTATGGCCAGGACGTCTGGCTGCCTGCCGAAACTCTTGATCTGATTCGTGACTATCGTGTTGCTATCAAAGGCCCTCTGACGACGCCAGTTGGCGGCGGTATTCGTTCCCTGAACGTTGCGCTGCGCCAGGAGCTGGACCTCTACGTCTGCCTGCGCCCGGTTCGTTATTACCAGGGTACTCCGAGCCCGGTTAAACACCCGGAGCTGACCGACATGGTTATCTTCCGTGAAAACTCCGAAGACATCTATGCGGGCATCGAGTGGAAAGCGGACTCTGCTGAAGCAGAAAAAGTGATCAAATTCCTGCGTGATGAGATGGGCGTGAAAAAAATTCGCTTCCCGGAACATTGCGGTATCGGTATCAAGCCGTGCTCTGAAGAAGGCACCAAGCGCCTGGTTCGCGCGGCTATGGAATACGTTATCACCAACGATCGCGATTCGCTGACCCTGGTACACAAAGGCAACATCATGAAGTTCACCGAAGGCGCGTTTAAAGACTGGGGCTACCAGCTGATCCGCGAAGAGTTCGGTGGCGAGCTGATTGACGGCGGCCCGTGGCAGAAAGTTAAAAACCCGAACACCGGTAAAGAAATCATCATTAAAGACGTGATCGCCGATGCCTTCCTGCAGCAGATCCTGCTGCGTCCGGCGGAGTATGACGTCATTGCCTGTATGAACCTGAACGGCGACTACATCTCTGATGCGCTGGCAGCCCAGGTTGGCGGTATCGGTATCGCGCCGGGTGCGAACATCGGTGACGAATGCGCGTTGTTCGAAGCGACCCACGGTACAGCGCCGAAATATGCTGGTCAGGATAAGGTGAACCCGGGTTCTATTATTCTGTCCGCTGAGATGATGCTGCGCCACATGCAGTGGTTCGAAGCCGCAGACCTGATCGTTAAAGGCACCGAAGGCGCCATCGCCGCCAAGACCGTGACCTATGACTTTGAACGTCTGATGGAAGGCGCTAAACTGCTGAAATGTAGCGAGTTTGGCGACGCAATTATCGCGAACATGTAATCCAGTCTCTGGGTTAAACAATAACGGGAGCTTAACAGTTCCCGTTTTTTATTAGTTTTTGAATGGTTATCAATATTTTATCAACTCAGGTTCTCAAAACCTCATTCCGAAAATCCTCATAAAGCCTCTCTTGTCCATCCCTTGCCGCGGGCATCAGGGCATGTAATGTCAGTGGGGGACGCCGGGGCTGTCGGCTTCTCTCGCCAGGGAAACCGACGTCGCTGGCAAATGGCTGACGCGATCGGAAGGCTCAATCCGCCGCAGACCGGTTCACTGAACATACCAGAGTGGCATGATCCCACCATGGGTTGCTGTTCACGCGGGTCGCAAGCACATCGAATTGCGCCTCCTTGAGCTCATTGATTAAGGCCGGGAGTGGTCTCAGCGTTCGCCAGGGCTGACCATTTTTGAGTAAATGCTGCTTCGCGGCATGATATGCCGCTCTGTCTTCCGCGTAACGAGGGGTTCCACACATCGAGCCGACGACAAATCGTCCTCCGGGTTTGAGCAATCTTCTCACCTCCGCAAAGCAGCGGCTGCGGGCATCATCAATCAGGCAATGCAAACAACTGCCATCAATAATGAGCTCAAACGCGGCATCCTGACATTGGTGGATATCACCGACATGACCGACAAGAAAGTGTGCTGAAAGACCGATGCGCTGAAAACGCTCTTCTGCCCATCTGATGGCGGTTTCTGATAAATCTATCCCCCACACAGCAAATCCCTGTTCGGCAAGATACTGCGCGGCCATGGCTCCGTTCCCACACCCCAATTCAAGTACCGGCGCGCCGGGACGAGGAAGGTGGTGATGTAAGTTGAGCCAGTGAAAGATCTGCTCCTGCTGTTTTTGTAAGCGCCTCGTGAAGGACGTGGGGTAAAAATTAGTTTACAGAGAGGGTGACGTTCCAGGGCAACAGATCTTTCACGCGGTTGGCAGGCCAGGTATTGATGACACTGATCACGTGGTGCAGCCAGGCCTCCGGCTCGATGCCGTTGAGTTTGCAGCTTCCGAGCAGGCTGTACATCACTGCCGCACTGTCACCACCACTATCAGAGCCGAAGAACATGTAGTTACGCCGTCCCAGCGCCACCACTCGAAGTGCGTTTTCGCACAGATTATTGTCGATCTCCACCCAGCCATTGCGGCAGTATTCGTTCAGTGCATCCCATTGTTTCAGCAGGTATGCGAACGCTTTCGCCGTATCTGAGTGACGCGACAGCGTGCCCATCTGCTGTTGTATCCAGTCGTACAGCGACTGCATCAGCGGAACACTTCTGGCTTTCCTGGCTGTCAGTCGCTCTTCTGCCGGACTACCGCGGATCTCCGATTCGATGGCGTACAGCGCCCCGATACGGTTCAGCGCCTCTGCTGTTACCGCCGTTGGATGGCGAACGTGAACATCGTGGAGCTTGCGTCGGGCATGTGCCATACAGGCCGCTTCGGTTACCCGCCCGCTTTCATAAAGAGCGTTGTAACCCGCGTAGGCATCGGCCTGCAGGATACCACTGTAGTCCGCCAGATGTTGCTGTGGATGGATACCTTTGCGGTCGGGAGAGTAGGAGAACCACACGGCAGCCGGCATGGTTGAGCCGGCGTTACGATCGTCACGAACATAGACCCACAGCCGCCCGGTACGGGTTTTACCCTGACCAGGCTCCAGTACACTCACCGGCGTGTCGTCTGCATGCACTTTACCCGGCATCAGCACATAGTGGTTCAGTTCATCATACAGCGGACGAAGTTGTTCTCCCATAATGTCAACCCAGCGCCCCATCGTATTGCGGCTCAGCTCCACGCCCTGCCGGGCGTAGATTTCCGACTGACGATACAGCGGCAGGTGTTCAGCGAACTTCGCCATGATAATGCGTGCCAGCAGAGCCGGACTGGCGTAACTGCGCTCGATGGGTTTTGGTGGCAGTGGTGCCTGCACGATGCAGTCGCACCGACTGCAGGCCAGTTTTGGGCGGACCGTTTCGATTACCCTGAACGCAGTGTTGATGATATCCAGCTGTTCAGAGATGCTTTCCCCCAGCGGTTTTAGTTTGCCGCTGCAGACCGGGCATTCGGTTTCTGCCGGGGAGATAACCCGCCTGTCACGGGGGAGTGTTACCGGAAGCGCTTTGCGGGCGGGAGTGTCTGATGTTTTTGATCCCGTATCTCCGGCCATTGAGGTGAGTTGCGACTGCGCCTCGCCAAGCCTGTTCTGGAGCTCGGTTATGCGCTTTTCTGCCTGCGCGATCTTCTTTTCTATCTTCTCGCGGTTTTTCTCGCTGCTGCGGCCGAACAACATTCTCTGCAGTTTAGCGACCAGCGCCCTGAGTGAGTCGATCTCGCGGGCATAGCCGGTTATTTCACCGGACAGACGGACGATAACCGCCTGCTGTGCGATCAGCAGGGCCTTCAGTTGCTCGATGTCGTCGGGGAGTGTGTTGTTCATTCCCCTGTTTTATCACGGGTTATATCCGTATACCAGGCCGTTCCGTCCGTTTTGGATGTTGCCACGCGATCCCCTCCAGAAGCATGGACAACTGGGCGGGTGTCAGATGCACTTTCCCGTCGCGGGTCACCGGCCACACGAAGCGGCCCTGCTCGAGGCGTTTGGCGAACAGGCACAACCCGTCACGATCGGCCCACAGTATTTTCACCATTTTGCCACTGCGGCCCCGGAAGACGAAGATATGCCCGGAGAACGGGTCATCTTTCAGCGTATTCTGCACCTTCGAAGCCAGCCCGTTGAAGCCACAACGCATATCTGTGACGCCAGCGATGATCCAGATTCTGGTACCGGTTGGCAGAGTTATCATCGGGCACCGCCTTTCATTTCGCGGATTAGCGCCCGTAACAGTTCCGGAGTGAGAGGGTCAAACAGTTTTACCACACCTGATTTAAGATGCAGCTCGCACCGTGGGACGTTTTCGGGATCGCACTCAGGGCACTCATCAGGCTTGTTACGCCAGAAGGGATTTGTAACTGGTCTGATCGGCTCTGGCGTATCAGTCAGTGCCACCGGGACAGGCATGCATTCCTGTATATCATCATCGCTCAGTAAGCCGTCCTCGTACTGGCTTTTCCATTTAAACAGCAGGTTATCATTGATATCGTGCTCTCTGGCGATCCGGGCAACAACAGCACCGGGTTGTAATGCCTGCTTAGCCAGACTGACCTTAAATTCACGGCTGTAGCTGGCTCGCCGTTCTTTTCGCCATTTTTCCTCGCTGATTTCAGGGCGAGTGGATTCATTTTTTCTGTTGGCATAAAGGATGGCGTCAAGCTGAGCGAATGAGACTGAATCGGGCAATGGCCATGCGATACCGGATGCAATAAAGCGCTGAAAAAGCGTATGTATTGTGGAATGACTGAGACCGAGGCGCTGAGCGATGGCCCGGATGGTCAGTTTATCTTCAAATCTTAAACGCAGGGCATCAGGCAAATAAGAACGGAAGCAGGGAATATCTTTTGTTGTCTGGGAATTCATCGTTCGTGTCCATCAAAATAGATGGGCGCGATTGTTGCCAGACAGGACAATTTTCACAAGACGTCGCAGATGGGGCGCTTACCTGTTTTTTGGCCCTGAGATAACCTTCTCCAGCCCAGGCGGTAGCGCCATTAGCCCGCAGTTGCCGATACGCTTGTTCATAGGGATTCATAGTGAAAATGCCTTTTTGCCAGCGACCATAGGCGCCAGTTTATACGCCATAGGGTATGGGATGAAGCGTTTGTGTAGCGAAAATAGCCTGCGCAGCATGCAATAACAGGGCTGCATCCGGCACACCTGTATTATTTTCCGCTCGTAGCGTCCGCGTATTCCTTGCGCAAAAAACTGACCGGTATTCAATGATGGCGCAGAGGTAACATCCGGCCGGAGTGCGCGGGGTTAAGAACCGTCTTCAGCAGCAGGTGAGGCGATAGCGCCATCTTTCCTCAGAGCATGACCATACTGCCAGGTGGATACCAGGCAGATCAGTAAAACAGGTAACATCATCAGGCCCAGCGCCTTCCAGCCCACAACTGCCAGCATCACGCCGGCCCCTGAGGTGGCGATCGCGGAGAAAATAAAGCGGCTGGTTTCGGCCAGACCTTGTGCTTTTTTTCGCTCATGATCCCGATAAGAGAGACTGAGCAGCGTAGAGCCACCGACAAACATAAAGTTCCATCCGATCCCCACCAGCAGCAGACTTAAGCTGTATGCCAGCATCGTTTCCCCGCTCAGGTTAACCGCGATGGCTGATATGTTGAGCGCGATCCCGGTATATAACAGAGCGGTGATACCCACTTTTCGTATCAGCAGACCGGTAAACAGTGAAGGGACATACATCCCCAGCAGATGCAGCTGAATAACCAGCGCGCCCTCATTCATTGAATGGTGGTGCGTCACGGAGAGAGGGGCCGCCGTCATAAGAAAAAGCATCACGAAGGAGCCCACGACCAGGTGAAGCCAGGCCGTACGGTAATCCGCACGTTTCATTAACTGCCGACTGGTCGGTGACCCTGGCGGAGGCGCGGCGCTGTCCGGGGCAGGGGGATCTTTTTTTTCTCGATCGAGGAACAGGGCCAGATTAAGCGCAGACAGAATACCCAGCATTGCCACAACGAGATAAACACCGGCAAAGCGAGGTAGCCCGGGGACATCCCGCGCAATAATCGTCAACAGCGGCCCGAGGATTGCCGCCACAACGCCGCCAATCATGACCAGAGAGATAGACTGCCCCTTCACTTCCGGCGGGGAGTGATCGGCGGCAACCAGACGATAGTACTGGCTGAAAGCCTGATAGACGCCGACAAGAAAGCAGCCGGTGCAAAAAAGTAAAAAACTGCCCTTCAGCACGGCGAGAAAAGACAATAATCCGCCCGCTGTACCGCATACCGATCCCAGGATAAACGCGAGTTTTTCGTTTCCCCGGCCAATCATGCTGGCCGCAAACAGACTCGAGAACGCGCCGGCGACAGTGATGAGCGCAAATGGCACTGTCGCCAGTTCATCAGACGGCGCCAGCTGATAGCCCACCAGAGTGGCGATGGTCAGATCAACAGAGACAGCGCAGGTAAAAAACAGATTACTGACCGCAAGGATGACGGGGATGCGGCCCGGAATGTATCGCATGATGCCCCTCCTACAGGGATGAACTGAACGGAAGTAAAGCGCAAGGCGCAGCCGTTAAACGCTACTCTGACTATTCCTGGCTGATGCCGGGGCACCGGGTATTGTTTTTATCAACTGACAGTAAAACCCGCCGTAAGCAAGCGGCTGCTCCTGAGCAGAAGTCTCAGGGGATGGGCAGGGTAGAGCAAAGTGAAGCGGTTCAAATAACGGTTTTCGGCGGGCCGCTTTCTCATCGTGAAAGATTTTTGTGGTCATGATTTAAGCTTCCGTCCGCTATTCGCGTCGTCAGAACGCTGTATTTATGGCTTCTCGATTACCTGAGCAATAAATAAAGCAAGAAGGATGCCATAAAAAAAGCGGATTTAACCCGCTATTCATGGCGCGCCTGCACCGTCCGGGAGCAAATTTTTCCTGCCCTGGTGCAACAGATTTAATTATCTATTTTATTATTAATAATAAAATAGATAAATTATTCACTGACAGGGGTTTTAAATTAAACGGTTATTGAGAGCTTACGGTGGCCATAGCATAAAGTTCAACAGGAATAACATGAATCTGAAGCCAGCTCGTTTCCCGGTTATTCTCTTTCCCATGTCATCCAGCCTCCGTGCCTGCCTGCTCAGTATCAACGAGTATAGCCACACCGCTGGACGTCATCCGGACTCCAGCCCATTCAGCACCCAATATGGCGGATATTAACGGTCATCCTGACCTCATCGATGGCACGATCGCGAGCGTACAGGCTGAAGAGAGTAATTCAGAGTGTTTTTCTACTATGTTGCCATTTAAGGATTAAATTTAGTGATTTTTTCTTAATGTATTAATTTTTATGGCATAAAATGCGATAGCAAAACTCCGGGTATATATCATTTCTGGTGTTAAAATAGACTTCATCGTCACTTTTGGTGATTAAAACTCCTGCAATTAGTTCAATGTGTGAATTAAATTTTATTTAATTCATTGATGTATAAGGTTTTGTTAAAACCTGGTGACAAGAATAAAACGTTACTATAAAGTAAATTTAAGTTTATTCATTGCCGTGTTTTTATCATGAATAGTTCTGAAAAAGATGACCTGGCGCCTGTGGGCCAGTTATTACGCGAATGAACGCCTGTCAGACCGTATCTTATTTGCCGACCAACGAGATCGCGATAATTTCCGCAGATCTTACCGGGGTGCAGCTGCGCCCCCTGTTCCTGACAGGATGTACTTTTATGCAGCAGATCGCTTTTTATATGCTTATCGCCAGCCTGACCATCGCCACCCCCGGGCCGGGCGTGTTGTTTACCCTGACGAACACACTGAACTATAGCTTGCGTCATGCCATGGCCGGGATCATCGGTGTGGCCGCCGGAATGGGGGTGATAGCGATCGTTGCGGCCAGCAGTGTCGGAGCGATCATCACCACCTCCCAGCTGGCGCTGCTGGCGGTGAAAGTTACCGGGGCCGCTTACCTGATCTACCTGGGGAGCAAATTATTCCGCTCGGTCCCCCCTGTGCTGAACAATCGCGCGGTCACCGCGGGAACCGATGTCGTACCGCCGGCGAGTCAACGTTTCCGCCAGGGACTGCTGGTTTCTCTGCTCAATCCCAAACCTATTGTCTTCTTTATGGCGCTGTTCCCGCAATTTATTCACCCGCAGCAGCCATTCGTTGCTCAGTTTTCGATACTGGCGGGTATTTTCTGTCTTTTAGTGATCGCCATCCACTCGCTTTACGGGCTTTTCGCCCACGCCGTAAAGATGAAGATGTCTGCCGGTAATCTCTTCAGTAAACTCAATAAAACCGGCGGGATAGTGTTCATGTGTTTTGCAGCTGGCCTTATCATTTCCGCCCTGCATCCTTATATCTGAACCTCTGCTGCCTTATTCCTTATGGCGTCGTTAACATGGACATTTTCGCTGATAACCCAGGGCGTAAATCCTTTTGACCACCACGAGGGGATATCCCGGCAGTGTGGGGCGGCGTATTGGACCATTTACCTGGAGAAATGACGGGCGATAGCGTTCCCGGCCCCATTCCCTGGAGTATGCCGTGACGCTGGAATTTATTAAAGCGGGTAAACCAACGTATAATGTAGCGCCGGAGGAGCGACGGTTGATGACCAGGAAAACGGCAATATCAAAAGCACGAAGAAAACAGGTGCGCTGACAATACCTGCTCAGGTATTTGCTATCATCCCCACATCCCCACATCCCCACATGGACACGTGAATGTTGTATATGACGTCAAAACAGCAGAAATGAAAATCCTGTCAAAAGGGAAATCCATTGAGAGTTGCGCTGGCTACGCAAGATAACTTTCCTGACGGAAAAGTGAAGGCAAGTTGCCAGGATCTTCTGTAATACAGGTGAAAAATGTTTCAAAAAAAACCGTTTCTCCTCCCCCTGCTTATTGCTTTCTCGTCAGGGGGGGTTATCCTGACAACTTTTCTGCTTCTTGGAGGGATCTATTTATTTCAAAAGAAAGAAATAGAAAACTCGCTCCTTGAGAGTAACCTGGCTTACGCGATGAAAATTGCTGATACGACAGACCGATATCTGGCCATGGCGCAACGTGAATTAGCCTGGACCGCGTCAGAGCTACATAGCACCGATACATCCCTGGCCAGGCATGAGATAGAGCGTCTGCAGCTGAGGTCAGAAGTCTTTAACTCTGTCGGAGTGGTTGACACTAAGGCTGTTATTATTGCCACTTCACCTTACTTGCCTGCGCTGACAGGCCTCAAAGTGCATTCTGACGCCAGCCAAAATGCTCTGGCCGTTCAACAACCGCTGATTTCTGGTCCATTCACGTCGGTTGCCGGGAATGAGATAATCATGCTCTCGCACCCACTCCGTTCGTCAGATGGTCACTATCTGGGGTATCTCGGTGGAAGCATTTATCTGAAAAAGCAAAGTATGCTAAGTGATATTATTAGTCTTCACTTTTATAAAGATAATGTCTCGGTAACTATTGTCGATCGCGATGGCATGGTGATATTCGCGACGACTCCCTCGAAGACAACCCCGCGTCTCAATCTATCTCCACAATTGAAAGCGTATATGAGCAACAACTTAAGCGGTTCTTTTGTCGGGCGAGATCGTTTGGTTGGCTATGCGGGTCTGAAGAAATCTGACTGGAATATTATTGTGTCAACGCCGTCAGAGGTTGTAACCAGTATGTTGTTGAATACTGCGAAGAAAATTTCCGGGCTGGTGCTGGCTATACTGTTCTTTATTGCTACGGGGGTGGCTTTCCTTTCATTACGGATAGCAAAACCACTGGCGCAGCTTGCCCGGCTGGTTCAGGCCACTGACAGTCTTACCTCCCCGGAGAAAATATCATCCATCAGGGCCTGGTATCAGGAAGCTTATCTACTCAGAGATGCGATGGAAAAACGCTTTCGTTTAGTCTCTGCACAATTTGCCGCGCTCAGTGATGAGGCGATGACAGATCCTTTGACGGGTTTGTATAACCGACGGGGTTTCTATGAGCAATTAACGTATATCAAGAACCTCAAAAATCAGTGTGCGATTGCCGTCGATATCGATCATTTTAAAACGATTAACGATCGTTTCGGGCACAGTGCTGGCGATGCCGTGCTGGTTCATACCGCGGATCTATTAAAACTGACATGCCGCAAAGGGGACGTCATCAGCCGCTTTGGTGGCGAGGAGTTCGTGGTCCTGTTGTCGGAAACCACGCTCGCAGAGTCCGCTGCGATCGCTGAGCGGATCCGTCAGGTCATATCGGCTACAGAGTTCACTGAGGCCGGACATCTTACGGTCTCGATCGGTGTTGCGGGGCTAAAAGATTATGCCAGCGACTACGAACGACTCCTTATGGAAGCGGATTCAGCGTTATACCAGGCCAAACGACAAGGACGAAACCGGGTCGTGGTCAGCGAGCATCGCCAATAGTCATTTGCCTGACGTTGCTGCGCTAAAGTTGCGAATATTTTTTTGCTTTATTAACGGTGGGGGACTGGTCAGGATTTTTACCGCCGCGGTTTTCAGACAGGAACAGGAGCCGGTTTGCGCAACGGCAGATGACTCTCGCCACCGGGTCGCCTGGGGAACGAAAACCAGATATCGGCATTCTCAATTTTCAGCGGCTCTGTCGACCGGGAGAGCCGCAGGGAAAGGCCGAACGGCGTGCTGAAAATAGTGAAGCTGTGGCTGCAACCATCTGGCGGCAAGACAATACATCAGGAAAGGGAACCCAGAATTAATTACCCCTAAAATAAGCGATGATTTGAACTTCCCTTCAAAATTAAATGAGGATTTAAGAACAAACAAAATAACGGTAAGCCCGCTAAAGCCAAAGAAGACGCGTAAAAAAGCAGTGTTAATCGCACCGAATTCAGGTGCGGCAATTCGCATGAACAAAAAACTTGCGCCCCAAATGGCGGCCTTCAGTATTTCGCGCATAGCCGGCATGGTGTCCTCTACCTGTAAGAGTGGCCGCTAATCTTGCGGTGATGCAATCCTGGTACAGCCGCCGACATTCCCGCTATAATCGCAGAAATTTCTCAACGGGGTTAGAGACGAAATGACAAAACTCACCTTACAAGAGCAGCTGCTGAAAGCCGGGTTAGTGACCAGCAAAAAGGTCGCTAAAGTGCAAAGAACGGCGAAAAAATCACGGGTTCAGGCGCGTGAAGCGCGAGAGGCGGTGGAAGAAAACAAAAAGGCGCAGCTCGAACGTGATAAGCAGCTCGGTGAACAGCAAAAGCAGGCTGTTTTAGCCAAAGAATATAAAGCCCAGGTGAAACAGCTTATTGAAATGAACCGAATTGTGCCGGCAAAAGGGGACATTGGCTTTAACTTTACCGACAACAACCTCATCAAAAAGATTTTTGTCGATAAGCTGGTTCAGTCCCAACTGATTAGCGGCCGTCTGGCGATCGCGCGTTTGGTGGCAGACAGCAGCGGCGAGAGCGTATACGCGATTATTCCGGCTAACGTCGCGGATAAAATTGCGCAGCGCGATGCGGACAGCATTGTGTTACACAGCGCGCTCAGCCAGGAAGAGCAGGACGAAGACGACCCGTATGCTGATTTTAAAGTGCCTGATGATTTAATGTGGTAGTTGATCTCGCCGTTGGTCTTGTATTGCGTCGAATGGCCGCCTCAGTGAAGGGGATGAGCGCCTGGCCTCACGGCAAAAAATGCCGCCCCCTCAAAGGATGAATCAGTAAGGATGAATCAATGATGATGTTTCGCCCCATGCGCGAAGAAGAATATCCGGCCTATCTGCAATATTTTATTGCGGATTATGCGCGTGAAATCGCCGCCAACTATCGACTTAGCGCAGAGGATTCACTGGCAAAAGCGAAGCGCGAAATCGCCGGGGATCTTCCGGAGGGGGTGAATACGCCCGGGCAGGTTCTGCTGTGTCTCTTTACCCAGGCAGACAATCGTGACAGACACGTCGGTTATCTCTGGTACAAACCCGATGCCGCCACGCGAAGCGTGTTCATCTATGATTTTTATATCTTCAGCGCCTGCCAGGGGCAGGGGCTGGGCACGCAGGCGCTACGCGCTTTTGAGCAGGAGATGCGTGAGCAGGGGGTTGAACAGATTCGACTTCGCGTTGCCGGGGATAATGAACGAGCCCGCCATGTCTACCAGTCCACCGGTTTTTGGGTGACGGGAATCAATATGAGTAAAACGTTGACCGGTTAACGCGCGACCGGCGCTACGCGGACGTCGACTAAAAGCCGTTTATAGCGCCGGGCTGCGGTCAACGGCGTGGTGAACCAACGGCTCTTCAGGGTCTCGTCGCTGTGCTTACCCTGAGTCTGGTTGCCTTGCGCGCCGTTTGGTCCGGCGAGGGTTCTGGATAGTGATTCCGAACGCCTGAGCCGGACCATTCGTTCAGCGCGCTTACTCCGCAGCTTATTTCGCCAGCAGCTCCCGACGGACAATCTCCGCGCCGGCACTTAACGCATTGAGCTTGCCTCTGGCGACCTGACGAGACAGTGGTGCCATACCGCAGTTGGTCGAAGGATAAAGCTTATCGGCATCGACAAACTCAAGGGCTTTGCGTAGCGTACCGGCGACCTCTTCCGGGGTCTCAATGGTATTGGTGGCGACATCAATGGCTCCCACCATCACCTTTTTGCCGCGAATCAGCTCAAGCAGATCCATAGGGACATGCGAGTTATGGCACTCCAGCGAGATGATATCGATATTTGACGTTTGCAGTCTCGGGAACGCCTCTTCATACTGACGCCACTCTGACCCCAGCGTCTTTTTCCAGTCGGTATTGGCTTTGATGCCATATCCATAGCAGATATGCACGGCCGTTTCACATTTTAGTCCTTCAATGGCTCGTTCTAATGCGGCGATCCCCCAGTCATTCACCTCATCAAAAAAGACATTAAATGCCGGTTCATCAAACTGGATAATATCGACACCCGCCGCCTCTAATTCTTTAGCCTCTTGATTGAGAATTTTGGCAAATTCCCAGGCCAGCTTTTCGCGGCTTTTATAGTGATTATCATAGAGGGTATCGATCATCGTCATCGGTCCTGGCAGGGCCCATTTAATCGGTTGTCTGGTCAACTGACGTAAAAACCGGGCATCTTCAACGAAAACGGGCTTCTGACGCGCCACTTCACCCACGACCGTCGGCACGCTCGCCTCATAGCGATTGCGAATTTTCACCACTTCGCGTTTCTCAAAATCCACGCCGCTGAGGTGTTCGATAAAGGTGGTGACAAAGTGCTGGCGCGTTTGTTCGCCATCGCTGACAATGTCAATTCCCGCACGCAGCTGATCGTACAGGGACAAGCTCAGCGCATCTTTTTTCCCCTCAATTAATTCTTCGTTATGTAATTTCCACGGGGACCACAGTTTCTCAGGCTCTGCCAGCCAGGAAGGTTTAGGTAAGCTGCCAGCCGTCGATGTGGGTAATAATTTCTTCATAATAGGGAGCCTTGTATGTTCGGTGAATTAAAGTGCGTAGCCAGCAGACCATTTCTCAAGAATATTCTGGTAAGGCTTAATGAAATGCTCTTCAGTAAATTTTCCTTGCTCAATCGCCAGCTGGCTTCGTTCTTCCCGATCATAAACAATTTTGGTTAATGAATGATCCTGGTGATTCAGGCTCGGTTGATAGTATTGCCCTGCGGCAGCATTGGCATTGTAAATTTCAGGCCGGTAAATCTTCTGGAACGTCTCCATCGTACTGATGGTGCTGATCAGCTCAAGATTAGTGTAATCACTAAGCAAATCACCAGCAAAATAAAATGCTAACGGCGCAACGCTATTCTGCGGCATAAAATAGCGAACCTTTAATCCCATTTTGGCGAAATATTGTTCGGTCAGCGACGAGCCATTTTGCTGATATTCAATACCCAATACCGGATGCTGATTTCCGGTCCGCTGATAGGTGTCTTTGCTCGATACGCTCAGGCAAATTACCGGCGGTTTGTTAAAGTTCTGCTGATACTCGTGTGAATTGACGAAATGTTTAAAAATATTCCCATGCAGATCGCCAAAACCATCCGGGATGCTAAATTGGGATTGCTGTTTGTTATGCTCTAACAGCCGCACGCTAAAATCATAATCGCGTACATAAGAAGAAAAATTATTCCCGACGATGCCGTCAATACGTTCTTGCGTTTTTTTATCAAGAATATTCGTTTTTAATATCTCAATCACCGGGAAGCTGCCGCGGCGATCCTGGTCATGGAGTGTCATCTCAACTGAAATAATTTCCAGCTCGACAGAATAACGATCGCCTTTCGGGTTATCCCAGTACGCCAGCGAGTTAAAACGGTTGTCAATCATCGTCAGCGTGTTACGCAAGTTTTCCTCGCGGTTGTCCCCTCTGGCCAGATTCGCGAAGTTGGTTGTAATTCGCGTATTTTCAGCGGGGTTATAATGCGTGTCAAAACAACTACGTTTGATAGCAAATGTAAAATTTTTATTCATCGCGATGCTGCACCCTAAGTTCTGATATGAAGACTGAATTTATTCCCTGAATCCCAGAATATCCTTTCTTTTTATCTGGTTTTATCGTTCAGTAATCATCATATTGTCTCTGATTAATAAACACATTTTATGCCAGAGTCCCCGGATGAGTGAAAGCGACATAATTTCATTACAACATGAGGTATCTTCATGGTCGCCGGTCGGGCCACTTCAAAACCGCGACCGCTGCTCTCTGCCGTCTCTGCGCAAGGCCGATGGTCGGCGCGCGACTCTCAGGTTAAGCGGATGAGTGGCAAGAGCGGGGCGACCCGCAGTGTAGAGTCTCAATCACAAATGTGTTTAGATATTTGCTTCTGAAATCCGGTGACCAACATGATGAATCCACAAGAAAATATTGTCAGTCAGTTCAGTACGCTTTCACCTGAGTTACAGCGGGCCGCAGAGTTTTGTCTGCAAAACGTGAATATACTGGTTGTGCAATCCATGCGCGCTTTCGCCGCGCAAGCCGGGGTGAAGCCCGCCACGCTGCTGCGTCTGGCGCAGCGTCTCGGGTTTAGCGGCTGGGGAGAGCTGAAGGATGCCTTTATTGACGATCTCGGCTTACGTAATGATACATATGTATCTAAAGCAAAAAAACTCGTTGCCAAAGATACGCAGTCGAAGCTGTATGAGGAAGTCTTTCAGGCGCATCAGGCCAATCTGACCTTCACCGGGCGTGAAAATCAGCAGGCGATGCCGCGAGCCGTCACGCTACTGGATGAGGCGGACAACGTCTATATCTGCGGGTTTCGCGCCAGCTTCCCGATTGCCTGGTCGTTGTATTATGTCTACCGTTTATTCAACCGTCAGGTGTCATTGATTGATGGTCTGGCAAGCAACATTGAACTGTTTACCCGCGAACTCACCGCTGGCGATTGTGTGCTGCTTACCAGTTTTGCCCCCTATTCACGAGAGTCGCTGGATGTCCTGCATGCGGCGCAGCGGGCCGGCGCCCGTATTATCGCCATCACCGACTCACCGGTCTCCCCGTTAGCTCAGGCGGCGGAGTGCACATTGCTGTTTTCAATCGACAGCCCCTCGTTTTTCCCGTCTGTCGTCTCCGGTATGGGGCTGGCGGAATGTCTGCTGGCGATGCTGGTGGCGCGTCACGGCAACGAGGCGGTCAGCAAAATCGAGAGCGCTGAGCGCTATCTGATCGACTCCGGCGCCTATGTGATTCCCGGCAAATCCGGGTAAATGAAGCACTTGTCTCTGTAATAAGAAAATTAAATACATATGTATCATAATTGCGTTGACGTGATTCAAATGAATCCTGCAAGATAATCCTCATAGTACGCAATAGCGTTTTCAGGAGCAGGAACAGAGCATGAGTCAGATCATTCATCGCAGCTTACGCCACACCCCCGCCGTTGCGGCGAGCGCGCAAGGTGTTTACATCACCGATGCCAGCGGCAAACGTTATCTTGATGCCTGCGGCGGCGCCGCCGTCTCATGCCTTGGGCATGGGCATCCCGACGTGCTGGCAGCCCTGCATCGTCAAATCGACCAGCTGGCCTACGCGCATACCAGTTTCTTTACCAGCGATACCGTTGAGCAGTTGGCGGAGCAGTTGACTCGCCAGGCACCGGGCGACCTTAACTACGCCTATTTTGTCTCCGGGGGCTCCGAAGCGGTAGAAACCGCATTGAAACTGGCGCGCCAGTATTTTGTCGAAATCGGTCAGCCGGAGCGCACCAAATTTATGGCCCGCAAGCAGAGCTACCATGGCAATACGTTGGGGGCATTGGCCGTGGGAGGCAATGAGTGGCGTCGTCGTCAATTCGCACCGCTGCTAATCGACGTGATTCGCGTCGCCGCCTGCAATGAATACCGCGACCGTCGCGAGAATGAGAGCCAGCAGCAGTATACCGATCGTTTGCTGCTGGAACTGGAGCAGGCAATGATCGAGGCCGGCCCGGAAACCATTATCGGTTTCTGCGCAGAAACGGTGGTCGGCGCGACAACCGGCGCGACCCCGCCGACCCCGGGTTACCTGCGCGGCGTGCGTCAGCTGTGCGATAAATACGGCATTTTGTATATTGCCGATGAAGTGATGTGCGGCATGGGGCGTACCGGCACGCTGCACGCCTTCGAGCAGGATGAGGTTGTCCCGGATCTGGTGACCATCGCTAAAGGCCTGGGGGGCGGATATCAGCCGATCGGCGCGGTGCTGGCCAGCGAGAAGATTGTCGCCGCGCTTCAGGCCGGCAGCGGTCTGTTCCAGCATGGACATACCTACATCTGTCACGCCACTGCCGCCGCCGCCGCATTGGCGGTCCAGCAGGTTATCGAGCGCGATAACTTGCTGGATGCGGTGAAACAACAGGGTCATTACCTACAAAACGCGCTGCGTGATGTGCTGGGTGAGCTACCGCATGTCGGGGACACTCGTGGACGTGGCCTGTTTGCCGGCGTGGAGTTGGTTTATGACAAAGGGGACAAAACCCCGTTCGATCCCGCATTAAAGCTGCATGCGGCAATCAAGGCCAACTGTCTGTCCCGTGGCCTGATGGTCTACCCGATGGGAGGAACTATCGATGGACAATATGGCGATCATATTCTGATAGCCCCGCCGTTTATCATTACGCAACCGCAGCTTGATTTCGTGGTTGATATGCTGCATCAGGCCATTCGTGAAGAGACGCACAAGTTAGCGAGGCCAGTATGATGAATCGTTTACCGCCGCTAGCCGAACAGGAGTGGGATGAACATCAGCGCCTGCTGGCGGAGGAGATCATTAACGGCCCCCGCGGCGCACTGTTGCCGCCCTTTGAACCGCTGCTGCGCAGCCCCGAATTGATGGCCCATGCACAGCGCATGGGGGAGTACCTGCGCTATCGCAGCGCGCTCGGACAACGGTTGTCTGAACTGGCTATTCTCATGACCGCGCGCCATTGGTCCCAGCCGGTGGAATGGGCGATTCATGCGCCTATTGCCCGTGAGAAGGGTATTTCAGCCGCGGCGGTACAGGCGATTAATGAATGCCGTCTGCCGGTGGATTTGCAAGCGGATGAGTGGGTGGTTTATCACTTCTGCCAACAGCTGCACCGAGAGAAAAGAATCAGCGATGATACCTGGCAACACGCCATCGCGCTTTGGGGAGAAAAGGGCGTGGTCGATTTGATGGGCATTAATGGTTATTACAGTTTACTTTCTATGATTATGAACGGCGCGCAGACGCCAGTGCCCGATACCGGGGATGAGATTATTCCCGCTTAAATAATTGACCGGCAAACTGGAGGGTCTTTTTTCTTCACTCCAGGTTGCTTGCTTAATTTGTCATGGAATACACACACCGGTTGTTAGCCCTTCAGTGGGCGCAACATCTGTTCTGTTATATACTTTCTCATCGACGTTGAGGGTTATTATGTCTACTTTTATTAGCAAATTAAAAATTACACTGGCACTGGTCGCATGCTCCACCAGTTTTTTAGCCGCGGCGCAGGATAAAATAACGGTGGGTGTTGATACGGCATTTGTCCCCTTTGAATTTAAACAAGGTGATAAATACGTAGGCTTTGATATCGACCTGTGGGATGCTATTGCTAAAAAAATGAATATAAGCTACGAGTTACGCCCCATGGATTTTAGTGGGTTAATTCCTGGCTTGCAATCGCGTAATTTAGATGTGGCAATGGCGGGTATTACCATTACCGATGCACGAAAACAGGTTGTCGATTTTAGCGACGGATATTATAACGCTGATTTGTTAATAGCGGTGAAGAAAGGGGATAATAGCATCACCCGCTTCAGCGACCTGGCAGGCAAAAAAGTGGGGCTTAAACAAGGCACCGCCGCCGCGACCTTTATGAAATCGAAATACAACGCTAACTATATTGAATTTCCGAATATCGACAATGCCTATCTCGATCTGCAGGCAGGGAACCTCGACGCCGTGGTACATGACTCGCCGAACGTGCTCTATTACGTGAAGACGGCCGGCGGTGGTAAAGTCAAATCCACCGGGGAAACCGATAGCATTTTGCCACAGCAGTATGGCTTCGCGATGCAGAAAAACAGCAGCCTGACGCCAAAGATCAACGCCGCGCTTGAGGCATTACGCGCAGATGGAACCTACGGCAAAATTTATGTGAAGTGGTTTGACAAACAGCCTAAATAACGTCTTCTGGCCGGAGCAATTCGGCCCATATTCCATCTGAGCCGGTTTTATTATGAATTTTGATAGTCATTATATATGGCAATCCCTGCCGCTGCTGCTGCAGGGATTGCAACTGACATTGATTATTTCGCTGTCAGGTCTGTTGGGTGGATTTATTATTGGTTTGTGCGCCGGAACCTGCCGGGCGTTTGGCGGCCGGATCGCGAAAACGCTGTCGTTAGTGTTTGTTGAGTTAATTCGCGGCACGCCGATCATGGTACAGGTGATGTTTATTTATTTCGCTCTGCCGATGATATTGCCTGTGCGTATCGACCCGGTTACCGCCGCGATTGCGACGATTATGATTAACTCCGGTGCCTATATCGCCGAAATAACGCGTGGCGCAATCTTATCAATCAATAAAGGCTTTAAAGAAGCCAGTCTGGCAATGGGATTATCGCAACGTAGCACCATCTGGCATGTGATTATGCCTCTGGCATTGCGGCGTATGATCCCAGCGCTGGGTAACCAATGGATTATCAGCATTAAAGATACTTCGTTGTTCATTGTTATCGGTGTGGCTGAGTTAACGCGGCAAGGACAGGAAATTATTGCCGGAAACTTTCGCGCCCTGGAAGTGTGGACGGCAGTGGCGTTGATTTATCTGATGGTGACGTTATGCCTGAGTTTTCTGCTGAAGCAACTAGAGAAAAGGATCCACATTTTATGAGCATGGTTGAATTTAGCGCAGTATCTAAAAGCTTCGGCACGACGCCCGTGCTGCATGATATCAATTTGAAAATTGAAGCCGGAGAAGTGGTGGTGATTATCGGGCCATCGGGGTCGGGTAAATCGACGCTGCTGCGCTGTATCAATAAGCTGGAGGAGATTAGCTCTGGCACGCTGCTGGTGGCGGGGATGCATATTACCGATCCGCACGCCAACGAATGCGATATCCGCCGTGAAGCGGGCATGGTGTTCCAGCAGTTCCATCTCTTTCCGCATTTAACCGCGCTGGAGAATGTGATGTTTGGCCCCATTCGGGTGCGTAAACAGAGTAAAGCGGCGGCACGCGAACAGGCGCTGGCGTTGCTGGATCGCGTCGGTCTGAAGGAACGCGCTAACCACTATCCAGCGGAGTTATCCGGCGGCCAACAGCAGCGCGTGGCGATTGCGCGCGCGCTGGCGGTGAAGCCGAAAATGATGCTGTTCGATGAGCCCACTTCCGCGCTTGACCCTGAACTGCGCCATGAAGTGCTAAAGGTCATGCGCTCGCTGGCCGATGAAGGGATGACCATGGTCATTGTCACGCACGAAATTGGCTTTGCGCGTGACGTGGCATCGCGCTTGATCTTTATTGATGGCGGAACCATTGCCGAAGATGGCGCACCTGATATGCTGCTAAACGCGAGCACCAATCCGCGCCTGAAAGAATTCCTGCAACACGTATCCTGAACAGAAGTGGATAATAACCCTATGCAAAAAATAACAATTAGTGGCTCTCCGTTTGCCGTTGGTCAACGTTTGGGCGAGTTCGGCCGCCACGCCTGGCATCAAAAACTGGTACATATTCCGCTGTGGCAAACGGTCATCGCGATGAAAGACAGCGCTCAAACCCAGGCGATGCGAGCCCTGGTTGAAGAGCAGTTTCCGCTGATTTGGCAAGAGCTGGCCGGTATGGCGGCGGGGTTACAGGCGCCGGTTGACGAAGTTTTCGCCTGGAACTGCCGGGGCGATTTAGTGCGATCCACATCCGATGGCTGTACCACGGTAGCGGGGGCGAGCCCCGAGGGGGAGAGCGTTATCGCCCACAACGAAGACGGTTTCCCGCAGTTACGCGACGATTGCGCGTGGGTTAGTATTTCCCCCACCGAGGGGATGGCCTTTTCCAGCTTTGCATACCCAGGTTCGCTTTGCGGTCATACCTTCGCAGTCAATGCCCGGGGGATCGTGAATACCGTAAACAACATTCGCGCGCTGCACCGGCCCGTCGGTATACCGCGGCAAATCCTCGCGCGCGCTGCGCTGAATGCCGGGACGCTGGATGAGGCCATTGCCGTTTTAACCTCAGCGCCGCGTTCAGGCGCGTTCCATCACACCCTGGGACAGTGCGGGGATAGTCGTCTGTTCAGCATTGAAGCGACCGGCTCCGGTTATTCCGTGCGTTTGCTGGATGGCGTATTTGGCCATGCTAACCATTTGATCCACGAATCGCTCGGGGATGTGCAGCAGGTGATCACCGACAGTTCCGCCTCGCGCCAGGCTCGCCTTATCGACGAGTTAACAACGTCATCGCAACTGGATGCCGCTGGCGCCCTGGCAATACTATCCGACAGGCAGGATGCGGAACTGCCGATATACCGTCTATCGCCGCAGGATCCGGATGAGGAGAATACCCTGGCTACGGCCCTGTTTGTGCTGAATGCCCGGCAGGTGGAGTGGCGCATTTTCACCCTGGATCGTCAGCAGGCCATCTTGCAAGGTGTGGTGAATGCATGACCTGCATGAAGTGAATGACGCGAATGCGCCGGGGTGATTCTGGCTCTCCGGCGCAGGCGGAGGGAGTCTGGTGAAGACGGGCAGGTTATTCCCTAACGCAACGGATTCCGCTAACCTGAATGACTCATCGCCTTTATGGGACTTATTAAATGAAATGGCTGACGTTTATTTCTTTAGCGCTATGCCTGCCGATCGTTTCGTATGCTGCCGACGATCGGAACCAACCCGGTAGTATCCTGAATGAGGGAGTGGAAACCTTCTCCATCGCTTGTGCCGGTATGCCGCAGGAGACAACCCTGGATATGGATGCCTGCATGGACGTGCAGCTCAAACAACTCAGTTGGGTTAAAGACAAGTACCTTGCCCGCGCTTTAAATCGCCTCCAGCAGGACAATAAAGATTCTCCGCCACGTCTGCAGGAATTAACCCGCGCGTTGAATGATGAAAGCCAGGCCTGGGATACTCTGATAGACAAAGCCGCCGCCTCAACGAAGGCGGACAGCGCGGGAGGGACGATAAGCGCTGTCAGTATTTCACTGCGACAAATCGGTCTTATAGAGCTACAGATACATGATATCTGGGACCACTGGCTGCGCTTTGAAGACGCAACGCCGCCGCTTCTGCCAGAGCCAAAGTTTAAGTCCGCGTCATAAAGCCGTTCAGCCGGGGTTCCCTTATCTGGAGCGCAAATGTACACCGCACGCAGGGCCGCAATAGCGCCATACAATCGCGGGTTCGGGAGAGAGAAGGCGTATTGAGCGCGGTGTGCCAGAGGCCGACAGGCTGCGCCACAAGGGGGCAGAATGTCGGCCCAGGCTCAGAGGCCATGCGCTCAGACTTTAAGCAGTTTCACCGTGGTATCGATGTCAATCTCATCTTCCGAGAAGATCAATGTCGTCCCCTGAAAAGTGGTGATCGCCAGTTTTTTCAGCGAGCGCATATCACCGGGCTTAACGTCGGATTTCGGCTTGATGCTGCTCATCAGGATCCCCACGGACAGCACCGCATTTTCTTTATCAATGCGGGTATCGGCAGGCACTTCTTCGCTGTAGACCAGGTAGGATTTGATCGACGTGAGCTTCAGACGCTCGCCGGCGATATAGATGTATTTGCTTTCCGGCACCACTTTCACCGCATAAGCTGACAAACCCTTGTTATTGGTGGTGGGTTCGAAGGTCACCGCCGCATCTTTCTTAATCAGATCAGGATTGGCGACCTTAATCACATGAAAATAGCGGTTATCGCCGTTTTCATCTTTGATAAATCCAAAACCTTTATCTTTAAACCAGGTTGTGATCGTTCCGTTCATCGCCATTACCACCTACTTAATCATGTATTAACTCAATTTTTGCAGCGCGCAGTGTAATGCACAATGCCTGCGCAGACCACGCCTTTGGTTTCAGTCTGGACGATAAATTTGGGCTACGCGAGAGAGAATGGCGTGCAGCAGAATAACCACACGCCGGTTTACCCTGGTCAGAGAGCCAGGGAGCTACTCATTGCCCCATTGATTGAGGAACATCGCAATCTCATCGATCCGATCCGGATGAAGACCGGCTTCACGCGCCATTTCGCCCTGGGCCTCTTCGCTGATCTCCTCGTTGTTCATGAGACGCGTGAGCAGCAGCTGAAAATAGCGCGCCAGAGGATCGCGTTCTGATTCACTGACCGGCTTTGCGCATTCCGTCGCGTACTCATCGGCGATGTCATAATATTTTAGCGGTATTTCATTATTCATTCAGTAGCCCCTCAGGTTAATGCCGGCATCATTTGCCGGCGATCATAGCATCCTTATTTCATTTTTTCTGCCACCCGCGCGGCGGCGGTCAGAAAGCGAGAAACGCCCGTGAGCAAGCACGGTCTCTTTGCGTTTTGCCGGGCGCTCTGAGCGTTAACGGGAAGCGTGTCAGGGGAGCGCTTTCTTTTTATTCTCTGCGGATGATAATGTTGCCCGATAACTCGTAACCCGATGCCGTCAATGAAGATATTGCTCGTAAGACATGGTGAAACCGAATGGAATGGCGTTAACCGCCTGCAGGGGCACCTTGATAGCCCGGTGACCGCGCGCGGGCATCGACAAATTGCGGCGCTGATCCGCGCGCTTGATGGCGAGAAGATCGATCGGGTGGTCTCTTCTCCAGCAGGTCGCGCCGTCGCGGCGGCCATGCCGATCGCGGCCCATTTTGCCTGTCCGATCCGCTTTGATTCGCGGCTTATGGAACGGGGGTTGGGGCCATTAGAGGGCACGGTCTACCCACAACTTGATGACGAGAGGCGCAGGCTGTTCGAGACAATCTACTCCGGCGATCCGAATGTGAAACCGCCGCATGGCGAGTCGCTGACCGAGGCCGTCGACAGAACGACAGCGGCGCTGCTTGACGCCGCTGAGGTCGCGGATCGGTGCGTGTGCGTGGTTTCTCATGGTCAGGTGATTCAGGCGGTTGTCTCCAGACTTGACGGCCACGGCCTGGAGAACTTTCCCCGCTATGCGCATCTGAATGGCAGCTACTCGATCCTGGAGCGTGCTGAAGGCCGCTTATCGCTGGTGACATGGGGGATAGCCACCCATCTGCTGGTGCGGGGATAAGCGGCCAGCTTATCCCCTTATGGTCTTAGTCGGTTTTCAGCATGCCGAAACTGACGATTCTGGAGCGACCCTGCTCTTTGGCCCGGTAAAGCGCGGCATCCGCGGCGCGCAGCAGGCTGTCGCTCTGGGTATGCTGCGGGAAACTGGCAATGCCTATCGAGACATCCACCTGGCCAATATCGTTGAGGCCATCGCGCAGGGTCAGGCTGCGGACATTGTCGTAAATCTCCTGGGCGCAGGTCCGGGCCGACTCTTCACTGGCACCGGCAAGCAGCGCCAGAAACTCCTCGCCACCGTAGCGAAAAGCCATCCCTCTGTCATGTACCGCGCGTTGCACAATCGCCGCTACGCTCTTGATCACCAGATCGCCGGCTTCATGACCATACCGATCGTTAATCATTTTGAAGTGATCGATATCGATCATCAGGCAACTCAGCGGCGTATGGTTTTGCACCGCGAGATTGATTTGCGTATTCAGGGCATCATCCAGATGATGACGATTACGCAGCCCGGTGAGCGAATCGAACAGCGCTTTCTCCAGCAACGCGCTGCGCAGACGCTGGTTTGCCAGCGCCAGGCCCAGCGCTTCGGCCATCAGTTCCAGATAGGCGCGAGAAGGGGCGGTGGCGGAGGTGACGTTCCTGAAGGAGAGCAGACCGATCGCTTCCCCTTGCGCAACCAGCGGCACGCAAAGCGATTGGTGAATGCAGGCCTCGGGCAGGTGCGAACAGGCGATGTCTGGCTCACCATTGACCGGCGGATGGCTTAACCCCCGGCGCACGGCCCAGCAGTTGTCAGGATAGAAGACCTCGGGTTCATCCGGCGGCGAGAGCCATTGCGCCACGCAGCGCAACTGCCAGGGGTTGGTTTCGAGAACATACAGGCGTCCGGGAATCGCGGGGGCGATATTCGGAGCGAAGAGTTCGGCGACCTTGATGACATCCTCAAAAGATTCGCAGCCTTGCAGACGCTGGGTCATGCGCGCCAGCAGTTCGCGAATCGCCCAGTCAGCATCCCGCTCTTGCTCAAGACGCTGACGCGCGAGGCCATTTTCGCGGAAAATACGGATCGCCTGGGCCATATCGCCAATCTCATCGATCTGCGTGAAGCGGGGAGCTTCGACGGCATAATCCTGTGAGGCAAGGCGTTGTACCACATCGCTTAAACGGACAACCGGGTACAATACCCGCCGTTGAAGGATAAACCCGAGGACAAACAGGAACATCAGCGCCGTCAGGGCGACCATGATTTCTGATAAGGTACGCCAGGTGTGCGATTTTGCCGTGGCTTGCGCAATGGCGCTGGCGGCCCGGCCTTCCAGCATCAGGCGGAAGTGATCGATCTGCGTCTGTACCCGGTCCAGATCCTGTTCATAAGGCTTGCCGTAGAGCAGGGCGATCGCCTCGTTGTCTGCGCCACGTTCAATACTGGCAAGCGCGGTCTGCTGTTCATCCTGTAGCTCATCCGCTATCTGCAGTCCCTCACGCAGCAACAGCAGCTCCTGGGAGGTCGCTCCCTGATCTTTCAGCTTTTCCAGCCGCTGCTCTATTGTCTTCAGCGAATGGGCCTGCTGGCGGTATTCCTGTAAGAGATCCGGATTTTTGTTAATGACGTAAGCGCGAGCGAGGTCGGATAATTCCCAGCTCTCGGTTTCAACCGATTCAGTTAATTGATCGAAGATCTGCCGCTGCTGTACTGCCCGGCGTTCGGCCGTCTCCGCGCTGGACGCCATCAGCATGGCAATACCGGAAGTGATGGTCAGGCAAACGGTGATCCCGTAGGCCCAGTTGGTCATGGTGGCGATTCTCACCCGAATTTTCCTTGCATGCAGATGAACAAATGAGGTCAGGTCTAATTATAGAACCCGCTTCGGCCCATTTCCGGGCAGAGGGTTAGCGGCGTTTTTTGCAAATAATCGTGCTATGCAGCGTATCGGCATGCTGGCATAACGTACAAAAAACATCTTTATCCAGGGCGCCATTTATAACATCGTTCTCTATCAGCTGTAAGGCATCCTGATAACGCATGGCGACGCGATAGGGGCGATCTTCGGTCAGGGCGGTAAAGATATCGGCAATGGCGATGATCCGGTCAGGCAGCTGCAGATAATCCTGATTCAGATGCAGCGGATAGCCGCTGCCATCGAGTTTTTCATGATGGTTCGCCGCCCAGTTAATGATTTCCCCCAGTTCGCTAAAGGCGCTGAGAATTTCACCGGTCATATAACTATGTTCTCGCACATGACGTAGTTCATCAGGGGTGAGTTCACCCTGCTTTTCCAGGATATCCAGCGGGATATTAATTTTACCAATATCGTGCAAATAACCGGCAATCTCGATTTTTTTACACTCTTCTTCCGGCAGATGCATATAGGTTGCCAGCAGGCAGGATATTTCGCCGACCATAATACTGTGGCTGGCGGTAAAACTGCTGTAGGTATCGACAATTTTGGCGATTAACAAACAAATATCTTTTAGCCCGTCGATATCGATGGACAGCTCGTTTATCGGGCCGATGATTTCCAGCATCCTCTGGATATGTCCGGGGTGAAGATGCAGCCAGAAATGCTCTTTTTGCGCGAGCTGGCAGACGGTGTCACAGAGCATCGGATCGATCGCTTGATGCAAGGTGCGAAAGGTGTCGATGATCATGTCAGGGTAATGATCGGTGGTGATATTTCCGCCAGAGAGCAGACGTTCAAAAGCATCGGCAAAAAAAACGATATGCTCTTCGAGGTTGCCTTTACGCGCCGGGTTAAAATGGTGATGGCGAATAAGAGGCAAAACAGGCGCGAAGGTGGGTAAGCCGTCGAGCATCTCGGCGCCCCGCTGCTGGTGGGGGTCTTCGATATTATCGATGTCATTCAGCGACGTAACGATTCGTTTATCGCCGAGTACGCCAATATCGTGAAGCAGCGCGGCGCAAAATATAGTCTGCTGTTGCGCTCGCGGCAGCTTCAGGGCCAGCGAGAGTTCGAGGGCAATTAACGCCGTGCGCTGCATATGCAACTGAAGTTCCGGGTTGATTATCTGTATAACGCGCGTGGTTAGCATCAATGCTGATTTTAAGGTGAGACGCATCGTTTTTCTCCATCCGCGTGATCGGGATAATATCGGCTCATTCTGGTCATCTGTGTCCAGATAACGCCAGCAGGGGGAAAGAGACGCCAGTACGCAGCGAAATGATCGGTAAGTAAATTCCGGGATAATTTCATTTATAGCAATACTCAAGCCCATAATGCGTGGCGACAAAGGCACATAAAGCGTGAAAAAAGTCTTTAACAGTCGTCAGTTAATCATTTTGCTCATAAAAAGAAAATACATTGTCGTGAGCCGGTTGCGTTATTTCGCCACCGGGATGATAGCTGGCTATTTTGACCATTGGCAAAACGAATTTTAGAACCGGATAGATGATGGAGTGATGAACGCTTGCCGCCGCTAAAGGACGCGCGGTTTCTCGAAAGGCGTTGGCGGCGTGAAACCAGTACAGGGACTCAAGGCGCAAAGCCGCGCGCAAACGCCACCGTCACCGCCCATGCCGGGACGGTGACGGAACAGCAGCAGAAGGTGTTCCGTCACCGCTGCATCATCAGAAGGTCATGGCGCCTTGCAGATACAAGGTACGCGGCTGACCGGCATAAATACCTTTGTTATTATCATCATAGGAGCGGGTGTAGTACGCGTGGTCGAAAATGTTTTTCACGCCGAATGCCAGGTTGAGGTTGGCCATTTGCGGGCCAAAATCATAGGCGACGCGGGCGCCCCACAGCATATAGCCCGGAATGCGGCCGGTGCTGCCGTCAGCGCTCTCTTCCACGGTGTTGGCGTTGTCAGCGAACTGGCTGGACTGAAAATCGCTGTTGAGGTTGAACGTCCAGTTGCCCGGTTTGTAGTCCACTCCGATCGTGCCTTTATGCCTGGGCGAGAAAGGCACCTGGTTGCCGTAGGTGTCGCCTTTCTCACGAATGATGGCGTTGACATAGGCATAGCTGGCATAGACCGACAGGTTGTCCAACTGCGAATTGAGATCGCCAAGGTCGTAACGCGTCCGGGTCTCCAGCCCGCTGTGCCGCGTTTTGCCGCGAGCGGTCACGGTATCGTTGGTCTGGTTGGCGTCGTACTGATTGTTAAAGTTAATCAGGAACAGCCCCATCTCCGCGCTCAGCGCGCCGTTGTCGTAGCGGCTGCCGACTTCCCAGGTACGGGCTTTTTCCGGTTCCACATGGCCGCTTTGCACAGCCTTGCCAATTTGGCTGTACTGTACGGTACCGAACGATCCTTCTGTATTGGCATAAAGATTCCAGCTGTCTGTGAGGTGGTAAAGTACGTTAAGCGCCGGCAGCGGGGCGTTATAGCTCACCTGCTGGCGGGTATCTTTCAGGTTGTTGTCCTGGTAAGACTCAATATGTTCGAAACGCATGCCCGGCGTGACCGTCCAGTTGCCGATATCGATGCGATCGTCGATATACCAGGCGTGAGCCTCGGTCCCTGAGCGGGTATCGCGGTCGTACGGACTGTTGGTGTCGGGTAACTTGCCGCTGACGGTGGGGGTGGTGTAGCGCATCTCGTGCGTGGATTCATTCACGTAGCGATAGCCGACGCCGACTTCGTGAGCGGAGGCGCCGAGCATAAAGCTCTGGCTGTAACGCGGTTCGATGCCGCGAACCCAGTATTCACGCGGGGAAAGGGTTGTACGTTTTCCCTGCTCCAGATAGCCGCTGCGCAATGTCTGAGTATAGAAGCCCTGGATATTGAACTTGCGCTGCGCATCAGGCTGGAACTGGTAGCCGAGGCTGGCGAGCTGACGTCGTCCCCAGAAGCTATCTTTTAAGCGGGTGGACTGCCAGCGATCGGCAGCATAATCGGCGCGGGACAGACCGCCGGGCATATCGGCTTCGCCGTCATAGTACTGCAGCAAACTGTTGAACGTGTGCGTCGCGTTTGGCGCATATTTGCCTTTCAGCATCACGTCATCGATGCGCGTGGCGCTATGTTCACGCCAGTCGCTGCCGCGGGTGCCGGAATAGAGCAGGGCCGCCCCCAGTCCGTTATCGGCGCTACCGCCCAGCATCAGGTTGTGGGTCTCTTTGGGATTGTTCTGCGAGGCGCTCGGGCTGAGCTGTCCTTCCACCCCGCCCGCGATGGCGAAATCCTGCGGGATGGCGCGAGTGACAAAGTTCACGACCCCACCCACGTTTTGCGGCCCGTAACGCACGGCGCCCGCGCCGCGAACGACATCCACCGCCTCCATGTTGCCGAGCGATACCGGCGCCAGCGAGAGCTGAGGCTGACCATAGGGGGCGAAGGGGACCGGGATACCGTCCATCAGCACCGTCGAACGGCTGGCGAGGCGTGGGTTCAGGCCCCGGATACCAAAGTTCATTGCCAGATCGTGGCTGCCGGTACCGGTATTTTCCGGCGCATTGACCCCGGGAATGCGATTCAGGACTTCGCGCATGGTGCTGGCGCCGGTTTTGGCGAAATCGTCGCGGCGGATAACATCGCGGGCGCCGGCGTGTTCAAAAACGTCGTTTTCTCGTGCCTCGCCAAGCCAGTCGCCGACCACCGTCAGCGTTGATTCCGTATCAACCGGCGCCGGTTCCAGCGTCCAGGCATGATTGCCCAGCGATTTCAGCCGCAGGCCGCTGCCGGTGAGCAGCATTTGCAGACCGTCTTCCACCTCATAGCTGCCGCGCAGGCCAGCGCTGTGTTTGCCGCGGGTCAGGCTGGCATCCGCCGAGAGCGTGATCCCGCTACGGGCGGCATATTGGTGCAGAGCGCTGTCCAGATCCCCGGCGGCAATGTCAAACTGCGTGGCGGCATAAGCGGACGCTGCGGTCAGCCCCGCGAGCGGCAGCAGGCTTAAACGGATTGCCATCACCAGAGGCATGGGTTTGCGTAATACGCGTAAAGGCGTCATGTGTTCTCCACGATCGTTTTTGGTTGTCATCACCTGTTAAGTCGAACGAGCAGGTGAAAAGGGACAATCGAGAAGACGAATTTTTTGTTTTTTTCTCAGGCCGCGACAACAGTGACCCAGTAGCGGGTGGCAAACTGCAGTTTTACCGGCAGCGTCTGCGCGATGATGTGCAAAATCGCATCGCTATCGCCCAGCGCAAAGGTGCCGCTCAGGCGTAAACCGGCGACGGCGGGATCGCAGCGTAAGACCCCGGGGCGATAGCGGGACAGGGTAGCGATCACCTCGCGCAGAGGCCGATCGCGGAAGCTGAGAATGCCCTGTGTCCAGCTGGCATCGCTGCTGTTCAGCGGCTGAAGACGGGAGAAGGCATCGCGGGTAAACCACAGGCTCTCGCCCGCGTGGATAATCGTCCGCTGGCCGTCTGGCAGCGCCACCTCCACGGCGTGCTGTTGTACCGCCAGGCGCGTCTCACGGGCCAACTGACGGACGGTAAATTCGGTGCCCAGCGCGGTGAGTAAACCGTCGCGGGTCTGGACGCGAAACGGTCGCCGCTGGCGGTCACGGGCAGTGGTAATGGCAATTTCGCCGTAGCGCAGGCGTATCAGGCGCTGGCGGTCATCAAAACGCACATCGGCGGCGCTGTCGGTATTGAGCGTCAGCAGAGTACCGTCGTTGAGCGTTTGCCGCAGCGGCAGGCCTTTGGCCGTCCGGTAATCGGCGCGCAATCCTTCCGCCAGTTCACTGTTCCACATCTGCCAACTGCCGCCAGCGGCGAGCAGCAGCACGCCTTTGAGCACCTGGCGGCGAGTCAGGCGGCTGTCATTGAGCGTCCGGCTGGCAAGAGGGCCGGGAAGTTGTCCCATCTGCTGGCGCAGGTTTTCGACCTGCTGCCACGCCCATTGGTGATCGCGGTGTTGTTGATACCACTGTTGCCAGCGGGCCTCCTGCTGCGGGTTGGCGCGACCATCGCTTAATACCGCGTACCAGTGCGAGGCGGAACGCAGGGCCTGCCGACGGGATTCGGATAACGCGGAACTCACAGGCCATTCTCGAGGCGAAAGAGCAGGCAGTGCTCGGTTGCCCTGGCGACATATTTTTTCACCGAGCTTACCGAGACCGTCAGACGTTCGGCTATCTCGGCATAGGTCAGCCCCTCCAGCTGCGAAAGTAAAAAGGCCGCGCGGGCTTTCCGGCTCAGACCATCAAGCATGGTATCGACCTGCTGCAGCGTCTCCAGTTGAAGGTGCAGTTGTTCCGGCGAAGGGACCTGGGTTTGCGGGAGGCGGGCAAGCATCTCCAGCCACGCACGTTCCAGCGCATGACGACGAAACCTGTCGATCATCACCCGTTTGGCGATGACGCACAGGAAGGATTTAGGATCGCGGATAGCGCTGAGGGATTCGCTGCCCATGATGCGCAGAAAGGTATCCTGAGTCACATCATCGGCGTCAAAGGCGGATTGCAGCTTAACGGTTAACCAGTGTGTCAGCCAGCCGTGATGGGCTTGATACAGCGAGGCGAGCGTGGGCGGTGCGACGGCGGAAAGCTGAGACATGATCGGCTTCAAAACAGGTTATCAATAGCGACATGTTAATATGAGAATGGTTATCATTACAATTAAAAGGGGCGCAAAAATGCGCAGCGGCAAGACTAATTTCAATAAGTGATTGTTGCGATTATAAAATGTTGTCGATTTTACGCTATCAGGTCTTAGACCTGTTTCACCGACGGGTTAGCGCCGAAGAGTGGGGATAAAAAATGATAATTGTTCGTTATATACGAATAATATGCGATTTATTTGCCGCAAGCGCCAGGCATTCAGCAGATTTATAAAATAAGGTGATTCTTATTTTATATATAGAGAATGAATGAAAAGATACGTTACATGCTATTTATAGATCCTGGTTCTGAAGTATGGAAAATAGTTATATTGACTCGCGTGGATTCTTTAGCAACGTTTATACTTTTACCCCTGCGCCGTCGTCAGCGGGTTGGCCGGTTTGCAAGGTGTCGCCGACCAGTGATGACAGGGGTTGCGCAGCGATATGCGGTGGATGAGTACAAACTGATTTAATTATGTGCAATCAGCAAATCGAAATAATTAGCGAGAAAAGGGTTGCCTCAGTAAATATTTGTCATCAGATCTGCTATTTTATTTTACATTCTGTTACAATTGTGAGGGTATTATGCTTTTTTCTGCTCAGGGATGTTTTTTACTTGCCGGAGTGAATTTAGCCGGATTACTATTGTCACAGTTGCCATACGTACCGCCTAACGACTGATGAATGGACTTCGTTTTTTCCTTAAGCGCTACTCATTTATTGATGTTTACAGGAAAAATCATGTCTTGCGCTTTTAATAAAAGTCTTCTGCACCCTCGCAACTGGGGGACCTGGTTTGGCCTGGCCATCCTCTGGTTAATCGTGCAACTACCCTATCCTCTGTTACACATCATCGGCACCAGCGCAGGGAAGGCGTCACGCCGTTTCCTTAAGCGTCGTGAACATATTGCCCGACGCAATCTCGAACTCTGTTTTCCGGACATGTCGCTGCAAGCGCGGGACAAGATGATTGAGCAGAATTTTATGTCGCTGGGCATGGGGCTTATCGAAACCGGGATGGCCTGGTTCTGGAGCGATGAGCGGGTGAAAAAATGGTTCGCCGTTGAAGGCTTTGAAAATCTGAACAAAGCGTTAGGTGCCGGGCAGGGCGTGATGGTCGTTGGCGTGCACTTTATGTCGCTGGAACTCGGCGGTCGTACCATGGGCCTGTGTCGGCCAATGATGGCGACCTATCGCCCGCATAACAGCCCGCTGATGGAGTGGGTGCAAACCCGCGGACGTCTGCGTTCGAATAAAGCGATGATCGATCGGCGTAATTTATCGGGTCTGGTGCACGCGCTGAAAGCCGGCGAAGCGGTATGGTTCGCCCCGGATCAGGACTACGGCCCGAAAGGCAGCGTGTTTGCGCCGTTCTTCTCCGTCCCTCAGGCGGCGACGACAAACGGTACCTATGTCCTGTCGCGTCTCTCCGGTGCGAAGATGCTGAGCATCAGCATGGTACGTAAGATGGACCGTAAAGGTTACACCTTGCACATCAGCGATGTGCTCAATGACTATCCTGGCGAAGATAAACAGGATGCGGCCAGCTACATCAACCGGGTGATTGAAAAAGAGATTCTGCGCGCGCCGGAGCAATACCTGTGGGTCCATCGGCGCTTTAAAACCCGCCCGCTGGGCGAAGGCTCGCTCTACTAAGCTAACCCGCACCGTAAGCGCTTTCAAAATCGCGGCAGTTGCGTTAACGTGAGCGCGATCGTGTTTTTATGTTGAAAGCGAAGGAGTGCAGCGTGTTCGCTGAGTTTGGTGTGTTGAATTATCTGACCTATCTGGTTGGGGCTATTTTTATCATCCTGGTGCCCGGCCCTAATACCTTTTTTGTACTGAAAACCGGTATCGCGCACGGCGTTAAGAAGGGCTACCTGGCGGCAGCTGGCGTGTTTATCGGTGACGCGGTGCTGATGCTGTTGGCCTTTGCCGGTGTCGCGACCCTGATTAAGACCACGCCGGTGCTGTTTAATATCGTGCGCTATCTGGGGGCGATTTACCTGCTGTGGCTGGGAGGCAAAATGCTCTATTCCGTGCTGACTCATCGGGAAGGGCACGCGGATGCCGGGGCTGAACCGGGAAGCGCAATTCTGAAACGCTCGCTGACGCTGAGCCTGACGAATCCCAAAGCTATTCTTTTCTATGTCTCTTTTTTCGTGCAGTTCATCGACGTCAATGCCAGCACGCCCGGGCTGGCGTTCTTTATCCTTGCGCTGACGCTGGAGGTGATTAGCTTTATGTATATGAGCTTCCTGATCCTGTCCGGTTCGTTCGTGACGCGCTACGTCAAGACCAGAAAGAAACTGGCAAAAATTGGCAACAGTCTGATTGGTCTGGTGTTTGTCGGTTTTGCCGCCCGTCTGGCAACCCTGCAATCGTAAACCGCTGGCCGGTAGTGATCCCGGCCAGATCGCCATATCCTCTGGCTTGTAACAAAAACCTTTCAATTTTTATTGCATTAATGTTACATATACCGCCGATTATCGGTCAGAGAAAAGGGAACCCGGATGCTTGTGCAAAAACTCATCAGCAACAAAAACAGCAAGAAATTTTTCTTGTCGATAGGGATTGTGTTTGTCATCGCGCTCACCGTGGTGGGGCGAGCAACGTTTGGTGGGGTCGTTAGCGAATACAACATGCCGTACTCCGAATGGAGCACATCGATGTTTTTCCTGCAGGGGGCGATGGTGACCGTCTACAGCATCGTGTTCACGCTGCTGTTTTCGATTCCGCTGGGCTTCATCTTTTTAGGTTCTGACCGCCAGGACTAAAGCGACGGGGCGAACGGACGTTCGCCCTGCTTCATTTCTGCTACCAGTCGCGGCCATCATAATTATGATGGTGGTGCCTGTGGTGATAACCGTCGTCAACAATAAATCCCGATAACAGCGTGCATAGCGCAAGAATCAACGGTAACACGATCGGTTTTTCATTTCTCACTTCTCCGTTGTCCACCGTCCGTGGGCAAAGAGCTTGCGGGATCGGCTGATGAAGTGAGTGTATAGCGTTAACTTATTGAGTGGATAGGATAACTCCGCAATAACACGCTGACCGATGATCTCTTGTCGCAAACACTACCACCAGCCGAACTGAACGCCGGCCAGGGCAACGATGGCGATGATAATCATCAGAATGGTGCTTTTTTTCATTACGCGCCGCCCGGAGCCGCGTAGCCGCCGACAAAAAACCAACTGAGAAAAATAACGGCGACGATAAAAATGGCCACCGGGAAAAGAATACCCAATCTCATGATGTTACCCCTGAAGCTAAAAATACGACCTGTCCTGCCACAAAATCATTAAGCCGTTGCCTGCTATGCGAACAGCTTACCGGAAAACCTCGCTATCATACTGGATATCGCCAGCAGATTTTAATCAATATTCAGGAAGGAATTCCGCCGACGGGACTTTTTATCCTGATACATGGCGTCATCCGCAGCACGCAGCGCACTTTCGACATCCTGAACCTGCGGATTGACCTCAGCGACGCCAAAGCTGGCGCCGGGATAGTTAATCCGCTGTTCGCCAACACAGTAAATCCCACGCAGGGCCTCTCGCAGGGTCGCAATAAAGGTCTGTTGCTGCCCCCTGTCCAGCCCGTGGCCGACGACCAAAAACTCATCGCCGCCGAGACGTCCCACCAGGTCTCCCGGGCGAATATGCGCATTCAGGCGTTCGCCGATTTGAATCAAAAAGTGATCACCGCATTGATGACCGAAGCGATCGTTTATCGTTTTAAAATCGTCAAGGTCGATAAAGATCAGCAGAATATTACGCTGCTGTTCGCGCTCGCGGGGAAACATGGCCGACAGATGCTTAAACAGCGCCCGGCGATTGGCTAAACCGGTCAGTTCGTCGGTACAGGAGTGCATTTCCAGCGCCACGTTGGCGGCGCGAAGCCGGGCAACCAGCGTCTCTTTCTCGACGTAGTGAGAAATTAAGTTGGCGAACAGCTCCATGACCTGCGTAGCTTCAAGGTTATAGGGCTGCTTATGGCGGCTGGTTGCACACAGCGTGCCGTACAGCGAGCCATCGGCGAGGCGCACGGGAATGCTGAAGAAGGTGATGATACCAAGCTCCTGAGCGGCAATGCACGACTGCCAGCGGCTGTTGACATCGTTACTAAACCGGCAGTTTTCGTCGATTGCACGCTTACACAGCGACTCATTCCACGGCACCGAAAACCCTTCCGGGATCTGCATTTCGCTGCTGTTATGCGCATACAGAACCTGCTGGCGCTGCGCGGCTAAATCAATACGAGTCAGGTAGGTCGACTCCATTCTGGTCACCAGCTCCAGCATCTCAAGCAGCTGCCTGACTAACATTTCGAGGGAATGTTCAGTGGCGAGCGTTTGCGAGACGCGAGCAAGAATAAAATCTGACATGAATGTACGGCTCCCGATCGGGTGGGGCCGTCCGTCATTTATGCTGGAAAACGGCTACCAACGAAGAGTAAACATAGATACAGGAAATTTAACACATTTGTTAAGGGAATACCTGCGATCGCAGCAGGAAAAAAGCCCCGTCGGGGGCGACGGGGAAAACTCATTGATTATGGAATGATCTGTTCTCTGGTTCGTTCGAGAACAAGCGCTACTCTAAGAAGCAAAAGTGCAGTTAAAATGGAGAAACCATGAAGAATCAGGGCAAATACGTGCTCTGTGCAAAGAAGGAGCAGAAATGAAGTGGATGATAATGATGCTGCCGCTGGCCCTCGCCGGCTGCGTGAAGCAACAGGATGCCCCGCCGCCGCCGCAGTCTATCGGCATGGCCAACCCGGCTTCCGTCTACTGTACTCAGAAAGGCGGTAGCCTGATTCCGGTTCAGACGCCGCAAGGCGTACGTACGGACTGCAAACTTCCCGGCGGAGAGACCGTGGATGAATGGACGCTATGGCGCCGGGACCATCCTGCTAAGCCTTAACCGGCAGGTTTTCCAGCCACTCAGCCAGTACCCGCGCATGGTTTTGCCGGGTATCTTTGGCGGCATACAGCAGGGTTAATGGCTGTTGATGAGCCAGCGTGGCGAGGCGTAATCCTTCGTCATGCCGGGCATTCAGCTCTTCGCGATACTGTTGACTGAAGCTGGCGAAATCGATCGCCTCGCCGTGCAGCGCTTTACGTAGCGCCGAAGAGGGCGAGAGCGATTTGCACCACTCATCGTAGCGCAACGCCTCTTTTTTCATACCGCGCGGCCAGAGCCGGTCAACCAGGACGCGGTAACCGTCGCCGGGCTGTGGCTGGTCATAAACGCGTTTACAGTGAATCATCGCTATTCTCTCTCTGTTGCATCCAGGCGAGGAGCTGGGGAAGCTGTCGCTCGGAAAAAACCGTGATTCCGTGTTCACGCAGCAGCGCTGCCGCCACGCCTGAACCCGGCTTTCGCTGCCCGCTAAACGTCCCGTCGTAAATGAACTGACTGCCGCAGGTTGGGCTGCCGTCGGTTAACAAGGCGGCCTCGCAACCGGCTTCCTGCGCCGCGCGCAGGGCCAGCCAGGCGGCCAGCTGATAGTGCGGAGTGACGTCCTGACCGTCGCTCTCAACGATACGCGCGCGGTCCTGCATAACATCCGTACCCTGGGCGTGAAGGATTTCGGCCGGGAGTCGGGGGACCGGCAGCCCGGCGGCGAGCTCCGGGCAATGAATCACCAGCCGACCGTCGCGCTGCCAGCGCGCCAGTACGTCGGCGAGCCGTGCTTTTTCGCTGCCATTATAGCGAACCTGAAAACCCATCAGACAGGCGCTGACCAAAATTTTGCTTTTCATAGGCGGTCCATTATGATTTCTCTGCGCTATACAATAGCGCCTGCGCGTGGAAATTACCCGCGCGTAAAGCAAGCAGAAAGCGCGAAAGGCTCTGTGTTGCGATGAAAACAGGGGTTGTGTTCCGCGAAGGAGATCGCTAATCTGAGCTTCCTTGTGTTGCCCGAAAATCGCTCTGACATAAGGATCCTGCTATGAACACCCCCCTGCGTATTGCCCTGGTTGGCGACTACAATCCTGACGTGATTGCCCATAAAGCTATCCCCCTCGCTATCGATGACGCTGCCGCCGTGCTGGAACTGCCCGTGCGCTATGACTGGCTGGCAACTCGCGATATTCACCATGCCGACGCGCTGGTGGATTACGATGCTATCTGGGTGGTGCCCGCCAGCCCGTACGAAAATGCCGAGGGCGCGTTTACCGCCATTCGCTACGCGCGCGAAAACAGCGTGCCTTTCCTCGGAACCTGCGGTGGTTTTCAGCACGCAATAATCGAATATGCGCGTAACGTGATGGGCTGGCAGGATGCGGCCCATGCTGAAACCGATAGCGCAGGACGGATGGTGATAGCGCCGCTAAGCTGTTCGCTGGTTGAAAAGTCGGACACTATTGAACTGCGTGCTCATACCCTGATTGCCCGTGCGTATGGTCGCGATACTATCGCAGAGGGCTACCACTGTAACTACGGTATTGCCGACAGCTTTGCCCGTGAACTGGAACAGGGGGAGCTGCGGGTAACCGGGTGGGATGAGGAGGGCGAGATTCGCGCGGTGGAGCTGATCACGCACCCGTTTTTTGTGGCGACCTTGTTCCAGCATGAACGTCATGCCCTGGAAGGGCGTCCTTCACCGCTGGTGCAGGCGTTTTTACATGCCGCGAGTCAATAATCTCACCGCCGGTTAATTTCACAGGATTCAGGTCGCATCGCCGCCATCGCCATGGCGGCTTAGCGGACGGTTATCCGTTTATCTCCCGGTCGCGTCCGGCCAGCGCGCCGAACAGCGCCATCACGACTGAAATCAGCGCCACGGCGATAAGCGGGATCTGCCAGTCGCCGTTGGCATCATGAATTTTCCCCATGAGCGGTGGTCCACAGGCGGCCAGCAGATATCCGATGGTCTGCGCCATCCCTGACAATGCCGCCGCCTGGTGCGCGGAGTTCGCGCGCAGGCCGATAAACGTCAACCCCAGAATCATGGTCGCCCCCGAACCGAAACCAAAGATAAGCGTCCAGACTACCGCCTGTCCCGGCCAGAACCACAGCCCACAGGCGCTGATGGCGCACATCAGCGCCACACTGACCGCGATGGCGCGCTGGTCTTTTAGACGATGAAGAATCAGCGGAATCGCCAGACCAGGGGCGGCGGTGGCCAGCTGGAGCAAACCATGCAGGGAGCCCGCCTGCGCTTCGCTGTAGCCAAGGCTCTGTAAAATGGCCGGCAGCCAGCCGATAATCACGTAATAGACCAGCGAGTTGATGCCAAGGAACAGCGTGACCTGCCAGGCGAGCGCGGAGCGCCAGATGCCGCGATTATGCATGGCGCCGGAACCGGTGAGCGGCGCGGTCGCGCTCTTGCGCGTTTGCGGTAACCACACCAGCAGCGCCAGCAGCGGAAAGAGCATTAACATCAAGAGGGCGCCGTGCCAGGCGAAACCCGCCAGCGCCAGCGGTACCACCATGGCTGAACCCAGCGCGGCCGCTCCGCCCATGGTTATCGAGTAGGCCCCGGTCATCCTGGCAACATGCTGTGAGAAGTCGCGTTTGATCAGACCCGGCAGCAGAACGTTACCGAGCGCAATTCCGCAGCCGATGATCGCCGTGCCGCTAAAGAGCAGGGCGGTGGACGGGAGCGAACGCAATCCGATGCCCAGACAAATCAGGATTAACGCCGCCAGCAGGCTACGTTCAATGCCCAGCCAGCGCCCGACGCCTGCCGCCAGCGGGGAGACCAGGCCAAAGGCCAGCAGCGGCAATGTGGTGAGCATCCCGGTTTGTGCGGTGGAGAGACCATAGTCAGCGCGAATGGCGTCCAGCAGCGGGGCTGCGCCGGTAAACGTCACGCGTAGCGTAGAGGCAATCAATAAAATCCCGATAATCAGCAGCAGATGACGGCGGCCGGTAGAAGGCAAAACAGAACTCATGGCAATCTCTGACGAGTAAACAGGGCGGCTACAATAGCGCGTTTGCCGGTGCTTTAAATCAAGCTAAAATGACAGATTATCGCTAATATCGGACAAAATCATGACAGGACTTGGCCTTGATGGCTACGATCCGGACAGCGGTCATCAATCGGCGCTCGCTTTTCGCATTCAGGTGGTGGAGAACGAGCAGTTTATCCCTCGCCATCAACACCGCAAAGGCCAGTTGATCCTCGCTTTGCATGGGGCGCTCACCTGCGAAGTGGAGAACGCCATGTGGATGGTGCCGCCGCAGTACGCGGTGTGGGTCCCGGGCCAGATGCCGCACAGCAACCGCGCTACGCCGGGGGCGCAAATCTGTTTTTTGTTTATTGAACCGGATGCCGCGCCAATGCCAGCGCACTGCTGCACCTTAAAAATTTCCCCCCTCGTTCGCGAGCTTATCCTGACCCTCGCCGGACTTCACGGCGAGGCGTTTGCCCATCCGACAACGCAACGGCTGGTACAGGTGCTGTTCGATGAGCTCCCGCGGCAGCCGCAGGAACATCTGCACCTGCCGGTTTCCCCGCATCCGAAGATTCGTCAGATGGCGGATTTGATGGCGGTTGATCCGGCCCGCTGGCAGACGCTGGGGCAGTGGGCGACCGAATTCGCGATGAGCGAACGGAATCTGGCGCGGCTGGTAGTGCGCGAGACCGGGCTGAGTTTTCGCCGTTGGCGTCATCAGCTGCAGTTGATTCTTGCCCTGCGGCTGTTGATTGGCGGGAAAACGGTTCAGCAGACCGCGCAAACGCTGGGATATGACTCGACGACCGCGTTTATTACGATGTTTAAAAAGGGGCTGGGCCAGACGCCAGGGCGCTACCTGGCGAGTCTGGTTACGACTTCCCGATAAACAGGGAAATGATGCCGGCGGCGATCAGCGGGCCAACCGGTACGCCGCGGAACAGCGCCACGCCGAGGACCGTGCCGACCAGCAGTCCAGCCACCAGGTGCGGTTGCGAGCCCATCAGCGCCACGCCGCGCCCGCCCAGCCATGAGACGAAGACGCCCACGGCAATCGCCAGCAGCGACTTCCAGTTGACGAACGAGTGCAGCAGCGTCGATGGCGGCAACGTGCCGCTGGCAATGGGGGCCATGACGCCAATCGTCAGAATAATAATGCCGATCGTCAGCCCCTGCTTTTCAATCCACGGGAAAAAGACGTTAAGCGGTGTGACGCGAACGATGATTAAAACGAGGATAGAAATGGCCACGGTGGTGTTATGGCTGATAAAACCCAGCGCGGCCAGCCCCAGCAGAATAAACAGGGTTGTATCGAACATGAACGGGGATCCTTGCCCAAATTATAAGCCTGTCTACTTTACGCGTAATAGCGTGAACAGACAGGCATTTTTTGACGAGCGACCTCGTTTTCAGGCATCTGCACAATGTTGCCTGACGGCAGACTATCGCGCTCTCAGCTTTCGCGGCGAAAGGCGACCAGCTCCGGGCGGGCAATGCGCAGATAATCCTCGCTGTTGAGGACGATCGATTTATCCAGCCGCCCGGCGTTAAAAGCAATTTCCGGGTAGCGATCGAACAGCAGCGGATCGGCAATCAGCCGCAAATCCGCATGAAAGCTGAACGGAGGAATGGCGCCGAAAACGCAGGCGGTGAGCGTATCGACTTCCGCCGGGCTGGCCAGCGATGCTTTGCTGCCGCCGATATGCTGCGCCAGGCGTGACAGGTCCGCCTGTTGGTCGGCGGCGAGGATCGCCAGCACATGCTGGCTAACACCGTTGCCTTTGACTTTACAGACCAGCGCTTTTGCGCCCTGACCCAACGCGGTACCGCGGATTTCCGACACGGCCTCGCATTTCCCCACGGCCTCATGGTCGACGACGCGATAGCGCGCCCGGTGCTGTTCAAGCAGTTCGAGCAACTGACGGTGAGTGTTTCGTTTTTCCGGCATGTTCATCGCAATCTTTCCATCATGACAAAGCCGTCAGCATAATCTTCTTCCTGCCAGATGAGAACCGCTGCGGCCCGAAGGGGCATATCCTGTCGCGCTTTCATCATGCCTGCTGTTCCATTGCGCCCCAGATTGGGGGTACTATCTAACCCATTATCTCTTTGCAACAGGTAACATCCCCGATGGCTCTGATCCCCAAAAACTACGCCCGGCTGGAAAGCGGCTACCGTGAAAAAGCATTAAAAATCTATCCGTGGATATGCGGGCGCTGCTCGCGGGAGTTTGTGTACTCCAACTTACGCGAATTAACGGTTCACCATATCGATCACGACCATACCAATAATCCAGAAGATGGCAGCAACTGGGAGCTATTGTGTCTGTACTGCCACGATCATGAGCACTCCAAATACACGGAGGCTGACCAGTACGGCACGCGGGTCGTGGCGGGGGAGGATGCGCAAAAAGAGGTGGCCGCCGCAACCTACAACCCCTTTGCGGATTTAAAATCGATGCTCAATAAGAAGTCCTGAGACCGGCGGTCTTGTCGCCGATCAGGTCTGCCTGGCAGCCCTGATCGGCTTATCTTCCCGGAGAGTGCGGTCTCGTGCCTCCACGACTTTGCTACTGTAGCGTTCATTCAGACGCAATCCTTCACCGCGTTGCCCGCTGCGGGCGGCTTACGCCAGTGGTTCCCGGTGGACCGTCCCGTTAACTCAGCAGACCTGCGCCGATGTTCACCGACAGACCCAGTATCGCGAGATTGAACACGAAGGAGATAACCGATTGTAGCAGCGTGATTCTACGGATCCCGGTTGTCCCTGTGGCCACATCGGCGGTTTGCGAGGCCACCGCAATCGTAAACGCGTAGTACAGAAAGTCCCAATATCCCGGGTCCTCCGGCTTTTCCGGAAACATCATCGGGGTAACGTCTTGCGTCCGATGCAGATAGTGCTGATGGGCATAGTGCATAGCGAAGGAGCTGGGCAGCAGGGCCCAGGAGACAATGAGCGTTGCCACCGTCAGCAGGAGATGCACCGCGCGCGGCGTGCCGGAGAGCGCTTTCAACGCAGGGAGTTCGCTTAAAATGGTGACGATGCTGGCCGCACAGGCCACAATCACTATCGTTAGCACGAGCATCGCGCTCTGGTCCTGTAAACGGGCAATGCGCTGAATGCCCGATACGTCAGTCATCAACATGCGGATCCAGATAAAAACCAGATACGGCCACGCCAGCGCATTCCAGCCGATCAACAGTCTTTGCAGCGTCCCCAGGTTTGTCGGAAGCAAGAAAAAACAGACCACGCCCAGCGCGATTGAAATCAACAGGGGCAGACGAATGTAGAGGTGGGCGGTAAGACGCATAGTGGCAGTCGCATCCAGTCAGGCACTGATTCAGGCGGATAAAAAATCATTATTTGAATTGAAGCGTGAAATTCAACAGCCAGAGCGCAAAAAACAGTCAGGATCTTAATGTAACTGACTGTTTTTATTAGTTAGCTTCTGGCCTCGGAACCCTGCTTGTGGAACAGTTCGCGGAACACCGGATAGATATCTTCCTGGTCGCGAATGTGCTGCATCGCAAAGTTCTCAAAGGTTTCCTGCAGATGTTCATATTCGCGCCACAGCGTCTGGTGCGCGCGACGGGTTATCTCTATGTAGCTGTAGTAACGTACCACCGGCAGGATATTTTTTGCCAGCAGCTCATGGCACAGCGGCGAATCATCCGCCCAGTTATCGCCGTCCGAGGCCTGCGCGGCATAGATATTCCACTGCGACGGATCGTATCGGGCTTTAACAACTTCATCCATGAGCTTCAGGGCGCTTGAGACGATAGTGCCGCCGGTTTCCTGAGAATAGAAAAACTCGTGCTCGTCCACCTCTTTGGCCTGCGTATGGTGACGAATATAGACCACCTCAACATTCTTATAGGTCCGGCTGAGGAACAGATACAGCAGGATATAAAAACGCTTCGCCATATCCTTGGTGACCTGATCCATTGAGCCCGAGACATCCATAAGACAGAACATCACCGCCTGACTGGACGGCTCCGGGCGTTTTTCGTAATTTTTGTAGCGCAGGTCAAAGGTATCGATAAAGGGCACGCGTTCGATTTTTGCCCGCAGCTCGGCTATCTCCCGACGTAACCGCTCCTCTTCCAGCAGCTGCGCCGGTTCACTTTTGCCTATGGTGTCCAGATCCTCCTCAAGCGCCCGCAGCTCGCGACGCTTACCCGCCGTCATCGCGGTACGTCGCGCCAGCGAGTTTTGCAGGGATCGCACCACGCTGATATTGGCCGGCACGCCGTTAGCGGTGAAGCCTGCCCGATGCGTTTTAAATTCGGTGAGCTGGCGCTGCTGGTTTTTCTTCAGATTCGGCAGGGCGAGATCCTCAAACAGCAGATCCAGATACTCATCTTTCGATATTTGAAAGACAAAACCATCCTGACCTTCGCCGTCGGCGCTGGCTTGCCCCTGACCGCTCCCGCCACCGCCGCCGCCTCCCTGAGGGCGCTCGATGCGGTCATTTTGCACAAAGTGGTCGTTTCCCGGATGGACGCGGTTACGCAACCCACCGCGTCCCTGATGAAACATCGGTTCGTTGATATCGTCCGTCGGGATCGAAACGGATTCTCCGCTGTCAATATCCGTCACCGAGCGCTTATTGATAGCCTCGGAGATGGACTGTTTAATCTGCGCCTTATAACGGCGCAAAAAGCGCTGGCGATTCACCGCACTTTTATTCTTTCCGTTCAGGCGCCGGTCTATGAACCAGGTCATATGCCCTCCTGTGCTGCAATTGCCAACCTTATGCTGCGACGGAAATGCCGGATGGCGCTAAGCTTACCCGGCCTACAGGTCGCTGTTATTGTAGGCCCGGCGGCTCCGCGCCGCCGGGCAATTTCCGCTATCAGGATGATTTACGTACGCGCAGGTACCATTCGCACAGCAGACGCACCTGCTTACGGGTATAGCCTTTCTCCATCATACGATCGACAAAATCGTCGTGTTTTTTCTGCTCGTCGGTTGAGGTTTTGGCGTTAAACGAAATCACCGGCAGCAGCTCTTCGGTATTGGAGAACATTTTCTTCTCGATAACCGTGCGCAGTTTTTCGTAGCTGGTCCAGTTCGGGTTCCGTCCGTTGATATTAGCCCTGGCGCGCAGGACGAAGTTGACTATCTCGTTACGGAAGTCTTTCGGGTTGCTGATCCCGGCTGGCTTCTCAATTTTCTCCAGCTCGGCATTCAACGACTCGCGATCAAACAGTTGGCCGGTGTCCGGATCGCGGTATTCCTGATCCTGAATCCAGAAATCCGCATAGGTGACATAACGGTCAAAGATGTTCTGCCCGTATTCGGAGTAGGACTCAAGATAGGCGGTCTGAATCTCTTTACCGATAAACTCGGCGTATTTCGGGATCAGATAGCCTTTGAGAAACTCCAGATAACGTTCCGACTGCTCTTGCGGGAACTGCTCGCGCTCGATTTGCTGTTCCAGAACGTAGAACAGATGGACCGGGTTCGCGGCGACCTCGGCGTGGTCAAAGTTAAACACCCGCGACAATATTTTGAAGGCGAAGCGGGTGGAGAGGCCGTTCATCCCTTCGTCGACGCCAGCGTAATCGCGATACTCCTGATAGGATTTCGCTTTCGGGTCGGTGTCTTTCAGACTTTCGCCATCGTAGACGCGCATTTTGGAGTAAATGCTTGAGTTTTCCGGCTCTTTCAGTCGCGACAGGATTGAGAAGCGCGACAGCGTCTCCAGGGTCCCCGGGGCGCACGGCGCGTGGGTCAGCTCACTGTTGTTAAGCAGTTTTTCGTAGATACGCATCTCTTCGGAAATGCGCAGGCAATAAGGCACCTTGACGATATACACGCGGTCGAGGAAGGCCTCATTGTTTTTGTTATTACGGAAGGTCACCCATTCGGATTCGTTGGAGTGGGCGAGAATAATGCCGTTGAACGGCAGGGCCGAAATTCCCTCGGTCCCGTTGTAGTTGCCTTCCTGGGTCGCGGTCAGCAGCGGATGCAGCACCTTAATTGGCGCTTTAAACATCTCGACGAACTCCATAATCCCCTGGTTGGCGCGGCACAGGGCGCCGGAATAGCCGTAGGCGTCCGGATCGTTCTGGGCATAATGCTCCAGTTTACGAATATCCACTTTACCGACCAGCGCGGAGATATCCTGGTTATTCTCATCCCCCGGTTCCGTCTTGGCGATCGCAATTTGTTCAAGGATGGAGGGCCACACTTTGATCACGCGGAATTTGGTGATATCGCCGCCGAACTCGTGCAGGCGTTTTGCCGCCCACGGCGACATAATGGTGCCAAGATAACGGGTGGGCACGCCATACTCTTTATCCAGAATCTGCGCGTCTTCCTGCGGGTTAAACAGGCACAGCGGATGATCGTTAACCGGGCTACGCTCGCCGTTGGCGCTCAGGATATAGATAGGTACACGCTGCATTAAGGATTTCAGACGTTCAGCCAGCGACGATTTCCCCCCGCCTACCGGGCCCAGCAGATACAGAATCTGTTTCTTCTCTTCCAGACCTTGTGCGGCGTGTTTCAGGTAAGAGACGATCTGCTCGATAGCATCCTCCATACCGTAAAACTCTTCAAATGCCGGGTAGCGCGCGACAACCCGGTTTGAAAAGAGACGGGACAGCCGGGGCTCCAGGGCCGTGTCGACCATAACTGGCTCACCAATGGCCATCAGCAGCCGTTCCGCCGCGTTGGCATAAGCACTGCGATCTTGCCGGCAGATGGTAAGAAACTCCTGCAGTGTGAACTCTTCGTCCTTGGCAGCTTCATAGCGCTGGCGATAGTGATCGAATATATTCATGGCATGCCGTCCTTTCGTTTTAAGCACAAGTTGAGAGCCGTTCATATGAATAGTGGGAGCTCCCGGAAGAGGTAAACTGCGCGACGTTCATCGATTCTCCAGCAACCCTTATGCCAGGTTGTCGAAGCGATAAAGACAACGTGCGCTAAAATCACTTCTTCTAAATTAAAGCGTAGATGCATTTAGAAAACTTGCATGCCGTCAAAAATCAATTTCAATGACATATCAATAACTCATCCGGAAAAAAGCGCCTTTTTCGCACGTCTTGCCAGCTCGCGTCATGGTGCTGTCATTCCGCTGCAAGTTTATGGTCATCTGTAGATGAGAAATTGAATGATTTATGTAATGACGGGTAAAGAATTTGAGGCATGGGGTCTACGACGTTAAACTGCCCCGGTGTATTAATTGACAAACGGGAAGATGGATTGTGAATAAGATCAAACCTCTGGCACTCAGCGTGTGCCTTGCGGCCTCTGTTTCGGCTGCCCACGCGGAAGGGAAATTTACGTTAGGGGCCGGCGTGGGTATCGTCGAGAACCCTTATAAACAATACGATGCCGATGTTTACCCGGTCCCGGCAATAAGTTATGAGAGCGACAGCTTTTGGTTTCACGGCCTCGGCGGCGGCTACTATTTGTGGAATGACGACACCGATAAGCTGTCCGTAACCGCCTACTGGTCACCGATGTACTTCAAGCCGGGCAACAGCGATAGTGAGCAAATGCGCAAACTGGATCGCCGTAAATCAACCATGATGGCCGGGCTCTCTTATATCCACAACACGCCGTACGGCTTCTTGCGTACGACGCTGGCAGGCGACACGCTGGATAACAGCAACGGTATCACCTGGGATACCGCCTGGCTCTATCGCTATAACAACGGCAACCTGACCTTGACGCCGGGGATCGGGGTAGAGTGGAACAGCGATAACCAGAACGAATACTACTATGGCGTTTCTCAGCATGAGTCGAATCGCAGCGGCATGCGTAGCTACGACCCGGATAGCAGCTGGAACCCCTATCTTGAGCTGTCGGCCAACTATCGTTTCCTCGGCGACTGGAGCGTGTATGGCGTGGCGCGTTACACCCGCCTGTCAAATGAAATCACCGACAGCCCGATGGTGGACAAATCCTGGAGCGGCCTGATCTCCACCGGGATTACCTACACCTTCTGATCGAACACGATAACGATCGTAGCGCAGACGGCTGTGCGTCATGCTGTGCACCATAACGAAGAAATTTGTGCAGCAAAACAGGGCGCCAGGCCCTGTTTTGCACTGTAGTGGTGCGGTGGCATTAGCGGAGGAGTTGATGATGGAAAAAACGCTATCTTTTGGCGATCGCGCGGCGGTTCCTGCTATCGGGCAGGGCACCTGGTTCATGGGTGAAAACCGCTCCCGACGTGCGCAGGAGATTGCTGCACTACGAGCGGGCGTGGAACAAGGGCTGACGGTCATCGACACCGCTGAAATGTACGCTCATGGTGGGGCGGAAGAGGTGGTCGGAGAGGCGATTCGTGGCCTGCGGGACCGCGTCGTGCTGGTCTCCAAAGTGTATCCGTGGCATGCGGGTGGGCAGAAGCTCATGGATGCCTGTGAGGCCAGCCTGCGCCGTCTGGGCACCGACTACCTTGATATGTACCTGCTGCACTGGGCTGGCGAGTTTTCTTTTGCCGAGACCGTGGCGGGTATGGAGACGCTGGTGGCGCAGGGAAAAATTCGCCGCTGGGGGGTATCGAATCTCAATACTGCCGCGATGCAGGCGCTGTGGCAGGTTGCCGGTGGCGATCAGTGCGCGACCAACCAGGTACTTTACCATCTGGCGTCGCGGGGAATTGAACATGACCTGCTGAAGTGGTGTCAGCAACGGGCGCTACCGGTGATGGCCTACAGCCCGTTGGCCCAGGCCGGACGTCTGCGCGATGGACTTTTAAATCATCGCGTTGTGACCCATATTGCTAAAGAGCGAGGGGTGAGCGCGGCACAAATTCTGCTGGCCTGGGTCATCAGTCATCCGGGCGTCATGGCTATCCCGAAAGCCGCAAGTGTAGAACATGTGGCCCAGAATGCCGCAGCGCTGACGCTGACTCTCACGGCTCAGGAGCGGTCGCAGCTCGATAATGCGTTTCCCGCGCCGGGCAACAAAGTCCCGCTCGATATGGTGTAAAGCGCGACGCGTCAGAAAACATTAGTGATTCGTTGATGAAAATCAAGGTTCACTGGTGAGTATCTCCTTAAAGATAAAAGAAAAAGGAGATTAACATGACTGAACTTAACAAACCTCTGGATGTGAAGCTGGCTTTCCCGTTGTGGAAAGCGGTGCTCACGATACTCTTCGGCGTTATTATCTGGTTTATCCCACCGCCGGAGGGGCTCACCCTCCACGCGTGGCAAATGTTCGCTATTTTTGCCGCCACTATCTTCGCCATCATTCTTAAGGTGCTCCCGATGGGGGCGGTAACGATGATTGCGCTGATTGTCTCCGCATTTTTGGGCGTGACGCCGCTCTCTCCGGGTAAAAGCGACAAAGTTGCGGCGTTATCCGGGTTTGCCAACGGTACTATCTGGCTGATTGGTATCGCCATGTTTATCTCCCGGGCGGTGATCAAGACCGGTCTGGGCAAGCGGGTGGCGCTGTGGTTTATTTCTAAATGCGGTTCCAGCATGTTGGGGGTTGCCTATGGTCTGGCGCTGTCGGATGTTGTCCTTGGACCGGGGATCCCTTCGGCATCAGCGAGGGGCGGCGGAATTATGTACCCGATTACCCAGTCCATTGCCACTGCCTACCAGTCAGAACCTGGCGCGACGGCGAGAAAAGCCGGCGCCTTTTTAATGATTTGCGTTTCGCAGATCGATGCCATCGTCTGTACGATGTTTTTAACGGCAATGGCGGGTAACCCGCTGGTGGCCGAACTGGCGAGAAGCCAGGGAATAGAGATAACCTGGACGACCTGGTTTGTCGGGGCTATCGTACCGGGGATTGCCTCTCTGATCCTGCTGCCGCTGGTGATTTACGCGATTTACCCGCCGCAGCTGAAAAAAACGCCGGAGATTCCAGCGATCGCCCGAGAAGAACTGCGCAAAATGGGGCCGATGTCGCTGGCAGAAAAAATTCTGGCCCTCGATTTTGTCCTGCTGATATTGCTATGGACTATCGGTGATATTTTCTTTTCGATTCCGGCTACGCTTTCGGCGTTTATTGGGCTGATGGTGCTGCTGATCAGCAACATCATGTCGTGGAAGAATATTATTGAAGAAAAAACGGCCTGGGACACCATGTTCTGGTTTGCCGTGTTGGTGATGATGGCAAATGCGCTTAATAAGTACGGCATGATTAGCTGGATATCTGAGCGAATTGTCGGCTATGTCGGTCACTTCGAATGGATAACGGTTTTTTTACTGCTGGTCATGGTTTATTTCTATACCCGCTACTTTTTCGCGTCGGCGATGGCGCATATTTCCGCGATGTATCTGGCGTTTCTTGCCGTCGCCGTTTCAGTCGGCGTACCGCCGCTTTTTGCCGCGCTGGTGCTGGGTTATACCTCTAACTTGTCGATGGGGCTTACGCAATACTCGGGGGGCCCGGGGCCCGCGCTGTTTGGTTCGGGATATAACACGACGGGGCAGTGGTGGGGCGTCAGTTTCGTGGTTTCGCTGGCGTCTATTGCTATCTGGCTGGTACTGGGCGGCGCGTGGATGAAGCTGGTGGGATTCTGGTAACGGAAAAACGTCACGAGTGCCGGTCAATAAAACAGGGCGATTTCGCCCTGTTTTTAATTATCTCCCGTTTATCGGCAGCAGAAGGCGTTAGCCGCGTTTCGCGATGCGGATAGTTTGCGCCAGCCGAGAGGGATTCTCTTCGCTGGTTTTCTGCGCTTCGGTAACGCAACAGGTCTCGACGCAAACAAAGGTTTTGTAACCGTCATCCGGCATATCGCCCATGCTGATGGACAGCGCCGGGCCTGGGTTCCAGCCAACTACGTTGCTGTGGTGATGGTGGACGACGTCGATGTTGCGATTCAGCGCAGCGTCGTGAATCACGCTACAGGCTTCGGCATTCAGATAGACACGGTCGGTACGATCCGGGAAGGTCTGTACGCCGTTGCTCAACACGCCTTCTTCGGCATTGTTCACTTTATCGATATAGCGGTCGCCGAGGCCACTGACTTTTACCGCGGCGATGTCGCCGACGTTGAAGTAGGTATGCAGCGCGGAGGTGGTTTCAAATTCGCCGTGCGCTTCCAGCTCGATCTCGCAGGTTTTACCCAGTCTGAAACGCGCATACAGCGTAAATTCGTGCGGCCAGTACTTGCGGGTCTCATCGCTACTTTTTAGTTCGAAGGTCAGCATCACGCCGCTTTCATCTTCGTCATGGCCTTTCAGCGCCCACGGCAGGTTACGGGCGAAGCCGTGAGACGGGAAGCCCTGCTGCGCCGCCGGGCCAAACCACGGCCAGCAAACCGGCACGCCGCCGCGCAGCGCCACGCCGTTTTTGAACGGCGTATTGTTGCTGAGCCACAGTACTTCTTGTTCGCCAGCCGGTTGCCAGGAGAGCAGGTGCGCGCCCTGGAAAGCAACGGAGGCTTTAACCTGCGGATGGTCGACAACGATCAGCTCCAGCTCATCAAGCTGGCGGCGCGAGAGGACAGGGGTAAGTTGTTCAACTACCGGGAGAGCAAAAATTTTGTTAATCATGGTGCAATCCTAAAGGTTAGCCGTAAACATGAAGCCATAAAAAAAGGCGACCGAAGTCGCCTTTTTGGATCAATGTCTCATCTCAACTTATTTGGAGATGTGAGCGATCAGGTCCAGAACTTTGTTGGAGTAACCTGTTTCGTTGTCGTACCAGGAAACCAGTTTCACGAAGTTGTCGTTCAGTGCGATACCCGCTTTAGCATCGAACACGGAAGTGCAAACTTCGCCGTTGAAATCGGTAGAAACAACGTCGTCTTCGGTGTAACCCAGAACGCCTTTCATTGCGCCTTCAGAAGCCGCTTTGATTGCTTTCTTGATTTCTTCGTAAGACGCTGCTTTTTCCAGACGAACGGTCAGGTCAACAACGGATACGTTCGGAGTCGGAACGCGGAACGCCATACCGGTCAGTTTGCCGTTCAGTTCTGGCAGTACTTTACCGACTGCTTTAGCAGCACCGGTAGAGGACGGGATGATGTTCTGTGCTGCGCCGCGGCCGCCGCGCCAGTCTTTGTGAGACGGGCCGTCAACGGTTTTCTGAGTTGCGGTGGTCGCGTGAACGGTGGTCATCAGGCCTTCGATGATACCGAAGTTGTCGTTGATGACTTTAGCCAGCGGAGCCAGGCAGTTGGTGGTGCAGGATGCGTTAGAAACGATGTCCTGGCCTTCGTATTTGTCAAAGTTAGCGCCTTTAACAAACATCGGAGTGTTGTCTTTGGACGGGCCAGTCAGAACGACTTTTTTCGCGCCAGCAGTGATGTGTTTACGAGCGGTTTCGTCAGTCAGGAACAGACCGGTTGCTTCAGCAACAATGTCAACGCCTGCTTCGTTCCACTTCAGGTTAGCCGGATCACGTTCAGCGGTAACACGGATTTTTTTACCGTTAACGATCAGATGACCGTCTTTCACTTCAACGGTACCGTTAAAACGGCCGTGAGTGGAGTCATACTTCAGCATGTATGCCATGTAGTCAGCGTCTAACAGGTCGTTGATTGCAACGATCTCGATGTCAGAACGTTCCTGAGCAGCACGGAAAACAATGCGACCGATACGGCCAAAACCGTTGATACCTACTTTGATAGTCATATATTCCACCAGCTATTTGTTAGTGAATAAAAGGTTGCCTGTAAAATTACAAAAACCTTACGCAGCGTCAAGCGGAATCGTGTCAATCATTGCGACAAATCAATCCTGAGCACACCTTTTGCACGATTGATTTGCCTCACTCTCCCTTTGAGCCCAATTCCATATTGGGGCTGCGCCTGGAATTTTAAAGGCCATTGAAGATAAAAATGAGATGTCTGTCACAATTATCTGGCTGTCTTTTGGCTCCGGATAAGTTTAGAACAAAAGTCCACGCTTCATTGTTAATGTTTTGTTAGAATCGGGGCGTAAAGTTGTCCTTTCACAGTGAGAAGCAAGCACATGGCGAATAAACCCTCCTCGGACGAGCTCAAAAAAAATTTGAGCGAGATGCAGTTTTACGTGACGCAGAATCACGGTACTGAGCCGCCGTTCACCGGGCGACTGCTCCACAACAAACGGGACGGCGTCTACCACTGCCTGGTGTGCGATGCGCCGCTGTTTCACTCGCAAACGAAGTATGATTCAGGCTGCGGCTGGCCGAGCTTTTACGAGCCGGTGAGCGAGGAGGCGATTCGCTATCTGAACGATGACTCCCACGGGATGCAACGCACGGAAATTCGCTGCGGAAATTGCGATGCGCATCTGGGGCATGTGTTTCCGGATGGACCGCAGCCGAGCGGGGAGCGTTTTTGCGTCAATTCGGCCTCATTAAGCTTCAATGACAACGATAATGGCGAGCAGATTAAAGGTTAAAGAAACGATTCAGCAAATTATTCCAGTGCGGAGTTGAACGGATCATGGAAATCGAGCAAATAATAGACAGTATGACGCCGGAAGTGTACCAGCGACTGGCGACGGCGGTGGAGCTGGGAAAATGGCCAGATGGCGTGGCCTTAACGCCCGAGCAGAAAGAGAACAGCCTGCAGCTGGTGATGCTCTACCAGGCGCGGCATAACAGCGACGCGCAGCACATGACCATCGACACCAACGGCCAGATGGTGATGAAGAGCAAGCAGCAGCTGAAAGAGGATTTTGGCATCGCCCCCCGACCGATTGCGACGCTGAAAATGCACTAGCCAGTGGCCTGATGCCCGGTGCCGGGCCTGAGGCAGGATTACGCAGGCCCGTTAAGACCCCGCTCCGTCGGGCCTGAGGCAGGATTACGTAGGCCCGTTAAGACCCCGCTCCGTCGGGCCTGAGTCAGGATTGCGCAGGCCCGTTAAGACCTCTCTGCAGGGCCTGAGGCTGGATTACGTAGGCCCGGTAAGGCAACGCCGCCACCGGGCAAGGTTGTGACAACTGACAACTCGGGTAAAACGCCGCTCACACCACCCAGCGGCCGATCGCCGCATAAGGTTTAATCCCAGGCGACGCCGCGAGCTGCTTCGCCTGCTGATTATGGTCATCGTCGCCATACTCCCAGAACATGACCCCCGCCAGACCTTTTCGCTGAATGTAATCAGCCTTTATCGCCACCGAACGAAGGGCGTTGAATCTGCGAGTCAGCTCAATTTGTAGTCAAAGCGATGCGGGGAAATGGCCCGAAGCGGACGCTTCGGGCACAAGGATTACGCCTGCGTTTCCAGCCAGTCGTCGAGGGTGTACAGCGTAGCGCCGGCGGCGGCCATCGCCATAAAGGCGTGCGCGCTATCCTGCGCCTGGAGGTTGACCCCGCGGCAGCCGTCGGTAATGACGTTGACGGTATAGCCGAGATCCAGCGCATCCAGCACGGTAAATTTGACGCAGTAATCGGTCGCCAGCCCAACAATGATCAGATCGGTGATGCCGCGTTGGCGCAGCCACTCGTCAAGCGCGGTTTTTTGCCGGTGACCGTTGTCAAAAAAAGCGCTGTAGCTGTCGATAGCCGGGTTTTCCCCTTTATGAAACACCGCGGTAATCGCCTGTTGCTGCAGCAGCGGATGCAGCGCCGCGCCTTCGCTGTTCTGCACGCAGTGATCGGGCCAGAACGTTTGCGCCAGGCCATCGAGATGGCCCTGGGTGTACGGTTCGACCTCGTGCTGGCTGGCGAAGCTGCCATGGTTCGCCGGGTGCCAGTCCTGGCTGGCGACGACGGTTTCGCCGCGGGCAAGGCAATGGTCGATAAGTCGGTTGGCGACATCTATGGTGCTATCGCCATCCGGAACGGCCAGTGCGCCGCCGGCGCAAAAATCGTTTTGTAAATCGACCAGCAGTAGTGCGCGGTTCGTCATCGGTTCTCCTTACTCATCGGGGGTCAGTTCGCCACGCAGGTTTTTCTGCATCAGGTTGCGAATCTCATCGACGCTCAGGTTCTGGCTCAGCAGATAATGTAGTTTGGTCAGCGTGGCCTCAACGGTCATATCAAAACCGCTAATGACGCCCGCCTGGGCGAGGGCGTTACCGGTGGCATACCCGCCCATATTGACCTTCCCGGACATGCACTGGGTCAGGTTGATGACCACGATCCCGCGCTGGCTGGCTTCTGCCAGAACCTGGATAAACTCGCCGTTTTGCGGGGCGTTGCCGACGCCATAGGAGCGCAGGATCAACGCTTTCACCGGCTGGCGCAGGAAATTACGCACCACGTCGGCGGAAATGCCCGGATAGATAGTGACGACGCCAATCGGCTGTGGCGTGATGGGATGGACAATCAGTTCGCCGATACCCTGTGGTGCAGGCGGCGTGCCGAGGCGACGAATGTGGATCCCGGCTTCCAGTAAAGGCGCCAGATTGGGAGAGGCGAAGGCGTCGAAACCATCGGCATGGGCTTTGGTTGTGCGGTTGCCGCGATACAGACGATTATTGAAGAACAGCGCCACTTCATTAATCGGGTAATTCGCGGCAACGTACAGGGCATTGAGCAAATTGATCTGCCCGTCGGAGCGCAGCTCGGCCAACGGAATTTGTGACCCTGTCACAATAACCGGTTTACCCAGATGCTCCAGCATGAACGACAGCGCTGAGGCAGTAAAGGCCATGGTGTCCGTCCCGTGCAGGATAACAAAGCCGTCGTACTCGTCGTAATGGGCGCGGATATCGTCGGCGATATGCTGCCAGTCTTCCGGCGTCATATCGGAAGAGTCCATCAGCGGCTCATACTCATGGATCGTAAAGTCCGGCATCTCCGGACGGTGGAACTCAGGCATCAGCGCCAGCTGACGCTGCAGGTGGCCGGAAACGGGGATATAGCCGTGTTCTGAGCGCTGCATACCGATGGTCCCACCGGTGTAGGCAACGTAAATCGATTTCTTTTGCATATCATCGCTTAGGTTGGACGTAGACAGGCGCAGTATAAAGTGACCGCTAAAAAAATACAGCGCAATCCCCGTTATACTTCGCGGTACGGGGGCGTGGCGCGCGCATTCCCCCCGACAGCACTAACGTTGTCGGGGGGGAACGGGTCAAACGAGGGGGACTAGCGGATATTGGCGCAGGTTAAACAGAACGCGTAGCGGTTCTGCGGATCGTTGAACGCGGCGAGCTTATCGCTTTCAGCCTTGACGGCATTGGCTGCGGCGGCAACCGGTGCCGGCAGCCAGGCCTGCAGCGCCGCAGGCAGCGACGCGCGTACCGAACCGGTCAGGCTGTCGAGAACCATCGAGAAGAACGTCGGCTCTTCTTGATAGTAGCTGATATGCCACTGTTTCAGCTTCGCCAGCTCCGCGGCTTTCGCCACCGCGTCGTCAAAGTCGCCCAGGCTATCGACCAGCCCGTTGGCTTTCGCATCTTCACCGGTCCAGACATGGCCCTGGGCAATCTGGTCGATTTTCTCCGGGGTGCTGTTACGCGCGTTGGCGACCAGAGTGATAAAGCGTTTGTAGCCGTTTTCAATGCTCAACTGCATCAATTGCTGAACTTCAGGCGGCAGCGATTTGGTGGTTGAAACATCGGCCAGCGCCGATGTCGCCACGCCATCGGTATGAACGCCGATCGAGGCCAGCGTATTTTCGACGGTGTTAATGACGCCGAAGATGCCAATCGAGCCTGTGAGAGTGCTAGGGTTGGCGACGATATAGTTGGCCGGCGTGGAGATCCAGTAGCCGCCGGAAGCCGCCATGCCGCCCATGGAGACCACCACCGGTTTACCCGCCGCTTTCGCCGCCGCCAGCTCTTCACGAATCACTTCCGAGGCGCTGACGCTGCCGCCCGGGCTGTTGACGCGCAGGACAATCGCTTTCACCTTCGGATCGAGGCGGGCATCGCGAATCTGCGCGGCGGTCGTGTCTCCTCCGACATTACCCGGCGTCTCTTCACCGTCCATAATCGCGCCGTTAGCGAAGATAACCGCAATGGCGGCACCCTGGTCGGACGGCGTTTTCACGCTGTAATCGTAATAGCTGATCGCGCGATAGTGATTATCCTCTTTGCTCCAGCCGAACTGTTTAGTCAGCGCCTTCTCCACGTCGGTGGCGGTGCCCAGTTCATCAACCAGCTTGTTGTTCAGCGCGTATTGCGCCGTATCGCCGTCCACTTTACGCAGACCGTCAATCAGCCCCTGAGCGCCTGGGAACAGCTGCTGCGCGGTGATTTGGCGGTTAGCGGCGATGGTATTGAGATAGTTTTGCCACAGCTCGCCAATCCAGCGACTGTCGGCTTCACGCGCGGCAGGCGACATATCGTCGCGGATAAACGGCTCGACCGCCGATTTATAGGTCCCGACGCGGAAAACGTGCGTCGAGACTTTCAGCTTGTCGAGCAGCGATTTGTAATACAGGCCGTTGGTGGCAAAGCCGTGCAGGTCGACGTCACCCTGCGGCGAGAGCCAGATTTTATTGGCGAAGCTCGCCAGATAATACTGCCCCTGGCTGTAGTTGCTCCCCACGGCATACACCGGTTTTCCGCTATCGCGGAATTCACGCAGCGCCTTACCGATATACTGCATCGAAGGCTGATCGCCGCCGGCAAAATTTTTCAGATCCAGTACGATGCCGGTGATATTGCGGTCATCTTTCGCCTGGCGAATGGTCTGTACGATATCAAACAGCGAGTTTTCCTGGAGACGGTCGGAACTGGCGCCAAAGAGCTGACGACCGATCACGCCGAGTTTGCTGCTGGCGGACGGTTTATCGACCACCACGCCGGTGATATCCATCAGCAGCGCGCCGCGAGCGGGATGTTCCGTTGTGGTGCTGCTGAACTGTGCCCAGATACCGACACACACCAGGACCAGCAACAGGAAAACCACGTTCAGTGCGAGCTGGCGAATAAAGTTAAGTACCCGCCATGTCCATTTAAAAAATCCGGCGAGCAGCCGCCAAAGAGTTCGCATGTATTCTCCCTAACATTGTTAAAAATGGGCCAACCGCATGGGTTGCCGCGTCTGGTTATCCTAAAGAGACGGCTGACGGTTGTCAGCAGGAATCACCGGTCGTGCTGTAACAAAATTCTTGCGCATGTTAATTTTATGCAAAATGACAGCACAGGAGTCACATCGATGGATGCTCTCGAACTACTGATAAACCGCCGTAGCGCCTCGCGTCTCGCCGAGCCGGCACCGGCCGGCGACCAACTGGAAAACATTCTTCGCGCCGGATTGCGCGCCCCGGATCACGGGACGCTGCAACCCTGGCGTTTCTTTATTATTTCTGATGATGGCCGCGAACGCTTCAGTCAACTGCTGGAGAAAGGAGCGATTGCGGCCGGGCAGGATGACAAAGGCATTGAAAAAGCCCGCAGCGCGCCGTTCCGCGCGCCGCTGATTATTACCGTCGTCGCCCGCTGCGAAGATCACCCGAAGGTGCCGAAATGGGAGCAGGAAATGTCGGCCGGCTGCGCGGTGATGGCCATGCAGATGGCGGCGGTTGCGCAGGGCTTTAACGGCATCTGGCGCAGCGGCGCATTGACCGAAAGCCCGATCGTCCGTGAAGGATTCGCCTGCCGTGAGCAGGATAAAATCGTCGGTTTTCTCTATCTGGGAACGCCGCAGCTTAAAGCCTCAACCACCGTTTCTCTGCCGGACACCGCGCCGTTTGTGGTCCGTTTCTGAACCAACGCTGAGTAAGAACAGCCCGGCAGGCATGCCGCGCCGGGCTGTCACGCCGACAATCCGCGCGGCGTCAACATCGCTCTGCCAGTGTGTTTAGCGATAAACGGAACGCGCGATGCGGGTGTAGGTATGCCTGACCCCGCGAATCGCAATACTGTAGGCCAGAATATTCTCTGGTAATGCCACTCCCATATAGCCCGTATCGCCAATATGGTGCAGGTCGGCGCCCGCCATTTTACTCATCAAGGCTATCTGACGAAGGGTGCCGACATCAGCGCCTTCCTGGGAAGTCCCAATCGCCGTCATCGCCAGCGCGCCATGCACATGTGCAGTCTCAATAAGCGATGCCACACGTTGCTGGCTCATTCCTGGTATCGTGCCCGGGGCCGGGAGCAACACAATATCCGCCCCCTGGGCGGCGAAGGCGATGACATCCTGCTCGCTGATAATGCTGCTGCCGCTTTCACCTACGACTCCCGCGCCGTGCATTTTCCCGGTGATAATCACCGCGCTGTCGCCCACCGCCTGGCGAATCTCCCCGGCGGCTATCGCCAGCGCCCGGTTGCTGACCCCGTTATTCGGGTTGCCCGTTAACAGCAGAATTTTCGCCCCCATCGCGACCAGCTTACGGGCATTGTCAGCCGTAGCCGAGCGCCCCGGTCTCATTTTCCAGATATCGTCATGGGCAACCGCAAATTCCGGATCTACCGCCTCCAGATTGACGCCAATAATACGCCCGGTCAGGCGCTGCAGTTCATGCAGCGTTTTGTCCGCCGCGATACCGGCAGGCAACCCCTCAATATGCGGGTTTTCACTGTCAAACATATTAATCAGCAAGATATCCGCACCCTGCGATGCGGCAAGCTCGGCATTGGTGACATTGTTCAGCAATGGCTGCGCGATGGCGATAGATTCGCTGACCATTACCCGACCTTCGCTGGCGCGAATGGCATACAGCAGTTGCTCTTTATCCATTGACACAAAATCGGAAGCGCAGCAGTCCAGCAGGCGTTTAGTTTTCATCGGGATATTCCTCGTCGCTGAGCCAGTGTTGCTGTTTCGCCTGCCGCCGCTGGCTGGCGAAACAGCAACACTGGCATCCATTTACCGCAATTGTTTCAGCCATCTTTGCTCGAATTAAAGATAAATCACTTAGGTCCCACGAGTGAACCGTTTTAGTGAAATGGCGGCACAGCGCAAAGCGAGCTGGTGGGAGATCAGCGGCGTTTAGCAATCCAGGAGGAGCGCCACGCGCTGCAACTGACCAAATAGTGAAGATGGCGAGGTCATGCGGCTTGTCCATCGCAAAATCGTCTATTTGTCTGCTTAATGAGCAACCACTCGCGATTTCAGACTGTCATACTTACCACCCCGGCGTTTGAGCGCTACCATAGCGGGATTGCAATGACAGGAGATGTCCATGAGCGAGCAAGCTATTCGTTTAACGCAATACAGCCACGGAGCCGGTTGTGGTTGTAAAATTTCCCCTAAAGTACTGGAAACGATCCTGAAGAGCGATCGGGCGAAGTTTATCGATCCGAACCTGCTGGTGGGGAATGAGACCAGCGATGATGCGGCGGTTTATGACCTGGGCAACGGGACGTCGATCATCAGCACCACCGACTTTTTTATGCCGATAGTCGACAGCCCGTTCGACTTTGGCCGTATCGCCGCCACCAACGCCATCAGCGACATTTTCGCGATGGGTGGAAAACCGATTATGGCGATTGCCATCCTTGGCTGGCCGATTAATACCCTGGCGCCGGAAATTGCCCGCGAAGTAGTGGACGGCGGGCGTTTTGCCTGCCAGCAGGCGGGCATCTCCCTGGCGGGCGGCCACTCGATTGACGCGCCGGAGCCGATTTTCGGTCTGGCGGTCACCGGCGTGGTGCCGACCGAGCGGATCAAGAAAAACAGCACCGCCGAGGCGGGCTGTAAACTCTATCTCACCAAGCCGTTAGGCATTGGCGTGCTGACCACCGCCGAGAAAAAATCGCTGCTCAAACCGGAGCACCAGGGGCTGGCGACGGAAACCATGTGCCAGATGAACCTCGCCGGCGCGGCCTTTGCCACCCTCGGCGGCGTAAAAGCGATGACCGACGTCACCGGCTTCGGCCTGCTGGGCCACCTGAGCGAAGTGTGCCGCGGCGCGGGTGTTCAGGCGCTGCTCAACTACGCGGATATCCCGAAACTGCCGGGCGTTGAAGAGTACATTGCGGCGGGCGCCGTTCCCGGTGGCACCGGGCGCAACTTTGCCAGCTACGGCCATCTGATGGGCGACATGCCGGCGGCGTGGCGCGATCTGCTGTGTGACCCGCAAACCTCCGGCGGTCTGCTGCTGGCGGTGACGCCGGAAGCCGAAGGCGAAGCGCGGGCCGTAGCCGAAGAGTTCGGGATTAAGCTTGCCGCCATCGGCGAGCTGGTGACCGCACGCGGCGGACGTCCTATGATCGAGATCCGTTGATTACATGCGGTTGTTTATTGCGGAAAAACCCAGTCTCGGCCGCGCCATCGCCGATGTGCTCCCTAAGCCGCATCGCAAAGGCGATGGTTATATTGAGTGCGGTAACGGGCAGGTGGTAACCTGGTGTATCGGCCATCTGCTCGAGCAGGCTCAGCCTGACGTCTATGACGGGCGCTATGCGCGCTGGAATCTGCTCGACCTGCCGATTGTGCCGGAAAAGTGGCAGCTGCAGCCCAAACCGTCGGTCACCAAACAGCTCAACGTCATCAAGCGTCTGCTGGGCGATGCGCAGGAGGTGATTCACGCCGGTGACCCGGACAGAGAGGGGCAACTGCTGGTCGACGAAGTTCTCGACTACCTGCAACTGGCGCCGGAAAAGCGCCAGCAGGTCCAGCGCTGCCTGATTAACGATCTCAACCCGCAGGCGGTGGAGCGGGCGATTTCTCGCCTGCGCGCCAACAGCGAGTTTATTCCGCTCTGCGTTTCGGCCCTGGCCCGCGCCCGTGCTGACTGGCTGTACGGGATTAACATGACCCGCGCCTATACGCTGCTCGGCCGCAATGCCGGCTACCAGGGCGTGCTGTCGGTCGGTCGGGTGCAGACGCCGGTGCTGGGGCTGGTGGTGCGGCGTGACGAAGAGATTGAGAACTTCGTCGCTAAAGATTTCTTTGACGTCAAGGCGCATATCGTGACGCCGAAGGATGAGCGTTTCGTCGCCACCTGGGTGCCGAGCGATGCCTGCGAGCCGTATCAGGATGAAGAGGGGCGTCTGCTGCATCGTCCGCTGGCTGAACATGTGGTGGCGCGTATTGAGGGCCAGCCGGCGCGGGTGACCGCCTACAACGATAAGCGGGATTCAGAACCGGCGCCGCTGCCATTTTCGCTTTCGACGTTGCAGATTGAGGCGGCGAAACGCTTTGGCTTTAGCGCGCAAAACGTGCTGGATATCTGTCAGAAACTGTATGAAACCCACAAGCTGATTACCTATCCACGTTCGGACAGCCGCTATCTGCCGGAAGAGCATTTTGCCGGTCGGCATGCGGTTCTCAATGCCATCGCGGTGCATGCGGCGGATCTGCTGCCGCAGCCGGCGGTGGATCTGGAAATCCGTAACCGCTGCTGGGACGATAAAAAAGTGGATGCGCACCATGCGATCATCCCGACCGCCCGTAGCAGCCAGGTGAAACTGTCCGATAACGAAGAGAAGGTGTATGGCCTGATTGCCCGTCAGTATCTGATGCAGTTCTGCCCGGATGCGGTCTTCCGCAAGTGCCAGATCGATCTTGATATTGCCAATGGCAAATTTGTCGCCAAAGCGCGTTTCCTCGCCGAAGCCGGCTGGCGCGCGCTGCTGGGTAACAAAGAACGGGACGAAGAGAACGACGGTACTCCGCTGCCGGTGGTGGCAAAAGACGACGAGCTGCTGTGTGAAAAGGGCGAAGTGGTGGAGCGACAAACTCAGCCGCCGCGCTATTTTACCGATGCAACGCTGCTGTCGGCGATGACCGGGATTGCCCGCTTTGTGCAGGATAAAGATCTGAAAAAGATTCTGCGTGCGACCGACGGTCTGGGGACGGAAGCGACCCGCGCCGGGATTATCGAGCTGCTGTTTAAGCGGGGCTTTTTAGTCAAAAAGGGCCGCTATATTCACTCCTCCGATGCCGGGCGTGCGCTGATTCACTCCCTGCCGGAGATGGCGGCCCGCCCGGACATGACCGCTCACTGGGAGTCGGTACTGACGCAAATTAGCGAGAAGCAGTGCCGCTATCAGGACTTTATGCAGCCGCTGGTCGGCACGCTTTACCAGCTGATTGAGCAGGCCAGGAGTACGCCGGTGCGTCAGTTCCGCGGCATTGTCGCGCCGGGCGGCGGTAAAAAGAGTTTCAGCAAAGGTAAAACCAAAGCGAAAGACAAGAAGCCTGCGGCGGACTCCGCTGCGGAAAAACCATAAAAAAACCCCGGAAACCCGGGGTTTTTTTATGGCTGCCGCTCATCCCCGTCTTAAGGGACGGCGGCAGGGAACCGTGACGTCTTAAATGACGCCCTGCGCCAGCATGGCATCGGCCACTTTGACGAAACCGGCGATATTGGCGCCGCGGACGTAGTTGGTCTGCTGCGCTTCGCCGCCGTATTCAACGCAGGCGTGGTGAATGTCCAGCATGATGTGATGCAGACGGGCGTCGACCTTCTCCGCCTTCCAGCTCAGGCGGGCGGCGTTCTGCGCCATTTCGAGGCCGGAAGTGGCGACGCCGCCGGCGTTCGCCGCCTTGCCAGGCGCGAACAGCACGCCCGCATCAAGGAACAGATCGGTGGCGGCGATGGTGGTCGGCATGTTAGCGCCTTCGGCAACGGCCTTCACGCCGTTAGCGATCAGCAGACGCGCCGCATCGGCGTCCAGTTCGTTTTGCGTGGCGCAAGGCAGTGCGATATCCACAGGAACGGACCACGGCTGTTTGCCTTCGAGGTAGGTCAGACCATACTCGCGGGCGTAGTCGGCAACGCGGCCATCGTGGCTGGCTTTGATTTCGCACAGACGGGCCAGTTTTTCCGGGGTAAAACCGCCTTCATCGACAACGGTGCCGCTGGAGTCGGAGGCGGTGATCACGCGGGCACCGAGGGTCATCGCTTTTTCGATAGCATATTGCGCCACGTTACCGGAACCGGAAACCGCCACCCGCATCCCTTCGAAGCCCAGACCGTGACGCTTGAGCATCGCGTCGGTAAAGTACACCAGACCATAGCCGGTCGCTTCCGGACGAATCAGGCTGCCGCCGAAAGAGAGCCCTTTACCGGTGAACACGCAGGCGCTGTTGTTGGAGAGTTTACGCATCATCCCGGCCATAAAGCCGACTTCACGACCGCCAACGCCAATATCGCCTGCCGGAACGTCGGTGTCCGGGCCCAAATGGCGATACAGTTCGGTCATCAGCGCCTGACAGAAGCGCATCACTTCGCCATCGCTCTTTCCTTTCGGATCGAAGTCGCTGCCGCCTTTTCCGCCGCCCATTGGCAGCGTGGTGAGGGCGTTTTTAAAGGTCTGTTCAAAGCCGAGGAACTTCAGGATCGACAGGTTGACCGACGGGTGGAAACGCATGCCGCCCTTGTACGGGCCAATTGCCGAGTTGAACTGCACGCGCCAGGCGCGGTTAACCTGAACCTGATTGCGGTCGTCGACCCAGACGACGCGGAACTGAATAGCGCGCTCTGGTTCAACCAGACGTTCCAGCAAAGAGAGCTGGCGATAGCGCGGGTTTTCTTCAAGGAAGGGCCACAGCGTGGTCATCACTTCGCGGACAGCCTGAGCAAATTCGGTTTGTTGCGGGTCGCGCTGTTGAACGCGGGTAAGAAAGCTTTCCAGAGTACACATCTGATCCATAGATATAATTTCCCCTTATGGTTGTGGTTGCATGTATACGCGTCACGTGCAGATTGCTTCGCTGTCCGCTTCGAAGCGCCTGGGCGGTCGCCTGAGGCAATCTGAATGATTTTGTATCTCTTTTTTTATTATTCGGCCCTTGAAAAGACCGATTTTCCGACTATAACACCGGGAATCGTTAGGCAAGCAAGGAAAAATTATCCAGACAGGAAAATTTATAATCTGGCGTCAGTCATAACTAAAAACGATGACGCCAGTGGCAGAGAATTAGCGGGGAAGCCCGGCGGCGCGTTGGGCAATAAACGCGTTCAGCAGCGGAATATCCGCCGGAGCAAGGTCGAAGGTGAGCGCCTCTTGCGGCGTGCACCAGCGCAGCTGGCGATGATAGTGGGCGCTGGGAAGGCCGCTAAAGCGCGCCACCCACCAGGCGTGCAGGTGAATCAGGCGGCCGGAGACCTCCCGTTGATGACTGGCGATATAACGCTCAACTTGCGCCGTAATGCCGAGCTCCTCCTGCAGTTCGCGGATAAGCGCCTGCGGCTGGCTCTCGCCAGCTTCCACTTTGCCGCCGGCAAATTCCCATAGGCCGGGCTGATCGGAGTGGGACGGGCGCTGCGCCAGCAGAATTTTGCCATCCTGTTCAATAATGGCGGCTACAACATCAAGCGTTTTTTGCATCTGAATCATCGTTCCGGGCAGGATAATGGCCTATTATCACCGCCTTTATCTTTGCCAGACAACCTTTAGCCCATCGGAGATATGTCGTGCTCGATAGTCATCTGCATCCCCGCCTGAAACCCTTGCTCAATATTTGCGCCGCGCGACTGGACCGCCTCGGCGTCTGCGCCGACGGCGTGACCCTGACGGGATTCGTCATCGGCGTTCTGGCGCTGCCGTTTCTCGGGCTGCGTTGGTACGGGGCGGCGCTGGTGGCGATTGTCGTGAACCGGCTTCTCGACGGATTAGATGGCGCGCTGGCGCGTCGCCGCGGGTTGACCGATGCGGGGGGATTTCTCGATATTGCTCTCGACTTTCTGTTTTATGCCCTGGTGCCGTTCGGGTTTATTCTCGCCGATCCGACGCAGAACGCCGTGGCCGGAGGCTGGCTGTTGTTTTCTTTTATCGGCACCGGCAGCAGCTTTCTCGCCTTTGCCGCGCTGGCGGCAAAGCATCAGCTAACCAATCCGGGCTACGCCCATAAGTCGTTTTACTATCTCGGGGGATTGACGGAGGGGAGTGAAACCATCCTGCTGTTCGTGCTGTGCTGCCTGTTTCCCGCGCAGTTCGCCTGGCTGGCGTGGCTGTTCGGCGCGCTCTGCTGGCTGACCACCGCTACCCGTATTTACAGTGGCTACCTGACGCTGAAGCAGCTTCAGCGTCAGGCGTAAGGCGGTTACTGACTACTCTCCGGCCCGCGTACGCCGGTCTGCACCGGATTTTTCGGGTCGCTGCTCCATTCGTACCAGCCGCCATCGTACACCGAGATATTTTTCCAGCCCATGGCGCGGGCGTACATAAAGGTCTCTGAGGCGCGCCAGCCGGTGCCGCAGTAGAACGAGACCTGCTGATCGGGACGGATATTCCACTGTCGCCACATGGCGGCGATATCCTCCGCGCTGCGCATGGTGCCGTCCGGGTTGTGGAAGTCCTGCATATGGGTGGAGTCGCTCCCGGCGTGTCCCCAGCGGGCGCCGGCAATCTCGCCTTTTGGCTTGATATAGCTATAGCCGCTGGTGGTGCCGATAAACTCCGGCCAGGAACGGATACTCACCAGCGACGCATCCTGACGATGCAGCAGTGCGCGCGCCTGCGCCATATTCAGCATCAGCTGTGGCTGACCGGGAATCGGCGCGCCGAAGTCGGGGGCCGGTTTGGGTTCCGGCGGCATCCCGCGTTCGACCGGCAGACCGGCATCGGACCAGGTTTTCCAGCCGCCGTCGAGCAGACGCACATCTTTTACCCCGGCGTACAGCAGAATCTGCGCCACGCGGGCGGCGGCGTAGACGTCGCGGCCGTAGAGAATCACCGTCGTGTCATGACGAATACCCTGTTTCGCCAGCAGCGCTTTCAGCTGGGCATCGGAGACCTTATTCCACAGCGGTTCGCTCTCCACCTCGTTGGTATCGATATAGCCGGCGCCGGGAATATGATTCAGCAGATAGAATTTGGGCGCCCCCCAGGCCGCTTCAATCACTTTCCACTCTCCGGCCGGTGCGGCGGTCACCGCTTTACCCTGCTGGAGGTTATGCAGCCACTGCGGGTAAACCAGTTGCTCAAAGTGCGGCAGTTTTTGCAGGCGCTCGGGTTGACTCAGCGCATCGCTAAGGGTGCTGAGACGGGTAAACCCTGCGGCCTGCAGGCGCGCGGCCACTTTCGCGTTGTCTGCATCGCTGCCGTACAGCGCGACGGGGGTATCGGCCCGCAGCTGATGCTGTCTGGCCCATGCGCTAAGCTGTTCATCGTTCATGGCGCTGAGCCAACTGGCGGAAAGATTCAGCGCCTGCGGTTCGTGACCCTGCGGGCCGTTAGCCCGTTGGGGCCAGCCGTTGTAGAACGCGCTCAGACGTGTATCAATTGCGATACCGTGCTGCTGTTGTAGGGTGGAGAGCGTCAGCGTTGGCATGGTTTCAGCGGCGAAGGAGGTGGAAGCAGCAAGCCCGATCAGCAGGGCGAGTGCGGTCAATTGAGAAACACGTTTCATCGAAGTGCCCGACAAGAAAAAATTGAGCGCACATTTTCCGCCGCCCCCGTGGGGAATTCTTTGCGATAACGCAGGTTAGCAGAGTTTTCATTGCCAGTTGCGCATATTCAGACAGCGGCCGCGGGCCGGAACATCATCACTGTCGTGAGTCACCAGCACCGCCGGGATGGCGAGGCGCGCCAGCTCATCAAAAACCCAGCGGCGAAAATCGGCGCGTAGTTCGGCGTCAAGGCGGTTAAACGGCTCATCGAGCAGCAGCGCCAGCGGACGGGCCAGCAGGGCGCGGAGCAGGCTGACGCGGGCGCGCTGACCGCCGGACAGCGTCGCCGGATCGCGGGAACAGAACCCGGCCAGCCCGGCCCGTTCCAGCGCCTGCTGGACCTGAATTTTACGCGCCGCGCCGCGGATGTCTGCCGGTAGCGCCAGCAGCAGGTTTTGCCCGACGCTGAAATGGTCGAACAGCAGCGCATCCTGAAACAAAATCCCGATCCGCCGCCGCTCGGTGGGGCGTTCATCGCAGCGTTCATTGTTGAGCCACAGTTCGCCGCTGGCGCGAAAAGGGGCCTCCAGCGCGCCAATCATCCAGGCGAACAGTGTGGACTTACCGCTGCCGGATGGCCCCATCAGCGTCAGCACTTCGCCCGGCGAGACGGAAAATGCGATTTCCCGCAGCAGAGGACGATGGTGCAGCGTCAGGGTCAGGTTGTTTACGGTAAGCACTAGCGTAATCCTCGTCGATAGCGGCCTGCCAGCCAGGCCAGCAGGGCGGTCAGGGAAAAGACCATCGCCGGCAGCAGCAGTTGCCATAATGCCTGCGCGGCAAGCGTTGGCGTATCGCCGCCGCTGCTGAGCGCCACGGCTTCGCTGGTTAATGTCGGCGTCCGCCCGGCACCCAGCCACAGGGTGGGCAGATACTGGGCAATGCTTACCGAGAAGCCGACGGCCAGCGCCATCAGCAGCGGGCGTATCAGCATCGGCAGTTTTACCCGCCAGAATTGCTGCCAGCGCCCCCAGCCAAGGGTTCGCGCCACCAGCGCCAGCCGCGGGTCGCGGTGACGCCACGCCGGGCGCAGAACAAACAGCATCCACGGCACCACCCACAGCAGGTGGCCCCACAAGACGGTGGCGAATTGCCCATCCAGCCAGGCAGACAGCGCCAGTTGATACTGAGCGTCGGCCAGCGGTAGTGCAGGCAGGACCAGCGGTAGCCAGACCCAGCTATCGCCGCGGGAGGGGCCGCACTCCAGCCACAGCAGGCAGATAAGCGCCCCCGCCAGGCAGGCGAGAAGCGCCAGCCTGAGGCTGTTCGCCAGGCTATCGCTTAGCGCAGAGGCGCTGTGTGCCAGTGCCGCCAGCAGCAGCGCGCAAAGCAGACCGCTCAACGGCAGGCCGATTGCCAGCAGCCGCCCGGCGAGCGCGCGCGGCTGCGCACGACGAATGCCTCGCAGGTCAGGGACCCGTCGTTGCCAGAGGCGCCATCCGCCCCAGGCGCAAACAAGCAACCCTCCCAGGATGAGCAGCAACAGCAGGCTGGCGAGGGCGCCTTTCGCCTGCTGCCTATCATCGCCGTGGTTTAACCATTGCCAGGCGAGTACCGCAAGCGTTGGCGGGTTGCCCGGACCGATCACCAGCGCGACATCCACCGTCGACAGGCTCCAGGCGGTGGTCGCCACCAGCACGACCGCAAGCGCGGGCGCCAGCGTCGGCAGTATCAGCCAGTTCAGACACTGCCAGCGGCCGTATCCCTGGCTTTTGAGAATCGTGGCCTGCTCCGCCAGGCGCTTTTCGCTCAGCAGACCGTAGATAACCCACAGCAAAAAACCACTCTCTTTGATGGCCATCGTCAGCCCCAGACCGATGCCGTAGCGATCGGCCAGCGGAGAGCAAACGGAACAGATGCGATACAGCCAGCCGCCTTCGGCGAAAAGCAGCAGCGCGGCGGTGGCAAAGGCGATATGAGGTACGGCTAACAGCAGCGGCAGGCGTCCCGCCAGCTGCCGCCAGCCGCGGGAGGGCCAGAGCGCGGCGACGACGCTCAGGCTTATCAGCAGCGCGCCGCCGACCGCGAGGAGCGTGGAGATAAGCGTCGCCGCCAGCGCCTGCCAAATCTGCGGATCGACGAACAGCGCCTGCCAGCAGGCGAGGCGGAACGCCGGCACGAGCATGAGCGCAATGGCCGGGAAGACGGGCAGATAAATCAGCGCCATGCTTCCCCAGGCCAGCAGAATCAGTGGGTACCGTAACGGCGCAGCCATTCCTGCTCCAGGGCATCAACCCAGGCCGCATGGGGTTCCGCCAGTACCGGCGGTCGGTTTTGCGGAGTCAGCGCCTGTAGCGCCTGGCGCTGGTCGTCGGGTAAGCTCTGCGGGTTCAACACGCTGGGGTCGCCCCACACCGCCGGGTCAGCCTTACGCAATTGCGCCGCCGGGGAGAGCAGGAAGTTGGCTACCACTCTGGCGCCCGCCGGGGCGCGCGCATTGGCCGGAATGGTCACGAAGTGCACATTACCGAGCATCCCGTGCGTAAAACCAAAGCCATAGCTGTCTTTCGGCAGCTCACCGCTAACCGCTTTTTGCCGGGCATGCAGCGGGTTAAACGTCAGCGACAGCCGGAGCGTGCCGTTCGCCAGCATGGCATCCATGCGGGCTGGTGAGGCCGGGAAATCGCGACCCTTCCGCCACAGCAGAGGATGAAGCCGGTCGAGATAGCGCCACAGCGGCGCGGTGACGGCGGCAAACGTCTGTGGGTCCGGGGGGAGGCGCAGCGCCTCCGGGCGTTGCGTCAGACTCATCAGCAACTGCTCAATAAAGGCGGTGCCGGTAAAGTCCGGCGGACGCGGATAGGTGACCTCGCCGCGATGCGCGGCGGCAAAGGTCAGCAGCGCCTCAGGACTGTCTGGCGGCGTCGGCGTCTGTGTGCTTCGGGCGATAAAGGTGAGCTGCGCGCTGCCCCACGGGGACTCTGCACCTTCGGTCGGCAGGGAGAAATCCTCACGCACCGGCTGGCGGGTATCAACATAGCGCCAGTTTGGCAGCGTCTGGGCCCACCCGGTTTGCAGCAGGTTGGCGGTTTTCAGGGTACGGAAGTTCTCACCGTTAACCCACAGCAGATCGACGGAGCCGTTTTGCTTGCGCCCGGCACGGGCTTCCGTTTGCAGGCGCTTTACCGTATCCGCGGCATCGGCGATATGCACGATGCGCAGGTCGATGGCATAGTCGCGCTTCACTTCGGCGCTGACCCAGTCGAGATAGCGATTTACCGCCGGGTCGCCGCCCCAGGCATTAAACCAGACCGTCTGTCCGCGGGCCTGGCGAGCTATCTGTTGCCAGCTATCGTCGGCGTGAGCGGCAAGCGGGGCGCACAGCAGCGCCGCGAGCCAGAGTAAACAGTAGCGCATCATCCGCTCCTTATTATTGGGGGTCTTTTGCCGAGTCCGCCGGGGGGATCTGGCACAGGCCCTGCGCCGGGATCGCCATGGCGGAATTAAAGCGTGCCGACAGATTTTGTAAGCCGATCAGCGCCGTGAGTTCGGTCAGGGCCTGGGCATCAAATCGCGCCATCAGCTTGCCGCGCAGCGCATCGTCGACGGTTGGCGGCGTCAGGCTGGCGGCTTCGGCATACTCTAGCGCCAGACGTTCGTTTTCGCTGAACAATGGGCTCTGGCGCCAGCTGGCGACGGCGAGGAGTTTATCGTGGTTGCCGGTGCGTTCAGCCAGCTTCATGCTGGTGATGTCCACGCAAAATTCGCACCGACACATCTGGGCGACGCGGGCGCTGACCAGCGCGCGCAGCACCGGATCAAGGGGCGAACGCTTGCGTTCAAGATAGCCGACAAACATCGACAGCAGATAAAAGAGCCACGGAATACGTCCCCACCAGCGAACAGGGCTAAGCACTTCGCCGTAATGGCGACGATGCAGCCAGGTCTGCGGGCGCAGGATCAGGGGGATGGTGCGCAGCGGCGACAACCTCATCAGGACTTCCTCTTATGACGTTCGAGATAGCGGGCTTTAGCTATAAAGATAATCAGCGTCAGCGCAAACAGAACGGATAATGCGCTAATAAACCAGAATGTCCCGCCGGTTAACTGGCTGCCCACCCACGAGTACACCAGCGTGGCGGGCAACTGGCCGATACCGGTGGCGAACATAAACTGGCGAAAGCGAATCGAGGTCAGACCCGCCGCATAGCTGATAGGATCAAAGGGGACAAACGGCAGCAGCCGACAGATCAATACCGTCTGTTGACCGTAGCGGTCGAAGAAGGCGTCCATACTGCGCAGCACCGTTTTGCCGGTCAGCTTTTCAACCGCTTCGCGGCCCAGCACTCTGGCGATAAAAAAACACAGTGCGGCGCCGGCCATGGCGCTGGTCCAGGAAAGTGCAGCGCCCCAGAAAGCGCCAAACAACGAAGCGTTAGCGAAGGTGATCAGAAAGGCGGGGAGCGGCGCCACGACGGCCTGCAGGATCATTAAGGCGAAGGAAACCAGTGCCGCCTGCGGCCCGTAGGCGTGAATAAAGCGCTCAATGGCGTGCTGATCTAAGGCGGAAAAGGCCGCCAGACTGTGCTGAATAAACGCATTCACGGCGGGGATACGCCACCAGGCGACGAGCGCGGCCACGACAATGAGGACTAGCGCCGCGCGAGCGCACCAGATGAGACGCGCGTTATTTTTCTTCATGGCTAACCTGCAGCTTGTCGGGATCGATCTGTCGCCGCCGGGCAAAGATTTTGGCGCCCTGAATGATGCCAAATAAGGCGAGGCCGGCGAGGCTCAGTTTCAGTATAAACCCCAACGTAATGCCCTCTCTGGCGAGTTCGCTCGCCATCAGAGTATAGATAAACAGCCCCGGCAGGGTCGTCAGGAGCGATATCAGCATAAATGAGCCGAATGGAATGGCGGTCAGGCCATAGGCATAGTTTTGAATGTTGTACGGAAACAGCGGCACCAGGCGGGTAAAAATCAGGAAATCTGTACCGCTGCGGGCAATTCCGCGTTCAATAGCCTGAAAGGTGGCGGTATGTCCGGCATATTTCAGCAGCAGATCGCGACCCAGCCAGCGGGCCAGCAAGAAAGAGAGCGCCGAGGCCACCGTGGCCGCACACAGCGATAGCAGGGTGCCCCATACCGGGCCAAAGACCACGCCGCCGACCATCACCAGGATACTGCCCGGAATCAGGCACAGGGTGGCGACGATAAATAAGGCAACATAGAGCGTCCAGCCGAGCGGGCCGCTGTGTTGGATCAGCGCCTGCAGTTGACGGAAGTGGGTCAGCAGGTCGGCAAAGCCAGAGAAGGAGACAATCGCCGCCGTGGCGCAGAGCAGGGCGAGAATCAGCAGCAGCTGAGAGTCTGCTTTATGACGGCTTCTTTTGCATGGGGCGCTCCTGTTTTTACCGCGTTCCGTGAACCCTGCGCCCCGGTCGCCAGGGCGTGCGCGACAGTATAATAAATGGCGATCCGCAACAATGTCTTACCGCGGATTTATTGATTTTGCTCAGGATAAGCGCACTCTCCGCGGCCGTCAGGCCGGGAGAGTCGAGGGAGAAAGCGCGTTACGGTTTGAAGGTGGCCCAGACCGGCGCATGGTCGGACGGTTTTTCCATACCGCGAATGTCGTAATCAATACCGGTTTCTACGCAGCGCTGCGCCAGTGGAGAGCTTGCCAGCAGCAGGTCGATACGCAGCCCGCGGTTATCGTCAAAGCCTTTGGAACGGTAGTCAAACCATGAGAAGCGATCCTGGCTATCGGGATTGGCCTGACGCCAGGTGTCAACCAGGCCCCAGTCCAGCAGGCGCGCCATCCACTCACGCTCTTCCGGCAGGAATGAGCACTTACCGGTGCGCAGCCAGCGCTTACGGTTCTCTTCGCCAATGCCGATGTCAAGGTCGGTTGGGCTGATGTTCATATCACCCATGATCAGCAGCGGATTATCTTTGTTCAGCTCACTATCGAGATAGTTTTGCAGATTCTGGTAAAACGCCGCTTTTGCCGGGAACTTAGTTGCGTGGTCGCGGCTTTCGCCCTGCGGGAAATAGCCGTTGATCACCGTCACATTGCCGAATGCGGACGGAATTTCCGCCATGATGATGCGCCGCTGGGCCTCTTCGCCGTCGTCCGGGAAACCGCGGCGCACTGAGACCGGCGTCTCTTTGGTCAGCAGCGCCACGCCGTAGTGCCCTTTTTGACCGTGGTAGAACACGTTGTACCCGAGTTTTGCCACCTCTTCGAGCGGAAACATGTCGTCGTGTACTTTGGTTTCCTGTAAGCCAATAACGTCAGGCTGATGTTTGTCGACGATGGCGGCCAGCTGGTGGGGTCGGGCACGCAGGCCGTTGATATTAAAAGAGAGAAATTTCATAGTCGCTGCCACTGTGCAAGGTGAATAGTGCAGGGATGGTAGCAGAAATTCGTCGGGCTGGCTGCCGGAAGGCATTTTATTGCGCCTGTTGTTCCGATTGGCAGTGCTGGCGTAACCCGCGTGCACCATTCCGGCGCAGCCTGCGCTAAAAAAGGGCGAATATCTACGATAAATTTCGTAGAGGATCACAAATACAGAATTATATCTTACTGATGCATAAACTATCTGATTTATTCACTGCTGTTGCCGAGTGGTAAGATATTTATTCACTATTTATGCATTTGATGTGCATAAATTGAAATCGTAACTTATTGATATTCCTTGCCTGACTCCGATTTATGCATTTTTTCCTCTGGCTGGCACGATGTGTGCAATCTACATTTACAGCGTGACAATCTACAATTTTTAACATTATTCATACTTTTTATTTACCGGAAGAGGTCGATATGTCTCAGTCAATTACGCGTAACAATTTTGATGAATGGATGATGCCGGTCTACGCGCCAGCGGCTTTTATTCCGGTACGCGGTGAAGGTTCACGCCTGTGGGATCAGCAGGGGAAAGAGTATATCGATTTTGCCGGCGGCATTGCGGTGAATGCCCTGGGACACGCTCATCCGCAGCTGATTCGGGCGTTGACGGAACAAGCCGGAAAGTTCTGGCACACCGGCAACGGATACACCAATGAGCCGGTCCTGCGTCTGGCGAAACAGCTGATCGACGCGACTTTTGCCGACCGCGTTTTCTTCTGTAACTCAGGCGCAGAGGCTAACGAAGCGGCGCTGAAGCTGGCGCGCAAATATGCTCACGACCGTTTCGGCAGCCACAAAAGCGGCATCGTCGCGTTCAAAAATGCCTTCCACGGTCGCACCTTGTTTACTGTTTCTGCGGGCGGCCAGCCGGCCTACTCTCAGGATTTTGCCCCGCTGCCGCCGCAGATCCAGCATGCGGTTTATAACGATCTCGAATCGGCGCGGGCGCTTATCGATGACAACACCTGCGCGGTGATTGTTGAGCCGATGCAGGGTGAAGGGGGCGTGGTGCCAGCCGATGCGGCCTTCCTGCGTGGTCTGCGCGAGTTGTGCGACGCCCATCATGCGCTGTTGATTTTTGATGAAGTCCAGACCGGGGTGGGCCGTACCGGCGAGCTGTATGCCTATATGCACTATGGCGTCACGCCGGATGTCCTGTCGACGGCGAAAGCGCTGGGCGGCGGTTTCCCGATTGGCGCGCTGCTGGCAACGCAAGACTGCGCCAGCGTCATGACCGTCGGGACGCACGGCACCACCTACGGCGGTAACCCGCTGGCCAGCGCGGTGGCCGGTGAAGTGCTGTCAATAGTCAATACGCCGGCGGTACTGAACGGCGTGAAGCAGCGCCACCAGTGGTTTACCGAGCGGCTGAACGCCATTAACGCGCGCTACGGCCTGTTCAAGGAGATCCGTGGACTGGGACTGCTGATCGGCTGCGTCCTCAATGATACCTGGGCCGGAAAGGCGAAAGCCATCAGTACCCAGGCGGCGGAAGAGGGGCTGATGATTCTGATTGCCGGCGCGAACGTGGTGCGTTTCGCTCCGGCGCTCATTGTGAGTGAGGAAGAGGTGAAAACCGGGCTGGATCGTTTTGAACGGGCCTGCCAACACTTCCTCGCGGGAGCGTCATCATGATGGTGATTCGTCCTGTAGCCGCCGAAGATCTGGCCGGTCTGGTGACCCTGGCCGGTGAAACCGGCGGCGGCCTGACATCGCTGCCTGCCGATGAAAAGACGCTGGCGGCGCGGATTGAACGTTCGCAGAAAACCTGGCGCGGGGAGCTGCCAAAAAGTGAACAGGGCTATGTTTTTGTCCTTGAAGAGACCAGCAGCGGCGCGGTGGTGGGGATTTGCGCTATCGAAGTCGCGGTAGGGTTGAACGATCCCTGGTACAACTACCGCGTGGGGACACAGGTTCATGCCTCAAAAGAGCTGAATGTCTACAACGCGCTGCCGACGCTGTTTCTCAGCAACGATCACACCGGCAGCAGCGAGCTGTGCACGCTGTTTCTCGATCCGGCCTGGCGTAAAGAGGGCAACGGCTATCTGTTGTCGAAATCGCGCTTCCTGTTTATGGCCGCGTTCCGCGAGCACTTTAATGAAAAAGTGGTGGCGGAGATGCGCGGCGTGATTGATGAACATGGCTATTCGCCGTTCTGGGAAAGCCTCGGCAAACGCTTTTTCGCCATGGAGTTCTCGCGTGCCGACTACCTGTGCGGGACCGGGCAAAAAGCTTTTATTGCCGCCTTGATGCCGAAGCATCCGCTGTATATCGACTTTTTATCCGATGAGGCGCGCGCGGCGATCGGCGAAGTTCATCCGCAAACGGCGCCGGCGCGCGCGGTGCTGGAGAAAGAAGGGTTTCGCTACCGCAACTATATCGACATTTTCGACGGCGGGCCGACGCTGGAGTGCGACATTGACCGGGTGCGGGCGATTCGTAAAAGCCGGCTGGTGACCGTGGCGGAAGGGCAGCCCGCGCCGGGGGAATGGCCGGTATGCCTGGTGGCCAACGAGCAGTATCTGCAATTTCGCGCGCTGCTGGTGCACACCGATCCGCATACCGATCGCCTGCTGTTAAGCGCGCGCGAACTGGATGCCCTGAAATGCCATGTCGGCGACCAGGTGAGACTGGTTGGTCTGATTCCGGAGGAGAAAAAATCATGAGTTTATGGATCAACGGTGAGTGGCAGAGCGGACACGGTCCGGCGCGCAGCAAAATCAACCCGGTCAGCCAGGCGCTGCTCTGGCAGGGCAACGACGCCGACGCCGGGCAGGTGGCGCTGGCGGTCAGTGCCGCGAGACGGGCCTTCCCGACATGGGCCAGGCAGCCGTTCAGCGTCCGTCAGGCGATCGTGGAAAAATTTGCCGCGCTGCTGGAAGCGAACAAAACCGAGCTAACCGCGGTCATTGCCGCAGAAACCGGTAAGCCGCAGTGGGAAGCGGTAACCGAAATCAGCGCGATGATCAACAAGATCGCTATTTCCCTGAAAGCCTACCATAGCCGCACCGGTGAGTCGCAAACGGCCATGGGCGATGGCTCGGCGACGCTACGCCATCGCCCGCATGGCGTGCTGGCGGTGTTTGGTCCGTACAATTTTCCCGGTCATCTGCCTAACGGGCATATTGTGCCGGCGCTGCTGGCGGGGAATACGCTGGTGTTTAAGCCCAGCGAACTGACGCCGCACAGCGGCGAGGCGGTGGTGAAACTGTGGGCCGAGGCGGGACTGCCGCCGGGGGTGCTGAACTTACTGCAGGGCGGACGGGAAACCGGCGAAGCGCTGAGCGCCCAGCCGGATATTGACGGGCTGCTGTTTACCGGCAGCTCGGCGACGGGGTTTCAGCTGCACCGCCAGCTCGCCGGCCAGCCGGAAAAGATTCTGGCGCTGGAGATGGGCGGCAACAATCCGCTGATTGTCGACGACCCGCAGGATATCGATGCGGCGGTACATCTGACCATTCAATCGGCCTTTATTACCGCCGGACAGCGCTGTACCTGCGCTCGTCGCCTGCTGGTGAAGCGCGGCGAGAGAGGCGATGCGTTTCTCGAACGACTGGTGACAGTGTCACAAACTCTGGTGCCCGACGCCTGGGATGCGTCGCCGCAGCCGTTCCTTGGCGGGCTTATCTCGGCCCAGGCGGCGCAAAAGGTGCTCCAGGCCTGGCTCGGACAGGTTGCGAAGGGCGGAAAAACGCTGCTGGAGCCGCGGCTGTTGCGGGCCGGTACTTCGCTGTTGACGCCGGGAATTATCGAACTGACGGCGGTGGCGGAAGTGGCCGACGAGGAAGTTTTTGGTCCGCTGCTCAGCGTCTGGCGCTATGACGATTTTGCCGAGGCCATCGCCCTCGCGAATGCCACCCGGTTTGGTCTTTCCTGCGGGCTGATTTCCGCAGAGCGCGAGAAATTCGACCGCCTGCTGCTGGAAGCGCGGGCCGGAATCGTCAACTGGAACAAACCGCTGACCGGCGCCGCCAGCACCGCGCCGTTTGGCGGCGTGGGGGCCTCCGGTAACCACCGTCCGGGGGCATGGTACGCGGCCGATTATTGTGCGTGGCCGATGGCAAGTCTCGAAACGCCGGAACTGACGCTACCGGCGACCCTCAGTCCCGGTCTCGACATCCTGCGAGGAACCGCCCGATGAAAGCTTTTGAGGTAAATTTTGACGGACTTCCCGGTCTGACCCATCACTACGCCGGGCTCTCCTTTGGCAATGAGGCGTCGACACGACATCGCTATCGGGTATCCAACCCGCAGCTGGCGGCGAAGCAGGGGCTGAAAAAGATGAAGGCGCTGGCGGACGCGGGCTATCCCCAGGCCGTCATCCCGCCACAGGAACGGCCGAATGTTCCCCTGCTGCGCCAGCTCGGATTCAGCGGCAGCGACCCGCAGGTCATCGAGAAGGCGGCGCGCCAGGCGCCGGATCTGCTGTCGGCGGTGAGCTCGGCTTCGTCAATGTGGGTGGCCAACGCGGCGACGGTTTCGCCCTCGGCCGATTCGCTGGATGGCCGGGTTCACCTGACGGTGGCCAATCTTAACGATAAATTCCACCGCGCCAGTGAAGCGCCAACGACCGAAGCGTTGCTGCGCGCTATCTTCCCTGATGAGCAGCGCTTTGCCATCCATTCCCCTTTGCCGCAGGTGGCGTTGTTTGGCGATGAAGGGGCGGCGAACCATAACCGCCTCGGCGGCGAGTATGGCGCGCCGGGCGTGCAGCTTTTTGTCTACGGTCGCCAGCAGGGCGGCGAGGGCGAAAGCCCGCTGCGCTACCCGGCACGACAGACGCTGGAAGCCAGTCAGGCGGTTGCGCGCCTGAATCAGGTGAATCCGCGGCAGGTTATTTTTGCCCGGCAGAATCCGGCGGTGATTGATAAAGGGGTATTTCACAACGATGTGATTGCGGTGAGTAATCGCCAGGTGCTGTTTTGCCATGAACAGGCGTTCGTCGCTCAGCCGCAGCTGATGCGCGAGCTTGCCGGGCAGGTGGCCGGGTTTACGCCCGTTATTGTACCGACCCGCGCGGTGACGGTAGAAGAGGCGGTAGCGACCTATCTGTTCAACAGTCAGCTATTGAGTAAACCCGATGGCACGATGCGGCTGATTCTTCCCCAGGAGGCGCAGGAACATGCTGGGGTCTGGCGTTACCTGAACACGCTGCTGGACGCTGACAACCCGATTGATGAACTGCAGGTTTACGATCTGCGCGAAAGTATGGCCAACGGCGGGGGGCCGGCCTGTTTGCGCCTGCGAGTGGTGTTGACGGAGGAGGAACTGCGGGCGGTGAATCCGGCGGTATTGATGAACGAGGCGCTGTTTGTGACCCTCAATGACTGGGTCGATCGCTACTATCGCGATCGTCTCACCCAGGCAGATCTGGCGGATCCACAGCTGCTTGTCGAAGGTCGCGAGGCGCTCGATCGGCTGACGCAAATCCTGCAACTGGGTTCCGTTTATCCGTTTCAGCAGGCGCTGTGACTTCGTTTTCGTTTCAGCAGGCGCTGTGACTTCGTTTTCGTTTCAAGGAGGCGTCGTGGACGACTTTCTGGCATTAACTCTGGCGGGGCGTTTGCCCCACCATTTTCATGGCGAAACGGCGCATTTTCGCTGGCACTGGCTGGATTGCGGGGTGTTGCAACTGACGCCGCATGCGCGCTGCGAGCGGTCGCTGGTTCTGTCCGCGGGTATCCACGGCAATGAAACCGCGCCGGTGGAGATGACCCATCAGCTGCTACAGCAGCTGTTTAGCGGTGAGCTGCCGCTGCACTGGCGGCTGCTGGTTATCTTCGGCAATCCGCCCGCGCTGCGGCAAAATAAGCGCTACCTGGACTGCGACATGAACCGGATGTTTGGCGGGCGCTGGCAGGGTTTTCCCGTCAGCGACGAAACGGCCAGAGCGCGTCAGCTGGAGCAGGTGTTGACGCGGTTTTATGCTGGCGGAACGGGCGGCCGCTGGCACCTTGATTTACATACCGCGATTCGCGGGTCGCTGCATACGCGCTTTGGCGTGCTGCCGGCGCGTGAAGCTCCGTGGGATGAGGATTTTTTGCGTTGGCTGGGCGGCGCCGGGCTGGAGGCGCTGGTCTTCCATCAGCAGCCGGCGGGGACATTCACCCATTTCAGCTGTGAACGCTTTGCCGCGCTCTCCTGTACCCTGGAACTCGGGAAGGCGTTACCGTTTGGCGCTAACGATCTGGCGCAATTTAGCGTCACCCAACGGGCGCTAATGCGTTTGCTGGTGGGCGACATGACGGTTGTTGACGCCGAGCCGGCGCCGCTGCGCTATCGGGTGGTGCAGCAAATTACCCGCCATAGTGATAAATTTCATCTGTTTATGTCGGATCGGACGCTCAATTTTACCGCCTTTCCAGGCGGAACCCTGCTTGCCGAAGATGGCGATATTCGCTATGTGGTAGAAAAAGCGCAGGAGTTTGTTCTGTTCCCTAATCCGTCCGTGGCGCGGGGGCTGCGGGCCGGGTTGATGCTGGAGCGTTTACCGTAGCCGCGGGCCGAATATTTTGCCGCTCATTCGGGCGGCTGTTTAATTTCGGATGGTGACTTTTTCGCGCAATCTTATTTTTTCGTGCGCTGGAGTCTGATTGCGGATTATTCCTGGATAAATGCTTTGTTTTTAATCTTTGCTGCTTTATAATCCATAAAAACCATCTAAAAACAGTAAGTTATTTATTTTCTGTTGCAATTCCCTCCTTAATTTCCTTATTTTCTCCACAATTGGTGAGAAAATGTTTTTTACACTTTCATTGTTTTACTCTTGCTCTGACTAATTGACGATAAACGTCGTAAAGTTTATCTCGTCAACACGGCAACACGCCGTAAAAATAACTTAAAGTAAGGACCAGATATGAAGAAGATGACTGCTCTGTTTGTTGCCTCTACACTGGCTCTGGGTGCGGCTAACCTGGCTCACGCTGCCGATACCACCGCCGTTCAGACCGATAGCAAACCGATGATGCACCATAAGGGTATGCATGGCGGCCAGCATGAAATGATGTTTAAAGGGCTGAATCTGACCGATGCGCAAAAACAGCAGATTCGCGACATCATGAAGGACCAGCGTGAAAATATGAAACGCCCGTCGCTGGATGAACGCCGCGCGATGCATGAGCTTATCGCCAGCGACACCTTCGATAAAGCGAAAGCGGAAGCGCAGATCGATAAAATGGAGGCGCAGCACAAAGCGATGGCGCTTTCCCGTATGGAAACCCAGAACAAGATTTACAACATTCTGACGCCGGAACAGAAAAAACAGTTCAATGCGAATTTTGAGAAGCATCTGACAGAACGCAACGCGGCAGAAGGTAAAATGCCCGCATCAGCTGAATAACTCAGCGCTTTGAATGAAGACCGCCGGTCTTGCCCAACATACGCCGTCAGGCATTGGGCAGGACCGGCGGTTTTTTTTGCCCTAACGGGGGGAGAGCGGATGCAGCGTAAAGCGGCCACTCAGCAGCGGTTTACAGAGAATTTTGTAGCCGTCATGATCGAAACTGGCCGACTGGCGCGTTAAGGACTCTGCCTGCTCCAGCGTCTCGACCGCTCCCAGCCACAGCCAGTTATGAATGACGTGATAGTGGGTGAGGTCTGGACCTTGCTCTTCCAGCGCGATGGCCCCAGGCCACGGCCAGCACACCAGCTGCATCTGCGCCATCCGGGCGCGAAGTCTTTCATGATGCGCGGCAAGAGTTTCCTGGCCGCAGCAGGCGCCGGCGCAGCGTCCCAGCGCGTGCCGGAAACAGGCGCGGCCCGCAGTGAGCGTCTCCAGTCCCAGCAGCCCGTAACAAAGATGCTGTTCGTCTGCGAGGGTTTGCAGCGCCTGCAGCGCTGCCCGCCGGTTGGCGAACAGGCCGTACAGATGATTCTGGTGGGAGAAATCAACCTCGCGGGCGTACACCACCTGCGGGCGAGCCCCTTCCAGCCGCAACGAGCAGAGCTGCTTATTACGCCGCAGGCGCTTATTAAACAGCGGCTGGCGTTCTTTAATCAGCTGCGCCTCCAGCAGCAGCGCACCCAGCTCTCCCGCGGTACGCTGCCAGCTGATGCTTCGCGCCTGGCGCAGCATGGCCGCCTCTTCGGGCGTACGCAGGTGCGACAGCACCCGACTGCGGAGATTCACGCTCTTACCGATATACAGCGGGAGCGTCTCGCTCTCACCGTGAAACAGATAAACGCCCGGCAGAGTAGGCAGCGCCTCCACCCATGGACGCAGATGTTCGGGATATTCATAGATAGCCGCCGCCTCGAATTCCAGACGCGGGGCAGATTGCCTTCTCACTACATGGGCTCCTGATGCTGGTTATTTGTCCAGTATAGCAGGGCGTTCAGGCAGCGAAAAGTACAAAAAATAACCCCGGCGGTGGCCGGGGTCAGCGAAATGCAGGGCGCGCGTTATTTTTTCCAGAAGTCATCGAAAACGGTGATCGGCGTCCGGCGCTTATGCTCGGTTTTCAGATACCAGCCTTCAATAATTCTGGCGATGCCCGCATCCAGCGTTTTGCCTTCCAGATAGTCATCGATATTGTCGTAGGTCACCCCCAGCGCAACTTCATCCGGCAGGGAGGGGCGGTCGTCTTCCAGGTCGGCGGTCGGCAGCTTCTTATACAGATGCTCCGGGCAGCCCAGCAGCGCCAGCAGCTGCTTGCCCTGGCGCTTATTGAGGCGGAAGATAGGGTTGATATCCGTGCCGCCGTCTCCGTACTTGGTAAAGAAGCCGGTAATTGCCTCAGCCGCATGGTCAGTGCCTACCACCACACCGTGGGTCATCCCGGCAATGCTGTACTGCGCTTTCATGCGTTCGCGAGCTTTCTCATTGCCGCGAACAAAGTCGCTAAGCTCAATACCGGCCTCCCGCAAGGCCTGCTCGCTGGCCAGGACGGCGCCTTTAATATTTACCGTCAGCACCCGATCCGGCTGGATGAAGGCGATCGCATCCTGGCAATCCTGCTCATCCGCCTGGACGCCATAAGGCAGGCGTACGGCAATAAACTGCAGCTTTTCATCGCCGGTTTCGGCCCGCAGTTCAGTGATGGCCTGCTGACAAAGTTTGCCTGTCAGGGTTGAATCCTGGCCGCCGCTGATTCCCAGAACCAGTGACTTAATAAAAGGGTAGGTCTGCAAGTACGACTTCAAAAAGTCCACGCTGCGGCGAATTTCACCCTCAGCATCGATCTGGGGCTTTGCGCCCAGCGCCTGAATAATTTCTTGTTGTAGCGTCATCGCGCCCTCCGGAAAGTGAATCTGTTTGGCTGCCAGTAGGGGTTAAAGCTACCTCTTTGCCGGGAAAACGACAAGGATCGCAGAATTGAGTGGCGTAAAAGAAAGCAATCAACGACATAGGTTTTTTTTATTAGAAAGAGCTTAAATTTGCCCCTTTTGTACCTTCGGCTTGAAAAATAACGCTATTTATTCCAGGCTTATTAACACGCAGAATAAAAGAGGACGGAATATGAACAACAATTTAACTGGATTTCTGGGCGCAGCAGCCGTTTTGACCATGCTGGCAGGTTGTACGGCTTACGATCGTACCGCCGATCAGTTCACGCAACCGGTCGTCAAAGATGTCAAAAAAGGTATGACCCGCTCGCAGGTCTTACAGATTGCGGGTAAACCGTCTTCTGAGGTTACCATGATCCATGCCCGCGGAACCTGTCAGACCTATATCCTCGGTCAACGGGATGGTAAAATTGAAACTTACTTTGTTGCCCTCGACGATACCGGCCGCGTGATGAACTCCGGCTACCAGACCTGTGCGGAGTACGATACCGACCCGCGTAACAGCAAGTAGTGCAACATGCTGGGATCTACGAAAGCCCGACCACTGGTCGGGTTTTTTTATGACCGCTAATGCTTATTTAATTGCGCGAATTATTTGGGGGAAATGTGAAGGTAGTCAAAACGCGAGGTCAATGAGAGACAATTTTGATTAACCAGGAATTATCCAGGCTCCGAACGATGCCGTATACTCAATGCATAAACAATACTAATTGAATGATGACCTGTCTTATCCGGCCTTCAGACAGAAAATGATACTGAGGCCGCCAGGTTTTACACATTGAGGAAGCGCTCATGGAAAAGAAACACATCTATTTGTTTTGCTCGGCTGGAATGTCAACTTCACTGCTGGTCTCTAAAATGCGTGCGCAGGCGGAAAAATATGAAGTGCCGGTCATCATCGAGGCTTATCCTGAGACACTTGCTGGAGAAAAGGGCCCTGAAGCCGATGTCGTATTATTAGGCCCACAAATCGCGTATATGCTTCCTGAAATTCAGCGGCTGTTACCAAATAAGCCGGTGGAAGTTATCGACTCTGTACTGTATGGCAAAGTCGATGGTTTAGGTGTACTGAAAGCGGCCGTTGCGGCCATTAAGAAAGCTGCTGCACATTAATTTAATTTTAAAACTCAATATCTTTTTGGTTTTCGCTGAATCAATAGTGCGCTAAGGCACTATCTTATTTGCCGGAATAGCGCAAGGTGAGAGTTTATTTTCCCGTCAAAGAGTAATTTCATACATCTATGCCGTAATGATTCGATTACGGCTTTTAAGGGTATTTGCTATGAGTAAAGTGATTGATTCGCTTGAAAAGGTACTCCTTCCTTTCGCAGTGAAAATAGGAAAGCAACCGCACATTAATGCGATTAAAAACGGCTTTATTAAATTAATGCCGTTGACCCTCGCCGGGGCTATGTTCGTATTAATCAACAACGTTTTTCTGAGTTTTGGTGAGGGTTCTTTCTTCTATTCAATGGGGATTCGCCTGGATGCTTCCACCATTGAAACGTTAAATGGCTTTAAGGCCATCGGCGGCAACGTTTATAACGGGACGTTAGGGATTATGTCGTTGATGGCGCCGTTCTTTATCGGTATGGCGCTGGCTGAAGAGCGTAAAGTCGATCCGTTGGCCGCAGGGCTGCTATCGGTCGCCGCCTTTATGACCGTCACGCCGTACAGCGTGGGCGAGGCCTATGCGGTCGGCGCGAACTGGCTGGGTGGGGCAAACATTATCTCGGGCATGATCATTGGCCTGCTGGTGGCGGAAATGTTCACCTTTGTTATCCGCCGCAACTGGGTTATTACCTTGCCGGACAGCGTTCCGGCCTCGGTATCACGCTCATTCTCGGCGCTGATTCCGGGCTTCCTGATCCTCTCCGTGTTCGGCATTATCTCCTGGCTGCTGGCCAACCATGGCAGCAACTTCCACCAGATCATCATGGACTCCATCTCCAGACCGCTGGCGTCGATGGGCAGCGTGGTGGGCTGGGCCTACGTTATCTTTAACTCCCTGCTGTGGTTCTTCGGCGTACACGGGTCTCTGGCGCTGACCGCGCTGGACAACGGCATCATGACCCCGTGGGCGCTGGAAAACATCGCGCTGTACAACCAGTACGGTTCCGTTGAGGCGGCCATCGCTGCGGGCAAAGAGTTCCACTTCTGGGCCAAGCCGATGCTGGACTCTTACATCCTGCTGGGGGGCTCCGGGGCCACGCTCGGTCTGATTATCGCTATCTTCATCGGCTCACGCCGCGCAGATCACCGTCAGGTGGCGAAACTGGCTCTGCCGTCAGGCATCTTCCAGATTAACGAGCCGATTCTGTTTGGTCTGCCGATTATCATGAACCCGGTAATGTTCATCCCGTTTGTCCTGATTCAGCCGATTCTGGCCGCGATTACGCTTGTTGCCTACTCGATGGGGATTATCCCGCCGGTGACTAACCTGGCGCCGTGGACCATGCCTACCGGCCTCGGGGCGTTCTTCAACAGTAACGGGAGTATCGCCGCACTTTGCGTGGCGCTGTTCAACCTCGGGGTGTCGGTGCTGGTTTACCTGCCGTTCGTCGCGGTCTCCAACAAGGCACAGGCGGTTATTGAAGAGCAGGAAAGCGAAGAAGATATCGCTAACGCGCTGAAATTCTGATGTCGAGCGGTACGGGAGCTTTCCCGTACCGCCTGAGAAATGAGGAAATAGTATGTTTGATCTGGATAATATCGAAGCGGTTGACGTACCTGAGAACGATCTCGAAGAGGTGGTGATGGGGCTGATTATCAACTCCGGACAGGCCCGTAGCCTGGCCTATGCTGCACTTAAGCAGGCCAAGCAAGGGGATTTCGCCGCCGCCAAAAATATGATGGAACAGTCGCGAATGGCGCTGAGTGAAGCGCATCGCGTGCAGACGCAGCTCATTGAAAGCGATGAAGGCGAAGGCAAAATGAAGGTCAGTCTGGTACTGGTTCATGCGCAGGATCATTTGATGACCTCCATGCTGGCGCGTGAGCTGGTCGCCGAATTGATTGAGCTGCATGAGAAGGTACAATAGGCCATCTACACGATGAGGCAGCCAAAGATGATCACCACTGAAATCAGTACCGCGCGGGAACAGCAGCTTTTCAACGGGAAAAATTTTCATGTGGTTATCTACAACAAAACGGAAAGCGTAAGCGGGCTTCACCAGCATGATTATTACGAGTACACCATCGTTTTAACCGGGCGCTATTATCAGGAAATCAATGGCAAGCGGGTACTGCTGGAGCGCGGGGATTTCGTCTTTATCCCGATGGGGTCGCACCACCAGAGTTTTTATGCTTTTGGCGCGACTCGCATTCTTAACGTCGGCATCAGCAAAAGTTTCTTTGAGAAACACTATCTGCCGCTGCTGCCGTTTGGTCTGGTTGCTTCGCAGGTCTACGCGGTAAAAAGCACCTTTCTCAGCTACATCGAGTCGGTTATCGCTTCGCTGAACTTTCGCGAAACTGAGTTTGACGAATTTATTGAACTGGTCTCGTTTTATACCATTAACCGTTTACGGCATTATCGCGAGGAGCCAGCGCAGGATGTCATTCCGCAATGGCTGAAAAATACCGTCGAAGATATGCACGATAAGCTGAAATTTGGCGAAGGCGCGCTGGAAAATATGGTCGCTCTCTCCGGGAAAACACAGGAATATTTAACCCGGGCAACCCAACGCTATTATGGTAAAACGCCGATGCAGATTATTAATGATATTCGCATCAATTTCGCCAAGAAGCAGCTGGAAATCACCAACTACTCGGTAACCGATATTGCTTACGAGTCGGGGTACAGTAGCCCAAGTCTGTTTATTAAAACATTCAAGAAGCTGACCTCATTTACGCCAAGCAATTACCGAAAACAGCTGACCAGCATTAATTAACCGGAGCGGGTTATTCCGCGTCAGGACATATTCAATTTAACTTTCCGTTTCTATGCGGAGGGCGGACTACGGTCAATTCGTAGTGCCACAAGGGAGAATATAATGAGCCAGAAACTAAAAATTGTCACTATCGGCGGCGGCAGCAGTTATACCCCGGAGTTACTGGAAGGGTTTATCAAACGCTATCACGAACTGCCAGTAACGGAATTATGGCTGGTTGATGTCGAAGAAGGACGGGAGAAACTCGATATTATCCATGCGCTGTGCCAGCGTATGGTGGAAAAAGCGGGCGTTCCGATGCAGGTTTACAAAACGCTGGATCGTCGCGCCGCGCTGGAAGGGGCGCATTTCGTCACCACGCAACTGCGGGTTGGCCAGCTGAAGGCGCGTGAAAAAGATGAGCGCATTCCGCTCAGCCACGGCTACCTCGGGCAGGAGACTAACGGTGCCGGTGGCCTGTTTAAAGGTCTGCGTACCATTCCGGTGATTTTTGATATCGTGAAGGATGTACAGGAGGTCTGCCCGGATGCCTGGATCATCAACTTTACCAACCCGGCGGGGATGGTCACCGAGGCGGTGTATCGCCACACCAACTTTAAGCGCTTTATCGGCGTGTGCAATATTCCGATCGGCATGAAAATGTTTATCACCGATGTGCTGCAGTTGAGCCCGGAAGATGAACTGCATATCGACCTGTTTGGTCTCAATCACCTGGTGTTCGTTCGCGATGTGCTGGTGAATGGCGAATCGCGCTTCGATGAACTGCTCGATGGCGTTGCTTCCGGTACCCTGAGTGCCAACTCGGTGAAAAATATCTTCGATTTACCGTTCAGCGAAGGGCTGATCCGCTCGCTGCGCCTGATTCCGTGCTCCTATCTGCTCTACTACTTTAAACCTAAAGAGATGCTGGCCATCGAAATGGGTGAGTATTACAAAGGCGGCGCGCGCGCCCAGGTGGTGCAGAAGGTCGAAAAACAGCTGTTCGAGCTGTATAAAAACCCGGATCTGAAGGTGAAACCAAAAGAGCTGGAGCAGCGCGGCGGCGCCTATTACTCCGATGCGGCCTGTGAAGTGATCAATGCTATCTACAATGACAAGCAGGCCGAGCACTACGTAAACATCCCGCATCATGGCCACATTGATAATATTCCGGTGGACTGGGCGGTGGAGATGACCTGCACGCTCGGCAGTGAAGGGGCGACGCCGACGCCGCGCATCACCCATTTCGATGAGAAGGTGCTGGGGCTGATTTATACCATCAAAGGCTTTGAAGTGGCGGCCAGCCAGGCCGCGATCAGCGGCGAGCTGAACGACGTACTGCTGGCGCTTAATTTGAGCCCGTTGATTCACTCTGACCGCGATGCCGAGCAGCTAGCGCGTGAAATGATCCTCGCGCACGAAAAGTGGCTGCCAAACTTTGCCGCGACAATTGAGCAACTGAAACAGTAACGGGAGGGCTGATGGAACGCGTGTTAATCGTTAATGCCGACGATTTTGGCCTGAGTAAAGGCCAGAACTACGGCATTATTGAAGCCTGTAAAAATGGCCTGGTCACCTCGACAACGGCGCTGGTTAACGGGGCGGCGATTACTCATGCGGCCCAACTGAGCCGCAGTGTGCCGGAGCTGGGGGTCGGGATGCATTTTGTCCTGACCCTGGGCGAGCCTTTATCGGCGATGCCGGGTCTGACCCGCGACGGGCGACTGGGGAAGTGGATCTGGCAAATGGCGGAAGAAGATAACCTGCCGCTGGATGAAATCGCCCATGAGCTGGAGTGTCAGTATCGCCGGTTTATTGCACTGTTTGGCTGCGAACCGACGCATATCGACAGCCATCACCACGTGCATATGATCGCCGGGATTTATCCCATTGTCGCCGCATTTGCCCGCGAGAAGGGGGTGGCGCTGCGTATTGATCGTCAGCTCGCTCAACGTGACAAACTGGCGCAGGATACCGCGCGCAGCAGCGACGGTTTTACCAGCGAGTTCTACGGCGAGGCCATCTCGGAGGCGCTGTTTTTACACACCCTGGACGCCTCTATCCAGCGGGGAGAATCATCGCTGGAGGTGATGTGCCACCCGGCGTTTGTGGATAACACCCTCATGGGCAGCGCCTATTGCTACCCGCGACTGGCGGAGCTGGATGTCCTGACCTCGGCATCACTGAAGTACGCGGTGGCCGAGCGCGGGTACCGTTTAGGCACCTACCGCGACGTTTGATATCAAAGCGCAGGGGAAGACCTCATCTTCCCCGCTATTTTACCGGTTCCTGCCAGACTTCACATCCGTATGCGAAGAGACACGTAAGGGGCGACGAAAGGGGATGCAATCGGCTATGATAACCCTTCTGTCTCCCGCTTTGTTTAGTGAATCTATCGGTTATGAAAACACTTCGCCAACAAAATCGCCCTGTCATTAGCTACGTGCCTCGGGTGGAACCCGCCCCGCCGGAACACGCCGTCAAAATGGACGGTTTTCGCGATGTGTGGCTGTTGCGCGGCAAGTATGTTGCCTTTGTGCTGATGGGAGAGCATTTCCGCCGTTCGCCAGCGTTTAGCGTACCGGAGTCGGCGCAGCGCTGGGCCATACAAACGCGACAGGAAGGCGAAATCGCCTCCTGAATATGGCTTAAAAATAAAAAACCGCAGAGCGGTGTGCTCTGCGGTTTTTTTATGCCTGCCAGCCTGAGGTTACGCTGTCGTCAGTCTGGCCACGGCGTCGGCGATACCTTGCCGGGAGGGCGATTAGCGATGCGCCAGTTCGGCGTCGTCTTCGCTGTCGAGAATCGTTTTATCGGTCTGGCGCAGCCATTGGCTGGTCAGGGTACCGGCGGTCATTGAACCGCTGACGTTCAATGCCGTACGACCCATGTCGATCAGCGGTTCGACGGAAATAAGCAGGGCCACCAGGGTCACCGGCAGGCCCATGGCCGGCAGGACGATCAGCGCCGCGAACGTTGCGCCGCCGCCGACACCTGCAACCCCTGCGGAGCTGACGGTGACGATGCCGACCAGCGTGGCTATCCACAGCGGATCAAACGGGTTGATGCCGACAGTCGGTGCCACCATCACGGCCAGCATCGCCGGGTAGAGACCCGCACAACCGTTCTGACCGATGGTGGCGCCAAAGGAGGCGGAGAAGCTGGCAATTGATTCCGGTACGCCCAGACGACGGGTTTGCGCTTCGACATTCAGCGGAATCGACGCGGCGCTGGAGCGACTGGTGAAGGCGAACGTCAGGACCGGCCACACCTTGCGGAAGTATTTCAGCGGGCTCACGCCGTTAATCGCCAGCAGCAGACCGTGAACCACAAACATAATGCCGAGGCCAATGTAGGAGGCAACCACGAAGCTGCCGAGCTTGATGATGTCCTGCAGATTGGAACCGGCCACCACTTTGGTCATCAGCGCCAGCACGCCGTATGGCGTTAACTGCATGACCAGACGCACCAGCTTCATCACCCAGCTTTGCAGGGTATCGATGGCAGTCAGGACGCGTTGGCCCTTCTCAACGTCATCTTTCAGCAGCTTCAGCGCCGCGACGCCGAGGAAGGCGGAGAAGATAACGATGCTGATGATCGAGGTCGGGTTCGCGCCGGTCAGGTCGGCAAACGGATTCTTCGGTACAAAAGAGAGAATCAGCTGCGGTACGCTGAGATCGGCGACTTTACCGACATAGTTGCTCTGAATCGCATTCAGACGCGCGGTTTCCGCGCTGCCCTGCACCAGCCCTTCGGCGGTCAGACCAAACAGGTTGGTCACCAGCACGCCGACCAGCGCCGCAATCAGCGTGGTAAACAGCAGGGTACCGATGCTCAGGAAACTGATTTTCCCCAGCTGCGAGGCATTATGCAGACGGGCGACGGCGCTGAGAATAGATGCGAAAACCAGCGGCATGACGATCATCTGCAGCAGCTGGACATAGCCATTGCCGACGATATTGAACCATTGAATGGAGTCTTTCAGCACCGGGCTGTCGGAGCCGTAAATCAACTGCAGCGCCAGGCCGAACACCACGCCAATGACGAGGCCGAGCAGTACTTTTTTGGCAAGGCTCCACTGTTTGTGGCGGGTTTGCCCCAGCGCAAACAGCAAAACCGCGAACACGATAACGTTCGCTATTAATGGAAAATTCATCCCCGTTCTCCTGATAGGTTTTTATCTGGCCGGTCTGTTACCAGCTCTAATGGCGCAAGGTTAGCAGAAGAGGAATTCATTACTTATATTCAAATGGAATGGGTTATAACTATTTTGACTGTTTCGTCTGTTTATCGTCCGGTCTGGTGACTAATAAAACGATTAAAGGTTATCTGCAGTGAATTAATCATCCCCGAAGACCAGCGCACCGCGCTGTTTTCAGCGAAAGTTTGCGGCATCCAGACGGCGTAAACGAACAGCGCCATACAGAGCGCTCGCTCCAGCTGGTTACCTTTACGCGGCGCGAGGATCGGCAGGCGGAAGCGCCAGCGGCAGGGCCACAGCAGCGGCACGCCCGCCGGGGTGAGCATATCGGCAAGAATATGGCTGAGATAGCCAAGCACCAGCCCCTGCACGGCGTCAGCGGGCACGAACCAGCTTTCCGGCACTTTCAAATAAAACAGCGTGATAGCGCCAAAAACCGCCAGCAGACTATGGGTGAACCCGCGGTGACCAAAGGCGCGGGCGACGGGCTTCGATATCCAGCTTAGCCGCTGCCCGAGAAATGACCTGGGATGATCGATATCCGGCAGCAGGCAGGTCAGTACCGCTGAGGGAACAATATGCCACCAGTCACCCTGTGCCAGTACGGGGGTTAATTCCGCATTTTTCGCAAATACCGCACAGGCGATAGAAAAGAGGAGATGGCCTTCCGCCGTCATGATAAAAACCCTAAACTGTCAATTCATACAGTATAGGGTTTTTATACAGTGCGCGAAAGAGGTGACGGTGTAACTCTTTGTCACAAAATTATCAACGTGCCAGCCAGCCGCCATCAACCGCCAGAGTATAGCCATTGACGTAATCCGCGGCCTGCGACGCCAGGAATACCACCGGTCCCTGTAAATCATCCGGAACGCCCCAGCGCCAGCACCTGTTCGGCCGTTTGATGTGGGATCTTACGATTGACGCCGACGATATCGCAGCCGGCCTGGGCAAGGGCCTGCGTCATTCCCTGGCCCAGACCGGTGTCACATCCCGTCACGATGGCGACCTTACCCGTCAGGTCGAAGGCGTTAAGTACCCTATGCACCTCTGTATGCTGATTTATGCGCGTAACCACGCCGTTTTTTCAAGCATAGGGGGGCAGAACGGAAAAAACAATAAAAATAAAACGTTGTTTTATTTTTTATAATCGGGCAACCGCGCCGCGCCGATCACTGGCCGGAAAGCGGGCCGCAAAGTTTGCTGGCGGTGAGGGATTCCAGCGTCGTGAGCTTAACGTCTGCCAGTACAAAACGCGGATCGTGGTGATTTTCCTCAGCCGGAACGACGACAGAGCGCATGCGGGCGGCCTTACTGGCGATCATACCGTTGACCGAATCTTCCAGCGCGACGCAGGCCATCGGGTCCACGCCCAGGCTGGCGGCGCAGTTGAGATAGACCTGAGGATGGGGTTTGCTGTACGGCAGCGATTCGGCAGAGGAGAGGGCGTCAAATTGTTCGCGCAGCTCAAACATGGTGAGGACCTTTTCCAGCATCCGCAGCGGCGAGGCCGACGCCAGGCCAACCTTCAGCCCCTGCGCTTTACACAGGGCAACGGCTTCGCGTACGCCGGGTAACAGAGGGCGGGAGGCTTCAACCAGCTCAATCGCGCGGCTGATAATGCGGGCGGTGACTTCGTCACGAGCCGGGCCTTGCCACGGCTGCTGGGCAAACCACAGGTCCACCACCAAATCGATGCGCAATCCCAGCATATCGGGCAGCTCATCGCGGCGGCTGATATCGACTCCGAGGCTTTCAATGACCTCCAGCTCCGCCTGATCCCATAGCGGCTCGGAATCAATCAGTAATCCATCCATATCGAAAATAGCGGCATGAATTTGTCGCCTGGCTGACATAAGTCCTTCTCCTGTAGCGCAAGTAGATAACGAATTTGTCCTCATGGTATATCATACCGCGCATTATTGGGCGAAATTCGCCGCTGAGGGTAGACTTAGACGGTGATGAAAGCGTCTTTAACAAGGGGAATCCATGACGTATCAACAAGCTGGACGCATTGCAGTGCTTAAACGTATTTTAGGGTGGGTGATTTTTATCCCCGCGGTGATTTCAACGCTGATTTCGGTACTGAAGTTTATGTACGAACACAGTGAAAAAAAACCGGGCATTGATGCGGTACTGATGGATTTTGCGCACGTCATGATTGAAATGATGCGTTTTAATACGCCATTCCTTAACTTTTTCTGGTACAACTCGCCGCTGCCGGATTTTAAACACAGCCTGAATATTGGCTTCTGGATTATCTATATTCTGGTGTTTGTCGGCATGGCGCTGCAGGCGTCAGGCGCGCGCATGAGCCGCCAGGCGAAGTTCCTGCGTGAAGGGGTGGAAGATCAGCTGATTCTTGAGCAGGCGAAAGGAGCGGAAGGGCTCACGCGCGAGCAAATTGCGGAGCGTATCGTGGTGCCTCGTCATACGATTCTGGTGCAGTACTTTCCACTGTACATCCTGCCAGTTGTCATGATTGTCCTCGGCTATGTCTTCTTCTCGCTGCTCGGATTCCTGTAAAAATGGCCCGGCACGCCGGGCGCTTTGTTACTCGCCGGGTATCGCGCGCGGCTTACCCTGATTGTCGACCGCCACGTAGATAAACAGCGCTTCCGTGGCTTTGTAACGTTGGCCAATCGGCTCAGACGACACTTTTTTCACCCAGACTTCGATGTTGATGGTGATCGAGGTGTTACCGCGTTTCACGCAGCGCGCGTAGCAGCACACCACGTCACCCACGGCGACCGGCCGTAGAAAGGTCATGCCGTCAACGCGCACGGTTACCACACGGCCTTGCGCAATCTCTTTGGCCATAATCGCGCCGCCGATATCCATCTGCGACATCAACCAGCCGCCAAAAATATCGCCATTGGCGTTGGTGTCCGCTGGCATTGCCAGGGTGCGTAAAACCATTTCACCCTTTGGGGTGAGATCTGATGTTGTCATTCTGTACTCTGTGCTGGTCAAAGAGGATCAGCGCGATGCTACTATGAAAACGGCGGGGTGAAAACAGGGGAATACGCCCGCGGCTGCGGATGTGGGGATTCAGAAGCAGAGGATAACGCTGGCGCTACTGGCGCGCCGGGATTGTGACAGAGCGAAGCGCGCGCGTTTTCGCGATAAATTTGCTTAACGAACAGGCGCTGATACCGGTAGCCCGCCAATAAACGGCCTGAGAGGTGCGTAGGCCGCTCAGCAGATGTGCTGTATCGGCGAAGAGGCAGACAGGCGATTCTCAAGAGAAAGCGCGGCCAACGCCGAAAACGAGAAGCAGGCGATGAGAGGGGAACAGGCAACGCAAGAAGGGCGGGGGCAGAAGCGCTACCCCCGGCTTCGCAATTAGTGGTTATCGTCCTGCGGCATATGGCGATAGATGTATACGCCGCTCAACAGGGTGAAGACCAGCGTCAGCGCCGTCAGGCCGAAGACCTTGAAGTTGACCCAGATATTCTGTGGCAACCAGAATGCGATGTAGATATTGGCCAGACCGCAGAGAATAAAAAACAGCGCCCAGGCAAGGTTCAGACGTGACCAGACCTGCTGTGGCAGGGTCAGCTCTTTTCCGAGCATGCGTTGAATCAATGGTTTTTTCATCACCCATTGGCTGAACAGCAAGGCGCCGGCGAACAGAGCGTAGATCACCGTGACCTTCCATTTTATAAACTCATCGTTATGGAAGAAAATGGTCAGGCCGCCAAATACGGCAACCAGCACAAAGGTAATCAGCGCCATCTTTTCGACTTTACGATAGCGTACCCAGGTATAGATCAGCACGATAGCGGTGGCGATAATCAGCGCGGTGGTTGCGGCATAAATATCGTAGAGCTTGTAGAAGGCGAAAAAGACTACCAGCGGTAAAAAATCCAGAAACTGCTTCATACATCGGACCCGTCGTTCAGATAGGGCCGGAGAATCCCGGCCCAGGTTAATTTAGTTGCGGATAAGCATATACAGGCGGAACAAATAGATCAGCAACAGCGCAGATATCAGATTGCTGATCGTATTGATAACCACCGCGCCGACGTTCGGCGTCAGTACCGCGAAGCTGGATGCAAACAGCAGCAGCAGTGTTTTCGCCAGCAGCCAGCCTATCACCGCCGGGGCGACCAGACGCATATTGGCCCACGCCAGACGCATACTGCTGCGCATAGCGCTAAAAATCCCCAGCTTATCCTGCACCAGCATGACAGGGGCGAAAGCCAGCACGATAGCCAGCAGTACGCCCGGCACCAGCACCAGCATGATCCCCATCTGCACCACAAAGGTGGTGAACAGGATCAGCAGCAGCAGCTTCGGCAGTACCGGCGCAGAAGCCCCGATAGCACGCAGCGCGCTGACCCGCTGTCCGGCGGAGACCAGTTGAATCAGCAGCAGCACGCCGCCGGCAAGAATGGCATTACCCACCAGACCGGAGAAGGTCGATGCGGCCGAGGCGCGCAGCAGGATCTGCTGTTGCTCTGGCGTCATGTTTTGTACCAGCTCAAACAGCCCGACGCTCCCCGCCAGATTATCCCCTTCGCTCAGAATCGAGAGCTGCTCTTCACTGGGTGAAAAAGCGTGGCCAAGGACTACCGTAATGAACGCGCATAACAACGCAATCAGTAAAATGGTGACAAACTGATTACGAAAAAAATTTCCCGTGTCACGGTAGACGGTCTTCGCCGTGATAGACATGCACTCTCCTTGAGTATTGCAGGTGTTAACTAGCCGGCGATTGTACCGCAAATCCCTCCTGGGTAGCAGCCTCTGCCGTTGTCAGGCTAAGTATATCTTTGTAAAGAGGGATGAGCGGCGGCAGGCCGTAGCGGGCGCGGGCCCGGTTGCAGGCGTCGTTTAGCTCGCCGCCTTCGCCGGACTGAGCGAATTCGCGGCAGGGAGAGGGGCGATGCTGATAGATAGCGCAGTGCACCGATTCGCCGATTTCACCCGTGAGGGCGGCGCAGCGGATTTGTCGTTGGTTGGTGCCGCTCATGCAGCGCAGAAAAGGGGTCAGCGGCTCGGTAAGCTGCGTCGGCACAATGCCGCCAGCATCGTCGGCTTCCGCCCAGTAGAAAGAGACTCGAAAATACGCACAACAGGCACCGCACGTCATGCACGGGTTGATTTCACTCATGATTACACCTGATAAAAACGCATCAACACAGATTGTCGGCAGATAAATTATCCAGATGCATTGAGGGCGGCAAGAGGTGGCGGAAAATTTTTTTGCTGTTCGAAAAGTGAAAATTGACGCGAAGTTGTGTTTTTTGGTATCGCCATGAAAGTAAAAATTAATCTGGATCAATAAATGTTAAATCTCACGACTTTATGTGATCCAGAACGGATCAAAAGTAACTCGTTATAGGTATATTGACCGGCGCTAAATAACCATAACGGGAAAGTGGATATGAAAAAGTTAGCAGCGGTTGGCATTATTTTGGGTACCCTTTCCGGCAGCGTCTGGGCGCATGAAGCCGGGGAGTTTTTTATTCGTGCGGGTTCTGCCACCGTTCGGCCGACGGAAGGGTCTGATAACGTGTTGGGCAGTCTGGGTGGTTTTAACGTCAGTAACAACACGCAACTGGGGTTGACCTTCACCTATATGGCGACGGACAACATCGGCGTTGAGCTGCTGGCGGCCACGCCATTCCGTCATAAGGTTGGCACCGGCCCGACCGGGACCATCGCCACCGTGAATCAGCTGCCGCCAACGCTGATGGCGCAATGGTATTTCGGTGACGCTCAGAGCAAAGTACGTCCGTATATCGGTGCAGGTATTAACTACACCACCTTCTTTAATGCCGACTTTAATGACACCGGTAAAAATGCCGGATTGAGCGATCTGAGTCTTAAAGACTCCTGGGGAGCGGCAGGGCAGGTAGGGCTGGATTATCTGATTAACCGCGACTGGTTGCTGAACATGTCGGTGTGGTACATGGATATCGACACCGACGTGAAATTTAAAGCCGGTGGCGTGGACCAGAAAGTCAGTACCCGCATCGATCCGTGGGTGTTTATGTTCTCTGCCGGTTACCGGTTCTGAGTTCTTCTGCAAACTCCCTGCAAAACTGGTCATGATATGGCCAGTTTTTTTGTCTGTTTTTAATGTTAAGACGGCATATCAGGAAAAATTTTCCGCCACCATTCAGGTTTCATATCTTCGAAAGAATGAGACTCCGGGGCAAAAATGTCACTCTGACACGGGTCAAAAACGCCTGACAATAACCCTATTCCCGAATCGTCATCAATAGCACCGAGAGAACTGCCGCATCGTGGGCAAAAAGCCCGGCTTGATGTTTCAGAAGAACGATACAAAGAAGGTTTACCGCCTTCGCCAGTCCACTGCACATCCGCTGAAGAGAACTCCAGCCAGACAACAGTCTGGCTTCCGGTATGTTTCTGGCAAAGGTCGCAGGAGCAGGAGTGAGGACTTCCAGGGTTAATAGCCCTGAAGCGTATAAACTGGCACAAACAACCGCCAGATAATGCAGTCGTCATAAATAACTCCCTTTCCGCAGTTGGTATGCGGAAAATATAGCAGAAAATTTGAACAGTCCCTGCGACAGGGACGCCCTTATATAATTAGCGCGTATTGGTGGGGGTATTCTGAAGTTTTTTTCGCCGGTTGAAATACGGAGATCCTCTCTATCCCTGTGCTCAGCGACACGGTGCCGTGTGGTTTTCCCCGATGAACAGCACCTGTTCCTCTTCTTCATACTCAGCGCGAAGAAGAGGAACGGGATGAGCAGAATTATCTCAGCAGGACGATCCCGCTGTGGATAGCCAGATAGAGACCCATCGCGGCAATCAGCAGGCTTGAAAAATAGGGGGCTCTGCGGGCAAGGGTATGAAAACCGTCCCAGCGTCTGGCGACCTGACGGACGCCGATTGCGGCACCCACGCCCACCGTCACCAGCGTCAGGGCAAGTCCAATACTAAAACTCACCACCAGCGTTGCGCCCAGCGCCAGAGCTTTGATCTGGATACAAATCAACATCACCGTAATGGCCGCAGGACAGGGGATTAACCCGCCGGTCAGGCCAAAGAGTAAAATCTGCCCGTTGGTGACCTCTTTATTGGTGAACCGTTTTTCTATGTCGTGCGCGTGGGCCAACTCATGCGCATCCCGGTACGCTGTGGAATCGACATCCAGCCCTTCAAGTTCCGTATGATCGTGCGCATGTTCATGCTCGCAAAATTCCAAATCGTAATCATGGACATGGCCGCGATGCCCCAGCGACAGGCGCACGCGAAAATCGTGCGGTTCCGGAATGGGGGATGTTGACTGCAGATAGCTACCGCAATCGACAAAATCAAATGACTGCGTACCAGCGGGCATTTCTCGCTGCGTGACTAACGAAACAGTCCCGGCATCCCATTCTCTGCCGCTGAGCGTACGTATGCGCCAGTGCGGCGGCTGGCCCTCTTCAAAAATGGACAGTTCCACTTTGCCATGACCGGTATCGATCAGTCTTGATTCATCATGATGGTGCCGCTCGCTTTCCTGCTGGCTGGTCAGCCAGTTTTTTTCTCCCTTCCAGGTTCGGCAGAACATCCAGACGGCGGTACCCAGAATAATGATGGCAGAAACCAGCTGCAGCCACGGCTCAGCCGATTCGGCGGTAAAGCGGTTACTGATATACATGCCGCCAAAAGCAATCAGCCAGACGATGGCGGTGTGTGAAAGGGTGGCTGCCAGTCCAAGCATGGCCGCCTGCCTGGCCGTGCCTTTTATCGCAATGATGAAGGCCGCCATCATCGTTTTTGAATGTCCTGGCTCCAGCCCATGAAGTGCGCCGAGAAGCACCGCGCCTGGAATGAAGAACCAGGCGTTTCCTTGCTGAAGTAGCGTTGTAAAGTCGGTCATGAGTTGTGCTCTGGGTTATGGAAGATGGGCGGGATTCTACTCCCCCCCAGTACATAATACTACCCCCCAGTAGAATTGTAATAGTATAATCAGCCAGGATTTTTCCATGGGAGATTGCAGCATGTCGCATACCATCCGCGATCAAAAAAAGCTTAAAGCCCGCACCAACAAGATTCAGGGCCAGGTCATTGCGCTGAAAAAAATGCTCGATGAACCGCATGAATGTGCCGCCGTACTTCAGCAGATCGCCGCGATACGCGGGGCGGTCAATGGATTAATGCGTGAGGTCATTAAAGGCCATCTGGTCGAACATATCGTTCATGAAGGGGACGAGGCGAAGCGGGAAGAAGATCTGGACGTCGTGCTCAAGGTCCTCGACTCCTATATCAAGTAAGCACTCCGTCGAGAATCATAAAACAGGTGCCATACTCTGCTACGAGAGTCAGGGGGCGCCGGGACGGTCGATAGGCCTTCGCACGGATCACCACGGCACGGTTTTTCCCTGATAATCCAGGTACTCCAGACCAGGCCTCTGCTGTTTTGCCAGCAGCACGGCAACCAGATGAGGAATCGTCTCTTCGATACTCAACGGCGCCTCATCGCCGCCCAACGCGGTACGAATCCACCCCGGCGCCATCACTACCAGCGGTCGTGATAGCGAACGGGCGGCGAAACTGCGCATAAACATATTGAGTGCCGCTTTGCTGCCGCGATAGAGCTCGCGCTGACCGCGGAGGTTATTGGTCAGGCTGCCCTGGCCTGAGGACATCGCCCCCAGCAGTCCCTGCGGCACCACATGGTGCTGAAGGCGCTCAAGTACCCGCATTGGCGCAAGGGCGTTCGTCAGCATCACCTCAATAAACTCCTCGGTGGAGACCTCGCCGATGGTCTGCGTCGGATCGCGATTGGTGGTCCCCGCATTAACAAACAGCATATCCAGACGGTCAGCGGCGAGCTTTGTATCCAGCGCGGCCAGCTGGTCATCGTCACACACATCCAGCGTTTCCAGACGTACCCGTTCGGGGTTTTCCAGCGCGAGTTGATGCAGTGGAGTGGTGTGTTGCATATCGCGTACGGTGCCGATCACATTCCAGTCATGGCGCAGAAATTCAGCGGCCATCGCGTGGCCGAGGCCGCGTGAAGCGCCGACAATCAGTACGGTAGGGCGAACGTTCGTGGTCATAATAAAACTCCCTGAGTAAAACGTGAGTTTATGACTATAGTCATAAGACATATCAGGCGGAAGGCGCAGCATTTGCAGTAATAAGATGCAGCAGACGCCATGACTAAACACAGGACGCACATGACCGATCCCGATTTTAATTTGCTCGTGGCGCTGGATATTTTACTGGCGGAAGAGAGCGTGGCGGGGGCAGCGCGGCGCTCAGGACTCAGTGCCTCGGCGATGAGCCGCACTCTGAGCCGTTTGCGTGAGGTCACCGGCGATCCGTTACTGGTGAGAGCCGGGCGCAAAATGGTCTTAACGCCGCATGCGCAAAACTTAAAAGCGCGAACGCAAAACGTGGTGTCTGAGATGCGTTCGGTGCTCAACAATTCCGCGGCACCGCTCCATCTTCCGACGCTGGAGCAAACCTTTACTCTGCGTACCAACGAGGGATTTGTGGAAACTTTTGGCCCGGCATTAATTTGCGCCTGTGCGGCGCAGGCGCCGGGGGTGAAGCTTAATTTTGTCGCCAAAAGTGAAAAAGGACCGCAGTTTCTGCGCGACGGGAGCGTGGATCTGGAGATCGGGGTCCTGAAAAATATGGGGCCGGAAATTCGTCTGCAGGCGCTGTTTCGCGATCGTTTTGTTGGCGTTCTGGCTAAAACACATCCGCTGGCGCAGGGCGGAAAAATCACTCGCGAGCGCTATGCCGCCTGCGAGCATGTGATTGTTTCCCGCCACGGGATGGTACGCGGGCCCGTTGATGACGCGCTGGCGGAATTTGGCCTGAGCCGCAAAATTGCGGCGGTGGTGCCGGGTTTTACCGCGGCGGTGGCGGTTGCCCGCGGCTCGCAACTGATGGCGCTGGTCCCGGCTTCCTGTCTGCGTCATGGCATGAATGACGGCATCGTCATGTTCGAACTGCCGGTCAGTACACCGGAGATTACCGTCTCGCAGATGTGGCATCCGCGTCAGGAGCTTGATCCCGGTCATTACTGGCTGCGCCAGCAGGTGTTGAGCGTTTGTCGGCAGGGGATATGATGGCAAAAAAAGCCCGCACAAGTGCGGGCGAAAAATACTGGAAGCAATGTGAGCAATGTCGTACCAAATACCTGAGTGTTTTGCTCAACTATTTGGTAATGAGAAAGATAACGATTATCATCTAAGATATCAACCCCAACTTTTGTGCGGAAGCGACTTTTTTAGCTGAGCAGAAAAACGGTCCGTTTCTGGCTGTTATCACGCGGCCATGCGCGCGCCACTTCGCTGAGCGCGAGCGGGGTGGTGGCGATGGTAAAACCGCCTGCAACGGCGGCCTGCAGCATTTCGCCGGTAGCCGCCAGAAGTTGCGGCATCGACAGGCTACCGATACCGCTGCCTATCAGCTGTAGCGGGGCCGCTCTCAGTATCGCGCCGTTGAGCGCAATTTCAGCGCCGGAAAGCGAACCCACCTGTACGTAGCGCACCGGCGCGTTGCCTGGACTGTGTTGCGCCAGCGCGGGCAGCAGCAGTTCCGCGCTGCGGCCCCATAAATAATCCACCACTACATCAACCTGCTGTGCCGCCTGTTCGCTGAATTGTGCCTGTAGCGTCGGGCCATCTGCCGTTAAGTCGATACAGACGTCGGCGCCGAGGGCGGCCAGTATCTGCATATTTCGACCGGTGGCAACGATCTTCCTTGCGCCGAGGAAACGGGCAATCTGTACCGCTAGCTGACCGGCGCTGCCGGTTGCGCCGTTGATCAGCACGCTCTCTCCGGCAGCCAGTCCGGCACGTTTCACGAGCGCGGCCCACGCGGACATTCCGGGATTTGCCATCGCCGCGGCGGTAATATCATCCAGGTTATCTGGTAAAGGCAGGCAGTTTTCGACGGCGACCGGTGCCCACTGCGCCATGCTGCCCCACGGCGCCATCGGGAAAGCGAAATAAACGCGCTGTCCTCCGGCCAGCGTTCCAACGCCATCAATGCCGACCACAAACGGCAGTCGGCCGTCGAAACTGTAATGCTTACCGGAAGCGCGACCTTTCACCACATGGCTGATGGCGGCGGCATTCACCTTTACCAGGGCGTGACGGGCGTCGGCCTGCGGATCGGTAAAATCGGCCCATACCGGACCCTGTTGCAGATCAAAAACCACGGCTGCTTTCATAATGTTATCTCCTGAAGGCAATTATGTGTAAAATGCACATAATAGATAACGGCACTATACCCGGTTAAAAAATACATGCAAGATGCACATAATAATTACGACATTACCGATTTCCACGGCGCGCTGCTCGATATCATTAGCGTGATGAATCAGCCCGTGCGTGATGAGCAGCTGCTTCAGGCCGCAGATGTCCAAATCGATCAAATTCTGTTTCCGTTGCTGGTGGCCATCGGACGTTACGGGCCGGTGGGAGTCGTGGAGCTGGCGGATAGCCTGGGGCGCGATTACACCACCGTCAGTCGGCAGGTAAAAAAACTGGAGGCGCAGGGACTGGCGCTAAAACAGCCTAATGCCCACGATCGGCGGATTAGCGAAGTCACCTTGAGCGAGCGGGGAAAAACACTGATTGAACGCATCGCGGTGGCGAGGACACGACTTATCAATCAGGTACTGGCAGAGTGGGCTGAGGAAGAGGTAGCGGCGCTGTTCCGTCTGACGCGCAAATACGCTGACAGCTTGCAGAGGAAGTAGTCCTCTGGTGTCGATATTGACGGCAGAGAAGATTCTGCCGTCAGATGGCCGCTTGCAACATCTGGATAAATGTCTGTAACCGAACTGCGGTTTTTCGATGGTTGGCATTGCAGCCCTCCCAGGCTTGTTGCGGCGTGTTCTTCAGCCGCAATAATAATCCGTTGGTGAAAAAACAGCGGGGCTTGCGGCTGAGCATGTTGTCGGATTAGAGGATAAAGGCAAGGTCAGTGATGAAATCGAGAAACCGAGGTCTTAATTTATCAAGGTGGCGAATGAAAAAGATAAAGGTATAAAGTTTTTTAATTATTCACGCTGAAATAAAAGCGTGGTTGTCTTTTATTGGTTTCTTTGGTGAATGTCATTTTTTATTTAATAAATGCAATGAATGAATATGCTTGCTTTCTGTTATGAAAGAACAGGTTAATATATTGAATTTTATAATAATAAAATTATCTTCTGATTTTATTTGATCTCATTGAAGAACAGGAGTAAATAAAATCCAGTAAATGAATATTAGCAAACATAAGGATTTTATATGCAAGGTCAGCCCTGTTTCACTTCCAGGCAAAGGCCGTTTGATTCTTGCCAAAAAATATTTTCCATAAAACGATGCTGGCGTATTGTGGCTGTGCTGGCAGGATTGTTTCTCCAGGTCATATCGCCATATACCCGCGCGGATCAATCTAGTGCTGCAGTGGAGCAATCCACAGCAAAGGGGGGCACTGCTAACAAGCCATTAAGAAAACTGTCTCCTAAGCAGTTCTATGTGGACGTGGAAATTCCAGGGAAATACAGTATCAGTATACTTTTTGATATAGGGTTTTCAACCAATGAAAGCAGTAAGGACGATCAGCATGAAATAAATAATTTCATGGAAAGAGAACGTGAAATTTTAACTTTGTTAAAAAATGAAGTTGAAGGTGAAATTAATGTTTGTAGAATTGCGAATGATAAATTTGTTCGGGAAATAAAAGTTCGTTGCTATGTCATACCCTGTAGTTATTAAAAATAATTAATTTCCTTCCTGTGGCGAGATATTGGTTATTTGTACTTGATAACAGGTATGTTGGGCTAACACATAAGAGAATACAATGACAGATAATTCAGATTCAAGGGAAAAGAAAAACTTCGCAATAATGATTGTTTTGATGGTGGTCCTCTTTCCATCGCAAGGGGTTGGGTATTTATTTTATATGCATCGAAGCTCTAATGAGTTGGCAGGGTGGTTTTCTGTTGTTTTTTTTACGATGGCAATTTTTTGTTCTCTTTTATCTTGTTGGTTTATTTTATCTTATTTTAACGTATTAAGGAGGCGGGCTGACAAAAAGGAACCGTTATGGCTTGTATTTCTTCAGTTAATTAAATGGTATGTTGTTTCCTTTACTGTTATTGCATACGATTTGTCATTTGTTTTTAATGCTATCAAGGATGGATATTTATGAGTGATAGAGCAAACGGGAGTATATCTGAAGAGCATGAGCTGTCATTTGTTGTGGTTGACAATGTTCAAAATATCTTTGAAATACTTCTTGCTGACCGTATCCCTGACAAAGCACAATTTATCCGCGTTGTGAGTGGGAAATTTGGCGCGACCGCCTCTTTTATCAACTTGATGGATAAATATAAAAATGGAACCGATACGGTTAGTGACTGGTTAGGTGTAGGGGCCGATTTAGCCACAATTGTTGCAGGATATACAGCTAATCCTTTTGTTGCTGGAGTTGCGACAGCTCTGGGAATTGCATCATTCCTGACATCAGATACGGCGAAAATTATGGCAGGAATCTGGCTTGATAGTGTGAATAAATATGGGCTTTTTGATGCGAAAACAGGCCGGTTTATTCTTCCTCCTGGTATGTTGGATTCGTTTCTTTCATCGGAAGGGCCCGATATGTCAAACGTGGAAAACAATGCCAGCCCCATTATTATTGACCTCTACGGCGATGGCATCGAAACCTTATCCGTCAGCAGCGGTGTTTTCTTCGAACATGATGGTAACCCGGTTGCGGGAAAGTCAGCAGGGTTTGCGGCAAAGCATTTTGTCAGCTTGAGCTATAGCGGTAATGGGACTTATTAATTTCAGAATGGAATTGTACGTGTTGATTTATCACGATGGAGAATGAGAAAGATAAAATCATTAAATTTTTATATTATTTGCGATAAGGGAAAGGAATGATTTCCTTTCATTGGTTTATTTGGTGAATGTTATCCTGTATTTGATAAATGTAATGAATGAATATGCTTATTTTATTTGATGGAGAAACAGGTTAACGCATTGAATTTTATAATAATAAAATTATTTTCTGATTTCATTTGATCTCACTGAAGAACAGGAGTAAATAAAATCTATTAAATTAATTTAAACAAATATAAGAATTTTATATGCAAAGTCAGCTCTTTTTCACCTCCAGACAAAGGCAGTTTGATTCGTCCCAAAACATATTTTTCACAAAACGATGCTGGCGTATTGTTGCTGTGCTGGCCGGATTGTTTTGTCTGGCAATTTTGCCCTTTATCCGTGCGGAACAGTCTGGGGCAGAGGCAGAATCCGGTGAAAAATAGAAAAATGGCTCGCATTTGTCATGTTTCTTTCGGAAAACTCTTTCATGAAATATTGATACCGGGTAAATAGGTTGTAATTTAATGCCTCAGTCATTAGCAGAGAGTAGATAGTGTAGTTAATACAGTATCCGACTTGCAGGATAGTGAGTGTAAGATACAGGAGAAGTTCGAATGGTATATATAACAGATAAAAAACTTTCTGCAAAAGAGCGGATTCAGAAAGAAATAAGAAATAAAATTCTTGTGTGTGCTTTCACTTTCCTGGTTCTGGAAAGTGTTGGTCATATTATATATGATCATTATCTTAATACATTATTATCTGAGTTGATTGTTGTTTTTTGTTTCGTATCTGGTTTTTTTCTGGTCTGCTTTTTTACTAAATTGATATTAATTCAGGGGCGTTTGTGGAAAAAAGAGAGAAAAAAAGAGTCGCCTGATTCTTTCTGGGATAATGTGGAATATTGGGGGAATGTATTTATAGGTGCTGGCACGGTTCTGTATAGTATGATTTTGGTGTTTAAAATAATTATTTCGTGGGGTGCTAAATAATGGGTTCTGAGTCTGAAGACATAGAGTTAAATAAAGTTGACTTTACAGATGAATGGGATAAGCTAACAAATTTAACACAGTTTATTTTAACTAATATTGTAGGGGGGATTGATATTAAAGGTAGTAAACAATTCTTCCATGAAAATAAACAATTCATCCGGGTAATAAGTGGAAAACTTGGTGCAGCAGCTTCCCTTGCAGATCTGATGGCTAAACATAAAGCAGGCGAAGCGACTCTGAGCGACTGGTTAGGTGCCACTTCGGATATTACGTTGTTAGTGGCCGGGTATACCGGTAACCCGCTGCTTGCAGGTGTGGCAACCGCGCTGGGTGTGGCCTCTTTTCTGACTTCTGAGGGTGGTCAGAAAATGGCTAAATCTTTATGGGATGCGATTCAAAAATACGGTATTGCCGATCCGGATACCGGTGGTTGGTTATTGCCTCCACATGACTTTCTTATGGAACAGTTATTCGGTAGTTCAGGACCGAGTATGTCAAACGCGGAAAACCAGGCCAGCCCCATTATTATTGACCTCGACGGCGATGGCATCGAAACCTTATCCGTCAGCAGCGGTGTTTTCTTCGATCACGATGGTAACCAGTTTGCGGAAAATACCGGCTGGGTGGCCCCGGACGACGGGTTACTGATATTTGATCGTGATGGTAACGGGCAGATTGATAGCGGCAGTGAACTCTTTGGCAATAATACGCTGCTGAAAAATGGCAAACTGGCGGCCAATGGCTATCAGGCTTTGCAGGAACTGGATGAAAATAAAGACGGGCAGTTGAACAGTCATGATGCAATCTGGACATCGTTACGCATCTGGCAGGATGGTAACAGTAATGGTCGGGTTGACGAAGGAGAGTTACTTTCTCTTGAAGAAGCCGGTGTGGCTGCCATTGGCACCGGATACAGCATGTCACAATATGTTGACGTACAAGGAAATGCCCACCGGCAAACCGGCAGCATTACGCATATAGATGGCTCTGTCGGCCAATCGACGGACGTCTGGTTTGCGGCGAACAAAGGATACTCACGTTACACAGGTGATGTGACCCTGTCCGCTGAAATTCAGGCTCTGCCGTATATTCGCGGGTTTGGGAATATGCTCGACCTGCATACGGCGATGAGTCTTAATCCGCAACTTATCGCACTGGTTCAGCAGTTTGTGGCCGATCCCTCGGCGGCTAAAGCGTCTGGCCTTATCGAAAAACTCCTTTTTACCTGGGCAGGCGTAGCGGATATCGCTGAAAACAGTCGCGGGAGCTATATCGATGCCCGACAGCTTGCGGTTCTCGAAACCGCTGCTGGCAGGGGATACCGGAACACGGTTAACGGTACGGTTAATCCTCTGAGCGTCGCTGCGGCTTTATTACAGGATGAATACCTCCGTTTTGCTGCCTATACCGAAGCCTGCCTGTTGGCCACAACAGTATATGCCAGCGATTTTGATTTTATTCATCTGCAGCTAAGCCCCGATCTTAGCGGCCTGACGCTGAACTTTGAGGCATTTGAGACGCATCTGAATACTCTGATGCAGACGGATATGGGGCGCTATCTGCAGGTGAGCAATGTCTTGTACGCCTGGATGGAATACCTGCCATCCTTTGCTGACGTCCGGGTGAGATTAGGTATTCCTGAGGCGTTGACATTTACCGGCAGTGACGATGTGGATGTCGTGACGGGAAAAAACACGAACGATGTGCTGTGGGGAGGAAAAGGAAATGACCTGCTGAAGGGCGGATACGGGGATGACACCTACCTCTTTAACGCCGGAGATGGGCAGGACACGATTTTTGAGGGCAGCGGAACGGACACGCTGCGGCTCGGGGAGGGGCTGCTGGCGGAGCAGACGGTGCTCTCCCGGCAGCGGGTACAGGGCTATGACAGCCTGGTGCTCAGCTTCCGCGACCGGGCGGACAGCGTGATTATCCAGGGGTACTTCAGTCTGGACTACTATCAGGTTGAGCAGATTGTCTTTGCCGATGGCACGGTATGGGACGAGTCCGCAGTGAAGGAGATGCTGCTGGCGGGAACGGAGGCGGCGCAGAGCCTGCAGGCCTACCGGGAGGGGAGTGAGATCCACGCCGGAGGCGGGAATGACGTGCTGACCGGGGACAATGGCAACGATGCGCTGTACGGTGAGGCGGGGGACGATACTCTTGCGGGTCTGTCCGGGGATGATCTGCTGAGCGGCGGGAGGGGCAATGACCGGCTGGAAGGGGGAAGCGGTAATGACACCTATCTGTTCGCCCCCGGAGACGGGCAGGACATCATCTACGATATGAACGGTGTGGATGTTCTGAGGTTTGCCCCGGGGATCCGCCCGGAACAGCTGCAGCTGCAGCGCCGGACCATCACCGGGCTCTCGGGAACGGACACGCTGGAGATCACCTTCCGGGACAGCAGCGACAGCCTGACGCTCAGGGACTATTTCATATCAAGCCATGCAATAGAGCAGATTGTCTTTGCCGACGGCACGGTATGGGACGAGTCCGCAGTGAAGGCGATGCTGCTGGCGGGAACAGAGGCGGCGCAGAGTCTGCAGGCCTTTCGGGAGGGGAGTGAGATCCACGCCGGAGGCGGGAATGACGTGCTGACCGGGGACAGCGGCAACGATGCGCTGTACGGTGAGGCGGGAGACGATACCCTTGCGGGTCTGTCCGGGGATGATCTGCTGAGCGGCGGGAGGGGCAATGACCGGCTGGAAGGGGGAAGCGGTAACGACACCTACCTGTTCGCTCCCGGAGACGGGCAGGACGTCATCTACGATATGAACGGTGTGGATGTCCTGAGGTTTGCCCCGGGGATCCGCCCGGAACAGCTGCAGCTGCAGCGCCGGACCATCACCGGGCTCTCGGGAACGGACACGCTGGAGATCACCTTCCGGGACAGCAACGACAGCCTGACGCTCAGGGACTATTTCATATCAAGCCATGCAATAGAGCAGATTGTCTTTGCCGACGGCACGGTATGGGACGAGTCCGCAGTGAAGGCGATGCTGCTGACGGGAACAGAGGCGGCGCAGAGCCTGCAGGCCTTCCGGGAGGGGAGTGAGATCCACGCCGGAGGCGGGAATGACGTGCTGACCGGGGACAATGGCAACGATGCGCTGTACGGTGAGGCGGGAGACGATACTCTTGCGGGTCTGTCCGGGGATGATCTGCTGAGCGGCGGGAGGGGCAATGACCGGCTGGAAGGGGGAAGCGGTAATGACACCTATCTGTTCGCCCCCGGAGACGGGCAGGACATTATCTACGATATGAACGGTGTGGATGTCCTGAGGTTTGCCCCGGGGATCCGCCCGGAACAGCTGCAGCTGCAGCGCCGGACCATCACCGGGCTCTCGGGAACGGACACGCTGGAGATCACCTTCCGGGACAGCAACGACAGCCTGACGCTCAGGGACTATTTCATATCAAGCCATGCAATAGAGCAGATTGTCTTTGCCGACGGCACGGTATGGGACGAGTCCGCAGTGAAGGCGATGCTGCTGGCGGGAACGGAGGCGGCGCAGAGTCTGCAGGCCTTCCGGGAGGGGAGTGAGATCCACGCCGGAGGCGGGAATGACGTGCTGACCGGGGACAGCGGCAACGATGCGCTGTACGGTGAGGCGGGAGACGATACTCTTGCGGGTCTGTCCGGGGATGATCTGCTGAGCGGCGGGAGGGGCAATGACCGGCTGGAAGGGGGAAGCGGTAATGACACCTATCTGTTCGCCCCCGGAGACGGGCAGGACATTATCTACGATATGAACGGTGTGGATGTCCTGAGGTTTGCCCAGGGGATCCGCCCGGAACAGCTGCAACTGCAGCGCCGGACCATCACCGGGCTCTCGGGAACCGACACGCTGGAGATCACCTTCCGGGACAGCAGCGACAGCCTGACGCTCAGGGACTATTTCATATCAAGCCACGCAATAGAGCAGATCGCCTTCGCCGATGGCACGCTATGGCTGCCGGAGGATGTGCTGAATTATATCGAACACAATATTCCTTTACCGGTCATGGATACCGCGGAAAGCACGGCAGACATCGCGCTGTTGAAGCAGGAGATCTGCCAGTTTCTGGCCTCGGGCGATGTTGATGATGCGGACGATGCCGGGGTGGCTATACCGCTGGCTACCGCGCAAACGACGGCGGAAAACTGGCGAACGGCCATTGGCTATTAGTGGAGCTGCGTTATGTCATCGGATGATAATCTATGGCAGGGGCTGCGGCTGATCGCCCGCTACCACGGTACGGCGGTGAATATCCGCGCCCTGCGTGAGCAATTTTTTGTCGATGCGGAACATCACATCACCCTGCAACTGGTACGTGCGGCCCGCCATTGTGGCTTTCGTTGTCGCTATTATCCCCGCCTGCACGTTACCTCGCGCTTACCTCTGCCGGCGCTGGTTCATTTACCCGATCGGGGATATAGCGTGCTGTTGGCGGTTAAGGACGGGCAATGGCTGGTTCAGGAGATCGATCGGCCGCAACCCTCCGTGTACTCGCCTGTGGAAGGGGCCAGGGTCGGCGGTTTTTTATTTAGCCAACGCTTCTCTGTGGAAAAGCTGGTCAGCGAGTTCAATCTGCGCTGGTTCTGGCAGGCATTTATGCAGTATCGCAGGCTGGTTGGTGAAGTCTTGCTGGCCTCATTTTTTATTCAATTGCTGGCATTAATCACCCCCCTTTTTTTCCAGGTCGTGGTCGATAAGGTTTTGGCCCATCAGAGTCTGACGACGCTGGACGTCCTGGCGCTGGGAATGCTCGGTATTACCGTTGCTGAAGTCGTACTGGACGGACTCCGAACTTACCAGCTGGCGCATACCGCGCAAAGAATTGATGTCACCTTGAGTTCATTGCTCTTTCGTCATCTCCTGGCGCTGCCGCTGGCGTGGTTTAAAGAACGACAGGCAGGCGTTACCGTAGCGCGGGTTCACGAACTCAAAACGGTACGGGAATTTCTCACCGGCAGCGCTCTGACGCTCTGTACCGACCTGCTCTTTATGGTGCTCTTCTTCGTCGTCATGGCGCTCTACAGTATTCCATTGACTCTTATCGTCATTATTTCACTGGTTTTTTACGCCATTTTATCGGCGCTTATCACGCCATCTCTGCGCCGTCGTCTCAACGATCAGTTTCGCCAGGGAGCGCAGAATCAGGCTTTTCTGGTGGAGAGCATCACGGCGATCGAACCACTGAAAGCGATGGCGGTTGAGCATCATATGGTCCGTCGCTGGGATACCCGAATCGCCGCTTTTGTCAGCAGCAGCTTCAGAACGCAGAATTTGGGGAATATTGCCGGGCAGATTTCCCGCTTTATTAGCCGGGCAACCAGCGTGGCTATCCTGTGGTACGGCGCGCAGCAGGTTATTCAGGGCGACATGACGGTCGGTGCGCTGATTGCCTTTAACATGTTTGCCGGCCAGGTTACCGCGCCGGTGCTGCGCCTCGTACAGCTATGGCAGGACATACAGCAGGTCTCGGTTTCCATCAAACGGCTGGGGGATATTTTGAATATGCCTACCGAGCAACAGCCTGCGAGCGGCATCACTCTCGCCCGGATGAAGGGGGCGGTAAGGTTCGCCGGGATCAGCTTTGCCTATCATCCCGGCGGCGCTCAGGTGCTGAACAGCGTGACGCTATCCGTGCGGCCAGGCGAGGTGATTGGCATTGTAGGGCGCTCGGGATCGGGTAAGAGTACGCTGGCGAGACTGATGCAAAGGCTGTATTTACCCTCGGCAGGCCAGATATTTATTGATGGTACGGATATCGCTCATACCGATCCGCAATGGTTGCGCCGTCAGGTTGGCGTCGTGTTACAAGAAACTCTGCTTTTCTCCGGCACCCTGCGGGAGAATATCGCCCTTGCCGTACCCGATGCCTCGCAGCAGCAGGTCATGGCTGCTGCCGCGCTGGCCGGCGCCCATGAGTTTATCAGTGAACTTCCGATGGGCTATGACACACCGGTTGGCGAACACGGCGGGCAACTTTCCGGCGGACAGAAACAACGTATCGGCCTTGCCCGCGCCCTGATAACTGACCCGAAGGTATTGATTCTCGACGAAGCCACCAGCGCGCTGGATTACGAGTCTGAACGGATTATTCACCACAATATGGCGGAAATATGTCGGGGGAGGACGGTATTCATTATTGCTCACCGCTTGTCCGCCGTGCGGCTGGCCGACCGTATTATCGTGATGGAAAGGGGCGGGATCGGCGAGCAGGGAACGCATGCTGCACTTCTTACGCAGAACGGTCTGTACGCACGTTTATATACGCTACAGCAGGGGATGGTCGGATGAAGCGCTATCGGGAATTTCTCCCCGCGGTGCTGGAGGTTCAGGATACGCCGCCTTCGCCTGCGGGCAGGGGCATCATCTGGTGCGTGATGTTGACGATGTCCGCGGCGTTCTTATGGGCGGCCTGGGGTAAGGTTGATATTGTTGCCGTGACGCAGGGGAAAATTGTGGTGAGCGAACTGTCGCGCCCGGTGAATGCCGCGGTCACCGCTGAAGTCGCGGCGGTGATGGTGCGGGAGGGGATGCACGTGGCTCAGGGCCAGCCGCTGATCAAATTTAACGATGGTCATTTGCAGGCGCAAATAAAAGAGAACCGGCTGCGCCAGCGTATTAACCGGTTTCACATTGCGCGTCTGACCTTGCTTAACCGTTATTATCATCAGGGGATCGTTACCGCTCAGCTTTCTCCCGCGTACCAACAAGAGGATGTCGCGCTGGCGGAACAGGCGGCGTTGCGGCTAACGGCGGAAATCGAGGCGGACCGTCGTGAAAAAGCGGTGTTTGACAGCAGAAGAGCGGTACTGCTGGCGCAGCTGGCCGAGGGGCAGGGAGAAAAAGCGCTGGCTGAAAAGCTGCTGCCGGTTTTCAGAGAACAATATCAGGCGCTGGAATCGCTGTATCAAAAGAAGCTCACCAGTCGGGACAGCCTGCTGGAGAGTGGGAAAAAGTATACCGAGTCCCGGCATCAGGTGGTGGCCGCAGAAACTCGTTTACAGGAGGTACGCGACAGTCTCCATCAGACAGAGCAGGAAGCCCTGGCGAGAACGGCCGATAAAACCAACGCCCTTGCCAAAGAGAGCGCTGAGCGCAGCGATGAAAACCGGGTGCTGGAAACCCAGTTAAGCCAGCTCCAGTCCCTGAGCGCGCAATACCTGTTGCGCGCGCCGGTCAGCGGAACGGTGGAGTCTTTGGTCTTCAGGGATGCGGGCGGCGCCGTGGAGCCCGCGCAGGAGCTGCTGAAGATAGTCCCGGATAGCGGTGAACGGGTGGCGGAAGTCATGGTCAGGAACCAGGATGTCGGTTTTCTTCGGCCCGGACAAAAAGCGGCGGTGAAAATCAGTACCTTTGACTTCACCCGCTATGGGTGGGTGACGGGAGAGCTCCGGCAGGTCTCGGCTGATGCCGTTGAAGATCGGGAGCTGGGGTTGGTTTATCGGGCGGTGATTTCCCTGAAACAGCGAACGTTGATGGTGGAAGGAGAGGAAAAACCTCTTGAACCGGGGATGCAGGTTACCGGTGAAATAAAAACGGGACGCAGAACAATCCTGAGTTATCTGCTGAGTCCCGTTATGGAAGCGCTGGATGGGGTGGGTAAACAGCGCTAGTAACGGCTTTTCGCTTAAAGCCGTTACCGTATGCCGTGTTCGATTAGCGCGTCGCCGCTTTCAGGCTCTGCACGAATGCTTTAAGCTCGGCCAGCATGGTCTGCGGATCGTTAACGTTGCGCTCGATGATCTTCACGATAGCCGAACCGGAAATCGCTCCGGCGGCCCCGGCTTCAAGCGCGGCGGTCACCTGCTCCGGCGCGGAGATGCCAAAGCCCTGCAGCGGCGGCGCGGCGTTATATTCGGCCAGCTTTTCCACCAGGTGGTGCAACGGCAGCGCGGCGCGGTTTTCCGCTCCTGTCACGCCGGCGCGCGACAGCAGGTAGGTATAGCCGCGGCCCCAGGAGGCAATCTGGCGCAGCAGGTCATCATCGGCGTTAGGCGGGCAGATGAAGATCGGCGCGATATTATGGCGCAGCGCCGCCTGACGGAATGGAGCGGACTCTTCAATCGGGACATCGGCGACCAGCACCGAATCGACGCCCACGCGTTCGCACTGGGCATAGAATTCGTCGATACCCGGGCTGAATACCAGGTTGGCGTACATCAGCAGGCCAATCGGGATAGTCGGGTGTTTGTGGCGAATCGCGGCCAGCATTTCAAAACATTGCGCCGGGTTAACGCCCGCGGCAAAGGCGCGCAGGGTCGCGCCCTGAATCGTCGGGCCATCCGCCAGCGGATCGGAGAACGGAATCCCCAGCTCCAGTGCGTCGGCGCCAGCTCCAATCAGCGTATCGATGATCTTCAGCGATAGCTCAGGGTTCGGATCGCCGAGGGTGACGAAGGGAACAAACGCGCCTTCCTGGCGGGTTTTCAGTTGTGCAAACAGCGTCTCATAACGTTCCATCAGATTTCCCCTCGCGCTTTCAGAATATCGTGTACGGTGAAGATGTCTTTATCGCCGCGGCCGGACAGGTTAACCACCAGCAACTGCTCTTTCTCCGGGTTTTCGCGCATCATTTTCAACGCATGCGCCAGAGCGTGAGAGGACTCCAGCGCCGGAATAATCCCTTCATGGCGGGAGAGCGCTTTGAAGGCTTCCAGCGCTTCGTTATCGGTAATCGACACGTAATCGGCGCGGCCGGTACTGTTGAGGAAGGCGTGCTGCGGGCCAACGGACGGGAAGTCCAGACCGGCGGAAATGGAGTAGGATTCCTCAATCTGACCGTCTGCGGTTTGCATCATCGGCGACTTCATCCCGAAGTAGATGCCGACGCGACCGTGTTTCAGCGGCGCGCCGTGCTCACCGGTTTCAATCCCGTGACCCGCAGGCTCGACGCCGATCAGACCGACGTTGGTTTCATCGATAAAGTCAGCAAACATGCCGATAGCATTAGAGCCGCCGCCGACGCAGGCAATCACCGCATCCGGCAGACGACCTTCTTTTTCGAGAATTTGCGCTTTGGTCTCTTCGCCAATCATGCGCTGGAATTCACGCACGATGGTCGGGAACGGATGCGGGCCCGCTGCGGTACCGAGCATATAGTGCGCGGTCTCGTAGCTACCGGACCAGTCGCGCAGTGCTTCGTTACAGGCATCTTTCAGCGTGGCGGAACCGCTGTGCACCGGAATCACTTCGGCGCCCATTAAACGCATGCGGAACACGTTCGGCGACTGGCGTTCAACGTCTTTTGCGCCCATATAGATGCGACACTTCAGGCCGAGCAGGGCGCTGGCGAGTGCGGATGCCACGCCGTGCTGACCGGCGCCGGTTTCGGCGATAATTTCGGTTTTACCCATCCGTTTAGCCAGCAGCGCCTGGCCCAGCACCTGGTTGGTTTTGTGCGCGCCGCCGTGCAGCAGATCTTCGCGCTTCAGATACAGCGTGGTGCGGGTTCCCGCGGTCAGGTTACGGCATTTGGTCAGCGCCGTCGGACGACCGGCGTAGTTTTTCAGCAGATCGGTAAATTCCGCCTGAAACGCAGGATCTTTCTGCGCGCTGACGAACGCTTCTTCCAACTGGCGCAGGGCAGGCATCAGAATCTGCGGGACATACATACCGCCAAATTCGCCAAAGTAGGGATTAAGTAAAGTGCTCATTATTGCTCCTTAATATGCGCGCAGTGTTTGAAACACCGAAGCCAGTTTGCTGGGATCTTTAATACCCGGCTGTGACTCTACGCCTGAATTGAAATCGAGTCCGGCACAGCCGCTTTTCGCGGCTTCTACACAGTTATCGGCGCCCAGGCCGCCTGCCAGAATGACATTACGCAGGTCCTGGCCCTGCAGCAGCGTCCAGTCGAAACGCTGGCCGCTACCGCCCTGGCCATTATCGAATACGTACTTATCGACATGGGCGAAGTTGCGCGCGGGCAGGGTATCGCTGACGCTGAGGGCTTTCCAGATCTGGACGCTGTCCGGCAGCGCGGCGCGTAGAGCGTCGATATACGTCTGGTCTTCGCTGCCGTGCAGTTGAACGGCAGCCAGCTGCAGATTGTCAGCCCGGACAACGATCTCTTCTACCGGGGCATCGCGGAATACGCCAACGTAGCGCAGCGGGGCGGCCTGAACAATCTCTTGCGCCTGGGCATCGTTCACGGCGCGCGGCGAGGAGGGCACAAAAATCAGCCCGCCATAAATTGCCCCGGATTCACAGGCGATCTGCGCATCCTGAGGACGGGTCAGGCCGCAGACTTTATTCTCGCCGAGCAGCACGCGCTTCACTGCGGCATCAAGATCGGCCTGTTCCATCAGGGCGGAGCCTATCAGGAAACCGTTGGCAAAATGGCTGAGCTCGCGCACTTCGGCGTAAGTATGGATACCAGATTCGCTGATAACCGTCACATCATGATCCAGGCGCGGCGCCAGCTGGCGGGTGCGGTTCAGATCAATCGACATATCGCGCAGGTTGCGGTTGTTAATCCCGACCACTTTGGCCTTCAGCGCGATGGCGCGTTCCAGCTCCTCTTCGTTGCTGACCTCGGTCAGCACGCCCATGTTCAGGCTATGGGCCACGGCGGCAAGCTGGCGATACTGGTCGTCGTCAAGCACCGACAGCATCAGCAGGCAGGCGTCGGCCTGGTAATAGCGCGCCAGGTAGATCTGGTAAGGATCGATGGTGAAATCCTTGCACAGAATCGGCTGCGGCGCGATGGCGCTGACGATCGGCAGAAAGTCGAAGCTGCCCTGGAAATATTTCTCGTCACACAGAACGGAGATGGCCGAGGCGTAATTTTTATAGACACCGGCGATGGTCGCCGGGTCAAAATCCTGGCGAATCAGTCCTTTTGACGGAGACGCCTTTTTGCACTCCAGAATGAACGCGGTGCGGGTACCGGCGAGCGCATCGTAAAAATTACGCTGAGTCGGGACGACGTCGTTCTGAAAACTGGCTAACGGTTGCTGTTGTTTGCGTGCTTCTACCCAAATCGCTTTGTCGGCAACGATTTTTGCTAAAACGGTCTGCATTATTTACCCTCTTGCCGCTAATGCGGTCACTCTGTCATAGGCCGCTCCGCTGCGCAGCACATTGATCACCTGCTGAGCGTTGGCCTTCAGGTCTTCGTGGCCGTACAGGCGCATCAGCATGGCGACGTTGGCGGCGACGGCGGCTTCGTGAGCGGCTTCACCTTTACCTTGTAGCAAGCGCGTCAGAATGTCACGGTTTTCTTCCGGCGTGCCGCCAGCCAGCTGCTCCTGATGGTAAGGGGTAAGACCAAAGTCATTGGCTGTCAGCTGATAGCTTTTGATTTCCCCGTTATTCAGCTCGGCGACGACCGTCGGCGCATGCAGCGACACTTCATCCATCCCGCCGCTGTGAACCACCGCGGCACGCTGGTAGCCCAGCACGCGCAGGGTCTCGGCAATCGGCAGCACCAGTTCCGGGCTGTAGACGCCAATCAGCGCCAGCGGCGGATGCGCCGGGTTAATCAGCGGCCCGAGCACGTTGAACAGCGTGCGGGTTTTCAGCTGCTGGCGAACCGGCATCGCATGGCGGAAACCGGTGTGATACTTCGGCGCAAACAGGAAGCAGACGCCCAGTTCATCCAGCGCGGCGCGGGACTTATCGGCATGCATATCCAGGTTGATACCGAACGCCGCCAGCAGATCGGAAGAGCCCGACTTGCTTGAGACGCTGCGGTTGCCGTGTTTGGCGACTTTCAGGCCGCAGGCCGCGGCCACAAAGGCGCTGGCGGTGGAGATGTTGATGCTGTTGCTGCCGTCGCCGCCGGTACCGACGATATCGGCGAACAGGTAATCCGGACGCGGGAACGGCGCGGCGTTTTCCAGCAGGGCGGTGGCGGCGCCGGCAATCTCTTGCGGTTGTTCACCGCGCACCTTCATGCTCACCAGCGCAGCAGCCAACTGCTCGGGTTTGACCTCGCCGCGCACCACCGCAGAGAACAACTGGTGACTTTCCTGCTGGCTCAGGGTTTCCGCCTGATACAGTTTTTCGAGGATCGGCTGAATCACGTTGGTCTGTTCGAGTTTCTGTAGCGCCCATGCCAGGGTCTGCTCCAGCAGACGTGCGCCCTGGGTGGTGAGAATCGACTCCGGATGGAACTGGAAGCCGCAGACGCGGTCGGCATCATGACGCACCGCCATGACCATCCCGTTAAAGTTGGCGTTAATGGTCAGCCCGGCCGGAATATTGCTGCCGACCAGCGAGTGATAGCGCGCCACCGGCAGCGGGTTGCTCAGCCCGGCAAACATTGCCTGACCGTCATGTTCGATGCTGGAGGCTTTGCCGTGGAGGATTTCGCCAGCCTGGCCCACGTAGCCGCCGTAGGCTTCCACAATGGCCTGATGGCCGAGGCAGATACCGATGATCGGCAGCTTGCCGCGCAGCCGGGTCAGCAGCTCCGGCATGCAGCCGGCTTCGCTGGGGGTACCCGGCCCCGGGGAGAGCATCAGTACCGGATTATCCATCGTACCAATACGCTCAATTAAGGTCTGTGCCGGAACCGAGTTACGGTAAATCACCACGTTATGGCCGTTCGCGCGCAGCTGGTCTGCCAGGTTGTAGGTAAAAGAGTCGATATTATCGAGCAGCAGAATGTCGGCCATCAGAAAGTCTCCTTAGCGTGGTGGGCCTGAGCGATTGCGCGCAGCACCGCGCGAGCTTTATTGCGGGTTTCATCCGCTTCGGACTGAGGCACTGAATCCAGAACAATACCGGCGCCAGCCTGGACGGTGGCGATGCCGTCCTGCACGTAGGCAGAACGAATCACGATGCAGGTATCAAGGTCGCCGTGGGCGGTAAAGTAACCCACCGCGCCGCCGTAACTGCCGCGGCGTTTGCCTTCGGCGGCGGCGATAAGCTGCATGGCGCGGACTTTCGGCGCGCCGCTCAGGGTGCCCATATTCATACAGGCGCGATAGGCGTGCAGCACGTCGAGGTCGCTACGCAGTTCGCCAACCACCCTGGATACCAGGTGCATCACAAAGGAGTAGCGGTCTACTTTGGTCAGGTCGGCGACGTAGCGGCTGCCCGGCGTACAGATTCGCGCGAGGTCGTTACGCGCCAGGTCAACCAGCATCAGATGCTCGGAAAGCTCTTTATGGTCGGTGCGCATTTCCAGCTCGATACGGCTGTCGAGATCGCGATCCAGCGATCCGTCGGCACGGCGGCCGCGCGGGCGGGTGCCGGCAATCGGGTAGATCTCAATCTGGCGGCTGACGGCGTCATATTTCAGCGAGCTTTCAGGCGAGGCGCCAAACAGAGAGAAGTCGTTATCCTGCATAAAGAACATGTACGGGCTGGGGTTGCTCTTTTTCAGAACGTCGTAGGCCGCCAGCGCCGACGGGCAGGGCAGAGAGAAGCGACGGGACGGCACCACCTGGAAGATTTCACCGGCGCGAATGGCGCGCTGCATTTTGCGTACCACCGCACCGTACTCTTCATCGCTTTGATCGCAGTCGCAGGTCATCGATTCAACTTTGGTCACCGGCAGCGGCGCAGGCGGCTCGTTAATCTGCTGGCGAAGCTGGGCAATTCGCTGAACCAGGCGCTGTTTTTCATTTTCCAGCGGGGTGAACAGGCTCGACTGAATGCGGGTATTTTTGGTTTGATGGTCGATAACCAGCAGGGTTTCGGCCAGATAGAAACAGTAGTCCGGGCAGGCGGTGTCGCTTTCCAGCGCCGGCAGATTTTCAAAACCGGCCACCAGGTCATAGGCAAACAGGCCGCCGAAGAACATCGCTTCGCGCTCGTCCGACGGGACGGTCACCAGCTCCTGCAGCAGACGGAAGGCGTCGAAGACCGATAAAGAGCACAGGCGAGCATCTTCATCCAGCAGCGCGCTGACGGGCGGGAAGGTCAGGATCCGGCTGTTGGGCTGACGCTGATTGCCGATGCCTGAAGGCAGGGTGTTATCCAGTAAATCCAGCAACGCCGCGCCGTTAGCGGACAGCGCCTGTAAAGTGACGGTGTCACCTAGTGCGGTAATGCGCAGCGCGCTGTCCACCAGCAGCAGGCTCTTTAAATCATCTTTGCTGTCGATATCCGCGGACTCCAGCAGCAGCGTGGCCGGGCGAGCGCCGCAAAGCTGGTGGAACAACGCCGTGGGATTCTCGCGGTAAATGGCGTCGCTGGTGAGAAGCTCAAGTGCCGGTTTTGATGTTTGCATTATTGTTGTCGCCTTTCGGTATAATAATTTGTCCAATAAAAAGCCCGCTCATTGGCGGGCCGGGTATCTGTATGCTGAGTGCAAAACGCGATCACGCCGCCCGATATCAGGAGGTGCGCCACCAGCCGTGCAGAGTGATATATTGCGTTGTCATCGTGATACCCCTTCATGTGAACTTGCGTACTAGTTAACTAGTCCAGGGGAATAAAGTCAACCCCTGTTTGCAGATTTTCTCCGTGAGTCGTTATGATAATGCGCTAATTTAAGCCCATGTCCAGCAGGAGTCTCTTTGAGCGACACCCAATACGCAGTGATTTACGATCTGCACAGCCATACCACCGCCTCTGACGGGCGGCTGACTCCGCAAGAACTGGTTCATCGCGCTCACCAGATGCGCGTCGGGACGCTGGCGATTACCGACCACGATACCGTGGCGGCGATCCCCGCAGCGCGTGCCGAAATCGCCCGCGCCGGTTTACCGCTTACGTTGGTGACCGGGGTGGAAATTTCAACATTGTGGGAAAACCACGAGATTCATATTGTCGGGCTGAATATTGATATTGCGCACCCGGCGCTGACCGCGCTTCTGGAAGAGCAGAAGGCGCGTCGCCAGCTGCGCGCGCAGATGATCGCCGAGCGGCTGGAGAAAGCGCGGATTCCTGGCGCCTGGGAGGGCGCCATGAAGCTTGCCGACGGCGGGGCGGTCACCCGCGGACATTTCGCGCGCTTCCTGGTGGATGCCGGGCATGCCAGCAATATCGCCGACGTTTTTAAAAAATACCTCGCCCGCGGGAAAACCGGATACGTTCCGCCGCAGTGGTGTACAATAAAACAAGCGATTGATGTCATTCATCATTCTGGCGGCAAAGCGGTTATCGCCCATCCCGGGCGTTACGACCTCTCCGCCAAGTGGCTGAAACGGCTGTTGGCCCACTTCAGCGAGCAGGGTGGCGATGCGATGGAACTGGCGCAATGTCAGCAGGCGCCCCATGAACGTACGCAGCTTGCCGCGTATGCCGCGCAGTTTGGTCTTCTGGGTTCGCAAGGCTCTGATTTTCACCAGCCTTGTCCGTGGATCGAACTGGGCCGCAAACTTTGGCTACCCGCTGGTGTGGAAGGGATCTGGCACAGCTGGGAAACGGCCGCAGAATAAAATTGAGAGGGAAGTATGAGCCAGTTTTTTTATATCCATCCGGACAACCCGCAGGTACGGTTGATTAACCAGGCGGTGGAGATTGTGCGTAAGGGCGGGGTGATCGTTTATCCCACCGATTCCGGTTACGCGCTGGGCTGTAAGATTGAAGATAAAGGCGCGATGGAGCGTATTTGCCGTATTCGTCAGCTGCCTGATGGCCACAACTTCACGCTGATGTGCCGCGATCTGTCGGAGCTGTCCACCTATGCGTTTGTCGATAACGTGGCGTTTCGCCTGATTAAAAACAACACTCCGGGCAACTACACGTTTATCCTCAAAGGGACCAAAGAGGTACCGCGTCGCCTGCTGCAGGAGAAGCGTAAGACCATCGGCATGCGCGTGCCGTCGAACCCGATAGCCCAGGCGCTGCTGGAGACGCTCGGCGAACCGATGCTGTCGACCTCGTTGATGCTGCCGGGCAGCGAATTTACCGAATCCGATCCCGAAGAGATCAAAGACCGGCTGGAGAAGCTGGTGGATCTGATTATCCACGGCGGCTATCTGGGTCAGCAGCCGACCACCGTCATCGATCTGACCGAAGACGCGCCCGTGGTGCTGCGCGAAGGCGTCGGCGATGTGAAACCGTTCCAGTAAACCCTTTCCTCCGGGCGGGACTTCCGCGACCGCCCGGCCTTAGCGCACCGGCCAATGTTTATTTCAAGAGAATAGTGGTGTTGTGGTGGGTTATTTCCATTACGACTCGCATCCTGCTGGCGATATCTGCTGAAAACAGCGCGCTAACAGCATCCCAATATCATGCGTCAGCCGACAAAATATCCTTCCGGTTATTTTTAGAGGGAGAGCCACTATTGCCGCCGGGGAGTCAGGATATGACAGACCTTGTTAACCCTCCACAGGTTTCGCTTACTTTGAGATGGCATTTCTGTCTTAACAGAGACCACAATCTGGCTGCGGCTAGTGCCGCTGGGCGCAATATCTTCAGCGGGCAGGGAATGGATTTCGCTGAAAGGTGATGAAAAAGTGTTCTTCATCTCGGCGCGGCTGGCGATGCCCTGCAGGGAAGCAGCGGCTGGGCAACTTAACGATGAGAAAGGGGATTTCGCCACCACTATGTAAACAAATTTAAATTCTCTTGTTAAAAACCACTGCATTTGTGAGGTTGTTCACTGTTCCCATTCAGCTTTTCCTTAACATTAACTACACATGTTCAGTCAGCGCTTTTATTCTCATCACCCGTTGTCCTGGGATGCTAAGCCGCTGATAGGGTCATCTGGCGTTTAAACACGGTAATGAACAGTATAACAATCACATTGATTAATAGAGGATGAGTCATGTCGACATATTATTTTCTGCCTGCACGAAATATATTTGGTGAAGGCAGTGTGCAGGAAGCGGGTACTTTGGCAAAAACGTTAAATGTAAAAAAAATCCTTATTGTCACCGACGCGTTTCTCGAAAAGAACGGCATGGCGGATAGTGTGGCGAAAATCTATCAAGAAGCCGGGATCGATGTATATATATTTGGTGGCGCAGAGCCAAACCCCACGGATAAAAACGTCGCGGCAGGCATCGAATGCTATCGTGAACACGGTTGTAACGGGATTGTTTCACTCGGTGGCGGTTCCTCTCATGACTGTGCGAAAGGCATCGGACTGGTCGCGGCAAATGGCGGAAAGATCAGTGATTATGAAGGGGTGGATAAATCCAACAACGATATGATTCCGTTGATGGCTATCAATACCACCGCAGGTACAGCCTCCGAAATTACCCGTTTCTGTATTATTACGGATACCAGTCGCAAGGTGAAAATGGCGATCGTGGACTGGCGTGTAACCCCGCAAATTTCTATTAACGACCCGGTATTAATGGTTGGAATGCCGCCTTCTCTTACCGCCGCCACCGGCATGGATGCGCTGACTCATGCTATCGAAGCCTACGTGTCGACAATGGCTAATCCGCTGACAGATGCTGCCGCATTACAAGCTATTAAGATGATTACTCAATATCTGCCCAAAGCGGTAGCGAACGGTGAGTATATGAAGGCAAGGGACAATATGGCCTATGCCCAGTACCTCGCCGGGATCGCGTTTAATAATGCCTCGCTGGGCTATGTACACGCGATGGCGCACCAGTTGGGCGGATTCTATAACCTTCCTCATGGCGTATGTAACGCTATTCTCCTGCCTTACGTCGAATCTTTTAACCTGATTGGGAATCTTAATCGCTTCCGCGATATTGCAGAAGCCATGGGGGAAAAAGTCGCAGGACTGTCGACCGATGAAGCGGCAGTGAAAGCGATTGCCGCCATCCGTCGTCTGAGCAAACAGGTTGGCATTCCCGCCGATCTGAAAAGTCTGGGGGTCAAAACTGAAGATTTTGCCATTATGGCGGAAAATGCCAAAAAAGATGTTTGCCAGCTAACTAACCCAAGAAAAGCGACGAAAGAGCAGATCATTGAGCTTTATCGTCAAGCTTATGAAGGTGAAGGCTCGCTCTAGACAAGCGCTGTTGTCGCATTCACTGAGGATTTATTACCCCTTACAGGTAATAAGTCCTCAGGCCAGCTTATCGTTGATTAACACTTCCCGCTATCAACCAGGCTTATATTGTCTTTAATAGACATCCCCTGCAAAAATTTTTACAGTAACCCCTCTGGAGAGAAAACGAGTATTACAATAAATCCTAAGGCGTCAGTCCGTCCTTGGACCGTTCAGATTTTGGGGACAGAGAGCTTGCCTGTACTGATTATGGTGACTTCGTGGCGTAAGGGGGCGGAATGAACGATATTGAATTTAAAAAAATTTATTTGTCGCTTCCGATTGCTGCATGCGTCATTGATCGAACCTTATGTTTTGTTGCCGCGAACTCGATGTATGCGGATCTCATGCGCGCGCCGCTGGAAAGCATACCCGGCCGCTCTATGATTGGCTTTAACCCGCCTGAACACATCAGTAATGTTCGTCGTGACTTTGCAATATTAGATGAAGGGAAACAGCTCCAGGATCATGAAATTGAGTTGTGGGATGGGAATTATTGGGTATCGGTCCGGCCTGTCGTGGAGGAGGCTGACGCGCGGGTTATGTGTATTTCGGTGACGTTAACCAATATTACCCATCATATGCAAAAAGAAGAAACGCTCCATCAGCTCATTGGGCAAATGTCTATCGTTAATCAGGAGATTCAACGATTATCAGAAACCGATGCGCTTACCGGCCTCGGAAACCGTCGGGCTCTGGATGCGATACTCAAGCATGAAATGACAAATATATTTCAGGTATCGGGTAACATTTCCGTATTAATTATTGATATCGACTATTTTAAAGGCTTCAATGACACCTACGGACATCTTGCCGGAGATGATTGCCTTCGCTGTATCGCCGAGGTGATTCAAAAAAGCCTTCACAATCCTACGTACGTTGCAACCCGGTTTGGTGGCGAGGAGTTTGTGATAGTCCTGCCTCATACCGCCATCGAGGAGGCGAATTTGCTTGCCGAAACGATACGGCGCCAAATCGCAGCGATGGGACTTGCAAACCCCAGTAGCCCGTACAAGGTCGTCACGGCAAGCGTGGGAGTCGCAAATTATAATACTTCAGGCGAAAACGCCGGCAATGGCAATGAAGCGGAGATCGTGCAGTGTCTTTTGTCAGGGGCTGACTCGGCACTCTATGACGCAAAACTTAATGGCCGCAACAAGGTTTGTCTTCTTCGCTAACGTCTTCCAGATCGTACTTCCTGAATCACTCCGTACTCTACTTTTACGTTGGGCCTTTGCCGCGGGAGCCCGGCACATGAAGGCGAACAGGACGGCTGGTCTCTATCGCCGGGCGTACCCGCGCTGAATCCGGCTTCAGCGCAGCGTCCCTCGCTTCACCAGCCGCGCATCAAAAACCCGGCTTTCCGGTCGTTGCGTGTCCGGGGAAAGCAGCAGTTCACAGGCCGCTTGCGCCATCTCCGCCAGCGGCTGCGAGAAGGTGGTGAGCTGATAGCCGAGCCAACTGGCTTGCTCAATATCATCGAAGCCGATCACGCAAAGATCCTGCGGAATGCGCAGGCCAAATTCGTGGCGCGCGGCGTCGATAAAACCACAGGCGATCAAATCGGTGACGCAGAATACGCCGTCCGGGCGCAGCGGCTGGCTTAACAGTTTACGCGCGGCGAGAACGCCGGTCTGGTAGCTGGTGCTGCCGGGGCGGATCAGCGATACGTCGGTCTTCGCATCGGCTGCGGCCTGCATAAAGCGGGTTTCACGAATGACCATGCTGGGCGAGCGTGCGCTGGAGGAGACCACGGCAAGATGCTGGCATCCGGCGACAATCAACTGGTCAAAAGCCTCTTTCATCGTCGTGCTGTAGTCGATGTCGATAGTGTCCGCACCGGCGTACTGTCCCATACGGTTAATCAGAATCACCTGCTGGCCGCTTTGCAGACAGATCTCAATCAGCGAGCCGGGTGGTTTGCCCGACAGCACGATGGTGGCGGTGGAGCGGTAGTTTAAGGTCTGTTGCAGCGCCTCTTTCGCACTTGCTTCGCCGTCATCGGTATTGATAACCATCACCGCGCGTCCGGCTTTGTTCAGGCGGCGGGTCAGGTGCTCCAGCAGGCTGGACTGATACGGCGACGCCAGGTTGCCGCCGAGGATACACACCGGGCGGCTGGCCTCTTTCGACAGGCCGCGTGCCAGATGGTTAACGTGGTAGTTCAGCACCTCTGCGGCGGCGAGCACCTTGCGCCGGGTTTCCGACGAAACGCTGCTGCCGGGGGTAAAGGTACGCGATACTGCCGATCGTGACACGCCCGCCAGGCGCGCCACCTCGGTGGCGCTGGCAAATCCGGACTGTTTACTCTTATCGTTCATCATGCGGTTCCGCTGCGGCTATCGCCCGTTCGCGAAGGATGGCATGTTCCGCCAGGCGGATCAGTGACGGTTTTGGCGCTTCAAACCATTCATCCGGATGGAGCTGTCGGCGATCGCGGATTAACGCCATTGCGGCATCAAGCGTCGGGAAGCGCTGCGGGCACTCCAGGTGCATAAACAGTGCGACTAACGCCACCGAGCGGCTGCGGCCGCCGCGGCAGTTGACCAGTACATTGCCGCGCCGCCGGTTGCGGTAGGAGGCTTTATCCGGGATTTGTTGCAGCAGCGCCGAGCGCATCAGTTGATAGCCCGCGTGCAGCATCTCCGGCGCGTTGCCGTCGCCATCGATCAGCCCCAGCTTGTAGTAACGAACCGGCCCGCCGCCGTGGGAGAGCAGATGTGCGGCGGCTCCGGGTTCCGGCACGTTGACCCAGTCGATGTCGAGATTCACCGCACAGTTAATCACCACCCCGATATCGTGCTCCGCCAGCAGCGCGGCATCGCTCACCCCGGCGGATCCGCCGATATAGATATCCATTTCCCAGCCGGGAAAATCTTCCACAATCAGACTGATCGGCGGGCGGGGATATTGCGGCGCCGGGGGGATCTCCGCCGCGCCCGGTAGTGTGCTGGCGCAAGCCGGAGCGGCGTCCGGTTCGCGGAGTGTCATCGTCTCGCCAGTGTTGGCCGTTGTTCCCGCCGTCGCGGTTTTCGCAGCCGTGTCTTCCGCCAGCGGAATACCCGCCGCACGGGCCAGTTCGGCGGCGATGCCGGGGGCAACCGCCAGCACCGGCAGACCGTTGAAAATCCCTTCTGCCGTGTCGGGCGCGATGCCAGTTCGTCCACCGGCTTCGCGCACCAGCAGCATTCCGGCCAGGCAGTCCCAGGCGTTCATATGAATTTCCACGTAGCCATCGGTGCGGCCTTCCGCCACCCACGCCAGCGCCAGCGCGCCGGAACCGCCGCGCCGCACACTGGTGCCGAGATTCAGGAGCGATGCCATCACCTCCAGATAGCGGCGCTGGCTGTGGCGGGCAGACCATCCCAGCTCAACGGCGGCGCGCTGCGTGTCGGTAACCGCCGTGCAGCGCAGCGGCTGGTCGTTTTTCAGCGCGTAGTGGCCGCGCCGCGCCAGATACAGCTCCTGGCTTGAGGGGTTATAAATCGCCCCCAGTTCGGTAACGCCGTGGTGCACCCAGGCAATGCAGACGCAGAAGTGGGCGATGCCGCGGGCAAAGTTGGCGGTGCCGTCAATCGGATCGACCACCCACAGACTCTCCGCGCTGGCAGGCTGGCTGGCGGACTCTTCGCCGAGGATCAGATCATCGGGGAAGGCGTCGCCAATCGCCTGTAGAATCAGCGCCTCAACGAAGGTATCGGCCTCGGTGAGAATATCCTGGTGGCCTTTCAGTTGGTATTCGCCTGCCTGACGGGAGTGGAAGAAGTGCAGGGCGGTGTCCCCGGCCTCGGTAACAATGCGTTTGAGCGCCGCTTCGCGCCGGGCAATATCGAGAGTGGTCAAAGTATGCTGCCTGTTGAGAGTGAATAGGAACGGCTTCGTTGCTACACGATGCGCTATTTTTTGTAGTTCAGGTTCCAGATATCCTGCCAGTCCTGGCGGCTTTTCCAGTCCTCTTTCGCCGTCGCTGTCAGGTATTCCATCAGCTCGCCGCGATATTTTTCGATACCGGAAGCCTCATCGGCAGGCAGCTTTACCGCCGGGTTGGTGGACATTTTGCCATCCACGCCCTGCGGACCAATGCCTTCGGCAGTCAGCAGATAGTGAATAAACAGCTTCGCGGTGTTCGGGCTTTTGCTGCCGGTGGCCACCACGCCAAGGCTCGGATAATTCCAGCCGATAAACGGCTTCAGTCCACCGCACAGGCCCAGCTTCATGCCCTGCTTGTTGTCACGGAATTTGGCGGTGGATACCAGGCCAACGAAGTCGGTTTTACCGTCCGGTGCACCGATAGCCGAGGCCGCATCGTTATCGGAATGGGTCAGCAGCACGCCGTTGCCCGCCAGCGCTTTGACAAAGGCCGCAGTGGCGGATTTCTCATCGGTTTGCAGCGGCTTGCCGAACTGCTGTTGATAGGCATCGCGCATCTGCTGGTCGTAGTGGGTTTCCATCTGGCTGAACCAGTCGGTGTAGGCCGGTTTGCTGGTCGGGTCCTGCATTGCCACACGGCCCCGCCAGGCCGGTTCGGTCAGCTGCCAGAGATTCGTCACCGGGCAGGTGGCGTGATGGGCGGTGTTATAGGCAAAAACGTTCGGGGCCAGTACCACGGTCAGCGGATCCTGATAGCGCGCGGGAATGCTGCCTTTCAGATCGTCCGGAACCCAGCTCTGGACATACCCTTTGTTCAGCAGCTGCGTCATCCCCGCCGGGGCATCCTCAACGATGGCGACGTCGGCCCGCACGTTTTTCGCCTGCGCTTCCCGGCTGATAATTTCAATAATCTGCGGGGCATCGGCCTTGACGCCGTTAGCCTGTAGCCCGTACTGCTCGCTGAAGGCTTTCGCCTGCTGAACGATTTTACCGGTGGAGGCATAGACGGTAATCGGCTGCTCCTGCTTCGCGGCGGCGATCAGTTGCTGAAGATCGACGGTTTCAGCCTGAGCAAATGTGCTGCCCAGCAGGGCGCTGGTGACAACGGCGGCGGTCAAATTGCGCTTCATGGTGGTTCCCTTCAAAGTGATAAAGACGAGTTAACGTGCGTAAATGTCGTGACGCAGCCCGCTGCTGTTAAAGAAGTGCAGGGAGTGGGTCGGGAGCTGGCAGTGCACCTGCTGGCGTGGTTGCCAGCGCGGCCGCAACTGCGTGGAGTGGAACAGGCGATCTTCACCGGCCACCAGCTCAATCACCCAGCTGCCGCCGGTGGGCATAATGTTGTCGATGGTCATCGTAATACCGTTGTTGCCAGCCCCTTCGCTGAGCACGATCTCCTCCGGGCGAATGCCGCAGTGCAGGGTGCGATCGAGCAGGTTAAAGCGCTGCTGAAGGTGCGATGCGAGCAGGCTGACCGGCTGGTTCAGAGGGATCATATTCAGCCGCGGCGTACCGATAAACTCGGCGACAAAGCGGTTGGCCGGGGTGGCGTAAATCTCATCCGGGGTCCCGACCTGCTGCATATGCCCGGCGCTCATCACCGCAATGGTCGTGGCGAGGGTCATCGCTTCCCACTGATCGTGGCTGACGAAGACGATGGTGGTGCCAAAGGTTTCATGCAGCCGACGCAGCTCGGCGCGCATCTCCAGACGCAGGGTGGCATCAAGGTTGGAAAGCGGTTCGTCCAGCAGCAATACGCCGGGGTTCACCGCCAGCATGCGCGCCAGGGCCACGCGCTGCTGCTGACCGCCGGAAAGCTGTGCCGGATAGCGTTTGGCGTAATCGGCAATGCGCAGCTTTTCCATCACGTCCTGGCAACGGGCGATACGCTCGTGGGTAGGCGCCTTTTGCAGACGCAGGCCAAAATCCACGTTCTGTTCGACGGTCATATGTGGCCAGAGCGCGTAGCTCTGGAACACCAGGCCGATGCCACGCTTTTCAGGTGGCACGTAAGTGCCATGGGCGATGGAATCGACGAGCTTATCGCCAATGCGGATCTCGCCGCCGCTGGCATGCTCAATCCCGGCGATCATCCTCAGGATGGTGGTTTTCCCGCAGCCAGACGGCCCCAGCAGGCACATAAACTCGCCATCTTTCACCGTCAGGTTGATATTGTTGACCGCCGGCGTATCGCTGCCGGGGTAGGTTTTGGTGAGATTGTTCAAATGAATCGTCGGCATCTTATTTCTCCAGTCCGTCAGCCAGACCGGTACCGGTGATCTTCTGGATAATCACCGTGCCAGCCCATGAAATTAGCGCAATCATCAGCACCACGGCGTTGGCCGCCTGCTGGTAGTTGTAGTCAATCAGGCGCAGGGAATAGGTGGTCAGCACATCGGTCGCCGGGGTGGCGAGGATCACGAACAGGCTTACGCCTTTAATCCCTGAGATAAACGGCAGCAGTACCCCGGTGGCCAGCGGCGCGGCCTGAATTGGGATCACGATGCGGCGGATACGGGCGAACCAACCCGCTCCGGCAATGCGCGCCGCCTCTTCGGCTTCTTTGCCCAACTGGGTCATCGCGGCGATACCGGAACGGCTGGCGTACGGCATTTTTTCCGCGATCAGTGCCAGTACCAGAATCAGCGGCGTACCGTACAGCGCCGGGAGCGGTCCTCTGGCCACCGCAAACAACGACAGGAAGGCGGCGGCGAAGGCGATGCCGGGCACCAGATAAGGCAGGAAAGTTAGCTGGCGCAGGCAGGCGGCCATCCAGCGGAAATGGCAGCGCATCACCGCGTAGCCGACCAGCAGCCCCAGCACGCCGCAGGCGACAGACGCCGAGCCGACGATCAGCAGCGTGTTCCACACCGTGTACCAGAACTCGGTGGTCAAGAGAATGCCGTTACGCAGCGCCACCGTATCGAGGTCATGGCCGATCCAGTAGGCGAGGGTGAAGTTATCGGCGGTAAAGCGCCCCGGCAGGATCATAATGGTCGACAGGAACAGGGTCAGCAGCGGGATAGCCACGCCGAGTGCCACGAACAGTAGCGGTATTGTCCCGGCGGCGATGCGCCAGCGGCCCAGATGGCTGCGGCGCTCCATCACGCCCTTGCCGCCCACGGTGACGAAGCGTTTTGCCTCGCGCAGCATTTTCATATCCAGCATCAGGGTTAGCATACCCATCAGCATGATCACCGTGGCGATGACCGCCGCCACGCCGGACTGGCGCGTGCCGATAGCGCGATACAGCCCGGTGGAGAGGGTATCGAAATGCACCGGCAGACCGAGGATATAGGGCAGGGCGAACTCGCCGATGCAGTCGGCAAAAATCAGCAGCGCGGCGGAAAGCAGCGCCGGGCGCACCAGCGGAATAATGATTTTAAAGGCGATCGCGTTGCGGGATGCGCCGAGCACCCTGGCGCACTCTTCCATCTGGCTGTCCATGCGCTTTAGCGCGTTACCGACAATCAGGATCACCAGCGGGGCGTAGTGCAGCACCATAATGGTGACGATAGGGAAGTAGCCATAGGCCATCCAGTTTGGCGTCTGAATGCCCATGGCTTCCAGCCAGCCCGGCTGTCCGCCGATGGCGTGGTTTTTGAAAATTGTGCTCCACGCCAGCGCGAAGGTCCAGGAAGGCAGCATAAACGGCACGATCAGCAGGGTGGCAAACCACTTTCTGCCGGCAATATCGGTGCGGTTGATAAGCCACGCCAGCGCAACGCCGACCACTATCGCCCCGGCCACGGTGCTCAGGGCCACCGCCAGCGTATTGAGCATCGGCGTCCACAGGAGCAGTTCGGACATCCGCGAGGTCAGCGTGCGCAGCAGGTAATAGGCGGTGACGGTGCCTTCGGGCGCGCCGGTGCGGCCTTCATCGCCGCTCTGAACCAGAACCGCATTCAGCAGCACCGAGACTACCGGGGCAAGGATTATCCAACTGAACAGCATCAGCAGCAGCGCGGCCAGCAGATTGGCGGGTTCATGGCTGATAATCGACAGCGTATGACGGATTCTGGGCCACACGCCTGGGCGGTGGCGGATTTCAACTTGGTAAGACACGGGTTTACCCCTGGCTATGAAAGACAGACAGGAATATATCGGCGCAATGTGACAGTTTTGCGAGTTTTTTGCACATATGTGCAAATGTGCGCGAGTTTATTTTATCCCCTGTCAATATGTTGCCCTGTCGGGAGACAGGGCAGGCAGTCGCTGAGTTATTTTACGGCGGCGAAGGCCGCGGCTACGCGCGCGATATTGCCGTGGTTAATACCCGCGATACAGACACGCCCGCTGGCAATCAAGTAGACGCCAAATGCTTCACGCAGCTTATCCACCTGTTGCGCGCTGAACCCGGTGTCACTGAACATACCGCGCTGGGTTAGCAACCACGAAAAGTCGTGCTCCGGCAGGGCGTCTTTGAGCGTCTCCACCAGGGCCTGGCGCATTCATTACACCGCATAGCGTCCCGGGCGGTGGTTCATGGCAATAATCGAATTGAGGATCACGGCACCTACAATAGAGGTGGCCAGCATCGGCAGGCTCACGAAGAACAGCGACGCGGTCACGATGCAGGCATCGACCACCATCTGGAATTTACCGGCGCGGATGCCGCTTTTATCCTGCAGGTAGAGCGCCAGAATGTTGACGCCGCCGAGGCTTGCTTTATGGCGGAACAGCACCACAAAACCAATCCCCACCACAATGTTGCCGAACAGCGTAGCGTAGTAAGGATTGAGCTGGTCGAAATGGATAAAGCGGCCGTGCAGCTCGGAAAATAACGACACCAGCGCTACCGCACAGAAGGTTTTGAGGGTGAACTGCGCCCCCATTCGGCGAATAGAAAGCCAGTAAAACGGCAGGTTAATCGCAAAGAAGGCGGCGCTAAACGGCACATGGGCGGCGTAGTGGATGAGAAACGCCATGCCGGCTGTACCGCCCGTCAGCGCGCCTGCCTGGCGAAATAAAATAATGCCGAAAGAGATCATCAGCGTGCTGAACAGCAGCGCCAGCGCATCTTCCAGCCAGGAGTGCGCGAGTTTATTGGGGGTCAGGACATTATCCATTAGAAAGTACGATCCAATGATGGCGAAAGATAAGTCATATTCTGCAAAAATCGCACCAGAGACGCTTGCTGGTGCGATTGAGTGCGGAAAATACAGACAGCCTTATCGCTAATGCATTGATATTGTGAAAGAGAGTTTTTGCGCGCTTCGTGCGTATTATGGCCTTATTGCGGGCGATGTGTGTATTTTTTGTTGGTCAAATACATCAATTAAGCAAATGATTGCACCAAAATAAAATGCATTGCCTCGTTTCAGGGCACTAAACCGCTTCCTGGCATCAACTGACCATTTTCTTTCAGCCTGTTCAGCACCACCGAGGTTTTCAAATGGGCAACCCCTTTATTCTGAGCCAAAATATGGCTGATTAAATGGCTCAGTGCCGGCAAATCCGCTACGGCAACCCGGAGTAGATAATCAGCGTCGCCGGTGGTTTTCCAGGCATCAAGAATGGCGTCTACTTCGCTCAGCATCTGGTGGAAGCTCTCCACATACTCCTGCGTGTGGTTTAAGAGGCGCACCTCAATTAACCCCAGCATTTCACGCCCGGCCACGTCCGGAGCGAGCCGCGCGTGGTAGCCGAGAATCAGTTGCGCCTGTTCCAGCGCGATACGACGGCGTGAGCACTGGGAAGCGGAAAGGCCGACGAGACCGCCCAGTTCCTGATTGGTCAAACGGCCATTGGCCTGCAGCAAGGTGAGGATTTTCAGATCAAAGTCGTCAATGTTATACATGTGAGCCAATACCGGAACAAAAAAGAGGCTATCAGACTAACAGTTTTTTTGATGGCGGGAAGCCTGACGGCGTTGCGCTTTTTCCCTTTGCACCAAAATGGTTCGCTTTCATGCATGTTAAGGCTGTTTTTCTCATGAAGTGTGCAAATCAGGCTTATTTATTGCGCGATTATGATGATAAATCCGCCAATACTCACAAGGTGTGAATGAGGTTGAAGGTTTAATTTTCTATTTTTTCAGTTGGTTAGCCTGCCGTTGTCGATTTCTTCCCACTGGCTGGCCTGGAAGTTGCTCAGGCCGGGAGTGATGTTTACAAACAGGGGGAAGCTTAAAGATGGCAGCACAGCAAGATAATGAATTAAAACGCGGGTTAAAAAACCGCCACATCCAGTTAATTGCGCTTGGCGGGGCCGTTGGCACCGGGCTTTTTTTAGGCATTGCGCAGACCATTCGCATGGCCGGACCATCCGTACTGCTGGGGTACGCGATAGCCGGGCTCATTGCTTTTTTTATTATGCGACAGCTCGGCGAAATGGTGGTTGAAGAGCCGGTGGCAGGATCATTCAGCCATTTCGCCAATCGCTACTGGGGGCCCTTCGCCGGGTTTATGTCCGGCTGGAACTACTGGGTGCTGTATGTGCTGGTAAGCATGGCGGAACTGACGGCGGTCGGGATTTATATTCAGTACTGGTGGCCGGGCGTGCCTACGTGGGTGTCGGCGGCCATTTTCTTTGTGGTCATTAACGCCATCAACCTGACGAGCGTCAAAGTGTACGGCGAGATGGAGTTTTGGTTCTCCATCATCAAGGTGGCGGCCATCATCAGTATGATTGCCTTTGGTTGCTATCTGCTGTTCAGCGGCAGCGGTGGTCCGGAGGCTTCCGTGGCGAACCTGTGGCAGGATGGCGGTTTCTTCCCGAACGGTATCAGCGGATTAGTGATGGCGATGGCGGTGATCATGTTCTCCTTTGGCGGTCTGGAGCTGGTAGGGATCACGGCGGCGGAAGCCGACAACCCGCAAAAAAGCATTCCTGAGGCCACTAATCAAGTTATCTACCGCATCCTGTTGTTTTATGTGGGTTCGCTGGCCGTGTTGTTGTCGCTCTATCCGTGGAGAAACGTGGTGGAAGGCGGCAGCCCGTTCGTCCTGATTTTCCATGCGCTGGACAGCAATATTGTCGCTAACGCCCTCAACCTGGTGGTGCTCTCCGCCGCACTGTCGGTCTACAATAGCTGCGTTTACTGCAACAGCCGGATGCTGTTTGGCCTGGCGCGGCAGGGTCACGCGCCGCGTTCGCTGCTCAAGGTGAACCGCCGGGGGATCCCGCTGGCCGCGCTCGGCGTTTCCGCTGTCGCAACGGCGCTGTGTGTGCTAATCAACTATGTGATGCCGGGCAAAGCCTTCGAATTGCTGATGGCTCTGGTGGTTGCTGCCCTAGTGATCAACTGGGCGATGATTTGCATCACCCATCTGAAATTCCGTCTCGCCATGCAGAAAGCCGGGAAAACCACCGCTTTTAAAAGCCTTGGTTATCCGCTGACTAACGTTATTTGTCTGCTGTTTCTGGCGGGGATCCTGGTGGTGATGTTTATGACGCCGGGGATTCGTATCTCTGTGTGTCTGATCCCGGCATGGCTGCTGGTGCTGGGGGCGGGCTATATGTTCAAGAAAAAACGCGCCATGGCATCCGTACAACTGACGGAAGTGAACGAAGGTTAAAGTGAATTTCCCTGCTGACTGGCGGGCATCGACACTCTCCGTGGCTGAGCAGGGAGGATAAATCGGGATCGGGATTTGATTCACATACCTGCGGGTAAACAGACGTTATGCCGAGGGGGATTCTGCGCCGGAAATACCGGGTTTTCCGGCTAAGCATCTTTGACAGCTGCTGACGTGTGCACTTAAAACATGTTAACTTACCTTTTGGCCTTGTCGGAATGCTTCACGCGTTTCGTTCAAACTCATAACGTTAGCCCCGCCTCTGTAGTCAGAGTCCCCTGCTTGAACAGGATAATCCTCCCGGCTGCAGCTGGGAAAATCTCAAAACTACCTTCTTCGGGGAATTCATACTGACCACAACAAGGGCATGAGTGTTTAAAATCCATCATTTCTGCTTCTCCCGGTATCCCATCCCACCTTTCGGCTTAAACATTGTTTTCGGTACTCCGTCCTTAGTCTTTACGGAGAAAGTATTTGTCGCTGGATGATAGTACATCACATCGCCATTCTGTCGGACCTTCGTTAAAGTCCCTGTGGGAGGTGTTCGAACAAAATCATGAGTAGCATCAACGTACTCCTTCGAGTTGTTGAAAGACTTGTCTACAAATTCATGCCCGTGTTTAACCCAGTGACCATAAGCATTTTCCACAGGTTCGGCTGCTTTAGTTTTTGTCCAAATAGGATCATCGGGATTTTTACTAAGGTAGATATAAGTCGGCGGGATGTCTGACACGGGCAGGATCAGAATGTAATCCGCGAAACCCTTCTCATCCGGTGTCGGGGTTGCCGTGCTGGTGATCCGGGTGTCATCCGGTAGCGGGTCAACAAGTATTGTCCCCGGTAGCCGTGGCGGTGTCTGGTTACCTGTGTTTGATGGCGTATTAACTCCCGAACTGTCCGGGGTCCAGATGATTGTTACGGGGTTTTCTTCCTCAGTGGTTAAGGTGTACGCCTCGTAACCGACGCCCGTCAAATAAGGCATCAGAGACAAAGTCCATGCCCCAGACATGATTCGGATACAGCCCCTGAGGCTGGGGCTGTCGGCGCTGTGCCGATTTATTACGGCGTGGGCATTTGAGACGCAGGGACAGCCCCTGCTCGCTGTAGAGTCGGTAAATGCGTTTATGATTATCCCGCCAGCCCTCCCGCCTGAGCATGACGTGAACCCTGCGGTAGCCATAGTGAACCCGGGTTTCGGTGATCTCCCTTGATACGGAGGCGCAACGCGCTGTCGTCTGCTGCTACAGAACGGTAGCGGAAAGAGCTGCGGCTGGCCCGTAGCGCAAAACAGACCTGCCTCTCACTGGCCCCGTAGCGTGCCTGCAGGTCCCGGACCCATTCGCGCAGACGTGCCAGCGTCAGCTCTTTTTTGCCAGCACATCCTGCAGCATGGCCTTGTCGAGGCTCAGATCGGCAACCAGCTTCTTCAGCCTGAGATTCCCTTCCTCAAGCTGCCGCATGTGTTTCAGCTCCGAAGGAGAAATCCCGCCGTATTTCTTGCGCCATGTATAGAACGTGGCATCGGAAATGCCCAGCTTACGGCAGACCTCCGGCACGGACGTCCTCAGTTCAGCCTGTTTCAGGGTAAAGACAATCTGCTCTTCGGTGAATCGTGATTTTTTCATCGGCACCACCTCCGTTCAGGGAGTGTAGTTCATGCCGGAATTCTGTTTCTGAATGGCTCAGGATTTTGGGTCAGGGTCACTCAATCCCCATTGTCCCATTCTGAACCAGCGGGATGTATGGACGGATCTGATTCATGATCACTTCGGCTTGTTTTTGGCTATCAGTACCGAGACTCATACGTACAAAACTAGTTGAATCATTTAGTCTAAAATTCGTGTAGTATGTGCGCCCACGAATCATTGTGTGTGACAGCTTGTGTGACACGTTGTTTGCCATGCTGTGTACCATGAAATAGTTACAGATCAGTGAGTTAAGTTTATTATTCGACTAACTCGTTGTTTCGCAAAGTATATCAGACGCCTGGGAAGGCGACACCTTAAGGAAGCTCAATGAGCGAGAAATTACAGAAAGTGCTGGCCCGCGCCGGCCACGGCTCCCGCCGTGAAATTGAATCTAAAATCGAAGCTGGCCGCGTCAGCGTCGATGGTAAAGTCGCCACCCTCGGCGATCGTGTAGAAGTGGTTCCGGGTTTAAAAATTCGTATCGATGGTCATCTGATTTCGGTGAAAGAGTCCGCTGAACAGATTTGCCGCGTCCTGGCGTATTACAAGCCGGAAGGCGAACTCTGCACGCGTAACGATCCTGAAGGCCGTCCGACGGTATTTGACCGATTGCCGAAACTGCGCGGCGCGCGCTGGATTGCGGTGGGGCGTCTGGATGTCAACACCTGCGGTCTGCTGCTGTTTACCACCGATGGCGAACTGGCAAACCGTCTGATGCACCCGAGCCGCGAAGTGGAACGTGAGTACGCCGTGCGTGTGTTTGGTCAGGTTGATGACGACAAACTGCGTCAGCTGTCTCGCGGCGTGCAGCTGGAAGATGGCCCGGCGGCGTTTAAAACGATCAAGTTTGCCGGCGGCGAAGGGATTAACCAGTGGTACAATGTCACGCTGACCGAAGGGCGCAACCGTGAAGTCCGCCGTCTGTGGGAAGCGGTTGGCGTGCAGGTCAGCCGTCTGATTCGCGTGCGCTACGGCGATATTCCGTTGCCGAAAGGCCTGCCTCGCGGCGGCTATACCGAGCTGGATCTGGCGCAAACCAACTACCTGCGCGAGCTGGTTGAACTGCCTGCGGAAACCACCTCGAAAGTCGCGGTAGAGAAAGATCGTCGCCGTATGAAGGCGAATCAGATTCGCCGCGCGGTGAAACGCCATTCCCAGGTGGGAAACAGCAACAACCGCCGTTCGGGCGGCAGCCGTAGCAACGGCTAATCTGCTTAAATCCGGCGGGTTCCCGCCGGATTCCTCTTTAAAGTGGTGCTGGCGTCAGGTGAAGATTCATTGCGCCTGCCGCTGAATGCCACGCTTATCAGTAATCAATCCCCATCTGCGCTTTGATACCGGCATCGAATGCGTGCTTAACCGGTCGCAACTCGCTGACGGTATCAGCCAGCTCGATGATCTCCCGGTGGCAGCCGCGTCCGGTGATGATCACCGTTTGCTGTAGCGGGCGGTTGCGCAGCGCACTAAGGACCGTTTCGAGCGGCAAATAGTCGTACGCCACCATGTAAGTCAGCTCATCCAGCAGCACCATGTCCAGGGATTCGTCGGCCAGCATCCGCTGCGCGTGTTCCCAGACCGCAAGGCAGGCCGCCGTATCGCTTTCACGATCCTGGGTATTCCAGGTAAACCCGGTGGCCATCACCTGAAACTCTACGCCGTGCGGCTCCAGCAGGTTGCGCTCGCCGTTGGGCCAGGTGCCTTTGATAAACTGGATGACGCCCGCTTTTTTTCCATGCCCGATAGCGCGGGTGACGGTACCAAAACCGGCCGTCGTTTTGCCTTTTCCGTTGCCGGTGAAAACGATGACGATGCCGCGTTCTTCCTGCGCCGCCGCCACGCGGGCATCCACTTTATCTTTTACCCGCTGCTGGCGTTCACGGTAGCGTTCATCACTCATTGTGCAATTCCTGGTTTACGCCCTGGCTGGGCATCGAAAGTCATTCCCGTCTTGCGACGGCTGTCATCGCCCATCAGCCATAGATAAACCGGCATAATATCGGCGGGGGTTTTGAGCTTTTGCGGATCTTCCGTCGGGAACGCGTTGGCGCGCATTTTGGTGCGCGTTCCGCCTGGATTGATACAGTTAACCCGCAGGTGACGGCTCTGGTACTCTTCGGCCAGCACCTGCATCATCCCTTCAGTGGCAAACTTGGAGGCCGCATAGGCACCCCAGTTGGCGCGTCCCTGGCGGCCGACGCTGGAGGAGGTGAAGACCAGCGAACCCGACTCCGACTTGAGTAATAAAGGAAGCAGCGCCTGGGTCAGCATAAAGGTGCCGTTGACGTTGACCTGCATCACCTGCTGCCAGACTTCCGGCTTCTGTTGATCCATCGGGCAGACATCGCCCAGCAGACCGGCATTGTGCAGTACGCCATCAAGACGCGGGTAGTGGACGCTAATCTGCTGTGCCAGCTGCTGGCACTCCTGCGGCGTGCAGGTTAACAGATCCAACGTGAACCAACGCGCCGGAAGCCCGCCGGCCTGGTCTATTTCCTGCGCCACGCTGCGCAGTTTCTCTTCGTTACGTCCGACCAGCACAACGCTTGCGCTGTAGCGCGAATAGGTCAATGCGGCTTCGCGGCCGATACCGTCGCTGGCGCCGGTAACCAGGATAATGCGATCTTTTAATAAATGATGCTGCGGTTGATAGTGCACGGCGACTCCTTGGGCAATCTGCTGACGATCGCGCGTTGTATTCGGTCTCATACTTTTGCGTTTTATGCCTGAAACAGCCGGGCATTGCAATCAGCGAAGGGGAAACTCTTCGCGGAATGAATATCTTGCAATGATTTCATCGTCGCTGAAAAAAACGGGAAGGGGGCTCGCGCACCACACAAAGCGCAGAGACTTGGTGACGCCGGCTGATGTACACTGTGCTTCAACGTCAGTGGTTTACACAAGGTGAATACGTGGAATTACTTGCTCAATATGGCCTGTTTTTGGCCAAAATCGCGACCGTTGTCGTCGCCATTGCGGTTATTACCGCCCTCATTGTTAACCTGACCCAGCGGAAGAAACAACGTGGGGAACTGCGGGTAACCAATCTCAGCGAGCAATACAAAGAGATGCGGGAAGAGCTGGCGGTCGCGCTGCTGGATGGTCCGCAGCAAAAGGTGTGGCACAAAGCGCAAAAGAAAAAGCACAAGCAGGAGGCGAAGGCGGCCAGGGCGCGGGCTAAGCTTGGGGCTAGCGAACCAAACAGCAAACCGCGCGCCTGGGTGCTGGATTTCAAAGGCAGTATGGACGCCCACGAAGTCGCCAGCCTGCGCGAAGAGATCACCGCGGTTCTGGCGGCCGTAAAACCGCGCGACCAGGTGATCCTCCGTCTGGAAAGCCCCGGCGGGGTGGTTCACGGCTATGGCCTGGCGGCGTCTCAGCTGCAGCGTCTGCGCGATAAGCAAATACCCTTAACCGTGGCGGTTGATAAAGTCGCGGCCAGCGGCGGTTACATGATGGCCTGCGTGGCGAACAAAATTGTGGCTGCGCCGTTCGCCATCCTGGGATCTATCGGTGTGGTTGCGCAGATCCCTAACCTGCATCGCTTCCTGAAGAACAAAGATATCGATATCGAACTGCATACCGCCGGTCAGTACAAACGTACCTTGACGATGCTGGGTGAGAATACTGACGAAGGTCGACGCAAGTTCCGCGAAGATCTGAATGAGACCCATCAGTTGTTCAAAGATTTTGTCCATGAGATGCGGCCATCGCTGGATATTGAGACCGTCGCCACCGGTGAACACTGGTACGGCGTTCAGGCGCTGGAGAAAGGGCTGGTAGACGTCGTGGAAACCAGCGATGAACTGCTTCTGGGGCTGATCGACAATCACGACGTGATCGGCGTTCGTTACCAGCAGCGTAAAAAAATGCTCGACCGTTTTACCGGCAGCGCCGCCGAAAGCGCCGACCGTTTGCTGTTACGCTGGTGGCAGCGAGGGGAAAAGCCGCTGATGTAATCAGTGAATGTGAACAAAGCAACGCGAGGCAACTGCCTCGCGTTGGCGTTTTATGCCCGCTCAATACAGCGAAGAGGGCTTAATCGGCCAGGTGGTATTTCTCTGACAGCGCATGGGCGAGGTATTTGAACATATTGAATACCGCCGTGCTCTTCGCTGTTGGCAAGCCTTGCTCATCAAGATAAAACTCGCCGCTAAATACCAGCACGCCGTTACGCTGAACGACGTCGGTCGCTTCAATCCCGGCTAGCGTATCTTCATGCTCGCGGATGAGTTTGTTGGCTATTTCAAGCAGCGACTGGCGATCGATAGGTTGGGTTGTACCTTGCATAAGTGACTCCTGTGATTCTTCGCCCGGTAGTTTACGCCGCGCGGCGAGATGGGGCAAATTTTCCATTCAGAGTACAGGGTTAATGGCAAAGCTCTAAGAAACATGACTTTACTGGCAGGATTTGCTTTTGCATGCTAATAAAGTTGCGTAACGAATTTTATCAGGTACAGTGTGACGCTTTCGGCGATCTGGCAACAGATTTGCTTGACATTCGGCCAAAAATTCTTCGTGCTATGTCACCTGACGAGAAAAAGTCAGTAAACTCAGCTATCTGGTTTTATGGATGTGGAACTGGACGTGCAAAGGGTTGATATCCATCGACGGCGTCGCAACATTTGACGTACGTCGTCAGTGGATGGTGAATCAAAATGTGCGATGTATTCCTGGATGAATCAAATTAGGTAAAGGTGAATATGGGTAAAGCTCTCGTTATCGTTGAGTCCCCGGCAAAAGCCAAAACGATCAATAAGTATCTGGGTAATGACTATGTGGTGAAATCCAGCGTGGGTCATATCCGCGATTTGCCGACCAGTGGCTCAGCTTCCAAAAAGAGCGCCGACTCTACCTCCACCAAAGGGGCTAAAAAGCCTAAAAAGGATGAACGTAGCGCTCTGGTCAATCGTATGGGCGTAGACCCATGGCATGACTGGGATGCTCAGTATGAAGTACTTCCGGGTAAAGAAAAGGTAGTTTCAGAACTCAAACAGTTGGCGGAAAAAGCCGACCACATCTATCTCGCAACCGACCTTGACCGCGAAGGGGAGGCCATTGCATGGCACCTGCGGGAAGTGATCGGTGGAGATGACAAACGCTATAGCCGCGTGGTGTTCAACGAAATCACCAAAAATGCGATCCGTCAGGCTTTTGAGAAGCCGGGCGAGTTGAATATCGATCGTGTTAATGCCCAGCAGGCGCGCCGTTTTATGGACCGCGTCGTGGGCTATATGGTTTCTCCGCTGCTGTGGAAAAAAATTGCCCGCGGTCTGTCCGCAGGCCGCGTCCAGTCGGTTGCCGTACGTCTGGTCGTGGAGCGTGAACGCGAAATTAAAGCGTTCGTACCGGAAGAGTTCTGGGAAATCGACGCCAGCACCACCACTCCGGGCGGCGATGCTCTGTCGCTGCAGGTGACGCATAAGCACGACAAGCCGTTCCGTCCGGTGAACCGCGATGAAACGATGGCTGCCGTTGCGCTGCTGGAGAAAGCCAGCTACAGCGTGCTGGAGCGTGAAGACAAACCGACCAGCAGCAAGCCCGGCGCGCCGTTTATTACCTCGACCTTACAGCAGGCAGCCAGCACCCGCCTGGGCTTCGGCGTGAAGAAAACCATGATGATGGCGCAGCGTCTCTATGAAGCTGGCTACATCACCTACATGCGTACCGATTCAACGAACCTGAGTCAGGATGCGCTGAGCATGGTTCGCGGCTATATCGGCGATAACTTTGGCAAAAAATATCTGCCAGAGAGCGCCAATCAGTACACCAGCAAAGAAAACTCACAGGAAGCGCACGAAGCGATTCGTCCTTCTGACGTCAACGTGATGGCTGAAGACCTGAAAGGGATGGAAGCCGACGCGCTGAAACTGTATCAGCTGATCTGGCGCCAGTTTGTCGCCTGTCAGATGACGCCGGCGCAGTACGACTCCACCACGCTGACCGTGAAAGCCGGCGACTTTAAACTCAAAGCGCGCGGTCGTACCCTGCGTTTTGACGGCTGGACCAAAGTGATGCCGGCGCTGCGTAAAGGTGATGAAGATCGGACGCTACCGGTCGTCAATCAAGGCGAGAGCCTGAGCCTGGTCGAACTGATTCCGGCACAGCACTTTACCAAGCCGCCTGCGCGCTTTAGCGAAGCCTCGCTGGTTAAAGAGCTGGAAAAACGCGGGATTGGCCGTCCGTCTACCTATGCGTCGATCATTTCGACCATTCAGGATCGCGGCTACGTGCGGGTGGAAAACCGTCGCTTCTATGCCGAGAAAATGGGTGAGATTGTCACCGATCGTCTGGAAGAGAATTTCCGCGACCTGATGAACTACGATTTTACCGCGCAAATGGAAGATCGCCTCGATCAGGTGGCGAATCATCAGGCCGAATGGCGTCAGGTGCTGAATCACTTCTTCGGTGACTTCACCACCCAGCTGGAAACGGCGGAGAAGGATCCGCAAGAGGGCGGCATGCAGCCGAACCCGATGGTGCTGACCAGCATCGACTGTCCGACCTGCGGGCGTAAGATGGGGATTCGCACGGCCAGCACCGGGGTGTTCCTCGGTTGTTCCGGCTATGCGCTGCCGCCGAAAGAACGCTGCAAGACCACCATTAACCTGGTGCCGGAAAACGAAGTGCTCAACGTGCTGGAAGGCGACGATGCCGAAACCAACGCGCTGCGCGCCAAGCGTCGCTGCCAGAAGTGCGGCACGGCGATGGACAGCTACCTGATCGATCCTAAGCGCAAGCTGCACGTCTGTGGTAACAACCCGACCTGCGATGGCTATGAGATTGAAGAGGGCGAGTTCCGCATCAAGGGTTATGACGGCCCAATCGTTGAGTGTGAAAAATGTGGTTCTGAAATGCACCTGAAAATGGGACGTTTTGGTAAGTACATGGCTTGCACCAACGACGAATGTAAGAATACGCGTAAAATTCTGCGTAACGGCGAAGTCGCTCCGCCGAAGGAAGATCCGGTTCCGTTACCGGAGCTGCCGTGTGAGAAGTCGGACGCCTGGTTTGTTCTGCGGGATGGGGCGGCCGGTGTTTTCCTCGCGGCAAACACCTTCCCGAAATCGCGTGAAACTCGTGCGCCGCTGGTGGAAGAACTGTACCGCTTCCGCGATCGTCTGCCGGAGAAACTGCGTTATCTGGCCGACGCGCCGCAGCAGGATCCTGACGGTAATAAAACGCTGGTGCGTTTTAGCCGTAAAACGAAGCAGCAGTACGTTGCGTCAGAGAAAGATGGCAAGGCGACCGGTTGGTCAGCCTTCTATATTGACGGTAAATGGACTGAAGCCAGCAAGTAAGCAGTACTCTCCTGAAGGGCCGCGATGCGGCCCTTTTTGTCACTGATTTTCCTGCCTTATTCGCCATTCCTGTACGCCGGACGATAGCCTTATAACCAGCTTATTATTTTTCGTTAGTGTCTATACACTGTAGATATAAATGATATAGTGGTTATAGCTAATCTCTTTTTTATTATTAAATCGTCTTATACATCATCGTGTTCAGGATGCTTTGTGGCGCCATAGCGGCGAGTCGCAGGGACGGCAAACGTGCAGCTTGCCGACAGGCGGCCTGAACGTAAAATGTATGAACGAATTCATTTTACGCGTTAACGGATATCAGCCATGAAACTACAGCAGCTCCGCTACATCGTTGAGGTTGTTAACCATAATCTGAATGTCTCCTCGACTGCCGAAGGTCTGTATACCTCACAGCCCGGTATCAGCAAGCAGGTACGCATGCTGGAAGATGAACTCGGTATTCAGATTTTCGCCCGTAGTGGCAAACATTTAACTCAGGTGACGCCGGCCGGTCAGGAGATCATCCGCATTGCCCGCGAAGTCCTGTCGAAGGTCGATGCGATTAAATCGGTCGCAGGCGAACATACCTGGCCTGACAAAGGCTCGCTGTATGTGGCTACCACCCATACTCAGGCCCGCTATGCGTTACCTGGGGTGATAAAAGGCTTTATTGAGCGCTATCCGCGCGTCTCCTTGCATATGCATCAGGGCTCGCCGACACAAATTGCGGAGGCGGTGTCAAAGGGGAACGCGGATTTCGCCATCGCGACCGAAGCACTGCATCTCTATGATGATCTGGTCATGCTGCCGTGCTATCACTGGAATCGTTCGATTGTGGTGACGCCTGAACACCCGCTGGCCTCCCGTGGGTCGGTGACGATTGAAGAGCTGGCCCAGTACCCGCTGGTCACCTACACCTTCGGCTTTACCGGCCGTTCTGAGCTGGATACCGCCTTTAACCGTGCCGGGCTGACGCCACGTATCGTTTTCACCGCCACCGATGCTGACGTTATCAAAACCTATGTCCGTCTTGGCCTTGGGGTCGGGGTGATTGCCAGCATGGCGGTGGATCCGGTCTCCGATCCTGACCTGGTTAAGCTTGATGCTAACGGTATTTTCAGCCACAGCACCACGAAAATAGGTTTCCGCCGCAGCACCTTCCTTCGTAGCTATATGTATGATTTTATTCAACGTTTTGCGCCGCATTTGACACGAGATGTGGTGGATACCGCGGTGGCCTTGCGCTCGAATGAAGATATTGAGGCAATGTTTAAAGATATTAAACTACCGGAAAAATAGCCCTGTAAATGATAATGGCATCCTTACGGGGATGCCAGAGCCTATTATGGCCTATAATCGGGCCTCTAAACCTCGTATAAATCACAATTTTCGTTAACTCCTCGTACCACATTTTCAAATATACCCGCCGCGATCAAATTAATGATTAAAGGTCTCCGTTTCTAAGAAAATTAGCTGGATTAATCTTAATCCCATAATTAATATTTAATCGTACCTGATAATTTTAGCGATTGGTGGTGATGAAATGATAAGTGATATCGATTATATGAAGTTTGCGATGTCACAGGAAAGTGACAAAACGGAGATCGATCCTGTGTTGAGGAGTCGGGCCTGGAGCGCTGTTATCCTTGGGCTCGCGATGTTCTGGAGTATTGTGGCGCTAGTCATTTGTAACGTCTGGATCATTAGCTGAACCTTTTTTTCTGAGTCTGAATATATTTCATTTTTATGACAGTTAAAATACGAGGTATTATTTAAGTTAATAAACTAATGGCAGCAAGGAGGATATATTTCGCCACAATGGTTTTTAATCCCTGACCCATACTGTTGAACTAATCGTCAATAAGCCGGCGATTAGTTCTTTTTCGTTTCTGCGTATTAATCAACTCCCTCTCTTACCATCGTTTCATCAATTGTATTCAACATTTTCCCGCGATGTTATTCAGGTTTTCTGTCCTTATCGCTTTTCAATTCGTTCCCGCCGATTTTAGCAATTCGGGTTGTTATCAAAGTGTTATGCCCGGTATGTGTTATCTTTAATATTAACCCTGAGGAGGATCAGGGCATGCCATCCCTGTGATAAAGGAGGAGCTATGTCGTCAACCCTACGAGCAGCCAGTAAGGATACGCTACAGGTCAAAGATAAAACCTACCACTACTACAGTTTACCGCTGGCCGCTAAAGAACTGGGCGATCTGACCCGTCTGCCCAAATCGCTTAAAGTCCTGCTGGAGAATCTGCTGCGCTGGCAGGACGGTGACTCGGTCACCGCCGAAGATATTCACGCGCTGGCAGGCTGGCTTGAACATGCCCATGCTGACCGGGAAATCGCCTATCGTCCGGCGCGCGTGCTGATGCAGGATTTTACCGGCGTACCCGCGGTGGTGGATCTCGCGGCAATGCGTGAAGCGGTCAAACGCCTGGGAGGCGATACGGCGAAGGTCAACCCGCTGTCGCCGGTGGACCTGGTTATCGACCACTCGGTCACCGTCGATCGCTTCGGCAATGACGATGCGTTCGAGGAAAACGTGCGTCTTGAGATGGAGCGCAACCACGAGCGCTACGTTTTCCTGCGCTGGGGACAGCAGGCGTTCAGCCGCTTCAGCGTCGTGCCGCCGGGCACCGGTATTTGCCATCAGGTTAACCTGGAGTACCTCGGCAAAACGGTCTGGAGTGAGGAGCAAAACGGCGAATGGGTGGCCTGGCCTGATACGCTGGTCGGTACCGATTCGCATACCACGATGATCAACGGCCTGGGCGTGCTGGGCTGGGGCGTCGGCGGTATTGAAGCGGAAGCCGCGATGCTGGGCCAGCCGGTCTCGATGCTGATCCCGGATGTGGTGGGCTTTAAACTGAGCGGTAAACTGCGCGAGGGCATTACCGCCACCGACCTCGTGCTCACCGTGACCCAGATGTTGCGTCAGCACGGCGTGGTGGGTAAGTTTGTTGAGTTTTACGGCGATGGTCTGGATTCGCTGCCGCTGGCCGACCGCGCGACCATCGCCAATATGTCCCCCGAATACGGTGCGACCTGCGGCTTCTTCCCGATTGATGCGGTAACCCTCAGCTATATGCGGCTGAGCGGTCGTAGCGATGCACAGGTGGCGCTGGTGGAAGCCTATGCTAAAGCGCAGGGCATGTGGCGTCAGACGGGCGATGAGCCGATCTTCACCAGTACGCTGGCACTGGATATGGGCACTGTCGAAGCGAGTCTGGCGGGGCCAAAACGGCCGCAGGATCGCGTGGCGCTGGGGGATGTCCCGAAAGCCTTTGCCGCCAGCAGCGAGTTGGAGGTTAATCAGACACAAAAACAGCGCCAGCCGGTCGACTATACGCTGAACGGACATCGCTATTCGCTGCCCGATGGTGCGGTGGCGATTGCCGCCATCACCTCCTGTACCAACACCTCTAACCCCAGTGTGCTAATGGCCGCCGGCCTGTTGGCCAAGAAAGCGGTTGCGCTGGGCCTGAAGCCGCAGCCGTGGGTGAAAGCCTCTCTGGCGCCAGGATCGAAAGTGGTGTCGGATTATCTGGCCCACGCCGGGCTGACGCCGTATCTCGACGAGCTGGGTTTCAACCTGGTCGGCTATGGGTGTACTACCTGTATCGGTAACTCCGGGCCGCTGCCGGAACCGATCGAAGAGGCTATCAAAAACGGGGATTTAACCGTCGGCGCGGTGTTGTCCGGTAACCGTAACTTCGAAGGGCGTATTCATCCGCTGGTGAAAACCAACTGGCTGGCATCGCCGCCGCTGGTCGTGGCCTACGCCCTGGCCGGGAACATGAATGTCAATCTGACCCGCGATCCGCTTGGCACCGGTAAAAATGGTCAGCCGGTCTATCTGAAGGATATCTGGCCGAGCGGCCTTGAGATCGCCCAGGCGGTTGAGCAGGTCACGACCGATATGTTCCACAAAGAGTACGCGGAGGTGTTTGAAGGAACGCCAGAATGGAAAGCCATTCACGTCGATCGCTCCGATACTTACGACTGGCAGGAGGATTCAACCTATATCCGTCTGTCGCCATTCTTTGACCAGATGGGGGTTCAGCCTGAGCCGGTAGAGGACATTCACGGCGCGCGTATTCTGGCGATGCTCGGCGACTCGGTCACCACGGACCACATCTCTCCGGCCGGGAGTATCAAGCAGGACAGCCCGGCCGGGCGCTATTTACAGCAACATGGCGTCGCGCGCGTTGACTTTAACTCCTACGGTTCCCGCCGCGGCAACCATGAGGTGATGATGCGCGGGACCTTCGCCAACATCCGTATTCGCAACGAAATGGTGCCGGGCGTGGAAGGAGGGATGACCCGACATCTGCCGGACAGCGAACCGATCGCGATTTATGACGCGGCGATGCGTTATAAAAATGAGGGGATCCCGCTGGCGGTGGTGGCCGGGAAAGAGTACGGTTCCGGCTCCAGTCGCGACTGGGCGGCGAAAGGCCCGCGGTTGCTGGGTGTGCGGGTGGTTATCGCTGAATCATTTGAGCGTATTCACCGTTCCAACCTGATAGGGATGGGGATCCTGCCGCTGGAGTTCCCGCAGGGCGTCACGCGTAAAACGCTGGGGCTGAACGGGGAGGAGCGGATAGATATCAGCAACCTGCAGGCCTTGCAGCCAGGCGCGACGGTGCCGGTGACCCTGACGCGGGCGGACGGTACGCAGGAGACGATCGACTGCCGTTGCCGCATCGATACCGCCACCGAACTGACCTACTATCAGAATGACGGCATTCTGCATTATGTGATCCGCAACATGCTGTAAAAAAAGGGCCAGCAAGCGCTGGCCCTGTCTTTTTTTGCCGACTTATTTATTCAACAGATGCCCCATTTTGGCGGCCTTGGTGTCCAGATAGTGGGCATTTTTCGGGTTGCGCCCGACAATCAGCGGCACGCGTTCAACGATATTAATCCCGGCTTCGCTGAGAATTTCCACTTTTTTCGGGTTGTTGGTCAGCAAACGCACCTGGTCGACGTGGAGCAGTTTGAACATATCCGCGCACAGCGTAAAGTCGCGCTCATCCGCCGCAAAGCCCAGCTGATGGTTGGCTTCCACGGTGTCATAGCCCTGATCCTGCAACGCATAGGCGCGAATTTTATTCAGCAGACCAATGTTGCGGCCTTCCTGACGGTGGTACAGCAGGATACCGCGTCCCTCTTCGGCAATATGCGACAGCGCCGCTTCGAGCTGAAAACCGCAATCACAACGCAGACTAAAAAGGGCGTCGCCCGTTAAGCACTCAGAATGTACGCGAGCAAGGACCGGGGACTGGCCCGAAATATCGCCGAAGACCAGTGCGACATGATCCTGCCCGGTTGCCAGTTCTTCAAATCCCACCATCAGGAAATCGCCCCAGGGGGTTGGCAGTTTGGCTTCTGCCACACGTTTAAGCTGCATGTGATTCTCCAGATTCTGTCAGCACCTGAATGTGCTTTCTGTTTGGCGCTATTTTGCCACAATGGCGCGACGTTCTCCTAATTACGCACGGCTGCCTGCGCGTAAAGCGCACAAACGTACCACTTTCCGTTATGATAGTCGGAAGAAGAGATAAGGAGAGAAGATGCTGTCGATTGCCAGACGAACCGCCCTCGGTGCGGCATTGCTTATGATTATGCCCGGCGTGGTGTGGGTATCCGGTTGGAAGTGGCAGCCAGACCTTCCGCAAGCGTGGTTAAAACTGCTCTACTGGGTGACAGAGAGCGTGACCCAGCCGTGGGGCATCATTACCCATACGGTTTTATGCGGCTGGTTCCTGTGGTGTCTGCGTTTTCGTCTGCGCGCCGCGGTGATGCTGTTTGTGATTCTGGGGGCGGCTATCCTGTTGGGGCAGGGCATAAAATCCTGGATAAAAGAGCAGGTTCAGGAGCCGCGTCCTTTTGTGGTTTGGCTGGAAAAGACGCAGCAGGTGCCGGTTGAGCAATTCTACGCGTTAAAACGCAAAGAACGCGCTAAACTGGTGCATGAGCAGCTGGCGCAAGAGCAGGATATTCCTCGATTCCTGCGCAAGCACTGGCAGAAAGAGACCGGTTTTGCTTTTCCGTCCGGGCACACGATGTTTGCGGCCAGTTGGGCCTTGTTGGGCGTCGGACTGCTGTGGCCGCGGCGACGCTGGCTGACCATCGCCGTGCTGCTGACGTGGGCGACGGCCGTGATGGGCAGTCGCCTGGCGCTGGGCATGCACTGGCCGCAAGATTTGCTGGTCGCCACCTTTATCTCGTGGCTGCTGGTAACCCTGGCCACCTGGATAACCCAGCGGCTGTGCGGTCCGCTTACGCCGCCGGGAGAAGAGGCGCAGGAGATTAAGACGCGGACGATAAATCAGGGATAACGTTGATTTCCGCGCCGGACGGACGCATATCCGGACAGGGTGCCATGCTTTTCCATTTCACCGCTGCGGCGAAAATGATACTTTATAGGGCTGAACGCGGGATTTTTTCGCTCAACCCACAAAACGGGAAGTAGTGTGAAATATTTACTGATTTTCTTACTGGTATTAGCCATCTTCGTCATCTCCGTGACCTTAGGCGCACAGAATGATCAACTGGTCACGTTCAACTATTTGCTCGCGCAGGGTGAATTCCGTATTTCGACGTTGCTGGCAGTGCTCTTTGCCGCAGGGTTTGCAATTGGCTGGTTGATTTGCGGCCTTTTCTGGCTGCGGGTTCGCGTTTCTCTGGTTCGCGCTGAACGTAAAATCAAGCGCCTTGAACATCAGATTGCGCCAGCCAACGCCGCGCCAGCCGACGCAGGTGTTCCTGCGGTGAAGGAATAATCATTTATGCTGGAGTTGTTATTTCTGCTTTTGCCCGTTGCCGCTGCTTACGGATGGTATATGGGGCGCAGAAGTGCACAACAGTCCAGACAGGACGACGCTAGCCGCCTGTCGCGTGACTACGTGACCGGGGTGAACTTTCTGCTGAGCAACCAGCAGGATAAAGCGGTGGATCTGTTCCTCGACATGCTGAAAGAGGACACCGGTACCGTTGAGGCCCACCTGACGCTGGGTAACCTGTTCCGCTCGCGCGGTGAGGTTGACCGGGCTATCCGTATTCACCAGAGCCTGATGGAGAGCGCCTCGCTGACTTACGATCAGCGGCTGCTGGCCGTTCAGCAACTGGGGCGCGACTATATGGCCGCCGGTCTCTACGATCGCGCGGAAGATATGTTCAAGCAACTGGTGGATGAAACCGATTTTCGCCTCAGCGCGCTGCAGCAGCTGCTGCAAATCTATCAGGCCACCAGCGACTGGCAGTCGGCCATTGATGTTGCCGAGCGTTTAGTGAAACTGGGTAAAGAAAAACACCGGGGCGATATTGCCAACTTCTGGTGCGAGCTTGCGCTGCAGCAGATGGCGAACAGCGATATGGATAAAGCAATGTCGCTGCTGAAAAAAGGGGCTGCGGCTGACCGCAACAGCGCCCGCGTGTCGATTATGATCGGCCGGGTATGGATGGAGAAGGGCGACTACGCGAAAGCGGTAGAGAGCCTGGAGCGGGTCATCAATCAGGATAAAGAGCTGGTGGGCGAAACGCTCGACATGCTGCAGACCTGCTATCAGCAGCTGGGCAAACTTGATGAATGGGAACTCTTCCTCCGCCGCTGCGTCGATGAAAACGCCGGAGCGACCGCGGAGCTGATGCTGGCGCAAATTCTCGAACAGCGCGAAGGCGTGGAGGCGGCCCAGAGCTATGTTACCCGCCAGCTGGAGCGTCATCCGACGATGCGGGTGTTCCATAAGCTGATGGACTACCACCTTAATGAAGCCGAAGAGGGGCGCGCGAAGGAGAGCCTCGGCGTTCTGCGCAATATGGTGGGGGAGCAGGTTCGCAGTAAACCGCGCTACCGCTGTCAAAAGTGCGGTTTTACCGCTCACACTCTGTACTGGCACTGTCCGTCCTGCCGGTCGTGGTCAACGATTAAACCCATTCGCGGCCTCGACGGGCAATAGTTTTTAAAAAAAGCGCAATTTAGTTACAACATACTTATCAGTTTTTATCATCCGCTGCCTTTGACACCATCGCTGCCATCGTCCGCCAGGCGGCGAAAAGCAGCCTGTCAATTTCCCTCCATCGCAGGTAGAATGCTGCCCGTTTACCTTTTTTGCGCCAAACGGCGCCCATCAACAATTAAGGTCTGGTCATGACGTCTACTGCTTCATCTTCGCCTCGCGTTGTCACATCCTCTCCCGTTGTTGTTGCGCTCGATTATGACAACCGCGACAAAGCGCTGGCCTTTGTTGACCGTATTGATCCACGCGACTGCCGCCTGAAGGTGGGTAAGGAGATGTTTACGCTGCTGGGGCCACAGTTTGTTCGCGACTTGCATCAGCGCGGTTTTGAGGTCTTCCTCGACCTGAAATTTCATGATATCCCGAATACCACTGCGCGCGCGGTAGCCGCGGCGGCAGAGCTGGGTGTCTGGATGGTCAATGTTCATGCCTCTGGCGGTGCGCGAATGATGACCGCGGCACGTGAAGCGTTGCTGCCGTTTGGCAAGGACGCGCCGCTGCTGATTGCCGTGACCGTCCTGACCAGCATGGAAGCCAGCGATCTCCAGGATCTTGGCATCACGCTTTCTCCCGCCGATCATGCGGCAAAACTGGCGGCGTTAACCCAGCGCTGCGGCCTCGACGGCGTGGTCTGTTCTGCGCAGGAAGCGGCCCGCTTCAAGCACGAACTGGGGCAGGCCTTTAAGCTGGTGACGCCGGGTATTCGCCCGCAGGGCAGCGATGCCGGAGACCAGCGCCGTATCATGACGCCGGAACAGGCGCAGGCAGCCGGCGTAGACTATATGGTGATTGGTCGTCCGGTGACTCAGTCGGCGGATCCGGCAGCGACCTTACGCAGCATCAATGCGTCACTGACTCAGGGGGTATAATGACTGATTCCAATAGCCGTCTGGTCTATTCGACGGAAAGCGGCCGTATCGATGAACCGAAGGCGGTCGTTGAGCGCCCTAAAGGCGATGGCGTGGTACGTATTCAGCGTCAGACCAGCGGCCGCAAGGGCAAGGGCGTATGCCTGATCGTCGGTATTGACCTGGATGATGATGCGCTGGCAAAACTGGCCGCCGAGCTGAAAAAGAAGTGCGGCTGCGGCGGGTCGGTGAAAGATGGCGTGATTGAAATTCAGGGCGATAAGCGCGATTTGCTTAAATCGCTGCTGGAAGCCAAAGGCATGAAAGTTAAGCTGGCGGGCGGGTAATCAATAACAAGGCCACGGTAAATACCGTGGCCTTGATTTTAGCAGGTGCGTGAGTCTGTAAGTCTACTGATGCGGATTATTTTTATCGTTGATCCAGTTGAGACCTTATTTACCAACCTGGTGACCGATAATCCCGCCAACTGCCGCGCCGCCCAGGGTACCGAGCGTGCTGCCATCGGTTAAGACTGCGCCGCCGAGTGCGCCTGCGCCTGCGCCGATGGCGGTATTACGATCGCGTTTGGACCAGTGGGAACATGCGCTCAGAGACATTGCTACGGTAACGGCCAGAACAGCGGCAGCCATTTTTTTGCTCATTGAAGTCATCATAATTTTCTCCTGAATAATCAATTCATGGATACAACTTCCTTTAAAGCATAGCGTGATGCCAGGTTTTAAGGGCTATTCCATGAAACTTAAGTTGCGCAGGCGGTACTTTAATCACGCAGGTGATAGTCACTTCCTGTTATATCGCTAACATTAATTCTACTTTTTTTTAATTTTGCCGGCAGGTAAAAACTCTTAATTGCGGGCTCGGAATACTCTCAGACAGGGATTCATGCGGTCTGCGCCCACGACGGTGGGCGGCGGGGAAAGAAAAAATGCCGGGCGAAAAAGCAAGTCGGGATGAATTCAGGAACAACTAACAATATCGACGGTGAGTCCGCTTTCCGTCAGCTGCTGACGTGCGTCATCGTGCAGACCGCTGTCGGTAATAATGCGGCTAAACCGCGCCACCGGACCGAGCGGATAAGGGTGCACGACGCTGAACTTCGAACTGTCGCTCAGGACAATCGCCTCACAGCCCTTTTCAAGGACGGCATTGACCACATCCGCGCGCATCATATCCTTGCCGGTAAAACCGGTTTCCGGCTGCCAGCCATCGATGCCAATAAACGCTTTGCTGAAGTGCACCTGCTGAATAAACTGCCGTGTGAGCGGACCGACCATACTTTCGCTGCGCTTCTGGTAGATCCCGCCGAGCAGAATGACCTCTGCCGGCGTCTCTTTAAGCAGATGCGCAATATAGCTGCTGACGGTGATGATGGTAATGTCGCCGCGTTCGGCAAGCGTGCGGGCGAGCAGGGCGTTGCAACTGCCGTTTTCGATAAATACCGTCTCACCGGCGTTGACCAACTCTGCGGCGCGCGTAGCCAGTTCACGTTTGATCGAGAAATGAGTCATCATCCGGGTTTCGACATCTTCGCTATCCAGCGGGACGGCGAAACCATGGGTCCGGCGCAGATAGCTCTGTTTTTCCAGTAAATTCAAATCCTGTCGAATCGTGACTTCAGAGACACCGGTCATTTTCGCGAGATCGGCCACGCTCATGCGGCCTTTATCGATGACCATTTGCAAAATACTTTGTTGTCGGGCGTTCATAGCAACATCACAGTTAGGGGGCAATTTTGGCTGCAATCGACTTCATTGAGCGATTGTGGCGATGTGGGTGATCAGATTTCCCAGGGTGCTTTCGGTTGGCCGGGTTTCGCTTCCGGCTCATCGCTGGCAAGCGCCTGCAGCTCCGCTTTGAGGATCTCCAGATTATGAATTGCAGAGTGATAATCTCCGGCAACCAGAATATCCAGCACGGTATCGATACGTTGGGCGAGCAGGCGGGCATTCAGATCAGACATAGCATTATCCTGGTTACAAAAACGAATGAAATCAATGATGCAAAAAACAGATGAAAAAGAGAAGAGAAAAAAACGCACAACGTAAATCATCTGCGTTATAGCGTCAGAAAAACGAGGAAAAACGGGGCAATAGCAGACAATGCGGAGAAAAAACAAGCGGCCCCCGATAACGGGAGCCGCTGAAGACGGCTATCAGGCGAACGGACGCGCGATGACGCTGCGGGTTTCCATACGGACTTCAGCAATCTTGACGTCGATAACGTCAGTGACTTTGTAGACGGTTTCGCCTTTGATCTGCACGGTACCGTTTTCCTGGCTACAAACCAGTTCATCACGCACGGCGTGCAGGAACGGCGCCGGGATAAAGGCGACGGCGCCGTTGTCCACCAGGCGCACGCGCATCCCGCCGCGGCTGATATCGATGATTTCCGCGGCGAAGCGTGTATCGGTACCTGCCTGCGGGCTCAGATAGCGGGCGTACAGCCAGTCACCCACATCGCGTTCAGCCATGCGGTTCAGGCGGCGGCGCTCGGCCATCTGTACGGCAATTTCATCTTGTGGACGCGTTGCCGTTTCACCTTTAATGATCGCTTTCAGCAGACGATGGTTAATCATGTCGCCATATTTACGAATCGGTGAGGTCCAGGTGGCGTAGGCTTCAAGGCCAAGGCCGAAATGCGGACCCGGTTCGGTGCTGATTTCCGCGTAGGACTGGAAGCGACGAATGCGGCTGTCGAGGAAACCCGACGGCTGGGCATCAAGCTCGCGACGCAGTTTACAGAAACCGTCGAGCGTCAGTACTTCGACCGGATCAACGTGGACGTCGTGGGTCTTCAGCAACGTTGCCAGCTGTTCGGTGTTGGCCGGGTCAAAGCCGGTGTGCACGTTATAAACACCAAAGCCCAGCTGGTCGCGCAGAACGCGGGCGGCGCAGATGTTTGCCGCGATCATTGACTCTTCGACAATGCGGTTCGCGATGCGGCGCGGTTCGGCAACGATATCCAGCACCTCGCCTTTCTCGCCCAGTACGAAACGGTAGTCCGGACGGTCCTTGAACACCAGCGCATGGGTTTTACGCCATTCGCCGCGGCGCAGGCAGACATCCTGCAGCAGTGTAATCTGCTGAGCGATGGACTCGCTCTCAGGCTGCCAGCTGCCGGTATTTTCCAGCCAGTCGGAGACGTTGTCGTAGGCCAGTCTGGCTTTTGACTCAATGGTCGCGGCGAAGAATTCGATATCGTCTTCAATCGTGCCGTCAGCCGTGAGGATCATGCGGCAGGCGAGGACCGGACGCACTTCGTTGGCGCGCAGAGAGCACAGGTCGTCAGACAGCTCGCGCGGCAACATCGGGATGTTAAAGCCCGGCAGATAGTTGGTGAAGGCGCGAATTTTTGCCGCTTTGTCCAGTTTGCTCCCTTCGGCAATCCAGGCGGTCGGATCGGCGATGGCAACGGTCAAATGCAGCTTGCCGTCGGCGGCAGCTTCGACATACAGCGCATCGTCCATATCTTCGGTGCTGGCGCTGTCGATGGTGACGAAGTCCAGCGCCGTTAAGTCACGACGTTCCAGACCCTCATCCAGCATCTCGGTCGCCACGCCGTCCGGGGCTTCTTTTTCCAGATTGTGGCGAGCCAGCGTGACCCACCACGGAACGAAGTGATCGTCGCTGAAGGTAATAAACTGGGTTAATTCGGCATAAAAGCCGCGGTCGCCTTTCAGCGGATGACGGCGCATTTCAGCAACGGCCCAGTCACCCTCTTTAAAATCATGGTTCACGCTACGATCGGCGCGGCAGGGGATGGCGTCTTTCAGCAGCGGATGATCGGGAACGATAGACAGTCGGTCATCTTTCTTATGCACTTTACCGACGAAACGGGTCAGAAAAGGTTCAATCAACTCTTCCGGCTCGGCGCTTTCACGTTCTTTTTCGGTGTGGATCACGGCGCTGATACGGTCGCCATGCATCACTTTTTTCATTTGCGGCGGCGGAATAAAGTAGCTTTTTTGCGCATCAACTTCGAGGAAGCCAAAACCTTTTTCCGTCCCCTTAACGACCCCTTCAACACGAGGAGTCTGGGAATGCAGTTGCTGTTTAAGCTGCGCTAGCAGCGGGTTGTCCTGAAACATAGTTAGGTATTTTCGTGGCTAAAAGAGCGGCTGACATTTTTACGCGATAATGCCTGTGGCAGCAAGCGATGTTTGGCATTTTACGTCTGTTGACGAACGATTCCGAGGGCGATTTTCAGACGATTCATCCAGCCACACGCTCCGCTCCACGCCAGAATGTCGATGATCTGCGCATGGGAAAGCCCGTGTTCAGCGAGGGGCGTTAATTGCGCCGCGCTAAAACGGTCGGGCGCCCGGGTTAAAAGCTGTACCGCCTGCAAGATGCTGCGCTCAGCGGGATGGTTTTGTGCCCAGGACTCAAGCGCGCGATCGTCGTTGCGTAGCGCATCAACAAGCTGCGGGGAAACCGTTCCGCTTTCGGCCCAGGCATTAAAGCAGCTGGCGCTACCGTTGATGCGCGCGGTCATCAGCGCCACCAGCGAAGCAACAGGCTGATTCACGCGCAACCGGGTGAGTAATTGATGTTGGCTGCTGAGAAGGGTTTCGTGGACGGCAAGCAGCGGCGCCAGCCCGGACAGACCTGGATGCGCTAGCCAGTCGGCCAGCAGCGCCTGGCGTTCGTCACTGGCATAGCGGAGGTCGGTATCGTTGATGTCGGGCGCCCAGGTCAGTTGACCGATCGTAAAATCGTCGGACGGCGCATCTTCCTGCTGCGGCATTCCTGGCATCCAGCGCACCGGGAAGCCGAGACCAGCGTGGAACGCGGCAATTACGCGCGCCTGGAAGCCGACAAAACCGACAATCTGATTAATGAGAATCATATCGCGACTGGTTAACCCGACCTCATCCAGTTGGCTGCGGGAAAGGGTGTTAATGACCGATGGCGAACCGGCCAACTGGCGGGCGTACTGGGTCATTTGCGCCAGCCGGCGGTTGCTCTCGCGTGAAGAGTCTGGTCCCGGCAGCGGCGCCAGTCGGGCGGCATAATGGTTACACAGCCGCTGCACGCCATACACCTGAGCGACGGTCAGCGCGGTGCTCAGCCGGTCATAGGCGCTAACGGTTTGTAAACGATTGACGACGACCGAGGCGGGAAAGAGCGCGTCGGCCAGACATCGCGCTGGCGTCAGCCAGCCCGCATGCGCGCGAAGCCACTCTTCCGGTAACGTCAGATCGAGTAAAAAGCGATCTTCGACATGGGCGGCTTCAGGGACGAGCGGCAGCACATCCACCGGGCAGATGGTTGACTGGGTTTCATGATACCAGTGGTTTTTGCCATAAACGCGGCGTTGCTCCATGGGCGTTCCTTGATCGGTAGGTGGCGGGCCGCACTTCCGTGGGCCCTGTATGCGTAACTATCCTGGCGTAACCCCGAAGCGGGAGAAAATATTGATACGTGCTAACAAATAGCTGTTTGGAATAACAGGGGGGAATGTTCGTCTCTGGAATGCAGAGAATGCAGAGAATGCAGAGAATGCAGAGAATGCAGAGAAGTGAGGAATGTGGCGAAGGCAATCCCTCCTCACCGACGTGAGGAGGGAAAAGAACTTATTTCAGTTCCAGTTCGTTCATGGCCGCGATGCTGAAACCGCCATCGACGTGAACGACTTCACCGGAGATACCGGCAGACAGGTTGGAGCACAGGAAGGCTGCGCTGTTACCCACGTCTTCGATAGTCACGGTACGACGAATCGGGGTAACCGCTTCGCAATGCGCCAGCATTTTACGGAAGTCCTTAATGCCGGACGCTGCCAGCGTACGGATTGGACCCGCAGAGATGGCATTGACGCGCACGCCTTCCGGACCCATCGCGTTCGCCATGTAGCGCACGTTCGCTTCCAGAGACGCTTTTGCCAGACCCATAACGTTGTAGTTAGGAATCGCGCGCTCTGCGCCCAGGTAGGAGAGCGTCAGCAGGGCGGAACCCGGGTTCAGCATACCGCGGCAGGCTTTCGCCATCGCCACGAAGCTGTAGGCGCTGATATCGTGAGCGATTTTGAAACCTTCACGGGTGACCGCGTTGACATAATCGCCGTCCAGCTGGTCAGCCGGCGCAAAACCGATTGAGTGAACGAAACCATCAAATTTCGGCCAGACTTTAGTCAGTTCAGCGAACAGAGCGTCGATGCTCTCATCTTCCGCCACGTCGCACGGCAGTACGATGTTGGAACCCAGTGCCGCGGCAAATTCTTCCACACGACCTTTCAGTTTTTCGTTCTGATAGGTGAACGCCAGTTCAGCCCCTTCACGGTGCATTGCTTGCGCAATACCGTAGGCGATGGACAGTTTGCTGGCAACGCCAGTGACCAGAATGCGCTTACCGGAAAGAAAACCCATAGCTTTAATCCTTATCGTTATTGCTTATTTTTACTTTAACAATCATGAAGTTAAGTTTGTTATTTCAAAATAACTCAAATTTAGCCGGGAATTATATCCCACTGACGACCCCTTGTGTCACGATATTTTCGTGCGGTAACACGTAATGATAATCGGACACACTCCAGTATATCACCGGATAGCTGGCTCGTTTTACGCCGCTCGCCCGGCGTTCGGCAGTCGAGCGGCGGGGGATGCGGGCCAGCAGAAACCGGCTTCGGATGAGCGCGGAATCCGTGCGCCGGGCGACAGCCTCTGCCGGCAGTTTCCTGACTGCGCTTACCGGCAAGCTGCCAGCATTTCGCAACACTCGGGTTATGTCGTCGCCATTGTCCCCGGTGTTGCGGCAGGGAAGAGCGCTCAAAGGCCGTTATCTTCGCCGTTTCCCCCTCGGTTTGTCGCTTAGTGTAAATTTTTAGTTACACACAATTTTCAATTTGATCACAAATTATTTACAGTGCAGCTCACAAATCCATCATCGGGAGCGTGTGCTGCTTTGTTAATGCTTGTATATACATGCTCTGTCATCTGAATTTTACCTCCGACTGGCAACCCCAGAACGGCATGACTTAAATGAATCAGGAGAATTACCATGAAGCAGAGCATCACTTTTCGCCAGGTCTGTCTGACAACCCTGTTCTCAGGACTCTTGCTCTGCGGCAGCACGGTCAATGCCAAAGAGTGGAAGTCCATCACCATCGCAACGGAAGGGGGTTATGAGCCCTGGAACCTGACGCTGCCGGGCGGAAAGCTGAGCGGCTTTGAACCCGAGCTGATGGCCAATCTCTGCCAGCGCATGGGCATTGAGTGCAAACTGGTGGTGCAAAACTGGGACGGGATGATCGCCGGACTCAACGCCGGGAAATACGATGTGATCATGGATGCCATCGTCATTACGCCGGAAAGAAAACAGGTGGTCTCCTTCACGATCCCCTACGCCGCAACACCGGCGTCATTTATCGCGGTAAAAGGCACGTTGCTGCCGCCAGCGACGGGGGCCAACCACACCATCAAGCTTAACGATGATGACAAAGCGATTCAGGCAGCGATTGCGCCATTAAAAGCGGCCCTGAAAGGCAAAACGATTGGTATCGCTTCCGGCACCGTCTATACCCCGTTTATCGACAAGTACTTTAAAGATGTGGCCGATATTCGCGAATACAGCAATTCAGCTGACGCCATTTTGGATCTCCAGGCTGAACGTATTGATGCCGTCTTTGACGATATTACCTTCGCCAACTCCACGCTTGCCCGCCCGGAAAACAGCAACCTCAACTTCAGCGGCCCGCAGCTGAGCGGCCCCATCTGGGGCGAAGGCGAAGCGCTGGGCGTCCGTCACGCCGATGCCGATTTAAAAGCGAAGCTGGATACCGCGATTAAGGCCGCGCTGGCGGACGGAACGGTGAAAAAGCTGAGCGAAAAATGGTTTAAAAGCGATGTCACGCCATAAGTGAGGTTGGAGATGCTGAGTCTGCTGAGTTTTGGTGACAACGGTTGGGGAACGCTCATCCTGAGCTCGACGCTGACCACGCTGCTGCTGTCTCTCGCCGCGTTAGCGGTCGGCGCCGTGGTCGGCGGCATCATTGCCGCCGCAAAACTGTCGTCACACGCCCCCGTCCGCTGGTTTGGTTCGGCCTATTCGGTCGTATTCCGCGGGATTCCTGAACTGCTGGTTATTTATCTGTTCTATTTTGGCGGTTCAGGGCTGGTCTCGGCGATTGGCCAGCTGTTTGGCGCCGACGGCTTTATCGAGGTCCCGCCGTTCCTGATTGGCTCGCTGGCTATCGGCTTGATTTCCGCCTCGTATCAGGCTGAAGTTTACCGCGCGGCGCGCCTGGCGCTGATGCCCGGCGAAGTCGAGGCGGCGTCGGCAATCGGCATGCCGCGCTGGCGGATTTTTCAGCGCATCATGCTGCCGCAGATTGCCCGCTATTCGCTGCCGGGGCTGGCAAATGTCTGGCAGATGAGCCTGAAAGATTCGGCGCTGGTCTCGGTGACGGGGATTGCGGAGTTAATGCGCGCCAGCCAGATTGCCGCCGGCTCCACCCGCGAATACTTCCTGTTCTATCTGATTGGCGGCGGCTGCTACCTGCTACTCACTCTGGCGTCCAACCGGGCGTTTATGCGAGCGGAACTGCGCCTGAATCGCGCCTGGCTGCGTCGCAGCGCGGCTCAGGCTTAAGGAGAATCTATGTTTATCGACATTGCCTTTCTCAGCGATACCTTCCTCAAGCTCTGCGCTGCGCTGCCGGTTACGCTGGGGCTGTTTATCTGTTCTTTTCTCTGCGGCGGCATACTGGCGGTGGGGGTTCTGGCGCTGCGCATGAGCCGCTGGCCGCTGCTCAGCGGTTTTGCCAAAGGCTACATTCTGGTGTTTCGCGGTTCGCCGCTGCTGATCCAGCTGTTTCTTATCTACTACGGGCTGGGGCAGTTTGGCGTGATTCGCCACAGTTTTTTGTGGCCGCTGCTGCGCGAACCGTTTATCTGCGCGGTGCTGGCGCTGGCGCTGTGTACCGCCGCTTACACCGCTGAAATCCTGCGCGGCGCGCTGCTGGCGGTGCCTTCCGGGCAGATCGAAGCCGGACAGGCCTGCGGGATGTCCCGTTTTTTGCTGCTGCGACGCATCATCGCCCCGGTGATGCTGCGCTATGCGCTGCCGGCCTACTCGACCGAGGCGATTTTGCTGGTGAAATCCACGGCGCTGGCCAGCCTGGTGACGGTGTGGGATGTGACCGGCGTGGCGCAGCAAATTATCCAGAGAACTTACCGGACGATGGAGGTGTTTCTCTGCGCCGCGGTTATCTATTTGCTGCTCAACTTTATCATCGTACAGCTTTATGCGCTGCTTGAGCGTCGTCTGACGCCGCATACCCGGCAAACCCCTGCCACCGTATCACTCAAACCGGCCGCCAAAGGAGAATAGTATGCACGATCCCCGTCCCGTGACGCTGTCCGTCAGCGATATCCATAAATCCTTTGGTTCACTCGATGTGCTGAAGGGGATTTCCATCCAGGCGCAAAAAGGCGATGTGATCTCGATTCTGGGCGCCAGCGGTTCTGGTAAGAGCACGTTGTTGCGCTGCATCAACCTGCTGGAGACGCCCGATGCCGGCGTGGTCAGCGTGGGAGGTGAAACCATTGAGATGAAGCACCATGCGCGCGGCCACCGTTTAGCGGCCAACCCTAAGCAGATCGAGCGCCTGCGCTCGCGGCTGGGGATGGTGTTTCAAAGCTTTAATCTGTGGTCGCATATGACGGTGCTGCAAAACGTGATTGAAGGGCCGCATTACGTCCTCAAGCGCAGCAAACAGGAGTGCATTGAGCAGGCGGAAAAGCTGCTCGACCGCGTCGGTATGCTGAACCGTAAGGATTTCTACCCGGCCCAGCTCTCCGGCGGTCAGCAACAGCGTGTGGCGATAGCCCGGGCGCTGGCGATGGATCCCGAGGTCATGCTCTTTGATGAGCCGACATCGGCGTTGGATCCGGAACTGGTAGGCGAAGTATTAAAAGTGATGCGCAGCCTGGCGGAAGAGGGGCGCACGATGCTGGTGGTCACGCATGAGCTGGGATTTGCCCGCCATGTTTCCAACCGCGTGGTGTTTATGCATCAAGGCACCATCGACTGCGACGGTCCGCCGGAGGCGCTTTTTGGCGCGCATGGGTCGCCGCGTTTTCAGCAGTTTATCTCCAGCCATCATCAGCCAGGGCAAGCCGTATGAGTCAACAGGTGTTGTGGGGCGATGCCCCGTTATGCTGGCAGGATGTCGTGCGGGTCGCCAGAGGCGAGGCGCAGCTGGCGCTCAGCGCCGATGCCTGGGAGCGCATCGCGCAGGGGCGGGCGATTGTTCAGCATATTATCGACGCGGGGCAGATAGCCTACGGGATTAATACTGGCCTCGGCGCCTTGTGCAATATCACGCTGCCCGCAGAGCAACTGAGCCAGCTATCGCGCAATACGCTGCTCAGTCACGCCTGCGGCGTCGGCCCGCTGCTCGACGACGCGCAGACGCGAGCCATTATGTGTGCCGCTGTCGCCAACTACAGTCATGGTAAATCCGGGATTTCCTGCGCCATCGTGCAACAGCTGATTGCCTTCCTGAATCAGCACATCACCCCGCAGGTGCCTTCGCAAGGTTCGGTGGGCTATCTGACGCATATGGCGCATATCGGTCTGGCGCTGATGGGGACGGGTGAGGTGAGCTGGCAGGGGCGGGTGCTACCGGCCACCGAAGCGTTGGCGCAGGCGGGGCTTTCCCCCATTTCACCGGGGGCGAAAGAGGGATTAAGCCTGGTCAACGGGACGCCGTGTATGACCGGGATGGCCTGTCTGGCCCTCGACGACGCCCGCCGGTTGCTGGACTGGGCCGACGTCACCGGTGCCATGAGTTTTGAAGCGCTGCGCGGCCAGATTGTGGCGTTTGATGCCGGGATCCTGGCATTGAAGGCCAGTCCCGGCATACAGCATAGTGGAGCCCGACTACGCCAGCTGTTGGCCGACAGCCCGCTGTTGAGCGCCAGCGAGGGGATACGCACTCAGGATGCGCTCAGCCTGCGGTCCATGCCGCAGGTGCACGGCGCCTGTCGCGATCAGTTTGACCATGCTGAGCGGCAAATTAACACCGAGCTGAACGCCTGTACGGATAATCCGTTGATTCTCGGCACCCTGGAGAGCTGGCGCGTGGTGTCGCAGGCGCATCCGCATGGCGAATCGGTCGCTATGGCCTGTGATGTGCTGGCGATTGCGATGGCCGAGCTGGGCGCTATCGCCGAGCGGCGCCTGGATCGCCTGGTCAACCCGTTAATCAGCGGTCTGCCGGCGTTTCTGGTGGCGAAACCCGGCGTCAACTCCGGCATGATGATCGCCCAGTACGTGGCGGCCTCGCTCTGCGCGGAAAACAAGCAGCTGGCGCAGCCGGCGGTGCTCGATAATTTTGTGACCTCGGCGCTGCAGGAAGATCATCTGAGTCTGGGGACCGGCGCCTCGCTAAAGCTACAGCGCCTGCTGGATAACCTGTATCAAATCATGGCGATCGAGTATCTGCTCGCCGCGCAAGGGCTGGAGTTTCATGCGCAGGACATGTTGGCCGCCGGCACGCGTCATGCGTTGGCGCTGCTGCGACAGCATGTGGCGACATGGGAAGACGATCGCTGGCTGGCGCCAGAAATAGCCAAAGCGGTCGCGACCATAAAGAATCATCGCGCAGACTGGCTGGCATAGCGGCGGGATGGTCCACCGCGGTCAATAACGATGCGCTATCGCGAGGCAGCCTGTGGTCGGTTTTATCCGTCGGCGGCTTCGCGTGCGGCCTGTAGCGCGCCGTTCCCGGACCTGAGCTGTCTTACCCGCCGCTGGCGCGGAAGGTTATTTACCGTCTTTGCGCCAGGCATCGGCGGTCAGCGCCTCGCCAAAGTGTCCGGCAATCAAGCGGCGGGTGAGGTCATGCAGCGGTGACGCCAGCACATCGGCGGTGCTGCCGCGTTCGACGACCTCACCCTGATGCATCACCAGTACCTGATCGCTGATATGCTTCATCATCCCCAGATGCTGGGTTACGTAGATATACGAAATCCCCTGTTTCTCCTGTAACTCCAGCATCAGGTTGATCAGCTGCGAACGCATCGACATGTCCAGCGAGGCCAGGGCTTCATCGCAGATGATCACTTTCGGGCGCAGAATCAGCGCGCGCGCGAGGCCCAGACGCTGCTTCTGGCCGGGAGCCAGCATATGCGGATAGTAGCTTACGTGGTCCGGCAGCAGGCCAACCATCCGCAGCGTCTCAATAATCTGCTTCTCCCGCGCTTCCGGTTCGAGATCGGTATTCAGGCGCAGCGGGAAGTCGAGGATCTGCGAAATACGCTGTCGCGGGTTCAGCGAGGTCGACGGGTCCTGAAAAATCATGCGGATACGCTGGCTGCGGAAAGAGTAGTCGCCGAACGTCAGCGGATGATCGTCAATCAGCAGCTCGCCGGATGTCGGCTCGATCATGCCCGCCAGCATTTTCGCCAGCGTTGATTTTCCCGAGCCGTTCTCACCAATAATCGCCAGCGTCTGGCGCTCGCGCAGCGTAAAACTGAGCGGTTTCACCGCTTCCACCATCTGACGACGAAACCAGCCGGTACGGTAGCGAAAGGTCTTACTCAGATTACGCACTTCGAGCAATGTTTCGACCATTTCACTCTTTCTCCATGTTTAGCGGGAAATGACAGGCGTACAGATGCGTTCTGGCTCCGGTCAGACGCGGCGTTTCAATGCATTCACGCTGCGCATAGGGGCAGCGCGGCCCAAGACGACAGCCGATCGGCAGCTGTTCGAGCAGGGGAATGGCGCCCGGCAGCGTATTCAGGCGACTTTTATGCGGGAGCGCGCTGCCAAAATCCGGGATCGCGCGGATTAATGCCTGGGTATACGGATGATGGGGCGTGGTCACCAGCTCTTCGCTGGGCGCCGTTTCTACCGTTTGTCCGCAATACATGACATTGATTTTATCCGCCCATTTGCTGAGCATCTGCATATCGTGGCTGATCAGCAAAATGGTGGTGTTATTGTTCTGGTTCAGACGGGTAAGCAGGCGGATGATTTGCGCCTGGGTCGTCGGTTCCATGGCGTTGGTCGGCTCATCGGCGATCAGCAGACGCGGCTGGTTGGCGAGGGCGATGGCAATCATCACCTTCTGGCACTCCCCGTCGGTTAATTCGTAGGGGAAACTGCGCATGGTGTCTTTGTGATCTTTAATGCCGACGCGGTGCAGCAGTTCGATGGCCCGGCGTTTTCGCCAGCCGATACGCTGCCACCAGCGGCCTTTAAAGGTCCAGCCGGGGATATTCTGCATTAACTGCAGGCCGATGCGCTCCGACGGATCGAGACAGGACTGCGGCTCCTGAAAGATCATCGACACGTTGTGGCCAATCAGCTTGCGGCGCTCGCGGCTGGAGAGACGTAAGAGATCGATATCATCGAAACGCATACGGTCGGCGGTGACCCGCCAGTTGTCTTTGGTGACGCCACAGATAGCTTTGGCTATTAAGCTCTTACCGGAGCCGGATTCGCCCACCAGACCACGAATTTCACCTTCCGCAAGGGTCAGGCTGACGCGGTCGACGGCTTTAACCCAGCCTTCGTTGGTTTTGAACTCAATGGTTAAGTTGCGAATATCGAGTAACGGCATTTATTCCACCCCGGCGATAATGGCGCGGCGGATCCCGTCGCCCAGCAGGTTGACCAACAGGACGCTGATCATAATCGCCGCGCCGGGTAGCATGACCGCCCATGGCGCGACGTAAATCAGCTCCAGCGCGTCGCCCAGCATCGCGCCCCATTCCGGTGAAGGAAGCTGGGCACCGAGGTCGAGAAAGCCCAGGGCAGCGATATCGAGAATCGCCATTGATAACGCGCGGGTGATCTCCGTGACCAGCCCGGAGGCGATATTCGGCAACACCGCGAACCAGAGAATATTTAATGTCGACGCGCCGTCGAGACGGGCGGCAATGACGTACTCTTTTTCCAGCTCATCATGCACCATGCTGTAGACCGAGCGCACGATCCGCGGCAGCAGCGCCAGCCAGACGGCGAACATCGCGTGGCTCAGATGCGGCCCGGCGAAAGCCACGACAATAATGGCCAGCAGCAGCGACGGAATCGACAGCAGGGTATCGAGGATATGGTTCAACATCGCCGACAGCAGGCCATGGGTTGAACCAGCAACGACGCCGAGCACCAGACCAAACAGCGTGGCCGCGAAGGTGACGACAAAAGCGCCGCCGACGGTCGGCGCCGCGCCGCTCAGCAGACGGCTCAACACATCGCGACCGAGATCGTCGGTTCCGAGGAAGAATGACACTTCGCCATAGCGCGACCATGACGGCGGCAGCAGTTGGTAGCCAAGAAACTGCTGATCGATCCCATAAGGAGCAAACCAGCCGCCGAAGACGCACAGCAGCACCAGACCCGCGCAGCCGTACAGGCCGATCATCGCGGTCGTATCGCCGTAGAATTTTCGCCAGACGGTACGCAGCGCCCCGGGCGGACGCTTTTCCAGATACACGCTATCGTAGGGCATAGGAATCCGTTTTATGTTCGTTAATCATGCTTGACGTCTTTTTAATGTTTCCGCTTTCTGAGCGGCTTTGCCGCCCGTTTTCGCTTTAAATCTGTTTCGCCCGGACAACCCTGAAGGTTCTCAATCTGCAGAAAATGCATACGCTCATGCGTCTATGGTCTGCACAATGCACACAGGCTCGCTGATACTGAGTTAAGAAAGGCCTTCGGCAAGAAAATCGATGTCATTTCAACTGCTCACGGAGTGAATGTCAGGCTCTCTATAACCGGCAGTATAACATTCTTTAGCGCTACAGATGGAACGACGAGGCGGTAGCGCTGACGACTGGCGATTATCCGAGCGTATCCTTAGCTTATGCCAGGGCGCTCAGGCGGCAATACCGATCCTGAGCGCGGGAGGGACTGGCGCGAGGACGCGAAGCGAAAGCGGGCAAGCAGGCGATTCAGCGGGTGAGCGGTCCTGGTAGCGGACGACAAATCACCGCCAGGGCAACGGCGCTACACAAGGGAAACAGCGCCAGCAGTAGCCACGGATAGATGGCCTGGGGTGAGGGTACCAGCGCCGCATCCAGCAACGGACCAAACAATAAATTACCCAGCAGCACCGCGAAGCCGCCGGCGGTGGCGAGCGCGCCATAGTGCGCGCCAAGCGTCGACTCGTCGGCAAACAATGGGATCAGATCCTTTGCCGAGGGTACCAGCAGCATCTGCCCCAGCGTTAACAGCGTCACAAGACATACCGAGGGGATTAACCGCCACCAACCTTCCGGCGGCTCTGTCGCCGCAAACAGGGCCACGCTCATAAAAGCGGCGGAGAGCAGCAAAAAACCAACCGGTAAGATTTTGACCGCCCCCATTCGTCGCGCGAAGCGCGCAAGCGGAAGCTGGAAGGTAATGATCAGGAGCGAAGCCAGCATAAAAAGTGGGCCAAGATCTTTCTCGCTGCCGCCCGATCGCTGAATCTCCACCGGTAGCGCCAGATAAAGCTGGTTGTAGCTTAACAGCCACGAGCTATAGGCGATGATAAAGGCGACAAAACGCGGCTGGCGGAATGTCGTCCACCAGGGCAGAATTTTTAGCGCCTGTTTGCTGTAACGAGGAGCAGGGAGGCAAAAGTACAGTACCACCAGGGCGCCGACAAAGACGCCTGCTCCAGCGAGCGCCACCTGGCGGAAGCCGAACCCCGCCAGCAGCGCGCCAGCAACCGGGCCCAGCACGGCTCCGAGTTCGCCGCACACGGCAAAAAGGGCGAACCACTCCGCGCGGCTGCGCTTACCGTTCGTCTCGCTTTGCGTTCCCGCTTTTGCCAGTAGCGCTTCAATCGACGGGGAAAACAAGGCACCGCCGATGCCCGTCAGACATGCGCCGAGAATGATGGACCACAGGGAGTGCCCGAATGCCAGCAACAGATAACCGGCGACACGAACAATGCAGCCACACAGGATAACGGCCTTCGCGCCGTAGCGGTCAGAGAGCGCGCCGCCGAGGATAAACATCCCTTGCTGCGAGAAGGTGCGCAGCCCGAGGACCAGCCCGATAACCCCGCCGGAGAGCAGCATATCGTCGCGTAAAAAGATGGCCAGGAAAGGGACGACCGCATAAAAGCCAATGTTGAAAATAAACTGGCTGCCCAGTAAAACGGGCGGCCGAAGCGTTGTGACAGGGCGCAGAGAGAAAAGAGACATGCTACCTGAACCTAAACAATAAAATGAATGTGCTGCTTGCCATGAAAGCGCGAGGTCTCAATTTTCGTTTTCACCCGGAACACTTCCCAGAGAAGCTCTTCGGACAGAATGTCCTGCGGCGTCCCGGTCGCGATGATCTCGCCTTCCTGCATCACAATCAGCGCATCACAGAACATGGCGGCATGGTTGAGATCGTGGATGGCCACAATGCTGGTGACGGGTAGCTCACTAATCAATTGCATTAACTGCATCTGGTGGTGAATGTCCAGATGGTTGGTCGGCTCATCGAGCAGGATTTCGCTGGGGGTCTGCGCCAGCGCGCGGGCAATGTGGACCCGCTGGCGTTCCCCGCCGGAGAGACTCAGCCAGCCCTGCGCGCTTTTTTCCAGCATGTCCACTCTTTGCAGGGCGGCGGTGACGGTCTCGTCATCGTGCGTACTCCAGTTCGAAAAAGGAGAGTGATGCGGAATACGCCCAAGTTTTACTACGTCGCGAACGCGCATATTGGCATCGGTCATGCCGTGTTGTTCAACAAAGGCCACCCGGCGGGCAAACTGCTTTTTGCCCATGCGGGAAATGTCCTGCCCGTCCAGCTTCACGCAACCGGCATCCGGGCGCCGCAGCCCCGCAAGGATGCGCAGAAGTGAGGATTTTCCGCAGCCATTAGGGCCGAGAAGTCCTACGGTTTCGCCACGAGAAACATCGAGCGAGACACCGTTGACGATGACTTTTTTGCCTACCTTCCAGGTAATATTGTCGGCAGAGATACTCATTACTTATTTATTCCTTGAGCGGTAGATAATCACGGCAAAGAAAGGAACGCCGACCAGCGCGGTCACCACGCCGACAGGAAGGCTTTGCGGCGCGATCAGCAGGCGTGAAGCAATATCGGCCAGCACCATCAGGACCGCGCCTGCCAGGGCGCTGGCAATCAGCAGCGTACGGTGCAGGGGACCAAAGAAGAAACGCATCATATGCGGAACCACCAGGCCAACAAAGCCGATAGAGCCGGCCATACTGACGATAGTGGCGGTGATGAGCGCGGTAACGGTGAAGAGAATCAGGCGCACCCACGGCACGGCGATGCCCAGCGACGCGGCGGCATCATCACCAAAAGTAAAGGCATCCAGCGCCCGGGAGTAGTAGAGGCAAATGGCCAGTCCGGTCAGTACCACCACCAGCACCAGCTGAAATTCAGGCCAGCGCACGCCGCTAAAGCTGCCCAGCAGCCAGAACATCACATCGCGCGCCTGCTGCGCGCTGGCGGAGGTGCTGATGGTATAAGCGGTAATCGCATTGAAGAGCTGGGAAGCGGCAACGCCGGCCAGAATGGTGCGTTCATTACCGCCGCGCGCGCCGTTGGTCAGGAAGGCGACAAAGGCGAAGGCGGCAAACGCCCCGGCAAAGGCGCCCGCGGACAGAGAAACCGCCCCGGTACCGATGCCCAACACGACAACCGCAACGGCCCCGGTGGAGGCACCGGCAGAAACGCCGAGCACATAAGGCTCAGCCAGCGCATTCTTCAGCAGGCTTTGCAACACGGCGCCGCAGATAGCTAACCCGGCGCCACAGCAGGCTGCCACCAGTGCGCGGCTCAGACGAAAGTCCCAAATCACGCTTTCATAGATGCGGTTGAGCGGAACCTCGGTCAGGCCCATTTTATTGCTGATGGCGTAAAAGACGTTTTGCAGCGGGATCGACAGCTCACCCACACTGACGCCAATCGCAATCACCAGAAATAACAAAACGATAGAAAGCAAAAGCGAGATAGTCAGTAACAGCCCCTGGCGGGGCTGAAGAATAGCGGTCGTCATCAGTTCAGTCCCAGCTTTCTGAGCTGCTCGCCGACCTGTTCAGCACCGTAGATAGTCCGGATGGTCGGGTTCATTGCCTGACCGTCCATGACCACGATATGCCCTTTTTTCACCGCGTCCAGTTGGCTGACGGCAGGATCGCTTTTCAGGAATTTGATTTTTTCCTCAGCGTTATCAAGCGCCCAGCGGTTACGATCCAGGCTGGAGACCACAATCACATCCGGGTTTGCAGCGATAATACTTTCCCAGCTTACCGTCGGCCATTCGGTCTCGGAGGTGATGGCGTTATGCCCACCCAGAACGTTGGCAATAAATCCGGAAGAACTGTTTTTACCGCCGACATAAGCATCAGAAGACGGGGATGCGCTGGAGAACCAAAAAACAAAAGAGAGATCCCGTTTGTTTTTACCGAACTCTTTACGCAGGTCCGCTTCACGTTTTTTGAAATCGGCAATAACGGCCTGGCCACGATCTTCTACGTTAAATATTTTGGCGAAATCTTCAATTTCTTTATAGAGATACGTCATATCCCACAGTTTCTGGCGGCTGCCGTACATATCGCCAGAGGATTTTTTGGTCGCGCACATGCCAGGGGACACATAGCTGTTCACGCCCACGGTCATCAAATCTTCGCGTTTCGCGACCTTACTTTCCGGCCCCAGCAACAGCGGTAACTGAGCCGCCACAAAATCCGGATTTTGCGCAAGCACAGATTCAAGGGTTGGGATTTCAACCGTTAGCGTTTTAATTTTTGCATTCTGTTCAGCCAGCTGCGGCAAGACTTTGGTCGGCCAGAATGCACTGGCGGCCACCTTATCCTGCAGGCCCAGCAGGAGTAAAATTTCAACGGTATTTTGCCCCAGCGCCACGACGCGTTCAGGCGATTTGGTAAATGTCTCTTTATACCCGCAGTTTTCAATGGTCAGAGGATACGTGGTCGCCAGAGCGGAACTGACCGACGCAAACACCATACCTAACGCGCAGATGACCTTTTTCATTAAACGCTATCCTTCATTATTAAAATCGTTTTCAAAAATCCCGGAGCTATTTTAATGCAAATGTAACTCATTACTGAAGCGGGGTTTTATACAATGGCGGATATAGGGTGTCAATGATAGCCCCGGCAGTCGCTATCAAAACATGGATTGCCGGGGCAAACGGAAAGGGCCGATGCGGACGTTTTGGCGGACCACAATCAGTAAAATTTGATGACGAAATTTTATATTAAATTGATTTATATTGAATTAATGTTTTTTATCCCTGCTAGCGCAGGGCATACCATTCCTTATGCTTCAGCGGGTTAGCCATCGCCCCCAAAATATCGGATATTACGTTGACGGTAATCACCAGCGCGCCAATAACCATGACGCCGGCCGAAATGGCGGCGTAATCCTGCTGGCGGATAGCATTGATCAACCAGCGGCCGAGTCCCGGCCAGCTGAAGACCATCTCGGTAATCATCGCCAGAGTCAGCATGGTCGAAAACTGTAGCCCGAGGCGAGGGATAACCGGCGGCAGGGCGTTGTGCAGAACGTGGCGGAGCAAAATCGTCCGCCGCGAGACGCCGCGGGTGGCGGCGGCCTTCACGTAGTTGGCATCAAACACTTCGCTGGTGCTGATGCGCATCAGGCGGATCACTTCGGTGGTGGGGGCGACCGCCAGCGTCAGCACCGGCAGCACCATATGGCGTACGGCGCTGACGATCATTTCATGGCGCCACGGCGAGTCGGAGAGCCAGGCGTCAATCAGCGCAAAACCGGTGACCGTCTTCACCTCGTACAGCAGATCGAAACGCCCGGAGACCGGGAACCAGCCGAGGGTCAGAGAGAAAAAGAGCGTCAGCAGCAGCGCCAGCCAGAACACGGGAATCGAGAAACCAAGCAGCGCCAGGGCACTGATCAGCGTATCGGGCCACTTGTTGCGCATAATCCCCGCCAGCATACCGACGGGAATACCCACCAGCAGCGCGAAGCCAAACGCGAGGATACACAGCTCCATGGTGGCCGGGAAAACCTCTTTCAGCTGTTCGGAAATCAGCTGACCGTTAATGCTGGAGACACCGAAGTCCCCGTGCAGCAGCCCGCCGAACCAGAACTGCCAGGCGTTCCACAGCGAGGCGCCCTGCAACGGGGCGTGGGGGGTAAAATAGCTCAGGCTGAAGCCGACGAAGGTCAGGAAAAAGAGCGTGACCAGCAGTAGCAGCAGGCGGCGCAGGGTAAAAATAATCATGGTTTTTTCACCTCGTCTTTTTTCTCCCGCGAGACCCCCGCAAAGGAGGCGTTGCCAAACGGACTCAGTATCAGACCTTTCATATCATAGCGGTAGGCCTGCAGACGCAGCGATGAAGCCAGCGGCAGCACCGGCAGCTCACGAGCGAGGATATGCTGCGCCTCTTTATAGGCTTCAATGCGCGACGCCAGTTGCTGGGAGCGCAGGGCCTTTTGCAACACGTCGTCAAATTCGCGATTGCACCAGTGGGCGAAGTTGGTCTGTGAGGCAATGGCCGCACAGCTCAGCAGCGGGCGGAAAAAACTATCCGGGTCGTTGCTGTCCGTGGCCCAGCCGGAGAGCGTCAGATCGTGGTTCATGTCCATCAGCCGGGCCTCCTGGAAACGGCCTTCGACCGGCACAATAATCACCTTCACGCCAATTTGCGCCATGTCCGCCTGAATCAGCTCGGCGGTCTTCAGCGGGCTGGGGTTCCAGGCCTGTGAGCTGGTGGGCACCCAGAGCTTAAGCGTCAGATTCTCCAGCCCCAGCGCTTTGAGGCGCTCGCGGGCTTCTTTCGGGTTGTATTCGGTAATTTTAGCGTCGTTATCGTAGGCCCACGAGGCGCGCGGCAACATCGAGGCGGCGGTTTCCGCCGTCCCGTAGTAAATAGACTGCATCAGACGTTGGTTATTGATAGCCAGCGCCAGCGCATGGCGCACTTCCGGTTTATCCAGCGGTGGCCGGGCGGTATTGAACGCCAGCCAGGCGATATTCATTCCCGGGCGCAGGGTCAGACGCAGACGGGGATCGTCGCGTAAAATGGTCAACTGGCTGGCGGCAGGCCAGGCCAGAACGTCGCACTCCCCGGTGAGCAGTTTCGACAGGCGGCCGGTGCCGCCGGAACCGAGGTCGATCACCACCTGCGGCATCAGCGGTTTGCCGCGCCAGTAGTCCGGGTGACGCTGCAGGCGTACGTACTGCCCGGCGCGATACTCTTCAAGCTGGAACGGGCCGGTACCGACCGGCTGGCGGTCAAGCTGTTCCGGACGATCGGCTTTGGTCAACTGCGCGCCGTATTCCGCAGACATGACCGATGCATAGTGGGTCGCCAGGTGCCAGAGGAACGAAGCATCCGGGTGCTTCAGGCGAAATTCGACGGTCTGGTTGTCCAGCTTGCGCACGCTTTCTACGCTGTCGGCGAACTGTAAACTGTCGAAATAGGGGAAGCTGCTGCCGTTGACGCTGTGCCACGGATCGTTGCGGTTAAAAATACGACTGAAGGTGAAAATCACATCGTCAGCGTTAAAGGCGCGGCTGGGCTTAAACCAGGGTGTCGACTGGAAAGGGACGTGGCTACGCAGATGGAAGCGGTAAGTCGCGCCGTTATCCAGGACTTCCCAGCTTTCGGCCAGTTCAGGGACCAGACGGTAGGTATAAGGATCGACATCCAGCAGGCGATCGTATAGCTGGGCGGCTAAGGTGTCGACAATCAGACCGCTGCTGACTTTCTGCGGGTTAAAGGTATTAACCTGGCCGCTTACGCAGTAAACAAAGCCGCTATCGCGAATATCGGCATTCGCGGGCAGCGTGGGCGCGGCAAGAGCCTGCCCGCACAGCAGCGACGCTACTGCGAGAAGAGAAGATATTTTCAGGCGCATAATGTTTTTATGATGACGGAGCGGTGCTCCATCTTATTAATATTGAATGACATATTCCATCACCTTCAACGCTCACAGGGATACTATCACGGCGACGGCGCCGGTTCGCATGCCTGTCACGCCGCTACGTCGAGTATACCTCGTAAAATCACCCGGCGTTTTAATCCGCCATCCCCCTGAATAAACGAACAACGCGCACGAACGTATGGGGCTGCCGATCGTGATGCTGCAAAGGGGGTTACGGATTGATATTTATCAAAAACCTGAGGGTATGGTGCTCTTTCAGGCGCTTCCCGGCATATTCATGCGCTGTATGGCGGATAATGAAACATGGTATCTTTTTATCGCCACTTTCTCCAGTTGGCTGTTCGTTCGCCGACGCTTACAGCGCAAGTAAGCGGTTATATCGACCAATGTAGTCCCTGGGGGTGATTTCGATAGCCTTCCCGCCCCGATGGGTGGCAACAAAGCTACGCAGCACCAGCCCGCTATGCTTCTCGCTAATTTCCCAGCCCTGATCCCGGTAGGAATCCAGGGTTGAACGGATACATAAATCGGAGAAGATCATCATCACGGAGAGGGCGGGCGATCGATGGTTTTTCATTGTGTGGGTCAAACTGACATGGGCCGCATAGCGACTAAGAGTATGAATATTAACCGGAATCATGTGCATTTTCAGTCCATTGAACGATGATGCGCAGACTATAATTCACATTGGTGGATCTTACCAGTTACAAGTAATTAACCCGGACGGGGTGACTTCGCTGGTGGCGAGGCGGGATAATGCGGGCGGTCTGGCGACCTGCCCGCAGTGTTTATGCTCTGTCAGGCGAGCGATTGCGACAGATTTGCCAGCGCGAATTTAAGCACGCTGTCGCCGTTGAATGAGGCGTAGGGCAGGCTCTCAATAACCGCAATCTCCTGCTTATCTTGCAGCACGTTAGCGATTTCATCCTTTTTATATTGAATATGCGGTGCCACCAAAACGGCGTGGTAGGCTGGCGCAACGCTAAACACATTCTCCAGGCCTACGGCGCTAATTAACAGCTTCAGACCCTGAGCATCCGCTATTTTTTGCATTTTCTTCGCTAAGATGTTTGCCGTCTCGCCTGACAGGCAACATATCAGTAACTTTTTCACGGTTTTATCCTCGATGGAGTAGCGAAACTACCTTATTCCGCTTCTGTCGGAGAAAATGCGTGGCGCATCAATTTTGTCTGACAAATTTATCCGCACGGCGAGACAGGCGAGAGAAAAGTGCGGCCGCGCCAGCGAGCGCGCGAGTGCTGGTTTTGTGACGGTGTCACTTTTCCAGTGCAGACGACGCCGATTGTCCAGCAGGCCCGGTCCGCCTGGCTGCCCATTCGGCGCTCCATGATGGTGTTTACCCCGGCTACCGAAGCGAGCCGGGTGAAAATCCATGATGGAATACAGTAAGGGAAACAGTGATCCGATGGGGGCGAGATTAGCCACTGAGCGGGGTAAATTCGTAGAGAACCAGGGCGTTGCTTTCCAGCGAGTCGACGACATGCCAGCCGTTTTCCGGCCGCTCCTCTGAGACGCTCAGCGCCGGGCGCGCCCGGTGCATTATCCAGTGATAATCCTCTTCGTCCGGCCCGCTCTGGCTGCGGAATGTGTCAAAAAGGGGGAATAACGCCCCGTGATGGCGATCGAAAAGATGCTGTTTAACCCGCCAGCGGCCCTCAAGTCCCGATAGCTGCACGCTATAGGGCTGGCTGAAGCGTTGGATAAAAGCCTCTTCGCTGGAGAGCCAGGGGTTGAACACCACCGTATTACGTAACAGCAGCTGATAATGTTCCCCGTGGCGTAACAGCAGCAGATTTTTGTCATTCACCAGTACCTCGCCACGCAGTCGCCGCCACAGCCACAGCACCCAGTAAACCGGGCGCGGGAGGCCGTGCAGATAGTGCAGCGCCAGGCTTGAGGTATCCAGCTTGCCGTTGGCCCGCGCTTCGCCCTGCAGGCCAGAATTGAGCCAGAACCCGGCCAGCCACACTTGATCCGCCAGCCCCAGCAGGTTATCCATCAACAGCGCGCCGCGAAAGAAACGGCCGTTGGTGTCGCGGGTGTTGCCGGTCAACGTATTCCAGGAGAGCAGCCAGACGGGGAGCGAAAGCTGGCGCTGGCGCAGGGCGCTGTGGATCTGGCGCAGTTTATGTACCGGGTAGTTTTCGCTGGCGGCCAGCCTGCTGCTATCGAGCTGGGCCAGATCCAGCAGTTCGTTCGCGTCGGCCTGGCAGGCGAGAAAACTGGCTTCGCTCAACAGCGGCGAACGCAGCAGCGGGTCTTCAGCAATGGCGCTCTCCGGGAAGCGATGCCAGATCCCCAGCTGCGGCTGTGGCAGTATCGCCCGCAGCGTGTCGCGCTGCTGTTGCCAGGCGTGTTGGCGCGCCTCTTCGCTGGCCTGCGCTGACCAGTGCCAGACAAATCGCCAGCTGGCGAGCGTCGCCGGGGGGAAATGATTCGCGGCGAGGCGTAAAAAACGCTGGAGCAGATCGCAGCGGGTGGTCAGCCCGGTATGCAAAATCAGCCCCCAGCCCATGCTGGACAGCCAGCTGAAAATTTGCTGCAGCTGGTACCAGCAGGCATAGCCAGCCATCTGCGGATCATCCCAGCCGGTGGCGAACAGTCTGCTGCTGAGAAACGGGTCGTTAATATCAATCGCATAGACCGGCAGAGTAGTGTGCAGCCGTTCCAGTTCGCGGCGGACATCCTCACGCAATAAATCATCCAGCTCGCGGACGGTGATAACGATGCGGGTATGGCGCAATGGTGTGGCCCGGCGCGGCAACTGGCGCAGATCAATCTGGCGGGTCTGCTGCGGATTTAGCCGCGGCGGAGGATTATCCCAGCCGTTTTTCTCCGGCTCATTCAGCCGGGCATAGAGGCGCTCCACGGCCACCGGCTGCCAGATATCGCTCGGGACGGAGCGTAAACGGCCGGACTCCGGCGCAGCCTGCGGATGCTGCTGGCGAAACTGACGCGGGGTTTGCTCATGCAGACGTTTAAACAGATCGCTCATGATGCGGGTGCTGGCGAACCCTTGCTCCTGGGCAATCTGCTGCACCGGCTTGCGGGTGGTGAGGAGCTGTTCCGCCGCTTTATTGAGACGCAGAGCGGTGATGTACTGCACAAAACTTACGCCGACTTCTTTACGAAACAGGCGCGACAGCCAGGCTTCGGAGACAAATTCGGCGGCGGCGACATCGTGCAGTGAAAGCCTCTGCTGATAGTTGGCGTCGATCCGCGCCACCACCCGGGCGATGCGGCGGCTCCACTTCTCCGCTCCGCGCTGTGTCCCGGCGATGACGGGCCGGGTATAGCGCGTGGCCAGCAGCAGGGCGATTTCACTGAGCCAGCGATTGGCCTCCAGGCGGTAGCGGGACTGGTGATTCACCAGTTCAATGACCAACAGCTGGCGTAGCAGATGGCGCAGGTTATCATCGGCATCGCGGGTCGCGTCAGAAATCTGGTAGTCGACGGCGAAAAAATCACCGTCAAGGCGCGTCAGCCAGCCGCAAGACAGGGTCAGCAGCATCACCGCATTGGCCGCCGACGCGCTCAGGCTCCAGCGCTGATGACGGTTCACTATCGCCAGGTCGCCAGCATGCAAAGGCTGGCGGAGATCGCCGTCGTGCAGCCCGACGTGGCCTTCCAGCACCCACAGCAACGTTAATGCCTCGCTATCCTGCTGGCTGTACTGACGAATATCGCGCACCGCGACGCTAAAATCGCCTGAATAGTGTTCCACCGTCACGCCCCCTCAAAGACAAAAAACAACAGGTCGTTTTTTGTCATAACCGATTTGTATGAAAAACACTCATGAATAATCCGTCAATATAAAACAAAAAACAGCGCATAGGCGGCTTTTTAACCGCATAAACTCGGAAGTGTCGCGCAAACCCAATGAAGGAATAACAAAAATGACACATCCACTTATTGAGGCCTTACAGGTTAATGAAGCGCAGTTTATTGCCCTGCGTCGCCGGTTCCATCAGCAGCCGGAGATCGGCTTCGAAGAACATCAAACCAGCGATGAAGTCGCTCGCCTGCTGGCCGAATGGGGTTATGAAGTGCATCGCGGTCTGGCGGGAACCGGCGTGGTCGGGACCCTAACCGTCGGCAGCGGTCAGCGCCGCCTCGGCCTGCGCGCCGACATGGACGCGCTGCCGATGCAGGAAGCGAGCGGTAAAGCCTGGGCCAGTCAGGTCGATGGCCGTTTTCACGGCTGCGGTCATGACGGGCACACCACCACGCTCCTTTACGCCGCCGAGTATCTGGCGCGCACCCGGCAGTTTAATGGCACGCTCCAGCTGATTTTCCAGCCCGCGGAGGAGCTGCTGTACGGCGGTCGGGTCATGGTGGAAGACGGCCTGTTCGATAAATTCCCCTGCGACCTGATCTTTGGCCTGCACAATATGCCGGGGCAAGCGCTGGGGAAAATTGGCCTGCGCGACGGTGCCATGATGGCCTCCTCCGACACCCTGCATATTGAAGTTAAAGGAGTCGGCGGACACGGGGCGGTACCGGAGCATACCGTTGACGCCACGCTGGTTGCCTGTCACATCACGCTGGCGCTGCAATCCATCGTTTCGCGCAATATCACGCCATTTGAACCGGCGGTGGTGACCGTCGGCAGTATTCAGGCGGGACATGCACCAAACATTATCAACGATAAGGTGCTGATGAAACTGACAGTCCGCACGCTGAACGAGCAGGTGCGGGAAACGATCCTGCAGCGCATTCACGGTATTGCCGTTGCCCAGGCGGAAAGCTTCAACGCCACCGCCACCTTAACCCACGTCAACGGCAGCCCGGTGCTGAAAAACGACCCCGCCGCCAACCAGATGGTGCGCGAGGTGGCGACGTCGCTGTTTGGCGACGCGCAGGTCGGGGAGGTGAACGCGTTTATGGGCAGCGAAGATTTTGCCTTTATGCTCGAACATAATCCGCACGGGTGTTATTTCACTGTCGGCGCCGGAGATGAAGCGGATCGCTGTATGGTGCATAACCCCGGCTATGATTTTAACGACGAAATCCTGCTCAAGGGCGCGGCGCTGTGGTGCGGCCTGACGGAACATTATCTGCGCTAACGACCCGCCACCGTGAGGACCCTGTTATGAGCTCTGTATCTCTGAGCGACACACCGTTTGTCGGCACCGATCGCCTGCTGGCGGGCATCGTGCTGAGCGTGCTGACCTTCTGGCTGTTTGCCCAGTCGGTGATCAACGTCGTGCCGGCAATGAAAAGCAGTCTGGATATTTCCCTTGAGACATTGACGCTTGCCGTCAGCCTCAGCGCGCTCTTCAGCGGCTGTTTCGTCGTCGCCAGCGGCGGGCTGGCGGATAAGTTTGGCCGGATGCGCATGACCCATATTGGCCTCGGATTGAGTATTGCCGGCAGTGCGCTGCTGATCCTGGCCCAGGGGCCAGGGTTGTTTCTCGCCGGGCGCGTTTTACAGGGGTTGTCGGCGGCCTGCATTATGCCCGCCACCCTGGCATTAATTAAAACCTGGTATGAAGGCAAGGCCCGCCAGCGCGCGGTGAGCTTCTGGGTTATCGGTTCGTGGGGCGGTAGCGGGCTGTGTTCATTCGTCGGCGGCGCCATCGCCACCGGGCTCGGCTGGCGCTGGATCTTCGTCTTTTCCATTGCCGTTGCGCTGGCGGCGCTGCTGCTGCTTCGCGGCACTCCGGAAAGCCGTAGCGCCGGCGCGCAGCAGCAAAAGCTGGATATCAGCGGCCTGTTGAGTCTGATAGCGTCGCTGGTGCTGTTGAATCTGTTTATCAGTAAGGGGCACGGCTGGGGCTGGAGCAGCGGCCTGTCGCTGACGATGTTTGCCGGTTCGCTGCTGGCGGCGGGGGTTTTCATCCGCAGCGGCCTGCGCAAAGGGGACGCTGCGTTGATTGATTTTGCGCTGTTTCGCAACCGGGCCTACAGCGCTGCCGTACTGTCAAACTTTCTGCTTAACGGTGCGATTGGCACGATGATGATCACCAGTATCTGGCTGCAAAAAGGGCACAATATGAGCCCGCTGGAGACCGGCGGCATGACGCTGGGTTATCTGGTGACCGTTCTGGCGATGATCCGCGTGGGAGAAAAGCTGCTGCAGCGCTATGGGGCGAGGCTGCCGATGATGACCGGGCCGCTTTTAACCGCCGTGGCGATTGTGCTTATCTCCTGCACCTTTCTCGATAAGTCGCTGTATATCGTCACCGTCTTTTTCAGCAACGTGCTGTTTGGCCTCGGGCTGGGATGCTATGCGACACCCTCTACCGACACGGCGGTCGTCAACGCGCCGGAAAACAAAGTGGGCGTCGCCTCGGGGATTTACAAGATGGGCAGCTCGCTGGGCGGCGCGATGGGAATTGCGGTGACAGCGTCACTTTTCGCTCTATTTTTACCGCTCGGTATGGCCAGCGCCGCGCAGTATGCGCTGTGGTTTAACGCGGCGATGTGCCTGGGGGCCACGCTGGTCAGCGCCCTGATGCTGCCGCGCAGGTCTCACAGCTGATGTTTTTTGAGCAGCGCCCGCAGCTGGTGGTAGGTTAGCCCGAGCAGCGCCGCCGCCTGTTTCTGATTGTACTTCGCCTGCTGCAGACTGGTCTGCAGCAGGTTTTTTTCTTGTTGCTGCTGGAAGGCTCGCAGATCCAGAGGCAGCGCTGGCCCGGCGGGATTCGCGGCAACGTCTGCGGAAGGCGACTGCAGCGGCAGAGGTTGATGAAAAGGATTAATGATGATGTTGTCCAGTTCGCTGTCGCTGGTGCCGTGGCGATAGACCGAGCGCTCCACCACGTTTTTCAGCTCGCGTATATTTCCCGGCCAGCGGTAGCCGAGCAGCGTTTCGCGGGCGCGGTCGCTGAAGCCGGGAAACAGCGGTAGCCCCAGCTCACGACACATCTGGATAGCAAACTGATTTGCCAGCAGCATAATGTCGCTCTGTCTGTCGCGCAGCGGCGGCAGCTGCACCACATCGAAGGCGAGGCGGTCGAGAAGATCGGCGCGGAAATGGCCGGCCTCAACCATCTGCGGCAGGTCGGCGTTGGTGGCGCACACCAGACGCACGTTGACCTGCAGCGGCTGACTGCCGCCCACGCGCTCCAGTTCGCCATATTCAATCACCCGCAGCAGCTTTTCCTGGACCAGCATCGGCGCTGTCGCCAGTTCATCCAGAAACAGGGTTCCGCCGTCGGCGCGCTCAAAGCGCCCCGGATGACGCTTGCTGGCGCCGGTAAAGGCGCCAGCTTCATGACCAAACAGTTCGCTATCCAGCAGATTTTCATTCAGCGCCGCGCAGTTGAGGGAGATGAACGGTCCCTGCCAGCGCGAAGAGAGAAAGTGCAGGCGGTTGGCGATAAGCTCTTTACCGGTACCGCGCTCGCCAATGACCAGCACCGGCTTGTCCAGCGGCGCCAGCCGCGACACCTGTTCCAGCACCTCGAGAAAGCTGTTCGCTTCTCCGAGCAGATTGTCCTTGTATTCCGCCATGATGAAATTCGCCATTTAATCGTGTGATTCACCAGGTTACTCTAGCAACCCGTTGTGCAGATAACAACCACTCCTTTTAAAATCAACAGGATAAAAAGTTGGCACAGGATTTGTATTAACCAACGTAAGTATCACACAGGCCACCGCCTGAAATCAGAACTATGAGGATCAACGTTATGGGTATTTTTTCTCGTTTTGCCGACATCGTGAACGCCAACATCAACTCCCTGCTGGAGAAAGCGGAAGATCCGCAGAAGCTGGTTCGTCTGATGATCCAGGAGATGGAGGATACGCTGGTCGAAGTGCGTTCGACCTCGGCGCGTGCGCTGGCGGAAAAGAAACAGCTGAGCCGCCGCATCGAACAAGCGCTTGCCCAGCAGGCCGAGTGGCAGGAAAAAGCGGAACTGGCGCTGCGTAAAGACAAAGAAGATCTGGCGCGCGCCGCGCTTATCGAAAAACAAAAGCTGACCGACCTTATCGGCAGTCTGGAAAATGAAGCGCAGATGGTGGATGAAACGCTGACGCGCATGAAAAAAGAGATTGGTGAGCTGGAGAATAAACTGAGCGAAACCCGCGCTCGCCAGCAGGCGCTGACGCTGCGTCATCAGGCGGCCAGCTCTTCCCGCGATGTGCGTCGTCAGCTGGATAGCGGTAAAATTGATGAAGCGATGGCGCGTTTTGAATCCTTTGAACGCCGCATCGATCATATGGAAGCCGAAGCGGAAAGCCACGGTTTTGGTAAACAGAAAACGCTGGATCAGCAGTTTGCCGACCTGAAGGCGGATGATGAAATCAGCGCGCAGCTGGCGGCGTTGAAAAGTAAAATGAACCAAAACAACTAATGGCATACGCCAGCGCCTTCGGGAGCGGCGGGGCGGGTCCGGCGGTCGCGACCCGCTGCCCCGACTTTCTGAAGGATAACGCGTTGCGGCGTGGCCATGCGCCGCTATTCACTCACTGTAAGGAGTACACATGAGTACGCTTTTTATTGCCATACCCCTGACGCTGTTCGTGCTGTTCGTTTTACCGGTCTGGCTTTGGCTGCACTACAACAACCGCACTGCGAGCGGCAGCTTATCGCAGAATGAGCAGCAGCGTTTGTTGCAACTGACCGACGATGCAAAGCGCATGCGCGAACGTATTCAGACGCTGGAAGACATTCTTGATGCCGAACATCCGAACTGGAGAGACAAATAATGGGTGGACTGGATCTGAATAAAAAACTGTGGCGGGTGCCGCAGCGCGGCATGGTAAAAGGCGTCTGCGCCGGTATCGCGCAGTATCTGGATGTGCCGGTCAAACTGGTACGGCTGATTACCGTGCTGGCGATGATCTTTGGCCTGTTTTTCTTTGTGGTGGTGGCGTACATCATCCTGACATTCGCTCTCGATCCGATGCCGGAAAGTGAGTTGTACGGCGAGAAAATGCCGACCAGCGGTGAGCTGCTGGCGGCGGCGGATCAAGAGCTGGCGGCCAGCGAACGCCGCCTGCGCGAAATGGAACGCTATGTCACGTCGGATACCTTTACGTTACGCAGCCGTTTTCGTCAGCTTTAACTGAAAGATGAGGTCACGCATGAACATAAAATGGCAGCAGGCGGGGCAAAAAGTGAAACCCGGCCTGAAAATCGCGGGCAAGCTGGTTGTGCTGACCGCGTTACGCTATGGCCCGGCGGGCGTTGCCGGCTGGGCGGTGAAATCGGTAGCGCGTCGGCCGTTAAAAATGCTGCTGGCGGTGGCGCTGGAACCGTTGCTCAGCCGTCTGGCCAATCGTTTTGCCCGCGGGATGAAATGATCGAACGAGGCGATGCGTCAGGCGCATCGTACCGACGTGGACGGGGTGAACTCGCGCAGGCGCGCCTGCGCGCAGCCACTGAGGTGAATGCCATCAGCGCTCAGCCTCCGGCATCACGGGCGGGAATCTTGCTACTTATCCTCACCTAATAGCTTATAATCAAAGCACTTTCCTTCAGAGCATAACAGGATGGCAATGAAGCGATTCAAAACTGAATTCAATGCGCTGGTGAACCGCGGCGTTGACCGCCATTTGCGTCTGGCGGTCACGGGCTTAAGCCGCAGCGGCAAAACCGCCTTTATCACCGCGTTGGTCAATCAACTGCTGAATATTCACTCCGGGGCGCGTCTGCCGCTGCTCAGCGCGGTGAGAGAAGAGCGCCTGCTGGGCGTTAAACGGGTTCCGCAACGTGATTTCGGCATTCCACGTTTTACCTATGACGAAGGGCTGGCGCAGTTGTACGGCTCGCCGCCGGTGTGGCCGACGCCAACCCGCGGGGTAAGCGAAATTCGTCTGGCTCTGCGCTACCGCTCCAGCGAATCGCTGCTCCGCCATTTTAAAGAAACCTCCACGTTGTACCTGGAAATCGTCGATTACCCGGGCGAATGGCTGCTTGATTTACCGATGCTGGCGCAGGATTACCTCAGCTGGTCGCGACAGATGACCGGTCTGCTGCAAGGGCAGCGTGAGGCGTGGTCGGCCCGCTGGCGTCAGCTCTGCGACGGGCTGGACCCGCTGGCGCCGGCCGATGAAAATCGTCTGGCGGAGATTGCCGCCGCATGGACGGAGTATCTGCATGCCTGCAAGCGAGAAGGGCTGCACTTTATTCAGCCGGGGCGCTTTGTGCTGCCGGGGGATATGGCCGGGGCGCCGGCCCTGCAGTTTTTCCCCTGGCCGGACGTGGATGCGTTTGGCGAAGCGAAGCTGGCCCAGGCGGATAAACACAGCAACGCCGGGATGCTGCGCGAGCGCTTTAAATATTACTGCGAAAAAGTGGTCAAGGGCTTTTACAAAGACCATTTCCTGCGCTTCGACCGCCAGATCGTGCTGGTGGACTGCCTGCAGCCGCTGAACAGCGGTCCGCAGGCCTTTAACGATATGCGTCTGGCGCTGACTCAGCTGATGCAGAGCTTCCATTACGGTCAGCGAACCCTGTTCCGCCGCCTGTTTTCCCCGGTGATCGACAAGCTGCTGTTTGCCGCGACCAAAGCCGATCACGTTACCGTCGATCAGCACGGCAATATGGTTTCCCTGCTGCAGCAGCTGATTCAGGACGCCTGGCAGAATGCCGCGTTCGAAGGCATCAGTATGGATTGCCTCGGGCTGGCATCGATTCAGGCGACGCAGAGCGGGTTGATTGAGGTGAACGGCGAGAAGATCCCCGCGCTGCGCGGTAACCGCCTGAGCGACGGTCAGCCGCTGACCGTCTACCCCGGAGAGGTGCCGGCCCGGCTGCCGGGTCAGGCGTTCTGGCAACAGCAGGGGTTTCAGTTTGAGAATTTCCGTCCGCAGGTGATGGACGTCGATAAGCCGCTGCCGCATATCCGCCTGGATGCCGCGCTTGAATTTTTGATCGGAGATAAATTGCGATGAGCGAACCTTTAAAACCGCGTATCGACTTCGACGGCCCGCTGGAAGCGGAGAAAATGGCGGCGCTGAAATCGGCCCGTGCCTTTGACGGTGCAGAGGCGGAGAAGTTTGCCCCGGCGCGAGTCGATGCCCCGGAGGAGGACGAGGGGGCGGCAGAAGCGGTGGTTGAATCGGTTCTGCGGCCGAAACGCAGCTTATGGCGCCGCATGGTCAGCGCCGGTCTGGCTATTTTTGGCGTCAGCGTGGTGGCGCAGGGCGTACAGTGGACCCTGAGCGCCTGGCAAACCCAGGACTGGATTGCGCTGGGCGGCTGCGCGGCGGGAGCGCTGATTGTCGGTGCTGGCGTCGGGTCGGTCGCCACCGAATGGCGGCGACTGTGGCGTCTGCGCCAGCGGGCCCATGAGCGCGATGAGGCGCGGGATTTGCTGCACAGTCACGCGGTCGGAAAAGGGCGCGCGTTTTGCGAGAAACTGGCGCAGCAGGCCGGGCTGGATCAGGCGCATCCTGCGCTGCAGCGCTGGTATGCGGCGATTCATGAAACGCAAAACGATCGGGAAGTGGTCAGCCTGTATGCGCAGCTGGTACAGCCGGTGCTCGATGCCCAGGCGCGACGGGAAATCAGCCGTTCGGCGGCGGAGTCCACGCTGATGATCGCCGTCAGCCCGCTGGCGCTGGTGGATATGGCCTTTATCGCCTGGCGTAATTTACGCCTGATCAACCGTATCGCCACGCTGTATGGCATTGAGCTGGGGTATTACAGCCGTCTGCGTCTGTTCCGCCTGGTGCTGCTGAATATCGCCTTTGCCGGTGCCAGCGAGCTGGTGCGAGAAGTGGGTATGGACTGGATGTCGCAGGACCTGGCGGCCAGACTCTCGGCGCGTGCGGCGCAGGGGATTGGCGCCGGACTGCTCACCGCGCGTTTGGGGATTAAGGCCATGGAACTGTGCCGCCCGCTACCGTGGATTGCTGATGATAAGCCGCGGCTGGGCGATTTCCGCCGTGAACTGATAGGTCAGTTGAAAGAGACGCTGCAAAAAAGTAAAAGCGGTCCACAGCCCTGATCGCCTTTTGAAAACCGCCTCCCGAACGGCGGTTTTCGCTCGCTTCCGCAGCCGTCGGGGCTTTGAACGGATATCTTTACGCCATAACGGCCGTTTTTCCGCCATGCTGTCAATAATTGTTGACAGCTATCTTCACGCCAGCAAATAACTGTCCTATTATTCATCGGTCATTGGCCTTTTTAGGGTGAATACTCCCATGCGTCTTGAAGTCTTTTGTGAAGACCGTCTTGGTCTGACTCGTGAATTGCTTGATTTGCTGGTGCTCCGCGGTATCGATCTGCGCGGCATCGACATTGATCCCATTGGCCGAATTTATCTTAATTTTGCCGAGCTGGAGTTCGCCAGCTTCAGCAGTCTGATGGCGGAAATCCGCCGGATCGCCGGCGTGACCGACGTGCGTACCGTGCCGTGGATGCCGTCGGAACGCGAACACCTGGCGCTCAGCGCGCTGCTGGTGGCGATGCCGGAACCGGTGCTGTCGCTGGATACCAAAGGCAAGGTTGAGCTGGCGAACCCCGCCAGCTGCCAGCTGTTTGCGCAGAGCCCGGAGCGGCTGCGCAATCATCCGGTCGCCCAGTTAATTACCGATTTTAACGTCCAGCGCTGGCTGGAGAGCAGCCCGCTGGAGTCGCATAGCGAACATGTGGTGGTTAACGGCCAGAACTTCGTGCTGGAAATCACTCCGGTGTATCTTGAAGGCGAACACGGCGAACGGGTTCTGACCGGCGCGGTGGCAATGCTGCGTTCCACCGTCCGGATGGGGCGGCAACTGCAAACCATGACCACGCAGGACACCAGCGCCTTTAGCCAAATCCTCGCCGTCGGCCCGAAAATGCGCCATGTCGTCGAGCAGGCCCGCAAGCTGGCGATGCTCAGCGCGCCGCTGCTGATCGTCGGCGATACCGGAACCGGCAAAGATCTACTCGCCCACGCCTGCCATCTTGCCAGCCCGCGGGCAAGCAAACCCTATCTGGCGCTGAACTGTGGTTCCATCCCGGAAGATGCGGTGGAAAGCGAGCTGTTTGGCGACGCCATTCAGGGTAAAAAAGGGTTCTTTGAGCAGGCGAACGGCGGTTCGGTCCTGCTGGATGAAATCGGCGAAATGTCGCCGCGGATGCAGACCAAGCTGCTGCGTTTTCTCAATGACGGCACCTTCCGGCGCGTCGGGGAAGATCACGAGGTTCACGTCGATGTGCGGGTCATCTGCGCGACGCAGAAAAATCTGCTGGAGCTGGTGCAGAAGGGATTATTCCGCGAGGATCTCTACTACCGCCTCAACGTGCTCACCCTCTACCTGCCGCCGCTGCGCGACTGTCCGCAGGATATCATTCCGCTGACGGAGCTGTTTGTTTCCCGGTTTGCCGACGAGCAGGGGATCCCGCGACCGAAGCTTTCCGCCGACCTCAGCACGGTGTTGACCCGCTATAGCTGGCCCGGCAACGTTCGCCAGCTGAAGAACGCGGTTTACCGCGCGCTGACCCAGCTCGAAGGCTATGAGATGCGTCCGCAGGATATTCTGTTGCCGGATCACGATGTGGCCTCGCTGCCGGTTGGCGAAGAGGCGATGGAAGGGTCGCTGGATGATATTACGCGTCGCTTTGAACGCTCGGTCCTGACCCAGCTTTATCGCAGCTTCCCGAGTACCCGTAAGCTGGCGAAGCGTCTCGGCGTATCGCATACCGCGATCGCCAACAAGCTGCGTGAATACGGTCTGAACCAGAAAAAAGGCGAAGAGTAGCGCGATCACCGGCGGCTCAGGCGGCCGGTGACCACCTGATGTCAAGGAGGCTTCTGCCTTTCGTCCGCTTCTGGATATACTCAGTTTTCTTCATCTTTTAGGAATACGGATGTCAACTTCGCCGGGTCATCTGCTTCAGTGGATGAAACTGCTGGGACTCTCTGCCGGACTCTCCGGGCTTCTGTTCTGGCTGCACCTGCCTGCGGCATTGCTGCTGGGGCCGATGATCGCCGGGATAACCTTGAGTCTGCGCGGGGCGAACATGCGCGTTCCGCGGCCATTTTTTATTGCCGCTCAGGCCATTATCGGCTGCATGATTGCCCGCACGCTGACCCCCTCTGTTTTTAGCGTCCTCATCGGGCACTGGCCGCTGGTGCTGCTTATCCTCTTCTCCACGCTTGCCGTCAGCGCGCTGGCGGGGTGGCTGCTGGTGCGCTATAGCGCGCTACCCGGGGCGACCGGTGCGTGGGGCTGTTCGCCTGGCGGGGCGTCGGCCATGGTGGTGATGGCGCAGGATTACGGCGCCGACGTGCGGCTGGTGGCGCTGATGCAGTATCTGCGGGTGCTGTTTGTCGTGGGCACGGCGGCGCTGGTGGTGCGTTTTGCCCTGGGCGGCGATGCGCAGGCGATGACCCAGCAGATAGTCTGGTTCCCGCCATTGACGTGGCAACTGCCGTGGACGCTGCTGCTGACGATGGTTGCGGGATGGCTGGGGCTGAGAATGCGTTTCCCGTCTGGCGCGATGCTCTTCCCGATGCTGGCGGGCGCGGTGGTGCAGGGAGAGGGCTGGTGGATGCTGGAGCTGCCTGAATGGCTGCTGGCGCTGGCGTATGCCGCCATTGGCTGGAGCGTTGGACTAAAGTTTAATCAAGAGATCTTCCTGCTGGCTCTGAAGACCCTGCCGCAGATTATCGCCGCCATTATCGGCCTGATTGTGGTTTGCGCGCTGATGGCGCTGGGCGTGACCCAGGTGCTGCCGCTCGATTTTATGACCGCTTATCTGGCGACAAGCCCCGGCGGGCTGGATACGGTGGCGATTATTGCCGCGGGCACGCGGGCGGATATGTCGTTTATTATGGCGATGCAGACGCTGCGCCTGTTTACCATTTTGCTGACCGGCCCAATGATTGCGCGTTTGATTTCGCGCTATGCGCCGCAGAAATAAACAAGCCTCCGCAGGACGGAGGCTTGAGGTAGCCGGAGGCTGGCGCTGACGCCGCCCTCCGGGATAGCCTGTGGTTTAGCCTTTCAGCGAAGCCAGGGCCGCATCGTAGTCCGGCTCTTCGGTGATTTCGTTCACCAGCTGGCTGTAAACAACCTGGTCATTTTCATCAACAACGACCACCGCACGTGCCGCCAGACCAGCCAGTGGACCGGCTGCAATGGCGACGCCGTAATCGGCGAGGAACTGCGGAGCGCGCAGCGTGGACAGGGTGACGACATTGTTCAGGCCTTCCGCGCCGCAGAAGCGAGACTGAGCGAACGGCAGGTCGGCAGAGATGCACAACACCACGGTGTTATCCAGCTCGGAAGCCAGTTGGTTGAATTTACGAACCGATGCCGCGCAGACGCCGGTATCGATGCTCGGGAAAATATTTAGTACTTTACGTTTGCCGGCGAACTGGCTCAGCGCGACGTCAGAGAGATCTTTGGCGACCAGCGTAAACGGCTGCGCGGTAGCGCCGGCCTGCGGAATGGAGCCCTGAACAGCAACGGGGTTGCCCTGGAAATGCACGGTTTGTGACATGTTTATCTTCCTGTTTACATATAGTTAACGTCACGGGTAGTGTATGACATCCGTTATCGGCACGGCAAATCCTATTTAATGTTTCCCCTGGAGGAACCTGGGAATGCGAAACCTGCGAGTGTACGAAGAAGCCTGGCCGTTACATACGCCTTTTGTGATTGCCCGCGGCAGCCGCAGCGAGGCGAAAGTGGTGGTCGTGGAAATTGAGGAGGACGGCGTCAAAGGGGTTGGTGAGTGTACGCCGTACCCGCGCTATGGTGAGAGCATCGCATCGGTCATGGCGCAGATCCTCACCATCGGCGAGCAACTGGAAAGCGGCATGACCCGCGAACAACTCCAGCATCTGCTGCCGGCCGGGGCCGCGCGCAACGCCGTAGATTGCGCGCTGTGGGATCTGCAGGCCCGTCGCGTCGGGAAAACCATTCCTCAACTGCTGGGTATCGGACTCCCCAATCGGGTGGTGACGGCGCAGACGGTAGTGATCGGTACCCCTGAACAGATGGCGGCCAGCGCCGCCGCGCTGTGGGAGAAGGGCGCCCGGTTGCTGAAGGTGAAACTGGATAATCATCTGATCAGCGAACGACTGATTGCCATTCGCAACGTAGTGCCGCAGGCGACACTGATTGTGGATGCCAATGAATCCTGGTCCAGCGATGGCCTGGCGGCGCGCTGCCAGCTGCTGGCGGACATCGGCGTGGCTATGCTCGAACAGCCGCTTGCGGCGGACGCCGACGACGCGCTGGAAAATTTTATTCACCCGCTGCCGATCTGTGCCGACGAGAGCTGTCACACCCGTGAGAGCCTGCCGCAGCTGCGTGGGCGCTATGAGATGGTGAATATTAAGCTGGATAAAACCGGCGGCTTGACCGAGGCGCTGTCTCTGGCGCAGGAGGCCGGCGAGCTGGGGTTTGAACGTATGCTGGGCTGCATGCTCTGCACGTCGCGGGCCATTTCAGCGGCGCTCCCGCTGGCGCCGCTGGCGCGTTTCGCCGATCTGGATGGCCCGACCTGGCTGGCGGTGGATGTCGAGCCGGCGCTGCATTTCAGCACCGGCGTGCTTCATCTCTGAGCGTGCCAGCGCAGCAGATCCATCATCGCCGACAGATGCTTTTCCGTGGCTTCGTCGGCCGAGATGGGTGGAAACTCGGCGGTGATACAGGGCAGGTCGATATCAGCGCACCAGCTGCCAAAAGAGCCGGGGGTTTCGTAACCGACGCTGCCGACCAGCGGCAGGGCGAACGCGTCGGCCAGCCACTGTCCCAGCTCGCTGTGGCCGGGATCTTCAATGCAGGCCAGCGGATCGTGGAAGGAGACAACCCACGCCGGGTGGATCTGATGGATCAGCTGGCACAGCGCCTGGGTTTCCGGTTCTGAGCCGGGCCTGTCACCGGTCAACAGCACCACGTCGCGCTGCTCTGCCGCGCTGTTCCAGCGATACACCGTTTCCCCTTCTTTCCAGTTTGCCGCGGGAAAGTTGCGGTTCAGATCGACGCCACGGGCGTTGGCCCGTAGTCCCAACTGACAGCCATCGGGATTCACCGCCAGCACGACGTGATGGCGGCGTAATTCCGGCTTCAGGGTACGCAGCGCACAGGAGAGCGTCACGATCGATGAGTTTTCATCGCCGTGGGTACCGGCAAGAATCAGGCCGCTGCGGCTGTCCGCCAGCGGCGCAGGGAACCAAAGCAGCGGCGCACCAAGATGTGACTGACCATAGCGCTGCGTACCGGGCGGGAAGGCGCCGCGCTGAGGGCGAGGACGGGAAACGGGCATAGGGCATCCTGTTAGCAGGTTATTTTCTGCAGTGTTGTGTAAAAGCCTCCCGGAATCAAATAGTTTCCTGAGGCGGTTAAATCGGTAGACATGTCAATTTTCTATCACAAGCCGTTTGCAATTTCAGGTGATGAAACAAATAATTATCGCTCTGCCAGCTCTGGTTTTTTATTTTAAAGGGGATCTCATGAAGTATCCTGTCACATTGACATGCGGCGCGCTGTGGTTAGCCAGCATTTCTTCTCTTGCCTGGGCGGCGGATGTCCCCCAGGGAACCGTATTAGCCGAAAAGCAGCTGCTGGTACGGCACATTAAAGATGAACCCGCATCATTAGATCCCGCTAAAGCCGTTGGCCTGCCGGAAATTCAGGTGATTCGCGATCTGTTTGAAGGTTTAGTCAACCAGGACGCGAAAGGCAATATTATCCCCGGCGTGGCGACCCGCTGGCAGAGTAACGATAACCGCGTCTGGACGTTTACCCTGCGTGATGATGCGCGCTGGTCCGATGGCTCGCCGGTGACGGCGCAGGATTTTGTCTATAGCTGGCAGCGTCTGGTCGACCCGAAAACCACGTCGCCTTTCGCCTGGTTCGCCGCGCTGGCGGGGATCGGCAACGCGCAAAATATTATCGACGGGAAAGCGGCGCCGCAAACGCTGGGCGTCACCGCCGTTGACGCGCGTACCCTGCGCGTGCAGCTGGATAAGCCGCTGCCGTGGTTCAGTAATCTGACGGCCAGTTTCGCGTTTTATCCGGTACAGAAGGCTAACGTCGAGAGCGGGGCCAACTGGACGCGTCCGGGCAATCTTATCGGCAACGGCGCTTACGTGTTAAAAGATCGCGTGGTTAACGAAAAACTGGTGCTCGTGCCGAACAGCCACTATTGGGATAATGCGAAAACGGTCATTCAGCAGGTGACTTTTGTCCCTATCAATCAGGAGTCCTCGGCAACGAAGCGCTATCTGGCCGGCGATATTGATATCACCGAGTCTTTCCCGAAGAATCTGTATCAGAAATTGCTGAAGGAGATTCCGGGCCAGGTGTATACGCCGCCGCAGCTGGGAACCTATTACTACGCCTTTAATACTCAGAAAGGTCCCACCGCCGATGAGCGCGTGCGTCTGGCGCTGAGTATGACTATCGACCGTCGTCTGATGGCGGAGAAGATACTGGGAACCGGCGAAAAGCCGGCCTGGCACTTTACGCCGGACGTGACGGCCGGGTTTACCCCGCAGCCGTCGCAGATGGAAAGCATGAGCCAGGCGGAGCTGAATGCCCAGGCCAAAGCGCTATTGCAGGCGGCGGGCTACGGTCCTGGTCGTCCGCTGAAGTTAACGCTGCTGTATAACACGTCGGAAAACCACCAGAAAATCGCGATAGCGGTCGCTTCAATGTGGAAGAAGAATCTCGGCGTGGATGTGAAGCTGCAGAATCAGGAGTGGAAAACCTATATCGATAGCCGCAATAGCGGCAATTTTGATGTGATTCGCGCCTCGTGGGTCGGGGATTACAATGAGCCTTCCACTTTCCTGTCGCTGCTGACCTCGACCCACAGCGGGAATATTTCCCGTTTTAACGACCCGACCTATGACAAGATTCTGAGCCAGGCGGCGCTGGAAACCTCGGATAAAGCGCGCAATGATGATTATAATGCGGCAGAAAAAATCATCATGAGCAAAGCGCCTGTTGCCCCCATTTACCAGTATACCAACGGGCGTTTGATTAAGCCGTGGCTGAAAGGCTATCCGATTAATAACCCGGAAGATGTTGCCTATAGTCGTACGATGTATATCGAAAAGCATCCGTAATTCTTACTTCAGCACCGTTTAACCCGGGCGCGCTATCCGCGCCCGGGTTTTTTGGCAATATTGCACCACCACGATGGCCCGCTATAACGCCGCGTCAGGGGGACAGGCAAATCTCATTTTCTTCAATCACCGCATGCTTTCGCGGATTGCCGTTATTTTAATCTGCTCAGTTTTTAGATTCTCGCCCCGTGCTCCGCATATTCTTATTAATATGAGGTAAATTCTTCATGGTGCAATACAATAAAAAAGCAATAAAATTCAACGGTTGTCATATTGATGTTATACGGGAATTAAGTTCGCTGTCAGAATAATATTATTTGAATGAAATGATCGGCTTAATAGTGACTTTTTATTGTCGAGCAGCAACGGACTTCGCTGGCTGGCGAGAAGAGCCGTCGTTCTGGCGGCACAGCGGATGAGATGGCCCGGCGTTGGCGCACCCTTCGCGGGCAAGGGGACGGCGGGATGACGGCGGCGAGCGCGCTCGGGTGGCCGGCAGACCACCGAGAGGGCAAACAGCATGTTAATATCGCGGCACGGCCTGTCAACGTCAATCGCCTTTCGCTGTTGACAAGACAGTCAAATAACGCGCTTGATTAACCGACGAGAAATTAAAATCTTACTAATACACTATGAGTAATTGGATTTTCTTATGCGTAATGTTGCTAATACGCATGACCCGTGTGTTTAAAGCGACGTCAATCGTTGACGAGGTATCGCGTTAAACTGGCCATGTCAGACTATCGATCGTTCAGTCAAATTCATTCAGTCAAATTCATTCGGGAAAGTTCACGGATGTGTATCTCTCCTGTTTTGCTTTTGTTATTAACGTCTTTTTTTGAACGTAAACTGCTGTTTTTTTCTGTCTTTGAGATAAGAAACAAGAGAAAAAACAGCAACCAGAAGCAGTACTATAGCTAATACTAAAAAGAATATGTTTGCCATATGGTTTAGTCCCCGGGAAGTTCATGGATATTCTTGCTTTTATGACAGCGAATCTACTCCAGGATTAAGAAAAATCCTAACTAAATATTTTAATAGAATGTAAGAAAAGTTTTTTTAATTCTTTTTGTGTTTTAAAAGTGTCGTTTTGTGCTGGAAATTAAAATATAATTAGCATTATATTGTTATTAGTGACGGTTTTTTCGCTCAAAGATACCGGATTAGCGATGGCTGGCCTGTGCGGCAGGCAAATACAGGCAAGAGGCCGATAGCTGGCGATATCTGATTAATAACTCACTGAAAATGGCAACCGGGCGGTGTGTCGGGAGCGTGGGGCAACATTAAGCGTGCAGGCCTCGCGGGAGACCTGCTGAAGCGGACGGTTTAGCACAATACGCGCGCGGATCGCCCGCGATGGTCATTCAGGAATGGGGTTCGGCGGGTCGTTCATCCATAAACGCTCAGCGGGGCTGTGTCCGAATGAGGAAGAAAAACGTAGGCAGATTCCGACCGGCGTTAGTCCACGTTATTGAAGTAGTCCCGCGCCACGGCTTCGACGCGCTTAGCATCAATACCCGTTTTTTCGGTAATCAACTCAATGAACTGCCTGAAATTATCGCTCATCACATTACCTCCGTCCCAATGGGCGACGTAGAAACGGCACTGATAGCGATAAAAGTGGAGGGGGGTATCTCCTGACGTGTCATACATAAGAATCTCCAGTTCAGTATCTCGGGCACATCGCCGGTACGGTGGGGATAACGATGGCCCATAACGGTCGGCTTCACAGAGACTATCCTCCTCCCAACCGGCGAAAATTTCCAGAGATGCGACTAACTCTTTGCCAATTTTCTGGTCATTTCTCCTGCCGGTGGCCGGCAGGGAGAGTCTATCTGACAAGTGACATATCCTGTCGAGCTGGCCGGTGTTAACGCCCGGCTTTTCTCGCTGCCCGTATCCTCAACCGGAACCGTCTCCCCCGATCGCGCCGCAGATTATCTGCTCGCGTTCCTTCAGCCGCTACCTCATGGAACAGGAGGCGCTGTGGCAGACTATTTGCCGCTAGGCCAACGCCTCGATGTCGTCACGGTATAACCATTTTGTCCGGCGCTGCGCCAGCATCGCCCGCTGTTGTACCGTCGGCGCACGCTCGCTGACGACATAGTCGAAATCACCTACATTACCGTTACGACAGAGCGCCGTGCGGCCAAATTTCGTGCTGTCGATGACCAGTACCGTGACATCTGCGCTGGCGGTTAAGGCCAGCCGGGCCACCACTTCATCATCGTTAAAATCATACAGATCGCCCGTTTCGCCAACGCCGCCGACTGAAACCACGCCGATATCGACCCGATAGCGGCTGAAGAAGGTCTGGGCATCGCTACCAATAATATCCAGATCGCGTTTGCGGATACGCCCACCGGCGATCGTCAGCTCGCAACCGGGAAGGCGGCTGAGCGGCTGCGCGGCATGCAGGTTATTGGTGAAAACGGCGAGAGGACGGTTCTCTGGCAGGGCGCGCGCCACCATCTCCACCGTCGTTCCGGTGCCAAGAAAGCAGCTTTGCGCTGCGCAGAGCAACTGCGCGACCTGTTCGCCAATCCAGCGCTTGCCGTTGATATTGACGATCTCGCGCTGCTTATAGGCGATATTTTCGCGAGCGAAAGGGGCGACCATGCCGTGGCGACGCAGCAACAGCCCCTGTGCCGTTAGGTCGCGCAGATCGCTGCGGATGGTTTGCAGCGACACGCTAAAGTACCGGGAAAGCGCTTCAATACTGATTTCTCCGCGCTCTGTCACCAGGGTGACAATGGCGCTGCGACGAATTTCGGGGGGCATTTTCCCCTCCTGCGACGTTATTTTTGGTCATGCTAGCGTGGCAATGTGAAACTATTACTACGAAAGAAATTAGTCATATTTTTGTCAGATTCCCTTGTTTTAATCGTCGCAACGAAAACACTGGGGACGGAACGATGAACAAAAAAAACCTGTTGGCGGCGGTGATGTTGACCATGATGAGCGCGTCGGCTTTGGCCAAATCTACGCTGACGCTCTACACCAGCCAGCCCAACGAAGATGCGCAGATGACCGTTAATGCTTTTGAAAAAGCGCATCCTGATATCGAAGTGAAATGGATCCGTGACGGGACCACGAAGCTGACTGCCCGCCTGCAGGCGGAGTTAGCCGCTGGCGGCGCGACGCCAGATGTCCTGTTGATCGCCGACAGCGTCACCATGGAAGCGCTGAAGCAGCAGAATTTACTGGCCGCGTATCACTCGCCGCAGGCCGCGCGTTTTGATGCGCAGCTCTATGATAAAGACGGTTACTACTACGGCACCAAGCTGATTACTACCGGTATCGCCTGGAATAGCAAAGCGCCGGTCAAACCGACATCATGGCGGGATCTCCTGAAGCCGGAGCTGAAAAACATGACCACCTTGCCAAGCCCGCTTTACTCCGGCGCGGCGCAAATTCATCAGGCGACGCTGATGAACTCTCCTGATCTCGGCTGGCAATACTACGAGAAGCTGAAAGAGAACGGCGCGATGCCGCAAAGCGGCAACGGCGCGGTCATGAATGCTATCGCTTCTGGCAGCAAAGCCTACGGCGTTCTGGTGGATTACATGGCGATCCGGGAAAAAGCCAAAGGCGCACCGATCGAATTTGTCTTCCCGAAAGAGGGGGTCAGCATCGTGACCGAGCCGGTGGCGATGATGAAAAACGCCAAGAACCCGCAGGCGGCAAAAGCCTTTATTGATTTCCTGCTGTCGGCGGACGGGCAGAAGCTGGTGCTACAGCAGGGTTATTTACCTGCGGATGCCTCGCTGCCGGTACCCAAAGGCTTTCCGCCACGCGACAGTATTAAGCTGATGCCTTTCGATGCGGCAAAAGCGCTGGCGGATGCTGAAGCCAACAAAAAACGCTTTGCCGACCTGTTTGGAAACCGTTAATTGATGAGCGATATGACATTGCGTCAGAACGCCAGCAGCAGCCCGGTTAAAGGGCTGCTATGGCTATTATTATGCCTCGTTGCATTGATAAGCCTGCTGCCCAGCCTGCGGCTGCTCATCGCGGCGCTGCTTGACTGGCGGCAGGGCGGTGACAGCAGTTTGTGGCGTGTGCTGAGCAATCCCGCCACATGGACTGCGCTATATAACAGCCTTTATACCAGCGGTCTGGGAACGCTTATCTCCCTGCTGCTTGGCAGCCTGTTCGCCTTTTGCCTGGCGTTGACCAATATCCGCCTCAAGCAGGTGTGGGTATTCCTGTTTATGCTGCCGATGATGATCCCGCCTCAGGTTACCGCCCTGAGCTGGCTGCAGCTCTTCGGCCCGAGCAGCATTCTGCTTAACAGCATCGGGCTTGCGCCGGGTTTTGGCAGCGCGAATCCGCTCTATTCTGCCGAGGGCATTGCCTTGCTGCTTGGCATCCAGCATGCGCCGCTGGTGTTTCTGGCTCTGCGCACGCAGCTGCAATGCCTGCCGAAAGAGCATATTGAAGCGGCGAGACTCAATGGCGCCTCGCTGTGGCGGGTCTTTTTCGATATCGTGCTACCGCTGTGCCGCACCGCACTGTGGGCTGGCGCGGCGATCGCCTTCGTCTCCGCGCTTGGCAACTTCGGCATTCCGGCGATGCTGGGGATCCCCATATCCTACTTTGTGCTCCCGGTTTATATCTACCAGACGCTCTCCAGCTTTGGGCCTTCAATGCTTAATGAAGTGGCGGCGCTCTCGGTGCTGATGGGCGTGCTGGCGATCGGTATCGTTATCCTGCAAAGTCGTATGCAGCGACGCTACGCGCTGCCGCTGATTGGCATGGCCGGGCGCGCGTTGGGCTTTTCGCTGGGGAAATGGCGGCTGGCGATGGAAGTGCTGCTGGGGATTGTGCTGTTCGCTATTCTGATTGCGCCGCTGCTGGCTTTGATGGCGACGTCGCTGGTGCCGACGCTTGGCGTTCCGCTGAATGGCGATACGCTGACCTTTGCCGCCTGGCGGGGGATCGTCGATGCGCAGAGCGCCACCTGGCGCGCGCTGACCAACAGCATGCTGCTGTCGGTGTCCGCCGCGCTGGTGTTGATGCTGTTAAGCCTGCCGCTGGCATGGCTGCTGGTGCGCCATCCTACCCGGTTGCTACGTTGGCTCCACGGCGTCATTGATATTCCCTACACGCTCCCCGGCGTGGTTCTGGCGATCGCCTGCATCCTGCTGTTTGCGCGTCCGCTGCCGTTGCTGAATATCAGCCTCAGCGGAACATTGACGATTATCTTTTTCGCCTATCTTGCCCGTTTTCTGACCGTCTGCCTGAAGCCGGTGCACAGCAGCATGCTGCAACTGGACCCGGCGATGGAAGAGGCCGCAAGCCTGGCCGGAGCCAATGTCTCCCAACGATTACGCCATATTGTTCTGCCGCTGATGGCGCCCGCCGCGTTCGCTGGCGCGCTGCTGGTGTTTCTTTCCGCGGTGAACGAGCTGACCGTATCGGCGCTGCTATGGAGTGCCGGAAAAGAGACGCTTGGCGTGGTGATTTTCAACCTTGATGAAAGTGGCGATAAGGTGCTGGCGTCGGCGGTATCGGTGCTGGTGGTCGCACTGGTCGCGGTGGTGATGCTGTTGCTCAGCGCGCTCGGCAAATATTTACCCAAAGGAGTGATTCCATGGCAGAACTGAGGCTGGAACAGCTTAGCAAAGTCTTTGGCAACCAGACCGTGGTGCGGGATCTTGATCTGACCATCCCGCAGGGCGCATTTACCGCGCTGCTGGGGCCGAGCGGATGTGGCAAAACGACCACTTTACGTATCCTTGCGGGCCTGGAGCAGCTCAGCGGCGGTCGTTTGCTGTTGGGCGATCGCCTGCTGGCGGATACCTCGCTGCATTTGCCGCCGGAACAGCGTGATATGGGAATGGTCTTTCAGTCCTACGCCCTGTGGCCGCATATGACCGTAGCGGAAAACGTGGGTTATCCGTTGAAGCTGCGCAAAGTGCAGGGGGCCGCGCGTCGTCAGCGAGTGAGCGAAGCGCTGGAGATTGTCGAACTGGGCGCTTATGCCGAACGTTCGCCGCAGGATCTAAGCGGTGGGCAACGTCAGCGCGTGGCGCTGGCGCGCTGCCTGGTCTCAGAGCCTCAGGTTGTGCTGCTGGATGAACCGCTGGCTAATCTCGACAGACATTTACGCGCGACGATGGAGCAGACCTTCCGGGAGTTTCACCGTCGTACCGGGGCAACCTTTGTCTATGTTACTCACGACCAGGCGGAAGCGATGGCGCTGGCCAGCCATATCGCGGTGATGCATCAGGGGGCATTAATGCAGTGGGGCGCGCCGCAGCAGTTGTATCAACAACCGCAAAACGCGTGGGTAGCGCGTTTTATTGGCAAGGGGCAGGTTTTGTCTCTGTCCATCCCCGGCGGCAGCCGACAGCTGGATCGCGCTGTTCTGCATGAGGGGTTCTCCGGCGGTCAATATTATGCCCGGCAGTCGGTACTGGTTCGCCCGGAGCATGTGCAGTTAACGGCTGAAGGGCTGAGTGCCGAAGTCGAAAACTGTATCTATCAGGGAGAGCGCTATTTACTGGATTTACGTCTGGCGGACGGGCAATCGCTGAGCGCTTTCCATCACTCGCCGCTGCGGGCGCAGCAGAGCGTGCGCGTACAGCTGACGCAGGGCTGGCGTCTGGAGGCGGCGTGAAGATAGAGATCGTTAGCGGCTTACACCGCAAAGCCCCGGCCGCGATTTTGCTGAGTACGCCGAGCCAACGCATCCTGCTGGATGCGGGCGGCGCGCTGGAGCCAGATGAAGCGCCGTGGCCGGTACCCGCCGATATTGATGCGGTGCTGTTGAGCCATGACCATGTGGATCATATTGGCGGATTGAACCGTTTGCCGGCGGATATCCCCATCTATTGCAGCGCCGTCACGGCCCAGGCGCTGCCGCCCGGGCGTCGCGTCCATCCCATTGCCGTACGCGGGCAGTTTTCCCTTGGCGACATCACCGTGACCACCGGCAGTTGCGGCCATGCCTGGGGGGGCGTGTGGTTTCATCTTAACGTGGCGGGCGGCATTTTCTATAGCGGCGACATCAGTATGGAATCGATGCTGTTTCGCTTTGATGCGCCGCCCCCCGCAGACATTGCGCTGGTGGATGCTTCCTACGGTTTATACGATATTCCCCAGAGCCAGCAGCTGGAGAAACTGCGGGCCTATCTGTCGCAACCCACGCTGTGCCCCGTTCCTCCTTCCGGACGCGCCGCCGAACTGGCGCTATGGATGGCGCGAGATAACAGCCAGCCGGAGATTGCCCTGGATGCCGCTTGCCGGGCGATGCTTGTGCAGATGGCGGAAGATGACGAGGGGAGTCTGCAGCAGGGTATCGCTACGGCGTTACGGACGCTGGCGCAGACCAACCCGCTATTTTCGACTCAGGCGCCACTGGTGTTGGCCGCCGATCCTGACGGGATGAACGGTATGGCGGGCGTGCTGCGGGCGCGCGACGATTTCCACCATCGTGTTTTATTCACCGGCCATATGAACCGGGTCGCATATCAGCAGTGGCTGGCAGGCGAGGTCGATTTTTGCCGCTGGAATGTGCATCCGACGCTCTCCTGCCTGCAAAAGCTGGTCTCTCAACTGTCGTGCCGCTACGTTGTGCCGCTATTTACCGCGATTGATAATCCTGTCCGCTGGCAACAGGCGCTGAACTGCCAGCTGATGACTCATCCCATGATTGAGATGGAATTATGCCAATAATCTGTAAGCCCTTTGTTTTTGTTCGCCACGGCGAAACCGCCCTTAACCGGGACAAACTGATCGGCGGACGAACGGACGTGCCGCTCACCGATGAGGGGGAGTGGCAAGCGCAGGAAGTGCGCTCGCTGCTGAGCCGCTATCGCTGGAGCGGTATTGCCGTCAGTCCGCTATTGCGCGCCCGGCAAACGGCGGAGCTGGCGCTCCCCGATCTGCCCTATACGGTTTTTGATGACCTGCGCGAGCGGGACTGGGGCGATTTAGAGCTGCGCCCGTGGTCCGAACAGCCGCCGTATGAAGAGACGCCGCCGGGAGGAGAAAGCTGGGAGGCGTTTTGCCGCCGGGTGACTGACGTGCTGAACACGATCCTGACGCAGTACGACCGTCCGTTAATTATTGCCCATTCCGGCGTGTTCCGGGTGCTGCGCCGCTATGCTCTCGGTACCCCTTATGGCGCCCGACCGGGTAACGTTGTGCCGATGTGGATCTCTCCCGGACAACAGGCGAATGAGTGGCGGATTGTTCCGCTGGAGGAAGCCGATGAGCGCTAAGCCCTGCATTATTGTGGATATTGACGGTACCCTGGCGGAGTTTGATGCGGAAAAAATGCGTGACTGGGTACTGGGGAGCGAGAAACAGTGGCCCCCTTTTTTTGCGTTTATGGCGCAGGCGTTACCGAATGCGGCGATCGGCAAACTGGTGGCGTTGTTGCACGCCGGGCAGCAGTCGATTGTGATTTGCAGCGGGCGCCCCGATGGATTTCGTCACCATACCGAGGCGTGGCTGGCGCGGCACAATATTGCGTATGATGGCCTCTATCTGCGCCCGGAAGGCGACGATCATGTGGCAGATGAAGAGGTCAAAAAGGGGCTACTGCAGCAAATCATCGCCGATGGCTATCAGCCATGGCTGGTGATCGACGACCGTCAGGCCGTCGTGGATTTCTGGCGTAGCGCGGGACTGACCTGTCTGCAGTGCGCGCCCGGCGATTTTTGACCTCTGCCACGCGATCTGAGCAAGCCGGAGAGCACTAAAAAGGCGTCAGACATTCCCTCTGGCGCCTGTCCCGGGGGGCCGCGGAAAAAACTAAAGCGGCGTAATGGCTTCTACAACATGTTGAAAAACGTAGGGGGTCGGAAAGGCGTTCAAATTCTTCATCATCTGGATAAGTCACCGCGAGGTGATAGTTATCCTCTGACCCGTTCACGAAGGCGTTTCTGGCGCATGATGAATACAGCCCAGACCCGTTAAGGTCTTGTGCACGGCCTCAATAAGAGGGGTATGTGGTTCGTAGCCCAGAAAATCGATCAGTTTTGCATTGTCCATCCGGATTGGCTGTTGCCACAAATATCGCATCTCCAGCATTTCATGCAGCGTGGTGTTGAAAGGTGACAGCGCAAAGATGAGCCACCAGGGAAACGACTTTATCTTTGCCTGAATCCCGCTAAGTTGCGCGACATGCTGTATGGCCGCGGCCATCGCCGTGCCATCGGCGTCCCAGTGTCCGCGCATATGAAAACAGGCAAACGGTTCGAGTTGATCCCGACGCGCTAACAGCGCCGCAAGGGTTTCTGCGACGTCGGGCAGCCAGGCCCACTGATGACCTGTTCCGGCTTTACCCGGGTTTTTAATTATCCGCGGGCATTGTCCCGGCTTGATCCATCCCTGCGAAAACCAGTTATTGCCTGCGGCAGGGCCGAAGAAGTCGCCTGCTCGCAGAATCAGCACCTTTCCGCCACGCTGCGCGTAGGCTAACAGCGCCTTCTCCATCTGTACCCGTATTGCCCCTTTGCGGGTGACGGGATTTTGCGGGGAGTCTTCCCGCAACAGGGGAAAGGCATCCGGGCCGTAGTTATAAACGGTGCCAGGGAGAACGATTAAGGCGCCATTGCGTTCCGCTGCCTGGATAGTGTTATGTAACATTGGCAAAACCAGGTGTTCCCAGTTGCGATAACCCGGCGGATTAACGGCATGGACAATCACATGACACTCTGACGCGGCAGAGGCCACCTGCCGGGTATTCAGCGCATCGCCGCTTACCCACGTTATACTTCCGGGTTGTTCATTTTGCGGGGCGTTGCGGCGCAATGCATGAACGTCCCATTTTTCGCCGATGAGTTTACGCGCGATTTCGCTACCGATTCCACCTGTCGCGCCCAGGATGAGTACCTTGTTTTTGCTTTGCATGGTCTTACCTTTGCCGGATGTCTGCTGCTTGACAGCGTAATGCCAGCGCGAGCTAAATGTAATTGCATGACATCGGATAGCAGGTATGCATTTTTGTATGAAACTAAATATTCCATGGGAATGGTATCGCACCTTCCTGGCAGTGATGAAAGAGGGATCCCTGTCGGGGGCAGCCCGGATGCTCGCCATTACCCAGCCCACGGCGGGACGCCACGTCGCGGCACTGGAATCAGCATTGGGTCTGGTGTTGTTCATCCGTTCTCAGACTGGCCTGCAGCCGACAGATGCCGCCGTCGCGCTGCAGGGCCATGCGCAAGCGATGGAAAACACGGCCAGTATGATTGAGCGATCGGCTGCCGGCTTTAGCACCCGCACTGGCGAATTGCGTGGCGTGGTGCGTGTTTCTGCGAGTGAAATTATCGGCACCGAAGTTCTGCCGCCTCTGATTGCGCAAATTAAAGAGGCTCACCCGCAGGTTGCCATTGAGCTGGTTTTGTCTAACCGCATTCAGGATTTATTGCATCGGGAGGCGGATATTGCAGTACGCATGACCAGGCCGGTACAAGAGCAACTGATCGCACGTCGGATGGGCAGTATTGAAATGGGTCTGCATGCCGCACCTGCCTATCTGGCGCGGCATGCCGCGCCGGAGAGTATGGAGGCGTTGTTCACGCATACTCTGGTGGGCTTTGATAAAATCACGCCATTTATTTTACAGGCTCTGAAACAGTATCCGCAGCTGCATCGTGAGCGGTTTACCGTGCGCACTGACAGTGATGTGGCGCAGTTGAACCTTATTCGCGCAGGCGCCGGCATCGGGATATGTCAGGTGCGACTGGCCGACTTTCCTGTCCCGCTGCAGAGATTGCTGCCTGATTTCTTTGCCTTGCATCTCGACACTTGGCTGGTCATGCATGAGGATCTTCGCCAGAGCAAGGCCTGTAAAACGGTATTCGATATTCTTGCCGAGGGGCTACAGGCTTATATCACGAAGGCGAAACCGTGATATTCCCGCATCTCCCCCCCGGGCCGCAGAAGTGACCATTTAACTGTGGACGCATTGGCTGGTTGATTTATGCGCGGGCAGATAGCGCAAAGCGGTTTTCAAGGACATGGGCAATTTCATCTTCAGTCAGCAATTGCTTCTCTACTCTGTCCGCTGTAATCGTCTTAAGCGTATCGCCCAGCAGGATAAATCGTCCCTCGGGTCGATGCTGTATGACAAGCAACTTCTGTACAAAGACGGCATCGGGGTGCGTGGAGTTAAGGTAATTAGCCGGAACAAAGTCAATCCATTCCTGAGGTGAGAGGTCGAAACCGTATTGATCGGCCCAGCTTCCTTCAACCTTTGCCTGCAGCAGATAGTCGCCGCTCGCATCACGGCTAAGCCGGAAGGTATCGAAATCCTGGATGATGTCCGTCTCCAGTTCGTCTAAGGCCATCGGCGCGCGAATACCGTAGCTGCCAAATCCAAGGTCGCAAAGCCACTGACGGCCATCGACTTCGGCGATGACCGCCATATGGGTTTTAGGTCGGCGCGCAGGATAGAACATTGGCCGCGCCGCGACAAAACGGTAGGTCATACCCAGCGCCTCCAGCGCCATGGTAAACAGTCCGTTGAGTTCATAGCAGTAGCCGCCTCGTCTCTGGCGTAATAGCTTATCGGCAATATCATCAGGTACCATCGAAACGATGTGACCGGCCTGGACATCCAGATTCTCGAAGGGGATCGAAAAGAGCTGGTGACGCATGAGCGCGTGCAGCGTAGCGGTATCCGCAGCCGCGTGTCCGCTATAGCCTATGCGCCGGAAGTAAAGGGAAAGGTCAAAATTGTCGCTGTGCATGTGACTTCCTTGGCTGGTTTGTGTTGAACACACTATAGATGGCGCTCTGCATCGCCTGTATAGTCAGATTTATCAAAAACCAGACTATACAGATAGCGATGTCCGATCCCTTCCCGCCGACTCCCCACTACCGCCGAATCGCCGAAACGCTGCGGCTTACGCTCGCGTCAGGCGCTTTACGAGCCGGCGATCGTATTATCTCCGCGCGTAAACTGGCCGAGCGCGAGCAGGTCAGTCTCCCCACGGCGCTGGAAGCCCTGCGCTGTCTTGAGGCGGAGGGGCTGATTATCGCGCGACCGCGTTCAGGCTACTTTGTTCGCCAGATAACCCCCGGCGGGGAGGCGCAAAGCCCCGCGTCTTTACCAGGGCCCGTGCCGGTAACCATGTCCGCTATAGCCCGCTCGCTGTTCGGTAGCGCTGAAGCGCGTCTGGTCCCGCTTGGCGCCGCGCTACCCGATCCCGCCTGGCTGCCCGTAGATGCGCTGCAGCGGGCGTTACAGACAGCCGGTCGTCGGCTTGATGCGCGCGGACAGAGCTACAGCCTGCCTCCGGGGAGAGCAGACCTGCGTCGCAAGATTGCCGCTCGCGCTGCGCAGTGGGGGGGCCTTTTTGGCGCGGATGACCTGATCATTACCGCCGGCGCAACACAGGCGCTACGTCTGGCGCTCCATGCCGTGTGCCGGCCAGGCGATGCCGTGGCGATTGAGCAGCCCGCCTACTTCGGCACGCTCCTGCTGTTGGAGAGTCTGGGTCTGAAGGCATTACAGATCCCCACTGACCCGATTGAAGGTTTATTACTGGCGCCGCTTGAAGAGGCCATTCTGCGCCATCGTCCTGTCGCCGTTCTGGCCTCGCCCACGGTGCAAAATCCGTTGGGTGCCAGCATGCCCGTTGAACGCAAGCGGGATCTGGTGACCCTGCTTGCCAGTCAGGGCATTCCGTTAATTGAGGATGATGTATATGGCGATCTGGCCGGCGGCGCGCAGCGGCCGCCAGCGTGTAAAGCCTTTGACAGGTGCGGAAATGTTATTTATTGCAGCTCGCTGTCTAAAACCCTGGCGCCGGGCTGGAGAATCGGCTGGATTGCTGCCGGACGCTATCACGCAACGGTATTGCAGGCCCGCATGGCAGGGGAGTGGGCAGGCTCGCCGCTGATGGAAGCCGCGGCAAACGAGATTCTGGCCAGCGGTGATTATGACAGGCATCTGCGGCACCTGAAGCTGCGGATTGCGCAGGGTATCCGGGCTATTATCGCAAAGGTTGAAACCAGCTTCCCTCCGGGCACGCGCGTCGCCGCGCCAGAAGCCGGTTTTCTGATTTGGGTACAACTTCCGTCCGGGATAGAGGCGCTGGAGGTCCATCGTCGCGCTCTCGCCCTTGGCATTGGCGTCAGTCCGGGACCGCTGTTTTCCCCTGGGGCGGCGGAACTGCAAAACTACCTGCGGTTGAACTGCGCGAATGAACCCACCCGCCAGCTTTTACATGCGGTGGAACAACTCGGTAGCTTATGCCATGAATTGGTCAGGGGGCATTGACCGAATCGCCATAAGTTTAAAGATTATGGGGGGCACATATTGTCGGTATGGCTCAGTCTGAATATTGGTAAGCGCCCCATCTGCGACGTCTTGTGAAAATTGTCCTGTCTGGCAACAATCGCGCCCATCTATTTTGATGGACACGAACGATGAATTCCCAGACAACAAAAGATATTCCCTGCTTCCGTTCTTATTTGCCTGATGCCCTGCGTTTAAGATTTGAAGATAAACTGACCATCCGGGCCATCGCTCAGCGCCTCGGTCTCAGTCATTCCACAATACATACGCTTTTTCAGCGCTTTATTGCATCCGGTATCGCATGGCCATTGCCCGATTCAGTCTCATTCGCTCAGCTTGACGCCATCCTTTATGCCAACAGAAAAAATGAATCCACTCGCCCTGAAATCAGCGAGGAAAAATGGCGAAAAGAACGGCGAGCCAGCTACAGCCGTGAATTTAAGGTCAGTCTGGCTAAGCAGGCATTACAACCCGGTGCTGTTGTTGCCCGGATCGCCAGAGAGCACGATATCAATGATAACCTGCTGTTTAAATGGAAAAGCCAGTACGAGGACGGCTTACTGAGCGATGATGATATACAGGAATGCATGCCTGTCCCGGTGGCACTGACTGATACGCCAGAGCCGATCAGACCAGTTACAAATCCCTTCTGGCGTAACAAGCCTGATGAGTGCCCTGAGTGCGATCCCGAAAACGTCCCACGGTGCGAGCTGCATCTTAAATCAGGTGTGGTAAAACTGTTTGACCCTCTCACTCCGGAACTGTTACGGGCGCTAATCCGCGAAATGAAAGGCGGTGCCCGATGATAACTCTGCCAACCGGTACCAGAATCTGGATCATCGCTGGCGTCACAGATATGCGTTGTGGCTTCAACGGGCTGGCTTCGAAGGTGCAGAATACGCTGAAAGATGACCCGTTCTCCGGGCATATCTTCGTCTTCCGGGGCCGCAGTGGCAAAATGGTGAAAATACTGTGGGCCGATCGTGACGGGTTGTGCCTGTTCGCCAAACGCCTCGAGCAGGGCCGCTTCGTGTGGCCGGTGACCCGCGACGGGAAAGTGCATCTGACACCCGCCCAGTTGTCCATGCTTCTGGAGGGGATCGCGTGGCAACATCCAAAACGGACGGAACGGCCTGGTATACGGATATAACCCGTGATAAAACAGGGGAATGAACAACACACTCCCCGACGACATCGAGCAACTGAAGGCCCTGCTGATCGCACAGCAGGCGGTTATCGTCCGTCTGTCCGGTGAAATAACCGGCTATGCCCGCGAGATCGACTCACTCAGGGCGCTGGTCGCTAAACTGCAGAGAATGTTGTTCGGCCGCAGCAGCGAGAAAAACCGCGAGAAGATAGAAAAGAAGATCGCGCAGGCAGAAAAGCGCATAACCGAGCTCCAGAACAGGCTTGGCGAGGCGCAGTCGCAACTCACCTCAATGGCCGGAGATACGGGATCAAAAACATCAGACACTCCCGCCCGCAAAGCGCTTCCGGTAACACTCCCCCGTGACAGGCGGGTTATCTCCCCGGCAGAAACCGAATGCCCGGTCTGCAGCGGCAAACTAAAACCGCTGGGGGAAAGCATCTCTGAACAGCTGGATATCATCAACACTGCGTTCAGGGTAATCGAAACGGTCCGCCCAAAACTGGCCTGCAGTCGGTGCGACTGCATCGTGCAGGCACCACTGCCACCAAAACCCATCGAGCGCAGTTACGCCAGTCCGGCTCTGCTGGCACGCATTATCATGGCGAAGTTCGCTGAACACCTGCCGCTGTATCGTCAGTCGGAAATCTACGCCCGGCAGGGCGTGGAGCTGAGCCGCAATACGATGGGGCGCTGGGTTGACATTATGGGAGAACAACTTCGTCCGCTGTATGATGAACTGAACCACTATGTGCTGATGCCGGGTAAAGTGCATGCAGACGACACGCCGGTGAGTGTACTGGAGCCTGGTCAGGGTAAAACCCGTACCGGGCGGCTGTGGGTCTATGTTCGTGACGATCGTAACGCCGGCTCAACCATGCCGGCTGCCGTGTGGTTCTCCTACTCTCCCGACCGCAAAGGTATCCATCCACAGCAACATCTGGCGGACTACAGTGGTATCCTGCAGGCCGATGCCTACGCGGGTTACAACGCTCTTTATGAAAGCGGGCGGGTAACCGAAGCGGCCTGTATGGCACATGCCCGACGCAAGCTCCACGATGTTCACGTTCGCCATCCAACGGCGGTAACAGCAGAGGCGCTGAACCGTATCGGGGCGCTGTACGCCATCGAATCGGAGATCCGCGGTAGTCCGGCAGAAGAGCGACTGACAGCCAGGAAAGCCAGAAGTGTTCCGCTGATGCAGTCGCTGTACGACTGGATACAACAGCAGATGGGCACGCTGTCGCGTCACTCAGATACGGCGAAAGCGTTCGCATACCTGCTGAAACAATGGGATGCACTGAACGAATACTGCCGCAATGGCTGGGTGGAGATCGACAATAATCTGTGCGAAAACGCACTTCGAGTGGTGGCGCTGGGACGGCGTAACTACATGTTCTTCGGCTCTGATAGTGGTGGTGACAGTGCGGCAGTGATGTACAGCCTGCTCGGAAGCTGCAAACTCAACGGCATCGAGCCGGAGGCCTGGCTGCACCACGTGATCAGTGTCATCAATACCTGGCCTGCCAACCGCGTGAAAGATCTGTTGCCCTGGAACGTCACCCTCTCTGTAAACTAATTTTTACCCCACGTCCTTCACGAGGCGCTTACGAATATTGCACATTGCCGCTAACGTCCGCTCATAGCGGACTACGCCTGTTTACCGTAGTGTGCGTTGTCCCCAGTGTAATGCCAGCCTGGTACCGTCAGCTTGATAGCGCCAGTTTCAGATCTTCGGCATTAAAAACGGTGTCTGTCTTCAGGACGCCATATCTGGATATTATTGCAGAGAATAACGGTGCAAGAAGAGGTTATGAACGTACCGGGTTTTATGAAATTGGGCGAAAAAACGCTTCTGTTTTCTTGCCAATTAGATTGAATTCCTGAACACCTCTGCACTTGCATCTGTAAGTGTTGATGCCCGGTGTTCAGGGTGCGCTGACAAATAACGGGCAACCAAATCAAAACCCAGAGAATATCCCAGCCATCTGGGCAAATCGCCAGCACCGAAAAACCAGACATTATGGTTATAATCCGTGTTCTGCCATTCTCTTGATACCCGTGCCTTGTAAAGATTCATTTCATGTGAATCAAGACATTCCCAGGGTTCTGGCGGCCCCCCAAAGAGCTGAATAGCGAAATGCCCGGCTAATCCCTCGGAGACAAGAACTTCACCCAGAGAAAAGCCATATCCCGGACCACGCCATCTTGCTGCATGGTGGAGTTCATGAGCAAACATTCGTTCCAGTGATTGATTGGCATTAGCACAAAATGCCGGGTTCGCAGGATCAACCGTAATATACACAACCCCAGGTTCCGGGCAATATCCCAGATGTCCTTTTTCAGGAATAACATGGACTCCGGCTTTAACGATTACATCCAGAGAAGGTAATGGCATAGGGATATTGGCTTTCATGTACGTCTCTGACAGACATGTTTCAAGCCAGTTGTAATGTGCTGTTAGCTTCTTTTGCGCATTAAGGAAATGAAGAACCATCGATGACATGAGACCTCCTGTTTTAGGGGGTGAGGACCAATGGAACGAGATCATACGTTAGTGGGTAACTTTATGATATATCAAAATATAACAGAGAGAAAAACAGTCTGAAAATGCTGTCGTTATTAAGCGGGAAATGGCATTTAGTGGACCATCATGTCTCATGATCGATTTTTCAGACAATGATTTTTCAGACAATGATTTTTCTCTTCTCGGATGATTCTGGACACAGAGACGCCGTAGCCGCGACGTTCGGGAAAACTGATTTATTCAACAACGCCGCAGTATTATTATCTGGAATGAAATTTTGTTGGGATAGTCTCTGAATGACGTCTTATCAAAATAATAATCTGCCTGATGTGAAGTCAAAAACCCGGCATATTATGCCGGGGTAAGATTTTATTGCTGAATGCCTTCGACAGAGATTATCAGCTCAACGTCTTGTGACGCTGGTCCAAGATCGCTTTTAATATTAAAGTCTTTGAGGTGGATGTTGCCCTTGGCTTCAAAACCTGCGCGTTTACCGCCCCATGGATCATCCCCTTTACCAACTAGTTTTGCATTAAGGGTGACTGGGTGCGTTACACCATTGAGTGTCAGGTCACCGGTAATATCAAGGTTGTCACCATTTTGTTTCACTTCCTTCGACAAGAAAGTTGCTTCCGGAAATTTACTTACGTTCAGGAATTCAGCACCACGCAGATGTTTATCTCGTTCTGCGTGGTTAGTGTCGAGACTGCCGGTAGCGATTTTCACACTCACTTTATCAGCCGCTGGGTTAGATTCATCATAGGTGAAAGTCCCGTCAAAGTCCTTGAAGGTACCATATAACCAACTATAGCCGAGATGTTTAATCTTGAAGTTTATAAATGCGTGCTGCCCCTCTTTATCAATTTTATAATTAGCTGCAAAAGCAGGAGCGGATGAAAACAGGACAGCAAACAGCGAAAGACCCAGCAGGTGTTTTTTCATTTTTTAACTCCAGTTTGTGATGACGATTTACCAAGCATTCTGAGAAGTGTTTCGTCTTTATCGATAATATGGTGTTTAACGGCCATCAGCCCATGCATCACAGAGACAATAACAACGGCCCAGGCAACCCATAGATGGATTGTTCCTGCGAGATCCGCTTGTATTGCCGCATCGGTTAATGTTGCCGGAACTTCAAATAAACCAAACACATTAATGGGTTTACCATCTGCTGTTGATATTAGATATCCGCTAATGACAATGGTCAACAGGGTAGCATATAGAAATATATGCGCTAAACTCGCGCCAATGCGTGTCAGTCGCGAATAGCTTTTTAACGGGGCTGGCGGTGGTGAGATGACTCTCCATGCAATCCTAATCACCAATCCCATCATTAAAAGGATACCGATTCCTTTATGGATCTCCGGGGCTTTGTGATACCAGACATCGTAATAGCCTAATGTGACCATCCACAAACCTAAGGCAAACATCGCATAGACTGCTACTGCTGTCAGCCAATGCAAGGTTATGGATATAAGGCCAAACGTTGTTTTTGAGTTTGTCAGACGCATGAAATAAAAGCTCTGTTATGTAACAAAATACTAAAATGACGACATTCTGTTAATTAATCAATCATTAATTTGCGGATGATGTGAAATTAAATTCTAGTTCAAATTTATTGTTTAACCCCCATGTTTTTCCACTAGTTTTTAGCACAATAATTCATATTCCCTATTGGGTTTTATATAGTTAAGTAAATATCGTTTACATTAATTTGAGAAAATATTCATATCTTTATCAGACCGGATGGCGCTTTTATTCACATATTCGGCATATGACTCCGTTTGTGCTGCGACGCAGAGTCTGCCGTTTTGGCGCGCACGGATCCTGCCAGCTCATTATTTGTAGCGGAAATTGTTTTCTCTCGTTCTTACGTCTACGGTGGCGGCAAGACATAAGGCATATCTTAATCGCGCAGTGCCACGTTTCGACAATCTGTAACCCCTGTGCTTTTGTCCGCTCTGACGGGCGGAAAGATTAAAACCGCAAAAGTTGAGGTACAGTCGGTAGTGGGGGAAACGTGTCAGATCGCCACTTTCAGCAATGACATAACGGCAATGACCGCGCCAATCCCCGGATCGTACATAAGTGCTCGTAGTGACTCCGCGTCCGGGACATATGCAGAAACTGCCCAGCTTCGGGAAAATAAAGGGGCTGATAGTGGTTATTGCCAGTTTTTACTTACCCCTCGACTGATTATTTCATTGATTCCTTGGTAAAAATGGGCATAAAATAAGCATCTTTTACCAGGGTGGTTTGTCAATTAAAAAATAAGGAATACAAGTGAAACTTACAGTGCTGGTTGACAATAATACATTTATAGATCGCTATTTGATTGGTGAGCCTGGGGTATCTTATCTGATTGAATGCGATGGAAAGAAAATACTTTTTGATACCGGGTATTCAGACGTCTTTATAAAAAATGCCCAGATCTTAAATATTGATTTACTGGACCTCGATAGTATTGTTTTTTCTCATGGTCATAACGATCATACTTGGGGGTTGAATCATTTGATACAATATTATGATCGCGCGACCAATCCCCCGGCTAAAAAAATACAGTTAATCTGCCATCCTGACGCCTTAATCCCAAAGTATTATAATGCAAAGCCGATTGGTATAAACTTCATGTTGGAGGAAAATCATTATTTCTTCACGAAAATTTGTTCGGCAACTCCAGTTAATATAACAAAAAACATTATTTTCCTTGGGCAGATCCCACGAAATAACAATTTTGAGGCAACTGAATCTATAGGCCATACTCTCGATCATTGTGGTGATATATCAGATGACTTTGTTCGAGATGATTCTGCGTTGGTCGTAAAAACAAAAAAAGGAATAGTTGTCATTACCGGGTGTTCCCATGCCGGTATTTCTAATATTATCGAATATGCTAAACTGGTTAGCGGAGAAACACACATTGTTTCAGTGATCGGTGGGTTTCACTTGCAAAATGCGGATAAAAATACCTTGTCAAAAACAGGGGAGTATTTTCAAGAGCTGTCTGCGGACTCGCTTTATCCATGTCATTGTACCGACCTCGCCGCGAAAATAAACTTAGCCAGTTATGTAAAGATAAATGAAGTCGGTGTTGGCCTCAGGCTCCATTTTCCTGTTACAGAAGAGTGATTGCCGCTCATTGTCGGTTTCATCCAGATCTCAGGGGCAAAATCCGCAAGACTGACGCCAGTGCCCGCGCAGTCGTAGGGGCATAATGCTGAATCCAGCGGTAAAGTGTTGTACGCTCGACACTGTATTCGCTATCTGTGCCCCGGCAATGGCGGCTGGCATGATCGCCAGCAACGCCATCTCTCTCAACTGGCTTCACTGTTCAGAACGGATATTTCTGAAGGCTGCTCCTGTGACATCACGGTCAATTGCTCAGGACGTCTTTTCCGCAAGGAACTGACTTATCGATTCATAGCCAGCAAAGGCTAAACATCGTTGCCAGACAGTTCAACAACAGGCCGGATAATACGTTTAGCCAGTTTCTTTTGCAGTATTATGACCATAACAGGAAATCCACAGGCGGCTAATGCACTAACAACCAACAGTCTGTTGAGATTTTGCGTTGTTATTCCCGGGTCAGGTAGTAATAAGGAAGACAGAAAGAATGCGAGAGTTGTTATCAGGTACATTATTGCTGTCTGTAGTGAAGTAAAACTGGCTCGTCGTTCATCCTCAGGATACCGGACTGCAACCGATGAAGCGGCAACAAGTCGGCTATATGCAGCACCAGTAAATAAGGTTATAAATAGAACTGCATTATGATAACCCATTGCAGGCAGCAGCAAGCTTGCGACAAACAACAGAGTTGAAATGGTTGCCAGCATCAGCGCAGATAAATGCGATATCAGAATACCTGTTATTTTTGTAGACAAATAACCTGCTATCCCGCCACTTAAAAATAAAAAGGGTAATAAGTTTTGTGCTGCGCCCATATACTGCGTCATTAATGGAGTCAAAACAGGAATGATCAGCATGGGACTAAATTGTACCAGTGCAGGGCAAGAGGCGAAAAGTAAGGTTTGAGCGTCAATAGACAGATTTCTCTTCACGCCCGCTGGAAGCGTATCCCTGGGGACAATCAATATTATCAACGGTACAGACAGCAGGCAGAGTGAACTGATTAACCACAGCGCGCTATGCCAGCCATTGTGCGTGCACAAAAATAAGACCGCTGGCATGCCGACAATACTGACCATCGAAAATGAGGCAATCACCGTTGCCAGCATTTTTCCACGTAAGTTAAGCGGGGCACAGTTTATCAAAATGCTCATGCCCACTCCCATTGTTGTGCCACCAACCAGTCCTGCGCAAAATCGGAGGGCGAGTAGAGCGCCAAAATGAGTCATCAGTGTGGACAAAAATGTTAACACTGCCAGCAGCACCATATTCCTGATCAGGAATCGTTTTTTATTAACCCGGTCGATCATATAAAAAGCAACCATTCCGGAAAGGACGGCACCCAGTGTGTACATACCGGAAACATAGCCAGAAAATGATACGGGAACTGCAAGCCCGTCTGCCATAAAAGCAAAAACCGGCGTTAACGCCATATACTCCAGCGCATTAGTGAACTGGATAAAAGCCATGACAATGGCTATCCGCATGAGGGCTTTATGATTAAACGTCTGTGTGACCTGTAGCATAGCAAGCAACCTATGGATAAAAGATACCCTGAGTTTAACCGCTATCAATGGTGTGTATTATATGATAGAAATGGCATTTATTATTATCAAATATGGGATAATTGATGCGTCCGGCTCTTGATTTTAATACCCTGAAAGTGTTCATTGCGGTGGTTGAAAGAGAAAGTTTTGTTGGGGCATCTAAAGTCCTTGAAATGCCGACATCAAATGTCAGCCGCTGTATTTCTCAGTTAGAAGAAAGACTCAATCTTCAGCTCATAGAGCGCAGCACCCGACATATGAAACTCACCCCGGCGGGGCGTCTGCTCTATACCCGAGCGAAGCCATTACTGGAGGCGCTTGAGCAAACTGAGATAGAATTAACGTTGCGGCAAATGCAACTCAAGGGGCCTTTACGCATCTGTATTCCCAATGAAATAGGTCCCGCATTGCTGGGTTCTGTGATTGCCGATTTTGCCTGTCTGTACCCGGACCTGGAGATCAGCTGTATTACAAATTTGTCTGGCCTTGAATCTCTGCGCGATGATCTGGATTTAGCTATCATTATTACCCGTGGTCAGATGGAGGACGGTGACTATATAGCCCGTCATCTGGTGACGATCCCTTGCACTATTGTGGCAGCCCCGTCCGTTATTCAGCGTTATGGTACCCCTTCTCATATCCGGCAATTTGCAGAATTACCCTGTATTACAACGGTAAGTGCACTGAAAGGCGCGCCCTGGCAGTTTGTTAATATCAAGGGGGGATTCGAGACCATTAAGGTTAATGGGCATTATCGGGTAAACAGCGGAGAGATGGCAGGCCGCGCGGCGCTAGCAGGTGTCGGTTTTGCAATTCTATCGAAACAAGCCTGCCAACCCTACATTAGCGATGGACGGTTGATTGAGGTTGAGTTTGAACAAGCGCCGGCGCCATTGCAATTGTTCGCACTGTATTCCGACCGGCGTTACTTGCCCGCTAAAACAAGAGCGCTCATTGATTTCATGCATCAGAAATTGCGCAATGACTGACGGAATACAACAGCGCCTGAATAACCTGCCGCCAGCGGTAAACCCGGAAATCGCAAAACGTGCGTGGAACTAAAACCGGCATGCTGACAGGCGAGCGGCGAAACAAAGCGCCAGGGTGAGCCGATAAAAAGCGGCTGCGCGCAGGCTTTTTATCGGCGCACGGCACGAACGGTTAGGGGTTCTCCAGCAGGGTGGAAAGACGCGCCAGCACAGCGGCGCATCCGGCCAGCACCAGATTGCCGTTTAACAGACCATTATCGGCGAGAAACGCATTACTGACACCGCCCGCTTCGACAATGATCAACATCCCCGCCAGCGCGTCCCAGCTGTTCATATGCTCTTCGTAATAGGCATGCACCTGCCCGCTGGCAACGTGGGCGAGCATCAACGCCCCGGCGCCAAAGCGGCGATACTCCATTCCGCCATTGAGCACGCGGTCCAGGGCGCGGGTATAGTTTTCGACCGGCGCGCGGCTCGAGCGCCCGATACCGATAACCACCGTTTCCGGATCCGGCTCGCGTAGCGTCAGACGCCGATCGTTAAGAAATGTCCCTGCGCCACGGCGGGCAAAGAAAAACTCATTCCGGTCCGGGGCGTAGATAATCCCCAGCTCCGTGGTGTTCTCGCGAACGTAAGCCAGCGAGATGCACCAGTAATCCATCCCCTGAATATAGTTGGTGGTCCCGTCGATAGGGTCCAGTACCCAGGTACCGTGCTCGCCAGCCTGCAGGCCGCTCTCTTCCCCGAGAAAACCATCCTGTGGGCAGTGGGCATTCAGCCAGCTTTTGATCTCTTTTTCCACATACAGATCGGCATGTGAAACAAAATCCTGGCGGGCTTTTTTATCCACTTGTAACCCGGCATTGCGTAATGCCTGCGCTTCTGCGCCCAACCGGCGAATCAATACACATAATGATTGTTGCTGTTCTTCCGTCATGGCCTGCTCTTTTGAGGTGATGGCGACGTGCGCCGGGAAATGAGCTCTACATCCACCCAGGTTGTCCGCGAGGGTTGCAACGGATCGTCCGCGCGCTCCAGGAGGCGGGTTAATGCCTGGCGGGAAATCTCCGCAACGTCCTGATGCAGGGTGGTGAGCTGATAACTGTATTGCGCCGTTTGTGGCGTATTGTCAAAACCGATGAGCTGAAAATCGTCCGGGGCGTGCCTGCCGCGCTGGCGCATCCCGTCAAGAAAACCGCAGGCCAGCTGCGCATTGGCGCAGAAGATGCCATCAAGGGTCTCATCGGCACTGACTGCGGCCTGAAACCCACCGTCATAACCCTCGTCGGGCGCGATGATCGCCTGCAGATTGCGGGTGGTGTCGACACCGAAGGTCTGTAGCGCCTGATAAAAAGCATCGCCGCGCATTCGTCCGGCCCAGGTGGAGTGCGCGGTATTGAGCCAGCCGAAACTATGGCAGCCGTTGCGCACCAGCTGTCCGGCGGCGAGGGTTGCGCCGTAGACGTTGTCTGAGCTGACGTAATCCACAAAGGGGATATCCGGCTGGCGGTTGATGCCTACCACCGGGATCTGTTGCGACACGCACTCATTCACCAGCGATTCCGGTGGCTGACCCGAGGTCACGATCACCCCGGACACACGGAACTGGGAAAAACGGCGCAGCGTGCGGGCCAGGTCCTTTTCGCTGCGAATTTCACTCACCAGCGCCTGAAAACCACAGCGCTGGATCTCGCTCAACAGAGCATCCAGCAGGCTGCTGCGAAACGGGTCGCTGATGCGTGAGACAATCACGCCAACCAGATGGCTGCGGCGGCGGTTGAGCCCCTGCGCGAGAAAGTTAACCTGATAACCCAGCTCCTCCGCCGCGCGCAGGACCCGCTCCCGGGTGTCGGGGGAGATACTGCCATTATTGCTCAGCGCGCGTGAGACCACCGCCCGTGAGACGCCCGCCCGGTGGGCGACATCCTGCGCGGTGACGCTCTGTTTACGGGGGACTGAACTCATGCCGGGCGTTCCTGCGCAGAAATCACGGGGGCGTTGAGCGCGCATTGCAGGCCGTCATGGCTGACGAACAATCCGCTCCACGGCTGGCAAGCGCGCTTAAGGTCATCCAGTATCGCGTCGTGACAGTGATAGAGTCCCAGCGCCGGGAGATTCAGTTGCTGAAACAGCGCCAGACAGGAGGCAAAATCGCCGTGTGACGCCTCACTGCTGAGGGCCGTCAGCGACGCACATTCCTGGAAAGCAAGATCGACGCCCTCCATAAGCGCCACTGACTCTGGCGTTGGGCGGCCGTCACCGCTGTAAAACAGCGTCTGCTGGCCCTGGGTGATACGAATGGCGCGGTTGGTGAGCTCATGCCGGGTTTCGGCGGTCTGGATATGCCAGTCGTGCCACGTCCATGCGTCGGCGGTGTCGCGCCAGTCGAGATCAAAACACAGCGTGGTCTGCGGCCAGGTGGCGAGCGCGGCCAGTTGCCTCAGCACGGGGCGCTGCTGCGGCTGACTGTAAATAATCAACGCTTTGTGGCGCGAGAAGCTGTGCCAGTAGTTGAGCAGCGCCGCCAGCCCGCTACAGTGGTCCGGGTGAACGTGGGTAAAATAGACGGCGTCGATAGCATTGGCGTCTCCCCCGCGTTGCCACAAGGCCCGGGGAATGGTGGGGCCGCAGTCAATCAACCATTGCCGGTTCGCCTCATCGATTATCCGCAGCGCAGAGGTATTTTGTTCACGGGAGAAGGCGCTGCCGCACCCAAGTACATCTATTTTCATTTTCCCTCACCAAAAAATGTTTGACGCTTAATTAAATTGTCACAAATACCCGACAAAGTAGGCTCACATAATGTCGAGTCAACATTGCATTTTTTTTACATTCGAATGAACACGTGTTCATTGCAGTAAAAAAAGTCCACGCAGCGATTTTTGGGTAATGAATATGAGTTATTTACAGATTGCCGGGCTTCAAATTAGCTATGGCGAAAAGGTTGTGTTGCATAATATCGATCTGCAGGTCGGGAAAGGCGAGATGATTGCCCTGTTGGGGCCGTCCGGCTGCGGAAAAACAACGCTTCTCAATGCGCTTTGTGGTTTTATTCCGGTAAAAACCGGGGAGATTACCGTTGCCCATCGCGATATTACCCACAGTGCGCCGGAGCAGCGCAATATCACGATGGTATTTCAAAGCTACGCGCTGTGGCCGCATCTGACGGTGGCGCGCAATATTGGCTATGGGCTGAAACTGCGCAAATGGCGTCGTGACGATATTGACCGCCGCGTCACGGAACTGCTCGGCATCGTCAATTTGACCGGTCTGGCGGATGTGAAGGTGACGGAGCTTTCCGGCGGGCAGCGGCAACGTGTCGCTCTGGCGCGGGCGCTGGCCATTGAGCCGGACGTGCTGGTACTGGATGAACCGCTGTCGAATCTCGATGCCAAAGTGCGTCTCAATGTGCGGCATGAAATAAAAACCCTGCAAAAACGTCTCGGCTTTACCTCATTAATTGTCACCCACGATCAGCAGGAAGCGCTGGTTATGGCTGACCGCATCGCGGTGTTAAATAATGGCCGCATCGAGCAAACAGGCACGCCGGAAGATATTTATCAACGTCCCGCCACACCATTTGTTGCAGATTTTATGGGGGCGGACAATAAAATTTCTGCCAACCAACTCTTCGCCGCTCAGGACATTTCCCTGTGCGTCCAGGGGAAATATTCCGCTGACGATTTTCGCGACCGGACGCTTTATTTTCGCAGCGCCGATACGGCGCTCGGTGCGTTAACCACCCGCATGCCTGACGAGGGCTTAAGCCTGAATGGCGTAGTCGAGCAAAGTGTTTTTCTTGGCAATTTATATCGCCACAGCGTGCGCTGCCGCGATCGCGTGTTACTGGCGGATTCAAGCCAGTGCTGGCCCGTGCAGTCATCCGTGCGACTGCACGTTCCGGCCGCCGCGTTACATATTTTTCCATCGTCTCAAGCAAATTAACTTCATTGTGTTCATTTTGGGGATAGACCATGTTGACTAAAACGAAAGCTGCGGTAGTGACTGCATTGTTTCTGAGCTACGGCGCGCAGGCCGACACCATCCTGAACGTTGCCACCGCAGGCGATCAGAATATGGTGGATTACGTGAAAACCTGGCTGGGGCCGAAGTTTGAAGCGGCGCATCCGGGCGTAAAAGTGCAGGTGGTGGGGACCGGTCCCGGCGATGCCGGCTCAAATAAAATTATCGAGAAACTGAGCGCGCAAAAAGAGAGTGGCGCGAAGACCTGGGATATTGATGTGGCGGTCGTTCATCAGAAAGCCGGTGGCGAGCTGGTGGAAAAGGGGCTGCTGGAGAAATACCGCCAGCATATTAGCACTGGCAGCATGGTGAGCGCCGATAGCGCCAAAAATGCCCTCGGCGTGAACGTCGACGGCTACGTGATGCCGATGTTCTTAAGCCAGACCGCTATCGCATGGAACAGCGAAGCCATCAAAACGCCCCCGGCGTCTTACGATGAGCTGGTGAGCTGGGCGCAGAAAAACCCGCAGGCTTTCGGCTATAACGGCATCAAAAACGGCATGTCCGGCGTGAGCTTTGTGGTGGGCTGGATGTACGCCTACGGCACGGACGCCCGGCGTCTGTCTGCGCTGCCTTACGACAAAGGCGTGGAGAAAAACTGGAACCAGGCCTACGAGAAGCTGAAGGCCTTCAATAAGAATGTGACCTTCACGCCAGGCAATGCCGGTACGCTCGATATGCTCAGCCGCGGCGAGATCACCATGGGGCCGGTGTGGGTGGATATGTTCTACAGCTGGAAAGATCAGGGCAAGCTGCCGCCGTCTATCAAGCTGGCGCTGCTGTCGCCGGGGATGCCGGGACAGCCGATGTACTACGTGATCCCGGCGAAGGCGGCAAACCCACAGCTGGCGCGTGAATTTATCGAGCTGGCAACCAGCCCGGACGTGCAGGCGCAGGGGATCGTGAAACAGTTTAACTGGTACCCAGGGATCAATGCGGAGTACGTGAAGCCGAAGCTGGATCCGGCGACCTGGCAGAAGCTGTTCGCGGAAATCTCCCCGAAAGCGCTGGCGGACTACGGCAAAAGTTTCCCGATCGCCCCTTACTTTGACGACATAAAAGAAGGCTACGAAAGCCAGGTCGCCAACTAATTATACCCGTCATACTTCCCGCTGCAGGCGCGTTGGCTACACTCGTTCACCGCCTGCCTGCAGCGGGAATTATTGAGGGTATACCGTCAATGTTCAGGCGCGACATGACGTCGCCCTGAGCGTTTCTTTTTCTGATGTCAGGTTTGCTATGCGCCGTTCGTTGAAATATCTGTTACTGGTCGCGCCTGCCGCGCTGATGATCGCCGTGCTCTTTTTGTACCCGCTGGGGTTCTCGCTGATTGCCGCGTTTACCAACGATGCGCGGCAGTTGACCCTGGGCCATTTCGCTAAGGTCTATGCTCTCTATTCCAGCGATATTGCCTTTACGGTGGTGATTGTGCTGATCTCCGTGGCGCTGCTGGCCGCGATTTCGATCACCCTCTCGGCGGTGATCACATTGTCACCCTGTCGGCCGATTGTGCGCATGCTGGGGTTCTTGTACCGTCTGCCGCTGTTTATCCCTTTTATTGTCGCCGCGCAGATGATGCGGACCTTCCTCGCTAAAAACGGCCTGATGAACAATGCGCTGGTGGCAACCGATCTGTTTACGCCGATGGAGACCGTCTCCTGGCTGGGCTGGAAAGGGATCATCATTACCTTTGTCTGGAAACAACTGGCGTTCGCCACGCTGCTTATCTGCGGCGCGATGGCGGCGCTGGAGCAGTCGCAAATCCTGGCCGCTCGCAATCTTGGGGCTTCGCGCGTGCGTATTCTGTTCGACGTTATTCTGCCGCAGGTGCTGCCTGCTATCGGCGTGGCGCTGGTGCTTTCTACGGTGACCATGATGTCGGTGCTTTCCGTGCCGCTGATGATCGGTGTCGGTACGCCGACGATGATGACCGTGGACATGGCGTTTCGCGTCAACTCTTACGGCGACTACGCGGTGGCCAATGCGCTGGGGGTGGTATCACTGCTGATATGCGGCGCGCTGTCGTGGTTCTACCTGCGTCATAGCCTGCAACAGAAAGGGGGCGATTTATGAAAGAGGTCAGTATGACTTTGCCGGAGACGTGGCTGGCGAAAGGGCGGCGAAAACTGAGCGCCAGTCTGCCGCTGCAGACGCTGCTGTTGGTTTTTATGCTGCTGGCGATGTTTGGCCCGCTGCTGAACTTACTCATCTGGACGGTGGCGGAGAGCTGGTTTTTCCCCCATGCGCTGCCCAGCCAGTGGGGGCTGAAATACTGGTATCAGGTGTTCAGTCCCTACAGCGATGTTTCCGGTTCACTCCTCACCAGCGTGCTGATTGCGGTGCTGTCGGTGGGGGTGTGTCTGGTGATTTCGGTGCCGGCAGGTTATGCGCTTTCACGGCGAGGGATGCCGCTGCGGGTGCTGTTCATGCTGCTGTTTTTGATTCCGCAGGCGTTTCCGAACCTGACGGTGTATATGAATATCGCCCGGCTTTTCTATCAGTGGGGGTTAAACGGGACGGTAGCGGGCGTGGTGCTGGTGCATAGCATGCACGGCCTGATGTATTCGGTATGGATTTGCGTGGCGGCCTTTTCCGCCGTGGATCCGTTGCTGGCGAGGGCGTCACGTAACCTCGGCGCCGGGCCGATTTACACCTTCTGGCATATTGTGCTGCCGCAGGCCTCGCCGGGCATTATTGCCGCCAGTATTTTTGTCTTCCTCGAATCGCTGGATGAATTTACCGGCACGTTTTTCGTCGGCGCACCGGACATCAGCACGCTGCCGCTGCTGCTGTACAACGCCAGTATGTCGGGGAACTACCAGGTGTCGTCCATTACCGCCCTGATTCTGCTGGTGCCATCGCTGCTGTTTATGCTGGTCATCCATAAGTTTATGCGCCCGGAGATGCTGTCAAAACTGGGCAAAGGGTGAGGGGGAAGGGCCCGTTCTCCATCGTCGAACGGGCGTACTCAACGCCTCACTCCGGATAGCAAATCTGCTCCGGCTGACGTTGCATAATCACTTCACCGTGGCGGATAGAGGTCAGCACTTTGGCCTGGCGACGTACCGCTTCATAGTCGTTTTCCGCATCAAGGATCAGCAGGTTGGCCGGGCGCCCTTCGGCAATACCGTAGTTAGCGCCCAGGCACAGCGCCCGGGCGCTGTTCTCGGTAATGAGATCGAGGCAGCGCTGCAAATCTTCATACCCCAGCATATGGCAGATATGCAGTCCGGCGTCGAGAATGCGCATGATGTTGCCATTGCCCAGCGGATACCACGGATCCTGGATGGAGTCCTGGGCAAAGCAGACGTTGATCCCGGCGCGATCCAGCTCTGCGACGCGCGTCACGCCGCGGCGTTTCGGCCAGCTATCGAAGCGCCCCTGCAGGTGAATGCTTTCGGTCGGGCAGGAGATAAAGTTGATGCCTGAGGCTTTGAGCAGGCGGAACAGCTTCGAACAGTAGGCATTATCGTAGGAGCCCATGGCGCAGGTATGGCTGGCCGTTACCTGGGCGCCGATGCCGCGTACCCGGGCTTCTTCCGCCAGCACCTCCAGAAAACGCGACTGCGGGTCGTCGATTTCATCGCAGTGGACATCCACCAGGCAGCCGTGGCGCTGGGCCAGATCCATCAGGAAAACCAGCGAGCTGACGCCCTTATCGCGGGTGTTTTCGTAATGCGGAATACCGCCCACCACGTCGGCGCCCATCTCAATGGCACGGGTCATCAGGTCGCGTCCGCCGGGAAAGGATTCGATGCCCTCCTGCGGAAAAGCGACGATTTGCAGATCGATAAGGTGGGCCGCCTCTTTTTTCACCATCAGCATCGCTTCCAGCGCCGTCAGCGAGGGGTCGGTGACATCAATATGGGTACGCACATGCTGCACGCCGTTATCGCGCAACATGCCGATGGTTTTCAGCGCCCGCTGGCGCGTATCTTCAACCGTGACGCGCTCTTTACGCTGGCTCCAGCGGGCGATGCCCTCGAACAGCGTGCCGCTCATATTCCACTCCGGTTCGCCCGCCGTCAGGGTGGCGTCGAGATGGATATGCGGCTCGACAAACGGCGGAATAACCAGCTTGTGCCGCGCGTCGATATCGCCGGTGTCAGCCGCGCGTGCGGCATCCTGCGCGGTGATGCTTTTAATCAAACCATCCTGTAGCTCCAGGGTATAGAGCGCTTCTTTATGGCGCAGGCGCGCGTTGATAATGTTCATGGTTGTTCCCGTAAATGGTTTTGCGACATACGCCAGATAGCCAGGGCGACCGAGGCGTTGAGATGAAATTGCGGATGGCTGACCGGATAGCCGGTCAGTTTTTCAATACGTTGGATGCGCTGATGCAGCGTGTTGCGGTGAATAGCCAACCGCTCGGCGGCTCTGACCACGTTGCCGCTCTCCTGAAGCAGCGTTTCCAGGGTCTCCATTAACAGCCACGGACTTTTGCGGTCGGGTTCGATCAGGCAGCCGAGGGTGTCATGCATAAAGTCGGTGAGTAGAGTCGGGTCGCTGACGGCGGAAAGCAGCTTGATAAAGCCCAGTTGCTGATAGTCGCTGATGCGCTGGGCCGGGCGCAGGTTATCGCTGAGATCCAGCGCCTGGCGCGCCTGCGACAGCGCGCGCTGATAGCCCTGTAGCTGCTGCACCGGCGCCGACAGGCCGCACAGCAGCGACAGCCCGTCGCGGCCTTCCGCCTGGGTCAGCAGCCACTGTTCTAACCCCTTTTTCTGCTGATAAAATTCGCCTTCCTCGTCCGGAAGCAGGAAGAGAAACATATTGCTGCGTTCAACCAGCGGAAAGGGATTGCCCTGCTGGTTGAGCTCCTGCTGCAGGCGCTGGCGCACGGTGCGGCGAGCCTGCTGGAGCCAGGCTTCGGCCTGCTCCGGCGGCAGCTGGCGGAACAGGCGCGGTATCCCCTCAAGGCGCAGCGCCGCCACCCGCAGCGGGCGGGTAAAATCCAGCTGCTGGTGGAGCGCGCGTTGATGCAGGATATGCAGGTCGGGGTAGTCGCCGGTCAGCAGCTGCAGCAGAATATCGCGCTGTGATTGCAGGGCATTCTCGCTACGTACCAGCGCGGTGCCGATGCGTTCGGTCACCATCACCATCTTCAGCAGATAGGGCTGTTCGATCAGCGGAATACCCAGCTCGTCGGCCAACGCGATCAGGCGCGGCGGAATCGCCTGAATATATTGGTCGCCGGTGAGGATCACCATCCCGGCGATCCCGCGCTGTTTGCCTTCCATCAGCAAATCAATCAGGTTGTCTTCATCGCGGGGATGGTTGATCCCGGTGATAAAGACCAGCTCCCCGCCCATGATCCATTCGGCGATATTTTCATTTTCCGCCACGTAATACCAGCGCACCGCCAGCTGCAGCCCCTGTTGCCCCGCGCGCAGGCGCAGGGGGGAGAGCCCGTCAAGCGCGAGGATTTCACTGACCGTCAGGCCCATGATTACTGCTCCGCGACCGAGTCAGCGGCGGGCTGACGTTTGCTCAGACGCGTCAGGACGATGTAGACCAGCGCGGAAACGGTAATACCGACCAGCGGGGCTATCCACGGCGACAGGTAAGCCACCACCGCGCCCACGGCGTAGGCGCCAAGCCCCAGCCAGTTAAAACGCGGCAGGCGGGCGGTGTGCAGCAGGGGATAGCGGCCGCCGCGATAAAACCAGTAGTCGGCAAGGATAACGCCGCCGATGGGCGGAATGATGCTGCCCAGCAGCACGAGGAAAGGGATCAGCATTTCATACATCCCGCCAATGGCCAGCAGAATGCCGACACCGGCGGCGACTACGGTCAGGGTGCGGCGACGTTCGCTGCGCAGCAGGTGGCAGGCGGCCGCCGAGACGTTATAAATCGTCGGCCCCTGAATGGTCAGCAGGTTGAGGCACAGCATTACCACCGCCGCCACGGACAGCCCCTGTAGAATCAGTACCTCCACAATATCGGCCTGCTGATAGACGATGGCGCACCACGCCCCGGCAACAATCATCAGCCCGTTGCCGACGAGGAAGCTGCTCATGCTGGCGACGATGGCGGTACGGCTGGAGTTAGCCAGCCGCGTCCAGTTCGTCGCCTGGGTCGCGCCGCTGGCGAAAGTGCCGAATACCATGGTGATGGCCGCCGACCAGGTCATGGTTGAGCCCGGTTCGATTTGGGTCATCGCTTGCCAGCCACCGGCGTGATGGGCGGCAAGATACATAGAGACCACCAGCAGAATAAACATCAGCGGCACCGACACGCGGGACAGCGCATCCAGCCCCTTGTAGCCGACCAGGGCGGTGACGCAGAACAGGATGCCGAACAGAATCATCAGCGGAATAGTCATCGCCTCGGGCAGGGCGAGGATCTTGACCAGCGAGATAGCGACCGTCGCCGTACCCCAGGCGTACCAGCCCAGTTCGGCGAAGCCGAGAATAAAATCGGCGAGCTTGCTGCCGATTTCACCGAAGCAAAAACGGCCCATCAGTACGGTATTCAGCCCGCTGCGCGCGGCAATCCAGCCGAGCGACGCGGCATACAGGGCCAGCAGAAAGTTGCCGATAACCGCGATCCACAGCAGGTTTACGATGGAAAAAGAGACGCCGAGCTTGCCGCCTGCAAACATGGTGCCGGTAAAAAAGGTGAAGCTGAACAGGACCATGGAAATCGAAAACACGCCCTTACGCCCGGAGGCGGGCGCTTCGACGAGTGGAAAATCATTGCTGTTTGACATTGTGGAACCTCTGAGTGGTTATCCGAATAGCGATACCAGAGGTTTAGCAAGAGATATGCCAAAAATATCACTGCACAGGCAACATAATGAAGTGGGCACTTTGCACATAAAACGGCGTTAATCTGCCGCTAGGGGTCATAAGAGTGTGCAGGGTGCAAACTTTCGCACCATGATGGCGCAGTCGCTCAGCCATCCGTTGTGCGGGGCATTTTCCCATCGTCCTGTTTCCTGACCTGAGGCCGCGCGCTTTTTGCCGATCTTTACCGCCGGATATGTCAGCGGGCAGGTCTTTTATCCGGAACAAGAACGGCTGAACAGAGACGAGAAAATCCGCCGCCCCAACGGCTCCTGGGGAAAGTCAAACGAAGGTTAAACGAAACGTTTTCTTCAACCCGGCGCAGTGTATCGCTATTAAAGATGTCACCGCTAAGGATTATATTCACGCAGGGTACTGAATGGATTCATGACCTGATGCTTTGTCTTAGTATTTAACATGGGAATCCATCACCCGGAGAAAATATGACCTTTTTGAACATATTGATTTTGGCAGTCATTCAGGGGCTGGCTGAGCTGTTGCCTGTTTCCAGCTCGGCACACGTTATTATGGCGGAAAAAATACTGGGGCTGAATCCAAGTGCACCAGACATGACATTGCTGTTGGTTATGCTGCACACCGGGACGATGTTTGCTGTTATCGTTCATTTCTGGAAATCCTGGCGCGTCACCTATTTTAGCTCTGGTGCGGCGTTTAAACATTATGCTCTGCGCATTATTATTGCCACCATGATGACGGGGATCGTCGGCTTAACCCTGCAACATATCATCAAGGTTTATTTCTCTGGCAATACGCCAGATTTCGAAATTGAATCACTGTTCAGCAACAGTAAACTGATTGCTTGCGGGCTTGTCGTGTCGGGCATTCTCATTATTGTCTCGTCGCGAATAAAAGAAAGTCACACTCAGCGTCTCTCTTTAATCCAGTCGGTCATTGTGGGGATGGTGCAGGGACTTTGTCTGCCTTTTCGCGGGTTATCCCGTTCCGGCGCGACAATTTCTACTGCATTATCCGTCGGCGTTGCCCGAAAAACCGCAGAAGAATTCAGTTTTGCGCTGGCGGTTGTGCTGACGCCCATTGTTATCGTCAAAGAAGTGGCGCGCGCTTTCCATGCCAGCACTGCACTCAAGGCGGTCTCACCGACCGTTTCCTCCATCGTTCTGCCGAGTTTGCTGGGTATGGTTTTCAGTTTTATCGCCGGTTTAGTGGCGCTTCGCTGGCTGGCGGGCTGGCTGGAACATGATAAGTGGCACCTTTTTGGTGGCTACTGTCTTCTTGCCGCCTGCGCCGTTCTTTGGATAGGGTAATTCTTATCGTCGTGGCGCGTAAGATACCCTAAATCATGCGCGTCGCAGGGCAAAGCATCCCCTTTCGGGAATAGCGCAAGTGCTGTTCCCGAAGGGCAGTGGCCACAGGGCGAATGACACGGCAATGCCGTAGCCCGGCGTCAATGACAGAGATGAGCATCTGCCGCCAACGCCCGTGCAGCGTGAGGTCTTTTAATCGCGGCGACTGGCAGAGCGTGATATTCCCGTGGCGAGCGATACCCCTGCACACGTGCGGGCGAGGTTGATTGTCATGACTCAACGCCAGTGCAGATTCATCGCCGCCACTTGACCGTCCGGTTTTAGCATGATGCTGCTGTCATCCCGTTTATCGTCTTCCCGAACGTTTGCTATATTCATGGGCTCTGTAAGCCGTATCATTATCCGTCAGCCATTCCACATTGCCTGAGCATGGCCGATCCGCACATGAGAAGTCGCTGTTTTCCGCCAGATATCCTCCTTCGCCCCCGGATATGCAACCGTTACATAACATTCCATAATGGAATGTTATGTATTCTAAATATTCACTTTTAGAATACATGGATTAGAGTATGATTGCCCTGTTGTTTTTAATCCGCCAGCCTTGGCTAATGAAAAATGTATATTAATTAAGGCATTTAAATGAAAGATAAATCCTCTTCCTGTCTTATGCGTTTAACCATTCAGGATATACTGGAGTGGATAGAATTTAATTTAACAGAGGAGTTAACACTTCGGGTCCTGGAAGAAAAAACAGGATACTCCCAATGGCACTTTCAAAAAAGTTTCAAAGGAGTGACTGGTATGTCTCCAGGTGTATATATAAGAAAGCGTAAAATGGTTATTGCCAGGGATTTACTGAAAGAAACAAACAGTTCAATCACAGAGATCGCAATGTATCTCGGTTACAGACAGCAGTCAACCTTCTGTCGGTCATTTCGACAGCATTATCATTTAACTCCACGTCAATATCGTCTTAATACACGGAGCTGATCCGTTCAGTAATCATCCTGCACCAGGGATAATCTGAATGATACAGGAATTAAGAAATAATCATTTGCCAATAAAAATCCATTGACAGGTATCATTATGACCCATAAACAAGATTTACGGCAAGCATCTCAACCTGTTACTCGCTGGCTGACTTTCACAGGCACTCTTCTGGCCCAGTTCGCGTTGGGCTCGGTATATACCTGGAGTTTGTTTAATAGTCATTTTGCAACACAGTTCCACACTACGGTTCCAAACGTTGCTTTCACCTTTGGTATCCTGTGTCTCTGTCTGGCTTTTGCATCCAGTTTTGCGGGGAGGCTACAGGATAAATTTGGCGTTAAAGTGCTTACCATATTTTCTGGTATCGCACTGTTACTGGGTTTAGGGCTGACGGGGATCGCTCATAATCTGACAATGCTGTGGATTTTTGGCGGTGTCCTGGTAGGACTGGCTGACGGTATTGGCTACTTACTTACGCTGACCAACTGTATTCGCTGGTTCCCGGAACGTAAAGGACTCATTTCCGCTTTATCTATCGGTTGTTATGGGCTGGGGTCGTTAGCCTTCAAATTCATTAATATGGATCTGCTTGCCAATAACGCATTACATACCGCATTACTGTACTGGGGAGTTATTGCTGCGGTGATTTGCATCATTGGCGGGATATTAATGACAGATGCGCCATATCAAAATGTGAAAGTTGCCAGTGGTGCGGTCCAGAAAGAATATACTCTGCGTGAAGCTGTTTGTACGGCGCAATTCTGGATGTTATGTCTAATGTTCGGAACCGCAATGATGGGAGGGTTGTACATTATTGGTGTAGCAAAAGATATTGCGCAAATCATCGCCCATCTCGATGGCGTGACGGCTGCAAATGCGGTAACTGTTGTTGCTGTCGCCAACTTAGTCGGTCGTCTGGTGATGGGCATAATGTCCGATAGCATACGCATCATCCGAATTGTCACCTTTGGTCAGATAATCCTCCTGATGGGTATGGTTCTGCTTAATTTCTTCCATCTGAATGAGTATAGTTTCTTCTTTGCTCTGGGGTGTGTCGCGTTTAATTTTGGTGGTCACCTTACTACTTTTCCATCCCTGGTGGCTGAGTTCTTTGGTCTGAATAATGTCACTAAGAATTATGGCGTCATTTATCTGGGTTTTGGGATCGGATCTTTCCTGGGGTCTGTGATTGCTTCGGTCTTCGGTGGCTTCCAGTCAACTTTCTGGGTCATCTTCATTTTAGCCATTATCTCTATCATCTTCTCACTAACGGTGAAGCGTCCTGCGAACACTGAGGACGACTCTTATATTCCATGGGGTATCTGAGTTTAACCGAACCCGTTTTAAGTCGAGTCATGTATTCAGCAATGACCATGATAGTCACGATGGTGAGAATCTGTTGGCGTCAGATGTGAGGTGAAAAGTAAATGATTTTTAATATCTGCTGGTCTCTACCGTTAACTTTATGTCTGTTCTTTTCAGCTCGCTGGCTGGCAATGAATAAAATAAAAAACCCTTTGTTCAATCCACTTCTCATTACGCTGATTATCATCATTGCTATCCTGGCATTTGGACACATTCCTTATGCGAGCTATTTCCAGGGTTCTTCTTCACTCAACGCTCTGTTGCAACCAGCCGTTGTGGCACTGGCTTTTCCTCTTTATGAGCAACTGGTTCAGCTCCGTGCGAAATGGAAATCGTTGATCATCATCTGCACGATAGGTAGCCTTACAGCAATGTTTTCAGGCAGCATTATCGCCTTAGAAATGGGCGCGACGCCTCAAATGGCCGCGACCATCCTGCCTAAATCAGTGACAACACCCATTGCAATGGCGGCAAGTAGCGCGATTGGAGGTATCCCTGCTATCACTGCAGTATGCGTTATTCTGGTTGGTATTTTGGGGGCCGTGCTTGGTCATGTGTATCTGAACATTGTGCATATCAATCACAAGATCGCACGGGGACTTTCAATGGGCTCTGCAAGTCATGCGTTGGGCACTTCCCGCTGTGCTGAAATTGACGCGGAAGAAGCCGCATTTAGTTCCGTGGCCCTGGTGCTATGCGGAATCATAACCGCAGTTCTGGCGCCGTATGTTTTCAAAATAGTCATGCTTCTCGTACCCTGGCTGCTGAATAGATAATCTGGAGGTTATTATTTATGCATATTTCAGCTTCGGTTATCGACACTATTGTGGAATGGATTAATGAGAATTTACATCGAAAGCTATCTATTGAAGAAATTTCAATTCATTCAGGCTATTCAAAATGGCATATCCAGCGGTTATTTTTACATTACAAGGGAGAAAACCTGGCAAGTTATATCAGAAGAAGGAAAATGGAGCTTGCGGTTCTTCAGTTAACCCACACTGATGCCTGTATCTACGAAGTTGCCCTGACTTGTGGGTATGATTCTCAGCAAACGTTTACCCGCGTATTTTCTCGTACCTTTGGGCTATCGCCCGGTGCCTGGCGTAAAGAGAGAAGAAAATCTATGGCAGACTGTTTGCGTCAGGTCGGCACCCAATATTATTATTGATGTTGATACTATTAAATATAACAGGGTATTTAATCATGCCTACCTGGATGGTTGTAAGAAAATGCATTTTATACTCATTAAGTATAATTGGCTGTGGATATATGGAATATCTTTTTGTTTTTAATCATTACTGGTAGGTTTATTATTGGGGGGGTGAAGGTGTGTTTTAAATGTAATCTGGTTACTTCGAGCCGGTGAGGGATATGTCATGCCTGCTATCATTATGAAATATATACGTGCATTCGTCATAATTTATGTTTGTCTCTATCTGGGTTTATTTATAGCCCCGATATTACCAGTGGCTATTCCAGGAAGTATTCTGGGGTTGATTATTTTGTTCGTTCTTCTTTCATTTCAGATAATCCCTGAAAGGTGGGTTAATCCGGGATGTACTCTTCTTGTTCGTTATATGGCATTGTTATTTGTTCCGATTGGCGCAGGCGTTATACAGTATACGGGTTTACTGCGAGCGCAGTTTGGTCTGATTTTTGTTTCCTGTCTGGGAAGTACCATCATCGTGATGGTTGTTGTGAGCTATACATCGCATCTGGTGCATAATAAACATCATGCCAAAGAGAAGTCATGACAGATGTGCCGGGTATAATTAAATGTATCCTGAGCCAATATTTTAATTTTCAGATAATGGTATAAAAATTATACTGTTAACAGGGGTTATCAGATAAATTCAATGACTAATCACTGGAGATGTTATGAATAATTCCAGGCCTGACATAAATCATCAACAAAAAATGGCTGATACAGAGCATTTTTTATGGTGTGCGCTTATAGCGCTGCATCTGTCGCGTATTGATGGAAAAACTCCCTCACCACTAATGGAGCATATTTTTCTGCAAAACTGGCTTGTTACCGCTAAAAAACAAAGACGTTTCCCTCAGACTGTTGCAAAAGACATTGACTACCTTATACAACTTAGCAGAGATCTGGGGCCATCAGCGAAGCTAGGTCAACGTTTAGATACGCTGTGGAAAACCAGTATTATCAGGCCACAGGAGGATTCTCCACTCTCACGATTGACACGAGTTATCCGGATACTTAAATGTCAGGGGTGGTCAGATATCACTCTGAAACAACGAAGCTGGACAGCTGTTAAGCATGTGGACATCAATACTGAAGCGCCGGCTATTTTTATCCTGGGAATTGATTTGGTTGAGTGTTTTTCAGATGCTGGCGATCTGACTAAATCAATGGATATCCTGTCAACGGGTGATGCGGACATATTATTCAATGCATTCAAAACCGAAGGTTTAACTATAAAAATGCATCCAAAAAAACAGTCTTACTTTACCATCGAAAATTAATTCATCAAAAGCAGACTGTTCGCATCCCGACGCCAGCCAGTACGGGTTGATCTGCCACGTGAGTCTCAGATCTGCCTGATGGTGTTATGAATACAGCAGATGGATCAGGCGTAAACTCCCCCGGATGCCCATCCCGCCCCCGACAGCGTCGTCGGGCTACGTTGCGAAGTGCGCCGCAATTTTTTTAATATGTCCCGTTTAGCAGTAACCCGCTTTCATTTCTTCTGGAGTCGGTGGAGCTTGCTTTGCCGGGTAAATTTACACCGCCAGCTCTCTTTTTCTTCGCCTTATCACCACCGCCAGAACATACCCGTCCACCAGATGAGGTGGTGTTTTATAAAACGATTATGTTGGATCCGAAGCGCTTTATCCCTGTTCTTTATGATCCGGTGGTTGCGGATGCCTGTCTGGAATTCGGCCACATTTATCGTCGCCCCCGCGGAATGTACATTACTCATCATATGCAGAGGAACGGAAGAGGGCACCGCCTTGACAGTCATTACGCCTCGTCAGGAGCAATGCTGAATATCCCCCGGGGGCCACAAGCGGGCATTAAGCGCCTTACTCGGTATCCAGCCTGTGCCTCACTCAGGGATCTGTCGCTCTTCGACCGGCAAAATAGTGCGCGGGCGTGCTGCCCATTGTTTTTCTGAACATGGTGATAAAAGCGTTTACCGACTCATACCCCAGATTAGCCGCGACGTTTTGCACCGATACCCCGCTTGCCAGCTCCCGAAGGGCAATAATCAAATGCAGTTGCTGACGCCATCGTCCGAAGGTCAGCCCGGTTTCGCGCAGCATCAGGCGTGCTAATGAACGCTCGCTGAGCGCCAGCCGTTTCGCCCAGACTTTAAACGTGCTTCGATCCTCCGGGTGGCTAACCAGCGCATCAGCCATGGCGCGGATCTTCGGGTGCGCCGAAACCGGCAGACTCAATTTCTGCTGCGGCATGGTGGCCAGTTCATCGAGCGTCACTCTGGTCAGCCTGCCGACATGGCTCTGCGCCGGGTAATCAACGTCCTCATGCGTCAAGCGATCAACTAACTCTTTAATCAGCGGAGAAATCGCCAGCGTGCAGCATTTCTCCGGCAGTGCGGCGGCGCCGGGTTCAATAAACAAATAGTTGAGATGCGCATTCCAGGTCGCTTTGGCGCTATGGGGGATCCCGCCGGGGATCCACACCGCGCAATCTGGCGGTACTATCCAGATATCGTTTTCCGCGCGACAAATCACCGCCCCATAGCGGGCCACGATCAGTTGTCCCTTGCGGTGCGTATGCACCGGCACTTCTGCTGCATAATCAACGAAATCAATATGCCGCGCGACGGCCGGGCCCGGCGTGCTATCGGGATCAAACAGGGTATGGGCAAGTCTGGATGACATCTTATTGGCAACATTTAGGTATTTTTTGACAGAATAGAGTATTTAAGGACAAGCGCAAAGCGGGAATAATTCCCGGCATGAGCAAATTAACTCCCCATCACCGCCGCGTTTTGCAGGCGATAAGCCGTTGGTCAGGCCGCATGGCCTCTCCCGCGCTACTGAGCGACGCCCATGCGCTACTCTATTCCGTCAGGAGTTTTGTCGCAGCGATGCTCGCGTATTACATTGCCCTGGCGATTGGCCTTGAACGGCCTTCATGGGCCATCATCACCGTCTATATCGTTTCGCAAACGTCGGTGGGCGCGTCTTTGAGCAGGTGCCTGTATCGCCTGGCAGGGACCGTGGCCGGCGCGGGGGCCACGGTGTTGATTGTGCCCATGTTTGTGAATACGCCGATTTTATGTAGCGTGATTCTGGCAGGCTGGATCTCCTTCTGCCTCTGTTTATCCCTGCTTGAACGCACGCCCCGCGCCTATGCCTTTGTACTGGCCGGTTACACCGCAAGTCTGATTGGTTTTCCCGCCGTCTCAGACCCTGGCACGGTGTTTAACATTGCCATCATTCGGGTACAGGAGATAACGATAGGCATCGTCTGCGCCGCGCTGATTCACCGATACATTCTGCCTGTCCGGATATCCGGGCTGTTCAACAGCAAATTAGCGCAGACGCTGCAGGCCGCGCGTCAGCGGATTGCCGACACCCTGGCAGGCAGGTCCGACGCGCAGTCAGAGCCTCTGCATCTGGCGCTGGCGCTACAGTTCCTGCAGGGCATCAGCCACCACATCCCGTATGATTTTGCCCTTTCGGTGCCGGTCCGTCAGGCCAGGAAAGCGCTCCATGACAGGCTGGCGCGGTTAGTTATTGTCAACGGTGAATTACGCGATCGTTTACAGGCGATCGCGAAGATGCCCGCCGATATGCAGAGGCTGCTGGATGACGTTCAGGCCTGGCTGAGCTGTGACGATACCGGGAAACGCAAAAACGCAGCAGCGACGCTACAACAACGCAGCGCGCAGTTAGCACAGCGGCACGCTGCGCAGGCGCTGACGTTCGAGGATGCGCTGCGGGTGAATTTCTTACGCTACGTCGCTGAGTTGCTTACCCTCCTGCAACAGTGTGAGCGCCTTTCGGATGCCATCCATCACGGCAAAACTTCGCCAATGCCGGCGGAAGATCATGCAGTGAAAGGGTATGTTTTCCATCGCGATCCCCGGAGTGCCGCCCGAACGGCGCTGGGCGCTTTTGTCATCATCCTGGGCGGCTGTCTGCTCTGGATTTACTCCGCCTGGCCCGATGGCGGCACGGCGGTGTCGATTCTTGGGGTTTGCTGCACGCTGTTTGGCAGTTTCGATACGCCGGCCCCGCATCTTGTCAAATACATTATCGGCTCCGTCTGGGGCGTGTTGATAAGCCTTATCTATAGCTTCGCTCTGCTTCCCCCGCTCAGCGATTTTCCGGTGCTGGTGGCGGTGCTTGCCCCAGTCTATCTGCTTGCCGGATCGCTGCAGGCGCGACCGCCCACGACCTTTATGGCGATGGGCATCACCCTGACGCTGCCTGTGCTATGCGAGCTGGGGGCACACTACATCGGCGACTTCGCCGCTGCGGCCAACACCGCTATCGCGCTGTTTTTTGCGACCGGCTTTGCGGTTATCGGCATGAGTCTGCTGCAAACCGTACAGGCGGACGCGGCGATAAACCGTCTGCTAAAACTTTGCCAACGCGATATTCGCCGCAGCGTGAACGGTGTGTTTAAAGGTGATGAAACGCACTGGACCAATCTGATGATCGATCGGGCCGCTCTGTTGCTGCCACGCTTGCACGCCTGGTCCATTTTCTGCGTATTGGCCTCTGTGTGATGCGCCTGCGCCGTTGCGATACGCCCGCAGGCAGCGATATCAACGAGTTGCTTTCTCATTTTACCCGCACAACGCACACCGACGCCTTACGCGAGCGTATTGCCGCAATGGCCGTCCTCTGCCTGCCCGCGACAGATGAACAATCATGCCAGTTTGTCGACAGACTGGTGGATCTGCACTGCGCATTACGGACGCAGAACAAGGAGCCCAGCCATGATAAATGACATCAATATCGGGGGTGTTTTTATCCCCGGATTGCTACTGACCGCGTTCCTTGCTGTGGTCTGTACGCTGTTACTCGTGCCGCTTTTTTCTTGCAGCAGGCTTTACCGGCGTTTGCCTTTGCGCCCGTTGCTTGATGTCTCAACCTATATCGTGACCTTTTTCCTGCTTTTGCAGGGCCTGACCACTCTGGGGTTATTCGCATGAAATCTTTACTCTTTTTACTGGGTCGTTACGCGCTGACGTTAATCGCTGTGGCGGTGGCGATTTTCGTGGCGTTTATTTTCTGGAAACAGTATGCGCAGACGCCCTGGACGCGCGATGGAAGGGTCAGGGCCGATGTGGTGCAGATTGCGCCGGATGTTTCCGGGCCGGTGAGCCGCGTGGCGGTCCGCGATAATCAATGGGTTAACCAGGGCGATGTACTTTATGCTATCGACCCGCGCTGGCTGAAGCTGGCGGTGCTCAGCGCGCAGGCCGACGTTGAAGCAAAACGTCATGAGATGCTGATGCGCCAGGATGCGGCCAGGCGACGCGCGCTCATCAAAGGGGCCATTTCCGGCGAGGACATCCAGCAAACGGGCAGCGCAGCGCGCGTTGCGGCGGCCAATTATCAGGGGGCGCTGGCTGCGCTGGAACTGGCGCAGCTTAATTTATCTCATGCTACCGTGCGCGCACCGGTTGCTGGCTACGTCACGCATCTTCGGCTGCGTCCAGGCGACTACGCCACTGCGGGAGAGACCAGGGTCGCCGTTGTCGATGCGCACAGTTTCTGGGTGGTGGGCTATTTTGAGGAGACCAAACTGCGTCATATTCGTATCGGGAACGCCGCACAAATTTCGCTGATGGGGTTTGACCCGCTCATCACGGGGCATGTGGAGAGTATCGGCCGGGGGATCGATGATAGCAATGATCAGACGGGTGGGCTCGGGCTGCCGGATGTCAATCCCACCTTCAGTTGGGTGCGACTTGCGCAGCGAGTCCCTGTCCGTATCCAGTTAGATAAGATACCGCAAGGGATTGAACTGGTGGCGGGATTATCCGCCAGCGTTTCCATTATGCCTTAAACGTTTTAACCGTCCTGCCGACGGACATCGCCGAAGACCGGTTTGTGTGACTCAGGCAGCGATAAATATGGTGTGGCAAGCTGCTCGCAGATTGCCTGAATATGGATGAGCGCCGACCTGATCCCGCGGGAGCAACGCTCAAAAATACGACATGCGCAGAGCAAACGTTACGCCAGAGTGTCTGGGGCGGCCTGGAGAGCGGAACATATCCAACGCCAGGCAAATGTTATCTCCGACGCGCTCGTTACTCAGCCAGATATCCGCCATCAACAGGATAAACACCGCCGGTACAGAACCCTGATTTTTCTGACAATAAAAACAGGATAAAATCAGCCACTTCGGTCATGGTGGCCATTCTTTTCATGGGATGGCTGTTTGCAAACGCACTGATAATATTTTCGGGAAGTTCATTGATTCGCGGCGTACTGACATAACCCGGCGCAACCGCGTTAACCCGCACACCTTGACAGGCAAATTCCAGCGCCGCGCTTCTGGTTAAACCAATTATGCCATGCTTTGCCGTCGTGTAAGGGGCCAGACCGGGGATACCTGCTAACCCATTTACTGCCGACAAATTCACTATTGAACCGCCTCCTGATTTTAATATTTCTGGTATTTCGTATTTCATACAGTAAAAGACGCTACTCAGTGTGTTTGATATGACGTTATTCCAGTTGTCTACTGTCTGCTCTGTTATTGTTTTATTATGTTCACCGGTGGTGCCTGCATTATTTACGGCATAATCAAGTCTGCCGAAATGATCTACGGCATGATTAATCATGCTGCTGACTTGTTCAGGGTCTGCAACATCACATTCTATGCCGATCGCTGTTTTTTCATCGGGTGATAACGATCTGGCTTTTTGTCTGGCCTCATGTAATGACCGGGATACAATGATGACTCTGGCGCCATATCGGTGTAATTGTCCTGCGACCTCTTCGCCAATACCCGTGGTACTTCCCGTGATTAATGCAACTTTGTTATGAAAGTTCATACGCTCTCCTGTCATCATCCTGGTGTCTTTTCTACAGAAGCGTACACGATCGTTGCGACAATTTTTGTCAGTACTCACTGTCCAGGCTGATACCTTCCGCATCTCGCCATCTTTTCAACAAGATGGCTCTGCTCTCCGGGTAAGTGGTGCTCAGTACAGTGATTTTCTTTATTCTGTCGGTTCTGAAATGACGAAAATCGTTTCTCATCTCGCACCATCCTGCAAGTAACCAGCAGGACTCCATATATACCAGCGCGACTGGCCAGATTACACGGGATGATACGGTATTATTTTTATCGGAGTAGGTTATAGTGATTTTTTTTCTTTCATTAATTGCGTGGTGTATATCACCAAAGCCGTAACATTCTCTTTCAGTCGGACCTGTCAGATATGACTGATATTCAATGTGTTCCTGCAATCTATCAGGAATAACTGCGCGTATTTTGGCAATGGCTTTTTTTGCATTTTTTTTAAAGTCCGCGTCCGTGTTGTGACACACCCAGTTAAGACCCAGCGTCAGAGCATTCAGCTCCTGCACGGTGAATACCAGTGGCGGTAAATGATAATCAGAATTAATAATATATCCAATCCCGGCACTCCCCTCAATACATACTCCCTGGTGCTGGAGCGTTTTTATATCCCTGTAAACGGTGCGCACGCTTATCTTTAAGTTTGCGGAAAGCGTCAGTGCAGTGACCGGATAGCGGTGAGCCCGTAATATCTGGAGTAATTCAAGAAGCCTTTGTGTTCGGGTCATATCTGTTGCGCCTCCCTTATCCTGATGACCATGTGTCGGGGTGTCTTACATTCGCGCGCAACCGCGCTTACGCAGTTTCTGGCGTTTAGTTGTTCAGGGCGTGATGCGGTTCACGCCGCCCTGCGCCAGACAGTGTACACGAATATCGGATTCCGCCCGGTCGTTCGCACATTTATCGCATCGCGCCTGAGTCGCCGCAGTCTGGTGATTATCCGTTGGATGCGCTGGCGTGAAAGGTGGGGCGACGACACTCCTCCCGTCGGGCAGCGGGCTATCAGCTTTTCCAGGCGGCGAATAACACGGCGGTGTTATCTGATGTTCCTGATGACAGGCGCGGTGGGTTGGCTGCTTTCAGAATGTGGTATAACCCCGCCTAAGGACGTCTTCACCGTTTTTCTCAGAGATCATAACCACCAGGGTTAAATTTTTAACCCAGCGCGAAATGATATTATCTTTTAAGGCCTAGAACCTGAAAATAGAGAGGGAGAGGCAGTGCGACAAGGAATGAAGGAAAAAATCATCAGGGTCTGCGATTCAAAAATTGCCTCTAGGGGAAGCAATGCAGGACTTTCGTTCTATGCTTTTTTTGCCAATAAAAATGACGATCCTGAATTGCTTATGGAAGTTGCGCATTGGTGGATTATCGAGATGAAACTGGACCACTTTGAAAAGGCGGAAAAGATAAGAGCCCTCGTCCAGGCGATGTAACACACCTGCGATTCAGGTAAGGGGTTTAACCGAGAACAGACTTCACCCTGGCCTGACCGGGAACACCGTTTTCAGTCACCGGCCATGGTGTAAGTTGTAAGTAGCAATTAATTAAACGGTTATGGCAACATTAGCTGATCTTTTATCCCATCGAACAGGGTAATTAAATGATCGGCGACCACTCTGACGCGCCGCGAATTGGCTAAATCTGAATGCATCACCAGCCATAAGGTTTGATCGACGCCGAGATCCGAATTCACACAATGCAGACCGTTTTTCCGCGCCATAAAGTGTGGCAGCACCCCCAACCCCAGGCCTGCTGAAACTGCCGATAACTGCGCTGCCAGCGTGTTCGCTTCCACTCTGCATGGACTGCCGCGAAGCGTCTGCGTGACCCATCGCGCAGCGGGCAGGTGTTGATGCGATTCCGGCCAGCCCACATACTGAGCGTGACCTGACGCTACGCCAGTGGCGCCATTTAAACAGGCATCGGCGGCGTATAAGCCAAATCCCACGATACCGAGACGCTTTAGCGTCAGGTTTCCGCTGTCTGGTTTGACCATCCGTATTGCTAAATCAGCATCCCGCCGATGCAGATTGACGGATTGCACACCGCTTATCACCTCGACCCGCAGGTCGGGATATTTTTCCATCAACGCGTTGAGTGAAGGAAGAATAAAATACGCCGCCAGGTTATCCGATGTAGCCAGTCGGGTAAGCCCGGCAACGTTCCCTTGCAGCCTGGCCATCTCGCCGAACGCGAGTCCGGCATGTTCAAGCGCCTCGGCACGTTCCAGAAGCGCCTCGCCATCATCCGTGAGTCGGTAGCCGCTCTGGTGTCTGCTGAACAGAGGGACGGCCAGCGACTTTTCAAGCCTGTCCAGCCTTCTTGAGAGGGTCGCGATGCCCATATCCAGGGCATTTGCAGCGCCGCTAAGGGTGCCCGCTCGGGCGACAGCCAGAAAAACCCGCGTATCGTCCCAGTTAAAATCTGTTTTCATCTATTTTCCGATTATGGAAAACGGCTCTCCGTTTTCAGGTCTGTTTTATCACTTATCTCGGGATGATACTGCACTCCACATAAGGAGATAAACAGGCAATGAGGAACGACGCGGAAAACCGCTCGCATCTGGTAAACATCCCCCTTTCACATATTATTCCTGGGAAATTCATCCAATGAACGACACCGTTTTACAGGCAAACACGGCGCCCATGCGCGCCTGGCTCGCCGTAACCGCACTGGGGATCAGTGCATTTTCGATTGTGACCAGCGAACTTTCGCCGGTTGGCATGCTCAGCGCGTTGGCGAAAGATTTACATCAGACTGAAGCGGGGGCGGGTCTTGCCGTCACCGCATATGGATGGGTTGCCGCGCTGGCGGCTTTGCTGGCCGGCGCAATCCCCGTCCGGCTTTCCCGCAAGGCGCTGCTGGTGGCGTTGATGCTAATTCTGGCGCTCTCTTGTCTGATGGCGACACAATCGCACACCATGCGGGAATTTATGACGGCGCGAATGACAGGGGCGCTTGCGCACGGCGCTTTCTGGGCATTAATTGGTACCGTGGTGATAAAGCTTGTGCCGGTAGATAAGCTGGGATTAGCCACGTCAGTCATCTTTGCCGGTGTCTCGGCGGCCAGCGTACTGGGTGTGCCGCTATCAAGTTTTATTGCCGGCCTGGCCGGATGGCGACAGGCGTTCACCGCGATCTCCTTGCTGTCATTTGTCACCGCCGTTGCGTTATTCTGGACGCTTCCCGCGTTGGCGGCTCCGCAACCGCTGAGTCTGAGGGTTTACGGGGAGATCTTTAAAAATCCGTTGCTCCTTTCACTCTTTGGCGCAACGGCCTGCATTATTTCAGCACACTTTGCCGCCTTCACTTATCTTGAACCCTTGCTAACCCAGGCCCGTGGTATACCTACATCTGCTATCTCAGCTCTGCTACTGATTTCAGGTCTCTCCGGGCTGCTGGGAAATATCATTGCCGGTAAACTCATTGATCGATATATCAAGATACTGATTATGACATCGCTGTTGCTCAGTGCGGGCGCACTAGGGATGTTGGGTATCAAGGGCTGGCCATCATGTCCAATGTGGTTCACCGGGACGCTGCTCGCCCTATGGGGCGCAGGTATGGCAATTGTGTTCGTTGGCTTACAAACCTGGCTGCTTTGCAGCGCGGGAGAGGCCACTCAGCCCGCATCAGCCGTCTACGTTGCCATTTTCAATGCTGCGATCGGTACGGGGGCGCTTGTCGGAGGTCTGGTGTCGGCGAAGGTCGGTCTTCAGACCATGGTGATACTGGCGGCGGCGGTCATCGCCTGCGGTATGGTACTGGTTTGGATGCTGAAAAGCCCGGAAAGGCAGGCGTAATTCTGCAGCGTCAAGCCTGATTAGCGACCTAATCAGGCGCCAGTGAGAACGGTGTATCCCGGCGGTGTTAATGTCTTTATTCACCCGGACACTGAGCGCAGAAGAGGTGATTTCTCATCGTGCGCAGGTAACAGTCAGGGAGGGGATATTGTCGTGGTACCGATTAACTGGTCAGCAAGTATGTCAATAATCAAATCGAGTGGAAAGATCGTTTCATTTGTATGTCTGAGTTCTTCTAATGTCCACCAGCGGTGAGCATGGATAACTTTTTTTTCGTTGCTGCTCCATCCGGAACAATCGATATCTGATTTTTCTGTGTGAATAATAAAAAAATGCTCTTCTGCGAGAACCGTTTCCCCGCAGGGCAGCATCATTGTGAAGCTTCTGGAAGCGACTTGCGGCCCCGCAGTGCTTCTTGTCAATCCCGTTTCTTCTCTTAATTCACGTAAGGCTGCCTGTTCAAAAGATTCATTGAGTTCAAGTCCTCCACCGGGCGTTGCCCAGTAAGATTTTCCACTCAACGCGTCATCTTTATGGTTGAAGCTAAAGAGCAGCACGCGGTTTTCAGGCGAAAGCACTATCAAACGGGATGATGGCCGAGTACGCACGATATAACCTCCTGAAATAAATAATAAATGCTACCTCTCATATTTTGAGGTAGCCATTATTCTGTCTGAATCCCTAAAATATCGAGAATGAATTTTATCCGGGCCTTCTTATCTCAGGCAAACAGTTATTTTTCGGAACAAGGGGTGCTGTGGATGAGGAAATACGCAATCGATTCGATTAAACCTGGCGCTAAGGGAAGGGTGGGGTCGGTGTAGGAAGCGATATTGGCCTCGCGATCGTCCGAAGTGACCTCTTTCATCACATGGTTCATATTGGGCAGTATCACCAGGGAGGCTCGAGGATTGGCTGTTTTAAGCCTTCTTGCATCCATTTCTTCTACCTGGAGATCGCGTTGCCCTTGCAGAACTAATACGGGTTTGGAAATGGTCGCAATGAGTTGGTCCGGGTTATATGAAAAAGCATCGATCAAAAAACCCTGAATCGCAGGATTAAAGAGATTTTGCAGCGCTGGATGTATATTCGTTGTATCGACTCGCCGCCGATGCTCCAGAGCATCAATTATCGGTAAAGCTTCCTTTAATAAAGGTGCGTTTGCCGGATTAGCCATTAATTGTCCTTTCAACACCTCGCCCATCGGCCTCCCGGGCGTTGCAATAAGAACCACTCCGCACACATCCTCTTCCTGAGCCGAGGCCAGTGCGACAAGACCTCCTTCACTGTGTCCCATTATCCAAATACAGGGAGTTTGCGTCTCACGTCTCAGCACTTTTATCCAGGCCCGAACGTCGTCAACATAGTCAGCAATTGTCACCGCATTGGCATTATCTACCGCCAATGCACTAGCGAACATTCCTCGTTTATCGATACGAAGCGTGGCAAAGCCTTTCGAAGCCAGGCCTTCGGCAAGAAGTCGGTAAGGCGATGCATTGACACCAGGCGGATTGTTTCCATCCCGATCGGTCGGCCCGGAGCCAGGAACGATAAGAGCAACGGCGGTTGGTTTCGAATTTGGGGTCAGTAACGTGCCTTTCAAAGGGCCTTGTGGTCCAGGAGCATCCAGGAATATTTCGGAAAAGGTCAGCGGCATCGACGCCTGACTTACAAATGGACATGCGCTCAAAAGAGCAATGCAGGCTGTAATATTCACCGATTATGTTCCTGTAGAACTAAGCGTACATGACAATTTATATGATAAATATGTTCTGCTCTTTATTAATTAACACATCAGTGATGGTAGTCAAGTTCACCCCCGATAAAGCCTAATCAGGAACAGATAGCGAGATTAACGCCTGGTTTGAGTTTTCCAACGCGGAGTTATTGTTGAAAAGTTGTGTTTATGGATAGCCATTGACGTCGGCCTGCCTCAAGTCAGAGGATGCGAATATCGGTCAGATATGCCGGGAATATCCCCCCGCGCCATAGGCGGCAGGGGGTTAATCATGTCAGGCCGGTCTGGCCGTGAATAACGTAGGCCGTTATTTTGTGGGGGTGATTTTCGTCACTGAGCCTGTTTGAGCTTTATCCCCGGTCGTTCCATACATAGACACCAGATAAACGGCGCCATCAGGGGCGACGGTCAGGTGGTTTGGCGTATCATCCATCGGAATATTAGCAACCAGTTTACCGTCCTTGTCCAGAACAGCAACGGTTCCGCCTGCACGCGTGGCGGCGAAAACCTGCGACGTCACCGGATCCCAGACGACAGATACGCCCCCGGCGCCAATGTAAGTATCGGCGAGAACCTTGCCGTCCGCATCAAGAACCACGACATTGTTCGTCTCCTGGGAAACGACGTAGAGACGACCGGTCTTCAGATCGCGAGCGATGTCGGTTGCGCCTTGCGCCTGAGGTATTTTCACCGTCGTACTCTTACCCGTTTTGAGATCAATCCAGCCCACCCAGGGCGTATCGCGGCTGACGCCATAGAGTTTCTGACCGGCACTGTCGAGGGCAAGATCGGTACTGTAAAACGGGTCGCGGCCGCGGTTGGTCACAAACTCTATCTGACCGATATGCTCCAGCGTTTTTGTATCATATACCTCGATAAAACCGGTTAGCGCTGCGCTGACATAAGCCCGATTGTGGGCTTCATCAATAATCACATCGCGTGGATGTACGACTGACCCCTCCGGGAAGACTTTCACGACGGAAAGGGTCTTTGCGTCATAGACGGTCACCGTCTCGGCAAGCGTGTTCGTCGTCCAGACATGATTATGGACATTATCAACAGCGATGCCGAAGACGCCAATCTGCTCACCCTTTTTGTCTTTAGGCAGCGTAGCCTCCGCTTCGACAGCCAGCGTTCCGGCGTTCAGTCTCATCAGGCGGCTACCATCCTTCGGGCCGCGTGCAGAGGTCACGAACAGCTTCCCGTTGGCCGAAACTGCCGACTGGTAAGCCCGCTCACCGACGGGAACTGTTTGCAGTCTGAAAGCCTCAATGTTTTTCGGCGCAACAATCTGGGACAATTTCAACATGACTTGCGAAACGCTCGCAGGATTTTGAGTGATCGCCGTGAGTGGATGAAGGCCTGTCGCGGCATCGGCCGGAACGGTCAGAGGAATCGTGAGGTTTCCCTTATCATCGGCGGTCAGTGGTTTCGGTGTCAGAACTTCAGCACCATTCAGCATGGTGACGGTCGCGCCCGCTGGCAGGCTCTTAATCGTTATCACCGTTTTATCTCCGGGCTTAACGGGAATGTCCCGTGATCCGGCACGAATACTGCCAGGAAAGGTCGTGGTGGCGGCTGCCCATTGGCTATCGGCGTATGCCGTTGTGGCGGTTGACATCGCAAGAGTGGAGGCCAACAGCACTGAACGGATTGACATTCTTCTCATCTTATCTCCATAAGTTGTATTGATGCTGCATCTCAATGCAGTCACCGGTGATTCCCCACGCGCAGCGTCTTACCTTCCGCCATGAGAAATATCACGTGGCATGCGCGCATTGAATGTATCACATCAATGCAAATAATTATCATTACTATTTTGGATGGTATTGCAGAGGCGGGGGGAGTTTGATGTATAGCGGGTGAACGTACTGGAGATTTTCCGGGAAGGGGGCGGCATTGTGCCAGATATAGTCATTCACACCCTGAGAGTTACACTTTTAAGTGATTCAGGGTATGCGCTTATTGGTTACGAATATTGTGCCAGAATCATGTGATTTGATGATTGCCGCTTTGCTTTTGAGCCAGTAAGTGCTCCACGTTCGCTAACGAATACTCAGGGCATGCAGAAAAACTGCTGACTATATTTCTTTCGAAGAGCGTGGAATGCATACCAATCCCCGATAAAAAGGAGTTGGTGATGACTGCGAAAGATCAGTTTGCTGCCCATGTTGGTCTGGACTGGGCGGATAAAAAACACGATGTCTGCGTTCAGTTTAAAAACGGTGATCGCATATTTCATGTGATTGAACATACGCCTGAGGCACTTGATATCTGGCTCAATGAGTTACACCAGAGGGCGAAAGGCAGGATTGCTATTGCCGTTGAGCTGAAGAAAGGCCCGGTGGTGTATGCACTCCAGAAGTACCCATTTGTCACTGTTTTTCCAGTACACGCGTTGTCACTGGCCCGCTACCGACAGGCTTTCTGGCCCAGCGGTGCGAAGGATGATCCGCAGGATGCTGAGCTGGCATTAGACCTGATGCTACGTTATCCCCACAAGATAAAAGCCATTGAAGCCGACAATCCGGATATCCAATTACTCCAGCAATTAGTTGAGCAGCGCCGACTGCTGGTCGAAGACAAGCGTCGCTTTGTTAATCGGCTCATCAATACGCTTAAGCAGTATTACCCCCAGCTCCTGGAATGGTTCTCCCATCGGGACAGCTCACTGTTCTGCGAGCTAATCATTCGCTAGCCGAGTCTGCAACAACTCAAACGGGCTCGCAGCGATACTGTCCGTCATTTTATGAATGCTAAAGGTGGTCCTGCTGTTGCATATACCGAACAGCGGGTTGCAAGTATTGCCAGCGCTATTCCCCTGACCACAGATAAAACTGTCATCGAGGCAAATGCATTGATGGCAACAGCACTTGCATCCCAAATCAAACTCACAAGCGACCTAATCAGAATCTACGACGAACGTATTGAATCCTTATTCGATACGCTTCCGGATGCAGAACTGTTCAAATCACTCCCTGGAATGGGACCGTGTATGGGCCCACGGATGCTTGCCGCACTGGGTGATAACCGCGACCGCTTCAACAGCGCCGAAGAAATTCAAAACTACGCTGGCATCGCACCAGTAACCGAGCGAAGTGGTCAAAAATCCTGGGTACACTGGCGTTGGCAGTGCGCGAAGTTCGTCCGGCAGACATTCGTGGAATGGACTGCGAAGACGGTTAACTCATCGTACTGGGCCAGACTTTATTACCAGGGCCAGCGAGAAAAAGGGAAATCTCATCAGTCAGCGATCCGGGCTCTGGCGTTTAAATGGATAAGGATCATTTACCGTTGTTGGAAGACCAAAACCCGGTACGACGAAGCGAAATACTTGCTGGCACTGGAAGCGCGAAAGTCGCCCTTACTGAAGCCATAAAAAGCTTGTCGAATGTCTCAGGGCGTGAAGCGGGCATTGCATTGTGATGCGTTTGGCAATTTGGAACAGATAAGAATGTTAAAACAGTCATCATTACTTATAATGATTGCTATTTGCAGTTGTGTAATTCTATAGTTCACCAAAACGGAAACTTTAAATGATCATAAATAACCTTAATGAATTATTGATACCTGACGCTGATAGAAAGAGTCAACCTTTAGATAATTTTAATACTCAATCTGATACAACAAGTGTTTATTTTCGCGATTTGGAGAAGCATTTAGTTAACCATATCAAGTCAGCAGATATTGTGCTTGGTGCTGTTGCATGGTTAACAAGTTACTCAGTACTTGATGCCTTAGCTCAGGACGATAAAGAAGTGGTTTTTGTGATTCAAAAAGAGGACTTCTTAAGGCCTGATATTGGTGCAAAAAATGATTTTAAAGAAACTTTAAGAAAAAAATATAGCAAGCTCAAAAATTCTCTGACGCGCTATGATTTTGAAGGGACGATTCTTCCAAATATGTCTTATGCTGGTGATCCTTCAATTGACCCTGTGACATGTGTCGGAAACATGAATAATGCTAAGGCTGCGGCATTCCCACGAATGCATAATAAATTTATTATTTTTGCCAAAAAGGATATTGATTATGATGTTCCTGAAGATCCTGAAAGTGGTTCAAGGATAAAAATTAGTCCTTATGCTGTTTGGACTGGATCATTCAACATAACTAAAAATGCCGGAATGTCGTTCGAAAATGCACTTTACATAACTGATATGACCATAGTTAATGCTTATTATCAGGAGTTTGCTCAAATAACAGCATTGTCAGAATCACTCAATTGGTTTAAGGATTGGGTAGAGCCGCAATGGCGTATAGGCACTTAGTTCATGACAATTAAACTGATTGTAGGTAACTCTATGAAAAAATCTGCTCGATCGACTCTCATCAGTTAACATTTTGCAAAACACATGTCTGCTCCTCGCTCATAGCGGACCTGAGGACCAGTGGGTAGGTTCGTTTCGTGCCAAAAGCAGACATTGGATAAGTCTTTGTTACTTATAAGAGTACAAGCCAGCTGATATGATAGACTGTTTAATAGCTAGTGTGTTAACAAGTCAAAAATGTAGAATTTAATTCCTATCCACTTCTGAAGACATATGGATGCTGTATGAGTAACCCATTCACCCTTGAAATACTTCAGGCTATCAACGATTGGCAGCGCAGTACGACTAAAAATCGTGGTAAAAACTTAGAGACTCTATGTGTAAATCTTCCGGCTCAATACAAAACTGTTGATTTTGCATGCTACAGGAAAATAAATTTGCAGAAGGATGGTGTATTTAGCATGTTCGCCCACTATCGTCTCCCGGAAAGAATTTCCTCATGGTCTTCTTCAGTCGACGTCGTCAAAAATTTTAAACACGGTGTATCGTTAAATATCGTCGAACAGTCTTTTATCTATCAAACTATTCCAACTCCAAATGAAATCATTCTTAATCTTATAGCAGTCTACAATTCTTCTGATTTTCAAACTGCTCTTAGCCTACATAGAAAGGATATTGATAATATTCATCTAGGTATTGATAAATATGGTAATAAGCAATTTGAAGTGGTCTTAAAAAAGGATTTTGTTACACACAATGACATATACATGCTGGGTGGTCGTTCAAGCGCTTTCTGTGTTTCTCACTCTCCAGTCATCCAAAAGATGTCATTAAGTTACTTGGATTACGATATCAGAAAAAATAAAGTTATTACTTTCAAATGGTTAAGCCATGAAATAACACGACGAATCATTGATAGGATTCTCAGGAAGTACCCTCAACCTTTCAATGCTTATGGGAAGAGCTACGGATATACCATCCCTAAGAAAAGAAAGAAGAAATCTAGAAGGTGACTTATAAGCCTAACTGGGTCGATCTGCTTCCCGTTAATTAACACTCCGCAATGCTAGTAACAACCCTGGTTGGTGATAACAATTACCATAGTCCGCTCCTCGCTCATAGCTGCTGGCCGGATGTTTCGCTCAACTGACTGCTCAGCAGCGGAGCAACCTGCTATGGACAGCATCACCTAAAAGCCCTGCCAGGACGAAAATTAATCTTATCCCTACATTTAGCGGTGGTTATGTGAGGGCGGTTCATCTATTCTGCCTTCATCAGCGAGCAGGCCGGAGTCACTGTTGGTGGATAATCCCATACTTCAGAAAATCATCATTATCCTTATTCTCGTCCTGTGGGTAATCGATGAATTCAGGACAAAGAAAAGACAACGTTCTGCCCCCGCCATTGAAGAGGCTGATGCCAGAGAACGCCATGAATGGCGCTACCTCAGATGGGGGTTCCGGGCATTGCAAGTGGCAGCAACGGTGTATATTTTTGTTCAGCTGATTCAGTTATTACTGAGATAGATGCCACAGGCAGGCATGACCGGACAGAAGCACCTGACTGTCCAGGCTGATAGCCGTTGAGCCTCGGTGATAGCTGTTGTGAATGTCCCCTGTGTCCTGGGTTGCTTAACTCGTTTTTTCCCAGCCATACTCTGAATATGTTTGGCCCTTGCTGATAGCCTTTATCGCCTGTCGGACATAAGGGATGGTATCCTCTGGCAATAATGCGATATCTTCCCAGCTAAGTTGCGCGTGTTTTTCTGGCTCGGCGAGAAATGCGATACCATCCCAATTTCGACAAATAAAATAATGCCCTACCCATGAACGGTTTTCGGTCCAGACATGCATTGTGTGGGCAAGGGTCATTTCAAAGGGGGATGCCTGCATACCTGTTTCTTCTGCCAACTCTCTTGCAGCAGCACAGGAAAGTGTTTCACCATATTCAAGCCCACCGGCAGGCAAGCTATAGCACCCGTCCATCCAACCGGTATTAGCTCGTCGCAGCATGCAGATTTCATTTCCCCTGAGAACTAAAACGAAAACTGCGATAGAAAGGTTATATCTTTCCCTGCTCATGAGTTGGTTCCTGTTAATTAATGTAACTGTATTTATATACAGTAAATCGGCGTTTAAGTGAATCGCCAAATTTCAGGATCTGGCGGGAGGCTGAAAGGCGGCCGCCGGGGCAGGGGTATAAATCGCCCCTCACGGTCTGTTCAGAGGCAGATTGGCGCCAGGCGCGGAGTTGAATTCAGGAAGCAGCGCGTCTGTCGCGATTGCACTCTTTTTAATCAAAAAAGCACCATTTGTGTGCATGATAACCATGCATATCCCCCATCACCAAAAAACCAGCACAGAGTACATCCGGTGCTGCATCATAAAATAAATATTATTTTTCATAGTGATAAAAATTTAACGGCTGATTTCAACGTCATTGGCATGCTTCATGCTTTCATTAAATTCAAGTAACTTTCATGTAGTTCATATATCTTTATTGGAGCATGCCATGAAGCTAAATCGTTTTTCTTTACCCGTGCTTATTTCCACCTGCCTTTTTTGCTCTACGGCTTTCAGCGCCGATCTGCTTGAACGAATTAAAGAAGCAAAAGAGATCACCGTTGCCACTGAAGCGCGATACGCTCCCTTTGAGTACGTTGATAACGGCAAAATTGTCGGTTACGACGTTGACCTGATGAACCACATCTTTGCCAAATCATTACCAGGCGTGAAAGTGAAACAGCTGGATCTGCCTTTCCAGGGCATCCTGCCAGGGCTTGATGCGAAAAAATTTGACTTCGTGGTGACCGCCGTCACCGTCAATAAACAGCGTATTGAACGCTTCAGTTTTACCGCTCCGGTGGCGGAATCTACCGTCGCACTGCTCAAAAGAGCAGAGGACAGCGCGATTAAAACTCCGGATGACCTGAGCGGCAAAGTGGTGGGCTCGCAGGCCGGTTCCGGTCAGTTGCAGGTACTGCAATCCTTCGATCAGGCGCTACGCGCCAGCGGCAAACCGGGCATCAAAGAGATCAAACAGTATGTCGCGTTTGATGAAGCCTATGCCGATCTGGCATCCCGCCGTCTTGATGGCGTCGCCCAGTCGCTCTCTAACCTGGGTCCGCTGATTAAAACCCGCCCGGGCGTTTTTGCCACACTGCCGGAAATGATAGGGCCACAGACCTTCTTTGGCTGGGTCGGGCGTAAAGATGCCGACAGCGCCGCTCTGGTAAAACTGATCGCTGACGGGATCATTGAAGCCAATCGCGACGGCACCATGAAGGCACTGCAGCAGAAATGGTTCGGCTTCACGATGAGCGTTCCGGCAACAGAAATGCCCGCACCGGCGCTGTGAGTGGAAAACGATGACGGATTTCATGACGAGCTTTATCCACTGGCTTCCGATGCTGATGCAGGGAGCACTCACCACCGCAGCGCTCTGCCTGACAGCGATGGTCGCCGGCTTTCTGGTGGGTATTGGCGTATGGCGGATGTCGACCAGTCCGTTACCGATTTACCGCATGACGGCCCATGGATGGGTCAGTCTGTTTCGCGGGACCCCGGTTCTGGCTCAACTGCTGCTCTGCTTTTATTTACCGTCACAATTGGGGATCGACATTCCCGGCTTTGCCGCCGCCACGCTGGCATTAACGCTGAACACGGCGGCCTATCAATCGCAAATTCTGAAAAGTGGTTTCGCCAGCATCACCCCAGGTCAACTGGAAGCCGCCGCGATTTGCGGGCTGAGCCCACGGCAGACTTTATGGCGCATCCAGGTACCGCAGGTTGTCCGTACTACGCTGCCGTCACTGATTTCCGAGCTGATTGATGTGATCAAAGCCTCTGCGGTGGTGTCGGTCATCGCGCTGACGGATCTGATGCGCGTGGGCCAGCAACTGGCGTCATCTACGTACCAGCCGCTGCAGGTCTATCTGGCCGTGGCTCTGGTCTATCTACTGCTGACCAGCCTGCTGGCGCTGTTGGGCCGTCAGGCAGAACGCCACTGGCAGAGGGAACAACGATGACGGAACTCGCGCAATACCTGCCAGCCTACATTCAGGCCCTGGGCGTGACCCTGTGGATAAGCCTCTGCGCCGCATGCGGCGGCATGCTGTTGGGGTTTGCCTTAAACGGACTCTGCGGCAGACATGGTCTGGCGTTTCGTCTGTGGCGCGCCTACGTGTGGGTGATCCGCGGCACGCCATTTCTGGCGCAGCTGGCCGTTATCTACTTTGGCCTGCCGTCCATCGGCATCATGCTGAGCGCCGTTGACGCCACGCTGCTGTCGTTGACGCTGTATAGCGCGGCTTATTTCGGCGAAATTTTTCGCGCCGCGTGGAACACCATTCCGCCGGGACAGCGAGAGGCGGCGCTGGCAAACAACATCTCTACGGTCCACTGTTTCTGGCATATCCAGACGCCGCAGGCCGTTCGTTTTGCGCTACCGCTGTTGGGCAATCAGTTCATTCTGACGATTAAAGAGAGCGCTGTCGCATCGATCATTACCGTACCGGAACTGACCATGACGACGAGTCAGATCGTTGCTAACACCTACAGCTATATCTTGCCTTATACCTTGCTGATCGTCAGCTACTGGCTGCTGGCGCAGGGGGTGAGTATGAGCATAAAAACATTGAGCCACCTACTACGGACCGGAGAATAACGTGGGCAATACATCTGTGCCGGTGCTCGAAATGCGCCATGTAGGCAAGTCATTCGCAAACCATGTGGTACTGAATGACATCAATTTACGCGTCGATCACGGTGAGATAGTCACGCTGATTGGCCCGTCGGGCTCCGGGAAAACCACCGCGCTACGCTGCATGAATTTTCTGGAAGCCTACGACAAAGGGGACGTGCTGATTAAAGGACAACTGCTCGGCTATTCCGGCACGCAGCGTGGCCTCGCGCATGCCGACAGCGCCAGCCTCATAGCCGATGTGCGCAAACCGCTCTCGATGGTGTTCCAGCAGTTCAATCTCTGGCCGCACATGACGGTGCAGGAAAATGTCGCCGCGCCGCTGGTACTGGGGAAAAAAATGTCCCGCCAGGCGGCAAAAACGGCCGCGATGGCTGCCCTCAGCCGTGTCGGGATGGCGCAAAAAGCGAATGACTGGCCGGTGCGACTCTCCGGCGGCCAGCAACAACGAGTGGGTATTGCCCGCGCACTGGCGCTGAATCCGGAGTTATTGCTGCTCGACGAACCCACCTCGGCGCTCGATCCCGAACGTGTTGAAGAGGTGCTGGACGTTATCCGGGATCTGGCCGGGCAGGGGATGACCATGGTGATGGTCACCCATGAGATGGCGTTTGCGGCCCATATCTCGTCACGGCTGGTGTTTATGGCCGACGGCAACATTATTGAAAGCGGCACGCCGCGACAGATTTTTACACAGCCGAAAAGCGAGCGCCTGCGGAGCTTTCTCGCGCCGCTGTTTCGTCGGCCTCTGCAACCCGAAGAACTGGAGAAACTACCATGATGGAAACAGGCTTACGGGTTGCCCGACAGCTGGATGAGGATTGGCTGAACCAACTGTTGGCGCAGCTTGCAGAATATGGAAAGTTAGCGAATGGCGGCGTCGATCGCCAGGCTTTGAGCGCGGCGGAACTCGATGCCCGGTCCTGGCTTATTGATGTCGCCCGAGAGCTCGGGTGTGAAGTCTACCGCGATGCGGCGGCGAATTTATTCTTCCGTCGTCCAGGACGCGTTGCTGCATCGCCCGTGACCACCGGTAGCCACATCGATACGCAACCGTCCGGTGGCAACTACGATGGCTGTTACGGCGTGATGGCCGGACTTGCGTGCCTGAAAGCGCTCAATGAGGCACGGGTTGTCACCGAACGCCCGGTCGAAGTGGTTATCTGGACCAATGAAGAGGGCAGCCGCTTTGCGCCGGGGGCGATGGGCTCCAGCACCTTCGTCGACCCTGCGAGATTGTCTGACCATCTTGGCGCGATGGGCGTAGATGGCGTCTCGTTTCGCGATGCGCTGGCAGACCACCAGGCCCGCTTTGCAGCCATCCCGTTACGCCCGGATCGCGAGATAGCCTGCTTCGTGGAATTGCACATCGAGCAAGGTCCGGTACTGGAAAGTCGCCGCGTGCCGCTGGCCATCGTCAGAGGTATCCAGGGCGTGCGCTGGTACCAGATCACCTGCCATGGGATATCGGCACATGCGGGGACCACGCCGATGGCGCTGCGCCAGGATGCGATGACCCTGGCGCGCGAACAGCTTGCGATCATTGAGCAGGCGATGGGTGACACGGCAGATGAAGAGTTGCGGTTGACGTTTGGCCGTTGGCAGGTCATGCCAAATGCCATCAACACCATCCCGTCGAGCGTGCATTTTACCCTTGATTTCCGCCACCCATCGGCCGAAACGCTGGCCCGGTTCGACGCGGTGATTGCCTCTCTGGCAAGCGAACAAGTCACCATCGAGCTGCTACTGAATAAAGCGCCGGTCACCTTTGACCCGCGCATCAATCATGTCTTGAAAGCGGCCGGAAATGCGCTGGATATCGCCCATATGGAGCTGTTATCTGGCGCGTTTCACGACGCCATGTATCTGGCCGAACACTGTCCGACCAGCATGCTTTTTGTCCCCAGCCATCAAGGCATTAGCCACAATCCGGCTGAATATACCGATCCTCGTTCACTGGCGGCAGGTGCCCGTACGCTGGCCTGTGCACTGACTGAGCTATCCCAATCACTTGAAGGAGTTAAATCATGACCGCAACTGCACACTACCCAACCTGCTGCGATAAAGACAATGGCGATGCCCTGGGCCTCAACCCAACGGCAACCTCACCGATTTCAGCCGATGGTGCACCGACGTTAAACGAACTGTATACCATCCCGCCGCGCTGCGGACGCGCCGTTTTGCTGAAAAAAGGGCAGGTGATTAAGATCATCAATACCCCAGGCAGCCAGGTCTGCGACACGTGGTTTTTCAATACCGGCGATCTCAGCGAGTTTGCGTCCATGGAACATACCCGTGCCTTTATCGACAAAATTATTCCGCAGCCAGGTGATGTGCTGGTGACCAACCAGCGCCGTGCCATCGCCACTCTGCTCACCGATACCTCACCTGGTGTGCATGACACGTTGATCGCCGCCTGCGATCTTTACCGCTATACCAACATGGGGATTACGGAGTATCACGACAGCTGCGCTGACAATATGCGCATGGCGCTGAAGGCGATTGGCCTGCGCGCGCGTGAAGTGCCGCAGCCGCTTAATTTGTGGATGAACACGCCAGTAAATCCTGATTATTCAATTTCCTGGTTGCCAACTGTCAGCAAAGCAGGTGATTATGTAGAGATTCGTGCCGAGCTGGATTGCGTGGTGGTGATGTCCGCTTGCCCGCAGGACATTGTGCCGATTAACGGCTGCTCACCGAAAGAAATTCAGTTCGCCGTGATGGCATGATTTCTCTTACCAGGCCTGCATGATGCAGGCCGTTGGCAGACTTTAATGAAGCAGACAGATGAAAAAAAACGCTGACATCAAATCTACCGGAACCCCGCTGGGAATGAGGTTGCGCCACGCACGTCTGGTGCAGGAGCTGACCCTCAAGCAGCTCGCGCAAAAGGTGGAATGCTCGGAAAGTCTGTTATCCAAACTGGAAAATGACGCTGCCTCGCCGTCGCTGGCGATGTTGCACCGCCTGGCAAAAGCGCTGGAGACCAGTATCGCCGACCTGATGGCCGATGACTGGACGGCCGATCGGCCTGTACTGAAGCCTGAACAGCGAAACCGTAAGCGGTTCCTGCAGCGCAGTAAAAAGGGGGGGATCGAACTGGAGAACCTGACCTGGCACCACAAAGGCGGGTTGCTGCAGGGTAATATTCATATTATCGAACCGGGCGTCGCCAGCGATGGCCTGATTGAGCACCACGGCGAAGAGATGGGCTATGTGCTGGAAGGCGCGCTGGAATTGCGTCTGGGAGACAATATCTGGATCCTTGAGCAGGGGGATTCGTTCTATTTTCCCAGCCAGATCCCGCATGGTTACCGCAATATCGGCCCCGTTGTCGCCAAAGTTTTGTGGGTGAATACTCCAGTTACCTTCTGATTAGCCATCATCGGTCGTTTATCGGCTAATCGCCCCTGTTTAAGCCGGAAACTCCGTCATGAAGGCATCGGCCTGGACCGGTGTTTAAGGCACGTCCCGTGCAAAGAAGCGATCGCGGACGAGCAACAACGCCGTCGCTATCGTGCCGAAGAACAATCCCGTTTTATTGCGCCCGCCATTCACCCCAGCGACATAAATACCGCGATAGCAATCCATAGACTCTCCATCATCTGCGCAATAGAAATCAACAATCCTCTGTCAGAATACTTATTATAAGGAGGAAGAATGAACAAAATAAATTATCATATTAAGTCTATCGAATATTTTTTCAGAAAGTGTAGAGTGTTTTTCATCACCGACCTTTCCTTTCATACCGCCAGACTGAAGAAAATATCAGGGACTTATGCAAATATACGTGAGCCATTAACTCTGAATGAGAAAATCTGTCACCGACTCGTCTATGAACGTGACTTATTTCATACCATGCTTGCAGATAAGCTTGCTGTCCGGGAATATGTCACGACACGGACTACCTTAGTTAAACTTACGCCTTTAATTGGTGTTTATCATCGGGTGGAAGATATCGATATCACCAGACTACCAAAAGAATTTGTTTTAAAATGTAATCATGATAGTGGTAGTACTATTATCTGCAAAGACAAAAATAACTTTAATGCTGCCAGGGCGTTAAATAAACTAAAGTTCGCGCTTAAAAAGAACATGTATTACACGACCAGAGAGTGGCAGTATAAAAATATCCCTCCCGTAATTCTCTGCGAAATGTATGTAGATTTATTTTCCGGGAAAGATAAAGATTACACGCCGGAAATGTTAAGGATCCACTGTTTTCATGGCGTGGCCTGTTTTATTGAGGCGGATTTTACCAGTGACGATGGCAGTGAGTTTATTAATGTCTATGACAGGTCCTGGAATCTGCAGCCATTCCAGATGGAGTATCCAAATACGCCAGTTACAATTCAGGAACCCGAGTCATTCCATAACGCATTAATTGCCGCTCAGGATTTGGCAAAAGACATTGACTATTGTCGTGTCGATCTCATGCTAAAAGGAAAGGACATCTATTTTAGTGAAATAACATTAAGTCCCGAAAGAGGTAAGCTTAAAATCACCCCGGCATCATGGAACGCTAAACTAGGGGCAATGTGGGATTTGCATCTGGCTAAAAGCAGGCTCAATTGAGCCTGTTTTATCAGGACCGTCAATCGGGCCATGATAGCTTAAAAACTGAGTGGTTTTCTTTTGTTAAGCTATGACTTACGTTTCCCCCGTGGGCGAGCATGATAGCTTTCACAACCGATAAGCCTAAGCCGCACCCCTCAGGATGAATGTGTTTGGCATATTCGCCACGATGAAAGGGCTGAAATAAGGTTTTCTGCAACTCGTCAGATATTCCGGGGCCACTATCTTCAACGATAATGAAATTTTCACCATCCTCAATACCATTCTTCACCAGGATCGTTCCTGGCGTCGAATACTTTAATGCATTGTCAAAGATAACCGTCAGGCACTGAATAATACGAAACGCGTCGCAGATACAAGGCTGATGCTTAAGTTCAGTGACTATTTTGAATGGTTTCGCTTCAAAGTCCGGAGAAAATGTATCCAGCGTATTGCTAATGGTTGTCCCGAGATCGACTTCACTGAGCATCAGGGTATATCCTGCGCCTCCAGAGGAACTCACAACACGCAGATCCTCAATTAAGTTGGTCAGCCCTTCGGTTTGTTTAAGTAGATTACGGAAGAGCGCGGGTTCTGGCTTGAATACGCCATCAACTAACCCCTGGAGCCTTCCCCGCAGAATAGTCACGGGAGTGCGCAGTTCGTGAGCGATTGCCGCATTCCATAGATTCCGCTGGGCGTCCAGCGTCTGTAGCTTTTCCGCCATTTCGTTAAAATCATTGACGAGGTTATTCATCTCACCCAATTGCGAAGTGTTTGCGGATGCTCTCGCATCAAGATTTCCCTGCGAAATTTGTTTCAGGCTATAGGCTACGGCATTTAATGGTTTTAATATTCTTGCCGACAGTGTAACGGTAAAAAAGAGTGAAACGACAAGACTGGTTATCGAAGCTATCAGGATCCATACCCAGTCAAGTAAGGTCATCTCATCTTCATTTCCCGCGCTCATCCCTGCAGGCAGGTAGTCAATCAAGAAACTATAGAATAAGTAGGATCCAAGGACAGCGATGACAATAATAATAAATGTTAACGACAGCATATGCGTCAATATCTGCCGGCTGAGAATTGTTTCTTTGTTCATTTATTGTCGCCCAAACGGTAACCCAATCCTCGGATGCTTTCAGGAACGCCTTTAAGTCCGGCATGTTCAAGCTTTTTCCGCAGTTTACTCATGTGACTGTCTACGGTGCGATCCAGCGAATCCCCCTCGGGCAGACAAGCATCGAGTAACTCTTCACGCGAACACACCTTTCGCGGATTTCGCGCCAGGTAGGTCAGAAGCTTAAATTCAGTGGTGGTCAATACCGGGGTGGAAACCTGACCCCGGACAGTGATTTCAACATAAAATTCATCGGGATAAATGGTAAGGCAATATGTTCTTAGTGGCCGTAAATGAGCCGCTTCTGCGCTGGATTTGGTTCTACGCAGTACCGCTTCGACTCTGGCGACAACCTCTGATGGATTAAAGGGTTTGATGACATAATCGTCGGCTCCGAGCCGCAGGCCCATCAGTTTATCTACGTCCTGATCCAGTGCGGTCACCATGATAACGGGTACATTGCTCTCCTTTCTCAACGTGGTCAGAACGTTCCAGCCATCGTACACGGGCAGGTGAATGTCCAGTAATATGAGATCAGGTTTATGCACACGAGTAAGATTGATCGCCTGCTCGCCATCCTCGGCTCTTAAGGTTTGCATTCCTGCCTTATGCAAATAGCCTGTCAGTATGGCGGCTATTTCATCATCGTCTTCGGCGACGATAATCAGATTGTTTTTGTTCATTTTTTCTTCCACAGTACCGATGACAGAATGCATTGTACCTCGAATGATCTTTTGTCGAAATTTTTAAAGATTATTGGCGCAACCAGACGAGGGTTATTTTTAATTTAGCCAGATTTGACAGCTTCATTTTAAAAAAGTTTCATGCACATGATGTAAAATGAAGTGCTGGCGTCGTCCGGTTAATCTCTCCATACTGGCTACATAATCCCGGAATAAAAAATCAACATACTGCAGTGATAATGTCTAATCGAGAAATAACCTTGCCGGTATCAGGAATAATACCAAGAGAAATCTAGTGATGAAATATGTGGGGTTGCAAATCAGGAAGGTGATGACAGGGCTTGTGGTTAATTTTTGTCGTGAGAATTTCATGGCCGCATTTTTATTTTCTTTGATTTCATGGGAGCTGTTATATTCCTGGCTTTATCTGATGCACTCAATTGATGAAACGGTAGCTTCTACTGTACTCTCATCATCATTGATCCATGTTTTGATAATCACCGCCGCATGCTCTTTTATTTTTCAAAAAAGATCGGGAGTGTTAACCGGGTTAGTCGCCATCACCGCTGGGTTTATTTTTATCTTTATAAATAGCATTGTTATATTTAACCTGATTTTTAACATCACGCCAGATATCAATGATTTTATTTTTTATTATGAATGTTTTTTATTGATCTTTTTTTGTGGGATGCCGGTGTATTCATTTATCAGGATGATTTGAGTACACATATCCTCCATAAACGATCCATCAGGGGCTCACATCATTACTTTATACTTAACGTATCCCCTGGCGCTGGCGATTTTACGCCAGACTATATTTGCGGCGGGCCTGGACGATGCTCTGCTGCTCCTTAAAAAAATCGCTTAGCTCAAGGGTATCGGTAAGCGGGTCACAACAGACGATGAGAACCGTGTATCGAATGAGCCATCTTGAGTTTTATGATCCTCTGTATGTTGACTGGAAGTATATCTGATGCCGCACTTTTTCATTGACCGTCCCATTTTTGCATGGGTGATTGCGCTGTTTATTGTCTTAGCCGGAATCTTGTCCATTCCCCGTTTACCGGTAGCTCAATATCCTGCTGTGGCCCCGCCGGGGATTATTATTTCAGTCAGCTATCCTGGCGCCAGTCTGGATGTTATGAACTCGTCGGTCATTTCCCTGATTGAACGTGAGATATCTGGCGTGGACAATTTACTGTATTTTGAGTCCTCCAGTGACACCACCGGTATGGCATCAATTACGGTAACCTTCAAACCCGGAACCGATATCAAACTCGCTCAGATGGATCTGCAAAACCAAATTAAGATTGTGGAGCCTCGTCTGCCACAGGCTGTACGGCAAAATGGTATAAACGTTGAGGCGGCCAACTCCGGTTTCTTGATGATGGTGGGATTAAAATCCCAAAGTGGAGAATATCAGGAGGCCGATTTAAGCGATTATTTTGCCCGAAATGTGACGGATGAACTTCGACGCGTCCCCGGTGTAGGGAAGGTCCAGCTTTTTGGCGGAGAAAAGGCACTCCGTATATGGCTGGATCCAATGAAGTTACACGGCTATGGATTGTCTGTCACGGATGTATTAACCGCGGTCAGTCAGCAAAACGTGATTGTTTCTCCCGGTAGAACGGGGGATGAACCTGCGATTAACGGACAAAGGGTGACCTATCCGATAACCGTCACAGGGCAACTCTCTTCGGTTGAGGCCTTTCGCAATATCACGATTAAATCAGAGACCTCGGGGGCTCGTCTGACATTAGCCGATGTCGCTCGCGTTGAATCCGGGTTACAAAGCTATGCATTTGGAATTCGTGAAAATGGCGTACCCGCAACGGCCGCAGCTATTCAGCTTTCTCCTGGCGCCAATGCTATCAACACGGCATCGGGTATCCGCTCACGATTAACAGAACTATCAGGCGTTCTTCCCGAAGGAATGACCTTTACCGTTCCTTTCGATACGGCTCCATTTGTTAAACTTTCTATCCTGAAAGTGGTTGAGACGTTTGTTGAAGCCATGGTTCTGGTTTTTCTCGTTATGCTGCTTTTTCTGCACAAGATTCGCTGTACGCTGATTCCTGCGGTAGTGGCGCCAGTAGCGCTGTTAGGCACCTTTACGATTATGTTATTAAGCGGTTTTTCGATTAATATTCTGACCATGTTTGGCATGGTGCTGGCTATCGGGATTATCGTCGATGACGCCATCGTTGTTGTCGAGAATGTCGAGCGCTTGATCGAAGAAAAAAACTTAACCCCGCGCGATGCAACGCGAGAAGCGATGCGTGAAATTACGCCAGCAATTATCGGTATTACGCTGGTGCTTACCGCGGTATTTATTCCAATGGCTTTTGCTAGCGGGTCCGTCGGTATTATTTACCGGCAGTTCTGTATTTCGATGGCGGTATCTATTTTACTCTCAGCATTCCTGGCGCTGACGTTAACCCCGGCGCTTTGTGCAACCCTGCTCAAGCCCCATAGCCAACATCAGAGTAAAGGCAGAACCTTTTCCGTATGGTTTAATACCCATTTTCATTCTCTGACGTCGTTTTACGCCTCCGGCCTGGGATTTGTTATTAAGCATGCCGGCCGTATGATGATGATCTACGCCGCTTTATGCCTCGCGCTGTATGCTGGTCTGTCTTCCTTACCTTCGTCATTTTTGCCTGATGAGGATCAGGGCTATTTTATGTCGTCAATCCAGCTCCCTTCAGACGCCACCATGCAGCGAACGCTTAAGGTTGTCGAAAAGTTTGAAGACGAAATCGCCCTTCGGCAGGCGGTGGAAAGTAATATTATGATTCTGGGATTTGGTTTTTCTGGCTCTGGTCAGAACTCAGCAATGGCTTTCACCACGCTGAAGGACTGGAAACAACGCGGCGGGACGACTGCGCAAGACGAAGCTGACCATATTCAGTCCACAATGACGGGTGTGCCGGATGCCGTCACGATGAGCCTGTTGCCGCCCGCGATTTCTGATATGGGAACCTCATCTGGCTTCACCTATTATTTGCAGGACAGAGGCAGTAAAGGTTATCAGGCGCTAAAAAAAGCGGCGGATGATCTGGTTGCGCATGCCAATCAGAATCATCAATTGGCCGATGTCTATATTGATGGATTAGGTGAGGGGGCGCGTCTGACTCTCAATGTCGACAGGGAAAAAGCGGAAGCGATGGGCGTGTCGTTTGATGAGATTAATCAAACCCTTTCCGTCGCCACGGGTTCCAATTATGTCAATGACTATACGAATAATGGTCGGGTTCAGCAGGTGATTGTCCAGGCCGATGCGCCACACCGGATGCAGCCGGAACAATTGCTGACCTTGTCAGTCAGAAATCGCCTGGGGCAGATGCTTCCGTTATCCACTTTTGCGACGCTTTCGTGGAATGTCGCTCCGCAGCAGTTGAATCGCTATCAGGGATATCCTGCCATTCGCATAACCGGAAGCGCCGCCCAGGGGGAATCTACCGGCACCGCAATGGCGGCAATGGAAAAACTGGCGCGCGACTTACCGTCGGGGTTTGCAGGAGAGTGGGCGGGGAGTTCGTTACAAGAAAAGGCCTCTGCGTCGCAGCTTCCGGGGTTGATTGTGCTGTCAATGTTAGTGGTCTTTATGGTGCTTGCCGCGCTGTATGAAAGCTGGTCCGTACCCTTTGCGGTAATGTTTGTTGTCCCCCTGGGACTGCTTGGCGCAGTGCTGGCCGTAACCGTGGCAAATATGACTAACGACGTATTTTTCAAAGTGGGCCTGATAACCCTGATTGGGCTTTCCGCCAAGAATGCGATTCTGATTATTGAATTTGCAAGGCAATTAATCGCTGAAGGCAAAACTCTGCTTGAGGCAACGTTAACCGCGTCGAAGCAGCGTTTACGCCCAATACTGATGACATCGCTGGCGTTTACATTAGGTGTTGTTCCACTGATGCTTGCCAGCGGGGCAAGTGACAGCACTCAGCATGCTATCGGTACCGGCGTTTTCGGCGGCATGATTAGCGCAACGCTGCTTGCCGTTTTCTTTGTGCCGGTATTTTTCGTGGTGATTACCCGCTTTACTGGCATGCGAAAACGTCGCCACAAGAAAAAGCGGAACGACTAATCGCAGTCATATTTTCCAGCCAGTAAACATCCTGCGTAGCGCGCGACTGGCTGGTATTTTATCAACTGGAAAACTATTTGAGGTCCTCATGAGCATAATGACCACCCCAAGGTTGATTATTCGCCCTTTCAAGGCAAAAGATGCAGCCGCGCTTTTCGATTACCTTGCTTCACCACGTGCCCCTTGTTTTCAGGATGAAAAATTGCATTCAATCGCAGAGGCGCAGGTTGAAGTGGCCAGACGGGCCAATGATCCAGGGCTGTTTGCCATTTGTATAAAAGAGACTGATACGTTAATCGGGCACCTGTTTGCGGAAAATAGCGGCGAGCCGGACCGCAACACCTGGTCGGTGGGCTGGCATTTTAATCAGCGTTATGAAAAGCAGGGTTATGCGACAGAATCGGTTACTGCTCTTTTCGATTATTTATTTAATGAGAAAGGGGCAAGGCGTTTGTATGCCTGGGTCGAGGATTATAATCAGGCTTCGCAAAAACTATGCGAACGCTTGCATATGCGACGCGAAGGCTGCTTTAAAGAGTTTGTCTCCTTCGTCAGTGAGAATGGTCACAAGCGATATGATGATACCTACATTTATGCGCTGCTGCGTAAAGAATGGCTTAAATAGAGAATCCGTCTAAGCGTGTCATGTCCGCCCTGGTTGTAAGTTCATAGCGGCCGTCAAAGCCGCTAATAATAGTGGTTGAAAGGCGGTCAGGGATGACGGGAATATATGCCAATATTGCTAAGGTATAAATGGAGTGGGGGCAAGAAGTGGGATCGTCTGAAACCGTAATGAAAATCGTGATGCTGACCATTGTGGTCAGCCTGGCCGCGGGCTGCGCGCCGTTACATCCTTCCGACTGCCATAAAACCACGGCATTGGGGAATTGCAGTTCAGGGCGCTGGGAGGATCAGGATGCATGGGGGGCGCAAGCGCGGGCAATCAGGGCGGCGATCAATGCCAAACTTGATGAGCCGCAACGCTGGCAAGGGAAAAAATGCAGGCTGCATATTGAATTTGCTCAGGACGGCACGGCTTTCAACATATCAACCAGCAACGGTAATAAAACCTATTGCGAAGCGATAAAATCGGCAGCCCAAAAAGCCAAATTTCCAGCCTTCAACAATGCGGAAGTCTATCGAGATTTTCAAAAATCCGGCTTCGATATGCGCGGTTAGCCCGATAATAATCCATTCCAGGTCGGCTCTTCGCTCAGAGTGGACCTCTTGACGCTTTAGGCGGTCCGCTTCGTGCCAGGAGCGGACATTGATACCATTGATCTATGTTAGCTTATGAGGATCAAATCAGGATGTCCTCATGGGTGATATGAGGACATTGCTGATGTCGTGATGTGCTCATTAGTGGGAAACAATCACTATCGCTTTGCCTCGCAAGCAATCTTCAGGGCTAACCCTGCCAGTACAGTACCCATAAACCAACGTTGCGCTTTTATCCATGAAGGACGACTTGAAAGAAACCCTGCTATTGAACCTGCAACAAGGACAATCATGGAATTTACCATCAGGCTTATAAAGATTTGGACACATCCAAGGGCCAGTGACTGACTTAGAACGCTGCCATGGTCTGGTTGAATAAATTGTGGAAGCAAAGATAAATACATGATGGCAATTTTAGGGTTAGCGAGATTAGTAATGAAGCCCATCATAAATAGTTTATTAGGGCCATCAACCGACATCTCTTTAACGGAAAAAGGGGCATTTCCACCGGGTTTTACAGCTTGCCAGGCGAGATAGAGAAGGTAAGCAGCTCCACCAAAACGAAGTAAATCATAGGCATAAGGAATGGCAAACACAAATGCTGTTATGCCGAATGCGGCACAAAGCATGTAGAAGACAAAGCCAAGCGCAATGCCGCCCAGGGAAATAAGCCCAGCGCGTTTTCCCTGGCAAATGGAGCGAGAAATTAAATAGATCATGTTTGGGCCGGGAGTTAATACCATTCCTAACGCAACCAGACCAAAAGTAAGAATATGTACGTAATCAGGCATAACTTATCTCCAAGGAAGGTTATGCCCAGACGCGCGGCTAGCAATGACCCATGCTCCCCGATAGTGATCTATCTTTAAGCGTCAGTAACATGAGCGCATTTATTATTACACAATATCAACAACACAGGGCTTCGCAAATCATAAACATTAATTGCTGCGGCAGTGAGCAGTTTACTCTATTCTCAGGGCCTTATGGTTATGGCCGCCGAAATGGGCCTAAATGCCTGTATATGTCGAATTAACCGCTTACTTAAGTCCCAGCTCCTCAGTACTCAGGACACTTTCAGCCGCCCGGCGGGCGGCTCGCAGTCTTATCTTATTTCTCAGAATAAAAGCTCCAGTCCGCTGCTGTCGCGAGCGTCACAAATGGGCCAGCCAGGGTGACGTTATGATGGTTGATGATTTCATTAGCTGACAGGTAGCTGTTATCCATTGTCGTATGCGCATCTGAAATCAGCACAGTCCTGAATCCCAGCCCGGGCGCTGCACGGCAGGTAGTGTCCACACAGAATTCTGTTTTCATCCCGGCGATGACAAGTTGTTTTATTCCCCGCCTGCCTAGCTGAAGCTGCAGGCTCGTATCCCGGAAACAGCTGGGATACTTTTTGATAAAAACGACGTCGTGCTCAGCGTTCACACCCATTTCGGGTATCAGTTGTGTTAAGGGACTTTGCGCAGAAAAGGAGGAATCGTCAGGTCCGGTGTGACGGGCAAAAAAGACTGGCACCTGCGCCTGCCTGGCTTTTTCTATAAGCAGGCAGATGTTTGACAAAATCGTGTCTGCGAGATGCGGTGAAGCGGGGCCACGGAAAAGCCCCTGCTGCATATCAATAACTAAAAGTGCATTTTCGGATGAACTCATGATGTATCTCCATTCAGTAAATCATGAACGGAGAGACATTCTTCCCCGTCCGGTTTGGCGGGGAGTCAGAATCTGTTTTGTCAGGAGCCAGTCACAGATGCGCACACGCCGCCGAAGGTTTCGGTGGTGGTAACGGTGGTCGCTGACTGAACTGGCTTAATCATTTTCCGGCGTTCTCTTTTGAGTTGAGAATCAGTAAACCTAAAAATCTTAAAAAAGGCTCTTCATCTTTTAGCACTGGGAGTTAACGATTTCAACGGATATGTTTCCTGATTGATAACGTACCCTATTGGTATTTTCCGACAATAATTTAGCTTCCGCTTCTCGCTCATAAGGGACAACCATACTCAAATCTCCCACATTGCAGGAGATTTGAGTATGAACACGTCACCGTGGAACAAAGACCGTATCATCGGCCAAAAAAGACCACTTCAGATATCTCATATCTGGGGGATCCGAATCCGGCTTGAACTGGAAGGTAAAACGCGCGATTTAGCTCTGTTCAATATGGCTCTGGACAGTAAGCTACGAGGCTGTGATCTGGTCAAACTCAAAGTATCTGATGTTGCATATGGTAGCTCTGTTTCAAGCAGAGCTACGGTGTTGCAACAGAAAACCGGTAGCCCTGTGCAGTTTGAGATAACCAAAGGGACAAGAGAAGCTGTTGCTGCATTGATAAAGCTTGGCAATTTGCATAGTAAAGACTTCTTGTTTTGGTCTCGAGTCGGAACTAACCAGCCCATATCTACCCGGCAATACAACCGAATTTTTCATGGGTGGATAGAAAAGCTTGGTCTCGAAGATTCGCTTTACAGCACACATTCCATGAGAAGAACAAAACCTTACCTAATCTACAAGAAAACCAAGAATCTCCGGGTGATCCAACTTCTGTTGGGCCATAAGAAACTGGAAAGCACAGTCCGTTATCTGGGCATTGAAGTCGATGATGCATTAGAGATCTCTGAATCGATCGAAGTCTAAGGTTGTCAGGGCTGCATCAGCAGCCCTGTGCCAGAAGCGGACGTTGTACAGAACACGCGAGTTTCCCCTGAATGCCTGAACTCATCATCGAAAAGATATCTAAACAGATCCATTATACTTAAGCACATCAATTAACAGAGAAAATGCCGAACCCGCATGGCGGCGGTGTGGGTAGTACAGATGATACCCTGGTAAGTCGGGTGTAAATTTCTCCAGAACGCGGGTCAGTTTTTTTTCTTCAATAGCCTGCTGAACCTGGTCATAAGGCAGATACGTGAGGCCGTGCCCGTCAATCGCTGCATCGAGGATCAGGTCTATCGTATTCAATAGCAGTTGTCCTTCCATGCGAACCCTGACTTCGCGCCCTCCACGCACTAATCTCCAGCGATTCGCGGTACCCGATGAAGGAAGGTACAGATTAATAGCCTGATGATCGACCAGGTGCGCCACAGACACTGGAATACCTTTTCGCGAGAGATATTCTGGCGCACCAACAATTGCCATCGGGATATCGGGCCCGATTCGAACAGCAATCATATCCTTATCCATCTCTCCCCCCAGGCGAACCCCGGCATCAAAACGCTCTGAGACGACATCAGTCAGGCCGTAATCGATGAGCAACTGCACATTAATGTCAGGGTGAGATTTCAACAGCGTGCGCATGGCGGGCAACAATATGGTCTTTGCGGCATGTTCCACTGTGGTAATGCGTATTGTGCCTGAGGGGCGGTCACGCAGATCGCCTAATGAGGCCAGGGTCGAGTCTATGTCGTGCAGCATTGGACCAAGAACAGACAAGAGGTGTTCACCCGCCTCTGTGGGAACAACACTGCGTGTAGTACGCGTCAGAAGCCGCAGGCTCAGGCGCTCTTCTGTTCGGCGCACTATCTGGCTTAGCGCTGACTGGGCCATGCCCAGACGGGCGGCAGCCCGGGTGAAACTACGCTCTTCGGCGACGGCCACAAATGCCATCAGATCGGCTATCTCATCGCGTTTCATCTCTGTGTTTTCATCCGGCAATTAATCATTTAAATGATAAGTCCAATCATTATTTTGGGTCTAATCATCTTAATGATCAATGGCTATAGTTATCCCATCAAACATGACAGATAGCCGACAGCCCAATGAGGAACCGGATGATGAACCAGAAAATCAGCTTCACCAACAGCAATATCCCGACAATTTCTTTGTCCGCTGTACTTTATTTTCCACCCGCATTTGATGAAAGCCGCAAGTACCCGGCCATTGTGGTTTCTCATCCGGGGGGCGGCGTTAAGGAACAAACCGCCGGTACCTATGCCGAAAAGCTGGCAGAACAAGGGTTTGTGACCGTGGCTTACGATGCGTCTTATCAGGGCGAAAGCGGCGGCGAACCGCGCCAGCTGGAAAACCCATATATCCGTACCGAAGATGTCAGCGCAGTGATTGATTACCTGACCACGCTTCCTTATGTCGACACCGCGCGAATTGGCGCGATGGGAATATGCGCCGGTGCGGGCTACACCGCCAATGCCGCGATTCAGGATCGCCGTATCAAGGCCATCGGAACCGTCAGCGCCGTCAATATCGGCTCGATGTTCCGCAACGGCTGGGAAAACAATGTGAAATCCATTGATGCGCTGCCGTACGTTGAAGCGGGTTCAAATGCCCGTAGTACCGATATTAGCAGCGGTGAGTATGCCACCATGCCGCTGGCGCCCATGAAAGAGTCTGATGCACCAAATGAAGAATTGCGCCAGGCCTGGGAGTACTACCACACGCCACGGGCACAGTACCCGACGGCCCCTGGATACGCCACGCTGCGCAGCCTCAACCAGATCATTACCTACGACGCGTACCATATGGCGGAGATTTACCTGACCCAGCCGCTGCAAATTGTGGCGGGTAGCGTAGCGGGAAGTAAATGGATGAGTGACGACCTGTACGATCGCGCCTCAGGCCAGGACAAGCGGTACCACATTGTCGAAGGCGCCAACCACATGGACTTGTATGACGGTAAAGCCTACGTTGCGGAAGCCGTTTCCGTATTAGCCCCGTTCTTTGAGGAGACGCTGTAATGAAAGATGTTCAAATCCAGAACGCCGATATGGCCTGGCACATTGCGGCCAGCATTCATTTTCCACCGGCGTTCGATGAGTCAAAACAGTATCCGACAATTATCAGCGTCCACCCTTTTGGCAGCTGTAAGGAACAGACGTCCGGCAATGTCTACGGAAAAGTGCTGGCTGAAGCAGGCTATGTCGCGATCGCCTATGACGCCAGTTTCCAGGGGGGATCCGGCGGCTCTCCACGCTGGGTGGAGGATCCGAATCAGCGCGTGGAAGATATCAGTCGCGTTATTGATTACGCCGTAACGCTGCCTTACGTCGATGCTGAACGGATTGGCGTGCTGGGTATTTGCGGCGGCGGTGGCTATGCCATTAATGCCACACTGACGGAGAAGCGTATTAAAGCCGTGGTGAGCATCACCGGCGTAAACATCGGCCGTCTTTTTCGCGAAGGTTTCAGCAATTACGACCCTATTGGCGCGCTGAATGCGATGGCGGCACAGCGTACAAATGAAGCCCGAGGAGGGGAAATTCAGGTTAATGAACTGCTCCCCGCCAGCCCGGAAATAGCAATGGCCAGTGGACTGACTGAGCGTGACGTGTTTGAGGCAACAGACTACTACAAAACGCCGCGCGGCCAGCAGCCAGGTGGGGCAACGCGAATGGTGTTCTCACATGCGCAGAAAACGCTGGCCTGGGATGCCTTCGCTTTTGCGGAAGTGTTGCTGACTCAACCCGTGATGGTGGTGGTCGGTGAAAAAGTGGGCGCTTTCGGGGCTTACCGTGATGGTCTGGAAATCTATGGACGGGCTGCCGTTTCCCGTGACCGCCAGTTAGTCTCATTAGCCGATTTTTCGCATTACGAACTGTATGACAAACCGGAAGCGGTTCGTGAAGCGATGTCAAAAGTGCTTCCGTTCTTTGCCGCACACCTGGAGTAATGCCCCGTGAAAAACATCATTCAAAAAGTCCTGGTACTTGGCGCCAGCGGGCAGATTGCCCGCCATGTTATCGACCAATTAGCGGATAAACCGGGCGTCACACAGACATTATTTGCCCGTCATCCGGTCAAAATCCACACACCACACCCGCTCAATAGCCGGATTATCATGGGCGATGTGTTAAACCATACAGCGCTGGAACAGGCCATGGTGGGTCAGGATGTGGTGTACGCCAACCTGACCGGGGAAGATTTGGATCTTCAGGCGAAGGCGGTGATTGCGGCGATGAAAGCCGCTGGCGTAAGACGCCTGATTTTCGTCCTTTCTCTCGGTATTTATGATGAAGTCCCGGGGAAATTCGGCGAGTGGAATAACGCCACTATCGGCGAACCGCTCAGGCCATTCCGCCGTGCGGCTGACGCGATTGAAGCCTCCGGGCTGGATTACACCATCCTGCGTCCGGCCTGGCTGACGGATGAAGATACGGTTGATTATGAGCTCACTACCCGCAATGAGCCGTTCAAAGGCACGGTGGTATCCCGCAAAAGCGTTGCCGCATTAATCAGCGATATGATTGATAAACCTGAACAACATATTGGTGAAAATATCGGTGTTAACCAGCCCGGGACCGATGGCGACAAGCCGTACTTTATGTAAATCAATTATGCCCTTTTACCCGTACAGCCTGAATTGCAGTACGGGTTCTTAAACTTATCAAGGTGAGCTGAGATGAATCGTATTTGGTTTGTAACCGGGGCTGCCCGCGGTATGGGGGCCAGTATAGTGAATGCCGCTTTGCAGCAGGGAGATCGTGTGGTGGCAACGGGACGTAATATGGACAAATTACGCCAAATATTCAGCACGGTAGCGGCGGAGAATATTGCGCTGCTGGAGCTTGATGTTCGCGATGAGCACCAGGCTAAGGTTGCCGTTGATGCCGCTATTCGCCGTTTCGGGCGTATTGATGTTCTGGTTAACAACGCAGGATTCTGCCTGCTGGGTCGCTTTGAAGAGGCAACCGCTGAACAAATTGAGCTGCAGTTTACCACCAACGTGTTCGGCACGGCCAATGTGCTACGCGCTGTGTTACCAGTCATGCGCCAGCAGCGTAGCGGACGCATTATTAATACGTCCTCGATCGCGGGTGTCAAAGCGGTCGCAAACGCCACATTTTACTCAGCTTCGAAATTTGCCGTTGAAGGTATGACCCTGGCACTTGCCGATGAAGTTGCGCCGCTTGGTATTCATGTCACCGCAATTGAGCCCGGTTTTTTCCGCACCGAGTTTCTCAGTAATAGTTCGGCCCACTATGGCGAAAAAAAGATTGAGGACTATGCCGATTATGGCGATGCGCGTGAGCTGCTGGCATCCGCAGATGGTCAACAGCAAGGGGACCCGGCCAAACTCGCACAGGTGGTTTGTCAGGTGGTTGAAATGGAGAACCCACCTCGACAGCTGCTAATAGGAAATGACGCTATCAGTTTTGTAATGCCTTCGCTGGAAGCCCGTATTAAAGAGATACGCGAATTTGCGGTGCTGAGTAATACCACTGATTTTGATTAATGGGTGTAAGCACCCGATGCTTTAAATATCGAGAGTACAATGACTGACTTATTAACCCAGGCCTTCACGTTTAAAAATGGCCTCAGGATGCGTAACCGCGTCGTTATGGCACCGATGACCACATGGTCCGCTAATGACGATGAAACGATTTCAGATGAAGAAGTAAACTATTATCGGGCGCGCGCTACCGGTGTGGGATTAGTGATAACGGGATGCGCTCATGTTCAGAGAAACGGTGTGGGTTTCACCAATGAATTCGCAGCCTACGATGATCGTTTTATCCCGAGTCTGAGGAAACTGGCTGATGCAGCAAAAAGCGGGGGGGCGCTGGCAATCCTGCAACTGTTTCATGCCGGTAATAAAGCGGTTCCCGAACTCATCCCTGGTGGAGAGTTCGTCAGCGCCAGCGCCCTGGCCGCTCCGGCTGGCCCTTTTAATCGTGGCGAACAAGCCAGCCGGGCTTTGGGTCATGACGAAATTTCTGGTGTCATTCATGACTTCGGCGAAGCCACTCGCCGCGCAATTGAGGCCGGTTTTGATGGTGTTGAATTGCACGGTGCGCATGGTTTTCTTATCCAGAATTTCTTCTCCCCCTGGTTTAACCAGCGTACTGACGAATGGGGTGGTTCATTAGCAAACCGGATGCGTTTTCCGCTGGAGGTCGTTAGGGAAGTCCGGCGGGTTATTGAAACTCATGCCGGGAAACCCTTTTTATTGGGTTACCGGTTATCGCCGGAAGAGTCAGGAGACGGAGGATTACGGATTAATGACTCCCAGGCTCTGGCTGGTCAGTTAGAGAAAGAGACTCTCATTGACTATCTCCATATCTCACTCCACGACGTACTGACCGATCGGCCGCAGGGCAGTGAGGGTAAGGATACGATCCTGGCGCGGTTTGTAGAGCAGTTTAATGGGCGTTTGCCTTTGCTGGCAGCGGGAAAAATTACTTCGTCACAAGCGGCTCAACGGTCTCTGAAGGCCGGGTTGTCACTGGTTGCCTTAGGTCGGACGATTGTCATGAATCCCAACTGGATGGAACTGGTGCAGGCAGGCCATGAGGATAAGGTAAAAAACAAACTTATCCTGTCTCAACGCTCAGATGAATTGGCGATCCCTGAAAAACTATGGCATGCGATTCAGAAGACTCCCGGATGGTTCCCGACATAAAAAGAGCTGTGTAACCGGACTTCAGTACAGGTAATCCTGGAATATACCGTTTTACCTGTAACTATCTGGAAGATGGAGCTACAACTTGTAGCTTTCTATTCGTACAGGGCGAGAAGGTCCGCTCCTCGCTCAAAGCTGACCCTCATCGGAACCAACGTTGCCTGGATTCTTTCCCGAGATCAAAACGCTTTCGTCGTTCAAGTTAGTGTAAAACGGCATCTTCACTCACAGACCGGCTCAGGGATTAATCATCGCCACTGAATGCCGGTTCTTTGGAATATTACCGGGTTTAATGCACCCTTTAATATCGTCATGCAGCAAGCAGACAATCCTGAAGGGCGGACCTGCTTGCTATTGGCACGGATAGTCTGGATATCAGCTCAAGCATGCTACGGCCAGACGGGTATCCCGTGTTAAACACCTTTTTGCCTGCTTTTGAAGTAACCTGCCCATTGTAACAACAGGCTAAATGACGCGGGTAATACCGTTAAGGTAACCAGCGTCGCAACCAGCAGTCCGCCGATAATCGCATAAGCCATTGGCCCCCAGAATACCTGATGCGAGATAGGGATCATGCCCAGAACGGCGGCGCAGGCTGTCAGACAGATGGGTCTGGCGCGGTGCTTTGCGGCGGCAATAATCGCCTCATCGTTAACCATACCCTGCGCAAGATTGCTGTCCACCTCGCTAATCAGGATCACCGCGTTACGAATGATCATCCCCGCCAGGGCGATTACGCCCAGCAGCGCGACAAACCCCATCGGCGTTCCGCCGGGCAACATCGCCAGTACGATCCCCGGTAAACCAAACGGGGCCATCAGGAGGGCAAGCAACATCCGGGAATATCGCCGCAGCTGAAGCATCAGCAGTAGCAACATGATGACAAGCGTCACGGGAAGAACGGTAAACACCGAGCTATTTCCCTTAGCGGATTCGGCAACCGCGCCGCCTTCTTCAATGCTGTAACCCGCAGGCAGCTCCGCACGGAGTTTATCTACCGCCGGACGCAGAGCCGCGGATACCGCTTCGGCCCGGCTCCCCGGGGCAAGATCCGTTTGCACCGTGATAAAAGGCAACCGCTGCCGACGCCAGATCACCGGATCATCCACGCCCCAGACCGGCGTCGCGACGGCGCTGAGCGGGATTTTTTTACCGTCATTCCCCTGAATCGTCAGTGAGGAGAGGGTGGCGGTGCTAAGACGCTCATTGTCCCTGGCCCGGAGCACCACATCGACAAGGCGGTCATTATCCCTGAGCGATGTGACAATGCTGCCGGACCAGACCGTATTCAGCGTCCGGGCGAGACTTTCTGATGATATTCCCGCCGCTCTGGCAGCAGTCTGATTCACTTTAAGGGTAATTATTCTCTCCGGTTCTCCCGCCGTCTGGTTAACTTCGCGTGATAATGGCGAGCGGCCAATCACCTCCGTCAGCCGGTTCGCTAGCGCCCGGACCTGCAGATAATCAGGCCCGCTTACCCGATATTTGAGCGGCCAGCCGACGGGTGGCCCAAGCTCAAGGGGTGAGACACGCGTGATGATGTCGCTAAATTGCGTCGCCAGTATCCGGTTCAACTGTTGATGCAGACGATCCCGTGCGTCAAGATCTTTGGCCACCACAACCAGCTGGGCGATATTTTCATTCTCCAGCAGCACATCCATCGGCAGGTAAAAACGTATGGCCCCCGATCCGACGTACGACGAGTAATGATCGATATTGCTGTTGCCCGTCAGCATTTTTTCAAGCCTTTCTACCTCTCTTTGCGTTTCCGGCTGCGACGCGTTTGCCGGAAGTGTCAGGCTGACCAGCAGCTCTGGCCGATCGGAGGCGGGAAAAAACTCGCCCTGCATAAATGTCGTTCCATAAACTGACAGCCCCAGAGCGGAAAGCGCAAACAGTACGGTGACCAGCCGGTGGCGCAGCGCCAGGGTTAAAAGCCCCCCGTATCCGCGAGCGATACGCCCCGGTCCTGCCGCGTGATGTCTGACTTTTTCCGGCAGCAGCCATGTCCCCGTCAACGGAGAAAACAGGATCGCGACAACCCAGGAACAAAGCAGGGCAATGAGCACCACCGCAAAGAGGGAAAAACAGTATTCGCCGGCGCTGGAGGCGGCAAAACCCACGGGAATAAAACCGGCAATCATCACCAGGGTGCCGGTGAGCATCGGGAATGCCGTCGTTTTGAAAGCGCAGGTGGCCGCGTGTCGACGGGAATCTCCGGCTTCCAGTCGGGAGACCATCGTTTCTACGGTTATCATGGCGTCATCCACCAGCAGACCCAGAGCAATGATCAACGCGCCGAGCGAGATACGCTGAAGACCGATGCCAGCCAGCATCATGCCGGCGAAGGTCATGGCCAGCACCAGTGGGATTGCCGCCGCCACCACCAGTCCTGCCCGTAAACCGAGAGAGACAAATGAAACCGCCAGAACGATAACAACGGCCTCGATAAGCACCCGGATAAAACCACTTACCGCGTCACTGACCACCGCTGACTGATCGGCGATTTTAACCATCTCTATTCCGTGCGGCAGACCGGTGCTGATGGCCGCCATTCGGGCATTCAGCGCGGCGCCGAAACGCAACATATTGCCTGTCGGCGCCATTGAAACCGCCAGCCCGATAGCCGGTTTTCCGTTAACCCGCCAGGCTGGGGCAGGCGGCTCGGCGGTTTCCCGCGTGAGGGTGGCGATGTCAGTCAACGGGATATAGCGATTGTTAATATGTAGCGTGACGGCCCGTAAACTCTCTTCGCAAGTAAGCGCTCCGCTGACCTTTAGCGCGATATTTTCCTGCCCGGTGCGCATAATCCCTGCCGGGACCACCGCGTTTTGCGCCCTGAGGGCATCGGCGACCTCCTGAATATCCAGACCCATCCCCGCCAGACGAGCCGGAGAAAAGGCGAGGACCAGCTGTTCCTGCTGTTCGCCCAGCAGGGTAGTTTTGCCGATATCCGGTAAGGACATGAGCTCACGACGTATTGTCTCTACGCGATCCCGCGTTTCCCGCAAGGTGTAACCCTCGGGAACAAAGCCGTAAATCGTACCGTAGGTGTCGTCAAACTCATCGTTCACGGCGGGGCCCTGAACCCCTTCTGGTAAGGACGGGGCGATATCCTGCATTTTTTTGCGGATCTGATACCAGATATCCGCGACTTTTTGCGGCGGCGTATCATCGCGGAGATTGACATGGATAACGCTGCGACCGGCCCGGGTTTCACTTTCGATATAATCCAGCCAGGGCGTTTCCTGTAGTTTTTTTTCAAGCGTGTCGGTCAGCAGACGGGTCGTATCCCCCACGGATGCTCCCGGCCACTGCGCGGATACGACGGCCGTTTTAATGGTGAAAGCGGGGTCCTCATTACGCGGCAGTCGCTCATAGCAAAATACGCCTAGCGCCATCACCAGCAGCATCAAGAAACTGACCAACTGCTGATTTTCAAGCGCCCAGGCGGACAGGTTAAATTTCTCTCCCGCTGCCGTTTTCATGGCTGGACCTCCCCGGCAATGACCGGTTCGCCCGAACGTAATTTGCTTACGCCAGCCGTAATGACCCGATCGCCAGGCCCAAGACCGGAAGCGATAAAGACGGAGGAGGCCGTGTAATATGCTGGCACCACCACGCGCAACTGCGCCTGTGAGTCAGCGTTGATCACAAAAACAGCCGGTTTATCGCCGGCCCGACTCAGTGCCGATGCGGGAAGGGCGTACCCGTGGGGGGCGGTGGATGGCAACGTCACGGTGACGCTGGCACCCAGTGCCATGGCCTCCGGCGGGTTTATCAGGGTGGCTCTGACGCGCCAGGTGCGGGTCTGAGGATCGGCCTGAGGCGTGATATCCCGTAGCACGGCGGAAGCGTTGACCGCCTGGTTGCTGAGGAGGGAAACCCGCAAATTCGCATTATTCCCGGCTGGGATCTCATCGGGCGTGGCAATATCAAACACCACGTCGCGGGCTTCGCCGGTCGCCAGCGTGAGCACCGACTGGCCCGCGCTGACAACCTGCCCGGCAGAGGCGCTGACGCCGGTGATCACGCCCGCTTGCGGAGAGATCAGGCGTGTCCAGCTCAGACTTTCGCGCGCATTACGCAACGCGGCCTCGCTGCTTTTTAGGCGCGCGCTGGCGACAAGCCAGTCAGCGCGGGCGCTGTCGAGCTGGGTGCGGGCTATCGCGCCTGTTAGTATCAGCTTTTGCATGCGATTGACGTTAAGCGTAGCAACCTGGGCAGAGGCTTTGGCCCCTTCATAGTCAGCCGTTGCGCTGTCGAACTGATTTTTTCCGGTGGTATTTTCAAGCGTGGCCAGCTGTTGTCCGGCGTTGACCCGATCGCCAATATCGACGTCACGCGTCAGGATCCGGCCCTCGGTACGAAAGCTGAGGGTCGTTTCATCGTGGGCATGGATCTCGCCGGTTCTCTCCTCGGTGGGAAGGGAGCGGGCGGCGCCCACGATAACGTAGCGTACCTTTCGCGCCGGGTCTGGCTTATTTTCGTGTTTATCGCCGCAGCCGGTCAGTGGGAAAATAGCCAGCGCAAGCAGGGCCAGAGGGAGAAAATGCAGCCAGGGAAGGGTGCGCGCCACGCCGTACATATGATGCAGACAGTGGCGGAGGGAGAGAAAAAATTCGTCTGACATAACGCCGCTCCATAAAGGTGATGGCGTTATTAAATGCGCGGTAAGTCGAGAAAGATTCGACGTTGTGTCAAGGGATTATCAAGAGTGACTGTTTTCCTCATCAGCAGGGCGCCAGGGCAACAGAATACGTACCACCAGGCCTCCGGTGTCGGCTAATGAGGCGCTAATGCTTCCCCCGTGCGCCTGACAAATAGCCTGAGCGATTGACAAACCGAGACCGCTGCCGCCGGAATGCCGCGCGCGGGACTGCTCCTCCCGGCTAAAGCGCTTAAACATTTCCGGCAGAAACTGTGGCGATACGCCCGGTCCGTCATCCTTAAATTCGAGGGTGTAACGCCCTTTAGCGTAGTGGATAGTCACCGCAAGATGGCCGCCATCGTGTCCGTAGCGTAGCGCATTTTCCATAAGGATTGTAAACACTTGCCCCATACGGAAGGCATCGCCACTGAAGGGGCAAGCGCGCGGGTTGCGAAGGGTGATGGTAAAATTATGCGCATCGGCCTGGGGCGTCATCCAGGCCGCCCGCTCCTCAATCAACTCGTCGAGACAAAACGGCTGGTCTTCCAGCACAAGGTTACCCGCATCGGCCAAAGAAAGAAGATGGAGTTCATCGGTCAGGCGATTGAGGTGCTGGAGTTGTTTCATCACCATCCCCAGTTGCTCCGGGCTGGCATCAAACACCCCGTCGAGCATTCCCTGCAGACGGCCAATGGCTGCCGTCAGGGGAGAGCGCAGTTCATGCGCCATCGCGACGTGCGAGGCGCGCAGCTCTTTTTCATAGCGGGCCAGTTGCCTCGTCATGGTATTAAAGTCAGTGGCAAAACTGACCATTTCAGCCGGCGCATCCTTGATGAGCTCTGCCTGACGGCCAAATTGTCCGTTGGCGACATCCTTTGCCGCATCACGAAGACGGCTGAACTGCAGTGCCAGCGGCCGCGCGTGTTTTAGCCCCATCACGACAATAAAAGGGATCATGACCAGCACCAGCAGGGCCACGGTGACCCAGTCTGCTGAGGCGATGGACGGCGTTGAATAACTCAGGCCCCACCAGGTATCGACAATGTTGTGAAAGCGGGCCGGGTTGGCCTGTGGATTCTGGCTGAGGGTCAGAAATTCTTGCCGCACCGCCGCCGGCATCCTGCCCATTATCCAGTAGTTCTGGACGGCATAACGTAGCCACATACAGGTTGCAATGACAATCACGCTGCCGATGGCCAGTGCCAGAATACGCGCGCAAATCCAGCGCCACAGAGAAGAATGATGGTTTTTTATCATGGTTGTCTGAACCTGTAGCCCACGCCGCGAACGTTGACCAGTACGCCGGAGATACCCACCGCTTCGAGTTTTTTGCGCAGGTTATAAATATGGGTATCCACGACTCGTTCAAGGGCTTCGCTTTCCGGCAAACAGTGTTCCAGTAAATACTGGCGGGAAAACGGGTGCGCAGGCGAACGCAGCAGGGTTGCCAGAAGAGAGAATTCCGTCGGGGTAAGATCCAGTATCACCGGCGTGTCGTCGCCGTTAACCACGCTTGCCACAATGGCGGCGACATCCACCTCCAGGGTATGCCAGCGAAGTATCTCTTCCTCTGTCTCTTTTTTATTGCTGCGTCGCAGCACCGCCTGCACCCGCGCCACCACTTCTCCCGGATGATAAGGTTTAACAACATAATCATCGGCACCGTACCTGAGGGCGCCAATGCGATCGGGGGTATCGCCCATGGCGGTCACCATGATCACCGGCACATCGCTTTTGCGGCGCAGGCTCGCCAGCACTTCCGTGCCGTTAAGACCGGGGAGCATCACATCCAGCAGGATAAGGTCAGGTTTCCACCGTTGCGCCATATCCAGCCCGGCCAGGCCGTCTCCGGTAATGGTGACGTCGTAATTCTCGCGACGTAAATAGGCTTCGAGCACGCCTGCTGCATCGGCGTCATCTTCAATAATCAACACTCTTCTGGACAACATCCGTTCACCTTGACCGTTTCTTAACACTATCCGGACTATTCATTGATTTAACCCAATCATACTGCACCCACATTGGGTGGCGATTCCTGTATCAGGAGAAGCCAGAGTCTGTGTGGAGAAACAGTATGATAGCGATAAAAAAAGTCCTGTATATGTCCGTTGCGCTTCTCACTGTCGCTGCATTCGGCGTCCAGGCTGATGATGGCGCGTCTTCCGATTCATTAACTCTCGGGGTGGCCGGACAATATGTCCCCCGTTACTCAGGCTCTGACAAGCAGGTATGGCAGGTGGTTCCTGTGCTACAGGGACGCAAAGGCGCATTTTTTATTGATGCACAAAAAGGAGCAGGATATGACCTGCAAAACGCCAGCGGTTGGTACTTCGAGCATACGTTGGGTTATAACCTCGGCAGGGGGGAGAAAAATGCCAGCTGGCGCGAGGGGGCAAATAATCTGCAAGGCATGGGCAACATTGATGCCACTCTTAATACCGGCCTTGCCATCGGCTGGCAAGTCGTTCCCTGGCTCAGTTTTGAAGGCAAAGCAACACTGCCTCTGACGGACAGTCAGGGAGTAAACTATCAGACATCCGTGACGTTGATTCCCTTCCAGGACAGCCAGGATACGGTCGCTTTTCAGTCTGCGGCCCTGTTTGGCGACAGTCGATATATGAATACCTGGTATGGGGTTAGTCAGCAACAGAGCCGCCGCTCCGGCTATCGCCGCTATTCTGCGCCGGGCGGATTTTATGGCGTAGACAACAGTCTGAGCTGGAGTCACCAGTTCGATGCTCACTGGGGTTCGCTACTGAGCGCTGGCTATACCTGGTCTGGCGAGCATGCGAATGAAAGCCCGATTGTTTCACGGCGTAGTGAGGGCTCGGTAACCGTCGCGGTCACCTGGACATTTTAGTCGGTTAACTTCAGCCAGGCATATCCTGTGTGGTTAAATATGCCGGATATGCTGGGTTTAAAAGTGAGACTGTGTTACATAGTGCTATTCGCCTGACAAAATCTGGATGGGATTATGCTGACAACTCTGATTTACAGAAGTCAAAAGCATTTTATACAAGACGCTGATCTCATATTGCTGGTGGAAAAAGCGAATATCGAGAACGCAGCATGTGGGGTTACGGGCATACTTCTTTTAAAAGATAACTTTTACCTTCAGGTACTTGAGGGTGATGAGTGCGTGCTTGAGCAGCTATTCAACAAGATTAAGCATGACCAACGCCACTATCAGATAGTGGAGTTAATGCGCGATTATGCACCGCGCAGGCGCTTTGAGAACGTGGGGATGATGTTTTTTGACCTGAACAAGCAGCACATTGGTGACGTTCTGGAAAAGATCCATCAGCTTAGCCATTTGAAAAGTTATCTTTCCGCGGAAGAGCGCGCCTACAAATTTATCCATACTTTTATCAGCCAAAAAAGAGATTGCTCGCCGTCACCCTTTTTATGGCCTGAAAAGTGGTCAGTACACCCGCGTAAACATTCATTTCACGTACCAGAAGAACCGGTTGCTGCCCATTACTGCTGCCAGTTTGCTTTCCAGCCCATTATTGAACCCCTGAGCGGAAATATCACCTCGCTGGAAGCGCTTATTCGGGATAAAGATGGCGGCAGTCCCGCCAGTTTTTTTGCATCGATTCCGCAGGATCAACGCTATGAAATTGATCTTAAAGCTAAGTCGGTTGCTTTTGCCCAGGCTAAAGCCATTAATATCGGCGACCATAAAATATCGATTAATATTCTTCCGATGTCGTTGGTCGTTATTCCTGATGCCATCGAATTTCTGTTACAGGAAATAAAAAAACAGGGGCTGGTGCCGGAGCAGGTTACTGTCGAAGTGACGGAAGATGAAATGATCTCCGGTTTTAGCCAGTTCAGCAGTGCTATCAAAAAACTGCGCGTCTCAGGAATGGGGCTGGCCATTGATGACTTCGGCGCGGGATATGCCGGGCTGTCGTTGTTAACAAAAATTCAGCCAGATAAAGTCAAAATCGACCGTGAGATTATTACCGATATCCATAAGAGCGGGCCTAAACAGGCGGTGGTGAGATCGATAATCAACTGCTGCCGTGAGCTCGAGATTACCGTGGTTGCTGAAGGCATTGAGCAGATAGAGGAGTGGTGCTGGCTTGAGGCTGCGGGCATTAAGCGCTTCCAGGGGTTCTTATTTGCGTTGCCAAAAGTGAACGGCGTCGGTGAGATTCGCTGGCCTGTGAAAACCGCTGACAGTTCCATCCGACCTTAATCATCCACGATAATCAGGATACAGGTCAGTATCCTGAGCTGTCCCCCGTTGATGACTACATGATTTTTATGAGTTTCACCACCATGGGCCTGTTCCACACGCAAGAGTGACGGCTCATCGCTCACCGCAGACTTAGCGCCCTTACTTTCTGTCCACTCAGGGTCAGGGCGGACTCACAGTGCCTGTCTGGAAAAAAAGTCTAATGCCTGCTGGGTCATCTGAAGGAAACGTTTCTTATTCAGAATGATGGAAGCGGATCGTTAGATACATTTTGAGTGGAGCCTGCAGTGCGTCTTTTCCATTTCAGCGATAGTCCTGATATCACTATCTTCAAACCTCGTCCATTACGGGTGCATGTTGAGAGGCCTGCAGGACAGGAGTGGCTTAACGGGTCACTTATATGGGCTACGGACGAAGCACACGAACTTCTTTACCTTTTCCCTCGCGAGTGCCCACGTATCGTGTTCTGGCCATTGCCTGAGACGACCGGAGAGGACGTTGAAAAATGGATGGGCGATGAGTCTCATGCTACTGCCATTGCCTGCATAGAGCAGGCATGGTTTTCACGCTTTATCAGCGGCAAAATTTACAGATATGAACTGCCCATTGATGGCTTTGAACCTACCGGCGAGGTTGGTATGTGGGTATGTCGAACAGACGTTATCCCTGCCAGCTTAAGAATAATGTCCGATCTTCCAGCAGAACTTGCCGTCAGGAATATCTCCCTGCGTGTAATGGAGAGGCTTGCGCCGCTTAAAAGTATATGGCTGACATCGTTTCACGCCAGTGGCATTCGATTACGAAATGCGCAAGACTGGGGCAAACCAGGCTGGACGCACTCAAAACCGGGCCGTCAGATGAGTGTATAGAGTAATAACCGTTAGTTTTTGAAGATCTGTCTGAAGAAGGAGGCTCCTTGAGCTACGTTTCAGAAATTCGCAGCATTATTGGCCACAGAATGCTATTGCTGGCTGGTGCCAATGTCATTCTTGTTCGGGATGATGGATATATATTGCTTCAACAACGCAAGGACACCACATGGGGATTACCCGGCGGACTGCTGGAGCCTGGCGAATCTTTAGAGGAAACCGCGATCCGGGAAGTAAAAGAAGAAACTAATTTGGATATTAAGCATCTTGATTTCTTAAAAGTTTTCTCGGGTGCAGAATACACGTTTACTCTTCCCAATACAGACGAGATCAATGTTATCACCGCATTATATTCTGCTGAAATCTGGTCAGGAGAAATACTCAACGATCCCACAGAAGGTCTTGCCATAGAGTTTTACCCGCCTGACCAATTGCCCTCACCCATGAATGAGGAGTACTTAACCTATATCCGCTTTTATTTAAGGCATAAGGCTGAAAAGGGATGTCAGCAGGCACTGTGAACTAAAATATCCGCCCTCTGATGAACACGCATGCCCGCAACCCCGACATTGGCGTGAGTCCCGGTTTCGCCAGTTCGGTTATGGGAAAATGCGCAGGGCGGTTGCGATTAGCGGTCAATGACAGGCAAAAACTGGTAGCGGAGAATACCGCTTCGCCCGGCTCTTTCCGCTGTTTTTATGGAGGGTAAATTGTCCGGAATAATCGTTCCCATAAGCAGAGAATCTTCCCGGCGGGTAGGGGAAAGACAGTTAAACAGCAAGCGTTGTGCCCGGGAGGCCAGTGAGCGCCCCCGAAAGTCCGGGAGAATAATTTCTTCTGAAATTTTGCAACCCGGTAAAAACGCGATTTCCCCCTTTTCACAAATTATCAGTCCAGCACGATTCGCATGTTCATAAATAATGTACACCTCGCCTTGTGAAATATTATCTATGAGATCTTCATCATCAGCATAGTTCAGATTGCGGCTGGTTAAGGCAGGAACAGAACGCCACGTATGCTGATAGGCTTCAACCAGAGCCTGTCGGCACCATTCAAAATCGGCGTATACCGCGGGTCTCAGAGTTAATGCGTCATCCTGATACTCTGCTGCGCAGGACAGGCGCGATGCATATATGAGCTGATCTGTTATACCCTGAACGTTAGAGTGGAACGGAGTGAGAATACGGATGTACTCAGGTTTTAGCTGCGCCCATTCCTGGCTGACAGCCTGAAGGACTAAAGGATTAATGTCGGAATCTGAGGCCACGATATCAATGAAGGGTCTGTTGATATCGCCTCCGTGATAACGGGGGCCGGTGAGAAAATGTCGACCAGCAATGCGTAGTTTTCGCTGTAAAAAGTCATGCTGGGGTAAACCCGTTTCCTGCCATGGAAATTGTGCTGAAAAGGCTTCATCTGTACATCGTCGCTCCTGCTCATAAATCCATTTTTCGAGCCAGCCAGCGAGCGTTTTTTGGGATAAAGGTAGATCGGCATATTGAGAAAGCATATAAGTCATCATCGCGATTTGATATTACTCCTGGTATCAGTCACGCTTCCCGGATTGCCTTGTCTCTTGCTTAAATAGCAAGCGGGGCTCTGGTTTTTATAGCCGGTTCGTCCCCCTGGATCCTGTTTATTACTGCGCTTTCTGCAGTGATAACCGCTTAGTTGCCGTTGAGAAGCGCCATACGTCGGCGATCTTTCTCACGGCCACACAACAGGAAAATCGAGGCCAGTTTTTTTCGTGTCGGTAGAAATAACGTTTGTGATCTGATGAAAAACATCTGTGTTTCGCCGACGGGTACTTCAACCCATTCGTCCATTGTTGATACACGGAAACCACCGAGAATTTCAACAGGCACAGGGCCAAAATTTGGTTTCAGCAGATATTCAGAACGAAATCTCGGGAACTGCGTATTTGCAAAATTTGGCCATGAAAATTGCTTGCTCAGAAAGGCTGCTGAGCTTGATGACAGAACAATATCGATATCTGCAACCGGGCCATCTTCAAGGCCGTAAAGCACCATCGCCGCCCCTCCGATTATCATCCAGGAGAGAGCGTGTTGATTGAGAAACTGCGCCGTATTTTCCAGCGTGTTGATTAGCCCGTATGCATTGGATGGTATGCTCATTTTCGGCTCTTCAGTATGTTAATAAAGGCGTCTCTCGTGCTCCAGAGCTAGCGTCTGAAAAGATTATATGACCACTTTATGACCGTTTGAGAAGCAATGAGTCGGGCATAAAAGGAAGAGGGCGTAACCGCAGCCGCGGGCTCATGAGTTAAGTCCGTAATGAACTCATATCGTCAAACGGGCAATTACACAAATCTACGTACAGGCTCATTGATGGCAGAAGCGTGGCGTACTCGATATCTGCTTCCACTCTTCACCGTCATTGAGATGTCCCAAATAACTACCATAATCGTCATTTAAGACACTTCTTTCTCACTTATGATTCTCGCATCGAATCAATGGTGACCGAAAGGAGTCTGCAATGAGTCTCGCAACACAATCTGCCAAAGGCACCGCAGTGATAACGGGTGCATCCACCGGTATCGGTGCGATTTACGCCAGCCGACTGGCGCGCATTGGATATGATCTGATTATTATTGCCCGCAATCATCACCGCCTGAATCAGATGGCCAGCCACATTACGGCTGACACCGCCCGCAATGTGGAAGTCCTTGCAACCGATCTTGGTGATGCCCAACAGTTGGCCGCCGTGGAGCGAAGACTGCGCGATGACGCCAGCATTACGCTGCTGGTGAATAATGCTGGCGTCGGAACACATACGCCCCTGTTAACGAGCGATGTCGATCAGATGCAGGCGATGATTAATCTCAATGTCGTCGCCCTGACGCGTCTGACTTATAGCGTGGTTCCGGGTTTTGTCGAGCGGGGTGCGGGCGCCATCATCAATATTTCATCGATTGTCAGCCTCGCGCCGGAACTGCTGAACGGCGTGTACGGCGGCACAAAAGCCTTTGTGCTGGCATTCAGTCAGTCACTGCATCATGAACTCGCCGACAAGGGCATCCACATCCAGGCCGTGCTGCCGGGTGCTACGGCAACGCCGTTCTGGGATAACGGCGGTTTGCCTCTTGAACAACTTGATAAGTCGATAGTGATGAGCGCTGATGACCTGGTAGATGCCGCTTTGGCGGGTTTTCTTAACCGGGAACTGGTCACTATCCCGTCATTGCATAACGACGCTTACTGGCTGGCGATGGAAAGCCGTCGCCAGGCCATGATTCCACACCTTTCCAGTCATGTACCCGCCGAACGTTATCGCGTCGGCCTTACTCGCTAACAGGGCATTTAGCCAACAGGAATAACCGTATGAAACTGACAGGCAATACTATTTTTATCACTGGCGGCACGTCGGGTATTGGTCGCGCGATGGCAGAAAAATTTCATCAACTGGGTAATCAGGTGATCATTTCGGGTCGTCGTAAAGCGCTTCTGGACACGGTTACCGCGGCGAATCCCGGGATGGACTCCGTGGTGCTGGATGTAACCCGTGCCTCAAGTATTAAATCGGCGGCGCAAGAGGTGCTCTCGCGCTATCCGGCACTTAATGTGGTATCAATAACGCCGGCATTATGCCATTCGATAATGCCTCTGCTGAACTGGATGACAACATGGCCACCACCTTATTGGATACCAACCTGTTGGGCACGGTTCGGGTGAGTTCAGCATTTGTTGAACATCTGAAACAGCAAGCGGATGCGGTCTTGATCAATAACAGTTCGATTCTGGCCTTTTTACCGCTGGCGACCAATGCACTTTACTCCGCAACCAAAGCGGCGATTCACTCTTACACTCTGTCTCAGCGTTTTTTACTGCGCGATGCAGGGGTGACGGTTATTGAAATTTCACCGCCATGGGTCGATACCGATTTGATCTACAAAAGCGGTGATTCCCGTGCGATGCCGGTTGCCGATTTTATCCAGCAGACCTTTGACAAACTGGCGACAGATTCCATTGAAGCGATTGTCGATAGCGTGCTCCCCGCACGTGCGAATCCGGGGGCTAATGAACACGAGATGGTGAACGCGTTTAATCAGTCAATGATGGATAACCCTATCCCGGTTGCCTGACCGACCCTGGGGCAGGTCACTGCCCCATCCCTGGAGTTTATCATGCAAAATCACCTGTCCACATCGCAAAGGCGCGCGCTATGGGCGCTGAGCCTGGCGTATTTTATTCAGGCGACCGGTTCACTTGCCGTGGCGGGCAGCCTGGCCGCAATTTCTCAGGAGTGGGGGATCAGCGACGGGCAAAGCGCTCGTCTGCTCTCTATTTTCGGTCTGACATTTGCGCTGGGCGCTCCGCTGGCACAGGTCCTGTTCGGCAAGCTGATGCGCAGGACACAGGTGCTGGCCGGCATGTTGGTATTTGGGCTGGGCGCCCTGATTTTTGCCATTGCTCCGGACTACAGAGTACTGGTGGTTTCCCGGATTGTGATGGGGCTGGGGGCATCGCTGATAGGCCCCGTGCTGGTTGCTCTTGGCGCTGAGCTGGTCGCCCCGCAAGAGCGTGGCAGCGCCATTGCCACCATCCTGCTGGGGGTGTCGATGGCCAGTATGGTTGGCATTCCGCTGGCGACATGGGTAGCCAGTGTCGGGGGACCACGCGTGCTGTTCGCGCTTGTCGCGCTGCTCAGCTTGCTGACGGCGGCGAGAGTGTGGCTTCTGGTGCCGAATGTGGTCAAAGGCGTTGATATTCATTTACGGCAGGTCGGCCAGGTGCTGATGGAAGGGAAATCGCTGGCCGCCTTTCTGGTGGTGTTTTTTATTACCTCCGGCGTATACGACATGTATGCCTTTATCTCTCCAATGATCCGCGACCGTTGGCAGGGCGATATCTCTTCCGTATCGATAGCTCTGGCTGTTATCGGCGTCGCGGGTATTGTGGGGAATCTTTTTGTTACTCGGGCCGCCCGGCGCTACAGTGCAGAGCACTTACTGGTCGCCGGTCTGAGCTTACTGGTTGCGGTTATGCTGCTGATCATGCTGTTACCGGCTCAGCTGTCATTGCTGTATCTCCTGCTGGTGGTCTGGGCCTTCTCCACGGATCTGTTATGGCCCACGCAACAGCGACGTATCGTGGAGATCTCGACAGCGGAGACGCGTGGCATTTCGCTGGCATTAACCAGCGCCTTTATGTTCTGCGGCATTGGTTGTGGATCGGCGGTGGCATCCTGGCTTTATCCGCTGTCGGGCTTTTACGGAGTAATGATAAGCTCAGTGCTGTTCCTGCTGCTGGCATTGGCCAGTCTGTGGGCTTCTGAGCGTTTACGGGCTCGCTCTGCGCAATATCAGGCGGTTCGCCAGCCATAAAGGAGTTACGATGCACCGTGTGGGATTCATCATTGCCGACCATTTCCAGATGCTGGCGCTGTCTACGCTGACGGTATTTGAGTTTGCTAACCTGGTGGCCGATCGCCCGTTTTACCAGTCCGTGGTCTATTCCGAACATGGCGGAACCGTACGCTCTTCTTCAGGTATTGGCGTGGACTCCGTAAAATTGAGCGAGGAAACGCAGGTGGATACCTGGCTGGTGGCAGGCGTATTATCACCAATGGACGAACCTGCCAGTCCTGGCGTGATTCACTTTCTGCAAACCACCGCCCGCCAGGCGCGGCGGATTGCCGGGATCTGCACCGGGGCATTTGTGCTGGCCCAGGCCGGGCTACTGGAGCAAAAAAGCGCCACTACGCACTGGGCGCACGCACACAGTCTGGCCTCGCAGCATCCCACGATTCAGCTTGAAGATGACCGTATTTTTATTATCGATGGCACCATCTGGACGTCGGCAGGCATGACCGCCGGGCTGGATATGGCACTCGGGATGGTGGAGAAAGATCTCGGCGCAGACATTGCCCGTATTGTGGCGCATCGTTTGGTGATGAATCAGCGCCGTTCTGGTGGTCAGACCCAGCATTCAGAAATGCTTTCCCTGGCGCCCCGCTCAGATCGTCTGCAAACCGCGCTGGAATATGCGCGTAATAATCTGCACAAAACGCTGACGGTGGAAATACTGGCCGATGCGGTTCATGTGAGCGCCCGCCAGCTTAGCCGTCTTTTTCGTCAGGAAACGGGCAAGTCGCCGGCAAAAGCAATCGAAGGGCTTCGGCTTGAAGCCGCACGTTTAATGATAGAGCAAAGCCGACTGTCGCTGGATGCTATTGCCCGCGAGTCCGGTTTTCGCGACAGACGGCATATGCGCGAGGTGTTTATTCGTGGGTATGGCATTCCGCCTCAGTCGCTTCGCGCGGGGCGATAATTTTCAATGGGCTGATAATGGGCTGATGTAAGTGTTCATCGGGGGTATTTTTCTTTTCCGCATGTGCAGGTTAACGGCATGGTTAGTCACTGAAAGGAAGTGGCAGCCTGCAGGATATATTACGCCCGGTCACCGTTAACCCGCGGTAAGGTTGCCGTGAAGAAGGTATTTTCCCCATTTATACGATACTGAGCAGGCGGCATACTAAATTGCGACGGTTTATATAGACACTCTGGTGGGGGCAGTCCACAGTCCAATGAATTTCTGTTCCTCGCTCAAAGCTGTTCAGGCGGCCCCAAAGTGGGTTATTCGATGCGCGTAACATCGGGGTGACGTGTGCTGGCCGCCTCATGGAAAATATCGCCCAGCCATCCCGCGATCTCGGCTTCTGTCAGCTCATCTGGAATGATGATATCGTACAGACGGGAGAACTTTCTTTCCGTCATATCGGCACGAAATACCTGCCAGTGATTCTCAACCCTTTTGACGCCAACATGCCGTCCGAATACGTTGTAAATCAGCAATTTTTATCCTCCTGGTCACCCATGTTTTAACCTCGATCTTAGCAGAGCATGTTATGTCTCATTTGTCCAACGACAACAGTGACTTCTTAATTTCGTTATCGCCGATGTGAATGCTAAAATTCCTGAAAGTTTCACTATTGCCAAAGAATCCATTTATGAAGAACGCTGATTTTAAACGCCCGCAACTGACGCTGCCGAACGGCGCAGACAAGCTACTGCTGCACTCGTGCTGTGCGCCCTGTTCGGGGGAAGTCATGGAGGCGATTCAGGCCTCGGGCATTGATTACACGATTTTCTTTTATAACCCCAATATTCATCCGCAAAAGGAGTACCTCATCCGTAAGGAAGAGAATATCCGTTTTGCCGAAAAAAACGGTGTTCCTTTTGTCGATGCGGATTATGACACCGACAACTGGTTCGAACGTGCGAAAGGGATGGAGTGGGAGCCTGAGCGCGGTGTTCGGTGCACTATGTGCTTTGATATGCGCTTCGAACGTACAGCGCTGTATGCCGCGGAACATGGGTTCAGCGTGATCAGCAGTTCACTCGGAATTTCCCGCTGGAAGAATATGCAGCAGATTAACGATTGTGGACAACGCGCTGCCGCACATTATCCGGGAATGGCGTACTGGGATTACAACTGGCGTAAGCAGGGCGGCTCATCGCGCATGATTGAGATCAGCAAGCGCGAGCAGTTTTATCAGCAGGAGTATTGTGGTTGCGTCTATTCATTGCGTGATACCAATATGCACCGTAAATCGCAGGGCAGGCCGCTCATCAAACTCGGTAAACTTTACTACGGTAAGGAAGGCGAAGAACAGTAATACCAGAAGCCCACATTCACATGTGGGCTTCTGTAAGCATTGGCTCATCCACGGCGTTTATCCCACCTATTTCATTTATTCGTGTAACGTAAGGACAGTGCAGTTTAGACTGGTACTGTTTTCCGGGGGAAGGTCACAGGGTAAGTGGAGCTAATGGGTGATAAATACAAAAAAGCCGGCATGAAAACTCAGATCTGGGGAAATATAAAAAAAACACACAAAAAGAGACAGGTCAGCTTTGTTCTGAAATTTGCTTACGTTAATGTTCTTCATCTCACTTGGCGGATTAAGAATCTTAAGTCATTAATACAGGGGGGCTGTCAGAGTTAGCGTTTTTACCTGCCAGTACGCAACTGCAAGGCGGTATATCTCCAGGCTAATTAAGGATACCTTCTGATGTTCAATCGTTTTATAACCCATTCGGCATCTTTCTTTTTGTCATTGACAGTCTTCATTATAAGTTTACCGGGGCACGCAGAATCTTTAACTGACACGGCCGAATACCAACAGATAAGCGAGCTGATCAGGGAACCACTGACGCTGTCTGTCACTTTAAATAATGGCCAGCCTGCGATACTTGATGCTTTCGTCACACGGCCGGTTAGCAAGAAGCCTTTGCCGGTCGTGTTAATCACCAATGGAACTACCGGTACGGCCGAGTTTGACCGCTGGACGCTTAACCCAAACAGATATTCTTCAACAGCAATCGCGTTTGCACGCCACGGGTATGCTGCGGTGGTTGTCCTGCGAGAGGGATATGGTCAGTCCAGTGGTGCTGCAGAATATACAGGACACTCATGCATCCAGCCCTTTCATCTTCAGGCCGGAGAACAGGACGTCCAAAATATGGTTGCGGCGCTTGAGGCTGTGCGCCGGAACTCATGGGCTTCCGCTGATAACGCGATGCTGGTTGGTATGTCCGCCGGTGGATTTGCTGCTATCGCAACAGGCGCAACGAATCCGCCAGGCGTCAAGGCGGTTATCAATTTTGATGGCGGCAGAGGGGCTATCGACGGAAAATCCCTCTGTGATAAGACAGGGCTAATGAAAACGTATGAACAATACGGAAAAACAGCAAAGCTTCCTTCGCTGTGGCTTTATGCAAAAAATGATAAGTCGTTTCCCCCGGATATGGGCAGAGAAATGTTTAATGCGTATCAGCAGAGTAAAAACCCCGCTCAGTTCATCGTCATGCCTTCTTACGGGAAGGATGGCCATGTCTTTATGGATTCAGCGCCTGAGAGTTTCTGGTGGAATACCGTTGCCGCTTTTCTTGAGCAGAATCATCAGCCTTTCCAGGAGATAATCAAGCTTCCCGTCGTAAATCTCATTGAACCGCCAGCCCTGAATGCTGCCGGAAAAAAAGCTTTTTCCGAGTATGAATCAACGCAGCGATATGAAAAAGCATTTGCTACCGATCCGGACGGAGACTGGGGCGCTGCATACTGGGCCAGAAACAGTCAGGAAGCTGCTGCAACGGCGCTTAGTCTCTGTACAAAGGAACAACGGAGAGGGGCACCTAAATGCGCTGTCTACGCTATCAACAATAATTACGCCTCAGAGAAAACGCACTGAAATAAGCTGATATAACCGCAGCCCTGGTGCTTGTACGAGATTAGGTTTCTTCTTTTCTCACCGCGGATATCCTTTCTTCTGGCGCGTCAGGAGCGGATGCTGCTGAAACTGTGTTACGGTGACAATTGGGAACGATTCATAAGGTGTGTGATTCGAAACTGACTGACGTTTAGTATTGTGGAGAACATAAATGACAAATGATTTGATTGCGCTTTCTGCTATTGGCGTTGCTATTCTTTTTGGTGCGATGAGCCCGGGAGTCAGCTTCCTTCTCGTTGCTCGCACGGCCATGTCCAGTTCAAGACGGGCGGCATTATCTGTGGCGGTAGGTATGGGTTTTGGTGCACTTATCTTTGCTGTCATTGCGTTAGCGGGGCTTCACACCCTGCTGACATTGGTTCCATCACTTTACACAGGCCTGAAGATTGCCGGTGGTTGTTATCTATTATGGCTTGCGTTAAAGATTTTTCGGCGCCCTTCAAACAGGTTTATCGACTTGGCCGTTACTGAGGAAGTCAGATCCTCAAAAGCTTTTCTAACTGGTGTGTTCACGCAAATCAGTAATCCCCATACCGCCCTGATATTTGCCAGTATTTTTTCCGCAGCGCTTAGCAAAAACATTCAGCCTGTTATGTACATCATCCTGCCCATAATGGCATTCGTTATTGATGTGCTCTGGTATGCCATCGTTGCATACTTATTATCCACTGATGGGCCACGTCAGGCTTACATTAAATACCGTAAGCTCATAGATAGATTAAGCGGGGGAGTCATGGCCTTTCTGGGAATACGGCTTCTGTTAAAGTAATTTAAACGATTACAAACTAAGTCTATGGATGAGAAACATTAAGGTCTGCTTCTGCTGTGAGCTCACAACGCTATCCTCAATCAAGGGGGGACGTTGCTATGAAACGAAGAACTCACAGCCAAAAGCGGACATATGTGCAGGGTTACGCTTTTTTACTACTTATAGTCCCTGATTGAACAAAGTTGCTGGCAGTTTTTGAGGCAGCAGGCAGAAAGAACCTGAACGTGAGACTAAAGTGCTTTTATCTACTCCTTTTAAAATCGCACCCAGTAAGGTTATGGTAGGAATTCATCGTTAACTGGAAACAGGTGTCGCACATGTCGGCTTTACAATCGAATAAAGACTGGGTCAGAGTTGCACACACGCCGGGAAAAATTGAACGCCTGGAGGCCTACTTCAGTGGGTATGGTTATGAACCCCATCGTCATGATACTTATGCGATCGGCAGGACACTGTCAGGAGTGCAAAGCTTTCGTTACCGAGACAGTAAACAACACAGCTTACCAGGGGGGACAATAGTCCTGCATCCGGATGAAATTCATGATGGAGAGGCAGGAACGACAGAAGGGTTTCAGTACCGGATGCTATATATCGAACCTGCGTTAATTCAGAAAATTTTGGGCGGAAAACCATTACCCTTTATTCCAGGTGGCATATCAGCGGATCCTCGGCTTTTTGCCGCCACCGGACCGCTGTTAAAAGCGTCAGAAGATTCTATTGATGTCCTTGAAGAGGAGGACGCACTTTATGATCTTGCCCAGACTTTGGCCGTCGTAGGAGGGCAACGCTTTCGTCGCTGCCTTGTGGATTATCAGTCTGCAGAGCGCGCGCGAGAATATATACAATCTGAATTCAGCCAGAACATTACGCTGGAAACCTTATCCACCGTCTGTGGTAAAGATCGCTGGAGCCTGAGTCGGGATTTTCGGGCACTTTTTGGCACGAGTCCTTATCGCTATGTAACAATGCGCCGTCTCGCATACTGCAGACATCTGATTCAGACAGGTCTGTCACTTGCAGAATCTGCTTTAGAGGCAGGGTTCTCAGATCAAAGTCATATGACACGGCAGTTTATAAAGGCATACGGTATTTCTCCGGGCCGTTGGCAAACCTTCATTCACCCCCACAGTGCCTGAGTTGCACGATCGTTCAAGACCATCACAGCGACTTTATTTATCCTCGACGTTTCTTGAACATTAAGGAATGTCATCATGTCGTTACCGGTAAATCTAGAACAAAAATTCTCTCTTTTCGAAACCCATTGGCAGCCAAAAGTCATTGCGCAGATGAACGATTATCAGTTCAAAATCGTGAAAATAGCGGGCGACTTTATATGGCACTCACATCCTGAAACCGATGAGGCCTTTATTGTAGTAGAGGGGGTATTGCGTATCGATTTTCGCGACGGCCACGTCCTCGTTAATCCGGGAGAAATCTACGTTGTACCAAAAGGTGTAGAACATAAAACGTCAGCCCAAATGACGGTAAAAATGATGATGATAGAACCCTGTGGTGTCCTGAATACTGGACACGAAGGTGGGGAACGAACCGCTGAAAACGATATCTGGATCTAGCTTGGGTTGTATCAGACTGCCCGGCTGGCCGATCTGTCTGATAAACCACGACTACATAGATAACTTCAGGCTCAATACGAGCCTGAACGGCAGTTTTTCGCTCACCGTCGACTCTGTCATCTGGAAGGGATACGATTCCCTGACCCGCGAATACGGGGTTTGCCGGTCAATGATGTAAAAAACATGTTAAGCAGATAACTCATTGTTATATAAGTATTAGATCGGATTTTTTCTGAGATAACTATGGCACAAAGCCTGGCCTAATATTTTTTTTATTACTTCGATATAAGATCCAGCTCACTAAGCTACATAGCAGAGAGCAATACACAGCTATTTTTAACGCTCTCACAATATCAACATAAGAGAATAAAAAATCACCGCCGATCCAATAATATGCAAATACTCTGATGGAGAAAAATATTGCTACTGCCATGATAAATATAGCGAAAAACCATATCAGCACAGTCATTAAAAAACGCTGAAGGAAAGATTGATACTTCATTTTTTCTTCTCTTGTTGGTTTTTTATCTGATCCTGAATTATAGCTCCTGCTCCTTCGGAACCAATTGAAGATCCTATATTTCCAGCAATTCCAGACGTTGGGTTTAGTGGCAGAGGCTTGCTGATCCCCATACCAACATCAGTCCATTCCCAGTTTTTCCAGTTAGGATCAATTACTTTCTCAAGTGGTCCTTGAATAACCTTTCCTACACCATAACCTATTGCCGATGTACCACCACTCATCGCAGCACCAGATAATGGATCTTTCCCATCCAGCCAGTTTCCAAACGCACCACCGGCAGCATTCCAGCCCACGGTACCCGCCAGTCCTGCCGGCAGCGTTGCCAGCGTCGAGACGGTCTGCTTCTGCGTTTCGTCCAGTTCGCTGGCCGGTTTACCGTACATCTGTGTGGCGATGAGGCCGACGATTTCCGCCGTGGCTGCGCCAGCGGCACCGGCGAGGGCGCTCTGGTTCTGCGCGGCGGCAAGGGCGGCGTTGACCACCGCATGCGCGGCGACCTTGCCCGCATCATCCAGATTACTGTAGTGACCGATAATCTCCGCGACATACGGCGCGGCGGCGCCTGCCAGCGCGGCTTTCAGGTCGCTGCCCGCCAGCCCCTGCATGCCCGGATGGAACTGGATAAACTTTGAGTTTGCAAAAAACTACCCGCCCGGATAGGGCGGGATTACTACTTACGGTTATTCAGGCCATGCTAAGCCAGCACTAAATTTTTTATGCCAATACTTTCTTGAGTAAAAATCATCCCGGTCTAGATGATATATTAAATCTCTAATTCTTTTTTCTGGCTCATATTCATATTTGTATAACATAGTGGCAAGTTCAGATTGCATACCAAAAAGCTCATCAAATAGAGATTGCGCACTATCAAAATCTATACTCCCGATCTGATGAATTAACGATTCAATACACTCTTCATACAATCGAATGCTACGTTTTATCGATAAAACAGCATCTCGATATCTCTCCAGATCCTGTTGAAAATCAGGCCAAATGTCCATCCAGCCCCCCTTATTTAGTCTTAACTGGTTGAATATGACCAACCTGTCCGGTTTTCGGGTTATAGATCATTTCAAGTCCCGCACCTTCATATCTAAAGTAGCCAGGTGCACCTCTAGGGTCTGGCTCAATTTTTGGATTACCATTTAAAACTTCTCTTGCTTGAATGAATGGAGCAGGTCTGCCTTGTGACCATAGTTTCTCATAATAACTTTTGCTGAATTTCATTCCATCAACAGCATAAAAATCGCCATCGAAGGATATCTTTTTCCCTACACCAAGAAACAGAATGGCCAGGAGTTGGAGAAGAGTTTACATTCAATAGATCAACATAAGGAACTGTAATTATCACATGCATGTTCAGTGGAAAGCCGCCGTAGCGGCTTAATATAAAATTAACGAAGTTTATTTTTCAATTGTTTGACAGGGCAAAAACTCAGCTAATCTTTCATGCGTCTCTACCTTTTCGGCATGTCCATTATTCTGATTTATCTGCACTAATTTCATTGAACAAATATTGCCGGCTTTATTTAGACGATTTCGGACTTCGTAAAGCGCGCCTTTTTCAGGCTTAAACCAATGGGTGCCTAAAGTACACAAGCCACCATCGCTTGCGAATAATGCAGATCTGACTTCAATCCACCCTTTAGCAGGAATGAGTCGTTCTTGATAGTCTAACGGCATGTTTTCCGGTGTTGGAACCGATTTTTTAAATCCTTTATCAACTACTCTTGGTGGGTTTCGTTCTTCATAATGTTTATCTCTAAGGTACCCCAAATCAGATGACTCTGTGCAGGACAATATTTGATGTATAGTTGTATCGTCTGTAAATCCAATTACTCGTATTTTTGCAGTGTCTCCAGTTGCATCTTTATATAACGTGTAAGGCTTTTGTTTTTGAGCACAGGAACTTAAAAAGGCTAATGCCATGATTGTTATAAGTGTCTTATTTGATTTTTTCATCATATTCCCTATTATAAAAATACAGAAACAGTACCATTTAGTGAATTTGATTTCCATAAAACTAATCGAAAATGTTGGGCGCCTCTGCAGAATTTTTCGTCATAGACAGAACAATCTGAACGTCCAGTCGAGTCCGTAGGTGAGATGCCTGACGTATAAAAGGCCACTGTCGCAGCCTGCTCTGGAAAGCTACAGTTCATCAAAATAGCCAGTCTGACCTGCCCCCCGTTGATTAATACACTGAGGTTTGAGAAATACCTTTATCAGTTGAACTCACAGCTCATAGCGGCCACTGGCCGTTACCGTAAACTGCTTTGTGCCAGGAGCTGCCGTTGCCGACTAATTATACTTTATGCAGCTTACAAAATCCTTTATTTCACTAACTTGAATGATTTTGCGCCTTGACTTTTTCAAGTAACTTTAATAGTGGGTTGTCATAAGGGTAATATTCTTTTCTTATATTATCTTTAAAGTGCTCAGATAATATTGGCTTATCCTCCCTATAAAATATTTCATTTTTTGAATATATCTGAACGGTGTCGTTACAGATTGTCACTTCTTCCTCGTTTACCGCTACTGATATCAACGAATCATTCTTTTTTCTTTCTTTTGCATCAATAATGACACATATATGAGGTGTAAGTGGACATACTAATGTTGGTGATCTACTTGGTATAGTGACTGTTGGAATGTCATGATAAAATCCATCACCAAAGATAAACTCTTTTTCTTTACTTAGAAGAAGATAAATGAATGCTTCGTTTTTTATATAGTTTGTAATATTTTTAAGAGCATCTCTCATATTGATAGAGATCAATCTATCCTTCTCTAGCGCCCGTATCTCACCCCTAAGTTTTTCAGCAATAGCTATACATCCATCCCTATACATTGGGCTTCTTACTGCCAAGGAAACAATTATTTCTATGAGTAATTCATGTTCTTCTGACGAACAGATATTAGCTTTGGTAAAGCTTTCACTCTCACATTGAAAGTGCTTAAATCGAATTTCTGATAATAGCTCTATTATTGTGTTTGAATTACTGTCTGCTTTATCAAAAAAATTCGAAATTATGATCAAAACTCGACCGTTTTTCTGGATTATCGCTGAGTTTAATTATATGGCCGTTTTTTATTACAGCTAAGGATTTCGGTTTTACTTCGGTACTTTCTCCCTTTGTATTCACTCTATTAACGAAGCCTCTTGAGTTCCTTCAGTATTTAGAGATTGTTTGTGGCCACCAATGGTTGTGAGTTCAACGGGTCGATGCAACGCTATACTTAATCAAGGGGGACGTTGCCATGAAACTAAGAATGCCCGTGTTATCTCTGGCGGGGCCATAAGGAACTGGAAAACATAGTTCTCTATTTAGGTATTGAACTTAATGAGGAGCTGGAGATATCTGGGTCACTTAAAGCCTATGTCTGTAAGGGCTGCTAACGATATCTTTAACCCCTCAGGTGCGATTATCCAACTTTTGAGCGAACTGTTACAAAAGTTGGATTTGGGTATTAACTGGATTTTACATGTTGGTTTATATTATATTTTTTAAGGCAGACTTGCTACCTAAAGCAACAACCTCAGTATCTCTCTCGTCAAAATGACCTAAGAGGAAGAAGATGACTCCATCATTGCGGAGGATATTGTTTATCCAATGAGTAAGACGATCAAATTGAGGGTCGTCATCAGTGCTTATATATGGCTCCAGATTCGAAAGGAATAATTTTTCTTCCGAATTTATTAATTTTTGGAGTTCATTGTCTACATGCTTAGAAATATATCCGGTTCCTGTTAGTACTAGTCCTTTAATACCATTGTCAATGAAAGATGTTTTATTGTGAATATTATTTGTATTTACTCCTGAATTTTCAATCAATCCCCATGTTTTTTTATATTTAACTATTGCCGTATTAGGCTGTTCGGGAACCAACTGCACCATTACGTGAATATTCTCAATATTATCATCAGTTACATATGTATACATATCCTTCAATAGTTTCTCACCATACTCTCTCCGTGCACAACCTGGTAACTCCCAACTTACAGCTGAAATCCCATCCAATGAGAAAGATAGCTTATCGAAATTAGTTATGTCATTTTTGATAGTTAAATCGGCAGCATATCGTTTTACGCAATTAATAGTCATAGTGGTTGCCTTGCTCATCGTTAAAATGTGGGCCGCGGTTTTGGCTGGCATCATCCTCATAAAAATGGCCACCGGCATCATCATGAATATACACTTTTTGAGTTCCTCCGCCTGGTTTCGGTACATCAAATTCATATATATAACCGGGCTGAATATTGCCACGCCTATCAACGTTAGGAGATACTTTACTCGGACTTTGGCTAACAGGAACACCAGATTGTCTTTTAGCTTCATTGAATGCACCAGCTCTTGCCGAACCTTCTAGTGATAAGTTCGCCGGTTTATCTCCTGTAGCCAGGTAGGCTAAATCATCCTTATTCGGCCCATCCAGGATCGGCGTTACTGTGGTATTTCCACCTGTATCCGGAGTACCTTCAGTATTTCCGGTATTACTGCCTCTTTGATCGTCAGACTGATCCGGCGTGATAAGCGACGTTCCCTTATTCTCATCCTGAATCGGATTAACCAGTTTTCCACCCGTCAGGTCATCATTCACCGGCAGAGTTTCAGTTCTGCTTCCTGACCCGTCCGTATGTTTCTGACTCTGTTGTGCTTGAACCACAGCCATCAGCACGCACATCTCATTTGCCAGACAACCTGCACTCAGTCCTTCTTTCACTTTCTTCGTCAGCGCAAGAGCGGCCCGATCGTTCGCCGTCCCTTTACCAGCTTCTGCCATAGCGGCTGCATTCAGTGTTTCCTGCGCCATCATCTGCTGCAACATACCGATGCTGGCCATATTATTACTGATTTCGTTCTGTCCCGCCTGTGCTCCGGCCATTGCACTGGCTGAACTGTCACCCGCCAGACCTGCCGCCAGCGTGCCCAGCGTAACCAGCGTCTGTTTCTGATCTTCGCTTAACTGGTTGACCGGTATATCACCATACAGGGTTTTCTTGATGGCTTCACCCATCAGCGCGGTGGTGGCTGCTCCCGCCGCTCCTGCCGCCGCGGAATTACCCTGAACGGCGGCTATCACGCCCGCCACCGCTGCATGAGCCATGATGCGGCTTGCTTCATCCGGCGCGGTCTGCTTAATGACTTCCGCAATATATGGTGCTGCGCCTCCGGCAATGGCCTTCGCTATATCGCCCCCGGACAGCCCCTGAATGGCAGCGGTTGCAGCCTGTAACCCCTGCTGGACCGCACTGCCGGTACCGTATTTTGCCATTTCCGCTTTATAGACATCGCTGTTACGCAGCGCGTCGGTATACGCGGCGCGCTCTTTCTCCGTCGCATTTTCCTTCAGTGGGCCGAGTGCCTCTTTCGCTTTTTCCAGTCCGTTTATTTCCCCCTGTGTCCGCGCAATATCCGCGACCTGGCTGTCAATCTCGCCAATCAGCTGGCTCTGCTGCAGGCGCTGCTGCTCCTTCTCCTTATCAAATATCGGCGACAGGGTCTGGCTGGCGTGCTCCACGTCACGGCTTAACGTGGCTGTGTTCTGGGTCTGCTGTCCGGGGTTGCGGACAATCAGCGTGCCGTCAGAGACCGCCGCGCGGGTGGTGCTGCTGTCGTGGCCTGCGTTGTTCCCGCCGGTCAGCAGGCCGTTAGCCATGTTCCCCGCAAACTGGCTGCCGATGCTGCCGCCGCTGCTGAACCCGACGCTCTGGTGTTCGGTTTTAAAACCGGCCCGGTTGTCGATATCGCCCCAGCCCAGCGTGCCGGTGTCGAGTCGGTTTTTGTCCGCCGTCGCCGTCGAGCCAGTCACCGCGCCATCCAGCTGCGTATGTTCACCCAAGGTGATGTCATACCCGCCTTTGCCGGCAAAGATGCCGGTCTGCTCGACCACGGAATCGTAGTTGCTGTGCATCCTGTCCTGGCTGAGGTTGACGCTGGCGGAGCCGCTCATGGAGCCGAAGGTGAAGCTGCCCCCGGCGCTGGCATTCTGCTGTTTTGAGTCGTAGCGGTCGCTGTCCTGCTCAGAGGTGAGGGTCAGGTTGCGGCCGATACCGGCGATAACCGTATCCCCGCTGACCTGGGCGCCGGTGAGGGTGGTGTCGCGTCCGCTGTTGAGGGTGAGCCGGTTGCCCGCATCGACGGTGGTTTCGCTGTGGGTGGTGCCGGTGCCGCTTTCACTGCCTTTGCCCTTGTTGGCGCTGGCGGAGACGCTGATCCCCCAGCCGCCGGAGCCGACGCCAATCCCGACGCCGACCGTGCCGCCGTGGCTGTCGTTTTTACCTTCCAGCAGCTGAGTGTTCTGCGCCGATTGTAAGGTGATATCGCGGCTGGCCGACAGCGCCACGTCATTACCGGCCTTCAGCTGGCTGCCGACGGCAGTCAGATCGCCTTCGCGGGCGCTGATGCTGAGGTCGCGGCCCGCCGTGCCGGAGAGGGCCAGGGTCAGGCCGGAGGTTTTCTGTTCGACCACGTGGGTCTGCTGACTCTGGTTTTCGGCGGCGGTGATGGCGACGTTTTTGCCGGAGAGGGCCATGTCGCGACCGGCGATCAGGTCGGAGCCGGTGACCGTCAGGTTGTCGCCCGCGTGCAGGGTCAGGTCGCCGTTGACGCTGCCGACGGTGCTGCCCGCCCGGGTGATATCCGCCCCGGTGTCGGTGGTTTTTACGCTCTGGGTGCCGTAGCTGAAGCCGATCCCGCCGGAGCTCATCAGCCCCGATTTTTTCTCCTGCTTCAGGTGCTGCTCGCTGTTGTACTCATCCCGGGTGTCGATCCGCAGATTGTTGCCCGCCAGTAGCGCCACGTCGCCGCTGCCGGCCACGCTGCTGCCGCGCACGGTGAGGTCATGCCCGGCGGTGAGGCTGACGCGGTCGCCGTTGAGTTCGCTGCCCTGGGCCGTCTGCCGCGAGACGCTGTCTTGGGTGCGGGTGGTGGTGTTGGACAGCCAGCCGCTGCTGCCGGTGACCCTGTGGCGTTCGTCCAGCGTCTGGCTGTTTTCGCCCGCGTCCAGGGTGAGGTTGTTGCCTGCGCCGAGGTTCAGCGCCGCGCCGGAGGAGAGGGCGGCGCCGCGGGTGCTGAGGTCGTTCCCGGCGCTGAGGGTGATATCGCGCCCGGCCACCGCCAGCAGGCTGCTGCCGCCCTGGATGATGCCGCCGGTGTTATTGATGTCGTTGCGGGCGTTCAGGCGCACATCGTCGCCGAGCAGGGTGCCCGCCTGGTTGGTGATATTCCCGGCGTCAAGCTGCAGGACGCGGCGGCCGTTCAGAGTGCCGCTGTTGAAGAGGTCGCCGTCGAGTCTGATGTTGACGTTGTTTCCTGCGATCAGCGCGGCGGAGCCGTCGATGTCGCCCGGTTTGACCTTGGCGTAGACCTGCGGCACCAGCACGGTCTGCAGTGAGCCGTCGGGCATCTTCACGGTGGTGTTCACCAGCCAGACGATGTCGCCGGTCAGCAGTGCCATCTGCTCGGGGGTCAGCGCCACGCCGCTCTTCAGGGCATACTGTTTGCCGAAGGTTATGCCCTGATCCATCAAGGCTTTAAACTGCGCTTCGTCGCTGGAGTAGCCGTCTAGATAGCGATGGCCGGTCAGGGCGATCACCCGCTCGCGGATCCGTTGAGTGGCAGCAGACAAGGCTACCGCTTACCCTGATCCGCAGATCTGTCCCACAGGGAGTTTAACGAAAAATGGTACCTCAGTTCTGTAGTATTTTTATTATTTATTAGTGTGTTAGTTAATGGATCGTGTAATAAGAAAAAGGGGAGCCGGTATGTCGTCTATAGGGAAGGGGTTTCAGACAGCCTGACAGGGTTGATGAACTGAACGGAGCCGAATCTGACAGTCGGCTCCGTGCCAGGAGCGGAAGTTGTGTCTGTTGGTATGATATTATAATTACACTCACTTATAATAAGCCCACAAAACCGAGATAAGAATATCTCAATCCCTAGGAGTTAACAAATGATTAACTTTACTGAAATTGATAGTGACGGTGAAGTCTGGGAGTCATTTGCCCGTGATTTTCTTGAAGAACTTGGCTTTTATATTGAATCCGCACCAGATAGAGGTGCAGATGGAGGTAAAGATCTTTTAATCACAGAGCAATTGCAAGGCCAGTTAAATAAATATAAATTCCGTTGGCTTGTTAGCTGTAAACATTATGCAACAAGCAAAAGATCAGTTTCAGAAAAGGATGAGATTAATATACAAGAACGTATTGATGGATTCAATGCTGACGGATTTATTGGATTTTACTCAACACTACCAAGCAGTGGTCTAAATTCAAGATTGACGCAATTAAAAGAAAATGGAAAAATAAAGGACTTTCGATTCTTTGATGGTAAATTAATTGAAAATCACTTAGTCAGAATTGGGTACTCAAAATTACTTTTGAGGTATCTTCCTGAGAGCTATAAAAAAATAAAGCCCAAGCATTTTATTTTTAATGAATACTTACCTATAAAATGTGATCATTGTGGAAAGGACTTAATAGAAAACCATCATGAAGAAAATTATGATGGCATTGTGTGCAATGCAAAGATCATACATGATGACAAACCGACTGAAGTGATAGCAGTTTATTATGCGTGTAAAGGCGATTGTGATAAGCATTTTGAAGATTATTTTTGGAGTAAATACAAAGCGATTACGGAATGGCAGGATATAAGTGATTTAGCTATCCCATTATTCTATCTCAAATGGATTATGGGGATATTTAATGAACTTGAGTCTGGAAGGAAAATATATACCAAAGAAGCCTTCAATAAAACAAAGGAGATAACATTAGCGTTATCTCAAATTGTTATGAGAGAAATAACGGAAAAAGAAAGAGAAAGAGTGATGGATTTGAATTCACTACCTGATTACATATAAATTATATTTACTAACATTTGATCTGGCGCATCTATGGTGCAGAGACAGCCCCATCTTGGGGGCCACTGGCCCCCAATTTATCGTAATACAGGATAATAAGGTGCTCCAGGGGAGCGATGAACTTGGTGTTAAATCTGCTCCTCTCTCGCAGCGGACCTCGGCTTGGTTAGCTTGCCCGCTGCGTGCCAAGAGCGGACATTGTTACTATTTCGGTTTACTCATTAGAGATAGATGGTGAAGTCGTAACTTGAATATTGCTAATTTTGTAAAATTTGATAGGTTCGTTTACTAATGGTTTGACACCATAATCTCCAAAAGGAGACTCAACTCTACACTCAACATCATTATTACCAAAAAATACGTAATTCACCCCTCCATTCAATTGAGTTGAATTGAAAATAATCCCATCAAAGTTCCTTTTTTTTGTGTCATGCGTAAACTCATAATGGCGGACAGTTTCAGAAAAAGCTTGAATGGCTGTGTAGCTAATATCCGTCGCTCTAAAAGGCTGAGCTATTAAATCATGCAATCGTGATAGAAGATGTCTGCGCGCATATATTTTTGCTGAGGGATCATGAATAAGACCAGGTAATCCATGCTTCACATCAGCTGCCCGTGTAAGGTCAAAAAAGTAAAGTGGACGATCGGTCTCCAACTTAATAACAGCAATTTCATCACCTGCGAAAGGATGCAATTCAGCAATACAAGTCTTTTGATCTGTTGCGGTATAAAGAAATGACATGCCCGGCGGGCTCATACGGCTGTTAGCAGCTTTTTCCGGCGGTGGTGCATAAAACTCATTATGTCTTACTTCTAATAGTTTTTTATGTCCATCATCTAAAACACGACGTCCCCGATAGAACTCTGACCCGATAGGAATAACTTTGAGCATAGGACTGTCATTTTCATCATTATCTCCGCTCGCATGTACACCGTAGCTGATAACGTTTTTGTAGAAGTTAATGGCTTTTTCGTTAGTGAAGCGCTTTAAGTGTTTTAATTCAAATGCATATTTATTCCATTCATCTACAATCGCAGATGTCTGCTCTTCAATAGCATTCTGGTCGAATAAATTCTTGTATTTTTTACCACTATCAAATCTGTTTTTATTTGAATTATATAAAATTTCAGAAATCGTTTTTACTACATCTTCATTATTACAGATGAATCTTTTAATAACGTCCTGTAAGGGGACAAAAATATTAAGGTCGTCTTTATTTTCGATGGGCTTATAATGCTTGTTTAAATGGTCGCTTATCTTTCCGGCAAGATATTCCAAACTGAGTCCTTTGTCTATTTCTTGCCCGCATCCTGAACATTTTTTATTATTGTGTAACTGTTTTCCAGTAGCAGTATTATGTAAAAAAAGGTCTTTATTGAGACATGATGCACATAAAAATCCAATGGCTTTCTCCTCCTCCTCGATTTCAATATCCCGAAGCATTAACCACATACGAGTGTTAATCATGTTTATTTACCTCTAATCCAAGTACGATTTCGAAAACAGATTGTTCGAGCCAATTCTCCGTTTTTTTGAATTTTAACTGATAATTTGCTGTTGTGTCAGCTATACGTAATGTTGTCATGCATTTTCGAACACTTCAGCTCCTCGCTCACAGCAGACGGTATGTCACTTGGGCCTGGCGGCTTAGTGCCAGAAGCGGACATTAGCAATATCGCTTTCCCTCATTTGAAAGGCCATCTTCCTATGCTCGACTAACTAAGCCTGATAGGTTCTCTGTGGATTTGACCCTTTATATCCAGACGCTTTTTCTCTCTTATGGTTACGATAACTTTCTGCGTATATATTCTCGTGGTGAGCGGTATCCCAGCGCACTGTGCGGATGATGTTCATTGTAATGGCTGAACGCCACTGCCAGATTTATCAACGCCATCTGGCTGTCCGCTTTTGGCATGATGCTGATGTAATCCCGCTTTATCGTCTTCACGAAGCTTTCTGCGATGCCGTTACTTTCCGGGCTACGCACTCTTGTCGTGCACGGTTCAAGCCCCAGCATCCGGGCGAACGCCCGTGTTTCATGCGCCCTGTAAGCCGAACCATTATCCGTCAGCCATTCCAGCGGCTCTGACGGCAGATGTTGCCCAAAGCGTTTTTCCACCGCACCCAGCATCACATCCTGCACTGTTTCTTTGTCATAGCCACCTGTGCCCGCTGCCCAGTCGATGATCTCCCGGTCACAGGAGTCCTGGGCGAAGGTTACCCGCAACTTTTCGCCATTGTCACAGCGGAACTCGAAGCCGTCTGAGCACCAGAGCCGGTTGCTTTCAGCCACCGCCACGCGTCCTTTATGGGCCCGCTTCCGGTGGTGCTCAGCTGGCTTACGCTCAAGAAGAAGATGGTGAGTGCTCATAATGCGGTACACCCGCTTCGCATTAACAACAGGCTGCCCGTCCTGCTCAGACTCCCGTCGCAACAGCGCCCATACCCGGCGATAACCGTATGTGGGCAGTTCAGCCACCGCCGTATTTATCCGGGACAACACCGCGGTGTCGTCGAAGCTGGATTGTCTTCTGCGATCCTGCCAGCCAGATGGCCGGTTAACCCTGATACTCAGCTGCGCACGCGACACACCGATACTCCGGCAGACGTCAGTTATTCGTCGTCCCCGGGCAACAAGGGTGCATGCGCAATCCATTTTTTTGCCCGACCGAACTCCACAGCCTCTTTAAGTATTTCAGCTTCCATCGTCTTTTTGCCCAGAAGGCGCTGAAGCTCGCGGATTTGCTTATTGGCAGCAGCAAGTTCAGATGCGGGAACGACCTCTTCGCCTGATGCCACGGCGGTCAGAGAGCCGTCTTCATACTGCCTGCGCCATTTGAAGATCTGGTTAGCATTGATGCCATGAAGACGGGCAACATGAGACACGGTCATGCCGGGCTCCATAGTCTGCTGAATAATGGCAATTTTTTCCTGCGGTGTTCGGCGTCGCCGCCGCTCGGGTCCTGATAACACTTCAACCATCTTATTATTCTGACTGGTGTTAAACATAGGTCTAAGACTACCTCTTATTTTAAGAGAGGCGAAGTGTCCGGTGATCTATGGGGCTAGTCTACTCTGCATCTACCACTTGCCACTGGTAGGCATTTTGCGAGTAGCTAAACATATGTCTTATGATTATAAGGAGATTTGTTAGATTATTGATTCATGGGGAGCAATCAAAGGCACTTTCAACTACCTCAACTCGTCTTCATTTCTGAAACAGTTAAAGGGGAAAAGATTATGCAAGATTACAACCTTGACTTTGCTGAGCCACTGTGTTGAAAATTTATACTGCATATTTTTTAATCAATGAACATGATGGTGCTTTTCATTTACACCTGTTGAGGGCACAATAAGAGGACCTTTTGGCTAAACAACCTATGCTCATGACTCTAAATATAAACATCAACGAACTTGATAATGAGAAAATATTTTTAATATTCCTTTTTATTGTGTTAATCATGGCTTTTGTATTCATCTTGTACAATTCAACAAAATTTATAAATTCACTACCCATTAAAGAAAAGAAACTTTATATTAAAAGACTCTTTACTAATATTAGTGCATTTGGGATGACATACTCCATCCTTTCTAGTTTTTTATATATTAATAAAGGGAAAGACATAACGATAGATAGGAGCGATCCTGTAGGAAAAGCGGAACCAAAACTGAAAAATTTAAACAATTATCTTGAAGAGGAGTACTCTAGCGCAAAAACCACTCGCATGATATTTATCAATCTATTCTTTATATCTACTATTTCAGTGATATGTGGTTTCATATGGCTTGATAAACTATCTTATGAAGTTAGAATAACTATTGCTTGCTTGTATTTTGGTCTTAGTTTGTTCGTCCTATTTGTAATAAAGTCCTGTTATTCGAGGACGGCCGTTATAATGGCAATACTAGAAGATCAACAAAAAAAGGATGACATCAAAGATTTCTTCATTAAGTATAAAAAAGGGTCAGATTTAAATGAACGCGACATCGAGCTAATTAAAATAATATGCGTATCTCGTTCAGAGCGAGAAAAAGCTGCTAAACATCCTTATGAAATAATATTAAAAAACATCTCTGGTAGCAGTTTAAGCTTTGGAAATAGCAAATTGAAAATAAGTGATGAAGAAAAAAATGACTATTTACCCCGGGATTAATATATAAATCGGGTTAAAATAGGTGGGGCGTTTATGTTGGCACTTCTGCTATTGGTGGAAACTCTAAGGCTCGTGCAACGTCCAGGGGGCATTCAATCGTTCCTAGCACATCCGCGCTGGGAACTTCCTTTTAAAATACATTTAGTCGTCGCGCCGGATATGTGAACGGCTATGAGTACCATTTTGGGATACTTTTACCAACGACATTATCGCCTCCTAACAATTAATGTCTCTAATTCTTCCTTAATTGCGTATCAATTCACCTCAGTAGATTATTCGTAGAATGGCACGTTGCACATGATTGAAATCAGCAAGCGCGAGCAGGCATGATTGTTATGTCACGCCCTCTGCGGCGTGACAGCCTACCTGCGCTTTCCTCTAACAACAGAATATGTCACCCGGCACGCAACATTAATTTTTCAGTCATGAGATGGCTAAACGACGATCTTGCACTGAAATGTCTGCTCCTCGCTCATAGCTGTCCTTTAGTGTTGCCCTGCCGTGAGCGCTGCTCACCACAACCAACGGCTAAGGAGTTGACGCGATTGTAAGTCAGAACCGGTACAACAGAAGCGCCACAACCCATCACCCGCTGCGAGTACTACAATCGGGCCTGCATCACGCGATATTTTTACGCGGCGAGTGGATATCGCAGGCAGGATTTACTGACGGGATGCCGATTAAGATCTGGGTGGTGCCAGACTGCATCGTTATCATCGCGCAAAACACGCCTAGGGGCTGAGCGTGGCTCGTTAACCGGCAGAAGATGAAGTTGTGGCTGGAAGGGTTTGCGAGGGCGATTAATGACACCGGCGATTTGCCGATGAACAGGTGCCGGAGAGAACATTGTGGGTAAGACTGACGGCTGATAAAATAATCCCGGTCTTGTTGCCGGGATTGTCTTCTTACAATTCAGAGTGGTGTACTTGTTTCTAAAATAGCATTTTCATATTTATCAAGATTGCTATTTAACCAGTTTTCACCTTCGCGTTTCACATGAACTTTAATAACAGCTCCAAACTCATCAAGAGAAATAATGACATTTAGATCTTCAGCCTTATTATCATTATTACGATCCCATCTGCTTAGTATTTCATTACAAAACAAACAGGAATAGTCTAGGTATCTTTCTGAAACGTAATCATCGATATGGAAGGAGTTCACAAAGCATTCAACTCCTGTTTTATCAAAATGATTATTTATTCCAGGATTGCCCTTAAATAGACCAACCAAAAATACACATCCATCATCTCTTATGAAACCACAATCCACCCATAGTTGGAGTTCCTCAGGAAGAGAGAGATCTTTCCAGTCTACATTGCGAATTTCTTTCATCATTAGTGAGTTACATTTCATTTCTTCTCTCCTAAATATTGCGTCATACCTTTATCAATAGCTTTCTTAAATGAGCTGTCATTCAATAAATTATTTACTGATTTAGGCGCGTCAGGGAATGAATTTGTTTGAGGATCATAAAGGTATTTATTCCCCTTGTTGTCCTGATAATGTAACTGACCTGGTCTTTGGCCCGGATTAGGATTTTCAACATCTATACGTTCTTTTCCTGCTCCTTTCCATATAGTCTTACTGGCAGTTTGAACACCATTCTGACCCAACATTGGATCTTGTTTAATATTGCCCTTACCAGCTTTATTTACCCCCGCAGCAACACCTGCTGCACTAGTCCCAGCCACCTGCGCCAAAGAGTTGATCGCAAGCTGTTTTGCTTCAGACGAATCTCCAGACATCAGCGCATTATGAATTGCTGCATTTCTGTCTGCTTCAAGCTGGATAGTCGTCACCTGAAGAATAGACAATTCGCTCTGTTCTGCTGGGCTTAAACTACCATTAACACGTGCCTTTTCCAGCAACTCGCTCGTACGACGGATATAATCTGCCTGTAACTCGCCCATCGCATTGGCTTTATTAACACAGTCCTGAGCGCCTTTACATCCCACAACGCTTTCATGCTGTTCTGCGTTGATTTTTTTGTACTTATCAATTATAGAACTTTCGCAAGCAACACTGCCCTGACACTGAGTCATTTCTTGGGCACGGGATTTGTTTTGAGCAACACCCAGCGAGTTATTCTCAACCGCGTTTTTACCTGCCTGTGCCCCAGCTACTGCATCCGCCGTACTGTTACCGGCAATACCGCCTGCAAGTCCGGCTGCTAGTGTACCTAACGCGCTGATGGTTTGTCTCTGCTCTTCCGTCAGGTCTTTTCGATCTACACCCGGATACATCTGCTGGGCAATATATTCACCCATTACTGCACCGGATGCACCAGCCAGCGCTGTGTTTCCATTGATTGTCGACATCACCGCGCCCAGTACCGCATGCGCCATCAGATTGGCTTCGGTGTTCACCTTTCCTATGGCATCGGTGGTCATATTATGGATCACCGATGCCAGATAGGGGGCCGAGCCGCCAGCCAGAGCTTTAGCCATGTCACCTCCAGCCAGCCCCTGGACTGCTGCCGTCGCTGCCTGGATACCTTGCTGAATAGCTGAACCGGTACCGTATTTCTGCATTTCGGCTTGATAGATATCCGTTTCGCGAAGCTGGGCTGTGGTGTAGTCCGGATGAGCTTTTTTAGACTCTTTTAGTCCGTTGATATCCCCCTGTGTCCGCGCAATATCCGCCACCTGGCTGCCAATCTCGCCGATCAGCTGGGTCTGCTGCAGGCGCTGCTGCTCCTTCTCCTTATCAAATATCGGCGACAGGGTCTGGTTGGCATGCTCTACGTCGCGGCTGAGGTTCGCCACGTTCTGGGTCTGCTGACCCTGGTCGCGGACAATGAGCGTACCGTCGGAGACCGCCGCGCGGGTGGTGCTGCTGTCGTGACCTTCATTGTTCCCGCCGGTCAGCAGGCCGTTGGCCATGTTCCCCGCGAACTGGCTGCCGATGCTGCCGCCGGTGCTTAACCCGACGCTCTGGTGTTCGGTTTTAAAACCGGCTCGGTTGTCGATATCCCCCCAGCCCAGCGTGCCGGTGTCGAGGCGGTTTTTATCTGCGGAGGCAGTGCTGCCAGTCACCGCACCATCCAGCTGCGTATGCCCGCCCACGGTGATGTCGTAGCCGCCTTTGCCGGCAAAGATGCCGGTCTGCTCCACCACGGAATCGTAGTTGCTGTGCATCCTGTCCTGGCTGAGGTTGACGCTGGCGGAGCCGGACATCGAGCCGAAGGTGAAGCTGCCCCCGGCGCTGGCGTTCTGCTGTTTTGAGTCATAGCGGTCGCTGTCCTGCTCGGAGGTGAGGGTGAGGTTGCGACCCACGTCGATCATGACGTTATCCCCGCTGACCTGGGTGCCGGTGAGGGTGGTGTCGCGTCCGCTGTTGAGGGTGAGCCGGTTGCCCGCATCGACGGTGGTTTCGCTGTGGGTGGTGCCGTTGCCGCTTTCACTGCCTTTGCCCTTGTTGGCGCTGGCGGAGACGCTGATCCCCCAGCCGCCGGAGCCGACCCCAATCCCGACGCCGACTGTGCCGCCGTGGCTGTCGTTTTTGCCTTCAAGCAGCGAGGTGTTTTCAGCGGAGACCAGATTCAGGTCGCGGCTGGCCGACAGCGCCACGTCATTACCCGCTTTCAGCTGGCTGCCGACGGCAGTCAGATCGCCTTCGCGGGCGCTGATGTTGAGGTCGCGGCCCGCCGTCAGGGTGCTGCCCTGGGCGGTGGTCTGCGTACTACGCTGGGTTGATGTCGACGACTGGCTGCCGTAGGAGAGGCTGATGCCCACCGTATTGTTGTTGGCCGGATCGTTGCCCTGGGCCGCATCCAGACGGGCGGCCTGGCTGGCCTGTACGCCGGAGAGCGCGGCTTTCACCCCCTGCAGGGCCTGTAACCGGCTGCTGCCGGCGGATTTGGCGTCCTGAGTGGCCTGCACCACGCTGTTGAGGGCGCTGCCCGCCGTGCCGGAGAGGGCCAGGGTCAGCCCGGAGGTTTTCTGCTCCACCACGTGGGTCTGCTGACTCTGGTTTTCGGCGGCGGTGATGGCGACGTTTTTGCCGGAGAGGGCCATGTCGCGACCGGCGATCAGGTCGGAGCCGGTGACCGTCAGGTTGTCGCCCGCGCGCAGGGTCAGGTCGCCGTTGACGCTGCCGACGGTGCTGCCCGCCTGAGTGGCGTCCGCCCCGGTGTCGGTGGTTTTCACGCTCCGGGTGCCGTAGCTGAAGCCGATCCCGCCGGAGCTCATCAGCCCGCTTTTTTTCTCCTGCTTCAGGTGCTGCTCGCTGTTGTACTCATCCCGGGTGTCGATCCGCAGATTGTTGCCCGCCTGCAGGGCCACGTCGCCGCTGCCGCGCACGGTGAGGTCGTTCCCGGCGCTGAGGCTGACGCGGTCGCCGCTGAGTTCGCTGCCCTGGGTCGTCTGCCGCGACACGCTGTCCTGGGTGCGGGTGGTGGTGGTGGACAGCCAGCCGCTGCTGCCGGTGACCTTGTGGCGTTCGTCCAGCGTCTGGCTGTTTTCGCCCGCGTCCAGGGTGAGGTTGTTGCCTGCGCCGAGGTTCAGCGCCGCGACGGAGGAGAGGGCGGCACCGCGGGCGCTGAGGTCGTTCCCGGCGGCCAGGGTGACGTTGCCTTTGCCGGTCACTTCGCTGCCAGTGCTGCGGCTCTGGCTCTGGCTGAGGGCGTTGTCGGCGTTCCACACCAGACTATCGCGCCAGGCGGTGGTGACGTCGTTGAGGCGGATATCGCGCCCGGAGTGCAGCGTCAGCCTGCCGTCATCGCCCTCGACGTAGATACCGGAGACGCTGTCGAGGGTGGTGCGGCTGAAGCGGTTATCGCCGCTGACGCTCTGTGCGCTGGCGAGGGTGGTGGTGGCGTTGATGTCGCGCCCGGCCACCGCCAGCAGGCTGCTGCCGCCCTGGATGATGCCGCCGGTGTTGTTGATGTCGTTGCGGGCGTTCAGGCGCACGTCGTCGCCGAGGAGGGTGCCCGCCTGATTGGTGATATTCCCGGCGTCAAGCTGCAGGACGCGGCGGCCGTTCAGGGTGCCGCTGTTGAAGAGGTCGCCGTCGAGTCTGATGTTGACGTTATTCCCGGCAATCAGCGCGCCGGAGCCGTCGATGTCGCCGGGTTTAACTTTGGCGTAGACCTGCGGCACCAGCACGGTCTGCAGTGAGCCGTCGGGCATCTTCACCGTGGTGTTCACCAGCCAGACGATGTCGCCGGTCAGCAGCGCCATCTGCTCGGGGGTCAGCGCCACGCCGCTCTTCAGCGCATACTGTTTGCCGAAGGTAATGCCCTGATCCATCAAGGCCTTAAACTGCGCTTCGTCACTGGCGTAGCCGTCAAGGTAGCGCTGGCCGGTCAGGGCGATCACCTGCTCGCGGATCAGCCGCTGCTCGTAGTAGCCGTCGCCCAGTCGTTTCAGCGTCGTGTCGCCGTCGTTGGTGAACGCTCAAAAGCGACATATCTTTGAGTGACAGCAGACAAGGCTACCGCTCACCCTGATCCGCAGATCTGTCCCACAGGGAGTTTAACGAAAAAAGGCACCTCAGTTCTGTAGTATTTTTATTATTTATTAGTGTGTTAGTTAAGTGTTAATGTAATAAGAGAAAGGCGGATGTGCTGTCGGAGGTGAAAGGAGTTAAGACTGACTGATAAAGTTGATGAACTGAGCGAAGCCGAGCCTGATGGTCTGCTCTGTGCCAAGAACGGACATTTCACATCTCTGCTTAGATGGTCAAAATCGGTATACCACGACAAACCCACGGCGTTTAAGGGGAAGGTGGCACTTGCATCAATTCTTAGCCTCCAAAGTATATTTAATACTTCCGGGAGAGATATGTGTCGAGTAACACTCGGATTATACTTCTTATGGCAAGTCTTAACTTCAAAGATGAGTTTCTGAGTATTCATTGCATAACAGTGTGCTATATATTTTTACATGCATGTTTAATTTTGTTGTAAACAGTATGGAGTGTCCATGAGTAAATACATCGCCTTTTCTATATATGCTTTAACCCTTATCTCAGGGTGTTCTGCACCGTCGATAAAATCTGGTTATGTAGCTCAACAGTGGGCGATTAATACGCGACAACTTGGGATTCATCCTATCTACCCACTTAGCGAGAATTATTCAGTTGGGGATATTTACTTGGTACCAGTTGGCGACGACAGAACAATAAATAACCTACCTTCTGAGTCTTATAATGTAACAATGAAGCTGATAACGAATATTCCTGTTAATGAAAATGAAATGGCAAATAAGAATGGATTTTCAAGAACGCCAGATTTTCAGGATAGTAATGGTGTCACACATAAACCTGGTTTATTCATAGAAAAGGTTGTTAATGGGAAAAGAGTTAATAGTGTATGTGCATTTCCAGGTTTCTCGTTTGCCGCTGCCGTGGGCGTCAGCGGTGGCTTAGAGGCTGCTTATGATAATGCGGGCGTTGCAGCTGGCGGCTCAAAGAAATCACTTTATACCGTGTCATATACTGTTCCTGATGCTGAGTGTGAAAGCATTTCCTTTATGAATGGCATTGCTCATTTATATGAATTTAAAAATTCAAAATATCTGCCTGACCTGAAAAATGAAGGTGATCTGCTTGATGCCAGATTAAGATCTCTGGAATCAGGACGTGAAAGTTCTGGTGGGATGTCCGCAGGTGTTGTACTGGCTACCGATGTTTACTATACGCGCTCTCTTGATATTACTATTTCTGCAGAAAATGATGCGGCGGCGTCTGCATCTGCGACGTTTGCGAACATCACGAATATATCGAAACAAAGGGCTGATTTGATTGACCAGTTAACAAAACTTAAAGGCCCGGATGTTAATCAAACAACTTCTGTCACACAACAGCAGCAGTCTCTTCAGACGCAAATTGATAGCAAGCAAAAAGAAATTGATCAGATGTCAAAAACCCTTATACCTAGTGGTTTTCCGCTAGCAGCATCTGGCTCTGTTGCAAGCGTATCAAGTAATGGCATAACGCTAAAACAATCGTATGCCTATCCAGTTGCGATAGGATATAACGGAATTGCCAGAAAATTATCAGAGTTCCTTGCTTTCGTGCCTTCCCCACCGGGGGAAAATATACAAAAACCTGTAGTTCCTCGTGACAAGAAAAGAAGTGTTCTCACTTCGTCAGTGCAGGGACAACATTGAGTCTGTAATTAAAATTGTGCAATTGCCTGTTTTTGATATGCTCACTCCAACAACGGAGACAGGCAAATTATGGACGAAAAGAAACTTAAGGCCCTGACAGACTGCACTTGCGAAGAATTCAGAAGCCTCACGTTTGAGGCTTCCGCTGAATCTGAATCTGCTATTTCAGCGTGTTCCTAAGATCGGTGTAGATGTCGATCAGCTTCGCAACGTTTGCTTCGTCCATCGATAGCACTGAAAAATCGATGAACCAGCTGCCGGAACCGTGCTTCCTGATGACAAACTGCTTCTTCCCATTCAGAACCTGGTACTCGACATCGTAGTCCTTGTGGAACAGCGAGAGGTTGTCTTTGATGTTGAATTTGGTCTGCTGTGCTGTGTTCTGCGGATCCCATTTCAGGAAATCAGAGAACATGGTAATCTAAGTTTCCAGATTGTCCTTGGTGACATATCCAAAATGGCTGGATAAATCGCCGCCGTTGTATATGGTCATTACCGCGTACTACTATTTTTATCAGACATGTGAGCACCTATTTAAATTTTAATCGGATTTTGAGGTGAAATTTGAATGGGTTTTTATATGCAATCGAGGTGTAACAATTAGCATGTTATCAAAATTAAAAAGCTCGCCGCCTTCAGAAATCAAGTTAATATGATGAATCTCTAATTTTGCTCTACCTCCAACCTTATCGCCAGATCGGGCAAAAACACTATGCCTAAAAGTGTAATTCTCAGGGTGCGAATGACTATACCTCGCTCATAGCTGCCCTTTAGTGTTGCCGTTCACCTTGCTGCCTTTATCATATGACTCGCCGTAGTGTCCCGGAGGGGGGGCGACAACCTGCCGTTCTTGCGAGGGCAGGGGGATACATACCATCAATACCGCTACTGCTGGCAGAAAAACAGTGTGCCCTTATGAATAATGCAAAATTACATGAAATTGTATTAATTCCTGAATCTACTTCGCAATAATCAACAATGCCTATGCAATATATACTGTGTTTTTATTCAGTGCGATATAATGAAGTCAGATAAAGCTTTCGCTTGTCATAACGGAAGGATGGAATAAGTAAAATATTATTAAAAACGCGGTAAGAAGGTGGTGGAACACCTCCATACCGCTGACCACAGACAACTGAAAAGGAGTTGAATATGGCTGAGCAGAATTTTAAGCCAGAAAGTGCTATTGCCAAAACGGAATCTGATGAATCAGAAACCAGTAGTGAAAATTGCGAGCTGGTACGTAAAAAATCAGCTAAGCGTTCGCAGCGAAAACCCGCAATTGAGGAACCGCAACCGCCTACCCGCACGGAGTTTTACGACCGCATGCGACATGATTATATCCCGCTACAGGGTGACTGGCTCCCATTGGCAGGGTTTACACCGGGTATGCCGATAAAAATCAGAGTGATGCCTGACTGCATCGTTATCACCACCCAGAACACCCGCGAGCTGTGGGGTTGTGCCGAAGGGTTAAGTGCGGTGGACTTCAATCAGAAGAAGATGAACCTGTGGATCAAGACGTTCCCCGGTGCGCTTAACGATACCGGTGATCTGCCGGTCATCCGGCGGGAGAAGCCCCGCTATGATTGCCTGAAACGAAGCCATGATTGACCCTTAAAGAAAAATCCCGGCTCAGGCACCGGGATTTTTAATGATTAACAGAAATTAGGATCTATTTGACCTTCTGCCTTGAGGATCTCAAGGAAACGGTTATAGGCAACACCATCTCGCTCTAATATATCATCCAGTAACTTTTCTTTTATCAAAGCCCAATGATATATTCCATTTATATGCGTGGAAAAGTACTTAAATGTACCATGCAAAGTTGAATCAATAACCTGAACGTTTTTTGCGTTATAAGCAAGTAAACCACCATAGTTTTTAGGTAACCCTAAAAATAGAGTTTCATTTCCAAGCCAATATATGGCGAACACATCTAATATGGTTCCATCTTTCTCTTTTATTTTCATTTGATATGCCCTTTAATATTTTCGAACACATCTTCCAGATTAGAGCTAGCTATTTGAGATGTATCAACTTTAATATCATAGGCTTTACCTGTAGTAGAGTTGTACTGATAATGAATAGTGATTGATTCCCCTTTAGCATTTTTCTGAACTACCTGCATTTTTTGGAACCCTGCACTTACAGGAAAACGAGGGTCATTATTCATTCCTGGCAGTATTTCCCCTTTTGACGGGTTTTCCTGTACCTGCTTTCAAACACTCGTCAGACCGCCAGCCCGACCTGCTGCCAGCGTAGCTAACGTAACCAGCGTTTGTTTCTGCAGCGAGTAGTCCGGCATCTTCACCGTGGTGTGTTCACCAGCCAGACGATATCGCCGGTCAGTAGCGTGTTCCCAGAATATAATTCAATTATTTATCAACTCTTTAAATTGAACTTCGTCGCTGGTGTAGCAGTCAAGGTAGCGCTGGCTGGTCAGGGCTACCACCTGCTCGCGGATCAGTCGCTGCTGTTGTGTAGCGACTGATGTCTGAGAAACGACATATCGCTAAGTGACAGCAGGTAAGGCTACCGCTCACCATGATTCGCAGATCTGCCCCACATAGTTTTGTCATTAATATCCATTATACCTATAATAAGAACAGTCCTATCTCATAAGCGTTACTCTACATAATTGGTCATTATTATTGAATTGTAGATGTAATGCGTAGCCATCTCTTTCATATTTTATCCAATGATTGATATAGCCAAGAAGTACATCTGTTTTTCCACCGCCTAAAGATGAGGGCATGCCTAATAGATGAATAATCTCAGATTCAGAGCTGCTAGAAGGAAACGGTAGCTCGCCTCTATATTTTGAGAATCCTTCATCATCCTCAATATAAAAAACAATTTGATCTACCAGGCCATTCTCTAATAAAAAAAAGACACCTGATCTGGTGAATGAATAATAATCTCGATCACCTAAAACACTTTCATCAAGGTTAGGTAATTCATTAAATTCTTGAGAAAGATGAATGAATTTATCATCCGCTTTCTGACATCCTAACATTTCGACAAAACCATCCCATGTCAACATCACTTAATCACTCCAGTTTGACGATTTCTATCAATAATCTGTTTTATTGCGTCATCAACCTGCTTTGGATCGTATCCACGCTCTATCATATTACGTCTTAGCGTATCTGTATCACGGCATACAGCACCACAAAGATCAATTGCATCTTTTTGAACTTGTGCTGCCGTATTCTTCCCACCATAAGTTGGTCCCGATTGATGAACATCTTTAGGAACTTCTACAGCAGTTGCATTTTGATATAAAGTTTTTTCTTCTGCTGGCGTCAGTTTTCGACCTAACTCATTTTCCTTTGCTTTTCTTAAGGCTGCAAAAGACGGTATATGGTCATGTTCGAGCCCATCACCGACAACTTCACCTTTCTTAAGGTTGTTATATGACCCAACATCAAGTGCTTTAACCCTCTGAATTTCATCACTGGCTTTGTTGAGAAGTTTGGATGCTGTTTCAAGATCCCCTGTTTTCAGTGCTTTTTCTGCACCTTTTATGATTTTTCCGGCAACATCACCTGCACCAGGTATAATGCCGATTGCTGCCGCCAGGTAATCAAGGGCACTGTGTGCTTCTGCTATGCTCTTGATATCACCGACCACTGGAACAAAATCTGAACCGGTCAACAGAATATCTCTCAACTCTTCCCGGCGCTGTGTGTACATCTTCACTGAGCACGCCTCTGCGCTCATCCCGGCACAGTTTTCCTTCTTATAGCGTTCGTTTTCCGTTGTAACGCGCTCTTCAGCGACTTGTTGAGGTGTCTTACCCATCGTTAATGCATCTGTCACATCACTCAGAGAGTTATTCTCCACCGTCGTCTTCCCGGCCTGCGCCCCGGAAACCGCAGAGGCGCTGCTGTCACCGGCCAGCCCACCCGCCAGTCCTGCCGCCAGCGTTGCCAGCGTCGAGACGGTCTGCTTCTGCGTTTCGTCCAGTTCGCTGACCGGCTTACCGTACATCTGCGTGGCGATGATGCCGACGATTTCTGCCGTGGCTGCGCCAGCGGCACCGGCGAGGGCGCTCTGGTTCTGTGCGGCGGCAAGGGCGGCATTGACCACTGCATGCGCGGCGACCTTGCCCGCATTATCCAGATGACTGTAGTGGCCGATAATCTCCGCCACATACGGCGCGGCGGCGCCTGCCAGCGCGGCCTTCAGGTCGCTGCCTGCCAGCCCCTGGACTGCTGCTGTCGCCGCCTGAATCGCCTGCTGGACGCTGCTCCCGGTGCCCCATTGCTGCTGCGCGGCCTTATAGCCTTCGGTCGCGGCCAGCTGAGCGTTATATTTATCCCAGGCCTCCTTGCTGGCGCCTTTTTCCGGCTCGTTGATCTTTTTCTTCGCCAGGTCGGCCTTGCCTGCGTTGATGGCGTTAATCTGTCCCTCGGTGCGCGCAATATCCGCGACCTGGTTACCAATCTCGCCAATCAGCTGGCTCTGCTGCAGGCGCTGCTGCTCCTTCTCCTTATCAAATATCGGCGACAGGGTCTGGCTGGCGTGCTCCACGTCGCGGCTTAACGTGGACGTGTCCTGGGTCTGCTGTCCGGGGTCGCGGACAATCAGCGTGCCGTCAGAGACCGCCGCACGCGTGGTGCTGCTGTCGTGGCCTTCGTTGTTCCCGCCGGTCAGCAGGCCGTTGGCCATGTTCCCGGCGAACTGGCTGCCGATGCTGCCGCCGGTGCTGAACCCGACGCTCTGGTGTTCGGTTTTAAAACCGGCGCGGTTGTCGATATCCCCCCAGCCCAGCGTGCCGGTATCCAGTCTGTTTTTGTCCGCCGTCGCCGTCGAGCCAGTCACCGCGCCATCCAGCTGCGTATGCCCGCCGACGGTGATGTCATAGCCGCCTTTGCCGGCAAAGATGCCGGTCTGCTCCACCACGGAATCGTAGTTGCTGTGCATCCTGTCCTGGCTGAGGTTGACGCTGGCGGAGCCGCTCATCGAGCCGAAGGTAAAGCTGCCCCCGGCGCTGGCGTTCTGCTGTTTTGAGTCGTAGCGGTCGCTGTCCTGCTCGGAGGTGAGCGTCAGGTTGCGGCCGATACCGGCGATAACCGTGTCGCCGCTGACCTGGGCGCCGGTGAGGGTGGTGTCGCGTCCGCTGGTTATCTTCAGATTGTGACCGGCATCGACGGTGGTTTCGCTGTGGGTGGTGCCGTTGCCGCTTTCACTGCCTTTGCCCTTGTTGGCGCTGGCGGAGACGCTGATCCCCCAGCCGCCGGAGCCGACGCCAATCCCGACGCCGACCGTACCGCCGTGGCTGTCGTTTTTACCTTCCAGCAGCGAGGTGTTTTCAGCGGAGACCAGGTTCAGGTCGCGGCTGGCGGAGAGGGCCACGTCATTACCGGCTTTCAGCTGGCTGCCGGCGGCAGTCAGATCGCCTTCGCGGGCGCTGATGCTGAGGTCGTGTCCCGCCGTCAGAGTGCTGCCCTGGGCGGTGGTCTGCGTGCTGCGCTGGGTTGATGTCGATGACTGGCTGCCGTAGGAGAGGCTGATACCTACGGTATTGTTGTTGGCCGGATCGTTGCCCTGGGCCGCATCCAGGCGGGCGGCCTGGCTGGCCTGTACGCCGGAGAGCGCGGCTTTCACCCCCTGCAGGGCCTGCAACCGGCTGCTGCCGGCGGATTTGGCGTCCTGGGTGGCCTGCACCACGCTGCTGAGGGCGCTGCCTGCCGTGCCGGAGAGGGCCAGGGTCAGGCCGGAGGTTTTCTGCTCCACCACGTGGGTCTGCTGACTCTGGTTTTCGGCGGCGGTGATGGTGACGTTTTTGCCGGAGAGGGCCATGTCGCGACCGGCGATCAGATCGGAGCCGGTGACCGTCAGGTTGTCACCCGCGTGCAGGGTCAGGTCGCCGTTGACGCTGCCGACGGTGCTGCCTGCCCGGGTAACATCCGCCCCGGTGTCGGTGGTTTTCACGCTCCGGGTGCCGTAGCTGAAGCCGATCCCGCCGGAGCTCATCAGCCCCGATTTTTTCTCCTGCTTCAGGTGCAGCTCGCTGTTGTACTCATCCCGGGTGTCGATCCGCAGGTCGTTGCCCGCCAGCAGCGCCACGTCGCCGCTGCCGGCCACGCTGCTGCCGCGCACGGTGAGGTCGTTCCCGGCGCTGAGGCTGACGCGGTCGCCGTTGAGTTCGCTGCCCTGGGCCGTCTGCCGCGAGACGCTGTCCTGAGTGCGGGTGGTGGTTCTGGACAGCCACCCGCTGCTGCCGCTCACCTTGTGGCGTTCGTCCAGCGTCTGGCTGTTTTCGCCCGCGTCCAGGGTGAGGTTGTTGCCTGCGCCGAGGTTCAGCGCCGCGCCGGAGGAGAGGGCGGCACCGCGGGCGCTGAGGTCGTTCCCGGAGGCCAGGGTGACGTTGCCTTTGCCGGTCACTTCGCTGCCGGTGCTGCGGCTCTGGCTCTGGCTGAGGGCGTTGTCGGCATCCCACACCAGGTTGTCGTGCCAGGCGGTGGTGACGTCGTTGAGGCGGATATTGCGCCCGGCCACCAGCTGCACCTCGCCGCGTTCGCCGCTGGCGACCACCTGGGCGCCGCCGAGGGTGATATCGCGCCCGGAGTGCAGCGTCAGCTTACCGTCATTGCCCTGAACATAAATGCCGGAGACGCTGTCGAGGGTGGTGCGGCTGAAGCGGTTATCGCCGCTGACGCTCTGTGCGCTGGCGAGGGTGGTGGTGGCGTTGATGTCGCGCCCGGCCACCGCCAGCAGGCTGCTGCCGCCCTGGATGATGCCGCCGGTGTTGTTGATGTCGTTGCGGGCGTTCAGGCGCACGTCGTCGCCGAGGAGGGTGCCCGCCTGATTGGTGATATTCCCGGCGTCAAGCTGCAGGACGCGGCGGCCGTTCAGGGTGCCGCTGTTGAAGAGGTCGCCGTCGAGTCTGATGTTGACGTTATTCCCGGCAATCAGCGCGCCGGAGCCGTCGATGTCGCCCGGTTTAACTTTGGCATAGACCTGCGGCACCAGCACGGTCTGCAGTGAGCCGTCGGGCATCTTCACCGTGGTGTTCACCAGCCAGACGATGTCGCCGGTCAGCAGCGCCATCTGCTCGGGGGTCAGCGCCACGCCGCTCTTCAGCGCGTACTGTTTGCCGAAGGTTATGCCCTGATCCATCAAGGCTTTAAACTGTGCTTCGTCGCTGGTGTAGCCGTCTAGATAGCGCTGGCCGGTCAGAGCGATGACCTGCTCGCGGATCAGCCGCTGCTCGTAGTAGCCATCGCCCAGCCGTTTCAGCGTCGTGTCGCCGTTGCCGACCAGCGCCTGCTGCATATAGTCGCTGCCAAGCCACTGTTTCTGGTTGGTGAAGCGCGGATCGGTCTCCACCAGATAGGGGACGTCGCTGGCGGGATTAAGCGTAAACAGGCTGTTATCCGGCAGGGTGGTGTTCGGGCCGACTATGCGAATCGTCCCTTGTGCGGGCGTGACCTCAAACTGCTGGCCCGCGGGCGGCGTGACCGGCTCGCCGGGCGAGACGGTGTGCTGACCGGCGACGGCGCCCGCCACGCCGATGGCCGCCGCCGTGCCCTGCGGGGTCAGCGGCGCAATGGTGAGCGGCGTGCCCTCGACGCTGCCGCCGCTGATCAGTTGCCCCGGCTTCAGGGCGATACTTTGAATGTTGGTCGGCGGCGTATAGTCAGTACGGTCGCGGCCCTGCTCATCGCCCCCTTTGTGGCGAATGCGGTAGTAATGGGTGGCGCTCTCGACGTCGGTGGTTCGCCGCTCGCCCGGCACATCGTCGTTTTTCACCTCCTGCAGACCGGCTATCGCCAGGGTGCCGCCAGCGATGACCTGACTTTTGTCGTTCAACAGGTGGTCGCCGGTGAGGGTTATATTGCCGCTGGCGAGGATCTTCGCCGGGTCGGATTCGAGGATCCGCGTCTCTTCCACCGTGCGGGTATAGTCGAACTGGTTGAAGTTGTCGTTATTACTCCCGGTATCGTCCGGGGTGTTGAGATTGCGCAGGCCATCGGCGGAGTTACCGTCGACAAACACCCCGTTGTCCGTGGCGTTCCAGCGGGTAGGGGAGCCGGTATGCTGATATTCGGTCACCTGCTGCTGAGAAACGGTGACCAGGCCGATGGTGAAGCGATCGTTGATGTTGTTGATCTGCCCGGCGGCGAGGGTCATATCGCCTGCCGATTCAATGGTCGCGCTGTGGTTGTTGATGGTTCCCGCCCGGCCGCTGGCCGCGCCGTTATCCGCCAGTGCGCCGCCAATCAGCAGATCGCCGCCGCTGTAGATTAACCCGTGATCGCGGTTGTTCAGCGTCTGCACGCCGAGGTCGACGCGCTCGCGCCCGGCGAGGGTCGCCGCCGTACCGTGCTCTGCCAGGTTATTGAAGGTAAGGGCGTTGACGCCTATCGCATTGCCGTAGATGCGCCCGCTGCCGCTATTGGTGAGAGTATCGGCGTTAATCCGCGTATAGCCGCCGTCAATCAGCCCGGTGTTGAACAGCGTGTCGCTGACATTAAGGGTGTTTTGCCCGGCATTAATTTCGCCGTTTACCCCGTTGTTCAGGTTGCGGCTGGTAAGGTCGAGACGGCCGCCCGCCAGCAGCTTACCGCTGTTGACGATATCCCCCGCGGAGGTGAGCGTGAAGCGGCCGTTGGCGACCATCGTGCCGCGGTTATTCAGCGGCCGTTGGCTGCTCAGCGCCATATCGCCGAGCGACAGCAGCTGGCCGTCGCCGTCGAGCGTATCCGCCTCGATGCGCAGTAGCTTGCCGGCTTTCACCGTGCCATCCTGGTTAAACAGCGCCAGTTTATCGCCGCGAAGATCCACCGTCCCGGAGGCCGCCAGCCCGCCGTTGCGGTTGTTGAGTTCGCCGCTGTTGCGCACTGTCAACGACTTATCGGCCAGAATTATCCCGTGCTGGTTATCGAGCGTGTCGGTGGTGAGCGCGATGTTTTGCGCCTCCAGCCCTTTATTGTCGCCGGAGGTATGCTGGTTGATCAGGTTCAGCGCATTGAGCGTTAAGGTCGCGCCGCTGCGCATCAGCCCGGAAATGTTGTCCACGACGCCGTGGGCGCTGTCGATCAGCAGATCGCCGACGCTCTGAATCTCGCCGCCGCCGTTTTGCAGGCGCTGAGTATGCAGGCTGGCCTGTGCGCTGCTGATAATGCTGCCGCCGCTGCGGTTGCTGATGTCGTCGGCGGTTAACGTCAGGCTATCGCCGCTCTGGATCAGGCCGCGGTTATCATTGATCACCTGCCTGCCGTTAACGCTCAGCGCCCGCTGTGCCGCCAGCTGGCCGCCCTGATTATCCAGCCGGTCGGCGCGCAGAAGGGCGTCTGCGCTGCTGACCAGGGTGCCCGCGCGGTTGTCGAGGGCGGTGACGCCGATGTTGAGCCCGCCGCCTGCGCCGACAGTTCCGTGAACGTTGTCCAGCGAACTACCGTTCAGCGTCATCGCGCCCTGCGCCTTCAGGCTGCCGTTCTGGTTGAGGAAGGTGCTGAAGCTGGCGTCCAGCGCCTGGGCTGTGGCGAACTGGCCGTCGCGGTTATCAACCTCGCTCCCTTTGAAGGTGAGCGGGCCGCCGCTGGCGAGGAACCCCTGCTGGTTGTTGAGCGCGCCGCTGCGAATAGCCAGCGCGCTGTGCGAGTACAGTGAACCGGACAGGTTGTTGAGCAGGCCGTCGGCGAGCGCCAGCGTGGCCCCATCGGCGACGATAATGCCCTGCTGGTTATCCAGTCCGGCGGCGTTGAGCGTCTGCGTTTTGGCCGCCTCAATGCGCCCCTGGCGGTTGCTGACCGCCTGCGCGCTGCGGATGTCGCCGCTGCCGGTGGCGGCGGAGATCAGCCCTTCGTTATTGTTGAGCATCCCGGCGTCGATCCGCGTATCGCCTGCCGCCGCGAGGGTGCCTTGACGGTTATCCAGCGTTGTCCGGGCGTGTGCCGTCAGGCTGCCGTGTTGCGCCGCCAGCACTTTCCCGCCCTGATTATCAACAGACTGCGCGGCGAGCTGAATATCGCTATTGGCGGCAATCTCCCCCTCCCGGTTATCGATGTTGCCCGCCAGTTTCACTGCCAGGGCGCCGTCGCCGGTCTGCACCAGTTTGCCTTTGCGGTTCGACAGATGCTGAGCGGAGAGGGTTATCGCGTCGGCGCTGAGCGTGCCGCCGTCGTTGTTGAGCGTTTGACCGCTGCGCAGGGTCAGCGCGTTGGCATTGACCTGGGCTGCGGACGTCGTCAGGTCGCCCGCGCCGCTGTCCAGCGTGACCTGCCGGGCCTGGGTCCGGCTGCCGCTGACGTCTATCCCCTGGCCGCTGGCGCGCAGGTTTCCGCCCGCCAGCGTCTGGCCGTGGGCGCTCAGCTGGCCGTCAGCATGCAGCCGCAGGTCGCCGCTCTCCGCCAGCTTACCGTCGCTTTTTACCCCGGCGGCCAGCACGCTGTTTTTCGTGCTGGCGAGGCTTGCCGCCTGAATGTCCACATCACGACCGGCGGTCAGCGCGCCGCTGTTGCTGAACTCGCCGGCGGTGCGGACGGCGGCGTCTTCGCTGGCGCGCAGCGTGCCGCTGTTTTCAATGCGGCCGTCGGCGGTGAGGGTCACGCTCCCGGCCTGGGCGCCAATCGCCCCGGCGTTACGCACCCCGACGCCGCGCTCGGTGCCGACCATGCGGATTTTACCCGCGTACATGCCGCCGAGGCTGGCGACATCCACCGCCAGCTGCGGGCGGGTTGCCGGGTCATCGCCGGTTTTTTCGATGCGTTGATGGGCGGCATCCACCCGGTTGCGCCCGGTGGTGACCTGCAGATCCTTCGACCACAGCCCGGCGTTAACCTTCACCGAGCGGGCGATAATATCGGTGTAATCGGCGGTCGAGCTGTCCATCCCGGCGCCTTCGATGGTCACTTCGCCGCGTTCGACCTGATAGCCGGTAAGATTGCCGTTGGTGAGCTGCGCCTGGCCGGTGGTCAGCGTGGCGCGATTGGCATTGATAAAGCCGCAGCCGTTACAGGTAATACCGGACGGGTTGGCGATGACGACCTGGGCTTTTTTCCCGGCCACTTCAATCATCCCGTTCAGATGGCTGGGGTCGCGCGAGTTAACCTCGTTAAGAATGACCTTCGCTTCGCCTTTCGCCAGCCAGGGGTTCCCCGCCACCATTCCGCCCAGTTGGGTCTGGACGTTTTGATGCGAGTTATTGAGGATCGCCCCCTGCTGATTGACATCGAACTGGCTGTACGTATTGTGCGATACCCCGGCGGCCGACGGAGTCTGAATATTGACCTGCGGCGTACCGTTGGCGCTCTGCATTACCGTGGGCTGCTGATTATTCGGCGCCCCGGCATCGGCGACGATGTTGGCCTGCGCCGGCTGTATCACGCCCAGCGCCAGCCACAGGCTGAAGCTGATGGCGCTGACTTTGCCGCACAGCTGGCGCGGGAGGACTCCCGGCGCGGAGGAGCGCGCGGAGCCGGCGCGGCCGGAACGGGCGATATCCGCCACCACCATCAGCATGCCGCGCGCTTTGTTGAAGACAATACGGTAGAGGTTCTTATTCATGGTTTAGTCCTTTAAACGCTTCCGGCAGGTCGACGGCGAGCGGGTGAGCCTGCCGCCAGCTTCTGGCCTGTTGGCGGCTGACGCGGCGGCCGTGGAACATCACCACCCGTTTACCGCGCTGTGCGCCGCGGTGATACAGCGCCCGCGCGCAGTGATCGGCAAAGATGTCCTGGCGCATCAGGGCGTTGATGGCGGCGGTATGGCCGAATGGCGCGATCCAGTCGCAAAACCACATCCGGTCGCCGCTGTTCCAGTCGGCCTCCGCCATGTCAATCGCCGGGCGGGTGAGGTAGCGGGCTTCTGACTCCGGGTTGAGCCACGCCCAGCTGAGGAAAAATACCGGCCGTTCGTTTTCAATAATCAGCACATACTGGCGGCGCTTGATAATCGGCAGCAGCAGCGTGGGGAGGGCGTGCAGCGGGGCGTCCCGGTGCATCGGCGAGTGCATCCACAGCCAGACGCTGGCCCCCAGTACTTCGGCTTCGTTGTCCGTGCCGCCGAGCATCAGCGGCGCTTTAATTTCGTATTGTCCGACGCGCATCACCAGCTCCAGTTGAGGTTGAAGCCCAGGGAGACGGCGCTGGTGTGGAACCCATCCGGCTTCGACAATGGTGTTCCGGCGAACAGGTCATAGCCGGTGCGCAAGGCGTTGCCGCGCACGCCGATAACGCCGCCCGCCAGGTGTTGGCCGATCAGGTAATCAGAGCTGTAGCCGCCGACTTCACCGTAGTCCGCCCCGAGGTAGAGTTCCTGATTCTCCAGCGGCGTACGCCACGCCAGATCGTTGCGCACGTACCAGCCGTGGCTGGCATTGAGGGTGCGCTCGCCGTCGAACCCGCGTACCGTCCAGCGGTTGCCAATGGCGAACTGATCCTGCGGGGTGAGCGGGGTGTTGCTGATCTGGCGCAGATACTGCACGTTGTAGCGGAAATTCTGGCGGCCGAGGGTAAATGGCAGGTCGAGCTGGGCGTTAAGTTGGGTGATTTTGCTCAGCGCGGTGGCGTCGCCGACGAACTCTTCCGGCGCCGGCTGCGCGCCAAACCAGCGGGTGCCGCGCTGGTAGCTGGCGCCGACGTCAAGGACGGCCTGGCCGATATAATGACGATGCTGTAGCCCCACGCGCCAGGCTGCCGTCTGGCGACGCTGTACGTTGACTTCGGTATCGTCGATGTAGTTGCGGCTTTCGCGCGCCAGCACATCATAGGTAAAGGTTGTCTTCTGCGTCCCGCTGCGGTGCAGGACCCGGCTTAGCTGTATGTCGAGGTTTTTACTTTTGCCGCTGTAGCGGTAATCGCTGTTGAGGCCAGCCACCGTCTGGTGGTAGTCGTAGTCGCTGCCGGTTACCCCCAGCATCCAGTAGCCGTACGGTACCGAATAGTGGCCGACGTAGTTGCGGCTTTTCTTGCCGCCGTTATTGTCGAGATCGTGGCTGGCGGAAAAATAGAGCAAATCGCTGAGCGAGAAGGGATTGTCAAGTGACAGTGTCACGCCTCCCTGATAGCGGCCGGTGGTTTCGGTGCCGGAATCGTCCAGTGACAGCCCCAGGCGCCACATCTTCGCCTGCTTGCGGGTAATGACGATGTCGCTCTCGCCGGGATTGTCGCCGGGCACAATTTCCATACTGGCCTCAACCGTGGGCAGGCGCTGGAGGTTTTCCAGCCCCTGTTCGATATCGAGCAGGTCGAGCAAATTGCCCTCATGCGCCGGAAAGGCGCTGCACAGCCGGATATAGTCGTCGCTCTGCTCCGTCAGCCGTACATGGCGCACGTAGCCTGGCACAATCGTCAGTTTCAGCGTCCCGCTTTTCAAATCCTGCGAGGGGGCCAGCACGCGGGTGGTTATCCAGCCATGATCGACCAGCCGGTTTTGCAGAGTGCTCATCAGCAGGTTAATCCCTTTGCCCCCCAGACAATGCCCCTGCGCCTGGTCGGCGATGCGCTGCAGCGGCAGCCAGCGAGGGAGCGCTTGCTGGCCGCTTAACGCCACGCGGTGGATGGTAAAGCAGGGGGTTTCCGTCGGGAAGGGAATTTGACCGAAGCCGGAGGCGGGCCCGGAAAGTCGGACGTCCGGCGTCGGCGGCGTCAGCTGTTGCTCCAGCGCCTTCTGCCGCTGCTGCTGAATAATAAACTGGTCGTCAGAGCTTGCGGCGTGGGCCGGTAGCAGGAAAAACAGGCCGATCGCCGAGGCGATCGCTTTGCAGGGTATTGCTTCGCGGCTCATTGGCATCCTTGCAATGTCAGAAAATGAACAACTGTGAATTTGTGTAAAATTGTTCAGCTATCGTCAAGGAAAGGGAATTAGGCTTATTCCGAAAACGCGATCGTTCCCGTCGCGAGGTATAGGGAAATAAAATTAATCTAACTTATTGTATTTTAATTTAAAATTATGAGATGTCGCGCTTTTTTTCGCACCGCGGATGGGGGCAAAACTACCAGAAAAGGCACCGCAGGCTGCAGAGGGCGCCGTTCGCAGGAGAAAAGGGATAAGAATTTACCCGAAACCATACCCGGCAGCGGGCTAGTGCATCCCGCCAGGCCTCGACGCCGTTGAACGGCGGGCAATCAGCGCCACAGTGCGCCAGAGTGTGAGCAGGCTGGCCCGGCAAATGCCGCGACCCGCCCCGTCCGGCGGTTCATGACCGGCGGAAAAGCGCCGGTCATGGGGGAACGCGAGTTATTGCAACGCCGCCAGCTCATCTGCGGTCAGGGCAACGCTCTGCACCGTACCCGATTCCGCCGACCGTACCGCCGCTTCTAAGACCGCCATTACCGCCAGCGCCTGTAGCGGCTGGACCGGATTCTCTATCTTGCCGGTTAGCGCATCGCGCACATTAATATAGTACTGGCGCTGGTCGCCCTGTGGGGTGGGGATTTCGCGCGGCGGCGAGCTGGCATCAAACACCACCAGATTGTCGTCATCATGTCCCCAGCTTTCGCAGCCCGGAACCACCCCGGCCAGCAGCTGGCTTTCCTGCTGGTCGGCTCGCGATTTCACGACGCTGCCCCGGTCTCCGTGGACGGTAAAGCGCGATACGCCGCCGGCCACCAGCATGCTGCAGTGCAAAATCACCTTATGCTGCGCGTAGTTTAAGACCACATGCGCCCAGTCATTAATCTCCGCGCCCTGGCGCAGGGTGGCGATATTGCCCTGTACCGACTGCGGCAGGCCGAACAGCTGTAAAGCCTGATCGATCAGGTGCGGCCCCAAATCGAACCATAAGCCGCTGCCGGGGACATTTTGTTCTCTCCAGCGCACGCGAACTTCCGGGCGGAAGCGGTCAAAATGCGACTCAAAGTGCTTAACGTTGCCGATAAGCCCTTGTTCGATAACTTGTTTAATGCCGAGGAAATCGCTGTCCCAGCGACGGTTGTGGAAGACCGAAAGCAGCCGCTGTTTCTCTTGCGCCAAGGCAATCAGCTCGCGCGCTTCCTGCATATCCAGGGTAAACGGCTTATCCACTACCACATGTTTCCCGGCATTCAGCGCCAGTTTGGCTAACGGGGCATGGGTGGCGTTAGGGGAGGCGATCACCACGAGGTCAATATCCGGGTGTTGAACGGCCTGTTCTGGCGAGCCGATGACGGTGACATCCGGCAGGTCGCGCTTTACCTTCTCTTCGTCGCCGGACGCCACGACCGCCAGCGTGAGACCTTCCACCGACTGAATCAGCGGGGCGTGAAACGTTTTGCCGACGAAGCCATAGCCGATCAGCGCAATATTCATGTTTTTACCTTCACCTGCGATGACTTTATTCATTACCCTCTCCACGTTATTGAGCGTCAGCAATGTTGACCTGCAGCGCGCCAGTATCCCCGAGTTCTTCCCAGGGCTTGTCTAAAAATAACTGATGTATGTCTGTCAATTCGGCCACCAGATGCGGCTCGCAGTGGTTCAACTTCAGATGATCGGCCACCAGCCAGTGCCCGGTGCTTGCCGCCAGCATCGCGCGTTTAATTTCAGCATCGGCCTCCTGGCTGGCGCTTAAACCGAGTTGAGCATGGATGGCGCAGGCGCCGAGGATAGCGATATCGGCGCGATAGCGCGCCAGCAAGGCCAGGGTGGCGCTGCCGGCAAAGAGTCGCTGCCGCGCATCCCATGTTCCCCCCAGCACGATCAGCTGGATATCCGGGCGGGTGCTGAAATGCGTGGCAATATCTAATGACGGAGTGATGACCGTCATCGGGCCTTGAATCTGGCTAGCGACGGCCAGAACGGTACTGCCAGCATCTAAAAAGAGGGTCGAACCGGCGGGTATTTTGCTGGCGACCATACGGCCTAAACGCTGTTTAGTCTGCGGCAGCAGGGCGTTTCTGCCCTGGCGGTTCATCGCGGAAATATCGAGCGCGATTGCGCCGCCGTGGTTCTTCTGCGCCAGCCCCTGCTTTTCAAGATCGGCCAGATCGCGACGCAGGGTGTCTGCGGAAACCTGCAGCTTTTCTACCAGCTCGCTGATGCTGACTTGCCCATTTTCACTAATAAGTTCAACCAGGTACTTTTGTCTGGCGGTTTTATGCATGGTGATGAAATCCTGCAAAATACTGCAATAACTCGCATAATACAGCATTTCGCAGGAAAAGAAATCTTCCTTGCATCGCGTCGAGGAGCGCAGCGCAGGCGCGGCCCGAAACGTTGTCAGGGGCGGCTTGCAAAACGGCAACAGCGGTCTGCGCTTATTCCTGCGTATAACAATCAAGGAGATAAAACATGTGTACAAATTTGCACGACAACGCGCGTCGCTACGCAGAAGAGAAAAAATGAGCGGCGCCAGCTGGCCTGCCATCCTGCCGCCATTCATTCTGGCGCTGGTTCATTCAGCGGGCCGGACATACTTTTGTGAAACGCACTCATCACCCGCCGTCGGCGGGTTCTTTTTTCCATTTTTACCCCCCGCTTTTCATTAGTAAATTCAGCGCCCTGCTGACTTTCCCCCTTGATTAACCGATGCGTCAGGCTAGACTAGCAAAAATAAGTACTGACTGACGGAGGTCCGGTGGACGCCATTAAGGGATCGGAATTGAACGTGCCGGATGCGGTTTTTGCCTGGCAATTCGACGGGCAGGGCGGAGTCAAGCCGCTGACTGACAGTGATGCTATTGATAAGGATCACCCCTGTTGGCTGCATCTGAACTATACCCACGCCGACAGCGCCGAATGGCTGGCATCTACGCCGCTATTACCAAACAGCGTCCGCGATGCGTTGGCCGGGGAAAGTACCCGTCCTCGGGTCACCCGGGTGGGCGACGGGACGTTGATTACCCTGCGCTGCATTAACGGCAGTACCGATGAGCGGCCGGACCAGCTGGTGGCAATGCGTCTGTATATGGACGAGCGCTTAATTGTTTCCACCCGCCAGCGTCGGGTGCTGGCGCTGGATGATGTGCTCGGCGATCTGCGTGAGGGCACCGGTCCGGTGGACTGTGGTGGTTGGCTGGTGGATATTTGCGATGCGCTGACCGACCACGCCAGCGAATTTATCGAGCAGCTGCATGACCGGATTATCGACCTCGAAGATAACCAGCTGGATCAGCAGGTGCCGCCGCGGGGGTTTCTGGCGCTGCTGCGTAAACAGCTGATTGTGATGCGCCGCTATATGTCACCGCAGCGCGATGTTTACTCCCGTCTTGCCAGCGAACGCCTGCCGTGGATGAATGACGACCACCGCCGGAGAATGCAGGATATCGCTGACCGGCTGGGGCGCGGCCTGGATGAGATTGACAGCTGTATTTCCCGAACGGCGATTATGAGCGATGAGATTGCCCAGATTATGCAGGAGGCGCTGTCGCGGCGTACCTATACGATGTCGCTGATGGCGATGGTGTTTCTGCCCAGCACCTTTTTGACCGGTCTGTTTGGCGTTAACCTCGGCGGGATCCCCGGCAATGCGTGGCATTTAGGCTTTTCTATTTTCTGCATAATGTTAGTCGTTCTCATTGGCGGTGTTACATGGTGGTTGCATCGTAGTAAATGGTTGTAAATAATCGTTTTTCATTGCCGCCCGTAGCGCGAAAACCCGGGAATATTTGAGCGAAATCAATAAACCGTCTACCCATTCGGGGCAATATCTCTCTCGCAGGTGAATGCAACGTCAAGCGATGGGCGTTGCGCTCCATATTGTCTTACTTCCTTTTTTGAATTACTGCATAGCACAATTGATTCGTACGACGCCGACTTGATTAAGTCGGCTTTTTTTTGCTCTCTGGTTAGCAGCTTCTACGCTTAATGGGTGTACCCGCTGACTACCGGGAGAGCCAATATGCGCTATCAGCCCCTGACATCGCTCCCTGTTCCGCCAGAACCTAACGATCCCATTCCGGTGCCCGATCCCCGACCGCGGCCGCATCCGTTACCCGACCCGCCGCCGGATGATGAGCCGATTAAATTGTCGCATCGCAGGCGCAGATCTGCGAGGATACGCGCCTGCCCTTTGTGTGCCTGTTAATTCGAGAAAAAATTGTGACCGCTTTTTCAACACTGAACGTTTTACCCGCAGCCCAGCTCGCCAATCTCAATGAGCTGGGTTATCTCACGATGACCCCTGTGCAGGCCGCCGCCTTGCCCGCGATTCTGGCGGGTAAAGATGTGCGCGTGCAGGCCAAAACCGGTAGCGGTAAAACAGCGGCATTTGGTCTGGGGCTGCTTCAGCACGTCGATGCGACCCTGTTCCAGACACAATCTCTGGTACTGTGCCCGACCCGCGAGCTGGCCGATCAGGTCGCGGGTGAGCTGCGTCGTCTGGCGCGCTTTTTACCGAATATCAAAATTTTGACCCTCTGTGGCGGCCAGCCTTTCGGCGCGCAGCGCGATTCGCTGCAGCATGCGCCGCATATCATCGTCGCCACCCCGGGTCGTTTACTGGATCACCTGCAAAAAGGCACCGTGTCGCTGGATGCGCTGCAGACGCTGGTGATGGATGAAGCTGACCGGATGCTGGATATGGGCTTCAGCGAGGCCATCGATGAGGTGATCCGCTTTGCCCCGGCTGAACGCCAGACGCTGCTGTTTTCCGCCACCTGGCCGGAAGCGATCGCGGCGATCAGCGGACGGGTGCAGAACCATCCGCTAACCATTGAGACCGATTCTGTCGACGCGCTGCCGGCAATCGAGCAGCAGTTTTTCGAAACCTCCCAGCGCGGAAAAATCCCGCTGCTGCAAACGCTGCTCAGTCAGCATCAGCCGGCCTCCTGCGTGGTGTTTTGCAACACCAAAAAGGATTGCCAGGCGGTTTGCGATTCGCTGAATGCCGCAGGGCAGAGCGCGCTGTCGCTGCACGGCGATCTTGAACAACGCGATCGCGATCAGACGCTGGTGCGCTTTGCCAACGGCAGCTCTCGCGTGCTGGTCGCCACCGACGTTGCCGCGCGCGGCCTCGATATTAAATCGCTGGAGCTGGTGGTTAACTACGAGCTGGCCTGGGATCCGGAGGTTCATGTGCACCGTATCGGCCGTACCGCCCGCGCCGGTGAGAGCGGTCTGGCTATCAGCCTCTGCGCGCCGGAAGAGGCGCAGCGCGCCAACATCCTGGCCGAAATGCTGCAACTGAAGCTGAACTGGGTGAACGCGCCGACCAACGGCACCATCAAACCGCTTGACGCTGAGATGGCGACGCTGTGTATCGATGGCGGGAAGAAAGCGAAAATGCGCGCTGGCGATGTGCTTGGCGCATTGACCGGCGATATGGGCTTTGACGGCGCCGATATCGGCAAGATTAACGTCCATCCTGCGCATGTTTATGTGGCGATTCGCCAGGGCGTCGCGCAGAAAGCCTATAAGCAGTTGCAAAACGGCAAGATTAAAGGCAAAAACTGCCGCGTCCGCCTGCTGAAATAAGCGATGACAAGGCGTCTCAGAGGTGACTCTGAGACGCCGGTTGGTTACTTCACTTCCACCACGTTCAGACGCAGTTCATCCAGCTGTGCGGCATCGTCTTCCGGCTGCCAGCCGGCAGGCTGCAGCGGGATCTCTTCCCGGTCAAAAGCCAGATCGCCGCCGTCAACCACGGCGGAATTGTGATTAATCCCTTTAAAGTCAAACAGGTTAGTGTCGCTCAGATGAGACGGCACCACGTTCTGCATGGCGCTGAACATGGTCTCGATACGGCCAGGATAGCGTTTATCCCAGTCGCGCAGCATATCGGCAATGACCTGGCGCTGCAGGTTAGGCTGCGAGCCGCACAGGTTGCACGGAATGATCGGGAAGCCTTTCGCCTGCGAAAAACGCTCAATGTCTTTTTCGCGGCAGTATGCCAGCGGACGGATAACGATATGTTTACCGTCATCGCTCATCAGCTTCGGCGGCATACCTTTCATTTTGCCGCCGTAGAACATGTTCAGGAACAGCGTCTGCAAAATATCGTCGCGGTGATGGCCGAGGGCAATCTTAGTTGCGCCCAGTTCGCTTGCGGTACGGTACAGGATCCCGCGACGCAGGCGCGAACAGAGCGAGCAGGTGGTTTTGCCTTCAGGAATCTTCTCTTTGACGATCCCGTAGGTGTTTTCTTCGACAATTTTATACTCGACGCCCAGCTGCTCCAGATATTCCGGCAGAATGTGCGCGGGGAAGCCCGGCTGTTTCTGATCGAGGTTGACCGCGACCAGTGAGAATGAAATCGGCGCGCTTTTCTGCAGGCTGCGCAGGATTTCCAGCATGGTGTAGCTATCTTTACCGCCGGACAGGCAAACCATAATCCGGTCGCCGTCTTCGATCATGTTGAAATCGGCAATGGCTTCGCCGACGTTACGGCGCAGGCGCTTTTGCAATTTATCGAGGTTGTATTTCTCTTTCTTAGTAAGATCTTGATTTTCTTGCATTATTAACATTCTCTAAATCTAAAAGGGGCATATAGGGGGCAAAATGTTTTAAAGCCCAAGCCGGGAATTCAACATAGAAACCTGGTCGCCGTTCATCTCTTCTATCCATCTACTATAAACGTCGTACACCATTTGCGCGTTTTCATGCCCCATCTGATTGGCTATAAAAGACGGGTTTGCGCCAGCCGTCAGGAGCCAGCAGGCAAAAGTATGCCGCGTATGGTACGGATTCCTGCGGCGAATGCCAGCGCGTTTTACTGCAGCTTCCCATCTGCTGCCTATGCTACTGTGCGAGTAGCAGGGTTTTTGCTCGCCTTTCCTTTTCCGCGGCATGAAAACGAATCGCAATTCCTGTTCCTCGCTTGAACCATATTCCCTGTGGTGAAACGTAATAGTGGATACCGGATGACCAGCCGTCAGTTCATGCTGCGCTTTCAGCGCGTCCAGGGCCGGGCCGAGCAGTTGAATCGTCCGGTTTCCTGCTGCTGTTTTTGGTGGGCCGAACATGCCGTTCGCTGTCAGATTCCGTCTAACGTGTATCACGCCCTTATCCAGATCGACATCCTCCCATGCTAGTGCCGCCAGCTCACCATGCCGCACACCAGAAGGGGAACATAAAGAACGAATGCCGCTGCCGGGGGCGAGGCGAGGTTCTCGATAAGAAAAAATCTGAGCTGCAGGGAGTTCCTGTTTTTAAGCAATGTCCTCGCTGTACCGGTCGCGGCTATCCCAGATTAAAGGACTCGGAGGTATTCAAAGCGCTGGGTGTTACTGAAACCACCTGGCGCAGAAACTTCAAATTGTTCTTCGATCGGCTGGTGGAGTATTGCCACGTTGAAGAATCCTTTGCTGAAAAGATGCTTGAAAAGGTAACGAGGTGATTTTGCAACCGGCTATTGCAAACGTGGCGGAAATTGGCTAATCTCGCTTCAACGATGGGTTATTACGCCCATGACGTTACAGATATTAAGAACCCGCCTCGGCGGGTTTTTTTAACCGCTGCGCAGGAGTGCGGCTCTAACTATCTAAACAGTAGGAGAGCGCATTATGCGTCATCATTTGGTTTGCCACATACGGTACTTTGACCCTGAGCACCCTTGGGAACCAGTTTACGCAACTTTTCATGAGAAATACCGCATGGATACGCTGGTCTGTGTAGCCATAAGCGACGATCTCGGTAACACAATAAATCGCTTTTTCAGACAAGAAATCTTTAGCCAGCTAGGAGCAGCCAGGCTGCCCCTACCGAATAAATTAAGAGAGCTTCGCCGAAGCAGAACTTCGCTAAGTTAGTTCAAACATAATACTTTCCTCCTTACGAGCTCGCTTTGGCGGCCCTTTTTAATTTCTGCAATCCGGTCAGGGCTCTTGAGTGAATGCGTGCCGCACTACACGTTGAAGCTCATACGCGAGAGTCCTGAGCCAGATTGCTGATTTAGCTCAGCAGGTAGAGCTCCTGCCTTGTAAGCAGGATGTCGGCGGTTCGATTCCGTCAATCAGCACCACATACTCCCCGAAGATTCTGCCGGTGTAATCACGCGTTTTTAGATAGTTTTATTCCTTCGCATGAACGTGTTACTCGGTTAACACTAAACTAAGCTTGAATTGCGCAAAGAAGAATCAAGCTAGTCGACTAGCTTAAATTTGGATGCTCTTTGCATGCATTACAGATAGCAATTGGTTTTTTTATATTTTCTTCGAGGTTACGAAATGAAAAAATCATTGATCGCATACGTCTTATTGGCAGGCTGCGTAACTTCACAGGCAGCGCCACCAACCTCTACAATCACTGAATCAACAACGTCCTCGATACATAATAAATTAGAGCAAACTAGTGCTTTGAGTAGAAAAGCAGATAATGAAATTTATGTCCGCATGAGTGTAGATGTTGATGGTGCTCCAAACGCTTATGGCCCTAAAAACAAAAAAACTCTGGACTACGAACTAAACGCCCATGTTGGCGCAAAGAAATCGGGAGCTATTGTCGGTTATCTTGTTGATATGGATGGAAATCCTATTATTCAAGGAAAGAGTGATCCTGCCCCAGGTTTTTATATTTCAAAAACTGGGTATGTCGATGTTAAAAATAATAATAAATTCGACCCTCGTCGGTATGTAAATGCTACCGAAATAAATTACACACTCTTAGCTGATAGCGCGAAGAAAAAAGGTGTCAAAACTGGTGACTTTTGTGTGGTCCACTCTGTTAATAATAACAAGACTGTCTTTGCTATAGTGGGAGACACCGGAAACAGCAATGGAGAAGAAGGCTCGCTGGCACTTCTCCAGCGTCTTGGGTATCCAGTAAAAAATGGAAAAGGTGGAAAAGGTGCTCCCGAAACTAAAGACATCGTTGTACGTTATTTTGCAAACTTAAATCCATCTAAGCAGTTCTTTTTCGACCAATCTGATCTAGATCTCGCCGCTAAGGCATTGAATCTAGATACCGATTTCTCAAAATATCACTAGCCTCAATCGAGTACGGATAAGTGTAATCAGCACTTAAATGGCAGCGGGGCCAGCGTTTGAAGCGAATCCCGATCACGATGCGAAACTTACATGTCCCAGATGAGCGCAAAGTGACTCCAAATCAGGGCCACAATTTGATTCTGCGACAACTGCAGTTGGTCGCTCCGTATCAGTAAGCGGAACTAACAGGCTCGCGTTCGCGGGCCTTTTTTATATCCGCGTCACGCCCGGCGCATAAACCTGCAGAGCTTTTCGGGGTGGGCCTTTGGAATGGTTGCGTGACTGTTCTGCAGGGCGGCTACTCCGGGCGAAGGCTCACCTCAAAAGTAAAGTGGATTTGACCCTTTATATCCAGACGCTTTTTCTCTCTTATGGTTACGATAACTTTCTGCGATGCCGTTACTTTCCGGGCTACGCACTCTTGTCGTGCACGGTTCAAGCCCCAGCATCCGGGCGAACGCCCGCGTTTCATGTGCCCTGTAGGCTGAACCGTTATCCGTCAGCCATTCCAGCGGCTCTGACGGCAGATGTTGCCCAAAGCGTTTTTCCACCGCACCCAGCATCACATCCTGCACTGTTTCTTTGTCATAGCCACCTGTGCCCGCTGCCCAGTCGATGATCTCCCGGTCACAGCAGTCCTGGGCGAAGGTTACCCGCAACTTTTCGCCATTGTCACAGCGGAACTCGAAGCCGTCTGAGCACCAGAGCCGGTTGCTTTCAGCCACCGCCACGCGTCCTTTATGGGCCCGCTTCCGGTGGTGCTCAGCTGGCTTACGCTCAAGAAGAAGATGGTGAGTGCTCATAATGCGGTACACCCGCTTCGCATTAACAACAGGCTGCCCGTCCTGCTCAGACTCCCGTCGCAACAGCGCCCATACCCGGCGATAACCGTATGTGGGCAGTTCAGCCACCGCCGTATTTATCCGGGACAACACCGCGGTGTCGTCGAAGCTGGATTGTCTTCTGCGATCCTGCCAGCCAGATGGCCGGTTAACCCTGATACTCAGCTGCGCACGCGACACACCGATACTCCGGCAGACGTCAGTTATTCGTCGTCCCCGGGCAACAAGGGTGCATGCGCAATCCATTTTTTTGCCCGACCGAACTCCACAGCCTCTTTAAGTATTTCAGCTTCCATCGTCTTTTTGCCCAGAAGGCGCTGAAGCTCGCGGATTTGCTTATTGGCAGCAGCAAGTTCAGATGCGGGAACGACCTCTTCGCCTGATGCCACGGCGGTCAGAGAGCCGTCTTCATACTGCCTGCGCCATTTGAAGATCTGGTTAGCATTGATGCCATGAAGACGGGCAACATGAGAAACGGTCATGCCGGGCTCCATAGTCTGCTGAATAATGGCAATTTTTTCCTGCGGTGTTCGGCGTCGTCGCCGCTCGGGTCCTGATAACACTTCAACCATCTTATTATTCTGACTGGTGTTAAACATAGGTCTAAGACTACCTCTTATTTTAAGAGAGGCGAAGTGTCCGGTGATCTATGGGGCTAGTCTATAAAGTCACATGAAAAAGTTAATCATGGCCGCAATTGCGGTCGCTTCGCTGTGCCTGAGTAATGTTGCTGCCGCAGCGGATGTCGTCATTACTACTGGCCAGCAGGGCCTGACCTATAACGCGGTGTATGGCGTTAATCTCGCCAGCGCGCTAAGTGAGTATGGCTATAGCTCGACGGTGATCCCCAGCAAAGGCTCTTTGGACAATCTCGACAAGGTGGCCAGCGGTACCGCCCAGATCGGTTTCACCCAGGCTGATGCTTTCCAGTTCTGGCGCAGCTGGCATAGCAACGAAGCGCAGAAGGTGGACATCATCGGCGAGCTGGCTGATGAATGCGTTTTTGTCGCGGTGAAGAAGGGCGGCAAGATCAGCGATGAAGGGGATTTAAAGGCGGGTGTGAAAATTGCAGTCGGCGAGCCAACCAGCGGATCGTATGCATCCTGGCAATATCTGCAGGGGCTGGAAAGGGATTACGCTAAAGTCGAGACCTATGCCAAAGGCGGTGTACGCTCTCTGGCGAAAGTCACCACTGGCGAGTATGACGCCTTCCTCTGGGTATCAGCACCGGACCGGTCGAATAAGTTTCTGGAGGCGGTTAATCAGGAAGGCAGCGGCCTGACGATGATCGACATGAACGGCTGGCACGTAGACGATAAGTTGCCTAACGGGAAACCGGTGTACGAACTGAAAAAGGCGGTGACCGAATCCGGTTGGCTGAGCGATTCGAAGGTGAAGGTTCCCTGCACTAAGACGCTGGTGGTCGCCAATACCGATGCGGGCGATGACATGCTGGAAACGGCCTCGACTGTCCTGCTGAAAAACCTGAGCCGGGTACTCGGCACCAACGGTAAATAATCATGCTGCGCAGGCTGTATTTTTGGGCGCTGTTTGCCATTGCGCTGCTCGTAGTCTGGCGGCTGGTGGTTATTGTTGCGGCGCTGGCGGTGTGTTGGCGCAGGCCATTTAAGCGAAAAGCCTGACATTGTGCAAAAGGCATCTTCGGGTGCCTTTGACAGAAAGTCATTACCTGAGCCTGCAGCGTTAGCAGGCCCCTCTATTTTGGTCGCCAGAACGTCACTCACTCTGTGCTTTGTCGTAAATCCATCTGGCGGCCATTCCCCACTTCACACAGCGCCATCCGTCATCAACGGAGGTGAGGCTATGACCAAAATGAGCACCATTTACAGCAGACTCTCATACGGCACCGGGACCGCGCTGACGGGCTGCGGTGTCTCAGCAAAGGCTTACGCCGATGTAGCAAAAACAGAGGTATGGATTTTGGCCGACAAAGTGGCGGGTATGAGCCTGAGTGACTGGGCGATCGTTGTCGGTATTGCATGCACTGTCATTACCTGCGGCGTGAACTGGTATTACCGGAGAAAGGAACGGGAGGATCGGCTGAATGGCTATGTCACCAAAGCTGAGGAATAGCGTTATTGCTGCCGTCGGTGGTGGAGCTATTGCCATTGCGTCAGCGCTGATCACCGGGCCGACAGGTAACGATGGTCTGGAGGGAGTGCGGTATAAGGCTTACAAAGATGTCGTAGGTGTGTTGACGGTATGCCACGGACACACGGGCAACGATATCATGCTCGGTAAAACCTACACCGAGGCAGAGTGTCGAGCGCTTCTCAATAAAGACCTCAACACAGTCGCACGCCAAATTAACCCCTACATCAAACAGCCGATCCCCGAAACGATGCGTGGGGCGCTGTACTCGTTCGCGTATAACGTTGGCGCTGGCAATTTCCAGACCTCAACGCTGCTGCGCAAAATCAACCAGGGCGATCAGAAAGGCGCATGCGACCAGCTGCGTCGCTGGACGTATGCCGGCGGTAAAGAGTGGAAGGGCCTGGTAACACGCCGCGAGATTGAGCGCGAGGTTTGTTTGTGGGGGCAGAAATGAGCCGCTTAACCGCCATTATCAGCGCAGTGGTTATCTGCCTGATAGTCAGCCTTGGGTGGCTGGCTAATCATTACCACACTAACGCCACTGAGTTTAAAAGGCAGCGCGATGCTGCGACGGCCAAGGCAGATTCTGCTGAAATCGTCAGCAATAACGTCATAAACGCAATGAACCTCATGAACGACATTTCCCAGGCAACCAAGAATGCAAAGACCCAGTTGGCACAGAAAGGTGAGGAACGCATTGTCTACATCAGGCAGGCGCTTGAAGGCGATCAGTGTGCTAAGCAGCTTGTTCCTGCTGCCGCTGCTGACAGCTTGCGGGAATTCGCGGACGGTTTACGTACCGGCGCCGGTGGTCCCGATAAGCGCTGACCTTACTGCAGAGACACCGATCCCGGGAATGGAGATTCCGTTTACGTGGCAGGCTAGTCTGGAGTTAAACGCGAAGCTTTACTCTGCGCTGGGGCAGTGCAATCTGGATAAGGCGGGGATTAGAAAGGTAGAGGAAGAGCGCCGCAGTACTTTGCAATGACGCTGCAGACGAGGATGACGATGGCATTAATTGCCGGGGCAAAAGGTGCCAATGAATTTAGTACTTCTAACATGTATACCTCCGTTGTTGTGAATGGTCGTCAATGCTTCTCTTGTGTAACTTGATCCTCCTTTTAACTGTACCTACTCGTGTCACTTCTGAGATTGGAGGCCTGCTCTTCTATACTCGCCACTATTAAACGTCCAACGTGTTGGACAAGGTCTCCTATAGTGGGCCCTAATTACTTCTGAGCATCATTTGTCTCTTACAGGAGACAAGGCCATTCATGGTGCCAGGCGAAAAGAAAGCAGTAATGGCGCGGCTCTGATTGGCGGTGCCGAACAGATAAAATAAGGAATGGAATATGAGCAAATCGAACTGGGAGGTCATCTGTACGGCGTATCAGTCCAGGGCGATGCTTCCTGCCTCCGGGCTACTGGCGCCGCTCAACGGGATTATTTCACCCTCAGAGAGCGAATCGTCACAGTAACGAACCAGGTTGATTATCTGCAGGGCTACATAAAAGAGCAGTGCCTGAAATAGTACCTTAAGCACGCCTCAGGCACTGACACAGTCTATCTGTGGGATTTCACCATTCCAAAGGCAGTGAGTAAATGAAAGCGTGGTTGTAACATAAAATCAACTATAACCTTAGGATGACTATTCAAAAAGTGGATAAGTTAGTATAATCACGTGATTCTTATCAAAAGCATCGAGATTTTATATGTCCCATGTAAATGAAATTAAAGAAGCAATAAGTTATCTAAAAAAATACCGTTCAGTTGCTTCAGATTCCAACTCAACTCATCTTGAGTTTATGGCTAAAATTATAAGGGTCGCGAATGAAGCTAAAGAAAAAGAAGAGGGTGACCGTACTGAAGAGGAAAAAGTTATTTATAAAACCTTTTTCATTATGGCGAGTGAAATAGATAAATCTCTACAGGCTATAGACGACTACAATAAATCTTTAGATGATTACTCAAAAGGGTATAAGTTGCTCATGAAGTTGGTTGGGAGTAATTCAAATGACAACGGATGAGATCAACAAATTTCTAAATAAAATCGATGCCGTTGAGAATGAGACAAGTAAGGTTGAAGAAGGTGTCGATGCCTTAGAGGCTAACTCAGACAATACGAGGGTGCGTGACGGTAAAACTAGAAGCACGCTAACACTTACATTTATGATAGGTTTTTTTGGGATTCTGATTTTCTCATGCCTATTTGTTCTTTTGTATAATTGGGCAGCAGTCAACTGGGCAATTCACCTTTCGCAGGCAAAATTAGAGAAAGATGCATTGGGTGTTCACCTGCTAGAAGTTGATAAAATCCTTTCGATAATGATCGGTGCTTTAGGTACCTCATTAGGTTTCATAATTGGTTATTATTTCAAAGAAAAACATTCTTGAAGAAGATTTTGATAATGTCTGAAATGTTAAGTTCTGGGTGTTTTAATGTTAATGAAGGCCACCTCAGGGTGGCTTTTTTATCGCAATAGTCACAGAAAAACACAATGGCAAAACCGGACTGGGGCGATCTTCAATACTGAATATTGTACTGATCTATATACGCTTACCATCAATGGTCACGCTGGCATCAGCAGTGCTGTTTGGTATGAGTATTTTGACTTTTGAACCGTTATTAGTTACGACTTCAATTGTGATAGATGACGGTGGCGCTCCAGTGTCATCACCAGTGAAAGCCATAACGATTTCTTCTGAGGTTTTACCTTCAATGATTGGCATTAGGTCGCCATTAACCAATCCAGCGTAAATCTTCACATTACTCATTACATCCCCCAAGGGTACATAAATGGCACTCAACGCAAAACAGGATATGTTCTGTCGCGAGTAGGCGGACGGCGGCGAGTAATGACTCCTGATGTAGTCGATCGGGCACATCGGATGCTGGAGAACGGAGCCACACGGCAGCAGGTGGCAGACGTGATCGGGGTCGGAGTGAAGACGATTTACAAATATTTTCCGGTGCAATACGCCGACAAAAAATCCCCCTGAGCAGGCACACCCAGGGGGAAAATACTGCATGACATTATTGCTGTGTGCGACTTTGCACACCGTGCATCATCTAAGAAAAATCCTAGTGTTACAAGATGTTTCTGGTCTGACCGGTTACATGACGAAGTCTGCCGCCGAAGTGATCGGAGCAGGAGTTAAGACCGTTTACAAATATTTCCCTGCTGGATAAGAATGCTCACCAGTTAGCCGTATGCAAGAGCTAGCAGGTGAGCAAGTCACTATGGTGGAGACCATAGCCTGAAAATATTATCCTCGCGCTGCTGGTAAAACCATCAATCGATCCAGGGTAGAAATCACTTTAGGAATTACCTGACTCAATACATCAATATCTTACGACAGAAGCGATAATTGATAGCTGTAATCAATATTGACCCGATGCATTGATAAAACTACTGTATATGTAAACAGTATTTTTTGAGCGGTCGCCATGCTCCATTCTGAACTAATTTATTCAGCTACCGGTATAGGCAAGCATGCAAAATTTATCGATACACAGAGAGGAATTGCTGTTGTCGAGCGCTAATCAGTACCCATCGCTACTGCGGTTTTGCTCATTTTGTGGATGCCAGCAGTTCGCCCGCTTCCTTGGTGGCGCGCTTATCACTGAAGATGGTGAGTCGATTGAAGGTAATGTGCTGGCAGATGTGGCGCTGATCGGTGTGGTTACGCACATTATCAGTAAGCCAGACTTTGACGGCTGTCCGGTGGTGTGATGTTTGCCCTGGTTGATGTCAATTCATTCTATGCATCTTGTGAGGCCGTATTTCGTCCTGACCTGAAAGGGCGTCCGGTGGTCGTCCTGTCAAACAACGACGGCTGTGTGATCGCCCGCTCGCCAGAGGCGAAGCCCTTCGTCAAAATCGGTGAGCCTTATTTCAAGCAAAAGGACATGTTTCGCCGACATGGCATTATCGCGTTTAGCAGCAACTATGAACTTTATGCCGATATGTCCAACCGAGTAATGACAACGCTGGAGGAACTCTCTCCACGCTGCGAAATTTACAGTATTGATGAGGCATTTTGCGACCTGACAGGAGTTCGGAACTGTCGCGACCTTACCGACTTTGGCAGGGAAATTCGCGAGACGGTTCTGCGCAGGACGCACCTCACTGTCGGTGTCGGCATAGCCCAGACAAAAACCCTGGCCAAGCTGGCCAATCACGCGGCGAAACAGTGGCAGCGGCAGACCAGAGGAGTGGTGGATCTTTCTAATCTGGAAAGGCAAAGGAAGTTGATGGCTTTGCTTCCGGTGGATGAGATCTGGGGAGTCGGGCGCCGTATCAGTAAAAAACTGGAGGCTATGGGGATTAAAACCGTGCTGCAGCTGGCTGATACTGATATCCGTTTTATCCGGAAGCATTTTAATGTGGTGCTGGAAAGAACCGTGCGGGAGTTGCGTGGCGAGCCTTGTCTCGGTCTGGAGGAGTTTGCTCAGGTAAAACAGGAAATAGTCTGCAGCCGGTCGTTCGGTGGGCGTATCACGGAATACCATGAGATGAGGCAGGCAATATGCAGCTATGCATCGCGCGCAGCGGAGAAGCTCCGTGGTGAGCATCAATATTGCCGGTTTATCTCCGCTTTTGTCAAAACGAGTCCCTTTGCGCTGAATGAACCGTACTACGGGAACAGCGCATCGGTAAAACTGTTTACGCCAACCAAGGACAGCAGGGACATAATCACCGCGGCGACGAAATGCCTCGATGCAATCTGGCGAGACGGACATCGTTATTAGAAAGCAGGCGTGATGCTCGGTGACTTCTACAGCCAGGGCGTGGCACAGCTAAACCTGTTCGACGATAACGCTCCGCGGCAAAACAGTGAAAAGTTGATGGAGGTCTTGGATCATCTCAATGCAAAAAATGGAAGGGGGGCCTTGTATTTTGCCGGGCAGGGGATACAGGCCGGTTGGCAGATGAAGCGAGAGATGCTCTCGCCTCGATATACTACTAGATACAATGATTTATTAATTGTTAAATAATAAAATTATTTGGATAATGCGCTTCCTGATTTGACTTGATTCATGCGAATCCCACTTAATTCTTCGGGTTTAAATATATACACGCCTTTTGCCTTGTTTGTGTCTTTCGTTTTTACAGCGATTACATTATCACCATAGTTTTTAATAAGTTTGTACTCTTCATTTTTGTAAGTGAAAGTATTGAAATTATCAGTTGTTCGCGCTATGAAAGTACCCATTCCACTTGTTATGGAGAAGAATATAAAGGAAAACCAAAAGACTAAGGCAACGGCATCATCTATACTTGTTAATATGCCCTTGGTGATTTTTGCAGCATTCAGTTTGTTGGTTGCACATGTTTCCGTGATACTTAAAGCAACGCTAATGCATAAGAATAAGTACGCCGCTGTTACTATAGCAAAGTTTGATGCTTTAAAACCAGACATTAAGAAGAAAATGAGATTCAATAGTATCCATGCTGGCGATAAATTTAATGCAACTATGATATATTTATTCTTAAGTTTTTCACTACGAGATATTAAGATTGGGAGGCTTGACATCATATATAATACCATGAGAAATGCAATAAAGAGAAATACTGTAGTAATAATACTGCCTGGTGTTACTGAAATTAATTCTGTAGGGATGCCAAAGTAGACAGAAAACCCTCTTTCATATATATATGCGCCCGTGTAGCAAAGAGCAGTTACTAACGCAACTATTAACGTTTCTTTTTTTAACAATGTATTAATTCGTGTCTTGTCCATTTCATAACCTCATTTTGTATGGTGAATCATACATTAAAGGGTCATTTTATCCTTTTTGAAGAATTTTAATCATTTCTGCCCCCTGATTTTTCACGTTACCGACGGTGTGGGAAACCGGGTGCCATGTGAAATGGTCTGCTGACAGAGCGCCATCTGCATTTATTTCCTCTGCCTCTTTCCCTCCGATATCCTGCCTCATCCGTTCGCGTGCGGCTTCCGGCATCAGGACGAGCGGCCGGCGGTCTTGGATATCGACCAGACCCTGATCGGCCGCGGCGGTCACAATCAAAAATCCCTCAGCTTCATCCCCGCTCTCGAAAGGTACGCTGCCGATAGCAGCCATGAATATGAGCTTGCCGTCCTTCCTGTGGATGAAATAGGGCTGTTTCTTATCACCTTCACGCTTCCACTCAAACCAGCCATCCGCAAAACAGATCGCCCGACCATGCTGCCAGAGGGCCTTAAACATCCGACTGGTTGCGGCGGTTTCAACCCGGGCATTAATGAGCGGTGGCTTATCCCACCACCCTGGCGCATAGCCCCAGTGAACCGGATCGAGGTGCAGCTGTTCACTGCGTTCGCTTAGCAACAGAACTTTGGTACCGGGCGCGACGTTGTAACGTCCGATAGGCTCGGGATCATAGGCGATATCACGATCAGCTTCTTCGGCCAAATAGGCTAAATATTCTTCTTTAGTCTGTGATTGAGCAAAACGTCAGCACATGGATACCTCCAGTTTTCAGACTGAAAGTATAGTTATCACCTATGAACATTGCCGAAATGCAGGAGTTAAAAGAAGGTCTTCTGGGTAAGTTCATGAAAAAGTGGTGCGTACCTAAATTTCATCTTTACGGTACGCAGGATGCCATGCATCAGGGAGGGGATAAACTGGCTTATGTTAGTTCTGGAAAGCTGCTCGCAAAAGAGGGGCATATAGGGGGCATTGAATGAAAAAAAGGGGCAAAAAAGGGCATTAAATTTGTAGGTTGGCGTAGGTTGGCGTTATTTGTGTGGGGCGGCAACTGGCTGTATTTAAAGGTAAAAATAATAGATTCAGTGGGTTACGATTATTTAAGAAGCTTATCGAGGTTGTACTTTTCTTTTTTGCTAATTTCTTGATTTTGCAGCATTTAATAATAGCTCAATTCATAGTGTGGCACACGCACGCTGCTCGCGGCACGGCGGGTGATCGCAATTAATGACGTTGGACCTGATGAGTCTCAGTCTGTGGCGTGTATGGTACGGATTCGCGGTGGGGATGTCAGCACATTTCAGGTAGTTTAGCCTGACAGAGATTGAGACAAAAAGCCCGCCATAGCGGCGGGCTGAAGGGGATTAACGCACAACCAGTACGGAACAGTCGGCATGACGAACCACGGCCGCGGCGTTGGAGCCGAGCAGATAGGTCGTAATATCCGGGCGGTGAGAGGCGATAATCACCAGCTCAGCCGGCAGCGTTTTCGCCAGTTCCAGAATGTTATCCTTCGGCGAACCTTCCTTAACATGGAAATGCACCCGGTCTTCAGGAATGGCGAACTGGGCGACAATCTCTTTCAGGCGCGTTGCCGATTCTGCTTTAAACTCGTCCATCGGCGGTAGTTCGGTGGTATAGGCCATCCCCAGCGAGGCGTAATAGGGAAGGGATGGAATCACGGTCAGAAAGTGTACTTCGGCATCATCAATGCGCGCTTCTGCCTCAACGTGACTGACAACACGCTGCGTTAATTCCTTATCAGAAATATCAATAGGTACAAGAATGATTCTGGCCATAAAACCTCCTGTTTAAGTCACCTCTTAAAGGGTACGTCATTTGGCGGTGCGATGTACCTTGACGGGTCACATTTTCGCGTTAGTCACCCGGCGTTCGGTAAATTTCCCTTTGATGACGCCATCATAAAAACGCCCTTTGGACACCACCTGCAAAAAATGGCGATAGATGCGCTCCGGCACCTTCTCATAACGCAGCGTGATATCGCCGTGAAAGCGGATTTCGAGGAGGCCAGAGGCTTCGTCATAGGCGACGGAGGCGATTCGGGATGATTTTACAGGTTGATGTTGCATGGCAGGCGTCCTTTACGACAAAGCTTTAGTGGCAATATATCATTTATCGGGTAACGGTTTTAATACGCCAGGTATATTGTTTTGATTTGATTGATGTTGCCGGCAAGCCCGCCTGTCCGCGCGGCTAAGTCCGCCCAGCGGCACCGTGACTGAGATAAACGTTGTCCTTCTGGCCCTGGAAACCGGCTTTCGAGCCGACAGCGGGGGGCATATTCTGCGTGGATGAATAAAGCGTCATCATATTGAGATATTCAACACGGCTTTCATCGTCAGCGGACCCGATCGGGGTTTTATTTATAACGCGCTGGGAAAGTTGTCGATGGATTGTTATTTCGCTGGCCGGATTAATGTTCGGGGAGTGTGGCTAATGGCGGGATAATAACAAACCCCTTTACTCATAATTAATGTTAATATGTTGATAAATATGGTTTAAATTGGTGTTTTGAATGTTGACTGATAAAGTCGCTCCGTCAAGGCTATAGTTTCTATGAATATATCAAGCCGAAGCATGAAAAATAAAAATTATACATCGTGACATGAAGGGTGTATTCTGCGCGCGTTAGATGCCTTTTATTATTGTCAGCTTTTATTATGATCGTCACATATTATATTCACGCATGATATTTTTTTGACGATAGAAATGACAAGCCCGAATGAATATTCGGGCTTTTTTTATGGCTACGCTTAAAGGAGCGGGTTAACTCTCAGTTGCCGGTTTCTCCGCTTTGCCAGCCATCCGGGCCAGGAAGTCATAGCGTTTTTGCAAATCCTCCGCCGCATCTTTCCACAGTTGCTCCGCGACTTCAGGCTGCTGGGCATTGAGGCGCCGGAAACGTTGCTCGTTAAGCAGCGTTTCGGCCAGCGCGTCCGATGGCGGGCGAGAGTCCAGCGCCAGCGGCAGTTTGCCTTCATCTGCGCGACGAGGGTCGAAGCGGTACAGCGGCCAGAAGCCGGTGGCGGTCAGCTGACGCATCTGATCGTGGCTGAGCGCCAGATCGTAACCGTGCTCTTCACACGGGCTGTAGGCGATAATCAGCGACGGGCCAGGATAGGCCTCCGCTTCCTGAATCGCTTTCACCGTCTGATTCAACTGTGCACCCAGCGAAATTTGCGCCACGTAAACATGCCCGTACATCATCATGCTGACGCCGAGGTCCTTACGCGCTTTGCGCTTGCCGTGCTCGCCAAACTTGGTGACCGCGCCGAGCGGGGTCGCCTTCGACGCCTGGCCGCCGGTGTTGGAGTAACACTGCGTATCGAGGACCAGAATGTTGACGTTTTCTGTCAGGCTCAGGACGTGGTCGAGACCGCCGAAGCCAATGTCATAGGCCCAGCCATCGCCGCCGATAAGCCAGATGGATTTCTCAACCAGCGCATCGGCATCGGTTAAGAGCTCCTTCGCGCCTTCTTCATTAGCCAGAACTTTACGCAGTTCGGCTACCTGTTCACGGCGCGCCTCCGGCGTGGCGTCGGCATGCAGCGCGTCGTTCAATGCGGGCGGCAGCTTGTCGGCAAACGTTGACAGCAGGCGCATCACGCGCTGGCGGTGCTGGTCGACGGTTAAGCGGAAGCCGAGGCCAAATTCGGCGTTGTCTTCGAACAGCGAGTTCGCCCACGCCGGGCCGCGGCCGTTGGCGTCGGTGGTATACGGGGTAGAGGGCAGATTGCCGCCGTAAATGGACGAGCAGCCGGTGGCGTTAGCGATCAGCATCCGATCGCCGTACAGCTGGGTCAACAGTTTGATATACGGCGTTTCGCCGCAGCCGGAGCAGGCTCCGGAATATTCAAACAGCGGGCTAATCAGCTGCGAGGTGCGAATATCAATGCGCTCCAGAGTGCTGCGGTCGATCTCCGGCAGGTTGAGGAAGAAGTCGAAGTTGACTTTCTCCTCTTCCACATGCTCAAGGCGCGACATCATGTTGATGGCCTTGATATCAGGGTTCTGCCGGTCTTTTGCCGGGCACACTTCTACGCACAGGTTACAGCCGGTGCAATCTTCCGGCGCCACCTGCAGCACATATTTTTGCCCGCGCATATCGCGCGATTTGACATCCAGGGAGTGCAGGCTGGCCGGCGCCGCGTCCATCGCTTGCGGTGGGACAACTTTGGCGCGAATCGCCGAGTGCGGACAGGCGGCGACGCAGTGGTTGCACTGGGTACACAGCTCCTCTTTCCAGACAGGGATCTCTTCGGCGATATTGCGTTTTTCCCAGCGCGTGGTGCCCATCGGCCAGGTGCCATCCGGCGGCAGAGCGGAGACCGGCAGCGCGTCGCCGAGTCCGGCCAGCATGGCGGCGGTGACGGTTTTGACAAAGTCCGGCGCGGCGTCGGAGACTACCGGCGGGCGGTTCGGGCTGGAGGCATCGACCGGGCGCAACGGCACTGCGGCCAACGATTCGCGCGCCAGCGCCAGCGCCTGCCAGTTGCGTTCAACCAGATCCTGGCCTTTGCTGCCGTAGCTTTTCGCAATGGCGCCCTGCAGTTCGGCCAGCGCGCTGTCGCCCGGCAGAATTTGCGTTAAGTGGAAGAATGCCATCTGCATGACGGTATTGATTCGCGCGCCGAGGCTACACTCCCGGGCAATCTTCGCGGCGTTGACGATATAAAAGCGCGCTTTTTTCTGATTCAGCGTCGCCTGTACTTCCTGCGGCAGGCGCGACCACACTTCATCGGCGCCGTAAGGCGTATTGAGCAAGAAGATCCCGCCGGGTTTTAAACGCTCAACCATTTGATATTTGTCGATAAACTGGAGCTGATGGCAACCAACGAAATCGGCCTGCGAGATCAAATAGGAGGAACGAATCGGTTTCTCGCTGACCCGCAAATGCGACACGGTCAAACCGCCGGCTTTTTTCGAGTCATAGACAAAATAGCCCTGCGAGAACCACGGCGTGGAGTTGCCGATAATTTTGATATTGTTTTTCGTCGCCGATACGCTGCCATCGCTGCCGAGGCCGTAGAACAGCGCCTCCAGTTTGGCTTCTGACGGCAGGGTGTTCTCCCCGAGCGGCAGGGAGAGATTGGTCACATCATCGTAAATGCCGACGGTGAACCGCGGTTTGGGTCGGGCTTCGCGTAATTCATTGAAGATAGCCAGCACGCACTCCGGGCCGAACTCTTTGGATGAAAGACCGTAGCGGCCGCCGATGGTGCGGGGCAGGGTTTCACGTTCGCCGCGGTTAAAGGCTTCCGCCAGCGCGGTCATGATATCCAGGTACAGCGGCTCGGCATGGGCGCCCGGTTCTTTGGTGCGGTCGAGAACGGCGATCGCGCGCGCGCTTTCCGGCAGCGCCTCCAGCAGATGGGCGGCCGAGAAGGGACGATAGAGGCGAACTTTGAGAACGCCGACTTTTTCGCCGCGGCTCAGCAGTTCGTCTACCACCTCTTCACAGGTGCCGATAGCCGAGCCCATAATCACAATTACCCGTTCTGCCTGCGGATGGCCGTAAAACTCGAACGGTTTGTACTGGCGGCCGGTCGCGGCGGCGAAATCATTCATCGCCGTTTCAACGTGATCATAGACCGCGTCGTACCAGGGGTTTGTGGCTTCGCGGGACTGGAAATAAGTATCCGGGTTCGCCGACGTGCCGCGGATCACCGGATGTTCCGGGTTCAGCGCGCGCAGACGGTGCGCGTCAATCTCGTCCTGAGGCAGCAGGCTGCGAATCGTGTCATCCGCCAGCGGGGCGATTTTATTGATTTCATGCGAAGTGCGGAAACCATCGAAGAAATGAATAAACGGCACCCGGCTCTTAAGCGTGGCGATATGGGAAATCAGCGCAAAGTCCTGAGCTTCCTGGACGTTGCTGGCGCACAGCATGGCGCAACCGGTCTGGCGCACGGCCATGACGTCGGAATGATCGCCAAATATCGACAGCGCGTGGGTGGCGACGGTACGGGCGGCAACGTGCAGGACAAACGGCATCAGCTGACCGGCCAGTTTGTACAGCGTTGGGATCATCAGCAGCAAACCCTGCGATGAAGTAAAGGAGGTTGAGAGCGCACCGGTCTGCAGCGCGCCGTGTACGGCACCAATCGCCCCGGCCTCCGACTGCATTTCGACAACGCGAGGGACATCGCCCCACACGTTTTTCAGCCCGTTACCCGCCCAGGCATCCGCCTGTTCCGCCATCGTTGAACTGGGCGTAATCGGGTAGATGGCGATAACTTCGCTCGTGCGAAACGCGACTGAAGCGGCCGCGCCATTACCGTCGATAGTAATCATAAAAGACACCCTAACATTGCGCAAAAGAAGAGACCTGACAAACGGCTACAGGTCCTGTAATTATAGCGGCTAGTATACGGGCATTATCTATACCCTTGAAGTTGTGAGGCTTTCAAGTGCACAAATTGATCCACGATTTCTGGTGTTGCGGGCCGGGCTGCGGATAAATCGCCATGATATTGCACGGATTATTTAGCCGCAGCCGCGGTGGCGTTATGACGACAGCGCCCCTTTGGCAAACGCTAAAGGCGGCGCTGGGATGGGCTTAAAACCAGGTTTCAAGCTGCGCGCCGAAAACTAAGGTCCCCCCGCTGTGGTAGCCTGCGCTGCCAAAGGTATCGCTGGTGGAGTAGTTATCCAGCGATTTGTCCCAGTTCATCCAGGTGGCGAAAAAGCGAATTTCCGGGCGCTCAAAAAAGTCAGTCACATTGTGCATTTTGAAGGTGGGAGCAAAGGTCAGTTTGTAATAGCTGCCGCTGACCGGCCGGTTGCCGTTAAACCCTTTCGGGTCGATATCCATATACTGATAGCTGGCCTCATACTGCAGCGCGAAGTTTTGATTCATCTCCTGAATAAGGCGGGCGTTCAGGGTTAACCAGTCGTAATGATCCGAATCCAGATAGCGGTTGTTGCTGCTTTGGGCAACGATGAGCGGCGCCAGACTCAGCCGGTCGGTCAGGCTGGTGATGCCATAGGAGGCAAATTTCAGGGTCCAGGCGTTATCAATGAGGTAGCCATCTGACCCTGGCCCCCGGACCTCCGCGCCGAGCGACTGACCATAGAGCAGCACCGTTTTAGACAGGCCGGGACGTAACCCGTAAAAACTGTCGCCGTGATACGCCAGCATCGTATTGAAACCCTGCGCTGCCGCTTTATCGGATGCCAGTCCGTCATTAATGCGCTTGTCGTTGTCTTTGGAGTAAAGACCGTTAACCATCCACTGCCACGGGCCTGATTTGTTATTGACAGAGAAGGTATAGTTCTGGATATAGGTATTGGTAGCCCCGGTCATGTTGTTATATTCAACATTTTCCATGCTATCAATATCATTAAAATTACGTCCGTAGACCGAAAAATTGGTTTTTACATCCCCCCAGAAATTAACATCATAAATACCGGCGCCAGTACCGATCAAATTCATCATATCGGAGTCCAGCCAGTGAATATCAAAATTATCGCGGTCTTCTCGTTTTCCTGCCCAGAGGGTGGCGTGCGTAAATGCGCCGGTGAACGAGGGGAGATCGCTCATTTCAGCAAAGGCCTGACGTAAATTCATCTGGCCGTTAAAGGCGCTGTCGGTGTTATAGGTTTTATCCCATTCGGCGATTTTCATGTAATAGCGCAGCCGGGCGTTATTATCGTACTGACGTATATAGTTAATGTCGGCGGTGACATAGGTATCCGATTCATTACCCAGACGCCCGACGCTACCGCCGGTGCTGCCGGCTGGCGTCAGCGAAGGGCCAATGGTACTGGTGGTTCCTTGTCGCCCGGTCAAAATGCCGCTGCGCGCATAGCCGCCGATTTTAATCTCGTGATTATCGCCACCATTCGGCGGCGTATTGACGGTCGGGTTTTTGCTTAATACCCGATCCGCCGGCGTTGCTTGTTCAACGGCCTGCAACTGCTGGCGGCTTAGCATCGCATTATGCTCAGCGGCAGCCGCTCTTTTTTCTGCATTATCAATTTTCTGTTCGGCGTGCTGTAACTGTATTTTCGACAGTTTTAATTCCGTTTCTAGTTTTTCCAGCCGGGCACTGATTTCTTTAAGCGTCATATCGGCGCTGTGTGCAGCGAGTGGCAACGTCAGCGCGCAAAGGGTAAGGGCATAAATTTTCATCATTAATAACCTGTACGGATTCCCCGTATTCAAGGCGCAAGGGCGCCTGGCGCACGGGGAAGGTGCCATTAAAAAGTGGAGCTATTTAAGTTGACGAGTCAGGACATTAAATATATCGCGGTTTATTTATCTCATTTTTTCGCGACCGGATTATTTGTATTGACGAAGAGCGTGGCGGTAATAAATGCAAAGATAAATACCGCAATACCCACGATGATATAGCTCACGAATTGATAGCTATCGTATATATACATCAGCGGCGAGAGCAGTACCGCCAGTCCATACGAGTTAGCTTTGATTGATAAAAGAGAGAGTATCATTCCGCCTAATGCTGAACTGGTGAGCATGACAGCAATCGCGCGGATACCTGACTGCATGACAATACCGAACAGCGCTGGCTCAGACACCCCCAGTAGCTGCGTTACCGTGGCCGAGATCCCGGCGGTTTTAAAGGCCGTATTTTTTGATTTCAACGAAATCGCCAGGCACACGGCGGCATTAGCAAAACCATACATGGCGCAAACGGTGATCAGCGGATTAAAGCCGGTCCCGGCAATCAGGGATGTTTCAATCATAATGAACATATGATGCATGCCGGTCATGACCGCGATGGGATAAATAAACCCGATCAACAGACCGCCAATTCCGGCGGGCAGGGCAAGGAATTGCTCAATTGCCATCACCGCATAATGTTCAAACCCGTGTACCAGCGGACCTAAAATGAATAGCGCTATCGCAATAGCAATCAGGATCACGATGAACGGAGTGAATATCAGATCCATGGCGTTTGGCATGATTCGGCGAAAATAGATTTCAAGCTTTGCCCCGATAATACCGGTAATCAGCGCAGTGAGAATGGAACCCTGATAGCCAACCAGCGGGATAAAACCCAATACGTAAATCGGCGAGGCATGTCCATACGCCACGTCATAGGCATTGGGGAGTGACGGAGAGACCAGCATCAGGCCAATGAGAAAGCCGATAATCGGCGTGCCGCCAAATTTCTTGAAGGCCGACCAACAAATAAATGCGGCGAGAAAAGCAAAAGCGGTGTCGCACAGTACGGTCGTCAGGGTCTTGAGATAAACGGGAATATCCTGCACGCTACTGCCAAAAAGAGACAGCACGGTATCATTAAACATGACCCCTTTCAGCCCCAGAAACAGCCCGGTGGCACCCAGTATCGGCACGATGGGAACAAAGACGTCAGAAAGGTTTCTGATCCCTCGCTGTAGTCTCCCGGCGTCCTGTCGGGTCATTTCGTCTTTACTGACCTCCGCCACCTGAAATTCGGCCATAAATGCCTGATAAACTTTATTGACGATGCCGGTACCCAGAATGATCTGATACTGGCCGGAATGGTAAAAGACACCTTTCACTTCACTAATATTACGTATTTTTTCATCATCAATACTCTGGCGATCCTTTACCTGTAAGCGCAAACGTGTCGCACAGTGGGTCGCCGAAGCGATGTTATCCTTGCCAATTGTATTGACGATATCAACAGCGATATTTTTATATTTGCTCATTTTTAGCATGTACCTTAATGAGAAGGGTCTGGTAGGGTTGCAACGGAGAAGTCATATTGTCGTTATTGCTGAGTAAAATTTCGCCGTCAGGTAAGGCAAACGGCTGCGCTTTGCTGCTCAGATTAGTGATGCACAGAATACGCGCGTCGGCGGAACATCGCTCATAAGCGATAATGTCATCGGCAACGTTGTTCAGCGGCGTAAACTGGCCATAAATAAGCGTCTCGGGAAACGCGATATTTCTCAAGGCAATCATGCGCTGATAAAACGAAAAAACGGAGTTTTCCCGCGAGATCTGCTCTTGCGCATTCAGCGAAAAATCGTCGGATGTAAACGCCAGCCACGGTTTAGCCCCTTGGTTAAACCCACCGTTGCTGCCGTTGGACCACGGAAATGGCGTGCGCGCATTATCTCTCGAACGTCGGTTAATAAACGCCATTGCCTCATCTGCACTAAAACCTTCCGCCAGCGAACGAGAGTAGTTATCGAGGCTGGAAATATCATCAAACTCGCTAATATCGCTGCGGCTGAAGTTTTTCATCCCCAGCTCCTGCCCCTGATAGATAAAAGGCGTGCCGTGCATAAAAAAGTACATCGCCGCCAGCGCCGTGGCGCCGGTGTCGTTCTGGTAGTTAACGTCCTTGACCAGCTTAGAGAGCGCGCGAGGCTGGTCATGATTTTCGATAAACGAGGTGCCCCATCCCGCGCGGATAAACGCAAGCTGACTGGCAAACAGGGTTTCTCTGAACTCTTTGACACCCCAGTCGCATTGCCGGAACCATTCAGAACCATTTTCCACGTCGATATCGGCGGCATGAAAATCAAAGATCATGTCGAAATATCCTTCGGGCCCGATAAAGCGCTCGTACTCATCCAGCGGCACGCCAGGCGCTTCCCCAACGGTTACGCAATGATATTTTCTGAAGGTTTTTTCTTTTAGCTCGTTCAGGAAAATCTCAATTCCCGGTCTGTTACGGGCTTTATTTTTGATGGAGACGAGGCCATCGATACCATCCGCCGGAAGAGAGCCGAAATCCTGGTCCTTTTTGATAAAGGTGATTGCATCGATGCGAAAACCCGCGATCCCTTTATTCAGCCACCAGTTAATCATTGCATAGATATTTTCACGTAATGCCGGATTTTCCCAGTTCAGGTCAGGTTGCTTTTTATGGAACACATGAAGGTAGTACATCGCTTCGCCGGGGACTTTTTCCCACGCGCTACCGCCAAAAATGGAACGCCAGTTATTCGGCGGCGCGCCGTTAACTTCGGGTTTAAAGATGTAATAGTCGCGATAGGGGGACTCAGGATCCGCCAGCGCCTGCTGAAACCAGGCGTGCTCGTCGCTGGTATGATTGACGACCAGATCAATCATCACTTTTATGCCCATTTCTCCCGACCGGGCGATCAGTTCATCGACATCCTGCATGCTGCCAAAGTCAGGGTTCACAGCAAAATAATCGGCAATATCGTATCCGTTATCCGCCATCGGCGAGCGATAGAACGGTGATACCCAAATCACAGTGATACCTAACGTCTTGAGATAAGGCAGTTTCTCGATGATGCCGCGAATGTCGCCGACCCCATCATTGTTGCTGTCATAAAAACTCTTTGGATAGATCTGATAGATGACAGATTCCTTCCACCATGCGGATTGCCGGGGAATATTCATAACTTCTCCTTGATATGAAATCGATACCATATTGAGATAAAAAAATTAAGCGGACGCTCTGATAATCAATTCAGATTGCAGATCTTTTTCATCGTACTGATACCGTGTGCCGTTAATGAGCGAAAGCAGACGCTCAATCGAAATTCGCCCCAGTTGCTCCACAGGCTGGCTGACGGTGGTGAGAGGGACGTTAATCATTTCCGCGACCGGTAAATTATCGAAACCCATTACCGCAAGATCGGTCGGAACCTTAATACCCCTGGCGGTCAGATTGGCAATTAAACCGCACGCCACCTCGTCACTGCCGGCAAAGATGGCATCGGGACGTTTATCGATATCCATCTGCATAATGTTATCGGCAAGACGCTGCCCGTCTTTATAGGTATGCATCTGGCGGAAAATCAGCGCGGGATCAATAGCCAGCTTGCCCGCCTGCATGGCTTCACTAAAGCCGTTATTTCTTCTGCTGCCGTGACCTTTTTGTTGAAACGCGCCGCCGGTGGAGTAGGCGATTTTTTTATAACCTTTGTTAATCAGGTACATCACGGCGTTATAGGTCGCCTGGCGGTCGTCAACTTTTACTACCGGCAGGCTGATATTATCAACGCTGGTATTACACAGCAGAATCGGACCATATTGCTGATATTTTTCCAGCACATTTTTATCGTTTTCGACGGCGCATAAAATAAGGCCATCGATAATTTTCTTCTTCAGCAGATCGAGGCAATTCTTTTCTTCACCCGCGCTGTCGTGGTTTTGCACGATCAGTACCGAATAGCCATTTTTACGCGCGGTGACCTCCAGCGCGTCGACCAGGCTTGCGAAAAACGGGTTGGTGATCCGCGAGATAAGCACGCCGATACGGTATGTTTTTACCCCGCGCATCTGCTGGGCAACGGTGCTTGGCTCGTAATCCAACGCCTTCATTGCCGCCAGAATCTTCTCTTTTTTATCATCGGAGATATAAGGATGATTATTCAGGAAGCGTGAGACCGTCGTCACCGAGAGTCCCGCTTTTTCTGCTACGTCTTTTATCGTTGCCATATCAGTCTATGAAATCGTTATCATAGTGTTGTAAGCTATTTTCAGCAGGTGATTAAGTCAACAACCTTTTTTTAAAACATGATCGGCTTCACAACAAAATGCGAGCGGCCGCTTGTCGCGATAGCCGCTCATCTTCGCCGCGTTTTCCGCAAACGCACTCGCCCCCTGACAAGATCAACATTTGGGCGGAAAATTTGCTAAGAAATGTTAATGAGGCGCATAAATACGTATTTCGCCTCTCGACGTCAGGCGCTGCGCTGCCTATTATTCTGGGGTTTGTTTATTTTGGGAAGTTTCTGAGGGGAGAGACGATGCGAGCTGCGTTTTTAGTAGGGTGTGCCGCGTTATTATTGTCGGCCTGTAGTAGCGAACCGGTTCAACAGGCGACGGCGGCACACGTGTCACCGGGAATGCGTGCCGCGATGAGCAGCTCAGGGCAGGCGAACTGCGCGATGATTGGCGGCTCATTGTCCGTGGCACGACAGCTTGACGGTTCGACAATCGGCATGTGCGCGTTACCTAACGGCAAGCGCTGCAGCGAGCAGGCGTTAGCGGGTGGAAGCTGCGGCAACTACTAGCTGACCAGGTCGGCGAGGGTATAGACCAGGGTCTGATCGGCGGTGGCCAGCGTCAGCTGATGTTCCGTCAGGTCGACCTGTGCGCCATCGCGCAGCATTTTGCTCAGCGTACTGTCCAGCGTATTCTGCCGGGAATCGGCGCACAGCTGACCAGTCATCACCAGCGTTTTGACCTTCAGCTCGCCGTCGCTGATTTTACCTTTCCCGCTAAAGCCGTTGCACATGTTGCCTGAAACATACATATCTTCGCCAAAACTCAGCGCCAGCGGTTTGGTTCCCGCCTTTAGCGCCTGGCCATTGACGCTGGTCAGGACGAAACGATGGTGCTGAAGTTGCTCCGCGCCGGTGGAGACCTTGCTGTTGTAGACGCAGCCAGATAACAGCATTCCTGCCGCCAGCAGTGCAGCAAACTTGTTCATTTTTCCTCCAGAAACATTGATCATATCTATCGAATGAGCACAGTTTAACTTTACTGCGGGCAATTTCTGTCGGGGTTATCTGAATGTGCCCCCCGTGGAAGGAGGGCACAAAAGGGGAAGGATTTTCAGACCAGCGCGTTCGGGCAGGTTTCGCCAGCATCGACCTGGCGCAGGTTATCAAGGGTGGTTTGTGAAATGCTGATCAGCGCTTCGGCGGTGAGGAAAGCCTGATGCCCGGTGAACAACACGTTATGACAGGCAGAGAGGCGACGGAAAACGTCATCCTGAATCACGTCATTGGACTTGTCTTCGAAGAACAGATCGCGCTCGTTCTCATACACGTCCATGCCCAGTGCGCCGATTTTCTGGTGTTTCAGCGCATCGATAGCCGCCTGAGAATCAATCAGCGCCCCGCGACTGGTGTTGATCACCATCACGCCGTTTTTCATTTGCTCAAACGCCGCATGATTCAGCAGATGGTAGTTCTCTTCCGTCAGCGGACAGTGCAGGGAGATAACATCGGACTGCGCATACAGCGTCGGCAAATCGACATACTCGACGCCAAGATCCAGCGCTGCGGCGCTTGGGTAGGGATCGAACGCCAGCAGGCGCATGCCAAACCCTTTCAGAATACGCAGCGTGGCAACGCCGATTTTGCCGGTCCCGATCACCCCGGCGGTTTTACCGTGCATGGTAAAGCCGGTTAAGCCTTCCAGCGAGAAGTTAGCATCGCGGGTACGCTGGTAGGCGCGGTGGATGCGGCGGTTCAACGACATCATCATACCGACGGCATGTTCAGCGACCGCTTCCGGCGAATAGGCGGGAACGCGGACAACGCGCAGACCCAGCTCTTTGGCCGCATCCAGATCGACGTTGTTAAACCCGGCGCAGCGCAGGGCGATGTATTTCACGCCATAGGCTTTCAGCTCTTCCAGTACCGGACGGCTTCCGTCATCGTTGACAAATATGCACACGGCTTCACAACCGTTTGCCGTTTTCGCGGTTTTCCCGGTTAACAGGAAGTCGAAAAATTCGAGTTCAAAGCCATATGTATTATTAACATGCTGAAGGTACTTTTTATCGTACTGCTTTGTACTATACACAGCGATTTTCATAAGACTTTTCTCCAGTGATTATACCGTCACGGTAGCATATTTAAAATATTCGTACAAATCTTAAAAATTAGTTTAACCTGGCGGATATAACCTTAATTCTAGAGCATATCGCTGAATTGAGGTATCTCTTTAAAACACAATGTATTTTACCAAAAACTGAAGCTGAAGGCGCCGGGAGCCAGCAGGAGCAGTGGCCAGAGGAATCCCGAGCTGACATTGGCCAACTGAAAATGCCAGAACGGAGTGCCGCTGACGCCGCTGGCCAGGGGGAGTATGGCGCGCAGCGGTGAGAGAAAACGCCCGAAAAACACCGCCCATGCGCCGTGGCGATGAAGAAAAGCCAGACTACGCGCCAGCCGTTCGCCGCGCAACCAGCGAAGCTGTAGCAGCCGATACTGATGGTGTCGTCCCAGCCACCAGGAGATCCAGAATCCGCCGATTGCCCCCAGACTGGCGCTGAGCCACATAAATAAGAAGTGATTCAGGCTGGCGGAGGCGAGCGGGCCGAGCAGCAATAGTCCGGAAGTGCCCGGCACCAGCAGGGAAATCAGCGCACAGGATTTGCTGAAGGTCAGCAGGAAGACCAGCAGCAGCAGGAAGGAATAGTGGCGTTGGGCATAGTCAATAAGCGAAACAAAAAACTCCACGAGGTCCACCCACTTGTTTGAACGATTCCAGCGAGTGTGACAGGCGCTGGCTAAATGGTGGTTAAATAAGCGAATGGCAAAAATTCACCATAACGATGATGTCTCAGCAACTATTCTTAGGCTGGATAGAAACTTTAACTCGCTGGTCGAACGTGCCACAATACGCGCTACTTTCGGCTTTTACTTTTGTTGAATCAGGATATTAACTGCCCATGAGGGGTAAATATAAAGCCGCCATCGCGCTATTCTTAGCATTGATTCTGCTACCGTTGGCCTTGTTGTCGACGCTTACCCATTGGGTTCCTACCCTGGCAGGGATCTGGCTGCCTGAGGGAACTCGTATTGCGCTGCATGACAGTCCGCGCCTGACGCGTTCTGCGCTGCGCATTCCCGATTTACGCTATCTGGTCGGCGACTGCGAGCTGGCCCGGATAACCAACGCCCGGCTCTCCCATCCCAGCCGCTGGCGGTTGCAGGTTGACGAACTTGATATCAACAGCGCCTGCCTGAGCAAGCTGCCTGAAAGCGAACCGGCATCCGGCGCGCCGCGCACGCTGGCGGAATGGCAGTCCATGCTTCCCTATAGCTGGTTGACAATTGAGAACCTGCGTCTCTCGCCGTGGGAAAAGTGGCAGGGACGGCTGGCGATGTCATTGACTCCGCAGCAGCAGGATATCGGCTACAGCGGTAAAGAGCTGACGCTGCAGGCGCGCCTGCGTGGACAGGCGCTGACGGTGAGCGACTTTTCCGCGCAGCTGATCGAGGGACAGGCACCGGTGAAGCTGGTGGGCGAGTTTCATATGCCGCTGGTGCCGGACGGTTTGCCGGTGGATGGTCATCTGATCGCCACGCTCGAATTTCCGCAGACGGCAGGGCTGGTTGATGCGGAGCTGGAGTGGCAGAAAAACCGTGGACAGTTGCTGGTTACGCCGCGCGGCGATGTGCAGCCGATGCTCGATTTGCCCTGGGAAATCACCCCGGATCGTATTGCCATCAGCGATGGCCGCTGGAGCACCGAGTATGCCGGGTATCCGCTGAGCGGCCGGGTGGCCTTGTCGGTTGGCAACTGGCAACAGGGCACCGAGCAGATGCGGGTCAGCGGTCGTCTCAATGTTCTCACCCACGGCGACGCCGGGAAGGGCAACGCTGTGCTGACGCTAGGTCCTGGCAAACTGAGCATGGACAACAGCGACATGCCGTTGCAGTTAACCGGCGAGGTCAAGCTTGGCGATCTGATTGTCTATGCCGGGCTGCCGGCGAACCTGAGCGGGCCGCTGACCGCGCCTATACTGGCGTTCCATCCCGGCGCGCTGCTGCGCTCCCGTGGTCGGGTCATTGACACGCTCAATATTGATGAAGTCCGCCTGCCGTTAGCCGGGGTGAAGGTCACTCAGCAGGGCATCGACGGCCGTCTGCAGGCCATTTTGCGCGCTCACGAACAGCAAATGGGCGACTTCACGCTGCACCTTGACGGCCAGGCCGACAACTTTATGCCCGACAGCGGCCGCTGGCAGTGGCGCTACTGGGGCGAGGGCCGCTTTACGCCGATGCAGGCGAAGTGGGACGTCAAAGGGGCCGGGGCGTGGGTAGACAATTCGATAGTGCTGAACAGCCTGTCGACGGGCTTCGATAAACTGCAGTACGGCACGATGCTGGTCAGCACGCCGCGGTTAACCTTAGACGAACCGGTTCACTGGCTGCGCGGCGAGCAGCACCCGAAACTGACCGGCACGCTGTCGCTGGATGCGGGTAAAACCAGCTTTAGCAGCGGCAGCGAACTGCCTCCCTCGACCTTAAAGTTCAAGATAGATGGACGGGATCCCACCTGGTTTCAGTTCAACGGGGCGCTCCATGCCAATAAGATAGGTCCCGTGCGGGTCACCGGGCGTTGGGACGGCGAACGTCTGCGGGGCCAGGCCTGGTGGCCGAAACAGTCGTTAACCGTGTTTCAGCCGCTGGTGCCGCCAGACTGGAAAATGAACCTGCGCGAAGGCATGTTGTATGCGCAGGTGGCCTTCTCCGCGGCGGCAGACCAGGGATTTGAAGCCGGTGGCCACGGCGTCTTAAAAGGCGGCAGCGCCTGGATGCCTGATAATCAGATTAATGGCGTAGATTTTGTTCTGCCTTTCCGCTTTAGTCAGGGGACCTGGCAACTGGGGACCCGGCGTCCGGTATCGCTGCGTATCGGCGAAGTCGTCAACCAGGTGACGGCGAAAAACCTCTCGGCGGATCTGCAGGGCTCCTGGCCCTGGAGCGAGAGCGAACCGCTGCAACTGAGTAACGTCAGCGTGGATATTCTCGGGGGTAAGGTGACCATGCAGCAGCTGCGGATGCCGCAGCATGACCCGGCGCTACTGCGTTTACAGCACATCTCCAGCAGCGAACTGGTGAGCGCGATAAATATCAAGCAGTTTGCCATGTCCGGCGCCTTTAACGGCGCGCTGCCGCTGTGGCTGAACAATGACAAATGGATCATTAAAGACGGCTGGCTGGGTAACCCGGGGCCGATGACCTTACGTCTTGATAAGGATATGGCGGATGCGATGGTTAACGACAATATTTCCGCCGGGGCGGCGATTAACTGGCTGCGCTATATGGAGATCTCCCGCTCATGGACGCGCATCGATCTCGATAATCTGGGCATGCTGACGCTGAAGGCGACCATCAGCGGAACCAGCCGCGTCGGGGAGCAGAGTAATACGGTGCATTTAAACTATTCTCATCAAGAGAATATTTTTGACCTGTGGCGCAGTTTACGTTTTGGCGACAATTTACAGGCATGGTTTGAGCAAAATGCCGTGCTCCCCGTGCGCAGCTGTACGGACAGTAAAAAGTGTAAGGAACAACAATGATGAAATTGCTAACGCCGGTGCTGATGACCATGCTGCTGGCGGGCTGTACGCCGCGCATTGAAATCGCGGCGTCAAAAGAGCCGATCACCATCAATATGAATGTCAAAATCGAGCATGAGATTCATATCAAAGTGGATAAGGATGTCGAACAGTTACTGAAGTCGCGTAGCGATCTATTCTGAGGTGGCGATGAGAAAACGACTGTTAACGGCGGCGTTGGCGCTGGGCCTTCTCAGTTCATCGGCGCTGGCGCTGACGCTGGGTGAGGCGCGGCAACAAGGGCGGGTCGGTGAAACGCTGAATGGCTACCTGGCGCCGCTGCGTCAGGACAAGGAAACGCGGGATCTGGTCAAACAGATCAATGCGGCCAGAAGTGAAAGCTATCAGCAGTTGGCGGATGATAATAACCTGCCGGTTGATGAGGTGGCGAAAATGGCCGGGCAAAAACTGGTCTCCCGGGCGCAACCCGGCGAGTATGTTCAGGGACTGAACGGCAAATGGCTGCGGAAATAGCGCGCCCGCCGCTTTTGCCTGGCAGAAGCGGCCGCTGATGAGATGCCCTTTCATCAGCGGCGGCGAGGCCGGATGGCCATAATGGAAGGCTAGCGGTGTTGTTGTAGAATCGTCAGAAAGTCCTGCTTACTGGAGATCAATGACAGCGCATTGGCAATGATTTCATCACTGAAAATAGAGGCGATGTCCTTCAGAACATCAATATGTTCCTTCTCTCTGGCAATCACGCCAATAGCGATAAACATGACGTTGCTTCTGTCCCAGATGACCCCGTCCGGGAACTGAAATATCTCTATTCCGGTTTTGAGGATGATATGGGTCGCGGATTTCGGCAGGTGCGGAAGGGTAATGCCATTGCCTAAAAAGGTGGAAACCTGACGCTCCCTTTCATCAAGAAAAGCGACGCAGTCTGCGCTGACGTAGCCTTTCTGTTTACATTCCGCGCCGAGCAGGGCGAGGACTTCAGCCTTATTTTTTGCCTTGTAGCCAAGGTGAAGGTTTTCTTGCGTAATATTAGCGATCATTGTGAGCGACCTCCGCGCCGTTATTCACCCGCGTATCATATTTAGTAGACGATAACTCTGCTTCTAATTGCTCCAGCGATTTGTTCGAGGTTTCCGGGAGCGCCGTGACCACAAAGATAATTGCCATATAGTTAATGGCCGCAAAAATCAGGAATACCGGGCCAAGGCCGAGTTTGGCCTGGAGCAGCGGAAACAGGTAGCTGACAATGGCATTCATGATCCACATGAAAAACACTGAAATACCCATCGACAGGCCGCGGAATTTCAGCGGGAACAGTTCGGCCAACACCACCCAGGTAATAAAGCCCATCGTCCCTTGCATGACCCCGACAAACATCGCGCCAAGCAGCCAGATGGCCGTCGCTTTGACATCGCCAACCAGCGTGTAATCGACACCGGCAATAATCAGGTGCAGCGTCGCCATAATCGCAAAGCCGTAAATAATGATGGTTTTGCGTTTAAAGCGATCAACAAGGAAAAAGACCCCAACCAGCATTCCGCCCACGGAGAAGACGCCGTTGAGCACATTGCATATTAAAGAGGTTCTTTCTGAGAACCCGGCGGTACTGAGGATCTCGGTGCCATAGTACATAATGACATTGACCCCGGTGGTCTGTTGCAACGCGGCCCAAATGATGCCCACCAGCAGTAATTTAAAAATCCACGGCGTACTGAGAATGGTGACAAATGCGCTTTGTGTACTGAATTTACGATCGGCTTCAACTTTGATAAGGGTGGATATATCGGCGAATTCTTGCGCTGCGCGTTCCGGCGAGCGAATCTGTTTTAAGACTTCCAGCGCTTCCTGATGACGGTTTTTGCTGACCAGCCAGCGCGGACTTTCCGGAGAACGCAACATTCCGACAAATAAACAGATGGCCGGGATGGCCTGGACCATTAACATATATCGCCAGACGTCGGGGAGATGTCCCCAGAGGATGCCAATCACGGCGTTGATGGCAAATGCGGCAAGCTGCCCGATAACAATGGCGACCTCATTTAGCCCCGTGAGTTTACCGCGCATTTCAGTGGGCGCGACTTCAGAAATAAAGGTCGGCGCCGTAACGGAAGCGCCGCCCACGGCATACCCGAGCAGAAAACGGGATATCAGTAATACGGTAATATCCGGCGCGAGGGCCGACATTAATGCCCCGACAAGGAAAATAAATGACAGGCAAAGCAGATATTTTCGTCTGCCAAAATAGTCGGCGAGGGTACCGCCAAAAACGCTGCCAATAGCCGCGCCCACCAGTAATACGCTCATCACCAGACCTTCGGTGGTCGGCGTCAGGCTCATATATTGTTTCAGTGAAGAAAATGCACCATTAATAACCCCGGTGTCATAGCCGAAAAGCAGGCCGCCAAATGTTGCCACGAGCGTTATTTGGTGAAGCCGCTTTCTTTGCTGTACGTTCAGTTTCATGATAGCTGACATTTTCATACCTTTTATTTTCATTAACAGCACCGGTTATGCCGTTTCTCTTCGCCACGGTGACCGCTTTACGGTGGGAAACGAGACGGGTGGTGCGATTATTCGTCTTCATCGCCATAGGCTGAGGAGCAACGGGCGATGAGGCGTGTTTTTGATTGACGGTGTGTTATCAGTGTCTCTGGGTGGTGTGTGGCATCAGTGATGCAGGCTGTCGATATTCACACGGTTAGCCGACAGCACTTTTGCATCGAGCGGGCTGGGCGAATCCGACACCGGGTTTGCGCCTCGCGCAAGAAGCGAGAGAAGCCAACCTGCGGTACGGGGTAGCGTGCCGCCCCGTTGTTTTTCATCGCCAGCTCGTTGCTGTGGCGCAACCGCCGCGGCCGCAACGTGGTCACTGGCATGACCGCGTATCCTGGCGTCCGGGGTGATAAATCTTCTTTCTGTTTCCTTCATGGTCTCCTCCGTGCTTGCGGGTTTGCGTACCGCCGAGAGTGGACAGATTGCGTTTATCGAAGGCTACTATGACAGTTGATAATGAAATAAAATCACAAATAGATCACAAACTGGAAATTTCATTTCATTTTAATTGATTCGGAAGGCGCCGGATTTTGATTTTTGAGATAAAAGGATATGATTGATTTACAATGATAATTGTTGATGGCGTTTGCGGATTTTTCAAAAATAAGCTATTGAATTAAAAGTTAAATTTTTGATACGAGTCACGCTTTTAAACCCATGCGCTTGTTAATGAAATTAAAATTCCATTTTATATTTTTTATACACTTTTGTTTTTTAGGGCAAGGGCTCGGCCATGCGGGAACAGAGGGGAATACGTGGGATGAGGCCTCGGGAACGCCAGAGGCGGGGCCAGCAGCGGATAAAGCGGCTTGAGCTAATTGAGCTGCGGTCACAGCGGGGGTATCGCCGTCAGCAGCGAGGGGCAGGCTATGGCGGGTTTCCGGTCCATTGCCGTATAAATGTCAGCGGCAGCGCTTGCGATATTCTCCAGGCGACACGCCAAAACGCTGTTTGAAGGCGGTAGAGAAGTGGCTGTGGTCGCTGAATCCCCAGCTATAGCCAATTCCTGCCAGCTTTTCGTCATCGCGGGCATTGTGCAGCGCCTGCGCGCAGAGATCGAGACGCCGGTTCTTAATATATTGTGCGACCACCAGACCCTTATCGGCAAACAGCCGGTACAGGCTGCGAACCGACATCCCGGTCTCGCTGGCCAGCCATTCCGGGCGCAGATGTTCCGCCTGTATCGACTCATCAATTAAATCCATAATCTTCTGAAACTGCTTCTCCCTGCGTGACGGTTGGGCGTCGTGATGATGCAGCATCGGTCGCAGCAGACAGACGATGGCCTCCAGCGCCGCGGCACTCTCACTTTCCGACAGCCCCGGGCTGCACATACTTTCCTGCAACAGCCGTTGGCTGAGCTGGACCATCGGCAGCGATTTTTCCAGCCGCGTGGCGATGCTTATCTCACTGCCGCGCAGCTGTTGTTCAAGCAACTGACGAGGGAGCAGCAGGGAGGCCTGGCGCGAGGTCTGCTGCCAGAAAAGAGAGCAGGGGCGCGATGCATCAATCAGGGTGATGTCGCCGGCGTCAAGGACCACCTGGCGATCGTCCTGCTCGATGACCGCCTGGCCGGAGAGCTGGAAGACGGTATAAAACCAGTCGTCATTGCTGCGCTTAATTTCGTTGCGGGTGCGGAACAGATTGACGCTGCTGGCGGTGACGGTGCTGACTTTGAGAGTGCCCGCATAGCTGGCGTCAATCTCCCCGTGAAAGCGACCTTCCAGCGGACGAGCGGCAAAATGGCCGCAGACCTGATTGATTTTTGCCAACCAGCGCTGGTAGTCCTGTCCGTACTCCGCCGTCGCCATAATCTGTCTCATGTAAACATAATGTTTTTGTATTGTTGCATTTTAACGGCTGCAGGCAAGAGCGAGGCGCCGGGTATATGAAAGAACTATTACCTGAGGCACATTTCTGCCGCCGCAATATGTTGAATTGCGGCGGCTGTCACAGCGGCACAAACGAATGTCACAGAGAAAAAAGCGCGATCGTCAGCCGCGTCGTAGACTGAATTCACGATCCGTGAGCAATAGGGAGGCGATATGTCCACAGCACAGGTAGCGCTGCTTGCCAGCGTTCAACAGTTTTTAGACAGACAGCATGGTTTATATATCGACGGTCACCAGCAGGCCTCGCAGAGCGAACAGCGCCTGACCGTCTGGAACCCGGCAACCGGGCAGGCCATCGCCAGCACGGCGGATGCTAACGCGGCCGATGTCGATCGCGCGGTGATGTCGGCCTGGCGCGCCTTTGTCGCCCGCAGCTGGGCGGGGCGCACGCCGGCTGAGCGTGAGCGCATCCTGCTGCGTTTTGCCGATCTGGTCGAACAGCATGGCGAAGAGCTGGCGCAGCTGGAAACCCTGGAGCAGGGGAAATCCATCCAGATTTCTCGCGCATTTGAAGTGGGCTGTACGCTGAACTGGATGCGTTATACCGCCGGGCTGACGACCAAAATCAGCGGGCGCACGCTCGATGTGTCGATTCCGTTCCCGCCGGGAGCGCGCTATCAGGCATGGACCCGAAAAGAGCCGGTGGGCGTTGTCGCCGGTATCGTGCCGTGGAACTTCCCGCTGATGATCGGCATGTGGAAAGTGATGCCGGCGCTGGCGGCAGGGTGCTCTATTGTCATTAAGCCGTCGGAGACCACGCCGCTGACGCTACTGCGCGTTGCCGAACTGGCCAGCGAGGCGGGGATCCCGGACGGGGTATTTAACGTTGTGACCGGCAGCGGCACCGGATGCGGCTCGGCGCTAACCTCCCATCCGCAGGTGGCGAAAGTCAGCTTCACCGGCTCCACTGCGACCGGTAAGCATATCGCCAGAGTGGCCGCCGACCGTCTGACCCGCGTGACGCTGGAGCTGGGAGGGAAAAACCCGGCAATTGTGCTGAAAGATGCCAACCCGGAGTGGGTAATCGAAGGGCTGATGACCGGCAGCTTCCTCAATCAGGGCCAGGTCTGCGCCGCCAGCTCGCGTATCTATATTGAAGCCCCGCTGTTCGATAAGCTGGTGAGTGGTTTTGAACAGGCGGTGAAATCGCTACAGGTGGGACCGGGGATGCTGGAAACGACCCAGATTAACCCGGTGGTATCGAAAGGGCACTGCGAGAAAGTGGCGGCTTATCTCGATGAGGCGCGTAAGCAAAATGCGGAGCTGATTTCCGGCCAGGTTGGTCCGAATCCGCAGGGCTATTACATTGCGCCAACGCTGGTCATTAACCCGGACGCCGGGCTGCGCCTGAACCGGGAAGAGGTCTTTGGGCCGGTGGTCAATCTGGTGTGCGTCGCCGATGGCGAAGAGGCGCTGCGCCTTGCTAACGACAGCGATTTCGGTCTGACCGCCAGCGTCTGGACCAGCGATTTGACGCAGGCGCTGAGCTACACCGAACGCCTGCAGGCCGGGACGGTGTGGGTCAACAGCCATACGCTTATCGATGCCAACCTGCCGTTTGGCGGTATGAAGCAGTCCGGAACCGGGCGCGACTTTGGCCCCGACTGGCTCGACGACTGGTGCGAAACGAAATCGGTCTGCGTGCGTTATTAATTCCCGCCCCAGCGCCTGACGCCCGGCAATGAACCGCGGCGTCGGGCGCTCTCCACTTCTCTTTGTACTCTGTTCTGTACAGCGTGCCCGTCGTTATCCGCGAACAAGGGTTGCTGAATCAGCACATTTATCGCTACTGTTAATGCTTTCCCGCCATGGTGGCGGAGCTTATCATCAGGAGGCGGATATGATGTCGAAGGAGCCTGCCGTTGCCCTTCTTGGCCCCGGCGCGATTGGCACCACGATAGCCGCAGCGCTACATGAGGTGGGGCGCACGCCGGTGGTGTGCGGACGAACATCTCATGCGCAGCTGTTGCTCAAATTCGATGGCGGAGAGATTACGGTCCCCGGTCCGGTACTGACCGACCCCACGGCCATTGTGCGGCCGTTTTCGCTGGTTTTCGTTGCGGTCAAAGCGACCCAGAACCCCGATATTGCCCCGTGGCTGACCGCGTTGTGCGATGAAAAAACGGTGGTGTGCGTGTTGCAAAACGGCGTCGAACAGCAGGCGCAGTTTGCCGATCACGTCGCGGGAGCGACGGTGTTGCCCGCGGTGGTATGGTTTCCGGCGCAGCGCGAACCCGATGCCTCCGTCTGGCTGCGAGCGACGCCCCGGCTGACCTTGCCGGATCTGCCGCAGGCCCGGCTGGTACAGCAAACGCTGCAAGGCACCCGCTGCGCGGTGGAGCTGGCCGATGACTTCACCACCGTCGCCTGGCGTAAGCTGTTGCAAAATGCGGTGGCTGGCCTGATGGTGTTGACGGGCCGTCGGGCCGGTATGTTCGCCCGTGACGATATCACCGACATCGCGCTGGCCTATTTACGCGAATGCCTGCTCGTCGCGCGCGCGGAAGGCGCCAGGCTGAGCGACAGCGTGCCGCAGGAAATTGTTGAAGGATTCCATCGTGCGCCGCCCGATCTCAGTACTTCGATTTTGATTGACCGCGAAAGCGGGCGGCCGCTGGAATGGGCGATTCGTAACGGCGTGGTACAGCGCCGCGGGCGCCTGCACGGCATTGCGACGCCGCTGAGCGATCTTATCGTACCGCTGCTGGCGGCCGCCAGCGACGGACCCGGCTGACGGGGGAACGCGGCGGCGAGGATCTGGCGAGCGTTGGCTATTATCTCGTTTTTACTCTTCTGAATGCCGACTATGCTGCAACACGCGCTTTGTTATCACCACTATGGGCCGCCATCATCGGCGCTGACGCTGCGCATCTTTCCTTTACCGCTGCTGGCGGCAGGGAAGGTGCGGGTTAAAATGCGCTACGCCGCGGTTAATCCTTCCGACCTTATCCCGGTGACCGGCGCCTATCGCCACCGCACCCGGCTCCCGGCGACGGCGGGCTATGAAGGGGTTGGCGTGGTGGTTGACGCGCCGCCAGGCGTCAGCGTGGCGCCCGGTCAGCGGGTACTGCCTCTACGGGGCGCGGGCACCTGGCAGAGCTATCTGGATATCGACGCACGCTGGCTGGTACCGGTCCCTGATGAGATTGACGATCGGCTGGCCGCCCGCGCTTATATTAACCCTCTGACCGCGCTGCTGATGCTCCGGCGGTGGCCGGTAGCGGGGCAAAACATTGTACTGACCGCGGCGGGCTCCTCGTGTGCCAGCCTGCTGGCGCAGTGGGCGTTGCTAAAAGGAGCGCGTTCGGTGAGCGGGGCGATCCGTTCGCAGCGGCATTTTCACCGCCTGGCGCAGCAGGGTGTTTATCCTGTGCTGGAGAGCGACCGGTTGATGCTGGAACAGGTGAGTCATCACGCCGATCGGGTGTTTGATGCCGTCGGCGGCGGCCTGGCGAATGCGATATTGTCGGTGCTGCCGGAGCGGGCTGAGCTGGTGTCCTACGGATTGTTGTCCGGGCAGGCGCTGAGTCAAACCCGGGCGACGCCCAGGGTGTATAAATTTCATCTGCGTGAGGCGCTGGCCGCGCTTTCAACCGCCGCGTGGCAGGCGGCATTTCGCGAAATCTGGCCGCTGTTGCAGGCAACGCAGCTGCCGCCTGCGCAAGTGATCCCCCTGAGTCGCTGGCGTGAGGCGATAAGCGCCCGCGCTCCGGGAGACGGTCACGGTAAAATCCTGCTCGATTTTACCGCTGAGGATTAGACCGCCGCAGGCAAGCGTGAACCGTTGACGGCATCCGTGCCGTCATCAGCGCGACAAACCTACTTTTTCTTTTCGCCCAGCGTCGGGGTTTCATCAAAGAAGTTCCACGGTTTCAACAGCGCATGCGCCCATTCGGTCGGCATAATCGGCCACTCTTCCGCCCGCGCCACGTGGGTGGTGCCGGTGGTTATCCAGACCACGTCATCATGGTTGGTCAGCGACTCGTTATCCTTCGCATAGGCGCCAAGGCCGGTATCATGGGTCGAGCGGTTGGGGTATTTCCCTTCCGGGTAACGCTCTGACGGATGATAGCGGGTGACCCACAGCTGTTTATCCATAAAGCTCAGACGGTGGTAAATCCACTCATCCGGCGCGAATTTAGCGCCGGTTGCCACCGGGTGGGTGCCGCCCGCGTACGGGATAATCTGATACGACACCGGGTTACCCATCCGGTTCTCTTTGGTAGTGTTGCTCAGCAGGCGAATGGTTCCCGGATCGAACTTCTGCGCCGCTTGTTGTTCACTGTCGATGGTGTACTGGTTAATCTGCATGGTGCTGGTGCGCGGGCCGCCGGCGGTATTGGGCTTCACTTGCGGGTCCATGGCCACCAGCGTGTTGTTCTCGCCATCAACGTCAAGGTCGAGGCGGAAGTTGTAGATATGCTGGTGGGTAGTACCGACGATGTTATGGTCGATCAGCGTCCCGTAACGGGTATCTTCTTTGGCGCTCGGATCGTGCATGGTCTTCGCCATGACGCCTTTGACCGCTTCGATTCCGGTGGCGCCGGCGTCGATGCCGATGGTGCCGTTCTCGTGGAACACCCAGTCAAAGATATAGTCGTAGTTGCCGACGGTACTGATCCAGCGCACCACCAGCTCGCGGCGCTCGGTGCTGACGTTCGGTTGGCCCATCTCCTGATGTTTGTATTCCGGACCGGCATAGCGCTCGAAGATCGCGATAGCATGCGGGATGGTGGTCGGTGCCCCGGTATAATCAGCAATGGTTTCATCCAGCAGGACCGAGTTCGCCGGCGCATCTTTGCCGCGAACGATCGGCGAGGTCAGGGTGCCCATGCCGTAGTCGCCGGAGTCGAGATAGGCTTTGAAGTACCAGCCCACGTCCGGGTCACCGTAAGGCACGATCATCCCGCCCAGCGAGCCTTCATACATCACCTGACGTTTCTGCCCGTTGTCGTTGTAGGTCACGGTGGAGAGAATCGGCCCGACGCGGGAGTTCAGCCGCAGGTGGAAATCCCAGTTCTGCCAGTGAATCATGTCGCCGGTAATGGTGTAGTTTTTGCCTTCCGGTTCGGTGATATCCAGCGGTTTAACCGCGGCAGCCACGCGGTCGCGGCCATCATAAGGACGCGATTCCATCGGCACCGGGATCACCGGACCCTCTTCAATTTTGATGATTTTCTTCTGCTCAAGATCCACCACGGCGACCAGGTTTTCGATCGGGTGCGCCCAGTAGTTGCCGTCGCCGGTATCCAGATAGCTCACCACTTTCAGCAGGCGGGAATCCTGCTTCAGGCCATCTTTGCCGTCAAAGTAACCGACGGTCAGCGGGGTGGTAATGACTTTTTTGCTGTCGGTGATGCCGTGTTTTTTGAGCACCGCGGCAAATTCGTCACTGGCGTTAATGATGTTCTGCACGCTGGCGAAATCATCCAGCAGGACCATGCCGTGAGCGTCTTTAATCGGTTGCCAGGAGAGGATTTTCTTATTCTGTAAATCCACCACGCTTTCGATGACCTGTTTGCCATCGAGCATCACCACGTCAGCGGTGCGCGGTGCCTCAACGGCGGTTCCTTTAAGCGCGAAGGCCCACACCGCCGCTTTATCCGGCTCGTGCAGCGAGATTTCGGTAAAACGGGTGTTGGGGCGGAATTGCGGCGAGGCTTTGACAATCGTTACCGCTTCGCTGATTTCCGCCGCAGATAACGAGTTGAGCGGATGCGGGCGTTTCTCGACCTGGAAGGTTTGATCAAGACCGGACTGGAAGACATCGTTGATAAAGGTATCCGAGACCCACGCCTTGCCGTCTTTCATCACTACCGGAACCGGTAAATCCAGCGATTTGCCGTTGACGATGGCCGTTTTTGCGCCGGGCTTCACTTTGACGTAGGCGCCGTCCTTCATCAGGGTAAACATCTGGGCATAATCATCCCACTGCACGTCGGCGCCAAACGCCTGCAGCGTTTTATCCATCGGGACCATATGCGCCTCGTCGCCGTGCGCGAACACCGGTGATTGCCAGGCACAAAACAGCGCAACGGCCAGGGATAAAGCCGTTTTACGCGGGGAACGCATTGAGTTATTTGCCATTGTGACCTCATCTTATATTTATATTCCCGTCATGCTTTGGGTTGCATCTACGGTGACCACGCGTCCCTGCTGACTGCCTGCAACGCCAATGATTCCGGCGCGTTGTGTTGTCGCTTGCCGCTGCGAAATGTCGGCTTTACTCGCTTTAACCTACCAGCGGCTGGCCGGTTGGCGTTTGTTTGCTCTTGCCAGGTTGTTTGTCAGATTTGCCAGTTATGCCTGGAACACCGCCGGGCGGGGCGCAAAAAATGCCTCCGCAGAGGCATCGTGAACAGTCCTGCATGCCGAAGCGGCGGGGCAGGCAGCGTTTAATCGGCAAAGTCGCCGCGCTGGCGGGCCACCAGCGTCAGGATGGAATAGAGTGCCACCGGCTGCTGGTGCTGATTGAATATCTCTACCGCCCACTCCACCACCCCGGTCGCTTTCTCCTCGGCGCTACGCTGGCGCTTCACCGTTTTACGCTTGCAGGTCAGGCGAACCTGAATGGTATCGCCCGGTTTCACCGGCTCGATAAAGCGCAGGTTTTCCATGCCATAGTTAGCGATAACCGGCCCGACGCCGGCATCGACAAACAGCCCGGCCGCCGCGGAGATCAGGAAATAACCGTGGACCACGCGCTCGCCGAAAATGGAGTCTGCGGCGGCAATTTTGTCCATGTGCGCATAGAAGTGATCGCCGCTGAGACAGGCAAAATTGACGATATCCGCTTCGCTCAGCGTGCGGCGCGGGGTCAGCAGGCTATCGCCGGGCTGGATCTCTTCAAAATATTTACGGAACGGATGAATACGATCCTCGCTGACTTCGGCGCCGCGAACCCACTGCTGACCGATGGCGGCCAGCATCGTCGGGCTGCCCTGAACCGCGGTACGCTGCATATAGTGTTTCACCGCGCGCAAACCGCCGAGTTCTTCGCCGCCGCCAGCGCGACCCGGCCCGCCGTGAACCAACTGCGGCAGCGGTGAACCGTGGCCGGTGGACTCGACGGAAGAGATCTGGTTGAGGACCTGGATACGACCATGTGCACGGGCGGCGCCGAGAATAAACTCCCGCGCCAGCTCGCCGCTGGCGGTTACCAGCGTGGCGACCAGGCTGCCTTCGCCGGCGCGCGCCAGCGACAGGGCGTGCTCGCGATGTTGATACGGCATCAGGGTGGCAACCGGGCCGAAGGCTTCGATGGCATGCACCGCCGGGGTTTCATCCGGCTGCGGGCAGAACAGCAGCGTCGGCGGGAAGAAGGCGCCGGCGGCGTTAAGATCGGCCTGACCGCCGAGCAGAACCTCGCACCCGGCCTGAATCAGCGCGTTGACATTGTCCTGTACATCCTGGCGCTGCTCCTGGCTGACCAGCGCGCCCATTTTTATCCCTTCCTGCGCCGGGTCACCGACGGTGACTTTCTGCAGACGGGCAATCAGCGCTTCGCTGACCGCATCAACCTGGGCCTGCGGAACGAGGATGCGGCGAATCGCGGTACATTTCTGCCCGGCTTTGGTGGTCATCTCGCGCACCACTTCGCGGATAAACAGGGCAAATTCCGGCTGTTCGGGGGTGATGTCCTCTGCGAGCACGCAGCAGTTCAGCGAATCGGCCTCCATGGTGAAGGGGATCGATTTCGCGACCAGGTTCGGGTGTACGCGCAGCTGCTGGCCGGTATGGGCGGAGCCGGTAAAGGTCACCACATCCTGGCTATCCAGGTGATCGAGCAGATCGCCCGCGCCGCCGCAAATCAGGCTGATGGCCCCGTCCGGTACCAGCCCGCTGTCGATGATCGATTTGACCATGGCCTGGGTCAACTGGGCGGTGGCGGTGGCTGGCTTGATGATGGCCGGCATCCCGGCAAGCCAGGTTGGCGCCAGCTTTTCCAGCATGCCCCAGCAGGGGAAATTAAAGGCGTTGATATGCACCGCGACGCCGGATTTTGAGGTCAGAACATGACGAGCGGCAAAACCTCCCTGTTTCGACAGCGGGATCAGTTCATCTTCCGGCCACAGCGTATCGTCCGGCAGCTCGCGACTGCCGAGGCTGGCGTAGGTAAACAGCGTGCCGATCCCACCTTCAATATCGACCCAGCTATCGCCGCGGGTCGCCCCGGTTTGCGCTGAAATGGCATAAAACGCCTCTTTTTCTGCCAGCAGGTGTTTCGCCACCGCTTTCAGCATCGCGCTACGTTCGATAAAGGTCATGGCCTGTAACGCCTTAGCGCCGTGGTCGATGGCAAAACGGCGCGCCTGCGCCATATCCAGCCCTTCGCTGGTGACGTCCCATAATGCCTCACCGCTGATGGCGTGGCGAAGCGTGCGGGCGCGGCCCCGACCGCTCTGCCAGGCGCCGGATAAATAGCTGGCTAACTGCTGCATGGCGAATCTCCAATGTGTTACGTTAAATATCGATAAATAGTTATTTTATGAATCATGAAATGCAAACGACTATTTAATAATTTATTAACATTGTGATCGCGGGCGCGTCGTGTCTTGCCGCATGTAGCCTGCTTTCAGGCGCTGATAAGGCGATTTTTTGTCGTTACCATCACAAAAAACACAAACAAAATTTGTGGATTTATTTAACCTTGGCGTAACTTTTATAAAACAAAATGATTCACAAATACATGTTTGATGAATTTATCGGAATCATAAAGGTGATGACGTGACAGAAGAACAACGCTTTGAGCAGCGGATCGCGCAGGATACGGCCATCGAACCGCAGGACTGGATGCCGGATGCCTACCGCCAGACGCTGATCCGTCAGATTGGCCAGCACGCGCACTCGGAAATCGTCGGCATGCTGCCGGAAGGCAACTGGATTACCCGCGCGCCGACGCTGCGCCGCAAGGCGATTCTGCTGGCGAAGGTGCAGGATGAGGCCGGACATGGCCTGTATCTGTATAGCGCGGCGGAGACGCTCGGCTGCGCCCGGGAAGACTTGTATCAGAAGTTGCTCGACGGGCAGATGAAATACTCCTCGATCTTTAACTACCCGACGCTGAGCTGGGCGGATATCGGCGTGATCGGCTGGCTGGTCGACGGCGCCGCCATCGTCAACCAGGTGGCGCTGTGCCGGACCTCCTACGGCCCCTACGCCCGGGCAATGGTCAAAATCTGCAAAGAGGAGAGCTTTCACCAGCGTCAGGGGTTTGAAGCCTGCATGGCGCTGGCCGAGGGCAACGAAGCGCAGCGTCAGATGTTACAGGATGCGATTAACCGCTTCTGGTGGCCGGCCCTGATGATGTTTGGCCCGAGCGACGATAACTCGCCGAACAGCGCGCGCAGCATGGCGTGGAAAATCAAACTGCACTCCAACGACGAACTGCGTCAGCGCTTTGTCGATAACACCGTACCGCAGGTGGCGATCCTCGGCATGACCGTGCCGGACGCCGATTTGCAGCTGGATGAGGCCAGCGGCCATTACCGCTTCGGCGAGATCGACTGGCAGGAATTTAACGAGGTGATCGCCGGGCGCGGCATTTGTAACCACGAACGCCTGGCCGCCAGGCGTAAAGCCTGGGAAGAGGGGGCATGGGTGCGGGAAGCCGCGCTGGCGCATGCGCAAAAACAACACACCCGCGACGTGGCATAAGGAGAAGCAGGATGAGCAACGTTTACTGGCCGTTATATGAAGTCTTTGTCCGCAGCAAACAGGGGTTATCCCATCGTCACGTCGGCAGCCTGCACGCCGCCGATGATCAGATGGCGCTGGAAAATGCCCGCGACGTCTACACCCGTCGCAGCGAAGGCTGCTCGCTGTGGGTGGTGAAAGCCAGCCAGATAGTCGCCTCCCAGCCGGAAGAACGCGGCGAGTTTTTTGACCCGGCGGAGAGCAAAGTCTATCGCCATCCGACTTTCTACCGCGTGCCGGACGGCATGGAACATATGTGAGGCAACGATGACCAACCTGAATCCCGTTGCAACCTATGCGCTGCGTCTCGGCGATAACGGCCTGGTGCTGGCCCAGCGCTTAGGCGCGTGGTGCGGCCATGCCCCGGAGCTGGAAATCGATCTCGCGCTGGCCAATATCGGCCTCGATCTGCTGGGCCAGGCGCGCAACTTCCTCAGCTATGCGGCAGAGCTTATCGGGAGCGGCGATGAAGATACCCTGGCCTATGGTCGGGATGAACGTCAGTACGGCAATTTACTGCTGGTGGAGCAGCCAAACGGCAACTTCGCCGACACCATCGCCCGCCAGTTCTTTATCGATGCCTGGCACGTGGCGCTGTTTACCCGGCTGATTAATAGCCGCGATGCGCAAATTGCCGCCATCGCCGCCAAGGGGCTTAAAGAAGTGCGCTATCACCTGCGCTTCAGCCGCGGCTGGCTGGAACGTCTGGGCAACGGCACCGAGGTGTCGGCGCAGAAAATGCAGCAGGCGGTCGATGGCCTGTGGCGCTTTACCGGCGAACTGTTCCTCGCCGACGCGCTGGAAATCACCCTTGCCGAACAGGGTATTGCCGTTGACCCGCGCGACCTGCAGGCGGAGTGGCGGAGTACGGTCCACACTGCGCTGCTCGACGCCGGCTTGCAGATCCCGCAACAGGCGGCGTTTCGCCACGGCGGCAAACAGGGGCTGCACAGCGAACATCTCGGGCCGTTGCTGGCGGAAATGCAGTATCTGCAACGCGCTTACCCCGGTCAGCAGTGGTAACAGGAGGTGGCTATGCAACGTCTTGCCGCTATCGCGCCCGCAGAAGTCCACGCTATCTGGGCGCTGTTAAGCGAGATCCCCGACCCGGAAGTGCCGGTGCTGACCATTACCGACCTCGGCATGGTGCGCAGCGTGGCGCCGCACGACGAAGGCTGGGTGATTGGCTTCACGCCAACCTACTCAGGCTGCCCGGCAACCGAGCATTTGCTGGGCGAGATCCGCGCGACGATGGCCCGCCACGGCTATACGCCGGTGCATGTTGTCCTGCAGCTTGACCCGCCGTGGACCACCGACTGGATCAACCAGGATGCCCGCGAACGTCTGCGCCAGTACGGCATCAGTCCGCCGCAGGGGCACGCCTGCCACGCCGGTCTGCCGCAGGAGGTGGTTTGCCCGCGCTGCGGCAGCGTACACACCACGCCGATCAGTGAATTCGGTTCGACGGCCTGTAAAGCGCTTTACCGCTGCGACAGCTGCCGTGAACCCTTTGATTACTTTAAATGTATTTGAGGTTGCCATGACGACGTTTCATTCGCTTACCGTCGCGAAAGTGGAGCCGGAAACCCGCGATGCGGTGACCATAACCTTTGCGATTCCCGACGCGCTGCAGGCGGAGTACGCCTTCCGTCCGGGCCAGCACCTGACGGTGAAAGCCCGCCTCGGCGGGGAAGAACTGCGCCGCTGCTACTCCATCTGCCGCAGCCGCTCGCCCGCAGAAATCAGCGTGGCGGTCAAAGCCATCGACGGCGGGCGTTTCTCCCGCTATGCGCAGCGCGATATCTGCCAGGGGATGGTGCTGGAGGTGATGGTGCCGCAGGGGCACTTCGGCTACCAGCCGCAGGCCGGGCGCGAGGCCCACTATCTGGCGATTGCCGCCGGATCCGGCATCACGCCGATGATGGCGATTATTAGCGCCACGCTGGCCAGCGAAACGAACAGCCGCTTCACCCTGATTTATGGTAACCGCAGCAGTAGCAGCATGATGTTCCGTCAGGCGCTGGCGGACTTAAAAGACCGCTATCCGCAAAGACTACAGGTGGTGCATCTGTTCAGCCAGGAGTCGATGGACAGCGATTTGCTGCAGGGGCGCATTGATGGCGAAAAACTGCGCGCGCTCTCCGCCAGACTGCTCGATTTCAGCCGCTTCGACGAGGCCTTTATTTGCGGCCCGACGCTGATGATGGATGAAGCCGAAACGGCGCTGCGCGAGCTGGGGATGGCGCAAAACCGGATTCATCTCGAGCGCTTTAATACGCCAGGCAGCAGCGTTAAACGCGCCGCCGGCGTGCAGGCGGAAGGCCGCACCGTCACGATTCGTCAGGACGGCCGCGATCGGCAGATTGCCCTCAGCGCGGAAGATGACAGCATTCTCGATGCGGCGCTGCGCCAGGGGGCGGATTTGCCCTTTGCCTGTAAAGGCGGCGTCTGCGCCACCTGCAAATGTAAAGTGCTGCGCGGCGAAGTGGCGATGGCGGCCAACTACAGCCTGGAAGCGGACGAACTGGCCGCCGGATATGTGCTGAGCTGCCAGGCGCTGCCGACCAGCGGCGATGTGGTGGTCGACTTTGACGCAAGGGGAATGGCATGAGCGATCTGCTGATAACCCGTCACCAGCGGGTCCTGCTGCTGACCCTCAATCGTCCGCAGGCGCGGAATGCCTTGAATAACGCGCTGCTGACGCAGATTGCCGATGCGCTGGACGCGGCGGCGGCTGACCCGGATATCCGTGCCTGTGTGATCGGCGGCAACTGCCGTTTCTTTGCCGCTGGCGCCGACCTCAACGAAATGGCGGAAAAAGACCTGCCCGCCACGATGGATGATATTCGTCCACGTCTGTGGGCGCGGATTGATGCGTTTGCGAAGCCGCTGATCGCCGCGGTCAACGGCTACGCCCTTGGCGCGGGCTGCGAGCTGGCGCTGCTCTGCGACCTGGTGGTGGCGGGCGATAACGCGCGCTTCGGCCTGCCGGAAATCACTCTCGGTATTATGCCCGGCGCCGGAGGCACCCAGCGACTGATCCGCTGCGTCGGGAAAGCGCTGGCCAGCCGGATGGTGCTGAGCGGCGAAAGTATTGATGCGCAGCGGGCGCAACAGGCCGGGCTGGTGTGCGATATCACTCCGGCGCTGTTGACCGATGAATATGCCCTGAAGCTGGCGGCGACCATCGCCGGTCATTCGCCGCTGGCGCTGCGTGCGGCGAAACAGTCGCTGCGCCAGGCGCAGGAAGTGAGCCTTCAGGCCGGACTTCAGCAGGAGCGCCAGCTGTTTACGCTGCTGAGCGCCACCGACGATCGCCGCGAAGGTATTGCCGCCTTCTTACAAAAACGAACCCCGGAATTTAAAGGACGCTAATCGTGGATGCTTTTATTCTCAGCGAAGTAGAACAGGGTGTGATGACGATTACCTTTAACCGCCCGGATCGTCTGAACAGCTTTAACGACCTTATGCATCAGCAGCTGGCGGCCTGTCTGACTCAGGCCGAGCGCGATGAGAACGTGCGCTGCCTGCTGATTACCGGCGCCGGCCGCGGTTTTTGCGCCGGTCAGGATTTAAACGATCGCAACGTCGACCCCAGCGGTCCGCCGCCGGATCTGGGTCTGTCCGTTGAGCGTTTCTATAACCCGCTGGTACGCCGTCTGGCGGCGCTGCCGAAGCCGGTGATTGCCGCGGTGAACGGCGTGGCGGCCGGTGCGGGCGCCACCCTCGCACTGGGCTGCGATATTGTCCTTGCCGCGCGGTCGGCGAATTTTGTCATGGCCTTCAGCAAGCTGGGGCTGGTCCCCGACTGCGGCGGTAGCTGGTTCCTGCCGCGGGTGGCCGGGCGCGCCCGGGCAATGGGGCTGGCGCTGCTCGGGGAGAAGCTCAGCGCCGAACAGGCCGCGCAGTGGGGGATTATCTGGCAAGTGGTGGCGGACGCCGAACTGGCCGACACCAGTCGTCAGCTGGCCCGCCATCTGGCGGCGCAGCCGACCTTCGGTCTGGGGCTTATCAAAAAAGCGCTGCAGGCCGCAGAGACCAACGGCCTCGATGCGCAGCTCGATCTTGAGCGCGATTATCAGCGTCTGGCCGGACGCAGCGATGACTATCGGGAAGGCGTCAGCGCCTTCCTGGCGAAGCGTCCTCCACAGTTCAGCGGGAAATAGACCATGAGCCAAACACTGCAAACCGTCGCCGTGATCGGCGCGGGCACCATGGGGGCTGGCATTGCGGAAGTGGCCGCTGCGGCCGGACATCCGGTTCTGCTCTACGATATCGCCGCCGAGGCGCTGACCCGCGCGGTGGAAGGTATGGGTCAGCGTCTGGCCGCCCGCGTGGCGCGTGGCAAGCTGACGGCGGACCAGGCGGCTGCGCTGACCGCCCGGATTGTGCCGGTGACGGAGCTTTCCGCGCTGTCCGATGCCTGGCTGGTGATTGAAGCGGCGTCAGAGCGCCCGGATGTCAAAAAAGCGCTTTTCAGCCAGCTGGCGACGATCTGCTCCCCGTCAACGCTGCTGACCAGCAATACCTCATCGATCTCGATTACCGCCATTGCCGCTGACGTTAAGCACCCTGAACGGGTGGCCGGGCTGCACTTCTTTAACCCCGCGCCGGTGATGAAACTGGTGGAGGTGGTCAGCGGCCTGGCGACATCGCCGGAAGTGGTTGAACAGCTGTGTCGGTGCGTGACGGCATGGGGAAAACAGCCGGTACGCTGCCGCTCGACGCCGGGCTTTATCGTCAACCGCGTGGCGCGGCCGTTTTATGCCGAAGCGTGGCGGGCGCTGGAGGAGCAGGTGGCTCCCGCGGCGGTGATTGATGCCGCATTGCGCGACGGCGGCGGTTTCCCGATGGGGCCGCTGGCGCTGACCGACCTGATTGGTCAGGACGTCAACTTCGCCGTGACCTGTTCGGTCTTTAACGCCTTCTGGCAGGAGCGCCGTTTTCTGCCGTCACTGGTGCAGCAGGAGCTGGCGCTGGCCGGGCGTCTGGGCAAGAAGAGCGGCCAGGGCGTCTATCGCTGGCCCATTGAGAGCGCATCCGTACCGTCGCTGCCCGCCGTGGCTGAGACTCGCAGTGCCAAAACCGTTTGCACGACAGGTGACAGTGTCACCGGAAGGGTGGCGATCGCGCTGGACGACGTGCGACTGCTGGAAACGGAAGGTGAAACCGCCCAGGCGCTGAGCGTGCGGTATGGCTGTCCGGTAGTGGTGTATGACTATTGCGCGGGTGACACCGTGGTTCTGGCAACGGCGGCGACGAACCTGGCGTCGGCAACCGACAAAGCGGTGCGCTATTTCCAGCAGCAGGGCAAAAAAGTGCTGCTGATTGCCGATTATCCCGGCCTGCTGGTCTGGCGCACCCTCGCCATGCTGATTAATGAAGCCCTCGACGCGGTGCAAAAAGGGGTCGCCAGCCCGGAAGATATCGATACCGCGATGCGCCTGGGCGTCAACTATCCGCATGGCCCGCTGGCGTGGGGCGAATCTTTAGGCTGGCAGCGCGTGCTGCGTCTGCTGGAGAACCTGCAACAGCACTATGGCGAAGAGCGTTATCGCCCCGGTTCCTTACTGCGCCAGAAGGCGCTGGTGGAGAAGCGTAATGAGCAATGAGGCCTGGCGCAACGCGCGCGCGATGTACGAAAAAGATACCTGTGCCAGAACCCTGGGCATCGAGATGATTGAAATGGATGACGGCTATGCGCAGATGAGCATGACCGTCTCGCCAGCCATGCTTAACGGCCATCAGACCTGTCACGGCGGGCAGCTGTTTTCGCTGGCCGACACCGCATTTGCCTACGCCTGCAACAGCCAGGGGCTGGCGGCGGTGGCTTCTGCCGCCAGTATCGACTTCCTGCGTCCGGCCTTTGCCGGCGACCGACTGGTCGCCACGGCAAGAGTCAAGCAGCAGGGGAAACTGACCGGCGTCTACGACATTGAAATCGTTAATCAACAACACAAGATTGTGGCCCTGTTTCGCGGCAAATCGCACCGCATCGGCGGCACAATAACGGGAGAAGTCTGATGCGTGACGCCTTTATCTGTGATGGGATTCGTACGCCGATTGGTCGTTACGGCGGGGCGCTGGCCAGCGTCCGCGCCGATGATTTAGCCGCCATTCCGCTGCGCGAATTGCTAAGTCGTAATCCGGTTCTCGATCCATCGGCTATCGATGATGTGATTTTCGGCTGCGCGAACCAGGCCGGGGAAGATAACCGCAACGTGGCGCATATGGCGACGCTGTTGGCGGGCTACCCGCAGACGGTCTCCGGCACCACCATCAACCGGCTGTGCGGTTCCGGGCTGGATGCGATCGGTTTTGCCGCGCGCGCCATCAAAGCCGGGGAGGCGGATCTGATGATTGCCGGCGGCGTGGAATCGATGTCGCGGGCGCCGTTTGTGATGGGCAAAGCCAGCGCGCCGTTCCAGCGTCAGGCCGAGCTGTTTGATACCACCATCGGCTGGCGTTTTGTGAACCCGCTCATGCAGCAACAATTTGGCACTGACAGTATGCCGGAAACGGCAGAGAATGTAGCTGAATTGTTAAATGTCAGCCGGGCCGATCAGGATGCCTTCGCTTTTCGCAGCCAGCAGCGGACGGCGAAAGCGCAGCGGGCGGGGATTCTGGCGCAGGAAATCGTGCCGGTACAGATTATTGGCAAGAAGGGGGCGCAGAGCGCGGTTGGCGAGGATGAACATCCGCGTGCCGAGACCACCCTCGAACAGTTGGCGGGGTTAAAGACGCCCTTTCGCAAAGGCGGCGTGGTCACCGCCGGAAACGCCTCCGGGGTGAACGATGGCGCCGCCGCGCTAATTATCGCCAGCGAACGGCAGGCGCGGGCGCAGGGGTTAACCCCGCGAGCGCGAATTGTGGCGATGGCGACCGCGGGCGTGGAGCCAAAGTTTATGGGGCTGGGGCCGGTGCCGGCGGTACGCAAAGTGCTGGAGCGCACCGGACTGAATATTAACGATATGGATGTTATCGAACTGAACGAAGCCTTTGCTGCGCAGGCCCTGGGCGTGCTCAGGCAGTTGGGTCTGGCGGACGATGCGGAGCATGTTAACCCCAACGGCGGCGCTATCGCCTTAGGTCATCCCTTGGGAATGAGCGGCGCGCGGCTGGCATTGAGCGCCAGCCTTGAGCTGCAGCGACGGAACGGGCGCTATGCGCTGTGTACGATGTGTATTGGCGTGGGTCAGGGCATTGCCATGATCCTTGAGCGAGTGTGAGCGATTTTACCTGCGAGTACCCTAAAATGATAACTAATACAAAATTAGATCCGATTGAAACTGCTTCTCGTGACGAATTACAAGCTTTGCAAACCCGGCGCCTGAAATGGACGCTGAAACATGCCTATGACAATGTGCCGATGTACCGGCGTAAATTTGCTGCGGCGGGCGTCCATCCTGACGATTTTCGCGAACTGAGCGACCTGAGCAAGTTCCCGTGCACCACCAAACAGGATCTGCGCGATAACTATCCGTTTGATACCTTTGCGGTCCCGATGGAACAAATTGTGCGTATTCACGCCTCTTCCGGTACCACCGGCAAACCGACGGTGGTGGGCTATACGCAAAATGATATCGACACCTGGGCCAACATCGTTGCCCGCTCCCTGCGCGCGGCGGGCGGTACGGCAAAAGATAAAATTCATGTCGCCTACGGTTACGGCCTGTTCACCGGCGGTCTCGGCGCCCACTACGGCGCAGAGCGCCTGGGGGCCACGGTGATCCCGATGTCCGGCGGCCAGACGGAAAAACAGGCGCAGCTGATCCGCGATTTTCAGCCGGACATGATCATGGTCACGCCGTCCTACTGCCTGAATCTGATTGAAGAGCTGGAACGCCAGATGGGCGGCGACGCCAGCGGCTGCTCGCTGCGGGTCGGGGTCTTCGGCGCCGAGCCGTGGACGCTGGCGATGCGGGCGGAGATTGAGCGTCGCCTGGGGATCTCGGCGCTGGATATTTACGGCCTGTCGGAAGTGATGGGACCGGGGGTGGCGATGGAGTGTCTGGAAACCGCCGACGGCCCGACCATTTGGGAAGATCACTTCTTCCCGGAAGTGGTTAACCCCAACGACGGTACGCCTCTGGCGGATGGCGAACATGGCGAGCTGCTGTTTACCACGCTGACCAAAGAGGCGCTGCCGGTGATTCGCTACCGTACCCGCGATCTGACCCGCCTGCTGCCGGGTACCGCGCGCACCATGCGCCGGATGGATCGCATCAGCGGGCGCAGCGACGATATGCTGATTATTCGCGGGGTAAACGTCTTCCCGTCCCAGTTGGAAGAGGAGATCCTTAAAGTCGAGCATCTGTCGCCGCACTATCAGCTGGAAGTCAATCGCCGCGGCCATCTTGATTCACTTTCGGTGCGCGTTGAGCTAAAAGAGAGCAGCTTGTCGCTCAGTCATGAACAGCGCTGCCAGATCTGCCATCAGCTGCGCCACCGTATTAAGTCGATGGTCGGGATCTCGACCGACATCAGCATCGTCAACTGCGGCAGTATCCCTCGCTCGGAAGGCAAGGCCTGCCGCGTCTCCGACCGGCGCAAAATCGTCGCCAACGGTTAATCTTTCCCCCGGAGGCGGCGCCTGAGGCGCCTTGTCCGGGCTACCGTCCGCGCGGGCTGAGGCCTGCAACCCGGCTAAGGCATGCTTGTAGCCAGGCTAAGGCACACTTGTAGCCCGGCTAAGGCGTTCACGCCGCAAGCCGGGGAGTGACGGCAGTGGATTAGACACTCTGACCCTTCGCGCCGCATTTTTCCCCGGAGGCGGCGCCTGTGGCGCCTTGTCCGGGCTACCGTCCGCGCGGTCTGGGGCCTGCAGCCCGGCTAAGGCACGTTTGTAGCCCGGCTAAGGCGCGCTTGTAGCCCGGCTAAGGCGTTCACGCCGCAAGCCGGGTAAGGCGGCAGTGCATTGACTGGCGCAGACAGGTGCGCGCACCGCCTCCGGATTTCCCTGTGCTATGATTCAGAAAGGACAACAATAACAACAGAATGAATCAGATGAGTAAACTCGATACTTTTATTCAACAGGCGGTCGAAGCGATGCCCATCAGCGGTACTTCGCTGATTGTCTCGCTGTACGGCGACTCATTGCTACAACGCGGTGGCGAAGTGTGGCTCGGCAGCGTGGCCGCGCTGCTGGAAGGGCTGGGCTTTGGCGAACGGTTCGTGCGCACGGCGCTGTTCCGGCTGAACAAAGAGGAGTGGCTGGATGTGGTGCGCATCGGCCGCCGCAGTTTCTATCGTCTGAGCGACAAAGGACTGCGCCTGACGCGCCGGGCGGAGCATAAAATCTACCGCGCCAGCGCGCCGGAATGGGACGGGACCTGGCTGCTGCTGCTGTCGGAAGGACTGGAGAAAAATCAGCTGGCGGAAGTGAAAAAGCAGCTGCTGTGGCAAGGCTTTGGCGCGCTGGCACCGAGCCTGCTGGCTTCGCCATCGCAGAAGCTGGCGGACGTGCAATCTCTGCTGCACGAAGCGGGCGTGGCGGAAAACGTGATCTGTTTTGCCGCCCACTCGCCACTGGCGCTCTCCCGGGCGGCGCTGCGCGCCCGCGTTGAAGAGTGCTGGCATTTGACCGAGCAGAACACGATGTACGACGCCTTTATTGCCCTGTTTCGCCCGCTGCTGCCGCTGCTGCGCGATGCGGCCACCGACGAGTTAACGCCGCAACGTTGCTTCCAGATCCAGCTGCTGCTGATCCATTTCTATCGTCGCGTGGTGCTCAAAGATCCGCTGTTGCCGGAGGAGCTCCTGCCTGCGCACTGGGCCGGACAAACCGCGCGCCAGCTGTGCATCAATATTTACCAGCGGGTGGCGCCGGGCGCGCTGATCTTCGTCGGCGAAAAAGGCGAAAGCTCGGTGGGGGAACTGCCTGCACCGGGGCCGCTCTATTATCAGCGTTTTGGCGGCTTGCCAGGCGCCTAAGGAGGCTTGATGCCGATTTATCAGATTGACGGTATGACCCCGGTGGTACCGGATGAAAGCTATGTGCATCCCACGGCGGTACTGATTGGCGATGTGATCCTCGGGAAAGGCGTGTACATTGGCCCCAATGCCAGCCTGCGCGGCGACTTTGGGCGTATTGTGGTGAAAGACGGCGCTAACATTCAGGATAACTGCGTGATGCACGGCTTCCCCGGTCAGGATACGGTGGTGGAAGAGGACGGGCATATTGGCCACGGGGCGATTCTTCACGGTTGCATCATTGGCCGCAACGCGCTGGTGGGGATGAGCGCGGTGATTATCGACGGCGCGACCATCGGCGAAAACAGCTTTGTTGGCGCATCGGCGTTTGTGAAGGCGAAAGCCGAGATGCCGGCCAACCATCTGATTGTCGGCAGCCCGGCCAAAGCGATCCGCACCCTGAGCGAGCAGGAGATCGCATGGAAAAAACAGGGGACGCGGGAGTATCAGGTACTGGTTGAGCGCTGCCAGCAGACGCTGCGTCAGGTGGAGCCGCTGAAAGAGGTGGAGCCGCAGAGAAAACGACTGGAGTTTGATGAAAACCTGCGGCCGAAATCATCATCCTGAATCCGTTTGAGGGTTTACAGGCAGATTGGGCTGCTGATTTTACGAGGCATCGCGTAAGGTGGGTGACGGGGAGAAGACACTCCCACCGGGCGGTGGGAGTGGCAATCTATATTACGCGGCAACCACGCTGTCGATGGCCGCTTTGGCATCGGACTGTGCTTTGGCTGCGACTTCCGGGCCGTAAGCAATGCCTTCTGCGAAGACAAAGTTCACATCGGTGATACCGATGAAGCCGAGGAAGGTAGACAGGTACGGCGTGACCAGGTCGGTCGGGGTATCTTTATGGATACCGCCACGGCTGGTCAGTACGACCGCACGTTTACCGGTCACCAGACCTTCCGGTCCTTTTTCGGTGTAGCGGAAGGTCACACCGGCGCGAGCCACCAGGTCGAAGTAGTTTTTCAGCTGGGTCGGGATGTTGAAGTTATACATCGGCGCCGCGATAACAATCACATCGTTTGCCTGCAGTTCAGCAATCAGTTCGTCAGACAGCGTCAGCGCTTCCTGCTGGCGCGGAGTCAGCGGCGTGTCGCTCGGACGCAGCGCGCCAACCAGTTCACCATCCAGTACCGGAATCGGATTGGCGGCCAGATCACGCACGGTGATCACGTCTTCAGCGTGCTGTTCACGCCATTGTTCAACAAAATAGTCGGACAGCTGACCGGATTGTGAGTACCCTGCCAGAATACTGGATTTCAGTACTAATACTTTGCTCATGGGTGTTTCCTTATATGAGGTTGACGGGTCGATGCCCTGGTGCTTGTTGACACTTTATTCACAATCATGCCACAGAGAAAGCGCAATAAATCGAACTCTGTATTCAATTTTTTTGAACAAGGCATGCGATTCGCAGATGTGGTAATATACAGCAATACATCAAAAGAGATTTTTCCCGGCAGTGCGCTGCCCGATAACGCTATGACAGAACAACAAAAGTTCACCTTCTCTCTGCTATTCCAACAGCTTGATGGCCTGATGCTGCGCGACAAGTCACGCTTCTCCCGTCGCCTGCATGGCGTGAAGAAGGTTAAAAATCCTGAATCCCAGCAGGCCATTCTTCAGGAGATGGCGCAAGAGATCGAACAAGCCGCAGGGAGAGTCCTGCTGCGTGAAGCATCGCGTCCGACGATTACCTACCCGGAAAATTTGCCGGTCAGCCAGAAAAAAGATGAGATTTTGCAGGCGATTCGCGACCATCAGGTGGTGATTGTGGCGGGGGAGACCGGCTCCGGTAAAACCACCCAGCTGCCGAAAATCTGCATGGAGCTGGGGCGCGGGGTGAAAGGGCTGATTGGCCACACGCAGCCGCGTCGACTGGCGGCGCGCACCGTCGCCAACCGCATTGCCGAAGAGCTGCAAAGCGAGCCGGGCGGCTGCATCGGCTATAAAGTCCGTTTTAGCGACCACGTTAGCGACAACACCATGGTCAAGCTGATGACCGACGGTATTCTGCTGGCGGAAATCCAGCAGGATCGGCTGTTGATGCAGTACGACACCATCATCATCGATGAAGCGCACGAACGTAGCCTGAACATCGACTTCCTGCTCGGCTATCTGCGCGAGCTGCTGCCGCGTCGCCCGGACCTGAAAATTATTATCACCTCGGCGACCATCGACCCGGAACGCTTTTCGCGCCACTTTAACAACGCGCCGATTATCGAAGTGTCCGGGCGGACTTATCCGGTGGAAGTGCGCTATCGGCCAATCGTTGAAGAGGCCGACGACAGCGAACGCGATCAGCTGCAGGCGATTTTCGATGCCGTTGATGAACTGGGGCGTGAAAGCCCCGGCGACATTCTGATCTTTATGAGCGGCGAGCGGGAAATCCGCGATACCGCCGATGCGCTCAATAAGCTTAATTTGCGCCATACCGAAGTGCTGCCGCTGTATGCGCGCTTATCGAACAGCGAGCAGAACCGCGTCTTCCAGTCCCACAGCGGGCGGCGGATCGTGCTGGCGACCAACGTCGCCGAAACCTCGTTGACCGTGCCGGGCATTAAGTATGTTATCGACCCCGGTACCGCGCGCATCAGCCGCTACAGCTACCGTACCAAAGTGCAGCGGCTGCCGATTGAACCGGTGTCGCAGGCCTCCGCTAACCAGCGTAAAGGGCGCTGCGGTCGTGTTTCCGAAGGGATCTGTATTCGTCTCTATTCGGAAGACGATTTCCTCTCGCGCCCGGAATTTACCGACCCGGAAATTCTGCGCACCAACCTGGCGTCGGTTATTCTGCAAATGACCGCCCTCGGGCTGGGCGATATCGCCGCTTTCCCGTTCGTTGAGGCGCCGGATAAGCGCAATATCCAGGACGGCGTGCGCCTGCTTGAGGAGCTGGGGGCGATTACCACCGACGAGCAGCAGACCGCCTATAAGCTGACACCGATGGGCCGTCAGCTCAGCCAGCTGCCGGTGGACCCACGCCTGGCGCGGATGGTACTGGAAGCGCAACAGCATGGCTGCGTGCGTGAAGCGATGATCATCACCTCGGCGCTCTCCATTCAGGACCCGCGTGAACGCCCGATGGACAAACAGCAGGCCTCCGATGAGAAGCATCGCCGCTTCCATGATAAAGAGTCCGACTTCCTCGCGTTTGTTAACCTGTGGAACTACCTCGGCGAGCAGCAAAAGGCGCTCTCCTCGAACCAGTTCCGTCGCCAGTGCCGCACCGATTTTCTCAACTATCTGCGAGTGCGCGAATGGCAGGATATCTACACCCAGCTGCGCCAGGTGGTGAAAGAGCTGGGGCTGCCGATTAACAGCGAACCGGCGGAGTATCGCGAAATTCATACCGCGCTGCTGACCGGTCTGCTGTCGCACATCGGGATGAAAGATAACGATAAGCAGGAGTTTACCGGCGCGCGCAATGCGCGTTTCTCTATCTTTCCGGGCTCCGGTTTGTTCAAGAAGCCACCGAAGTGGACGATGGTCGCCGAACTGGTGGAGACCAGCCGCCTGTGGGGACGGATTGCCGCGCGCATCGATCCGGAATGGATCGAGCCGGTGGCGCAGCATCTGCTTAAACGCTCCTACAGCGAACCGCACTGGGAGCGGGCGCAGGGGGCGGTGATGGCGACGGAAAAAGTGACCGTCTACGGTCTGCCGATCGTCGCCGCGCGTAAAGTGAACTATAGCCAGATAGACCCGGCGCTGTGCCGTGAGCTGTTTATCCGCCACGCGCTGGTGGAAGGGGACTGGCAGACGCGTCATGCCTTCTTGCGCGACAACCTCAGGCTGCGTACGGAAATTGAAGAGCTGGAGCACAAATCGCGCCGCCGCGACATTCTCGTCGATGACGAAACGCTGTTTGAGTTCTACGACCAGCGCATCAGCCACGATGTGATCTCCGCGCGCCACTTCGATAAGTGGTGGAAAGCGGCCAGCCGCGAAACGCCGGATCTGCTCAACTTCGAAAAGAGTATGTTGATCAAAGAGGGGGCGGAGCAGGTCAGTAAGCTCGACTATCCGAACTTCTGGCATCAGGGCAACCTGAAGCTGCGGTTGACCTATCAGTTTGAACCGGGCGCCGATGCGGACGGGGTGACGGTACATATTCCGCTGCCGTTGCTCAACCAGGTGGAAGAGGCCGGGTTTGAGTGGCAGATCCCCGGCCTGCGCCGCGAGCTGGTTATCGCGCTGATTAAATCGCTGCCGAAACCGGTACGGCGTAACTTTGTACCGGCGCCGAACTACGCCGAGGCATTTTTAGGCCGCGCGACGCCGCTGGCGCTGCCGCTGCTGGATTCGCTGGAGCGCGAGCTACGGCGAATGAGCGGCGTGACCATCGACCGCGAGGCCTGGCAGTGGGAACAGGTGCCCGATCATCTGAAAATCACCTTCCGGGTGGTGGATGACAAGAACAAAAAGCTGGCGGAAGGGTGCTCGCTAGCGGATCTCAAAGAGGCGTTGAAGGGTAAAGTGCAGGAGACGCTTTCTGCGGTTGCCGACGATGGCATCGAGCAGAGCGGGCTGCATATCTGGAGTTTTGGTCAACTGCCGGAGAGCTACGAGCAAAAACGCGGCAACTATCAGGTGAAAGCCTGGCCGGCGCTGGTGGATGAACGTGACAGCGTGGCGATTAAGCTGTTTGATAATCCGCTGGAGCAGCAGCAGGCGATGTGGCAGGGGCTGCGCCGTTTGCTGCTGCTGAATATCCCGTCGCCGATTAAGTATCTGCACGAGAAGTTGCCGAATAAAGCCAAACTGGGGCTCTATTTTAACCCTTACGGCAAAGTGCTGGATCTGATTGATGACTGTATCTCCTGCGGCGTCGATAAGCTGATTGATGAAGCAGGCGGCCCGGTGTGGAGCGAAGAGGCGTTTGCCGCGCTGCATGAAAAAGTGCGCGCCGAACTGAACGAAACGGTGGTGGAGATAGCCAAACAGGTCGAACAGATTCTGACCGCGGTGTTCAACATCAATAAGCGGCTGAAAGGGCGCGTCGACATGAGCATGGCGCTGGGGCTGTCGGATATCAAAGCGCAGATGGGCGGGTTGGTCTATCGCGGTTTCGTCACCGGCAACGGCTTCCGTCGGCTGGGGGATACCCTGCGCTATCTGCAGGCGATTGAAAAACGGCTGGAGAAAATGGCCATCGATCCGCACCGCGACCGGGCGCAGATGCTTAAGGTGGAGAGTATCCAGCAGGCCTGGCAGCAGTGGCTGAATAAGCTGCCGCCGGGACGTCGTGGGGATGCGGATGTGCAGGAGATTCGCTGGATGATTGAGGAGCTGCGCGTCAGCTTCTTCGCCCAGCAGCTCGGTACGCCGTATCCCATTTCCGACAAGCGGGTACTGCAGGCGATGGAGCAGATAGTCCCCTGATCCCGGCGGCGTTGCCTGATCCGGCCTGCGGGTTTCCCGGGGTTCCCCCGGTCGTGAACGGCCTGCACGACGTTTGTAGGCCCGATAAGCGCAGCGCCATCGGGCAGTCCTGCGCAGATAGCCGGATGGCGGCGTTGCTTGATCCGGCCTGTGGGTTTCCCGGGGCTCCCCCGGTCGTTAACGGCCTGCACGATATTGTAGGCCCAATAAGCGCAGCGCCATCGGGCAGTCCTGCGCAGATAGCCGGATGGCGGCGTTGCCTTATCCGGCCTGTGGGGTTTCCCGGGGCCCTCCCGGTCCTGAACGGCCTGCACGACGTTTGTAGGCCCGATAAGCGTCGCGCCATCGGGCAGTCCTGCGCAGATAGCCGGATGGCGGCGTTGCCTTATCCGTCCTGTGGGTTTCCCGGGGTTCCCCCGGTCGTGAACGGCCTGCACGATATTTGTAGGCCCGATAAGCGCAGCGCCATCGGGCAATCCTGCGCGGATAGCCGGATGGCGGCGTTGCCTGATCCGGCCTGTGGGGTTTCCCGGGGCTCCCCCGGTCGTTAACGGCCTGCACGATATTTGTAGGCCCGATAAGCGCAGTGCCATCGGGCAGTTCTGCGCGGATAGCCGGATGGCGGCGTTGCTTTATCCGCCCTGTGGGGTTTCCCGGGGCTCCCCCGGTCGTTAACGGCCTGCACGACGTTTGTAGGCCCGATAAGCGCAGCGCCATCGGGCAGTCCTGCGGAGATAGCCGGATGGCGGCGTTGCTTGATCCGTCCTGCGGGTTTCCCGGGGGATCCTCTGTCGTCTATGCATTCACCCACGCCAGGGTAAAACCATCCCAGCCTTTGCTGCCTACCGTTTGCAGCGCCGTGACCGTCAGGCGCGGATCGCGGGCCATCATCTCGATAAAGCGTCGTACACCCTGCACGCGGTCGTCCTCGCTGTGCGGGTTCACCACCTCGCCGTCGCGCACCACGTTATCGCCGATAATCAATGTTCCCGGTCGGGAATAGCGCAAGGCCCAGCGCAAATAGTCGGGATTACTGGGTTTATCGGCGTCGATGAAAATCATGTCGAAAGCGGGGCGATCGCCGAGAGCTTCCAGTGATTGCAGCGCGGGGCCTTCCCGCAGTGTGACCCGATCGTCGACGCCCGCCAGGCGCAGATTTTCCCTCGCCACCGCGGCATGATGCGCATCGGCTTCCAGGGTCAGCAGCTCGCCATCTTCCGGCAGCTCACGGGCCATCCAGATGGAGCTATATGCACCGAGCGTGCCGATTTCCAGCACCCGTTGCGCCCGTACCATTCGCACCAGCAGCGCCAGAAACTGCCCCTGGTTTGCGGCGACGTCGTGAGCGGGTAGCCCGGTGCGCTGATTGTTCGCCAGCACCTGTGCGAGCAGCGGATCGTGGGGAATTAAAGTATCAACCAGATAACTGTCAACGGCAGACCATTTTTGTTGCATAAGCGATTTCCCGCGTTACATCCCTGATGAGTCAGACCAGCCGCCTCCCTGCAACCGGTATCAATCCATCTGCGCCTGCAGCAGATTGTTTTTCACCTGCACGACGCTCATTTGCGTGGCGCCAGGTGTCGAGATATCCACCCAGGCATTGGCGGTTGAGGAACGACGCAAGAATGCTGTCGCCCAGGCTCCATAAGCGTAGCGGATTATCGGGCAGAGGGAGGCCAGTGGAATGCCCGGGCGCACGGGCAAAAAAAAGGTTCATCGCGCTTAAGCGTGAACCAAAAAAAGCCCGGGCCATCGCCCGGGCGGTGGTCGCTGCATCTTAACCCGGATAGATACCGCGATCTTTACGCGCCATCAGGATGCGTTCACAGGCGACGATATAGGCTGCGGTACGCAGTGAGCACGCTTTGTCAGCGGCCTTCTCGCAGACGTGGATGATAGCGTCCGTCATGATGCGGTCCATTTTGGCGTTAATCTCCTCCTCGCTCCAGAAGAAGCTTGCCATGTCCTGGACCCATTCGAAGTAGCTGACGGTCACGCCGCCGGCGTTGCAGACAACGTCCGGAACCACGACGACGCCGCGTTCGGCAAGGACATCATCCGCTTCCGGATAGGTCGGGCCGTTCGCCCCTTCCAGCACCAGTTTACAGGTCAGTTTTTCCGCGCGCTCGCGCGTGATCTGGCCTTCCAGCGCGGCGGGGATCAGAATGTCCATCCGGGTGGTCCAGAAGGCCTCTTTATCAATTTCATGGGCACCCGGGAAACCGGCAATTTGCTTCTTCTCAGCCTGCCATGCGGTCAGGGCAGCCATATCAATGCCCCCTTCGTTATACAGGGTGGAGGTGTGGTCCTGAATCACCACGATACGCGCGCCCGCTTCGGCGAACAGACGTGCGGCTTCACTACCAACGTTACCGAAACCTTGCAGCGCCACTTTCGCGCCCTCAATTTCAACGCCACAACGACCGGCGACTTCACGGCCGGTAATAAAGACGCCGCGACCGGTCGCTTTTTCACGTCCCAGCGAACCGCCGAGGTGAATCGGCTTGCCGGTTACCACGCCGGTAATGGTGGTGCCATGGTTCATGGAGTAAGTATCCATCATCCACGCCATCACTTTACCGTTGGTGCCGACGTCCGGGGCCGGGATATCTTTCTGCGGCCCGATGATCAGACCGATTTCGCTGGTATAGCGGCGGGTCAGACGTTCCAGTTCGCCCTCTGACAGGCTGAACGGGTCGACGCGCACGCCGCCTTTAGCCCCGCCGTAAGGAATATTGACCGCGGCGCACTTGATGGTCATCCAGGCAGAAAGTGCCATCACTTCGTTCAGGTCAACGTCCGGATGGTAGCGAACACCACCTTTACCCGGTCCGCGCGATAGATTGTGCTGAACGCGATAACCTTCAAAGTGACGGATAGTGCCATCATCCATCTGCACCGGAATGTCGACAATCAGCGCGCGTTTGGGATGACGCAGGGTTTCCACCCAGTAAGCGAGATCGCCCAGATAAGGCGCGACGCGGTCGATCTGGCGCAGGTAGGTTGTCCATGGAGATGTATGACTTTCAGATGCGTAAGATAACTTTTCCATAAGAGTCCTGTTCTTAATGTTATTTATGGCGTGTGAAACCGTGGAAGAGGTACAGCAGTAAACTCTGTGCAATGAATGTTATCACCAATTTTATAAACCGGTATTTGACGGCCATTGCGAATTTTAAATTTTTGTTAGAAATTTGGTTTTTTTGAGTGCATAACTACGCAGCGAAAAATGCGCTCATGTTGTGCATTTATATGCATATTTATGCTATATAGTGAATGATAAAATAAATTTTTCATATTTATCATTATCTTGATGGCCTTCAAAAAGTTAATAAAATGATAATGCTGGTATTGACTTTGTTACGTGACAGGGCCAGGTGTGGAAGCGTGAAGCGCACAAAATATTAACCGTGAATTAACAAATACCCATAAATATAAAAAGGCTTTCTTTACGGCGAAGAAATCAGGCGCAAGCCGATCGTTTTAGCTATGGTAGGGTCGTTTACTGACCTGTTACCGTTGATGACCCGGCGCTGCGGGCGGCGGTTTATGCTATGCCGGACGTCCTTGATGGATGCGATGGCGTGAAAGGAGCGAGTATGACTGAGCATTTCCCATCCCTGCCGGAGGCCACGCTGGCGGCGGCCAACCGCCTGGGCCAGTGGCTGGCGCTGGATGACTTTACCGTCCAGGCGTCGGCGGTGGATATTGTGGTGCTGGCGGGCAATGCGGTGATCCCGACCATCGACGCCGCCTGTCGACTGGCGGCTGATGTCGGGGTACCGCTGCTGATTAGCGGCGGGGTCGGTCACTCCACCGTCTTTCTCTACGACGCGGTACGTAACGATCCGCGCTATCGGTCAGTGCCGGTCGATGGACGTCCGGAGGCGCATATCCTCGCCGATATTGCCCACCTTTTCTGGCATATCCCCCGCGACAAGATTGTGGTCGAGGACCGCTCCACCAACTGCGGCGAGAACGCGCGCTTTACCCGCGAGAGGCTGGCGGCGACGGGATTGGCTCCTCGCGCCGGCGTCGTGCTCCAGGATCCGACGATGCAGCGGCGGACCATGGCGACGTTTGCCCGCGTCTGGCAGGGCGAGGCGGCCATGCCGCAGTGGTACAGTATGCCGGGCTGCGCACCGCTGCTGGGCAATACGGCAAACGGGCTGGCTTTTTGCGGTGATTCTGTCGGACTGTGGCCGGTCGGGCGCTATCTGTCGCTGATTCTTGGCGAGCTGCCGCGACTGCTGGATGCGCCTCAGGGATACGGCCCGCGCGGAAAAGATTTTATCGTCCATGTGGATATCCCCGCGCAGATCCTTGACGCCGGACAACGACTGAGTGAAGACAGCCTGCTGAGCGACGCGCTGAATGCCCGGGCGCCTGGCTGAGGGGCGTCCGTTTACACATCAGCGCCGGATGTTGGCCGACAAAAAAGCGGATAGCCGGGCTACCCGCCTGGTTTCACCGCCGCGCTGGCTGGCGGGCAAATTTATCCAGCACGCGGATGAGCTGGGTGACAAAACCGTACTCGTTATCGTACCAGGCCACGGTTTTGACCAGCTGCAGGTCGCCAGCTTCGGCGACTTCAAGCTGGGTGGCATCGTAAATCGAGCCGAAGTGGCTGCCGATAATATCGGAAGAGACGATCTCTTCTTCGGTATAGCCGAAGGACTCGTTGTTCTCCGCCGCTTGCTTCATCGCCTGATTAACCTCATCGGCGGTGACTTTTTTCTCCAGGATGGAGACCAGTTCAGTGACTGAGCCGGTTTTGGTCGGCACGCGCTGGGCGTGGCCCTTCAGCTTGCCGCTGAGCGCAGGAATAACCAGTCCGATAGCTTTCGCCGCCCCGGTGGTATGCGGGATGATGTTTTCCGCCGCCGCGCGCGAGGCGCGTAAATCTTTCCCCCGCGGGCCGTCGACCAGCGACTGCGTGCCGGTGTAGGCATGAATAGTGGTCATGGTGCCGAGCTTAATGCCGAAGGCGTCGTTGAGGACTTTGGCCATCGGCGCCAGGCAGTTGGTGGTACAGGAGGCGACGGAAATGATGGTGTCATCGGCGGTCAGGGTATCGTCGTTGACGTTATAGACGATGGTCTTCATGTCGCCGGCCGGGGCGGAAATCAGGACTTTCTTCGCCCCGGCATCGAGGTGAGCCTGCGCCTTCCCGGTTGATGTGTAGAAGCCGGTGCACTCGACAATCAGTTCTGCGCCCACCGCTGTCCACGGAATATGCCGGGCCTCTTTCTCGGCATAGACGGTAATTTTTTTACCGTTCACGATGAGCGCATCTTCCGTAAAATCAACGCTCCACGGGAACGGCCCGTAGTTTGAATCATGTTTTAACAGATAGGCCAGCACCTTCGGCGAGGTCAGATCGTTGATCGCCACCACTTCAAGCGGGCTGTTCACTTCCAGTAAACGGCGTAATACCAGACGTCCGATACGACCAAAGCCATTAATCCCAAGTTTGCTCATGTGAAGCCTCCGGTAGGATGGTGAGTGAGGTTGTGGGTATAAGACAAGACACTCCAGGCATACTCTACTGATGGTGAATCGGCAACCCGGAAAGCCTGTCTGTCCGCTAAGCGCTTGAAAAGCGCTGTAGAAAAATTAATCAATGCGGGAGGGCGGGCTATCCATGTTGCCACGTCTTGCTAAGCGCCGCGTTCCCTCGTATTTTGAACCTCTTCACCGCCCGTCGGGCATGAGTGACTTTGCGACGAGGAATCATGGAACGCTTATTTGTCTACGGTACGCTACGTCCGGGGCATGAAAATGCCCCCATTCTGGAAAATATCGGCGGCGAGTGGTTGCCGGGCTGGGTGCACGGCACGTTTTATGCGCGCGGCTGGGGAGCCGCTGCCGACTTCCCGGGAATCGTTCTCGATACTGACGGTCCCCGGGTCGACGGTTATCTCTTTATATCGGATAAACTTGCCGCGCACTGGCCGATGCTGGATGAGTTTGAAGAGGGCTACGACCGCGTGGCGGTCGAGGTGACGACGGCTGAAGAGCAGCGCGTGACCGCGTGGATCTATCAGCTTCAGCCGCCGACCTGTCCGTAAGCCATCCCGGCGGCGCAGGGGGACGCCCCGCAGGTTGTTAACGGGCGGGGCGTTGAGATGGCTTACTTGTCGCGCCAGCCCATCGCCGGCGCAACATGTCGCAGTATGGACTCGATGACGTGCACGTTGTAGTCGACGCCGAGCTGATTCGGCACGGTCAGCAGCAGCGTATCCGCCTCGGCAATCGCCTCATCCTGCTGCAACTGGGCGATCAGCTTGTCCGGCTCGGCGGCATAGCTGCGACCGAAAATAGCGCGGGTCTTCTCGTCGAGGAAACCAACTTTATCGCTGTCGTCATGGCTGGAGCCAAAATAGCGCCGGTCCCGATCGTCCATCAGGGCAAAAATGCTGCGGCTGACCGAGACGCGCGGCGTGTGCGTATGCCCGGCCTGCGCCCAGGCGTCGCGATAGGCGCGGATCTGTTTCGCCTGTTGGATATGGAACGGTTCGCCGGTTTCATCGTCTTTCAGGGTTGAGCTTTGCAGGTTCATACCCAGTCTGGCGGCCCACTCCGCCGTGGCATTCGAACCGGCTCCCCACCAGATGCGCTCGCGCAGTCCGGCGGAATGGGGTTCCGGGCGCAGCAGACCCGGCGGGTTGGGGAACATCGGCTGCGGATTGGGTTTGGCAAAGCCTTCGCCGCGCAGGACGTCCAGCAGGACCTCAGTATGCCGACGCGCCATATCGGATTCATTTTCCCCTTCACCAGGGACGTAACCGAAATAGCGCCAGCCATCGATCACCTGCTCCGGGGAGCCCCGGCTGACGCCCAGCTGCAGGCGTCCGCCGGAGATCAAATCCGCCGCGCCGGCATCTTCGGCCATGTACAGCGGGTTTTCATAACGCATATCGATAACGCCGGTGCCTATCTCAATATGCCGGGTTCTGGCGCCGATCGCCGCCAGCAGAGGAAAAGGCGAGCTGAGCTGGCGGGCAAAGTGGTGCACTCTGAACCAGGCGCCGTCAGCGCCCAGCTCTTCCGCGGCCACCGCCAGATCGATGGATTGCAGCAACGCGTCAGCGGCCGAGCGGGTGGCGGACTGCGGCGATGGCGTCCAGTGACCAAATGACAAAAATCCAATCTTTTTCATGACGTCGTTATCCTGGTTTTCAGGGAAATATTTAGCAGACGGGCGCCGGGCTTGATGAAGGCCACCGGTTCCCGTTGAGGATGATCACTACTTTACGTATTCCCCGCGGAGAATAAATAACGTTTGTTTAACATAATGCATCAAATAAATTGATTGAACGGGGACGGATTGCCCGGGTCGCTGCCGCCTGGGCGGCAGGAACCGCGTCCGCCTCCGTATTCAGTCTGCTGCGCCGGGAATCTGGTGTTGAGCGGCCGCAGTCGCTGGTGCCCTTGCGGCGATATGGGCTTTAATTCTGAGATTGAGCAATTAGCCAACGGCAGATGGCCCGATCTGTTTGCATCGGCGGTTCCCGGTGGTACGCTGCATCTCTTTTCCCGCACCCGATACTCTTGTTCTCTGAGCGACATATGACCCTGAATCAGTTTTATCCAATCGGTACCCCGGGGCAACCCTGGACAGCAGACGAAATACAACAGTGGCGGCAGAATCAGACCCGCTCCAGGAGCTATCAGCGCGATGTGTCAGAGGTGCTCGATGGCCTGAAGCACCGCTACGACATCATTCAGTATGGCGAACTGCATTACGCCGATGATGTTTATCCGTTGAGGGCGGTAAAATCAACAAACTGGGACGAGACTCTGCCGGTGGCGCTGGTGACGGGCGGCGTCCACGGGTATGAAACCAGCGGCGTGATGGGTGCCCTGACGTTTTTAACTGAGTATCAGAATGAGTATGCGGGAAAAATCAATTTACTGGTTGTTCCCTGCGTCAGCCCCTGGGCTTATGAGCGTATTTCCCGCTGGAACTACGATGCCGTCGACCCTAACCGGCAATTTTTCCCGGAGGGCGCCGCGGAGGAGTCGCGGGCATTGATGAGACTCATTTCCCCGCTGAAAGGGCGGTTCGCCGTGCATGTGGATTTGCATGAAACGACCGATACGGACGAGAGCGAATTCAGCCCCGCGCGGGCAGCCAGAGACGGCGTGGCGTATACACCGGAGAATATTCCCGATGGCTTCTACCTGGTCAGCGACGAGCGCAATTCAAGACGGGATTTCCAGAGCGCATTGATTTGCGCCGTTGCGCAGGTGACGCACATTGCCCCGTCGCTCCCCGGCGAGACCGTGCTCGGTTATCCGGTCATCGGTCATGGCATCGTGGAGTATGACAATAGCGCCTGGCATCTGTGCTCGACCATGACCGGCGCGCCGTTTACCACCACCACCGAAGTCTATCCCGATAGCGCGAAAACGTCCCCGCAGGAGTGTACCCGGGCGCAGGTTGTCACCGTCCGTCGGGCCATCGAATTTGCATTATCGCAGTGATTTATCCGAGCGGGCGGATATCGCCCGGTCTGCCAGCGGGTCTTCTGATTGGTCTTTATCGCAGGGGCCTGGCGCAAATGACCGGTTGCCATCACCACAATAAAATTGTCATGATAATAATCAGCGTTTGCCAGTTGCTATGAAATCAAACGCTGGCTTTTGACGATATCAGCGGGGCCAAATGGCGACTGTTTAAGTCAATTATTACGGGTAATAAACAGATAATGGATTATGATTTCGGGTATTCATATTTCTGTATTTGTGACGGCTGTTATTCAGTTTATCTTTATTGTGCCAGTTAATACTTTTATTGCCCGTGTCGCGCCATAAAATCCCCGGTGAGCAAAAGTGATGGCCAGACTCCTGAGCGGTAAGGTAACGGTTCTGAGGGGGCATGCTGATTCAGATACCCTCGCAATCGGACAGGAGCCTGCTGCGCACGTCTTCGGAAACCCTGTGCGGAGAGCAGACCTGAGTGCGTCTGCGTACTACGCCCCGTGATATAACGTTGCGACTGGAAAGGGATCAATGTGCACCATCACATTCAGTACCCCGTGCTGGTGTAAAACCCGTTCCCGTGCCGCCACCGCTATGTCGTGACCATCCCTGACCGAGAGGTGTTCCGGCACCTCCAGGTGCACATCGACAAGGATGAGATCTCCCACCTTACGTGTTTTCAGATCGTGAAGCCCGGCGACCCCCGGCGTTGACAGCAGAAGCGCTTTGATTTCATGTTCCTTATCGCTATCCGTCGCGCGGTCCATCAGGTCATGCATGGCGTCGGCAGCGAATGAGTAGCCCATGCGCAGGATCAGTAACCCGACCACCAAAGCCGCCGCCGGATCAAACCAGGGATACCCGGCCAGTGTCCCGGTAATACCGATAGCGACAACCACCGATGAAGCGGCATCAGAGCGGGCATGCCATGCATTGGCCATCAGCAGGGAGGACTGGAGACGAATGGCCACCCTGCGCATATAGCGGAACAGCGTTTCCTTGATAGCGAGCGCGGTCAGCGCGACCCACAGAGCGGTAACATGCACCTCAGAGAGTGACTCAGGGTGGAGTAATTTCCCGCCAGCCGACCACAGCATACCGGCGCCCACGGCCATCAGCATCATGCCGAGAATCATTGAAGCACCGTTCTCGTACCGCCAGTGACCGTAATGGTGGTCACTGTCCGAGGGTTTACGGCTCTTTTTATTGGCCAGCAGTACCACAAAATCTGCCACTAAATCAGAAAGAGAATGAATACCATCAGCAATTAAACCTTGAGAGCCGGAAAATATACCGCTAAGAATTTGCATGAGCGACAAAATAATATTAACCAGCGCACTGATTAATGTGCTTTTTTGCGCTACTTTTGAACGTTCATGATACCCATTATCATTCCGCATAAAACAGTCCGCTTAAATAAATAATCTCAGACACGGGATTATACTGGCGCAATCTTAATGTAAGGTTAATGATGAAAGAATAAATTGCGGATGAAGCGATTTTTATATATCGGCGATGCCGGAATGACTCATTTCCTGAGTAAAAGGAAAACAACATGCATCTGGAACGACACAGTATCGGAAAAGTAGGCTGGCTGAGAGCGGCAGTGCTGGGGGCGAATGATGGCATCGTCTCGACCGCCAGTCTGGTGCTCGGGGTCGCCGCGGCGGGCACGTCGTCGTCGGGGATCTTACTGGCCGGCGTGGCCGGACTGGTTGCGGGCGCGATGTCGATGGCAACCGGCGAATATGTTTCCGTCTCATCGCAGGCGGATAGCGAACATGCGGCGCTCAGTCAGGAAAAAAGAGAGCTTGCGGCAAATTATGAAGAAGAGGTGCAGGAACTGACTTCGCTGTACAGACAGCGAGGACTGGAACCGGCCCTGGCGCGCCAGGTTGCGGAACAACTGATGGCGAAGGATGCGCTGGATGCTCATGCCCGGGAGGAACTGGGGCTGACGGAGACAAATTCTGCGCAGCCGCTGCAGGCCGCGATGTTTTCAGCGTTCAGCTTTTCCGCCGGCGCGTTGCTGCCGGTCATCATTGCATGGTTAGCGCCTGCAGGTCTGGTTTTGCCGTTGGTTATTCTCTCCACGCTTTTTTCGCTGGTTATTCTTGGCTATATCTCCTCCGTTGCGGGTAATGCCTCTGCGATAAAGGCAATAATAAGAATCACTTTCTGGAGCGCAATGGCCATGGCTATATCAATGGCGGCCGGTTCTCTCGCCGGACAGGTGATGGCCTGAATGAGCGCTTAGCGCTAGCAGATTGAAACAGCGGTCGTCCCGGGGGGGTCGGGCGGATCCCCCCGGTAGCCCTTTCCGGAACTCGCGGGCGCGTCCCGCTTTTCATTTCAGGGCTGCGCGCGGTCAGGGGATAATGCGCGCCTTTCTGAGCTGCGAGAACAGGTTGAAAAACATTTCGTCGGTTGCCTGCATCCGCGAGAAACCCGCCCGGCGCAGCTTGCTGCCATCGCCAAACATGTCGTGATTCCAGCCAAAGACGAAATCGGCAAAATTGCCATCGCTGAGCCGTAAAAGCTCCGGCTCCACCAGCCGCTGTCCGGCAAGCTCGCGCCATTGCGCGCGGTAGTCCTTAAATAACTGCTGAAAGGAGAGCCTGACCGGCGGGGCGACCTCCAGCGCGAACCAACGTGCGATCAGCGGCCACAGTTCGCTCCAGCGCCAGACGTCACCGTTATTGACGTTGAAAACCTGATTCTGTGCCGCTGGCGAGGTGGCTGCCCACAGGGTCGCCTCCGCCAACAAGCCGGCATCCGTGAAATCGACGATGCTGTGCCAGGTCTGAGGCGAACCGGGAAAGCGCAGCGGTAGATTCAGAGCCCGGCACAGCGAGGCGTACAGGGCGATGCTCAGGACGAGATTCATGGTATTGCCCGCCACCGCGCTACCCACCACGCCAGGCCTGATGGCATTCCAGTGCCACGTTTTACCCCGTTGAAAATGGCTGAGCCACGCGAGCTGGGCGGCGTTAAATTCAGCGCCAGGGACGCCAGGATCGCTTTCACGCGCCGGAGTTTTAAACGGTCCAAGATGCGCGCCATAGACCTTGTATCCTTGCATCAGACTGACCGCTTGCAGCGGAGCCGTGTTCTCGACTTGACTGACCAGATTACGCAGCATGGTGACGTTCGGGGCTACCATCTCCGTCCAGGTCGCGGCATTGACCCAGGCGCTGTAAAAAATATGGGTGATATCGCTAAGGGGCCGCAGTGCCCGCACGCTGTCCTCGGCATCGAGTAAATCAACCTCGACCATCGCAATGCCGTCAGGGTGGGCGCGGGCATGGCGGCTCAGTCCGATGACCTCCCACCCATGCCGCACAAGCGTTTTGACGAGCTGGCTGCCGATAATACCGTTGGCGCCGGCAACCAGCGCGACTTTCTGTTGCCGTGTTTTATTCATCGTGTTTCTCCAGGGAAGGTGACAGAAACAGTGTGATATATTATTTTTTTTCCACATATCCCCTGAAACTGATGGCACTTATAAGCAGAATCATTAAATGAATAATAAGCTTAACGCCATAGCCACTTTTTTACGCGTAGCCGAAGCCGGTTCCTTTTCTGCGGCCGCTCGCCAGAGCGGGATGAAGCAATCTGCCGTCAGTCAGCAGATTGCGGCGCTTGAGGAGGAGCTCGGCGTGGTCTTGCTACGTCGTACCACGCGGGTGATGGCGCTGACTGAGCAGGGAGAGCGCTACCGGCACGATATGCAGCTTGTGCTCGAGGCGATGGGGGAGGCGGAAAGGCGGTTGATTCCTGCCGAACAGCCGTTTCAGGGCCGGGTACATGTGCAGTTGCCGAGCGGACTGGGGCAGATCGTCATGCCCCATCTGCTGGCGCTGCAGAAAAAGAATCCAGGCTTACACCTGATGCTGTCACTGGATGACCGCATCGCCGATCTGGTTACTGAAGGGGTGGACGTCGCGCTGCGGCTGGGCCATGAGCCGCCGCAAACGCATGCGGCGCGCGTGCTGGCGCGTATTGAAACGGCGCTCTTTGCCGCGCCTGATTTTACGCCGGTGCATTCCGTCAGCGAACTGGCTGCGCATCCGCACGTGCGGTTCAGCGCTATCCCGCTGGAAGCGCCGCTTCGCCTGCTCTCGGGGCAAGACGCTGTCGATGTGAAAGTGAATACCGTTTTCCGCGCCAACACCAGCGAGGCGCTGCGACAGGCGATTGAATCAGGCCTCGGTATCGGCGGTATGCAGCTTCCGCTTGCTGCCAGGGCGGTGCAATCCGGCAGGCTGGTGCCGGTATTACCCGCCTGGCGCTTGCCTGACCGCTTCCTCTACGCCGTCTATCCCGACGCTCGCTTTATCCCCCGGAGAGTCAGAAGCATTATCAGGGCGATCGAACCCTTACTGCCGGAGATTACGGGCACTATCTGACGGTGAGACGCTGGCGTTCACGAGGCGTTAAAAGGAGAGAATGGGGCGAACTGACAGAGCGCCAGCGTCGCCAGGAGACTCAATATCACACTGATGATGAAGTAGGTTTTAAACGGCTGCTTTTGCGTTTTATGGCGGAAGAGCTGTTGACCGGCTATCGCGCCAGGCCATCCGCCGACCAACCCGAATATCAGCAAGGTCGACTCCGGCACCCGACGCCAGGCCTTGCGCGCCGCCATTTTATCAATGCCGTAAATCACCAGCGTCAGTACGCTGGCCAGCAGGAACCACGTGACATAAGGGTGCGGAGCGAACAGGCTACCGGTAGCCGCGCAGACCAGGAGTAAATAACAGAAGCGATTGAGATTCATACCATTAGCCAGCCGCGTTCGGTGAATGTTGAGGGCGAATTATACGCAACCGGCGGGCGGAAAACACCCCGGCGATAGTGGCGCGGAGAAGAGGTGACTTCATTGTTTCTTCTGGAAATATATGTTTATCGACAATTGTTTCTTATAAGTACGTAAAAGTTAATGAATTTTTAATAAAAGGTCGTTATGTTGTCGGCATCACAGTTTTGTTAAGGGTTTACCATGCGCGATAAATACACTGGCCTGCAGACAGGTATCCACTGGCTGGTCTTTTTATTGGTGGTCGGCGCCTATGCCACCATGGAGCTGAGGGGCTTTTTCCCCCGCAGTGACCGTCCGGTCATTAATATGATTCACGTTTCCTGCGGGGTAGCTATCCTCGTGTTGATGATCGCGCGCCTGCTGGTCCGGCTGAAATACCCGGCGCCGCCGATTGTGCCAAAACCGTCACCGATGATGACCGGTTTTGCTCACCTGGGCCATCTGATTATCTATCTGCTGTTTATCGCCCAGCCGATTGTCGGCATGGTGATGATGTATTACCGCGGCAATCCGTGGTTCGCCTTCGGCCTGGCCATGCCCTTTGCGGCGCAAAGTCAGTTTGAGCTGGTGGATACGCTGAAGGGCGTGCATAGCCTGCTGGCGAACACCGGTTACTTTATTATCGGCGCGCACGCGCTGGCCGCACTGTTGCACCACTATCTGTGGAAAGATAATACGCTGCTGCGGATGATGCCGCGTAAGCGCTAATCACGCCCGACCAATTGACCCGCTTCCGAGCGGGTTTTTTTTATTCCTTTCGCCGCAGGCTGTGGTAGAACTGATACGGACTGAGGAAAAGGGGAACAATATGAAAGTCAGACTTGCTACGCCGGATGAGGCGCCTGCGCTATGGATAATCCGCAATCAGGCCATCCGCAACGGCTGTCGTGAGAGTTACGCAGCTGCGGTTCTGGAGGCCTGGACGCCGGATACGATGCCGGAAGGGTATCGCCATGCGGTGTGCGATAACCCCTTTTATGTCGTTGAAGAAGAGGGCGGGCAGCCGGTGGCAACCGGCTATCTTGATCTCCGCGCGGCCAGCGTGGAAGCCATCTTTACGTTGCCGGAATGGGGCGGAAAAGGTTGCGCCGGCATGATTTTGACGGCCATTATCGCCGACGCGCGACGGCGGAATTTCCGTCGTCTGACGCTGGAAGCGACGCCGAATGCAGCCGGTTTTTATCTGCGCCATGGTTTTGTCGCCGTGCGCGAAAAGCTGCTGCCGTCAACGCTGGCGAAGGCGGATTTACGCTGCGTGGAGATGGCGCTTCAGCTCCACTGATAGCAACGGCTCGCCGCTGTACTACGGTTTAAAGTGATGTTTCAGTTTGCCACTTTGCTTAATAAAATATCGTCCCCCTCCGAATAAAATCGATAGACCATTTTCGTGATTGCTGCGCGTAGAGAAGGGAAAAGCCCGAGCTGTAAATGGCCTCGGGTAAGGACTGCAGTAAAGCGGGGTATTAGTCATATAACCAGCGTCCGGCATTGGCTGATTCTATAATCATCTCAACAGTGAGCGGTTTGATTTTTATATCTGGTTTTTTTTGCCAGAAAGGGTACTCATATTCGATGTAATTTGTGCTTTCAAACGTTGAATAGTCAATGTTGAAATGCTCGAATATGTCTAACAAAAAATCTTCGGCATCTTCAGGAAAAAACCAAAAATCGCCCTGTAAAGTCCATTCCTTAGTAACTTGTTTAAAGCCTGGTTTAAACCAAGGAATTCTTATCGGGTATCGCTGCATAATGTACCCGATAACCTCCGCTTCATAGTCTCTTTCCATTAGAACGAAGTCCACTGTATACGGTCAATTGGTGGCTGTTGAGAGCTTGCCTGAAACGTGAATATAAGGTTGCCTAATCAGAATCATGCTCACACCTTCCGTGCCATCCCTAAAGCATCTGCAAGTTGTTCAATAACAACCCGATCGAACAGCCCACCGGCCGTTACGTTAGGGTGTCCGCGATAACAGTATGTCCTGTTCCTCGCTTCTGTTGTGTCCATTTACTATAAATCTTTTTTTTATTTCGATCTATAAATAATGATATATATCATGGTGATATAAATATTTTTGGCATTCCCTGAGTAAATGATTGATGGTATATGCTGCGCATATAACCAGTATTTATTGGAGGGGGCGGCTTCGTTATGACGAAATCGAATCGGTATTTTGGTCAGCAATGAAGAGAGGTTTTCGAGATACACAGCCCTTGTACCTATGTGATGCAGCATGAAGCTGTTTCAGGGCGTGAAGGGATTAAACCCGGTTCACGACTTGTGACAGAGATGGGAAGCAAAGCCTGCGATGACTCACATTACCGCCGACGCACGGCGGCGGAATTTCTGTCGTCTGACGCTGGAAGCGACGCCGAATGCGACCGGTTTTTATCTGCGCCACGGTTTTGTCGCCGTGCGCGAAAAGCTGCTGCCGTCAACGCTGGCGAAGGCGGATTTACACTGCGTGGAGATGGCGCTTCAGCTCCACTGATAGCAACGGCTCGCCGCTGTGCTACGGTTTAACGTGGTGTTTCAGTTTGCCACTTTGCTTAATAAAATATAGTATACCCCCCTATACAATATTGAGGGCGTCATCGTGCCACATTCACCTGAAGACAAAAAACGCGCGCTCAGTCGCGTACGTCGCATTCGCGGGCAGGTTGAGGCCCTGGAAAGGGCGCTGGAGTCCGGCGAATCCTGCATGTCGATTTTGCAGCAGATTGCCTCTATCCGCGGAGCGACCAACGGCCTGATGGGCGAAATGGTCGAAATTCATCTCCAGGATGAGCTGGTCAGCGGCGAAACGACCCCGGATCAGCGCGCGGCCAGAATGGCGGAAGTCGGCCATCTGCTACGATCCTATTTAAAATAAATCACCACGAAGGAAGAGACGGTTATGAAATCACGTGCAGCTGTCGCGTTTGGCCCAGGCCAGCCGCTGAAGATTGTTGAAATTGACGTTGCTCCGCCGAAAAAAGGCGAAGTGCTGGTCAAAATTACCCATACCGGCGTCTGTCATACCGATGCGTTTACGCTGTCCGGTGACGATCCGGAAGGCGTATTCCCGGCCGTGCTGGGTCACGAAGGCGGTGGTATCGTGGTCGAAGTTGGCGAAGGCGTCACCAGCCTGCAGCCTGGCGATCACGTTATCCCGCTGTATACCGCAGAGTGCCGCGAGTGCAAATTCTGTAAATCCGGTAAAACTAACCTCTGCCAGGCGGTACGCGCCACCCAGGGGAAAGGTCTGATGCCGGACGGCACTACCCGTTTCTCCTATAACGGCGAGCCGATTTACCACTACATGGGCACCAGCACGTTCAGCGAATACACCGTGGTAGCCGAAATTTCACTGGCGAAGGTGAACCCGCAGGCGCCGCTGGATAAAGTCTGTCTGCTGGGCTGCGGCGTGACCACCGGTATCGGTGCCGTTCACAACACAGCGAAAGTCAAAGAGGGCGATACTGTGGCGGTGTTTGGCCTTGGCGGGATTGGTCTGGCGGTCATTCAGGGCGCAGTACAGGCGAAAGCCGGGCGTATTCTGGCGGTTGATACCAACCCGGAAAAATTTACCCTCGCCAAAGAGATGGGCGCGACCGATTTTATTAACCCGAATGATTATGATAAGCCGGTTCAGGATGTGATCGTTGAGCTCACCGATGGCGGCGTGGACTTCAGCTTCGAATGTATCGGCAACGTCAACGTGATGCGTGCGGCGCTTGAGTGTTGTCACAAAGGCTGGGGTGAGAGCGTGATTATCGGCGTTGCCGGTGCGGGTCAGGAGATCAAAACCCGTCCGTTCCAGCTGGTGACCGGGCGCGTATGGCGCGGTTCGGCGTTCGGCGGGGTGAAAGGGCGTACACAGCTGCCGGGGATGGTTGAAGACGCGATGGCCGGTAAAATCGACCTCGATCCGTTTATCACCCACCGCCTGCCGCTGGAGCAGATTAACGAGGCCTTTGATTTGATGCACGAAGGGAAATCGATTCGTACCGTCATTCATTTTGGCGAGCATTGATTTTCAGGCGTGAAAATAACCCGGGCATGCCCGGGTTATTGCTAAACAGAGTTTACCCCGCCGCAGATTTGTATACCCATTTCACCCCCGCCGCAGTTCGCGATGCCCCGTGTCGGGTGGCGGCTGGCGCCTGACCCGACCTACAAAGACGTCGTTTCCTGCAGGACCGCGCAAACACCGTTCCGCTAGACCCGTGCAAGCGTTGTTCCCGGTAGGCCCACGCAGGTACTGTTCCTGGTAGGCCCGTGCAAGCGTAGCGCCGCCGGGCAAATCGCCGACGTTCGCCGGTTGCCAGTAATCAGGGCCCCGTGCGGGGCCCTGAGCGTGGTGATCAAAGGGTTTAGCGATTGGTTGGTTTCGTCGGGTGGCGGCTGGCGCCTGACCCGACCTACAAAAGCGTCGTTTCCTGTAGGCCCGTGCAAGCGTTGTTCCCGGTAGGCCCGCGCAGGTACTGTTCCTGGTAGGCCCGTGCAAGCGTAGCGCCGCCGGGCAAATTGCCGATGCTCGTCGGTTGCCAGCAATCAGGGCCCCGTGCGGGGCCCTGGTGTTTACTTCTGTTCCGGTAACGCGTAGGCGATGATGTAATCGCCGCGATCCGGAGACTGACGAGCGCCGCCGGCGTTGATGATAATGTACTGTTTGCCGGTTTTTGGCGAAACGTAGGTCATCGGGCCGGACTGACTGCCGACCGGCAGACGAGATTTCCAGATCTCCTTACCGTTGGCGGTATCAAATGCGCGCAGGTAGAAGTCCTGAGTCCCGGCGAAGAACAGCAGACCGGACTGGGTCGACAGCGATGCGCCCAGCGTCGGCATCCCGATGGGGATCGGCATATGCATGCGAATACCCAGCGGACCGGTATCTTCAACGGTGCCTACCGGCACCTGCCACACCAGTTTACCGCTCTTCAGATCCACGGCGGACATGGTACCGAACGGCGGTTTCTGGCACGGAATACCCAGCGGCGACAGGAAGCGCTCACGCATTGCGCCGAACGGCGTCCCTTCCATCGGCACAATCCCCATCTCAATGCCGCTGGCATTTTTGGCGACTTTTTCACGCGGAACCATATAGTTCGCCAGGCCCAGGCGCATATCGTTGACGAACATCAGGCTGTTGTTCGGATCCACCGAGACGCTGCCCCAGTTCATGCCGCCCAGTGAACCCGGATACTGCAGCGAACGGTCTTCGCCCGGCGGCGTGAAGACGCCCTGATGACGCATGGCTTTAAAGGCGATTCGACAGATCAGCAGGTCCACCGGCGTGGCGCCCCACATATCCGACTCTTTCAGGGTGTCATTGCCAATCATCGGCATGCCCACGGAGTAGGGCTGTGTCGGAGAGTAACGTTCGCCTTTAACCGTTCCGGCGGGCACCGGGCGCTCTTCCACTTTCGCCACCGGTTCCCCGGTCGCGCGGTTGAGCATAAAGATCATCCCCTGCTTGCTGGTCTGCACCAGCACCGGCGTGGTGCCGCCTTTCCCGTCGGGGAGGTCATACAGCAGCGGTTGTGACGGCAGGTCGAAGTCCCACAGATCGTGGTGGGTGGTCTGGTAGTGCCAGCGCACCTGGCCGGTCGTGGCGTCGACGGCGACGATCGAGGAGCTGTATTTGTCATCCAGCGCGGTTCGTTCACCGCCGAAGAAGTCCGGAGTGGCGTTGCCGGTTGGCAGATAGATCAGGTTCAGCTTCGCGTCATAGGACATTGCCGACCAGACGTTTGGCGTCCCGCGGGTATAGGTCTGCCCCTCCGGCGGCAGGCCGGTCAGCGCCGGGTTACCCGGATCCCACGCCCAGGCCAGTTTACCGGTATGGACATCGTAGGCGCGGACCACGCCAGGAGGCTCGCCGGTAGAGAAATTATCCGCCACGCGGCCGCCGACAACGACGACGTTACCGGCAACCAGCGGGGTGGAGGTTTGCTGATAGTAACCCGGTTTGATTTCACCCATCCCGACGCTCAGATCGACGATACCGCGATCGCCGAAAGCCTCACAGGTCTTGCCGGTATCGGCGTCAATCGCGATAAGACGGGCATCGGTGGTCGGCAGGAACAGACGCCGGGCGCAGGCGGCCGGCTGAACGTCACCCGTGGCGGCGGCCTGGGCGTGGCTGTCTTCGTAATAGCCGAGACCGCGGCAGCGCTGCCAGTTTGGCGCGGTGGCTTTTGCATCATAGCGCCACTTTTCTTTTCCGCTATCGACATCCAGCGCCAGCACTTTGCTGTACGGCGAACAGACATACAGCGTATCGCCGATTTGCAGCGGGGTGTTCTGGTCTTCCGCGCCGGAACCGTTGCTTTGCGGGATATCGCCGGTATGGGCGACCCAGGCAACCTGCAGCTGGTTAACGTTCTGTTTGTTAATCTGATCAAGGGCGGCAAAGCGGTCGCCGTGGGTGGTGTTACCCCAGTGCTCCCAGTTCTTCTGCTGTTCGCCCGGAGCAACCGGTTTGACCGGTACGGCTTGCGTAGCGCTGACCAGCGGCTGTGATTTGAACATCCAGCCAAAGCTGGCGGCCAGCACGACGGCCAGCACCGCAGCCAGGCCAAACGCCGGGCCTTTCTTCGTCGGCTGGGCCGAAAGATAGGGCCAGACGAGCACCGAGAGCAGCGCCAGCGCGCCGAAGGTGAACAGGCGCGAGAACAGCGGCCAGTAGCTCCAGCCGGCATCGCCGATCGCCCAGACGATGGAGGCGATGAAGGCGATGGCATACAGCGCAATGCCGATGCGACGATTGCGGAAGATAAGCACGGCGGCGATAACCATCACCAGACCCATGATTGCGAAATAGAGGGTGCCGCCCAGCGTGGCGAGCTTGATCCCAGGAATACCGATAGCCAGGCCGATGATGAGCATCAGCCCGGCGAGAAGCCACTGCAGGATCCGGGGGAATCCTCGCGGCACGTTGCCAGTTGCCATTTTGTCTCCTTAACCATCCGTTCTCAGATGCGAACCAAATGAATCAAAAAATACGCGGGTGCTTTTGAGTGAAGTGGAATGTGCTTTCATGTTAGCGGCATTCACAGGTGCTATTGATTTCGAATGAACCATTTGGTGAAATCGAAGTAATGATAAATCTGTTAATGAAGTTTGCGCAATTGTTAATAAACAATACCGCATTAATTGATTAGCACGCTGATCTTCCTGCCTGGCAACGGCGGTCAAAAGCCTGATGGCTGGCGAGAAAGCTGGGCGGAGAAGGGCCGGACAGGGCGTCAGGTGCCATATCCGGCGTTGATCATGTCGGCATGGATTTGCGAATGGCGCTGAGTAAGGTTTGTGCGCCGGATGAGAAGGCGGCATCGACGCGCGTCAAAATACCGATCGGTTCCCCTGCGCCCTGCGTGGGCACCGGCAGGGCGGTCAGCAGCCCGTGGCGCAGGTCGTCTTTGACCGCGCCGGAAGGGACGAACCAGATGTAGTCATAATCCACGGTCAGCTGACGCGAGAGCGACGCGGAGAGGGTTTCGATACAGCCGGCGGGAATTTTGCACCCCTGACTTTGCAGCAGCGTTTCCGCATTCTGCCGCGGAATCGTGCCTTTGGGGGAGACGACGACCGGCCACTCCATCACCCGACTGAGGGTCACGGTTTCCTGCAATAGCGGATGACCGGGGCGCACCACCAGCTTCAGGGATTCGAGAAACAACAGTTCGTAGTTGAGGCCGCTCATCAGCTCCGGGTCAGACATGCGCCCGATCCCAATATCGATCTCTCCCGATTTTAAGCCCGCCAGCAGCATGGTGTTGTTCATGGTCGCGACCTGCAGGGTGATATCTTTTTGCTGCTTATGAAACTGGCCGATGACAGTGGGCAGAATACCTAACGCGGCGGTCGGGAGTGCGCCGATACGCACCACATCGTTATTCAGCCCCTCTTTGCGGTTAAGCGCCTGGCCTGCGGTATTCAGCGCATCGAGGACCTTGACCGCATGGGTGAGAAACTGTTCACCGACCAGCGTCAGCTGGGCGCCCAGTCGCCCGCGCTCGAACAGTCGCGTACCGGTCAACTGCTCCAGTTCATTGAGCGTTTTTGATAACGCAGGTTGGCTCAGATTGAGTGTTTCAGCCGCACGCCCCAGCGTTCCCTGTTGAGCGACGGCCACGAAAGTATGTAGATGGCGCAAGCGAATGCGCTGACTAAAAAGACCATTTTTTTCCATAAGTGATGTTAAAAACAGAGCGCTGTGGGTGACAAGCGAAGTTATTGGAATTTGATAACCTGATAGCAAAATATTATTAACATTTCACCCTCTTGTATTACAAATTTTTTATTTTGCTGAAAAAACAGACGCCCCGAACCTGGTCGGGGCAAAATCGGACGGAAAGTCATTCAAATATCGAAGAAGACGGTTTCGTTTTCACCCTGCAGGTGAATATCAAAACGGTAGACGATTTCACTGCCGCGCACCTCGCGTTGGGCAATTAACGTCTGGCGACGCACCTCCCACTCGATCAGATTCAGCACCGGATCGGCCTGGTTCGCCTCCTGCTCGTCGGAGAAGTACATCCGCGTGTTGAGACCAATATTGATGCCTCGCGCCACCACCCATAAATTGATGTGCGGCGCCATCATCCGGCCATCGCGACCAACGACGGCGCCCGGCTTGATGGTCTCAAAACGCCAGATGCCGGAGGTAAAGTCTGAGCAGCTGCGGCCCCAGCCGCGAAAGGCCGGATCACGCTTTTTGTCCTGCTGGCGATCGTCGGGGTGGTGATAGCGCCCGGCGGCATTGGCCTGCCAGAGTTCGAGCAGCACATCGCGCACCGGCGTCCCGGAGCCATCGATCACCCGGCCTTCGATAGTAATGCGCTCGCCTTCGGTATCCGGCGTGGTGAGCTGCGGACCGAAATTCTTTTCAAAAATATGAAAACCGGCGGCATCGGGGGCGAGGCCGATATGTACATAGGGACCAGCGGTCTGCGAGGCAGTTTCGGCTAAATACTCTTTCATCGGGCGGCCCCCTGAGTGCGGTTTTCAAACAGCGTCGCGCGATGACCGCGCAGCACAAGATCAAAGCGGTAGGCGAGGCAATCCAGCGGCACGGCGGCATGGGTATCGAGTTCGGCAATCAGCGTGCGAACCGCCTCGTCGTTATTGATGGTTTTGACGATCGGACACTGTTTAATTAACGGATCGCCCTCGAAATACATTTGCGTAATCAGGCGCTGCGCCCACGCATCCCCGGAGAGGGAAAAGTGAATATGCGCCGGGCGCCAGTCGCTGACCTGATTACGCCACGGATAGGGCCCCGGCTTAATGGTGCGGAAGCAATAATAGCCGTTTTCATCCGTCAGTACCCGACCGCAGCCGCCAAAATTGGGGTCGATGGGCGCCAGATACTGATCCTTTTTATGTCGATAGCGGCCGCCAGCGTTGGCCTGCCACACTTCGACCAGCGTGTTTTTCATCGGGCGGCCGAAGCCGTCGCGCACGTAGCCGTGGACAATAATACGCTCGCCAATAGGCAGACCTTCTTTGGCGTAATTAAGGATCAGGTCATTATCCAGCGGCCCGAGATCGTCGTGGCTGAAGACCGGGCCGGTAATTTCAGACAGGGAATTCTGCAGTGAGATCAGCGCATTGCGCGGCGAGCGCAGGACGCTGGTTTTGTAGCCCGGGGCATAGGCGGGCGGGTGACTGCTATAGTCGCGATGCACGACCTCGCGCGGTGACCATTTATCATTCATAGGGTAGCGGCTCCGTTTTAATCGGTAGAGGGCTTGTTATTGTCATATCGCCAGAAACAGTGTGTGTAAATGCTTTGTTAATTTAAAGTGAAATTAATGGTCGTTTTACATAACCCACGGTTATGCCCAGCGCCGCCCGGATGACAGAGGCAGGTTATCCTCATCACAATTTGTAAATTCTTCCCGCCGTCGCCAGCGGTCTTTTCTACACTCCAGGAAGTATTCACTGGAGGTAAGGCATCATGGCGAACACCATCACGGCAGATGAGATTCGGGAAAATTTTTCGCAGGCAATGTCGGCAATGTACCAGCAGGAAGTTCCACAATACGGGACGTTACTGGAGCTGGTGGCCGACGTAAATCTGGCGGTGCTGGAACATAATCATGAACTGCATGAGCAACTGGCGAATGCCGATGAGCTGTCGCGGCTTAACGTCGAGCGCCACGGTGCGATCCGCGTTGGCACGGCGGAGGAACTGGCGACGCTGCGGCGTATGTTTGCCATTATGGGGATGTTCCCCGTCAGTTATTACGACCTGTCGCAGGCCGGCGTGCCGGTACACTCCACCGCGTTTCGTCCGGTTGATGATGCGGCGCTGGCGCGTAATCCGTTTCGTATTTTTACCTCGCTGCTGCGCCTGGAGCTGATTGCCAACGTTGAGCTGCGCCAGCGCGCGGCGGCGATCCTCGCCCGGCGCGATATTTTTACCCCCCGTTGTCGCGAACTGATTGCGGTGCACGAAGAGCAGGGCCACTTTTCCCCGGCGCAGGCCCGGGAATTTGTCCGTGAAGCGCTGGAGACGTTCCGCTGGCACAGCCACGCAACGGTGGACGCCGACACCTATCATGCGCTGCATAATGAGCACCGGCTGATTGCCGATGTGGTCTGCTTCCCCGGCTGCCATATCAACCATCTGACGCCGCGCACGCTGGATATCGACCGGGTGCAGGCGCTGATGCCGGGGGGCGGAATTGTGCCGAAGGCCTTGATTGAAGGGCCGCCGCGTCGTGAGGTGCCGATTCTGCTGCGCCAGACCAGTTTTAAGGCCCTTGAAGAGCCGGTGATGTTTGCCGGAGAGCATCAGGGGACCCACAGCGCGCGTTTTGGCGAAATAGAGCAACGCGGGATTGCGCTGACGGCAAAAGGCCGGGCGCTGTACGATCGCTTGCTGAGCGAGGCTGGCGTTGGCAAAGACAACCTCAACCATCAGCGCCATCTGCAGGAGGTATTCAGCCAGTTTCCGGACAGTGAGTTTCTGCTGCGTCAGCAGGGGCTGGCGTGGTTCCGCTATCGTCTGACCCCCGCCGGGGAAGCCCATCGCCATGCCTTTGGCCCCGGCGACGATCCGCAGCCGTTGATCGAACGCGGCTGGGTGGTGGCGCAACCGATTATTTATGAAGATTTTTTACCGGTGAGCGCGGCAGGAATTTTCCAGTCGAATCTCGGCAATGAAACTCAGGCCCGCAGCCACGGCAATGCCAGCCGTGACGCCTTTGAAACGGCGTTGGGTTGCCCGGTACTCGATGAGTTTGCCCTCTATCAACAGGCGGAGGAGCGCAGTAAACGCCGTTGCGGTCTGCTCTGAAACCGGTACTCTGCTGACATGAATCATTGACGACAGTCAGTAAGACCGTCAGTAAAAGGAAGCAGGTCATGCAGAACCCGTCCACCCCACTGGTCAAAACCCGGCAGGGGACGTTATCCGGTATCACTGAACAGGGCATTCATCTCTGGCGCGGCATTCCCTTCGCCGCGCCGCCGGTCGGCGATCTTCGCTGGCGCGCGCCGCAACCGCCCGCGCGCTGGCAGGGCGTGCGCCAGGCCGATACCTTCTCCGCCGCCAGCTGGCAGGATATTGAGTACTGCCGTGAGCTGGGCGGCGGCGATCCCGGTCGCTTTTCGGAAGATTGTCTCTACCTCAACGTCTGGGCGCCCGCCGGGCGTACTCAGCCGCTACCGGTCATGGTCTGGCTGCATGGCGGCGGGTTTACCATCGGCGCCGGTAGCCTGCCGCCTTACGATGGCAAAGCGCTGGCGGCCCGCGACGTGGTGGTGGTGACCGTCAACTATCGGCTGGGTCATCTCGGGTTCTTCGCCCATCCGGCGCTGGAAGGGGAAGATGGCGAGCGGGTGTATAATTTTGCCCTCCTTGACCAAATCGCCGCGCTGCAATGGGTGCAGGATAACATTCACGCTTTTGGCGGCGACGCTACCAACGTCACCCTGTTTGGTGAGTCGGCCGGGGCGCGCAGCGTGCTCTCGCTGATGGTATCGCCGAAATCCCGCGGCCTGTTCCATAAAGCCATCATTCAGAGCGGCTATACGCTGCCGGATCTGCCGCGAGAAAAAGCGCTGGAGAAAGGGCGTTTGCTGGCGGAACACTTCTCGTTGCCGCAGGCCAGCGCCGCGCAGCTGCGGGCGATTCCGGCGCAGGCGTTCTGGTCGCTGACCGCGCCGCTGAATACCGGGCCGGCGCCAATCGTCGGCGATGCGGTGCTACCGCAGTCGATGCTGGAGGTCTTTTTTGCCGGTCGACAGCATCCGATGCCGGTGATGGTTGGCTCTAACAGCGACGAGGCCAGCGTGATGGCGGTGTTTGGCGTCGATATCGCCGGGCAGATCCAAAAACTGCGCCGCGAGCGGCGCTTTGGCCTTGGGCTGATCAAACTGCTCTATCCCGGCGTGAAGGGGGATGAGAATCTGGGGCGCGAAGTGTGCCGCGATATGGCCTTCACCACGCTGGGCTACGTGGTGATGCAGGCCCAGCAGCGGGTCGGTCAGCCGTGCTGGCGCTACTGGTTTGACTATGTTCCCCACGGTGCCGAGGAAAGCTGTCCGCACGGGGCGTGGCACGGCGACGAAGTGCCTTATGCGTTTGACACGCTCACCCTGGCCGAGCCGGTGCGCACCTACGCCAGCGAGGAAGACCGCGCGTTTGCTGCTCAGGTCGCCGATTACTGGGCGAACTTCGCCCGCCTTGCCGGGCATCGCTGCAGCGAACTGCCGGGGGTGGTACGCTGGCCCGCCAGCCTGCGCGGGCGCGATCGTTTGCTGCGCATCGGGCTCCATAAACGGGCCGGGTTTAAGCTGGAAAACCGCTTTATGCGCGCCCGGCTGGCGCTGTTTCGCCGGGTGATGCGCCACCACGTTACGCTGGATTAACCAGCTCCTCCCGAAACCGCGCCAGACCGTCGGCTTTGCTCTGCGAACTGCGGACCACCAGCCGGTAGCTGGCGCCGGTTTTTACGCTGAAGGCGAAAGGGCGCACCAGACGGCCGGCGCGCACATCTTCAGCCACCAGAGTGGCGTCAGCCATGGCGACGCCCAGCCCCTGCATGGCAGCGGTAATCGCCAGATCCATGGTATCGAAGTGCTGGTTTTTACGCATTGGCGGCGGGGCGTCCGGGGAGGATGCCGCCAGCCATAGCGACCAGTCGGTCTTATCGCGGGTCGGGTGCAAAAAAGTGACGTCGTTCAGCCTGTTGTCGCCGGTCAGGGCCGCGCTGCTGACCGGCGTCAGCGCCTCTTCAAACAGCAGATCGCCGACGCTGTGGTGAGTCCCGAAGACGATGGCGGCGTCATAGGGTTCGGTCCTGAAATTGACGCCGTGTTCCGTGGTGGTGGTCAGGGCGATTTGCAGTTCCGGGTGACGCCGCTCGATGCTGACCAACCGGGGAACCAGCCAGCGAATGGCGCAGGTCGGCGCCTTCAGGCGCACCACGGTCTGCTGTTGACGAGCCTGCTCCGCTACCGCGAGCAGATGGCCGAAGGCAGATTGCAGCTCGGGATAGAGCGCGCTGCCCTGCGGCGAAAGATGCAGCCCGCGCGCGTGGCGGGCAAAAAGCGGGAAACCAAACCACGCCTCCAGCGCCGCTATCTGGCGGCTGACGGCGCCCTGAGTCAGGCAGAGCTCGCGCGCGGCATGGGTTAAGTTAAGGTGCCTGGCGGTGACCAGAAAGGTTTCCACGGCATGAAAAGGCAGGGCGCTTCGCGACATCTCATCTCCAGCTATGCATTTTGATCATGGACAGTATGCCTGCTTTGTTCCGCGAATGGGACCCGGTATTTATCGACCCGCAAAAATTCAAGGACAACGTGCTGGCGCTGGGGATCTGGCTAATTATGTCGGCCTGCCGACCATCCTGACCCCCGCGTTGAGAATGGCCCGAACGGTCCGCGGCTGCCGGAGCTGACAGCGCCGTTCCCGGACGCGCCCTGTATTGCCCGTCCGGGGAATATCAATGGCCGGGCTGGCCGTCTCTTTTCTCAAGGTATGAGCAAAATGCATGGCTACTATGACAACAATTCGGTTGTCGCCGGGGAATGCATTGGATTGAATGGTTATGCAAATAAAATGAGAAAGGATTAACTATGAGTCTCCGTTCCCCGCTGACTACGCGCTCCAAACTGCCGGATGTCGGCACGACCATTTTTACCGTGATCGGTCAACTTTCCGCTCAGCACCATGCCATCAACCTTTCTCAGGGCGCGCCGAATTTTGCCTGCGATGCCCGGCTGGTTGCCGGAGTCACGCGGGCGATGGAAGAGGGGCATAACCAGTATGCGCCGATGACCGGCCTGCCAGAGCTGAAGGAGCGAATTGCCGGGAAGATTGCCACCCTGTACGGTACGCGCTATGACGTAGACCGCGAAGTCCTGATTACCGCCAGCGCCAGCCAGGGGATCTACTCGGCTATCGGCGGGCTGGTGCATCCGGGCGATGAGGTTATTTACTTCGAACCCTCTTTCGATAGCTATGCGCCGATTGTCCGTTTGCAGGGGGCGACGCCGGTGGCCATCAAGCTGACGGTGCCTGACTTTAGCGTCAACTGGGATCACGTTCGCGCCGCCATCACCCCGCGCACGCGGATGATTATCGTCAATACGCCGCATAACCCCAGCGGCCAGGTCTTTTCCCGCGCTGATTTAGATCAGCTGGCGGCGCTGACGCGCAATACCGATATCGTGATTTTGTCGGACGAAGTGTATGAGCACGTGGTTTTTGACGGTGAACACCACCACGGGATGGCGACCCATCCTCAGCTGGCTGAGCGCAGCGTCATCATCTCATCGTTCGGCAAGACCTACCACGTGACCGGTTGGCGCGTGGGCTACTGTGTTGCGCCGGCGGTGCTGATGGATGAGATCTGCAAGGTTCACCAGTTCCTGATGTTCTCCGCCGACACGCCGATGCAATACGCCTTTGCCGGGCATATGACCGATCCCCAGTCCTGGCTTTCGCTGGCCTCGTTCTACCAGCAGAAGCGGGATCTACTCCGCCAGCTGCTGGCTGATTCACCATTCCGCCTGTTGCCGAGCGCGGGCTCTTTCTTCATGCTGGCCGACTACAGCCATTTCAGCGATGAAAGCGACAGCGAGATGGTGAAGCGGTTGATAACCGACTATGGCGTGGCGACGATCCCGCTGTCGGCGTTTTATACGGATGGTACTGATAACAAATTGATTCGCCTCTCTTTTGCTAAAGATGAAGCCACGTTGCGGGCCGGTGCGCAGGCACTGTGTCACGTTAAGCCGCGTTAAGGAGCCCCATGATGAAGATGAAAATTACCGCTCTTACCCTCGCTTTGGGGATGATGTCTGCCTTCTCTGCGTTTGCCGCCGACGAACTGCGCTACGGCGTGGAAGCGGAGTATCCACCGTTTGAAAGCCGCAACACGGCTGGGGAGCTGGAAGGTTTTGATATCGACCTCGGCAACGCCATTTGCCAGGCGGCCGAGCTGAAATGCAGTTGGGTGGAGACGTCGTTTGATGCGCTGATCCCGGGGCTGGTGGCGAAAAAGTTCGACGCCATTAACTCGGCGATGAATATCACTGAACAGCGGCGCAAAAGCATCGATTTTACGCAGCCGATTTATCGCATTCCCTCGCAACTGGTCGGTAAAGCCGATAGCGGCATGACGGCTACCCCGGAAGGGTTGAAAGGCAAAACCATCGGTGTGCTGCAAGGGTCGATTCAGGAAACCTTTGCCAAAGAGCACTGGGAGAAGCACGGCGTGACGGTGGTGTCCTACAAAGATCAAAATATGGCGTGGGCGGATCTGCTCAACGGCCGGATCGATGCTTCGCTGGTGATGTCTGCCGCCGGGCAGGCCGGTTTCCTCAGCAAACCGCAGGGTAAAGGCTTTGGCTTTATCGGCAAACCGGTGGCTGACGATACGATTCTCGGCAGCGGGATCGGCTACGGCCTGCGCAAAGGCGACGAGGCGATCAAAAAACAGCTCGACGCGGCAATCGACAAGGTTCGCGCTGACGGCACCATCACTCGTCTGGCGGCCAAATACTTCCCGGGGATTGATGTGAGCATCAAATAATCGCTTTTTGCGCTCGGCTACCGACCGCAGAGCAGCCTGCAGGCTCTTTTACCGGACTGAAGTCGCTGACAGAGGGGAATATGATTTCCCCTCTGTTGTCGTCAGCTAAAAAGCAATCAAGGATGTCCTTGATTGACGGGGTTTTCCGCGAAGTTGTCTGTCCTCTCAGATTTGTTGTCAGGTTAAGCCTTCGATTCGCCCGCGAAGCGCCTCGTTTGCGCCAGTACATCTGAACGTTTGCGCATTCGGGCGAGCCGCTATTATTAATATGTTCCCGGTAAAACTTTTCTCAAATAAATCAATGTGACTTTGCGGGACAGTACGTCGGTTCTGATACGACGGTAACCTAAACTTTCATACAACCGTATATTGGCCTCACTTCGCGAGCCGGTAAACAGCTCACAATAACGTGATGAGGGGAAAAGGGCTTCACAAGCCAGCAGCAGTGAACGACCGATGCCTCTTTTTTGATAGTGTGGACTGACGCTGAGACGCCCGATTTCGCAGATTTCACCTTTCAGCCTGGCGCGCACCGAGGCCACCGCAACCCCCTCCAGCTCTGCCTTGAGCACCACGCTACTGGACAGCGCTTGGGTAAAATCAATAAGGGTTTCAGTTAACGGTGGGATCGCGTAGTCAGAATAGATATCCGCTTCAGCCAGGTAGGCCTCTTTCTGAATGTCGAGGAGGGTGGGGAGATCTTTCAGATTTGCTTTTGTTATATTCATGGTGTCAGGTATCACATAAAGAAATAAAATAGCAGCTGTTGTGATTATTTATTTCACTATAAAAAAGAGAACCGCTATCTGAGCTGATTAATATCAACTCTGTCCGCGATGCCGTTTATCTCTGAGGCCATATTGACTGTGGCAAATGGCCCACCGCCGGGACGACATGACAACGCCGTTCTCGCCCTGGGCGATGAGGACGACGCGGCTATATTGAGACTGCGAGCGCTGGCCTTCGGTCAGACGGCCCGGTAAAAGACAATTCAGTCTGCTCCGATGGAGAGAATTTTTTTAACGTTTTTTCTGTCGCCAACAATTGGATTATCAACCGTTTTTGTCTAGAGTGGGCGAAATTCACGGCGCATCAGTTTGTCGCGTTGCGTACCCATTGGCATAACAGAAGGATGCTTTCTCAGGCATGAATCGCAGACGTTTTCTCAAATCTTCCATGGCTGTTGCCGCCGTATGCGGAACGTCAGGGGTCGCTTCACTTTTTTCTAACGCCGCGCTTGCCGAGGAATCGGGCATTGCTGATGGGATGACGCGCCGTTTTGACTTTACCGTTTTGCAATCGATGGCCCACGATCTCTCGCGTCAGCCGTGGGGCGGCGCCCCGCGCGACCTGCCGTCAACGCTGGCCAATCTGACCCCGCAGGCCTACAACAGCATTCAGTACGATGCGGGACATTCGCTGTGGAATAATATCGATGACCGCAAGCTGGACATCCAGTTTTTCCACGTCGGTATGGGTTTTCGCCGCCGCGTGCGCATGTTCTCGCTGGATTCGCAAACCCAGCAGGCGCGGGAAATTCACTTCCGCCCGGAGCTGTTTAACTACAACAACGCCGGCGTAGACACCAGACAGCTGGTCGGGCAAACCGACCTCGGTTTTGCCGGATTCCGCGTGTTTAAAGCGCCGGAGCTGGCGCGCCGCGATATCGTCGCCTTCCTCGGCGCCAGCTACTTCCGCGCGGTGGACAGTACCTACCAGTACGGGCTCTCCGCTCGTGGTCTGGCGGTCGATACCTTTACCGATACCCCGGAAGAGTTCCCGGACTTTACCTCGTTCTGGTTCGAGACGGTTAAGCCGGGCGCGACGGTCTTTACCGTGTATGCGCTGCTCGACAGCCCGAGCGTCACCGGCGCCTATAAATTTGTCATCAACTGCCAGGAGACGCAGGTGATTATGGATGTGGAAAACCACATCTACGCCCGCAAAGATATTAAACAGCTGGGGATTGCGCCGATGACCAGTATGTTCAGCTGCGGCAACAACGAGCGCCGGATGTGCGATACCATCCACCCGCAAATTCACGACTCCGACCGTCTCGCCATGTGGCTCGGCAACGGCGAGTGGGTCTGCCGTCCGCTGAACAACCCGCAAAAACTGCAGTTCAACGCCTTCCAGGACAAGAACCCGCGCGGCTTTGGTCTGCTGCAGCTCGATCGCGATTTCAGCCATTACCAGGACATTATGGGCTGGTACAACAAGCGTCCGAGCCTGTGGGTCGAGCCGCGTAACCAGTGGGGTAAAGGGGCCGTCAGCCTGATGGAGATCCCCACCACCGGTGAGACGCTGGATAACATCGTCTGCTTCTGGCAGCCGGAAAAAGCGATCAAGGCCGGTGATGAGCTGGACTTTAGCTATCGCCTGTACTGGAGCGCGCAGCCACCGGTGCGTTCACCGCTGGCTCGGGTGATGGCCACCCGCACCGGGATGGGCGGTTTCCCGGAAGGCTGGGCGCCGGGCGAACACTACCCGGACAAATGGGCGCGCCGTTTTGCCATTGATTTCGTCGGCGGGGACCTGAAGGCCGCTGCGCCAAAAGGCATCGAACCGGTGATTACCCTGTCTAACGGCGAAGCGAAGCAAATAGAGATTCTGTACGTTGAACCATTCGACGGCTATCGTATCCAGTTTGACTGGTACCCGACCAACGATTCCACCGACCCGGTGGAGATGCGCATGTTCCTGCGCTGCCAGGGCAATGCCATCAGTGAGACCTGGCTGTACCAGTATTTCCCGCCGGCTCCGGATAAACGTAACTACGTTGATGACCGGGTCATGAAGTAACCGTCGCGGTTGCCCGTCCGCATGCCGTGGACGGGTTTACCCGCAGTGAGAGATAGCCATGTCCGCAGAAAATATCCCCGTTCCTGAAATCATCCCGGTGACCGACCAGCTGACGCTACGCGCAGTGGACGAGCGCTATGTGACCGACTTACACCTGCTGGTGGAAAAGAATAAACTCTGGCTACAGCACTCGCTTAGCTGGCCCGCCGCGGTCGACAGCGAAGGTGAAACCCGTCGCCATGTACAGGGGAACGTCATGCTGCACCAGCGCGGCTACGCCAAAATGTTTTTCCTGTTTTGGCGCGATGAGATGGTGGGCGTGCTGTCGTTCAACCAGATTGAACCGCTGAATAAAACCGGCTACATCGGCTACTGGATTGATGAGGATCACCAGGGGCAAGGGCTGCTTTCCCAGGCGCTGCAGGCGTTTATGCATTACTACGCCCGCCGCGGCGAAGTCCGGCGTTTTGTTATCAAATGCCGGGTGGCTAACCACAAGAGCAATCAGGTGGCGCTGCGCAATGGCTTTACTCTTGAAGGTTGTCTGCAGCAGGCCGAGTATCTGAACGGCGCGTATGACGATCAGAATATCTACGGACGGATTATCGATAGCCCCACGGCCTGATGATTTGGTTTCCCGGCCCGGCCCGGCGCGCGGCACTTTAGCTAGCCAGCAAGGGCTACAGCGACCCCAGCAGCGGCGTGCGGGTAATATGCTGCGCGCCGTTGATCACTTTGCGGCCGCGCAGATGAATCGCCTCGCCGTTAAGCGCTTCAATCCGCGCGTCGTCGGTAATTTCAATCTGATGTTCGATCACCACATCGCCGCTGATGTGGGCATTCCCCTGCACCAGTACGTCGTCGTCCAGCAGAACAGGGCCGCCGCACAGCCGCGCGTGGCCGCCGATCAGCACCCGATGTTTGAGCACGCAGTTGCCCTCGACCACGGCATTCTCTGCCACCTGCGCGCTGTAGCGTAGCGTCGGTATCGCATCCTCCGCGCGTCCGGCGATAAGGCGCGCATGGTCGTAGACTCTGGCGTTATCGCAGACCCAGACATCGTTCTCTTCGTTACCTTCCAGCCGCGCATAGTCAAAGATTTCCGCCCGGTGCTCCACAAAGGCGTGGTCCACGAAGGCATCACCGTAAATCTGCGCCTGATGAACGATGCGCGAAGCGCTGACCGTCGCCCGCTGGTAGATTTGCAGAAACTTGTCGCGGTCGGCGGTCAGCCCCTGGGCGGCGATAATCAGGCAGTGGGGGAGAATGCGCGCCCGGTCAGCCAGACGGCAGAAGCCGCGAACGCAGGAGTCCTGAAGCGTGACGTTGTCACAGATAAGGGCGTGATGGCTGATGGTGCCGCTGTCGATCCATACATCGTCGCGGATAATAGCGGAGTGGCTGACGACGCAGGTTCCCGTCAGACGCGCGTTGCCTTCAATCCGCGCCCCGGCAAACACCGCGCTGTTGGGGTCGTAGATCCAGCAGTTGCCCGCCTGACTCAGCGCCGTTTCCTCGTCCAGCCAGCCGCCTTCGCTACCGGCCTGCACATCGGCGAAATCACGCAGGGCCACAATTTGCCGCAGATTTACGCTATGTTTAATCCCGTCTTCTTCATAGTGAAACGGGCGAACCTTGTCGCTCAGACGATATTTGTTCATCAGGACTTCTCTTATCAAGGTTTCATTTTACTTTTGGTTAACACAAACATAGCAAAAATCTCCGTAGCGCGTTGCATAAGGTTCTTTTAAAATGCAACTTAAAGATAAATTGAAAAAAATAAATAAAATGAATAAAAACCCGCTCGAACGGCAGGTCCTGAATTTACCTGCGGGCTATTTTGGCATGGTGCTGGGCACCATCGGCATGGGCTTCGCGTGGCGCTATGCCAGCACCCTCTGGCCGGTGAGTCGGGCTATCGGCGATGGTCTGGTGGCGCTGGCGACGATGATTTGGGCGCTGCTGACGATAGCGTTTATCTCCCGGGTGATTCGCTTTCCGGGGAGTGTGCTGCGGGAGATGCGCCACCCGGTGGCCAGCAGTTTTGTCAGCCTGTTTCCCGCCACCACGATGCTGGTGGCTATCGGTTTCGTGCCGTGGTTTCGTCCGCTCTCGCTGCTGCTGTTCGGCATTGGCGTGGTACTCCAGTTGAGCTATTCCGCCTGGCAGAGCGCCGGATTATGGCGCGGCACACACCCGGGTGACGCCACCACGCCGGGACTCTATTTACCGACGGTGGCAAACAACTTCATCAGCGCGATGGTCTGCGGGGCGCTCGGCTTTAACGACGCCGGGCTGGTGTTTCTCGGCGCCGGGATCTTCTCGTGGTTGAGCCTGGAGCCGGTGATTCTGCAACGACTGCGCAGCCATGGCGAGCTGCCCGCCGCGATGCGGACCTCGCTGGGTATCCAGCTGGCGCCGGCGCTGGTGGCCTGTAGCGCCTGGCTCAGCGTTAACGGCGCAGAGGCGGATACCTTCGCCAAACTGCTGTTTGGCTACGGACTCCTGCAACTGCTGTTTATGCTCCGTCTGATGCCGTGGTATCTCCGGCAGCCGTTCAATGCCTCCTTCTGGAGCTTTTCATTTGGTATTTCCGCACTGGCCAGCACCGGGCTGCATCTTGGATACAGCCAGCCGAACGGCTTTTTCCATTACTTATCAATCCCGTTGTTTATCTTTACCAATCTGATTATTGGCCTGCTGTTGCTACGCACGTTTCTGCTGCTGATGCGGGGGAAATTACTGATCCGCGTCGACCGGGCCACATTATTCAACACTAAGGACTCACCATGACTATCCGTGACGAAAACTATTTTACTGATAAATACGGACTGACCCGTACCCACTCGGAAGTGCTCTATGCCGCGACCCAGGTGCCGCCGGGAACGGCGCTGGATCTGGGGTGTGGCAACGGGCGCAATAGCCTCTATCTGGCGGCGAACGGCTTTGAGGTGACGGCGTGGGATAAAAACCCGATGAGCATCAAGAATCTGGAGAACATTCGCGCGCAGGAAAATCTGACCAATCTCCAGGCGGCGGTCAAGGATCTGAATAGCTTAAGCTTCGACGGTGAATATGACTTTATTCTCTCCACCGTGGTGCTGATGTTCCTTGAAGCGAAAACCATTCCGGGACTCATCGCCAATATGCAGCGTTGTACCAGACCGGGCGGCTACAACCTGATCGTGGCGGCGATGGACACCGACGATTATCCCTGCACCGTAGGGTTCCCGTTTGCCTTTAAACCTGAGGAACTGCGGCGCTACTACGCCGGCTGGTCGTTCCTCAGGTACAACGAAGAGGTGGGCGAACTGCATCGCACCGATGCCAACGGCAACCGTATCAAACTGCGTTTTGCCACCATGCTGGCGCAAAAACCGGCTTAACGGGCCGCCAGCAGACAGAGTTGTAACGCGGTATGGTACGACGCTTCAAAGGCGCGCAATGGCAAAAACTCAAATTTCGAGTGGAAGTTATGCGCGCCGGTGAAGAAGTTGGGCGTCAGCAGGCCTTTTGCCGAGAGCGCCGCACCATCGGTACCGCCGCGCATCGGCGTCGGCTTCGGCGTCACGCCAATGCTTTCCATGGCTTCGAACATCAGGTCAATGGCCCGCCGATCGTCGCCGATGGCATTGCTGATGTTGCTGTAGGTGTCGCTAAGCGAAAACTCGACGCTGGCCGTCGGGTATTGCGCGGCAATTTTTTCGGCGACGTCGCCAATCTGCCGTTTACGGCGTAAAAAACTCTCGCTGTCGAAATCACGAATGCTGGCCTGCAGCAGAGCGCTGTTTTGATCGCCCTGAATGCCATTGAACCAGACGTAACCTTCGCGTCCGGCGGTGTGTTCCGGCGTCTGCAGGCGATCGAAATGGCTGATGTAATCCGCGGCCATCAGCAGCGGATTGACCAGTACGCCTTTGGCGGACATTGGATGAGCGGTCACGCCGGTGAAGCGAATCTCCGCCGCCGCGGCATTAAAGTTCTCATACACGATCTCGCCGAGTTCGCAGCAGTCGATAGTCCAGGCGAAATCGACGGCAAAACGGCTGAGATCCAGCGCTTTTGCCCCCCGCAGGCCTACCTCTTCATCCGGTACAAAGGCCACTACGATATCGCCGTGGCGCTGTTCCGGCGTCAGGTTTTCCAGCACCGTCATCACCACCGTGACCGCCGATTTGTTGTCGGCGCCGAGCACGCTGGTGCCATCGCTGAAGATAATTTCTTCGTCCCGGTAGGCGAGAATCTCGGGATGCTCGGCGACCCGCAGCCAGATCTGCTGTTCACGATTCAGACACAGATCATCGCCGGTAAAACGCAAAATTTGCGGATGAATGTCCGGGGACAGCCCGACGTCCACAGTGTCGATGTGGGTGATAAAGCCAATCCGCGGCGCGCCTGGAACGTTACCTCTTTTTACCGCGGTGACGGTGGCGTGGTCATCAATCACAATATCGTCCAGTCCGAGACGGCGTAGCTCGTCGGCAAGCTCGCGGGCCATCTCGTGTTGCCCCGGCGTGGTTGGCAGCGTGGTGGCGCGCGGGTCGCTCTGGCTGCTGATGGCGAGATAGCGGAAGAAGCGCTGGGTCAATTGACTGGCGAGTGGAGATGGCATAGTGATTCCTTCTTTATTTATTCTTTCAGGTGTTTGCAATCTGGCTTTAGTGTTATGTATGGACAGGAAAACAACAAGCTATTCATTAGCTGACAAATTAAAAAAGGAAAACGTTATGCAACGCAAACTCACCACGCTTGCTCTGACAATAACGGCGCTCACGTTTGGTTCCGCCGTGAGCGCAAAAACGCTGGTTTACTGCTCCGAAGGATCGCCGGAGAATTTCAATCCTCAACTCTATACCTCGGGTACCAGCGTGGACGCCAGCGCGGTACCCGTTTATAACCGGCTGGTTGATTTTAAGGTGGGCACCACCGAACTGCAGCCGAGCCTCGCCGAAAGCTGGGAGGTGAGCGATGACGGAAAAGTGTATACCTTCCATCTACGCAAAGGCGTGAAGTTTCAAAGTAATAAATATTTCACCCCCACCCGCGATTTTAATGCCGATGATGTGATTTTCTCCTTTATGCGGCAAAAAGATCCGCAGCATCCTTATCACAACGTCTCTGGCGGTAGCTACTCTAACTTTGAAAGTCTGGAGTTTGGCCAGTTAATTACCGCGATTGATAAGCCTGATGAATATACGGTGCGCTTTACGTTGGCCCGCGCCGAAGCGCCGTTTGTCGCGGACCTGGCGTGGTATTTCGCCTCCATTTTATCGGCGGAATATGCGGAGGCGATGCTCAAAGCCGGGACCCCGCAGCGCGTCGATTCCGACCCGCTTGGCACCGGCCCCTATAAGCTGGCGCAATATCAGAAAGATTCGCGCATTCTTTATACCGCCTTCCCGGACTACTGGCAGGGGAAAGCAAAAATCGATCGTCTGGTTTTTAGCATTACCCCGGACGCTTCGGTGCGCTATGCCAAACTGGAAAAGAATGAATGCCAGGTGATGCCGTTCCCTAATCCGGCCGATTTACCGAGGATGAAGGAAAATAAAAACATTACGCTGCTGAGCAAGGCGGGGCTGAATACCGGGTTCCTTGCCTTTAATACGCAAAAACCGCCGCTGGATAATGTTAAAGTTCGTCAGGCTCTGGCGATGGCGATTAATAAACCGGCGATTATTGAGGCGGTATTCCACGGTACCGGCACGCAGGCGAAAAATCTGCTGCCGCCGGGAGTATGGAGCGCCGACGCGGAGCTGAAAGATTATGACTACGACCCGCAAAAGGCCAAAGCGCTGCTGCAGGAGGCGGGCATTAGCGGCCCGCTAACCATCGATCTGTGGGCGATGCCGGTGCAGCGTCCTTATAACCCGAACGCCAAACGGATGGCCGAGATGATTCAGGCTGACTGGGCCAAAATTGGCGTGCAGACCAAAATCACCACCTATGAGTGGGGTGAATATCTGAAGCGGGTAAAAGAGGGCGAACATCAGGCGGCGCTGATGGGCTGGACCACTGCGACCGGCGACCCGGACAACTTCTTCGGGCCGTTATTTACCTGTCAGTCGGCGAACGGCGGTTCTAACTCGGCGAAATGGTGCTATCAGCCATTTGATAAAATTATCGCCGAGGCAAAATCGATTACCGATCGCCCAAAACGCGAAGCGCTGTATAAACAGGCGCAGCAGATGATGCATGACCAAATGCCGGCGGTGATGATTGCCCATTCGACGATTTTCGAACCGGTCCGCAAAGAGGTTTCTGGCTACGAAATTGATCCTTTTGGTAAGCATATTTTCTATCAGGTCGATATAAAATAAACAGCAAATGTAAATCCGCCCGGGGGGCGGATTTATTCTTTCCTGCGTTTGCCATTCCTTTTTTTGCCGCAAAGCTTACCCCGGTATTTTGCTATAAATCGCGCCGACAACTGCATTTACAGGGATTCACTCAGGGGATTGTCAACGGAGTAAGCCTGTCAAATTGCCCGACGGCGCTGCGCTTGTACGGGCCTACAGAGTTTGTGCAAATCTTCGAGGTGACAGGTTTTGTAGGCCGGGTCAGGCGTTAGCTACCACCTGGCAAAACGCGGGCGCCATATGCAAAACGGGCTTGCCATGATGCTCAGGCGGGCACCATATGCAAAACCGGCCTGTCATGGTTCTCAGGTGCGCTTCAGGAGAGCCCCCTGGATGGTCAACGGAGCACGCCTGTTAAATTGCCCGACGGCGCTTCGCTTGTACGGGCCTACAGAGTTTGTGCAAATCTTTGAGGTGACGGGTTTTGTAGGCCGGGTCAGGCGCAGCCGCCACCCGGCAAAACGCGGGCGCCATATGCAAAACCGGCCTGTCATGGTTCTCAGACGCGCTTCAGGAGAGCCCCCTGGATGGTCAACGGAGCGCGCCTGTTAAATTGCCCGACGGCGCTGCGCTTGTGCGGGCCTACAGGGCTTGTGCAAATCTTTAAGGTGACGGGTTTTGTAGGCCGGGTCAGGCGCAGCCGCCACCCGGCAAAACGCGGACGCCATATGCAAAACGGGCTTGCCATGATGCTCAGGCGGGCACCATATGCAAAACGGGATTGCCGTGAGGCACAGGCGCCCTGCTGGAGGGCGCTTTTTATGCCAGCAGGCAGGGTCTAAGCCAGTCTGCGGCGCAGGAACCACTGCTCGGGGCGGGCAAACATCACCAGATTACCCACCAGAATCAGCATCAGCCCGATAACCGCGTTGCTGTGCCAGACGTAGCCTTCGTAAAACGTTGAAATCGTCAGGGCCACCAGCGGGAACAGCAGGGTACTGTAGGCGGCTTTGCCGGCGCCGATCCGCCCAACCAGCGTAAAGTAAGCGCCGAACGCAATCACCGATCCGAACAGCGCCAGGTACAACAGCGCGCCCATATAGCTTAGCGTCCACTGGGGAGTGAAATCATCGCCGCGCACCAGAGCGATAGCCCCCATGACCAGGGTACCGTAGAGCATCGCCCAGCTGTTGGTGGTCAGGGTTTCCAGGCCACGGCGCTGGTGGCGCATACTGAGCATATTGCCGAGGGAAAAACCGTAGGTTCCCAGCGCGCTGAGGCCAATCCCCCACAGCAGGGACGCGTTGAGCCCGTTGCTGAGCAAATCGTCCCAGAACAGCGTGATGATTCCCACAAGGCCGAGCGCGGCGGCAAGCCAGAAACGAGCGGGCGGCTGCTGACGGAAGAAAATAAACCCGTTGACGGCGTTAAACAGAACCGCCATGGAAAAAATAACCGATTCGAGGCCGGTATTAATGTACGCGGCAGCGGTATAAAAGCACCAGAAGTTGAAACAGAAGACGCAGCAGCCCTGTAGCACACAGAACAGATGATCGCGCAGCGCCAGCGGACGCAGACGACGAGTTGCCAGCAGAATCGCCAGCATCGTGACGCTGGCTACCGCAAAACGCCAGAAAATGGAGACCGGCGCGGAGACCGGCCCCTGTTGTAAAAAGATGGCAATCCACGTCGTGCCCCAGATAACAACCACCAGTCCGTACAGTATTGCGTTCAAAACATGTCTCCCATAAGTACACCAGGGAGGCAGTGTGGCGGTTTTTGCGCGCCGTCGCTGTCATCCATGCGGTCTGGACTTGCAAATTCTTGCGCTTATTTTTGCCGAACGGCCGGAGAGATCTGGTATCCGCGGTCGACTCTTCATAGACTAGGGGCTCGCGAAATCAGATGTGTGAAGGTTATGGCATACGGGACGTTCGAAATATTACGCCGACAAAAAGCTGTCCTGCGGGAGACGGTGGAGCTCAACTCCGGTATTCAACTGGCGGCGTGGTATAACAATCGCGATACGGTTACGGTGCGCAGCGACCATCATACGCTGAGTCTGTACGTTGCCGATGGTTACGAAAGTTACCAGAAAACGCCGCAGGGCTGGAAAAACGGCGGCGGCCCGGATCGTTTTTGCCTGATGCCAAAAGGGGCGGAGAGCACCTGGGATATTCGCGGCGACCTCTCGTTCGTACACCTGTACTGTACCGACCAACATCTACGTCGGGTCGGCGAGCAGATCTGGGACCGCAGCCCGGCGTCATTTAGCCTGCAGGAACAGACCTTTTCCCGGGATGATAAAATCACCGCCGTCTATCGCCAGTTTCTGCTCGATTGCGACTGGCAGCAGCAGGCCAACCAGCTGACGCTAAGCTCCGCCAGCACGCTGCTGCTGACCCACCTTATTCAGCACTATTCGAACGTTCAGTGGCGTTTACCCACGGTCTCCGGCGGCCTGGCGCCGCACGTTCTGCGCAATCTGCTGGCGTGGATTGAGGAGCATCTGGATCAGCCGCTGACGCTGGCGGATCTGGCGCAGGAGGCGGCGCTCAGCGAATATCACTTCGCGCGGATGTTCCGACAGTCAATGAACATGGCGCCGCACCAGTATGTGATGCAGCGGCGGATGGTTAAGGCGCAGGCGCTTATCTGCCACAGCGCCCGGTCATTGACCGATATCGCGATGGCCTGCGGTTTCAGCTCCGCCAGCCATTTCAGCAACCGGGTGAAAAGCGTCACCGGCCTGACGCCCTCACAATTACGCGCGGCGCAGCGCTGACAGCAGGGCGAAACTCACCCCGCCGAGCGCCAGTCCCCAGAAGGCCGAGCCGATCCCCGCCAGGGTCACGCCGCTGGCGGTGACCAGAAACGTCACCACCGCCGCGTCGCGCTCATTCTCCTGATTCAGCGCCTGAGACAGACTTCCGCCAAGCGTCCCGAGCAGCGCTAGCCCGGCCAGCATCTGAATCCACGCCGTCGGCAGGGCGGACATCAACGACGTAATCGATCCGCCGAACAGGCCGGCCAGCAGATAAAAACCGCCCGCGGCGGCGGCGGCCAGCCAACGTCGCTGCGGGTCAGGATGGGCCTCCGGACTTTGGCAAATTGCGGCGGTAATGGCGGCAATACAGATCGAATAAACGCCAAAAGGTGACAGTACCAGCGCCAGACCCGCGGTAGCGACAATCAGCGGCGACACGGGCACCCGGTAGCCGGAAGCCTGCATGGTGGCGAATCCGGGGGCGTTTTGCGAGGCCATGGTGACCAGGAAGAAGGGGACGCCGACGCTGAGCAACAGCGAAGGGGTAAACTGCGGCGCGATATATTCCGGGGCGACAAAAGCGAGGCTGATGTGCGTCCCGACGACATCGCCGGAGAACACGGCGATGGCGCCGCCGACCAGCAGCGCTGCCACCACCGCAAAGCGCGGGTACAGCGCTTTACACAGCAGCCAGGCTGCCAGCATCCCGCCGCACAGCAGCAGATGGCCTTCAAGGGTGGCGAAGGCCTGCAGACCGAAGCGCAGTAAAATCCCTGCCAGCATGGCGGCTGCGAGCGAGTGGGGGATGATTTTCATCAGCCGGGCAAAAAGGCCGGTCAGCCCGCATAGCACCATTAAGCCATTCGCAAAGATAAACACGCCGATCGCCTGGTGCAGCGTCACCCCCTGTAATCCGCTGACCAGCAGCGCCGCGCCGGGGGTCGACCAGGCGGTGAGGATCGGCACTTTGCGCCAGAGAGTGAGGGCCAGTGTGCTGACCCCCATTCCCAGCCCGAGAGCCGTCATCCAGCCAGCTATCTGACTCGCGCTGGCGCCAGCGCTGGCGGCGGCTTGCCAGATAATGGCGGCCGAACTGGCGTAGCCCACCAGAACGGCGATAAACCCGGCGAGCAACGTCGGCAGCGGGAGTGAGAATGAGCGCATAGTGACCTCTTGTGCGTTATAGCGTCCGGTAAAATGTAGCACTGTGCGCTATAGCGCACAACCATCTTTCCCCGCTTTGCATGTCGCCGTCAACATCGTCCCGGACGTTCCCGGCGCGTTTCCCGACTAAACTCCCTGTAGAATCATACCAATGCGCGTATAATTTCCGCTGAGCATATCAGGAGGTGGAATGAATATTGCGCAACATCTGGCGACGACCCTGAAAACGCTGCGTCAACAGCGCGGCTGGAGCCTGTCGCGACTGGCGGAAGAAACCGGGGTATCAAAAGCGATGCTCGGGCAGGTTGAACGAAATGAATCCAGCCCGACGGTGGCCACGTTATGGAAAATCGCCACCGGTCTGAACGTGCCGTTCTCGGCGTTTATCGTCACCGATGAAGCGACAGCGCCGACCGCCTTTGACCCGCAGCAGCAGGCGATGGTGGTGACGCCCGTTTTCCCGTGGGACCCGGAACTGCGTTTCGACCATTTTTCGATTACTCTTGCCCCCGGCGCGCTCAGTGAATCCACGCCGCATGAGAAAGGGGTGATTGAACATGTGGTGGTGATAAGCGGTGAGCTGGATCTGTGTCTGCAGGGGAAGTGGCTGACGCTAACGAGCGGAGAGGGGCGGCGGTTTGCCGGAGACATGGCCCATGCCTATCGTAACCGCGGCGCGCAAACGGTCCATTTTCACTCGCTGATACATTATCCCAAAGAAAAAGCCGCGGGCATTTAACCTGCGGCCAATCAAATGATTAATGTAACCACTCACAACGTGACGAGGAAAATCCGGAATACAAGATGACTGTAACTGTAGCCGTTTTGCGAAGGAAATACCTTTTCCTTCAATGCTTTGCTGGAAACTGAAAATTCACCCGTTCCGCGCGATGGAAAATGATTTCGTCTGTGCCCACTTCTGACTACAATAGCCGCCATTTCGACCCCCTATAACGGATAACGACGAGCGTATGCGCCTGCACAACCATCATCTTGAACTTCTTAGCCCCGCCCGCGATGCCGGGATCGCCCGTGAAGCGATTTTACACGGCGCAGACGCGGTTTATATCGGCGGACCGGGTTTCGGCGCACGCCACAACGCCAGCAACAGCCTCAGCGACATCGCCGGACTGGTGCCTTTCGCCCATCGCTACGGCGCGAAAATCTTTGTGACGCTGAATACGATTCTTCACGATGATGAACTGGAACCTGCGCAGCGACTGATTACCGATCTGTATGAAGCCGGCGTTGATGCGCTGATCGTGCAGGATATGGGGGTGATGGAGCTGGATATTCCGCCTGTTGAACTTCACGCCAGCACCCAGTGCGACATTCGCAGCGTCGAGAAGGCAAAATTCCTCTCCGACGTCGGCTTTAGCCAAATCGTGCTGGCGCGCGAGCTGAACCTGCAACAGATTAAAGCGATTTACGACAATACCGACGCGACGATCGAGTTCTTTATTCATGGCGCCCTGTGCGTGGCCTATTCCGGGCAGTGCAATATCTCCCACGCCCAGACCGGGCGCAGCGCCAACCGCGGCGACTGCTCCCAGGCGTGCCGTTTGCCGTATACCCTGAAAGATGACCAGGGCCGGGTGGTGGCGTACGAGAAGCATCTGCTGTCGATGAAGGATAATGACCAGACGGCAAACCTGGCCCAACTGATTGACGCCGGGGTGCGCTCCTTCAAAATTGAAGGTCGCTATAAAGATATGAGCTATGTGAAGAACATCACCGCGCACTATCGGCAGATGCTCGATGCGATTATTGAAGATCGTGGCGATCTGAGGCGTTCGTCCGCCGGGCGCACCGAACACTTTTTCGTTCCCTCCACCGATAAAACCTTCCATCGCGGCAGCACCGACTACTTTGTCAATGCCCGCAAAGGCGACATCGGCGCGTTCGATTCGCCGAAATTTATCGGCCTGCCGGTGGGCGAAGTGCTGAAAGTGGCTAAAGACCACCTCGATGTCGAAGTGAGCGAGGCGCTGACCAATGGCGATGGCCTCAACGTGATGATTAAGCGCGAAATCGTCGGGTTCCGCGCCAATACGGTGGAAAAAACCGGCGAAAATCGCTATCGCGTCTGGCCGAACGAGATGCCGGCAGACCTGCATAAAGTCCGCCCGCACCAGGTGCTGAACCGTAACCTCGACCATAACTGGCAGCAGGCTTTGCAAAAGACCTCCAGCGAGCGGCGGATTGCGGTGGACATCGAACTCAGCGGCTGGCAGGAACAGCTGGTGCTGACGATGACCTGCGAAGATGGTGTCAGCGTCACCCACACCCTCGACGGCGAGTTTGCCGAAGCGACCCACGCGGAGAAAGCGCTGGCGAACCTGCGGGACGGCGTGGCGAAGCTGGGGCAAACTATCTATTTTGCCCGCGATGTGCGGATCAATCTCCCCGGCGCGCTGTTTGTGCCCAATAGCCTGCTCAATCAGCTGCGTCGGGAAACGGCAGAACGGCTGGACGAGGCGCGGGTGAATGCCGCGCCGCGCGGCCAGCGTAAAGCGGTTTCCGTCCCGCCGCCGGTTTATCCCGAAACCCATTTATCGTTCCTTGCTAACGTCTATAACCATAAGGCGCGTGCGTTTTACCAGCGCTATGGCGTCAAGCTCATTGATGCGGCCTATGAAGCGCATCAAGAGAAGGGCGATGTGCCGGTGATGATCACCAAGCACTGCCTGCGTTTTGCCTTCAATTTATGCCCGAAACAGGCCAAGGGCTCGATTAAGAGCTGGAAAGCGACGCCGATGCAGCTCATTCACGGTGATGAAGTGCTGACGCTGAAATTCGACTGTCGTCCGTGCGAAATGCACGTCATCGGCAAGATGAAAAATCATATTTTGAAAATGCCGCTTCCGGGGAGCATCGTCGCCTCGGTCAGCCCGGATGAGCTGTTAAAAACCCTGCCGAAGCGGAAAGGCGCCTGATCGACGGCAGACGCTACAGGCGGAAGTGCATTTTCGGTTTGCGCGCATTCTGCCAGTGGTGACGCTCGCGCAGATCGGCGGCGGCCTCGTCCCGCTGGCTGCGCAGTTCATCACTATCGGCCTCGTGCAGCAGCTGCTGTTCGAGGCTTTGTACCGGGAAGTAGTCATGTCCTTGCTTGCGGGCCAGCAAATGGCCGGAAAATAACGCACACATCAGCACCAATGCCGAAACGCATCTCCTGAGCATATCTATTTCCAGTGACAGACGAGTGGGGCTACTATGCCCTGAATTTCTTGAGCTTTATTATCGGGTTATCAAAGAAGAGCAAAGTCTGCGTCAGTTGTTGCTGACGAAAGGCGAAAAAAAGCCCGATGCGATGAACGCGTCGGGCCTGAGAGCGATGATGGATACTGTCAGCCACTCAACATGGTGATAACCCGGAGTGCCTGGGTATCAGCGTTATCCTGAGCGCTGCGGATTAAACTTTCAGCCCCGCCGCGGTCATTAAAAAGCGAAAGAGCATACTGACTGCGCCCAGCGCCAGCACGCTGGCACCCCATAGTGTGACCATCCATAATAATTGCTTCAGTCGTGACTGATTCATCAATGATACCCCTCACCATGTTGGACTTTGCCGCGGAACACGTAGTAGCTCCAGAAGGTATAGCCCAGGATCACCGGAATAATGAGCAGGGCGCCCACCAGCATAAACCCCTGGCTCTGCGGCGGTGCGGCGGCCTGCCACAGCGTAATACCCGGTGGAATAATGTGCGGCCAGATACTGATCCCCAGACCGCTGAAACCGAGGAACACCAGGCCCAGCGTCAGAATAAAGGGCAGCGCGTGACGCTCAGGGTTGTGCAGATCCCGCCACAGCCAGACGCCGATCGCCACAACCAGCAGGGGAACCGGCAGCAGGAAAAAGAGGTTCGGCAGAGTGAACCAGCGGTCGGCGATGGCCGGTTGCGCCAGCGGCGTCCACAGGCTGATGACGGCGATGGTGACCAGCAGCGCCAGCAGCAGCGTCCGCGAGGTATGACGCATTTTTTCCTGTAGCGGATTTCCGCTCTTCATCACCAGCCAGGTGGCTCCCAGCAGCGCATAGGCGATGGTCAACCCCAGACCGCAGAACAGGGTGAACGGCGTCAGCCAGTCGAGCATGCCGCCGCTGAACGTGCGGCCGCTCACCGGGAAGCCGTTAATGACCGCCCCGACAACCACCCCCTGGGAGAAGGTGGCCAGCAGCGAACCGCAGAGGAATGCGCGATCCCAGAACGGACGATGTGACGGCGTTGCCTGGAAGCGAAACTCAAACGCCACGCCGCGAAAAATCAGGCCGATTAACATTAACGTCAGCGGGATCGCCAGCGCATCGATAATCACCGCATAGGCGAGGGGAAACGCGCCGAACAGCCCGGCGCCGCCAAGCACCAGCCAGGTTTCGTTGCCGTCCCAGACCGGCGCCACGCTGTTAACCATGACGTCGCGGTCTTGCGCATCGCGGGTGGTCGAGAACAAAATGCCGATCCCTAAATCGAAGCCATCCATCACGATGTACATCAGGGTGGCGAAGACGATAATGACGAACCAGATAACTGAGAGATCGATCCCCATTAGTGGGACTCCTTATGCTGAAAACCTTCTGTTGCCGCGGAGAGCGGGCGGGCCGGGGTACCGGATACCGGTGGATTGAAGGTCTGTGGTCCTTTGCGGATCAGGCGCAGCATATAGCTGTAGCCGACGCCAAATACCGAGCTATAGACGACGAAGAAAATCAGCAGACTGATGGTCATATGCATGTCGCCGTGGGCGGAGACGGCATCAGCAGTGCGTTGTACGCCATAGACCACCCAGGGCTGGCGGCCCACTTCGGTCGTGACCCAACCGGCGAGAATGGCAATCAGCCCGGAAGGACCCATCAACAGCGCAAAGCGCAGGAAGGGTTTCGACTGATACAGACGTTTGCGGTAGCGCAGCCACAGCGCCAGCGTACCAAGCAGGATCATCAACATGCCGAGTCCGGCCATCAGGCGAAATGACCAGAACACCACGGTGGCGTTGGGACGGTCCTGCGGCGCGAATTCCTTCAGGGCAGGAACCTGTTTGTCCAGACTATGGGTCAGGATCAGGCTGCCGAGAGCCGGGATCTCCAGTCCGTAGCGGGTGCGTTCCTGCTCCATATCCGGCCAGCCGACCAGCAGCAGGGGCGTCGGTTCGCCCGGAGGGTTTTCCCAGTGTCCCTCGATGGCGGCAATTTTCGCCGGCTGATGTTTCAGGGTGTTCAGACCGTGCATATCGCCGATCATCGCCTGAACAGGGGCAACGATAAGCGTCATCCACAGCGCCATCGAAAACATCGCGCGGATCGCCGGCGTGTTGTTACCGCGCAGCAGATGCCACGCCGCCGAGGCCCCGACAAACAGGGCGCTGCTGAGAAAAGCCGCCACCGTCATATGAAACAGACGATACGGGAACGACGGGTTGAAGATAACCGCGAACCAGTCGACGGGGACCACCTGGCCGTTAACGACTTCGAACCCCTGCGGGGTCTGCATCCAGCTGTTGGAGGCGAGGATCCAGAAGGTTGAGATGATGGTTCCCAGGGCGACCATGCAGGTGGCGAAAAAGTGCATGCCGGGGCTGACACGATTCCAGCCAAAGAGCATGACCCCGAGGAATCCCGCCTCAAGGAAGAAGGCGGTCAGGACTTCATAAGTCAGCAGCGGGCCGGTAATACTGCCGGCAAACTCGGAGAAACCGCTCCAGTTAGTGCCGAACTGGTAGGCCATCACCAGACCGGAGACGACGCCCATGCCGAAGTTAACGGCGAAAATCTTTGACCAGAAGTGGTAAAGCGAGCGCCAGACAGGATTTTTTGTCTTCAGCCACAATCCTTCCAGTACCGCCAGATAGCTGGCCAGGCCAATGGTGATGGCGGGAAAGATAATGTGGAATGAGACGGTAAAGGCGAATTGGATTCGCGCAAGGTGGAATGCATCAAGACCGAACATGCAGAACTCCGCAAGAAAATTGATTCAGCGCAATTATAGGTGCCGAATGGGTAGGGTTGCAGAGGCAGAAAGGGTGTTTTTTGTAATAACAGTTGCCTGACTGTTATGGCTTTTATCGGCTGTTAGTGAGCGATGACCTGTCGCTGTTGGTTTTCCATATAAAGCTCCGCGTCATTAAGTTGAAAGGGCCAGATTCCACGGCGCACGGCCGCGGTCGGAGAGCGCTGCCGCGCCGATTTGCGCTTCGTTACTGACATCCCACGGTGCGACAGTCGCCCCCGTCTTTATACTGCGACAGGCCGTTGCAACTGTCGATACCGACGATCGGGGGCCTGTTTTTCCGTCGCGGGTCGACAGTAGAGCGGGGCGGGCAGAGATATAACAGTTATTATAAACGGCTATTTTTTTATGGCTGATATACTATAGGCATAAACCTGAATCGCGAGACTCCTCATGAAAAAGTATCAGCAGCTTGCGCAGCAGCTGACCGAACAGATTGCGCTCGGTGTCTGGCAACCCGGCGACCGGCTGCCTTCTCTACGCGAGCAGGTGATCAGCAGCGGCATGAGCTTTATGACCGTCAGCCACGCTTACCAACTGCTGGAAAGCCAGGGGCGGATTATTGCCCGCCCGCAGTCCGGCTACTACGTGGCGCCAAAACCGGTCAGGCTTCGCCAGCCGCCACCGCCTGCGCAGGTGACGCGTGATGAATCGGTAGACATCAACACCTACATTTTTGAGGTGCTGCAGGCCAGCCGTAGGGCTGCGATGCTGCCCTTCGCCTCGGCATTCCCCGACCCGCGGCTGTTTCCGCTCCAGCAGCTTAATCGCTCGCTGGCGCAAGTGAGCAAACACGCCACCGCCATGAGCGTGATTGAGAATTTGCCGCCGGGCAATGACGATCTGCGCCACGCGATCGCCCGCCGCTACGCGCTGCAGGGGATGAATATCTCGCCGGATGAAATCGTGATTACCGCGGGGGCCCTGGAAGCGCTGAATCTCAGCCTGCAGGCGGTGACGGAACCGGGCGACTGGGTGGTGGTGGAAAATCCCTGTTTTTACGGCGCGCTGCAGGCGCTGGAAAGGCTGCGCCTGAAAGCACTGTCGGTGGCGACGGATGTCAAAGAGGGGATTGATTTAGCCGCGCTGGAGCAGGCGCTGCAGAGTTACCCGGTCAAGGCCTGCTGGCTGATGACCAATGGACAGAATCCGCTCGGCTTTACGCTTAGCGCGGAGAAAAAGGCGCAACTGGTGGATCTGCTGGCTCGCTATAACGTGGTGCTGATTGAGGATGATGTTTACAGTGAACTCTATTTTGGCCGCGAAAAACCGCTCCCCGCCAAATTCTGGGACCGGCAGGAGATGACGCTGCACTGTAGTTCGTTCTCAAAATGCCTGGTGCCTGGTTTTCGTATCGGCTGGGTCGCGGCCGGTAAACATGCTAAACGGATTCAGCAACTACAGTTAATGAGTACGCTTTCCACCAGTTCGCCGATGCAGATGGCGTTGGTCGATTACCTCTCTACCCGGCGCTATGACGCCCACCTCCGCCGCCTGCGTCGCCAGCTTGCTGAGCGTAAACAGCAGGCCTGGCAGGCGCTGCTGCGCCATCTGCCCGCTGAGGTGAAAATCCATCACAGCGACAGCGGTTACTTTTTGTGGCTCGAACTGCCGGAAGGGGCCGATGCCGGAGAGCTGAGCGCCCGGGCCTTGCGCGATAATATCAGTATTGCGCCCGGGAAGATGTTCTCTATCACCGCCAGCTGGACGTCATTTTTCCGCTTTAATACCGCGTGGGGCTGGGGAGAAAGAGAAGAGCAGGGGGTTAAACGACTCGGCGAACTTATTCGTGAGCAGCTGAGCTGAAACGCTGATTGTTTTATCTACGGCCAAACAGTCGCGGATAAAATAACTAAATAGTATTATCAAACCCGGCCGGTTAATATTTTACCGGCCCTGGTCATAGGAAATACGCATAGCCGTATCCTGCCTCTAACTCCTTGTCTATAATCCATATTGTTGTCAGGCATTCATCGATTTTTGTGGAATGCGCCCCTTGTCACAACCTGAATAAATTTCTCCAGGGGGCGTAAGTGCGCCGTCTATGGTTATTAAGGGAGATATTTTTACGGCATGGCTGCCGCTAATTTTATTGTGACAGGAGTAACACCCGATGAGCAAAAAAATTGCCCGTGGCAGCCTCTATGCGCTGGGGATGGCTATCCTGACGGCGCAGGCCGCTGAGCCGCCCGCTTCACTGGATAAAGGCGAAGGGCGGCTTGATATTATCGCCTGGCCGGGCTATATCGAGCGCGGCCAGACGGATAAAAACTATGACTGGGTGAGCCAGTTTGAAAAAGAGAGCGGATGTCAGGTGAACGTGAAAACGGCCGCCACGTCCGATGAGATGGTCAGCCTGATGGCGAAAGGCGGGTATGACCTGGTCACCGCCTCGGGTGACGCCTCGCTGCGCTTAATTATGGGCAAACGGGTGCAGCCCATTAATACGGCGCTGATCGGCAACTGGTCTACCCTCGATCCCCGCGTTGAAAAAGGCGCCTGGTTTAACGTCGGCGGTAAAGTCTACGGCACCCCGTACCAGTGGGGACCCAACCTGCTGATGTACAACACTAAAATATTCCCGACGCCGCCGGACAGCTGGAACGTGGTCTTTGTGGAGCAGAAACTCTCCGATGGTAAAAGTAATCAAGGGCGCGTCCAGGCCTACGACGGCCCTATCTATATTGCCGATGCGGCGCTGTTCGTGAAAGCAACCCAGCCGCAGCTGGGCATTACCGACCCCTACCAACTGACCGAAGCCCAGTATCAGGCGGTACTGAAGGTGCTGCGCGCGCAGCATGGGCTAATCCACCGTTACTGGCATGACACCACCGTTCAGATGAGCGACTTCAAAAACGAAGGCGTGGTGGCCTCCAGCGCCTGGCCATATCAGGCCAACGGCTTAAAAGCCGACGGCCAGCCGATAGCCACCGTCTTTCCGAAAGAGGGCGTCACCGGCTGGGCGGATACCACAATGTTACATAGCGACGCCAGACACCCGGTGTGCGCCTATAAATGGATGAACTGGTCGCTGACGCCGAAGGTACAGGGCGACGTGGCGGCGTGGTTCGGCTCGTTGCCGGTGGTACCGCAAGGCTGTAAGGCGAGTACGCTACTGGGTGACAAAGGGTGCGAAACCAATGGCTACAACGAGTTCGCTAAAATTGCATTCTGGAAAACGCCGGTGGCCGAAGGGGGGAAATATGTGCCCTATAGCCGCTGGACGCAGGACTATATCGCGATTATGGGCGGCCGGTAATCGGCCGGAGGCAGAACATGACGTACGCGGTAGAGTTTCACAATGTCTCTCGTTTCTATGGTGACGTTCGCGCGGTGGACGGCGTCAACATGGGGATCCGTGATGGCGAATTTTTCTCCATGCTGGGGCCATCCGGCTCCGGCAAAACCACCTGCCTGCGGCTGATTGCCGGATTCGAACAGCTCTCGGGCGGGGCGATTGCCATTTACGGTCACAAGGCCAGCGAGCTGCCGCCGTGGCAGCGCGATGTGAATACCGTCTTTCAGGACTATGCGCTGTTTCCGCATATGTCGATCCTCGATAACGTGGCCTACGGGCTGATGGTCAAAGGTATCGGCAAAAAGGAGCGCCATTTTCGCGCGCAGGAGGCGCTGGAAAAGGTGGCACTCGGGTTTGTGCACACCCGCAAACCGTCGCAGCTCTCCGGCGGACAGCGGCAGCGGGTGGCGATTGCCCGCGCTTTAGTGAATGAACCGCGGGTGCTGCTGCTTGATGAGCCGCTTGGCGCGCTGGACTTAAAGCTGCGCGAACAGATGCAGGTCGAGCTGAAAAAACTTCAGCAGACGCTGGGGATCACCTTTATCTTCGTCACCCACGATCAGGGCGAAGCGCTGTCGATGTCCGATCGGGTGGCGGTCTTTAATAACGGGCGTATCGAGCAGATTGATGCCCCGCACGACCTCTATCTGCGTCCGAAAACCGCGTTTGTTGCCGGGTTTGTTGGTACCGCTAACGTATTTGATAGTGAGCTTGCCGCCCGCCTGTGCGGGATGCGCGGGGTCTGGTCGCTGCGGCCGGAACATATTCGTCTCGACAGCGGTGGAGAAGTGCAGGTTCAGGGCGTGGTGCAGGCGGTCCAGTACCAGGGGGCCGCGACGCGTATCGAACTGAAGCTGGCGAATGGCGATAAGCTGCTGGTCAGCCAGGCGAACAGCGATGGCGGGATGGTATCCAGCGCGCCGCAGACCGGACAGACGGTGCTGGCTTCGTGGTCACGTTCGGCGATGGTGCCTTTGGAACAAGGGGGCTGAGATGACGATGGTCATTCCGCGCGCGCCGTCCGGGCGTCTGTCCGGACTCTTCTGGCGCAGGCCATCGCTGGGCCTGTTCTTACTCCTGCTGGGTCCGTTGATGTGGTTCGGCATCGTCTATCTGGGGTCGCTGCTGACATTGCTGTGGCAAAGCGTCTACACCTTTGATGATTTCACCATGTCGGTCACCACCGAGCTGACGCTCGCCAATCTCAAAGCGCTGTTTAATCCGGCGAACTACGACATCATTGTCCGCACGCTGGTGATGGCGCTGGCGGTGACGGTGGCCAGCGCGGTGCTGGCTTTGCCGATGTCGTGGTATATGGCCCGCTATACCCGCGGCAAAATGAAAGCGTTCTTCTATATTGCCGTCATGCTGCCCATGTGGGCGAGCTATATCGTAAAGGCCTACGCCTGGACGCTACTGCTGGCGAAAGATGGCGTGGCGCAGTGGTTTCTCGGGCATCTCGGGCTGGAGGGAGTGTTAAACCTGGTGCTGACGATTCCGGCGGTCGGCGGAAATACGCTGTCGACCTCGGGCCTCGGCCGTTTTCTGGTGTTCGTCTATATCTGGCTGCCGTTTATGATCCTGCCGGTACAGGCGGCGCTGGAACGTTTGCCGCCTTCGCTGCTACAGGCTTCCGCCGATCTCGGCGCCCGCCCGCGGCAGACCTTCCGTTACGTGGTGTTGCCGCTGGCGATACCCGGCATTGCCGCCGGGTCGATTTTTACTTTCTCCCTGACGCTGGGGGACTTTATCGTACCGCAACTGGTGGGGCCGCCCGGCTTCTTTATTGGCAATATGGTCTATTCCCAGCAGGGGGCTATCGGCAACATGCCGATGGCGGCCGCGTTTACCCTGGTGCCGATTGTGCTGATTGCCCTCTATCTGGCGTTCGTGAAGCGCCTGGGAGCGTTCGATGCACTCTGAACGGGCACCGTTGTTGCTGAAAGTGGCCACCTGGGGCGGGGTGGTATTCCTCCATTTTCCGCTGCTGATTATCGCGCTGTATGCCTTCAATACCGAAGATGCCGCCTTTAGCTTTCCGCCTCAGGGCCTGACGCTGCGCTGGTTCAGCGAGGCGGCGGGGCGCAGCGATATTATTGATGCCGTGACGTTGTCACTTAAAATTGCCGCGCTGTCGACGGCGATTGCGTTGGTACTTGGCACGTTGGCTGCAGGCGCATTATGGCGCAGTACGTTTTTTGGTAAAAACGCCGTATCGCTCCTGCTGCTGTTGCCGATCGCGCTGCCGGGGATTATCACCGGACTGGCGCTGCTGACGGCCTTTAAGGCCGTCAATCTGGAACCTGGCCTGCTCACTATCGTCGTTGGGCATGCCACGTTTTGCGTGGTGGTGGTGTTCAACAATGTCATCGCCCGTTTTCGCCGGACGTCGTGGAGTCTGGTGGAGGCATCAATGGACTTAGGCGCGACGGGCTGGCAGACCTTTCGCTACGTCGTGCTGCCGAATCTGGGTTCGGCGCTGCTGGCGGGGGGAATGCTGGCCTTCGCCTTATCGTTTGATGAAATTATCGTCACCACGTTTACCGCCGGGCATGAGCGTACTTTGCCGCTGTGGTTGTTAAACCAACTGGGGCGCCCGCGCGATGTGCCGGTAACCAACGTGGTTGCACTGCTGGTGATGCTGGTGACGACGATACCCATTTTGGGCGCCTGGTGGCTAACCCGTGATAGCGACATGAGCGCTGAAAACAGTAAATAATTCATTTCTACAGGATAATGCTATGCAACATAACCTTTTGATTAACGGTGAGTTAGTGGCGGGTGAAGGCGAAATGGTGCCGGTATTCAATCCTGCTAATGGTGAAGTCATTCTGCAGATTGCGGAAGCCTCGGAGGCCCAGGTCAACGCGGCGGTTGAGGCGGCGGATCGGGCCTTTGTCAACTGGAGCCAGACGACGCCGAAAACCCGCGCCGAGACTCTGTTAAAGCTGGCGGAGGCGATTACCGACCACGCTGAAGCGCTGGCGAAGCTGGAATCCTTAAACTGCGGCAAACCCCTGCACTGCGTGATAAACGACGAGATGCCCGCCGTTGCCGACGTGTTTCGCTTTTTTGCCGGCGCGGCGCGTTGCCTGCCGGGCATGGCGGCGGGCGAATACCTGGAAGGGCACACCTCGATGATTCGCCGGGATCCGGTTGGCGTGGTGGCCTCTATCGCGCCGTGGAACTATCCGTTAATGATGGCGGCGTGGAAGCTGGCGCCAGCGCTGGCGGCCGGCAACTGCGTGGTCATCAAACCGTCAGAGATTACGCCGCTGACCGCGCTGAAACTGGCGGAGCTGGCCAGGGATATTCTCCCCGCCGGCGTGCTGAACGTGCTGTTTGGTCGCGGCAAAAGCGTAGGCGATCCGCTGACCGGTCATCCGAAAGTGCGCATGGTGTCGCTCACCGGGTCGATTGCCACCGGCGCCCACATTATCGGCCATACCGCCTCGTCGATAAAACGCACGCACATGGAGCTGGGGGGCAAAGCGCCGGTGATCGTGTTTGACGATGCGGATATCGCTGCCGTTGTGGAAGGGGTGAGAACCTTCGGTTTTTATAATGCCGGTCAGGATTGCACCGCCGCCTGTCGCATTTATGCCCAGCAGGGGATCTACGATCGGCTGGTGGAGAAGCTGGGTGCGGCCGTGGCCACGCTGAAAATGGGCCAGCCGGACGACCCGTCCACCGAACTGGGGCCGCTGAGTTCGCAGGCGCATCTCGAGCGGGTCAGCGCTGCCGTTGAGGCTGCACGCGCGTTACCGCATATCCAGGTGGTGACCGGCGGAAGCCAGGCGGCAGGTAAGGGATATTTCTATCAGCCGACGCTGCTGGCTGGCGCAAAGCAGGATGATGATATTGTTCAGCGCGAGGTGTTTGGCCCGGTAGTCAGCGTGACGTCGTTCAACGATGAAGATCAGGTGCTGGCATGGGCCAATGACTCGCAGTACGGGCTGGCTTCGTCGGTATGGACCCGCGATGTGGGCAGGGCTCATCGCCTGAGCGCGCGTCTGCAGTACGGCTGCACCTGGGTCAATACCCACTTTATGCTGGTCAGCGAGATGCCGCACGGTGGGCAGAAGCTCTCCGGCTATGGTAAGGACATGTCGATGTACGGTCTGGAAGACTATACCGTCGTGCGCCATGTGATGATCAAACACTAATACCCAGGTAAGCGGTTGTAATGTATTCATATTCCGACCGCTTACTTGTGGGGCATAGATGGGGGATTGAAAGCAAAATTAGTGTTCAGGAGAGCAAGCCGATCGCTGTTTTGTTCCGACACTCACTTTCCGTAAACATTGAAAACCATCTGGCCATTCGTATGCGCTGGCTGGCATGCAAATGTATGACGGGAGTCATTCCATCACTCCTCCATCATCCACATATCCGCCTCTTCAAACATCTCTTGTACAACCCGGCTGATTTGCTCCTTTTCGTGTTTGCTGGCATCCGTATTGATCGCGGGTAAGGTCGTCATCGGTTTTACGCATACGTCGGCATCGGGAAAAATTCTATGAATACGCTGAGTTAATTCTGCCGTAATGGTCTCCTTTGCTCCGTTCAGCCCTTCAAAGTTTCTCTTGTCATAAATCAGTTCCACAAACATTTCTCGCCCTCTTTACTGGATATAATTACAGTATATATACTGTATGCATGACCAGTGTCAACATGAGAGGTGGGCATTATGAAGTTTTATACACCGACTGAGATCCGCGAAGTCCTTTTCATTCCGCTATTTAGCGACCCGGTGCCGTGTGGTTTCCCCAGCCCGGCGCAGGATTATGTTGAGCAACGTATCGACCTCAACGCGTTGTTGATCAGTCACCCCAGCGCGACGTATTTCGTTAAGGCCGCCGGAGACAGCATGATCGAGGGCGGTATCAGCGAGGGCGATCTCCTTGTTGTCGACAGTTCGCGTAAAGCGGAACATGGCAATATTGTGATCGCCTCCGTAGCAGGGGATTTTACCGTCAAAAAGTTGCAGTTGCGGCCGACGGTGCAGCTTAACCCAATGAACAGCGCCTATTCCCCGATTATCATCGGGAGCGAAGATACGTTAGATGTGTTCGGTGTCGTCACGTACATCATCAAGTCCGCAGGCTGAACAATGTTCGCGCTATGTGATGTGAACTCGTTTTACGCGAGTTGTGAGACGGTCTTTCGACCCGATTTGAAAGGGCGACCGGTGGTTGTCCTGTCGAATAACGATGGTTGCGTGATAGCACACTCTGCGGAGGCAAAGAAATTTGTGAAAATGGCGGCGCCGTTTTTCAAACAGCAGGATATTTTCCGCCAGCACGGCGTCATCTGTTTCAGCAGTAATTACGAGCTATATGCGGACATGTCGAACCGGGTCATGACAACGTTAGAGGAGCTTTTGCCGCGGTGCGAAATTTACAGTATCGATGAAGCCTTTTGCGACCTGACTGGCGTGCGTAACTGTCGTGACCTGACCGATTTTGGCCGGGAGATACGCGAAACGGTACGGCGAAGGACGCATCTCACCGTGGGTGTCGGTATCGCCCAGACTAAAACCCTCGCAAAGCTGGCCAACCACGCGGCGAAGAAGTGGCAGCGGCAAACGGGCGGGGTGGTGGACCTGTCCAATATCGACAAACAGCGTAAGTTGATGGCTGTACTGCAAATTGATGAGGTCTGGGGCGTTGGGCGCCGCATCAGTAAAAAACTGGAAGCCATGGGCATCAAAACGGTACTTCAGCTGGCGGATACCGATATCCGCTTTATCCGGAAGCATTTCAATGTGGTGCTGGAGCGCACGGTGCGCGAGTTGCGCGGCGAGCCATGTCTTGGCCTCGAAGAGTTTGCCCCGGAAAAACAGGAGATCGTCTGTAGCCGTTCGTTCGGCGGCCGCATTACGGAATATCATGAGATGCGGCAGGCGATATGCAGCTATGCATCGCGCGCAGCGGAAAAACTCCGCAGTGAACATCAGTACTGCCGGTTTATCTCGGCATTTGTCAAAACCAGCCCATTTGCGCTGAATAAGCCCTATTACAGCAACAACGCATCGGTAAAACTACTGACCCCGACCCAGGATAGTCGGGACATCATCGCTGCGGCCAGCAGGTGCCTCGATGGCATCTGGAAAGATGGACACCGTTATCAAAAAGCGGGTGTGATGCTCTGCGACTTCTACAGCCAGGGCGTGGCCCAGTTGAACCTGTTCGACGACAATGCGCCACGAAAGAACAGTGAAAAGCTGATGGCGGTTCTGGATCATCTCAATGCCAAAAACGGCAGAGGATCTCTGTACTTTGCCGGACAAGGGATACAGGCGGGATGGCAGATGAAAAGGAACATGATATCTCCACGCTATACGACACGATATAGCGACTTGCTGCAGGTCAGGTGAACGCTGACTGCCAAAATTTTTTGCCCGGCAGCCATGTAAGGAGGTTATGAGCGAGACAGGAAAGTGGTTTTTCCCATAAATTTGGTAGAATTTGCGAATAATTTCCTTTTTAAGAAACTTGCGAACACATGAAAAAATTACTTCTGCTGCCAGTCCTGCTTTTCTCAACTCTTGTTTCAGCGGGCAATGACCTGGATCTTTATGACAATCAAGGCGACCCAGTCGCTTACATTGCTCTCGATGATGATTTAACTATATATAGCTGGGATGGTGAACCTGGCGCCTACCTTAAACGCAGTCAGAACAATGAGTTTGATGTTTATGGATTCAATGGCAGTCATTTAGGCTGGTTTACTAAAGGTATGTTGGTTGACCACGATGGTTATGTGGCTTGTGCGGTAAAGAATTTGATTGCGGCACCTAATTTGCCATCGCTGAAGTCACTTAAGAATCTCAAGCCTCTAAAATCGATACCGGAAATTCCACCGATTTTCCCGCTGCTTAACAATGAATTTGGCCAGACAAATTGTTCGTTGTTAGTCGCTTCAGGCGCGGCATAAATGCACAACGAATGCACCCCTTATAGATAGCCAGGATGCACCTGATTAAAATGAGCGCAGTAAGTAATCCGGAATCAAGTTTAACCGTGCTCGTAAATAAGAATTACAAAAATTGACAGTTGCTTCATATTTGTATGAGATTTAAACTACATCTGCAACTTATGGAATACCTTTTGCCTATGGGAATAAAAATGAAAAAAAGTACTGTTGCAGTAATGATGATGGCCACGCTTTCAGGAACTACTTATGCAGAATCAACGCAGTTAACTCCGAATTTCTCTCCGGAAAGTTTTTCTGTATCAACCTCTGCAGGGATGCTAAGCGGAAAGTCTCATGAGATGGTTTATGACGCGGGTACAGGTAGAAAAATCAGTCAGTTGGACTGGAAAATCAAGAATGTCGCCATTCTGAAAGGCGATATTTCCTGGGATGCATACTCCTTTCTGACACTGAACGCTCGCGGGTGGACATCTCTGGCTTCTGGGTCTGGTCATATGGATGATTACGACTGGATGAATGACAACCAATCCGGATGGACTGATCACTCATCTCACCCTGCCACGAATGTCAATTATGCCAATGAATACGACCTCAATGTAAAAGGCTGGATCTTCCAGAATGAAGCTTATAAAGCCGGTGTAATCGCAGGTTATCAGGAAACTCGTTTCAGCTGGACGGCTACCGGTGGTTCATACAACTATGATAACGGTGCTTATACTGGAAATTTCCCGACAGGAGAACAAGGAATCGGTTATAGTCAGCGGTTCTCTATGCCATACATTGGCCTTGCTGGTCAGTATCGTATCAATGATTTTGAATTTAATGCCTTGTTTAAATTCAGCGACTGGGTTCGGGCACATGATAACGATGAGCACTACATGCGGGATCTCACTTTCCGTGAGAAGACGACTAACTCGCGTTATTATGGTACGTCTATTGATGCCGGATATTATGTCACACCTAATGCCAAAGTTTTTGCTGAATTTACATACAGTAAATATGAAGAAGGCAAGGGCGGCACTCAGATCATTGACACCAATAGCGGCGAGTCGGCCTCCATTGGTGGAGACGCTGCCGGCATTTCAAATAAAAACTATACCGTGACCGCTGGTCTGCAATATCGATTCTAAGTAGTACCGTTCGTAGATATATCTCTCTTTGAACATAAAGCCCCAAATGGGGCTTTTCAGTTAATTCACTCGAGAGGCTCCGTCAATTCCAGCCCTGATTATTTACGTCCGCTATTGCCGGGTGCAACCTGCAAGCGTCTCCTGTGAATATGGGGCTATGCCTCGGCGAAGGTAGTGGCGCGGTCGCAAGCTTGTTACGGATGAGATAATCACATTTTTTATACATTAGCCTGCTAATAGTCTCAATGGCAGTTATTGCTAAAACAGAGGCGGCGAAATATGAGAGGATTCTTATGCCCCTTCAAGAGCTAAGCCAGAATGAGTGCCGGAGATAAGCGCCGGGTGGGGCGCGTAACATGCCGTTCAGCGCGGACAAACAGAGACATAACCCTGATTAATATCTGTCGCTGCCAGCAAGTGACAAGAAAACCCCTGTTTTGAGTACAGGGGGTTTTTTGTTCGTGCGCGCCAAACGTCGAGACAATAACTGAGAGAAAAGTGAAGGCAGACCGCGACTATCTATTTTCCACATAGACTATAATGTTATTTATCGCGTATGAAGCCGCAGTGAGCAAAAGGTTTTCTGGCGCATGCGTATGCTGTTGTCAGCAGCGCGTAGTTCTATCGCTTTGATTTTTTAGTTGGTAACCCAGACTGGCGACGGTCGCGAATGTAAGAAACCAGATTATACGCTGCAATTACCAGCAACAGCAGTGCCACAATAAGCACAATAATTCCAGACATATACCACCCCAAAATAAATGAGTAACAGAAAAAATCAAAAATATGTAATTAAGAATGTAATTTCTGAAAAACGGTAACGCAAATAATATTTACTGATAAGTGCATTGTCAGCCAGTACTGAAAATACAGCCTGTATTTAATTTTGGTTTGTAAAACAATATCTTGCGGTTTTTTGTTTGCTGGCTTTGTGGTTGGTTTCTTAAATCCTCTGCGCATTTTTAGTCAACTTGTGGGCGGTTGTTTTATTATGCGTTATTAATTCTCCGTGGGATTTATGCTGCTTTTTAGGTTTATTCTTATACACTATTTTTATTATCCATCGAATCTTCGTAACATCATGTCAGGTATCAGGCATTTATTTCCTTTGTCATTTCACCTGATCAGATTGTTTCTATAGGGATAAATGACGACTACTTGTTCATATTGTCCAATAACCTGCTGCGGTTAAAGATGGAGAATGAAAAGGGAGCGGCAGGGACATTGTTTGAACCACGCTATTGTGTGGAATAAAAGTTAAAAAACCCTGTCTGGCCGCGGCGGCCAGGGGGAAAAGGCGGTTGAGGTTTGACTTTACCGACTGGCTCATGCGAACATTTGTTATAGTTTGTTACTTTGACGTTGATCTTGTTTTGAAAAAGATAGCTTTTTTTCTGCCAGTGGCCTGCGCCACGGCAATTCTGTACGGTCATTTACCCGCCCAGCGTATTAGTCTTTGTGAACAGCAGGGGGTCAGCGAGCCCATCTGTATGGCGGCTGAGTGGGATAATGAAAGAATTAATCTGCTGCCCGGCTATAACCCTGAGAATATAAAGGCTATTGCTGTGCTACAGGCGCAGAGCCGCGCGGATAACACCGTCGCGATTAAATCGTAAAAAAGCAGCCCAGGGAGGCTGCTTTTTTAGGTCTCTTTGCTGAATAAAATCAGTAAAACCAACCAAAACGAACAGATAACAGGCTGATAAGCGCGAAAGCTACGCCGACATTAATCAGAATTACGGTTTTGCTGGAAACATCCATAACGCCACCTTTATGAGTAAGCCTCTACATGTATAGTACGGGGAGAAAGGAAGTGCTATCAGACAAGGATGAATTGGTTGTTTTCCGCTGATTAAGCGCGCGATTCGTTGTGTGATTTTGCGGGCTGTGTCGCACTCCTTGTGCCGCTCATCTCCGTATCATAATGGGGCTTATCAGGGAAGGAATAATAATGACCTTATACCAGAAAATGCTGGTTTTTTATGCAGTTATGGGATGTATTTGTGCGATCATCAGCTGGTTTCTGACCAAAGAAAGCCGTTTGATTCGCCTGCTGGCCGCGCTGCTGATCGGGGCCACCTGGCCGTTTAGCTTTCCGATGGCGCTACTGATCTCTTTATTCTGACAGCATAAAGCGATGGCAACCGTCGCTGTTTTACTGTATAAAAATACAGTAATCCTGGGCGGAGCAACCTGATGAATAGCTATTTTTCCTTATTCGCTGGCGCTAACGTGCGCTGGTTCGATTTCCCTGGGTACGGCGACCCGCTGGTCTTTATTCACGGGCTGGGTTGCGCGTCCTCTTATGACTATCTACGCGTGGTGACCGATCCGGCTTTTCCCGGGCAGCGGGTTTTGCTGATCGACCTGCCTGGCTTTGGCTATAGCGGTAAGCCTGACTCCTTTGGCTACGGTACCAGTGAGCAGGCGCGGGTTGTTGTGGAACTGCTTGACAGTCTGCAACTGACCCGCTGCTCTCTGTTCGGGCATAGCATGGGCGGCAGTATTGCCATTGAAACCGCTGAGCTTCTGGGCCACCGCGTCCAGGCTCTGCTGGTCTCTGAACCCAATCTTTATGCCGGTGGCGGCATGTACAGTCGGGCTATCGCCGCCCAGTCGGAAGCCGGGTTTATCGCGCAGGGCTTCGCCGATCTGCTGGCGGCAGAAACGTCTCCCTGGGCCGGGTGCCTGCAAAACAGTGCCCCCAGAGCCGTATGGCGAGGGGCCCGCAGCCTGGTTGACGGGGTGTCGCCGTCCTGGTTCGCGCGCTTTCAGCAATTATCCTGTCGCAAGGCGCTGATCTATGGCGAATTGTCGCTCCCGGCTCAGGAAGCTGACGACGTTGTCGCCGCCGGTATTCCGCTGCTGGTAGTGCCGGATGCGGGCCACTCTATGGCCTGGGAGAATCCCGTTGCGCTGGCCGATTGCATGGCGCAATTTTTCGCCCCCGCTCAGGCAAACGCCTCGATATCACCGTAGTGAAGCGTTTGCCTGTCCGCGTCCGATGGCAAGCGACCCTATGTGGCATGCCGATGGCGATCGCTTGCAGTGGGAACCGCGTTATCTGCTGGCCTGAACGCTAAAACGGCAGTTCGCGCGGGGTGGTCTGCAATGTCATCCAGCGTAGCTCGGTAAACTCAGCAATGCCTGCGCGGCCGCCAAAGCGTCCGTAGCCGGAGGCTTTACAGCCGCCAAACGGCATCTGCGCTTCATCGTGTACGGTAGGGCCATTAATGTGGCAAATGCCGGTTTGTAACCCCTGGGCTACGTTCCACGCCCGGGCGGTGTCGCGGCTGTAGACCGCCGAAGAGAGCCCGTATTCACTGTCGTTGGCTACCGCCAGCGCTTCCTGCTCGCCGTGCACCCGAATAATGGCTTTTACCGGACCGAAGGATTCTTCCTGCCATATCCGCATGCTGCGGGTTACCCCATCAAGCAGCGTGGCGCGCATCTGCGTGGTGTCGGCTTTACCTCCGGTTAAAAGGCGGGCCCCTTTTGCCAGCGCGTCATCAATGAGTTCATTGCAGCGCGTGACGGTTTTCATATCGACAACCGGTCCCATCAGCCCGGCAGGCAGCGTTGCCGCGCGGCGGCTGAGCAGGGCGATAAAAGCGTCGGCTATTGATTCGTCGACGATAATGCGCTCGGTTGACATACAGATCTGTCCGGCGTTAGCGAATGCGCCAAAGAGGGCGCCAGCCGCCGCTTGCTCGAGATCGGCATCGTCGAGGACCAGTAGCGGCGCTTTGCCGCCAAGTTCCAGCACCGCCGGTTTCAGATACTGCCCGCAGGTGCGGGCGATAATGCGCCCGACCGGCGTGGAGCCGGTAAAGTTAACGCGGCGCACCGCCGGATGGGCGATAAGCGACTCCACCAGCGCGGGCGCATCCGCCGGCGCGCAGGTGAGATAGTTCACGACGCCGTCCGGTAATCCGGCCGCCGCCAGCGCATCAATAATCAGCGCCTGGCTGGCGGGCGACATTTCCGCCCCTTTGAGGATCACCGTATTCCCACAGGCGAGCGGCGTCGCAATCGCGCGAGTAGCGAGGATCAGCGGCGCATTCCACGGCGCCATTGCCAGTACCACGCCAGCCCCCTGACGGACGGCCATCGCCAGATTACCCGGGACATTCGACGGAATAATCTGCCCCTCAATCTGGGTGGTAAGGGCGGCGGCTTCACGCAAAATGTCGGCGGCCAGATGGACGTTAAAGCCCGCCCAGTGTGCCGTCGCACCTGTCTCCGCCGACATGGCGGCGATGAATTTGGCTTCACGACGCTGCATTTGTTCCGCCGCCCCCAGCAGCAGGCGACGGCGCTCGGCGGGGGCGGTGTCGCGCCATTGCGGGAAGGCGGCAGCGGCGGCTTCGACGCTGTGCCGGGCATCGGCCAGGCTCGCAGCCGCTGCGATGGACGCGGGCTGTTCGCTGAGCGGATTAGTGCGGGTAAAGGTGGCCTGGCCTTCAGCATCATGCCACTGGCCACGGGTATATAAGTTGCAGGTTATTGTCATGGGAAAACCTCGTTGTACTGCGTTCTGCGGTTTTCCGAGTGTATCGGGCGCCGGGGCCGCGTGGGGCAGGCAGGGCGGTTATCGCACGTTTTTTTTCTGGTTTTATAAGCAGTTCACAACTTCAGCAGGTTGACCCGGTCTGGAGAATAAATCGGCAAAAAAAGCGCTTTCAGCATAACCTGATAGCGATTGATTATTTGCTGGTTGAATGCTGTTGTGTTGTTATTAGAACACTTATAACAAATTGATAAGGTTTATAACCATGTCTACCAGGAAAACGCTGATTGCGCTGGCGTTAAGCACCTTGCTGCCCGCCGGAGCCGCGTGGGCGGCCGGTAACGATACGCTGGTCTATTGCTCCGAAGCATCGCCGGAATCATTTAACCCGCAGATTGCCAGCTCCGGACCTTCTTTCGTCGCCAGCTCCCAGGTGCTCTACAACCGTCTGATTACCTTTGATCCGGTGAAAAATACGCCGATTCCTTCACTGGCGACTGACTGGACCGTTTCCCCGGATGGTAAAACCTGGACTTTCACGCTGCGCAAAGGCGTTCAGTTCAACAGCAATAAATATTTTAAACCGACCCGCGATTTTAACGCGGATGACGTGATCTTCTCGGTCCTGCGGCAGAAGGATGCGAATCATCCATATCATAAAGTCTCGCAGGGTAATTATGAGTATTTCCACGACGTCGGGCTGGATAAGCTGATTAAAGAGGTGAAAAAGGTCGACGATTATCATGTCCAGTTCGTACTGACGGAACCGAATGCCGCCTTCCTCGCCGACTGGGGAATGGATTTTGCCTCAATACTGTCGGCGGAATACGCCGATGCGATGATGAAGAAAGGCACGCCGGAGTATGTTGATACCTGGCCTGTCGGCACCGGCCCGTATGCGCTTCAGCAGTATAAAGTCGATTCGCTAATCCGTTACATTGCCAACCCGCATTACTGGGAAGGTGACGTGCCGACAAAACATCTGATCTTCTCCATCACCCCGAATGTCGAGACCCGTCTGGCGAAACTGCAAACCAACGAATGTCAGATTATCCCGGCACCGTCGCCGGTACAGTTCGCCGTTATCAAGGGCAATAAAGATCTGGCGCTGCATGCTGTTGAAGCGCTGAACGTCGGCTATCTGGCGTTTAATACCGAGAAAAAACCGTTTGATAACGTGCTGGTCCGTCAGGCGCTGAACTACGCCACCGACAAACAGGCCATCGTCAACGCGGTGTTTATGGATTCTGGCGCGGTGGCCAAATCTCCGCTGCCGGCAAATATGCTCGGTTATAAGAAAGATCTGCCGGATTACGACTACGATCCGCAAAAGGCCAAAGCGCTGCTGAAGCAGGCCGGGCTGGAAAAAGGGGCAGAGGTGACCTTGTGGTCGATGCCGGTACAGCGCCCCTACAACCCTAACTCGCGGCGCATTGCCGAAATGATTCAGAACGACTGGAGCAAAGTGGGCATCAAGGCCAAAATCGTCACCTATGAATGGGGTGAATATCTCTCCGGCATGCGCAAAGGTGAACACGACAGCGCCCTGTTTGGCTGGATGTCGGACAATGGCGACCCGGACAACTTCGCCGGCACATTGCTGAGCTGTGATAATATCAAGACCGGTTCCAACGTTGCCCGCTGGTGCGATAAGTCATATGACGCGCTGGTCAAAAAAGCGATTCTGGTCAGCGATCCGCAGCAACGCGCCAAACTGTATGGTCAGGCGCAAGAGATCTTTTATCAGCAGGCGCCATGGATTACCCTCGCGACCGGGAAAACCTTCTACGCCACGCGCAGTAACGTCAGCGGCTATAGCGTGAGCCTGATGGGTAGCGATTTTTCGAAAGTTAAATTGAACTAAGCCGGGGAAGCATACATGGCACATCTGGATGACGTTATCGCCCGCGTCGATGCGGCGATTGCCGAGGGGGTGATTACTCACATGAACGAACTGCTGGTGGCGTTGAGTGACGATGCTGAGCTGACCCGCGACGAGCGTTTTACCCAGCAGCAGCGTTTACGGACCACGATTGCCCATCACGGCCGTCAGCAGCATGAAGAGCAGGAAGCGCGCCGCGAGCAGTTGAACAAAGGCGGCGCCATTCTCTGATATTGCGCGCTAAAACTGGCGTCTGGCAACCAGCCAGGCGCCTGCCACCAGCATGACTGCGCCGCACAGCGGCCCTAGTAACGCCCGCCACGGCACGCCGTGAGCGCGAATAATATCCATCGCTAATCCTCCCACCAGTTGACTGGCAACCAGTACCGCAATGGTGGTGGCCGCGCCAACGTTCTGATAACCGCTGATGCTGGCGAAGACAAAAAACGACCCCAGCAATCCGGGAATCAGCGTCCACCATTGTATGTTGAGCGCCAGCTCCTGAAAGCCTGCCGCACCGTGACGCAGGAGCAGGATGGTAACGAAAATCACCATTCCGACCAGTGAGTTCAGCAGCATCGCAATGAGTATTGTCGAGGCGGACTGCGTAATACGTACCATCAGCGTATTTTGTACGACCAGTCCGACGCCTGCGGCAATCAGACAGGCGAGGGTCAAAGAAGCGTTCATGCGCTGGCGTCCGGATCGCGACGATCGTCGAGCTGGAGCTGCATAAAGGTCAGATCCAGCCAGCGGCCAAATTTTGTGCCGACCTGCGGCATCTGCCCGCTGATCACAAATCCGAGCGTTTCGTGCAGATGCAAAGAGGCCTGGTTTTGCGCTTCGATACCGGCCACCATGACATGTTTGTTCAGGCGACGGGCTTCTTTAATCAGCGCCACCAGCAGGCTGCGGCCTAATCCTTTACCCTGATGATCGGGGTGGACGTAGACCGAATGCTCGACGGTATGGCGAAAGCCATCAAAGGCGCGCCAGTCGCCAAACGAAGAGTAGCCGGTGACGACGCCGTTTTCTTCGCTCACCAGAACCGGGTAGCCTGCCAGCTGACGTGCTTCAAACCAGGCGATGCGATTATCGGTATCGACGGTTTTGTCATTCCAGATGGCGGCGGTATGCAGCACCGCGTGGTTGTAAATTTCGGCAATCGCCGCGCAATCTTCTTTGCTGGCATAACGAATGGTCATAGCAAACCTCAACTCAATCTCTGTACACTATAGTAGTACGATATTATTACAATAATGTACGCGATGCTGCCATCTGTTTTCGCAAGAAATTTATCATGGCCGGTGGTTACCAGGCAGATGCAGCGGGGCCGCCGCTCCTCAGGGGACGGCGCAGGCGTCGCCTTGTCGGGGATTGATTCATACACTATAGTACTACGCTATGAATACTATTGAAGACAATATGAATCAGCGCATTAGCGCCCGTATCCGCATTGAACGCGAATCTCGCGGCTGGTCACTCAGCGAACTGGCCGAACGCGCCGGTGCCTCACGCGCGATGATCCACAAGATCGAACGCGGCGAGAGCAGCCCGACGGCGTCGATGCTGGGGCGGCTTTCCGGCGCGTTCGGGATCAGTATGTCGACGCTGATCGCCCGCGCGGAGATGCAGGAAGGCAAACTGCTGCGCTTTGCCCAGCAGCCGGTATGGCGCGATCCGCAAAGCCACTATTTACGGCGTCATGTTTCGCCGCGCAGCGATCTGCCCATTGATCTGGTGCAGGTAGAGCTGCCGGCAGGCAGCGATGTGTCGATGCCCGCCTCCTCCTACGCGTTGGCGCGTCAGCTTATCTGGCTGCAACAGGGGGAGCTGGTTTTTGTCGAGGGCGCGACCCGGCATGAGATGCGGGCCGGCGATTGCCTTGAGCTGGGGCCGCCTGACGACTGCCGTTTTATCAATGAGTCCAGCGCATCGTGCACCTATCTGGTCGTGCGCTTAAATCAATCTGCCTCATAATGCCAATGTGCGCGGCAGCAATTGCGACTAGCCTCATTACAGGTCTTAAACAAGAGGAGTTTGTTATGGCTTTTCATCCACAACGTCACCGCCGCTGGGTGCTGGCCTCTCGCCCGCACGGCGAGCCGACGGGGGATAATTTCCGTCTGGAAGAGAGCGATGCCCCGACGCCCGGTCCCGGGCAGGTGCTTCTGCGCACGGTTTATCTTTCGTTAGACCCCTACATGCGCGGACGCATGAGCGACGCGCCGTCCTACTCGCCGCCGGTTGCCATCGGTGCCGTGATGGTCGGCGGAACGGTGAGTCGCGTTGAAGCGTCTGACCATGCTGACTTTAAAGCGGGAGAGTGGGTGCTGAACTACGGCGGCTGGCAGGATTTTGAACTCTCCGATGGCAACGGGCTGGTCAAGCTGGGCGAGCATCCGCAACACCCCTCGTGGGCGCTCGGTATTCTTGGGATGCCTGGTTTTACAGCCTATATGGGGCTGCTGGATATCGGCCAGCCGAAGGCGGGAGAAACGCTGGTCGTGGCCGCGGCTACCGGTCCGGTTGGCGGCACGGTCGGCCAGATCGCGAAACTGAAAGGCTGTCGCACGGTGGGAATTGCCGGGGGCAGCGAGAAGTGCCGTTATGCGGTCGAAACCCTTGGGTTTGATATCTGCCTCGATCATCATGCCGTTGACTTTGCCAGCCAGCTGGCCGAGGCCTGCCCGCAGGGTATTGATATCTACTACGAAAACGTCGGCGGCAAGGTGTTTGATGCCGTACTGCCGCTGCTCAACACCTCGGCGCGGGTTCCGCTGTGCGGCCTGGTCAGTGGCTATAATGCGACCGGCCTGCCGGAAGGCCCGGATCGTCTGCCGCTATTGATGGCGACGCTGCTGAAAAAACGTATCCGGATGCAGGGCTTTATCATCGGCCAGGATTACGGGCATCGTATTGCCGAGTTCCAGGCGGAGATGGGGCGCTGGGTACAGGAAGGTAAAATCAAATACCGCGAGCAGCTTGTCGATGGCCTGGAACAGGCGCCCAATGCGCTGATTGGCCTGCTGAAGGGTGAAAACTTCGGTAAAGTGGTGGTGCGCGTCTCCCCGGACGATTAATCAATATTACCCCGGCAGTTCGGCACATGCCGGGGCTTGCCCGTTGATTCAGCAGGAAAAGCACAGCGCGTGCTTTTCCTGAGAACAGAGCCAGCAGGCTCTCCGTTAGCCATAAAACGCCAGCCGCTCGGCTAACAAATCCACGAACCCTTGTCTGTCGACATCCAGCAGGAGCGTCGTATTTGGCGGATTGCCGGTCAGGAAATAATAATCGACCACCGTCATCCCCTGGGTATATTTTCCCTGTGTTTCCACGCCCACCCAGCGTTCAATGCTGGTGAACAGCTCCGGCTTCAACAGCCAGGCGATAGTACAAGGATCGTGCAGCGGCGCGCCGACAAAGCCCCATTTCTCGTCTCTGTGGTATGCCATAAAGAAATCGAGCAGCCCGGCAACGACCGTCGCCACCGGGTTGCCCAGCTGGCGAAAACGCGCGATATCCTGATCATGGATCTGCGCTTTATGCGTCACGTCCAGCCCGGCCATGACTATCGGGATGCCGGACTGAAAGACGATCTCCGCCGCTTCCGGGTCGACGTAGATATTAAACTCGGCGGCGGGCTGCCAGTTGCCCAACGCCATCGCGCCGCCCATCAGGACAATGCGGGCAATCTTGTCATGCAGTTCCGGGTGGCTGTTGAGCAGCAGGGCAACGTTGGTTTGCGGGCCGGTCGCGACAAGGGTTATTGGCTGCGGGCTTGCGCGTAACGTGCTCGCCATCAGTTCGACGGCGGTGCAGGTCTGCGGCGCAAAATCAGGCTCCGGCAGCGCCGGGCCATCAAGCCCGCTTTCGCCGTGAACGTTGTCGGCGATGATCAGCTCCCGCATCAGCGGTTTGCGCGCGCCGCTGGCCACCGGAATATCCTGCCGTCTCAGTAGCGTCAGCATACGCAGCACGTTGCGCAGGGTTTTGTCCGGTGTCTGGTTGCCCGCGGAGGCGGTGATCGCTTTGACGTCAAGTTCGGGTGAGGCGAGGGCGAGAATCATCGCAATGGCGTCATCATGACCGGGATCGCAATCGAGAATGATCGGCAGTGCCATAGCAGCTCCTTGTTGGCGGTTATTTGTGACAAGAGTAACGCTCGGGAGCACAACAGACGAGAAAGGATAAAACAAAGCGTGAAGTAAGCCGCAATAAGACGGGAGTGAGAGCGTTTCCCCGGTGGTGCTACGTTTACCGGGGCGACAATTGATGCCGGGCCGTAGCCCGGGCAAGGGATGTATCCCGCCGCCCGGGAACCTCTCCCCGGTGGCGCTACGCTTACCGGGGCTACGGAATGGTGCGGTTTGTCTCCCCGGTGGCGCTACGCTTACCGGGGCTACGGGGTGGTGCGGTCTGTTTCCCCGGTGGCGCTACGCTTACCGGGGCTACGGGGTGGTGCGGTCTGTTTCCCCGGTGGCGCTACGCTTACCGGGGCTACGGGGTGGTGCGGTCTGTCTCCCCGGTGGTGCTGGGGTTATTCAAAACGCCAGGCGAGGTTCAGGCCGACGCCATAGTTACGTCCCGGGGCGGGCTCGTAGTAGCGCCCGTTGGACTCGTTGACAATCACCGAGCCGACGTAGCGGCGATCGAAGAGGTTATCGACGCGGCCGAACAGATCCATGTCCATCTTGCCGTAGCTCCACTTATAGCCTGTGGTGAGGCCGACCACCGTCCAGGACGGCGCTTTGGCGCTGTTCTTATCGTTAGCCATGATATCGCTCAGATAGCGAATATCGCTGCCGGCGTACCAGCCGTGTTCCGGCTGATAGCCGAACGACGCGTAGCCCATATTGCGCGCGATACCCGGAATACGGTTACCGTTGCAATCGGCATCGTTACAGACGTTGGTCCGGTAGGTGGCATCCAGCCAGGTCCATGCGGCTTTCAGTCGCCAGCTTTCGCCGAACTGCTGATCCAGCCCCAGCTCCATGCCCTGACGACGCGTTTTACCGGCGTTTTTGTAGCTGGTACGCCCGCCGCTGCTGGCATCCACCACAATCTCGTTATCGGTATTGGTCTGGAAGAGCGCGGCGGTAAACAGGCCATTGCCAACCCGCGTCTTACTGCCTACCTCGACCGTATCATTGGTCGCAGGCTGCAGGCCGAAATTCAGGCCGCTCTGGTTACCGGAACGGTAGGAGAGCTCGTTAATGGTCGGCGTTTCAAAGCCGCGACCGGCGGAAAGATAGACATTCCAGGCATCGGTGAGCGCATATTTCAGCGAGCTGGCGGGCAGCCATTTGTGGTAGCTGGCATCGCCGCTGTCATCGCCGTTACCCGGCGTCACGTAATAATCGTTGGAGTCGAACCACACCGAGCTGTAGCGCACCCCGGCATCAAGGGAGAGTTTGTCCGTCAGCTGCCACTGGGTCTGCAGATACGGGTCGATGTTCCACATCAGATTACGTTCATTACGCCGCAGGCTGCCCTCTTCGCCATACTGCGGCGCGCCGTTGCTCATAACAAAGTTTTCGTAACCCTTACGGCGCTCGCTCATGTTTTCATAGTCGAGACCGGTGGTGAAGGTGACCGGCACCAGCAGCTCGCCGCGGTGGGTCCAGCGGGTATCAATCCCCTGATAATGACGCGTCAGGTCGATAACGCCGCCCGCATGGCCTGGATTGAGCTGCGGCGCGCGCGGGATTGACTGATATTGTGTGGTTTCACGCTCGCCGGCGTACATCATCACGCTCAGGTCATCTTGTTCGCTCAGTTGACGTTCATAACGTAACCCGGCCTGGGTCTGCTTCGTCGACTTACGGGTATTGTACTGATCGCCGCGCGGCGACTGGCGCGGGTTATTCTGCCATTCATCGTAGCTCAGGCCGCCGGCGTCATTGGCTTTAATATCCACGCTGTTAAACAGCAGAGTCAGCTTACTGACCTCATTGATGCGCACGCCCAGTTTGGCGTTGGCCAGATTTTTACGGGCGCCGCTGTGATCGCGGTAGCCGTGGGTGGTAAAGCGGTTGGTCGATACGGTGTAATCGACATCTCCGGCGTGGGTGCCGTCGCCGACGGCACCGGTCGCTTTCATACCGTAGTGCCAGCTGCCGAAGCTGCCGTAATAGCTGCTGGCTTCGAGGGTTGGCGGCTGACTGCCGGTTTGCGTCGTCACGTTAATGACGCCGCCGGAGGAGTTGCCGTACAGCGCAGAGAACGGTCCGCGCAGGACATCGAGCGTCTCTATGCTGCCAATATCAATATTTGAAGTCTGTCCCTGGCCATCGGGCATGGTGGCCGGAATGCCGTCAACATAAATGCGCAGTCCGCGCACGCCAAAAGTGGAGCGAGAACCGAAGCCGCGAATCGATAATTGCAGATCCTGAGCGTAGTTCTGGCGGTTCTGAACCTGTAGCCCCGGTACGGCGCCCAGCGATTCCGAGAGATTCACCCGCGGCGCCGCCTGACGCATCTCATCCCCGTTAACGACGCTGACCGCCGCAGGGGTATCGAGTTCGGAGACCGCGGTCGGGGCGGCGGTCACAACCATAGTTTGTTCATCGCTGGCGTTAGTCTGGGCCACCGCGATCAGCGGAAAGAGGAGGGCAGGTAGTGCAGCCGTGCGCACGGAATGGATTTTCATAAAGCTACTCGTAAAACGAACCAAACGGAACATATGTCGATATGTTAACTCTTTTGTAATTTTTTGAAAATTATTAACGTTATTTTCGTTAAATAATGGCACCGAATGGTTATTTTCAGCGTCGGTTGCCATAAATAACGCTCCACTTCATGTCAAATAATGATTACTATTCGCATTTGAAAAAGAACGCAAAGCCAGGACTTTGCGTCAGGGAAGCAATGTCAAGCAGGCACATAGGTGTTTTATTCAAGGGAGTCGTCATGTCATTACGTCATCTGTCCGCGCCGCGTCTGCGCCGTTCACTGTTATTAACCTCTTTACTGCTGGCGGGGAGCTTCAGCGCTCACGCGGCAGAAGAAATGTTGCGCAAGGCGGTCGGTAAGGGCGCGTACGAAATGGCTTACAGCCAGCAGGAAAATGCGCTGTGGGTCGCTACTTCGCAAAGCCGTTCACTGGATAAGGGCGGGATTGTTTATCGTCTTGACCCGACCACGCTGGAGGTGACGCAGGTTATTCATAACGATCTGAAACCGTTCGGCGCGACGATCAATAACGCGACGCAAACGCTGTGGCTGGGTAACACCACTGACAGTACCGTTACCGCCATTGACGCCAAAACCGGCGCGGTGAAAGGCCGCCTGGTGCTCGACAATCGTCAACGCAGCGAAACCGTGCGCCCGCTGGCGCCGCGTGAACTGGCCGTCAATGAAAAAACCAATACGGTCTACATCACCGGGTTGGGTAAAGAGAGCGTCATCTGGGTGGTGGATGGTGAAAAGCTGACGCTGAAAGAGACCATCACCAATACCGGGGCCATGGCGACCGGGCTGGCGGTGGATGCTGATGCGAAGCGTATTTACACCACCAACGCCGACGGTGAACTGCTGACCATCGACAGCGAGAGCAACAAAATTCTGAGCCGCAAGAAGTTGCAGGATGACGGTAAAGAGCACTTCTATCTGAACCTGAGCCTGGATACCGCGGGTCACCGCGCCTTCATTACCGATAGCAAACAGCCGGAAGTGCTGGTTGTTGATCTGCGCGACGGCAAAGTGCTGCAGAAAATCGCGGCGCCGGAATCCCTGGCGGTGCTGTTCAACCCGACGCGCAATGAAGTCTACGTGACGCATCGTAAAGCCGGGGAAGTCAGCGTGATTGATGGTAAAAGCAACAAAGTGGTCAAAACCTTCAAAACGCCAACCCACCCCAACAGCCTCGCGCTCTCCGCCGACGGTAAAACGCTGTACGTCAGCGTGAAGCAAGAATCAAGCCGTCAGAAAGAAGCGACCCAGCCGGATGACGTTATCCGCATTGCGCTGTAAACCCTGATTGAGGAGGGGGAAACCCCTCCCGCCTGCCGGAATCACCCTCTGTTACAAACACTTATTGGCCCTACGGCGATTATGGTTTTACACTTATCGTTTTGCCGCCTGCTATCGGGCGGAATGAATCATTCTGGAGGATGTATGAATAAGCCATTTATGGCTCTGTGCGCTGGCGTGATGCTGGCACTGCTTGCCGGTTGTACTTCAAACTATGTGATGACGACGAAAAGCGGGCAGACCATTGTGACTCAGGGTAAGCCGCGTCTGGATAAAGAGACCGGTATGACCAGCTATGTGGATGAATCCGGCAACCATCGCCAGATTAACAGCAGCGATGTATCGCAACTGGTGGAAGATAACTAAGCCGCAAGAGGCGGTTTGCCCGGAAACGGACAAACCGCGATAGCGTTATTTTTTCGCGGACTGTGCGCCCGGCGCAGTACTATGAATAGCATGAACGCGCTTACGTACGCCGAACCAACCGGCCACCAGCAGTACCGCAATCAGCGGAATGGAGCCGATGGTATAGGTCCCGTTCGGGTAATCGAAGGCCATCAGCACCAGCACGCTGAACAGGAACAACAGGGTCAGCCACGAGGTGAACGGTGCACCCGGCATCTTGAAGCTGACATCCGCCGCTTTCCCTTCCTTGATGGCTTGACGCAGGCGCATCTGGCACACCACGATAAAGCCCCACGATGCAATAATCCCCAGCGAAGCCACGTTGAGGACGATTTCGAAGACCTGCGACGGCACCAGATAGTTCAGGAACACCCCGACGATATACACCGCCAGCGTAGCCAGAATCCCGGCATAAGGCACGTGATGACGGCTCATCTTCGACATAAACTTCGGTGCAGAACCGCCCATCGACATCGAACGCAGAATACGCCCGGTGGAGTACAGACCCGAGTTGAGGCTGGAGAGCGCGGCGGTGAGCACCACGATATTCATCACGCTACCGATATACGGCACGCCCAGCTTCGAGAAGAAGGTCACAAACGGGCTCTGTCCGGCCTGATAGGCATTCCACGGCAGCAGCAGCACCAGCAGCAGCACGGAACCGACGTAGAACAGGCCGATACGCCAGATAACGCTGTTGATGGCGCGCGGCACCATCGTCTGCGGCTCTTTACACTCACCGGCTGCGGTCCCGACCAGTTCGATGGAGGCAAAGGCAAACACCACCCCCTGTACCAGCACCAGCGCAGGCATCAGTCCGTGCGGGAACAGGCCGCCGTTATCGGTAATCAGGTGGAAGCCGGTGGCATTGCCGTCCAGCGGTTTGCCGCTGCCGAGGAAAATGGTCCCCACCACCAGGAAGGCGACAATCGCCAGCACTTTGACCAGGGCGAACCAGAACTCCATTTCGGCGAACCACTTCACGCCGATCATGTTCATGGTACCGACAATCGCCAGCGCCCCGAGCGCGAAGACCCACTGCGGGACATCGCCAAAGGCGCCCCAGTAGTGCATATACAGCGCCACGGCGGTGATATCGACAATCCCGGTCATCGCCCAGTTGACGAAGTACATCCAGCCGGCGACGTAGGCCGCTTTTTCACCCAAAAACTCGCGGGCGTAGGAGACGAAACTGCCGCTGGAAGGCCGATGCAGAACCAGTTCGCCGAGTGCGCGTAAAATAAAGAATGAGAACAGGCCGCATACCAGATAAACCAGCGCCAGCGCGGGGCCAGCCATCTGTAAACGCGCGCCTGCGCCGAGAAACAGCCCGGTACCGATGGCGCCGCCGATGGCAATCATCTGTACCTGACGGTTGCCCATCGCTTTGTGATAGCCCGATTCCTGAGAATTGAGCCAGTGACGTCTGGCGGCATGGTGCTCCGCCGTCGAGTTTTGCTTTGTATTCATTGATGTACCCATTTTCCTGTCAATGTCCATGAGTGGTTCTTCGCACCGCCAAGTCGCAGTACGTTATGCTGGCTTTCCCATCATTCTGACGTAGGAGATAAGCAGAGCATGGCGCAGCATCCTACACGTATCGAGATAGTCACGCACGTAAAACATTTATCGACCGCACTTGCTTAAATATCAATGAGTTCGACGACGAAGGGCGTCCATCAGCAGGCGGAAGGTCGTGGTATGGTGACGGCGGCTGGAGAAAAAGAGGGGCTAACCGGGGAAAGAGGGGGTCCGCTCATCAAGGGCCCGGGTGAGCCATCCTTCCGCCAGCACCCGTTGCACGCTATCTTCCGGCACATAGGCTAGCCTACTCCGGACTCTGCGGCATGCTCGCTGGCCCTCAGGCGCGTTCTCCGGGCCAGCCGGTAGCGCCAGCCCGCTGTTTCGGGCTATGATTCCCGGCAAAGCAATGGCTGAGAGATAACGATGAATATCAACGTAGTGGGTACCAGCGGCGTCGGCAAATCGACGCTGGCGCGACGGCTCGCGCAGATCCTGTCCGTTCCCTGTATTGAGATGGACAGGCTTTACTGGCGCGCGGACTGGCAGGGCGCGCCGGATGAGACGTTCTTCGCCGACGTGGCCGCTGCCATCGAGGCTCCTGGCTGGGTGCTGGACGGCAATTACAACCGCAGTCGCCCGGTGAAGTGGCGCGACGTCGATCTGGTGGTGTGGGTGGATTACAGTTTTGCCCGAACCCTGCGACAGGCCGTCTGTCGGGCCATCTCCCGGGCCAGCCGCGGTCAGGAGCTGTGGCCGGGAACCGGCAACTGTGAAAGCTTCCGTCGCGCCTTCTTCAGCCGCGACTCGATTATCGGCTGGACCATCAAAACCTGGAAGAATAATCGCCAGCGTTATCAGTCTGATATGACTGACCCGGCGTACCGGCACATTCGCTTTGTACGCCTGCGCCATCCGCGGCAAACCGAGGATTTTATCCGCCAGCTACAGCGGCAGGTGGCGGCGCGTTAACGGCGTATATCTATTTTCCGGCAGAGTACATGTAAATAAATTGTTTCTCAGTGGCCGCAGCAGATTCTAATAATGCAGGTATGTTAATTAATACGAGCCTGCGAAATGTCTTATCGAATCAGTATCCTGGATAAAAGTCCGCTGGCGGCGGGAGAAACGGCCGCTCAGGCGCTGACGCGTACATTAACGTTGGCGCAACAGGCGGAAGCCTGGGGCTATCATCGCTTCTGGATTGCCGAGCACCACAACACCGATCAATTAGCCAGCCCGTCGCCGGAAGTGGTGATCGCCTGGATCCTCGGCCAGACCCGGCAGATTCGCGTCGGATCCGGCGGCGTCATGCTGCAACACTACAGCCCGTACAAAGTGGCGGAAAACTTCAATCTGCTGGCCTCGATAGCGCCTGGACGTGTCGATCTTGGCGTCGGGAAAGCGCCGGGCGGCCTGCCGCTGTCAACGCGGGCGCTGCAACTGGGGGTTCATCCGGCGGAGAAAGGAACATTTGCCGACAGCCTCGCGCAGCTGGATAACTGGCTGTCGCTCACCGATGCCGAGGGGGAAGAGAGCCTGCGCGCCACGCCAATCCCGCCGCGCCGCGCCGACGGATTTCTGCTCGGCGCCAGCCTGGAGAGCGTTGAGCTCGCCGCCCGGCTGGACTGGAATTTTGTTTTCGCCGCCCATCTTAACGGCGACAAAACGCTGCTGCGCGAGGTGTTAACCCGCTGGCGGGCGCTGAGTCGCCGCGACGCCATCGTCGCGATTCAGGTCATCGTCGCCGAAGAGCGCGCCACGGCGCTTGAGCTGGCGCAACAGGTTGAAGTCTGGGGCGTTGAACTGGAAAACGGCCAGCGGGTGACGGTGGCGAGCGAAGCGCAGGCGGCCGCCTTTGCCCGCCAGGCCGGAAGTCCGCCGGTGCGCATCGCCCGTCGCGATGCCTCGCTGCTGGCGGGAACCGCTGATGAGGTAAAAGCGCAGCTCGACGCCCTGCATGCTGCCTGGCATATTGACGAATTTATCATCGACACGCCGGTCAGCGAAGGGCAGGCGCGCCTCGACTCACTCCGCCTGCTGGCTCAGGCCCATCACGGCGCGGAGGTGTTGCCATGAGCTTTGAACAACAGCTGATTAGCTGGCGGCGCGAGCTGCATCAATATCCGGAACTCTCGTTGCAGGAGGTGGCGACGACGGCGCGCATTCGCGACTGGCTTGAAAGCGGCGGCCTGCGGGTGCTGCCCTATGAGCTGACAACCGGGCTGGTCGTCGAAGTGGGCAGCGGCGAGAAGATTATCGCCCTGCGCGCGGATATCGATGCGCTGCCGATTGCCGAGACTACCGGCCTGCCGTATCGCTCGCAATACGAAGGGGTGATGCACGCCTGCGGCCATGATATTCACACCAGCGTGATGCTGGGGGCGGCGCTGCTGCTCAAAGAACGCGAAGCGACGCTCCCTGGACGGGTACGGATTCTGTTCCAGCCGGCGGAAGAGAATTTTGGCGGGGCGAAAACCCTGATTCGCGCCGGGGCGCTGGAGGGGGTCGCGGCTATCTTCGGTATGCATAATGAACCCGGCCTGCCGGTGGGCGAGTTTGCTACCCGCGGCGGGGCGTTTTACGCCAACGTCGATCGCTTCGTCTTTAAGGTCACCGGCAAAGGGGCGCATGCCGCCCGGCCGCACGAAGGCAAAGATGCGATTTTGCTGGCCAGTCAACTGGTCACCGTCCTGCAGAGCGTGGCCAGCCGCGAGGTGAATACCCTCGATTCGGTGGTCCTGAGCGTAACGCGGATTCAGGGCGGCAATACCTGGAACGTACTGCCGGAAAGCGTGGAGCTGGAAGGGACCTTGCGTACCCACAGCAGCGAGGTGCAGCAGCGGGTCAAGGCGCGGGTCAGCGACATTGCCGCCGGTTTTGCCAGTGCTTTTGGTGCCCAGATTGATGTGTTCTGGTACGCCGGACCGACGGCGTTGGTCAATGACTCGCGCTGGGCGACATTTGCCGGCGATGTTGCCGCCCACTCCGGCTACCGTACCCGGCATGCGGATCTGCATATGGGCGGCGAGGATTTCGCCGTCTATCTACAGCATATTCCCGGCGCGTTTGTCAGTATCGGCAGCGCCAGCGAATTTGGCCTTCACCACCCGGCCTACAATCCGGACGACAGCTTAATCGCCCCGGCGGCCCGCTATTTTGCGGCGCTGGCTGAGCAGGCTTTACGCCAGATCTGACGCCTGAGCGTTCGGGTTTCTGTTTTCATTTTCGACAAGGAAAGGGGTTGCTATGTCTGAAAAACGACAATTGCGTCTGGGCACAATATTACACGGCGCATCGGGAAATATGTCCGCCTGGCGTCATCCGGCCGCCCAGGCGGATGCCAGTATTAATTTTGAGTTCGTTAAACAGACGGCCTTAAAAGCCGAAGAGGGCAAGCTGGACTTTTTATTTGTCGCCGATGGTTTATATATTAATAAGAAATCTATCCCGCATTTTTTAAACCGTTTTGAACCGCTGACCGTGCTCTCGACGCTGGCGGCGGTCACCCGCAATCTCGGGCTGGTGGGCACCTTATCCACCTCCTACAGCGAGCCTTTCACCACCGCGAGGCAGTTTGCCAGCCTTGACCATCTGAGCCAGGGACGCGCGGGCTGGAACGTGGTGACCTCACCGCTGGAAGGTTCGGCAAAGAACTTTTCGCGCGCGCAGCATCCCGACCACGCGCTGCGCTACCGCATTGCCGATGAATATTTACAGGTGGTGAAAGGCTTATGGGATTCCTGGGAGGAGGATGCCTTTGTCCGTAATAAAGCCAGCGGACAGTTCTTCGATAAAAATAAGCTGCACACCCTCGACCATCGCGGTGATTTTTTCCAGGTTGCCGGCCCGCTGAATATTTCCCGCACGCCGCAGGGGCGGCCGATTATTTTTCAGGCCGGGGCCTCCGATGACGGCAAAAAACTGGCGGCCCGCCATGCCGATGCCATTTTTACCCACCAGGCATCGCTGGCGGAAGCGCAGGCGTTTTATCGCGATGTGAAAAATCAGCTGGCGGCCTGTGGTCGTCAGGATAACCAATTACATATTTTCCAGGGCGTCAGCGTGATTGTCGGTGACGATGCCGACGATGTCGAACAGCAATACCAGACCACCGCCGCGCTGGTATCGATTGAGGATGCCCTCAACTATCTCGGGCGTTATTTCGAACACCACGACTTTGCGCAGTACCCGCTGGATGAACCGTTCCCCGATATCGGCGATCTGGGGAAAAACAGCTTCCGCAGTACCACCGATGAAATTAAGCGCAACGCCCGCGAACGCGGTCTGACCCTGCGTCAGGTCGCGCTGGAAGCCGCCAGTCCGCGCCCGCTGTTCGCCGGTACGCCGCAGGAGGTTGCCGATGGCTTGCAGCAGTGGTTCGAACAGCGGGGGGCCGACGGTTTTATCATTCAGGGCGGCACACCGGATACCTTCCCGCGCTTTGTCGATCGGGTGGTGCCGCTTTTGCAAGCGCGCGGGCTGTTCCGCCGGGAGTATCCGGGAACGACGCTGCGTGAAAGCCTGGGGCTGACGTTGCCGGTTAATCAATTCCAACAACAATAACAACAGAGAACGTTTGCTATGCAGAAAAAGTCACTTTTACTGGCCTTTGCGCTGGGTTTCAGCGCGCCATTATGGGCGCAGGACGTCAATATCAACGGGACCGGCGTGAGCGTGGAGGCCAATAAAGCGCCGGTGCACACGGCAAAAAATCCGCAGGCTATCGCCCGGTTGCCGGCCAATTATCACTTTGCGGTGCCGGGGAAATTTACCGTGGCGGTCGCGGCACTGAACTCGCCGCCGCTGACCGTGTTCTCGGACGATAACAAGACCTTGCTTGGCAGCGAAGTCGATATCGCCCGCCTGGTCGCCGACAGTCTGGGACTGGAGCTGAACGTCGTACCGACCTCCTGGGAGGACTGGCCGCTGGGCGTCTCCTCCGGCAAATATGATGCCGCGATCAGCAATATTACCGTCACCAAAGAGCGCAAAGAGAAGTTCGACTTCGCCACCTATCGTAAGGACTCGCTGGGTTTCTACGTCAAGAGTACCAGCCCGCTGAATAAAATTGACCAGGCGCAAGAGATTGCCGGGCTGCGGATTATCGTCGGCTCCGGCACCAACCAGGAAGCCATTCTGCTGGCGTGGAATGCGGAAAACCTGAAAAAGGGGCTGAAGCCCTTTACGCCGGTCTACACCAAAGATGATGCCGCCCAGACGCTGGCCATTCAGTCCGGTCGCGCCGACGCCTTTTTTGGCCCGAACGTGATCGGCGCCTGGAAGGCCGCGCTGACCGGGAAGACCAAACTGGTGGGCAGCGTGGATGGCGGCTGGCCGAAAGCGGCGCACATTGCGGTCACGCTGAAAAAAGGCAGCGGGTTGGTTGAGGCTGTGCAGACCGCGTTGAACGGCACCATTCAGAATGGCGACTATGCCAAAGTGCTTACCCGCTGGGGGGAAAGCGTGGAGAGCATCCCGCAATCTGAAATTAACCCGGCCGGGCTCGGCGATTAACAGGAGGCAATATGAGCGCAGCATTCCGCGATATCTCACCTGAAGCGCCGGAACTCCAGCCAATTATTCACGGCCTGTTCGCCGAATACGCGTCGCGCTATGGCGACTATTTTTCTCGCGATGCGGAGGTCGAGCTGACCGAGTGGTATCTGCCGCCGCAGGGGCTGTTTATCGTCCTTGAACGTGACGGCGAGATTATCGCCACCGGCGCCTATAAGCCCAAGGATAGCCGCACGGCGGAAATCAAACGTATCTGGACCCATCCGGCCCTGCGCCAGCAGGGGCTGGCGGCGAAGGTGGTCCAGGAACTGGAGCGGCGGGCGGTGCTGGCAGGCTACAGCCATATCTACCTGACGACCGGCTTTCGCCAGCCGGAAGCGGTCAGGCTCTATCTGAGCCAGGGCTACGATGCGCAGTTTGACCTGGCGCGCAACCCGGAGGAGTACAGCCAGCCGCCGTTTGATGGGCGACTGCGCTTCACTAAAGCGCTGGCGATAAGCATTTTAAGCCACAGCGCCTGAGGAGAGAACATGAACAGAACGGAAACGATTAAAGTGGTCCCGGCGCGCTATCCGCTGCGCGCCGTTGGCGCGGTAGCGGCGCTACTGGTGTTGGCGGTCGTCGTGCAGTCGGTGGCCTTTAACCCGCGTTGGGAGTGGGCGGTTTTCGCTCGCTGGTTCTTTGCCCCGGTTATCCTGGAAGGACTGGGACAAACGCTGCTGCTGACGCTGCTGGGTACCGTACTGAGCGTGATACTCGGCGGTCTGCTGGCGCTGGCCAGGCTCTCGTCTTCATGGCTGCTGAGCAGCCTGGCCTGGGGCTATATCTGGCTGTTCCGCTCGCTGCCGCTGATTGTGGTGCTGATCATCCTCTACAACTTCTCCTATCTCTACGACACGCTGTCGCTCGGTATTCCGTTTACCGGGATCAGCTGGGGTAATTATCAGACCATCAACGTGCTGGGGCAGTTTTCCACGGCGGTCGTGGGGCTGACGCTGGTGCAGAGCGCCTATACCGCGGAGATCATTCGCGGCGGCTTCCTCGGCGTCGACCACGGTCAGTATGAGGCTGCCGCTGCGCTGGGGCTGCCGGCGTGGCGGCGTACGCTGCGTATTATTCTGCCTCAGGCGCTGCGCACGATTTTGCCTGCGGGTTTCAATGAAATTATCAGCCTCGCCAAAGGGACCGCGATGGTTTATGTGCTGGCGATGCCCGAGCTGTTTTACACCATCCAGATGATTTACAACCGGACCCAGGAGGTGATCCCGCTGTTGATGGTCGGGGCCGTCTGGTATCTGGCGATCACCAGCGTCCTGTCGCTGATTCAATATCTGGTGGAACGCGCCCTGGCACGCAGCGAACGCCGTTCGGCGGTCAACTCGCCGCGCCGCGCGCGCGCCGATGAATCCTCTCGTCAACCGCAGAAATCGCAGGAGACCATTCATGCCCAACTCTCGTAACGGCCATATCTCGATTACCGGCGTCAGCAAGTATTTTGGCCGCCATACAGCGCTGGATGATGTCTCTCTGGAGATCCCTCCCGGCACGGTGACGGTGATCCTCGGGCCGTCCGGTTCGGGGAAATCAACCCTGCTGCGCGCCATAAACCATCTGGAACGGGTAGATGAAGGGTTTATTCAGATTGATGGCGACTACATCGGCTATCGACGTCAGGGCGATAAGCTCTATGAGCTGAAGGAGAGGGAGATTCTGCGTCAGCGCGTTAACGTGGGCTATGTCTTTCAGAACTTCAATCTGTTCCCGCATCTGACGGTGCTGGAAAACCTGATTGAAGCGCCGATTGCCCACCGGCAGACGAGCCGCAAAGAGGCCATCGCCAACGCTTACGAACTCCTGGAAGTGGTGGGGCTGCGCCACAAAGCCGATGCCTGGTCGCGCCATCTCTCCGGCGGCCAGCAGCAGCGTATTGCTATCGCCAGGGCGCTGGCCCTCAAGCCGCGAGTGCTGTTGTTTGATGAACCCACATCGGCGCTGGACCCGGAACTGGTGGGCGAAGTGCTCGATGTGATTAAAAAGCTGGCCCGCTCCGGCACTACGCTGGTGGTGGTGACGCATGAGATTGGTTTTGCCCGCGAAGTGGCCGATCAGGTGGTGTTTATGGTCGAGGGGAAAATTATTGAGCAGGGCAGCAGCGACGCGGTGCTTAATCATCCGCAGCATCAGCGTACGCGGCAATTTTTATCAAAGGTGCTGGCATGAGAAAATGGTTAGTTGTTATGGCGCTGGGCGCCCTCTCTGCGCAGGCGCAGGCGAAAATTGATCTCCGGGCGAATGAACAGCCGCTGCCGGTAACGGTTGACAACGCGGCGATCGCCAGGATCCCGCCCGGCTATCGTTTTGTCGAGCCCGGTACGCTGACGGTGGCGATTTCTGCGCTTAACTCACCGCCGCTGGCGCTGCTGGCCAGCGACAACCGGACGCGCATCGGTAGCGACCCGGATATTGCCCGTCTGCTGGCGGGCAGTTTAGGGCTGAAGCTCCGGCTGGTGCCGACGGCATGGGAAGACTGGCCGCTGGGGATCACCTCCGGGCGCTATGACGTGGCGCTGGTCAATATTGCCGTCACCGAACAGCGCAAAGAGAAATTCGATTTCGCCACCTATCGCGTCGATTCGCTGGCATTTTCCGTTAAATCCACCAGCGCCATCGAGAAAATCAGCGGCGCGGCGGATCTGGCCGGGCGTAAGGTGATCGTGGGATCCGGCACGAATCAGGAGCGTATTTTGCTGGGCTGGAACGAGGAAAACAACGCGGCGGGGCGGCAACCGGCGTTGCCGATCTATTTGACCGATGACGCCTCCGGCAACCTGTATATCCAGTCAGGACGCGCCGACGTCTTTTTTGGCCCGCAGTCTGCGGCAGCGTATAAAGCGGCGCTGAGCGGGACAACCAAAGTGGTCGGGCTGGGGCCGAAAAAAGCGTGGGTCGCCACCACCACCAAAAAGGGCAGCGGGCTGGTGTATGCGCTGCAGGCGGCGCTCAATGGCGCGATTGCGCGCGGGGAGTACCAGCAGGTGCTGGAGCGCTGGGGCGAACAGGGAGAGGCGGTGGCACAATCGCAGGTGAATCCGCCGGGGATTACCTACTAAAAAAACGCTGTTTCGCCGGAGTACAGGGCGAAACAGCGGGGGCGAATCTTCGCCAGCGATATGACATCAGGCGGCGATGTTGTTAGTTGACTGGGCAGAAGGCTATGGCGAAGGCGCCGCGATTATTGATATCGGCTTTCATCGCGTTGTTCACCAATCGGCAAAGATGATGCCAATGCCACTTTATGCGTTGTGTGGCTGATTTAGCTTTCGACAACGTATTTAATATGATAAACACCCCCTGATTTTCAGCTCGCCGGTTTTTAATTCCAAAGATTAATATGATGATAATTTTGATTTTTATCAAAACTCGTAGGTTTTTCGTATGATTAATATTTTCACTTCGTAGTTCTGCTGGGACCATCTCTTTACATCAATAATCATCAAGGGATTGAAGTGAATATATTATCAGAAGTTATTATACCCTTATCGGGCGTGGTGTTTCCTGCTGTTGTCGCATTTATTCGTGCTGTTTATAATCGCTGGGGAGAAGGCAGGAAGCTTCATCGTGACAGTCAGTTTGATAAAGTGAATGTGGAAAAGCGCCTGGCAACGTTTCGCCGTATTAATCAATTGAAAAATAAAAACGATCTTACCCCGTTTGATTTACTGGCTATCAAGGCGTTATATGAAGGTATCGGCATAAGATATCCGGTGACCATCAGTCATAAAATTCTTGAGTATATTGCCAGCAACAATATCGATTTCAATGAGCCAACCCTGAATAGCTTTCTTCGGATGTCGAGGCTGCTGAATGTTACGGATTCAGGCGTGACGCAAACGTCCAGTAAAAGGAAAAAGGCGCGCCGGGAGATAGTTATTTTCGGCGGGCTGATGATTGCCGCTATCATATACGGATTCTTTATGTCGGTGCCCGATGTAGTAGCCGAAATGTCAGGCGCGGCCGCGGTAGCCTGCTTTGTCGTTTTATTTCTTGTTTACCTGGCGATGTTTATTCTGATTGTCAGTGCCGTGGTTAACAGCTTATATGACATTCAGTGTGCCAAAAAATTCTGGAAGACATTTTCACCCTTTCTCAATCGTCAGCCATGAATAATGCTTGCAACGCCGCGAGTATTCTGCGGATAAACGGTAAGGTATGAGGTATTGAAAAGCAGGGCGTCGCTACGCTAAACGTAGTGCTACCGGTCAAAGATCATCGCGGATAACGCCTGTTCTGTAGCATCTTGCGCCGTACTGCTGCCCGATACCTCCTGCCTGTCACCCCGGTTTTCTGCCTAAACTTAAGCTTTATCGTGGAGGCAGATGATGATTACCGTCTATGGCGTTCCCGGCTGGGGATCGGCGATTAGCGAGCTGATGCTGACCCTGGCCAATATTCCTTACCATTTCGTCGACGTGGCGGGTTTCGACCAGCCTGGCCCGCAGCGCGACAGTCTGATGCAGATAAACCCGTTGTGTCAGGTTCCCACTTTACGACTGGCGGACGGCAGCGTGATGACCGAATCCGCCGCTATCGCCCTGATGATCCTCGATAGCCGTCCGGATCTGGCGCCTGCGCCGGGCACAGCGCAGCGCCATCAGTTTCAGCGTCTGTTGATCTGGCTGGTGGCCAATGTTTATCCCACCTTTACCTATGCCGATTATCCGCAGCGCTGGGCCGCCGACGCGGCGGAACAGCTGCGGGAAAACTGCATCCGCTATCGTCAATCGCTGTATCTGTGGCTGGAGCAGCAGCTGGCGGCGGCGCCTTATGCGCTGGGGGCGGAGATAACCCTGCTGGATTGTTATATCGCGACGATGTGCCGCTGGGGCCCGCGGCGGGAGTGGTTTGCCGAACATACGCCGAAGTTTATCGCCGTGGCTGACAAGGTCTGCCAGCGCCCGGAGCTGCAGCGGGTACTGCGTGACAACGAGTTGATTTAAAGCACAAAAGGCCAACCGACTGGCTACCGCTATGCTAGTTTATCGATCTCACAATAAGGAGCCTGCTATGCCGCATGTTGATATTAAATGTTTCCCCCGCGAACTGAGCGATGAACAAAAAAGCGCTCTGGCCGCCGACATCACCGAGGTGTTGATCCGCCATCTGAACAGTAAAGACGGGGCGGTGAGCGTCGCCCTCACTCTGGTTGAGCAAAGCGACTGGCAAAAAGTCTGGGACAGCGAAATCGCCCCGCAGATGGCGCAGTTGATTAAGAAGCCAGGTTACAGCATGTAGTCGCGCCCCCCGGGGTGGTGCGCTTGCACCGCTCCGGGCTCCCTGCCTTCAGTCGGCCGCCTGTGCTTATCAAATGGCGGTTATCACTTCCCGGGCAATCTCCGGCCCGTTTTCCCCGGCGAAGACCGGCGTGGTTGGCGGTGCTGAGGAGGCCATTATTTCAAGGCGACATGCTGTTGTTTCGCCCACTTGCGCAGGCGCGCGCTGGCGTTGGCATAAGGCGACGAGGTGTTAAGTGAAATCATCCGCCCCAGCGTCCATTTCCCGTACCACGGTCGGCCATAAAGCGTGTCATCATTCCGCGCCTCGATGTGGGCGATAATCTGCCGTTTAGCCTGATGCAAAGAGACGAGCAGAGTGGGGTAGTCCTGCGAGGGGTAATCGAGGTAGAACTTTTGCGCCAGCAGCCCAAGCTGGTTCCACTGAAAACCGGTTTCCGGGAAGTCGATGGGTTGCTGCGCTTCGTCGTGAGCCAGCCATTTGAGCACCAGATCCTGCCATCCCAGAAGGTAACAGACCAGATCGCGAACGCTCATTTCGCTTCCCTGGACATGACCGGGGAGGGTCTTTTGCTCCGCGATCTCCGGGGGAATATGCGCCAGATAACCGGCTAATTTATCGTAGTTTTTATTGATGGCTTGCAGAAGTTGCGCCTGGGTTTGCGGTACGCTCATAGTGAGTTCCTTGCCGTGTCGATGGTGCGGCTATACGGTATATGTCCAAAGAATGAGGCTGGTCGCCAGCGTCGCTCCTCAGATTAAATTTCGCCTCGCGCGCTGGCAAATACGCAAGATGGCGGGTGCAGAGGTGTCTGCCAGCCATTGCGCGTATAGCGATTGTACCCGCTGCCGATTCTCTTTACCCGCGTCATTCAGCCAGTTGGCTACGGAATCCTGGACATATTTCGACGGGTCTGCGCGCAGGGGGGAAAGGATTGCCAGTTTCAGCTCGCCGATATGCGCGCACCAGACGCCGCGCGGACGCAGAGACTCGCAGGCGAAACGGCGAATATTTTCCGAAGCGCAAGAGGTCCAGGGGGGAGCAGGGCAACAGTGAGATCCAAATCGTGCGCCAGATGCGGGCGCAGCGCCAGCCAGGCCCATTCGCGAATGCCAAAATTGCCGGGTGGCGGCTGACGCCTTACCCGGCCTACCGGTTGGGCTAGCGGTGGTTGCGGATTTGCTTGCGTAATGAGTGATGGGCCCTTGTGCTGGCCTGGACGGCGTACCGGTATTTTGCCGGGTGGCGGCTGACGCCTTACCCGGCCTACCGGTCGGGCTAGCGGTGGCTGCGGATTTGCTTGCGCGATGGTCCTGACGGGTGAGGGCGTTGATGTTATGCGCCGATCGCGTAGGCCCGCGCCAGCGAAGCGCCGCCGGGCTATTTTCCTGAAACGCACTGTGCAGTCAGCCATCCGGGCAGGCCGTGAAATCCTGCCGCTACCGGCTTGCGGGCTTTACTCTTCCAGAGTATTGGCGCGCACGTGGCGGCCGCTGGCGACAAAGTTGCCGGTGCCGAGATGATGCAGCGTATTGAGCTTATCGTCGTCGAACTGCCAGCGCCCGGTAACGAAAACGCGCTCATCGGCGGCGGCGGAAACCACCTCGCCAAACAGCGTATCGTACTGCTCCTGAGCTGCCGTTGGCGGCAACAGTCGGCACTCCATCCACGCCAGGCACTTCTCTTCAATCAGCGGTAGTCCCAGCTCCGGCCCCTGCACGACGGGAATGCCGTAAGCGTTAAATTTATCCTCATCGCGTCCGCTGATGCTGCCGACCGCGTAGGTCCAGCTGGCGGCCTCGACACCGGGTACGACGATGCCGAAAGTGCCGTTGCGCTCAATGATTTCCCGTGTCCAGGCGCTCTTATCCACCACGATGGCGAGCCGGGGCGGCGCAAACTCGACCGGCATCGACCATGCGGCGGCCATGACGTTACGGCGCTGCGAAGCGGCATCGTAGCTGGTTATCAGAATGGTCGGCCCATGATTGAGCAGGCGGCTGGCGTACTGGAGTTCCACATGGCGAAAACGGCTCATAAGCGTTCCTTGGTAAATGGGTCTGGTGCCAGACAACACGTTAATCCGCAATGAAAATGTAATCAATACGTCATACAGGCTCCCTATAGTCGGCACCACTAAATCCCAAAGAGGATAACAATATGTTAGCTCTCCTGTCTTTATCACAGGTGAGTGCGGCCCGTCGGCTGTTGACGGCGGGCGGAGCAACGCTTTCCCGGCAGGGAGGGCGATAATGCGCGCGCTTACCGGCATCAAACTCGACGGCGTTTCGTTCGCCTTCGGCACTCATACCGTTCTGAATCAGATAGACCTGCATATCGATGCTGGCAGCATCGTGGCGCTGCTGGGGCCGTCTGGCTGCGGCAAAAGCACCCTGCTGCGCCTGCTGGCGGGGCTCAGCGTCCCGGCTGGCGGCGAAATACGCTTTGGCGATCGTCTGGTGGCGAAACCCGGCTGGGGCATGCCGCCGGAGCAGCGTGATATCGGCATGGTTTTTCAGGATTACGCCCTGTGGCCGCATATGACGGCGGCGCAGAATGTCGCCTTTCCTCTGCGTATGCGCGGCGTAGCGCGCGATGCCCGACAGCAGCGGGTGAATGACGCGCTGGCGATGGTTGGTCTGAGCGGCTTTGCCGATCGTAAACCCTCCGGCCTTTCCGGCGGCCAGCAGCAGCGCGTGGCGCTGGCTCGCGCCATCGTCGCTGAACCTCGCGTGCTGCTATTTGACGAACCGCTCTCCAACCTCGATAGCGAACTGCGCGAATCGCTGTGCGTGGAGATGAGCCGTCTGCTGCGCCAGCTGGGGATCACCGCGGTGTATGTGACTCACGACCGCCGCGAAGCCGAACTGCTGGCCGACCGAATTGTTCATTTATCTGCCGGCACTATTGCCGCCGTTCGTACCATCACTTCATCCTCCGGGGAACTCGCATGAAAACCGTTATGACCGTTAAGAAAGGAGCTGTGCTCGCGATGTTGTTGTCTGCCACCATGATGTCCAGCGCCCACGCGCTGACCGTATATACCGCTGGACCGGGTTCGCTGGCGAAAAGTCTCGCCAGCGGCTATGAGAAGAAAACCGGGGTGAAGGTCAATATTTTCCAGGCCACGACCGGCAAAGTAATGGCTCGTCTTGATGCGGAGCAGGCCAACCCGCAGGCGGATGTGCTGATCTCCGCCTCCTGGGATACCGCGGAAGATTTGCATCAACGCGGCTGGCTGCTGCCGTATCAAAGCGCTAATGCCGATAAGGTCCCGGCGAACCTGAAATCGGCGGATTATGTGGCGCAGGGGATATCGGCACTGGGGATCGTCTGGAACAGCAAAAGTGGCACCCCGGAGCCGAAAGAGTGGCGCGACCTGACCGAAACGGCGTTTAAAGATAAGGTCACCACGCCAGATCCGGCGCTCTCCGGCGCATCGCTGGATTTGCTGATCGGGTTGCAAAATGGCATGGGCGACAAGGCCTGGGCACTGTTCGACGATCTGAAAAAGAACGGCATGGTGGTCAGCGGGCCGAATGCGCAGGCGGTGACGCCGGTGATGCAGGGGGCGAAAGCGGCGGTGTTTGGCGCGGTGGACTATGTCTCTTACGGCAATATCGACCAGGGTGAATCCCTGAAGGTGATTTTCCCCGCCAGCGGCACGGTGATTGCCCCGCGACCGATGATGATCCTCAAAACCACGGCGCATGCTGACGATGCCAAAGCCTTCGTGGACTACGTGCTGTCGCCGGAGGGCCAGGCGCTGGTCGCCGGGGCGTGGCTGATGCCTGCGCGTAGCGACATTCCGGCCAAACGCCCGCTGCTCAAAGAACTGAAAATCCTGCCGACCACCAGCGATGGCAAGAGCGAACGCAGCGCGGTGCTTTCCCGCTTTAATACGCTTTTCGCCCAGTAAACCAACTTTTCCCGGGTTGCGAAAGTTTGCTCGGGCACATTACCCGGAGGCGGCGCTGGCGCGCCTGTCCGGGCTACTGGACCGCAGATGGCTGTGAACCTGTAGCCCGGCTAAGCGCAGCGCGAGCCGGGTAAGATCGTATCCAGGAAAATACCGTGAAACAGAAACTGATTTCCGGCGTCACCCTGACGGTGCTGCTGGTGCTGGTGGCGTTACCGCTTTTATTCATCGTGTTACAGGCGATTTTCCCCCATTTTAGCGCCGGTTCCCTGAGCGAAGCGTTGACCGGCGTACCGACGCTGTTAGCCGATCCTCAGCTCCTGCCGATGCTCGGCGGCACCCTGTGGGTCGCCGGCGGCGTGGCGCTGATGAGTGTGGTTATCGGCCTGCCGCTGGGGGTGCTGCGCGGTCTGTTTAATGTTCCGCTGCCGCGCCTGTGGGACCTGCTGTTCCTGATCCCGTTTCTCACGCCGCCCTATATCGCGGCGCTGTCGTGGATGCTGGTGCTGCAAAGCAACGGTTATCTGCAACAGCTAACCGGCTGGGATCTGAACGATCTGTTGTTCAGCCGCAGCGGCATCGTGCTGGTGATGACCTTTAATATTTTCCCGGTGGTCTATTTTGCCGTCTCCCGCAGCCTGCTGGCGAGCGGCCAGCGGCTGGCGATCGTCGCGCGCGTTCACGGCGCCAGCGCCTGGCGGGCCTTCTGGCATATTACGCTGCCGATGCTTTCCCCGGCGCTGGCGGCAGGGATGCTGCTGGCGTTTACCCTGGCGATTGAGGAGTTTGGCGTCCCGGCGGCGCTGGGCACGCGGGCCGGGCTGGTGATGCTGACCGTCGGTATCGAGAAAAAGCTGGCCGACTGGCCCATCGATCTGCCCGGCGCGTCGTTGCTGTCGCTGCTGCTGATTGCGGTGGCGCTGCTGGCCTGGTGGCTGCAAAAGCGGTTGGTGGGGGATAAAGAGATTACCAGCGTGACCGGCAAGCCGGGAGAAAATTGTGGGGCGGAGCTGGGGTGGCTGGCGTTGCCCGCGGTTCTGCTGATGCTGGGCATCGGAGGCGTCGCGGTGGTGCTGCCGGGGGCGGCGATGGTTCTGACCGGCCTGATGGGCACCTTATCAGGCGGCATTCATGCCGATAATTTTACCTTCCGCCATTTTGCCGCGCTGTTTGCCCGGCAGGGGGATGCGCTGTCGGCGCTGGGCACCAGCCTTTCTCTGGCGCTGGCCTCGGCGCTGATCGTCGGTCTGTTGGGGCTGGTCGTCGCGTGGCTGGTGCTGGTGCAGAAAATCAAAGGCCGCGGGATCGTCGATGCGCTGTCGCTGGTGCCGGCGGCGCTGCCGGGCGTGGTCGTCGGCGTCGGGCTGATTCTGCTGTGGAACCAGCCGTTCTGGCCGGTTTCGCCCTATAACAGCGGATGGATGCTGCTGCTGTCTTATTGTTGCCTGTTGCTGCCGTGGCCGGTGCGCTATGTTGGCAGCGCCCTGCGTCAGCTGGGCACGAATCTCGAACCGGCGGCGCGAGTGCACGGCGCGTCGCCGCTGCAGGCGCTGCGTCTGATTGTGCTGCCGCTGGTCTTTCCGGCGCTGCTGGCGGCGATGCTGATGGTGTTTGCCATCGCTTCACGCGAGCTGGTGACGTCGCTGCTGCTGGCTCCGGCGGGGACGCAAACCGTGGCGGTATTTATCTGGCGTCAGTTTGAGCAGGGGTCGATAGGCGAGGGTATGGCGATGGCCTCGCTGACGCTGTTGACCGGTCTGGTGTTGATGCTCGGCGCGCTGGCCTTGATGCAGCGCGGCACGCGCGGTCAACGGTGAACGCACAAAATATGCAGTCAGACGGGAAAAATAGGCTATAAATGTCGGACACCGATTGCTGGAGGCATTGATGAGTCAATTTTTAAGCGCTTATTTTTCTCGTCTGGGCTGGACGGGAACCCCTGAGGTATCGCTTAACACCCTGCGCGAACTGCATATTCACCACAATGGCGCGATCCCGTTTGAAAATCTGGATGTGCTGCTGCCCAGAGAGATCCATCTCGACGATCGGACGCTGGAAGAGAAGCTGATTCATGGCCGTCGCGGTGGTTACTGCTTTGAGCAAAACGGGCTGCTGGAGCGGGCGCTGCGCGAGCTGGGTTTTGATGTCCGCAGCCTGCTGGGCCGCGTGGTGCTGGCGAATCCGCCGCAGATGCCGCCGCGAACCCATCGCCTGCTGCTGGTCGAGGTTGAAGGCGAGCGCTGGATTGCCGATGTCGGCTTCGGCGGCCAGACCCTGACCGCGCCCATCCGCCTGCTGGCGGATGTGGAACAGTCAACTCCGCACGGCGTCTACCGGCTGATTTGTGAAGGCGATGAATGGACGTTGCAGTACAGCCATCACGGCCACTGGCAGTCGATGTACCTTTTCGACCTCGGGCACCAGTATGCCGCTGACTATGTGATGGGGAATTTCTGGTCGGCGCACTGGCCGCAGTCGCATTTCCGCCACCATCTGCTGATGTGCCGTCACCTGCCGGACGGCGGAAAAATGACGTTAACCAATTTCCACTTCACCCATTGGGATAACGCCCATGTGGTCGAGAAGGTTGATTTACCGGATGTTCCGGCGCTGTATGAAGCGCTGCAAACCCGCTTCGGTCTTGGCGTCGATGATACCAAATATGGCTTTACCGAAGCCGAGCTTGCAGCGGTCATGGCGGCGTTTGATACCCATCCGGAGGCGGGGAAGTAGTCAGTCATTGCCAGGACGAGGGGGCGAAAGCCTGTCTCCGGCCCCTCGCTGAACTCAGCCTCCGTTATCCGCACATTGCTCACAGCGGCGGCGGAATATCCGTTAAGCCGAACATTTTCCCGCAGCCGAATGACCAGTCCTCCGGCGCGGTAAATGCGATGACCACCATGATGTTGTGCGGGCTGATCCCCAACGACTGTTCAAGTCTGGCGACTAAATGTTGATAAAAAACCTGTTTCTGATGAGGGCTGCGCGCTTTACCGGCCGTTATCTGAAACAGCAGATAATCGTCGCTGCGCCCGCCCTCTGCGCCGCAGAGGTAGTCAGGGTCAAACACGCGCTGTCGCGGGCTGTAGCAGTCAAAAAGCTGAAAACAGTCGCCAGGCGGGACCGAAAAATGGTCGACAAGCGCCTGCTGCAAGTCGATGGAGATTTGAGCGTGCCATTGCCCGAAGCGCGCCTCAGATATGGCGATGTGGGTTACCGGCATAAATGTCTCCTCATTCGGTATCGGGCTGGCTAAACACATTCAGTGCCGACACCGCCGCAGGCCATCCGGCGTAAAACGACAGATGGGTAAAAAGCTCGGTGATTTCGCTCTCCGTTACGCCGTTAGCGCGGGCAAATTTCAGGTGCCAGGCAAGCTGTTCCGGGCGATACATCGCGACCAGCGCGCTGAGAGTGATGAGGCTTCTGTCGCGCGGCGACAGCGCCGGGCGCTGCCAGATATCGCCAAACAGGACCTCTTCACTCAGTGATGCCAGCTTTGGCGCCAGCGCCGCCAGGTTTTCTCGTGTCAGATTAACTTTGTCCATTTTCAACCTCATAGGTGGGATGTCAGGGAGACGATATCCGGTTATGATGGTTTCGATAATCATATAATTTATGACTAATAATCCTGAAAAACGGGATGGTTAATGATGAGCAGACGACCTCTGACCTTTGATGCCGACGCGCTGCGCGCTTTCGTGACCGGGATGGAACTCGGCAGTTTTGCGTTGGCTGCCGAACGCCTCGGGCGTTCCACATCGGCTATCAGCGCTCAGCTTAAAAAGCTTGAGCAGCAGACCGGTACGGCGCTGGTACAAAAAGCCGGGCGTCATCTGGCGTTGACGGCAGAAGGGGAGATCATGCTGAGCTACGCGCGGCGCATGCTGAGCCTGAATGACGAAGCCTGGACTGCGCTCCAGGCCAGAAGGGTAAGCGGCGAGGTGCGTCTTGGACTGCAGGAAGATTTTGGCGAGGTGCTACTGCCGGCGGTCCTCGGGCAGTTTGCCCGGGCCTGTCCCGCGGTTGAGATCGCGGTTACCGTCACGCGAAATGCGCCGCTGCGCGAGGCGATGATGCGCTAGGAACTTGATCTGGCCCTGAGCTGGGAAGGGCCAGACGAACCGGCTTTTGATCATCTGTTGGGAAGACTGCCGCTGCAATGGATCGCGGCGACGGAGTTCGATCTCTCCGGCTGCCTCGACAGAAACCAGCCGCTGCCGCTGCTGGCCTTCGAAGCGCCGTGCGTCATGCGCACCGCCGCCACCAGGGCGTTGGACAAAGCCAGTATCCCCTGGCGTATTGCCGTTACCAGCCGCAGCCTGAACGGTATCTGGGCCGCCGCATCGGCAGGACTGGGGGTGGCGCTACGGCCCACAATGGGCATGCCCGCTTCGCTACAGGTCGTTCATGGCGCGAAATTACCCGCGGCGGGTGATATTGGCGTCGGGTTATACGGTGATGAAAATCTGCTTTCCGCGCCGGCGAAACTGCTGCTGCACACGATTATCGCCTGTTTTGCGCCGCCTGTACCGCCGACGGATGATTCTGGTTGGCGCTGAAAGCCGGTCTGTGAACCGGTGTTTGTGAGCCTGGCGGCGTAAATTCGCTAGCTATTTGAAAAGAGAAAAACGATGAAAATAACCATCGCGCACAGGCAGATAAATATAGTGCTTGCGCTGTACTCCTTGACCTCCGTCAGGTAATCGTCATTAAATTGATTTAACGCTTTAACGGCATCTGCTTCATTTTCAGCGTCTACATCAAGGTGATGTTTTCTGAAACCCTGTCGTTTAATCTCTTTAATCAAAGAGGATGTCACCTGGTCTTTTGGTACGGCTTTCCCGCCACGGCTGCTGATAAAAATGACATATTTACCCATGGTTCCCTCGCAAACGTATCATCCGGCTGAGTCAGAGGCTTCAGGCGCAGGTCTGAAACACGAAAAGAGTATAAGCCATTGCCGGCAGCGACTACAGCTTTACCCCTTCTTTAGCGCCTGTTTTTAAACGCATCAGCCCCTGGCGCGGAGGCTGATTTGTCTGCTGAACAGGATGCCAGTTTGTGCCTTATACCTGAAATGTGATGCAAACTGCCGTGCTGTTGGCGGCGCAAAGGCTTTAGCGGGGCATCAGCTCTAACGTTATGTAATGATTGATGTATTGTGTAAATGCGCTGTCGTCGATAGCCTCCATTCCCAGCGCATAAATCCCGTCCAGCCCGCAGACCAGGGCAATTAAGCGCCAGGCGATATTCTCCGCGCTATCCACGGGGTGGAATTCGCCGCTGTCACAACCGCGGCGTATTATCCTGACCGTCTCTTCATGCCACATCGACATGGTGAGCAGATAGGCCTCTTTGATGTCGCTATCGCTACCGGAAAGCAGCTGTCCCTCGCGCCACAGGCGGATGTAGGGTTCCAGCCGACCATCCTCGCTGCCGAGCATTGAGAATAAACGCTCGCGGGAGCTGGCGTCTTCCGCGACCAGCTGGATATCGAGCATCTCGCGGTTTAAACGGACGAAGACCTGCGCCTTAAGTTTGCCGATGGAGGTGAAATGGTGATGCAGCTGCCCGGTGGCGACCCCGGCTTCGGCGGCGATTTGCCGGACGGTCATGGCGCCCAGGCCACCCTGCAGTGCGACGCGCATCGCCGCCAGCATGATCACCTCGCGACGAGCTTCCCGATTTAAGTAGTGCATATTTCCCCGCAGAACCGTGGTTTTCCTCGATAGTAACAAAAAGTTGGACAGTCGTTCAACAATCCGGCAGGATCGTAATCCTGGACGCGTGTCCAATTTGGAAAGTAGAGGAACAAGGTATGTCTCGGCAATGGTTAACGCTGGTGGCGATTTTACTGGTTTATCTGCCGGTGGCGATTGACGCCACGGTACTGCATGTCGCCGCGCCAACGCTTAGTATGTCGTTGGGGACCAGCAGCAATGAGCTGCTGTGGATCATTGATATTTATTCATTAGTGATGGCCGGTATGGTGCTGCCGATGGGCGCGCTCGGCGATAAAATCGGCTTTAAACGTCTGCTGCTGCTCGGCAGCGCTATTTTTGGCGTCTCGTCGCTGGCGGCGGCATTTTCACCCACAGCGCTGGCGCTGATCGGCTCCCGCGCGCTGCTGGCTATCGGCGCGGCGATGATCGTCCCGGCGACGCTCGCCGGTATCCGCACCACGTTTTCGCAGGCGCGTCACCGCAACATGGCGCTTGGCCTGTGGGCGGCGATTGGCTCTGGCGGGGCCGCCTTCGGCCCGCTGGTGGGCGGCATCCTGCTGGAACATTTTTACTGGGGGTCGGTGTTCCTGCTCAACGTGCCCATCGTGCTGGCGGTTATCGCCTTCAGCGCCCGGATGGTACCTCGTCAGCCGGCGCGCCGCGAACAGCCGCTTAATCTGACCCAGGCATTGATGCTGATTGTGGCGATCCTGATGCTGGTGTTCAGCGCAAAATCGGCGCTGAAAGGGCAAATGGCCGTATGGATGACCGGCGCCATCGCGCTGGTGGGGCTGGCGCTGCTGGTGCGTTTTGTTCGCCAGCAGCTTTCCGCCGCGACTCCGATGGTCGATATGCGCCTGTTTACGCATCGCATTATCTTAAGCGGCGTGATGATGGCGATGACCGCGCTGATCACCCTCGTCGGCTTTGAGTTGCTGATGGCGCAGGAACTGCAGTTCGTCCACGGCAAAACGCCGTTTGAAGCCGGGCTGTTTATGCTGCCGCTGATGCTGGCGAGCGGGTTTAGCGGCCCCGTCGCCGGAGCGATGGTTTCCCGTCTCGGTCTGCGCCAGGTCGCAACCGGCGGGATGCTGCTGAGCGCGCTCAGTTTCCTTGGCCTGTCGATGACCGATTTCAGCACCCAGCAGTGGCTGGCATGGGGATTAATGACTCTCTTAGGGTTCAGCGTCGCCAGCGCATTGTTGGCTTCCAGCTCCGCCATTATGGCGGCGGCGCCGAAAGAGAAAGCGGCGGCGGCTGGCGCCATTGAAACCATGGCGTATGAGCTGGGGGCCGGTCTGGGGATCGCGCTGTTCGGCCTGATCCTGACCCGCAGCTACAGTTCATCGATTGTGCTGCCCGTCGGGGTGGACGGCCAGACCGCGGCGCAGGCCTCATCATCCATCAGCGAAGCGATCGCGCTGGCGCAGTCGCTGCCCGCGGTTCCGGCGCATTCGCTGATTGTCGCGGCGAAAACCGCATTTATCAGCGCTCACAGTATTGTGCTGGCCACCGCCGGAGTGCTGCTGTTGCTGCTGGCCGCCGGGATCTGGCGCAGTCTGGCGCAGGCGCCGAAAATGAACTAGCCCTATAGCTGGAGAGAAAGCGCCATGGCCGCTCGTCGCAGCGGGTCCAGCGCTTTCTCTCGCAGCGCGGCGGCGCTCATGGCGCTGGCGGGTACGCCGACATTGAGCGCCGCGACCACCTGGCCGCTGCGGGACAGCAGCGGAACCGCCAGCGAACATAATCCCACCTCAATTTGCCGATCGGCTATCGCGTACCCCTGCATACGGACCCGGGCTATTTCCTGCCGCAATCCCGCTAAATCACACAGCGTATGCGGGGTGTAGCGAAGTAAATTTGCGCGTGACAATGTCACGTTTAGCTGTTCTTCCGCCAGGGCGCTAAGCAGGACGCGGCCCATTGAGGTCGCCCACGCGGGGAGACGACTGCCGCGACCGATGTCGACGCTCAGCAGATTGTTGACGGCGGCTCTGGCGATGTAGAGCACGTTATCGCCATCGAGGGTGGCGGCGGAGCAGGACTCGCCGAGGGTCTTGCCGAGATTATCCAGCGCGCTCTGAGCCACTTTCGCCAGCGGCGTCCCGGCCAGGTAGGCATGGCCGACGGCCAATACCCGCGGTAGCAATTCATAGCTGCGTCCGTCCGTGCTGTGCACCATGCCGAGCGCGGCGAGGGTATACAGGCAGCGGCGGACGGCGGCGCGGGAAATCTGCGTTTTCTGACTGAGCTGCGAGATAGTCAGCCGCTGGCGCTGGGGAGTAAAGGCATTGAGAACTTCCAGTCCGCGCGCCAGCGACAGCATGAAATTCGGGTCGTGTTCGGCCTGCCTGGCGCTGAGGGGGGTTGGCGGTGTCGCGCTCATTGAATTCCTCTCCGTTCGAAAACAAAAGCTCACGGGGCACCACTATACCGCGGGGAAAAAGGGCGGCGACGGAATGTGCCCGTTTTACCACCCGGATCACACTATTAACCTCATTTTAACAAGCGCGTCGATAATCGCACAACATTTCGATTATCGCCGTTGACCATTTCACCGGCTCGCCCCTATTGTCAAAGTCACCGTCACCCCTCGTTATGGTTGGCGGCACAAAAAGTTATGTATTTAACGAGCAGGAAGAAAACATGACCGCGACCGTAGAACGCATTGAAAGCTGGCTGGTTGACGTCCCGACCATTCGCCCGCACAAACTCTCGATGACAACCATGGGCTGCCAGACGTTGGTGATTGTCCGCATTACGCGCTCTGACGGCATTTGTGGAATCGGCGAGGCGACCACCATCGGCGGGTTGAGCTATGGCGTCGAGAGTCCGGAAGCCATCTCCAGCGCCATTAACCATTACCTGACGCCGCTGCTCAAGGGGCAGCCCGCCGATAACCTGAATGCGCTGATGCAGCGTATCAACAGCGCCATCAAAGGTAATACGTTCGCCAAATCGGCGATTGAAACCGCGCTGTTGGATGCGCAGGGCAAGGCGCTGGGTCTGCCGGTTTCGGCGCTGCTGGGCGGCGCGCTGCAGACGTCGCTGCCGGTGCTGTGGACCCTGGCGAGCGGGGAGACCAGCAAGGACATCGCCGAAGGGGAAAGGCTGCTGGTCGAAGGCCGCCACCAGGCATTTAAGTTAAAAATCGGCGCGCGCGAACTGGCGACCGATTTACGCCACACCCGAGCGATTGTCGAGGCGCTGGGCGATCGGGCGAGTATTCGCGTCGACGTTAACCAGGCCTGGGACGCCACCGCGGCGGCCAAAGGCTGTCGTGAACTGGCGGCAATGGGCATCGACTTAATTGAGCAACCGGTCAGCGCGCAGGACAGCGCGGCGCTGGTTCGCCTTAGTCAGCATATTGAAACCGCGATTCTGGCGGATGAAGCGGTGGCGACGCATTACGATGGTTATCGCCTGGCGCAGCAGGGCTTTAGCGGCGCCTATGCGCTGAAAATCGCCAAAGCGGGCGGCCCGGCCAGCGTTTTAGCCCTGGCGCATGTCGCGCAGGCGGCGGGTATCGGGTTGTATGGCGGAACCATGCTGGAAGGCACCGTCGGCACCGTCGCATCGCTGCACGCCTGGTCGACGCTGCCGCTGCAATGGGGCACGGAAATGTTCGGCCCGCTGTTGCTCAAAGATGACATCGTCAGCGTACCGCTGACCTTCGCCAACGGCAGCGTCGTTGTGCCTCAGACCCCGGGCTTAGGTGTCGAACTTGATGAAGATAAATTGCACTTCTATGCCCGCAAAGCGTAGGGCATGACAGGAGAAAAATATGCTGTTTAAAGTGGATATGACCGTCAAGATCCCGCTGGGCTATCCCGCCGCCGAGCTTGAGGAGATTAAACAACGAGAAAAAGCTTATTCGCAGCAATTACAGCGTGCAGGCACCTGGCGACATATCTGGCGCGTCGCCGGACTGTACGCCAATGTCAGTATTTTTGATGTGCGTGATGCCGATGAGTTGCACCAGATATTAATGGGGTTGCCATTATACCCGTTTATGGAAATCCGCGTGGAGGCCTTGTGCCGCCATCCCTCCTCGATTCGTGAAGACGATAGCTAAAAATAATAAAAACCTCGCGCCGGACAGGCCGGCGTAAACCCTACAAGCCACCTGCAAGCAATAAGTGAGAATCAAAATGAAAAATTCTTTCGTACAACAAGAAGCCGTGCAGAAATTATTACGTGAAAGTGCCGGATTAACCGTTCCCGGCGGTAATGAGCGTTTTAAAGTCATTGTCCATCGTTTACTGGAAGATATATGCACCCTGATCGACGATTATAATATTACCCAGGAAGAGTTCTGGCATGCGGTGAACTATCTGCACGAACTGGGCGGACGTCAGGAAGCGGCGCTGCTGGCGGCGGGTCTCGGGCTGGAACATTTCCTCGATCTGCGTCAGGATGCGATCGACGCCGCAGCGCATCGTGAAACCGGCACGCCGCGTACCATTGAAGGGCCGCTGTACGTTGCCAATGCGCCGCTTGTCGAAGGGCACGCGCGGATGGATGACGGTCTCGATGCCGGGGAGGTCATGTGGTTGCACGGTCAGGTTTGCGATACCCAGGGCCGTCCGGTCGCCAACGCGATTGTGGATATCTGGCATGCCAACACCCTCGGGAACTACTCGTTCTTTGACCAGAGCCAGAGTGAATACAACCTGCGTCGCCGCATCCGTACCGGCGCAGATGGCCGCTACAGCGTGCGCAGTATCATGCCTTCCGGTTACGGCTGTCCGCCGGATGGTCCGACGCAAAAGTTGCTTAACCAGTTGGGTCGTCACGGCAACCGTCCGGCGCATATTCACTTCTTCGTCTCCGCGCCGGGCCACAAGCATTTAACCAGCCAGATTAACCTTAACGGCGATAAGTATCTGTGGGACGACTTTGCCTTCGCCACCCGCGATGGCCTGATTGCCGACCCGGTAAAAATCACCGATCGTGAGCTGATTGCGCAGCGTAAGCTCGACGGCGAGCACACCGAAGTTCGCTTCGACTTTACCTTGTGCCCGGCCCTCAACGCCGAAGAAGAGCAGCGTATTTCCCGCCTGCGCGCACAAGAGTCATGACCGGTACACCTCCCGGGCCGGTGCGCCCGGGGCGGTGAGTCATACTATTGCCCGGCCTGCCGCGCGGCCGGGGATATTCCTGAATTGATTATTCTTGCCAGCGATGAGGCCAGTTATATCACCGGCGTCACGCTGCCGGTGGCCGGAGGCGACCTCGGTTAGCGTCGGGTGGCATACCAGCAGAGCAGGGAGCCGGCGCAAACCATACCGGCGCCCTGCCAGAACGGCCAGGAGAGGGCCGCGCTGAGCAGCACCGCCGCCAGCGCCGAAGAGAGCACCGGGGTAAAGTAAGAGGCGGCCGCCAGCAGGCTGACGTTGCCGTGCAGAATACCGACGTTCCAGGCCGCATAGCCAAATCCCAGCGCCACCGCGCACATTACCAGCTTAATGACCACCGGCCAGCTGAAAATCATCGGCGGTTGATCGCTGAGCATAAACTTCAGCCACAGGGTCAGGGCGGTTAATAAAACAAACAGGGTAATGCCGTTTTTGCCGCGCGCATATTTCGCGGTGACCGTGCAGTAGGTCGCCCAGATAAATGCGCCGACAAAAGCCAGAATATAGCTCAGGGGGCTGGAGACGACGTTGCGGGTAATTTCATCACTATTCAGGCCGTGCTCGCCGCCTAATACCCAGGTGACGCCAAGCAGCGCGAGAAATAAGCCGGGCACGACCAGCCAGCTGGTTTTCTGCCCATTAAAGAGAATGGCAAAGAGTATCGTCAGGCTGGGCCACAGATAATTGACCATCCCGACTTCAATCGCCTGCTGACGGCTACCGGCAAAGCCCAGCGACAGCGCCAGACATATTTCATAGCTGACGAACAGCAGACTGCCGGCCAGCAGATAGGCGCGCGGCATCTGCCGCAGCCGGGGAAACCCGACGGTGGTCAGCAGCAATAAGCCGCTCAGCGTATAGATCATTGCCGCGCCGCCGACCGGGCCTAACCCTTCGCTGACGCCGCGAATTAATCCGACCATCGTGCTCCACAGCACAATGGCGGCCAGACCGGTCAACGTCGCTTTTTTCTTTTCCATGTCAAACCTGACACCGATATTTATCAAGAGCCGATTTATAACACTTTTTCATTCCGTCTGGCCCCTGTTTTCCTTCGCGCTTAATACCAAGGGGGTAATGAAATCCGCTGACCTTGACTATTAAGGGGGCGACGGTTTTCGACATTGATTTGACGCAAAAAAATCAGGGACATTGCTGGTAGTTTCCCCCGCGATGAACACGCATCCTGCATGGAGAAAATCAATGGACGTCAGCCGCAGAAAGTTTTTTAAAATCTGCGCAGGCGGTATGGCCGGAACAACAGCCGCTGCCCTGGGTTTCGCACCCAAAATGGCGCTGGCTCAGGCGCGTAATTACAAATTATTGCGCGCCAAAGAGATCCGCAACACCTGCACATACTGCTCCGTGGGCTGCGGGCTATTAATGTATAGCCTCGGCGACGGCGCGAAGAACGCGAAAGAAGCCATCTATCATATTGAAGGGGATCCCGATCATCCGGTCAGCCGGGGCGCTTTATGCCCGAAAGGCGCGGGGCTGCTGGATTATGTTCATAGCGACAACCGACTGCGCTACCCGGAATACCGCGCGCCGGGGTCTGACAAATGGCAGCGTATCTCCTGGGACGACGCCTTCAACCGGATCGCCAGGCTGATGAAAGCCGACCGTGATGCCAACTTTATTGAGAAAAACGAGCAGGGCACCGTGGTTAACCGCTGGCTTTCAACCGGGATGCTGTGCGCCTCGGCGGCCAGTAACGAAACCGGGATGCTGACGCAGAAATTTGCGCGCTCGCTCGGCATGCTGGCAGTGGATAACCAGGCGCGCGTCTGACACGGACCAACGGTAGCAAGTCTTGCTCCAACATTTGGTCGCGGTGCGATGACCAACCACTGGGTTGATATCAAAAACGCTAATGTCGTGATGGTGATGGGCGGCAACGCCGCTGAAGCCCATCCGGTGGGATTCCGCTGGGTGATGGAGGCGAAAAACAACAACGATGCTCTGCTTATCGTCGTCGACCCGCGCTTTACGCGCACGGCTTCGGTGGCCGATATCTATGCGCCGATTCGTTCCGGCACCGACATTACCTTCCTGTCGGGGGTGCTGCTGTACCTGATTGAAAACAACAAAATCAATGCGCAGTACGTTAAACACTACACCAACGCCAACCTGCTGGTACGCGACGATTTTGCCTTCGAAGATGGCTTGTTCAGCGGCTATGACGCTGAAAAACGGCGGTATGACAAAACATCGTGGAACTATCAGTTTGACGAAAACGGCTATGCGCTGCGCGATGAAACCCTGCAACATCCGCGCTGCGTATGGAACCTGCTGAAGCAGCATGTCTCGCGCTACACGCCGGAGGTGGTGGAGAACATCTGCGGGACGCCGAAAGCCGACTTCCTGAAAGTGTGCGAAGTGCTGGCGTCGACCAGCGCCGCGGACCGGACCACCACTTTCCTGTACGCATTGGGCTGGACGCAGCATACCGTCGGGGCGCAGAACATCCGCACCATGGCGATGATCCAACTGCTGCTCGGCAACATGGGGATGGCGGGCGGTGGGGTGAATGCCCTGCGCGGTCACTCCAACATTCAGGGCTTAACCGACTTAGGTCTGCTCTCTACCAGCCTGCCGGGTTATCTGACGCTGCCATCAGAAAAACAGAGCGACTGGCAGACCTGGCTGAACGCCAACACGCCGAAGGCCACGCTGGCCGACCAGGTGAACTACTGGAGCAACTATCCGAAGTTTGCGGTCAGCCTGATGAAAGCGTTTTACGGCGATGCGGCGCAGAAAGAGAACGACTGGGGCTTTAACTGGCTGCCGAAGTGGGACCAGGCTTACGACGTCATCAAGTATTTCAACATGATGGATAAAGGTCAGGTCACGGGCTATATCTGCCAGGGCTTTAACCCGGTGGCCTCGTTCCCGGACAAAAACAAGGTGGTCCGCAGCCTGAGCAAGCTTAAGTACATGGTGGTTATCGACCCGCTGGTGACCGAAACCTCGACCTTCTGGCAAAACCACGGCGAGTCGAACGATGTCGACCCGGCGGCGATTCAGACCGAAGTGTTCCGTCTGCCGTCCACCTGCTTTGCGGAAGAGGACGGGTCGATTGCCAACTCCGGACGCTGGCTGCAATGGCACTGGAAAGGCCAGGATGCGCCGGGCGAAGCGCGTAACGACGGCGAAATTCTGGCCGGCATTTACCATCGCCTGCGCGAAATGTATCGCACCGAAGGTGGGAAAGGCGCCGAGCCGCTGCTGAAGATGAGCTGGAGCTACAAACAGCCGGATCATCCGGAATCGGAAGAGGTGGCGAAAGAGAACAACGGCTATGCGCTGGCGGATCTGTATGACGGCAACGGTGCCCTGCTGGCGAAAAAAGGCCAGCTGTTGAGCAGCTTCGCGCTGCTGCGCGATGACGGCACCACGGCATCGTCCTGCTGGATCTACGCCGGGAGCTGGACGGAGCAGGGTAACCAGATGGCCAACCGCGATAACGCCGATCCGTCAGGGCTGGGCAATACGCTGGGCTGGGCCTGGGCGTGGCCGCTCAACCGCCGCGTGCTGTATAACCGCGCTTCGGCGGATATTAACGGCAAACCGTGGGATGCGAAACGGATGCTGATCCAGTGGAACGGAACGAAGTGGACGGGGAACGATATCCCTGACTTCAATACCGCCGCGCCGGGCAGCAACACCGGGCCGTTTATCATGCAGCCGGAGGGGCTGGGGCGTCTGTTTGCCCTCGATAAGCTGGCGGAAGGTCCGTTCCCGGAACATTACGAGCCGATGGAAACGCCGCTGGGTACCAACCCGCTGCACCCGAACGTGATCTCCAGTCCGGTGGTGCGTCTGTATGAAGACGACGCCCTGCGCTTAGGGAAGAAAGATAAGTTCCCGTACGTCGGGACCACCTATCGTCTGACCGAGCATTTCCATACCTGGACCAAGCATGCGCGGCTCAACGCCATTGCACAGCCGGAACAGTTTGTGGAAATCAGCGAAGGTCTGGCGCAGGCGAAAGGGATTGCCAACGGCGATCGGGTGACGGTGAGCAGCCAGCGCGGCTTTATCCGCGCGGTGGCGGTGGTGACCCGCCGTCTGCGGACCCTCAACGTTCACGGCCAGCAGGTAGAAACCGTCGGCATCCCGCTGCACTGGGGCTTTGAAGGGGTGGCGCGGAAGGGCTACATCGCCAACACCCTGACGCCAAACGTCGGCGATTCCAATTCGCAAACGCCGGAGTACAAAGCGTTTCTGGTCAACATCGAGAAAGCGTAAGGAGCGATTCAATGGCGATGGAAACACAGGACATTATTCAGCGCTCCGCAACCAACCCGATGACCCCCGCGCCGCGTGCGCGGGACTACAAGGCGGAAGTGGCCAAGCTGATTGATGTCTCCACCTGCGTGGGCTGCAAAGCCTGCCAGGTGGCCTGTTCCGAGTGGAACGATATCCGCGACGAGGTGGGGCACTGCGTCGGGGTGTACGATAACCCGGCGGACCTGAGCGCAAAATCGTGGACGGTGATGCGCTTTAGCGAAACCGAGCAGAACGGCAAGCTGGAGTGGCTGATCCGCAAAGACGGCTGCATGCACTGCGAGGAGCCCGGCTGTCTGAAAGCCTGTCCTTCCGCCGGAGCGATTATTCAGTACGCCAACGGCATCGTCGATTTTCAGCAGGAGAACTGCATCGGCTGCGGCTACTGCATTGCCGGCTGTCCATTTAATGTCCCGCGGCTCAATAAAGAGGATAACCGGGTCTATAAATGTACTCTCTGCGTGGATCGCGTCAGCGTCGGCCAGGAGCCGGCCTGCGTGAAGACCTGCCCAACCGGAGCGATTCATTTTGGTACTAAGAAAGAGATGCTGGAGGTGGCGCACGAGCGCGTGGAAAAGCTGAAGAAGCGCGGCTATCCACACGCCGGGGTCTACAACCCGCCGGGGGTGGGCGGTACCCACGTGATGTACGTCCTGCACCATGCCGACCAGCCTGAGCTGTACCACAATTTGCCGAAGCAGCCGCAGATAGATACCAGTATTAATCTGTGGAAGGGGGCGCTTAAACCGCTGTCGGCGGTCGGCTTTATCGCCACCTTTGCTGGCCTGATTTACCACTACATCGGCATCGGGCCGAATAAAGAAGTGGATGACGACGAGGAGGAGCATGATGCATAAATCGAAAATGATTGTGCGCACCAGGTTTATCGATCGCGCCTGTCACTGGACGGTGGTTATCTGTTTCTTTCTGGTGGCGCTCTCCGGGATCTCGTTCTTTTTCCCGACGCTGCAGTGGCTGACGGAAACCTTCGGTACGCCGCAGATGGGGCGCATTTTGCATCCGTTCTTCGGCGTGGCTATCTTCATGGCGCTGATGTTGATGTTTGTGCGCTTTGTCCAGCATAACATTCCGGACAAGCAGGACATCCCGTGGCTGAAGGGCATTGTTGAAGTGCTGAAGGGCAATGAACATAAAGTGGCCCGCGTCGGCAAATATAACGCCGGGCAGAAGATGATGTTCTGGACCATCATGAGCATGATTTTTGTGCTGCTGGTGACCGGAGTGATCATCTGGCGTCCCTGGTTTGCCCCTTTCTTCCCGATCGAAGTCATTCGCTACAGCCTGCTGCTTCACGCCACCTCGGCGATTATTTTGATTCACGCCATCCTTATCCATATGTATATGGCATTCTGGGTGAAAGGGTCGATTAAGGGGATGGTCGAAGGGAAAGTGAGCCGCCGCTGGGCGCAGAAGCATCACCCGCGCTGGTATCGCGACGTTGAGCGTCTGGAGGCGAAAAAAGAGAGTGAGGAAGGCATCGCCGCGCGCCGTTCCTGATGGTTCTTCATGGCGCGACCGGGTCGCGCCATGTGCTTTCAGCTCTCGCTACGCAGGACTTCCAGTCCGACGCGCTGGCCGTAAGAGAGTTCCAGCGTATTGCCATCCGGGTCGCTGAAAAAGACGTAATAGCCCACCGGCTCCCCGAGCTGCTCCGGCTCCTTTCGCAGCACGCCTTCCCGCCGTGCCATCGCGGTTTTCGCGTCGATCTCCTCTTTGGTCGCGCAGGCGACGCCTAAATGGCCAAACGGCCCCAGCGGGGTATCGGTCGGTTCATCCGCCTGCACCAGTACCAGGGCGAATAAGCGGGTACGATCGCTTAACCACGCCACGTGGCGAGCGGAGGGAAGATCCGGCGAGCGCTGATGGATCACCTGCATGGCGGTGTAGCGGGTATAAAAATCGATGCTCCTGTTGAGATCCCGCACCATAAAGGCCACATGGGTAAAACCGCTGTCAATCTCATGCATATCATGTCCTTATCGTTATCTGACGGTATGCGTTAAGCGTAATACCTGAAGTTAAGTTGAGGTAAACGGCGGATTTATCGATTTGAGCTCACCAGAAAAGGGGGGGATAACCTTTCCCGCTCCGGCAGAAAAGCATGAAGCGGGCAAGGCGAGTCAGCGCTCAGAAGCGCTCGGCAATAAAGCGGAAAGGATAATTGGCGGTTTTCACTTTACCGATTTTACGTTTGGGTAATTTTACCGGTTCGGTATGCACGCTCTTATAGGGGATCTGCGACAGCAGATGGGTAATGATATTCAGGCGCACGCGCTTCTTCTCTTCCGAACGGGCGACAAACCACGGCGCCCAGGCGGTATCGGTGGCGGCAAACATCGCATCCCTGGCCTGCGTGAACTCATCCCAGCGGTTAAACGACTTGATATCCATCGGCGACAATTTCCAGATTTTGCGCCCGTCATCGATGCGGTCGCGGAGCCGACGTTCCTGTTCCTCTGGCGTCACCTCCAGCCAGTATTTGAGCAGGATAATGCCGGACTCTACCATCGAGCGCTCTACCAGCGGCGCCCCCTCGAGGAATTTTTCCACTTCGTCGGCGGTGCAAAATCCCATCACCCGTTCAACGCCGGCCCGGTTATACCAGCTGCGGTCGAAAATGACGATTTCGCCGGCGGCCGGCAGATGCGGGATATAGCGTTGAAAATAGAGCTGGGTCTTCTCTTTGTCGGTCGGGGCCGGCAGAGCAACCACCCGGAATACGCGCGGGCTGACCCGCTCGGTGATCGCTTTAATGGTGCCACCTTTACCGGCGCCATCGCGGCCTTCAAACACAATACAGACCTTCAGTCCCTGGCTGACCACCCACAGCTGTAATTTAACCAGCTCAACGTGAAGTTTACGCAGCGCTTTTTCATACTCTTTCTCGCCAAGCGGCTTCAATTTACTCGAACCCGCTACACCCCTGGCCTTCTTGTTGTTTCCCATGGCTATCGCTCCGTTATGAGAGGGGAAATAGGGCTTGTGTAACGTAAAGTGTAATCACCCCGGGCGAGACTGGCGGACATTATGCAATTTTCGTCGATAAACAGATAACGCTGCGCGGTGTCACAAGCCAGGAGGACGCTGACTTATGCAGATTTGGCGCGGTTTTTCGTTGCTTGCGCGGGCGAGCGCATCCCGTTTGCCGACTGCGGGTCACCAGACCGCCAGGCCTTGCTCATGAGCATTGCCGGTGTGGCGGGCGCCGCATCGAGGCTTCCTGCCTTCTTCTCTGCCAGACCATGACTCGCATGAATGGATCGCGTTATTTTATGGACAAACGGGTCAGCGCACGTTTTTGTCTGGTTTGCCGATCCCGAATGGTCAATAATGCCGACCGAAAAGGCAAAATACGTGATTAACTGAATGAAAAAGACGATTTTTTCGCTCGCGCTGGGCACGTTCGGCCTGGGCATGGCGGAATTTGGCATTATGGGCGTGTTGCCGGAGATCGCTCGCGATGTCGGGATCTCGATTCCTGTCGCCGGCAATATGATAGCCTGGTATGCCTTTGGCGTGGTGATTGGCGCGCCGGTGATGGCGCTGTTTTCCAGCCGCTTTTCATTAAAGTCGGTGATGCTGTTCCTGGCCGCGCTGTGTATTCTCGGGAATACCCTGTTTACCTTTTCCTCCAGCTACCCCATGTTGGCAGCAGGCCGCCTGCTGTCCGGCTTCCCGCATGGTGCCTTTTTTGGCGTCGGGGCGATTATTCTGTCGAAGGTGGCGCCGCCGGGCAAAGTGACCGCCGCAGTGGCCGGGATGATTGCCGGTATGACGGTGGCTAACCTGATCGGTGTTCCCGCCGGAACCTGGCTGGGGCATCAGTTCAGCTGGCGCTATACCTTTCTGGGCATCGCGCTTTTCAACGTTGCGGTGCTGATGGCGATTCTGTGGTGGGTTCCGACGGTCTATGATCGAGCCACGACAAGACTGCGGGAACAGTTTCATTTCTTATCGTCGCCTGCGCCGTGGCTTATTTTCGCTGCGACCCTGTTTGGCAATGCCGGGATATTTACGTGGTTCAGCTATATCAAACCGTTTATGCTCCATGTCTCCGGGTTTTCCGAAAGCGCGATGATCGCCATCATGATGCTGGTGGGGCTGGGGATGGTTATCGGTAATCTGCTGAGCGGGAAAATCTCCGCTCGCTACAGCCCGCTGCGCATCGCGGCCACCACCGACGGCGCTATTGTGGCGGTGATGCTGCTGATCTTTCTCTTTGGTGACCATAAAACGGCGTCGCTGCTGCTGGCATTTTTGTGCTGTGCCGGACTCTTTGCGCTGGCGGCGCCGCTGCAAATCTTATTGCTGCAAAATGCGCGGGGCGGAGAGATGCTGGGGGCGGCTGGCGGGCAGATAGCCTTCAACCTCGGCAGCGCGCTCGGCGCATTTTGCGGCGGGATGATGATTACCTCCGGCTTTGGCTGGAATACGATCGCGCTCCCGGCGGCGTTCCTCTCCTTCCTCGCGATGACATCGCTGTTGCTTTACGCCCGCGGCCAGCGGAACCGCCCGATCGCGGGCACGATGGATTAATCGATTTCCCACGGCTCGCCGAGGGTTAACATCAGCCGGTTGGCCCATGCGAAAAAGGCCGCCGATTGCAGTAAATCAAGCTGAGCCAGGGTATCCAGACCCTGCTCTTGCAGGCCATGGAGATGCGCGGCGGTCAGGGCCGGCGGCGTGACGGAAAGGGCGGCGGCGAAATCTATTTCCGCCCGCCAGCGCGGCGACTGGCCGTCGCTCAATGTTTCCCCCGGCGTCACCGCCAGCAGCGTTTATATCGCGCTCTCATCTTTTGCCAACTGCGCCGCCTTGCGGGCATGCACCGATGCGCAGTAAATACAGCCGTTAACCTTACTGGCGACGGTGGCGGCCAGTTCCCGTTCCGCGCGCGGCAGACCGCCGGGCGTATAGAAGATGCCTTTGTCGGTTAGCGTGCGCTGCTCCAGCACCGGCTGATTGCGCGCCAGCAGGCGAAAATAGGGGGAATCCGTATGGCCAAATTTCGCCAGAATCGCCTGTTCATCATCGCTGAAGGCTTCCAGCGGTTTGGCCTCAAGCCAGGGCTCCCAGTTGAGTTCATCGCGGGTGAAATGTCCTGGGGCCCGCTTGCCGCTGACGGTTTGCCGGGTGGTATGCCAGAAACCGGCCGCCACCGGCGTATCGGCGCTGGCGAAGGGTTTACCGTTCAATAAGCGCAGGCCGTTGAGTAACCGGCTCTGGAAGCTGACGAAGGCGATTAGCTGGGCGAGGGTGACTATCCCACGCGGGGTCCAGCCGGCGCGGGTGAGCGCCTGCAGTGCCGAAGGCGTGGCCTCCAGCGGGCTGAAGGTTAGCAGGCGGGCAAACGCCAGCGCCGCGGTCAGCCGCGCGGAGGTCGGGTCGGCAAGGCCAAAACCGGCATAGTGGGCGGCCAGCGCATCGGCCTGATGCAGCTTCGCCACTCTGGCGGCGACGGCAAAACGCTCATCGGGTGGAAAATCCTCATCCTGCTGGCTGAACAGCACCTCGTAGCTGCCCTGCGCGTGGCGGGTCGCCGCGTCGCGCACGGCCCGGGCCTCGGCTAATGGGGAACCCGGGGAAATCTCTGCCAGCTCTGCCAAAATATCCTGACTCAGTGTCATGGTGACTCCTACCTTAGTTGCGGGGTGATATGCTGAGCGATCAGCTCAAGGGAACGCAGCGTGTCACGGTGCGAGGGCTCAACGGAGTGCACCTGGAACGAAATATCGGTGACGCGGGCCAGCACGCTGTCCCGCGCCAGAGATGCCTGCACATGTTCAACATCGCCGACATGGGCATCCAGCTGCGACAAATAATCCGTGACAGTGTCACCGATTATCTCATGTCCGGCAGCGCGATGTGCCGCCGCCTGTTGGCGTAATCCCGGTTCCGCGACCTGTAGGGCGTACTGCTGGCTGTCGGCAATAAAGGCGGTGCGCGAGGCGAGGATCCTTGGCGCTCTGCCAGCGGGCAACGCCGCGAGGTAGGCATCGATCAGGGGATTCTGGATAGCATCAAGCGCTAAATCCGGCTGCCCGAGCGGGCGCGGCTGTGTACGGGAGAGCATCAGGCCGTGACCGGCCTGACCGGCGCGAACGGCGCCGTCAATTGAAAAGGTCGCTATCCAGATCCGTTCAGCCAACTGCGGCGCCGGTGGATAGAGATGATTTTCCGGATGGCCCAGTGAATCACCGCGCCAGGCGCTGTGGATCAGATGCAGATTTTCGGCGAACACGGCTCCCCGCTGCTCGCTGGTTAAGCCAAACGGCAGAAATGAGGTTGGCGTACCGCCGGAGCCAAAGCCGACCTCAAGACGTCCGTTGGCCAGGAGATCCAGCACCGCCGCGTCTTCGGCGACCCGCAGCGCGTTCTCCATCGGCAGCGTAATAATGGCGGTACCGAGGCGAATATGTGCGGTCTGTGCCGCCACGTGGGCGAGAAAGACCAGCGGCGAAGGCAGGCCGCCTTCATGCTCGTGGAAGTGATGCTGGGCAATCCACGCGCTGTCAAAGCCGAGACGTTCGGCGTGGCGAATCTGTTCGGTTGCCAGCCGGTAGCGCTGTTGCGCAGGGGCAGAGTCCAGCAGGCGGGTGAAAAAACCCAGGCGTTTACGCGTCATGCGATCTCCTTGCTCAGGGTGGATACGTGGGGAATGGCGGCGATGAGCTCGCGGGTATAGGGGTGCAGCGGCTGGCTAAACAGGCGGTTGACCTCGCCGTATTCCACGACCTGACCGGCGCGCAGTACCGTAACGCTCTGCGCGATGCGTCGCACCGTCGCCAGGTCGTGGGTGATAAACAGATAGGTCAGCCCCAGCTGTTGCTGGAGCTGCTGAAGCAGGGCGAGAATCTGCGCCTGCACGGTGACATCCAGCGCGGAAGTGGCTTCGTCGAGGACCAGGATCGTCGGCTCCAGCACCAGCGCCCGCGCAATGGCGACCCGCTGGCGCTGGCCGCCGGAGAGCTCGCGGGCGGTTCGCGTCAGCAGCTCCGGTGCCAGCGCGACCCGGGCGGCAACTGCTTCGACGCGGGAGCGGCGGATGGTCGGGCTCAGCGGGTCGAAATTTTTCAGCGGCTCTTCGATAATCTCAAACAGGGTCTGACGCGGGTCGAGCGAGGCGAACGGGTTCTGATAAACGAACTGAATTTTACGCCGTAGCTGGCGCTGCGCCTCGCGGCTTAAATGACCGGCATCAATACCATCAATGGCGATGTGGCCGCTATCGGCCTGTTCAAAACCGAGCAGAATCCGCGCCAGCGTGGTTTTGCCCGAACCCGACTCGCCAACTAACGCATGGGTCGTGCCGCGTTTGACCTCAAAGCTGACGGCGTCCAGCGCCTGTAGCCCGGCATCGCCCAGCGAAAAACGTTTACTGATATTGGCGACGCGGATAGCGGGCGTCGCCACAGGGTGGCGCGGCGCTGTCCCGATGGTAGGCTGGATTCCCTGCAGATCGCTCAACAGCTGGCGGGTGTAGGCGTGTTGTGGCGCGCGGACGATATCCGCGGTGAGGCCCTGTTCCTGAACTTCTCCGTGGCGAAAAACCAGCAGCCGGTCGGCGCGTTGCGCCGCCAGCGCCAGATCGTGGGTGACGAGCAGCACCGCCGTCCCGGACTCCCGGCGCAGGGTATCGAGTAGGTCGAGAATGCGTTTCTGGACGGTAACATCGAGGGCGCTGGTCGGTTCATCGGCAATGATTAAGTCCGGTTTCAGAGCAATAGCGATGGCAATTAACACCCGCTGCTTCATGCCGCCGGAGAGCTGATGAGGATACTGATAAAAGCGCTGTTCGGGATGGCTGAGGCCAACTTTGCTTAACAGGGCCAGCACCTGCTGCTTACGCACGGCGGCGGGCTCTTTCTGGTGCAGACGAAGTATTTCGCCAACCTGCGCGCCGATCGTTTGTACCGGGTTCAGGGAGTTGCCCGGATCCTGCGGGACCAGACTGATGCGCGTGCCGCGCAGACTATCAAGTCGTTTCCCCGACCAGCCGCTGATATCCTCGCCGTTAATTTCCACTCGTCCGCTGTCGCGCCGGGCATTATTCGCCAGCAGACCGATAATGGCCTGGGCGGTGGTGGTTTTACCGGACCCGGACTCCCCGACAAAGGCCAGCATTTCGCCGCGTTGCAGGCTGAAGCTGACGTTATGCACCACTTCCTGCCAGCGGTGCTGCGATCGGTAGCTGATGCGCAGATTTTCCACGCGTAAGACGTTCATGAGCGCTCTCCGCTAAATTGACGGCTGATACGGTTGGCGGCCAGCACCACGGCAACCACCGCCACGCCGGGGAAGGTGGTCAGCCACCAGGCGGTCGAGAGATAGTTGCGTCCTTCGGCAATCAACAGCCCCCACTCCGGTACCGGCGGCGGGGTCCCGTAGCCGAGAAAGCTCAGGGTGGAGAGGGCGAGGATCGCCTGACCAAACTGCAGCGTGGCGAAGGCCAATACGGCGGTCAGCGAGTTGGGTAAAATATGCCGCCAGAACACGGCAAAGAAGGTGCCGCCGCTGCCAAAGGCCGCTTCGACATAGTCGCTGCGGCGCACGCGGACCACTTCCGCGCGCGCCAGGCGGGCAAAGCTGGCAATAGCGGCGACGCCCACGGCCACCGCGGCGTTCACGGTGCCGAAGCCGAGCAGAATAATCACCGTTAACGACAGCAGCAGCGACGGGATGGCCAGCAGGACATCAACCAGCCGCATCACCAGCGACTCGACGCGTCCGGCAACGGCACCGGCCAGCGTACCGAGCGCGGTACCGACCAACAGGCCGATAGCGACAGCCGCCAGCGCGGCGGAAAGCGAGTGCGCCGCGCCATAGACGATCCGCGTCCACAGGTCGCGACCCAACTGGTCGGTTCCCAGCCAGTGGCCCGCCTGCGGCGCCAGACGCGGCGCGCCGGAGGTGCCATCAAGCGGGTTATAGTCGCTGAACAGCTGCGGGGCGATCGCCATCAACAGCGCGATGAACATGATGCTCCAGGCGAGCCATAGCCCCGGCTGGAAACGTAGCGGCCGACGGCCAGGCACCCGTCGGCGGGCGGCGGTAGCGTAATCAACGAGGCTCATACCACGCCTCCGGTTACGGTTTTCAGGCGGGGATCGAACAGCGGCATCAGCAGATCCACCAGCAGATTAATCAACACAAATGCGAGGGCGGAGATCATCACCACCGCCTGTAATACGGCAATATCCTGGTTGTTGACCGCCTGCTGGGTCAACTGACCCAGACCGCCGCGGCCGAAGACGGTTTCGGTAATCAATGCCCCGGCGATCAGCTCCCCCAGCAGCAGCCCGGCGATATTCAACGCCGGTAGCAGGGCGTTGCCGGTGACGTGTCGCCACAGCACGCCGGTTTCACTCATCCCTTTGGCGCGGGCGACGGCGACAAACGGCAGGGCGGCCACCTGGTCCATGCTGCGCATCAGGATCTGCGCCAGCGGGGCGGAAATGGGCACCGCGACGGCGATGATCGGCAGTATCAGCCCCTGTAGCGGGCCAGGATTAATCACCGGGATCCAGCGCAACTGGAAGGAGAAAAGTTGAATCAGCGCAATCCCCAACCAGAAGGTCGGCAGCGAGATAAACAGCACCGGCAAAGACTGTAAGGTATTGCTCAGCCAGCGCAGCCCCGGCAGACGGGAGGCGAAGGCCAGGCTAAAGGCCAGCGCGATAGCCAGTATAAACGCCGGGATTGCCAGACTGAGTGTGTCCGGCAGGTTGCTGGCCAGCAGGGTACTGACCGCAATACCGGCCTGTAACGAGTAGCCAAAATCCCCCTGCAGCATCGCCGCTAAGGTATGGAAATATTGCTTCCAGACCGGGCTGTCGGCACCGTAGGCGATGCGCATGTCGGCGATTTGCGCCGGGCTGAGACCGAGATCCGGGTTCTGAAACTTGATCAATACCGCATCCCCCGGCAGCACCTGCAGCAGCACGAAGGAGAGGGTAAAGGCCGCCCACAGCACCAGCAAACTCTGGCCCAGACGTCGCAGAAGGTTATGGCTCATCCCAGACTCCTTAGTGTTTTTCCAGCCAGCTGCCGTAGAACGACGGTCGGCCGACGGCTTCAAAGCTTACGCCCTTCACCCAAGGCGCACCGGCAAAGACCTGCGGCTCTTCAAATATCGGGATCACGTAGGCGTTATCCAGCAGATAGCGCTGGGCATCGCCGGTCAGCTGCAGGCGTTTTTGCGCATCGACTTCGGCGGAAATCGCGGTCAGCAGAGCGTTAAGCTTATCGTCGCGAAAGCGCTGCACTTTGTCGCTGGATCCGCCCTGTTGCAGCAGAGCATCGCGGTTGGCCGGGAAGAACATGCTTTTCACCACGTCCGGGTCGGCGCGACCCACTTCCGAAACGGTCAGCGGGGTCTTCAGCGGATCGAGGTTATCAATAACCCGGCTACCGGCATCGCCGGCTTTTACGCTCAGCGCCACCCCTACCTGGCGCCACTGCTGGGCAATCAGCTGGAGCACCTCTTTGTTTTGCGGCTGCGGCAGAGATTCATAAACCGTCAGCGCCAGGCGCTGGCCATCTTTCTCTCTGATCCCGTCGGCGGCCGGTTTCCAGCCGGCTTCATCGAGCAGCTGCCGGGCCCTGGCCTGATCGAAGGTCAGCTTGTCGCTGAGGTTGACGTAGCCTGCCGCTGAACGGGCCAGCACTGACGTCGCCTGTGGATAGTTAGCCGAGAACAGCGTCTCGACCACCTGTCTGGCGTTGGTGGCGTGCAGCAGTGCCTGGCGGACGCGCAGGTCGGAAACCAGCGGGTTATCCGGGCGGAAACTCAGACTGTCATTGACGCCGCGGGTGGGGGCGGCATACACCTGGAATCCCTGGTCGGTCGCCTGCTTTTCATCGTAGGCCTGCACCTGGCGGATAAAATCGGCCTGACCCGCCAGTAATGCCCCGATACGCACGCTGTCTTCCGGGGTGACGATAAAGGTAATGCCGTCGAGGTTGGCTGGCCCCTGTTGAGCCAGGTTTTTCGGCCCCCACTGATAGTCTTTGCGGGCGACCAGCGTCAGCTCGCGACCCGGTTTTTCATCTTTAACGATAAAGGGCCCGGAGCCGATAATATTACGCGCATCGCCGAGTTCGTCGAAATTACGCTGCAAGGTGCTGAGAGAGACCAGCCCGGAGCCGATGGTGGCGGTGCCCTGCAGGAAGCCTGGCGACGGTTTTTTGAAGTAAAACTTCACCGTCAGCGGATTGATGACTTCGCTATGGTCGTAGTTGTTGATAACCTCAGAAACCGGCAGCCGCTGGGTTTTATTGCCAAGACCGTAGGTATCAAAATTTTTGGCCACCGCGTTGGCATCCAGCGGGGTGCCGTCGGAGAAGGTGATGCCGGGACGCAGCGTAAAGGTGTATTCGGTTTTATCGGCGTTCGTCGTCCAGCTCTCGGCAATCCACGGTTCGATCTCCAGCGTTTTGGGGTTTTGCCAGGTCAGCTTATCGGTTATCTGATTGAGAATGCCGCCGTTGGGATAGAATCCTCCGGCCGGTGGATAGAGATTGGTGTGCGGCTGCTGCTCCAGATAGATTAATGTCCCGCCCTTGACCGGTGTATCGGCGGCCCAGACGGAAAAAGCGCCGGATAAAAAAAGGGCTGCCAACGCGGGCAGACGAAAACGGTTTTGCATGGTGAATTCCTTTGTTATCTATTGTGTTGCCATCATCGGGCGCAGATATAAACAAGGGAACCAACGAATTGCGCTAAGCATTTGCGGAAAAGGCATTTGCCGCAGCGGGGAAATATTCCCCATGGGAGATAGCCGGTGAGGCGGCATGAACCGGACGGGCGTAAAAAGTGGAGCTGGACGGCTTTAACGATGCCGCTGCGGCGAAGCAGGAGATCAAACAGGCCTGGGATGCCTGGTAAAGCCAAAAATCCACAATAAGATAAAAACAGGCTCTGCCCGGTAGCGGTGATTTTTTCGTCTGGCAATGGCCGGATCAGGCCATTTTTCATCCTGTAAAAGAGCGGCCTGGCCGGAAGCAAATCCTCATCGGGCCGGTTAGCCCAGTGGCGGCGTGGATTGACAGGGTGAGGGTGATGATGGTTGTATTGTACAACCATTAACTCGCCTGCACCGATCGCCATGACACCTCCATCGCTGATTAACGAATCGCTCATTAATGAAATACGCCGCTCTTCCCGTCTGATGGTTCGTGAGCTTGGCTTCATGAATTCCACGCTGGCGGCCACCGACTATTCTCCCTCCGCCGTGCATACGCTGCTGGAAATTTCCGCACACGGAGCGATGACCGCCGCGCAGCTGGTGCAGATCCTGGGCCTGGAGAAATCGAGCGTCAGCCGCATGGTGTCCCGTCTGCTGGCCGCCGGCGAGTTACAGGAAAAACCCGATGGTGCAGATGCTCGCTTTAAACGGCTCGAACTGACGCAACAGGGGTGCGTGACGGTCAGGCGGATCAACGAGTACGGGGCGATGCGGGTGGTTGATGCCCTGATGCATCTCGATGCCGGACAACAGCAAAACGTGGCGCTGGGGCTGACGGCGTACGCGCAGGCGCTGGCGAAATGCCGTGAAGTACAGCGGCCTGCGGCGACTGATAAGGTGACGATTGTCAGCGGATATCGACCCGGGATGATTGGCCGTATCGCGCAGATGCACGGCGAATATTACGCCCGGCACCACGGTTTCGGCCACTTCTTCGAAGGTAAGGTTGCCTGCGGGCTGGCGGAATTTTCCGCCCGACTTAACGCGCAGTGCAATCACATCTGGCTGGCGGTGCAGGAGGGTAACATCGTCGGTTCTGTGGCTATCGATGGCGAAGATCTGGGCAACAACCAGGCGCATCTACGCTGGTTTATTCTCGACGACAGCTGTCGGGGCCGCGGCGTTGGCCGACGTCTGCTGACGGAGGCGATGGCTTTTTGCGACCGCCGCGCTTTTGCTGCTGTCCAGCTGTGGACCTTCAGCGGACTTGACGCTGCCCGCTCGCTGTACGAAAAATTCGGCTTTACGCTACATAAACAGTGGCAGGGCGATCAGTGGGGGATGATGATGACCGAACAGCAGTTCAGCCGCGACAAGACCGATTCTGCTTCGGCCTGACCGCCGTGCGCCGTGACCCCGGCTAAAGTGTCTCCACCTTAGCCAGGGATTTAGCCTCCGTTAACTCAGTCTGGCGGTAATGACCGCTATCTCGTCACGCCACTGGGCCTGCAGGTGCGGCTTCTGGTGCTTAGGTTTACGCGATATATCATCCGCCAGCCGCTGTTCGAGATCGATTAACCGTTCCAGCAGGGCGTCATGGTCGTCGGCGACGATGGCCGTCGTATCCGCTTCGACACGCCTGTCGACCTGGGGCGCCCCCTCGCGCAGGCGGGCATAGACTTCGTCGGCGGTATGCCACTCGCTGAGCCCGTTATCATCAATCAGCCAGAAGCGGTTACAGCTGCTATCAATCAACTGGCGGTCATGACTGACCAGCAGCAGACCGCCGGAATACTCGCGCAGCGAGGCGGCCAGCGCCTCTTTGCCCTCCATGTCCAGATGGTTGGTGGGCTCATCCAGCAGCAGCAGGCTATAGCTGGCCAGCGACAGACCGACAAACAGCAACCGGGAACGTTCGCCGCCGCTGAGGGTGCTGACCTTTTGCCCGTGACGGTTCCAGCCGAAACCGGCGGAAATCAGCGCCCGCTTACGGCGTTCGCCAGCGGGTTCGAAGTTCTCCAGCGCTTCCAGCAGCGTGGCGTTATCCGCCAGCTGATGCAGCGTCTGGTCGTAGTAGCCCGGATGCAATCGCGGATGCAGACGCAGTCCGGCATCCGGCGCCGCCTGCTGCATTTGCCGCCACAGCAGGCGCAGCAACGACGATTTCCCGCCGCCGTTACGCCCCATAATCGCCACCCGGTCGCCGCTGCGCAGGCGCGCCAGCCCGGCGGTGAACAGGGCGGGCAATCCCGGAGCCGGGGGGACCGGCAGTTGCTCCATCTCAAGTAAACGATCGGCCCGCAGGGCGTCGCCGTTGAGCGCCAGGCGCCACGGCGTACCGGCGGTCAGCTCGGTTTGACTCTCCTTCAGGCGCGCGACCTGTTTTTCCATCTGTTTGGCTTTACGCGACAGATCTTCGTTGTCGTACACCTGTCCCCAGGTGGCCAGCCGTTTAGCGCTGGCGGTGACGCGGTCGATTTCTCGCTGCTCGGCTTTATGACGCAGGGCATCGCTTTCGTCGCGTTCCGCCAACGCCAGGCGCGCCGCGCTGCAGGGAAGAGAGAAGGCGTGCAGGGTTCTGTCGCGCAGGATCCAACTGCTATTAGTTACAGCATCCAGTAAGATGGGGTCATGGGACACCAGCACGAAGCTCCCCTGCCAGGTTTGCAAGAAGCTTTCCAGCCACAACAGGGTCGGCAGGTCGAGATGGTTGCCGGGCTCGTCCAGCAGCAGGAGATCCGGCTGCAGAATTAACGCTCTGGCCAGCAGCAGCCGGGTATGTTGCCCGCCGCTCAGCGTTGCCGCTTGCTGCGTGAACTCCGCCGTCGCGAACCCCATTTCCGCCAGCAGACGCTCTGCCTGCCAGCGCTGTTGTTCACGTCCGCTGGCGGGGAGCCGCGCCAGAACCCCCTCGATCAGCGATTGCTGGAGCAGGGCATCCGGCAGGTGTTGTTCAACCCGTGCCAGCAGACAATGATGGGCCAACGCCACGCTACCGGTAGCGGGCGTCAGCGTGCCGTCCAGTACCTGGAGCAGTGTACTTTTGCCGCAGCCGTTATGACCGATCAGGCCGATACGATCGCCTTTTTTCAGGGTAAAGGAGAGGTCGGTGAAAAGCGGGCCGAATGCCGTTTCAACATGCAGAGACTGCGCGGTAAATAATGTGCTCATAGTGAACTTACTCAAGAGTTACAGGCGTAAAAACGCCTCGTCAAACATCGCTGACGATAACCCGGTAAGCCCGAGGGAAGGGAATTGGTCTAAGTGTCTTCGCTCAAGCTGAAGTTATCGCAGCACGATACCGATAACGCTTGAGTGGGCACGATCGCCAATGGTCAGTGAAAAAATAAACATTTCACAAGACAGCATGGGGATCCTCCTTTTAAGTTCAGTCAGTTGATGGGTAAAGGCAGTCTAGACGGGAAGAGGATATTTGGCTAGTGACTAAAGATGGTGGGGCGGCGACAGAAAAAACGGGCCGTTGTCAGGCCCGTTGGTGAGTCGCTTAAATCAGATCGAGGTCCGGCGATAGTTGCGATACTCCGGCAGCCAGAAGTTATCGCTAATCGCCTGCAACAGCGCTTCGGCAGAGGTCTTCACCGCCACCCCTTGCTCCTGAGCCGTTTTACCGACGGCAAAGGCGATTGCGCGCGATACGGTCTGGATATCTTTTAGCTCCGGCAGAACCGGACCCTCGCCGTTGTTGACCAGCGGCGAGTGCTTCGCCAGCGTCTCACTGGCCGCCATCAGCATGTCGTCGGTGACCCGCGATGCGCCAGAGGCGATGACGCCAAGACCAATACCGGGGAAGATATAGGAGTTGTTGCACTGGGCAATGACATACTGCTTACCTTTCAGCGTGACCGGCGCGAACGGGCTGCCGGTGGCAACCAGCGCTTCGCCGTCGGTCCAGCTGAGGATATTCTGCGGCGTGGCTTCCACGCGAGAAGTCGGGTTCGACAGCGGCATGACGATCGGCCGCGGGCAGTGCTTATGCATCTCACGAATAATCTCTTCGGTGAACAGACCCGGCTGGCCGGAAACGCCGATCAGAATATTCGGTTTAACGTTGCGCACCACATCGAGCAGAGAAAGCACTTCGTTGGTGGTATCCCACTGCTGCAGATTCTCGCGTTTTTGCACCAGTTTGTTCTGGAACGGCAGCAGGTTCGGCATGGCGTCGGTCAGCAGGCCGAAGCGGTCAACCATAAACACGCGCTGACGCGCTTCTTGTTCGCTTAATCCTTCACGCTGGATCTGGGCGATAATCTGCTCGGCAATCCCGCAACCGGCGGAACCGGCGCCGAGGAAGACGATTTTCTGCTCGCTCAGCTGGCTGCCCGCACCGCGGCTGGCGGCAATCAGCGTACCTACGGTCACCGAGGCGGTGCCCTGGATGTCGTCATTGAAGGAGCAAATCTCATTGCGATAGCGGTTGAGCAACGGCATGGCGTTTTTCTGCGCGAAGTCTTCGAACTGCAGCAGAACGTCCGGCCAGCGGTGCTTAATCGCCTGAATAACGTCATCGACAAACTGATAATACTCATCGTCGGTAATACGCGGATGGCGCCAGCCCATATACAGCGGATCGTCGAGCAACTGCTGGTTGTTGGTCCCCACGTCCAGCACGATAGGCAGCGTGTAGGCCGGGCTGATACCGCCGCAGGTGGTGTACAGCGAGAGTTTACCGATAGGGATCCCCATCCCGCCGATGCCCTGATCGCCGAGACCGAGAATACGTTCCCCGTCGGTCACGACGATCACTTTGACGTTGTGGTTCGGCACGTTTTGCAGGATGTCGTCGAGGTTGTGCCGGTTCTGGTAGGAGATAAACACCCCGCGTGAGCGGCGGTAGATCTCAGAGAAGCGTTCGCAGGCGGCGCCGACGGTCGGCGTATAAATGACCGGCATCATCTCATCGAGATGGTTGCCAATCAGGCGATAGAAGAGGGTTTCGTTGGTGTCCTGAATGTTGCGCAGGTAAATGTGTTTGTCGATCTCGGTTTTAAACCCCTGGTACTGGATCCATGCGCGTTCCGCTTGTTCCTCGATTGTTTCAACAACTTCCGGCAGCAGGCCGAGCAGGTTAAAGCTGCTGCGCTCTTCCATGCTGAAGGCGCTACCTTTGTTGAGAAGGGGGAATTCGAGCAGAACGGGGCCAGCGTAGGGGATATACAGAGAACGGTTTTTCTTATGGGTGAATTGCATCGCACTAACTCCTTGATGTTCACTTCAGACCGTGCGCGGCGATAAGCGTGCGGGCTGGCAGGGAAAGCAGCGCAAGCAGTATAGAGCAGATGTTATCAAAGAGGGGAAATTGAATTAAAAAAACACCATCCTGACCAAAGGACGGTGTTTTTATCATCTCTCCGCTGAGAAATTAACCCGCGCGGCGCTTACGCCCGGTGGCATGAGCGTGGTTAATTGTCGTTTCTACATCGCCGTCCAGCACCACTTTTTTCTGCTGGGACAGTTTATAGTTCAGACCGAGAAGATGACGTGCCTGATGGTTCGATTTCATTCTTACTCCTTAATCCAGTTCTGTTTCAAGGACAAGCCCGGCATGGCCGGACGAAATGTAACCCTAAGAACGGCGCGCTGCTAACGCGACCGCGCTATCTATCGTGGTCTATTTTTTCGCCCCTGGCAACTTCATCGCCTGGAATCAGGAATAATCTGCGCTTACCACTTCATCTCGCCGGTGTTCACTTTCGCACTCAGCTCCAGCGAACTGACTTCCGCCAGCTGCGGCCAGCGCTGCTTCATGTCGGCGATCACGCCAGCGGAATCTTTGTGCGTTTTCAGCGCCTGCTCAAACTGCTGCAGATAGTCGCGGGTAAAGACGATCGCGCGATCTGCGGCTGGCGGAGTCCCGAGATAGTGACCGGGAATGGCATGCTGCGGGTGGAGCGCGGCCATATCGTCGAGCGTTTTACGCCACTGCAAGCGGCTTTCGGCGCTCTGGGTATCGGCGGTCCATACGTGCATACCCCAGGCGACGCCGGTACCCCCGAGGATGGTCTTGTTCGCCGGGATCCAGACGAACGCCGCATAGTTCTGGGGTTGCCGAATCTCCACTTTTTCACCGTCAATGGTGAACGAGCTGGCTTCAATCTGCTGCGGTACGTACAACTGCTTTGGCGCGCCGTCTTTCATCTGTGGGCCCCAGAATGCCAGCTTCGCGGAGTGGGTCGCTTCGATGTGCTTAACCACCTCGGCCGTGGCGACAACTTTTGCCTCAGGGAACGCCTTCACCAGCGGTTCGAGGCCGAAATAGAAATCCGGGTCGCCGGAGGTGATAACAATACGGCTCAGTTTCTTGCCGCTTTGACGGATCATATCAACCAGCTTTTCGCCATCTTTAACGCTAAATTGCGCATCAAACAGCACCGCTTCATGCGGGCCGGAAACCAGCGTCGAGTTCACGGCGAAGATGCCTTTATCCTGCGGGTTATAGGTCTGCAAGGTTAAAGGCGCGGCGAACGCAGCGGAGCTGAACAGTGCGGCGGCAACGGCAAGGGCGGATAATTTCATGTCGGTTTTCTCTGTGTCAGGTGAATAACGCTATTTTACGGATTTCCTGATTTGCGAAAATTCCTGAAAAAAGAGATGCTGAGTTTCATAAAACGTGCAGATGGAAGTGAAAGATGGACAGAATTATTGCCGCGCAGGTCTATATGCGGATCTGCGAACTGGGGAGCCTGAGCGCCGCAGCCCGCGCGCTGGGAATGTCGCGTCCGATGGTCAGTCGCTATCTGGAACAGATGGAGCACTGGGCGGGCACCCGCCTGATCCACCGTTCGACGCGCAAATTAACCTTAACCACCGCCGGGGAGAAGGTGCTGCAAAAAACCCGCAGTCTGACGCAGCTGTCGGACGAAATTGCCGGGCAGACCGAGCGGGCGGTACCCAGCGGAACGCTGCGCGTCGCCTGCGCCCACTTTACGGCGATGCACTTAATTTCGCCGTTGTTACCCGATTTTCTCGCCCGTTACCCCCAGTTACGCCTCGAACTGGATATCAATAACCATCCGGTGAGTCTGATTGGCGAGCGCATTGACGTGGCGATTCGGATAACCGATAACCCGGAGCCTGGCGCGATTGCCCGGCGGCTGGGGGTCTGTCGTTCGGTGCTGTGCGCGTCGCCGCGTTGGCTACAGCTCCATGGCCAGCCGCAGACGCCGGCCGAACTCAGCGAACATAACTGCCTGCACTACAGCCATTTTGTCGCGCCGACCTGGCAGCTTACCGACCCGCAGGGCGAGGCCGTTGCCGTGGCGGTTTCCGGGAACCTCAGCGCCGGGATCTCCTCATTATTGCTGGAAGCGGCGGTAGCCGGATGCGGCATCGCGATGCTGCCGGAACTGGAAGCCCAGCGCGCCCTTAACAGCGGGGCGCTGAAACCGGTGTTGCCGGCCTGGACGCCGAAAGCCCTCAGCGTCTACGGCATCTATTTATCGCGTGACTACCAGCCCAGCGCGCTACCGCTGTTTCTCGATGAGATTCAACAGCAACTGACGCAGCTTAGCTAGTCCACGCGCGTCTGTCCCCCCGGCGGCCATGAATTATGGTTATGATGGTGTAAAAAATAACGACTCACTGCGTCACTTGATAATTTTTTGTTTTATAAGGAATTGTCTTAATCCACATCCATGATCCGTCTCACCGTCTATACTGTGGGTTCGACATAGCAACAGGAGCGAATTCATGGCAATCCATAAGAAAGGTCAGGCGCACTGGGAAGGCGATTTAAAAAGCGGCAAGGGGACCGTTTCGACAGAAAGCGGGGCGTTGAGCCAGCAGCCGTATGGTTTCAACACCCGTTTTGAGGGGGTGAAAGGGACCAATCCGGAAGAGCTGATCGGCGCTGCGCACGCGGCTTGCTTCTCCATGGCGCTGTCGCTGATGCTCAGTGAAGCAGGCTACACGGCCACGACGATTGATACGGTGGCGGTGGTGACGCTGGATAAATCCGGCGGCGGTTTTGCGATTACCGAGGTCGCGTTGCAGAGTCAGATTGTCCTGCCGGGTATTGAAGCCGATGTTTTTGACGGCATTATCCAGAAAGCGAAAGCTGGCTGCCCGGTATCACAGGTGTTAAACGCCGAGATTAGCCTCGACTACCAGCTGAATCCTTGACTCTTTGCTGCCCGTTTGTAACGGGCACGCCCTGCGTCTGTCCGCAGTGGATAACGTCACGGCCTGCGCATGAGTCTCGCGCCGAATAGTGGTATGTTTTGCTGTCACGGAGAACATCAGGCAAAACAATGACCAGTATACGCGGAATGATAGAGGCTCAGGTTCTGGGCTTAACCGGCATGGCGCTGAAAGAGATTGATTTTGAGCACCCGAAAGGGGAGCCGGGGCTGTTTGGCCCCCAATCTGCTATCTGGCAGGTACACGGCGACTTTACGTCGATGCTTTGCGGAGGCGTGAGCGCACTATTGCTGCAGATGCTGCATCCGCTGGCGCTGGCCGGCGTCTGGGATCACTCAAATTTCCGTGACGATATCTTCGGCCGCCTGCGGCGCACCAGCCAGTTTATCTCGGCCACCACCTTTGGCACCACCGTCGATGCGCAAAGGCTGATTGCCAAAGTGCAGAGGATTCACCTGCGGGTCAGCGGTCAGGATAAAGACGGGACGCCTTATGAGGCCAGCGATCCGGCGCTGTTGACCTGGGTACACGTGGCCGAATGCAGCAGCTTTATGGCATCGCATTTGCGCTATAAGCGCACGGTGGTAAGCCAGGACCGCCAGACGCAATATTTCCACGAAGCGGCAGACATTGCCCGCCGTCTGGGTGCCCGCGATATCCCGCTGACACCGCAGCAGGTGGCGGAATATCTGCAGGATATGCGCCCGCGTCTGCGCTGCGATGAACGTACGCGGGAGGTGGCGAATGTGCTGCTGACCACCCGGTTACCCGGCCGCCTGAGCCAGTTACCTGGTCAGTTGATGATGCGCGCCGGGATTGATCTGCTCCCGCCCTGGGCGCAGGAGATGCTCTCCCTGACGCTGACCCCCTGGCAGCGGCATAGCGCCCGGATCGCGGTGCACGGTATTGCCAGAGTGCTTCGCGCATCGGTACGCAACGGCGCCTATCATTGCGCGATGCGCAGAATGGCGGTGAATTAACGTTTTCACCGGGGATATCGCGCGTCGGCTATTATTTCAGGAAGTAAAAGTCGGCGGGATTTATATTTTATGCGCGTTATCTACCCTGCGTGAATTAAATTATCGACAATATCTGCCCCTGGCATCGCGGGCGCGTCAACGCCCTGCAGGATGCGGATGATGGCAGACGTTATGTAGCCACATTAATGGCAGGGGTGATTTACCGACGTTATACCCCGCATCCCCACAGTGGTTTTCATATTGCCCGATAAATAAAAAGGGACCATAATTCTTCAGCCATTATTCCATCGCATATTAATGGCCAATAACAAACGCACTGTCGTGTTTATGTTCAATAAAATAATCCAATCGGTTAATAGATATTATCTATAGCCAGGCTGGGCATTCAGGAAGTCATACAATGATCATCCGACCAGAACAACACTGGTTCCTTCGTCTGTTTGACTGGCACGGCTCCGTGCTGTCAAAAATCATTTTCCGCCTGCTGCTTAACGTTCTGATGTCGGTTGTCGCCATCATCAGCTATCAGTGGTACGAACAGCTGGGTATCCATCTGACCGTGGCGCCCTTTAGTTTGCTGGGGATAGCCATCGCGATTTTCCTCGGTTTTCGCAACAGCGCCAGCTACAACCGCTTTGTTGAAGCGCGCAATCTTTGGGGGACGGTACTGATTGCCGAACGAACCCTGATGCGTCAGCTGAAAAATATTCTTCCGACGGAGCACGCAACGCATCGAAAAATCGCCAGCTATCTGATCGCTTTTAGCTGGAGTCTGAAACACCAGTTACGTAAAACCCACCCCGGGGCCGACCTTAACCGGCTGCTGCCTCCTGATACCGTCGCGGAGATCCTCGGCAGCTCGATGCCGACCAACCGTATCCTGTTGCTGGTCGGCCATGAGCTGGGCCAGCTGCGCGAAGCGGGGAAGGTGAGCGATATCACCTATGGTCTGATGGACAATAAGCTCGATGAGCTGGCCCACGTGCTGGGCGGATGCGAACGCCTGGCCAGCACGCCGGTGCCCTTTGCGTATACCCTGATTCTGCAGCGTACGGTCTATCTGTTCTGCACCCTGCTGCCCTTTGCGCTGGTCGGCGATCTGCACTACATGACGCCGTTTGTGTCGGTCTTTATCTCCTACACCTTCTTGTCCTGGGATTCGCTGGCGGAAGAGCTGGAAGATCCGTTTGGCACCGCGGCGAACGATTTGCCCCTCAACGCCATGTGCAACACCATCGAACGCAACCTGCTGGATATGACCGGGCAGCACCCGCTGCCGGAAACGCTGCAGCCCGACCGCTACTACAATCTGACCTGAACTTTCCCCCGGCGTAACTGTTAAATAAGTTAAATCTAACGCGTGATAGATAACATTGATTATACAGTTACGATCCTGATTGTTATGCTTTCGTTAACAAAAAACGTCCGCCGCGGTGTTCTCCGGCGGACGAACTGTTTTCACGTTGCAAATTGCTCCTTCAGGGCGATTTGCACGTTGTTCTCGCTTATCGACGGCGCATTCTGGAGTAGATATGAATATGAAAAGACGTTCAGTACCTGGCGTGCATCCTTATGATGGCCCGGCTGGCGGCTGGGGCGCGTTGAAAGCAACGGCCATCGCCGTGCGCACACAAATGGATGCTCTGGAGGCGCCCGCCACTCTGCTGCGCACCAACCAGCCTGACGGCTTTGATTGCCCCGGCTGCGCATGGCCGGATAAAGAACACAAGTCCACCTTCCAGTTTTGCGAAAATGGCGCCAAAGCGGTGACCTGGGAAGCGACCAGTAAGCGCGTCACGGCGGAATTTCTGGCGGCGAATACGGTTACCTCGTTACTGGCTAAAAGCGATTTTGAACTCGAAGGTTACGGGCGCTTAACCCATCCGCTGGTCTACGATCGCGCCAGCGACACGCTGCGCCCGACCAGCTGGGAAAGCGCCTTTGCGCGTATCGGCGAGGTGGTCAGCGGCATGCAGCCGGACGCCGTCGAGTTCTATACTTCCGGTCGCGCCTCCAACGAAGCGGCCTGGCTGTTCCAGCTGTTTGCCCGTGAACTGGGTACCAACAACTTCCCGGACTGTTCGAATATGTGCCATGAATCGACCAGTGTCGGGCTGCCGCAGTCGATCGGCATCGGAAAGGGAACCGTGTCGCTGGATGATTTTGACAAAACCGAACTGGTGATTTCCATCGGCCATAATCCGGGAACCAACCACCCGCGTATGATGGGGACGCTGCACGAACTGGCCCGTCGCGGCGTACCGATTATCGTGTTTAACCCTTTGAAAGAACGTGCTCTGGAGCGTTTCGCCGACCCGCAGAATGTTATCGAGATGGCGACCCTGGGCTCGACAAATATCGCCTCAACCTATTTTCAGGTGAAGGCGGGGGGCGATGCCGCGGCGCTGAAAGGCATTGCTAAAGCGCTGCTGCAGATGGAAGAAGAGCAGGGTAATGTTCTCGATCGCGCCTTTATCACCGAGCATACGCAGAATTTCCCGGCGTTTGCCGATGATTTACTGAAGACCGCCTGGCAAGATATCGAACGTGAATCGGGCCTCACCCGCGCTGACCTGCAGCGGGTTGCCGACGCTTACGCCAAATCGAACGCCACGATCGTGACCTATGGTATGGGGATCACCCAGCATAATAAGGGCACGTCAAATGTGCGGCTGATCGCCGACCTGCTGCTGATGCGCGGGAATATCGGCAAACCCGGCGCCGGGATCTGTCCGCTGCGCGGACACTCCAATGTCCAGGGCAACCGCACCGTGGGGATTACCGAAAAGCCGGGCGCCGCCTTCCTGGCGAAGCTGGAAGAGGTGTTTGGTTTCGTACCGCCGCAGGAACATGGTCATGACGCGGTGAAAGCGCTGCAGGCGATGATCGAGGGCAAATCGAAGGTTCTGCTGTGTCTTGGCGGTAACTTTGCGGTGGCGATGCCCGACCACGAACGTGCGTTTCCGGCCATGCGCGGGCTGGATCTCAGCGTGCACGTCGGGACGAAACTGAACCGTTCGCATCTGCTGGTGGCGAAAGAGACGTTCATTCTGCCGTGTCTGGGCCGCACCGAGCTGGATATGCAAGAGACCGGGCGTCAGTCAATTACCGTGGAAGATTCCATGTCGATGGTGCACGCCTCGTCGGGAAAACTAAAGCCGGCCTCGCCGCTGCTGCGTTCAGAACCGGCGATTGTCGCCGGAATGGCGATGGCGACCCTGGCGAACACCAAGGTCGACTGGCTCTCCCTGGTGGCGAATTACGACCGAATCCGCGATCTGATTGAGCGCACCATTCCCGGCTTTGACAACTACAACGAGCGCATTCGTCACCCGGGCGGTTTTCGCATGCCGCTGCCGCCAACCGAGCGCATCTGGCCAACGCCAGGCGGTAAAGCCATGTTCTCGGTATTCCGCGGTGTACATGAGAACGTTCATGTTGCCGGCGAGGAGGTGCTGCGGCTGGTCACGCTGCGTAGTCACGATCAGTACAACACCACCATCTACGCCATGGATGACCGCTATCGCGGTATTTTTGGCCGCCGCGACGTGCTGTTTATGAACGAGCAGGATATGGCCAGTCAGGGATTCGAGCACGGTGACCGGGTGGATATCACCACCGCGTTGCCGGGCAGCGACCTACGATTGCAGGATATTACGCTGGTAGCCTACAACATCGCGCCAGGCACCGTTGCCGCCTATTATCCGGAAGCCAACGTCCTGGTTCCGCTGGACTATCTTGATGAAGAGAGCGGCACACCTTCTTATAAATCCGTGCCGATTCGTCTGACCCTGCGCTCGAAAGAGATACTGCCGGTCCCTGGCCTGGGCTAATCTGTCCGCGACCGCTGCCGACCGCAGAGTCGGCAGCGAACTCTCGCTATTCTGGCGCCAGCATCAGCTTGATGCCAGGGCCGACGCAACCCCGTAGCCCCTGTCCCCCCCCTGACGGCTCTGCACCTGGCCGCGATAAATCGTCGCTTCCGCAAGCGCCTGAGCGGCTTGTATTTGGCGGATGCTGAACGTAACATTTAAATAACATATTTTTGACCGGGCGAGGGGAGTCTGCATCGCGCCGGCGTTCGCGTATCACCCACTGGATTAACCATGGATATTAAACAGCTCAAATACCTGATCGCACTCGATCAAACGCGTCATTTTGGCCAGGCCGCGGCGCTGTGTCATATCACGCAGCCGACGCTTTCGATGCGCATTCGCAATCTGGAAGAGGAACTCAATCTGGTTCTGATTCAGCGCGGCCAGCGGTTTGAGGGGTTTACCGCGGAAGGCGAGCGTATTCTGGCCTGGGCGCGGGCGCTGCTGGCGGCCCATGACGGGCTGGAGGCGGAAGCGGCGATTTGTCGCGGCCAGATGGTGGGGCAACTGCGGGTCGGCATGGTGCCGCTGGCGAGCCTTAATCCGATGCAGCTGATTAAACCGCTGGCCGGGAAGTATCCGGAGCTGCAGTTCAGCCTGCTGTCTCTTACCTCGGAACAGATAATCGATGGCGTCAGCCGTAATCAGCTCGATCTGGGCATCTGCTACCTCCAGCACGTCGATAGCCTGCTTTTCAACGTCAAATGGCTGCCCGCAACGCGAATGGGGCTGCTGCATGATAAACGCCATTTTCAGTTTGCCGAAGGTGCGCCGGACTGGGAAACGCTGGCCGCATTACCGCTGGGTTTTCTCAGCAAAGGGATGTATTACCGTGAATCCATTGAGATGAGCTTTAAGAGTAAAGGGTTAACGCCGAAATATGTCTTTGAGAGCGATTCTACCTTCCAGATTATCCAGGCGGTACAGGCGGGAATTTGCTGCGCCATTATGCCGCTCAACAATGGTCTGGAGGCGTTAAGCGATAATCTGGAGATTATGCCCATCGCCGACACCGAAGTGGATTCAAAGCTGGCGCTGATTATGCGCAGCCAGCAGCCGGTCTCGTCGCTGGCGGAAAAATGTTTTGCCGATGCGCAGGTCATTTTTAATTAACATGGACGGGGTATGGGAGGCCGTCCCTGGGGCTCAATGGCATATTCATTTGGCAGACTACGGCTTAGTGCGCTGACGATTGCCCGCCATGAGCCGACTGCGCCGCCGATAATCACCCGGCGGCGCAGCGGACAGTCAGATATTTTCCAGCTCGATACCGCGGGTTTTCGGGCCGTAAATACCCACCGAGAGCATCACCATCAGCATGCTGGCCACGATGAAGCTAATCACCCCCGGGGTGCCGGAGTATTGTAAAATCAGGCCGATCAGAAGGCTGGTGAGCGCCGTTGACAGGCGGCTGAACGAGTAGCAAAAGCCCACGGCTCTGGCGCGAATCCGCGTCGGGAAGATTTCCGCCTGGTAGGCATGATAGCTGATGGTCAGCCAGGCGTTGGACCAGGTAATCATAAACCCGCAGACAACCAGCATCACCGGGTTATTCTGCAGCGCAAACAGGGTACCGAACACCACCGTCATCAGCGCGGAAAGAACGATCTGCCACTTATTCTCAAACCGGTGGACAAAGCGGGTGCAGAACAAGCAGCCCAGCGGGTAGGCGAGAGTGATAAAAAAGGCGTACAGCAGGCTGTGGGTAATGCTCGCCCCCTGGCCGGAAAGCAGCGCCGGCAGCCAGTTGCCGAAGCCAAAAAAGCCGATCGCCTGAAAGAAATTCATCACCATCAGCATGAGGGTTCGTCTACGGTATTCCGGCGCCCAGATCTCTTTAAAGGTTCCACTTTTGCGCTGCGCTTCCCGGGTGTCCGGGATATGCTGCGGCGAAGGCGTGACGCCACAGCGCCGCTCCATCTGACACATCACCGCGTGCGCATCCGCATGGCGACCTTTCACCTCCAGCCAGCGGGCCGACTCCGGCAATTTTTTGCGGATGACCCAAATGATCAGCGAACACAGTGCGCCAAAGATGATCACCCAGCGCCAGCCGGTCAGGCCGAACAGCGTCGTCGGGACCAGCATCCATGACATCAGCGCGACGGCGGGAACCGAGAGAAACTGGATAAAAAAGGCAAAGGCAAACGCTTTGTTGCGCAGATGGGTCGGGACCCATTCGCTCAGGTAGGTGTCGATGGTCACCAGTTCAATTCCCAGCCCAATACCAACCAGGAAGCGGCACAAGATGACCCCTTCGGCGCTGTTCTGGAAAGCCATCAGCAGTGAAAACGCGCCGTACCAGGCCAGCGCAAACATAAAGGTCAATCGGCGGCCCAGCTTGTCCGCCAGCGGCGCCAGCAGACTGGCGCCGATAAATAATCCGAAGAAGGTGGCCGAGGCAAATGAGGCCTGATCGGAGATGCCAAAAATGCCCTGTTGGTCGGTATGAAAAATATGTTCTGCCAGCAGTCCGGTACTGATATACCCGGTCTGAAAAAGATCGTAGAGCTCAAAGAAGCCGCCCAGCGCCAGCAGAGTAATAAACGACCACAGGCCGACAGAGGCAGGCAGGGCATCAATGCGGCGGGTTAAGCTGGAGTGGGGGTGTTCTGCGGGTGCAAAAGGCGCATCCCCCAGAACCTGGGTGGTAGACATATTATTATTTTCCTCAGATAAAATGTTTGCCTGCTAATGTTATTAGATTGTTAATGGTTTTAAATTTTTAATTCCTCTTCCCATGGGACTTCCACAGCAAAAAATCTCGCCGATATGCAAAATGTCTACTGGATACGCTGGTTTCTTCGCAGGGTGGCCGACAGATTTGAAGTAAATGACCATGACACCGGCGGCCAGCATGATGCGCTGAGCCGCTGCTTACTGGCCCACTTTTACCTGCGGCGGCAGCGCCTGTAATATCCGTTCTGCTTCCGACCCGGTCAGCGAATAATCGAAAAAGCGCTGATAAAAATCGCGGGTGATGGCGATCATATCCAGATCGTTAAAACGCTGTGGTTGCAACCGTTTCGCCGCCCATTGGATCTGCAGCGCACTTTCCGTGCCGTAGCGATCCCACGGGAACACGCCTGCCGGATTCTGCCAGACCTTGCCGTTTTTTACCGCCCGTAGCGGCGCGAACAGCTTGCCATAAGCCGAGTGCTGTAAATCGCCGCACCCGGCGCCGAGGATGATGATATCTGGCTGCCAGGCGAGCACTTTCTCCGGGGAAATTTCCTGCATATTGCCGGAGATTTCCGCCGCGGCGTTTCGCCCACCGGCCAGGTGAATCCAGGTATCGATTAGCGTATGGCTGCCGTCAACCTTAAGAGGCTTCAGCGACTGGATATGCAGCACCCGCGGCCGCTCGCCGTCCGTCAGACCCCGGTTGCGCTGAGCGGTAACGGCGATAACCTGTTGCAGATACCGGTTGTACGCCTGGGCCCTGGCCCGAACCTGGGGCGTATCGAAGACCGCTGCAGTGGTCTCTACGGCGTGGGCCAGCGACGGGTAGTCGGTAAAGTGCATTTCCATCACGGCTAATCCCGCCTGGCGATAGGCGTCCGCATCGCCATTGCCCTGCGCCACAAAGACCACCTGAGCATCGCGCGTCAGCAGCGCTTCGCTGGTGAAGTGGGGGCCGCGACTTATCAGCACCTGATTGAGCCGGGGAGCGATATGAAACATCCACGGGCGGCTATCCGGACGGTTAACCGTGGCGACGATACGGTCGCCGACGCCGAGCGTCATCAGCAGCGAGTGGTGCGCGAACCACCCCTCTGCCACCTGAGTCACCCGATCGGGCAATATCACCGGGTGCCCGGCATCGTCCGTCACCTGACGGTCGGCCAGCACCGGGAAAGCGAGTAGCAGCGAAAGCAGACCAGCGGCTATCTTTTTCATGTTGTTCCTCAGAAATCAAACTGTACTGACGCCGTCGCTTCGCGCGGTGCGCCGGGCTGAGCGCTGGCGTAACCTGCGCCGGTATAGCCTGTCAGCGCGCCGGGCACGATGTTGGTCCAGTAGTGGCGATTAGTAATGTTAGTAATTGCTAACCTGAAGGTGGTGTCGGTGCCAAACAGTCGGGTGCGGTAGTTGCTGCCGATATCCACGGTGGTATAGCTGGCGACCCAGCTGTCATTGGCATTATCCGTCGCCCGGCGCCCGACGTAGTGAATATTGCCGTTGACGTCGAGTCCAGGAACCGGGTCGATGCTGTAAATGGCCAGCAGGTTGGCGGTGAAGCGCGGCAGGCCGACAACCTGCTTATCATCGGCATCCGCGCTCGAGGTATTATGCAGACGCGGGTCGAGCCAGGTAGCGCCGCCGAACAGTCGCAGGTTAGAGGTGACGTGTCCGTCGGCCATCAGCTCCAGCCCGCGGTTTTTTTGCGTACCGTCTTCGGCAAAATCGCCGCTATCGTTGGTGTAGGCGAACGGACGTTCGGCCTGGAATAGCGCCGCGGTTAAGAGCAGGTCGCGGTGCGGGGCATATTTCGCGCCGACTTCCAGCTGATGGCTACGATAAGGGTCGAGAACATCTCCGGCATTACTGGCTCCGGCCGGCGCCGTGTCGCCCTGTTGCATGCTGTTTGCCCAGGTCGTGTAGAGCGTTACATTCTCCACCGGTTTATACATCAGACTGGCTGAGCCGCTGGAACCCCGGTCATCATGATTGCTGCTGCGATTTCCGCTTTTGTTGTAATTGTCGACGGTGAACAGGTTTTCGCTACCCGAGAGCAGCAGGCTCCACTGCGGGGTGAAAGTCAGCGTATCGCTCAGTAAAAAAACGTGCTGCGTGGTGGTGGCCGAATGATAGCGATCGGTGAAGTCCGGGTAAGCAGGGCGGGCGTAATCAGGATTTTCCGCCAGCGAGGCGTGTCCCAGCGTTTGCGTCCCGCCTTTGCGTGGATTGTCGTTTTTCCACACGAAACCGCGCATGCCGACCGCCAGATCATGCTGCAGCCAGCCCGTCTCGACGCTGCCGGTAAGATTGGCAAGATAGCTGTTGATGGTAAAACGGCTGGCGGCAGAGTTGGCGGTTGTGGTGGTGTAATGGCCGCGATTGTCGGTGAGCGTATTGGTCACGGCGGTGGATTCGCGGTCGGCAATCTGGCGCAGTACGCCAATGTCCAGCAGCCAGTTACCGTCAAAATCATGCTTAATATGCAGGCTTCCGGTTGTGGTGGTGTTGTCGTTGCCGGCGTAGTACTGCCCATATTGGCTTTTGGTCGGATCCAGCGGTGACGGGAAACGGGTGCCTTTTGCGAGGGCAAAAGTGCCGGGAAGACCTTTTTGATAGAAGTGGTAGTAGCTGAAATTGCTCTCCAGCACCGTCTGGTCGGTCAGCTGGAAGTCGAGCGCCAGACCCGCATACTGGTTGCGCTGACGGCTACCGTGGGTATAGCTGCTGCCGTCCTGATCCCGCAGATTGAGGCGATATTTTACTCTGTCGGCCGCGTCAACCGGCCCACTCAGGTCCAACGCGGCATTCGCGCCGGAGGCGGTCCCACCGCCAACGGTTACCCTGCGCAGCGGCACATCGGTAGGCCGTTTCGAGACCAGGTTAAACATGCCTGCCGGGTTCGCCGGGCCATATAACGCGCCGGCCATACCGTTCAGTACCTCAATGCGTTGAAACTGTTCAGCGGGGTACTCGGTGGTCGACACCACGTTCAGGCCATCAATCATGCTGTTCTGGACCACGCTGCCCTGCATACCGCGGGTTTGCGGACGAACGCCGTCGCCCTGGACGGAGGGCAGATAACGGTAGATATCTTTGACGCTGCTGGCCTGCACCTGGCGGGTCAGAGAGTCGGAGAGCGTCTGCACGGACCACGGAACGTTAATCAACTTCTGCTTGCCGAGGTTGCCTACCGTAGCCTGCTGTTCAGCGGCAGGCGTAACATCATCAAGGGATTGCGTAAGCGGTTCTGCGGTGACAACCAGGGTTTCTGCCGCATATACGGGCATTGCCGGCATAATGAGAGAACAGGGAATCATCCCGGTAAATAAAACGAGTTTATATGAGCGCATTAATTTTGAGTTCAGACAAATGAAAGCGGAATGAGGCGGGTAAAATCTCGTCTCTGCCTGAAGGGTACGGTTTTTATTTGTATGACAAAAAGATAAAAAACATCGCTGTATATGTCAATATATAACGTTGGTTTTTGTAGGTCGGCACAGTCAACCTGCTACTGAATAAACAATGCTATTTATCTGTTTTTGCAGGTTTTAGTCTGCTGATGTGCCCCTGAAGAGAGCGATGGATTTTTTTCAGGTCCGCGAGAGGTATAAAACCGTTGTGCTGCAGATAAGCTTGTTATTGTCGTTCAGGGAAGGTGTAATCGATGAGGATTCCTCATCTTTTTCCGGGGCAGATGCGCCGGTAACACCACGAAGAGCGAAAATGACGCAAGGAATGACTGAATTCAGGTTTACTTCGTTTATGGCGCAGCGGGCTCAGGAGCTGGCGTTGGCCCTTGATGCAGATCAGCAGGCGCTGGTTAATCAACTGGACACGCTGGGGCGCGGACTGACCTCAGGCAAGGCCGCCGGCGCCAAAGGGCTGTACGTCTGGGGGCGTACCGGGCGCGGCAAAAGTTTTATTATCGATCATTTCTTTACCAGCCTGCCGCTGGCGGAAAAGCGCCGGGTGCATTTCCACTATTTCTTTCGCGAACTGCACCAGCGGCTGAACGCGCAGCCCGCGCTAACCCTGCCTGAGGTGCTGGCACAGATGACCGACGGCTGTCGACTCCTGTGTTTTGATGAGTTCCATCTGCACGATCCGGGCGACGCCATGTTGGTGAAAGCGCTGCTTACGCTGCTGTTCCAACGCGGCATCATTCTGCTGGTTACCTCCAACTACCCCCCGGATCAATTACTGGCTAACCCGCTGTATCACGAACGTTTTGTGCCGTCGATTGCGCTTATCAAACAGCACATGACGATAGCCGCGCTCAATGGTGAAGAGGATTACCGGGCGCGCCATGCGCCGGCGGAAAATCCATTCTGCCGCGGGAGGTTTCTGGTGCAGCCCTCTGCACAAACCCGCCAGCGACTTGAACTACCGGATCCCTGCGTCAGCGCGCAGCCGCTGCAGGTGGGCTATCGTACGCTGCACGCCGCCTCTGCGCCGGCGCATTTTCTGCATTTCACCTTCAACCAACTGTGCATGGCGGCAACATCGGTGATGGATTATCTGGCGCTCTGTAAACGGCATGAGCGCTGGCTGCTGGATGCGGTTCCGCCTTTGCGTCAGGCAGGCCCGGCGGCGCAGCAGCGTTTTATTAATCTGGTGGATGTGCTCTATGAAAAGCAGTGTCAGCTGATCGTGGTGGCTGCCTGCGGACTGAGCGAACTGGTGGCGGATGTCGAACAGGAAGATATTCAGCGTACCTACAGCCGGTTATTGCAGCTGGGGAAAACATAAGAGGGGAAGGGGAAAAGCCCCGGCGGGCGTAGCGCCAGCCGGGGAGGGAGATTACAGATCGTAACGGTCGAGGTTCATCACCTTGGTCCAGGCCGCCACAAAGTCCTTAACCAGTTTCTCCTGCGCATCCTGGCTGGCGTAAACTTCCGCCAGCGCCCGCAGGACTGAGTTTGAACCGAAGACCAGGTCGGCGCGGGTTGCTGTGTACTTGCTCTCACCGCTCTGACGATCGCGGCCTGCGAACAGTTCGCCCTGCTCGTCGGTGGCGTTCCAGACGGTGGCCATGCTGAGTAAGTTGACGAAGAAGTCATTGCTCAGTACGCCGACGCGGTCGGTAAAGACCCCGTGCTGGCTGCCGTCATAGTTGGCGCCCAGTACCCGCAGGCCGCCCACCAGCACCGTCATTTCCGGCGCGGTCAGCGTCAGCTGCTGGGCTTTATCCAGCAGCAGCGTTTCTGTCGAGACGCCACCTTCGATACGGCGATAGTTACGGAAACCATCCGCCAGCGGTTCCAGCAGTTCGAAAGAGGCAATATCCGTCTGATCCTGACGGGCATCCACCCGGCCCGGAGCGAATGGTACGCTGACCCGCACGCCGGCAGCCGCAGCGGCCTGTTCGACACCCACCACGCCTGCCAGCACGATGATATCGGCCAGCGACGCTTTCCCCGAGGCTTTCTGAATGGCCTGCAGCGTCGGCAGTACTTTCGCGGCAACGGCGTTCACCGGCCATGATTTCTGCGGCTCCAGCGCCAGACGAGCACCGTTAGCCCCGCCACGTTTGTCACCGCCGCGGAAGGTGGAGGCAGAAGCCCAGGCCACCGACACCAGCTCGCTGACCGACAGGCCGGCATCGGCGATGGCGGTCTTCAGGCTGGCAATATCCGCCGACGTTGGGTGGTGGATGGCGGCGGGTAACGGATCCTGCCAGATCAGGTCTTCTTTCGGCACTTCCGGCCCGAGGTAGCGGGATTTCGGCCCCATATCGCGGTGGATCAGTTTGAACCAGGCGCGGGCAAAGGCTTCGTTAAAGGCCTGCGGATCGTTGAGGAAGCGACGGGAAATTTTGCCGAATTCCGGGTCGAAGCGCAGCGTCAGGTCGGTAACCAGCATGGTCGGCTTGCGTTTTTTCTCCGGATCGAACGGATCGGGGATCAGGTCCGGGGCGTCTTTGGCTTCGAACTGAATAGCGCCTGCCGGGCTGCGGGTCTGGACCCATTCGTATTTGAACAGGTTCTCGAAGAAGTAGTTGCTCCACTGGGTCGGAGTCTGTGTCCAGACCACTTCCAGACCTGAGGTGATGGCATCGGAACCGGCGCCGCTGCCAAAGCTGTTAGCCCAGCCGAGGCCCTGCGCTTCAATCGGAGCGGCTTCAGGTTCTGCGCCGACGTGAGTCGTCACCGCTGCGCCGTGCGTTTTACCGAGGGTATGCCCCCCGGCGATCAGCGCGACGATCTCTTCATCGTCCATTGCCATATTGCCGAAGGTGGCGCGAATGGCTGCGGCAGCGGAGAGCGGGTCGCCGCTGGCGTTCGGGCCTTCAGGGTTTACGTAGATCAGACCCATTTCGGTGGCGCCCAGCGGCTGTTGCGCCAGGCTTTCCGGGTGACGATGTTCGAGCCAGGCTTTCTCATGGCCCCAGTCTACGTCCAGATCCGGTTCCCAGACATCTTCACGACCGGCGCCGAAACCGAAGGTCCGGAAACCAGCATTTTCCAGCGCGACGTTACCGGCCAGCATATAGAGGTCGGCCCAGGAGATTTTCTGGCCGTATTTTTGTTTTATTGGCCACAGCAGGCGGCGGGCTTTATCGAGGCTGACGTTATCCGGCCAGGAGTTCAGCGGCGCAAAGCGCTGCTGTCCGCGGCCTGCGCCGCCGCGACCGTCAACGGTACGGTAGGTGCCCGCGCCATGCCAGGCCATACGAATAAACAGCCCGATATAGCTGCCCCAGTCTGCCGGCCACCACTCTTGCGAATCGGTCAGCAGCGATCTCAGATCTGCCTTCAGCGCGGCATAGTCGAGTTTTTTAAACTCTTCACGATAGTTAAAGTTTTCGCCGAGGGGATTTGAGCGGTTGGAATGCTGGTTCAGCAGGTCCACGCGAAGTTGATTAGGCCACCAGTCGCGGTTGGCGGTGCCGCCACCGGCACTTTGTGTGGGCTTCCCTGTGTGAAAAGGGCACTTCCCGGCGGATGCGTTGTTAGATGAATCGTTAGACGTGCTCATATCAGGCTCCGTTTGCTTTTGTGAATGCCATTACGATATACACTGCAACCAATAAGTGATACTTGAAAGAATCTACGGAATTAATAGTTATATCCTTTTAACAACAGGCAATAAAGAAATCCATGAAATATTTGTGGATTAAAGCCAAAATACGTAAAGCCGCTTACGTAGGCTGCCGTTTGCTAATCAGTATAGGACACTGTCGCGAGGCGTCTGACGATAAAATCAGCGGTTGAAAAAATGCTAAGCGGGTGAATTCTGGTCATTTACTGGCCGCTGTCGTTACCGCGATAAATAAGGTTATCGCGGTTGATCGCCTGCGTTTCTGTCACCCGGCGGTGGGTTGCAAAATGTGCCCGGCTCCAGTTTTCGCTTTATTGCCTGCGGCGGCTTGTCCGCCGCACAGGTTGCCTGCACTAAATCTACGCATTGCCCTAAAACCACTCCCCATTATGGTGTGATGTCACGCCGCATCCAGCTATCTTACTGAATTAAAGATAATAATTTCCTGGCATGCACTTTGCAAAGACAAGCAAGAAGGCAGCGCAACAGACAATCAAGATGATCCAATAGCTGGCTAGGGTTCCGGTTCACGCAGGTGAATGTCTGGTCCGAGAGCTGGCGACCTCTGCGAGGTTACACGGCGGGACAAAAGCCCGGGAGACAGCAGCACCGTCAGGTGTCGCGCTGCTCCTGTTTTTGTGCCAACCAGAGGTTCATAATGAAGACATCCCGCGTAATCCGCTCTTTCATGCTGTCGCTGGCGCTACTGGCCAGTTTCCCTTCCTTTGCCGCCGTAAAAAAAGAGTTCAACGTCTGCTGGACTATCTATGCCGGCTGGATGCCCTGGGGCGCCATCAGCAATGAAAAAATCATTGATAAATGGGCCGCGAAATACGGCATCAAAATCAATATCGTCCAGCTCAACGACTATATCGAGTCAATCAATCAGTACACCGCCGGCCAGTTTGATGGCTGCACCATGACCAACATGGACGCGCTGACGATCCCCGCAGCGGGTGGCGTCGATACCACCGCACTCATTACCGGCAGCTATTCCGACGGCAATGACGGCGTAGTACTCAAAGGTACCGGTAAAACGTTGGCCGATCTGAAAGGCATGCAGGTCTATCTCCCTGAGCTGTCGGTTTCTCACTATCTGCTGGTTCGCGGTCTGGAGAAGGCTGGTCTGCAGGAGAAAGATGTCAAAGTGGTGAATACCTCCGATGCTGATATTGTCTCCGCTTTTGGCACCCGCAGCGTCCGCGCTGCGGTAGCGTGGAACCCGCAGCTGTCGGCGATTAAAAAGACGCCGCAGACCAGCGAAGTCTTTAGCTCGGCGCAGGTTCCCGGTGAGCTTATCGACATGATGGTGGTCAACACGCAAACCCTAAAAGATAACCCCGCGCTGGGCAAAGCCCTGACCGGAGCCTGGTTTGAAATGATGGACAAAATGCATGCCGGAGACGTCCAGGTGTTGAACGCGATGGCGGCAGATTCCGGCACCGATCTGGCGGGCTACCAGGCGCAGTTGAAAACGACCCACCTGTTCTGGACCCCAGGCGAAACCCTGACGTTCATCTCCAGCCCGGAGCTGGCAAAAACTATGCAGCGGGTGGCGCAGTTTTCGTTTGATAAAGGGCTGTTGGGTGAAGGGGCACAAAGCGCCGACTTTATTGGCATGCGCTTCCCCGGTAACGTCACCGTCGGCGATAGCGCGAATACCCGACTGCGCTTCGACGATAGCTACCTGAAAATGGCCGCTGCTGGCCAGCTGTAATCATCGATGACGGGAGTGAACGCCATGCGCCAAATTAACCGCCATCCACAGCAGGGCATGCGGCTGATGCTATTGCTATTGCCCTTTGTGTTGCTGATCGCCGCCTGGTTTATTGGCTCCGCTATTCGCCTTGAAGCTAACCCGCAGGACAAGCTGTTGCCCGGCCTGTCGCAGATGGCGGCGGCCGTCGAACGGATGGCGTTTACGCCGGATAAACGCAGCGGCGAATACCTGCTGTGGGGCGATACGCTGATCAGCCTGACCCGCCTGCTCATCGGGCTGGCGGTGTCGGCGCTGCTTGGCCTGAGCATCGGGATCGTTGCCGGGGTGTTTCCGCTTTATCGCGCGGCGCTGTCGCCGTTGATGACCGTGGTCTCAATGGTGCCGCCGCTGGCGATCCTGCCGGTGCTGTTTATCGTCTTCGGTCTCGATGAGCTCTCTAAGGTGATGCTGATTGTGATTGGCATCACGCCGATGCTGGCACGTGACCTTGAACAGCGGGCGCGGGAAATCCCGGCGGAGCTGTTTATCAAAGCCCAAACCCTCGGCGCCAACAGCTGGACGGTGGTCCTGCGGGTGGTGCTGCCTCAGTTGCTCTCTCGCCTGATTACCTCGCTGCGTTTATTGCTGGGATCGGCGTGGCTGTTTCTGATTTCGGCGGAGGCCATTTCCGCCACCGCCGGACTAGGCTACCGCATCTTCCTCGTACGGCGCTATATGGCGATGGACGTCATCATCCCCTACGTCATCTGGATAACCCTGCTGGCCTGGCTGATGGATCTGGGGCTGCGCCAACTGCATAAATTCTGCTTCCCGTGGGCTGAAGGAGGCCGGACATGAGTTTTATCCGTATCAACAATATCTGGCAGGAGTATGGCGATCATGTGGTGCTGGAACGTATCAACGTAGAGGTCAAAGAAGGGGAGTTCTGTTCGCTGGTCGGAGCCTCCGGCTGCGGAAAATCCACCTTTTTGCGTCTGCTGCTGGGGCAGGAGCAACCGACCCGGGGCGCGATTACGCTCGACGGTCAGCCGCTGGCTCCTGAGCCGGATCGCTGTCGTGGCGTGGTGTTTCAACGTTATTCGGTCTTTCCGCACCTCAGCGTGTTGGATAACGTGACCGTCGGTCTGGAGCTGCCGTCTTCGCCGTGCCTCGGTCGCCTGTTCGGCGCCGGTAAACGCGCTGCTCGCGACCAGGCGGCGCAGATGCTGGACAAAGTCGGGCTCTCCCACGTCCTTGATCGCTATCCGGCGCAGTTGTCCGGCGGCATGCAGCAGCGGCTGGCGATCGCCCAGGCCTTTGTGATGCAGCCGCGGGTTCTGCTGCTCGACGAGCCTTTCGGTGCGCTCGACCCCGGTATCCGTAAAGATATGCACGCGCTGCTGCTCCAGTTGTGGGGCGAGACGCGAATGACGGTTTTCATGGTCACCCACGATCTGGCCGAAGGATTCAACCTCGGCACCCGTCTGCTGGTCTTCGATAAGGTACGCCACGACCCGCAGGCCCCTAACGCCTACGGCGCGCGTATTACCTACGATATTCCGCTTAATGAGACCCGGATGTCGCAGATGACCGGTACCGATAATACCGATAACAATGTCTACGCCTTAAGGAGATAGTCCGATGACAGCGCTTTTTCATACCTCACCGAGTCTGCGTGAAGAACTTCTACCGGGCGGGGGGCATACCTCGTTTGTTCTGCGCCGTGGTCAGATCCTGCGTCTGAGCGATATCGACGGCGGAGCGAACGTCAGCATGATGATGCTCAACCCGCACGAGAAAAGCGAACGTCTGAACCTGCCTGATACCCTTAAAGGGCAGCATACCGCGCGGCTAAGTGCCGGACACTGCTTCTATTCCGATATGGGACGAGTGCTGGCGGGCATCATCGCCGATAGCTGCGGCTGGCACGATCCGTTCGGCGGCGTACTCAATGCGCAAGAGACGGAGGAAAAATATGGCACGGGCCGCTACCAGGAGCTGCGCAACGCCTTCCATCGTAACGGCAGCGATAATCTGCTGGTCGAAATGGGCAAATGGGATCTCGGCCTCGAGGATCTGCTGATGGTGGTCAACTTCTTCAGCAAAGTCACCGTCGATGGCGAAGGACGCTTTCAGTTTTGTGCGGGCCATTCCACCCCAGGTAGCTACGTCGAACTGTTCGCGCCGATGGACGTGCTGATGGTCCTGACCGCGCTGCCGCACCCGATGGATCCGTCGGCCGAATATGCTCCGCGCCCGGTTCAACTGAGCTGGTATCAGGCCGACGATGAACAGGCGGCGATTGAATCGCTGTTTACCCGCGATGAAAACCAGCGCGCCTTCACCAACACCCAACTGTTTACCCATTGAGGAGCCCGCGATGAGCCTTGTAACCAGTACCCGTAACCCCGCCGATGCCGTCTATCGCCACGTGATTCCTGCGGGCGAACCCTGGTTGTTTGAAATCAAAGCGGGGCAGACCCTGCGTCTGCACGACCTTGAAGGCAATCAGGCGATCGACACCTTGTTTTATTGCGCTGACAGCCCGCGCGAGCGTTACGATGCGCAGCGCACGCTGCGTCGCCAGGGCAATGCTTACCTGACAACCGGCAGCGTACTGTACTCCAACCTCGGGAATCCGCTGTTGACTATCGTGGCTGATACCTGCGGGCGGCACGATACCCTCGGCGGGGCCTGCGCGCAGGAGAGCAATACCGTGCGCTATGCGCTGGATAAGCGCTACATGCACAGCTGCCGGGATAATTTTCTCTGTGCCTGCCTGCATGATGGCCGGCTGCATAAGCGCGATATCGCCGCCAATATCAACTTCTTTATGAACGTTCCGGTGACGGAAGCTGGCGGCCTGACCTTTGAAGACGGGATTTCTGGCGCCGGGAAGTACGTCGAGCTGCACGCGGAGCGCAACGTTATCGTGCTGATTTCCAACTGCCCGCAGCTGAATAACCCCTGCAACGGCTGGAATCCGACGCCGGCGGAGGTGCTGGTATGGAACTGACCCGCTGGCAGCGCTGGCGTCTGCTGGCCTGGCGTCTGTTTGCCGTTCGTGCCGACCGCCTGTTAAGCACACCATCGCGCAAGCCCTGAACGCCTGCGCGCCTCGGGGACGACCCCGGGGACGTCGAATTTTTTTGCGGGACGACCCGCCACGACGTGAGTCCCTTGTATGTTCAAAACCTTACTGATTGCTAACCGCGGTGCCATCGCCTGTCGAATTCTGCGCACCCTGCGCGCGATGCAGGTGAAGGGCGTGGCGGTCTATTCCGCCGCGGATCTCAGCAGCCTGCATATTCGTGAAGCCGATGAGGCTGTCGGCCTCGGCGACGGTCCGGCGGCGCAAACCTATCTGATGACAGAAAAAATCATCGCCGCCGCCATATACAGCGGAGCTGAGGCTATCCACCCCGGCTACGGTTTTTTAGCGGAAAACGCCGCCTTCGCCGAGGCCTGCGAAGCCGCCGGGCTGACGTTTGTTGGCCCGACGCCAGAGCAACTGCGCACGTTTGGCCTGAAACACACCGCCCGGTCGCTGGCAAAAGCACAGGGCGTACCGCTGCTGGAAGGTACCGGTCTGCTGGCCGATAGTGCCGAGGCATGCCGGGCGGCGGACACCATCGGCTATCCGGTCATGTTAAAAAGCACCGCCGGGGGCGGCGGCATCGGGATGCGCGTCTGTCGCGACGCCCGCGAGCTGGCGGATGCTTTTGACGTCGTCCAGCGACTGGGGCGGAACAACTTTAGCGACGCGGGCGTGTTTGTTGAGAAATACATTGAGCGCGCGCGCCATCTGGAAGTGCAGATATTTGGCGACGGGCAGGGCGAAGTCATCGCGCTTGGGGTGCGCGACTGCTCGATACAGCGTCGCAATCAGAAAGTGATTGAAGAGACGCCGGCGCCCAATTTACCCGTCGCAACGGCAGAGGCCTTGTGTGCGGCGGCAGTCGCGCTGGGCAAAGCGGTCAGCTACCGCAGCGCCGGGACAGTCGAATTTGTCTATGACAGCGCCGCGCGGCGCTTCTATTTTCTCGAGGTGAATACCCGGCTCCAGGTGGAACACGGTGTTACCGAGCAGGTGTGGGGCGTCGATCTGGTTCATTGGATGGTGGCGTTGGCGGCCGGTGATTTACCGCCGCTCACCACGCTGCTGGCCGACCTGAAACCACAGGGGCACGCCATCCAGGCGCGTATTTATGCCGAGGATCCGGGTCGACAGTTTCAGCCATCTCCGGGGCTGCTGACTGAGGTGGTTTTTCCGCCTGCGGATGGCGAGACGCTCCGTGTCGATCGTTGGGTAGAGGCCGGCTGCGATGTACCGCCATTTTTTGATCCACTGCTGGCCAAAATGATCGCCTGGCGGCCTACCCGCGATGAGGCTATCGCCGAACTGGACCGGGCGCTGGCGAACACCCGCCTGTATGGTGTGGAAACCAACCGCATCTATCTCCAGCAGATTCTGACCTTTGATCCCTTTACGCTGGGCGAGCCCTGGACCCGTTGCCTGGAACAGTTGAGCTATCGGACCGCGACCGTCGAGGTGCTCAGTGCCGGGACGCAGACCAGTGTCCAGGATTATCCTGGACGACTGGGCTACTGGGCTGTGGGCGTACCGCCGTCGGGACCGATGGACGATCGCGCGCTGCGTCTCGGCAACCGGCTGCTGGGTAACCTTCCGGGCGCAGCGGCGCTGGAAATCACCCTCAGCGGACCCACGCTAAAGTTTCATTGCGCAGCCCGGGCGGTGGTGAGCGGTGCCTGCGTTTCGCTCACCGTTGACGGTAGAGCGCAAGAGATGAACCGCGTATTCCGTATCCCAGCCGGGGCGACGCTGAAAATCGGTGCCATCGAAGGGGCGGGAGTCAGGAGCTACCTCTGTCTGCGCGGCGGTATCCAGGTGCCGGAATATCTGGGCAGCAAAAGCACCTTTACTCTTGGGCAGTTTGGCGGCCATGGCGGACGTGCGCTGCGCAGCGGAGATGTTCTGCATCTGGCGCCCGATGGCGAGGAGGAAACCGGCGCCGCGCTACCTGTTGCGCTAGTGCCACCGCTGGCAACGGTGCGTACCCTGCGGGTGATTTACGGTCCGCACGGTGCGCCGGAATTTTTTGCCGCAGACTACATCGACACCTTTTTTGCCACCGACTGGGAGGTGCATTTTAACTCCAGCCGTACCGGCGTGCGGCTGATCGGCCCTAAACCGCTGTGGGCCCGCGACAGCGGTGGCGACGCAGGGCTACATCCGTCAAACATTCACGATAACCCTTACGCCGTCGGCGCGGTCGATTTTACTGGCGATATGCCGGTTATTCTAGGCCCGGATGGCCCGAGTCTCGGCGGTTTCGTCTGCCCTGTGACGGTGATTGAGGCCGATCTCTGGCAACTGGGGCAGCTGAAAGCCGGCGACAAGGTGCGGTTTGTCGCCGTGGATCTGTCCACGGCCCGTCGACTGGCGGCAGGCTACCGGGAGGAGCTGGCGACGCTGGAGGCAATGCCCGTGGCGTGGCAACCCGCGCGGTTAACTTCCCCAGTGGTGATGAGCTGCGGAGAGGCGGATAAGCGTCTGGTGGCCCGTCTTTCCGGTGATACCCATCTGCTACTGGAAGCGGGCGAGGCGGAGCTCGATCTGGTGCTGCGCTTTCGCATTCATGCCCTGATGCAGGCGCTGGAGAGCCAGGCCCGACCGGGGGTGATTGACCTGACGCCGGGTATTCGCTCTCTGCAAATTCATTTCCAGCCGGAAACCCTGACGCCTGACGCGCTGTTAAGCTGGGTGAGCGCAGAGTGGGCGGCGGTGTGCGTCAGCGACGATCTGCAGGTACCGACCCGGGTGGTGCATCTGCCGCTGTCGTGGGACGACCCTGCCTGTCGCACCGCTATCGATAAATATATGACCACCGTGCGGCGTGACGCGCCATGGTGCCCGAGCAACCTCGAATTTATCCGCCGGATTAACGACTTACCGGACGAACAGGCGGTATGGCAGACGGTGTTTGACGCCAGCTATCTGGTGATGGGGCTGGGCGATGTCTATCTCGGCGCGCCGGTGGCGACGCCGCTCGATCCGCGTCATCGTCTGGTGACCACTAAATACAATCCGGCACGGACCTGGACGGCGGAAAACTCGGTGGGGATCGGCGGCGCCTATCTGTGCGTCTACGGTATGGAAGGACCTGGGGGCTACCAGTTTGTTGGTCGTACGCTGCAGATGTGGAATCGCTATCATGAGGTTGCCGACTTCGCCGGTAAACCCTGGTTGCTGCGCGTTTTCGACCAGCTGCGTTTTTACCCGGTTTCTGCCGAGGAACTGCTGCAGATCCGCCGCGATTTTCCGCTTGGCCGCTATCCGCTGCGCATTGAGCACAGCACCCTGCGGCTGGCGGAGTATCAACAGTTTCTGCAGCGGGAAGCCGTAAGCATCAACGCATTTCGCCAACATCAGCAGCGGGCCTTCAATGAGGAACGCGAGCGCTGGATAGCCAGCGGCCAGGCGCATTTCGATAGCCAGGAGGTGGCGGCTGAAGTGGATGACGAAGCACCTCTGCAGCGCGGGCAGCAGGGCGTGGAGAGTCCGATCTCCGGCAACCTGTGGCAGGTGCAGGCCGCCGTGGGGAGTCATGTTCGCGCTGGCGACGTTCTGGTGGTGCTGGAGTCAATGAAAATGGAGATCCCGCTACTGGCGCCGTGCGACGGCGTGGTGCAACAGATGAATTTTCAGCCTGGGGCATCGGTACGCGCCGGGCAACGTGTGGCGGTGATCATGGAGGAGAACGTATGAGTCAGCCAACCTTTGATTTACGCCTTGCGACCCTCGCAGAGGCTTACCGACGCGACGAATTGACCCCGCGCACGCTGCTGGCCGAACTCCGCCAGAAGGCGCAGGTGTTGAATCCGGAATATCAGCTGTTTATTCATATCCTGACGGCGGAAGAGCAGGAGCCCTGGCTGGCGGCGCTGGATACGGTTGCACCGGAGTCGCTACCACTGTACGGCGTGCCGTTTGCCATCAAAGATAATATCGATCTTGCGGGAATTACCTCCACCGCTGCCTGTCCGGCTTTCGCCCGCACCGCGACTGAGGATGCCACTATCGTGGCCCAGTTGATCGCCCTTGGCGCCATCCCGGTCGGCAAAACCAATCTCGATCAGTTTGCCACCGGCCTGAACGGGACGCGTTCGCCCTATGGCCGCTGTCGTAACGCTTATCACGCGGACTATCCCTCCGGCGGATCCAGCGCCGGTTCCGCGCTGGCGGTGGCGCTCGGGGTTGCCAGCTTCGCCCTCGGAACCGACACCGCCGGCAGCGGGCGGGTACCGGCTTCGCTCAATAACCTGACGGGGCTGAAGGCCAGCAAGGGGCTTATCTCTACCGCTGGAGTAGTGCCAGCCTGTCGGACCCTCGACTGTACGACGTTTTTTACCGCCACGGCCGACGAGGCCAGCCAGCTGTTGGCCCTGACCGCCAGGCCCGATCCGCGAGATGTCTACAGTCGCCGTAACCCGCTGTGGAACGGTCGTCAGGCGTTTGGCGCCCCGGCGCCGGGTTTTCGCTTCGGCGTGCCGCAGACGTTGAACTTCCTTGGTTGTGCGCAGAGCGAGTCACTGTTTATGCAGGCGAAAGCACGTTTGATGGATCTTGGCGGCGTCCCTGTCAATCTCGATATGACGCCGTTTCTCGCCGCCGCACGCCTGCTGTACGACGGCCCGTGGGTCGCAGAACGTTATGCGGTGGTGGGGCCGTTGATTGCGCAGCAGCCTGACGCGGTGCTGCCGGTGATTCGCGACGTTCTGGCGAAAGCGCCGGATACCGATGCCGTGGCCACATTCCGGGCAATGTACCAACTACAAGAGTACAAGGCGCAGTGTGATGCGTTGCTGGAGACACTGGACTGTGTGCTGACGCCGACCTGTCCGCGCCCGGTGACGCTGGCTGAACTGGCGGCAGAGCCGGTGCAGCGCAATGCCGATCTGGGCTACTACACCAACTTTATGAACCTACTGGATTATGCGGCGGTGAATGTGCCGGTCGGTTTTCTGGCAAACGGATTGCCCTCCGGCGTCACCTTGTTTGGCCGGGTTTTCACCGACCAGTACCTTCTCGGTGTGGCCGATGCTTTCCAGCGCGTACAGCCACTACCGCTGGTCGGCGGGAGCCTGCTGGCCGCATCTTTGCCTGCCGCCACCGGCAGTCACGATCGCATGGCGCTGGTAGTCTGCGGTGCCCATCTTGACGGCCTGGCACTGAACGGGCAGCTGCGGGAGCGGGGCGGGCATTTGCTGGCGGCCATGCACAGCGCCCCGCATTATCGGCTGTATGCGCTGGCCGACGGGCGCCGTCCGGGGATGGTGCGTGACGAAAACGACGGCACGGCCATCGCCGTGGAGGTCTGGGAGCTGCCTTCGTCCGAGCTGGGCTCGCTGCTGGCGGCTATTCCCGCCCCGTTGGGACTTGGCAAGGTCGAACTGTCTGACGGGCGCTGGCTGAGCGGTTTTATCTGCGAAGGATATGGTCTGCAGGGCGCCACCGACATTACCGGCTACGGAGGCTGGCGGGCCTGGCTGACCCGCGGCTGACCCCTGGGCCTCTGTCTTAACCGGGCAGAGGCCGATTTATGACAACGTCACATCCATTTTCATCCCCTGGTTTCTGCGATGGTCTGTCAGGCATCTAACATGCTGAAACATTTCTGCTAAATCATTAGCAACCTTTCTGTAGGGTTGGCGCGTCGATAACGCTATTCTGCCCCGCTTTTTATTTTTTTCGCTTTTTATGCAAACTCAAGTGAATTGCCGCTAATGACCCTATTGAGAGATGAAATTCGCGATCACTCAGCGGAAGAGATGCTGTTTATTCGTCGTGCCGCGATCGCGTTTCTACTGGTGGTGGTCTGCTTTGGCGTGCTGGTTTTTAACCTCTATCGTTTACAGGTTGAGCAGCACGATTTCTATCAGACCCGATCGAATCAGAATGACATTAAAATGCTGCCTATCGCGCCAAGTCGTGGGCTTATTTTCGATCGCAACGGTATCCCGCTGGTACAGAACATCACCCTGTACCGCCTGCAGGTGATCCCGAGCAAAATTACCGATATGACCGCGTTGCTGAACGCGTTGACGCCGATCGTCGATTTGACCCCCGATGATATCGCCAGCTTCCGCGACGATATGCATCACAACAGTCGTTACAAGCAGGTGACGCTGAAGTCGGCCCTGAGCGATGTTGAAGTGGCGCGGTTTGCGGTGAACGAGTTTCGTTTTCCTGGCGTCACCGTGGAGAACTACCAGCAGCGTGACTACCCCTATGGCGCCCAGCTGGCGCACGTGGTCGGCTATGTGTCGAAAATCAACGATAGCGATCTGCAACGACTGGCTAAAAACGGCGAGTCGGAGAACTATGCCGCGGACCATAATATCGGCAAGCAGGGTATCGAAGGCTATTACGAAAAAGAGCTGCACGGTATTACCGGTTATCAGGAGGTGGAAGTCGATAACCACGGGCGCGTGGTGCGTCTGCTCAAAGAGGTGCCGCCGGTCGCCGGGAAGAATATCTACCTGACGCTGGATCTGCATTTACAGCAGTATATTGAAGGGGTACTGAAGGGGCAGCGGGCGGCGGTGGTGGTGGTTGATCCGCGCGATGGCGGCGTGCTGGCGATGGTCTCCAGTCCTAGCTATGACCCGAATCCCTTCGTGAAGGGAATTGGCTATAAGGCCTACCGTTCTCTGCTTGATAATCCGGACCGCCCGCTGATTAACCGCGTGACCCAGGGGCTCTATCCGCCGGCATCGACGGTAAAACCCTATATGGCGCTGTCGGCGCTTTCCGCTGGCGTGATTACGCCCACCACCACCTTTTTCGGCGCGCCGACCTGGACGCTGCCCGGTACCCAGCGCCGCTACCGCGACTGGCTGAAAACCGGCCACGGGATGTTGAATGTGACCAAGGCGATTGAGGAGTCGGCGGACACCTTCTTCTATCAGGTGGCCTTTGAAATGGGCATTGACCGCATTCACAGCTGGCTGAGCAAGTTTGGCTACGGGCAGTTGACGGGGATTGATTTGAATGAAGAGTATGCCGGAGTGTTGCCGAGCCGCGAGTGGAAGCAGAAGGTGCACAAAAAACCGTGGTATCAGGGGGATACGATTTCGGTCGGCATCGGCCAGGGCTACTGGATCGCCACACCGGTCCAGATGGTCAAGGCCCTGACGACGCTTATCAACAACGGCAAGGTAAAAAATCCTCATCTGCTCTATTCCATGAAGCGCGGCAATAAAGTTGAACGCTATCAGCCGCCGGATAATACGCCGCAGGTGGGCGACCCGAAATCGCCGTACTGGGGTATCGTGCGCAACGGGATGTACGGTATGGCTAATTTGCCAAACGGCACCGGTTATAAACTGTTCCATACCGCGCCGTATCAGATTGCCGCAAAATCCGGTACCTCGCAGGTCTTCAGCCTGAAAGAGAATCAGACCTACAATGCGAAGATGATCCCGGTCAGATTACGCGACCATATTTTCTATACCTTGTTTGCCCCGTATCAGCATCCAAAGGTGGCGATGGCGCTGATTCTGGAAAACGGCGGCGGCGATGGCGTTGTCGCCGGGCCGACGGCGCGTGCTATTCTTGACCACATCTTTGATCCAGCCAACGCCCCGGATGTGGCGCAAGGGGCTGAAACCGGCGTTCCGCAGATAGACAGCGCCGACGCGCAGTAGTGGCGAGTCGTGGCGGAGAGTATCGCCCGGCGCGGGCATGGCTTCACCTTGCCGGCGCCGCGCTTATTCCCGCACGGCGGTCATTCATAGAGATTGGTTATTTGTCGAAACAGCCGCTTTTCTCCATAGTGAAAGAACTGAGGAAAGCATCGAAGGGTAACGGGGTATGGCGTTGAGAAACAAACTTCTTATTGTGCAGACCGGGGCGCCGCCGGCGGAAATTGAGGCTGAACAAGGCGATCTTCCACTGTGGTTTGGTCGGCTGCTTGCGCCCTGGCAGCGGCAGATAGCTACCGTGCGTGTCTATGCGGGGGAAGCGCTGCCGGCTCCGGATAGTCAGACCGTGGCGGTGTTGACCGGCTCATGGGCGATGGTCACCGATCGGCTGGCGTGGAGCGAGAAAACCGCGGCATGGATCCGTTCAGCGATGGCGGTGGAGATGCCATTATTTGGCATCTGCTATGGTCATCAGCTGATGGCCGATGCGCTGGGCGGCGAGGTGGCATATCATCCGGCAGGGCGCGAAACGGGATGCAAGGCGATTACGCTTTCCGCCGCCGGACGAACGGACCCGCTGTTAAGCGACCGTCCGGCACATTTCCCTGCGCACCTCAGCCATCTGCAAACGGTCGTCAGGCTGCCGCCGGAGGCGACGGTGCTGGGCGCTTCTGAGCACGATCCCCACCAGATAGTGCGCTATGCCCGCCATGCGTTGTCAACGCAGTTCCATCCGGAATTTACCCCTGAGATTGCGCGTTCATTAATCCGCTATCGCGACGACGTGCTGCGGACAGAGGGGATCGACCCGCAGCAACTGCTGGATAAGGTGGAGCCGTGTCCCGTTGCCGCAGGAATATTAACCCGCTTCGTGGCCAACTATCTGGAGCCGGATATCTCGCATCCGTAATACGCCGCTGACCGCGCGCCCATGCTTAGGTGACAGTGTCACTTGTTTCAGGCGGCAAACCGACGTAAAAAAGCCGATAAGGTGAGTTATCGGCTGTTATCAGGCAAGTTTCCCGGCGGGGATTATTGAGCGGGGCGGCCTGTTACTGCCGCCCCGCTTGATGTTACTTCGCCAGCAGTTCCTGCGCGGTGCGTTCCACCAGATTCAGCAGCACCTTCACGTCCTCAAGCGTCACGATCGGGTTCAGCAGCGTCAGCTTCAGGCAGGTCATGCCGTTGTGCTCGGTCACGCCGACGTTGGCTCGCCCGGAGTCGAGCAGCGCATCCCCGACACGTTGGTTGAGCAGGGCGATAGCGGCATCATCGCTGCCGGCCATCTGCGCCGGGCGAGAGCGGAACAGCACGCTCGCCAGCTGCGGCTGCATGACCAGCTCCAGCGTTGGCTGAGATTTAACATACTCCGCCACGTTTTTCGCCATGGTGACGCCGTGATCGATGATCTCTGCGTACTGCTTCTGCCCCAGCGCTTCCAGACCCATCCACAGCTTCAGCGCATCGAAGCGACGGGTGGTCTGCAGCGATTTGGCGACCAGATTCGGCACGCCGTGTTCTTCATCGAACTCGGAGTTCAGATAGGCCGCCTGATAGCGCATCAGCTCGTAGTGGCGCGCATCTTTTAACAGGAACGCGCCGCAGCTGATGGTCTGGAAGAACTGCTTGTGGAAGTCCAGGGTAATGGAGTCCACGCACTCAATGCCGTCCAGATAGTCGCGGTACTGCTCAGAGAGCAGCAACGCGCCGCCCCATGCCGCATCCACGTGCAGCCAGATCTGATGTTCCGCCGCCACGCCAGCGATAGCACGCAGCGGGTCGATAGCCCCCGCGTCGGTGGTACCAGCGGTGGCGACGATCGCCATAATCTGCTCGCCGTTTGCCTGCGCATCGGCAATTTTCGCTTTCAGGTCAGCCACGTCCATCCGCGCAAATTCGTCGCTTTTCACCGGCGTTACGGCGCGGTAGCCGAGACCCATCAGCGCCATGTTCTTCTGCACCGAGAAGTGGGCGTTTTCAGAGCACAGCACTTTATACTGACGCACGTCACCCGGCAGACCGTCCTGCTGGATGGAGTGCCCCCGACGAGCGAAGAAGGCATCGCGCGCCAGCATCAGCCCCATCAGGTTGCTTTGGGTACCGCCGCTGGTGAAGACGCCAGCGTCGCCGGCCGGGTAGCCGACCTGCGCGCGCAGCCATTCGATCAGCTTCATCTCGATGATAGTCGCCGACGGGCTTTGGTCCCAGGAGTCCATGCTCTGGTTGGTGGCGTTAATCAGCACTTCCGCCGCCTGGCTTACCACCAGGCTCGGACAATGCAGATGCGCCACGCACTGCGGGTGATGCACCGACAGGCTGTCTTTCAGGAAGTACTCGATAGCCCGTTCAATCGCCGCCTGGTTACCCAGACCCTGCTCGGTGAACTCAAGAGTAATGCGCTCGCGCAGTTCGCTGACGCTCTTACCCTGATACATCTCAGGCTGCTGCAGCCATTGCGCGACGGCCTGGCTGGTCTGGGCGATCGCCTGCTGATAAGCCTCAATACTTTGCGGCGAACCAGCAAGAATCGGATTCAATTTGGACATTGCGGTCACTCGCTCCACTCAGACCGGTTGCACACCGGCGGCCAGCATGGCCTGTTCAAATTTGTCGAGGAAAATTTCCAGCTCGGCGTTGCTGATCAGCAGCGACGGCAGCAGGCGCAGGACGCAGCCGCCACGGCCGCCGCGTTCGAGGATCAGGCCCGCTTCGAAACATTTCTTCTGCAGCAGGGCGGACAGCGCGCCGTCAGCCGGGTAGCAGCCCATATGATCCTGCTCGCCGTTCGGGTTGACTATCTCGATACCGATCATCAGACCCAGACCGCGAATGTGACCCATGACCGGGAAGCGTTTCTGCATGTCGGCCAGTTTGCCTTTCAGCCACTCGCCCTGGGCGGCCACTTTGTCAGCAATGCCGTTATCTTTCAGATGACGCAGAGTGGTCAACCCGGTGGCCATTGCCAGCTGGTTACCGCGGAAGGTACCGGTATGGTGACCCGGTTCCCAGGCGTCAAACTGCTTTTTGATACCCAGTACGGCCAGCGGCAGACCGCCGCCTACAGCTTTCGACATCACGATGATGTCCGGCTCAATACCGGCGTGTTCGAAGGCAAACAGTTTACCGGTACGGGCAAAGCCAGCCTGAACTTCGTCGATGATCAGCAGAATGCCGTGTTCCTGAGTCACTTTGCGGATGCGCTGCAGCCACTCGACCGGAGCCGGGTTCACGCCGCCTTCGCCCTGAACGGCTTCGAGAATCACCGCCGCCGGTTTACGCACGCCGCTTTCCACATCGTTGATCAGGTTTTCGAAGTAGTAAGTCAGCGCTTTCACGCCCGCTTCGCCGCCGATACCCAGCGGGCAGCGGTACTGATGCGGATACGGCATAAACTGTACTTCCGGCATCATGCCGTTGACCGCTTCTTTCGGCGACAGGTTGCCGGTCACCGACAGCGCGCCGTGGGTCATCCCGTGGTAGCCGCCGGAGAAGCTGATGACCGAAGAACGGCCGGTGTATTTTTTCGCCAGTTTCAGGGCCGCTTCCACGGCGTCAGCGCCGGACGGGCCGGTGAACTGCAGGCAGTATTCTTTACCTTCACCCGGTAACAGGGAGAGCAGGTATTCGGAGAAGCGATCTTTTAACGGGGTAGTCAGATCGAGCGTATGTAACGGCAAGCCGCTGGTAATGACACTTTGGATGCTTTGCAGCACATCAGGGTGGTTATGGCCAAGAGCGAGGGTACCAGCACCGGCAAGGCAATCCAGATACTGTTTGTTATCCGCATCGGTTAACCACACGCCTTCCGCTTTTGTGATAGCCAGCGGCAGCTTGCGCGGGTAACTCCTGACGTTCGATTCGAATTCAGCCTGACGGGCCAAAAAGGTTTCGTTGTTAGCGTCCAATAAATCTGCACTTAAAGTATCAATACGGACTTTATCCGTCATCATATCACTCCCACAACCAGCGTTACGGTTGAACTCTGGTTGAATAATTGGTTTAAGAAAATGAATCGCCATTCATAAAGCGCGCACAATATATGGCTTTTTAAATCGTCATTCAATGTTTTATTTATTGAGGTATTTTTACGTTATTTTTACACCGCAAAAATCAATGCTAATGCATTGATTTTAATGGATTATACAAAGTGTTATAAAACCATTAAAAGTGTAATTCTTAGTGAGGGAAAGCGCCGGGGTTTATTACCGCTTCGCTAAATGAGCTGACGGAAATTCTTCCGTCAGCAGTAAGGTTACTCAATCCAGTTCGACCGCATATTGCGTTAAAGGTGTGATTTTTTTAACCAACTTGTTGTTATATAAAAACTGTTCATAAGCCTCGTAGCGGGCCTTATCCAGCGCCGCAGGCCTGGCGGCAAACAGGGGGGCCGTCTGCTGCCAGGCCTGCTTGTTCAGTTCGCTATTCAGCTCCGGATGGGCGGCGGCAAACGCCTGCCAGGTTTCCTGCGGATGTGCGCGCAGATAGGCGACACCTTCCTGCAGCGCGGCGAGGAATTTTTTGATTTTGGCCGCATGAATTTCATCGCGCCGCGCGACAATCACCAGCTCATCGTAGGCCGGCACGCCGAAATCTTCGACGTTCATCACCTGCGGGTCTTTACCCTGCAGTTTAAGCTCCAGCGCTTCAATATTACGATAGCCGCCAATCACCGCATCAACCTGACCGGCCAGCAGGGCGCTGGTCAGCTGGAAATTGACGTTAATCAGCTTGATGCTTTGCGGATCGATATGGGCATGTTGCGCCATCGTCGCCAGCGTAGCCTGCTCGATACCGCTGACCGAGTAGCCGACTTTTTTCCCTTTTAGGTCGGCGGGGGTTTTGATGCGTTTATCCAGGGCGATCACCGTGTTCAACGGCGAGTTAATCAATGTACCGACCCGCACCAGCGGTAGCCCCTCATCAGCAAAAAAGTGCACCTGCGGCTGATAGGTGATAGCCAGATCCGCCTGGCCGGCGGCCACCAGACGCGGCGGCAGGGCCGGGTCAGACGGCGGTACTATCTTAACGTCCAGCCCTTGCGCTTTAAAGGCACCAATCTGTTCCGCCACCATAATCGGCGCGTGGTCCGGGTTAATGTACCAGTCCAGCACCAGGGTCAGCTTTTCGTTGGCCATCGCCTGTCCGCTGATAAACGCGGTTAATGCGACAGCGGTGAAAACGGGTTTACGCATGATTATTCCTTATTCCGGCGTCCAGTTGATCAGCCGGTGTAACAGAGCATCCACTGCCAGCCATAGCACAATGGTCAGCAGCACTAAAATAAACAACGCCGCAAAGCAGACATCGGTTTGCATGCGCGCATTGGCATTGAGCATCACATAGCCCAGTCCTTCGGCGGACCCGACCCATTCGCCGATGATCGCGCCGATTGGCGCGACGGCAGCGGCCATGCGCAGACCGGAGCCCAGCGCCGGCAGGGCGGCCATCAGGCGGACATGGCGGAGCTGCGCCCCTGAGGAGGCGCCCATTGTTCGAGCCAGATCGAGGTAGTCGTGATTAACCCGCCGCAGACCGTCAAAAAATGCCGACGTCACGGGGAAGAAAATCACCAGAACCGCCATCATCACTTTGGCGCTCATCCCGAAGCCAAACCACAGCACCAGCAGCGGGGCGAGGGCGAAGACCGGAATCGCCTGACTGGTCAGCACCAGCGGCATCAGCCAGCGCTGTAAGCGCGGCGATATCATCATGCACAGGGCCAATACCACCCCGAGCAGCACCCCGAGCGCCAGACCACTGAGGATCTCGCTCAAGGTAACCAGCGCGTGCCAGCCCAGCCAGCTGCGGTTGTCCCACAGGGCGACAGCCACCGCCGATGGAGACGGCAGCAGGAACGCCGGGATGCCGCTGCGACTGAGCAGCCACCAGAACACCAGCAGGCCGCAGAACACCACGCCGCCGCGACAGAGTTTCCCTCTCATCTGTTGGCCCTCATCAACTGTTGCAGCAGCTCTGCCTGGCCCAGCAACAGCGCCGGATCGTCAGGCGCCCGCGGCGGTATCCCCGCCAGGTGATGGGAATCATCGATGCCGCCGGGCGGCGGCGCGAGCACCAGCAGGCGATGGCTGAGCCGGCAGGCTTCCATCGGGTCGTGGGTAATCAACACCACGGTACGCTGAGTCAGCAGTTCCGCCGCCAGCGTCTGGATACGCGTGCGGGTAAGGGTGTCCAGCGCCGAAAAAGGCTCATCCATTAACACGATCGGCCGATCTTCATACAGCGTGCGCGCCAGCGCCGCCCGCTGACGCATGCCGCCGGAGAGCGAGGCCGGACGATCGTTGGCGCAGTGGCTGAGCCCCACCTGCTCCAATAAGGTTGCGACCCGCTGGCGATCGACGCGCTCCCCGCGCAGGCGGGCGCCAAGCGCAACGTTGTCGCGCACGCTCAGCCACGGATAGAGCAGATCTTTTTGCCCCATCCAGGCCAGACGAGGGCCCAGCGGCCGCCCGTCGCTGGCCTGAACCTGACCGTGGGTGGGGGCGGCCAGTCCGGCGATAATTCGCAGCAGACTGGTTTTTCCGGCGCCGCTGGCGCCCAGCAGCGAAACCCACTGTCCAGCGGGAATATCGAACGACAGCTTGTCAAAAATGACCCGCGAGCCGAAGCGCAGGCTTAATTCCCGCACGGCAATGGTCGGAGCCATCACCGGCCAACCGCCGCGGCATTCAGCCCCATCTGCCAGAAGTTGGCTTCCAGACGGGTGGCGGTGGTGAAGATGACGCTCAGCTCTGCGAGGCGCGACTCGCCGCCGCGCTGCTGCCAGACGCTTTCCAGCAGGCCGATGGCCGCGGTGACGCCGTCGAGATAGCCCGCATCGCCGTAGTTACGGATCCAGGAAGCATAGGGGTTGTCGGTGAGTCGGGTGGCCGGGTCGTGGAGCAATCCAAGGCCGATTTCCGCATAGCCAGCCACGCAGGGCATCAGCGCCGCCAGCAGATCGAGCGCATCGCCGGCATGACCGATATCCAGCACGTAGCGGGTGTAGTTCACCGTTTCCGGCGCTTCGCTTTCGGCGGCCATTGTGGCTTCATCCAGCCCCCAGCTCGCGCAATAGCCGACGTGCAGCGGCAGTTCGCCAAGGATCGCGTTCATTGAGGCGGCCGCGGCGCGCATCTCCGGGAGCGTGCGCAGTTTGCTGACCAACAGGGCATAGCACCGGGCAAAGTGGATCAGGAACAGGTAGTCCTGCGTCAGATAGCGTCGGAAAGCGCGTTCGGGCAGGGTTCCCTCGGCAAGCTGGCGGAGAAAGGGATGGGCGACGTACTGTTCCCAGTCGCATCCCGCCTGCTGGCGCAGACGACCATAAATACCCTGGGTAAAGATCGGCAGAATCACAGGACCTCCTGATAGCGGGGAGATCCGGGTGTGCGGAAGTATGAACAGGCAATGGCGGTAAACTGGCAAAATTGCCGACCCGTCCCTTCGCTGGCATGACCCAGATCAGGTTCAAAGGGTTCGGCTTACGCCATCTCAGCCCTCACGGGACACCCCTCGGTTGCGCCATGTTATACGGCATTCACTTTTTGATTACAATCCCGGCCGCGGGTGATTTTGCGCCGGTTTATGTGACACTGTCACGTTTTATGGTGCTTAAATGCTCAACGGCGGCTGGCTTTCGATGCGTTTTTAGCTGGCTGTTTGTGCGAAATTAAGCCTATCGGCAAATCACTCAGCAACGGCGGGCACCATGCCGGGCCCGGCTTCTGTCATCGACAGCGCCGTTTTGCTTTCCCGATATCCTTCCCGTAAGCAAAAAGGAACTATACTTCCGGCGTCTGCATCTCGGTTCTGAACTTTCGACATCATTTCATTAGCTTACGCCGTTGGACTATATTGACGATAAGCGCGTCGTTCAGGGACGTGATGCCTGCTTGCTGGAGGGCTGCATGTTATTAAAAGAGTTAATGATTTTTGATTTACTCACTACGCCTGTCTGGGTGGTTCATCCTTTCAAAGAAGCCGTCGTCTATTGTAATCAGGCCTCCAGAACTCTTAGCGGAGAGATGTCGCTGGATGACATGCGCAAAGGCCCGCTCTCCACCTGTCCAGAGCGCAGCCTGCAGAATTATCTGTACTACTTCAAAAACATTGCTGAAGTATTCGAAGTATGGACCATTCAAACGACGGAGGGTCCGCGTCCGGTTTATTGTAAAACCACCCTGATTAAATCAGCAGAATATGACACTTTAATTCTTTTCGAAGCCGTCAAAATCCTGCAGCAAAATGACGCGGTTAAGGCGCACCCCGCACATCATTACAAACGGCGCAGTAATCGTTTCTTCGCGCGATTTTTTATGACCAGTTCCGCCCCGATGCTGCTTATCGACCCTGAACAGGACGGCCGAATTGTTGATGCCAATATCGCCGCGCTGCGGTTTTATAACTACACCGCCGATGAGATGCGCACCCGCCATACCTGGCAAATCAATATCCTGGGAAAGGACGTGCTTCCCGTTATGCACGGCGTGGCAAGCTTGCCCGGTGGCCACAAGCCGCTTAACTTTACCCATATTCTGTCCGATGGCTCTATCCGCTATGTTCAGACTTATGCCGGGCCGGTGGTGCTGAATCATACCCGGTTGATGCTGTGTATTATTCATGACGTTACGGAAGAGGTGCATCTGAAGGCAGAACTTGAATTTGCGGCCACTCACGATCCTTTAACCGGATTACTCAATCGACGTGAGTTTTATCGCATTGTGGATTCCTCGTTATCTCACGCTGAAGGTTTTTGTCTGCTGCTGGTTGATGTCGATAATTTTAAAGCGATTAATGATAACTACGGACATCAAAAAGGCGATGAGGTGCTGCAGGCGATTTCCCGAATACTTGAGTCCACCGCCAAAATTGAGGACAAAATCTATCGCTGGGGCGGAGAGGAGTTTTTATTATTTCTCCCCGGAGCGTCAATCGCGCCGGCGCTGGCGATGGCGGAAGCGATTCGCCACGCGGTCAGCTGTTACCATACCCCTGAGTATACCGGTACGGTGACGGTCAGCATTGGCGTCGCTGAACATCAAGAGGGGGAAGAGATCAATCAGCTGTTTAATCGCGTCGATAAAGCGCTGTATGCGGCGAAGAAAGAAGGGCGCAATCAAGTGAAGCTGTATCTGGTCGAAAAATATTAAAAATCGGGAGCAAGACTGGTCTGCCGAACATCTTTTTTATTTTTTTAGCAATATTTCCGCAGCTCATTCGTCTACCTCAGCACAAGGTTACTTTTCACTACGTTAATGAGGTCATACTGATGAGAGGTTTTGGAATGCACGGATATGAGCGCGATCGCCGCTTCGGTCATCATCGCATGGCTAAGCCGCTGATTATCGGCGTGGTACTGATCGCAATTCTTGGGCTGCTGGTGATGTCGCTGTGGAATGCGCTGCTGCCGGCCATTCTTGGCGTCAAGAGCATTGGTTTCTGGCAGGCGTTAGGTCTCCTGGCGCTGTCGCGTATTCTGTTTGGCGGTCTGGGCTTGCATCCCGGTATGTTCGGGATGCGGCGCCGGATGCACGAACGCTGGATGAAGATGAGCCCGGAACAGCGCGAAGAGTTTGTTCAGCGCTTCCACCATCGCAACCCGCGTGGGCACTGCGGCTGGCGTGAACGCCGGGAGGAAAAAGCCCCGCCGCAGAACGATGCGGTCAAAACGACGCCAGACGAGTGAGTCAGATGAAAACAGGGGGCGCCGGGGAGTCGCTGTTGCTATCGGCAATCAACGCCTGTCGCTCACGGCTGAGCGCGTTTATTCGCGGCCGGACGCCGGTACGCGACGATGCGGATGATATCCTGCAGGAAGTCACCTGTCAGCTGATGACCGTGGAACAGCCGGTGGAGAACGTGGCGGCATGGCTGTTTCGCGCGGCGCGCAACGAGATGACCGACCGGGCGCGCAAAAAACGCGAGCTGCCCTTAGCGGGCTATGTGAACCCGGATGACTTTCTGCCGGAGGATGAGCTTGCAGAGACGCTGTTTGGCGTACCGCAGACGCCGGAAGAAGAGTATCTGAAAGCGTTGCTGTGGGAGGCGTTGAATCAGGCACTGTCCGAACTGCCGGCCGCCCAGCGCGAGGTCTTTGAGAAGACCGAACTGCAGGGATACAGCTATAAGGCGCTGGCTGAAGAGTGCGGTGCCAGCGAGCAGGCGCTGCTCTCGCGCAAACATAAAGCCGTGCTCTATCTTCGTACCCGTTTGCGAACCTTCTACGATGAGCTGGTCGGCGGCTGAGTCCGCCGCCCGGCCCACGCTTTCCCCTTGCGCTGCGCGCCTGACAAAAGCCTGAATACCACCAAAATATCCCCACTGGGGGATATTTTTATATTTATCCCCTAGTGGGGATATTAAGGGGAGTGGTGCGGAACCGCTCCGGTTGACATTATCCCCGGTAGGGTATAAATAGTGCTTTATCCGCAGAAGAGGATAAGGAGACACGATGAGCCCTTCACCAACGATATACAGCCCGGTTCAGCTGGCAAACTATCTCAAGCTGGTACGCCAGAAAAACCAGTGGACGCAGAGCGACCTCGCGCAGCGAATGGGGATTAAACAGGCCACCGTCTCTAACTTTGAAAATCATCCCGAGAAAACGACGTTAACCACGGTGTTTAAAATTTTACAGTCGCTGGAACTGTCGATGGCGATTTGCGAAAAAAATGCGCCGGATAGCGGCAATAACCGTGATAACCCACAGGATCTGGACTGGTAATGGCCACTCTCGTGACATGGATGAACAATGAGCGGGTCGGCGAGCTTATCAAGCAGGCCAACGGCGCGCATCTTTTCCGCTATGAAGAGGCGTGGATGCGCAATCCTCGCGCCAGGCCGCTCTCACTGTCGCTCCCGCTGCAGTACGGTAACATTACCGATGAGGCGGTGTTTAATTACTTTGACAATCTGCTGCCAGACAGTCCGCGGGTACGGGACCGCATTGTTAAGCGCTATCGGGCGCGTTCAAAGCAGCCGTTTGATCTGCTGGCCGAGATCGGCCGGGACAGCGTCGGCGCGGTGACATTACTCCCGCCAGGAGAAAATGCGCCCCGGGGAGCGCTAAGCTGGGAGCCGCTGGATAACCACGCCCTGGACGCGCTGCTGACGGCCTACCGGTCGGATATACCGCTCGGGATGGTCAACGAACATGATGATTTCAGGATCTCGGTGGCCGGGGCCCAGGAGAAAACCGCGCTGCTGAAAATCGGCGAGCAGTGGTGTATCCCGACGGGTACCACGCCGACCACCCACATCATTAAGCTGCCCATTGGCGAAATCAAACAGCCGGATGCGGTGCTGGATCTCAGCGAAAGCGTCGATAACGAATATTTGTGTTTAGCTCTGGCTCGCGCGCTGGGTTTTGCCGTTCCGCAGGCCAGTATTATTCAGACCGCCAGCACCAGGGCGCTGGCGGTTGAACGTTTCGATCGCCGCTGGGCGCAGGAGAAGACGGTGCTGCTGCGTTTGCCGCAGGAAGACCTGTGTCAGGCCTTCGGCATTCCGTCATCGGTTAAGTATGAGTCCGACGGCGGGCCGGGCATTCGGGCAATTATGGCTTTTCTGGTTGGCTCCAGCGAGGCACTCGAGGATCGCTATAACTTTATGAAGTTTATGGTGTTTCAGTGGCTGATTGGCGCAACCGATGGCCACGCGAAAAACTTCTCGATTTACCTCCAGCCGGGCGGCAGCTACCGCTTAACCCCGTTCTACGACATTATCTCCGCGTTTCCGCTGCTTGGCGGGAAGGGGCTGCACCTGAGCGATCTCAAGCTGTCAATGAGTCTGAAGGCCAGTAAAGGACGTAAAACGGAGATCCAGACGCTCTATCCGCGTCACTTTCTCGCCACGGCTAAAGAGGTCGGGTTTGCCCGGCAGCAGATGCTGGAGATTCTGCGCTATTTTGTCGATAACGTTCCCCGCGCGGTTGAGGCGGTAAAGGGGACTTTACCGCCTGACTTTTCACAACCGATGTATGAGGCGATCACCGATCGCTTACTGTGGGTCCATTCACGCTTGCAGAACGCAATGGCGGCGTCGCCGGCGGGCTGAGTGCAGGCCCGGCGTAACTTCCCCAGCGGCTTTTCAGGTAGTTCACCGCCTGCTGGGTCTGCGGCTGGTTGAGATAGTTTTCCCGGAACAGGATAGTCCCCTGGATTTGCGGCATCGACTCGTTCAAATCCAGCTGTTTCTTCAGCTCCGGCACGCCGCCGTTGACCATCCAGTCGGGCTCATTCTTCGACGGTTCGCCAATTTTATACAGCGCCACGCCGATATACAGCCGGGTGCCGGTCGGTTTCACCACGTCGGCCCACCATTTCGCCAGCACATCATAGCGGGCCGCATCACGGGCAAAGGGCCAGTACAGCTGGGGGGCGATGTAGTCGAGCAGACCCTGCTGAACCCAGCTGCGGGTATCGGCGTAAGACTCATCATACGCCGCCGCGCCGCGGGTATCAGAGCCCGCCGGATCGTGGGAGCGGTTACGCCAGACGCCCGCCGGACTGACGCCAAACTCCACATCGGGATTGAGCTGCTTGATGGTGCGTGATACCTGGGCTATCAGCTGCTGGGTATTGTGTCGCCGCCAGTCCGCTTTGGAAGCATATCCCTGCCCGTACTGCTGGTAGGTCTGCGAGTCGTTCAGCGCCGAACCCGGCGACTCGGTGTAGAAGTAATCGTCAAACTGCACGCCGTCAACCGGGTAGTGTTCCACCACTTCGGCAACGATGCTGGTTATCCAGTCGCGCACTTGCGGAATCCCCGGGTCGAGAACAAAGCGGTCGCCGGCGGTACGAATCCAGTCGCGATGCAGCACGAAGACGCTGGAGGGGACTTGCGACAGCGTCCCGTTGAGTTCGCTGACGGTTTTGGGCCGGGTGTTCACGGAGACGCGATAGGGGTTAAACCAGGCATGGACCCGCATACCGCGTTTGTGGGCTTCATCGAGCATAAACTGCAGCGGGTCGTAGCCCGGATCCTGGCCGATGTGGCCGGTCAGCATATCGGACCACGGCAAAATTTTTGACGGCCATAGCGCGGTGCCATCCGGTTTGACCTGAAAGAAGACGGTATTGATACCGAGGCTTTGCAGCTTATCCAGTTTATCGGTCAACGCTTTCTGCTGCTGGCGGATACGCAGCGCAGGGTCGCCAGTCGTCACCGAGGCGACCGGCGGCCAGTCAAGACGAGATACCGTTGTCAGCCAGACGCCGCGTACCGGCTCATGGGTTTTGGGGGCATGGGGCTGTTTCTGCGCTGGGGGGAACGGAGTCACCAGAGAGCCGGGCGGTTTGCCGGAACAGCTCACCAACAGCAGCGCGGCAGCCACAGCCGCGGCGGACAGAGTCACTTTAGAGAAAACAGGGACGCTACGAGAGCAGAAAATCATATTCGTCATCGTTATAGGTCGTTGCGTTGAAGAGGCATTTTCCTACGATTCGAATTCAAGTCAATCAGTGTGTGTATTCTCCCGCTGTTTCCTGGGCAGAGTGGGCCCCGGCGGTTGCTTGCGCCGCCACAGCGGCGGGTTGTTATCGCCCCTTTTCCTGTCAGAGGAGGCCCGCTTTCACAATGGAAATAATAAGAGTGGGTTATGAGTGCGTAGCGTGGAATCCGCTGTTAACGCGCCGCTTGTCATGCGTCTTGTTATATTGTTCACAATACCGCAACAAAATTATTCATACTCATGATCATTTTCGCACTTTTGCACCAGGGCAGTGCGCAACGAGTGAAAAGAGCAACTATGTTTAGCTCGCTGGTCGATATGGACGCTGCAGTTCCCGACTCGCCACGTGATGGCAACCGACCTCCTGACTGGTGCTGAAATGCGCGTCAGCCGCAGGCGATGACGGTGTTATCACGCGTTATTGCCATCCATTACCCGGCTGTCTGACGCGCCATCTCTCCCTGGCGGGATTTTTGCTTCTTCCACTCTGGCCGTGACGGCACATTGTCAGCCTTCGGCAAACCAAACAGTAATTGATATTTTCCGCGCCATAACCGGGCGCAAGGCTATAAATCGCTGAGGAATATCGAATGTCTCTGAAACTGAAAAAGTTGATGCTTCATGTTGCGATTGCGGGTTGTATGAGCGTGGCATTTTACGCGCAGGCGGATGTGAAGATTGGTGTTGCCGGACCGTTTACCGGGCCGAATGCGACTTACGGCGCCCAGTACTGGAAAGGGGCTTCGCAGGCGGCGGCGGATATTAATGCGGCGGGAGGAATTAAAGGCGAAAAAATTGTGCTGGTTCAGGGTGACGATGCCTGCGAACCCAAACAGGCGGTAGCGGTGGCGAACCGCCTGGTCGATGAGTCCGGCGTCTCCGCCGTGGTGGGGCATTTCTGTTCGTCATCCACCATGCCGGCCTCCGAGGTCTATGACGAGGCCGGTATTCTGACCATCACCCCGGGCTCGACGAACCCGCAAATCACCGAACGCGGTATGAAAGATATGTTCCGTATGTGCGGTCGCGACGACCAGCAAGGGGCGATTGCGGCGAACTATATACTGGATGTGCTGAAGGCGAAAAAAATCGCCGTGATCCACGATAAAGATACCTATGGTCAGGGACTGGCGGATGCCACCCGCGCCGCGCTGGCGAAACGCGGGACGAAAGAGGTGCTGTACGAGGGGCTGTCCCGTGGTGAGAAGGATTTCAATGCGCTGGTCACCAAAATTGGCGCGCTGAAGCCTGACGTCGTCTATTTCGGCGGCTGTCATCCGGAAGCCGGTCCGCTGGTTCGGCAGATGAGAGAACAGGGGGTACAGGCGAAATTCTTCTCCGGCGATTGCATCGTGACGCAGGAGCTGGTGACCGCCGCCGGTGGCCCACAGTTCACTGACGGCGTGCTGATGACCTTCGGTCAGGATCCGCGAACCATTGCGGAAGGGAAAGCGGTGATTGAAAAATTCCGCGCCAGCGGTTTCGAACCGGAAGGTTATACCCTGTATGCCTACGCGTCGATCCAGGCGATCGCCGCCGCCTATAATGCCGTCGGAACCGATAACACCAAAGCCAGCGAATGGCTGAAAAACCACAGCGTTGATACCGTCATGGGCAAAAAGGCCTGGGATGGCAAGGGCGACCTGAAGGTATCGGATTACGTGGTTTATAAGTGGGATGATAAAGGCAAATATCACCAGCTTTAACCGCCATAACTCTCCGCCCCTGAGCAAGGGGCTATTCGCGAAAAGGCAGGCCAGGCTGTTTGCTGCCCGTTTACCGGCAGGATGGTGTCTATGGAAGCGTTCTTTTTACAACAATTGATCAATGGGCTGACGCTGGGCGCCGTATATGGATTAATCGCCATCGGCTATACCATGGTGTACGGCATCATCGGCATGATTAACTTCGCTCACGGCGAGGTGTATATGATTTCGGCCTATCTGTGCGCTATCGGGCTGGCGTTGCTCTCCGGGTTTGGGATTCACTCTTTTCCTTTGCTGATCTTTGCCACGCTGATCTTCACTATTGTGGTGACCGGCGTCTACGGCTGGACTATCGAACGTATCGCCTACCGGCCATTGCGCAACTCCACCCGCCTGGCGCCGCTGATCTCAGCTATCGGCATGTCGCTTATCCTGCAGAACTATGTCCAAATCAGCCAGGGACCCAATCAACAGGGGATCCCGACGCTGCTCTCCGGGGTACTGCGTTTTGAGGTTGGCGACGGCATCGTGCAAATCACCTGGACCAAAATATTTATCCTCGTCGCGGCGCTGGTGGGCATGATTGTCCTGACGTGGATAATCCAGCATACCCGGCTCGGGCGTATCTGTCGGGCGACGCAGCAGGATCGGCGCATGGCCGCCATCCTTGGGATTAATACCGACAGGGTTATCTCGCTGGTTTTTGTCATTGGCGCGGCGATGGCCGGTCTGGCTGGCGTGCTGGTGACCATGAACTACGGCACCTTTGATTTCTATATCGGTTTTATTATCGGTATCAAAGCCTTTACCGCCGCCGTGCTGGGGGGGATTGGCTCGCTACCTGGCGCGATGCTCGGCGGTTTACTGCTGGGAGTGGCCGAAGCGCAGTTCGCCGGGCTGGTGAACTCGGATTACAAAGATGTTTTTTCCTTCGCGCTGCTGGTGGCGATCCTGATTTTCCGTCCGCAAGGGTTGCTGGGTCGTCCGATGGTTGCCAAGGTTTAAGGGGGCGAACATGGCTGAAGTGTCCCGTAAGCCGGGGCTGGATATCAGGCGCTGCCTGATCGACAGCATCCTGGCCGGATTGTGCGCGCTGATCGTATTTGGCCCGATCGTGGGCATTGTGCTTAAAGGTTACAGTTACAATCTGTCAACGCAGCGGGTGTTGATACTGGTTGGCATCGTGATGCTCGGGCGGCTGCTGCTCAGTCTGCTGTTGCAAAGTCGCAGCGGTCGCCAGTTCCTCGCCCGCTTTGAAGGAACGCATGATGGCGTATATGTGAGACCCGCGGGCTATCGTTCGCGGCTGCGCTGGGTGATTCCGCTGCTGGTGGTCCTCGCCATCCTGTTCCCGATTATCGCCACGAAATATCTGCTGACGGTGGCCATTCTCGGGCTGATTTATGTCCTGCTGGGACTGGGGCTGAATATTGTGGTCGGTCTGGCGGGTCTGCTCGACCTGGGCTATGTGGCCTTTTATGCCATTGGCGCCTACGGGCTGGCGCTGGGTTATCAGTATCTGGGGCTGGGTTTCTGGGCAATGCTGCCGACAGGCGCCATTATGGCGGCGCTGGCCGGCGCGCTGCTGGGATTTCCGGTGCTGCGCATGCATGGCGATTATCTGGCGATTGTTACCCTTGGGTTTGGTGAAATTATCCGCCTGGTGCTGAACAACTGGGTCAGTTTTACCGGCGGACCGAATGGGGTTTCCGTCCCGGCGCCGACGCTGTTCGGTCTTGAGTTTGGCCGGCGGGCCAAAGACGGCGGGGTGCCCATCCACGAGTTTCTGCACATCAGCTATAACCCCAACCTCAAATTTATCTTTATCTACGCCGTGCTTTGCCTGGTGGTCCTGCTGGTGCTGTTTATTAAGCACCGACTGGCGCGGATGCCTGTCGGACGCGCATGGGAGGCGCTGCGTGAAGATGAGATAGCCTGTCGGGCCATGGGACTGAATCATGTGCTGGTGAAACTCTCGGCGTTTATGCTGGGGGCGTCTACGGCGGGGATTGCCGGGGTCTTTTTTGCCACCTATCAGGGGTTTGTTAACCCGACCTCGTTTACCTTTTTTGAGTCGGCGCTGATTCTGGCCATCGTTGTACTGGGCGGTATGGGCTCGACGCTGGGCGTGGTGCTGGCCGCATTTGTCCTGACGGTGGCCCCGGAACTGCTCCGCGGGTTCGACGAATATCGGGTGCTGCTGTTTGGTGTCTTGATGGTGCTGATGATGATCTGGCGGCCGCGTGGGCTGGTACGTACCAGTCGTACCGGGGTGGCGGTACGCAAGGGAGTGGCGCCATGAATGACCATATTTTGCAGGTCGAGCATCTGATGATGCATTTTGGCGGTATTAAAGCGCTCAATGATGTCAATCTTGAGGTCAAAAGAGGGTCGATTACCGCGCTGATTGGCCCTAATGGCGCGGGAAAAACCACGGTATTTAACTGTCTGACCGGGTTTTATCGCGCGACCGGCGGGACGATCAGGCTGCATGCCCGTTCGCGGATGACCGACGTGATTCAGGTACTGGGACAAAAGCTTCATCCGACGGATTTTCTCCATCCTGCCGCGCTGGGATCGCGGCTGTATTACAAAATGTTCGGTGGGGCCCATCTGGTTAACCGGGCGGGGCTGGCGCGGACCTTCCAGAATATCCGGCTGTTTCGTGAGATGTCGGTGATTGAAAATCTGCTGGTGGCCCAGCATATGCAGGTAAATCGTCATTTACTCGCCGGGATCTTCAATACCCGTGGGTATCGCAATGCCGAAAGCCGGGCGCTGGATCGGGCCTTCTACTGGCTGGAGGTGGTCGGGATGGCGGATTGCGCTAATCTGCTGGCGGGAACGCTCTCCTACGGGCAGCAGCGGCGGCTGGAGATTGCCCGCACGATGTGTACCGGGCCCGAGATTATCTGTCTCGATGAGCCGGCGGCGGGGCTGAATCCCGTTGAGACTCAGGCGCTAAGTCAGATTATCCGCTTCCTGCGCCAGTATCACGGCGTGACGGTATTATTGATTGAACATGATATGGGGATGGTGATGGCGATTTCCGATCACGTGATCGTGCTCGATCATGGCGATGTTATCGCCCGTGGCGAACCGAAGGAGATTCAGTCGAATATCAGCGTGATCGCGGCCTATCTGGGAACCGATGAAGAGGAGCTTGCCGAATGAGCCAACCGTTGCTGGAATTTCGTCAGGTTGATGTGTTCTATGGTCAGATTCAGGCGTTGAAGCAGGTCTCCTTAACGGTAAAGGAAGGAGAGACGGTGGCGCTAATCGGCGCCAACGGTGCCGGGAAATCGACGCTGTTAATGTCCATTTTTGGTCAGCCGCGCATCGCCGAAGGAGAGATTCGCTATCGCGGCGAGGATATCAGCCGACGGTCCACCCATTTTATTGCCAGTAACGGTATCGCCCAGGCGCCGGAAGGGCGGCGGATTTTTGCCGATATGACGGTGGAAGAAAACCTGCTGATGGGGACAATTCCCGTGGGCAGCCGCTATCAGAATGAAGACAAGGCGCGAATGTATCAGCTTTTTCCTCGTCTGGAAGAGCGACGGGCGCAGCGCGCCATGACGCTATCGGGAGGCGAGCAGCAGATGCTGGCGATTGCCAGGGCATTGATGAGCCGGCCAAAACTGTTACTGCTGGATGAGCCCAGTCTTGGCCTGGCGCCGCTGGTGGTCAAACAGATATTCCAGATCCTGCGTGAGCTGACGCAGCAGGGTATGACGCTGTTTCTGGTGGAACAGAATGCGCATCATGCGCTGAAGCTTTCCGACCGCGCCTACGTTATGGTGAATGGTCAGATTCAATTAACCGGAACGGGCAGGGAGCTGTTGAACAATCCGCAAGTGAGGAATGCCTATCTCGGCGTGGCCTGATAAGTGACGGTGTCACTATTTCGCGTAATTCAAGCGTAAAACTATCCCCCTCCGCCGACGATTTTCTGCCGGCGTTTGCCTTTCTCGCCAGGGCAAGCTGCTGATTTGTGCAGGATAAAGGCGATAAACGTGCTGGCCTTTATTCCGCGGATGCGGGCATACTGAATGACCTTTATCTGCTCAGCGCGCTACCGACGTCAGCGGGACGCAATGCAGGTGCGAAATTCACGCGGGAGAAATGGAATGAACTTACCGGTAGTTGCCGTTATTGGGCTCGGTGCCATGGGGCATGCTTTTGCCAGCAATCTGTTAAAAAAAGGTTTCACTGTTCATGGCTGGAACCGTACCCCTGAGCGGGGTGAGGATTTGATAGCCAGCGGATTAACTCTTCATGCGACGCCGCAACAAGCCGCGGCAGCGGCGGAGGTGATTCTGTCGGTTCTGACCGATGGCGAAGCGACCCTGAATGCGATTCGCGAAATAGCTCCGGTTTGCCAGCCAGATGCCGTTTTTTGCCAGATGGGGACGATTGGCGTGGAAGAAACGCAGGAGGCTGTGGATCTGCTGGCGTCGCTTCGCCCATCGATGGTCTACCTCGATGCGCCGGTGTCGGGAACCAAAAAACCGGCGGAGAATGCGCAAATTCTGGTGCTGGCCAGCGGGGATCGTCAGCGAGGGGCGAAGGCCGAGAGCGTCTTTGCCGCAATAGCGCGCGGCACACAATGGTTTGGCGACGCCGGCAACAGTCAGAAAATGAAGCTGGTACTGAACGCCTGGCTGATCACCATGATGGAAGGGGTGGCTGAAAGTACGTTACTGGCGGCGAAATTAGGTTTTACTCCCGAAGCGTTGTGGGGCGCGCTTGACGGCGGCCCGCTGGCGGCACCGTATGTGAAAGCCAAGCTGGAGATGATCGCGGCGAATGATTTTGCTCCGCAGATGCAGCTCAGTCATGCGCTGAAAGATGCGCGGCTGGCGCTTGACGCGGCGGAAGAGACCCAGCTGCCGATTCTGGCCGCCATTGCCGACTGTTGGGATGAAGCCGCCGCCGAGGGATTTGCCGGGCGTGACCTGGCGTCGGTCTATGCCTGGCTGGCGGGAAGACCGACTGGCGGACAGTAATATGCCAAAAAAAGCAGGGTGCCTGCGTGAATTGTTGTGCATTCCCGGAGTGCTAACAGCCTGGAATTCACGTAGCGCACGCATTTTTCATTAAATCGTTATAAATCATAATGTCATGCGTAGCGATTCCCGTTTTGGGCACCGCTACGCCGACAAAGTATGGCGGGCTGGCTATTTCACCAGGCTTAACACCCTATCCGACAGCCATAGACTGAAACTGTCGGATAGCGTTAGCCATAGAGACTTACATCAGGATTTACCTTGGGGTTCCATCACAATTGACCCGGACGATGTTATCCATCTCCGGCTTCATGCTCGCAGGCGTCCAGTTAATTAATCCCAAATCGAGTTGGGCATTCGCCGTGGTCGTCAGAATAAATGGCGTATTGGTTTTACAAAAATCCATATTTTCTTTGAAACAGGTTAACGGAATGCTTAGCGTGACCCATTTATTTAGTGGGAGAGTATTTAAGGTATCATTGATGGCAATGGAGGAGGCGCATGGCCAACCGCACTGCATACCGATTTCCATTTTGCGGTCGGGGTTTTTCTTAAGGCGCAAAGTTACCATCAAGTTACTGTTCGCCTTGAGGTAATTATTCCGGTTGATCCCTTTAACATTGGTTGTCTGTAATTGAACAGAGGCCCCGGTACTCTCGCTGGTCCCCATAAATGTGACCTCACGTGCATCCTGCTGCCTTTTATAATCGACAGGGCGCACGCTAATATACTGCATTGCGGATTTACCGTTTACCGATACCTCAGTACCGGTCCAGTTACTCTCATCTCCCATTCTTAAACGATGCTCTTCAGAAGCCTTTTCACCGAACAGCTCAAGTCGGGTGGTGGTGACTGGCGATTTCTCCATGCTTAACTCCCGGCACCCCAGACGACGCTTATCAAGCGGTAAGCGATCCAGATCTTGATAATTCGCCGCCGGTCGTGAAGGCGAGTTGTAGGACAATCCGTAACCGAAATTAAATAATACATTCTCTTTGTCCGGCTTTTGCTCAAATTCCGGGCGCTGCCATTCAGCGATATTGGTTGGCGTTCTGTTGATGGTGGTCGCACATTTTTGTGCTGGCCATGAGAACGACAACGTTCCTTGGAAATCATGATTTATCGTGTTGTTAGCATCACGGAAAATAACATCGGTAATGCCTTGCGCTTCGGTCCCGGGTAACCAGGCGGCAACGAATGCATCGGCAAGATTGATCTCTTCGTTGACATAGAGCGGTCTGCCAGAGAGCAAAATAACAACCGTCGGGATGCCGGCTTTATTGAGTTGCCTTAATAGTTTGACATCACCGGAATAACCAGCCTTCAGCTCTGAGTAAGATAGCGTTTTATTATCAGGAATATCACCTAACCACTCTGCATAAGAGTCTTCACCCATGGCAACAATCGCCACGTTGGGCCTTTCTTTAAGATCCAACTCGCTTGAGGAGAGGGTCATGACGTTGTGTTTGCCAATGGATTTCTCCACTGCCCCCACGATGGTAACGGCGCCAGGAAAATCCGATAAGTTATTCTCCGTCCCTTGCCAGGTGAGGCTCCAGCCGCCAATTTGCTTGCTAATATCATTCGCGGCGCTACCCGCCACCAGGACTTTAAGATCCCGGCTAAGGGGCAGGATATTATTCTTGTTCTTTAGTAAAACTAATGATTTACGTACCGCTTCCCGTGCCAGGGCGCGGTGGTCAGGATTTCCAAGAATGCTCTGACTTCCTGCAAGACTGCGCTGAGACGGCATCGGTTTATCCCACATACCGGCCCGCATTTTGACCCTCAGGATGCGACTGACAGCATCGTCAATTCTGGAAACGGGAATAGTTTTGTTATTTACACTATCAAGTAAGCTGGTCCGAAATGACATCCAGTCCTTTCTTGCCGTGACCATGAAAATATCTATTCCAGCCATGACTGCTGCTTCGCAGGCCCCCATACTACAACCTGATATTTCACTATGGCCGTTCCAGTCGGATATGACTACGCCATCAAAACCCATTTTGTCCTTAAGTACCTGGGTGAGCATATAATAGCTGCCGTGCAGTTTACCGTTATACTCGCTCCCGGCCTTCATTCCCTGCGCGGAATTTTTATCGTTTTTCCAGCTATTAAACGAGGCCATCACGGCCTGCGCGCCGGCATCCAGGCCTGAAAAATATCCTACCGCGTGTATATTACGCAGGTCATCCTCTGAATAATGGGTATCGCCGCGATCAACACCGTACAGGGTACCGCCATCGCCAACAAAATGCTTGACGGTGGAAATAACGTGATGTTGTCCCTTCAGGTCAGATGCAGAACCTTGTAGACCCCTGACCATCTCTTTTGCATAGGCATAAACGATCGACGGGTCCTCAGAATAGCCTTCGTAAGTGCGTCCCCAGCGATCGTCACGTGGTACAGCGACAGTGGGAGCAAAGGTCCAGTCAAGACCTGTGGCCGCAACTTCGAGTGCCGTTGCCTGACCAATTCTATAAATTAAATCCGGATCGCGGGCGGCCCCTAAGCCAATATTATGTGGGAAGAGTGTGGCCTGGAAGACGTTGTTATGGCCATGAACAGCATCGGTAGCCCACATAAAGGGGATTCTGAAACCACGGCCAGCAAAAGCCTTATCCGTTGCTTTCCAGTATTTATCTGCTTCAGTGACCCAGCTACGGGCCAGGGAATGCTTATTGTTATCCGGCCAACCTCCGCCGCCGTTAAGAACGGAGCCAATTTTATATTGAACCACTTCCTCAGGCGTGATTTCCCGAAAGTCGGGCTGCAGCATTTGACCAATTTTTTCTTCAAGGGTCATCTTTGCAAGAATGTCTTTGACTTTATTCTCAAGTATTTCATCTTTGGCAATGGCGCTATGTATCGTAGGCCAGTCGGAAAAGTAAGGCGCAACGGCAACTTCATTCGATGCCAACGCGACATTGGCGGTCAATAAGGCAGCCAGCGCGCAGTTAGCCCCCAGCATGATTTTCATACACTAACCCCAGAGTAAGTTTCATAGAAATCGATTTCACATGCATGTCTATGCCGTGTTCATGTTTTATGCATGACGCATTCGTGAGCTATAAGAGCATGAACAACCTTCGCAATCTATGCCTTGCTGAAGGAACTGCAAGGCTCATCTTCTAAACATAGATGGCAATCACAAAAATCGATCGGATATCTAGAAATCGATTTCAGATGAGTGGTGATGTAGCTATGATGGCAATGGAGTCGTACATGACACAAGGTGCTTTACATGTAGTTTCTTATGGAAATCATATGGTCAGCTATATTTACTGAGGTTGCTTAATGACTGCCGACTGGCGTTGATAGTAATTCCGGGATGGGCTGTGTATATGAATTTGTAAATCAACAAAAACTACAAAATATTTAGCACGTAAACAATTCCATTCATCAGAAGGCGGCGAAAGGAGTTGCATCAATCTATTTAATTGCTGATTGATTTTTCTGTGATCTATTTTGTTGAATCATTAGGTTTAGGGTGCCTCAATTCGGAGAGTTTACAATGAAAATACGCAGAACAGTTAAGTTCTCACTCATTTTCTCAAGTCTTTTTGCTTTACAGGGTTGTGTCAACGGTGATGGCAGCGCGAATGATCCGAGTGCCAGCCCGGCAGAGGAATTAGTGAATAATGGTAGTTTCGCCTCTGGGACGGATGGTTGGTGGGGCGCAGGCGGCCAGCTGGAGCGGGTAGACAGTATGGGATGTTTCACCTTCACGAATGGCGGGGCGAACCCCTGGGATGTCATTTTTGCGCAGTCCGGGATCCCGCTGGCCGAAGGTCAGTCTTATAATCTTAGCTTTACAGCAGTCACGAAGAAGCCGATTAGCGCCAAGATTTTGGTTCAACAAGATGGCGCGCCATATACCAACTATTTCGTGCAAGACGTTGAATTAAACGAAACGCGAAAAGATTTTAATTTTAAATTCACGCCGAAATCAGCAGATGAGAAGGCCCAGTTCCAGCTACAGCTGGGTACCCAGTCTCCGACAACGGTTTGTCTTAGCAACGTTTCCTTGAAAGGGCCCCGGCTGAAGTTAGCAACGAACTTTGCGCCGATTAGGGTAAACCAGGTCGGGTACTTGCCGCATGCCTTGAAACGAGCAACCATGGTGAGTGATTCGACGCAGCCATTGAACTGGACTCTGCTCAATAGTGTGGGGACGAAAGTCGCAGAAGGTCAGACTAAACCTTTCGGTATTAATCGTGCCTCGAATGAGAACGTGCATATTATCGATTTCAGCCAGTACACTGAAGAAGCAGACAAATTAACTTTGGTTGTTGATGGTAAAAAGAGCCATCCATTTAATATCAGTAGCAAACTGTATCATCAGCTGAAGTACGATGCGCTCTCTTTCTTCTACCAGCAGCGTAGCGGTATTGCTATTGAGAAAGAGTATGTTCAACGCCCCGATCTTGCTCGTCCGGCGGGGCATCCATCAGAGCGAGTAACCTGCTTTAATAAGACCGACGCCAAAGGTAATAAATGGCCTGGCTGTGATTATAAACTGGATGTTACCGGTGGCTGGTATGATGCGGGGGACCAGGGTAAATACGTGGTAAACGGGGGTATTTCCACATGGACCTTAATGAATTTCTTTGAGCACGAGAAATACTCTCGCAATATTAAGGAAAGTGCATTTCGCGATGGTAAGGTAAAAATCCCAGAAAATCACAATAGCAAGAACGATCTTCTGGATGAAGCGCGCTGGATGATGGACTTCATGCTGGCAATGCAGGTCCCTGATGGCAAGAAGGCGTGGGTGCCCGTCGGAGATCAATCCGCGCATCTTGAGGCGCTCAGGCTGACAGAGATCGATGCTTCAGGGATGGCGTTCCACAAAGTGGCCGATGAGGCCTGGACCGGCATGCCGCTTCCTCCACATAAAGATCCTCAACCGCGTTATTTAAGTCAGCCGAGTACTGCAGCGACCTTAAATCTGGCGGCGACGGCGGCGCAATGTGCACGTGTCTGGAAAGATACGGACGCGGCCTATGCGAAACGCTGTCTCACTGCGGCAGAGAAAGCATGGAAATCGGCTAATAAACATCCGAATATTTATGCCTACGATAACTTTGTTGGTTCTGGCCCGTATGATGATACCAAAGTGGATGATGAGTTCTATTGGGCTGCGGCTGAGCTGTTTACCACAACAGGTAAAGCGGAATATCTCGATGCGATAAAACATTCGCGCTACTACCTCGCCAGTCCTAAGGGCGATAAAGAGGCGACGGGCGATCTCTTCTGGCAGGATGTCTCTGCTGCCGGTACCATTACCCTGGCGATGGTGCCTAACAATCTTCCAGCTGAAGAAGTTAGCAAAGCCAGACAGACCATTATTAATACTGCGAATGCCTACGCGCAAAGCGTTCAGACCGAAGGATATCTGATCCCTTATTCTGCTGAGCAGTATCCATGGGGTTCTAACTCGAATCTGATGAACCGGAGTATTTTCCTTGGTCTGGCGCATGATTTCACCGGAGACCGCAAATATGTCCAGGCGATGTCTGACGCCATGGATTATATTCTCGGTCGCAACCCGCTTGATCAATCCTATGTATCCGGTTACGGTAGCCGGCCGCTCAAAAATCCACACCATCGATTTTGGGCACAGCAGATCGATCCGTCATCACCGCTTGTGCCGCCAGGCGTAATGTCCGGCGGGCCAAACTCGATAAATTTCAGCGACCCTATCGCTGCCAGTCTCAAAGGACATTGTGTCGGGCAAACGTGCTGGAAAGATGAAATTGGCGCATGGACTCTGAATGAAGTGACGATTAACTGGAATGCTCCTTTCTTCTGGACAACCAGCTATATTGATGAAGGCTATCTGAATAAGTAAAATTGAAAATATAATATGAGGTGCGGCATGATGATATGCCGCACCTTTTTTTATGGCTGCTAATGAGTGTGAGTTCAACGGGTCATGGAATGGGGATGCGTGAGGGCAGTCACTGAGTTCGCTTATTCGCCGTTGGCGGGCAACGAGGGGTAGTGACCGGGTATAGGTGCGATATCTGCCAGCTGCTCGTCTCGTCGGGGCAGAAAACAGGCGCTGATACCGCCTGCCTGTTCCGGGTTTACCCTTCCACCATGGTGCGTCTTCTCGCCAGACACCGGATGACTGAGATCAGACAGACATAAAAATTATCACAACAAGTGGCCGCATTCGCTTACAAATGAGAGGGAGATGTCCATGAATACTAATAACGAAATACTGTTTGTGCTAATCCCAGAATATGCCGACTGGGAGTTTGCTCTGCTGGCTCCAGGACTGCGCCGGGGATTCGGTATTTGGGAGCCGCAATATGAAGTCAGGACCGTTGCTGCCGACGATGGGCCAGTAATGTCAATCGGAGGAGTTCGCTCTCTGCCGGATTATACTTTCCAAACTTTGCCTGACGATTATGCCGCTCTGGTGCTGGTAGGCGGTACGAATTGGTGGGGGAAAGAGGCGCAGCGAGTTGTGCCCCTGGTAAAACGAGCGATGGAGCGGCAGATTGTGGTCGGTGCAATATGCGATGCTTCAGCGTTCCTGGGCGCAAATGGTTTTCTCAATGATGTCGACCATACTTCAAATGGGCTGACATACTTACAGAACAAGGCGGGAGCAGCCTATAACGGAGCAGCAAGGTACCTAAATGCACCTTCTGTTCGTGATGGCAATCTGGTAACCGCCAGCGGCGTCGGTTTTCTTGATTTTACCTGCAATATGCTTGCCGCATTAAATGCTGCTCAGGAAAAGGAAATTGAAGCAATGAAAGCGGCGTTTACATCCGGGATGTTTCCCGAAGCCTGATGCGGTTACTGATAACGGGACAGCAAAGTGAAACGGATCTGGGATATTGATGAGCTGAAAGAACACTGTAGTCTGAGGTTTGAAGAAAACCGACGGCTCAAAACCAAGCCCGCCAGAAATCACCTGCCATTTGCTGTTCAGCTTAAGTTTTATCAGAACACAGGACGTTTCCCTTCGACAATCAATGAGATCCCGGAAACACCACTCCATTATTTAGCCGAGATCAGTTGGAGGAGGAAGGCCCGCATTAATTTTCAGGCCGGAAGGAGAGTAGACTGGCAGCATAAAATGAAACCTTCCTGGCTCACAAGGAAAGGTTTTTCTCGATATGGATGATGATTAGAGAATGTAAAACATCCATGAACTTTCGCTAAAGTTGAGTTGACCAAAAAGCTCACTCATCAATGGTCACTTATTTGAATTCCAGAGCAGTTTTCCGGTTGACAATCTGTAGCTCAGGAAGCAGGGATTCATTTTCGTTTTTTACTTCATCACCACCGTTAATTAAGCTAAGCAGCGTCTGCGCTAACTTAACCCCGGTTTCATAAATTGGCTGCTTAATGGTGGTGAGGGGAGGGTTGCTGTATGTTGAAAAGGGCAAATCATCGAAGCCAATGATGGAAATATCATCAGGCACATCTAAATCAGCCTCTTTGAGGCCAAGTATTGCGCCATATGCAGTTTGATCATTGGCACAGAATATGGCGCTGAAATCAATATTACTGGCGACCAGATTCTTGATCGCCTGACGACCACCTTCTTCGCTAAAGTCACCTTGCACAACGAGGTCGGGATTATACTCAATACCGGCAATGCTCAGCGCCTGACGGTAGCCATTGAGACGATCAATCGCATCCTTTTGATCCGTCTTGCCAACAATATGCGCAATCTTTCGATGCCCGAGATCTAATAAGTATTGCGTTGCCATATAACCGCCGAGGCTATTATTGACATTAAACGAACGGACCTGCGCTGTATTAATATCATGGCCTGCTGCTACGATAGGGACCTGAAGAGATAATTCGATAAGACTCTGTTGGCTAACGTGCCCGGTTAATATAATTATGCCATCCACGCGTCGATCTATTAATAACTGCATACGTTCGAGTTCCTGCTGCGATTTCCAGTGACCGCTCACAACAACAGGAACGTAACCGGTTCCTTCAAGGGTTTTTTCCACACCACGCAACATTTCATTAGAAAATGGACTATCAAGATGCTGTGTCAGCACGCCAAGCGTCATTGACTGGCCGCTCTTTAATGATTGCGCCATGAGATTGGGCCGGAAATCTAACTCCTTTATAGCCTGCTCAACCGCAATACGCTTCTCTTCAGCAACTTTAGCCGATCCTGTCAATATACGAGAAACGGTACTTGCAGAGACACCTGCGACACGAGCAATATCATAAACTGTCGTGCTTTTCATCCTGGCTTTCTTCACGTTCTTCACGTTGCTCTCTATTACATTTAATGGTTCAATAGAATCGTCATGGTTACCCATAGAGCAGGGTACGATAGATGTGGTGAGTACTCAACTATAAATTTTTCCTTTCATTATCCTCAATCACAGAAAAGAAAACATCTCTGGCTTTTGTAAATCCGGAACATTCAGCTTCACGAACATAGCCGATCGCTTGTTCATAGTCTTTGAAAGATAAAGATTTTCGTATCATTTCATAATATTGTTGCGCGCTAATACCGGCAACAGGTCTGGGTGTATTTTGCAGACAAACAGGCGTCCTTGCCGGGATTTCGTCAGGAGCATAACGCTCATCAGCACTTTTTATAAGTTCAAGCTTTATCCGGCCCGTGGTTGAATGGGGGACAGCGAGCTTAGAAAATTTACCAACATCTGAAACCCGATCGTAACGCATGCTATTTTGTAACAATTCATTGTTGACAACAGTACTTCCGGAAGCGTCTTTCGTGGTTGTAAAAATTAACAAATACAGTTTTGTATAACCATCCGGTAATGAGAATGAGCCTTTGTAGAGGTTGGCGCCGAATGAATCCTCGCTATAGGGGAAATGGCTACTTTTTATTACATTAATAACGTTAAAGTTTTCATCTAAAATCATCACCGATGGAATGAACACGCTAAAATCTAATGGCGAGCTTAGTTTTACAGAGCGACCTGCCTGTTTGCCTTCGACAGAATAGGCCGCAACATAACTTTTCTCTGAGTTAAAAGAAAAAACCTGGCTGTTTTCATTGATTTGGGCTATGACACTATAGCCCTGGACAGGGATATAATTGATATTACTGAGTTTATCGATAGCAGTCTTTGCCTCAAGAGCATTTCGGTCGATGGCGACCTGTTCCTGAAATGAATGAGCATTCATACCTGATGTCGATGCTACAAATGAATTACAGCCAGTCACCATCAGGCTGATGAGTAATAGAGACAGATTTAGCGAAGATTTTTTATTTTTCATACTTAATAAAGCCCCTGTGATAGTAATTTTTTAAAATCGAGTAAGTATTAGCGAGAGCTGTTTATTATAAAATTAATTATGCTAGTGCGGTGAGCGTCACATCAGATGTAAAGCGGATCTTTAGATCCGCTTTACTATCGACCTGCCGTCATTACCACCACATATCGGCCTGGACACCGACGAGGAAGTCGCCGCGACTGTCCATCCAGCTCACATCGTATTTACGGTCAACATAAGTCGCGAGCAGTCGAATTTCCGGGGATGGCCCCATTCCCGTATTTACGGTGAATGTCGGAACAAAACTAATTTTACTGGAGCGGCTGCCCTGGTCCATATTGTTCACGACAAGTTTATTATCGGCATAGCCAACTTCTGTCTGTATTGAGAAGAACTCATTGAATGGGAAAACAGAGCGTAATGATGCTGCATACCATGAGTCATGGTGGCCCGCTTCATAATCATTATATTGATAGGTGAAGGTTGGTAAAATATGGACATTCGCGCCATACCATCCCCCCCATACAAACATGCGATACGATTGGTCGCCCTCCTGGACCTTTGTTTGATATGGTTTGTAGCCACTATTTACGTCTTGCAATGTTTTCTGGTAGAGAGAGCCTTTACGATACATCGATGTATTCGTTAAGGTCGCTCCCAATAGATCTCCGGAACCTAGTCCACGACCTGCCTGAAAAATAACTTTTGAAAAACCACCCGTAGCTGTAAAGAAATCATCCCGGGAATAGATGACTGTTCCTTCTATGCCTTTAGTTGCATACTTTTTATCATCACCAATGAATGAGTTATCTGGCATCTGTTTAGCGGCGATCTCAAAATCCCATGCGCCATATTTTGCGCTGGAGTGCACAGTGTGCATGATCGCCGAACTACCGTCCGGGCGTTCAGTATGGTCAGTATCATTACTGACGATGTAAGCCAGATCCCATTTTCCACCACCCAATTCAAGGTCTTTAACCCCAATACCCGTGCCTGAGTAATCGGTATAGAAATAATCGGTTGTGAATACATAGTTTTCGCGATCGTAGTATCTCAGTCCACCCCATACTTTCCCCGTCGGGGTGATGCCGCCGAGTTCTACATAACTTTCAGAAATACCCGTTTCTCGCGGCGCCGCGCGGGTTTGTAATCCATCACCTTTAGATTCGATTGTCAGATGAATATCGACAGATTTACCATCATTTAAATTCCATAGTTTATTCAGTCGCCCCTCCCAGCTGTTGTCAACTTCAGCCCCAAGACGGCCCATGTTTTTATCAATTTCATCAGCATAACCCGCTTTGCTAAAGTTATCTCTGGCATCAAAAAGGGACCCGGCTCTTATATATCCGTGGAAACCGATGGCTTCACTCGCCGTTACCTGCGAGGAAAGCATGATCCCAAAGCAGAGCATGATTGAACGTGCGAGGTAGTTCTTTTTCATAGTAATCCCTTTTCAAAGTATATTGATATGTTAAAAGTCTTTAAGTAAAAACAATCATCGATAGGGTAGTGCTATTTAAACAATGGATGATTAATCCCTTGCTCTTGTTTATTGTTAGTGCAAGTCCGGTCCTTTCTTTATTAAATAAAATTAAAATCTGGGCGCAGTTAATCAATAATGAGATTAACTGTTTTTGTGTTAATCGTTTTGAAAAAATAATGGCTGTACTTATACCGATTATGAGATCTGCGTTAACGATAACCGTTCTGCAGCAATGCACTTCGCATTTTATAATCTCAATCTCACAAGCCAATTCCATGCGATGGGGAAATCTCAATACATTACTTCAGCGTTCATTTCAGGACTTGATACTCCTGATGATTTCCACTGTTGTCACATTAAAGATATCCCGGCATGAATATCACCCAGTATTAATCAATTTCATAAGCCATATCCTCATAGAGGTTTTACATAATTAACAAAGTCACAATGAGATAAGAGGGGGGTATTCACGTGACCCTGCTTCGCCTATGCCACCTTAGAACCGGTTTGTGGATTTTACGCAGTCTTAAACCAGCATTAGACATCGATTGGTATTTAATCTCTAAGAAATCGGTTTCATGATCAACTGTATTTTAACCTTTTGTTATGAATTGTGCGATTCGTCACATTTGTTAATAATTAATAACATTATGAATTTATTGTATTTTTTGTTTAAATCCAATCAATATACGACTCAGTGAAATTTATTTTTGGTTGCTGATTTTTTAGATATCGGTTTCATTATGTCTCTGGCGATACTCATGCACATCTCAAATTGTAGCGCTCGGCCTCTGAAGGTCTTGCCGGGGCAAACAGCGAGGAACAGGGTATGAAAAGTGCGATTTCATGGCGTTTCCCAGGTAGTTATGCAGATGATAGCCCCTGTCATTTCTGTCGGTTTTACGACGAACGATGGGCTGGCACAGTAGGTTATGCCTGTTACGTATGAGACAGAACAGGGTTTGATACCGGTATCTATCCAGTTCGAGAAGGGGAATGATGATTAAGTGAAAAGCATGATTTTATAACACATTGTTATTTATTGTATTTTTTAATTTGCGTAGTGATCGTCATCACGATTATAGCATTTATTCTTGAAATCGATTTCCTAGAAAAGGATATGGATTTATATTGCATCGAACTATCAATATGGAGATTTAAAAATGAAGAAGATCATGCTTTGCTGCTCTGCAGGTATGTCCACCAGTTTGCTTGTTAAAAAAATGGAAGCAGCTGCAGCAGCGAAGAACCTGGATGTCGAAATCAAGGCTTTTGGTGTTGCTGAATTTGATGAGAATATGCCCAACTACCATGTTGTACTGCTTGGACCACAAATCAAGTATATGCAGAATAATTTATCCTCCAAAGCGGCCGTTCATGGAATTAAAGTCCATCCTATTGAAATGCTGGATTATGGGATGCTGCGCGGAGATCGGGTGCTGGATATTGCATTAGAACTGGCTAAATGAATGTAGGGTGGAACAGCAGATGAGCTCATTTTATAATTTTTTGGTTGGCATAATTGAAAAACGGCTTGCGCCGATGGCCGGCGTTATTGCACAGCAACGGTATGTCCTGGCAATACGTGATGGATTCATCGCCGCGCTGCCGTTTATGATTGTCGGCAGTTTTATGCTTGTTTTTATCTTCCCCCCCATATCGAGTAATACCAGCTTTCAATTTGCGAAAGCATGGCTAAATTTTTCGGCAAACTATCGTGAACAGTTGATGTTGCCGTTTAATATGAGCATGGGATTAATGACCATATTTATTTCAGTCGGGGTAGGGGCCAGTTTAGGAAAACAATATTCTTTAGATCCTATCACTACGGGTCTTCTGTCGTTGATGTCGTTTATGCTGGTTGCAGCCGATCTTAAGAACGGCGCCCTGTCAATGCAGTATTTTTCCGGGCAAGGTATCTTCACCGCGTTACTTTGTTCAATATATGCGACAGAAGTCTATCGTTGGTTGAAAAAACGCAATATCACCATTAAGTTGCCGGAGCAGGTACCACCTGGCGTTTCCAGGTCGTTTGAAGTCCTTATTCCCGTTATTGTCATTATGATGACCTTGCATCCTCTGAACCTTTTTGTTCACCATGCTACAGGGATGATTTTACCTGAGGCTATTATGGCGATGCTTAAACCCTTAGTGGCTGCATCAGATAGTCTTTTAGCTGTTATTCTGGCTGTGCTGTTGTGTCAAATCCTGTGGTTCGCAGGTATACACGGGACGATGATTGTTACCGGGATTATGAATCCTTTCTGGATGGCGAATCTTGCGTCTAACCAGGCTGCATTGGCTGCCGGGGAAGCAATTCCACATACTTTTGTACAAGGATTCTGGGATCATTACTTATTTATAGGAGGAGTGGGTTCAACCCTACCACTGGCCATCCTGTTGATTAGAAGCAGGGCGGCTCATCTTCGGACTATCGGACGTATGGGGTTTGTGCCCGGTCTTTTCAACATTAACGAACCTATCTTGTTCGGCGCGCCGATCATCATGAACCCGATTCTATTCATTCCGTTTGTATTTATTCCGGTGATTAACGCAATTCTTGCATGGTACGCAATTGATCTGGGATTAGTAGAAAAGGTTGTGATGTTGACCGCATGGACTACTCCCGCACCCATTGGCGCATCATGGGCGACTAACTGGGCTATTGCCCCTGTAGTCCTGTGCTTTATCTGTATGGCAATAGCTGCGTTAATGTATTACCCGTTCGTAAAAGCATATGAGAAAACGTTGCTAGCGGCAGATGATTCAAACGTAGAAAGTAATAATGAAGAAAGCTTTGAATTAAAGTCAGAAAAAGTCTGATACGTAAAATTTAAATATTTAAAGTCATGAGGTTATGTATGGAATACAAATTCCCGGATGGGTTTTGGTGGGGGAGCGCTTCATCTGCGACGCAATCAGAAGGTTCGGTTGATGGCGATGGAAAAGCAAAAAACATATGGGATCATTGGTATAATATTGAGCCAAACAGATTTCATGACCAGGTTGGACCTGCTGAAACATCAACGTTCTATAAGAATTATCATCAAGATATTCTTTTAATGAAGCGTATTGGACACAATAGTTTTCGGACCTCTATCTCCTGGGCACGATTGATGCCGGATGGCGAGAAAATTAACATCGAAGCCGTCAAGTTTTATAATAATGTCATTGATGATCTAATCGCAAATGGCATTGAACCTATTTTCGGGCTATTCCATTTCGATATGCCGCTATACTGGCAGGAGTTGGGTGGCTGGCAAAGCAGGGAAACTGTTGCAGCCTATGAAACGTATGCAAAAGTTTGTTTCGAACTGTTTGGCGACAGGGTTAAGCACTGGGTTACTTTTAATGAGCCGGTAGTCGTCGTTGAAGGGGGATATTTATACGATTTCCACTATCCCAATAATGTAAACTTCCGCAGCGCTGCGCAAGTTGCGTTTCATATCATGCTGGCACACAGTAAGGCGGTAAGAGCTTATAAAAGTATGGAGTTGTCCGGTAAGATTGGCATAGTGCTCAACCTGACGCCTTCTTACCCACGTTCAAATAACGAAGAAGATTTGAAAGCATCTTTTATTGCTGACCTGTTCTTCAACCGTTCGTTCCTCGAGCCAGCAATAAATGGTATATATCCGGTCGAGCTGGTAGAGATTTTAAAGACCTACGATCAACTACCAGAATTTGAAAGTGAAGACTTAGAAATCATTAAACAAGGTAAGGTTGATTTCCTCGGGGTCAACTATTATCAACCACGAAGAGTCAAAGCCAGAGCAACGATGATCAATCCTGATTCACCGTTTATGCCTGATTGGTTCTTTGAAAATTATGAAATGCCTGGCCGAAAAATGAACGTCTATCGTGGCTGGGAAATTTATGAAAAAGGCATTTATGATATCTTAATCAACCTGCGCGATAACTATGGGAATATCCCTTGCTATATTTCAGAAAATGGCATGGGTGTTGAAAATGAGACAAGATTTATTGCTGATGATGGGCAGGTAAAAGATCATTATCGGATTGATTTTATCCGAGAACACCTGAAGTGGGTACACCGTGCTATTAGTGAAGGGTCTCAATGCCATGGCTATCATTTATGGACCTTTATTGACAACTGGTCGTGGATGAATGCTTACAAAAACCGTTATGGTTTCATTAGCCTCGATCTGGATTCTCAGGTTCGCACCGTCAAACAGAGCGGTGAATGGTTTGCAGAAGTTTCCGTGAATAATGGATTTTGATGAGGAAAGTATGTTAGATACTGAAGAAGTCGTAATGGGCATTATCGTTAATGCCGGCCACTCCAGAAGTTTATGCTATGAAGCGTTACATCATGCGAAGGCGGGTGATTTTGATCATGCCACTGAATTACTTGCAATGGCTGCTGAAGCTGGCAAAGAAGCACATGCCATACAAACTAAGCTGATAGAAGAAGATGAAGGGATGGGGAAAACCACGATGACTCTTGTGATGGTACATGCGCAAGATCATCTGATGACATCTATTCTTTGTCGCGAAATTATCACTGAGCTGGTTCAAATTTATAAAAATAAATTGAATTAGAATTGATAATAAAGGCGCCCATAATTTGGTATCACGCTAGCTCAGCAACTATAGCGTAGCCATATTATCCGGGCGCCATTTTAACATCGTCTACATCATGACTTTTATAGTGCCGACCTTATCCAAGAAGGGTGGGGATGCCAGAATAATAAAGCCAGGCCTGGTCAGTAAAAACGACATAAACGCCATATTCTGGAATTAGCGCTCTGATTCAACTGTTGCAGTCGCTGCCGGAAGTGCCAGTCTGCATCGCCTTTATCGCCCCGGACACTGTGAATAAAGACGGACCAGATGCCATCTGATTATTTCTGACAACAATACCGGTATTTACCTCGGAATAAAGGGTGATTAAATATGACATTAAAGCATGCGCTGTGCGGATGGGTACCTTCGGATTTTGACCTCTATCAGGAAGCCTACCTGAAGTACGGAGGCAGCGTGAATATGCACCCGGACGTTGTACGCTTTTTTATGGATGAAAAAAAATTAACATTCGATTTCTGGCATACCGAGCATAACGGGGATATCACCGCCGCGTATTTCGTGACGGATAAAAAATATCCCGGTCTGAATGTCTGTCAGGATTACCCGGTATCGTATGACGAAATCATTCTGCCCGCAGCCCCCGATCAGAAGGTTATCCTCCCGACGAAAACCAACCGACTGTCGTCGGTCCTGCGAGGGTGTGTCCGTAATTCCATCCCGGCCTTTGGCCAGGCGCCCGAGGTGTACCGAATTAAAGAGACGTTTTCGACGAAAACGACCCGGAAGCGGAATGGTGAACTGAAACGCTTTATTAATGCGGGCGGGGAAATCCGCTCCCTGGCTGAGATGGCAGCCGGCGAGATTGCTGACCTGTACGTCACGCTGTTCAGGTCCCGGTTTGTGGATTCGGTCAGGTGTTATGACAAATTCAGGATTGAAGCGCTCCTTAGCGCGCTACCACAGATGGTTTCCGGGAATGCGCTCTTTTTTCACGGGGCGCCGTGTGCTCTCGACCTGATGCTCTGTGCGGACAACCGTAGCTTTCTGTATGTCGATGTGCCGAACGGGGGATTCGATCCGCAGCTGTCCGCGTTCAGTCCGGGCAGCCTGGTGATGTGGACAAATATCCAGGCGGCGCAGGAGCGGTGCCGGCGAGACAATAAGACGCTGTATTTCTCGATTGGCCGGAATGGTAAGGGGTGGGGCTATAAACAACAATGGGCTGACCTCTTTCGTAAGCGCCCCATCTGCGACGTCTTGTGAAAATTGTCCTGTCTGGCAACAATCGCGCCCATCTATTTTGATGGACACGAACGATGAATTCCCAGACAACAAAAGATATTCCCTGCTTCCGTTCTTATTTGCCTGATGCCCTGCGTTTAAGATTTGAAGATAAACTGACCATCCGGGCCATCGCTCAGCGCCTCGGTCTCAGTCATTCCACAATACATACGCTTTTTCAGCGCTTTATTGCATCCGGTATCGCATGGCCATTGCCCGATTCAGTCTCATTCGCTCAGCTTGACGCCATCCTTTATGCCAACAGAAAAAATGAATCCACTCGCCCTGAAATCAGCGAGGAAAAATGGCGAAAAGAACGGCGAGCCAGCTACAGCCGTGAATTTAAGGTCAGTCTGGCTAAGCAGGCATTACAACCCGGTGCTGTTGTTGCCCGGATCGCCAGAGAGCACGATATCAATGATAACCTGCTGTTTAAATGGAAAAGCCAGTACGAGGACGGCTTACTGAGCGATGATGATATACAGGAATGCATGCCTGTCCCGGTGGCACTGACTGATACGCCAGAGCCGATCAGACCAGTTACAAATCCCTTCTGGCGTAACAAGCCTGATGAGTGCCCTGAGTGCGATCCCGAAAACGTCCCACGGTGCGAGCTGCATCTTAAATCAGGTGTGGTAAAACTGTTTGACCCTCTCACTCCGGAACTGTTACGGGCGCTAATCCGCGAAATGAAAGGCGGTGCCCGATGATAACTCTGCCAACCGGTACCAGAATCTGGATCATCGCTGGCGTCACAGATATGCGTTGTGGCTTCAACGGGCTGGCTTCGAAGGTGCAGAATACGCTGAAAGATGACCCGTTCTCCGGGCATATCTTCGTCTTCCGGGGCCGCAGTGGCAAAATGGTGAAAATACTGTGGGCCGATCGTGACGGGTTGTGCCTGTTCGCCAAACGCCTCGAGCAGGGCCGCTTCGTGTGGCCGGTGACCCGCGACGGGAAAGTGCATCTGACACCCGCCCAGTTGTCCATGCTTCTGGAGGGGATCGCGTGGCAACATCCAAAACGGACGGAACGGCCTGGTATACGGATATAACCCGTGATAAAACAGGGGAATGAACAACACACTCCCCGACGACATCGAGCAACTGAAGGCCCTGCTGATCGCACAGCAGGCGGTTATCGTCCGTCTGTCCGGTGAAATAACCGGCTATGCCCGCGAGATCGACTCACTCAGGGCGCTGGTCGCTAAACTGCAGAGAATGTTGTTCGGCCGCAGCAGCGAGAAAAACCGCGAGAAGATAGAAAAGAAGATCGCGCAGGCAGAAAAGCGCATAACCGAGCTCCAGAACAGGCTTGGCGAGGCGCAGTCGCAACTCACCTCAATGGCCGGAGATACGGGATCAAAAACATCAGACACTCCCGCCCGCAAAGCGCTTCCGGTAACACTCCCCCGTGACAGGCGGGTTATCTCCCCGGCAGAAACCGAATGCCCGGTCTGCAGCGGCAAACTAAAACCGCTGGGGGAAAGCATCTCTGAACAGCTGGATATCATCAACACTGCGTTCAGGGTAATCGAAACGGTCCGCCCAAAACTGGCCTGCAGTCGGTGCGACTGCATCGTGCAGGCACCACTGCCACCAAAACCCATCGAGCGCAGTTACGCCAGTCCGGCTCTGCTGGCACGCATTATCATGGCGAAGTTCGCTGAACACCTGCCGCTGTATCGTCAGTCGGAAATCTACGCCCGGCAGGGCGTGGAGCTGAGCCGCAATACGATGGGGCGCTGGGTTGACATTATGGGAGAACAACTTCGTCCGCTGTATGATGAACTGAACCACTATGTGCTGATGCCGGGTAAAGTGCATGCAGACGACACGCCGGTGAGTGTACTGGAGCCTGGTCAGGGTAAAACCCGTACCGGGCGGCTGTGGGTCTATGTTCGTGACGATCGTAACGCCGGCTCAACCATGCCGGCTGCCGTGTGGTTCTCCTACTCTCCCGACCGCAAAGGTATCCATCCACAGCAACATCTGGCGGACTACAGTGGTATCCTGCAGGCCGATGCCTACGCGGGTTACAACGCTCTTTATGAAAGCGGGCGGGTAACCGAAGCGGCCTGTATGGCACATGCCCGACGCAAGCTCCACGATGTTCACGTTCGCCATCCAACGGCGGTAACAGCAGAGGCGCTGAACCGTATCGGGGCGCTGTACGCCATCGAATCGGAGATCCGCGGTAGTCCGGCAGAAGAGCGACTGACAGCCAGGAAAGCCAGAAGTGTTCCGCTGATGCAGTCGCTGTACGACTGGATACAACAGCAGATGGGCACGCTGTCGCGTCACTCAGATACGGCGAAAGCGTTCGCATACCTGCTGAAACAATGGGATGCACTGAACGAATACTGCCGCAATGGCTGGGTGGAGATCGACAATAATCTGTGCGAAAACGCACTTCGAGTGGTGGCGCTGGGACGGCGTAACTACATGTTCTTCGGCTCTGATAGTGGTGGTGACAGTGCGGCAGTGATGTACAGCCTGCTCGGAAGCTGCAAACTCAACGGCATCGAGCCGGAGGCCTGGCTGCACCACGTGATCAGTGTCATCAATACCTGGCCTGCCAACCGCGTGAAAGATCTGTTGCCCTGGAACGTCACCCTCTCTGTAAACTAATTTTTACCCCACGTCCTTCACGAGGCGCTTACCCTCTTTCCCGTGAGGAAAGTCCTGATGTTATAACCGTCCATGGCTATTCCCTGTTACAGGGATGAAAAAGATCATGAATACAGTTTGTCAGGCTTCGTTTCTGCCATTCTGTTGGCAGTACCAGTGATAAAAATCGGATGCAGGCATGGGTCTGCCATAATGATATCCCTGAACGTAAGGTACCTGGTTTTTTGTCAGCCAGTCGACCTGGTGCGCGGCGGTAACACCTTCTGCAATGGTAGTAAGGCCCAGGCGCTTACTGAGGCCGACAATGGTGTCCAGTACCGGCGTATCGGCCCCGGCTGAGGTCAGGCTGTCGATGAATATTTTATCGATTTTCAGATAATCTACCGGCAGACTCTGAAGTAAACTCAGCGAGCAGTAACCCGTACCAAAATCATCCACGGCCACCTGGCAGCCTTTCTTGCGCAGCTCATAAAGTTTCTCTGCGGCCACACCGGTGTCTTCAACCAGACTCCGCTCGGTAATCTCCAGCACCAGACGGAAAGATGTGTCGAGGGACACCCATAGCCTCAGCACATCGGTAGTGAATGACCGCTCCATCAGGTGGGCTGCAGCAATATTCACGCCCAGATGGAAGGAGTCTGTCACCTGCCAGTTCCTGACATCTTTCCCAATCAGACCGAACAGATGTTGCGTCAGACTGACAATCAGGCCTTCCTCTTCAGCCGCGCGGATGAACACTAACGGCGAGATGGTTCTGCCGTCGGGGCGCTGCCAGCGCATCAGAGCCTCCGCACCGGAACACGCTCCCGTAGCAGTTTCACAGACCGGCTGGTAGTGCACGGTAAATTCACCGTCCGCCATCCCTTTCCTGATTTCATCTGCCAGAGACATCTTTCTGGATTCCCAGCGGCGCCACATGTACAGCATGGCAAAGGTCAGTAACAAAGACAGGGGGCCGAGGAAAAGCAGGTTACGCAGCATGTAATAGCGAAGCGACAGCAGGGGGGTAAGAACCAGAAGATGCGCCTGACTGACGTCAGAACGAAACTCAGATCTTAACATTGTCTTATGAGGAATTAATTTCTCCTCGCCCGAGATAACGGGCCCGTCACCAAACCGGAGTTGCTGAACCGCATGATTCCCTTCATCAAGGGAATCCATCAGATCGGTGAAGTACCGGGTGTCCACCATGCTGAACGCAGTCATTCGGTTGCCGGCGCCGTATGCGTAGATGACTGCCGCATGCCCTGGCACGCTGCTGGTACCTTCTGTCGCGGTTATTTTCAGAGTGCCTGTGGGAGCTGAAACGGGAACGCCGAAAACCGCGGAGACACTTTGCTGCCTGGCTCCGGTCACCGACGAACAGACCAGAATATCCTCCTTGACCAGTCCGGTACTGCGGATGTAGGGGGTGAGGGAGCCGGTCGCCGTCATTTGCTGCAGGACGCTTTCGCAGGGCATGGAAGCAAGTCTGGCGGTAACCTGGTTGGCATGGCGGGCAATGGATGTCACGTGATCGACATGGCTCAACAGAATGTCCGCCGTCACGGCCGTATCTCTGTTCAGCTGACGAAAAGCCATTCCGGACGACAGCAGTACAAGCAGGATCGCGGGAGCAAGAATACTGACAGCCAGCGCCCTTTTTTTTATTTTCATCATTCGTCCTGTGAGGTATTTCCATAAACAGGCTATCACCATTTTCCCGGGTGATAATCATAAAATCCCTTTCGTTTCAGGGGCATTTAAGCAGGCACCGGTGCCCGGAGGTACTCTGTGGTGAGCATTATCGCAAGATATTATACCGATAAATATTTTGAGCAGGGTTGATTTTTTTCTTTAAGCTGTGTCAGGAATTATTGCCGGAGAGGTCTGGTCGCTCTCGGGCAAGTGGCGGGCTGATAAATTCATGGAGGAGATCGCTATGCGCAAAGTACGATTCACCGAACACCCGATCTGACCGCGCAATTTGCCATGAGCTTACGCCTGATCTGCAGGACACTGTTGCTGAACAGGGCGGTATTCCTTTATCAGCCGGATAACAGCGAGCATCACATGAATCCCTGAATGACCAAGACTGCGGAAGAATTGATCCGAAGCCTGAAAAAGGGCCCGGAAGCTGATTTAGCCTGGCATTGATATTGGGAGGGATCATAACCTCTCGTGTATGCAGCTTTGATTTAACATAATATACATTATGCGCACCGTTGGTGTAATGGCTCAATAGTAATGTCCGCCTGTGGCTCAATTCAGATGTCCGCGCTATGGTAAGCTTCACTGGTCCGTTTAAACTACCGGGAGGCATATCATGAGCGCAGAAAGCTCAGGAGTGTTTACTTTGAAAGAGATCAACCGGATCAAGATTATACAGGACGTCATTGAACGTCGCATCACAACGCGCCGTGCGGCCGAGCACCTCGGTATCAGCGACAGGCAATGCCGCAGACTTCTTGCCCGTTACCGTGAAGGCGGACCGCTTGGTATGGCCAGCAGACGATGTGGCATGCGTGGTAACCGCCAGTTGCCACCCGGGCTCGCAGATCAGGCTCTGGAACTGATCAAGACGCGTTATGCTGATTTCGGTCCGACTCTGGCGCGTGAAAAGCTCGAAGAACTCCACGGACTGTTTCTTGGCAAAGAAACTGTCCGGCGCATCATGGTGCGGGCTGGCTTATGGGTTCCCCGTAAACAACGTGCCGCAAGGATCCCTCAACCACGGTACCGGCGTCCGTGTACTGGTGAGCTGATACAAATAGATGGCTGTGATCACGACTGGTTTGAAGGCCGTGGCCCGGCCTGCACCGCGCTGGTCTATGTTGATGATGCAACCAGCAAACTGATGGAACTGTTGTTTGTTAAATCGGAGTCCACGTTTTCTTACTTCGAAGCCACGCGGCGCTATATCGATAAGCATGGTAAACCGCTGGCACTGTACAGCGATAAAGCCGGTGTTTTTCGTGTTAACAATAAACACGCCACAGGCGGAGACGGGCATACTCAGTTTGGGCGAGCCATGCATGAACTGAACATCCAGACTATCTGTGCAGAAACCAGTCCCGCCAAAGGGCGTGTAGAACGAGCTCACCTCACTTTACAGGATCGTCTGGTCAAAGAGCTGCGGTTACAGGGCATTTGTTCAATGGAGGCTGCAAATGACTTCGCTGAGGCCTATATGGCTGACTATAACCGCCGTTTTGGCAAAGTACCGCGACATGATTTTGACGTACACCGTGCTGTAGAACATGATGAGGACCTGGGGCTTATTTTCACTGTTCGTGAAAAACGTAAAGTCTCAAAATCGTTGACGATACAATATGATAAAATGTTGTACCTGATTGAAGACAGCGAACTGAGTCGCCGTGCAATAGGTAAATATATCGATGTGTATCACTATCCTGATGGCAGAAAAGAGCTGCGCCTGAACGGTACGCTACTTCCCTACTCTACCTACGACCGACTGTCAGAAATCGACCAGGGCGCGATTGTCGATAACAAGCGTCTTGGCCGAACCCTGGAGTTTATCAGTCTGGTGCAGAGCAAGCGGGATAACACGCGCTCTCAGTCAATTCCCGCTGGAGATGGCCCTTCCCGACGACGGCCAAAGCAGGAAGGGAAGAAATCCCAGCGCTCACTGGATAATGATGACATGCTCGAAGCACTCAAACAGCTTCAGTCACGTTCAGAGGACATTTTTGGTAAAAGAGCCCGCTGATGGTACTCACTGGCCGGACAGTGGTTGCTCACCAGTTGATATTGTCCGGCCAGACCCATGATGTATTATTCATTTCGTTCAGCATCTTTATGTCCTGCTTTTCACGGGCATACTTACCCCATAATGAATGAAAAGAACGAACAATACTGATTAACTGCTTTTTTCTTTGCTCCGGAGATAGGCTGATAAAATAGCAGCACCTGCTGTCAATATTATCCTCAATGAAATTAAAATCAGAGTCTGATGCATATTTTACTGTTAGCATAATATCATTCGACGTTGTTCTCTCAGACTCTGTTAATGCTGATTCTATCAGGTATTCAAAGGCATACATGACAGACAGCTGGTTTTTGTCTGTCTGAATATAACCCATTGAGTTTCTGAGTATTGAGGACTGTACCAGGACCAGAGGCCATAAAAGCTCAACACCATAAAGCTTATATGTATCATGTTGATCATACTGATGTTGCTCAACACGACGATTACCTTCCCGTGCTTTACGAATATCATAGGCAAGGGATAACATAAATCCGTCTTTAACTTTAATCAGTGGGCTTTCATCCACGATGTAATGAATGAGTTCATGTAATTCATTCAGGGCTTCTGAATCTCCCCACAGTATAAAACCTGCATTGTTCGGCGTTAACTCGTATCGAAGCATGGGCTCAATCATCCTGTTGTTTCAGTCGGAGGAAAGTCTATCAGTAAAGAGAATGAGAGATCAAAGTGGTCATTTTAATTGAGCTGGATAACGGACATTTCAATTGAGCCTTGACAGTTGGTGTATCAGCTAAATTGAGATGTCCGTCTCTGACCAAATAGACATGTCCGCGCTACAGTCTCACCACAGAAAGGATGAGACTCATGACGGCATACGGAACGGAGTTTTTCTCAATGAACGATGTAAACCGACTCAGGATCCTTCAGGACGTTATCGACCGCCGTCTTACCACACGTCTTGCAGCAACCCGGCTTGAGATATCTGACAGACACTGCCGACGGTTGCTGGAGCGCTATCGTGAACATGGGCCACTTTCACTTGTTAACCGCCGTCGTGGCCAGCCTGGCAACCGGCAACTCATGCCGGGCCTCGCTGAACGAGCACTACGTATTATCCGCGAACGCTACGCTGATTTTGGCCCGACTTTAGCCTGTGAAAAGCTCGCCGAGGTTCATGGGCTGTATCTGGCCAAAGAGACGGTACGCAAGCTGATGACACAGGCTGGTTTATGGATCCCCTGCAAGCAACGAGCACCAAAGATTCAGCAGCCACGCTATCGCCGTGCCTGTTGCGGTGAACTGATCCAGATTGATGGTTGCGACCATCACTGGTTTGAGAACCGTGCTCCCGCCTGTACTGCTCTGGTTTATGTTGATGATGCGACGAGCCGCCTGATGCAAGTTGCTTGATGTCTGCTGTGAGCGAAGCGGACCTTAAATGCCCTGTAATACCTTATAAACAATCACGACTAAATACGTCAGCTCGTTTTCGTACTGAAATCCCGAATAAAATTTCCCGGGTTTCGAAGCGCTTGCTTTGCTTGTCGAAAAGTCGAATCCATGGCTGATTTTCGTCTGCCTGTTTCAGGTTTTCCAACAACGCCAGAATCACAGGTCCGACACCGATGCCGCCCAGCGCAACCGTCAAATCCTGTTTAGCTGTTCAGCAAGATAAAAACCTTACTCTGGATGTTATTACGGAGAATAACGGTGCAAGAAGGCTTTATGAAATTGGGCAAAAAAAACTCTTTTTTCCGCCCCTTTGTTTGGCTTCCGGCATGTAATAAGAATGCAGTTCAATCCACACAGTTCTGATTCAGGATCCATGATGAGACAGTCCTGAGTGCTCCGGGCGAATATGCGTATCTCCCTGACAGCAGAAACAATCCCTGTTTCCACAAAGGCCACTGAGAGGAAAGCTGATAATCAAACCATTCACTTCTTAAAAGCCCGTGAGTGGCCCCCGGCAACTGCCTGATGCAACGGGGAGTGCCCACCGGTAGTGTTTTGGCCCAGGCCGCTGCTGTTTCATCAGAGTCTACATTCCGGTCATCCTTGCCCATCAGAATTAATACCGGAGTATGTGTGCCGGAAATATCTTTCGTCGCATCAGCCAGGGCATTCCTGCGTTCGAAGTCCTGGCGCGTACATCGGGAGTTGCAGGGGAGAACAACTGCTTCTTCTGTAAACTGACGGTCAAAAACCACTGCTTCATGCTTTTTAGCTTCCTGAATATCATTCAGAGTGCGACCTTCGATTTTAAGTCTTTGTCCTGTATAGTATATGCTCTGATTCCGCCAGTTTATCGCCGCACCTGTCAGTACAGCAAATTGAGTTGCTGTCAGCTGGCTTGCCTGCGGTACAACCCAACCTGCCTGCGAGAAGCCAAGATAACCTCCGCGACTTTTTTTCAGTTCTGGCTGTTCCCTCAGTTTTTTTAACGCCAAAACCGCCTCCTCTGCGCGATCTGGCATTGTCTGTGCCAGCCAGTTACCTGTACTTTTACCCACGCCAGGTTTATCCCATGAATAAACGGCTATTCCCTGTGAGACAAGGAATTTAACCAATGGAATATATCCACCTTCTGACCAGCGGTCCTGAGGTCCGTCTCCATGAACTAAAAGCACAAATGGAGGAGAAAGCTTACCGGGAGGCAGAATCAACGTTCCCGCCAGAACATCGTTATTATGCTTAAAAGATACAGAGCGTTGTTGCCCGTACCCTGAAAGTTCGAAATCAGATAATCGGGTAAGAAAAAAAATAATGAAAACGACAATTACAATTGAAAATGAAACTATATATTTAATCATGTATAAGCCTTTATAATTTATAAAATTAAATATCAGCTGGCTCTTTTATTACTTTATAAACGGTTGAGCGTGAAATATTGAGTTCCCGTGATATTTTTGTTGCACTGTATCCATTGTTTATAAGGCCTATTATTTTAGGAATGTTAATCTGATGCTCAGAAGTAACCGTCCGTCAGGGCTGGCGCAGGCGATCATGGAGTATGTTTCGTTGAATAAAATCATCTATATCTTCCTTCGCCAGCTTAACTAAACCTTCAGAGGGTAAGGTTAACAGGTGTTCACCGTAACCAAATAGCATGGCATCCAACTGCCGCGCTACGCGTTGCGCATCGACAATGCGAAACGTACGCTCATCCATGCCTGACTGGATAATGTTCACCAGCACCTGCTGCCACTTGTCCAAAACGGTCCGCATCAAACTCGCGTAGGCTTCGTCATGGGAGGAAAGCAACCATAAGGAACCATATAGCTTTCGGGTCGGGTCTGGGGCGTTGGAAATCATACCATCAATAAATTCCTGCAACTTTTCACTGGCGCTTAAAGGTTGAATGATGGAGCAAAACTCTTCCAGTTCGTCATTCATAAAGTTTGTTACCGCTGCGAGACACAGGGACTGCCAGTCTTTAAAATAGTGATATGTATGGCTACGGGATATGCCTAAATATTCAGTCAGATCGCGCGTTGTAACCTTTTCAATCCCCTTCTCAATAAACAAGTCCACAGCAGCCTTAAGAATTCTCTCTTTCATCAGCTCGGATTTAGCTTTCATCATTCACCTCTATTGACTTTGAGCAAATGCTCAAATAGCATGTTTTTATCATTGAGCAATCGCTCTATTTTAACAAAATTATCACTGATGAACACTGAAAATATCCCTGTGCCCTCCGCGAACACAAGTGCCTCTGGCACCTTAAGATTACTTGCCAGTCGCTACCGCAAAAAACTGTTGTTTACATTTTTGCTGGTTGTTGCCGAAAACGTCACCTATCTGTTGTACCCCATCCTTGCAGGCGCCTCCATTAACGCCATACTGTCGGGGCTGACGTTAAATGCAGTACTTTATGGGCTGATGATCTTATTTATCTGGTGCCTGGGTGCGGCGCGCAGAAGCGTGGATACCCGGACTTTTGCCAGAATCTATGCGACCCTGGCGGTCTCTGTGGTCATGGCACAACGTAAAAATAATTTTAATCATTCAACCGTTGCAGCGCGCGTGGCGTTGTCGCGAGAGTTTGTTGATTTCTTTGAATTGCATCTGCCTATGCTCATCACTTCGCTGGTATCGATGTGCGGTGCTGCGGTGATGTTGATGATTATTGAATCCTGGGCAGGTGTTGCCTGTCTGGTCATTCTGGCTTTCCTTGCATGCTTTCTACCCGGTTTTGCCAGGAAAAATGAAACGCTATATAACAGGCTTAACAACCGTCTTGAAAAGGAGGTTGATTTTGTTACGAAAGCTACAACTTTATCTTTGCAGCGACATTATTCTACGCTCGCCAAATTACGTATACGCCTCTCTGACCGTGAAGCCATAGGCTATCTGTCCATTGGTGTGCTTGTCGCCCTGCTATTTAGCCTGACCATTATCTGGATGACGAAGTCGGCGGGGATAAGCGCCGGGCATATTTACTCAGTGATGACCTATATGTGGATGTTTGCCACCAGTCTTGATGATGGCCCACAACTGCTCGAGAAAATTTCACAGCTAAAGGATATTGGTAAACGGGTGAGCACTGATACAGGGGAAGAGAAGTGAGCGCTTCCATGCCTAATGCCGGCGTAAATCACCCCGGTATTTCTTGATAAAAAATTAAATTAATCAGAACTGTGTGGACTGAACTGCATTCTTATTACATGCCGAAAGCCAAAAAGAGCGGCGGAAAAATAAAGTGAATTAATGTTAATGTATGCGTACATTAGCATTAATTTCTATGAAAAATGTATACTCAGGGTGTCTTACATGTGGTAAGTCACGTTGTATGAGATTCAAGTCCCGTTACGCTGGTCGTTCACCCGGCTGGCTTGATAAGCTCCGCCCCCTGGTTTTTCACATTCCCTACAGCGCGCGTCACTGGATGCCAGATGAAATGATCCGCAGATACTGCTCCCTCGGAAGCAATCTCTTCTGCCTCTTTTCCACTAACATCCTGACGCATCCATTCCCGGATAGCTTCACTGATTTTACCTTCATTACGCAACTGGCGTGCTATTTTTGAGGCATTTTTAATTGCCGAACCAGCCCCTGGCAATATAGTTACGGCCGCCAGTGTGTAGTCAAGTTTTGTTTCAGCCTCAGCAAATGAGCTGATAGTCCCTACTACAGGCATCATGTCAATAAGCAGAAAAGATATTGAGGTTCTGTTATCGATACGCTGCTGTGCCGCTTTATCTCCGTTTTTGGCCGCTTCATAATCGGCCGCAACAGCGGCCACCATGGGCTCAATCAAGTGTTCATCAAAGTTATAGCGATAAACCAGTTGAGCGGCATCTGCGCCACTGTATGCTCCTGAAGAGCTGTTTGTCACAACTGCACCAGCTAATGAACCAATAACTCTGGCAACCTGTTCATTAGTTTCTTTTTGCTGCATGGCATTGAGTAAATCAGCAATCTGGCCCGTCACATCAGCATCATATTTTGGAGCAAACAGACTGGGATACATGATAACCCCGGCCATTTCTGCCGCCAGCGCTCCTGCAGCGGCCCCTTTCCCGTCACCGCGACCGATTTCTGCACTGATGCCCGAGACCACCGCGTGACTCAGGGCCCTGCAAGGCAGCCCCAGTACCTCGCCGTTGTCACCAATCAGCCCTGCTCCTTCAGCATTAATCTGGTTGCCAATGTTTGCCAGCAGGGCATTTGTCAGATTGTCCTTGAAGCTACCGCCATTGATACTAGTATTCAGGCTGGAGCTGATAAGCGACTGCCCGGCCACGCGCTGGACCACTTTCCCCCACCCTTCATTTTTTACCAGCGCCGGTATGAGGAGTTTTCTATGGCTATACATGATGCCGGGATGTTCACCGTGAAAGAAATCAACCGCCTCAAAATTCTTCAGGATGTCATTGAGCGTAACCTACGTCCTGGCCAGGCTGCCGAGATGCTCGGCATCACGCCACGTCATTGCAGCCGTCTGCTGAAACGTTATCGCCAGTCCGGGTCGCTTGGTATGAATAACCAGAGTCGTGGTCGCACTGGTAACCGTCTGTTGCCCACGTCACTGACTGACCAGGCACTGAGTATCATCCGGGAACGCTACCGCGATTTTGGCACCACGCTGGCACGGGAGAAACTGGAGGAAGTCCACGGCCTGGTCCTGGGCAAGGAAATCATCAGACGTCTCATGATAAAAGCCGGACTCTGGATCCCCCGCAGACAACGCGCACCGAAAATTCATCAGCCTCGTTACCGGCGGCCCTGTACTGGCGAGCTGATACAAATACTACGCTGGCAGACCCGAGCTTGTTTGTGGCAAGTTCAAAGCGGTAGAATCGACCATCAGTGCTGCAAAGTATCGGGTAACGGTGAGCACCCAAAGGATATTTGAGATGATTAAATTCCCAACTAAAAAGCGCGTTGATGTATATAAAAACGCCGTCAGTTCTGAGCAATTACAGCAGGATCTGGCTGCAGCTCAGGAGTTTATGTTCGATGCCTGGGAAACTGATGACCTGGACACGGTGCTGAAACTCATAAGAAAAGCTATCAAAAAATCTCCGCTCTGCGCTGACGCATACTCCTTCTACAGCAAGATATCTGAAGAGTCTCCTGAGTCAAAAGTCAGTTATCTTGAAACGGCGCTGTATGCTGCCAACATCGCACTTGGCGAAGATTTCCAGGAATTCGCGGGCAATTTCTGGGGATTTGTCGAAACACGTCCCTATATGAGAGCAAAAGCAGCTTTGGCTGATGCCTTATGGGAGTCAGGTAATTTCCACCCAGCCATGGCTCATTGCCGAGAAATGCTTAAGCTCAATCCGAACGATAACCAGGGGATTCGTCATTTATTAACGAACTATTACCTTGAACTCGAAATGGTGGATGATCTGACCTTATTACTGGATGATTATTCAGGTGATGTGCGCCCGTTTCTTCAGTATACACGCGCCCTCCTCGCCTACCGACAGTCATCCCCGGATGCCGATGATATCGCTAAAGCTACGATTGATTCTAATAGACACATCCCCGGGTTGTTATCGAAGTACAGATTGCAGCCCAAGTCTAACAGTGGATACATCACGTTAGGTGGAATGGATGAAGCCATTTATTACGTGAATAATAATATAAAGCCCTGGATTCGCACCCCTGGTGCAATTGAATGGATTGTCAATCGCATTTAAATGATGCAGGCGATTACTCAGGCCTTCATCATTAATTCAACTATAAGCCATTTCTTGCGGTCTTTAATTCTAAAAAATGGAACTTCCCTGCCCTTCATTACTGACTACCGGCTGGGATATTTCGCTTAAGCGCAGGCCTACGCTATGTTTATATGCGGTTTATGGCGTCAGACGATAGTACGACTGCACCAGACCCGAGGGGAAGCTTCGGCTTGATAACAGCGTCAAATCAATATCATGGGGAAGGGATCCGAACAGCGGCTTTCCCGAACCGAGCAGGACAGGAATGGTAGTGATAACAATATCGGCAACCAGCCCTTCGCGCAGGAACGACTGTATCAGCTGCCCGCCGTCGATATAGACGCGATGTGCGTTCTGCGTCGCCAGGTCATCAATCACCTCTTTCGGCGTGCGATTAGAGAACTGCACTTTGCCCTTAAGTGCCCCGGGCACAGGGGTATCGGCTAACTGCCGGGAGAGCACCAGCACGGGCCGGTCATAAGGCCATTCGTCAAAGGTCAGTATCTTCTCATAGCTCCCCCGGCCCATAACGATCCAATCTTTGTCAGCGATGAACGCGGCATAACCATGATCCTCTGTCGGATCATCGCGCTGTAACAGCCAGCCAATATCGCCATCCTGGCGGGCGATGTAGCCATCAAGACTGACCGCGATAAAAACATGTGTGGTGACCATAAGGCGCTCCGTATTCAAGGTGCTGGCAGAGCCGCTACAGCGGCGCAATTTCAGAGTCTGATCGGGAACAATAATGTCAGAACGTTAACAATAGAAGGCTCAAAACCAAACCGGGTATAAAAATCCCTGACTTCATCATTCAGGGCGTGGACGAGAAGCGCCCTCACGCCAACCTGCACTGCGATGTTTTGGGTGCGGTATATGGCGTCCTTAAGCAGCGCAGCTCCGAGTCCCTTTCCTGCCCAGGATACATCGACCGCAAGCCTTCCCTGAACGATGACCGGTACGGACTCAGGTGCATTACGACGGTAGGTCCCAGGAACTGTGTTTCGGTGCACACTTCCGGAAGACAAGCAGTAATACGCGATCACCCTGTTTGTGTTCCCGGCACAGACCACATAGACCCTTGAAATGCCCGTACTGTGGTTTTTCAGTGCTTTCTTCTTCAACCACTCATTAAGACCTGGGTCCTGGCAACAAAATTCAGCAATGTCGTGTTCAGGGGTGAGTGATTCCGGGGGCCTCATTCCCATGGCGATTTGCGGTTCATCAGGTTATCAATACGCGCCTGGCGCTCCGCTGTCATAGGGGCATCAAGCTCTTCAATAAATGACTCAAACTGCTTATCGTCCAGCAGAAATAAGCGCTGATCCAGCAGAATGTCCTGGGCCTCGCGGCAGGCCGCCTCGAGCATAAAATCAGTACGTGATTTTGATACAAGGTTTGCGGCCATGTCGATAAGATCGCGTTGTGATGTTTTTGCCCGAATATTTATCGGGGCTTCACGGATGTCCGGTTTCATAGATACCTCTTGTGTAGCATTTCTATATACAATTATAGACTTCGTATATAGAAATGCTACACAAATCAACACAGCAAACTCAAACCCCTGGCGTATTCTCGGTCCAGTCAAACGCCAGCTGTTTTGCCGTACGCTCGGCCAGCGCCCGTTCGGAAAAGCGTTCGACTAAATGCAGGCACATATCAATACCCGCCGAGATCCCGGCGGAGGAGACAATCGGCCCCTCATCAACCCAACGCACGCCCTCTTTTACGGCTAGCTGCGGGAACATCGTTCGCAGATCGGCGATATTCTCCCAATGGGTGGTGGCCGCTTTGTCGGATAAAATGCCGGCCCTGGCGAGTAAAAACGCCCCTGTGCACACGGAGGCGGTGATCGCCGTGGTGAATGACTGCTGACGGATCCAGGCAATGACATGGTCCTTTTTCAGCTCTGCATCCACCACGCCGCCGGGAATAATCAGGCAGTCTATTGGTGGGGCGTTGGCTATCGTCACTTCAGGGGTAAGTTTGAGGCCAGCGCGTGCATATACGGTTTCCTGCGTTTCGCCTATCGTAAAAACATTAAACAGTGCCGGCTCTCCCCGATGCACCCTGGAGGCGCATGTAAAAACCTCATAAGGCCCGGCAAAATCGAGAACTTCAACATTATCGAAAATATAGATTCCCACTTGTACAGGCATAGATTAACTCCCTCGATAATACGAAAAAAAGCAAAATAGCCGATCAACATGACCCTGGCGTTTACGATATTCCCTGATTTCTCCTTTTTATTAATATACAGATATTGAGCTTTAATGGGATGGGTCGCGGATGAAACAGTTATCGTCATTGTGGTGGCGATAGTGACAGCAACTCGCGTGCGGTTTTTCCTTTTCATTTCTCCCGCCCGTTAGCGATACCTTCCCCCTTCTCGCCAATAGATATCTCTCAAGGCCGCGGCAGGCCCATCGTGAATATAACAATCCCGGCGGCGGCTCTGCACGCCCTGCTTTCTTTTTGTGAAACTCTTGCACCGTTTGCGACGGCGATGGCCGCAATTGTTCCATTTTGGTGCTCGATAATATCCATAGCTTTCTGGAGACGTCAGTAGAAGGCGAAATCTTTCTATGTGTTTCATCAAGATACAAAGATGGCATCAAAATTGCCTTTATCGATATGGCAGACCGACACAGTAACAAACGTACGGTTAAATGCGCACCACGACCACATAACAACACGATATCTCCATACAGGATGCTTTATGAAAAAAATAATGTTCTCCACCCTGGTCGCCGCGGCTTCTCTGTTCGCTGTCGCGCAGCAAGCGCATGCGGGTACTACGCTGGATGCAATTAAGAAAAAAGGCTTTGTTCAGTGCGGTATCAGCGATGGTTTACCGGGCTTCTCTTATGCCGATGCTAACGGCAAATTCACCGGTATTGATGTCGATATCTGTCGGGCTACGGCAGCGGCAGTGTTTGGCGATGCGAGCAAGGTCAAATATACCCCGCTGACGGCAAAAGAGCGCTTTACCGCTCTGCAATCCGGTGAAGTGGATATTCTGTCGCGTAATACAACCTGGACCTCTTCGCGCGATGGCGGGATGGGATTCTTGTTCGCCGGGGTTAACTACTACGACGGTATTGGCTTTCTGACCCATAAAAAAGCGGGCCTCAAAAGCGCTAAAGAGCTGGATGGCGCCACCGTATGTATCCAGGCAGGTACGGATACGGAACTGAACGTGGCCGATTACTTCAAAGCCAACAAAATGCAATACACGCCCGTAACCTTCGATCGCTCAGACGAGTCGGCGAAAGCCCTCGACAGCGGTCGTTGCGATACGCTGGCTTCCGACCAGTCTCAGCTGTATGCGCTGCGTATTAAGCTGGGCAAACCAGATGAATTTATTGTTCTGCCGGAAGTGATTTCGAAAGAGCCGCTGGGCCCGGTTGTTCGCCGTGGCGATGATGACTGGTTCACCATCGTTAAATGGTCGCTGTACGCCATGCTGAACGCAGAAGAGATGGGGATCACGTCGAAAAACGTTGAGCAGATGGCGGCAAAACCGTCTAACCCGGACATCGCTCACCTGCTGGGGGCGGAAGGTGACTTTGGCAAAGACCTGAAGCTCGACAACAAATGGGCGTTCAACATCATTAAACAGGTTGGTAACTATCAGGAAAGTTTTGACCGCAACGTCGGTAAAGATAGTGCTCTGAAAATCGCGCGTGGACAGAATGCGCTCTGGAACCAGGGCGGCATCCAGTACGCACCGCCGGTACGTTAATACTGCCTTCCAGACGGCTGCCGCCCCGCACGGGTGGTAGCCAATGCGCTATTTTTATTGAGGTTTCAACATGTCTCAACGCCCAACCGTAAAAAGGGATTTTTCATTCGGTAACCCTACGGTTCGCGCCTGGCTTTACCAGATGGCCGCCATCGTAGCCGTGCTTGCTATTGTGGGATATCTGATCCACAACACGGTGATCAACCTGGCCAATCGCGGTATTACCTCCGGTTTTGGTTTTCTTGAGCGAAGCGCCGGTTTCGGTATCGTCCAGCATCTGATTGATTATACGGAAGGCGATACCTATGCTCGCGTCTTCCTTGTGGGGTTAACCAACACCCTGCTGGTTTCCGCGCTGTGCATTGTATTCGCTTCGGTGCTCGGGTTCTTCATTGGCCTCGCGCGTCTGTCGGATAACTGGCTGCTGCGCAAGCTCTCGACCTTCTATATCGAAACGTTCCGTAATATTCCGCCACTGCTGCAAATTTTCTTCTGGTATTTCGCCGTGCTGCGTAATTTACCTGGCCCGCGAGAGGCATTAAGCGCATTCGATCTGGCATTTGTCAGCAACCGCGGTCTGTACATCCCCTGGCCGACCTACGCGCCAGGCAGCTGGCCGTTCGTTATCGCCCTGGCACTGGCGATCGCCGGCAGCATCGGTTTACGGCATTACAACCGTCAGCATCAGTTGAAAACTGGTCAGCTGCGGCGAACCTGGCCGCTGGCCGCCGCGATGATCGTCATCTTCCCGCTGATCGCTCATATGCTGTTTGGCGCCGCTACTCACTGGGATGTTCCACAGCTGCGCGGATTTAACTTCCGGGGCGGGTTCGTCATGATCCCGGAACTGGCTTCGTTGACCCTGGCGCTGTCGATCTACACCTCTTCGTTTATTGCCGAAGTGATTCGTTCCGGAATCCAGTCAGTGCCGCATGGACAGGGTGAAGCGGCCCGGTCGCTGGGGTTGCCGAATCCCGTGACCATGCGGCAGGTGATCATCCCCCAGGCGATGCGGGTCATCATTCCCCCGCTGACCAGTCAGTACCTCAATATTGTGAAAAACTCTTCACTGGCGGCGGCGATCGGTTACCCGGATATGGTCTCGCTGTTTGCCGGGACGGTACTGAATCAGACCGGTCAGGCTATCGAGACCATTGCCATCACCATGGCGGTGTACCTGCTTATCAGTCTGATGATTTCGCTGCTGATGAACCTCTACAACCGCAAAATTGCGCTGGTTGAGCGTTAAGAGAACGGAATGACTATGTTTGCTACCACACATGAAACACCGCCAGCCTCCACTAACCCGGTGCGTAAAGCCTGGGGCTGGGCACGTAAAAATCTGTTCTCCAGCTGGTTCAATACGCTGCTGACACTGTTGTGCCTGTGGGTTATCTGCAACGTTATACCACCGGCGCTAAACTGGCTGGTCTTTCAGGCTAACTGGCTGGGTACCACCCGTGCCGACTGTACCAAAGAAGGCGCCTGCTGGGTGTTTATCCATGCACGCTTTGGCCAGTTTATGTATGGGCTGTATCCGCATGAACTGCGCTGGCGTATTAACCTCGCGCTGGTAACCGGCCTGCTGTCGATTATCCCGATATTTATCAAGTCGATGCCGCGCCGGGGCCGTTATATCGCCTGTTGGGCCGTGGTCTATCCTCTCATCGTCTGGTGCCTGATGTACGGCGGTTTTCTCGGCCTCGATCGCGTTGAAACCCGCCAGTGGGGGGGCCTGACGCTGACGTTAATTATCGCCGCTGTCGGGATTGCTGGCGCGTTGCCGTTGGGGATTTTACTGGCGCTGGGGCGGCGCTCAACGATGCCGGTGGTTCGCACCTTGTCGGTGATCTTTATTGAGTTCTGGCGGGGCGTGCCGCTGATTACCGTGCTGTTTATGTCATCGGTGATGCTGCCGCTGTTTATGGCCGAAGGGAGCACTATCGATAAGCTGGTGCGCGCTCTGGTCGGGGTGATCCTGTTCCAGTCGGCCTATATTGCCGAAGTCGTACGTGGGGGGTTACAGGCGCTTCCCAAAGGGCAGTATGAAGCGGCGGAGTCGCTGGCGCTGGGCTACTGGAAAACGCAGGTTCTGGTCATTCTCCCCCAGGCGCTCAAGCTCACCATCCCGGGGCTGGTTAACACCATCATCGCGCTGTTTAAAGACACCAGCCTGGTTATCATCATTGGCCTGTTCGATCTGTTCAGTAGCGTACAGCAGGCAACGGTTGACCCTACCTGGCTGGGTATGTCGACTGAGGGATATGTTTTCGCCGCCCTCGTCTATTGGATTTTCTGTTTTAGCATGTCGCGCTACAGCCAGTATCTGGAAAAGCGCTTTCACACCGGGCGCAAATCGCACTGAGGTTTTACATGACACACACAATGACTAATTCTGCTGACGCAATGATGATTACGCTCGAAAATGTGAATAAATGGTACGGCCAGTTTCACGTCTTGAAAGACATTAACCTGCAGGTGAAACCGCGTGAACGCATTGTCCTCTGCGGGCCTTCAGGATCGGGTAAATCGACCACGATTCGTTGCATCAACCACCTGGAAGAGCACCAGCAGGGGCGGATCGTCGTTGATGGCATTCATCTGAACGATGATGTCCGCAACATAGAGCGCGTACGCACTGAAGTCGGCATGGTATTTCAACACTTTAATCTGTTCCCTCACCTCACCGTTTTGCAGAACTGTACCCTGGCGCCGACCTGGGTGCGTAAGATGCCGGCGAAGGAAGCGGAAGCGCTGGCAATGCATTATCTGCAACGTGTCCGCATCGCGGAACATGCGCATAAATTTCCCGGACAGCTGTCGGGTGGTCAGCAGCAGCGCGTGGCGATCGCCCGTTCCCTGTGCATGAAACCCAAAATCATGTTGTTCGATGAGCCCACCTCCGCGCTTGACCCGGAGATGGTCAAAGAAGTGCTCGATACCATGATTGGCCTGGCGGAAGATGGCATGACGATGCTGTGCGTCACTCATGAAATGGGCTTTGCACGCACGGTGGCGGATCGGGTGATCTTCATGGACCGCGGCGAGATTGTCGAACAGGCGCCGCCGCAGGAGTTCTTCTCCCATCCAAAATCAGAACGTACACGGACGTTTTTGTCGCAGGTTATACACTAAACATCCGGGGTTTCCCCCCTCGACTCTCGCTGAGGGGGGAAATAATAGCGCTCAGCCGCGCTGCACATCGACCGCAACTTCAAGGGCCAGCGTTACCCCGCCATCGAAAATAACCCCCTGCAACGGGGCAACATCGGCGTAATCCCTGCCCCACGCCGTGACAATATGTTGCCCCTGAGGCATGAGATCGTTGGTCGGGTCAAACTCCAGCCAGCCTGCGTCGGGGATAAAAATGGCAAACCACGCATGCGACGCATCGGTCCCGACTAATTTTTCCTGCCCCTCGGGCGGTAGCGTTTCGATATAGCCGCTGATATAGCGCGCGGGTAAGCCGACGGAACGCAGGCAGGCGATCGCCAGATGGGCAAAATCCTGACAGACCCCCCGCTTTTCCTGTAAGACCTGCTCTGGCGGGGTGCTGACGCTGGTCGCAATCGGATCGAAAGTAAACTCCTCAAAAATGCGATGGGTCAATGCCGCCGCCGCCTGAATGACCGGGGCATCATCATGGAAAATATCCGCCGCGTAGCAGGCCAGCCGCTCAGAACGGCGAATTAAACTGGAGTCGAGCAAATACTCCTTCGCCATCCGCAGCTCCGGCGTCACGGACTCATGCAATTGCTGCCGATACTCTCCGCAGGTCAGAGAGTGGCTATGCAGCAGATCCGCGCGGTTGATTTCGTCAATATCAAGCTCACTTTCCATCTCAATGGTCAGAGTGTCGTGCGGGACCTGGATCGAGAAATAAAACGTCAGATTGCCAAAATAATCATACCCTTCGTTCTGATAAACCGGCATCGGCGTTACGGTTATCCGCCGCTGTACGCAGTGCTGACTGGCGGTATTGCGCGGCAACAGGTGCGTCATGTTGTAGCATAACGTCACCGGAGAGTTGTACTGGTACTTTGTAAGATGTCGTACCCGGTATTTCATAAGTCGGTCTTCCACTGGGTGTTAATCAGTTGCTGCGGTCCATTGGCGTGGTCGAAATATTTGTCGCTCAGCAAGGTAGTGAATTGCTCCAGCTGACTGATTATCTGCGTCATTAACGTATCCAGTTGTTCACGCAGTCCGGTGGGTTCATCGACCTGCGCCAGTCGATCGAGATCGGCAAGTTGTATATCCGTGAGTGATTTCATCACCGGGCGCATATCCGATGTCAGGCTGGAGGTCTGTCCCTCCTGGCGCGGCAAATCGAGGAGATATTTACGCAACCGATCGACCTGATAAATCAACGAACGCGGGTTCGTCCCATCCAGCATCAATAAATCCAGACCGGAAATGATATTCATCTGCCCCCGGTAACGTCGTCGAAAAGAAATTAACGCCTCGACGCTCATCAGTACCGATTCTAAAATTTGCTGTTGCTGTAAACCCGGAACGGCGCGGGTCAAAGTATGTTTCAGCAGAATGGCGGTCAGACGCGCTCGTTCGGCACGGCGACCAATCTCCTGGAACCGCCAGTCCATGCCCCGCAGCATGCTTTCATGATTCAGTCCGGACAAGGCCAGTAAAGAGGTGACCAGATTATCCAGCGACTCTTCCGGCAATTCCGGCAGCCCGTCTTGATATGCGACCTCCACCGTCCGAATATAATCACGTAATTCATTGATGATAATGCGCGTATCGGCCGACAGCATCTCTTTCACCTGCTCACCGCAGGCCAGCATGTTGAGAATATTAAATTTTATCGATCCCGTGCGTTGGCCATCGCACACCAGGGAAGAAAGCTCATGATTCTGATCGCCGACAGCGCCGCTTTCTGGCAACGTCCCGGTAAGCGCAGATAATGCCCCCAGCAGAATCTCGCGGCTTTCCGGCATAAAATGCTCAACGCCGTTAAGCTGCTTGAAAAGAATACGTATCAGACGCAGGCTCATCTCCGCGCGTTCCGCATAGCGGCCAAACCAGAACAGGTTTTCTATCACCCGGCTGGGCAAATTTCCCTCATCGCGCGGAATCGAGTCCGTCAGAGGGGGTTGCGCGGTATCGAGATTTTCCCCAAGTATCCACGTATCTTTACTCCACGCCCCGGATAAGTCGCTGACGATACATTCATCGGCCGACTCTGCCACCCGCGACAACGTTCCGGGCATGACGCAGTACCCTTCAGGCGCGGCAACGGTGAACGCGCGGAAAATCGTCGGACGATACTCAATTTGCTGATTCGCCCACACCGGGACGCGTGAGCCCGGAATATAGGCCTGCGCCACGTAGCTGTGCGGGCTGGCGGTGATTTGCTGAATAATCAGCTTGCGGCCCGCGTCATCCAGACTATGACCATAGATACTTTTGCTATCAAAACTACGATAAGACGGTTTGATGATCAGTTGCTCAAGGTGGTGGATCACGAAGTCGCGGTCCTCCACTCGGCCGCACCACCAGGTTTTAACCGTGGGGATCAACAGCGGTTCGCCCAGCAAAAACTGACTAATTTCCGCGAGAAATGCCAGCAACGCCGGTGCTTCAAGGACCCCTGAGCCCAGAGGGTTAGCCAGCACGACGTTACCGTTGCGCACCACTTCAAGCAGCCCCGGCACCCCCAGGCGCGAGTCGGAACGGAGTTCGGTCTGATCGCAGTAGGCATCATCCATCCGGCGCACAATCACATCGACTTCCGACAGCCCATTCAGGGATTTCAACCATACTCTGCCGTTACGCACGGTCAGGTCGCCCCCCTGCACCAGCTGAAAGCCGAGATAGTTTGCCAGATAAGCGTGCTCAAAATAGGTACTGCTGTAGGCGCCGGGAGTCAGGACGACGATCCGTGGGGTATCGGTTTTGTGGCTGGCGAGGCTGGCCAGCGTATGCCGTAGCGCATGAAAGAAACCGGAAAGCCGCCGGACATGGCTGTTACGAAACAACGATGGCAGGACGCGGGAAACGGCGATTCGGTTTTCCAGAACATAACCGGTACCACTCGGGGCCTGGGTACGATCGCCAATCGCCACAAACTGTCCATTCCCGCCGCGAACCAAATCGACCGCGTGGAAGATAAGATTATGGGCCCCAGGCAAACGGATACCGTGGCATTGACGCAGAAAACCGGGGTGAGAGAAGATGATTTCCGAGGGGATAACCCCTTCTTTCAACAGCCGCTGTTCGCCATAGAGATCTTTAAGCATCAGGTCGAATAGCCGCGAACGCTGCGCCAGCCCGCGTTCCACGCTTGACCACTCCTCCTCCGCCAACAGATTGGGGATGATATCCAGCGACCAGACGTTTGGCGAAAGCGGATCGCCATTCAGGTTATAGGTGGCGCCATCGTCGCGCAAAATGCGCTGGGCCTGGCGCAGCCGGTTTTCCATCCCTTCCACACCCATCTCACTGACGCTGTTCATCACCTCTGTCCAGTGCGGGCGGAGGGTGTTCGTCAGATCGCAGGCCTCGTTATAAATGGCTGTCGAAGCGCTATCGACAGCGAAAGAAGCCGGCTCACAGGCCGGCGTGATTGATTCAGAAAAAGATGCGGTCATGTATTCTGATTACCCGGCTCAAAACTAAATCCTAGTATACTTCCTGCGAAGGTCCAAAGTATGAGGGTATTCGTCGCCAGGTTCCTCAGCAGGCGGAGCCATCGGGCGGGGAACCTGCTCATGCTCATAGAATGTTCTGAGCGCGCTGAATGCCGGCGGGGGAACCAATGCGCCCTGGGTAAAACCATGATCCCAGAAGCGATTGACACGCCTGGCTTCGGCTTCATTGCTGTTGACCGGTCGCGTCTCATAGTTTCGTCCGCCAGGGTGGCTGACACGATAGGTGCAGCCACCGATGGAAAGACCATTCCAGGTATCAATCAAATCAAACACCAGCGGGGTATTCACCCCCAGCGTCGGATGCAGCGCCGACGGCGGCGCCCACGCCCGATAACGTACCGCCCCCACCATCTCCCCTTGTCTTCCGGTCGCCCGCAGCGGCACGCGGCGGCCGTTACACGCCAGCACGTAGCGCCCTTCGGTTAAACCAGACAGGCGTACCTGTATACGTTCGACCGAGGAGTCAACATAGCGCGAGGTCCCGGACAGCGTCACCTCCTCGCCCAGAACATGCCACGGCTCGATGGCCCAGCGCAGCTCCAGCTCAATATCATCAATTTGCTGACGACCATAGTGCGGGAAACGGAACTCTTCAAACGGCAACAGCCACGCCAGTTTGAAGGGATAACCATGACGCTGCAGGTCATCCACCACCTCTTTCACATCCTGCCAGACGAAATGCGGCAACATAAATTTATCGTGCAGCTGCGTCCCCCAGCGGACCAGCGGCTGGTGATACGGTTCTTTCCAGAAACGCGCCACCAGGCAGCGGAGCAGCAGCAGTTGCACCAGCGACATGCGAGCGTGAGGGGGCATTTCGAAGCCGCGGAACTCCAGCAGCCCCAGGCGGCCGCTACTGCTGCCTGCCGCATAGAGTTTGTCGATGCAAAATTCTGAACGGTGGGTATTGCCGGTGACATCCACCAGCAGGTTGCGCATCAGCCTGTCCACCAGCCATGGCGTATCAACCAGCCCTTCCGGCATATTCTGGAAGGCGATTTCCATTTCATAGAGGGCTTCGTCTCGCCCTTCATCCGGACGCGGAGCCTGACTGGTTGGGCCAATAAACATGCCGGAGAATAAATAGGAAAGACCGGGATGATGTTGCCAGTAGGTCACCAGACTACGCAGGAGATCGGGACGTCGCAGTACCGGACTGTCGGCTGGCGTACTCCCGCCCAGGGTGACATGGTTCCCCCCTCCGGTACCGGTGTGCCGGCCATCAAGCATAAACTTCTCGGCACCCAGCCTTGCCTGGTGCGCCTGCTCGTAGAGTGTTTCAATATTATGCACCAGCTCATCCCAGTGGCTGGCCGGGTGAATATTGACCTCGATAACGCCCGGGTCGGGGGTCAACAACAGCTTCTGCAAGCGAGGATCTTTTGGCGGTTCATAACCTTCAATCACCACCGGCAGCTGCAGTTCACTGGCAGCCTCTTCGATGGCATGCACCAGGGCCACGTAATTCTCGAGATGGGTGACCGGCGGCAGGAACAGATGCAGCTTGCCCTCGCGCGGTTCGAGACACAGCGCGGTACGGACCACGTTTTTAGTACCGTTGGCGAGTGTTTTTTGTTGCTGCAAGGTCTGTCGGGCACGGACAGGGGCCGCCTCTCCTCCCATCGCAAAGACCGGCAGGGGTTCACGAGGTTCAAAAGGATCCCGTTCGACGACGATCTCATCGTCGGCTAATGGCGGCAGCGAATTGAGCGGCAGACGATAACCCATCGCGCTATCACCGGGGATCAGCGTAATCAGCCCGGCACGCATTGGCCAGGGGCTACTTTGCCAGCATGTACCATCGAATTCGACAGGCAGGATATAGCCCGTGGCGTTTTCCATACCGCGGCTAAGTAAGCTCGCCAGTCTCCGCCGTTCGAGGTCATGATTCAGATTCGCGCTCCTCGGATCGGCCCCCTCCGGCAGAGAACGCTCCAGCCACAGATAGTAGAGCGAATCTTCATAAGCGGGTTGCAAATAGCGGGTGGCAACGCCTAACTGCTGGCATAGCGCCTGACCAAACCGTTCCGCGTCGCTAAGGGTATGACCATAATCCCGATCGACGCGGGCTAAGAGCGCCTGATCGTGCCACAACGCCTCGCCATCGGTGCGCCAGAAGCACCCGAGCGCCCAACGCGGAACCTCTTCGCCCGGATACCACTTGCCCTGGCCATAATGCAGCAATCCGCCGCGACTAAACTGCGTTTTTAAGCGCAGTAACAGATCTTTCGCGAGGCGTAATTTATCTTTACCCAGCGCATCGGTATTCCACTGCGCGGAATCCATATCGTCAATGGAGATAAACGTCGGTTCGCCCCCCATCGTCAGACGCACATCGTTAGATTGCAGCTCGGCGTCAACGGCGCGCCCCAGCGCGTTGATGTTCAGCCACTCATCTTCGCTATAAGGCCGTGTGACCCGCGGATCTTCATGAATGCGGGTGACGATATTGGAATAGCTGAACTCGCATTCGCACGGGTCGGTTGCGCCGGTAATCGGCGCCGCAGACTGCGGGTCGGCGGTGCAGGCTAAAGGAATATGCCCTTCGCCGGCGAACAGGCCGCTGGTCGGGTCGAGCCCTACCCACCCGGCGCCGGGCAAATAGACCTCGCACCAGGCGTGCAGATCGGTGAAATCCTGTTCCGGGCCAGACGGACCGTCCAGCGCTTTCACATCGGCGGTTAACTGCACCAGATAGCCGGAGGCAAAGCGCGCGGCCAGCCCCAGATTACGCAGTATCTGTACCAGCAACCACGAGGTATCCCGGCAGGAGCCTTTTTTCAACGTCAGCGTCTCCTGACAACTCTGCACGCCGGGTTCAAGGCGAATACCGTAGTCAATTTCGTTGGCCAGCCGACTATTGAGCTGCACAAGGAAGGTCACAATAGGCACCATTTCCTCGCAATCAACGCTTGCCAGCCACGCCTCCAGTTCAGGACACTGCTCGGTGACCTTGAGATAAGGCGCAAGTTCTTCTTGCATCAAGGAATCATAGGCAAAGGGGAAATTCTCGGCATACTCTTCGATAAAGAAGTCAAACGGGTTGATCACGGTCATATCCGCGATCACCTCCACCGCAAACTCCAGGCGCTTCACTTTTTCAGGAAACACCAGCCGCGCCTGATAGTTACCGAACGGGTCCTGCTGCCAGTTAATAAAATGGTCCTCTGGCGTCACTTTCAGGGAGTAGCCATGGATATGGGTACGTGAATGAGGCGCAGGCCGCAGACGCAAAATATGTGGCGCCACGTTGATCAAACGGTCGAAGTCATAGGTCGTTTTATGTTGAATCGCTACCCGGATGGTCATACGGCATCTCCTTGCAGGAAATGAAACCAGTTATCGGTAATCAGGTGATGAAGCGCAATCAGGCTGAGCTGGATTTCATTAAGATAGAGGCTGAACTCGCGGTTCAGATCGTGGGAGTGATCCACGCCCCGGGTCGCAAGCAGCAAACTGTCGATGTGCTCCGAAACGGCTGACGCCCGCGGCAGTTCAGCGGCAGCCAGTTTGATCTGCTCCAGGCAAAAGCGCTGCGAACGGGGAAAATGCCTGTCCGTCAGGAGCAGCGTGACCACCAGCGAGCCTTTAATCGAGCAGCGCATCACCCGGCGAAAACTGAGATAGGCACTTTGCGATTTCAGTACCTTCGACCACACGACCTGGCCTAACTTAATGCTCTCTTCCTCACGCGCCTGCATCATCAGGGAGTTCGCGGCGTCAAGAATGCGCGTATTCATATCGGCGCGCTCAAGATAGCGTCCCATGTTCAGAAAATACCAGCCGGCATCACGACTCATCGAACCGGTCAGTAAACCAATAATTTTCTGACATCCTTCAATGATGGTATTCAGGTAGGTATGCCGTTCAGAGCGGTTGATACCAAGGCGGATATTCTGCCGGGCGTAGAGATCCAGCTCATTGATCAGTTCCCACATCTCTCCCGGCACAACATCGCGGCTGGTACGAATATTTTCCCGGACCATTTTTAAAGACGACAGCAGAGAATCGGGATTGCTCTCGTCGGCCAGCAGAAACTTCAGCACATTGCGTTCGTCTTTAACTTTGTAGCGTTGGCCAAACAACGCGACGCCGCTGTTAATTTCAATCAGGTTATACCAGGATACAGCGATGTCTCGCGGCAGATCGTAAAGCAGATCGTCATACACGCTGACTAACCGCGCGATATTTTCCACTCGCTCCAGATAACGCGCGCTCCAGTACAGGCGCGCGGCAACTCTTGATAGCATATTCATTATCTTTTGCTCTCCACGATCCAGGTATCCTTACTCCCACCGCCCTGCGATGAGTTAACCACTAACGAACCTTTTTTCATCGCCACCCGCGTCAAACCGCCGGTCGTCACGTAAGTCTCTTTGCTTTGCAAAATAAACGGGCGTAAATCAAGATGGCGTGGCTCGAGATAATCTTTGGCGATCAGCGCCGGGGCGGTGGAAAGCTTCAGCGTCGGCTGAGCGATATAATTACGTGGATTCGCCTGAATCAGTTCGGCAAACAGCTGCTGATCTTTTTTGGTCGAATGCGGCCCCACCAGCATGCCGTAACCGCCGGACTCGTTGGCCGGTTTAACCACCAGCTTATCCAGATTCTGCAGCACGTATTCGCGATCGTCGTCATTCTGACAGAGGTAGGTTTCGACATTAGGGAGAATAGGCTCTTCGTCCAGATAGTAGCGAATCAGAGCCGGCACATACGCATAGACGACTTTATCATCCGCAACCCCTGCTCCCGGCGCATTGGCCAGCGCGACGTTTCCGGCTTTCCATGCCCGCATCAGGCCGGGAACCCCGAGAACAGAATCAGGGTGAAAGGCTTCCGGGTCGAGGAACAAATCGTCAATACGTCGGTAAATCACATCCACCCGTTCCGGGCCGTAGATCGTTTTGGTGTAGACGCAGTCGTCGTCGCCGACAAACAGATCGGCACCCTCGACCAGTTCCACCCCCATTTGCTGGGCCAGGAAAGCGTGCTCGAAGTAGGCCGAGTTATAAATACCCGGGGTCAGCACCACAATTTCCGGGCGTTCAACCTGGCGGGGCGACAGGGCTGTCAGGGTTTCCAGCAGTTGCGCAGGATAGGCATCAACCGGCTTAATATCGTCGCTTTCAAACAGTTCAGGCAGAACGCGCTTGGTAATGGCGCGGTTTTCCAGCATATACGAGACGCCGGATGGTACCCGCAGGTTATCTTCCAGGACGTAGAACTGCCCTGTTTCATCACGCACTAAATCGGTGCCGCAAATATGCGCCCATACGCCATAAGGCGGTGACATGCCAACGCACTCAGGACGGAAATTTTTAGATTCCTTAATAATATATTCAGGAATAATTCCATCTTTGATGCAGTTTTGTTCATTATACAGGTCATCAATAAAGCGGTTCAGGGCGGTAAGACGTTGCTTCAGTCCGGTTTCCGCGATCGCCCAGTCTTTCGCATCAATGATGCGGGGAATAATATCGAATGGCCAGATCCTGTCGATATTTCCTTTATCGGTATAGACCGTAAAACTAATCCCCATCTCCTGAATTGTCGCCTCTGCCGTCAGACGACGTTTCTCCAGTTCATCCGGAGGAAGAGAATCAAGACATTGAATCAGACGTTGCGCGGAAAGGCGTGGATTGCCCTCATGGTCGATCAGCTCATCGAAAAAGATGTCGGCTTCGTAATTTTTTATGAGTTTATGCATCAGCATTGTATCCTTGTGAAATCGCCGATCGTGACAGTATATGCTGCACCTGCGCAGAACTCAGTCCGGGCCCCTTTTATCTCCTCAAAAGGGTCGTGACGTTGTTAGCAACGGCAATACAAAATAATTATCCGCGTAACAATGCGGTTAACAGGGCTATGTGTGAATCAGGTATCCTGTTTAAAAATAACGGTGAATATGAATACTGAGATCCGTTTCAAACCCCATAATGACAACGTTGATTGTCTACTCCTCGCCGGCAATAACATCGGTACTGCTTATGGTCGCCACAAAGAAAGATTAAAATTCCCCCACGCTTTTTATCCTCTGTTACAAAGATAAGCACAAAGCATGCCATTAATTAATTACTTTAATATTAACAAGATATGAAATGAGTTGTGGTGTACTGCGGATCTGCTTTGCATCACGATGATGCATGAAAAATTTAGTGGGGCACCAAAACGAAGCATTGTTTTTGCTTCTGCCTGATTATCTGCGCGACAATGTTCACTGTGGCTGAATGATATGAGATGTTATGCAACTTCCTGAGCAGACCTGCCAGGCCGATCGGTGAAAAAAGCATTCCCTGCCCTTCGCCGCGGGTGAGCGGCAACGGATATAACCCTGCTCACGCATTTTAACTAAACTTCCATCGCTCAGGCAGACCATCCCCGTCGTCAGTAATTCAAATCCGGTTTTATCCGCCACGAAATAAATAAAAATCTTCCCGTAGGGTAACTGCGCATCACATATTGTCTGCATTAACTGGCGTTAGCGAAAAAGTGACCTTTCTCCCGGTATGCGGCCAGCGCCCGGCAGCTGTCGGTGGCGCAAGCGTAATCAGGAATGACCCCGGCGGCGGGCTGTCGCCGGGGTGAATGTCGGGAGAACTAACGAATTACGGCAGCCTCGCTGTGCTTACGGATAAAGCGCGAGCGCCAGGGTTTCAGCAGCGCAATCGCCAGTACGGCGGTAACAAAATCAAGCCCTATCGCGCAGCTGAAGACCACGCCCCACCCTTGAGTATGCTGGTACAGCAGCGCCGCCAGCGGGCCGCCGAAGATCGAACCGATCCCTTGCGAGATATACAACCAGCCGTAGTTCGAACTCGCGTACTCGCTGCCGAAGGTGTCGGTCAACGTAGAGGGAAACAGCGAAAAAATCTCTCCCCAACCGAAAAACACCACGCCGGACAACAGGACAAACAGCATCGGATCGTCCCGGCAGGCCAGCCACAGGGTCATCGCCACCCCTTCCAGCGCAAAGGCGATAAACATGGTGTTTTCACGGCCATAGCGATCGGAAATAAAACCGAACAGCGGACGCGTCAGGCCATTGGTAAAACGATCGATAGTCAGCGCCAGCGGCAACGCGGCCATACCGAAGACCACCGCCTTGCTGATGCCGAAATCTTCAGCGAAGACCGCCATCTGCGACGTCACCATCAGTCCGGAGGTCGACATCATCGCCATCATGGCGAACATCAGCCAGAAAAGCGGTTCACGCAGCATTTCACGCGAAGTGAATTGCCGGGTACTTTGCGCGACGGTCTGACTGGCGGGCAACGCACCGCTATCAGGCGGCAGCTTCAGCCCCTGGCTGGCGAGAAATCCCACGGCGGCAAACAGGATGCCGAAGACCGTCATGGTCTGTTCCAGCCCGTATTGGCTCAACGAGACGGAGACCGGAAAGGTGGTCATAATCGCCCCCATGCCATACCCCGCGGCGACGGCACCGGCGGCAAATCCGCGCTGGCGGGGAAACCATCGCACCATTAAACCGACGACGCCGATATAGACAATACCGGTACCCAGACCGCCGAGGCAGCCATAGACGAGGTACAGCGCGGCCAGGCCGCTGACCTGAGCCGAGAGAACCCAGCTCAGCCCCGCCATGACCGTGCCGATAGAGATAAGCAGTCGCGGGCCAAAGCGCTCAACCAGCCGTCCCTGAAACGGCGAGAAAAAGGTCTGCAGGATAATCAACAGCGAAAAGGTCACCTGTAATTCCGCCAACCCGACGCCCAGCTTCTCGGTCAACGGTCTGGTCAGCAGCGTCCAGACATATTGTGGACTGGATATCGAAGCCATACAGATCAGGCCAAGTGAGAGTTGCGTCCATTTGCCATATCTGGCGACAACCAAAGGTTCTCTGAGAACGGTCATAATCAGCTCCAGTAATCCGCTAGCCACAAATCAAAAATGACGGCCGCGACGGTGATGGGGTCCTTGAAACCCCGGCCGTCCCCTGCGCATCCCAATACTTACAGTGCTAAGCATTAACCATGCCACGTTGCCTATTTGTTATTTATCAATATTTTATTTATCTTCGCGGGTTCAACCTGGCGTTGCCCTGCACCGCCGAAGTGCGGTTTTTGTGTGCCCGGCGTGCAGATAAAAAGGGAGATTGGCTATAATCGCCTCGCCGCCGCCGGGAATGTTCCGGTCAGGCAGAGAAAGAGAAAGGAGTGAGATTGACTATTTCCGTTCGTCAGGCAACTCGTCATGACTGGCCAGCATTACAGCGGCTGTTCCTTTTATCGCGGTGCCATACGTTTACGTGGCTGAACGTCACCGATTTTCGCTTAACCGATCTGGAAAAGCAGACTGAAGGTGAAACGATCTGGCTGGCGCACGATCCGCAGGGAGAGCTGGCCGGGTTTATTGCCGTCTGGCTGCCAGACCACTTTATTCACCATTTGCATGTCGCTCCCGCCCGTCAGGGATGCGGAGTGGGCAAAATGCTGCTGCAGGCACTACCCGGCTGGCAAGAGCACGGCTATCGGCTCAAGTGCCTGACGCGTAATCGCAACGCGCTGGCGTTTTATGCCGCCAGCGGCTTTATCACGATTGACGAAGGGGTAAGCGACGAGGGCGCGTATCGCCTGCTGGTACGCAAAGGGGCGTGGCCGCAACAGGCGGCGAAGAAAATGCGCCCGCAGGCGCATCGTTGACGCGGCGCGAGTTTATTTTTCGCTGGCCGGGGATGTCACCCGCACACCGGCAAAAACAATAATCATGGCGCTGAGCAGGAGTAAACCGCTGCCGGTAAAGACGCCGCTGGCGCCGTTGAGATCAAACACCGCCCCACCGCCGGCCGCCCCGGCGCTGATAGCCAGCTGAATAGAGGCAACCAGTAGTCCGCCCGCGCTTTCTGCTTCATCCGGTACCGTCGTCGCCAGCCAGGTTGACCAGCCGACCGGCACCAGGCCGAAGGCAAAGCCCCACATGGCGACCAGCAGTCCGTCGAGGAGCGCGATGTGGCCGAAGGTCACCATCATCAGCGCCAGTACGCTCATGACCAGCGGAACCAGCGCCAGCGTTAAACGCAGGCTGCGGCTCAGCAGATGCCCGGCAAGAGAGGTGCCGATAAAGTTCGCCACCCCGAATCCGAGCAGAATCAGTGAAACGCCTTCGACGCTGGCCTGGGCGACGGTTTCCAGGAACGGCCGCAGATAGGTGAAAAAGGCAAAATGTCCGCTGAAGATTAAAATGGTGGCCAGCATCCCGCCGACCATGCCGGGACGGCGCAGAACCTTAAACAGCGTAGCAAAACTGCCGACGCTTTCCGGACGCATTGAGGGCAGTACCCACAGTTGCCACAGCAGCGCCAGTACGCTGGGGACCGTACAGAGAATAAAGACGCTGCGCCAGCCGATCAAACCGCCCAGATAGCTGCCCAGCGGCGCCGCCACCACGGTGGCTATCGACACGGCGGAGAAGATCACCGCCAGCGCTTTCGGCACCCATGCGGCAGGCACCAGACGCATCGCCGTGGCGGTCGACATCGACCAGAATCCGCCGATCGCTATCCCCAACAGCAGGCGTCCCAGCAGCAGAAACTCCAGCGAGCTGGCGAAGGCCACCATCAGGCTGGAGACGATCTGCAGGACGGAAAAGAACATCAGCACCCAGCGGCGATCGATATTTTTGGTCGCGGGGGTGATCAGCAATCCGGTCACCAGTGCCACCAGGGCTGTGGCGGTCACCGCCTGCCCCGCCATCCCTTCGCTGACCCCAAGGCTGGCGGCCATCGGCGTTAACAGACTGGCGGGAAGAAACTCTGCAACAATCAGGCCGAAAACGCCCAATGCCAGAGCATACACCGCGCGCCATGCGGGTTTGGCCGCGGTCATTCCCTCTTCGGCAGTTATGCAGGAACTCATATACATCTCTCCAGATTAATTAACATCGCGCCAAGGTTAGGGCTTTCCTGTCGGACGATCTATGATGCATACTCTGCAATTATTGATAATTCGTCCGGGATTACGTAGATGACTCGCCAGACCCTCGACCTGACCAGTGAACTCCTGCGCGGCATGCGCCTCTCCGGGGTCAATTACCGTCGTATCGAAACTGGCCGCCCGTTCGGGGTGGCCTTCAACTCCGTGCCGGGGAAAGCCCAGTTCCACTTCGTCAGTCGCGGACAAGCGCTGCTGCGGATGGCCAGCGGCCAGCGGCTGACGCTGGAAAGCGGCGATGCGCTGTTTATTCCCAACGGCGAGAGCCATGCGTTAATCTCCGATGACCAGGCGCAGGTGATTGATGTAGTGCAGTTAGCCAGCGAACCGGTCTGCGCGACGGTGTGCTGCGTCAAGCATGATGGCGTGCAGAAAGAGACGGAAGAGACGGAAAATACCGTCATCTTCAGCGGCTGCATGGATTTTGAACTGGGGGGGATGCAGCCGCTGGTCAAAGCGATGCCGGAAGTGATGCTGGTCAGCCGTCTGCTGAAAACCTGGCCCGAAATCCACCCGCTGCTGCTGGCGATGGAGCGCGAATCGCTCACCCGGCAGGCGGGCTACGCCGGTATTCTGGCGCGACTTGCCGATGTGGTGGCGGCGCTGATTGTTCGCGGCTGGGTGGAGTGCGGCTGCGGCAACGCCACCGGCTGGGTACAGGTGCTGCGCGATCCTAAACTCGCCAGAGCTATCTACGCGATGCATCAGCAGCCTGGCGTCAACTGGAAAGTCGCCGAGCTTGCTCGCGAGGCCGGGACCTCGCGTTCCGTTTTTGCGGAGCGTTTCCTCGCCGCCACCGGTACTACACCCGCGCGTTACCTCACGGAACTGCGGATGCGGCTGGCCGCACAGTATATTTCGGATGAAGGTCTGCCCCTGGAAAAGGTTGCCTTCCGCCTGGGATACAGCTCGCTGGCCGCCTTCAGCCGCGCCTTTAAACGCATCACCGGCAAAGCGCCGGGCGCGCTGCGTGGCGAGACGGTGCTGTAACCTCTTCGCACCTTCACACCTGGGCTACACCCTACTCTTTTTTATTCTGCCAGTTAGCCCACGGATTATCCGCCGGGAGGTCCTCTTTTGCCGTATCGGCTTCGGACAGCGAATCAATATACAGTTCTTCAACTTCTTTGCGCGCCCAGGGGGTCCGACGTAAAAATTTGAGGCTCGATTTGATGCTCGGGTCGCTCTTAAAACAGTTGATAGTGATCCGTTGTGCCAGTCCGGCCCAACCATACCTCGCCACCAGGGCGTTCAGTAAAGCCTCGAGGGTGACGCCATGAAGAGGATCTTTGGAAGGCTGCATTGCGATGTTGAATCCTGAATACCTGAGAAATGTCGCACACCATACTGGCTACCTCGCCCCTGTGCAAGGCAGAAAGAGAGTTGGCGCCGCCTTTATCCATTATTCGCAAAAGCACTGAACCCCGCGCGGTCATAAATTAGAAAAGAAGGTTATTGGTTGATTATTTGCCGTTGAGGCAAGCTGTGCTCACCCCACCGAATGAGGAAATCGCCATGCGCTGTTGTTGTCCCCGAACCCTGAACCTGAATAAACGCTCTTCCCTGAACGCTGTCTTCGGAGAACACAATGAACGCAACGACCTTGCCGATTCTCGATCTTGCTCGCTACGCCGATCCGGCTGAGAAAACGGCTTTTCTGGCCGACCTTCGCTATGCGGCCCGCGAGATAGGCTTCTTTTATCTGATCAATCATGGCGTCGACGATGCCTTACAACAAGCTGTCCAGCAGCAATCCCGCCGCTTTTTTGCCCTGTCTGATGAGCAAAAACAGCCGGTCGCAATGATTCATTCCCCTCACTTTCGCGGCTACAACCGCGCCGCATCGGAGCTGACCCGCGGGCAGCCAGACTGGCGAGAACAATTTGATATTGGCGCCGAGCGTCCGGCGCTGCATCTTAATGACGATGCGCCGCGCTGGCAGCGCCTGCAGGGGCCTAACCTGTGGCCGGAAGCCCTGCCGACGCTGAAACCCACGCTGCTCAGCTGGCAGCGCGCCATGACCCAGGTCGGCACCACCCTGCTGCGCGCCTTTGCTGAAGCGCTGGCGCTGCCTGATGACGCCTTTGACACCTTGTATGGCAATAAACCCAACGAGCATATCAAACTGATCCGCTATCCCGGTCAGCATGAGGCGCAAAGCCATCAGGGCGTCGGCGCGCATAAGGACTCCGGGTTCCTCAGCTTCCTGCTTCAGGATGAGCAAAAGGGTCTGCAGGTGGAAGTGGCTCCCGGACAATGGATCGACGCAACCCCGCTGGCCGGCAGCTTTGTCGTCAATATTGGCGAACTGCTGGAGCTGGCCACCAATGGCTATCTGCGCGCCACCGTGCATCGGGTGGTGTCTCCGCCAGCGCACCAGGAGCGCCTCTCCATCGCCTTTTTCCTCGGCGCGCAGCTGGATGCCACCGTCCCGGTCTATACCCTTCCGCCAGAGCTGGCGCAGGAAGCGCTCGGGCCGGACAGCGACCCGCAGAATCCGCTGCTGCGCGAAGTGGGCTGGAATTACCTGAAGGGCCGCCTGCGCTCCCACCCGGATGTGGCTGAGCGTTACTACCAGGATGTGTTTCGCGAACGCGCCGCGCAACCGATCGTTTAAAGATAAAAACTCAAAGATAAAGGAAAACACCATGAAAATTGCCGCTTTTAAACTGGCAGGGGTCGCTCTGTCTCTCTCTTTAGCCTGGACCTCAGCACAGGCCGCCGCGTTACGCGTCGCGGCGGACCCGGTTCCGCATGCGGAAATACTTAACTACATCAAAAAAATCGACCCCAGTCTGGATCTGAAGGTGGTTGAACTGACCAGCGGCGTGAATGCCAATGAACTGCTGGCAAACGGCGACGTGGATGCGAACTATTTCCAGCACGTTCCCTATTTGAAAGATCAGGAAAAGGCGCTGGGCAAGACCTTCGCCGTCGCTGCCACGGTCCATATTGAGCCGCTGGGCATCTATTCGCGCAAGCACAAAGACTTCGCTTCGCTGCCGGAAAATGCCACCGTCGCGGTGCCCAATAACACCACCAACCTGAGCCGTGCGCTGTTCTTATTGCAAAGCCAGGGGCTGATCAAACTGGCCTCCACCTTCACCGACCCGGCCACGACGCTGGCGACGCCAAAAGACATCGTCGAAAACCCGAAACATCTGAAGATTCTGGAAATTGAATCGCCGCAGATCCCGCGCTCTCTCGATGATGTCGATTTGGCCGTGATCAACGGTAACTATGCGCTGGAAGCCGGGCTGACGCCGGCAAAAGACGCGCTGGGCCTTGAGAGCGCCAGCCATAACCCTTATGCCAACATTCTGGTCACCACCCCCTCTCTGGCAAACGATCCACGCATCAAACAGCTGGCAAAAGACCTGACTTCGCCGCAGGTGGCTGACTTTATCCGTCAGCGTTATAACGGCTCGGTTATCCCGGTGGCCCCGAAAGCATGATTGACGCCATCGGGCTGAGTAAAACCTATGCCGGAGCAGGCCGACCGGCGCTGAACAAGGTGTCGCTGCATGTGCCGAAGGGGGCGATTTACGGCATCCTCGGGCGCAGCGGCGCGGGCAAAAGTACGCTGATCCGCTGCCTGAATCTGCTGGAGCGGCCCACATCGGGCCGCATTATTGTGAACGGACAGGATATTACGCAAATGGATAAAGCCGCGCTGCGCGCTTACCGTCTGCGCACCGGGATGATCTTCCAGCATTTTAACCTGCTGCACGCGCGCAACGTCGCCGACAACATCGCTGTGCCGCTGGAAATCGCCGGCATGGCCAAAACGGCGCGTCAGACGCGAGTGGCGGAACTGCTGGAGCTGGTCGGGCTTAGCGATAAAGCGCATGCGTTCCCTTCCCAGCTTTCGGGCGGGCAAAAGCAGCGCGTCGGTATCGCAAGGGCGCTGGCGGCAAGGCCGGATGTCCTGCTGTGCGACGAGGCGACCAGCGCCCTGGATCCCGAGACCACCGCCTCGGTGCTAGCGCTGCTGGCGGATATTAATCAGCGCCTGAATCTGACGATTGTGCTGATCACCCATGAGCTGGAGGTGGTCAAAACCCTGTGCGACCACGCCGCGCTGCTGGAAAATGGCGAGATCGTCGAAAGCGGCAGTATCGCCGAACTGCTGGTGGCACCGTGGTCGAAACTGCGCCAGTCATTGCTGCACGATCCGCAGTCGGAACGTGATTTTCTCGCTCGTCACGGTTATCACCGGAGGCCATTATGCACAGTCGCATGAGCTGGGATGAACTCTGGCCGCTGCTGATGGAAGGTACGCTGGACACGGTGTATATGGTGAGTCTGGCGGCGCTATTTACCGTTCTGCTCGGCCTGCCTGTCGGCGTGGTGCTGTTTATTTCGCGCAAAAACGGCCTACTGCCGATGCCGAAACTCAACGCCCTGCTGGGGGCGGTGATTAACTTTGGTCGCTCGCTGCCGTTTATCGTGCTGCTGATCGCCCTGATCCCGTTTACCCGGCTGATTATCGGCACTACGCTCGGGAGTACCGCGGCAGTGGTGCCGGTGACGATTGGCGCCTTCCCTTTTTTCGCCCGGTTGACGGAAAACGCGCTCGACGAAGTGGATTACGGTCGTATTGAAGCCATTTTGTCGATGGGCGGTACGGTCTGGCATGTGATTTTTAAATCGCTACTGCCGGAAGCGTTGCCAACCCTGCTGGCGGGCGTCACGCTGACTATCGTTATGCTGATTGGCTTCTCGTCAATGGCTGGTGTCATTGGCGGCGGCGGGCTGGGCGATTTGGCGATTCGCTATGGCTATCAGCGCTTTAATGATCAAGTGATGGTCGGCACGGTGCTGATTCTGGTGGCTCTCGTGCAGGGCGTGCAGATGGCGGGCGACCGTCTGGTTCGCCGCCTGGCCCACCGCCGTTAGACATCCGCACGGTCGGACATCGGCAGTCGCGGCAGGTCGCCATCCCGCCGCGGCTGCTGAGTGCAAAAACCGCCTTCACGGATCAGCGCCTGCATCAGGTCAGCCGCCGGCAGCGCCCGGATCATCGCGACGCCCTCTCCTGCCCATTGCGCCCCAAATCCCCACTCGCCCTGCGCTCTCGCCACGGCCGCCAGCGCTTTCCCCGCGTCGTAGGCCACCGGGTAGTCGGGAGGTAGCACTCCGGGATGACGCCTGCCGATTTCACAAAATGCATTATCAATGCTGCGCGCCGGGCGGCCGGAAATCGCCGCGGTCATCACGGTTTGTGGCGGCGGTTCAGCGCTCAGCGCCTGACGATATCCGGCGTCGGTAGCCGATTCCGGGCACAGCAGGAACGCGGTCCCCAGTTGAACCCCTTCCGCGCCCAGCTGCAGCAGGCTGCGGATCCCGGTGCCGTCCATAATCCCCCCTGCGGCGACAACCGGTATCGACAGCGTCCGCTGTAGCGCCTGGAGCAACGTCAAGGTCCTCATTTGCCGATCGTCGCCATGAGGATCGAAGATCCCGCGATGGCCTCCGGCTTCATACCCCTGCGCAATCACGATATCGACGCCCTGGGCGACGGCCCGTTGCGCCTCGTCTACGCTGGTGGCGCTGGCCATGATCGCCACGCCTTTTTCCTTAAGGCGGCGAATGAGTGTCTTATCCGCCACACCGAAGTGGAAACTGACCACTTCAGGTGCGAGGTCCAGTATCAGCTCGGCCATCGGCTGGTTCGCAAGGAAACTGTGATAGATTTCCGTCAGCGTCTCGGGCGGTTCCCCGCCGAAACGGGCGAATAGCGGGCGCAACAGCGCTATCCACCGCGCCTCCGTGTGCGGGTCCCGGCGCGCCGGCGCATGGCAAAACAGATTGACGTTGATGGGCCCTGTGGTCAGATTCCGGGTACGCGCGATCAGCGCTTCGGCCTGGGAAACGGTCGCGGCTCCCAGGCCCAGAGAGCCGAGCCCGCCGCTGTTGCTCACCGCGGCGGCCAGCTCTGGCGTTGAGACGCCGGCCATTGGCGCCTGGATAATGGGATAAGCAATATCCAGTCTCTGCGTTAAGCGATTGTGCATAGTCACCCTGTCTGAATGTGTGATACCGAATGTTTAACATCTCTTTTTGAGATGTTAAGATCAATATCATTTCCATATTTAGAAGAAAAACATGAACCACACCACGTTACAGATCTTTAAAATTGTCGCGGAAGAGCAAAGCATCACCCGGGCAGCAAAAAAGCTGGGCCGTGCGCAATCGAATATCACCACTCGCATCCAGCAGCTGGAAGAAGAGCTGGACGTTGAGCTGTTCGTGCGGGGCAATAAAAAAATGGCGCTCTCCTGCGCCGGAAAGCAGTTCCTCGACTACACGCTAAGAATACTGAGCCTTGGCGAAGAGGCGAAACAAGCGCTGCACCCGTCGAAACCCGCCGGGTGCTTGCGCCTGGGCTCCATGGAAGCGACCGCCGCCAGCCGCCTAATTCACCTTCTTCCACGGTTTCGCGCGATCTGTCCGCAGGTCGAGCTGACGCTGCATACCCAGCCTACGCAGCAGTTGACTGAGCTGGTGCAGCGTGCCGTCCTCGACTGCGCGCTGGTCAGTTTGCCGCTGAGCGCGGACGGTAAGCTGGTCTGCCCGACAGAGATCGACGCACTCCCCGTTTTTGTCGAGCAACTGATGCTGGTGAGCCCACCGGGTCACGCGGAGATCAGGCTCGCCGCCTTCCCCAGGGGCTGCAGCTATCGGGCGATCGGGGAAGCGTTTTTCGCCGCCGACCGGCGCATCGAGGTTCAGGATGTGGGCTCATACCACGCTATGAGCGCCTGCATTGCGTCCGGCGGCTATAGCGCTATCCTGCCGCAAAGCGTCATCGATATCCTGACCCTGCCTGACGATTGCCAGATTCAACCGGTTCAGCAGGCGCAGACTCAGCTCATCTGGCGCCGGGAGTCGATGTCCCCTGCGCTCAGTGAAATGCGGCAGCTGCTGATGTCAGCCGCATCGTTTTAAGGGTGCGCGCGCCCTGACCTGACCGCAACTAGCCCCGCCGCCAGAAACAGAGACGCTGCCGCCGCCATCAGTGAGGGAGTAAACGCTCCCGTCAGGTTATGCAGCGCCCCGGCGACAACGGGCCCGATAATCTGCCCGACGCCGTAGGTGGCCGTCATCGCCGCGATCATGTTAAATTTTACCCGATGGTTCAGCCTTCTGGCTTCCGCAAGCGCAATGGTAACGGTGCCCATAAAGGTAAAACCGACCAGCAGCGCGCTGAGCAGACAAGCGAGTAATCCCTGGCTGAGAGCTGGCAACACAACGCCCGCCGCCTGTGTCAGCAGATTGGCGGTCAGCACCCGCCGGAAGCCCAGCCTGATAACCAGTTTGTGCCAGATAAAGCATGAAGGTACCGCCGCAAGCCCAAACAGCGCCCAGATTTGCACGGGATCGATCTGCGCCAGCGAGCCGGATAAAAACAGCGGCAGGTAGGTCGCGGTAATGATGTAACCAAAGCCAGAAAAACCATATATCGCCAGTAATCGCCAGGCATCGGCGGTTTTTCCATCCGTCCCGGTTATCGCCGGTGACGGCTGCGGCCAGGCCAGCGCCGCATCAGCCGGCGTCAACAGCAGGCGCACGACCAGTAAAAAGAGGATCGTTGCGCTCGCGGCGCAGATAAGCCAGATTTGTGGACTGGAGAGCGAGGCGTATTTTGCCAGCGAGATACATTCGGCGGATAAAAAGATCCCCATCCCAACGCCGGAAAAGAGTACCGGCGCGCCATGAGGGTGTTTCATATGCTGGAGGAGCCATAGCGAGCCGGCGATCAGCGTCACTGCGCTCAGCACTCCGGCCAGCCCGCGGATAAGGATTATGGCTAAAGGCGACTTCACCCACGCCAGTAGCGCCAGACATACTAACGTGGATACCACCGAGGCGAGAGTCAGGCGGGTGCTGTCCGCCGGCCGGGCTTTCGACAGCAACAGCGCCCCGATCAGATAGCCCGCGTAGTTGACCGAGGCTGCCAGATTACCCTGCCGCAGCGACAGGATCTGCTCATCCAGCATAACCGGCAGAATCCCGGTATAGGCAAAACGCCCGTATCCCATGCCGATAATCAGCACGACTGAACCGGCCAGCGCCAGCCGCAAAGCCTGACGCTCGGTCCGCTGTGGGGTCATATTCACATCCTGCTCCGTCGCATTTAATCTCAAAAAGAGAACCATATTTTAATATTATTCTCTTTTTATTATGGTAAGAAAAAGACCGGCGAGCAAGATACGTAGATCGCGCCCGCCGTCGACTGTCACAGTAGAGGAGCCTGATAAAGATGCTTCGCTGAACGGCGAAGTGTGGTGGTCAACGCGGCAGAGAAATTCGGGGGGCCTGCTGCCCCCTGGGGCAACTAACGATGGCTGAGTGCCAGTCTGGCGGCAAAGAGCATAAACACCCCGCCGGTGATGCGATCCATCCACTGGATAAAACGTGGTCTTTTGAGTAGCCCGGAGGCATAACGGGTCGCGAGGATCAGGGTTAGCGACCACAGCGTGCCGATCAACACGTGGATGGTGACCAGCAGGAAGGTCCAGATAACCGGCGAGTGCCCTGCGGGGATAAACTGCGGTAAAAAGGAGACGTAAAATACCCCCATTTTGGGATTGAGGACGTTTCCGAGCATCCCTTTTACAAACCAGTTACGGCCAGAAGACGCGGCAACCTGCGGCGTATCAAAGGCCCGGCGTGGACGAAGCAGAAGCTGAAAGCCTAACCAGCATAAATAGGCCGCTCCGCACCATTTCAGGATGTTATAGGCGACTTCCGATGCCGCAAGCAACGCGCCTAAACCGAAAGCAACGATTGCGCCCCAGATAAAACAACCGGTATCGATACCCAGGGCCGCCTGAAAGGCTTTTTTGCCACCTTCGACGGTTGAGGTGCGGAGGATTAGCGCGGTATCAAGGCCAGGGGTTAAGGTCAGAAGTAACGCGGCTAAGGAATAAGCCAGAAGGGCATCGGCAACGGACATTTGCTCTCTCCGAAAGGGTTGATTCTATGGAAAATGGTCCGTCCTGGCAATCAAATCACGCGGGTTAACGACGGCGTTTCGCCGCGGCCCGTTGCCATTATAGTCGCGGGCCGCCCGCTTTTCAGCGCGCCAGACGGTTCCACTCATCGCGGGTGATTTCCCACAACTCCGCATCCAGCCTACCCGCGGTGAACTGCTGTTGCTCTACGCGAATCAGGCGCATGCCGCTGTTGATCGATATTTTCCGCGAGCCATCGTTGTCGCGGGCTTTGGGCGCGCGCAGCACCTCCCGATGGAGAGTGTTAAACCAGAAATCGGTCACACAGCGGCAGGCTTCCGTCATCAATCCCTGACGCTGCCAGGCCGGATCCAGCCAGAACCCGCGATTGTTATCCACCTGGTCGGATAGCGTAATCAGACCGATAAGTTGCTCCGGGGCGGCCTGGCGGCGAATCGTCCAGAACCAGCCGCTACCCTTTTCGGCGGCCGGTAAGGCAATCGTGTTCACATAGCGAGATGCCCCGTCGTCCGGGAATGGCCATGGAAAACTGGCCGCCAGATGACGCACGATTTCCCATTGCGGGAAGACAGCCTGAATCTGAGGCGCGTCGTCTTTGGCCAGCGGGACCAGCCGTAGTCTGTTGGTTATCAAGAGCGGCGCTTTCACCGCGTCTCCTCGCGTAGCCATGGCGTAATCGTGACGCCGGTCAGCAGTCCTTCCGGGCAGATCTGCCGGCCACTGTTCACTGCCAAAGCAGGAAGTCGCCGCCTGAGACAGCGGCCAGAGGGCAAAATGTTTCACTCCCGCCAGCGCATCCTGTTCGGTCAGCAGATAGTCATCGTTGCCCGCCATCCGTTGCAAAGGTAAACCTAACGTCTCGCCATAAAAGGTATGGCTCAGCGCGGTGTTTTGCGTGATGGGACCAAATCCTGCAACAAACAGCACGGCGATATCGGTGAAATCTTTTGTCATGTTCCCTCCTGAGGGTGAACACAGAAATAGAGTCGGCAGAAAATTTATACATTGAATACGCAGACTTGCACAGATTCGTCTTGTCCGGGGACTAATTTTGGTGGGTTTGGCTAAAACAACGGGAAAACGCATCCTGTGCTCGTCCGGATGACCGGGTCTGCGCTATGCTGCTCACACCTTCGTTTGAAATACCATGATGTTATGACCTCTTCAGTCAGTAATACGCAACTCAATCTACGCATTATTTCGATCGTCGTTTTTACCTGTATCTGCTATCTCTCTATCGGTCTGCCGCTCGCCGTCTTGCCTGGCTATATCCATTACCAACTGGGATACAGTACGCTTATCGCCGGTGTTGTTATCAGCCTGCAGTACATCTCTACGCTGTTCAGCCGCCCGCACGCTGGACGTTATACGGATATCTGGGGACCCAAAAAAGTCGTCAGTCTTGGGATCGTCTGCTGTCTGCTGAGCGGGCTGTTCACTCTCGTTGCGGTGGCGCTGCAACCGGTGCCGCTGCTGGCGATTAGCGCTTTGCTGATAGGCCGTCTTTTTCTTGGCGTCGGTGAAAGCTTTACCGCGACGGGGGCTACGCTGTGGGGCATTAAAACCGTGGGGGCGATGCATACTTCGCGGGTGATCTCGTGGAATGGCGTGGCGACCTATGTGGCGATGGCGGTTGGCGCGCCGCTCGGCGTGATGCTGAACAGCAACTTTGGTATCAGCGGTTTTGCCGCCGTGGTCGTCGTGGTGGCCCTGGTTGGCCTGCTCTTTGCCCGTACGCGCCAGGATGTCAGCGTCACCGCCGGTGTTCGGGCGCCGTTCCATGTGGTGGTGCGCAAAATCTGGCCTTATGGCCTGGGTCTGGCCCTGGGGACCGTGGGGTTCGGGGTTATCGCAACCTTTATCACGCTCTACTTTTCCGCACATCGCTGGCAAGGTGCGGCATTTACCCTTTCGCTGTTTAGCGCCGGGTTTATCTGCGTGCGCCTGGTGGCGGGTAATATGATTACCCGCTACGGCGGCGTTCGCGTCTCTCTGGTCTGCTTCGTTGTCGAATCTCTCGGGCTGGTGATTATCTGGCTGGCGCCTTGTGCATGGATAGCCGGCCTCGGCGCGCTGCTGACCGGTTCCGGTTTCTCTTTAGTTTTCCCGGCGCTGGGGGTGGAAGCGGTCAGACAGGTTGAAGAACAAAACCAGGGTACGGCGCTGGGAACCTATTCGGCCTTTCTCGATTTGGCGCTCGGTTTGACGGGTCCCGTCGCGGGCTGGGTCGCCGGGTATTATGCTCTGGATACGATTTATCTGTTGGCCGCGGTGGTCGTTGTGCTGGCATTCCTGCTGGTTTTACGCATTTATCTGCAGCAACGCGTCGGTTTGCGCCACCTATGAAAGAGGGTCTCCGGCAGCCTCTGGTTGCCGGTTCCGCTAAAAAACTAATCAACAATTGACGGCGATTCGGCATCCGTGCCAACATCCTTGTCACGTCTGGTTACAGGCGCACTGACGTGGCGGGTGGCATACCAGAGATCGCGCAATAAAAGATCCGGCCCGTGACGTAACCCAATCCAAATCACTGACCACGATGGTGAGTTCTTGAGCCTGGCGGGAAATACGCAAATGCATCAAAGCTTTAATCAGCGCGTTCATTTCTATTACTGCATCTTAGTCGCGCTGAAAATTCATGGTAAATCAAAAAAATCGGGGGGAATCAGGGGAAAGAACAACTTCCTGCTGAAATGGCTGCGTAAAGCTCAGGACAATAATATCTTCCACCCGGATATCACCAGCGAAATCGAATGGCTACGCGGTAAAATTATCCAGGCCGGATATGACACCGATCTGGAGCCGATGCTGGATTTCGTCTATGCCACGGCAAAACGCGCCGAAGCGCTCAAAGAGAGCGATTAACCCACGCCCATGCGTACTCCCTGCCGCCTGCTCATCGCAGGCGTGACATTGTCACAAAAATGGCGACAATTTCCTCATAGCGATGAAAAGACGTTTAATCTGCCGACATTGCCCTCTATGCTGGTGAACGCGTATATTTTACCCGGAGTCACCCATGGCCGACTGGAATCCCTCTCTCTATCTGAAGTTTGGCGCTGAGCGTACGCGCCCCGCCGCGGAATTAGTCACCCGTATTGCCCGGCATCCCGTCACATTCGCCGTCGACCTGGGATGCGGTCCCGGCAACAGCACCGCTTTGCTACATCAGGCCTGGCCGGAAGCGACGCTGATCGGCGTTGACAGTTCGCCGGCGATGCTCGAAGACGCCGCCCGGGTGCTACCAACCTGCCGCTTCGTCGCCGCCGATATTCGCCAGTATCAACCCGAACGGCCGGCCGATCTTCTCTATGCCAATGCATCGCTCCAGTGGCTGACGGATCATGAAAGCCTGTTTCCACATCTGGTGAATCAACTGGCGGATAACGGCATGCTGGCGGTACAAATGCCGGACAACTGGCAGGAACCTTCTCATCGGCTGATGCGCCAGGTCGCCCAGGAGATGGGGTTCCCGGAGAACGGACGTCATCCGCTGCCGGGCGTGCAGGCGTATTACGATATTCTTAGCGCCTGCGGTTGCGAGGTGGATATCTGGCGAACGACATATTATCACCCGCTGGAGTCGCACCAGGCGATTATCGACTGGCTGCAATCCACGGGACTTCGCCCCTATCTGCAGCCGCTCGATGCCGGGCAACGGGAGGCTTTTCTGCAGCGCTATCTGACGCTGTTGCAACAGCACTATCCGTTACAGTGTAACGGAAAGGTTTTGCTACTGTTCCCGCGCCTGTTTATTGTCGCGCAGCGTAAACCGCGCCTCTGATGACCGAGACGTCCGGCGGCATAGCCAATGCGTGCTGTGTCGCCGGGCGTCGGTATTGTTTTGCTTGTCGTGGTTACCAGGAAAGATGGTGCACCAGCGAGAGATCCCACGCGGTGACCAGCAGCGAAAGAAACATAATCAGGTTAATGGCGGTGTCGATGCGTTTTTCCATTTTGATTCTCCTGAGTTGTTTTCAGCCGCCAGGCGACGCTGAACAACGGCTTTTCTTCTAACCTGTCTTAACAGGTGATGCAATAACGCACGTAATCATCGGCGGGAGTGAATTCGTCATACAGTCGGCGGGCCGGATTGTCGGTGCGCGTATGCCAGTAAAGACGCGACCATCCTTGCGCTTTGCCCTCCGCCCGTAATGCCTGCATCAACTGGCGGGCGATGCCGCGGCCCCGGACCTGCGGATCGACGAACAAGTCTTCCAGATAGCAAATCGGAGTTTTCACCCAGGTTCCTTCATGGAGAACGCAAATCGCAAACCCCACCACGCTATCGTCAACCACGGCCACACGACCCAGCACCGGCGAGTGGCGGTCCAGCAAACGCTGCCAGGTATATTCCGTGACATCGGCCGGCTGCGGGCTGCCATAAAAAGAGGTATAGCCTTCCCAGAGCAGCAGCCATGACGATTTGTCTTGCGCGCAGACTTCACGAATATCAACAACCATTGTTTTATCTCCTGATGCCCGAACGGCACGGGCGAGCGACTGACACAGTGCAGTTACGATAGCCTATTATTTTCCTGCCCCGCTATTTCTTCAAGCGCCGCAGACACGATTTGCCGTTATTCGTCTTTTTCGGTAAGCGCATTTTCCGCTGCTGAGCGCTAGTCGTTTCAGGTGCTACAGACCGGCAGCGTTTTTTTATTCAGGCTTCTTGTATGTTGTAACTAAGTTGGGTTGATAAAGAACCCGGCCGTGGCCGGGTCACCTGCAATCAACGGTTTAGACCAGCACTTTAGATCAACACAGCGGCCTCACCGCTTCGCGCATCCCGCGCAGCAGAATGGCGTCAAGATCCTGCGTCACCTGTTCAACCAGGCCGTTAACCTGCGTCAGGTCCTGCTCCCAATGAGAGGTCACCGAGAGCACCGCTTTCACCAGTTCAGCGGTGCTGAGCCGCGCATCACGATGCTGCGCCCACAGCGTCTGGAAACGGGTCATCCATTCGGCATCATCCTGCACCGGATAGCTTTCGCCATTGCGCTCTGCGCGATAGAAGGCAATCAATGCCGCCAGCGCAAAGGTCAGACGCGGCGGTAGTTTACCTGATTTCTCCTGCCCTGCCAGCAGCTGCGGCAGAATGCGGGTACGGAATTTGGTCATGCCGTTTAGCGCAATGGAGAGCAGCTGATGTTTGATATACGGATTACGAAAACGCCCTGTTACCGCGCGAGCAAAAGACTCCAGTTCAGCCCGCGGCAGGTCGAGTACTGGAATAATCTCGGCATAAATCGCTTTCTCGACGAAGGCGCAGATCTGCGGGTCGCTCATGGCTTCGCCGACGGTATCCAGCCCTGCCTGGTAGGCGACCGGCACCAGCGCGGTATGTGCGCCGTTAAGAATCGCCACTTTCCGCTCTTTATACGGTTTAATATCATCAACAATCAGGACATTAAGCGGCAATTTATCCAGTCGCAGTTCAGCGGCCAACGATGCTGGCCCCTGGATAACAAACAGATAGAAATGTTCGGCGGTGGCGAGAAAACCGTCTTTGTAACCCAGCTGCGCTTCGATAGCCTGGGCCTCATCGCGCGGGTAGCCCGTCACGATACGGTCAACCAGCGTTGAGCAGAAGGCGTTTGCCTCCTGCAGCCAGGTCATAAATGCCGCCGGGAGCGCCCATTCATCGGCATAGCGCAGCACCAGTTCACGCAGCGCTTCGCCGTTATAATCGATCAGCTCGCAAGGAATGATAATCCAGCCTTTATCCTTCGCGCCGGCGAAGTGGCTGTAACGCTCGTACAGCAGCCGGGTCAGTTTTGCCGGATAGCTCACCGCTGGCGCGTCGTCAAACCGATCGCCAGCGTGGTAGCTGATGCCGGCTTCCGTGGTATTGGAAAACACAAAACGCATCTCCGGGTTATGCGCCAGCTGCAGGAACGCGTCGTAGTCAGCGTAAACGCTGATTTCCCGGTTGACCGAACGGATCAGACGCGCTTCGCTGACCGCATCGCCCTGTTCATTCAAACCGCGGATAATGGTGGTGTACAGCCCATCCTGGGTACTCAGCGAGGGAGGAAACGCGCTTTCTATCGGGCGCACAATCACCACGCCGGCGTTCAGGTCGGTATGCTCATTCAGCAGATCAAGCTGCCAGTCGACAAATGCCCGAAGAAAGTTACCTTCACCAAACTGGATGATACGTTCAGGATACTGCGCGCCGGGAAAATCACGACGGTTTAATGTTTTCACAATAGGTTCCCTCGTAGAGTGGTCATACAACCTGTGCAATTGGTGTAATAACTTAACAGCTTTTCTAAGAGTAAAACCGTGTTTTGATCAAACCTGTCTCGGTTATTGCAGGATCTTATAGAACAGTGAGGTCGCGGTCATCGTTCCATCCGGCATTAACGCATAACGCGGAATTTCCCCGGCTTTTTCCCAGCCGCACTGGACATAGAAGCATTCCGCGCCACTGCCGGTGGCCGTATCCAGTACCAGAACAGACTTCCCCTGTTCGCGGGCAAGCTGCTCCAGGTGATTCATCAGCGCCTTAGCCAGCCCCTGCCGTCGCGCATTTTGGTGAACCAAAAGTTTGGCCACGTCGGCGCGATGAGGCTGGTTTTCCGCTTGATCGATCACCAGCTGTACCGTGCCGACAATCTGCCCGGCATGTTCGGCCACCACGACAAGGCGCTCGCCGGCCGCCACGCTTTCGGCGATACGCAGCCAGAATGCTCGCGCGGTTTGCCGTGAAAAAGGCAGCATAAAACTGACGGAAGCGCCGCCGTTAACGCAATCGGCCAGAATATCGCTCAGTGGGGAAAGGTTTTCGAGAATATCAGCACGCGATAGCGTGCGAAGGGAAAAGGATGCGGTCATTGCTCACTCCATGTAATTGACCACATCACTATGTTTTTAACTAATATTTAACACAAGCGAAATTGTCATCGCGTTTTCTTATTACCGGTTTTCCGCCAGCGTCGGCGTACAAATTCGATTGCGCCCGGCTTTCTTCGCGTTAATAAGATAATCATCGGCAGCCATCAGCAGCTGATTAAACAGTTCGGTGATCCGCCCGTTACTAAGCGGACGACACTCCAGCCCCAGGCTGAGGGTCAGTTTGATCTTGTGCGGCCCCCAGACGAAGGTTTGCGCCGCTACGCCCTGGCGGATTTTCTCCGCCAGCAGTTCGCCCTCGCGCGGCGTCGCACTCAGCATGGCGACGGCGAACTCTTCCCCGCCAACGCGCGCCACCAGTCCCTGTTCGCCCACCAGATCGCGTACCCGCTGAGCGAACTGAGTCAGCACGCAATCCCCGCACTCGTGACCCCAGCTATCATTAACCCGCTTAAAGCCATCGATATCCAGCAACATCACGGTTAGCTGCTGCGTTGCTGATTGCGGTTGGCGTTTCAGCGCCTCACTCAACCCGGAACGTGAGTAAACCCGCGTCTGGAAATCAAAATCAGCCCGCAGCGCCAGCTGTTTCACCAGGTTATTAATCGCGTCAACACTTGAAGCGACAATTACCGGGCTAATTAACATCGCCGCAATGCCCAGCCGGGTCGAGAACAGCTGCCACGGCTGCAGATGCGCATCGGGAGAAAGATGAACTAACGCGTTCGCCACCAGCAGGATCTCACCGATTCCGGTGAGGAAAGTCAGCAGACAGGTCAGCGGCAGCGGATAACGAATCGCACACCAGATCAGCGCCGGCAGCGGGAAAGTGATAGTTTCGGCGCCCCCGACGGCAACGCCAAGAATAATGGACAGCACCAGCACTAAAACCGGTAGCAGCTGACGCCAGCGGAAACCGCTGAGCGTCGAAGGGATAGTCACCGTCAGGATAAACGGCAGGATCAGCACCGCCGTCGAGAACTGTTCGCTAAACCAGTCGCCCAGCAGAGAGAGAAATGTCTCCCGCTCGACATCCATTGAGCCAAGCGTCCCCACCGCGGCGCTGAGAAAAGCCGCCAGCAGGCAATAGCAGAACAAATTCAGCACATTAATCGGGCCTGGCATCGAATCCGTCCGCCGCTTATCCCACAGCAGCAGCTGCGCCAGACTGACGATAAAGACCATATTCGAGAAGTTAATCAGCAGCGAGGCAAAGCCCATTCCCCAGCGCGAGGTCAGGCCGTCGTATACCATCATCGCCACAAAACAGGTGACATAAAAATAGCTACGATTGAGCCAGACATAGCGGACGAAGATCCCGACCATCACGGCATTCAGCGGCCAGAAAAAGGACAGTTCCTGGACCAGACGCAGCATGGCACCAAAAAAATGGAGCAACAACGTTAAGGTGAATAACACCAGTGCGTCACGCACGGGATGTTCCTCACGAAACAGCGTGAATGACCGAATCGACAGTGAAGACATTCAGAGATAATCCGTCTAATTGTTTCAGGCAATTATTATGTTGATAATTAGTTAGCGGATTATCATAGCATGAGAATATTTATCCAGCATCCCCAGGCCGGATAAATGCGCATGATTAGCGTGCGGATGAATTCATCTGGATAACCAGCCAACGATGGATCACCTGCACCACATATTGCTGCTCCCGGTCCGTCAGCTCGCGCCCGGCGGGAATATCGTGCCACTTCGCGAGACAGCCGCGACAGCAGGTGGCGGTGGCATGCTGGGCGATAAACACCGGATGCCCGCGCATCGGCGTCTGTTTACCGTCATTCGCGATCTGCGCTGGCGCCAGACGGCGGGCAATAAAATCCGCCGCGTGCTGGTCGATGGTCTCCGGCCCTTTCTCGACACAGTACTGCCGCTCTTTGCTGCCAAGATGGAAGCGCGAGCGAAAAGTCGAACGCTGGAGGCGGGCAAATAAATAATCCATCTTCTCCATCAGAATACCGACCTTCCCAGGCGTTGCGTCAGCTTTTCCAGCACCGCGATCCCCGCCAGCGAGTTACCGGCCGCATCCAGCTCCGGGCTCCACACCGCGATGGCCATCTCCTGCGGGACGATCGCGACAATACCGCCGCCGACGCCAGATTTCGCCGGCAGCCCGACGCGCCAGGCAAACTCGCCGGCGTTCTGGTACATCCCGCTGGTCATCATTAAGGCATTCACCTGCCGCGACTGGATTGGGGCAATCACCGGGGTCTCCAGATGCGGGGCCACCCCGCGATCGGCGAGAAACAGAAACGTCCGCGCCAGTTCGTGACAGTTCATTTCCAGCGAACAGTAGTGAAAATAGTTTTGCAGCACCGTCGCGACATCATTATCGAAGTTGCCGAATGATTTCATCAGCCAGGCGATCGCGGCATTGCGTGCCGAGTGTTCAAACTCCGAACGCGCCACCAGCGGATCATAGGCGATATCCGCCACTCCGCTCAGACGACGCACGATTTCCAGCATTCTCTGCCGCGGCGCGCTCAGTCGGCTTTGCAACATATCGCAGACCACCAGCGCGCCAGCATTGATAAAGGGGTTACGCGGTTTGCCCTGCTCAATTTCCAGCTGTAATAGCGAATTAAACGGTTGTCCGGAAGGATCTTTCCCCACCCGCTGCCAAATCTCATCCTCCTGATAGTGGTTCATCGCCACCACCAGACTCAGCACTTTGGAGATCGATTGAATGGAAAAACGCTCGTGGGCATCGCCGGCGGCATAGTATTGACCATCCACCGTGCAAATCGCCACGCCAAGCTTATTACCGCTGACGTTTGCCAGCGCCGGAATATAATCCGCCACTTTGCCACGCCCAATCAGCGGCCTGATTTCTGCCAGAATTGTCTCCAGCATTGCATTATTAATGACCGTCGCCACACCCGGCTCCTTGCCCGCCGTCAAAATTCGGGCTGCGAGTATAGCAGAGCACGACGACGATCGTCAGGTGCGTCTTCGTTAGCGACGGTCTTTCCATACGGTCTGGATATTGCAGAACTCATGCAGACCAAAGTGGGATAGCTCACGACCAAAGCCGCTCTTCTTCACCCCGCCAAACGCCACGCGGGCATCGCTGGCGCTGTAACCGTTGATAAAGACGCCGCCGCACTCCAGTTCGCGAGAAAAACGCCCGGCTTCATCGACGCTGGCGGTAAACACGGTCGCCGACAGACCGAATTCGCTGTCATTAGCTAGCGTCAGGGCATGGATGGCGTCGCGTGCCACGGAAATGGTCGCCACCGGGCCAAACAGCTCCTGGCGGAATCCGGTCATCTCCGGGGTCACGTCGCCCAGCACCGTTGGCGCATAGTAGTTGCCCGGCCCGGCGATTTTCTCCCCCCCAAGCAGCAGGGTCGCCCCTTCAGCCAGGGTAGCCGTGACCTGCTGATGTAGCTCATCGCGCAGATCGAAACGCGCCATCGGCCCAAGATAGTTGGCCTCATCACGCGGATCGCCCATCTTCAGCGCCTCAACCGCGGCAACCAGTTTTGTGCTGAAGGCCTCGGCAATCCCGGCCTCAACGATAAAGCGCTTCGCGGCGGCGCAAACCTGTCCGGTGTTTTGATAGCGGCCAATCACCGCGGCTTTGACCGCTTCGTCGAGGTCGGCATCATTGAGGACGATAAACGGATCGGAACCGCCCAGTTCAAGAACGCATTTCTTCAACGCCGCACCGGCCTGGGCGCCAATCGCCTTCCCGGCGCGCATGCTGCCGGTTAGCGTCACTGCGGCAATACGCGAATCGTTGATCATTTGTGAGACGCCGTCATTCGTCGCGTTCACCCAGCCAAATACGCCATCTGGCAGCCCCGCCTGATTGACGATTTCGCCAATCAGCGCCGCGCAGCCCAGCACATTCGGCGCATGTTTCAACAGATAGCTATTCCCCGCCAGCAGAATCGGCACCGCACCGCGCAGTACCTGCCACAGCGGGAAATTCCACGGCATAATGGCGAGGATCGCGCCCAGCGAGCGATATTCAATCACCGCATTGTTATTTTCCACCTGAGTGGCTTCAGTCGCCAGCATGGCCGGACCGTGCTCTGCATACCAGTCGCAGAGATTCGCGGATTTCGCCACTTCGCCGCGAGCCTGAGCAATCGGTTTGCCCATCTCAAGACTGATCATTTGCGCCATCTCTTCGCCACGGGCGCGCAGGGCGTTACCGATATTACGCAGGGCGTCGGCGCGCTGTGCGAGGCTGACGGTGCGCCACTGACGATAGCCCTGTTCAGCAAGCGCAATCGCCGAATCCACCTCTTGTTCGCTCGCCCAGGGCAGAGACGACACCCTTTCTCCCGTGGTCGGGTTGACGGAAACCGCGTGAGTTGCAGATAAATTCATCGTTATGCTCTCTCTGTTAATGACGAATGGTGATTGCGAATTGACCTCATTCTGGCTTACCCTTCCTTTCATTGAAAATGAATAATATTAAGCAACTCATTCACAAAAGAAGAATACCATGGACCTGACCCAGCTTGAGATGTTTAACGCCGTCGCCAGCACCGGCAGCATTACCCAGGCCGCGCAGAAGGTGCACCGCGTGCCGTCAAACCTGACGACCCGTATTCGCCAGCTGGAGGCCGATCTCGGCGTCGAGCTGTTTATTCGTGAGAACCAGCGCCTGCGCCTTTCACCGGCGGGACACAGCTTTTTGCGCTACAGCCAACAGATCCTCGCGCTGGTCGATGAAGCCCGAATGGTGGTCGCCGGGGATGAGCCGCAGGGGCTGTTTTCGCTGGGTTCGCTGGAGAGTACCGCCGCGGTTCGCATTCCCTCGACGCTGGCGCTGTATAACCAGCGTTATCCAAAAATCCATCTCGCGCTCTCTACCGGCCCATCCGGGACGATGATCGATGGCGTACTGGAGGGCACCTTAAGCGCGGCCTTTGTCGACGGGCCGCTGGTCCATCCGGGCCTTGAGGGGCTACCGGTCTTCCCGGAGGAGATGATGATTGTGGCACCCTTCGGCCACCCGCCGATTACCCGCGCCAGCGAAGTGAACGGCAGCAATGTCTACGCTTTTCGCGCCAACTGTTCCTACCGCCGCCATTTTGAAAGCTGGTTCCACGCCGACCGGGCAACGCCGGGGCGGATTCATGAAATGGAGTCCTATCACGGGATGCTGGCCTGCGTCATTGCCGGTGCCGGACTGGCGCTGATTCCGCGCAGTATGCTGGAAAGTATGCCCGGTCATCATCAGGTGTCGGCCTGGCCGCTGGCCGAAGAGTGGCGCTGGCTGACGACCTGGCTGGTCTGGCGGCGCGGCGCGAAAACCCGTCAACTGGAGGCGTTTATAGCGCAGCTGAACGAAGATCGGCAACGAGCAGTTTCTCCATAAACAGGCTCAGCGGATCGGGTTGATACGGAGCGAAGGCGCTGCGGGTCTGATAACCCCAGCGGGTATACAGTCTGATCGCCGCCTGCTGATGGATGCCGGTCTCCAGCCGCACGGTATGGCAGTCCCGGTGCAGTGCTTGCGTTTCCAGCGCCGCCAGCAGCCGTTCGCCAAGCTGTTGCCCGCGATGATGCGGATCGATAAACACCCGTTTCATTTCGCCAACCCCATCGTTGCCGAGCACAATCGCCCCGCAACCGACCGCCCGTTGCCGGGCATCGCGGATCAGCAGCACAATCACCGACTCCGCCGCCAGCTGGCTCAAATCAACCAGGTGGTTACTCTCGGCCGGATAGAGGGATTCCTGATACGCATCCAGACGGGCAATGAGAGCCGTCAGATCCGCATCGTTTATGGCTGTCGGGGCGATGGTGTACATAGGCAAGCTCCTTTTTTCGCCTACTGTAGCGTAGCGCATCCCCCCTGACTCATAGCGTTAACTTATACCGCCCGCCGCGGCTTGCGCTAATCAATTGAACCGCAGCAATATTTTCCCCTGCAGCCAGGTCACCGCCTGCCCGGCCATCAGCACGCGGTCGCCCTTCAGTTCACAGCGAATATCGCCGCCGCGTGCCGATATCTGGCGGGCCAGCATTTTGCTTTTCCCCAGCTTCGCGCTCCAGAACGGGATCAGCATGGTATGCGCCGAACCGGTGACCGGATCTTCCCATACGGCTTCTCCCGGAGAGAAAAAGCGGCTGACGAAGTCATACTCGCCATCGCCGGGAGCGGTAATCGTCACCTTATGTTCTCCGGACATCATGGTCTCGATAGTCGGACGCACGGCGGCAACCTCTTCGCGGCTGGCCAGCTCGATAAGCCATGCCCGGCCACGGCGGGCGCTGACGTACCGCTCAACGCCTAATCCGGCCAGCAGGGCCGCAGGCGGAGTCGTTTCTTGCGTGGCGCCCGCCGGGAAATCGAGGGTCAGCCAGTCCCCTTCCCGGCTCACGGTCAGGCGACCGGACGCAGTCGCGAAATGAATCACCGCGTGTGGGAAGTCAAGATGATGAAAAATAACGTGTGCGCTGGCGAGCGTCGCGTGACCGCACAGATTGACTTCATTGCGGGTCGTGAACCAACGCAGAGAAAACGACTCCCCCTCGCGCACCACGAAAGCGGTTTCAGACTGATTATGCTCCTGCGCCATCTTCAGCAACACATCATCCGCCAGCCATGCGTCCAGCAGACAGACCGCCGCCGGGTTACCGGAAAAGGGCCGTTCACTGAACGCAGAAACCAGATACACGGGGATCTCTTTCACGGTATCTCCTTAACGTAGCGTGATGGTGCCCGTCATGTACGTTATCGCCTGCCCGCCAATCAACACCCGATCGCCCTGCCACTGGCAGCGCAGATCGCCGCCGCGTGCGGAAACCTGCCGCGCCTGCATGGTCGTCTTAGCCAGTTTCTCCCCCCAGTAGGGGATCAGCATACTGTGCGCCGAGCCGGTCACCGGGTCTTCGAAAACACCCTCGCCCGGGCAGAAAAAGCGGCTCACAAAATCATATTGCTCATCGGCGGCGCTGACGCAGATCATTTTGCCCGTCTGCGCAAGCAACGACATATTCGGCCGCACGGCCTCAACCTGCTGGCGATTTTCGAGGACCACCAGATAGTCCCGCCCCTCGCGAATCTCTACCGCGGTGTCCAGCCCCAGCCCGGCAAGCAGCTCCGGCGGCGGCGCGCTAACCGGAGTGGTTTGCCACGCCGGGAAGTCTAACGTCAGCCAGTCGCCGTTGCGCGTCACCCGCAGCTCCCCGACAAAACGGGTACTGAACACGATAGTGGCGTAAGGATGGTCGAGATATTCAAAGATAATATGCGCCGAGGCCAGCGTGGCGTGGCCGCAGAGGTTAATCTCATGCTGCGTGGTGAACCAGCGCAGCTCATAACCCTCATCGGTGCGCACAAAAAAGGCGGTCTCAGACTGGTTGTGCTGCTGCGCCATGCTCAGCAGCGTTTCGTCCGGTAGCCATTCGGTGAGTGGACACACCGCGGCGGCGTTGCCGCCAAAATTGCGATCGCTGAAAGCGTCTACCAGGTAAAAATCAATTTCCTGCATCATACAACTGTTCCTGTTTTTTACTTTTCTTCAACATGACATAAAAGCGGAGCATGTACACGATCTATATAAAAATGAATCCGTTAGCTTTTCGCTGCCACCGGCGACATAATGAGATCCAGATCACAAAACGATTGTATTTTCACCAGCAATCGTTTTAAGATCGCGCCCTCTTCTTCCTCTTTAGTAACCAGCGCAGAATCTATGATTACAAACACGGTTTCACGCAGAGTCGCGTGGCTTCGGGTAGTCACGCTTGCGATCGCCGCTTTCATCTTTAATACGACTGAATTCGCTCCGGTCGGTCTGCTGTCCGATATTGCCGACAGCTTCGGCATGGAAACCGCGCAGGTGGGCATGATGCTGACCATCTATGCGTGGGTGGTCGCGTTAATGTCGCTGCCGTTTATGCTGTTGACCAGCCAGATGGAGCGTCGCCGTCTGCTGATCGGCCTGTTCATTCTGTTTATTGCCAGCCATGTGCTGTCGTTCTTTGCCTGGAGCTTTAACGTTCTGGTGATCAGCCGCATCGGTATCGCCTTTGCGCACGCGGTCTTCTGGTCGATAACCTCGGCATTGGCAATCCGTCTGGCGCCGCCGGGCAAACGTGCCCAGGCGCTGAGTCTGATTGCAACCGGCACCGCTCTGGCGATGGTATTCGGCATTCCTGTCGGCCGTATTATCGGGCAGTATTTTGGCTGGCGGATGACCTTCCTGGCGATCGGCCTGGGCGCGCTGGCGACGCTGGTATGCCTGTTTAAGCTGTTGCCAGGACTGCCCAGCGAGCATTCCGGTTCGCTGAAAAGCCTGCCGGTATTGTTCCGTCGCCCGGCGCTGCTGAGCATCTATCTGCTGACCGTCATTGTGGTGACCGCACATTACACCGCCTACAGCTATATTGAACCGTTTGTACAAACGGTAGCCGGTATGAGCGGTAATTTTGCCACCGTGCTGCTGCTGATCCTTGGCGGCGCGGGGATCGTCGGCAGCGTGCTGTTTGGCAAACTGGGCAACAAGCATGCTTCCGGGCTGATTAGCAGCGCCATTGGCCTGCTGCTGATCAGTCTGCTGCTGCTGTTGCCGGCAGCGCAAAACGCCCACCACCTGATCATATTGAGCCTCTTCTGGGGCATCGCAATCATGATTATTGGTCTGGGGATGCAGGTCAAGGTTCTGGCGCTGGCGCCGGATGCCACCGATGTGGCGATGTCGCTGTTTTCGGGGATCTTTAATATCGGTATCGGCGCGGGGGCGCTGGTTGGTAGTCAGGTCAGTACCCATCTTTCAATGGACTCTATCGGCTACATCGGGGCGATTCCGGCGCTGGTGGCGCTGGTGTGGTCAATCATGATATTCCGCCGCTGGCCGGTGTCGCTGGACGATCATCAGCCTCACCACTCCTGAACGGGGTGAAGCGATAAAAAAGCCTGCCGATGCAACAACCGGCAGGCTTTTTTGTTCGCGGGCCGAAACGCCGCGACGGCGACGTTATCAGGCGTGATAGGTCGTAATAATTTCCAGCACGCCGTTGATAATAAACTGTACGCCCATGCAGACCAGCAGAAAGCCCATCAGGCGCGAAATCGCTTCGATTCCCCCTTTCCCGACCAGCCGCATGATAGCCCCTGAACTGCGCAGGCAGGCCCAGAGGATAATGCCGACCAGCGCAAAGATAATCGGCGGCGCGACCATTACCACCCAGTGCGAAAAATCGACGCCATGTTTCACCGTCGATGCGGTGCTGATAAGCATAGCGATGGTCCCTGGCCCGGCGGTGCTCGGCATGGCCAGCGGCACAAACGCGATATTGGCCGACGGTTCATCGACCAGCTCTTCGGATTTTATCTTCGCTTCCATCGAGTCATGCGATTTCTGCTGCGGGAAGAGCATCCGGAACCCGATGAAGGCAACAATCAAGCCACCGGCAATCCGCAGGCCGGGAATCGAGATACCGAAGGTACTCATCACCACCTGACCGGCATACCATGCAACCATCAGGATAATGAATACGTACAGCGAGGCCATCAACGATTGTTTATTGCGCTCCTCGTTGTTCATATTGCCAGCCAGCCCAAGGAACAACGCAACGGTCGTCAGTGGGTTCGCCAGCGGTAAAATGACCACCAGCCCCAGACCTATCGCCTGAAAGAGTTCAATCATAATTAATTAAGGCCCCGTTAATCGTTCACTATTTAAAGTCTCGCCGCGCAAGTATAACTTTTGTCGTCAATACCATTCCAGCCCTTATCGTCCGGACTCCGGGCCGCTTCAGCCCGGGTCAGAAACCCGCTTTAGCAAATCGTGTCATCAGCTAATTCATCAGGTTGACATATTATTGCCTGGGCAATAATATCAGCAGCAATTAACTACTTGCCTGGGCAACCATTGTGAAAAACACAAGCGATCTGTTTAACGAAATGATCCCCCTCGGGCGCTTGATCCAGATGGTTAACCAGAAAAAAGATCGTCTGCTCAACGAATATCTCTCACCGATGGATATTACTGCCACCCAGTTTCGGGTGCTTTGTTCCATTCGTTGCGAAGTATGTATTACCCCCGTTGAGCTGAAAACCGTGCTGTCGGTCGACCCAGGCGCAATGACGCGCATGCTCGACCGTCTGGTCTGTAAAGGCTGGATTGAACGGTTACCCAACCCCAATGACAAACGCGGCGTACTGGTGCAGTTAACGCCAGACGGAGCGGCCCTTTGTGAGCAGTGTCATCAGGTTGTGGGTCAGAAATTGCACCAGGAATTAACAAAAAATCTGTCGGCGGATGAAGTGGTCAACCTTGAGCATTTACTCAAAAAAGTCCTGCCGTAATAAGAAGAGGTAAGATGATGTCCAGACGCAATAATGACGCCATCACTATCCATAGTATTTTGTCGTGGATTGAAGATAACCTGGAATCGCCCCTGTCGCTGGAAAAAGTGTCCGAGCGTTCTGGTTACTCCAAATGGCACCTGCAAAGAATGTTTAAAAAAGAGACCGGCCACTCCTTAGGCCAGTACATCCGCAGCCGCAAGCTGACGGAAATCGCGCAAAAACTCAAGCAGAGCAACGAGCCGATTTTATACCTGGCAGAGCGATACGGTTTCGAATCGCAACAGACGCTGACGAGAACCTTTAAAAACTACTTCGACGTTCCGCCGCACAAATATCGCATGAATAATATGCCGGGTGAATCCCGCTATCTGATGCCACTAAACAACTGCTGTTAAGCGCCTGCAACAAGACGTATTGAGGAAATCATGAAACTATTCGCTGCCGCTGCCATTGTCCTGGGCGCCCTGGTCTCCAGCCAGAGCTATGCGGAGCAAACCACTACCCCGGTTCGCCACACTCAGCGCGATGCGATGATTATGCCTTCCGAACATAACGACTCGCCATTTGATTTCAATCATATGGCCGCCGGTAGCGACAAATCGGATGAGCTGGGCGTACCGTATTACAATTAACTGCACTACCCGAGCATTTTGCCCCGTTTACGGGGCTTTTTTTTGCGCATCTGACGCCAACCCGCAGCCTGTGGCGCGTCGGTATGCTGCCAGACGCCTGTCCCCTTGCTTGCTCCCTTTTTGATGCCCTGCGGTTTACCGGCGGTGCTCTAAAAATGACGGGTTTGTTTGACAAAAACGCTTAGCGTTTAAGCGCAGCAACGATTGCGGCTTCCATTTTCTCCGGGGTGGCGATCGGCGCAAAACGCCGGAGCGGTTTGCCGTCGCGACCGATCAGGAACTTAGTAAAGTTCCACTTGATCCACCCTCCCAGCACACCGGGCAATTCGCCTTTCAGGTAACGAAACACCGGGTGCGTTGCGGCCCCGTTCACCGCCACCTTCTCAAACATCGGGAAGCTCACACCGTAGTTGATATGACAGGTCTGCGCGATTTCGTCGGCATCGCCGGGTTCCTGCTTCCCGAACTGGTTGCAGGGGAAACCCAGTATCACCAGGCCCTGGTCGGCGTACTTCTTGTAGAGCGCTTCAAGGCCTGCGTATTGTGGCGTGAAGCCACAGTGGCTGGCGGTATTCACCACCAGAACCAGCTTGCCCGCGTAGTCGGCCATGGCGATGGGCTGGCCCCGCAGACTGGTGGCAGTAAGTTCATAAAAGGGAGTCATAGCGGGATCCTCAGGGCAAAAGCCGTTCAACATCGACATTGCACACAGTGCGTTGGGGTATAAACATAGCGCGTGGAACGTGGGCATGGCGGGCAGACCCCGTTCATGATAGCGTGGCAAGTCCGCATTCGCGAGGGCAAACGCACCGTGGCACTTAACATGTATCAGCTGATGCATGGCCTGCAGGCCACTAACATCAAGAGACTGCTGCAGTCCGATAAGCGTTGTGCGTTGAGCAAGATGCGGGGTAGCCCCATGCTAAATCGAATGATTGAAGCAGGTTCGGAAGCTATGATAAACAGCAATGGATATTGGTAAGTCGCGTCTTAAAGATATTCATCGGTTATCCCAGAGGAAACAGCAAACAGGAATGGTTGAAATGATGAAATATTTATCGCTGCTGGTCGCAGTGATTCTGTCAGGGTGCGCAAGCGCGCCAAACTTGCCGCCTACCGATACCATCGTGGCGGTGAAACCTATTGAGTCCGGCATTATCGCCAGCTCAGCTAAATACAGTTACCGTTTCTTTCGTAACGGCGTGCCGCAAGAATATCAGCGTTATAAAACATTTTATGACCGCTTTCATCAACAGGCCTCCGGTGTGCGGGTTAACTTTGTGGTAGAGCAACATGAAGTGGCGGCAGAGTACCTGGTGGTGATGGATAAACGCAAACTGGATGCCGGGCAGCTTACGCTGCTGACCAATGAGTATCAGGCGGTGCAGATGGATAACAATCGCCTCGGTGTTTTGTTTAAAGCGACAGGATTTTGGTCTGCATCGCACGCACCAGAACTGGCAGCCCCGTATCAGCTGGAACACCCGGTAGTGGTCTCAATTAATGATAAGACCCAAACTCTGAGCACGGCAGGAACCATCGCCCTGATCCCTTTAGCCCCCTTGTTTCCGCTGGTCATGATGTACGGATGCGCCACTGGGCCCTGTATATGAAACTCACGACGTCTTAGACGACCTGGCTTTAGCGGGAGCACATTAAGGAGGTGATAATAAAAACCTCCAGTCCCTCTCCTTTGAGCGCAGACCGGGATGGATTCATCACGTCCGCCAGGAGCGAGATGCGGGCATTAAACTTCAAGAGTGCTATCTGTTTTTTCTGTGCTAAAGTGCGATATCCGTTGCCAGTAGCGTGCCGTTTCCGATGTAACGATTTTCTTTTTTAACAGTGCTTATCTTCCGCGTTGCCTGTGGGCTGCGTGGGCTTCTGTTATTTAAGATGAGAATCTTTCCACATGAACACGCTACTGTTTGCGCTCATTAGCGCGCTGCGTCGCCATCGCTGGCTGCGCCTCCTTGGTTTTGCCTGTACCCTGTCATCGCTGGGCAATGGGCTTACTCAGGTCATTATTTTCGGCCAACTTTTACACTGGCAGGCCTCTCCCGCGACGCTGACCATAGTGTATATGCTGTCGATGTTGCCCGGCTTTATTGGCAGCATCTGGGGAGAGAGGTTGTGTCAGAAAACCTCTCCACTGCAGATCCTGATTTTTACCGAAATACTTGGTCTGCTTGCGCTTGTTTTTCCATGGTATGGTTTGCTGCATCATAGCATTCCGGCTTTGCTGGTTGTGCAGTGCGCGGAAGCACTGTTCAGCGGCATAAGCTACCCGGCGCTGACTTTGTTGTTCAAGCGCGGGTTACGCCATGAGGAACTCCCTGCGGCAACGGCCATGGAAACCATCATTTTTGCCTCACAGGTTTTGTTAGGCACTGGCCTGGGGGTTGTACTGTTTGACGTGATTGCGCCCATCTATCTGCTTGCCCTTGATGCCCTGAGTTTTTTAGCTTCTGCGACTCTGCTGGTAATATCCGTCGCTGCTTTTCGCGGTACAGAACGGCAACCTGTGGAGGTTGCGTCAGGCAAACAGGAACCATTATGGCGCGCCATATCTCCTTTGCAAAAAAGAAGCATTATGCTGTTACCCGCACTTGCCGCGGTGGGATCGCCAGCGATGGCGCTTTTGCCTGCGCTGGCGCAAGAAATCAGGCCTGAAGATTCAACCGGGCTGGCATTACCTCTACTTTTTGCCCGTAGCCTTGGCCAGCTCTGCGGGCCATTAATGCTTGATGCCAGTAAATTGCAGCGCTATAGCGCTAACAACGGAATGTTATTTGTCTGCCTCGTAGCATTTATCGGCAGCTATTTCATATTACCGTTATCCGCGGGATATCCTGGTGCTGGGCTCGCGCTGATCTTCAGTGCACATATGGCATCGAATATTGTCTTTGCTTTGGGGACGTTCGGTATTCTGAGAAACTTCCCACCAACACAGGTTGCGAAAGCCAGTGCGATGTCATGGCGTGGACAGGTGCTGACTGCCGCCGTTTCCACCGGGATAACCAGCGTGCTAGCGCAGTACTTTGGCGCTTTTAGCGCGCTTTATAGTGTTTCGTTGTTTAGTCTGGGAACTGTCGGCGTTTTGCTCTGGTTGAGCCAAACCAGCAGAGCAAGATAAGTCTCGCTTTCGGGAGTAGGGGTTTTGCCCCCTACTCTGGTCTTTGCTGCATTTGGGCGGGAGCAAACGGCAAGTCCCCCGCTCAAACAAACCATTCAGTTTCAGCGATCCCTGACAGGGCTGATACCAGTCAATCAAAGCTTACTCCCCCCTCGGAGTAACAGCATCACGCGAAGAACAGGAGTATTAAGCCTGAAGTCAGTTTGATGAAAATACCGCTCTCTAGCGGATTTCTCGACGAACCTGAGCCCTGATGAATGCTGAACCACTGCTTCTCCCAGGTATGGTACACGCCATAGGACACCAGCGAGGCCTGTAGAACATATGTCAACATGTGCAGAGCAGAACCTATTGGCGACAGACGCGAAATAGTTTGCAGCGACTCTGCAACAGAAATAATAAGAATGCTAAACAGACTATAATTCAGCAATCTCATCTTATGATTGATTAGCCATTTTCTCATGTGAAATGCGCCCGCCGAGAAAAGTGTCAGCAAGGCCCAGATAATATCAATCCAGTTCATATTTTCATTCCAGAAAAAATTTAGTTATCTACAGGCTGAGATATTAATAAGCGTATTGCAGGTGTTATCACAGGCCATGCGGTATCAGAAAGGATGACGACGCCTGTCTTGCTGGCCCTGTCGATGGCAATGACCGAGGCATAGCCAGCAGTTTCGCCATTATGCCAGGTTATCTCACGTCCTCTGAATTTTGTTGTAAACCAGCCATAACCGATCCTTGTGTCACGTTCATCCGTTGACCGTTTCGGATCCATCGCAACACTTCCCGGTAATTTGCCGCGGAGCAAGGCCTGCGTATATTTAACCATATCGGTGATGGTGGACCTCACGCCACCGGCAGGGGCAAACGAGAACATGTACCAAGGGGCCTCACGATATCCTGCGGCTGACCAACCGCGACTGACGTCGTTTTTTGCGCCATCGTCTGGTGTCGCGACAAAGGTATTTTTCATTCCTGTAGGGGCCAGGAGTCGTTTATTCAGCAACTCGCTATAGGACATATGAGTCATTTTTTCCAGCGTAAGACCGAGAACTGCGTAACCCATACTGGAATACCTGAAATAATTATTTTCCTCTTTTTCTGTTCTACGCAGCATCGCAATGATGTCATTCTCTGAGAAACGCCACGGGTTCTTATGAGTGGCGATGGCTAATAACATCAAGGCGCTCTGCAACGGCGTTGTCGATATGTCAGGAAGCCCCGAATGGTGAGAAGCCAGTTCTGAGAGCCGGACAGATGCCATCGCTACGGGTAGGCCGGGGAGGAGTTCGCCAACGGTGGTTTCGGGTTTGACCTCCCCACGATTCTCGGCATCAGCCAACAATGCCGCCGTCATCGTTTTGCTCAGACTACCGACCTCAAATTCCTGACTAAAATCCCCTCCCCAGAGACCATACTGGACCCCTCCCGGTTTAATGAGCGCGACCGCTACATGGCCGCGAGCACCGCGGAGAAACGGCGTCATAAATCGTACCAGCTGTGCATCACCGGTTATATTTCTCGATGGTGAACTAAATCCTGCCTGTAGATAAATCCCCGAAAGGACAATCACCACAAAAATTGTCACTGAAGCTATGACTCTTGCCAGAATAGTTTTATTGCCTGGTAACATACCTTTCCTTAGGGAAGGTGCGAATAAGCAGGTCATTTCTTCCCAAGCTGACTCGCTGATTAAAATTTCGCGGATCTGGGCCGATTTTTTTCCCGCAAACACATCGAATCAGCCTATTTAGGCTATTTTTTCCACCATTTCTGGCGTTATTTCCGGTTTTTACTGAGATCTCTCCCACTGACGTATCATTTGGTCCACCCGAAACAGGTTGGCCAGGGTGAATAACATCGCCAGTTGGTTATCGTTTTTCAGCAGCCCCCTGTATCTGGCTTTCACGAAGCCGAACTGCCGCTTGATGATGCGAAACGGGTGCTCCACCTTGGCACGGATGCTGGCTTTCATGTATTCGATGTTGATGGCCGTTTTGTTCTTGCGCGGATGCTGCTTCAAGGTTTTTACCCTGCCGGGACGCTCGGCGATCAGCCAGTCCACATCCACCTCGGCCAGCTCCTCGCGCTGTGGCGCTCCTTGGTAGCCGGCATCGGCTGAGACAAATTGCTCCTCTCCATGAAGCAGATTACCCAGCTGATTGAGGTCATGCTCGTTGGCCGCGGTGGTGACTAGGCTGTGGGTCAGGCCACTCTTGGCATCGACACCAATGTGGGCCTTCATGCCAAAGTGCCACTGATTGCCTTTCTTGGTCTGATGCATCTCCGGATCGCGTTGCTGCTCTTTGTTCTTGGTAGAGCTGGGTGCCTCAATGATGGTGGCATCCACCAAAGTGCCTTGGGTCATCATGACGCCTGCTTCGGCCAGCCAGCGATTGATGGTCTTGAACAATTGACGGGCCAGTTGATGCTGCTCGAGCAGGTGGCGGAAATTCATGATGGTGGTGCGATCCGGCAGGGCGCTATCCAGGGATAATCGGGCAAACAGGCGCATGGAGGCGATTTCGTACAGGGCATCTTCCATGGCACCGTCGCTCAGGTTGTACCAATGCTGCATGCAGTGAATACGCAGCATGGTCTCCAGCGGATAGGGCCGTCGGCCATTGCCCGCCTTGGGATAAAACGGCTCGATGACAGCGGTCATATTCTGCCATGGCAGAATCTGCTCCATGCGGGAGAGGAAAATCTCTTTTCGGGTCTGACGGCGCTTAGTGCTGAATTCACTATCGGCGAAGGTGAGTTGATGGCTCATGATGTCCCTCTGGGATGCGCTCCGGATGAATATGATGATCTCATATCAGGAACTTGTTCGCACCTTCCTTAGTATGAATACTGGATAAGATAATAAATGGAATCGACGGTGCCTTCATCCAGCATCGGATTATCCGCTGTCTGGCTGTCAGGATAACCGTTGACGAAATTCGCTTTCACCTTCCGCCGCAGCGATAAAACCATTGCGCGAATATATAAAGGTATTAAAGCCGGTCATGTTATTCGGGCCTTCACCGGTTTTCGTCATCACGGGGGGTGGCATGCGTATCTCCTGATAAGTCATCCTTTTCACATTATGGCGGAAGGAGTGTCAGGAAATTGTTAGGGCCTTGCTGCGGAATATCGCAGGATACCGTCGTTTATGCGTTTTCGGGAATGATATCCGGGGTGGAACTCACCAGCCCTGGGGCGTGAAAATCACTTTGCTGTTGTCCGCTGTACCGTATCGCGTAACTCTAGTGTAAAACGGCATCCCTTCTCAGAACTTTCGACCGTCATGCCCCAGCCTAAATGCTCCACAATGCGTTGCACAATGGATAAACCAAGCCCTTCGCCACTGAGCCGGGCGCCGCGCTGAAAGCGGCGAAACTGCTGGGGATCGATACTGGATGGTAGCCCCGGTCCGCTATCGCATATGACGATCGTCGTACCATGCATCGCCAGACGAACCTCCCCCATTTCGGTGTACTGACAGGCATTGCGCAGAAGATTCCAGATGACGCTGCGCGCTAACTCGGCATTGGTACATGCGTGGGGAGAGGATGGTAAGTCAAGGATTAAGTTGACCTCTTTTTTTGCCAGCCAGGGCTGGCATCGGGCGACGCACTCCTCAAATATCGGGCGCAAAGGTACGTCGGACTGCGGCAGCGTTTGCGGATCGCGCGAGAGCAATAAAAGACAACTTAGCTGACGCTGCATTTCCTGGGTGGTGTGGACGATGCGTTCCGCGCTTTGTACCAGATGGCTATCCGCGGGCAACTGGTGGGCGATAGTTTCTGCTGCGCCGGCAATGATAGCCAACGGCGTGCGTAATTCGTGACTGGCATCGCCGACAAAGCAGCGCTCACGCTGCAGAAAACGTTCCAGTTCGTCGCTATGTTGGGCGAATGCGCGCGCTAAAATGCCGATTTCATCATTTGCGTCCTGGTAGGGTAAGGGTTTTTGCTTGCGTTGCACAACTTCCGCCAATCGCGTGATGGGGATGGTCACTCTCGCTGATGTCAGTCGACCGATCCAGTATGCGCACAGAATACACAGCATAATAACCAGCGGCGCGAAGCCATCAATCACCAGCTCAAGATACCCGTATTTCTGGCTCTCTTGCAGCAAGTAGTAGCGCTGATTGTTAACCTCAAATACGAACAAGTACCGGTCTTCAGGTTTTGCCAGGCGATGGTAGCCCGGCGCAAGCTGGCGCAATTTTTCAGGCACATTGCGCGCATCATAGAGCTGGCTTCCCTTCGGGACGACCGGAGGAAACCCTCTCGCCATCTCCCCTTCCAGTCTGGACGCCTCATCCTGCATACTTTGTGATACGACATATGCGCGAAGATCGTCGTAATCAAGCTGCTCTGCCACGACAACAAAAGCCATGATCGCGACCATCAGCAACACGAATGAAATAGTGATTCGCGTCTTGAGGGTCATTTGCTGGTAAAGGGATTTCATGATGGTTCCACTCTGCGTACGATTATTCCGGGGCGGCCCCTCCGGGCTTATGCAGGCGCAAACCTACGCCATGCACCGTTTCTATCAGTACAGATGTGAAGTTTTTGTCAATTCTCTGCCGCAAATCGTGAATATGTGTGCGCAAAGCCCCACTTTCAGGGGGATCCTCCCCCCACAGGAGATACTCCATCTCTCTTTTTTTGACGACTTCAGGGGCCGCTCGCATCAGACACAACAGCAATTTATGGGTCGTTGGCGTCAGATTGATTGTCTGCCCCTGACGCCACGCCTGCGGTGTCCTGGTATCGACAAGCAGATCTTCCCAGGCCAGCGTTCCCAGGACCTGCCGCCCCTGGGCGCGGCGAACCAGCGCCTGGATCCGCGCATCCAGCTCCTTTAATGAAAAAGGTTTGACCAGATAATCATCGGCGCCCATCGCCAGCCCTGCAACACGATCGTCAACGGGATCGCGGGCGGTCAGCATCAGCACCGGTACAGGGTTCTGAAACTCCGTGCGCAGTCGACTGCACAACGTCATTCCGTCCAGACGGGGCAACATCAGGTCCAGTAAAATCGCATCATAATCATTCTGCGTGGCCATTTTCAGGCCTGTAGCACCATCACGTGCATCATCCAGCACATAACCTTGCGGCTCAAAAAAGGCATACAGGTTGGCGACTAAATCAGGATTGTCTTCAATGATGAGGAGGCGTGTCATAAACGATGAGTACCTTGAAAAATAGACCGACAAACTTAACAACATCCTGACATAGTTTTTTAGATACTGCGCTCGTTTTGATTCATCAGGAATTGCGCATGTTTAACTATTCGTCATTTGTGCAGCTCAAGCCACGACACCGGACCTCGGCTGCGGCCCTGGGTTCCGCCAAAACCACACACATAGCACATCGGGTAGCGCTCACCTCGCACCTGTCCCTTCCTCTGCTGTTGACGTTGTTTGTTCCTGACGTTGCGCCTGCCGCCGTGAGCGTCAATTTTACCGCAAGTGTTCATAACTTAATGGAGGAATAATGAACAAGTTTAATGCACTCTTAAAATACTCTGAGTATCAGATTAAAAAATTACGCTCTTATATTATAAGCGACAGGCGTTTTCATGCCGGACGACTTCAGAGAATTTACGGATCCCGTCCCGACTTGAAGCATCCGGTTACTCTGAATGAAAAAATATGTCACCGTATGATTTACGACCACAACCCACTTTATACCCTGTTAGCGGATAAATTAGCGGTTCGCGAGTACATTGATGCTCGTAGCCAACATATAAAAACCGTTCCGCTGCTTGGTATTTACAGAAACGTGAATGAAATAGACTTCAGTCAATTACCAGACAAATTCGTTCTGAAATGCAACCATGACAGCGGTAGTACTATCATCTGTCTGGATAAATATACATTTAACGTCCCCAGAGCCTTGCGCCAGTTAAATTCTGCGCTGAAGAAAAATATGTATTACCGCACCAGGGAGTGGCAGTACAAGCACATTCCCCCGGTGATACTCTGCGAAAGCTACATTGATTTATTTTCGCACGGAAAAAGAGAGATAACCCCGGAGATGCTAAGATTACATTGCTTCCATGGTTCCGTTGGTTTTATTGAAGCTGACTTCATGGACGCTGATGGCAAAGAGTATATTAATGTTTTTGATCGTTACTGGCAGTTGCTGCCTTTCCAAATGGAGTACCCAAGTACACCCTATGAGGTCCCCGAACCCCAGGCGTTACATCAGGCAATAGCCTCCGCGCAGGAGCTGGCAAACGATATTGATTACTGTCGGGTAGATCTCATGCTGCTGCGCGATACCATTTATTTTAGCGAAATTACGCTTAGTCCACGCAGGGGGAAACTGATTATTAATCCTGCTCAGTGGGATACTATCCTGGGTGAGATGTGGCGACTCCCCAGAGCCAACACGGAATTAAGTTAATATTTTAATGTGTGGAGCCTATGGGGTTCGCCGCGAAACGGGAAATATCATACGTTATGCCTGTTTGCCCGGCAGACAGGCAGTTTTGAGCGAGAGCAGATAAAAATACCGAACAGTTATTACTGAACAACGGGTCGGTATCGTGGTTCAAAGAGTTATTAGCGGCATTCCGGGGACCGAATGAAGGGCCTAAACTACGTCTGTGGCAAATCTACGAACCATGGTGAGTGGCAGCCTTGCGATATCCAGACTGATCTTATCGTGCCTGCGCTTTGCCGCTGGCTTCTGATAACGCGCCCAGAGATGTATGCGGTGCCACGCCCTTAGCACATTTGCCAGTCGCCCCCTGCCGCAAACACCGCAAAAAAGGTCCTCGATCGCGTTTCAGGACGCATCAACCGGGCGTTTGTGACCACAATGCGTCTCTGTTTACTTACCGGAGATCGTTATGTTACGGCCCCTTTGTTGCTTTCTTTTTTCTCTTCTCTTTAGCGTCGCATCGTATGCCAACACGGCTTTTCGCCAGTTGAATATCCACGAGGCTAGCTCCCGCCCTCTCAATATCGCTATCTGGTATCCCACCTCGGCAACCGGCTCGCCGGAAAAGGTGGGTGACAATATTGCCTTTTACGGCACCTCTGCGCTGCGCGATGCGGCGCCGGAAGCGGGCGAGCATCCGCTGCTTCTGCTTTCTCACGGCTATGGCGGCAACTGGCGCAACCTGAACTGGCTGGCGACGAAAATGGCGGCTCAGGGCTATATTGTGGCGGCGGTCGATCATCCCGGCACGACAACATTTAACAAGCGGCCGCAGGATGCGAAGGAACTCTGGCGCCGCCCGCAGGATCTCCAACGGGCAATGATGAAAATTATCACTACCCCCTACCTTGCCGGAAAAGTCGATACGCAGCGCATAGCCGCAGCCGGACACTCTCTCGGCGGCTGGACGGTACTTGAACTGGCGGGGGCGCGCTTTGACGCCGCTCGCTTTCAGCATGATTGCCGGACACATGCCAGGCTGTCCGCCTGCAAGTTAATTCAGACGCTGGGTATTGATGACGCTGGCGGGCGACTGGCAGCAAACGAAGGCGATCCGGCAATCAAAGCCGTTGTCTCACTCGATCTGGGCCTGGCCCGCGGATTCACGCCAGAATCACTTTCTCAGATTGCAGTGCCGGTGCTGATTATGGCGGCTCAGGCGGACAGCGATGAGCTACCCGCCAGGCTGGAGTCGGGCTACCTGGCGGAATATCTCCCTGCCGCGGTAAGGCGGGTAGTGAATGTCGAAGGGGCCACACACTTTAGTTTTATGCAGCAGTGCAAACCGGGTGCGATGGCATTAATCGCGGAAAAAGAGCCGGGCGAAGAGATTGTCTGCCAGGATGGCGGCATCCGGAGCCGCGCCGCGATTCACCGTCAGCTCGCCCGGGATATCAGCGCCTTCCTCAATCAGGCCCTCGACTTTCAACCGCTGTCCGGCGGTAATCCGTCGGGGTCATACCGCTGATACGAAGAAACTCGCGATGAAAGTTTGATTTGGTGGCAAAACCCGCCTCCAGCATCACTTCCGTTACCGGCAGGGTGGTGTTGCGTAGAAGCTGCTGCGCATAGTCGATGCGCAAGCCGTTGATCCATTGTGAGACATTGCAGCCGCGCGTCAGGTTCACCGCTTTTGAAATCTGGCGCGCGGGGACCCCGGTTTTTCTCGCCAGCACATTCAGCGTCAGGTCGGGATTCAGATACAAATTCTGCTCGCTTATCAACGTGTTGACCTGCTGATAAGTCGCGAGAAACGCGTCACTATTGTTCTCTGTACTCGCTTCGGCGGGCAAAACCGGCTCCGCGGCCGGGAGCGACGGACGGCTACTACCGACAATGGCAAAACAGACAAATGGCAGCAGAATAGCCTGCGAGATTGCGACCAGTTGCGGCGCCTGCCGGCCCTGATAAAAATGGAAATTGAGCGCGATGGCCAGATCGGTCAGTCCGGAAAAACAGAGGAAGCCCCCCGCGATAAAAGCGAGCGATGACGTTGCAGCACTATCGCTAAGTCGCCTGAAAATAAACGTATCGCTCCCCCGCAGTGCCGTTCGAATCAGGGCACAACCGTAGCCGATATAGAGCAGCATCAGCACCACATCCGTGGTTTGCGGAGCAATAAGGTTCAGCGCCAGAGCCAGCGTCGGCGGTCCCACAAAAGCGGCAATTTTTTGCTGCAAGCGCTGTTCTGTAAAGCAGGCAAAGCAGTGCCAGGCCAACGGTGGCAGAGTGATCGCCATGACAGACTGCAACTGGCGCAGTTGAATAAGGTCAAACTGCCAGCGCAAGGCTGACATCAAGACCAGCAGCGAACAGCCCGCAATAAAAATCGCGCTGTTGCGATAGCCTGCGGGACGCTGCCGGCAAACCTTCAACAGTAAAATAAGCAAAATAGACAGGGTGTACCAGGGAAAGGGAATGGCCGGCATGGAATACCTGTACGCAAAGCATTTATCTCAGGGGAATGTTGTGCCATAAAAAGGCGTAAAAAGCATCATCAGGCAGAGAAATCTTTTAACGATTCAACACGTTCCCCCTTTTTTACCCCGTCCTGACTTATGCTGTCGTTATTGTTGATCAACCTGAGAATCTGCGCGTTATCTCCCTCGGTGAACTCACCGCGCCAGGCAGACATCTGCCATTATTATCGTGTCGTTTAACAACACGCTCTGCAATGGCTCCTGATATTTCATCCGTCGCCTGAAGAATGGAGATTACCCGTATCCACGCTGGCGATAATGTTGAGCGCATACAGGGGCGCCGTTTCAGGCCCCCCTTGTTTATCCTGTGGCTAATCCTCATAAGCTGCGCTATGGAAGTCAATTTCCCACTGCAGCACCTCGCCGTAAAGCGCCGACAGCGCCTGCTTCTCACTGTCACTCATTACGCTGGCGCACCGATCCAGTTCACCCTTCAGCCAACTCGCCTGCTGGAAAAACGCCTCTTCAGCATGCATTTCCACCCAGCGGCGAATATCAGCATCGCTCTGGCGCTGTTCGCTCGCCCGTCGGCACCAGCAGTAGTACATCCATTCCGCCGCGAACATCATAGTCATTATCTGCTCATAGCTGCCCTGTCGGGCCATCCGCAGCATGCCGTCGCGAAAGCGCTGCACGCCGGGCAAATCGTCGGGATAATCCGCAGGATTGATCTGCCGTGCTGTCAACACCTGTTCAAACCATGCCATCTGCGTGTCGACCAGGGCATTCAGTACGCCGATTAGCCAGCGCTGCTGCTGAATATGCGGCGCCTTGCTGACCCCGAGGGCAAAAATGGCGATGGCCGTGGCGACAAAGTTGCCCTCAAACACCAGATAGCGGTCGAATACGGTTGTCGGCAGACGATCCTGTTCAATATCCACCACAAAACGGTGCCGCTGCATCACCTGCCAGACCTGCTGATGTTCGCGCAGCAGGCGATCGCTAAACGCTTCCATTATGCCTCCTCCAGCGCAGCCTGAGCGACCGACATAAAATGCTGTACTCGGGCCAGTTCAACATCGTTCCACCAGACGCCGTCAACCTTCATGGTGCTGGCCACAATGACCCCCTGAGTCCGTCCGAGGATCTGGCGGACGTTGGCCGGCGTCACCCCCGAGCCCACCAGCAACGGTAACGCTGTCGCCGCGCGAATCTCATCAATTTCCGCCATCGTGGCGCTATCGCCGGTGCGCTGGCCGGTGGCAATCACCGCGTCGGCCTCGAAAAAGTCCACGTCGCGAGTCAGTTCCTGAATCGAACGATCGGCAACGATGGCATGACTACCGTGCTTAACGTGGCTATCGGCGAAGACGCGAATATGTTCAGCACGCAGCATACTGCGATAGCGCAGCGCCTTAGCCGCCGCCCCTTCAATAAATCCTTCGTTGGCGATATAAGCATTGGCCCACTGATTGACGCGGACGAAATCGGCCCCGCCCGCCAGGGCGATAGCCATCGCCGGAATCGCAGCGTTAGCCAGGACGTTAATCCCCAGCGGTACACCAAAACGCTCGCGGACTTTCTCGGTAATCACCGCCATCAGCGCTGAGGTTTCATGACCGATATCTTCAGGTTTGGAAAAGGGAATATCGCCGTGGTTTTCAATAATCAGACCGTGAACGCCGCCAGAAACATAATTATCCGCATCGCGAAGCGCACGTTCAACAATATCAGAAACTGATTTCCCTCGGTATTTAGGCGCGCCGGGAAACGGATCGCAATGAATAACACCGATAACGGCTTTACTACGTGAAAAAATAGCTTGTATTGCATTCGTTTTTTCTGCTGAGATAGCAACCATCTTATCCATCCTGTTAAGGGAACACTATGCGTGTTTACGTTACCGGTAATATTACCGTAGATGAAACCTGGTCCATTCCGGATATACCGAAAAAAGGCTCGTCAATTCACGGCGTTAAAGTTTCGCAGGATATCGGCGGTAAAGGCGCGAATCAGGCGATTATATTATCTCGCTGTGGAATAGAAACGCATTTAATTGCCGCCACGGGAAATGACAGCAACGGAACCTGGATTCGCCAACGGATAAAAAATGAAGCGCTGACGCTACTACCCGACAGCCATTTTAACCAACATAGCGATACCTCGATTATTTTAAATAGTGCCGATGGCGACAATGCCATCATTACCACCACCGCCGCTGCCGATACATTCGGCCTTGATGATATTATGCCGCACCTGGCGAAGGCCGCCGCAGGCGATATTCTGCTACAGCAGGGCAATTTCTCCCTGGAGAAAACGCGGGCGCTATTCCAGTACGGCAAAACTCGCGGTATGACAACGGTCTTCAATCCCTCACCCGTTAATCCTGACTTTTGCCATCTGTGGCCGCTTATCGATATCGCGGTAGTCAATGAATCAGAGGCCGAGCTGCTGCAACCTTACGGCGTCAAAACCTTAGTCATTACCGAGGGCGCGGCAGGCGCCTGGCTTATCCGCGAGGGGCAGCGCCAGTTTTGCCCCGCCGTCCCCGCCGCAGCGCTGGATACCACCGGCGCGGGCGACACGTTCCTCGCCGTGATGCTGGCATCCGCTATCCTGCGCGGCGTGGCGCCGGATGGTCTGGCGTTGACGCATGCCAGCCGGGCGGCCGCCATTACCGTTAGCCGCCGGGGTACGCTCAGCGCGTTTCCCGACGCCCAGGAACTCGCCGCCCTGTTAGCCACGGGCGGCGCCCACTGACCTACTTGAACAGCGAACGGTAGCTATCCACGTTCGCTTTGGTCACCACCGTAGCCGGAACCAGAATGGTTTTCGGTACGGTTTTGCCGGAGGTGATGCTGTTCAGCGCCTTCAGGGCTTCGGCCCCCATCTTTTCCGGGTCCTGCTGCAGAACGGCGGTGACGTAGCCGCCGTCAATACCGGAAATCGCCTTCGCCGTCAGATCCCAGCCAAAGACTTTAATATCTTTCTGCCGCCCCTGGTTTTCCACGGCGGCGATAGCGCCCAGCAGAGCGGGTTCGCCAGTGGCATAGATCGCTGTCAGATCGGGGTTGCCGGTAATCAGGTTCTCCGCCGCGGTCATTGCTTTATCCTGTACGTTCTGCCCGTCGACGACATTGGCGATGGTAATTTTCGGATTGCTTTTCAGCGTCTCTTCAAACCCTTTCTGCCGCTGGTTCTGAATGGCCGAGTTCAGCGCGCCGACAATCCCCAGTCGCGCCTGGCCGCCCATCTCTTTCTGCACGTAATCAACAAAGTATTTTCCAATAATTCTGCCGCCCTCGATATTATCCACGCCAACCTGAGCCGCCTGAGGCCCGGCCGGTAATACGGCATCAATCGCAATCACGGGAATGTGAGCGGCGGCGGCTTCTTTTACCGCCGGCATAATTCCGTTAACGTCAATAGCGGCAACCAGAATGCCTTTAACACCTTGCTGAATATAGTTTTCAATCGCGTCGTTTTGTGCAACGGGATTATCGTTAGAGTTAAAAATCACTAAATCCTTACCACTGGCTTTTGCGGCATCCTGCGCGCCTTTATTCATCAGATTAAAAAACAGCGCCTGCTGATTGATTTGTACCAGCGCATAGGTTGGAGCTGCAGCGCTGGCGGCAGAAATAAAGCTCACAGATGCCAGCATTGTTGTTGCGACAGCAATAAAACGCAGTTTTCCGGTGTTAAATAACATCATCATTATCCTCGTCGGGAATCGTTGATAGCCAGCAGAGTTCCGCGCCGCATGCGAACGCAGAAGGATTATTTTTTTGGCGGGCAAATATCGTCTATATGGCCAGAACAATCATCGACCGTTCGGCGGATACCTGCTTAATTTCATTCCGGCAACCGGTCCGTGTCGGTGCGCGACTGGAATGAGTTAAACGGGGTTGGGAATGACTTCCCGGATGATGCGGTAAACTGCCTATACAATTCTCCGCCATTTAAAATTTGTCAAGCATTTATTTCGGGCCTCTGTGTGCAGAGAAATTGCTGTATCCACCGCGCTTAACTATGTTACAGATAGCCAATTCTGGCAGAAATGGCGCAGGAAATGAGTATAAAACGCGTATTACTATCCGACGTGGCAAAGCTGGCGGGCCTGTCGAAGGCTACCCTGTCGCGCTATATGAACAACAGTATCGTGCTGCCGCAGGACACCATCGACCGCATCGAAACGGCGATCCACGAACTGGACTATCGCGGTAATAGCCTCGCACGCCGTCTGAGCAAAGGCGGCAGCGAAACCCTTGGCCTGGTGCTACCCGATATCACCAACCCCTTCTTCGCCGAACTGGCCGATGCCGCCGAAGAGGCCGCCTCGGCCAACGGCTACAGCCTCGTTCTGTGTATTACCCGCAATAACCCGGAAAAAGAGTGTCAGTTTATTCGCTGGCTGGATACCTGCCAGGTCGATGGGCTGTTGTTCACGACTAACCGCCCCGATAACGGCCTGCTGCGCAAAGAGATCCAGCGTCACGAGCGTATTGTGCTGCTGGATGAGGATATTCCCGGCAGCAAGGTGCCTAAAGTGTTTGCCGATAACGTCCAGGGTGGACGCATCGCCACCGAAAAACTGATCGCCGCCGGACATCGCCATATCGCTTTCGTCGGCGGGCCGGACAAGCTGATGAGCGTCCGCGAACGCTACCAGGGCTTCTGCACCGCCATGGAGCAGGCCGGTCTGATCTGGCCCCCTGAATGGGTGATGTACGGCGACTATCAGCGCGAGTTCGGTCAACAGGCGCTGCAGTACCTGTTTAGCCAGTCGCAGCGCCCTACCGCCGTCTTTGCCGCCAGCGACTATCTGGTACTTGGCCTGCTTGACGGACTGCGCGCCCGCGGACTACAGGCGCCGGAGGCGCTGTCGTTAGTCGGATTTGATGACGCCAACTATGCCGATTTCACCCAACCGCGGATTTCCACTATCCGCCAGCCCGCCCGGGAACTGGGCCGCACCGCGGTAAACATCATGATGCGCCTGCTGAACAACGACAAAGATATCCCGGCAGAAACCCGTCTGCCGGTCGAATGGATTGGCCGCGACTCGATCAAGATTTGTTAAGCACGTCCCAAAATGGCGCAAAAGCGCCCGTTTTTGGCGCAAAAAACGTTCGACTTGCCAGCGCTTCACTATAATCAGTAAACCGGTTTACCGGGATGGGATCAAGAAACGTTATTTATTCCATAAGGTTAAGTAACAGGGCAGCGATGTGACTCCTGCCCTGGCACGGATGCTGCAATGTTCTTACTGGCGAACAAATATCTTACGTAGCGTTTGGTCAGACTGGATTGGTGAGTGCTCCGCTCCGCAGGTAAACCGGTTTACTAGAATGTGAACCGTGTCGGAGGGAGTATCTCCCGCAGGATGACGAACATTTTCCCGGCAATAGCGATGGGAGTTATCAGATGCAGCAGCCACAAACCCCCCCGCCAAGGGTGGAGATGATCAATATCACCAAGACCTACGGGTCGATACGTTCATTGCGCGGAGTCAACCTGGAGCTGGCCCCGGGCGAAGTGCTGGGCCTGGTCGGCGATAACGGCGCGGGGAAATCAACCCTGACCAAAGTGCTCTCCGGCGCGGTGATCCCCTCCAGCGGCACGATTCGTATCGATGGTGAACAGCAGCAGTTTGCTAATCCGGCCGATTCGCGCCGCTGTCATATCGAGATGGTGTATCAGGATCTGTCGCTGTGCGACACGGTTGACGTCGCCGGCAATCTGTTTATGGGCCGCGAGCCAATGAAATCGGTCCTTGGTATCCCCTTTCTCGATGAGGCCAGAATGCACGCCGATGCCCGGGAGATGCTAAAAGGGCTGGGAATTTCCATTCCCGATACCCGCCTGCTGGTGCGAAATCTTTCCGGCGGTCAGCGCCAGGCCATTGCCATCGCCCGCGCGGCGGCTTTTGACCCGAAAGTGCTGATCATGGACGAGCCCACCGCCGCGCTGGCCGTTGCGGAAGTCGAAGCGGTTCTGGAACTGATTCGTCGCGTTTCCGCACGCGGCGTGAGCGTGATTCTGATTACCCACCGCCTGCAGGACCTGTTCCTGGTCTGTGACCGGATCATGGTGATGTATGAAGGTACCAACGTCGCCGACCGGCGGGTGGCCGACACCAGCCTGAGCGATATCGTTAACCTGATTGTGGGCGAAAAATTCACCGCCCGCTCTGCGGCTGCACACTGAGGTAACAGGATGAGTATCATGAACTTAAGTAGCTCCCGCATGATCCAGCATTCGCTGCCCCGCCGCCTGCTGCATAACCACTCGGGCGTGGTGAGCATCGCGCTGTTTTTTGTCTTCTGCTGCGTGGTATTTTCACTGATCACCAGCAATTTTCTCACCGGTACCAACTGGCTGAATATCATCCGTCAGAGCGCCCCGCTGCTGATCGTCGCGACCGCCATGACTCTGGTGATTACCACCGGCGGCATCGATCTGTCGGTGGGCTCGACCCTCGCGCTGGTCGGCGCGTTGTCCGCTATCGCCCTGAACAACTGGGGGCTGTCGTGGCCGGTGGTCCTGCTCGGGGGGCTGCTGCTCGGCGGATTGGTGGGCGCCATCAACGGCTTCTTCATTGCCTATGAAGGCATACCGGCGTTTATCGTTACCCTCGCCACCCTGGCCGTTGTTCGCGGTATCGCGCTGCTGGTCACCCAGGGCTACTCGATTCCGGTTCCGGCTGACAGCCTGTTTACCTTTATCGGCCGCGCCTGGGTTGTCGGTATCCCCATGCCCGCGCTGATCGGCGTGATGATTCTGGTTATCGGGCATATCGTTCTCAACCATATGCGCTTTGGCCGCTACGTGACGGCTATCGGGGCGAATGCCGAAGGCGCGCGACGCAGCGGGATCAACACCAAAGCGGTCACCATGAAGGTCTATATCATCAGCGGAATGGCCGCCGCCCTGGCCGGTATGATCATCACCGCGCGCCTCGGCAGCGGTTCCTCTAACCAGGGCGAAGGCTTTGAGCTACAGGTTATCGCCGCGGTTGTGCTCGGCAGTACCAGCCTGTTTGGCGGTTTCGGTACTATTATCGGCACACTGCTCGGCGCGCTGTCGATTGCGGTGATTCAGAACGGGCTGATCCTGTCGCATATTTCGCCGTTCTACACCCAGATAGCCACCGGCACCATTATCCTGCTGGCTATCTGGCTGAACACCCGCATTCTCAACCCCGCGCGCGCGGCGGCAAAAGGATAGATAGCTGATGAACGGATCAATTTTTCGCCATCCTACCCCGCTGCCGCTTGGCGTCAGCAGCGGTTATGTCATGACGGTGCTTGGCCCGCTGCCGGTTAGCGAAATGGGCGTGACCCTGATGCACGAGCATATTCTGCTGGATGCCTCCGGCAAATGGGTGCCGCCCTGCTGCTGTAGCGATCGTCATCTTGCCGAAATGCCGGTGACGATGGAAAACCTCGGCGAACTGTCGCTGAACCCACTGATGAGCCGCGATAACTGCCAGCTGTTTGACGTCGACGTAGCGATTGAAGAGCTGACCAAATATCGCGCCCTTGGCGGGGAGACGGTGGTCGATCCGACCAATATCGGCATTGGCCGCGATCCCAAAGCGCTGGCACGCATCGCGCGTCTGACCGGCCTGAACATTATTATGGGTACCGGTCTGTATCTGGAACCGTCGCACCCCGAGTGGGTAAAAACCAGCAGCGTCGAACAGCTGGCCGAACGGCTGATTTACGATCTGGGCGGCGCGGAGGAGAAACCGGAAGTGCTCGCCGGGCTTATCGGCGAAATTGGTATCTCAAGCCGCTTTACGCCGGATGAAGAGAAGTCTCTGCGCGCCGCCGGGCGGGCCAGCGCCGCGACCGGCGTGCCGATCGAGGTCCATCTGCCGGGCTGGGAGCGGCTCGGTCACCGGGTGCTGGATATTCTCGAACAGGAAGGCGCCGATCTACGCCATACCGTGCTGTGCCATATGAATCCCAGCTTTGCCGATAAGCGCTACCAGCGTGAACTGGCGCAGCGCGGGGCATTTCTCGAATACGACATGATCGGCATGAGCTATTACTACGCCGACGAATCGGCGCAGTCGCCCTCCGACGAGGAGAACGCCCGCGCCATTCGCGAGCTGATTGACGACGGCTATATCCAGCAGATTTTGCTGTCGCAGGACATCTTCCTGAAAACCATGCTCACCCGCTACGGCGGCCACGGTTACGGCTACATACTCAAGCATTTTGTTCCTCGTCTGCGGCGCCACGGCGTCAGCGGAGAACAGCTTGAAACCTTGATGATTGGCAATCCCCAACGGGTCTTTGGCGGATAAAAAGGAAAGATATCATGCAGAAAAAAATCTTACTGGTCGGTGAATCCTGGACCAGCACATCAACACATGTTAAAGGCTTCGATCAGTTTGCCACCGCCACCTGGCACACCGGCGCAACGGATTTCCTCGCCGCGCTTGCGGACAGTCAGTACGCCATTACCTACATGCCCGCCCACGCGGCGGCGACGGACTTCCCGCTGACCCAGGACGCGCTGCGGCAGTGGGACGCAATTATTCTCTCGGATATCGGCGCCAATACGCTGCTGCTGCATCCGGATACCTGGCTGAAAAGCCGTCGTACCGCCAACCGTCTGACGCTTATCCATGACTACGTTGCCGCTGGCGGCGCGCTGATGATGATTGGCGGCTATTACAGCTTCCAGGGAATTAACGGCGGCGCGCGCTATCGCCATACCGCCGTCGAGAAGGTTCTGCCGGTCCGCTGCCTGGCATGGGACGATCGTATTGAAACCCCGGAGGGTTGCTATGCCGAAGTGACGGAATCTCACGCCCTGTTTAACGACATTCCCGGCGAATGGCCGTGGCTGCTGGGCTACAACGAAGTGGAAATGCATCCGCAAGGCAAACTGCTGGCGACGATCGCCGGTACCGGCCATCCGCTGCTGGCCGTTCGCGAATATCAACAGGGGCGCTCGCTGGTATGGACCAGCGATATGTCGGCGCACTGGCTGCCGGAAGAGTTTAGCAACTGGCCCGGCTATCGCCAGCTGTGGATTAACTGCCTTGACTGGCTGACGGAACGTCGCTGATGACCACCACCCTTGAACTGGCCCGGCAACTGCTGGGCTTTAACACCATCAATCCGCCGGGTAGCGAAGCAGACTGCATGCGCTTCTTTGCCGGCTGGCTTGCAGATAGCGGCTTTGAGGTTTCGCTGTCCTCGTTCGGCGAGGGGCGCAGTAATCTGATAGCCAGGCTGCGCGGGGCGACGGCCGGTAAACCGCTGGTCTTTACCGGCCATCTGGATACCGTGCCGCTCGGTAATGCGCAGTGGCAATACGATCCTTTCGGCTCGCAGATAGAGGACGGGCGTCTTTACGGCCGCGGATCCAGCGATATGAAAGCGGCGGTGGCGGCATTTGCCGTTGCCTGCGTTGAGCACCGGGAAGCCATTATGGCCGGGCGCGGCGCGGTATTGCTGATTACCGGCGGGGAAGAGACCGGCTGCGACGGCGCACGGGCGTTGATTGAATCCGCTTCCCTGCCGGAAACGGGCGCGCTGATCGTCGGCGAGCCTACCGCCAATTACCCGGTTATCGGCCATAAAGGCGCGCTGTGGTTACGCTGCGAAACCCGCGGGAAAACCGCCCATGGCGCGATGCCTGAACTGGGGATAAATGCTATCTATCTGGCGGCGGATGCGCTGGGTAAGATTCAACATTTTTCACCGGGCGCGCCGCATCCGCTGATGAAGCAGCCCACCCTTAACGTCGGTCGGATCGAAGGCGGGTTAAATATTAATTCCGTGCCGGACCGCACGCGTTTTGATGTCGATATCCGTAGCGCGCCCAATTTACAGCACGCCACCATCCGCCAGCGCCTGACCACGCTGCTTGGCGAGAACGTCACGATATCGACGCTGGTCGATCTGCCCGCGGTATTGAGCGAAGCGGATCACGCATGGATAAAGCAGGTTTATCAGCGCTGCCAGCCGCTGCACGATCGGCCGCTCGAACCGCGCGTGGTGCCCTACTTTACCGATGCCTCGCTGCTGCTACCGGCGCTGGGTAATCCGCCCTGTATTATTCTCGGCCCCGGCGAGCCCTCTATGGCTCATCAAACCGACGAATACTGCCTGCTCAGCCGACTGCAGGAGGCTGAACAGCTATACGGAGACCTTATCCGCGACTGGATGGCGTAAATGACCTGCTGAGAATGCGAAGAAATAGTGACAACGTCACTTATAGCTGACGCCCTGCGGCCAAAGCTCTGCGGGGTTGTCAGCGATTAGCGTTTGAATATAATCGCGAAAGATCAGAGGATAACGGCCTCGCACCCGGAATGTACCCTCACCAGCAAGGAGGCATGACTATGCCCTTAAGACTCAGCCCCGTACGCGTTTGTCTCCTCTCTTTACTCCTTTCCGCCTGCTCGGCCCCCCCTTCTGCGCCGGATAGCGCTGAAAACGCTAAATTATCGGCAGAAGTGGATAAGATGTTTCGCGATTATCCGATGGGTTCAGATACTTCACCGCAGGCCAACGTCGCACGCTATCTGACGCAGGTTCAGAAGGCTATCTCCGCTAAAATAGACCAGCCGCAGTCGTATCAGGGACAACGATGCTCCGTACGCTTAGCGCTACAGCGTGACGGGACGGTGGATAACGCCACCGTCGAGAACGGCGACCCGGCGTTGTGTGCACAGATAGTGTCCGCGCTGAAAGGAGCCAAAATCCCGCCAGCGCCGGATGAAAAAACCTATCAGACATTCAGCAATGCCGTTATCGACTTCAAACTATAACCGGTCTTTTCTGCCGGCTATCGCAGGGGCCATTCGGCCCCTGTATGATTTCAGAACTCCACGTGTCCGCCGAAATGATAGCGTCGTCCTTCCAGCATCGCCTTCTGCCTGTAAGCGGTGGTGTAAAGCGGATTAACATCAAACAGATGGCGAGCGATCGTTGCGATGGGTCACGTAGATTTCATCGCGTGCGGCGTTATAGCGCACGGCGACCGAATTAATCAAATACACCTTTAGAGAAAAGCCACTTACTCCCATCAATATTTATATGTAGCCTGTAGGCATAGCAGAAACGCTATTGTGTAATAAAAAATTGCGCAATAAAAAAGAGTGCCCATGCGTATTACACGTTTAACAGTCGCGGAGAAAGAATGATTTTAATTTTTACGATGTTTATATTTTCCCTCACCCTGTCATTTTCCCCAGGCCCGGTAAATATGCTGATTATATCGTCGGGGGCGATTCATGGATTCAGAAAAACATTGCCGTTGATCTCAGGCGCGACCACCGGTTTTACTTTATTGCTGATCGTCGTTTGTTTTGGCTTGTACGCCGCAATTGAACAATATCCTCTGTTCTTCAAATATCTCAACGCTGCCGGCGCACTGTTTATACTGTATCTGGGGTATAAGATAGCGTCATCTCAACCTGATTTAGCATTGCAAAAAACCGAAACGCCGGGTTTTATTCAGGGATTTTTAATGCAATGGTTTAACCCGAAGGCCTGGACGGCCTGCGCATCAGGCGCGGCGTTATTTTCCGACCCGACCACCAACACGACGGTCGCCGTCTTTATCATGATTTATTTTGTCGTCTGCTATCTCTCACTGGCTTCATGGGCGGTTATCGGCGACAAAGTTTCAATACTGCTCAGAAGCAGACAACGCATCCGTACTTTTAACCTGTTGATGGGCGGATCGCTGATCGTTACGGCGGGCTACCTGCTCTGTTTGCCACTTCTCAATCATTCATAATTGATGAGACGCAAAAGCATTATAAATGTCATTAATCAATTTATAGGCAATGCTGCTGGTCGATATATTCGCAGGCCATATTGCATATACCTTCAGCGGTTCTAATGACCAGTCGGGGAGCACTTCCTGCATTTCTCCACGCCTGACATCCCCCTCACTGAGATAGCGAGGGGGAGCCGCCAGTCCAGCTTGTTGCTTCGCAAGCGCATAGGCGGCTTCAACATTATCAACCCACACCGCTGGCGTATACTTGACTAGCACCACCTCGCCATTTTTATGCCTGAACTCCCGGCTATTCTGCCTCATCGTCAGGCCAATCCAGGGCAGATGTGATAAGTCATCAGGATGGTTGATGGGCTTATAATGACTGAGCAAACCCTTTGATGCGACCAGTTGCCGGGGCAGGACAAACAGATGCCGGGCTTTGAGAGAACTATCCGGCAGTTCCCCAATCCGAAATGCGACATCAATACTCTCGCCAATAATATCTTTACGCGTGTCGCTATAAGAAATGTTCAGGCGCACATCCGGATATTGTTGTATGAAAACCGCGAGGTGGCGCGTAAAGGCGCTATTAATAAAAACGGCGGGGACAGAAATATGCAGCTTATTAGCCGTAGATATAGAACGCTGCTTAAATTCAATCACCCCCTTCTCATAAAGTTCCAGCATAGATTTGGCCGTCTCCAGCAAACCGACGCCATCGTGAGTCAGAGAGAGTTTTCGCGTATTTCTATATAGCAGAGCGCTACCCAGATTTTTTTCCAGTTTCGCCAGATGGCTGCTCGCCGTGGCGGTCGTCAGCCCTAAAGCGTCTGCGCCACCGGAGATTGAGCCCGCCTCGACAATTTTTGCGAACACAATCAGGTAGCGGATGTCATCAATCATTTACATTCCTTTGGTCACTCATAGACGTTGAGCCAGAGAGCCAAGCGCTGAAGGCCAGGCCGGCAAACATCGCGCCCGGCGGCAAAAAAACAGGCCGCTAAGGGCTTTGCTTATCTCGGTACCGCGCCCGTGCGCCACACCCGCAGGCCGAAAACGTTGATATACAGCCCGGCCATAATCAGCACGGCGCCCAGCAACTGCAGGCCGTTCAGCGTTTCGCCGAGCAACAGCGCGGCGCTGGCCATGCCAACGACCGGCACCAGCAACGACAGCGGCGCCACTCGCCAGGTTTCATAGCGCCCGAGCAGCGATCCCCAGATGCCATAGCCGACAATCGTGGCAACGAACGCCAGATACAGCAGCGAAAATACGGTCAGCATATCAATATGAATCAGGCTCGCCGCCATCGCCTGCGGGCCATCGATAGCCCATGACGCCAGCATAAACGGCAGCACGGGAATCAACGCGCTCCACACCACCAGCGACATAATCTGCGGCTTCTCGGCGCGGGACATGATCTTCTTATTAAAGATATTCCCGCAGGCCCAGCTCAGCGCCGCCGCCAGGGTCAGCATAAATCCGACCACCGGGACATGCTGGCCGCCGAGGCTGGCTTCCACCAGCACCAGAATGCCAAAAATAGCCAGCGCAATCCCGGCCAGCTGTTTTCCCTGCAGGCGTTCACCGAAGGCAAAGGCGCCAAGAATAATGGTGAAGAACGCCTGAGCCTGAAGCACCAAAGAGGCCAGGCCGGCGGGCATCCCAAGATTAATTGCGCAGAATAAAAAGGCAAACTGACCAAAGCTGATGGTCAGGCCATAGCCGAGCAGCAGACGCAGCGGGATTTCAGGACGGGCAACAAACAGCAGCGCCGGGAAAGCCACCAGTAAGAAGCGCAGCCCCGCCAGCATCAGCGGCGGCATATTGTGAAGCCCGACCTTAATCACCACAAAATTCAGTCCCCACACTACCACCACCAGCAGCGCCAGCAGCCCGTCTTTACGTGTCATACCCTGCCTCTGTTGTTATAAGAATTTTTGTGAACAAAATCAAAGTACCCAAAAAAGCGCCCGGCGGATAGATCATTATTTTTGGCAGGGTGTGAAAGCACGCGATAGCACGGGGTTGCGCTATACAAGCTCCTGATAGAATGATATTTCTGAGCAGAACACGCTAAAAAACATTTCATCAGGCAAAGAATATGACACCGACCATCAGACGCTCGACCATCGCGTTGCTGGCGTCCTCGCTGCTGTTGACTATCGGCCGTGGCGCAACGCTGCCCTTTATGACAATCTTCCTCACCCGTCAGTACCAGCTTGAGGTGGATAACATTGGCTATGCGCTCTCCATCGCCCTCACCGTCGGCGTCGTCTTTAGCATGGGGTTTGGCATTCTGGCCGATAAGTTTGATAAAAAACGCTATATGATTATCGCCGTGCTGGCCTTTATCTGCGGCTTCATCGCCATTCCGCTGGTCAATAGCGTGACGCTGGTGGTGGTGTTCTTTGCCCTGATCAACTGCGCCTATTCCGTCTTCTCTACCGTGCTGAAAGCCTGGTTTGCCGAGGTTCTGGCGCCGGAAAAGAAGGCGCGGATCTTCTCCCTCAACTATACCTTTCTGAATATCGGCTGGACCGTCGGCCCGCCCATCGGCACACTGCTGGTGATGCACAGCATCAACCTGCCTTTCTGGCTGGCGGCGGCCTGCGCCGCGCTGCCGCTGGTGGCTATTCAGCTCTTCGTTCAGCGTTCCCCTGCGGCGGTTGCCCAGGAGAACGCCACCCGCTGGTCGCCTTCAGTGCTGCTGCGTGACCGGGCGCTGATGTGGTTTACGCTTTCCGCCCTGCTGGCCTCGTTCGTCGGCGGTTCATTCGCCTCCTGTATTGCGCAGTATGTGCTGGTGGTCGGCGATAGCGATTTCGCCGAAAAGGTGGTGGCGGTGGTGCTCCCGGTTAACGCCGCCGTGGTGGTGGCGCTACAGTACGCTGTCGGCCGTCGGTTGAGCGCCAGCAATATTCGTCCGCTGATGACTTTTGGGACGGTCTGTTTCGTCCTCGGGCTGGGGGGATTTATTCTTTCCGGCAACAGCCTGCTGCTATGGGGGATATCTGCCGCCGTGTTTACCCTTGGCGAGGTTATCTACGCGCCGGGCGAGTATATGCTGATTGATAACATCGCCCCCGCCGGCATGAAGGCGAGCTACTTTTCCGCCCAGTCGCTGGGCTGGCTGGGCGCCGCCTTCAACCCGATGATTAGCGGATCTATCCTGACCCATATGCCGCACTGGTCGCTGTTTGTGGTGCTGATGCTCGCGATTATCGTTGCCTGGCTGATGATCTTGCGCGGAATGAAAGTTCGCCCGTGGCGCAATGGCTGTTCGATCGTCAGCGCCTGAACCCAGGCGTCATGCGGCTGTCGGGTTAATGTCGTGTAACTGTCGGCTGCGGATCGTGGTGCCCGACAGTGCCCGGAACCACACTCCATCTCAGGTTTTCACCCGGAGATAAATATGATGAACAGCTGTAATCAGGTTAAACAATTACGTCTGCAGCGCGCCTGGTCCCAGGAGCAGTTGGCCGAACTTGCCGGCCTCAGCGTGCGGACCATTCAGCGCATTGAGAACGGCGATCGCCCGGGGCTGGAAACCCTGAGCGCCCTTGCCGCAGTTTTTGAAGTGAACGTGGGCGAAATAACCGGTGACGCCCCGGCAGGCCACGAGCAGTCTCTCGATTTACGTATCGAAGAGGCAAAAGCGCGCGTGCATCAGGAGAGTCGCTTTTTCCGCTCCTTGTCGACCGCCGTGGTGGTGTGCGTGTTGCTGGTTTTACTCAACCGGTTTACCTCTCCGGGCCACTACTGGTCTGCGTGGGTCGCCGGGATCTGGGGGGCATTGCTGCTGGTGAGAGGCTTGCGCTTGTTTGTTTTCGGCGAATGGATCCGCAACTGGCGTCAGACGCGGTTGCAGCGGCTGCTGCGCAAATAGATTTGCCCCCCGCTGTCGTCCCCCCGCTTGCGCTGACGCTAAGCGGGGCTACGAATGGCTACGGATGGCTACGCAGGCAGACCCCGGCTAGTCACCCCGCAGAGCTTTCACGCCTCGGGGCGATGATGCGCCGGCTATCTGAGATAGCTTCGCGCCGGGCGACGTTGGCCGGTTTTCTTTTGCGCTGGGGACTTTTGCCGTTGGGCGAGATTGACCGTCGGGAATCACCGCAATAGGGACCGCGCCGCCTGCCGTAAGCGTCGGCTTTACCGCCATGATCCGCTCAACGTAGCTGGTCTGCGCCTGGCCTTCAGGGAGAAAGCCGCGGCGGAAGTTGCCGCTGTAGTAGCAGGAAAACGCCGCCAGCTGCGCCTGTTGCGGGGAAAACTTGACCGACGCGCGGCGCAGGCATTCATTAAAAATACCGGCAGCGGCGCGGGCGTTATGACAAGGATCGAAGACGGTTTCATAATCCAGTCCGTATTTGTCGAGATTGTGCCGGTTCACCTGACCCAGCCCTAGCGAAAAATTCCAGCCTGCCTGTGCCAGATACTGCGCGGTAGCGACAGCTTCTTCCTTATGGCGCGGCTGACGCGCCAGCCGCCCGCCCACCACGCCAATGGCATAAGGATTAAACGACGATTCCACTTTCATTAAACGTTCCAACACCTGGGGAGCGACGTCTGGCGCGCACTGATTAGCCAAAACAGCCAAATCCAACACTCTGACCTCCTGTCTCGCGGGGGTTATTCCGGCTCATTTTTATTGATAAATTTCACCGAGGATTTTTTAGCAATCCCCGTCAGGACGTTAATAATGTCCTGATAGTTGGTGGCAAGGAACACGTTGTCACCGGCACAATAATTGCGCCACAAATTAAGGGCATTGGTAGTTTCCGAATTATTAACCGTAAAAATAAAAAAGATATCGGCCACCTGAGTCGGGGTTCCCTGCGGGTAACGGAGTAGTCCCTCCCTGACTCGCCGGCAAAGATCGTACGTTTTAAATAGCCGCTCGGTCATCGCATAGGGTCCACTGGTCGTGCTGCCGGAATCAATACCATCGGATATCACGATAATTGCTTTTCTGGGATTGGTGCCTTTGGCAACTACCGGTAGGGATCGTAGCAGGCCAGAGGTCACATGAGTGGGTGAGCCATTAACAATCCTCATGTTATTAAACTCATCAATAACACTAATATCGTTTGTTAGCTCTATAAGATAGGACTTAGGTTTTGCTGTCTTATCCTTCAGGAGATTGACCATCTCGAAACTAAAATCCATTGCGTCAAATGCAGAATAACAATCCAGATCAAAAGGCCGCATCGACCGCGATCCAATCATATGTTTAAAGGTGATAACCGCCTGTTCTGAAAACATATATCCATCGGCAAACATCCCCTCATAATCCAGGGTTTCATTATTCGTGATTGCATAATTCGCGCCGTCCCTCAGCATTAAATCATGAGCCGCTACACGCGATTCAAGAAACTCATCATAGTTATCAAACAACCTTGAACGCGGATCGGCATCACAGCTGTACACATCTCTACCCACGCTGCTGCCATAACTCGCATTTTTTACGCACCATCCTTTCGTAACCATATTATCCATACTATTACCGGTAGCCGGACCAATCACATCTTGATAATAGCTATATAATGAACGGTCATAACTATAAGACTGAGCCTTCTCAGCAGGAGTATTAGAATTATTGATGTGGAATTTATTATACCAGAAATCAAGATCGACTTTTTGATACTGTGGCTTTAACTTTCCTACAAAAGAGCAACCCACGCTTACCCCACCCGCAATATTTTCGCCCGGCAGGATAACTGGCACACCAATACTGAATGGAATAATGCTTACCGTATTACTCACCGAATCATCATTTAATATATCACTGATGAAATCCGTCACAACCTTACGGAGCAAGGTAATTCTTGTCATCCCCGGCTCTGATGAGAGCTCTTGCATTGAACCCGAAAAATCCAGTACCAGAGCGTAATCAGTCGGGAATCTGACGACTTCAAACGTTTTTCTGACCACTCCCGCGCCGCTGTCGGCACGAATATCCACCGCGGAGTCAAAACCGACCTCTTGCTGCGCGCCGATTATTGGCCGCATGCTGGCTTTACCGCTGGCGGTATAGTCCACGGAGTCAAGTTTGCCGGTTTCCGTGGTGCTGTAGTTCACCTCTACCGCTACGGCCAGATCGTTTTTGGCGATCGTCGCATCCGGCACATAGTAGGAAAGGTAGTTATGCACCAGCGTAATATTCTCCGCCTTATCCGCGGCGGTGGTGTTGCGGTTGTCGAGAATCGCCACCGCCAGCACGCCTTGATTAAGGCCATCTGCCAGCCTGGCGCGACTGCTTTGTAAATTAGCGCCATCATAGGCCACCGAATAAAACATCATTATCAGCGGAAACATAATGGCAAACATCACGGTTATCGCGCCGTACTCCTGACGCAAAAGACGCACGATAAACCGTAAAAACCGGCTTCGCATAATTTTCACCTCGCCCATAAGGAACGGTATTAACGCGGGATCACCGCATTGCTGATGGCAATATCGCCGATCTGTATTCCGGCGCTATTCAACGCGCGTTTAAATAAACTCTCGCCGCCCGGCAGACACATCGTCACCTGATAAACCGGCAGCCAGCGCCCTTTCGTATCCCACGGCGACAGCGCCGCAATCTGCGCGCTGGTTATCGCAACCCGGCTGCGGCAGATCCCGGTCCCCCGGGAGAAGGACTGAGTATTCAACAGGTTTTTTTGCGCTTTGCTGCCGCTGGATTGAAAGAAGGCGGCTTCCACCACCAGTTGATAGCGGCTGCCTGCCAGACGGCTCTCCTCCAGCAGAACACCGGCCAGATCGTAGAGATCGCTGACCTCCTGCTGACTTAGCTCCTCTCTTTCGCCATAGAAGACAGACCTTTCGCGTACCACGCTGGCCAGCGAATGGGTGACCCGCTCGAGGTAACTTTTATTCAGAAAGACGGCGCTGAAATCCACCAGCAGCGCGCACAGCACAAAAAAGACGACGAAGTACAGACCGGCCTCAATCGCGACTGACCCTCGATCGTCGCGTAGCGCGCGTTTTATCTTGCCCATCGTGTTATTCATTATTTTCTGCCTCACGCTGAAATTCCTGTACCAGTAAAATCCTGCGGCTTAGTTCCTGGATGACGCTTTGCGAAGGAAAGAAGAAAAACAGCGGCTGATAATCAGTGGTCACTTTATAAAATGCCAGCGGCTTATTATGCGCATCCGTGGTGGTGCAAGTGTGGTTAATCACCGCGGAAATACTGTCACACCAGCTAACCGAAATCTGGACATGTACTTCACGGGAAATGAGCGGCCAGTCGGCCATGCGCTTATTGATTTCGGCATTAAAATATTGCTGATAATTGTCTGGCACTCTGGTGATCGCCGCTATATGGCCCGACTCGGCGATAATCAGATCGAGCGCCGAGGAAATAAAGACCACCCGGCACATCTCGGCAATAAAAAGTATCGAAATAATAAAAGGAATAAACACCATGGAAAATTCCATAGCAGCAACACCATGTTCAGCGTATAAATAATGCCGCAGACCGTTTTTTATCTTTTTAAACATACATTCACCAATGGTTATATCCACAGCTGTAGCCAGTACCCGCAGCTGATGGCCAGCGCATATGGCACCGTCGCGCGTTCCTCGCGGGCGAAGAAATAAAAACAGAGCAGGCTGACAATGGCGACGGGAATACCCGCGATGGCCGTCAGCAGCAAAAAATTGCCGGTCTCCGGTACTGACAACGCCACCGCCAGCGCGCACACCAGCTTAATATCCCCGGCGCCCATCAGCTTCGCCATCACGGCGATAAAACCCAGCGCCAGCAGTATGCCGGGGAGAATGAACGCCGGATAAGGCATATGCGTAAATCCTGCGAGACTGGAGAGCAGCAGTATCAGCAGCGTGGCGCGGTTAGGTATCCGCCGCCAGCGGATATCCATATAGCAAATATAGATAAGCACTCCGCTGATACCGGCAGTCAATAGCCATGCGATATTCACAATAATCCCTTATTCTCCACGCATCATAAAAATGCGGTGTTAAAAAGAACCGTGTTTATTCAGGCGAGAGATTCTCTGGCTGCGTCAGTTCATTATTTTCAGGGTCCGGCAGCGTACATGCCTGGAGCCAGGAAAAATAGCTGGTCACGCTCTCGATGATTCTGCTGTCGCGATCGTAAAGCACCGGAGCCAGCGCAATGGCATCGCTAAGCATATCGGCAGCCGTTAATTCAACCGCCTGCAGCAGCAGAAGCGAGAAAATATCTTGCGGGATCGGCGTCTCTTTCTGCAAATGGCTACACAGCGAATGTAGCCACTGGTGATACCAGTTCAGACGCTGCTGAATTAATTCTGCCCGGTTATCCAGGACCGGCGACACGGAAATAAAACCACAGCTCATGTCTGCCGAGCATAATCTGACGGCAAAGGACATCGTTAACGGATCATTCATAATAATATTCCTGTGGCGGCGGCAGATCGGGCTGCGCATGACAAATCTCAGCAATGGCCGCCGCCAACTGGCGCAGCAGCCAGAACAGTTGCCCGAGGGGCTCCTGTGCGGAGGCCACGACGGTCAGACATAGCGGAAAACGCTGCGTAGCGACCTGCCAGAGCAGGATATTGTCCCTCTCGCCCTCGACGGTGATGGCTTTCTGCTCTCCGGCCGCGATTTCATTTAGCATCGCGGCGCCAACCCCCAGCAGAGAGCTGGTCATCGCCGCGATTTTATGTAACCGCCCGGGGTCCTCTTCTTTGAGAACGGCCGCGACCTCATAACCATCGGCGGTCGCCACCAGCAGCTCCCCCATCACGGGATAATTCTGGGCAAACTCCAGCAGCAGTTGCTGAATCTGCTGACTGAGTTCAGTCGACAGGGTACCGGCATCTTCAATCGCAAACGGAAGTATGCTTGTCATCAGGAATAAACCTCTTCATTTCTGGCACGCTCAAGCTGGCAAAACAGCACCTTCAGCAGAAATAAGACCCTTTCCGGGCTGCGTGCATCCAGCGTCGCGACGGGAAGAGTTAGCCCCTCCTCCCGCAGCAAGCGCTGGTATTGTTCAAGATCAGGTAAGGGGGACAAATCGCACTTAACGATGCCCAGCAGCACGATCGCATTTCCCGCCAACGGGCCGGTTTTCAGCGCCCGCAGCCAACTGCGAGTCTCTGCCAGCGGATCTGGCCGGTGATTATCGGCCAGCAGCAGAATACCGACGCTGCCGCGTTCCAGGATATCGCGCATAAACGTGAAGCGCTCCTGCCCCGGAGTGCCGTAAAGCCGCATCCGGTTTTGCCCGCCAGGAATAGTCAGCTCGCCGTAGTCAAAACCGACGGTGGTGGTGTCTTTCTCTGCGTCGCCGCGGTCCGATGCCAGCACGTCCGTTGACACGACGTTGATTTCACTGACGCTACGGATAGCCGTGGTCTTACCCGAGCCGCTGCGTCCTACCAGGATCACCTTATAGTCTTTCATCATCCCGAACCTTATGTCCTCCGCCCGCGCTACGCGGGCGGGGTTACTTATAAAATGACGATGGCCTCTTCAACGTCCGTCACTTTGCGTCTGGCCAGCGCCAGATTTCCATTGCGGCGATCGAGAATGGTATACACGAATACCCCATCCACAGCCCTCACCGGTCGGAGTATGTGGTACTGTTTGCCCAGCGTAATCAGGATGTCTTCCACTTCATCTCCGGTCGCCATTAATTTCAGCATCTTGATATTGGCGCGCAGAACGTCAGTAATGGCCGCGGCGGCAATTTCAATATCCAGACCGGCAGAGCCCACGCCGTGTAACAGCATGCCATTACGGGCATCGACCAGCGCCGCCCCCAGCGCGCCATCAAGGTTAACCAGTCCATCCAGTAACTTTTCCATTTCAGCCATTATTTTCTCCTGTAAATTCATTCTGTTGTGATTAATCAGTGACTTTTAAGTCATGAAGAACTTCTTTAACATTTGCCAGCAGAATATTATCGATAGAGAGTCCTTCGACCTTCAGTTTTAATATCTGGCACCAGGGCTTCATGCCCGGCGTATAGCAGCTGACGACCGCATGAACCTCGGAGGTCAAACAGAGTTCTTCATTGATGGTCGCATGCAGCGTGTATTTATCGCCGACGCGGAAACGTTCGGTTCCCGGCACCGCAAACTCGTGAATAATAATGGGCGAATATTCCCGCAGCGCGGCAATCTCAGCGTGTGATTTTTCCCAGTTCAGCACGCCAGGAATAATACTTTCCGTCGTTTCCCAGGGCCGGGGCAATGACATATCCGGCCTGTTGCGATAGCCGCGTAATACGCCATCTGCGCCGATCATCAGATGCGTGACGCCCGCCGGCACCTGCACCAGCAGATCGTTGTATTCATAAATTTTCATAATGTTTATTTCCGTATAAAAACAGACCCGGCGGTTCAGCCGTAATAAATATCAAACACCAGTCGTTCCCCTGGAACCTTACCCGCAGCGAGGCGGAATACCTTCGTTTTTGCCAGTGAGTGGGTAAATTCAAACTCAATTAAAACAGCATCCGTTTGATTCTGATAAAACGTCAATTTATTGATATTGGGGTATTCTCTGGGAATATCGTCAGCCGCACGCAGCAACGCCTGCCCTAGTCTGACATTCTGTAATTCAAAAATACGCTTATTTTTATCCGCGCTGGGAAGTTCGCGGAAATTAATCGCATGCTGCGACTCCAGCGTCATGCGGAAATATCCGGGGTGGCGTCCGGAGCGAACCGCAGAAACGTCTTTCAGACCGCTGGTTAACGACAAAGACGCTTTTTCCACCAGCCCTGCCGGCTTCGCCGTCGGCTGATTATCCAGGAGCCGGGTTATTTCATCCTGAGTGGAGGTCGATGTGCGTTCAGCGGCCGCCGTTTTGAGCGGTGGCGGTGCGATGCCGGTCTGGGCCCCCGATTTCACCGCTGGCGCCGCGCTTTTCGCTATCGACACCGGAGCCGGGGCCGACAACGCTGCCGACCGCACGCGCGGGCGCGGATTCACTTTCGCCAGCGCTTCCATCAACCCGTCGCTACGGTCGGCCATCTTTTCCTGCTGCAGGATGCTTTCCGCACCGTTAAAGTCCTGGAGCTTGACCAGCACGTAGACGAGGTTATGCAGCACTTTCTGGCTCGCATGCCCCCTGCCGTAGAGAGAAAAAAGATAGTCTCTGGCGGTGGCGTAATCGTTTTGCATAATGGCCAGCATCGCCAGGTTATTAATCACGATATCGTCATCGACAAAGCGCTGCCTCGCGCTATTAAACGCGCGGGCCGCCCCGGTAAAATCGCCATCTTGCGCCAGCAGGATCCCCTGCATATTCCAGGCCTCGCCGCTTTGGGGGTTCTGCCTGAGCACGCCGGCAACCATCGCCTGCGCTTCGCTATAATTGCCGAGCTCCATCAGGTTTTTACTTGCCAGTAATAATGCCCGTTCATCGGGATTGTTGGCGATGAGCGGCTGCAGATACTGGCGGGAAGAGTCGAAATCCTCCGCCAGATAGTAGTATTCCGCCAGCTGGTAGCGGGTATCCTTATCCTCTTTACGGCTGAGCTTTTCACGGTAGAGCTTGATCAAGCCGTTATAGTTATTGACCTTACTGAGAATATATTCACGCTGACTATCATTGAGTTCACCGCCGCCGGTTTGGCTCTGGCAGCCGCCCAACGCCAGCAGCGCGAGAAACGCCGTAAGAGAGATTATTTTGACCACATTGACACCATCCCTATAAAACCCGGCCCCGCGACGATGACCAACAGCGGAAACATAATGAAAGCGATCATCGGCAACGTCATTTTTGCTGACAGGCTGGCCACCTTCTCTTCGGTATTCAGCAGCTGCAGTTCGCGCATCTCTTTAGAAAGGTCGATCAACACCTGATATATTGACGAGCCATATTTAATACTTTGCTGCAAGGTCGAACACAGCATTCTGACTTCTGTCCCCGGAACCTCTTCATAGAGTTGTTCCAGCGCGGCGTTAATCCCGTTCACCTCTGTTTTGAGCATCGCCCTGTCGAACAGCGTGGCGATATTGGGATTAATGGCATAGGTATTGTCGGCGATATAACGCAACGCTTTTTCAATGGTCATCCCGGATTGCACGCAGACTGCCAGCATATCGATAACGAATGGCAGGTCGTCAGAAATCCTTTTCATGTGTTTTTTTATGGTCATTTCCTTTACCAGATTCGGTAACAGAATAACCACCACCACGCAGGCCAGTACGCAAAGAAATAACATCTCACGGGAAAATGTATAAATCCCGGCCGCATCCACGAATACCAGCAGTAGCGTCGCGATAACGACGGTTAACGTTTTAGCGACAATGTTTTTATCCAGCATCGCGGTCCACGAGACCAGTCGACTGGTTTTCCTCATGATTCGCTCAACCGGCGTTGTATTATCCTGTGGGATAAAAGCGTACTGCTTGCTACTCTGCTCCAGCAGGTGATAAATACGCTGCCGACGTCGCTTCAATAACCAGATCCGGGTTAATCCCCCGGCGCCGGAGACCAGCAGGATTAGCGCAAGAATATAAAACATATGCCACCTATATTTTATTCATCATCATCCAGACAATCAGCAGCCCCAGCAGAATGCTGCAAATAGCGTAATAGAGCATCATCTGGCCCGTCGGATGGTGCAGCAAAATGTCAAAATTGGCCGGTGACTGAAATTTCAGAAAGAAGAAGAAAAAAATGGGGATAGCCGTCAGTATCTTAATCGACATGCGGACTTCCGATGTCATGGCGTATTTTTTCTTCTCCAGTACCCGGGCGTTGGAGATAAGCGTTCCCAGACGCGACATCACCTCTTTGACCTGCCCCCCGCCTTTCATGTTGAGCTGTACGGTAATGATGAAAAAGTAGTATTCACTAAACGGCAGGCGTCGCCACGAGGCCAAAAATACGCTTTCCGCATCTTCACCGATTTCCAGGCGCTGCGATATCTGTCTGAATTCATCGCCCAGCACACCGTCAATCTTTTGCCCGCACTGCTCAATCCCCTGAATAACCGAGTTACCGGCGCGGATCGAGCTGTTAATAATATTCAGCGCTTCCGAAAACTGAGCATCAAATTCCAGACGCATCTTTTTCTTACTGTTGAGATACAGGCCGTAGAGGGTCAGCACAAAGCATGCGGGATGGATAATCAGCGGACTCAGGTTCAGGTAATTCTGGTTTACGTAGAAGCTTGCGGCCTGGACCAGCAGCAGGATCAGCCCGTGGCGCAAGACGGTAGCGCGCTGCTTGCCCAGTAAATGAAGACGCATAGTGTCCATCAAGCGTGATAACCACCCGCCCAGCGGATTACGCAGCAGTCGCCTTGTCAGCTCCACCCGGTTACGGGCGGCTTCCGCCTGCTGTAAACGCCGCATGCGCTTCTGCTGGCGATACCACAGCCCCAACTGAATGCAGCCTGCCAGCAGCAGAAAGCTAAAAATGATCATCATCATGGCATCCGGTTCCCGAACAGTTGTTTTAAAGGTTCAAGCAGGCCGTGCACCAGCGCCTGGCGGTACACCGCCGAACGCTGGAGCAGCCCAAAACAGGTAAACGTCCCCTGAATCTTGCCGTACTCATTGCGATCCGCTTCGGCGCCGAAGCTAAAGATGTCCTGCAGAATAATGTTGTCTCCTTCCATGCCCATCACTTCGGCGATGTTGATCACCTTGCGCGAGCCGTCCGGCAGGCGCGACACCTGCACGATGATGTTGACCGCCGAGGCGATGTTGCGGCGTATGGCCGCCAACGGCAGCGACGCGCTGGACATCATGATCATGCTCTCCAGACGCGCCAGCGCGTCGCGCGGCGAGTTGGCATGCAGCGTCGACATTGAACCATCATGGCCGGTGTTCATGGCCTGCAGCATCTCAAAAGCCTCCTCGCCACGACACTCGCCGACGATTATCCTGTCGGGACGCATACGCAGCGCGTTGACCACCAGATGGCGCATATTCACCACTCCCTGGTTTTCCGACCCGGCCATTCGCGTCTCCAGGCGAACCACGTGCGGCCGCTGTAACCGCAGTTCGGCGGCATCTTCCAGGGTAAGTACCCGCTCATCTTCATTGATGTATTGCGACATCGCGTTAAGCAGCGTGGTTTTCCCCGAGCCCGTCCCCCCCGGAGACAATAATGTTGACCCGACAGCGGCTGGCGATGACCAGAAAATTGGCCATCATTTCATTCATGCTGCCGTACTCCACCAGGTCGGCCAGTGATTTCTTACCCTTGCCAAACTTACGGATGGAGATCGACGCGCCATCCAGCGCCACCGGTGAAATCACCACGTTGAGGCGGCTGCCGTCCGGCATCCTTGCGTCCACCAGCGGCTGGGAATCATCGACCCGGCGCCCCACTCGCGAAACCAGCCGTCTGGCGATATCGGTGAGCTGAACGTCGTTGAGGAAGCGTTTATCGACCTGTTCAAGTTTGCCGAAACGCTCAACAAAAATGCGATCCGGGCCGTTCACCAAAATATCGCTGATGGTGTCGTCTTCCATTAATTCCCGTAGCGGGCCGTAGCCGGTTATCTCATCGGTAACCAGCTCGCACAGATCGTGACTGGCGCGGGAGGATAAATATCTGCCGCTGCTGTTCACCTGCCGCGTGATCACCTCGCTGATTTCCCGAAACAGCGCATCGCGATCGTGACGCAACGCATCAACCCGTTCTAAATCAACGCTCTTCAGCACCAGCTCACGAAAATAGAGCAGGGATTCAAAGCTCTCCGTATCCATCGCTGTCGTCATCCTTAAAAGTTATGTTCCCGCCGCGTGACGAAATCCGCTACGACTTACGGTCGGGGCGTAATGAGAAAAACGATGGAAATAATCTTCTCTTTGCCGTCTCCTGCTCAGATTTACCCAGCAGGCTTTGGGCGGCAAAACGCCACAGCGGTGTTGCCGACAACGGTTGGTTTTGCTTAACGTTCCACGGGTTAATCACCGCCAGCGGGTAACCCAGGTACTCCTCAATATCGTCATTGCGCAGCTCATCGCCGTGCGCAGGGTGATTCTCATTGAGGCAGATGAAGACCCGCAGCTCTTTGCCGCCGCGCGACAGGTCAACGCGCTGCTTCTCATCCAGCAAATACTTAGCCACCCGCAGGGCGCTCAGATCGCGGTTAATCACCAGAATCAAGGTGCTGGATTGCGTAAAGACGGTCTCAAGATGCTCGTAGGGTTGGGCATAGACGCCGTGATCGAACATCACCAGATTGAACGCATTGAAGTGGCTATCGTCATAGGTCCAGGCCGCATCCAGGGGCTCTATGCGCGCGGACTGCTGAGGCCCCATCGGCGTAATCGCCCCGTCTCTGGGCAGAGTACGGGAGGTCATTAAATCAAGATCCCGGCTGCCGCTGGCGCCCTGCACCAGCAGCGAGGGGATCGAGGTCTGCATACCGATGGCCTGAAACAGCTGCCAGGCCACGGTTGTGGTACCCACGCCGCCTTTGCAGCCCAGCAGACTGATTTTCATCATGCTGCGCGTCGCCAGGGCGCTGTCAGGCTGCTGGAGCTGCCCGGCCAGCTGCGCCAGCTGGGACTGAATATGCAGATAGCAGACGCCGGCGCTCATCAGCGCCTGGGCGAAAGCTATTGAGTCATTGCGACCGAGAAAGACCTGACGCGCGCTGGCGGGAATCAGCAATGTGGCCGTTTCACAGATTAAGGTGACATCATTACAGTTGCCGATATCAATAATTACCGTCGCGGCGCCGCGCAAAATGCTGTCATCCTGCAAGGCAAAAAAATCAAGCGGGTGACCAATAACGTTATTAAAGTTATTAATTAATAACAAACTGCTAATGTCAGAAAGTATCTCTTTATCAGGGGAGATAATAATTATCGACTGCGCGCCCCCCTTTTTCGCCTTCTGCGCGACTTCCGGCTCGCTTTTCTTTTTAGAATCCGAAAACAACTTCATCTTTCACTCCAGAAATATGTCAATGATGCGAGGTCGTTAGCGGGCAAAGCCGCCCTGTTCAAGAAAGCGTCCGGCATCACTATTTAAACGCTCTTCGCGCATTTTCTGGTCAACGCCGACGTTAAAGAACAGCTTCTCAACCGAGCTGCGGCGAAAGGATGGAAGCGACATCTTGCGGGCCGCCGCTTCGGCCTGCGGTTTCACCAGATTCACCGTGGCGAATACCACCAGTTCGCTTTTGCTTCTTTCGGTCATCGAGCTACGGGCCAATGCCCCCAGCACCGGAATATCGCCAATAAACGGCACTTTGGTGAGCGACTCCTTATCGGCCTCGCTTAATAATCCGCCGATAACAAAGCTGTCGCCATCCGCCAGCTCGATGGTTGAGCTGGAGCGCCGGGTACGCATGGTCGGGATCTGGTAGTCGTTATAGGCATACGAACCGGTGACGCTGCTTAATTCATTGGAGACAAACAGGCGTATCTTCTGGCGTTTTTCCACCTTGGCGGTGATATTCAGGCGAATACCGTACTCTTTATACTGCACGGTGACCGAGTCCTGGTCTTTCACCATAATCGGAATTTCGCCGCCTACCAGGAAACTGGCGGACTCTCCGGAAAGTACGGTGAGATTAGGCTGGGCCAGCACCCGGGCAATCGAGTCATTTTTGATGGCGTTAATCAGGGTGCTGATATTTCCGGCATCAAACCCACGGCGAAAACCGAGTAAATTAAACATGCCGGGGCTGTTCACGCTGCTGCCGCCGTTGATAATGCTATCCAGCGTCAGGCTGCTCCACTCAATGCCCAGGTTGTCGGTAAACTCTTTGCTTACCTCCACCACGGTCAGTTTAACGTTGACCTGGTTCGAGGACGGGAGCTGTAAGCGGTTAATGACGTTGTCATAGACTTTGGCGATCGCAAAACGGGTGTTTTCACTGCTGGTGTTGCTGCCGTTACTTTTACTGCCGCCATCGCCGGAGCCCACCAGACTGCCGACCAGCTGATAGACCCCGTCACGGCTCTCTTCATCGGGCACCGTGCCGCTCAGGATCCACGTGGCTTTATCGGCATTCTGGAAGCGTTTCACCTCCACCGTACTGCCGGGGTATTCACGCGCCACGCGCTGGCGAATGTCGCTCAGAAAAGGGTCGACATCCACGCTGAGATTCATCAGGATTTTCGCCTGCGGGCCATAGACCACCAGCTCAGTGCTACCCAGCTTGCGGGCATACAGCACGATATTTTTATCGTTGACGATTTTGTAATCGGCAACGGCCGGGTCTGACACAAACACCGTATTAACGGCGCTAGCGAAGCGCAGCGTTTTCGATTGCCCGGGTTTGAGATTAACGACCTCCGCCCTGGCCCCCAGAGAAAACACGCAAAGCACCAGCAGCACAAACAGCCTTTTAATGCAGAACAAACGTTGAGTCATCTTTTAAAATATCCCTGTATCCGGGGTTCCATGGTGTTATAAGCCACCTGAGGTCAGGCGGCGATTTAGCCTCGAAGCTCGTTAATTTCTGAGGCGAGCTTTGCTGGAACGGGAGGTAGATTAAAAATCACGTCGTCGCTGACCGGCCATGCCGCCTCAGCCGAAGGCAGCGCAATGGTCGATTTCCCTTCCGGAGAGGTGGTGGCCGGAAACAGGAGAATATTCGCCAGCTCGCCGCCCAGCCCCTTCAGCATTTTGACCTCGCGATCCTGCAGCTCCACCACCAGCTGGCTACCCTTTTCCACCACGTTGACGCCGTTATTGACCACCGTTTTTGCCGGGCGAATCGCCAGTACCCGCTTATTGCCCATCAGCGGTTTCAGGCGGTTATAAAGCTGATTTTTCTCACGGGACTGTTCGGCGCCGACTTCCAGCGTATCTTCATGTTTGGGGTATATCCGACGATAGGAGAGATAAATATCCACGCCCTGCCCGGCTTTGATGTTATTTAATAAATAGTTGTCTGACTTGTTTAGCTCAAAGGTATAGAGAATATTCCCCGGCCGTAAAAACAGGGTCAGGTATTCATCGCTGCCCGGCGCCACCATTAAACCCGGCAAAATCCATGAATTCGCCGGCACCGCGCTTTTTAACGCCCAGTTATCCAGGTTTTTACCGACGAGATTAAACTGCGCATCGGTACTGCCGACATCAACCGTAACGGTTTTAATCTGAAAGTCCCCGGCCCGTAGTATCGTTCTGGCGTCTAAATCACGGGTGGCTACCACCACGCTTATCGTCTGCTGCGGTTTTTTTTCTGGCTGGCTGGCCTGCAAAGGGGCAGCCGTGCGGGATTGATTAAAATAGAAAAACAGCCCCAGAATACCGACAACGATCATCACCACATAAACCAGCAGACCGCCTCTTTTCATATTCATTGTTTTCCACTTTGCGTTGACAGTATCCATGTATCTGAAATTGACAAATACGAGCATTGCGTCCTGCTATGCCCGTATTAAAACCACTAATGAACGTGAAAAGGCTTATGGCGCAGGGGTACCGCCACCGCCAAGTTGCATAGAGGTATCAACCTTAGTTTTGATATTGTCAAAAATCCCGGTCAACATATTCTCTACGGTTCCGCCCGAACCGAAAACAACGGCAACAACGGCGGCCACGCCTGCGATGACAATCGCGTACTCAACGGCGGTGACGCCTTTTTCATTGTTTTTGAAATCATAAATGCATCCAGCAACACAGCTATAGGCAGCCAGATATTTATCATAAACACGGTTTAGCATTATTAGTTCCCTTATTAACCATCATTCAATATTTAAATTTATAGATCTCCCGGAATATATTCACAAAAAGAATCCATCCTTCGGTGCTGATATTTCCCGGGCAGCAGCAGAATAGCCTGATAATTCTGCGGCCAGCTAATATTTATAATCGATCGATTTCATTCTGGTTAATAGCTCAAAGCTATCACTTAACATATAACGATCGTTTTGACCGATCATTTGAAGAAAAAACAGCCTCAAAAAAGCGGACTAATTGCTTATAAATCAGGCATTATTTGACGGTATTTATTACCCTGACGCGGCAGCAGACAGGGTTTATTTTTAGCGGGCTATTTCATAATAAAAAAACAACTCAACAACCATTACATTCGATAAAAATCAACATTTAGTATTTAGCGCTAGTTTCGCCATTAAATTTGCAGCTTAAACTGCCTTTGAGCCAATGAAGAAGTGTTTTATCGCTTACAATATATGGCGGATATCGATGCCGGCCACACATATAAATAACAAATAATTAAAATAAGGAAAACTCCTAAATTTACACCAGGGAATTAGCATCCAGATCGCTGCAATTAACCCCAAACACGGCGCAATAACAGCGCCGTCATTAGCGGCGTCGGCTGATAAATAGCAGATAGATAAGCAGACTGAACAACTGACAATGAAATATGCTGGATTTTATTCTTGTTGCAGAATAAAAGACGAACAGAGGTCTGTTCATTATGGGACGAAGCCAGTCACTGGCGCTCGGGCCTTGCCGCAAGACGGCAAAGCCCTGAGAAACGCAGCGCGTTAAATTGTCACCATGCCGCGTACCCCTTCGGCTTCCATCTCCGCCCCGTTACCCTGCTGAATAATCGTTCCCCGCGACATCACCAGATAGCGATCGGCCAGCGCCGCGGCAAAGTCATAGAACTGCTCGACCAGCAGAATAGCCATATCGCCACGGTTCGCCAGCTGGCGGATCACTTCGCCAATCTCTTTGATGACCGATGGCTGGATACCTTCCGTCGGCTCGTCGAGGATCAGCAGTTGCGGCCGACTGGCCAGCGCGCGACCAATCGCCAGCTGCTGCTGCTGACCGCCGGAGAGATCGCCGCCGCGCCGCTGTTTCATGGTTTTCAGCACCGGAAACAGCTGATAAATCTCCTCCGGTACCTGCCCGGCGTCCCTGGCCGGGAATCGCGACAGCCCCATCAGCAGGTTCTCTTCCACCGTCAGGCGAGGAAAGATTTCACGTCCCTGCGGCACATAGGCGATGCCAGCCTGCACCCGCTGGTGCGGTTTACGCTGGGTAATCGGTTTGTCCTGCCAGATGACTTCGCCGCTGCGCGCCGGGATAAGCCCCATCAGACACTTCAGTAAGGTGGTTTTACCCACGCCATTGCGCCCCAGCAGACAGGTAACCTCGCCTTGCCGGGCCGCAAAGTCGACCCCGCGCAGAATGTGGCTGCCGCCATAATATTGATGTAACTGGTTAACCTGTAGCATTCGCTCTCCTTAACGACCGAGATACACTTCAATCACCTGCTCATTCGCCTGCACCTCGCGCAGCGAGCCCTCCGCCAGCACCTGGCCCTGATGCAACACCGTGACCCGGTCAGCGATAGTTTCGACAAACCCCATATCGTGCTCCACCACCATCAGGGAATGTTGCCCGGCGAGGGTACGAAACAGCTCGGCGGTGTACTCGGTTTCAGCATCGGTCATCCCGGCGGCGGGCTCATCCAGCAGCAACAGATGCGGCTCCTGGACCAGCAGCATGCCAATCTCGAGAAACTGTTTTTGTCCGTGCGAAAGCAGCCCTGCCGGACGCGCGCGTTCGCCATCAAGACGCAGCAGGCGCAGAATGTCGCTGATGCGGTCCTCCTGCTCGCCGTTCAGCCGCGCCCGCAGGCTGGCCCAGACCGACTTATCGCCTTTCAGCGCCAGCTCAAGGTTTTCGGCGACGGTCAGCGCCTCAAACACCGTCGGTTTCTGAAACTTACGGCCGATCCCCTGGCGGGCGATAGCGATAGGGTCAAGTCCGAGCAGGTCGATCGACTGGTCATACCGCGCCCTGCCGCTCTGTGGCCGGGTTTTGCCGGTAATCACATCCATCAGCGTCGTTTTTCCGGCGCCGTTCGGCCCGATAATGCAGCGCAGTTCGCCCACGCCAATCTGCAACGAGAGATCCGTCAGCGCCTGAAAACCATCAAAATTGACGTTGATGTTCTCCAGCTCAAGCACCGGGTCGGTCTGCTCGCGAAAGCGGTCCGTGGGCTGCTGGCGGGTAAAAAGGCCTTCATCCGGTTGCATCAGCGGTCTCCTTTACGTAGCAGGCCAATCACCCCGCGAGGTAAAAACAGGGTCACGATGATAAATATCAGGCCAAGAAACAGTTGCCAGTATTCCGGCATAGTGACGGTGAACAGGCTTTTCGCGCCGTTCACCAGCCCGGCGCCAAGCACCGGGCCAATTAAGGTGCCGCGCCCGCCAAGCGCGACCCAAATAGCCGCTTCAATAGAGTTGGTCGGTGACATTTCGCTGGGGTTAATAATCCCCACCTGAGGCACGTACAGCGCGCCCGCCAGGCCACACAGCACCGCCGAGAGCGTCCATACCAGCAGCTTAAATCCGCGCGGATCGTATCCGCAGAACATCAGCCGGTTTTCCGCATCACGCACCGCCGTCAGGATCCGGCCGAATTTGCTCTGCGCCAGCAGATAGCCGATTCCTAAGGTCAGCAGCAGCAGTAAAACCGTGACCATAAACAGCGCGGCCCGCGTGCTGGTCGCGGTCACGGAATAACCCAGCAGCGTGGTGAATCCGGTAAAACCGTTGTTGCCGCCAAAACCGGTCTCGTTGCGGAAAAAGAGCAGCATGCCGGCGTAGGTCAACGCCTGGGTCATGATTGAGAAGTAGACACCTTTGATTTTAGAGCGGAAAGCAAACCAGCCGAAGACCAGCGCCAGCAGGCCCGGAACCAGCACCACCAGCAGCATCGCCCAGGCAAAATGCTGAGTGCCCCACCAGAACCACGGCAGCTCGCTCCATGACAGAAAAGACATGAACGCCGGCAGACCGTCGCCCGCCGCCTGACGCATCAGATACATGCCCATCGCATAGCCGCCGAGGGCGAAAAAGATGCCGTGGCCCAGCGACAGCATACCGGCGTAGCCCCAGACCAGATCCAGCGCCACGGCGACAATGGCGTAACAGAGGATTTTACCGGTCAGGGTCAGCAGCCAGGTGGAGACCGCCAGCGGATGCGACTGCGGCAGCAGCGCTAAAAAGGGCATGCTCAGTAGCCCGAGCACCAGCAATCCGCCGAGCCACTGCAGCGGTCGCGGCGCTTTGCGCGCCAGCGTCAAAGTAATAGGTTGGCTCATCAGTCAATTACCCTCCCTTTCAAGGCAAACAGCCCCTGCGGACGTTTCTGAATAAACAGAATGATCAGCACCAGAATCAGGATCTTACCCAGCACCGCCCCGAGCTGCGGTTCGAGGATTTTGTTGAAGATCCCCAGGCCAAAAGCCGCCACCACGCTTCCCGCCAGCTGGCCGACGCCGCCAAGCACCACCACCAGGAATGAATCGATGATATAGCCCTGACCCAGCTCCGGACCGACGTTACCCAGCTGCGACAGCGCCACGCCCCCCAGTCCGGCGATACCCGAACCGAGACCAAACGCCAGCATATCCACTCGCCCGGTCGGCACACCGCAGCAGGCGGCCATCGCCCGGTTTTGGGTCACCGCCCGCACGTTCATGCCTAAGCGCGTTTTATTGAGAATTAACCAGGTGAAGAACAGCACCAGCAGCACAAAGCCGAGCACCGCCAGGCGGTTCCACGGCAGGATCAGGTTCGGCAGAACCTGCAAGCCGCCGGAGAGCCAGGCCGGGTTGGCCACTTCCAGGTTCTGGGCGCCGAACAGCATGCGCACCAGTTGGATCAGCATCAGGCTAATCCCCCAGGTGGCCAGCAGCGTCTCCAGCGGGCGACCATAGAGATGACGAATGATGGTACGTTCCAGCGCCATGCCGATGCCGCCGGTTATCAGGAAGGCGACCGGCAGCGCGATCAGCGGATAAAAAGCCAGCCACTGCGGCGCCAGTTGAGCCAGCGCCTGCTGCACCAGCCAGCAACTGTAGGCGCCAATCATCAGCATCTCGCCATGCGCCATATTGATGACGCCCAGCAGCCCGTAGGTGATGGCCAGCCCCAGCGCCGCCAGCAGCAAAACCGACCCCAGCGACAGCCCCATAAACGCCTGGCCGAGAATATCGCCGAGCAGCAGACGCTGTTTAATCTGGCTCAGGCTGTTTGCCGCCGCATCGCGCACGCGAGCGTCCGGCTCATGTTGCAGATCGGTATACGGAATCAGCAGGGCCTGGGTATCCGGATCCACGGAGTGGCCGAGCCGTTCAACGGCGGCCAGCCGACTGGCGCTGTCGGGGCTGGCAAGCTGCAAACGGGCCAGCGCAATTTCCAGCTGCGCTTTAACGCCTTCATCAGTTTCAACCGCCAGCCGTTGTTGTAACAGCCCGGCCATTTCCGCCGTCGCTTCCCGCTGCAACGTTCTGGCGGCAGCGGCCCTTTCCGTGACACTGTCACTGACCAGCAGATGCGTAGCCAGCGCCCCGGCGACCAGGTTACGCAGGCGATTGGTGAGGCGAACCGGTTTTATCGCCCCTTGTGGCGTGGGCGTAGCCCCCAGCGCCTGCTGCTGGCTGAAGGCGTGGCCGCTCTCGTCCGCCACCAGGGTTTCCGCTTTCAACGCCCGCAGCAGCGGCAGCCGCTGTGCGTCCGGCGCGGCGGCCCACTGTTCCAGCAGGCGCGCCTGCTGGGTGCGGTTGGCCGCCACAAAATCATCCGCATCCGCTGCCTGCGCCTGCCACGGCGCGATCATCACCAGTAGCGCGAGGTAATACCCCACTATGCGCCATGTGCTCATGAGTATCTCCTTGGGTCATTTCCCCGTTAACGCTAACGAGGGTAGCACGGGAGTCCGGGACATCCCCGGCGGCGCTGGCGCTGACCGGGGCTACAGATGTCGCCCCGGCAAAGCGTTCGCGCCCGCGTGAGAGGCGCTTAATTCGCGGCGGTTTTTACCGGATGATCGGGTTTCTTATCGTTGCCAGCGATCCACGGGCTCCACGGCTGAGCGCGTACCGGCTTATCGGTCTGCCAGACGACATTGAACTGACCGTTGCTTTCGATTTCGCCAATCATCACCGGTTTGTGCAGATGGTGATTGGTCGCATCCATGGTCAGAGTAAATCCTGATGGCGCGTTGAAGGTCTGGCCAGCCATCGCTGCCCGTACCTTATCGACATTGGTGGTCCCCGCTTTGGTGACCGCCTGGGCCCACATGTGCAGCCCAACCCAGGTGGCTTCCATCGGATCGTTAGTCACCACGGTGTCGGCGTTTGGCAGCTTGTGGGCTTTGGCATAGGCGCGGTAATCCGCCACAAACTGTTTGTTGGTCGGGTTATCAAGCGACTCAAAGTAGTTCCACGCCGCCAGGTTCCCCACCAGCGGTTTGGTATCAATCCCGCGCAGCTCCTCTTCGCCCACCGAGAAGGCCACCACCGGCACATCGGTCGCTTTCAGACCCTGGTTTGCCAGCTCTTTATAAAACGGGACGTTGGAGTCGCCGTTGATGGTTGACACCACCGCCGTTTTGCCGCCGGCGGAGAATTTCTTGATATTGGCGACGATAGTCTGGTAATCGCTGTAACCGAACGGGGTATAGACCTCTTCGATGTCTTTATCCTGGATCCCTTTTGCATGCAGGAAGGCGCGCAGAATTTTGTTGGTGGTACGCGGGTAGACGTAATCGGTGCCCAGCAGGAAGAAGCGTTTCGCCCCGCCGCCATCTTCGCTCAGCAGATATTCCACCGCCGGGATCGCCTGCTGATTCGGCGCTGCGCCGGTATAGAAGACGTTTGGCGACATCTCTTCGCCTTCGTACTGCACCGGATAGAACAGCAGACCGTTGAGCTCTTCAAAAACCGGCAGCACCGATTTGCGCGACACCGATGTCCAGCAGCCAAAGACCGCCGCCACTTTGTCCTGGGTCAGCAGCTGGCGGGCTTTTTCCGCGAACAGCGGCCAGTTTGAGGCGGGATCGACCACCACCGGCTCGAGCTTTTTCCCCAGCACGCCGCCTTTGGCGTTAATGTCGTCAATCGCCATCAGCGCCACGTCTTTCAACGGCGTTTCGGAAATCGCCATGGTCCCGGAGAGCGAATGCATAATCCCGACTTTAATCGTGTCGGCGGCATAAACCTGGAAAGAGTAGCCCATGAGAACGGTAGAGGCGGAGAGTGCAAAAGCTTTTAATAATGTTCGACGCTGCATGATTCACTCCTGAAAATCGCAAAAACGAAAATGAATAAACGACTAGCCGGAAGTGATAAGGCAAAAACGGTGCCAGGTTATCTGGCGGCGGGAAAGCGCGCGGCGGCGCGGCGGGCGTAAAACGGACCGGCAGCGTTGCCTCAAAACGGTGCAACGCTGCGCGATGAAGGGCGGTTACCAGACCTGAGCGGCGATCCCGGTGACCAGGCGGACTTTATCCCACTGCTGAGCTTCCGTCAGCGCGTTCCCCTCTTCGGTTGAGGCGAAGCCACACTGCGGGCTGAGGCAAATCTGCTGCAGCGCGACATACTGCGCAGCCTCCTGCAGACGGGCTTTTACTCCTTGCGGGTTTTCCAGCTCGCCGTTTTTGGTGGTGATTAATCCCAGTACCACCTGCTGCTTGCCCGGACGGATAAAGCGCAGCGGGGCGAAATCGCCGGAGCGGTCATTATCGTACTCAAGGAAGAACGCATCGACGTTGACGCCGCCAAACAGCACCTCAGCGACCGGCTCATAGCCGCCTTCGGAAATCCAGGTGGAACGGAAGTTACCGCGACATACGTGCAGGCCGATGGTCAAATCGTCCGGTTTGCCTTCCAGAGCCTGGTTCAGAACGCGGGCATAAATACGCGCCAGTTCATCCGGGTCCTCGCCGCGATCGCGTACCTGCTGACGCTGTTCATCGGAGCACAGATAGGCCCAGACGGTATCGTCAAGCTGCAGATAGCGGCAGCCGGCATCATAGAAGGCGCGGATGGCATCGCGCCAGGTGGTCGCCAGATCGTCGAAGTAGTCGGCGAGGTCCGGGTAAACCGTGGCGTCGATATCTTTACGCCCGCCGCGGAAATGGAGCACGCTTGGGCTTGGAATGGTCATCTTCGGCTGCGCTTCACCGCTGACGCTTTTCAGATAACGAAAATCTTCCAGCATCGGATGATCGCCAAACGCCAGTTTGCCGATGACCCGAACGCCGTGGGCTTTGGTCTGCACGCCGTTGAACTGGATCCCTTTGTCGGCATCGTAGCGTTCAACGCCTTCTAACCCATCGAAGAAATCGAAGTGCCACCATGCGCGGCGAAATTCGCCGTCGGTCACCACGTGCAGCCCGCAATCGCACTGCTGCTGAACCAACTGGCGAATGGCATCATTTTCAATCTGGCGCAATTGCTGCGCATCTATGGCGCCTTCGGCAAGCTGCTGACGCGCGACTTTTATTGCATCCGGACGTAAAAAACTGCCGACGATATCTGCGCGGAACGGGGCCTGTTGACGTTGCATGGTGTCTCCTTAGCGGTAAGCACAATTAGTTGCCTGCCGTGATAGTTCATTATTTGAATTTTAGACTTCTGGATGGCTATATGTCCAGATACTGTCATGCACTGCCGTCAGCGGCAAACGAGAAAATTTCATCGGACATGAAATAAATTCATTTTGCAGCCGGCTGCCGGCAGGAAACCGGCCGCGAAAGTCAGTCGGCGAAAGGCAGCCCCTCGTCCTGCCAGCCGGTGAGGCCGCCGAGCATCATTTTGACCGGACGCCCGAGTTCAGCCAGCTTGAGAGCGGCAATATCCGCGCCGTTGCAGTGTGGGCCGGCGCAATAGACGACGAACAGCGTCTCAGCTGGCCACGCGCTCATTCGGGCGCTATCGATCAGGCGATGCGGCAAATGCAGCGCCCCGGGCAGATGCCGCCGGGCAAAGGTCTCCGCGCTGCCGACGACGTGCAGCAGGACAAAATCGCCCGCCCCGCTGCGTATGGCGCTGTAAACATCCGCGCAGTCGGTTTCGAAACTCAGTTTATGCCGGAACCAGGCGGCAGCGTCGGCGGAGGTGGCTGGGGGAAAAGCGGTTACAACACTCATGGCGTATTCTCCTTGTCTGTGGTACCACTAATTTAATGAATCCCCCCACCGAACCTCTGCCGGCAACCATGACAGAAAACGTTGAAATCCTGACAAATCCTCCCCTGACCTTGTCGCGCCACCGGGTGGTTGTGCTGGCCTATGATGGCCTGTGCACCTTTGAGTTTGGGATCGCGGTGGAGATCTTTGGTCTTCCTCGCCCGGAGATGGGCGAGCGCTGGTACCAGTTCGCGGTCGCCGCCATCGATGACGGTGAGCTGCGGGCTACCGGCGGGATCCGTCTGATGACCGACGGCGGGATGAATTTGCTTCACGATGCGCAGACTATCGTGGTCCCCGGCTGGCGCGGGATCGATGCGCCGGTCCCGGCGGCGCTGTGCGATGCCTTAGCCGCCGCCCATGCCCGCGGTTGCCGGATTATCTCAATCTGCTCCGGCGTCTTTGTCCTCGCGGCGGCCGGGTTGCTCAATGGCCGCAGGGCGACAACGCACTGGCGATATACGGAAACCCTGCGCCAGCGCTTCCCGTCGATCGACGTGGTCGCCGATGTGCTGTACGTGGGTTCTGACGGCATCATGACCTCCGCGGGCAGCGCCGCTGGTATCGACCTGTGTCTGCACCTCGTGCGCGAGGATTACGGCATTGACGCCGCCAATACCGTGGCCAGGCGGCTGGTTGTCTCTCCGCACCGCGACGGCGCGCAGGCGCAGCAGGTGGTCCGCCCCGTCGCCCAGGCGCGGGAAAGCCAGCGCCTGGGGCTGGTGTTTGATTATCTGCATCAGCATCTCGCCGCCAGCCATACCGTGGCGTCGCTGGCCCGGCAGGCGGGAATGAGTCCCCGCACGTTTTTACGCCGTTTTCAGGCGGCGACCGGCAAAACCCCTGCCCGCTGGCTGCTGGATGAGCGGTTGCAGCGCGCGCAGCAGCATCTGACCCATAGCCGCATCAGCATCGATAAAATCGCCGAACTTAGCGGGTTCGCCGATGCCGGTACTCTGCGTCACCATTTTCGTCAGCAGTTCGCTATCAGCCCGTCGGCATACCGGAAGAAGTTTTCTGCCGCTGCGGTTGTAAAATCGTAACAGGCTCATCATTCACCGCACGCTTGATTTCACGCGGAAAAGATTTTTCTTGTTAATTATTTGTTTAAGTTGACCAGGTTATTCTTTATGCAACAACCGTACACTATGTTCAATAAGGATCGCTTAGCGCACACTCATCAATAATGGAGGTTAATCATGCTGGGAAATATGCATGTATTCATGGCAGTACTGGGAACAATTCTGTTCTTTGGTTTTCTTGCCGCGTATCTAAGCCACAAATGGGATGACTGATGAACGACGATAATCCCCACCCGTAACCGCCCCCTGCTGCTGACTGCACCAGGGGGCGTTCCGCTTTTGGCTTCCCGATCATCGTGTTACCTGGTTTCTGCCGTTTAGCCTGCGTTCCTGATTGCAACCAACCGTTGCTGACCAGTCTTATGCACCCCGCACATCGTTTAACTCCGGACATTTATTTTTCCGCCAACTTTCGACACCTGTATCTGGAGATACAAAACAGGCTCTTAAGGATTCATGTTATGCAACGAATTGAATATCTGTCAGAAAATCCTTAAGGATGCTGTAATACAGAGTTATCCCGGCCAGAAGACACATAAAAAACGCCAGCACAGTTATCCAGGTTCTCATCTGTGACTCTCTGCTGCTCTGGATGCTCGTGAACGGCTTTAAATTGCGTGTAAAGGTAGTAATACATCGCAGAGCTTGCCGCAAGACAACCGACAAAGAACAATGCGCCGCCTATTTTTTTCACAACACGACCCCTTTATCGTTTTCTGTAAAATACCCGATAAAAGGTAAATATTGCTTCAACCTTCGCCTGACATTGGTTAACCAAAAGTAAACGGACAACAAGCCCACAGCACAGGTGCTGTAAACAGGTTCACCGCCGGGACTCGACTCTTGCTCGCAACAGTGCTCTGACCAGGGAAAGCGCTCAGGCCTCTTGTTTTCATTTGTATTACGACGATGTGACAGGGGTGCTGATGCAGGTTCCTCTCGCGAACACCCCTGTCATATCGACGGAAAGCAAAAACGACGCTGAACGACGTGTTGTAAGATACTGATTTATAAGTTTTACTGGAGGCTAGAGGTGCGAGCGATATTTACGTCTGAATCGATAGTCCATTACTAAAGTGATAGCAACTACACTGCCAATCCACAGCAGGCCAAGGCCTAATTCAACGACACTCATAATTTTTAACACCCATACAATTAATACGGCTGCAAATATTAGACATCGCAAGGACGTCCTACGCAAACGTTTTCGTTGCTTTTTTATGACAAAAATATTAATTGAATATTAATTGCGCTGACACTGTTCATCATTATAGCAGCCTATTTTTTGAACAAGGAAATTCTTCTGTCCATGATTCGATGGCGACACAGTATGTGAAGTTTCTACGCCGGGTGGTTTCAGTCTACGGTCGGCAAAGTCGGCCCTGTTGGTCCGCGAAAGCAGCTTGCCAAAGAAGAGCGGGAACCGCGGCAGCACCCGGCGGCATGGCGCACGGCCGTCGCTGAGTCTTCCGATCTGCTGCTGACCCTGTGTCTGTGCATGACGATGGCTGGCCCTACCCGGGCGAATATAGATGGTGGCGTGACTGGCCGTAATGATGGCGCATTTTGCCTGTAGCATTCCGGTTTAACTGAATATGATGCTAGCTTTAGCGCTGTAAAATATTTACTGCAGGAACCTGAGTATGGCACGTAACCGCACCTTCTCTCTCAATATCGGCTGGAGAACGCTGCTCAAAGACGCCGGGCTGACGCCTGAAGACATACTGCGCAGGGCTGGCTTGCCAGATGATACGTTTTCAAGGACCGAGCGCGGTCTTGATACTGATGAATATATTCGTTTGTGGCATGCCCTTGAAGCCGGGATGAATCATCCCGCGTTCCCCCTTCCCCTTGTCGACAAAGTTTCTGCGGAAGTGTTTGATCCGCCGCTTTTCGCTGCGCTGTGCAGCACGGATATGATGCAGGCGGTCCAGCGGTTGGCCCGATATAAGCAGCTCATTGCCCCTATGGTGCTGGAAACGGCCGTTGATCATAACGGCATTCTGACGGTTTCACCGCGCTGGTTATCCGCCGCGGACATCCCCGTCTCTCTACAGATCGCAGAACTGGCGTTTTTACTGCGACTGGTACGCCTTGCAACACGCGAACCGGTCAGGGCATTAAACGTCCTGCTCCCGCAGCCTCCCATGGCTGCGCAGGCGGGCCACTTTACCCACTTCTTCGGTACAGCCATCTCGCACGGCGAAAAGCCGGCTATCCGCTTTGCCGCCACGGATGCTCTGCGGCCTTTTTTGACGGTAAATGAAGGGATGTGGCAGGTCTTTGAACCTGAGCTGCGACGCCGTCTCAGCCAGCTGGATGCAACGGCGTCAACCGCTGAACGCGTGCATGCGGTACTTCTGGAGCTGTTGCCGGGTAACGAAGCCACCCTTGAAAAAACCGCAGAGCGCCTGGGGATGAGTAAACGCACACTGCAGCGCAGGCTTGAGGATGAGGGGGAGAATTTCCGCGCCCTCATCAACACCTGCCGCGAAAATCTGGCCCGCCACTATCTGTGCAACACCCGTCTGCCCGGTTATGAAATCGCATTCTTACTTGGTTTTGAAGACCCCAATTCATTTTATCGCGCCTTTATGACCTGGACAGGCCAGACCCCTGAAACGGTCCGGGCAGTCAGGCACCCTGGTTAAAAGAGAACGTCATGACAAGCTCTGAAAAACATCGCGTTGTATTACTTGCAGGTGCCTCGGGCCTGGTAGGCGGGCAGTTGCTGCAGCTTCTGCTGAATGACCCGGGAGTGTCCTGCATCCACGCCCTGAGCCGTAAACCACTCAGCGTCAGCAATCCCAAATTGCAGGTCCATGTGGTTGATTTTACATCCCTGCCACAGCTTCCTCCTGCCGATGAGGCCTACCTTGTACTGGGCACAACAATAAAAATTGCAGGCAGTAAAGAGGCGTTCCGGGCGGTGGATTTTGACGCTAATCTGGCCGTTGCGCAGGCAGCGATACGGGCTGGGGTCAGCCGTATCGGGCTGGTCAGCGCTGGCGGAGCGAATGCCAGGTCATCAATGTTTTATACCCGGGTTAAGGGAGAGCTGGAGGAGGCGCTCAGAGCCTTGCCGTTAACCACGCTGGTCATTGCACGCCCCTCTTTGTTGCTTGACTCTCGTTCCGGGCTGGGACAGCCAGTTCGCCTCGGTGAAATTATTTCCATACCAATAGCCCGGCTGTTGTCTCCCGTCCTTCCCGGGGCTTACAAACCCGTAAGGGCTCTGGCTGTTGCCCGGGCGCTGGCGCAAAAGGTCCCCGTCAGTAAGGGGGTTGTTGTTCTGTCTTCTGACCAGTTGATCAAACCGGGAAGTGGGTCAGCGTGACGATAGCGGCGTGAGCGCGCTGGGGGCTGATGTGGTGATCGCCGGCGATATACTGCCATGGGCGCGCGGTATCTGATGTCAGCACTTTCCATGTTGTTACGTGTGGCGCCTTTAGCAAGCGTTCTGGCGCGTAACACAAGATAGATAAGGCATCGGTTCAGGCAAACTGGACGCCGTTCATTGATTGAGGTGCCTATGTTTACTCAGGAAAAGAAAACCGCGCTGGTCACCGGCGCTTCGTCCGGTATGGGTAAGGCCATTGCCCGTCGTCTGATTCAGGATGGCTATCAGGTGTACGCTGCCGCCCGTCATGTCGAAAAAATGACGGATCTGGTCAGTCTTGGCGCACAGTCGCTGCGGATGGATATTTCTGTCGATGAGGAGATGGTGTCCGGCGTGGCCACCATTCTGGCCCAGACCGGCGGTGTTGATGTACTGGTTAACAATGCCGGTTTTGGCCTCTATGGCCCCGTAGAAGAGATCGGTCTTGACGAAGCGCGCTATCAGTTTGAGGTTAATCTGTTCGGTGCCGCGCGGCTCACGCAGTTGCTGCTCCCGGCAATGAGGGCCAGACGCTCCGGGCATATTGTCAATATCACCTCCATGGGGGGAAAGATGTACAGCATTCTGGGGGCCTGGTACCACGCAACTAAACACGCGCTGGAAGGGTGGTCAGACTGCCTCAGGCTGGAAGTCGCTGAGTTCGGGATCAAGGTCGTTATTGTTGAACCGGGGATAATAGAGACCGGCTTCGGCGATGCTGCCAGCGACAGTATTGTCAAACGTTCGGCCAACGGACCTTATGGTCGCCAGGTGAAAATGGTGGCCAGGTCGATAAAAAAAACGTACGGACAAGGTACAGGCAGCGAACCGGAGGTCATTGCGGAAGTGGTGTCCCGCGCTGTTTATAGCCGTAACCCGCGTACGCGGTATGCGGCGGGTAAGTTTGCCCGGCTGCTTATCCGCATGCGCGTCTGGCTGGGCGACCGTATATTCGACCGCATTATTCTCAGTCAGACCCGCTGACAGGTAAACAGAGGAATGACATTTAACACATGATCATGGCAGCGAAAACCTGCTTTATCACAGGGGCCGCTCGTGGGTTTGGTCATCTCCGGACTGAAGCGGCTCTGGTCTGGAGGGATAATTCAGGATTGCTCAACCCTTTTTCCTGGCTATCCCCTATCCCCTCTTCGCCAACGCCGGTTGAGCAGCATAATTTGCAATACTGGCGTTTACGACACCGGCTCCGCTTGATGTTGTCCATCAGCGACGTGTACATAAGCGAGGCTTCCCGGATGATGGCGGGAAGTTATTCTTCTTCTTTACCTTCTCTGGTGCTAGCATTCTATGGCTTTCTTTTTACAAGGACTTTGAAATGAGTATCATTTATGTGGTTGTTCTGACTTATATAAAACCGCTAGAAGACGTTGACTCGCAATTACCAGACCATGTCGAGTGGCTGAAGAAAGGTTATTCCGATGGTGTATTTTTAACCTCCGGAAGGCGCATTCCGCGTAATGGCGGCGTTATTCTCGCCAAATGTGACAGCCTTGAATCTCTGGAAGCCCGCCTTAGCCAGGATCCATTCCAAAAATTCAATATTGCTAAAGCGGAAATTATTCCCTTTGAAGCCACGATGAAAGCTACGTTACTGGAAAATATTTTTTGAGTTTATTGCGGCTCAGTCGCTTATATTGAGCCGCCCGCATAGAACCGCTTCTCGTCCTGAAAGCCCCCCGTCACACCCGCGTTTCTCACGCCACCGACCGCAGCCAATATCTTCGCCCGCGTTTTCAGCCTGGCGGGTTATTTTGCTCCACCAGCGTCGGGAACGGACACCCTCCCTTTTATGCCGGGACAGACAAGCCATCCTCGCACTCACCAACTTCGTCAGGGAACTGTTCGGACCAGAAACATCTGGAAACACCTGGATTTTTCCTGGATGATGGATAGCGTGCAAAGTCGCACACAGCAATCATGTCATGAAGTATTTTCCCCTTGAGTGTGCCTGCTCAAGGGGATTTTTTACCGATGCATTGCACCGGGATGAAATAGCCTGCACCCGATGGATGCGACGCACTGATTAAATCACTCTGCGGATCCACTCGTTCGTTCATCAGGATGTACTGATGCCGCTTGACGCGCGTGTTGATCAATTATTTCTTAGTGAAATTAACTTTTACAAGCCACTATCTGTATATTTTTAGCCTCAACAACCTCGCCACTGGCCGAGACAAATGCTCCGTATACTGCTTCGCCACTTGCTTTATCAACTAAAGAAATATGGGGATCATCATGCAGTATATTTTTATGCCCCCATGCCATCAGGGAAAAAAGGATCGGTGCGAGGCTGCGCCCTTTTGGCGTGAGAACGTACTCGTAGCGTTCCCGTGTACCTTCCTCTTGATAAGGGATTTTGCAAAGCAGGCCGAGGTCTGTCATTTTTTTTAACCGGTTCGCCAGGGTCTGCTTCGTTATCTTCGTATGGCAACGTATCGTTTCAAAGCGAGTAACACCATAGAAAGCCTCTCTTAGAATCAACAAAACCCATTGATCGCCAAGCAGTTCTGCGGCTGCCGCGAGCCCACACAGCTCAGGCAGCAAATACGGCAGTGAATTATCTTTTGACATCTCTTGTTTTACCTTTTAACCTGAGTATGATTTTAAGACCTAGATATTCATGGAGAATACAATGCCTTTCGTCAATGTGCAAACCATTAAAGGAATTATGAGTCCGGAGCAAAAAAATGAGCTGTTACGTCGCATGACCGATCTGATCGTGGAAATTGAAGGCCGCGGCGATCCTGAATTTCGCCGCTCGGTATGGGTGAGGATTGATGAATATGAACCTGAGCAGTGGAGTCTGGGGGGAATACAACCCACATCTGAAATGATTGCGGCAAAATTCTCATCGCCACGGCAATCCTGATCTGCCGCGTTCGTCGTTTAATTACCACGACGACACCAGGTTAAGAGAATAAAGTGTGGCCCGCCAGCGGACAGCATGCATGTCCGCTCCTCGCTCGGATCCAACCCGCTGGCCCTGAACACTGGCTGTTTTACGCCAGGGCGGACGTTACCGGGATATCGCCATGAATCCGGTAGCGGGAAAGTCAACCGCCCGGAAGCAATACGCGAACCATACCGGTTGATAAAAACCCATTATTTAACCATAACATCTTGTTTAAGCAAGAAATATTTAACCAAACTTTCATGCTTAAACAAGCATCCCACCACAGCCATTATCCACCTGGCATGACGGAAAGCGTGGTTAAGTCGCCACAGAGGTTTTCAGCTGCTGTCGGGCAAATCACCGTCATTTTTTTTCTCCACCCAGTTTCCGTTGCTGTCTCTCACAACCTCAACGAACTCGCCTGTTGGCGAAGGTGAGCCGCCCTCATCCTCCCACTCGCTTAAGGATTGCTGCCACTCTTCCTGCGTCATAACTTTTCCTGTGACAGAATTCCGTAAATAAATCATCGTCATCCCCCGTAATATAATCACCGTCATCACTACTATTATAGGTGAAATCTACCATTATCCATTTTGCCCGTGCGGCGAAAGAATACATTATTCTTCCGGAGGCAGAATCCAGGGCCTTATAAAATTCCATCACTGCGTTTCAGCCCTGCCTGATCCTGCATTTTTGCCATAAAAAAGCCCCGCATTTGCGGGGCCTCAGAATAAGCGCTGTATTACTAGTCAAAAACACCATTAATAATGGCTGTGACAATGGCGGTACTTAATGCGACCAGCACCAAATCATCGCCAACCGCACGCCATTCATATCCAGGATAATAGGGCAAATCATGAATCATGGATGCCGGGAGCGTTTTCTTCGCAATCCCCGGAGGCAATGGCTTGCCGCGGACTAAATTCTTAGCAATACCGGGAGGGAGCGCCTGATAGCCAACCAGGCCATAATTTACGGCCAGGGAGCGCGCCCGCGAGAAGCTGATATCGGAGTCGACATGGTCTGGTTTTCCATAGTTCTTGCGATTGCCATGATCCACATCGGACTTCCCATTTCCCTGGCCCTTGTTGCTATGGTCTCCGCCGTTGCCATGATTACCGCTGTTTCCGTGGTTACCACCGCCATTGCCATTGCCATGCCCACCGCCATTTCCGTTTCCTGGGTTTGCATAAACCGGTGCCGCAAGGACAGCAAGAGATATAACCGCCGCAAGTGCAGTTTTGAGAGTGCGACGCTTAAACATGATGATCGTTCCTTAAGATTAAGTTGACACTTTAAACATATGCCAAAGAAATACCCTTCACAATTTCATGTTTTCCTATTTTTCGAATATTCCCCGTGTGACCGAATGGGTGAAAAAAACAGAGGCCCTCGCCGGCGAAAATCGCCCGCCATGGCGCATCATTCACATCGCGACTTCAGACGATGAACCGGGCATCGTCGGCGTTTTCGAAAGGGTTGAGGAGATCCCTGGATGAATGTTAATTTAGGCCCAAACCCATCCCGGCGATTTATCACTCTATGATCGTAGCAACGACTTCACGACTTTTTATTCGTTCCTTTAAGGAACAAGATGCCCTGCCGCTGCTGGAATATCTGTCTTCACCGCGCGTCCCCTGTTTTGAGGATGAAAAGCTCGATTCACTTGCGCAAGCAAGGGAAGAGGTCATGAAAAGAGCCAGCGATGCAAGCCAGTTTGCCGTATGCCTCAAGGAAACGGATCAACTCATTGGGCATTTGTTTGCCGATAACCGCGAAGAACCGGACCACAATACCTGGTCCGTGGGTTGGCATTTTAATCAGCGCTATGAGGGTCAGGGCTTTGCGACGGAAGCGGTTTCCGCGCTTTTTCACTACCTGTTTACGGCAAGAGAAGCCCGGCGCTTATATGCCTATGTTGAGGACTATAACCAGACCTCTCAGAGACTCTGTGAACGCCTGCATATGCGTCGGGAAGGGTGTTTTAAAGAGTTTGTTTCGTTTGTGACCGCCAGCGGCGAAGAACAATATGACGATACCTGCATCTATGCCCTGCTGAAAAAAGAGTGGCTACTGGCCATTTAAAGCGGAGCGTCGCAGCGGTATTCACGGCTTGCGCATTGCCGTCAGGTTAAAGCCTGACGGCGGTTTTAGCGCGAGGAAAAAGGGTATTTGACAAAAGCGCCGTTGCTCTGGTTCCAGAATGAGCCGCTTGCTCGCGGTCACGAGATTATTCCGTCGCCGGGTTATTCCTTTGACTGCGGACTTTGAGGAAAATATGCAGTAATCCCATGGCTCCGTGGGCCCAGAAATAAGTTTCAATGAATACGGTCAGGAATTTATGCAGGCCCAGGACCTCATGCGCCAGCGCCGAGGATGGACCAAACGCCGTATTCAGCACAAACCACAACCCGCCGCACAAAGCAACGCCCAACAGCGCCACAACACCAAGCCCCTGAATCAATGCCGCCACTCCCCCGGCATGCGCTTCGGGAAGACGCAATGAAATGAGCGTCTTGAGATCGGTAGCGATGCCGCGAAAATCGAGCTTCAGCCAGGCAAAATAGTAATCAAAACCACGCTGCGTCAGCATCCAGATGAGCATCGTAATACCCAACACAATCAATGAAAATCCACAGATAATGTGCAGCCACGTCACCCATCCTGTCAGGGTAACATCGCCGAGGGCTTCGCTTTCAGTCAGTTGAGAGTTGATAATCTGGAATAAAACCAATAGCGCCACGCTGATATGTAGCGCACGAAAAAAAGGGGTGTCCCGGTGAGGGAGAGCATGACATAACGGGTCTTTCATTTTCATCATTTAACCATTTTGTTGATGGCAACGTTGCTTTCCTCAGTATCGTTGCACTTAATTAACGAAACCTTAAAGCCACACGGAAACGGTCAATTTATTGCCCTGCAGAATCAGCAGGACGTTCGGGTATTTTGTGTCGAATACCGGGAAACCACGCGGGTCAACGCTCCCGTACGGCATTGAACATTTACCCGGGAATAATTCATAGTATATTGGGACTATCCTCTCTTTTCAGGTCTCCCTCATGTCTTACTCCATCGGTGAATTTGCCCGGCTTTGCGGGATCAACCCCACCACGCTTCGCGCCTGGCAGCGTCGATATGGCCTGCTAAAACCGCAACGGACCGAGGGGGGACACCGTCTGTACAGTGATGATGATGTTCAACAGGCGCTCAACATTCTCGACTGGGTGCAAAAAGGCGTTCCCGTCAGCCAGATAAAGCCCCTGCTGGATAACCCCGTCGCCAGGCGGACTGACCACTGGTCCAGCCTGCAGGAAAGTATGCTGCAGCGATTGAAAGAGGGAAAAATCGACGCCCTGCGCCAGTTGATCTACGATTCAGGCCGCGAGTCCCCTCGCCAGGAACTGGTTGCTAAAGTGTTGCGTCCGCTGCGTAGTAAGCTGTCTGCCCGCCTCCCGACGGTGATGACGCTGCGCGAGATTCTCGATGGGATCATTATCGCCTATACCTCGTTTTGCCTCGAAGGCGACAAAAAAGCGCCGGGAGATAGCGTGCTGATAGCCGGCTGGCATCTCTCCGACCCTGGCGAAATCTGGCTGGAGGCCCTCGCCCGTACCGGTCAGGGCCATCGCATCGATCTCCTTCCTCTCCCGCCGGCAGCTCTGGCTCCCGAGATTTTTCCGCAACGAAACTGGCTGCTGGTCACCTCCGGAAAACTCACCGCGGCCCGCCAGGAGCAGATCGCATGCTGGCGGCGGCAGGTCAACGCCCTCGACGTTATCTCCCTCTCCGGCGCGGATATCTCGCCGGACACGACCCGCGACACACGCCAAAAAGAGTGAGTTCCGGGGCTTTTCCACATCGCATGACGGAAAAGCCCAGGAGAAAACCGACGAATATAACCTGATGAATTAAATAGATAATAATAAATACCCTCACCAATACTTGGACAAATATTAGTTATTGTGTAAGTTTTAAGTATGCGAAGACGTCGCATGGCCCGGCAACAACCGGTCCACCCCGTTCTTCCTGCAACGAATGCAATAAGAGGATGGCAGCATGAACAGGCAACCCGCGGTCGGTATCAGCGCATGTTTAACCGGCTCAGCCGTTCGATTTGACGGTGGGCATAAACGTATGGGCTTTGTGATGGATGAACTGGCGGATTGGGTCACCTTTCAACCCGTCTGCCCGGAGATGGCTATCGGCCTGCCCGTTCCTCGCCCGGCCCTGCGTCTGGTGCAAACCCGCGAAGGAACCATCCAGATGCATTTTAGTCAAACGCCTCACGACGATGTAACGGAGAAAATGGTCGGATTTACCGCGGCATTTCTCCCCAGCGTCGACGCCCTTTCTGGCTTTGTTGTCTGTGCTAAATCGCCCAGCTGCGGTATGGAGCGCGTACGGCTGTATGACGAAAAAGGCAACCGCGGACGCAAAGAGGGGGTGGGGATCTTCACGCAGAAATTGCTGATGCACTACCCGTGGCTGCCCGTGGAAGAGGATGGCCGCCTGCACGACCCGGTGCTGCGGGAAAACTTTGTCGAACGCGTCTTCGCGCTACACCAGCTAAATACCCTGCGCGCGCAGGGGCTCAGCCGTCGCGCGCTACTGGACTTCCATAGCCAGTACAAGCTGCAGCTGCTGGCGCATGATCAGGCAGGCTATCGCGAAATTGGGCCTTTCGTTGCCTCCCTCCACCAGTGGGAGGATCTGGATGCCTTCTTTGTCGCTTACCGCGCAAAGCTGATGGCTATTCTGCAGCAACCCGCTTCGCGGAAAAACCATACTAACGTGCTGATGCATATTCAGGGTTACTTCCGCGATCGGCTCAATAGCCGCCAGCGCGGGGAACTTCGCGAGGTGATCCTTAACTATCGCGCCGGTTTACTGCCGATACTCGCGCCGATCACCTTACTGAAACACTACCTGGCCGAATTCCCGGATAGCTACCTGCTGACGCAAAACTACTTTAACCCCTATCCCCAGGATTTAGGGCTGCGCCTGGGCCTCCTCTGAGGAGATAAAACGGGCCCGCCGTAGCGAGCCCGTCACTGACATCGCTTTTCCCGCTATTATCTGAACGGTGAATTCAGCGCAACTTCGGCATCAGGTTCATGCGTAATGCGGTTTCGCAGATCGCGACGGATCATCTCTATCGCCCAGAACCAGAAAATATGCCCGACCAGTTCCGAAATATATTCATCGGCGGGAATATGAAGCAGAGAAGGCGTCAGACCTAATAAAGGGAAAGAGATCCAGTGAACGGCGATGGTGGCGACAATACCCGCCCATGCCCCTTGCCATAATTTCACTTTGGGGAACACTTCCGCCACCAGGCAATAGCCAATGGCAAAGACCAGCGAGAAAATAATATGCGTGACCATCACCGGATTGATGATGTGTTCCGAAAAGGTATAAACGGTGTGAGTCGGATCAATCCCAAGGTAATCACGTAAAAAAAGATAAGGCGGGTTAAATTCATCCCTGCCCCCGGAGAAAGTACGGGGCGGTAACGGAACTTCAGCCCCCCACTTCACAAATGCCGACATCAGACCCGCAACGATCCCAACCCCTAATGCCACGCCATAACGTCGGCGCCCAGGTTCCGTTTGTGCAAAAAAATCCTTGATAGCCATTAATTACCACCTGATTATTTTTCGAATGAATACATTAGCTATGTTTAATATTACTCATGGTATGGCATATTGATCGCGATCACACTTTTGTCTATGAGAACAATTTTTATTCAGATCCCTTTGCCTGTCGTGTCAATGAGTTAGCTGCAAACGGCATACCTTTCCCCCGCTGGAAATCACCACATCGCAGAATAAAGGATTTGTTTTCGTTCTGTCGCTGGCGAGTCAGGCGTTAATGTCGCGCTTGCTGGAGATCTTTTTTAACCCGGATCCCCCGCCCCTGCTCAGTAGCATTTTATTCTGGTTTAAAAACTATAACCCGCGAGAACCATCGCACCACCCCGTGAAAAACAGAGCGTTTATTCTTCCGGATGCGCAATTAATGCGCAAAGTGCAGAATAAAAGAAAATAGCGGTGACAAATGCGGAAATAGCGGCAAAAAAAAACCGCCAGATAGCTGGCGGTGAATAAATGCTTGCATGGATAGATTGTGTTTTGCATTTTACGCAGAGGCAATGTCCATCTCCTTCTACGTCTGACCGTACGCTAGCATAGTTATCTTCAATAAAAGTTAAACCGCAATCCGCTTAGAGTTTATCCACCAGCGCTTTGAGCTCGGCAATCAGCGGCTCGCGGTGAGACTCTCCCTCACGCGGCCAGGTTGACTGACGGACGACCAGGCGGGTGGGTAGCAGTTCACAAATAGGCACCTGCGGCGCCGCCATCTGCTGGGTCAGCAGTTCCACCGCGCGTTTACCCAGCAGATCGAAGTTCTGCGCCACGGTGGTCAGCGGCGGCTGAAAGTAAAGACTGTCCGCCGTATCGTCGTAGCCGGTGACCGAGATGGCGCTGTGACCGGTGCGGTTAAGCTGCGCCAGCGCGCTGAGTACCCCTAATGCCATCTGGTCATTGGCCACGACGATGGCGCTGATCCGCGGCTGCAGATGAAGCAGCTCAAAGGTTTTCTGCCAGCCGCTGGCGGCGCTCCAGTCGCCAAATACCGTCACGGCCTGGCTCATCCCCAGACGATGCAATGTTTCCCGCCAGCTGCCCAGGCGCATCCGGGCGGAGACCGAGCTTTCCGGGCCGGCCAGCAGGCCAAACTCGCGATGGCCGAGTTCCCAGAGATGGCGCACGCAGGCGCCGCAGCCGTCACGATGATCAAAGCGCACGCAGGAGACCTCCGTCTCCGGCGACACATCAAGAAACAGACAGGCAATATCGGGATTTTCCTTCACCAGCCGTTCCGCGATGCTGCTCTCCAGCGGCAGGCTGATAATCGCGCCGCGAATATGCTGAGCACGGAACTCATCCAGCCGGGTCTGCAGTGAAGCGTAGTCGCTGCGTTCCGGCATGGCGATGGATACCTCCAGCTGATGAGCGCCAGCATGGCTTTTCACCGCCGAGGCGATTTGTGACGGCGCGTGCAGCGTCAGCGACGCCGTAATCAGCCCAATTGAAGGCGCCGCTTTTCCCGCCAGCAGCTGCGCCGAACGGTTAGGAACATAATGCAGCGCCTGCATCGCGCGGATCACTTTCTCGCGGGTCCGCGCGGAGACTACATCGGGACGATTCAGCACCCGGGAGACCGTTTGCTGCGAAACACCGGCCTCGTGGGCCACATCGTCTAAGGTTGCCGAACGCCGCTGCATAATCCCCCCTGTCTGCGCAAAATTGGTCTGATGACGGCAAATGTCGCCCGCTAACATTTTATGTCTTATTGACGACAAAAATCAGCGTTTACCCTGGAGTTTCGTGATCGTGAGTCGGTTTCATTTTCGCCAGTATTGCGGCCTGAAGAAAAATACCTGATAACGACATCATCATTGTCTAGCGAATGACATTTTTCTCACTTATCCGTCAGGTATGCCGATGCAACAACATGACTCAAACGCGGTTCGCTCGTTGACGTTTCAGGACGTGCTGGCCCGTGAAGACTGGCAAAATCAGACCATTACTCACCTTAACCGCTTAGCGGCTCGCCCCTCGTTTGCCAGCTGGCGATCCCTCGACGACGCCCGGGACAACCGCCCTTCCGACCGCCTCCGCCTGCTTGACGGGCAGTGGCAGTTCTCCTGGTCCCCCAGCCCGTTTGCCGTCGATTCCCGCTGGCTCGAGCGCGATCCCGATACGAGCCGCAGCACGCCGGTGCCCTCTAACTGGCAGATGGAAGGCTACGACGCGCCTATTTATACCAACGTTCGCTACCCCATCGATACGCCGCCGCCGCGGGTGCCGGAAGAGAATCCGACCGGCCTGTACTCGCTCAACGTCACCCTGGAGCAAAGCTGGCTGGCCGATGGCCTGACGCAAATTATTTTTGACGGCGTTAACTCCGCGTTTCATCTGTGGTGCAACGGCGTGTGGGTCGGTTATTCCCAGGATAGCCGGCTGCCGGCGGCTTTCGATCTCACCCCCTACCTGCGGGCGGGCGAAAACCGGCTGTGCGTGATGGTCATGCGCTGGAGCGCGGGCAGCTGGCTGGAAGATCAGGATATGTGGCGCATGAGCGGGATTTTCCGCTCGGTGTGGCTGCTCAACAAACCGCAGCAGCACCTGAGCGATGTGCAGATATCCCCGCTGCTGGATGCGCTGTATCGCGATGGCGAACTGCGGGTCAATCTGACCATCGCCGCCGCCGACGAACAGCTGGCCGGGCTGGAGGCTGAAGTCAGCCTGTGGGACGGCGAACAGCTGATTGCCCGCCAGCGCCAGCGGCCAGGTTCTGCGCCGGTTGATGAACGGGGCCATTATGCCGAACGGGCAACGCTGGCGCTGGCGGTGGAAAAACCGCGGCAATGGAGCGCGGAAACGCCCCACTGCTATCGTAGCGTGGTTGCTCTGTGGCGCGGCGAAGAGCTGGTCGAAGCCGAAGCTTGGGACATCGGCTTTCGCCGGGTGGAAATCAGCAACGGCCTGTTGCTGCTCAACGGCAAACCGCTGCTGATCCGCGGGGTGAACCGCCATGAGCACCACCATCAGCGCGGCCAGGTGGTGAGCGAAGAGGATATGCTGCAGGACATTCTGCTGATGAAGCAGAATAACTTTAACGCCGTACGCTGCTCGCACTATCCCAACGCCGCACGCTGGTATGAACTGTGCAACCGCTACGGCCTGTACGTGGTCGATGAGGCGAACATCGAAACCCATGGCATGGTGCCAATGAACCGCCTGTCCGACGATCCGGCCTGGCTGCCGGCCTACAGCGCTCGCATCACCCGGATGTTGCAAAGCCACCGTAACCATCCGTCGATTATTATCTGGTCGCTGGGGAACGAGTCCGGCTGCGGCGCCAACCATGAAGCCATGTATCGCTGGCTGAAACGCGAAGATCCTACGCGGCCGGTCCAGTACGAAGGCGGTGGTGCCGACAGCGCGGCGACCGATATTATCTGCCCGATGTACGCCCGCGTGGAACGCGATCAGCCGATTCCAGCAGTGCCGAAATGGGGCATTAAAAAGTGGATTGGTCTGCCCGGCGAACAGCGACCGCTGATCCTCTGCGAATACGCTCACGCGATGGGCAACAGTCTCGGTAATTTTGCCGATTACTGGCAGGCCTTCCGGGAATATCCGCGCCTGCAGGGCGGATTTATCTGGGACTGGGCGGATCAGGCCATCGAAAAAACCTTCGATGACGGCAGCGTGGGCTGGGCCTACGGCGGCGATTTTGGCGACAAGCCGAACGACCGCCAGTTCTGTATGAACGGGCTGGTATTCCCGGATCGCCGCCCTCATCCTGCGCTGACTGAAGCAAAACATGCCCAGCAATATTTCCAGTTTGCTCTGCTGGCGCACTCCCCGCTGCAGATCGCGGTCGAGAGCGAATACCTGTTCCGCGCCACGGATAATGAAGTGCTGAACTGGCAGGTGCAGTCCGCCGGCGAAACCGTGGCCAGCGGCAGCCTTACGCTGAACCTCACGCCGCAGGGCCACGGCGATTTTACCTTGTGCGACCACCTGACCTTACCGCCAGGCGCCAGAGAGGTCTGGCTGACGCTGGAGGTTGTTCAGCCGCAGGCGACGCCGTGGTCTGCTGCCGGGCACCGCGTGGCCTGGGCGCAGTTCGCCCTCGCCGCCCCGCTGGCCTTACCGGCGCCCGCCGTCGTCGGTCCAGCGCCGGAGCTGACCATCGATGATGAGCGCTTCACCGTCCGTCAGGGATCCCAGCAATGGATTATCGATCGTCAGAGCGGCCTGTTAACTCACTGGCTGGCGGAAGGCGCAGAGCAACTGCTGTCTCCGCTGCGCGACCAGTTCGTTCGCGCCCCGCTGGACAACGATATCGGCGTGAGCGAGACGGATCGTATCGACCCCAACGCCTGGGTTGAGCGCTGGAAAAGCGCCGGACTTTATACTCTCGATGTGCGCTGCGTCCAGTGTACCGCGCAGCGCCTGGCCCATGAGACCATCGTCGACAGCCGCTGGCACTATCTGCGCGGCGACGAAGTGGTCATCGTCAGCCAGTGGCGAATGACCTTTACCCGCGATGGCCGCCTGCACCTGACGGTGAGCGGCGAGCGGGCCGGGACGCTGCCGCCGCTGCCGCGCGTGGGCCTGCACTTCCAGGTTCCTGACCAGCATGCTCCGGTCTCCTGGCTCGGCTACGGGCCGCATGAAAACTATCCTGACCGCAAGAGCAGCGCCTGTTTCTCCCGCTGGCAGCTTCCGCTGGAAGCGATGAGCACGCCCTATATTTTCCCGACAGAAAACGGCCTGCGCTGCGACAACAAAGCGCTGGACTGGGGGCGCTGGCAGGTGACCGGCGACTTCCACTTCTCGGTTCAGCCCTACAGCACCGCGCAACTGATGGAAACCGACCACTGGCACCGGATGACCCCGGAAAAAGGCGTCTGGATAACCCTCGACGGCGCGCATATGGGCGTCGGCGGCGATGACTCCTGGACACCGAGCGTGCTGCCGCAGTGGCTGCTGCTCGGGACCCGCTGGCAGTACCAGCTCTCTGTGTCTCTACGCTAAACCCTCAACGGGGGCTCGCGCCCCCTTTAAAACGGCTATACCCGCATATTCGGGATGCAGCGTGGCGGAAATGGGCAGAAACCGGGCCAAAAGACCGGGATGGCGAGTATCACGCCGGAAACAGCATGCCGCCAATATCAGGCAACTGGAATGATGACGAGTATAATAACCCAGGAATATCGTGAACCGTATCGGGACGAAAAATGCGCTGCCGACCGCTGGCTATAACAACGCCGCGTAAACCGCAATTTAGCGGCCAGACAGGCCGCTAATATTATCCGCCCACCGCGGCTTTAATTCGCGTCTCGCCGTCGCTGTTTTCCAGCTCGTATATCCGGCTGGCGGCCTGCGCGGAGATAAGCGCCGCCAGCTCGGCAGAGTGGCTGGTCAACCAGATCTGGCTATAGCGTGAGGCTTCGACAATCAGCCTGGCCAGCGCCGGGAACATCTGCCGGTGCAGGCTGTTTTCCGGTTCGTTGATCGCCAGAAATGCCGGCGGACGTGGACTCAACAACGCGACCGCCAGACATAAAAAACGCAGCGTGCCGTCCGACATTTCCGCCGCCAGCAGCGGGCGAAACACCCCGTTGCGCCGCATCTTAATCGAAAAACGCGAGTTTTCGTTTTCGCAAAAAAACGCGCACTCCGGAAAGGCGGCGGCCAGAATCTCGTGCAGAAGTTCTTCGGCGCCAATTTCGACAATCGTCTGAAAAGCGGCGGCGAGATTGTGCCCGTCGCTGTCGAGGACCGGTGAACGATAACCTACCGTCGGATGGCGGAGCGCCGAATGGCGGCCGATATTAAACTCGTGGTAGAAACGCCACTGGCGCATGGTTTCCCGGACGCGAGAGACTTCCGGGAAGCGGTGCGGCTCGCCCAGTTGACCAAAAATCGATTCATTTTCATAAATCGTGTCGGTGAAGGTATTTTTCTCGCCGTTGACATCGAGCAGGAACGCAGCCTGGTTTTTACGCTGCAAAACCCTGGCGGAAGGTCGCCGGGAGAATCCCGCCAGCCAGATGGACTCCTCTTTGACAATCGGATCGAGCATAAACTGGGTGGGATAAGGCAGCTTTTCCGGGAAGCCCACCTGAAGTTCATAATCGAACTCTCCGGTCAGACAGGAAATTTGCAACCGTCGCGGGTGGCGCGCCGTGGGCGCCGTTCGCCCCGACCACATCACATTTTCCAGGCCGCCCTCCTCGCTGATATAGCTGGAGAACTTGCCGTCAGCGGAGGCGGTTAACAGGTGAATGGCTTTGTAGATATTGGACTTGCCGCAGCCATTCGGCCCAAACACGATATTGAGCGCGCCCAGTTCCAGTTCGATATCCCTGACCGACCTGAAATTTTGTATGTGGATATGGTGAATCATGGTGCTCCCGATGAAAAACTCCGTGCTACGGCGGTGGCAAACAAGGGGATGATAACACGGTCAGGCCGGGCGAAGATCAATCGCCCGGCGCGGACGCACTCAGCGGAGAGACTTTTTCATGCCCCGGGTCAGGGCCACGCGTTTGAGCTTGTCAGCATCGTCATGGCTTTCGCTAAACACGCCGAAAAAATAGCGCTCATCATCGATCGTTTGTGAAACAATCCGATAGCTCAGCGGGTTGCCGGATTTCGCGCCATACTGCGCGGCGGTGACGGACAGTTCCGTCGCGGTACCGGCGACGCTGACCAGCAGGCCATCCGCCTTTCCCCCCACCAGCATGACCTTAATTAGCGGGTCCACCATGTTCCTCCCGGATGGCTCAATGGTTAATACGTGATTGCCAACGGCGTAGAGCATTTACTCAACCTTCAGTACATTCTTATAGTTCATCGCAGCCCGAATGAAAAAAACTCTTTCATATACTCAGCTAAGCATTGATTATTACGGGTAAAAACTGGCTGATGATGAAGGAAAAAAGAGAAATTGTGAATCTTCACAGCGCTTATTTACCGTTGTTTTTTTCTTTATTTTCCATGACGTCGGCAAAAACCAGCCAGCTTTGCTGGTCTACAACAACCTCCAGGGAAACACTCCGCTATGCGTCAATATCGATTCGCCCTTCTGCCATTGTTAGCCACCCTGGCGCTCCCCGGATGGGCGCATGAAGCCACGGTGGCGACAGTTAAACATGCCGAAAGCCAGCTTCAGGGTCGGGTCGGCTATGCCGAACTGGATTTGGCTTCCGGCCAGCTGCTGGCCGGCTATCGCCCGGACGAACGATTCCCGATGATGAGCACCTTTAAAGTGCTGCTCTGCGGCGCGGTCTTGTCGCGCGTCGATGCCGGTGAAGAACAGCTCGATCGCCGGATCCACTACCGGCAGCAGGATCTGGTGGAATATTCGCCGGTGACGGAGAAACACCTTACCGCTGGGCTGACCGTGGGCGAATTGTGCGCCGCCGCCATTACCCTGAGCGATAATACGGCGGCAAACCTGCTGCTGACCACCCTCGGCGGCCCGCAGGGACTCACCGCCTTCCTGCGCCACAGCGGCGACCAGACTTCACGACTCGACCGCTGGGAAACGGAACTCAATGAAGCGCGGCCGGGCGACGTACGCGATACCACCACTGCGCAAGCGATGGCCAGAACACTGCGAAATCTGTTGATCGGCCGCGTGCTTTCCCCCGCCTCGCAGCAGCAGTTACAGCGCTGGATGGTCGAGGATAAAGTGGCGGGGCCGCTGTTACGATCCGCGCTGCCAGCGGGCTGGTTTATTGCCGATAAGACCGGGGCCGGCAATCGCGGCTCACGCGGGATCATTGCCGCTCTCGGCCCGGACGGAAAAGCCGGGCGTATCGTGGTGATTTATTTGACCGGGACGCCGGCCTCCATGGATGAGCGCAATAAACAGATTGCGGCTATCGGCAAAACGCTGGTCGCGCACTGGGCCGCAGACGAGAAAACGCCATAGCCGGGCAACGCATCAGAAGCCCCCGGAGAATGCGCACTTCCTGAAATAAAAAAGCCTCGCCAACGCGAGGCCTGACGCGATGGCCGGGATTAGTTTTCCTCGTAGCCTTCGAGCGCATCCTGAATGGCATCGGCTAAGGAGGCGACTTCCTGAGCCACATTGCGTAAATCCATCTGGCTACGAATACCGGAATTTGCGGTTGATGAAGAGACGGCGGCTTTCGAAATTTCTAATGCCGCCTGAACAGCGAGCAAACGTTTATGCTTCTCGATAGCTGCGTCGCCGCTATCGCCATCAAACTGGAAGTATTTTTCTAACATAGCGGATCCTTTTCAGCCATTTTATTATCGGAGGATATTCTCGTCTAAGCGGAGGAAAATAAATAGCAAAAAAATATTAATGACAAAGAGTTAATATTCCTCTGTTTAACCACGCCGTGCAGCGCGCAGGGTGTCGCTGATTTTCCCGCACGCCTGCGAATTCATCATAACCAAATACTCTGGTCAACTGACGCCCACGTTGATGATTTAGTGGTATTGTGCATCGCGATACCTACCGGTTGTGACTTTTGAAATGTTGATAGTGTCATTTCACCCCCTTTTTCCTGAACGCCCATTAGCGTGGTAAAAAGGGGGATTTCTTGCCCACTTGCTGAGGATCTAAAAGATCGTCACTTTACATTCATCTTGATGGTGTAGATTGCCAGACATGACCTGCGATACCGGATGGCTTACCAGTGAGAACACATAAAATTATTCCGTTTCTGGCCTTTATACTGGCATTGATAGCCGGGGCATTTTTTAGCCGACCCTCTTCACGGATTGTGCAGAATAAATGCATGTGGTTCGATGGGGTCATGACGACGTGCATGACAAAACAGGGTATGGCGCATTACCACCAGCCCGGTACAGTTCACCATTGAACGGCGGCAAACCGCCATTTCCCTTTCCTGCACAGACCATTCCACACGCTAAGAGTGTCATATCCTCTTCATAATACTGCGGAATACTATCCTCGCGCTTTACACACCAGGCGCGGGAGTTGCCTTAAAGACACCCCATGTGACGATGATGTATTGACTTTATTAATTGGTCGGCCGCCCATGAACGGGCGGTCTTTTTTCGTTCTGAACTATGCTTTAGCAAGACGCTGACGAACGGAGAAAGGAAACGTAGCCGTCTTTTTATTACCAGAGCGAAAGGTTCCCCGCTCTCGGGTGATTATAATTAGCCACCCAGACACGAATATTGTTTTGCAGAATCACCGTAAACCCGGTTTCCAGTTGAGTATGAAAATACTGCAACACGCTATATTCCTCAATGATATAGTGAAGCGCTCTTATATTCCCCTTCATTGGAAAGCACTTTTCTTTTGCATCAACGCTTATATTATTAATCTGAAATTTGGTTATTGGCCGACTGTGATTACAGTCACCATATTCAGTATAAGAAACAACCAGATTTGCTCCCGGAGTTCCCTGGTATGCAAAACTAATCAGTACAGGGCGACCATCCTGTGTTTGAGTGGTATCCGCCATTATCCCGTTATGTTTATGCCAGACGTTATATCGAGATTCTGCTGTTGCTGTGAAGGCTAAAAAAACCAGGAGAATAAAAGAAAAACGTTTCAAAACAAATACCTGCACCTATCCATGTGTTTTATTTGCGTGCATTATACACCACTCTCCAGGCCTTCAGCCATCGCGCTGTTTTACGGACGGGAGGATGTCAAACGCCTCTTTGCTACTTCGACGCCAATTTAGCAGAATTTAAAGCGTTATTTTGGGGGGATTTTAGGGAAACAAAATGGATAAAAAAACCGGGCTCTGGGCCCGGTCCTCTTTTACTCGATAAAACGCTCTACTCGCTCAGTCCGCGATTTTCCAGCATCGGCTCAATTTTTGGATCGTGCCCGCGCCACTGGCGATAAAGTTCAGCTAAATCCGTGCTATTGCCGCGCGACAAAATCGCCTCGCGGAAGCGTTGGCCGTTTTCGCGGGTTAAGCCGCCCTGCTCAACAAACCACTGATAGCCATCATCGGCCAGCATCTGCGTCCACAAATAGGCATAATAGCCTGCGGCATAACCGCCGCCGAAAATATGCGAGAAGTAGCTGCTACGATAGCGCGGCGGCACCGCGGCCAGGTCCATTTGCTCCTGACACAACGCCATCGCTTCGAAGCTATCGACATCGCGCGGAATATCCGCCGACGAGAGGCTATGCCAGTGCATATCCAGCAGCGCCGCCGCCAGCAACTCGCTCATGTCATAACCCTTATTAAACTTCGCCGCGCGCAGCATACGCTCACGCAGCGTATCCGGCATCGCTTCCCCGGTCTGATAATGGCGCGCATAGTGGGCGAACACCTGCGGTTCGCTGGCCCAGTGCTCATAGATCTGCGACGGAAACTCAACAAAATCGCGCGGCGTATTGGTCCCCGACAGACTGGCGTAACGCTGACTGGCAAACAGCCCGTGCAGCGCATGACCAAATTCATGGAATAAGGTGATGACCTCATCCCAGGAGAGCAGCGCACTGTGGCCGGCCTTCGGTTTCTGGTAGTTGCAGACGTTGTAAATCACCGGATGCTGCGCCAGCAGCGTGGATTGCTCAACGAAGACGTCCATCCACGCCCCGCCGCTTTTCGAATCCCGCGAGAAGTAGTCGCCGTAAAACAGCGCCAGGCCTTCCCCGTTGGCGTCAAAGATTTCCCATACCCGGACATCCGGGTGATACAGCGGAATATCAAAGCGTTCGACAAAACGCAGACCAAACAGCTGCGACGCTGTCCAGAACACGCCGTCCTGTAAAACGCGGTCGAGGGCGAAATAGGGTTTTAACTGTGCTTCATCGATGGCGAACGTCGCCCGGCGCACCTGTTCGCCGTAGTACAACCAGTCCCAGGCCCGAGCCTTAAAACCGCCGCCCTCACTATCAATCACCCGTTGGATATCCGCCAGCTCCCGCTCCGCTCTGGCCCGGGCCGCCGGGGCTATCCGCCGCATGAACGCAAATGCCGCCTCGGGCGTTGCCGCCATCTGGTCGGCCATCGACCAGCTGGCGTAATCCGCGACGCCCAGCAATTCAGCTTTCCGGGCACGGATCTCTGCCAGGCGCAGTACCAGCTCGCGGGTATCATTCGCATCGCCCTTCTGATTACGTGTCCAGCCCGCGGCAAACAGATTCTCACGCGTCTGGCGATGGCGTAAAGCGAGCAACGCCGGTTGTTGAGTGGTGTTCAGCAAAGGCAACAGCCAGCGGCCGCTCAGCCCTTTCTCCCGCGCGGCGTCTGCGGCTTCGGCAATCTCCTCAGCGCTGAGTCCCGCTAACAGCTCTGCGTCATCGACCACCAGGCCGCCGGATTTAACCGCCGCCAGCAGCCGCTGTTGAAACTGGCTCTGCAAAGCCGCCGCCTGGGTATTCAAAACCCGCAGCTCCGTTTTTTGCGTAGCGGCCAGGGTCGCACCGGCAAGGGTAAAACGCTGCCAGGTGATCTCCAGCAGCCGACGGGACTCGCTATCTGACGGCCAGGCGTCACGCTGCTGCCATACCTGCTTCACGCGCTGGAACAGCGCCTCGTTAAGCCAGATATCATTTCCCAGATCCGCCAGCTCAGCAGAAAATTGCTCATCAAGCGCCTGGATCGTCGGATTAGTATGCGCCCCGGCCATGGCGAAAAACACCCGGGTGACGCGTGCCAGCAGTTGACCGCTCTGCTCGAGCGCGACCAGCGTGTTGGCAAAGTCCGCCGGCGCCGGGTTATCCACTATCGCGGCAATCTCTGCCCGTTGACGGCGAACCCCTTCATCAAAGGCCGGTCGGTAATGGGTATCGTCAATCAGCTCAAAATGGGGTGCCTGATAAGGCAACAGACTGACGCGCAAAAAGGGGTTATTGTCGGCCATCATCATCTCCTGGACTCGGTAATCCAGTAAGATTAGGCAACTCATTGATTGACCGCAATGATTTCCGCCTACAGGCGAGCGGGAACGCGGTCATAACAAAAAATAGCAAATGCAGGCGACCAGCACCGCCCCCGTAACGCCAAGAATATCGATAGCCGTGCTGATTAAGGTGGCGTGCGTTGAGATGCTCTCGTCTTCTTCCCATTCGTTCATCGGAACCCTCCTCAGGCAAAAAACGCCGACGCAGCAAGGATTTCAGTGTCAATCCTGCGCTTCTGTCGTGTGGCGGCAGAATAACAATCCCCATACAGTGTCGATGATCAATTCATGCCATGAATGCTTTCTGGCCTGTTTTTCGGCAAGGTTCGCCTGATTTTTAGACCGGAATCGTCTTTTCCCAGGGGGAAAAGCGGCCGAACGTCCACCTCGTAAGGCGGTGATTTTTCTTCCCGCTGAGAGGCATTTTTCCCGCGCTCGCCATCGCAATTACCTGTTTTGGAAACGTATTGCTTGCTCCACGGATGTAGACTCTCTTTTCTTTTGTCGCTACAGTGCTTGTCACCCGCTTATCGTCATTGCGTAATTTTTTCTCCGGCCTGGTGCCCTTTGGGGCGCTGCGACACGTCGAAGAACAATTTCAGCGAAAAATATGAAGCAAGACGGTATGGAAAGCCCCGACATGAAACGCCTGGGGCATGATGAGAACATTGACAGGAGCGATGATGATTATTCTGATTACCGGGGCAACAGCAGGTTTTGGCGAAAGCATGACTCGCCGTTTTATCGCGAATGGTCACAAGGTGATCGCCACCGGGCGTCGTGAAGAACGCCTGAAAACATTGCAGGATGAGCTGGGCGACAATCTCTACACGGCGCAGCTGGACGTACGTAATCGTGCTGCGATTGAAGAGATGATGGCCGGGCTGCCGGCCGAATGGCAGGCCATCGATGTGCTGGTCAATAACGCCGGTCTGGCGCTGGGCCTCGAGCCGGCGCATAAAGCCAGCGTCGAAGACTGGGAAGATATGATCGACACCAATAACAAAGGGCTGGTCTATATGACCCGTGCCGTACTGCCGGGTATGGTTGAGCGTAACCGCGGACATATTATTAATATCGGATCCACCGCCGGCAGCTGGCCCTATTCCGGCGGCAATGTCTATGGCGCGACCAAAGCATTTGTCCGCCAGTTCAGTCTGAACCTGCGTACCGATCTGCACGGTACCGCCATTCGTGTCACCGATGTGGAACCCGGCCTGGTCGGCGGTACTGAGTTCTCGAACGTGCGCTTTAAAGGTGATGATGCCAAAGCGGGCAAAGCCTACGAGAATACCCAGGCGTTAACCGCGGAAGATGTGACCGAAGCGGTATGGTGGGTCGCCAACCTGCCTGCGCACGTCAATATCAACACGCTGGAAATGATGCCGGTCAGCCAAAGCTTTGCCGGTCTGAACGTCCATCGCGCAGGCTAATCCTCGCAACCCGGCCGCTTTGCGGTCGGGTATGGGCGAACGGACAAATAACGCGTAAAATAGCGCATATCCCCCAATAAAAGTAACCATCAATGGCCGCAGAATTGCAACTTAATCCGACACAGCCTGTAAACCAGCAAATTTATCGTATCCTTCGTCATGACATCGTTCATTGTTTGATTCCGCCGGGTACCCCGCTGTCTGAGAAAGAAGTGTCTGTGCGCTTTAGCGTTTCCCGCCAACCGGTGCGAGAGGCCTTTATCAAACTGGCGGAGAATGGCCTTATTCAAATTCGCCCGCAGCGCGGCAGCTACGTTAATAAGATCTCACTTTCCCAGGTACGCAACGGATGTTTCGTTCGCCAGGCTATCGAATGCGCCGTGGTGCGCCGCGCCGCCGGGATGATCACCGCCGAACAAATCTATCAGCTTGAGCAAAACCTTAACCAGCAGCGTATTGCCGTTGAGCGTCAGCAATTAAATGATTTTTTCCAGCTGGATGATGAATTTCACCAAAAACTGTCGCTGATTGCCGACTGTCAACTGGCGTGGGATACCGTCGAGAATATTAAAGCGACCATTGACCGGGTCCGCTACATGAGCCTCGATCATATTACGCCACCGGAAATGCTGTTGCGCCAGCACCATCAAATTTTCCAGGCCCTGGAGAATCGCGATGCGGATGCGGTAGGCACCGCGATGAATATTCACCTGCATGAAATCAGTGAATCGGTATTATTAATTCGTCAGGAAAATCGCGACTGGTTTAGCGAAGAGTAAATGATTCTGGCGGCAGTCAAATCATCAGCAATCCTGCCGCCCTGATAGATCAATACGCTAGCGGACAACCAGCACCGGTATTTTTGCGTAGCGCAGGATAGACTCGGCGTTCGAACCAAGAAGATGGGTGGAAAGGCCCGGCGTGCGTGAGCCGACAACAATCACGTCGAACTCGTCGGCTTTCCCGATGGCCAGTATTTCATCGCGCACGTTGCCAAATACGACCCGGGTATGAATGCGCGCCGCGGGAATCGAGAACAGACGGGACAGCGTCTGCATTTTCTTTTCTGATTCCGCTTGCATAAAGGTTTCGAATTTCCGAATATCCGCAGCGAACCCGCGTAAAATCGAACGACTGCTGTTCGGCAATACGTTTAATAACGTAATTTCGCCCTCTTCAGCCGAAGCCAGAAACTCAGCATGACGTATCGCTTTATCACTCAAACCCATTTCAAAGACATCGACAGGCAAGAGAATTTTCTTGTACATATTCGGCTCCTTTTTCCGAGGCACTTAATTTCACTGCGCACATCATGACATATTTATTTTCAGTCCCACACTGATAATAAGCCTGAGATCTGGCATATTCGTTAAAATAAATATCAATTATATATAGTTAACTCTGGATAGCTAAAGATATGTATATTCAATGTCCTCGATCAATATTTATATAAATATCCTGAATGACTATTTTTAGCGCCTGAGAAAACGTTCAACCTCAAGGTTAACGTTCGCTGATTGCACAAAAAATTAAGACACCCGGATGGGTGTCTTAATTTTTAACAAACCGCCCTGGCGCCCGCCAGGTCGATTGGGCCCGCTGACGTTAGTGCGTCTGAGCCCAGGCAGCGACGGTCGCTTTCGCGCCCCGCTCTTTCAACGACAGCCATGCATTAGTGATAGCATCGACAAAACGACCGTTCTGCGGCAAATCGCGACCAAAGATAGCTTCGATGCCCAGCAACGCTTTTACCCGTTCCGGCCCCTCAACGCTGCTCTGGACTGCCTGCTGAATGACCGGCAGCAGCGGATCGCAGATCTCAATCGCCTGCCCCTGCTCATCCACGCCGCCGACATAGCACATCCAGCCCGCAATCCCCATCGCCAGCAGGCTGAAGTCGGTGTGCTGCGCGAGATGCCAGCGCACGGAATCCAGCATCCGTTGCGGCAGTTTCTGGCTGCCGTCCATCGCAATCTGCCAGGTGCGGTGCTTCAGCGCCGGGTTGCTGTAGCGGTCGATAAGAAGCCCGGCGTAATGTTCCAGATTAACGCCCTGGACCTTCAGCGTCGGCGCCTGTTCGCTCAGCATTAAGGTGCGCGCCGCGCGACGGTAATTCGGGTCCTGCATACAGTCATTGATATGCTGATAACCGGCGAGATATCCCAGATAGGCAAGGAAGGAGTGGCTGCCGTTGAGCATACGCAACTTCATCTCTTCAAACGGCACCACATCCGCGACCAGTTCAGCCCCCGCTTGTTCCCACGCCGGGCGACCCGCCACAAAGTTGTCCTCAATAACCCACTGACGGAACGGCTCACAGGCGACGCCCGCCGGATCGCGCACGCCGGTCAACTGCTCAATTTTATCCAGCGTGTCGGCCGTCACCGCCGGTACAATGCGGTCAACCATCGTCGACGGGAAAGTCACCTGTTGCGCAATCCAGTCGGCGAGATCGCGGTCAATTGCCCGCGCGAGGGCGCAAACAACATTACGCGTTACGTGGCCGTTCTCCGGCATATTATCGCAGGACATCACGCTGAATGCCGGTAAGCCTGCGGCTTTGCGCCGCGCAAGGGCTTCAACAATCACCCCCGGCGCAGATTTCGGCTGGTGCGGATTGACGATATCCGCAGCAATCAACGGGTGATCGAGCTGTATTTCACCGGTGGATGGCGAGTGGCAATAGCCTTTTTCGGTAATCGTCAGCGATACAATCGCCACCTGAGGCTCACACATCTTCGCCAGCACGCTTTCCAGGCCGTCGACCTCAGCATGCATCGCTTGTTTCACCACGCCGACCACGCGGGCAGTCCAGGCGTCCGCCGACATTTCGGCAACGGTATACAGCAGATCCTGTTGCTGCAGATCGGCAATCTGCTGCTCGCCGCCAATCAGGTTAACTTCGGTGTAGCCCCAATCGCTGCCCTGTTCTGCCGCCAGAATATCGGCATAGACCGCCTGATGCGCGCGATGGAATGCGCCAAACCCCAGATGGACAATCCGCGAAACCAGTTTGCCGCGATTGTAGGAAGGAAGCGTTGCCTTGGCTGTTAAAAGCGTGTTTTCCATGGTGACTCTCATTTTATGATTACCGATCAACCATTCTCGAGGAGAATGCCTCTGTGAGATAAACCATCTCATGCAATTGGTATAACATCCTTGATTTCTGTCAACTGCCATACAAGAAGAGCGCGTCATTCACCGTCTGTTTCATGACGCGTGAGTAAAGGAAATAAAAAGCCGGGTTCCGCACCCGGCCAGTATGCCTCGATCTGTCAACGGCTCAGGTTAACTGACCGCTTCTCACCGCGCGATGCTGAGGAGTGGCGTCCGCCGCATCGTCCAGCAAGCTCAGATCGCGGTCCCGCACTTCGGGCATGAGCAGAGCGGAGAGCAAACCAATGACCGAGTAACAAATCAGCATCGCCACAATCGGCCACCATGAGTCCGTCATGTTACAGAAAATACCGGCCAGCAGCGGACCAAAACCGACGGCGACTAATCCACCGGTTTCTTTTGAAATCGCCATTCGCGTAAAACGGTTACGCGAGCCGAAAATTTCCGCCATGGTGATATTTTCAAGCGCGAACAGGCCCAGCACGGCAATATTATGGATGACAATTAACGATGCCATAATGGCGCCAGCGCTGTAGCTCTTATCAACAATAATCGAGATCATCGGATAGGCCAGTAAAATAGCCGTGATATTCACGATAATATAAGGTACCCGGCGACCCATTTTATCCGACAACCACCCGAGGAAAGGGATGGTGATAAATCCGATCCCGGAACTAATCATTAAAGCATCGGTTGGAATAGCTTTATCAAATAATAAGGTCTGTACCAGATAACCGGCCAGGAACGTTTGCAATAAGCCTGAATTACCCGCCTGACCGAAGCGTAACCCGGTTGCCAGCCAGAAGGATTTACTTTTCAGCATCGCACCAAAGGTATTATCCTGCTCCACAGCGCTATTTTGCTGGGTACTCCCCTCGTTGACCTGTTCAAATACCGGGCTTTCTTTAAGATTCAGACGCAGCCAGATAGCGAATACCATCACTACTGCGCTGGCAAGGAACGGGATTCGCCATCCCCATGCCACCAGCTCTTGACGATCAAGAAGGAAAAACATGACCGCCCAGATAGCCGTTGCGCTCAGGGTACCGCAGTTGGTGCCCATGGCCACCAGCGACGAAATGATGCCGCGTTTCCCCTTTGGCGCATACTCAGCCAGCATGGTACCTGCTCCGGAGATTTCAGCCCCGGCGCCCAGCCCCTGGATAATACGTAACGTCACCAGCAACACTGGCGCAAAAATGCCAACCTGCGCATAGGTAGGTAGCACCCCAATCAGGGTGGTACAAATGCCCATCATAGTAATCGTGATAAAGAGAACTTTTTTCCGTCCGATCTTGTCCCCCATCCGGCCAAAAATAAAGGCACCGACTATTCGCGCGATATATCCCGCGCCATATGTCCCCATCGCCAGAATGAGCGCCATGGCGGCTGATTGCTCAGGAAAAAATATTTCATGAAAAACCAGCGCGGCCCCTAAAGAATAAAGTTGAAAATCCATGAATTCCAGTGCGGTCCCTAACCACCCAGACACAGCCGCACGGATGAGATCGGTCGTTGTTCTCTCATTATTTACTGTAGTCATCATTATTTTCTCTAATTGTTAGAAATCGAGACTGCATTTATTATTAGAGTCAAAAGGTCAATAAAACCTTACAACAGCTCTTTCTGTCTTTTTCAAAAACGTCGATAGCATCAATAATATTTTGATATTCAAAAACATGAGTAATGAGCGCTTCCGGATCAATTAATCCTTGCTCTAACCACGCCAGGACAACGGGGAATTTATGCGCATTCAGCCGCGATGAGAATATAGACAGCTCTTTACCGGTAATCTCCTGTTGGGCAACCTGAGAAGGTTCGGTTGAGAATCCCATCAGGACAATTCTGGCCGCCGGAGAAGCCAGCGTGACGGCTTGTTGAAAAATTGAGGGGTGGCACGCCGCATCAATAATCAACGTCGGTTTGATGCCTTTATCCTGCAGGCTGTCAGCCAATGACACTTCAGCGTTGTTGATAGTCCAGTCGGCACCATTTCGTTTCGCCATTTGCAGGCGTTCCTCGATCTGGTCAGCCACAATCACTTGCTTAACCCGATAGACCCGCTTCAACACCTGAATCGTGGTTAAGCCCATCGGCCCGGCACCAAATACCAGCGCGATGTCCTGAGTCGTCGGTTTAACCTGCCCGGTCACGTTGGCGGCGATGGTGAAAGGCTCAACCATGACCGCGTGCCGGTCAGGTACCGCGTCCGGCACTATCCAGCAATTTTGAGCGGGCACAACCGCATACTCGCTAAAACCGCCATCCCGGTGGACACCAAGCACCACCAGAGAAGTACATACATTGGGTTTGCCCACTGAGCAAGGGTAGCAATGACCACAGCTAATCACCGGATCAACGCTCACCCGCTGGCCGACCTTCCTGTCCGTCACCCCCTCGCCAACGGCGTCAATGATGCCGTAGAATTCATGGCCTATAACGCGCGGGTATTTAGCAAAAGGATTATGCCCGCGGTAGATATGGCTGTCCGAACCGCAAATCCCCGCCAGCTGAACTTTTACCCGCACTTCTCCTGCCGCAGGTTCCGGCCGCGCGCGTTCTTCGACTACCAGGTCATCAGGCTGACGAATCACAATACTTTTCACATTTCTCTCCTTACCCGTTCCACAAGTCCTCACGTCCAGTCTGGCCACAGGCAAACAGACTGGTTCATACGGGATTTCGCGGCCCGCTTGTCATCAAAGCCCCGGTTTTCTCCCGGAGGCGTATAGCCGTTGTCCACAGGTCTCTTTGTGCAGCAAACCGCCAACAACCGATCAAAATTAAAGCATCAGACCTACTACCATACAAGTATGAAATTAAAAAAAGACGCGTTCAGTCACACTCTTACGTCGACATGAGTAAGAGGCACCGAACGCTGGGAGGCCGGCATAAAGCGTAGACGGTCAAAGGAACGCAGCCCGCAATGACCCGGCGGGATTAACAGGACGCCGACGCATCATCGCCAACCGTCTCCCCGCCGCGTTTTAACCAGAGCCAGGATAAATAGCATCCGGGCATTTCACCGAGCGCGGTGGCGAAGAAAAGTCGCGTTGTTTTAAACATTAAAGACACGTAAAGAGAGCGGGTTGTCGGCCCATTTCAGGCAATAATCCTGCTCTCCCGTACTCTTTTGTCGGGTATGCCGACGAAAAGAGATGTAGTAAACTGTCTGTAGATTCCAGGGGTTTCCCCCTTATCACTCAAAGGAAATCGTGATGAAAACGACACAGAACACACGTTGGTGCCTGACAGCAATACTGGCGCTGAGCGCCGTACTCTTTAGCGCATCGTCTTTCGCGCAAACCAGCAAGCTGGTGATTGAATCCGGCGATAGCGCGCAAAGCCGCCAGCAGGCCGCCATGGAAAAAGAGCAGTGGAACGACACCCGCTCTTTGCGTCATAAGGTCAACACCCGCGTCGAAAAAGAGTGGGACAAGGCTGACGTCGCTTTTGATGCGCAGGACAACTGCCAGAAAAGTGCGAACGTCAACGCGTACTGGGAACCGAACACCCTGCGCTGCCTCGACCGCCGAACCGGCCGCGCCATTACGCCTTAATTCGTCGGCGCGATAGTTAGCTTTTATCGACAGGAACAGCCATGACTGACGCTTATTCCATCAAACTTCGTCCGCTCGAGCGTGAAGACTTACGTTTTGTCCACCAGCTCGATAATAATGCCAGCGTAATGCGCTACTGGTTTGAAGAGCCCTACGAGGCTTTTGTCGAGCTCTCCGACCTGTACGATAAACACATTCACGATCAGAGCGAACGCCGGTTTGTTATCGAATGTAATGGTGAAAAAGCCGGGCTGGTGGAACTGGTCGAGATCAACCATGTCCATCGTCGGGCCGAATTTCAAATCATCATTTCACCGGATTATCAGGGCAAAGGTCTGGCGACACGCGCGGCGAAGCTGGCGATGGACTACGGTTTTACCGTTCTCAATCTGTATAAACTGTATCTCATCGTCGACAGCGAAAATGAAAAAGCCATCCACATCTACCGCAAACTTGGTTTTATGGTCGAGGGGGAGCTGATTCATGAATTTTTTATCAACGGCGAATATCGCAATACCATTCGTATGTGCCTGTTCCAGCACCAGTATATTACCGAACACCGCACCCAGGGACAGTCGCTGCTGAAGCCCACGGCTCAGTAGTATTCGATACTGTTTTTGATGGTATAAAGACGGGTTAACGGCGGCTGAACGCTTTCATCGATAACCTGCAGCTGGCAATCAACCGGGTTATCGTGGCTATCGTAATCGCAGGTTTGACGCACATTTCCCAGCTGTCGATCGTTGAAGGTGCTGGTCGCCGTGTAATCCAGCTTTTTACGCGGATCCCCCGCCGGCGTGGAGACCACCGTAAAACGCTCGTTTTTCGCCACGGTGGTTTTACCGGTCGGATAGCCCTCGCTGTCATATTGGTAGGTGGCGGTCGTCTCTTTGCCACGCGCGGCCACCACAAAACCGTTATCGTCCGTTTCCCAGGTGATGCCTGCCGACGGCAGTTCCGCGAGCTGACATTTTCCCTGCAGGCGCAGGCGTTTCTCGCGGGTGTGGGCGTCAAGATAGAAGTTGGCATCCAGCATCAGCGTCGCGCCGGTATTATTTTCCCGGTCTTCCAGCGCCAGCAGATCGAAACAGCCCTCCCTGGACAGGCTGGCACTCACCCGTTTTACCACCTCGTCGTGTTCGTCAAACAGGGTCTGGCTAAAATCTTTCACCGGACCGCGCAGCGGATCGAACTCATTGGAAAAACTCGCCATTTCCGGCGTAAACGCTTCAGGCGACTTCTGCGCATCGCAGGCGCCGAGCACCATCACCGCCGATATCAGCAATAACCGTTTTTTCACGCCGGATCCCTTTTGTGCATATTGCAATCATATTAGCAAATACAATTGTTTACACCAGTTCTGCTATGCTTAGAGCTGGATAACGTTATTAAGGAGTCTATGATGAAACGCTCTCTCTGGCTATGCGTCGCCCTGCTGCTGGGTTCCGCCCCGGCGCTGGCCGCTCCCGATTCCTGCGAACGCGTGAAGAACGATATTCAGCAAAAGATCGTCAACAACGGCGTGCCGGCCGCAGGCTTTACGTTAGCGATTGTACCCAACGATCAACCCGATCAGCCCGGCGCCCAGGTGGTCGGCCACTGTGCTAACGATACCTTTAAGATTACCTATACCCGTAACGCCGACTCAGACAGCGACGCCCGTTAACCTGTTATTTTCATTCGAAGGATATTATCCCTGAGTTGACCAGGGATAATATCCTTCTACCCCACTCTGGGTATGATTGCTCACCCATACACCGGAAAATGCTACCGGCAATCTTTCAGCAGCACGACAACGATGGGGTGAGCCATGTCCAGTCAGGAACATTCTGGCGGCGTCAGCCGACGCACGTTAATTAAATCGTCTGCGATAGGCTCACTGGCGCTTGCCGCCGGTGGACTCTCGCTTCCTTTCAGTCTGCGTTCCGCTGCGGCGGCCGTTCAGCAGGCGACGCAGAGCGAAGAACGCATCGTCTGGGGCGCCTGTTCGGTAAACTGCGGCAGTCGCTGCGCGCTGCGTCTGCACGTGCGCGATAATGAAGTCACCTGGGTAGAGACGGATAACACCGGAATGGATAATTATGGCGACCATCAGGTACGCGCCTGCCTGCGCGGCCGTTCCATTCGCCGACGGATCAATCACCCGGATCGCCTGAATTACCCGATGAAACGCGTCGGCAAACGCGGCGAAGGCAAGTTTGAGCGCATCAGCTGGGAAGAAGCGCTGGATACCATCGCCAGCAATCTGCAAAGAGTGGTGAAAGACTACGGCAACGAGGCGGTTTACATTAACTACTCATCGGGGATCGTCGGCGGTAATATCACCCGTTCCTCGCCATCGGCCTCGCCGGTCACGCGCCTGATGAACTGCTACGGCGGGTCGCTGAATCAGTACGGCACCTACAGTACCGCCCAGATTGCCTGCGCCATGCCCTACACCTACGGCAGCAACGAGGGCAACAGCACCTCGGATATCGAAAACAGCAAACTGGTGGTGATGTTCGGCAATAACCCGGCGGAAACCCGCATGAGCGGCGGCGGCATCACCTGGTATCTGGAGCAGGCCCGCGAACGCTCCAACGCGCGGATGATTGTCATTGATCCGCGCTACACCGATACCGCCGCCGGGCGGGAAGATGAATGGATCCCTATTCGTCCGGGCACCGATGCCGCGCTGGTGGCCGGTATCGCCTGGGTACTGATTAACGAGAATCTGGTCGATCTGCCGTTCCTCGATAACTACTGCGTCGGCTACGACGAAAAAACCCTTCCCGCCGGCGCCCCGCCCAATAGTCACTACAAAGCCTACATTCTCGGCCACGGCGAGGACGGCACCGCCAAAACGCCGCAGTGGGCATCGCGTATCACCGGGATTCCCGTCGACCGAATCATTAAACTGGCCCGGGAAATTGGCACCACCCGACCCGCCTGTATTTGCCAGGGATGGGGACCGCAGCGTCAGGCTAACGGGGAACTGGCTTCGCGGGCGATTGCCATGCTGCCGATTCTGACCGGAAACGTCGGCATTAACGGCGGCAGCAGCGGCGCGCGCGAATCGACCTATACCCTGACCATTGAGCGCCTGCCGGTACTGGTCAATCCGGTCAAAACCGCCATCTCCTGCTTTAGCTGGACCGACGCCATCGCGCGCGGCCCGGAGATGACCGCGCTGCGTGACGGCGTCAGAGGCAAGGAGAAGCTGGATGTGCCGATTAAGTTTATCTGGAACTATGCCGGCAATACTCTCGTCAACCAGCATTCCGATATCAACAAAACCCACAAAATTCTCGAGGACGAGAAAAAATGCGAGATGATCGTGGTGATTGAAAACTTTATGACCTCTTCGGCGAAGTATGCCGACATTCTGCTGCCGGACCTGATGACCGTCGAACAAGAAGACATTATCCCTAACGACTATGCCGGGAACATGGGCTACCTGATTTTTATTCAGCCCGCGACCACGGCGAAATTCGAGCGCAAACCGATCTACTGGATCCTCAGCGAAGTGGCCAAACGCCTCGGCGACGATATTTATCAACGTTTTACCGAAGGTCGCACTCAGGAGCAGTGGCTGCAGTATCTGTACGCCAAAATGTTGGCCCGCGATCCCGCGCTGCCCGGCTACGAAGCGCTGAAAGAAATGGGCATTTACAAGCGGAAAGATCCGGACGGCCATTTTGTCGCCTATCGCAATTTTCGTGAAGACCCGCTCGCGCACCCGTTAAAAACCCCTTCCGGCAAAATTGAGATTTACTCCAGCCAGCTGGCGGATATTGCCGCCCGTTGGCAGTTGCAAAAAGATGAAACCATCAGCCCGTTACCCATTTACGCCTCCACTTTCGAAGGCTGGGATGACCCGCTGCGCGACCAGTTCCCGCTGCAGCTTTTCGGTTTTCACTACAAGGCCCGAACCCACTCCAGCTACGGCAACGTCGATGTGCTACAGGCCGCCTGTCGCCAGGAGGTGTGGATCAATCCGCTTGATGCCAGGCCGCGCGGCATTAAAAACGGCGATCTGGTGCGCGTCTTCAACTCACGCGGCGAACTGCGGATTGCGGCGAAAGTCACGCCGCGCATCATGCCCGGCGTCGCGGCCATGGGTCAGGGAGCATGGCATGACGCCAGTATGGACGGCGACCGCATCGATCGTGGCGCCTGCATTAATACCCTGACCACCCAGCGGCCTTCACCGCTGGCAAAAGGCAATCCACAGCATACCAACCTCGTTGACATCGCCAGGGTGCAGGACGCGGCGTCATGATCTTCCGGGTTCAATGTCTGACCACAGGCAAGGAAGGAGCCCATGGGTAATGGATGGCATGAATGGCCGCTGGCGCTGTTCACAGTGCTCGGGCAATGCAATAATCGCCAGCGGCGCCCGATGGCTGGTTAATATTCAGGCGTGGCACCGTCCCGCCGCCGTAAGGAAGAGTACATGATGCAAGTTCACTACCGCGACGCCGTCGCGTTGAGCGCCCGCACGCTGGGCGCCCTGTTTTCATTTTCCCCGGACAGCGCGCAGGCCGCGCCGCTGGTAGCGGCTCTGCGAGACGGCAGCTGGCAGGCGCAATGGCCTTTTCCGCTGGCCGAATCGCTGGTGGCCGGGTTCGCCGCCGCCAGCGATGAAGCGCTCCCTCAGGCCTGGCAACGCCTGTTTATCGGTCCCTGGGCGCTGCCCGCCCCGCCGTGGGGTTCGGTGTGGCTGGATAAAGAGAATGTGCTGTTCGGCGACTCCACTCTGGCATTGCGGGAGTGGATGCGAGCGAACGGGATTGCTCACGCGGCGCAAAGCCAGGAGCCGGAAGACCATTTTGGCACGCTCCTGCTGCTCGCCGCCTGGCTGTGCGAGTCCGGGCAGGAGGAGGCGTTTTCGCAGCTGCTCGCCTGGCACCTGCTCCCCTGGTCCGGCCGGTTCCTTGCGGTGTTTATCGCCGGGGCCGGACACCCCTTTTATCAATCCCTCGCAGAGCTGGCGCAGGCGACGCTCGCCGAGTGGCAGCGCCAGCTTCCGATTGCCGTCGCCGACAAGCCGCTGTATCGCTAAACGCATCGCCATGCCGGGAAACGGGCATGGCATTTTTAGTGACAACGTCACGCAGCCGGTATTCATTTCAGCATTCTCATCTCCTCGCAGTTTCGCCGCTCAGGCATTTATAGCTTTTGCGTCTAAGCTTATTTCCCATCACAATAAGTCTATGTTTCCTGCTAATGACCGTAACCAATGATGCATCGTCTGCATAATTATCCTGATGTTCAGGTCATGTTTCGTCGCCTGCTGATTGCAACCCTGGTCGGTATGCTGGCGGCGCTGGCCGTTGCGCTGTTTCATTGCGCGATGGGGATACTGGAAGGACTGTTTCTGCACGATCATAGCGGCAGTCTGGTCAATGCCGCCGAGGGTCTACCCGGCTGGCGACGTCTGCTCACGCCGGCCGCTGGCGGGCTGGCAGCCGGCGCGCTGCTGTGGCTCTGGCAATACCGAACCCGCCAGCGCCCGCATGCGCCCACCGACTATATGGAAGCGCTGGATAGCGGAGACGGTCAGTTTGATACCCCGGCCAGCCTGATCAAATCTCTGGCCTCGTTATTGGTGGTGACCACCGGCAGCGCGATTGGTCGCGAAGGCGCGATGATTCTGCTGGCCGCGCTGGCCGCGTCGCTGTTCGCCCGCCGCTTCACGCCAAAAGCGGAATGGAAACTGTGGGTCGCCTGCGGGGCCGCCGCCGGGATGGCCAGCGCCTATCATGCGCCGCTGGCCGGCAGTTTGTTTATTGCCGAAATTTTATTTGGCACGCTGATGCTTGCGTCACTGGGCCCGGTGGTCATCTCCGCGGTTATCGCCCTGCTGCTCACGCAGTTGATCAACGGCGGCGCGTCGCCGCTGTATCAGGTGGCGTTTCACGAGACGCTGACCGCTCTCCACTACGCGCTGATGCTGGCTACCGGGCTGCTGGCCGGGCTATGCGGGCCGCTGTTTATCGCGATGATGAGCTACAGCCACCGCTGCTTTTTGCGCCTGCATCTCTCGCCGCCGTGGCAACTGGCGCTCGGCGGGATCATTGTCGGCCTGCTGTCGCTGGTCACGCCTGCGGTATGGGGCAACGGTTACAGCACGGTACAGCATTATCTGCAGTCACCGCCGCTGTTTAGCGCCATCGCAGTGGTCTTTGTGTGCAAACTGCTCGCAGTTTTGGCCAGCAGCGGATCCGGCGCACCGGGCGGCGTGTTTACCCCGACGCTGTTCGTCGGTCTGGCGATGGGCATGCTGTTTGCCAGCTTCAGCGGACTGTGGCTGCACCACGATCAAGGGCTGGCGATTATGATTGGTCTGACCGGAATGGCGGCCTTTCTGGCGGCCACGACGCATGCGCCGATTATGTCGACCCTGATGATTTGTGAAATGACCGGGCAGTACGTATTACTGCCCGGCTTATTGATTGCCAGCGTGCTGGCATCGGTGCTCTCCCGGACGTTACGCCAGGACTCTATCTACCGCCATCACGTCGCCGAGCATGGTTAGGTCAATATACTGGCTCAGCTCCCGCTGTTCAGCGCGCGGCAGGTAAGGAAGCTCGCCAATCAGCGGCCCGGGCAGCTTTTTGCTCAGCACCTCGATGATTTCCGCGTAATGCGCTAAACCCGGATTAATCCGGTTTGCCACCCAGCCAATCATCGGCAGACCGTCGTTGGCAATGGCCTGCGCGGTCAGCAGAGCATGGTTGATACAGCCCTCCTGAATGCCGACGACCATCACCACCGGAAGCTGCTCCTGCACCACCCACTCTGAAAGAGGACGCAGATCGTTCATCAGGCTTCGCCAGCCGCCGGTCCCCTCAACCACCACATGATCGACCTGCCCGCCCAGACGCTGGAGACCATCCGACAGCAGCCCGTAGTTGATAGGACAGCTGTGTGCCACGCTGCTTTCATCTTCGCTTAATGCTATGGGATTGACAGCATCATACGGTAACGCCAGCGACGACACGCTTTGTAAAATCAGCGCATCTTTATTACGCAATCCGTCCGGCGTCTCTTTGCTACCCTTCGCCACAGGCTTGTATCCCGCGACGCTTTTGCCGCTGGCAGCAAGTGCCTGCAACAGCGCACGAGAAACCACTGTCTTCCCGACAGAGGTGTCAGTACCTGTTATAAAGAAACGCTTAAACATCATTAACCCCACAGTTATGTTGACGAGTTATACAGAAGAGAAGGAATAAACTGTGGGAAAAGTCTACGCCAGGCCGCCGGATACCGGCTTGAGATAGCGCAATTTTTGGTGTGACTATGAAAAAATGTTAACCCTGTAACAGTCGAATAAGCAGAGATCCGTTATAGAGGGCGTCCTTCACCAGCGCGGCGCCGGCCATCGTTCCACGGTTAGAGAACTGCGTGCTTTCAACGCTAATATGCCGACTGTAGGCAGGCAGGGATTGTTGGCGAATACAATCTGAAATGGCAGGGAATAAAATATCGGCCGCCAGACTAAACGGCGAGCCGATGAGGATTTTTTGCGGGTTGAACAGATTCACCATGATTGCCAGAATCCGCCCGACGTGCTGGCCGACGCCGCTAATAATATCCCGCGCCAGCAGATCGCCCTGCAGCGCCGCCTGGCACAGCCACTCCACGCTCAACGGCTGCTGATGCAGCATCGAACTCATTGATTTCGCCATTCGCACCTGGGCCAGCTCCAGCACGCTTTCGACGCTGGCGATGGTCTCCAGACAACCATGGTTGCCGCAGTAGCATCGCTTGCCGTAGGGATCGACCTGGGTGTGGCCGATCTCAACCAGGCTGCTGCTGCCCGCATGCAGCAGACGACCATCGGTGATCACCCCGGCGCCGACGTTATGATCAATCACCACCTGAATAACATCCCGCGCCCCGCGGGACGCGCCAAACAGCGACTCCGCCATCGTCCAGGCGCTGATATCGTGCTGGATATAGACCGAGACGCCGGTGTGGTTCGCCAGAACCTCGCCAAGCGGCAGATCTTTGACCTCGTCATAAAATGGCATCCGGTGAATCACGCCGTTTTCGGTATCAATGATGCCCGGCAAAGTGACGGCGATGGCGGTCAGACGCTCCAGTTTCTTTTGATGGCGGATAAAGAATTGATCGATATGCGCAACCACGCGCGTCAGGAACGGCTGCGGGTGCTCAAGCGCCAGCTCGAGCTGCTCCTCGACCACCAGCTTGCTGCTGAGATCGCGTAGCGCAAGGTGAATTTCACCGCGGCTGATTCGCACGGAGAGATAGTGCCAGGCCTCGGTCTCGACCATCAGACCCACGGCGGGACGCCCGCGGCTCCCCGGCTCCTGAATTTCCGTCTCCTGAACCAGATGCGCTTCAAGCATTTCACGCACGATTTTAGTAATGCTGGCCGGTGCCAGTTGCGCAAAACGGGAGAGGTCGATGCGCGACACCGGGCCAAGCTGATCAATCAGGCGATATACCGCTCCTGCGTTGGTCTGCTTTATTTGATCGATATGGCCTGGCTGACTGTCCGCTACCACCATTGACTCCCTTTATTTTCGCGCTTCGAAATAAACTTTTAGCTATGGTGAAGCACTTGGGTAGCACTCGTCAAATTTTTACTTAGCCTTGTGATTTACCGCACATTTTTGACTGTTTTTAGTCTTAATTATTCAGCGCAGCGGCAGCAAGCAGGTATTGCCGAAAGCGCTGCGCCGCCTGGCTCTGCTCATGATGCTTCGACCACACCAACCACATTTCCGAAACGGCATCCTGTTCTTTGATCGGCAGCCAACGCATTTCGTTGAGCTGCACCCGCTTAAACGACGCCGGCAATATCGATACCCCCAGTCCGGAAGCCACCAGACCAATAATCGTCATCGCCTCGCCGACCTCCTGGGCGATCGTCGGCGTCTGACCATAGCGCCGCATCAGCCCCAGAATGTCGTCATACAGCCCGGTTCCGACGTGCGGATCAAAAAAGACAAACGGTTCGCGGGCCAGTTCCACCAGGCTTACCGCCTGCTGACGCGCCAGGGGATGGTCGCTCGGCACCATCGCCAGCAGCGGTTCACGCAGCACCCGCTCCCAGACCAGCGTCTCCGGCAGCTGCGTATTGCGCATCAGCCCCAGATCGAGGGCGCCTTCATTCAGCGGCACAATCTGCTCGCGGGTATTGGTTTCCCGGGTCTGAATATGCACGTCGGGATAGCGTCGACGAAAGGTGGAGAGCGTATCGGACACCGCCTTGATAAACGGCGCGGAGGAGGTAAAGCCGATGTGCAGTTCCCCGGTTTCACCGTGGTGCAGACGGCTTGCGCGCGCCGCCGCATCGTCGACCAGGCTGAGGATGTGCCGACTGTCGGCAAGAAACTGTCGCCCCGCCGCCGTCAGGCTCACGCTGCGGTTGGTTCGGGCGAAGAGGCGCGCGGCAATCTGTTGTTCAAGTATCTGGATCTGCTGGCTTAACGGCGGCTGTGAGATGTTCAGCCGTGCCGCCGCGCGGCCAAAATGGAGCTCTTCGGCGACGGCAATAAAGTAGCGCAGATGACGCAGCTCAATATTCATATTTAAAACGTCTTATTTGAGATTATTAATATATTAGACAGAATATTTACATTTTCATACCCTTAAAATGTGATCTGTGATGTTCCCTAACTCTGTGTTCTCAGCAAGGATTGTTCCGTGAGTCGTACAACTACCGTTGACACCGTGCCGGCAAGCGAGGTCAGCGACAATGTTATATCCCAGCCAAATCAGTTTATTAAACGCGGTACCCCTCAGTTTATGCGGGTCACTCTCGCCCTCTTCTCCGCCGGTCTGGCCACCTTCGCCCTGCTCTACTGCGTCCAGCCGATTCTGCCGGTGCTCTCGGCCGAATTTGGCGTGACTCCCGCCAGCAGCAGCGTTTCGCTGTCGATTTCCACCGCGATGCTCGCCGTTGGCCTGCTGTTTACCGGCCCGCTTTCGGATGCTATCGGCCGTAAACAGGTGATGGTGACCGCGCTGGTGCTGGCCTCATGCTGTTCTTTACTGTCTACGATGATGTCGAGCTGGCACGGCATTTTGATTATGCGGGCGCTGATTGGCCTGTCGTTAAGCGGCGTGGCGGCGGTCGGTATGACCTATCTGAGTGAGGAGATCCACCCCAGCGTCGTCGCCTTTTCCATGGGGCTGTATATCAGCGGCAACTCGATTGGCGGAATGAGCGGTCGTCTGCTGACCGGGGTTTTCACCGACTTTTTCGGCTGGCGCGTGGCGCTGGCGGTGATCAGCTGCTTTGCGCTGGCCTCGGCGATTATGTTCTGGCGAATCCTCCCGGAGTCGCGGCACTTCCGCCCGAGTTCACTGCGTCCTAAAACCCTGCTGATTAACCTGCGCCTGCACTGGCGCGATCGCGGGCTGCCGCTGCTGTTCCTCGAAGGGTTCCTGCTGATGGGCTCGTTTGTCACCCTGTTCAACTACATCGGCTATCGTCTGATGATGTCGCCCTGGTCGCTGAGCCAGGCGGTGGTTGGCCTGCTCTCCGTCGCTTATCTGACCGGGACCTGGAGTTCACCAAAGGCCGGAGCGATGACCGCGCGCTATGGCCGCGGCCCGGTGATGCTCGCCTTTATCGCCGTGATGCTGGCCGGGCTGATGCTGACCCTGCTCTCATCGCTGTGGCTGATATTTGCGGGCATGCTACTGTTCTCCGCCGGTTTCTTTGCCGCCCACTCGGTCGCCAGCAGCTGGATTGGTCCTCGTGCGCGCCGCGCCCGCGGCCAGGCCTCGTCGCTGTACCTGTTCAGCTACTATCTCGGTTCCAGTATTGCGGGGACATTAGGCGGGGTATTCTGGCATAACTATGGCTGGAACGGCGTGGGCAGCTTTATCGCGCTGATGCTAATGGCAGCACTGCTGACTGGCGTTTGCCTGCACAAACGTCTGCAATAATCTCTCTGCACGTGGCCTTCATCGGCCACGTCTTTCACCACATGCCCAGTACCGACGAAGCACCCAATAGCTCTCTGACGGCATCAATAGACAGCAGTGCAATAAACAGCATAGTGAACGGATTCATCATAACTCCCTGACTACGGCCTGCGCTCGCATAAGTTTAGCCGCTGTTCAAAAAGAATCCGCTATTCTGACCACAGCAATATGACAATATTTCGATCCTGCCTGCGCCCGGACGGAAAAACGGGCGCAATCGTCCGTCACGCCCCCCGCGTGCACCGGGCCCAGCGGCATGGCCGCGCCTTACGTCTCGTATGGAAGATTAGTGCGGATCAGGATAGTGTAGAGGTCAACGGGCAACGCCTTTCGTTCACTCGCAACAGGCCAAACTAAATATGACTGAAAACAAAAACTATCAGCAGCTTACCCGCACTTTCCAGCGTCTCTCTCGCTTCTCGCATCTCGGCGCTATCGCCGGCTGGGATATGTTCGCCATGATGCCGCCAGGCGGCAGCGCCGCGCGAGGAGAGGCTCTGGCGGAACTGGGCGTGCTGCAACATCAAATCCTGACGGATAAAAGCGTGGCTGAGGCGCTGCGCAACGCATGCCAGGAAAACCTGAATGACGTCGAACAGGCTAATCTGCGCGAAATGACCCGCCAGTACGAACAGGCGGCACTACTGCCGGAAAGTCTGGTTGAGGCCAAATCACTGGCGGGCAGCCGCTGCGAACATGCCTGGCGCAGCCAGCGTCCGGCGAACGACTGGGAAGGTTTCGCCGAAAACCTGCGTGAGGTGGTCAAGCTGAGTCGTGAAGAAGCGGCGATTCGCGCCGGGGCGAAAGGCGGCTCCCGCTACGACGCCCTGCTGGATATTTTTGAACCGGATATGACCAGCGCGCGGCTTGACGTTTTGTTTGCCGATCTCAAATCCTGGCTGCCGACCCTGCTGGCCAGCGTCGTCGAAAAACAGTCCCTGCGCCCGCCGGTTGCCCCGCAGGGCCCGTTCCCGATCGCTGAACAGCGTGAACTGGGGCTGGAAGCGATGCGCATTTTGGGCTTTGATTTCGATGGCGGACGTCTGGATATCAGCGCCCATCCGTTCTGCGGCGGCGTGCCGCAGGATGTGCGCATCACCACCCGCTATAACGAAGAGGACCTGCTCAGCGCCCTGTTCGGCGTGATTCACGAAACCGGCCATGCGCGCTATGAGCAGAACCTTCCGCGTAAATGGCTCGATCAGCCGGTGGCGCTGGCCCGCTCAACGGCAATTCACGAATCGCAAAGTCTGTTCTTCGAAATGCAGCTCGGGCGCAGCGATGCCTTCCTGAAACGCCTGCTGCCTGCCGTGCGTCAGCGTTTTGGCGAACAGCCGGCCTTCAGCACTGAAAATTTCATTGCCTGGAACCAGCGCGTCAAGCCGGGTTATATCCGCGTGGATGCTGACGAGGTCAGCTATCCGGCGCATGTTATCCTGCGCTACGAGATTGAACGGGCGCTGATCGATGGCGACATTGAGGTGGACGATATTCCCGCGCTGTGGGATGAGAAAATGCGCAGCTGGCTGGGCCTTTCCACCACCGGTAATTATCGTAACGGCTGTATGCAGGACATTCACTGGACCGATGGCGGATTTGGCTACTTCCCTTCTTATACCCTCGGCGCCATGTACGCCGCGCAGCTGATGGCCGCCGCGAAGCGCGCGTTGCCGCAGCTGGAGGCCAACATCGCCAACGGCGATTTCTCGGCGCTGTTTGCCTGGCTACAGCAGAACATCTGGCAGCACGGCAGTCGGTTCAGCACCTCACAGCTGATTATCAACGCCACCGGGGAAGATCTGAACAGCGATTATTTCCGCCAGCATCTCACCGCACGCTACCTGTAAGCCCGCCCGTCGCGCCGGGGTTCTCCCGGCGCTCAGCGCACTATCCTCGTCTCAGTAGCGGTTGTACATATCGTTACATGCCGATACCAAACACTCACGGAAAGCCAGCAAAGACAGGCATATAGTTCTTTCAACGGCCCCGCAGTGGGGTTCACTGAAAAAACAATTTCGAGGATATCAGAATGAAAAAAGTATTAGCTCTGGTCGTTGCCGCTGCTATGGGTCTGTCTTCTGCTGCTTTCGCTGCTGACGCAGTAAGCACCACTCAGGCTCCGGCTGCTGCAACTCACAGCACCACTGCCAAAACCGTGCATCATAAGAAAGAGCACAAAACCGCTGCTAAACCGGCCGCTGAGCAGAAAGCACAGGCTGCGAAAAAACACCACAAAGCCGCTGCTAAACCAGCCGCTGAGCAGAAAGCACAGGCTGCGAAAAAACACCACAAAGCTGCTGCTAAACCAGTAGCGCAGAAAGCTCAGGCTGCGAAAAAACATCACAAAGCTGCAACTAAACCAGTAGCTCAGAAAGCCCAGGCTGCGAAAAAACATCACAAAGCTGCTGCTAAACCAGTAGCACAGAAAGCTCAGGCTGCGAAAAAACACCACAAAGCTGCTAAACACCACGCCGCTAAACCTGCTGCACAACCGGCTGCTTAATATTTCCGGTCAGTCAGGTTAATCATAAACCGGCGCTGTTTCAGCGCCGTTTTTTTCTGGAGGGCACTTATGCTGCGGCGCTATCGTTTTGAGCTCATCCTGATCCTGTTAATTCTCTGCGCGGTGATTGCTACCCGCTTTTTCCTCTACTGAACAGGGCGGCGCTTTATCACTCCCCGCAGCGACTCTCTGGCCCGGCGTCTCCCCATGTTGCCGTCGCCCGCCGCCGTCCACATTGTTCTCTCTTGTCGTACTGCCTGGATTGCGCGGTGAATACCGCGTCAACGCGCTGGTTTTGAGCTCCAGGTCCCCAATCAGGCCGCTGCCCCTCCTGCGGGCAAGGCTAACGGATTGCCAGCAGCCAGAAATGATATCCCACGCCATACAGCCCAAGGATCAGCAAAAACCAGGCGGCAATTGTCGTTAAGCGAGAGGTATACGTCGGGGCCAGCCAGCGACGAATAGCGAGAATATAGAACGACAGCACGGCAAGATCGATAACCACCCAGATAATGCTCAACAGACCAAGGCTCAGGCCGACATCGCTGGTTATCTGGATAAACTGCGGGAAAAACGCGACAAAGAACAGAATGTCCTTGGGATTACTCAGGGCAGTGGCAAACCCCGACAACACGCCGCCTCGCGCGGTCACCGCGCCAGGCGTTATGTGCGGTGCGCGCAACATACTCAGGGCAAGCCACGTAATATAGATGGACCCCAGCGCCGCCAACAGCAGCAGAACATCGGGATGGATCGCCACGGCGCCGCTCAACATAGCTGCCGCAACGGCCATCAGCACCAGCGACGCGAGATTGCTGCCTATCATCGTACGCAGTGCCAATGAAGCCCCGTCTCTGGCGGCGCAACCGGTCACCAGTAGCACGACCGGGCCCGGTGTCGCAATCAGCGCCAGCACCGTCATGCTGTATCCCGCCATCAATGCATAGTTCATGATACTGACTCACTCTCTTTTTTCAGGTCAGCGCATTTTCTACTTAGATTTCAGGATTGAAAAACGACAAAGGCTGAGTTTGAATGTGAGTTTTACTCAACATAGAAAACTAACCGATATGTCGATGCCGCCGCTGTACGCCCTCCGCGCTTTTGAAACCGCCGCCCGCCTTGGCTCCTTTAGCACGGCCGCCGCGGCGCTGCACGTGACTCCCGGGGCGGTCAGCCGTCATATCAGCACGCTCGAGGCCTGGTTCGACTGCCAGTTGTTTACCCGTCAGGGGCCAAAAGTGACGCTCACCGACGCAGGAAGGCAGCTCGCCAGCGCGCTGGCGGAAAACTTCGCCGCCATCGACAGAGCCTGCCAGACCTTGCGACATCAGGCGGGCAAACTGCGGCTGAAATCGCCGTCGACGTTGACCATGCGCTGGCTGCTGGATGTGTTGCAGCGCTTTCGCCAGCAGCATCCGCGGCCGGTTATCGAGATGAGCAGCGTGTGGATGGACAGAGACAGCGTCGACTTCACCCGCGAACCTTACGATTGCGCGATTTTGCTTGGCGATGGTCATTTCGGCGAAGAGACCTGCCACGGGCTGTTATTTGCCGAATGGCTGGTTCCGGTCTGTGCCCCGGCGATGGTCGAGGCCGCTCGCCAGGATTTATCATCCTGCCCGCTGATTCATCCAACGACCGATCGCCGCGACTGGCGACGCTGGCTACAGCATGCCGACACGCCAGCGCAGACCGGGATAAATCAGGGAATCGTCTTTGATAGTCTGGAACAAGGTACCATGGCGGCCATGAGCGGGCACGGCGTCTCGGTGGGCGATCTTTTTTTGAGTCTGGAAGCCATTCGCAGCGGCCTGCTGGCGCTGCCGTTTGCGCAAGCCGTTGCAACCGGCGAGGGCTATTATCTGGTGTGGCCAAAGCACACGCTCAATCCGCAGCCTGTCGATCTGCTGTATCAATTTTTACTTGCGCATATCCCGGCGCCGTTCCCGGACGGACTAAGCCGTCGGGGCCAGGCGCCAGAGTGACGTCGGCCCCGACGGGTTACATGACATGAACAGCCTGCACGACCAGATATCCCGCTGCGCCCCAGATAAAAACCGACGCGAGAGAAACATAAACTAACGCGCGAATACCTTTTTTAGACATACATCCTCCCGAAACCGGAAATAAGAATTAGTTGATATCATCGCCGGGATAACATCTCTGTTTGCTCAACGGAGGCGAGGAATAACAATATTTGCGGTGAGAAAATGTTTCACATTGAAAGCAACTGAGTATGCTGTAAAGAAGTGCATGTTCAACTGAAGAAATGTCTGTTTTTACTGCCCTTCGTCGCGGGCCGCGCAATAAACTCCCGATCCCTTTGCGCGACCCGCTTGCTTAATTTTCGTCTGGTTTGGTACTTTCCGTAACCCGATTTATGTTGCTTCCCGCTGCGGTTTCTGCGGAAATAACGCCACGGAGAGAGACGCGCTAACCGGTTGAGTTATCTTCATTCTTCCGCAAAAAAGAGCCGTCTGGAGCTAATTTTGTTCGCCGTTGGCCTTGATTAAAATTACTCTTAACTTTCATAAACTTAAATCTCCTGCTACTGTCAATATACACAAAATCATCCCGGCGGCTTCATCCGCGTGAAGCACGCGAAAGGATGCAATGTAGAAACATAATTTCTCCCCAGAGAGTGATATGCGTAAAGACGTACTGTTATTGCTGTGTTCTTGTTTGTTGTCCCCGTTTGCTCACGCTGATGATGACAGCATGAGTGCGAAAGATATCAAGACGCTTTTTTTCGGTCATGACGATCGCAAACCGGTCAACAATCCGGCTGAGGAACCCTGGGATGCCATTGGTCAGTTAGAAACGGCCAGTGGCAATCTGTGTACCGCCACCCTCATTTCACCGCATCTGGCGCTGACCGCCGGTCACTGTCTGCTGACGCCGCCAAAAGGTAAGCCGGATAAACCCGTTGCGCTGCGCTTTATTTCCCGCAAGGGCGGCTGGGTGTATGAGATTCACGGCATTGAAGGTCGCGTCGATCCGTCGCTGGGTAAACGGCTCAAAGCCGATGGCGATGGCTGGATTGTCCCCTCGGCCGCCGCGCCCTGGGACTTTGGCTTGATCGTTTTACGCTACGCGCCGGGCGGCATCACGCCGATCCCGCTGTTTAGCGGCGATAAAGCCGCTCTCACCGCCGCGCTGAAGGTGTCTGAGAGAAAAGTTACTCAGTCCGGCTACCCGGAAGATCATCTGGATAATTTGTACAGCCATCAGGACTGTATTGTGACCGGCTGGGCGCAAAACACGGTACTGTCGCACCAGTGCGACACGCTGCCCGGCGATAGCGGTTCGCCGCTGCTGTTAAAAACCGATACCGGCTGGCAGGTCATTGCCGTTCAGAGTTCGGCTCCCGGCCCGAAAGATCGCTGGCGGGCGGATAACCGGGCTATCTCGGTGACCGGTTTTCGTGACAAGCTGGAAGCGCTGGCCAACGAGTAAACGGTCAGCCTTGCTGCTGGCGCAGCAGTAACAATGAGCTAATCGGCATCGGTTCGCTGAAGTAAAAACCCTGCAACCGATCGCATCCCGCCCGTCGCAGCAGCGCCAGCTGCTGCTGATTCTCGACCCCTTCGGCCACCACCGTCATGCCCAGCGCGCTGGCGATGCGTACGGTCCCGCGAACCAGTTCAGCGGCCTGGGCATCCACATCCACCAGCCCGGCCAGCGATTTATCAATCTTAAGCGTATCGAAACGAAAACTGCGCAGATAGCCGATACTGGAATAGCCAGTGCCAAAATCATCCAGCGCAACCGCCGCCCCCAGCGCTTTCAAATTTTCAATCGCCGCAAGGGCGCGAGCGGGGTTTTCCATCACATAGCTCTCGGTCACCTCAATTTGCAACCGGCGAGCCGGAAAATGGCAGCGGGCGAGCACCTGAACGACGCGCGTTTCAAACTCCGGGTCACGAAACTGTGCGGGCGAGATATTCACCGACAGCATCAATTCCCCGATGGGCTGGAGATCGCAGCAGGCCCGGTAGAGCGCAAACTGCCCCAGCGCATAAATCAGACCGCTGCTTTCCGCAATGCCGATAAAGACATCCGGCGGCAGCGGCCCTTCCGGTCGGCGCGGCCAGCGCAGCAGCGCCTCGACGCCCTCCATCTCCAGGGTATCGGCGTTCACAATCGGCTGGTACCAGACATCAAACTCATCGTTTTCCAGCCCCTGGCGAATGCCGTTTTCGATATTCAGCTGGTACTGCCGGGTATCGTTAAGGGTTTCGTCATACCAGGAGGTGCGCCCTTTCCCCGATTTTTTCGAGTGATACATCGCAATATCGGCCCGGCGAAACAACTCGGTGCTCGAACAGGACGCGGGAGAACCGCTGGCAATGCCGATACTGGCGCTGATGTAAATTTTGCGCTCATTGAGCTTCACCGGCGATTTCAGCATCTCCAGTACCGCCCACGCAAAAGCCGATGCCTGATCCACCGCCAGCTCTCCGCTGATGGTCATGGCAAATTCATCGCCGCCCATACGGGCCAGCAGGCCGTCGCCCGGGACCCGCTCCTGTAGCGCGCGGGCAATATGAGCAATCAGCGCGTCGCCAACGTCATGCCCGTAGTTATCGTTGACATCCTTAAACCCGTCGAGGTCAATAAACACCACGCACTGGGTCACCTGCTGCGGCTCTTCGCACTGCTGATTCAGTCGGCCGATCAGCGCCCGCCGGTTGGGCAACTGGCTAAGCCAGTCAGTCAGCGCGATATTGCGCGCCAGCTTCTCGCCACACGACAGTTTGTACAGCCCGAGACAGCTGAAGAGGATAAACAGCAGGATCAGGCTGGCGGCCACTATGGCGATAAGCCGGATACTGTTCGACGCCGCGTGCGCCGCTTCCGCACCGGGCAGACGCGGCTGCCAGCTGAGATAGCCGATGATCTCTCCGGCATGGGTGCGCAGCGGAATGCTATATTCGCTGCTGCCCTGCGTCTCATGCAGGCCGTTAATCTGAAAGGTATTCCCCAGCGTTTGCAGCATCCCGGCATTGATATGCCGGGTCACCACCAGGTAGCGACGGGTATCATCATGCACCTGTAAGCGCCCCAGCGTCGGGCGAATCAGCCCGATCCCGATAAAAGCAATGCCTTCACGAGTACGGGTAATACCGGCGTAGGCGCCTTTGCCGCTGCGCAATGCTTCAGCGTTCCGGGCGATAAGCGATTGCAAACCGCTGCCAAAAAAGCGGGTGTCGGTTTCATTAAAGGACTGGCTGCGAAACGATCCCCACAGCACGCGATAATGCTGATCGAGCACAAAGGTGCCGTCGTAAAGATTGTTGATTTTGAAGCCCGAGCCCCAGGAGTCATACAGCCAGCCGGTATTCAGCATCGGGGCATAGGTTTGTTTCACCGCCTCGTCCCATATCGAGTTATCCAGTACCAGCGAAAGGACGCGGTTGACCGATGTTTGCACCGCGCCATCCACGGAAAGAACGGAGCGATGTCGGTCAATTTCATTTGTTTTAATGCTAATCAGATGCTGGGAAAGATAGATTAAAGAAATAACAGAAACAATAAGCCCGATACCGGCGAGGAAGATCATAACCGAAAGCGTTTTGGCCGAGGGAAGATTGCGCCAGCCAGGCAAATTAACCATTCTTTGTCCTCATCACGGCTGAAGGTAAACGCAGCGCCAGTACTTTTTTAAATGATACTACAGAGAACAAATTTTGCCGCCTGCGGAAAACAGGCGGCAGCAGATTACGCCAGTTTAATCAGCACCATGCCGGTCACCAGCAATATCACGCCAATCCAGCCTTTATGGTTTAAGCGTTGGCCGAATAAAATCCATCCCGCCGCAAGAGTGGCGGCAATACCGAAGCCGCCCCACAGCGCATAGGCCACCGACAGGTCAATCCCCTTCACCGCCTGGGACAGCGCGCTGAAGGCCCCCAGCACCGCCAGCAGCGACAATATGCCGTAGACTTTACGACGAAAACCGTCTGAGAATTTCAAAAAGACGTTAGCGCTAATTTCCAGCACGATAGCCAGCGCCAGCCAGGCGCCATGAACCCACTCAAACTGTTGCATGGGCCGCCTCCGTTGGCTGCTTCGCCTTTTTTTGGCTACCGGATTTAATTAACACAATCCCGACCACCAACGTCGCCAGGCCAGCCATTTTGACCAGCGAAAGCGCTTCATCAAACAGCAGGACGCTGAATAAAGTGATCAGCAAAATACCAATCCCCTCCCACAGGGCATAGGCCACGCCGAGGGCGATTTTTTTAACGGCAAAAGCCAAAAATATATAGGAAAGCGCAATCATTACCAGCATTAAAATAAAGCCGGTGTGCCCACCGCTGACGCTGGCCCACTTCATAGAAAGGGTGCCGATAATTTCAGCAACGATTGCAAAAGCTAATAACATCCAATAAAACATAATCCTTCTCCTGCTAGAGAATATAATCCACTACGGCTTACAGCGAAGGTAAACCGGAAAAATTCTGAGATTGTTTAGCCGTGCGCAGTGCGCCAGCTCAGGCAGAGAGAAAGGACTAAAGCGCGGAGCGCCAGTGTTGCTCGCCGACAAAGCGGCAGCCAGGGAAGGAAACTGCAGGGTGAGTCGAAATATACATCCTGAACTGATTGTCCATAAAATTACAATTATCCGCGGTATTGCTTCTCGTCATTGCGGATGAGTATTGTCCTCGGTAGTTATACACGGTAAATTTGTACCATAATGCTACATTATACTCAAAGTCTTTGCACTTCTTTACGTCTGTCATTTGATTTTGATTAGCTTTTACTGATGCCAATCGCCATTATGATGGCGCTTCAGTATTTTATTTTCGCCACCGAATTGTTTTCACCATCGTAGACGTTTTAGCAAGGGCAGTTAGTCTGCCCGACCGATGCAGTTTTTGCTGATTTTACCCGCGCATTCGGGTCTACACTGTGAGGAAAATCCGGTCATTTTTTCAGGGACACACATGGCTAAACCCATCATTACGCTTAATGGATTAAAGATTGTCATCATGCTGGGCATGCTGGTCATCATTCTCACCGGTATCCGCTTTGCCGCGGATATCATCGTCCCGTTCATCCTTGCGCTGTTCCTCGCCGTGGTCATTAACCCCGTAGTGCGGCTGATGATGCGCTGTCGGGTCCCGCGCGTGCTGGCCATTTCGTTGTTAGTCAGCGCGATTGTCATGCTGGCGGTGGTGTTGCTGGCCTCATTAGGTACCTCGCTGAATGAACTGGCGCGCACGCTGCCGCAGTACCGCGCCTCGCTCAACGAGCCGGTACAAACCGTGACGCCCTGGCTACAGCGCTTTGGGTTTACCGTTTCCGTTGTCGAGTTGAATAAATACATCGACCCCAACGCGGTCATGACGATGGTGACCAGCCTGCTTACCCAGTTGTCAAACGCCATGTCCTCCATCTTCCTCTTGCTGCTGACGGTGGTCTTTATGCTGCTGGAAGTTCCCCAACTGCCGGCTAAGCTGCAACAATTGATGTCCAGGCCGGTGGAAGGTATGGGCGCCATCCAGCGCGCGATCGACAGCGTCTCTCACTACCTGGTGCTAAAAACCGCCATCAGTCTGGTAACCGGGATGGTGGTCTGGGGCATGCTGGTACTGCTGGACGTTCGCTTCGCCTTTATGTGGGGGCTGCTGGCGTTTGCTCTCAACTATATTCCGAATATTGGCTCGGTCCTGGCCGCCATTCCGCCCATTTTGCAGGTGCTGGTGTTCGGCGGATTGTACGAGGCGCTGGTGGTGCTGGCAGGCTACCTGGTGATTAACCTGGTCTTCGGGAATATTCTTGAGCCGCGGATCATGGGGCGCGGTCTGGGGCTATCAACGCTGGTGGTCTTTCTGTCGTTGATTTTCTGGGGATGGCTGCTGGGGCCCGTTGGCATGCTGCTTTCCGTCCCGTTGACGATCATTGTTAAAATCGCGCTTGAGCAGAGTCCCGGCGGGCGGAGTATTGCCGTCCTGCTGAGCGATTTAAGTCACTAGGCTGGCGTTCACGCTGGCGGCGCAATGCCGCCAGCGGCAAGTATTCCCGGCGTCTTAGCTTCCCCCTCTGTGGCTGGCGGACTTATCATCACAGGCGCGGCCGACGCTGTTCTGAGTGAGCATAACGAATTTATCACATCCGATCATGCCATGTATCTGTCCGGCACGTTGACGATTCTGCCCGATATGAGTCATTTCGCCCTTTTGCAGCGGCCGGTGGTTTTTTTACCGGGTCACGGGGAAAATTTTCCGGAAACGCCCTCACACAAGCCGCTCTCCCCATGAAATATCAGAATGTAAGGGGCATGCTTAAGGCCGTGAACCAGACCCTGAGAAGAAACTATCCACGCTGCTGTTCGAATGCCAGCGCCTTTTCGATAAGGTTTCATGGCCCACATAGCAATAATCGCTGGACGCATCATCGGATACTGATGTTGTAACGCTGGCGGAGATTTCCCCCATCTTCCCCCATAGCCTACGTCCCAACCCCCATCTTCGATCCCCGTCACATAATCACCCAGGCAATTATTACTCTCAGACTAACAATCTGCGCTTCAGCTTAATTGATGCGCTACCCCTTACGGAGCAGACTGACTGCAGCATAAATCCAGGCAAAAAATGATTTGCTGAATCAGGAGGTTAATAATGAATGCTGGCCAAACTCCGGCCCGGAACTGGAACACACGCCGCAGCGAGAAAGCGCGGCGCGTTGCCTCCCTTCCGGTGCAGGGCAAGGTAATTCCCACTGACGGTCTGGTGGATGCGCTGGAGAAACTGATTGCTCCCGGCGACCGCGTGGTGCTTGAAGGCAATAACCAGAAACAGGCCGATTTTCTCTCCCGCGGGCTTGCGGCGGTCAATCCGGCGAAAGTCCACAATCTGCATATGATCATGCCCAGCGTCGGGCGCAGTGAACATCTGGATCTCTTCGAAAAAGGGATTGCCCGCAAACTCGACTTCTCGTTCTCCGGCACCCAAAGCCTGCGGATTTCGCAGCTGCTGGAAGATGGTCTGCTGGAAATTGGCGCGATTCACACCTACATCGAGCTTTACTCGCGCCTGTATGTCGACCTGTCGCCGAACGTCGCGCTGATCGCCGGGTATAAAGCCGACCGCAAAGGCAACCTTTACACCGGTCCCAGCACCGAAGATACCCCGGCGCTGGTCGAGGCCGCCGCCTTCCACGACGGGATCGTTATCGCCCAGGTCAACGAACTGGTGGATGACGAGTGCGACCTGCCGCGCGTCGATATCCCCGGCTCGTGGATTGACTACGTGGTGGTGGCCGACAAACCGTTCTTTATCGAACCTCTCTTTACCCGCGACCCGCGCCTGATTAAGCAAGAACATATTCTGATGGCGATGATGGCGATTAAAGGCATCTACGCCGAACACCAGGTACAGTCGCTCAATCACGGGATCGGCTTTAACACCGCCGCCATTGAACTGCTGCTCCCGACCTATGGCGAACAGCTGGGGCTGCGAGGCAAAATCTGTAAACACTGGACGCTGAACCCGCATCCGACGCTGATCCCAGCGATTGAAAGCGGCTGGGTGGAAAGCGTGCACTGTTTTGGCGGCGAACTGGGAATGGAAGAGTACATCCGCGCCCGCCCGGATGTGTTCTTTACCGGCGCCGATGGCTCCATGCGTTCTAACCGTGCCTTCTGCCAGTTGGCGGGTCAGTACGCGGTCGATATGTTTATCGGCTCGACCCTACAGGTTGATGGTCTCGCCAACTCCTCTACCGTCACCCGCGGCCGTCTTTCCGGATTCGGCGGCGCGCCGAACATGGGCCATGACCCGCACGGTCGTCGTCATGCGACGCCAGCCTGGCTGAACATGATAACCGAACCGGACCCGATGCAGCGCGGCAAAAAGCTGGTGGTGCAGATGGTCGAAACTTTCCAGGCTGGCGTGAAGCCGACCTTTGTCGAACAACTCGATGCCGTTGAAGTAGCGAAATCCTCCGGTATGCCGCTGGCGCCGGTGATGATCTACGGCGATGACGTCACCCATGTGCTGACCGAAGAAGGCATTGCCTATCTCTACCGCGCGGAGAGCCTCGAAGAGCGGCGGGCGATGGTTGCCGCCGTTGCCGGCATCACCGACATCGGGCTGGGCGTCGACGCCAGTCGCGTCGCCGAACTGCGTCGCAGCGGCAAAGTGGTCTATCCGGAAGATATCGGTATTCGCCGCAGCGATGCGACCCGCTCCCTGCTCGCCGCCGGCAGCGTTGCCGACCTGGTCGAATGGTCCGAGGGTCTTTACAACCCACCTGCCAAATTCCGGAGCTGGTAATGAAACTCCTGTCACAGACTCATGCCGAGGCGCAGGTCGAGAAGCTGGCGTTGATCGCCCGCGATTGCCTGATCGACGAAGCGCGATTAAGTCCGAAGCCGGGTCTGGTGGACAGCCGGGGAAACGGCGCTCATCACGACCTGTCGTTAGATCTGATGGAACGCTCGGCGCACAGCCTGACCCCGACGTTTCTGCAACTGGCCCGGCAGAGCTGGCTGCGTCCGGCCGACATCGCCCTGCGCGAAAGCGTTGGTCGTTTAGGACGCGAAGGCGAACGGCAGATGATGGCGGCCACCGACGGCGTGAATACCCATCGCGGCGCCATTTGGGCGCTGGGGTTACTGGTTAGCGCGAGCGCGATGTTAAGCGCCAACGCCAGCGCGCAGCAGATTGCGGACACTGCCGCCCTGCTCGCCCGTCTGCCGGACAGCGCTGCGCCGAAAGTCTTCAGCAAAGGGCTGAAGGCGACGCACCGCTACCGGGTACCGGGCGCGCGTGAGGAAGCGCAGCAGGCGTTCCCGCACGTGATGAAACTGGCGCTGCCCCAGCTGTTGCGCAGCCGCGCACAGGGCGCCGGTGAAAACGCGGCTCGTCTTGACGCGCTGATGGCGGTCATGACCTCGCTCAGCGATACCTGCGTCCTTTCCCGTGCCGGGATGCCCGGCCTTATAGCGATGCAGAGCGGCGCGCGCGCCGTGCTGACTGCTGGCGGCAGCGCCACGGTTCAGGGCCGCAAAGCGCTCGCCGGACTCGACGCACAGATGCTCGCGCTCAACGCCTCTCCCGGCGGCGCCGCCGATTTGCTCGCCGCCACGCTGTTTCTCGACAGGGTCAGCCAGCCCGCGTCTTGCTCATTTTAAAGAGGATGTTATGGAACACATTACATTGTCATTCCCTGCCAGCCGCACCCTGAGTGGTAAAGCCCTGGCAGGCGTCGTTGGCTCCGGTGATATGGAAGTGCTGTTCACCGCGGCAGTCGGTGACACGCTCAACATTGATATCACCACCTCCGTGGACAACAGCACTCACCGCTGGAACGCGCTGTTTGACCGCCTGAACCTGACCAACGGCCTGCCGGCAGGCACGCTGATTATTCACGACTTCGGCGCGACGCCGGGTGTGGCGCGCATTCGCATCGAACAGATTTTTGAGGAGGTTAACCATGCGTAACGACCGCAGCTTTATTGAATTACGCGCCCGTGAACGCGCCCGGACGCTGCTTGATGAGGGCAGCTACCGCGAACTGCTCGATCCGTTCGCCGGGATAATGTCGCCGTGGCTGGCACCGCAGGGCGTCGTCCCGCAGTCTGACGATGGCATGGTGGTCGCTCGCGGCACCATCAACGGTCAGTCCGCGGTGGCAATCGCCATCGAAGGCACTTTCCAGGGCGGCAGCATGGGCGAAGTCTCCGGCGCGAAAATGGCGGCGGCGCTGGAGCTGGCGGCAGAAGACAACCGCAACGGCATCCCGACGCTGGCGGTGCTGTGCCTCGAAACCGGCGGCGTGCGCCTGCAGGAGGCTAACCTCGGTCTCGCAGCCATCGCCGACATTCATGCGGCGATTGTGGACCTGCGTCGCTACACCCCGGTGGTCGGCATTATCGCCGGCACCGTCGGCTGCTTCGGCGGGATGTCCATCGCCGCCGCGCTGTGCAGCTACCTGATTGTCACCCGCGAAGCGCGTCTGGGCCTCAACGGCCCGCAGGTCATCGAGCAGGAAGCGGGTATTGACGAGTACGACTCTCGCGATCGCCCGTTTATCTGGAGCATGACCGGCGGCGAAATCCGTTATGCCAGCGGGCTGGTCGATGCGCTGGTCGGCGACGGCGTCAAGGCGGTGAAATCGGCGCTGAATGAGGCCATTGCCAGAGGCGTCCCGGCACAAAACCGCAGCGATAACTATGCGGATTACCTCGCCCGCCTGACCCACTTCGATACCCGCCAGCAGGCGGATACCGCGCAGATCAAACAGCTTTTTGCCCGGGAGGTGAAATGATGACGCAGTCCAATAGCCGTGGCGCCGTATGGCTGGAAAAACTGGCGCCGAATGCGCCGCGCATGAGCGGTCTTTGCCCGTCCGTACAAGTTGCCGACGGGGAGCTGAACAATGAGGCCGTACGCTTCATCGCCGTGGTGCCGGACGCCAACAACCACTACCCGCGCGCCGCCAAAGGCGAAGTGGGTCTGCTGGAAGGCTGGACGCTGGCGAAAGTGGTCAATGAAACCCTCGCTGCCGACGCTAACAGCGATGTCAAACGCCCGATTGTGGCGGTGATTGACGTCCCGAGCCAGGCCTATGGCCGCCGCGAAGAGGCGTTCGGTATTCACCAGGCGCTGGCCGGTGCCGCGGGCGCGTATGCAAAAGCGCGCCTCGCGGGCCATCCGGTGATCGGTCTGATCGTCGGCAAGGCGATGTCCGGCGCGTTTCTGGCGCACGGCTACCAGGCCAACCGCCTGATTGCCATCAACGACAAAGGCGTGCTGGTGCATGCGATGGGCAAAGCGTCCGCCGCACGGATCACGCTACGCACCGTCGAAGCGCTGGAAAAACTGGCGGCGACCATTCCCCCCATGGCCTACGACGTCAGCAACTACGCCACCCTCGGCCTGCTCTCCGACCTGCTCAATCTCAGCAACCCGGATGCCCCGTCTGATGCTGACCTGGCGCTGGTGGAGATAACCGTGCAAAAAGCCATTGCCGATGCGCGTAAAGACCCCACGTTGCAAAACCGCCTCGGCGCGGAAAATCGCCGTAGCTCTGCCCTGGTCCGCGAACGGATGCGCGCCAGCTGGTAACGAGCTGCATCAGAAGTACGTAAAAAAAGACCTGCCGAAAGCGGCGACCGTCGGGCGCAGCATAGCGCCCACGGCTCGCTGCTTTTAGAAAATTAAAAACATCGCAATTAGCCCAATACGCTGAATCATTCACGCTGGAGCAAGGCGGCACTGAGCCAATCCCCATGAGCTGACTTGAATAAGTGGCTGGGGGGCGGGAGGCGGGCAGCCGAAGGACGACGCGTATCTCTTTTTTTATCTACAGGTGATTACTCTATGACTTATGTAATTGTTCATGCCCTGGCGCCGATTTTTATCATCATGCTGCTGGGCTTCTGGGCTGGCAAAGCCAAAATGGTCGACAACAAAAACGTATCGCTCCTGAATATCTTTGTCATGGACTTTGCCCTGCCTGCCGCGCTGTTCAGCGCCACCGTGCAGACGCCGTGGGCGGGTATCGTCGCGCAGTCCCCGCTGATTGTGGTGCTGACCGGCGCCATGTGGATAACCTATGCGGCGATCTATTTTCTCGCCACCGGGGTGTTTAAAAAATCGCCGCAGGACGCGGCGGTGCTGACCCTCACCGTGGCGCTGCCGAATTACGCCGCGCTCGGTCTGCCCATTCTCGGCAGCGTGCTGGGCGAAGGCTCCGCCACTTCGCTGTCCGTGGCGGTGTCCATTGCCTGCGGCTCGGTGCTGATGACTCCGTTCTGCCTGCTGATCCTTGAACGCGAAAAAGCGCGCGCCGCCGGGGAAAACAGCGGTTCTACCCTGGCGATGCTGCCGGTGCTGATGTGGCGTTCGTTGAAAAAACCTATCGTCATGGGCCCGCTGCTCGGCGTTATCCTTTCGGCTATCGGCATCGCCATGCCGGACCTGCTGCTGGCGGCAATCAAACCGCTGGGGCTGTCTGCCACCGCGGCCGCGCTGTTCCTGACCGGGGTGATCCTCTCTGCCCGTAAGCTGAAACTGAATGCGATGGTCGGCATCGCAACCATTGCCAAACTGCTGATCCAGCCGTTTATCGCCTGGGGTATCGTACTGGCCTTCGGTCTGCACGGTTCGGTGGCGATCACCGCGATTCTGATGATTGCCCTGTCTGCCGGTTTCTTCGGCGTGGTGTTCGGCAACCGCTTTGGCGTCCAGTCGCCGGATGCCGAAGCCGTGCTGCTGTTGAGCTCCGTTCTGTGTATCCTGTCGTTACCGCTGTTTATTACCCTGACTTCAGGACTCTGATATGACCTTTGCCCCGCGCCCGCACGATTTACTGTGGCTGAACAACGCCGACGCCTTACTGAACGTTGAGGAGCCCTGGGTGGCAACCCAGTGGCACCCCGGTTTACCGGTAGTGGTGCGGCGCGATGTCAATGAAAACCATGATATTGCGGTGGGCGTGCGCGGTATGAAGCGCGAGCAGCGCGCCGCCGGGTGGGTGAAGGCCGAGGCGGTTTCGCGCGTGGTGACGCCGGAAGCGCTCACCGACCGCGAACGCCTGCTGCACTCGCCGTTTGTCTCCCAGCCGCCGGTTCAGGCGGCTATTTTACTGACGACCTTTGCATGGCCGTGGCTGTGGGGCATTACCGGCAGCACCGGTTATGCGCTGGCCAGCGAAATTCCCGTTCTGCACGCCGATAGCGATCTCGATTTACTGATCCGCGCCCCCATGCCGCTGACTGATGATGAACTCCGGCAATGGCAGGCGCAGGTTGCGAAGCTGCCGTGTCGGGCCGACACCCAGATTGAAACGCCCTTCGGCGCCTTTGCCTTGAATGAATGGCTGCGCGATGGTCGCGTATTGCTGAAAACGTCCCGGGGCGCGCGCCTGACCGATACGCCCTGGTACAGGGAGGAAACATGAATATTTTCTTTACCTTTCCCGGTCAGGGAAACCAGCGTCCAGGTATGCTCGACGCCATTCCCGACCGTGAGGCGATCCTCGCCGAGGCCCGCAGTATACTTGGGGAAGAACTCGTCACCTTAGATAGCGCCGCAGCGCTCAGGCACACCCGGGCCGTGCAGCTGTGCCTGCTCATCACCGGGGTTGCCTGGGCGCGGGAACTCCAGCGCCAGGGGGTCCAGCCGGATATCGTCAGCGGGTTGTCGATCGGCGCCTTTCCTGCCGCGGTCATTGCCGGGGCACTGGATTTCACCAGCGCACTGCGCCTGGTGGCGCTACGCGGCGATTTAATGGAACAGGCCTATCCGCACGGTTACGGTCTGACCGCGATTATGGGACTGACGCAGGATCGGGTGGCGGCGCTGCTGCTCGCGGGTGAAACCTACATCGCTAACCTTAATGCCGACACGCAGATTGTGATTGCCGGTACCGATGAGGCGATGGCGCGCGTGGCGCAGAAGGCGCTGGCCATCGGCGCCACCAAAGCTCAGCGGCTGGCAGTCAGCGTGCCGTCACACTGCGCGCTGCTGGACACTCCGGCGGCGGCGCTGGCGCAGGCGTTCACCCGGGTCTCGTTGCAGCGCCCGCGCTGCGCTTACCTGAGCGGCTCCACCGCGCGGGTACTGTGGGATCCGCAGCGGATCGCCGACGATCTGGCGATGAATATGGCGCGGACGGTGCGCTGGCAGGATACCGTCGTCGCCGCCCAGGAGCGCGATGCCCGGCTGGCGATAGAGATGCCGCCCGGCGGCGTGCTGACCTGCCTCACCCGCCAGGCGGGCTGGCAGGGAGAGAGCCTGGCTCTTGAGAGCAGCAGTGTGGCGGTCGCCCGCCATCTGGCGCGGCGGCTTAACGGTTAAGGCTGCGGGCGTACATTCGCCCTTCCGCCGCCAGCGCCAGCAGGTCGGCGTCACGTTCACGATGGTGGGCATAGACGATAGAGATCAGCTGGCGCATCTGGTAGGGTTCCGCCAGCTTTAACAGCTGCACATCGTTTTCATACACTTTCTTCATCCGTCCCGGCAGCAGCGCAAAACCAACGCCGGCCTGCACCAGGCTAATCATTGAGAAGATATCGTTCACCCGGGTCACAATTTCGGGTTCGAATGCCGCTACCTGAAAGGCTTCCTGGAACCCGGCATAGGTGGCAAATCCTTCGGCCAGCGAGACAAACTTGCGGTCTGCGTAATCGCGCAGGTCGGCAGGCAGCACGGTATCGAGTTTCTCCACCGCCGGTGCGGCGAGGAAAATATCGTCTTCAAACAGCGGTACCACGTCAAAGGCGGAGTTGCTGAACTCCCCTTCATTGGTCGCAATCAGAATGGCGTCAAGGGCATCGTCTTCCAGCATATCCAGCAGCATCTGGTTGGATCCCATGGTCAGATCGAGCTCCAGTTCGGGTCGTCGCAGCTTCATGCCCATGATTATCCGCGGCACCGTCTCCAGCGTCAGCGAGTAGAGCGTGCCGATGCGCAAACGCCCCTGACCAACGCCGGCCACCTTGCGCGTCGCTTCCAGCCCGCGGGTCATTAAACTGGTCACATCCTGGCAGTACTCCAGCAGCGTCCAGGCCGCCGCCAGCGGCAGTAAATTTCGCCCCTTATGCACAAACAGCGAGCAGCCCACCCCTTCTTCCAGGGTATGCAGCGCCCGATGAACGCTCACTCCGCTCAGCCCCATGGCTTCGGCGGTTCTGGCGATATTCCCCTTAGCCATGAACATCATAAATATCGACAGTTTGCGAAAGGTTATCTCCTGATTAATGTCGTCTTTCATTACCTGCGCCCCGCATTTGCGTCTTTTTCTTGTCAATTCAAGCCAGTATAACCACAAACCGCGGCGAAAGTTTTAACGGGGCGCACGTTCAGCGACGGGACAAGCAGTGAGCCAGGAGGTACGCGCAGGCAGTCGGCATCCGCCAAAAAAAATGCCAGTCGGCGATGAACCAACTGGCATGCTTTCTGGCGAGCGTGAAGTCAGATTACAGCGCCATATCGTGCTGTGCCGACTCCGCAGGTTTTGCCTCGGCCGGCTTCGCGGTGGTCACCGCAGGCTGAGTCTTGCTCATGTCGATGACCGGCGGTTTCACCAGTTGCAGCGTCGCGGCGGTGTCATCCCATACCTGTTGCGTCAGGGCCGGATTATCGTTCAGCTTCTGCCCGTAGCTCGGTACGATAGCGTGAATGCGGCTCTGCCACTGCGCAGAGGCAAACTGCTCCGGGAACATCTGCTTAAGGACGTTAAGGGTGATCGGTGCCGCGGTAGATGCGCCCGGCGATGCCCCGAGCAGCGCAGAGATGGTTTTTTGTTGATCGACCACGACTTCGGTACCGAGCTTCAGGACTCCGCCTTTGTCGGCATCTTTCTTGATAATCTGCACGCGCTGACCGGCCTGGATCAGTTTCCAGTCTTCTTTACGCGCGTCCGGATAGTACTCTTTCAGCGCCGCAAAACGGTCATCATCGTTCAACATCACCTGACTGACCAGGTATTTCACCAGATCGAAGTTGTCGAGACCGACATGGGTCATCGGCAGCACGTTATCGGTGGTGGTGGTGCTCAGCAGGTCCATAAATGAACCATTTTTGAGGAATTTGGTCGAGAAGGTCGCAAACGGTCCGAACAGCACCACGCGCTTACCATCAATGAAACGGGCATCCAGGTGCGGAACCGACATCGGCGGTGCGCCAACGGAGGCCTGACCGTACACTTTTTCCAGATGTTGCTTCGTCACGTCCGGATTTTCGGTCATCAGGAAGGAGCCGCCAACCGGGAAGCCCGCATAATTATCAGCTTCCGGAATACCGGTTTTTTGCAGTAATTTCAGCGCGCCGCCACCGGCGCCGATAAAGACATATTTCGCGTCGATCGCCTGCTCCTGGCCGCTATTGACGTTTTTAATCGTCACGTGCCAGGAATTATCGGCATTACGTTTAAAATCGGTCACTTCGGCAGAGGTTTGCAGCGTGAAATTATTATTTTTCTTCAGGCTGCCGATCAGCTGACGGGTAATTTCACCGTAGTTGACATCGGTACCGACCGGAGTCCAGGTCGCCGCCACTTTTTGTTGCGGGTCGCGCCCTTCCATGACCAGCGGCGCCCATTGTTTAATTTGCGCGTGATCGGTAGAGAATTTCATCCCCTGGAAGAGTGTGGTTTGCTGCAATGCCGTATAACGCTTTTGCAGATACTCGACATTATCACCCCAGACGAAACTCATATGCGGTGTGGAATTAATAAAGGCGTGCGGATCGTGCAAAATGCCGCGTTTAACCTGCGCCGTCCAGAACTGACGGGAGATCATAAATTGCTCGTTAATATCCAGCGCTTTGCTGACATCGATGGAACCATCCGGACGCTCCGGCGTATAGTTCAGCTCCATGTTCGCTGAGTGACCGGTCCCGGCGTTGTTCCAGCCGTTAGAGGATTCCAGCGCAACGCCATCCAGTTTCTCGACCATCACCTGTTTCCAGTCCGGCTGTAATTCATGCAGCCAGGTCCCCAGGGAGGCGCTCATAATTCCGCCGCCGATCAGCAGGAAATCGGTTTTTTGAGCGGTATCAGTATTTGCATATGACGCGGTGCTGACAAACATCGCCAGCGCGGTCACAGATAAGAGAGATTTTTTTATTGCAGGCATAATAGAATTATCGCATAGCACAATGAAATAAGTGCACATATGTTAACGCATTTCCATTATATTTTAAAATATCATTTACATCTTCCGCACAGTTAATCAATTTATAATAAACACTTTTTTAACTTAAAAAAGTAAAATCTCGGGCGAGAATATAAAAGCCAGCAAATAATGGCGAGAATTAAAGGGGTTAAATCATTCCCGCCGGTTAATTTAGTTATTTATCACCACGCCGGGTCGCGGCATAACGGCGCGCTATTGCGCGCCGCAGCCCTCAATTTACGCGACTCAGCGACGAGGGCGCGGTCTCCTGCAGCGCAAGGCGCAACCGATCGTTATTTTCCGCCAGTCGATCCCGCGCCTGCCAGGCATCGAGTCCGGCTATCAGCATCAGGATTGCCGTCCGCACGTGCTGATTGCAGTTGGCCAGCGCGGCTTTGGCCTCGCTGCGCGAGCAGTCGGTGGCCGTCATAACGATGGCAATCTGGCGTTCCGTCCAGCGCGGGCTGGTGGCCTGCAGATCGACCCGCAGGTTACTGTAAACTTTGCCGCTGCGAATCGCCAGCCCGGTGGTCAGCATCGTGAGGATCTGCCGCTGCGCCATTTGCGCTTTCGGGTTACCGTACCCCGCCACCGCTTCTGGCCCGGTTTGCGGCGCAATGATGATATCCGCCAGCTGGGCGGCTTCACTCCCCGCCTGCTGGGTTAATACCGCAATTGGCGCGCCGAGCGACCAGGCGTGACGCATCGCGCCCCACACCCACGGCGTTTGCCCGCTCACCGTCAGCGCCAGCAGCATATCGTTGCTGCTAAAACGGACAGACTGCAGCTCAAGCGCGCCGAGGTCGTAATCGTTCGCGGCGGTTTCCATCTCCTGCAGCGCGGCTGCCGGGCCGCCGGCAATGAGCCCAACCAGCGCCTGCTTCTCTTCCGGCGCATACTCACTGACCGTCTGTAGCGCCGCGCGGCCGGATGCTCCGGCGCCGACAATCACCAGCCGTCCCCCCCGACTCAGGGCGGCGGCGGCATTATCGACGAGACGCGCTATCTCCGGTAAACAGGCTCCGACGGCGTCGGCAATCTGCCGATCGTCTTTATGCAGCAGAGTCAGCATATCGAGGGTGGCGAGCGTGTCGATGTGACGGGTTTCAGGGTGGCGTCGTTCCATCATTGATGCGGTTGGCTTACTGCTCATAAAAACCTCCTTTTAAATAACTCCATATTCACTATAAGGATATTTATTGCGAGGTCCTGCGAGTGAGGTCACGCTTCCCGGTTCTTTCAGCGCCGTTTTTGCTTTTTTACATAGCTTTAAGAAATGGTTACCTTCAGCGATAATAGCCCCTCGCCGAACAGTTCAGGGGATGGTATGAAGGATATCGCGGAGTCAATTCCGCCCGTGCGCAAACGTCTGATGAGTATGAAGCTGAGTACCGCGGTGACGCTTATGATTAGCAGCGTGATTGGTTCGGTACTGCTGCTGGTCTACGCGCTGTGGTTTATACAGATAAGCGACACCACCCGCGACGGGGTCAAGGATACGGCACTGGCGGTGGCACGCACATTCGCCGATATGCCGGAAGTGAAGCAGGCCCTGACGCTGCCGCCGCAGAGCGGACTCATCCAGCCGCTGGCGCTGACCATCACCCGGCGTAACGATCTGCTGTATGCCGTGGTGACCGACATGCGCGGCGTGCGCTATTCGCATCCCAACCCCCGGCTTATTGGTAAACAGTTTATCGGCGAGGATATTCAGCCCGCCTTTAATGGCAAAGAGAATGTCGCCGTCAATCACGGGGTGCTGGCCCCGGCGCTGCGCGTCTTTACCCCGGTATTCAACGACAGGCAGCAGCAAATCGGCGTGGTGGTGGTCGGGATTTCGCTGAGTAAAGTGGACGAGCAGATCGCCAAAGGCCGCTGGGACGTACTGCTAACCGTGCTGTTTAGCGCCCTGGTCTGCGGAATCGGTACCTGGAGCCTGGTGCGCGGCCTCAAGCGCGTGCTGCTGGGACTGGAGCCGCAGGAAATTTCGACGCAGTTTCAACAGCGGCAGGCGATGCTTCATTCGTTAAAAGAAGGGGTTGTCGCGGTAGATGTCGAGGGTCGCGTCACGCTGATCAACCCGGCCGCCAGCGAGATCCTGCTTAGCGGCCCCGGTAAAGAGATTGCCCATACCCCGCTACTGGCGGATCTGCAGGAGGTTTTGCAGACCGGCGAGCCGATTTACGACCGCGAGCTCGGCTGCAACGGCTTCCTGCTGATCAGCAACACCGTGCCGGTACGCAGCCAGAACGCCATCGTCGGCGCCATCAGTACCTTCCGTGATAAAACGGAAGTCAGCCAGCTGTTGCAGCGGCTGGACGGCATGGTGAATTATGTCGATGCGCTGCGCACCACCTCGCATGAATTTATGAACAAATTGCATGTGATCCTCGGCCTGTTAAACATGAAAAGTTATGACAAGCTGGAGGAGTATGTGCTGCAAACCGCCCATACTTATCAGGCGGACATTGGCGAAATTCAGCACCGCATCAAATCACCGGTGGTCGCGGGCTTTCTGATTGGTAAAATCCAGCGCGCCAAAGAGCGCGGTTTCACGCTGAACTTAGCCGAAGAGAGCCTGGTGCCCGACTGCCCCAATGAAAAGCAGGTCACCGTGCTGGTCACCGTGCTGGGTAATTTGATTGAGAATGCGCTGGATGCCATGAGCGGCCAACGCGAGGGGGAAGTCGGCCTGCTGCTGCACTATCAAAACGGCTGGCTGAGCGGCGAAGTCAGCGATGACGGGCCGGGTATTCCACCGGCGAATATTGAGGCCATCTTTAATAAAGGCTTCTCGACCAAGGGCGAGAATCGCGGCGTTGGCCTGTTTCTCGCCAGCCAGCAGCTCCGTGAACTGGGCGGCACGCTGGCCGTCGAGTCTGAGCCTGGCGTCTTTACCCAATTTTTTGTTCATCTTCCCTGGGATAGTAAAAGGAAACGTGCGTGATAAATGTATTAATTGTTGACGATGATGCCATGGTCGCCGAACTGAATCGCCTGTATGTGGCGCGAATTCCCGGCTTCCGCTGCTGTGGCACGGCGTCTACGCTGAGCAAGGCCCAGGAGATGATTAACGATAGCGGACAGGAGATCGATCTGGTGCTGCTGGATGTCTACATGCAGCATGACAGCGGACTGGATCTGCTGCCGACCATTCGCGCCTCCGGCCGCCCTGTCGACGTGATAATGATTACCTCCGCCGCCGATGCCGCCACCGTGCAGACCTCGATGCACTACGGCGTCGTCGATTATCTGATCAAGCCATTCCAGTTCCCGCGCTTCGAAGAGGCGCTGACCGCCTGGCGCGAAAAACGCAAACTGATGACCGGACAGCCCTATTATGAGCAGGCCGATGTTGACCGCCTCCTCCACGGCAACGCGCCGGAAGCCAGCGACGCGCGCAAGCTGCCGAAAGGCTTAACCGCCCAGACGCTGCGCACGCTGTGCCAGTGGATTGACGCCCATCCGGGTACCGAGTTTTCCACCGATGAACTGGCGGTGGCGGTCAATATTTCCCGCGTCTCCTGCCGGAAATATCTGATCTGGCTGGCACAGATTAATATTCTCTACACCAGCATTCACTACGGCGCCACCGGCCGCCCGGTCTATCGCTACCGACTGGTCGCCGAGCAGTACAGCCTGCTTAAGCAGTACAGTCAGTAAGCCGGTAGCTGGCGTCGAGCAGGTGGAAACGAAAGCGGCGCTGCGATGAGAGGATAATGTCGCGATTTTTGGTGACGAAAATCGCCTCAATGTCTTCGCGATGACGCAGCGCCGCACAGCCTTTTTCTACCCCCAGACCGAAGATCAAGGTGGTCCAGATATCGCCGTCGAGCGAGTCGTCGGAAATTATCGTCACGCTCTCCAGTTCGTTATCCAGCGGATAGCCGCTGCGCGGGTCGAGAATATGGTGCCAGCGTCGGCCGTCCTGCTCAAAATAGCGCTCGTAAATGCCGGACGTCACTACCGACTGGCCGACGACGTCGAGACTTCCCACCAGCGCATTATCGGCCGCAAACGGTTTTTTCAGACCAATCGACCATCCCCCCAGGGTATGCACGTTGCCGCCGAGGTTGATCAGCGCCGCGTCCACTCCCTGGCGCTGCAGGTCATCGCGAACCCGGTCGGCAATGTAGCCTTTGGCAATCGCCCCAAGGTCTATCTCCATGCCCGGTCGGGCGAGAAAAACGCTGCCAGCGGCGTCATCAAGGATCACATCCTGCGGACGGGTCAGCGCTAAGCGTGCGGCGATGTCTGCTGCGTCCGGCACGCTGTGGCCGTGAAAACCGATGCGCCATAGCTTCACCAACGGGCCGATCGCCAGATTAAAGGCGCTCTCCTGCACCATACTGGCCGCTTTCGCGCATTTGATCAGCTGATAAACCGGGCGGCTGACGCTGACCGGGTGGCGGCCGGCGGCATGATTAATCCCCATCACCTCCGAGTGCGCGCGGTTGACGGTGAACAGGTCTTCGTAGCCTTTAATCAGTTGAAAGGTGCGGGAAGCCAGGGCTTCATCGTGGGAGAACAGTTTGAGCAGGATGGGGGAACCCATCAAAACAGCGGAGTAACTATAGAGGCGTGGGTCGCCCGAGATGCCAGACATGGTTGAAGCTCCTCTGTGTCACCCGGGCAGGCGGTCGCCGCCGGGAATCGGCCGGGCGAACCCGGCCTGTTATCACTGAGCGTTAGCCTCTGGCGCGTTTTGCCGCCTGGTGGCCCGCCAGGGTGCCAAAGATAATAATATCCGCCACGGCATTGCCGCCGATACGGTTGCCGCCGTGGATCCCCCCGACCACCTCACCCGCGGCATAAGCGCCGACAATCGGCTGATGATGAGTATCCAGGACCGCGGTGTCAGTATTAATGGTCACGCCGCCCATAGTGTGGTGAACCCCCGGCGCGATGCGGATCGCATGGAACGGCCCTTCGTTGACCGGCGCGCGCAGGGCGGTGGTACGACCGAACTCTTCATCGCGCTGATTTTCAACAAAGCCATTGTAGCGTTCCAGCGTGGCGAGGAAGGCATGGTAATCCATCCCCAGTTTCTCCGCCAGTTCGCGCGGCGAGCTGGCGCTGGTCACCAGACCTTTGGCGATATATTCGTCGGCCGCTTTGTTTTTCGCCCGCACATGTTCATCAAAGACGATGTAAGCATAATGCTCCGGCAGCGCGATAATCGCCGCAGACACTCTATCGCGGGTCGCCATTTCGTTGAAGAAGCGGTTGCCCTGTTGATTGACCAGGATAGCGCCGCCGCCGCGAATCGATTCGGAAATCAGGTACGAGGTGTTCTGCTCAACGGTCGGGTGAATTTGAATTTCGCCCATATCCACGGTGCCGGCACCAATCCGCTCCAGCAGCGCAATGCCGCCGCCGGTGGCCCCTTTATGGTTGGTGGTGACAAAACCCGCCAGATCCGGACGATATTTCACCACCATCGCGCTATTAGCGCTGAAACCGCCGGTCGCCATGACGATACTTTTGGTCTGTACCTCGATGCTTTCCTGCTCATCATTCAGCAGACGTACCCCGCTCACTTCGCCGTGAGCCATCAGGATCTCTTCCACCGATGTATCAAGCATCACATCGATGCCGCGGCGAGTGATATTGCGCACCAGACCACTGATCAGATAGCCACCAACCGCAGATCCGTCACGCGGACGGTGAGTCCGGTCGATACTCATCCCGCCGGTGGTGGTGATGTCATTGAGCATGATCCCGCGATGCGCCAGCCATTCGATGGCCTCCGGCGCATTTTCCACAAACCGACGCAGCAGCTGCGGATTGTTTTTGTTGTGCCCGCCTTTTAAGGTTTCCTGATAGAACAACTCTTTGCTGTCCTCAATACCTTTCACCCGCTGGAAGCGCGTTTGCGCAGCGTTCATCCCGGCAGAGGCTTTAATCGTATTACCGCCGATGGTGGGCATTTTCTCAACGATCAGGACGCTTGCGCCTTCGTCGTGCGCCTGAATGGCCGCCGCCAGACCGGCGCCGCCGCTCCCGACCACCACCACGTCATAGCTTTTCGCCGTCAGGTCCGCGCCGCCCTCTTCCAGCGCCAGCGCTTTACTGGATTTCAGCAGCGCTTTCGATACCGCTTTTTTCACCGCTTCACTCTGGCTGGTCGCGCCAGAAATCGCGTCCACGTGCGGCGTATTGGCGGTCAAAATGCGTTCGCGGATCTCTTCGAAGCTGGTGGTGAACTCGACGTTCTGCCGCGGACCAGCAGCCAGTTCGATATCGGCGATGCGGTCATTTTCCAGACTGACGTTGATAACCAGTTCGTTGGCATCATCCTGGACGGTTTCCACAAACAGGCCGGGTTTAAACTTCGCATCGCCCATGCTCATGTCGCGGATCATGGCTTCAACTAATGAGAAGCGCCACAGCGGCTCCGGAATATTCAGCGCCTCGCGCTGGGTGCTGTCGATAAACAGCTCGAGATTTTCTCCGGCAGCAATCCGCGCCGCCCAGTCAGGATAAGCAATGCAGGCGCGGCCGACGGCCATCAGATCGTAACCATGATCCAGCCCCTGCTCCGCATCCGCGGCGTTGACCACGCCGCCAACGCCCATCACCGGGATTTGAGCCAGGGTCTCGGAGCGCAGCGCACAATATTTTTCAATCAGCGGCGTCGGATCGCAGGTATCGACAATTGACGGACGCAGAGACGCGCCGACGGAGAAGTGCAGATAGTCGAGACCGCGCGCCGCCAGTTTTTCCAGCAGGTACAGGGTGTCGTCAAAACGGATACCCGGCTCTTCCAGCTCTTCCGGGGAGAAGCGATAGCCGATAATAAAGGCATCATCGGCGTACTGACTGGCCATTTTGTGGGTAATGTCCAGCACCGCCAGCGGGAAACGCGCGCGGTTGTCGCGGCTGCCGCCCCACTGGTCATCGCGCTGGTTGGAGTTCGGGGAATAGAACTGCTGGATGAGATAGGTGTTCGCGCCGTGGATTTCCACGCCATCAAAACCGGCCAGAATGGCGCGACGCACGCCGTCGCCAAATTTGCCGATCATCCCCTCAACTTCTTCAGCGCTCAGCTCACGCGGCATCGCGGCGCCTTCACGCGGGGCGGCCAGCGCGCTCGGCGCCACCGGCTGACGGCCGCCGATCAGCTGCGGGTCGACCATACGCCCGCCGTGATAGATCTGCAGAATGGCCTTTGACCCTTCGGCTTTGATGGCGTTGGCGATTTTAGCCAGACCGGCAATTTTCTCGTCTTTGTCAATGCCGATAGCGCCCGGGAAAGCCAGACCGTAGTCATCGATAAAGCAGCACTCAACGATAATCGTGCCAATGCTGCCGGCGCGAGCGCGATAGTATTCCACCAGTTCGCTGGTGACGCTGCCATCAAAATACCCGGTGCAGGTGGTCATCGGCGCCATTAACAAACGGTTTTTTAACTCAGTACCATTCGGTAAGGTAAAAGGACGCAATATACGTGGGTTACTGGTCATATTAACACTCCAGATCTTAAATATTAAAAATTCAGAATTGGGTGACGGAATTGTTTTTGGTTGTGTTTCTTAATTCCTGTTGTCATGCTCATAATATAACGCTATTTTTAGTTACCAAAGCAATTACGTTAGTTAAAAAACTATTTAATACCACCAATAACATCAATACCTCCATTGTATTATTAATTAAAAATACAATATTCACACAAAGCAAAACATCGATAACATATCCGCCACCTTTGTTAAATAACAAAACATATTAATCACAACACAAAACACAATAATATCAATAATATCAATAATATACAATAAACAAGCCGTTAAAAAACACAAATAGCTCGATTAAAAATTAACATTTAGTGATATTTTAAACAAATAAACACCTCACCCGGCAGGGTTATTTGCAAAATAAAAAAACGTCTCTGTATATGGAGTTTATTGATCTTGATCAATTGCAATAAAGCGACAAAGCGCAATATATAAATAACCAACAAATTAAATTTAACGCCCATAAAAATGCGTTAAACAACCGTCACAAAAACCAGTAAAACCGAAGATTAATAAGTAAAGAAAGTTTTGAAATTAAAAAAACCAACGGTTATGGCGTGACGAAACCGTATTTTCAACTACTCGCAGATACTCATTATGAAAGAGAAACAGACAACCATACCGCCTGCCGGTACCGCCAGTCCCAAGGCGGCAAACAGGAACCGCCTGCTGATGATGGCGCTGCCCATTATTGTTGCAGTTCTTTTACTCTTCGTGCCGGTGCCTGACGGGTTACCGCCTTATGCCTGGCACTACTTTGCTATCTTCGTTGGCGTCATTGTCGGGCTGATTTTTGAACCTCTGCCGGGCGCCGTGATCGGCATTACCGGGGTGGTGGTCATCGCCCTGTGCAGCCAGTGGCTGCTGTTCAACCCGGCGCAGTTGGCCGACCCCAAATTCAAACTGGCCGGCGCCTCGTTTAAATGGGCGGTCAGCGGCTTTGGTAACTCCACCGTCTGGTTGATTTTCGGCGCCTTCATGTTCGCCGCAGGCTACGATAAAACCCAGTTTGGTCGCCGTCTGGCGCTGATCCTGGTGAAATATCTCGGCCGCCGCAGCCTGACGCTGGGTTATGCCATTACCTTTGCTGACCTGCTGCTGGCACCGTTTACCCCGTCCAACACCGCGCGTAGCGGCGGGACAATCTACCCGATTATCGCCAACCTGCCGCCGCTGTACGGTTCTAAACCGAACGATCCGAGCGCGCGTCGCATCGGCTCCTACCTGATGTGGGTGGCCATTACCGCCGCCTGTATCACCAGTTCGATGTTCCTCTCGGCGCTGGCGCCAAACCTGCTGGCCCTTGCGCTGGTCAAAAGCATCGTCGGCATCAATATCTCGTGGGGCACCTGGTTTATCGCCTTCCTGCCGCTGGGTATTCTGCTGATTCTGGCGATGCCGCTGCTGGCTTACTGGTTCTATCCGCCGGAGGTGAAAGTCAACAACGAGGTGCCGCTGTGGGCCGCTCGCGAGCTGGAAAAACTGGGCAAACTGTCACGCAATGAGATCCTGCTGCTGGTGTTCGTCTGCTTCGCTCTGGCCATGTGGATTTTCGCCGCCGAATGGATTGAACCGGCGCTGGCCGCCCTGCTGGTGATTGTGCTGATGCTGTGGACCGGCGTACTGTCGTGGAGCGATATCACCAACAATAAAGCGGCATGGAACACCTTTGTCTGGTTCGCCACCCTGGTGGCGCTGGCCGACGGCCTCTCCTCGACCGGCTTTATTGCCTGGCTGGGCAAAGAAGGCGGCGCGCTGATGAGCGGCATCTCCCCGGGCGTCGCCACTATCGTGCTGCTGCTGGCGTTCTACCTGCTGCACTACCTGTTTGCCAGCACCACCGCGCACACCACCGCGCTGCTGCCAGCGATGCTGACTATCGCCTCCACCATTCCGGGGATGAATATGCAGGTCTTCGTCCTGCTGATGGTCACCTCGCTCGGCGTGATGGGCATCATCACCCCGTACGGTACCGGTCCAAGCCCGATTTACTACGGCAGCGGCTACCTGCCGACCAAAGACTACTGGCGCCTCGGCACCATCTTCGGCGCCATCTTCCTGGCCGCCCTGCTGCTGATTGGCTATCCGTGGATGTCCATGATGTTCTGATTCATAACCGTCGGAGGCCCTCCTCCGGCGGTTTTACTCTTAGGGAGCTTAAGCTATGTCGACTAAACCGTTTGTTTATCAGGAAGCCTTTCCGCTGGCGAAAGATGAGACTGAATACTATCTGCTGAGCAAAGAACATGTTTCCGTGGCCGAATTTGAAGGCCAGGAGATCCTGAAGGTTGAACCTGAAGGACTGACCCTGCTGGCCCAACAGGCGTTCCACGATGCGGCCTTTATGCTCCGCGTTTCCCATCAGAAACAGGTCGCCGCAATCCTGCTCGACCCGCAGGCCAGTGAAAACGACAAATACGTCGCCCTGCAGTTCCTGCGCAATTCGGAAATCGCCGCGAAAGGCGTGCTGCCGACCTGCCAGGATACCGGTACCGCGATCATCATGGGTAAAAAAGGTCAGCGCGTGTGGACCGGCGGCGGCGATGAAGCGGCGCTGGCTCGCGGCGTTTACAACACCTATACCGAAGATAACCTGCGCTACTCGCAGAACGCGGCTCTGGATATGTACAAAGAGGTCAACACCGGGACCAACCTGCCGGCGCAGATCGATCTCTACAGCGTTGACGGCGACGAGTATAAATTCCTGTGCATGGCGAAAGGCGGCGGTTCGGCCAACAAAACTTATCTGTATCAGGAAACCAAAGCGCTGATTACCCCGGCGAAGCTGAAAAATTACCTGGTTGAGAAGATGCGCACCCTCGGCACCGCGGCCTGTCCGCCGTACCATATCGCCTTCGTGATCGGCGGCACTTCGGCGGAAGCGACGCTGAAAACCGTCAAGCTGGCCTCCACGCGCTACTACGATGGTCTGCCCACCGCAGGTAACGAACACGGCCAGGCGTTCCGTGATATTCAGCTGGAGCAGGAGCTGCTACTGGCAGCGCAAGAGCTCGGCCTCGGCGCGCAGTTCGGCGGCAAATACTTTGCCCACGACATCCGCGTGATTCGCCTGCCGCGCCACGGGGCCTCCTGCCCGGTCGGCATGGGCGTCTCCTGCTCCGCTGACCGCAATATCAAAGCCAAAATCAACCGCCACGGTATCTGGATTGAAAAACTGGAGAGCAACCCGGGCCAGTACATCCCGCACGCGCTGCGTGAGCAAGGTGAAGGTAAAGTGGTCAGCATTAACCTCAATCAGCCGATGAGCGAGATTCTGGCGCAACTGTCCGCCCACCCGGTCTCCACCCGTCTGACGCTGAACGGCACCATCATCGTGGCGCGCGATATCGCCCACGCGAAGCTGAAAGAGCTACTGGATAACGGCGAAGCGCTGCCGCAGTACGTGAAAGATCACCCGATCTACTACGCCGGTCCGGCGAAAACGCCGGAAGGTTACGCCTCAGGCTCGCTCGGCCCGACCACCGCCGGACGCATGGACTCCTATGTCGATCTGCTGCAGTCCCACGGCGCGAGTATGGTGATGCTGGCGAAAGGTAACCGCAGCCAGCAGGTGACCGACGCCTGTCATAAACACGGCGGATTCTATCTCGGCAGCATCGGCGGCCCGGCGGCGGTGCTGGCCCAGCAGAGTATTAAGAGCCTGGAGTGCGTGGCATATCCGGAACTGGGGATGGAAGCTATCTGGAAAATCGAAGTGGAAAATTTCCCGGCGTTCATTCTGGTGGATGACAAAGGTAACGACTTCTTCCAGCAGATTCAGAACAAGCAGTGTAACGGCTGTGCCCAGCGGTAGTGTTGCCGGCTAAAACCGGGCGCTGCATCATGCCTGTCAGTTCAGCGACTGACGGGCATTTTTGTCTTATCCGTCGCTACGCTCCCACCTGACGCAACAGCAGCGATCGACGTTCCGTGGAGAAAAAACTTGCAGCGGGGCCCTGGCTCCCCGCTGAAATCGGCGAACCGAAGGCCGAAAGACAAGGGCTGGCCGCCAGGGATGGCGGCAAGAGGCGAATCGAGACAGGAGCGAGCCCCTGAAAGGGGGTGAGTAGGTCGAGTTGAGCCGACCGCAGGCTGCAGGCCGGGAGGTGAGCGCAGTGCGCAGCACCGATTTCCTTGCGGGACCGCGGGGATTGTTAAGGGGAAGACGGTTATCTTCCCCTTAACCCGGTCACCTGGCGCCGAGGCCGCATGTTCTGCCTCACGTCCGGTGAGCGGAACACCAGCGAATTGACAAGCCCGTTTTGGCTAGTGGCCGGCCGAGGGGGCGCCCGGCGCTCCGGCGCGACTGAACGGCGGACGGGCAAACCAGATAACCACGATCAGCGCCATAAAGCCCCAGCCCAGTACCCAGAAATAATCGATGGTCGACATCATATAGGCCTGCTGCTCGATACTCTTATCAATCAGCGCCATATGCTGCTGCGTCGCGCCGCCCATCCTGGCGATATAGTCCATCGCCGCGGGATTGTAGGCGGAGACGCTTTCCGTCAGGTTGGCATGGTGGAAAACTTCCCGCCGCGACCAGACCCAGGTAGTGAGCGACGACGCAAACGAGCCGCCCAGCACGCGGAAAAAGGTCGCCAGCCCGGAACCTTCCGCCACTTCCGCGCCGTTCAGGTTTGACAGCACAATCGTGGTGATGGGCATAAAGAAAAACGCCACGCCGATCCCCATAAACAGCTGCACTTCGGCGATGGTGCGAAAATCGACGTTGGTGTTGAACTGCGCGCGGATAAGGCAGGAGGCCCCCATCGTCAAAAATGAGAGCGAAGCCAGAATCCGCAAATCGAAATTATTGGCGTAGCGGCCAATAACCGGCGTCATTATCAGCGGCAGGATCCCCATCGGCGCGGCGGCCAGCCCGGCCCAAATTGCCGTGTAGCCCATCTGCGTTTGCAGCCACTGCGGCAGAATAATATTGATAGCGAAAAAAGCCGCGTAGCCCAGGGTCAGCGAGAGCGTCCCAATCGCAAAATTGCGATCTTTGAACAAGCGCAGGTTAACAATCGGGTGCCGCTCGCCCAGCTCCCAGATAACGAAAGACACCAGCGAGATGGCGGAAATCGTCGACATCACAATAATCTGCGCGGAGGCAAACCAGTCAAGATCGTTGCCTTTATCCAGCACCACCTGCAGCAACCCGACCCCGAGCACCAGCAGCGCAATCCCGATGTAATCAATGGGGGCGTGGGTGGTGGTCTCTTGCCGTTCGCGCATCTGCGTCCAGACCACGAGAGTGGCGAAGATGCCGATCGGCACGTTGATGTAGAAGATCCACGGCCAGGAGTAGTTGTCCGTTATCCAGCCGCCGGTAATCGGCCCGACAATCGGTGCCACCACGGTCACCATCGACAGGAGCGCCAGCGCCATACTGCGTTTGCTGGCGGGAAAAATAACCAGCAGCAGCGTCTGGCACATCGGGAACATCGGCCCGGCGAAAAAGCCCTGCAGCGCGCGGAAGATAATCAGCTCGCTCATGCTGTGGGCGAAACCGCACAGGAATGAGGTCAGCGTAAACATCATCACCGAGCCGATAAACAGCTTTAACTGCCCGAAACGGCGCGTAAACCACCCGGTCAGCGGCAGCGCGATGGCGTTACACACCGCAAAGGAGGTGATCACCCATGTTCCCTGATCGGCGCTGACCCCGAGGTTGCCGGCAATCGTCGGCAACGCCACGTTGGCGATAGTGGTATCCAGCACCTGCATAAACGTGGCCAGAGACAGCGCGAGCACCGCCAGCCACATATTGGGCGGTGTAAAGGCAGCCTTATCGTGCATAGCGTCTCTCTTAACGGGCGCCAGCGGCTACCGTTTTGCTGTTGTCATGAAGGATTTTAGCCACCAGTTTGTCCGCCTCTGCCAGCGGGTTTTGATACACATCGGTGGTGAAACGCGGGCTGCTCACGGTTTGCTGCGGCAGCAGGTGCCCGTCGGCGTGGCGAATATCGACGCTGACGTTCATCGACAGGCCAACGCGCAGCGGGTTCTTCTGCATATCATGCGGATCGAGCACGATACGCACCGGCAGACGCTGGACAATTTTGATCCAGTTGCCGCTGGCGTTCTGCGCCGGCAGCAGCGAGAAGGCGCTACCGGTGCCAATACCCAGGCTTTCAATGGTGCCGTGATACTCGACATTATCGCCGTACAGATCCGCGCTGAGCGTCACTTTTTGTCCGAGGCGCATCGCCCTCATCTGGCTCTCTTTGAAGTTGGCATCCACCCAGACTTCGTTCAACGGCACGATAGCCATCAGCGTCGTGCCGGAATCAACGCGCATGCCAAGCTGCACCGCCCGCTTCGCCACATAGCCGCTGACCGGGGCCACGATAGTGCTGCGGGAGTTGTCGAGATAGCGCTGACGCAGCGTGGCGACGGCGCTTTTAATTTCCGGGTGGCTGTCGATAACAGTGTCATCCACCATGGCGATATTGGTGCGCAACGCCTCCTGCGCGGCCAGAAGATCGCTTTGCGCGCTGGTCACCGCATCGCGATAGTGCGCGAGGTCTTCCGCGGCGATAGCCCCGCTCTGGAAGATTTTCTGCCGCCGCGCATAGTCGTTTTGCGCCGTTTGTAAGGCCACTTTTTTCGCCGCGACCTGCGCGCGGTAGTTATCCGCGGTGCTGTACAGCCCGCGAACCTGGCGAACGGTATTCGCCAGACTGGCTTCCGCCTGCTGCAGCGCAATTTCGGTATCGCTGGGGTCGAGCAGCACCAGCGGCTGCCCCTTCTGCACAAAGTCGCCCTCATCCACCGTCACCTGCGTGACCGTACCGCCAATCTGCGGGGTGAGCGTCACCTGGTTGCCATTGACATAGGCATCGTCGGTCGTTTCATAGTAGCGGGCGTACAGCAAATACCACGCCACCCCGCCACCGGCGGCAAGAAGCAGGATAATCAATAAGATAATAAAGTTTCGTTTGCGCTTGCTGCCACGCTCAGCCTGTTGTACCGCAGTGGTTTCCATCTTGTCAGGACCTTTTTGAATGCGTTAGCGATGAGGGGCGACGATCTCGTCCGGCAGCATTTTTGTCATCAGATAGACCAGCTGTCGGGATTCATCGGGAGTGAGTCTGGCGGTGAGTTCGCTGATGATCGACACCAGCGCTTCATTGACAAAGCGTTCGCAAATCAGCAGCCCTTTGTCGGTCAAGGCCAGAATCACCTGGCGTTTATCCTGTGGATTCGGCGCGCGGCTGATCAGCTCGCGCTTGACCATGCGATCCACCATCCGACTCATGGCGCCGGCGTCCATGACCAGGTTTTTACTGATCTCGACCGGGCGGTTAAAGCCTTTATAGATACTGATCAGCACCTTGAACTGCGCGGCGGTAATGTCCATCCCGGAGAAATGCTGGCTAATCAGCTGGTCCTTGAACTGGTTAGCCAGATGGATCAACAAACCTAAGTGAAATTTATTGTTAATAATACCCGGAGGGTTATTCATGATATTTGCCTGGTCAGTAATTACAATTGAAACTACTGACCAGGCAAATATTTGTCAACGCAGTGTCAAGAAGATCGCACATTTTGTCAGCGCCAGGTCCCCGACTCAGCGCAGCGTGACGCCGCAGGATCGGGCAGTCGAAGGGAACCGTGACGGTGGCGAAACGGAGCGGTACGCGGAGACGGACGTGCAGATAACAGAGGGATAAGACGATGCCGGCCGGCAAAGACCGGCCAGCAGAACCGCGTCAGGCCGGTTTCCCGTCCAGTTCATCAAACACCTGCTGCGCGAGGTGCATGGTGGCATTGGCAGCAGGCAGCCCGCAGTACAGTGCGGAGTGCATAATCAACTCTTTCAGCTCATCGCGGGTCACGCCATTATTAAACGCCGCGCGCAGATGCATTTTCAGCTCTGCTTCGCGATTGAGCGCAATCAGCATGGCGATGGTTATCATGCTGCGGGTATGGTGATCGAGCCCCGGTCGGGTCCAGGTTTCTCCCCACGCATAGCGGGTGATGAAATCCTGAAACTCGTCATTGAGCGGCGTCAGATTGCGCAGCGTGCGCTCGACGTGGGTATCGCCGAGGACTTTGCGTCGAACGCTCATACCCTGCTGGTAACGCGTTTTATCGTCCACTCGCGTTCTCCTGCAAAAATCCCGACAGCGCCGCGCTAAAAGCCCCCGGCGACTCAATGCTGGACAGATGTGACGCCGAAAGCACCACCACCTGCGAGGAAGGGATCTGCTGATGCAGGAAGTGAGCATCGGCCACGGTAGTGACAGGGTCACTTTCACCGGCGATAATCAACGTCGGCACGCTAATCTGCCCGACTTCGCTGCGCAAATCGGCTGCCGCCAGCGCTTCACAGCACTCGGCATACCCTTGCGCATTGCTATGGGTCAGCTGATGGCACAGCGTCTCGACCATCTCCGGCGCCTTCTGGCGAAAGGCGCGCGTGAACCAGCGGTCCGCCGCACCGGCGGCCACCACGTCCATGCCTTCCTGACGCACAGCCCGCGCGCGGGAAAGCCAGCTGGCCTGATCGCCAATGCGCGCCGCCGTGTTGGCCACCGCGATACCGTAAAAACGATCCGCAGCAAAGCGCCCCAGCCACAGCCCGGTCAGACCGCCCATCGAGATGCCGCAAAACCAGGCTTTGGCGATATTCAGATGATCGAGCAGCGCAATCACATCTTCGCCAAGCTGCGCCAGCGTCACCTTGCCCGACTTTTGGGTTTGACCATGACCGTGGGTATCATAGCGCAACACGCGAAAGCGCTGGGTTAAGGCCGCCATCTGCGGCTGCCACATGGCGCGGGTGGTCCCGAGCGAGTTAGAAAGCACAATGACCGGCGCGCCTTCCGGCCCGTCCAGCTGATAATCAAGGTTCATCACGTTGCTCCTTGTAACGCGCCACGACCTGGCGCACAAAACGTTCGGCGCTGCCGGTGGCCGTGGCCGGGTCCAGCAACTGCGTTAAACGGGGGGTCGCAAGGTGCTGGCTGACCAGCGGGTCGTTTTCCAGCAACTCCTGCAGCGGGCGGGATTCGTCGATCGCCTGACGGCACAGCGCCTCAATACGGTGATGGGCATCGGCTTTGCCAATAAACGCCGCCAGCGCCAGCGTCACCGCCTCGGCCATAATCAGTCCGTGGGTCATATCCAGATCGGCGCGCATTTTTTGCGGGAAGACCTGCATATCGCGAACCAGCGCATCGCTTTGCGCCAGCGCGCCGCCCACCAGCATAATCAGCTCCGGCAGCGTTTCCCACTCGGCCTGCCAGCCGCCCAGAGCGCGCTCATGCTGCTGAATCTGGCTGGCGTAAAGCGTCGCCACCAGCCCCGGCGTACGCTGGGCCGCGGTGAGAATCGCGCTACAGGCGATCGGGTTGCGTTTGTGCGGCATGGTCGACGATCCGCCGCGCCCTTGCGCAACCGGTTCGCTGACCTCCGCCACTTCGGTTTGCATCAGCAGAGAAAAATCATTGGCAAATTTGCCCAGCGTGCCGCACAGGCCAGCAAACCAGGCCCCGACCTCCAGCAACCGGTCACGCTGGCTGTGCCACGGCGTATCCGGCAGGGTCAGCCCGAGCAGGCTGGCCAGCGCCGCGGCGACCGGCGAGGCGTCGGCTTTTAGCGAATCCAGGGTACCCGCCGCGCCGCCAAACTGCAGCACCAGCACCCGCGGACGCATCTCCCGCAAACGCTGCTGCCAGCGCAGCAGCGCATCAAGCGTGCCCGCCAGCTTCAGGCCAAAAGTCACCGGCAGCGCGTGCTGCATCCAGGTGCGACCGGGCATTACCGTGTTCTGATAACGTTCCGCCTGCATGGCGAAGCCGTCGATCAACTGTTGCAGCAGCCGCTCCGTTTCGTCCAGCGCGCCGCGCAATTGCAGGACCAGTCCGCTGTCGATAGCGTCCTGGCTGGTCGCCCCCCAGTGAACATAGCGTGCCGCCCCGGCATCCTGCGTCTTCACCCGGGCGGTGAGCTGTTTCACCAGCGGAATCGCCAGGTTGCCTGCGTTGGCGGCGGCCAGCCCGAGGGCCGGAAAATCGATCGCCGAATGCTGGCAGGCGCTGACGATGGGGGCGACGGCCTCCTGCGGCACGATGCCACAGGAGGCCTGTGCGCGGGCCAGCGCCGCTTCAAAATCCAGCATCCCCTGCACCCGCTGCGCATCGCTAAACCAGGCGGTCAGCGGACTGCTGCGCAGCATGGGGGTCAACAAACTCATGTTGGCTCCTTAAACACGTTCAATAATCAGCGCAATACCCTGGCCGACGCCAATACACATGGTACACAGCGCATAGCGACCACCGGTGCGGCGCAGCTGATACGCGGCGGTCATCGCCAGACGCCCGCCCGACGCCCCCAGAGGATGGCCCAGCGCAATGGCGCCGCCGTTGGGGTTGACGTGGGGCGCATCGTCGGCCAGCCCTAAATCGCGGGTCACCGCCAGCGCCTGCGCGGCAAACGCTTCATTTAATTCAATGACATCCATTTGCTCCAGCGTCAGTCCGGTCTGCGCCAACACTTTACGGACCGCCGGAGCCGGACCGAAGCCCATGATGCGCGGCGCCACGCCCGCCGTCGCCACGCCGACAACCCGGGCCAGCGGTTGCAGATCGTTGGCCACCAGCGCCGATTCGCCGGCCAGCAGCAAGGCACAGGCGCCGTCGTTAACCCCCGAGGCATTCCCCGCGGTCACCGAACCGTCCGGACGCACCACCCCTTTGAGTTTCGCCAGCGCTTCCGCAGTCGTGCTGCGCGGGTGTTCATCGCGGGTAAACAGCAGCGGGTCGCCTTTACGCTGCGCGACAGAGACCGTTATCAGCTCATCCGCAAACCGTCCGGCCTCCTGCGCCGCGGCAGTACGCAGCTGGCTGCGCAGCGCAAAAGCGTCCTGATCGGCGCGTGAAATGGCAAAATCAACGGCGACATTCTCGGCGGTCTCCGGCATTGAATCCACGCCGTACAATGCTTTCATCCGGGCGTTGATAAAGCGCCAGCCGATCGTCGTATCCTCAATCTGCATGTTACGGCTGAAGGCATTCTCCGCCTTGCCCATCACAAACGGCGCGCGCGACATGCTCTCCACGCCGCCAGCGATCATCAGCTGAGTTTCGCCGCTTTTGATGGCCCGCGCGGCAACGCCGATCGCATCAAGGCTGGAGCCGCACAGCCGGTTAATGGTGCTGCCCGGCACCGTTTGCGGGAGTCCGGCCAGCAGCAGCGCCATACGGGCAACGTTGCGGTTATCTTCCCCGGCCTGGTTTGCGCAGCCGTAAATCACGTCATCAATGCGCGCGGGATCCAGCCCCGGGTTCCGCTCCAGCAGCGCTTTCAGCGGCAGAGCGGCCAAATCATCGGCGCGCATTGTTGCCAGCGTACCACCAAAACGGCCGAACGGTGTACGTACCGCATCACAGATAAATGCCTGATTCATCATAGGTTCCTTATGCGCTTTCCGCCAGATGTTCGAAGGTCAACGCCACCGGAGTGATGCGCTGCAGTTCCTCAAAAGAGAGGCCGTTGAAAATTTCCCGTACCACCGGGCCGCTCGCGGTGATGTCGATGACCGCCAGGTCGGTGTAGATCCGGCTGACGCAGCCCACGCCGGTAAGCGGGTAGCTGCACTGTTCAACCAGCTTACACTCGCCGTCGCGGGTCAGATGGTCCATCATCACAAACACCTGACGTGCGCCGATGGCGAGATCCATCGCCCCACCCACCGCCGGGATCGCGTCCGGCGCGCCGGTGCTCCAGTTGGCGAGATCGCCACGGGCGGAGACCTGATACGCCCCGAGTACGCAAATATCGAGGTGACCGCCGCGCATCATGGCGAAGGAGTCGCCGTGATGGAAAAAGCAGCCGCCTTTGAGCAGGGTCACGTACTCTTTACCGGCATTAATCAGCTCCGGATCTTCTTCACCCGGCTGCGGCTTGCCGCCCATCCCCAGCAGGCCGTTTTCGCTGTGCAGAAACACTTCTTTGTCGGTCGGCAGATAGTTGGCGATGCGCGTAGGTAAACCGATGCCCAGGTTAACATAGGCCCCTTCCGGGATATCGCGCGCCACTCGCTGGGCCATTTCATCGCGGGTTAGTTTTTGCATAGCTGGCTCCTCAGGCGCGTTGTGCGGTGGTCAGGTGTTCCAGCGAGAACACTCGCTGGACGAAAATCCCCGGGGTTATCACGTTTTCCGGGTCAAGGTCGCCAAGGCTCACCAGGCGGGAGACTTCAACGATGGTGGTTTTTGCGGCGGTGGCCATAATGGGGCCGAAGTTGCGCGCCGCTTTGCGGTACACCAGATTGCCCCAACGATCCGCCTGATGCGCTTTGATCAGGGCAAAATCGGCCTTGATCGGATATTCGAGGACGTAATGGCGACCGTCGATTTCGCGGGTCTCTTTGCCTTCAGCCAGCGGCGTGCCGTAGCCGGTCGGGGTAAATATCGCCCCCAGACCGGCGCCAGCGGCCTGGATTCGCGCCGCAAGGTTCCCCTGCGGGACCAGTTCCAGCTCCACTTTGCCGCGGCGATAAAGATCGTCAAAAATCTGCGAGTCAACCTGGCGCGGGAAAGAACAGACCATCTTTCTCACGCGTCCGGCCTTCAGCAGTGCCGCCAGGCCAACTTCGCCGTTGCCCGCATTGTTGTTGATAATGGTGAGTTCGCGGGCGCCCTGTTCAATCAGGGCATCAATCAGGTACGTTGGCTGACCGGCGGGGCCAAAACCGCCGATCATGATGGTCGCCCCGTCGTGAATCCCGGCGATGGCGTCACTTAGCGTCGACACGCTTTTATCAATCATCAGGTCGCTCCTTTACGTGCGGTAATCGCACTTTTATGCGTTGTTCGCACAAAATGTGACCCGCTTAACGATGTTGGTCAAGGGCGATAATCGAAATATGGTGCGATAATCGAACATCGTATATCTTTAGCGAAAGAATGTGATCGATGGCAAATATGGAGAAGAAAATGGAGAAGCATCCAGACGATTTACTGACGGGCGACAGCGATCCGTTTAAAGGCGATCCGAACTTTATGGCCTCGCTGGCTCGCGGGCTGGAAGTGATTCAGGCCTTCACCCCGCAACGCCCGCTCCTGTCTATCTCGCAAATCAGTCAGAAGACCGGCATTCCGCGCGCGGCGGTGCGCCGCTGCCTGTACACCCTGGGCAAACTGGGGTTCGTCTATGCGGAGGATGGCAAAAATTTCCAGCTGCGCCCGCGTATTCTGGCCCTCGGCCACGCGTGGTTAGCCTCCACGCCGCTGGCGCGTTCGGCGCAGCCGGTACTGAAACATCTGAGCGAAATGCTGAACGAGTCCTGCTCGATAGCCACCCTCGATGGCGACGATATTCTCTACATTGCCCGCGCCTCCAGTTCGCGAATTATGACCATCGATCTGGATATCGGCAGCCGCCTGCCGGCCTGGGCGACCTCGATGGGGCGCGTGCTGTTAAGCCATCTGCCGGAAGGGAAGCTCAACGATATGCTGGCGCGGGTCACGATGATTCGCTACACCCCGCAAACGGTGGATTCGGTGAACAAGCTGCGCGCGGAGCTGAAGCGTGTCCAGCAGCAGGGCTACGCGCTCAACGATCAGGAGCTGGAAATGGGACTGCGCTCGCTGGCGGTGCCCTTGTTCAACCCGCAGGGCCAGATACAGGCCGCGCTGAACGTCGGCGTGCATGCCGGGCAGGTCTCCACTCGCGAGATGCTGGAAAGGGTGCTACCCGAGCTGCAAAAAGCGGCCCGCGAGCTGACGCTGCTGCTGCGCTAGCGGCTGCGCTTGGCGTGACGTTCCCAGTTTTCCTGCTTCGCTTCGGCGGATTTGCGCAACGCGACGTAACACGCTCCGCTGCCGCCATGCTGTGCCGAGGCCACGCAGAACGCCTGGACCTCGGGCAGTTCGACCAGCCAGCGCGCCAGATAGCTACGCACGATATTGGCGTGCGCGTTGTCTTCCCGCCCTTTTCCGTGGACGATCAGCAGATTGCGCAGCCCCTCTTTCTGCGCCTGCACCACAAAGGCAAACAGCATTTTCCGACACTGTTCGACCGGACGGCGCAACAGATTCAGGCTCGCCTGCGGGTCATATTTCCCCAGCCGCAGCTTATCCAGCACACCGTTTTGCAGCCCTTCGCGTTTAAATTCCAGCGCGGTCGTCAGCGGCAGAATATCGAGATAACCGGTAGTGAGAAAATTATCGAGCTGCAGGACATCGAGACGCTGCGTCGGGCGCGGGTTGCGTTCCGGATGCCAATGAACGTCATTGCCGCGCTTCAGAGGCTGAACGTCCTCCATGGCGCCAAGAAATAGCGATTTGTCGTCAAGATTCATGTGCACTCCTCCGGCTGCTACCGGAGGCTACTATAGCCGCCGCGCCCGGCGTCCTCAATGCGTTTGTCGACAACCGGCGACAATTTGCCCTGCCGGCTCAGGCGGGAAACTGATGGCGGCTTTGTCGGCGAAACTGGGTAATCAGCGAGGCCGTTAGCGGCGTCTGCCGCGCGTCGCGGCGCTGGATCAGATAATAGGTCGCTTTCGGCAACGTTTCGCTCACCTTGATCATCACCAGCTTGTCGGCAATCATCGGGTCGTTGCCCAGCTCAACCGGTAAAATACTCAGGAAATCGCTCTGTACCACCAGACTGATGCAGGAAGAGAAGGTTTCGCACACGATGCCGACATGCGGGATCTGCGAACGGTGGCTAAACAGATCCTGGAGCTGCTTAAAGTAGCTGCCGCGCGGGGTCGGCATGGTCCAGCTGTAGTGCAGCAGTTGCTCAATCGAGGTCGCCTGGGTCGCGGGATGTCCGACGCGGGCGAAGACCGCAAACGGTTTTTCAAACAGCTTCTCAAAGCTGAATTCATGATCGTAGGGGCCGGGATAATAAGTATTGATGGTGAAGTCGAGCTCCCCCTGCCGCAGTTCGTTGATCATCGACAGCAACTGACCCTCCATGATCCGCACCTTCACCAGCGGGTGCTGCTGATGAAAACGACAAATCACCGAGGGCATCAGCGAGCGCGCCACGCTGGCGCCGAGGCCAATATTGATCTGCCCGGTCAACGCCCCCTGGCGCTGCAGCAGATCCTCCTGCGCCGCCCGCAGCTCCTCAAGAATCAAACTGGCGTGCTGATAAAAACTTTCGCCATTTTCGGTTAACGATACCCCCTGGCTGCGGCGCACGAACAACTGGGCGGACAGCCCCTCTTCCAGCTCTTTAATGGCCTTGGTCAAGGCCGGCTGCGATAACGCCAGCGTCCGGCTGGCGCCGCGAATACTGCCCTGACGCGCCACTTCAACGAAGGCGCGAATTTGGTGAAATTTAATCTGAAAAGACATCGCCGTAGTGATAACCATTGTTTATCAAACAGAAGAAAATGGCATCTACTGTAATGCAAAGTGTTGTGGCAACGTAACAATGCACTGATGAAAAAGCCACCAGCGATAAGCAAAAGCTATCACATCGTGAGCCTTATCACATTTTACATATGACAGGACAGGTTATGCCGCTACTCAATGAATACATCCATCAACTGCTGCCAGAGATGACGCAATGGCGGCGCGATTTACACCATCATGCCGAGTCCGGCTGGGTCGAGTTCCGCACCGCCAGTAAAGTTGCAGAACAGTTGCATCAGTTGGGCTACGACCTGACGCTGGGTCGCGACGTAATCGATGCCGATAGCCGGATGGGGTTACCGGATGAAAGTACCCTGGCCAACGCTTTTCAGCGCGCCCGCGAGCAAGGCGCGCCGGAACCGTGGCTGAGTGAGTTTGAAGGCGGCTTCACCGGTATCGTCGCCACGCTTGATAGCGGGCGTCCCGGCCCCACGCTGGCCTTTCGCGTCGATATGGATGCCCTCGATCTGCATGAACATAGCGACGGCCAGCACCGTCCGTTTCGCGAGGACTTTGCCTCCTGTAACCCAGGGATGATGCACGCCTGCGGGCATGATGGTCATACGGCCATCGGCCTTGGCCTGGCCCATGTTCTGAAACAGTATGCCGATCGACTGCACGGCGTCATCAAGCTGATTTTCCAGCCTGCGGAGGAAGGTACCCGCGGCGCGCGGGCGATGGTCGCCGCTGGGGTGGTGGATGATGTCGATTACTTTACCGCTATCCATATCGGAACCGGCGTACCGGCCGGTACCGTGGTGTGCGGCAGCGATAATTTTATGGCGACCACCAAATTCGACGTGGTATTCACCGGGGTCGCGGCTCACGCCGGAGGTAAACCGGAAGACGGGCGTAATGCGCTGCTCGCCGCGGCGCAGGCGGCGATTGGTCTGCACGCCATCGCGCCGCATAGCGCTGGCGCGTCGCGGGTCAACGTCGGGGTCATGCAGGCGGGAACCGGACGGAACGTTGTGCCATCCGGCGCGCTACTGAAGGTGGAAACCCGCGGTGAAACGGAAGAGATCAACCGCTATGTGTATGACCGCGCGCAGGAGGTTATCCAGGGCGCGGCCGCGATGTACGGTGCCCGCGTCGAGGTACGTCTGATGGGCGCAGCGACCTCCAGCGCTCCGTCCCCGGCATGGGTAAACTATCTGCGTGAGCAGGCGGCCGGGGTTCCCGGCGTGGAACAGGCTATCGACCGTATTGCCGCCCCTGCCGGCTCCGAGGATGCCACCCTGATGATGGCCCGGGTGCAACAACATCATGGTCTGGCCTCATATATGGTTTTTGGCACGGAACTCAGCGCCGGCCACCACAACGAACGATTCGATTTTGATGAGAACGTGATGGCCATCGCCGTGGAAACCCTGGCCCTCGCCGCGCTCAATTTCCCCTGGCAGCGAGGTGTGTAATGGAGGCCCTCTACCGCTATGTTGATGAGGCGATTACCGCCCGCGCCGGGGAGTTGACCGCCATCGCCGATGCCATCTGGGACCATCCGGAAACGCGCTTTGAGGAGTTCTGGTGAGCCCAACGGCTGGCCGTCGCCCTTGAAGCCGAAGGTTTTCAGGTCTGCCGTGAGGCCGGCGGGATCCCGAACGCTTTTGTCGCCAGCTACGGCAGCGGAGAGCCGGTGATTGCCCTGCTGGGTGAATATGATGCGCTGGCCGGGCTCAGTCAGCAGGCGCACTGTGCGCATCCTGCTGCCGCGACGCCAGGAGCGAACGGCCACGGCTGTGGCCACAATCTGCTGGGCACCGCGGCGCTGGCAGCCGCCATCGCCTGTAAGAGCTGGCTGGTGCAGCACGGTGGTTGCGGGACGATTCGTTTCTACGGCTGTCCCGGGGAAGAAGGGGGTTCCGGCAAAACATTTATGGTACGCGAAGGATTGTTTGACGATGTGGACGCCGCGCTAACCTGGCACCCGGAAGCCTACGCCGGGATGTTCAGCACCAGCACGCTGGCCAACATTCAGGCCGCCTGGCGTTTCAGCGGCACCGCCGCCCACGCCGCCAACTCGCCGCATCTGGGCCGCAGCGCGCTGGATGCCGTCACGCTGATGACCACCGGCAGCAACTTCCTCAATGAACACATTATTGAGAAAGCGCGTGTCCACTATGCCATTACCGACAGCGGCGGCATTTCCCCCAACGTGGTCCAGGCTCAGGCGGAAGTGCTCTATTTAATCCGCGCGCCGGAGATGGCGGATGCGCAGCAAATCTATGCCCGCATCGAGAAAATCGCCCAGGGCGCGGCGCTGATGACGGAAACATCGGTCGCCTGTCGTTTCGAGAAAGCCTGCTCCAGCTATTTACCGAACCGCACGCTGGAGGCGGCGATGTATGAGGCCGTTTGCCACTACGGCACACCGTCATGGAGCGAGGAGGATCGCGCGTTTGCCGACGAAATTCGTGCAACCTTAAGCGCGAACGACCTCAACAACAGCCTGAAAAATATCGCCGCCACCGGCGGTGAAGAGGGAAAACGCTTCGCCCGTCGCCACCGGGAAACGGTGCTGATCGATGAAGTCGCGCCCTGGGCGGTGACGGATAACCTCCTCGCTGGGTCAACCGATGTGGGCGACGTCAGCTGGAAAACGCCGGTCGCCCAATGTTTTAGCCCCTGTTTTGCCGTCGGCACACCGCTACATACCTGGCAGCTGGTGAGCCAGGGCCGTACCGCTATTGCCCATAAAGGCATGCTGCTGGCCGGAAAAGTGCTCGGGGCCACGGCTTGCCGCCTGCTCACCGACAGCGCGCTGCTACAAGCCAGTCAACAAGAACTGGCGCAACAGCTGGCGGAACGGCCATATCATTGCCCGATCCCGCAAGACGTGACACCGTCACCTTTAAAATAAAAAACCACTCACACAACAAACATCACAACTAACACAACAACGACTGAGGAATGCCCATGAGTATGTCATCCATACCGTCGCCTTCCCCCAACGGGAAGCTGTACAGCTGGGTTGAAAAGATCGGCAATAAGGTTCCGCACCCTTTTTTGCTGTTTATTTACCTGATCGTGGCGCTGGCGGTAGCCACCGCCGCGCTATCTGCCTTTGGCGTGGGGGTTACCAACCCAACCGACGGCTCCACCGTGGTAGTCAAAAATCTGCTCAGCATCGAAGGGCTGCACTGGTTTCTGCCGAACGTCATCAAGAACTTCAGCGGGTTTGCGCCGCTGGGGGCGATTCTGGCGCTGGTGCTCGGCGCCGGGCTTGCCGAACGGGTAGGCCTGCTGCCGGCGCTGATGGTCAAAATGGCCTCGCACGTCAGCGCGCGCTACGCCAGCTATATGGTGCTGTTTATCGCCTTTTTTAGCCATATCTCATCCGACGCCGCCCTGGTGATTATGCCGCCGTTAGGCGCGCTAATGTTTCTCGCCGTCGGTCGCCACCCGGTCGCGGGATTACTGGCGGCAATCGCTGGCGTCGGCTGTGGATTCACCGCTAATTTGCTGATTGTCACCACCGATGTGCTGCTCTCAGGCATCAGCACCGAGGCGGCAAAGACGCTGGGTGGCTCGCTGCATGTCAGCGTCATCGATAACTGGTATTTCATGGCCAGTTCGGTGATCGTTCTGACCCTGGTTGGCGGGCTCATCACCGATAAGTTGATTGAACCACGGCTGGGAACATGGGCAGGCCGCAGCGAAGACAAACTCCAGGCGCTGACGCCTGAGCAGCGCTTCGGGTTGCGGGTTGCCGGTATCGCGTCATTGGTTTTTATCGCCCTGATAGCCGTCACGGTCGTGCCGCAAAACGGTATTCTGCGCGATCCCGTCACCCATACGGTAATGCCCTCACCCTTTATTAAAGGCATTGTGCCGCTGATTATTTTTTTCTTTTTTTTCGTCTCTCTGGCCTACGGTATTGCCACCGGGAAAATTCGTCGTCAGGCGGATTTGCCGCCGTTAATGATCGAACCGATGAAAGAGATGGCCGGGTTTATCGTCATGGTGTTCCCGCTGGCCCAGTTTGTTGCCATGTTTAACTGGAGCAATATGGGGAAATTTATAGCCGTGGGGCTGACTGATTTACTGGAACAAGCGGGAATGAACGGCGTGCCGGCCTTTGTTGGCCTGGCGTTGCTGTCGGCATTTCTCTGTATGTTCATCGCCAGCGGCTCGGCAATCTGGTCCATTCTGGCGCCGATCTTTGTGCCGATGTTTATGCTGCTCGGGTTTCATCCGGCCTTTGCGCAGATTCTGTTCCGCATCGCGGATTCGTCGGTCCTGCCACTGGCGCCGGTATCGCCGTTTGTCCCGCTGTTTCTTGGCTTCCTGCAGCGCTATCGATCGGATGCGAAACTCGGCACCTATTATTCACTCGTTCTGCCTTATCCGCTGATATTCCTCGTCGTGTGGCTACTGATGCTGGTGATATGGTATTGGCTGGGTTTACCCATCGGTCCGGGAATTTACCCGCACCTGTCGTGAAAAAGCGGGTGGTCGCAACCAGGTCACCCTCCGCCGCGCGCGTGACGAGGCACTTCACCGCCTGGGGAGCAACGTAGTCGTTTTTTAAAATCGGCACAGCGGTGGATTATCTTTCAGGAGTATAGTTGCCGGAACGGAGCGCGTGATATCTTGTCAATGTAGCGCATAATTATCTGGTTAATCAGGTAACAAGGAGAAACGATGCTGGTACTGCTGCAGGACAAAATCGACACCCCGCTGGGGCCGTTATGGATTCTATGCGACGAGCAGTTTCGCCTGCGCGCCGTCGAGTGGGACGAGCATAGCGACCGTATGACGCAACTGCTTGATCTGCACTACCGTGGTGAAGGTTATCAGCGCATCGATGCCCGCAATCCCGGCGGGCTGAGTCACCAGCTTGATGCCTACTTCGCCGGCGATCTCGGCATCATCGAGACGCTGCCGACGGCAACGGCAGGCACCCCTTTTCAACGTGAAGTCTGGCAAGCCCTGCGCACCATTCCCTGCGGCCAGGTGATGCATTACGGCCAGCTGGCGGAAACACTGGGGCGCCCAGGCGCCGCGCGCGCGGTCGGCGCGGCCAACGGCTCAAACCCGGTCAGCATAGTCGTGCCCTGCCACCGTGTCATTGGGCGAAATGGCACCATGACCGGCTATGCCGGCGGCGTGCAGCGGAAAGAGTGGTTATTGCGCCATGAGGGGTATCTGCTTCTTTAACGCTACGTGCTTTTTATCGGAAGTATCAGGCAATTTTACAATAAGGATCAGGTGAATATTGTATTAGTTATCAATGAGATAAAAGTGGTAAGAGTTTTACCCTTTTAATATTACGTGTTTCACGGGTTCGAGGCTTACCTGCTCACCAAAAAGATGTTAAAATTGACCAATATCAATTAAGGCTTGAGCAGACTTATGATCCCGGAAAAGAGAATTATACGACGCATTCAGTCTGGCGGTTGCGCAATCCATTGTCAGGATTGCAGCATCAGTCAGCTTTGCATCCCTTTTACTCTGAACGAGCACGAGCTTGATCAGCTGGATAATATCATCGAGCGTAAAAAGCCAATCCAGAAAGGGCAAACCTTATTCAAAGCTGGTGATGAGCTGAAATCTCTGTATGCGATTCGTTCTGGTACCATCAAAAGCTATACCATTACCGAACAAGGTGACGAGCAGATTACCGGCTTCCACCTCGCGGGTGATTTGGTTGGCTTTGACGCCATCGGTACCGCGCTGCATCCGAGCTTTGCCCAGGCGCTGGAAACCTCAATGGTCTGCGAAATCCCTTTCGAAACCCTGGACGACCTTTCCGGTAAAATGCCGAATCTGCGCCAGCAGATGATGCGTCTGATGAGCGGCGAGATCAAAGGCGACCAGGATATGATCCTGCTGCTTTCCAAAAAGAATGCGGAAGAGCGCCTGGCGGCCTTTATTTATAATTTGTCCCGTCGTTTCGCACAGCGCGGGTTTTCACCTCGCGAATTCCGCCTGACGATGACCCGCGGCGATATCGGCAACTATCTCGGTCTGACCGTCGAAACCATCAGCCGCCTGTTGGGTCGTTTCCAGAAAAGCGGCATGCTGGCGGTAAAAGGCAAATACATCACCATCGAAAATAGCGACCTGCTTGCTCAGCTCGCGGGTCAGGCCCGCAACGTCGCCTGATTCCTCTTTATCCCCCCGCCAGATCGCTCATTTTTTTTCTGATTTGTTGATCTGGCCAGGGTCATCCCCTGTTTCATTTCATCCATATGGGTTATCTTTTTAATTACAGACTGTAGTTACAGTTGTAAGGAGACCCTGTATGGCGAAGTATCAGAACATGCTGGTAGTAATCGACCCCAATCAGGACGACCAGCCTGCATTGCGGCGCGCGGTGTATCTACACCAACGGATTGGTGGACGCATCAAAGCCTTTTTGCCGATCTACGATTTTTCCTATGAGATGACGACCCTGCTGTCGCCCGACGAGCGAACGGCGATGCGCCAGGGAGTTATCAGCCAACGTAGCGCCTGGATCAAAGAACAGGCCCGCTTTTATATTGAGTCCGGCATTCCTATTGATATTAAGGTGGTGTGGCACAATCGCCCCTTCGAAGCCATTATTCAGGAAATCCTCAGCGACAAACACGATTTGCTGCTGAAAATGGCGCACCAGCATGACAAGCTGGAGGCCGTTATTTTCACCCCGACCGACTGGCATCTGCTGCGTAAATGTCCATGTCCGGTCTGGATGGTTAAAGATCAGCCGTGGCCGGAAGGCGGCAAGGCGCTGGTGGCCGTCAATCTCGCCAGCGAAGAAAATTACCACGACGCGTTAAACGAAAAACTGGTTAAAGAAACCCTCGAACTGGCGGACCAGGTCAACCATACCGAAGTCCATCTGGTGGGGGCCTACCCGGTAACGCCGATTAATATCGCTATCGAACTACCCGATTTTGACCCCAGTATCTACAACGATGCCATTCGCGGTCAGCATCTGCTGGCCATGAAGGCCCTGCGGCAAAAATTCGGCATTGATGAAAACCGTACCCACGTTGAAAAAGGGCTACCGGAAGAGGTCATTCCTGACCTGTCTGAACACCTGCAGGCGGGGATTGTCGTTCTGGGCACCGTCGGACGTACCGGACTGTCAGCGGCCTTTCTTGGTAATACCGCCGAGCAGGTCATCGACCATCTGCGCTGCGACCTGCTGGTTCTCAAACCTGAGCAGTACAAAACGCCGGTTGAAATGGATGACGAGGACGACGATTAATCCTCGCGGGTTGATGCGGTATAAAACATGTTCCCCTGCTTCGGCGGGGGATTTTTTTAGCGCTTACTCGTCCGCTGTCTTCCCGGCTAGCGAAAAAACAAAGGGCCTTACGGCCCCGTCATTGACAATATAGACACAGCAACAGTTTTTAATGGATACCTAAGCGCCAGGCATGATCGATCTCTTCTTTCAGCTCGCTGGAGGAGAGCGACATCAAATCGGCAAATTCCAGCTCAAGAAGTTTGAATTTTTTCAGGTACTGCGCGGGGGTTAATACTGTTGGGTCGCGACGCAGAAACTCGATTGCCATTTGCGCCGGGGTTAATTCGGTATCCATAATATCCTCAGAGTGATGAAAAAACAGGCTTAGTATAACACTGCGGCCCGACGATTTTATGAGCAATTCATGACCTTGCTGTATATATAAAAAAGCCGTCTCAGCAGAGACGGCTTCAGAATCAAACATTATTTAGGATGGCAAACCATTACAACGCTTTCAGAATCGCGTCGACGCTGGCTTTCGCATCGCCAAACAGCATATGGGTGTTCTCTTTGAAGAACAGCGGGTTCTGAACACCGGCATAGCCTGTGTTCATCGAACGCTTAAAGACCACCACATTTTGCGCTTTCCACACTTCCAGCACCGGCATCCCGGCGATAGGACTCTTCGGATCGTCCTGCGCCGCCGGGTTAACGGTGTCGTTGGCGCCAATAACCAGCACGGTATCGGTATCGGTGAAATCGTCGTTGATCTCATCCATTTCCAGCACCACGTCGTACGGCACTTTCGCTTCCGCCAGCAGCACGTTCATATGCCCTGGCAAACGACCGGCAACCGGATGAATACCAAAGCGTACCTTGATGCCGCGAGCGCGCAGCCTTTCGGTGATTTCCGCCACCGGATACTGCGCCTGCGCCACCGCCATACCGTAGCCCGGGGTGATGATCACCGAGTGCGAGTTTTTCAGCATTTCCGCGGTTTCTTCAGCGCTGATTTCGCGGTGTTCGCCCACTTCTTCATCGCTACCGGTCGAGGCCCCATCGGTGCCAAAACCGCCGGCAATCACGCTGAAGAATGAGCGGTTCATCGCCTTACACATAATGTAAGACAGAATCGCACCCGACGAACCTACCAGCGCCCCGGTCACAATCAACAGGTCGTTGCTGAGCATAAAGCCCGCCGCCGCCGCCGCCCAACCCGAGTAGGAGTTCAGCATTGAGACCACGACCGGCATATCTGCCCCGCCGATCGACGCCACCAGATGCCAGCCAAAGGCCAGCGCGATGACCGTCATCACCAGCAGCGCCAGAACCTGAGTTCCGGTGCTGTCGGTACGAACAAAGGCTACCAACAGCAGGAAGGAAACCACCAACGCCGCCAGGTTCAGCTTATGGCGCTGCGGCAGCATCAGCGGTTTAGACGAAATCTTGCCGCGCAATTTGCCAAAGGCCACAATCGAACCGGTGAAGGTCACCGCACCGATGAAGATGCCGAGGAACACTTCCGTCAGGTGAATATTCACCAGGATCTGTTCCATACCCGCTTCGTGATGCAGGTAACTGTTAAAGCCTACCAGCACCGCGGCCAGGCCGACAAAGCTGTGCAGTACGGCAACCAGCTCCGGCATTTCGGTCATTTCAACTTTCTTCGCCAGGCGAATACCAATCGCGCCGCCGATCACCATCGCCAGGATTATCCATGCCACGTTGCCGGTATCCGGCCCGAGAATGGTCGCCAGCAGCGCGATAGCCATCCCGGCCATCCCGAACAGGTTGCCCTGCTTCGAGGTTTCGTGCTTTGACAGCCCCGCAAGGCTAAAAATAAACAGAATAGCGGCAACAATGTATGCAGCTGTAACTAATCCTCCAGACATGTGCTACCCCTTAGTTCTTGCGGAACATTTTCAGCATGCGCTGAGTAACGGTGAAACCACCAAAAATATTAATGCTGGCGATCAGCACCGCGATAAAACTCAGGAAGCTGACCCAGCCACCGTGGCCTATCTGCAGTAATGCTCCGACAACGATAATCCCTGAAATCGCGTTGGTCACCGACATCAGCGGCGTGTGCAGCGCATGAGAAACGTTCCATACCACGTAATAACCCACCACGCAGGAGAGCGCGAAAACGGTAAAGTGACCGAGGAACTCCTTCGGCGCCACGTTCGCCAGCCAGCCAAACAGAATAATCACCAGCGCCATCAGCGCGTATTTGCGCCACGGAGAGGCTGGTTTTTCTGCTTCTTTCGGCGCATCAGCAGGCTTGGCCGCCGCCTGCGGCTGGGCAGAAACCTGAATCGGCGGCGCAGGCCAGGTGACTTCGCCTTCACGAACCACCGTCACGCCACGCACCACGACATCGTCAAAATCGATGGCGATATTGCCGTCTTTCTCTTTGCACAGCAGCTTCAGCAGGTTGACCAGGTTAGTCCCGTACAGCTGCGAGGACTGCGTCGGCAGACGGCCAGGAAGGTCGGTATAGCCGATGATCTTCACGCCGTTGGCGGTAGTCACCACTTCGCCAGGCACGGTGTACTCACAGTTGCCGCCGTTCTGCGATGCCAGGTCGACCACCACGCTGCCCGCGGTCATCGAGTCGACCATTTCGCGGGTAATCAGCTTCGGTGCCGGTTTGCCCGGGATCAGGGCCGTGGTGACGATGATGTCCACCTCTTTGGCCTGCGCGGCAAACAGCGCCATTTCAGCTTTGATAAAGGCTTCGGACATCACTTTGGCATAGCCGTCGCCGCTGCCCGCCTCTTCTTTAAAGTCCAGCTCCAGAAACTCGGCGCCCATACTCTGCACCTGCTCTTTCACTTCTGGACGCGTATCGAACGCACGGACAATCGCGCCGAGGCTGTTCGCCGCGCCGATAGCCGCCAGTCCGGCGACGCCGGCGCCAATAACCATGACCTTCGCCGGCGGGACTTTCCCGGCAGCGGTGATCTGGCCGGTAAAGAAGCGGCCAAATTCGTGAGCCGCTTCTACAATCGCGCGATAGCCGGCAATGTTGGCCATCGAGCTGAGCGCATCCAGCGACTGGGCGCGGGAAATACGCGGCACCGAATCCATCGCCATCACGTTGATGTCGCGAGCCGCTAATTTCTGCATCAACTCAGGATTTTGCGCCGGCCAGATAAAGCTCACCAACGTAGTGCCCGGATTGAGTAATGCAATTTCATGTTCTTCCGGTGCGTTCACCTTCAGAATAATGGATGACTGCCAGACTTCAGCGGTGTCTACAACTTCAGCACCCGCCTGGACAAAGGCTTCGTCATCGAAACTTGCCAGATGACCCGCGCCGCTTTCAACGGCAACGGTAAACCCGAGTTTTAGCAGCTGCTCCACCGTTTTCGGCGTGGCAGCGACGCGGGTTTCATTGGCAAACCGTTCTTTTGGTACCCCGATACGCATAGTTTTCCCTTCCATCGGTTTTTGATGATGGTTGTTCTTTTCTTACAGACGACGGTTAAGCGGCAAAACATGCCGTTTCTTTGCCATTGACTGAAAAAATGAAACAGTAACAAACTTTTTATAACCTACTGAAAATAGCGATTGTGATCTACTGCGATAAAACAGAAATTTTGATTTTATTGGTAAAACGCATCGTGAACCGTGTCAGGCAGCAATATTTACCTTAAATTCATGACCAGACCTGATAAATCGCTTAACTGATGCTGTTATACGCCATTAATCGCCAGTAAGAACACACTATTAACATTACGTTAACTTATAAAAGTGGTATTGATTATCAATTTTGCTGGTCAAGCGGCTGTTTTTTCAACATATCAGAAATTGTTATATTATTGTGATGCACGTTTCGGGCGGTAAGCAAAAAATGACGCAGACAGTCACGCCTTTTAAATGCAATAATCGAGCGTTATCAGTCAACAACAATACCAGTACATGGTTTGCGCAAGGCAAAGGATTATTTTTATGAAGCTTAAGAACTCACTCCTGGCGTCTGCTCTCCTGGCTACGACAGCGTTGTCAGCCCATGCAGCGACCGAGCTGACTCCGGAGCAGGCGGCGGCGCTAAAACCCTACGATCGTGTCGTGATCACGGGCCGTTTTACTGCCATCGGCGATGCGGTAAAAGCCATGTCCCGCAAAGCGGACAAAGATGGCGCTGCCTCATTTTATGTTGTCGACACTTCTGATTATGGCAACAGCGGCAACTGGCGCGTAACGGCGGATTTGTATAAAAACAATGCCCCGCAGGCGGATGCCCCGAAAAATCGCGTCATTAATGGCGTCATGGAATTGCCTAAGGATCAGGCCGTCGAGCTTGAGCCTTTTGATACCGTGACCGTGCAGGGCTTTTATCGCAGCCAGCCGGAAGTGAATGATGCGATCACCAAAGCGGCGAAAGCCAAAGGCGCCGCCTCCTTCTTTATCGTTCGTCAGGTTGATGCCAACCAGGGCGGCAACCAGCGTATCACTGCCTATATCTATAAAGCCGATGCGAAAAAACGCGTTCTGCAGAGCCCGGACGCGATCCCGGCCGACTCTGAAGCCGGGCGCGCAGCGCTGGCTGAAGGCGGTAGCGCCGCGAAAAACGTCGAAATTCCAGGCGTTGCCACCAGCGCAGCGGTCGGTTCCGGTACCGGCGTAGGTCGTTTCTTCGAAACGCAGTCATCAAAAGGCGGACGTTACACCGTCACGCTGCCGGATGGCACCAAAATCGAAGAAGTGAACAAGATAACCGCCGCCCAGATGGTGCCGTTTGACAGCATCAAGTTCACCGGTAATTACGGCAACATGACCGAGATTTCGTACCAGACCGCCAAGCGCGCGGCGAAGAAAGGGGCGAAGTACTACCACATTACCCGCCAGTGGCAGGAACGTGGCGGCAACATCACCATCAGCGCAGACCTGTATAAATAATCGCGTCGACCTGGACAAAAAGGCGGCATCTTGCCGCCTTTTTGTTTTTTTTCATCCGCCGCCATTGCATGCACCCAAGACACTCCGTAAAATCCCGCGCCTTAGCGTAATCCTCCATTTTTATGCGATTTCGCCAAATAAATATTCTTGATTCACCGCCGTCACCCCGAGAATACAATGGAAAAGAAACTGGGCCTCAGCGCCTTGACCGCACTGGTACTGAGCTCAATGCTGGGCGCAGGTGTGTTCAGCCTGCCGCAAAATATGGCGGCCGTCGCCAGCCCTGCGGCTCTGCTGATTGGCTGGGCGATCACCGGCGTGGGGATTTTATTCCTCGCCTTCGCTATGCTGCTGTTGACCCGTATTCGCGCCGATCTTGACGGCGGTATCTTCACCTATGCCCGCGAAGGCTTCGGCGAGGTCGTCGGTTTTTGCTCGGCCTGGGGCTACTGGCTGTGCGCGGTGATCGCCAACGTCTCTTATCTGGTGATTGTCTTTGCCGCGCTCAGCTTCTTTACCGACACTCCGGACGCCGTTATTTTCGGTAGCGGTAATACCTGGCAGGCCATCGTAGGCGCTTCGCTGCTGCTGTGGATCGTGCACTTTCTGGTCCTGCGCGGCGTCCAGACCGCCGCAGGCATTAACCTGGTCGCCACCCTGGCGAAGCTGATCCCGCTCGGCGCCTTTATTATTCTCGCCGTTATCACCTTTCGTCTGGAGAGGTTCCGCCTTGATTTTAGCGGCCTGGCGCTCGGCGTACCGGTCTGGGAACAGGTGAAGAACACCATGCTGATCACCCTGTGGGTATTTATCGGTGTGGAAGGCGCGGTCGTGGTTTCCGCGCGTGCGCGCAATAAACAGGATGTCGGCCGCGCGACGCTGCTGGCGGTCCTTTCGGCGCTGACGGTGTATCTGCTGGTGACTCTGCTCTCGTTAGGCGTGGTCGCCCGTCCGGAACTGGCCGAAATGCGTAATCCGTCGATGGCCGGTCTGATGGTGAAGATGATGGGCTCATGGGGCGAAGTGGTCATCGCTGCCGGGCTGATTATTTCCGTGTGCGGCGCCTACCTGAGCTGGACCATTATGGCGGCAGAAGTCCCGTGGCTCGCCGCGACGCATAAAGCATTTCCGCGCCGCTTCGCCCGGCAGAATAAAAACAACGCCCCGTCGGCCTCGCTGTGGTTAACCAATATCAGCGTTCAGGTATCGCTGGTGCTGATCTGGCTGACAAGGTCCGACTACAATACGTTACTGACCATCGCCTCCGAGATGATTCTGGTGCCCTATTTCCTCGTGGGCGCCTTCCTGCTGAAGATTGCGGTACGTCCGCTGCATAAGGCGGTCGGTGTCGGCGCATGTCTTTATGGCTTATGGTTATTATATGCGTCTGGCCCTGTGCATTTATTGTTGTCAGTGATACTTTACGCTCCGGGTCTTCTGGTGTTCCTGTACGCTCGCCGTACGCACCAGCACGATCGCATGCTCAAACGCCGTGAATTAGCCTTAATTGGTTTTTTGCTGGTTGCCGCTATACCGGCAACGTGGATGCTGGTGGGGTAAGCGGTCGCCCTGCTGCTGAACTCAAAGGAGATACTCATGACTGTCCGACAGCCTCGCCCGATACTTATCACCGGTGGAGGCCGCCGCATCGGCCTTGCGCTGGCGCACCATTTTCTGGAGCAGCAGCAGCCTGTTATCGTCAGCTATCGCACGCACTACCCGGCCATTGACGCGCTGCGCAACGCCGGAGCCATCTGTCTTGCCGCCGATTTTAGTACCGATGACCAGATAATGGCCTTCGCCGAAGCGGTCAAACTCCACGCCGCCGACGGGCTGCGCGCTATCATTCATAACGCTAGCGGCTGGATGGCTGAAAAGCCGGGCGTTCCGCTCACCACGGTGCTGGCCAGCATGATGCAGATCCACGTTCATGCCCCCTATTTGCTCAACCACGCGCTGGAAACGCTCCTGCGCGGACACGGGCACGCCGCCAGCGATATTATTCATATCACTGACTATGTCGTTGAACGCGGCAGCGATAAACATATTGCCTACGCGGCCAGTAAAGCCGCGCTGGATAATATGACCCGCTCATTTGCCCGCAAGCTGGCGCCGGAGATTAAGGTTAACGCAATTGCCCCTTCGCTAATTATGTTTAACGAGGGCGACGACGCTGAATATCGCCAGCAGGCGCTGGATAAATCGCTCATGAAAAGCGTGGCGGGCGAAAAAGAGATTATCGACCTGCTCGATTATCTGTTCTCCAGCCGGTTCGTTACGGGCCGCTCTTTTGCCGTGGATGGCGGCAGACACCTGCGTTAGTGGCAGCGGCTCCAGACGAGGATCAGCAGCCAGGCACACAGTCCCCAGCCGCCAACTGCGCCCGCCAGTGCCCACGGCAGGCGCATCATGCCGATAAAGTACCAGAGCAACAGCAGATAGATAAAATAGGGAATGATTGACCACATCCCGAAGATTATCGTGGTTCGCAGCGCCTCAATCCCGCGCTCGTTGGCCACAATATAATGTGCAATCAGGGCGAAGGTCGGAAATAACGGAATTAAACCGGCAATATAATAATTTTTGCTTTTAGACAGTATGCCGATAAGTACCACGACCAGCGCTCCGAGCAGCCCTTTAATCAACAACCCCATTCCTTTAGCCTTAACATTTAAACAACAAGTTGATGTAGCATAACGGAAGTACATATATTCACAATATCATTCGCATCGCCCCCTCCCGAGCCTGGTTAACCCGCCGGGCGCCCAACGCGCGAAGCGAACGCCGGGACAGTGTGAAGGATGACGTCTTTTTTATAAAAGAGTAATGGCAGGTAGCCTGGCGGCGGTGTATGTTAATTCTTTTTCCAGTACAAGTAAGATATGAATAAGATCGTTTTTGTTGAGGATGATCCGGAAGTTGGCGCTCTGATCGCCGCTTATCTCGGAAAGCACGATATGGAAGTGGTGGTTGAGCCGCGAGGTGACCGGGCTGAAGAGGTTATCGCGCGGGAGAAACCCGACCTGGTGTTGCTGGATATTATGTTGCCAGGCAAAGACGGCATGACGCTATGCCGCGATCTGCGCGGCCAGTGGCAAGGTCCGATTGTGTTGCTCACCTCGCTTGACAGCGATATGAACCATATTTTGTCGCTGGAAATGGGCGCCAGCGATTACATTCTGAAGACCACGCCGCCGGCCGTATTACTGGCGCGCCTGCGCCTGCATTTACGCCAGCACGTCGCCACTCCCGTGGCCCATACCCCGGCATCGCTTACGCCGCATAAATCGATTGCATTCGGTTCCCTGCTCATCGACCCGGTTAACCGTCAGGTGCTGCTCGGTGGCGAGAGCGTGGCGCTGTCAACGGCTGATTTTGAGCTGTTATGGGAACTGGCCACCCACGCCGGACAGATTATGGATCGTGATGCGCTGCTGAAAAACCTGCGCGGCGTCAGTTACGATGGGATGGATCGCAGCGTGGATGTGGCGATATCACGCCTGCGCAAAAAACTGCTCGACAGCGCGACCGAGCCCTATCGCATCAAGACGGTGCGCAATAAAGGGTATCTGTTCGCTCCTCACGCCTGGGACAATTAACGTCCCTGCGGCCGTAACCACGACAAAACCACCTGCGGGTGGTTTTTGCTGGCGTCTCCTGGCGCCTGCCATCGGCAGGCGCACTGACGATTCCCGACAATTCACTGCCGCTTCCCCGACGCGCGCCGGACGCCTCTTCGTGCTATACCGCTTTCGCGACCCGTTTTACGCTCGGGCAGCCATATTAGCGAGTTAAACCGCTGGATGCGGAGCGCGGCCGGTGAATCAGGCGGGCGAATATCGGCCTGCCGGTAGCGCTCATGAACGGAAAAGCGATATAGTTAACCGTCTATATTTCGGTGGTATTTTATGAAAAAGCTGTTTGTGCAGTTTTACCTTCTGCTGTTCGTCTGCTTCCTGGTGATGACCATGCTGGTGGGGCTGGTGTATAAATTCACCGCCGAACGTGCGGGTCGGCAATCGCTGGACGATCTGATGAAAAGCTCGCTGTATCTGATGCGTAGCGAGCTGCGAGAAACCCCGCCCCGCGACTGGAGCAAAACGCTAAAGGAGCTGGATCTTAATCTGTCATTCGATCTGCATATTGAGCCGCTGAGTAAATATAAGCTCTCAGAAAACTCGATGCAGCATCTGCGCGCCGGGGATATTGTCGCCCTCGATGATGAGTACACCTTTATTCAACGTATCCCGCGCAGCCACTACGTTCTGTCGGTAGGCCCCGTCCCCTATCTCTATTTCCTCCATGAGATGCGTTTGCTGGATGTCTCCCTGATGGCTTTCATCGCCATTTCGCTGGCCTTTCCGGTGTTTATCTGGATGCGTCCCCACTGGCAGGATATGTTGCGCCTTGAGACCGCGGCCCAGCGCTTTGGCGAGGGACATTTTACCGAGCGCATTCATTTCGACAGTATGTCCAGCTTTGAACGTCTGGGCGTGGCCTTTAACCAGATGGCCGACAATATCAACGCCCTGATCGCCAGCAAGAAACTGCTGATCGACGGGATTGCCCACGAGCTGCGTACGCCGCTGGTGCGCCTGCGCTATCGTCTGGAGATGAGTGAAAACCTGACCGAGGCGGAATCCCAGGCGCTGAACCGCGATATTGGTCAGCTGGAAGCCTTAATCGAGGAGCTGTTGACCTACGCCCGCCTGGACCGTCCGCAGAACGAACTTCATCTGACGACGCCTGATTTCCCCGCCTGGATAGCGGCGCACGTTGAAGAGATTCAGATGGTTAATCCCCAACGCGATGTGGCGTTACATGAAGTGGTCGCCGGGGATTACGGCGCGCTTGATATGCGTCTGATGGAACGCGTGCTGGATAATCTCGTCAACAACGCATTGCGCTACAGCAACCAGCGGATTCAGGTCAGCCTGACGCTACAGGGTTCGCGAGCAACCTTACAGGTTGAAGATGACGGCCCGGGCATCGACCCGGAGGAACGCGAGCGGGTGTTTGAGCCCTTTGTCCGTCTCGATCCTAGCCGCGACCGGGCCACCGGCGGCTGCGGGCTTGGGCTGGCGATTGTTCACAGTATCGCCCAGGCCATGTCTGGCGAGGTGAGCTGCGGCGCCAGTTCTCTGGGCGGCGCTCGCTTTTGTTTTAGCTGGCCAGTCTATCATCAGTTGCCCAATTTGAGCGCTGCCTGACCCCACTTGCGCAGGTGCTTCGGCCTGCGTATAGTTAAAATCAAACAGTATGTTGTAACTAAGGTGGGCACTATGGCCAGCTATGACCTCGTTGAACGTCTGAATGATACCTTTCGCCAGCTGGAACGCGAGCTCCAGCTGCTCCAGCAGCGCCTGCGCGCCTGCCGATTGCTGGCCGCCCGGGTGTTTGAACTGCCGGCGGTCAGTAAAGAGGCGGAACACGACCCGCTGGAGACCATTGAGGTGGTCCAGCACATCGGGCAACCGGCGCTGGAGATGGCGCTCAGGCACTACAGCCATCTGTTCATTCAGCAACAATCGGAAAGCCGCAGCAGCAAGGCGGCGGTCCGCCTCCCCGGCGCTATCTGTCTGCAAACCGCTGGCGAGGAGCAGTCAGCGTTACTGCAGAACATTTCCCACATTAACGCGCTGAAAGCCGCTTTCGAAAAAATTGTCACCGTCGATTCCGGCCTGCCCACCGCGGCGCGTTTTGAATGGGTCCACCGTCATCTGCCGGGGCTTATCACCCTCAGCGCCTATCGCACCTTGACGGTGCTATGCGACCCGAGCACTATTCGCTTCGGCTGGGCTAATAAGCATGTGATTAAAAATCTCACTCGTGATGAGGTGCTGCTGCAGCTGGAAAAAAGCCTGCAATCGCCGCGCGCGGTACCGCCGTGGACGCGCGAGCAGTGGCAAAGCAAACTGGAGCGAGAGTATCAGGATATCGCCGCTCTGCCGCAGCGGGCAAAGCTTAAGATCAAGCGGCCGGTGAAGGTCCAGCCTATTGCCCGCGTCTGGTACGCCGGTGAGCAGAAACAGGTGCAGTACGCCTGCCCTGGCCCGCTTATCACGCTGATATCCGGCACGCAGGGGGGGAGCGTGCCGGATATCGGCGAGTTGCTGAACTACGATGCGGATAATGTGCAGTATCGCTATAAGCCGCAGGCGCAATCGCTCAGGCTGCTGATCCCGCGCCTGCATCTGTGGCTGGCTAACGAGTAGTCATACTGCCCACCATCTCTTGCGGACACACCCAGCTGTCAAATTCGGCCTCCGTCAGATAGCCCAGCGCTAACGCGGAGGCTTTCAGGGTCAGCCCCTCCTTATGCGCCTTTTTGGCAATTTCCGCCGCTTTGTCATAGCCAATATGGGTATTCAGCGCCGTGACCAGCATCAGAGACTCATTGAGCAACTGGGCGATGCGCTCGCGGTTCGGTTCAATACCGGTCGCGCAGTGCTCATTAAAACTCTCCATCCCGTCCGCCAGCAGGCGCACCGATTGCAGGAAATTATGAATCACCATTGGACGATAGACGTTGAGTTCGAAGTTGCCGGATGCCCCGCCGATATTGACCGCTACATCATTGCCCATGACCTGGCAGCACAGCATCGTCAGCGCTTCGCACTGCGTGGGGTTAACCTTGCCAGGCATAATTGACGAGCCGGGTTCATTTTCCGGAATGGCGATTTCACCAATCCCGCAACGCGGGCCGGAAGCCAGCCAGCGCACATCGTTGGCAATCTTCATCAACGAGGCCGCCAGCCCCTTCAGCGCTCCGTGGGCGTGGACCAGCGCATCGCAGGTCGCCAGGGCCTCAAATTTATTCGGCGCAGTGACGAACGGCTGACCGCTGAGGGTCGCCAGTTCCGCCGCCACCCGCACGGCATATTCAGGATGGGTGTTCAGACCGGTGCCAACGGCGGTACCGCCCAACGCCAGCTCGCTCAGGTGCGGCAGGCTCAGTTCAAGGTGGCGCAGATTGTGTTCCAGCATCGCCACCCAGCCGGAGAACTCCTGCCCCAGCGTTAACGGCGTCGCATCCTGCAGATGCGTACGGCCAATTTTAACGATGTCGTTGAAGGCAGCCGCTTTGTCGCTCAACGTCTGTTTCAGCACCGTGAGCCGGGGGATGAGCGCTTCGCGCAGCGCGATAATCGCCGCCACATGCATCGCGGTCGGAAAGACGTCGTTAGAACTCTGGCTCTTATTCACGTCATCATTAGGATGAACTTTGCGCTCCATGCCGCGCACGCCGCCCAGCAGTTCACTGGCGCGGTTGGCCAACACCTCGTTCATGTTCATGTTGCTTTGCGTGCCGGAGCCGGTCTGCCAGATAGCCAGCGGAAATTCATCGGGATGGTTGCCAGCCAGCACTTCATCGGCAGCCTGAATAATTGCCCCGGCCTTCTCTGCCGCCAGTAATCCCAGATCCTGGTTAACCTTCGCCGCCGCCCGTTTGGTCAGCGCCAGCGCATAAATCAGTTCGCCCGGCATTTTTTCCGTCGAGATGCGGAAATGTTCCAGCGAACGCTGGGTCTGCGCGCCCCATAGCTTATCGGCGGGCACCTCGATAGCGCCCATAGAGTCTTTTTCACTGCGATGCGTTGTCATTACTTTCTCCTTGAATACAAAGTACGTAATTACGACAAAGCTCACCTGCTATAAAGGGTTAAGTATTGGTCAAATTTTTAAGGTTATATTGTTCGTTCGTGCCGCTAAACGACATAAAAAAACCGCCCCGGAGGGCGGCTTCGATTATTTCACACAGCGCGTGCACTGCGAGGACTGAATCTGCTGGAAGAAGTCGTTACCTTTGTCATCCACCAGAATGAATGCCGGGAAATCTTCCACTTCGATTTTCCAGATAGCCTCCATCCCCAGTTCCGGATACGCCACGCACTCTAGGCTGCGGATACTCTGCTGCGCCAGCACCGCCGCCGGGCCGCCGATGCTGCCGAGATAGAATCCGCCGTGTTTATGGCAGGCGTCGGTCACCTGCTGGCTGCGGTTGCCTTTCGCCAGCATCACCATACTCGCGCCGTGGGACTGCAGCAGATCGACATAGGAGTCCATACGTCCGGCGGTGGTCGGGCCGAGCGAACCGGAGGCATAGCCATCGGGCGTTTTCGCCGGGCCAGCGTAGTAGATCGGGTGATCTTTCACGTACTGCGGCAGCGTTTCGCCGTTATCCAGCAGCTCTTTCAGCTTCGCGTGGGCGATATCGCGCGCTACGATGATGGTGCCACTGAGCGACAGCCGGGTCGATACCGGGTACTGCGACAGCAGGGCCAGAATCTCGCTCATCGGCTGATTGAGATTCACCTTCACCGCCTCACCCTCACCGGCCTGACGCAGCGACTCCGGAATGTATTTGCCCGGATTGCTTTCCAGTTTCTCCAGCCAGATCCCTTCCCGGTTGATTTTGGCCTTGATATTGCGATCAGCGGAACAGGAGACGCCCATCCCCACCGGGCAGGAGGCCCCGTGGCGCGGCAGACGCACTACGCGGATATCGTGGGCAAAGTATTTGCCGCCGAACTGGGCGCCGAGGCCAAGATTCTGCGCTTCCAGCAGCAGTTCCTGCTCCAGCTGAATATCGCGGAACGCCTGACCATGTTCATTACCTTCGGTCGGCAGGCCGTCATAATATTTGGTCGAAGCCAGCTTGACGGTTTTCAGCGTTGATTCCGCCGAGGTGCCGCCAATCACGAAGGCGATATGGTACGGCGGGCAGGCCGCGGTGCCGAGAGTGCGCATCTTCTCAACCAGGTAGCTTTTCAGCTTCGCCGGGGTAATCAGCGCTTTGGTTTCCTGATACAGATAGGTCTTGTTGGCCGAACCGCCGCCCTTGGCGATACAGAGGAATTTGTATTCGTCGCCGTCGGTGGCATAAAGATCGATCTGCGCCGGCAGGTTGGTCCCGGTGTTGACCTCTTTATACATATCCAGGGCCGCGTTTTGCGAGTAGCGCAGGTTGTCCTGGATATAGGTGTTATACACCCCTTGCGCCAGCGCCGCTTCATCGCCGCCGCCGGTCCACACGCGCTGGCCCTTTTTACCGGTGATGATTGCGGTACCGGTATCCTGGCAGGTCGGCAAAATGCCTTTGGCCGCGATATCGGAGTTGCGCAGGAACTGCAGGGCGACGTATTTGTCGTTTTCGCTAGCTTGCGGGTCGTTAAGGATATCGGCGACCTGCTGCTGGTGCGCCGGGCGCAACATGAAGGAAGCATCGTGGAAAGCGTGTTGCGCCAGAAGGGTCAGCGCCTGAGGTTCAACCTTCAGGACTTCCTGGCCGGCAAATTCGGCGACGGAGACGTAGTCACGACTGAGGAGATAATACTCGGTGTCATCCTTTTTAAGGGGAAAAGGATCCTGATAAACAAACGGTTTATTCGACATTGTGCTCTCACTTACTGCTGGGCTGATTATATTTCAGGCAGACACTCCATTTGCCTGTAGAAAAGCGAGTCGATCAATTTTACACAAAATTTTAACAAAAACTGAGACAGGGACGACTTTTTCTTTCAGCAGTTGCTTCCTGGCGGTTTGCTGGTTTAATAGAGCGATAATTATCATGTAGCAACAGGGATTGAGAATGCAAAAGCTCATTAACTCAGTACAGAACTATGCCTGGGGAAGCCACACCGCATTAACCGAACTTTATGGTATCGCTAACCCGGACAACCTGCCAATGGCGGAGCTGTGGATGGGCGCGCACCCGAAGAGCAGCTCGCAAATTCTCGACGCTGACGGTCGCCCGCACGCGCTGCGCCAGATCATTGAAGGCGACAAGTCCGCGCTGCTCGGCGACAAGGTTGCGCAGCGTTTCGGCGAACTGCCGTTCCTGTTTAAAGTGCTCTGCGCCGCCCAGCCGCTCTCTATTCAGGTGCACCCGAACAAGCAGGCCTCGGAAATTGGTTTCGCCAAAGAGAATGCTGCCGGTATTCCGCTGGACGCCGCCGAGCGTAACTATAAAGACCCGAACCACAAGCCGGAGCTGGTCTTTGCGCTGACGCCATTCCTGGCGATGAACGCGTTCCGCGAGTTTTCCGCTATCGTTGCCCTGCTGCAACCCGTCGCCAGCGCGAATCCCACGATAGGCGAGTTCCTTCGCCAGCCGGACGCGGAACACTTAAGCCAGCTGTTTGCCGGACTGCTGAATATGCAGGGCGAGGAAAAAACCCACGCGCTGAACGTACTGCGGGCAGCGCTGGATAGCGAACAAGGCGAACCGTGGCAGACCATCCGCCTGATCGCCGAATTCTATCCCGACGACAGCGGCCTGTTCTCTCCGCTGCTGCTTAACGTGGTGAAGCTGAATCCCGGCGAGGCGATGTTCCTGTTCGCGGAAACGCCGCACGCCTACCTGCAGGGCGTGGCGCTGGAGGTGATGGCCAACTCGGATAACGTGCTGCGTGCCGGCCTGACGCCGAAGTACATTGATATTCCTGAGCTGGTTGCCAACGTCAAGTTTGTCGCCAAGCCGGCAGGCGAACTGCTGACTCAGCCGGTGCAACACCAGGCGGAGCTGGATTTCCCGATTCCGGTCGATGATTTCGCCTTCTCCCTGCACGATCTCTCGGCACAGGAATCCACCCTCGACCAGCAGAGCGCGGCTATCATCTTCTGCGTAGAAGGCGAAGCGGTTCTACGTAAAGGTGAACAGCGTCTGACCCTGAAAGCCGGTGAATCGGCCTTTATTGGCTGTAACGAGTCGCCGGTACAGGTCAGCGGCAGTGGTCGTCTGGCGCGCGTCTTTAATAAGCTCAAGTAAGTTACTGAACTTTTTAGCCGCGCTTGCTAGACTTTCCCTCATCATGACAACATCACCAGGCGGCCCGATCCGCCTGGTTTTATTTATGGACAAATGCTATGAAGAAATCGCTGGTCGCAGCAGGAATTATCGTGGCGCTGGGCGTCATCTGGACAGGTGGCGCCTGGTATACAGGGAAACAGCTGGAAAACCGCCTCGCCGAAGTGGTGCAACAGGCTAATGCGCAGCTACAGAGTAGCGCGCCGGAAGCGGGCGTCGAGCTGTCATGGCAAAACTATCAGCGTGGCGTATTCAGTAGCCACCTGCAGCTGGTAGTGAAGCCGGTTGCCGGTAAAGAGAACAGTTGGCTGGCGGACGGGCAGTCACTGGTGTTTGATGAAGGGGTCGATCACGGCCCCTTCCCGCTAGCCGCGCTGAAATCCGGCCAGCTTGCCCCGGCGTTAGCGTCCATCAAAACCACGCTGGTCAATAACGATGCCAGCAAAGGGCTGTTTGATATCGCCAAAGGCGAATCACCATTTACCATCAATACCCGCATTGCCTACAGCGGCGACAGCCGGTCGGCTATCGTTCTGAAACCGCTGGACTACGCGAAAGGCGATGAGAAAGTTGCCTTCAGCGGCGGTCAGTTCCAGCTCGATGCGGATGCGCAAGGCAAAGCCGTGAGTCTGAGCGGCGAAGCGAGCAGCGGCCAGATCAACGCGCGCAATGAATACAACCAGAAAGTCCAGCTGAACTTCAATAACCTGAAAACCGACGGCGCCACCGAGATGACCGACTTCAATGAGCGTATCGGTAAGCAAAAAATCTCTCTGGATAAACTGTCGATTGGCGTTGAAGGGAAAGAGCTGGCTCTGCTGGAAGGCATGAACATCGATGGTCAGTCTTCGCTGACCGCAGACGGTAAAGGGATTAACAGCCAGTTGGATTACACCGTCAACAGCCTGAAGCTGCAAAACCAGGATATCGGCAGCGGTAAGCTGACCGTCAAGCTGGCGAATCTGGATGGTCAGGCCTGGCATCAGTTCAGCCAGCAGTACAATGCCGAAGCCCAGGCGCTGATGGCGAATCCGCAGCTGACGCAAAATCCTGAGCTGTATCAGCAGGCGCTGACGGAAACCTTCTTTAAAGCGCTGCCGATTCTGCTGAAGGGCAATCCGTCACTGACTATCGCTCCGCTGAGCTGGCGTAATGCCAAAGGGGAAAGCACCTTTAATATGTCCGTTCTGCTAAAAGATCCTGCGCAGACCACCGCTGAGCCGCAAACGCTGGCGGATGAAGTGGATCGCAGCATCAAGTCGCTCGACAGCAAGCTGGTCATTCCGGTCGATATGGCCACCGCCTTTATGACTCAGATTGCCGGCCTCGAAGGCTACCAGCCAGAAGATGCGGCGAAACTGGCAGACCAGCAGGTGAAAGGTCTGGCCGCCATGGGACAGATGTTCCGCATTACCACGATGGACGACAACGCGATTACCTCCAGTCTGCAATATGCCGAGGGTCAGGTCACCCTGAACGGGCAGAAAATGCCGCTGGACGAGTTCGCGGGAATGTTTGGCTTCACTCTGCCGGCAGCCCCTGGCGGCGAGCCGCAGGAAACCCTGCCTGAAGAAGTGGCGCCACCGGTTGCGCCGCAGCCGTAACATCACACAGGCCCGGTCAGGTACAGCCGCCACCGGGCAAGCATGCGGGAACCATAGTTAACATCTGAGCCCTTTTCGAGGGGCTCCGTTTGCCTGCTAACGCCCGGCGGCGCTTCGCTTGCGCGGGCCTACGGCAACGTGGCAACCGCTCAAATCACACAGGCCTGGTAAGACAGCCGTCACCGGGCAAGCATGCGGGAACCATAGTTAACATCTGAGCCCTTTTCGAGGGGCTCCGTTTGCCTGCTAACGCCCGGCGGCGCTTCGCTTGCGCGGGCCTACGGCAACGCGGCAACCGCTAACATCACACAGGCCCGGTCAGGTACAGCCGCCGCCGGGCAAGCATGCGGCAACCATAGTTAACATTCGAGCCCCTTTCGAGGGGCTCAGTTTGCCTGCCAGCGCCCGGCGGCGCTTCGCTTGCGCGGGCCTACGGCAACGCGGCAACCGCTAACATCACACAGGCCCGGTAAGGCGCAGCCGCCACCGGGCAAGCATGCGGCAACCATAGTTACATCCAAGCCCCTTTCGAGGGGCTATTTTCGGGTCACCAGCCGCGGGGGCATAATTTGATTTCTCGCGCTCATCGGCCCCTTTTCCAGACGGCGTAGAATACATTCTGCCAGGCTTTGACCCATCTCGCGCGCAGGCGTGGTGACCCAGGTCAACGGCACATCGTCCAGCGCGCTTTCCGGGACTTCGGCAAAGGCCGCCAGCGCCACGCGCTGTTCAAAATAGCTCTCCACGCTGTCTTCACCGCTCTGGCGTCCCGCTCGCATCAGGCCAAACCACGCGCCGGTGGCAATCACGTTGTTGTAGCACAGCACGGCGGTAATGGTCGGGTTCTGGCGCAGCAGCGAGGCCATCGCTTCGGCCGCCAGCTTTTGGCTGGATTCGCACTCCACGACCCATTCACTGTGAAACGGCAGACCGTATTTGAGCAGCGTCGCGCAGTATCCGCCCACCCGCTCCGCACGCGTCAACGAAGCGCTTTGTCCTCCAAGCCAGGCAATACGCTGGTGCCCGCGGCGGATCAGGTGCTCGGTGACTATCTGCGCGGCCTGCATATTATCCGGGCGGATAAGGTCGATATCATCGAGATAGCTGGCGCGGGAGGCAAACACCAGCGGCATGCCGACCTCCGCGGCGCGATCGCGCAGTTCGCTGCCTTTGTCGATAGCACCGGCAATAATCACCCCGTCTACGCCCTGTGAAATCAGGGTTTCAAAGCGCTGACGCATTTTTTCCCCGCCATAGCCGCCCTGGGTGAGAAAGACCATTTTGCCCTCGGACTCAAGCGCATCGGTCAGCCCGGCGGTGAGCTCGGCATAAAACGGTTTGGAGAGGTCGCTGACGATAAGACCAATCACGCCGCTCTGCCCGCCGCGCAGCGAAGCCGCCTGGCGGTTACGCACAAAACCCAGTTGCTCAATCGCCTGATTGACGCGATCGCCGGTGGCCGACGATATCCGGCCTTTGCCGCTCAGCACCAGTGACACCGTACTCACCGAGACTCCGGCCACCTGCGCAACGTCGTTAATGGTGATCTTTTTTGCGATAGCCATAACTGCAACCGTCTCCCTGTGGCGGTCGATAAAACGTTTTATCAATGAGTTACCTTTATAAACGTTATTATCGCCTGATTATGTGATTTTTATCGCACTAAAAAGTGATAAAACGTTTTATCTTGCCGTAGCGTTATACCCTACCCACCACTGAAAAATCAGGATTCGTGTTAATGACGGCAAAAACGACACCAAAAATTACCTTGTGGGAGTTTTTCCAGCAGTTAGGAAAGACGTTTATGTTGCCCGTGGCATTGCTTTCTTTTTGCGGGATCATGCTGGGGATCGGCAGCTCTTTAAGCAGCCACGATGTACTCACCCTGCTGCCATGGCTCGATATTCCGCTGCTGCAGGCCGTGTTTGTCTGGATGAGCAAAGTCGGCTCCTTCGCCTTTAGCTTCCTGCCGGTGATGTTCTGTATTGCGATTCCGCTGGGGCTGGCGCGCGAAAATAAAGGCGTGGCGGCCTTCGCCGGCTTCGTCGGCTATGCGGTCATGAACCTGGCGGTGAACTTCTGGCTCACCGCGAAAGGGATCCTGCCCACGACCGATGCCGCGGTGCTGAAAGCCAACAATATCCAGAACATCATCGGTATCCAGTCGATCGATACCGGGATCCTTGGGGCGGTGATCGCCGGGATCATTGTCTGGATGCTGCACGAGCGTTTTCATAATATCCGCCTGCCCGACGCATTGGCCTTCTTTGGCGGTACGCGTTTTGTGCCGATTATCACCACCGTGGTGCTCGGGCTGGTCGGCCTGGTTATCCCCCTCGTCTGGCCGGTCTTTGCCATGGGGATCAACGCGCTCGGCCACGTGATTAACAGCGCCGGCGACTTTGGACCGATGATCTTCGGTACCGGCGAACGTTTACTGCTGCCGTTCGGCCTGCACCATATTCTGGTGGCGCTGATTCGCTTTACCGAAGCGGGCGGGACCATGGATGTGTGCGGTCATACCGTCAGCGGCGCGCTGACTATCTTCCAGGCGCAGCTGAGCTGCCCGGAAACCCACGGCTTCTCAGAAAGCGCCACCCGCTTCCTGTCGCAGGGTAAAATGCCGGCATTCCTCGGCGGCCTGCCAGGTGCGGCGCTGGCAATGTATCACTGCGCGCGTCCGGAAAACCGTCATAAAATTAAAGGTCTGCTGATCTCCGGCGTGATCGCCTGCGTTGTCGGCGGCACCACTGAACCGCTGGAGTTCCTGTTCCTGTTCGTCGCCCCGGTTCTGTATGTTATTCACGCTCTGCTGACCGGCCTCGGCTTCACCATTATGGCGGTGCTGGGCGTCACTATCGGCAACACCGACGGGAATATCATTGACTTCGTGGTCTTTGGCATCCTGCACGGTCTGTCAACCAAATGGTATCTGGTGCCGGTGGTTGCCGCTATCTGGTTTGCGGTGTATTACGGCATCTTCCGTTTCGCCATCACCCGCTTCAACCTGAAAACGCCGGGCCGCGATATCGACACCCAGACCGCCTTTGACAAAGCCGTGGCCGGCGTCAGCGGGAAATCCGGTTACAACGTACCGGCAATTCTGGCCGCGCTCGGCGGGGCCGATAATATCGTCTCCCTCGATAACTGCATTACCCGCCTGCGTCTGTCGGTACACGACATGAGCAAAGTGGATAGCGCCGCGCTGAAAGCCAACCGCGCCATCGGCGTGGTGCAGTTGAATCAGCATAACCTGCAGGTCGTTATCGGCCCTCAGGTTCAGTCGGTGAAAGATGAAATGGCCGTCCTGATGAATACCGTCCAGGCATAAACGTCCGCCCCCTCCTGACCCGGAGGGGGCTTTGATGAAGGAAGTGTCAATGTTTGATTTTGCAACGCCTGTCGATCGCCACGGCACCTGGTGTACGCAATGGGACTATGTAGCCGATCGCTTCGGCGCCGCCGACCTGCTCCCCTTTACTATCTCCGATATGGATTTCGCCACCGCCCCCTGCATTCTTGATGCCGTCAGCAAGCGCCTGGCGCACGGCGTATTCGGCTACAGCCGCTGGAAAAACGATGAGTTTCTTGGCGCGGTCGCCCACTGGTACGCCAGCCGTTTTCACTCCCCCGTGAGTCGCGATGCGATCGTCTATGGCCCGTCGGTCATTTACATGGTGGCAGAGATGATTCGCCAGTGGTCTGACGAAGGCGACGGCGTGGTTGTCCATACGCCAGCCTACGATGCTTTTTATAACACCATCGCAGGAAACCGGCGTCGCGTTGCGCCGGTCCCGCTGAGCTATCGGGATAACCAGTGGCATTGCGATATGGCGCAGCTTGAACGCACGCTGGCGGAGCCGCGCAACACGCTGCTGCTGCTGTGCAGCCCGCATAACCCGACCGGAAAAGTGTGGCGCCGTGAGGAGCTGGAGACCATGGCGATGCTGTGCGAAAAGCACGGCGTGAAGGTCATCAGCGATGAGATTCATATGGATATGGTCTGGGGCGCACATCGTCATACGCCGTGGTGCGATGTCGCTCGCGGGCCGTGGGCGTTGTTCACTTCCGGCTCAAAAAGCTTCAATATTCCCGCGTTTACCGGCGCTTACGGCCTGATTGATGATGTCGCATCCCGCGAAGCTTATCTGACGGCGCTGAAGGGGCGCGATGGACTCTCATCGCCCTCGGTACCGGCGCTGGTCGCCCATATTGCCGCCTACCGTGAAGGCGCCCCGTGGCTTGACGCGCTTCGGGCCTATTTGCAGGACAACATGCGCTATCTTGCTCAGGCGCTCAATCAGGCCTTCCCGCAGCTGAACTGGCAACCGCCGCAGGCCACCTATCTCGCCTGGATCGATCTGCGCCCGCTCGGCGTGGACGACCGCGCGCTGCAAAAAGCGCTCATCGAGGTGCAGAAGGTCGCCATAATGCCCGGGTATACCTACGGCGAAGCCGGCGTCGGTTTTGCGCGCCTCAATGCCGGCTGCCCCCGGGAGAAGCTGGAAAGAGGCGTCAACGGATTGCTTGCCGCACTGCGCGATTTAACGTAGCTGCGCCGCGGCGTTCCGCACAGCCCCGGCGGTGTTAAACGCCGCCGGCACAGCCCGAACGGGGCCCCCGACTCACAAATCGTCCCGTCGCCGAAAGGCCAGATATCCGGCCCCAAGGGTAAATCCGCCGACCAGCAGCACCAGCAGAATAAACCCGTGATGGTTGGTCGACAGCGGGATCCCCCCGACGTTCATGCCGAAGAACCCCGCCACAATATTGATAGGTAGCGCCAGCACGGTAATGACCGTCAAGGTATATAGCGTGCGGTTGCTTTTTTCCATTTGCCGGGCGCTGATCTCTTCCTGCAGCAGGCTGATACGCTCGGTCAGCCCGGAGAGATCGTTGAGCACTACGGTAAACTCCTCGGTGAACTGGCGAAACTCCTGAACCACGGAGCGGTCGATCCACGCCGGCGGACGGTTGAGGAGTCGAAACATCGCCGCCGGTTCCGGGGCCAACAGCCGCTGAAAGCGCAGGAGCATCCGCCGCAGGCGCGCCAGGTCGGCACGGTTGCGCTGGACATGGTTGGTGAGCAACCGCTCTTCGATGTCATCGACGTGGCGACTTGCCTGGCGCACTACCTGTTCCAGCACTTCCTCCTGCTCTTCAAGCAGAAAGGCCAGCAGCGCGGTGGAAGAGGTCACGTTTAATGTCGCCAGCCGCGGCAGCATCCATTCAATAAAGCGCAGCGGTTTATAGCGCGCGGTCACCACTAGCTTCTGACTGCAGTACAGCCACAGCGTCGAGGTTTCTGCGGTGGTCTCTTTGGGATGAAAAATGACGTCGTTCAGCACGGCAAACAAATTGTCGCCCTGCCGCTCAATGCGGGTGGTATGAGAGCCGTCGCGGATCTCTTCAAAGAAAAAATCGGCAACCGGGAAATGAGTCAGCAGCCACTTCTCGGCGGTTGCGTGGTTGAGATTGAGATGCAGCCAGACGAAATCATTTTCGCCGTCCAGCTCGTGAAAGCGGGAACACACTTGCTGAGAGGTGATTTGCAGCGGCTGATGCCCTTCCCGAAAAATAAAACCGTACACCAACCCGGAGACTTCCATATCAAAATCGGGCTTTAACATCTTTCCTGTGACATCTTGACTCATATATCCCTCAGGATTTTATTGCATACTGTTCTGACCCGAATAAAGTCATCTTTCGCTATTTTTCAGAGCCTGGCAAGGTTAATGATTTGTTCATCAAACGGCAACCTGACTGAAATCTGTGTTTTATCATTTCAGCGCGGTCACCCGTAACATTTTATCCTGTCTGAGGTTGAGAGGAAGGCTCCTGATGAGCGATAACAGCAGCTCACTACGCGTTGCGCCGGGCCCTGGCCCGCGAATCGTCCGGTCAAAGATTTAGCAAAAGAACAGTAAAAAAACGGTTCTTTTTTTTATCTTTTTATTCGCTATCGGCATCGCATTTTCCGGCGTGAGCTTATTTAACGATGTGGCCCGTTCAGCGACTTGATAAGAGGAGGAAACCATGAAAACTTACGATCGTAACCGTAACGCTATCTCAACAGGCAGCAGGGTTATGGTGGCAGGAAATGGCGTGACGGGCGTCATTAAGGCTATCCACGGCGAAGGTAAAACGACGGACCAATTACGCCGCGCTGACTGCGTGGAAATAGACGGCGGCGAAGGGTTATATTGCCCAGTGAACCTTATTCGGCTGGGCTTTCATTAATTGCCTCCCGACGTAGAGTCATCGCCCTGCTGAAAAGGATAAAGGCCGCCGCGGTGACCTTTATTTTGTTGGCGGATCGATTCATTTTGATCCCATCGAGTGTTTTGTCGTTATAAGCGGCGTATTATCCCGCCTTCTTTGACCCCGCCTGGGGTGATTTACCTTCTGAGTTCAGAGGCATCTTTCATGACTTGGCAACAGTTCAAACAGGCCTACCTGATTAAGTTCTGGGCACCGGCCCCCGCGGTTATCGCCGCCGGTATTCTCTCCACCTACTATTTCGGTATTACCGGCACGTTCTGGGCCGTGACCGGGGAATTTACCCGCTGGGGCGGGCAGTTATTGCAACTTGCCGGCGTTCATACCGAGCAATGGGGTTATTTCAGGCTGATTCATCTTGAGGGAACGCCGTTAACCCGCATTGATGGCATGATGATTATCGGCATGTTTGGCGGCTGTTTCGCCGCCGCGCTGTGGGCCAACAATGTCAAACTCCGCCTGCCGCGCAGCCGGATCCGGATCATTCAGGCCGTGGCGGGCGGGATCATTGCCGGTTTCGGCGCACGCCTGGCGATGGGTTGCAACCTGGCGGCCTTTTTTACCGGTATTCCTCAGTTCTCTCTCCACGCCTGGTTTTTTGCCATCGCGACGGCTATCGGGAGCTGGTTTGGCGCGCGCTTTACGCTGCTGCCCCTGTTCCGTATTCCGGTCAGGATCCAGAAAGTATCGGCGGCCTCGCCGCTAACGCAAAAACCGGCGCAGGCGCGGCGTCGTTTTCGCGCCGGTATGCTGGTGTTCTTCGCCATGATCGCCTGGGGATTACTGACGGCTCTCGATCAGCCTAAGCTCGGGCTGGCGATGCTGTTCGGGGTGGGTTTTGGCCTGCTGATTGAGCGTGCGCAGATCTGCTTTACTTCGGCATTCCGCGATATGTGGATTACCGGACGCACCTATATGGCTAAAGCGATTATCTTCGGGATGGCGGCGAGCGCGATTGGCATTTTCAGCTATGTGCAGCTGGGCATGGAGCCCAAAATCATGTGGGCTGGCCCGAACGCGGTCATCGGCGGTCTGCTGTTTGGTTTCGGTATTGTACTGGCCGGCGGCTGCGAAACCGGCTGGATGTATCGCGCCGTTGAAGGTCAGGTCCACTACTGGTGGGTCGGGCTGGGCAACGTCATTGGTTCGACGATCCTGGCCTATTTCTGGGATGATTTGTCACCAACGCTGGCCACCAGCTGGGATAAAGTCAATCTGCTCGCCACCTTCGGGCCTTTTGGCGGCCTGCTGGTGACCTATCTGCTGTTATTCATCGCATTGATGCTGGTCATTGCCTGGGAGAAACGTTTTTTCCGCCAGAAATCCGCCGCGATGGCCAATATTAAGGAAACCGCATGAAAACTATCGTTCCCGATTATCGTCTCGATATGGTAGGCGAACCCTGCCCCTATCCGGCCGTCGCCACCCTGGAAGCGATGCCTTCGCTCAAAAAAGGGGAAATTCTCGAAGTGGTCAGCGATTGTCCGCAGTCGATTAATAACATTCCGCAGGATGCCCGCAACTACGGGTATACGGTGCTGGATATTCAACAAGACGGGCCCACTATCCGCTATCTGATCCAGAAGTAATGCCCGGCGTGCAGGCCGGTGACGTGCTCCCGCCACCGGCCTGCTGCAACCCAGATTACCAGCCTTTTACCGCGTCGCCTTTGTACAGCTCCGCTGCGGCGGCGGCAACTTCATCGCTGTGATACGCTTGCACCAGATTTTTCACCTTTGCGCTGTCCTGGTTATCGACCCGACTGGCGAAAATATTAACGTAGGGTGAATGTTTATCTTCGACAAACAGCCCGTTGCGGGTCGGTGAGAGCCCCACCTGGCTGGAAAAGGTGGTATTAATCACCGCAAGCGCAATTTGCCGATCGTCAAGTGCGCGGGTCAACTGCGGCGCCTCGATCTCGACGATTTTCAGCTTCTTCGGGTTATTCACAATATCTAACGACGTCGGCAGCAGACCGACCCCCTCTTTCAGGGTAATCAGCCCCTGTTTTTGCAACAAAAGCAGCGAACGTCCGAGGTTGGTCGGATCGTTTGGCACCGCCACCTGAGCGCCTTCAGGCAGCTCATCGATGGTGCGTATTTTCTTCGAGTAGGCGGCAATCGGATAGACGAATGTCTTGCCTACCTCAACCAGCTTATAGCCGCGCTCCTCGATCTGTTTATCCAGGTACGGTTTATGCTGGAAAGCGTTGATGTCCAGATCGCCATTATTCAGCGCTTCATTGGGCAAAACGAAATCGTTAAAGGTGACCACTTCGACATCAAGATTATACTTCTCTTTCGCCACCTTCTGCGCCACCGCCCAGACCTGCTGATCGATCCCCGCGCTGATACCGACTTTTATATGATTCGGGTCCTGCCCGGCGGGGCCACAGGCGGCAAGCAGCGCAGTGCTGGCGATAAGCAATGGAACAGCAAACTTCTTCAGCGTAAATAACATCATCCCAGAGTCCTTTTTAAAATAGCCTGCCGCTCATGGCAGGAAAAGTAGCGCCTGAGACTATAGGAAATATCATTGGCGATATTAAAGACTGATTCACTATGATTTATAGCGATTGGCTATGAGCCTGGATCATGGCAGAAGAGAGGGAGAATTTTTCTGTCGCCGGAGCGCCGATTAAATGGTTTAAGTCACTGTTTAAAAATGATAATGCCGAATATGGCATTCGTACTGGCGGCGATCAATTAGCGCCAGGTGATTCTCCTGGCAGCGCGACCAAAAATCCGATCGGCGACTATATGTTCAACATGGCGATCTGCGCGCCGGGATGGCGCCTACCTCTGGAGGTTAACAGCGTCACAGCGGGCCCAGTTATAGTTCACCCTGGCCAGTTTGAGTTCTCCGCAAACCGCACCAAAGCGAAGCGCCTGATTCTGCTGAAAGTAGCGCCGCAACAATTCAGGCAGAAAACGGGCCCTGTAGCGCAGCAGCGTACAGTGCCAGAAAGGCGCCGGAAGCGGTGTGCTGGCGTGCCTGGAAAGCAGTTCGTCTTTCCAGGGCGATAGCAGAACCTTCTGGCAAAAAGCGTGGCGCATCGCCACGGCCTCCTCGTTGGGGATCCCGGCAAGCAATAGCTGGCCAGGAAGAGCAACTAAACGCAAATCTCTGACGGTAATACGCTGGCCCTGATAGTTCGCCCACAGGGTATGTAGCCGGGCAATCTTTTCAGGAAGGGGCTCGTTTTCGGCGTACAGCGGCAGCGTCAACGGCAAAAAGGTAAAGTGAAAACATGCCTCAGGCAGCCTGTCCGCCAGCGCGTCATCGCGCACCAACTCGCGGAGTTCACGGAAAAGTTGTTGGATTTGCGACGGCATCGTAGGCTGTATGCCCGTCGCAAGCGCCAGTTTTGTTGGGTCATAGTCCGGCGTATCGCGAATGCTACCGATCCCTTTGTTTTCTCGCCAGACCGCCAGAGTTTTGTCGTTCGTTGATTGATACACACAGTCCAGGGGAATCACTTTCATCTTAAATTGTCGTCAGGCAAGGGATGGCAACAAAAGCCGTCCGGAGACGGCTTAAATGATGTGCCATGCTCAGTTTGAGACATCACCATGCAACCGCGCGAATAAAATATTTCGCATCACATCAGAACCTGTCGGGTCAAGGTTCAACCAGGTGAGTTTTTGTTGCTCAGATGCAAGATCATATTCAGAAAAAACGCCGTGAATATCACCTTTATCCAAAGAATAAAGGACGGCTATTGATTGCGCCGGGCAGTTGTGCGGTTTACAGCCGGATAAGGCAAGGTATTTGCGCCCGGCGATGGTTATTTCATTTGCCGGGGTGCTCGTTCCCCCCTCTTTAACCCAGGATGGAAGGCTGTGTTTAGCAATAAGGCTCTTATAGGCCCGTCCTGTTTCCTTGCCTTGTACAAAATCAAAAAGGTAAGGATTGCCTTCCGCGCTGACCGTAAAAGATAACAGGGACAAAGCAGCAATCATTAGTTTCTTTTTCATGTCGTTTCCCTCATTCCATTAAAGAGCAGAGAAATTTTATCTTTTTCTTGCTGCTTTGTCAGGCTCTGGAGAGATGCCCTGCCAGTCCCGCCAGACTTATGCATGCAGGCCTTGTCAGCCGGGGCTACCCCGTCCTTCATTATCTCGCAAAAGGGGATGAAAACGCGAAAATAGTCTATGCGTTTATTCTAAATGGATAGTGAAAAAGACCGGAAGGCGCTCGCTCTGCGGTATAAAAAATGACGCGAATGCTGCCAGATGTTTGTATTGACTGGATTTTTCAATACCTTCAAATAGTTACAGGCATGTTGTATAATGACGTGCACTTTAACTAAAAAATGAGTGCGACCATGATTGATTTAACTTTGCCATTAACCGACATTCACCGCCACCTTGACGGCAATATCCGTGCCCAAACCATTCTCGATCTTGGCCGCCAGTTCAATATCCCCCTTCCTGCCACTTCGCTCGACGCGCTGATCCCGCATGTACAGGTCACCAGTAATGAACCCGATCTGGTCAGCTTCCTCGCTAAACTGGACTGGGGGGTAAAAGTTCTCGCCTCGCTGGAAGCCTGTCGCCGCGTGGCTTATGAAAACGTCGAGGATGCAGCGCGCAATGGTCTGCATTACGTTGAACTGCGTTTTTCGCCGCGTTATATGGCAATGACCCACCAGCTACCGGTCGACGGCGTGGTTGAGGCGGTGATTGCCGGGGTGCGTGAAGGCAGCCGCGATTTTAACGTCGAAACGCGCCTGATCGGCATTTTGAGCCGCACGTTTGGCGAAGCGGCCTGCCAGCAGGAACTGGACGCGCTGCTTGCCCACCGCGACGGGATTACCGCGCTGGATCTGGCGGGTGATGAGCTCGGCTTCCCGGGCAATCTGTTTATGCAACATTTTACGCGCGCGCGCGATGCCGGCTGGCGTATTACCGTGCACGCTGGCGAAGCGGCCGGTGCACAGAGCATCTGGCAGGCTATCCGGGAGCTGGGAGCTGAGCGTATCGGCCATGGCGTAAAAGCGGTTCAGGATCCGGCACTGATGGATTACCTTGCGCAGCAGCGGATCGGCATTGAGTCCTGCCTGACCTCCAATATCCAGACCAGCACCGTAGCATCGCTGGCTGAACATCCGCTCAAAACGTTCCTTGAACACGGTGTTCTGGCATCCATTAATACTGACGACCCGGCGGTACAAGGTATCGACATCATTCACGAATATACCGTTGCCGCACCGGCAGCCGGCCTGAGTCGCGAACAGATTCGCCAGGCGCAAATCAATGGCCTCGAACTCGCGTTTCTCAGCAATCAGGAAAAAGCGGCGCTGATTCAGCGCGTTCAGCAGGCCTGACCCTCAGCCCGGCGGCCTTGCTACCGGGCAAAGGCTTTAGATAAGACTCAAGGTCGCGCGATGTTTCGCCGACTCCAGACCGAGTTCAATCAACTCCATAATCTGAATCGCCTGGCTGGCAGGCACTGGATTTTCGCCGCTGCCGTTCAGGGTGTCGCGAATGGCAGCATAGTAAGCCGGGTAGTTACCCGGTACAGTCAGCCAGTTTTCCGTCGCGCGCGCGTCCCCTTCAACCCGCGTCAGCACTCCGTCACGCATATCGTATCCCCAGTCTTCCTGCGGCAAGCGCTCGCCATTCTTCAGCCGCTCCTCCTGCGGATCCAGTCCATATTTGACATAGCTTGCCCGGGAACCGTGGACGATATATCGCGCGGTTTCTGCCGCCGCCAGCAGCGTACCGTGTAGCACCACCCGGCGCAGGGGGTAAGTCAGCACGGCATGAAAATAGTCGGTAGCCTGCGCGCCAGGACGCAACTGCGCCAGATCAACGGTAATACTGACCGGCAGGCCAAACAAATTGACGGCCTGATCAAGAAGATGCGGCCCCAGATCGTACCAGATTCCGCTTCCCGGACCGCCCTGTTCGCGCCAGCGGTGACGAACCTCCGGACGATAGCGATCGAAGTGCGATTCAAAGTAGCACACCTCGCCCAGCAGCCCTTCGTTAATCAGCGATTTAAGCGTCAGAAAGTCGCTATCCCAGCGGCGGTTATGAAATACGGAAAGCAGTCTGCCGCAGCGCCGGGCAGCGGCCTCCAGCCTTCTGGCCTGTGACAGTGTCACGGTAAAAGGTTTATCCACCACAACATGTTTGCCCGCTTCCAGCGCCGCTTTCGCCAGCGGGAAATGGCTATCATTTGGCGTCGCAATGACGATCAAATCAATATCAGGGTTGCTCAGTAAGCCCGTGGGATCGGCGACCACGCTCACCATGGGCCAGTCGACCTGCACTTTTCTTTCATCGCTACTGGAGACCGCGACCAGCGTCATTCCCGGTGTACCGCTGATTAACGGCGCATGGAACGTTTTACTCGCATACCCGTAGCCAATCATTCCTACCCGGATAGTGTCACTCATCTTGCAGCCCTCTCATTCAACAATCTCTGCCCTTTGCTAACTATAAACCTCAATTAATTTATTAGCTTTTCTAATGCTTATCAGCGGTCATCTTGACGACAATCGTTACAATACTATTCTGCTATCCCTTGCTTTACTCTCACCATTTAGTAACATTTACCTCTGTTTTAACTTTCAATTTCAGGATTATGGCAAACGTTTTTAACAGAATTGTAGAACTTATCGGCTGGGTAGTATTCGGCGTTTCAGCCCTGCTTTTGGTTATCGCTCATCACATTGATAACTACCAGTCTCCGCCTTCAGAGAATGTTGTACAAACGGCCAGCCTGCCCCATTAGCCCGTCAGCCTCTGCTGACGCTAAACAGTGACCCACTTCGCAAGTGTGCAACCGGTTTCAGAAACCGGTTGCACACTTGCGAACGCATTCACTACACTCTCTTTATCATTCGATAAGGAGTTTTTCATGGCCGCATTTCCGCAACATTTTCTTTGGGGCGCCGCCACCGCAGCCTATCAGGTTGAAGGCGGTCACGATGCCGACGGCAAAGGCCCGTCAATCTGGGATATTTACGCCCACCAGCCCGGTGCAACATTCGAAAACACCCATGGTGACGTCGCCGTCGATCACTATCATCGTTTTCGCGAAGATGTTGCCCTGATGGCCGAAATGGGCCTGCAAAGCTACCGCTTCTCAATCTCCTGGCCCCGGCTGTTGCCCCAGGGGCGTGGCGACATTAACGAAGCAGGCATTCAGTTTTATAGCGATTTGATCGACGCGCTGCTGGCCCACAATATCGAGCCGATGATTACGCTCTATCACTGGGATCTGCCGCAGGCGTTACAGGATGAAGGGGGCTGGGAAGCGCGAAGCACCGCCGAGGCGTTCGCCGACTATGCCCGCCTGTGTTACGAGCGCTACGGTTCCCGGGTGAAGCTATGGGCAACCTTCAATGAAACCATCGTGTTTATCGGACACGGTTATATTAATGGCTGCCATCCGCCGGCGGTGCGCGATCCGGCGCGCGCCATCCAGGCCTGCCACCACGTCTTTATTGCTCACGCGATGGCGGTTAAACAGTTTCGTGAAAGTGGTATTCATGGCGAGATTGGTTTCGTCAACGTATTGCAGCCGCATACACCGCTCACCGACAGCCCCGAAGATCGAGCGGCCACCGACATGGCGGACGCCATTCACACGCACTGGCTGTACGATCCGGTGTTAAAAGGCCATTATCCGCAGTCGCTTTTGCAGCAGGCCCAGGCGCTGTGGGGTGTCCCGCAGTTTGCGCCCGGTGATGACGCGCTGCTGCGTGACAACCGCTGCGATTTTATTGGCCTTAACTATTATCGCCGCGAAACCGTCTCCGCCCGCCCTCAGGAGGGACTCAGCGCCGGCGAACCGGGCGTCAAAGGTCTGTTTTATTTCGTGCGTAACCCGCAGAGCACCTATACCGAATGGGGCTGGGAGATTTGGCCGCAGGGGTTAACCGACGGCATTATGATGATCAAAGAACGCTACGGCGATATTCCTGTTTACATCACCGAAAATGGTCTGGGTGCCAAAGATCCGATTATTGATGGCGAAATCGTCGACGATCCGCGCATCGACTATCTTAGCAGCCATATTAATGCCGTGGAAAAAGCCATCGAGGCTGGCGCCGATGTCCGCGGTTATTATCCCTGGTCCTTTATTGACCTCCTGAGCTGGCTGAACGGCTACCAAAAACAATATGGTTTTGTGTATGTCGATCATCAGCAAGGGCTCGCCCGTAAACGTAAAAAGAGTTTTTTTTGGTATCAAAACGTTATTGCCAGCCGAGGCAAACAGCGTTAATCTTCTCTCCCAGGCGCCGCCCGGCGCCTGACTTAGCGATAGAATATTCCTAAATATCTTTTGACTACCCCAGGAACGAAATCAGTTCTTGTCTTTAGTATTTACAACCTAAATAATTTCATCAGGCCCGTTAAGAAGGCACTGTTTGTTGAAAGCTGGTTTACTAACAGTTGGTAATATTCGACTTGTTTATTCCGATTATAAAATGGAAACGCAAATGACCGTCCAGGACTACTTATTAAAATTTCGTAAAATCAGTTCGCTTGAAAGTCTTGAAAAACTTTTTGACCATCTTAACTATTCTCTGACCGACACAGCAGAAATCGTCAACATGTATCGCGCCGCCGACCACCGTCGGGCAGAACTGGTTTCCGGCGGCAAATTGTTCGATATCGGCCAGGTGCCGAAGTCCGTCTGGCGTTACGTGCAATAAACACTGTTCTCAACCATGCCAGTTGCTTATACTCCCGCTCTTCATCTTGATTGAATCCGGGAGAAATCATGTCTTCTCACTCTGCAGAACGTATCGGCGGGTGGCTGCTGGCACCGCTGGCATGGCTACTGGTTGCACTACTGAGCACGTCGTTGTCGCTGTTGATATTCGCTAATGCGCTGATGGCCTCCCGGACCTACGCCCTGCTGGCGGAGATGAGCACAGGGCACCTCCTGCTTTGGGTGGGGTCGTTGCTGTTTGCCCTCGCCATGTGGTACTACACCCTGTGGCTGACTATTGCTTTTTTCAAACGGCGGAGCATCGTAGCGAAGCACTATATTATCTGGCTACTCATCTCTCTGCTGCTGGCGATAAAGGCCTTTGCTTTTTCACCGATTTCAGACGCGATGGCCCTGCGTCAACTGCTGTTTCCGCTGCTCGCCGCGGCGCTGTTCGTCCCCTATTTCAAACGTTCCGCACGGGTTAAGCGAACCTTCGTGAATTCGTAATAACCCCACAGTTAACCTGTTGTCGCCGGTATCGATTTATTCGATAATAGGCGGCTTTTTCTGTTTTCAGGTCGAGTTGATGGCTGATTATTTACTGCTCTTTATTGGTACTGTCCTTGTGAACAACTTCGTGCTGGTGAAGTTTCTTGGACTGTGCCCGTTTATGGGGGTTTCCAAAAAACTGGAAACCGCAATGGGGATGGGGCTGGCCACCACGTTTGTGATGACCCTGGCCTCGATTTGCGCCTGGCTGATTGATACCTGGATTCTTATCCCGCTGAACCTTATCTATCTGCGTACGCTGGCTTTTATTCTGGTTATCGCGGTGGTGGTACAGTTTACCGAGATGGTGGTGCGTAAAACCAGCCCCGCCCTGTATCGACTGCTGGGTATTTTCTTACCGCTGATCACCACCAACTGTGCCGTGCTCGGCGTCGCGTTGTTGAATATAAACCTCGGGCATAATTTCTTACAGTCCGCGCTCTACGGCTTTGCCGCTGCGGTCGGTTTCTCACTGGTGATGGTTCTGTTCGCCTCTATTCGCGAACGTCTGGTGGTCGCAGATGTACCTGCGCCGTTTCGCGGTAATGCCATTGCCCTGGTGACTGCGGGTTTAATGTCTCTGGCATTTATGGGCTTTAGTGGTTTGGTGAAGTTGTAATATGAGTGCAGTCTGGATAGCCGTGATCGCCATTAGCCTGCTGGGGCTCATTTTTGGCGTGATTCTGGGATACGCCTCCCGTCGGTTTGAAGTGGAAGATGATCCCGTCGTTGAAAAAGTCGATGAGCTTCTTCCGCAGAGTCAGTGTGGACAGTGCGGCTACCCCGGCTGTCGTCCTTATGCCGAGGCCGTCGGCTCTCAGGGTGAGAAAATCAACCGCTGCGCCCCTGGCGGCGAAGCGGTGATGCTAAAAATCGCCGCCCTGCTGAACGTTGACCCGCAGCCTATCGATGGCGATGAACAACAACTCGAGCCTGCGCGCATGCTTGCGGTCATTGACGAAAATAACTGTATCGGGTGCACGAAGTGTATCCAGGCCTGCCCGGTCGATGCGATTGTCGGTGCAACTCGCGCCATGCACACCGTGATGAGCGACCTTTGTACCGGCTGTAATCTTTGCGTCGCCCCCTGCCCGACGCAATGTATAGAAATGGTTCCTGTCGCGACGACCACTGAAAACTGGAAGTGGGACCTTCACACGATTCCGGTACGCAATATTCCTGTGGAACAACATGTTTAAGCTATTTTCCGCTTTCAGAAAAGATAAAGTCTGGGACTTCAACGGCGGTATTCACCCGCCGGAAATGAAAAACCAGTCTAACGGTACGCCGCTGCGCCAGGTTTCCCTGCCGCAGCAGTTTGCTATCCCGTTAAAACAGCATATCGGCGCTGAGGGTGAGCTCTGCGTCCAGCCTGGCGATCGCGTACTGCGCGGTCAGCCGCTGACCCGCGGCTGGGGACGAATGTTACCGGTTCATGCCCCGACCTCCGGTACCGTCAGCGCCATCGCACCGCACTCTACCGCGCACCCCTCCGCCCTCGCCGAGATGAGCGTCATTATCGATGCCGACGGCGAAGACCGGTGGATTGAGCGCGACGGCTGGAGTGATTATGCAAACCAATCCCGCGAAGCGCTCATCGAGCGTATTCATCAGTTCGGCGTGGCCGGACTGGGCGGCGCGGGATTCCCGACCGGCAGCAAATTGCGCGGCGGCGGCGATAAAATTGAAACCCTGATTATTAACGCCGCTGAATGCGAACCCTATATTACCGCCGACGATCGCCTGATGCAGGATTGCGCCGCGCAAATTATCGCCGGCATCCGCATCCTCGCCCACATTTTACAGCCGCGTCAGGTGCTGATCGGTATTGAGGATAATAAACCGCAGGCTATCTCGATGATGCGGGCGGTCCTTGCCGATGCGCACGGTATCGAACTGCGGGTGATTCCCACCAAGTACCCGTCCGGCGGCGCGAAGCAGCTGACGCAGATCCTCACCGGCAAGCAGGTCCCCCACGGCGGGCGCTCGTCGGACATTGGCGTCCTGATGCAAAACGTCGGGACCGCCTATGCGGTTAAACGCGCGATAATCGACGGTGAGCCGCTGACCGAGCGGGTGGTGACGCTCACGGGAGAAGCGGTGACTCGTCCGGGCAACGTGTGGGCGCGGCTGGGAACACCGGTTCGCCATCTGCTGGAAGATGCCGGTTTCTGCCCGAGCGCCGAACAGATGGTCATTATGGGCGGCCCGCTGATGGGATTCACCCTGCCGTGGCTTGACGTGCCGGTGGTTAAAATCACCAACTGCCTGCTGGCGCCGTCGGTAAGCGAAATGGGCGAAGCCGAGGAAGAAAAAGGCTGTATTCGCTGTAGTGCCTGCGCGGACGCCTGTCCGGCCGATCTGCTGCCGCAGCAGCTGTACTGGTTCAGCAAAGGTCAGCAGCACGATAAAGCCACCGCCCATAACCTGGCCGACTGCATCGAGTGTGGCGCCTGCGCCTGGGTCTGCCCGAGTAATATTCCACTGGTACAATATTTCCGTCAGGAAAAGGCTGAGATTACGGCTCTTCGTCAGGAAGAAAAGCGCGCGGCGGAGGCCAAAGCCCGCTTTGAGGCCCGCCAGGCTCGCCTGGAGCGGGATAAAGCCGCGCGTCTGGAACGCCACAAACAGTCCGCGGTTCAACCTGGCGCAACAGATCACGCCGCGATTAACGCCGCGCTGGCCCGGGTTCGCGAAAAACAACGCGATGCCGCCCAGCCGATCGTTGTCCAGGCCGGAGCGAAGCCGGATAACGGTGAAGCCATCGCCGCGCGCGAAGCCCGTAAAGCCGAGGCCCGCGCCCGCAAGCTGGCGCAGCAGGATCAGCAAACGGAACAGCCCGCCACCGAGGCTGCCGACCCGCGGAAAGCGGCGGTTGAGGCGGCTATCGCCCGTGCGAAAGCCCGTAAAACCGAACAGCAGGCCGCCGCGCCAGCCGACGTTCAGCCCGTAGCCGAAGCCGTCGACCCGCGTAAAGCGGCAGTTGAAGCGGCTATCGCCCGCGCGAAGGCCCGTAAAGCCGAACAGCAGACTGCCGCGCCGGCTGACGTTCAGCCCGCAGCCGAAGCCGTCGACCCGTGTAAAGCGGCGGTTGAAGCGGCTATCGCCCGCGCGAAAGCCCGTAAAACCGAACAGCAGGCCGCCGCGCCAGCCGACGTTCAGCCCGTAGCCGAAGCCGTCGACCCGCGTAAAGCGGCAGTTGAAGCGGCTATCGCCCGCGCGAAGGCCCGTAAAGCCGAACAGCAGACTGCCGCGCCGGCCGACGTTCAGCCCGTAGCCGAAGCCGTCGACCCGCGTAAAGCGGCAGTTGAAGCGGCTATCGCCCGCGCGAAAGCCCGTAAAGCCGAACAGCAGGCCGCCGCGCCGGCCGACGTTCAGCCCGTAGCCGAAGCCGTCGACCCGCGTAAAGCGGCGGTTGAGGCGGCTATCGCCCGCGCCAGGGCCCGTAAGGCCGAACAGCAGCAAGAGATGACCCCGTCAGCCACCAACGACGATCCGCGCCAAGCCGCAGTCGCCGAAGCAATCGCCCGCGTTCAGGCCAGGAAAGCATCCCGGCAGGCAGTTAACGAGGAATAAATGGTTTTCAGAATCGCAAGCTCTCCTTATACCCACAACCAGCGTCAGACCTCACGGATTATGCTGCTGGTTCTGCTCGCGGCCGTACCCGGCATCGCGGTTCAGACCTGGTTTTTCGGCTGGGGAACCGTGATGCAGCTCGTCCTCGCCGCCCTCACGGCCTGGGCGACGGAAGCCGCTATCCTCAGGCTGCGCAAGCAAAACATTGCCGCCACGCTTGCCGATAACTCCGCGCTGCTGACCGGTCTGCTGCTGGCGATCAGTATTCCGCCGCTGGCCCCCTGGTGGATGGTCGTTGCCGGTACCGCCTTTGCCGTTATTATTGCCAAGCAGCTGTACGGGGGACTGGGCCACAACCCGTTTAACCCGGCGATGATTGGCTATGTCGTACTGCTTATCTCATTCCCGGTACAGATGACCTCCTGGCTGCCGCCGCATGAGATTGCGGCCAGCGTTCCGGGCTTCACCGACGCTCTGCAGGTTATTTTTAGCGGCCACACCGCCAGCGGTAACGATATGAACGCCCTGCGTCTGGGGATCGACGGCATCAGCCAGGCCACGCCGCTGGATACGTTTAAAACGTCGCTGCATGCCGGTCATGGGGTGAAGGAAATTCTGCAATACCCGATTTACGGCGGCACACTGGCCGGCCTTGGCTGGCAGTGGGTCAACATCGCCTATCTGGTCGGCGGTCTGTTTTTACTCTGGCAGAAAACTATTCGCTGGCATATTCCACTGAGCTTCCTGCTTAGCCTGACTCTCTGCGCCACCCTGGGCTGGCTGTTTTCCCCGCAGAGCTTCGCCGCCCCGCAGATTCATCTGCTTTCCGGCGCGACCATGCTCGGCGCATTCTTTATTTTAACGGACCCGGTTACCGCCTCCACCACCAACCGCGGCCGCCTGATATTCGGCGCCCTCGCCGGTCTGCTGGTGTGGCTCATCCGCAGCTTCGGCGGCTATCCTGACGGTGTGGCTTTTGCCGTGCTGCTGGCGAACATTACCGTTCCGTTGATCGATTACTACACGCGCCCGCGCGTCTATGGCCACCGCTGAGGACCAATGATGTTAAAAAGCATGCGCAAACACGGCACCACGCTGGCGCTCTTTGCCGCCGGCTCTACCGGGTTAACTGCGGCCATTAATGAGCTGACGAAATCGACGATTGCTGAACAGGCGGCGACGCAGCAAAAAGCGCTGTTCAATCAGGTTATGCCTGCGGACCGTTATAATAACGATCTGCTGCAGAGCTGCTATCTGGTCGCGGCGCCGCCGCTCGGTAAAGGGCAGCATAAGATCTGGATTGCCAAAAATAACGACGCTCCGGTCGGGGTGGTGATGGAAGCGACGGCGCCCGATGGTTACTCCGGCGCGATTCAGTTGCTGGTCGCCGCCGACTTTAAAGGCACCGTACTTGGCACCCGCGTGACGGAGCATCATGAGACGCCCGGCCTTGGCGACAAAATTGAACTCCGTCTGTCGGACTGGATAACCTACTTTGCGGGTAAAATCATTCATGGCCCCGGCGACAGCCATTTTGCCGTGAAGAAAGACGGCGGTGATTTCGATCAGTTCACCGGCGCCACGATTACCCCACGCGCGGTGGTCAACGCCGTTAAGCGTGCCGGTCTGTATGCGCAAACGCTGCCGGCACAGATTCCTGAACTCACCTCCTGCGGAGAGTAAGCCATGAGCGAAGTCAAAGACGTTATTGTTCAGGGGTTGTGGAAAAACAACTCCGCGCTGGTGCAACTGTTGGGTATGTGTCCCCTGCTCGCCGTGACCTCTACCGCTACCAATGCGTTAGGGCTTGGACTGGCGACGACCCTGGTGCTGACGCTGACCAACCTGACCATCTCCAGCCTGCGCCGCTGGACACCGGCTGAAATTCGTATCCCGATTTATGTCATGATCATCGCATCGGTTGTCAGTATCGTGCAGATGCTGATTAACGCCTACGCATTTGGTTTGTATCAGTCTCTGGGGATTTTTATTCCGCTGATTGTGACCAACTGCATCGTGGTCGGTCGAGCCGAAGCCTTCGCCGCCAAAAAGGGGCCGGCGCTGTCGGCGCTGGACGGTTTCTCCATTGGCATGGGGGCGACCTGCGCGATGTTTGTGCTCGGTTCGCTGCGAGAAATCCTCGGTAACGGGACGCTGTTTGATGGCGCCGATAGCCTGCTGGGCAACTGGGCGAAAGTACTGCGGATCGAAGTGTTCCATACCGATACGCCGTTCCTGCTGGCGATGCTGCCGCCGGGCGCCTTTATCGGTTTAGGGATGATGCTGGCGGTGAAATACCTGATTGATGAACGAACCAAACAGCGTAAAGCAAAAGCCGTTGCCGCGAGTCAAGCGGCGCCGGCTGATGCTCACAGGGAAAGTCTGGGATGAATAAGAGCAAACGTCTGGAGATCCTGACCCGCCTGCGGGATAACGACCCGCACCCGACAACGGAACTGAATTTCAGCTCACCGTTCGAATTACTGATAGCCGTATTACTCTCGGCGCAGGCGACGGACGTCAGCGTGAATAAGGCCACGGCAAAGCTGTATCCCGTGGCGAATACGCCAGCAGCCCTGCTGGCGCTGGGTGTTGATGGCGTCAAAGCGTATATCAAGACCATCGGCTTGTTTAACAGCAAAGCTGAAAATGTGATCAAAACCTGCCGGATCCTGCTTGAGCAGCACAATGGCGAGGTTCCGGAGGACAGAGCGGCGCTGGAAGCGCTTCCCGGCGTGGGACGTAAGACCGCCAACGTGGTACTGAACACCGCTTTCGGTTGGCCGACGATTGCCGTGGATACGCATATTTTCCGCGTTTGCAATCGGACACAATTTGCCCCCGGGAAGAACGTTGAACAGGTGGAGGAAAAACTGCTAAAGGTGGTTCCCGCCGAATTTAAAGTCGACTGTCACCACTGGCTTATTCTCCACGGCCGCTATACCTGTATTGCGCGCAAACCTCGCTGCGGTTCGTGCCTGATTGAAGATCTGTGCGAGTTTAAAGAGAAAGTCGACGAATAACCCTTCGCTAAAACCATTACCCTTCTTGTGGTAATGGTTCTGCTCCTTCCGCCTGCCTCCTGTCTTTAACGCCACTATTTCTACACTTCACAGGACAATTAACCATCTATATAACGCTCACCCAGGTTAATCATTTTTTTTGGCGAAAAAATTTCTATACATTTGTGATCCAGATCATCCACGCAACTTAATGTTAAATCCATGTTGTCGCGATGATACGAAAAGTCAGTATTTGCAATATCAGAGCCCCGCCATCCAGGACAATGCCCCATCATATTTTAGGATTACAGGCTATATCACTACATTAACCGCCAATTAGTAGAATATATCGCCATTAACCAATCATTTCCTTTCCCTGAAAGATAAAAATACCATCAATGTGTAAAAGCTGAAATTTAACTCTGCATAACATTTGAATGACTGGCGGATTATAACGCCCAAGATAAATGTAACAGAGTATTGCAAAGCGCTTGCCTCAATGACCAGGATAGTGAACATTACTTGCCGTTTTCCCTCCAGAATAACTATAAAGGCGGCGGTCTTATCAGATTGCGCCCCGAACACCCCCCGTTAATATGGGATGTAAAAAAAGAGGTATATGTGTCAACTGCAAACAATAAACCAGCAGAAAGTGTGAGTCTGAACGCTTTCAAACAACCGAAATCGTTCTATCTGATCTTCTCGATCGAGTTATGGGAGCGTTTTGGTTATTACGGCCTGCAAGGGATCATGGCCGTTTACCTGGTAAAACAGCTGGGTATGTCAGAAGCGGATTCTATTACTCTCTTCTCCTCCTTCAGCGCGCTGGTTTATGGCCTCGTGGCTATCGGCGGCTGGCTGGGCGATAAAGTGCTCGGTACGAAACGCGTGATTATGCTGGGGACTATCGTCCTCGCTATCGGCTACGCCCTGGTGGCTTATTCCGGACATGACGCGGCTATCGTTTATATGGGTATGGCGACCATCGCCGTCGGTAACGGCCTGTTTAAGGCTAACCCGTCCTCCCTGCTCTCGACCTGCTACGAGAAAGATGACCCGCGTCTTGATGGCGCATTTACGATGTACTACATGTCCATCAACATCGGTTCCTTCTTCTCTATGCTGGCCACCCCGTGGCTGGCAGCGAAATTTGGCTGGAGCATCGCCTTCTCTCTGAGCTTCATCGGGATGCTGATTACCCTGGTGAACTTCATGTTCTGCAAAAAATGGGTGAAAAACTACGGTTCGAAGCCTGACTTTGCCCCGGTGCATTTCGGCAAACTGCTGGCGACCATCGTCGGCGTCATCGTCCTGGTGGTGATTGCGACCTGGCTGCTGCACAACCAGGGGATTGCCCGTATGGTGCTGGGCTTAGTGGCCCTGGGAATCGTGATTATTTTTGCCAAAGAAGCGATTGCGATGAAAGGTGCGGCGCGTCGTAAGATGATCGTCGCCTTCATTCTGATGGTTCAGGCGATCGTCTTCTTCGTCCTCTACAGCCAGATGCCGACTTCACTGAACTTCTTTGCTATCCGCAACGTTGAGCACGCTATTCTGGGCATCAGCTTCCAGCCTGAGCAGTTCCAGGCGCTGAACCCGTTCTGGATTATGGTCGGCAGCCCGATTCTGGCCGCTATCTATAACAAGATGGGCGACCGTCTGCCGATGCCCCACAAGTTCGCAATCGGCATGGTGCTCTGCTCACTGGCGTTCCTCGTCCTGCCGCTGGGCGCCAAATTTGCAACCGACGCCGGTATCGTCTCCGTTAACTGGCTGATTCTGAGCTACGCGCTGCAGAGTATCGGTGAGCTGATGATTTCCGGTCTGGGTCTGGCGATGGTGGCACAGCTGGTCCCGCAGCGCCTGATGGGCTTTATCATGGGCAGCTGGTTCCTGACCACCGCAGGCGCCGCAATCATCGCCGGTAAAGTCGCCAACCTGATGGCGGTACCGGAGGACGTTACCGACCCGCTGCAGTCTCTTGCCGTCTATGGCCATGTCTTCCTGCAGATTGGTATTGCTACCGCAGTTATCGCCGTGCTGATGTTCGCTATCGCGCCGAAACTGAACCGCATGACCCAGGATGACGAGGCGGTGAGCAAAGCTCGCGATACGGCAACCGCTTAAGCGCTTCGGGAAAACGAATAAATTTAGGCCGCTAACGCTTTGTTAGCGGCTTTTTTTTTACCCCTGGGCTAACATACAGAAAACTGCAGCCACGAGGAGTTACTGATGAAACTGTTCTACAAACCCGGCGCCTGTTCCCTTGCATCACATATCGCCCTACGCGAAAGCGGACTGGACTTCACCTTACAGGGCGTCGATCTGCAGAAGAAGCGCCTGGAAAACGGTGAGGATTATCTGCAAATCAACCCGAAGGGACAGGTTCCGGCGCTGCTACTTGACGACGAAATCCTGCTCACGGAAGGCGTCGCCATTATGCAATATATTGCCGATCGGGTGCCGGATCGCCAGCTGCTGGCGCCGGTGGGCACCATTGCGCGCTACCAGACTCTCGAGTGGCTGAACTACGTCGCGACAGAGCTGCATAAGGGCTTTACGCCGCTTTTCCGCCCGGATACCCCGGAAGATTACAAGGCTGTCGTGCGCGCGCAGCTGGAGAAGAAGCTGCATTATATTGATGAATCGCTGAAGGAGAAGCAGTGGCTGAACGGGCATCGTTTCACCATCGCGGATGGCTACCTGTTTACCGTACTGCGCTGGGCCTGGGCCGTGAAGCTGGATATGACAGGTTACAGCCATATCGAAGCCTGGATGAAGCACGTGACCGCTCGTCCATCGGTGGCCGCGGCGCTGGCGGCGGAAGGGTTCTAATCGCGCGGCGTCATCTGTGCCCGGCTGCGAGGCCGGGCAGCAGTGCGACAGTTAAAGCTGGGTGGCGCTAAAGTAGTGCTCCGGCTGCGCAATTCGGTCCTGAGCGGCAACGACCTGCAGCTCATACTCCTGCCTGTTTTTCGTGGCCAGCATAATTTCATACACCGCAGCGGTCACATGTTCCAGCGCATCGCGAAGTAAAGCGCCCTGCAACAGTTTAACCAGCAGTAATCCGCTGGTCACATCGCCGACGCCGACCGGCTGACGCAGGCCAAAATCGACCAGCGGGCGGCTGATATGCCAGGCTTCATCAGCCGTCACCAGCAGCATTTCGAACCGCTCCATACTCAATCCGGCACGGGCAAGATGCTTAACCAGTACAACCTGCGGGCCCTGGGCAATCAGCTCACGCGCGGCTGAGACGGCTTGCGCAACCGTAGCCACCGGATGACCGCAGAGGATTTCCAGCTCAATCAGGTTGGGGGCAATAATATCGCTCGCCGGCAGCGCATGACGCACGTGAAACTCCGCCACTCCAGGCGCGACGATGCAGCCCTTCTCAGGGTGTCCCATCACCGGATCGCAGAAATATTTCGCCGCCGGATTAGCCGCTTTGACCTGACGCACGATACCGAGGATATGCTCACCCTGTTCGGCGGAGCCCAGATAGCCGCTCAGTACCGCATCGCAACGCTGAAGCTGATTAATCTCGGCAATCCCCTGAACGATTTCGGTCAGATGCGCAGGCGGCATCACGCAACCGGTCCATTTCCCGTACTGCGTATGGTTGGAGAACTGAACGGTATTAAGGGGCCAGACATTCGCGCCAAGGCGACGCATCGGAAATTCCGCAGCACTATTGCCCGCATGTCCAAAAACAACGTGGGACTGAATAGCGAGGATGTTCTTCATTTTTTGCTTACCATAACCCTGAAAAAAGAAAGGGGCATGGTTTCCCATGCCCCTGCTGATTTTTTATTATTTCCAGCAAATCAGACAGTAGTTCTTTTTACCGCGACGTAACAGCGTGTAACGGCCGAACAAAATGTCACTGTCCTGGAAGAAATATTCCGGATCGGACTGTTTTTCACCGTTGATCGTTACCGCATTGGAAGCGATGGTTTTACGTGCCTGACCGCGAGACGGCTGCAGTTCCGAATCCACCAGCGCCTGCATCAGATCGGCACCCTTTTCCATTTCGACCATCGGCACGCCATCCTGCGCCAGCTGTTCGAAATCGGCTTCGCTCAGCGCACTCAGCGTCCCGCTGAACAGGCTCTCGGTGATGCGTTTTGCGGCTACCAGACCTTCTTCACCGTGAACCAGACGCGTCACCTGTTCGGCCAGCACGTACTGCGCACGCGGAGCCTTACCGCTGTTTTTATCTTCTTCTTCCAGCGCATTGATCTCGGCAATGTCCATGAAGGTGAAGAACTTCAGGAAGCGATAAACGTCAGCATCCGCGGTGTTGATCCAGAACTGGTAGAATTTGTACGGACTGGTTTTCTTCGGATCCAGCCATACCGCGCCGCCTTCGGTCTTACCGAACTTGGTGCCATCGGCTTTGGTGATCAGCGGAACGGTCAGACCAAACACCTGGTTCTGGTGCAGACGACGGGTCAGGTCGATGCCGGAGGTGATGTTGCCCCACTGATCGGAACCGCCAATCTGCAGCGCCACGCCATGCAGTTTGTTCAGACACGCGAAGTCGTAACCCTGCAACAGGTTATAAGAGAACTCGGTAAACGAGATGCCCTGATCGTCGCGGTTCAGACGCTGCTTAACCGCTTCTTTGTTGATCATCTGGTTTACGGAGAAGTGCTTGCCGATATCACGCAGGAAAGTCAGCACGTTCATGCCGCCAAACCAGTCGTAGTTATTCGCGGCAATGGCTGAGTTGTCACCGCAATCAAAGTCGAGGAACGGCGCGACCTGTTTGCGAATTTTATCTACCCACTCCTGCACGGTATCTTCGGTGTTCAGTTTACGCTCGGCGGCTTTAAAGCTCGGGTCACCAATCAGACCGGTCGCTCCCCCCACCAGCGCCACAGGCTTATGGCCTGCCTGCTGAAAGCGTTTCAGGCATAACAATGGAACAAGATGCCCCAAATGCAAGCTGTCAGCGGTTGGATCGAAGCCGCAATAGAGCGCGATCGGGCCTTGCGCCAGTCGCTCTGCTAACGCTTCCTCGTCCGTCACCTGGGCTACCAGCCCCCGCTCTTGCAATTGTTTAATCAAGTTACTGCTTGCCATCAAATTCTCCATGTATAAAACGACTGCACCTTTGCCGGTACACGACTTTTCGCCAGACGCGAAAAAAAACATCTATGCAAAATCATTTAAGTTGCTTCAGGGCAGGCAGTACGGAGATTCATACCAGTCAACGACCGGAATAAACCAGCACAGCCAACACAGACGCAGCTTGAAAAATGAAGCCTATAGAATAAAGCGCCAGCCCATCCAGTACCAGCGCTTAACACAACAAATTTCAGGGATTACGGGGCCAGACGATCGATTTTCCACGCGCTATCGTCGCGCTGGTATAAAAAACGATCGTGCAGACGGTGTTCACCGCCCTGCCAGAATTCCATCTGCTCAATACTGACGCGGAATCCGCCCCAGAAGCTCGGCAGCGGCACTTCGCCTTGCTGGAATTTCTGTTTCAGCTCCAGGAACTTACTTTCCAGGATGCCACGGGCTGAGATGCGGGTTGACTGTTGCGAGACCCAGGCGCCAATCTGGCTGTCGCGCGGACGACTGTGGAAATACTTCACCACTTCCAGCGTTGACAGGCGCTCCGCCTTGCCAGTGACCATCACCTGGCGCTCCAGCATGTGCCACGGGAAAAGCAGGCTCACGCGAGGATTGTTTTCGATCTGGTGGGCTTTACGACTCCCGAGGTTGGTGTAAAACACCAGCCCTTTTTCGTCATAGTGCTTGAGCAGGACAATTCGCTGGTAAGGTTGACCGTTTTCATCAACCGTGGCGACGACCATTGCCGTCGGGTCAGCCAGCCGGGCATCGCAGGCTTGTCTGAGCCAACGCTCAAACAAAGCCAGCGGTTCAGCGGGAAGGTCGCGGCGGCGCAGGCCGCCACGGGTATACTCTCGGCGCAGATGCGCGATTTGCTGCAATTCGTCGTTATCAGACATGGCAATTGAGAACATAGTCAACGGGTGGCGTCATTGTGCGCCCCCGGGGCAGAAATCTCAACGTTTGGCCGTCTGCAGCCGACAGTTTTCCAGCACAACGCGATCGCGCTTGTAAACGGTGGCGCTGTCGCCTTTCGACCAGAAGACATAGACGCCGTCGGTATAGCGCGCACCTGATGCCGAAAGCCCCTGCGCCAGATTCAGCTGCTGGTTGTCATAGATAAAACTGGCCATCTGACGGCTATTGTTGATGTGCACGGTCAGCGGTTTCTGATCGCACTGATACTCCAGGGTATCCGTCTGCATCCGCTCCACAAACTGGTTATAGTAGCTACAGCCTGCGAGCATAAAGGGTACTACAGCGATAAGGATTTTTTTCATTCGTTTGCCTTCGACTTTCCCGGTCCAGGAGGGCAAATTGCCCCCCGTTTACTTGATCCAGTTTACCGGCTAATAAAAAACAGGTGTTTCAGTTAACTCTGATTCTGCGGTCGGTTTGCGGGGAAAATAGCCCCCAGCACGGTGGCCTCAGACGCGCCGGTGACCGAGGGGAGATTGCCGGGAAGCCCGGACATCGTTCGCCACGCCAGCCAGGCGAACGCCAGCGCTTCCATATCATCGCCGCTGATTCCCGCCGCATCGGTCGTGGAAACCTCCGTTCCCGGCAACAGCGCCGCCAGCCGCGCCATCAGCAGCGGATTACGCGCCCCGCCGCCGCACACCAGCAGGCGTTCGCAGCCGCCGCTCAGCAGCACCTGCTCCGCGATGGTCACCGCCGTCAGCTCAGCCAGAGTCGCCTGCACATCCTGCGCCCGCAGCCCAGGGAAGCGGGCCAGATGGCGCTCCAGCCAGCCGTAGTTGAAATATTCGCGTCCGGTACTTTTCGGCGCCGGTAGCGCAAACCACGGGTCGCTGAGCATGTTTTGTAACAACGGCAGCAGCACCTTGCCCTCGCTGGCCCACTGCGCGTCTTTATCGTAGGGTTTTCCACACTGGCGCCAGATCCACGCATCCATCAGCATATTGCCAGGTCCGGTGTCATAGCCGCGGACCGGCACGCCCGGCGCCAATAGCGACAGGTTGGCAATCCCGCCGATATTAAGCACCATTCGCCGTTCGACGGGATGCGCCAACAGCGCCTGGTGGAAAGCGGGCACCAGCGGCGCTCCCTGACCGCCAAGCGCCATATCACGACGCCGGAAATCGCCCACCACCGTCACGCCGGTATGGGCGGCTATCTGGTTGTTATCACCGATTTGCAGCGTATTCGACGCGTCGCCAGTCGGTTCGTGCCATACCGTTTGTCCATGACAACCGATGGCGACAATGTCCGCCGGCTGCACATTTTCCTGACGCATAAGAGCCAGTACGGCATCGGCAAATAAGCGCCCGAGACGCGTATCCAGTTGACCGAGCCGGGATAACGTCAGCGTTTGTCCCTGGCAGATAGCCAGAATATCCTCTTTTATTGCCACCGGAATGGGGTACGACAGACTGGCCTGCTGCGCCACTACGCTTTCGTTGATTGCCGCCAGAACCACATCAATACCATCAAGGCTGGTTCCGGACATTACGCCGATAAAGTGACCTGATTTCATACGCCTTCCTTCATTCCATGACTTTCGTATGCCTCACACTCCATCATAAAGAAGAGCGCAATGCTACGTTGCACTAACGTTTATTAACATTAAAGCGCGAAAGATTGCGCATGACGCAAAGAACGTATGTTTATGTTAAGTTGAAGAGGTGCGGATTATTATTTTTTGTATAGTCCATGCCGGAGGTCTGCCAGCCGACGATGAAATGCCATATAATTGAACGCATGGACGTTCAACAGAACACTATTCGGTGAAGGAGATTCATAAATGATTTTACGTGTTTTGGCTGTCTCGATGATTGGTTTATCGCTTGCAGGTTGCGTGAGCAGCAGCGGCCTCTCCGGAGACGTTTACTCCGCATCGGAAGCCAAACAGGTGCAAAGCGTCACCTACGGGACCATTGTTCATACCCGTGCCGTTCAGATCCAGAGCGGTGATGACAGCAATGCTATCGGTGCTATCGGTGGTGCGGTGCTCGGCGGTTTCCTCGGTAACACCATCGGCGGCGGTACTGGCCGTTCTCTGGCAACCGCAGCAGGCGCAGTCGCCGGCGGCGTCGCTGGCCAGGGCGTACAGGGTGCGATGAACAAAACTCAGGGCGTTGAGCTGGAAATCCGTAAAGACGACGGCAATACCATCATGGTGGTGCAGAAACAGGGTAACACCCCGTTCTCTGTCGGCCAGCGCGTGGCGATTGCCGGCAGCGGCAGTCAGGTTACCGTCTCCCCGCGTTAAGCTTTTTCTTATCAGTACGGCCTTCCCGGGCCGTACTCTTCAACCAATGGCTTGATATGAAGACGTTGGCGGATACTCGCTAAAAAACCGCACTGTCGCATCCATCCCTCCTTCTGGTTCTCTCTTGCGTTTGCGCAATATTTAGCATCCGCGTTATTGTATTATTTTATGAATGACCTTACGTCGGACAGAACCGCTTTATATAAAGTCTTTACAAGGATGAAACTTATGACTGTTAATCGCAGCCGCTTAGCAAAACGGTTTTTTGTGTACTCCGTCATTTGTATTATGGCTATTGGCGTAATACACATGCTCTCCTCATCATTAATTAGTCGTATCCCTACGTTTAATTCCTTTTTTTCCCGCGATGACTATTTTTTATTAATTCTGCACATTACGGTTTCCAGTTTCATGATGATGAAGTCCTGGTGCAATAGAAAGCGTCTGTATCTGATTCCGATTGCCAGTGCGTTCGCCGGTTCATCATAGCTGATGTTCGGAACGTTGAGCTGCTATCCCGGGTGGTTCCTGTGTGATTCGAATCTGTTTGCTAACGCTAACGCTGCGCTGATTTTTTACAGCTTCCGTAATATGATGATGCTGTTTAACGCGACGATTATTTTATATTACTTTCGCCATAGTCCAAAACTCACCCGCACGGTGTTTTTTTTGTGCTGCGTATATTTTTACGCTGGCTTTTTTATTGTTATCTGAAAACGACACCGAGTACGCCTGGTATCATGCACGTTTTTTTGAAGTCATCAGCACGTTGTTTATGTTTTTCATTTTATTGTGCGATGTATTCAGTCTGTATCGGGAATCCAAAAACAAATACCTGAACTCTTCCCAAAATTCGATCCGTGACCCGCTGACCCGGCTATACAACCGCAGCTACTTTTATGACACGCTCGCCGCCCAACTCGAGAAAACCTCGGTTTCCCGGCCCCTGTCGGCGATCGTCGAGTGCGTAAGGCGAGCGGACGCGGCAATGTATGAGGCCAAAAAAGGCGAGCGTAATCGGGTGGTTATCTGGCACGAGTAAATAAAAAAGGGCCTTGAATACTCAGGGCCCTGAATAAATTAATCTTTTTCCTGAAGATCGAGGATATTTTTTTCCAGTTTACGCACTAAACTGAGCAGCGTTGCGACTTCTTCTGCCGATACGCCAGACAGAATTTCATCTCGCGTCTTGCCGATCACCTCTTCCATTTCGTTGATCAGCGGCTCCGCTTTTTCCGTTAACCTGATTCGTTTCGCGCGCCGGTCGTTTGCACAAGTCTGGCGAGAAATGAGGCCTTTCTCTTCCAGCTGATCCAGCGTACGCACCAGTGAGGGTTGCTCGATACCAATAGCTTTCGCCAGTTGAATCTGCGACTGCTCAGGAGGCAGCTGATGAATATTATGCAGCGTGACCCAATGCGTCTGCGTTAACTCCAGAGGTTTCAGGCGATGGTCGATCAGCGCGCGCCAGACGCGCACTAAACGTGCCAGATCAGAACCAAGTGGCGATTCCAATTTCATCTCCTTATAATTAGCTTGCTAAGTTATTATACTGATTTTACAATAGTGTGCAGCATTTGAATAATCAAAACAAATGAATTACCTGATACACCAAATTCAACACAATGATTTACAATGTGTAATAGTAGCATGCTATGAACATTCTCCCTGCAATGGCAAAGGATTTTTGCTTGTGAAACTGAGTCTTAACACTTCCGGACTGGCGCTGCAGGATCTGGTATTCGGTGCGTCAATTTACTTTCCTCCCCTGTTTAAAGCCGTGCTGCTGGGATTTTTTATCTGGCTGGTTATTCATCGCCAGTTGCGCGACTGGATGTATGCCGGCGATATCTGGCATCCCTTGCTGATGGATCTGTCCCTGTTTGCACTCTCCGTATGTCTGGCTCTGGTTTTACTGACTGCCTGGTAATGTTCACGACATGAAAAAACTTAAATATCTCTCGACGCTATTGGTCGCCGCACTTGCGATTATTGCCGCCTGGCTGGTCTGGAATTATTACACGCAATCCCCCTGGACCCGGGATGGCAAAGTACGCGCCGAGCAAGTCAGCATTACGCCGCAGGTCTCAGGCAGCATCCTCCAGCTAAACGTTCGCGATAACCAGCTGGTCAAAGCAGGCGACGTGCTGTTCAGGATCGATGACACTCCCTATCGGATTGCCGCTCTCAACGCCGAAGCGCAGCTGGCGAAAGCGAAAGCAGAAATGGCCAAAGCGCAAGCGGAGCAAACAAAAGCGGCCAGTGACGCCCGTCGTCGTCGTCGTCTTTCGCCAGAGGCCATCTCCGCCGAAGATCTGGAAAGCGTGAATACCGCACTGAATAGCGCCACCACCACTCTTGCGGCCGCCAAAGCGGTGGTCGGCGTGGCACAGGCCAGTCTCGAGCACGCGCAATGGCAGCTTGACCAGACGGCAGTGAAATCGCCGGTAGACGGCTGGGTGACAAACTTAACGACCCGCGTGGGCGACTACGCTTCCGCGGGCCATCCGGTTTTCGCCCTTGTCGATAGCAATTCATTTTATGTCATTGGTTATTTTGAAGAAACTAAGCTGCGGCATATTCGCGCCGGCGATCCTGCGCAGATAGTGTTATACAGCAGCAAACAAACGTTACAGGGTCACGTATCCAGTATCGGCCGAGCGATCGTCGACCAGAGCATTGAAAGCGGTAACAGCCTGGTCGCGAATATCAAGCCGAATATCCCGTGGGTGCGTCTGGCCCAGCGCGTACCGGTGCGTATCGCGTTAAACGACTTACCTGCGGATATAACCCTGGTTTCCGGGACCACCTGCACCGTCTCGATTGGCGCCCCCTGATGAAACGGCTGGTCCCGTCGTGGCAGGCGCTTCCCTGGATTAAAGCCAGCCGTGCGCAGTGGCGCTATGCCCTGCGTAACGGTATTGCGATGTGTCTCGCGCTGAGTATTGCCTACTGGCTGGATCTTGATGAGCCCTACTGGGCGATGACCTCCGCCGCTGTCGTCAGTTTCCCGACAGTAGGCGGCGTTATCAGTAAGAGCTTCGGGCGCATCGCCGGAAGCCTGCTCGGCGCCTGCGCCGCGCTCCTGCTCGCCGGGCATACGCTAAACGATCCCTGGCTGTTTTTATTCAGCATTTCGGCATGGATTTCGCTCTGCACCTGGGCCTGCGCAATGTATACCAACAACGTGGCCTACGCCTTCCAGCTCGCCGGCTATACCTGCGCCATTATCGCCTTTCCGGTTATCAACGTTACCGACGCCAATGAGCTATGGACTATCGCCCAATCGCGGGTTTGCGAGGTTATCGTCGGTATCCTGTGCGGCGGGCTGATGATGATGATCATGCCCAGTACGTCGGATGGCGCCACGCTGCTGACGGCATTGAAAAATATGCATGCTCGCCTGCTTGAGCACGCCAGTCTGCTGTGGGTACCGGAAACCAGCGATGCCATTCGCACCGCCCACGAAAGCGTGATCGGGCAAATCCTGACCATGAACCTGCTGCGTATTCAGGCCTTCTGGAGTCATTACCGTTTTCGTCGTCAGAATCCGCTGCTGAACTATTTACTCCACCGGCAGCTGCGGCTGACCAGCGTAATCTCCAGCCTGCGCCGGATGTTGCTTAACTGGCCAGCCGCGCCGGCACAGACCCGCGCAGTCCTGGAAACGCTGCTTATCGCGCTGGCCAACCCCCGGGCCGATTTTTACGCTGTCGCCCGGATAATCGCCCCGCTGGCACCTCCCGCCGATGCCGACTATCGCCATCTCGCTTTCTGGAAGCGCCTGCGCTACTTTTGCCGCCTGTATCTGGACAGCAGTCGCTGGCTCCGCCGCGTGGAGAACGCCTCGGCAATTGCCGAATTTAATGTTCCTTCCGCCCCGGCATTAGCTCGCTATACCGATCAGGCCGAAGCGTTATGGAACGGTATCAGAACCTTCTGCGCGCTGGTGGCGGTGGGGGCATGGGGTATCAGCACCCAATGGCAGTCCTGCGCCGCCGCGCTCACCCTGGCGGCAATTTGCTGCGTACTTTATTCGGTCTCACCCTCGCCGTTCAAATCACTGAGCCTGCTGATGCGGACGCTGATATTGCTGTCGATATTCAGCTTCGGGGTGAAATTCGGCCTGATGGTGCAGATAACCGACCTGTGGCAGTTCCTGCTGTTCCTTTTCCCGCTACTGACCACCATGCAACTGCTCAAGCTGCAAATGCCAAAGCTGGCGGGTCTGTGGGGACAATTGATTGTCTTCATGGGGTCGTTTATTTCGGTGACCAACCCGCCGGTGTACGACTTTGCCTCTTTTCTCAACGATAATCTGGGAAAAATCATCGGCGTCGGCTTTGCCTGGCTTGCTTTTGCGGTGATCAGCCCCGGCTCCGATGCGCGCAAGAGCCGCCGCCACATAAAAGCGTTACGCCGTCACTTTGTCGATCAGCTGAGCCGCCGTCCGCAGCATAGCGAACACGAGTTCGAATCGCTGGTCTACCATCACATCAGTCAGTTAAGCAACAGCCAGGATGCCCTGGCGCGCCGCTGGCTGCTGCGCTGGGGCGTGGTGCTGCTTAACTGTTCACATGTGGTCTGGCAGCTTCGCGAGTGGGAAACCCGTTCTGACCCGCTCTCGCAGGTCCGGGATTTATGTATCAGCCTGCTTCGGGATGTCATGAGCGAACGCGGCGTCCAGCAACGTCCGCTGGCCGCAACATTGCAGGAGCTACAGCGAATTTGCGACACCCTGAACCATCACCACCAGCCGGCGGCAAAAGAGCTGGCTGCCGTGATCTGGCGGCTGTATTGCGCCCTGTCCCAGCTTGAGCAGGCACCTGCGATCGGGACGATAACCGAAAGAGCTACTTAATCACCCCGCAGGCAAAACGTTCGCCGCCTCCGCCGAGGGGCTGCGGACTGTCGGACATATTGTCTCCACCGACATGAACCATCAGGGCTTTTCCCCGCACCTCAGCCAGCGTTTTAAGCCGCGGCGCCACCACCGGCTGGGTGGCTTTCCCGTCGCTGTTGACGAGCAGTACCGGCAGGTCGCCCAGATGCCCGCGCCCCTCAGGCCCCTCATGTTTCCCGGTCTGCTGCGGGTCGTAATGTCCGCCGGCGGCACCGGCGGCGACGGCCTTACCGTCTTTCATCGCCGGTTGGCAGCTACCGTTAGCATGAATGTGAAAACCATGTCGACCCGGCGGTAGCGCTTTGAGATCAGGGGTAAATTCCAGCCCCTTTGCGGTCTCGCTGATTTTAACGCTGCCAATGGCCTGGCCCACGCTTTGGCTGGTAACCAGATTGAGATCCACGTTTTCGCTGGCCGCCTGCGCGCCCGCTGAGATCGCTAAAGTCAGTATTGCAAGGATACATCGTTGCATAACACCTCCAGAATGGCTCTGTCCCTGATAAGTGTAAACCAGAGACGACCATTGTGGAGGCGGTGGGAGGATTATGGTACGTCGTAACCCAGCGCGGCTTTGCGGATGCGGAACCACTGCTGACGGGACATATTCAGCTTTTCGGCCACTACGGCAGAACGCACGCGCTCGATTTTACCGGAACCGATGATTGGCAACGGCTGCGACGGCAGACGCAGGATCCACGCATAAACCACCTGCTCAATGCTCTCAGCATTCAGCTCCTGAGCTACCTGCGCCAGCTCATCGCGCAGCGGCTGGAAGCTTTCATCATTGAACAAACGCCCGCCGCCGAGGCAGGACCAGGCCATCGGCCGGATACGCAACTGCTGGAGCTGATCCAGGGTGCCATCCAGCAGCAGCGGCTGGTGTACCGGAGAGATTTCAACCTGGTTGGTGGCCAGCGTAAACGGCAGGCGCGATTGCAGCAGCGTAAACTGCGCCGGCGTAAAGTTGGAGACGCCAAAGTGGCGAACTTTACCGCTGTGATGCAGGGCGAGGAAAGCTTCCGCCACCTCATCCGCATCCATTAACGGATCCGGGCGGTGGATCAGCAGCAAATCAAGATGGTCGGTCGCCAGATTGCGCAAGGACTGCTCGGCGCTTAAGACGATATGATCGCGATCGGTGATATAGTGGCCGATGGTGTTTTCGGCGCGGGCTTTAGTGGCAATGCCACATTTGCTGACGATTTCCATGCGGCTACGCAGATGCGGGGCCTGCTTCAGCGCTTCGCCAAAGGCCGCTTCGCACTGATAATTGCCGTAAATATCCGCGTGATCGACGGTAGTCACCCCCAGATCCAGGTGCTGCTCAATAAAACTGACCCGCTCGTTCACGGACATATTCCAGTCCATCAAACGCCAGTAACCCATTACAAAACGCGAAAATTCCGGCCCCTGTGGAGCCATAGCAATACGCTGAACCATAACAACGTCCTCAACAAAAAAGTGTGTTGAGTATACGCAATTTTGCCATTAAAACAGTGAAGGCTGCTGTGGTTCTTCCTCGGCCTGCGGCTTATTCGCGCGTAATTTGCGCAACAGACGCTGACGGCACAGGCGCAGCACATCCTGCTTCTGAGCATCGCTCATTGTTTGCCAGTGAAAACGCTCTTCACGGCTACGAAAGCAACCGCGACAAAATCCACGTTCATCTGACTGACAAATTCCCCGGCACGGACTTTGTACCGGGAAAAACTCCAGCTGCTCTGCCACTCCACGCCTCCGGCGACTTCTCTGTGTCTTTTATTGAAGACGTTTCAACGCCATCTGGCAACTTTTGTTATTCAGTCCCCTGCCGCAGGCGACATTTTTTGTGCTTGCATTAGACCAATCGGTCTATTACAGTGAGCGCATGAACAAACATAGCGAATACGATACCCGCGAACATATTCTGGCAACCGGTGAACAGCTGTGCATGCACCGCGGTTTTACCGGAATGGGCCTGAGCGAGCTGCTGAAAATAGCGGAAGTGCCGAAAGGTTCTTTCTACCACTATTTTCGCTCTAAAGAAGCTTACGGCGTCGCGCTGCTTGAATATCACTATGCTGGCTATATCCGCCGCCTGGTTGACCATTTTGCTCACGGCGAAGGGAATTATCGCGACCGCCTGCTGGCTTACTACCAGCATACCCTGGCGCAGTTTTGCCAGCAGGGCGTAATCAGCGGTTGCCTGACGGTGAAGCTCTCCGCTGAAGTGTGCGATTTGTCTGAATCCATGCGCGAAGAGATGAACAAAGGCGCCAGCCAGATTATTACTTTGCTGGGCGAAGCGCTGGAAAAGGGCCGCCGGGAAGGCAGCCTGACATTTAATGGCGATGCCTTTACCCTCTCCCAGGTGCTTTACTCCCTGTGGCTGGGGGCCAATCTGCAGGCCAAGATTACCCGCAGCGCAATGCCGCTGGAAAGCGCCCTTGCCCATGTCAGACAGATTATTGCAGCGCCTGGCGTTTAACAGGCGTTTTTATTTAACGAATTACGAGACGACCGGTCTACTCAGGAGTCATTATGTCCGAATCAAAACTGTTTTCCCCACTGAAAGTCGGTGCCATAACCGTACCTAACCGCGTATTCATGGCTCCGCTGACGCGCCTGCGCAGTATCGAACCCGGCGATATCCCGACGCCGTTAATGGCAGAGTACTATCGTCAACGTGCCAGCTCCGGACTGATCATCTCCGAAGCCACGCAGATTTCAGCCCAGGCAAAAGGCTATGCCGGCGCCCCAGGTCTGCACAGCCCGGAACAGATCGCGGCATGGCAGAAAATCACCGCCGGCGTTCACGCTGAACATGGCCGTATCGCCGTGCAGCTGTGGCACACCGGTCGTATTTCCCATCACTCCCTGCAGCCCGGCGGCGAAGCGCCGGTCGCGCCTTCTGCTATCAGTGCGGGCACCCGTACCTCCCTGCGCGATGAGCATGGTCACGCTATGCGCGCCGATACCTCGATGCCCCGCGCGCTGGAGCTCGATGAAATTCCGGGGATCGTCGATGATTTCCGCCAGGCGGTAGGCAATGCCCGCGATGCCGGCTTTGACCTTGTGGAGCTGCACTCTGCGCACGGCTACCTGCTGCATCAGTTCCTGTCTCCTTCTTCTAACCAGCGTAGCGATCGCTACGGCGGCAGCGTTGAAAACCGCGCGCGTCTGGTACTGGAAGTGGTGGATGCCGTCAGCAAAGAGTGGAGCGCCGACCGTATCGGGATTCGCGTCTCGCCAATCGGTAGTTTCCAGAATGTCGATAATGGCCCGAACGAAGAAGCCGATGCGCTGTATCTGATTGAAGAACTCGCCAAACGCGGCATTGCCTATCTGCACATGTCCGAGCCGGACTGGGCCGGCGGCCAGCCGTACAGCGACGCGTTCCGTCAGAAAGTGCGCGATCGCTTCCCGGGCACGATTATCGGCGCCGGCGCCTACACAGTAGAAAAAGCCAACGAGCTGATTGGCAAAGGCTTAATCGATGCGGTGGCCTTTGGTCGTGACTATATCGCCAACCCCGATCTGGTCGCACGTCTGCAGCATAAAGCCGCGCTGAACCCGCAGCGCCCTGAAAGTTTTTACGGCGGCGGTGCGGAAGGCTATACCGATTACCCGACGTTGTAATCCCGCCGGATAAGAAAGAGCCGCGTAAGGGCCGCCTGAAATGGCGGCCTTTTTACGATATAGTGCTCAGGGGTATGAAACGCCTTGTCCGTTTTGTTACGCTATTCTGACAATTGCACATACGGTCTCTGCTAAGGGGCTGTAAACAAGGAGTATAAAAACTATGCGCTTACTTCACACCATGCTGCGCGTTGGCGACCTGCAACGTTCTATTGAGTTTTACACCAACGTGCTGGGCATGAAGCTGCTGCGTACCAGCGAAAACCCCGAGTACAAATACTCGCTGGCCTTCGTGGGCTACGGCGAGGAAAGCGAGACGGCAGTTATCGAGCTGACCTATAACTGGGGCGTTGACCAATACGACCTCGGCAGCGCTTACGGTCATATCGCGCTGAGCGTGGATAACGCCGCCGAAGCCTGCGAGCGTATTCGCCAGAACGGCGGCAACGTCACCCGCGAAGCGGGCCCGGTGAAAGGCGGTACCACGGTTATCGCTTTCGTTGAAGATCCGGACGGCTACAAAATTGAACTGATTGAAGAGAAAGACGCTGGCAAAGGTCTTGGCAACTAACCTGCTTCGGGCGCTTATCGGCGCCCGCTGTTTTTCCCCTTCCTGCTGCAAGGCACGGCAAAATTTGCCATAATGCGCGCTACTTTTTTCCAGTTAAGAGAATCTGATGTCCGAGAACGTTCAACTTAATGGTCTGTGCGACCGTTTTCGTGGTTTCTACCCCGTGGTGATTGATGTAGAAACCGCCGGGTTTAATGCTAAAACCGATGCCCTGCTTGAGATAGCCGCCATTACGTTGAAAATGGATGAGCAAGGCTGGTTGATGCCGGACGAGACGTTGCATTTTCATGTTGAACCTTTCGAAGGCGCCAATCTGCAGCCTGAAGCGTTGGCCTTTAACGGCATCAATCCGCATGACCCTGAGCGCGGCGCGGTGAGCGAATACGACGCCCTGCACGCCATTTTTAAAATGGTCCGCAAGGGGATTAAGGACCACGATTGTAATCGTGCCATCATGGTGGCCCACAACGCGACGTTCGATCTCACCTTTACGATGGCCGCCGCCGAACGCGCCGGACTGAAACGTAATCCGTTTCACCCGTTCGTGACGTTTGATACCGCGGCGCTGAGCGGACTGGCGCTCGGTCAGACGGTGCTGTCCAAAGCCTGCCTGGCCGCCGGGATGGCGTTTGATGGTGCCAAGGCGCACTCTGCGCTGTACGATACCGAGCAGACGGCGCAGCTGTTTTGCGAAATCGTCAACCGCTGGAAACGTCTTGGCGGCTGGCCATTACCGCTTGCCGGACAAGAAGAATAAGAGACAAAAAAAGCGACTTCACAGGAAGTCGCTTTTTTACTGGCAGCAGGCTTATTCAGCTTTCGGTTCGTCGGCCTTGTGCTTTGCCGCCGTTTCTTTGATCAGCTGCTGCAGCTCGCCGCGCTGATACATTTCAATCACGATGTCGCAACCGCCAACCAGCTCGCCATCAACCCACAGCTGCGGGAAGGTCGGCCAGTTCGCATATTTCGGCAGTTCCGCGCGGATATCCGGGTTTTGCAGGATGTCAACGTAGGCAAAACGCTCGCCGCATGCAGACAGCGCCTGTACAGCCTGAGCGGAAAAACCACAGCTTGGCAGTTTCGGAGACCCTTTCATGTACAGCAGGATCGGGTTTTCAGCGATTTGACGTTGGATTTTTTCTACAGTCGTGCTCATTGTCATGCTTCCTTAACTTCTATACGGCAGTAATTTGTCATTGTAGCGTCCTGAACGCAGGACGGATAATAACATTTTTTTCACTCATTATATTTTATCTTCTGTGCTCAGAAGTTGCCTTAAAAATATCACTTTGCCCGTGTAAAAGCGGTATCTCTTAGACTGGCCCCATAGATCGCCGGGCACTTCGACCCACCTTAAATTAATGACTATCGGGAGAATGGCATCCGCACAGTGCGTTAGGCTACCGTTCGCCGCGGGAAAATCTGCGACGTCGGCAGGCCTAAATAAGAGAGTCGATCAGTCTGGAGTTATAGGGGAAAATCCACCCATTCACTATTTATCAATCACTTAAGATACCTTTGTGACCTGTTTATAGGCATCCTTATCCCGCAGGGAAATATTTGTAAATCGTCTTCACTCCGACCCCGATCACATCTGCAACCAGCTGCCGGGTAGCTCCGTTCTCCATCATCCTACGGCAGCGTTCCACAACATCAGGAGTCATTACCCGCCGGCGCCCACCTGTGCGCCCCTGCTCTCTCGCCGCCAGCCCTGCACGAGTCCGCTCTACAATCAGTTCGCGCTCCATCTCCGCCAACGCGCTCATAACGTGGAAGAAGAAGCGCCCGGCTGCCGTTGATGTGTCTATCGAGTCGGTCAGGCTTCGGAAATTCCCCCCACGCTGTTGTAGTTCCGATACCAATGTGATCAGGTCGCGCACGCTACGCCCCAGCCGATCAAGTTTCCAGACCACCAGCACATCACCCGGGCGGAGTCGCCGCAGTGCACGCTTTAATCCCGGGCGGCGGGCATTCTTCCCGCTCGCTGTGTCTTCGAATATCTGTTCACATTCTGCGCGGATCAGCGCGTTTTTCTGTAAATCGAGGTTTTGATCCCCGGTGGACACCCGAGCATAGCCAATCAGCACTTTATAACTACTTGAAATTGCTGATTGTAAAAATCTCCGACATTTCGCACAAACCCTCGTTTAGGCGAATGCTTTTTTTGGAGCAAAAACATGGCCTTTAATCCGCCACTGGGGAGCACGTCGCCTGCTGTGCTACTCGATAACGCCAAACGTCTGGATGAGTTGGCCAACGGGCCCGCTGCCATTGTTCCCGATCGTGCAGGTCAACCGCTGGACTCCTGGCGCCAGATCATGGCGAAAATTGATGAGCTCAGGCAGAACCTGATACCCCTGAGTCGTCAGTATATGACGCTGGCTGCTGCCCAGGCGGATATCACGAATATCCCTGTTCATGCTCATGCTTTTACCCGTCCTTCTTTTTTCCATATGGCCAGCGTTCTGAGCACACCTTCTGCATGCATCAGGCGCAGTTCGTCATCGACTACTGGACTTTTCGCTGAACTTCACATTGTGCTCGGTGCCGAACCAGTAGATCGCTTCGATAGCCTCGACCATGTAGCGCTTGCTGAATTGAGAGGAACGAACGACGAAGTAGACGCGGCCGCCGTTGATACCCCGGGCGTATTTCTGCTCGCACTCCGGATTTTGCATCTGGCTTACCGGTACGGTGATGAGGTCTTTCCACTCCACTGGCTCCAGTTTTTCGCCGTACCAGATAACCTGATCGCTCAGGTCTTTCAAAAGTGGCCACATGAGGCGATTCTGCTTATCGGTGCGGCTTTCTTCGCGCGCCTCGATAATCAGCGGCGATCGGTGATCGACAGGTAGAGACTGGATGAAGTTGACGACGTTACGCTTAACTTTGTCGTTGATGAGGCAGAATTGTTGTTTCACGCTTCACCTCCAAAGAGGTAAAGCACTGAATGTAATAAAACGCAGATGCATTTCTGCATCTGTAACTGGTTGAAAGGTATCCTGATTGTCATTTTCACTTTGAGTCCCCTCAAAGCGCAGAAGTCACCGGAGTTGTTCAGGCTCCGACGACATGATTATGGGAAATCAATTGCAAAAAACCAGCATAAATTCTTGTAGTTATAATGAGTTAAGTCTATTCAATACCGTATTTTTTCTCAGTTACGAATTTCGGCTCTTTCCAGTTTGGACCTTTTTCTGGAAGTGGCCTCCCTGTTTTTTTTAATTTTCCTTCGTCAAATAATCGTTGATGAGTTCGCAGTAATTCGCCATGCTCAATGACTTCAAATTTGTAATTCACGTACATCCTGTCTATGCTCGGATATGGTGTTCGTAGAGCGAAATGCAGAAGAACATCTTCCACACTTTCATTTTTATAAATACTTTCAAGATCTAGCATTACTTTCCCTCATCTGCACTTCCCCACTCGAAATTAAAATTAAGGTAGCCATGTGTTAAGTCTATTCAATACCGTATTTTTTCTCAGCCACGAATTTTGGCTCTTTCCAGTTAGGGCCTTTTTTAACCAGCATTTTCTCACCCCATTCAACTTCTCCTTTTAATCGCATCTGTTCAAAAGTCCTCATGAACGCCCCATTTTCTATGACTGAAAACTTGTGACGACTGAAAAAAAGATCCATTTGAGGATAACCATAGCCGTTCTCCTTTCTTACCAGGAAGAGAATAATATCCACAAGATTTTGTTCTGCTGCCATACGTTCAAAATCAATCATTTTACCTCCCTTAGAATTGCAAAACGAGAAAAGGTTATTTTTTGGCGTTCTGCCTGGCCATTTCGATGTAGCGCGGATCGGATGATCCGGCTGTAACCCATCTTAATCAACTACCGAGAATTTACATGCAGTTTAAAAATCAATGTGTAGCTCTTTGTCAAAACTAACTATCAACATTAAAATGTTCGCTTTTACGAATGCAATTTTCGGGTGATGAATGCCAAAAATCATGTCCTGCCGGATACTGATATATACGAAGATGGAACTTTTCAACAATAGCCGTGATGTACTCAAAAATTTCTGATTGAGTATTCTCGTAATCCACCCACAGTGTTGAAGTGGTAAAGCAATAAATTTCCAGTGGAATCCCCGAAGCTGAAGGTTTTAATGTTCTCACTACAACATACATATCCTTGATAATATCAGATCGTTCAGCCAAATAGGCCATCATGTAATGGCGAAATAACGTTAGATTTGTCAGTCCATTATCTATAAACCAACTGTCCGCAATCCCCATTGCATCACGCCCATCGATTAACTTAGAGAGAGATTCACTCACACCTCGTATCGCAAGTATTGGTGCAAGTATTTCCTGAGTTAAAAAAGTAACCGAGTGCTGATCTATTGTAGTACTACGCATTATCCTTCGAGCACCAGAAGAAAACATAGCCTGCCAGTTAGTATATGTTTCTGTTAAGAAATTTTTCGTAGGTATACGTGAAATCGTATTATCCCAATTGCGTATAGTAATTGTGTGTAACGCAATATCGGTAACCTCCCCGCTCAAATTCTTATCTGGCATTTCAATCCAATCACCGAGTTGAAGTACGTCATTTGATGACAACTGGACGTTGGCTACAAGAGAAAGCAGCGTATGCTGAAATACTAGCATTAGCACAGCAGCAACAGCACCCAGACTCGAGATAATAATTGCAGGCGATTTGTTTGACATAACGGCAAGTATCATTATTGCCGCAATGATATGAACTAAAATCTTACCTATTTGTATATAACCTTTTATCGAATGATTTTTACGTTTTGTTTTTCTTAAATAAGAACCATTAACGATATCTAGCATTTCATTAAAGAAGACAGACATAAAAACGAAAAATAAGATTCCGCATACTGTATTTATGCCAGTGACCAATGATGCTGGCATATTTGGCATGAATTGTAGAACATAATATACAATAATAACAGGAACGAAGTTTGATAACTTTTCAGCAATACGTCGATCTTTTTCAAGAGGAACATCTTGTTTATGACTGGAAAAAAACACTTTCCTGACAACTTTAATTAACAGGAACTTGCACATAATATGCGCAAAAAATCCAGACACAATCAGAAGCACAATGTTAAAACCTATGGCCAATGCTGGGTTGCTCTTAATAAAATTCAAAAAATAATCCAAATACGCCATCATTCATCACCTACTTCACATGCTAAACTGTATAAGTTACAACCTGTAATAAGTTGAAATAACCTTCTAACTATTTCTTATCATGGCATAATCAAGTCATGCAAGTCCACGATCTAGTTCTGAAGAAAATAAAACACTTGCAAACTGAATGGGATTAACACTCTTATGCCATCGCTGATGGTTTACAAATCAAAAGTGCCAAACTATACTCTACGTCAGATAATGTTTTTACTCCCTTCCCAAAACTTCTAAATGCGCATGCACGCCCCCCCCTTGAAATCCTCAAAATCCACTACAAAGGCTTGATTGAACATCACATCCCTCATTACATTCAGTATAGAACTCAGACGCATAAATGTTCTAAACTATTTGAAGACTAAGTCATAGGATTCAAAGGAAGGAAATCTTCATGCTTTTACCCGAGAAATTAGCCTATACTCATTCAGCCATTAGTTTGTCGTTTGCATTGCTACTTATAAGACATTACCGAAGAGGGGACAAAGACCCATCAGTTAAGTCAAGGCTACTGATATCCTGCTTGTTGATAATGTCTGCTATAGCAGTATTAATCGGCGTTTATTGGCCGGACTATCACGCTTGAAGTAAGTTTAAGTATTTCTCTTCATCTAACGTCAGGCTTATCTCTGATATGCAACCGCGGCTCCCCATCTTTCGGCTCCGGCCATTCGCGCTGTTTGTTCACCACCAGTTTTTCGATCATCGCCCTGGTAATCTGCTCGTCAGTGATACCGGCACGGCGCTGAGCATTCCACAGCAGAAACTGCATGTCGGCCCGCTCGCTTAGGTCGCCGGGTTCGGCAGCCGCTTCTAAAGCCTCTTTCGAGAGATGCTTCAGTGGGCCAACAGGTCCTACATTCCCGAAGGTTACCTGTGACCACTCGGAATGCTCACGGCGCACCTGCTCGCGTTCCGGCGCTGGCTGCGTGTTGCGATAGAGCATTCTGCGGTCGCCGCGACGCTTCGAATCCCATTGCTCGTAAAAATCCTGGTGCACATCCTCCCAATGAAATTCGAGTTCACCCGATGCATCGGTGTGATAGAACTGACACTGATAAACCGGCTCGCTGTCCATTACGGTCTTGCGCGCAGCAACTGATGAGTATTCCGATCTTCTGCTAACTCTCTGCATTTGCATGAAGATGGCAGAAGACGAAACGGATTTATACAGTCGTCGTTCAGGGTTCAAAAATCACTGTCGAAGTCGTAAACCGGAAATGCAGCTACGTAGCCACGGCCATGCACTGCGCCCGGCGGCTCCGCCCTTTACCCGGTCAGGTTTCCTGATATCGAATTATCAATTTATTAAGCCGGCCTGATTTACATTACAGGCCGGTAATGAGGTGAACATGGCCCTTATTACCTTAAAAGAATGGAACGCCAGGCAGCCACGGCCACGCAGCCTTGAAACTGTTCGTCGATGGGTGAGAGAAAGCAAGATTTATCCTGCGCCGAAGAAAGACGGTGTGGAATATTTATTTCAGGAAACGGCTATTAAGGTTGAGCCATCAAAACCAACCGGCGACCTGTTACGGAGAATAGTTGGTGGGAAGAAGAAGAAATCATGATAGACGGGATCTACCTCCTAATCTGTATGTCAGAAATGACGGATATTACAGCTATCGTGACCCACGCAACGACAAAGAAGACAGCGGGTCAGTGATTTATGTGCTATGAGCTGGGAGGATGTCCGGGAGGGGTATCTTTACGTAGAGCAGAAAAAGACCGGGGCAAAACTGGCGATACCGGCAGGGCTGAAAATTGATGAGTTAGGTATCTCGCTGGAAATGGTATTGCAGGAGTGCCGTAAACTGTCGGCTGCGAAAACCATTATCTCATCACCTGCGGGAAAGGTGCTGACACCAGCGACAGTATCAGGTAATTTCAGGAAAACCCGTGAGTTGTCCGGACTCGATTTTTCTGGTGAACCACCAGGCTTTCATGAGTTGCGTAGCCTGTCGACAAGGTTGTACGGAAAACAGGCTGGAGACAGTTTTGCGCAGCATTTACTAGGGCATAAGTCTGGTATTATGACGGCAAAATATCGTGATGACAGGGGTCGGGAGTGGAACAGGATCGAGGTCGGGTAATGAATTTGTTTTGAATGATTTTGAATTGACCATTATAATGCATTGATTAAAAACGGAAAATTTTCATATACACTTTAGATACAAAAGAGTATTAACTTTTCGGGTTTTTATGCTTTAGAATCGTTGGGTTTTGTCATTCACCGTCAGGTATGGGTACATATCTGTCATTTAATCAGGGGATTGCTCAGTGGCGCGGCTAAACAAAATCGCGATTTCGCTCTGTGCATTACTGTTTACATCTATCTCATTTACACCACTGGCGCATGCTTCAGGGCATACGCACACCTCCGCTAAGCCAAAAGCGCATGCGGCGAAAGGCACCACAGAACGCAAGAAAAAAGCCACCAGTCAGAAAACAAAGTCCACAACCAAAACCTCCAGCAAGAAAGCCTCAACGGCCACCCGCACCAGACACCCTACCCGCACGACAGAATCCAGCCAGACAGCGCTGAACCGTCACGCCGTCGGCACGAAAAAATGCGTCTTGCGTAAAGGGTATAAAAAACAGTGTGCCAAATCGATCGCGCCTGGTGCCGAGCCGGCTCCGGTTATGGCCAGCGTGCAGAGCAAATGCGTCGTGCGTAAAGGCTACAAAAAACGCTGTAAAACAGTCGCGGAAGAACCGCCTCTGACGCTGGCGGATGCACATAAAGTCCGCGTACAGAAAGCGCAAACCACCGCCATGTCGAAGTTAATGGACCAGATTGGCAAACCGTATCGCTGGGGCGGAACCTCGCCACGTACCGGTTTCGACTGCAGTGGGCTGGTGTACTACGCCTATAAGGATCTGGTAAAAATCCGCATTCCGCGCACCGCTAATGAGATGTATCACCTGCGCGATGCCCGTCCGGTCGACCGCGGCGAGTTGCAAAGCGGCGATCTGGTCTTCTTCCGCACCCGTGGGCGCGGCACTGCCGATCACGTCGGCGTTTACGTCGGCAACGGCAAGTTTATTCAGTCGCCGCGTACCGGCCGCGATATCCAGATAACCTCATTAAGCGAGGATTACTGGATTCGCCACTATGTCGGCGCGCGCCGCGTAATGACCCCCAAAACCATTCGCTGAACCTCACCTGCCGCGCCTGCGGCAGGTCAACTGTTCTCGCTATAACGCCAGGCTCATCTCATGCCAGGACATGCCGCCATGATCCGAGGCCGAAGGCCGCTCGTAGCGGATTAGACACCACAGACCTCTGCAAAATGGATTTTTCAGTCATCACTTTATCTTTTAGCAGCAACAGCATTCAACCGGCTCTGCGGCAAGGGGATCTCCTGCCGTCCGGCTAAGGCTTAACCGGCTGCGGTTGTTAAATATACCCTTTATCATTGCAAGGCTTTTAACTCCCTTCTGCAAGTGTTAGCATTCTGATCACAATAAAAACCTGTCGCACTCGCCGCGGCGAGGGACAGTACATGCTGTTCTGGATGGTAAAACATCCTTTGAATGTGAGCTAAAAAACAAGAAGTTATAAGGAGAGTAACAATGTCGTTTGAATTACCTGCATTACCGTATGCAAAAGACGCCCTGGCGCCGCACATTTCCGCAGAAACCCTGGAATACCACTACGGTAAACATCACCAGGCCTATGTCACCAACCTCAACAACCTGATCAAAGGCACCGCGTTTGAAGGTCAATCTTTAGAAGCGATCGTCCGCTCTTCTGAAGGCGGCATCTTTAACAATGCGGCCCAGGTCTGGAACCATACTTTCTACTGGAACTGCCTCGCACCGAATGCGGGCGGCGAACCGGAAGGTGAGCTGGCAGCCGCTATCAATCAATCCTTCGGCAACTTTGCAGAGTTCAAAGCGAAGTTTACCGACGCGGCGGCGAAGAACTTTGGTGCCGGCTGGACATGGCTGGTTAAAAACAGCGATGGCAGCCTGAGCATTGTCTCCACCAGCAACGCTGGCACGCCGCTGACCGGCGATGCCAAACCGCTGCTGACCGTGGATGTCTGGGAACATGCCTATTACATCGACTACCGTAACGCCCGTCCTGACTACCTGGCGCACTTCTGGGCGCTGGTAAACTGGAAGTTTGTCGCGGCCAATCTGGCGGCCTAAAACGCGAACGCAGAAGGGGCAACCCTTCTGCGAATACATCGGCTATCCGACCAACGCCTCTTCCGGCTGCGAACGCCCGCCGAACAGCACCAGCAGCAGCGCCCCCCCGGCAATTATCGCCCCCATCACCGGCACAAAAGCATAGCCCAGTCCGCCGGAAATCACCGCGCCGCCGGCTGCCGCGCCCAGCGCATTGCCGAGATTAAACGCCCCGATATTGACTGACGAAGAGAGCCCCGGCGCTTCATGGGCCACGCGCATCACCCGCATTTGCAGCGGCGGAACCACGGCGAAGGTCGCCGCCCCCCAGACCACCATACTGATAGCGGCCCCCAGCTGCGTCTGCGCCAGCAGCGGAATTGCCAGCATGATAACCATCAGCAGCAGCAGAAAACCCTTCAGCGTCCCGGAGACGGAGCGGTCGGCGAACTTACCGCCCAGGTAGTTACCCAGCGAAAAGCCGACGCCAATCAACACCAGCATGACGGTGACGAACAGCGGCGAGGCGTGCGTAACGGTGTGCAGCACCGGCGCAATATAGGTATAGAGGGTGAACATGGCGCCTGCCCCCAGCACGGTGGTCAGCAGCGCGGAGAGCACCTGCGGACGGACCAACACGGAGAGCTCCTGTTTAACGTTCGGGCGCTCGCCAGCGCTGCCTTTGGGCAACGAAAACCACAGGCTAACCATCGCCACCAGCCCCAGACCTGCCGTCGCGAGGAACGACATCCGCCAGCCGATCGTTTCGCCCAGCCATGTCGCCGCCGGAACGCCGCCAATATTCGCGATGGTCAACCCCATGAACATGGTCGCCACCGCGCTGGCCTGTTTGTGTTTGGGCACCACGCTCGCCGCCACCACCGAACCGAGGCCGAAGAAAGCCCCGTGGTTAAGGCTGGTGATAATGCGCGAAATCAGCAGCGTGGTGTAATCCGGCGCCATTGAGGAGAGGACGTTACCCAGCGTGAAGATCGCCATCAGAAAAATCAGCGCATTTCTGCGCGCGCGATGAGAGAGCAGCAAAGTCATCAGCGGCGCCCCGACCATCACGCCGATCGCATAAGCGCTGATCAGCATTCCCGCCGCCGGAATTGACACGTCGACGCCTTTGGCAATCACCGGCAGCAGCCCCATCGGGGAAAACTCCGTGGTACCAATACCAAACGCGCCTATCGCCAGCGCTAATAAGGGGAAGTTGATTTTCATGCAATGACTCCAGCAGACCGTCATCGGCGACGGTATCTCATTAGAAGTCAAAAGCATGACATCAATCACAAAAAAACAAAAGTAAACGAAATGGCAAAAGATTTTTGCGAAATTGGTAATAATGGCGGGATGTCGGGGGAAAGAGACCTCTCCCCCGGATAAATCAGTGCAGTACCGCTGTCAGGCCAGCGGCCACGATAAGACCCAGGACAATAATCGTTGTCGTCAGCGAAAACTTTAAATCTGTATCCATCAATTTTTCCCCCTGTTATCCCCACATGAAAAGTGAGCTTGCTCATTTTTGCACACTATCGCGCAAAAATCTTCCATGTTTTAGGGCGATGCACATTTTTGCTCTTCCCCTTTGCCGCAAGATCGGACAAAATCCCACGCTAATTTGAAAGCGTATCGGCCATTGACCCCTTCCTGTCGTTCTGTGTCGTTTTCCCGACGTGATGCAATGATGAAAATTGTCTTCAGGGTGTGTACAGGCAAACGTTTACGTATCGATAATCAGACGATCAGGTCAAGGTCTGGAGTGAGAAGTAATGGCAACAATTAAAGATGTAGCGAAGCGCGCAAACGTTTCCACTACAACAGTATCACATGTAATTAACAAAACCCGTTTCGTGGCGGAAGAGACCCGCAACGCCGTGTGGGCGGCGATCAAAGAACTGCACTATTCTCCAAGTGCCGTTGCTCGCAGCCTGAAGGTTAATCACACCAAATCGATCGGCCTGCTGGCCACCAGCAGCGAAGCGGCCTATTTCGCTGAGATTATTGAAGCCGTAGAAAAGAGCTGTTTCCAGAAAGGCTATACCCTGATTCTCGGCAATGCGTGGAACGATCCGGAAAAACAGCAGGCCTATCTGTCGATGATGGCGCAAAAGCGCGTCGACGGCATGCTGGTTATGTGTTCTGAATATCCGGAATCGGTGCTCAGTATGCTGGAAGAGTACCGCCATATTCCGATGGTGGTAATGGACTGGGGTGAATCCAAAGCCGACTTCACCGATTCGGTGATCGATAACGCCTTCGAAGGCGGCTACATGGCTGGTCGCTACCTGATCGAACGCGGCCACCGTGAAATCGGCGTGATCCCGGGTCCACTGGAGCGTAACACCGGCGCCGGGCGCCTGGCGGGCTTTATGAAAGCCATGGAAGAAGCGCAGATCGCCGTTCCGGAAAACTGGATTGTTCAGGGCGACTTCGAGCCTGAATCCGGCTACCGCGCGATGCAGCAGATCCTCAGCCAGCAGCATCGCCCGACGGCAGTCTTCTGCGGCGGCGACATCATGGCGATGGGCGCCATCTGTGCTGCGGATGAGATGGGTCTGCGCGTGCCGCAGGACATTTCGCTGATCGGTTATGATAACGTGCGTAACGCCCGCTATTTCAGCCCGGCGCTGACCACCATCCATCAGCCGAAAGACTCGCTGGGGGAAGCGGCCTTCAATATGCTGATGGATCGGATCGTCAATAAGCGTGAAGAATCTCAGTCGATTGAGGTTCACCCGCGACTGGTAGAGCGCCGCTCTGTCGTCGACGGCCCGTTCGTCGACTACCGTCGCTAATCGCCCGTGCGGCGCCGGCTACTCCGGCGCCCGCAGCCACTCCCGGTTTAACGTTTCACTGTCCCCCAGATAATCCAGCAGCCATGAGAGGGCCGGCGAGGCGTCGCTCTGCTGCCATGTCAGGCAGCATGCGGCATCCGGAAACGGGTTTTCCAGCGCCAGCGCGGTCCATTCGCCGCGGTCAATCCAGGGGCGGGCGAAATGGCTCGGCACCATGCCAACGCACAATCCCGCCGACAGGCAGGTCGCCGATGACTCCCAGTCCGGCACCACCACCCTTTTCTGGTTATCCAGTAGCCAGGTCGTGCGTTTCGGTAACGAGCGGGAGGTATCCTCCCGGACCAGCGACGGCCAGTTGCGCAACACATCATCGCTGAGTGGGCCGGTCATCTGCGCCAGCGGATGATGGCTCGCCACCACGCAATCCCAGCTCAGCATCCCCATATCGCGAAAAGCGTAGCGCCCCCCCACCGGAATAGAACGGGTGGCCCCGATAGCTAGCTCCACGCGCCCGTCGGCCAGCGCGTCCCAGACGCCGTTGAAGACCTCCTGAAAAACAATCAGCTCGACATCCGGAAAGTGACGATAAAAATCGACAATCATCTGCCGCATACGGGCCGGTTTAACGATGTCATCCACGGCTATCGACAGCTGACCGCGCCAGCCGTTGGCTATCTGCTGGCACTGCTGGCGGGTGATCTGCATTTTTTTGATAACAGAACGTCCCTCCTGTAAAAACCAAAGCCCGGCGGGGGTCAATTCGACATCGCGATGGCGGCGTTCAAAAAGCGGTACCGCCAGCCACTCTTCCAGCTGACGGACGGTATAACTGACCGCCGAAGGTACGCGGTGCAACTCCTGCGCCGCTGCGCTGAAGCTGCCGTTGCGGGCGACAGCATCAACAACTTCGAGTGAGTATTCGGACCACATATTCTGCCTGCAAAAATTTTGAATGCATGTAGAAAATATTAGCGTTTCACAAGCCAGAATGCACTCCCTACACTCTGCGGCATCCTATCTGTATCTATAAGAGAATGTTATGCAACAACCGGGGAAAGGATTTTTAGTGTGGCTGGCGGGACTCAGCGTGCTGGGTTTCCTGGCCACCGACATGTATCTGCCGGCCTTTTCGGCTATCCAGCAGGATCTCAATACCTCTGCGGCGTCAGTCAGCGCCAGCCTGAGTCTGTTCCTCGCCGGCTTCGCCATTGGGCAGCTGTTCTGGGGCCCGCTCTCGGACCGCTACGGACGTAAACCGATTCTGCTGACCGGGCTGGCTATCTTCGCTATCGGCTGTCTGGGAATGCTGTGGGTACGCGATGCCACCCTGATGCTGGCGCTGCGCTTTATCCAGGCTCTCGGCGTCTGCGCGGCGGCGGTGACCTGGCAGGCGATGGTCACGGACTATTATCCCGCCCAGCGCACTAACCGTATTTTCGCCACCATCATGCCGCTGGTGGGGTTATCGCCGGCTCTGGCGCCGTTGCTCGGCAGCTGGCTGCTCGCCCATCTCGAATGGCAGACCATTTTTGCCACTCTTTTTGCCATCGCCCTGCTGCTGATGGTCCCCGCCCTGCGCCTGAAGCCGGTCGCCAGGCCGCAGGGTGACGCCCGCGAAAAACTGACCTTTATGACGCTGCTGCGCTCACGCGAATACAGCGGCAACGTGCTGATTTACGCCGCCTGCTCCGCCAGCTTTTTTGCCTGGTTGACCGGGTCGCCGTTTATTCTCCATGAGATGGGCTACGGTCCGACCGCTATCGGTCTTAGCTATGTCCCGCAGACTATCGCCTTTTTAGTCGGTGGCTATGGATGCCGCGCGGCGCTGCAGAAATGGCAGGGCCAACAGCTGCTGCCCTGGCTACTGGTGATTTTCGCCGTCAGCGTGGCCGCAACCTGGATGGTGGGCCTGGCTGCGGACGCCTCAATTATTGTGGTGATGATTCCCTTCTGCGTGATGGCGATTGTCAATGGCGGGATTTACCCGATAGTTGTCGCCCAGGCGCTGAAGCCGTTCCCCCAGGCGACAGGTCGTGCCGCCGCGTTGCAGAACACGCTGCAGCTCGGCCTGTGCTTCATGACCAGCCTGCTGGTCTCGGCGCTGATTGCCACGCCGCTGCTGACCACCACCAGCGTGATGCTGGTTTCTATCGTGCTGGCCGGGCTGGGCTATTTTATGCAGCGTCAGAGCGTGTGCCTGACCACGGAGTCATCGCATGCATAAATGCGTTTCAGTGATGTTACAGGTCAGTAATTAGCCTGCTAATATATTTTTATTGAAAGCCTGATCTCAGCGGCCTATACTGGTGCGGCTTCACATAAATAAAAAAATTTTTAAGATTAACGGGAGCAGGATGCATCCCGTTTCACCATGGAAGGCCTTTCGGCAAGGGTTTTCGCCCTTCCTCTGTTCTACGTCGGATAGCAGCTTCACGGATATTCCGTGAGATTTCTCACAAAGCCAAAAAAGCGTCTACGCTGTTTTAAGGTTCTGATCACTTGGGCGTGATGGAGAAGCTATGAGTTCATCGTGTATAGAAGAAGTAAGCGTACCAAACGACGACTGGTACCGAATTGCAACCGAATTACTCGGTCGCGCGGGCATTGAAGTCAATGGCCCCTCCCCCTCCGATCTGCAGATTAACAATCCGCTCTTTTTTAAACGTGTTTTGCAGGAAGGGTCACTGGGGTTAGGTGAAAGTTATATGGACGGCTGGTGGGATTGCGAACGGCTGGATCTATTCTTCCATAAAGTACTGCGCGCCGGGCTGGAAAATCAGCTCCCGCATCATCTCAAAGATACGTTGCGCGTCGCGGGCGCTCGCCTGTTTAATCTACAAAGTAAAAAGCGCGCCTGGATTGTCGGGAAAGAACATTACGACCTCGGCAACGATCTTTTCAGCCGTATGCTCGACCCCTATATGCAATATTCCTGCGCGTACTGGAAAGAGGCGCAATCGCTGGAAGAGGCGCAGGTAGCTAAATTAGATCTTATTTGCCGCAAGCTGCAGCTGGAACCGGGGATGCGGGTGCTGGATATTGGCTGCGGCTGGGGTGGGCTGGCTTACTACATGGCCAAAAATTATCACGTCAGCGTGGTCGGGGTGACCATTTCCGCCGAGCAGCAAAAAATGGCCCAGCAGCGATGCGAAGGGTTGGATGTCACCATTTTGCTGCAGGACTATCGCGATCTGCATGACCACTTTGATCGCATTGTTTCCGTCGGGATGTTTGAACACGTGGGACCTAAAAATTACGCCACCTATTTTGACGTGGTAGATCGTAATTTGAAACCTGACGGTCGTTTCTTACTGCACACCATTGGCTCCAAAAAAACGGACCACAGCGTCGATCCGTGGATCAATAAATATATTTTCCCCAACGGTTGCCTGCCTTCGGTTCGTCATATCGCGCAAGCCAGCGAATCCCATTTTGTGATGGAAGACTGGCACAATATCGGTGCCGATTACGATACCACGTTAATGGCCTGGTACGAGCGCTTCCTGGCCAGCTGGCCCGAGATCGCCGATAACTATTCGGAACGTTTTAAACGGATGTTTAGCTATTATCTCAACGCCTGCGCGGGAGCATTTCGCGCACGCGATATTCAGCTCTGGCAGGTCGTCTTTTCTCGCGGTGTTGAAAACGGCCTTCGCGTTGCCCGCTAAAACTATCCCCCGTTAACACGGGGGATGCCTTTTCTTTCATTCTTCATCCGGCAGCGGCGCCCAATCATTCATCGCTCAGGCGCTGGGCTGCTTCTTTCGCCGCCAGCACGCGTTCCACGGTATCGACGACCGCCTGGGTTTGCGGGTCGATCTCGATATTCACCCGGTCGCCGAGTTTTTTGACGCCAAGCGTGGTGCGCTGCAGGGTTTCCGGGATCAAATGCACGCAAAAACGCGTCGGCGTCACTTCACCGACCGTCAGGCTGATCCCGTCGACGCCGATAAATCCTTTATAGAGGATATATTTCATTAGCGTCGGGTCCTGAACTTTAAACCAGATCTGGCGGTTATTTTCCGAGGTCAGGATCTTGACGATTTCCGCCGTGGTCATAATGTGACCGGACATCAGATGGCCACCGATCTCATCGCTGAATTTCGCCGCTCGTTCCACGTTGACCACGTCCCCCACCTCTACAGCGCCGAGGTTGGTAATACGTAGCGTCTCTTTCATCAGGTCGAAACTGATGCGCGGACCGTCAATTTCGGTGACCGTCAGGCAGCAACCGTTGTGCGCCACCGATGCCCCGGTCTCGATGCCGGCGAGCATATGCTCAGGCAATTCCACCACATGGGTGCGAAAATTGGGTTTTTCATCGATGGACACCACTTTAGCGGTCCCCTGCACAATGCCAGTAAACATGCTTTACTCCTGTAGACTTTCGTGACGGTATCATTACCGTTATACCTGTCGGGAACAATACCAGTTGGCAAAACAGGTTGCCAGCGCGCATCGTGCCCTACCATTTTTTCACTGGCTTAATGGCGCATCCTCGCTACAATAGACTGGAAATCCCTTCAGCTCTTTCTTCTTGCTGCCATTTACGGCGGCTTTTTTAGTCTCAAAATAACAACAATATAAAGGTGTTCACGTGCAGAAGTATTTTATTGAAGCGCGTCAGTTATTAGCACTGGCTATCCCGGTGATCCTCGCACAGGTCGCCCAGACCTCCATGGGCTTTGTCGATACCGTCATGGCGGGCGGCTATAGCGCCACCGACATGGCGGCCGTCGCGATTGGCACCTCGATCTGGCTCCCCGCCATTCTCTTTGGCCATGGTCTGCTGCTGGCGCTGACGCCGGTTATCGCGCAGCTAAACGGCTCCGGTCGCCGCGACCGCATTGCCCACCAGGTTCGTCAGGGGTTCTGGCTGGCGGGATTGGTGTCGCTGCTGGTCATGGTGGTCCTGTGGAACGCCGGGTACATCATCAGCTCGATGCACAATATTGACCCGGCCCTTGCCGAAAAAGCGGTGGGCTACCTGCGTGCGCTGCTGTGGGGCACTCCCGGCTATCTCTTCTTCCAGGTCGCACGTAACCAGTGTGAAGGCCTTGCGAAAACTAAACCGGGGATGGTGATAGGATTTATCGGCCTGCTGGTCAATATTCCCGTGAACTATATCTTTATCTACGGCCATTTTGGCATGCCCGAACTGGGCGGCATCGGCTGCGGCGTGGCGACAGCATCCGTTTACTGGGTGATGTTCTTTTGCATGATCTCCTGGGTACGCCGCGCCCGTTCTATGCGCGATATCCGTAGCGATGAAAGCTTCAGCGGCCCGGACTTCGGCGTGCTTAAACGCCTGGCGCAGCTCGGGCTGCCGATTGCGCTGGCGCTGTTTTTCGAAGTCACCCTGTTTGCGGTCGTTGCGCTGCTGGTTTCCCCGTTAGGGATTGTGGACGTCGCGGGCCATCAGATAGCCCTGAACTTCAGCTCGCTGATGTTCGTTTTACCTCTCTCGCTAGCGGCAGCGGTGACCATCCGCGTCGGCTTCCGTCTTGGACAGGGTTCGACCCTCGATGCGCAGGTGTCTGCCAGAACCGGGGTCGGCGTTGGCGTCTGCATGGCCGTCGTCACGGCGATTTTCACTATTCTGATGCGTAAGCAGATTGCGCTACTGTATAACGACAGTCCGGAAGTGGTCCTGCTGGCTTCCCAGCTGATGCTGCTGGCCGCGATTTATCAGATTTCTGACTCCGTACAGGTCATTGGTAGCGGGATTTTGCGCGGATATAAAGACACGCGGTCGATCTTCTTTATCACGTTTACCGCGTACTGGGTGCTGGGGCTGCCGAGCGGCTACCTGTTGGCCTTAACGGATACGCTGGTTCCGCGTATGGGGCCTGCGGGTTTCTGGTGCGGATTTATTATCGGGCTCACCTCGGCGGCAGTGATGATGATGCTGCGGATGCGTTTCCTGCAGCGTCAACCGTCCAGCGTAATTTTGCAACGCGCGGCGCGCTAATGCCCAGCGGCACCCTGCACACGGGGTGCCCGAACGGATTCAGCGCGGGCCCAGTGCGGCTCTTAATGCGTCGACAAAACATTTAATTTTCGTCGTTCGCCGCCGTCCGGTCGGCACCAGAACATGCATGGGCCGCGCAGGTCCTGAGTATCCGGCTAAAACCTGCACCAGACTCCCCCGCGCCACTTCGGTTTTCAACACCTCTTCCGGCCCCAGGGTAATACCGTGCCCCGCAATGGCGGCATTCATCAGCGCCTTCCAGTCATTTGCGCGCAAGCGCCCGGAGGGTTTAACCTCGAACATGGTCCCCTCTTTCTCAAATTGCCACCGGCAGGCGCTCCCTGCCGACCAGTGACCATAGACCAGACACGCATGCTGTTGAAGATCGGTCGGCGTCTGCGGCTCGCCGTGACGCAAAATATAGTCAGGTGACGCACAGGCAATCAGCCGGTATGGCAGCAGCGGCCAAGCGACCATCGAACTGTCGGCCAGCTCGCCGATACGCACGATCACCTCAAACTCCTCTTCAATCGGGTCGACAATGCGGTCGCTCAGCGTCAGCTCGACCTGGACGTCAGGGTAGCGGGCAAGATAGTCGGTAATAAAGGCCGCGAGCGCATGCGAACCAAACGTGACCGGCGCATTCACCCGGATAATGCCTGATGGGGTCGCTTTCATTTCCTGCGCCACCGCGTCCGCTTCCGCTATTTCAGCCAGTACCACGCGGCAACGTTCATAGTAGCCACGCCCGATATCGGTGAGCGTCTGTCGGCGCGTGGTGCGGGCGATTAATGAAGTGCCCAGATGCGCCTCAAGCGCGGCCACGTGTCGGGCGACCATCTGCGGCGAGAGCCGCAGTTGTGCGGCCGTGGCGGCAAACGACCCCGTCTCAGCCGCCTTTACGAAAACCCTGATACTGGTGAGCTGGTCCATGATTCACTCATTTGAGTTGTTTATCATTCCACTATCTTACGATTTATCTTCTGTACAGATGGAATTAAATTTATCGCCACACCCTGATCATTCGTAAGGAGTTGAAAATGAAGATTGGTATTATCGGTGCCGGATTCGTTGGCCGGTCTGTGGCGAAGCTGGCGCTTGCCGCCGGTCACGATGTCATGTTGAGTAACTCGCGGGGACCACAGACTCTGTTCAGCCTGGGTCCGATGATTGGTAGCCAGGTCGGCAGCGCAAATGACGCTGCCGAATTTGGCGAGGTGGTGGTCATTGCCGTGCCGCTCAGTGCCATCCACTCACTGCCGGTCGCCGCAATTAAAGATAAACATGTCATTGATGCAGTGAATTATTATCCCGAACGTGACGGCCCGGTTGAGGCGCTGGAGTCAGGAGATATCACTACCAGCGAATTACTCGCTCAAATCCTGCCTGCCGCCACCGTCACCAAAGCGTTTAACGCGATTCCTATGACCCAACTGGAAAGCGATGGACTGCCCGCAGGCGCGGAAAATCGTCGGGCGCTGCCGCTGGCAGGCGATAGTGAAGAAGGGAAAGCGATAGCCGCCGCGCTGTACGAGGCGTTTGGTTTTGACACCGTTGATGCCGGACCGCTGTCCGAAGGATGGCGTTTTGAACGCGGCCAGCCCGCCTATTGCGTACCAATGACCCGCCCGGCGCTGCTCACGGCGTTGTCCCGGACTCCGCGTCGCTAACCGTCCCTTCCCTCCGCCGACGCGTATTCCGTCGTCAGCGGAGCCTCCTGTTTTTCGCCCGCCACAGCCGTTGTACATTCCGTTACTTGCCGATACCAAACACTCACTGAAGCCTGGGAAAGAAATACTTATAGTGACTTCAACAGCCCCGCAGTGGGGTTAACTGAAGAAACAATTTCGAGGATATCAGAATGAAAAAAGTATTAGCTCTGGTCGTTGCCGCTGCTATGGGTCTGTCTTCTGCTGCTTTCGCTGCTGACGCAGTAAGCACCACTCAGGCTCCGGCTGCTGCAACTCACAGCACCACTGCCAAAACCGTGCATCATAAGAAACAGCACAAAACCGCTGCTAAACCAGCCGCTGAACAGAAAGCTCAGGCTGCGAAAAAACACCACAAAGCCGCTGCTAAACCAGCCGCTGAACAGAAAGCCCAGGCTGCGAAAAAACACCACAAAGCCGCTGCTAAACCAGCCGCAGAGCAGAAAGCCCAGGCTGCGAAAAAACACCACAAAGCTGCAACTAAACCAGTAGCTCAGAAAGCCCAGGCTGCGAAAAAACATCACAAAGCTGCTGCTAAACCAGTAGCGCAGAAAGCTCAGGCTGCGAAAAAACACCACAAAGCTGCTAAACACCACGCCGCTAAACCTGCTGCACAACCGGCTGCTTAATATTTCCGGTAAGTCAGGTTAATCATAAACCGGCGCTGCTACAGCGCCGGTTTTATTTCAGGAGGCCACTATGCTGCAGCGCTATCGTTTTGAGCTTATTCTGATCCTGTTAGTCCTCTGCGCGCTTTTTACCCTTCGCCTTATTTTCAAATAATCCCTCTGTTGCGGCACAAGCGTCTGCGACGCCTCTTGCGCCGTTCGCCTGACGAATCACCTGTTCTCTCTCCCGGCAGCTTCTCCAGGCCCCTCTTCGCCCTGCGTCAGGAACGACGCCGCAGCGCGACAAAGGTAGTTGGATAAGAAATATCCTTTATCATCAGTAAAATATAAGCAATATGCGTAAAACTTCCGCAATCGCGTGAGATCTGAAAGAAAAGTGACGTTTGCCTCTTGCCACAACCCCATCCGATCGCTAATATGCGTCCCCGTTGTCACCACAACATTGCGTTCATAGCTCAGTTGGTTAGAGCACCACCTTGACATGGTGGGGGTCGTTGGTTCGAGTCCAATTGAACGCACCATAATGCGTTTATAGCTCAGTTGGTTAGAGCACCACCTTGACATGGTGGGGGTCGTTGGTTCGAGTCCAATTAAACGCACCATAATGCGTCCGTAGCTCAGTTGGTTAGAGCACCACCTTGACATGGTGGGGGTCGGTGGTTCGAGTCCACTCGGACGCACCATTCTTTATTCAGCAGACATCAGCAACAGTCTGTCGGTTATCGAACGGTGTGAAGTTTTCATACGTTCTCTTTCTGGTAAACCCCATAGAATTCCAGCCTGTTCCACGGCATTTAAGTTCATTCAGAACCGACGATGAGCGAATCGTTATTCGATACTCTTTCAGATGCTGAACTGTTCAAATCACTTTATCTCAGTAAGTCCCGACACGATTTAAAAACAGCAGTGAGATTGTGTCCTGATAAGGGTTGCCGGGTTTTTGACGCCCGTGGTTTTTGCCCCCTACATCAGATCTTTGAAATTATTCAGGACATGTCATTTCTAAGCTGCCTGTACGGCAGTGCACTTTTCGCGGGCGCGTTCGTGAAGCTGCTCTCTTTTCTAAGCTGCCTGTACGGCAGTGCACGTGGAAAACCATGGCGGAACGCTGCGGATCTGTTTCTAAGCTGCCTGTACGGCAGTGCACTTCATCCCGACATTTACAGACGATTCGGTGTCTTTCTAAGCTGCCTGTACGGCAGTGCACGTCGGCGACGAGCCAGGAACATTCCGGCTTGATTTCTAAGCTGCCTGTACGGCAGTGCACATCGCCATCATCGAGGCATCGGACGAATTACTTTTCTAAGCTGCCTGTACGGCAGTGCACCGCGGCTTCAACCTTGTTGCGAGCATCAACCATTTCTAAGCTGCCTGTACGGCAGTGCACCTGGTGGGCTTTATACCGTGGTCAAAGTTACTTTTCTAAGCTGCCTGTACGGCAGTGCACAATTCGCTACGCCAATCGCGCCTGCTCTATGTTTTCTAAGCTGCCTGTACGGCAGTGCACTATCTGTGCCTTGCCAGGCAAAGCGATGTGCTTTTCTAAGCTGCCTGTACGGCAGTGCACATGACGTTTGTTTCACTGTCCCGGTTTAAACTTTTCTAAGCTGCCTGTACGGCAGTGCACAGGAACGCCTGACCGCTGGCCGCGTCACGGGTTTTCTAAGCTGCCTGTACGGCAGTGCACCCGTCCTCGTCAAACAATGCCGCCTCTCTGATTTTCTAAGCTGCCTGTACGGCAGTGCACAACGATATCTGCAGCGCTGACCATGCCCGCCATTTCTAAGCTGCCTGTACGGCAGTGCACATCAATGATGCATTAATTAAGCGGCGCTACCCTTTCTAAGCTGCCTGTACGGCAGTGCACTCTTGACCTGTTCAGAGATCGTGTTATTTGCGTTTCTAAGCTGCCTGTACGGCAGTGCACTGACATAGTATCTCCATAATTTACTGATTTCACGAGATAACCTCATATAATGACGCTTCCCCCCCTTTTTTCAGCCTGTAAAAAATAATATTTAAAATCAAATAATTAGAAATCAACATTAAAAAAGGGTCTCCGGCATCTGCCAGGGATGTACGACTCGTCAAAAAATCGCCCTGCCAAATACCAGACAAATGACTATACTTAACCATGACAAATGACAGAAAGCAGGAGATGAAAAATGAGAACATGGGTTCCCGAGCAGAAGCCTGCTGACAACGCGCTCTGGCGCTATGCCGGTTTGCCTGCAAATCGGGGAATGCGGCTGATCGAATTTCTCAATCAGGGGCTACCAGTCAGCGTACTCGATAATATTCATGAATGGACCGAGATGTCTAAAGCGGACATTCTTCGCGTAACGGGCATTAATGAGCGCAACGTTGCTCGTCGCAAAAGCGCGGGGCGAACCCTCACTCCCGATGAAAGTGAGCGGGTAGCACGCTTCGTTCGGGTGCTCGACGCCGCCGTTGATTATTTCGGCAGCAAAGATGAAGCCTGGAACTGGCTACAATCCCCGGTACGTGGGCTGGGCAATGTTGCTCCGGTCGATCTCATTGCAACTGAGACTGGCGCACTTGAGGTAACCGATTTAATTGGCCGCCTGGAGCACGGAGTGTTTGCATGATTTTTTATCGCCTGGTGATGGGGCGGTACGCCAGCGAGGCCTGGAGTGGAAGCGGTGCAAACCAGTATGGCGGCCGCTGGAATCATAAGGGCCATCCTGCCGTATATGTGTCCGCATCCATCTCGCTGGCCTCACTCGAAATACTGGTGCACGTAAAAAAAGACGCGGTGCTTAATCAGTACCAGCTTTTCAGTATCGACATTCCAGATGACCAGATTGAATATCTGGATCAACACTGGTTACCCGAAGACTGGCAGGAAAACCCGGCTCCGGTATCCACCATGGATTTAGGGACTGGCTGGTTACAGGCCACCAGCGCGCTGGCGTTAGTACTGCCTTCGTGCATCATCCCTTATGAAAACAACGCAATTATTAACCCGTTGCATCCTGCGTTTCATCAGGCGCTCGCCTCCGTTCAGCAGTACCCTTTTGTTTTTGATACCCGTCTGGCAGAAAAAACCGCATCCTGAGAGCAGATGCGGTTTTGCGTCTCAAAACCAGGGAACGGTGGCGGTCGCGCTTAGCCCATAGGTTGAAAACAGTCCCGCAACGGGTGCCGGGAGTAAATCGCCATGACGAATAAACAGCCGGAACGATTGGCCCGAAGAGAGGCTGCGCAAATTCAGCCACGGCAAATCAGTCCGTTCTTCTTCCATCGTCGCCATGAGTTTCTGCGCCTCTTCTTCGGTTAACCACCCCTTTCTGACCGAGCGTCGTAAAAGCCGCTCCGGGCTGCTTTTTACCTGAACGCGGCTGACGCAGCGCCAGCTTGCCGCCTCCGGCACGGGCTGTACCTGCGAACACAGGCAGTAATCATTCAACCCTTTTCGCCATCCCGTTGACTCAAGTTCATTTAAGGCCCGGTGTTGGCCGTGCAGACGCAAGACAGCGCCGGGCTTGATATGATGTGACGGAAAGCTCACGCCAATATCGCCCTTTCCTCGCCTCCCCAGAGCGCGATGCAGCCTGGCAACCAGTGCCGCCATCAGCATCTCCTCGCTGAACTCCGGGTCAGGTAGCACGCGGATCTCCAGATAGTGATCCATAACAACTCCTTACTCGCTCTTCTCGCCGAACACGCCGCCGCGGATCAATACAGCCATAACGTAGTGCTGCTGCTTTTTGTCCGGCGTCTGCCCTTTGGTGACCCAGTTATCAAGGAGAGTGTAAAAATCCATTTTCTCTCTCGGCTGACGACAGGCCACGCCGCGACTGGTGACAGAACCATATGGCTCAACGGCTATCGCGCCAAGTTCGTCAGCCTCAGGATGCCAGGTATCGATCGTGCGAAGCGCATTGCCAATCTTCTGCGAGTGCATGCCCGCGATATCATCTACCTGATATAACAGGCGGCTTTTGCTGCTGTTACTGTCCAGCACCAGCTCCTGCGATGGGAAAACCTCTTGCCCCGCGCCCAGGAACACCTGTGCTTCTACATTGAGGAGGACAAATCCTTCTCCGCTGAGGCCTTTTTCAATTTCCCGGGCCAGTTCGTCGAGCGACTTATCGCTGGCAGAAAAATCACGTAAACCATATTCGTGCGCGTCAAACGTCCATTCCTTGCTGCCAGTGACCTTAACAACAATTTTTTCAGCGCCTACGCGGTTACGCCATAAAAAGCGCCCGTTAGCCAGATTGGTGGCATAGCGGCGTGCCAGTTCGGCAAAACCATTTTCGCGGATATAACCATCGATCACCTGCCGAAGCGCATCCTGATAATCACGGTCGTTACACACAGAGGGGGTGGACAAATTCCCCAGCACGCGCAGGGAAAACTTAACCAGCAGGGTATCTGCTTCCGCGGAGAGCGCCGCCACATCCACCCGCTGCAGGTTCGCTTTCTGGATCTCAGCATCCAGCTTCGCCGGATCGCTGGTGAGCGCATTTTTCAGGCGGTTAGAGATTGTGCCACGCACCGCTTTTTCCTGAACACGAACGGGCTGCCACTCATTTCCCTGCCAACGCCCAGAGTACATCACCGCATCCGAGGTGGCCAGTTTACGTTCAAATGCCAGTACAGAAGCCGTTTTAACGGCAGTTGGAGCCTTTGCCATATGTCAGTCCTTATTTGAGATGTTCTGGTGCCAATGGCGCGCCCGCGCCCTGGCAGTAGTAGCCTGTTTCTGTCGTGTGATAACGCCAGAAAATATCATCCAGTGATTGGATCCGGTGCAGCCCGCACCATTCGCCAATCGCGTAAACCGCTTCCGTGAACGCAAACGGCGTCTGCGCATCGCGAGCATTAACCACTACCCCTGGGGCATAGAGTTCGGAGATCCGCTGGTACCCGGTCATGAGGGGAACCAGAAAGCCGGGCTTAGGTTTGGGAACATGCCGCCACTCCGCAGGATCGCCTTCCTGAATGCCTTTATCTTCCGGGGTTTCGGCCTGTATTTTCAGCGCGGCAAAGTCGAGCCATGCATCAAGCAACGTCGCGGCAGGATCGTTTTCCAGAAGCATCTGGTGATGTTCGCAAAGCCAGCTGCTGCGATCGCGCAACGCAAAACCCGGCATCAGCTGCCACTGCAGACGATACATTTCGCGCCCGGTTGCCGGCATCGGCATGACGGAAATGCCTTCAATGGAGACGATTATCCCGCCTGCCAGCCTGAACGTTGGACACACCTGCGCCAGATAATCTGCAAGCTCACGCTGGCCGTATTCACCATTTGGGATTTCACCGTGGCATTCGAGAAGAAGCGATACCGTCAGATGCATACGCCCCTCTTCGTTAAAAGAGGCGGTTTTGGCTTCACGCGTAAGAGGGTTGCGGGTAAGGGCAAATTGGTAATCGCGGCCCGATATATGGGCGTGGATCTGATGCTCGTGGCTGACCACTGCGCACCCGTCGATTCGCAGCCCATGGGTTTGCGTCAGCCTGCGCGACAACGCATGCGCAAAACCCAGGAAATGGGTGATAGCGGGAAAACCGTACGTCAGGCCAGCCACCGCATTGGCATTTTCCACTTTTATACGGCGAAGAAGGATTAGCGAACTCATTTCAGCGCCTCCTGAATGATTTTTTCCATCTCACGCAGGTTGGTGCGTAAACGTTCGCGGGTTTCCCACTCATGTTTTTCCACCGCGCCAACGTCAGGCAGCGCCTTACGCAGACGCGCGTTCAGCCAGAGGGCGAAATCTTCCGCCACCTTTGCCTGCCAGTCATCTTTATCTCGCTCCAGACGAAACGCTTCGTCGGTTTTTGTCCGCCACGGATCGAGCCAGAGCTGCTGGTGCGCCTTCAGTTCAGGACAGTCGAGCGTCCAGTTTTGCCACGTCTCACGCTGGAGGTCAGACACCACATCAAACAGCAGATCGATCAGCGCGTCGATATATTCATCGCGTGCTTCACGAATACGAAAACTGGTGTAATCACCGGTTCTTGTCAGCAATGACACCAGTAACTGCAGTTTGCCGTTGGCGCGTCGGTCAAACTGGCCGCCAAAAGTGAACACCGAGCGTAAATTCGTTGGTTTTTTTTCCGCCCTTTTCCACTGCGGCGGCTGGCAGGAAAGCAGCCAGGTACGCCCGCCACGGACGCTATTGAGATACGAAATATTCTGCGGCTTAGTGCCGCCAAAATGCATTTCCGCTGCATCCGGGAATAACGTGAGCGGTGTGGGGTGCCAGGTTTTCTCACGACGTGCTTTCCAGATAGCCTTAACGTCATCGCCAAATCTTAAGGCGATCATTCTCTGGTGCACAGCATGGGCAAGTGAGGTGGCAAAGAGCGGGCTTAAAAGACGATAATCGTCCCCCACAGGGAAATAGCCCTGCTTCGCCAGTTTGTGGGAAGCCGGTTCTCCCGGCGTAAATGCGCGGGAAAACCCTGAAACCCACTCAGCCAGTTCAGCGGCATCGTCGGTAAAAGCAGCCAGAGGGCTGCGATCGTCGCGCTTCAGAGAGGCAAGAAGAGAATCACCGTTTTCAATACGCATTTGCAGCAGTTTCGCCACATCCAGCGCCGCGGCGTTGCCAACCGCATCCGGTTCCAGACCTGACATCGTCGCGCTGCTCAGATAACCTTCCTGCGCCACGGCCTCGCTGAAGATACTGCTACTTTTTGAATCCCCGTGGGTAAATTTCGCCGCATGGGTCACGAGGTTAATCTGCCCGGCTCGCTTTGCTGCATCTGTCAGCCATGCTTTCGGTTCATAGCGAAGCTCCAGTTCCCGGCGTTCTGCCGCAAGCGTCGCGCTATCTGCATCACTGCGCTTTGCGGCTGCTTTATCGAATGCTTCCAGCTTTGCTTGCCGTCGTCCGGCAATATAATTTCGAAGCGCCGCTATCAAAGCCCCTTCATCCATCACCCTCTCCTTTAGCTGATTACTTTATGGTTTTACGATTGTTATAAATGAATTGGGTAGCTTAGAAATATGACACTTAGGATTGGACTCAATCCTGTAAACTGCTGCACAAGCAGTTCGCGCCCTCTTTCAGAGGGCGCGAAACACCCCCAGCACCGGGTGATATAACCACTCTTCTGTCTCCTCTTCTTTAGCCACCCTTAGTGTTATCTCCCCAAAGCGTCGCGACACAGCAGCAAGCTCCATCTGCTTCGACTCGGCCAACGCAAGCAGCACCTGCGCATAATCCACGCCGAACCACGGCTGTACACCATCGGCGAGGGTCAAAGCCTGCCAGCGAAACCGTCCGGCTGGTTTTAACCCGCCGTTTTCCTGCATCAGGCAAAACTCGGGCTCGTCATCGTCCTCTTCCATACTCAGAAAGAAAGAGGCCTGCGGTGAAGACCGGCGAAACGGCGTGCGGCGCTGAAGTTCACCACTCCACGTCAGCGGTAGCCGCCACCAGGATGCGGCAATCGCCTCCTGTTTATCGCCCCCATCGAGCAACGCGGCGCGCAACCGGGTATGCTCCAGCGCCGCAAGTCTGTTTCCAGGTATGCTCTCAGCAATGCGTGGTACAGCATCGATCGTCCGGCAGGACTCTTCACTGAGCAGATCATGCATATCGTGGTAAGGAAGCAGATGCTTTTCGGTTTCAAACCCCGGCCGGCAATAGGCCACCGTTTTACCCTGAAGGGCTCGCACGTTGCGTTCCAGAATCACCAGATTCTCGCGCACAGGAACGTGCTGACGGTGGCGCTGAATACGCCCGGCAAACTGAATAAGCGAACGCATGGAACTTGGTTCAGCGATCCCCCAGTCGGCATCAAAATCCCGGCCGACTTCTAAAACAGAGGTGCCGAGCACCACAAAAAGGTGGTTTTGCTCCGGCATAGCGAGCGCCTGTTGCACTTCGGGTAATTGCCAAATCGCCTGCGGATCATGGCGGGTAAACGCACCATCCAGCCGTTTTTCAATCAACGCGCGGACCGCAAGCGGGTGCTGGCTGTGATAAACGCAATAATGAATGCGGTAATTTTCGGGCGAGGGTATTTCCATTAGCGTTTGGGCTATCGCGACCAGCGGATTGATATTGGCAAGCCGGACGAGGCCAAACGAAACGGTTTTACCATTTTTATGCGTGTTGTGGTGCTGATGAAGTATCCGCATTTGCTGGTGCAGCGTGTTCGCAACCGCCGAAACAATGCCTGAATTGCCAGCTGAATGCAGCGCCACGATCGCCAGTTTCCCCAGACGAAGGCAGGGTTTTTCCGGCAAACGTTTAACGCGCTGAGTTACAAATTTGCCGTGCGCCTGACGAAACAGGGCTTCGTCTGCCACATCGTGAGACTGAGCGCCATACTCATCAAACCAGGCGCAGCAGATGTTTACCGGCCTGCCAGATACGCCACACGCTGCCTGCCAGGCTTTGCGCCCTTCCCGGTAGGCTTCAAACAGGGCTTCCGTCAATGCGGGGGGCAATGTCGCGGATGAGAGAAGCACACGTGAGCCCAGCATTCCCGCCCAGTTCACCAGACGACACAGCGCGTGCAAATCATCAATATCGAAGTCATCTGGCTCATCAAGCACCAGATCGCTGGTCAGCAGACGTAGCATAGCGGGGATCTGCCTGCCGCCGCGCACGCCTTCTGTTGCAGGCATCAGATGGTCGATGGTGGTCACCAGCACCGGCGCGCTAACCAGCCGATTGAGCGCCGGTTCTTGCGCAAGCCACTGCCGGGCGATGCCGCTACCCGTGGCGCCTTCATAATGAACATAATGGTGGCAGGCGAAAAACGCCTCGTCGCTTGCGCTGTTGGTATCTTCCCCGTCGTTCCCCTGGTAAAGTTCTCGCACCGCGGCAGAACCGGTCACCACGGCCAGCGTGTCGTCATCCAGCCCCAGGCGCGACTGCAAAGCCTGCCCGGTCTGCAACGTCAGCGTACGTAGTCCCAGCGCCACGCTGAAGCGACACCCTTCCTGCTCATCGGACAGCGCATACATAATGCGCGCATTGGCAAAGGTTTTACCGCACCCGGTAGACGCCATATTGATACCGAAAAAGCCCTGCTCGACACTTTTGTCGCGCAGAGACAAGGCCACGTCCCAGGCCTTGTTTTGCCAGAGAAAGCGTGCATCTTTCGCCCTTTCCCGGAACGTTTTATGCCGGGCAATGGCTGGCAATGTGCGCCGTAAAGTGGGAAGAGAACGCCCCAGCAGTAACGCATGATGCGCGACGCCAATATTGTGCTCGTCGAGTTTTTGTTTGAGCTGTCGGGTCTGACGGTCGCTGTTTGCCCAGGTCTGAATGGCTTCATCCTGCCATCCCGCATACGCGGGCTGAGATGAGTAAACGTGATCGGCCAGCATCAGTGACAGACGCGCAAGGTGCAGAGTGAAGAGGTTATCCAGGGAGCCATAGTGCAATAATCCCGGCAGATTCCTGATGCGCTTGCCAATCTGCCGGGCTTTCTCGCGCCATGTTTTACTTTTCAGCGGCGTACCGTGGGGGAATTTCCAGACGTTTTTAAAGTCGCGATCTTTCCATTGATGCTTGCCAGAAGATGTGTGATTAAGCGAGTTCCAGTCGGCGTTCAGTTGCCGCTCGATCCAGCCCTCGCAATACATTAACTGGGGTTGCGCTGAGAGTGACTGCGGCAGCCGATGGTGCGACAACATTAGCCATCCGACCACTTTCGCCAGAGGAGGTAAGGTGCTGAGCGGGCTACACGTCCATGTCGGCGAATCCATCTTCACTGCTTTTAGCATCTCCTTTTCGTCAGAGGCGTTGAGCTGCCCAAGCCGCCCCAGCCACTGTTCATCGGTCCGTTCGCCGACGAACGCCTGAAACAGGCGAACAGAGATCCACTCGTGGCGGTACGGTTGACAGACATGCTGACTTTCTCCGCGCAGCGTCTGCTGGAAGCACATCCCGGCCTTACCAAAATCGTGAAACAGCCCGGCGATAGCGGCCAGCAACGCAATACTCTCGGCACTGTTCCAGCGATGCTCCGCGCCGTTCTTTAGCACATCGAGCGTGGTACGGTTGGTGGGTGCGCGGCCCTGCGCGTTAAAACGACGAATATTACCGACAATCCACAGTAACTCTGTTTGCCCGTTTTTTTTAAGCCAGTGACAGGCAACAGCCGTATTGCGTCGGGCAGTTTTACGCAGAAGTTTTCTGAGCGTGTTGACGCCATCAAGGGTGATCGCCGTCTGCCAGGCGGCATCTCCCGTTCGCTCAGCAAACTGGTCGATAATCCGACAGCTTTCTTCACGCGCCTTTTTCGTACAGCGGGAGATGATCAGGATATTCATGGGGCCACCTTAGCGAGTGACAGGGAGGTCTCCTGTAGCGTGGCGATCATCACGTCCAGCGCATCGGCCTGCTGGAAAACGTTGATACAGCGCTGACGAAACATTTGATTGTCTTCCCCTTCCATCGCGGCGATAAATGCCTGCGGCAACACCAGGGCGTCTTTTATTAAATCAGCAATATCAAAGACCAGACCGCCACGGCGGGTTTTGCCATGCATCACAGCCAGACCGTGGGGAATGCCGGTAACCCAGGCCGCGACAGCGGCCAGCCCGTAGGCCAGATAGTTGCCCTGATCGAGAAACCGGTTTGCCGTATCAACACCGCCGCCCCGTTTGGCACGGGTAAAGTTACCGTAACCGACCGTCTGGCTTGCCAGTTTGTAGAGCGATTTTGTCAGTTGCGCTTCCTGAAGCATCAATGAGGTATGGTCGTTGGCGCTTTCCATCCCCTGCCGCGCGCGCTCAAGAATGGCCTGCAATACGTCCATATCTGACTGAAACGAGGTTTCGCGCTGCATCCGCAGCCCTGACCACTGTTTTTCAATTTGCTGTAACCGAATAAACTGAAATGTTTTTGCCGCCTGCAGTCGCTTTGCTTCGTCAAACCAGAATGACACCCAGTTTTGCAAATACCCTGTTGGACGATATTCGCTTTGCGGGCAGAGCCATGAGACATCAATATCCACTTCGTTAGCCGAATAAAGCGGCGTGCCATCCGTTCCGCAAAACCCAACCATCACCCCGGCGCGAGCAAACTCCCGCATCGCCATTTGCGTAACAGAGGTCCCCATACCCAACATCACCGCAGTCGTATTAGCAATGGGGATGTTCCAGTAGAAAGATTCTTTGCCCTCCTGGGTGACATACTCCACCCGACCGCCGTTCACCTGTACACGACATTTTTCGAGGTAATAAATATTAGCGCGTTTAGAATGAAGAATAGTTTTTAGATCAGAGGGGGTGATCGTGTTTTCAGGCATGGCAAACCCTTTGCGCAAAATAGTAATGTCATCTGTCTATTGATGAAAACCTCTGTATGCAAATGTGACTTTCATCAAACAATCAACTCTTTGAAGAGTAATATTCCCTGCATTAATATTAATCACGTTCTTTGAGGGTTTTCTATATTTACTTTAAAAATTCTCTGAAGTAGATATAAAACCGTTTATATCATTATCAGGCAGTCAATTTGCCAGAGAACAGCTACAGTAGCGGTATAATATTGCAATTTCTGACGTAGCCATTAAATCTTACTGCCTGTATTCCAGGAGCAGAAGAAGGAGCCATTTGCTAAAGCTACATCATTCTGCTCTCCTGCTGCAGGTGGGTCGGATATAATTTCGCGCCAGCGATGATCGCTGAACCGGCAGGATTTCCCGATACCTCTTTACGCACTTCCTGACCGCAGGTAGCGAAACCACTTTATGTTCTACAAAAGTCGTTTCTGGTCACAGATGACAACATCGCAGAATCAGCGCTCACAACGCCACTTGCTGTTCGCATTCCCTTCGCCGCTGGACTATACCTTAGTCATCTTTATTCCCTGAGGAACACTCATGATGAGCAAAAAAATTCTGATGCTGGTCGGCGATTACGCTGAAGATTACGAAACCATGGTGCCGTTCCAGGCATTGCAGATGATTGGCCACCAGGTTGACGCGGTTTGCCCGGACAAGAGCAAAGGCGACTATATCATGACGGCGATCCATGATTTTGACGGGGCCCAGACCTATAGCGAGAAGCCCGGACACCGCTTTGTCCTCAACGCTGATTTTGCGGCAGTAAAAGAACAGGACTATGACGCCCTGCTGATCCCCGGTGGACGAGCGCCGGAATATCTGCGCCTGAACGATGAGGTGCTCAAACTGGTACAGGCCTTCGACGCCGCGCACAAACCCATTGCCGCCGTCTGCCATGGCCCGCAGCTGCTGGCCGCCGCAGGAATACTGAAAGGCCGGACCTGTAGCGCTTACCCGGCCTGCGCGCCGGAAGTGCGGCTCAGCGGCGGGCATTATGCTGAAATAGGTATCGATCAGGCGCATGTCGACGGCAACCTGGTCACCGCTCCTGCGTGGCCCGCGCATCCGCAATGGCTGGCGAAATTTGCTGAGGTGTTGCAGCAGTAAAAGCTGAATGGCGGGCTGATAAAGCGAAAATGGCGGACCGTCCAGCGGTCGGTCCTCTCGAATCATCATTTTCGGCCATGCCTGATTTTCCAGTTTGTCGTCCAGAAATGAATGGCGCAATTTATTCTGATAATCAGCGAGTTAATACGTCCCAGGCTGCCTGTACGGCAGTGCACGTACGCAGGAATATCAGTAACAGCTACGCAATTTTCTAAGCTGCCTGTACGGCAGTGCGCAACTATTGAGAAATTGCGCGCTGAACGTGATCTTTCTAAGCTGCCTGTACGGCAGTGCACGTATTTGGTTATCAAATGCCTCCTGGCATTCATTTCTGTAAGCGCCTCGTGAAGGACGTGGGGTAAAAATTAGTTTACAGAGAGGGTGACGTTCCAGGGCAACAGATCTTTCACGCGGTTGGCAGGCCAGGTATTGATGACACTGATCACGTGGTGCAGCCAGGCCTCCGGCTCGATGCCGTTGAGTTTGCAGCTTCCGAGCAGGCTGTACATCACTGCCGCACTGTCACCACCACTATCAGAGCCGAAGAACATGTAGTTACGCCGTCCCAGCGCCACCACTCGAAGTGCGTTTTCGCACAGATTATTGTCGATCTCCACCCAGCCATTGCGGCAGTATTCGTTCAGTGCATCCCATTGTTTCAGCAGGTATGCGAACGCTTTCGCCGTATCTGAGTGACGCGACAGCGTGCCCATCTGCTGTTGTATCCAGTCGTACAGCGACTGCATCAGCGGAACACTTCTGGCTTTCCTGGCTGTCAGTCGCTCTTCTGCCGGACTACCGCGGATCTCCGATTCGATGGCGTACAGCGCCCCGATACGGTTCAGCGCCTCTGCTGTTACCGCCGTTGGATGGCGAACGTGAACATCGTGGAGCTTGCGTCGGGCATGTGCCATACAGGCCGCTTCGGTTACCCGCCCGCTTTCATAAAGAGCGTTGTAACCCGCGTAGGCATCGGCCTGCAGGATACCACTGTAGTCCGCCAGATGTTGCTGTGGATGGATACCTTTGCGGTCGGGAGAGTAGGAGAACCACACGGCAGCCGGCATGGTTGAGCCGGCGTTACGATCGTCACGAACATAGACCCACAGCCGCCCGGTACGGGTTTTACCCTGACCAGGCTCCAGTACACTCACCGGCGTGTCGTCTGCATGCACTTTACCCGGCATCAGCACATAGTGGTTCAGTTCATCATACAGCGGACGAAGTTGTTCTCCCATAATGTCAACCCAGCGCCCCATCGTATTGCGGCTCAGCTCCACGCCCTGCCGGGCGTAGATTTCCGACTGACGATACAGCGGCAGGTGTTCAGCGAACTTCGCCATGATAATGCGTGCCAGCAGAGCCGGACTGGCGTAACTGCGCTCGATGGGTTTTGGTGGCAGTGGTGCCTGCACGATGCAGTCGCACCGACTGCAGGCCAGTTTTGGGCGGACCGTTTCGATTACCCTGAACGCAGTGTTGATGATATCCAGCTGTTCAGAGATGCTTTCCCCCAGCGGTTTTAGTTTGCCGCTGCAGACCGGGCATTCGGTTTCTGCCGGGGAGATAACCCGCCTGTCACGGGGGAGTGTTACCGGAAGCGCTTTGCGGGCGGGAGTGTCTGATGTTTTTGATCCCGTATCTCCGGCCATTGAGGTGAGTTGCGACTGCGCCTCGCCAAGCCTGTTCTGGAGCTCGGTTATGCGCTTTTCTGCCTGCGCGATCTTCTTTTCTATCTTCTCGCGGTTTTTCTCGCTGCTGCGGCCGAACAACATTCTCTGCAGTTTAGCGACCAGCGCCCTGAGTGAGTCGATCTCGCGGGCATAGCCGGTTATTTCACCGGACAGACGGACGATAACCGCCTGCTGTGCGATCAGCAGGGCCTTCAGTTGCTCGATGTCGTCGGGGAGTGTGTTGTTCATTCCCCTGTTTTATCACGGGTTATATCCGTATACCAGGCCGTTCCGTCCGTTTTGGATGTTGCCACGCGATCCCCTCCAGAAGCATGGACAACTGGGCGGGTGTCAGATGCACTTTCCCGTCGCGGGTCACCGGCCACACGAAGCGGCCCTGCTCGAGGCGTTTGGCGAACAGGCACAACCCGTCACGATCGGCCCACAGTATTTTCACCATTTTGCCACTGCGGCCCCGGAAGACGAAGATATGCCCGGAGAACGGGTCATCTTTCAGCGTATTCTGCACCTTCGAAGCCAGCCCGTTGAAGCCACAACGCATATCTGTGACGCCAGCGATGATCCAGATTCTGGTACCGGTTGGCAGAGTTATCATCGGGCACCGCCTTTCATTTCGCGGATTAGCGCCCGTAACAGTTCCGGAGTGAGAGGGTCAAACAGTTTTACCACACCTGATTTAAGATGCAGCTCGCACCGTGGGACGTTTTCGGGATCGCACTCAGGGCACTCATCAGGCTTGTTACGCCAGAAGGGATTTGTAACTGGTCTGATCGGCTCTGGCGTATCAGTCAGTGCCACCGGGACAGGCATGCATTCCTGTATATCATCATCGCTCAGTAAGCCGTCCTCGTACTGGCTTTTCCATTTAAACAGCAGGTTATCATTGATATCGTGCTCTCTGGCGATCCGGGCAACAACAGCACCGGGTTGTAATGCCTGCTTAGCCAGACTGACCTTAAATTCACGGCTGTAGCTGGCTCGCCGTTCTTTTCGCCATTTTTCCTCGCTGATTTCAGGGCGAGTGGATTCATTTTTTCTGTTGGCATAAAGGATGGCGTCAAGCTGAGCGAATGAGACTGAATCGGGCAATGGCCATGCGATACCGGATGCAATAAAGCGCTGAAAAAGCGTATGTATTGTGGAATGACTGAGACCGAGGCGCTGAGCGATGGCCCGGATGGTCAGTTTATCTTCAAATCTTAAACGCAGGGCATCAGGCAAATAAGAACGGAAGCAGGGAATATCTTTTGTTGTCTGGGAATTCATCGTTCGTGTCCATCAAAATAGATGGGCGCGATTGTTGCCAGACAGGACAATTTTCACAAGACGTCGCAGATGGGGCGCTTACTCATTTCTAAGCTGCCTGTACGGCAGTGCACCAGGTCTTTGAGATTTTCGCGACGAATGTCATTTTCTAAGCTGCTTGTACGGCAGTGCACCAGGTCTTTGAGATTTTCGCGACGAATGTCATTTTCTAAGCTGCTTGTACGGCAGTGCACCCGCCTGCATTGCCACTGCCATGCAATCTACTTTTCTAAGCTGCCTGTACGGCAGTGAACGACTTCCTGCACGCGTTCAACCGCCACGGTATTTTCTAAGCTGCCTGTACGGCAGTGAACGGAGCTGCGCGAGCTGATGGCCTGGCGCGAGATTTCTAAGCTGCCTGTACGGCAGTGAACTTTACCCTCTTTGTTGACGGGGAAAACTTCATCTTTCTAAGCTGCCTGTACGGCAGTGAACCGGTTGTTCAGCTCGAGCATCGATGCGCCAGCTTTCTAAGCTGCCTGTACGGCAGTGAACGCCCGTGCCAGCCTTTCAGCGCGGCAGGTAAATTTCTAAGCTGCCTGTACGGCAGTGAACTAGTTAATTAGACGCATTCAATGATGCGTTTTTTTCTAAGCTGCCTGTACGGCAGTGAACAGTACATTGGACGCATTGTTATTGCTACAGATTTTCTAAGCTGCCTGTACGGCAGTGAACGCTGGCGGCCATCCTGAATCAGCTGGTGTTCTTTTCTAAGCTGCCTGTACGGCAGTGAACTTCATCAACCCATGCCTCAACAACCTCACGGCTTTCTAAGCTGCCTGTACGGCAGTGAACTTACCGTCGCGGAGATTCCCGCCATCGCAAGTTTTCTAAGCTGCCTGTACGGCAGTGAACGGAAGCGTTTGACGCTGAATCAGTGTCATTCCTTTCTAAGCTGCCTGTACGGCAGTGAACTATAGGGGATATTGAATTGATTATCCCTTGGTTTTCTAAGCTGCCTGTACGGCAGTGAACCAGTGATCTATCTGTTAGATCGTTCTCTTCTTTTCTAAGCTGCCTGTACGGCAGTGAACAAAACCATCCAGAAGGCGCGTTCCCCGGTACTTTTCTAAGCTGCCTGTACGGCAGTGAACGATGTGCTCGACCTGCTTGATCCGGGTCAGCCTTTCTAAGCTGCCTGTACGGCAGTGAACACCGTTGTGGTCGTGTTCGTTATCCAGACTGGTTTTCTAAGCTGCCTGTACGGCAGTGAACCTGCAGCCGAGTTCTGGGCGACCCGCCCGTACTTTCTAAGCTGCCTGTACGGCAGTGAACCGACGGCGGCACGCTGATTGCCGCAGCTGACGTTTCTAAGCTGCCTGTACGGCAGTGAACCAGCTATTCCCGGCTTTACTGGGGTGGGTAAATTTCTAAGCTGCCTGTACGGCAGTGAACTATCTCACCGGCTGTATGTTTGATCTGTCTCAGTTTCTAAGCTGCCTGTACGGCAGTGAACATAAAATCCAGCTCTGCCACCACCGGGTTATATTTCTAAGCTGCCTGTACGGCAGTGAACTCGAAGACAAAATTGATAATGCGATATCAGCATTTCTAAGCTGCCTGTACGGCAGTGAACTGAAATAATATCAACTCACTTCTTTGTTTTATATATAAAAAACTTCAAATTTACTCATCTCACCCTTTTTTCAAAGCTGCCATTACTCTCAATAAAAATCAATGACTTACAAAAACAACAAATAAAAAGGTCTCCGTAGTCAACTGCATAATCCTGCCTCCCTGGCAACCGTGCCCGCGATTAAACCCTCAACAACCCGACAAATGACTAAAATGAAACATGACAAATGTCGTTATTGAGACGTGTTAGCCGCCTGAAAGGTAGGGTCTTTGCATGATTTTCTATCGTTTGGTAACCGGCCGTTACGCCAGCGAAACCTGGAGGGGAAGCGGAGCCAACCAGCACGGCGGGCGCTGGAATCACCAGGGACACCCGGCAGACGCCCCCCTCCGCCGGGCTGGCCGCGTTTCTGGCGCTGGCGCGGGAGTTTGCCCAGTCCGCCGACCGTTAAGCGCGCCCGTTGCATGGCCGGAACACTGCCAGAGCGGCGCTGGCAAATCTCCCCGCTGACGCCAGGCCGCAAGTTCTTCATTAAGCCAGGCGATGAATACCGCCGCTTCCGCTTTCTTTTCACTTTGCTGCGGGGTGACCAGCCAGTACGGCCAGGGATAAGGCGCAGAGCAGGCGGTGACCTGGACCAGCTCTCCGCGGTCGATAGCGCCCTGCACCAGCGAGCGCCGCTCCAGCGCGATGCCATTGCCGAGTCTAACGGCCTCCAGGATATTCGCGCCCATCGCGACATCGCCGAAGCCCATCCGGCCTTTCAACAGTTTCCGTTGCCGTGAGCGATATCAAGCGGAACCCTCATCGGGGGCAGCGCCCCCTTTTTTATTGCCCAGGGGGGCAAGCCAGATGCAACAGCAGAGCTAATGGCGTCCGGCTGGCTAGTGCCGGGATTTTCGACCACACTTAAACCCGATGCCCTCCGCCGTACCGAAGGCGGAGATCGCTTTTCCCGCTTCACCGTCCGACAGACGGGAAACGGCAATGGAAGAACGTTTATCACGGGTGATTATGCATGAAGAAAATTGCGATTATCGGCGCCGGTCCCACCGGGATTTACACGCTGTTTTCCCTGTTAAAACATCAGCAGCCGCTGGCGGTGACGGTCTATGAGCAGGCGCGTCAGGCCGGTGTCGGCATGCCATACAGCGACGAAGAAAACTCGCGCATGATGCTGGCCAATATCGCCAGTATTGAAATCCCACCGATCCTCTGTCGCTATATCGACTGGCTGAAGCAGCAAAGCGAGGAGCACCTGGCCCGCTATGGCGTCAGCCATGACTCGCTGCATGTTCGCCAGTTTCTTCCGCGGGTCCTGCTCGGCGAGTATTTTCGCGACCAGTTTATCGGCCTGACCGCCAGGGCCAGACAACAGGGCTTCCCGCTGACGGTGCATGAATCCTGTGAGGTCACCGACCTGCAGGCCACGGCAGAAGGCGTCAGGTTATGGGCGCAAGGTGGGCCGGTGGCGGAGCGTTTCGATCTCGCGGTCATCGCCACAGGCCACGTCTGGCCCGCTGAGGAGGAGTCCACCCGTACCTTCTTCCCCAGTCCGTGGTCCGGCCTGATGGATGCGCAGATCCCGGCCTGCAGAGTCGGTATCATGGGCACCTCGTTGAGCGGAATTGACGCCGCGATGGCCGTGGTGATGCAGCACGGCGAGTTTGTCGAATCCGCCGAACGACCGCTGCAGTTCAGGCTCAATCCGGCCAGCGAAGCGCTGAATATCGTCCTGATGTCGCGCGCCGGTATTTTGCCGGAGGCGGATTTTTACTGCCCGATTCCCTACGAACCGCTGGCGGTGGTGACCCCTGACGCGCTGGACAAGGCGATTGCCGCCGGTGCGAAGGGGCTGCTTGACCGCGTCTTCCGGCTGATGGCGCAGGAGATTGCCCGCGCCGATCCGCAATGGAGTGCCCGCATCGCCCTCCCGACGCTGGACGCCGACAGTTTCAGCGACGCGTGGTTTGCTGAACGGCGCAAACACGACCCGTTTCACTGGGCGCAGGCCAACCTTATGGAAGTCGAACGCAACAAGCGCGAGAAATACACCGTGGCATGGCGGTATAGCCTCCTCCGGCTGCATGAGGCCGTGCAGGAGATTGTCCCGCATCTGGATGCACGGGATAGCCAGCGCTTTCGCGCCGGGCTCGCGAGGGTGTTCATCGATAATTACGCCGCTATTCCGTCGGAATCGATCCGCCGCCTGCTGGCGCTGCGCGAAGCCGGGGTCATCCGCATTGTCGCCCTCGGCGAGGCTTACCAGATGACGATTGAAGAGGACAAAACGCGGATAACCACGCGGGAAACCGGCGATACCTATGATGTTTTTATCGATGCGCGCGGGCAAAAAGCGCTAAAAACCAACGATCTGCCCTTCCCGACGTTACGGGAACAGATCCAGGCGACCGGCGACGATATCCCGGATGTGGGGGATGACTACACATTACAAGAACCTGCGGAGGTCCGCGGCCGCGTGGCGTTTGCGGCGCTGCCGTGGTTAATGCATGACCAGCCGTTTGTGCAAGGTATTACCGCCTGCGCCGGGATGGCTGAAGCCATAGCAGGCGCCATTTCCCGGCCGGCGTCTCGCCGCCGCAGGCGTTTGCCGCTGACAGAGCTGTAACGCTGGCAGGTTCAGCTCAAGGCGACGAGTAGTAACCAAAGCACCGCTACGCAGGGCTTCCCTGCCCTGAAGAGAGAAATCACTCGAAGTAGACGGCCGGGTTCTCGGACAGCGAGACGAAGGTTTTGGTGTGCTTATCCAGCGCGCCGATGGCTCCGCTTTCAATATCATAAACCCAGCCGTGCAGGCGCAGCGCCTTATCACGCAGACCGACGGCAACCGACGGGTGAGTTTTGATATTGTTCAGCTGCGCGATAACGTTTTCCCGCACCATCGCATTCACTTTATCGATTTCACTGTTCCAGGTGCCTTTTTCGACCACCGCTTTTGCCGCATCGGCATAGCGCAGCCAGTGCGCCACCGCCGGCATCGGATCCAGGCACTGACAGGTCGCGACCGCACTCATCGCGCCGCAGTTGGAGTGGCCGCAAATAACAATATCGGTGACGCCCAGCGCCACTACGGCATATTCGATAGTCGCGGAAACGCCGCCTGGCTCTGGCCCGAATGAGGGCACGATATTCCCCGCGTTACGAATGACAAAGAGCTGTCCAGGTTCCTGCTGGGTGACCAGTTCTGGCACCAGGCGGCTATCAGAACAGGAGATAAACAGCGCTTTGGGATTCTGGCTGGAGGCCAGGCTGCGGAACAGCTCTTTACGCTGCGGGAAGATCTCTTTCTGGAAGTTGAGGAAGCCCTCAATGATATGTTGCATAGCAGTGTCTCTTTTCTCGGTATGAATTACGGTATGACAAAGATCACAGTTTGTCAGTGTAGCATCGCGGCAAAGAATAGGAATCGTTATTCAAATGCAATCTGTCGGTTGCAGCGCCGATCGTTTACCGGCAGGCGGGCGAGCAATACCCGGCAGCGGCTAAGTCTACGGGGGTTAGCCATCGCGCAGGCAACGGGTCAGACGGTATAAATACGGATATCGTGCTCGCGAAACGTGTCGCGATACTCGCGACTGATGTTCTCCTCCACCACCAGCACATCGATATCGCTGCTCTGCGCGACCACGAAACGGGCCACCGCCGGAATTTTATCCGAGGTCAGCCCGACGATAATTTCACTGCACTGTTTAATCACCGCTTTTTTAAATTCGCAATCGGCATAGTCAAACCCGGTCAGGCCGGATTCCGGCGCCATCGCGCAGCCGCCGATAAACCCCTGATCAAACAGCACCCCCTGCAACTGAGCCACCGCCGAGGTCCCCACGCAGCCGCCCGACGCTCGCTGAACCTGCCCGCCAAGCATCACCACGTCATACAGCGGCTTTTTGAGCAGCTCTGCGGCGATTTCCGGCGAATTGGTCACCACCGTTAACGCCAGTTCGGCAGGCAGCGCCTCCGCCATCGCCAGATTGGTGGTACCGGTATCGATAAAAATGCAGCCGCCGGGCTTCACCAGTCTTGCGCATTTCTGCGCGATTCTGAGCTTTGTTGCCGCATTTTTGTCTTTCCGCTCGCTGTAATCCCCGGCTTCCGGCAGGTTCATTACCGCGCCGCCGTACACCTTTTTACAGAACCCGTCTTTGCTAAGTTCATGCAGATCCCGGCGAATGGTATGCTCAGAGACGTTTAAGCGGCTGGCCAGCTCGCTACAAACCACCCGACCGTTTTCCTGGAGGATCTGACAAATCAGTGCTTGTCGTTGTTGGGGGAAAGCCGCATAATCGAGCAAATCAACTCCTTAATTCATCTTAATCGAGCATTAAAGAGCATGATCATGCATCCACCCGGCTCTGTCAACCTACTCAGTAAAGAGGTAAAAATGAAAATTGCCCATATCGCCCTCTGGACTCGTCAGCTCGAACAACAGGCCCGTTTCTGGAGCGGTTTCTTCAGCGGCCAGATTAACGAAAAATATTGCAGCCGGACCAATCCCGGCTTTGAATCTTATTTTGTGAAAATCGGCGAAGATATCGCCATTGAGCTGATGAGCAAGCCGGGGCTGCAGACGATCGCGCCGGACAATAACCACACCGGCTGGGCGCACCTGGCTATCTCCGTCGGCGGCGAGCAGCAGGTCGATGCGCTGGCGAAGCGGGCAGAAACACAGGGGATTTTAGTCTCTCCGCCGCGCACGACCGGCGACGGCTATTACGAAGCGGTGATCAAAGACCCGGATGGCAATCTGATAGAAATCGTTGCATAGTCATCCCTGCCCCCCATTTCGAGCAGGAACGTGCCGTAGCCACCGACCATGTCATCGATAAAGAGAGCTGGCATCGCCGGGATCATTTCGAGTTTTCTCGTACCTTTGCCCATCCTGGCTTTTACCTCTGTGTGCCGGTAGAAGCGCCGCGCCTGTATACGGGCGCAGCGGTCCCCGCGCTCAGCTGAGGCAAACTGAAAAACGGCGTCATTGCGGTCGCGGGTAAATTCAACCACGCTTTTGTGGATGGGCTACACGTCAGGCGCTTTTTCACTCAGGCTGAAGCGGGATTTTCCGGGCCGGATGCCTTATGGCTGCCGCTGGTCTGAAGGCGCCACGACCCATTCCCCATCCTCCTTGCGAAATGGCTGTTTCTGCGGCTGGGTAAGGATCTCCAGCACCACTTCCGACGGACGACAAAGGCGTGTGCCCAACGGGGTGACCACGATGGGCCGGTTAATCAGGATCGGCTGCTGCAACATACACGCGATCAGTTGTTCATCGCTAAGGGTGTCATCATCAAGCCCCAGCTGCGCGTAGGGTTCGACGTTTTTGCGCAGCAGCGCGCGCACCGTTATCCCCATCGCCGCAATCAGTGCCACTAACTCTTCCCGCGACGGCGGCGTGTCGAGATAGTAGATAATCGTCGGCTCAATACCGCTGTTGCGGATCATGGCCAGCGTATTGCGCGACGTGCCGCAATCCGGGTTGTGATAAATGATGGTATTGCTCATATCAGGTTCTCACGACAGAGAAAAAGAGAGACGCCAGGCCAGTGCGGCCAGCGTCACCAGCAGTACCGGCAGGGTCATAACGATCCCGGTACGGAAATAGTAGCCCCAGGAGATAGCCCTGTTCTTTTGCGCCAGAACATGCAGCCAGAGCAGCGTCGCAAGGCTGCCGATGGGCGTGATTTTAGGCCCCAGATCGCAGCCAATGACGTTGGCGTAGATCATCGCCTCTTTGATCACCCCGGTTGCCGTGCTGCCATCAATGGACAGCGCCCCGACCAGTACCGTCGGCATATTATTCATCAGCGACGAGAGGAACGCCGTCAGCACCCCGGTACCGAACGTCGCCACCCACAGCCCGTTTTCCGCCAGCACATTCAGCACCGCGGAGAGCGCCGCGGTTAACCCGGCATTGCGCAGACCGTAGACAACCAGATACATCCCCAGCGAAAAGACGACGATTTGCCACGGCGCGCCGCGCAGCACGTTGCCCGTATTAATGACCCGTCCCGTTTTCGCTACCGCCAGCAGCACCGCGGCTCCGGTGGCGGCAATCGCGCTGACCGGGATCCCCCGCGGTTCGAGGACGAAAAAGCCGGCCAGCAATGCCACCAGCACCACCCAGCCGGTCAGGAACGTCGGACGGTCTTTAATCGCGCTGGCCGGTTCAGGCAACAGCGCCAGATCGTAGACCGGCGGAATATCGCGGCGAAAGACCAGATGCAGCATCGCCAGGGTTGCGAGGATCGCTGCGATATCGACCGGCACCATAACCGCCGCATAGGTGCTGAAGCCCAGATGGAAAAAGTCGGCCGAAACAATATTGACCAGATTCGACACCACCAGCGGCAGGCTGGCGGAATCGGCAATAAACCCGGCGGCCATCACAAAGGCCAGCGTCGCGCGCGGGCTGAACCCCAGCGCCGACAGCATCGCGATGACGATGGGAGTCAGAATCAGCGCCGCGCCATCGTTAGCAAACAGCGCGGCCACGACGGCGCCCAGCACAATTATCCAGCTAAACAGCATCCGCCCGCGCCCGTTCCCCCAGCGGGCAACGTGCAGGGCCGCCCAGGAGAAAAAACCCGACTCGTCCAGCAGCAGGCTGATAACGATCACCGCAATAAACGCCGCCGTGGCGTTCCAGACAATATTCCACACCAGCGGAATATCGCTCAGTTGAATAACGCCGGACGCCAGCGCCAGCACCGCCCCGAGGCTCGCGCTCCAGCCGATGCCGAGTCCCTTCGGCTGCCAGATAACCAGCAGCAGCGTGAATAAGAAAATGGTCCCTGCGAGCAGCATGCCCCACCCCATCAAATATGTAATAACAGATATATTAAGCGGTCATCAGCAGGAAGACGGCGCCGCGTCAGCCAGCCGGGCGCGCACCTCATCCCGCAGGCATCGCCATGCGCTGTCGACGATCTCTGCCGCCCAGGCCGGCATATGCGGCGACAAGCGGTAGTGCACCCATTTCCCTTCCCGACGGTCAATAACCAGCCCGCTCTGGCGAAGGATCGCCATATGACGGGATATTTTGGGCTGGGACTCCGCTGTCAGCGCGCAAATATCGCAGACGCACAGCTCACCTCGCTCTCTGAGCAACATCACGACCGTCAGGCGCGTGGCGTCGGACAAGACTTTAAAAACTTCTAGCGGATGCGGCATTTTCGGTTCCTTACGTGACATTAAAACATATGCTAATTCATATATGTCCATCTGGAAATAACCGCGTGCAAAAAAAGCGCTCTCCACGGCTGATTTCCCTGCCCGCCAGCATGCATGTTTTGATTTTGAACGTGCCAACAAGCTCCCGGCAGAGCAAATTCATGCCGTTCCGCCCGCGTGTCGGAGCGACAGCCGTCAATATGGATGTTATCCGCCTCTCCAGACCAGGCATCGCGCCACCGCTAACGGAATGTCATGGACGGCAATATTCAATTTTCCCGCCGCAGACTGGCGGAAATGCAACAGCCTGCTGCCACCGTCGCTGCATTTGCAGCAGCCCACCGGCGCAGATAAAAACCTAAGCCATTGATTTTAATTATCTAAAAAATCGTCGCGAGCTGGCACAGGCTTTGCTATTCACATATAACACGCTGGAATTATAGGTTATTTATTTATCTATTTTTTGCATATAACCATTGAGTTAACACGAGAAATCCGTATGTCAGAACGCCAAACGCCTGTCAGCTATACCCGCCATTCGCCGGATGCCCATGTCATCCGCAGCGATGAAGAAGCCATCGCCATTGCCCACGAAATAGCCCTGCTGCTGCAACCGGGAGCCGCAGAACGCGATCGCAGCGGCACGGTCGCGCCAGAGATTATCGATACCTTCTCCAACAGCGGTCTGTGGGGCATTACGGTGCCGCGCCAATGGGGCGGTGCCGAGGTTTCCGCCGCGACCCTCGCCCAGGTGATTGCCATCATCTCCGCCGCCGATCCGTCGCTCGGGCAAATCCCGCAAAACCACTACTGCCTGCTTGAGGATATTCGTCTGCAGGGCAGCCCAGAGCAGCAGGCCTTCTTTTTTGGCCTGGTGTTGCAAGGGCATCGTTTTGCCAACGCGCTCTCCGAGACCGGCGGCAAAACGGTGCTCGATATCCGCACCCGGCTGGAAAGTCGCGGTGATGGTCTGTACATCAACGGGCGCAAGGGCTATTGCACCGGATCGCTCTACGCCCACTGGCTCGGCATTCTGGCGCTGGACGCCGACGATCGCGCGCAGCTGGCTTTCGTACCGCGTGACAGCGCCGGTCTGACGGTGCTCGATGACTGGGACTGCCTGGGTCAGCGCAATACCGCCAGCGGTACGGTCCTGGCGGAGAACCTGGCAGTCGCGCCGTTCCATCTTTTCCCGACGTGGGAATCTTATGCCGTGCCGACGCTCGCCGGCCCCTTCGCCCAGCTCACCACCGCCGCGATTGATGCCGGGATCGCCCGCGCGGCTCTCAATGATACGGTCGCGTTCGTGCGCCAGTTCGCCCGCCCGTGGATTGATGCCGGCGTCGAACGGGCCAGCGACGATCCGCTCACCATCTACCATATCGGGCAGATCGATAGCCGACTGGCCGCCGCCGAGGCGCTGCTGGAGCAGGCGGGCAAGGTCCTCGACCGCTTCAAACATGATCTCAGCGAGGAGCATGTGGCGCAGGCCTCCATCGCCGTGGCCCGGGCCAAAGTGTTCACCACCGAAGTGGCCCTTGACGCCGCCAGCCGGCTGTTTGAACTCAGCGGCACCCGGGCGACCAGCAACCGCTACCACTTCGATCGCCACTGGCGCAATGCGCGCGTTCACACCCTGCACGACCCGGTACGCTGGAAATATCAGCTGCTCGGCAACTGGGTCTTAAACGGCGTTCGCCCGCAGCGTCACGACTGGAACTGAGGTGGCCCCCGTGCTGGAGTTTTTTGCCGATATCGACTGGAACGATGTGACGCAGGCGGGCATCGACACGTTAATCATGCTGGGGTGTTCGCTGGGCTTTACCGTGCTGTTCGGCTTGCCGCTGGGGATTGTCCTCTACCTCACCGGCCAGCCGCGACTGCTGCACGCCCCGCGGCTGTATCGCCTGCTGTCGTTTTGCGTCAACGTCCTGCGTTCGCTGCCGTTCATTATTTTGCTGATCGTGATGATCCCGGTCACCACCTTAATAACCGGCACCTCTCTGGGCGTAGAGGGCACCATTCCGCCGCTGGTGGCGGGCTGCGCCCCCTTCTTCGCCCGGCTGGTGGAAAGCGCCTTGCGCGAGGTCGATCACGGTCTGGTGGAGGCCAGTTGGTCAATGGGCGGCAATACCGCGCAGCTGATCTGGCACACCCTGCTGCCCGAATCGCGCGCCGGTCTGCTTGCCGCCGTCACCGTCACCGCGATTTTGCTGGTGGATTACACCTCTATGGCCGGGGTTATCGGCGGCGGCGGGCTCGGGGATCTGGCGATTCGTTTTGGCTACCAGCGCTTTCAGACCGACGTGATGGTAGTCACCGTCCTGCTGCTGATTGCCCTGGTACAGGTTTTACAGATGAGCGGCGACCGCCTTGTGCGTTACGTGAGCCGTAAATAAGAAGACACGCGACTTTCCAAGGAAAAAACCATGAAAAAAATAGTGCACAAGACCCTTATCGCGGCCGGACTGCTAACCCTCTTCTCCGCCTCTGCCGCCGCCAGCGAGACGCTGACCGTCGGCGCCACGCCGGTACCGCACGCGGAAATCCTTGAGTTCGTCAAGCCGGAGCTGGCCAGACAGGGCGTGGATTTGAAAATCAAAGTCTTTAACGACTTTATTCAGCCCAACCAACAGCTGGCGGAGAAAAACCTCGACGCCAACTACTATCAGTACCGTCCATTCCTCGATAACTACAACCAGACGCGACATACGCATCTGGTGCCGGTGGTGGGCGTCCATATTGAACCGTTTGGCGCCTACTCCAGCAAATACCACGACATCAAAGCGCTGCCGGATGGCGCCACCATCGCTATCCCTAACGACCCGGTCAACACCGGGCGGGCGCTGGTAATGCTGAGCGATGCGGGTTTGATCACGCTGAAAAACCCGAAAGATCCGCAGTCGGCAACCAAAGATATCGTCGCCAACCCGCATCATTTTAAAATTCGCGAGCTGGAAGGCGCCATGCTGGCGCGGGCGGTGAATCAGGTCGATCTGGCGTTTATATTCGCCAACTATGCGCTGGAAGCAGGGATCGATACCGATAAAGCCCTGCTGGTGGAAAAAGGCAGCGATCTGTACGTCGAGTATCTGGTGGCCCGTCCCGATAACCTCAACGATCCGGGGATCCAGAAGCTGGCGAAAGCGCTGCACTCCGACGCGGTACGCAATTTTATTCTGACCCGCTACAAGGGCAAAATCGTCCCGGGCTTCTGAGAAGCGGAGCGTATCCGGCGGCGAGGCCGCCGGTTTTTTAAGGCTGACGGAGCAAACTATCGTGACCCACAACCCTCGTGCCGTACCGCATATACAGTTAAACGCAATCAGCAAAGCCTACCCCAACGGCGTTCAGGCGTTGCAGAACATTAACCTGACGCTCTATCAGGGCGAGATTTTCGGCATTATCGGCCGCAGCGGCGCCGGGAAATCGACGCTGCTGCGCCTGTTTAATCGCCTCGAAAACGCCGACAGCGGCGAAATCACCATTCACGGCGAACGGACATTGCTCTATTCACGCAGCCAGATGCGCGACCTGCGCCGCCGGGTGGCGATGATCTTTCAACACTTCAACCTGATGTCGACCAAAACGGTGGCGCAAAACGTCGAGCTGCCGCTCAAGATGGCCGGCGTTCCGCGGGCCGAAAGGCAGCGCCGGGTCGATGAGATGCTGGAACTGGTCGGTCTCAGCGCCCTGCGCGATAGCTGGCCGGCAAAGCTCTCCGGCGGGCAAAAACAGCGCACCGGGATCGCGCGCGCTGGTAACCCAGCCGGAAATTCTACTGTGCGACGAAGCGACCTCGGCGCTTGACCCGGAAAACACCCTCTCGGTACTGAAGCTGTTGAAAGAGATTAACCAGCGCCTGGGTTTGACGATCGTTCTCATCACCCATGAAATGGAGGTTATCCGCACGCTCTGCGATCGGGTGGCGGTGCTGGAGTGCGGGCACATTATCGAACAGGGCGAGGTGTGGCGGGCGTTTGGCAACCCTCAGCACGAAGTGACGCGCAGCATGACCAGTACGCTGCATCACGCTCGCCCCGGCGAAAATCTGTCGTCGGTGGACGGCTCGCAGCTGGTGACCCTGCACTTCGACGGCAGCAGCGGCGGTGAGCCGGATTTACACCATATCGCCGCCTTGCTCGGCGACGGCGCGCGCCTGCTGTACGGCAACTGCGAGCAGATCCAGGGGCGAGTCATCGGGCAGCTGCGCATCCGCCTGTCCCGGCCGCTGGATGACCGCGCGCTGGGCCAGCACGGCTGGGTCGCGGACCGGCTGACCCTCGGCACAGAGCCGACGGTGAAAAACTCTGCCTCTTAAGCAAAATCTGGCATTTTATTGCCAGATTATTGCTAATGCCGATTCGCTATAGATCATATGTTTTCGTTGTTAGACAGGCCGTGGTACGCCTCTTATCTTTCGTCATGAATTGTAAATTTCAGCGCAATCATTTGATGAAGGAGCACTTTTGTCCAGATTACTGCACGGATTAAAAACTAAACAAACGCGATTCGCACGCGCTCTCAGCATCGCGTTAATCGGCGGCACGCTGGCATTTTCTTCTGTTGCCAGCGCGGACGACATTTTGCAGCAAGGCATCACCCCGGCCACCGACGCCAGCCAGATCCCGGCGGCCGCCAAACTGCGTAAAGACACTATCGTCGCCGGGATTTCCGAGCCGCAGGGCATCTTTAACCCCTACTTCTTCGTTAACGGCTGGGATGAAAACGTCACCAACGTCATCTTTTCGCGCCTGATTGACTGGGACAGCCACGGCAACCTGGTCCCAGGACTTGCCGAAAGCTGGCAGGTCAGCGCCGATAACAAGGTGTATACCATCAAGCTGCGGCCGAATCTGACCTTCAGCGACGGCTCGCCGCTCACCGCGGAAGATGTCGCCTTTACCCTGACCGTGCTGCTGGATCCGAAGTATGACGGCGATACCGATATTACCCTCGCCAACATTGCCGGCGGCGCCGAATATAAAGCCGGCAAAGCCGACAGCGTCAGCGGTCTGAAGGTCATCGACCCGCTTACCCTGCAGGTCACCACCACGCAACCTGGCGCCACAACGCTGGCAAAAATTGGCGGTCCGGTACTCTCCAGAGCGTATTATGGCAAGGAATATCAACGCGGCAATCTCGACTATCTCCGCACCCTGCACGGAAAACCGTTGGGCAACGGTCCTTACGTCTATGACAAATATATTCCGGGCCAGGAGATTCGTTTCCACGCCAACAGCCACTTCTACCGCGGCACGCCGCCGACACCGCGTTTTATTTACCGCGTCACCAACCCGTCGACCAACTTCCAGCTGTTTCAGACCGGTGAAACCGACTACGACGCCTTTACCGCACGCCCGGACGATATCGAACAGCTGAGAATGCTCGGCTTCGCCAATATCAACCTCTACGGCTCCAGCGATTACAGCCAGGTGGAATTTAACCTCCGTCGTCCGGCGCTGAAGGATGCCAGAGTGCGTCAGGCGCTGATTTACGGCCTCGACCGCCAGAAGCTGATCGATGTGGTGTACCAGGGCTATGGCAAGGTGGCCATTGAACCGATCGCCCCCATCTCCTGGGCCTATAATCCGCAGGGGGTCAACCCGTATCACTACGATCCGGCGCAGGCGAAAAAACTGCTCGATGAAGCGGGCTGGAAACCGGGGCCGGATGGCATCCGCGTGAAAGACGGTCAACGTCTGGAGCTGACGCTGCTGGTCAGTAAGAAGGTGATCAACGATGCGCTAATCCCGATTGCCAAAGAGAACTGGCAGCAGATAGGCATCGTGCTCAAACCGCAGGTGGTCGACTTCAACGCCCTGATGGCCCAGCGCAAAGCCGGCAACTATGACCTGGCCTCCTTCAGCACCAGTACGCTCAACGACCCGCACGATGGCGTATGGGACTTCTACAGTAGCGAAGCCAAAGAGTCAGGCTATAGCAATCCGCAGGTCGATAAGCTGATTAATGAAGGCAACGCGGTGCTCGACGTCGAAAAACGGAAGCCGATTTACCACCAGCTGTATCAGGTGCTGGCGGAAGACCCGCCGGTTATTCTTCTCGGCTATCGCCAGGTTCTCTCGGCCAGCAGCGCCAGGGTATCCGGTTTTAAACCGGATATTTATAACGGCCTGACCGGCAGCCTGCCGGATGTGAAAATCGCCAGGTAATCATCACAGCCGCCGGAATAATCCGGCGGCTGATACGAGAATGTTATGAGAAATTTTATCCTGAGACGGCTGCTACAGACGCTGCCGATGCTGCTGCTGGCCTCATTGATCATTTTTATGCTGTTTGCCAAAACTCCCGGCGACTTTATCGACGGCAATATTACCCTCACCGCCGCGCGCGCCGCCGAACTCAAAGCCATCTATGGCCTCGACCAGCCGCTGTTGACCCGCTATCTGCGCTGGCTCGGCCAGCTGCTACGAGGCGATCTGGGCTTCTCGCTGCAATACCAGATTCCGGTCAGCCAGTTGCTCAACCAGTACATCTGGAACTCGTTCCTGCTGGCAAGCATTGCGCTGGTTTTTTACTGGGGTATCGGCCTGACGGTGGGCATCGTCTCTGCCATGAAGCCCAACTCGCTATTTGACCACCTGGTGAGCGTGGCGGTCTTTGCCGCGATGTCCTTTCCGACCTTTTTTCTCTGTCTGCTGCTGATTAAGTGGTTCGCCGTGGATCTACGCTGGCTGCCGGTGGGCGGGATGACCAACACCGGCAGCGATGATCGCGGCTGGGACTATATCCTGCAGGTGGCCGCGCACCTGGTGCTGCCGGTTCTGGCGCTGGTGATGCTGCAGGCCGGCAGCCTGACGCGCTACTTCCGCGCCAGCATGCTCGACGTGATCAGAATGGACTTTATTCGTACCGCCCGCGCCAAAGGGCTGCGCGAACGGACGGTGATCTTCAAGCACGCGCTGCGTAATGCGCTGCTGCCTATTATCACCCTGCTCGGCTTCGAGCTGCCGGGACTGTTTTCCGGCGCCATCATCACGGAAAAGGTCTTTAACTGGCCCGGGGCCGGACATATTCATATCGACTCGCTGGCCGCCCGCGATTATCCGGTACTGATGGGGTTTACCCTGTTTCTGGCGGCGCTCACTATACTGGGCAACCTGATAGCCGATATTCTCTACGCGTGGGCCGACCCGCGAATTCGCGTGAGGTCATAAATCATGTTTAGCACGCTGTTTTCAACACAACGTCGCCTGCGCAAGGCGGAGATTCCGGCGCTCGCGATGATCACCCCATCACCGTGGCGCCAGGCATGGCGGTCGCTGAAGCGCAACCGGCTGGCTATGTTTTGCCTGCTGCTGCTGGCGGTGATGGCCGCCTGGTGCGTGCTGGGGCCACTGTGGTCGCCGTGGAAAGATGATGCCACCGATGTCCTGATGATTAACAAGCCGCCCGGCGCGGAGCACTGGCTGGGCACCGACTTTCTCGGCCGCGATGTCTACACCCGCCTGCTGATGGCCGGACGCATTTCGTTGATTATTGGCCTGCTCACCATGCTGCTGTCGGTGGCGCTGGGCTATCTGCTCGGCGCCGTCTCCGGCTATGCCGGCGGCCTGACCGATAAGCTGATCATGCGCCTGGCGGACCTGGTGATGACCATTCCCGGCCTGCCGCTGCTGATCGTCGCCGGGGCGATGTTATCCGAGCTCGATTTTTCCCCGGACGCCCGGGTCTACATGGTGGTGGTGATGCTCAGCCTGCTGGAGTGGCCAAAACTGGCGCGGCTGGTGCGGGGTCAATGCCTGTCGCTGCGCGAGCGCGACTTCATGCTGGCAACCCGAGTGCTGGGCCTCTCCGCCCGCCGTCGTCTGTTTGGTCATCTGCTGCCTAATACCATTCCGATTCTGGTGGTCATGGCCACCATGGCGGTGGCGAATGCCATTCTCAGCGAATCGGCGCTCAGCTACCTTGGACTGGGGGTGGTACCGCCCACGCCCTCCTGGGGCAATATGATGGACGCCGCCAACAGCCTGATCGACTTCCAGCGCCGCCCGTGGCTGTGGATGCCGCCGGGTATCGCCATTTTTATCACCGTCATTGCCATTAACGTGCTGGGCGACGGCCTGCGCGATGCGATGGATCCGAAAATGAAACAGAGGCTGAAATGAGCGCCCCGTTAATCACCTTCCGACAACTCTCGGTCTCCTTCGCCAGCGAAAAACAGCGCGTGCGGGCGGTACAGGAGGTGTCATTCGCTATTCACGCCGGCCAGACCGTCGGCGTGGTCGGCGAATCCGGCTGCGGAAAAAGCGTCACCGCCATGGCCTTAATGGGCCTGCTGCCGCCCCAGGCCGCGCGTATTGATAGCGGCGAAATCCTCTTTCACGGCCAGGACCTGCTGCGTCTGCAGGCCAACAACATGGCCGACCTGCGCGGCAACCAGCTGGCGATGATCTTTCAGGAACCGATGACCGCGCTGAACCCGGTGCTGACCATCGGCGAGCAGCTGTGCGAGCCGCTGATTCGCCACCGTGGCGAGACCCCCAAAGCCGCCTGGCGCCACGCCACCCGCCTGATAAGCGAAGTGGGGCTGGCCCGTGCGGATAGCCTGATGAGCAGCTACCCGCACCAGCTCTCCGGCGGCATGCTACAGCGCGTGATGATTGCCATGGCGCTGAGCTGCCAGCCGCAGCTGCTGATCGCCGATGAACCGACCACCGCGCTGGATGTCACCGTTCAGGCGCAAATCCTGCGCCTGCTGCGCGATCGGGCGCAGGCCAGGCGGATGGCGATGATGCTGATCACCCACGATCTGGGGGTCATTGCGCAAATGGCGCAACAGGTGGTGGTAATGTACGCCGGACGGGTGGTCGAAACAGGCCCGACGGCCGAGATCTTGCGCCACCCGCAGCATCCCTATACCCAGGGGCTGATCGCCTCACGCCCGCTGCCCGGCGAGCGACGCCGCCGCCTGTACTCCATTCCCGGGCAGGTGCCGGATCTCGCCGCCCTGCCGCCCGGCTGCGCCTTTGCCGACCGCTGCGAGCGGGCCAACGCCGACTGCCGCCAGAGTCTCCCCCCGCTGCGGGGAACAACGCGGCAGGTCGCCTGCTTTCACACCCTATCCGCGAGGCCGGTTGTATGAATACGGAAAACAATGAATATGTCATTGAAGTCGAAGGATTAAAAAAACACTTTCCGCTGCGCGACGGGCTCTTTGGCCAGCAAACCGGGCAACTGCGGGCGGTGGACGGCGTCAGCTTTCGCATTCGCCAGGGGACCATTTTCGGCCTGGTGGGCGAATCCGGCAGCGGGAAAACCACCGTGGGCCGCACGCTGCTCGGACTGTATGAGAAAACCGCCGGTAGCGTGAAATACCGGGGGCGGGAGCTCTCCGCCCTCTCCTCGCGGGAGATGCAGGCGCTGCGGCCCAAAATCCAGCTGGTGTTTCAGGACCCCTACAGTTCGCTTAACCCGCGGATCCGCATCGGCGAGGCGATCGGCGAAGCCATGTTGCAGCATAAGCTGTGCAGCCGGGCGGAACTGTATGACAAGGTGATTGCGGTGATGCAGATCTGCGGCCTCGCGCCCCAGCACTACAACCGCTTTCCCCATGAGTTCTCAGGCGGTCAGCGTCAGCGGATCGGTATCGCCCGTGCGCTGATTCTCAATCCGGACTTTATCATTGCCGACGAGCCGATCTCGGCGCTGGATGTCTCTATTCAGGCGCAGATCATCAATCTGTTTTCCGATCTGCGCGACGATTTCGGCGTCACCTTTTTGTTTATCTCCCATGACCTTGGCGTAGTGGAACATCTGTGCGATGACGTGGCGGTGATGTATCTCGGACAGCTGGTGGAGACCGCCAGCCGCGATGCGCTGTTTGCCCAGCCGCGCCACCCCTACACCCAGGCGCTGCTGGCCGCGGTACCGACGCTCGACCCGCACGCAGAACCCGTCGCGGTCGTACAAGGCGAGCTTCCCGATCCGTCGAATCCACCGCCCGGCTGCCGTTTTTCCTCCCGCTGTCCCCAGGCCAACGACCGCTGTCGCCGCGACATCCCCGCCCTGCGTGAGATAGCCGACGGTCACTATGTGGCCTGCCATGAGGTGGTCGCCTCCGGCTAAACCGCGAGGCCCTGCGACTGAGGTCGTTGTCCTGCGTCGCGGCAAAGCAGGACAGCTCCAGGCCGTCGCCATCGGGCCGCCCGGCGTCGGCATTATCGCTCTGTGCGGTAACGGGGCGCCGAGGGTTCATCCTGCCGTGGTTTTGCCCTATACTGACCACCGTCAAAACTGAACGAAAGTGGGTAACTCATGGAAATTGATCTCGACAATCTGGTCTTCAGCGGTCTGGAAGAGGCGCAAGAGCGCAATGCTGAACGCCTTGAAGATGCTGACAAAAAAGCCGAAGCGATCGTTGCCGATGATGATTGCGGCGACGCCTGCAAAATCTGATTCCTGAACCGGCTAACCACGCCGGTTTTTTTATTCTCGCCCGTCACTCAAGCCGCAAGCGCCCCTTTCAGCGTGCCCAGCAACGCCTGCGCCGCCTTCGACAACTGCAGATGACCGGCATGGATAACCCCGATACACTTCTCAATCGGCGGATTATCCAGCGGCAGGCATACGGCGCCCAGCGCCTGCATCTGCGACTGACAGAGCGCCGGGACGGCGCTGCCGCCGAGGCCGCTGGCCACCATTCTGCCCACCGTCACCAGCTGGTGACTCTCCAGCGCGACATCCAGCTGACGGCCGCTGCGCGCCAGCTCCTCTTCCAGCATCAGGCGGACCGCTGAAGGCCGCTGCAGCGTAATAAAATCCAGCGTCAGCAGCTCGCGCCAGCAAAGACGCGGCTTGCCGGCCAGGGGCGATGATTTCGGCACAATCGCGATAAAGCGGTCAACGCCCAGCGGGGTAAACAGCAGATTATTGGTCGGCGCCGGTTCAAAGGCGATCCCCATCTCCACCCGCCCTTCACGCACCATTTCTATCACCTGCTCGTTTATCACATCGTGAACGGTGACGTTAATCCCGGCATAGCGATCGCGAAAGGCTTTCAACACTTCGGGCAGGACGTTTGCCGCAAACGAGGGCATGGCGGCGATTGAGATTTTGCCGCGCTGCAAGGTAAAGCTCTGGCGCATCGCCTCTTCGACGTTATCCCAGTCAGCCAGCAGCTGGCGGGCCATCGGTAAAAAGATTTCCCCCTCCTGAGTCAGCGTCACCCGGCGGGTGCTGCGTTGCAGCAATGCGCCGCCGAGCCCTTCCTCCAGTCCTTTGATGGTCAGGCTGAGGGCTGGCTGCGAAATATTCAGCCGCTCACTGGCGTGGGCAAAATTCAGAGTGTGAGCTACCGCTAAAAACGCGCGTAACTGTTTGACACTCATTCTCATTTTTCACCCCGTTAACTAATTGAAAAAATTTAGTTAACAATAAATTAATAAAAAAACCCAATGAGTAGGTCACAAATTCAAAATTAACAAATCAGTCTGCGCCGCCAATGATAGCCCCATCGCAAGCCAGCGGAGGTGAAACATGGCAGGACTGGATAAGCGCGTCGCCAGCTACGAAGCGGCGCTGGAAGGATTAACGGACGGTATGACCGTGCTGGCCGGCGGTTTTGGCCTGTGCGGCATTCCCGAAAATTTGATTGCCGAGGTCAAACGCCGGAACGTGCAGGGGCTGACGGTGGTATCCAATAACTGCGGCGTCGACGGTTTCGGCCTCGGCATCCTGCTGCAAACGCGGCAGGTACGCAAAGTGGTGGCCTCTTATGTCGGCGAAAACGCCCTCTTTGAACAGCAGGCGCTCAGCGGCGAACTGCAGGTGGAGCTTACGCCGCAAGGCACGCTGGCGGAAAAAATTCGCGCCGGCGGCGCGGGCATCCCCGGTTTTTACACCGCGACCGGCTACGGTACGCCGGTCGCGGAAGGCAAAGAGGTGCGCCAGTTTTCCGGTAAGCACTACATCCTCGAAGAGGCCATCACCGGCGACTTCGCCCTCGTCAAAGGCTGGAAGGCGGACTGGTACGGCAACGTAATCTATCGTCATACGGCGCAAAATTTTAATCCGCTAATGGCCGCCGCCGGTCGCATTACGGTGGTCGAGGTGGAAGAGATAGTCCCGCCGGGCGAACTTGCGCCCTCTTCAATCCATACCCCCGGCATCTACGTCGACCGGCTGATCGTCGGCCAGTTCGAGAAACGCATTGAACAGCGCACGCTGCGCGCAGGGAGCCGCTGATTATGCTGACTCGCGAACAAATGGCCATCCGCGTCGCCCGGGAGCTGCGCGATGGCGACTACGTCAATCTCGGGATAGGCATCCCGACGCTGGTGGCCAACTACATCCCGGCAGGCATTGACGTCATGCTGCAATCCGAAAACGGCCTGCTCGGCATGGGCGGTTTCCCGCACGAGGCGGAACTCGACGCCGATATGATCAACGCCGGGAAACAGACGGTCACCGCCCGGACCGGCGCGGCGATTTTCGACTCGGCGCAATCCTTCGCAATGATCCGCGGCGGTCATGTCGATCTGACGGTTCTCGGCGCCTTTGAAGTTGACGTTGAGGGCAATATCGCCTCGTGGATGATCCCGGGGAAAATGGTGAAAGGCATGGGCGGGGCCATGGATCTGGTGGCCGGGGCGCAAAATATCATCGTGGTGATGACCCACGCCGCGAAAAACGGCGAATCCAAACTCCTGCCGCGCTGTACCTTGCCGTTGACCGGCGTCGGCTGTATCCAGCGGGTGCTGACCGACCTCGCCCTGCTGGAGATACGCGACGGCACTTTCGTCCTGCGCGAATACGCACCGGGCGTCACCCTCGACGAAATCAGGCGCAAAACCGCCGGACGCCTGATTGTTCCGGACGACGTCTGCGAAATGCGTTTCAACTGAGGAGGCAACATGAAAGAAGTGGTGATTGTCGGCGCGGTCAGAACGCCTATCGGCAGCTTTCGCGGCGTATTCTCGGCGCTTTCCGCCGTTGACCTCGGCGCCGAGGTCGTGCGCGGCCTGCTGGCACGCTGCTCGCTGCCGGCAACGCAAGTCGACGAGCTGATTTTCGGCCAGGTTTTAACCGCTGGCTGCGGACAGAATCCGGCGCGTCAGACCGCCTTGCGCGCCGGCCTGCCGGTCAGTTGCCCGGCGGTGACGGTGAATCTGGTGTGTGGCTCCGGGCTGAAAGCCGTGCAGCAAGCGGTTCAGGCGATCCGTAGCGGCGACGCCGAGGTGGTCATCGCCGGCGGTCAGGAGAGCATGAGCAATGCCCCCTATCTGATTGACGGCGCCCGCGCCGGACTGCGCGTCGGCCACAGCAGCATGCAGGACAGTATGATTCAGGACGGCCTGTGGGACGCTTTCAACGACTATCACATGGGGGTGACGGCAGAAAACCTCGCCGACCGCTATGCCATCGATCGCCAGCAGCAGGATGCCTTTGCCGCCGGTTCACAGCAGAAAGCGGCGGCGGCTATCGAAGCGGGCCGTTTTACGCAAGAGATCGTACCGATCGTCGTCAGGCAGGGCAAGCAGCCGCCGCAGACCATTAGCGACGATGAACAGCCCCGTCCGGCCACCACGCCAGCGCAGCTGGCGCAACTGCGCCCGGCGTTCCGCAAGGAAAACGGCAGCGTCACCGCCGGCAACGCCTCTTCGCTCAACGACGGCGCGGCGGCGGTGCTCCTGATGAGCGCCGACAAAGCCCGGGAGCTGGGACTGCCGGTCCTGGGCCGCATTGTCAGCGCCGCCGTGGCGGGGGTCGATCCGGCGGTGATGGGTATTGGCCCCGTCAGCGCCTGCGAGATGGCGCTGGCGCGGGCCGGATGGCAGCTGGACGAGGTGGATTTAATTGAGGCTAACGAGGCTTTTGCCGTGCAGGCGCTGGCGGTTGGCCAGTCTCTGGGCTGGGAGAGCAGTAAAGTCAACGTCAACGGCGGCGCCATTGCGCTAGGCCACCCTATCGGCGCCTCCGGCTGCCGGATCCTCGTCACCCTGCTGCATGAAATGCAGCGCCGGGGCGTCAGCAAAGGGCTTGCCACCCTCTGCGTGGGCGGTGGGCAGGGTATCGCTATGACGATCGCACGCTAACAGGAGTCACTATGTATAAACCAACGCTGGCGGTACTGGGCGCCGGACTGATGGGTATCGGTATCGCCTGCCACTTTGCTCGCCACGGCCACCGGGTACGACTGTATGACACCGACCCGACGCGTCTGGCGGAAGTGCCCGCCGTTGCCGCCGCTATTTTGCATGAGCTGCACGAGAGCGGACAATTTGACGCCGCCCACCAGCAGGAGGTTGTGGCGCGCTTAGTCGGGACCGCCAGCCTTAGCGATCTGGCGGACTCTACGCTGCTGATTGAGGCGATTCCCGAACGTTTAGCGCTCAAACATGCGCTGTACGCTCAGCTGGAAACGCTGATTGCCGACGATGCGATTATTGCCAGCAACACCAGCGGCCTGCCGCCGGATAGCCTTGCCGAGGGCATGGTCCATCCGCAGCGGCTCCTGATCGCCCACTTCTGGCACCCGCCGCACTTTATTCCGCTGGTGGAAGTGGTGCCCGGCAGCGCCACGCGAGCGGAACTCCCCGCCCTGGTGAGCGACTTTTTCACCACCGCGGCGCTGGAAGCGGTGGTGCTTCAGCGGGCGGCACCGGGGTTTGTCGGCAACCGCCTGCAGTTCGCTCTGCTGCGCGAGGCGCTGCATATCGTCCACAGCGGTATCGCCTCGCCGGAAGTGGTGGATCGGGTGATGCGCGCCTCCCTCGGCCGCCGCTACGCGATGGTCGGCCCGCTGGAGGCAGCCGATATGACCGGGCTGGCGACGGTGCAGGATATTTGTCAGCACCTGCTGCCGGAGCTGGCCTGCGGCGCGCAAATGATGGAACTGGTGGCGGAAAAGGTCGCCAGAGGCGAGACCGGCGCGCGCAGCGGACAAGGCTTTTATCGCTGGGATAATGCCCGGCTGGAGCGTATCCAGTCGCGTCGGCAGCACCTCCTGCGCTATGCCCTGAAACCGTAGCTTCTCGAACTGTAGCCAATAACAATGAGAGTGAGGTGTCGTGATGAGTGTTTTGATCGCCCTGGCCGCGCTGGCGTTACTGATGCTGGCAGCCTATCGAGGTTATAGCGTTATCCTCTTTGCCCCTATCGCCGCCCTCGGCGCAGTGCTGCTCACCGACCCCGGCGCGGTCGGACCGACCTTTACCGGTCTGTTTATGGAAAAAATGGTCGGGTTTGTAAAGCTCTACTTCCCGGTATTTCTGCTGGGCGCGGTGTTCGGCAAACTGATCGAGCTGTCGGGATTCTCGCGCGCCATCGTCGCCGCCGCCATTCAGATCCTCGGCCGACGTCACGCTATCCCGGTCATCGTTCTGGTTTGCGCCCTGCTAACCTACGGCGGCGTCTCGCTATTTGTCGTGGCCTTCGCGGTCTACCCTTTTGCCGCCGAGCTGTACCGCCAGAGCGCGATCCCCAAACGGCTGATTCCGGCCACCGTCGCGCTCGGCGCATTTTCATTCACCATGGATGCCCTGCCCGGCACGCCGCAGATCCAGAACATTATCCCCACCAGTTTCTTCGGCACCAACGCCTGGGCGGCCCCCTGGCTTGGCTTGATCGGTTCGCTGTTTATCATCACCTTTGGCCTGCTATGGCTGGAGCGTCAACGCCGTAAAGCCCAGCAGGCGGGAGAAGGTTACGGCACGGATTTGCAAAACGAGCCGGATACGCCGGATAACCTCAACCTTCCCCATCCGCTGATTGCCATTGCCCCGCTGCTGCTGGTGGGAGTGCTGAACCTGCTGTTTACCCGTTGGATCCCGCGGTGGTACGGCGCCACCCACGAGCTGGTTCTACCGGGACTGGCGAAACCGGTCGTCACCGAAGTGGGCAAAATCACCGCTATCTGGGCCGTGGAAGCGGCGCTGTTGGCTGGCATTGTCGTGGTGCTGGTGTTCGGCTTTCGCAATATTCGCGGACGTCTGGCGGAAGGCAGCCGCACCGCCGTCAGCGGCGCCATTCTCGCGGCGATGAATACGGCGTCGGAATATGGTTTTGGCGCCGTCATTGCCGCGCTGCCCGGTTTTCTGGTGTTATCAAAGGCGCTGACGGCGATTCCCAACCCGCTGCTGAATGAAGCCATCAGCGTGACGGTGCTGGCGGGGATTACCGGCTCCGCATCCGGCGGGATGAGCATTGCGCTGGCGGCGATGTCGGAGACCTTTATCGCCGCCGCCCACGCCGCCGATATTCCGCTGGAGGTGCTGCATCGCGTGGCCTCGATGGCCAGCGGCGGCATGGATACGTTGCCGCATAATGGCGCGGTCATTACCCTGCTGGCGATCACCGGCCTCAGCCATCGTCAGGCCTACGGCGGCATTTTTGCCATTACCCTGATTAAAAGTCTGGCGGTTCTGTTTGTCATTGCCGTCTTCTATTTAACCGGTATTGTCTAATGCGGCAATATAACCGGCATCACGAAGGAAAATACCATGAATCTGAACGCAAAGGTGGCGCTGGTCACCGGCTCAACCAGCGGTATCGGTTTAGGGATCGCGAAGGTGCTGGCAAAATCCGGCGCGCAGCTGATTCTCAACGGCTTTGGCGATAGCGCATCCGCGCGCGCGGAAGTGGCGCAGGTCGGCAAAACGCCGGGCTACCACGCTGCCGACCTGCGCGATGTGCAGCAAATTGAGGCGATGATGGCCTACGCCGAGGCGCAATTTGGCGGCGTGGATATTGTGATTAATAACGCCGGGATCCAGCACGTGGCGCCGGTGGAGCATTTCGCCGTAGAGAAATGGAACGATATCATTGCCATCAATCTCTCCAGCGTCTTTCACACCAGTCGTCTGGCGCTCCCCGGGATGCGGGCGCGTAACTGGGGGCGAATCATTAATATTGCGTCGGTTCACGGCCTGGTGGCTTCGAAGGAGAAGTCGGCCTACGTGGCCGCCAAACACGGCGTGGTCGGTCTGACCAAAACGCTGGCGCTGGAGACCGCCAGCACCGGCGTGACCTGTAATGCGATTTGCCCCGGCTGGGTGTTAACCCCGCTGGTTCAGCAGCAGATCGATAAACGTATCGCTGAAGGTAGCGATCCGCAGCAGGCCCGCGAACAGCTGCTGGCGGAAAAGCAGCCCTCCGGCGAGTTTGTCACCCCGCAACAGCTGGGGGAGCTGGCGCTGTTTCTCTGTAGCGAAGGCGCCGCCCAGGTGCGCGGCGCGGCATGGAACATCGACGGCGGCTGGGTCGCGCAATAACCGCCCACCTGCTCAGGAGGCCCCCGCGCCTTCTGAGCAGCGCCCGGCGCACCGCATTTTCTCCAGCGAAATATCTCCCTGCCGCCGGTTTATTTTCGCCAAAAGACAATGAGTGCGGGCTATTTATTTAATAATGCTGTATGGTTTCAGGCCATTAAATCAGCCAGGAAATCCTATGTCAGACCGGAAAGATAGCAAAAACCGCCGTAATTATCTTGTAAAATGTACCTGCCCTCATTGCTCCCAGGATTCCGAACATAGCTTCAGCCGAGTACAAAAAGGCTCCCGGCTCATTTGCCCCTATTGCCACAAACTTTTCCAGACCACAGCAAAAAATGCGGCTTAATCGCCTGATGCCAGACGCTGATTAAATTATTCTTATCGCACTGAATGAATGACGCCATCGGCCATTATTTTCTGGCAAACAGAAAACCCGCACGCTGGCGGGTTTTAAATTTATGCTGCCTGTTATTTGGGTGAAGCGGTCTACTCAGGCTACTGCCATCTTCGCTAGCGCCGGTCACCCACGTTCAGCATACTTATCCTACGATGGAAACGTTTGTCGCCGCCGGGCCTTTCGCGCCACTGCCGACCACAAACTCGACCTTCTGCCCTTCAAACAGGGCGCGGAAATCTTCGTTTTGAATCGCAGAAAAGTGGACGAAAATATCCTTGCCGCCGTCGGCCGGCGTAATGAAGCCGAAGCCTTTATCTGCGTTAAACCATTTGACTAAACCAGTCATTTTATTCGACATTCAATATTCCTTTGTATGCGTCCTTAATCGCCAAACGGGTTTGCGCACGCAATCAACTTAACACTTAATGAAGGGACTCAAGGAAAGAGATATCAGCGATAACGCCTGGATATGAGAACGGCTTTAGTGAACTGCTTTGATGAACTTTTTTCTGTCTGACAAACCGACCAGACTATTAATGCACAGGATATATTTATTAGCAAGGTTTATTTTTCCGGCGGTAAGAGTGCTCCGATAAAAAATAAAATCGATAGCTTTATTGTCCGATTAAGGTATAGTGCGACGGTACTTATTTTTACAAGGATTTTATTTGTTGCAAAAAATGACAGGCATTGTCAAAGCGTTTGATAATAAAACCGGCAAAGGCCTTATTATTCCCTCCGATGGTCGTAAAGACGTTCAGGTCCATATTTCCGCCTTATCCCCAGGTGAATCAGAAAACATTATCCCAGGTATTCGCGTTGAATTTCGCCGGGTCAACGGCCTGCGCGGTCCGACGGCGGCTAACGTCTACCTTGCATAGCCGCGCCCGACCGCGGATGACGGCCTCGAGAGCAGACCGGGGCAGCTAAAACATCTCCAGGAAACGTTTTACCGTTCGCGAACGTTCGAATCGCCGCCAGGCAATCGCAATATCCGTCGTCACCGGCGTCCCCGCCAGCGGGTGATAGATGACGTCAGGGTGTTGAATACAGGACATCGACTGCGGCACCAGCGCAAAACCAAATCCGGCGGCGACCATGCTTAAGGAGGAGGAGAGTTGCGAAGATTGCCTCGCCTGGCGCATATCGATACCGGCGCGCAAACAGCTATTAAATACCTGCTCATACAGCCCCGGAGCCACCTCGCGCGGAAACAGAATCGGCGCGCTCTCCCGCAACTGTACCAGCGTCAGCATGGCCTCACCGGCAAGCGGGTGGTCGCGGTGAAGGGCGATAACCATCGGCTCCACATCGATAATCCGCAGGTTAAACGCTTTGCTGCTTTCGCACGGCAGACGCACAAAGGCAATATCCAGCTCCCCGTCCCCCAGCGCGCTCATCAGCGCCGCCATATTGCCCTCGACCTGGCGCAGGCTGACCGCCGGATAGCGGAGCTGAAACTGGCGCAGCAGCGCGAAAATCTGCGGATGAAAAGCATTAGAACTGGTGATGCCTAACGCCAGGCTTCCGTTCATCCCGCGGGCGATGCCTTTGGTCTTTTCCAGCGCCGCGTCGCTAAGAGCCAGGATCTGGCAGGCATCTTCATAAAACGATTCCCCCGCTTCCGTCAGCTCGATTCCCCGCGTCAGACGACGCAACAGCGGTGTGCCGATTTCTCGCTCAAGCCGCTGAATCTGCTGACTTAATGGCGGTTGAGAAATACCGAGTTCCCGGGCGGCGCGGGTGAAATTCCGCGCCTCGGCCACGGCGACAAAATAGCGTAGATAACGAAGTTCCATATCAAAAACGTCTCAAACCAGCATGTTTTCTATATTGGAACTGAGAGCTGAATCGGGTCAACAATTATTTAATCTTTCTTATCTGTGTTGAACGAGGAAGTATCTGATGACCCATCCTTCGGCATGCACCTGCCAGCAGAGCCTGTGCGAAACCATACGCGGTTTTTCTGCCAGCCATCCTGATAGCGTTATCTATCAGACCTCTTTGATGAGCGCGCTCCTGAGCGGCGTCTATGAGGGCAATACCACCATCGCTGACCTGCTCACCCACGGCGACTTCGGTCTCGGAACCTTTAATGAACTTGACGGCGAGCTGATCGCCTTCAGCAGCGAAGTCTATCAGCTGCGCGCCGACGGCAGCGCACGCAAAGCCCGCCCGGAGCAAAAAACGCCGTTCGCGGTGATGACCTGGTTTCGGCCGCAGTACCGCGTCAGCTTTGACCATCCGGTAAACCGCCAGCAGTTGCACGAGATAATCGACCAGCAGATCCCCTCCGACAATCTGTTCTGCGCCCTGCATATCGACGGCCATTTTCGCCACGCCCATACCCGGACCGTGCCCCGTCAGACCCCGCCCTACCGGGCGATGACCGATGTTCTCGACGACCAGCCGGTATTCCGCTTCAACCAGCGTAAAGGGATACTGGTCGGTTTTCGCACCCCGCAGCATATGCAGGGGATTAACGTCGCTGGCTATCACGAGCATTTCATCACCGACGATCGCCAGGGCGGCGGCCATCTGCTGGATTACCAGCTCGATAGCGGCGTGCTGACCTTCGGCGAGATCCACAAGCTGCTGATTGACCTCCCGGCCGACAGCGCTTTTCTTCAGGCCGATTTGCATCCTGACAATCTCGACGCCGCCATTCGCGCGGTAGAAAACTAAGGAGCTTCATATGGACAATCAACGTCACGAACGCCAGTGGGCGCACGGCGCGGATATGGTAGTCAGTCAACTTGAGGCCCAGGGTGTACGCCAGGTCTTCGGTATCCCCGGCGCTAAAATAGATAAAGTCTTCGATTCGCTGCTCGACTCCAGCATCCGGATTATTCCCGTACGCCATGAAGCTAACGCCGCGTTTATGGCCGCAGCCGTCGGCCGCCTGACCGGTAAAGCGGGCGTCGCGCTGGTCACCTCCGGCCCGGGCTGTTCGAATCTGATTACCGGCATGGCCACCGCGAACAGCGAAGGCGATCCGGTGGTGGCGCTGGGCGGCGCGGTTAAGCGCGCGGACAAGGCCAAGCTGGTCCATCAAAGCATGGATACCGTGGCGATGTTCAGCCCGGTGACCAAATACGCCGTTGAGGTGACCGCCTCCGACGCGCTGGCGGAAGTGGTCTCCAACGCCTTCCGCGCCGCTGAACAAGGACGCCCGGGCAGCGCCTTTATCAGCCTGCCGCAGGATGTTGTCGATCAACCCACCCACGGCGCGATTCTTCCGGCCGGCAACGCTCCGCAAATGGGCTCGGCCCCGGACGAGGCCATCGAGAAGGTCGCGCAGATGATCGCCGCCGCCAAAAACCCGGTGTTCCTGCTCGGACTGATGGCCAGCCAGCCGGAAAACAGCCGTGCCCTGCACCAGTTGCTGGAACAAAGTCATATTCCGGTCACCAGTACCTACCAGGCCGCCGGGGCGGTCAATCAGCAGCATTTCGCGCGCTTCGCCGGGCGGGTCGGACTGTTTAACAACCAGGCCGGCGACCGCCTGCTCCACCTCGCCGACCTGATCATCTGCATCGGCTACAGCCCGGTCGAATATGAACCGGCGATGTGGAACCTCGGCAATGCGACGCTGGTGCATATCGACGTGCTGCCCGCTTATGAAGAACGTAACTACACCCCGGATATCGAGCTGGTAGGCGATATCGCCGCGACGCTGAACAAACTGACCGGGCGCATCAGCCATAAGCTGGTGTTAACCCCGCAGGCGGCGGAGATCCTCACCGATCGCCAGCATCAGCGCGAGCTGCTCGACCGCCGCGGTGCGCAGCTTAATCAATTCGCACTCCATCCGCTGCGCATCGTGCGGGCGATGCAGGATATCGTCAACAGCGATGTCACCCTCACCGTTGACATGGGCAGCTTCCATATCTGGATCGCCCGCTACCTGTATAGCTTCCGCGCCCGCCAGGTGATGATTTCCAACGGTCAGCAGACGATGGGCGTCGCGCTGCCGTGGGCAATCGGCGCGTGGCTGGTCAATCCGCAGCGCAAAGTGGTCTCGGTCTCCGGCGATGGCGGCTTCCTGCAATCCAGCATGGAGCTGGAGACCGCCGTCCGGCTGCGGGCCAATATCCTGCACATCATCTGGGTCGACAACGGTTACAACATGGTGGCGATTCAGGAACAGAAAAAATATCAGCGCCTCTCCGGCGTGGAGTTCGGCCCGGTTGATTTCAAAGCCTACGCCGAATCCTTCGGGGCCAAAGGCTTTTCGGTGGAGAGCGCCGACGCGCTGGAACCGACGCTGCGTGCCGCCATGGACGTCGATGGCCCGGCGGTGGTCGCCATTCCGGTCGACTATCGCGATAACCCTCTGCTGATGGGACAACTCCATCTCAGCCAAATACTTTGAGTCACTACAAAAAGGAAAACAACATGCAAAAAGTCGCCCTTGTCACCGGCGCCGCTCAGGGCATCGGTAAAGCTATCGCGCTGCGCCTGGTGAAAGACGGATTTGCCGTGGCTATTGCCGATTACAACGATACCGCGGCGAAAGCCGTGGCCGCCGAAATCAACCAGCACGGCGGCCGGGCGCTGGCGGTGAAGGTCGATGTCTCCCGCCGCGAACAGGTTTTTGCCGCCGTCGAACAGGCGCGTAAAACGCTGGGTGGTTTCGACGTTATCGTCAACAACGCCGGCATCGCCCCTTCAACGCCGATTGAAGAGATCGACGAGGAGACCATCGATAAGGTCTATAACATCAACGTCAAAGGCGTCATCTGGGGCATTCAGGCGGCCGTCGACGCCTTTAAAAAAGAGGGCCACGGCGGGAAAATCATCAACGCCTGTTCTCAGGCCGGACACGTCGGCAATCCGGAACTGGCGGTCTACAGCTCGAGTAAATTCGCCGTGCGCGGCCTGACCCAGACCGCCGCCCGCGACCTGGCACCGCTGGGGATCACCGTTAACGGCTTCTGCCCGGGGATCGTCAAAACCCCGATGTGGGCAGAGATCGATCGTCAGATCTCGGAAGCGGCGGGCAAACCGCTGGGCTACGGGACCGCCGAGTTCGCCAAACGCATCACCCTGGGACGGCTGTCCGAGCCTGAAGATGTGGCGGCCTGCGTATCATATCTGGCGAGCCCGGACTCCGACTATATGACCGGCCAGTCGCTGCTGATCGACGGCGGGATGGTTTTTAACTAATACCATGATGCTCTGACATGGTTTGCCCCTGCCGCGATGCAGGGGCTTTTTTATGCGCTTTTCCCGCCGTGCGGGCGATAAAGTGAGCAGACAGCGCAGACGGTTCACCGTCTGCTCAGAACCTGCCGCCTTACGCGCGCGGGAAAATCCACAGGTCGTTGGCCGGGAAGGTCAGGTGACAATGCTCCGTGTCGCGCAGCGATGAGCCATAGGCGCGAATGGCAAAATCGTCCCCCCGGGTACGGAACAGGTACTCCCAGCGGTCACCAAGATACATACTGGTTAGCAGCGGTAGCTCCAGCATATTATCCTGGGGCGTCGCCCCAAGGCGCAGACGCTCGACGCGGATCACCGCCGTCGCCTCCTCCCCGACGCTGACCCGACCGCCCGCCATCCCCCACAGCGCCCAACTGGCTCCTTCAATCCGCGCCCGTCCGTCCATTACGGCGGTAATCTTGCCGTGCAGGCGGTTATTGCTGCCCATGAACTCGGCGGCAAACAGGGTCGCCGGATTGCCATACATCTCCTGCGGCGTCCCCTGCTGTTCAATCACGCCATTGTTGAGCAGCAGGATACGGTCGGAAATCGCCATCGCTTCGTTCTGATCGTGCGTAACCATCAGCGCCGACAGCCCCAGTTTGATAATCAGCTCGCGCAGAAATACCCGCGCCTCTTCGCGTAATTTCGCGTCAAGGTTCGACAGCGGTTCATCAAGCAGAATAACCGGCGGGTTGTAGACCAGCGCCCGGCCAATCGCCACGCGCTGCTGCTGGCCCCCCGATAGCTGATGCGGGTGCCGGTTGCCCAGATGCCCCAGCCCCAGCTGATCGAGCACCGCCTGCACCCGCTGTTTCATTTCGCCCGCGGCGACCTTACGCAGCCTGAGCGGGTAGGCGACATTCTCGAATACCGTTTTGTGCGGCCACAAGGCGTAGGACTGAAACACCAGCCCAAGATTGCGCGCCTCGGCCGGAATTTCGCTGCGCGGATTGCCGTCATAGACCGTATGTTTGCCGATGGCTATCCGCCCGCCGGTGGGTTTCTCCAGCCCGGCCACCGCGCGCAGCAAGGTGGTTTTCCCGCTGCCCGATGGCCCCAGTAGCGACACCACCTCTCCCCGCTTCAGCGTCATCGACACCCCTTTCAGCACCGGGTTGTCGCCATAGGTCAGATGCAGATTTTCTACTGATAATTCAATCATGTAATTTCACTCCAAAGCGCAGGGCGATACCCAGTCCGACCACCACCAGCAGGATATTGATAAACGAAAGCGCGGCGACAATATCGATGGCTCCCGCGGCCCACAGCGAGACCAGCATCGAACCAATGGTCTCCGTTCCCGGCGAAAGCAGATAGACGCCGGTGGAATACTCACGCTCAAAGATCAAAAACATCAGCAGCCAGGAGCCAATCAGGCCATAGCGCGACAGCGGCACCGTAACGTGGCGAGTGACCTGGCCCTGCGAGGCGCCGTTGCTGCGGGCGGCCTCCTCCAGCTCCGGCGCCACCTGGAGCAGGGTTGAGGAGATCAAGCGCAGCCCGTAGGCCATCCACACCACGGTGTAGGCCAGCCAGACGCTGAAAATGGTATTACGCAACGCCCGCAGCTGGACAATCAGATGTTCGCGCAGCCAGTCGGCCACCGGCAGCGCCGAGAGCCAGCCGTTTTTCAGCGACTGATCCAGCCACATCGGCAGGAACAGAAACACCCACAGGAACGCCAGTCCGGCCAGCAGGCCCGGCACCGCACGCGGAACCAGCACGCTGTAGTCGAGAAAGCGCGTGACATTATCCGCTTTGCGATGCATCGCAATGCCGACAAACAGATAGCAGAGAACCGCCAGCGCGCCGCCGAAAATACCGATGGCCATGGAGTTGACGATGGCCCGCAGCAGGTTCGGCTGCTGCCAGATATTACGGAAGGTCGCCAGCGACAGTTCATCCCACAGAGAAACCCCTACCCCCCAGTTGGAAATAAACGCCCGCATGGCGACGCCAATCAGCGGCACGCCAATGGTCACGGTCAGCCAGAAGACCACCACCCCGCCAGCAACCCAGCGCCACTTGCCGAGCGGCAGCGCACGTGCCTGCGAAGCTTTGCCTTTCATGGTCACAAACCGATTGGCCGTGCGCATCAGGCGCCGCTGCAACATGACCAGCGGGATAGTGATACAGATAAGCACCACCGCCACCGCCGCCATCAGATGATAGGAGGGCGTCCCGAGCTTATTGGTGAGCTTATACAGGTAGGTGGCCAGCACCATGTTGCCTTCCGGGTCCCCCAGCACCAGCATCAGGCCAAACACTTCAAGGCCGAGGAAAAACAGCAGCACGCAGGCATAGAGAATCGACGGACGTACCATCGGCAGGCTGACCGAGGTCATCACCTGCAGCGGAGAGGCCCCCACCGTCCGCGCCGCCTCTTCGACATCCGAACCGACGCTACGCAGCGCGGACGAGATATAGAGATAGGCATGCGGAACGTGGGTCAGCCCGGCAATCACCACAATGCTGAACATCGAGTAGATATTCCACGGCACAAACCCCAACAGTTGCTCTGCCCATTGCGAGAAAAAACCGACCGGCCCGGCGGCGACCACATAGCCAAACGCCAGTACCATGGGGGAAACAAAAATCGGCACCAGAATCAGCGGTTCAATAAACCGCCGTCCGGGCAAATCAGTACGCACCATTAAGAACGCGAGGATCCCGCCCAGCGGTATCGCAATCAGCACCAGCCCCACCGCCAGAATAAAACCGGACTTCAGCGCAAGATAAAAGTCGGGGTCGGTAAAAATAAACTCAAAGGCCCCCAGACTGAATTCTTTACTGCGGGCAAAAAACGGGGCGGAAAGAAAACTCTGCACCACGATAAATAACAGCGGGATATAAATCACTAATGCCGTTATCACTACCACGATACCGCGCGGTAGCCCCTGCCATTTTCTGCGTATTACATTCATAGCGTATCCCTTTGGTCAGGCGCGGAGTACAAACCAGACGGGTGTTGAAAACCGGGAATACCCGGCGCGAAAAGACGGCGTATCCGATGATACGCCGCCTGGCGGCTATTATTTTGCGGCAGCGGTACGCCATTGTTTGATAAATTCCAGCCGTTTCTTCGGTTGCAGATATTCCAGCAACGTTTCATCGACCGGAATCGGTTTCAACGCGTTACCCAACATTTTGGTCATGCCGTCGATATCATTTTTGCCTTCGATATCGTTACGAATAGAGGGAATATCCGCCTGGTTGGCCAGAATGCTCTGTCCTTTTTCCGACAGCAGATAATCGAACCACAGTCTGGCGGCGTTCGGATGCGCGGATTCCTGAGAAATAAACGAGACCCGCGACAACACCAGCACATAATCTTTGGGATATGAAATGCCTAATGATGGATCGGTTTTCGCCCGCGCCTCGGCGTAGGAGCCAAGAATGTTATAGCCCAACAGATTTTCACCCGAGGAGACCCTCTCCATCATGGTGCCGGTTGAGGACTGCACGGTCAGACCGCCTTTCGCCATCCCGGCCAGATTGGCGAAATAGTTGGCGTCGGCTTTGCTGTCCTGTACCGCCAGCATGAAGCCCAGCCCCGATTTCTCAATATCGTAGGTGGTCACTTTGCCTTTGAATTTATCCGCCTGCGCGGTGACCAGTTTTGCCAGCGCGGTGTGCGAATCCGGGACATCCCCCTGCGGGATTAAGCGTTTGTTATAGATAAAAACCACCGGTTCGTAGGTGGTGCCATAGGCTTTTTGCTGCCAGACCGCCCATTTCGGCAGCTTGCTCAGTTCCGGAGAGGCGTACTGTTCGGCATAATCCGTCGCCAGTTTTAGCGCCGTATCCATCGATGAACTCCAGACCACATCGCCGCTCCCGCCGCCCGCCGCCTGCTCGCTGATATAGCGGTTATAGAGTTCGGTACTGTTCATGTCGTTATATTCAACGTTGATCCCAGGGTACTGCGCCTCAAACCCTTTAATTAACGGGCCCGCGGCTTTGGTATCCGTCGTCGAATAGATGACGACTTTGCCCTCTTTCACCCCGGCATCCACCACTTTTTGATAATCAGCCGGGTAACCCTGGGGTAATTCTGCCAGAACGGAACAGGAGAAGACTGTCGTCAGTGAAACCACTAAACCACCAATTTTCCTATACATAAATCCAACCCTTAATTATCATTTATTAAACACAAATTTAACATATAGCGAGACATCAGGACGTTGCAATGACGGGGGGTGTTTTTTTCCGGCTTTTGTGACGCTGGCTTAATTTAAATAAACTGGCGGCCACCGCGGTCAAAAAAGAATAAGGCGAACAATATTTTCCCGCGCCGGGAGACAAAATATTAAGACAGCCTTAAGCGTCAGATGAGATGTTGATAAAACGGGGGCCGCCCTTCGCCAAAATTGAATGGCGGCAGGCCAGCATAGGCCTGCCGGAGGGCAATTTTCCGCCGTTTAATGACGCGGCAGGAAATAATAGTGACGGTCTGACAGAGGAAAAGATGGTCGGGCAAATTCAGGTCCGTATGCAGACGAAGCGGTGATTCGTCAACATTATTCTCGCGGCCAGACCCGGGGAAACAGCGGCGAGAGCAGCGGCTCGCCATCTTTCAGCGTCAGTTCCGGAAACGGTGGCGAGGTCACGCCGCCGCGATCGGCGAAGGTGGCGTCATCCCCGACCCAGCGAGCGGAGAAGACCCGCCGCGCACGCGCGGTCGCATTGCCCCGCGCGCCGTGCAGCGTCCGGTAATGAAAGGCGACCGCATCTCCCGGTTCCAGCGCCCAGCTGACAATATCGTAATCATCCTGACGGGCATCAATATCCGGCAGCTCTTTAAAACGGTCGTGCGCGTAGAGCTTTGAGCCGTTAAAACGGGTCGGGCTGTACTCGTCGCCCCAGCGGTGGGAACCGCGGATGCAGCGCAGCGAGATTGCTTCCGCCACCGGGTCCAGCGGGATCCAGAAGCTGACGTTTTGCTGCCCGTCGACACAATAATAGGGCTGATCGTGGTGCCACGGCGTCACCGTGCTGCCGCCGGGCGGTTTCACCAGCGTATGTTCATGGAAAAATGTGGCCGTCTGCGATCGCATCAGCGCAGCGGCGATTTCCGCCGCCGGCGAATGCAGGACAAAGCGCGCAAAGTCGGGGATGCGCGACCAGTTGCAATAATCCTGGAAAAACGGGGCGGAGCCATCTTTCGGCACAACCGTACGGGCATGGCCATACTCGCTGGGGCTGGCCATCAGCTCCGCGACGCCGGCCGCCAGACTTTCAATCCATGGCGTAAACACCCCCTTTAGCAACACGACGCCATCCGTCTGATAGCTGTCGATGGTCTGCGAATCGATATTCGGGACACGCTGATTTTGCATAGCTAATCTTCCTGTATGGAGAGATGATGCGGCTGAAGGTGACCCAGACAGGCCCGCTATTTAGCCACCGAGGATCGAACCTACACAGGTTATTTAATTACCTGTCGCGGGTAAATTATTATAAAACGAGTCGCTGAATAGAAAATTACGAGCCTTAATGGCAGGGGCAGGAGAAATAAGCCTGCGGCAGTCACAGGCTTATTTATTCAACAATGCGCGGGAGTTAATTCAATACTGCGGCAATAGTCCATAAACAGTTGTGTGGGCCGGGTCGGTTCATTATTGGCAAGATGCGCCATAATTAATGTCGACGCGGGCATCTCATCTTCAATATCTAACTGCACCAGCCTCTCGCCGTCATAGGTCATATCGCACAATGGCCTGGTGACTAATACCGAAAACCCCAGTCCCTGTCCCACCATACAGCGCACCATTTCGATGGAGGGTGAACTGTAGGCGACTTCAGGGTGATAGCCCTTCTCTTTAAATATGGTGATAAAATAATTCTTGCTGGGCACCGCATCGAGCAAAATCATCGGTTCATGACTGAGCTCCTGCAAAGTCACGCTATTTTTCTGCGCTAACGGATGACTGGCCGGCAGCAGCGCATAGGGTTTATGCGGCGCATTCAGCATCTCTTTATTGATTGAATGGCCTAATTCCAGATCATAGACCAGCGCCAGATCGAAACGCCCGCGATGCAGACCGTGCATTAACTCATGCTGCTCACCGTCATACAGCTGCAGGGTGATATCGGGATACATTTTTTTAAACCCGGCGACCAGCTTTGGCATGTACAGCGGCGCCACGGATTCGAAGCAGCCGACGGAAATCGTCCCGGAAACCAGCTCTTTATCGGCGCGGGAGTTTTGTTCAAACTCATAGGAGAGCCGCAGCAGCTCTTTGGCCTTGTCATAAAAACGCCTGCCGCAGGAGGTCAGCGAGACGCCCTGGGCGTGATGGCGAATAAACAGCTGCTGCTCAAATGTGCTTTCAAGGTTTTTAATCGCAATCGAGATCGACGGCTGAGCAATATGAAGCTGCCGGGAGGCTTCAGCGATACTCTCGGTCTCTACAACGGTAACGAAGTATTTAAGTTGTTTGAGCGTGAATCGCGTCATGGCCCCACCCTTTACGAAATATTGTCGCGAGCGAAAACGGTATAGTTTTCTGATATGCAGTCTGCAAACATCGTGCCATTTCCCCCTCAGCGCCACGCTTTCTTCGCCGGGCAAATGATTTATTTAGCATCCTGACGAAGTCAAAATGCTGACGCTGCCGCCGCATCCGTTTAATTGCACCAGACCGCATCACGTTGCACCAAATTAATTCTTTGCGCGCCCCAATATGGCACAATTCTGGATTTAATCGCCCGTTCCGTTATCCCCTGTGCGTAATTGTTTTTTTAATGTTTAGTTCTTGTTTCGCACTCATTGCTTTAAATTTATTGAAATTAATCCACCTGTATAGTTTTTTTAAACTTAAAGACCAAAAATTTACTAATTGCCTCGCAACGAAAACTGCCAGCATAGTGTTATTGCAAGATAAAGCCTGGCGATGCCCCATTTTTGATCATCGGTATCGCATTCATTTCCGTTAATTATGGCGAGTGAAATAACCCATGACGTTTAACTGGAACTACATGTTAAGTCTGCTCAGCGATGCAGATTTTTGGCAGGCCACCTGGACCGTCATTAAATTAAGTCTGCTGACCTGGGGTTGCAGTATTGTGCTGGGATTTGTTCTCGCCCTTGCCAAGCAGTCGCCGCGCAAACTTTTTCATCTTCCGGCGCGCTTCTATATCTGGCTGTTCCGCAGCCTGCCGCTGCTGGTGCTGCTGATATTCGTCTATAACCTGCCCCAGGCGGTGCCGTCCTCAGCGCCCTTGCTCAACGACCCGTTCTGGGCCGGCCTGCTGGCGATGGTACTCAGTGAAGCGGCCTACGTCGCCGAAATCCACCGCGGCGGCCTGCTCTCGATAGCGAAAGGCCAGAGCGAAGCCGCCCGGGCGCTGGGACTGCGCTATGCCGGTACCCAATGGCGGGTGATTATTCCCCAGGCGCTGCGCGTCGCCCTGCCCGCGCTGGCCAACGAATACATTGCCATCGTCAAGCTCAGCTCGTTGGTGTCGGTTATCTCCCTGACCGAGATTTTGATGGTCGGTCAGCGTCTTTACTCGCAGAACTTCCTGGTGATGGAGACCATGGCCGCCGTCGCCTTCTACTACGTGCTGATCGTCACCGTCTTCGACTTCCTGCTCAAACGCCTGGAGAGCTACCTCGATGTCACCCGGCGGAAAGTCACCCGCCCTATCGACAGCGAGATGCTGCGGCTGGCGACGCAAACGCGCCCGGCAATCGTGCGCAGCGTGGTCGACAACCCGTCCCCGGCGCTGCAGGCGTCAAAACTGCACAAAGCCTATAACAACGTGGAAGTGCTTGGAGCCGTCAGCCTGCAAATTCAGCCAGGCGAGGTGGTCTCGGTGATTGGCCCTTCCGGTTCCGGGAAAACCACGCTGATTCGCCTGCTCAACGGACTTGAGCAGATCGACAACGGCGAGATTCGCATCAACGGCCAGCCGTTTATTCACCTCGATCGCCAGGGGGCGCAGAAACCGCGCTTTATGGAAAACGCGCAGTACCGCCTCAACATCGGCATGGTTTTCCAGAGTTTTAACCTGTTCCCCCATCTGACGGTTTTCGGCAACCTGCTGCTGGCGCCGCGCTACCATCGGCTGGCCCCGCAAGCCGAACTGAAGCAGCAGGCCTGCGAATTGCTGCATAAGGTCGGCATGCTGGAGCACGCGTGGAAATACCCGCACCAGCTTTCCGGCGGCCAGCAGCAGCGCGTGGCCATTGCCCGGGCCCTGATGATGCGACCGCAGATCATGCTGTTTGATGAACCCACCTCGGCGCTTGACCCGGAAAAGGTCAATGAAGTGCTCCAGGTTATCGAGTCGCTGGCCCACGAAGGCATCACGATGGTCATCGTGACCCACGAAATGAACTTTGCCTTCAAAGTCTCTGACCGGATTGTGTTTATGGAAAAAGGACGCGTGGTGTGCGACGACACGCCGCAGGCGATGCGCGACGGCAACCACCCGCGCGTTGACGCCTTTCTGAAGGATGTCTCCCTGGCTTAACTCTCCGTTTGTGAAAGGAAAAATTATGATCGCGCAGTGGCAAATCGAGCAGTTTCATCAACAAGGTTTTCTGGTGGTCGAAGGGGTGCTGTCGCCTGACGACATCACCGCCTTGCAGCAGGATTTTGACGGTTGGGTAGAAGAGAGCCGCCGCCATTGCGAGGTATGGGGCGAGACGCTGGACGGTCGCCCGCGCTTCGACCTTGAAGGGGATCACCGCGCCGATCACCCTTCTCTGCGCCGGGTCAGTTCGCCGACGGAGATTTCCGCCGCCTTCGAACGTGCCGCGCTGCAATCGCGCATGGCGGCCATCGCCGCCCAGCTTATCGGCGGCAGCGGCACCCGTTTTCATCACAGCAAAATCAACTCCAAACTGCCATTCACCGCGACGCAGGTGAAATGGCATCAGGATTTTCTGTTCACACCGCACAGCAATGACGACATCATCACCGCCCTGCTGATGGTCAGCGACGTCACGCCGGAAAACGGCCCGCTGAACGTGGTGCCGGGGAGCCATAAGGGGCCGCTGTGGTCCCACTGGCAGGACGGACGCTTTACCGGCGCGGTTGACGACGAGGTGGTGTCCGCACAGTGCCAGCAGCCCGCCGCCTGCTTTGGCCCTTCAGGCTCGGTGTGCTTTATGCATACCCGCCTGCTTCATGCCTCGAGCCCCAATGAAACCGGGCTGCCGCGGACGCTGTTTATCAGCGTCTATGCCGCCGAGGACGCCCTGCCCTTTGGCGAAAACCCGTTGCCAAGCCGGCACGCGGGCCAACTGGTGGCTGGCGTCGAGAGCGGCCTGGTGCGCAGCACCGCCAATCAGTTACGTTTGCCGCAGAAACCGCGCGGCGCCTCATTCTTCGTTCAGCAGGCCGGCCACGATCTTGCCAGCATGTAATGTCATCCCCTGGAGGTTTTTATGAAACGATTTAATGCTCTGCTTCTTTGTACCGCTGGCGCTCTGACCTCGTTCAGCACTTTTGCGGCATTCCTGCAGCCGGGGAAAATCACCGCCGGTTCGGATATGACGTTTTATCCTTATGAATATATGGAAAACAACAAACCGGCCGGTTTTGATATTGAGTTTCTCGCCGGTCTGGCGAAAACCATCGGCCGCGAGGCGGTGAATACGGATACCCGCTTTCCTAATCTGCTCCCCGGCCTGCAGGGCGGGCGGTTCGATATAACCAACTCCTCGATGTATATCACCGCCGAACGCCTGAAGGTGATTGACATGGTGCCGTACCTGAAAAGCGGCGAATCGATCCTGGCGCTTAAAGGCGCCAGCTATCAGCCGAAGACTCCGGAAGAGTTTTGCGGGCACAAAATCGGCTCGATGGGCGCCACCTCCTGGCTGGCGCAGTTGCAAAAACTGTCGGCGGACTATTGCGTCAAGAAAGGCCTGCCGCCCATTAAGCTGAGCGAGTACAGCACCGACCCGCAAACCACCCAGGCGCTGCTGTCGCGGGCGGTGGAGGCGCAGATTACCGATGCGGCGGTGGCGCGCGGCGTCGTTGAGAAGCTGGGCGAGCGGATCGTTATCTCTTCCGATACCTTAATTTACCCGGTGCTGAACGGCTTTGGCATCAAAAAAGGCAACAGCGAAGTGAAGAGCGCCCTTGAGGAGGGGCTGAAAAAATTCAGCGCCACGCCGGAATACGCGGCGCTGCTGAAAAAATATCACTTCCAGCCGCCGACGGAAGAGGACCTGAAAACCCTGATGCCAAAAGCGGAGTAATACCATGGCTTACTCTTGCGAAGAACAAACGCGGATCGATCTGGCGGCGACGTTTCGTATCATCGCGCATCTCGGCATGCACGAGGCGGTCGCCAACCACTTTAGCGCGGCCCTGTCGCCGGACGGCAAGAAGTTTCTGCTGAATCCGAAGTGGAAACATTTCTCGCGGATCCGCGCCAGCGACCTGCTGCTGCTGGATGCCGATGACGAAGCGACCGCACAGCGCCCGGACGTGGACGCCACCGCGTGGGCTATCCACGGTCAGATTCATCAGCGGCTGCCGCAGGCGCGGGCGGTACTGCACCTGCACCCGGTCTATACCACCAGCATCGCCTGCCTGGCGAATCCGCAGATCCTGCCTATCGATCAGAATAGCGCGCGCTATTTTAATCGCGTGGCGGTGGATACGCTGTATGGCGGGATGGCGGATACCGCCGCCGAAGGCGCGAGGCTGGCCGGGCTGCTGGCGGATAAACGCCGCCTGCTGATGGGCAACCACGGTGTGCTGGTCACCGCCGCGACCATCGGCGAAGCGTTTGACGATATCTGGACGCTGGAGCGGGCCTGCCAGATTCTGGTCACCGCCTGGTCGACCGGCCAGCCGCTGAAGGTGTTGTCCGCTGAGGTGGCGGAGAAAACGGCCGAGGACTGGGAGAAAATCGCCGATTTTTCCCGCCAGCACTTCGCCGAAATGAAGCAGATGATGATTGATGCCGATCCTTCGCTGCTGGACTAAAAAGACGCAGACTCCCGGGCGCACGCCCGGGAGAGATGCTTATTGCTGCGCCAGTCGGGTGAATACCGCCTGGCGTTCTGCGGGTTTTCGCCACCCCTGATGCCGTGTTTCGCCAGCAGCGGCTCTGCCGGCCGGTAAAAGCTGGCCGCTATCCAGATTCAACCGCCGAGTGACGATTCGCGTCTGGTATAGCGTTCTCACGGTTTGCGCATCGGCGGGTCCATTTTTCACAAACCCGGCAGCCTGGAGAACCGCGGCTTCGGTTTCCTCGTTTCGCGGTTCGGCAAAATTGTCTTTGAGCAGTAAAAAAATAAACAGCATAAATTGCAAACCATAAAACACAAATAACCATCAAAGATAAAAAATAATTTTACTCTTGCGCATACGCGGTTATTCCCGTCGTTCGTTGGATGCCTGCACTATAGCTTGCAATCGCTTTTATCCGGCTGTCCACTGCGTTTTTCATAATATTGCTGTTTATTCAGAGCCCCTGCGCCGCTGACAGGAAAACTGAATCGGCTTTTTTTAAATAACGACCACAGGCGCTAATAAAATATCTCCCCTGCGATGAAAGGGTTTTATTTTATATTTAGCGGACCGTAAAATAAGTCGCTATGGATAGAGAACAGCGTTTTTCACGGTCCGATCGTCGCGGCATCAGCAGCGATGAGTTCTCGCACTAACGCTCTGAAGAAACGTAAAAATCCCGACTCGCCGCTGGCGTTTCTTGAGATTATTCTTATAATAAGTGGATAAAATGACCAGCTGGCCGGGATACGAAACAACCATGCCCAGACCTACGACGCTGTACGTTCCCCATATATTAAGCGCGGCGGATATTGCGCCGGAAGAGCGCTATCAGCAAATCTCGCAGAACCTCAGCTGCTATGGCGTTGAGGTGGTAAATAACCGCCGTCCGGCAGAGATTATTGCCCACCATAAAACCATATCGGCTATTTCCGGCGATTATTGTAGTGCAATGGGTTCTAAAAACGAGACAATATTCGACCTGCACCGGGTGGCTGAATCTTCAATCTATATTTCTCTGCTGGTACAGGGGCATCAGCTGATCGGCGGCAGAAAAAAATCAGCTGTCGCCCGGATTAATCCCGGACAGCTCATCGTTCATCAGCGCAATGATTATTACAACTATCAATGTGATGATGTCAAACAGCTGTATATCATTCCGCATAGCGCGAAAATCAACACGTTATTTAGCGGTCAACTGACCAACCCGGTCGTCACGCTGGATAATCACCCTTTAGCGTTATTTTTGAAATCGCATATGCTGCTGCTGGACGCGCAATCGGCAAATTTATCCGCACAGGAAACCGCGGTTATTGTCGATGGCCTACACCATATCGCGCTGCAGGTTCTGGCCGATGTCGCTCAGGAGAAAGGGCTGCGCTCGTCAGGAAAACTCGCGCATCTGGTCAACAGCGCGAAATCCTTTATTACGCTTAATTATCACCGACATGACCTGACTCCTGATCTGCTTTGCCGGATGCTGTGCTGCTCACGATCCAGCCTCGATCGCGCGTTTCAACAACAAGGGACTTCGGTGATGGCGGTGATGAAAGAGATACGCCTCGAGGCGGCCCGCCAGCTGCTGGAAACCGATCCCCGTCTGCGGGTTGAACAGGTCTCCTGGCGCTGCGGTTTTGTCAGCCACCCGCTGTTCAGCAAGAGTTTTCGCGAGAAATACCACTCCACGCCGAAAGCCTGGCGCGACAACCATGACAACTAAAGTGAATACCCAGGCCGTCGACGGATATTAGCGATGGCGGAAAGATTTAAAGCGCATCGCTTTGCGTTCTTTTATATAACTCCATAAACAATAGATCGATAATCCCAGCAGCGAAATCGCGACGATAATTAAAAGCAGAGCACTGATGTTCATTTTGGTCTTCTCTTTATCATTTTTTAGCTGGTTTTTATCATAATGATTATCAGGGCCGCGAACAGCACGCCGGGCCTCAAGCCTGTTCCCTGCCCCTCATTTCTCTTCCGCGCGCTTCGCGCGCCAACATATTGATCTTCTTCGCCCATAAGCGCAGCATGAAAGCGCAAACTTAATAAAACAACAACACCCTCGAATAAGTCACAGGAGCGTATCAGTGCAAACCGGATATCGTTTTCAGGCGACGGATCTGCATCAGTTCGTCAACACGCTGTTCATTGAGCTTGGCAGTTCTCCCACCGAAGCCTCCCTTGTCGCCGACCATCTGGTGGCCGCTAATCTCGCCGGCCACGACTCACACGGCGTGGGGATGATCCCGACCTATCTGCGTTCTCATGCTCAGGGTCATTTGCAGCTCAATCGTCATGCCAGCGTGATGAAGGATGCCGGTGCGGTGGCGACACTCGACGGTAACGCCGGCTTTGGTCAGGTGGTTGCCCATGAAGCAATGCAGAAAGGGATTGAGAAAGCCCGGCAACACGGCATGGCGGCGATCGCGCTGCGCAACGCGCATCACATCGGACGCATTGGTTACTGGGCCGAGCAGTGCGCGGCGGCAGGTTTCATCTCGATCCACTTCGTCAGCGTGGTGGGCGATCCGATGGTGGCTCCGTTTCGCGGCAAAGACAGTCGTTTCGGCACCAATCCGCTGTGCGTTATCTTCCCGCGAGAAGGCCAGCCTCCGCTGCTGCTCGACTACGCCACCAGCGCGATTGCCTTTGGCAAAACCCGCGTCGCCTGGCATAAAGGCGAAGCCGTCCCGCCCGGTTCATTGATTGACGCCCGAGGCGAACCGACCACCGACCCGGCGGTCATGCAGACCTCGCCGTTAGGCGCCCTGCTCACCTTCGCTCAACATAAAGGCTACGCCCTCGCCACGCTGTGCGAAATCCTCGGCGGCGCCGTCTCCGGCGGCCAGACCACCCACCAGCAGAGCCTGCAGACCTGCGTCGACGCCATCTTCAACTGCATGACCACCATTATTCTCGACCCGAAAGCCTTCGACGCGCCGGACATGCAGCGCGAAACAGAAGCCTTCATCGACTGGTGTAAGCAGTCGCCTCACGACGCGCAGACGCCGATTCTGGTACCGGGCGAGTGGGAAGAGGCCAATCGTCAGGAGCGTCTGGCGCGGGGCATTCCGCTGGATGCCGGCAGCTGGCAGGCCATCTGCGAAGCGGCGCTGGCAGCCGGACTCTCCCCGCAAAAACTGGCGCCGTTCCAGCCTGAAATGCGCTAAACCATAACAGGACGCCCTATCCGGGCGTCCTGTAACGTCATCGTCATTAGTGACGACATCACGACGACACCGCTATCCCGCAAAATATTCTCCCTTTATATCAATAACTTAATTTTGGCATGATTTCTGCATACCACTCCTGTCTTCCGCTTGCATCGCGGCGAAAGGTTTCCATGACGATGGCGGGCCGGGCCCGGCCTGACCATTGATCTTCATTCACTGTTAACAGGTCTGTTACTGATGAAAAAAATCACAAGCGTTTGCCCTTATTGCGGGGCGGGTTGCAAACTCAAGCTGGTTGTCGAAAACGATAAAATTATCCGTGCGGAAGCCGCCGATGGGGTGACCAATCAGAATCAGCTGTGCCTCAAAGGGTATTACGGATGGGATTTTCTTAATGATACTCAGCTGCTCACTCCGCGGCTGAAGCAGCCGATGATTCGCTACCAGAAAGGGGGAAAACTCACCCCGGTCAGCTGGGACGAGGCGATTCGCTATACGGCCAAAAAACTCCGGGAGATTAAAGAACAGTATGGCCCGCGCGCGATAATGACCACCGGTTCGTCTCGCGGTACCGGGAATGAAACCAACTATGTGATGCAGAAATTCGCCCGGGCGGTGCTAAACACCAATAACGTCGACTGCTGCGCCCGCGTATGTCACGGTCCATCGGTGGCGGGTCTGCAGGTGGCGCTGGGTAACGGTGCGATGAGCAACTCCATCAGTGATATTGAACACTCAAAATGTCTGCTGGTCTTTGGCTACAACTGCGCCGATTCCCACCCTATCGTCGCCCGTCGGGTGATTAACGCGCGCGAAAATGGCGCGAAAATCATCGTTTGCGACCCGCGGCGAATTGAAACCGCCCGCATTGCCGATCGCCACCTGCAGCTCAACAACGGCAGCAATATGGCGCTGGTCAACGCCTTCGGCCACGTTCTGCTGGAAGAAGATCTCTATAACCATGATTACGTCGAACGCTTTACCGAAGGGCTGGAAGCCTACCGTGAGACGGTGAAAGCCTATTCGCCTGAAGCGGTGGAAGCGGTCACCGGCGTCCCGGCGCAAGAGGTGCGTCAGGCGGTGAGAATGTTTGCCGCCGCGCCGTCGGCCACGATTATGTGGGGTATGGGCGTCACGCAGTTCGGTCAGGCGGTCGATGTGGTGAAAGGGCTGGCCAGCCTGGCGCTGCTGACCGGTAACCTTGGCCGGGAACATGTCGGCGTCGGCCCGGTGCGCGGACAGAACAACGTCCAGGGGGCCTGCGACATGGGGGTGCTGCCGAATCTGTTCCCCGGCTATCAGGAAGTAACCGATGCCAACGTGCGCGCCAAATTTGCCGCGGCCTGGGGCATTGATCCGGCCATTATGGATGACAAAGTCGGCACCCGTATTACCGAAGTTCCGCATAAAGCGCTGAACGGGGAGATCAAAGCCTACTACATCATGGGGGAAGACCCGCTGCAGACCGAAGCCGATCTGGGGCTGGTGCGTAAGGGCATTGAGGCGCTGGATTTTGTCGTGGTGCAGGATATCTTCATGACCAAAACCGCCGAAATCGCCGACGTGCTGCTACCGGCCACCTCATGGGGCGAACACGGCGGCGTCTTCACCTGCGCCGATCGCGGTTTTCAGCGCTTCGAAAAAGCGATTCCCGCGTCAGGCAACGTCAAACGCGACTGGGAAATCATCAGCCTGCTGGCCAGCGAAATGGGCTATCCGATGCATTACGACAACAACCAGCAAATCTGGGACGAAATGCGCGAACTGTGCCCGCTGTTCTACGGCGTCACCTATGAAAAAATGGGCGATATGAACCACGTGCAGTGGCCGTGTCCGACGCTGGATCATCCGGGCACACCGTGGCTATATAAGGACAATAAATTTGATACCCCGACGGGGAAAGGCCAGCTGTTTGCCGCCCCGTGGCGCGCGCCAGCTGAAACGCCGGATGCCGACTATCCGCTGGTGCTCTGCACCGTGCGCGAAGTGGGTCACTACTCATGTCGCTCGATGACCGGCAACTGCGCGGCATTGCAATCCCTTGCCGATGAGCCCGGCCGCGTGCAGATAAGCCGCGCCGACGCCGATCGGTTGGGGATCGCCGATCGGCAGCTGGTATGGGTAAGCTCGCGTCGCGGTAAAGTGATTACCCGCGCGGATGTCAGCGACCGTATCAACCACGGCGCCGTGTATATGACCTACCAGTGGTGGGTTGGCGCCTGCAATGAACTGACCCAGGACAATCTCGACCCGGTCTCGAAAACGCCGGAAACCAAATATTGCGCGGTGAAGATAGAAGCCATCAAGGATCAGCTCTGGGCAGAGCAGTTTGCCTGGCGCACCTACAGTGACATGAAAGCGCGTCTGAAGGCGGCGGTGAACGCCTGAATGCCGGGGGAGAGGCGACGCCTCTCCCCTTTCATATTGCTGGCTGCTGGCGCTGGCGTCAGCCGACCGGCAGCAGTTTTTCCACCAGCGCCGTCCACAGCGCGACACCGTGTTCAATCAGATCGTCGTTAAAATCATAGCGGGCATTATGCAGCGGTTTCGACGGCGTTTCGCCATCGGTACCGATCCAGAAATAGGCGCCAGGGCAGGCCTCCAGCATGCAGGCAAAATCCTCCGACGCCATCGACGGCGCGATCTGCCCGCTCACCGCCGCCTCTCCCAGTACCGCCACCGCCGCCTCGCGCACGTTTCGCGCCTGCGCACGATGGTTTTTGGTCACCGGATAGCCGGGATACCAGAAAATAGCCCCCTGCACATCGGAGACCGGCGGCTGCGTACTGACATAGTGCTCAATCAGCCCTTTCACCCGTTCGCGCACCGGGTTGCTCAGGCAGCGGAAGGTGCCGCGCAGCACCACTTTGTCCGGTAAAACGTTAATCGCTTCACCGCCGCTAATCTGGGTAATGCTGACCACCGCCGACTCCTGCGGCGACAGGCGGCGCGAGGGGATCGTCTGCAGGGCCATAATCAACTGCGCGGCGGCGACAATCGGGTCGGCGCCGCTTTCCGGCATGGCCGCGTGGCAGCTTTTGCCGGTCAGGGTGATTTCAAAGGCGTCCAGCGAGGCCATCATCGCCCCCTCGTTAACCGCCACGTGTCCCAGCGGCAGTCCGGGCCAGTTATGCAGCGCGTAGATACCGTCCATCGGGAAGCGGGAAAATAGCCCTTCCTCGACCATTTTACGCGCACCGCCGAGGTTCTCTTCGGCCGGCTGGAAGACAAAATGCACCGTCCCGCGAAAGCGCCGGGTGTGGGTCAGATGCGCGGCGGCGGCCAGCAGCATGGCGGTGTGGCCATCGTGGCCGCAGGCGTGCATCACGCCCGGATTGCGCGACTTATAGCTGACATCGCCCAGCTCGGTCATCGGCAGCGCGTCCATATCGGCGCGCAGGCCGATAACCGGTCCGGGGCCGTTCTCGAGGGTGGCCACCACGCCGGTCCCTGCCAGCCCGCAATGCACCTGCAGGCCAAAGGATGTCAATAATTCAGCGACGCGCCGCGAGGTTTTCTGCTCCTGATAGCCCAGCTCCGGACAGGCATGAAAATCACGACGCCAGCGGATGGCCTCGGCGATCGATGAAGGCGATACTGCCATGTGTTACTCCTTTCCTGCACAGCATCAACGCTGAACGAGTATGAAATCGGGATACATTTTATGCATGCGCCCGCCGCCGGCGGAATGCCCTCTTCGTTATATCCTTTCGCCAGCGCGCTGACAACACTCCGGCGGCCCGAACGGCGCGTTTTAGCGGGCGCCCGATGTCGCGTATCAATATTAGTCGTCATTTCAACGGTGACAGCGCGCAGCCGATTAATTAATATGCAGGGTCGTCGGCACTTTGCCGGATTATCCACCTGTTGACTTCCGTTATCGGGAATAAAATGTTTAACCCAGAGCACCATCGCCTTGCCCCCACGCTGGCGATGATTATGGCCGCATCATTAGTGGGATTTATCACCGGTTATACGGTGCCTTTAATCAGCCTTGAACTTGCGCAGCAACAGACCGACACGGTCTATGTCGGCCTGCTGGCCGCACTGCCCCCGGCGGGCATGATGCTCTCGTCGTTCCTCTCGCCCGCGTTGTGTCGTCGTTTTGAGATGGGCAGCTTGCTCACGGCCAACCTGATCCTGCTGGCGCTGGCCACCGTCGCCTCCTGTCTGACCGTCGATCTCCTGCAACTGCTGCTGCCGCGCTTTCTGACCGGTATCGCCTCCGGGGTGATTATCGTGCTTGGCGAAAGCTGGATAACCGGCGGCGCGGCGGGTAAAAACCGCGCCACCCTGACCGGTATTTACGCCTCGGCATTCACCGGCTGCCAGTTGGCCGGGCCGCTGCTGATCTCTGCCGGCGCCGATTATCAAACCTGGGTCTTACTGGCCGTCATCGGCCTGACCGCCGCCTGTCTGCTGATGCTGCGCCATCTGCCGGGCGGAAGCCGCGAAAGCCTCGCTGAGCGCGCCAGCTGGCGCAGTCTGGGGGCTTTTTTACCGGTCCTGGCGTCCGGGGTTTTCTGCTTCGCCTTCTTTGACGCCAGCATTCTGGCGCTGCTGCCGCTCTACGGGATGGATAAAGGGCTGAACGAAGCGACGGCGGTCCTGCTGGTGACCATTGTGTTAACCGGCGATGCCTTCTTCCAGGCCCCGCTGGGCTGGGTGGCCGACAAATTTGGCCTCCGCCGCGTGCATCTGAGCTGCGCGGTGGTGTTTTGCCTCTCCCTGCTGGCGCTGCCTTTCCTGCTGGCATCGTATCGCCAGCTCATAATCGGCTGTCTGATTCTCGGCGCGGCGGCAGGGGCGCTGTACACGCTCTCACTGGTGCGCGCCGGTAAAACCTTCAGCGGGCAGAAGCTTATTATGATCAACGCCCTGCTGGGATTTTTCTGGTCGGCGGGCAGCGTTGCCGGACCGGTTGTCAGCAGCCTGCTGATCAGCGTATCCGGCTATGATGGCCTGCTGGTCACCCTGCTGGCCTGCGGAGTATTGTTCCTGCTGATTCAGTGCCTGGGGAAAACGGAGACAGCGCTGCTGGCAAATGAACGTCAGGACCGAGACGCCGATGTGCAGACGGAAACCGCCTGAGAAGCAGCCTTAGCCGGGCGGCTAACGGCTAACGCCATCAGCGAAGCTCCGCTGATGGCGCATGTGGTGCGCTCTTATAATACTTTGCTTAAGAAGGCCGCGGTGCGCGGATTGAGCGGAGCGCTAAAGATCTGCTCTGGCTTCCCCTCTTCCTGAATAATGCCCTGATCGATAAAGATAACCCGGTCAGCCACTTCGCGGGCAAAGCCCATCTCGTGCGTGACAATAACCATCGTCATCCCTTCGCTGGCTAGGTTTTTCATCACTTCCAGCACGTCGCCTACCAGCTCGGGGTCCAGCGCAGAGGTCGGCTCATCAAACAGCATAATCGAAGGCTTCATCGCCAGCGCGCGGGCAATGGCCACCCGCTGCTGCTGACCGCCGGAGAGGCTGGAGGGCCAGGCGTCACGCTTATCGCTTAACCCCACCTTCGCCAGCAGCTCTTCCGCCAGCTGCACCGCCTGCGAACGGCTCACGCCGTGCAGGTTGACTGGTGCCATGATCAGATTTTCCAGTACCGTCATATGGGGGAACAGATTAAAACGCTGAAAGACCATGCCAACGCTTTCCCGCATCTTGTTCAGATCGGTGCTGCGGTCGTGGACGGCGAAGCCGTTGACTTCGACGATGCCTTCGCTGACGCTTTCCAGCGCATTCATACAGCGCAGGAACGTGCTTTTTCCGGACCCCGACGGCCCGATAATGCAGACCACTTCCTGCGGTTTAATATCGCAGCTGATGCCGCGCAGTACGTGGCTGTCGCCGAAACGTTTGTGCAGATTATTAATGTGAATCACTTTTGCCAAACCTCTTTTCCAGACGGTTAACCAGCTGCGCCAGCAGGAAGGTAATGACCCAGTAGACCAGGGAGATGGTCAGGTAGGGTTCCCAGTAGGTGGCATAGGCGCCGGACACGGTACGCGCGGCATAGGCCAGATCGGCAAGACCGATAGCCGAAGCCAGCGACGAGTCCTTGACGATGGCAATCGCATTGTTGCCCAGCGGCGGCAGGATCCGCCGAAAGGCCTGCGGCAAAATCACCTGGCGCATGGTTTTCCACCACGGCATCCCCAGCGCGCGGGAGGCTTCCATCTGCCCTTTATCAATCGACTGGATACCGGCGCGGAAGATTTCCGAGACGTAGGCCCCGGCATTCAGGGTAATGGCGACGATACAGGAGAGAAACGCGCCGTAGTTTGAGCGCAGTTCGCGGGCAAAATCGGCGCTCATCAGCCCGTGGCTGACCAGCAGACCGTCGCGCGGGTTGATAAACAGCGGCACCAGCGCGAAGTGCACCACCATAATCTGCACAAACAGCGGCGTGCCGCGAAACGCGCTGACGTAGACGCGCACCGGAAACTGCACCAGATAGCGCAGCACATATTTCCACGGCCCGTGTTCCGCCTTCGCCATACGCCCAAGGCCCAGCGTCAGCCCCCACAGGGTGCCGAGGATCACGCAGATAATGGTACATTTAATGGTCATCAAGGCGCCGTCCATAAACAGCGGACCGTACTCCTCGATGATCTCCCAACGGAATCCCGTCATAGTGCTTCCCTAAAAATACGGCTATCGCACGCGTCGATAGCCGTCATGAAAACCAAAAGATGAATTATTGCGCAGGCAGCGTCGGGACGTTGTCGTCAAACCAGGTTTTATAGATTTTGCCGTAGGTACCGTCGGCGACGATTTTCTTCAGGCCGGCGTTGATTTTCGCCTGCAGTTCGCTGTTGCCTTTGGCTACCGCGATACCGAAATACTGACGTTCAAACCTGGCGTCCGGCACCAGCTTAAACTGCTTCTCCGGATGCTGCTTGATATAGTATTTCACCACGCCCACATCGCCCACCGCCGCGCTGACGCCGTCTTCAAACAGCTCCTGCAGCATCAGCGGGGTATTATCAAAACGCTTAATCGAGGTGCTGTTTTTACCCAGCACATCAGAAACCACGATATCGCCGGTGCTGGAGTTGACGACCCCAACCTTTTCACTCTTCAGCGCCGCCAGAGAGGTCACTTTGGAATCGGCCGGCACCACGATGGACTGCTCAGCCGGGAAGTAAGGGGCGGAAAAATCAACCATCTGCTTGCGCTTATCGGTGATGGTTATCCCGGAGATAATGATGTCGCGGTCGCCGGAACCGAGGGTGGCGAAGATCCCTTCCCACGGGGTATTCACCAGCTTGATATTAAAGTTTTCCGCTTTGGCGATTGCTTTGATGATATCAATATCAAAACCTTCCAGCTGTTTCTGGCTGTTTTCATATTCAAACGGGCGGTAGGTCCCGCCGGAACCGACAACGTAGGTCTCCTGCGCCGCCTGAGCGCTGCCTGCCAGAGCCACCAACAGACAGCACGCCTTCATCCATTTCCCCATCATGACAACCCCCTTTTTATGCATTAATTTTGCATAAAAATACACATCATCACGACGACTTGCAACAGGAAACCTTTCCGCGGGCGCATTATCGCGGACTTAGCCGCGTTTACCGCCGGATTTACCAATCGCTTTATGCAGTTCGTTAATGCGCTTCATCGACTTCATGGTCCGCTGCGGCGTGGTCGTCGCCACCGACAGCACCAGCATTTCGAGACACACCAGTACCGTGCCATGCAGCGGTACCCGACCGTTATCGCCGCCGCGCGGGACGTCGATCACCACCTGCGCCTCCTGACTGAAACGCGAGTCCAGCGCCTGGGTCAACAAAATCGTCGGGATCCCCAGCCGCCGGGCTTCGCGCAGCGCGGTCATCCCTTCGCGATGCGGCGATTTCTGGCCCATCATCATCATCACATCGCCGCGCTGCAGGCCGATTAGCTGCTCGGCAAGGCTGAAACCGGTGCGGTTGAGCACGCAGGAGGGTAAGCCGATACGGCTGAACAGCCTGCCGGTGTACTCCGCCAGAATCCCCGACGCCCCGATGCCGAAAATCGCCACCTGCCGCGCCTCGCTGAGTAGCGCCACCGCCTGGGCGACGGCGGCGCGGTTGGCGGGGCGAGAGAGCACTTCGCAGGCGCGCTGATGGCCCTCCAGCACAAAATCAATGCTCGAATTGACATCGCAGGAGAGCGCATTCACCGTTGACAACATTTTCTCCGATGAGGTGATGGCGGGGCCGAACCAGCACTCCATGGTCTGTTTCAGCTCGCGCAGCCCGGCAAAGCCCAGCGCCTGAATCGCCCGCACCACGGTGGCATCCGAAGTCTGAGTCGCCGCGGCGATCTCCATCGCCGTGCGCTCCAGCACCACTTCACGGTTTTCGTTGATATAGCTGACGACCGCCAGCAGGCGCGGCGACAGCTGGTGCGCCCGGGCGCGAAAGCGTTCGCCGAACAGGTCGACCCGCCCTTTCTCTCTTTTCACCGGTGTTTTCATTTCCGCTCCGCCGGCAGCGGACGACCGGCAATGTGCGACTGCACCTGCGCCACCATCAGGGTCAGGGCGGCATAGGAGTTGGAGATAACCTCCTCGCGCGGCAGCAGGATATAGCGGCCGCTGCGGCAGGCGCGCATAAAGTCGCACCAGCCGGGCATCACCCCTTCCATCGCCTGCAGCTCCTCCTGCGGTTTACCGCCGGTATCCGATCGCCAGGTGGCAAAAACAAAATCCGCATCCAGCTCCGGCAGCTGTTCAGCGCTGACGTCAATGCGCTGTCCGTCAGGGATCTTGTCGATCAACGGCGGAAAACGGAACCCGGCATCGCGCAGCACCCGCCCCAGCGCATGGTAAGCGTGGTGAACGGTGACTTTGCCATTGTTGGCCTGAATCACCGACACGGTGATATTGCGGGTATCCACCAGCGCTTTAAGCTGGGCTATCTGCGCCTGATAGCGATGTTCAAGAATCGCCAGCCGCGCTTCGCTGCCGGTGAGCTGCGCCAGCTTGATGTAAATTCGCGGCGCGCTGCCCTGCAGATGGTCAATGCTGACCGTCGGCGCAATCTTCTCCAGCTGTTCCACGGAGACGTGGCGGCTCGGTTCGGTAATAATCAGATCCGGCTTCGCCGCCGCCACCGCTTCGAGGTCGATATCCGCGGTGCCGATAAACTGGATCGCGCTGTTATCAAAATCGACCCCGGTCAGCTGGGCGCTGGAGCGCAGATAGTGGCTACCGTCGGGGCGGGTGCGCCCGTGGCTGGCCACCGGCGGTACGCCAAGTTCAATCAGCGGAATCGTGATATCCAGGTCGTGCATCGAGACGATACGCTGCGGATGCAGCGGCACCATCACCACCCGCCCTAAATCATCGGTAAACGTGTGTGTTTGACCCTCGGCGGCGCTGGTCACGCCCGCCGCTAACAACAGCAAAGAAATAAGCCAACGCATAGCAACCATTCAACATGACAGGGCGTCACGACGACGCCACAGCAGCAAGATAAAAAACGGACACCCCACCAGCGCAATAACAATTCCGGCCGGAATTTGCAGCGGCGCGAAGGCCACACGGCCGAGGGTATCGGTAAACAACACCAGCAGCGCGCCAATCAACGCGCTGCCGCACAGTAGCGACATCTGGCCGCCGCGCAGCAGAAAGCGCGCCATATGGGGCGCCATCAGCCCCACAAAGCCAAGGCTGCCGACGCAGGAGACGCTGGCAGAGGTCAGCAGCACCGGCGCGAAAAAGCGCAGCAGGGTCAACTGCTGCAGGCGCACGCCGAGCCCTACCGCGGTACGGTCGCCAAGCTGCGCCACATCCGCCGCCCTGGCGGTCAGAAACAGAATCAATGTCCCCGGCAACGCCCACAAAAAGGCCACCAGCAGCAGCGACCAGGTTGCCGCATGCAGACTGCCGGCAAGCCAGATCATCGCCGTTTGCACATCGCGCACATCGGCGGTAGTCATAAAAATGCCGACCGCCGCCGCCAGCGTCCAGGAGACGCCGATACCGATCAGAATGAAGCGCGGCCGCGAGCAATCGCGGGCCAGCACCAGCACCAACAGCGCCACCAGCGCCCCGCCGAGAATCCCCGCCAGCGGCCGCCAGACCAGGCCGACGGCGGGAAAGAACAGAATCAACGCCAGCACCACGACGCTGGCCCCCTCTTTGACGCCAATCAACCCCGGATCCGCCAGCCCGTTACGGGTGATGCTCTGCATCGCCGCCCCCGCCAGCCCGAGCATGGCGCCGCACAGCAGCGCCATCAGCAGCCGTGGGAGGCGAATATCAAACAGGATAAAGCGCGACTGTTCGCCGACATTTTCCGGGGCAAAGAGTGCACGCGCCAGGGTACCGGCAGGCAGCGGAAAGCTGCCGCGGGTCAGGCCAAAGCTTGCCAGAAGCAGAATGGCGATAATCAGCGCCGCGGCGATGTTCAGCGCCGCCGGGCGCAGGAGCAGATGGCAGCGCCCCGCGCGAAGGGGCCGGAAACCGGCACGGCGCACCGCGTTTTTCATTTAAAAAACCTCGCGGCGATAAAGATAAATACCGGCGCGCCAACCAGCGCGGTCATCGCCCCGGTCGCCAGCTCCTGCGGCGCCACCAGGGTACGGGCGGCGATATCCGCGAACAGCAGCACCAGCGCCCCGACCGGCGCCGCCAGCGGCAGCGCCAGACGAATATCTTCGCTGACCAGACGACGGATGACGTGCGGTACCACCAGCCCGACAAAACCTATCGGCCCGGCGACCGCCACTGCCGCGCCGCACAGCAGCGCAATGGCGCCCAGCCCCAGCAGGCGGGTCTGCACAAGGTTCACCCCCAGCCCGAGCGCCACCTTGTCGCCCAGCGCCAGAACGTTGAGACGAGGCGCGATAAGCAGCGCGAGCAGGCCCCCGGCCAGCGCCGGAAGCGCCGCCGCGCGTAAAACTGACCAGTTAAGCCCGGCCAGATCGCCCGCCAGCCACGTGCGCATCGCCAGCAGCGTTTGTTCATCCAGAATCAGGATCGCGGCGGTCACCGCCGAGGCAAAGGCCGAGAGCGCCACGCCGCAGAGCGTGATGCGTAGCGGCGTCGCCCCACCGCGCCCGGCGGTCGCCAGCAGCATGACGCCGCCAAACAGCAGCGCCGCGCCGCCGGCGGCAATCAGCGGGCGACCCGGCGTCATTGCGCTCAGACCCAGCGCCGATGTTGCGACTACCGCCAGCGAGGCACCGGCATTCAGCCCCAGAATATGCGGCTCCCCCAACGGGTTACGAATCACCGTCTGCAGCAGCAGACCGGCGACGCCCAACGTCGCGCCGGTCAACAGCGCCGCCGCGAGGCGAACCAGACGCAGTTCGACAATAATCCGCTGGTCAAAATTACGCGGGTCATAGTGCAACAGCGCCTGGAGCACCGTCTCCGGCGCAATCCAGCGCGCGCCCAGTCCCAGATGCACCACCGAACCAACAATCAGCAACAGCGCCAGCAGCGCGATCGCCCGTTTTGGTCGCGCCCGACGGCGGCGCAGCGGCAACGCGCAGGCGCTCATTGGGCTTCCCCCTGGCGCACGCGAAAGGGCATAAAGAAGGGTTTACCGGTCTGCGGGTTGAGCGACATCTGTACCTCAACATCAAACACGGTTTTGATAAGCTCCGGGGTACAGCTGGCGTTTTCGTCCACCACCCCGGCAATACGCCCTTTCTTGAGGAACACCAGGATGTCGGCATAGTTCACCGCAAAGTTCAGGTCGTGCAGCACGGTGACCACCGTGCGTCCATGTTCGCGGGTCAGGGTTTGCAGCAGTTCGAGGATATCGACCTGATAGCGCAAATCGAGCCAGGTGGTCGGTTCGTCCAGCAGGATCGTCGGCGTTTCCTGTGCCAGCGCCATCGCAATCCAGCAGCGCTGACGCTGGCCGCCGGAGAGGCTGTCTACCGGCAGATGGGCAAATTCGGCGGTGCCGGTTAACGCCATCGCCTCTTCCACCGCCCGTTCGTCGGCATCAGACCACTGGCGCATCAGCCCCTGCCAGGGATAGCGCCCGCGGGAAACCAGTTCAAAGACGGTTAATCCTTCGGGAGTGAGTGGAGACTGCGGCAGGATCCCCAGCTGACGCGAAACCGCCCGGGTCGGCATGGCGTGGATCATCTGCCCATCCAGACGCACGCTGCCGCCAAGCGGTTTCAGCATGCGGGCAATCGTCGACAGCAGCGTGGATTTACCGGAGCCGTTGGCCCCGGCCAGTACCGTCATTTTACCGTGAGGGATCGTCAGATGAATGTCATCGACAATCAGGGTCTGGCCGTATCCGGCCGACAGGGAATCCAGCACGATTCCCCGCTCTGCAGGTATCACCCGCTGTGGCATAACTCGCTCCTGCGCCGCAACGGCGTGGCATCAGCCAGCACGCTCTGCAGTCAAACAAAAATAAATCTCATTCTCTTTTGATCATGCTGCGGATACATGTAGTAGTCAATACCCTGTTTTAGCGGACATAAAATGTCTTTACTACCAGGGTAACTGCGTAGAGACAGATATATTTTTCATATATAAAACAAAATATTAGATAACACACACCGGCAATAAAAAGCGCCAAAAACGCCGATCTGGCAACGGCTGATTTTTTATCTTACAGAACATTTACTACTACATCCTCTCGTGATTGAATGATTCTCAATTACATGCCTGAACGCAAATCATCGCGCATAACAGGCAGATAATATTTTTAAGGGCAATGATTTAATTGGCTTTTTCTGTCTGCAAAGGACAGATTCGTTCACGAGAAACAGATAAATGACGCGATCAACGATCCCTTTCACCACGCTGAAAGGGCGAGCTCTTTTTTCACTGATATTTTTGGGTTCTTTTACCTCACCGGGATTAATTGCCGCAGAAAACAGCGTCAGCAGAGAGAAAAAGGCTGGCGACGAAACCATGACGGTGGTCGCCGGGCGCGATCGGCAAAATGACACCAACGGCTATCAGCCGGTGGCCAGCTCAACGGCGACCTTAACATCAATGCCGCTACTGGATATTCCGCAGGTGGTGAACACCGTCAGCGACAGAGTGCTGGAAGATCAGCATGCCACCTCCCTTGACGAGGCGCTGTATAACGTTGCCAACGTCGTCCAGACCAACACTCTCGGCGGCACCCAGGATGCCTTTACCCGCCGCGGTTTTGGCGCCAACCGCGACGGCTCGATCATGACCAACGGTCTGCGCACCGTCCTGCCGCGCAGCTTTAATGCCACCACCGACCGCGTGGAGGTGCTGAAAGGCCCGGCCTCCACGCTGTACGGCATTCTCGACCCCGGTGGATTGATTAACGTGGTCAGCAAACGCCCGGAGAGCGCCTTCGGCGGTTCGGTTTCCGCCACCTCCAGCAGTTTTGGCGGCGGCAGCGGCCAGTTTGACGTCACCGGCCCCATCGAAGGTACGCGGTTGTCCTACCGGCTCATCGGCGAGTACCAACACGAAGATGACTGGCGCAACTATGGTAAAGAGAAAAGCCGCTTTATCGCCCCTTCCCTGACCTGGTCTGGCGACAGAGCGACGGTGAACGTATCGTACGCCCATCGCAACTACAGCACCCCGTTCGATCGCGGCACGATCTTCGATCTCAATACCGGCCATGCGGTCAACGTCGATCGGAAAACGCGCTTTGACGAGCCGTTTAACGTGACCGACGGCTACTCCGATCTGGCGCAGCTCAATAGCGAATATCGTCTGAACGATGCCTGGACCGCCCGCTTTGACTACAGCTACAGCCAGGATCACTACAACGATAACCAGGCCCGCGTGATGGCCTACAATTCGGCCACCGGCGCTCTGACCCGCCGCGTTGACGCCACCCGCGGCTCGACGCAGAAGATGCACGCCACCCGCGCCGATTTGCAGGGCAAGGTGGTGGTCGGCGGGTTTTATAACGAAGTGCTCACCGGCATCGCCTATGAGAATTACGATCTGCTGCGCACCGATATGATCCGCTGTAAGAACGTGAAAGGGTTCAATATTTACAACCCGGTCTACGGCACTATCGGCCCCTGCAACGCCGTGTCGGCCTCCGATAGCGATCAGCGTATTCAGCAGGAGAGCTACGCCGCCTACGTTCAGGATGCGCTCTATCTGACCGACAAGTGGATTGCCGTCGCCGGGATGCGCTATCAGTACTACACCCAGTACGCTGGCAAAGGGCGGCCCTTCAACGTCAACACCGACAGCAGCGACCAGAAATGGACGCCGAAGCTGGGTCTGGTGTATAAGCTGACGCCGACCGTCTCGCTGTTCGGTAACGTCGCGCAGTCGTTTATGCCGCAGTCATCGATCGCCAGCTATATCGGCAATCTGCCGCCGGAAGAGTCCACCGCCTATGAAGTGGGCGCTAAGTTTGATCTGTTAAGCGGCATCACCGCCAACATCGCGCTGTTTGATATTGATAAACGCAACGTGCTGTACAACGAAATTATCGGCGATGAGACCGTCGCTAAAACCGCCGGCAAAGTGCGTTCACGCGGCGTCGAGGTGGATCTGGCCGGTTCGATTACCGATAACTTGAGCGTGATTGCCAGCTATGGCTACACCGACGCGAAAGTGCTCGACGATCCTGACTATGCCGGTAAGCCGCTGCCCAACGTCCCGAAACACACCGGTTCGCTGTTCCTGAGCTACGACATCCATAACGTCTACGACAGCAATACGCTGACCGTCGGCGGCGGCGGTCGCGCGGTGAGCAAACGCTCCGGCACCAACGGCGCGGACTATTATCTGCAGGGCTACGCGGTCGCCGATCTCTTCGCCGCCTATAAGATGAAGCTGCAATATCCGGTGACGCTGCAGGTTAACCTGAAGAACCTGTTTGATAAGACCTACTACACCTCATCCATCGCCACCAACAATCTGGGCAACCAGATTGGCGACCCGCGGGAAGTGCAGTTTACGCTGAAAATGGACTTCTGATTGTCTCGCCACGCCCGGACAGCCGTCGCGGCCTGTCCGGGTATATCAGGCCTCGCGCATAATCCACGAATACTGGAACGTCTTCTCTGCCGGGAAGTGGGTACGCCGCCGGTAAGAACCAAGCGATTGCGGCGTACAGTAGGTACAGCTGCCCAGCCATTCGATATTCTCCTGCATAACCCCCGCCTGGCGCAAAAGCAGTTGTGCGAAGGCCCGCAAATCGAACCACAGATTATCCTCCCCTCTTGCTGATGCCTTTTGCGCTTCGACGAACGCCTCGCTGCGCTGATGGAACAACCGGTCGCTATAGCGTTTCGTTAATTCACGCGCAGGCAGGGTGAGCAACGTCTGATAAAAATCCACAGACACTTCATAGCAGCAAGCGTGAATATGCGGCCCGATGGCCACGATCACCTCTTCCGGCGGCACATCGTAGCGGCGAAAATAGTCGAGACTGTTTTCAATAATACCGCTCGCCGCGCCGCGCCAGCCCGCATGCACGCTACAGACAAAGCGCCCGTCGCGGGAGGCCATCAGCATCGGCAGGCAATCGGCGGTCACCACCCCCACCTTTTGTCCGCGCAAGTTGGTAAAAACCGCGTCGGCCTGCGGGCGTTCCGCCTGTGGCGTCTGATAATGATGCACGATGTTGCCATGCACCAGCTTAACGGGCGCCATCTCGCTATAGGGAAATGCGGCGGTTTCGTGTACATCGAGAAAGGCGTGGCGAATACCGGGAATAGCGCTCAGTAAACGGGATTCGAAAGACATAATCATCGCGGACAGTAATAAGGGGGATAATTGACGGTAGGCCAAAACCATCGGATGCGCAAGGTGACACGCCAGCATCGCCTGGCCGGGCACAACGATGCGCCGTCGCCTGGGAAAGAGGCGGATATGAGCAGGTGAAAGGCGGCAGATACAGAATCTGCCGCGCCTCTTTTTTATTTCGCCCGGTTGCGCAAGTCCAGCGCCACATCGACGATCATATCTTCCTGGCCGCCCACCATCCGCCGTTTACCCAACTCGACGAGAATATCGACCGCGCTCAGACCGTAGCGCGCGGCCGCCACTTCACTGTGGCGCAGAAAGCTGGAGTACACCCCGGCATAGCCCAGCGCCAGCGTTTCGCGATCGACGCGCACCGGGCGATCCTGCAGCGGCCGCACCAGCTCATCGGCGGCGTTCATCAGCGCATACAGATCCGTGCCGTGGTTCCAGCCCAGCTTGTCCGCCGCCGCAATAAAGACCTCCAGCGGCGCATTCCCCGCCCCGGCACCCATTCCGGCAAGGCTGGCATCGATGCGATCGCAGCCCTCTTCCACCGCGGCGATAGAGTTGGCGACGCCGAGGCTCAGATTATGGTGCGCGTGCATCCCGGTGGCGGTTTCCGGCTTCAGCACCGCCTTGAGGGCGCGGAAACGATCGCGAATATCGTTCATATTCATCGCCCCGCCGGAATCGACCACGTAAATGCAGGTCGCGCCGTAGGATTCCATCTTCAGCGCCTGTTGCGCCAGCTGTTCCGGGGTGGTCATATGGCTCATCATCAGGAAGCCAACGGTGTCCATGCCCAGCTCGCGGGCAAAGGCGATATGCTGAGCGGAAACATCCGCCTCGGTGCAATGAGTCGCAACGCGCACCACTCGCGCCCCCGCCTGATAGGCGTTTTTCAGATCGTGCAGCGTCCCGATGCCGGGCAACAGCAGCGTGGCTATTTTCGCCTCCGTGACGGATTCTGCCGCCGCCTCGATCCATTCGATATCGCTGTGCGCGCCAAAACCGTAGTTAAAACTTGAGCCCTGCAGACCGTCGCCGTGGGCCACTTCAATCGAATCGACGCCGGCCTTATCCAGCGCCTGCGCGATCTGACGGACGTTATCCAGTGAATATTGATGACGGATGGCGTGCATACCGTCGCGCAGCGTCACGTCCGAGATATAGAGTTTTTTACCGTTCATGCTGTTTCTCCCGCCGCGTCATTCATTGATTGCGCCATTCTTTCCGCCGTCGCCAGCGCCGCCGAGGTCATAATATCGAGGTTGCCCGCGTAGGCAGGCAGGTAGTGCGCCGCCCCCTCAACCTCGAGGTAAACCGCCGTTTTCAGGCCGGAGAAGCGGCCAACGCCCGGCAGGTTCACCGGCTTATCTTCCGGGATCACCTCAAACTGCACCTGCTGTTTCAGGCGATATCCCGGCACGTAGGCCTGCACCGCGGCCGCCATCTGCGCGATGGAAGCGGCAATCTCCTGCTGCGAAGCCGCTTCGCTGAGGACATAAACGGTATCGCGCATCATCAGCGGCGGCTCCGCCGGGTTCAGCACGATAATCGCTTTGCCTTTCGCCGCCCCACCCACTTTCTCAATCGCCTGCGAGGTGGTTTCGGTGAACTCATCGATGTTAGCGCGCGTTCCTGGCCCGGCGGATTTGCTGGCAATCGAGGCGACGATTTCCGCATAGTGCACTTTTGCCACCCGGGACACCGCCGCCACCATCGGGATCGTCGCCTGGCCGCCGCAGGTCACCATATTGACGTTGCCCTCGGCAAGGCTGGCCTCAAGATTGACCACCGGCACACAGTACGGGCCGATGGCCGCCGGGGTCAGGTCGATCACGCGGATCCCCGGCTTTGCTTCCCGCAGCGCGGCGTCGTTTTTCACATGCGCCCCGGCGCTGGTGGCGTCAAACACGAAATCAATATCGGCGAACTCCGCCATCTGCATCAGGCCGCCAACGCCCTGGTGCGTGGTGGCGACCCCCATGCGCCGGGCGCGGGCCAGACCGTCGGATTCAGGGTCGATACCGACCATCACCGCCATCTCCAGGTGCTGACCGTGGCGCAGAATTTTGATCATTAAATCGGTGCCGATATTGCCGGATCCGATAATGGCGACTTTACGTTTACTCATGACTGCCTTCCTCTTCGGCGACAAAAGTTGCCGCCACTGAACCTAAACCGTCGATATGGGCCTCAAAGCGATCGCCTGGGTTAATCGCCACCATTGGGCCTAGCGCCCCGGTCAGCACAATATCCCCCGCGCGCAGCGGCTCGCCGAGGCTGGCCATTTTGCGCGCCAGCCACACCGCCGCATTGAGCGGATGGCCGAGGCACTCGCTCCCCCGCCCGCTGGATACCGCTTCCTGATTACGGGTCATGCTCATGGTGCAATTTTTCAAATCCAGCCCTTCCGGGCGCCGCGCCGGGCCGCCGAGGACATACACACCGCAGGAAGCGTTATCGGCCACGGTATCGACAAAGCCTATCGACCAGTCGCGGATGCGGCTGCCGACCACTTCCAGCGCCGGTAGCACCCACGCAATCGCGGCGTACAGCTCGTCAAAGGTAGTGTCGGCGTGCGGCAAATCCTGTTTCAGCACCAGGGCGATTTCCGCCTCCACTTTGGGCTGGAGTACGCGGGCATACGGCACCCCGGCGTTATCGCCGTAGCACATGTCGGCGAACAGGGTGCCGAAGTCCGGCTGGTTGACGCCCAGCTGCTGCTGTACTTTAGGGTGCGTGAGCCCGACTTTACGTCCGACAACCCGCCGTCCGCAGGCGACATGGTGCTGAACGTTAATGCGCTGAATGGCATAGGCCGCCTCCGCGTTATCTGCGCCGAGGAGATCGCGCAGCGGTTCAATGGCCCGCCCCTGGGCTTCGGCGTCACGCAGCCGTTGCGCCAGTTGTTCGAGAGATTGCGTTGTCATCACGGCTCCTTATTTCCGCGCCAGAAAATCCAGCACCAGCTGGTTGAAACTGTCGGCATGTTCCCACTGCGCCCAGTGGCCGCAGTCACGATAGATATGCAGTTCAGCGCCGTTAATCCCGGCGAGCAGGCGCAGACCGGCATCCATCGGCACAAAGCGGTCATTGCGTCCCCAGACGATCAGGGTCCGGGCGCGAATTTCACCAAGACGCGGGCTAAAATCCGGGAACTGTCGCGGGTTGGCCTCCAGACTTTTGACGAAATTATCCAGATGATCGCGGCGCGACAGCATATTGTTGAGGCGCGCTTCGAACAGGGCTTCGGTCAGGTCGCGGGTGTCGAAGACAAAGATATTCATCATCTTCTTCAGGTTTTCGATAGTTGGTTCGCGGTACAGGCCGTTCAGCAGTTTGATGCCTTCGGTTGGCATCGGCGTGAACAGGCTCATGCCGCCGGTGCCGCCGCCCATCAGCACCAGTTTGCCCACCCGTTCCGGCCAGCTCAGGGTGAAGGCCACCGCGCTGTGTCCGCCCATCGAGTTGCCCAGAAGATGCACTTTGCTGATATCCAGCTGATCAATAACGCTTTTCAGTACCCGGGCATTCAGGTCGGAACGGGAGCCGCGATTGACGATCGCGTCGCTTTTCCCCCAGCCGGGGCAGTCCAGCAGAATCACCCGGTAGCCCGCCTCGACCAGCGGGTCGATATTGCGGCTAAAGTTGGCCCAGCCGGTGGCGCCGGGGCCGGATCCGTGCAACAGGACCACGGTTTCCTCCCCCTGGCCGCAATCATTAAAATGGATGCGTAGCGTTTCTCCGCCTTCTTCCACGTTGAGGAAACGGCTGGTGGCGGCTTCGGTTTGCGGTTGATAGCTCATGTTTATCTCCTGATGAATCAATTCTGCGTGATGGCGCTCAACGAGCCGAATCCGGCAATCCACTCCGGTATTGGCCGGTAGTAGCGCCCTTCGCAACGCCAGTTGCCAAAAGCGGATAGCGCAGCAAAGGCCGCCACCCAGGTTTTCGTTTCGTGCGTCGATTTGCCGGCCATTGCCGACAGCTCCTCGTTACTGACCGCATCCAGCTCCGTCAGCCGTCCCTGCGCCAGCAGGCTCATAAAACGGTTATCCCAGACGGGATTGAGCGGATAAAGCGAGTTCTGGTCCTTGATAAACTGTTTCGCCGCGCGAATGACCCGCTGCTGGCGCAGTTCCCGCTCGTCCGGCGGCAGTTGCTTGCCGCTGCCGAGCAGCCGGTCGCGCATATGGGCATCGGCCTTCGCCAGCTCCGGTACCGGCGGCTGATGCGACAGCCCGCCGGAGCCAAGGATTAATACCCGTTTATTGAGGGTGGTCAGGAAGCGGCCAATGGCTTCGCCGAGCATGCGGGCGCGCTGAAAGCCCGGCAGCGGCGGGGCGACGCCGTTGATAAACACCGGCAGAACCGGCAGCCTGTCCAGCCCACCGAGCAGGAACTCCAGCGGTTGTGCAAAGCCGTGATCCACCTGCATGCAGTACGAGACCGCCAGATCGATCCCGTCCTTCATCACCGCATGGGCGCAGGCCTCCGCCAGCGCCGTCGGCACCGGCAGAACGCCGCTGGCGCTGCTGAAATCACCGATCGCGGTCGCGCCGATGCCTAAGCAGAACGGCGGCATCACGTCATAGAAAAAGCCGTTGTAATGGTCAGGGGCAAACAGCACCACCAGCTGCGGATCGAAGGCGGCAATCCGCGCCCGGGCTTCGGCGATAACCCCGTTGACTTCGTCCAGCACCGACGGTTGCGGGTCGACGTAGCCCACCAGCGGCGTATGGGAGAGACAGTGAAGAAAGGCATTCATATCAGGCCACCTTTTCAAGAAGGGAGGAGTCGGCCGCAGCCAGATGCAGGGTAGTCGCCAGGCGGTCGAGCTTAGCGCCAAGGGTTTGCGGAATGGCCACCGTCGCCACAAAACGGTCCGGACGCACCACCGCCACGGCGGTCTGATGCTGCGCAAACCAGCTTTTCAGGCGGTTTTGCGTATCGCCGACGCGGATAACGTCGGCAAAATTGTCCTGCTGGCGATGAATCTGGACCTCCGGCACCACCTGGATAAAGCGCACGCCGACGGCGCGCCACTGGGCTATCTGCCCGGCATTTAGCCCCCATTGCGGGTTGCAGCCCCAGGCGATAATGGCGAAATTCGCGCCGATGACCTCATCCAGCAGCGTGACCGTACCGCTTTCGAGGGTGACTTTGGGCTGAATAAACATTTTCCCCACCGGCGAGTTTTTACCTTCCCCCTCCAGCAGCAGAGCGCCGGCGCGATATTGCGGCATCGGCTTGAAGCGCATCTCGAGGAAGTAGCGTTTGACCGGCGGGAGATAGTTCAGCAGCCAGGAGACTCCGTCGCGCACCGCGCCATGCCAGCGCTTCGCCGGCGCCAGCACGTTGCCGGCGGTCACCGAGAGATCGATCATCGCTTTGGCATGATCGCGCCGCTCCTGTTGATAGCTGTCGAGCAAGTCGCTGCCCGCCTTGTCGTGCACCACCAGCGCCAGTTTCCAGGCGAGGTTAAATGCATCGCGCATCCCGCTGTTGTACCCCTGCCCCTGCCAGACCGGCATAATGTGGGCGGCATCGCCCGCCAGCAGAATGCGATCCAGTCGGAAACGTTCGGCGATCCGGGCGTTATGGGTATAGACGCGCTGGCGGATCGGTTCGACGTTGTCCGGGTCCGGCAGCACCTTGCTCAACAAGCGACGCATGTTGTCCGGTTCACTCAACTGGGCTTCGGTTTCGCCGGGCATCACCATAAATTCAAAGCGGCGTATAGCGTGCGGCAGCGCGGCGGAAACATACGGGCGGACCGGGTCGCAGCACAGATAGACATGCGGCGTCGCCAGCGGATCATTGGCGATATCAATCACTATCCACTGATTTGGCGCAGTTTTTCCTTCAAAAGGGATCGCTAAACTGCGGCGAATAAAGCTGCCGCCGCCGTCGCAGGCGACCAGCCAGTCGGCCTGCACCGTTTCGTGTTCGCCCGCCGGCCCCTTCAGATGCAAGGTCACCGCGTCGCAAGACTGGCTAAAGGCTTCCACTTCCCGGGAGAACAGGCAGCGCACATGGGGAAAACGCTGCAATCCTTCATACATGACCGCATCCACCTGCGGTTGAATAAACGCGTTGCGCCGCGGCCAGCCAAACTCATCGGTCATCGGCTGGATATCGGCGAAGCAGCGCCCTTTCGGCGTCAGAAAGCGCATCGCGTGCCACGGCGTGGTATGCGGGAGAACGTGGTCCACCAGCCCGATACCCTGCATCGCACGCAGTGATTCATCGTCAATGCCGATGGCGCGCGGGTAATCAATCAGCGCGTCGAGCTTTTCAACAACCACGACGCTGACGCCCATCTGACCAAGGTAGTTGGCCATCATCAGGCCGACCGGGCCCGCGCCGACGATAGCGACCTGGGCGGTGTGCTGCACAGCGGGTTGAATATCCGGATTCGATGTTGTCATTGCAGAACCTCACGACTCAGACAAGGTGTCGGGCATCGCAAACTGATGCCGGCCGCCTTGTTAACTAGATGTGAATATATTTTTACATTGAGGTCAGTATAGGGTCGGCAGGATGCGCTACAATCAAAACATCACCGGATGTGCACCAGGTGCACATCGTTGTTTATCCGGATATTTGTCGAGGAAGCATGCGCGAAAACAGCCAGACGGATTACAAAACGGTCCGCGGATTGAGCCGGGGGTTATTGTTACTTAATTTGTTAAATAAATTCGATGGCGGGGCCACGGTAAGCACGCTGGCTGAGTTTAGCGGCCTGCATCGCACCACCGTCAGACGACTGCTGGAGACGTTGCAGGAGGAGGGTTACGTTCGCCGTAGTCGATCCGATGACAGCTTCCGTTTAACCCTCAAAATCCGTCAACTGAGTGAAGGATTTCGTGACGAACATTGGATTTCTGCCCTCGCCACCCCGTTGCTGGGAGAGCTGTTGCGCGAAGTGCTGTGGCCGACGGATATCTCCACCCTGGATGTTGACGCCATGGTGGTACGTGAAACCACGCACCGCTTCAGCCGCCTGTCGTTTCATCGCGCGATGGTCGGCCGTCAGCTCCCGCTGCTGCTGACCGCCTCGGGACTCACCTGGCTGGCCTTCGCCCCGGATCATGAGCGCCAGGCGATGATCGAACTCCTCGCGACGCGTCCGGAAGAGGAGTATCAGCTGGCGCGGGAGCCGGAAAAGCTGGCGGCAATTCTTGAGCGCACGCGGCGCCAGGGCTACGGCGAAAACTTTCGCAGCTGGCGGCAGGAGGAGAAAATCGCCTCCATCGCCGTGCCGATCTGCAGCCAGCAGCGGGTCATTGGCTGCCTGAACCTGGTTTATATCGCGAAAGCGATGAGCCTTGAGCAAGCAGCGCAGAAATATCTGGCGCCGTTGCAAAAAGTGGCCGCGCAGATCGAGTCGCGAATGACCGAAGAAGAGGTTTTTTACGAGTAAAGTTGTCCTGAATGGGTAGACAAGCCGGTAAGCATTGCTTCTGCTAACGCTATATATTTTAATATACAGCGATTCCTCTTACCTAACCGAGTCTTCTCATGTCAAAACGACCCCGTTGCTTACCGGGGCTGACGCTGGTCAGCGCCTGCCTGTTTGCCGGTTATGCCTTTGCCGACCGTACCGTCACCGACCAGCTCGGCCGCGAGGTGACGCTTCCTGACCACGTTACCCGCGCCGTCGTGCTCCAGCATCAGACCCTCAATCTGCTGGTGCAGCTTGATGCCGCCGATGAGATTGTCGGCGTAATGAGCAGCTGGAAAAAGCAGCTCGGCCCGGCTTTCGCCCGCTTTATGCCGGGGATTGAACAGCTGCCGACGCCGGGAGATTTAACCCAGGTCAATATCGAAAGCCTGCTGGCGCTGCATCCGCAGGTGGTGTTTGTCGCCAACTATGCGCCGCAGGCGATGATTCAGCAGATTCAGAACGCCGGGATCCCGGTGGTAGCTATCTCGTTACGCCAGGACGCCGCGGGTGAAAAAAACAAGATGAACCCGTCGATGGCCGATGAAGAGCAGGCCTATAACGAAGGGTTAAAGCAGGGTATTCGCCTGATTGGCGAGGTGGTCGATCGTAAAAACCAGGCGGAAACGCTGATTAGCGCCGTGTTTGCGGCGCGTAAAGAGGCCAACGCGCCGGTTGCCGATATCCCCGATAACCAGCGGATACGCGTCTATATGGCCAACCCGGACCTCAACACCTACGGCTCCGGCAAATACACCGGCCTGATGATGAAACATGCCGGCGCGCTGAACGTCGCGGCGGCCTCGGTCAAGGGCGCGCGCCAGGTATCGCTGGAGCAGGTTTTACAGTGGGATCCGCAGGTGATCTTTGTCCAGGACCGCTATCCGCAGGTGGTCAAACAGATCGAGTCCGACCCGCAGTGGCAAGGAATCGATGCGGTAAAAAACCACCGCGTCTGGCTGATGCCGGAGTATGCCAAAGCCTGGGGTTACCCGATGCCGGAAGCGTTGGCCCTCGGCGAGCTGTGGATGGCCAAAAAGCTGTACCCTTCCCGCTATAACGGCGTGGATGTTGATGGTAAAGCGCAGGAGTATTACCAGCGGTTTTATCGCGTGAAGTGGACGCCGGATGCTCAGTAATCGTCACCCGGCGCTGTTGCAAGGCGCGCTGGCGCTGGCCACCTTGTGGATTGCCGTCGCCTCGCTGTGCGTCGGCCAGTATCACCTGAGCCTGAGCGAGGTGTTCAGCCAGCTGGCACACCTGTCACCTGCTGACGGCGTGGCCGGACAAATCGTCTGGTCGGTGCGCCTGCCGCGCGTTACCATGGCGCTGCTGGCCGGCGGCGCGCTCGGTCTGTGCGGTGCCGCGTTGCAGGGCGTGTTCCAGAACCCGCTGGTGGATCCCCATATCATTGGCGTCACCTCCGGCTCCGCCTTTGGCGGCACGCTGGCCATCCTGCTGGGGCTGGACAGCGTGCTGATGATGACCTCCACCTTCGGTTTCGGCCTGCTGGCCTTAATGCTGGTGTACCTGATTGCGGCGCTGCAGGGGCGGGAAAACACGCTGGTGCTGATTCTTTCCGGGATCATTCTCAGCGGTTTTTTCGCCGCTCTCGTCAGCCTGATGCAATATCTGGCCGACAGCGAAGAGACGCTGCCGAATATCGTCTTCTGGCTGCTGGGCAGCTTCGCCACCGCCAACTGGCACAAAGTGGCGCTCATGGCGCTGCCGGTGCTGCTCAGCGCCGCGGTCCTGATCGCGCTGCGCTGGCGGATTAACCTGCTGACGCTGGAGGAGAAAGACGCGCGCGGGCTCGGCGTCTCGGTGACCGCGCTACGTCGCGGCGTGCTGCTATGCTGCGCGGTGCTGGTGGCCTCGCAGGTGGCGGTCAGCGGCAGCATCGCCTGGGTGGGGCTGGTTATCCCGCATCTGGCGCGACTGCTGGTCGGCGCCGACCACCGTCGTCTGCTGCCCACCGCCTTCTGGCTCGGCGGCGGGTTTATGATCGCGGTAGACGATCTGGCCCGCTCGCTGACCCAGGCGGAGATCCCCATCGGGATCATTACCGCGTTGCTCGGCGCCCCGCTGTTTAGCTGGCTGCTGATCCATACGCGTCGTCGGGGAGCGGTCTGATGAAGATGTCACTTCGCCTGTCGGCACTGCGCTACGGCCACCGTCAACCGCTCTTCCGGCCGCTCAGCCTGCAGTGCCTGCCCGGTGAAATCTGGGCGGTGCTCGGCGCCAACGGGCGCGGGAAAAGCACCCTGCTCGACACCCTCACCGGCGTGCTGCCGCCGCTGGGCGGGAGTTTCCACAGTGAAGGCGGGATAGCGATTGTGCCGCAGTCGTTCCGCCCGGCGTTCAACTGGCAGGTGCGGGAGGTGGTGTTAATGGGCCGCGCCCGGCAAGTCAATCTGTTTGCCCAGCCGGCCGTTGAGGATGAGCGTCGGGTCGAGGAGGCTTTACGCCAGTTGAGCATTGCCGATCTCGCCGACCGCGCGTTTCGTTCGCTCTCCGGCGGCCAGCAGCAGCTGGTATTGATTGCCCGCGCGCTGGTGGGCGCCAGCCAGAATATCCTGCTCGATGAACCCTGCTCGGCGCTGGACCTGTCCAACCAGCAGGTGGTACTGCAGCTCATCAGCGACCTGGCCCATCGCCAGGCGCGCACCGTACTCTTCACCACCCACGATCCCACCCATGCCCTGCAGGTCGCCAGCCATACCCTGCTGTTGCTGCCGGACGGCGAGTGGCTGGCGGGACGCTCCGGGGAAGTGCTTAGCGAGGCGCATCTGCAACGCGCCTACGGCCTGGCGGTGCGTAAAATTGCGCACCCCGGTTCAGACATGCCGCTGCTGGCGCCGCAGTTTACGATTCGGCGCTAGCCGGCAAAAAACCCGCAGCCTGCAGAGCGTGCTGACCTTCGGCACCGAGAATAAAGCGGCACAGCCGCTGCGCCCCGGCGCTCTCGTCGAGGGTGGTCAGCAGGTAATCGGCCTGGATATTCCACGGCGCCGGAATCGCGACCGTCCGCAGATCGTCGGCCAGCGCCATCTGACGGGCATAATGGGCATAGCCGATAAACAGGTCGGTTAATCCTTCGCGAATAAGCCAGGCTCCCGCCGTCTCGCCCGGCGGGACGCTGAGCGACTGTCGTCCTCCGACCAGCGGCTGAGCACGGGCCATCATCGCACTGCCAACGCCGGGGAAGCGGGCTTCAATGCGCTCAAACAGCTGCCAGGTATAGTCGCCGGACGGGTCGCAGCCCGGCGTCGATGTGGCCAGACGCAGCTGCGGGTTAGTGAGGAGCGTCAGCCAGTCGGCCATATCACCGGCAGCGGCGCGACGGGCGGTCAGCATCAGCTGGTTACGGGCAAACAGATGGCATTCCCCCGCCCTCCCGGCCTGGCGCAGCGCCTGGGGATGCTGGCGGTTGGCAGAGGCGAATACCGAACACACCGCCCCGCCTTCAATTTGTTCGCGCAGCAAACCGGCGGGGCCGAAATGGGCCTCAACCAGAATACCGGTTTGCTGATGGAAACGCGCCAGCAGCGGGATAAACGCCCCTTTCAGGCTCCCCGCCGCCAGCAGAACGACTGCGCTGGTCATCGTGATTGCTCGCTAAACGCCCGGAAACAGAGCGCTATAGTAACCGGGCCGTTGGCGATTCAGTAGCGAATTTCCGCCAGCTCGCGCAGCTGCTCCGGAGTCGCTACCGGCAGGTTGAAGAAACGCAGATAGGCCGGGATCATTTCAAACAGCATGTCGGTGCCGCGCTGAACCGGACAACCGCGCGCCTCGGCGGCCTGCAGCAGCGGCGTAAAGGCCTGGGTCATTACCACTTCCCCCACCCAGGTGCCGGGCGTCAACCTCTGAGGGTCCAGCGGCAGCGGGTCCCCCGCCTTCATCCCCAGCGGCGTGGCGTTCACCACCAGATCGTGCCCCTGCGGATCGCGCTGCATCAGGCTGATATCCAGCAGCGGATAGTGTTGCAGCAGACGGGCCGCCAGCGCATGCGCCGCATCGGCATGGCTATCGTAGAGCGTCAGGGCGCGTACCCCCGCCGCTGCCAGCGAAGCGGCGATCGCCGACCCCACGCCGCCGCAGCCGACCACCAGCGCCCGCGCCCCCTCGGGCCGAAAACCTTTACGTCGGATACCGAGCACAAAACCGTCGCCGTCAAACATATCGCCGCTCAGCGTGCCGTCGGCCTCGCGGCGGATAGCGTTGCAGGCGCCGGCAATGGCTGCCGTGGGGCTTAAGCGATGCACCAGCCCGCAGGTGGCAATCTTATGCGGCATCGTGACCAGCGCGCCGATAATATTGGTCAGTGTAAACAGCGCCGGAACCACCGTCGCCAGCGCCTCCGGTTTCACCCCCGTAGGCACCACTTTGACATCCACCTGCTGTCGGTCGAACCACGGGTTGTAGATCATCGGCGCCTTAAAGCCGCCGGTCGGATAGCCCAGATGCGCGATCAGCCGCGTATTACCACTAATTATCATCCCCTGCTCCTTTACTGCGATAGCTCGATGCGTTTGGCATCGCCCAGAATAAACAGATACGCCACGACGCCGAGGAGCGCCGCGCCGCCGATATAGATCAGCGCATAGAAGAAGTCGCCGAAGGCCGCGACGATAAAGCCAATCACCAGCGGCGTGAGGATCCCGGCGAAGTTAGCGCAGAAGTTAAACAGGCCGCCGGTCAGGCCGCCCAGCCCTTTCGGCGCGATATCGGAAATTAACGTCCAGCCCAGGCCGACCATTCCCTGACCAAAGAAGGCGAATGACATCACCAGAATCACCGCCAGATCGCTGCTCAGCCAGTTGGCGGAAATAATGCCGCTGGCCATCAGCAGACCGACGACGATCGGCAGCTTACGCGCGAGGTTGGCCGAGCCGGTGGCCTTCAGCAGCTTGTCGGAGAGCCAGCCGCCGAACATCACCCCGCCGGCAGCGGCAAGGAACGGCAGAATGGCGAAGAATCCCACCTTCAGCCACGGCATATGTCGCTCGGTGGCCAGATAGGTCGGGAACCAGGTCAGGAAAAACACCAGTACCGTATTGCCGGCGAACTGGCCGATGCTGGCGCCCACAATCTGCCGTTTCCCCAGCAACTGCCGCACCAGCGGCCAGCTGAAAGCCGTCTGCTGGTCGCTCGCCGCTGCCAGGCCACCGCCGTTGACAATATGCTCCCGCTCCTGCTGGCTGAGGTGCTTATCTTCGTGCGGTTCGCGGTAGCAGCGCCACCACACCAGCGCAAACAGCACGCCGACAACGCCGACGCTGATAAACAGCGCCCGCCAGCCGAAACTGCCCATAATCCAGAACAGCAGCGGTGAGAAGCAGGCCAGCCCGAGGTACTCCCCGACGGTATAGACTGCCGTTGCCTTGGCCCTCTCCTGCTGCGGGAACCACGCGCTGACCACCCGGCTGTTTACCGGGAAACAGGGCGCCTCGCTGACCCCCAGCCCAAAGCGGCACAGCAGCAGAGTTTTCAGCCCTATCGCCATACCGTGGAACATGGTAAACAGCGACCACAGCGTCAGCGACAGGAAGTAGGTCACTTTGTTGCCGAAACGGTCGAGGAACAGGCCGCCGGGAATTTGCGCCAGCGCGTAGGTCCAGGCGAAGGCGGAAAACACGATCCCCATGACCGCCGCATGAATCCCCAGTTCGGAGGTTAAGCTGGGGGCCGCTATCCCCAGCACCGTCCGGTCGAGGTAGTTAATCATCGTGCCGATAGCCAGCAGCGCGAGGATCCCAATCCGCCGCCGGGAGCGCGGCACGGCGGTCGCGGCTTGCGCCGCTGCCGTGTGGTTATGGCTGTACGCGTTCATAATCGTTTTCCTGTCGTAGGGTGCAGATGAATGTTGTTATTGTATTGACGATGTTGTGCTCAACGAACCATTTGATACATCACTAGCTGTACTGCATTGCCGACAGGCGAACGGCGGCATTTGCCGCGCCGTACAGGGCATAGCCATCGCGTCTTTCGGTCAATTCGAAGAAAAAGCGCCCTGCCGAGAACGGCCGGGTATAGAGGTGGAGAAACTCCCCGCCGCGCGGATCGCGGTCATAGAGAATATGCAGACGTTGCAGCGTCGCGACGTCCACCGTCTCGCCATAGCGCGCCAGCAGGTCATCATAGTAATTAGCCGGAATCGGCAGCGCCTGAAGGGAGACCTGCGGCAGAGCGTCGAGGGTCGCCGGCAGGTGATGGCAGGCAAACGCCGCGTGCTGCAAGCCCGCCCCTTGATAGCAGGCCACCGAGCGGGCAATCTGCGTGGCGCGGCTCTGGGAGATATTCAGCGCCAGGCGAATATTGCCCTGCGGGCTGTGAACCGCCAGACTGCGCACCAGACCATACGGGTCCGGCAGCGTCTGTTCATGTTCGAGGGTGAAACCGAAGACGGTGCGGAAAAAGGTAATCCAGTTATCACGGCTCTCCGCCTCCATCCCCAGCGCCAGATGATCGATGCCGCTGTAGTCATCGCGTAACGTCGGCGCGTCGTGCAGATGAAAATCGCGGGTGTAGATATCATCACCGGCTTCAATTAAATAGATCAGGCTGCCGTCGGGGGCGCAAATCGCCGGAATGGGGCTTTCATTCGGCCCGGCATCGCCCTGCCAGGTGGCGTAGCCATAGGCGCGGGCGCGCTCAATAATCGCCGCGCTGCGGCTGACGCGCAGCGCCATCGCGCACAGAGAGACGCCGTGGCGCTGGTGAAAATGGTCGGCCCAGCTGTGCGGCTGGGCGTTGACAATCGCTCGTGCGCCGCCGTTGCGCCACAGCGTCACCTGTTTTGAGCGGTGGCGGCCTTCCTGACCGAAGCCCAGTTGCGACAGGCGCTGGCCGAGAGCCTGCGCTTGCGAGGGGCTGGCGGCAAATTCGATAAATTCCAGTCCGAGATAATCCGGCAGCGTCGCGGCCTGAAACAGCGACGCATCGCTGTCGTCCAGCTGTTGGCGGGTCTGCTCTTCCAGCCATTGTAACGAGCGGTAGCCATCTTTCGCCGTTGCGCCATTCGGCGAAGCGCGGAAGCCGTCATTGAAAATTTCCAGCGACCACGGGCCGCGATAGCCGCAGCGGGTCAGATCGCAGGCAAAATCCACCAGCGGCAGCTGCCCCTGTCCCGGGAAACAGCGGAAATGGCGGCTCCATTCAAGGACGTCCATCTTCATCAACGGCGCATCCGCCAGCTGCAGGAAGGTGATTTTGTCCACCGGGACTTCATGCAACCGCTGCAAATTGTCGCCGCGAGCCAGAATATGAAAGCTATCCAGGACAATCCCCAACGCCGGGCTGTTGACGCTTTTCACCCGTTCCCAGGCCTGATACCAGCGGTTGACGTGCGTTCCCCAGGCCAGCGCTTCGTAGCCGATGACTATCTTTTCCTGCTCCGCCAGCGCCGCCAGCGCGGCGAGATCCGCCACCTGCAGCGCAACATCGGCGGAACAGTCCGGCTGCACATTGCTGCACAGGAGCAATGTGTCGCAGCCGAGCTCATGCATCAGCGCGAATTTGCGCTTCGCCCGCGCCATATTCGCCGCAAACTGGCTGCGGCTGGCGCCTTCAAAATCGCGAAAGGGTTGAAAAAGCGTGATTTTTAGCCCTAAATCAGCCGCCAGATTGCGAATATCCGCCGGCGTGCCGGTATAATAAAGCAGATCGTTTTCAAAGATTTCGACGCCTTGATAACCCGCTGCCGCAATAGCATGGAGTTTTTCGGGTAAGGTGCCGGAAATCGAAACGGTGGCAATGGATCGCAGCATAGGTCCTCGGGTCATCAGCAGACGTGAGCCCTGAATATGAATCATTTGGTTCATTCGCGCCACACGAGGTTGCTAATTTGTGATCATTATGTGTATTTTTTGTCTCTCAGAAAAAGGAGTGGTTATGTCTGTCGTGGCTCATGATGAAGCGCAGTCCCTGAAGGAACGGATTTTTACCGCCGCCATCGTCGTCTTTGCCGAACACGGTCTGTCCGGGGCGCGCATGGAACAGATTGCCACCGAGGCGCAGACAACCAAACGCATGGTGGTGTACTACTTCAAAACGAAGGAGCTGCTGTATCAGGCGGTGCTGCAACACGTCTATGCGCGTATCCGCGAGACCGAACAGCAGCTTGGGCTGGAGCAGCTTCCGCCGGTTGAAGCGCTGGTGCAGTTGGTGCGCTGGAGCGTGCGTTATCACGCCACTCATGCGGATTTTATGCGGGTTATTTGTATGGAGAATATGCAGCGCGGTAAGTGGTTGCAGTCATCGGGGCAACTGAAACCGCTGAATCGAACCGCCCTGTCGATTCTGGAGGATATTCTGCAGCGCGGGCAACAGCAGGGAATTTTTCAGGAGGGTCTACAGGCGCGCGATGTCCATCGGCTGATCAGCAGCTTTAGCTTTTATCAGGTGTCGAACTTTTACACCTTCACTCGTCTCTTCCTCGACGACCCGCTGCCGGCTATCGACGATGAGGAGATGATCGCTCACCACTGCGATATAGCGGTGAAAGCGGTCGTGCGGTTTGTGATTTCCTGAGCCTGCGTAAGCCGCGCGCAGGAAGGCTAGTCGTGCCCGGATAAGGCGTGGATCACCTTCTCCATGGCTTCTTTGGTCAGTTCAGAGCGGGCGATTTTCGGGTTGGCCAGCGAGGTACGCACCACCCCGGCAATCACGATATGTTTTGGCTCCTGGCCGAGATCGCGCATTTCGAGCACCACTTTCCCCACCACCCGGCACATTTCCTCGTACAATTCGGCGTCTCTGGCTTTATTTCCCATACTTTTCGACTCACAAATTATCATTATCAATCAAATCATTATTAATATGTTTTCGTGATAAATCAAACCAGCGCGCTCTTTTTATACCAGCGCGCTGTTTCCAGGCGCTAACCGCGATGAAATTCGCATAATAGTGGCGTTTATTGTTGTCGGCTGATGAAAAAATGTGTTGCGAAGAAGATTTGAAATAGTTTGAGTTCTGTTACATTTTCATGGGGAATAATGAAACGTCGTTTTCATTTTCCTTTTTTGTTCCGACGTCGTATAATGCCCCCCGATTCTTTCTTGAATGGTTTCAGCGCATTGGACTGCACGACTAAACGCATAAAATACTGCCTCTTTTCATGGGCTGAACCGCCAGCACACTTTCTTCTGCACGCTCTTTTGTTGTCACCTATTCTTAGAGCGTGGCAGAACAACTTTCGCAATACAGGTTTGACTCCACGGCCGTGCGCCTACGGAGCGATATTTCCATATCCTTCACAACTTAAAGACTAAAACTTTCATGAAAAAGACCAAAATTGTTTGCACCATCGGTCCGAAAACCGAATCCGAAGAGATGCTGTCCAAAATGCTGGACGCGGGCATGAACGTCATGCGTCTGAACTTCTCTCACGGTGACTATGCTGAACACGGTCAACGCATCAAGAACCTGCGTAACGTGCTGAGCAAAACCGGTAAGACAGCGGCTATCCTGCTGGATACCAAAGGCCCGGAAATTCGTACCATTAAGCTGGAAGGCGGCAGTGACGTCTCCCTGAAAGCCGGTCAGACATTCACCTTCACCACCGATAAATCCGTCGTCGGCAACAACGAAATCGTCGCCGTGACCTATGAAGGTTTCACTACCGACCTGTCCGTCGGCAACACCGTTCTGGTCGACGATGGTCTGATCGGCATGGAAGTGACGGCCATCGAAGGTCAGAACGTCATCTGTAAAGTGCTGAACAACGGCGACCTCGGCGAGAACAAAGGCGTTAACCTGCCGGGCGTTTCTATTGCCCTGCCGGCACTGGCTGAAAAAGACAAGCAGGACCTGATCTTCGGTTGCGAACAAGGTGTTGATTTTGTTGCTGCTTCCTTTATCCGTAAGCGTTCTGACGTGGTCGAAATCCGCGAGCACCTGAAAGCGCACGGCGGCGAAAACATCCAGATCATCTCCAAAATTGAAAACCAGGAAGGCCTGAACAACTTCGACGAAATCCTCGAAGCCTCTGACGGCATCATGGTTGCGCGTGGCGACATGGGCGTGGAAATCCCGGTTGAAGAAGTTATCTTCGCCCAGAAAATGATCATCGAAAAATGTATCCGCGCGCGTAAAGTGGTTATCACCGCAACGCAGATGCTGGATTCGATGATCAAAAACCCGCGTCCGACCCGCGCAGAAGCCGGCGACGTAGCCAACGCCATCCTCGACGGCACCGATGCGGTCATGCTGTCCGGCGAATCCGCCAAAGGGAAATACCCGCTGGAAGCCGTCACCATCATGGCGACCATCTGCGAGCGTACCGATCGCGTGATGACCAGCCGCCTGGAGTTCAACAACGACAACCGTAAGCTGCGCATTACCGAAGCGGTGTGTCGTGGTGCGGTAGAAACCGCAGAAAAACTGGAAGCTCCGCTGATTGTTGTCGCCACCCAGGGCGGTAAATCTGCGCGCGCCGTGCGTAAATACTTCCCGGATGCCACCATCCTGGCGCTGACCACTAACGAAACCACCGCCCGTCAGCTGGTGCTGACCAAAGGCGTAGTGCCGCAGCTGGTTGACCAGCTCTCCTCTACCGATGATTTCTACATCCTCGGCAAAGAACTGGCGCTGCAGAGCGGCCTGGCGCGTAAAGGCGACGTGGTTGTTATGGTCTCTGGCGCACTGGTCCCGAGCGGAACCACCAATACCGCATCCGTGCACGTGCTGTAATAATTTACAGGTTAATTCGTTTTTAAAGGCGCCTCTTGCAGGCGCTTTTTTTTATTCATCCCTGGCGACTCTTAATAAAAATGCAAATCGGAATTTACTATTTAATGAGAGATTATCTAAGATGAATCCGATGGAAGCGTGCTGTTTTCACAAAGATTTTTAAACTAATCCGTAAAATTCGATGTTTCTTTGAGCGAACGATCAAAAATAAGCGTATTACCGTAAAAAAATATTCTCATCCCAAAAAAGTTTGTGTAATACTTGTAACGCTACATGGAGATTAACTCAATCTAGAGGGTATTAATAATGAATCGTACTAAACTGGTACTGGGCGCGGTAATCCTGGGTTCTACTCTGCTGGCTGGTTGCTCCAGCAATGCTAAAATCGATCAGCTGTCTTCTGACGTTCAGACTCTGAACGCTAAAGTTGACCAGCTGAGCAACGATGTGAACGCAATGCGTTCTGACGTCCAGGCTGCTAAAGACGACGCAGCACGCGCTAACCAGCGTCTGGACAACCAGGCTACTAAATACCGTAAGTAATAGTACCTGTTAATAAAAATGGCGCACAATGTGCGCCATTTTTTTTGTCCTCTCTTTCCTTCCCGTCTCGCGCTACTGCACCCTTTTCGCTTCGTCCACCGGCACGTTCGATACCGACATCGCCGATAGCGCTGCGCCGCTCGCCGTCTCATTGCCCGCAGAGACCACCACCGGATAGCCCGCGCGTCGGGACAGCGCTTTCTTCAGTTGGGCATCGTCTATGGTTTTATCTCCGGCAAACTGATGGAAGTCCGCTGGCAGCGTGTACGCAAGCGTACGGGTATCGCCCGCTTCATCCTGCGTCAGAGGCCGATGAACTTCGACATAGCGTTTACCGTCGGGCTCAATCGCAAATTTCACCGGCTGGTTGATAACGCGCACCGGCGTCCCGGTTTTTACCTGACTAAACAGCGCCTGGATGTCCGCGGCGTTCATGCGCATACAGCCCGAACTGACCCGCAGGCCAACGCTATCCGGCGCGCTGGTACCGTGGATAAGATACTCACCGTTGCCGTACGCCAGGCGCAGCGCATAGCGTCCTAACGGATTATTCGGCCCTGCCGGCACCACGGGCGGCAGCTTGATGCCTTTTTCCAGCGAACGCGCGCGGATGCCCGCCGTTGGCGTCCAGGTCGGATTAGGGATCTTTTGCCCGATGCGCGTGGTCATCTCCGGCGTCTCCAGCCCCTGCTGACCAATCCCCAGCGGATAAACCTGAACCTGGTTCTGCCCCGGCGGGAAGTAGTACAGCCGTAGCTCCGCCAGGTTCACGACGATGCCTTCCCGGGGAACATCCGGCAGCAGCATCTGCGAGGGAATCAAGACCTGAGTCCCGGGCTTCGGGTACACCGGCGCAAGCGTGTCGTTCGCTTCGAGAATCAGCATCGCCGCCGTGTCGAAATGGCGGGCAATCGCCTGCAGATTGCGATCCCCTTCCTGTACCGTCCACCATTGATTCTGGCCAATGAGTCGACTGTTAGCCGGGGGAAGTGGGTAATCTACCGCCCAGGCGCCGTGTGAAACGCTGAGGGCTGTCAGAAGGGCTACGGTGATAAGAGATGCGCGTTTCATACTGAGATTCCTTCTTTCGCTGATAAAACGCCAGGGTCTGCAGTCAGGCAGGCATCACCTCCGGCCTGACGTAACAGAATGAAATCTACCTGTTTATTCTAGCTAAGATTTTCAGCTTTCGCGCGAATTGCACGAATCATGGCTTCCAGGCCCTGAGATCGTGAAGGGGTAAGATGCTGGGCCAGCGCCATTTTTTCAAACCACGGCCGCACGTCAAAGGCGATGATATCCTTGGCCGTCATCTGGTCGTAGAGGATAAAGACCACGGCAATCAGTCCTTTGACGATCGCCGCATCGCTATCGCCGCGCAGCGATAGCCCCCCGCCTTCCCCTTGTTCCACCACGATCCACACCTGGCTCTGGCAGCCCTGAATGATATTTTGCGCGGTATGCTCTTCGGCGCTCAGCGGCGCCAGCCGCTGGCCGAGTTCGATAATATAGAGGTACTTCTCTTCCCAGTTCGCGCAACGACTAAAGTTGCGCAGCAGTTTGTCTTTATCCGGTAATGCCGCCATGATTGCGTCCTTTAGCCCAGTAGCGTGTGGATACGCTGCAGTCCTGCGACCAGGCGATCCACCTCTTCCGTGGTATTGTACATCGCCAACGAGGCCCGACACATGGCCGGTACGTTGTAAAACGCCATCAGCGGCATCGCGCAATGATGGCCGGTGCGGATGGCAATGCCATAATTATCCAGGAAGCTGCCCACATCATAGGCATGATGCGCGCCAAGATTAAAGGCAATCACCCCCAGACGCGCGTCAGGGCCATACAGGGTCAAGTCCGGCACCGCTTTCAGCGCCTGCAAGGCATAGCGCATGAGAGTCTGCTCATATTCACCAATCTGCGCCAGCCCCAGCGCGCTGACATACTCCAGCGCGGCGCCAAGGCCGATAATCCCGCCGGTATTGGGGGTGCCCGCCTCGAAGCGCCACGGCGCTTTCGCCCACGTTGTCCCTTCGCTCAGGCTGACGGTGGCAATCATTGACCCGCCCCCTTCCCACGGCGGCATCGCCTGCAGCAGCGCCTCTTTGACATACAGAATGCCAATCCCGGTCGGGCCATACAGCTTGTGGCCGGAGAAAACATAAAAGTCGCAGTCCAGCGCCTGCACATCCACCGCGTGATGCATCACCGCCTGCGCCCCGTCCACCAGCACTTTTGCCCCATGCTGGCGGGCCAGCGGGATCAAGGCCGCCAGCGGGTTCTCCGTCCCCAGCACATTGGAGACCTGGGTGATGGCCAGCAGGCGGGTCCGCGCATCGAACAGCGCCGGAATGGCATCCAGTTGCAGAGTGCCGTCCGGTGTCAGCGGGATAACCCGCAGCTCGGCGCCCACCCGGGCGCAGAGCATCTGCCAGGGAACGATATTCGCGTGGTGCTCCATGGCGCTGATGATGATGTTATCGCCGGCACCGACGTTGGCGTTCCCCCAGCTGTTGGCCACCAGATTAATCCCTTCGGTGGTCCCCCGAACGAACACCAGCTCTTCCGCCGAGCGGGCGTTGAGGAACCTCGCCGCCTGCTGGCGCACCTGTTCCATCCGCGCCGTCGCCTCTGCGCTCAGCGTATGGATACCGCGATGGACGGCGGCATAGCCGTGGCGATAAAACTCCGCCTCGGCGCGAATCACCGCCTCTGGTTTTTGCGCGCTGGCGGCGCTGTCGAGATAGACCAGCGGCTGACCGTTGACCTCCCGGCTCAGCAACGGAAAATCCGCGCGGACCCGTTCAACAGAAAATGTCATGCTTTTTCTCCCGGTAAACGTTGGCCGATTCGCGCCAGAATCTGCGCCCTCAGCGCCTCATCGCCAATCGCTTCCGTCAGCTCGGCGGCGAAAGCATAGAGGATCATATGCTGCGCCGCCTGGTGAGTAATACCGCGTGAACGGAGATAGAACAGCTGTTCGTTGTCGATACGCCCGATGGTGGCGCCGTGGCTGCACTTGACGTCGTCGGCATAAATTTCCAGCTGCGGCCGGGTATCTACTTCTGCCAGGCGCCCCAGCAGCAAATTATTGTTGGTCATCTGACCGTCGGTTTTCAGCGCGTGCTTAGCGACATTAATCAGACCGTTAAACACCGCCCGCCCTTTATCGCTGACAATGGTCTTATGCAGCTGGCGGCTATTACAGTAGCCAACGCGATGATCGAGCCAGGTTCGGCTGTCGCAGACCTCATTGTTGACCGGCATCGCCAGGGAGTTGATCCGCAGGGTACTGTTCTCCCCCAGCAGCTGAGTACTGGTGCGATGGTGCAATACCGCGCCGCCGAGCAGAAAGCTGCTGCTGAAGGCCGACGCGTCGCGGCCCAGCAAGAGATCGTTGTGGGCAAAGTGGTTGCTCTGCGCATTCTCAAACGCCAGCTTGATATGCTGCAGATGGGCATTATCCGCCACCGACATCGTCAGACGCGCGCCGGTAAAGTGGCGCTGTTCATCCAGGCTCAGATAGTGTTCGATAATCGTCGCCTCGGCGCCGCTCTCCAGCTCAAGATGATGGCGATAGTGCGCGGTGTTGAGGTCATCGCCCGCGCCCCCACGGGTCACATGCATCAGCAGCAGCGGCTTTGCGGGCCGCTGATGCCGTTTTACGCGGATTCGCGTCACCGTCTGAGCAAGGCTCTCCGTGAGATGCAGGAACACTTCCGGCTGCACCGCGTCAGGCAGCCCCTGGCGATCGGCCGCCACGCTAACGTCGTAGCCGCTGTCGGCCAGGTTGTCGCTTAAGGTCTCGCTAAACTGCCCGTCGATGAACACCAGCCGCCAGGCGTCCATCGACAGCGCCCGCTGATCCCGCTCTGTCGCCGTTAAAGTACCCGGCTGCAGCGCGACAAATGTGCCTTTGTTCAGTGTATCCAGCGGCGTATATTTCCAGTCCTCATGTTTGCGCGTCGGCAGACCGAGGCGCAGGACCTGCTGGAGATGTCGGCGGGCTTCAGGCGTTCGCCGCTCGCCCAGCGCCTCAAACAGATGATGCCACTGCTGCAGCGCGTTACTGCTGTTCGGTAAGCCAGCCATAGCCCTGCTCCTCCAGTTGTTTGACCAGGGTAAAATCGCCGGATTTGACGATTCGCCCCTGATAGAGCACGTGGACGTAATCAGGCTTGATATAGTCGAGAATACGCTGATAGTGGGTGACGATAATAAATGCGCGCTTGCCGTCGCGCAGCGCGTTGACGCCGTCAGAGACTATCTTCAGGGCGTCGATATCCAGCCCCGAATCCGATTCATCAAGAATGCACAGGTCCGGCTCCAGCACGGCCATTTGCAGGATATCGTTGCGCTTCTTTTCACCGCCGGAGAAGCCCACGTTCACCGAACGGGTCAGTAAATCTTCCGGCATCTTCAGCAGCTTAATTTTCTCTTCCATCAGATCCTGGAAATCGAAACGGTCCAGCTCTTCCTGACCGCGATAGCCGCGCACCGAGTTGAGCGCAGTTTGCAGGAAAAACTGGTTGCTGACTCCGGGAATCTCTACCGGGTACTGGAAGGCCATAAAAATGCCTTCGCCGGCGCGGTCTTCCGGCGCGAGGCTGAGCAAATCTTTGCCTTTAAACTCCACGCTGCCGCCGACGACCTCATAGTCTTCACGCCCGGCCAGCGTCGCCGACAGGGTACTTTTGCCGGAGCCGTTCGGCCCCATAATGGCGTGCACTTCGCCAGGGCGAATGTCCAGATTTAATCCGCGCAGGATCTCTTTGTCTTCAACGGCGACCTGCAAATTTTTGATACTTAACATCGCATTTCCCTTAATTCGTAAAGCCTGGCGCTTAGCCGACGCTGTGTTCCAGACTGATAGCCAGCAGTTTTTGCGCTTCAACGGCAAACTCCAGCGGCAGCTCCGAGAAGACATCTTTACAGAAGCCGTTGACAATCATCGAGATGGCATTGTCTTCGCTGATGCCGCGCTGCAGGCAGTAGAACAACTGATCTTCGCCGATCCGCGAGGTGGTGGCTTCGTGCTCCAGCTGCGCGCTGTCGTTGCGACACTCCACGTACGGGAAAGTATGCGCCCCGCAGTCCGGTCCAATCAGCATCGAGTCGCATTGGGTGAAGTTACGCGCGTTGGTGGCGGTCGGCATAATTTTGACCAGCCCACGGTAGCTGTTCTGGCTTTTGCCGGCGGAGATCCCTTTCGAGATAATCGTCGAACGGGTGTTTTTGCCGATGTGGATCATCTTGGTGCCGGTGTCGGCCTGCTGGTGTCCGCTGGTCAGCGCCACGGAGAAAAATTCGCCGATGGAGTTATCGCCGCGCAGAATGCAGCTCGGATACTTCCAGGTAATGGCGGACCCCGTTTCTGACTGCGTCCAGGACATCTTGCTGTTTTCGCCTTCGCACAGCGCGCGTTTGGTGACAAAGTTCAAAATCCCGCCGGTGTTGTTATCCCCGGGGAACCAGTTCTGCACCGTGGAATATTTCACCTCGGCGTCTTTATGAATAATCACCTCGACCACCGCCGCATGCAGCTGGTAGCTGTCGCGCACCGGGGCGGAACACCCTTCGATGTAGCTGACGTAGCTGCCTTCATCGGCCACCAGAATGGTGCGTTCGAACTGGCCGGTTTTTTCGGCATTAATGCGGAAATAGGTCGACAGCTCCATCGGGCAACGTACGCCTTTAGGCACGTAGATAAAGGTGCCGTCAGAGGCCACCGCCGCGTTCAGCGCGGCAAAAAAGTTGTCATTGCCCGGCACCACGGTGCCGAGATATTGTTTCACCAGCTCCGGGTGATCGTGGATAGCCTCACCAAACGAACAGAAGATAATCCCCTGTTCCGCCAGTTTTTCCCGGTAGGTTGTCGCCACCGAAACGGAGTCGAAAATCGCGTCAACCGCGACTTCACGCCCTTCGCGTACCGGCACGCCCAGCAGGTTAAAAGCCTCTTCGACTTCCTGAGTCAGATAGGCGCCGGGGCCGGTTTGCTGCACCGCGCCAGGCTCCGAAGCGCAGGTGTCGTCGCAGTTGCCGCAGGACGGCGCCGAGTAATAGCTGTAATCCTGGTAGTTGAGCTTTTCATAGTGCGCTTTCAACCAGTGCGGCTCTTCCATCTCCAGCCAGGCGTGATACGCCTTCAGGCGAAACTCGAGCATCCACTCGGGCTCATTGCGGCGGGCGGAAATGGCGCGCACCACCTCTTCGTTGATGCCTTTCGCCAGCTCATCGGTCTTTAAGCGGGTAAAAAAGCCTTCTTTATAATTGAGCGGCCCGTCGGACCAGGTTTTGACATCGTCAGTTGCTTCAGTATTACGAGACATAGTTACTCCGCCTGAACCCCAAAGCTTTCGCCGCAGCCGCATTCGTGCTGCGCTTTCGGGTTATGAAACTTAAAGATTTCATTTAATCCTTCCCGAACATAATCCAGCTCCGTCCCGTCGATAAACGGCATGGCCTGCAGCGGCGCCCACAGTTTCGCCCCGTCGCGCTCAAACAGCAGGTCGTCTTCCGCCGGCTCGGCAATCAGCTCGAGCACGTAACCAAAACCGGCGCAGCCGCTGGTTTTTACCCCCAGACGTAGCCCCTGCTTGTCGGGCTGTTGACTCACCAGGCTGCGAATATGGGCCGCTGCCGCCGGGGTCATCATCAGACCACGCCAGCTAAATTCATCGGGATTGAAGGTTCCTGTATCTAATTCCATCGCTCTACCTCATTGGTTAGCGCCATAAGGGCATACGACCATGTTAATGATAACAATTATCACTTCAACCCAGCCGGAGAAGGGGTATTCCCCTTGCGAACCCTTTTATCTCGCTTTTTATAAGCATAGACCCTCGCCTGCAGGTTATCAGGTGACTATTTTGCAATTTAATATATTGATAAATAATAACTTATTTAGCGTTTTACCCGGACATGACGGGCAATGAGAAAGGTGTATCGGAAATACCTATTTTTGAAATCGAAAACGGTCCATTCAACATGATCAGCATTTACTGTCAAATCAATAGATTGTTCTTTGTACCGTGCGACGACGTGACGCTCTTTACGCTACCTCTTTAGAATTATCTATAAGTATCCTTCTGGATGGCTATTCGTTATCCGGTAAAGCGGAACGGTTATCATTTTAAATTCGGACAAAAACCAGGAATAAAGCTTTTTTCTCTACTGGTAAATTGATGTACAATTCCTGCTTAAATTTCCTACAGTTCTCGACCCTGTGTCGGAGGCACTGCTTACATGGAGTTTGTCCGTACAGGATGATAGATATCAGTATTATGTCGATGTGCATGGTGGTACTGCTGGTTATGAGCGTATTGCTAAACTAGGTCAGCCACAGCCCCTGCTTCCCACATCGGAGCTTCACATTCGTGATGAAATGAGGAGTTTTAGAGGATTCGTCCGCAGTGGCATTGTTCAGCAACGGCGTTGCCTCTAAGATTTCAGCCATATTCCAGCGAGAGGTAACGAAGATGAAAGGAACAATCATTGCTCTGTTAGCCACCGTATCCATTGCCACAGCCAGCGCATTTGCAGCAGATAAAAATGACGTCCCTGCTCCCCCCGATAATCCGCCCGGACAGCCGATGATGGAAATGCCGCAAGGGCGTGGCCCAATGCCGATGCCTCTACCGCCATTGCCACCGCGAAAACCGCTATTATTCTCTGCAACGGTTGCCACCGATAACCCGGCCGAGACGATTAATAAACTGACCGCGCTGATCCCGACAGGGAGCGCTAAACATTATGAAGTGCGCGTGGAAGTCGTTCCTGTACCCGATATGCCCTGAATTATCCCGGCGACTCCCGGTATCATTGACCGGTTAATATCTGCGACATAAAAAAAGCTGCCAGTGAGCGTGGCAGCTTTTATTTTGCGTCTGATTTGGCGCTCAATGTCTATATCCTCACCGCCGATGGCGATGAGGATAGCGGTATGATGACGGGATATTAACTCTTAATCTTTCTGTAGATAAACAGGACGACTAATGCACCAATGACCGCCACTACAAAGCTGCCGAAATTAAAGCCATCGACCTTGCCGTAGCCAAAAAACGTACTGATCCAACCACCTACTACCGCACCAATGATGCCCAGAACAATAGTGACAATAAAGCCGCCGCCGTCTTTGCCTGGCATAATCCACTTAGCCAAAATACCGGCAATAAGACCAAAAATGACCCAGGAAATGATACCCATAGTTAACTCCGTCCTCTTCGTTACTCAAAAGTATTTCGTACTTAAAATAGTAGCATAAGTAACGTGAATAATTCATGAATTATATTTTTAGCGCCGCTGACTTGCTATATAAGCCGCTATGGTCTACATATCATGGTGTCGGTGCTAATGCACAAAGGGGTTAACAATGGGCTATTACGTGATTAAAAAATCTGAGAAAAGCGTTTCCCAGCCATGGTATTTCCTGCTAAAAGCAGATAATCATGAAACCATCGCCACCAGTGAAATGTATTCCTCGAAGGAGGCGGCGAAAAAAGGAATTGCTTCAGTGCAGAAGAATGGTCTCAGCGAAACGATTAAAGATGAAACACAATAAAATCCGCTGAATATAAGGGGAATAACATTCCCCTTATATTTGTACGAGAATCGCCTCAGCCCGCTGCGGCTCTCTCAGACTACCGCCGTGGTCAGGCGCGAGGAGCAGCATAAGCGCCGCTGTTCATCGAAGATTTCAATCTGCCACACCTGGTGGCGCGATCCGATATGCAGCGCTTTACAGACCCCTCTGACCCGGCCACTGCGCACCGAGCGAATGTGGTTGGCATTGACCTCCAGCCCTACCACCTTCTGCTCGCCTTCACTGCACAAATAGCCGGCAACCGAGCCCAGCGTTTCCGCTAGCACCACCGATGCTCCGCCATGTAGCAGACCAAACGGCTGATGCGTGCGGCTGTCCACCGGCATGGTGGCTTCGATGGTATCATCGGTGACGCTGTCAAAATGAATATCCAGCAGCCCGACCATATTGCCTTCACCCATGCGGTTAAGCTGTTCCAGCGTTGTCTGACGTTTCCAAATCATCCAATAATCTCCAGCAGCGCCTGCAGCGGATGGCGGACACCGCTGCCTTCAATGCGCTTCACCTGACTGCGACAGGAGTAGCCGGTCACCAGGCAACGGTTACGCGGTAGACGCTGAATCGCCTGTTGCCAGGAAAGCGCGTAGATATCCAGCGAGTTGGCATGGTTTTTCACCTCATGACCGTAGGTTCCGGCCATCCCACAACAGCCCACGCTGACGTTCTCCAGTTTCGCGCCAAAGCGTGCAAAAATTTCTGCCCACTGCTTCGGCGCAGCGGGGAGCGCCGTGACCTCGGTACAGTGGCCAAACAGATACCACGCTTCGCCGCCCTGCTCCTGCTCGCGAGCTTCCGGCAGCGCCTGCGGCAGCCACTCGTGCACCAGCATCACGCGGAAATCACCGCGTTTGTCGCCCAGGACCTGGTTGTACTCATCGCGATAGCACAGCACCAGCGCCGGATCGACCCCAACCATCGGCATGCCCAGTTGCGCCACGCGGTTAAGGAAATCTGCGGTTTTCTGCGCCGTGCGCGCAAAGCGCGAGAGGAATCCTTTGATATGCTGCGCCTTGCCGTTTGGCGAGAACGGCAGCAGTACCGGCTGGTAGCCGACTTTTTCCACCAGCCGGACAAAATCGGCCACCACCTGCGCGTCGTAATAGCTGGTGAACGGATCCTGCACCACCAGCACCATTTTGGCTTTCTGCGCGGCGCTGAGGGTTTCCAGCTGCTCCAGCGTCATGTTTGCCGAGCGATGTCCCACCATTCTCTGCTTCAGCGACGGCGTCGAGAGCAGCGGCAGATCCACCATCCCGATGTGCTTCTCCGACAGCTTGCGCATCCACGGCTGGTTAATAAAGAAGTTGAACGTCTTCGGCGCCTGGGCCATCAGCGGCGCATAGGATTCCACCGTCGCCACCAGATGATCGCGAACCGGCCGCAAATAGCGACTGTGGTACAGCTGCAGGAAGCGTGAACGAAATTCCGGGACATCGATTTTAATCGGACATTGGGTAGAGCACGCTTTACAGGCCAGGCAGCCGGACATCGCCTCTTTGACCTCATGGGAGAAGTCATATTCCCCCTTGCGCGCATGCCAGCTGTTACGGGTCCGCGCCACCAGCGTCCGCAGGCTGGCGCGTTTTTCCGGCAGATCTTTTTCCAGCTGATTGGGGTCGATGCCACGATCCGCCAGCAGGCGCAGCCATTCGCGCACCAGCGTTGCGCGCCCTTTCGGCGAGTGGATACGGTGATTGCTGACCTTCATCGACGGACACATCGGGCTTTTAACATCAAAGTTAAAGCACAGACCGTTGCCGTTACACTCCATCGCGCCACGCCATGCGCTGCGCACCGCGATAGGGATCTGGCGATCCCAGGTGCCGCGCTTCACGGCATCCACCTTCATCATCGGCGCATCTACGCCTTCCGGCGGACAGATTTTCCCCGGGTTAAGACGGTTGTGCGGATCGAACGCCGCTTTGACTTTTCGCAGCTCGCCGTAAAGCTCTTCGCCAAAGAATGCCGGACTGTACTCGGCGCGGAAGCCCTTGCCGTGTTCACCCCACAGCAGGCCGCCGTATTTCGCGGTCAGCGCCACGACCTCATCAGAGATCTGCTTCATCAGCACTTCTTGCCGCGGATCGCACATATCCAGCGCCGGACGCACGTGCAGAACGCCAGCGTCCACATGGCCAAACATGCCGTAGCTCAGACCGTGGCTGTCGAGCAGCGCGCGGAACTCGACGATGTAATCGGCAAGATGTTCCGGCGGTACGCAGGTATCTTCCGCAAAGGGAATCGGCTTGGCGGCGCCTTTGGCATTCCCCAGCAGCCCCACCGCTTTTTTACGCATCGCGTAGATGCGCTCAACGCCGTCCAGTTCGTGACAGACCTGCCAGCCGATGACGCCCGCTTCATTGGCGGCAATCAGCTCATCAAGACGCTGACACAGCGTAGTTACCTGGTTATCGATAAGCGCGGCGTCATCACCGGCGAATTCGACAATATTCAGTCCCAGCATCTCTTTATGCGGGACATCGGTAATCAACTCGCTGACCGAATGCCAGACGATATCTTCACGCGCCAGGTTAAGGACTTTTGAATCGACGGTTTCCACCGACAGCGCTTTCGCCTCGACCATAAACGGCGCATTGCGCAGCGCGGAGTCAAACGAATCGTATTTGATGTTCACCAGACGGCGGACTTTCGGCAGACGGGTAATATCGAGACGCGCTTCGGTGATAAAGGCCAGCGTCCCTTCCGAACCGGTGAGAATTCGGGTCAGATCGAACTCGCTCATGTCATCATTAAAGACGTGGCGCAGGTCATATCCGGTCAGGAAGCGGTTAAGTTTCGGAAATTTATCGATGATCAGCTGACGTTGCGCTTTGCAGCGCTGAAAGACCGTCCGGTAAATCCGTCCAATCGCCGACTGTTCGCGGCTTAGCGTCTCCGCCAGGGCAACGGGCATCGCCTGGGTATCGAGAATATCGCCGCCCATCAGCACCGAACGAACGCCCAGTACATGGTCTGAGGTTTTGCCATAAACCAATGACCCCTGACCGGAGGCATCGGTGTTGATCATCCCCCCCAGGGTGGCGCGGTTGCTGGTGGAAAGCTCCGGGGCAAAAAAGTAACCGTACGGTTTAAGATACTGGTTCAGCTGATCTTTAATCACGCCGGCTTCGACACGAACCCATCCCTCTTGCGGGTTGATTTCGAGTATGCGGTTCATATGGCGGGACATATCGACGATGATCCCCGCATTCAGCGCCTGGCCGTTGGTCCCGGTGCCGCCGCCGCGCGGGGTAAAGACCAGCGATTTGAAGCGTTCTTCGGCGGCGAGTCGCGCCAGCAGGACGACATCCGCCGTCGAGCGGGGAAATAAAATCGCATCCGGCAACAGCTGATAAACGCTGTTATCTGTCGCCATTGTTAGCCTGTCGGCATAGCTGGTGGCGGTATCGCCGGTAAATCCTTGTTGCTCCAGTACCTGCAAAAAATTCAATACCAGTTGAACGACACCTGGTGCTTGAGAAATTTGTGGGATCATAACGCTTGACCCTGCCTGACTATGTTGTGTTGTAGAGATGTCATCCTTCAGACTGCCTCGTGTTGGCGCATTCGCTGCCGAATCCTTGCGTGAAGCTGACCCTGGCGGGTAATACAAACCACGTTCACCACGCCGGGCAAAAATAGCCTGCAAGCCGGGAGTCGGCCGCCACCTCGCTGCGTCCGGATGATTTGGTGTATGGATAACTAAACGATTGCGTGGCGCAGTCAACTTTTTATCACATTTTTTTCATATGCGCCCACGAGATTTATGTGCAAAATCAGGCCCGTGAAATTATTGATATTATTATCAGTATATGGATTTACGCGGCGCCAACATTCTGACGCGACTGGAAAGGTAAAATTTCATTATGATTAACGCTCGCCAACCTCGGGATATACCGCAAATTCTGCTGTCGGTGCTGTTCTTATCCCTGATAATTATCTCCTGTCTGTGGGTGGTGCAACCCTTTATTCTGTCCTTCGCCTGGGCAGGCACCGTCGTCATCGCCACCTGGCCCGTTCTGCTGCGTCTGCAGCGTTTGCTGTTTGGTAAACGCGCCCTCGCCGTGCTGGTTATGACCGTCTTACTGTTTTTACTGTTCGTCATCCCCATTGCGCTGCTGGTAAATAGCCTGGTCGATAACAGCATTCCGCTGATAAAACTCATCTCCGCCGGGAATGTGACGCTGCCGGATTTGGCGTGGCTTAATAGCGTTCCGCTGATTGGCGACAAGCTGTACGCGGCCTGGCACGGTCTGCTGGATATGGGCGGCGCGGCCATCATGGCCAAAATTCGTCCCTATATCGGCACCACCACCACCTGGTTCGTCGGTCAGGCGGCGCATATCGGCAAACTGCTGGTCTACTGTGGTCTGATGCTGTTGTTCAGCGCCCTGCTGTACTGGCAGGGTGAGAAAGTCGCCTATGGGTTCCGTTATTTCGCAACGCGTCTGGCGGCAAAACGCGGCGATGCGGCGGTGCTGCTGGCCGGTCAGGCCATTCGCGCCGTGGCGCTGGGCGTGGTGGTGACCGCGCTGGTTCAGGCGGTGCTCGGAGGGATTGGTCTGGCGATTAGCGGCGTCCCTTACGCTGCGCTGCTGACCGTGGTCATGATCTTCACCTGTCTGGTACAGCTGGGGCCATTGATTGTCCTGATCCCTTCGATTATCTGGCTCTACTGGAGCGGAGATACCACCTGGGGCACGGTGCTACTGGTGTGGAGCTGCGTGGTGGGCACCATGGATAACGTTATTCGCCCGATGCTGATTCGTATGGGCGCCGACCTGCCGATGATTCTGATTCTCTCCGGCGTTATCGGCGGGCTGATCGCCTTCGGGATGATTGGCTTGTTTATCGGTCCGGTGCTGCTTGCCGTCTCCTGGCGCCTGTTTGATGCCTGGTTGCAGGAGGTTCCACCGCCGCCGAAAGATCCCGATCAGGTACTGGCGGAACTTGAAGCGTTAAATGTCAGTAATATCAACAACCAAAAGTAAAAAATCGAGGCGGGGAAACCCGCCTTAATCATAAGAAAAACTGATAAAAATAATTCACTCCTCCCCCCGCTATCCCCCTCTCTCATGAGATGCAATCGGCATATTCTTCACACCCGTTTAACTATTGGGATGAATCCGATCGACGCAAAAACAGGCTGTGTCTACTATTAGGGCACGGTTATAGATCAACACCTTGATTTATAAGCATGGAAATCCCCTGAGTGAAACAACGAATTGCTGTGTGTAGTCTTTGCCCATCTCCCACGATGGGCTTTTTTTTACTTCGAATCCGTGAGCCGCAGACCGCTATTTTTACGGTTTGCAGGTACGGCCGTCACTGGCGGACGGCAGACGCTGAAAATAAAAAATCCCCGCCATTGCTGACGGGGATCGGCTGATTGAAAACGAGGGCTTACTTATTCATTTCAGCCAGACCAAGCCAGGTTTGCACCACGGTATCCGGGTTCAGGGACAGGCTGTCAATCCCCTCCTCCATCAGCCATGCGGCAAAATCTTCGTGGTCAGAAGGGCCCTGGCCGCAAATGCCGACGTATTTACCCTGCTTCTTCGCTGCGCGAATCGCCATCGACAGCAGCGCTTTCACCGCGTCGTTACGTTCGTCAAACAGCTCAGAGACCACGCCGGAGTCGCGATCGAGGCCAAGCGCCAGTTGGGTCATGTCGTTCGAGCCGATGGAGAAACCGTCAAAGTGCTCGAGGAACTGTTCGGCCAGCAGCGCATTCGACGGGATTTCGCACATCATAATGATTTTCAGACCGTTTTCGCCGCGCTTGAGTCCCTGGCGCGCCAGCTCTTCAACCACCGCTTTCGCCTGGGCGACGGTGCGGACAAACGGCACCATGATTTCGACGTTGTTCAGCCCCATATCGTTGCGCACGCGTTTCACCGCATCACACTCCAGCGCGAAACAATCGCGGAAGCTATCGGAGACGTAACGACCGGCGCCGCGGAAGCCCAGCATCGGGTTTTCCTCTTCCGGCTCATAACGCTCGCCGCCCACCAGGTTGGCGTATTCGTTAGATTTGAAGTCGGACAGACGCACGATGACCCGCTTCGGATAGAACGCCGCGCCAAGGGTCGCAATCCCTTCGGTCAGACGACCGACGTAAAACTCTCTCGGCGAGTCGTAGCCTTTCATCAACTCGCGGATTTCGTTCTGCAGCGCGGGCTCCTGATCGTCAAACTCAAGCAGCGCGCGCGGGTGGACGCCAATCATGCGGTTGATGATGAACTCCAGACGCGCCAGCCCCACGCCTTCGTTCGGCAGACAAGCGAAGTCGAATGCGCGATCCGGGTTACCGACGTTCATCATGATTTTCAGCGGCAGGTCCGGCATTTCCCCCACGCTTGAACTCTTAATGCTGAAGTCGAGCAGCTCGGCGTAGACGTAGCCGGTATCGCCTTCGGCACAGGAGACGGTCACGTTCTGGTTTTCCTGGATGCGGTCGGTCGCGTCACCGCAGCCAACGACCGCCGGAATCCCCAGCTCGCGGGCAATAATCGCCGCGTGACAGGTACGGCCGCCGCGGTTGGTGACAATTGCCGAGGCTTTCTTCATGATCGGTTCCCAGTCCGGGTCGGTCATGTCGGTCACCAGCACATCGCCGGGCTCGATACGGTTCATTTCACTGATATCGTGAATCACTTTTACCGGGCCGGCGCCGATACGATGGCCGATAGCGCGGCCTTCCGCCACAATCTGCCCTTGCGTATGCAGGGTGTAGCGCTCCATCACCTGACCGCGCGAGCGGACGGTCTCCGGACGCGCCTGAACGATGAACAGCTCACCGGTGTGGCCATCTTTCGCCCATTCGATATCCATCGGACGGCCGTAGTGTTTCTCAATCTGCACCGCCTGCTGCGCCAGCTCCTGCACTTCCTCGTTAGTTAACGAGAAAATATCGCGCTGCGCCTGCGGAACGTCTTCGATACGCACCTGCTTGCCGTGCTCCTGGGTCGGGGCATAAACCATGCGAATTTTTTTCGATCCCATGGTGCGACGCACGATGGCCGGACGACCCGCCGCCAGCGTCGGTTTATGCACATAGAACTCATCCGGGTTGACCGCGCCCTGCACCACCATTTCGCCGAGGCCCCAGGCGGAGGTAATAAATACCACCTGGTCAAAGCCGGACTCGGTATCAATGGAGAACATCACGCCGGATGAGGCGAGGTCGGAGCGCACCATCCTTTGTACCCCGGCGGATAGCGCCACGCCGCGATGGTCATAACCCTGATGCACGCGATAGGAGATCGCGCGATCGTTAAACAGCGAAGCAAACACGTGCTTCACCGCGACGAGCACGGCATCAAAGCCCTGCACGTTGAGGAATGTCTCTTGCTGCCCGGCGAAGGAGGCATCCGGCATGTCTTCCGCCGTCGCGGACGAACGCACGGCAAAAGAGGCCTCGGCATTGTCCGCGGACAGCTGTCGATAGGCATCACGAATCGCGTCTTCCAGTTCGCTCTGGAACGGCGTATCAATGATCCACTGACGGATCTGGGCGCCCGCTTTCGCTAATGCGGAAACGTCGTCAATGTCGGTTTCATCCAGCAGTTCATAAATGTGCTGGTTAACACCGCTTTGGTCCAGGAACTGATTGAAGGCATCAGCGGTGGTGGCAAACCCGTTCGGTACGGAAACACCCATACCGGACAGATTCGTAATCATTTCACCAAGGGAGGCATTTTTGCCCCCAACTCTGTCTACATCATTCATGCCGAGTTGGTTATACCAAAGCACCAGCGGTGACGAGCCATTGTTGGACATCGAGACAATCCTTTTGTGATTTAATACCAGTGATAAAAAACTCACGATCAACTACGGGATTTATCCTGACATATTTATGCGACTTAAAAAAACGGTGAATCGTTCAAGCAAATTATTTTTCGTTTTTCAGGATACTTTACCCGATATACCTAACCCAATGATTCTGCTTAAATCTGCTGCAATAAGATACAAAATTCCGGCAAAACAGAAAACTGAACCGGCCTTTTCATTAAAAATAAAAATACCGTTTCATTTTTTAAAGTGAGACAAAGCCTAAAGGGATATGCTTAAATTTAATTTCTGCTTTCAGATAATTAAACTCATTATACCGGATGGTCAAAATGGAAAGTGCTGTAGATCGCCACGTATTTTATATTTCTGACGGTACCGCCATTACGGCTGAAGTACTGGGGCATGCGGTGATGTCGCAATTCCCGGTCGCTATCAGCAGTCTTACGCTGCCGTTTGTCGAAAATATCAGCCGCGCGCGGGCAGTAAAGGAACAAATTGACGCCATCTATCAGCAGACCGGCGTGCGACCGCTGGTTTTCTACTCCATCGTTATCCCTGAAATTCGCGATATTATTTTGCAAAGTGAAGGATTTTGTCAGGATATCGTACAGGCGCTGGTGGCGCCGCTTCAGCAGGAGCTACGACTCGACCCGACGCCAATCGCTCACCGGACCCATGGCCTGACGCCGGGTAACCTCAACAAATACGATGCCCGTATTGCGGCGATTGATTACACCCTCGCCCATGACGACGGCATCTCGCTACGTAATCTTGATCAGGCGCAGGTCATTTTGCTGGGCGTCTCGCGCTGCGGCAAAACCCCGACCAGTCTTTACCTGGCGATGCAGTACGGTATCCGCGCGGCAAACTACCCGTTTATCGCCGACGATATGGACAACCTGATCCTCCCCGCCTCCCTCAAACCCTTACAACATAAGTTGTTCGGTTTAACCATTAATCCGGAGCGGCTGGCGGCGATCCGCGAAGAACGTCGTGAGAACAGCCGCTATGCGTCGATGCGCCAGTGCCGCATGGAGGTGACCGAGGTGGAGGCCCTGTATCGCAAGAATAAAATTCCGTGCCTGAACAGCACCAATTATTCAGTGGAAGAAATGGCGACTAAAATCATGGACATCATGGGACTGAGTCGCAAAATGTACTAATGAACTAGTGCATTGGAGAAAATTTGTTTATGCTATCGCCCGTGGCCCATACAGGATCATGACCTGTCCTTGCAATAAACAGGGATTGGTTTATCGTGATGCGCATCACTTCCCGGCATTTTCGCCGCGGAAGAAACAGATTTTTTGAGACTCCAATGAACAGAACAGATGAATTGCGTACCGCGCGCATTGAAAGCCTGGTGACGCCCGCGGAACTGGCGCAGCGGCATCCCGTCTCTGCCGACGTTGCGGCGCACGTCGCCGCCTCCCGCCGCCGGATTGAAAAGATCCTCAACGGGGAAGATAGCCGTTTACTGGTGATTATCGGACCGTGTTCCATCCATGATACCGACGCGGCGATGGACTACGCGCGCCGCCTGCAGGGGATGCGCGAGCGCTACCAGCCGCAGCTGGAAATCGTCATGCGCACCTACTTTGAAAAGCCGCGCACCGTTGTCGGCTGGAAAGGGTTAATTTCCGATCCTGACCTTAACGGCAGCTATCGGGTGAATCACGGTCTTGCGCTGGCGCGTCGGCTGCTGCTACAGGTCAACGAGCTGGGGGTTCCCACCGCCACCGAATTTCTCGATATGGTGACCGGGCAGTTTATTGCCGACCTGATAAGCTGGGGCGCCATCGGCGCGCGCACCACCGAAAGCCAGATCCACCGGGAAATGGCCTCCGCGCTCTCCTGTCCGGTCGGCTTCAAGAACGGTACCGATGGCAACACCCGTATCGCTGTCGACGCCATCCGCGCATCCCGCGCCAGCCATATGTTCCTGTCGCCGGATAAGCAGGGACAGATGACCATCTATCAGACCAGCGGCAACCCGTACGGGCATATCATCATGCGCGGCGGCAAACAGCCGAACTACCATGCTGAAGATATCGCCGCCGCCTGCGATGCGCTGCGTGAATTTGACCTGCCGGAACAGCTGGTGGTTGATTTCAGCCACGGCAACTGCCAGAAGCAGCACCGCCGTCAGCTGGAGGTGTGCGCCGATATCTGCCAGCAGATTCGCGCCGGTTCCACATCGATTGCCGGCATCATGGCCGAAAGCTTCCTGCGGGAAGGCACGCAGAAAGTGGTGGCCGGGCAACCGCTGACGCGCGGCCAGTCCATCACCGATCCTTGCCTGAGCTGGGAAGATAGCGAACGTTTGCTGGCCGAACTGGCCGCAGCAACCGCTACCCGCCTGTAGTCCCCGCCCCCGCCACGCCGTGGTGGGGGAGATTCTCTCCGCACAATCTGACGCACACTCCCAAAAAACAGGGTTTTGACAAATAACGCTTGCCGTGAAAATTAACATTACTGATAATGATTATCATTGTTTCTTTTATTTTTATTTTGGTGCTATGACGCGTATGGATAACACTGCCACAGCAGAAAAAACAAAAGACAATGCCCCTTACCCCATGCCCACGGACCGTAAGATCAACAGTCACACCCTACTCGGCGCTGAAGGCCGGGTGGTGATTGAACACGGGGGCCAGCGCTACTTGCTGCGCCAGACCCATGCGGGGAAACTGATTCTGACTAAATAGGACGGTCTCCGCCCGTGGGCACGGAGAAAGTCCGCAAGATAAGGTCAGCTGGAACAGCTGACTTCCAGACGCCTTCCCCAGTCGGGCGGACGGTTGACATAATCATCGTCCCGGTCTGTAAACGGCTGACTTAACGCTTCATGCAGGCGCGCCAGTTCGCTCATCTCCCCTTGTTCTGCCTGCTCGATAGCCCGTTGTGCCAGCCAGTTGCGTAACACCAGCACCGGGTTAACGCTCTGCATCTGCTGCTGGCGCTGCGCATCATCGATCGCCTCATCGCGCAGGCGCGCGCGATAGTTTGCGAACCAGCTATCGAAGGCCGCGCGATCGATAAACTCATCGCGCAGCGGCGACGCCGCGCTGTGTTGTTCACTCACGCTCAGCATGCGAAACGTCCGGGTGTAATCGCTGCCTTCCCGTATCATCAGCGCAAACAGCCCATCCAGCAGGTCGTTATCGCCTTTCTGCTGGGTGAACAGACCCAGCTTATCGCGCATCCGGCGGCCGTATACCGTCAGCAGGGCATGCTGGTAGTCATCCAGCGCGGCATTAAGCGCATCCACCGCAATAAACGGCGACAGCGACTGCGCGAGACGTTGTAAATTCCACAGGCCAACCGCCGGCTGGTTTTCAAAGCTGTAGCGGCCCTGATAATCGGAATGGTTGCAGATAAAATCGGGTTTGAAGTCGTCCAAGAAGCCGTAGGGGCCGTAGTCCATCGTCAGTCCAAGAATCGACATATTATCGGTGTTCATCACCCCATGAGCGAAGCCTACCGTCTGCCAGCTGGCGATCAGCGTCGCCGTTCGCGTGACAACGTCACGGAACCATAAAACGTATTTATCGGCTTCATCCACCAGCGCTGGCCAGTGGTGACGAATCACGTAGTCGGCCAGCTGTTGTACCTTTTGCGGCTCACGGCGATAATAAAAATGTTCAAAATGGCCGAAACGCACGTGGCTTTCGGCCAGGCGCAGCAACATCGCGCCGCTTTCCAGCGTTTCGCGTTGCACGGGGGTTTCGCTGGCGACCATGGCGAGCGCGCGCGTCGTCGGGATCCCCAGCGCATGCATGGCTTCCGAGGCCAGACTTTCGCGGATCGTCGAACGCAGCACCGCTCGCCCGTCGCCCATTCGCGAATAGGGCGTCAGTCCGGCGCCCTTGAGGTGCCAGTCCAGGCGGCGGCCGTCCGGCAACTGCTGTTCAGCCAGCAAAATCCCCCGGCCATCACCAAGCTGGCCGGCCCAGGCGCCAAACTGATGGCCGCTGTAAACCTGCGCCAGCGGCGACATGCCGGGCAGCAGCGTTTCACCGCCCCACACGCCGGCGCCCTGCGCCGGATGAAACAGCGCCTCTGGAATACCCAGGGTTTGCGCCAGCGGCGCATTGTGCCAGACAAGTCGGGCATTTTTCAGCGGGGTGGGCGCTAAAGCGGTATAGAAATCCGGCAGTTCATCACGCCAGTGGGTAGTAAAAGACAGGGTCATGGTTCCTCCTCTCTCCAGTGTAGTGCCTTCAACACGGTATTAACACGGGAGAACCGCAGGGTTATCGACATAAAAAAGGGAAGCCAGTGCTTCCCCTTCGCTACGACGTCCGTCGCTATATCCTGCGGGCCTGCCAGAATTTCTTGTTCCAGTAGACGTTATTCAGGGAAGAGCGCGTCACCCCCTGGCTGGTCGAGGCATGGATAAACTGATTGTCGGTATCGTAGATGCCCACATGCAGACCGCTGTCGCCGGAACCGGTTTTGAAAAAGACCAGATCCCCCGGTAACAACTCGCTTTTATCAATTTTAGTGCCAATCTCTGCCTGATCGCGAGTTTCACGTGGCAATTGCAGGGCAAACTTATCGCGGAAGGTCATGACGACAAACCCGGAACAATCGACCCCGCGCGGAGACATACCGCCATAGCGATACGGCGCGCCCCGCCAGTTGCGCAGCTGTTCGTTCAGGTTGGCGATAACGGTAATGGAATCTGCAAGCCGCGGATTCGGCGGCGGCGCCCGGTGGTGGCTGCAGCCAGCCAGCAATAGCGCCGCCAGTAAAATGAACCACAAACGCATCTCAGACGATTCCTCTGTTCCTTATCATTTCGTCAGGATAATTTAGCTGGTTTATCAATGCACTGGCAAGGTTGCTTCGTGCTACTGTGACGCCACGAGCATAAAATGACCGGCGACCGCGATGCGTTGAAAAGGAATCGCGTAGGCCGCGGTTAAGTTTTCTTCGGTTAGCACCGCCGATGTCTCACCGCAGGCAATGGCCTGTCCCCGGCAGATAAGCCAGGATTGATGCGCGTGTCGCAGGGTATGGTTAAGATCGTGACTGCTCATCACCACCGCCACGCCCGACTCGCACAGTTCGCCGAGCACCCGATCGAGCGCCGCCTGCTGCGCCACGTCCAGGCTATTCATCGGTTCATCCAGCACCAGCAGTTGCCCCGCCGGATTCGCCAGCGGATGAACCTGCAGAATGACCGCCGCCAGGCGCACGCGCTGCCACTCGCCGCCAGAGATATGATTCACCTGGCGCCCGAGCTTATCGCTCAGGCCCAGCTTACCGGCAATGCTGCCGAGCAGTTCGCTTTGCCCGCCCTGCTGCAGATGCAACGACAGGTAGTGCCATACCGGCATGGCGAAAGGCGGCATCTGGTGCTGGCTCAGGTAGGCCCGGTGGCGCGCCAGCTCCTGAGCCGACCACTGTTCCAGTTTACGTTGGTTGAAAACAACCTCTCCGGGACCTGCGGTCAGGCCTGCCATTCGCATCAGCAGCGTGCTTTTGCCTGCGCCGTTTGGCCCGACCAGATGGACCATTTCACCGGGACGGACCTGCGCGCTAAACGGCGCCAGACGCCCCGCCTCTTTGACATTACGCAGCTGCATCAAAAACGGCATTATTTCGCTAACGCCCCTTTAATGGCGGCCACCAGCTGCGGATCGTCCGGGGTCATATCCGGCGAGAAGCGCTGAATAACCTGGCCATCTTTGCCCAGCAGGAATTTTTCGAAGTTCCACAAAATGTCGCCGACGTTGGCTGGCGCCCGGCCTTTGCTTGCCATACGCTCGTAGAAACCGCTGCCTTCCGGCGCCACGGCCTGTGGCGCGACCGCAACCAGTTTCTGGTACAGCGGATGACGATGTTCCCCGTTGACGTCTACCTTGCTGAACAGCGGGAAAGTCACGCCATAGGTGGTACTGCAAAACGTCTTGATCTCCTCTTCGCTCCCTGGTTCCTGACCCAGAAACTGGTTGCACGGGAAGCCAAGTACGGTAAACCCGTCGTTTTCGAGATCTTTTTGCAATGTTTCGAGCTGCTCATACTGCGGCGTGAGACCACATTTTGACGCCACATTCACAATCAGCAAAACGCGACCGGCATAATCAGCCAGCGTCGTTTTTTGACCATCAATCGTGGTGACTTCAGTATTCAGAATATCGTGTTGCATAGCCTTCCCTCCGTCCATAAAGCAGGTTGCTGATTAAGGTGATCCCTATCTACTGTAGCGGATTCACGAGCGTTCATTGTACGTCGAATCGGCCGCCAGGAATACCGCGCCATAAAGGCCGGTAACATGAATTCCTCTCAATATGGTCAGCAGACAATTCAGTGTACAGTGTTAAACGGATGTAATAGCCTTTTGTTATGGACCCATTTGAGAGAGTTTTATAGATGAAAAAGTTGTTAAGTTCGGTATTAATCGCCACATCGGTAGTGTTGTTATCGGCCTGTTCTCCTGACGATAATAACAAAGTTAAGGTGGCGATTAACACCGGGCCGGATGAAGCTATCTGGAAAGTGGTTGAGCAGGTCGCGAAGGATAAATATAACCTCGACGTCGAGGTCATCTCTTTTAATGATTACGTCCTGCCTAATGAAGCGTTAAATAATAAAGACGTCGATGCGAATGCCTTCCAGACGCTGCCCTACCTTGAGGCTCAGTCGAAAGAACGCGGCTACAAGTTCGCCATCGTTGGTAAAACGTTTGTCTTCCCGATTGCCGCCTATTCGCGCAAAATTAAACATCTTAACGAGCTGCCGGACGGCGCAACGATAACTATCTCTAACGAAACCACGACCTTAGGCCGCAGCCTGCTCCTGCTGCAGGCGCAGGGCTTAATCAAGTTGAAAGAGGGAGTGGGCTATTTGCCGACCTCGCTGGATATTATCGACAACCCGAAACATTTGAAAATTGTTGAAGTCGATACGCCACAGCTGACCCGGACCCTCGACGATCCCAACGTCGCGCTGTCGATTATTAACACCAACTTCTCCGCGCAGGCGGGTCTCTCCGCCGCTCGCGATGGTTTATTTATGGAAGGACCTGACTCTCCGTATGTGAATGCCATCGTTTCACGTGAAGAGAATAAAGACAGTAAAAAGATTCAGGAGCTGAAAGAGGCCTTCCAGACTAAGGAAGTCGCGGATAAAGCGATGGAAGTGTACAAAGGCGATGCGATCAAAGGCTGGTAAGCCCCGCCCTCCCCTGGCGCAGCGATAATGGCTGCGCCAGCCTACCGCTTATTGCGAATGGGTAGATTTCAGCAGTAGCCAGATGAAAACCGGCGCGCCCAGCGTCGCGGTGACCACGCCGATCGGTAATTCCGCCGCCGACAGCGCCAGGCGGGCAATGATATCGGCGCCGAGCAGCGCACTGGCGCCAGCAAGCAGACAGGCCGGAAGCAGTACCCGATGATCGCTCAAGCCGCATAAGCGCAGAATATGCGGTATCACCAGCCCAATAAATCCGATTGCCCCCGCCAACGCCACGCTCACGCCAACCAACCATCCTGTCGCCACCACCAGCAGCCTGCGCCATAGCCAGAGAGGCAGTCCCAACTGACGGGCTGATACCTCACCCAGCGCGAGGAGATTCAGCGGCTGTGATTGCAGACACGCCCAGATAAGTACCGGCAACAGCGCCAGCATCAGCCACAGCTGCTGCCAGTCTACGCCGCCAAACCCGCCCATCATCCAGTACATAAGCTGGCGCAGATCGAACGAGGTGGAGAAATAGACCGCCCAGGTCATCAGCGCGCTACAGATAATGCCGAGCGCGACGCCCGCCAGCAGCAGACGGCTGGTTGACAGATGCCGGCGGGCAAAACGCAGCAGAATAAAGGTAATCACCAGCGCGCCGAGAATCGCGCACGGTCCCAGCGCCCAGCCCGGCAGATAGCCTTTGCCCAGCAATACCGCGGCAATTAACCCCACGCCAGCGCCGTTGGAGACGCCGAGCAGCCCCGGCTCCGCCAGCGGGTTTTCGAATAAGGCCTGCATGATAGCCCCGGAGAGCGCCAGCGCAGCCCCTACCAGCAGAACGGCCAAGGTACGCGGCAGACGAATCTGCCAGATAAACAGCTGCCCTTTGGCGCTGACCCACTCCTGCGGGCCAATCCACTGCTCTCCGGCGCAGAGACTGACGGTTATCATGGCGAGAAGCAACAGCAGGAGTGCAATGAGCCAGCGCCGGTTGCGGCGCTGTTGAGTTTGGGCAAAGGTCAGCATAATTTCCGTCATGCCAGAAAGAGATAGCGGTGATTTTACGGTGGCGACAGAGGTGAGAAAAGCAAAACCTCCCGCAGAGTAACAGATAACCGGCTGACCCGATGACCGACACGCGCGGTCGTCCAGGCGGGGATGGTGCACCCTGACATCCTCGTCGAAGTGAAGGTTATGGCCATAAGCAGTTAATTTTCAATGTAAAAGAAAAAGGCCGCATCAGCGGCCTTTTTAGTTAGTTCAGATTATTTGTCTCTGGGCGAAGCGTTTTCGACACGGCTTTTAAGTTTCTGGCCGGGTCTGAAGGTCACCACACGCCGGGCTGTAATGGGAATATCTTCCCCCGTTTTCGGGTTACGACCCGGGCGTTGGTTTTTATCCCGCAAATCGAAGTTGCCGAACCCGGAGAGTTTTACCTGTTCTCCGTTTTCCAGAGCACGACGCACCTCTTCGAAAAACAACTCTACCAGTTCTTTGGCATCCCGCTTGCTAAGCCCAAGCTTATCAAACAGATATTCTGACATTTCAGCTTTTGTAAGCGCCATAGGTTCAATCCCTCAATGATGCCTGGAATCGCTCTTTTAATGCCTCTACACATCTGGCAACGGTAGCGGCAATCTCCTCTTCTTCGAGTGTACGGCTGGTATCCTGCAGGATGAGGCTAATCGCAAGGCTCTTACTGCCTTCCGCCACCCCTTTACCACGGTACACGTCAAATAAGTTTACGCCAACTATCTGATTTACGCCAACTTTCTTACACTCTGTCAAAACATCGGCTGCGGGTACGTTTTCCGCAACGACAACGGCGATATCACGACGGTTCGCCGGGAAACGAGAAATCTCGCGCGCCTGAGGCACCACGCGGTCTGCAAGCTTGTTCCACTCCAGTTCGAACGCTAAAGTCCGACCGTTCAGATCCAGTTTACGTTCCAGTTCAGGATGAACAACCCCAATGAAACCAATACGTTCACCTTTCAGATAAATCGCCGCTGACTGCCCCGGATGCAGGGCTTTGTTCGCTTGCGCGCGGAATTCGATATCCGCTAATTTACCGGTCAGGTCGAGAATGGACTCCAGATCGCCTTTCAGATCATAGAAATCAACGGTCTCTTTTGCCAGATTCCAGTGCTCTTCGTCGCGGTTGCCGCAGATAACGCCAGCCAGCATCACGTCCTGACGAATGCCCAGTGGAGCCTGAGTATCCGGAACAAAGCGCAAACCGCTTTCAAAAATACGCACGCGGCTTTGCTGACGGTTTTGGTTGTACACGACCGTACCCAGCAGGCCGGTCAGCAGCGACAGACGCATCGCCGACATTTCGCTGGAGATTGGGCTTGGCAGAATCAGGGCTTCTTCACCCGGATGAACCAGCTGCTGCACTTTCGGGTCAACGAAGCTGTAGGTGATCACTTCCTGATAGCCTTTGTCGTTAAGCAGCGTTTTTACACGTTTCAGCGACAGATTCGCTTCGCGGTGGGTGCCCATAATCAGCCCCGCCTGCACCGGCCGGTCCGGAATATTGTTATAGCCGTAAACGCGAGCCACCTCTTCGACCAGGTCCTCTTCGATGGCAATATCGAAGCGCCAGCTCGGCGCGACGGCCTGCCATTCGCCTTCGCCAGCGGTCACCTCACAGCCCAGACGAGTCAGAATATCGCTGACCTGCGCATCATCAATATGATGGCCAATCAGACGATCCAGTTTGCTACGACGCAGGGTAATGGTCGCCGCCTTCGGCAGCGCAGCTTCGTTGCTCACATCGATAACCGGACCCGCTTCGCCGCCGCAGATATCGATCAGCAGGCGGGTTGCACGTTCCATCGCTTTATACTGCAGCGCGGGATCCACGCCGCGCTCATAGCGATGAGAGGCATCGGTGTGCAGACCGTGGCGACGCGCGCGGCCGGTGATGGACAGCGGGCTGAAGAATGCGCATTCCAGCAGCACGTTCTGCGTTTCGTCATTGACGCCAGAGTGTTCACCGCCAAAGATACCGCCCATCGCGAGCGCTTTGTGATGATCGGCAATGACCAGGGTATCGGTATCCAGTTTGGCTTCGCTACCGTCCAGCAGAACCAGTTTCTCACCCTCTTTCGCCATACGGACCACGATGCCGCCGTTGATGCGGTCGCAATCGAACGCATGCATCGGCTGACCCAGTTCGAGCAGCACATAGTTGGTGACGTCAACCACCGCATCGATAGAGCGAATACCGCAGCGACGCAGTTTCTCTTTCATCCACAGCGGGGTTGGCGCTTTCACATTGATACCCTTCACCACGCGGCCCAGGTAACGAGGACAGGCCTCTGGCGCTTCAACGCTGATAGGCAGCGTATCGGTAATGGTGGCGGCAACAGGGGTCATCTCCGGCGCGTTCAGCGGTTCTTTATTCAGAACGGCTACGTCGCGGGCGACGCCGATGATACCTAAGCAGTCCGCACGGTTCGGCGTGACGCTGATTTCGATAGTGTTATCGTCCAGCTGCAGGTATTCACGGATATCCGTGCCGATCGGCGCATCTGCCGGCAGCTCGATAATGCCGCTATGATCGTCGGAAACGCCCAGCTCAGAAAACGAGCACAGCATCCCTTCGGAAGGTTCACCGCGCAGTTTCGCGGCTTTAATTTTGAAGTCGCCCGGCAGCACGGCGCCGATGGTGGCAACCGCAACTTTCAGCCCCTGGCGGCAATTTGGCGCCCCGCAGACGATGTCCAGCAGACGTTCGCCGCCGACGTTGACTTTGGTGACGCGCAGTTTGTCGGCATTCGGGTGCTGGCCGCACTCAACCACTTCGCCCACCACAACGCCGTTGAAGCTACCGGCAACCGGCTCAACGCCGTCCACTTCGAGGCCGGCCATGGTAATCTGCTCGGACAGCGCTTCGCTGTCGATCGCCGGGTTAACCCACTCGCGTAACCACAGTTCACTGAATTTCATTGTTCTGTCCTGCCCTTATTTAAACTGTTTGAGGAAACGCAAATCGTTTTCGAAGAACGCACGTAAATCGGTCACGCCGTAGCGCAGCATCGTCAGACGCTCCATCCCCATGCCGAAGGCGAAACCGGAGTAGATTTCCGGATCAATGCCCACATTGCGCAGCACGTTCGGATGCACCATGCCGCAGCCGAGGACCTCCAGCCACTTGCCGTTTTTACCCATGACGTCAACTTCCGCGGACGGTTCGGTAAACGGGAAGTAGGACGGGCGGAAACGAATCTGCAGGTCTTCTTCGAAGAAGTTATTCAGGAAGTCGTGCAGCGTCCCTTTCAGATTGGTGAAGTTGATATTGGTATCAACAATCAGACCTTCCATCTGGTGGAACATCGGCGTGTGGGTCTGGTCGTAGTCGTTACGGTAAACGCGGCCCGGCGCAATAATGCGGATCGGCGGCTGCTGGTTTTCCATCGTACGAATCTGCACGCCGGAGGTTTGGGTACGCAGCAGACGCGTCGCATCAAACCAGAAGGTATCGTGATCGGCACGTGCCGGGTGGTGGCCCGGAATGTTCAGCGCATCAAAGTTGTGGTAGTCATCTTCGATTTCCGGACCGGTCGCTACGGTGAAACCAAGCTCACCGAAGAAGTGCTCAATGCGGTCGATGGTCCGCGTCACCGGATGCAGCCCGCCGTTCTCGATACGACGACCCGGCAGAGAGACATCGATAGTCTCTGCGGCCAGACGCGCATTCAGCGCTGCGCCTTCCAGATCCGCTTTACGCGCGTTAAGCGCCTGCTGAACCTGCTCTTTCGCTTCGTTGATGACCGCACCAGCCGCCGGACGCTCTTCTGGCGGCAGCTCACGCAGGGTCGTCATCTGAAGGGTCAGATGCCCTTTCTTCCCCAGGTATTCCACGCGGACGTTGTCCAGCGCGGCAACATCTGATGCCTCATTAATGGCTGCCTTCGCACTGGCAACCAGCTCTGCGAGATGTGACATGGTTTTCCTCATTATGTCGGTGCAGACACCGGTTATGGTCATTATTTTATTCTGACTATTTCGAGTTACAGGCGGCGCCGGGCCGCATGGCACTTAGCGCAGAGAAATCGCCGTCGCCGGATGCGCACTCAGCCCGCACACCTGCAGCTTGAAATAGAATGAACACGTTCATATACGAAAAAAGCCTCCACAGTGGGAGGCTTTCTGGCGCTGTTTTCCGTTTCTTCTTTCACGCGCTAGCCTCCTGAGTTCAGGTGCTAAAGTAAAAAAAGAAGCGGAAAATAGCAGCATTCATGCTTGCATTACCTTGTCTGGTACGAGACGTAAGACCTGTATTGAAAAGCTTACGGCAATAAAAGTCAATGTATTGATGGTGTTGAAATGAAAAGAGGGAGACAAGCTCCCTCTTTCAACTGGCTTATGCCAGAGCTGCTTTCGCTTTTTCGACCAGCGCGGTGAACGCTAATTTGTCGAATACGGCGATGTCAGCCAGGATCTTACGGTCGATTTCAACAGAGGCTTTTTTCAGGCCGTTGATGAATTTGCTGTAAGAAATACCGTTCTGACGTGCTGCTGCGTTGATACGCGCAATCCACAGTTGACGGAACTGACGCTTTTTCTGACGACGGTCACGATAAGCGTACTGACCAGCTTTGATAACAGCCTGGAAGGCAACGCGGTATACGCGAGAACGCGCACCGTAGTAGCCTTTAGCTTGTTTCAAAATTTTCTTGTGACGTGCACGGGCAACTACACCACGTTTTACGCGAGCCATATGTGCTCTCCTGTATCTATTCTAATTAAAAAGTTTAAAAGGGTTAACGACTTATGCGTACGGCAGGCACGCGATTACCAGGCCCAGATCGCCTTTGGAAACCATGGCTTTCGGACGCAGGTGACGTTTACGCTTGGTAGCTTTTTTAGTCAGAATGTGACGCAGGTTAGCGTGCTTGTGCTTAAAACCACCTTTACCGGTTTTTTTGAAGCGCTTAGCAGCACCGCGTACGGTCTTAATTTTTGGCATTTTAATAACTTCCACTTCGCATTGTTAATAAACGAAACATAGGCGAACAACGCCAGTGTAGCCTGAAGGCGCCACAGGCGTTGCTACTTGAAGGCCTTACTGTTTCTTCTTAGGAGCGAGCACCATGATCATCTGGCGGCCTTCGATCTTCGATGGGAAGGATTCGACCACTGCCAGTTCACTCAGATCGTCACGGACGCGATTAAGCACTTCCATACCGATCTGCTGGTGAGCCATCTCACGACCGCGGAAACGCAGCGTGATCTTAGCTTTATCACCCTCTTCCAGAAAGCGAACCAGGCTGCGGAGTTTTACCTGGTAGTCGCCATCATCGGTGCCAGGACGGAATTTGATTTCCTTAACCTGGATAACTTTTTGCTTTTTCTTCTGTTCCTTAGAAGACTTGCTCTTTTCATAGAGGAATTTGCCGTAATCCATAATACGACAAACCGGCGGCTCGGCGTTAGGGCTGATTTCGACTAAGTCTACTCCGGCTTCTTCAGCTTTTTCCAGAGCTTCTCTCAGACTCACAATACCAAGCTGCTCGCCTTCCAGACCTGTTAAGCGAACTTCTTGCGCGCGAATTTCGCCATTAATACGATTCGGACGCGCCGTTTGAACTCGTTTTCCGCCTTTAATACCTTATTCCTCCAGTTGTTGAAGACTGCGGCTGCGAATCTCTTGTTGCAGCTTTTCGATCACTTCATTTACGTCCATGCTGCCGAGGTCTTTACCACGACGGGTACGCACGGCCACTTTGCCAGCTTCGACTTCTTTGTCGCCACAGACCAACATATACGGGACACGACGTAAAGTGTGCTCGCGGATTTTAAAGCCAATCTTCTCATTTCTCAAGTCCGCTTTTACCCGAATGCCCGCATTTTGTAGTTTACGAGTCAATTCGTTAACGTATTCAGACTGAGAATCGGTAATATTCATCACCACGACCTGCACCGGCGCAAGCCAGGTTGGGAAGAAGCCGGCAAACTCTTCGGTCAGGATGCCAATGAAGCGCTCCATAGACCCCAGAATTGCGCGGTGAATCATTACCGGTACCTGACGCTCGTTGTTTTCGCCCACATAAGAGGCGCTTAAACGCTGCGGCAAAGAGAAGTCCAGCTGTACCGTACCGCACTGCCATGCACGATCGAGGCAGTCATACAGAGTAAATTCAATTTTCGGACCGTAGAACGCGCCTTCACCCAGTTGATATTCAAACGGGATATTATTCTCTTCCAGCGCGACCGCCAGATCCGCCTCAGCACGATCCCAGGTCTCGTCGCTTCCGATACGTTTTTCCGGACGCGTTGAGAGTTTGACGACTATTTTCTCGAAGCCAAAGGTGCTGTACATATCGTAGACCATACGAATACAGGCGTTCACTTCCTCACGGACCTGCTCTTCTGTACAGAAGATGTGCGCATCATCCTGAGTAAAGCCACGTACGCGCATCAGACCATGCAGCGCGCCCGAAGGCTCGTTACGATGGCAGCTACCGAATTCCGCCATACGCAGCGGCAGATCGCGGTACGATTTCAGACCCTGGTTGAAGATCTGCACGTGACCCGGACAGTTCATCGGCTTGATGCAGTATTCACGGTTCTCAGAAGAGGTGGTGAACATCGCATCTTTGTAGTTGTCCCAGTGCCCGGTTTTTTCCCACAGCACGCGGTCCATCATGAACGGGCCTTTCACTTCCTGGTACTGGTACTCTTTCAGCTTGGAGCGCACGAACACTTCCAGCTCGCGGAAGATTGTCCAGCCGTCGTTATGCCAGAAGACCATGCCCGGCGCCTCTTCCTGCATATGATACAGGTCGAGCTGCTTGCCAATTTTGCGGTGGTCGCGTTTGGACGCTTCTTCCAGACGCAGCAGATGCGCGTTAAGCGCTTTTTTATCTGCCCACGCGGTACCGTAAATACGCTGCAGCATCTTGTTGTTGCTGTCGCCGCGCCAGTACGCGCCCGCGATTTTCATCAGTTTAAAGTGATGACAAAAACGCATGTTCGGCACGTGCGGTCCACGGCACATGTCAACGTACTCTTCATGATGATACAAGCCTGGCTTGTCATCATGGGCGATATTTTCATCAAGAATAGAAACCTTATAGGTCTCGCCGCGCTTCACGAAGGTTTCACGCGCTTCGTGCCAGCTGACTTTCTTCTTGATGACGTCATAATTCTTCTCGGCGAGCTCGTGCATACGTTTTTCGAGCGCGTCGATATCTTCCTGGGTCAGCGTATGATCGAGGTCAACGTCATAATAGAAGCCGTTATCGATAACCGGACCGATAGCCATCTTAGTGTTTGGCCACAGTTGCTTAATCGCATGACCAAGCAGATGCGCGCAGGAGTGACGAATGATCTCCAGACCGTCTTCATCTTTTGCAGTGATGATAGAGAGGGTGGCATCGTTTTCGATGGGGTCACAGGCGTCAACCAGCTCACCATTCACCCGTCCAGCGATCGTGGCTTTCGCCAGGCCCGGACCGATATCCAGAGCAACATCCAGCGGGCTGACGGCGTGGTCAAAATGGCGTTGGCTGCCATCAGGAAGCGTAATTACAGGCATTTTATGTCCTTATTTGCAGTGGTGCCCCACACGAAAGAGCACATACAAAAAAATATAATAATAATTATCAACAAGTTATAGCTCAGTTCCCGCTTCACTCTGCGAAATATGAGGACGCTCGTTTACCGAACCATTCCCACCTGCAGCCGCCTGTTGATAACACCGGCCCTTAGTTTACACATCATTAGTGCGTGTTAAAAGTCAGAACCGGATAAATGGTGGCGGTTATGAGTAAAACAAGGGGAGGACGGAAATCATCTGCTGAATATTCAGCCACGGGAACAACGCGGCGGACAAAAGACGGACAATAAAAGGAATGCCGCTCGCGCCACAATACGCACAGGGTAAAAAGAGCAAACAAGAGAAATCACTTTTGCCCGCAATTCAGGAAATAAACCGGTACAACGCTACCCGGTTTTATATTCCCTGAAAGGTCACCATATTATCGAGAAAATCAGGACCACTCGCCGGCCACAAGGGTATGGACATTAAATGCATCATCCATAGAGTGACCGGTTGATTGTGAACCGGGAGCAATATTCGACCCGGCTTCCACGTCGGTGGCCTTGGCAATACCGATCTGCGTGTGGTCGGTGTTGCCTGGCTGCGGGAGCGGATCGGCGGCTAACGCGCCAAAAGACAGGGTGCACAGCATCACAGTCGCAGTTGCGATTTTGCTATTTTTCATGATGGTGATTCTCTTATTTACTGAAGATTGTCGGGCAAAGAGCGCATCTTTGTCATTAGTCAACAGTATAGATCCCGATCACACTTTTGTTCGACTCAATATTTAGCTATTTGTGTCAAATTATCTGCAGAGTTGTCAGGGAAAAATGAATTATGAGGAAATTATGGAGTTATTTTCTTTTTATAAAAAACGAAACAAAAGACCAAAAATAATAATGCCACTGGTTGTTAATTTTAAAACAATCAGGCCGGTTTCCCGGCCTGAAATAAATTACATCTTATACCCTAAAGATAGCGTCGTGCGTCTGTCGGTATGATTCGGCGCCGATGATGGCGGTTCGGAGTTCCAGGTCAGGTTGTAGGCGACCCGCAGCGCAAAATGCGCATTGATAGCGACGTTCAGGGCACTTTCCGAGTTCAGTGTGGTGTCCTGGGCACCGAACACCGACACCCCTTGAGTGAACTTAGCGTTATCGGTCATCTGCCAGGCCCAGGTACCGGAAGCGTAGCCCAGCGGCTGGGTTTGATTATCGCCATCGGTATACTCGTCATAGCGCACGCCAGGACCAAATTCAAAGCGCAGGCTGTGGACCGGGCCGTTCAGAATCTGGCGACCATAACCTGCGGTTAAAACGTCGCGTTGTTGATAGCCATTATAGCGGTCAGTCAACCAGCTGGCCTGGCCAAACAAGTAGTTGCTGTCGGTCAGGTTGTAGCGACTACGACCGCCAATCGCGTATTTTTCGGAGGAGCGCTGATCGTTAGACGACGTGTTGCTGGCATTACCCCACAGCGACCATGCCGTCGTATCGCCGTACCAGGTCAACGTGGAATCCGCGGTCGCTGAAGAACTTTTCGTATTTCCGGACTGCGCCAGATAGCCGGCGTTAACAGCACCTTCGAAAGGTTTTTTGGCAGTGGAAGGGTCATCCATAACAGTAAAAACGGAATCATCGGCCAATGCGTGCGCCGACGCAAAGAGCCCCCCCGCCAGCAATGCCGCTGCGGGTACTGTCTTCAAAAGCTTCATTTAATTTAGAGTCCGTACAACAAAAAGAGAGACCCAGCTGGTCCCGGAAACTTTCGCAAGGATCGCTATACGCGTCATCCTTCAGGCGACTTCTTTGCTTGAGTCACTAAGACATCCCCCCACACAGCCTGAACTGTGCTTGCGTAGGATGGCTTCCCTCGCCGCCTCTTGAATGATTTCTGTATCTTGCAGGTCCAATGAAAGGCAGAGAATTATAAAAAAGCACGATTGACATAGCAATCAATTACTATTTCATTTTTTGAATAAGACAGCTCCTGGAACAATCTTTATTTCATAAAGATAAAAATAAAAAGTGCTTTACAAATCACGACCCGCAATCGCTTCCTCTTCCCGGGAAGAAGTGCCATGCTTAAAAACAGAACAGCTTAATCCGTATCATGGAGGACATTAGATGACTAAAATCTATACGCTAACGCTGGCTCCCTCGCTCGACAGCGCAACGCTGACGCCGCAAATGTACCCTGAAGGCAAACTCCGCTGTAGCGCGCCGATTTTCGAACCCGGCGGTGGCGGTATCAACGTCGCGCGGGCAATCACCTTTCTCGGCGGTAAAGCTACCGCCATTTATCCGGCCGGTGGCGCCACCGGCGAACACCTTACGGCGCTGCTCACCGCAGAACAGGTTCCGGTTGTGCCTGTCGAGGCGCACGACTGGACGCGGCAAAATCTGCATGTACACGTGGGCTCAAGCGGCGAACAGTACCGTTTCGTCATGCCTGGTGCCGCCTTAACGGAAGAAGAGTTCCGCCTTCTCGAAGAAAAAGTTCTGGCAATCGAAACCGGCTCATTGCTGGTCGTGAGCGGCAGCCTGCCCCCAGGCATCGACGTTAACAACCTGACCGGGTTAGTCAAAATCGCGCAGCGTCACGGGCTTCGCTGCATCATTGATAGTTCGGGCGAGGCGCTGGCCGCCGCTCTTGATGTCGGCAATATTGAACTCGTCAAGCCTAATCAGAAAGAGCTGAGTGCCCTGGTAGGGCGCGATCTGAGCCAGCCGGATGACGTTCGACACGCAGCGCAGGAGCTGATTCGTTCGGGTAAAGTCCGTCGGGTGGTGGTCTCACTCGGCCCACAGGGTGCGCTGGGCGTTGATGCCAGCGGCAGTGTACAGGTCGTGCCGCCGCCGATGAAAAGCCAAAGTACCGTTGGCGCCGGCGACAGCATGGTGGGCGCTATGACCCTGCGTCTGGCGGAAGATGCCAGTCTGGAGGATATGGTCCGCTTCGGCGTCGCCGCCGGTAGCGCCGCCACCATTAATCAGGGTACCCGCCTGTGCTCGTTGGAAAACACACAAAAAATCTACACTTATCTGTGCGGTCGCTAGTTCCCCCTTCCCTCTGCTGACGCAGAGGGAGTCGCCAAATCATCATCATGGTCTATGCTGAAAATTCCATGGATTACAACAGGGTGAAAAATGAGCACAGAAATTGTTACCCGCGTCGTCACGGTCAACTTTCAGGAAGAGACGCTGACCGAAATTAACGAGCTAAGTAATCATCTCACCCGCGCAGGATTTACTCTCGTGCTGAATGACGAAAACGGTAAGGTCCATGAACTGGGGACGAATACCTTTGGCCTGATTTCCGGGCAAAGCGCCGACGAGGTCAAAGCGCTTAGCGCCGGACTGGCGGAAACAGCGCTGGGCCGCCCCGTCGACGTTACCGTCACCACATTTGCGGAGTGGTTGAAAGCTCAATAAGTGCGATTCGCGCAGCGGAGCGCGCCAGTTGTGCGTCAGTTCGAATTTTACACCGGGGTTATGGGCTAACCTTATGAAATGGTGGAAAACAAGGGGAGAGACAGCATGTGGCAAGCTATCAGCACGTTGTTAAGCGACTGGCATACCGAAACCGCTGAAATCGAACTCCGCAACGAACTGCCCGGCGGCGAAATTCATGCGGCCTGGCACTTACGTTTCGGCGGACGGGACTACTTTGTTAAATGTGATGAGCGAGAACTGCTGCCTATCTTTACCGCTGAAGCAGATCAGCTCGAGCTGCTGTCGCGGAGTAAAACCGTTAGCGTTCCGCAGGTTTATGCTGTTGGCAGCGATCGCGACTACAGTTTCCTGGTCATGGAGTATCTGCCCCCTCGCCCGCTGGACGCGCACAACGCCTTCTTACTCGGTCAGCATATTGCGCACTTGCATCAGTGGAGCGATCAGCCGCAGTTTGGGCTGGATTTTGATAACGATCTTTCCACTACACCGCAGCCGAACGCCTGGCAACGCCGCTGGTCGACTTTTTTTGCCGAACAGCGTATCGGCTGGCAGCTGGAGCTGGCTGCCGAAAAAGGGCTCAACTTCGGTGACATCGACAGCATCGTCGATAATGTGCAGCAGCGCCTGAGCAATCACCAGCCTCAACCGTCACTGCTGCATGGGGATTTGTGGTCGGGAAATTGCGCGCTAGGACCAAACGGCCCCTACATTTTCGATCCCGCCTGTTACTGGGGAGACAGAGAGTGCGATCTGGCGATGCTGCCGCTGCACCCTGAACAGCCGCCGCAGATCTACGATGGCTACCAGTCGATATCGCCGCTGCCCGCTGACTTTCTTGAACGTCAGCCGGTTTATCAGCTCTACACGTTGTTAAACCGGGCGATTTTGTTCGGCGGCCAGCATCTGGTGACGGCGCAGAAAGCGCTGGATGCGGTCTTAACGGAAAAGGCCCCCTGAGGGGGCCTGATTACAACGCGGTTAGCTTATCTCAACGCCCTTCAGACGGAATTTGATCGTCATGGTGACGCCGGTTCCCGGCTTGCCCACTTCATAGCGCCATTTGCGCAGCGCGTTTCTCACATCCCGTTCAAACATATTGGCTGGCTGTGCGGAGAGAATTTCTATGTTATCCACGCGCCCATCCGGCGTGACATCAAACTTGACGCGAACAGAACCTTCGATGCGCAGCGCCTGTGCACGTGTCGGGTATGACGGCTGGTTGCGGCTCAGCGCTCGCGGGCCGCTCGGCGCGGTCTGGGTGGGTTTCGCCATGGCTGGCGCGGAGTTCGGCTGCGTACGCGCCGGCGCCGTATTGGTCGTTTCAAACGGTGAAGCCGCGCGCGTTTCCGCCGGTTTCACATCACGTTTCGGCTGTTCGACCTTCTTCTCTGGCTTCGGCTTCGGTTTAGGCTTCGGTTTAGGTTTGGCTTCGGGCTTGTGAATGACGACCGGCGCTTCTTTTGGCGGCTCGGGTTCCGGCACGACCTCCGGCTCAGGCTCCGGTTCAACAACGGGCTCCACTACCGGTTGTGCGGCCTGTGGCGGTTCAAGGTCTGCCGGTGCAACCATCGTAATTTCGATCGGTTGCGAGGGAGAGGGCTGTTCAATAACCTGATGTACCGAGGTATAAAGCAACCCCGCCACAACGGCACCGTGGATAGCCACGGACAGCAGCGTCGGCCACGGGAAGCGGCGAGGTAAATCAAGGGTCATTGCGCTCATAGTCGTTTCTGTTGAAAAATGATGCCTCGATTTTAAATGCAAATAGCAATCATATTCAATAAGCCTTGTTATCTTGCGTCAAAATTTGCCCCTTTTTGTCGGAAAAAATCCTGAAACACGGCATTTTAAGCCAGCGCGCATCTTTGCATTGCAGTCAACGGCGGATTCACTTAACGTGATTCGCCTGTTTATTGATAAGGAGCCTTGCCGTGCTTTACGTTATCTACGCTGAAGACATTGCCGATTCTCTGGAAAAGCGCTTGTCGGTACGTCCCGCCCACCTGGCACGTTTGCAGCTATTACAAGATGAAGGTCGCCTGTTGACCGCCGGTCCAATGCCTGCCGTCGACAGTAATGAACCTGGCGCCGCCGGGTTTACTGGTTCAACGGTCATTGCGGAATTCGAATCGCTGGAAGTCGCAAAAGCATGGGCAAATGATGACCCTTACATCGCGGCTGGCGTTTACCAGAACGTCTCCGTGAAGCCTTATAAGAAGGTATTTTAAAGCCCTGTATAACGCCGTGTGTATCAATAGCATGGCGTTATCAACTCTCTATCAGGCCGTAGTTAAGTCGATTTTATCGCGGTCGCAGGGTCTAAAAATCCTTTATCTATGCCCTGACTTTCACTTGCAGACCACAGGTGGCCCTGTGCCGACGCGTTGCCCAGTCACAAGCCGCGCAAAAAATTTTGCACGGTCTTATAGTTATTGTTCAATGACCAAAACATCGAAAATCCAGAGCGTTAGTTCAAATAGTCGATAGCACTGAATAGGTATCGATATTATAATCTTGTTGTCACTATTTTAATGTGCTTCCTACCATGCAACCATCGCTCGCTTCCAGACCACCTTCCCTTTTTTTACTTCTTTTGTAAACAGAAGTCGATTAAGCGCGAACAAAAAAACAACAGAAAAAACAAGTATTAAAATATATACGCCAATATCAACAGATGCCAGAAATGCGATGAAAGCTGCAACCAGCCCGATTATCAAGGACACGCAGGCAGATATCAGCTTAATTCTTCTACGCGCTTCTCTTGAAACATACCCTTTAATCTGGAATGCGTTGCAACTATGGCAATGGTCTTCAGTAATTAAATTAGCGCCGCAAAATGGGCATTTATTTTCACTTTTCATGATTTTTATTAACACTCAATGTAGTAGTAATCACCTTTCCATAACCGTCCCTGGCAAGCACTATCAATAACAGAAAAAACCTTATTTTTTTGCTCTATTGTTTCAACTCCCTCAACGATGACAAAGTCACAATACGATTTTATTTTCCCTAATATCGCTGTAAAATCATTATCGTTTTGAATCTCCCAAAAGTAATCCTTGTCTATTTTTATACATTCAAATTCAAATGATTCAATAACCTTTATGCTTGTCAGTCCTCGGCCAAAATCATCCAACCATACTGGACACAATGTGGACAGTTGCGTTAACTCAGCCATACAGCTCGGGTGCTTAAACTCGTGAAAATCCTCGTGGATCTCGACAGTAATATTTTTTTGCTTTTTTATGTAATCACTTACATATCTGTCGTTTAATATATAATCACTGATAAGGCTATCAACATTCAATGATACCGGCCTGTCATTTAAGAACAAAGGGTCGATTTCAGCAATTGTCAATAACTGCTTATTAAATACATCAATTATTTCCTTTTCGTTTAATGAACTGAAACAAAAAACCTTTTCATTAGGCAGATCATCATTGAAATTCTTTTTATTTACTTTCTTCGTTAGAATTTCCCAAGAGTGAACAGAACCATCTTTTTTGTAAGATGGCTCTAAAACAAAGCTATAGGATTCTATTTCCATCTTGTTCTTTATCATTAAAAAACACCGGAACTAGGCTGTGTCCTTTAATTGCATAATTTTTTGTAAAACAGTCTAATGCAACCCAGTTTCACCATCGCCAGATAATTCCTCGCCGTTTTGTCGTAACGCGTGGCAATGCGACGGTATTCTTTCAGACAGCCAAAACACCGCTCAACAACGTTGCGATTACGATAAGCATCACGATCAAGCTGTGAACGACCATCTGCTGCCATTTTTTCATTAGATTTCCGCGGGATAACCACTTTTATCCCTTTTCGTTTCAGCTCATTGCGAAGCGCATGTCCTGAGTAGGCTTTGTCAGCCAGCACCGCATAACCACGACGTTTCATGCTGCCGTTCTGGCGCTGAACACCAATTCCGTCCAGAAGGCGTAATGCGAACTGGCTTTCGTGAGCCTGTCCGGGACTCAGCACGATATTTAACGGGAGACCGCCTGCATCCGTCGCCATATGGATTTTGGTGCCAAAACCACCGCGAGAGCGACCCAGCCCATGATCTCCGGCGATATCGGGATGTTTTTTTGCGCGCCGGCGGCGCACCTGAGTGCCCGGATATTGCTGCCATCCAGCGCAGTAGCTGACCAGTCAACGAGGCCGTGAGCATCAAGAGAAGAAAGCAACCTGTTGAAAATAATATTAATCACACCCGACTTAGACCACCGGTTAAAGCGGTTATATACGGTTTTCCATGGGCCGTATCGTTCAGGTAAATCACGCCATGGGGCACCAGAGCACAACACCCAGAACATGCCATTGATGATCATACGATGCTCCGCCCATGGGCGTCCGGCCCGTGGTGTTGCAGGTTGAGCGGGCAGTAAAGGCTGGATGATATCCCATGCTTCATCGGGAAGGTCGTAGCGGGCCATAGTTCAATATGTTGTAGAAACAGATGGTTACTATAGCTCAGACGATTAAGGGACACAGCCTAGGAATAATCCTAATCCTGTCACAAATAAAAATAAAAGAGAAATAGTTTAAAATGATCGATAAAGATTGAACGATTTGTGAAAACTATCACAATGCAATAATCGATCGGTCATTTGAATTGATGGGGTTTTATGGCAATAAGAGAAACACGATTTCATTATCATGGATAATGAAATCAACTGGTTACAACCAACCAGTTGACCGGCAAATTCCTGACAACATTCGCTGTTTGTATCAGTGTTCTTTAGAAAAAGGCATGGCTGTTACCAGTTTTGCTCATTAATAATCCTTAATGTTTATATTTTATCTAGTTAAGAGATGGCTAATTACATTATTTTTTATTACTTTTCATGCAAAATCCATTTTTGCCATTACGCTTAACCTCATAAAGCATTTCATCCGCTTCCTTAATCCAGCTAATAATTGACGTTTTGTTTTTAGCACATGAAATACCGATACTGACAGTACAAGAAATATCTTTATGAGAAGGTAAGGAAAGGACCTCGATTCGTTCCTGAATTGCATGAACCATCGCTAAAACAAGCTGATCATTACTGTTGTTAACAATAACCGCTAACTCATCCCCACCAAATCTTGCAGGAATATCCTGCGCACCTGCACACTCTCTTAGTATTGTTGATATGCGAGATAATACTGCATCACCTACTTCATGACCGTAGGTATCGTTGATGTATTTAAAATTATCCACATCAATGAGAAGAAGATATGACAATATGCGTTTTTTTCGCGTCGCCCTGAAAGCCCCTTCCATTTTTTGCTCAAAAAACCGACGATTGGGAAGGTCTAATCCTGGATCCATAAGCGCTTGTTTTTCCAGTAACTCTCTCCTTTTTCTCAATTTTATAGATAGCCGTCTCGAAACAACACTCAAGAGTATGGGATAACATGTAACCAGCGGCAAAGAGAACCATACCGTCCTCGTGCTAAATTCAGTCGTATAATTAAAATCATTCAACAACCATATTAGTGTAAAACTGAGGAGCATACATAATAACGCTGGTTTTAAAATCCTCCAGCCACCCGCGGCATAACGATCTGCTATTTGAATTGAGACAATGAATATTGATGGAATCGGACTCACTTGCATTACTGCAATCCACATACCAGCCCAACACGAATCAAGTATCATGTTCTTTTTTTCAGTATTGAGCATGTCCTTCGACATAATACTGGCAATGTAAGCAATGGATGGCCAGGTCAGCGCATTCAGAATCAGCAAGGCAATTGTTATTTTATGATGTGATTGTTCTTCAAGCACTGAATATATAGGAATGAAACAAAGTATGACCCCTACCTGACGCAGAAGATACACTCGTTTAATAAAGGATGCATTTCTGTCAGAAATGTATTTTTCATCAGGAAAGTTTTTTAACATGGTGTATCCATTATGAATTACTTAGCGTCGGCCATCCAGTTAACCCTCTAAATTCCAAGGTGAAAACTTGCATAACGATTTTAAAATTATAATATGAACGTGCAATTTACAAGGTCTCATATCAATGAATAATAAACATACTGATAATCAGATTTGGTATCGGTGTTTATTTTATACTTTCTTATACCTGTGCTTATCAAACAAAAACCTCTTTTCGTAGTGTTAGTTGCCAGGAAATCAAAGCCGTACAACATTAAACTCTGTTAATTTACCAATTTTGGTAGGAGTGATAAAAAAACAGCATAACATACGACCAGTACAGCCCCACCTGCAGTTATCTATCCTTTACTACAAATTATTTTGTTATGGACACAGCAACATTGCCATGAACGATTTCCCCGGAGTCCCTCTGCCAGGGGTTTTATCGTCGCATTGCGCCGGGGACTATTTGTCAATCGTCTTCCCCTGCTCCGATCGCATCTGCAACCGGCTCTTTTGCGGCGGCCTGCGGCCCTGGCCGACCCGGCGTCCGGAGCGACAGCGCATCCCCGGACGCAACTGCGGATATTCACCGGGAATTAGCCAGAGCTGCGCTGGAGGTAGCCGCGCCATCTGACTGAATGTTTGATGCGGAATTCCAGTCTTTGCCGATCAGCGCGCTATCTGATTGCCCGGATGAGGAGCTGATTGTCTCATCCTGGGGTGACAATGTTGAGCCATCAATGGCTTCATTCGTGCCAGCACCATCCGGTGTCGTGCTTGACCATTGTCCATCGCTGGAATAGGTATCCAACCCATTAATCTCATTTGGGATGCTGTCAGATGTTGTCCCGTCATCATTAACGCAGACCTGGCCTCCCATATTGTTAGGTTCGCAGTCAGAGGCATAAGTTACCTCAGTCATTGAAATCAGGATGACCCCGGCAAATAACAAACCTTTTAATTTCATTATGATATCCAGCGAATCAACGAAAGTACATCTTAACTATATGATTTAACAGGAAGCATCGTGGTTAAATTATGTGTTTTTTTGTAAGGTGGTTTGAATCAGCGCAATATCGGGTTGCGCGTATGGGTGATGGCATGAATCCTGAACCTGGCCATTTTTCCCATGGCGTATCTGCGGGGGATTTTTTAACTGATGACAATCTGCCCTGATAACAGGTTTTCAGCGTTGAATAATCGCTTGATTTTTTCTGCTGTTGGCCGATTAACCACCGCCCTCACCCAGGCTCCTGAAGCGGGCCGTTAAACCCGCCACCCATCGCCTGGTCCTGAGGTCCCTGCAACGTAACCGGGGTAGAGCAAGTGATGATGGAAGACAGGGCCAGGGATGAAGGTAACGCTTCGTTTTGGTCAGCAATTCTTCTACACTGCGGGCGGTGTTTTGCGACCGTCCGGCAGCAAAACAACAGAGGCACCGTAAAAGGTGCCTTTTAGATCAGTACTCAGTGAGGACAAACAGCAGGGAACTACGTTGTCGTTTCACCAGTTCCTTCCTGATGGAGAGGATGCGCATGTTGCGGCGCGATTGGGCTTCCAGCCAGCGGGACTTGCGGCGACTCACCTGTCTTAGCATGCGCCAGCGCCCTACTTCCGTTCTACTACGCTTCATTGCTACTACTCTACAAGTGAAAAACAGACCACATTATAGACCCATGAATCTGGCTAACCAACGCTTTCGCTGCGTTTTTATTTGCCAGATGGATGTTGATGCGTAAACTCATGACATAGAGTTATTCAAAAGGATTTTTCATCTATGACAACCTTTTACACGGTGGTGAACTGGCTGGTCATCCTCGGTTACTGGTTACTCATCGCCGGTGTAACGTTACGTATTCTGATGAAACGGCGCGCCGTACCTTCAGCAATGGCGTGGTTGCTGATTATCTACATTCTTCCGCTGGTCGGTATTATTGCCTATCTCTCATTTGGCGAACTGCATCTGGGCAAACGTCGTGCGGAGCGGGCCCGGGCGATGTGGCCCTCGACCGCCAAATGGCTTAACGATCTCAAAGCCTGCAAACATATTTTTGCCGAGGATAACAGCCCGGTCGCCGCATCGCTGTTTAAGCTCTGCGAACGCCGTCAGGGGATCGCCGGTGTAAAGGGCAATCAGCTGCAGCTCCTGACCGAGTCTGATGACGTGATGCAGGCGCTGATGCGCGATATCCAGCTGGCGCGGCACAATATAGAGATGGTGTTCTACATCTGGCAACCCGGCGGCATGGCCGATAAGGTCGCGGAATCGCTGATGGCCGCGGCACGGCGCGGCGTCCACTGCCGGCTGATGCTCGATTCCGCCGGCAGCGTCGCCTTTTTCCGCAGCCCGTGGGCCGCCATGATGCGTAACGCCGGTATCGAGGTTGTTGAAGCGCTGAAGGTTAACCTGATGCGTGTTTTTCTGCGCCGCATGGATTTACGCCAGCACCGCAAAATGGTGATGATTGATAACTATATTGCCTATACCGGCAGTATGAACATGGTCGACCCGCGCTTCTTTAAACAGGATTCTGGCGTCGGTCAGTGGATTGACCTGATGGCGCGTATGGAAGGCCCGGTCGCCACGGCAATGGGCATCGTCTACTCCTGCGACTGGGAGATTGAAACCGGCAAGCGTATTTTACCGCCGCCGCCGGATCTCAATATTATGCCCTTTGAAGAAGCCAGCGGGCACACGATTCATACCATTGCCTCTGGCCCCGGTTTCCCGGAAGACCTGATTCATCAGGCGCTACTCACCGCTGCCTATTCCGCCAAAGAATATCTGATAATGACCACCCCTTACTTCGTGCCCAGCGACGATCTGCTGCATGCGATCTGTACCGCGGCGCAACGCGGGGTCGACGTCAGCATTATCCTGCCGCGTAAGAATGATTCGCTGCTGGTTGGCTGGGCCAGCCGGGCCTTCTTCACCGAGCTGCTGGCGGCCGGAGTTAAAATTTATCAGTTTGAAGGCGGCCTGCTGCATACCAAAAGCGTTCTGGTCGACGGCGAGCTCAGCCTGGTCGGTACCGTGAATCTCGATATGCGCAGTCTGTGGCTTAATTTCGAAATCACGCTGGTCATTGACGACGTCGGATTCGGCGGCGATCTGGCCGCCGTTCAGGACGATTATATTTCTCGTTCGCGCCTGCTGGACGCCCGGCAGTGGTTAAAACGACCGCTCTGGCAGCGGATCACCGAGCGACTGTTTTACTTCTTCAGTCCGTTGCTGTAAAACGTGCCAATCAGATGTTGAATGGGTAGCAATCATGGATATGGATTTAAACAATCGCCTGACCGAAGACGAGACGCTTGAACAAGCTTATGACATCTTCCTGGAGCTGGCTGTCGACAACCTCGATCCGGCGGATGTCATTCTGTTTAACCTGCAGTTTGAAGAACGCGGCGGCGCCGAGCTGTTCGACCCCGCGCCGGACTGGGAAGAGCATGTCGATTACGACCTTAACCCGGACTTTTTCGCCGAAGTCGTGATTGGTCTTGCCGATACCGATGGCGGTGAAATTAACGATATCTTCGCGCGCGTTCTGCTGTGCCGCGAAAAGGACCACAAGCTGTGCCATATTCTGTGGCGTGAATAAACAACGCCCTCACTGAAGCAATAAAAAACGGCAGACGGTCGCCACACCGCCTGCCGTTTTATTTTTCTCCGCGACGATGACTATTTCGGCAGTTCACTCCCGCAGGCGTTGCAGAAACGCGCATTTTCATCATGCGCGGCGTGCTGACAGTTTGAACACGCGCGTGCACGGCGATGTTGCCATGCGCTGGTCATATGCGTGGTGATAAGCCCTGTCGGAATGGCGATAATGGAATAGCCGATTAAGATCAGAATCGAGGCCAGAATTCTGCCGATCGGCGTATGCGGCGTAATATCGCCATACCCTACCGTCGTAATGGTCACAATTGCCCAATAGACCGATGCATTTAAGGTGGTAAACCCGTATTGCGGCCCCTCAATCAGGTACATCAGCGATCCAAAGATAACCATCACGATGGCAATAAAGGAATAAAAGAGGATCAGCTGATGGCGGGCGCTGACGATAGCCGCCCAGAAAATATTCAATGACGGCATAAAACGCAGCAGCTTAAGAATACGCAAGCAGCGAATCGCCCGCATCGCCCGCCACGCAAAGACATAATTGAGGCCCATTTCCGGCCACATCCACATCACATACATCGGCAGGATAGTGGCTAAATCGATCACCCCCCAAAAGCTGAAAATATAGCTGAAGGGTTTTGGCCAGCTGATAATACGCAGGAAATACTCGAGGGTAAAAACAACGGTGACAAACAGCTCCAGCCAGACAAAAATATGCCACTCATCAAACGTCAGGTGATATTGCGTGCCCAGACCGGACTCAATAAAAATCACCAGCACGCTCAACAGCGCAAAAAGACCGCACAGACCTTCAAATCGTCGTCCGGAAAGACGGGTTTGATCGAAGAGCAGATGATACAGCCGCTGGCGAGCGGCGTGAAAATTAACAACCACGTTTAACCTCGCAAAAAAAGGGCTGACCTGCGTCAGCCCCAGAGATTATAACGGGTCTACCTTCAGGCAGGAAACCGCATGTCGGAAACTCCCCTCCAGCACCGGCCGCGTTTTCGCGCATTCTGGCCCGGCGATGGGGCAACGCGTACGGAAAACACACCCCGACGGCGGGTTTATCGGCGACGGCAGCTCCCCTTCCAGCAGCTGTATGGTTTTGTTCTTTTCCAGATCCGGGTCTGGAATCGGCACCGCGGACATCAGCGCTTTGGTATAGGGGTGCAGCGGATTGTGGTACACCTCATTATACGTGCCCAGCTCTACCGCATGGCCCAGATACATCACCAGAACGCGATCGGAAATATGCTTCACCACCGCCAGATCGTGGGCGATAAAGATCAGCGACAGGCCCATTTCTCGCTGCAGCTGCTGCAGCAGGTTAACAACCTGCGCTTGAATCGAGACGTCCAGCGCCGAGACCGGCTCATCGCAGATAATCAGCTTCGGCTCAAGGATCAGCGCACGAGCGATACCGATACGCTGACACTGCCCGCCGGAAAACTCGTGCGGATAGCGGTTAATCAGGTTCGGCAACAGACCCACTTTCATCATCATCGCTTTCACGCGGTCACGCACTTCCTGACGCGACATTTTTGGATGATAGGTGCGCAGCGGCTCGGCAATAATTTCACCGATCGTCATACGTGGGTTCAGCGAAGCCAGCGGATCCTGGAAGATCATCTGGATATCGCTGCGAACATCGCGCCACTCTTCCTGCTTCATGCCCAGCAGATCTTTGCCAAGCCAGGCGACTTTACCGTCGGTCGCCTTCACCAGACCAATAATCGCCCGGGCAAAGGTCGATTTACCGCAGCCGGATTCCCCGACCACCCCCAGCGTTTCGCCCTCGTAGAGACGCAGCGTGACGCCATCCACCGCTTTCAGCGTTTTGGCCGGCTGCCAGAACCATTGCCTGCCATCCTTAATATCAAAGTGGACCTTCAGATCGGCAATTTCGAGCAGGACTTTTCTTTGTTCCGTAACGGCGTTCATAGCAGATCCCCGACTGGTTGAAAGCAGGCGCGCAGGCGGCCCGGTGCAAACTCCTCCAGAGGTGGAGCGCTATAACAAATCTCCATTGCGTGCGGGCAACGCGGCTGGAACGGGCAACCTTTCGGCAGGCGCAGCAAGTTTGGCGGGTTGCCCGGAATGGTCAACAGCGACTCGCCCTCGGCGTCCAGACGCGGAACCGCATTCAGCAAGCCGATAGAGTACGGATGCGAAGGATGATAAAAGACATCCCGCGCCATGCCGTATTCCATGGTTCGCCCGGCATACATCACCAGCACTTTGTCGCAGATCCCGGCGACAACGCCGAGATCGTGGGTAATCATAATGATCGCCGTATTGAACTCGCGCTTAAGCTCGTTCAACAGGGTCATGATTTGCGCCTGGACCGTGACATCCAGAGCGGTGGTCGGCTCATCGGCAATCAGCAGTTTAGGCCGGCACAGCAACGCCATCGCAATCATCACGCGCTGGCGCATCCCGCCGGAGAACTCGTGCGGATACATTTTCATGCGCTTGCGCGCTTCCGGCATCTTTACCGCATCCAGCATTTTCACCGACTCTTCAAACGCTTCGGCTTTTCCCAGACTTTTATGCAACATCAGGACTTCCATCAGCTGCTCACCCACCCGCATATACGGGTTCAGGGAGGTCATCGGGTCCTGGAATATCATTGAAATTTGTTCGGCGCGAAGCTTATTCAGATCGCGCTCCGGCAGATTGAGAATCTGGCGGCCGTTAAACAGCGCCGACCCGCCAATCTGACCGTTGGAGGCCAGCAGGCCCATTAAAGCAAACGCGGTCTGCGACTTACCGGACCCCGATTCGCCAACGATGCCCAGCGTTTCCCCGGCCCGCAGGTTAAAATTGAGGTCGTTCACCGCCGTGACATCGCCATCCGGCGTTTTGAACGTGACGCGGAGATCTTTGACATCCAGCAGCAGGCCAGATTGTTGCTGTGCCTGCGGCGCTTTTGCCGTTTCAATTGTGTTCATGACGGCGCTCCTTAGCGATCTTTCGGGTCGAGGGCATCACGCAGGCCATCGCCGATAAAGTTAAAACAGAACAGCGTCACCACCAGGAAACCCGCCGGGAACAGCAGCAGCCACGGCGACACTTCCATAGAGTTCGCGCCATCGCTGAGCAATGCCCCCCAGCTGCTCAGGGGTTCCTGAGTCCCCAGACCAAGGAAGCTTAAGAAGGATTCAAACAGGATCATGCTCGGTACCAGCAGCGAGGCGTACACCACCACCACACCCAGTACGTTAGGCACGATATGACGAACCACAATACTGAATGTTGAAACACCGCCGACCTGCGCCGCTTCGATAAACTCTTTGCGCTTCAGGCTCAGCGTCTGGCCGCGAACAATACGCGCCATATCCAGCCAGGAGACCATCCCGATGGCAACGAAAATCAGCAGGATGTTCTGGCCAAAGAAGGTGACGAGCAGGATAACGAAGAACATAAACGGGAAGGAGTTGAGGATCTCCAGCAGGCGCATCATCACAGAATCGACTTTGCCGCCCAGGTAGCCGGAAAGTGAGCCGTAGAGCGTACCGAGAACCACCGCCACCAGCGCCGCGGCCACCCCGACCATCAGCGAGATGCGCCCGCCGATAGCGACGCGAACCAGCAGGTCGCGGCCGGAAGAGTCGGTACCAAAGTAGTGGCTGGATGTCGTATCCGGCGCACTGGACATCATGCCCCAGTCGGTATCGAAGTAGGAGAACTGCGACACCATCGGCGCAATAGTCACAAACAGCGCGATAATCACCAGCACAATCAGGCTGGCCACGGCGGCACGGTTATGCATGAAGCGACGGCGGGCATCCTGCCACAAACTACGTCCTTCGACTTCCAGCTTTTCACTGAAGTTTTCCAACGCCTCGTTGCTTTTCTTACTTAACATCATGGCGAACTCCAGCCTCAATAGCGAATCTTCGGATCGATAACGGCATACAGCACGTCAACAATCGCGTTAAACAGAATAGTCAGCGCACCGACCAGAATTGTCAGGCTCAGCACCAGCGAATAGTCACGGTTAAGCGCGCCATTGACAAACAGCTGACCAATACCCGGAAGACCGTAGATCGTTTCGATAACCATCGAGCCGGTGATGATCCCGACGAAAGCGGGCCCCATATAAGAAAGAACCGGCAACAGAGCGGGTTTCAGCGCATGGCGCAAAATAATGCGCCGCATCGGCAGCCCTTTCGCTCGCGCGGTGCGGATAAAGTTGGAATGCAGGACCTCAATCATTGAGCCGCGGGTAATACGCGCGATACTGGCGATATAGGCTAACGACAAGGCCACCATCGGCAGAATCATAAATTTCAGCGCCCCGCCGTTCCAGCCGCCGCCGGGCAACCAGTGCAGCGTGATGGCGAAGATCATCACCAGCAGCGGCGCAACCACGAAACTGGGTATCACCACGCCGGTCATTGCCACCCCCATGACCGCATAATCCCATTTCGTATTCTGCTTCAGGGCCGCAATAACCCCTGCCGTCACGCCGAGAACCACCGCCAGCAGGAAAGCAGCAAGCCCTAATTTAGCGGAAACCGGGAAGCTCGACGCCACCAGATCGTTGACCGAGTAGTCTTTATATTTAAAAGAGGGACCGAAATCACCGTGCGCCAGCTGCTTCAGATAATTGAAGTACTGGGTCATGATGGGGTCGTTTAAATGGTATTTGGCTTCAATATTCGCCATCACTTCCGGCGGCAACGTGCGTTCACCGGTAAATGGACTTCCCGGCGCAAGGCGCATCATGAAGAAAGAGATGGTAATAAGAATAAATAGCGTCGGAATCGCTTCCAGACAGCGACGAAAAATAAATTTTAACATTGCCCGTACCTTCTGGCCTGTGCCTATCGAGTGCGATGAATTCAGACACGGTGGGGCAAGCGTCGCCTGCCCCACGTATTGCCATTAATGTTTGATAATATAAAGATTTTTAACGTAGATATTATCTAACGGGTCTTTACCGGTATAGCCACCCACCCACGGTTTAACCAGACGGGCGTTGACGTAATAGAAGACCGGCACGATCACAGAATCTTTATCGAGCTGCTGTTCCGCCTGCGCATACAGGTCTGCACGCTTCGCGTCATCATTAGTTTGTAATGTTTCTGCGATAATTTTATCGAAAGCCGGGCTCTTATAATGAGAGGTGTTATTTGAGCTGTCGCTCAGCATCGTATTCAGGAATGAGGTCGGTTCGTTGTAATCCGCACACCAGCCAGCACGCGCTACGTCGAAGGTCCCCTGATGACGATTATCGAGGAAGGTTTTCCATTCCTGATTTTCCAGCTTGACGTTGGCGCCCAGGTTTTTCTTCCAGATAGAGGCGACGGCAATAGCCAGTTTTTTATGCAGGTCGGAAGTGTTATACAGTAAATTAAAGGTCAGCGGCTTATCGGCGGTATATCCGGCTTCGGCCAGCAGTTTTTTCGCCTCTTCGTTACGCTTGTCCTGAGACCAGGTAAACCATTCTGGTTTGACAACCTTCATGCCATCGGTATACGGCGGCGTATAGCTATAGGCCGGCAGGTCGCCCTGATTCTTCACTTTATTCACGATAATATCGCGATCCAGCGCCATTTTCAGCGCGGTACGGACGCGCACATCGGTAAACGGTGCTTTCTGGTTATTAATTTCGTAGTAATAGGTGCAGAGATACGGGTCAACGTGTACTTCTTGCGGGATCTCTTTTTTCAGTTTCTGGAACAGTTCAATCGGCATGTTGTTATAGGTCATGTCGATTTCACCGCTGCGGTAGCGGTTAACATCGGTCACTTCGGAAGAGATCGGCAGGTAGGTGACCTGATTAATGACGGTTTTTGCGTTATCCCAGTATTGCGGATTACGTTCAAGCACAATACGTTCGTTAACAACCCAGTCTTTCAGCTTATAAGCACCGTTGGTCACGATATTAGCTGGCTGGGTCCATTTCTCGCCATATTTTTCGATGGCGGCTTTCGGCACCGGAGAAACGGATGGGTGCACGAGGAGTTTATAGAAATAAGGAACCGGTTCGCTCAGCGTGACTTCGAAGGTTTTATCATCAATCGCTTTGACGCCCAGATCGGTGATCGGTTTTTTGCCCGCGATAATGTCATCCACATTCAGCAAGTGGCCATATTGCAGGTAGCTTGCATAAGGTGAAGCGGTTTTCGGATCCGCCAGACGCTGCCAGCTATAGACGAAATCCTGCGCGGTAACCGGCGTGCCATCAGACCATTTCGCATCTTTACGCAGATGGAAGGTCCAGACTTTAAAATCCTTATTATCCCAGGATTCTGCGACCCCAGGGATCGGGTGGCCTTGAATATCGCCAATCACTAACCCTTCAAACAAATCGCGGTTAATGTTGGATTCCGGAACGCCTTCAATTTTATGCGGGTCGAGGGATTGCACTTCCGCGCCATTATTACGTACCAGCGATTGTTTATCCGCCAGCTGTACCCCAGCAGGTACATCCGCTGCCATGGCAACATTCGCGGTAATTAGCGCGGACAGAATCCCCGCGGCTACCAGACTTTTTTTGGTGATGATGGTCATTGTGTTGTTACTCCATTCATTATAATTACTGGTTATTTAACCAGCCTGTTCTTTTCCCCATACGGGATTCTGTACAGTGCAGGAGTTTATGCTGCTGTCAGAGTTTACTGCTTGCTATCACCGACTTAATTTATTACGACCGCTCAAACGGCGACCTTGACGTCGATTCTTTCATCCCCTGTCGCGGGGCGGTTTCAGCCACAACGAGTTATTTAATAATGATTCTCATTTATGGGCATTTGTTCAGTTAGCGATCACGGCGGAAAGTACCAAAAGGTCGTATCATCCGCCAATGCAATTTGCAAATATGTTACCGGATTCTCTTTTATGGTTTTTTCTACGCCGTTATCTGGCCCTGTCTTTTGGCGAAAAAATCATTAAAGATGTTATTTTTCATACAGATAATTTCAACAACCTGTTGCGGATGCCGCCAAACCACGCGGAGATGCATTTTTGTACAAAAATTTAACAATCGGTTATTATTTAGCACATTCATCTGCCCCGGTTATGAAATTACTAATATCATTTCAATTATGCGACGGCAAGCACCAGAGAATGATGTGAAGAAAATAACAGTGGTGAAGGTGTAAGAAAAGGAGAGGAAATGAACAGAAAGTTAGTTAAGATAATGATAAATAACAGTATTTATTAATATCACAGAAAGCTATCGTGCACGGCCATATCTGTTTCATTGATAACTTTTGCTAATAAAGCAAAGCGGAGCGCCCGGCTCCGCATCGCCCGGGCTCGTTTAATTAACCAGACCAGGAAACAGCGCTTTGATACCGGTGACGATAAACTCAATCCCCAGCGCCATCAGCAACAGCCCCATAATACGCGTGATGACGTTGATACCGGTCTGGCCTAACAAGCGCACCAGCCACGGCGCCATGCGGAAAATCCCCCAGCAGCATAAGGCAAACAGGGCAATCGCAATCGAGAACCCCAAAAGGTAGGTTACCGTGTGGTAGCGCGTTCCCCAGACGATAGTCGAGCTGATTGCGCCCGGCCCTGCCATCAACGGCAGCGCCAGCGGCACGACGCCGATACTTTCCCGAATCGCGGTTTCTGATTTTTCCTGCTTATTTTGTTTATCCTCGCCGAGCTTGCCGCTTATCATCGACATCGCAATCGTCACGACCAGGATCCCGCCGGCAATGCGGAATGAATCAATAGAGATGCCGAAAATTTGCAAAATCGAGTCACCGAGAAAGAGCGACGTCAGCAGAATAATGGCCACCGAAAGATTCGCCGTCAGGTTGGTCTTATTGCGGATCGCGGCCGTCTGGTAACTGGTCATACTAATGAAGACCGGGATGATGCCAACCGGGTTAACCAGCGCAAATAGCCCGATGAAAAACTTGAAGTAAGTTGAAAAATCAAACAACGGTAGAGTCACAGTGCGCTCCGCAGCATCATTAAAAATGGCTGTTGACAGTTAACCACATAAAATATTCGCGCAGAAGATACGCTTTTTAGCAGCATAATTCATCACAAATATACCTATAACGACGCCAGAATGGCATGTTATATATTTGTTTACCGCCGTTACTTATTCACTAAGTTTGCATACCTATTATTACACTTGATTTGACCGGTCAAAAAACAGCCTGCTGAAAGGTGTCAGCTTGAAGCAAACTTGATCTAAATCACGTAAATTGTACTCAGAAGTGAGTAACCTTGTTGACACCAAAAGAGTGCAGCATAGCGGTCTCTGAGCATTAAAAGATCGAGCTTCTTTAGTAAATCAACGCAGCCAGCGGCGCCAGAAAACGGCACCTTAACATTTAGATGCAAGCTGTTAACAGCCTGTCTATACTGTCGAATCGAGCTACTGATTTACTAAAAAAGTTTAACATTATCAGGAGAGCATTATGGCTGTTACTAATGTCGCTGAACTTAACGCACTCGTCGAGCGCGTAAAAAAAGCCCAGCGTGAATATGCCAGTTTCACTCAAGAACAAGTTGACAAGATATTCCGTGCTGCCGCCTTGGCCGCCGCAGATGCTCGAATCCCTCTCGCCAAAATGGCCGTAGCCGAATCCGGCATGGGCATTGTCGAAGACAAGGTTATCAAAAACCACTTCGCTTCCGAATATATCTATAACGCATATAAAGATGAAAAGACCTGCGGTGTTCTCTCTGAAGACGACACCTTCGGGACTATCACCATCGCCGAACCCATCGGTATTATCTGCGGTATCGTTCCGACGACTAACCCGACGTCCACAGCAATCTTTAAATCCCTGATCAGCCTGAAAACGCGTAACGCAATTATCTTCTCTCCACATCCGCGTGCGAAAGATGCCACCAACAAAGCAGCAGATATCGTTCTGCAGGCGGCTATCGCCGCAGGCGCGCCGAAAGATCTGATCGGTTGGATTGACCAGCCTTCTGTTGAGCTGTCTAACGCGCTGATGCATCACCCTGACATTAACCTGATCCTCGCGACCGGTGGTCCAGGCATGGTTAAAGCCGCTTATAGCTCCGGTAAACCGGCTATCGGCGTAGGTGCAGGTAACACGCCGGTTGTTATTGATGAAACGGCTGACGTCAAACGTGCGGTCGCTTCCGTACTGATGTCTAAAACCTTTGATAACGGCGTTATCTGTGCGTCTGAGCAGTCAGTTGTCGTTGTCGACTCGGTCTATGATGCTGTTCGCGAACGTTTCGCCAGCCACGGCGGCTACCTGCTGCAGGGTAAAGAGCTGAAAGCCGTTCAGGACATCATCCTGAAAAATGGCGCACTGAACGCCGCAATCGTCGGTCAACCGGCCTACAAAATTGCTGAACTGGCAGGCTTCACCGTTCCGGCCACCACCAAAATTCTGATTGGTGAAGTGACTGACGTTGATGAAAGCGAGCCGTTTGCTCACGAAAAACTGTCTCCGACGCTGGCGATGTACCGCGCGAAGAACTTTGAAGACGCTGTTGATAAAGCTGAAAAACTGGTGGCGATGGGCGGTATCGGTCATACCTCTTGCCTGTACACCGACCAGGACAACCAGCCAGCTCGCGTTGCGCACTTCGGCCAGAAGATGAAAACCGCACGTATCCTGATTAACACCCCGGCTTCTCAGGGTGGTATCGGTGACCTGTACAACTTTAAACTCGCGCCTTCCCTGACTCTGGGTTGTGGTTCCTGGGGTGGTAACTCCATCTCCGAAAACGTTGGTCCGAAACACCTGATCAACAAGAAAACCGTTGCTAAGCGAGCTGAAAACATGTTGTGGCACAAACTTCCGAAATCTATCTACTTCCGTCGTGGCTCACTGCCAATTGCACTGGATGAAGTGATTACTGATGGTCACAAACGCGCGTTGATTGTGACTGACCGCTTCCTGTTCAACAACGGTTATGCAGACCAGATCACCTCCGTGCTGAAAGCATCCGGTGTTGAGACTGAAGTCTTCTTCGAAGTTGAAGCTGACCCGACCCTGAGCGTAGTACGTAAAGGCGCGGATCTGGCTAACTCCTTCAAACCGGACGTTATCATCGCCCTGGGCGGCGGTTCCCCGATGGATGCCGCGAAAATCATGTGGGTCATGTACGAACATCCGGAAACCCACTTCGAAGACCTGGCGCTGCGCTTTATGGACATCCGTAAACGTATCTACAAGTTCCCGAAAATGGGCGTGAAAGCGAAGATGATCGCCGTCACCACCACTTCCGGCACCGGTTCTGAAGTAACGCCGTTCGCCGTTGTTACCGACGATGCGACCGGTCAGAAATATCCGCTGGCTGACTACGCGCTGACTCCGGATGTGGCGATTGTTGATGCTAACCTCGTGATGGACATGCCGAAGTCCCTGTGTGCCTTCGGTGGTCTTGACGCCGTGACCCACGCCCTGGAAGCTTATGTTTCCGTACTGGCATCTGAGTTCTCTGACGGTCAGGCTCTGCAGGCACTGAAACTGCTGAAAGAGTACCTGCCAGCATCCTACCACGAAGGTTCTAAGAACCCGGTAGCACGTGAGCGTGTGCACAGTGCAGCGACTATCGCCGGTATCGCGTTTGCTAACGCCTTCCTCGGCGTATGTCACTCCATGGCGCATAAACTGGGTTCTCAGTTCCACATTCCGCACGGTCTGGCTAACGCCCTGCTGATTTGTAACGTGATTCGTTACAATGCGAATGACAACCCAACCAAGCAGACTGCATTCAGCCAGTACGACCGTCCGCAGGCACGCCGTCGTTACGCTGAAATCGCCGATCACCTGGGTCTGAGCGCGCCTGGCGACCGTACCGCAGCGAAAATTGAAAAACTGCTGGCATGGCTGGAAAGCCTGAAGGCTGAGCTGGGTATTCCTAAGTCTATCCGTGAAGCTGGCGTACAGGAAGCTGACTTCCTGGCCAACGTTGACAAGCTGTCTGAAGATGCATTCGATGACCAGTGCACCGGCGCTAACCCGCGCTACCCGCTGATTGCCGAGCTGAAACAGATTCTGCTGGATACCTTCTACGGTAACGACTTCAGCGAAGGTGAAACTGCCGCGAAGAAAGAAACCGCAGCAGCGCCGAAAGCCGATAAAAAAGCGAAGAAATCTGCTTAATCGACTCTGATAACACGTGTAAAGGCCCCATCTCCGGATGGGGCCTTTTTTTATCCCATTCTGGCAAAGGATGAGCGCTAACAAACGCCGTTTCCCGCCCCACGTCTTGCAACCCGGATATTTAGTGTGTCCCGGTGGTACCGGAGCCTGGTCAGCCCCGGAACGCCGCCCTCATACCGTGGATACGGCAAAGAGAAGTCCATCGCCAGGAATCGGCAGCAGCAGGCGCGTCAGGCATGACCGCATCAGAGGAAAGGTTGGGCATCTGTTCACAACAACAAGACGCAGCAGGCGCCATACAGGCGCCTGGGAGAGGATTAACCGCTACAGGTCAGCAGGGGCGATGTTTACTCTGCACCCGCGTCAGCGAGCCTTCACTTAACGCTTCTTTATAATGCTTACGGCAAACGGAAACATAGCGCTCATTACCGCCAATCACAACCTGCTCGCCTTCATTATATGGCCGCCCTTCCTGATCGAGACGCAGCACCATACTCGCTTTACGCCCGCAGAAGCAGATCGTTTTTAATTCAACCAGCTTATCGGACCATGCTAATAAATACTGACTGCCAATAAACAACTCGCCACGAAAATCTGTGCGCAGACCGTAACACAGCACCGGAATATCCAGCCGATCGACAACTTCAGACAATTCATGCACCTGCTCGCGGGTCAAAAACTGGCTCTCATCCACCAGGACACAATGAACAGGCTGTTGCACATGTTCGCTCGCAATATCGCTAAAGAGCGATGTCTGAGGGTTAAACAGACGGGCTGGCGATGAGAGGCCAATTCTTGAACTGACCTTACCTGAGCCAAAGCGGTCATCAATCTCGGCGGTATAAACCAGGGCACGCATGCCTCGCTCGTGATAATTGTAAGCCGACTGTAACAAAGCGGTCGACTTACCTGCATTCATTGCAGAATAGTAGAAATAAAGTTGAGCCATCGGCGGCATCACCCCAATCAGTGTGTTTTATCGCGGCAAAATTGTAGCATATTTTCCCGTGCCATCCCCCTTTTGACCATGGGTATAGTGGCATACGCTCTGCTTGCCCCCGGCAGATAGATGACGCTTTTTAATTGAATGCGGGTGTTGGCAATTTGTACAGCCGCTCCCCTTTCCGGCGCCCTGCGATTGTCGTTTTGTGCGAATCGAAGCGCGAGACAGACCGCTATAACGTTTTTTGCTCAGCAGATTATATTAAAGATCGCCGTTACTAATACGCTAATACTCAAGAGGGATATTTATCCCTGCAAAGTATAATTTTACTCCCGACCAGCAGAGAAAAGCATACTATCTCAGGGTTTTAGCTCGGGATTTAGGTCAGGCTATAAGCAAAAAAGATGTGAAGTCACGCGTAGAATTTAACTTAAATTAATTAATTACCACGACAAATAACAAGTAATTTTGAATTCCTTACATTCTACCCTATTGCACATCTGATTATATCGCTCTATTATTAGTCCAACAAACCACCCCACAATATAAGTTTGAGATTACTACAATGAGCGAAGCACTTAAAATTTTGAACAACATCCGTACTCTTCGTGCGCAGGCAAGAGAATGCACCCTTGAAACGCTAGAAGAAATGCTGGAAAAATTAGAAGTTGTCGTTAACGAACGTCGCGAAGAAGAAAGCGCTGCAGCTGCAGAAATTGAAGAGCGTACTCGTAAACTGCAACAATACCGTGAAATGCTGATTGCAGATGGTATTGATCCGAATGAACTGCTGAGCACCATGGCAGCAGTCAAAGCGGGTACTAAAGCTAAACGCGCTGCGCGTCCGGCTAAATACAGCTACGTAGATGAAAACGGCGAAACCAAAACCTGGACAGGTCAAGGTCGCACCCCGGCAGTGATCAAGAAAGCCATGGACGAGCAGGGTAAAACCCTGGACGATTTCCTGCTGTAATCGACGGTTGTATTTGAAAAATCCCGCTTCGGCGGGATTTTTTTTATCTGTCGCCCGCAGATATAAAAAAACCGGGAAACGAAATTCGCCCCCGGTTTATCACTACGCTGAAAACGATTACTTCGCTACGGCTTTTTCCAGCCAGGCTTTAAAATCTGCGCCGAGGGATTTATGGCGCACGCCATATTCCACAAACGCCTGCATATAACCCAGTTTATTACCGCAGTCGTGGCTCTTACCTTTCATATGATAGGCTTCAACCGTCTCTTTCTCGATCAGCATATCGATTGCGTCGGTCAGCTGGATTTCATCCCCGGCTCCCGGAGGCGTTTTTGCCAGCAGCGGCCAAATGTCCGCACTCAGCACATAGCGACCGACGACAGCAAGGTTAGACGGCGCCACGTCGGCTTTCGGCTTCTCAACCACACCGACCATCGGAACGCTTTCACCCGGCTGCAGGGATTCGCCTTTGCAGTCGACAACGCCGTAGGCGGTAACATCAGCAACAGGCTCAACCATAATCTGGCTGGATCCTGTTTCATCAAAACGCGCGATCATTTCAGCCAGGTTATCACGGGAAAGATCGGACTCGTATTCATCCAGAATAACGTCTGGCAGAATAACCGCGACCGGCTCGTCACCCACTACCGGATGCGCGCACAGTACCGCGTGACCAAGACCTTTAGCCAGACCCTGACGGACCTGCATAATGGTGACGTGTGGCGGGCAAATAGACTGAACTTCTTCCAGCAGCTGACGTTTAACACGTTTTTCCAGCATGGCTTCCAGTTCAAAACTGGTATCGAAATGGTTTTCGATAGAGTTTTTAGACGAATGGGTTACCAGAACAATTTCAGTAATTCCGGCTGCAATACATTCGTTAACAACGTACTGAATTAAAGGCTTATCTACCAGTGGCAGCATTTCTTTCGGAATAGCCTTGGTGGCGGGTAGCATCCTGGTACCTAACCCCGCAACCGGGATAACAGCTTTTCTTACTTTAGAATTAAGGGCAGCCATTGAAATCTCCTGGACTGTTCATTTTTTAAACTTTTCGTTAATAATAACGCGTCGAGTATATCAGTCCACTCAGGCAAACCTGGTCTGAAAAGGTTTGTGTTCCCTCGAATTAGGACTTTACTTATAAATCTCAGTGATAGTACCACCGCAAAAGATTACCCGGTAATCCTACCAGCTTAAAAAAACAGGCAACTGCTCATTCCGCAGACAACATCAGCCGTAAACGCCCTCCGGCCCCCCAAATTTGGCACTGCCATGATGCGCAGCGCTGGCTAATTTGGTTGAGATAAGCATTACCCAATGTCCCTAACGGAACGCCATTGCTAATCTGAATTTGATGTTCTCCGGTATTGAGTGTGCCGTTCAGACCTGCCGATACCAATATCAAATTTTTCAGACCGCTATGGTAATAACCCACCAGTAATGGAAATTGCCCAGGTAAATTGGCCTGACGCAGTAATTGGTTCACCTGTTTTAACAGGTTTGCCATCTCCGGCAAGCGCTGCCCCTGATGGGCCAGCTGCTCCTGAAGCAATCCATTAAACAACGCCCGCAGCAACAGCGCTGCAAGCACACCATTATCGCCTGCTCGTGTGACATCCAGACAATAGAAAGCCAGATCATTTTCTGATAGTGGCGCAATATCGAGTACCAGACCGGGTTTATCCGCCGACACCAGCTGACGATAATGAATACGGCACTTCGAAATTTCTTGCTGCACGGGAGGCTGAAGCTCCTGCAATAGCCTTGAGGCCGCGGTAGGGTCGCTAACCAGCGCATCCCAGTCCTCAAACAACCGTTCTTCTTCTTCAACCCGCGAGTTGAACATATTGGGATACAGACAGGCATACACCGTTTCCCGCAGGCGGTTGAAATCTTTTACCGGCTTTAGCAACACATCCTGGACGCCAAGGCGCAACGCCCTGGCAATATCGGCCATATTTTCGGTTGCCGAAATCATCAGAATCGGCAGCGTTTCGCCGCGGTTACGCAGATGTTCCACCAGCTCAAGACCATTCATTCGCGGCATAGAGATGTCGCAAATCATCAGGTCGGGTTTGGACTCGGCCATTTCCTGGAGTGCCTCCACGCCATCCCCCGCCTCAGCCGTTGTCGCGCCCAGTGAGGTGAGCCAGGAGTGCAAGAGTGAGCGGAAAACGGCTTCGTCTTCAACTATCAGAATCAGTTTTCCCGCCAATGGCTGCGTCATGATCTCTCCTCTGGCTGACGATAGTTAAATAGTGGCATGCAATTCACACTATCGCCTGTCAGAATTTACTTAAGTCCTGGTTAAATGGCGTCACACCGCGGTGCGCACCAAGGGTAGTAGTTCATCCATCTTCTTTTCAACCGCCTGATGCCCGGTAGCAATCGCCTCAGCGGCACGATGAAAATCAAGTGTGGATATTTGTGGGCAAAAAGGCTGCAGCAGGATATCGGGAGGATCGCCCGCCATACGATTGCGTTTCAGGCGATTTTCCAGCACCTGAATAGAGGTCGACATGATCTCCATTGCCGTTGGCGTCGCCGCGCGGCGGGAGGTCATTCCGCTCAGACGCGCGCGGATGCGCCCATGCCAGGAAAAATCTTTTTCTTCTTCAGGTTGAGGCTTTTCAATTGACCATAGATCCTGCTGCATCAGGTGCGCATCGTGCTGTAAGTCGACGGCAATCACGATATCCGCCCCCAGCGCGCGCGCCAGAGAAACCGGAACGGGGTTGACCACCGCGCCATCGACCAGCCAGTAACCATTATGCATAACGGGCGACATCAGGCCCGGCATACTGCAGGAGGCGCGCACGGCCTGGTGCAGATCGCCCTCGGTAAACCACAGTTCGCGACCGGTACTTAAATTAGTCGCAACGGCGGCAAAGCGACGGTCGCAGCGTTCAATTTCGGCGACGGGCAAAACCTGGCGAAACTGGTTGAATACGCGCTCACCGCGCAGCAGACCGCCGCGGCGCCAGGAAAGATCCATCAGCCGCAGCACGTCCCAGTTACTAAAAGAGGAGACCCATTTCTCAAGGACCGGAAGTCGATTGCAGGCAAAGGCAGCCCCTACCAGCGCGCCGATTGAACATCCAGCGACGATATCAATTTCAATACCCGCGCGCTGTAGTGCTTTAATCGTACCAATATGTGACCATCCGCGGGCAGCTCCCGCCCCTAACGCCAGACCAATTTTAAGCTTTCTCATTATTACCGATATACTTCCTTCCACTCCGGGCATGGCATCATTGCCACAGCTCAGTTAACATAAAACACTTTGGCGCCGATGCGCCGGGATTCTTTTTCCATGGAGGCCGTTTTGTCGCCATTATGCCCTTGCGGCAGCGCTCTGGAGTATAGCTCATGTTGTCAGCGATATCTGAGCGGTTCGCTGCCCGCACCGGATCCATCACAGCTGATGCGCTCCCGCTACAGCGCGTTTGTCATGAAGGATGCCGATTACCTGATAGCCACCTGGCACCCTTCCTGCCAGCCGCAGCACTTCCGGGCCGAGCTGGAAAAGGGGTTCGCAAAAACGCAATGGCAAGGCCTGACCGTATTTGCCGCCGATGAAGGCCGGCACTCCGACGAGGGGTTTGTCAGTTTTGTCGCGCGATATCACGACGATAACCGCCCCGGCGCGATTATTGAACGTTCCAGATTCTTAAAAGAAAATGGACGGTGGTATTATATCGACGGCACACGACCGCTGATTGGCCGTAACGACCCCTGCCCTTGCGGTTCAGGTAAAAAATTTAAAAAATGCTGCGGCCAGTAAAACTGGCGCCAGCAATAGCAAACACTACAGGATTTTCCCCGCGATGCATTCATTACAACGTAAAGTACTACGCACCATTTGCCCTGACCAGAAAGGACTCATCGCGCGTATCACGAATATTTGTTACAAGCACGAGCTGAATATCGTGCAGAATAACGAGTTTGTCGATCACCGTACCGGTCGCTTCTTTATGCGTACCGAACTGGAAGGTATTTTTAACGATGCCATTCTGCTCGCCGACCTTGATAGCGCGCTGCCGGAAGGCTCTATACGCGAACTGACGCCCGCCGGCCGCCGTCGGGTGGTCATCCTGGTCACCAAAGAAGCGCACTGTCTGGGCGATCTGCTGATGAAAGCCAACTATGGCGGCCTGGATGTTGAGATTGCGGCCGTCATCGGCAACCATGAAACGCTGCGCTCGCTGGTTGAACGTTTTGATATTCCCTTCCAGCTGGTCAGCCATGAAGGGCTGACGCGCGAAGAGCACGACAAGCAGATGGGCGACGCCATCGAATCCTACGCGCCGGATTATGTGGTGCTGGCGAAGTATATGCGCGTCCTGACGCCGGAATTCGTTTCCCGCTTCCCGAACCAGATTATCAATATTCATCACTCCTTCCTGCCAGCCTTTATTGGCGCCCGCCCTTATCATCAGGCTTACGAGCGCGGCGTGAAGATCATCGGCGCCACCGCCCACTACGTTAACGACAACCTGGATGAAGGCCCGATCATTATGCAGGATGTTATTCATGTCGATCACACCTATACGGCGGAAGATATGATGCGCGCGGGCCGCGATGTGGAAAAGAATGTGCTGAGCCGCGCGCTGTATCAGGTTCTGGCCCAGCGCGTGTTTGTTTACGGTAACCGAACGATTATTCTTTAATCGATAATGAAATTAACTGGTTAGCTTTGCGCCTTTACGTGTAAATTTCAGGCAACCAGTTTAATTTTATCAACGGAAAGCTTTACAGGGGCGCATCATTTGGTATGATGCGCCCCGCTTCCCCGGAAGGAAGCAGGCCAGTATTAAGCATGACCCCGTGGTGGGGTTCCCGAGCGGCCAAAGGGAGCAGACTGTAAATCTGCCGTCATCGACTTCGAAGGTTCGAATCCTTCCCCCACCACCATTATTCACCACAGCAACGTGGTAACCCCGGTAGGCCTTAGCGAGGTTTGCACTTATCGGGAAGGGTGAGTCGCGAAGCGATGAATAATCCTTCAATCACCATCAAAAGTATTACGCTCAAGTAGTTATACCCCTGGCGGGGTTCCCGAGCGGCCAAAGGGAGCAGACTGTAAATCTGCCGTCACTGACTTCGAAGGTTCGAATCCTTCCCCCGCCACCATCATCTCCCTGTAACATCTTCGTTATCCCCATCTCACTTGCAATATATTCTGCCCGTGCAGGGAAGGATGAGAAGCTTCGACCAGGTTCGATTCGAACAACGGTCGGGTAGCCCGGATAAGGCGTTTACGCCGCCATCCGGGGCGGTTACATCGGCGGCAGACGGCGGGTTACCGGCGAGCTTTTTACTATCGAAGTATTACACTGAGCATGCTCTGCCAGGCCATCCAGCAGGGTATCAAGCTGCGCAATATCCCGTACCACCAGGCGCATAACGAAGCAATCCTCACCCGTGACCTTGTCACATTCGATGCATTCTGGCATTGCCTGAATATATTTATCGACCTTCTGCAGTAAACCCGGCAGCGGTCTGACGCGAACCAGCGCCTGCAGGGTATACCCTAGCGCCGCAAGATTCACCCGGGCGCCATATCCCTGAATCACCCCGCGCTCTTCCAGACGCTTCACCCGCTCGGCGGTACTGGGTGACGTCAGCCCTACCCGCGCGCTCAACACCTTGAGCGAGATGCGCGCATCTTCTGCCAGACAGGCCAGAATAGCGCGGTCGATATTATCAATTAAGTGTTCCATTCGTTTTACCTGATAAATAAAAGCAATACTCGCCTTTTACCTTAGATCATGCATATCAACCTGTCAGCAGATTAACGACAATATCGGCATCATAACGGAGGTTGAAAAATGGCACATACCGTGACGGGCGTCTGGCAAATGAGCCTGGCGATGATCATTTCGGGTTCGATCGGCGTCTTTGTTTTACTCTCCGGCCTGCCGGTTATCGATGTGGTTTTCTGGCGTTGTCTGATTGGCGCCCTGACCTTACTGGGGTTTATCTATCTCAGCCGGCAGCCGTTCAGTCAGCTCACGCGCTTAACGCTGCTGCTGGCGATCCTCGGCGGCATCGCGCTGGTCATTAACTGGCTGCTGCTGTTCGCCGCTTACGCCCGCATTTCGATCGGTATGGCTACCGTGGTGTATAACACCCAGCCGTTTATGCTGGTATTGATGGGGATGCTGGCCGGCGAGCGGGTGGCGTTGGTTAAATGGGGCTGGTTAACATTGGCTTTTATCGGCGTGGTCATCCTGCTCTCCAGCGAGTTAATGCAGGCTCATGGCGGCCAGCTCGCTGCGGGTATTGCGCTGGCGCTTGGCGCCGCCTTTTTCTACGCCTTAACTGCGATGATCGCTCGCAAGCTACGTCCGCTTGCGCCTGAGCATATTGCCTTTATCCAGGTTATCGTCGGGACAATCATGCTGCTGCCGCTGGTCCACGCCCCCGATTTCACCGCCGCATTCCCCTGGCGCTACCTGTTGATTCTGGGCATCGTGCATACCGGCATGATGTACCAGTTGCTCTACAGTGCGATTCAGAAACTGCCGACGCCCATAACCGGTTCGCTCTCCTTTATCTATCCGCTTGTGGCGATGGGGGTCGATTATCTGGTCTTTCACCATGCGCTGGCACCGGTACAGTTGGCCGGAGGGCTGCTGATTCTGTTGGCGGCGGCGGGAAATAATCTCGGCTGGGGTGACGGACTGGCATCGGGCCACAAAAAACCCCGCCGCAGCGGGGTGTGATTCTGCCGGACAGGGCTATCAACGACGGGCGCGGACTATCTGATATCTGCGCGTCAGGTACTCTACCGGCACGCTCCAGATATGAACCAGGCGGGAGAACGGGAACAGCAGGAACAACGTCATCCCCAGCACCAGGTGCACGCGGAAAATAAAGGCGACGCCATCCAGGTGCGCGGATGCGCCGCCGCGGAACGTCACCACGGACTGTGCCCAGTTCACCAGCTTCATCATTTCGCTGCCGTCCATATGCTGTGCCGAAAACGGAATGGTCAGCAGGCCCAGCGCACACTGGAGAATCAGCACCGAGAGTACCAGAATATCCGCCCCGGTCGTGGTTGCGCGTACGCGCGGGCTGAACAGCCGGCGTTTAAGCAGCAGCAGACCTCCCACCAGCGTCATCACGCCGCAAGCGCCACCGGCAAGCATCGCCATTTTCTGTTTCACGGAAATCGGTAGCCACGCTTCATACATCCAGTGCGGCGTCAGCATCCCAAGGAAGTGCCCGGCGAAAATCCCGAGGATCCCGATGTGGAACAGGTTAGACGCCAGATTCATCCCTTTGCGATCCAGCATCTGACTGGAGGCGGCGCGCCAGGTGTACTGTCCGTAATCGTAGCGCAGCCAGCTGCCTGCCAGGAACACCGCTCCGGCAATGTACGGATAGATGTCAAAGAAGAACATATTCAGGAAGTGCATTATTGCTGTCCTCCGTTAGAGATATTCAAATATTGCGGGGCCACGGCTCCGGCAAAACGACGCTGGTGAGCGGCGATGTCGGACTCACCGCAGCCTTGATCGGCAAAGAATTTCACCTGCTCCTCTTCCCAGACCGCATCCAGCGCCTGCGGCGTATCGTCGCGCGCTTCATCGGCGATTTTTTCCGCAACTTTCGCTTCATCTAGCGCGCTGTTCGCCAGCTTCAGCAGCGGTGCAAACAGAACGGCATAGCGGCTTTCACGCTGTTGCAGACGCGCGCAAAGCAACGCCAGAATCGGCGCAATATCCTGCAGACCGCCGATGGCTTCACACTCCGGCAGCTGCGCCAGATATTCCAGATACAGCGGCAGGTGATCGGGCAGCTCGCGGCTGTCGAGCACCAGACCGTGCTGCTCATACTGATTCAGCAGATCAACCATCGCCTGCCCGCGGTCGCGAGATTCGCCGTGCACGTGTTCGAACAGCAGCAGCGAGGTGGCGCGCCCCCGGTCAAACAGCTCGCTGTAGGCGGCCTGCGCATCCAGCAGATCCTGCGCGGTTAAATCACGCAGGAAGACGCCCAGGGCCCGGGCATCCGCCTCCAGTTTTTCTGACGAAGCCAGAACGTCGAAGAGTTCGTCCTGATGCTGCCATAAGTCCGCATCCGGGTACTCAAGCAGACGCGAAACAACCACGAGTTCGATCATGCGTGCGGCTCCGTTTTGCTGGTCACATCCACGGCATCAATGCGGCGGCTGTTGAACAGGTTGAAGGACGAATCAGACCCGTGGCAGCCATCACCGAAGCTAAAGCCACAGCCGCTTTTCTCCGGGAAGGCTTCGCGCGCCAGTTCACGATGGCTGCTCGGCACCACGAAACGGTCTTCGTAGTTGGCAATCGCCAGGTAACGGTACATTTCCTGCGCCTGCGCTTCGGTCAGGCCGACCTCTTCCAGCGCCCGGGTATCGATAACGCCATCGACGGTTTCGGTACGTTTGAAGTGGCGCATCGCCAGCATGCGTTTCAACGCCAGCAGAACCGGCTGGGTATCGCCTGCGGTCAGCAGGTTAGCCAGATACTGAACCGGGATGCGCAGGCTTTCTACGTCCGGCAGGATACCGTTGCTGCCCAGTTCGCCCGCATCGGCGGCGGACTGGATCGGCGACAGAGGCGGTACATACCAGACCATCGGCAGCGTGCGGTATTCCGGGTGCAGCGGCAGCGCCAGCTTCCAGTCCATCGCCATTTTATAGACCGGCGATTTCTGCGCCGCGTCAATCACGCTCAGCGGAATACCGTCTTTCTGCGCCTGCTCAATCACTTGCGGATCGTGCGGATCGAGGAACACGTCCAACTGACGCTGGTAGAGGTCTTTCTCGTTCTCGGTGCTGGCGGCCTGTTCAATCGCATCCGCGTCGTACAGCAGCACGCCAAGGTAACGGATACGCCCGACGCAGGTTTCGGAACAGACCGTCGGCTGACCCGATTCAATACGCGGGTAGCAGAAGATGCATTTCTCGGATTTGCCGCTCTTCCAGTTGAAGTAGATTTTTTTATACGGACAGCCGGTGATACACATCCGCCAGCCGCGGCACTTGTCCTGGTCGATCAGCACAATGCCGTCTTCTTCACGTTTGTAGATAGCGCCGCTCGGGCAGGTTGCCACGCACGCCGGGTTGAGACAGTGCTCGCACAGGCGCGGCAGATACATCATGAAGGTGTTTTCGAACTGGCCGTACATCGCTTTCTGCATGTTCTCGAAGTTTTTGTCTTGCGACAGCTTCGCGAATTCACCGCCCAGATCGTCTTCCCAGTTCGGACCTTTCTCGATCTTGTCCATTCGCTGACCGGTAATCAGCGAGCGTGGGCGCGCGATGGGCTGCGCCTTGCTGTCTGCCGGCGCGTTGTGCAGCGTCTGGTAGTCAAAATCAAACGGCTCGTAGTAATCGTCCAGACCCGGCAGATGCGGGTTAGCGAAGATTTTCCCCAGCAGCAGCGCTTTGTTACCCATGCGCGGCACCAGCTTACCGTTGATCTTACGGATCCAGCCGCCCTTCCATTTTTCCTGATCTTCCCAGTTGGTCGGGAAGCCGGTGCCCGGCTTGGTTTCAACGTTGTTGAACCACGCGTACTCGGTCCCTTCGCGGCTGGTCCAGACGTTTTTGCAGGTCACTGAGCAGGTATGACAGCCGATGCATTTATCGAGATTCAGCACCATGCCGACTTGTGAACGAATTTTCATTTTACGCTCTCCTGTACCTGGTCATTGCCTTCGCCATCCAGCCAGTTAATGTTCTTCATCTTACGGACTACCACAAACTCATCGCGGTTAGAGCCGACGGTGCCATAGTAGTTAAAGCCATATGCCAGGTGCGCATAGCCACCGATCATATGCGTTGGTTTCGGCGTAATACGCGTCACCGAGTTATGAATACCACCGCGCTGACCGGTAATTTCCGATCCCGGCAGGTTTACGATACGTTCCTGCGCGTGGTACATCATGGTCATCCCGGCCGGTACACGCTGGCTCACGACCGCCCTTGCGGTCAGTGCGCCGTTGTTGTTGAAAACTTCAATCCAGTCGTTGTCTTCAACTCCGATCTCTTTGGCATCCTCTTCGCTTATCCAGACAACCGGACCGCCGCGACCTAAGGTCAGCATCAGCAGGTTGTCGCTGTAGGTCGAGTGAATGCCCCATTTCTGGTGCGGCGTGAGGAAGTTCAGCGCCTTCTCCGGATTGCCGTTGGACTTCTCTCCCATCGCCGATTTCACCGAACGCGTGTCGATCGGCGGACGGTACACCAGCAGGCTTTCACCGAAGTCGCGCATCCACTGGTGATCCTGATACAGGGACTGACGACCAGAAAGCGTACGCCATGGGATCAGCTCATGAACGTTGGTATAACCGGCGTTATAGGAAACGTGCTCGTCCTCTAAACCAGACCAGGTCGGGCTGGAGATAATCTTGCGCGGCTGCGCCTGAATATCACGAAAGCGGATCTTCTCATCTTCTTTATTGAGCGCCAGATGGGTATGGTCGCGACCGGTAAATTCGCTGAGCGCCGCCCAGGCTTTCACCGCCACCTGACCATTGGTTTCCGGCGCCAGGGTGAGGATCATTTCTGCCGCGTCAATCGCCGTGTCCAGCATCGGCTGACCTTTCGCCGGGCCGTCCGCCTTGGTGTAGTTGAGCTTACGCAGCAGGTCCATTTCGCTCTGGGTGTTCCAGGCAATCCCTTTACCGCCGTTACCGATTTTCTCCATCAGCGGGCCGATAGAGGTGAAGCGTTCATAGGTTGCCGGGTAGTCGCGCTCGACCTGAATGATATGCGGCGCGGTTTTACCCGGAATCAGATCGCACTCGCCTTTTTTCCAGTCCTTCACCTCCAGCGGCTGCGCCAGTTCGGCAGCGGAATCATGCTGGATCGGTAGCGTCACCACGTCGGTTTCTTTACCGAGGTGGCCCACGCACACTTCGGAGAATGCCTTCGCGATGCCTTTATAGATTTCCCAGTCGCTTTTCGATTCCCATGCCGGATCAACGGCGGCAGACAGCGGGTGAATAAACGGATGCATATCCGAGGTATTCATGTCGTCTTTTTCATACCAGGTCGCGGTCGGCAGCACGATATCGGAGTACAGACAGGTGCTCGACAGACGGAAGTCCAGCGTCACCACCAGATCCAGTTTGCCGTCGAGGCCGTTATCCTGCCACTCCACCTCTTCCGGCTTCACGCCGCCCTGCTTGCCAAGATCCAGCCCCTGAATACCGTGCCCGGTACCCAGCAGGTACTTGAGCATGTACTCGTGGCCTTTACCGGAGGAGCCCAGCAGGTTGGAACGCCAGATAAACAGGTTGCGCGGATGGTTCTTGCCGTTTTCCGGCTGCTCCGCCGCAAAACGAATCGAGCCTTCTTTCAGGGATTTAACGGTGTAATCCACCGCGCTCAGGCCGGCTTTTTTCGCTGCGTCGGCAATGCGCAGCGGGTTGGTGCCCAGTTGAGGCGCCGACGGCAACCAGCCCATGCGTTCAGCACGGACGTTGAAGTCAATCAGATGGCCGCTGTAGCGCGATTTGTCCGCCAGCGGCGACAGCAGTTCCTGCGCGGTGACGCTTTCATAACGCCACTGGCTGGAGTGGTTATAGAAGTACGAGGTGCTGTTCATGTGACGCGCCGGACGCTGCCAGTCGAGCGCAAACGCCAGCGGTTGCCAGCCGGTCTGCGGACGCAGTTTTTCCTGGCCCACGTAGTGCGCCCAACCGCCGCCGCTCTGACCCACGCAGCCGCAGAACACCAGCATGTTGATCAGGCCACGATAGTTCATATCGAGGTGGTACCAGTGGTTCAGACCGGCCCCGACGATGATCATCGAACGACCGTGGGTCTTATCGGCGTTATCGGCAAATTCACGCGCGGTACGAATGATTTGCGCGCGGGAAACGCCGGTAATTTTTTCAGCCCACGCTGGCGTATACGCTTTAATATCATCGTAGCTGGTCGCGCAGTTTTCATCGTTGAGACCGCGATCCAGACCGTAGTTGGCCATGGTCAGGTCGTACACGGTAGTCACCAGCGCGGTGCGGCCATCCGCCAGCTGCAGGCGTTTTACCGGCAGCTTATGCAGCAGGATATTTTCCAGTTCGACGCTGGCAAAATGTTCGGTGCCGTCACCGCCAAAGTACGGGAAGCCCACCTGCGCGATGTCATCCTGGCTGCCGAGCAGGCTGAGCTGCAGTTCGGTCTCTTCGCCGGATTTACCGTCGCGCTGTTCCAGGTTCCACTTACCTTTTTCGCCCCAGCGGAAGCCGATGGAACCGTTTGGCGCCACCATGTCGCCGTCGCTATTCAGCGCCACGGTTTTCCACTCAGGGTTGTTTTCCTGGCCCAGGGAATCGACGAGGTCGGCCGCGCGCAGCATGCGGCCCGCAGCATAGTAGCCTTCACGTTCTTCGAGCATCACCAGCATCGGCATATCGCTGTAGCGGCGAACGTAGTCGGTGAAATACTGGCTCGGCTTATCGAGGTGGAATTCACGGAGCATGACGTGGCCCATCGCCAGCGCCATCGCCGCATCGGTGCCCTGCTTCGGCGCCAGCCACAGGTCGCACAGCTTGGCGATTTCGGCGTAGTCCGGGGTGATAGCCACGGTCTTGGTGCCTTTATAGCGAACTTCGGTGAAGAAGTGCGCATCCGGCGTACGGGTCTGCGGTACGTTGGAGCCCCAGGCGATAATGTAGCTGGAGTTATACCAGTCGGCTGACTCAGGGACGTCGGTCTGCTCGCCCCAGGTCTGCGGGGAGGCCGGTGGCAGGTCGCAGTACCAGTCATAGAAGCTCAGACAGGTGCCGCCAATCAGCGACAGATAGCGCGCGCCGGAGGCATAGGAGACCATCGACATCGCCGGAATGGGCGAGAAGCCCGCCACGCGGTCCGGGCCATAGGTTTTGACGGTGTAGACGTTAGAAGCCGCGATCAGCTCATTCACTTCCTGCCAGGAGGAACGGACGAAACCGCCGCGTCCACGCGCCTGTTTGAAGCTTTTGGCTTTATCGGCGTCTTCAATAATGGACGCCCAGGCATCTACCGGATCGGCATGCTGCACTTTCGCTTCGCGCCACATTTTCATCAGCCGTTTGCGCATCAGCGGATACTTCAGACGGTTGGCGCTGTAGAGATACCAGGAGTAGCTGGCGCCACGCGGGCAGCCGCGTGGTTCGTGGTTCGGCATATCCGGGCGAGTACGCGGATAGTCGGTCTGCTGGGTTTCCCAGGTGACGAGACCGTTTTTTACATAAATCTTCCAGCTGCATGAGCCGGTGCAGTTTACCCCGTGAGTGGAGCGCACAATTTTGTCATGCTGCCAGCGCTGGCGGTATCCATCCTCCCAGTCCCGGTTGGTTTTTAGAAACTGGCCATGCCCATCGGCAAAGGTTTCACCCTTCTGTTTGAAGTAGCGAAACCGGTCCAGGAATTTACTCATCGGGTTTCTCCTGTTTGGAGCCTGACGGCTCTCTGATAAATCGACATTGCTGGATTTGCAGCGAAGGTAACGCTATGAAAGAGGGAGAGAATTGATAACGATCAATGCGACAGGGCTTATAAATAGCCCCTCAGGCGGCAAATACCTCCGAAGTGGTAGCATTTTCTGTTTTTTATCTTTATGTTTTTTAAGGAATTTAATGAAAAACGAGCGATTATTGTACGCCTGTGGCGTGCGCCAGGGTATTAAGGGGTAGATACCCCTGTCGGCGGATTGGGCTCATTCCTGTCGGCATAAAAAAGGGCGCAATATACATTGCGCCCTGAGAGCAAACAGAGATGGCTTAAGACTTCTGTTTACGACCGTAAACCGCCCAGGTAATCAGGATGCAGGCGATATAGAAGACGAAAAAGATCTTCATAGCGCCAGCCGGAGAACCGGTCAGTTCCAGAGAAATACCAAACGCTTTCGGAATAAAGAAGCCACCGATAGCGCCGATGGCAGAGATAAAGCCCAGCGCTGCCGCCGTATCCGTTGCGGCTTCACGCATCGCCTGCTCTTCATTACCGCCCTGCGCTTTTACGCGTTCCATCGTCATTTTACGGAAGATAATCGAAATCATCTGGAAGGTAGAGGCGCTACCCAGCCCGGCGGTCAGGAACAGCACCATAAACACGCCGAAGAAGGCAATGAAGTTACCGCCGACACCCTCCGTCGGGAGCGTCAGGAACAGCAGTCCGCTGAAGACCGCCATCACCACAAAGTTCACCAGCGTCACGCGGGTACCGCCCAGGCGGTCAGAGACAGCCCCGCCCATCGAGCGCGCCAGCGCGCCGATAAACGGCCCGAAGAAGGCAAAGTGCAGAATCTGAACATCCGGGAACTGGGTTTTCGACAGCATCGCAAAGCCCGCCGAGAAGCCGATGAATGAACCAAACGTCGCCAGATAAAGCAGCGCCATAACCCACAGATGAGCGCGCTTAAGCACCGGCAGCTGCTCGCTCAACGAGGCCTTCGACGCCGACAGGTCGTTCATAAAGAACCACGCCGCCAGGGTGAAGATAATCAGGAACGGCACCCAGATCCACGCCGCGTTTTCCAGATACAGCAGCGAACCGTCCGGCTGCTCGCTGCCCGTCCCGCCAAAGACGGCGAAAATAGACAGCGAAACCACCAGCGGTGCAACCAGCTGCATCACGCTGACGCCCATATTGCCAAGGCCGCCGTTAATACCGAGGGCGCCGCCCTGCTTCTGTTTCGGGAAGAAGAAGCTGATGTTGGCCATGCTGGAAGCAAAGTTCGCCCCGGCAAAACCGCAAAGCAGAGAGATAATCACAAAGATGCTGAACGGCGTAGAGGTATCCTGCACCGCGAAGCCCAGCCATACGCAAGGGACTATCATGATCCCGGTACTGAAGGCGGTCCAGCGGCGGCCGCCAAACAGGGGAACCATAAAGGCGTAGGGCACGCGCAATAAAGCGCCGGACAGCGCCGGAAGCGCGGTCAACATAAACAGCTGGTCGGTCGAGAACTGGAAGCCAACCTTATTCAGATTGACCGCCACCGCGCTGAACAACATCCAGACGCAAAACGCCAGCAACAGACAGGGAACGGAGATCCACAAATTCCGGCTTGCAACACGGTGTCCGCGCTGCTGCCAGAACTCGGGATCTTCAGGACGCCAGTCGGTGATGACTGAAGTACTGGCCTTCTCCGGTAGGGAAGATTGACTCATAAATACCTCTGATTATTCATATATCCTGCCGCTACATTAGGGATTACAGAGGGCGGTAAGTTGATATAAATCAAAGGAAAAGTTGGCAGCAAATTGCTTAAAAAAAAACTATCACCCGAAGTGAGTAGTTATTTTCTACAAAAAAAGTGTGGTTTTTCACATGGCTGCCGGGTTTAAGCGATCGCCTGCCGTAAACCTACCCACCCCCGACAATTAAGGGGTAATCCCTTATAGGTATGGGTATACTCCATGGGATATCCGAGAATAGACGCCACTCCCGGATGGTTTGCCGGTCAGGAGCCATGCACTGTATGTTAAAACGTCTTTTTACCCCGCTTACGTTAGTGAATCAACTGGCGTTAATTGTGCTGCTATCGACGGCGATTGGCGTCGCGGGAATCGGTATCTCTGCCCGCCTGGTTCACGGCGTACAGGGCAGCGCGCACGCGATCAATAAAGCCGGTTCGCTGAGAATGCAAAGCTATCGTCTGCTGGCGGCAATCCCGCTCAACGCGGACGATAGCAAGCTGCTCGACGAGATGAATGCCACCGTCTTCAGCGAAGAACTGCAGAATGCCGCCCTCCGGGACGGCCAGAATAGCCAGCTTAAAGCGCTGCAGCAATACTGGCAGCTGGAGCTGGCACCGGGAATGGAGCACGCGCAGAATCAGGCGAGCGTCGCCGTCGATGTCGCCAGCTTTGTCGACCGGATAGACCACCTGGTCACCTCTTTTGATCATACCACCGAGCAGCGCATCCGCTACGTCGTCTGGCTGCAGCGGGTGATGGCCATCGGCATGGCGCTGCTGTTTCTGTTTACTATCGTCTGGCTACGGGCCCGTCTGCTGCGCCCGTGGAAACAGCTGCTGGACATGGCCCGGGCAGTCAGCCATCGCGATTTTACCCAACGCGTCCACATCAGCGGCCGCAATGAGATGGCCAGCCTCGGCATGGCGCTTAACAACATGTCAAAAGAGCTGGCGGAAAGCTATTCGGTGCTCGAACGACGGGTGCAGGAAAAAACCGCCGGGCTGGAGCAGAAAAATGAGATCCTCGCCTTTTTATGGCAGGCCAACCGTCGTCTGCACTCCAGCGCCCCGCTGTGTGAACGCATTTCACCGGTGCTCAACGGACTGCAGGGGCTGACGCTGCTACGCGATATTGAGGTGCGGGTATATGACTTCGAAGATGAGGACAATCATCAGGAATTCGTCTGTCACTCGGATATACAGTGCGATGACAAAGGCTGCTATTTATGCCCGCGCGATCTGCCGCCGCTGCCGGATGCCGGCGCCACATTGAAATGGCGGCTGTCCGATGCCCATAACCAGTACGGGATCCTGCTGGCGACGTTGCCCGTCGGACGTCACCTGAGCCACGATCAGCAGCAGCTGGTGGATACGCTAGTCGAGCAGCTGACCTCCACGCTGGCGCTCGACAGGCACCAGGAGCATCAGCAGCAGCTTATCGTAATGGAAGAACGCGCCACCATCGCCCGCGAACTACACGACTCCATCGCCCAGTCGCTCTCCTGTATGAAAATGCAGGTCAGCTGTTTGCAAATGCAGGGCGCAAACCTGCCGGAAGAGAGCCGTCAGCTGCTGGGCCAGATTCGCAATGAGCTGAATACGTCATGGGCACAGCTGCGTGAACTGCTGACAACCTTCCGCCTGCAATTAACCGAAGCAGGATTGCGCCCGGCGCTGGAGTCCAGCTGCCAGGAATACAGCGCCCATTTTGGCTTTACCGTCCAGCTTGATTACCAGCTGCCGCCGCGCTTTGTCCCGTCACATCAGGCCATTCACGTCCTGCAAATCGCGCGCGAGGCGCTGAGTAATGCGCTGAAACACGCCCAGGCGACCGAAGTTATCGTGACCGTCGCGCTGCGGGAAAACCAGGTACGGCTGGTGGTCGCAGACAACGGCCGCGGCGTCCCCGATCAGGCGGAACGCAGCAACCATTACGGCTTAATTATCATGCGGGATCGCGCCCAGAGTTTGCGCGGAGACTGTCAGGTTCGTCGCCGGGAAAACGGCGGTACCGAGGTGGTGGTCACTTTTATCCCGGAAAAATCGTTTTCAATCCAATAAGGAGAACCCTATGAGTCAACAGGAGCGGGCAACCATCCTTCTCATTGACGATCACCCGATGCTGCGCACCGGCGTAAAACAGCTCGTCAGTATGGCCAGCGATATTCAGGTTATTGGCGAGGCCAGTAACGGTGAACAAGGTATCGCCCTCGCTGAGACGCTGGATCCCGACCTGATCCTGCTGGATCTCAACATGCCCGGCATGAACGGACTGGAAACCCTCGACAAGCTGCGCGAAAAGTCGCTCTCCGGTCGAATCGTGGTCTTCAGCGTCTCTAACCACGAAGAAGATGTGGTCACCGCCCTCAAACGCGGCGCCGACGGCTACCTGTTGAAAGACATGGAGCCAGAAGATCTGTTAAAAGCGTTGCAGCAGGCCGCGGCGGGCGAGATGGTTCTCAGCGAAGCGCTCACGCCGGTGCTGGCAGCCAGCCTGCGCGCCAACCGCGCCACGTCAGACCGCGATATCAGCCAGCTGACGCCGCGCGAACGGGATATTCTCAAGCTGATTGCCCAGGGACTGCCGAACAAAATGATCGCCCGTCGTCTGGAGATAACCGAAAGTACCGTCAAGGTGCACGTTAAGCATATGCTGAAGAAAATGAAGCTGAAATCACGCGTTGAAGCGGCGGTATGGGTCCATCAGGAGCGGATTTTCTAAGGCATATTTCCCCAACTGACGCCGTCGGCCGGGAATTTGACCAACGGCTCGCTCAGCGCCAGCGCGATCTCATTGGATGAAACGCGCTGACCCGTTTTGTCTTCCACCACTACCGACAGGTGCCACAGATTGCTCGCTCCCGGCTCGCTGTTCCAGGCCGGAAGAATCACGCTCCAGCCGTCCGGGCTGTTGGCATCGACGGGAGACGTTAAGCTCAGCGCTTGCGTATCACCTTGCCATTTCAGCGATTTTATCCCATGCAGGCTACGAATTTGTAGCTTCAGTTGCACCGTCTCCCCCGGCTGTAAATCCCACGGCGGCGTCGCCAGGTAGACCGACAGCGATTTACGCTGACGATACTCGACCACCGGCACATGATCGCGCTCCGGGCTGTCGTAACGACTGCCGCGCAAGGAGCGGCTGACCGCCACCTCATCGGCCGCCAGCTGCTGTTTAAGCGGCACGCCAAAACGATAGTTCAGATTCAGACCGACATTGTTTTGACTGAGCCCGCTTTCACCCTGTTTATGCTTTGCGGTCATGGTCACGAGCGGCACCGGGGTATAGTTCAGCCCCACCGACACCGCCACCGGATTCCGGTAGCCGGTACCGGAATGGAACAGGTCGACGCTATCGCCAAAATACTGCTCGACGCTGACGCTGGTATTAATATGCTGATAGAACGGTAGCCGCGCCTGGGCGGTGACATCGTAGCCGCTCGCCATCCGCTGTTCCTGGGTCAGGCTATCGCCACGCTGCCAGCTGCCGACGGGATGATAATAGTTGGCCGACAGGCGCAAATATTCGCCCCAGGCTTCAGCGCCAATACTGCCTCGCGCCATGCTGTCACCCAGCACTTTGTCGTAGAACGAGTTATAGCCCAGCAGCCAGTCTCCCCTGCGCCAGCGCTGTCCCAGCCCGATGTTGCCCACCAGATCGTTTTGCCGCTGGCTGACGGAATACTGATTCCAGGTCAGATACTGGCCATTATCCTGCAGCGGGATAAACCAGTTGCCCTGCGTGCCGGTGAAGCGGCCTTCTTTATCCACCCGCAGATCGACGCTGGCATTGCCCCACGGCGAGAGCCAGTTTTCCAGTTGATGACTCAGCTCGTTGCCAAGCTTGCCGATAGCCAGCATTCGCGCCTGTTCACCGGTCGTCAGGCCATTATCGCTCATGCTGGCCTCGCCAAACTTTTTCGCCACTTCGGCAAAATGCCGGGCGTCATCATCCACCTGCGGCGCAATCCCCAAATCCGGCAGCGCCGCCTGTTTTTCACTGAACGCCGTGTTTCCCTGCAGGGCACGGGCAGGAACGCTTGCCAGCAGCAAGAGTAGCGCAAGGAGTGGGGGGACGCGGTACGACGAAGGCATTAAATGGGTTACATTGGCTCACGAAGAATATGACAGTCTTTAAGTTTACCGTTTTTTGCCCTCTCCGGCAGCTCTGAGGGCAATTCCAGGAATATCCCGAACTCAGGCCCGTATCTGCGCCTCTGCCAGCAGCGCTTTGAGTTCGGGAATACAAGAGCCGCAGTTGGTACCGCATTTCAGCACCTTGCCCAGTTCACCAACCGTGCGGCAACCGTTCGCGATAGCCTCACCGATCGCGCGTTCGCCAACGCTCAGGCAACTGCATACGATCCGTCCCGTGGGCGCCGTCTCGCCGCTTTTTTTCCCGCTGAGCAGCGCGTGACGATGCGTGGGCGTTTCCGGGGGCGAGAGAAACGCGTCGGCTATCCACCCGGCATCGATTACCGGCTCGCCGATATCGCACCACCAGCCCAACATCAGCTGACCCTCACGCCAGGCCAGCAGGCTCCATGTCGTCCCGGCGCGCGCCGTTTGCATCTGCCACTCCTGCTGATGACACCATTCGGTTAGCCATTCCTGCGAAGGGTGTTCTCCGGCTAAAGAGAGATGGTTTACCGCCCGCGCCGCCCGCCGACGCCAGTGGACGGCAGCCGGCAGCGGAACCGGCTGGCGACAAAACAGTTCCCCGTGCCAGGCGGGACGCCAGGGGGCAATCGCCACCGCCGCCTGTTTGCTCTCCGGCTGTCCGGACCAGGGATCCGTCACCGCCGACAGCAGATCGTTGACCCTTCCCCGGCGGGCAAACTGATTATTCCAGTGCATCGGCACAAACAGTGAGCCTGGGCGCTGCCCGCGGCTGACCACCGTTTTAGCCACCATCACGCCGTTGCGCGACCAGATTCGCGCCAGTTCTCCCTCGCGCAGTTGCAAACGTCGGGCATCCGCTGGCGCGACCTCAACGACCGGTTCGGCAATATGCTGCATCAGACGCGGCACGCTACCGGTACGGGTCATGGTGTGCCACTGATCGCGAATACGGCCGCTATTGAGGATCAGCGGATAAAAGGCGTCGGTCACGGCGCGCGTGGCCTGGGGGGTCACCGGCACCATGCGCAATTTACCATCGCCGTGCCAGCCGCGCTGTAAATCGAGAGCGGCGCCGCTGCGGCTGACCGGCCAGCGAACCGGCGCCAGGTTGTCCCACTCCTCACGGCTGAGCTCCGCCAGCCCGCCGATATCGAACGCCCGCTGGCCGTCATTTTCAAACCCCGAAAGCGCGGCATGCTCGCTGAAGATCTCATGCGGATGGCGCCAGGCAAAGGCCGCGCCAAAGCCGAGCTGTTCAGCCACGCGAGCGATTATCCACCAGTCGGCTTTGGCTTCTCCCGGCGGCGGCAGAAAGCTGCGCTGGCGGGAAATACGCCGCTCCGAGTTGGTAACGGTGCCATTTTTTTCTCCCCACGCCAGCGCCGGGAAACGAATATGGGCAAACGCTGCCGTATCCGTTCTGGCGCTCACCTCGGAGACGATCACCAGCGGGCATCCGGCCAGCGCCTGGCTGACGGCCAGACTGTCCGGTAACGACACTACCGGGTTAGTGCCCATAATCCACACCGCTTTCACCTCGCCGCGGCCAATGGCGGCAAACAGCTCCACCGCCGTCAATCCCGGCGTCTGCGCCAGCCGTTCGCTGCCCCAAAAGCGCGACAGCCGGTGCAGATCCTGCGGCTCAAAATGCATATGAGCGGCCAGCATCGTTGCCAGGCCGCCCACCTCGCGGCCGCCCATCGCATTTGGCTGTCCGGTCAGCGAAAACGGCCCGCAGCCCGAACGCCCGTATTTCCCGCAGGCCAGGTGGACGTTAATAATGGCATTACACTTGTCGCTGCCGCTGGCCGACTGATTGATCCCCATGGTGTAGAGCGTTATCGCCCGCGGTGCGGCGATGAAGTCGCGATAGAACCCGGCGACCTGCTCGACCTCCAGCCCGCAGAATTCGGCCACCCGCGCCGTGTCCCAGGCTGCGGCGGCGGCCAGCGCCTGCGTCTGGTCGTGAAAATCGCCGGTCAGCGCGCCAGCCCCGGCAATCGCCCTCAGTAAACCGACAAACAGCCCGCCATCGCTGCCGGGCGCAACCGCCAGGTGGCTATCGGCGATATCGCAGGTGGCGGTTCGGCGCGGATCAATCACCACCACTTTCATCTGCGGATTATCCCGTTTCGCCTGCACCAGCCGCTGATACAGCACCGGATGCGCCCAGGCCGCGTTCGACCCCACCAGCACCACCAGATCGCTGTTTTCCACATCCTCGTAGCTGCACGGCACCACGTCGGCGCCAAAGGCGCGCTTATAGCCGGTCACCGCCGAGGACATACAGAGACGGGAGTTGGTATCGATATTGGCGGCGCCGATAAACCCCTTCATCAGCTTATTCGCCGCGTAGTAGTCCTCGGTAAGCAGCTGCCCGGAGGCATAAAATGCCACCGCCTGCGGCCCGTGTTGCTCAATGATTTGCCGCAGTCGGCTACCGGCGGCCGTCAGCGCCTGTGACCAACTGACCGGCTCCCCCTCCAGCTCCGGTCGCAGCAAGCGCCTCTCCAGGCCGGTGGTTTCTCCGAGCGCCGCGCCTTTGACGCACAGACGTCCCAGGTTTGCCGGATGCTGCTCATCGCCGCGCACGCTGACCAGGCCATTTTCTGCCCTTCGCGCTAGCACGCCGCAGCCCACGCCGCAATAGGGACAGGTGGTGCGGATTTCATCCATCAGGAGGCCTCCGCGCGCGCCAGCAGAAGCTGATTGCCTACCCACACCGTGCCGTTTTCGACCTTCACCGGCCAGGCGCGGACCATCGGTTCACCGCCATCGCTGGGGCGCCCGTCGCGCAGCCGGATACGGTGTTTATACAGCGGCGAAATGACAATCGGCTCCCCGCCAGCATCGCCCAGTATGCCGCGCGACAGCACGTTGGCGTCGCTACCGGGCTCCAGGTTGTCGAGGGCATAAACCTGTTCGCCAAAACGGAACAGCGCAATCTGACGCTCGCCCAACCGCGCGCCGATCCCGGCCTGCGCGGGAATCGCCTCCAGATTGCAAATGGCCTGCCACGGACGAGCCGACGCCTCGCCTTCGCGGTGCACCGGCGCGACGACCGGCTGCGGCTGGCCGCGTAACATTTGCCGCTGCACGGCGTCATCCGGCTGGTCGCTGTTAACATAAGACCGGAACAGCGCCAGCCGCTGCGGATCGTTCAGCGTGGTCTGCCATTCGCACTGGTAGCTTTCCACCACCCGCGCCATCTCCTGCTCCAGCTCTTCGCCGATCCCGAGGCTGTCTTCGAGGATCACCTCGCGCAGGTAGTCGATTCCGCCTTCGAGGTTATCCATCCACGTACTGGTTCGCTGTAGTCGGTCGGCAGTGCGGATATAGAACATCAGCAGCCGATCAACCGTGCGGATCAGCGTCGCGTCGTCGATGTCGCTGGCAAACAGATCGCCATGGCGCGGCTTCATCCCGCCGTTGCCGCAGACGTAGAGATTCCAGCCTTTTTCCGTGGCAATCACCCCGATATCTTTCCCCTGCGCCTCGGCGCATTCGCGGGTACAGCCGGAGACCGCCATTTTAATCTTGTGCGGCGCACGCAGCCCCTTGTAACGATGTTCAAGCGTCACCGCCAGCGCCGTCGAGTCCTGCACGCCGTAGCGACACCAGGTCGAGCCGACGCAGGATTTCACCGTGCGCAGCGACTTGCCGTAGGCGTGACCGGTTTCAAAACCGGCCTCCGCCAGCTCGCGCCAGATGGCCGGCAGAGCTTCGAGCCGGGCGCCAAACAGATCGATCCGCTGGCCGCCGGTAATTTTGCTGTACAGCTGGTAGCGTTTGGCAATCTGGCCGATGGCAATCAGCCCGTCCGGGGTCACTTCGCCTGCCGCCATACGCGGGACCACTGAATAGGTGCCATCTTTCTGAATATTGGCGAAGTAGCGGTCATTGGTATCTTGTAGCGGCAAATGCGCCGGTTTCAGCAGGTATTCATTCCAGCAGGAGGCCAGAACTGAAGCCACCAGCGGCTTACAGATTTCGCAGCCGTGTCCCTGACCGTAACGACTAATCAGCTGATCAAAGGTGCGGATATGGTTCACGCGCACGAGGTGATAGATCTCCTGACGCGACCACGGAAAGTGTTCGCAGATATCTTTTTTCACTTCCACGCCCTGCGCCGAGAGCTGATATTCCATCACCTGCTTGACCAGCGCGCTGCATCCACCGCAACCGGTGGCGGCTTTGGTGCAGCTTTTTATCGCCGCCATATCACCGGCGCCATGATTAACCGCCGCGCAGATGTCCCCTTTACTGACGTTGTGGCACGAGCAGATCTGCGCGCTGTCCGGCAGCGCCGCTACGCCCAGCGCTTTTGGCGCACTCCCCTCCAGCGCGGGCAGAATCAGGCTTTCCGGGCGCGCGGGCAGCGCCATCGCGTTCAACATCATTTGTAGCAGCGTGGCGTAATCGCTGGCATCGCCCACCAGTACGCCGCCCAGCAGCGTTTTACTCTGCTGGCAGACGACAATTTTCTTATAGATTTGCCCCGGGCCGTCCGTCCACTGGTAGCTCTGGCTACCGGGCGTGCGTCCCTGGGCATCGCCGAAAGAGGCCACATCGATGCCCAGCAGTTTCAGTTTGGTGCTCATATCGGCACCGCTAAAACTCGCTTCTTCTCCGGCCAGCATTGCCGCCGCCGTTCTCGCCATCTGATAGCCCGGTGCCACCAGGCCATAGATTTTGTTCTGCCACAGGGCGCATTCACCAATCGCCAGCACCTGCGGATCGGAGGTGCGACACTGATCATCGATAACGATCCCACCGCGTTCGCCCACCGTCAGTCCGCTGCCACGCGCCAGCGTATCCTGCGGGCGAATCCCGGCGGAAAAAACCACCATATCGGTGGCCAGCGATTCGCCATCGGCGAAGTTCAGCACCAGGCCGTCAGCATCGCGTACGATAGCCTGCGTCGATTTGCTGGTGTGCACCCCGACGCCAAGATCATTGATTTTCTCCCGCAGCATCGCGGCGCCCGGGCTATCCAGCTGGACCGCCATCAGATGCGGCGCGAACTCCACCACGTGGGTTTCCAGCCCCAGTTGCCTGAGCGCGTTGGCGGCCTCCAGCCCCAGCAGGCCGCCGCCAATCACCACCCCGCGTTTTGCGCGGCCGGCGCAGGCGGCAATACGGTCGAGGTCGTCGAGGGTACGATACACAAAACACCCCTCCTGATCGTGGCCCGGCACCGGCGGCACGAAGGGATATGAGCCGGTCGCCAGCACCAGTTTATCCCAGTGGGTTTCATGGCCGCTGGCATCGCGTACCACCCGCGCCTCACGGTCAATGGCGGCAATCGTCTCAGACAGCCGCAGTTCGATTCCGTGCCGGGCGAAGAAATCGCCCTCCACCAGCGACAGCGATTCCGCGCTACGCCCGGCAAAATATTCTGATAAATGCACCCGGTCGTAGGCGGCGTAACGCTCTTCGCCAAACACCACGATCCGAAACTGTTGATGCAGGTTACGGCTGACGCATTGCTCAAGAAAATGGTGGCCGACCATGCCGTGTCCGACCAGCACCAAAACAGGTTTTGTCATCGTGATTTGTCCTGCAGCGCGCGGCTGCGTTGAAGAAGGATCAAAAAGCCAGTCTGCTGATGCGCGTTCGCCCAGCAGAGCCGTTAACGGCGCTGCATTTGCGCAGTCGCCAAGCAATAACACGCCGCACAGCTTGTCGTTACGGACCAGCAAACGGCGGTAGTGGCGGGCCAGCGGGTCCCAGCTGGTCCACAGCTCATCCTGCTCAGTCGCCTGTAATTCCCCGGCGCTGAACAGCTCGATACCCGTGACCTTCAGGCGAGTGCCGCTGTCCTGCCAGTGAAAATCTGCGCCTGGCGCCCCACATAAACGCGCGGCCAGCACCTCGGCCTGACGCAGACAGGGCGCGACCAGCCCCCAGGTCTGACCATCAATTTCACAACATTCGCCGATGGCGCTAATTCCCGGCCGCGCGGTCGCCATCTGGCGGTCCACCACAATGCCGCGTCGGCAATCGACGCCGCTGCGCTGCGCCAGCTCAATGTTGGGGCGCACGCCGGTCGCCAGCACCACGCGGCTGGCGGCAAAAGTCCGGCCATCCTCCAGCACAACCTCGTGCTCGCGAATCGCGGCGATCGCGCAGTCCGTGACGCACTGAATGCCTCGCGCCTCCAGCTGTTGCTGTAGCTGCTGACCGGCAAAGGCATCGGTTTGCTGTTCCATCAACCGGTCGCCGCGATGCAGTAAAGTGACATTGTCACCATGACGTCGTAACGCGGCGGCAGCCTCGACGCCGAGCACCCCGCCGCCAATCACCACCGCCGGGCCGCCGGTTGCCAGAATGGCGGCCACATCGGCAAAGGTGCGAAACGCAAAGACGTGCGGCAGCGCCACGCCGGGCAACGGCGGGATGAACGCCTGTGAACCGGTGGCAAAGATCAGCTCATCCCACGACAGCTCGCCTCGCGTGGTGCGCAACGTTCGCGTCGACATCTCCACCGCCAGCACCGATTCGTCGCGGCGGACCGTCACGCCGTGCTGGTGATACCACTCCTCAGGCAGCAGTCGCGTTTGCGCCAGCGTTTTTTCCCCGCCCAGTACCGGTGACAGCTGGATACGGTTATAGGCCTGCCAGGGTTCATCACCGATAATCACTATCTGAAATTTATCGCCCCCCCGCGCCACCAGCGTCTCCGCCAGCCGGGTGGCCGCCATACCATTGCCGATAATCACCAGTCGCCGCTTCATCGCCGCCCCTTACGCCGCCTTCGGCTGTTTTTCGTAGAGGAAATGGAGAATCTGCTGACGCAGGTGGTGATAACGGCTGTCATCCGCCAGCTGAACGCGATTGCGCGGCCGGGGCAGATCGATGGCGAGAATCTCCCCCACCGTCGCCGCCGGGCCGTTGGTCATCATCATCACGCGGTCAGAAAGCAGTACCGCCTCATCAACATCATGGGTAATCATCACGATGGTGGTATTCAGCGCCTGCTGAATCTGCATCACCGCATCCTGCAAGTGGGCGCGGGTCAAGGCATCGAGCGCGCCAAACGGTTCATCCAGCAGCAGCACTTTCGGCTTCATCGCCAGCGCCCTGGCAATCCCCACCCGCTGCTTCATCCCGCCGGAGATCTCCCCCGGACGCTTGTGCAGCGCGTGGCCCATTTGCACCCGCTCAAGGTTGTGTTCGATCCACTCCTTGCGCTCGGCTTTGCTCATGGTGCGGCGAAAAACCTGGTCGACCGCCAGCGCCACGTTGTCAAAGCAGGTCAGCCACGGCAGCAGGGAGTGGTTCTGAAAGACCACCGCGCGCTCGGGGCCCGGCCCGGCGATTTCGCGGTTATCGCACAGCAGCCCGCCTTCCGTGGGTAAGGTAATGCCGGCAATCAGGTTCAGCAGCGTTGATTTCCCGCAGCCGGAGTGGCCAATCAGACTGACGGTCTCCCCTTCGTAAATGTCGAAAGAGACGTTTTGCAGGGCCAGAAATTCGCCGCTGGCGGTATTAAAGCGCTGGCTGACGGCCTGCACCTGAATTAATGGTTTCATAGCGATTCCCCTATTTTTCTTGCCAGCTGAAGCGACGAGCGATCAGCATCAGCCCCTGCTCAAGCAGCAGGCCGACGACGCCGATAATGACGATGGCGATAATGATGTTTTCCACGTTGAGGTTGTTCCACTCGTTCCAGATCCAAAAACCGATCCCCAGGCCGCCGGTCAGCATCTCAGCGGCGACGATCACCAGCCAGGCAATGCCGATAGAGAGACGCACGCCGGTCAGCACCGCGGGCAGCACCGCCGGGAAGAGAATGCGCCGCATCACCGTCCACTCCGAAAGCTGTAACACGCGGGCCACGTTGAGATAATCCTGCGGAATGCGGCGCACGCCTTCGGCGGTGTTAATCACCATCGGCCAGATAGAGCAGATAAAAATGGTCCAGCTCGAAGCCGGTTCCGCCTTCTGGAACAGCAGCAGACCAATCGGTAGCCACGCCAGCGGACTGACCGGGCGCAGCAGCGCGATCAGCGGATTAAACATGCGGGCGAAGAACAGCGAGCGGCCGATCAAAAAGCCCAGCGGGATACCCACCAGCGCCGCCAGACCGAAGCCCACCGCCACCCGTTGCAGTGACGCCAGCACGTTCCAGCCGATGCCCATGTCGTTTGGCCCGTCCTGATAAAAAGGATCGGCAAACAGGGTCAGCGCGGAGTCGAACGTACTCAGCGGCGTCGGAAAGCCCTTGCCGTTGATCGCCGCCAGCTGCCAGCAGAGTAAAAGCAGCCCCAGTCCGAGCAGGGGCGGCAGGAGTCGCTGTACGGTTTCACGTAGCCAGCGTCTGACGGGCGGCGTCGGTCGCCGGACCTGCACCGGCGGCAGAATAATCACTTCGCCCGGCGTTTTTTCTGTGGCAATAACAGGTTGCGTATTGTGCGCGTGTTTCATTTCATGCCCCCTTATGTTGAATCGCGAAGCTGCGGGCGTAACCTTGCGGATCGGCCCCCGTCCAGACCGTACCGTCTATCAATGTGCTGCTACGCATGAGCGCTGTTGGTGTGGCGATGCCGCCCACCGCCTGCGCCGCCGCTTTCCAGACGTCAATGCGGTTGATGCGCCGGGCCACCGCCTGATAATCCGGGTCTGTTTTCAGTAATCCCCAGCGGCGGAACTGGGTTAAAAACCACATCCCGTCCGACAGCCACGGGAAACTCACCTCCCCCTGGTCGTAAAAACGAATCGGATGCGCGTCCTGCCAGCGGCGTCCCAGCCCGTTGTCGTACTCTCCGAGCATCCGTCCGGTGAGATACTGCTCTTTGGTATTCAGCCAGGCGCGCTTCGCCAGAATGCGCGCCGTCTCCCGTTTGTTCTCTTCCGACGCGTCAATCCAGCGCGCGGCCTCCATCACCGCCGCGACCAGCGCGCGGGCGGTGTTCGGGTTGCGCTCGACCCATTCGCTGCGGGTGCCGAGAATTTTTTCCGGGTGTTCCGGCCAGATAGCCTGCGAGGTGGTCGCGGTAAAACCGATGCGGTCGTTGATCGCCCGCGCATTCCACGGTTCGCCGACGCAAAAGCCGACCATGTTGCCGATGCGCATGTTCATTACCATTTGCGGCGGCGGCACCACGACGGTGCGCACATCCGCAAACGGGTCGATGCCGCCGCTGGCCAGCCAGTAATAGAGCCACATGGCGTGCGTCCCGGTGGGAAAGGTGTGGGCGAAGGTGTAGCTGCCCGGCGCGCTCTGGCCAATCAGCCGTTTCAACCCACCAAGGTCGGTCACCCCTTTCTCCTGCAGATCGCTGGAGAGCGTAATCGCCTGGCCATTGCGGTTGAGGGTCATCAGGTTGGCCATCGCGTGTGGCTTGCCAGCGATCCCCAGCTCCAGGCCATACAGCAGGCCGTAGAGAATGTGCGCCGCATCGAGTTCACCGGCGATCAACTTGTCGCGCACCGCCGCCCAACTGGCCTCTTTGGTCGGCACCAGGGTAATACCGTATTTTTTATCGAACCCTTTCAGCGACGCGATGGCGAGCGGCGCGCAGTCCGTCAGCGGAATAAAACCAACCCGTACGGTAGATTGTTCCGGCTTATCGGATCCTGCCGCCCATGCGGCATGCATCGCGCCGGGCAGCAACATTGCCCCGCCCAGCGCGGCACCTGCCTGTAAAAAACGCCGCCGTGAAATCGAAAATTTATCGCCCATACCCGCTCCAGAACACGCAAAAAAAAAGCGCCCGACAGTGCTGATGCACTGCTGGACGCCTTTATCCATGGACACACAAACCGCCGTTGGCCTGTTGCCCAAAATTGTTTACTGAACGATTTAACGCATTAACCGTTGTCTGTTGGATATTGCAAAACAGATGCCAATATTCACAGACGCGCTATTAAGCCATTTTCCGCTTTTCACGGGGCGACTTTTCCCCGCTCATTGCACCGCTGACAGGCAGCCGCTGCCCAACCATCGTGCATCTACTCCTTTGGTGTTATGGACCACAACGCCTTTACCGTCAGCAGCGCGCGGGCGATTTCCACCATCCTCTGGTTCTTATCCATCGCCATTTTCCGCAACGTCTGCCAGGCCTGCTCCTCCTGCATTCCCTGATGAGCCATCAGCACGCTTTTCGCTTTTTCAATCAGCTTGCGCTCTTCGAGCGTATCTTTGAGCGACGCCAGCTGTGTGGAGAGCTGCTGCAACTCAAAGGCCTGCTGGCGCACCAGCGGCAGCAGCTGTTTGTCGAGTCGGCGCGCGATGCTGTCGTCCTCCTCCTCGTCCGTCCAACTGGCGGGCGGCGCTTCCGGCGCCTCGCCGCTGAGCAGCGTATCGGCGACGCTCAACAGGTCGTCAATCAGGCGCTCTTCCAGAGCTCGCATCTGCTCCAGACGCTGCGTCTGGGCGCAAAACCAGCGCAGCGCCGTCTCCCCCTCATCCGCCGGGGGCTGCCGGGTGCAGGCGATCCGCCGCAGCTGTTCAATGTCCAGACTGGCCTGGCACTGGCTCATAAACAGCGCGGTCTGCGGCGCCTCAGCCAGCGCCTGGAAGCTGTCAAAACAGGGCTGCTGACCATCGATTCTGTCCACCAGCAGCTGGCGCAGCTCAGCGCTGAACTGACCGCGGGCAAAGCCGGATGCTCCCAGCGCGCGCTCCTGCCCCACCAGCTCTTTCCCCTGCATAAAGCTATAGAGCGCCACCATGCGCCCGGCAATTTGCGGGTCGTCAATGCTGTCGTTGAGCTGCGGGACAATATTTAATAAGTGGCGGATAATGCGACTAAACTGGTTTGTCGCCTCTTCGGCGACAATGGTGCGGCTGCGCACGGCGTCGCGCAGCGTCAGCAGTTGTTCCAGGTACCAGAGCGCGCTGGCTATCCGCCAGCATAGCGCGCCGCTGGCGCACTCCCGCACCGCTTCCAGCGCCTCGCGGAAAGCGATAAGCTGTTCATCCACCAGCGCCGATCCCGCGCGACACTCCGCGGCATACAGCCGCCCGGCGGAACAGAGCCAGAGGTTGGACGCACCGCGCTCGCACTGTAGCATGTGCACCAGCGCACTTATCCGGCTTGCCAGCGTACCCTGCTGCGCCAGCTGGCGTAGCTGCTCTTTTTGCAGTTGCCGCGCGCGGTGAAACCACCTGTTGGCCTCAGGCGTGATGCCAGCCGTATTATTCATACCCCCTCCCGGGTCAACGCTTTATACTTTAACCACAAGCAATAACCGTGCCTTATACCAAGGAGTCCTTATGCAAAGTATTGTGATTGTCGCCAACGGCGCCGCCTACGGTAGCGAATCGCTGTTTAACAGCCTGCGTCTGGCGATTGCCCTGCGTGAACAGCCGTCTGAACTCGATCTGAAGCTGTTTTTAATGTCTGATGCGGTGACAGCTGGCCTGCGGGGGCAGAAACCGGCGGAAGGCTATAACATTCAGCAAATGCTGGAGATCCTCACCGCCCAGAATGTCCCGGTGAAATTGTGCAAGACCTGCACCGATGGCCGCGGCGTGACCTCCCTGCCGCTGATTGATGGCGTGGAGATAGGCACTCTGGTGGAGCTGGCGCAGTGGACGCTGGCGGCCGATAAAATCCTGACCTTCTGAAGAAAGAGGCTCTGGCGGGATTTAATATTATTCAGGCCGCGTTTATTAATCGAAAAGGTAAGTCAGCTGAATGCTTTCAGGGACAACATCATTTTTGTTTAATCTTTATCCTTTTTTTTGATCAAAATCAGCATTCGTCCCCTCGCCATTTGGTGTTATGCCATGAGTAAAGTGTGAACAATATCACGCGCAGGATTGAGCAGGCAGGATGCTGTAGACAGACAACAACGGGGTAGATAAATGGCGATGGTTAAAGCAAGTTTGATGTTGTTTGGCGGCGATACGCTGGTTGTACGGTGTTCTGAACGCTGCCATATTCACCTGATGAGTGCCAAGGCTGCCGGTGACAGCCATGCGGATATTCTGAGCGTCCAGGATCGTGACAGCGCCTATCTGACCGTGCCGTACAACGGCACCTGGAACGTCCTGATCGATAGCCACAGCCAGTCTCTGGAGCACTCCATTAGCTACGTTCCCGCCTGACCTCACCTGCCCGGGCTATCCCGGGCATTTTTCAGGCCAGCCCCGGCTGGCTGTTTTCTCCCAGCAGCGTCCGAACCTTGCCGACAAGATCGTCAAGACAGTCATCGTGCATGCCGAGTTTACGTAGTTCCTGATCCAGCGAGAACAGATACTGGGCATTGGTGCCGAGCGGCCCGCTGGCTTTAGCGATCAGCGGCGCAATAATCTGGGCGCGGGTATCCGGTTCGAACAGCGGATGACGCGGATCCATAATAAACACCAGCGCATTCACCGTCCGCCCGTCATCAAGCTCCAGCTTACACCAGGTCGGCATATAGCAACCGGTGATCATCTCCCGCTTCCACAGCAGCATCAGCTCGTCTTCCAGCGTCTCATCAGGGAGCCGATAGGCCACGCCGGTGGTACGCCCGCCCTCTTTCAGCGCCAGCATGCGCCCCGGCTGACAGGCGCTGCCCCGCCCGGCGGTCAGCCGCAGGCAGAAGGCGCGGTGCCAGCCCGGCAGCGTACCGGTACAGGTTTCGCGATACTCAAGGGCCGGGTTCCACATCAGCGAACCGTAGCCAAAAATCCATACTGAGCCGGCATCCGGACGACAGGCCAGGGTTGCCGCCAGGGAAGCGGCCCGTTGCTCTGCCGACCAGAGTAGCGATTCCTCAATAGCGCCAAACGCCGTCTTACAATCCGCATTGATTAAGAAATCACGTGTTAACACTTTCTACTACCTCCGCCACTGCCCGCTTCCCGGCGATTATCTGATGGCATCCGTGAAATATTGCCGAATTATTATCCAGCTTTCATCGACAATAAGCAATGAACGACACGCTGGCAAGGCGCGGAGCAGCAGATGAGGCAGCAGGAACGATTATTTTTTCTTATGCCACTTATCATCGTCCCCTTTTTGGTAGTCATTCTTGACCGCCGCCCAGGCGACCTTATGCGCCGTCTCTTCCCGGGTGGCGTCGTCCCGCCGGTCCGCCGGATGCTGGTACTGCTCCCAGGCGCTATTAAACGCTTCTTTATAGATCTGCTGGGCATGCGCCGGTAACACGTGCTGGACGCTATCGGGTAGCTGTTGTTTACTGCGATAAGGCATATGCACCTCCGGATAGTGGTAAAAAGATAAGTCTGGGACGCTAATTCCTGGTTTTCAAGGATGGATATAAGGCAGAATAGTTTTTAGTAATTATCTGAATAATAAATACAAAATCGCGATAACGATAAGTTATGGCAATCTCAATGAATTAGTTAGCAATAGCCGTAAATTTAAGTAAAAAAACAATTCAGATTGCAAAATGTCTGTTATTTTATCTACTTACGGTATCTATAATTATAACACCTGCATAAATGGAGATGGTTCATGACGCATGTACATGAGGCGGTGAAAACCCGCCACAAGGAGACATCGCTGGTTTTCCCGATTCTGGCGCTGGCGGTGCTTATCTTCTTCGGAAGTAGTCAGTCACTGCCAGCGGTCATTGGCATTAACATTCTGGCCTTAATCGGTATCCTGAGTAGCGCGTTCAGCGTCGTACGTCACGCAGATGTTTTGGCCCACCGCCTGGGCGAGCCGTACGGTTCGTTAATTTTAAGTCTTTCGGTGGTAATTCTTGAAGTCAGCCTGATTTCTGCCTTAATGGCAACCGGCGACGCGGCCCCCACGCTGATGCGCGATACACTCTATTCAATCATTATGATTGTCACCGGGGGGCTGGTCGGCTTTTCTCTGCTGCTGGGCGGGCGTAAATTCGCCACTCAGTATATGAATTTGTTTGGTATCAAGCAGTATCTCATCGCCCTGTTCCCGCTGGCGATTATTGTGCTGGTCTTTCCGATGGCGCTGCCGGGGGCGAATTTCAGCACCGGGCAGTCGCTGCTGGTGGCGCTGATTTCCGCCGCCATGTACGGCGTGTTTCTGTTGATTCAGACCAAAACGCACCAGAGCCTGTTTATTTATGAGCATGAAGATGACGGTGACGACGACGACCCGCATCATGGCAAACCGTCCGCCCACAGCAGCGCCTGGCATACCGCGTGGCTGTTAATTCACCTGGTGGCGGTTATCGCGGTCACCAAGATGAACGCGAATCCGCTTGAGACGCTGCTGACCAGCATGAACGCGCCGGTGGCCTTTACCGGCTTCCTGGTTGCGCTGCTGATTCTCTCGCCGGAAGGGCTCGGCGCGTTGAAAGCGGTACTCAACAATCAGGTGCAGCGTGCGATGAACCTGTTCTTTGGTTCGGTGCTGGCGACGATTTCCCTGACCGTGCCGGTGGTCACCTTAATCGCCTTCTTAACCGGCAACGAGCTGAAATTTGGTCTTGGCGCACCGGAAATGGTGGTAATGGTCGCCTCGCTGCTGTTGTGCCAGATATCGTTCTCGACCGGCCGCACCAACGTGCTGAACGGTGCCGCGCACCTGGCGCTCTTCGCCGCCTATCTGATGACCATTTTTGCCTGACCGCTCTCCCCGGCGTCGCGGCGTCGGCCGGGGAGCGTTCTGCGCCGTGACTGGCGCATAAAAAAGCCTGCCGGTTTTACAACGGGCAGGCTTTTCGCATTCAGGAGCGCTGAATTAGTTGCTGGTATCCAGCTCCGCAAAGCTCTTCACCAGATCGTCAATCGCTTTGATCTGCTGCAGGAACGGCTCCAGTTTAGCCAGCGGCAGCGCGGACGGGCCGTCGCACTTCGCGTGTTCCGGGTCCGGGTGTGCTTCGAGGAACAGACCAGCAAGGCCGGTTGCCATACCGGCACGCGCCAGCTCGGTTACCTGAGCACGACGACCGCTGGACGCGGCGCCAAACGGGTCGCGACACTGCAACGCGTGGGTGACGTCGAAGATAACCGGCGAGTTGTTGGACACTTTCTTCATCACGCCAAAGCCCAGCATGTCGACAACCAGGTTGTCATAGCCGAAGTTCGCCCCGCGATCGCACAGAATCACTTTGTCGTTACCGCCTTCGATAAACTTGTCGACGATGTTACCCATCTGGCCTGGGCTGACAAACTGCGGTTTCTTGACGTTGATCACCGCGCCGGTTTTCGCCATCGCTTCGACCAGGTCGGTCTGGCGAGCGAGGAACGCCGGCAGCTGGATAACGTCAACCACGTCGGCAACCGGCTGCGCCTGGCTTGCTTCATGAACGTCAGTGATGATTTTTACGCCGAAGGTCTGCTTCAGCTCCTGGAAAATTTTCATCCCTTCTTCCAGGCCCGGACCACGATAGGAGTGAATGGAAGAACGGTTGGCTTTATCAAAAGAGGCTTTGAACACGTAAGGAATGCCCAGCTTCTGCGTGACGGTCACATAGTGTTCGCAGATGCGCATCGCGAGATCACGGGATTCCAGCACGTTCATCCCACCAAACAGGACGAAAGGCAGGTCGTTTGCTACGTTGATATCACCAATGCTAACCACTTTTTGTTTCATAAGATCGCCTTATCAGGGTGTAACCGGATTCATTCCAGATTAGTGAAGAGTAATTTGTTTATGCGAAATCGTATTAATTTGCGCGCGGATCATTTCGCTGATCGGGTCCTCCGGACACTGTTCGACGAAATAGTTCAGATCCAGCAGCGCAACATGATCGCACTCAAGCTGGGCGTAGATCAGCCCGCGGTCGCGAATCTCGTACGGGTCTTCCGGATTAAACTGCAGCAGCGCTTCGCTGGCGCGCAGGGCCAGCTCCATCTGCCGCTCTTCCATCAGCGCCGATTTTAAAGTGTCGAGCAGCTTGTGGATCACTTCCGCGTTATCCGCTTCGTCGAGATCCTCGTTGAACAGCTCGGCGACCGGACTAATATTGCCCTTCAACCAGACTTCCAGCGTATGTTCGTTGAGCGTTTCACCGTTGAACGGGTTAATCAGCCACATCTCTTCGCTGGTTTCCGGGTCGGCGCGCAACAGCAGCTGCGTCGGGAAGATAACCGGGACCAGCGGCAGCGACAGACGCTGGGCAATCCACAGCACGATAGCGCCTAATGACGCCGCGCTCCCCTGACGGTTAAGCAGGACTTTGTCTATCCACAACGCATCGGACAGTCGGTAAACACCGTGGGAATCGCGAAAACCCCACTCATGGTAGAACAGCTCCAGCAGTCGCTCCAGCTGACGCTCCTGATCCCAGGAAGAGGCAATTTCCTCCTGCGCCAGGCCCAGCAGTCGTTCCAGCTCATCCTGCACGTAGTGCGTCGGAAAATCGTCGCGGATTAATTCAGAAATGAGGACCATGCCATCGCACAATGGCGCTTTGTTAAATTCGAAATCAGCTAATGACCTCATGACTTACCCCAGTAACGGTGTTCTTGTAATGGCGAGTTGTATGATGATGAACAACACCACCAACGCCAACAGAAAGGCAATAAACCGGCTCTGCTGGCTGCGCGGGCGACGACGGCCCAGCGCGATAAAACCCAATGCGATGTAAATAATAACGCCAAACAGCTTTTCAGTCAGCCATGAGCCGTCTTCAGTGAAGGGCAGATAGTGCGTTATAGCCATCAACCCTGCGCCGCTCAGCAATAACAGCGTATCGCAGCAGTGCGGCGCAATGCGCACCCAGCGCTGGTTCAGCCGGGCATTGCCGCTGTAGGTCCACCAGTAGCGCAACGTAAACAGACTGACGGAAACCACCACACACGCTATATGCAGATACAGCACCGCGCTAAACAGATTCATATGCCAGCTTTCTCCATGCCGGAAAACCGCCCTGTCGTCAGGCGGTCGTTATCGCCGTAGTCACGGCAGGTCGTCACATCGTGGTAGCCCGCGTCGCCGAACAGCGCCCGTACCGCCGCCCCTTGTTTCCAGCCGTGTTCCAGCAGCATCAGTCCGTCGGGCATCAGGAAACGACGCCCTTCGCGGATGATATGCGCGAGGTCGGCGAGGCCGTTATCGGCAGCAACCAGCGCCGTTTTCGGCTCAAAACGCACATCGCCCTGCTCAAGATGCGGATCGGCTTCGTCGATATAGGGCGGGTTGCTGACAATCATCGTGAACCGCTGTCCGGCCAGCGCGCTGAACCAGTGGCTTTGCAGTACGGTAACGTTAGTGAGGGCAAGGCGCCCGGCGTTACGCGCGGCTAATGCCACCGCATCGGGCATGAAATCCACCGCCGTGACCTGACAGTCCGGGCGTTCACTGGCTAACGCCAGGGCGATCGCGCCGGTGCCGGTGCCTAAATCCAGAATCCGGCACGGGGTCGCCGGCAGCCGCGCCAGCGCCTGCTCGACGAGGCATTCGGTATCCGGACGCGGAATGAGCGTTGCGGGGGAAACCAGCAGCGGCAGCGACCAGAACTCGCGCTCGCCCACCAGATGGGCCACCGGCTCGCCGCGCTGGCGGCGGCTCAGCAACGTCTCCAGCTGCGCCTGCTGTTCCAGAGTCAGCTCCGTTTCACCGAAGGCGAGGAGCCAGGTCCGCGCCCTGTCGGTGACGTGCCCTAACAGGATCTCGGCGTCGCGTCGCGGGCTTTCACTCGCGCTCAGTCGGGCAATCGCCTGCGCCAGCCACTGTTGAAAGGTCATCATTCCTGCTCGGAAAGCGCGGCCAGCTGATCGGCCTGATATTCCTGAACAATCGGCTCAATCAGCATATCCAGTTTCCCTTCCATCGTTTCGTCCAGACGGTAGAGCGTCAGGTTGATACGGTGGTCGGTCACGCGGCCCTGCGGGAAGTTATAGGTGCGGTTACGATCGCTGCGATCGCCGCTGCCCAGCAAGTTACGACGGGTTGACGCTTCCGCCTGCTGACGCTTAGCGATTTCCGCCGCGCGAATACGCGCGCCGAGCACCGACAACGCTTTGGCTTTGTTTTTGTGCTGCGAACGCTCGTCCTGGCACTCCACCACAATCCCCGTCGGTAAGTGGGTAATACGGATAGCCGAATCGGTGGTGTTAACGTGCTGACCGCCGGCCCCGGAGGAGCGGAAAGTATCAATACGCAAATCGCCCGGATTGATATCCGGCATTTCGGCTTCCGGCAGCTCCGGCATCACCGCCACGGTACAGGCGGAGGTGTGAATACGCCCCTGGGATTCGGTGGCCGGCACGCGCTGCACGCGATGACCGCCGGACTCAAATTTCAGCCGACCATACACGCCATCGCCGCTGATTTTGGCAATCACCTCTTTATAACCGCCATGTTCGCCTTCGTTGGCGCTCATGATCTCCACGCGCCAGCGGCGGGCTTCGGCATAACGGCTGTACATCCGGAACAGATCGCCGGCAAACAGCGCCGCTTCATCGCCACCGGTACCGGCGCGGACTTCGACAAAGGCGTTGCGTTCATCATCCGGATCCTGCGGCAGCAGCAGCACCTGCAGCTGTTGCTCCATCTCTTCGCTTTTCGCTTTCGCGTCGCGCAGTTCTTCCTGCGCCATTTCGCGCATTTCCGCATCGTCGAGCATCATCTGCGCAGTCTCGATATCGTCCTGCACCTGGCGCCATTCGGTATAGCAGCGCGCCACGTCGCTCAGCTGCGCATATTCCCGCGACAGCGCGCGGAATCGATCCTGATCGGCGATGGTCGCGGCATCGCCCAGTAGCGCCTGAACTTCCTCATGGCGTTCGTACAGAGCTTCCAGTTTGGCAACAATAGAAGGCTTCATAGGCGTGAATTCACCCTGTCCTGAAAAAAGAGAAATGTGCGCTATTCCAGCCCGAGGCTGTTGCGCAGAATATGCAGGCGTTCATCATCCCCGTCACGGGCAGCCTGCTGAAGAGATTTGGTTGGTGCGTGGATCAGGCGATTGGTCAGCTTACGCGCCAGATCCTGCATGATTTCCTGCGCATCGCCGCCCTGCTCCAGCGCAGCCAGCGCTTTCGCCGTCAGCTCCTCACGGACCTGCTCGGACTGGGAACGATATTCGCGGATAGTCTCGCTGGCGCTCTGGGCACGCAGCCAGGCCATAAATTCGCTGGTTTCCTGCTCGACGATCGTTTCGGCCTGTACCGCCGCGGCTTTACGCTGCGCCAGGTTATGCTGAATGATATTTTGCAGATCGTCCACGCTGTACAGATAGGCGTTCGCCAGCTTACCCACTTCGGGTTCGACATCGCGGGGCACCGCGATATCAACCAGCAGCATCGGCTGATTACGCCGCGCCTTCAGCGCACGCTCCACCATTCCTTTGCCGATAATCGGCAGCGGGCTGGCGGTTGAACTGATGATGATGTCGGCCTCTTTTAGCCGCTCGTCGATGTCGCTCAGGGCGATCACCTCCGCGCCGACTTCCTCGGCCAGAGCCTGCGCGCGCTCGCGGGTACGGTTAGCAATCACCATATTGCGCACGTTGTGCTCGCGCAGATGACGCGCCACCAGTTCAATGGTTTCCCCGGCGCCGACCAGCAGCACCGTCACGCTTGAAAGGGATTCGAAGATTTGTCGCGCCAGCGTACAGGCGGCGAAGGCCACGGAGACCGCGCTGGCGCCGATATCGGTTTCAGTACGTACGCGCTTTGCCACCGAGAACGACTTCTGGAACATCCGCTCCAGTTCGCTGACGTTGAGATGTCCGCGGCTGGAATCGGCGAAGGCTTTTTTGACCTGTCCCAGAATCTGCGGCTCGCCGAGCACCAGTGAATCGAGGCCGCTGGCGACGCGCATCAGATGGCTGACCGCATCATTATCCTGATGCCAGTACAGACTTTTACGCAGGTCTTCTTCATTAAGATGGTGGTAATCGCACAGCCAGCGGATTAGCGCATCCTGCTGATTATCCTGTTCCTCAACGCTGAGATACAGCTCCGTGCGGTTACAGGTCGACAGCACCACTCCACCCTGCACCATTGGCTGAGCCAGCAAGCTCTCCAGCGCCTTATCGAGCGTGTCCGGCGAAAACGTTACGCGTTCTCGCAGCGCGACCGGGGCTGTTTTGTGATTAATGCCAAGGGCTAAAAGGGTCATTGTGAGGGAATAGTACCAGCGTTGCTAAGGTTAGTCTGAGCGCATCATACAGGATGCGCGGAATCAATAAAAGAGACGCTCCCCTTTTGGAGTAATAGGTTCCGGGCTTAAAAGCCATTAACGGTAATTTTTTGATTTCAGACAATTTGAACGTAGACGCTATCGCCGGGCAACGCTAGCATTAAGGGTTATCATTGTAACCCGCTACACAAATCGGGCGCGTATCGTCGCGTCGCCGAATTTCACTGTAGATATCAAGGATTTGTCATCATTATGAATCGATTGCTCCGCCTGTTACCGCTGGCAAGCCTGGTCCTGACCGCCTGTACTCTCAACGCCCCGAAAGGCCCTGGCAAAAGCCCTGACTCTCCTCAGTGGCGTCAGCACCAGCAGGATGTCCGCAATCTGAGCCAGTACCAGACCCGCGGCGCCTTCGCTTATCTCTCCGATGAACAAAAAGTTTACGCCCGCTTCTTCTGGCAGCAAACCGGTCAGGATCGCTATCGCCTGCTGCTGACCAACCCGCTAGGCAGCACCGAACTGTCGCTGACCGCCCAGCCGGGCAGCGTGACGCTGATCGATAACAAGGGCCAGACCTATACGGCGACCGATGCCGAAGAGATGATCGGCCGCCTGACCGGAATGCCGATTCCGCTCAACAGCCTGCGCCAGTGGATAGTCGGCCTGCCGGGCGACGCCACCGACTACTCGCTGGACGATAAGTATCGCCTGAGCGAACTGAACTATACGCAGAACGGCAAAACCTGGCATGTCACCTACGGCGGCTACACCAGCGATACCCAGCCATCGCTGCCGGCCAACATGGAGCTGAACAACGGCAGTCAGCGCATCAAGCTGAAAATGGATAACTGGATTGTGAAATGATGACCCGCTGGCCCTCTCCTGCAAAACTGAACCTGTTTTTGTACATCACTGGACAGCGCGCCGATGGTTATCACACTCTGCAGACGCTGTTTCAGTTTCTGGACTATGGCGATACCTTAACTATCGAGCCGCGTCATGACGGCACGCTGCGCCTGCTGACGCCGGTTGCCGGCGTACCCGATGAAGAGAATCTGATTATTCGCGCCGCCAGGCTGCTGATGGAGGCGGCGACAGCATCCGGACAGCTTCCCCCCGGTAGCGGCGCCGATATCAGCATCGATAAACGTCTGCCGATGGGCGGCGGTCTGGGCGGCGGTTCCTCCAACGCCGCGACGGTGCTGGTGGCGCTCAATCATCTGTGGGGCTGCGGTTTGTCGGAAGAGCAACTGGCGACGCTGGGATTGCGTCTGGGTGCCGATGTGCCGGTATTCGTACGCGGTCACGCCGCCTTTGCCGAAGGCATTGGCGAGATTCTGACGCCGGTCGAACCGCCAGAAAAGTGGTACCTGGTCGCTCATCCTGGGGTCAGTATTCCGACGCCGATCATTTTCCGCGATCCCGGGCTACCACGAAATACCCCGGTCAGGTCAATAAGTACGTTACTAAAATGTGAATTTCGCAATGATTGCGAGGTTATCGCAAGAAAACGTTTTCGCGAGGTTGATGCCGCGCTTTCCTGGCTGTTAGAATATGCGCCGTCGCGCCTGACTGGCACGGGGGCCTGTGTCTTTGCTGAATTTGACACCGAGTCTGCCGCTCGTCAGGTGCTGGAGCAAGCCCCGGAATGGCTACAAGGCTTTGTCGCGCGCGGAGTGAATATCTCCCCGCTTAAGCTAGCCCTACCCAGGTAGTTGTGCTTTTTGCACGAATTACCGTCGTACGCCGGGGAAATTGAGTAACGGTGACAACGTCACCCTGTTCCAGACGTTGCATCGTTCTCTTTAAATACACCGCCTGGATAGAAGAGTGCCGCCCGCACGGTTTCTGGCGCTTTTCATCCACCACTGGACGCATGCCTGAGGTTCTTCTCGTGCCTGATATGAAGCTTTTTGCTGGTAACGCCACCCCGGAACTAGCACAACGTATTGCCAACCGCCTGTACACTTCTCTTGGCGACGCCGCTGTAGGTCGTTTTAGCGACGGCGAAGTCAGCGTACAAATCAATGAAAACGTACGCGGTGGTGATATTTTCATCATCCAGTCCACTTGTGCTCCCACCAACGACAACCTGATGGAACTGGTTGTTATGGTTGATGCTCTGCGTCGCGCTTCGGCGGGTCGTATCACCGCTGTTATCCCTTACTTCGGCTATGCTCGTCAGGACCGTCGTGTGCGTTCTGCCCGTGTGCCGATTACCGCGAAAGTGGTTGCCGATTTCCTCTCCAGCGTTGGCGTCGACCGCGTACTGACCGTTGACCTGCATGCAGAACAGATCCAGGGCTTCTTCGACGTTCCGGTTGATAACGTATTCGGCAGCCCTATTCTGCTGGAAGATATGCTGCAGCTGAACCTGGATAACCCGATCGTGGTTTCTCCGGATATCGGCGGCGTGGTGCGCGCTCGCGCTATCGCCAAACTGCTGAACGATACCGATATGGCTATCATCGACAAACGCCGTCCGCGCGCTAACGTTTCCCAGGTGATGCACATCATCGGTGACGTTGCCGGTCGCGACTGCGTTATGGTTGACGATATGATCGATACCGGCGGCACGCTGTGTAAAGCAGCTGAAGCGCTGAAAGAACGTGGAGCGAAACGCGTATTTGCCTACGCCACTCACCCGATCTTCTCCGGCAATGCTATCCAGAACATTAAAAATTCTGTGATTGATGAATTCGTCGTCTGCGATACTATTCCGCTGGCGCCGGAAATCAAAGCGCTGGACAAGGTACGTACGCTGACGCTGTCTGGCATGCTGGCGGAAGCGATTCGTCGTATCAGCAACGAAGAATCTATCTCTGCTATGTTCGAACATTAATCGAGCCCGGCCAAAAAACCCGCTGCGGCGGGTTTTTTTGTCTCTCAACCTGATTTGTATGACTATTGCCTCCTTCACCTGCCATTTAGTTGACAGATGATGCGCTCATGGATCAAACATTATTGTGAACAGATTATTTTCCTCACATGTGATGCCTTTCCGCGCCCTCATCGATGCTTGCTGGAAAGAAAAATATACGCTATCTCGTTTCACCCGCGATCTGATCGCCGGGATCACGGTCGGGATTATTGCCATTCCTCTGGCAATGGCATTGGCTATTGGCAGCGGTGTCGCGCCGCAGTATGGACTTTATACCTCCGCCGTCGCCGGGATTATTATCGCTCTGACCGGCGGCTCGCGCTTTAGCGTATCCGGGCCTACCGCCGCATTTGTGGTCATCCTCTATCCGGTGTCGCAGCAATTTGGCCTCGCCGGGCTGCTGGTGGCGACGTTGATGTCCGGGGTCTTTTTAATTCTTTTCGGCCTGGCCCGCTTTGGCCGGTTAATCGAATATATCCCGGTGTCCGTGACCCTCGGATTTACCTCCGGTATCGGTATCACTATTGGTACCATGCAGATTAAAGATTTTCTGGGTCTGCAGATGGCGCACGTTCCCGAACACTATCTGCAGAAAGTCGGCGCGCTGGCTATGGCGCTGCCGACCATTAATCCTGGCGATGCCGCCATTGGCATTGTCACGCTGGGCACGCTGATTATCTGGCCGCGTCTGGGCATTCGTCTGCCGGGCCACCTGCCTGCACTGCTGGCGGGCTGTGCGGTGATGGCGATCGTCAACCTTCTGGGGGGCCACGTCGCGACTATCGGCTCTCAGTTCCACTATATTCTGGCTGACGGTAGCCAGGGCAACGGGATCCCACAGTTGCTGCCGCAACTGGTGCTACCGTGGGATATGCCGGGCTCCGACTTTACGCTCAGTTGGGAGTCGCTGCGGGCGCTGCTGCCGGCGGCTTTCTCGATGGCGATGCTCGGCGCGATTGAATCACTGCTGTGTGCGGTGGTTCTCGACGGGATGACCGGCACGAAGCACAAAGCCAACAGTGAACTGATAGGCCAGGGACTCGGCAATATCGTCGCCCCTTTCTTTGGCGGTATTACCGCCACGGCCGCCATTGCCCGCTCAGCGGCTAACGTCCGAGCCGGCGCGACATCGCCGGTATCCGCCGTTATTCATGCGCTGCTGGTGATTATGGCGCTGCTGGCGCTGGCGCCGCTGCTCTCGTGGCTCCCGCTGTCTGCAATGGCGGCGCTGCTGCTGATGGTGGCGTGGAATATGAGCGAAGCGCACAAGGTGGTGAATTTGCTGCGCTACGCGCCGAAGGACGACATCGTGGTGATGCTGATGTGCATGTCGCTGACCGTACTGTTTGATATGGTCATCGCTATCAGCGTCGGTATCGTGCTGGCCTCGCTGTTGTTCATGCGCCGTATTGCGCGCATGACCCATCTGGCGCCGGTCAACGTGGATGTGCCCGACGATGTGCTGGTCCTGCGGGTTATTGGCCCCCTGTTTTTTGCCGCTGCTGAAGGGCTGTTTAACGATCTGGAAACGCGGATTGCAGGTAAGCGGATCGTGGTCCTGAAGTGGGATGCAGTGCCGGTACTGGATGCCGGCGGTCTGGATGCCTTCCAGCGTTTCGTCAATAAACTGCCGGAAGGCTGTGAACTGCGCGTCTCTAATCTTGAGTTTCAGCCGCTGCGCACGCTGGCACGGGCAGGCGTTCAGCCGATTGCCGGGCGTCTGAGCTTCTATCCCGACCGTGCTGCCGCGCTGGCAGACATTTAACTATCGTGACGCGGGCGCATGCGCCTGCGTCATCATCACGCCAATCGCCCGCTGGAGCCAGCCAAGCACCTCCGGCGTCATCCAGGTCCCTTTCATCAGGTGCGGTTCGCGCTCCATGGCAAAGCGGAATTTTTGCTGAGTCTGGGGATGGGTTCCGGCATAGGACTGAAACAACGCCAGCCACTGCCTGGCCAGCGCCTGCCCCGCTGCTGAAGCCGGGTCGCAATGCTCGCGACAGGCCTCGTGCAGCGCCGTCACCAGCACCGGCCACTCCATCAGTCGATCAAAGTAGTGCGCGCGCGTGAAGGCCAGCTCATCGGCGTTCAGATAGCGCGCCCAGATAGCCAGCTTACTCTCGGCAAAGGCGCGGGTAATGTAGTCCATAACCTCCACGGTGATACCGGTTTGCTCGCGCATTTGCGGTTCGGCGACGTGCATTTCATTCAGGCGGGTAAGAAACTCGGGCCGCCCGGCCGTGTCCAGCTCCAGGCGCTCCATCCAGCGGGTCGCCAGCGCCATGGCCCGCGGATCTTCCGCCGGGCACGCCGCAGCGATTAACTGGCGAACCTCCGTCACCAGCGCCAGCCAGACCTGGTTGCGCTGCTCATCCTGCTCCGCAAACGGCAGCGCCTGTAATTCCTGCGGACTAAACCAACGATCGTACATTTTCATTAACTCCAGCGTCTGTAGCCAGGACTCCAGGTCAGGCTCGCTACCGCCTTCCAGCTCTTCGCGTAGTTGAACCAACCGTTCGCGTAGCGTGGAGACCGCGCGCAGCTGCTTATCCAGCGTCGAGATCTGCTGTACCAGCAGGTCGGAAAGCGAAAACGCGTCCTGGTCAAGGTAGTCCTTAATAGTGGCGAGTTCCAGCCCGGCCTGCGCCAGCGCCTTAATCATATGCAGACGCTGAACCGCCGCCAGGTTATAGAGTCGGTACCCCGCCTCGCTTCTGGCCGACGGCATCAGCAGCCCCGTTTGTTCATAGTGATGTAGCGTGCGGACGGTCATTCCGGCGCGTCTCGCCAGTTCACCCACCTGAATTAACATAACTGCTCCTGTCGTGCGACCATAGCGCTACTCTGCCGCCTGACGTTACGTCAGGGTCAAGAGTCAAAGAAAGATCTATTTTACCGTGAAGGCGCCATTCGGGCAGCAAAGGCGTTGATGTGAAGAAAAGCGGGACGCGAAAAGCACAACAGCCAGCTACCGGTAAGGCAGCTGGCTGCAGATAAATACGTTATCTAAGCGCACCGCCGCCTGAGACGGCTGGTGCGATAAACTAAAACGGGCTTAGCTGTGCCGGTGCTGATCGCGGCGGCCGCGTTTATCGTAATGGCGGACCCACCAGTATTTGTCGCAGACCTGTTCATGTCCGCCAACGCGCGCCCCGGCAAGCCAGAGAACGGCGCCGACAAAAATACTTAATATCGCGCCATGAGCGAAGAACTGAGGCAGGTCAATCTGCGGAAGCTGGTTTAAAATAGAATAACCCACGCCAACAACCATGACGACCAATCCTAAACCCATCAGTACATTACCGAGTAACGAAGCATTTCTGCGTTTCATATGTCACCTCCGGAACCTTGGGTTACCTGGGGATATCCCCAAAACTTATAGGTCTAGTATAGACAATGGGGATAAGGTTGGTTGCGTCGGCGATCACATTAGTCAATATCAAACCAACAAAAACTTACAAATAAGTGACTGAACAACATCAAATTCTAATGGTTCATGAGGGTAATTATCTCTTTCCCTGTCGTTGTGCCGGCAGAATTTTGTCAACCGCGTCGGCAAACAGTACACTACGCGCCAGAGAACGACCCAAGCAGGATAGAAAAGTGACGATAAAACTGATTGTCGGCCTGGCGAACCCCGGCGCTGAATACGCGGCGACCCGGCACAACGCTGGCGCCTGGTACGTAGATTTACTGGCAGAGCGCCATCGCGCCCCGCTGCGCGAAGAGAGCAAATTCTTCGGTTACACCTCGCGGATTAACCTTGCCGGCGAAGATGTCCGCCTGTTGGTCCCGACCACCTTTATGAATCTCAGCGGCAAAGCCGTGGCGGCAATCGCCACCTTCTACCGCATTAACCCGGATGAGATTCTGGTGGCGCACGATGAGCTGGATCTGCCGCCCGGGGTGGCAAAATTCAAGCTCGGCGGCGGCCACGGCGGCCACAATGGCCTGAAAGATATCATCAGTAAGCTGGGCAATAACCCCAACTTTCATCGCTTACGTGTCGGAATCGGCCATCCGGGCGATAAAAATAAAGTTGTCGGCTTTGTGCTGGGTAAACCACCGGCGAGCGAACAGAAACTGATTGATGAAGCGGTTGACGAAGCGGCGCGTTGTACCGAGGTGTGGCTGAAAGACGGTCTCACCAAAGCGACCAACCGTTTACACGCTTTTAAAGCGCAATAACCGGTCGACGTGCGGAATTTTTGCCGCGCACCGTGTATAATAGCCCAGGCTATTTACTTTTCTGCAATCTGCTCACTGTAACAGGTTGATTATCCAAAGATTAAGGTGATTTAAATCATGGGATTCAAATGCGGTATCGTCGGTTTGCCCAACGTCGGCAAATCCACCCTGTTCAATGCGCTCACCAAAGCGGGTATTGAAGCGGCCAACTTCCCCTTCTGTACCATTGAGCCGAACACCGGTGTCGTGCCGATGCCCGATCCGCGTCTGGACAAGCTGGCTGAAATCGTCAAACCACAGCGCATTCTGCCGACCACCATGGAATTCGTCGACATCGCGGGCCTGGTGAAAGGCGCATCCAAAGGCGAAGGTCTGGGTAACCAGTTCCTGACCAACATCCGTGAAACCGAAGCTATCGGTCACGTGGTGCGCTGCTTCGAGAACGACAACATCATCCACGTGAATAACAAAGTGGATCCGGCAGACGACATCGATGTGATCAACACCGAGCTGGCGCTTTCCGACCTCGATACCTGCGAACGCGCGATTCACCGCGTACAGAAGAAAGCGAAAGGCGGCGATAAAGACGCTAAAGCTGAGCTGGCGGCGCTGGAAAAATGCCTGCCGCAGCTGGAAAACGCCGGCATGCTGCGCGCGCTGAAAAACCTGACCGAAGAAGACCGGGCCGCCATCAAATACCTGAGCTTCCTGACGCTGAAGCCGACCATGTACATCGCTAACGTCAACGAAGACGGTTTTGAGAACAACCCGTACCTCGATAAAGTTCGCGAGATCGCCGCTGCTGAAGGTTCCGTGGTGGTCGCCGTGTGCGCCGCTGTCGAATCTGATATTGCTGAACTGGACGATGCCGACCGTGATGAGTTCATGGCCGAACTGGGTCTCGAAGAGCCGGGCCTGAACCGCGTGATCCGCGCCGGTTATGAGCTGCTGAACCTGCAGACCTACTTTACCGCTGGCGTCAAAGAAGTTCGCGCGTGGACCATCCCTGTTGGCGCTACCGCTCCGCAGGCGGCAGGCAAAATTCACACCGACTTCGAAAAAGGCTTTATCCGCGCACAGACCATCGCCTATGAAGACTTTATCACTTACAAAGGCGAGCAAGGGGCGAAAGAAGCCGGCAAGATGCGCGCCGAAGGGAAAGACTATATCGTTAAAGATGGCGATATCATGAACTTCCTGTTTAACGTCTAAATAAAATTTGCTGTGTCATGAGGTTTCGCTGAATCTCATAACAACGGAAAAACCCTATAAAATCCACGCGGTTGCGTGGATTTTTCATTTCACAGAGTCTCAGCTCATCTCGCAACAGCGCAGTCAAAAATGAGTACATGGATGAGTACAACATTCTTCCATCTTCATTTTAAGTGAGTAGGTAATCTCCCGAAAAACCGGTGTGTTCATAAGTAGAATTTTCTCGTAATCTGAACCGGGGAGATCTCTATGAAAAATCACGTTTCACTGACAGCCAGATCATATCCATCCTGAAGTAAGCCGAGGCAGGAACGTCGGTGGCCGAACTGAAGCCCGCGGCCAATGGTCACGGAAGTCGCGCCGGAGCGTCAAAATACGCATCGAGACCGCCGTGCTGCGCCAGCGTGATCACCGGGCTGCCGGTCGCCACTACTTCGCCCACTTCCGCATGTTTCGCTACCACCACGCTGTCGGCCGTTGCACGCAGCACCGTGTAACCCAACTGTGCCTCGGCGGAACCAAGCGGGACCCCGGCGGCGCGCACTTGCTCACGCGCTGTTTTCATCTGTCGCTCAACATCTTCATAGTCCATATACGACACAGCCCGCTCTTTCGCCAGTACCGCCAGACGCCGCTCATTGGTCTGAGCCTGGGTCAGCACGGCACGTGCCGCTGCCAGGTCAGCCTGCGCAGCATCGCAGGTATTCAACTCGGTGGTATTCTTCAGGCGGGCCACAATCTGCCCCCGTCAACACGATACTGTCACTCATCTGGCGCGGTTCCGCCGCCACGCTGCGTACAGGACGAACCCAGCCCGCATATCTGGCTATATCTCATGCTGTCGTTACCTTATGCTTTCGATTTCCGGGGATCACCAAGGTACAGCCGCTAACAATTGCGGATTTTGTTGGCGATGAACGAAGGAGTTCTTACCATGCGGCACCTTGATTTGAATCACCATGGCCGGATGTCGCCCACGCGGGAAGGATCATAGAGTGATAGACATTAATTCTGCCGATACCGTTTCTCATCTGCTTCTTCTCCTACAATTTGTGCGACCAGCGTCTCCCCCAAAGCCGCGTTCGAGGCAATACATTGCGGCGAGTACAGGCTCGCACCATACAACATCAGGACGCAAAAGGAAACTTATCGGTTTCCGTGATATAATGTCATGTGATTAACTGAACCAGGTACTTCCATGTCAGAATGTGATAACAGATCGCAAATTCCCGCCAAACTGCTGGCATGCGCGAAAACAGAATTTTTTGCTAATGGCTATGCCAGCGCCAACGTTGGCAATATCGCCACGGCCTGCGGAATGTCTAAAAAGACGATTTACAAATATGTCGCATCCAAAGAAGAGTTGTTCTTCGTCGTTGTCGCCGAGGCCCTGAGCCATCCCAGGGCCAGTCTGGATAAAATCTCGCCTCACCAAGAGCATGTCGTGCGTCTGGAGGCCTACCTGGAAGCATTCTCCACGCTGGCATTATCCATTGACGGTGTCACCTCTTACCGGCTTATCATGAGCGAAGGGATACGGTTCCCAACGCTGGCACGCACTTATGTCAATACGGTGCGTGATCTCGGGATCAGGCCGCTGGTGGACGAACTTGTTCTCTATTGTGAAAGCAGACAAATCAAGCTTGAAAACCCGATGAACGCGGCGGAAATGCTGGTTAGCATGGTTATTGCCGAACCGCTGCGGGACGCAACGCTCGGCTTAATTCCATTGCCGGATAAGTCCGAGATTCGACAGCGCGTAGTAGAAAGCATGAAAATATTTCTGCATGGTATTTAAGCCGTACTCCGCACAAATAATTACTGACCTTTGATGGAATGGGAAAAACAGATGATTCATATCAAGCTAAAGTAACAACCGCTTTGATTCCCATCTGGAGCAATGACGTCATCGAAAAAATGATGCGACCCATTTGGGCTTCTGTATTATCGACATGTTTTTATTAATGATTCCCATCATCTGACATCAATAAAAACGATAATGAAAGATTATCACATGTTAATGTAAATTTAATATACTGGGAGTTTTCCAGGTACAGCACCAATAAGCGTCCCGTCGCAATACCCAGTATCAGAAAAACTGAGTCAATCGTAGCCCTTGCATCTGGTATACAGACCAGAGGGCAAAAACAGAGGTATTCAGAACTTATAGCCAGGGGACGGGATGAAAGAGTCGTCAGTGTATGTCGAATTGGTCAGCTATAATATTTCTGAACCTGGATTGCCGGCATAAAAAACCGGGCAGTTTTACCCACCCGGCTTATTGGAATAAAGCCACCTAAAACTCCTCAGGTCACTTTTCGCTTAGAGCATTTTTGCAGTAATACTCGTATCGTTCCAGAAACCACTTCCGCACTTCCCTTGGCATGTTACCGGTGATCGTTTCGATATCTATAATGTGACCAGACACATACATACTGGCGAAGCTCTTTGCGAGAAAATCATAGTTCTGTAAATCGTTTAAATTCTGCTTATTCATTGGCATACCCCTTAATTTGAACTGATGTAATAAGGTCATATGCTTTTCTGTTAATAGATTGCCTCTTTATCCTGGACAGTTCTTGATATATTGTGCGCATGTGGAAGCACTCCTGTGATGAACGTAAATTTATTGATCTCAGGCATAAAAATCGGACCAGGAACCGTCCGGCTTAATTAAGCGAGAGGCAGACTGCCTCAGGCACACAAGCTGGCATGATGGACATGCAGATGGATACTATTTCTGTTCGGACTGCATGAGAATCATACAGCCCGCGGCATTACTAAGCCGAAGTTGCGGTCATCGCGGACATACGTCCGAACCATCCTGGTTAGTCCATTTTGATATAGTGCAATAAGTTCAAAGTATATCCTGGTGACCATTATACCTGCAGAGAATAGTACTTCCCTTCATATGATTCCGGCACAGCCCCCTAAAATAGCATCCTCTAATTTTTTAATGATATATATCATATAACTATACATTATTGTAAAGCCAGATATAAGATTGCTACAATTAATTAGACCCTGTTCTTAACAGGGGTACGACCTACAACGGGGCTATAAATCACTCAGAGTCTTTAACACCCTGAGGATGATAAATACTTCTGTAGTATCGTAACCTTTCCAGATAAAAATCGAATTTATCTGACGGTACATCGTCAGGTATGATATCGCTGGATATCAGCAGCCCCATATACTCTTTAAATGCCTGAGTACTTGCGAGAAAATCAACAGTTATCTCAATGACATGAGGAACTGTCTCCCCTAATTTAGCCATTTACCCTCCCCGCTTATGTCTGTAATTAGCAGAAAAAAATTCAGCGCGTCATTCTGCCTTTCATCCTCATCACTTTATGCATGAATCGTATCATCCTGAAAAATCGTGGAAACCTTAACAACTTTCCGGGTATTTACTGCTGACTATTCCATAAACGCATGTGTCAGGGATACGCAGTAACGCCGATAAATTACTGGTCAATGGTTTCGAACATTCCAGCGAGAAATTCTTCGCGTGAACGGAACGACTAGTGGGAAAGATGGTGGATATCCACCGACTATGACGGCCTTCAAAAACGTTATAAAAATCAGAAACCATCGTATATGGATTGCAAAAATCCAGATCCACTTAAACCATTATTGTGGTACAGAGTATATGCCGTGAACACAAAAAAGGAAACCAGAAAGTTTCCATGCCATTACAATTTATTAGCTATTTAAGAGTATGTCCATGAAAGAAAAGGTCAATTATTCCCTTCTTCCGAAAAAACTTCAGATCAGTGCCAAAACATGACCTTGACCCAAAATCCTGCGCCATTCAGAAACAGAATTCCGGCATGATAATGGCTACTCTGAGCGAAGGTTGCGCCGATGAAAAAGTCACGATTCACCGAAGAGCAGTTTCACAGCGCGGAGCAATCTGTCAGATTAGATTTAGTTCTGTGCCATAGCTGTGTCAGATCAAATCTGAGCTAATACAACTCGAGATCGGTTTTCCACAGCAGCAGGTAGCGCAGCCGGTTCACTGGCCAGTCCTGGGATATAAAAAGGCCACATTCCCCTTTGTGCAGACGCACCTTCACGTCGCGTATTGAGCCCCAGGTAACTCTACGGACTGGATGCGTTTGAATGTGGGGCGTTACACATCAGGTAAATGGCTACGGCGACGAAGTTGTAAGCATACCGCTAAAACGAACCCTTCACTTTTAGAGTTCTTCCGACATACTGGTTGTGTTCCCGAGGAGATCACCATGCGTAAAGCCTGATTCACTGAGCATCCGATCATCGTTGTTTTGAAGTCTGTTGAAACCGGAAGTACCGTTAAGGATCTCTGCCTCGAAGCAGGAATATCTGTTTTTATCCGTCCGATACCCCGGGCATCCGGAGATCGAGCTGGCATCGATGCGGTTACCTGTCGGCATCAGAACTTAACCTGCCGTCATATCATTGAACTGCGGAAAGGTAGTGAGAATAGAGCGGTAATATTGAGCCGGACAATTGGCACTGACAGGAGCTTCTGGTCGTTGTTAGTCTCTTTTCCTGCCGTGCGAGACGCTCCTGCCAACCAGGGGGGTTTGTTCTTAAATTGTCTCGTTAAGGCATCCAATTCTGGTTATATAAAAATCGATAAATGAACGGACTTTACTGGCAACAATCTTTTTCCTGGGATACACGAACTGGATGGCGGTTTCATCGCGATAAAGGCTGAACTCCCAGTCAGAGAAAAGACGCATCAGTCGATTTTCACGTAAATCCCCGGTAATAAGCCAATCGGGGAGAATCGCTATCCCGCCCCCCTGCAGACAGGCCTGATAAAGGGCCTCATCATCATTGCAGCTAAATCGAAAGTTTGCAGGCACACGCCTCCAGGCATCGCCGGTATTTTCCCTGCGCGCATACCAGCAGCTTCTGTTGATATGGCTTAGCATCAGCAGTTCCGGCGCATTGGTACCGGTACAATCCATTGTTACCTCAGCGCCTCTACCTGCAATCCAGGCGGGTGCGGCGCAGGCATAACGATGATGAGAAGCGACTCTCCGCGCATGCATGGTGGAGTCAGGTAAGGGGCCAATGCGGATACTCAGGTCGATACTGGATTCAATCAAATCCACCAGCTCATCACTGAACAGGATCTCCAGTGAGATATCAGGATTACCCTGAAGAAATGCATTAACGTGGGGCATTATATGCATCCTGCCGAAGGATGGCGGCATACTGATCCTCAGTAATCCGGCAGGCCGCTCATTGAGCCCGGATGTCAGGCTGCGCGCTTCTTCCCACTGCTCCAACAACGCCACCGCCCGGGGGTAAAACAGCTTACCGGCCTCGGTGAGTGACAGCCCATGTGTCGAGCGGTTAAACAGCGACACACGCAAATCTTGCTCAAGCAAAGCCACATGGCGCGATACCGTCGAAGTTTCAATATTCAATTCCCTTGCCGCTGGACTAAAGCCCTTAAGCTGCACCACACATACGAATGTTCTGATAATTACGAGAAACTTCATTGCTATCGTTTTTTCCCCTAAACAGTGCCGATGAGATAGCGCAATCAGCGGAGCCGAACTGCGGGGCCAGCAACAGAATTCATGCAAAACAGTTTTGCTGGTCCTGATCTAACTGCACCAATAACCACAGAGTTACAGTGTCTTTGCTTTGCCGGGAGGCGCCGAGCGCGACGCTAGCCAACAATCAATTTATCATACAAATAAGCAGAGATGTAATGGCTTCGCACTGGTTGGTGACGTTGTCGTTGACGAGCCGCTTTGTATGGAAACGACTTCTGGATAACAAAATGAAATTCAATGCGTTAACAAAAAGGGCTCTACCGATTGCTCTGGATACCATCCTCAGCCATGTCGATGAGTCAGGCCTGGAGAAAATATTTCGCTTAGGTGCCCGGATGACCGAAGATAGTAAGGCCGAACTGATTCAGTTAGCCAATATGTGCCGGGATCGCGACCCTATGGTAAAAGGCTGGATGGGCATTTTACGCTCCCTCAACCCAAGAGCCAGAAAGAAACTCATTACCAATCTGATCTTCAACCACGTTGTTTCCGGCGCGGAGTTGCGAGACATGGCGGGCGAAAAATACTCTACCCACATTCCCTTTCTGGTGCTCATCTCCCCCACCTATGAATGCAACCTCGAATGCAAAGGGTGCTATTCCGCGCTGTACGGAAATCGGTTCCACTACACCGAAGAGGAAATATTCGATCTTATTCAACAGTTTTACGATTTGGGCGTACGCTTTTTTACGTTTACCGGTGGTGAACCCTTTGTCTATCAGCCACTGATGAAGATCTTTTCCCACTTCGACGACTGCTACTTTATGGTCTTTACCAACGGAACCATGTTGACAGAGAGTCGGGTTAAGAAACTGGCAGAGCTAGGGAATGTCGCCGTGACGATTTCAGTTGAGGGATTTAAAGATATGACTGACTGGCGTCGGGGGGAAGGGACCTGGGACAAAATTATTACCGCTTACGAACGGCTTGAGCGCTTCGGGATCATGTGCGGCGCCTCTATTATGGCGACCTCCCAAAACCACGAGCAGATCTGTGGAAATGTCTTCTGGGACTTTATCATCGACACGCTCGGGGTTAAATATGCCTGGATTTTCCAGTATATGCCTATGGGTCGTGATGCTACGATGGACCTGGTTCCTGACGCCAGGCAGCGCTATGAGCGTTTTCATTTCCTCGAAGCGTTACGCAAATCGGGCCGCCTGGGGTTCCTGGCTGACTTCTGGAATCACGGTTTTCTGGTTAACGGCTGCATGTCAGGTGGGGCCAACTACCTGCACATCAATGCTAAAGGAGGTGCTGAGCCCTGTGTCTTCCAGCCGTACGCCACTGATAATGTGCGTGAAAAACGGATTATTGATATCCTGAAAAGTCCCTTTTTTGAGGGCTATAAGCAACAAATTCCCTTCAATAACAACCTGATGCGTCCGTGCCCCATTATTGATAACCCCTCCAAATTTCGCGAGCATATCGAAAAACACCATGCCGTCCCCCAGCATGATGGCTCTGACAGTTACTTTACCCTCGCCGCAGAACTGGATAAGCTGGCGGAAAACTGGAAGAAATATGCGATAAAAATATGGGATGAAGAGGGTTACGGCCAGGCGTATCATGCCGAACCCAGTCTTTATGCTGCTTCCGGAATAAAAAAATAGAAAAGACTATGCTGTCATGTCCGTCTTCGGTGCTGTCCCATCAATACGACGGTGATGACGGTGATATTGCGGGCCGCTGGCCCGCTGGTCACATCGGACGACTTAATAACAGGGGTGGACAGTGCTGCGCCGCCTCTCCTTCCAAAAACCAGAATCCGACTCCACTGGAGATGACACTTTTCTGCCACACCTGACTTCGTGGCCAGGCTCCGTTGATATTGGTTTTCGCTCGCCCCGAAGACTATATTCTGGCCTCCCTGCGACTGTGTGACAGTCTTCATATGTGTAAAGAAGGTTGTTTTAAAGAATTCGTCTCATTTGTATAGCAGGACGGCAAAGGAAGATATGACAATACCTTCGTCTACGCACTGCTGAAAAAAGAGCGGCTGGTATACCGATAAGGCACTCTCCATCAGCACGTTTATTATGGATGGTAACACCTTAATAGCGTGTTGGCGGTACGCCAAACATCCCGCGAAACGCGAAGGTAAACGAGGCAGGAGTTGCGTAGCCAAGCTCAAGCGCAACCTGAGTCACACTGCGATTGCGTTTTAACATCACCACCGCCTCCAGCATTCGCACCCGTTTTTTCCATTCGCTGAATGCCAGACCGGTTTCCGTTTTGAAGTGACGTGTGAAGGTCCGTACTGACATACCACTTCTGGATGCCCACTCTTCAATACTGTGCGCCTCGCCCGGTGTTTTTTGTATTTTCTGACACACCTTCATCAGCAAAGGCGACTGCGGCCAGGGGACCGACAACCCGGCATCCGGTAATCGCCTTAGTAAGGTCACCAGCACCTGGACCAGTTGTGCCTCTTCACCTTCGGGCTCATACATTTCAGGCACATGTGCCGTGGCGTAGTGAATAAATTCGCGCACAAAATCACTCACGACCACCACTTTACTGCCACTGTGTTCAATGGCGGCAAAATCCGCTTCCACATACAGGCTTTCCAGCAACACGTTGCTACTGGCAAGAATACGATGCGGTATATGGGGTGGGATCCACACGCCGTAAAGGGCAGGAACAATCATCGTCTTACCTTCAATCTCTACACGCATATTCCCTTCCCGCGCATACAGAAATTCGGCAAAAGGATGCTGATGTTGATCCACCCCCGTATCGTCCTGCAAAGGGTAGGTGCGGAAGTAAACTGGTCGTGGCAGAGACAGCAAAACGGGAGCAGGTTGTCCGCTAACAGGCTGGCATGGCGGCGAAACAAGCGTGGGAGACATAAAAACTGACCTCTATTCGATGAAGTTTGTCTTGCTAACGCAGCGCAGGCAATACGGGTTTGCTGAATAATGAACCGAAATTAAGCATGTTTTACCCGGATATGAAGACGTTATCACCCATACAGCCGATCGATAACCTTTTATAGCAAAAGGTTATTCCATTGTATTGATTTACCGCAGTATTGACAGCGCCACACTTTTTCCACACCGGTTGAGCGTAAATGACGAGCAGGTTTTTCGGCTAACAAAAGAAAACATTGAAGGAAAAAAGATGGCTAACGAATGTAACGTCGATGTTATGAGTAAAGAAAGCCATTGGCAACGAATAGCGCAGGAGCTGTTATCGCAGGCCGGCATTATGATTAATGGTACCGCCCCCTGGGATATCCGAGTCCATGACACACGTTTTTTCAGACGCGTATTACAGCAAGGCTCTCTCGGCCTTGGCGAAAGCTATATGGAAGGCTGGTGGGACTGTAAGCGTCTTGACACCTTCTTTGAAAAGCTGTTGCGAGCCGAACTGGACAAGCAGCGTCCAGCTAATCTTGCCGATCTTCTTCGTATTGCATTTGCCCGGCTGACCAATCCTCAGTCCCGCAAACGGGCCTGGCAGGTTGGTGAGGTGCACTACAATCTCGGCAACGATCTGTTTAGCCGTATGCTCGATCCGCAGATGCAATATTCCTGCGGTTACTGGAAAAACACACAAGACTTGTATCAGGCTCAGGAGAATAAGCTGGCGCTGATTTGCGAAAAACTGCAGCTTAAGCCGGGCATGACGTTACTGGATATTGGCTGCGGTTGGGGTGGACTGGCTCAATATGCCGCTCAACATTATGGCGTAAAAGTCGACGGCATCACCATTTCCGCGGAACAAAAAGCGTATGCCGACGCCCGCAAGGCCGGTATGGATATCACTATCCTGCTTCAGGATTACCACGACCTGCAAAAGCAATATGACCGCATCGTCTCTGTCGGGATGTTCGAGCACGTTGGTCCTAAAAATTATGCCACCTATTTTAAAGCAGTGGATCGTTGCCTCAAACCTGATGGCCTTTTTTTACTGCATACCATTGGTTCAAATCAAACCCAGCACAATGTCGATCCCTGGATCAATAAATATATTTTTCCGAACGGTTTTCTGCCCTCCGTAAAAAATATCGCCGATACCAGTGAACCTTATTTTGTGATGGAGGACTGGCACAATTTTGGCGCCGATTACGATAAAACTCTGATGGCCTGGTATAGCCGTTTTAACGATGCCTGGTCACAGTTATCAGATAACTACTCACCCGAATTTTGCCGTATGTTTAACTACTACCTCACCGCCTGTGCAGGGGCTTTTCGGGCCAGAAACATTCAGCTCTGGCAGGTCCTTTTAGCCACGGAGTGACGGGCGGCCTTTGCGTCGCTCGCTGACACGAAAGACGAATATACCAACAGCACGACCCTGCCGTTGAATGAAAACAAAAATATACAATTATCTCTGCTGGAAGCTAAATAATATGAACGTTAATTTTTTTGTTACCTGCATCGGCGACGCGATCAAATCGCGTATGTCCCGAAATAGTGTGCTATTGCTTGAACAACTCGGCTGTAACATTACATTTCCCGAAAAACAGAGTTGCTGCGGGCAACCCGCGATCAACAGCGGCTATATCAACGATGCCGTGCCCGGTATGAAAGCACAAATCGTGGCGTTTGAAGAGAATGACTATCCGATTGTCTCACCTGCGGGCTCCTGCATGAATGCCATTCGCCATTATCCTGACTGGCTGGTTAATGAACCAGAATGGGCACTACGCGCCGCAAAAGTGGCCAGCAGAATGGTTGATCTGACCTCATTTATCGTTCACCAGCTTGGCGTGACGGACGTGGGTGCCCGTCTACCAGGCCGTGCCGTCTACCACCCTTCGTGCAGCCTGTTTCGCAAACTGGGTGTACGTGATGAACCAATGATGCTGCTGCGCGAAGTCCGGGACCTGGAGATTATCCCCTTCAATGCCCAGGAAACCTGCTGCGGTTTTGGTGGCACCTTTTCCGTCAAAATGGCGGAGATCTCCGGTGAGATGGTGAAGGAAAAGGTCGCACACATCATGGATGCCCGTCCCGATTATTTGATCGGCGCGGATGCCAGTTGTTTACTCAATATCGGTGGACGTCTGCAACGCGAAGACTACAACGTCCAGGTACTCCATATCGCTGATGTTCTGATGAGCCGATAAGGAAATAGTATGTCTCTTAAAACCAGCAATGTCCCCTTCTACGAGCGGATACAACATCAAATTGACGATTCTGTTATGCGTATTGCCGTCGCCAATGCGCAGGATCGCATTGGCCATAATCGGCAAATCGTGATTGATGAACTGGAACACTGGGATGACTGGCGCTCCCGTGCCGCTGACATTCGGGCTCATGTTCTCAATAACCTTGATGCGTATCTTTATCAACTCAGCGAAAAGATCGCCGCTAACGGCGGTAAAGTGTTTTTCGCCGATACGCGAGAAGATGCGACCCGCTATATTTTGCAGATTGCCAAAGAGAAACAGGCCCGCAAAGTCGTCAAATCCAAGTCGATGGTGACCGAAGAAATCGGCATGAATGTCGTGCTGGAGGCCGCCGGTATTGAGGTTATCGAAACAGATCTCGGTGAATATATTCTGCAACTGGCCAAAGACGCGCCCTCCCATGTCGTTGTGCCTGCCATCCACAGGGATCGCCATCAGATCCAGCGCATTTTGCAGGAAAAAATGGGCTACGAGGGCCCCGAAACGCCAGAAGCGATGACCCAGTTTATTCGTCAGAAGATCCGCGCCGACTTCCTCAGTGCGGATATTGGCATCACTGGCTGTAACTTTGCTGTCGCGGAGACCGGGACGGTCAGCCTGGTGAGTAATGAAGGCAACGCCCGTCTTTGTACTACCGTACCCAAAACACATATTGCCGTTATGGGTATGGAACGTATCGTGCCCACATTCAATGAACTGGATACCATACTGACCATGCTGGCGCGTAGCGCTGTCGGTGCGCGCCTCACCGGTTATAACACCTGGCTGACAGGCCCCAAAAACAGCATGGAGAGCGACGGACCGGAAGAATTCCATCTGGTGATCATCGATAACGGTCGGTCACAGATACTGGGATCGCCCTTCCAGGACATTTTGCGGTGTATTCGCTGCGGTGCCTGCATGAATACCTGCCCGGCTTACCGTCATATCGGTGGCCACGGATACGGGTCAATTTACCCCGGCCCGGTTGGCGCCGTCCTGACACCCCTACTCGGTGGCTACGAGGACTTCAAAAACCTGCCATATGCCTGCTCGCTGTGCACCGCCTGCGATGATGTCTGCCCAGTACGTATCCCCCTGTCATCACTGATCCTTCAGCACCGGCGCACACTGGCTGAAAGCGGGATGACCCCCTCAATGGAAAGGGGCACGGTTAAGCTCTTCAACTATGCCAACCGTCATCACGGATTGTGGAAGATCGGTATGGTGGCGGGTGCACGCACAGCGAAGATGATGATCCGTAACGGTAAGTTGCCTATAAATATCTCTGCCATCGGTAAATGGAGTGAAGCACGGGATCTGCCTGACGCTGACGGTGAAAGCTTCCGCAGCTGGTTTAAAAAACATCAACGACAGAGCAAAAAAGGAGAAAAGGCATAATGGAAAACCGTGATGCTTTTCTGCAAAAACTGGCCGGGAAACTGAGTCGTGAACCGCGCCTGGTTCCTGAACCGCTCCCGTTTAACGGACAGCCTCCGCTTAAAAGCCGGGTTGCCGGACACATTCAGCAGCATCCCTGCGAAAGTTTTGTCGAATACGCAACAAAAGTGATGCAAGCCCACTGTGAAGTGGCCCCGCTGGCGACCGTTCCCCTGGTGGCTGAACGCCTGTGCCAACATTATGGCGGCGGTCCGTTACTGATTAGCGGCGATGCGCGACTCAAAGGCACCGGTATCACGACTCATCTGCAGGATAAATTTCAGACAACGTACTGGGAGCCGTCAGACAAGGAAGATAACCTGCGTAAAGCTTCAGAGGCCAACATCGGTGTGGTCTATGCCAGGTATGGTCTGTGTGAAACTGGCGGTGTAGTGCTCTTTTCCTCGGCTTTACAGGGTCGGGCTATTAGCCTGCTCCCGACGACAACGATATTTGTCCTGTATAAAAGTCGGTTACTGCCGGGTGTGACGCAACTGGCTCAGGCTTTACGCAATCATGTGCAATCAGGAGAGGCATTACCATCCTGTATTAATCTTATTGCCGGGCCAAGTTCGACAGCAGATATCGAGTTGATTAAGGTTGTCGGCGTGCACGGACCGTTAAATGCTGTCTATCTTATCGTTGAAGATTGTTGAATCAGCCAGACATACCCTGTTTTATGGACGGCCCACAACCGTGGACATTTCCTGTCTTCACGACGAGGCCTGTTCAAAGGCCTCCGGACTGACGCCGCCCAGGTGACTGTGGCGGCGGGCGCTATCTGAATTCACAAAATGAATGAAATTCTTTAATCATTCCTTTCATGTAAGCGCCTCGTGAAGGACGTGGGGTAAAAATTAGTTTACAGAGAGGGTGACGTTCCAGGGCAACAGATCTTTCACGCGGTTGGCAGGCCAGGTATTGATGACACTGATCACGTGGTGCAGCCAGGCCTCCGGCTCGATGCCGTTGAGTTTGCAGCTTCCGAGCAGGCTGTACATCACTGCCGCACTGTCACCACCACTATCAGAGCCGAAGAACATGTAGTTACGCCGTCCCAGCGCCACCACTCGAAGTGCGTTTTCGCACAGATTATTGTCGATCTCCACCCAGCCATTGCGGCAGTATTCGTTCAGTGCATCCCATTGTTTCAGCAGGTATGCGAACGCTTTCGCCGTATCTGAGTGACGCGACAGCGTGCCCATCTGCTGTTGTATCCAGTCGTACAGCGACTGCATCAGCGGAACACTTCTGGCTTTCCTGGCTGTCAGTCGCTCTTCTGCCGGACTACCGCGGATCTCCGATTCGATGGCGTACAGCGCCCCGATACGGTTCAGCGCCTCTGCTGTTACCGCCGTTGGATGGCGAACGTGAACATCGTGGAGCTTGCGTCGGGCATGTGCCATACAGGCCGCTTCGGTTACCCGCCCGCTTTCATAAAGAGCGTTGTAACCCGCGTAGGCATCGGCCTGCAGGATACCACTGTAGTCCGCCAGATGTTGCTGTGGATGGATACCTTTGCGGTCGGGAGAGTAGGAGAACCACACGGCAGCCGGCATGGTTGAGCCGGCGTTACGATCGTCACGAACATAGACCCACAGCCGCCCGGTACGGGTTTTACCCTGACCAGGCTCCAGTACACTCACCGGCGTGTCGTCTGCATGCACTTTACCCGGCATCAGCACATAGTGGTTCAGTTCATCATACAGCGGACGAAGTTGTTCTCCCATAATGTCAACCCAGCGCCCCATCGTATTGCGGCTCAGCTCCACGCCCTGCCGGGCGTAGATTTCCGACTGACGATACAGCGGCAGGTGTTCAGCGAACTTCGCCATGATAATGCGTGCCAGCAGAGCCGGACTGGCGTAACTGCGCTCGATGGGTTTTGGTGGCAGTGGTGCCTGCACGATGCAGTCGCACCGACTGCAGGCCAGTTTTGGGCGGACCGTTTCGATTACCCTGAACGCAGTGTTGATGATATCCAGCTGTTCAGAGATGCTTTCCCCCAGCGGTTTTAGTTTGCCGCTGCAGACCGGGCATTCGGTTTCTGCCGGGGAGATAACCCGCCTGTCACGGGGGAGTGTTACCGGAAGCGCTTTGCGGGCGGGAGTGTCTGATGTTTTTGATCCCGTATCTCCGGCCATTGAGGTGAGTTGCGACTGCGCCTCGCCAAGCCTGTTCTGGAGCTCGGTTATGCGCTTTTCTGCCTGCGCGATCTTCTTTTCTATCTTCTCGCGGTTTTTCTCGCTGCTGCGGCCGAACAACATTCTCTGCAGTTTAGCGACCAGCGCCCTGAGTGAGTCGATCTCGCGGGCATAGCCGGTTATTTCACCGGACAGACGGACGATAACCGCCTGCTGTGCGATCAGCAGGGCCTTCAGTTGCTCGATGTCGTCGGGGAGTGTGTTGTTCATTCCCCTGTTTTATCACGGGTTATATCCGTATACCAGGCCGTTCCGTCCGTTTTGGATGTTGCCACGCGATCCCCTCCAGAAGCATGGACAACTGGGCGGGTGTCAGATGCACTTTCCCGTCGCGGGTCACCGGCCACACGAAGCGGCCCTGCTCGAGGCGTTTGGCGAACAGGCACAACCCGTCACGATCGGCCCACAGTATTTTCACCATTTTGCCACTGCGGCCCCGGAAGACGAAGATATGCCCGGAGAACGGGTCATCTTTCAGCGTATTCTGCACCTTCGAAGCCAGCCCGTTGAAGCCACAACGCATATCTGTGACGCCAGCGATGATCCAGATTCTGGTACCGGTTGGCAGAGTTATCATCGGGCACCGCCTTTCATTTCGCGGATTAGCGCCCGTAACAGTTCCGGAGTGAGAGGGTCAAACAGTTTTACCACACCTGATTTAAGATGCAGCTCGCACCGTGGGACGTTTTCGGGATCGCACTCAGGGCACTCATCAGGCTTGTTACGCCAGAAGGGATTTGTAACTGGTCTGATCGGCTCTGGCGTATCAGTCAGTGCCACCGGGACAGGCATGCATTCCTGTATATCATCATCGCTCAGTAAGCCGTCCTCGTACTGGCTTTTCCATTTAAACAGCAGGTTATCATTGATATCGTGCTCTCTGGCGATCCGGGCAACAACAGCACCGGGTTGTAATGCCTGCTTAGCCAGACTGACCTTAAATTCACGGCTGTAGCTGGCTCGCCGTTCTTTTCGCCATTTTTCCTCGCTGATTTCAGGGCGAGTGGATTCATTTTTTCTGTTGGCATAAAGGATGGCGTCAAGCTGAGCGAATGAGACTGAATCGGGCAATGGCCATGCGATACCGGATGCAATAAAGCGCTGAAAAAGCGTATGTATTGTGGAATGACTGAGACCGAGGCGCTGAGCGATGGCCCGGATGGTCAGTTTATCTTCAAATCTTAAACGCAGGGCATCAGGCAAATAAGAACGGAAGCAGGGAATATCTTTTGTTGTCTGGGAATTCATCGTTCGTGTCCATCAAAATAGATGGGCGCGATTGTTGCCAGACAGGACAATTTTCACAAGACGTCGCAGATGGGGCGCTTACCCTTTCATACCTTTCGGTTTCAGTGTAAATGCTTCCGTTTTACCATTGACTGGATTGGTGACATGCACCTGTATGATATTTTTTACGCTTTCGAGGTTGTGTATTAAGACAAGCGTATTATGAGTATCATCCGCACGACTCATCATGCCATCAGGAAAAGATTTATTTTCCTTTCTGATCGCTGAGAAACGAACAGGCGTATGTTTATCGACGGAAACATCAATATTTACCGGCGAGTTAACGGCCACGTTAAGATGATTGTCGGGCGATCCATAAGAGATACCATCAGGTTTACCGCTAATGCATTCCAGTGCAATGCTTTTGTACAACTTCCCGCTATCGTCGGCGAGATGTCCTTCGGCCGGTACAATAATGGCGACAGGTCTATCCAGTCTGCTACTCTTATTCCCGAGACTCTTTGCGCCCTGGCCAGACTGAGCAAAAACCATACTACTACAGGAAAACAACATTATAGCCGTTATAGAAATAAGTAATACTTTCATTTGATTATCCTTGCCTTTCTATCTAAAACATCACAAAACTGCAAAATAAACTGCTTATATTTTTAATTAATGACATCTGACACAACTATTTGAACAGGGCGTAAGCACTATCCCTGTTGGGTTTCCATGAAGCTTTATCATCGTCACCCAGCTAAATTTAGCCTTTTTCCGTTGGACTAAAGCGTTCTATAATCCGCTAACAAAACCCTATTTGCTTAGGCGTAATATGTATTCATTAAGTGTACGTATAAAAATTACGCCAATTTAACATATACCGATAGCATATTTTGATACTAACGGGATAAATATAAACTGCGCATAAACGAAAGCCAATAAAAAGATTGACACCAGAATGAAAAATCGTCGTTCAACAGCAGAAGGTTGACGCTTGATAAGCGATATGTTGATAGCCGCCACTGCGATGTTATTCAACACATTCGACATATTAAAAATAACAGAGAATAGTTATCATTCTTCATATATACATCGATGACAACGCTTTATATATGAAAGGTTAATTCAACAGTTATTTTTCCACATAGCGCAATATCCATCAAAATACGCATCGCCACGCAGATAATAATCCACGTCCGCGGCGAGCCTCGCCAACAGGTGTTCGGGGCCGGTTGATTTTGCGGCTCATCGCTATTCTCCAGAAACGTCATTCACTCACCGACGCAGGCTATGGCATGATGATTAGCATGATCAAACTCACCAAATGACATACAGGGGTGAAATGAAATCACCAGTCAAACCCCCGACGCTTTCCGATCTGAAAGCCTTTATTGCCGTCGCGGAACAGCGTAGCTTTCGGCGCGCTGCGGATTTTTCCGGCGTCACGCGTTCCACGCTAAGCCATGCTATCCGCGGACTGGAAGCGCGTCTGGGCGTTCGCCTGCTGCATCGCACCACGCGCAGCGTGGCATTGACCGAGGCAGGAGAAACGCTGCTGCGGCGCATTGCGCCGCACCTGAGCGGGCTGGAGCAAGCGCTGGAAGAGATCGCCGATACCCAGGGACAGGTCGTGGGCACGCTGCGTATTAATGGCGGGGAAGAAGCTATTCATCTGCTGCTGCAGACAATGGTGCCGGACTATATGGCGCGCTATCCCGGAGTGTCGCTGGATCTGGTCGTGGATGGTCGGCTGGTAGATATCGTCGCCGAGGGCTTTGATGCGGGGATCCGACTGGCGGAAGATGTCCCTGCGGATATGGTGGCTGTACGTTTTGGCGAAGATGTGCGTTTTCTGGCGGTGGCATCGCCGTCGTACCTGACCCGGCACCCTGCTCCGGCAAGCCCGGACGATCTGGCCCGCCATCAGTGCATTCGCCAGCGTTTACCCAGCGGTAAACGCTACCGCTGGGAGTTTTCCCGCCACGGTCAAAGCATCCAGCTGGATGTGCCGGGAACGCTGACCCTAAACAGTTCGCCGCTGATGGTGGATGCGGCGATAAAAGGTCTGGGGATCGCTTATGTCGCGGACGTACACGCCCACGCCGCGCTGGCGGATGGCCGACTGGTCAGCGTGCTGGAGCCATGGTGCCCCCCGATTCCGGGTTTGTGCCTCTGGTTTCCGGCCAACCGACATATGCCCGCCAGCCTGCGCGCGCTGATCGATCTCATGAAAGAACGGGGACGATGCTCATTGCCGCGAGGGCAAACGGGCGGTGACCTTGATTTCAAAACGGAAGCCATATAGCCAGGTGACGCCGACGCCGGTTAGCGTCGGCCAGGGGGCTTCTCCCCAGTATTCCGGCAACACCTTCCAGACCGCGTCGATAGTCGATGGCGCATCGACCAGATACACGGTGACATCAACCACATCGGCAAACGTACAGTCTGCGGCGGCCAGCACCGCATTAAGATTATCAAATGCCCGGCGGATCTCCTGCTCCAGTCCGGGTTCCGCTGAACCATCCTCCCGGCTCCCCACCTGGCCGGAAACAAACAGAAAATCGCCGGATTTAATGGCCGGAGAGTAACGGTTTTGCTCATACAGCGCCTGGCGTGCGGCGGGGAATACAATATCTGCGGACTTTCTCATCTTTTCTCCAGTTCTCCAGGGGTTTCAGGGATGATAGGCGCCCGCATTCGCTGCCGCTATGCCCGCAGACTGGCATGAGCCGGTGAATATTATTCACCAGCAGAGGATGACGGTCGCTGATGGCCGGATAAGAGAAAAACCGACGCCACCCCCTGCACTTTTTTGTCCGCCATAACCGACAACCGCAACTTAATCCTCGCGCTGCACAAGCATTGCCAGCGGCTTCGTCTCGTCCCCGTGACACAATACGCTCTCTTATTACATCCGGCATTTGCCTCCCCGCAATCCGCTTAACGGATAAGGTAATCGAAAGATGGCGAGCTATTTCTTTTCTCTTCCTGACGTCTATTTTGGTGAAAACGCGATTCAAACCTTACGTCGGCTGAACCATAAAAAGGTGGCGATTGTGACCGACGGCTTTATGGTGACCTCCGGTAAAACACGCGACCTGATTAATGAAATGCCGCAAGCCTGCGTCTCTATTTTCAGCGAGGTGAAACCCGACCCGAGCGTTGAGATCCTGCATACCGGGGCCGCACAATTTAAACGTTTTAAACCGGACGTCATTATCGCGCTGGGCGGCGGCTCTTCTCTGGATGCCGCTAAAGGGATCAAGGTTACGCTGGAAGAGTTCCTCCCCGACCACGCCATAGAGCTTATCGCCATTCCTACCACCAGCGGTTCCGGTTCAGAGGTCACCGCCTACGCCATCATCTCCGATCCGCAAAACGGCCGAAAATATCCGCTGATTGCCGAGGAACTGATCCCGGACTGCGCCATCCTCGATCCCAACCTGGTTCTCTCCGTACCGCGCCAGGTCGCCGTGGATACAGGCATGGATGTCCTGACCCATGCCATTGAGGCGCTGGTGTCGACGGGGGCCAATGATTTTAGCGACGCGCTCGCCGAGAAAGCCATTGCGCTGGTCTGGCAACACCTGCCCGACGTTTTTAGCGATGAGAATAATCTTGCGGCCCGGGGCCATATGCACAACGCCTCTTGCATGGCCGGTATGGCGTTTAATTCGGCAGGATTGGGATTAGTGCACGGCATGGCGCACGCTATCGGCGGAATGTTGCATATCCCGCACGGCAAGATTAACGCCATGCTGCTGCCCTTAGTTATTGAACACAATGCCCGCCACGCCCCGCACGCACGGATGAGATACCTGAAATGCGCCGCCATTATGGGCATCCGGGCGGCAACGCCGGAACAAACCCTGCGCGCGCTGATCGGCAGCATTCGCGATATCAATCATCATTTTGGTATTCCACCAACGCTGCAGGCGCTGGGAAAAGAGCGGGCGGCGGTGGAATCCCTGCGCCAGGCGCTGATCGCGGCAACTTTAGAGGATGGCTGCACGCAAACCAATCCCTGCCAGCCCCGCGCCGCTGATGTAGACCACTTGCTGACCGCTATCGCCGGCTAAATCTGGACAAGATTGTCCTGTGACCGGCGGAGCGTCAAAAAAGTCCTGCGCAACCGCAAAAAGGCCAACGCGGGACTGAATATGCTTGTATCGCTCTTTTCATCACTTTCAGGTTGTTGACGCTATGAATGACACCCAGCAGCAAGCCGAATTAATCGCCCGGGAAATTCTTCAGGAGCTCAGGTCCCGTGGCGCCGGGGCGGTGACCGGTTCCCCCTGCGCCGCGCAGACCTTGCGCATCCCCGTTGGTATCTCTAACCGCCACGTTCATCTGAGCCGGGAAGATATGGACATCCTGTTTGGCTATGGCGCCGCCCTCACCCGCATGAAAGCGGTAAAACAGCCGGGCCAGTATGCCGCCGAAGAGACGGTGACTCTGCGCGGACCAAAAGGGGAACTCACCAGAGTACGTGTCCTTGGCCCGCTGCGCAGCGCCACCCAGGTTGAAATCTCCGTCGCCGACAGCTTTGTCCTCGGTGTCAAGGCGCCATTGAGAATGTCCGGCGACCTACAGGACTCGCCGGGGATCGAGATTATCGGCCCGCGCGGGCGGGTCAGCAAAACGGATGGTGCGATTGTCGCCTGGCGCCATATTCATATTTCGCCCGCCGATGCCGAACGCCACGCCCTGCGCGACGGCATGGAAATTGACGTGCGTATCGACGGCTATCGCGGCGGCATTCTCAGCCACGTGGTGGTTCGGGTAAGTGCGGACGCGGTGCTGGAAATGCATGTTGATGTTGAAGAGGCCAACGGTTTTGGCTTGCGTAACGGCGATTGCGTCCAGCGCGCGTTTGTGGAACGCCGCCATGACTGACAGCACAGCAACCCGGCGACTGAATGCATTGGCGGAGCTGGTCAGCCAGGACGGATTCCGCGCCTGGTCTGGCGCGCTAAAAGTGGGTGTCGATCCGGGCACCGCCAATATCGCCATGGTTGTGCTGGATGAAAACGATAACCCCGTCGCCGGCATCAGCCATCCTTCACGGGCGGTGAAAGACGGCGTGGTGGTGGATTTCCTGACCGCCAGGCTGGTGACGCCGCCTGGCATCGCCATGCGCAGCCGCTGAGGAGAACAACGATGGATGCACAGCGACTCTCACACCGGCTCGACCGCCTCATTGCCGACCTGCTGGCTCAACGTCGGCGGCGCCTGCAAGCCCACGGCAAGGTTGTGCGCGTGGTATTAAGCGGGGAGGATCTCGCCACGCTCCCGGCGACGCTGGATTGTCTGACAGCGCTGAACGCCTGCGGCTATCTGCTGGTGATGACCTTTTCCCATAGCGCCATCCAGGCGTCGTTGCACTCCACCTGCCTGGAGGCTCTGGCGCATCGCGATGTTGAGGCGCTGTGCGACGACCGGGATCCCTGCAAGGCAGAAGATGCGTTCAGCGGCCTGTATCTGCCCGCGTTGTCCACTAACAGCCTGAGCAAAATCGCCTTAGGTATACGCGATAACCGGGTGTGCCGTTGGGCTTTTCACGCCCTGAGTCTGAACATCCCCATCATCGTCACGCTCAATGCCGAATGCCGGGACACCGCCGCCAGCCAGCTCCCCCCGGCATTGCAGGCACGGCTGACCCGTTACGTCGCCACCCTCGGGGAGTATGGCATCACGATTATCGGCCACCCCACGGCGAACCCGGCACAGAGGCGGGCAACGCGCGTCGGTAAGCCGCTGATCACCCTCAGCGATGTGCGCCAGCACCCCACAGGCGCGGTACTGTCCGTTGGACCGCGGACGCTCATCACTCCCGCCGCTCGCGATGAAATTCGCGACCGCGGTATTGTCATGGTGCAGGGTCACCAGGAGGAAATATGTATCTGGCAAAAGTAACCGGAGCCCTGGTGTCGACGACCAAGCATGCTTCGCTCAATGGTGCAAAGCTGCTGATTGTCGCCCGCCTGGATGAACACTATCAGCCCACCGGCACGGCACAGGTCGCCGTCGACTTTGTCGGCGCCGGAAACGGGGAAACGGTCATCGTCACCACCGGTAGCTCCGCGCGGATGACCACCAGCAAAGAACACTCGGTGATTGATGCTGCCGTAGTCGGCATTGTCGACTCGCTCGATCTTAACGGCCAGTAAGCGCCACGGAGGAAAGTATGCACACCACGTTGAATGCTGAACTGGATCGCCGTATCAACGATGCCATTGCGCGTCAGTTAGCGCCGCTTCCGGCCTCGCTGACGCTGACGGATGCGGCATCGCTGGCGCACTATGCCATCGATGCGGCGAACAGCGCGAAGGTGCCCATTGTTTTTAGCCTGGTGGATGCCCACGGTCTGCAGCGCTACTTCTTTAGTCAGGATAACGCCCTGCTTATCAGCCATACGCTGGCCACGCAAAAGGCCTGGACCGCCGTGGCGCTCAGGATGCCGACCCACAGGCTCGCGGCCGACGTATTGCCTGGCGCCAGCCTGTATAGCTTGTCGCATACGCAAGGTCTTTGCTGCTTTGGCGGCGGTCTGCCCTGCTGGTGCGCCGGCGTGCTGCTCGGCGCTATCGGCATCAGCGGCGGGAGCGTCGAGGAAGATATTGCGATCGCTACGCAGACTCTGGCGCGCTTCAGCCGCGAGCGTTTTTCGCTCACACCATGCAATGAGTCTCTCTAAAGAAAACGGATACAGACAGGGGTCATCATGTCGTCAGCATCACTGGTTCTGGTTATTAACTGTGGTTCATCTTCCCTCAAGTTTTCCGTCATCCCGCGCCACCAGGAGACCCCGGTGCTCTGCGGGCTGGCCGAAAAGCTGGGGCTTCGCGACGCCTGCATCACGTTCAACGATGCGCAAGGGAATAAAACCAGCGGATGGCTTAACGGCGGCAGCCATACCTGTGCGCTAAAGGCGCTGTTCGCCCGGCTCGCCGGGCAGGCGCTGCTGCCGCAGGTGTGCGCCATCGGTCATCGGGTGGCGCACGGCGGGAATGACTTCAAACATTCTGTGCGGCTTACGGCGCAGGTTATCGAGCGTATCCGGGAATTATCGGCGCTGGCCCCGCTGCACAATCCCGCCAACCTGATTGGCATTGAAGCCGCCATGGCGCTGTTACCCGAGCTGCCGCAGGTGGCGGTGTTTGATACCGCCTTTCATCAGACGCTACCGCCGGCAGCCTATACCTACGCCATCCCGCTGGAGTATTTACACCAGCATCAGGTCCGACGTTATGGCTTTCATGGCACCTCCCATCGCTTTATCGCCGCTGAAGCCGTCGCACGTCTGGGCCTCAACCCCGCCAACCACGGCATACTGATTGCCCATCTCGGCAATGGCTCGTCGGTCTGCGCGGTGAAAAACGGGCAGAGCGTCGACACCTCGATGGGCATGACGCCGCTTGAAGGGCTGGTGATGGGCACGCGCTGCGGCGATCTGGATTTTGGCGCCGCGGCCTATATTGCCCGCTGTACCGGACAGACGATTGAATCACTTTACAAGATGGTCAATAGCGAGGCGGGATTGTTCGGTCTGTCGGGTCTGTCCAGCGATTGCCGCACCCTGCAAGAGGCGCGCAGCCACGGCGATCCCCGGGCCACTCTCGCGATTGATGTCATGGTACACCGACTGGCCCGCCACCTTGGCGCCCATCTCGCTTCGCTGCATCGCTTTGATGCGCTGATCTTTACCGGCGGCATCGGGGAGAACTCGGCGCTGGTCCGGGAGCTTACCGCCGAACGGCTGGCAATATTTGGCGTGCAGCTCGACACCGCGCGCAATGCGCAAATGGTCGCCGGCCGGGAGGGCATTATCTCACTCCCCGGCTCACCGCTTGTGGCGGTTATTGCCACCAATGAAGAGCGGATGATTGCCGAAGATGCGGCTGCGCTTGCCCCTTTGCTGGAAGGGGCCGCCTGAGCGCGTCCTCAAGGTAGTCATTCGGGGAGGATTTTATTGTCCAGCTGAAAACGGGAAAACAAGAAAGTCTCTCTGCCGGGCAAAACATTTTGTCTCTGGCACCATAACATCGTAGTGCATGAATTTATTAAGTCTATGAACTCAACCTTCGTCGGTTAATTCATAACTTGCTTTTACTCTCACCTGGAAATATTGAGGTCGTTATGCAACAAGAAGCATTAGGTATGGTTGAAACAAAAGGTCTGGTTTCCGCAATCGAAGCCGCAGATACCATGGTGAAATCCGCTAACGTCACGCTGGTGGGTTATGAAAAAATTGGTTCCGGTTTGGTTACCGTGATGGTTCGCGGCGACGTCGGCGCAGTCAAAGCGGCAACGGACGCCGGCTCAGCGGCGGCAGGTAAAGTCGGTGAACTGGTCTCCGTACATGTGATTCCGCGCCCACATATTGAAGTGGAAAAAATCCTGCCGAAAGCTGTCAGTTAATAAAGCCAGAGGATACCGACCATGAGAGATAATCTTGTTGAGCAGATTATATCTGAAGTAATGCACAAACAGACTGATGATCGCGCAAATAATAAAACGCTGGCCAGCTTTATCGGTTGCGGTTTAACTGAATTTGTCGGCACGGCCCTTGGGCATACCATTGGATTAGTTATTGCCAATGTTGATCATCAATTACATGAAGTCATGAATATCGACAAGAAATATCGCTCCATCGGTATTCTTGGCGCCCGGACCGGGGCCGGACCGCATATATTTGCCGCGGATGAGGCCATTAAAGCCACCAACAGTGAAATTCTCTCCATCGAGCTGGCTCGCGATACCGAGGGCGGCGGCGGGCATGGTTGCCTGATCATTTTCGGCGCCGCCGATGTCTCCGATGTGCGCCGCGCGGTTGAAGTCGCGCTGGGCGAAATTCAACGCACCATGGGCGATGTTTATGGCTCCCCGGCCGGTCATCTGGAGTTCCAGTACACCGCCCGCGCCAGCAGCGCGCTCAATAAAGCCTTCGGCGCCCCGCTGGGTAAATCTTTCGGCCTGACCTGCGCTTCCCCGGCGGCGATTGGCGTAGTGGTCGCCGACGCCGCGGCAAAAGCCGCCGTCATCGAACCGGTGGGTTACGCCAGTCCGGCGCACGGCACCAGCTTCAGTAACGAAGTGATCTTCACGTTCGCCGGTGATTCCGGCGCGGTACGCCAGGCGGTCATCGCCGCCAGAGACGTCGGGAAACAGCTGCTGGCGACGCTCGATCCGGCGCCCATCAAATCGACCACGACGCCGTACATTTGATGGTGGCCCCCACGAGCGAAGCGAAGTAAGGAAGATACAGCATGAACGATCTTGATATTACTCAGGCCGTCTCCCGCGTGCTGAGTAAATATACCAAAACGACGGCACCAGCGCCCGAACAGCACGCGCCGGCAGCCACCACACCGCTCGATCGCGGCAGCATCGACGCGATTGTCGCCAGCGTACTGGCAAGCCAGACCGCAACCGCTGTCGACGGTAGCGCCGGTGACGGGGTGTTTGCCACCATGGATGCCGCGATTGCGGCGGCGCAGCAGGCATACATCCAGTATCGCCACTGCTCAATGCAGGATCGCGCCCGCTTTGTTGAAGGCATTCGCCAGTTTTTCCTGCAGGAAAAAATTTTGCACACGCTCTCGACCATGGCGGTGGAAGAGACCGGGATGGGAAACTATGCCGATAAGATGGTGAAAAACCGCGTTGCCGCGCAAAAAACCCCAGGGGTTGAAGATCTCATCACCGCGGCAACCAGCGGCGACGGCGGCCTGACGCTGACCGAATACTCCGCCTATGGTGTCATTGGTTCAATCACGCCGACCACCAATCCGACCGAGACCATTATCAACAATACCCTCGGTATGCTGGCCGCAGGAAACGCCGTGGTCTTTAGCCCGCATCCGCGCTCGCGTCAGGTGTCGTTACACTGCATCACGCTCATCAATCAACAGCTGGCCCGGCTTGGCGCCCCCGCCAGTCTGGTCGTCACGGTCGCCAGCCCGTCAATTGACAACACCAATGCCTTAATCGGCGACGCGCGTATCAATATGCTGGTCGCTACCGGCGGGCCGGCGATAGTCAAAACCGTGATGTCGTCCGGTAAGAAAGCGATTGGCGCCGGTGCGGGCAACCCTCCCGTCGTTGTTGATGAAACCGCCAATATCGAGAAAGCCGCCCGCGATATCATCAACGGCTGCAGCTTCGATAACAACCTCCCCTGCGTGGCGGAAAAAGAGGCCATTGTCGTCAATGAGGTGGCGGACTATCTCATCCACTGCATGAAAAAAAGCGGCGCCTGGCTGCTGTGCGACAAGCAACATATTCAGCGCTTACAGGCGCTGGTGCTGAATGAAAAAGGGAACGGTCCGAGTACCGCAATGGTGGGGAAAGATGCGCGCTACATTCTGCAGCAAATCGGTATCAGCGTGCCGGAGGAGATCAAAGTTATTCTGATTGAAACCGAGCGTGACCATCCCTTCGTGGTGCACGAACTGATGATGCCGATTTTGCCGGTGGTCAGAGTGGAAAACGTCGATGAAGCGATCGATCTGGCGGTGAAGGTGGAACATGGTCATCGTCACACGGCGATGATGCACTCTACCAACGTCGATAAACTGACCAAAATGGCGCGGCTGATCCAGACCACTATTTTTGTGAAAAATGGCCCGTCGTATGCCGGGTTAGGCGTCGGCGGCGAAGGACACTCTACATTTACCATCGCCGGTCCGACCGGTGAAGGCCTGACCTCGGCACGCTCCTACGCCAGGCACCGCCGTTGCATAATGGTTGAAGCGCTCAATATTCGTTGACTGAAGCAGGATGGCTGACCCGATCATGAAAAAACGCATTATCAACGCGCCGACGGCGGAAACGCTCGCCATGCTGAAAAGGCGGATGCCTTCGGAAGCTCGCAACCGGCTGGAAAGCATCCGCATTGACGCTATCGGGTTGATGATGTTGCCAGTACCCGATCTGTACTTTTACGCCGATCTGGCAAGTAAAAGCGCACATGTTGCGGTATCGGAGATCTTTGGCAGCTGTCCGCAGCATATCACGACGCTGGCGCTGTTCGGCGAGATCGCCGCAGTGAATGAAGCCATGCGTATTATTGAGGATGATGACAGTACGTTCTGAGAGTTCGCTTATGAAAAGAATTTTGCTACTGGCAGGCGATTTCTCTGAAGACTATGAAGTCATGGTGCCGTGGCAGGCATTAAGCATGTTAGGTTTCAGAGTGGATGTGGTGTGCCCCGGAAAACGCAGCGGGGAATATATCAAGACCGCGATTCATGATTTTGAGGGCGATCAAACCTATAGCGAAAAGCCTGGCCACCTGTTGCGCTTAACCGCCTCTTTTGATGAGGTCAGAGTGCAGGAATATTGTGGGATATATCTTGCCGGCGGCCGCGCTCCGGAATATTTACGCCTCAACCGGATGGTATTAAATATCATCCACTGTGCGAATAATATTTCGCTACCGATTGCCGCGATATGTCATGGACCACAAATTCTGGTTGCCGCCGGGATATTAAAAGGTAAAACGCTGACGGGATATTTCACTTTGAAGCCTGAAGTTGAAATGGCTGGCGGCATATGGGTGAGCGCCGCGGACCACGAGGCGGTACATGACGGCAATCTTGTCACCGCGACGACCTGGATGGCGCACCCGGAAATATTACGTCAATTTATTAGTTTAATCGGCAGCAATACTATTAGCTAGCGTACCCGGCACTACCGTCAGGTAAAAAAACTCAGGTGTGGTAATACCCCACGCTTATATCATTTCGGGAGTTATTGTATGTTAGAGAAAGGCTTTACTCATCCGACCGATCGTGTAGTAAGACTTAAAAATATGATCCTGCATGCTAAACCATATGTAGAATCTGAACGTGCGGTGCTGGCAACCGAGGCATATAAAGAGAATGAACAGCTTCCCGCTATTATGCGTCGGGCAAAAGTCGTTGAGAAAATATTTAACGAACTGCCGGTCACTATTCGCCCTGACGAGTTAATCGTCGGCGCCGTCACGATTAATCCGCGTTCAACAGAAATTTGCCCTGAGTTTTCTTATGAGTGGGTCGAAAATGAGTTCGACACCATGGCACAGCGTGTTGCCGACCCGTTTATTATTGAGAAAAAAACCGCCGATGAGCTCCACCAGGCTTTTAAATACTGGCCGGGTAAAACCACCAGTTCGCTCGCCGCCGCCTATATGTCCGAAGGGACGAAAGAGAGCATGAGCAACGGCGTCTTCACCGTCGGCAACTACTTCTTTGGCGGTGTCGGACACGTCAGCGTCGACTATGGCAAGGTACTGAAAATCGGCTTTCGCGGGATCATCGATGAAGTCACCCGCGCGCTGGAGAATCTCGACCGCCGCACTTCTGATTACATCAAAAAAGAGCAGTTCTACAACGCCGTTATTCTGAGCTATCAGGCGGCAATCAACTTCGCCCATCGCTACGCGCAGGAAGCCTCGCGCCTTGCCCGTGAAGAACGCGACCCTATCCGCCAGCGCGAGCTGGAACAGATTGCCAGCAACTGTACCCGCGTGCCGGAATACGGCGCGACAACCTTCTGGGAAGCCTGCCAGTCCTTCTGGTTTATTCAGAGCATGCTGCAGATTGAATCCAGCGGCCACTCGATTTCCCCCGGTCGTTTCGACCAGTACATGTATCCATATCTGGCGGCGGATACCGCCATCGGCAGCGAATTTGCCCAGGAGCTGGTGGACTGCTGCTGGATCAAGCTTAACGATATCAACAAAACCCGCGATGAGATTTCTGCCCAGGCCTTCGCCGGCTACGCCGTGTTCCAGAACCTGTGCGTGGGCGGTCAGACGGAAGATGGTCGCGACGCCACCAACCCACTAACCTACATGTGTATGGAAGCCACGGCCCACGTGCGTTTACCGCAGCCCTCTTTCTCGATTCGCGTCTGGCAAGGCACGCCGGATGAGTTTCTCTATCGCGCCTGCGAGCTGGTCCGTCTGGGGCTTGGCGTACCGGCCATGTACAACGATGAGGTGATCATCCCGGCGCTGCAAAACCGCGGCGTCTCGCTGCATGACGCCCGCGACTACTGCATCATCGGCTGCGTGGAGCCGCAGGCGCCGCATCGCACCGAAGGCTGGCACGACGCGGCGTTCTTCAACGTCGCGAAGGTCCTGGAGATCACCCTTAATAACGGCCGCTCGGCAGACAAACAACTGGGGCCGATGACCGGCGAAATGACCCAGTACACCGGTATGGACGACTTCTTCGCTGCCTTCAAAAAACAGATGGCGCACTTTGTGCACCAGTTGGTCGAGGCGTGCAACAGTGTCGACATTGCCCACGGCGAACGCTGCCCGCTGCCGTTCCTCTCCGCGCTGGTGGATGACTGCATTGGCCGCGGTAAATCCCTGCAGGAAGGCGGCGCGATTTACAACTTTACCGGCCCGCAGGCATTCGGCATTGCCGATACCGGCGACTCCGTCTACGCCATCCAAAAACAGGTGTTTGAAGATCGTCGCCTGACGCTTCAGGAACTGAAGGGCGCGCTGGACGCCAACTTCGGCTACCCGGTCGGCGGCACCGCGCATAGCGCGGCGGCAAAATCCTCTCTCGGCGAGCAGGATATTTACGAAGTGGTCAAACGCATTATCGACCGGCACGGTTCGCTGAATCCGGCAGAGATTAAAAACGAAGTCTATCGTCAGCTCGCCAGCACCAGTCCGGCCCCGTCGGCGGCAAATCCGCGTTATGAAGAGATTCGCCATATTCTGGAAAATACGCCGTGTTTTGGTAACGACATCGACGACGTGGATCTTGTCGCCCGCCAGTGCGCGCTGATCTACTGCCAGGAAGTGGAGAAGTACACCAACCCACGCGGCGGACGTTTCCAGGCCGGTATCTATCCGGTGTCGGCGAACGTGCTGTTTGGTAAAGACGTGAGCGCTCTGCCGGACGGTCGCCTGGCGAAAGAACCGCTTGCCGACGGCGTATCGCCGCGCCAGGGGAAAGATACCCTCGGCCCGACCGCCGCCGCCAACTCGGTAGCCAAACTGGATCACTTTATCGCTTCGAACGGCACGCTCTACAACCAGAAATTCCTGCCTTCCTCGCTGGCGGGGGAAAAGGGTCTGCGAAACTTTGGCGGTCTGGTGCGCAACTACTTCGATAAGAAAGGGATGCACGTACAGTTTAACGTTATCGATCGCAACACCTTGCTGGAAGCACAGAAAAATCCGCAGCAGCACCAGGACCTGGTGGTTCGCGTTGCGGGCTATAGCGCGCAGTTCGTGGTGCTGGCGAAAGAAGTCCAGGATGACATCATCAGCCGTACCGAACAGCAATTCTGATTTTGCCTGACCTGCCAGGGCCATACGGCGACGTATGGCCCTTTATCAGACCCGATTTTAGCGGCTGACTTGCTGTTGCCGGTGGTCGCTTTTTTGACGAGTGATGTTATGAACAGAGTCGAATACGATACCGAAGGCGTGTTATTCAATATTCAACGCTACTCCCTGCATGATGGCCCCGGCATCCGCACGATCCCCTTTTTTAAAGGCTGTCCGCTGGCCTGCAAGTGGTGCAGCAACCCGGAATCTCAGCGCCCGCAGCCCGAGTTAATCTATAAAAAAAGCGACTGTATTCGCTGCGGAAAATGCGTGGAGGTCTGTCAACAGCGGGCGCTCTCCCCTGGCAATCCGTTCTTTATCGACCGCGAACGCTGTATTCAGTGCGGCCAATGCACCGCGGTTTGCCCGACCCAGGCGCTGGAAATGAAAGGCAAACGCATGACCGTCAGCGAGGTGATGCGTGAGCTGCAGAAAGAGGAAAACTTATTTCGGCGCTCCGGCGGCGGGATTACCCTCTCCGGCGGTGAACCGCTGGCGCAACCGGAGTTTGCCCGCGAGCTTCTGAAAGCCTGTAAAGCCAAGGGCTGGCATACGGCGATGGAAACGACGGGAATGACCCGCAAAGCGGTGATTGAGGAGGTCTTTCCGTGGGTCGATCTGGCATTGACGGATATAAAAGCCGTGAACCCGACTATTCATCAACTTAATACGGGTGTTGATAACCGTACGATTCTGGAAAACCTGATTCGCATCTCCTTTATCACTCACGTTATTGTGCGCATCCCGGTGATTCCCGGCGTTAACGACAGCCCGGAGGAGATTCGCAGCATTGCTGAATTTGCCCGCCTGATGTCCGGGGTGGACACCATTCATCTCCTGCCTTATCACACCTTTGGCGAAAATAAATATACCCTGCTGGGCCGCATTTATCCCATGGGGGATGTCGGCTCGCACTCCGAAGCCAAAATGGCCGACCTGAAAAAACTCGTTGAATCGATGGGATTTCATTGCCATATCGGCGGCTAATCCTGACAACGCAAAAAATGATTTCGCGCTCTTATCCTTTGTACCCCAATCGTTAAGAGATGGCATAGCGCATCGCTTAATACAGGAAAAAAACTATGAGTGACTCTCGTGAATCAGTAACCGGACAGTGTATTGCAGAATTTCTGGGGACCGGATTGTTTCTGTTTTTCGGCACCAGCGTACTGTGTGCGGCAAAACTGGCTGGCGCCAGCTTCGGTCTTTGGGAAATCTGCATTGTGTGGGGGCTGGGGATTGCGCTGGCGGTGTACCTGACGGCGGGGATTTCCGGGGCTCATCTTAACCCGGCGGTCACCATCGCGTTATGGATGTTCGCCCGCTTTGAGGCGAAAAAAGTCGCGCCTTATATCCTGGCGCAGATGGCTGGCGCATTTTGCGGCGCCGCCCTGACCTATCTGCTGTACCACAATCTGTTCGCTGATTATGAACAGGCCCACCAGATGGTGCGCGGCAGTCAGGACAGCCTGTATCTGGCCAGCATCTTTTCGACCTATCCGGCGGCCAGCATCAGCGTCTGGCTTGCGGCGCTGGTGGAAATTGTCATTACCTCGATGCTGATTGGCTTGATCATGGCGCTGACCGACGATGGCAACGGCGTGCCGAAAGGGCCGCTGGCACCGCTGCTGATTGGCCTGCTGGTGGCGGTCATCGGTGCGGCGACCGCGCCGCTAACCGGATTTGCCATGAACCCGGCTCGTGATTTTGGCCCAAAACTGTTTACCTTTCTGAACGGCTGGGGCTCCGTTGCCATGACCGGCGGCAGAGAACTCCCCTACTTCCTCGTGCCTTTGATTGCGCCGGTCATCGGCGGGATCCTCGGCGCGGCTATCTATCGCTTCGGTATCGGGCGCAACCTCCCTGCCGCCAAAGCCGCCGGGGAGACGGCGAATCATCCGCTGTCATGATTAACCTGACGCGCCGGCACTCCGCAACGCGCTGCGGAGTGCTCCCCCCTTTTCAGCTCCGCCCCCTCTCCCCTGGCGCCATGCGACGCTTAATTCCGATGGTTCAAACACTACTCGCCCCCTCTCGCCACCGTTTTCCTGATGCGCAACGACAAAAAAGCCACCCGCAGGTGGCTCAACTGAAACGATGGAGGTTAGCGCCGGGGGTTTTTCGCCCGGGTTCGCGCCGTTTTTTTCTCCTCCGGGCTCGTCTGCGCCGCGGGTGCAGGCTGAGGTTCAGCCTCTTTACCCACCGGCTGAACCAGCGCCGGGTCACTCTCCGCCGCGGGTGATTCTGTCGACGCAACCTCCGGGCTCTCCTCGAAGGCCAGGCAGGAGGCGACCTCTGCGCAAGAGGCAACATTGACCACCGCAATCCTCGCATCAGGGCCGTTCTCTGCCGCCGGGAGGCATTCGGCGACAGGCGCTGCTGGTTCAGGAAGCACGCCGCACGTTTGCGATGAGGCAATCAGAGTGTCGATCCCGGCAGCGGTACGCGCAATCACTTTCCAGGCGTAGACCTGCCCGACCCGGCTGGCGGCGGCAACCCCGGCGGACACGGCGGCGTTCATGGCGCCAACCTCACCGGTTAATTTGATGGTCACCAGCCCGCCGCCCTTCGTCAGCTCGTATCCGACCAGTTCGACATTCGCCGATTTTATTGCCGCATCGGCGGCCTCTACCGCCGCCGTTAAGCCAACGGTTTCAATTAAGCCTAAGCTCTGCCCGGACATATCTCTCTCCTGTTATTTTTCATGCAAGGGGGCACACACCGACGCGCGCAGCTGGCCGGCGGCATCGTCACGCAACCGCGGCGCCTTATCCGTGCGTTCCCAGGGGAAGACCTCCCGACCAAAATGGCCGTAGCAGGCCGTCTGGCGATAGCGCGGCGCCAGCAAATCAAGCTGGCGGATAATGCCATACACGCTGAGGTCAAAATGATGGTCGACCAGCTGCGTCAGCTGCTTCGCCGACAGCCGGGAAGTCCCAAATGTATTGATGGCCACCGAAACCGGTCGGGAAAGGCCAATGGCCCAGGCCAGCTGGACTTCACATCGCGTGGCGAGCCCCGCCGCAACGATATTTTTCGCCACGTAGCGCGCAGCATAGGCCGCGGAACGATCGACCTTCGAAGGATCTTTACCGGAAAACGCCCCGCCGCCGTGGCGCGCTGCGCCGCCATAGGTATCGACAATAATTTTGCGCCCGGTCAGGCCGCAATCCGCAGCGGGTCCACCGTTGATAAATGGCCCCTCAGGATTAATCAGTAGCCGCGTGGCGGGAGTCAGCCAGCGCGCCGGAATAACCGGTTTAATGACCTCTTCCAGCACCGCTTCACGCAGTGTCGCCAGCGGAAGATCGGCGCGATGCTGCGTGGAAACCACGATGGTGTCAGCATGATCGACCCGTCCGTCACGATAATGCAGCGTCACCTGGCTCTTGGCATCCGGTAATAACCCATCCAGCTGGCGCGTTTTACGCAGCTGCGCCTGACGCGCCATCAGCCGGTGGGCGTAGAGAACGGGAGCAGGCATCAGCTGCGGCGTTTCATCGCAGGCATAGCCGAAGGTGATTCCCTGATCGCCGGCCCCCAGTGAGGCCGGATCGCGGGCGCGGATCCCGTTAGCAATATCAGCAGATTGCCTGCCCAGCAGGCTGATCACCGCACAAGTTGCGGCGTCAAAACCTTTCGACGAGTGGTCGTAGCCGACAGACTTCACCGTCGCCCGCACAATCTGCTCAAGGTCGATACTGGCATCGGTCGATATCTCTCCGGCCACAATCACCGCCCCGGTTTTGACCAGGCACTCGCAGGCCACTTTGGCCCACGGATCGCTGAGTAAACAGGCATCGAGAATGGCGTCAGAAATCTGGTCCGCCATCTTATCCGGGTGCCCTTCGGCAACGGATTCGGAGGTAAAGAGGTATTCATCCATGGCAGGGCCATTGTATAAAGAAGGGTGTTCTATCTTAGCGGCGCGCGGCGCGGCGGCGAGTAAACAATCTTGCCGGGATAGCGGACTTTCTTGCGCTTACGCTGGGGCAAGCGCAAAAAAGACCGGGTGGCGATCAGCCCGCCTCGGGCGAAGCGATGCGGCGATAATCGGATGGCGCAATGCCGGTCTCTTTCTTGAAGATCCGACAAAAATAGTTCGCATCCTGCCAGGAGAGCTCCAGCGCGATGGTGTTCACTTTTAAATCGCTGAATTGCAGAAGAGATTTGGCGATGTTGATTTTGCGGCTGGTAATGTAACTGGAGAACCCGCTACCGGTACTCTTTTTAAACGCCCGGCTCAGATAGCACGGGCTGACGAAGGACTCCGCGGCGATATCATCCAGCGTCATGTTGTTAAGCATGTTTTTTTCAATATGGAAGCGTGCTCTGGCGACAAAATCCATGCCGCCGCTGGCACTTTTAAACAGCAGCTCAAAGATAGCGCGGCTGAGATTTAACAACCCCACCATCACCTGCCAGTAGCGACCGGCGGCCAGACCGTGCTGATGAATGCTCTGAATCAGATCGGTAATCTGATACCGACACGGGGTATATTTATCGCCGAGCCCGGCAAGGTACTGCTGGAGCAATTCCAGCACGTTGGTCAGCCTCTTCACTCCTTCGTTATCAGACGTCTGTTGCGCGCAGGCCGCATCCAGAATAGCGAATAACCAGGTGTGCCAGCCGGGATAATCACAATCGCTCATCAGGTCGTTTATCGTCTGCCGCTGCTCCCGCGTCGCGACAGCCCCCTGCTCATCCACCAGCAAGGTTTTACGAATCGTATCGCTGAGAATACTCTGCTTAACCGGTTTTAGCAGATAGTCATCCACTTTCAGGCTCAGCATATGACGCACAATGTCAAAGTCATCATTCGCCGTGGTGACAATGACTTTGGTTTGCGTATTTTTCTGCTTGAGATACTCAATAACCTGATTGCCATTGGGTAACGGAATGTTGATATCCACCAGCATCATATCGATTTGATTAAGTTCATCGATAAGCTGAATGGCCTTTTTCCCCGTCGCCGCTTCATGAATGACAGCGTTCTCCACGCAGCGCGAGACGATGCGCTTGAGCGACTCCGACTCAATATACTCATCTTCGACAATAACAATGCTATACATTCTCACACTCCAGACTCAGCCGGTACCAGCGGAAACCGGAGTTTGACCGTGGTGCCGAGCATCGGCTTATGGGGACTGGCTATCTGCAAACCATAGTGTTCACCAAATAACAGCTGCAGGCGGTTGTTGATATTATTAATGCCGATCCCGCCTTTCTGTCGATTCTGGTTGCCGGAGAGAATATGTTCAATATCCTCGGGTGAAATACCATCCCCGTTATCGGTTATCTCGATAATCACATCTTTACCATCATCGGTAGCACGCAGAATAATGTGACTTTTGGTTTCACGCGGCTCGACAACATAATTAAAAAAGTTCTCCACCAGCGGCTGGAGAATTAAAAAAGGACAAACCGTTTCATTATATTTTTCAGGAATATCGCAAATATAGTCAAAGCGCTCATTCATCCTGACCTTTTGAATTGACATATAGCAATTGACATAATTCATTTCGCGGCCAAGGGTAATCAGACCATTGTTATTCTTACGCAGCAAATAGCGCATCATGTCGGAAAAGTCATGCACCATCGTTTCCGTACGGCTGGCATCTTCGAGAAACGCCAGCCGACCTATTGTATTCAGCACGTTAAACAAAAAGTGAGGGTTAATCTGATAAGAAAGCGCTTTGAACTCGGCCTCATGCAATGAACGTTCGATCGCCACGCGTTTACGCAGTTCGCAGGTTAGCTCCTGCTCTTTTTGCCGCAGCTCACGCTGGATGTTGTTGGCATGGGCCTGCTCGACCAAATAGGAGGCTACGTGCAGCAGCGTGTAGGCCGTCGATTCAAAGCGATCGTAGGGGATGCGCGGCGTATTCTCATGCAGATTGATAAGCCAGGGATTGTCTTGCCACAGATGATTATTGTTGAGGATATAGGGAATGGTTTGCTCTTTCTCCGCTTCGACTTTGACCTGCCCGGAGATGAAAGCGCCGAGATAATGATTATTGATCATAATGGGCACGGCAAATTCGACAAAACCACAGTAACAGCGGTAGACCACCGGTTCACCGGCAAGCATCGCCGCCCGCCCTCCGGCGCTGTCGCTGTCATAGCAGTGGCGGGCCAGGGTGGCATTCATTCTCGAGCGGGCGCAAAAATCAGAGAATCCGCTCGCCTGGGTAACCGGAATACCGTCCTGATCGACCACCACCAGCGCAATCATCATTGATTGACTAAAATTATCCTGTAACGTTTGCAACCGGTCAACATCAAGGAATTCGTGTAATTTGTAGTTATTTTTCATGATATCCACCAGGTCAGATCAAAATGCCGCTAAACCATACCCTGGTTACCGTTTTAAAATGATGAAACCGCTCACAAACAAAAAAAATGAGTTGTATGATAAATGTTAATTTAATGACCGTAATGCCTGTGCTTTTTATTATATTAATTAACATTATTTTGGCGAGTGATAATATCATCCAACACCATGATGAATTAATAACACAGAGACGCGCAGTAACCGGTTTCTGTTCTGCCAATTAAATTAAACCGTACAATGAAATTAATCTTTTGCGAATATTCGCTCTCTATGGCCGTAAAAACCCCGCCGTAGGCTTTTATTTGATCCGTCCTGAATAGCGTTGACACGTTCCTGACTTAAATCCGGAGAAGGTGATGATGACTGAGTTCAAACGCCCGCATCGTCTTGCGCAACGCCGCCATCTTCCCTGTTGACTTATTTTGTCAAAGGTTTACTTTTCAGGACATGAAGAAAATACTGATTATCGTCCCCGATGGCGGCATGCTGTTTGAGTCCGCCGGTATTGCCGACATTCTGATGCAGGCAAACCGACTGCATGCCGACGGCGCTCAGGCGCCGCGTTATCGCGTCGCCGTCGCCACCCCCCAGCCTCATCAGGTGATCCACGGTCAGTCCGGGTTGAACCTGCTTGCTGACCACCGCCTTCACGAAGTGGATCCGCGCGAGCCTCTCGATACCATCATCATCACCGGCAAAGGGCAAAACGAGCAGGAAGGCACCGCCGTTGTCGACTGGCTGCGTCTCGCCGCTCCCCACGCACGCCGTATCGCTTCTATCTGCGGCGGCGCGCTTTTGCTGGCGCAAAGCGGCCTGCTCAATGGCCGACGGGCCACCACCCACTGGAAGCTGCTGGAGTCGATGCAGGCGACCTTTCCCGCGATTCGCGTCGAAGGCGGGCCGCTGTATATCCAGGATGGCGCCATCTGGACATCCGGCGGCGTCAGCTCCGGTTTCGACCTGACGCTGGCGCTGGTGGAGGAGGATTACGGCTTTAGCCTCGCCCGCGATATCGCCCAGGATATGGTGATGTATCTGCGTCGCCCCGGCGGCCAGCTGCAGTTTAGCCGCTATAACCTCCAGCAAATCAACGGTCCGGGGCCGCTTGGCGAGCTGCTGAAGTGGATTCTCGACAACCTTACCGGCGACCTGTGCGTGGAGACGCTGGCGGAAAAGGTCGCCATGAGCCCGCGCAATTTCAGCCGCGTGTTTACCCGCGAAACCGGAATCTCTCCGGCGCGCTACGTCGCCGAAGCACGCCTCGCCGCCGCCAGAGAACGGCTCGAACAGAGTAACGACACGCTGGAACGCGTCGCGGAGCAAACGGGATTGGGTAGCGCCATCAACCTGCGACGCATCTTTGAAAAGCAGCTGCACCTGACGCCGGGAGAATATCGCCAGCGCTTTCACTGCCGCAAAATGGCGTAAAGTGATCGTTATTCGTCATTTACGCCAAAATGCCGACCACCTAAAGTACCACCAGAGACAACAAATAAGGAGTTGATCATGGTTAAGGTCGGTATTAATGGTTTCGGCAGAATCGGGCGTAACGTCCTGCGCGCGGCGCTGGGCAATCCGGACATCCAGATTGTGGCAATCAACGATCTGACGGACAGCAAAACGCTGGCCCACCTGTTGAAATATGACTCGCTGCTGGGCACCCTGCCGGTGGCCGTGGAGGCCGCCGACGGAAAACTTAGCGTCGATGGTCAACCGATCATCGTTTACAGCGAACGCGACCCGGCGCGTATTCCGTGGCGAGACGCCGAGGTGGACATCGTTATCGAAGCCACCGGGTTCTTCACCGAACGTGAAAAAGCGGCGGTCCACATTCACAGCGGCGGCGCGAAACGGGTGATCATCTCGGCGCCCGGCAAGAATGATGATTTAACCATCGTGATGGGGGTGAACCACGAGCTTTACGATCCGCAACAGCATGCGGTGGTCAGCAACGGCAGCTGCACCACCAACGGTCTGGCCCCGGCCGCCCAGGTTCTGCATCAGCATTTCGGGATCCAGCATGGCCTGATGAACACCACCCACGCCTACACCAACAGCCAGGCGCTACACGACCAGCCGGAAAAAGATCTGCGCGGCGCCCGGGCGGCAGCGTTATCCATCGTTCCCTACTCCAGTGGCGCGGCCAAAGCGTTGGGCAAAGTGATTCCGGCGCTCGATGGTCGTCTGACCGGCTACTCGCTGCGCGTTCCGGTGCCGGTGGTGTCGATTGTCGACCTTACCGTCACGCTGGAGCGCGCGGTGACGGCGGAAGAGGTGAACGAGGCATTCCGCCAGGCCGCGGCAGCGGGCCCGCTACAGGGTATTCTGGGCTACAGCGACGAACCGCTGGTCTCCAGCGACTATCAGGGCGACCCGCGCTCTTCTATTATCGATGGCCTGTCAACGCTGGTGATTGGCGGCAATATGGTCAAGATCCTCGCGTGGTATGACAACGAATGGGGCTTCTCAAACCGCCTGGTCGATTTGGCGCAGTTTATGGCCCGCCGCGAGCGCTAACCCTGTCCGCGCTGAACGCCCGCCCCACGCGGGCGTTCAGCGTCTAGCGGCGGTTGAGGGCCGCCAGCAATACCCGGCGGGCACGCGGCGCAACCTATTCCCCTACTTTGACAATCCCCCCACCTGCTGCAGATAATTTTCCGCCACTTTCATCGCCACCATTCGCGTTCTTCTCCCTCTTATTCCGGCACTAGTTCTGCATGCCCCAGCGTTTGGTCGTTAGCCTTTCCACGGTCGCAAACACCAGTCCTTCAACCAGCAGGCCAATGGCGGTGACCATCACCAGCCCGGCAAACACCCGGTCGGTATACATCTCATTGCGGTTCTGAAAAATGTACCACCCGAGCCCGCCGCTGCCGCTCGACGCGCCAAACACCAGCTCCGCCGCAATCAGCGTCCGCCAGGCAAAGGCCCAGCCGATTTTCAGCCCCGAGAGCAGCGCCGGCAGCGCGGCGGGGATCAGGATCCACAGCACGTAGCGCCATCCCGTTAATCCATAATTACGCCCGGTCATTTTCAGCGTCTCCGGCACGCTCATAAAGCCAGACCAGGTATTCAGCGCCATGGGCCAGATAACCGAATGAACTATCACAAACACCAGGCTGGCGTTGCCCAGGCCAAACCACAGCAGCGACAGCGGCAGCAGTGCGATGGCGGGAAGCGGGTTAAACATCGCCGTCAGAGTGCTGAGTAAATCCCGCCCGATACGCGTCGAGATAGCCAGCGCGCTGATAAGCAGCGCCAGAAGCGTGCCCAGCAGATAGCCTTTTAATAGCAGGGCGATTGACAACCACGCCCGGTGGAGCAGCTCGCCGCTCGCGATATCCTCCTGCAGAGCGGTAAAGGTTTGCCAGAAACCGGGGAACATCAGGTCATTGTTTTGCCAGCGCGCCGCCCCTTCCCATAGGGCGATCAGCACCAGCAGCAGCAGGGATTTACGCAGCCACGCCTGATTTCCCAGACGCACGAGCAGCGGCAGCGGTTCGGCCAGCGTGAAATTCTCCAACGGCGGCAGCTCGCGCTGATATTCAGGCCGGACAGGAGGTAGGTTGCTCATACTGACTCCCTGAGTGATGATGCTTTGCGCCGACCTCGGGTGATGCCGGGGACGGAAATAACAGATCGTGGATCCGCGCGACGTCGGCCTGGAACCCTTCCCCACCGGCGTCCGCCAGGGTGTACTGATGACAGTTCAGTTCGGCCTTCACCCGCCCGGGATGCGGCGACAGCAGCAGCACCCGGCTGCCGACGATCAGCGCCTCTTCGATGGAATGGGTGACAAAGAGCAGCGTAAACCGCACCTCTTCCCACAGGCTCAACAGCTCCTCCTGCATTTTGCGCCGGGTCAGCGCATCGAGGGCGGCAAAGGGTTCGTCCATCAGCAGAACCTGGGGATGCAGCGCCAGCGCACGCGCAATGGCGACCCGCTGCTTCATCCCTCCGGAAAGCGTATTGGGATAGGCATGGCGAAACGCGCCGAGCCCCACCTTATGCAGAAAGTATTCCGCACGCTCCATCGCCTCCGCTCGCCCCGCCCGACGACTGGCGATTAGCGGGAAGGCGATGTTTTCTGCCACCGTTTTCCACGGCGGCAGCTGGTCAAACTCCTGAAAAACCATCATCCGGTCGGGGCCGGGACGATTCACCGTTTCTCCCGCCAGGCGGATCGCCCCGGAGACCGGGGGCAAAAACCCGCCGATGGCTTTCAGTAAACTGGATTTGCCGCAGCCGGACGGCCCAAGCAGCACAAACCGGTCCCCTGGCCAGACCTCAAAACTGACGTCATGGGTGGCCTGCACCAGCCGCTCGCGGGTGCGGTATTGCAGATTAACGCCCTCAACGCGCAGCAGAGGCGACGGTAATGCGGCGGATAGTTCAGACATATCAACTCCCCGGCAGGGTATGCGCTTCGCTGAAGAAATAATCTTTCCAGGATTCGGCTTTGTGTTTCAGTATTCCCAGCTGATACAACTTGTCGGCATAGACAAATGTCCGCTGAGGGGTAATGGTAAAGTTATTTTCCGGGTCCGCGATCATTTTCTCGATAAACGCCGCCGGGAGCTTAGACTGCTCCACCCGAATATAGGATTGGGCGGCTCCGGCCTTATCTGCTTTTATGATTTTCTCCGCTTCCGCTAAGGCGGCGAAAAAAGCGCGATAGGTTTTGGGATTATCATCATGAAACTTTTGCGTGGTATAGAGCAAATTAAAGGTTCCCGGCCCGCCTAATACATCATAAGAACTTAATATTTTATGAATACCGGCATGTTCAAGCGCCTGATACTGAAAAGGCGGACTGGAGAAATGGGCGCTAATTTCCGATTTCCCGCCGATTAACGCCGCGCTGGCGTCCGGATGCGGGAGACTGACCGTAATAGTATCGAAGCGCTTATAGTCAGCGTTGCCAAACAGTCGCGCGGTCTCTATCTGCAGGGTCCGCGACTGAAAACCCACGCCGGCGGCAGGAACCGCGATACGGTCTTTGCTGCTCAGATCCTTGACGCTGTGCACCGCCGGATTGTTACTCAGCAGATAGTTCGGCATCGATCCCAGAGCCGCAATGGCTTTCACATTCTGCTTGCCGCGGGTGCGGTCCCACAGCGTCAGCGCGGGCGGAACGCCAGCGGCCACCACATCCAGCGCGCCGGAAAGCAGCCCCTCATTAAGTCCGGTGGCCCCGGAAAGCGTTCGCCACTCGACTTTGATGTCCAGCCCTTGCGCCTTACCCTGCTTTTCGATGAGCTGATTATCTCTCACCACATCGAGAATCAGATAGCCAATGCCATATTGCTGGGCAATACCGATGGTGCCCTCTGCCCTGGCAGCGGTCGCCGCCAGCAGGGTACTGAACAGGAATAAAGCCGTTGCCGACCGTTTCCCTCGATAAGCGTTCCTGCTGCCTTGCCGTAAATTCATTTAAGCTCCCGTCAATAATCAACCCACCGTTCGCCATCTGGTTCTGAGGCGTATTTAAAAAGACGATTTATCCTGCCGTCATTTCCAGGAGTTAATAAATTATTTATTGCTATATATTATTCCCGCGCGCCTGCTGATAACAGTAAAATGACATTCAACTCTATTTTCATGCCAGAAATTAACACCCGGTTATCACTATGCGTTTTCCAGATATATAAAATCAGTTTCTGTCGTTATGTTAAGAAATAAACGGCGCTATAGTTTGCCGCTCATATTATTGAGTGGAAAAAACAGGGAGCGGTGATGCCGGTATTTAATCATGATGAGCTGCGTCGCTATTTACGCCAGCGCCTGCAGGACGCCGGGGTAGCAACAGCGGTTGCCGGTGAAGTAGCGGATAATCTTGTCGAGTCGTCGCTGCAAGGCCATGACTCACATGGGGTGACGCTTATTCCCCGCTATATCGAGGCCATTCGCGCCGGAGAACTCGATCCGCAGGCCACCCCGCAGCTGCTGCGCGATGCCGGGCCGGTCATCTCGTTTCACGGCGGCAACGGTTTTGGTCAACTGACCGGTCGACTGGCGATGGAACAGGCCATTTTGCGGGTGCGACAGTTTGGCGTGTGCATTATGGGACTGGCGCAGACCCATCATCTCGGGCGTATCGGCGCCTGGGCGGAACAAGCGGCGGCGGCGGGACTGGTATCCTTACACTTCGCTAACGTCGGCACCCGCTCGGTGGTGCTGCCGTTCAACGGTCGGCGTCCGCGCCTGGGCACCAACCCTTTCTGCGTCGGTATTCCTGTCGCCGACAGGCCGCCTTTGGTGCTTGATTTCGCGACCAGTACCATTGCCGGCAACAAAGCGCGGATCGCCTGGAACACGGGGCGGGAGCTGCCGCCGGGCTGCGCCGTGGATAGCGCTGGCAACCCGACCCGCGATCCGCGCTGGCTGATGCAGGAGCCTCTCGGCGCGCTGCTGGCCTTCGGTGGCCATAAAGGTTCCGGCCTGGCGCTCATTTGCAGCCTGCTCGGCGCGGCGTTGACCGGCGGTGAAAGCGAAAGCGCCCCGCCCCCCGCCGGGCCCGGTATCATCAACAATATGCTGTCGATCGTCTTCGAGCCGTCCCTGCTCGGCGCGGGCGAGCGCTACGCCGAGGCAGTGGCGGACATGCTGGCATGGACCCGCACATCGCGGGACGACGACGAGCTGCTGCTGCCCGGCGAGGCGGAGCAACGGCAGCGGCAATTTCGTCTGCAGCACGGTATTGAAATTGATGAGGTCAGTTGGCAGCAGTTCAAAGCGCTGGAAGGCGCCTTATCTCCGCCGCACTCTTGAACCAATAAAGCCGTAGCGCGCGTCGGTGAAGAGGGTGTTCATTACGCGATACAGCAGGAGCGGCCCCGATATTCCTCCTCCTGCGCATCGCCGCGATCGCCAGCGGGCGGAAAATTCGCTATCATCCGCCCCCACCCTTTTCAGACGCCTGCTCATGTCCACCATCGTCGATACGTTTATTGCACCGCCCTGCCACCAACCTATCGGGATCCTTTATCAGGACGAGCACCTGCTGCTGATCAATAAGCCCGCCGGGCTGCTCAGCCTGTCGGGGAAAAATCCGCAAAATCTCGACTCGGTGCATTATCGGCTGGCGCAGCAATTTCCCGGCTGTACCCTCGTTCACCGCCTCGATTTTGGCACCTCCGGGCTGATGGTGGTGGCAAAAAATAAAGCGATTAATGCAGCGCTGAGCCATCAGTTCAGCCAGCGTTCGGTGACTAAGGTTTACAGCGCCCTGCTGTGCGGGCATCTGCGTGAGGATGAAGGCGAGATCGATGCCCCCATTGCCAAAGATCCGGCTCGCTTTCCGCGGATGACGATTTGCGCCATCAATGGCAAGCCCGCCCGCTCCCGCTACCGGGTGACTGAGCGTCTCTCCCGCGAAGGCGCAGAGGGGACTCTGCTGCCGCTGAGCCGGGTACTGCTGTTCCCAGAAACCGGGCGCACCCATCAGTTGCGTATCCACTGCCAGTTACTGGGGCACCCGATTCTGGGCTGCGATCTCTACGGCGGTCTGACGTGGCCGGGCAGCGCGCATGCACCGCGGCTCATGTTGCATGCCAGCGAACTGCATTTTGTTCATCCTGTTAGCGGCGAGCCCGTCACCGCACGTAACGACAGTCCGTTCTGAATCTCACGCCGGCGAACGGGGTGCCGCAGGGCCAGCCGCTGCTGGTACAGGCCGGATCATCGGAGGCAGGGTTTGGCGGCACTAGTACCGCGCTGCGGCTAATCCGCGACGACGATCATCCTGGAACCGGGGGCGTTTACTGCTGCAAAACGCCGATAGCTGGCTGCGGATCGGCAACGCACGCGCCGCCTTGTCCGGTCCGGTGTTTCAGAGTTGCGTCACGCCCTGTTGGCGCGCCTCTTCGCGCCACGCCAGCAGCCGGGAATAGGGTTCCCGGGACACCGGGCTGAAACCGCAGATAAACTGCGCCTCGCAGCGCTCCCGATATCGTGCGTCGCTGACCAGCTGTCGCAGCGCCGCGCGCAAACCGGCCAGAGTTTGCGCTGACGTTTGCGGCCCGGTAATCAGCGGCAGCCCCGGCGCCGATGGCGTCTGGCCGATAACGCGCAAGCCGTCGAGCACGGCAGGCTCGTGACGCGCCAGCAGCGCCCAGCTCACGCAATCAATGGCGGCAATATCGCCCGCCCCCTGCTGTAAGCCGATCAGCGACTGCCGGTGGCTGCCGCTAAAATTGACCGCGGCAAAAAAACGTCCCTCGTGAGCCAGCGGCGCCACCATTTTCAGGAAGACGTTGTAGCCGGACTGCGAATCGGGCGCATTGCAGATTGCCCGCCGCCCGCGAAAATCGGCGAGCTGCCGCGCATTATCCGCCGCACGGGCCACCAGCAGGCTACGGTACTCAATCCCTGCGCAACCGGGTGCCGAATAGTGAAAACAGCCAACCGTCTGCACCTGCGGCAGCAAAGTCACCAGCGGATAGCCGCAGGTCTGGCTCAGCAGCAGATCCGGCTGACGCCAGTGCGAGAGTAAGTCCCCCGGCGGCGTCGATGGCGAACTCACGGCAATGCCCCGGGCGAGCAACAGCTCCCGCACCGCGGCTTCTAACGCCTGATTCTCCAGCGAGTGAACCGCATACATCGGCAAATTCACGCTATGACTCATCGCTCTCTCCTGCCTGTGGGGCTTTCCCGATCCCCGGATGAGCATTAACCGCCACCGCGCTAAAGAAAAAGGCGCGCAGCCACTCGCCATAGCCGCGCACCACGAACCCGTGGTTACGCTGCTGGTAGCGTTCCCGCTCCAGCAGATAGATTTTTCTCAGACCGTACCACGGCACGCCGGGCAGATCGTGATGCACGGAGTGGTAGTTAAGATTCAGAAACAGCACTCGCCACAGCAGCCCGGCCTCATTGATCACCGATCGCGCCAGCGGATCGTCAGCGGCCCGATGTTCGAAGAAGGCGCGAATTTTGGTCAGCGCCAGTGCCGGGTAGCTGATGACCACCACGAAATAGAGCGGCGAAAAATCACAGTGCGCCATCCACGTCAGGAGCGCGGCCAGCAACCCGCCGTGCACCAGCCACATGACCATCGCGCTCCCCTGCCGCTGGCGAAAGGCGTTCACCGCGCTGACCAGCGTCTGGACAATATCCAGCAGCGGCGCCAGCAGCAGACGGCCGAAAAACGTATTGCGCAGATGTATCACTTTACGCTGCCAGGGCGAGAAACGGCGCCAGCTTTCGGCGCTAAAATAGTACGATTCGGGGTCATCCACCGGCAGCGTCAGCCGGTCGTTATGGTGGTGCGCCAGGTGCGAGTCGCGATACAGCCCGTAGGGATACCACACCGCCAGCGGTAACGTGCCCAGCAGCTGATTACACCACCGCCAGGGCGTCGGGTGGCCGTGGATCAGCTCATGCTGTAACGACATATACCAGGCGGTAAACCAGATAAGCAGCACGGTCGCCGGAAACAGCCCCAGCGTCCGCCAGTAGGCCAGGGTCATAAACCAGCCGCTGTAAACCGCAATAATGACTAGCCAGGTGGGTAATTCGCTGCGCCACAGCCAGCGGCGGGAAAGCTGGCGAATCAGCTCCCGCTGCTGCTGATGCAGATACTTCGACGAGTGCTGTGTCATCGCTACCGGTACTCTCTCCGCGTCACTTTTTCCTCCAGAAGATGTGAGAAAACGCGGAAAATCACAAAGTATTTAAATCACTTAGCTTTGCCAGAAAATGGCGATGCGGCTATTTTTCCACCCGGCAGAGTCGCGCGAGCTGCCCGCATGCGACGAACGCGCCGCCCGCAGGCCCGTGACGGCATGTTCCGCTGCGCGCGGCGGATAAAAACGGCTATCGTCTCATGACATTACAGTATAATGTTAACGGTCGGAGCTCCGTGTGAACGCGCATGAACCGACCGATTGACAGTATCGCCCGGTGGGCGCCTGAAATTGCTCGCGGAGTATAAGACCTGAAGGTCACATAATTAGACTCGCCTGATGCGGTCATTTTACAGGAGTATGTCATGTCATCGTTAAACGTCGCCTTTATCAAAGCCAACTGGCACAGTGACATCGTCAGCCAGGCGCAGAGCGGTTTTCAGCAAGAGCTGGAGCGTCAGCAGGTTGATTATTCACTCGACAGCTGGGATGTCCCTGGCGCATTTGAAATGCCGCTTCTGGCTCAGAAGCTGGCAAAAAGCGGACGCTATGATGCCATCGTGTGCGCCGCGCTGGTGGTCGATGGCGGCATCTATCGCCATGACTTCGTCGCCCAGGCCGTGGTCAGCGGTCTGATGCAGGCCCAGCTGGCGACAGAAGTCCCGATGTTCTCCGTCTCCCTGACGCCGCACAACTTCCAGCCTGCCGACGAGTTCATCGATTTTTACAGCCAGCATTTCGTCAAAAAGGGCCAGGAGGCCGCCAGAGCGGTGCTGCAGATCCACAACTTGCCGCTGGCGAAAGCGTGAATCAGCGCCTTTAAGCGCGTTGTCCGCTAACGATGAGCCCCCGCCGACGCTCTTTTGCATGTCCGCGGCGGGCCTACTTCATCAAGGCCTGAAACTGCGGGTTAAACTCATCGAAGATCGGCAGTGCGGCAGCGCCGAGGGCGGCGGTGTCGGTGCCCGTCATCCCCATTTTCACCCGCATGGCCGGGAGATAGCGCCCGCGCACCGACTGATACAGCGGCGGCAGACGGGCCAGCACTTTCTCCAGCAGCGGCGCGGGCATCATCCCGCCGACCACCACCGTTTGCGCATCGAACACGCACTCCAGCATATTAATGGCCTGGCGCAGCGGCGGTAACGCCGTCTCCACCCAGCTATCGAACAGCGACGCCTCCACCGCCAGCAGATCCTCGGGCAGCGCCCGGTAGGGGTCGAGGCCGCAAAACTCATAGGCCGCCTGTAGGGAAACGTAGCGTTCAAGGCAGCCCTGGTTGCCGCAGTAACAGGGGCGTCCTCCCGGTTGCACCACGATATGCCCGACCTCTCCGGCATTGTGGGCGTGGCCGGTATAAATATGGCCGTCGGCGAAAATCCCGGCGCCGAGCCCGGTGCCGATATACAGATAAACAAACGAATGCAGCTGTCGCGCCACGCCGTGGAAGCGCTCGCCGATAGCCGCTACCGTGGCGTCATTTTCCAGGGTGACCGGCAGACCGCTTATCCGCTCCAGCTCCGACGCCACATCCACCCCTTCCCAGCCGTTGAGAGTGGTCGGCCCGGTCGATGAAATGCCCTCCACGCCAAACGGCCCTGGCATCACTACGCCAATGCCCAGCACCCGGCTCCAGTCGAGCCCGGGTAGCGCTTTCATCTCCTGCACCACCCCGGCAATGCGGGCAAAGGTGGCACCAGGTTGGGGCTTTTGCACCAGAATGAGCCGACGGAAATGGATCTCGCCGGTGAGATCCACCAGCACGATGATTAAGGTTTGATGGTCGAGATGGATCCCGATTGACCATGCGCTGGCGGGGTTAAGACTCACCGGCACCGCCGGCTGACCGCGCCCTGCCGCGCGGCGCGGTTCATGACTGGTGAGCAGCGCCATCTGCTGTAGCTCGGCGACAATATTGGAGACCGTTTGCGGCGTCAGCGCGGTAATTCGCGCCAGCTCCGCCCGGGTCAATGTACCGTGCAGACGCACGGCCTCAATCACCACCCGTCGGTTGTGTACACGCGCATGTTCAAGGTTGGTTCCCGAGGTTTTCATTCCGTCCCTTCCTGGTCGCATCATGCTGCAATTCTAGCCCGCGTCACAATTCTCGCAACGACATTCTCCGCCCGCCTTTCGGGTGGCATAAGCTTTGCTACGCTTAGGCTAAGGGCCACGAATGACGTTTGGGCCGTATTGTCGCCCCGATTAAATCAATCAAATTGATTTAATAAATCATATTCCTCTTTTTAGTACCGCGGAGAGCAACATGAACGACTACAGTGCATTGCGGGTTAAAGCCGGTCTGCTGGCTATGCTGGTCATCAGCGGGAGTGCGGCGGCAGCCACCACTCAGGTTAACGCCCTGTTTATGACCCAGGCGGCGTACAGCGAAAATGACATTCGTGCCATGACCACCGACTTCGAAAAACAAAACCCGGATATCAAAATCAACCTTGAGTTCGTCCCCTACGAAGCGTTGCATGACAAAATCGTTGCTGCGCGTGGCGCCGGCGGCAACGGCTACGACGTGGTGCTGTTCGATGCCATCTGGCCTGCCGAATTTAGCCACTTCGATCTGCTGCAGGATGTCTCGGCACGTATTCCCGCCGCCGAACGGGAGAAAATCTTCCCCGGCGCCATGAATACCGTGGTTTACAAAGGTAAAACGCTGGGCATGCCGTGGATCCTCGACACCAAGTATCTTTACTACAACAAAGCGATGCTGGACAAAGCCGGGATCAAGCAGCTGCCGACCACCTGGCAACAGGTGCTGGATGACGCCAGAATCATCAAGGATAAAGGCATCGTTAAATACCCGCTGGTGTGGAGCTGGTCGCAGGCAGAAGCGCTGGTGTGCGACTACACCACCCTCGTCTCCGGGTTTGGCGGACAGTTTTATCAGAATGGCAAACTGGATTTTTCCACCCCGGCGTCGTTGAAAGCGGTCACGCTGATGAAGAAATCGCTGGATGACGGGTTGAGCAATCCGGCCTCGCGCGAATATCTGGAAGAGGATGTGCGCAAGGCCTTCTCCAACGGCGACGCGGCATTTGCCCTGAACTGGACCTATATGTACAACATGGCCAACGACCCGAAACAAAGTAAGGTCGCGGGCGATGTCGGCATTATGCCGGCACCCGGCGATACGCCGGACAAACCCGGGGCGGTGAACGGGTCAATGGGGTTAGGTATTGCCAAAGCCAGCCAGCATCCGGAGCAGGCGTGGCAGTATATCCACTATCTGACCTCGCAACCGGTGCAGGATAAATACGCGAAGCTGAGCCTGCCGGTGTGGAAATCCTCCTACCAGGACCCGGCCGTGGCGAAAGGTCAGGAGAGCCTGATCGCCGCAGCGGATAAATCGCTGAACGTAATGCTTTCGCGCCCGGAAACCGCGGACTACTCGCGACTCTCCAACGCGTTACAGCAGCAGCTTCAGGCGGTCTTGCAAGGTAAAGCCGCCCCGGACGCCGCGATGCAAGCCGTCGACAAAAGCGCGGCGCGCCTGCGTTAAGGACATTTGATGCTGAGTTTGCAACAACGCGAACAGCGTCAGGCATGGGTGCTGCTGGCACCCATGCTGATCGTGATGTTCCTGCTGACGGCCTGGCCACTGGCGCGCACCCTGTGGCTGAGTTTTACCGACACCGCGCTGGTGGGCAATGGCGATGCGACCAATTACCTCTGGCTGGATAACTATCTGTATGCGTTAACCGACCCGGATTTTCGCGCCGCCTTCGCCCGCACGCTCTATTTCACCGTGGTCTCCGTCGCCATTGAAGGGGTTATCGGCGTGCTGGTGGCGCTGTTGCTCAATCAGCAATTTGTCGGACGCACTCTCCTGCGGGTGCTGGTCATTTTGCCCTGGGCGCTGCCGACTATCGTTAACGCGATGATGTGGCGGCTCAACTTCAACCCGGACTACGGCAGTATTAACGCTTTGCTCAGTCAATGGGGCATTATCGACGGTTATCGCAGCTGGCTGGGGTCGCCGGACTCGGCACTCAATGCGGTGATGCTGGCGGACATCTGGAAGAACTATCCGCTGGTCACCCTGCTGGTGCTGGCCGCGCTGCAATCCATTCCGGAGGATTTATACGAAGCAGCCCGCCTTGACGGCGCTTCGTCGTGGCGGCGGTTTCGCGCCATTACCTTCCCGGCAATCGCCGCCCCGCTCGGCGTGGCCCTGATCCTGCGCACCATCGACGCATTTAAGGTCTTCGATATTATCTATGTGATGACCCGCGGCGGGCCGCTGGACAGTACCCGCACGCTGAGTTTCTTCGTCTACCAGGAGTCCTTTAGCTATCTGCGGGCGGGCAGCGGCGCGGCGTACGCCATCCTGATGACCCTGATGTGCGCCCTGCTGATCGTCCTGTATCTGTTTATGCTGCTTCGCCAGCGCCGCCGGAGCACTGATTATGAAACGTAAACTGCGTATTCTGCTGCGCTACCTGGCGGCCCTGCTGGTCGCGCTGTCGATACTGGCCCCGATGGCGTGGCTCTTTTTGATGAGCGTCAGCGCCACCGCCGATCTGACACGGGTACCGCTGGAGTGGCTGCCGCGTCAGTGGGACTTCAGCCGCTACGCCCGTCTGCTGTCATTGCAGCCCGGCGAGCCCGGTGCGCTGTTTCTCCCCGCCCTGCGCAACAGCCTGCTGGTTGCCGTCGGCGCGACGCTGGTGTCGCTGCTGCTGGCGGTGCCCGCCGCCTTCAGCTTCTCGCGCTACCCCGGGCGCGACGGCTGGCTGTATGCCGGGCTCGGTATCTATATGGTGCCGCCGGTGGCCTTCGTACTGCCGCTCTATTTTATCCTCGAACACTTCGGGCTGCTGAATACCCGCAGCGGGTTGGTACTGGTTTACTGTTCGCTGATTATGCCGTTTCTCACCTGGATGGTGAAAAATCAGTTCGACGCGCTGCCGCAGGACATTGAGCAGGCCGCCAGGCTCGACGGTCTGCGGGTCTGGCAGGTGCTGCTGCGCATCACCCTTCCCCTGGCAAAACCGATGCTGGGAGCATCGGCGCTGTTCGGCTGGCTGCTGGCGTGGGATGAGTTTTTCTATGCGCTGCTGTTTACCAGCAACATTGCCGCCCAGACGCTGCCGGTCACCATTGCCGGATTTACCGCCGGGCGCGCCACTGACGATGGACTGGTGGCGGCGGTCGGCATCCTCGCCTCGGTCCCGCCGCTGTTTATCGCCATCTGGCTACAAAAAACGCTGGTCAGCGGCCTCACTCACGGTGGAAGTAAGGGATAACTATGCAAACGCTCACCGCGCCTGTGCTCTATATCGCAGGTAATTACAATATTGACCTCATTATGGGGACCCTTGCGCACTGGCCGGCTCCCGGCACCGAGGTGATGCTGGAACACAGCGCGCTGCGCCCCGGTGGTTCCGCGGGCAACTGCGCGCTGGCGGCCGCGGCCATGCAGATCCCCCACTGCGCCGTCGGCTGCCAGGGAGACGATGCCTTTAGCGCCTGGCTGGCGGCCCGCTTTCCCGGTAGCGCCGAACGCTGGCCGCAGTATCCCTGCGAGACTTCGCTGACGGTGGCGGTGACCCATCCCGACAAAGAACGTTCATTTCTCAGCAACTACGGACATATCACCCGCCTGTCCGCCGAGGATATTCTGGCTCAGCTCCCGACCAGGGCGACGCCCGGCGATATTCTGCTGCTCTGCGGCACCTTCTTATGCACCGCGCTGCTGCCGGACTATCCGCGTCTGCTGGCGACCCTGCGCGAACGCGGTTTTCAGGTGGCGGTCGATACCGGCTGGCCGCCGCACAACTGGGACCGCGCGCTGCGTGAGGCGACCCACCGCTGGCTCGGCGATTGCGACTGGCTGCTGCTCAATGAGGTCGAAACGCTTGGCCTTGCGAACCAGGACGCTCTCCCGGCAGCGGCCCGCAGCCTGGCGGAGCGTCTCAGCGGCCGGGGCGGCTGTATTGTCAAATGCGGCGCCGGGGGCGCCTGGTGGTGGACGGCAGACCAGGGACATCACGCGCCGGTGAAACCGGTCGAGGTCATCGACACCATCGGCGCCGGAGACAGTTTTAATGCCGGGTTTCTTGCCGGTTTGTTAAACGGCCAGTCGGCCTCACAGGCGTTACGTTGGGGCAACGCCGTGGCCGCGTACGCGATCGGTTCATCCCCGCGTCGCTATCCGGACTGGCGAACCTTGCAACACCACATCGAGGAGGTCGACTATGGCCAGCGTTGAACTGCTAAACGTCGCCAAACAGTACGGTAAACAGACGGTGCTGCATCCGCTGGACTTGACCATTCCGGACGGCAGCTTTACGGTGCTGGTGGGGCCATCCGGCTGCGGGAAATCAACGCTGCTGCGCCTGCTGGCCGGGCTGGAAAGCCTGTCCGCGGGAACGATATTGATGAACAACCGCCCGATCAACGATCTCGATCCCGCGGACCGCGATGTCGCCATGGTTTTTCAGAGCTACGCGCTCTACCCCCATCTGACGGTGGCGGAAAACCTCGCTTTCCATATGCAGGTCAAAAAAGTCGACAAGACGACGCAGAAAAACAAGGTTCAGCACATCGCCAGTATGCTGGGGATCGATAAACTGCTCGGCCGCTATCCGCGCGCACTCTCCGGCGGCCAGCGTCAGCGCGTGGCCATGGGTCGGGCGATGGTGCGTAATCCGCAGGTCTTTCTGTTCGATGAGCCGCTCTCCAACCTCGATGCCCAGCTACGTATGGAACTGCGGGCCGAGATCAAATCCCTGCACCAGCGCTTTAACACCACCATGATTTACGTCACCCACGATCAGGTGGAAGCCATGACGCTTGCCGACCAGATAGTGGTGATGCGCGATGGCGTGATCGTGCAGCAGGGGGCGCCGCTGGAGATATACGATAGCCCCTGCAACACCTTCGTGGCGCGTTTTATCGGCTCCCCGCCGATGAATCTGCTGGAGGGGAAGATTCAGCAGCGCGATGGTCAGCCCGGCGTGCAGTGCGGCGAACTGTGGCTGGCCCTGCCTGAACGCTGGTATCCGGCGGCGATGCAGCAGGGTCAGGCGCCGGTGATTGTTGGTCTGCGTCCGCAGGATATTCAGCCTGCTGGCGAAGGGCTGCCGGGGATCGTCAATATTGTCGAGGTCACCGGCGAGTCTACGCTGCTGCATCTCGACTGGCAGGGTTTCCCGATCCACGTCCAGGTCGCCGGGCGTCTCGAGGCGACTCTCCGTCAGCCCTTGCCGCTGGCGGTACGACGCGAGAAAATCCATCTCTTCGATGCCGTCAGCGGCGAACGACTGGCGTCAACGCGCTAAGCCATGCGGGCGGGTTAGTCCGCCCGCATGTTGCGCAAACAGCAGCCGTAGCGTAACCCGGCGATGCCGCTTACCCAGGCGCACGCCATCAGCGCCTCCGCCAGCGATTGCCCCCATCCCACCGCCGCCAGCCCGAGGCCAATCAACACATAATAAGCGAGGCCGAAGATAGCCCCGGCGGTTCCCCGACAGTGACCATAGGCGCTCAGCGCCGTGCCGAGCACCAGCGGGATAGCCATGGCGTAGGCGAAGGTGATGCCGATCATCGGCAGCAGAAACAGCAGCGTGTCCCGCAGGCAAAACAGCGCGATGCTGCTTATCAACTGTATCAGGCAGGCGAACAGCAATATTGCCTCTTCCGCGACGGCTTTGCGCAGCAGCCAGCGATTGCACAATGCCCCGGCCAACGACCCGACGGCCAGCGCCAGACCGCTGTAACCAAAAATCACGCTCCCCTGACGCAGTTGCGCGAAGATGAACGGCGCCAGGCTGTAATAGCTGAACAGGCTGACGTTGAAGGCCGTCACCAGCAAAACCGCCAGGGCCAGTTGCTTATCCGTCGCCATCCGGCGTAACAGCGGTAAAAAGGCGGTGTGAACAGGCTGCGGCGGACGAGTTTCCGGCAGCAGCCAACAGCACAGCAGCAGTAACACCGCGGCCAGCAGCGCGAGGGCCGTCAACACGCCGTGCATTCCCCAGCTGGCGACGATGGCTCCGCCGAGGTAAATGCCTGCCGCCGGGCTGACCGCCAGCGCGAGGCCCGCCATTGAGAAAAGCGCGGCAAGCTGGCGACCATTAAACCGGTCCCGCAGTATCGTCTGGCTCACCACCGATCCCGTTGCCGCACCGAACGCCGACAGCATCCGGGCGGCCAGCAGTAGCGTGAAATCACGTGCCGCCAGCGCCAGCATACAGCCCAGGGCATAGACCGTGAGGCCCGCCAGTAGCGCCGGACGCCGACCATAGCGGTCGCTGAATCGGCCCCAGAACAGCACGCCGACGGCAAAGCCGATAAAGTAAAGCGACAGGGTTTGCGTCGCCTTTGCCGCACTGACGGAAAAATAGCGGCTGATATCGGTCAGCGCCGGACTGTAAATCGTCTCCACGATCTGCGGGAACATCAATAATGCGGTGACCAGCACCATGACCGAACGCCCGAGCATCAGCACCTCCTGAACAAGAAAGAGGCGCTATTGTAGGCGGAGCGTGAATCGTACATTATAAACATAATGACTTTTTATATCGGAAATCGGACATTATGGCCTGGCTCGAAGCGAAAGCGCTCTTCAATCCGGACGCTGTGCATAACAGGGTGATTGGCGTGTGCTCGGCGCTGGGCCAGCATGATTCCGGCAGCCACCGGCACCAGATGGGCCAGCTACTGTTTACTCGTCAGGGCTGCGTGCGGCTGACTCTCGACAACGGCACGCTGCTGTGCCTGCTGCCACCTACCCGGGCGGCCTGGATACCGGCCGGTATGGACCATCGTGCGCAGATGAAAAGCATCGTCGACTATCGCTCGGTGTGGTTTCACCCGACCCACTATCCTGCCCTCCCGCGGCATCCGGCGATCCTTAACGTTGGCCCGCTGCTACGCGAACTGCTGGAGCGAATCGCCGCCAGCCCGTGGGAAAGTGACTGGCGGACCGGGACCGGCTGGCACCTCGCCGCGCTTTGCGAGGCGGAAATATGCAGCGCGGCGCAGGAGCCAATGATGCTGGCCCTGCCTCAGGATAAGCGTCTGGCGCCGCTCGCCGACGACGCGCTGCCGCCGATGCTGCTGCAGCTTGCCGCCCGCTGCGGAGCCAGCGAAAAGACCATCAGCCGGATTTTTCGGCGCGATACCGGCATGACTTATCAGCAGTGGCGGCAGCAGTGGCGCCTGATGAAGGCGGTGGAGCTGCTGGCCACCGGGGAGCGCATTACCGCTACCGCGCAGACGCTGGATTTCGCCAGCGACAGCGCCTTTATCTACTTTTTCCGCACCATGACCGGCATGACGCCGGGGCGCTATTTTTCACCGCTGACCGCACCTGAGCGCTCGCTGCCCGGCGCATAGGGCGGCAGGGTCAGGAATGTGTTTTGCAGCCCTTCCGACCACGCCTTGCGAATGGTATTGAAGTACGGGTCGCTTTCGGTGATGCGATGCTGGCCGGCGCCGCTCAAACTCCCGCTGCGGTACAGCAGCGTGTCCAGCGGCAGGCCAACGGAGAGATTGCTGCGCAGCGTGGAGTCAATCGAGATCAGCGCGCAGCACATCGCCTGCTCCAGCGGCGTCTCCCGGTTGAGCACCCGGTCGATAATCGGCTTGCCGTATTTGCTCTCGCCAATCTGGAAATAAGGGGTATCGTACGAGGCTTCAATAAAATTGCCTTCCGGGTAGATATGGAAAAGGCGATGCGTTTCCCCCGCAATCTGCCCGCCGAGCAGCAGGTTGCAGTTGAAATTGGTGTTGCCGCAGTGCTGCTGATTGCTGCTGTCGCGCTGAATCACCTCCTGCAGCGTTTTACCGATCAGCATCGCCGCGTCATACAACGAGCTGACCTGCATCAGATTAGGCTCCTGCTGAGTCGCAATCCGCGAACTCAGCAGGCTTATGACGCTCTGGGTGGTAGCCAGATTGCCCGCGGACTGCAGCACCATCACGCGCTTCCCCTCCTCGGCGAAGACATGGAGCTTTTTAAAGGTCGCAATATGATCTACTCCCGCGTTGGTACGGGAGTCTGAGGCGAAAACGAGTCCGTCCGCTAAACACATGGCCACACAGTAGGTCATCGTTATTTGTTCCTGCTCTATTGCTGTTGTGCCTGTTGCGAATGGTCGCGCACTTCAGCGTTGGTTAGCATTATTTCCCCGCCGCCGCCCAGCCGGGTACCGCGTACCGGGCAGGCGTCAAGATAGTCCAGCCCGGTCGCCAGCCGCAGATGCTGGTTCAGGTGACGGGTATTATTGGTGATATCAAAAGATTGCCAGCGTCCATTCACCCACACCTCTGCCCATGCGTGCATCGCGACATGCCGGGCATTATCGCTGTAAACATAGCCGCTGACATAGCGTGCCGGGATATCCAGCGCGCGACAGCAGGCGAGGAAGACGTGCGTGTGATCCTGGCAGACGCCTTTTGCCCTGGCAAAGGCGTCTGCGGCGCAGTCCTGCACCTGCGTGGCTCCCGGTGAGTATGGCATTCTCAGCAGCAGGTCCGCCATCAATTGATTCAGGCTCTCCTCCGGCTCGTCGTGGCGATACAGGCGCTGGGCAAACTCGCGGATCCGATCGTCGGCGCGAGTCAGCGGCGTACAGCGTAAATAGACCAGCGGCGAGAGCAGCTCCTCTTCCGCCACATCGCTCTGTTCGCTGTCCTCGGCAATATCCACGATCCCGCTGGCACGGATGGCAATCTCTTTGTGGGGATTGTCGAGCGTTAACACATGCAGGACATTGCCCCACGCGTCGGTGGTCGTCACCGCCGCGCCCTCCGGTAAGGTCAGCGTCCAGGAGGTAATGATTTGCCGCCCGGTGCTACGCGGCGTCAGGCGCAGGTACTGGGTGGAAAACTTCACTTCTTCATCGTAGCCATAGCGGGTCAGGTGATCGATGACCAGTTTCATAGCGCCTCCAGATAAGTTTGTCTGATGCTGTCGGACAGCGCATTAATACGCGCCAGCAGTCCGTTGAGATAACTTTGTAAATCGGCGCCCGCCAGATCGTCGCGGGTGCTAAAACGCAGATCGACATTCAGCTGATGCGCCAGGCGCAGCGGCAGGTGCGAGCGATCGTTGGCGATGTGCTCCAGTTGACCAACCAGATCGGAGATGCAGGCGCGCAGGGAGCGCGGCACATCGTTGCGCAAAATCAGCAGTTCCATCACCGTCTCCCGGGTGACCGGCTGGCGAAAAATACTGTTGTAGGCCTCGCGGGCGCTGACCGCGTTCAGCAAGGTGTCCAGCCGATAGTATTCGCGTACCGAATCCGGATCGTTACTCAGCTGCTGATCCTTGATCAACAGCAGTTGCGTGGTGGCGTAGGCCCGTTCAATCAGGGTGCCGATACCGATAAAACTCAGGGCGTCATTGCGCAGCAGCGTCCCCAGCACCGCGCCGCGAAACAGATGCACCCGCTCCTTCACCCAGTCGAAAAAGCCGTCGGTGCCCAGTTCGCTAATCCCCCGCTGGCGGAGCTGGCGCAGTTCAATCCGCGTGGCGTTGATACACTCCCACACCTCGGCGGACAGGCTGCCGCGAACCGCATGCGCGTTGTTCCAGGCCATCTCCACACAGCTGTATATGCTGTAGGGATTGTTGCCGTCGAGCGCAAAGAAATTGAGCAAATTGCTCATGGTGAAGCGCGCATGTCGCGCCTGAAACAGTTCGTGGGTTAAGGACAGATTGAGCGGCAAGGCCAGGTCTCGCGACTGCTGGCTGTGCCGCGGAATCATCGACAGTTTCCACGTCACATCAAGCACCCGGGCATAGCTTTCCGCGCGCTCGAGGTAGCGCGCCATCCAGAAAAGTTCACTCGCAGTCCGACTCAGCATGATTCATCATCCTCCATCACCCAGGTATCTTTGGTGCCCCCGCCCTGCGATGAGTTCACCACCAGCGAGCCTTCGGTGAGCGCCACCCGCGTCAGGCCGCCGGGCACCAGGCGAATCTCCTGGCCGGAGAGCACAAACGGACGTAAATCGATATGCCTCGGCGCCAGCCCCCCTTCCACGAAAGTCGGACAGGTTGACAGCGCCAGGGTCTCCTGTCCGATATAGTTAGCCGGATTGGTCAACAGACGCTGGCGAAACATCTCCCGCTCTTCTTTGGTTGAGCGCGGCCCCACCAGCATGCCGTATCCCCCGGCGCCATGAACTTCCTTGACCACCATCCTCTCCAGATTCCCCAGCACGTACTGCAAATCCTCCGGCTTGCGACACTGCCAGGTGGGAATGTTGTTCAGTATCGGCTGCTCGCCAAGATAGAAACGGATCATCTCCGGCACGAAGGGGTAGATCGACTTATCGTCCGCCACGCCGGTGCCAATCGCGTTAGCCAGTACCACGCCGCCGGCGCGATACACCGACAGCAGGCCGGGCACGCCGAGCATCGAGTCGGCGCGAAAAGCCAGCGGGTCGAGATAGACGTCATCAACCCGTCGGTAAATCACATCCACCCGCCGCGGCCCTTCGGTAGTGCGCATGTAGACCGCGCCCGATTTAATAAACAAATCGGCGCTTTCCACCAGCTCAACCCCCATCTGCTGGGCGAGGAAGCTGTGTTCGAAATAGGCGCTGTTGAAACGCCCCGGCGTCATCACCACCACGCAGGGATCGTCCACCGGGGAGCTTTCACGCAGGGTTTGCAGCAGATAGCCCGGATAGCGCTCTACCGGCGCAATATGGTGATTTTCAAACATCTCCGGATAGAGACGCATCATCATTTTGCGGTTTTCCAGCATATACGAGACCCCTGATGGGGTTCGCAGGTTATCCTCCAGCACGTAATACTGGCCGTCGCTGTTGCGCACCATATCGACGCCGGTAATGTGGGCATAGGTATTATTGGGCAGGTTTATTCCCTGCATACAGGGCTGATATTGTTCATTGGCCAGTACCTGCTCCGCCGGAATCAGGCCAGCGCGCAGGATGTTTTGCTCGTGGTAGATATCATACAAAAAAGCGTTCAGCGCTTTGACCCGCTGACGAATACCGCGATCGATCTTTTTCCACTCTCCGCCAGGAATAATGCGCGGGACGCTATCAAACGGAATCAAGCGCTCGGTACCTTCATCTTCCCCATACACATTAAAGGTGATGCCGATGCGGTGAAAAAGCAGCTCCGCCTGCTCTTTCTTTTGCCGGATAGAGAATTGATCGGTGTTGTGAAACCATTGCCACCAGGCGTTATAGTGGTGACGCTGCTGTCCCTGCGCGGTCAGCATCTCGTCATAATAATGCCCGTCAGGAAGCGTTATTTTTATCATGGCCGTCTCCTCCGGTTATACTCACGTTGGGGTAACCCCGCAAAGAGATAAGCATTTATTATGCCAGGTAGCTGATGGCGAGAGACGAGTGCAATTCTGCGCAACGCGCCGCTTTATTGTGCAAAAAAATAATCCCCGCAATAGCCGGTGCCACGCCCGGTTTGCACCACCATGAAGCAAATGCCGGGCGCCTGCGCCATCAGGGTTAGATCCCGTCCAGCCAGCGCGCGTAATGCGCCGGCCACTCGACGGTCGGGGTACCGGGGCGCCCCATGGCAAAACCGTGCCCGCCGCGGGCATAGCGATAGAGACTAACCGGGACCTGATGCTGCCGACAGGCGGCGGCCATGATCAGGGTGTTATGCGGATCGGACACCGTATCGTCCTCCGCCTGGGCCAGAAAGCAGGGCGGCGTCTGCGAATTGACATAGGTCTGCACCGACCAGGCGCGGTCAACCGCCTGTGAGGCGTGGACTCCCGCCAGCATCCGGTGCGTCGCGGTATGGCTGTAGGGCGACATCAGCGAAATAATCGGATAAATCAGCGCGGCCTTATCGGCTCGCGCCGGGTGGTCATCGAGGGCATCCTGCGGCGAATAAGCAGCAAAATCGGCCCGGCAGGCGGCCATCCCCAGCAGATGCCCGCCGGCGGAAAACCCCAGTACGCTGACCTGTTTCTCCCGCGCGCGAATCAGCCGCAGCGCCCGCTGGGCGTCCTGCAACGGTGCCAGCGCCCCGGCGCCCCACCCTTCGCCGGGAAGCCGGTAGCTCAGGATGTAGGCGGTATAGCCGCGGGCCGTCAGCCAGCGCGCGGCAGGCCAGGCCTCTTTCGCCATTTCGATGCGTCGGTAGCCGCCCCCGGCTGCAATCAGCACGCCATGACCGCGAGGTACCGCCGGTCGCCACACCGCCAGCTGCGGCCGGGCAATATGGCTGAGCGCGCCGCGCGCAGAGCGCCACGGCGCTCCCGAAGGCCCGCCGCCGCCCGGCGGTTCTTCTGGCCATAAACGGAGCACCTCCTCCCGCAGGCCGCTGGCCTCAACACGTGTCGCCGCCCACAGCGATGCCACGCTGAACAGCAGAAAATGACGTCGATTCACCCATCGTTCTCCTCAAACTTTACTCAACCGCGCACCGCGTTAACCTGGCGCTCTCCACGGCTCTTTTATTCGCCTTTGCCTGCCCGTGCAAGCAGGTAAATTGTCTGTTTTCACGCAAAATGTTACCTGCGACACCCCGGATGACGGATATTCGTCTAAGGTTTTCTGATGGTCAAACGCAGTGGCAAGACCGTCTGAAATGATAAGGAGAATTCCCCATGACGAGATCGGTTTCACGTCTCCCCGCAACATTGCCTTACGCTTTACATCTGGCGATCGGCGGCGCGATCTTCGCTTTATCGATGCTGACCGCCCAGGCCGCGGAAACCAGACCCGTGCCGCCATCCCCGGATGTGATGCTCGGCCCGCTGTTTAATGATGTGCAAAGCGCCAGGCTCTTCCCCGACCAGAAAACCTTTGCCGATGCGATCCCCAATAGCGACCCGCTGATGATCCTCGCCGACTATCGCATGCAAAAAAACCAGACCAGCTTCGACCTGCGCCATTTCGTCGAGCTGAACTTCACCCTGCCGCAAGACAACGATCGCTACGTTCCGCCAAAGGGCCAGACGCTGCGTCAGCATATCGACGGCCTGTGGCCGGTGCTGACCCGCAGTACCGTTGAGGTCGAAAAGTGGGACTCTTTGCTGCCGCTGCCCAAACCCTACGTGGTGCCAGGCGGTCGCTTCCGTGAAGTGTATTACTGGGATAGCTACTTCACCATGCTGGGCCTGGCGGAGAGCGGGCACTGGGATAAAATTGAGGATATGGTGACCAATTTCGCGGCGGAGATCGATGCCTGGGGCCACATCCCCAATGGCAACCGCAGCTACTATCTCAGCCGCTCGCAGCCGCCGTTTTTCTCGTTTATGGTGGAGCTCCTCGCGACCCATGATGGCGATCGGGTGTTGAAAACCTGGCGGCCGCAGCTGGAAAAAGAGTACCAGTACTGGATGAAAGGCGCCGATACGCTGGAACCGGGAAAAACCAACCAGCGGGTGGTGCGTATGGAAGACGGCGCGCTGCTGAACCGCTACTGGGATGATAACGATACGCCGCGTCCGGAATCGTGGCTCGATGATGTCACCACCGCGAAGAACAACCCAAATCGTCCGGCAACCGAGATCTATCGCGATCTGCGTTCTGCCGCCGCCTCAGGCTGGGATTTCAGCTCGCGCTGGATGGATGATCCGCAAAAACTGGGGACCATCCGCACCACCAGCATCGTACCGGTCGATCTCAACGCCCTGATGTTCCATCTGGAGAAAACCCTCGCGCGCGCCAGCAAAGCCGACGGCGACAACGCCAAAGCGGCGCAGTACGATGCCCTGGCCAACGACCGCCAGAAGGCCATGGAAAAATATCTGTGGAACGATAAAACGGGCTGGTACGCCGATTATGACCTCAAGAGCCATAAGGTGCGTAATCAGCTCACCGCCGCGGCCCTGTTCCCGCTGTATGTCAACGCCGCTTCCCGCGAGCGGGCGGCGAAGGTTGCCAGTGCGGCGCAATCGCAGTTGCTAAAACCCGGAGGATTAACCACCACCACCGTGCACAGCGGTCAGCAGTGGGACGCGCCGAACGGCTGGGCGCCGCTGCAGTGGGTTGCCGCCCAGGGGTTGCAAAACTACGGCCAGCAGAAAATGGCGGTGGAGGTGAGCTGGCGCTTTCTCAGCAATGTCCAGCATACCTACGACAGTCAGCAAAAGCTGGTCGAAAAGTATGATGTCAGCTCGACAGGCACCGGCGGCGGCGGCGGTGAATATCCGTTGCAGGACGGTTTCGGCTGGACCAACGGCGTGACGCTGAAAATGCTGGATCTTGTCTGCCCGCAGGAGAAACCGTGCGATTCACTGCCGGCCTCGCGCCCGCTCGACAAGGTGGAAAAAACCGTTGCCACCGTCAGCACCCAGCCAGCCGCCAACGATGCCATCGCCGGAGCGGATAAAAAAACGGCGCCGTAACTCCTCCCGCGGCGGGCCCACCGCCGCGTTTATTTCTCCCCTCCAGGCCCCAATCGCGTTAGTCTGCTGTTTTCAGGTCGCCCGCGTTGATGGAAGACTCTTATGTTGATTGACGATATCGATTTTGCCCGCCTCTACCAACAGCAGCTTGCTCTGGCGGGGCGAAAAGAGAAACCGCCCGCCCACTGGGATGCCCGGGCGGAACACATCGCCATCGTCGATGCCCCGGTCATCGACAGCTATCTGCGGCAACTGCTGGCAAAAATCGATTTGCACGGCGCCAGCAGCCTGTTTGATATGGGATGCGGGCCGGGTACCGTCGCGCTGGCGCTGGCCAGCCAGCTCAACGAGATCTGCGGCGTCGATTACAGCCAGGGAATGCTCGATGTCGCCGCTCGTCGGGCTACGGCGCAAGGCGTTCGCCACGCGGTCTGGCACCAGCGGGCGTGGGAAGAGAGCTGGGAGGGGCTGCCGCGCTGCGATATCGCCGTGGCCTCCCGTTCCACCCTGGTGGCGGATATGCGCGATGCGATGCAAAAGCTCGATCGTCAGGCGCGACTGCGGGTCTACACCACTCATCTGGTTAACCCTGGGTTTACCTCGTCGACTATCCTGCGCGTGCTGGGACGAGACAGCGCGACGCTGCCGAACTATATGTATGCCGTGAACGTGCTGTATCAAATGGGGATTCATGCCAGCGTCGACTTTATTGATGGTGACCCTCAGGATAACAGCAGCTATCCGCTGTTTGAGCGCAACGTGGTGGCGGCGTTCGGCGCGCTCAGCCCGGCGGAGCGGGAACGTCTCGCACGGTGGTATCCGCAGCAAAACCCGCAGACCATTCAGGTTGATGCCCGGGACTGGGCGCTGATCGGCTGGAGTTGCCGTCGCTGAACATGTTCCCCACCTGAATTCACCGGCGCGGGCTCCCCCTCTTTTCCCCGGGGCGCATAAAGCGCCCATTACGTAGCATCATCCTGATATTTATCATGGTTTTTCCCAGCGGGCGTGACAAAAACCGGCTTGATCTCGAGAAAGCAAACGATAATAATTCGCATTACATTTTTACGAAAGATGACACTTTCGTTTTTACTGCGTAGCGGCGTACAGGAGTACCAGGCTACATCAACTCAGGATTATGTCATGACCGCTCGCGTCATCTGCAAACGCCCGGCGCTGTTATACGCGCTGGCCGCCGCCTTCCCGCTTGCCAGCCTGGCGGAAGAGACGGTTATCGTCACCGCGCAACCCGTCGACTCGGCGGTCTCGCCAACGCAGGGCTATAGCGCCAGAACCTCCACCGGCGCGACAAAAACCGATCGGCCGCTGATTACCACCGCGCAGTCGGTCTCGGTCATCACCCGTCAGCAGATGGCGGATCGGGGAGCCAATACCCTCAGCCAGGCGCTGGAATATACCCCAGGGGTTTACTCCAGCTTCGGCGGCGGCACAACCCGCTTTGATACGGTGTCGTTGCGCGGCTACCACGGCGGCGATGTTGATAACCTGTTTCTCGACGGCATGCGCCTGATGAGCGATGGCGGTAGCCACAACGTCCTGCAAATCGATCCGTGGTTTATTGAACGGGTTGACGTCATCCGCGGCCCCTCTTCGGCGCTGTACGGTCAGAGCGTGCCGGGCGGGGTGGTGAATATGACGTCGAAACGTCCGCAGTTTGCCCCGGAAGGCCATTTCCGTCTCAGCGGCGGGACGCAGAACACCAAAGGGGCCGCCTTCGATTATACCGATGCCCTCAACGATCAATGGGCTTACCGGGTTATCGGTATGACGCGCACCAGCGACACTCAATACGATAATACCCGCGAAGAGCGCTATGCCATTTCGCCTTCCCTGCTCTGGCAACCGGATACCGATACCTCGCTGCTGCTGCGCGCCTACCTGCAAAAAGATCCGTCGGGCGGTTATCACGGTTCGCTGCCGCTGGACGGCACCCGCTATGCCCACAACGGGCGTAAGCTCGCCACTGGCACCAATGAAGGTGACCCGTCAGACGGGTATCGGCGCCGCGAGCAGATCTACAGCTACGAGTTTACTCATCAGTTCAATGACGTCTGGTCGGCCTACTCCGCCGGGAGCTATACCCACACCAACGTCTCGCTGGATCAGGTGTATCAGGTCGGCTGGATTGACGGCAGCGACAGCCTGGCGCGCGGCTACAGCGGCTCGCGCGGCTCGCTGGATGCCTGGTCTACCGATAACCGCCTGCGCGCCGATTTCACCACCGGCGAGCTGGCCCATACGCTGATCGTCGGCGGGGAGTATCACCGTTTCCGCAACGATCTGTGGACCGGCGCCGGCAGCGCATCACCCCTCGACCCGTTCAGCGGCTATACCGCGCAGAGCGGGCATACCGTGACCTACAGCAATAACAATAACCGCCGCTATGAGCAGACTGGGATCTATCTGCAGGACGAAATGGTCTGGGAACGCTGGCATCTGGATGTGTCCGGTCGGTACGATCGCCTGGTTTCGCAACAGGTCAGCAATACCTTCGGCACCTCCAGCCGCCGCGCCGATGGCCATATCAGCGGCCGGGCATCGCTGCTGTATGCGCTGGAAAATGGCCTTTCGCCGTATCTGAGCTATAGCCAGGCGATTACGCCAGCCATGTTGCCGGGTGCCAACGGAACGCTGCTCAAGCCCACGACCGCAGAGCAGGTGGAAGCGGGGCTGAAATTCCAGCCGCCGGGTACCGCCGATATGTACAGCATTGCCATCTACGATTTGACGCAAAAAGATGTGGCGACGCGCGATCCAAATATTGCTACCGCGACCTTTATTCCGGCTGGAAAAGTCCATTCCCAGGGCGTGGAGCTGGAGATGCGCAACCAGATTACGCCTGAGCTGAGCACCCTTGCCTCCTACACCTGGAACCGCTTGCGCTTCCAGGACACCAAAGATGGCACCAACGCCAACACGCCGCAGCTGACGCCGGATCAGATGGCCTCGTTCTGGGCGCGCTATCAGTTCCCGGCCGGCATTAGTGCAGGGGCTGGCGTACGCTATATCGGCAAGCAGTGGGCAGATGATGCCAATACCGAGCGCCTGCCGTCGGTCACCTTACTGGATGCGATGGTGCGCGCCGACCTCGGCGTCTGGTCGCCATCATTGAAAGGAGCTTTTGTGCAGGTTAATGCCAATAACCTCGGCGATCGGGCGTTTGTCTCCGGCTGCTACGGAACCGGCAACTGTTACTGGGGAGCCGGGCGCAGCGTGATCGCCACCGTCGGCTACGACTTCTGAGAATTGTCTGAAAAGCGTTCCGCTCGCGCTGTGCTCTGCGGATAACACCGGGCGTGTCCCGGTAAACGCAGCGCGAGCGGAGGCGATTACATGGCGTCGAGCGCCTTCTGCAGCTTCCAGATATAGCGTGGGGCCTGCGGAGCCGGATGCTTTTTCACCACGTGCTCGAAGAACTCATCGGCATCCAGAGTGTTGATCTCGTCAATCGCATCCTGACGATTCGCGGAGAAGGTGCGCAGCAGCGCCCCGGCGCCGTTAGCGTAGGAGACCACTACCGCATAGCGCATCACCTGCGGATTTTTAATCCCGGCAAGCGGGCCATTTTCAAGGATACTCAGATAGGCCGCGCCCATCGAAATATTACGTTCGGGATTTTTCAGCTCGCTGACCGATGGTTCACCGCGCCAGCCCATGCGCCGATAGACATCGCGCCCGGATGTCGAGGGTTTCAGCTGCATCAGGCCAACCGCTCCGGATTTACTGATGACCGTCGGGTTGCCGCCGGATTCAATGGCGATAATCGCCGTCACCAGCTGCGGGTCAACGCCCCACGCCACGCCGGCTTTTTCACTGACAGGCATCCACTGCATCGCCCGCTTAACCGGAACTTCAGCGTTCCACGGCGGGTTACGGTAATCCTGTTTTGAGCTACAACCGGCCAACAACACAACGATAAAAACACACCATCTCAATTTCACACATCTATCCTTATTGGCTGAAGTTTGCCGCCTGGAGATGACAATAATCGCTCCAGGCGGCATGATAACCCTTTCATTCTTAGCAAGGAATTGTCATGTCTCAGTTTTATCTGGTCGCCCCTTCAGGTTACTGCGTCAACCAGGAGGCAGCGCACCGCGGCGTTCAACGTCTGCAGGAAGCCGGGCATCAGGTCCTGCACCAGGAGGTCATCCCCCGCCGCCAGCAGCGGTTTGCCGGAACTGAGCATGAGCGCCTGAACGACATAAACCAGCTGGCGACCCTCGAAGGCGCTAATCGCATCGTGATGGCGGTACGCGGCGGCTACGGCGCCAGCCGCCTGCTACCGCACATCGACTGGCAGGCGCTCATTGCGCGCCAGCGGCAAAACCCGCTAATCATTTGCGGACACAGCGATTTTACAGCGATTCAAATGGGCCTGCTGGCCAAGGGTAGCATAATCACCTTTAGCGGTCCGATGCTGGCCGGTAACTTTGGCGCCGAAGTCATGGACCCGTTTACCGAACAGCACTTCTGGCAGGCGCTGCGCAGCCCGGAATTTACCCTCGAGTGGCAGGGCGACGGACCGGATTGCCGGGCCAAGGGGACCCTGTGGGGCGGCAATCTGGCGATGATAACCTCGCTGATTGGCACGCCGTGGCTGCCGCAAATCAGCAACGGTATTCTGCTGCTGGAAGATATTAACGAGCATCCGTTCCGCGTCGAACGGATGCTGTTGCAGCTGCTTAATAGTGGTATCCTCGCCGCTCAGCGCGCCATTGTCCTCGGCAGCTTTACCGGCGCCCGGCCTAACGATTACGACGCGGGCTATGATTTACCGCAGGTCTGCGACTATCTCCGCGCGCAGCTCGCTGTTCCTCTTATCAGCGGGCTGGACTTCGGCCACGAGCAGCGGACCGTGACCCTGCCCCTCGGCGCGAACGCGCTGCTGGTGAACAACGCGGCCACCACCACCTTAACGCTCAGCGGGCATCCGGTACTGACCGAATAAAAACATCGGTTACACATTTTCGGATACTCTGCGGGTTGTTAAAATAATGTCACTTTCATAAAACCTTTACGCCAGTAAGGAGTACGTCAACTTTGGACGCCGGTGCGGTCATTAGTCTGTTTATTCTGGGTTCTGTATTAGTAACCTGTAGCATTTTATTGAGTTCCTTTTCCTCACGCCTTGGCATCCCGATTCTGGTTATTTTCCTCACCATCGGTATGCTGGCTGGCGTCGATGGTATCGGCGGCATCCCTTTTGACAACTACCCGTTCGCCTACATGGTGAGTAACCTGGCGCTGGCGGTAATCCTGCTGGACGGCGGTATGCGCACCCAGGCGAGTTCGTTTCGCGTCGCCCTCTGGCCCGCCCTGTCACTGGCGACCGTTGGCGTGCTGATCACCTCCTGTCTGACCGGGATAATGGCCGCATGGCTGTTCCATCTCAATCTCATCGAAGGGATGTTGATCGGCGCGATTGTCGGCTCCACCGATGCCGCGGCGGTCTTCTCGCTGCTCGGCGGTAAAGGGCTGAACGAGCGCGTGGGCGCCACGCTGGAGATTGAATCCGGCAGCAATGATCCGATGGCGGTATTCCTGACCATTACCCTTATCGGGATGATTCAGCAGCATCAAACCGGCCTGAGCTGGATGTTTGCCGTGCACATCGTGCAGCAGTTCGGTCTCGGCATCGTCATTGGTCTCGGCGGCGGCTATCTGCTGTTGCAGATGATTAACCGCATCGTGCTGCCTGCGGGGCTCTATCCGCTGCTGGCGCTAAGCGGCGGGATTATGATTTTTGCCGTCACCACCTCGCTGGACGGCAGCGGTATTCTGGCGGTGTATCTGTGCGGCTTCCTGCTCGGCAACCGGCCGATTCGCAACCGTCACGGGATCCTGCAGAACTTTGACGGGCTGGCGTGGCTGGCGCAAATCGCCATGTTCCTCGTACTCGGTCTGCTGCTCACGCCATCGGACCTGTGGCCTATCGCCATCCCGGCGCTGCTGCTGTCGATGTGGATGATTTTCGTCGCCCGCCCGCTGTCGGTCTTTGCCGGCCTGCTGCCGTTTCGCGGCTTTACTCTGCGCGAACGGGTGTTTATCAGCTGGGTTGGCCTGCGCGGCGCGGTGCCGATTATTCTCGCCGTCTTCCCGATGATGGCCGGTCTTGATAACGCCCGCCTGTTCTTTAACGTCGCCTTCTTCGTGGTGCTGGTCTCCCTGCTGCTGCAGGGAACCTCCCTCTCGTGGGCGGCGAAAAAAGCCAAAGTGGTGGTTCCGCCGGTGGGCTGGCCCATTTCCCGCGTCGGGCTGGATATCCATCCGGAAAATCCCTGGGAGCAGTTTGTTTACCAGCTGAGCGCCGATAAATGGTGCGTCGGCGCGGCGCTGCGCGATCTGCATATGCCGCCGGAAACCCGCATTGCCGCCCTGTTCCGCGACAATATTCTGCTGCACCCAACCGGCAGCACCCGGCTGCTCGAAGGCGATATTCTCTGCGTGATCGGCCGCGAGCACGACCTGCCGGCGCTGGGCAAAATGTTCAGCCAGTCGCCACCGGTGGCGCTCGACCAGCGCTTCTTCGGCGACTTTATTCTCGACGCCAACGCTAAATTCGCCGATGTGGCGCAAATTTACGGTCTTGACGGCGGGGAAGAGTTTCGCGAACGCCAGCAATCGCTGGGGGATGTGATTCAGGGGCTGCTCGGTGCCGCACCGGTGGTTGGTGACCAGGTGGAGTTTGCCGGAATGCTGTGGACGGTGGCGGAGAAAGAGGAAGACCACGTGCTGAAGGTCGGGGTACGCGTGGCGGAAGATGAGGCGGTGTGATCCGCCTCTGTCCGCTCGCTGACGAAGGATGATGGCACGGTGTTGATGACAGCACCACCTACCACCTGGCGCCTGAATCAGCTTATCAACGGCGTATCAGCGGCCCTGAAGGCCATTGATACGCCGTTCTTGCCTCAGGCGGTGCGCCATTTGCGGGTTAACGGTTTTTCGACCTCCACAATCAGGAACATCACAAAGCCGATAACAAAAGTGATCACCCAATAGCGGAACGGCAGCGCGGTGGTGCCAAACAGCATTTGCATAAACGGCGCGTAGATGATCAGCAGCTGCAGCGCCAGCAGAACGCCGCTGACGATCCAGATGCCTCTGTTCGCCAGTAAGCCTTTACTCAGCGAAAAGCCGTCGGAGACGCGGCAGTTGAGCATGTAAAACCACTGGGCGGTCACCAGCGTTTGCAGCAGGACGGTACGGATAAACTCCGGCGAATAGCCGCGCGGCTGGAGCCAGGCCTCCAGAACAAAGGCGCTTACGGCGATCATCGAGCCAACAAAAACCACCCGCCAGATGGCGAAACCATCCATAACATGCAGTTTAGGATCGCGCGGCGGTCGCGCCATGATGTTCTTCTCGCCAGCCTCAAACGCCAGACCAAACGACAGCGTGGCGGAGGTCGCCATGTTCATCCATAAGATGAGTACCGGGGTCAAAGGAATTAAGTTCCCCGCCAGCAGCGCGATAATGATTAATAGCCCCTGCGCCAGGTTGGTCGGCATAATGAAAAGGATGGTTTTCTTCAGGTTATCGTACACCCGCCGCCCTTCTCTGACCGCGCTGGCAATGGTGGCGAAGTTATCATCCGTCAGCACCATGTCGGCCGCCTCTTTGGTCACCTCGGTTCCCTTGATGCCCATCGCGATCCCGACATCAGCCTGCTTCAGCGCCGGAGCATCGTTCACCCCGTCACCGGTCATCCCCACGACCTCTTTTTTACTCTGCAGCGCCTGCACCAGACGGAATTTATCTTCCGGGCTGGTACGGGCGAAAATATCAAACTTCTGCGCGGCTTCGCTGAGCTGCTGGTCGTCCATCACCTCCAGCTCGCGCCCGGTAATGGCCGTGCTGGCGTTGCCGATGCCCAGCATTTTGCCGATACTCATCGCCGTTTGCGGGTGATCGCCGGTGATCATCTTCACGCGAATCCCCGCCTGCAGGCAGTCGCCAATCGCCGTAATCGCTTCCGGACGCGGCGGATCCATCATCCCGGCAATACCGAGGAGAATGACGCCCTGCTGCAGATCCTGATGGGTCAGCTCGCTTTGTCCGCTGGCCGCAGGCTTCCACGCCGCCGCGACCATTCGCAACCCTTCCCGCGCGTACTCTTCAATTTTTGCTTCCCAGTAGGGCTGATTCAGCGGCTGCAGGCCCTCCTCCGTCTGCTGCTGCTGACAAAGCCGGAACAGCACATCCGGAGCGCCGGTGATTAAGATCATCTCTTCATTACCGATCCGATAGAGCGTCGACATATATTTATATTGCGAATCGAAAGGGATCTTGCTGCGCAATTCGGTTGCCACCGTCGGCAGCGCGACTTTCGCCGCCAGCACCTTCAGCGCCCCTTCCGTCGGGCCGCCGGTAATTTTCCATAACCCGCTTTCATCCTTGATAAGCTGGCTGTCATTACATAAATCAATGGTCCTCAAATAGCGCTCAAGCAGCGTACCGGGCGCCACCACAACCGGCCCGGCCCCGTCGACCGGGTGGATATTGCCTATCGGTTCATAGCTATCGCCTTCCACCCGATAGACGGTATCCGCCGTAATGACGGCTTTAACCGTCATCTCGTTCATGGTCAGCGTCCCGGTTTTATCCGAACAAATTACCGTCATCGCCCCGAGGGTCTCAACGGTCGGCAGCTTACGAATGATCGCCTTCTGCCGCGCCATGGTCTGCACGCCTAAAGAGAGAATGATCGAGATAATCGCCGGCAAACCTTCCGGCACCGAGGCCACCGCAAGGCTAATCAGCGAGAGCATCAGCTCTGAAACCGGCATATCGCGGAACAGCAGGCTGAAGACGAACAGCGCGGCCATCATCACCAGAATAATAATAAAGATGGCTTTGCCGAGCTTATCCATCTGTACCAGCAGCGGCGTACGGTGCTTTTCAATATCCGCCATCATCTGGTTGATATGACCCAGTTCGGTATCGCCGCCGGTCGCCACCACCAGGCCTTTACCACCGCCGGAACTGACCGTCGTACCGGAAAACAGCAGGTTCGTGCGATCGCCGAGGGGAAGATCGCCGCTCAGCGCCTCGGTGCTTTTCTCCACCACCGTCGACTCGCCGGTGAGTATCGCCTCTTCCACGCGCAGGTTGTGGGCTTCGATAACCCGCAGGTCGGCAGGGATTCGGTCGCCCGCGCGGATCACCACGATATCGCCCGGCACCAGCGCGGTAGTCGCTACCGTTTCATGGTTTCCCTGGCGGATCACCACCGCCTCGCTGGCCAGCATATTACGAATGCTCTGCAGCGATTTTTCCGCATTGCTTTCCTGAATATGTCCAATCAGGGCATTGATCACCGCGACGCCCAGAATCACCAGAGTATCGACCCAGTGCCCCATGACCGCAGTCAGCAGCGCGGCCGCCAGCAGGACATAAATCAGGACATCGTTGAAATGGGCCAGGAAACGGAGCCACGCGGGTTTGCCTGGCTTTTGGGGTAGCGCATTCTCGCCGTACTGCTGGAGTCGCGAGGCCGCTTCTGCGCTGCTAATACCTTCGGAGGAACTGTTGGTGCGGGTCAGGGTTTCATCGACGGAAAGCTTATAGAACGGGCCAGCCGGTTTGTCTGTACTCATAGTTATCTCCTCACTCCTGTAACGGAAATCAGAACAGCATCAGGCCGCCCCTAACGCACGACAAAAACCGGCACATGGGCATAACGAACGATGCCTGCCGCCTCAGAACCCAGCAAATGGGTCTGAATATTGGGGTTTCGCGAGCCAATAATCACCACATCCGCCTGCAGCTCGTCAGCCAGTTTGATCACTTCATCGCGAACATTGCCGCTACGGACATGAATCTGGATGTCACTTTCCGGCAGGGTGGACTTTTTGGCCAACCCGGCAAGTTTTTCCTCAGCGTTTTTAACCAGATAGTCTTCCATTTTTCGCGCATCAGAAATAAATCCACGCGTCAGCACCGGGGAAAACAGAGGATTTACGTGCAACAGGTGAATTTTCCCGCAAGCGCTCTGCGCAAGAAACTGAGCGTGGGATAGCGCCTTGTCGGCAAGGCCAATTTCAAAGACATCAACCGGGACCAGAATATTTTTATACATACAGACAATCCTTTTATTACCAATAGAATAGATGGCGAATAACTTCCTACGACACGTGTTGCGGAAAAAATCTCAGGAACAAAGCTGGCACAATAATCGGTATGATTAAACGTAGCACAGGACGGTTAACATGATTAAGCCACCAATTAATATATTGAAAAATATCACTGAGATACCCCCCTTCAGTCAATTCGGCTGGAAACGCCGCCAAAGCGTCGACATCAGGGCGATTTTTACTCTTTTTAACATTTCCGCTTTTCTACGACTATCCTCATAATCAGGAGCTGTAACGATTGCAAAAACCACCCCATAATTAGGTATATGAGGATTTACTAACTATATATCCATCACTAAAGGAGGAGCGATGTTTGGCTATAGTCTGTTTCGCCTGAGCCTGTTTATCGCCCTGGCAATCATTGCCTGTACGGCGACAGGATTATTCACCTATCTCGTCGTCTCTGCCCTGGCTGAATAAATCCGCCGGTTGTAACCAATATGTAAAATAAATCTTTTAGCTTTGCGGGGAATACAGTGAACCGTTATTTTTCTCTCATTCCTGTTGTTATTTTGATAACAACAGCTTGCGACCAGAAAGCGCCGCAGGTTACACCGCTGCCACGGATGGTGAAAGCCGCTGAGGTGACTGCGGTCGGGGATTCACAGCAGCGTGTTTTCCCCGCGCGCATCGAATCCGGGGACTCTACGGATCTCTCTTTTAAACGCGGCGGCCTGGTGGAATCGCTCGATGTGCGCCAGGGCGCCAACATTACGCAAGGACAGGTCCTCGCCCGTCTCAACGCGCGGGAAGCCCAACAGCGTTTCAATGAACGACAAACTGCCGCCACGCTCGCGCAGCGGCAGTTTGACCGCTTTCAGACCCTCGCCGGCCGCCAGGCTATTTCGCAAGCCGAAATGGACATTCAGCGCGCCAGCCGCGACTCGGCAAATGCCGCGCTGAAAATTGCCCGCGAAGAACTCGACCAGTTGACGCTAAAGGCGCCGTTTAGCGGGGTAGCGGCCAGCGTGCCGGTGCGCAATCACCAGGTGGTGGCCGCCGGGCAGACCGTGGTGACCCTGACGCGTAGCGATCTGCTCGACGTGGTCTTTAGCATCCCGGAAAATCTGTTTAGCGCCTTTGATATTCGCAACGCGCAGTATCGTCCGCTAGTGAAAATCAACGCCCTGCCGGATCGCCAGTTTACCGCCCAGTACAAAGAGCATTCCGGCAGCAGCGACAATCATTCCCTGACGTGGCAGGTGATTTTGACCATGCCGCGCCCGGCCGATTTCCCCGCGGTGGGCGGCGTCAGCGGGACCGTGACGGTGAATCTGGCGAATCTGCCCGCCAATACCGGTCGCGAGGCGCTGGTGGTGCCGGTTGAGGCGGTGTTCAATCCCGATAATCATCCGCGCAATGAGCCGCACGTGTGGGTGATTAAGGGCGATGGCGAACAGCTGCATCTTGAGGATCGCAAAGTGAGCGTCGGGCAGGTCACCACCCAGGGGGTGGTTATTACCGACGGGCTCAGCGCCGGCGAGCGCGTTGTGGCAGCTGGCGTAAGCGAACTGCATGCCCAACAGCCGGTTCGAATCTGGACGCGTGAACGAGGACTTTAATGGATATCTCTCGTCAGTTTATTAATAATCCCGTTCGCGTCTGGTTAACCATTCTGCTGTTGGGCATTGGCGGTATTTTCGCCCTGCTCAATATCGGCCGTCTGGAAGATCCGGCCTTTACCATTAAAACGGCGGTGGTCATTACCCACTATCCTGGCGCTTCGGCGCAACAGGTCGAAGAAGAGGTCACCCTGCCGCTGGAAAATGCCCTGCAACAGCTGCCTTATCTGGATAACGTCAGCTCTATTTCGTCCAACGGGCTCTCGCAGATTACGGTGAATATCGCCTCGAATTACCACTCCAACGAGCTGCCGCAAATTTGGGATGAGCTGCGGCGCAGAGTGGGCGATGCGGCCCGTCTGTTCCCTCCGGGCGTGGTCACCCCCTTCGTGAACGATGATTTCGGCGACGTGTTTGGCTTTTTCTTTGCCATTTCCGGCGACAGTTTTACCAATCCCGAGCTGGTCCGTTATGCCGAGCAGCTGCGTCGGGAACTGGTACTGGTGCCCGGCGTTGGCAAGGTCGCCATCGGCGGTGTACTCCCCCAGCAGATTAATATTGATATCTCTTTACCCAAAATGGCCGCCCGCGGCATTACGCTTAACCAGCTTTCCGCCATTCTCAGCCGCCTGAACGTCGTGTCCAGCGCCGGGGAGATTAAATCTGGCAGCGAGTCCATTCGCCTGCATCCGACCGGGGAATTTGAGAATATCGACGAACTGGGCGATCTGCCGATCAACCCGCACGGTACGGGGGCGGCAACCCGGTTACGGGATATTGCCACCATCTCGCGCGGCTTGAGCGAATCGCCGTCCAGCCTCTACCACGCCAACGGCCGTCAGGCGGTGACCATGGGCGTCTCGTTCATTCCCGGCGTCAACGTCATCGATGTGGGCCACGCGCTGGAGGCCAGGCTGGCACAAATGTCGGCGGAAAAACCCGCCGGGATTCACCTCGATCTGTTCTACGATCAGGCGGCTGAAGTCGGCCACTCGGTTAACGGCTTTATCACTAATTTCTTAATGGCGCTGGCCATTGTCGTCGGCGTTCTGCTGATCTTTATGGGCGTGCGCAGCGGTATTATTATTGCGTTTTCGCTGGCCCTCAACGTGCTGGGCACGCTGCTGATTATGTACCTGTGGGGCATTGAGCTGCAGCGGATCTCGCTAGGCGCGCTCATTATCGCCCTCAGCATGCTGGTCGATAACGCCATCGTGATTGTCGAAGGCGTGCTGATTGCCCGTCAGCAGGGGTCAACGCTGCTGACCGCCATCAACTACGTTATCCGCCGTTCCGCCCTGCCCCTGCTGGGGGCAACCGTGATAGCCATCCTCGCCTTCGCGCCTATCGGTCTGTCGCAGGACTCGACGGGGGAATACTGTAAATCGCTGTTCCAGGTGCTGCTCATCTCCCTGATGCTCAGCTGGTTCTCGGCGCTCACCATTACCCCGGTGTTGATCAAATGGTGGCTGTTTAAAGGCGCGGCATCCCCGACGCCAGCCGCTGAGGCCGATCCTTACCGCGGACGCTTTTACCGCAGCTATCAGCAGATCCTCAACGCCCTGTTGCGGCAAAAAACCGTCACCCTTACGGTGATGGCCGCGCTGCTGGTCGGCGCGGTCTGGGGATTTGGCTCGGTACGACAGAACTTTTTCCCGTCATCCAATACGCCTGTCTTCTTTGTGGACCTGTGGCTGCCCTACGGCACCGATATCGCCGCCACCGAAAAAATGACCAGCGATATCGAAACCGCGATTAACGGCCAGCCGGGCGTGGTCACTACCGTGGCGACCATCGGTCAGGGCAGCATGCGCTTTATCCTCACCTACAGCGGCCAGCGGCAGTACAGCAACTATGCGCAGATCATGGTGCGCATGGACGACCAGCGTAGTATTGACGCCCTCACTCGCCACGTCGATGCCTATATTGCGCGCCACTATCCGCAGGTCAACGCCAGCAGCAAGCGGGTGATGTTTGGTCCGTCCAGCGATAGCGCCATCGAGGTGCGTATTAAAGGCCCCGATCCCGACAGATTGCGACTGATAGCCAGCCAGGTCAGCACGATCCTTGCGGCGGATCCGGCCGTCGGCAGCGTGCGTAACGACTGGCAAAACCGCAGTAAAACGATCCGTCCGCAGTATTCGCCGGTCCTCGGCCGCGAGCTGGGGGTGGATAAGCAAGATATCGACAGTGCGCTGCAAATGAATTTCAGCGGTAGCCGCGTCGGGCTGTATCGTGAAGGCGCCGATCTGCTGCCGGTGGTGGTACGCCCGCCCGCCGCCGAACGTCAGGATGCTAACCATCTGAAAAACGTACTGGTGTGGAGCCAGAGCCGTCAGCAGTACATTCCGCTGAGCAACGTCGTCAGCGGCTTTAACCTCGAATGGGAAGACCCGTTAATTCTCCGCCGCGACCGCAGCCGCGTCCTCACGGTGATGAGCAACCCCGACCCGCTGAGCCATCAAACCCCGGGCGATATTCTGGCGCGAGTCCAGCCGCAAATTAACGCGCTCAGTCTGCCGCACGGCTACAGTATTGAGTGGGGAGGCGATGCGGAGAACTCCAGCGAAGCGCGGCAGGGGCTGTTCACCACCCTGCCATTAGGTTATCTGGTGATGTTCGTCATCACCGTGCTGATGTTCAGTTCGCTGAAAAATGCCGTTGCCATCTGGCTGACCGTGCCGCTGGCGCTGATCGGCGTGACGCCGGGCTTTTTAATCACCGGCATTCCCTTCGGCTTTATGGCGCTTATCGGTTTGCTTAGCCTGAGCGGCATGCTTATCCGTAACGGCATCGTGCTGGTTGAAGAGATTGAACAACAAAAACAGGAAAAACCGCAGCACGAGGCAATTATCTATGCGGCAACCTCGCGCTTACGCCCTATACTGCTCACGGCCTTTACCACCGTGCTCGGGCTGGCGCCGCTGCTGCTGGACGTCTTCTTCCAGAGTATGGCGGTGGTTATCATGTTCGGGCTGGGTTTTGCGACCATTCTGACGCTACTGGTTCTTCCGGTTATTTACGCCTGTTTTCACCCTAAGGATATGCGGCAACCACAATGAACACCACCGGGTTAAATATTATTAAAACGCTGGGATGCATGACGGCGGTCACCTTCTTTACCATCTATAACACCTGGGATCGGTATGATTACGACTATCACTGGATCCTCGGCTTTCTGACCTTTATCTCGACCATCGCCACGCCGCTGTTTTTTGTGGTGGCGGGCTATCTCGATGCTCAGTCCCGACATAACGCGAGCTGGCAGATGGAGAAAATTAAAAGCGTGGTGATCGTCTTTCTTTTCTGGATGACGATTTACTACCTCTTTGAGCCCTACCAGCGCGGCTATCTTATCCAGCCATGGTTTGTCTTCGCCTTTATCGTGATTTATACCTTCCACCCGCTGGTCGAGTGGCTAAGCCTGCGCAGAAGGGTCTTCTTTAGCGTGGTGTTTGTGTTACTGCTTTTCTGCTATGGCTACGACCTGCTGGCGGTCCTTTGGCCCAACGTTCATCCGCTAACTTTGCCACCGCAGTATCGTCTGTGGACCTGGCTGTTGTTCTATTTAACCGGCCAGCTGTTTAACGACCCGCTGGTGGTGCGCTGGCTTAACCGCGATAGCGTTATCAAAGCCACGATGTGCGCCATACCCTTTATTTATCTTTTCACCTGGTTTTACGAGCGTCATTTCTTTTTCGCCCTGTTCAAGGCCGACAGAAATGCGTTCATTCTCACCGGTTCACAAATTTATATTCTGGTAGTCGCGCTGGTGATTGCGGCCAACGGCGTCCGTTTCCGTAAAAACAGCGAGTTTAAAGAGAGTATCCTGGCGGCAGTCAGCAAAACGATGACCGGGGTTTATATCCTCCATTACTCCATTTTTCATCTGCTGAGCGCCCTTATCCCTATCGGTTCGCTGACCACAAAATTAATGCTGATTGTCCTGACGTTTGTCGTCTCGGTATTGATTTCAATGCTGGCGCTATCCCACTCCGTCGCTAAAAAAGTGATCACCCTTTAAATTACCGGCGCCCTCCCTGGCGGCCGGGTTTAAAAACCATAGCGCAGCCAGGCAAACAGGACGTTACCGTTATTGTAGGTGCCGGGAATATAGGTGAACTGTACGCTCAGCCGCTGATAGCTTGCGGAAAATAAAGGCAGAATTATCGGTAAGGGGACGTAATTCGCGAAATCATCACGGGCGGTGATCCCGGCGGTCACGCCGAGGCCAAGGCGGAAATCCTCGCGGCTATCCAGATACCAGCCCTTCTCCCAGCCGTAGCCGATTATCGGCTGCCACTTGTTATGCGAATCCTTAAACATCATGGCGTACAGCGAACTCCAGTCGCCATCATCGTGATAGCGAGAGACGCCGAAACCGCCGCCCCAGGGCATCTCATTGTAGTTGTCGGTTTTCTCTTTATCGTAGGTTAAGCGGTTGTGCCAGCTGAGAAACGGCAGATACAGGTCATAATTTTGCGGCTGATTCCAGGTTTGCGAAACATCATTTTTGAGCCAGTCCCACCAGCCGCTGATGCGCTGTTCACCGTAGACATGATCTTCAGCCTGGACCGCCGTAGCGCAAATAATCAGGGTACCCCACACCACCAGCCGACAATGTTGCATAGTTTTTTCCTTAAAAAAATCAACGTTAATCATTCAGCCCGAGAAATAAACGGAACTCCTGTGCATTATAATCCCGATTCAGGCGCAGACGGCAAAGCGCCGTGAATATGTTGCTCAATACGCGCCATCATAAACGGAAAGAACGGATTAGAGGTCACGCGCATCAGCGTATCCAGCCCTACGCTGAGGGTTGCGGTCTCTCCGCGCAGCGAAATGGTACCGATACTGATGCCGTAAAGGTTCTTCTCCGTCGGCTCGCGACCGTACAGAGAATCGCTCATCGGAAAAGGTACCGCGACGTGCGACAGCGAATACATATCCTGCGGCCACGCGATGTTCAGCCGCGTCACTTGCTCCTCTTGCGCGCCCGCTGGCGTGGTTCGCGCGACGGTATCGTACGTCGTGGACGAGGCATTGGTAATCACCGTTGTGCGATAGCGGCGCGGCGCTGGCGGCAATAGCGTGTTGAGCGCAGAGTAGACCGCAGGTCGAAACAACGCGCGCAGATTCGCCGCCTGGTTGATATCGAAAACCACCAGCTCGCTGCCGTTTTCCGGCAAATAGCGATACAGCGACTCCACCACCGCCCTGGTGCTGACGGTGGAGTCCATCACCGACTGAAAAGTCAGCACCGGGGCCAGCGCAGCAAGCCGCTGGCTGCGGGAGTCCTCGACAATTTTCGCCTGCAGCGCCTGGGTTAACAGCCACGACTGTCGGGCCGCCTTCACCGGAAATGAATTGTATTTATAAGGATTAAACTCGGGCGCCACGTTAAGCCATGCCGCGCGCGCAAAAGCGGGAAACACCGCCGGTAGCCCCGTCAGCCCGGCAAAGCGGGCAAATGCAGTCACCCCGATCATCGGCGACAGCAGGACTATCTGCTGTGGCTGAGACAAGGCGTTATCATCCAGCGCGTCGAGCGCATATTTCAGCGCCAGCGCGCCGCCGTTGGAATAGCCGATAACATGCAGCGGGACGTTCGCCCCGGCCAGTCGGGTGGCTTCGCGTACCGCCAGTCGCGTTGCCGCCATCCACTGCTGCCAGTCAACGGCGGTCAGCGAACCCGGCGCAGTACCGTGCCCCGGCAACCTCGGCACCACGGCAACGAACCCCTGCTGCTGGTAGGCTTTTGCCAGATAGCGCACGCTGTATGGCGAGTCCGTCAAGCCATGAAGCAACACCGCGGCGCCGCGCGGCGTCCCTGCGGGCAACAGCACAAAGGAGCGATTCCAGTCGGGCTGAAACTGTTGCGGATAGACCTGGCTTTGGGCATAAAAACGATTAAGCGGCGTTTTTTCATCATCCTGAAGCGCATTGGTCAGCTGACTTCTCATCTGGCGAAAAATCGTCTCTTCTCGCGCCAGATAGCCAGCGAAGGTCGCGTGGTCAATCTCCGTCGCCGACATTTCATCAGCAGCCCAGGTATGCCACGGATGCAGGGCGGGCCCACGCTGCGTTTCGTAAATACGCCCGGCCATAAAAACGGTCACCACGATAAACAGAGCAATCGCTATTTTTTTCACCAGCGAGGCCACTTTTGAACCGGCTTTAATCAGAGGGCGGGTAAAACTCATCATTGGCATATCGCTGTCCGTTTTGTTTTCTGTACATGACGACCGCTGGCTCGCTGGGGCATTGTAGTCATGTGATGGAGGTTGTTTCCAGACCTCGTCAGTCGCTGATGTTACCGTCGGCGTTAAGCAGATCGTAGCAGGCAACGGAATCGAATCAAGGAGCAGGCGCGATTGCGAAGAGATCGTCGATGGTCAGGCGGAGGTGCGCAATATGAGGGTGCGAAGCGGAGCCGCGCGGCCGACATCCGGCTGACGGGGTGTTGCTTGAGAGGGGTTAGCGGAAAGCCAGAACTCCGGCCGCTGCCGGAAATTCTGGCTGATAAGCCCGGCCAATGACGCCGTTTACGGAAGTTACCCTGTCACGACCGGAACGCGCGGCGCCAGCGCGCACATTAATTCATAGCCGACGGTGCCGCAGGCGCTGGCGACATCGTCAATTTTGATCTCCTTGCCCCACAGCTCGACCGGCGCGCCGATCCCGGCCTGCGGGCAAGGCGTTAGATCGACCGCCAGCATATCCATTGAAACCCGGCCCACCGTGCGGGTCCGAACGCCGTCCACCAGCACCGGCGTACCGTCCGGTGCCACGCGCGGATAGCCGTCGGCGTAACCGCAGGCCACAATCCCAATACGCTGCTCGCCGGACGTCCGATACCGCCCCCCGTAGCCAACCACCTCGCCCGCCTGCAGATTCTGCACGGCGATGATTTCGCTGCTGAGCGTCATTACCGGCTTGAGGCCGCTGTTGGCGACATCCTGCCATTGCCCGGAAGGCGATGCGCCATACAGCACAATACCCGGTCTCACCCAGTCGAAATGGGCTTCAGGATGCCACAGCGTCGCCGCCGAGTTCGCCAACGAACGCGGGCAATCGAGCCCTTCCGCCGCCTGCTCGATGCGGCGCATCGGCTCAATAATACCCTGCGGATTTTCCGCATCGGCAAAATGCGACATCAGCGTCATGGCGCTGACGTTATTCAGCACCCGCAGCTGCTGCCAGACGGTATGGAGGCGATCCGGCATAAAACCGAGTCGATTCATCCCGCTGTTGACCTTGACGTAGATATCCAGCGGTGCGTGGAGCTTTGCCTGCTGCAGCGCCTTAATCTGCCAGTTGCTGTGCACGCTGGTGGTCAGGCGGTATTTATCAAATAGCGCCAGCTCGTCGGCATGGAAGAACCCCTCGAGCATCAGAATCGGCCCTTTCCAGCCGTGCTCGCGCAGCAGAATCGCCTCTTCAAGGTTGAGCATCGCGAAGCCATCTGCGCCGCTCAGCGCGCTCCAGACGCGCGACAGGCCATGACCATAGGCGTTGGCTTTCACCACCGCCCACAGGCGCGAGGCGGGAGCCGCACGCCGGACAATCTGCAAATTCTGCCGCAAGGCCGGCAAATCAATGCTGGCCAATACAGGACGGGACATGAAGACTCCTTAGTTATGAACACCGTGCAGATGCTGAGGGCGTGCCGGCGTAAAACCGGGGCTATAGCGCGCGACGGCCAGATCATCATACGGGATGGCCGGTGTACGGCCGGAGATCAAATCGCTGAGCAACTGCCCGGAACCGCAGGCCATCGTCCAGCCCAGCGTGCCGTGCCCGGTGTTCAGCCACAAATTCTTATACGCCGTGCGGCCCACCACCGGCGTGCCGTCCGGGGTCATTGGACGCAGCCCGGTCCAGAACGTTGCCTGCTCGACGTGGCCACCGCGCGGGAACAGATCGCGGACCACCATCTCCAGCGTTTCCCGGCGCGGCTTCAGCAGCTCTTTATTAAAACCGACGATTTCCGCCATCCCGCCCACGCGGATGCGCTGGTCAAAGCGGGTAATGGCGATTTTGTAGGTTTCATCAAGAATAGTCGAAACCGGCGCGCCGTCTTCCTCGGCAATCGGAATGGTCAGCGAATAGCCCTTCAGCGGATAGACCGGAATGTCCACCAGCCCTTTCAGCATCGCGGTTGAGTATGAACCAAAGGCCATCACATAGGCATCGCCTTTGATGATTTCAGCGCCGCATTTTACACCGGCAATCTGTTCGCCTTCATACAGCAGCGCATCCACCGGCGTATTAAAGCGGAAGGTGACGCCCGCCTGCGCCGCCATGGCCGCCAGGCGGGTGGTAAACAACTGGCAATCGCCGGTTTCATCATTGGGCAGACGCAGACCGCCGGTCAGCTTGTGGCTGACCTCGGCCAGCGCGGGCTCCACTTCCAGCAAACGCTTCGCTTCCAGAAGCTGGTATGGAACGCCGGCCTCTTCCAGCACGGCGATGTCGCGAGTGGCGTTTTCATACTGTTTTTCGGTACGGAACAGCTGCAATGTGCCGCCCTGGCGGCCCTCATACTGGATCCCGGTGCTTTCGCGCAGCGCTTTCAGGCAGTCGCGGCTGTATTCCGCCAGACGCACCATCCGCCCTTTGTTCTCCATATAATGGCGGGTATCGCAGTTGCGCAGCATTTGCCACATCCATTTCAGCTGGAACGGAGTGCCGTCAAGACCGATAGCCAGCGGCGCGTGGCGCTGGAACATCCATTTGATGGCCTTCAGCGGCACGCCCGGCGCCGCCCACGGCGCAGCATAGCCCGGGGAAATCTGTCCGGCGTTAGCGGCGCTGGTCTCTTCCGCCGCCCCGGGTTGACGATCGATAACCGTCACTTCGTGACCCGCCTGGCTTAAATACCATGCACTTGCAACCCCAACTACCCCACTTCCCAGTATGACGACTCGCATAGCGACTCCGTAATAGTTAAAGAACAATCATCTGATTACAAATTGATAACTCAGATGAAAATATTATTCAACATACGCTTTATTTATGGTGACTTAACTCACAGCAAACCGCACCAGCACTGACCCCATAGATTTACTATCTCGTGCTGCGCTTCATTTTTACTCAGAATAATATTCTGCAAATATGGATTAACCAGGCCTTTAAGATTGCGAAATCGCGAAGAAAAGAAATTGTCGGGAGGCGCAGTTTGTCGTCCCCTGTTCTATGCTTGATAAGAGGCTTTCCGTACAGAGAGAGCCACCTACAACGAGGGCGCGCTAATGGCTACGATTGATTCCATGAACAGGGACACCACTCGTTTAAGCGATGGACCCGACTGGACTTTTGAACTGCTGGAAACCTACCTTGCCGAGGTTGACCGGGTAGCGAAGCTGTACCGTCTCGACACCTATCCGCACCAGATCGAAGTCATTACGTCCGAGCAGATGATGGACGCCTACTCCAGCGTCGGCATGCCCATCAACTACCCGCACTGGTCGTTCGGTAAGAAGTTTATCGAAACCGAGCAGGCGTATAAACACGGTCAGCAGGGACTGGCCTATGAGATTGTCATTAACTCCAATCCCTGCATCGCCTATCTGATGGAGGAAAACACAATAACCATGCAGGCGCTGGTCATGGCCCATGCCTGCTACGGCCATAACTCTTTTTTCAAAAACAACTATCTGTTCCGCAGCTGGACCGACGCCAGCTCGATCATTGACTATCTGATTTTCGCCCGGAAATACATTACCGACTGCGAGGAGCGCTACGGCGTTGATGAGGTTGAGAAGCTCCTCGACTCCTGTCATGCCCTGATGAACTACGGCGTCGATCGCTACAAACGCCCGCAAAAAATCTCGTTGCAGGAGGAGAAAGCGCGGCAGAAGAGCCGGGAAGAGTATCTGCAAAGCCAGGTGAATATGCTGTGGCGCACCCTGCCGAAGCGGGAAGAAGAGAAGACCATTGAGTCGGCCCGCCGCTACCCTTCAGAGCCGCAGGAGAACCTGCTGTACTTTATGGAGAAGAACGCGCCGCTGCTGGAACCGTGGCAGCGCGAAATCCTGCGTATCGTGCGCAAGGTCAGCCAGTATTTTTATCCGCAAAAACAGACCCAGGTGATGAACGAAGGGTGGGCCACCTTCTGGCACTATACGATCCTCAATCATCTTTATGACGAAGGGAAAGTGACGGAGCGCTTTATGCTGGAGTTTCTGCACAGCCACACCAACGTGGTGTTCCAGCCGCCCTATAACAGCCAGTGGTATAACGGGATTAACCCCTACGCCCTCGGCTTCGCCATGTTCCAGGACATTAAGCGTATATGCCAGTCGCCGACCGAAGAAGACCGCTACTGGTTCCCGGATATCGCCGGCTCGGACTGGCTGGAAACGCTGCATTTCGCCATGCGTGATTTTAAAGATGAGAGTTTTATCAGCCAGTTCCTGTCGCCGAAGGTCATGCGCGATTTCCGCTTCTTTACGGTGCTGGATGACGATCATCATAACTACCTGGAGATCTCCGCTATCCATAACGAGGAGGGGTATCGGGAGATCCGCTCGAAGCTGTCCGCCCAGTACAATCTCAGCAACCTTGAGCCGAATATTCAGGTGTGGAGCGTCGATCTACGCGGCGACCGCTCACTGACGCTGCGCTATGTGCCGCACAATCGCGTCCCGCTGGATAAAGGGCGTCGGGAAGTGCTCAAGCACGTCCATCGTCTGTGGGGGTTTGATATCCTGCTGGAACAACAAAATGCCGATGGCAGTATCGAACTGCTGGAGCGCAGCCCGCCGCGCCAGAACGCGCTGTAAAACGATGAAAAAATGCCCGACAGCTTGCCGGGCATTTTTATCGTAGCCGTGCGCCTTAACGCATACCGATGACTAAATCACCCGGCATGGTTTTCTGCATCCGGTGCCAGATCTCGCCGCTGTCGTGACCGTAGCGACGGACAATCTCGTAAACCTTCTCGTGCAGCCCCTCTTCGCATACTTTCGTCAGCTGATGATAGAAGCCCAGCGCCAGGCTGCGCGCTTCCGGGTTGGCGAAATAGTGACGCCCGATGCGGGTATACAGCCCTTTCATTCCGTTAAGGATCAGGCCATAAATCGGGTTACCGGAGGCGAACGCCAGGCCGCGGAAAATGTTGTAATCCAGCTCGGCGAACGCGTCGGCGTGATCTGCAACTTCACGCGCGCTGGCCAGCACGTCCAGCGCCTTATCGGGATGCTGGCGGAACGCAGTGCGGATGAAGATAGTAGAGATGTTGGTACGTACCGACAGCAGGTTATCGATCAGCTGCGGAACGCTGTCATGATCAAGACGCGCCAGGGTTTCGAGAATATTCAGCCCGGACGTTTCCCAGAAATTATTCACCTTCGTCGGTTTGCCGTGCTGAATCGTCAACCAACCGTCGCGGGCCAGACGTTGCAACACTTCGCGTAAGGTAGTACGGGTTACACCAATCAGTTCAGAAAGTTCACGTTCGGCGGGAAGGATGGTGCCTGGGGGAAAACGATTATTCCAGATACTTTCAATGATGTACTCTTCCGCGAAACCCGCAGGGCTTTGCGCCTTAATGACCATAATTAGATTTCCATTACACAGCGTTGCAAATTCCACTCATCATACCAGAGCCGTTATAGAGCAGATAGCGCCTGGAAGTAATTAAAAGGGGATCGCCGTTTCATTTTCAACTTTTCGTTACCCCCCGCCATGGGGGGAATGCCGGGCGAAGTCAGTTGCCTCGCGGCGGCCTTCCCTCCGCCTTCCTCGATGCGCTGAGCGTGGCGGCGGTGGCGGAATCAAAACTCTTTTACGTAATATTTTCCGGCTTGCTGCTGGCGTCGGTTCGGTTTTCGTTTACACTGCCATGATTTAGCTTGTTCCAGGGAAATAACTATGTTGCGATATTTAAACCAGTGCTCAAGGGGACGCGGAGCCTGGCTCCTGATGGCGTTAACCGCTTTTATCCTTGAATTAGTCGCGCTGTGGTTCCAGCATGTGATGTTGCTGCAACCTTGTGTGATGTGTATTTATGAACGTTGTGCGTTATTAGGCGTTATGGGCGCCGGTATTGTCGGGGCCATCGCGCCGAAAACACCGCTGCGCTATGTGGCGCTGGCTATCTGGCTGTACAGCGCGCTGCGCGGACTACAGCTGTCATGGGAACACACTTTGCTTCAGCTGCACCCCTCCCCGTTCCAGACCTGCGATTTCGCCGCCCGTTTTCCGACGTGGCTGCCGCTGGATAAGTGGATCCCGCAGATGTTCGTCGCCAGCGGCGACTGCTCCGTTCGTCAGTGGGAGTTTCTGACGCTGGAGATGCCGCAGTGGCTGGTGGGGATCTTCGCCGCCTATCTGCTTGTGGGGCTGCTGGTGCTGATTGCTCAGCCTTTCAAACCTAAAAAACGCGATCTTTTCGGCCGCTAAGTCGGTGAGAGTAAAACGCTCCTTCAGGGAGCGTTTTTTTTGCCTGTTGATTGACGATATCGCCCTTAAAGATGCATATTTAATGCATCTTATATATCCACTAAGGAGCTGACGATGTCTCACCTGCGTATTCCTGCTCACTGGAGAGTTAAACGTTCCACCCCGTTCTTCACTAAACAGAACGTCCCCGCCGCCCTGCTCAGCCACCATAATACCGCCGCCGGCGTCTTCGGCCAGCTGTGCGTGATGGCAGGAACGGTCATCTACTATGGCTTTGCTGATGAACAGGCGACCGAGCCGGAAGTGAAGGTGGTGATTAACGCCGGTCAGTTTGCCACCAGCCCGCCGCAGTACTGGCATCGCATCGAGATGAGCGATGACGCGCAGTTCAATATCAACTTCTGGGTTGAAGAAGAGAGCGATGGCGAAAACGGACTGTTTCACGCCAGAAAAGCCTGAACCAGCCATCCCGGTAGCGTCAGCCCGGAGGCCATTGAACAGGCCTCGTCATGAGGGCAGGAGATGTCTACCGGGGTGGGTTCAGCCCGTACATGACTCTGAGATGTCTGTTAAACCTGTCATCATCTCCCCCCTATCCCGTAGCGCGTCTCCCTGACATGCCGAAATATGCTAAAATTTATACAGCGGAAACCGAGGATAAGCTGAGATATTTTTCAGTACCTTAGTCAAGGTGAGGGAGTATGGATAGTGTGAGATACAAACAGGATATCCGGAAACGATATTCCACATGGCTGTGGTGCGGAAGTTTATATTTGGTTTCATGGCATTGTTATGCCGATGAAATAAACCTGTACTCAATAAATACCGGCTCATACGTTTATCATTTAACGCACAATCACGGGCAGTATACTGAAAATTTTGAAAATAACTTTATCTCCGTTGAGCGAAAATTCTCGGATGACTCAAAAAATAGCTTTGTTTTAGGCACAATGAAAAACAGCTTTAATGACCGATGTCTGGCTGCCGGCGTAAGAAGAGATTGGATCGGCTGGGATAACGGCTGGGTTTTCAAAGGGATATATGGATATGTCGGTGAGTTTTTCTTTGACGCTTTCAGTGATTGCGGCGATCATGGCTCATACCATGACTTTAAGAAAGTAACAGGAATAGGTTTTTCTCCCTATATATATCATGGGCTCCAGTATAATTTTACGTCTTATTTTGGGATGGATGTCGGCATTATCATACCCTCAGTATTTGTCATTACGGCCCAATGGAGCTTTCGATAAATTCGACAGCCGCTCTGCTGCAAGCAATCGTCGGTACAGTGTCCGCTCCTGTATTTATCGCGCACCGCCTCTCCACTGACCAACTCACTGAGCTTTCTTTGCAATAGTTTATGCGTGACGGGATCATCCTTGACCGGAGCATCGGGCATATTGATGAACTCTGCGTACTGTTCGGGGTTAACCTTGAATACACGGCCGCAAGGCTCAGGTTCTCCGCAGCCTGACAGGCCATGGGTACCAGTGCAACCGTAAGCGAGTATTATATGCAGTCGCTATAGCTAACGTATAACATACTTAGCGTATCTTCTCGTATGACAGGGCTTCAGCTCTCACTGATGCCAAAAATTTGGCGGTCCGGCAAATTCCTCCAACAGGATAGTTTTTGATATGCATACAGATAAAAAATTTCGTTTATATCGCCCCTTAAAAGGGATTACGCATACTTTCGGCGATGAATGGTTTGCGTTGAAAGCAGAAGCCTTCGCGCGTTTTTTTGGTACGCCGACATTTCTGATTGGACAGACTATCGCGGTGATCGTGTGGATTGTTCTGAACGTTGCAGGCGCCGTGAAGTTTGACCCCTATCCCTTTATTTTACTCAACCTGGCATTCAGTATACAGGCTGCTTATGCAGCTCCGCTGATCCTGTTGGCGCAAACCCGACAGGCAGAACGCGATCAGGCGCATGCGCTGGCGGATGCGCAACACCGCGAAGATCTGGATGACGCCATGACGAAGCGCCAGATGCTCGCTGAGGAGCAGTCAGTACAACTGTTGAAATTACTGAAACAAAATACGCAGTTGACGGAACTGACCCGGCAAATGGCCGAGCGTATCGAAACGCTCACCGTGCAGCTTGCGCAGCGTGAATTTCACGGACAACAGAAATAAATGGGTTCTTCAGCGGGCAGCCCGGGCAGTGATAACCCAGGAAGGTTGTATCTGGACGATACTGGCCTTAGCAACGCTTTTTAAAGCTTCCTGTAAGGATGACATTCGTCAGCCAAAACCGGAAAGCGCCGGGGTTTAGTCGGGACGACCTTATGCGGATGTTCAGCGGCGACTGTAACGAGCTTATCGCGTCCCCGCCTTAAAAGTGGCCCGCAGGCTGTTGCTGCGCTATTGAGCCTTATTGCTGAAGCCTGATATATCACGGGAAAGCCAGCAAGCAGGTTAACAGCGCTAAAGCACCATGCGCAGGTCTTCGAACATGACGACCAATGGCATCCGCCGCCGCGGGAATAGCTGCGGCGGCGGACCTGTAAATGGGTTAAATGATAAGCGGGTGAAAAACAGGGGCCAATCCACTCGCTGTCAGCAACTCCCGGTGCGCGTAATGCCTCCTTCAAAAAATCTTCACACCACGGCGGTCGTTGCTGACCGCCCCCCAATCCTGGGCGAGTTAGCTGGTGCTGACCATAATCTCAATCAACCCTGGTTTTCCGCTGGCGATTGAGGCCTCAATGGCTGGCGCAATATCCGCGGCGCGGCGAATGCACTGTGTTGTTAACCCCATGGAGATCGCCAGCGCCTGGTAGTCTATCTTCGGCTGGGCGATATCCATGGCGACAAAAGTATTGGTCTGCGCGGAGGTATAGTGCTGCTGGCTGCGCATAAAATTTTTCAGAATGTTGTATTCCTGATTATTCATCACTACAAAGGTAACCGGAAGGTTTTCGTGCGCCGCGCTCCACATCGCCTGCGGTGAGTACATGGCAGCCCCATCGCCAACCAGGCATACCACCGGTTGACGACCGCGCCCAAGGCAGTAACCAATAGCTGCCGGCATCCCCCAGCCCAAAGCCCCGCCGCGCATAAAACCGTACTGGCCGGCCTGATCGCTGGAGAGAAACTGGCGCACCAGCGAAGAAACGCATAATGCCTCATCCACAATCGCCACATCCGGGCCGATCGCACGCACCGCCTCATGGGCGGCCACCAGCGGAGCGATCGTCGGTAGTCCGAACTTCGCCTGCACCTCTTTCTCCAGCGCTTCGCGCGCCCACTGCTTCTCATCCCGCGCTCGCGCAATCAGGTCGTTATATCGTTCGCGCTGCGCGGCCGTGGCGTTCTCCAGCATCGGCAACATCGCGTTGAGCGATACCTTGATATCTCCTACTACCGAGAGCCGCGTCGCATAAGATCGCCCAAGATCGTTCACGTCCGCAGAGAGTTGGTACACCGCGCAATTATCCGGTACGGCCGGGCCTTCACTGTAGAGAATAGTAATTAACGACTTCCCGCCTAAAGCAAAAATTGCCTGATAGTTTTGCAGGATCCCGGCGATGCCGCGCGCCGTGGTGGGCATATTGCCACGCCACAGAGGGTGTGATGTCGGAAAAGGGATGCGTGAAGGCCAGGATGAACCGTAAACGTGCGCGCCCAGGAGCTCAGCAACCTGCTGAGTCTCCGCTGAAGCGTGACTGCTGTAAATCTCATCACCGGCAATCAGAGCCACTTTACCGGGTTGATATCCTGCCAGGAGATTCGCGAGATGCGGTAGCGAGCCGCCTGTCGCTCGTCGATCGATCTGCGAAGGTTCGCCAATCGCGACATCGCAAAGCTCATCCATAATGTCCATGGGTAGCGCGAGAAATACCGGTCCGCCTGGGGCGGCATTCGCGTCGTGAAATGCCCGCCGGATCAGTACCGGCAGTTGGGCCGCATTGGAGACGTTCTCCGCCCATTTCACCGCGGGGGCCGCGATGCTGAGCAGATCGTCATACAAAAGCGGATCGCTGATGGCGTGGCGCGTATCCTGTTGCCCGGCCGTCACCACCAGCGGCGTTTGTGAAACCTTCGCGTTAAGCAGGTTACCCATGCCGTGCCCCAGCCCCCCTGCCGTATGCAAATTGAGGAACCCCGGTTTTCCCGATGCCTGAGCATAGCCATCCGCCATCGCTACAGCGCTGGCTTCCTGCAGAGCAAGAATATATTTCAGTGCCGGATTACGTAACAGAGCGTCAATCAACGGTAATTCAGTTGTGCCTGGATTGCCAAAAATGTACTCCACCCCTTCGCTGGATAGGGTTTCCAGCAGAACATCTGCTCCGCGTCGACGTTGCAGCGCGGCCGTCGTGATAACACTCATCGCTTTGACTCCATTGATTGTTGTTCTTCGCCAGTGCCGGTAGCACGGTGGACCACAGCCCCTTTCGCTCCTTCTGCGGCATCTGGTTGAGACGAAACTCAAATACCGTGCAGCCACCATTAAAATAGTCCTTTCCGCCTTTACTGGCGATGGCCCTATGACGTTGCGGGTACAAAAACAATGCCACCGAGGATCGCGCATCGTCATTCTCTTCAGGCGTCGCCTGCAAAAGATAGCGTATTAACCGTTCGGCCAGAGTGTGTTGTAGGGGGGCGCGCAGGTTTGAACCGGGACCCAAAGCCGGGGGAATGGCTCCCCGGCCTGGGACGCGGCCCGATGCCGGGAAATAATTTGTCCAGCATCTCCCCTTTCAATACCACAGCATTGCGTATTTTATCGGGAGTGGTTCCTATCTCCGCTGCAAATTTCTGAAATTGTTTATTCTGTGAGGGTTGAATAAAGAGGTTTACCGATTTAAAGCGCTAATCGACGATAACGTCGATATTCCGCTTATCCAGCTTTTCCTGTCGTAGCCGTTAACACCAGAATGGTTGTAGCTCGTAGCACATTAACAAATAAAACAGACATAAAATCACCTTATCATATAATTTAGATAGCGACCGATAACGTTAAAACGTTTCCTGGCGTGGTGAGTATCAATGATTAAAATTTAATGACAGTTCATAATTTCTTATCCATTAGTTTGAATGTATATTTATTTTATTGTCGAAACAGGAGGTTAAAGAATTTTGTGTCCGACAACCCCATGGCTTAAATTTATGCCGCATGATATTGGTGGACTAATGATATGTAAAATATATAATTAGTTGTACGATGATATTTTTTTCATACCTGGAAGAGGTTACCTTGGAACTTCGCCATCTGAGATATTTCGTGGCTGTTGCAGAAGAAGAGCATATGACCCGTGCGGCTCAACGTCTCGGTATTCAGCAACCTCCCCTGAGTCAGCAAATACGTGACCTGGAAACTGAACTGGGTGTTGAATTGTTTGAGCGCGCACCGCGCCGGATCAAACTGAATACAGCCGGGGCAGTGTTTCTGGTCAAAGCACGCCAGTTGCTGGCACAGGCCGATGAAGCGGTGCTGCATGTCAGGAAAAGTGCGCGGGGAGAGCTTGGCCATATCGCCGTGGGTTACACAAGCTCAGCCGCAATGCATGAAGCGGTACCTGCACTGCTGAAAGCCTTCGGCACGCATTATCCCCTTATTACTCTGAGTGTCACTGAGAACAATACGCGAACATTGCTGGAAGCCGTCAGGGAGCAAAAACTGGACGCCGTATTCGTGCGTTCGACGGTCACGCGCTATCCCTCATTACTCTCGGTTTTGCTGGATGAAGAGCCCATGGTAGCGGCTTTTCCTGCGGATCATCCGATGGCGAGCGTGGCAGGACCAATGAGTATGGATATGCTCCGCGATCAGCCCTTTATACTGTACCGCCAGGCAGATGGGCCCGGCGTGCAGGACCGATTGCTGGCAGCGTGCCGGTCAGCCGGGTTTGAATTGAACGTGACTGAAGAAGTTCCTCGTCTGCTTTCAGCGGTGACCCTTGTTGCTGCCGGAAAAGGGGTCTCCTTGTTGCCCCAGACGCTGAAATGCATTCTGAACAGAGACGTGGTATACCGGCCGCTGGCTGGCGAGCACGCTTTTACCACACCTCTTACCCTTGCTTACCGTGAAACACCCTCAGATTCGCCACTCGGCCGACTGGTGAGCTTAGCCAGAGAGCGAGGACTCAAACCGCGCTGAAGAATGTCCGGGATTGAGCGGGTTCTTATTATGATACTTTTTTAGTATTAAAATAGAACTTTTAATATATTTTACAGCTCATCAATTCTCCTCTACCCTATTCCCGCCTCATACAACGAAGGAGGGGGAAATATGAATATCGACTTCCATTCAGAGCAAAATAAATACACTTATACAGGAAGGACGGCTCATGAAGACTGGACAAAAACCATTGTTCAGTTGATATCCCCTCAGGGCCTGAGGGTAGCTGACATTGGCTGTGGCGGAGGAATTTACTCCGCAGCCTGGGCAAACCTGGGGGCTGCGGAAGTGATCGGTATCGACTTCTCTGCGCAAATGGTAACAGCAGCAAACGAACACCGCCGCAACGGCCTTAATGTCTCTTTCCGGCAAGGCACGGCAGAGCATACCGGACTGACCCCGGAAAGCGTGGATATCGTTTTTGCGCGCGCGCTGATTCACCACCTCCCTGAACTGAACGGCTGCTTTTCTGAAGCGTTCCGGGTACTCACCCCCGGAGGTCACGTGATCATACAAGACCGGACGCCAGAGGATGTGCAGATCCCTGGCTCGAAGGATCACATCAGGGGTTACTTTTTTGCGCTTTTCCCTCGACTCACAGCAATGGAGATTCAGCGCAGGCCGCAAAAGCAACGGGTATGTGATGCTCTAAAAGCGGCAGGTTTTACCGGTATTATATCCGTGACCGTCTGGGAGACACGGCGAACCTATGAGCACTTCGAACAGTTGGCGCAGGATTTACGGATGCGTACAGGCCGATCCATTCTGCATTATCTGAACGATGATGAACTCGACCAGCTTATTCATCATATCGAACAACACATTGCAGGTTCCGGGCCGATCGTCGAAAAAGATCCGTGGACAATATGGTTTGCCAGCAAAGAAGCCTAATCGCCTGGCCACCAGGATAATTTCTGACAGACCCACAACGTGGTCTGTCAGCCGCCAGATGTGTAATTTCATACCAGTGCGCCACGGCGGGTTTCAGCACGAATACAGCTTTAGGCATGAGGATCCCGTTCGTTGATAGCATGAGAATGTGCGATGGTCTCTAAGAGAGAGACTTATTTTAATAAGGCACACACCATATAAATAATAAGGATATAATATTTATTTTACTCTCGTTATAAACGGTAAAACTCAACTCGGCATCAATATCTTTTTTTATTTAAAAAAACACAGGATGACACTATGATTTTTAATGGTATATATAACTAAAGCATGAAAAAACATGATAAAAAAAATGGTGTCAGCGCACTATCAGAAGATAATGTGTCAGAAGGGTTTTCTAAAAATGCTAAATACGAAATCCTCGCAATTCTGCGAGAGGAACTCAGAATCCAATCAAAAGTATACTTATACTGCAATGGAGAACGCTGGCAAACAACCCTAAAAAGACTTGACGGCTCCACCGGTTATCTCAACTTACCATTCTCGCCGTTTCTGTCATCGGCAAAGGCTGGCTATTACTTTATTATTTATAGCCCAACAGGCAAAATAGAGTTTACGACAAATAGTCTTTTTTTTGATAGCGCGGAGGGAATATACTTTTTTATTCCTGATACTATAATCGTAGTCCAGCGCAGAATACCTTATAGAATAAAGGTAGATTTTAATGCCGGATTCTATTGTTCTGGCCGCTACAAAAATGGTACGACTTATAAATACAAATTAAATGATATCTCTGCAGGGGGATGCTCTTTTATATCCCCTCAGCCATTATCTTCCTTTATCAAAGAAGGCAATAACTTAAGCAATGTTGAGTTGAATCTTGGCCCTTATGGAAAAATCATCACTCATTTAAAAATAAAAAACATCCTGCCGGTGAACGATTATGAAAAGCAGAATGAAGGAAATTTTAAGGTATCATGCATGTTTTTATTTAGCGACAAGAAATGTCAAAGTAAAACAGAAAACATCGTTTTCCAGTTACTCATTGAAAGCAAATTAAAAATGAAACGTTTTTTAATCTGACTGACTTTATTATATTGCAGGGGAGTATCGGATAAATATAGCCGGTAAGAACGGCCGTTGCTCTCCCCGCTGTAAACAGGGCCAGTCTAAACTAAAGTCTCCGGTCTTTTGGCCCAGGTTTGCACAGGATCATCCCAGTAAAGCACCAGCGCCTCTCTGTAAGCCATTCCCTGCTCCTGCGCCCAGCCAATAATTTGTTGAAAACCAACCGGCACCGTTTCGTTCCATGGCCCCCCAACGCGCACACAAACGATGCTCCTGGGAAGCGCATTTTCAAACCGTAAACTCATCACTCCTCCACACCATTATTGAAATAAACGTTCATAAACGCAGCAACCCGCCATCAACCACGTACTGGCTGCCCGTGACATAACTCGCATCATCAGATAACAAAAATAGCGCCACAGCGGCCGCTTCCTCCTGTACCCGTCTCCCGACCAAACCACGTTGTACTCGTCATGAAGATTAAAGTAAAACAATAAAAACTTATTGTAAAACGATAAATACCAGGCTAGCCTGCATCCACTTCAACCACCTTTGCCAGGAGAGGCATCGAATGAAAAGCAGTCTGCAACAGGGTGTTTTGTTCTCAGGGTTACTGATTTGTGCGCCGATACACAGCGCAGAGTTGTCCGGTTTTGCCGGGCTGGGCGTCAGCGCCCACCCTATTTATTCGGGTTCAAATCACACGGCAGTGGAACCACTGCTGAAAGCGGGCGTGAATCTTCATAGCGAAAACTGGGGGTTGTTCGGTCTGTCTACCGACGGGCTGATATGGGGACTGACGCCGGACTCGCCCTTCAGCGTGAGCTTGCTATTAACGAAAGATGAAGCGCGAAAAGAGGTGTTTAACTACACGTTTTCCGGCGGTAAAAACCGCGATCTGCAAGGGATGGGCAACCTGTCAGCCGCAGTGATGGCTGGAGCAGATCTGCGCTACCAACAACAAAACTGGACGTTGTGGTTGCGACTGTTAGCCGCCACTGAAAATCAGCGTTATGGCGACGAATCTCCCGGCAGAAGCGTAATCATCACCAGCGGCGTGGAAACAGTGCTCTGGCGCTGGCAGCGTGCCGCGCTCTCGGTCGGCGGTGACATAAGCTGGGCGAACAACGCCTACCAGCAGCGCCACTACGGCGTGACGACGCACCAGGCACAACGCACCGATTTTGAATTTTATTCCCCTTCATCAGGTTTCCAGCAAGGTGGTCTGTATGCCGAACTGGTGTGGCATTTCGATAAAAACCTGGCGGCGGGATTGACCAGTCGGGCGCAGTACCTGTTCGATAAAGCGGGGAGCAGCCCTCTGGTGGACAGCCGGATGCAGTACACCTTGTCATCACTGATCCAGTACACATTCTGAGGCCGCGCCATGAACAAATGTCACTTTCGCAGCCACCCGCGGTTGCTCGCTGCAGGCACGGTATTTATCTCACTGATTACCGCTGGTATTTACCTGCAACCCGGTTTCAGCACCCCGTCTCTTCGCCAGACGGGAGATGCCAGTATGGCGTCATTTTTAACGCCGTTATTGAAAGGATCGCGAGGCAGCGTCGCCGCCGCGCTAATCACACCACGCGGAGTTCAATACGCACTCTGGGACAGTGATTACAACAAGCAATATGAAATCGCCAGCCTGACCAAAACCATGACCAGCAGTTTACTCATGGAGGCATTTCGTCGGGGTGAAGCGACAGCGCAAACGCGCGTCGGCGAACTTATTCCTGAAATCAGCGGCCCGGCGCGAGAAATAACTCTTGAGCAACTGGCATCACATCGCTCTGGCCTGCCGCCGTTGGCCTCATCGCTGCGCCAGAAGATCCGGATAATCAGCCGGATAATCCTCCGTGAAAATTTCTGGGAGTATGACGAAAAAGCGGTTATCGAAATGGTGAATCATACCCGCTTAACCGCGCCCGACAGGTTTGATTACTCCAACACCGGCTACGCCTTGCTGGGCCTGGCGCTGTCGCGAGCAGCAAATCAGCCTTTTACTACGCTATTGCAAACACGGGTTTTTGCGCAGGCGAAAATGGCAAATACCGTTGTTGCCGAAGAGTTAACCCCCGACACATCCACGTTTCACCACGGTTGGGCGGTGTCCGGGTTTGCCGAAGCGCCATGGATACAGCGCGCGTTTACACCGGCTGCCGGCGTACGCTCGACTATCATCGACATGGCGCATTATGCGCAGACTTTATTGGCCGGCGGCCTTGCCGGTAGCGCGGCAATGCCGCCACGCTTTTCCACTGACGATGCAGATTCACGCGTGGGTTACGCCTGGTTTACCACCCGCATTCATGGGCGGGACATCACCTGGCACGATGGTGAATCCTCCGGTTTTACCTCCGCCATAGCGTTCGATCCGCAGCAGCAATCGGCAGTGGTGATCCTCTCAGATACGGCCTGGCCCGTTATTGGTCCGGCCATACGCCTGTTGTTAACGCAGACGCCGGCTAAAATGGAAGCGCATCATGAAATGGATTGATATGTTGTGGGCAATATTAACCTTTATCTCGGTCATTCTGTTTATTTGCGGCTCATGGGTTGCGCATTACAAAATACGGTTGTTGAACTACATCATGCTGGCTTTGATTGTCATTTATTGTGCCGAAATGATGCAGACAATCACGCATCTGACCATGACCGGTTACCTGTTCAGAATGTTGACATGGACCGTTCAGGCCTCATTTATCACCATAAGCGTTTATCGCGTATGGTCAGAACCCTGGTTAAGGCGCGGCCCGCGTGTGCTGGCGGGTGGCAAGATTGCCATTTCTCTGCTACTTATGTCATGCTTAAGCATGCTGATTTTAAAATAGAATCCTTAATTCAGGAAGGTCCAAAGTGAAAGGTGTACGAAATAAACTCAGTCTGGTGTTTATCTCAGGAATATTGCCGCTCTTTTTCATCCTCGCCTTAATTACCCCCCTGTGGTTATATTTTTCCGGTGAGTCGTTTTTTATTTCCAGCATGCTTAAATTTGCCGAACTGCAGCCAGAAAGTCAGCCAATGGCCACCGTATCACCGCTTCACTCGTTACTGCTATTGATTATTCTGTATGTTCCCGTTGGGTTGTTCGCTTTCGCTATCTGGCAGAGAATGCAAGTGATGCGCCTGGTGGGCAAACGGCAAATCCTCAGCCTGGCGCTGGCGCGTTGTGTGCGTAATATTGCGTTGATGATGCTAAGCCTTGGCATGGTCTTACCGGTGTGCCGCTTTTTAATACCGCTGGTCGTCTGGTCGCCGGAAAAATATTTCCAGGTCACCGTGATGATTGGCGATGTGATTCTGTTGCTCAGCGGCGGCTTGTTATTTGTGACGTTTCACGCCATGCTCGCGGGGATCAGAGCGGAAGAAGAAACCAGGGAGTTTATCTGACTATGGCTGTGGTGGTTCATCTGGACAAACTGTTGGTAGAGAAAAAAATGACGTCCAGATCGCTGGCGGCTTTTATCGGTATTACTGAGCAAAATCTCTCGCTGCTCAAGTCCGGCAAAGTAAAGGGGATCCGTTTCGATACGCTGGCCAAGATTTGCGAAGCCATGGAGTGTCAGCCCGGCGACATTATCTCCTGGGAACCCGACCCCGCGACACCCGATGGAGAGTAACGCACAGACAGGCGTTTTGCCGACAATAAAAAACCGGCAACACCGCTGCTGTCGGCTTTTTTATCTGCACAGAGGGTTAACTACGTTGGCGGCAAAGGGAGGGTGGATAACCACCGTCATCAAATGGCAATGCTCAATGCAAATTACGCGGTTTGCCCCGGCGATGTCCCAGGCAAAAAATCAGTAACCACTTTCCCCGTGCCTCTTAATGCCTCACTGCGCCCAGTCGGGCTTATTGAGGATATGGTCCTGCCAGTCGCGCACCGTCTCTTCTTTTACCGCAATATGGCGCACGGAGATGCGTTCGCCGTGCATCGCCGCTTTCGAGCCGCTAAGCAGCGGGTGCCAGTGCGGCAGAGGCTGCCCTTCCGCCAGCAGACGATAGGCGCAGGTCGGCGGCAACCATTCGAACGTCGGCAGATTGTCGCGCGTCAGTTTGATGCAGTCCGGTTCATACTCGAAACGTCGTTCATAGTTACGGCACTGGCAGGTTTTAATATTTAACTGACGACAGGCGACGTTGGTGAAATAGATCTCATCCGTATCCTCATCCATCAGCTTATGCAGGCAGCACTGTCCGCAGCCGTCGCACAGTGATTCCCACTCTGCATCGGTCATTTCATCGAGTGTTTTGTGTTGCCAGAAAGGTTGTTCGCTCATAGGGGATATCCGTCATTGCCATTCAGGGTGCACCTTATAACCAGTCTGGCACGCTGATGCAAGTTTTGCCGCCGGTAAAGGCGGCAAAAGGTCGTTACAGTACGCGGGTGGTGAGCGTCAGACCATTAAAGCCAACGTCCAGTTCATCGCCGCTGCCGAGCGGCCCGACGCCTTCTGGCGTGCCGGTCAGGATGATATCGCCGGCTTTGAGCGTAAAGAAGCGCGACATATAGGCAATCAGCGGGACGATTTTATGGATCATATCAGCCGTCGTTCCCTGCTGGCGAACGCTGCCGTTCACTTTCAGGCTCAGCGGGGTATTTTGCGGGTCGCCATGAAATTCCGCCGCCGGGATAAAACCGGATACCGGGCAGGAATTATCAAAGCCCTTGGCTTTTTCCCACGGCTGGCCGGCTTTTTTCATCTTGCCCTGCAGATCGCGCAGGGTAAGATCCAGCGCTACGCCGTAACCGGCGATCGCTTTCAGGACGTGTTCTTCCGTCGCCTGGCGCAGCGTACCGCCAATCAGCACCGCCAGTTCAACTTCATGATGCACCGAACCCAATCCTTCGGGGAGCACCAACGGCTGGCGGATATCGCATAGTGCCGTCTCAGGTTTAATAAACAGCACCGGTTCTTCCGGCATTGCACTGCCCATTTCCTTAATGTGGTTTGCATAATTGCTGCCCACGCAAACGACTTTACTTACCGGGTAATCCAGTAATGCTCCCTGCCAGTTATGATGTTGGTACATTATTTTCCCTCGGTGGGTTAATCAGATTTATTCCCCTGTTCCGCCAGGTGTTTCTTCAGTAGATTCTCAGTCGGAGGAGGAAGTTGAAGATAGTAGCCCTGATCAATCAGCGACTGTTTGACTTTTTCCAGATCGGCACCAGCAAGCTTCTTCTGTCCGTCGAGCGGTAAAAGCATGGTCATCTGCGGCGAACCGAAGCTGGCCATCAGTTCGCCAGGAACGCGTGAAAAATCGTCCCTTTTTTCGACATATAAATAGGTTTGTTCACGTTTAGTACTTCGATAGATCACACAAAACATAGTTTTACTCGGAATTAGACCCGTGGTCACTTGCCTCAATATATGAGTGACTATAACATGCCTTTTAGTCTTCGGAATATCACCGCACTTCGGCGGGTGATAAACAGCAAATTGAGTAAGGCCAGGATGTCAAATACGCCAATCGAACTTAAGGGCAGTAGCTTCACCTTATCTGTCGTTCATTTGCACGACGCAAATCCCGAGGTTATTCGTCAGGCGTTAGAAGACAAGATCGCCCAGGCTCCCGCTTTTTTACGTCATGCTCCGGTCGTTGTTAATATCAGCAACGTCGAAAACGATGTTGACTGGCACCCTATGCATGAAGCCATTGTCAGCACCGGTTTACGAATTATGGGCGTGAGCGGGTGTAAAATCCCGCGGCTCAAAACGGAAATAGACCGCACCGGGATTCCTTTACTGACGGAAGGGAAAGAAAAAATCCCCCGCCAGGCGCCGCCAGAGCCGGTTGCGCCGCCGCCAGTTGTTAATCCGGTCACAAAAACGCGTTTAATTGATCTGCCGGTACGTTCCGGTCAGCGCATTTATGCACCAAACTGTGATCTCATTGTTACAAATCATGTGAGTGCCGGTGCGGAACTTATTGCCGATGGTAACATCCATGTTTATGGCATGATGCGGGGACGCGCACTCGCGGGCGCAGGCGGCGACAGAGAAGCGCAAATATTTTGTTCACACCTCACGGCGGAACTGGTTTCCATCGCAGGGGAATACTGGCTGAGTGATAATATCCCGGCCGAATTTTATGGCAAAGCGGCCCGCCTGCGTCTGGGTGATACCGCTTTGACTATTCAACCGTTGAGTTAGTCCCTTTTTAACAAGGAATTTCTATGGCACGCATTATTGTTGTGACTTCGGGTAAAGGGGGCGTTGGCAAGACCACCTCCAGCGCGGCCATCGCTACCGGTTTGGCCCAGAAGGGAAAGAAAACTGTCGTTATCGACTTTGATATCGGTCTGCGTAACCTCGACCTGATTATGGGCTGCGAGCGTCGGGTGGTTTATGACTTCGTCAACGTGATTCAGGGCGATGCCACGCTGAATCAGGCGTTAATCAAGGATAAACGCACCGACAATCTCTATATCCTCCCCGCTTCCCAGACGCGTGATAAAGATGCGCTGACCCGCGAAGGTGTCGATAAAGTTCTCGAAGAACTGAAAAAGATGGACTTCGATTTTGTGGTCTGCGATTCCCCTGCGGGCATCGAAACCGGTGCGCTGATGGCGCTCTATTTTGCCGACGAAGCCATCATCACCACCAACCCGGAAGTCTCCTCCGTTCGTGACTCCGACCGTATCCTCGGTATCCTCGCCTCCAAATCCCGCCGCGCGGAAAATGGCGATGAGCCGATCAAAGAACACCTGCTGCTGACGCGCTACAACCCTGGTCGTGTGAACAAAGGCGACATGTTGAGCATGGAAGATGTTCTGGAAATCCTGCGCATCAATCTGGTCGGCGTTATCCCGGAAGATCAGTCCGTGCTGCGGGCGTCAAACCAGGGTGAGCCGGTTATCCTGGATGACGCGTCAGACGCAGGTAAGGCTTATGCCGATACGGTAGAACGTCTGCTCGGAGAAGAACGTCCTTTCCGCTTCATTGAAGAAGAGAAGAAAGGTTTCCTCAAACGCCTGTTCGGAGGATAAATTATGGCATTACTCGACTTTTTTCTCTCGCGGAAAAAGAACACGGCCAACATTGCGAAAGAGCGCCTGCAAATCATCGTCGCGGAGCGTCGTCGCGGCGACGCTGAACCGCATTATCTGCCGCAGTTACGCAAAGATATTCTGGAAGTGATTTGTAAGTATGTACAGATCGACCCGGAAATGGTCAGCGTTCAGCTGGAACAACGGGATGGCGATATTTCGATTCTGGAGTTGAACGTGACTTTGCCAGAAACGGAAGAGTCGAAACCCTGACCCAATTAGCCCGACCGCCTTGCGCGGTCGGATTGACGGGTATAGCAGCCCGGATGCTCTGTCCGGGCTTTTTGCTGCGGCTTAGCGCGGATATTCGCTTAACAGCGCCTGCAGACGATCGGCCATCAGGTCGCTTCGCCAGCCGGAAATCAGCTCAGGTCGTCCGTTTGCGCTTTTCAGCTGCCAGTGCCAGTTCAGCAGCTGGTTAATCTGCCGTCTTGATGCCAGCAGCTCTGCGCTCAGCCCCTTCTCGGTACTCACTTCCTGCACCAGCGCTTTAATCTCTTTAAAGACCTTGCGGTAGCCCGGCATATCAATCAGGTTTTGCAGCGGCTCCGGCAGCGCCTCTTCAGGCAGCGTCTGGGCTTTCGCCACCAGACTTATCAGCGTTTTACCGTGGAAGCGAATTTCGCTGCCGGACAGGCCGAGGCTATCCAGTTCACCGAGACTCCCCGGCATATAGCGCGCCACGTTCCACAGATGCTCTTCACGCACGACAAAATTGACCGCCATATCGCGATCGCGCGCCTTACGTAAACGCCACTCCGCCAGCAGCTGCAGACAGCCCAGTTGTCGGGTGCGCAGCTGCCAGGCGTTACCGATATCACGCCACGCCTGCGCCGGGTCCTGCACTTCCTGACGACGCTGCTGCATCAGATGACATTCGTCCAGCGCGGCCTCCAGCCAGCCAGCGGCCGCGGTTTCCGCCATCAGCTTGCTGGCGATCGGCAGCAGATACCAGACATCCGCCGCCGCATAGTCGCACTGACGCGGGGTCAGCGGGCGAGCCAGCCAGTCGGTGCGCGACTCGCTCTTATCCAGCGCAATGCCGGTATACTCTTCCACCATCGACGCAAATCCCCATGACATCGGGCGCCCGCAAAAAGCGGCCAGAATCTGGGTATCAATCAACGGCTGCGGCATCAGGTTAAAGGTGTTGAGGAATACTTCCAGATCTTCACTGCCAGCGTGCAGGTACTTGGTGACGTCTTTGTTCAGCAGCAGCTCACGCATCGGCGCCCAGTCGGTTATCTCCAGCGGGTCAATCAGCGAAACCTGTTCCCCGTCAAACAGCTGGAGCAGGCCCAGCTGCGGGTAGTAGGTGCGGGTGCGGACAAATTCTGTATCCAGCGCAATCGCGGGTGCGGCGCTTGCCGCTTCGCAGATGGCGCGAAGACCATCGTCGGTGGTGATCATCTGATAGTTCAAATCATGCTCTCTTAACTTGCGCCCATAAAAAACGCCGGCTTAGCCGGCGTCTGGCGACTCTCGTATACCTTAGGCTTTATTGTCTACTTTAGCGCGGGCTTCGTCACGCAGTTCTCGCCGTAAAATTTTACCCACGTTGGATTTCGGCAGTTCATCACGGAATTCAACCAGTTTCGGTACTTTATATCCGGTCAGCTGGCGGCGGCAGAAGGCGATCAGCGCCTCTTCGGTCAGCGTCGCGTCTTTCTTCACGACGAAAATCTTCACCGCTTCACCGCTGCTGCCCGACGGTACGCCAACGGCAGCCACCTCCTGCACGCCCGAATGCTGCATCACCACATCTTCGATTTCGTTCGGATAGACGTTAAACCCGGAGACCAGAATCATATCTTTTTTGCGATCGACGATGCGCAAAAAGCCTTCATCATCCATCACCGCAATATCGCCGGTATGCAGCCAGCCGTTTTTGATGATCTCTGCGGTCGCATCGGGACGCTGCCAGTAGCCCAGCATCACCTGCGGCCCTTTGACACACAGCTCTCCGGGCATGCCCGTCGGCACGTCATTATCATCATCGTCCACCAGCTTCGCTTCGGTCGACGGAACCGGCAAACCGATGCTGCCGCTGTGATAGTCAATATCATGCGGGTTAACGCTGACCAGCGGCGCGCACTCCGTCAGGCCATAGCCCTCCAGCAGATACTGTCCGGTGAGCTTAACCCACCGCTCGGCCACCACCTGCTGCACCGGCATACCGCCGCCAGCGGAAAGATGCAGAGAGGAGAAATCGAGCTGCTGAAACTCTTTGTTGTTGAGCAAGGCGTTGAATAGCGTATTGACCCCGGTCATCGCGGTAAACGGGTATTTTGCCAGCTCTTTCACCAGCCCCGGGATATCACGCGGGTTGGTAATCAGCAGGTTCTGGCCGCCGAGTTCAATGAACAGCAGGCAGTTCATGGTCAGCGCAAAAATGTGATACAGCGGCAGCGCCGTCACGACAAACTCTTTCCCACGATGCAGCAGCGGCCCGTAGGTGGCATTCACCTGTTCAAGGTTAGCCAGCATATTGCGGTGGGTGAGCATTGCCCCCTTCGCCACGCCGGTGGTGCCGCCGGTGTACTGCAGGAAAGCCAGATCTTCACAGACAATGTCGGGTTTAACGTACTGCATACGGTAGCCGGCGTGCAGCGCGCTGCGAAAAGAGATGGCATCAGGGAGGTGATATTTCGGCACCAGGCGCTTGATGTACTTCACCACGAAGTTCACCAGGGTGCCTTTGGCCGTTGAGAGCTGATCGCCCATCCGGGTCAGGATCACATGCTTCACCTGGGTTTTCCCGACCACTTTCTCCAGGGTATGGGCGAAGTTGGAGACGATTACAATCGCCGTCGCCCCGCTGTCATTGAGCTGATGTTCAAGCTCGCGCGGCGTATACAGCGGATTGACGTTCACCACAATCATCCCCGCGCGCAGAATGCCGAAGAGCGCGATGGGATATTGCAACAGGTTAGGCATCATCAGCGCGACGCGATCGCCCTTCTGCAACCCCAGCCCCTGCTGGAGATAAGCGGCGAATGCCCGGCTGCGCTCCTCCAGCTTCCGGTAGGTCATTACCTCGCCCATGTTGATAAACGCCGGTTGGTCGGCATAGCGCGTGGTGGCATGTTCAAATAATTCAACCAGGGATTGGTAGCGGTCAGGATTGATCTCCGCCGGAACATCGGCGGGATAGCGGTTTAGCCAAACCTTTTTCACTGCATCACCTCTGAAATAGTTATTCGTCGTCATCACAGCCCCTGATCAACAAACATTCTGTTAACATTATATTAACTCAGCGTACCAGTTTATTAATTAGCCGTTTTACAGGTTGCGAAGCGCGTCACTATTTATTTTTCTTATCAGTCCAAAAATAAAGAAACAGCGGACAAGCCGCTGTTTCTTTTAGCTTACAAAACTACAAAATCATTCAGTTACAACACTTCTGACTTCCGCAGGGCCCGGGTTGTACCAGCCCCAACTGCCATAACCGTAACCCCAGGGGCGCGGGCCGAGCATCCACGGGTCGATAGGCTGCGGCGGCATAACCACCTGCTGCACTACGTTCCAGCGTTTATAGCCAGTGGCATTCATCAGCATAAATTTGTACGGCGTGCTGCCGACTTTACCGTCCACGACGCCGGTAATCGGGCCAACGACGGTCACCAACTGGCCGCGGAAATCAACCGGGTCGAGGAAGCCGTTCACATCGGCGAAGATGCGCCCGCGTGACGCTTCGTTCAGCTCAGGCCGCGCGCCGCTGTCCAGCGTAACGGTGGCGATTTCCAGACGGGTTTTACCCTGTTGATTCTGGATGTTGACGACTTTACCGCCGAAGCGGGCTTCCTGGCCAACATAGAGCTGCGGCGCCGCCATGACCCGAACTAAATCTTGCTGCGGCGTCGGGCTGGAGCCTTTAATCACATCCGGCACCGACACGCATCCACTTAACGCGACGGCAACGGCGCCCGCTAATAACCAACGTACTGCTTTGTTTTGACCCGCCATGATGCGACTCCTTCTCTCAGTCTTATGTTTACTGAGATTCATCCCCGGCCAGGAAGTTTCTTCCACGCCACGTCGTTACGCAAATAAACCGGTTCGGCCTGGTCTACGGCTACGATTTTCCTGGCGGCCAGCAGGTAGCAGGCCAGCGGCAGCATGTCTTCCGCCGCCGGTAGCATCACCTCGCCGTCGGTTAAGACCAGCGTAGTCTCCTGCGCCAGGTCGGGCCAGGCTTGCCAGCCGGTCCCTACCGTTGCCCAGCTGCCGTCCAGCTGTTGCAGACGTTCGCGAACGGCGTCAGGCTTCAGTACCGCTTCGCTCTCTTCGCCGTGCCAGACGCCCTGCTCATCGCGCTGGTATTCAGCCCAGTACACTTCGCCCATTCGGGCGTCGATGGCCGCCAGTACGCGGGTTGCGCCGGTTTTACGCCATGCGCCCTGCGCCATGGTGGCCAGGGTCGATACGCCAATCATCGGCAGTTCAGCCCCCAGCGCCAGCCCCTGAGCAATGCCTATGCCAATGCGCACGCCGGTAAAACTGCCAGGTCCGCGGCCGAAGGCCAGCGCATCCAGATCGCTCAGTGAGACATTGCTTTCGTTCAGGACATCCTGCACCAGCGGCAGAATACGTTGGGTATGTTCACGGGGACAAATTTCGAAATGAGCACAAAGGGTGCCATCATTCCACAGCGCCGCGGAGCAGGCCTCCGTGGCGGTATCGATAGCCAAAATTCGCATGAGTTGTCGCGCTCTCGCTCTAGCAGATTGACAAAATGGCGCGCAGCTTACCACATTTTGCGCCAGATTACCTCGCTGGCGGCACGGCGAGGAAACGCACCGCCCGGCGGATATCGCGGGTTCGCGGCGCTGGCGGCAGACTGGCGAGGAACACGGCGCCATAGGGACGCATCACCAGCCGGTTGTCGCAAATTACCAGCACCCCGCGATCGTCGATATCGCGGATCAGGCGCCCGACCCCCTGTTTCAGCGTAATGACCGCATCCGGTAGCTGGACTTCGTCAAACGGATCGCCGCCGCGCAGGCGACAGTCTTCCATTCGCGCTTTCAGCAGCGGATCGTCCGGTGAGGTAAACGGCAGCTTATCGATAATCACCAGCGATAGCGCATCGCCGCGCACATCCACCCCTTCCCAAAAGCTGCTGGTCGCCACCAGCAGAGCGTTGCCGGCGCTGACGAACTGCTGTAACAGCTGCCCTTTACTGGTTTCACCCTGTAACAGAACCGGTAAGGTCATGGTGGCGCGGAACTGCTCCGCCAGATCGCGCATCATCGCGTGCGAGGTGCACAGCATAAAGCAGCGGCCGTCGTTAGCTTCAATCAGCGGTTTGAGCATCGCGGCCAGATGTCGCGCGGCGCCGGGCTGATTCGGCAGCGGAAGGTTGCGCGGCACGCAGAGCAGCGTCTGATGTGCGTAATCGAACGGGCTGGGCAGCAGCAGCGATTCCGCCTCTTCGATGCCAAGGCGCGCGGTGAAATGCCGAAGATCGTCGTTGACCGACAGCGTTGCGGAGGTAAAAATCCAGCTCCCCGGCTTCTGCGCCATCACCTCTTTAAATTTTTCGGCCACCGTCAACGGCGTCAGCGCCAGGGTAAAGTGGCGGGAAGTGCATTCATACCAGTAGCTGAAGCCCGGCTGGTTGATCTCTTTCAGTCGCTTCAGTCGCGCCCGGTAGAGCGTCGCGCGTTCAAAGGCGGCATCCAGCAGCGCCGAGCGTCCCAGAGACAGTTTTGCCACGTCATAGCACAGCTCCAGCGCATCATCGAGCAGCAGCAGCGCCCGCTGAATGTTGCTGTCCGCCAGCAGATCGCGCAGGTTGCCGCGATAGCCGGGCTCGCCGAGCTGCAGGCGGAAATCCTGCGCGCTCTGGGCCAGCCGGTCGGCGCATTTTTGCAGCTGCTGGGTATCTTTTAGCTCGGTGCGGTAGGCGATAGTGATGTCTTTCGCCAGATCCAGCAGCTGACGACTGGAGAGCGACTGGCCAAAATACTGACTGGCGATATCCGGCAGCTGATGGGCTTCATCGAAGATCATCACTTCCGCTTCGGGGATCAGCTCGGCGAAACCGCTCTCTTTCACCACCATATCGGCAAGAAAAAGGTGGTGGTTAACCACCACCACGTCGGCATCCATCGCCTTTTTACGCGCTTTGACGACGAAGCAATCTTTGTACAGCGGGCAGTCGCTGCCGAGGCAGTTATCATTGGTGCTGGTCACCAGCGGCCAGGCCTGAGAGTCTTCGGCGACGCTGACGCAGGTGCTGATATCGCCATCGGTGGTTTGATTAGACCAGGATCGCAGCAAAATGACGTCGCTCAGGGTTTGCACCGGCAGATCGCCGCCGGCCAGAGCCTGTTGTTCAAGACGCTCAAGGCACAGGTAATTGGACCGCCCTTTCAGCAGCGCCAGCCTGCCGGTGAAATTCAGCGCTTTGGCCACCGTCGGCAGGTCGCGGCTGTACAGCTGATCCTGCAACGCTTTCGAACCGGTTGAGATGATCACCTTTTTGTTGGCGCGCAGCGCCGGCGCCAGGTAGGCGTATGTCTTCCCGGTACCGGTCCCGGCTTCCACCACCAGCGGCCGCGCCTCTTTTATGGCGTGGGTCACCGCCACCGCCATCTGGCGCTGCGGTTCGCGTGGTTTAAATCCCGGAATCGCGTTGGCCAGTTGGCCATCTGCTGCAAAATCGTCGATCACAATGCCCCCTGGTTATTTGGACAGTGATTATGTCAGGGAGGGCGTCGTTTCACCAGCCCGGGTAGTGACGTGGGCAGAACATTATGGCAGTCTTGCCGCTGTCTGATGGAATAAAACCGAAGGAAATGAAAATGACAATTACGCGTATCGATGCGCAAGCCCGCTGGTCAGATGTCGTCATCCACAACCAGACCCTTTACTACACCGGCGTACCGGCCAACCTGGATGCGGATGCCTGTGAGCAAACCGCGAATACCCTGGCGCAGATTGACGCCGTGCTGGAAAAACAGGGTAGCAACAAGTCGCGTATTCTTGATGCCACCATTTTCCTCGCGGACAAAAGCGATTTTGCCGCCATGAATAAAGCCTGGGACGCCTGGGTAGTCGCCGGTCACGCCCCGGTACGCTGCACCGTTCAGGCCGCGTTGATGAAGCCTGAATACAAAGTCGAAATTAAAATTATCGCCGCGGTGTAATTACTCGTCTTCGTCTTCATCTTCAAAGCGCGCTACGATCCGGTCACCGGTATGCGTGGCGCGCAGTTCGCTCGCGACCAGCGCAATAGCTTCACCGCTACTCATCCCGTTAGCCATCAGCTCCTGAATACGTTCTACCGCTTTTTGCTGCTGCTCGTGGCTCAGCGAAGGTAAACCTGCAAACATGACTCACTCCTGCTACATTGTGTGGCGTAATTATTTCATGCCGCCCGCCTGATTTTCCAGAGGACGGTGACGATTAGGATCGAGGAAGATGTTGTCCCCCGCTATTATTACCCTGCCATGGCACCCGGATGCTGCCGAGCGTTACTTTACTCCTTTAAGCACAGCCCCGTGGGCAATGCTGCTGCATTCTGGTTTTGCTGACCATCCGCATAACCGTTTTGACATTATCGTCGCCGATCCGCTCATGACGCTGCTGACCCACGGCGAGACAACCGTGGTGGATGACGGCCAGACCCAGAGCCGTTCCACGGCCGACCCACTGGCGCTGTTGCAGACACAGCTGGATCGCTGCGGGTTAAAGCCGCAGGCCCATCCCCATCTGCCGTTCCTCGGCGGCGCGCTGGGGTTATTCGGCTACGATTTGGGACGCCGTTTTGAATCCCTGCCCGCTTACGCCGCCGCGGATATCGCGCTGCCGGATATGGCCGTCGGTATCTATGACTGGGCGCTGATTGTCGACCACCAGCGCGGCGAAGTGTCGCTGCTCAGCTATGGCGATCCGCACGCCCGCCTGCGGTGGCTGCAGGCGCAGTGTGCCGCGCCAACCGCCCCGTTTGCGCTGACGTCCGCCTGGCGCTCCAATATGAGCCGCGAACAGTATGGCGAAAAATTTCGTCAGGTGCAGGCCTGGCTGCACAGCGGCGACTGCTATCAGGTCAACCTGGCTCAGCGCTTTCAGGCCAGCTACTGCGGCGATGAGTGGCAGGCATTTTGCCAGTTGAACCGCGCCAATCGCGCGCCGTTCAGCGCCTTTATTCGTCTGCCGGATGGCGCCGTACTCAGCCTTTCGCCGGAACGTTTTATCCGGCTTCACCAGGGCGAGATTCAGACCCGCCCGATTAAGGGCACGCTGCCGCGTCTGGCCGATCCGCAGCAGGACGCCCGCCAGGCTGAGAAGCTGGCCCGTTCGCCTAAAGATCGGGCGGAGAATTTGATGATTGTCGATCTGATGCGCAATGATATCGGTCGGGTTGCCGAAGCCGGCAGCGTACGGGTCCCGGAGCTGTTTGTAGTTGAGCCGTTCCCGGCGGTACACCATCTGGTGAGTACCATTACCGCCCGGCTGCCGGAACATCTGCACGGAAGCGACCTGCTGCGTGCGGCTTTCCCCGGCGGGTCAATTACCGGCGCGCCCAAAGTGCGGGCGATGCAGATAATCGATGAGCTCGAACCGCAGCGCCGCAATGCGTGGTGCGGCAGTATCGGCTATCTGAGCCTGTGTGGCAATATGGATACCAGTATTACTATTCGCACGCTGACGGCCTGGCAGGGTCAGCTGTACTGTTCCGCTGGCGGCGGCATCGTGGCGGACAGCGAAGAAGCGGCCGAATATCAGGAAACGTTTGATAAAGTTAATCGAATTTTGCAACAACTGGAGAGCTAGAACATGGCGGATGGCGCCCTTGAGCTGGACGACTTTCTTTCCCGTTTTCAATTACTGCGCCCGCAGCCCTCGCGCAATGCGCTGAATCAGCGTCAGGCGGCGGTGCTGGTGCCTATCGTTCGTCGTCCGCAGCCGGGGCTGCTGTTGACCCAACGCTCGCCGCGGCTGCGCAAACACGCCGGTCAGGTTGCCTTCCCCGGCGGCGCCGTGGATGCTACCGATGCCACGCTGATTGCCGCCGCACTGCGTGAAGCGCAGGAAGAGGTCGCCATTCCCCCCGAAGCGGTCGAGATTATCGGCGTGCTGCCGCCGGTAGACAGCGTGACCGGCTTCCAGGTCACGCCGGTGGTCGGCATCATTCCGCCAAATCTCCACTATCACGCCAGCCAGGATGAGGTCGCCGCTGTGTTCGAGATGCCGCTCGCTGAAGCGCTGCGTCTGGGGCGCTATCATCCGCTGGACATTCACCGCCGGGGCAACTCGCATCGCGTCTGGCTGTCGTGGTATCAGCACTATTTTGTCTGGGGAATGACCGCCGGCATTATTCGCGAGCTGGCGCTGCAAATCGGGACTAAACCTTAGTTTTCTTCATTATGCCTGAGGCGGCTGAAATTCCGGCCGCCCCCTCATTTCAGCCCGGTCGCCATCCCGGCCATCGGGCGGTGTATTTCGGGTATATACTCAAAATGAGAATGCGCTCTCAGCATTAGTAAATTCACCGTTATCCATTAGTTTAATTCATGTGAATAGTTAAGCTGATGGTTCGGTTCCCTCTTACACTATGCGCAGTTATCACATCGTTACCGCCGCTGCGGTAACCCTGTCAGGAGTATTATCGTGATTAGTATATTCGACATGTTCAAGGTGGGGATTGGTCCCTCATCTTCCCATACTGTAGGCCCGATGAAGGCCGGGAAACAGTTCGTCGATGACCTGGTCGAAAAGGGATTGCTTAATGAAGTGACCCGCGTGGCAGTCGATGTCTACGGCTCACTTTCATTAACCGGCAAAGGCCACCATACGGATATCGCCATTATTATGGGACTGGCGGGCAATCAGCCTGATACGGTCGACATTGACGCGATACCGGCATTTATCCGCGACGTTGAAACCCGCGGACGTCTGCTGCTGGCGCAAGGGCAGCATGAAGTGGATTTCCCGGCGGATGACGGCATGCGTTTTCGTAGCGACAATCTGCCGCTGCACGAGAACGGTATGACGATTCATGCCTGGACGGGCGACAAAGAGATCTACAGCAAAACGTACTACTCGATTGGCGGCGGTTTTATCGTCGACGAAGAGCACTTCGGCAAAGAAAGCACCGACGAACTGTGCGTGCCTTACCCGTTCAAATCGGCGCAGGAGATGCTGGCCTGCTGCAAAGCGACCGGGCTGTCGCTCTCCGGTATGGTGATGCAAAACGAGCTGGCGCTACACAGCAAAAAAGAGATTGAAGACTATTTTGCTCACGTCTGGCAGACCATGCGCGCCTGTATCGATCGCGGGATGAACACCGAAGGCGTGCTGCCCGGCCCGCTGCGAGTCCCTCGTCGCGCCTCTGCCCTGCGTCGACTGCTGGTGGCCAGCGACAAGCTGTCAAACGACCCGATGAATGTCGTTGACTGGGTGAATATGTTCGCCCTGGCCGTGAATGAAGAGAATGCCGCCGGCGGACGCGTGGTGACGGCCCCGACAAACGGCGCCTGCGGTATCGTCCCGGCGGTGCTCGCCTACTACGATCACTTTATCGAATCGGTCAGCCCGGATATTTATATTCGCTACTTTATGGCGTCCGGCGCCGTGGGTACCCTGTACAAGATGAACGCCTCTATTTCTGGCGCGGAAGTCGGCTGTCAGGGCGAAGTGGGCGTGGCCTGCTCCATGGCAGCCGCCGGTCTTGCCGAACTGCTTGGCGCCAGCCCGGAACAGGTTTGTGTCGCGGCGGAAATCGGGATGGAGCATAACCTGGGTCTCACCTGCGACCCGGTGGCCGGCCAGGTTCAGGTTCCGTGCATCGAACGCAACGCCATTGCCTCAGTGAAGGCGATCAACGCCGCACGTATGGCCATGCGTCGTACCAGCGAACCGCGCGTCTCTCTCGATAAAGTTATTGAGACCATGTATGAGACCGGTAAAGACATGAACGCCAAATATCGCGAAACTTCTCGCGGTGGTCTGGCGATCAAAGTTCAGTGTGACTAAACTCTCCCCATAGAATGCGCCCTTCCGGGCGCATTTTTCTCTGTTATTTATTTACACCCACTACACTTGCTCAATGGCGGTTGTTATTCTACTCATCACATAGAGTCGACAGGGTGTCGCGCATGCAAAATGCACAAAAGGTCATTTCGACATACCGTCGTAAGCGGGTTGTCATTTGTTTAATTGTTGCGCTCCTGACGTTGACGACCACGCTGGTGGTCCGATTTATTTCACAGCGTAGTTTAAATCAGCAGCGTGTCCAGATGACCACCAATAAAATGGTGGTGGCGATGGATAAAATCTTACGCCCGTTGGCGGAGCAACAGCTTTCGTTGCTTCAGCTGGTGGGGCAACCTTGCCAGGATGTGCGTCTGCCGCTGCGTAAACTGGCGGCCTCGCTACAGACCGTGCGTTCAATCGTCCTGGTTAAATCGAGTATTCTCTACTGCTCCAGCATCTTTGGCGACCGCAATGTCGCTATTCATAAGCTGCAACCCGAGCTGCCAAACCAGCAGGCGCTGCTGACTTTTTCAACCGATAACACGCTGCTGGTCGGCTCTCCGGTCTTAATTCAATGGTATCCCTCCGTTTTCAATAGCGCCGACGGCGTGATGATGATCATCAATATTGAGCTACTGGGAGAGTTAATTCTCAACGCAAAATCACCGTTGATTACCGGTGTTGGACTGAACGTCGGTGCAAAGAGCTTTATCAGCGGGACCGGGGTGGTGGATCACCCGGCGCTTCCCGGCGAGTCCGTGATATACCGTCAACATTCGACGCAGTTTCCTTTTACCATCAACGTCAGCGGTCCCGGCGCTTCAGCGCTTGCTCTTAACGAACTGCCGGGCGAACTGCCGCTGGCGCTGATCCTGAGTTTACTGATGACCGGAATCGCCTGGCTGGCGACCGCGGGCAGGATGAGTTTTTCCCGGGAGATCAGCCTCGGCATCAGCGCCCGCGAATTCACGCTGTGGTGTCAACCGTTGAAAGACCTGCATTCGGAAAAATGCACCGGCGTCGAGATTTTGCTGCGCTGGAACAATCCGCGGCGGGGAAACATCTCGCCGGATGTGTTCATTCCGATCGCCGAGGGCTACAACCTGATCGTTCCCCTTACCCGCTATGTCATTGCCGAAACCGCACGCCAGCTGTCGCTATTCCCCCATGATAAACATTTTCATATTTCGATTAATGTCGCGGCCCGCCATTTTGCCGATGGCGAACTGCTGCGCGATCTGCATAAACTCTGGTTCAGCGCCTACCCGGTGCAGCAGCTGGTCGTCGAACTCACCGAGCGGGACGTACTTCAGGACGGCGATCACCACATGGCGGAACATCTGCATTTCAGGGGGGTATATCTGGCTATCGATGACTTTGGCACCGGCAACAGCTCGCTCTCATGGCTGGAAAAACTGCGGCCTGACGTGCTGAAAATAGATAAATCCTTTACCAGCGCTATCGGTATCGACAGCGTGAATGCCACGGTAACGGATATGATTATTGCGCTGGCGCACCGGCTGAATATTGTGACGGTGGCAGAAGGCGTGGAGACCCCGCTGCAGGCCGAATATTTACGGCACCACGGCGTTGATATCCTGCAGGGATTTCACTATGCCAGGCCGATGCCGGTTGAAGACTTCCCGCAGTGGCTGGCCGCCCGGCGTCAGATCGAGGCGATGAGGGATAATAAAACCGGCCGATCTCCCGAGGAGACCGGCCGGTCAGTCTGAGCAAACCGGAAGGTTACTCTTCTTCCTGGTTGTCAGGCACCGTTTTTACTACCCGTACCAGATCGACGCGATAGGCGTTCGCTTCCATAACGGTAAACTGCAGCGGCGCCCGCTCAACAACATCGCCGGTACGCGGGATATGACCGTTTACCGCAATCACCAGCCCGGCAACCGTGGCGATGTCTTCGTCTTCATTGACGAGGTCATCGAGCCCCACAGCTTGCTGTAAAGCGTGCAGATCGGCTGATCCTTTAATCAGCCAGCCGTCGCCATCGGCAACGATTTCCGGCGTCTCATCGGCATCCGGGAATTCACCGGCGATAGCTTCGAGGACATCCAGCGGCGTCACCAGCCCCTGCACCACGCCAAACTCGTTAGTCACAATGACGAAGCTACCGCGGGCACGACGCAGCACACCCAGCAGATTGATAGGGTCCAGCGTTTCCGGGACCACGATTGCCGGCGAAGCCGAGGCTAATGCCGCGACGTTCTCACCGGCCTCCAGCGCCACCAGCATCTCTTTGGCCCGCACGATACCGATGATTTCATCCAGCTCGCCCCGGCACACCGGGAACAGGCTATGCGGCGAAGAGAGCAGCTGGCGGCGAATTTCTTCTTCGCTCTGCTCCGCGTTCACCCAGCTGATTTCCCCCCGCGGCGTCATAATGCTGCGCAATGAACGCTGCGCCAGGGTCAGGACGCCGTTAATCATATAGCGTTCTTCTTCCGCAAATGCTCCTTCCGGGACCGGAACCGGCGCCGGGCTCTCGCCATCGTGGCTCACGGCGTGCTGTTTGCGCCCGCCCATCATGCGCAGAATAGCGTCAGCCGTGCGTGCGCGTAACGGCAGCGTCGACTGGTGACGAATAAAGTTACGTCGTGCTATCTGGTTGAAGAACTCAATGGTTATCGAGAAGCCAATAGCGGCGTACAGATATCCTTTCGGAATATGGAAACCGAAGCCTTCAGCCACCAGGCTCAGGCCGATCATCAGCAGGAAGCTCAGACAGAGCACCACGACCGTCGGATGCTGGTTCACAAAACGGGTCAGCGGCTTCGAAGCCAACAGCATCACCGCCATCGCAATCACCACTGCCGCCATCATCACCGGCAGATGGTTAACCATCCCGACCGCAGTAATCACGGCATCCAGCGAGAATACGGCGTCAAGTACGACGATTTGTAATACCACCACCCAGAAACTGGCATAACCTTTACCCTGTCCGGCATCGTGCTGGCGGTTTTCCAGCCGCTCATGCAGTTCCGTGGTCGCTTTAAACAGCAGGAATATCCCCCCGAGCAGCATGATGAGATCGCGCCCGGAAAAAGAGAGATCCGCAATGCTGAACAGCGGTTTGGTTAAGGTCACCATCCACGAAATGACCGACAGCAGCCCCAGACGCATAAACAGCGCCAGCGACAGGCCGATCAGACGGGCTTTGTCCCGTTGTTTCGGCGGCAGTTTATCCGCGAGGATGGCGATAAAGACCAGGTTGTCGATACCGAGCACGATTTCGAGGACGACCAGCGTCAATAAACCGACCCAGATAGAGGGATCCATTAAGAATTCCATGAGTTACTCCAGTTAACGACAGACGGAGTCATCGCGATGTCACGCACGGCAGAGACAATCGTTGCGGGTACAAAAGCGTAGCAGGTAGCGGCGGCAGAAAAATGCCAGAAGGTGAAAAGACGTCGATGAGGGTCCATACAGCGGGCTATGCCCTATACTCCTGAGTAATTAAACGGAAGCTAAACATAGCAAAAAATGGAGAAAGATTGGAAAAAACTTTACCAGTCTTTGCAATAAGTAAGGCTATTTTTGCGCTGCGAAATTATTAGCCGCAGATGCGTGATTAACGGATCTTCATCACATTAATTATTTTTTCACTATCTAAAATAATTCGCGGTAGTAATTATTTTATATCTTACACCCTCACTGAATCGATTTTGTTCGCAAGAGTGATTCAGGATGTATCACCACAGATGATGCATTCACGATAATAAAGGAGGTAGCAAGTGACGATTGCTATTGTAATAGGCACACATGGTTGGGCTGCAGAACAACTGCTGAAAACCGCAGAAATGCTGTTGGGCGAGCAGGAAAACGTTGGCTGGATCGATTTCGTTCCGGGTGAAAACGCCGAAACGCTCATTGAGAAGTACAACGCACAGTTGGCAAAGCTGGACACAACTAAGGGCGTGTTATTTCTCGTCGATACGTGGGGAGGTAGTCCATTCAATGCCGCCAGCCGCATTGTCGTCGATAAAGAACATTACGAAGTGATTGCTGGCGTTAACATTCCGATGCTGGTCGAAACGCTGATGGCGCGCGACGACGATCCTTCTTTCGATGAACTGGTGGCTCTGGCGGTGGAAACCGGCCGTGAAGGCGTGAAGGCGCTGAAAGCGAAGACGGAGGAAAAAGTCGCTCCGGCTCCGGTTAAAGCAGCGGTCAAAGCGGCAGCTCCAGCAAAACCCATGGGGCCAGACGACTACATGATTATTGGTCTGGCGCGTATTGATGACCGTCTTATTCATGGTCAGGTGGCCACCCGCTGGACCAAAGAAACCAACGTGACCCGCATTATTGTCGTGAGTGATGAAGTGGCGGCAGATACCGTGCGCAAAACATTACTGACTCAGGTTGCTCCTCCGGGCGTGACGGCCCACGTTGTCGACGTTGCGAAGATGATTCGCGTCTACAACAACCCGAAATACGCAGGCGATCGCGTCATGCTGCTGTTTACCAACCCTACCGACGTCGAACGTATCGTTGAAGGCGGGGTGAAAATCACTACCGTCAATATCGGCGGCATGGCTTTCCGTCAGGGTAAAACGCAGGTGAACAACGCCGTTTCGGTCGATGAAAAAGATATTGAAGCATTTAAAAAGCTGAATGCCCGCGGTATTGAGCTGGAAGTGCGTAAAGTGTCCACCGACCAGAAACTGAAAATGATGGACCTGATTGGCAAGGTAGCGAAATAACCTTGCGGATCGCGCCCCCGTTTTCAACTTAAGACTTAATCAACAGGAGAAGTACAATGGAGATTACCCTTCTTCAGATTGTGCTGGTGTTCATCGTCGCGTGTATTGCGGGTATGGAGTCGGTACTTGATGAATTTCAGTTCCACCGTCCTCTGGTCGCGTGTACGTTGATCGGCGCCGTTCTCGGCGATATGAAAACCGGTATCATCATCGGTGGTACCCTGGAAATGATCGCTCTGGGCTGGATGAACATCGGTGCGGCGGTTGCGCCGGATGCCGCGCTGGCTTCCATCATTTCTACCGTTCTGGTTATTGCGGGTCATCAGGGTATCGGCGCCGGTATCGCACTGGCTATCCCGCTGGCAGCAGCAGGCCAGGTTCTAACCATCATCGTTCGTACCATTACCGTAGCCTTCCAGCATGCGGCAGATAAAGCGGCGGAGAATGGCAACCTGACGGCGATTTCGTGGATCCACGTCTCTTCGCTGTTCCTGCAGGCGATGCGTATCGCAATCCCGGCCGTCATCGTGGCTATCTCCGTCGGAACCAGCGAAGTTCAGGGCATGCTGAATGCGATTCCTGAAGTGGTCACCAGCGGTCTGAACATCGCCGGCGGCATGATCGTGGTCGTCGGTTACGCGATGGTCATCAACATGATGCGCGCAGGCTACCTGATGCCGTTCTTCTACCTTGGCTTCGTCACCGCGGCATTCACCAACTTCAACCTGGTTGCACTGGGGGTGATTGGCGCGGTAATGGCTATCCTCTATATCCAGCTGAGCCCGAAATACAACCGCGTTGCGGGTGCGCCAGCGCAGGCTGCTGGTAATAACGATCTCGATAACGAACTGGACTAACAGGTGAGCGAAATGGTTGATATGACTAAAAATACCACCGAGAAAAAACTCACTCCGAGTGATACTCGTGGCGTGTTCATTCGTTCTAACCTGTTCCAGGGGTCATGGAACTTCGAACGTATGCAGGCGCTGGGCTTCTGCTTCTCTATGGTACCGGCTATTCGTCGTCTGTACCCGGAGAACAACGATGCGCGTAAGCAGGCCATTAAACGTCACCTGGAGTTCTTTAACACTCACCCGTACGTCGCAGCGCCCGTTCTGGGCGTAACGCTGGCGATGGAAGAGCAGCGTGCCAACGGTGCCGAGATCGATGATGGTGCCATCAACGGTATCAAAGTTGGTCTGATGGGGCCGCTGGCTGGCGTCGGCGACCCGATCTTCTGGGGTACCGTGCGTCCGGTATTTGCGGCATTGGGTGCCGGTATCGCGATGAGCGGCAGTCTGTTAGGCCCGCTGTTGTTCTTTATTCTGTTCAACGCCGTCCGTCTGCTGACCCGTTACTACGGCGTAGCATACGGTTACAGCAAGGGTGTTGATATCGTTAAGGATATGGGCGGCGGCTTCCTGCAGAAACTGACCGAGGGGGCGTCAATTCTCGGCCTGTTTGTGATGGGGGCGCTGGTTAACAAGTGGACGCATGTGAACATTCCGCTGGTGGTGTCAAAAATCACCGGTTCAGATGGTCAGGTTCACGTAACGACCGTGCAGACCATCCTTGACCAGCTGATGCCGGGCCTGGTGCCTCTGCTGCTGACCTTCGCCTGTATGTGGCTGCTGCGTAAGAAAGTTAACGCCCTGTGGATTATCGTCGGCTTCTTCGTCATCGGTATCGTCGGCTACGCTATCGGCCTGCTGGGCCTGTAATAATCCTGTTATCCGCCGGGGGCTTGCCCCCGGCTTTTTTTTCACTGGAGGATAGATGACAATCACGGATCTGGTGCTGATTCTGTTTATTCTTGTTCTGCTGGCGTTTGCCATTTATGACCAGTTTATTATGCCCCGCCGCCACGGCCCGCTACTGCTGGCTATCCCCCTGCTCCGCCGCAGCCGCGTTGACGGGATAATCTTCGTCGCTCTGACCGCTATCCTGATTTATAACAACGTCATCAGTCACGGCGCGCTCATCACCACATGGTTATTATCTGCGCTGGCGTTAATGGGCTGGTATCTGTTCTGGATCCGGACGCCGAAAATCATCTTCAAACCAACTGGTTTTTTCTTCGCCAATATCTGGATTGAATATAAGCGAATTAAAGCAATGAATTTATCGGAAGATGGCGTACTGGTGATGCAATTAGAACAACGGCGCTTGCTTATTCGTGTACAAAACATCGACGACCTGGAAAAGATATACAAACTTCTCGTTTCAACTCAGTAAGTTATAAATATAGCCAGCGCTATATTTCAGCGATTTCTGGCAGATGGATATATAGCCGTGGCTATATTCCGTCTGCGCACTTCACTTATATTTATTAACGAATTATTCACGCATAAAACCAAATGAAAATCGTTATCATTTGGTTATTGAAATAAATAAATCCTGTTATTGTTTTATATTCTGAAAATATGTTAAGGTTGCGCCCGTCGTTGGGGAGTAGCCGGTTTCCTGCCTGCCAGGAAATGTACGTGTCAACATACTCGTTGCAAAACGTGGCACGTACGGGTTGAAGAAGGTATTCAATCAGGCGAGACCATAGACACATTACCGCTATACGCAACACCCGGCTCGTGGGCTGCGTATATCTACTGGGGGCGGTGATGTGTCATATGGATTTTCCCCGGTCAGGACGCAATCATGAACATCTCCGCTACCATTCTTCTTGCCTTTGGCATGTCCATGGACGCCTTCGCGGCCTCTATCGGTAAAGGCGCTACCTTACACAAACCTAAGTTCTCCGAAGCGCTGCGCACCGGGTTAATTTTTGGCGCCATCGAAACGCTCACCCCGCTTGTCGGCTGGGGAATGGGGATGCTCGCCAGCCAGTTCGTGCTGGAGTGGAATCACTGGATCGCGTTCGTGCTGCTGGTCTTTCTCGGCGGACGTATGGTCATTGAAGGTTTTCGCGCAACCGAAGATGAAGCAAGTGAAGCGCCTCGCCGCCATGGTTTCTGGCTGCTGGTCACCACCGCCTTCGCCACCAGTCTCGATGCGATGGCCGTCGGCGTCGGCCTGGCGTTCCTGCAGGTGAACATTATCGCCACCGCGCTGGCTATCGGCTGCGCGACGCTGGTGATGTCGACGCTGGGGATTATGGTCGGGCGATTTATCGGCCCGCTGCTGGGCAAACGGGCCGAAATTCTTGGGGGTATTGTCCTGATAGGTATCGGCGCCCAGATTCTCTGGAGCCATTTCGCCGGCTAATTCTCAGGCCTCACGCTGCCAGCAGTGGATCATAAAATCGGTCTGGCAGCGGAAAGTCGCCTGCGCGCGCAGCGTTTCACGCACCGCTGGCTTCGCCCGCCACGCGAATGGCGTCATCTGCAACAACGCTTCCGCCTCGGACCCGGTCAGCTGCATCGGATAGGCCAGCTGCTGCTGCTGGTTTAATGTAAAACCGGCCATCTGTTCATGATTTTGCTCATGCAGACGCACCTCGTCATAAATCAACCCTTTCAGCTCCAGCAAATGACGCGGTCCCGGCGTGGCGGTAATGACCCAGCCGCCGGGCCTGACCACCCGCGCCAGCTCCTGCGCGTTACAAGGGGCGTAGATTCGGACCACCGCATCAAGGCTGGCATCTTCGAACGGCAGACGCTGGCTCGATGCGACGCAAAAATTGACCTGCGGATAGCGTCTGGCCGCCGCGCGAATAGCCGACTTTGAGACATCCAGCCCCCAGCAATGAGCGGCGATGGCGGCAAACGCGTGGGTGTAATACCCTTCCCCGCAGCCGATATCGAGCAGACGCTCAGGCGCGGCGACGCAGAGAAAGTCGCGGATCGCGTCACGCAGAGGCTGATAGTGGCCCGCATCGAGAAATGCCCGCCGCGCCTGCATCATCTCCGCGCTATCGCCCGGATCGCGAGACCGCTTAAACTGCACCGGCAGTAAATTGACATACCCCTCTTTCGCCAGATCGAACTGGTGCCGCTGCGGGCAGATATAGCTGTTATCGCGGCGGGAAAGCGGCGCGTGGCAAAGTGGGCAACTGTATGACATGACAACTCCGGTGTCGCTGAAAGGGCGAAAGTGTAGCGCTATTCGCCCTTTCAGACCACTGTTACAGCGCCGGCGGCGCGGCATCACCGTTATGCATCACAATCAGATTTTCCGAGCCTTGCGGCATACCGTCCGGCAGCACATTTTCCAGCCGCAGCACATCGCCCATGATCTGGCTAAAGACCGGTGCGGAAACCGCCCCGCCATAATAGGCACCATTGCTGGGATCGTTAATCACCACCACCAGCGCAAATTGCGGACGGCTGGCGGGCGCCACGCCTGCGGTATACGCCACATATTTATCGATATATTTACCGTCGGGACCGATTTTTTTCGCGGTCCCGGTTTTCACCGCAATGCGATAATCGCGCACCGCCGCCTTGGTGCCGCCGCCGCCCGGCAGCGCCACGCTCTCCATCATATGCTCCACTTCATGCACGATGCTTTCCGGCATCACCTGCGTCCCGATGACCGGCGGATCGATGCGGGTAATCGAGAGCGGTCGCTCAATACCGAAACCGCCGATAGTGGCATAAACGTGTGCCAGCTGCAGCGGGGTCACCATCAGGCCATAGCCGAAGGAAAAGGTCGCGCGGTCCAGCTGGCCCCAATAGCGCCGTTGCGGCATCAGCCCGGCGCTTTCGCCGGTCAGCCCCAGCCCGGTCGGGTCGCCAAAGCCAAACGCTTTATAGGTATCGATCAGGTGTTGCACGGGCATAGCCAGCGACAGATGCGACACGCCGATATCGCTGGATTTTTGCAAAATACCGGTCAACGACAGTTCGGGATAATAGCCAACATCGCGAATACGGTGACCATCAAGCACAAAGGGGTGGGTATCCACTACGCTGTCCGGCTGCACAATCCCCTGCTGTAGCGCCGTCATCACCACCAGCGGTTTGACCGTCGAGCCCGGCTCAAAGGTATCGCTGATGGCGCGATTGCGAAAATCATCCAGTTTGGCGTCGTCACGGTTATTGGGATTGAAGTCCGGATAGCTGGCCATCGCCATGATCTCGCCGGTATCAATCTTAACCAGTACCGCTGCCCCCGATTCCGCCTTATTCCAGTTTACGGCGTTATCCAGCGCATCTTCGGTGACCGTCTGCAGGCGCTCATCGATACTCAGCTGAATATTATGCGCAGGCACTGCCGGCATCTCGGTGATATTTTCGATCACGTGACCATGACGATCTTTACGCACCAGCCGGCGCCCCGGCTTTCCGGTGAGCTGAGCATTAAAGCTTTTTTCAATCCCTTCAATGCCCTGGTTATCGATATTGGTAAATCCCAACAGGTTAGCCGCCACGTGCCCGGCAGGGTAAAAGCGGCGCGACTCATCACGCAGGTTAATCCCCGGCAGGTGCAGCTTGTCGATCCATTCGGCCTGTTCCGGGTTAACCTGGCGGGCCAGATAGATAAACCGCATATGCGGATGGCTCTCAACGCGTTTGGCCAGATCGCTCAGATTGAGGTGCAGCGCCTCCGCCATCCCCTGCCAGCGCGGGCCATAGCCGACGCCGCCCTTTTGCATAATGGTTTGCGGGTCGGCCCAGATGGCGCTCACCGGCACGCTAACCGCCAGCGGGCGGTTCTCACGATCGCTGATGGTTCCACGCTGCACATCGATGGGTTCTTCGCGCAACGAGCGCATATCTTCTTGTTTGACAAGGTTATCTGGAGAAATTATTTGTAGCCAGGCCACCCGCCCCAACAGTATTCCGAGACAACCGAGAATCGCCACGCACAACAGCCCAAAACGAAGAGGGGTGAAATGAGCAACTGACTTATTTTTGTACTTTAGCACCGTAGCTCCAGCATTATATTGCAACCCTCTGATTTAACAGAAAATCAGCACAACAGAATGCGAAACTATGCGAATAAGGATGTTGTTTTGCAACAAAGCGCGACGGAAGGGGAAAAATGGACATATTTTGCAATAAAGACTAAAAAGCCCCGCAGAGGCGAGGCTTTTCTTACAAGATGAGTGGTCTTGAATCAGATAGCAGTAACGTTAACTGCAGCCGGACCTTTCTGGCCGTCCTGAATTTCGAACTCAACGTTCTGGCCTTCAGCCAGAGTTTTGAAGCCATTACCCTGGATAGCGGAGAAGTGTACGAACACGTCTTTGCTGCCATCAGCCGGAGTAATGAAACCAAAACCTTTAGACTCGTTGAACCACTTAACTTGACCTTTAATCTTTGCCATTTGCAAAATTCCTTAGACTGTTTTCTTCGCCCACAGGCGCTTACATAGATAAAACTGACACGTTACTGCATGAGGCACTAATATAAGGTTCGGCAGAGAAGCGGTATTCAACGACAACGTGTTTACTCAGGACTTCTTTACTGAAAATGCCACACATAAACAGAACTGTACCTCGTTTAACCCGAAAGGTGTTATCACATACAACGTAAATAATGGCAAGCCATTTTTAAACGTGTCTCGATCCTTCGCACAAATTATAAGGGAATCATTTGATCACCTGCACATTTATGCGTCTTTACCGCCGAGGGCTACCCTTGCCGCTGCCACGGGATTCGCTCTATCGCCAACCCTATGGTTGCAACTTTTTTTACCCTAGCTCAACAACTTCGCTTCGTCCAGACAACGGGCTATTCTGCCAGCGCATTTCAGCAGCCAGGGTCAGGGCCGGTGCATAATGATGCGTATAAAAGGTCATATCTATAGTCGAAATTTCGCTTAAATTCTGCGGAGGTAGAGATATAAAATTGTCACACGATTACGTTATAAATATTATTTATATTACAATTCAAACATGAAGCATTCATGACGATATTTTTTCATCAGACAATTAAAACAGATTGTTATTATTTAATTTGAATAACTAAAAAATCAATGGCGTCAATAGCCAGAATTGGGAGCAGGGACACATTCAGCGTGCGAGGAAGTGTAACAAAACGATCGGAAAGGATAAGAAAAAGTTATAGAGCCCCATTGATCCAGGTGCACACCGAGGCGGTGCACACCTGTCAGTCAGTTACCGTTCGGCGACGAGACGGATAAAGTCGTCATCGTCTTTCTCTCCCGCCGAAGTCTTAGTAACCTCTTCTTTCTCAGGCTCATTGGCTTCACAGAGACGGCGCAGCAGCGCATTTTGCCGCTTTTGCTGGTCCAGTAACGCCTGCAGCAGTTCAATCTGCGCGTTGGTGCGCGAGCTTGCGCGATTAACAAAAAACCATAACAACAAACCGACAAGCAGCAGCACGACGGACAGTGCCAGCGATGCCAGATTTAAGAACCCAGGATTCAGTAACTCACTCATTTCACCACCTCAAAGAGAAGGCGTACATTCTACCACTCGCGCAGCAGAAGGAAATCGGTCGTCAGAAAAATGTCTTACCAGGGGATAAACTTGTTGATTGTGCAGATGCCGCTGAAAAACTGTACATCTTGATCGCACATTACGTTAAGCATCTGAGTCCACAGCAACAAACAGCCCGCTATGATGACTATCAGCAAAACCCAGCGTAATTTTTTCACTCCATTCTCCGCATCAGTATCAGATGGTTCCAGGATAACATGAGCATCTTAAACCGTGGCTAACTGTAATACGAAAGACAAGTTTAGGAATCATAGACTTGTTTCAAGACGTGTAGCTGGCAAAATAAACTCAGGGATAACGCAAACTATGAGGCAACAATGCGATTAATCATTCGTTCCATTGTCGTACTGGCTATTGTATGGATTGGGATATTATTGAGCGGCTATGGCATTCTGATTGGCAGCAATGAGAACGCTGCGGGGCTGGGGCTTCAGTGTAAATATCTGACGGCTCGCGGCACCAGTACCGCACAATATGTTCATTCTGATAGCGGTATTATCGGTGTTACCGACTGCCCGATTTTACGTAAAAGCGAAACCGTTATCGATAAAGGTTGATGCATAAACGCGATAGCGGGAAACGCATCCCCGCTGTCGCTCAACCGACCAGACCGCCATTCGGTCAGAATGGATAGTCGTTATACCCCATCTGCTCAGAAATCTTACGCGCCGCCGTGTGCAACATTGCCACGTATTCACTCAGACGCTCTTCGGAGAAACGCAGCGTCGGGAAGGAGATGCTCAGGCCCGCAATCACTACGCCAAAGCGGTCGAAAACCGGTACGCCGATGCAGCGCAGCCCTTCTTCCTGCTCTTCATTATCTTCGCCGTAGCCCTGCTGACGAACCTGATCCAGAACGCCCAGCAGCGCTTGCGTACTGGTAATGGTCCTCTCGGTGCTACGTTTGTATTCCACGCCTTCAAGAATCTGCTCAACTTCAGCGCGATCGCGCCACGCCAGCAGCACCTTACCAATAGCGGTGCTGTACAGCGGGTTACGGCGGCCAATGCGTGAGTACATCCGCAGGTTGTACATGGAGTCGATTTTGTGGATATAGACGATGCTGTCTTCATCCAGCGCCCCCAGGTGGATCGTCTCTTTGGTCAGCCGCGAAAGCTCGCGCATCTGGATGTCGGCGCTGCGGACCAGATCGACATTCTGTAGCGCACGCGCGCCCAGTTCGAACAGCTTGAGCGTCAGCGAGTATTTCTCAGATTCGCCTTCCTGCGCCACATAGCCCAGCGATTTCATGGTTTGCAAAAAGCGATAAACGGTGCTTTTTGACATCATGACGCGCTGGGACAGTTCGGTAATGCCAATTTCACGCTCTTCGCCAAGCGCCTGCAGAATGCCAAAAACCTTCAATACCGAAGAGACAGAATCTGGCTGTTTATCCAAATCTGCAACTGCCATTTATCACCTCATCGTAACTGTTTTATAAAAATCAGAACCGGTTTTTATTATAAATTCGCATCGCGCCCCTCGCAATCGTTCTTCTGCTCATTCGTTACAAATCTGCGACATACAGCTGAATAATCAATGCTAAAATCATTACTCAGAGAATAATTACCATCAAGAAGCATATTCAACATGGATAAAAATATTTCCGATGGCCTGCCTTTGCCGCAGCGCTACGGCGCAATGCTGACCATCGTTTTAGGGCTGGCCATGGCGGTGCTCGACGGCGCAATAGCCAACGTGGCTCTGCCGACTATCGCCACCGATTTAAACGCTTCACCGGCGGCGTCAATCTGGATTGTCAACGCCTACCAGATAGCCATCGTCATTGCCCTTCTGCCGCTCTCTTTTCTCGGTGATATGTTCGGCTATCGACGTATTTATAAAATCGGCCTTGCGCTGTTTACTCTCACTTCGCTCGCCTGCGCGCTTTCCCATAGTCTACAGATGCTGACGCTGGCCCGCGTCGCGCAGGGCCTTGGCGGCGCCGCGCTGATGAGCGTCAATACGGCGCTGATCCGGCTGATTTTCCCACAGCGTTTTCTGGGGCGCGGCATGGGGATTAACTCCTTTGTGGTGGCAGTTTCATCAGCCGCCGGTCCCACCATTGCGGCGGCGATTCTCTCGGTCGCCTCCTGGCAATGGCTGTTTTTTATTAATATCCCACTCGGGATTGTGTCGCTTATCCTCGCCCTGCGTTACCTGCCGGCGAACGTTGGCCGGAGTAAAATCACTCGCTTCGATCTCCCCAGCGCCATCATGAATGCGCTGACGTTTGGCCTGTTGATCACCGCTCTCGGCGGTTTTGCCCAGGGCCAGTCGGGACGGGTCGTGCTTGCGGAAGTGGTCGCGATGCTGGTCATCGGTTTTTTCTTTGTGCGCCGCCAGCTGCAGATGCCGGTCCCGCTGTTGCCGATTGATCTGCTGCGCATCCCGCTGTTTTCCCTTTCTATCTGCACCTCCATTTGCTCATTCTGCGCGCAAATGCTGGCGCTGGTTTCTCTGCCCTTCTTCCTGCAATCGATGATGGGCCGCAGCGAAGTCGAAACCGGCTTGCTGCTGACGCCATGGCCTCTGGCTACTATGGTGATGGCGCCGCTGGCGGGTTATATGATTGAGAAAGTGCACGCGGGATTACTGGGGGCCATCGGCCTGCTGGTGATGGCCTGCGGTCTGTTTGGCCTCGCGCTGTTGCCCGCGTCGCCCTCCGATCTGGATATTATCTGGCGCATGGCGCTGTGCGGCGCCGGTTTTGGCCTGTTCCAGTCGCCGAACAACCATACCATCATCTCTTCCGCCCCGGGCCATCGCAGCGGCGGTGCCAGCGGAATGCTGGGGACCGCGCGTCTGCTTGGTCAAAGTACCGGCGCAGCGCTGGTTGCCCTGCTGCTTAACCTGCAGGGCAACAGCGGCACCCACAGCGCCCTGCTGCTGGCCGGTGGACTGGCGGTGATTGCCGCCGCCGTCAGCGGGCTCCGCGTGACTCAGCCTCGACCGGTACAGTAGCCGCTCTCGCCACGCTGCGGCCATAAAAAAATCCGCTGCCCGAAGGTCGCGGATTTTTTATCTACTCTGCCACACGTTACTTCAGGTATTCACCGCTGCGCAGCGCTTCAATACGTTTATCCAGCGGCGGGTGCGTCATGAACAGTTCACTCATCGACTTCGCCTTGCCGTTAATGCAGAACGCCATCATGCTGCTGGCTTCCTGCGGCTCGTAGCTGGTTTTCAGGCGCTGCAGCGCGGCAATCATTTTCTCACGGCCAACCAGTCTGGCAGACCCGGCATCGGCGTGGAATTCACGGTAGCGCGAGAACCACATGGTAATAATGCTGGCCAGAATACCGAACACCAGTTCCAGCACGGTCGCTACGGCAAAGTAAATCAGCGGGTTGCCATTGCTGCTTTCACTGTCATCCCGGTTTCCGCCCAAAAAGCCGGCGGCAATCTGCGCGATAACACGCGAGATAAAGATAACGAAGGTGTTCACTACCCCCTGAATCAGCGTCATCGTGACCATGTCGCCGTTGGCGATGTGGCTGATTTCGTGGGCGATGACCGCTTCAGCTTCGTCACGACTCATGTTTTGCAACAGCCCGGTGCTTACGGCGACCAGAGAAGCATCGCGGCGTGCGCCGGTGGCAAACGCGTTGATATCCGGCGCGTGGTAGATAGCAACCTGCGGCATGCCGATACCCGCCTGCTGCGCCTGCTGCGCGACGGTGTTCATCAGCCAGCGTTCTGTTTCATTGCGCGGCTGCTCAATGACTTCCCCACCTACGGATTTCAGCGCCATCCATTTCGACATCATCAGCGAAACGATCGAACCACCAAAACCAAAAAGCAGCGCCATGATCAGTAACCCGGTCATGCTGCTTGACTGAATTCCCGTCAGGCTTAACACCAGCCCGAATACCACCATCACTGCCAGGTTGGTCAACAGGAAAAGCGCGATTCGCATCATAATTTTCTTTTAACCTCGATTTAACAAAACGCACTATGCGATTACCCATATCGTATGGGTAGAACGTTAATTTTCAACGATCAGGCCCCGCTAAGTCACGAGAAAAACACAACTTTACATTTTGTCACATCGAACTGACATCCACATAAGTTGTTGACATTTTGTATGTATCAGAGAGGTCGTTCTGGCGGGTGACGGAAAGAAAAACGGGCACAATGATTGTGCCCGTTGGGTGCTTATTTGCTGACCGGCGGTTCTACCGCGGGCATCTCTTTCTCAAGATGCGCGAGGTCGACCGCAATGCGGACCGTCTCATCAAGATACGGATCCGGCTCCTGGTAGTCCTTCGGCAGATCGTCCAGTTTCTTCAGCAGCGGCTTACCTTCGCGTTTCAGGCGGTCGTTAATCCGTGCCAGGCGCGTCGCATCGTCTTCTTCGTTCTCTTTCTCACGCTGAGCGTAGTTGAGAGAAACAATATAACGCTTATCTTTCATTGCGTTATAGCGAGCGATGTCCTTCATGATGTACTGGAACTCAGGATCTTTGGCGATCCGCGCCTCGTGCAGCTTCAGCAACTGCGGATTAAACGGCTGTAAATCACCAGATTTCACGTAGGTCGCCGCATTGACGCTATCCCACGGCAGCGCGTTATCTTCATACTGCTCGCCGGTCTCACGCTCTTCGCTACCGGTCGGCATCATGATGTCCGGCGTGACGCCCTTGCGCTGAGTACTACCGCCGTTGATGCGATAGAATTTCTGGATGGTGTACTGTACGGAACCCAGCGCCGGCCAGTCAGGGCGCAGCATCTGATCGTAGATACGGTTCAGCGAACGGTACTGCTGGACGGTCCCTTTACCGAAGGTCGGCTCCCCGACGATCAGCGCGCGGCCATAATCCTGCATCGCAGCGGCGAAAATTTCAGACGCCGAGGCGCTGAAACGATCGACCAGCACCACCAGCGGGCCTTTGTAGTACACCACGCCATCGGTATCGCTGTCTTCACGCACCTTGCCGTTGTTGTCGCGAACCTGGACAACCGGGCCGGATGGAATAAACAGGCCAGAAAGCGAAACGGCTTCGGTCAGCGCCCCGCCACCGTTACCGCGCAGATCGATAACAATGCTGCTGACGTTTTGTTTCTCCAGCTTCTGCAGCTGCACCTTGACGTCATCCGTCAGGCCAACGTAGAAGCCCGGGATATCCAGCACGCCGACTTTCTGTTTGCCGACGGTTTTCACCGACATTTTCACCGCGCGGTCTTCAAGACGAATGCGCTCTCGGGTCAGCGTGACGATACGGGTTTTGGCACCCTTACCGGCAGGCAGAATTTCGAGACGCACTTTGCTGCCCTTCGGCCCTTTAATCAGCGCGACAACGTCATCCAGACGCCAGCCGATGACGTCAACCATACCTTTACCCGTCTGGCCGACGCCGACAATACGATCGCCGACGGCGATCGATTTACTCTTCGCCGCCGGACCGCCGGCAACCAGCGAATTGATGACCGTATAGTCGTCATCCATTTGCAGTACCGCGCCGATACCTTCAAGCGACAGGCTCATTTCGGTATTGAACTGTTCGGTATTGCGCGGGGAGAGATAGTTGGTGTGCGGGTCGATCTCGCGAGCGAAAGCGGTCATCGCCAGCGAGAACACGTCTTCGCTGTTGGACTGCGCCAGACGACGAATGGCGAATTTGTAGCGACGCGTTAAGGTATCGCGAATTTCTTTATCATCTTTGCCAGTGAGCTTCAGGCTCAGCTGGTCAAACTTAACCTTGGCGTCCCACAGCGCGTTGAGCTCGGCTTCGTCTTTCGGCCAGGGGGCTTTGCTGCGGTCAAGGTTAAAGTTGTCGTTGCCGGTAAAGTCCATCGGACGTTCCAGCACCTTTAATGCATACTGATAGCGCTCAAAACGACGCTTCTGCGCCAGGTTATACAGGTCGTAAAAAACGTCCAGCTTTCCCGTACGCAGCTCATCGCCGATTTGATTCTTCTTCGCCGAGAACTGAGCAACATCACTGGCCAACAGCACGTTGTGGCTGTAGTCCAGCAGATTCAGATAGCGGTCGAAAATTTTTGCCGAGAAGGCGTCGTCGAGATCAAATTGCCGATAGTGAGAACGGGTAAAGCGCGAGGTTACGCGCTCGCTCACCGTCGCGTGCTGCGGCTCTTCTTTCAGCACGGGGATTTGGTCAACTCGAGTGATATCGTCCACGGCGAACGCATGGCCTGCTATTGCCAGCAGGCCCGCAAACGCGGTGAGCTTAAAGAATTTGTTCATGCCTGGCCCGGCCTCCGTTTCAGAACACCAGGTGTTCTGCGCGTACAATCATTGACATACCAGAAGTCAGCTGTACACGAACGCCATCTTTGGTGATTTCCAGAACGGTGGCGTCCATGGCGTTGTTGCCTGCTTTCACCTTCAGAGCCTGGCCAACGCTTAACGCAGTCAGATCTGATACAGGGGTATGACGCTCTTCACGCGGTGCTTTCGCAACGGCTGGACGCGGCTTACGCTGTTCGGTGCCTTCTTTGCGACGAACCTGAGGACGCGGCTTGCGCTCACGACGAGCACCGTCTTCCTGCTGCCCAGCAGCCGCGGCGGCTTCGCGTTTTTTCGCCTGCTGGCTTGCGCGCTGCGCCTGAACGCGAGCTTTTGCTTCTTCGAGCTGCTGACGAGCGTGAGCAACATGCTGCTCTTCCAGTTCGCCGCACGGGTTGCCGTCAAGGTCAACGCGGACTGCGCCAGGCTTAACGCCGTACAGATAGCGCCAGCTCGAAGTATAAAGACGTAAAGCGGCACGAAGTTGGGTTTTGCTGAGATTCATCTCCCCCCCAACACGCTCCACGAGATCCTGAAAAATACCGACTTTCAGGGGGCGAGCTTCGCCTTCAGCGCTGAAGCACTGAGGGAAACGTTCGGCCAGAAACGCGATAACTTCTTTACTGCTATTCAACTTAGGTTGATTTTCCATGAAATTTCCTGATTACAACGGACGTAGCCAACAAGCCGCAGGCATGAACAGGCGTCATTATAATGACGCCATCGCTAAATGCTACGTTATCCGTTGATTATCCTGCGACGTGGGCGAATATTTTTTGATAGTCAGTCGCAGAAATGAGTTTTTCCAGATGCGCGACCAGCTCAGCCAGCCCCTGTTCATCCTCAGCGGTGAAGCGGGACGCGGCGGTGCTGTCGATATCCAGAACGCCAATAATCTGATTGTTAACCTGCAGCGGAAAGACGATTTCCGAATTGCTGGCGGCATCACATGCGATATGTCCCGCGAAGGCATGGACATCATCTACCCGCTGGACGCGATTTTGCGCCACGGCCGTGCCGCAAACGCCCCGCCCGACCGGAATCCGTACGCAGGCCAGTTTGCCCTGGAATGGTCCTAAAACCAGCGTCTCCCCTTCAAGCAGATAGAAACCTGCCCAGTTGACCTCGCTCAGACGCTCAAACAACAGCGCGCTGGTATTAGAGATCATGGCCAGAAAACTGGTCTCGCCTGCCATTAATGCCTGAAAATCACGGTTCAAGTCCGCGTAAAATTCTGTTTTGTTCATTATCCAGTCACTTAGTTGTCTTACAGCAAAATACGCATTGCCTAATAAAATAAGCATTAAATGCGTTCAGGCTCAAGATGAATTCATTCCTGGGTTAATATAGTGAGATACATTCATACCTGTACGTAATAAATGCCACTAAAAACACAACCGATAACACCGGCAAAAAAGATGGTCGTGCATGCGATAAGCAGTTCGCTGCCGCAGGCGCATTATCACCGCTGTCCGCAGTGTGACGTTCTTTTTCGTTTGCCGGTGCTGAAGCGTCATCAAAGCGCCTGGTGCCCCCGCTGCAATGCGAAAGTGCGCGATGGCCGTGACTGGTCTCTGACGCGGCTGGGCTGTATGGCCATTACCATGATACTCCTGATGCCCTTCGCCTGGACCGAGCCGCTGTTGCGTCTGCATCTGCTCGGCGTACGTATCGATGCCAACGTGATTCAGGGGATCTGGCAAATGACCGGTCAGGGCGATCCGCTCACTGCCGCGATGGTGCTGTTTTGCGCGATTGGCGCGCCGGCGCTGCTGGTCATCTCTATCTCCTATCTCTGGCTGGGAAACGTTCTGGGCATGAATTTACGCCCGGTGCTGCTGATGCTGGAGAAGCTCAAAGAGTGGGTGATGCTGGATATCTATCTGGTCGGTATCGGTGTGGCCTCTATCAAAGTGCAGGATTACGCCTTCCTGCAACCGGGCGTCGGGCTTGTGGCCTTTATCTCGCTCACCCTGCTGAGCATTCTGACTATCATTCATATGAACGTCGAAGAGTTGTGGGAGCGATTTTATCCCCAGCGACCCGCGTTTCGGGCCGACCCGGCGCTACAGGTTTGCACCGGCTGTCATTACACCGGCTTTCGCGATCCCCGCGGACGCTGCCGACGTTGCCATACGCCGCTCCACCATCGACGGCCGCAAAGCCTGCAGCGGAGCTGGGCCGGGCTGATTGCTTCGATGGTCTTCCTGCTGCCCGCTAACCTGCTGCCGATCTCGATTATTTACGTCAACGGCGCGCGCCAGGATGACACGATTCTGTCGGGGATCATGTCGTTGGCCAATAGCAATGTGGCGATTGCTGGCGTGGTGTTTATCGCCAGTATCCTGGTGCCATTTACCAAAGTTATTGTGTTGTTTACGCTGTTAGTAAGCATACAATTCAAGTGCGAACAGGGGCTGCGTACCCGCATCATCCTGCTGCGGCTGATTACCTGGATCGGCCGTTGGTCCATGTTGGATCTTTTTGTTATCTCATTAACCATGTCACTGATTAATCGCGACCAACTCCTCGCTTTCACGATGGGGCCTGCTGCGGTATATTTCGGCGCCGCGGTAATATTAACTATCCTTGCTGTTGAATGGCTGGACAGCCGCTTACTTTGGGACGCACATGAGTCAGGAAACGCCCGCTTCACCGACTGAAGCCAGAATTAAAACCAAACGTCGCATCTCGCCATTCTGGCTGCTGCCGGTAATAGCCCTGTTGATCGCCATCTGGCTGATCTGGACCAGCTATAACGATCGCGGAACGACCATCACCATCGACTTCCAGTCGGCCAACGGGATTGTCCCGGGGCGCACGCCTATCCGCTACCAGGGGGTCGAGGTGGGCACCGTCGAGAATATCTCGCTGAGCAAAGATCTGAGCAAAATTGAAGTCTCTGCCAGCGTGAAAGGCGATATGAAAGAGGCTCTGCGCAAGGATACCCAGTTCTGGCTGGTTACGCCGAAAGCCTCGCTGGCCGGGGTATCCGGACTTGATGCGCTGGTTGGCGGTAACTATATCGGTATGATGCCGGGCCAGGGCGACCCGGAGGACCATTTCGTCGCCCTCGATACCCAGCCGAAATACCATATCAACAACGGCGAGCTGATGATTCATCTGCAGGCGCCGGACCTCGGTTCGCTCACCAGCGGTTCGCTGGTCTACTTCCGCAAGATTCCGGTGGGCCGGGTTTACGATTTTGCGCTCAATGATAACAACCAGGGCGTCACTATCGATGTGCTGATCGAACGCCGCTTTACGAACCTGGTGAAAAAAGGCAGCCGCTTCTGGAATGTGTCAGGCGTTAAGGCCGATGTCGGCCTCAGCGGCGCGAAGGTCCAGCTCGAAAGCCTGTCCGCGCTGGTTAACGGCGCCATTGCCTTTGACTCTCCTGCCGATTCCCAGGCCGCGCAACAAAACGATGAGTTTGGTCTGTACGAAGATTTGGCTCACAGCCAGCGCGGGGTCCTGGTCACTCTGGAGTTGCCTGACGGCGAAGGTCTGAAAGCCGGCTCCACTCCGCTCATGTATCAGGGGCTGGAAGTCGGGCAACTGACCAAACTCAACCTTAATCCCGGCAGTAAAGTGACCGGTGAGATGACGGTTGATCCAAGCGTTGTCACCCTGCTCAGGGAGAAGACACTTATCCAGATGAAAAAGCCGAAAATCTCGCTGGATAACCCCAGCCTCAGCGCCCTGCTGACCGGGAATACCTTCGAACTGGTGCCCGGAGAGGGAGAGACGCGGAATCACTTTGTGGTGCTTCCGGCCGATAAATCCCTGCTCGAAGAACCGGATGTGGCTACCCTCACGCTCACGGCGGCGGAGAGTTACGGTATTGATGCCGGGCAGCCGCTGGTGCTGCACGGCGTGAAAGTAGGCCAGGTTCTGGAGCGCAAGCTGACCGCTAAAGGCGTCACGTTCCAGGTGGCCATTACTCCTGAGTATCGCGACCTGGTGCGCGGCGACAGTAAATTTGTCGTTAACAGCCGCTTTGATGTGAAGGTGGGTTTTGATGGCATTAAAGTGCTGGGCGCCAGCGCCAGCGAGTGGGTCGAAGGCGGTATTCGCATTATCCCTGGCGAGAAAGGGGCCATCCAGGCCAGCTATCCGCTGTATGCCAATATGGAGAAGGCGGAAGAAAACAGCCTCAGCGAAGTGCCCACCACCACCCTCAGCCTGACGGCTGAAACCCTGCCGGATGTGCAGGAAGGCTCGGTGGTGCTGTACCGTAAGTTTGCCGTCGGCGAGATCATTTCGGTTAAACCCCGCCGCAATGCCTTTGATATCGATCTGCATATCAAGCCGGAATATCGCCATCTGTTGACCAACAATAGCGTCTTCTGGGCCGAGGGGGGCGCCAAAGTCCAGCTCGATGGCAATGGTCTGACGGTGCAGGCGTCACCGCTGTCGCGGGCCCTGAAAGGCGCGATTAGCTTCGACGATCTCAGCGGTAGCAGCGCCGGCGCGCGAATGGGCAACAAACGTATTCTCTACGCTTCCGAAACCGCCGCGCGGGCGGTCGGTGGCCAGATTACGCTGCATGCCTTTGATGCAGGTAAAATTTCCGCAGGAATGCCGATCCGCTATCTGGGCATTAATATCGGCCAGATCCAGTCCCTGAATTTGATTACCGCGAAAAACGAAGTTCAGGCGAAAGCGGTTCTCTATCCGGAGTACGTCGACACCTTCACCCGCGGCGGGACACGCTTCTCGGTGATCACCCCGCAGATTTCTGCGGCGGGCGTCGAACACCTGGATACCATTTTCCAGCCCTATATCAATGTTGAACCTGGTCGCGGCACGCCACGCCGTGATTTCGAAATTCAGGAAACGACCATTAGCGACTCCCGCTATATTGACGGTCTGAGCATCGTGGTTGAAGTGCCGGAAGCCGGGTCGCTGGATATCGGGACGCCGGTACTGTTCCGCGGACTGGAAGTCGGTACGGTCACCGGGCTGACGCTGGGCTCGATGTCGGATCGCGTGATGGTCAAATTGCGGATCAGCAAACGCTATCAGTATCTGGTGCGTAACAATTCGGTCTTCTGGCTCTCTTCCGGCTATAACCTCGACTTTGGCCTGATTGGCGGCGTCGTGAAAACCGGGACCTTTAACCAGTTCATTCGCGGCGGCATCTCCTTCGCCACCCCCCCGGGCACGCCGCTGGCACCGAAGGCGCAGGATGGCAAACACTTCCTGCTGCTGGAAAACGAACCAAAAGAGTGGCGTGAATGGGGCACAGCCCTGCCACAGTAAGCAAAACGCTCCGGTGTCCCCCGCCGGAGCGTTTATGATAAACTGCGCACCCTTTTTTCTTGTGGTGCGCACCCGTGGCTCAAAACGCAGTCTATTTTCCTGACCAATTCCTTGCTCAAATGCGTGACGCGATGCCTACGCATCTCTCGTTCGAGGCGTTTATCGCCGCCTGTCAGCGCCCGTTGCGCCGCAGCCTGCGCGTGAATACGCTGAAAATTTCCGTCACCGACTTTGTGCAGCGGGTAGCGCCCTATGGCTGGCAGCTGACGCCGATCCCGTGGTGCGAAGAGGGCTTTTGGATCGAACGCGATGATGAGGACGCCCTGCCGCTGGGCAGCACCGCCGAACATCTCAGCGGCCTGTTTTATATTCAGGAAGCCAGCTCGATGCTGCCGGTTGCCGCGCTGTTTGCCGATGGCGACATGCCGCAGCGGGTCATGGATGTGGCCGCCGCGCCGGGCTCAAAAACCACGCAGATCGCCGCGCGCATGGGAAATGAAGGCGGGATCCTCGCCAATGAGTTTTCCGCCAGCCGGGTTAAAGTGCTGCATGCCAATATCAGCCGCTGCGGCATCAGCAACGTTGCCTTGACCCACTTCGATGGCCGGGTGTTTGGCGCCGCGCTGCCGGAGTGCTTTGATGCCATCCTGCTGGATGCGCCCTGCTCCGGCGAAGGGGTGGTGCGCAAAGATCCCGATGCGTTGAAAAACTGGTCGCCGGAGAGTAATCAGCAGATCGCCGAAACCCAGCGGGAGCTGATCGATAGCGCATTTCACGCGCTGCGCCCCGGCGGCACGCTGGTGTACTCAACCTGTACCCTCAACCGGGAAGAGAACGAAGAGGTCGTGCAGTGGCTGTTGGCCCGCTATCCGCAGGCGGTCGAGGTGCTAGCGCTCGGGGCGCTGTTCCCGCAGGCGACGGATGCCTTAACCGCAGAGGGATTTCTCCACGTCTTTCCGCAGATTTTTGACTGCGAAGGCTTTTTTGTTGCCCGCCTCAAGAAAACCGCGGCGATCGAAGCGCTACCGGCGCCGGGTTACAAAGTCGGAAAATTTCCTTTCTCAGCGCTTAAAAGCCGTGAGGCAGCAGCGATTTCCGCCGCTGCCGCCGCCATCGGACTGCGCTGGGATGACGGTCATACGCTGTGGCAGCGTGATAAAGAGATTTGGCTGTTCCCGAAAGCGCTGGAATCATTGATAGGCCAGGTCCGTTTTTCGCGGATTGGCATTCGCCTGGCGGAAACCCATAACAAAGGCTATCGCTGGCAGTACGAAGCGGTCATTGCGCTCGCCGCGCCGGATGCCCCTTTTGAACTGACACCGGATGAAGCGCAAGAGTGGTATCGCGGCCGCGACATCTATCCGCAAACGCCGCCGCAGCAGGATGAAGTCATCGTCACGTTCCAGGGGGCGCCCCTGGGGCTGGCGAAAAAAGTCGGCTCCCGTTTGAAAAACAGCTATCCGCGAGAGCTGGTTCGCGACGGTAAACTTTTTGCCGGCAAGGCGTGATAGAGTGCAAAAAAACCGCATTTTTTTACTGGCGGTTTGTCCCCCGTTGTCTACGCTGAAAAATGTCGGCCCGACTGGTCGTACCACAACTCAGCGCAACAACGGGGTGAATTTATGCGTAAAACCAACATTCGAATCGGCGCATTTGAGATAGATGATGCCGAGCTGCACGGCGAACAGCAGGGAGAGCGAACGTTAAGTATTCCTTGCAAATCCGATCCGGACCTCTGCATGCAGCTGGATGGCTGGGATGCGGAAACCAGCGTCCCTGCCATTCTTGATGGCCAACATTCCGTCCTCTACCGTAAGCACTACGATCAACAATCCGATGCCTGGGTCATGCGCGTTGCCTGATTCAAAAAGAACCCGTCGCCTGAGACGGGTTATTTATTCCCGCCGTTTATGGGCTACCCTATACTGATAACAAACCCAAACATGGGGCCACGATGTTCGCCTTAGTTTTGTTTATTTGTTATCTGGACGGTGGTTGCGAAGATATTGTCGTCGACGTTTACGATAATGAACAACGGTGCCTTGTCGCGATGGACGATCAGCGGATACGCCATGGCGGCTGTTTTCCGGTTGAGGATTTTATTGATAGTTTCTGGCAGCCTGCCCGCGAATACAGCGATTTTTAAACCGTTGATTGCAGCTGTACCAGAGTCAGCGTACCGCCGAATACCGCCCCCGTATCAATATAATGTTGATTATCGCTATCATAGCGTTGCTTCAACGGCGTGTGGCCAAACCAGAAGTGGTCCGCTCCACCTATCGCGCCATGTCGACCAGCCAGATGATCCATCAGCCGTTGTCGGCTCCAGAGCACCTGTTGTTCGTCGACCGGCTGCTGCCAACGATAGGTCGCCGCCGGGTAATCGGCGTGGGCCACAATATGACGCTGCGATCCGGCGCTGAGTTCCACGATCAGCGGCAGCTGGCGACAGCTCCTGAGATGTTCGTCAATGTGTCGCCGTTCGCTGCGCGTGCTCTCCTGATACCAGTGGCCTCCGTTCATGGCCCATAGCGTCTGCACCCCGCTCTCCTGCGCATCCAGCGCCATCTGTTCATGATTACCGCGCACCGCACAGAACCAGCGGCAGTCGAGAAGCGCGAGACATTTCGCGCTTTGCGGCCCGCGATCGATCAAATCGCCCACGGAAACGAGAAGATCCTGGTAAGGGTCGAATTTTATATGCCGCAACTGGCTCATCAATAAGGCAAAGCAGCCGTGCAGATCGCCAATCAGCCAGATATTGCGCCAGGCCGAACCATCGATGCGTTGATACATATTTTGTCCTCCTGATGCAATTATAGTTAATTCGCTCCCCGGCTCTCCCGAAGATCCCCACCTCAATCAAATATAAACGAAACAGAAATATAGTCCGCCAGGATATTAATCTCACCTCACCGGACCCTTAAAATAGAGGCTAAATAACAACGAGGTATTTTATCGTGACGGACAATAGCCTGCACTCCGCCTTCGCACAACAGCCACGCACCCATCTTATTGCCGATCTGGTGATGGGCAGACTTATTCCCGCTCCGATTTGGCAAAAGCGTAATTACCGGCTTAAATTTTTATTGCGTACGGCCTTATTTTATACGCCAACGCGCGCGATGCTGGATAATCTTTCCGGGCGTCCTGACTTTAATCAGTTACTTGCCGCACAGGTCACCCTGCCGGGTAAAGTTCACCGCCAGTATCTGAGACGTGGGTTAAACGCCAGCCAGCGCGCCCAGGCGATTATCAGCCACTATCAGTTCATCGACTCACTGTCAGGCGCGAAGCTGGCTGCCGCGATGACCGCCGCCAACGAGACGACCCTGCTGGAATTGCAGGGCAAAGATGAGGCCCGCTTCACTCTCTCAGCCTCCTCCGCAGGTAAAGCCGAGCGCGAAGGCGAAACCACATTGTGGCTGCACGACGGCAACCAGACGCTGCTGGCCAGCGCCACGTTCAGCGTCGTGCGCCAGCAGGAGCAATGGCAGCTGGTTATCGGCGGACTGCAGGGGCCGCGACGCGATGTGCCGCACGAAGTCATCAAACTCGCCACCCGCGCCTGCTATGGTCTGTTTCCTAAACGCCTGCTGCTCGAATTTATCTGGGCGCTGGCCGCAAGAAGTCACATTCAGGCCATTTATGGCGTAAGCGATAACGGTCACGTTTTCCGCGCGCTGCGCTATCGTCTCAGCAAGGGGCGCCATTTCCACGCCAGCTATGATGAGTTCTGGCAGTCTATTGATGGCGTAGCCGATGGCGCCTGGCGCTGGCGCTTACCGTTACAGATGGAAAGAAAATCACTGGAAGAGATAGCCAGTAAAAAGCGGGCAGAATACCGCCGCCGTTTTCAGCTGCTGGACGAACTGACCGCGCAGGTCGCGCAGCTGACTCCCCAACTCTGACGGACTAACACCTGTTCATATCAAACAAACGCCGTTTTTAAATCACGGCGTTTGCATCTTATCCTGTGGTTTCGTTACTATCATACCTTCATCGTTTTCCTTTCGGGTAGTCATTGAAGTTATGAGTAAAAGTGAAATTGCCCTTCTGGTTATTGTGATAATAATTTTGCTCGCTGCGCTTTGGTTTATTTTCAGCGGTGAAGTTTGGGCCCTCGTCAGCTACCTTGAATCCCAGCTGTATCCGTCATTCACCGCCCCTGAATAATGCCTTGTTTTGATCACGCCACCTTCTTCACCCCGCCCTTTTATTTGCTATCAATAAGCAGCCAAATAGTTCGCCATAAAATCATATCCCGGCGTATATTCGGCGCCTGAATATCCCGCTCAGATGACGGCCTGCTCTCCAAAAGCGCGGTGCGTCATCGCCAGAGGCTGACCCGTAATCCGGCTCAGATTTTCTGTAAAGAGAATGTGAAGGCGTTTTTTGTTGTGGTATAAGGGGAAAAGACCGTAACGCGAAATGCGGGATGATTTGCGGTCTTATTGCGTAACGATTTGATAAGTTTCAGATAAAAAGAGACCGAACACGATTCCTGTATTCGGTCCAGGGAAATGGCTCTTGGGAGAGAGCCGTGCGCTAAAAGTTGGCATTAATGCAGGCTAAGTCGCCTTGCCTTATAAGAATAGTTTACCGCGTCAGGTTTTCCAGTCCGCAACAAAAGTGGTCGAATAATTCCTGGCAAAATGGTCAGTGCCAACAAAAAACCGCCGCTTCCTGAGAGGAATGCCGGCGGTTTTTTATATGCTAATACAGTAAGATACGCGCGGGGATCAGCAAAGCTTCTGCGCGCGCTCAATAAATGGCGCCAGGCTCATTTTTTGTCCCGGATGTTGCGGATCGTCAACCTGGATCACAGAGATCGGCTGCGCGCTGGTTTTACCCGCTTTCACCTGCTGCTCAGCAACGTCATTCAACGGATACTGCACCAGCGTGCTGGGGTTAATGGCATACAGCGCATTCCCCGGGCGGCAGGTCAACATCACCTCCTCGCGATTGAACGCCCAATTATCCTTTCCCACTTCGAAGCGGCTAACGGTGATAATCTGCGGTGCCGCCAGCGCGACGCCGGAGCTTGCCAGTAACAACATAGTTAAAAGAGTTTTTTTCATGATTTAGCCAGTTAATTCAGTAAGGTTCCCAGGTTGCAAACAGGCTGACGGCCAGCAGCGCCAATGCTCCAAGCGCCATTTCAACCTGCGTGGTGCGCAAAATGAGCGACTCCGCTCGCGTTCCGTTCACCGACATACGTGGCACCAGAACATACCTGTTCACCAGCGCAATTGCTACCATCGCTGCGACCAGGGCACATTTGATCAATAACATCTCTCCCCACGGCGAATCACGGAATAATCCCCCCTGGATAAGCAACGCATTCACCACGCCGCTGGCAATCGCGCCGGCGACCGCCAGATGCCCGTAGCGAGAAAAGCGCATCATGGTGCCGATAGCGGCTTGCCGCCAGCGCCCGTGCGCCAGGCGCAGGCAGTAGATGAACGGCAGCAGCCCGCCAAACCAGCCGGCGACGCAGAACAGATGCACAGCGTGGTTAGTCCGCTGCGCCGCGCCGCGCACGCCCTCGCTCATGACCGCATGGCCCACGCCCGCCATCAGCAAGATCTGCGCGCACAGCAGTACCAGCAGTAAACGCGCCGGACGACGCGGTTTGAGCCACGCGATCGCCAGCGCAACCCACGCCAGCAGGATCTGCCAGATCCAGACGCTGCCAAAGCGGGTGCCCGCGACGGCTTGCCAGATAGCCGGTTGCCAGAGGTCCGGCCAACCGTTCCCCATCAGGCCGCCTTGCGCCATCAGCATCAGCAGCGCAGAGAGTGCGCTGAGCAGCAAAAGATGCCGCAGTAGCGGGAAGAAGCGCTGCATCAGCAATCGCCGCAAGGCCGGCGGCGCCCACCACGCGCCGTACAGCACGCAGCCAAACGCCACCATCAGCGAGAGAAAGTGGACGAAGCGCAGAGCGATATAGATTCCCGTGAGCATGGGTTATTTCACGGTAAAGTGGTATTGCCCTTTGGTTTTATGGCCATCAACAGAGACCACGTGCCAGTCAACGGTATACTCCCCCGCAGACAGCGACTGCGTCAGCGGAACAATCAGTTGCGCTTTATTGCTGTCGCTGCGCGCCAGCTTGCCGGTAGCAATAGCGTTCTGCTGCGGACCGGTCAGGGTCACTGCGCTAAAGGCGGTTTCAATACCTTCAGAAAAGCTCAGGGTCAGCGATGCGGGAGAAGCGGTGACAGTAGAATCCGCGGCCGGCGTTTGCTGTTGAAGATGCGCATGGGCAAAGGCCGCAGCGCTGACCAGGAAACCGGCGACAAAAACGGAGGCGCGCAGCGCACGCCCGGCGATGGTACGCATAATCGTCATTCCTTTTCGTTATGTATGTAGCACAGAGAATAACCCTGTATAATGGCGTAGTCGAGCGATGCGTCCCGGTCCGACGTCGCGCCCGATCGGTTTTCGGCATCATGAAGGAGAAACCATATGGAAAAAAATCTGGCCAAAATTTCGCAGGACGAGATGGACAAAGTGAACGTCGACCTTGCCGCAGCCGGTGTCGCCTTTAAAGAGCGTTACAATATGCCCGTGGTCGCCGATTTAGTGGAGCGGGAGCAACCGTCACACCTGCGCGACTGGTTCCGTGAACGCCTGATCGCCCATCGCCTGGCGTCTGTTTCGCTGTCGCGCCTGCCCTATGAACCCAAAGCGAAATAATTCCCGTCCCCTATGGACGTCCCGGTTGGCAAGCGCTGCGCATTCCATTACGCTGGTTTCTTTGGGCCGGAGTGAGCCATGCTACGCGTAATCGATACGGAAACCTGCGGACTGCAGGGAGGCATTGTTGAAATCGCCTCTGTTGATATTGTCGATGGTCAGATAACCAACCCCATGAGCCATCTGGTTCGTCCCGACCGGCCTATCAGCCCCCAGGCTATGGCGATTCACCGGATCACCGAAGAGATGGTCGCCGATAAGCCGTGGATTGAAGAGGTCCTGCCGCATTACATCGGCAGTCAGTGGTATGTCGCCCACAACGCCAGCTTCGACCGCCGGGTGTTACCGGAAATGCACGGAGAGTGGATCTGCACCATGAAACTGGCCCGTCGCCTGTGGCCTGGGATTAAATACAGCAATATGGGGCTGTATAAATCGCGTAAGCTGAGTGTCGCAACGCCTGCGGGGCTGCATCAACACCGCGCGCTGTACGACTGCTATATCACCGCCGCACTGCTTCTCGATATTATCAACGTTTCCGGCTGGCAACCTGAGGAGATGGCGACCATTACCGGTCGCCCGTCGCTGTTAACCACCTTTACCTTCGGTAAATATCGCGGCAAGGCGGTGGCCGAAATCGCAGAAAACGACCCAGGTTATTTACGCTGGCTGTTCAATAACCTGGATCGGATGAGCCCCGAGCTGCGCTTGACCCTCAAGCACTATCTCGGGGAGTAGCGATGCTAAACGTCCGCCTGGCCGGGTAACGTCCCCTGCGCCAGGCCAATCAAAAAGGCAAACTCCAGCGCCACCCCTTCATAGCTTTTAAAACGCCCCGACTTCCCGCCGTGCCCTGAATCCATATCGGTGCACAGCAGTAGCATGTTATCGTCCGTTTTCAGCTCGCGCAGCTTCGCCACCCATTTTGCCGGTTCCCAGTATTGCACCTGGGAATCGTGCAGACCGGTGGTAACCAGCAGGTGGGGACAGGCCTGCGCCGTGACGCCATCGTAAGGACTGTAGCTCTTCATATAGCGATAGTACTCTTCGTCCTGCGGATTTCCCCACTCCTCAAATTCCCCGGTCGTCAGCGGAATAGACTCGTCGAGCATGGTGGTCAGGACATCGACAAACGGAACCTGAGCGACCACCCCGTGAAACAGCTCCGGCCGCTCATTAATGGCGACGCCCATTAACATCCCGCCCGCGCTGCCGCCCATACCGTAGCACAGGCGAGGATTGCCATACCCCTGCGCCAGCAGCGCATCGCAGACATCGAGATAATCGTTAAAGGTATTTTTCTTACACAGGAACTTGCCGTCTTCGTACCACTGCTGCCCTAATTCACCGCCGCCGCGAACGTGGGCGATCGCAAACACGAAACCACGATCGAGCAGGCTCAAGCGGCTGGCGCTGAAATCAGCATCTTCACTGGCGCCATACGACCCGTAGGCATAGACCAGCAACGGACTGACGCCCTTGCGGAAATGCTCAAGCCGATAAACCAGCGAAACAGGAACCTCCACGCCATCCCGGGCCTGAATCCACAGGTGCTCGCTGCGGTAATGACTGGCCTCAAACCCTTTCACTTCCTGCTGTTTCAGTACCCGCCGCTCACCGGTATCCATATCCAGCTCAAACAGCGTATCCGGCGTGGTCATGGATGAGTATCCGTAGCGCAAGCGGGAAGTTTCCGGCTCCGGATTATAGGCAAGCCAGGTCACGTAGGCCGGGTCATCAAAGGCGATCCCAACCCCTTCCCGGGTCTTGCGGTTGATCTGACGCAGGCTGGTTAACCCGCGCTGGCGCTCCTCGACCACCAACCAGTCGGTAAACAGGGTGAATCCCTCGAGCATCACCTCCTGGCGCGGGGCAATCAGCGTCTCCCACTGCTGTTCGTCGCGTTCATGGGTACGATAGAGACCAAAGTTTTTCCCCTCGCGGTTGGAGCGAAGATAAAAAGCATGCTGGTAATGATCGAGACTGTACTCGTGATCTTTACGCCGCGGCAGGAAACATACCGGTTCCGCATCCGGCATTTCGGTATTCAGCAGCCGTACTTCGCTGGTGGTCGCGCTGGCAAGATAGATCACGGCGAATTGCCGGGAGGTGGTGGTATGGAGGCTGACGTAGAAGGTTTCATCCGTCTCCTCGTAGACCAGCACGTCGGAAAGCGGCGACGCGCCCACGGTATGCCGCCAGACCTGATAAGGCAGCAGCGTAGTCGGGTGCTTGCGGACATACCACAGCGTCTGCGAATCATTGCTCCAGGCAAATTCCGGCGAAACGTTTTCCAGCACTTCAGGGTACCATTCGCCATTTTGCAGATTGCACAAGCGCAGGCTATATTGCCTTCGGGAGAGATAATCCTCCGCCAGCGCCATGATCATGTTATCCGGCGAAATGCCCAGCCCGCCGAGAGTATAGAATTCGCTCTGCGCCGCGCGCTGATTGCTATCGAGCAGCACCTCCCATTCATCCCACTCCTCTTTCAGCACCGACTGGCGCTGATAGATAGCGTATTCACAGCCCGGCTCATACACCTGACGATAGCGGTAGCCATTTTTGCTGTAGGGCGCGGAGACTTCGCGCGGCGGGATACGGTCAATAATCTCTTTTAGTACCCGCTCCTGCAGGCTACGCTGAGTGGACATGACCTGCTGTCCGTACTCATTTTCCTCGCGAAGATAATCCAGCACTTCCGGCCGCGAACGTTCGTCGTCGCGCAGCCAGAAGTAATTATCGATACGGGTATCGCCATGAAGAGTCATGGCATGAGGGATTCGTTTTGCTTTTGGTGGCATCTTTTGGTCTTCTGCATCCGGTATTTCATACACAAAATCATTCAAGAAGCGGCTTGAAGGATGGCGTGTGTATAAGGGTGGCAAAAGTGGCCCGCGTTGCAAGCAAAACCTGCTGATTTAGGGAGAAAGCGCCTGTTTTTGCGCCTGAATATCCCGTTCGATGTCGGCACGCACTGCCTGCGGCAGCCCTAAAGCCTCACCGAGGGCATTGAGATAGCTGCGCTCCATAAAATGGTCGATATCGATCGCCGCGCAGCTGATGTAATAGATTTCCAGCGCCTCTTGCTCGCTGTTGAGGCCCTGCGCCAGGCGCTGCGGGTCAAGCGGCTGCGCCAGGGCACGATCGATCAATACACGCCCCTGCACGGCAATATCGGCGGCGCGCAGCTGCTCTTCGATGTTTGCCCGTTCGCTGTCATCGATGTGCCCGTCGCTTTTAGCGGCGAACACCAGCGCCAGAATGAGTCGTTCACTGCGCGCATCAAGCCCGGAGGCTGGCGAGGTTGACGACCCGCCAGGCTGTGCTGCGGAAGCGGCAGATTGCGCAGGGGAATTCTCCCGCATTTTCTGCTGATACTTGTTCCACAGCACGCTCCCCGCCACCGCGCCGCCGCCAACCAACAGTGCGCTGGTGCCATATTTGGCCAGCAGCTTGCGCGATGACTTACTCGCCACCAGCAGCCCCGCCAGCCCGCCCAGCGCACCGGGCAGAAGGAAGCTTTTACCATCCGGCCGCTCGCCTGATGAGGAAGACGGTCCCTGCTGGCCCAGCAGGGACTGGAGTTGATTAAGCCAGTTAGCCATGATTTCCCTCGTTGCTTATTACGCGATGTCATCAGCCTAAACGACGAGATGTCAGGAAATGTTATGAGCAACTAAAGATGCGCAAATTCGGCCGCACTCAGGCGGCCTTCACCTTGCGCGATGCCGCGGGTTGTTCGCTCGCCCCCTCCGCTGCGGCCTCTGAGGCTTCAGCCGCGGCGCTCTCATCCTGGGAAACCTGCCCGCCCGTAGCATCTTCCGCTTCCGGGAGCTTTCCCGATTTCAGGATGTGGTTCAATGTCTCTTTGCGTTCCGCCAGCCACATTGCCATTTCATCGCGCTGGGTTTCGTCCAGCGTCAGCGGGCACGCTACCAGCCAGTCGTTGAGGACCTCGGCAAGATCGAGCATTTTGTCGTAAGCATCGGCCTCTTTTTTGCTGGTAAACGACATTTTTTCCTCACCTTCGCGGATCACCACATATTTAATTTCAACCGCCATTGTGCAGTCTCTTATACTGTATTTTTATACAGTATAGCAAATTTTCACCGGCGACTCAACCAACAGCCGTAAAGACAGACGCAAACGTTTTCGTTTATAATGCGACGCATGTTTTTTTACTGTGGAAAAGAGTCATGACGTTATTAGGCACAGCGCTGCGTCCGGCAGCGACGCGAGTGATGTTGTTAGGTTCCGGCGAACTGGGTAAAGAAGTCGCTATTGAGTGCCAACGGCTGGGTATTGAGACTATCGCGGTCGACCGCTATCCCGACGCGCCGGCCATGCAGGTGGCGCACCGTTCGCACGTCATCAACATGTTGCACGGTGAAACGCTGCGCGCGCTGATTGCGCAAGAAAAGCCCGATTTTATCGTGCCGGAAATTGAAGCCATCGCCACGGATATGCTGGTGGAGCTGGAGCAGGCCGGGCAGAAAGTCGTCCCCACCGCTCGTGCGGCGAAACTGACCATGAATCGCGAAGGTATTCGCCGTCTGGCCGCAGAGGAGCTGCAGCTTCCCACCTCGGCATACCGCTTTGCCGACAGCGAAGAGACCTTTCGCGAAGCCGTCGCGGAGATTGGCCTGCCCTGTATCGTGAAGCCGGTCATGAGCTCTTCGGGTAAAGGCCAGAGCTTTATTCGTCACTCTGATCAGTTGGCAGAGGCCTGGCGCTACGCGCAACAAGGCGGTCGCGCTGGCGCCGGTCGGGTTATCGTCGAGGGAGTGGTCAATTTCGATTTTGAAATTACCCTGCTTACCGTCAGCGCGATCGATGGCGTCCATTTCTGTGCGCCGGTCGGCCATCGCCAGGAGGATGGCGATTACCGCGAATCCTGGCAGCCGCAGCAGATGAGCGAGCAGGCGCTGGTCCGCGCGCAGGAGATTGCCAGCAAAGTCGTACTGGCGCTCGGCGGCTACGGTCTGTTTGGCGTGGAGCTGTTCGTCTGCGGCGATGAGGTTATCTTCAGTGAAGTCTCCCCTCGCCCGCACGACACCGGGATGGTAACGCTGATTTCCCAGGACCTCTCGGAATTTGCCCTGCACGTTCGTGCTTTCCTCGGCCTGCCGGTTGGCGCGATCCGCCAGTATGGCCCGGCGGCCTCCGCGGTCATTCTGCCGCAGCTCACCAGCCAGAACGTCACCTTTAGCAATCTTCAGGGCGCGGTAGGCGCGGGACTCCAGCTGCGTCTGTTCGGTAAACCGGAGATTGACGGTTCTCGTCGGCTGGGCGTCACGCTGGCCGTCGCCGATAGCGTCGATGAGGCGGTGGCGCGCGCGAAAGCCGCCGCGTCGGCCGTGCTGGTTCAGGGATAAAAAAAACCCGGTCGCGTCAACGCGATCGGGTCTGGACTTCGCGATTGTTCAGGGCGTGAAAATTACTTCGCGCCTTCAACCGCTTCGCGAGCAATTTTGGTAATACGCGCGTAATCGCCGGCTTCCAGCGCATCCGCCGGAACCAGCCAGGAACCGCCGATGCACAGCACGCTGTTCAGCGCCAGATAGTCGCGGTAGTTCGCCGGAGAGATCCCGCCAGTCGGGCAGAAACGGATATGCGCGAACGGACCGCCAATCGCCTGCAGCGCTTTTACGCCGCCGTTAGCTTCTGCCGGGAAGAATTTGAACTCTTTCAGGCCATACTGCATGCCCAGCATCAGTTCGGAGACGGTGCTGATCCCCGGGATCAGCGGGATGGTCCCTTCTTCAGTCGCCGCTTTCAGCAGGGATTCGGTCAGACCCGGGCTGATAGCAAACTGCGCGCCAGCCTCGGTGACCGCTTTCAGCTGCTCTACGTTTGTGACGGTACCTGCGCCGACAATCGCCTCCGGCACTTCTTTCGCAATCGCGCGGATCGCATCAAGTGCGCATGCGGTACGTAGCGTGACTTCCAGTACGCGTACGCCGCCGGCAACCAGCGCTTTGGCCATCGGCACAGCGTGTTCCAGCTTTTTCACCACGATCACCGGGACAACCGGGCCGTTGGTGAGGATTGCTTCTGCAGTTGTTTTCCAGTTTTTCATCAGAGTTTCTCTCTCGCCAGATCTACAAATTGTATCGTCTTAAAAAGTGATGCAGGTTGCGCCCTGTTCTGCTCCGGAGAGTTTCTCACGCAGCGCTGCAAACATTTCCCTGCCGCTCCCGACGCGCGAACCGCTGAGGTCAGGAACATGCGGCTGGCGTGCCGCCAGTTCAGCGTCATCCACCAGCAGCGTCAGTTCGCCCGTCTGCCCGTTAACGCGGATGATGTCGCCATCACGTACTTTTGCCAGCAGCCCGCCATCGTACGCTTCAGGCGTAACGTGGATTGCTGACGGGACCTTGCCTGATGCACCAGAGAGTCGGCCATCGGTCACCAGCGCAATTTTGAAACGGCGGTCCAATAATACACCAAGTGGCGGCATAAGTTTATGTAATTCTGGCATGCCGTTCGCTTTTGGCCCCTGATGGCGAACAACCACCACACAATCCTTGTCCAGCATGCCAGCTTCGAAAGCAGGCAAGACGTCGTGCTGGCTTTCAAACACCACCGCTGGCGCTTCAATGATCTGGTTCTCAACCGGTACGGCCGAGGTTTTCATCACCGCGCGCCCGAGGTTGCCACTGAGCACTTTCGTCCCGCCATGGCGAGAGAATGGCTTGTCGAAAGTGGCAATAACCTGATCGTCTAAAGGCGCCGTCGCCCCTTCGCGCCAGTCCAGCTCGCCGTTATTCAGCCACGGCTCCATGGTGTAACGGGAGAGACCAAAACCGGCCACGGTGTTGACATCTTCGTGCAGCAGGCCGCCTTTGAGCAGCTCACGTACCAGCACCGGTACGCCGCCCGCGGCCTGGAAGTGGTTAATATCCGCCGGGCCGTTCGGGTAAAGGCGCGCCAGCAGCGGCACAACGTCGGAGAGATCGGAGAAATCATCCCAGTTAATGATAATCCCCGCCGCGCGAGCCATCGCCACCAGGTGCATTGTATGGTTGGTCGACCCGCCGGTTGCCAGCAGCGCAACGATCCCGTTGACCACCACTTTCTCATCAAACATTTTGCCTAACGGCATCCATTCATTGCCGTTACCGGTCATGCGTGTCACCTGCCGTGCGGCGGCGGCGGTCAGCGCCTGGCGCAGTTCGGCATCCGGATGCACAAACGACGAGCCCGGGAGCTGCATGCCCATAAACTCCACCACCATCTGGTTGGTGTTTGCCGTACCGTAAAATGTGCAGGTACCCGGCGCGTGGTAGGACGCCGCTTCAGATTCCAGCAGCGCCATACGATCGACTTTCCCCTCGGCATACAGCTGGCGGATACGGACTTTTTCTTTATTTGGCAGACCGCTGGCCATCGGGCCAGACGGTACGAACACTGACGGCAGGTGGCCGAAGGAGAGCGCGGCCATCGTCAGGCCGGGGACGATTTTGTCACATACGCCCAGATACAGCGCGCCGTCGAACATGTTATGCGACAGGCCGATAGCGGCCGACATCGCAATCACTTCGCGGCTCAGGAGCGAGAGTTCCATCCCGTCCTGCCCTTGAGTGACACCGTCGCACATCGCCGGAACGCCCCCCGCGACCTGGCCTACCGCATTTACCGAATGCAGCGCTTTGCGAATGATATCCGGGTAATACTCATAGGGCTGGTGGGCGGACAGCATGTCGTTGTAAGAGGTAATAATGGCAATATTGTTACGCAACATGCTTTTCAGCGAGGCTTTATCGTCCGACTGACAGGCAGCAAAGCCGTGGGCGAGATTACCGCACGCCAGCTGTGCGCGATGGACGGTATCGGTCTTCGCCTGGTTAATCCGTGCGAGGTAGGCAGTGCGGGTATCGCGCGACCGTTCGATAATGCGATTTGTTACCCGTAACATTGTCGAATTCATAAAGGCTCCTGAATTTTTATCTGTCCGGCCACAGCATTTTAACAACTTCTTAAAAGGTGAAAGGCACCAATACTGCAGCTCAGCGGCAAAATATCTGTTCGCAGTGTAATAAAAAAAGCCCCGGGGGTGAATCCTCCCGGGGCTTAAAAGAGCAAAAATTATGCGACTTGCTGCGTCAGATCATGTTACCGGTAAAATAACCCATCCGGATAACATCCGCACTATTCAAATTCGTTCCAGGAACGACCGTCACGGGTGATCATCGCCACCGAAGCGACCGGTCCCCAGGTACCAGCCTGGTAAGGCTTCGGCGCATCGCGATCGGCAGCCCAGGCTTCAGTAATGGAGTCAACCCACTTCCACGCCTCTTCGACCTCATCGCGACGCACGAACAGCGCCTGGATACCGCGCATGGTTTCCAGCAGCAGACGTTCATAGGCATCCGCCAGGTGAGTCTGGTTGAAGGTTTCTGAATAGCTCAGGTCCAGCTTGGTTATCTGCAGATTGTGTTTGTGGTCAAGCCCCGGCACTTTGTTGAGTACCTGAATATCCACCCCCTCATCCGGCTGCAGACGAATCGTCAGCTTGTTCTGCGGCAGCTCCTGCCAGTTCTCTTTAAACAGGTTCAGCTCGGGGCTTTTGAAATACACCACCACTTCAGAGCATTTGGTCGGCAGACGTTTACCGGTACGCAGGTAGAACGGCACGCCGGCCCAGCGCCAGTTATCGATATCCACGCGGATAGCCACGAAGGTCTCGGTATTGCTGGATTTGTTCGCCCCCTCTTCTTCGAGGTAGCCCGGGACTTTTTTACCCTGGGCGAAGCCGGCGGTGTACTGACCGCGGACCGTTTTCTCACGCACGTTGGAACGGTCGATACGGCGCAGTGACTTCAGCACTTTTACTTTTTCATCGCGAATGCTGTCGGCAGTGAGGTCTGACGGCGGCGACATCGCTATCATGCACAGAATTTGCAGCAGGTGGTTCTGGATCATGTCGCGCATTTGCCCGGCCTGATCGAAGTAACCCCAGCGGCCTTCGATGCCCACTTCTTCCGCGACGGTGATTTCGACGTGGTCGATCGTGCGGCTGTCCCAGTTATTGACAAACAGGGAGTTCGCAAAGCGCAGCGCCAGCAGGTTGAGCACCGTTTCTTTGCCAAGATAATGGTCAATACGGTAAACCTGACACTCTTCAAAGAATTCGCCGACCTGGTCGTTGATCTCGCGAGAAGTATCCAGAGAGGTACCCAGCGGTTTTTCCATCACCACGCGCGCAGGTTTGGCGTTCAGTTTGGCTTCACCGAGGCCTTTGCAAATGGCACCAAAGGTGCTCGGCGGCATCGCGAAATAGTTGATGGTGACACGTTTTTCCTGATCCAGCATTTTGCCCAGACGGGAAAACGCTTTGGTATCGTTCACATCAAGGTTACAAAAATCCAGACGTCCGCTCAGGGTTTCCCACAAACCTTCATCAATCTTTTCCTTCATGAAGGTTTCAAGCGCCTCACGTACGACCCTGGTGTAAGCATCTTTATCCCAGTCAGCACGTCCGACCCCGATAATCCGGGTCTCCGGGTTGATCTGGCCAGCTTTTTCAAGCTGATACAGGGAAGGCAACAATTTACGACGCGCCAGGTCACCCTTAGCGCCGAAAATGACCAGATCGCATGCCTGGGCCGTTTGCGTTACCGCCATGTCATTCTCCTCAGTTGATAGACTGGTGCTTATGCCAGGCTATATTTGTAATTTTCTTACACTACACTGTACTGTGTTTACGAACTTCCCGAAACCCTCAGGCCGCCATTCCCGACGTTAAACCGCACGTGGCGAAAACTTCCGATGACTATTCAGGCAAACGGCCAGACTTGTTCGTTCTTACGACCGGTTTCAGGTTAATAAAATACGACTCTGATCATGTAATGAAAAAAAACAACATTTTTTAACGTTATTCTTCCCCGCTTGTCATAACGGAGAGGTATATTCTTGCTAAAACGCCTGATGATTTCATCCATTAATGAAATCGCTTCCACTGATGAGCGCTCCGTTACCCATGAACATGCTGGAAAAAATCCAGTCCCGACTGGAACACCTTAGCAAATCCGAACGCAAAGTGGCGGAAGTCATTCTTGCTACGCCTGCTCAGGCGATTCATTCAAGCATTGCGGCCCTGGCGCTGGAGGCGGGCGTCAGCGAACCGACCGTTAACCGCTTTTGCCGGAGCCTGGAAACCCGCGGCTTTCCCGATTTTAAACTTCACCTGGCACAAAGCCTGGCACACGGTACTCTCTATGTTAACCGCAATGTCGATGAAGACGACAGCGTAGAGTCCTATACGGGAAAAATTTTCGCGTCCGCCATGGCCAGTTTAGATCAGGTCCACCACTCTCTCGATATGTCAGCGGTGAATCGCGCCGTCGACCTTCTGACGCAGGCCAAGAAAATTGCCTTCTTTGGCCTCGGCTCTTCGGCCGCCGTCGCGCATGACGCCATGAACAAATTTTTCCGTTTTAACGTTCCGGTTATCTACTCCGACGACATTGTCCTGCAACGCATGAGTTGTATGAATTGCAATGATGATGACGTGGTCGTGATTATCTCACATACTGGCCGGACGAAAAGCCAGGTCGAACTGGCGCGGTTGGCGCGTGAAAACGATGCCATGGTCATCGCCATTACATCACCTGGGACCCCGCTGGCGCGAGAGGCGACGTTGTCGATTACGCTTGATGTCCCCGAAGATACGGATATCTATATGCCCATGGTTTCACGTCTTGCCCAGTTGACGGTGATAGATGTGCTGGCCACCGGCTTTACCCTCCGTCGGGGAGCGAAATTCAGAGATAACTTGAAGAGGGTCAAGGAAGCATTGAAAGAATCGCGTTTTGATAAAGAACTGCCTGTACACAGCGATAACCCATAAAACTTGATAATTAGGTAGTGACCCATTACACCTTCGGTTACGTTCCGGCATAGCGACATTGCTGGCCGGCACAGCCGATTCCATGTTCACGCAACACCAAAGTTGTTTTAGTCAACGGAGTATTACATGTCCAGAAGGCTTCGCAGAACCAAAATCGTAACGACCTTAGGCCCGGCAACCGATCGTGATAACAACCTTGAAAAGGTGATCGCCGCAGGCGCTAACGTAGTACGTATGAACTTCTCTCACGGTACCCCGGAAGATCATCAGATGCGGGCGGATAAAGTCCGTCAAATCGCGGCAAAACTGGGCCGTCATGTGGCCATCCTGGGCGATCTGCAAGGCCCCAAAATTCGCGTTTCCACCTTCAAAGAAGGTAAAATTTTTCTTAATATCGGCGACAAATTCCTGCTTGATGCAGAGCTGGCTAAAGGCGAAGGCGACAAAGAGAAAGTCGGTATTGATTATAAAGGCCTGCCGGCGGACGTCGTGCCTGGCGATATCCTGCTGCTGGACGATGGCCGCGTACAGCTGAAAGTGGTCGAAGTTCGGGGTCTGAAAGTGTTCACCGAGGTCACCGTCGGCGGACCGCTGTCAAACAATAAAGGCATCAACAAACTGGGTGGCGGCCTGTCCGCTGAAGCGCTGACGGAGAAAGACAAAGCGGACATCGTCACCGCGGCGAAAATCGGCGTTGATTACCTGGCCGTCTCCTTCCCACGCTGTGGCGAAGACCTGAACTATGCCCGCCGTCTGGCGCGCGAAGCCGGTTGCGATGCCAGTATCGTGGCGAAAGTCGAGCGTGCGGAAGCGGTTTGCGATCAGGACGCGATGGACGATGTTATTCTGGCCTCTGACGTCGTGATGGTTGCCCGTGGCGACCTTGGCGTTGAAATCGGCGACCCGGAACTGGTGGGTATTCAGAAAGCGCTGATCCGCCGCGCCCGTCAGTTGAACCGTTCGGTCATCACCGCGACTCAGATGATGGAGTCGATGATTACTAACCCGATGCCAACCCGCGCGGAAGTCATGGACGTCGCCAACGCCGTCCTCGACGGTACCGATGCCGTGATGCTCTCAGCGGAAACCGCCGCTGGCCAGTATCCGTCGGAAACCGTGGCCGCGATGGCGCGCGTCTGTCTGGGCGCAGAAAAAATCCCGACCCTCAACGTGTCCAAGCACCGCCTGGATGTCCAGTTCGACAACGTTGAAGAGGCGATTGCCATGTCAGCGATGTATGCGGCGAACCACCTGAAAGGCGTCACCGCGATCATCACCATGACCGAGTCGGGTCGTACCGCGCTGATGACTTCACGCATTAGCTCTGGCCTGCCCATTTTCGCCCTCTCCCGCCATGAACATACCCTGAACCTGACCGCCTTGTATCGCGGCGTAACGCCGGTTTACTTCGACAGCACCAACGACGGCGTCGCTGCGGCGCACGATGCGGTGAACCTGCTGCGCGATAAAGGCTATCTGGTTTCGGGTGACCTCGTTATCGTCACTCAGGGTGACGTCATGAGCACCATCGGCAGCACCAACACCACGCGTATTCTGACCGTCGAGTAATACCGCCCCCATCGTGCCCCCCTACCTGCCAGCCTGATGCTGGCAGGTTTTTTTATCCTTAATCAGACAATCCAGCTCAGCAGCAGCGTCGCCGCGATCACCGTTGAAGCACCGCCAATACGGGTGGCAATCTGTGCAAACGGCATCAGCGACATGCGATTCGATGCCGAGAGTATCGCCACATCCCCGGTGCCGCCCAGCCCGCTGTGGCAACTGGTGACGATCGCCGCTTCAACGGGATACATATTCAACCGGGAAGCGATGAAAAACCCGCTCAACGCCATGGCAATGACGATGGAACCGCACACGACGACATAGCCGATGGAGAAGACGGAAACCACGCTCTCCAGCGGGACATACAGCATTCCAAGACCGATCATCAGCGGCCAGACGAGAGCTGCGGAGACGAATTTGTAGCAGCTGTGCGCCCCCAGCTCCATCGCGGCGGGGATAATTTTGCTGTATTTGCACAGGACGGCGGCCAGAATCATCAATACCGGTCCCGGAATATGCAGCACTTTCTCCAGCAACCCGCCAACGATGAAAAATGCGCAGATCATTAACAACCCGGCTCCCATCAGCTGGAAGTCGGTGGACTGCCCTCCCTGCGACTGCGAGAAAACGTGGTTATCATCATGGCTACGAATCAACATGCCGTCGCCGGACAGCGCCGGGCGGCGGACACCCAGGCGTGCCAGAAAGCCCGCGCAGATGATGGCGAAAATGTTCCCTACTACCGCGGCAGGTGCCAGCTGCGCGACATACACGTCCGGCGTTTGCCCGAGGATCGCAGAATATGCCAGCGACAGCGGCAGGATCCCTTCCCCAATGCCGCCGCCGATAATCGGCACAATAATAAAGAAGAAGGTATGGTATATGCTGTAGCCGAACAGGCTCCCCACCAGCAGACCCGTCGCGATCGCCGCCCCGGTCCCCACAATCAGCGGAACGAACATGCGCACCATACCCTGAATAAGAATGGTTCTGTTCATGCCCAGAATACTGCCGACCACCAGGCAGGCGATGACAAAATAGAGTAAATTGGCCTCTTTCATCAACAGATGCACGGTGCTCAGCGTATGGGGATCAAACGCCCCGAAATAGACCAGTACCGACGGCATCATCAGACACAAAATGGCCGGGCCGCCGATATCTTTAAGCACCGGTACCATTCGCCCGATTTTGGCCAGAGCGAATCCGAGGGTCATGATGACCGCCAGTCCGCCAATCATATTCTTTGGCAGTAGTCCCGCCATTGCAGAGACAGCGACAATCGTCGCGATACCGACAAACAACGTTAAAGGTACGGCGCCGACGTCAACGTTGGAAACATTGGATAAGAAGCGTGGAGCTTGCCCGCTCGAGTGCGTTTGTTCTACCGGATGGTTGAGTGAATTATTTTTCATGTTTCACCTGCATTGTGATAGATGGCGTAGGGTCGTCGCGCAATATTAAAATTGCGCAGTCAAATAATAATAAAAAGCAAAAAATGAAGAGGTATTCGAATTAAAAACATAAAAACGGTAGCACAGGGCTTTCCGTTAAAAAAGAAAATAACAGACTGCGCTCACGACTTTGTGACTGAGTTAGAAAGTCCACTTTAAGTAATTTAAATTATCACGGCGTAGTTAAAGTTATTCATCACAACATTTAGTTATCCGCAACCATGAAAAACAAGGAGTTAATCGCTGAGGTCGCATTTGTAAGTAAAGTTCCCAAAGCGAAATTATTTAAACAACCGCCACTGTGATTTCAATCACCTTTCATACCATAGGGGATCGCTAGATTAAAAAACACAACGAACCCTACACACTATTTTCAGGATAATTTATGCCTACGCTGCTATTGCAATCATTGTTCCCATTAGTGTTTATCATGTTACTCGGTTGGCTCAGCGGTAAGTTAGGCTATACCCGTCGTGAAGACGCCTCGGTGTTAGCCACCGTCGTCATCCGGTTTGCTCTGCCCTTTCATCTTTTTATTGGGGCGTTAAATACCAACCCGGATAAAATTAAAAACTTCGCCTTTATGGCCGTATTAGTGATTGGCCTGATGGGGTCCTATTTTCTTACCCTGCTGATCTCGCGCTACGTTTTCCGCCATGATATCAAAACCAGCGCACTCCAGTCCCTGGTATGCGCATTTCCTGATATGGCCTATTTCGGCGCGCCGGTCCTTGCCGTCCTGATTGGGCCTGAAGGGTTTCTTGGCGTGCTTATCGGCAACTTAATCACCAGCGTCTTCATGATTCCCCTGACGATAATCCTGATTCGTATGGGCGATAAACATGCCGCTGATGATGGAGAGGATATTCATGCCGGTAAGCTGATTGCGCAAAACCTGATGAAGGCTATCAGAAACCCTATCGTCTGGATTCCCATCACCGGGGTGCTGCTGAGCCTTGCTGGCGTACAGCTGCCGCATATGCTCAGCATGCCGATTGAAATGGTCGGGAAAATTGCCGGCGGCCTGTCGCTGTTCGCGCTTGGTCTGCTGTTTTATGGAGAACGCCCGACGGTCAATATTCAGACCTGCACCAACATCAGTATTAAAAATCTGATTCAGCCCGCCATGATGGCCGTGGCAGGCCTGGCTTTCGGTCTTAGCCACACGCTGATGCAGCAGGTCATTATTATTGGCGCAACCCCTTCGGCCATCGCCGCCGGAATGTTTGCGCTACGCAGCGATACCTATATTGAACCGGCCTCATCCTCAATTTTACTCGGCACCGCCATTGGGGTGGTTACCGAAGGCATCATGATTTATTTAATTTCTTAACTGCCGTCCCCGGCGAAATAGTATTTACCGGGTTAAACCTGTATTTATTTAAACAATGTTCAGGAGTCACGAAATGTTAGCCAAAGAAACATTATATACCCCTTACAATGGCGCAGTTCTGCTGGAAAATCCGCTATTAAATAAAGGACTCGCTTTTACCGAGGGGGAAAGAACGGCTTTTAATCTTCAGGGATTACTGCCGCATAATGTCGAAACCATCGAAGAACAGACGGATCGCGCGTGGAAGCAGTTCAGTGAATTTAAGCGTGACATTTCCCGGCATATCTATCTGCGGAATATTCAGGATACTAACGAGACGCTCTTTTATCATTTGCTGCGCAGCCATATGAAAGAGATGCTGCCGGTCATTTATACGCCAACCGTTGGAGAAGCCTGCGAACACTTCTCCGAGATTTATCGCCGCGGGCGCGGTCTGTTTATTTCCTGGCCTAACCGCCATCACATTGATGAGATGCTGCAAAGCTTCTCCCGCAACGATATTCAGGTGATCGTCGTCACCGACGGCGAGCGTATTCTTGGTCTGGGCGATCAGGGGATCGGCGGGATGGGGATTCCGATTGGCAAACTCTCGCTGTATACCGCCTGCGGCGGCATTCATCCTGCATCGACGCTACCTGTGATGCTCGATGTCGGAACCAACAATGCGAAGCACCTGGAAGACCCGCTGTATATGGGCTGGCGTCATCCGCGCATTAACGACGATCAGTATATGGAGTTTATGGATATGTTTGTCGATGCGGTAAAACGTCGCTGGCCGCATGTCCTGCTGCAATTTGAAGATTTTGCCCAGAAGAATGCCGGCCGCCTGCTTAAACGTTATCGCAACCAGCTGTGCTGCTTCAACGATGACATCCAGGGCACAGCCGCCGTCACCACCGGTACGCTGATTGCCGCCGCCGCAGTGGCAGGCACCCGTATACGCGACCAGCGGGTTGTTTTCCTCGGCGGCGGCTCCGCCGGCTGCGGGATTGCCGAAAAAATTATTGCGCTGATGGTGGATGATGGTTTGTCGGAGAAAGAAGCCCGCAACAAGGTCTTCATGGTCGATCGTTTTGGTTTACTGACCGACGAGATGCCCAATCTGCTCGATTTTCAGCAAAGCCTCGTGACGCCGCGAGACACCATTGCCCACTGGGATGTGACGTCTGCCAACCTGTCGTTGATGGATGTCGTGCGCAATGTGCACCCGACCGTACTCATTGGCGTCTCCGGCCAGCCGGGTCTGTTCAGTGAAGAGATTATCAAAGAAATGCACCGCCACTGCCCGCGGCCAATTGTGATGCCACTCTCTAATCCGACCTCCCGTGCCGAAGCGCAGCCGAAAGAATTGCTCGAATGGACCCAGGGCAGCGCGCTGATCGCCACCGGTAGCCCGTTTGAACCGGTGTTTTGCCAGGGTGAGACCTATGATATCACGCAGTGCAACAACGCCTATATTTTCCCCGGTCTGGGGTTAGGTATCCTGGCGGTCAAAGCGGAGCGCGTCACCGAAGCCATGCTGATTACCTGCAGTAAAACGCTGGCGGCCCACTCGCCGTTAGCCACCACCGGCAAAGGCGGATTATTACCGGCGGTGGAAGATATTGAGATGATTTCCCGGGCCATCGCCCTTGATGTCGCCCTGGTGGCCCAGGCCGAAGGCGTCGCCGCCAAACTCAGCGAGGAAGAGCTGATCGCCAATATTGATAAAACGTTCTGGCACGCGCGTTACACCTCCTATAAGCGTTCATCGCTGTAGCCACACCGTCCTTCATTAAACCTGCGGGAAGCATCCAGACGTCGACTCCCATGCTTCCCGATAGTCTAAGGAACCGCGCATGTTCAATGTGCTTATTGTGGATGATGATTCGATGGTTGCGGAGCTGAACCGGCTGTTTATCAGCCGGGTCGCCGACTTTCGCTGCTGCGGTATCGCCTCAACGCTGGGGGAAGCCGAGCAGATGCTGAATCATACGCCCGCGATCGATTTGGTCCTGCTGGATGTGTATATGCAGCAAGAGAGTGGGCTGGATCTGCTGCCCACCCTGCGTACCAGCGCCCGCAGCATCGATGCAATCATGATTACCTCCGCCGCGGATGCGGCAACCGTCCAGACGGCGATGCACTATGGCGTGGTGGATTACTTAATTAAACCGTTTCAGTTCCCGCGCTTTGAAGAGGCGCTGCTGACTTGGCGCAAACGACGCGAACTGCAACACGCCAAATCCTGCTTCGAGCAGTCCGATGTTGACGATTTACTGCGCAGCGGTATTCAGCGCCCGGATAACACCCGCCGCTTACCTAAAGGATTAACGCCGCAAACGCTGCGCCTGGTGTGCCAATGGATTGATAGCCATCAGGAGAACGCTTTTTCAACCAATGAGACAGCCAACGCACTGCAAATCTCCAGAGTTTCGTGCCGTAAGTATTTAATCTGGCTGGAAAAGACGGGGATTCTCTTCACCAATAACCACTATGGTCTCACCGGCCGCCCGGAATACCGCTACCGGTTGATAAGCGAGCATATGGCTTTACTCCGACAATACAGCCAATGAACCCGCCAGGTTCATTGGCTCTCTGTGGCTGGGCCGGGAAGATGCAGGCAGGCGCTACTTCTTTCTCGCAAAGAGCTCTTTGCGCTGATAAGGCTCGATTTCCCCCGGTTTACGCGTCTTCAGCAATTTGAGGATCCAGGTATATTGCTCGGTATGCGGCTTGACGAAAATCTCGACCTCTTCATTCATTCGTCGCGCGATCGTGTGATCATCGGCATCCAGCAGATCATCCATCGGCGGACGCACCAGCACCGTCAGACGATGCGTTTTGCCATCATAAACCGGGAACAGCGGCACCACGCGCGCGCGGCAGACTTTCATCAGCCGGCCAATCGCCGGCAGGGTGGCTTTATAGGTCGCGAAGAAATCGACGAACTCGCTGTGCTCGGCGCCGTGATCCTGGTCGGGCAAATAGTAGCCCCAGTAGCCCTGGCGAACCGACTGGATAAACGGTTTAATGCCGTCGTTGCGCGCATGCATACGCCCACCAAAGCGACGTCTGACGGTATTCCACACGTAGTCGAAGACCGGATTCCCCTGGTTATGGAACATTGCCGCCATTTTCTGACCGCCCGAAGCCATCAACATCGCCGGAATATCTACCCCCCAGGCGTGCGGCACCAGAAAGATCACCTTTTCGTTATTACGCTGCATCTCTTCGATGATCTCTTTGCCCTGCCAGTCGACGCGGGAGAGAACATGAGCCGGATCCCGCAGCCCCAGCTCGGCCATCATGACCATCGCCTGCGGCGCCGACATATACATTTCATCGATAATTGCCTCGCGCTCCTGCTCGCTCTTTTCCGGGAAGCAGTACAGCAGGTTTATCTGCGCACGACGGCGTGAGCTTTTCGCCAGCCGACCCACCGCACGTCCCAGTTTACCGAGGATCGGATCGCGAAAAGAGGGAGGCGTCAGGGCGATGCCGGCAAACGCAAAAACCCCCAGCCAGGCGCCCCAGTAGCGCGGGAGTAAAAAGGATTTGTCAAATTTTGGAATAAACTCAATATTATTTTTTTTCGTTTCCATGCCCAGTCCACAGCCGTACTGCATAAAAAAAGATAATGGGGGTAGTCCCGTCAAACCGCACCGTCAAACCGCACCGTCAAACCGCACCGTCAAACCGCAAGTTGCAGCCTCAGAAGCCGTAAGGCGACTTATTGTGGGTATAGTTTAGCGATACGACGGGGAACCTACAAAAGAAAAAGCCGGCGCGCGACAGGCACCGGCTTGCATTGAGATCCTGCTAGTCAAACCGCAGCTGCGGCATAACCTCTTTGACCTGCGCCAGGTAATCGGTGCGATCGGAACCGCTCAACCCTTCGGTACGCGGCAGTTTCGCCGTTAATGGGTTCACGGCCTGCTGGTTAATCCACACCTCATAGTGCAGGTGCGGGCCGGTAGAACGACCGGTGTTACCTGACAGCGCAATACGATCGCCGCGTTTCACTTTCTGCCCCGGTTTCACCAGCAGTTTACGCAGATGCATATATCGGGTGGTATAGGTACGACCATGGCGTACGGCCACATAGTATCCCGCCGCGCCGCTGCGCTTAGCCACCACGACCTCACCATCGCCGACCGCAAGAACCGGCGTCCCCTGCGGCATCGCAAAATCGACGCCGCGGTGCGGGGCCACGCGCCCGGTCACCGGATTCAGACGACGCGGATTAAAGTTCGATGAGACGCGGAACTGGCGCGCCGTCGGGAAGCGCATAAAGCCCTTCGCCAGACCGGTACCGTTGCGATCGTAGAACTTGCCGTCCTCCGCGCGAATCGCGTAATAATCCTTGCCCTCTGAGCGCAAACGCACGCCCAGCAGCTGGCTCTGTTCCCGTTTACCGTCAAGCATTTCGCGCGACATCAGTACCGAGAACTCATCGCCTTTTTTCAGCTTGCGGAAGTCCATCTGCCACTGCATCGCTCTGATCACTGCGCTCACTTCCGTGCTGGTCAGCCCGGCTTCACGAGCGCTGGCGACAAAGCTTGCGCCCACGGTGCCTTTCAGCACGTTGTTGACCCAGTCCCCTTTCTGCTGCTCGCTGCTCATTTTAAAGCCGTTAGCGACCCGGTCATAGGTGCGGGTTTCACGGCGCGACATTTCCCATGTCAGGCTTTGCAAATCCCCTTCTGCCGTTAAGGTCCACGAGAGCTGTTGGCCGATTTTCAGGTTTCGCAACTCTTTGTCGGCGGAGGAGAGCTGGGCGATATCGCCCATATCAATACCGTACTGGTTGAGGATGCTGCTCAGCGTATCGCCGGTGGAGACCACGTATTCGTGGCCGCCTGATTCGCTATCGGCTTTATCATCAAGTTCATCTTGAGGAATGGCTTCTTCTTCCTGCGGCGCCTGGTCGATAGGCTCGGAGGCTTCCGGCAGCAGTGAGCGGATTTCGCTTTTTTCCAGCTCGATAGTCCTGACGATAGGGGCGGATTCCGGATGGTAGATATAGGGTCGCCAGACGGCGACCGCTAATGTCAGAACGCTCAACGACCCCAGCATGACGCGATGAGGTCGTGGCAAATTGTTGAATGCCTGAGAGACAGCGCGGGCTATCTGTTGCACGTATTCACTTCCTCGTTAATCTCCTTTCAGGCAGCTCGAATACTGTTTCGCCAGTTGGTCGAGGAACTGCGGGTAGCTTTCTTTACCCAGCTTAATTCCGCTACCGAGAGGGTCCAGAGTTCCCATGCGCACAGAGGTGCCTCTGGCAACAGCTTCTATAACGGCTGGCCTGAACTGTGGCTCAGCAAAAACGCACGTCGCTTTTTGCTCAACCAGCTGTGTTCTGATTTCGTGTAAACGCTGCGCACCGGGCTGTATTTCAGGGTTTACGGTAAAATGCCCCAGCGAGGTCAGACCGTAGTGTTTTTCAAAGTAGCCATAGGCATCATGAAAAACGAAATACCCTTTGCCTTTCAGCGGTGCGAGCTCGTTACTCACCTGCTTATCGGTTGAGGCTAAATTTTCCTCAAATTCTTTCAGGTTGGCGTCAAGTCTGGCTCGACTCTGCGGCATAAGTTCCAATAATTTATCGTGGATTGCAACCGCTGAAAGCCGCGCTATCTCTGGGGATAACCATAGATGCATATTGTAAACACCATGATGGTGATCGCCGTCACTATTTTCCCCTGCGGCGTGTTCATGGCCATGATCGTCATCGTCGTCATCCGCCCCTTTCATGAGCAACGGTTTCACGCCGGCAAGCTCAGCGATGGTCACCTTTTTATTCGCCGCAATGCTTTGCGTTGACTTGTCCATGAACGCTTCCATCTCTGGACCAATCCAGACCACTAAGTCTGCGTTCTGTAAGCGTTTTGCATCAGAAGGACGCAGTGAATAATCATGCTCTGAAGCGCCGTCAGGCAGGAGCACCTGCGTCTGCGTAACGCCATCAGCGATAGCGGAAGCGATAAAGCCTAAGGGTTTCATTGAGGTAACCACGGCGGCATTTGCCGCAGAAGTCTGAGCGAACAAAAAAACGGCGCTAAGTCCAGCGCAAAGAAGCGTATTTTTATGTAACATAATGCGTCTAGTCATCGTAATGAATGAGAAAGATGTGATATTATAACATTCACTAGCTTGTGCAACCCCTAATTTGACATGACAAATCTTGTAACTCTTGAAAACGTCTCGGTCGCCTTCGGCCAACGACGCGTACTGTCTGACATTTCGCTGACGCTAAAGCCCGGCAAAATTTTGACCTTACTCGGCCCTAATGGCGCAGGTAAATCCACGCTTGTGCGGGTGGTTCTTGGCCTCATAGCACCGACGGACGGTGTTATCAAGCGCGAGAATCATCTGCGGATTGGCTACGTCCCGCAAAAATTGCATCTTGACGCCACGATGCCGCTGACCGTCAGCCGATTCATGCGCTTACGTCCCGGCACCCGCCAGCAGGATATCCTGCCAGCGCTGAAACGTGTCCAGGCCGGACACCTGATTGAAGCGCCGATGCAAAAACTCTCCGGTGGCGAGACCCAGCGCGTGCTGCTGGCCCGGGCCCTGCTCAACCAGCCGCAGCTGCTGGTGCTGGATGAACCCACGCAGGGCGTCGACGTTAACGGCCAGGTGGCCCTCTACGATCTGATAAACCAGTTGCGTCAGGAGCTTAATTGCTCGGTGCTGATGGTCTCCCACGACCTGCATCTGGTGATGGCGAAAACCGATGAGGTGCTGTGCCTGAATCAACATATTTGCTGCTCTGGCACCCCGGAAGTGGTCTCCATGCATCCGCAGTTTATCTCGATGTTTGGCCAGCGCGGAGCGGAACAGTTGGGAATTTATCGTCACCATCATAATCACCGCCATGACCTACAGGGGCGGATTGTACTGCGTAGGGGAAATGAGCGCTGATGATTGAACTCCTGTTACCCGGCTGGCTGGCCGGGATTATGCTTGCCTGTGCGGCAGGCCCGCTCGGGTCGTTTGTGGTCTGGCGCCGGATGTCCTATTTCGGCGACACCTTAGCTCACGCCTCTTTGCTTGGCGTGGCTTTCGGACTGCTGCTTAACGTCAATCCGTTTTATGCGGTGATCGCCGTGACCTTAATGCTGGCAGGCGGCCTGGTGTGGCTGGAAAAACGCCCGCATCTGGCGCTTGATACCTTACTGGGGATTATGGCGCACAGCGCGCTGTCGCTTGGCCTGGTGGTGGTCAGTCTGATGTCGAATATTCGCGTCGACCTGATGGCCTATCTGTTTGGCGATTTACTGGCGGTGACGCCGGAAGATTTGATCTTTATCGCCATTGGCGTGGTGATTGTGCTGACCATCCTGCTCTGGCAGTGGCGCAATCTGCTGTCGATGACCATCAGCCCCGATCTGGCGTTTGTCGATGGCGTAAAGCTACAGCGGGTGAAACTGCTGCTGATGCTGGTCACCGCGCTGACCATCGGCGTCGCCATGAAGTTCGTCGGCGCGTTGATTATTACCTCGCTGCTGATAATCCCTGCCGCGACGGCGCGCCGCTTTGCCCGCACGCCGGAGCAGATGGCTGCGACAGCCGTTGGCGTGGGCATTCTGGCAGTCAGCGGCGGGCTGACCTTCTCGGCGTTTTATGACACCCCCGCCGGCCCGTCCGTGGTGCTGTGCGCCGCGCTGCTGTTTATCTTCAGCATGATGAAAAAATCCGCAACCTGAGCCCCCTCTCCTCCCCGGTCACGGCGTGTCGACCGGGGCCGTCATCCCTGCCCGCTCGGGACGCGGCCATCGCGCCCCTGCCGGGCGCCAGGCTACGGCATCTCCGGCGGCGTGATGCCGAAGTGATTCCAGGCGCGTACCGTCGCCATGCGCCCGCGCGGCGTGCGCTGCAAAAAACCTTGCTGGATCAGATACGGTTCCAGAACGTCCTCGATAGTTTCCCGCTCTTCGCCAATCGCCGCCGCCAGGTTATCCAGGCCGACGGGACCGCCGAAGAATTTATCGATCACCGCCAGCAGAAGTTTGCGGTCCATATAGTCGAACCCTTCCGCATCAACATTGAGCATGTCCAGCGCCTGAGCGGCAATCTCCAGCGAAATGGTGCCATCATGGCGCACCTCGGCAAAGTCGCGCACCCGGCGCAGCAGGCGGTTAGCGATACGCGGCGTTCCGCGCGCGCGCCGGGCGACTTCCAGCGCGCCTTCGTCGCTCATATCCAGCCCCATGTAGCGAGCGCTGCGGCTGACGATATGCTGCAGGTCAGGAACCTGGTAAAACTCCAGGCGCTGTACAATACCGAAGCGGTCACGCAGCGGCGAGGTTAATGACCCCGCGCGCGTGGTGGCGCCAATCAGGGTAAACGGCGGCAGATCGATTTTTATAGAACGCGCCGCGGGCCCTTCGCCGATCATAATATCCAGCTGATAGTCTTCCATCGCCGGATACAGCACCTCCTCCACTACCGGTGAAAGGCGGTGTATTTCATCAATAAACAGCACGTCGTGGGGTTCGAGATTGGTGAGCATAGCGGCCAGGTCGCCCGCCTTCTCAAGCACCGGACCGGAGGTGGTGCGCAGGTTGACGCCCATCTCATTGGCGACGATATTCGCCAGCGTCGTTTTCCCCAACCCCGGCGGGCCAAAGATCAGCAGGTGATCGAGCGCATCGCCGCGCAGCTTTGCCGCCTGGATAAAAATCTCCATTTGCGAGCGCACCTGCGGCTGACCGACATACTCTGCCAGCAATTTCGGGCGGATTGCGCGGTCGGCCGTCTCTTCAAACCCGGCACTGTCTGCCGATACCAGCCTGTCTGCTTCAATCATCCCTTACCTCACAACGCGGCGCGGAGCGCTTCGCGAATTAGCGTTTCACTGTTGGCATCCGGGCGCGCGATTTTGCTTACCATCCGGCTGGCCTCCTGAGGTTTATAGCCCAGCGCCACCAGCGCAGCAACCGCTTCCTGCTCCGCGTCATCATCAGACGGGCCAGCAGGTGACGTCAGCACCAGATCCGCCGCCGGCGTAAACAGATCGCCGTGCAGACCTTTGAACCGGTCTTTCATTTCCACGATCAGACGCTCAGCGGTTTTCTTACCGATACCCGGCAGTTTCACCAGGGCCGCCAGCTCCTCACGCTCCACGGCGTTAACAAACTGCTGCGCCGACATACCGGAGAGAATCGCCAGCGCCAGCTTTGGCCCGACGCCGTTGGTTTTAATCAGCTCTTTGAACAAGGTGCGTTCCTGCTTGTTATTAAAACCATACAGCAGCTGCGCATCTTCGCGAACGACAAAATGGGTAAAAACGATGGCCTCGTTGCCCACATCCGGCAGTTCATAAAAACAGGTCATTGGCATATGTACTTCATAGCCCACGCCTCCCGTTTCCAGTAACACAAGCGGGGGTTGTTTTTCGAGAACGATGCCTCTGAGTCTGCCTATCACATGGAGCTCCTGCGTTAAGGGCTAAAGTATCTGCGGTATCATAAAAAAAGGCTGGATGAATATCCAGCCTGATTTGGGGTTATCGTAAGCGCCCACGCGCCAGATTGAGCCGCATCTCGCTTATCTGAGCCACGTTCTGACTGACATGGCAGTGGGTAATGGCGATAGCCAGCGCATCCGCCGCGTCCGCCTGGGGATTGGCGGGAAGCTTAAGCAGCGTGCGCACCATGTGCTGCACCTGACTTTTTTCCGCGCTGCCGATGCCGACAACGGTTTGCTTAACCTGCCTCGCGGCATACTCAAACACCGGCAGGTCCTGATTCGTCGCCGCGACAATCGCCACGCCGCGCGCCTGCCCCAGCTTCAACGCTGAGTCGGCGTTTTTCGCCATAAATACCTGCTCAATGGCGAAATAGTCCGGCTGAAACTGGGTGATAATTTCCGTCACGCCAGCATAAATCAGCTTCAGGCGCGACGGTAAATCGTCAACTTTGGTCCGGATACAGCCGCTGCCAAGATAGCTCAGCTGCCGCCCGACCTGGCGAATCACGCCATAACCGGTAATGCGTGACCCCGGGTCAATGCCGAGAATTATGGCCATCACGCACCTCCGGTTAGTGATTTAACGGTCAGCAACATTAGAGCGTTGCGGCGACCTCATCAGAGATCTCGCCGTTATGATACACTTCCTGCACGTCATCGCAGTCTTCCAGCATATCGATCAGACGCAGCAGTTTCGGTGCGGTTTCCGCATCCATATCCGCTTTGGTCGACGGAATCATCGATACTTCGGCCGCGTCAGCCTTCAGGCCAGCCGCTTCCAGCGCATCGCGCACCGCGCCCATCTCTTCCCATGCGGTATAGACGTCAATCGCGCCATCGTCATAGGTCACCACGTCTTCCGCACCGGCTTCCAGCGCCGCTTCCATGATCACGTCTTCATCGCCCGCTTCAAAAGAGATGACCCCTTTTTTGCTGAACAGATAGGCCACGGAACCATCGGTACCGAGGTTGCCGCCGGTTTTGCTGAAAGCGTGACGAACTTCGGCAACGGTACGGTTGCGGTTGTCACTCAGACATTCAACCATGACCGCGGTGCCGCCAGGGCCGTAACCTTCATAAATGATGGTTTCCATGTTCGCGTCTTCGTCGCCGCCGACGCCACGGGCGATAGCGCGGTTCAGCGTGTCGCGGGTCATGTTGTTGGACAGCGCTTTATCCACTGCCGCGCGCAGACGCGGGTTGGAAGCGGCATCGCCGCCGCCCAGACGCGCTGCGGTAACCAGCTCACGAATGATTTTAGTAAAGATCTTACCGCGCTTGGCATCCTGTGCCGCTTTGCGGTGTTTGGTGTTGGCCCATTTACTATGACCTGCCATAAAAAACTCTCCAAAAATGCCTGCTTCCCGCAGCCTTTCGACCTGCGAATGGCCGGGAAGATTAGTCGGCGTTAATTACAAATTCTTCAATCGCCTGCCGGTTACTCCACGACTTGGTCAAGGCGGCGGCCTCTGCCGCATCGACCCAGCGGTAATCCAGATGTTCCGTGAAGACAATCTGGCGTTCATGAGGGAGCGCAAGACAGAACCAAAACTCGGTATTGCGCTCAACGCCCGGCGCGTAGCGATGACGTAAATGAGAAAATATCTCGAAATCCACCGTGCGCTGACAGTCCATTAAGGTCAGTTGCTCATGAGCAACATCAATCTCGACCTCTTCCTTTACTTCACGCTCGGCGGCTTGCGCTGCGCTCTCCCCCGCTTCCAGGCTGCCGGTTACCGACTGCCAGAAGGCGGGATCGTCGCGTCGCTGCAACATCAGCACCCGCTTCGTATCTTCGGCATAAATGACCACCAGAACGGAAACGGGAAGCTTGAATGACATCTTACTTATTCTCCGCAGACTCTTTTGTCTCTTTCGCCACAACCTGAATACCTAACTCGCCCAGCGAAGCCGGGTTAGCAAAGCTCGGCGCTTCGGTCATCAGACAGGCCGCCGCGGTGGTTTTCGGGAAGGCAATAACATCACGGATATTATCGGTACCGGTCAGCAGCATGGTCAGACGGTCAAGACCGAAGGCCAGACCGGCATGCGGCGGCGTACCGTATTTCAGCGCGTCCAGCAGGAAGCCGAATTTTTCACGCTGTTCCTGCTCGTTGATGCCCAGAATACCGAAAACGGTCTGCTGCATGTCGCCATTATGGATACGCACGGAGCCGCCACCCACTTCATAGCCATTGATGACCATATCGTAAGCGTTCGCAATCGCCGTTTCCGGCGCCGCTTTCAGTTCATCCGCGGTCATGTCTTTCGGCGAAGTAAACGGATGGTGCATCGCGGTCAGTCCGCCTTCACCATCATCTTCGAACATCGGGAAGTCGATAACCCACAGCGGTGCCCATTTGCTTTCGTCGGTCAGGCTCAGGTCTTTACCCAGCTTCAGACGCAGCGCGCCCAGCGCATCGGCCACTACTTTCTTGTTATCCGCGCCGAAGAAAATCATATCGCCATCCTGGGCGCCGGTGCGCGCAAGAATCGCTTCCACGATGTCTGCGTCGAGGAATTTCGCCACCGGGCTGTTGATGCCGTCGAGACCTTTCGCACGCTCGTTGACTTTCATGTAAGCCAGGCCTTTCGCGCCGTAAATCTGAACGAACTTGCCATACTCATCAATTTGTTTACGGGTCAGCGCCGCGCCGCCAGGCACGCGCAGCGCGGCGACGCGACCTTTGGCATCATTGGCCGGGCCGGAGAAGACGGCAAACTCGACGGCCTTCACCAGGTCGGCGATGTCGACCAGCTCCATTGGGTTGCGCAAATCCGGCTTATCAGAGCCGTAGCGGCGCTCGGCTTCCGCGAAGGTCATCACCGGGAAGGCGCCCAGGTCGACGCCTTTCACGTCCAGCCACAGTTTGTGAACCAGATCTTCCATCACTTCCCGCACCTGCGGCGCGGTCATAAAGGAGGTTTCGACATCGATCTGGGTGAATTCCGGCTGGCGGTCCGCACGTAGGTCTTCGTCACGGAAGCATTTCACTATCTGATAGTAACGGTCGAAGCCGGACATCATCAGCAGCTGTTTGAACAGCTGAGGAGACTGCGGCAGGGCGTAGAATTTGCCTTTGTGAACGCGACTCGGCACCAGATAGTCACGCGCGCCTTCCGGGGTTGCTTTGGTCAGCATTGGGGTTTCGATATCGAGGAACCCGTGATCGTCCATAAAGCGGCGCACGAAGCTGGTGATTTTCGCACGGGTTTTCAGGCGCTGAGCCATTTCCGGACGACGCAGGTCCAGGTAACGGTATTTCAGTCGCGCTTCTTCGGTGTTGACATGATTGGAGTCAAGCGGCAGCGCTTCTGCACGGTTGATGATTGTCAGCGAAGAAGCCAGCACTTCGATGTCGCCAGTGGCCATCTCGCTGTTGACGTTTTTTTCGTCGCGCGCACGCACGGTACCGGTGATTTGGATGCAAAACTCATTGCGCAGTTCGGAAGCCAGCTTTAACGCCTCCGCACGATCCGGATCGAAAAACACCTGCACGATGCCTTCGCGGTCACGCATATCAATGAAGATAAGGCTTCCAAGATCACGACGACGGTTGACCCAACCACACAGAGTCACCTGCTGCCCCACGTGGGACAGACGTAGCTGTCCGCAATATTCTGTACGCATGAGATATCCCTTAACTTAGCCGCAGGCGGATTGTTGCCTGCCTCGCAGGCGACGGAGTCGCAGCTTTAGCTGAATGTCACAACTGAATGAAAAAAGGCGGTCATTATAATAGAATTTCCGCCGCACGATAAGCCCGACGCAGTTTGTACGTTGCTTTGCTGTACGCTTATTGCCTGTGCTCACAAAAATTAACAAAAATTGTTACCCTTGAGCCGGATCGGCAACGGTATTGTAACGGCCAAACCACAGAAGAAGATACGGGGATACCATGCCAGAACTCAACGCAAAAAAAACAGCGCTCGTCGTCATCGATCTGCAAGAGGGCATTTTGCCCTTCGCCGGCGGGCCGCATCGTGCCGATGACGTGGTAGCGCGCGCGGCCCGTCTGGCTGAAAAGTGCCGCCAGCACGGTTCACCGGTCATTATGGTCCGCGTAGGCTGGTCCGCTGATTTTGCCGAGGCGCTAAAGCAACCGGTTGATGCTCAGAGCGCCGCGCATGCGCTGCCGGAAAACTGGTGGGCCTGGCCGGCAGCATTAGGCAAGCAGGAGAGCGATATCGAGGTCACTAAACGCCAGTGGGGCGCTTTCTATGGCACCGACCTCGAGCTGCAGCTACGCCGTCGCGGTATTGATACGATTATTCTCTGCGGCATCGCCACCAACATCGGCGTTGAATCCACCGCGCGCAATGCCTGGGAGCTGGGTTTCAATCTGGTTATTGTTGAAGACGCCTGCAGCGCCGCTTCAATCGGGCAGCACCAGGGCAGCATGACGCATATTTTCCCGCGCATCGCTCGCGTGCGCAGTACCGAGGACGTTCTCGCCGCCTTATGATTTATATCGGGCTCCCCCAATGGTCGCACCCTAAGTGGGCGCGTCTGGGCATCACCAGCCTTGAAGATTATGCTCGCCACTTTAACTGCGTGGAAGGCAACACGACCCTGTACGCCCTGCCGAAGGCTGAAATAGTCAGCCGCTGGTATGAGCAAACCCACGATAATTTTCGCTTCTGTTTTAAGTTCCCGGCGACGATTACGCACCAGGCCGCGCTGCGTCATTGTGATGATTTAAGTCGTGAGTTTTTTGACCGTCTGGCGCCGCTGGAAACGCGTATTGGCCAGTACTGGTTGCAGCTGCCCGCCACCTTTGGCCCCGGCGATCTTCCTGCCCTGTGGCAGTTTCTCGATACGCTGCCGGCCCATTTCACCTATGGCGTCGAAGTGCGGCATCCGGAGTTTTTCGCCAAAGGAGATGCCGAAAAGGCGCTCAATCGCGGGCTGCATCAACGTAACGTGAATCGCGCCATCCTCGACAGTCGCCCGGTGCATAGCGCCGTCGCGAGAAATCCGGCGATGATTGACGCCCAGCGTAAAAAGCCCAAACTCCCGGTTCATGCCGTGGTTACCGCGGGTAATCCGCTGGTACGCTTTATCGGCAGCGACGACATGGCCCATAACCACCGGCTGTTTGGCGTGTGGCTGCAGACCTTAGCGAAATGGAGCCCGTCGACGACCCCCTATTTATTTCTCCACACCCCGGACATCGCACAGGCCCCGGAGCTGGTCAGCACGCTTTGGCAAGATTTACGCCGGGTAATGCCTGAGGTCGGAGACGCACCGTCAATTCCGCAGCAAACCGCGCTTTTCTGATATCCTGCTATGCTAATCGGAGCCATCTGAAAGAGTAAAAGGGAGTTTTTTGTATGGTCAGCGCGCTGTACGCGGTGTTGGGTGCGTTATTGCTCATCAAGTTTTCTTTCGATGTTGTACGCCTGCGCACGCAATACCACGTCGGGTATGGTGACGGAGGGTTTAGCGAGCTGCAGGTTGCTATCCGCGTGCACGGCAATGCCGTTGAGTATGTGCCCATTGGTATCATTCTGTTGCTGTTTATGGAGATGAATGGCGCGCAGAACTGGATGGTGCACCTCTGCGGAATGTTGCTGATTGCCGGACGACTGATGCACTCTTACGGTTTTCACCACCGGCTTTTCAGCTGGCGTCGCTCCGGAATGAGCGCCACCTGGTGCGCCCTGCTGCTGATGGTACTCGCGAATCTGTGGTATATGCCCTGGGAGTTGGTTTTCTCCTTACATTAGCGCACAATACGCCGTTTTCGTTTTTTCGGGTTTAACGTTATGTCTCACCGCGATACGCTTTTTTCCGCGCCGATTGCCAGCCTTGGCGACTGGACCTTTGATGAACGGGTTGCTGAAGTCTTCCCGGATATGATCCAGCGCTCCGTGCCCGGCTATTCCAATATCATTTCTATGATCGGCATGCTGGCTGAACGCTTCGTTCAGCCCGATACCCAGGTTTACGACCTCGGCTGCTCGCTTGGAGCGGCGACGCTCTCTATCCGGCGTAACATTGCCCACCCTGGCTGCAAAATTGTGGCGGTGGATAACTCTTCGGCTATGGTCGAGCGCTGCCGTCGCCACATCGATGCCTACAAAGCGCCAACGCCCGTTGAGGTTGTGGAAGGCGATATTCGTGATATCAGCATCAACAACGCCTCCATGGTGGTGCTGAACTTCACCATTCAGTTTCTGGCACCCGATGAACGCCAGGCTATTCTGGATAAGGTTTACCAGGGGCTGAACCCCGGTGGCGCGCTGGTGCTGTCCGAAAAATTCAGTTTTGAAGATGCGCATGTTGGCGAGCTGCTGTTCAACATGCATCACGACTTTAAGCGTGCCAATGGCTACAGCGAGCTGGAAATCAGCCAGAAGCGCAGCATGCTGGAAAACGTCATGTTGACCGATTCGGTCGAAACGCACAAAGCCCGCCTGCATAAAGCCGGTTTTGAACATGCCGAATTGTGGTTCCAGTGCTTTAACTTTGGTTCACTGGTGGCGGTGAAATCAGAGGAAAAAGCATGATCGATTTCAATCATTTTTATCAACGTATCGCTCTCAGCCCGCTATCTCACTGGCTGGAGACCCTCCCCGCGCAGGTAGCGGCCTGGCAACGGGAAGCTCTGCACGGCAAATTCCGCGAGTGGGAACGGGCGGTGGAGTTTCTGCCCGAGCTGGCCCCGTATCGCCTGGACCTGCTGCATAGCGTCACCGCCGAAAGCGAAACGCCGTTAAGCGAAGGCCATCGGCTGCGCATAGAAAACCTGCTGAAAAACCTGATGCCCTGGCGCAAAGGGCCCTACTCGCTTTACGGGGTGAATATCGATACCGAATGGCGTTCTGACTGGAAATGGGAACGCGTGTTGCCGCACCTCTCCGACCTGACCGGGCGCACGATTCTCGACGTTGGCTGCGGCAGCGGATATCACATGTGGCGCATGATCGGCGCCGGCGCGCATCTGGCGGTGGGGATCGACCCGACGCAGCTGTTTTTATGCCAGTTTGAAGCGGTGCGTAAGCTGCTGGGTAACGATCAGCGCGCTCACCTGTTGCCGCTGGGCATTGAGCAGCTTCCGGCGCTCAACGCCTTCGATACCGTCTTTTCGATGGGCGTGCTGTACCACCGCCGCTCGCCGCTCGACCATTTATGGCAGCTCAAAGATCAGCTGGTCGACGGTGGCGAACTGGTACTGGAGACGCTGGTTATCGCAGGGGATGAAAATAGCGTGCTGGTACCGGGCGACCGCTATGCGCAGATGCGCAACGTCTACTTTATTCCGTCGGCCGCGGCGTTGAAAATGTGGCTGGAGAAGTGCGGATTTGTCGATGTGCGGATTGTCGATGTCTGCGCCACCACTACCGAAGAGCAGCGCCGTACCGAATGGATGATTACGGAGTCGCTGGCTGACTTCCTCGACCCCGACGACAGCAGTAAAACGCTTGAAGGTTACCCGGCGCCGGTGCGCGCGGTGATTATTGCCAACAAACCCGAAACCCAACAGTCGCTGGCGAAAAAGTCAGTGCTGCGCAAATAAAGGTCAAAAAAAGACCCCTGTTGAAATTGCAGGGGCCTGGTACGGGCAATCATCATATTGGGCGACATGATGTGCAGCAAAAAACGGTTTAACTTCTCTGCGCAGAAATGATTTGCTTCATTTCTGCCACCGCTACGCCATTAACGGCATAGCGCGAATATTCATCTGCGTCGGCATCGGCGGACATTGATAACCCGGAATGACGAAAGCGCATTGGCGATGGCACCCAGTGCCCGGCCGAGCTGTGCACCTCTTTGACGCCAGCCTGGAGAAACTTTGCCAGGTTGGCTGCTCGAACACCTGCACCAGCCATAACTGTTGGAGTATCCCCCAGGGCAATAAGTTCCATAATTAATGAAAGACCTTTTTCAGCGCTCGCCTGCTGACCCGATGTCAGGATACGGGCGACGCCGGAATCGGCCAGCGCACGATAAGCCTGATACGGATCCGCACACATATCAAAAGCCCGATGGAACGTAACCGCCAGCGAACCGGCCGCCGCCATGATTTTGTGCATGCGCGCGCTATCGACCTGACCATCGACATCCAACACGCCAATGACCACGCCGGGAAAACCCAGCTCCCTGACCGTCGCTACATCGTCGAGCATCGCCGCAAACTCGCTTTCGGTGTAGCAAAAATCACCACCGCGCGGGCGAATAATCGGATGCACCGGAATGGTCACCGTTTCACGTACTGTTTTCAACACGCCCAGCGACGGGGTTAATCCCCCTTCATGCGGCGCGGCGCAGAGTTCAATGCGATCGGCGCCGCAACGCTGCGCCTCTTGCGCACAGGCCATGCTATAACAGCAGACTTCCAGTAGCGTCATTTCCTTCTCCTTACGCTGCGGGCAACACAGCATGTCATGATTTATCCGTTCAAATACCGCGTCGCTTCACACTGTTACGCATCAGATTGTTCGCTGGCGACAATTTGCTCAATTGACCACGGGTGAAATTTAATCGTGACGCTGCCGTCCGTCACCGCCAGAGTCGGGTTTGGCAGCCGTTCGCGCGCGCCTTTCGGCGAGCTGGTTTTGACAAAAATCCCCGGCTGACTCAATCCCTCATCAGACAGCAGCGCCAGCGCGCGGGCATTGAGCGCATCCGGCTCGCCCGGCAGCACGATTTCAACGTGTTCCCATCCTTCATGCGGATAGCGTTTTTCCCCCGGCCACGGCAGCTCAACCACGCTGAAACGCCAGTGGGCCACCGAAACCGGCTCATTCAGTTTGAACAGGCAGACAGGTCGACCGTTGATGGTATTTTCCGACAGCAGCGTGCCGCACTGTTCAAAACCGCGACGCCAGCGCTCCGCCGTGGCGTTCTGGTGACAGCGCAGGGAAATATGGTCGGCATCCAGCGGGGCGATATCCAGCCCAAGTCGCCTGGCCAGCCCGCTTAACGCGTCGGTGAAACGCGGCAGATCCGCGGAAATATCGTTTAGCTCATCAATTTGCTGCCAGTTTGCCATACTGCACCTCAATACACGTCAAAGGGGGGTAATTTATCGTGTTTCCCGGCGGCGACCAACCGGGAATCTTCCACGGGGCGCGCCGAGTGGCGATTCATTAAGCGTGCCGCCCGGCAACGCGCGCGGTGCTGACGCATGGGCGCAAATGCAGTATACTCCTGCCCTAATTTGTCCACATTCCGGCGCCGCCCCGCAGGGGTTATAGCGCCTTAAACGTAAGGTATTCCGGTGAATATTCAGGCTCTTCTCTCAGAAAAAGTCAGCCAGGCCCTGATCGCGGCAGGTGCGCCTGCCGATTGCGAACCTCAGGTCCGCCAGTCAGCAAAAATCCAGTTCGGCGACTATCAGGCCAACGGCGTGATGGCAGTAGCGAAAAAACTGGGTATGGCGCCGCGACAACTCGCAGAGCAGGTACTGTCTCATCTCGACCTTAACGGGATTGCCAACAAGGTTGAAATCGCCGGGCCCGGCTTTATCAATATTTTCCTCGATCCGGCCTTTTTAGCGGAAAATGTGAACAGCGCGCTGGCATCAGAGCGCCTGGGCGTCGCTCAGCCGCAGGCGCAAACTATCGTCGTTGACTACTCCGCGCCAAACGTCGCCAAAGAGATGCACGTCGGCCATCTGCGTTCCACCATCATCGGTGACGCCGCCGTCCGTACGCTGGAGTTTCTCGGTCATAAGGTGATCCGCGCGAACCACGTTGGCGACTGGGGTACCCAGTTCGGTATGCTAATCGCCTGGCTGGAAAAACAGCAGCAGGAAAACGCCGGCGAGATGGCGCTGTCCGATCTCGAAGGCTTCTACCGCGATGCGAAAAAGCATTATGACGAAGATGAAGTCTTTGCCGAACGTGCCCGTAACTACGTGGTAAAACTCCAGGGTGGCGACGCGTACTTCCTGGAGATGTGGCGCAAGCTGGTTGATATCACCATGACCCAAAACCAGATTACCTACGATCGTCTGAACGTCACCCTGACTCGCGATGACGTGATGGGGGAAAGTCTCTACAACCCGATGCTGCCAGGTATTGTTGCCGATCTGAAAGCGAAAGGTCTGGCGACCGAGAGCGAAGGCGCGACCGTGGTATTCCTTGATGAGTACAAAAACAAGGAAGGCGAACCGATGGGCGTCATCATCCAGAAAAAGGATGGCGGCTACCTCTACACCACGACCGATATCGCCTGTGCGAAGTATCGTTATGAAACGCTGCACGCCGACCGCGTGCTCTACTATATCGACTCCCGTCAGCACCAGCATCTGATGCAGGCGTGGACTATCGTGCGTAAAGCGGGCTACGTGCCGGAATCGGTACCGCTGGAACATCACATGTTTGGCATGATGCTGGGCAAAGATGGTAAGCCGTTCAAAACTCGCGCCGGCGGTACCGTGAAGCTTGCCGATCTTCTGGACGAAGCGCTGGAGCGCGCGCGCCGCCTGGTGGCCGAGAAGAATCCGGAGATGCCTGCCGATGAGCTGGAACAACTGGCCAATGCGGTCGGTATTGGCGCAGTGAAGTACGCCGATCTGTCCAAAAACCGGACCACCGACTACGTGTTTGACTGGGATAATATGCTGGCGTTCGAAGGCAACACCGCGCCGTATATGCAGTATGCCTATACCCGCGTGCTGTCCGTGTTCCGTAAAGCGGAAGTTGATGCGCAGGCGCTGGCTGCGGCGCCGGTTATCATTAGCGAAGAGCGCGAAGCGCAGTTGGCCGCGCGCCTGCTGCAGTTCGAAGAGACGCTGACCGTTGTGGCCCGTGAAGGGACGCCGCACGTCATGTGTGCCTATCTCTACGATCTGGCCGGCCTGTTCTCCGGTTTCTACGAGCACTGCCCGATTATCACCGCCGAGAGCGAAACCGTACGCAACAGCCGCCTGAAGCTGGCGCAGCTGACGGCCAGAACCCTGAAGCAAGGTCTGGATACGCTGGGGATTGAAACCGTCGAGCGTATGTAAGTCAGGCCGGTGATTTTGTAGCCCCGGCAGGCCCCGCGCCGCCGGGGAAATGCCGATGGCGCAGGAGTTGTAGCCCCGGCAAGCCCCGCGCCGCCGGGGAAATGCCTGATGGCGCAGGATTTGTAGCCCCGGCAAGCCCCGCGCCGCCGGGGAAATGCCTGATGGCGCTGCGCTTATCAGGCCTACAAAAAATACACCCGGCAGCGACACCACCTGGCGCTGCTAAGAATCAAACTCGGCGATGTCGGGTTTTGTTGCCTGGGGATTTGTAGCCCCGGCAAGCCCGCGCCGCCGGGGAAATGCCGATGGCGCTGCGCTTATCAGGCCTACAAAAAATACACCCGGCAGCGACACCACCGGACGTTGCTAAGAATCAAACCCGGCCATGTCGGGTTTTGTTGCCTGGGGATTTGTAGCCCCGGCAAGCCCGCGCCGCCGGGGAAATGCCTGATGGCGCTGCGTTTATCAGGCCGACGGACACGCATCACCGGTTTATAAAACGGCACTTCCTTTATCGAAAGACAGATAACCAAAACTAAACCCCGGCGGGCGAAAACGTGATTGCTCCCGCCTAAAAACCGGGCGCCTGATGTGTGATGGACAGACCTTGCGGGAGATAAAAAATGGGAGTAAAGAAAGGAGGAAGGGTTATTTCGCGTATCGATTCGCGTATCTCAAGGAGGCCTGATGCCATATTCTCATCTGCTCGTTGCCGTCGCCCCAACGCCGGAAAGCCGCGTGCTTATCAATAAAGCGGTCTCTATCGCACGCCCGCTGGATGCCAAAGTCAGTCTGATTACGCTGGCCACCGACCCGGAGCTATATAACCAGTTTGCGGCGCCAATGCTGGAAAACCTGCGGGACTTAATGCATGAAGAAACGCGAGATTTTCTCTCCGCTCTGGCGAAAGAAGCCGATTACCCTATTGATAACGTAACGATTGCCAGCGGCGAACTGAACCACCACATCAAGGATTTTTGCCAACAGCATCACGTGGACCTGGTGATATGCGGCAATCACAACCATAGCCTGTTTTCGCGCGCCACCTGCTCGGCGAAAAGTATCGTCGGCAGCAGCGGCGTGGACGTTTTACTGGTCTCCCTGGAAAAAGGCTGACGCCAGGGCGTCAGCCTGTATCGCGCTTACCTCACTTATGCCAGTCTGGGGAAAGTCGAGACTTTGCGTTGCAATTGGCTCTCCTCACTACGCGGTTCCACCTGCTTCAGATCGGCGATAAACCGCTCCTGCCAGCGATGGATATCATTATCCTTGATGACCGCCAGCATCTGCGCATGACGCGCAATCCGTTCCGCCAGCGGCATCGTCAGGCCGCGATCCAGCGCCGCGGCCACCTCGTCGCGATCGTAGGGATTGACGATCAGCGCACTGGTCAACTCATTTGCCGCGCCGGCAAACTGCGACAGAACCAGCACGCCGGGATCCTGCGGATCCTGGGCGGCAACAAATTCTTTCGCCACCAGATTCATCCCGTCACGTAGAGGCGTCACCAGTCCGACATCGGAATAGCGGAAGACCTTCATCAGCAGTTTGCGTTCAAAATGTTGATTCAGATAGTACAGCGGCGTCCAGCCCAACTGCCCGTACTGGCCATTGATTCTGCCGCTGGCGGTCTCCAACTGATGGCGAATATCCTGATAGGCCTGCACCTCACCGCGGGAGGTTGGCGCAATCTGCGTATAGCGAATCTTACCGTGATGCTGCGGGTATTTTTCCAGCAGGGCTTCATAGGCGAGAAAGCGTTCCGGCAGACCTTTAGAGTAATCCAGCCGCTCAACGGAGAAGATATTTTTTACCCCCTTGAGCTCGCTTTTCAACTGCGCCAGTTTGGGCGGCAGCGGCCCCTTCGCACTCCGCGCAATCTCGTCAGGATCGATGCCTATCGGATAAACCCCGGTACGGAAATGTTTACCCCATGCCTCATGATGTCGGCCATCTCGCGTCACCACCCGGGTCTGTAGCGAGATGCTATCAAGAAACGCCAGCCTGTCGTTATCAGTCTGGAAGCCAAGCAGATCGTAGTCGCAGAGCTGTTCCAGCAGCTCGGCATGCGGGGGGAGCGCATTAAAAATCTCTGGCGTCGGGAACGGGATGTGCAGAAAGAAGCCGATACGGTTATTGACCCCAAGTTTGCGCAGTTCGCTGGCAAAAGGCAGCAGATGATAATCATGAATCCACAAAATATCATCGGGCTCAATCAGCGGCAGCAGCTTTTTCGCCAGGTTGGCATTGACCCGCAGGTAACCGTCCCAGGATGGGCGCTGGAAGTCCACCAGATCCAGGCGATAGTGGAATGCGGGCCACAGCACGGCGTTGGAAAACTGGTTGTAGTACTCGTCATGATCCCGTTCATTGAGCGTAAACGAAGCCCAGGTGATATTCCCTCGCGTCACCGTGTTTAGCGGCTTCTGGTCATCCCCTATCTCTCCGCTCCAGCCAAACCATAATCCACCGGCAGCCTTCAGCGCGCCCAAAATGCCCACGGCCAGGCCGCCCGCACTGGCCTTTTTATCATTCGGCGGCGCAATACGATTAGATATTACGATTAAGCGCCCCATAACCCTCTCTCCTGTCATTTTGCGCATCTGGTTGTAGCTTATTATTTGCGATGCTGATTAACCAATGCTGAACGGCCGCGACATCCGGCAGACGCCATTGCGCCTGGGTGTCGCCCTTGCCAACTTTTATCGACATGCCGCCGAGCTGATTCACAACGCTAAACCCGGCTTCGTCCGTCAAATCGTCGCCAACGAATAGCGGTTTGCGCCCCTGAAACGGCGCCTCCTGCATAAACGTCGCGATCGCTTCCCCTTTATTGACCCCACGCGGCTTAATCTCCACCACGCACTTACCCAACTGCAATGCGAGGATCGGATAACGTTTGACAATCCCCTGCGCCAGCGACAGCGCCGCGCTCTGGTACGCCGGCGCCTGGCGATAATGCAGCGCAAACGCCATCCCTTTGTATTCAAGTTCACACCCCGGCATCGTCTCCAGCGCCGCCCGCAGCTGCTGATCCAGTTCGCGGAGCAGCGCATCAGGAAGCGTGACGATGTGCGTTTTACCATTGATATCGCGGCGTTCTGCCCCGTGAACACCGGCCAGCGGCAGCCGGTATGGATGGGTAAGCGCATCAAGTTCAACCATGGAGCGCCCTGAAATCAATGCCACCGCCCCACTCTGCTGCTGCGCAAGCTGCCGCAGCGCCTGAAGCGCTTGTGTGGGGATAACAACCTGATCGGGATGAGGTTTGATATCGGCAAGCGTGCCGTCGAGGTCAAAGAAAAAGGCATGATGTTCGGTTGGCACAGGCGGTACAGATATCTTGTCAGCCACCCTGTTTTCCTCCTTTCATGGCCAGCGCAACGCTGGTTGTTAACGGATTGTTAGCCATGTAAGTATAGACAGTGTGACCGTGATCGCCATTTTTGATAGCTATCGCCAGCACAGCGGGCGCTGGCGATAATCGAGGAGTAGACTAAAAGGTTGGGAGGGCGTTAAGCCGTCCGTTTTGCTTTTTGTTTGTAACGGTCGAAGATAACCGCCGCCAGCAGAATCACGCCGCGCACCACGTACTGAGAGAACGGCGAGATATTCAGCAGGTTCATGGCATTCTCGACGGTGCCAAGGATCAGGATCCCGGCAACCACATAAGAGATCTTACCGATCCCGCCTTTCAGCGACACGCCACCCAGCACACAGGCTGAAATGACGATCAGCTCATAGCCAATCGAGGTCATCGGCTGGCCGCTGGTCATGCGCGAGGCGAGAATGATCCCCGCGGCGGCAGACACCAGGCCTGAGATCACGAAAATAATAATTTTGGTCCGCACCACCGGCACGCCCGCCAGTCGGGCCGCCTCTTCATTGCCACCGATAGCCAGCGTATTGCGGCCAAAGGTGGTTTTGTTGAGCAGCAAACCAAAAATAATCAGGCAGGCGACGGTCAGCCAGATGGGGGCCGGCAGGCCAAACCAGTTGGCATAGCCTAAGGTAAAGAAACGCTCATCTTCAATACCGACCGCCTTGCCGTCGGAGATGATATAAGCCAGGCCGCGCACAATCTGCATTGTGGCAAGCGTGGTTATCAGGGCGTTAATTTTCAGACGGGCAATCACGAAGCCGTTAACCAGCCCGCTGATTGCCCCCAGCAGCAGACCGGCGGCAATCCCTATCCACATGCTTTCCGTCATATTAATCACCACGGCCGTCGTTACGCCTGCGCAGGCGATAACCGATGCCACCGACAGGTCAAAATCTCCGGACGCCAGGCAAAACAGCATACCGCAGGCCACCATACCGGACATTGAAATCGCTAGCCCCAGACCTTTCATATTGATAAACGAGGCAAAATTGGGCACAAAAATCACGCAGCCGATAAACAACACGGCAAAAACAACCAGCATGCCAAACTGATCCCAGATTCGGGCAAAGCTAAACGAAGTCTGGCGGGCATTAGGGGTGGTAACAGAGGACATCATTGACTCCTTACTCAGGCGACCGCCTGGCTCACTTTTGGCATCGCAAGGCTTAACGCCTGCTGTTCATTGGCATCGTCATGCAGCAGTTCGCCTGCCACCTCGCCTTCGCGCATCACCACAATACGATCGGCGACACCGAGCACTTCGGGTAAATCGCTAGAGGCGAAAACGACGGCGACGCCGGAGGCCGCCAGGGCATAGATAACGTTATAAATTTCATGCTTAGCGCCCACATCAATACCGCGGGTCGGCTCATCCAGCAGGATCACTTTCATCTCTTCCGACAGCCAGCGCCCCAGAATCGCTTTCTGCTGGTTGCCGCCGGAGAGATTCATAATCAGCTGCTCCGGGCCTGGGGTTTTGATATTGAGCGACTTAATATGCCGATCGGCATTGTGCGCTTCCCAGCCGTTATTAATGATGCAGCCCGCGCGAATATGCCGGCGACGCGCGCTGATATTGATATTGTCGCGTACGGAGTGCACCGGAATTATGCCCTCCGCTTTGCGGTCTTCCGGGCACAGCATCATTCCGGCCTCGATAGCCTGCGCCGGTTTACGAATATCGATCGCCTGGCCGTCGATATACACCTGACCACCGGTGATCCGGGTTCCGCCAAACAACCCTTTCATCAGCTCGCTGCGCCCGGCCCCGACCAGCCCGAACAGGCCGACGATTTCCCCGCCGCGCACCGAGAGATCGACCGGCTTACGCACGCCGGGTGCTTTGACCTGCTCCAGACGCAGACGCTCTTTGCCATACTCACGCGGTTTCCAGCCGTAAACATCGCCCAGCTCACGCCCCACCATCGCCTGCACCAGCGCATCATGATTCACGGTCTGCATATCATCGAAGGTACGGACGTAGCGGCCATCTTTAAATACGGTGATCGCATCGCTGAGGGCAAAAATCTCCTCCATGCGGTGCGAAACATAAATAATCACGCGCCCTTCCTCGCGCAGTTCGCGGATGACGCGAAACAGATGCTCTATCTCGCGCGCCGAAAGAGAGCTGGTCGGTTCATCAAACGCGATGACCTTGGCGTTACGGGTGAGCGCTTTGGCAATCTCTACCATCTGCCACTGGCCGATGGAGAGGTATTTCAACGGCGTTTCCGGGTCGATATCCAGCCCCAGATGCTCCAGCTGCAGGCGAGCTTCGTAGTTGAGCAGCGAGCGGTTCACTAACCCGTACTTATGCGGGATTTGGCCGAGGTAGATATTTTCTGCGACGGTCATCTCCGGAATCAGGTGCAGCTCCTGATAAATTATCGCCACTCCGGCGTTAAGCGCTTCGGTGGTGTTGGTGAATACGCGCGGCTGACCGTCTATCTGCAGATCGCCGGCGCTAGGGATATAGTTGCCGCTGAGAATCTTCAGCAGCGTCGATTTTCCGGCACCATTTTCCCCCATCAGGGCGTGGATCTGTCCGCTGTAGCAGTCAAAGCTAATATCAGACAGCGCCTTAACGCCGGGAAAGGTCATGGTAATACCGCGAAATGAGAGATAAGGGGTAGACTGTTGCATAACAACTCCGCTCTTCTATGCTCAGCCTCCCGCAGAGTGCGGGAGGCAGGGTCAACCAGGCCTTACAGCCCTTTTTTCGCCAGCTCTTCTTTGAAGTTGTCGCGCGTGATCAGCACCACATCGGTCACCGCAGTGAATTTCGGCGGTTCGACGCCTTTCGTGACCCAGTTGTAGAGCATCTCACTGGTTTTATATCCGTGGATGTCCGGGCTAGGCAGCAAAGAGCCGTAGAAACCGGTCGCCTGCGCTTTGGAGAGTTCATTAACCGCATCCACACCATTGATGCCAATGCCGATCACATCCCCGGCTTTAAAACCCTGGCCTTCGGTTGCGCGCACGCCGCCCAGCACGGTGTTGTCATTCATCCCCACGATCAGCCAGTGTTTCACCTGAGGATGCTGCACCAGCATGGAGTTACCGGCGTCGAAGGCGCCCGGGATATCGTTGGATTTGGTCGGAACGCGGTAGATCTGTTTATCCGGGAAGCCGGCCGCTTTCAGCGCGTCAATGGAACCGGTGGTACGACGGCGGGCGGTATCGAGTTCATCGGCGGTAATCGCCATCACACCGGTATCCTTCACATCCCAGCCGCGTTTTTGCATCTCTTTATACAGCTCCTGCCCCTGACGAGCGCCAATTTCACTGGCGGCCATCATCACCAGCGGCACGCTCTCCATCGGTTTACCTTTGGCATTAACAAACTGGTCATCGACGGTGATAACTTTCATATCGTATCCGCGGGCTTTGGCGACAATCGCCGCGCCGAGTTTCGGGTCAGGCGTACAAATAACGAAGCCCTTGGCCCCGCTGGCCGCCAGGCTGTCGATGGCGTTAAGGGTCTTCTCGCCATCCGGAACCGCAATTTTAATCACCTCAAAACCCAAATCTTTGCCGGCCTTATCAGCAAATTTCCACTCGGTCTGAAACCAGGGTTCTTCAGGCTGTTTCACCAGAAATCCGAGTTTAAGTGTTTCAGCCATAGCTGATTGTGACATAACCGCAGCGAGACCGATCGCCGCCAGCGCTTTAGTAAATTTGTGCATGGTAAACTCCAGCTTTATTTCGCATTTCTGTAGGGAAGTATCGGACTTAATTTTTTTATCAGACTTAAAACAAGGCATTAGAAAAATCGCACACCGCACTGCCGTTGTTCATTAAGTAATAACCGGAAATCAATTCTCCATACGAGAGCATTATCACATCGCGGAATTACAGTAATTGCGTGCATAGATTTAGCGAAAAATGACATAAAAAAAGCGCTAATTGTCAGACAATTAACTCTGAATGTAGCAAATTTATCCATATCATCAGCAGACTTATCCTTGTGGCTATCGTCGCCCCCTTCTCAGCGGGTTTGCCGAAAAGCGCAGCGCCCCTTCTTCAGCCGTTTCCTTTACCGATATGGCTTCTCACCAGATGAAATATCGCTCAGGGAAATTTTATTACCGTTAATAACAGAATACACTTCATAACTCCGTTTATCCCATCCGGTAAAAATGGCGTCATTACCATTGACCATGATGTGATATGACCGAATTATGACCAGAGGATTAAATTCATATTTAATAAATATGTCGTAGATATCATCCATAGCATAAAAAACCCGCAATTAATAAAAGCAAATAAAATCAATGAGGTAAATAAATATAAAACGACAAGGAGAGTTAAAAAACGTGCTTTTCAGGCATATTGTAACTAAAAGTAAAACAAGGCCAGTTGAGAGTTTTCTTAGCCTGCCCTTGGGGGTATTCTGTATATATCGGTAGTCACTAATTAATTACCGATACACATAGGGAAATTGCGAATTCATTATTTTGCCGACAATGTTACGCGTAAAAAATCTCGCATTTTATCGTCACCGGCGAAGATTCTCGACGCGCGAATGATAACTCCAGCTTAATAAGGATATTTTTTATGGTCGTTCCTGGAATGGCTCAAAAGCTCAATAATCAGATGAACCTTGAGTTTCGTGCATCAAATTTATATCTGCATCTCAGCGAATGGTGCGAACAACAGCGTCTGAACGGCACCGCCATCTTTTTGCGCTCCCGGGCACAATCCCACGTGACGCAGATGATGCGCGTATTCGATTTTATGAAGACCGGCGGAAGCTGGCCGATCGTCAAAAATGAAGGCAGTTACAGCCATAGCTGTCACTCCCTCGAAGAGCTGTTTACCGCGACTCTGGCCGATTATGAACAGCGCAGCAGCATGCTGTCCGGGCTGACCGAAGAGGCCAAAGCACAACGCGATGACACCACCTGTCGCTTCCTGGCGCTGCTCGCGAAAGAGCAGCAGCAAGACGGCATGCTGTTGCAAAGCGTACTTGAAGAGGTCCGTAACGCGGATAAAGCCGGTTTATGTATGCTGCAAACCGATCGCCATCTGCTCAGTCTGGTAGCGCACTGCGAGGATTAAAACCGTAGCGGTGAACGCCACATCCACGGTTCCCTCAGGGAGGATGAAGCCTGAGGGAATGTTCAGTACCATCTGATCGCCCTCGCCCTGACCGGCGCACTCACCCGACGTTTACGATAGAACCGATGCAAATCACAGTATGCTCGTAGTACCGCTTCGCGGATAAACGCCACCCGCCTGTCAATCTCCTGCTTTACGCCCCCCCATCGCCGATTACGTTCCAGCGCTCGCCATTTCCGCAACATCATATTCGGCGCTCAGGCACCGTTCTTATTCCTGAAAAGCATTAAAAACTTTTAAGCCGATCGCATTACTCCGCCGTGTAATCACATAGCGGATGATTAGTGATGGCGATCACTTTTCATCATCGGATTTAATAATATAAAAACATCGTTTCAAAAATTTAAAACATGGGGTTTATATTAATGGCAAGATACGCGGCTTCAACCTCACCAGGGTTGCAGGGAAGACCGATTTTGTTACGCCATCAGCTAGCTTACGGCGGCGGGAATTTACTCGGGAGCGGCGCGCTGGCGATCAGCGGCGCCTGGCTACTTTATTTCTACACCACCTTCTGCGGACTGACGCTGATTGAGGCGTCATTCATTTTTTCTGTCGCCAGCATCATCGATGCGATCAGCAACCCGTTAATGGGCTATCTGACCGATAACTTCGGGAAAACGCGACTCGGTAAACGCTTCGGACGCCGACGTTTCTTTTTATTGATTGGCATTCCGCTGATGATGTTTTACCCGCTGCTGTGGGTTGAGGGCCCAGGATTCTGGTATTACCTCTGCACCTACGTCGTCTTTGAGATTATTTATACCTCAGTCATGGTGCCTTACGAAACCTTAGCCACCGAAATGACCGACGACTTCTCATTACGCTCTAAACTAACCGGCTATAAAGCCATTTTTGGCAAGCTGGCCAACTTCCTGGCGGCGTTTATCCCTGGTCAGTTTATCCTTTTATATGGCAAAGACTCCGCCACGCCATTCTTCCTGACCGGGCTGACCTACGGGTTTATCCTGATTATCGCTATCTCCTGTCTGTGGTATTGCAGCTGGGAGCGCCCGCATGAAGAAGAGGCTCGGGTGAGCGAGAAAAAAGGCCTGCTCACGACCCTGCTGATGCTGGCGAAGGATATGCGTTCAACCTTCTCTCTGCGCGTGTTTCGCAAGCATCTGGGCATGTATCTCTGCGGTTTCGGCGCCGAATGGTTGTTTGCCTCAGTCTTTACCTACTTCGTTATCTTTGTCCTGCAGCACGATCCGGCGATGGTTGCCGGGCTGAACAGCCTGAACTCGATTCTGCAACTGCTCTCTACGGCATTGTTTATCGGTCTGTGCGTGAAAAAGGGGTTCAGCAAGCCCTATATCCTGGCGCTGAGCATCGTGATTTTCTCCGTGTTGCTGTACACCTCGCTGTGGTTTTTCCACCTGCCTGCCCATCTGGCTACCATTCTAATGTTCGGGATCACGGTCCTGTTTGGTCTCGGGACCGGTGGCGTGTACTACATTCCATGGACCGTTTACACCTTCCTCGCCGATGTTGATGAGATCTATACCGGTCGCCGTCGCGAAGGGATCTATGCGGGCGCCATGACCTTCTCCGGCAAGATCCTGCGTTCGATTATTGTCTTCACGATGGGAGCCATTCTCAGCTTCTACGGGTTCCAGTCGAAAGCGCATACGCAACCAGAAAGCGCAGTCACCGCCATTGCGGTGGTGTTCTGTAGCGGCGTGATCCTGCTGGCGCTGGCGGCCATTGTCTTCAGTAAGCAGATGAAGCTGGATCGTCAAGCGCACCAGGTGGTATTACAGGAAGTGGCGCGGATTAAAGCAGGTGGTAAGGTTGGCGATATCCCGGCCGATGTGCGCAGTATTGTGGAGGATTTAGTCGGCCACCGTTATGAGGAGTGCTGGGGCAACAGTAAGCGATTTAAAGATGAGCAGCCAGCGCCAGCAAGGACCGCTATCTCGCATTAACATCGGGTTTTCGCCCCGCCATCGCCAATGACAGCGGGGCGAAACAACTTAGTGAGCTTCACCCTGCGGCGTAAACTTAAGCTCAATCAGCGCAATCGCTTTTTGGACCGCACGCAGCGTCACCGGATCGGCCGAAGCCGGATGGCTGGCAAAATCGATGGCTTTCAGTTGCGTGGTCATTTTTTCGCGCACTTCAACAGGGGCGATGACATCAATGACGTCGAGAATCTGTTTGATAACCAACTGGCAGGCGACAACGTCAGAAACCAGTTCGTCTTGTTCGGTGAGATGTTGAGACATTTATTACTCCTTTTTCGAGGAGCGTCATAGTAACCTAAATCCCGCGAGATAAAAAAACCTGCCGCAGCAGGTTTTTTTATCAGAACATACCGGCCGGCGGTACATCTTTGAATGTTTTGCAGTACTGCTCGAACATGCTCTTCAGAATTTTGCGCAGCTTCATGAAGCGACTCCGGTTTTGTTATGCAGGTGTTACCATTTATGGGCTTATAATATGACTTGCATCACATAAATCAATAGAAACATGCTTTATCTCACAATTTTTTCACAAAAATAATTTATGAATTAAACAAAATTGAGAAAAATCGCAGAGTGAAACGCCCGCGCGTTTTTCCCGCGATCGGCATCTCACCTGGCGATGGCTGACACCATGAGTACAGATATCTCTTCACGGGAAGGCCGCGCCTTCTCCGCTCCCGCCCTGCTGGTCGCCGGGGCATTTTTCATGGAATTTCTTGACGGGACGGTGATCGCGACCGCCCTGCCGGACATGGCAACGGATTTTGGCATGGCGGCGGTTGACCTCAATATCGGCATCAGCGCCTACCTGATTACGCTGGCGGTGTTGATCCCGGCCAGCGGCTGGATTGCCGATCGTTTTGGCGCACGTAAGATCTTCACGCTGGCGTTGGCCATTTTTACGCTTGCCTCCGTTTTTTGCGGCTTTTCCACCAACGTGAACACTTTTGTCGCCATGCGTATTCTGCAGGGGATCGGTGGCGCGTTGATGATTCCCGTCGGCCGTCTGGCGGTCCTGCGCACCACACCGAAAGATCGACTCATCCAGGCCATTGCGACGCTGACATGGCCGGCGCTGGTTGCGCCGATCATCGGCCCGCCGCTGGGTGGCTTTATTACCCGCTACGCCAGCTGGCACTGGATATTCTTTATTAATGTTCCTTTGGGATTGATAGCGATCGCGCTGTCGCTGCGTATCATTCCCGATATCCGGGAAGAGGAGCGGCGCCCCTTTGACCTCCCCGGCTTCCTGGCGACATCGATTGCCATGGTGAGCCTGGTGAGCGCCATGGAGCTGCTTAGCGATACCCGGGCGCAAGGCTGGGCAACCCTGGCCCTGCTGGGGCTTGGGACAGGATGTATGCTGTTCGCACTTCGCCATTTTCGCCGGGCGGACTGGCCAATGGTGCGTCTGGATGCGCTACGGGTACCGACCTTTCGGGTGACGATGTACGGAGGATCGCTTTTCCGCGCGTCCATTAGCGCCGTTCCGTTTCTGCTGCCGCTGCTGTTTCAGGTCGGCTTTGGTATGGACCCTTTCCATTCCGGGCTGCTGGTGCTGGCGGTGTTTGTCGGCAACCTCACCATTAAACCCATGACCACGCCACTCATCCGTTGGCTCGGCTTCCGCCGCCTGCTGCTGATAAACGGGACGCTAAACGTCATCTCCCTGCTCGCCTGCGCTTTTTTCACGCCGCAGACTCCGGTCTGGCTCATCTGCCTGATCCTGTTTCTCGGCGGCGTGTTCCGCTCGATTCAGTTTACCGGCGTGAGCACGCTTGCTTTTGCCGACGTCCCACCGGCGCAGATGAGCTACGCCAATACGCTGTTCAGTACCGCGTCGCAGCTGGCCGTGGGCATGGGGATCACCCTTGGCGCGATCGGCATTCGCCTGGGTGAAAAAGCCAGCGAGTGGTTAAGCCTCACCGCATTGCCGGGGATCAGCTTTCGGCTCTCCTTCGTCTTTATTGCCTTAATTTGTCTGGTGGGAATGGTGGATAGTCTGCGGCTGAGCCAGGAGGCCGGCAGCAGCGTCTCTGCGAGGAAGAAATAAGCAAAAAGGCCAGCGGAAGCTGGCCTTATCGGGACAAAACCAGGGACTTAGCCGACTATCTGGCGGACAAAAGCCTCGATCTCTTTATCCTGGCCGTTCTCGAAGAAGCACTGCTGGAAACGCGGACCGGAGACCGCCGTTTTAACCAGTTCCGCGTCGATAGCACGCAGCGTATCCAGATAGTTATCTTTCACCACGGCGGCTTTCACCGCATTCAGGATACCGGCGTTACGCACCTGCGGCTCTTTACGCTCCGGTGGATAACCTTCGCCATTGCGACCGGTGAAGGCTTTTTCAAAAATAAAGCGCACGTTCAACTCGGCGCCCCAGCCAAAACCTTTGGCAAAAGGCAGAGACAGCGCGTTACCGTTATTAATTTGCGCGAACAGGAAAGCATCTGCCGGATCAATACAGTAGCCACACACTACGCCTGGGTGGATGTTCAGCGACATCAGCGCTCCCTGGCCTGTGCCGCAGCCGGTCACCACGAAATCAACCGCTTTCGAATTCAACAGAATGCTGGCCATAATGCCCAGATGAATATAGGTCAGATGATGGTCGTGCTCATCACTCATCCCGACGTTGTAAACCGGGAAGCCTTTTTCATCGGCAACGGCGTTTAACTGATTGAGGATGATAGCGTTTTTGCTGGCCTGGCTGTTTTCCATCATCAGTGCAATTTTCATGCTTTACTCTCCTGAATGCTGTGCGGACACTCCCGCGATCGTTCGTTAGCGTTGTGATGGACTTTACTACTTAATAAACACACTTTCAAATTTTATGAAAAGATGTTTTATAAATTACGTTACGCTTCACATTTTTGCCCGTGGACCCCGCCCTTCCCGCGCCCGCCTCAGCGGGCACCGACAAAGCTCCGCTCAGGCAGTCCATTTTTCTGCCTGCACCAGATACCTTATTTCGGTTTTTATTTTGATAATATGCCCTGGCTAAAATATTAAACCGGAACCATTCTCATTACTTATTAAATTGCCAATGCGTTTTATTCCCATTTTCATTTTTAATAAATAAGTTTTTTAATTTACTTTTTGCAAATAAATTAATAACAAATTATAGTGGCGGCACCCTTATGTTACGTCTTTATTTTCGGAGCACACGCGATGCTGAAAACAGAAATGATCGATAAACTAAATGAGCAGATGAATCTTGAGCTTTATTCTTCTCTGCTTTATCAGCAAATGAGCGCATGGTGCAGCTACCACAGCTTTGAAGGCGCCGCCGCATTCCTCCGCCGTCATGCGCAGGAAGAGATGACCCATATGCAGCGCCTGTTTGATTATTTGACCGATACCGGCAGCCTGCCTTGCATCAACGCCATCGCCTCGCCGTTTGCCGAGTATGCATCGCTGGATGAGCTGTTCCGCGTCACCTACGAACACGAACAACTGATTACCCGGAAAATTAATGAGCTGGCCCACGCCGCCATGACGAATCAGGATTATCCGACGTTTAATTTCCTGCAGTGGTATGTGGCTGAACAGCACGAAGAAGAGAAATTATTTAAATCTGTCATTGATAAACTGACCCTCGTCGGTAAAAGCGGCGAAGGCCTGTACTTTATTGATAAAGAGCTGGCGACGCTCGACTCGCAGAATTAATTCTCCCGGCGGCGAAGTTTCGGCTTCGCCGCTAAATTAATGCCGACAAATTTTACTCTCACGCGTATTAAACCCCGCCTCTACGGCAACAAACTTCCCCTTTTTCTGTAGAAACGCCACCAGCTCCGCCGCGCTTAAATTTTCTGCCGAGCAGGTGTGAAAACGGGCATCTGCGCCGAAGCGCGCGACGATTGCCGCCTCAAGGCTGGCCGTCGAGTAAGGTTCGCCCGAGGCGAGCATCATCTGCAGCACTTCATGACCATGAATCGATTGCATAACTCCTCCTGTAAAACGCCCAGAATAGCCCGACGGCTGGCAGGAAGCTTTGCGCCAGCGCAGTCTTCAGGCGGCCCGCGCGAGTGTAAACATTCAGTTACAACCACTGTAACCATCATTTGACGAGAATGATAATTTCACATACTCTGCGCGACACATTTGATTGTTAATTCCTTCATGGATAGAGAGAAACGTGAAGAACCGCACTCTGGGTAGTATTTTAATCGTGGCCGGAACCACAATCGGCGCAGGGATGTTGGCAATGCCGCTGGCTTCTGCGGGCGTGGGTTTCGGCGTCACCTTCTGCTTACTGATCGCGCTGTGGGCGATGATGTGCTACACCGCATTATTACTGCTGGAGGTCTATCAGCACGTCCCTGCCGATATGGGACTCGGTTCGCTGGCGGCACGTTATCTCGGGCGTTACGGGCAATGGCTGACCGGTATCTGCATGTTATTTCTGATGTATGCGCTGACCGCTGCCTACATCAGCGGCGCGGGCGAATTGCTGGCCTCCAGCCTTAACCAGTGGCTGGACTGGTCGCTGCCTCCTGCGGGCGGCGTGCTGCTGTTTACCGCCGTCGGCGGCGCGGTAGTCTGCCTCGGCACATCGCTGGTCGATCTGTTTAACCGTTTCCTGTTTAGCGCCAAGATCATTTTTCTCGCCATTATGCTGGCACTGTTGTTGCCGCATATTCACCGGATCAACCTGCTGACGCTCCCGCTCCAGCAAGGTCTGGCGCTGTCGGCAATCCCGGTGATTTTTACCTCTTTCGGTTTTCACGGCAGCGTGCCGAGCATCGTCAGCTATCTCAACGGCGATATTCGCAAGCTGCGTCGGGTCTTTATCATCGGCAGCTTTATCCCGCTGGTGGCCTATATTTTCTGGCAGCTGGCGACGCTCGGCAGTATTGACTCACCCGCCTTCACCGCGCTGCTGGCGCAAAATGCCGGGCTGAACGGACTGCTGGACGCGCTGCGCGAAGTCGTGGCGTCGCCGCACGTTGAACTGGCGGTGCATCTCTTCGCCGACCTCGCGCTGGCCACCTCGTTCCTCGGCGTAGCGCTTGGGCTGTTTGATTATCTGGCAGACCTGTTTCAGCGCAAAAACAGCCCCGTCGGTCGTCTGCAAAGCGGAGCAATCACTTTCCTCCCGCCGCTGGCGTTTGCCCTGTTTTATCCGCGCGGTTTCGTGATGGCGCTGGGCTATGCCGGCGTCGCGCTGGCGGTGCTGGCGCTCATCCTGCCCTCGCTGCTGGCGATGCGGAGTCGAAAACAGCACCCTGACGCTCCCTGGCGGCTCGCAGGGGGAACACCGGCGCTGTGGCTGGTTCTGCTGTGCGGTATCACGATTGTCGCTATTCAGTTTTGCATCGTCGCGGGTCTGTTGCCGGCGGTAGGATAAACAAAGGGGCCATCAGGCCCCTTTGTTATTTCGCTAAGCAACACTGCTTATATTTTTTACCGCTGCCACAGGGACAGGGATCGTTACGCCCGACCTTGACTTCATTGCGGATCGGTTGCGGCACGACGTCCGGCTCAGCATGCTCGGTCCAGTATTGGTACAACGAGAGCGCTGCCGGGCGGATACGGTCCACGCTGGCGATAAACTCATCGACAGAGAGCGCCTCAACCGCCGTGAACTGCGCTTCCGTGCCGTGTAAAGCAATGCTGTCCAGCGCCGTCTGCGGCTCTTCCGGCAGTGCAGGCCAGTTCCCGAGAGTGACGCCGCGCATGTAGCCGAAGCACCACTCCTCAACAATCGTCAGCTCCTGACCTTCCTCTTCGCGGGTTCCAAACAGCGGTTCAAACTGATCGGGATATTCGTCCAGACGCTCGGCAACATCGCTCATGTGCTGCAGAGTCAGGTTAACGAAGTGGTCACGCTCGCGGTCATTCGCCCAGCGCGGCACATTGTCCGCTCCGCCCCAGATGGCCAGCAGCCATTGAGCCGGTTCAATCTCTTTCGGACCGGAGAGGATGGCCGTCAGCAGGCCGTCAAGCTCTGAGACATCAAGGATGGCGCCCTCGGCGGCATATTTCGACAGGATATCGTCCAGCCATTCAAGTTCGCTTTCGTTCAGGGGTCCGGTTTTCATAAACGGGCTCGTCGTGGTAGAAAAATGGCGCATACAGTAGCGGAAATGCCGGGAGAAAACTACCCGGCAGCGTATTCAGCAAGCGTTAAATGTCTTTAATGATGCTGGCGCGCATCGTTTCGTATTCGCTCTCGGTGATGGTTCCGTCAGCAAACATTTTTTTCGCCTGCGCGAGGCGTTCCCGGACATCATCGGCGGAAGAGAGCGGCGCGCTCTGCCGGGCAGCGAGCGAGCTGTATTCGCTCTCTTGCTGGATGTCGCCATAGCGATTCGCTCCGTCGGTGCCGCGGGCAAACAGTAGCCAGACAGACAGCGCCAGCGCCGCTATGCCTCCCGCCGCCGCTATCCATACCCAGACAGCCGCCTCGCCGCTTTCAACGGTGGCGATAATACCGATCAAGCCAACCAGCAGAAGAGCATACGGTGACAGCAGCCACCAGCCTGATTTGTTCAAATCGTGCAGACGACGCACCGCAACCGCGATACCGGGGATAATGATTATCAGACTAAACAGGCCACCCACGATCGGAATCAATCCCAGTACGGCCGAAAGCACAAAGTTGGCGACGGTAAAAACCACATACTCCTTGCGCGCCGAACGCCCGCGAAAGGTGGCGTATTTGCGCAAGCAATCACCGTAGCTTTCAAGCAATGTAGCCATAAGATCCCTCATTTAAATTGTTTTTATTGCCATAACGGCATTCCGTTCCCAAAGGATAGTATTCCGGCGAACCGGAGCGCTATTTTACCGCAGTTTGACCGTGCCGCGCCTGAGAAAAATGGGAGGGAACGCTGAATACCGCTGCTAGCCAGCACAGCGGCGGAAGGCGGGCTCGCGGACAAACGACCCAGCCACCGCGGGTAGCCGGCCCGGTTCCTGAATCCAGGCGCAAAGCGGGTTATCGGCTTTTGCCGCGTTGTAATCGACGCAGACAACACGATCGCTCAAGGTGTGAGGTTCGCCGGATAAGGTGTAGTGACCGATCACCACCGGAACATCTGTTCTGTCGAGAAGGGTCCGTGAAAGGGGTATATCCGGAATCCGGCTAACCATTTCCGGCTGAACCTGGGCTATCTGACGATAGGTTTTTGCATCATCCCGCCACCAGCGTACACGAATATGGCGGCGCTCAACGCCCGTCTTATCGACGAAACTAAAACCCGCAGGTAATGACAGCTCCGGTCCTTTAAGCACGGTCTCGATCATCCGGAACAGCGGATGCTGTTTATTAAAAGCATCGACCCAGCTTTCGGGTTTCAATCGATTCTGTTCATCCAGCCACGGCCGCAGGCGGGTCATGGTCTGCTCTTCCCAACAGGCATGTACCGCCCGAATATCGCCATAATCAACAAACAGCGGCAGCGTTTTAAACCAGTCGATCCAGAAATTATGCGAAGGCGTGTCTTCGACGACATCGGCCAGAAACGCCTGATGCTGACGGCGATTATTCTGCGAATGCGGTCGCAGCGGCTGAGCGCTAAGCGGATGGCGCATTGCCCAGCCAACGGCGTTAAATTCATGATTGCCCATCAGACATATCGCATGCCCCGACGCCACTTCCGCCCTCACCCGCTCCAGCACCGCCAGGTGGTTGATCTGCGCCCCAGGCTGATTATCAATCAGATCGCCGACAAAGATCAGTATACGATCATCCCGTTGGTACAGAGTATCAAGGTGTTCCAGCAGTGCGCAGAGCTTGCGGTACTGACCGTGGATATCGCCGATGAAGATTCTGCGCTTCTCCGGCAGGCCAGAATGCAGCATATGAATACCTTTTTCGAGGAACAGAGGCGTTGATGATATCAGCTTAAGCGGACGGCTCACCGGGATTTTCGCCCGGCGTAAAATTGTCCCGCTATGACGTCAGCGGGAGACAGCCCGCGATGAGCAAATAATGGCGCTCGTTGCGCCAGTCGGTGGACCGTTCGACGCGACAAATATGAGGCAGGGGGAGGTTTCAGAAATGAAAAAACCACCCGTAGGTGGTTTCACGACACTGCTTATTGCTTTGATTATTCTGCTTTTATCCCAATGGTACCCGGAACGAGACTTGAACTCGTACAGCCTATGGCCGAGGGATTTTAAATCCCTTGTGTCTACCGATTCCACCATCCGGGCTCGGGATGTAAATTGGAGGCGCGTTCCGGAGTCGAACCGGACTAGACGGATTTGCAATCCGCTACATAACCGCTTTGCTAACGCGCCTTAATGCTTAAACACCCGCAGCTGCCGATGTTTTTAATCTGGAGCGGGAAACGAGACTCGAACTCGCGACCCCGACCTTGGCAAGGTCGTGCTCTACCAACTGAGCTATTCCCGCATCACCAAGCAAATTTGCTAATCACTTGATTTTGTTATCGTCTGGCAAGCTGTGCTGCCGTTCGATGCGATGCATTCTACTTACCTGGCGAAATGAGTCAACGATATTTTTTAAATCCCTGTGTCGTTTGCTGAAATTTGCGGCGAAACGATCACTGTTCAAGCAAATCTCCGCGCGCGGCGTTCAAATACTGCAGCATAGACCACAGCGTCAGCACCGCCGCCACGAGGAACAGGGCGATTCCGGCCCACTCGACCCACGCGTTTGGCCGCCACAACATCCACACCAGCGCCGTCATCTGCGCGGTCGTTTTGACTTTCCCGATCCAGGATACCGCCACGCTGCTGCGTTTACCCAGTTCGGCCATCCACTCACGCAGCGCAGAAATAATAATTTCACGAGCGATCATGGTCGCCGCCGGCAGGGTTACCCACCAGGTGTGATAGTGCTCAACCACCAGCACCATCGCAATCGCCACCATCACTTTATCGGCAACCGGGTCAAGGAAGGCGCCGAAACGCGTGCTCTGATTCCAGCGGCGGGCCAGATAACCATCAAACCAGTCGGTAACGGCAGCGATAAAAAAGATCAGGGCGCAGGCAAAAGGCGCCCAGACGAAAGGCAGATAAAACGCCAGCACAAAGAACGGTATCAGGATGACGCGAAACAGAGTAAGCAATGTAGGGATATTAAATTGCATAGTGACAGGTAACTATCTGTTAGAAGTAAAAATTAGCCCTATGTTGCTACAGAGCCCCTAATGTTTCAACGAGTAGAAGATCTTTTCTGCCAGACCGTGAGATATCCCCGGTACTTTGGCTATCTCCTCGACGCTGGCCTGCTGTAACCCTTGCAGTCCGCCCATATACTTCAGCAGCATCTGGCGGCGTTTCGGCCCTACCCCTTCGATAGTCTCCAGTGAACTGGTGCTTTTCACTTTTGCCCGTTTTTTACGATGCCCGGCAATGGCATGATCGTGGGATTCATCGCGAATATGTTGAATAACGTGCAGCGCAGGCGAATCAGGCGGCAGGTTAAACCCCTCGCCTTCTGGTTCGAAGAATAACGTTTCCAGCCCGGCTTTACGATCGCTACCTTTTGCCACCCCCAATAAGAGAGGATGCTGTTTATCCCATGGCACATCCAGCCCGGCAAAAACGCTTTTCGCCTGTCCAAGCTGGCCTTTACCGCCGTCTATCAGGATAACGTCAGGAATCTTGTTCTCTTCTATCGCCTTACCGTAGCGGCGGCGCAGAACCTGATTCATCGCCGCATAATCATCGCCCGGCGTAATGCCGGTAATATTATAGCGTCGATACTCGGCGCGCAGCGGCCCGTTACTGTCGAACACCACACAGGAAGCCACCGTTTGTTCACCCATCGTATGGCTGATATCAAAGCATTCCATGCGTTTAACGGTCGGCAGTTTAAGTACGCTAGCCAGGGCCTGTAGACGTTGCTGGATAGTCGACTGCTGGGAAAGCCGGGTCGTCAGCGCCGTTGCCGCATTGGTTCGCGCCAGCTTCAGATAGCGAGCGCGGTCGCCGCGCGGTTTCGTCTGGACGTTCACCCGACGCCCCGCCAGTTCGGAGAGCGAATCCGCCAGCAAGGTTTTATCGCCAAGATTAAAATCGAGCAGAATCTCTCCCGGCAGGGTACGCATCTGGCTGCCCTGCAGGTAGAACTGGCCGACAAACGTTTCCACCACTTCGCCGAGTTCCGTACCGCCGGGCACTTTCGGGAAATAGCTGCGGCTGCCGAGGACTTTCCCCTGACGGATAAACAGCACGTGGACGCAGGCCATGCCTGCATCAAAGGCGACGCCGATAACGTCGAGGTCATCGCCGGTATTCGAGACGAACTGTTTCTCGGTCACCCGGCGTACGGCCTGAATCTGATCGCGAATGCGCGCGGCCTCTTCAAACTCCAGCGCCTGGCTGGCTTTCTCCATCCGGGCAATAAGCTGCGTCAGCACCTGATCATCTTTGCCCGCGAGGAACAGCCGCACATATTCCACCTGCTGCGCGTACTCCTCTTCGCTCACCAGCCCTGACACACAGGGCCCCAGGCAGCGACCAATCTGATACTGCAGGCACGGACGCGACCGGTTACGGTACACGCTATTCTCGCACTGGCGCACAGGGAAAATTTTTTGCAGCAGCGCAAGCGTCTCGCGAACCGCATAACCATTCGGGAAAGGACCGAAATACTCGCCCCTGGCGTGTTTCGCACCGCGGTGCATGGCCAGACGCGGGTGGGTATCGCCGCTAAGGAAAATAAAGGGATAGGATTTGTCATCGCGCAGCAGCACGTTATAACGCGGCTGATACAGCTTGATGTAGTTGTGCTCCAGCAGCAGCGCTTCCGTTTCCGTATGGGTTACGGTCACATCGATTTGCGCAATCAGTGCCACCAGCGCTTCGGTTTTACGCGAAGCCAGGTTGCTCCGAAAATAGCTGCTCAGCCTTTTTTTCAGATCTTTTGCTTTGCCAACGTAGATGACGGTACCGCCAGCATCATACATGCGATAGACGCCCGGCTGGCTGGTTACCGTTTTCAGGAAAGCTTTTGCGTCAAAAACATCACTCACTGACTTGCTAACGACTCCGCATTGCACAGACCATGACGAATGGCCAGGTGGGTCAACTCGACGTCACCGTGGATGTTTAATTTACTGAACATCCGGTAGCGATAGCTGTTCACGGTTTTGGGGCTCAGGTTTAACTGCTCTGAGATCTCATTCACCTTCTGACCCCTGGTGATCATCAGCATAATCTGCAATTCGCGTTCAGACAAACTGGCAAAAGGCGATTCGGTCTTTTCCGGTTCAATCTGACTAAGCGCCATTTGCTGGGCGATATCGGAAGCAATATAGCGTTGGCCGGACGCCACGCAGCGAATGGCATTCACCACTTCCTGCGGCGCAGCACCTTTACTCAGATAGCCTGCGGCGCCAGCCTGCATCACTTTTGCCGGCAGCGGGTTTTCAGTATGCACGGTGAGCATAATCACTTTGGTGTCGACAATGGAACGCGCAATCTTGCGCGTGGCTTCCAGACCGCCAATCCCCGGCATGTTCATGTCCATCAGAACAACATCAACGGAATTGGCGCGACACCATTTCACGGCATCCTCGCCGCAGCAGGACTCACCGACAACTTTAATCCCTTTTATATCTTCCAGAATGCGTCGTATCCCTGCGCGCACTAGGGAAGGTGCGAATAAGCAGGTCATTTCTTCCCAAGCTGACTCGCTGATTAAAATTTCGCGGATCTGGGCCGATTTTTTTCCCGCAAACACATCGAATCAGCCTATTTAGGCTATTTTTTCCACCATTTCTGGCGTTATTTCCGGTTTTTACTGAGATCTCTCCCACTGACGTATCATTTGGTCCACCCGAAACAGGTTGGCCAGGGTGAATAACATCGCCAGTTGGTTATCGTTTTTCAGCAGCCCCCTGTATCTGGCTTTCACGAAGCCGAACTGCCGCTTGATGATGCGAAACGGGTGCTCCACCTTGGCACGGATGCTGGCTTTCATGTATTCGATGTTGATGGCCGTTTTGTTCTTGCGCGGATGCTGCTTCAAGGTTTTTACCCTGCCGGGACGCTCGGCGATCAGCCAGTCCACATCCACCTCGGCCAGCTCCTCGCGCTGTGGCGCTCCTTGGTAGCCGGCATCGGCTGAGACAAATTGCTCCTCTCCATGAAGCAGATTACCCAGCTGATTGAGGTCATGCTCGTTGGCCGCGGTGGTGACTAGGCTGTGGGTCAGGCCACTCTTGGCATCGACACCAATGTGGGCCTTCATGCCAAAGTGCCACTGATTGCCTTTCTTGGTCTGATGCATCTCCGGATCGCGTTGCTGCTCTTTGTTCTTGGTAGAGCTGGGTGCCTCAATGATGGTGGCATCCACCAAAGTGCCTTGGGTCATCATGACGCCTGCTTCGGCCAGCCAGCGATTGATGGTCTTGAACAATTGACGGGCCAGTTGATGCTGCTCGAGCAGGTGGCGGAAATTCATGATGGTGGTGCGATCCGGCAGGGCGCTATCCAGGGATAATCGGGCAAACAGGCGCATGGAGGCGATTTCGTACAGGGCATCTTCCATGGCACCGTCGCTCAGGTTGTACCAATGCTGCATGCAGTGAATACGCAGCATGGTCTCCAGCGGATAGGGCCGTCGGCCATTGCCCGCCTTGGGATAAAACGGCTCGATGACAGCGGTCATATTCTGCCATGGCAGAATCTGCTCCATGCGGGAGAGGAAAATCTCTTTTCGGGTCTGACGGCGCTTAGTGCTGAATTCACTATCGGCGAAGGTGAGTTGATGGCTCATGATGTCCCTCTGGGATGCGCTCCGGATGAATATGATGATCTCATATCAGGAACTTGTTCGCACCTTCCCTAGCTCGTGGTCATCAACAAGAAGGACGTTGATCAAAGGAATAATCTCCAGAATTAGGGACAACGCTACGGATAGCTTATCTCATACATATTACCGGGTTTTATCGTCACTTTAAAAGCCAAAAAAATGCCCTACGGAAAGTTTCTTTCCCGGATATGTCAATCTGTCTGCACAGCAACTGGAAACTTATAGATAACAGTAAGTTGTATTACGCTTCATTTTTAACATTTGCCCTACAAAAACATCCGCTTGGCGCGGCGATAGCACATGGCTAAATACGAAACTAAAGATGTAACAATAATTAACTATGAAAAACAGCAGCGCAAAATTAACCGGCGACGCGAGTGCAGAGTACGTATTATTCAGACAATTAATCCGCCAGCACCTCTGATGAGAGAACATAAATCACGCGCTCCTTTTTTTCTCGTCGCTTGTGGTATACTGCGTCGCCTTAACATTTAGTATTGCGCAAAAGCGCCGATAGCAAACGAGGATATCGATGAGCACTCCAGATTTTTCCACTGCAGAAAATAATCAAGAACTGGCGCAGGAAGTGACCTGCCTGAAAACGCTGCTGACGCTGATGCTCCAGGCAATGGGCCAGGCGGATGCGGGTCGGGTGATTATTAAAATGGAAAAACAGATCACGCAGATGGAAGATGAGGCTCAGGCTGCCGTATTCTCCAGCACCGTTAAGCAAATTAAACAGGCTTACCGCCAGTAACAGTCAACCGGCTGTGAATTCAGCACAGCCGGTCCCTACGTCTGACACGCAGAACGTCCTGCCCGCTCAAATTAAACCGGTCGCCACCGCGTAACAGGCGATTTGCGTTTTATTTGGCGCATTGAATTTGCGTTGCATATTTTTTTGATGGAAATTAACCGTATTTTCTGAAATGGAGAGAATAATCGCCACTTCAGCCGATGTTTTTCCCTCTGCCGTCCATTTCAATATTTCCAGTTCGCGACGACTAGGCTGTGTCCTTTAATTGCATAATTTTTTGTAAAACAGTCTAATGCAACCCAGTTTCACCATCGCCAGATAATTCCTCGCCGTTTTGTCGTAACGCGTGGCAATGCGACGGTATTCTTTCAGACAGCCAAAACACCGCTCAACAACGTTGCGATTACGATAAGCATCACGATCAAGCTGTGAACGACCATCTGCTGCCATTTTTTCATTAGATTTCCGCGGGATAACCACTTTTATCCCTTTTCGTTTCAGCTCATTGCGAAGCGCATGTCCTGAGTAGGCTTTGTCAGCCAGCACCGCATAACCACGACGTTTCATGCTGCCGTTCTGGCGCTGAACACCAATTCCGTCCAGAAGGCGTAATGCGAACTGGCTTTCGTGAGCCTGTCCGGGACTCAGCACGATATTTAACGGGAGACCGCCTGCATCCGTCGCCATATGGATTTTGGTGCCAAAACCACCGCGAGAGCGACCCAGCCCATGATCTCCGGCGATATCGGGATGTTTTTTTGCGCGCCGGCGGCGCACCTGAGTGCCCGGATATTGCTGCCATCCAGCGCAGTAGCTGACCAGTCAACGAGGCCGTGAGCATCAAGAGAAGAAAGCAACCTGTTGAAAATAATATTAATCACACCCGACTTAGACCACCGGTTAAAGCGGTTATATACGGTTTTCCATGGGCCGTATCGTTCAGGTAAATCACGCCATGGGGCACCAGAGCACAACACCCAGAACATGCCATTGATGATCATACGATGCTCCGCCCATGGGCGTCCGGCCCGTGGTGTTGCAGGTTGAGCGGGCAGTAAAGGCTGGATGATATCCCATGCTTCATCGGGAAGGTCGTAGCGGGCCATAGTTCAATATGTTGTAGAAACAGATGGTTACTATAGCTCAGACGATTAAGGGACACAGCCTAAACTTCATTTCCGGCGGCATGACCATCGCATCTTCCAGACGCAATAATGTCAACAGACTCAACTCAATCAGCGTTCTTAAGCGCATCTCCTGCTCGTCTTCATGAAAAGGCCCTGCGCTATGGTTTTGGCCGGAAACGGACAAAAAACCCTGAGCATGATTAGGCAAGATCAGACACTGGGTAACCCCCTTGTTCAACCCGTGATCGCGCGCGCTATCCCACAATTCCGGCGTATCGCGAAAGAGCCCGTCATCCCACGGCAGATGGCCGCGAAGAAAGTTTTCAGGGCGCAATACCGGATCGATAGCAAAATAATTCTCAGCCTGGTAGTGTGTCATCCATGCTTGCGGATAGGTCGATTGCAGCGTAATCCTCGGCCGGGTAAACGGCACGGGATGGCGTACGCAAAGCGCAAAATAGTCATATTCCAGCCCTTCTGTTTGTTGTTGCAGGAGATTATAAACATCCCCTCCCGCGGTGATTGACTGAAATTGTTGCAGCATTTCCCGCCGCCAGCTGAAAAAATCATTGTCCCTCATAACCGACCAAATAACTCCTGAGTAATAATCATTATTAGAAATACAGAAAACTAACACATAAATCTTATTTATATGTATAAAATATCGTATACATCGCACTTATTAGATCATGACTGGCGCTCTTCACCCGTGACAGGAGAAAAGTATGTCGGAGCCTTTTTCGCTGACCACGATATATTCCCTTCTATGGCAAGCCTTTAGTTCCCTTCCGGCCCCGGAAATCGAATTTACCCAGCCGGGGGCGCTGCGTTCCTGCTTTGCCGTCACCGATTCTCCGTCGCTATCCCGTCGACAGGCGTCTGCCTCGCAGCAGGCCGCTGCCCGGCATTCGGGTGCTCGATCTGACGCGGATTATTGCCGGACCGGTAGCCACACGTCTGCTCGCCGGTCCCGGTGCGCAGGTGCTGCGACTCGATCCGCCAGACTGGCATGAGCCGACGCTCGAAGAAGAAATCACGCCCGGCAAGCGCTGCGCACGGCTGAATATAAAAACGGCCAACGATAAGCAATATTTAATAGATTTGCTCTGTCAGGCTGACGTTCTCGTACACGGTTACCGTGCCGATGCGCTGGACGCCCTGGGATTAGATAGCGAGACGCGGGCGCAGCTCAGGCCAGGACTGGTCGATGTCTCGCTGAATGCCTGGGGATGGAGCGGCCCATGGCGCAACCGCCGCGGTTTTGACAGCCTGGTGCAGATGGCCTGCGGGATTGCCGCCGCCGGTCAACAGTGGCGCCAGGCGGATAAACCGCTGCCGCTACCGGTGCTCTGGTCGCGGCCGTCCTCACCGCTGGGGACGGCCGCCGCGAGCGGGTAAACATTACTGCATCAGAAATTTTTCAAGGAACTGGCGGGTGCGCGGCTGCTGCGGGTTGGCAAACAGCGCTTTCGCCTCACCCTGTTCGACGATACGCCCCTGGTCCATAAAAATTGCGCGGTCCGCAACATCGCGGGCAAAGCTCATTTCATGAGTCACGATGACCATCGTGCGCTTCTCCTGCGCCAGCTGACGAATGGTGTTCAGCACCTCGCCAACCAGCTCAGGATCGAGAGCCGACGTCGGCTCGTCAAACAGAATCACATCCGGGCGCATCGCCAGCGCCCGCGCAATGGCCACACGCTGCTGCTGACCACCGGACAGGCGACGAGGATAGCTGTTTTCTTTGCCGCTCAGCCCCACTTTCGCCAACAGTTCCCGGGCGCGAACCATGGATTCGTTTTTATCCTCACCCTTAACGATAACCGGCCCTTCAATGATGTTTTCCAGTACCGTGCGATGCGGGAACAGGTTGAAATTCTGGAACACGAAGCCCACATGCTGACGCAGGCGGCGAATCAACCCTTTTTGCTGGCTGAAACTGCGCGCGGTATCAATGGTCACATCGCCCACCCGGATGGTTCCGCTTTCCGGCTGTTCCAGCAGGTTAATACTGCGCAGCAGCGTTGTTTTACCGGACCCGCTGGGGCCGATGATCGCCACCACTTCCCCCGCCTGCACATTGAGGTCGATACCGTGCAGTACCGTCTGGCCGTGGAATTTTTTCACCAGGTTTTTGACTTCAATGGCACTCATTTTGGATCACGCTCCTGGCGATTCAGCTGGTTTTCAAAATAGTTTTGCAGCGAGGACAGCACCGTCGCCATCACCCAGTAAATCAGCGATGCGGCCAGATACATGGTGAACACTTCCAGGGTGCGCGAGGTAATCAGCTGCGCCTGACGGAACAGCTCCGGAACCTGAATGGTGGCCGCCAGAGAGGTATCTTTTACCAGACTGATAAAACTATTGGAGAGCGGCGGCAGCGCCACCCGCGCAGCCTGCGGCAAAATCGCCCGGCGCAGGGTCTGCCACGGCGTCATACCGATACTGGCCGCCGCTTCCCACTGCCCTTTGTCAATCGAGGCAATCGCCGCACGCAGCGTTTCCGCAGCGTACGCTGCGGTATTCAGCGACAGGCCGATCATCGCCGCCGGAATGGGGTCAAGCTCAATGCCAAACTGCGGCAGACCGTAATAGATCATAAACAGCTGGGCAATCAGCGGGGTACCGCGGAAGATGGAGATATACATTCTCGCCAGCCATTTCACCGGCCACAGAGGCGACATGCGCATCAGTGCGAGGATAAAGCCCAGCACCAGGCCAAAGAACATACCGCCGATGCTCAGCTGTAACGTAAACACCGCGCCTTTGAGCAGAAAGGGCGCGGAATCAATAACCAGTTGGATACTCTCTTGCATTCTGTATGTTCTGCTTTAGATATGGGGATGATAGGCAAACAGCGCCGGCGCTCCACCCGTGTGGATAAATAAAATCGGCCCTTCATCCTTAAAGCGCTTCTGATTAATGCCGTCGATCAACCCGGCCATCGCTTTACCGGTATAAACCGGATCCAACAGAATGCCTTCCAGCTGCGCCAGCAGCTTCACGGCCTCCATTCCTTCGTCGTTCGGCGTGCCATATCCTGGCGCAAAATAGTCATCCCACAGCTGAATCCTGGCCGTGGCCTGTAGCTCCAGGCTGTTCGCCACCGCCTGCTGAAGCGCAACGACTTTCGGCAACTGATCCGCCGCCTTGCGTGATACGGTGACGCCAATCAGCTCGGCCCCTGGCATCAGCTGTTCCAGTCCTACGGCCAGCCCGGCATGAGTCCCCGCGCTGCCGGAGGCGACCACGATGGAAGAGAGCTCAACGGCGCCTTCGCACTGCTGGGCGATTTCGAGGGCGCTTTCCACATAGCCCAGCGCGCCAAGCGCGTTTGAGCCCCCCACCGGAATGACATAGGGCCGATAGCCCTGCGCTTCGATGCGGGTTGCCAGTTCTTCGAGCTGAACATTGGGCTGAGTCAGCGCATCACACATCTCCACCTGGGTATTAAACAGATCAAGCAGCAGGCGGTTACCGTTGGTCAAATAGTTCTCGGCGCGGGTGCCAATGGGGTTTTCCAGCAGCGCAACGCAGTGCAGACCCAGTTTCGCGGCCACCGCCGCCGTTTGACGGACGTGGTTCGACTGAATCGCGCCGGCGGTGATTAAGGTATCCGCCCCTTCACGCAGCGCATCTGCCGCCAGGAACTCCAGCTTACGCAGCTTATTGCCGCCCATCGCCAGCGGGGTCACGTCGTCGCGTTTAATAAAAATCTCGCGCCCCAGATGATCGGACAGACGCGGTAGATATTCCAGCGGCGTCGGCGCGCCAATCAATTCCAGGCGCGGGAAGAGCGTTAAATTTTGCAGTGACATGGTACCTCCTGACTGAATTATCTTTATTATGCACACACTGGCGTACGAAATAAAAAAAGGCGCTATCAATAGCGCCTTTTTTCACCGCCAGCCGTTACTTCGTCACGTCAGCGCCAAACCATTTTTCCGACAGCGCTTTCAGGCTGCCATCTTTTTGCATATCGGCAATGGCGCCATCAATCGCTTTCAGCAGGTCTTCGTTGCCTTTACGCAGCGCCACGCCAGACTCCTGACGAGAAAACGCTTCGCCGGTCACCGCCAGGGTATTGCCGGTTTTCTTCACCAGATCCAGCGCCGCCAGGCGATCGACCAGAATCGCGTCAATACGACCCACGCGCAGATCCTGATATTTCGTCGGGTCATCATCATAGGTACGGATATCTACGCCCTGAACGTTCTGGCGCAGCCACTCTTCGTAGTTAGTCCCGAGACCGACGCCGACTTTTTTGCCTTTCAGGTCAGCAGGTGTTTTGATAATGCCTTCGTTGCCTTTTTTCACCAGCGCCTGGATACCCGACACCGTATAAGGGGTAGAGAAGTCATACTTTTGCTTACGCTGGTCGGAAATGGTGACCTGGTTAATCACCACGTCAATACGTTTAGAATCGAGGGAAGCCAGCATGCCGTCCCATTTGGTCGGTTTCAGATCGGCCTTCACGCCCAGATGTTTCGCCAGCTCATTGGCAAAATCGACCTCGAAGCCGGTCAGCTTACCGTCGTCGCCCTGATAGCTAAACGGCGGATAGGTTCCTTCCAGGCCTACGCGCAGCGTCCCGCGCTCTTTAATCTGCCCCAGCAGATTTTCCGCCGCAAACGATTTTGCGCTGACGCCAGCCATTAAAACTACAGCCATCGCGCCCATCAGCGCCTGACGACCCAGAAGTGCTAATTTCATAGATGCCCCTGATAAATGAGATTTTCCCGTAGTGTAAGGCGTTTAGCGTCGCCCACCAACACCTATACGCTACAACTTATAGCGAAACATTATATACGCAGCGATTTAAGACATAGCGAAAAGAGCACCAAAATTCATCGAATTTGCTGGATATATCTCATACTGCAAAGGTCAGCTTGATGACGTCTGGAGCATGGAAGATGAAAAACCCCACGTTACTGCAGTGCTTTCACTGGTATTACCCCGCCGGCGGCGAGTTGTGGCGCGAAGTCGAAGCCCTGGCTCCGAACCTGAATGAAATTGGCATTAACATGGTTTGGCTACCGCCGGCTTACAAAGGCGCGTCCGGCGGATACTCCGTCGGCTACGATAGTTACGATCTGTTTGACCTCGGCGAGTTCGAGCAAAAAGGCTCTGTTGCCACGAAATATGGTGATAAAGCACAGCTGCTTGCCGCCATTGCGGCCCTGCGCCAGCACGATATTGCGGTCCTGCTTGATGTGGTGGTCAACCACAAAATGGGCGCAGATGAAAAAGAACCGGTTCGCGTGCAGCGCGTCGATGAGCAGGACCGGATGCAAATCGCCGAGGAGATTATCGAGTGCGAGGCGTGGACACGCTACACCTTCCCGGTCCGGGGCGGGCAGTATTCTCAGTTTATCTGGGACTACAAATGTTTCAGCGGCGTCGATCACATCGAAAATCCCGACGAGGACGGCGTTTTTAAAATTGTGAACGACTATACCGGCGAAGGCTGGAGCGATCAGGTCGATGATGAAATGGGTAATTTCGATTACCTGATGGGCGAGAATATTGACTTCCGCAATCATGCGGTCGCCGAAGAGCTGAAGTACTGGGCTCGCTGGGTTATGGAGCAAACCGGCTGCGACGGTTTCCGTCTCGATGCGGTGAAACATATTCCCGCGTGGTTTTATAAAGCGTGGATCGACCACGTCCAGCAAGTGGCGACAAAGCCGCTGTTTATCGTGGCGGAGTACTGGTCACACGAGGTGGATAAGCTCCAGCAATATATCGAGCGCGTCGACGGTAAAACGATGCTGTTTGACGCCCCGTTGCAGATGAAGTTTCACGAAGCGTCACGCCAGGGTCGCGACTACGATATGAGTCAGATTTTTAGCGGCACGCTGGTTGAAACCGATCCGTTTCATGCCGTCACGCTGGTGACCAACCATGACACTCAACCCTTGCAGGCGCTGGAAGCCCCCGTTGAGCCGTGGTTCAAACCGCTGGCCTATGCGCTCATTCTGCTGCGCGAAAACGGCGTCCCCTCGGTTTTTTATGCCGACCTCTTCGGCGCCAGCTATGAAGATACCGGCGGCGATGGCCAGACCTATGCCATCGAGATGCCGGTTATTGAACAGCTGCATGAGCTGATTGACGCCCGCCAGCGTTTCGCCCACGGCGTCCAGACGCTGTGGTTCGATCATCCCAACTGCATTGCCTTTAGCCGCAGCGGCACCGATGAGGATCCGGGGTGCGTCGTTGTATTGTCTAACGGCGATGAGGGAGAGAAGCTGCTGGCGCTGGGTGCCAACTATGGCAATAAGCGCTGGAAGGATTTTCTCGGCAATCGTCAGGAGGTGGTGGAAACCGACGACGAAGGCAACGGCACCTTCACCTGCAACGGCGCAAGCGTCAGCGTCTGGGTCATCGAAGAGGTGCTGTAGTCCTTGAAAGCACGCGGGCTGAACGTCGATTCAGCCCGCCCTGCATTAGTGCACGCTTTTCCCGGCAGCGGTTTTTTTCCACGCCTGCTCGCACTCGGCGGTCAGGCGGTCAACGCGAGTCAGGGTCATGCGATCGTATTGCAGCGTGTTGCCTGAGCGCTCAACAGGGTAAACCTCAAGCCTGGAGGTGACGTTGTAGACCTGATCATCGCGCTGCATTAATTTACCCGGCGTGGCGATGACGCGCTGCCACTGACGACAATCCAGGGTGTCGCCATTTTTCGTCACGATCAGGCTGGCAATCGCGTCCGGACTCATCATTTCACTCTGCGGACCTTTTGACTGCCAGTATCCCTCTAACCCGGCTGGCGCTGGCGCTTTGACGACGGTATCGTAATTATCAACCTGGACACACCCGGCCAGCATAAACAGCGCAGCGGCAATCACTATCTTTTTCATCATCCATCCCACAAACCGATAAAAAAGTATTGTGGCATTAAAGCGTTAAGCCCGCCACCCCTCCCGCAGAGCCGCAGCAAACTTGCCAACATCCGCGCGCGCACAACGCCACCGTTGCCCCCCGGAGAAGAATTATCCCGCTCGCCGTCGCATTATTAAATAACGAGAATGAAGAACTGCTGACAATATGCTGACTATTTACACAACCAACATAAGGAAAATCCTAAAAATATTTATTATTTGCCTTCCGAATTATCTGAAAAACAGGCAATTTTGCTTTTAATTCCCTTACATAACCCGGTCTCACATTACTTTGGGAGTATTCCTGGCAAATTATGGGCAATATTACGGAATAGTTTAGACTGCCGCATAGTTCCTGTGCTGAACCGGGTTTTTATTACCCACTTAAATGGATTTCATCGTGCTTGTCGGCGAGAGATAAATTATCGTTACGTGTTGATTGAGGATGGGTCATGTCAACGATTATCATGGATTTGTGCAGCTTTACCCGACTGGGACTGACCGGGTATCTGACAAGCCGGGGGATAAAGAAGCGCGACATTAGTGAAGTACATTCTGTGGAATGCCTGCAAGAGGCCTGTGAATTCATGCGTCCGGCAGTGGTATTTATCAATGAAGATTGCTTTATTCATCATCCGGATAGCAATGAGCTTATCCGCCATATCATTTCCCGGTATCCCGGGACGTTATTTATTATCTTTATGTCGTTAGCTAACATTCATTTTGATCACTATCTGCTGGTACGTAAGAATTTGCTTATTAGTTCAAAATCACTGACGCCAAAAGACCTTGATGAAATCCTGGGTAATCGCCTTAAATACGATAACTACAGCAACGCCCGCATCAATATTCCGACACTGTCGCTCAGTCGTGCCGAATCGAATATGTTGCAAATGTGGATGGCGGGCTATAGCACGACGCAGATTTCAAGCCAAATGAACATTAAGGCGAAAACGGTTTCGTCGCATAAAGGAAATATTAAAAAGAAAATTCAGACCCACAATAAACAGGTGATTTACCACATCGTTCGCCTGGCGGAAAACATTACCAGTGGTATCCACGTTAACCTGCGCTGAACCAGGCGCCGGCAAAACTGGCGGCGCACTCCGCCAGTTCGGATGCCTCACGAACTAATCTTCTCTCTCAACAAAGATCCCGTCCGGATGCCCTGCTTCGTTAAAAAACCAGATCCCCAGCGGATAGTCTTCCAGCGCAACCAGATACATGGTCCCTTCACTAAACGACTCTATTGCCAGAACTACACCCGATCGACGAGGGCCACCGTCGGTCTTCACCGTGACACGATCGTTCACCTGCATAACTTATCTCCTCTATTTTTGAGCCAGTGTAGAACAAAACTGCCCGCTGTGCAGCGCCCTGCCCGGCGAGTGGCGTTTTTATAGACCGTCCGGCATGGCGGCCAACCCCCTCTGATTTTATGCCTATACTTAAAGAGGCACGATCTGAGCCAAGCGAGGTAGGCATGATGAAAACCGCCAAAGGTAGTGGATATGCAGGAAGTCACGGGGTGAATGTCGATGTTGATGCCCTGCTGGCGGCGATTAATGAAATCAGCGAGAGCGAGATACGGCGTTCGCGGGACGATCCGCATCACGTCAGCGTTGATGGCCGCGACTATCACACCTGGTGTGAACTAGCGGAAGCGTTTGAACTCGATATTCATGACTTTAGCGTCACGGAGATCAACCGCTAGCCAGGTACAGGTGAAAAAAATCCCGACTCGCAGGAGTCGGGATGAAACTTGCTAATGCAAGAAGCACTTGAAAATTCGTTACACCGGGATATCCGTTGCCGGGAAACATTATCCTCAATTATTTTGTATGACAAGAGCTATTCATGAGGAAAATAATTGAGAAATGGTATGAACTTACTGTCGCCCTGCCGGGATGCTGATGGCGTAAGGCTTTGTGGCGATCGTTTTTCTCTGGCCGCGCGTTGACCCCGGGCACTTTTTTAAGATAAATCTCATTTTCCCATACCGTCACGCAAGAATAAATCGTTAAAGCACACTCGGTTGCGTCCATTTTGTTTGGCGAGATAGAGCCGGCGATCGGCCGTTGACTGCAGGCTTTCAAAATTAAACCCGGCAGAATCATCGCTGCTGCTCACCCCCAGAGAGGCGCTGATCCGCAAACTGGTGTCGTTGCAGAGGAGAATTTCACGGTTGTAAATGCGGATGCGGATACGTTCGGCGATGGCTGTCGCCATCTGTAACGTGGTGTCAGGCATCACAATACAGAACTCTTCCCCGCCGACGCGGCCAGCCAGATCGCCTTCACGGATATTGCTCGCAATAGTACTGGCAACCAGCGACAGTACGCGGTCTCCCGCCTGGTGTCCGTGCTGGTCATTAACCTTCTTAAAGTAATCGAGATCGAGCTGGATAACCGAGACTGGCCGGGCTGTCCGCTCGCACACCCTGGTGATGGCGATGGCCCTGTCAAATAAGGCTCCGCGATTCAACAGGCGAGTTAACGCATCATGCCAGGCCTGCCACTCCAGCGACTTTTGCATAACGCTCATGTTACGCACCATCCGCAAAATCACCTGCCAGGAGATGATCAGCATCAGCGTAAAGAACAGCCACATCAGCGTCAGCGCAATCGTAATGCTCCCGAAAGCACCGCGCACGCCTTCCTGGAGCGTGTGGGTCCTCAGCAGCACGCCATCAAAGTTGTTTAGCTTCTGCCAGCTGATATAGCGCGTTAATAAACGGATACTGCCCTGGTTTTGATGCGAAAACGCGTAGCTAAGCATTGCCTGTTCACGGGCTGACAACAGGGTCAGGACATTCCCCGATGCTGAAGAAGCGATCAGGTTAAACCGACTGTCATACAGCTGGTATTCCCCCTCCTGGCCCCCCTTAATGGCGCTGACCAGAAACGCCTTCATCTCTCGCACTGAAAAATCCATCGACAGCACGCCGAGCCAGTCATGGCGGAAATCAAGGGGAACGGAGGCCGTCACCACCGGGTCGTCGTTTTGCTCGTGCCCATCAAAAACGGTTTGCCAGAGCACGCCGCGACCGGGATTGTTCCGCTGCGATTGCCGGGTAAACCACGGCGCGGCGATCGCATGGGTGTAGCGCGCCTGGGCCTGTACCGCGTTTTTTGGCAATGTGGTGCCGGTAAAAAAACCGCTGCGCGAAATGTACAGCATCCCTTCGTTAAACCCGCGGTTTTCATCGACCAGACGCAGGAGATAGCCCAGCTCAAGAGCCGCCATCAGTTCATTACCGGTCCGGGCGTCGTGACGGGACAGCATACTCTGGCTGTCGACAAAGGCATCGGAGACGCCATACACCGGAAGAGTACGCCGGTTATGTAACGCTACGGACCAGATCGGGTCATGGCGTTTGCTCATGTATTCCTGTTCTGCATTGCGCAAAATCTCGAAATCCAGCGGCGTTTCAAGCGCCGACTGCATCCCGTTGCGAAAAAACACCATTCTGTCGATGTTGAACAGCAGCAGACTGTCCATTTCGTGGGCGACGTTTTCAAGGTTGTTGCGCTGGTTGGTGACATACGCCTCTTCCAGCACCGCCACTTCGCGCCAGATCAGGAGCGTAGAAAAAAAGAGTACTGCGACAAAGCAATAATTAACCACATGTCCCGGGCCAGAAACGCGGCGAAGTTTTCTTACCCACAGTGGTTTATCCATTGTTCTCTCGCAGTACAATCCAAACGACAAACGTCATCCACGCTGCCTGTGGGTGAAACAAGCAGTTAAACGATAAAACGCCCGGCTTTTGCCGGGCGCGATAGAGGGTCAGGCACGCTGCTGTCGCTGTCCTTCCCCACGTACTAACTCATCTTCGCGGAACGCCTCGTGTTTAACGCCATAACCGTCATACCAACAACACTCGACCATTCCGCTGGCGAAGCCCGTCACCACCATGCGCGGCCCCCCGCTCTTTCGCCTCACTTCATCACTGACCAACAATACCATTTTTTAGTCCGTCATCCGGGAGAAACTGTTTCACCATAGACGACACGGAACGATTTTGCATAATCAGCGGCCGATTTTACTGCGCCGCAGCGCGAAACCCGGTAATGACCTTCACGCCAGCCAGCACCACCGCGCCGACGATAAAGCCCAGCACCAGATTGACGCCGGTCGGCAGCAGCGAGGCGATGAGAGCCGACTGTTCACCTGCCCATTGTTCAACCGCATGATGAAGGGGCGCGATGCCGTGTACGATAATGCCGCCGCCGACCAGAAACATCGCCAGGGTCCCGACGATGGAGAGCAGCTTCATCAGACGCGGCGCAACCGCCAGCAATCCGTTACCGACCGAGCGCGCCAGCGCGCTACTTTTTTTCACCAGCCAGTAGCCCATATCATCCAGCTTCACGATAATGCCCACCAGACCGTACACCCCGACGGTCACCAGAATGGCAATCCCCGAGAGAATCAGAATCTGATTGAGCAGCGGCGCATCGGCCACGATCCCCAACGTAATGGCCACGATCTCAGCAGACAGAATAAAGTCAGTGCGTATCGCTCCTTTCACTTTATCGCGTTCGAATGCCAGCGGATCCTGCTCCGCCAGCGCTTCCAGGCGCTGCTGACGGGCCTGCGGATCTTCCTTGTGTTTGCGCGCCTGCAGGCTGTGCAGCACTTTCTCAACGCCTTCGTAGCACAGGAATGCGCCGCCGAGCATCAGCAATGGCGTAATCGCCCAAGGAATAAACGCGCTGATCAGCAAGGCCAGCGGCACTAAAATCACTTTATTGACGAACGAACCTTTTGCCACGCCCCAGACAACGGGGAGCTCGCGATTGGCGCGAACACCCGTCACCTGCTGGGCATTGAGCGAGAGATCGTCTCCCAGTACGCCGGCCGTTTTTTTCGCTGCCAGTTTTCCCATCACGGAAATATCGTCAAGCAAGGTGGCGATATCATCCAACAGCGTTAAAAGACTACTTCCTGCCAAAATGGTATTCCTTCATTTATTGCGGATAAACACCCTGACGCTCCGGCCGCAGCCTGAACGCGTAGCGGTCATGTCCGCCTAAGTATGAGGTAAAAGTGCTTTTTCGCCCAGAGATGCACAGAGTCAATATAAATTTAACAATTACCGATCGATTAAAGCGCTCGCCAGCGCAGTTGTTTTCACGTTTACTGTATGTCCCTTTCTGTCTCTGTACCGTCGTGAGGACGTATGTCTACCCGCCAGCTTCTGCCCCTAATCGGAGCCCTGTTTGCGCTTTATATCATCTGGGGATCGACCTATTTTGCCATTGCCATTGGCGTCGCCAGTTGGCCCCCGTTGATGATGGCCGGGATCCGTTTTCTCTCCGCCGGCGGGCTACTGCTCGCTTATTTGCTGGCAACCGGCCACTCGCTTCCAGCGCTCAGACCGCTGCTCAATGCGGCACTGATCGGCATCCTGCTGCTGGCCGTGGGAAATGGCTTTGTCACCCTGGCCGAGCACCAGCATGTGCCTTCAGGCATTGCGGCAGTGATGGTCGCGACGGTCCCGCTCTTCACGCTCTGCTTTAGCCGGTTTTTTGGTATTACCACTCGCAAGATCGAGTGGCTGGGGATTGCTATCGGTCTGGCGGGCATCATTCTGCTTAACAGCGGCGGGAACCTGAGCGGCAATCCGTGGGGGGCGCTGTTGATCCTTATCGGTTCAATGAGCTGGGCATTTGGTTCCGTTTACGGTTCCCGAATTGAGCTACCGACAGGCATGATGGCCGGCGCGATTGAAATGCTCGCCGCGGGAATCGTCCTGGCGCTCGCCTCCTGGGCGACTGGTGAAACCCTGAGCCAAATGCCGTCGTGGTCCAGTATTTTTGCCGTTGCCTATCTGGCGATTTTTGGCTCTCTTATCGCCATTAACGCCTACATGTATTTAATTCGTAACGTCACTCCCGCCGTCGCCACCAGCTACGCTTACGTCAATCCCGTGGTGGCGGTCCTGCTGGGGACCGGATTTGCCGGAGAGAGCCTCTCGTCCATCGAGTGGCTGGCGCTGGGCGTGATTATTTTTGCCGTTGTGCTGGTCACGCTGGGAAAATACCTGTTCCCCGCCCGCGCTGAAGTTACGCCTTGTGAGGTGGAGAAGTAAGCTCTGATTCACCAATGCCCTGCGTGTCGATCTGCGCGCGGTCACCGCCGCCGCAGATCCACTCTTCCAGGCGCTCAGTCAGCGCCTCATCGCTGAGTTTCAGTCGCCCGCGCAGCGCGCACTCCCAGACGATCAGCACCCGCCATCCCTGCTCTTGTAAGCGCATGATATCGCGCCTATCGCGCGCGACGTTGTTGCCGATTTTAGCCAGCCAGAATTCGGTACGCGTCGCGGGTACTTTAAACAGATAGCAGCGATGGTGATGCCAGAAACAGCCGTGAGTAAAGATAACGCAGCGGTACTCTGCCACGACAAAATCCGGGCGCCCCGGCAGCGTCGCATCCTGAACAGTAAACGTAAACCCGGCCTGAGTGAGCAGCGCGGCCAGCCGTTTTTCGATCGCCGTATCGCGCTGGCCAATCGCCCGCATGTTTTTACTGCGCGTGGCTTTATCGTGGACGTCCACCGTCTTGCTCCTCGGATTCACGCCGCGCCACGGCCTGCGCGATTCGCGGCGCAAGTAATTTCGCGACCGCCGCAAACACCGGCACCACCACCGAATTACCGAACTGGCGATAGGCCTGGGTATCGGAAACCGGAATGCGGAAGCGATAGCCCTGCGGGCTTTCAAACCCCATCAACCGCGCACATTCGCGCGGCGTCAACCGGCGCGGACGACGAAGCTGATTTTGCGCATCGTCGAAGTGTTGTTCACCCAACGGGCGGTCCCAGCCGCGATCGACCAGAATCTCGGCGCCGTCTTTGTAATAGCGCGCGGACAGCGTGCGCGCCACGCTCTGAGGATTGTGCGGATCGACCAGGCCGTAACCAAACCCGTTGCCCAGCGCCTGATGCTTGCGCGCATAGTGATAGAGATACTTCCACAGCACCGGCGTCAGAATAAATTTAGCCTCCACCGTCGGTTCCAGCAGATCGCCGAAGGTCGGCCGCACGGCCGGGTAAAATTTTGAAATATCGCGCAGGGTAAAACCGTCGTGCAGCTGGAGATCGCGGCGAAAGCCCACCAGCACAATACGTTCGCGGTGTTGGGGTAAGAAATGACGGCCATCGATCACTTTCGGATCGTCGACGCCGCTGTGGTCAGCGTCGGAGACCTCATAGCCCAGTTCATCCAGCGTCTGCATGATAATGCGGAATGTCCGTCCTTTATCATGGCTTTTGAGGTTTTTGACGTTCTCCAGTACGAAGATGGCGGGCCTGCGGGCGGCAATAATTCTGACCACATCAAAGAACAGCGTGCCCTGGGTTTCACAGGCGAAACCGTGGGCCCGGCCCAGCGCATTTTTCTTCGATACCCCGGCCAGCGAAAAAGGCTGACAAGGAAAGCCCGCCAGCAGCACATCGTGCGCGGGGATCGTCTCGCGAATATGCCGAGCCGCGTGTTCATCGCCCACCTCCGGGCGATGGCTGAGGGTAACATCACGGATGTCTTCATTGAAACGGTGCTGATTCGGATCGCAGTACCAGTTGGCTTTGTAGGTTCGCACCGCGTGCTTATTCCATTCACTGGTGAAAACGCACTGCCCGCCAATCGCCTCAAAGCCGCTGCGAATCCCGCCGATTCCGGCAAACAGATCGACGAAGCGGAAAGCATAATGGGGATGATGGGCCGGCGGTGGCGGCAGCAGCGTTGCCAGACGAGCATACTCGTTGGCCGTAATACGATTGGCCGCCCGCTCAACCGTCGCCACGCGCTTTAATATTGCCGGACTCCAGTGACGATCGCCAACGGTCAGCAAAATGCCCACCAGCGTTTTCACATCGTATATTGCCATCAGCTGGCGTAATAGCGCCTGTGCCTCTTCCCCGGCATGTTCCGGAGGCGACAACAGGCTCTTTTCCTTCGATAAATTTTGCGGCATACCCTCAACCAGCCCGGACAATTTTGCAGAGATTACCACAAATCATGCGGGCAGTTTCAGGCCAGTGGCTCAAAGCGCCTTAAAACCGCCTCATCCACCGACAGCGGGTCGCCGCGAAGTTCAGCGCTCAGCTTCGCCATAAATTGCACGAGGAAGCGCGCATTGTGTACCGCCATCTCTTTGCCTTTGTCCGTTTGCATCGTGTCGGGCAAACGCAACAGCTTGCACTGGAAATGGTCCAGCGCATATTTCTTGTCATCCAGCTTACGCCGGTCAGCAAAGGGATCGTCCGCATCAAACAAGATGTTGTTCAACGACCCGGAGACCGCAAAGACGCGGGCCAGACCAATTGCACCAAGCGCCTCCAGCCGATCGGCGTCCTGGACAATTTTCGCCTCCGTGCTCTGCGGGGTAATACCGGCACTGAAACTGTGCGCCTCAATCGCATGATAAACGGCAGGATAGCGGTCGCGCGGAAAATCAGGGAATGACGACTGGAGAATAGCCAGCGTTTTTTCTGCCGCCATCACCGAGGAGCGGCTGCGCTCGGGATGGTTTTTCGGCAGGCTAACAATGTCATGGAAATAACAGGCGGTCACAATGACCAGACGATCGACCTGACTGTCTTCAGCCAGCCGTTGCGCGGTGCCCCACACGCGACGGAAGTGCGAAATGTCGTGAGCCGAGTCGCCCTGGGTGAGATGTCCCGTAAGCCAGGTTTCAAAGCGTTGCTGCCAGTCAAATTGCTCCATACGCGTTCCTCTGAGATAAGGTCAGCGTTGAGCATAGCAACTTTAATCGTGTTGTTCATGAATCCTGGGGTCGGGACGGGTGTACCAGGCTATCGCCCCGAGGATGGCGCCAACAAGGCTCAGCACCAGGAACCCGAGCAGCGCGCCAAGCCACTTCCCTGACGTCGACCCCAGATCGCCGTCAATTGTCGCGCCGGGGACACTTTCAATTTTACCAACGACCCACCAGTAGCGCGCCATTGCCCACAGAAAGTAACCACAAAAGGCATAAAAGACCCACAGGGCCAGCTTCCCGCCCGGGCTTCGTTTCGCTTTCTGCTCCATTAACTCCTCTCCTTTAACTGACCACGAAACAGCGGCACCTCGCAAAAAAGTGACGCAAGTCACATTATACTGTGAAAAAGATAACGAAACAGCACCTTCCCCCCATCAACGACGGCTTTTAGCCGGCGCGAGATCCTGGTGCTTACGCGCCAGCGCCACAAAATATATTATTTATTGCCGTCAACGCGCGGCAGACAATAATAAAACCACAGTTTAAATATATTTCCCCGCGTTAAAATCCACATGAAGATGAATGTTTGCTCAGGCATCAAGCATGACCATAAGAGTAAAATAACCCAGCCAAATCATTTAAATGTCGCCCATAATTCAAAAGCATTTAATCAGTAACATAAATACATCCCTTAAAACACCTAACACATTGTTATTGAAAATAATAAACAGCAAAAATGCATCATTCCAAAACGATAGATTTTTAATATATCAATGCAAACTGAAACATTTTGTAATATTGGATATAATTTATTTACATTTTTATTTTAAATAAAATTGAACCTTACCGATAGTATGAAATTGCTTTCAGCAATACTCACCTCCATTCATATTAATGATGATTAAAAGGGAATATATAATGAAAAGAAAAACACTGGCACTTCTGGTTCCGGCATTACTCGTGGCCGGAGCCGCTAATGCGGCAGAAATCTACAACAAGAACGGAAACAAGCTCGATTTCTACGGCAAAATGGTCGGCGAACACATTTTAACCAACACCGATCGCGACAACAGCGACAATAACTCCAGAGATACCACTTACGCCCGTTTCGGCGTAAAAGGCGAAACGCAGATTAACAGCGAGCTGACTGGCTATGGCCGTTTTGAATACAACATCAAAGCGGATAAACCAGAAGGCGAACAGGGTAGCGCAACGCGTCTGGCGTTTGCCGGTTTAAAATTCGCCAACTACGGCTCATTTGATTATGGCCGTAACTATGGTCTGGTTTATGACGCGGCGGGTTATACCGACATGCTGGTCGAATGGGGCGGCGATGGCCTGGTGGCGACCGACAACTTTATGACCGGTCGTACTAACGGTATCGCCACCTACCGTAACAGCGACTTTTTCGGTCTGGTTGATGGCCTGAATTTCGGGCTGCAATACCAGGGTAAAAATAATAACCGCGATCGTTTAAAAGCTAACGGCGACGGCTATAGCACGTCTGTCGATTACAGTATCGATGGATTTGGTTTCGCCGCCGCATACAGCAATTCAGATCGTACCGACGAACAGGCGGCAGACCGTAAAGGCGAAACCGCCGAAGTCTGGAGTTTAGCCGCGAAATATGATGCCAATAACCTTTACACGGCGGTGATGTATGCCGAATCGCATAACATGACGCCAATGGCAAATGGCATTTTCGCCAACAAGACGCAGAATATCGAGGCCGTTGTCCAGTACCAGTTTGATTTTGGTCTGCGCCCTTCCCTCGGCTATGTCTATGCGAAAGGCAAAGATCTCGGTATAAACAGCGGCAAAGATGCTGAGATTATGAACTATATTGAACTGGGCACCTGGTACTACTTCAACAAAAACCTGAATGTCTACAGTGCTTACAAATTTAACCTGATCGATCGCAAAGACAGCATCATCACTGGCGCCGCTGAAGACGATCAGTTTGCTGTCGGTATTACCTATCAGTTCTGATGCGATTTATGCTTTAACGTCCGCCGGGTGGGCTGATCCTCTAAAACAGGACAGTTCATGTTAAGCGGCTTCCTCGGCCTGAGTCCGGTATTATTCCGGGCTCAGGCCTTTTAATTTCAGGCTTATCCGTTCATGGTTGTCGTCATGGGCATAGCCCTCTATCACCAGCTTTAGCTCACTCAGACTGCCGAGCGAGCACAGATAAAAACACTCCGGTTGCTACGTTTCGAAGAAGTTCTCCATGAGCGCATTATCCTGGTCGTTTGCGACTGATGATTGCGGCTTTTGCCGTTTGTCTCGCTGAACTAAGGCCTTCAGCTTTTTATATTGATAAGGCCAGAAATCTTCTGCCTACAGGGAGTATTCAGATATCATCGAGACGAGATCTTCCCGTCAATGAGAAATCAGAGGATGATGATTGATGGACATTCGACGCCCCGTTATACCAACACAAGAGAAGTGTGTGACGCGGGTCGTTGAAAGGAATTGACGTAAGTGTTTGAATAGTGGCGGAGAGAGGGGGATTTGAACCCCCGGTAGAGTTGCCCCTACTCCGGTTTTCGAGACCGGTCCGTTCAGCCGCTCCGGCATCTCTCCGCTGAGGTTGCTATAATGCCAGGTTCTTTGGCACTTTAATAGTTCCTGTCTCTTTAATTATGTTCAAGTGACGACTTTGCGAGCAATATGATGTTTAAATGGCCCTGGAAAGTAGATGAAGAGTCCGGCAACGCAGAAATGCCTTGGGAACATGCGCTTGCCATTCCTGTTTTAGCCAATCTTTCTGCACAAGAACAGCAGGAACTGGTGCAGATGGCGGCACGCTTTCTGCAACAAAAACGTCTGGTCCCCCTGCAAGGGCTTGAACTCACCCCGCTGCAAAACGCCCGCATTGCGATGTTGTTCTGTTTGCCGGTTCTCGCGCTTGGCATTGAGTGGCTGGATGGCTTCCACGAGGTGCTCATCTACCCTGCCCCATTTGTGGTGGATGATGAGTGGGAAGACGATATTGGTCTGGTCCACAATCAACGGGTCGTACAATCCGGCCAGAGCTGGCAACAAGGCCCCATCATCCTGAACTGGCTGGATATTCAGGACTCTTTCGATGCATCGGGTTTCAATCTTATCGTGCACGAAGTCGCACATAAGCTGGATACCCGCAATGGCGATCGCGCCAGCGGCGTGCCGTTGATTCCGTTACGCGAAGTCGCCGGCTGGGAGCACGATCTCCACGCAGCGATGAATAACATTCAGGATGAGATCGATCTGGTTGGGGAGAGCGCCGCCAGTATTGACGCCTATGCGGCGACCGACCCGGCCGAGTGTTTTGCCGTATTATCGGAATATTTCTTTAGCGCACCGGAGCTGTTTGCCCCGCGCTTTCCGGCGCTCTGGCAGCGCTTTTGCCATTTCTATCGTCAGGACCCCTTACAAAGATTACGTGAAAATGGCCTGCTGGATACTGACGACGGGTACACTGTGCACTAAAACAACGAGTTGACTTAAATTTAGCCATTTGAATCAGTGAGTTAATTTTAGTGTTGACACAAAAATGCCAGGCCAGTAGTATGCGCCTCGTTCACACGATTCCTCTGTAGTTCAGTCGGTAGAACGGCGGACTGTTAATCCGTATGTCACTGGTTCGAGTCCAGTCAGAGGAGCCAAATTTAAGAAGCCTGCGTTTAAAGCAGGCTTTTTGCTTTTCAGTATTACCCCCGTTTGCTCAAGATGGATCCCCGCCTGGCAGGCCCTTCATTCGCAGCACCATCAGGATGCGTTCAGTTGTTTGAACACCAACTTCTCTCAGTCAAACAGTAAAACTCATTAGCCTCTGTAACTAATATTATACCTACATACAAAGAAGCCCCCATTGACAGGGTTAAAATATCTGCCTCTGTGTTATTATCTAACCATTAAATTCAGGGAGATACTCAGGTTAAGGCTCTTTTAGCATGATGCAAAACTCGTCTAAAGATATCCTTTCAGCGTGGCATGATTATGTGGAATTCAGTGGCGCAGAAAAGAGTAAAATACCGGCCAGCAAGGTGCATGAGTACCAACAACTCATGCTCGATATAAATAACTGTGAAGAAAACCAGAGCGGAGTAGTACTCCGTGTTACGCCTGAAATGCGCAACCACTGGCGCGGGCGTTTCGTCAAATATGACGAAAAGGGTAAAATTACCCATATTGAGCCTGTTAACCTGCTATTTCCGGTACTGCGCTGTATCGAAAATGAGCGAGGTAAAGCCAATGTAAAATACCTTCCGCTGTTCTCTTTCCCCCTCCCAAAATCATTTTTTGAACAGAACGAAAACACCTTGCTAGTTCCCGTCAAAGATGGACAACTTGTTAGCGCATTCCCCTTCGCTTTTCGCGAAATGTTTGGTGTTCAGCTGGATGAGCTCGGTGAAAACCGTCATATGATGAGTATCGTCAGCGCGCTCACTGGATGTAAATATGACACGTTCCTTGAGGCGTTTAAGGCTCTTCTGAAATGGGTCACTCAGCAATCAAACAGTAAATATCAGGGGTTGGAAACTGCGTTTAATGCCCTGGTGGCTCCGTTGCATAATGAGGATTACAACCTCAAGCGTGATGCGGAAGATTTCACCTGGCTTTGTGATAACGCGGTTGGTGACTTCCCGTTGCTGGAGCAGTATCTCAGCCATATCCATAGTGACGAGAAGGCCCCGCATATTCACGAAGTGGTGACTGGCGGTTTGTTTGAAACGCAATATCCTCTGGGCCATGGGCAGATGGCGGCAATACAGGCGATTAATCAGGATGAGCGCCTGATTGCCGTACAAGGTGCGCCGGGTACGGGTAAAACCACGCTATTCAAGTCACTCATCGCACAACAACTGGTTGCCAGAGCACTGGCGATTGCTGATGGAAAGGACCAGAACTTCGGCATGCTGGTCACGTCCACTGCAATAAAAGCGGTAGAGAATATCATTGACGATCTGCGCAGTGACCCTGCAACTCAGGATCTAGACTGGTTATGGTTTCATAGCGGCTCGAACGAACAGGTTCAGCATGAGCTTACCCGGCTTGAGAAACTGATTGGTCGCTGGCGACAGGAAAGCTATGACCAACAGCAGCAGCACGATTTTTTAGCGGTTTTACTCAAGCATCGCGACGAGATGAACGCTTGTTACCGGGCGTATCTGAATGAAAAGGCAGTCGCGATACAATCTGTTGTGGATGGACTCGCTTCGCGAATATCCTGGGCCACCGGGAGCTGGCCAAGATGGAAAAAGCCAGCATAGCGTTTCGTCTTCCGGTACCGGGGGCGAAAATCACCCAAGGCAAACTGGAAGCGAACACCAGTTTCCCAGGGATGGTTATTGAGTACTCCACCGATGGCGGCAACAGCTGGCAACGTTATGATGACAATGCGCGGCCACAGGTGCAGGGCAAAGTGAACGTACGTACCGTCAGCGCCGATGGTAAACGCTTTAGCCGTATCGATACCGTCATGTAACGGGTTAATAACCGGTGAGGATACTCACCGGTTTCTTATGGCCTACGGGTAATCGATACATAAATTCCATAAATCCTCAACATCCGCTCAAGACCCAATAAACGAATGACATCGGTCCATCAGGCGATATATTTTGCCACTAATAAAAGAGTCATCCCCCGCTAAAGCCCGTTTAATACGCGATCGGCTAACGACCATCTTTTACCCTGCACAATAAATTCACCTCCCGCACAAAATAAAAACCCGACCTCTCCCATATCATCCCCCTGAACTATTAAGCATCTGCTGCATCGTTAATCTTTGCCGTAACTTCAACAGCCAACGAAAACCGGTGAATGCCGGGCGATATGACCTTATCATTTGTGAAGCCAGCTGCAGAACGCCCAGGATAAGATTTTTTCACATTTTCAAATGTGCACTTCATGTTTCATCAGATTAAATCACTACACAATTTCGGCCCTCAACACCAAGATACTCCGGCAAGCTAGAAAGCGCTGTGCGTTTTATTTTAGTTGCACTGATGTTGGAATTTACACCGACTGTTGTTTTATGCGTTAGCCCTTAGCATACGTATAAAACGAAGCGTTAATTCCAACATTGAATTTAAAGGAAGAAATTACACTCACCAACCTAATACATGTAGGTTGATTATTTTTCTAAAGGATATTTTGCAATGAAAAAAAGTTTGATGTTGATCCCTGTTACTGCGATGTCTCTCCTGATTAGTGCACACGTGTCTGCTGCTCCTAATACAGTGACTTTCCTCGGAGAAGTCACCTCTCAAACCTGTACCGTGGCAATTAACGGCAACACAGTTAGCCCGGTCGTTCTGCTGGCTGCCGTTAATAGCTCTGAGCTTACTACTGCGGGTAGCGTTGCGAAACCGACCACTTTCGATATCAGCGTAAGCGGTTGTACTGCTAACCCTGCGGCAGCAACGACGATTTCCAGCCGCTTCGCGGGTAACAGCATCACTGCTGGCGGTAACCTGGGCAACGTGGCAACCGGGACGACTGCGGCAACGAATGCTGACATCCAGATTCTGGATACCGCTGCAGCGCCTATCGACTTTACCACTCCCTTCACCGCATCAGGCGATCTGACTCTGCCGATCGGCGCAACCAATGCTTCGGCAACCTACACCGCGCAGTACGTCAGCGAAGCCGGCGCCGCCACCCCAGGCGCAGTGCAGGCCTCCATGCAGTACGCCGTTAGCTACAACTAATCAGGCGTTAAATCAGGGATTCAATATCTCTTAATCGATATTTAGATAAATTAAGACCAGGGATGGTCTTAATTTATTCTTTCCGGGTTGTCAGAAAATAATTTCCAACAGGTGGCTGATATGTCTCGCTTACAATGGCGTAGCATTTTCTTATTTATATTATCCCTCTATTTTTGTCAGTCAGCATTTGCCAGTGTGGTCATGACCGGCTCGCGGGTAATTTATCCCTCTGACGCCAAGTCCGTTGATCTAAGACTTAGAAATGATGATGATTTTCCTTATGTGATTCAGGCCTGGTTCGACAGCGGAGATCCCTCCTCCACGCCTGAAACAGGAAAGGCTCCCTTTATTGTCACACCGCCAACGTTTCGCATCGCGGCAAAAGAGGGGCAAGTATTACGCGTTTTCTTTACGCCAGATAAACCGCTGCCGCAGGACCGGGAGTCTGTTTTCTATTTCAATTTCCTGCAGGTTCCTCCGGCAAACATCGGCGGTGATAAAGGCAACAAAATCGTTTTGATGTTGAAAAACAGAATGAAAGTGTTTTATCGACCAGCGGGTTTAAAAACCAACCCGAAAATGATTTTCAACTATCTGACGGTCAGCAACATATCAGCAAATAGCATCCGGGTTACTAATACGTCCCCCTATTACATCTCATTAAGCAAGGTTAGCGTCAACGGTGTTAACGCAAAGTATAAACCACCGATGATTGAGCCTTTTGCTGCAGTAGACATTGCGCTTAATGCCGGAAAGGTGACTGACCGGAGTGCTAAGGGAATAGAGATCGGTCTGGTTAATGATTATGGAGCAACGGTAAGCCATGTATATCCAATTCAAAAATAAGGAAGTTTATTTTCGTCTTGCATTAATAACCTGCATGATTAAAGCCTCTCTGTTTTCGCATTCGGCCTTTGCGGAAGAGTATCGTTTTGACAACAATTTACTCGCTGGTTCAGGGTTTGCTAAAGGTATCAGCCTGGAAAAATTCAACGATACTGAGGTTATCATTGCGCCGGGGCGGCAGAATTTAGACCTGGTACTCAATGGTACTAAAATCAAAAGCCAGGTCCCGGTTAAATTCCAGAAGGTCAATCCGACCGACAAAAGCGCGCAACTGTGCCTTGACGCTGAGCTAATCAAACTGTTACAGCTAAAAATCCAGCCCGCCTCCCTTCCCAATGTCCAGTGTTTAACTTTAGCGGATATTACCCGGCAGGGAAGCTGGCGGATTAAGCCGTCAACGCTGTCGGTGGAATTTTCCATCCCACAAATTATGCTCAACCGACAGCCTCGCGACTCTATCCCGGTTGCCGAATGGGATGCCGGGGCACCGCTGTTATTTTTACGCCATAACACCAGCTACACCCGTAATATTCTGCGTGACATTAACTACAGCTATCTGTGGAGTATGATCAACGCCGGCGCAAATATGGGGATGTGGCAATTACGTCACCAGGCTAATCTGCGTTACATGCAGAGCAGCATTGCCGGCAGTGCCTATAAATGGAACTCTGTGAGAACCTGGGTACAGCGCCCGCTGCCCGCCATTTCCAGCGAACTGATGGTCGGCGATACCTATACCGACAGCGCCATGTTTGGCTCTATCGCTTTTAATGGCATCAAGCTGTATACCGATCAAAGCATGTGGCCACAGGGTAAACTGGGCTACGCGCCCGAGGTCCGTGGCGTGGCAAATACCAATGCCCGGGTTTTGATCCGCCAGGCGGGCAATATTATTTACGAAACGCAGGTTCCCCCGGGACCCTTTCTGATCGACGACCTCTACAACACGCGCAGTCAGGGCGATATAGAGGTGCAGATCATTGAAGCCGATGGAAAATCGTCCTTCTTCGTTGTGCCTTACGCCGCCGTACCGGGCTCCATGCGTCCGGGCAATATGAGCTATCAGTTTGCCGCAGGTAAAGTCAGGAATTATTACTCCGTACAGAATGCCTTCACCGAAGGCGTATTGCAGTACGGGGTGAATAACCGTTTTACCGCCAACACCGGCGCGCGATTTGCTAACAATTATCAGGCATTGCTCGCTGGCGGCGTTTTCGCCTCCGAACTCGGCGCCTTATCGCTCAATACAACCTGGTCACATGCGCAGGTGGAAAACAATCAGTCCAAAAGCGGCTGGCGGGCCGAGGCGTCATACAGCAAAACCTTCCCGAGCAACACCAATATAGTGCTGGCAGCTTACCGCTATTCCACCGCCGGATACCGCGATCTCCAGGATGTTCTGGGCGTGCGGCGCCAGCAACAGCACGGTGATAATTATTACTCCGACACACTTAAGCAACGTAACCGCTTTACCGCGACGTTAAGCCAGAACATGGACGACTACGGTACTTTCTCGCTCAGCGGCAGCAGCACCGACTATTACAACAACCGTTCGCGCATCACCGAGCTACAGCTGTCCTACAACAACATGTGGAAAAAACTCAGCTACAACATCAACGTCGGCAGGCAGCGTTCCAGCTGGAGTAACACAAATTATATCCACAGCGTCAATGACGCTGAATATGATTCCAGTCGTTATCAGAAATATACCGAGAACGTCATTTCCATCGGTTTTTCCATTCCGCTTGACTGGCGTGACTCTCGCTCAAACGTGTCGTTCGACATGACGAAGAACAAAAATACCCGAACGGCGATGACAGCGCTTTCCGGTTCCGCAGGTGAAGAAAATGATTTCACCTATTCCCTGTACGCCAATCATGACAAGTACACCGAACTGGAACAGGGCCGAAGCCATACCATGCGCTGGGGCGTGAATGTGCAGGAGCGTACCCGCTCAGGAACAATGCGCGCCTCCTATGCTCACAGCGGTAAAGATCACCAGCTGGGGCTGGGAACCGCAGGTACCCTGGCGCTGCACAGCGGTGGCGTAACCTACGGTCCGTATGCCAGCGATACCTTTGCTCTGGTTGAAGCCAAAGGCGCCAGCGGCGCGCGAATTAACAATGCGCAGGGAGCCAGAATTGATGTCTTCGGCTATGGGATTGCGCCTTCTCTGGCGCCGTACCGCTACAACACCATCAGCATTGACGGTAATTCCCTGGACCAGAACGTCGAGCTGGAAGGCGGAAACGTACGCGTGGTCCCGGTGCGGGGCGCGGTGCCGAAAGTGGCGTTCAATACTCTTGGCGGTACCCCTGCCCTGATCGCGGTCATGATGCCCGATGGCTCTCCGGTACCGATGGGCGCGGAGGTTCAGGACCGGGATGGGAAAAACCTCGGAATGGCCGGCCAGAATGGACAGGTCTACGCGCGCCTGCCTGATGCCTCCGGAACCTTATTTATTCGCTGGGACAACAAGCAAACCTGCCGCGTCAATTACCAGATGCCCGCACGGAATCAAGCATCAGGCAATAACTTCATCCATTTAAATGGTATCTGCGTACAGTGAGATAACACATGAAATTTCCAGTCATTCAGTTAAAACACGGCCTGATTGCCGCACTCCTGATAACCAGCACCCCCTGGGCTCAGGCGGAGTGTCGCAGAGTGTCCTCAATCGGCAATGGAAACAACGCGATTCCTCAGGAAGTTGCCAATATGGGCTACACCGCCTTCTCCCTGACAACGAATGGTGATAATGCCCCTATTAACTTCGGGGTACTCAGTATCGGAACGGGGTCGGTAACAATGGCCCCTCCCGGTACGCAGCTAGCCACGGCAAACGTAGACGTTATTAGTTCCGGTCTACACGCTCCCTATGCGCCGAATCAAATCTTATACAAATGCCCTTTGTCCGATGCGGATTCGCTCTATGAAATGTACGCCACGGTTGGCAACTTAAACTTTTATGGCGGGATGTCGGTCAGTGATGTTGAAGGCGGGTATCTTACGCCGGCAAAAAATGTCGCTTTTCGTATTCTGAATCAGAAATCAGGGTTGTATTACACCAGGGTTTGGCAGGAACGTAAATTATCTCCTACGGAATATTTTATCGTCGGTTCCTCTATCTATGTTCCAGCTTCCGCATTCAGCAATATCACCTTTGAGTTGCTTAAAACCAACGAAAATGGCGGTCTCGCATATGCTGAGTCACGTAACACATTAAACACCATGAACCAGGCGCAAGCTACCGTGCGCTTTAAACCGGTTTTCGGTGCGGTCAGCCCCTCCGTGGGGGATGTGGGAACTAGCCCCTCAGCTACTGCGGTAGACATAGTGGCGGTATGGGGAATGAGACATGGGGTTAACACCGTCATCCACGGCGAGACCTGCATAGTCAGTGATTTTGATCAGATTGTTACCCTCCCCCCTATCGGGGTGGATGAACTCAACGCCAGCATGACCAGCACCAACAATTTTAATGTCACGCTTAAATGCGATGCCGGCGCGACATCCGGGACGGTAACAAACATCACCAAGCCCCCCGTGGCCATGGGGTTCCTGGTCACCCAGCCCACGGCGCTTGCCCAGGCCGATACGCTGGGGCTGAAAAACGCGTCTGGCGGCATCAGCCATTTACTGGACAATAACTACGGAACAACCGGCGTGGCTTCAGGCGTCGGCATCCGCATTTATAAAGCGGGAGAGAGTACACCGCTCACTCTGCTGTCCTCCAATACCACCACCGGAACAGGCAATGCCGCAGGCTGGTACGGCTTTACCGATTTGCTGCCCGACAGCGCCGCGATGACGGGTGCAAGTGGTGGCATTCAATATAGCGGATTATTCACCGCCTCTCTTGAGAAGCTTCCGGGATTACCAGTAACGGCAGGGTCGGTCAATGCGCAAGCACAGATTTTTGTCAGTCTTCAGTAAGCCTGTGCTGATAATGACGCTCTTGCTGAGTGCCGGCTACGCAGGCGCGGTGGTCAACAGCACGCAAAGCCGGCTGGTGTTTAATGAAAATAGCCTCGCCGAGACGCTGGTGCTGGTGAATTCAGAAAGAGCGCCGGCGCTGGTGCAGGTCTGGAGCGATGATAACGATCCGCTGGCTCTGCCGGAGAGTATCAATACGCCTCTGGTTGTGGTGCCGCCGCTGTTTAAGCTGGAGCCGGGGGAGTCCCGCAATCTGCGCGTCATGCTCTCCTCGCGTCAGGAAATTGCGGCCGGCCGCGAGCGCGTGTACTGGCTGAATATCTATCAGATCCCGCCGAACACGCAATCTGACGACACAAAGGGTAAAAAAATCGTTTTGCCTCTGCGCATCCGTTTAAAGGTTTTTGTCCGCCCTGCGGGACTGAAAGCGCCGGATGAGCATATCGGCGAGTCGCTGGTATTTACGCTGAAAGAGCACAGCAGCACAAGCCGGTCGCTGCTGATTACCAACCCTACGCCCTACAACATGACGTTAGGAGAGCTACGTCTGGGAGAAAAACAGCTGACCACCATGATGATTGCGCCCGGCGCTTCCACCACTGTCCCGCTTTCGCCTGCGAGCGCTTCCGGGCTGTTGACCTGGTCAATCATCGATGATTACGGCAAACAAATCTCTTATACGCGCCAATTATGAAGTTAAGCCCTTCTCCCCCGCCCACTCGCGATGGCCGGGGGAGAAGCGCAGAGGCGATGTAACACGGTTTATTAAATTCGACACAATTATAGTCTCCCATGCAAAACATGACGCTTAACATTACCTACTTTCATAAGTATTTCATGACCTATGACCTCATCACCACCTGTTTGCAGCGTGAACTCCCGACACGCTATTTAACGCTACATCATTTACCCGATCTGAACACTCTGTTAAGCGCGGTTGAAAATAATAAAATAGATATTCTGATGATTAATTCATCCTGCCTCTTCGATGGTTTTTTCCACGAAACGGAAATCAGAAAGATGCTTTCCGTTATTTGCCCCCACCAGCAGATGGTGACAGTGCTCTTTGCACAAAATATGAAGCCGATGTTGCTGAGGAAAATGGTGCATTCAGGAATGAATATTCTGATAAGCCCCCATGATACTCCGCATGAATTGCTGAAGGCATTGATGAGCGCAATCGCCTCCCCACACGCAGAACCTTATGTATCACAGACTATTAGAGAACTTTTGCAACACCCATCGGATGAACTGACCACCAAAGAGTGGGAAGTTCTCAATCTGATCAATCAGGGTTATTCGCTGTCACAAATAGCCTCAAAAAAATGCCGTGCGATGAGTACCGTCTCGACGCAGAAGCGTAAAGCGATGGATAAGCTCCATCTCACAAACGAAAGTGAATTACGCCGTTTTTTACATCAGAACACCTTTTTTAATCACTAAGTCCCGTGGAACACCATGTTTAACAAAATACTTATTTCGCTTACCGTCGGATTATTGTGGTGCGGGAATGCTTGCGCGCTGTCGCTTCAGCAGGCCCTGCTTGCAGCCAGTGCTTATAACGCAGAATTTAATGCGGCACGCAGAGTGCATGACGCAGATGGACAAAAGAAATATCAGGGATTTGCCGGATTACTGCCGGTCGTCACCCTCAACGCCGCCTGGAATAAAGCCGACCAGCCGGACGCCGCCTATTCGGCGGGCGTCACCCGGCATAATTACAGTTTTAATCTGACACAGCCTGTTTTTGACGTCGCCAGATATGCCAACTGGCGTAAAACCGTGGTCATCAGCGATTTGGCCGATGTGAATTACCTGATCGCGCAGCAAAAAATGATCGCTGATGTGGTAACGGCTTATTACAGCGTGGTGTATCAGCGCAGCGTCCTCGAAACCCAGCGCAAAATCCTTACCGCGTTTGATGCGCGGCTGCAACAGGTACAAAAATCGTTGAAGTTAGGCGACGGAACGCGGCTGGATGAAGCGGAGGCGCAGGCTAATTATGACAAAGCGGTCGCTGATGAACTGGCAGCTGAAAACACGCTTAATGATGCCAGAGTGGTTTTTCATCAGTTGACCGGTCTGGATGCTCAGGACATTGCCGAGCGGAGGCTGGACTGCGTTCGCTACGCTGACGACATGAATCCGGAGCAATTAAAACGCACGGCGGCGGCGAGCAATCTTGAGGTGCTCGCCGCCCTGCAAGCCATTAAAGGCAGCGAAGCCGATCTGGTTACGGCCACGGCCAACCATCTGCCGGTCGTGACCCTGCAGGCCGGTTATGGCAAAAACTGGAGCCGGGCGGAAGGCAGTAACGTACTTGACGACCTGTTCGGCACCACCGCCAAAACAGACAACACCACCATTGGCATCAATATCGCCATCCCCCTGTTCGCCGGCGGAAGCCACATTTCACAGAGTCTGGAAGCGGCCCATCGCTTTGAACAAAGCAAAGATCTGCTGATTGATGCGCGTCGCAAAGCGGAACAGCAGACCTTACAGGCGATATCGGGGGTACGAAACGCCCGGTCGCTGATTAAAGCCTACCAGCGGGCGATCGGCTCGGCAGGTAAGCGGTTGACCTCAACCCGCTATGGACGGGAAATCGGCCAGCGGACACTGATCGACGAATTTAATGCAGAAAATGAATATTACCGGGCTATTCAGGACCTTGCTCAAACTCAGAACGCGCTGATTCAGTCGATAGTCAATCTAAAATCAGCCACTGGAACGCTAGATTACGCCGCGATGCGCAGTCTTGATTGCCGCGCCACGTAACCGGAGCTTTCGACAATGAATCACGACTTATTTCGTAAAGAATCACTGGATGCGAACAAAACCAAAGTGTTAGGTCCGGTTGCACTTTACTGCCCCCCCTTCCGCTGGCTGATCGTGGCGATGGTATGCGCCCTGACGATCGCGCTGGTCGGTTTTTGCAGCCTCGGAAGCTACACCAAACGTGAAACGGCGAAAGGGGTACTGACCCCGGAAACCGGCATTATGACCATTACCGCCATGACGGCTGGCACCGTTACCGCCCTCCCCGTCCGCGAAGGTCGTGGGATAAAAAAAGGCGAACGTATTGCTACGGTCTCTTCCGAAATCTCTACCGCGCGCTATGGTCAGACGCGCGAGGCGATAGCCAGACAGCTTGAGAGCCAGTCCCAGGGGGTGACTCAACAGTTAACCAACCTCGAACAACGAAATGTTGAAACGTTGAAGTCCTTACAAGAAAGAAGCAGCCTGCTGGCGCAACAAACGACGGAGCTGGATACCATTTATCGCCAGCGTCAGCGGCAAATTGCGCTGAGCCAAAAGCAGGTCGACAAAATGACGGCAATGCGCGCCGAAGGCTACGCCTCTAATACCCAGGTCGAACAGCAGGAGAGTGAACTGCTGGATGCCAAAGTACGATTACAGGACGTTGCCCGCCAACGTATTGAAATCAGGCAACAGCACGCGCAAACACGCCAGCAGCTGCGTGAGCAGCCTCTTACCTACTTTCAGCAAAAGAATGACCTGCAGCAAAAGCTGTCGGATATCACGCAATCGATGATGGAAAACGAATCACGCCGGTCGGTGGATCTGCGCGCGCCGGAACAGGGGACGGTGAGCGCCGTGCTGGTGAAGCCGGGGCAGATAGTCAGCGCCGGGCAAACTATCGCCATGCTCCTCCCGGACAACGCCCATCTACAGGCAAGGATCCTGCTCAGCAGCCGGGCCATCGGTTTTATCCAGAGCGGTCAGCGGGTGGTGCTGCGCTATGAATCCTTTCCCTGGCAAAAATTTGGGCAGCACTCTGGCACGGTCAGTGAAATCTCGACATCCCCCTTGTCACCTCAGGAGGTCGCCAGCCTCACCGGCAATCCCCAGATTCAGGAGCCGCTTTATCAGGTCAAGGTCACGCTCGATAGCCAGTCGGTGCAAGCCTACGGCAAACAGTTCGCCCTGCGTCCCGGTAGCGCGCTCGATGCGGATTTTATCGTCGATAAGCGCCGTATCTACGAATGGGTTCTCGAGCCGCTTAATGCGCTTGGCAAAATGACCTCTTTATAATTTCAAATGCTAACTCAGGTGATCATGGATCTCTTTCATAAACTTAATTTGTCGTTTCGCCATAAACTCCCCGTCCTGCGACAAACTCAGGCCGCGGAATGCGGGCTGACCTGCGTCGGGATGATCGCGGGCTATTACGGCCATCAGATAGATATGGTGTCCCTGCGTCATCGTTTTCCCTCATCGCAAAAAGGCAGCACGCTGGCCGATGTGATGTCTTTTACGCAAAAGTTAGATATGGGCTGCCGCGCGGTCCGCCTCGAACTGGATGAACTCAATAAGCTGAAGCTGCCCTGCATCCTGCACTGGGATATGAACCATTTCGTGGTGTTGAAAAGCATCAACAAAAATACCATCGCTATCCACGACCCGGCGCGCGGCGTGCGTAAGGTGGCGATGGATGAGGTATCACGATCCTTCACCGGCGTGGCGCTGGAACTCTATCCTGCCGCCACCTTTGAGCGCAAGGATGAGAAAAAATCGATCTCGATGCTGAGTCTTATCCGTAACGTCTCGGGTATCGGTTCGGCATTTATTTAGGTGGCGCTGCTCTCTCTGGCGCTCGAGTTCTTCGGCATCATTACGCCCTTTTATATGCAGTGGGTCATTGACCAGGTGCTGGTCTCCGCTGACCGGGATTTGCTGACGCTGCTTGGCGTCGCGTTTATTTTTATTACGCTGTTCCAGAATCTGATTGGCGCGCTGCGCAGCTGGGTGACGACCTGGTTCTCCAGTATGCTGAGCGTGCAGTGGTCCAGTAATCTGTGCGCTCACCTGCTGGGTTTGCCGCTGAGCTATTTTGAAGATCGCCACGTGGGCGACATCCTGTCACGCTTTGGCTCCATCGCGAATATACAAAGCACGCTGACCGGCCGGTTTATCTCCTCCATCTTCGACGGCATCATGGCTATGGTCACCCTGGGCGTGATTTTTGCCTACAATGCCACCCTGACCTTTATCGTTATTGGCCTGTTCCTGCTCTATGCGCTAATCCGCTGGATCTCATTCGAACCTTTTCGTCAGGCAAGCGAAGACCAGCTGCTGGCTTCGGCGCAGGCACAGTCGCAACTGCTGGAGTCCATTCGCGGGGTTCAGGCGATCAAGCTCAACAACAAACAGGATTTGCGCGTTTCAACCTTTACCAATGAGACCGTACAATCCACCAACAAAGGCATTACCACCCAAAAACTCTCTATTGGTTTCAGTACGTTACAAAGCATCATTTCAGGCACCGGTAAAATCGTACTGATCTGGCTGGCCGCCGCACAGGTGCTGGATGGCAACTTTACCAGCGGGATGCTGGTCGCCTTTATCAGCTTTTCCGACCAGTTTATTTCGCGATCTGCCGGTCTGATTAATGCGCTGATTGACTTCAAAATGCTGCGTTTGCATGGCGAACGCCTCTCGGACATTGTGCTGAGCGAAAAAGAAGCGGACCTGGCAAGCAGCGTCGCGCTGCCTGAGCAGGAAGGACCGGTGCATCTGGCCGTCAATCAGCTCTCGTTTCGCTACTCCGCCACCGATGCAGAAATTTTCACAGGCTTTAATCTGGAGATCGCGGCCGGCGAATCGGTAGCCATTATCGGCCCTTCCGGGCAGGGTAAAACGACGCTGGCAAAACTCCTGTTAGGCTTACTTAAGCCAGGGAACGGCAGCATCTGTATCAACGGCATCGACCACGGCAAACTCGGGATGACGCTCTACCGCGACCTGATCGGCAGCGTGATGCAAACCGACCAGCTCTTTGCCGGTTCGATTATCGATAACATCAGCTTCTTTGATGCCAGCCTCGATCGACTGCGGGTGGAAAAGGTGGCCAGAATCGCGCAGATTCACGATGACATCATGGCGATGCCCATGGGTTACAACAGTATGGTCGGCGATATGGGATCCTCCCTCTCTGGCGGGCAAATACAACGCGTTATTCTCGCGCGGGCACTGTATCGAAACCCACGTCTGCTGATTCTTGATGAAGCAACCAGCCACCTGGATATAGCCCGTGAAAGCGCCATCAATGACGCCATCAGGCAGATGAATGTCACCCGGATTATTATTGCGCACCGTCCGGAAACCATATTAAGCGCTGACCGTATTATTGAGATCCATCGCCACGGCGTCATTGAAGTGGCAAAGCGCGATTTTATCCATGCCATCAAACATTCTCAGGCAGCCCTGCAGGCTGACTGGTGATTAAAAATGGGGTCTCTCCCCCCCCTTCGCCACTCCATCGTCTTACATTCAGGAGACAGTATGAGCAACCATTTAGGCTGTGTCCTTTAATTGCATAATTTTTTGTAAAACAGTCTAATGCAACCCAGTTTCACCATCGCCAGATAATTCCTCGCCGTTTTGTCGTAACGCGTGGCAATGCGACGGTATTCTTTCAGACAGCCAAAACACCGCTCAACAACGTTGCGATTACGATAAGCATCACGATCAAGCTGTGAACGACCATCTGCTGCCATTTTTTCATTAGATTTCCGCGGGATAACCACTTTTATCCCTTTTCGTTTCAGCTCATTGCGAAGCGCATGTCCTGAGTAGGCTTTGTCAGCCAGCACCGCATAACCACGACGTTTCATGCTGCCGTTCTGGCGCTGAACACCAATTCCGTCCAGAAGGCGTAATGCGAACTGGCTTTCGTGAGCCTGTCCGGGACTCAGCACGATATTTAACGGGAGACCGCCTGCATCCGTCGCCATATGGATTTTGGTGCCAAAACCACCGCGAGAGCGACCCAGCCCATGATCTCCGGCGATATCGGGATGTTTTTTTGCGCGCCGGCGGCGCACCTGAGTGCCCGGATATTGCTGCCATCCAGCGCAGTAGCTGACCAGTCAACGAGGCCGTGAGCATCAAGAGAAGAAAGCAACCTGTTGAAAATAATATTAATCACACCCGACTTAGACCACCGGTTAAAGCGGTTATATACGGTTTTCCATGGGCCGTATCGTTCAGGTAAATCACGCCATGGGGCACCAGAGCACAACACCCAGAACATGCCATTGATGATCATACGATGCTCCGCCCATGGGCGTCCGGCCCGTGGTGTTGCAGGTTGAGCGGGCAGTAAAGGCTGGATGATATCCCATGCTTCATCGGGAAGGTCGTAGCGGGCCATAGTTCAATATGTTGTAGAAACAGATGGTTACTATAGCTCAGACGATTAAGGGACACAGCCTAGTATGCCTTGAAGGAACCGTAGATTTTGAAGAAGAGATTAGAAACCAGGCGGTTAATATCATCTCCTTCCGCCATGGCCAGCAAATCACCATCAATCGCGACCGCATGATGCCCGGCTGGTCTTTTGCGGAACAGATGTCTTTACAGTTAGACAACGCGCAAAAAATATTTAAGCAATTTAATTTTGTGAAAATGGATAAGTGGCAAGGCGACGATGCATTTGGTGAAACAATAGAAGTTGTCTTTACCTTCGTATCCGCTAGCGGGCAACGTGTCTGGCAGGTTACCTTCGCATCCTGCATCGCCGGACAGGATATTATCAATTTTACCAGCGTATATCCGGATAAAGAGAGCATGGAAAATGAAATTGGCCGACTTCAACGCTGTGTGAAACGATTCATTTTAAATACATGATCTCACCCGTTGCCGCTCTTACATTAGCCGCAACGATTTTAAAATTACAAAAACCGGTAACCAGGAAAGGTAAAATAGAAGTAATTCTATTTATTTACATATATGCCATGGGCATAATCAATACATCAGAAATGACGGCAAAAATGAATGCCGGGATATTTCTGTAACGACGCTTTATAGTTAACTAAAGGAAGAACCAAATGCGCGAATTAAATGTAATGGAAATTGATGCTGTCTCCGGGGCAGGTCTTTTTAGCTCTCTGACCAGCGCTATTCTGGGTGCCACCGCAGCAGGATGCGCTGGTGCGATCATTGGCGGCATGCACGGCGGTGACGGCGGCGGTCTCCTCGGCGTTGGCTCCATCGGCCAGCTGGTAGGCATGATTGGCGGCGGCCTGATTGGCGTCGTAGCTGGTGCCATCGGTGGCGCCGTGGTGGGCTGGGATGACCCGAATGCCGTGACTTCTACCGTGCTCCAGTTTGCTAACAACGTCAGCAACGGGGATTTCATGCGGGCTGCCTGATTTGCCGATTAACCACAAGGTGCAGATCATTCTGCACCTTTTTCTTTTCTGAAACGCATGATTAGTCAGCGATATTACAGATGTAGGTAGGAAGCACTGAGATCATAAAGAGATAGTTGCCACTTTTTTGTTGGTTTATCCGAATATGAAGGCTCTTATCCGGGTAAACGAAAAAATCAGGCTCGTACTGACTCAACCAGCCATCATCCACATTATCATCCGGAAACTTAAGATTCTTCTCTGATGTCAGATAATAGATGTACTGATGTCTGCGCATGGAAAACGATATCTTCCGGTTAAAAACCTTCTTCGCATCAGATTGTGCACGGCCATTAATACTCACCACCCCAGCCTTGCCGTTAAACATAAAGCGCAGGGAAACATCAATATTTTCATTCTCATAATGCTGAGAAAAGCTGGCAACACAGGAAAATTCGTCGAGTCGATTTTTATTCCATAATGAATAAATAGACACCGCGGCAGTCGCTATCGCTAATACCGGCAGCAGTACCTTCAATATACGGCTGGTTCTCACTTACTGGACCTCAAAAAAATAATCAGAAATACAGCTGTTCGGTTCGTTCATCTGCCTGTCACAGCGAATAACGGAGGTTCTCGGCAGCATAGGAAAACGGGTAACATATACCCATGGATAATTTGTGCAGTTATCCAGGAACTGGCTGGCTCTTCTGAGAGCGGTAGAACGCTCTTTATCAGTGGTGATGCCGTCCGAGAGATAGATGTGACAACCCTCGATGGTTCTCAGGAAATCGTAGTGAGAAAAGTACTGGTTTTGCCCTTCAGCATAACGACTCACCGCGATATATCCTGCCAGAAGAAGAATAATCGACAGCAGTGCGCCAACTATTATGCCTGGCAACCGGCGACGACATTCTGTTTTTCTCTCTGTGTCCTGGCGTTCCGGGAGGAGTACCTCTTCTTTATGGGTTATCAGCGCGTCGACATCATCCTCAGATGACGGCGGAGGTTGCGTTTTAAGTTTCTTCTCCAACTGAGTCTCAGCAAAAGAGAGACTGTGAGAAGGCATAGGGCTGGTTTCAACCTGCTGTTCAGAGGTTAATTTTTTAATATATACACCGCTGGCCAGTGTTAACCCCACTCGCGAAATCGTCACAACCAGCTCTTCATCAAGGCCCGTTTTTTTAAGGCCTTTACGCAGAATAGAAATATTTTGATAAAATGTATTAGTGGATACCTGCATACCACATTTTGTCCAGACAATATCCAGAAACTCTTGCTGGGTGACGATACTGCCAATCCGTTCAATAAGCAGCAATAAACACCGACTGGCCGGTGAATTTAAGATAATAACATTGTCATGATTATTAAGATCGCGCAACGTACTGGTTGCCGGATGAAACTCAACGGTTCCATTTATTATGTAACGGTTATGCATACGTTTACGTCAAAGCTCCGGGTAAAATTCAGGAATTGCAATAATCCGTTACGTACAACAATCCCGTCAGAGATTATTTTATTGTTCAGATAACGGATTACAGGACATCCTGATACAACATGACTCACGACGAACAGATGAAAACAATACCACTAACACTAATACAGTTATCATTAATACAAATTGCTATGTATTTACCCTGCGCTGTCATCTGACAAGCAAAAAATCACAGTGCAATACGCAATTACACTTCATCTGTTATTTGGCAAATAAAAAGACACAACAGATATTTCGTTTAATAAATATTAAAACAATCTCAGTATAATCACACCATCAACAGGCGGACTAACTGTTTTTAACCGACGGATACTCGATATTTGATAGGTAAAACAAATCATCAAAAATATAGTTATTGTTGTTATATTTCATATAGCAATTAATAGAATTATTAATTCAGATTTCATTAAGATAATTTTATAAATAATCATCATTAAGGTGATTGATTTTCATGCTTACTTTTACATGTATTGATCCAGATCAATGATCTGGCCATTACAGAACAAAACAAACCAATCAGGATTTTTTATCTTTCCTGAAAGCACCGCCCGTCGCTCTCACACGAAAGCGCCTCCCCATTCCTGAAAAAAATCGGGGTATAAGGCGTCTGCCATCATGATTCCTCCCGGCGAAATAAGAATATTCCCTGCTTTGAAAGGGTATGCTGGCGAAGTCAGGTTTTGCTTGTATTTTTACTGCGATGGGTTTTGCTGCCGATTTTCGTTTCGCTCACCGTTCAGCCCGTTAGCGGCAGAGACGATACCGGACAGAGGAACCCTGTTTAAGAAGCCCACTTAAGGAAACTTAAGCGGGCTTCTTGCTCTTCTGCTTTGATCTCACCTCAATGGGTGACAGCCGCGCGACGCTAGCTGCCGATATGGCCTGGCGTTCCGGCCTCGCTGATATTGACCGGCATTCCGGAGCGTCGTTCAAGGGCCTGTTCCGCCCGAAGCACATTGACGCCTGTTCCTTTTACAAACTCCTGCATGCCGGTGGTTATGGGTAACGGTACTTTTCTGTCAGATTCGTATTCTGCACGGTTACGCGACAGCGGCTCATGCACTTCAACCCAGCGGCTACCGTCCGGCTCTTCGGTAAACTTCACCGGCTGATCGATAATCTGCACGCGGGTGCCAACCGGGACATTGTCGAACAGATATTTGATATCGTCATTACGCAAGCGAATGCACCCCTGACTGACGCGCAGCCCGATACCAAAATTGGCATTGGTGCCATGAATCGCGTACAGCCTGCCGATATAAATCGCGTACAGTCCCATCGGATTATCCGGCCCGGCCGGAACGAACGCCGGCAGACTCTCGCCTCTGCGGGCATATTCACGCCGCGTATTGGCCGTTGGCGTCCAGGTCGGCGCTTCCTGCTTACGTTCTACGGCCGTGACCCAGTTGCGCGGCGTTTCACGCCCCGCCTGGCCGATGCCAATCGGCAAAACTTCAACGCTATTGCCTTCCGGCGGGTAGTAATAGAGGCGCATTTCCGCCACGTTGACCACAATGCCTTCGCGAACCGTGGCAGGCAAAATCAGCTGCTGCGGGATAACCAGCGTGCTGCCCGACCTCGGAAGAAAGACGTCAACGCCGGGGTTCGCTTCCAGCATGTTGCTCAGCCCCTGCCCGTATTGCGCCGCAAAGGTCTCCAGCGGTTGCGTATTGTTATGCGGTACGGTAATCAGCTGCGGGCTTCCCACCAGGCGGCTTCCTTCCGGCGGCAGCGGATAACTGACAGCCAGCGCACTCTGGCTTGAGAGAATAATGAAAAGAGAGCACAACCATTTCACACGCCGCACCATTTATTTCCCTTCCTCAGTCGCGACAATCGTGAGTGCATTATAGCGTTTTTCTCACCGTCTCGTGGCAGCGGAGCGCAGTTCCTTTATTCGCCACCGCGATAATGTGTTAGATCTGATAATCAATCGCCACTTCTTCCGGTTCCATGGCCTGGCGTTTAATCTCATCCAGCGACAGTCCGGCATTGCACAACTCGATAAACCGCCAGACATAATTGCGTTGCAACTGCCCGCGTTTTAGCCCTAACCAGACGGTATTGGCATCGAAAAGGTGCCGGGTTTCGAGGCGGGTAAAGGTGTCTGATTCCCGGGCATCGCCCGATTGCTCCGCCACCAGCCCGACGCCAAGCCCGAGCTCAACATAGGTTTTAATGACATCGGAGTCCTGTGCGCTAAGGACAATATCCGGCATCAGCCCTTTACGATTAAAGGCTTCATCAATACGCGAGCGTCCGGTGATGCCCTGTCGATAGGTAATCAATGGCCAGCGAGAAATGGCTTCCAGAGTTAAAGGGGTAGTTTGTACCAGCGGGTGGTCTTTCGGCACCAGCAGGCTGTGATGCCAGCGGAACCAGGGAAAGGCCACCAGCGTCGGATCGTTACTCAGGCGTTCACTGGCGATACCGATATCCGCGCCACCGTTATGCAACAGCGCTTCAATCTCCTGGGGGGTTCCCTGAATCAGTTCCAGACGCACATCGGAAAAGAGCTCGCGGAAAGCTTTGATTACCGGCGGCAGACTATAGCGCGCCTGGGTATGGGTCGTCGCAATCGTGAGCACGCCGGACGCATCGTTGGTAAACAAGTCGGCCAGACGGCGGACATTGCTGGCTTCATTGAGGATACGTTCCGCAATGGATAAGAGCGCTTTTCCCGGCTCCGTCATCCCCAGCAGACGCTTACCGCGGCGGATGAAGATCTCGATCCCCAGCTCTTCTTCCAGTTCACGAATATGACGACTCACGCCCGATTGCGATGTGTAAAGCATATTTGCGACTTCCGTCAGGTTGTAATCCTGACGGGCCGCCTCACGAATAATTTTTAGTTGCTGGAAATTCACCCTTTCCTCCGGGCTATCAGACATAACATATGCACTATTGTTAAAGTCTGTTGTCCTTACTAACAAATAATAAAAACCAGCAACTTATTCCTTTCAGGAATATAGATTAACTCACCAGCAACAATTCACGATTTTCCAGCGATGGACGACTCACCAGCGAAAGTAAAATCTCTTTCACCGCCTGCGCCTGCGGCGACAGGCTGCCTTTCGCCGACATGTTCAGAGATAAGGACAGGCTCATCGAAGGCGTACTGATCCGCGCCATCCAGCCGTTGGCCGCCCCACACAGCGAACGCGCGGCGGATTCTGGCAGTACGGTGACGCCCATTCCGCTGGCGATCGCCGCAGTTAGCGTCGTAATGGATTCGATTTCGCCGATAATCTTCGCCGACAAACGACGCAGCGTGAAGGCTTCCGTCACGCGCGCACGGACTGCGCTGTAATCACGCGGCAGGAACAGGTTCATCTCCGCCACCGCGGTCAGATCGACGCTCTGGCCTGGGCAATCGCGGGTTCCGACCAGATAAAGATCTTCTTTCAGCAGAGGCTGGCTGATGATACCAGCGACCGGCGAGCGCTCGTAAAGCACGGCCATATCCAGCTGGCCGCTGAGCAGTTTATCGTTAAGGACTGTTCCGCTACTTTCCTGCAGGTAGACCATCACTTCAGGCAGCTCATTGCGGACCGTCTGCAGCAGCGGCATGGTAATGGCAGAAGCCGCGGTCCCCGGCGCAAGGCCAATCGAGACCTGGCCGCTGAGCGTATGACCCACGTTATTTACCGCCAGCTGCGCCTGCTCGCACTGGCGCAGGATGGTGCGCGCATGGGTATAGAGTATCTTCCCGGCTTCGGTCGGCGTCACGCCGCGCTTTGTCCGAATCAGCAGCTGCTGGTCCAGTTCGCCTTCCAGGGTCGCCACCTGCTGGCTCAGCGCCGGTTGTGCGATGTGCAAGACTTCAGCAGCCTGGGTCAGACTGCCGATATCGACGATTTTTACAAAATACTTCAGTCGTCTTAAGTTCATTTTGCCTCCTGTAAGGAAAGCCAGTACCAACGCTGGCTATTGAGTTACAGAGGTTTTGCAATTTGCTTGCCAGTTTTTTCGCATCGGTGCAAAGGCCGCGCCAGGCGGCGTGATAAGCGATTCTGATAGCAATGGAGGATTTATTTGCCCGGTAAGCGGATTACGCTATGCCCCATTAGAGGTATACCCGCACCATAACGGTGCGTATTGATGGAAAATCGCGCAAGCGCACCCCCACTGCTGAAATTGTCAGCAATCAAACACATTCCGGTGATTCTGTCTTTGACAAGGCCATGCGCCGCCGTTAATATGCGCCCCGTTCACACGATTCCTCTGTAGTTCAGTCGGTAGAACGGCGGACTGTTAATCCGTATGTCACTGGTTCGAGTCCAGTCAGAGGAGCCATATTTAAGAAGCCCGCTTAAGGAAACTTAAGCGGGCTTTTTGCTTTGGCGTATCCTTATGAATCCTTATATCGCGTTGATTCAATAAGCTAGCGTGAAAATTTTCCCGGTGCGTTTTGATGTCATCCTCAGCATCGGAAAAATGCGTCGTCAAATCCGAACAGGTCAGTTCGATCGCCAATAAAACTCGTCATCTCATTGACCGACTGAAAGGGATTGAAGAAAAGTTCAGCGGGAAGTGGCTTCCTGCAGACGACAGGACCACGGTAATAACAAGCGCCAGGCCATCCATCAGGGATTAATCGACAGCAACCCGGTGACCAGTCGCGATGACATCGCCCATCGGCGCCACTCTTCCGCCCTTGTGCCAGAGGGACGATCGGAACGGCTTAGCAATCACTCCGATACCATGAGATAGGGCGCAATGCTCGCTAATTTCTCCCGGGTTTCCGTCAGTTCACGTTCCGGCGTAGATTGGGCAATGATCCCTGCTCCCGCCTGTATCCAGCACCGTTGACTGTCCTGAAATACGGAACGCAGGACTAACGCCGCATCGAAGCGCGCATCTTCCAGTAGCAGGATTGCGCCGGAATAGAGCTCTCGCGGGGTCTTCTCTATTCGCATAATGGCGTTCAGGGCAGCATTTTTAGGGATACCCGAGGCGGTAATCGACGGGAACAGCACGGTAAATGCATCCCAGGCATCTTTGTTTTCCGCAAGCTGACCGCTCACGCCAGACCCCAGATGCTGAACGCTGCCACGCTGGCGGACCGACATTAAATCTTCAACCACCACGCTGCCCGGCCGGCAAACCACCGCCAGTTCAGCAAGAGCTTCTTTGACAGAAAGGATATGCTCAAGCACCTCTTTACTGTCGTGCAGCAGCTCTGTCTCTTTCGCCTTATTTTGCTCCGGGCTTCCCATACGATCGCGGGTGCCCGCAAGCGGTTCAGTGACCACTTTATTGCCCGTCACTGACATCACCAGTTCCGGGCTAAAGCCCAGCGCCTCGCGCCCTTGCTGGCGGAACATAAACGACCGCGTGGGCGTGTTTGCCTGCCGCCCGTATAACAGCGTGGCGGGCATATCAATCCGTGATGGCAGGGGAATGGCGCGCGAGACAATCACTTTGACATACTCGCCACGGCGTATCTCCGCAACGGCGCGGGCAACTTGTTGTTTATACGCCTCACCATTGAGGGCGGTATCCACCACCAGTGGTGCGTTCTGCGTCGTTGTACCAGCCTCTTTCACCCACTCGCACAGACGTCGGCACCCGTCAGCGGAGTCCGCATAAACGGTGACATTTCCCTTTTCAAAAATAAGTTCTTCACGGGGAACGGTTAACGTCAGCAGCGGCCACTCGCCGGCGTCGAAGGCAATCCCCCGCACATGCGCCGCAAAGTTGAACCCAACCTGCCCATATACCCGACGCCCTTGCACCTGCGGATGCGCCATAAAACGACGCGCGCAGTCGACAATGGAATCCACCGCCCATTTTTGCTCCCCGGCATCATCAATGAATGTCGCCTGCGTTCCGTCGGCATTAATGTGCAACCGTGCCAGGCATCCTTTACCTAAATACCAACAGGGTTGACGCTCGTAGACATAGCACTCTTCTTCTGCGAACTGGCGTAAGACGCCAGAAATCGTCGGCAGCCATTGTTCCTCTGGTAGCGCCAGGTGTAAAAATTCACTGGTTTTCATCCCTTACCTCTCTGTGTTATTCCCGGTTCAATCAATTGAGCTGGTCATCAGTTTGCTTGCCGAATGCAGCCGGATATGGGCAACCCACGCCGCCAGTAACGTGAATATCCCGGCAAACAGGAAGCAGGCCGCATAGCCAAAATGTTGGGCCACAATGCCGCCGACAACGCCAGCCAGAATGGCGATTGCCGCGTCAGTACATTGAAAGAGGGTGAAGTCGACGCCGGCCTGTAAGGGTGATGAAAGCGACATCAGCGTGGCATAAAGACAGACCAGCGCGCAGGCCAGCGAAATGGACTGGATAATGACCAGACACTGGAGAACGGGCAGCAGCAGATGACCCGGCGCCATCATCAGCGTCACCACCACCGCCAGCAGTGCGATCCCCTGGACGCCATAAGCCGTCAACAGCGCTCTGCCGGGTGAGGTATATTTCATCAGCAATCCGCCGGCCAGCGTTCCTGCTATGCCCGCCGCAATATTACCGCCGCTAAACAGCGCACCCAGCGCTGACATACTCAGCCCATGATCCAACAACAGCGGCGCCAGAAGAGGCAGCACAAACCGCATACCGGAATTCAGCATCAATACCAGCAGTAAGCCCAGACGCGCCTGTCTTCGCCTTAGCGCATAACCTAACGCCGGAACATGCGGGACCGTCACCGTTCGCGTCGGCTCCGTAATGCGCCACAGCGGGAGTGACAACACCATAATCAGCAGCGCCATGATCAGCATGGCGACAGGCCAGCCGGATGCCGCCGACAGCATCAGGAACACCCCGCCACCGCACATCATCCCCAGATAGCTACCGCCAACCTGCACGCTGTTTCCCCAGCCATAACCTGCGCGGGTCAGCTGATCGACGCAAAAACCGTCGCTGGCAATATCAATGGTGGAGGCGACCGTGCCTGCCACCATGAACAGAACAAATAACGCCACGATTTGCGTATCGGGAAATCCCCCTTCTCGCCCGAACCAGCCGATCGCTGCGGCCATCATCAGGAGCGCCGCTAACGCGACCTGACCACGCAGGATTAACAGGCGGGAACGGCGCTCCGGGCTATCGGGCGGGAGCCGCCAGCGCTCGATCCACGGCGCCCAAATAAACTTCAGCGCCCAGGGCAACATAAACAGCGTTGTCGCACCAGCAAGCGCCAGCGATCCGCCGGCAGCGCGCACCAGCGCGGGTAAGGACTGCATAGACAGCGCCGATACCAGACTCTGCGTCACATAAACGCCGGCAATAGCAAAAATCACCCGCTCGGTTGTTAACGTCAGCGGTTTCACCTGCGGCTGAACATCACTCATGCTCCGACTCCTCCATCGCGCAAACCCCTTCGTCGCGCCACGCGCGCGCGGCCATTTGCGCTTGCCACAGCGCCTGATAACGTCCATGACGGGAGAGCAATTGCGCGTGAGTGCCCTGCTCAACCACGCGCCCCTCTTCCACCACCAGGATGTTTCCCGCTCCGGCGATGGTGGATAAACGGTGGGCGATAATAATCACCGTCCGGTTGTGAACCAGGTTATCGATAGCTTTCTGTACCGCCAGTTCGCTTTCAATATCCAGCGCGGCGGTCGGTTCATCAAGAATGACGACCGGCGCATTTTTCAATAACGCTCGGGCAATGGAAATCCGCTGGCGCTCGCCGCCCGATAACTGCCCCCCCATCTCACCCATTGGCGTCAACCAACCTTGCGGAAGACGGGAAATAAACTCAAGGCACTGCGCCGCGCGAGCGGCTTCCTCCACCTCCTGCTGCGTCGCCTGTGGGCGCGCGATACGGATATTCGCTAGCAGCGTGTCATCAAACAGCCAGACATCCTGGAAAACAACAGAAATCAGGCTATTGAGCTGTTCTGGCCTCAGGCGGCGAATATCGACGCCGCCAATAGAAATCTGCCCTTGCTGCGGATCGGCATAGCGCATTAACAGTTTAGTGACCGTGGTTTTGCCTGCGCCGGAGGCACCCACCAGCGCGCTCATACTGGCTGCCGGGAACGTCAAAGAAACATTATTAAGCGCGTGACCGTCGCCTTCTTCGTAGTGATAGCTGACGTTGTCAAAGCGGATATCGTAACGTTCCGGCAGCTCGCTTTGTTCTGTGACGGGAAGCGGCGCAATCGCCATAAACTGCTCAATCCGCTGGAGGGCGCTGGCGATCAGTTCCACGACCGAGGTGTAGCTGATAAACATCGCCATCGGTTCTGCGAAGCGCATAATCATCGCGACGGCGGCAATCAGGAAGGCGAGGTTCAGGGTCCCCGTCACCACCCAGACGATCCCGGATAACACCACCACCTGCAGACCCAGCTCGACGACGCTGGCGATCAACATCGTCGCGCCAGCGCTCTGACGGTGAGTGCGGGTCTGTACGTTTTCCAGCACATCGAAATGTGCCAGCAGCGCCCGGCTTTTATCGGCATCGCTACCGCAGGTACGCAATACCATCATCCCCTGAGCAAATTCAACGATATCACCGCTCAGTTGCTGATGCGCTTTCCCCAGCATCTGCATCTGTCGCCGCATCGCCGGACGGCGCCAGTAATAAAACGGCACCAGCAGAGGGAAGACCAATAGCATCACCAGCCCCAGCCGCCAGTCTATCCACAAAGTCGCCAGCGACGCCGTCAATGGCGTAACAAGGGTGAGTAACAAAATATTGGCTATCGCAATAACATAATTAAGGTTTTCATCCACGCTGCCCAGCAGCAAAGCGTTCATTTCCCCTGCCCGTCCGCGCTGGAGTTTCTCCAGCGGCACGCGGCGTAATTGCTCGCCCAGGCGCAGACGTAACTCATGGGTGGCCTGCGCCAGATGGCCGCGGTATTCAAAGCCCAGGCCATGCCAACGTAGCGCCAGCGTCACAATCGCGGCAACGCTGAAGGCCACTGCCCAGTTGAGAAGTGACGGTGCATCCCCCCGTAACAGCGCATCAATGATCGGATAAAGACAGGCAAAGGCGATCCCCTGCATGAATGCCGCCAGCAATAGCGCCAGCATACTGCGCCGCAGCATCCCGGCCTGGCTGCCAACGCTGGAGATAAGCTGACGCCAGATGACGCGCCAAGCCAGGTTATCCGCAGGATTATTGTCTTTCATTTTCCACTCCCTCTTCCTGTACGCCACCCGGTACCCAACGCTGCGCCTGCTGATAGTGGTGCCAGAGCCGTTGATACAAGCCGCCCTGTTCCAGGAGTTGCGCATGGTTGCCCATTTCCCTGAGCCGCCCGTCGGAAAACAGCAATATCACATCAGCCTGAGTCACCATTGAGAGGCGATGCGCGACCATGATGACCGTCCGGCCGCGCATCGCCGCCGCCAGCGCCTTGATAAGCGCGGCTTCGTTTTCCGGGTCAGCAAACGCCGTCGCCTCATCGAGCACCAGGATGGGGCGGTCCTGCAAAAGCGCCCGGGCGATGGTGATGCGCTGTCGCTGACCGCCGGAGAGAAATACCCCGCGCTCCCCGACTCGCGTGTTGTACCCCTCTGGCAGTGCGCTAATAAATTCATGGGCCTGCGCCACCCTGGCCGCCGCGACCACCGCCTCCAGCGGCGTATCCGGCGCGCCCAGACGAATGTTATTGGCGATTGTGTCGGCAAAAAGGAAGTTGTCCTGAAACACAAAAGAGAGTTGCTTCATCAGGGTGTTCGTCTGCATATCGCGAAGATCCACGCCGCCAATACGGATATGGCCTTTGTCGGGATCGGCGTAACGCAGCAGCAAGCGTGCCACGGTGCTTTTTCCGGCGCCGCTTGGCCCGACCAGCGCCACAATTTGCCCGGCAGGTACATGAAAGCTCACCTCCTGCAACGCGGCATCAGCGCGCGCTTGCGGATAATGGAAGCTCACCTGCTCAAAGGTAATACTCGCCTCTTTCGGCTGTTGGTCAGATAGCGGCAGCGATAACTCCGGCATTGCGAGAACCTGATAAATACGCTGAATGCTTAAACGCGTTTGCGCGACCAGGTTATTGAGCATCATCATTGGCATCACGGCTTCGGCCATTCCGCTGCCGAGCAGTAAAACGGCCACCCACGCGATAAAGTCGAAACCGCCATAGTGCAACAGGCCGTATCCCGACCAGATCAGGACAAATAAGGTCGGGAGAGGATTCAGAATCGAGAATGAAAAACGTGCTGAAAAACCGGCTTTGCGATACCAGGTTTTGAGCACGCCAACCCACTCTTCAAGGGCATGTTGGTAGCGCAAAAAACTGCTGCTGCCGCTGTCAAACGTTCTCACTACGGGCATGGCCTGCACGAACTCAATAACCGCCGCGCTGACTTGCTCGCGCGCCTGATGATAACGCTGGGCCAAATCTTCCGAACGCTGGCGGGCGAGCACGAGAACAACCGAGCCAAACGCCAGTACCCCCAGCGTCGCGATAGCCAGCCGCCAGTCCAGCCAGAACAAGATAACGATAGTCGCCAGCGGCATGATGACCGCGCGGGCGTAGAGCGGCGTGCTGTCAGCCACAAAAATATGTAACGACTTCACATCATCCAGCATCACTTTCGCCACTGATCCGCTGCCCATTTGCTGTAACGCGCCAGGCGAAAGCTGCAATGCTTTACGGGCTAACCTGCTGCGCAGAATGTTCTCCAGATGAAAAGCCGCGTAATGAGAGATATTGAATGCCTGCAGGCGCAGGACAAAAGTCAATACCACGCAGCCAATCAGGCCACTCAGCGGCCAGACAGGAATCGCGTCAGGCGTCGCGCGGATGTCGCGCAGACTCCACGCCAGAAAAAGGAGCGCTCCCAGGCTGGTTAATGCCGCCAGCCCCGCCAGCGCCATCGCTAAAATAACCTTCCGGCGAACCGGTGTAATCACCTGCCAGAGCGGAAATCGGGATAGCGATTCAGTATTTGATGATTGAGATGACATGGGAATGGCTGAATTTCCTGATGAATTTTTACGCACACCAAAAACGACAATTCACAGTGGCGTTCTGATAATTAATGTGAATAATAACCATTATCAATTACTCATCTACCCCATTCGGTTCTATTTTTACCCTAAATAGTTCGAGTTGCAGGAAGGCGGCAAGCGAGGGAATCCCAGAAATTTATAGCAATCATTGACGGGGGGGCGGGACAAATCTGTCTGGAACAGAGTTGAATGCCGTGTCGCGGCGGCCCGTCAGGGTGAGGCTCATGAATGAGCCGAGTAACCCAATCAACGCACATGCAGCTTGAAGTATGACGGGTATATACCCGCATTGGACTAAGCCACAGGGAGATAACCAGGTCATGACGGAGTCACCACAAACGCAATCTGAAATCTCTATTCATCAGTTGGTAGTCGGGAAACCCGTAAAGGATGGCAATATTCCTGCCCAGTGTGAACTGCTACGCTGTTCGTTGCAGGAAGGGATGGATATTTTGCTCTGGAGGGGGAATTTTGCGCGGCCTGAGACGTTGCAGCTACATGACGATCTGGGCAGGATTAACTTCTCGTGCATTCTGGAAGGCACATCTCACTTTGCTATCCAGGGACTCAGACGCCATACCGACTGGGAGCTTGCGCGTAATCGCCATTACATTACCCATACGCCCGGCTGCCGCGGCAGCGCCTCCTATTGTGGCCGCTTCGAGAGCATTACGCTCTCCTTCAGCCCTGAAACCCTCGCGCTGTGGGTGCCGGATATTAGCGCGGTCATTAAGAAGAAGATCGACTCCCACTGCTGCTGTCAGCAGCAGCGTTGTAATGCTGAAACCCACTTAACGGCTCAAGCCTTGCGTCACGCGCTGATGCGGATGCACAGCGGCTTCAGTCATGAACAAAAGCCGTCGACGCTTTGGCTACAGGGACAAAGTCTGGTGATGCTCAGTCTGGTGCTGGATGAACATCGCGAAGACACCGGTTGCCTCTCCTGCCACTTCAACCCAATGGAACGCCAGAAACTGCTGCGAGCGAAGGATCTGCTGCTGGCAGACCTGACGCAAGCACCGGGTGTCGCAGAGCTGGCCAGAGAGTCCGGTCTGAGCGTGCTCAAAATTAAGCGGGGGTTCCGCGTTATGTTCAACAACAGCGTCTATGGTCTGTTTCAGGCAGAACGCATGCAGGAAGCCAGAAGACGCCTGGCCAATGGCAATACCTCGGTCATGACGGTGGCAGCCGATCTGGGCTATGCCAACGCCAGCCATTTCTCTGCCGCCTTCCAGAAACAGTTTGGTGTTACCCCTTCGACCTTTAAACGCGTGATGTAATCGGGGTTGTCTCCTCATCAATTCCTCCCTGACAGAGGCCCGGATATCCCATCCGGACCTCTGCGCTTTCTGCCTGCCGCCAACCCGAAACGGGCATAAATAAACCCGTTTCGGGTAGCACTTAATTGTTAATAATTATTATTCTCATATAGACAATGCTTTTTGGTAAGACGTGCCATCAGGAGGAAGAATGATTTCTGGCGCACCCTCTCAGGATTCGCTGTTACCGGGCAACCGCCACACGGCTGATTACCAACAATTACGCGAGCGGCTCATGCAGGAGTTGAATTTAACGCCGCAGCAGTTACATGAAGAGAGCAATCTGATCCAGGCCGGCCTGGATTCAATCAGGTTGATGAGATGGTTACACTGGTTCCGTAAAAAAGGCTATCGCCTTACCCTTCGCGAACTGTATGCCGCCCCCACGCTGGCCGCATGGCGTCAGTTGATGCGCAGCCGTAGTGTTGAAAAACCGGACGACGAAACACCGCCGGACGAAACCGCCTGGCCGAAGATGGCTGAAAGTACCCCCTTCCCTCTGACGCCGGTACAGCACGCCTACCTGACGGGCCGTATGCCGGGACAGACGCTTGGCGGCGTGGGGTGCCACCTGTATCAGGAGTTTGCAGGCCATTGTCTGACGGCGTCGCAGCTGGAGCAGGCCATCACGACCTTGCTGCAACGCCACCCGATGCTGCATATCGCCTTTCGCCCCGACGGGCAGCAGGTCTGGTTGCCGCAACCTTACTGGAACGGCGTCACCCTTCATGATTTACGCCATAATGATGCTGAAAGCCGCGAGGCCTATCTGCAAGCGCTACGCCAGCGCCTGAGCCACCGTCTTTTACGCGTGGAGATCGGCGAAACGTTTGATTTTCAGCTAACGCTCTTACCGGACAATCGCCACCGCCTCCATGTCAATATTGACCTGTTGATTATGGATGCCTCCAGCTTTACGCTTTTCTTCGATGAACTCAATGCACTGCTGGCCGGAGAATCGCTATCGGCTATCGACACCGGCTATGATTTCCGCTCGTATTTACTGCACCAGCAGAAGATTAATCAACCGCTGAGAGACGAAGCGCGCGCCTACTGGCTGGCGAAAGCACCGACGCTTCCTCCCGCGCCTGTCTTGCCGCTGGCCTGCGAGCCCGCCACGCTACGTGAAGTCCGTAATACCCGGCGCCGCATGATTGTCCCGGCAAAACGTTGGCACGTCTTTAGCCAACGGGCTGGCGAATATGGCGTCACGCCGACAATGGCACTGGCGACCTGTTTTTCCGCCATTCTGGCTCGCTGGGGCGGCCTGACGCGTCTGCTGCTTAACATCACCTTATTCGACCGCCAGCCGCTGCACCCGGCGGTTGACGCAATGCTTGCCGACTTCACCAATATTCTTTTGCTGGATACCGCCTGCGACGGCGATACCGTCAGCAACCTGGCGCGGAAAAACCAGCTGACGTTTACTGAAGACTGGGAGCATCGCCACTGGTCCGGCGTCGAACTGCTCCGTGAACTCAAACGCCAGCAGCGCTACCCCCACGGCGCCCCGGTGGTATTTACCAGCAATCTGGGGCGTTCCCTCTACAGCAGTCGCGCAGAGTCACCGTTGGGCGAGCCTGAATGGGGCATCTCGCAAACGCCGCAGGTCTGGATAGATCATCTGGCGTTCGAGCATCAAGGCGAGGTCTGGCTGCAATGGGACAGCAACGACGCGCTGTTCCCTCCGGCCTTAGTCGAGACGTTGTTCGACGCCTACTGCCAGCTGATTAACCAGCTCTGCGATGACGAAACCGCCTGGCAAAAGCCGTTCGCCGATATGATGCCCGCCAGCCAGCGCGCGATACGCGAACGGGCCAACGCCACCGACGGCCCCATTCCCAAAGGCTTGCTGCATGAAGGCATTTTCCGTATCGCTCTGCAACAGCCGCAGGCGCTGGCGGTGACGGACATGCGTTATCAGTGGAGTTATCGTGAGCTGACAGACTACGCCCACCGTTGCGCGGGCAGGTTAATTGAGTGCGGGGTTCAGCCCGGCGACAATGTGGCTATCACGATGTCGAAAGGCGCGGGACAACTTGTTGCCGTTCTGGCCGTCCTGCTGGCCGGTGCGGTTTACGTTCCGGTTTCGCTGGACCAGCCCGCCGCCCGGCGCGAGAAAATCTACGCTGACGCCAGCGTCCGGCTGGTGCTCATTTGCCAGCACGACGCCGGCGTCTGGTCAGATGCAATACCCGTCCTTGCCTGGCAGCAGGCCATTGAGGCGAAGCCGATCGCCAACCCGGTGGCACGCGCCTCCACGCAACCGGCCTACATTATCTACACCTCCGGTTCTACCGGCACGCCGAAAGGCGTAGTCATTTCGCACCGGGGAGCGCTCAACACCTGTTGCGACATCAATAGCCGCTATCAGGTTGGCCCCGGAGACAGGATGCTGGCGCTGTCCGCCCTGCATTTTGACTTATCGGTTTACGACATTTTTGGCGTGCTGAGCGCCGGTGGCGCGCTGGTTATGGTGATGGAAAATCAACGGCGCGATCCTCACGCATGGTGTGAGCTGATCCAACACCATCATGTCACGCTCTGGAACAGCGTCCCGGCGCTGTTCGATATGCTGCTGACCTGGTGTGAAGGTTTCGCCGACGCCACGCCGGAAAATCTGCGCGCGGTGATGCTTTCCGGCGACTGGATCGGTCTTGCGCTCCCCGCCCGTTATCGGGCCTTCCGGCCGCAAGGACAATTTATCGCCATGGGCGGCGCCACCGAGGCGTCGATCTGGTCTAACGTCTGCGAGGTTAAGCAGGTCTCTGACCACTGGCGTGCCATCCCTTACGGTTTTCCTCTAACCAACCAACGCTACCGGGTGGTGGATGAACAGAACCGGGACTGCCCTGACTGGGTGTCAGGTGAATTATGGATTGGCGGCATCGGGGTCGCGGAAGGCTATTTCAACGATCCCCTGCGCAGCGAGCAGCAATTTTTGACGCTCTCCGGCGAGCGCTGGTATCGCACCGGCGATCTCGGCTGCTACTGGCCAGACGGCACAATCGAGTTCCTCGGTCGTCGTGACAAGCAGGTCAAAGTCGGAGGATATCGCATCGAGCTGGGCGAAATAGAAAACGCGCTCAGCCAGCTGACGGGCGTGAAACAATCAACCGTGGTGGCTGTTGGCGAAAAAGAAAAGACGCTGGTGGCATATGTTGTTCCTCAAGGCGAGGATTTTTGCGTTACCCATCATCGAGACCCGGCACTACCGCAGGCATGGCACGTGCTTGCGGGCGCATTGCCCTGTTGCACGCTCTCGCCAGAGATATCCGCCGAACAGGTCGCCGATTTCCTTCAGCATCGGCTGTTAAAACTGAAACCGGGTCAAACCCCTGGCGCCGATCCACTCTCCCTGATGAACGCACTCGCTATCCAGCCACGCTGGCAGGCCGTGGTGGAGCGCTGGTTAGCATTTCTCGTTACGCAACAGCGCCTGAAGCCCGTAGCTGAAGGGTATCAAGTCTGCGCTCATGAAGAACGCGAGGATGAACACCCGCATTTCAGCGGGCATGATGTCACCTTAGCGCAAATTCTTCGCGGCGCCCGCGACGAACTGTCATTACTGAACGATGCCCGGTGGTCGCCGGAAAATCTGGCCTTCGACCATCCGGCCAGCGCCCGGTATATTCAGGAACTGGCGACAATTTGCCAACGGCTTGCGCCACGTTTACAGCGCCCGGTACGCCTGCTTGAGGTGGGAACCCGCACTGGCCGCGCCGCAGAATCGCTGTTAACACAGCTTAATGCTGAACAGATTGAGTATGTCGGGCTTGAGCATAGCCAGGAGATGCTGCTGAACGCCCGGCAGAGGCTTTCTCCCTGGTCCGACGCCCGGCTGCTCCCCTGGCATGCAGACACGCTGGCGGCGCACGCCCACTCGGCGGACATTATCTGGCTTAACAACGCTCTGCATCGTCTGTTGCCAGAAGACCCCGCTCTCGTGGCAACATTACAACAGCTTGCCGCCCCCGGCGCACTGCTCTACGTAATGGAGTTTCGTCAGTTAACGCCGTCTGCCCTGCTCAGCACGCTCCTGTTAACCGATGGGCAGCCGGAGGCTTTGCTGCATAACAGCGCCGACTGGGCGGCATTATTTACCGCCGCCGCTTTCAACTGCCAGCATGGCGATGAGGTCGCGGGGTTGCAACGCTTCCTCGTGCAATGTCCTGATAGCCAGGTGCGTCGCGATCCTCGTAAACTTCAGGCCGCCCTCGCCGAACGCTTGCCGGGGTGGATGGTGCCGCAACGAATTGTCTTCCTCGATGCCCTACCGCTGACGGCTAACGGGAAAATTGACTATCAGGCGCTGAAGCAGCGTCATACCCCGGAAGCGGAAAACCGGGCCGAGGCGGATTTACCTCGGGGCGACATTGAAAAACAGGTTGCCACCCTCTGGCAGCAACTCTTATCGACTGGCCCCGTCACCAGAGAGACCGACTTCTTCCAGCAAGGCGGCGATAGTTTGCTGGCTACCCGTCTGACCGGGCAACTCCGTCAGGCAGGTTACGAAGCGCAATTAAGCGACCTGTTTAATCAGCCCCGACTGGCAGATTTTGCCGCCACGCTGCGTAAAATCGACGTTCCTGTCGAACAACAATTTGTCCACTCCCCTGAAGAACGCTACCAGCCCTTTGCGCTTACCGACGTGCAGCAGGCTTACCTGGTGGGGCGTCAGCCGGGCTTTGCCCTGGGCGGCATCGGCTCTCACTTCTTTGTTGAATTTGAAATTGCCGAACTGGACATCACCCGGCTGGAGACGGTCTGGAACCGATTAATCGCCCGCCACGATATGCTGCGCGCCGTTGTGCGTGATGGTCAACAGCAGGTTCTCGCACAGACGCCCCCTTGGGTAATACCCACGCACACCTTCCATACGCCTGAAGAGGCGTTGCGGGTACGGGAAAAACTGGCGCATCAGGTACTCAATTCCGAAGTCTGGCCGGTATTCGATCTCCAGGCCGGATTTGTGGACGGGATGCCCGCCCGACTGTGGCTGTGTCTGGATAACCTGCTGCTGGACGGGCTGAGCATGCAGATCCTGTTGACGGAGCTGGAACACGGCTATCGCTATCCGCAACAGCTCCCTCCACCGCTTCCCGTCACCTTCAGGGATTATCTGCAGCAATCCTCGCTCCAGTCACCCAATGCAGACTCTCTGGCCTGGTGGCAGGCGCGGCTTGATGATATTCCGCCAGCGCCTGCGTTGCCGCTGCGCTGCTTGCCTCAGGAGGTTGAGGCGCCGCGCTTCACTCGCCTGAACGGTGCCATGGACAGTGCGTGCTGGCGTCGTCTGAAAAAACGGGCGGCTGACGCACACCTCACCCCATCGGCCGTGCTGTTGTCCGTATGGTCAACGGTTCTCTCTGCATGGAGTGCGCAGCCTGAGTTCACGCTTAACCTTACGCTTTTCGACAGACGACCACTGCACCCGCAAATCAACCAGATCCTCGGCGATTTCACCTCGCTGATGCTGCTGAGCTGGCATCCCGGCGAGAGCTGGTTGCACAGCGCGCAGTTACTGCAGCAGCAACTGAGCCAAAACCTCAGCCACCGCGATGTGTCGGCAATCCGCGTAATGCGTCAACTGGCGCAGCGGCAAAACGTGCCCGCCGTTTCGATGCCCGTCGTCTTTACCAGCGCGCTGGGCTTTGAACAGGATAACTTCCTTGCCCGGCGTAATCTGCTCAAGCCGGTCTGGGGCATTTCCCAGACGCCGCAGGTCTGGCTCGATCACCAGGTTTATGAGTCCGAAGGCGAACTGCGCTTCAACTGGGATTTTGTCGCTGCCCTGTTTCCTTCGGGCCAGGTGGAACGCCAGTTTGAACAGTATTGCGCATTGCTCAACCGGATGGCCGAGGATGAAAGCGCCTGGCAACGGCCGCTTGCCGCGCTGGTGCCCCCCGCTGAGCACGAGGGGCAACGCGCAGAGCGCCCACAGCGCGTATGCCCTGAGCACGCTCAGCCACACGGTGCGGCGGACGAGCGCACGGTCAGCCTGATTTGCGACACCTTCCGCGAAGTGGTTGGCGTGCCTGTCACACCAGTTGAAAACTTCTTTGAGGCGGGCGCAACGTCGCTGAATCTGGTGCAACTGCACGTTTTATTACAGCGTCACGAATTTTCCACCCTGACGTTGCTGGATCTCTTCACCCACCCTTCTCCTGCCGCCCTGGCTGATTATCTGACCGGCATCGCCTCGGTGGAGAAAACCCAACGCCCTCGCCCTGTTCGCCGTCGTCAGCGACGGATACAGCGCGAAGCAAACTGATTTTCCCCGGAACGCTATCGTGCATACATGGCGTTCCATTGACTTTGTGAATCTTAGGAAACGGGACCGATTATGGATAACTTGCGCTTCTCTTCTGCGCCGACAGCAGATTCCATTGATGCATCGATCGCTCAACACTTCCCGGACTGCGAACCTGTCGCGGTTATCGGCTATGCCTGCCATTTTCCTGAATCGCCGGATGGCGAAACGTTCTGGAAAAACCTGCTGGAAGGTCGTGAATGCAGCCGACGCTTTGCGCGCGAAGAGCTTCTGGCCGTCGGTCTGGAAGCCGCCACCGTTGACGATCCTCATTACGTCAATATCGGTACGGTTTTAGAAAATGCCGATTGCTTCGACGCCACTCTGTTTGGCTATTCACGACAGGAAGCGGAATCGATGGACCCGCAGCAGCGCCTGTTTTTACAGGCGGTCTGGCATGCGCTGGAGCATGCCGGTTATGCCCCCGGCGCCGTCCCGCATAAGACCGGCGTTTTCGCCTCTTCCCGGATGAGTACCTATCCCGGTCGTGAGGCGCTGAACGTGACTGAAGTCGCGCAGGTAAAGAGCCTGCAATCTCTGATGGGCAATGACAAGGACTATATTGCCACCCGCGCCGCCTACAAACTCAATTTGCACGGTCCGGCACTCTCAGTACAGACCGCCTGCTCCAGTTCGCTGGTTGCCGTGCATCTGGCTTGCGAAAGCCTGCGCGCAGGTGAATCCGATATGGCGGTTGCCGGCGGCGTGGCGCTCTCTTTCCCCCAGCAGGCGGGCTACCGCTACCAGCCCGGGATGATTTTTTCTCCCGATGGTCACTGTCGTCCTTTTGACGCCTCAGCGGAAGGTACCTGGGCCGGTAACGGTCTGGGTTGCGTGGTTTTGCGTCGCCTGAGAGATGCGCTGCTGTCAGGCGATCCGATTATCTCGGTGATCCTCTCCAGCGCGGTCAACAACGACGGCAACAGAAAGGTCGGTTATACCGCCCCTTCCGTCGCAGGACAGCAGGCGGTCATCGAAGAGGCGTTAATGCTGGCGGCCATCGACGACAGGCAGATCGGTTACATTGAAACGCACGGCACCGGCACACCGCTGGGCGACGCGATTGAAATTGAAGCGCTACGCAACGTCTACGCGCCACGTCCGCAAGAGCAACGCTGTGCGCTGGGTTCCGTGAAAAGTAACATGGGCCACCTGGATACCGCAGCGGGTATTGCCGGATTGCTGAAAACCGTTCTGGCGGTAAGCCGCGGCCAAATTCCGCCAATGCTGCATTTTCACACGCCCAACCCGGCGCTTAAGCTTGAAGAGAGCCCCTTTACCATACCGGTGTCGGCGCAGGCGTGGCAGGACGAAATACGCTATGCGGGCGTCTCCTCCTTTGGTATTGGTGGCACCAACTGCCATATGATCGTCGCCTCGCTGCCCGATGCGCTCAAAACGCGCCTCCCCAATGCCGATGGCGACAGAAAGAGCACCGCGCTACTACTCAGCGCCGCCAGCGACAGCGCGCTGCGGCAACTGGCGACCAATTATGCCAGGGCGCTGGCGCAAAATGCAGATGCCAACAATCTGGCCTTTACGGCCATGCACGCGCGCCGTCTCGATCTTCCCTTCCGCCTGGCGGTGCCATTAAACCGTGAAACCGCCGCTGCGCTCAGTGCCTGGGCTACTGATAAATCGGGGCCGCCTGTTTACAGCGGCCACGGCGCCAGCGGTAAGCAGACATGGCTGTTTACCGGGCAGGGTTCGCACTGGCGCACGATGGGTCAGGCAATGTACCGACATTCGACGGCGTTTGCCGACACGCTGGATCGCTGTTTTTCCGCCTGTAGCGAAATGCTCACGCCATCACTGCGGGAAGCGATGTTTAACCCCGACTCGACGCAGTTGGACAATATGGCCTGGGCCCAGCCGGCGATTGTCGCGTTTGAAATCGCAATGGCGGCGCACTGGCGCGCTGAAGGGCTAAAACCAGACTTCGCTATGGGTCATTCCGTCGGTGAATTTGCCGCTGCCGTCGTCTGCGGACACTATACGATTGAACAGGTCATGCCACTAGTTTGTCGCCGCGGCGCGCTCATGCAGCAGTGCGCGAGCGGCGCCATGGTGGCGGTATTTGCAAACGAAGACACGCTAATGCCGCTGGCCCGCCGCTTTGAGCTGGATCTCGCCGCCAACAATGGCACGCAACATACGGTATTTTCCGGGCCGGAAGCCCGTCTCGCGGAATTTTGCGCCGCACTTTCTCAGCATGACATCAACTATCGTCGTCTGAGCGTAACCGGCGCCGCGCACTCCGCTTTACTGGAACCCATACTCGACCGCTTTCAGGAAGCCTGCGCGGGGCTGCTCGCTGAGCCGGGACAAATACCGCTTATTTCCACGCTCATCGCCGACGTCATCGATGAGTCAACGCTCAATCAGGCGGACTACTGGCGCCGACACATGCGCCAGCCGGTACGTTTTATCCAGAGTATTCAGGTGGCGCATGAACTCGGCGCCCGCATTTTTCTTGAGACAGGGCCTGATGCCCAGCTGGTTGCTTGCGGGCAGCGCGAATATCGCGATAACGCATACTGGATAGCCAGCGCCCGACGTAGCAAAGAGGCGAGCGATGTCCTCAATCAGGCCCTGCTCCAGCTTTACGCGGCCGGCGTCGCCTTACCGTGGGCCGACCTGCTGGCGGGCGATGGACAACGTATCGCTGCCCCCTGCTATCCGTTTGATACCGAGCGTTACTGGAAAGATCGTGCCTCCCCGGCCTGCGAGCCTGCCGACGCAGCGCTGTCCGCCGGGCTGGCGGTGGCGAGTCGCGCCGCGACAGCGCTCGATCTCCCCCGTCTGGAAGCGCTTAAACAGTGCGCCACGCGACTGCACGCCATCTACGTCGATCGGCTGGTTCAACGCTGTACCGGCGATGCCATTGAGCACGGCGTGGACGCCATGACCATTATACGCCGTGGACGTCTGCTGCCCCGCTACCAGCAGCTACTCCAGCGCCTGCTCAATAACTGCGTGGTCGACGGCGATTACCGCTGCGTCGACGGACGTTACACCCGCGCCCGTCCCATAGAGCATCAACAGCGGGAATCACTGCTGACGAAACTTGCCAGTTATTGTGAAGGTTTTCAGGCCATTCCCGATACCATCGCCCGTGCCGGCGATCGGTTATATGAAATGATGAGCGGCGCGGAAGAACCGGTGGCGATTATCTTCCCGCAAAGCGCCTCCGACGGCGTGGAGGTGTTGTACCAGGAGTTCAGCTTTGGCCGCTATTTCAACCAAATCGCCGCTGGGGTATTACGCGGTATCCTCCAGACGCGTCAGCCCCGCCAGCCATTGCGCATTCTTGAAGTCGGCGGCGGAACCGGCGGGACCACCGCATGGCTACTGCCGGAATTCAGAGGCGTTCCAGCGCTGGAGTACCATTTCACCGATATCTCCGCGCTGTTCACCCGCCGCGCGCAGCAGAAATTCGCCGACTATGACTTTGTGCATTACAACGAGCTGGATCTCGAAAAAGAGGCCCAATCTCAGGGTTTCCAGGCGCAGTCTTACGATCTTATCGTGGCGGCGAACGTGATTCATGCCACGCGCCATATTGGCCACACGCTCGACAATCTGCGCCCCCTGCTCAAACCGGGCGGACGCCTGCTGATGCGCGAAATCACCCAGCCAATGCGTCTGTTTGATTTCGTTTTCGGTCCGCTGGTCCTCCCGCTACAGGATATCGGTGCCCGCGAAGGTGAGTTATTCCTCACCACCGATCGGTGGCAACAACAGTGTCGCCGGGCCGGATTCAGCAAAGTGGCGTGGCTACCGCAGGATGGCAGCCCAACCGCCGGGATGAGCGAACATATCATTCTTGCCACGCTGCCCGGTCAGGCGGTTTGTGCAACCTCAGGCAGCGCGCCATCAGACCCGGTGTTGGGACAGGCGTTGACGGATAGCGCTGACTACCTCGCCGACTGGTCTGATTGTGCTGGTCAGCCTGAGCGGTTTAACGCCCGCTGGCAGGAGGCCTGGTGCCGGCTCTCACAGCGTCATGGCGATGATTTTCCCGGGGAGCCGCCCCTCGTCACCGCCCCGGAATGGCTGGGGGACGTTCGTTTAAGCTGGCAAAACAACGCGTTTTCCCGCGGTCAGATGCGCGTTGAAGCCCGTCGTCCTGATGGCGAGTGGCTGCCGCTTTCGCCCGCCGCGCCTCTTCCTGCCCCGCAAACGCATTATCAATGGCGTTGGACGCCCTGCAACGTCGCCAGCGTTGACCATCCTCTTACCTTCAGCTTCAGCGCCAATACGCTTGCGCGCGGCGACAAGCTGGCGCAATACGGCATCATCCACGATCCGCAAGCCTCTTTGCTCCTGATGGTTGTTGAGGAGAGCGAGGATACTCTGGCCTTAGCGGAGAAAGTGATGGAGGCACTTACCGCCAGCACAGCCGGTTTGATTGTGGTCACTCACCGCGCGTGGCGAGTCGAGGAAAATGAGGCGCTTTCTGCCTCCCATCATGCTCTATGGGCCTTGCTTCGTGTCGCGGCCAACGAACAGCCAGAACGGTTGATTGCCGCCATCGATCTCGCCGAAAACACCCCGGGAGAAACGCTGCATCGAGGGTTGAGCGCCGTCTCCCTCTCTCAGCGCTGGCTCGCCGCGCGGGGTGATACCCTCTGGCTCCCTTCACTGGCGCCCAATACGGGATGCGCCGCCGAATTGCCGGCAAACGTGTTTGCTGGCGATAACCGCTGGCATCTGGTCACGGGAGCGTTTGGCGGATTAGGCCGTCTTGCCGTGGACTGGCTCAGAGAAAAAGGTGCGCGACGCATCGCCCTGCTGGCGCCGCGCGTGGATGAATCATGGCTACGCGACATCGAGGGTGAGCAGACCCGCGTCTGCCGTTGTGATGTGGGCGATGCCGGACAACTGGCCACGGTTCTTGACGAACTGGCGGCCAACGGCGGCATTGCCGGGGCGATTCATGCCGCTGGCGTATTGGCTGATGCCCCCTTGCAGGAACTTGATCACCCCCCGCTGGCCGCCGTTTTCGCGGTAAAAGCGCAGGCGGCAACCCAGCTATTGCAAACCCTGCGCAACCACGGCGGACGTTATCTTATTCTCTACTCCTCCGCTGCCGCCACCCTCGGCGCCTCGGGTCAAGGCGCCCATGCGCTGGCCTGCGGTTATCTCGACGGGCTGGCCCAACAGTTTTCCACCCTTGATGCGCCGAAAACGCTCTCTGTCGCCTGGGGCGCATGGGGGGAAAGCGGTCGGGCGGCCACGCCGGAAATGTTGGCGGCGCTCGCCAGCCGTGGCATGGGTGCGTTAAGCGATGCTGAAGGCTGCTGGCACCTGGAACAGGCGGTGATGCGCGGTACTCCGTGGCGGCTGGCGATGCGCGTTTTCATCGACAAAATGCCCCCGTTACAACAGGCTCTGTTTAACGTCGGTGCTACGGGAAAAACCGCAACGCCCGTCATCCCTCCTGCTGATGACAACGCCTTTAACGGCAGCCTGAGCGATGAAACGGCGGTGATGGCATGGCTGAAAAAGCGGATTGCGGTTCAGCTACGACTAAACGATCCGGCGTCATTGCTCCCTAACCAGGATCTGTTGCAACTGGGCATGGACTCGCTGCTCTTCCTTGAACTCAGTAGCGATATTCAGCACTACCTGGGCGTACGCATCAATGCGGAACGGGCATGGCAGGATCTGTCGCCTCATGGCCTCGCGCAGCTTATCTGCGGTAAGCCCGAGGCGACGCCTGGCGCTTCGCTGCCGGAAGTATTGCGGCACGACGCCAGTGAGCGTTATATGCCCTTCCCGCTGACACCCATTCAGCACGCCTACTGGCTGGGGCGCACACATCTCATTGGCTATGGTGGCGTTGCCTGCCACGTCCTGTTTGAGTGGGACAAACGCCACGATGAGTTCGATCTCACCGTGCTGGAGAAAGCCTGGAACCAACTCATTGCCCGTCACGATATGTTGCGCATGGTGGTGGATGCCGACGGGCAGCAGCGAATCCTGGCGACAACGCCGGAATATCGCATCGCCCGTGATGATCTGCGCACGCTTTCCCCGACAGAACAGCGCATAGCGCTGGAAAAACGGCGGCATGAACTGAGCTATCGCGTTTTGCCTGCCGACCAGTGGCCTCTCTTTGAGCTGGCGGTCAGCGAAATCGACGATTGCCACTACCGCCTGCACATGAACCTCGACCTTTTGCAGTTCGATGTGCAGAGTTTTAAAGTCATGATGGACGACCTGGCGCAGGCCTGGCGCGGCGAAACGCTGGCGCCGCTCGATATTACCTTCCGTGATTATGTGATGGCTGAACAGGCGCGTCGACAGACCCCGGCATGGCACGATGCCTGGGACTACTGGCAGGAAAAACTGCCGCAATTGCCCTTAGCGCCCGAGCTCCCGGTGGTTGAAACAGCCCCGGAAACGCCACGCTTCACCACCTTCAAATCGACGATCGGCAAGAAAGAATGGCAGGCAGTAAAACAGCGCTGGCAGCAGCAAGGCGTCACGCCGTCTGCCGCGCTGCTCACGCTGTTTGCCACCACCCTTGAACGCTGGAGTCGCACCCCGGCCTTTACGCTAAACCTGACCTTCTTCAATCGCCAGCCGATCCATCCGCAAATCAACCAGTTGATTGGTGATTTTACCTCCGTCACGCTGGTCGATTTCAACTTCTCAATACCGGTGACGCTGCAGGAGCAAATGCAACAGACCCAACGGCGCCTCTGGCAAAACATGGAACACAGTGAAATGAACGGTGTTGAGGTGATCCGTGAGCTGGGTCGCCTGCGCGGGTCACAACGTCAACCGCTCATGCCAATAGTATTTACCAGCATGCTGGGGATGACGCTGGAAGGGATGACTATCGATCGGGCAATGAGCCATCTGTTTGGCGAACCCTGCTATGTGTTCACCCAAACGCCGCAGGTCTGGCTGGATCATCAGGTCATGGAGAGCGACGACGAGTTGATGTTTAGCTGGTACTGCATGGACAACGTACTGGAACCAGGCGCTGCTGAAGCGATGTTCAATGACTACTGCGCCATTCTGCAGGCCGTCATGACCAGCCCTGAAAGCCTGAAGACTAGCACCAGTGGCATCGCCGGGCATATTCCCCGCCGACGCTGGCCGCTGAGCGCGCAGGCCGACTACGATCTGCGGGATATTGAGCAGGCGACGCTCGAACATCCGCACATCCAACAGGCCAGGGCGGAAATAAGCGATACAGGCGCGTTAACGCTGGATATTGTGATGGCCGACGATCCGCCGCGCTTAACCGCCGCTTCTGACGGGCACGATCTCGCCCGGCTGGCGCTGCCGTTGCCTGAGCAGGCGCAACTTGATGAGCTGGAGGCGACCTGGCGCTGGCTGGAAGCGCGTGCGCTGCAGGGTATTGCGGCCACGCTAAATCGCCACGGCCTGTTCACCACGCCGGAGATCGCCCATCGCTTTACCGGGATAGCAGAGGCGCTGTCCGCGCAAGCGTCTCACCAGCGCCTGCTGCGCCAGTGGCTACAGTGTCTGACGGAAAGAGAATGGTTAATCCGCGAAGGTGAAAGCTGGCGCTGCCGTATTCCGCTCAGCGAGATTCCTGAGCCTCAGCAGGCATGCCCGCAAAGCCAATGGAGCCAGGCGCTGGCGCAGTATCTGGACACCTGCATCGCCCGGCACGACGATCTCTTCTCCGGGCGCTGTTCTCCGCTGGAATTGCTGTTCAACGAGTCGCTGCGCGTCACTGACGCACTGTATCGGGACAACCCTGCCAGCGCCTGTCTGAATCGCTACACCGCGCAGATTGCCGCCTTGTGCGGCGCAGAACGGATTCTGGAGGTTGGCGCCGGAACCGCGGCCACTGCCACACCGGTGCTGGAAGCCACGCGGAACACGCGGCGGTCGTACCACTTTACCGACGTCTCTGCGCAATTCCTCAACGATGCCAGAGGCCGTTTCCACGATCAATCACGCGTCACTTACGCATTGTTCGATATCAACCAGCCGCTGGATTTCAGCGCCCACCCGGAGGCGGGTTACGACCTGATCATTGCCGTCAACGTACTCCACGACGCCAGCCATGTCGTCCAGACGTTGCGCCGATTAAAACTGTTGCTGAAAGCCGGCGGACGCTTGCTGATCGTTGAGGCGACGGAGCGAAACAGTGTATTCCAGCTGGCGAGCGTGGGCTTTATTGAGGGATTAAGCGGATACCGCGATTTCCGCCGCCGGGATGAGAAGCCGATGCTCACCCTTGCGGCGTGGCAGGAGGTTCTTGTTCAGGCCGGGTTTGCCAACGAGCTGGCGTGGCCCGCGCAGGAGTCGTCACCGCTGCGCCAGCATCTGCTGGTGGCCCGTTCACCCGGTGTAAATCGCCCGGACAAAGAAGCCGTGCGCCGCGATTTACAGCAGAGTTTTGGCAGCGGTCTGCCCGTTTTACAGATCCGGCAAAGAGAAACGCTGTTTGCGCCGCTGCATGCTCCATCTGATGCGCTGGTTGAACCTGCTGAACCCATGCCAGTTGCCGGGGGGAACCCGGCGCTGGAAAAACAGGTGGCTGAACTCTGGCAATCGCTGCTGTCTCGCCCTGTGGCAAGACATCACGACTTTTTCGAGTCGGGAGGCGACAGTCTGATGGCGACAAGGATGGTGGCGCAGTTGAACCAAAGAGGGATTGCGAGGGCCAACCTTCAGGATCTGTTCAGCCATTCGACGCTGAGCGACTTCTGCGCCCATCTACAGGCGGCTACGTCAGGAGAGGACAACCCGATCCCCATTTGCCAGGGCGATGGCGACGAAACCCTGTTTGTCTTTCACGCTTCGGACGGCGATATCAGCGCCTGGCTGCCGCTCGCCAGTACGCTGAATATGCGCGTTTTCGGCCTGCAGGCAAAATCGCCGCAGCGTTTTGCCACGCTCGACCAGATGATCGATGAGTATGTCGGGTGCATCCGTCGCCAGCAGACTCACGGCCCTTACGTGCTGGCGGGTTGGTCGTACGGCGCTTTTCTTGCGGCGGGCGCCGCACAGCGCCTGTACGCAAGGGGCGAGCCGGTTCGGATCGCGTTAATCGATCCCGTGTGTCGACAGGATTTCTGTTGCCAAAACCGGACAGCCCTGCTGCGCCTGTTAGCTGCAGGACAAACGCCTCTGGCGCTGGCGGAACATTTCGACCAACAGGCGCCCGACAGCCAGCTGGCCGACTTTATCAGCCTCGCTAAAACGGCCGGTATGGTGTCGCCAAACCTGACGCAGCAAGCGGCAGAAGCGTGGCTCGACAACATCGCGCATCTGCTGCGTTTGCTGGTTGAGCATACGCCAGGCGAAAGCGTTCCGATCCCCTGTCTCATGGTCTATGCCGCCGGGAGACCCGCGCGCTGGACGCCGGCAGAAACCGAATGGCAGGACTGGATAAACAACGCTGACGACTATGTGATTGAAGCCAGCCACTGGCAAATCATGCTGGAGCTTCCCCACGTTCAGGCCTGCGCACGACACATTAAGCGCTGGCTTGGCGCCACCTCAACGCAACCGGAGAACACGTTATGATGCCGTCTGCCTCCCCAAAACAACGCGTACTGATTGTGGGCGCCAAATTTGGCGAAATGTACCTGAATGCCTTTATGCAGCCCCCGGAGGGGCTGGAACTGGTTGGCCTGCTGGCGCAGGGAAGCGCCCGCTCAAGAGAGCTGGCCCATGCGTTTGGCATTCCGCTGTATACCTCGCCGGAACAGATAACCGAGATGCCGGATATTGCCTGTATTGTCGTGCGTTCGACCGTCGCCGGTGGCACCGGTACGCAGCTTGCCAGACACTTTCTGACGCGCGGTGTGCACGTTATTCAGGAGCATCCCCTCCATCCGGATGACATCAGTTCATTACAAACGCTGGCGCAGGAACAGGGCTGCTGCTATTGGGTCAACACGTTTTATCCGCATACGCCTGCAGGACGCACATGGCTTCGCGATGCGCAGCAGCTGCGGCGCTGCCTGGCGAAGGCGCCGCCGGTAGTCCACGCCACCACCAGCCGACAGTTGCTCTACTCGACCCTGGATTTGTTGCTGCTGGCGCTGGGCGTGGATGCCGCCACCGTAGAGTGCGACGTGGTCGGCAGCTTTAATGATTTTCACTGCCTGAAACTCTGCTGGCCGGAAGGAGAAGCCTGCCTGCTGCTTCAGCGCTATCTCGACCCTGAGGATCCGGATATGCATAGTCTTATTATGCACCGTCTGCTGCTGGGCTGGCCGGAAGGCCACCTTTCGCTGGAGGCGAGCTACGGCCCCGTCATCTGGTCATCCAGCCTGTTTGTCGCAGACCATCAGGAGAACGCCCACAGCCTCTATCGCAGGCCGGAGATCCTGCGCGACCCACCCGGTCTGACGCGCAGCGTAGCCCCTCTGAACTGGCGTGACTGTTGCGAAAGCGCCGGGCCGGAGGGCGTCAGTTGGCTGCTGCAACAGCTGTGCGGCCATCTGGCGGGCGAACATCCGCCAGCGGCCTGCCACAGTGCTCATCAGATAGCGCTATCCCGTTTATGGCAGCAGATATTACGTAAGGCTGGCAGCGCGGAGATCAGACGCCTTACGCCGCCGCACCACGACCGCTTAGTCGGTTTCTACACCGATGATAAGGAGGCGCTGTGATGCAATCTACAATGTGTATCCCGCTGTGGCCCGCCCGGAGCGCCAATACTGCGCATCTGGTCATGTGCCCTTTCGCTGGTGGCAGCAGTAGCGCGTTTCGCCACTGGCGAGATGCTCAAATGGCGAACTGCGCCCTTTCCCTGGTGATCTGGCCGGGGCGCGATCGCCTTCGCCATCTGGCGCTGGTCAGAAGCATTATGCAACTGGCGGAGCTGCTGGCCAACGAACTGGAAGAGACGCTATCGCCTGATACACCGCTTTTACTCGCCGGGCACAGCATGGGCGCTCAGGTGGCGTTTGAAACCTGCCGACTTCTGGAACAGCGGGGGCATGCGCCGCAAGGACTGATTATTTCCGGGTGCCATGCCCCGCATCTGCGTTCTGAACGCCAGCTCAGCCACCGCGATGATGCTGACTTTATCGCTGAGCTGATAGACATTGGCGGATGTTCTCCTGAACTGCAGAAAAACCAGGAATTAATGTCGCTGTTTCTTCCTCTTCTGCGCGCTGATTTTTACGCCACCGAGAGCTATCACTACGACTCGCCCGATGTCTGTCCCACCCTGCACACGCCCACACTGTTATTGTGCGGCAGCCACGATCGCGAAGCCTCCTGGCAACAGGTCGATGCCTGGCATCAGTGGCTGCGCCACGTTACAGGCCCGGTCGTGATTGACGGCGACCATTTCTATCCCCTTCAACAATCCCGATCTTTTTTTACGCAGATTGTCCGCCATTTTCCCCACGCATTTTCTGCAATGACCGCTTTGCAAAAACGGCCCAGCATTTTAGAAAGGTGATGTATGCATTCTTCTTTTGAATCTCTGATTAAACCGTATCCCTTCCCCATTGCCGAGCAGTTGCGCCACTGGGCGGTCCGCTATGCCTCGCGAATTGCCGTCGTTGATGCACAGGGTTCACTTACCTACAGCGCGCTTGATGCACGGGTCGACGGACTTGCCGCAGGTCTGTCATCACTGGGTTTGCGTTCGGGGGAGCATGTGATTGTGCAGCTTCCTAACGGCAACGCGTTTGTTACCCTGCTGTTCGCCTTGTTAAGACTGGGCGTTATCCCCGTGCTGGCGATGCCCTCCCAACGGGCGCTGGATATCGACGCGCTGATTGAGCTGGCTCAACCCGTCGCTTACGTTATTCACGGGGAAAACCACGCAGAGCTGGCCCGACAGATGGCGCACAAACACGCCTGCTTACGTCATATTCTGGTTGTAGAGGAGCGCGCAGGAGACGATTTTACGCCACTCTTCTCCCTTCACGGTGAGCGACAGGCGTGGCCGCAGCCTGATGTTTCCGACACCGCGTTGCTGCTGCTTTCAGGCGGCACAACCGGCACGCCCAAACTCATCCCGCGCCGACATGCTGACTATAGCTATAACTTCAGCGCGTCTGCTGAACTGTGCAGCATCAGTCAACAGAGCGTATATCTCGCCGTCCTCCCGGTGGCGCATAACTTTCCGCTGGCCTGTCCCGGCATTCTGGGTACGCTTGCCTGCGGCGGAAAAGTGGTGCTGACCGACAGCGCCAGCTGTGATGAGGTAATGCCTTTAATCGCGCAGGAAGGAGTGACTCACGTCGCCCTGGTTCCGGCACTGGCGCAATTATGGGTGCAGGCCAGGGAGTGGGAAGAGAGCGATCTCTCCTCTCTGCGCGTCATTCAGGTGGGCGGCGCCCGGCTCGACCCGACGCTTGCTGAGCAGGTTATCGCCACCTTTGACTGCACCTTGCAACAGGTCTTCGGTATGGCGGAAGGGCTGCTCTGTTTTACCCGGCTGGACGATCCGCGAACCACCGTTCTCCACAGCCAGGGACGTCCGTTGTCTCCCGAGGATCAAATCCGAATCGTTGATGAAAACGAGAACGACGTCGCGCCGGGCGAGATCGGGCAGTTGTTAACACGCGGCCCTTACACCATTTCGGGCTATTACCGCGCTCCTGCTCACAACGCGCACGCCTTTAATGCGCAGGGGTTTTACCGCACTGGTGACAATCTCAGGCTGGATGAGGCGGGAAACCTGTGCGTTGAGGGGCGCCTAAAAGAGCAGATCAATCGTGCCGGAGAAAAAATCGCCGCGGCGGAAGTCGAATCGGCATTGATGCGTTTAGAAGAGGTGAAGGATTGCGCCGTGGTCGCCGCGCCGGACACGCTACTTGGCGAGCGGATTTGCGCATTTATCATCGCGCAACAAACACCATCTGACTATCAGCAGCTACGTCAACAGTTGACCAGTATGGGGCTCAGCGCGTGGAAAATCCCTGACCAAATCGAGTTCCTGAACCACTGGCCGCTCACCGCCGTCGGCAAGATAGACAAAAAGCGCCTGACGGCTCTCGCCATCGACCGCTATCACCATTCTGCCCAATAAGCGTAACCCTACCCAAAACAGGTTGAAATAAACCCGTTTCGGGTAGCAGCTCGATTAGAAATGGTTATCATTTTCAACTCAATATTGTCGGTATTTTGGCGCTTCGCCGTTTTACAGGGACTCATAACAATGAAAATGACACAGTTTTATCCTCTGGTTCTGGGAGGATTTTTGCTTCCTGCCATTGCCCATGCCCAAACTTCACAGCCGGACGAAAGCACGATGGTGGTCACCGCCAGTAAACAATCTTCTCGTTCGGCCTCAGCCAACAATGTCTCTTCTACCGTTGTCAGCGCGCCGGAGTTAAGCGACGCCGGCGTGACCGCCAGCGACAAACTCCCCAGAGTCTTGCCCGGGCTCAATATTGAAAATAGCGGCAACATGCTTTTTTCAACGATCTCGCTACGTGGCATCTCTTCAGCCCAGGACTTTTATAACCCTGCCGTCACCCTGTATGTCGATGGCGTCCCTCAGCTTTCCACTAACACCATCCAGGCGCTAACCGATGTACAAAGCGTGGAGCTGCTGCGTGGCCCGCAGGGAACGTTATACGGCAAAAGCGCTCAGGGCGGGATTATCAACATCGTCACCCGGCAGCCGGACAGCACGCTTCGCGGCTATATTGAAGGTGGCGTCAGCAGCCGCGACAGTTATCGTAGCAAATTCAACCTGAGTGGCCCCATTGAGGATGGCCTGCTGTACGGTAGCGTCACTCTGTTACGCCAGGTTGATGATGGTGAGATGATTAACCCCGCGACGGGAAGCGATGATCTAGGTGGCACCCGCGCCAGCATAGGGAATGTGAAACTGCGTCTGGCGCCGGACGATCGGCCCTGGGAGATGGGTTTTTCCGTCTCGCGCGAATGTACTCGCGCCACCCAGGATGCCTATGTGGCATGGAATGATATTAAGAGCCGTAAGCTGTCGCTCGGCAAGGGTTCTCCAGACCCGTACATACGGCGCTGCACTGACAGCCAGACCCTGAGTGGGAAATACATCACCGACGACTGGGTTTTCAACCTGATAAGCGCCTGGCAGCAGCAGGATTATTCGCGCACCTTCCCTTCCGGTTCGTTAATCGTCAATATGCCTCAGCGCTGGAATCAGGATGTGCAGGAGCTGCGCGCCGCAACCCTGGGCGATGCGCGTACCTTTGATATGGTGTTTGGCCTGTATCGGCAGAACACCCGCGAGAAGTTAAATTCAGCTTACGACATGCCGACAATGCCTTATTTAAGCAGCACCGGCTATACCAGCGCTGAAACTCTGGCCGCCTACGGTGACCTGACCTGGCATTTAAGCGATCGTTTTGATATCGGTGGCGGCGTTCGCTTCTCACATGATAAGGCCAGCACGCAATATCACGGCAGCGTGCTCGGTAGCCCATTTGGCGACCAAGGTAAGAGCAATGACGATCGGGTGCTCGGGCAACTCTCCGCAGGCTATATGCTGGCCGAAGACTGGAGAGTGTATACCCGCGTAGCCCAGGGATATAAACCTTCCGGATATAATATTGTGCCTACGGCGGGTCTTGATGCCAAACCGTTCATGGCAGAGAAATCTATTAACTATGAGCTTGGCACTCGCTACCAAACCGCCGATGTTACGCTACAAGCCGCAACGTTTTATACCCATACCAAAGACATGCAGCTCTACTCTGGTCCGGTCGGGATGCAAACTTTAAGCAATGCGGGGAAAGCCGACGCCACCGGCGTTGAGCTTGAAGCAAAATGGCGGTTCGCACCGGGCTGGTCATGGGATATCAATGGCAACGCGATCCGTTCCGAATTCACCAATGACAGTGAGCTGTATCGCGGTAACCGGGTGCCGTTCGTACCGCGTTATGGCGCAGGAAGCAGCGTAAACGGCATGATCGATACCCGCTATGGGGCGCTGATGCCCCGACTGGCGGTCAATCTTGTCGGGCCGCATTATTTCGATGGCGACAACCAGCTGCGGCAAGGCGCTTACGCCACCCTGGATAGCAGCCTGGGCTGGCAGGCGACTGAACGGATGAATATTTCCGTTTATGTCGATAACCTGTTCGATCGTCGTTACCGCACCTATGGCTATATGAACGGCAGCAGCGCCGTCGCGCAGATCAATATGGGGCGCACCGTCGGTATCAATACGCGAATTGATTTCTTCTAAGAATTAATGCAGGGATGCGGTGACCGCATCCCTGCCAATTTTCTTTTTGAAATTGACAAAAATTATTCTTTTCTCGACAACAAGATCTATTAGGAATGATTTAGGTATTCTGATATGACAGCCCCCATATCATGCCTCTCTCTGAATAGGCTATCGCAAATGTATATTCCGATGAATCCGACCACTGACTGTAACGCTCAGAAACGTTACTTTTGACGCAGCCAAATCAAGTTACTATTAAACAGTATATTACAATTATGCGCGAGCGCTTCTGAGTGATACAGATAAACCTATTCTGGATATCATGTTCGCATCAGGTTTTGATTCCAGCAGTCGTTTTTATCATGCATTCAAAAAATTATCCTCCCTCCTTGTTTATGCTATAGAGCAAGCACTGAGTCACCATACACGGCCGTACATCTGGAAGTCCGCAGGGCCAGTGCCCCATCGAATCTCTCACAGTTTATGCCGGCACGGCTTTATTGATTTATCCGACAATGTAAAAAACGATGACTGATTCCCGGACATACCTGTCATCCGGCGAAAAAAGGTAGCCAACGATCGCCGAAGATGATAGCTACTTTTAATCATTCGCTGCTATACTCTTTAACGGAATGTTTTATTTCTTCGGTATTTCAGTAAGACTGGGTATTTCAGTAATACTGATTGATATCGTTTCAGGAGGCAGGGATCGTGTTCAGAATTCAAAGCTTCAATCGAACCGATGAAACACAGTTTTCATTGCCAACCAGCAATGTCAATTTACTTTATTATGACCTGCCAAAGAATTTTAGCGATGAGTATCGCTCTTATGATTCAGCACGGCTCTGTACGATTATCCAGGGTAGCAAAGAAGTCAGCATTAATAACTCTGAACGATTCGTTTATAACCATAAACAATTTGTTCTCCTGCCGCCGCATTCCACCGTATTCATGTCAATGACAGAATATACCAAAGCCCTGGTTTATGAATTTAATGATGAGATCATTGATGAGGTATATCAGAAAGTATCTGACATACTTAGAATTGACGCGGTCCAGGAGATCTCTTATTCGGCCTTCCGGCTGGAGACGTTAACCGACCGACTCTGCTCGCTACATCGCAGAACGCAGCAAATCATCATCGAAGAGGATGTTAACATCGATTTTTTGCTCGGGCTGACCAGCCAGGAGATCATCTATGAATTAATTAAGATAAAAGGATGTCATGAAATCATTCACCATCACCAGAAACATCCGATAAATAAAGCGATTCGTATTATGAACTCTTCAGAGGGTAATCGGATGTCAATTTCTGAAATCGCCGAGAGTGTCGATATGTCGCTGTCATTATTCAGTCAAAAATTTAAAACCATCACTTTACTGACGCCCAGAGACTATATAAAAAAACTTCGCCTAAGAAAATCCCTTGAGTATTTACAGAAAATGTCTGTGACGGATACTGCCTATGAGTTAGGTTTTGAAAACATCTCTCACTATATTAAAATTTTCAAACAAGAATATGGCATTACACCTAAACAATATCAATTAACAAAACCAGAAATTCTTCCGCTATTCGCCAGCAAATAAATTAACCTGAAGAATAGCGGAGCGCCAATCACAACGATTGAATGCATTCGCCACTGACGGTCAGGGTCGCTTCCCGGGCGACCTTATCTACCTGTTGTGCCTGAATAGCGGTCAGCGCAATGGTATAAACGATATCGTCCACCAGCGCCCCGCGAGAAAGATCGTTGACTGGCTTACGCATTCCCTGTAAGACGGGACCCATTGCAACGACATCTGCCGAGCGCTGCACTGCTTTATAAGCCGTATTCCCGGTATTCAAGTCGGGAAAGATGAGGACAGTGGCATTGCCAGCCACCGGTGAGCAAGGCGCTTTAGCCATCGCAACACTTCGTACCACCGCCGCGTCATATTGTAACGGGCCATCAATCACCAACCCGGGGCTTTTCCGTCTGGCGATATGCGTGGCTTCCCTGACTTTATCGACGCTACTTCCCTGCCCGGACTCGCCTGTGGACCAGGAGATCATGGCCACTCTCGGCTCAATACCGAATATTCGGGCGGTTTGTGCCGATTGTATGGCAATATCAGCAAGCTGTTGGGCATCTGGACAGGGATTAACCGCACAATCCCCGTATACCAGGACACGATCCGGCAGTAACATAAAAAAGACTGAAGAGACGCCCGACACCCCAGGCGCAGTTTTAATGATCTGCAGTGGGGGCGTCAGCGTCATGGCGGTCGTATGCCCGGCACCAGATACCAGACCATCGGCATCGCCATTTTCCAGCATCATCGTTCCAAGATAGTTGGGGTCCATTAACTTTTCCCGGGCTTTTACCTCATCCATGCCTTTTCCTGCACGTAACGCCACCAGACGGTCAAGATATTTTTCCCTGATGCTGTCAGGATCGATAATAATAATACTTTTACTTATTTTACATCGCGACTGCTCGGCAATCCGGCGCACCCGTTCAGGTTTACCGAGTAAAATACAGGTCGCCAGCCCCCTTTCAGCGCAAATCGTCGCCGCCTGAATCGTGCGGATTTCTTCCCCTTCCGGCAGGATAATTCGCTGCACCGTCTGACGGGCCATTTCTGCTATGCGATAACGAAAGAGAGACGGGGTCAGCGGCAGGCGTCGGTCAGGCGTATGTTTCAACCGCACCAGCCAGTCGCAGTCAATATAACCGGCGATATAATGGCTGGTATTTCTGATCCTGACGCTATCATCCACTGGCAGTCCCATCCCTATCTCCGCAAGTTTTTGCGACACCTGCCAGCTCTCTTTTTTAATACCCAGCACTGGCAAGCCACTTTTCATCGCTTTGCGGCACAAGCTTTCCATATTGACAGACAAGTGAGTTTCGCCCAGCAATAACAGCGCGCCAAATTCAATCCCTGCCATAGCGGCCAGCGAGACGGAAGCAATAATATCCAGACGATCTGCGGCCGTGACCAGCAATGTGCCGGGGCGATAATAGTCAATGACATGCGAAAGCGCATGGCCGCAAAAAACAGTCTCACGTATCCGGCGAGTCATCATATCGCCGGGATTAATTATTGATGCGTCGAGCCCGCGGGCGACATCAACAGCCCGCAATAGCGTCAGCTCTTTACATGCCGGAATGCAGCCTATAATGGGCAGCGCACAGTCCCTCAGCACCTGCATCACGTGATCATGTCTGGTATTCACCGGATAACGAAGCGTCGTGGCCTGTAAAGGCCCGCTCCCCCCCTCCTCATCATCCGGCACAATATATCTATTGATGATAATCCCGGAAATTTGCGATTTTAACCCACGCATCGCGGCACACGCCCATTCAACACGCGTCTTAATATCAATAATTCTTTCTCCGCCCTGAGACGCAACCAGAATCACATCCGCGCCTGATGTTTTCGCCAGTGCCTCATTTATCTGGTAGGCCCCAGGAAAATGGTCAGCCGGATAGATGCCTTCAACAAGGATAATATCAGCCGTCTGCGCCTCAGCATGATTTTCAATACGATAGATAACCTCTTCCAGAAATAGATTAAGTTGTTCGCTGCGCAGAGCATGATTCAGATGTGCGACTGAAAAAGACGCTATAACATGTGCACTACTATTTAAGCCAACCAGCATGCTGGCCATATTGCCAGGTATGACATCCCGGGTCTCCTGTGCGACAGGCCGAAAATAAGCACAGGTCATGCGCTGTTGCTCAATTGCCCGCAACAGACCAAGGCTCACGCTGGTTAATCCCGCGTCCTGGTCGATCGGGATCAGAATAATTATCTTAGGCATAATAAACTCTTTTATTAACCATCACTCCAGAGATAATGACCGTAGCGATCTCATCTCTCCCATATCAACCCATATTTAGTGGCAGGCCCTGATACGATGAATATTTTCACATAGCGGCAGACAATATTTCTTTAATTTGCTGTTTTGTTGCTACTCTGGGGTTAGTTAAGCTGCAGGAATCCGCAAGTGTATTCTCGGCGAGGATATCGAAATCCTTCTCTTTAACACCTAATTCTGCTAACCCTCCCGGAATACCAATATCAGAAGAGAGTTGTTTAATTGCCGCCAAGGTTATGTCGACATTACGCGCGTGATCTACGGATAGTTTAAGTCCCATCGCGTTAGCGATATCCATTAAACGCTGCGCGACCGCGGGAAGCCCGGCATTAAACCGCTGAACATGTGGCAGCAAAATAGCATTACATACGCCATGCGGCAGATTGTAAAAGCCCCCAAGCTGGTGAGCAATCGCGTGCACATAGCCAAGGGATGCGGAGTTAAACGCCATTCCAGCCATAAATTGCGCAATGGCCATATTTTCACGTGCTGGTAAATTATCTCCCTGAAAGACCGTCGTACGCAGATTCTGCTGAATAAGATTAATCGCCTTCAGCGCCAGTCCGTCGGTCACGGGAAATGCCGATGTTGACATATAAGCTTCTATAGCATGGGTTAAGGCATCCATACCGGTAGCGGCAGTCAGTGATTTTGGCATATCCAGCATCAGTTCTGGATCATTAACCGACATAAGTGGGGTAACATTCTTGTCGATAATAGCCATTTTGATATGCCGCTGCTCATCGGTAATAATACAGAATCGGGTAATTTCTGATCCCGTACCGGCGGTGGTATTGATTGCGAAAAGAGGCAGTTGTTCTCTTTCTGAACAATTAATACCTTCATAATCTTCTATTTCACCGCCATTAGTAGCAAGCAACGCAATCGCTTTTGCACAATCATGGGGTGAACCACCACCAAAAGAGACAACCGCGTCGCAATGATGCTCCAGTAATACATTAAGCCCCGCTTTGACGTTGCTTGTAGTCGGATTAGGTAAGGCCCCTGGGAAAATGATGGTATCGACATCATGTCGATTAAGTAGCATTTTAAGCCGCCCCATCATCACTGATTCACTCAGAAAAACGTCCGTAACAATAAGACATTTATGAATACCAAAATCGCTAATTTGTTGAACCGCTTTGGCGATACAACCCGCTCCCATCATATTAATGGGAGGCATGAAAAATGTACTCTGCATAATATCCACCCTGATTTCAGGCAACATAAAGTTAAGCGAAAGCCGCTATTGCCATTTTAAATGGCAGCAATATCCATGATGTTTAGTAGAATTGGATAATTATAATAACATTAATTTTTCTGCATCATAGGCGACTCTTTTTATATTAATTAAGTGCTCCGGGCCGATATTATCCGATACCGAACTTCCTCCGATGGCACCGCACCCCAGCGTCAGCGCGGGCACCAGTTTTGTCGTCGCGCCGATCGCCCCCAGCGCACTGGGCGTATTAATCAAACAACGAGATACCGGCACCCGAGCAGCGTACTCGCGGATCACCTGCGCGTTTTGCGCATGAATTGATGCCGTATGACCGCTACCTTCGTTTTCCAGTAGCTCAACGCAACGGTCGATTGCATTCCCGGCATCTTCTTCGACATACAAAGCCAGAACCGGAGCCAGTTTTTCCCGTGAATAAGGATTTTGATGAGAAACGGAAAATTGCTGTGAAACTAATACTCTGACATCTCCCGGGATCTGGATACCCGCCATATCCGCAATATAACCAGCAGTACGACCGACAATTTCCGGATTCATCGAGCCATTGTCACGCAGGAGAATTTTGCTGATTTTTTCTGATTCCTGTTGTGAAAGGAGGTAACCGTCATTAATTTCAATAGCACGTTTCACCTGATCCTCAATAGATTTTTCAATCACAATAGATTGTTCAGAAGCACAAATCACGCCATTATCAAATGTCTTACTTTTAAAGATTTTCTTGATGGCCTCTTCTGTATCGGCTGATTTATCAATAAATGCCGGGCAGTTTCCGGGACCAACACCGATAGCCGGGTTTCCCGAACTATAAGCTGCCTTAACCATCGCTTCGCCGCCCGTGGCAAGGATCATGGCAATATCCTGGTGACGCATCAGTGCCTGCGTACCGTCCAGGGAAAGAAGGGTCATACAACCGATAATCCCTTCCGGGGCCCCCGCTTTGAGGGCTGCCTGATACACCACATTTACAGCTTCAATAATGCTATTTCGGGCAGAGGGATGGGGGGAAAGAACAATCCCGTTAGCCGATTTGATCGCAATAATCGTTTTATAAATTGCCGTTGATGTCGGGTTAGTGGATGGAATTAGAGCTGCCAGCACCCCCATTGGTGTCGCGATTTCAACGGTACTGGTCATCGGGTCTTCTTTCAAAACGCCGACGGTCTTCAGATCTTTGATGTATTGATAAAGCGTAGTGCTAGCGAATCTATTTTTTACCACTTTATCTTCTACATTGCCGAAGCCGGTTTCATAGACGGCCATCTTCGCCAGCCGTTCCGATGCTTCTTCCGCCGCCGCAATCATCCCTGCGACAATAAAGTCAATTTTCTCCTGCGGATACATGTTCAATATTCGTTGAGCCTGTTTGGCTTTTTCGATCAGCGTAATAGCCTCATTTACAGAATCATTATGACAATTCATATCTTTCATCATTGGCTCCCGACAGCATCACTGTCTTTCTGGTTGGCTACACATATCTGCCTGCTTGCTTAGCAGCATAACGACCGGGAGAAATCGCAACTAATCTCCGTTAAAAAAAAATAGCTCTCATTTTAATCCAGCAGAAAAATATCCCTTATGCAGTTCACATTTTTGCTGTTTTTCTGATTTTACCCATTATGAACGCCCCCCCGGCGGACAACGATGTGCCGCCCGTGCCACATGCATCCACAAAGCAGAACATCGGGATACTCGTCATGTTGTGATCCCTGCGCGATCAGATCATCCGGATGATTGCGGGAAAGCGTTCATCACATCATATATTTACATGCAATATCATCGTTTTTAGCATACAAAATTTGCACAATTCATTATATTTCATGATGTTAAATAAGCTACGAAGGGAGATGGAATACCGGAGTGAAGGCGTAGGTAATTTTTTAATACCAATATTTCTTTTTGTTTTTCAGATCACGGATTTTTTTTGATCAATGGAGTGAGGGCTCTATTAACCCAGGAGGTCGATCTCATGACACATTTTAAAAAGTCTTGTCGCCTCATTGCATATGGCGAGAAAAGCCAGGCCTGGTATAAAAATCAAGCCTGTCAATCACTGAAAGATATTGAGGAAATTCTAAAAAAAGTCATGCATCGCTGGATACTGTAATTAAAACTACCTGTTTTCTTACCGATATGTCCCACTTTCCACAGTTAAATGAGGTCTATAAAAAATTTTTTAATGGTAAAAACCCACCCGCGAGATCCTGCATAGCCGTCGCTGGCCTGCCAAAAGAGGCTTTAGTGGAAATAGAGATAATAGCCTATATACCGTAAAGGCGATAAATTTTACCTTAGCGATATTCTGGTGCAATATTTTATAAACACTAAAAATATCCACCCTGCCTGATGTATAATGGGGATAGTTATCTTTCTGCGTTGATGGCGTCACTATCCATCAACGCAGCTTATTAATGGCAGACAGTGCCAGGAGAATAACTCCCAGTCTCTGCTGTACAAGTCAGAAAAGCACCTCGACCTGCGCACCAAAACTTATCTGATAATTTTTATCGTCATTAAATCTCTGATGATCAATCTCGTTTTCCAGCGCTTTCAGATAAGTACTATAGAGACGTAACTCGGGGCGGGAGTTGAGGATACTGGTATCCACTTTATATACCTGTGCCAATGTCACCTTATAGCCAGACTCATTCAACGAGGTGTTATTGGTGCGATTTTCCTGTGTAAACCAGCCTAGTTCCAGGGCGGTCTGCATGTTTTTGTTCCAGATCCATGACGGGCGAATTACCGCGCGTGCAGTTTTAAAATCAGTATGCGCGCCGGTATAGGGTGAATACAGATCGTAACCACGGCCATATACCAATGCATGTGCCATGATGATTTTCTCTCCTAAATAAACCTCTCCTTGATCCACCAGTCGCCACCCGATTCCACCACGGTGAATACCATAGTAAGAACTATTAAAATCAAAATCAGGATTGGCGCTGGAGATATTCATAAACTGGCTAGCCAGAGAGTTGTTGGCTATCTGCAATGTTAACTCATTTGCCCCTTCCAGTACCGGGGTACGCAAAATCGCCTGCCCGAGCCAGGAGGATTTCACCTGATAATAGTCATTATCCGCCTGTGCTTTTTTCTGTTCATTCGTCTGGTTGGCGAATGCATATTTCGCTCCCAGTTCCAGAGTTGAATGATCGGTTACTGGCAGGTTTTTATAACGAACTTCTGCAATATTAATGTTCACCTGTGTCGTATCGTTGCATGCGGAAGAGCCTGACGCGCAAACCGTACTGTAGTTATCTACATCATTACGCGTCAGCGCCATGCTGAGTGCGCCAACCGGTAGCTTCCAGTTTTCTATCCCTACGCCAGCACCTGATGAAGTCCGGTTGCTTTTCCAGTCCAGAAGCTGAATTTCATACTGAGGCAGCGTATGTTTGCCTACCCATACTGAGGCTTCAGGAGCAAACGGCAGCAGCCCGTTCCCCTCCACGTAGAGCTTACTGAGTTTGCCCATTCCACCGCCCGACATTCCTTTCTCAAATGACTCATTGCTCTGCGTGAGCCCCAGATCACCTTCGAATTGCACGTTTGCCCAGACGGATTTATCCCCGTCACGCCATGCCCGTTTTTTTAACGCCAGGTTATACCAGCCATCATATTCGTTACCAAAACGCCCCAGCGACCCCACGCCCCATGATTTAGGCCCGCCGTTGGTGGTGGTCGCCCAACCGGAACGGAAATAACCGGAATATTTAAAGCCGCTGTCATCCTGTACGTACTGGCTGATCCTTTTCAACGTCCCGGGAGACAATTCCGGTTCTGCAGTTGGCGCTATAGCCGCAGTCTGCGTCGTCGCAACCGATCGAGTCGCAGTAGATATTGTGGATGCGGCAACAGCATGCTGCTGCGCTTTCTCTCTTTCTTCGTACATTTGTAGTTTCTGCTGTGTTGCGCGCAGCTGCGCTTCCATCACCTCCATACGCTGCTCGATAGTTAATTTTGGCGTCTTCGCCTGCCCGCCGGCTGCGTAACACGTCAATAATGCTACCGTAATTATGGTTTTTTTATAGATCTGGTTCTTAACCTTCATTATTTCCCCTCGATATTGAATCCCCTTAAAACAAAAAAGACCCGCAACTGGCGGATAATAATCCGTCAGTTGCAGGTCTCGCCTGAATTAAATCAGTTACGTCCTGTGGGGTAGATCAGTTACGCATTAATATAGTTAAAACAGGCCATGATAATAATCATGGCCATCGATCTCTATTATTCCGCAATCAGCAAATTTACCGCGACAGCGACATCACTGCATCTCCAGATAGTATGTGAGTCCTGTCGCTGATTTGTAACCCATCCCAGGTTTCACTATTGGTAATGATAACCGGCGTTACGATGTCATAGCCAGCCTGTTTTATCTCATCTAGATCGAATATCAACAGGAGCTGGCCCTTTTTCACTTCATCGCCCTCTTTTACCTGCATATCGAAATATTGCCCATCAAGCTGAACGGTATTAATCCCGACATGAATTAATATTTCCGCCCCCGCCGTTGAACGAATGCCAATGGCATGACCGCTGGCGAAAGTGCTGGCAATGACCCCATCCACCGGGGCATAAATTCGCCCTTCGTCCGGAAGAATGGCCAGGCCGGGTCCAACAATCCCTGCTGAAAAAACCTTATCGTCGACCTCTGCTAGCGGGACAAGGGTGCCTGCAACCGGGGCAGTAATCTGCTCGGCAACAGCCGAAACCGCTTTTGCAGCCGGGGTTTTGCGTGACATGGCGCGATTTTCACCTGGCACACTTTCTGCAACGACTGGCGGTGCGACGGGATCATCGAACCCTACCACTAATGTCAGCGCCAGACTGCCAATAAAGGCGATGCTACAGCCGATAATGAAGCCAACAAAACCTTCACCATAGAAAATTGGCAGAGTCAGCAACCCCGGCATGCCCAGTGAAATAGCCGAGCTTTTGGCATAACCCACCACTGCGCCACCCAATGCTGCAGCAATCACCGCGCAGATAAAGGGTTTTTTAAGCTTCAACGTCACACCGTAAACCCCCGGTTCGGTAATGCCGAACAATGAAGCAATAAATGTACTCCCCGCCAGAGCTTTCAGTTTTTTGTCTCTGGTACGCAGCATGACTGCAAGTAATGCCCCGGCTTGCGCAAAAACAGACGGGCTGGAAGCGGCTTTAAGAAAGCTGTGTCCCATCACGGAAATATCGTTGATAAAGACTGTCACAAAACCCCAGTGCACACCGAAGATCACCAGTACCTGCCACGCTGCGGCCATCAGCGCACTGGCAATAATCGGGTTAAAGCTATAAATCGACACAAAGAGAGAGGCGACAAATTGGCTGATTGAAATGCCAATGGGCCCGATAGTCATTAGTGTCAGAGGGACCATCAACGTCAGCAAGAAGAACGGTGTCAGAATATTGCGCACACTTTCATGAATATACCGGTTCAAAAAACGCTCGATTATCGACATCAGCCAGATGCTGAAGATTACCGGGATCACCGTACCGGTATATTTCATCATAACGACCGGCAGGCCAAAGAACGTCACCGGCTGACCTGCATCGAATAACCCCTGAACACTGGGGTAGATGAGTGCCCCTGCGATAGAAACGGCTACAAATATATTGGTTTCAAACTTTCGCGCCGACGTTATTGCCAGCAACATCGGCAGGAAATAAAACATACTGTCAGATGCTGCATGCAAAATAATATAAGTACTCTCTTTATTACCCAGCCATCCTGCGGCAAGTACAATAGCCAGAGCCCCCTTCAGCACCCCCGCAGCCGCCATCGCACCTAATAGCGGCGTGAAGATCCCTGCAACTAAGTCAATTAACCGCCCCAGTACTGAGACTTTATTTTTCTCCTCATGCTGAACCGGTTGTTTTTTACCGTCATCCAGTAGGCTTGATATCTCGCCAAACGCGCGAAAAACTTCCGGAACGCGGTTGCCAATCACCACCTGTAACTGACCAGACCCATTAACCACAGCGATGACGCCGTCCAGCATTTCGAGTTCTGCCAGATTCACTTTGCTGTTATCGACAATTTTGAAACGCAGGCGCGTCGCGCAATGCACGAGCGTTGCAACATTACTCTCTCCACCCACCCGTTGCAGAATATCCTCTGCCAGTACTTTGCTATTCATAATGAGACATCCCGTTTCACAAACGACAGTAATAATCAGGCCACCCTTTGTATTGCCCATCTCTGCTGGCCAGCAGGAAAAAAAGCAAAAAAAAACCTGGATAAAGTAGTGTGGAAACACACTACTTTATCCAGGTCTCGCCCAGAAATTATCTGGTTACGTCCTTAGCTGATAACTACTTTTAACAAGTTCTGTTGAAAATTACCACTGCAACTGACTAATTTGTGAAACTTATCACTAAATTTTATCGCCGAGAAAATCAGAAAGCAGAACAGAGATAAATCAGGCCCTGTTGATTAATATCAGGTATGTCGATTCGGAACATTATTATTCCAACCCAGCTCTGTCTCCCCGTTTTTGACGTCTCTTATCAGCCCAGGAGATACTTTTTATTACTGATAGCTAAAACTTCCGACATGATTAAGCAGGCCACAGGTATTCCTCCTTCCCGGAAGGAGAACATAAAAAGGAACAAAAAAGCCGCAGGAAACGGTATAGATGATGTTGGGGTTGTCAAATCTATACCGCGATAAAAAACGGTTTGTTCCTCTTGCTGCGACTGGATATTAATCAGCCAGATTTGCGCCATTAGTGTGGATCACATCACGATACCAAAAGAAACTCTTCTTCCGTCGGCGTTCCAGTGTTCCGTTCCCGTCATCGTCACGATCGACATAGATAAAACCATAACGTTTCGACATCTGCGCAGTCCCGGCGCTGACCAGGTCAATTGGCCCCCAACTGGTATAACCCAGCAACTCCACGCCATCTTCTATCGCCTCTCTGGCCTGCACAAGGTGAGCCTTCAAATACTGAATGCGGTAATCATCCTCAATTGAGCCGTCTGCAGTGGGTATATCTTTTGCCCCTAGCCCATTCTCCACGATAAACAATGGCTTCTGAAAACGATCGTGCAATTCATTAAGCAGGAAGCGCAGCCCCTGTGGATCGATTTGCCATCCCCATTCGGAACTCTCAAGATATGGGTTAGGGATCATCCGGGTAATATTCGTACGAGGGCTCTGATATAATTCCGGCTGCGCGGCAGCGCATCCACTCATATAATAACTGAAAGAGATAAAATCGACCGTTTCTTTAAGATCCTGCAAATCCTGTGCTGTCATGGTCAACTCAATATTATTATCGCGAAAAAATCGCTTAATCCAGGCTGGATACGCGCCACGGGCCTGTACATCACCAAAGAAAAGCCAGTCGCGATTAACACGTTGTGACTTCAGTACATCATCCGGTTTGCAGGTAACAGGATAACGTATTGCCCCCAACAACATACTGCCGATTCTGGCATCCGGGATGATCTCATGGCAGGCTTTAACTGCGCGCGCACTGGCGACCAGTTGATGATGGATAGCCTGATAAATTTCCTGGTGACTTCGTTCTCCTGTCAGCCCGACGCCAGTAAATGGCGCATGCAATGCCATATTAATTTCATTAAAAGTGAGCCAGTATTTCACTTTTTCCCGATAGCGGGTGAAGACTGTACGCGCATAACGCTCGAACAACTCAATCACTGCCCGACTGCCCCAGCCATCGTAGTGTTTGACCAACCCGTAAGGCATTTCGTAGTGGGAAAGCGTGATCAGCGGTTGGATCCCATAATGCGCCATTTCATCAAACAGACGATCATAAAAAGCCAGCCCTTCTTCATTTGGCTCGCCATCGTCACCATTCGGATAAATACGCGCCCAGGCAATTGAGGTGCGTAAAACTTTGAAGCCCATTTCGGCAAACAACTTAATATCTTCAGGATATCGGTGATAAAAATCGATTGCGACATCCTTGATACAGTCGTTGGTGCCATCGCGTTCAACGACATTGCCATGTATCCCCTGTGGTTGCAGGTCTGAAGTCGAAATACCTTTTCCGCCTTCATTCCATGCACCTTCAATCTGGTTTGCGGCCATCGCGCCGCCCCACAGAAAACCTTCCGGAAATCTCATTTGCATTACTGCTTTCTCCTTATATTGCTGCTGTTAACCACCGCTCAGACGATTAATATGGATAGTCAAAAACATCACTTCATCGGTGGTGAGCTGGCATTGATAATTCCTTTCCACATAGCCATGAATTTTCATCGCGCAAGCATAGGCAGCGGGCATCATATCGGTAATCCCCTTATAAATACTTTCATCACCATGTTCGATGGTATTACGGTTCATCAGACGCAGTGCGAAGAATTTAAGATGGGTAATAAAGCGCTGATAATCCAGAGATTCTTCGTCATAGGTCAGGTTCAAATCGTATTTCAGGATCGTCAGTACATCCTTAATGATGGTGGCACTTTGCATCGTGCTTTGCATATCACTGCTATTTCTGGCATTCGCCAGATGCAGGGCAATAAATCCAGCTTCATCTTCCGGAAGTCTGATATTTAGCCTGCTCTCAATAAGTTGTAATGCCTCAAGTCCAACAGAATACTCCTGGGCATAAAAACGTTTAATATCCCACAGGAGAAAATTCTTTATCGCCAGCCCACTATTTTGCCGCTGAATGGCAAAATTGATGTGATCGCTTAATGAGAGAAACAAAGTATCCTGCACAGTAATAACCAGTCGCTGTTGCGCCAGGTTAATGATCTGCTGCGTGACGGCCAGATACGCTGGCGGAATTTCCGACAATAATTGCGAAAGAACATCAGCCAGACCTTCTGATTTTTTGATAAACTGACTCTCAATCTGGCTATTGTCGATCACATCTCCCGCTTTTTTGCCAAAACCAATACCCCGCCCAATTGCCACAATCTCTTCTTGCTTAGAGTTGGAGAGCAGGACAGCGTTGTTGCTGAGTATTTTTTCTACTTTCATTTCAGCCATCTCACTGTTTAATTCTGGGACCCTTTCTGACGAAGGCATACCAATAAAAGCAAAAAAAAACCTGGTTCCATTGTTGCCGGATAAAGCAACAATGGAACCAGGTTTCGCTCAGGTCATTCTGATTACGTCCTGAGCATCCTTATAACGAATCACTGCATACAGCTCAAGTGCTTGTAGTGGAAAGTGTGACGATAATCATGGTTGGTTTGGCTACCGATGAAAAGCCGCGGTACATCGAAGGCAGGGAGAGGTGCTAGTCCCATCAGGCGGCGCAAGTAAAAAGTACAGGTGGGATCGCTTTCCTCATGTAGCGGACAGGGAGCATCGCTCTCCTTAGATGACAAGCCCATAGCCCTCTTGCAGAGAGTACAGGAACATACCAGGAGAGATTGTTGTCATTTGTATGTCATGAAAATGACATTTAATGAGTGTTGTAAGAGACATCGCCATGACAAGGGTTAGATTATGACAGTGATAAAAGCTGTGAATATTGAACAAACGTATGAACTACTCAACTCTAATCAGCACGAAGAAATAGAGCTTGATTTTGATATAGATACTGATGACTTTTTTAATATCGCAATCACCTATGGCGACAGAGGCGCAAAAATCAAAAGGAAAAAAGGCCGGTTTGTTATTAAACTCAAAAAAAAGTAACCCTGTAAATAATTCTGTGTAACTGCCACCACGTCAAAGGTGATCGCTCAGGCGGTCACCGAACTCGATAATAAAGCGGCTTATCGCCAGTTCTGGATCGGCATACTCCATTTTTTCGATGCAACCTTGATTGCCAGGTAAATAACTTTTCGTACCGAGTCATCCGTCGGGAACACCTTGCGCTTCTTGATAGCTACGCGGATCACGCTGTTCAGGAATTCGATGGCATTCGTGGTGTAGATGGTATTGCGGATATCCGGCGGATAGCCGAAGAACGTATTGAGGTTTTCCCAGTGCGGACACCAGCTTTTACTGATTGTGGGTATTTATCGTCCCAGGCATCCGCGAACGCATCCAGCGCCGTTTCAGCGGTCATAACACGCCATGTTCGCATACTGACTTACAGCGATCCTGCCCCGATGCCTCTGCTGGTGGCAAGTGAGAGCGTGGAAGTGGAAGCCATTAGCGCTTTACGCAATGCGTTTCTGTCTTTGAATATGCCGCAGGATGCCGTATTTTTACAGGTACTGGCGCTACAAGGCTTTATTGCTCCGCCTTCCGATGCCTGGAAAATTGTCAATGATCGGGCACAAATCTCATTCGCGCGAGGCTATGGAACGTTGCAATAAAAATAAAATCTCTCCCGAAAGTCATCGCGATTAAAACAGAAACAGCTAATCAAGATTACTGGGTAAATCAGGTAACCGACAAAACTTTCGCTTCATTCATGCTTGTTCAACTGTCCCATGTCATCCTCCCGGTAAGGCCATCTATCACGACACTCAGGTTCAATGCCTCCGACACATCCTGATGTTTCCTTCGCGGTACCATCCACTCCTCGCGCTCACCCGGTTTTCGTCACGACTCGACCTTTATTCAAAAATTGTTATCTTATACATTATTTTTTAAAACTATATAGTTTTAAAATGCATCGCCACACAACAAGGATAAAGATGAACAACACACAATGATGGAATGAATCATGAAAAAAACAATACTGACAATTACATTAGCACTTGCTTCGTTCAATAGCTCAGCAGATATAAATTTCGATACCTCTTCCGGAAAACTTAAGCTGTACGGGGACGTCGAGTTCAATACCGATGCAGCCAGCAGCTCGAAGCAACTGACCTCCACACGCACCAGCCCAAATAAAGACTGGAGCGCAAGTGATAACGACCGCTGGAGCATTAATGGCCGTATATTACTGGGCCTGGACGGCTATCGGGAACTATCCAGCGGTAATTTCGCAGGTTTTACCGCTCAACCGTTGGCAGACATGAGTGGCCATATGAATCTGGATGATGCGGCCTTTTACTTCGGGCAGAAAGAGGGGGACAAAGATAGCTGGCGTGCCACTATAGGGCGCTTCGAAGCTTATGATATGTTCCCGCTCAACCAGGATACCTTTGTGGAATATTCAGGTAATACGGCTAATGACCTGTATGCCGATGGGTTTGGATATATCTACATGATGAAAGAAGGCCGCGGGCGTAGCAACAGTGGCGGTAACTTCATGTTAAGTAAATCCATTGATGAATGGTACTTTGAACTGAATAGTCTGGTGGAGGATGGCAGCGACCTGTTCGCTGGCGGCTCTTATCATGGAAATACCCTGACCAGAAAGAAAAACACGATCTACCTTCGGCCCGTTATCGCCTGGCGTGGAGACAATTTCACTACCGCCGTTGCAGCAGAAAGCAATGTCATTAACAATGCCTATGGTTACCATGATGCCAGTGGAGAATGGCAGGATCAGTCCAGACGCAACGGTTTTGGCTGGACGTCAACCCTGAAAGTTGATAACGATATTACCACTAACATAAATCTCGCGTTTATGGATGCTGAGGATGAAAAAGATTTCACCGCAGGTGCGAATATTTTGTGGGATAAATTTGAAATAGGTTATATCTGGGCCAGGAATAAAATCGCCTCATTTAGTCCTACCCTGCATGTAAATAATGATGATTTTATCGATCGGGATGGAAAGTACCAGATTCACACTATCCACACCTCATATCGTTTCGCCCACGTATTAGATATGGATAACTTTGATATTTTTCTGGGAGCGTACTGGTCACAAATAAAACGTAATTCAGACAACCTCTATTCTGGTGAAGATAATTCTGACGACCGTTACGGTGTACGTGCACGTTTTAAATACTATTTTTAAACTTACTGTCATCCATTCACATTTTGCCGTAGTGAATGGGTTACAGGGGCCATGATGAAACATCAATCTCTGAAAGCGGCATAGGTGTTGAGAACGAAGAAATCCGAATGGCCGATGGCCTGGTAAATAACGACTATCGTATCAGTTTTATGCGTCAGCAGCTGGTGGCAGCCCACCAGCAGAAGAATTAAAGGAGCCTTATGAATATCTCATTAGACAATATTGCCAGTTTTTCACAAAAACTGGCGGGACAGGTTCATCTGAGAAGCCTGCGGGATAGTTTTATCATCGCGATCCCCTTTCTGGTCCTGGCTGGTCTGGTCATTATGGTTAACTATGTTTTTCTTGATCCCAACGGATTCATGAGAAATATTATTTCTGCCGAAACCATGACCTATTATCGCGGGATCGGAGAGCGGGCATTAAACGGCACCATGAATATATTGTCCGTTATGCTCGCGGTACTGGTAGCTTATTCTCTGGCCAGTAAACGCAAAGCCGAAAGTCCAATTATTGCCGCAGTGGTCTCGCTTGCCTGCTTCTATGTGATAATGCCAATCACGGTACAAGTCACACCACCAGATAGCGATGCCATAATGGTAAGCGGCGTCGTACCCTATGCGCTGACCAATGCAGGAGGGGTATTTCTCGCCATTATTTGTGCCTTCTTATCCACCACTTTGTTTCTGAAGATATCAGCCAGTTCGACGCTGAAAATCTCTCTGGGCGAAGAAGTACCGCCTATGGTGCAGCAATCATTTAATGCTCTGTTCGCCATTATGATCACCGTGGCGCTGTTTGCCTGCGGTACGTTCGCTATCACCGGTTGGTTCGATACCGAACTGTTTGCGCTGATTCAGACCGTGGTGCAAAAACCCCTGGTGCATCTCACTACCAGTCTGCCGGGCTTCATTACGTTAACCACCCTAACCAATCTGCTGTTTTCGCTCGGCATTCATCCTTCCGGGATTATTAACCCAGTTCTGGAACCCCCCTTATTGGTTGCCATGCAGGAAAACATGGCGGCATTCGCCGCCGGACATATACCGCCGCATATCATTGTCCTGCCATTTCGTGACCTGTACGGTCATATGGGCGGTACAGGCTCTACGTTAGCTTTGTTGCTGGCCATCATGCTCCGCAGTCGCATGAGCAGCCATAAAAAATTCGCCCGGACGGTGATTGCGCCAGGCGTCTTTAATATCAACGAGCCGGTCATTTTCGGTCTACCGGTGATCCTCAACCCGCTTTTGATGATCCCTTTTATCATCTACCCACAAATCAACTTTATCATCGCCTACTTCGCCACCTCATGGGGCTGGGTATCACACATTGTTGCCTACGTCCCCTGGTCCGTACCGCCCTTCCTCTCCGGATGGTTGGGCTCTGGTGGTGACCTACGTAACGTTGTGTTGCAGGGGATACTGATCATTATTGGTGTCGCCGTTTACCTGCCGTTTCTGCACGCCTACGAACGCGCAATCATGAGCAAAAACACCCGAAAAATCATTGAGGATATCGAACAAACGCCCTCAGACACGACAGAGATAAATAACACCTCGGACGGCCATGTGCTGGACGGCAAAACTATCATCCTGATGTGTAACGAAGGTATGTCCACCTCAATGGTGGCTAAAAAAATGCGCCTGTATGCTCAAAGTATCAATTGCACGGCCAATATCAGCGCAACAAACATAGGCAGTCTTGAAGATATTTATCCGCACACGGACCTTATATTCCTCTCACCACAATTGTCTTATATGGAAAGTAAAATACGGGAAACCGTACAGGATCAGTGTCGAGTTGCGCTGGTCAACCCACAACATTTCTCCCATATGGATGGTCAATCCATTATCGAACATGCCGTAACGTTGTTTAAATAAGGAAGCAGTATGATTAATTGTGCATTTATTGGGTTTGGGAAAAGTGCCACCCGATATCATTTACCCTATGTATTGATCCGCGATAAATTTAACGTCAAAACTATTTTTGATATTACACCAAAGCCGGAGGTAGAGTCACAGTTGCAATACCGCGGCATTCTGTTTACCCGTGATGTGAATGACATATTAAAGGATAAATCGGTTCAGCTTGTGGTTATTTGTACACATCCGGACAGCCATTTTGAATATGCCAGAATATGTATAAGACATGGCAAAAATGTGATGGTCGAAAAACCCTTTACCACCACTCTGGCAGAGGCAAAAGAACTATTATGTCTGGCTAAAGAACATGGGGTAACGGTAACCCCCTTCCAGAATCGCCGCTTTGACTCCTGCTTTCTTACTGTCCGGGAGGTGATTAAAAGTGGCCTGATTGGCGATATTGTGGAAATCGAAAGCCACTTCGACTATTACCGCCCCGAGGCTGAGCCCCAGGAGAATCATCCGTTTAACGGTGCGTTTTATGGCCTGGGTATTCATACCCTTGATCAGATGTTGTCCCTGTTTGGCAGACCTCGTCAGGTGGCTTACGATATCCGCAGTCTGCGTCGGGATGGAAATCCGGATGATATATTTGAAACCCAGTTGTTCTATGGTGATCTGAAGGCGATTATCAAAACCAGCCACATTGTCATGACCCCATATCCAAAATTCATTGTCCATGGTACCCGCGGCTCGTTTATCAAAGGACAAATCGATCGGCAGGAAGCCTGTCTGAAAAACAACATTATGCCGGATGATCCTTTATTCTGCGCAGACAGCGAGCCAGGTATCATTGAGTACATCAACGAAAAAAACGAGATCGTTAAACGAGAAGTCCCGGCAGCTCGCGGAGATTATGGCGGTGTCTATGATGCGCTTTATGAGACCATCGTCAACGGTGCGCCAGGTTACGTGAGTGAGACCGACATTATCACGAACCTCGAAATTCTTGAGCGCGGCTTTGAGCACGCTTCACCATCAATAATCACACTGGATTACTGACATGAAACGTCTACTAAACTGTCGTGCGTCAGATTTTCGGAACCAGCCCACAGCCAGCGGTCTCTTTACGGCCATCCAGGCATCGGAAGGGCGAGTCGTTCTTGCCGAGGTGGCCGCAGAGAGCACCCCACTCTATCCTGATATCACGGGTGCGGAACTGGTCAGCGCATTCGGCGCCGATATGATTTTACTCAAGAGCTATAACACCGATACCCACACCATAGCAGGTATGTCGGAAGGGGGCGGCTGGCAGCGAATAAAAGATCTGACCGGCAGGCTGGTGGGTATTAGCCTTGAAATCGGCGATAAGCAGAATACTGAAAATCCACGTCAGCTTTCGCTCAGGACGCTGGAAAATATTCAACAAGCCGATTTTCTTTGCCTGACAGGGTATGACAAACCAGAACTGAATATGCAGACTATGCTGGAGGCGATAGACCTGGCGCAGGCGCATTTCCCTGGTTTCATCATCGCCGCGAAATTTTATGCCGCTGGTCTGGCTTCAGCAAAAGAGTATGCAGGCTATATTCACGCAGGTGCGCATGCCATCGTCGTTCCGGCACCAGGTACCTGTCAGGGGAGCAGTGAAAGTGTCGTAGCCGATATTATCCACGCGGTTCATCAGGCCGGCGGACTGGCGATAACCACCATCAGTAGTAGCCAGGAAGGAGCGGATGCTGAGACGGTTAAGCTAATTGGTCTGGCAAGCAAGCGCTGCGGCAGTGATATACATAACTTTGGCGATGCCGGTTGTTGCGGGATAGCCGATCCGGAAGCGATTCGGGCACTTTCTGTTGCAATACGTGGTAAAAGACATACTTATGTGAGGATGGCAGCATCCATCTTACGTTAGGATGTTTATCTGCCGTAAACTATAGTATAACAGACCTATGTCTATAGGTCTGTTATGAAAAGTATATGCCTAAGTATATTGATATATATAATGAATTAAAAAAGAGAATTATTTCTGGTTATTATGAACAAAACAGTCAACTGCCTGAAGGACGAAAGCTTGCGCTGGTTTTTGATTGCAGTGAACTCACAATTACCAAGGCGCTTGATATCCTTGTCAAGGAAGGTTTCGTCGTCAGAAAAAGAGGATTAGGCTCTTTTGTAAAACTTCCGTTCAATGCTTCTTTCAATAACCATCTGACAGGGACAAAAGCACGCTGCCTGGGCTCCGGGAAAAATATTGAAACCCGGGTAATTGAATTCTCCGCAATCCCCGCGCCTCCTGAGATTCAGGAAAGGCTACAGCTTAACAGCGATGAAATGGTTTATTCAATTCTGCGTGTAAGAGTGATCAACACGATCCCCTCGATCATTGAAAAAACCTATATGCCGGTAAATATTATCCCCGGACTCAACTATAGTAACGTTGCCGATTCAATCTATGCTTATATTACCGAGGTACTGGGTTATAACGTACACAGTAGCCATATGATGATCACCGCAGCCCTGTCAGATGAACGACAATGCACCCTGCTTGAGTTCCCCTCCCCTGAAGTTGTTATTCACGTTGAACAAACAGCTTATTTAGATAACGGGAAGCTATTCGAATATTCTGTAGCCTCCCATCGCTATAATACATTTCAGTTTGCAACAGAATTTATCAAATACAATTGATCCCTGTTTTTTTCCAAATCAATTCCGGGAGGAAATGGTGGCCTCCTGGTTTTTAAACTCTCATCACTGCTAAAGACTGGTTGCCTGACGGCAAACCGATTTTAGCTTCTGGGTCCAGACATCGCTGAATTTTCTGATTAGCGATCTCCACGGGTTTAGCCAGTCGCCGGTACACAGCAGCGATATTTCTACGGATGAGACTATCTCTTTGCGGATTGATGCCAATGATAATGCCGCCTCTTTTGCTATTCTCCTGATGAAAAGTGTGGTACCCGCCGGGTGGCGATGTGGAATACAGTAAGCTGGCAGACGAACACTTTACAGAACGTGGCGATGAGCGTTTTACCGGCGCATTTGTCGGCATTTGCTGTCAGGCATTCACCGATAAAAACATCCACACGGATTTCGATGACTTTGCCCATAGCACGCTGTAACCCGCCTCTCCGCCCACTCAACCTCATCACCCCTTCGTGGTTCTGACCGCCCCGAGCGACGGTATGGCGGGAACGCTCGCCTGGCGGCCCCTCGCTCTTTTTTACCCGGATCAGGGGCTATCCTCTGATCCGCGCTCAACAAGCCTGTACATTTTTTAGCCCCACCGCCACGGATACACCGCGGTATTCATCGAATAATGCCCTGTGCAAACATAAGTTTTATTTTACTAATAAGATGCGAAATATGATTTTCTTATTTACACCGCAATAATAGCCCCGCGCGGAAGGTGAGATGCCATTAAGCCGTATCATTTCTGTCTGACGAGGATTATGATGATGGTCATTTCGCTATTCGGTGGTTGAGAGTTAAATGGATCTTATCGGCATTATTATGTCGGCGGGAAAATCCTCCGTTGATGTCGCGCTTTATACGCTATTACCCATTATGGTCGTCATGCTGATGATCATGAAATATCTGGAAGTCCGCGGTGTGCTGGACGTTATCGTCCGCTGGGTCGCGCCGCTGCTCAAGCCATTTGGCCTTGGCGGCATGAGCGCATTCGCATTGATTCAGATAAACTTTGTCAGCTTCGCCGCGCCGTTGGCCACGCTGGCCATTATGGATAAGCGCGGCGTCTCAGATAGACAGATGGCCGCCACGCTCGCCATGGTCTTTGCCATGGGCCAGGGCAACGTCTTCTACCCTCTCACCCCTTTCGGCCTGCACTGGATGGCCTCGATTTGCATTTCGATTATCGGCGGTCTGTGCGCGGGTGCGGTCACCTGGCACGTCATCGGACGCCGTCTGTCAGTGATGGAGAATGCCCGGGCGGAAGCGCTGCCCAACGCCGAACAAAACAGCCAGGGCGTGATTGCGGTCATTAACAATGCGGGATCTGATGCCATTCGTCTTGCGCTCGGCGCGGTGCCGATGTTGATCCTGTCATTAACCATCGTCGGGGTGCTACAGGCGGCCGGCATCATCAACATGCTCCAGCAGCTGCTGATGCCGCTACTGCAGTGGCTGCATATTCCAGTCAACTTCGTCCTTCCTGCGCTGGTCAAATGTATCGCAGGCGGTACGGCCTATTTTGGCATGGTCTCTGAACTGGTGCAGCAAGGCAAAGTCACCATCAGCCAGCTCAATGCCTCCGCCGGACTATTCATTCAGACCTTCGATCTGCCCGGCATTGGTATATTCCTCGGCGTGAGCTCGCGATTTGTTCGTCTGTTCCGCTTTGCCGCTCCCGGTGCTATCATCGGTATTCTTATTCGGACCATTATGCACGTGACAATATTCTGAATCTTTGTAAATTAAACGCAGCCTAAACCATTAGGCTATTCTTATTGTCATAAAAAAGGTAACGGGCAATTATCGCCGGAAATAGCGCTGATCAGGGAATGTCTTATGGAATGGTGGGTAAAAAAAGTACAATCTTCGGAGGAATCACCAGATTATTGCGCAGTATTACAAAGCTCGCATTTATTGGTTATTGCCGAAATCACCACCCGGCAGTGCGCTTTACAGTGCGGAGATAAACTCACGCCGCTGGCAAATGCCCTGTATTGCCTCAATGACGATCCGGCAAAGATATTAAAAGTGATAAAAGCCACGCACTTCAGCAACGAACGCTGGGCGGAAATCGCCAAATCTGAGTAATAAATAAGCACCAGCCCCTTCAGCAATAATATTTAATGCAAACACCTTCACCGTACTGCGGATGAAATTCCCCTTCGCTCTTTTCCGTCTGTGACATACTATCAGGCATGTCAGCAGACCTGAAAAAAGGAGCGAAGATGAACCACAAGGCCGCCAGTCTGACCCCGGAACAAGCGCTGAATCAGCTTGAACTGCAATATGAGCGTTCGGTCAATGCATTACGTAAAGCCATCGGCGAATATATCAACCACAGCGTTCTCCCGGATGACGACGCTCGTGCTAACGGCTTGTTTGTTTATCCGCAGCTGTCCGTGTCGTGGGACGGCTCGGACCATAAAGCGCTAAAAACCCGGGCATGGGGACGCTTCACCCATGCCGGTTGCTACACCACCACCATTACCAACCCTAAGCTGTTTCGCGCCTACCTGCTGGAGCAGCTAACATCGTTGTATCAGGATTACGGTGCGCATATCAGCGTCGGGTTGTCGCGGCATGAAATCCCTTATCCGTATGTCATCGACGGCTCCGCTTTAACGCTCGATCGCTCGATGAGCGCTGGCCTGACCCGCTACTTTCCGACCACCGAGCTGTCGCAAATTGGCGATGAAACCGCGGACGGACTGTTCCATCCCACCGAACACCACCCGCTTTCCCATTTCGATGCCCGCCGCGTCGATTTCTCTCTCGCGCGCCTGCGCCACTATACCGGGACGCCGGTCGATCATTTTCAGCCGTACGTTCTGTTTACCAACTACACCCGCTACGTTGATGAGTTCGTGAGCTGGGGATGCAGTCAGATTCTCGATCCTGACAGCCCCTATATCGCGCTTTCCTGTGCCGGCGGGATCTGGATAACAGCCGATACGCAAGCGCCGGAGCAGGCCATTTCCGATCTGGCGTGGAAAAAACATCAGATGCCCGCCTGGCATCTGATCACCAAAGAGGGTCAGGGAATTACGCTGATTAATATTGGCGTCGGTCCGGCCAACGCCAAGAACATCTGCGATCATCTGGCGGTGCTGCGTCCTGACGTCTGGCTGATGATTGGTCACTGCGGCGGTCTGCGTGAAAGCCAGACCATCGGCGACTACGTGCTGGCCCACGCTTATCTGCGTGATGACCACGTTCTGGATGCGGTGCTGCCGCCGGATATCCCGATTCCCAGCATTGCCGAAGTACAGCGCGCGCTGTACGACGCCACCAAGCAAATCAGCGGCATGCCTGGCGAAGAGGTTAAACAGCGACTGCGTACCGGCACGGTGGTCACCACCGATGACCGCAACTGGGAGCTGCGCTATTCCGCCTCGGCGCTGCGCTTCAACCTCAGCCGCGCCGTGGCCATCGACATGGAGAGCGCCACCATCGCGGCCCAGGGCTACCGCTTCCGCGTCCCGTACGGCACGCTGCTCTGCGTGTCTGATAAACCGCTGCATGGCGAAATTAAGCTGCCGGGCCAGGCCAACCGCTTTTATGAAGGGGCTATCTCCGAACATCTGCAGATAGGCATTAAAGCCATCGATCTGCTGCGTGCGGAGGGTGACCACATGCATTCGCGCAAGCTGCGTACCTTCAACGAACCGCCGTTCCGCTAGCCCTTCACCCTCTTTGCCCGCCGCCACGGCGGGCAAAGATCAAGCGACGAACCGGCCTCGCCACCAACCACTATCGGCCCGGAGGCGGGTCCCGGTCAGGGTAAATCCTGAGTGCGATATAACTCATCGCCTTCCGTTATAACGCCTGTTAATCAAAGCGCGATAAAATCGTTTCTTTCTATTGGGAGTGGATATGCGACCACTTGCGCAGGCATCACAGGGTTTATTCTCCTCGGTAAACTATGTTCTGACCGATATGGATGAGACGCTCACCTTCCGCGGGCGGCTTTCTGCCGCCACCTATGGGGCATTAGAGCGGCTGCAATCTGCCGGGATCCGGGTGATACCGGTCACAGGCGCCCCGGCAGGATGGTGCGATCAGATGGTCAGAATGTGGCCTGTCGATGGTGTCATCGGCGAGAATGGCGGTTTTTTCTTTCAGCGTGCCGCCGAGGGTCATGGGGTAACACGCCATTTTTGGCATGCGGACAAGCAGGCCGATGAGCAGGAAAGACTCACCGTGATGGCACGGAAAATCACCGCACAATACCGCTGGGCAACCCTTGCGGAAGACCAGCCTTTCCGCCTGTCCAGCCTGGCCTTTAACCTGCCTGCTAATACCACGCACCTTGGCGCGCTGCGTCAGTCATTGCACGAGGCCGGGTTAAAGACCACGGTGAATAATTTATGGCTGCTGGCCTGGTCCGGGGAATACGATAAATTAATCATGAGCCGTCACGTCCTCAGGACGTTTTACCACCTGGATGAACGGGCCGCACAGGATAGCGTCTTTTATAGCGGAGACTCTGAAAATGACGCCCCGATGTTTGCCGGATTCCGGCATACCCTCGGTATGAGTACCCTGCGCCATCAGCGGGCTTCCATCCCGGCGCTACCGGCATGGATAAGCCAGGGTCCCGGGGGAGACGGTTTTATCGAAGGGGTGGATAAAATACTGGAGCACAAAAGAGCGCGCGCATCGCGGCTTAATGCCGAGCTTTAATCCGCCGGCTGCCGTTAGCAGGCATAGAGAGTTTACCTTCCCGCCAGGCGGAAATCGTTTTATCCCGGTCGGTCGCTTTGGGGGCGGGTGTCGGCACTCGCTTTTCTCTGCCCAGCATCCGGAGCACATCTTGCGGGAATGGCGAAGCCAGCAGATGAAAGCGAATGCCTGACGGCGATAGCAGCGCCACCCTCAGGGCCCTGCAGTCGCGTGGGTAGGACGACGCGGGATTGTGGTCGGCTATCGGGGATACCGTTGAAAGCAAAAAACCCGCTTAAGTTTCCTTAAGCGGGTTTCTTAAATATGGCTCCTCTGACTGGACTCGAACCAGTGACATACGGATTAACAGTCCGCCGTTCTACCGACTGAACTACAGAGGAATCGTGTGAACGGGGCGAATATTAACGGCGCTGCCTGACCTTGTCAAAGGCTGTTTTCACAATTTAAATCGTTTGCCGATTTATTCTCCACTTTGGGCAAAAAGTATCGTTTTGCCTGAAAAAGGGTTATGTTTCGTCCACTTGAATCTTGCTGCGCGGATATTTCCATAGCCAGCGCCCGCTGACCATTCGGCAATAGAACAGCACGCCACGTACCGCCCAGTCGAGCACCATTCCCAGCCAGACGCCAATCACCCCCATTCCCAGCACAATGCCCAGGGTATAACCCGCCACGACACGGCAGCCCCACATTCCCAGCATCGATACCCACATGGTGTAGCGCACATCGCGCGCGCCTTTAAAGGCGCAGGGCAGGATCCACGAAGTCGCCCAGATTGGCATAAAGAAGGCGTTGAGCCACAGTAGCTCTTTGACCACCACTTTGACATCTTCTTCGCTGGTGTAAAAAGAGGCGATCAGATTGGCAAACGGCGCCGTCCCCCACGCAATCACCGTCAGAACGATGGTTGATAACCAAAAGACATGCCACGCCTGACGCTCCGCCTGGCCGATTTGCCCTTTTCCCAGCCGTTTACCGGTAATTATCGTCGAAGCGGAACCCAGCGCGTTCCCCGGCAGGTTAATCAACGCGGCGAAGGAAAAGGCGATGAAGTTGCCGGCGATAACGTTGGTCCCCATCCCCGCAACAAACATCTGCGTCAGCAGCTTGCCGCCGTTGAACAGGACCGATTCAATACTCGCCGGGATGCCAATGCCCATCACTTCCCAGATAATCGCCAGGTTGAACGGCTGAAAGTAGCTTTTCAGCGAGATGCGCAGCGCCGGGTTAAAACCAATGGCCAGCACCCAGACTATCGCCACGGCGCCAATATAGCGGGCGATGGTCAGCCCGAGACCGGCGCCGACAAACCCCAGCCCCGGCCAGGAAAAAATGCCGTAGATCAGGATGCTGCTGATAATAATGTTGAGGATGTTCATCCCGCCATTGATCAACAGAGGGATTTTGGTATTACCCGCCCCGCGCAATGCCCCGCTGCCAATAAGCGCGATGGCCGCCGCCGGGTAGCTTAATACCGTCAGTTCCAGATAGGTCAGCGCCATGGCCTTCACCTGCGCAGAAGCCTCGCCGGCGACAAAATTAATGATCTCACTGCCGAATGCATGGATCGCGGCCGCCAGCAGAACAGAGAACAGCGTCATGATTGCCAGCGATTGTCTTGCCGCCGCCCTCGCCCGCCGCCGGTCGCGTTTGCCGAGGCTAAAGGCGACCACCACCGTCGTGCCGAGATCGATGGCAGCAAAGAACGACATAATCACCATATTAAAGCTGTCGGCCAGCCCCACCCCGGCCATGGCCTCTTTTCCCAGCCAGCTGACCAGGAACGTACTCAGTACGCCCATCAGCAAAACGCAGGTGTTTTCGAGGAAAATAGGCACCGCAAGAGGGCTGATTTCACGCCAGTAAAGAACCCGATAACTTTTACGCTTTTTGAACCAGGAGGTGCGTGCAAAGACCTGGCTTACTGCGGAGGTGACGTTCAAAGGAGACCTTAGTGAGAAAAGTTGAAACTACATTTCAAATAATGATAGAGAATGGCGGATCCTGCAAAACATTTTTCCTGATTAATTGTCGTTAATAGCAACAAATTGTTGACGGAAGCGGCAGTTGAACATTTGCGGGCAAATTGATGTTTGACAAAATTTTTTTCGCCGCTAAGATACGACCCCACAACGATTCCTCTGTAGTTCAGTCGGTAGAACGGCGGACTGTTAATCCGTATGTCACTGGTTCGAGTCCAGTCAGAGGAGCCATATTTAAGAAGCCCGCTTAAGGAAACTTAAGCGGGCTTTTTGCTTTCATACCCTCTCATAAATCATTATCTGATTTTTATTCAACAAGTTAGCGTGAAAAGTCTTCCCGATACATGTTCACATCCCCTTGCGCATCGGGAACGAGTGATACGCAATGCTGGCGTTGAACATTGATCCGAACGCCTGTAGAACGCTTTCAACATATTGCGTACAAGGCCGCTGTAACCAGCTCGGGCGGAGACGGCTCAATAAGTACATTGAATTTACTCAGCGGGGCTGAGTTTCGCGCAGGCCGATGCAATGCGCCGCCCGGCTTCAGCTACCGTGGCGTTGTCTGTGGCAATCGATAAACGGAAATAGGGCGACAAGCCGTATGCGCTGCCGCCAATGCCGGACACGCCGTTTTCCAGCAGATAGTCCAGCACGTCAGCTTCATTTTCGATTTTCGCCCCACCCGGCCGGTAACGCCCGATTAATCCGGCGCAGCGGCAAAAGACAAAGAAACCGCCCTGCGGCACCCGCAATTCCAGCCCGTCAATATTCGCCAGGATGCCGGTTATCACGTCGCGCCGTTGCTGATAAGCCGCAACCTGTGGCGCCATAAAATCCAGCCCGCCGTTAAAGGCTGCCAGCGCAGCCGCCTGACTCACCGAACTGGCACCGGAACTGATTTGCGACTGTACCACGGTCATGGCGGCAATAAGCGCTTGTGGCCCGGCAGCGAAACCAATCCGCCAGCCGGTCATCGCATACGTTTTGGATACGCCGCCCACCAGCAGGCTGCGCTCCTGCAAATCAGCGGCCACATTAAGCAGATTCTGGTGTTCACAGCCATCAAACAGAATGTGCTCATATAAATCATCGAGCATGACCAGCACCTGCGGATGCTCACGCAGGACGGCGGCCAGCGCCTGCAATTCCGCGGTTGAATATACCGCACCGCTCGGATTTCCTGGATGATTGAGCACCAGCCAGCGGGTGCGCGGTGTAATACTGGCGGCCAGCTGTTCTGGCGTCAGCTTGTAGGCCTGCTCCAGATGACATTCGACAAAAACCGGCGTGCCGCCGTTAAAACGCACGCTATCCGCAAACGTCGGCCAGTACGGAACCGGCACAATCACTTCATCGCCATCATTGAGCGTAGCGGCAAAGGCATTAAAAATGACCTGCTTGGCACCGTTAGCAATCAGGATGTTAGCCACAGCGAATTGCAGCCGGTTTTCCCGCTGCAATTTCTGCTGCACCGCCTCGCGCAGCGCCGGAATGCCCGGCGTCGGCGTGTATTTGGTTTCACCACGCGCAATCGCCTCGTATGCCGCCTGTTTAATGTGAGCGGGCGTATCAAAATCCGGCTCACCGGTAGTGAGATCCAAAATATCCACCCCCGCTTTTTTCAGGTCATTGGTGCGCTGTTTCGCCGCCGCATTGGCGGAAAGTGACACCCGCTGAACGCGGTCTGACAAAGAAATCGTCATCGTAATGTTCCAACGCTAAAGTTAAGTCTGAGGGTTAAAGTCAGGCTCAGGCAGACCGAGATTTTCACGCAGCGTGCTGAATTCGTATTCTTCACGGAACAACCCACGGCGGCGCAATTCGGGGATCACCAGCTCAACAAACAGCGAAAGCTGTTCCGGCATCACTGCAGGCATGATGTTGAAACCGTCTGCCCCGCCTTCTTCCAGCCAGTGCTGGAAATCATCGGCGATATCTTCCGCTGTACCGACCAGCACGCGGTGCCCACGCGAACCGGCAGCAATCGCGGCCAGTTCACGCAGGGTCAGATTTTCGCGATACGCCAGATCGGTCAGCAGTTTCACACGGCTCTGATTACCTTCACCGGCAGGCACATCCGGCACCGGGCCATCGAGCGGAAACGCACTCAGATCCCGATTAAAACGGGTGGAAAGCTGGCGGATGCCGTTATCAATATCCACCAGCGAATTCAGTTGGCGCCAGGTTTCATGCGCTTCTTCCCGCGTGCGACCCACGATGGGCATTACGCCCGGCAAAATCAGCACGTGATCTGGATGACGTCCGGCCTCTTTCACCTGCCGTTTCTGCGCACGGTAAAACGTTTGCGCTTCTTCCAGCGTGGCCGCCGCAGTAAACACGACTTCGGCGGTGGCCGCCGCCAGTTTCTGACCGTCAGCAGAAGAACCGGCCTCAATAATCACCGGACGCCCCTGCGGCGAACGGCTGATATTCAGCGGCCCCTGTACCTGAAAATATTTGCCCTGATGATTCACCGGCCGGATTTTCTCGTTCACGAAATACTGACCGCTGGCGTTGTCCGGCTGCACCGCCCCCTCCTGCCAACCTTCCCACAATTTGAACGTCACCTCGAGAAACTCATGCGCCACGGCATAACGTTCGGCATGCGTGGGCATATCGTCGCGGCTGAAATTGCGCGCCACGTCAGCGGAAAACGACGTCACCACGTTCCACGCCGCCCGACCGTGGCTGATGTGATCAAGAGAAGAAAAGCTACGAGCCAGATTAAACGGATCGCTGAATGTCGTTGAAGCCGTGGCGGCCAGCCCGATATGGCGTGTTTGCACTGCCAGCGCCGACAGCAAGGTCAGCGGCTCAAGCCGCGCCATGGTAGACGGCAACCGGTAGACGCTGGTCGCCAGGGCATCGCCGACGAAGAACATATCGAACTTGCCCTCCTCGGCTTTTTTGGCTATCTCCGTCAGCCAGTCGATGTCGGTCGGCGAACCGAGCTTTTCAGTTAAGCGCCAGCCACTGACGTGATGCCCGAGCGGCTGTACAAACAGCCCAAGACGCAATTGACGTGTGTTTTTTGCAGAAGATGAAGCAGAGGCCATGGCGCTATCCCTGTGAATAATGGTGAGTTTCGGTTGCCTGCAGGGCTTTTTCGATATTTTCCGCTGCTATTGAAAACGGCAAACGGGCGGCATTTTCGGCGGAGAATTTCACTTCGCGGGCAATGGCCGCGATGATCACGTCCCGGTCGCCATTCAGTGGCGGCAATGCCAGCGGCGCGTCATATTCACGTAACAATGACAGCAACTGCGGCTCCGGCTGGCCGTCATCGCTTTCCATCAGCGACTGCAGCAGTAACCCGAAACCCACCTTTTCGCCGTGCAGCCAGTCATGCAATTCCGGCTGATGGGTGAAACGATTGTGGATCGCGTGCGCCACGCCCGGCGCGGGGGTGTCATCGCGCATGCTGTTAGCCATACCTGCCACCGCGATATTGGCGTCGATAACTTTCATCAGCGCCGGTGTGACGTCATGGCGGGCGTTGTCCTGCACCGCCTGAGCGCCGTATTGTTCAAAGACATCCAACGCCAGTTTTGCCGCCTGAACTTTCAGGTTCAGCGCCAGACTGTCGTCGCTTTTCTGTTTATACGGGCGGAATTCGTACCATTTCGCCAGCGCATCCACGATGCCCGCTTTGAGATAACGCACATCGTTTTGCGCAATCACATTCGTGTCGACCAGCAGCATCAGTGGCATACGCGACAACGGCTGGCTGCGCACCTGCCCGCCGTGCTCATTATAAATAATGCTGACCGGCGACCAGGCGGCGCAGGTCGCGGCAACGGTCGGTATGGTCACCAGCCCGACGTTAGTCAGCAGGTTCGCCACCGCTTTGGCGCAATCAAGCACCCGCCCGCCGCCAATGCCCAGCACCAGCGTGGCGTTTTGTTCCCGCACGTTATCCAGATGCATTGCGATAGCCGCATCGGTGCATTCCGAGGTGAAAAAATTGACCTGCCAGCGAATACCGGCTGCCTTCAGGCTGGTTTCCAGTTGCGGATTCACCGCCCGCCACGCTTGCGGGCTGGTGATGATGGCGATATCGGAGGAATGAACGGCGAGCAGCTCACCGCTGCGTGAAAGCAGGCCGGGCTGATGATGATAGGTCTGCGGTGATTTTATGGCGAACACGTCGATGCCCTGTATTTGTCGTCTGGTTAAAGAGAAACTGCCCGTAATTAAACAGGAATTTAATATGGAATATATTCAAGTGTTATTAAAAACATCCTACGAGAATTGAAAAAATTAACAAACTACTAAGTGGAGATCCTTATTAACTTATTCTCAATAGTATAGATTAATTTTTGCTATAGACTATAAACCCCTTGCATCCTGTGCTGGATCAAAGAAATGATAGCGCCAGAAAGGGCTAATTTAACGCAATGAAAACAGACGCATCTGGCATCTTCCTGTACCTGATACGCTATTTCGATAATTTGTTTTTAATGACGGCCTTAAAAACAACGTTAATTATCCCTTATATAAGAAGAGAGCATTATGTCCTCACATCCGATAGATTTTCTTTTACTTGGTAATAATTTTGGCACACCAGAAATGCGGGAAATCTGGTCAGAGCAAAATCGCCTGACACAGCAAATCAATGTCGAAGTTGCGCTGGCATTGGCCGAAGGTGAACTGGGTGTGATTCCGCAGCAGGCCGCGCTGAGTATTGCGGAGCTGGCCGATGCCAGCCAGCTGAATATAAAGGACATCGCCGCCTCCGGCGCGCAAATGAAACATTCCCTGATGCCGGTGCTCACCGCACTGCAACAGCAATGCGGTGACTCGGGGGAATACATTCATTACGGCGCAACCACGCAGGATATCATCGATACCGCCACCGTTTTACAGCTGGCACAAACTCTGAAAGTTATCGTCCGTGACAGCACCGCCGTGGCGAATGAGCTGAAAGCGCTGGCGCGTGAGCATCAGTACACGCTGATGGCTGGCCGCACCCACGGTATGCAGGCGCTGCCGACCACGTTTGGCTTTAAAGTTGCCGTCTGGCTGGATGAATTTATCCGTCATCTCGACCGCCTTGACACCATCACGCCGCGCCTGCTGACCGGCAATATCAGCGGCGCGATCAGTACCTACGCTGCGCTTGGCGAAGCGGGCCCGGAAGTTGAACGCCGTACACTGGCGCTGCTGAACCTCAATGCGCCGAATATCGGCTGGCAGGCTGCGCGTGACCGCTTTTCGGAATACGCCTCAGTGGCGGTGCTGATCAGCGGCACGTTGGGCAAAATCGGCAACGAACTTTACAACCTGATGCGCACCGAAATTAATGAAGTCGAGGAGCCGTTCAGCAGCGGGAAAATCGGCTCCACTACCATGCCGCATAAACGTAATCCCGCGGCCCTCGAAGGTCTCGCCAGCCTGACTCAGCCGCTGCTGCACAGCGCATCACTGATTTATCAGTCGATGCACGTGGAGCATGAACGCGATGCGATGAGCTGGCGCGCCGAGTGGATTGCCCTGCCGGAAATCTCGATTTATCTCTCTGCACAACTGCAAAACGCTCAGGCAATTCTCTCCGGCCTGACGGTCAATAAAGCCCGCATGCTTGCGAATTTGCAGATGCAGGACGGCCTGCTGCTGTCCGAAAAAGTGATGTTTGAGGTCGGTAAAAAACTCGGTAAACAAACCGCGCATCATCTGGTTTATGAATGCGCCATGCAGGCATTTGAAAAACGACTCGCTTTTAAAACCGTTCTGCTTGCGCATCCGGCGCTGGCGGCCTGTATGACTGAACAGGATCTTGACCACTGGTTAGATCCGGCTCATTACATCGGCTGCGCCGCGCAGAAAGTCGATGACGTCATCCGCTTTGCCGTGCAGTCCGGTCATCTGACTTCTCCTGAGGAATCCGGGTTATGACACAACATTTCAGGCGGCTGACGCTGGATGATAAACACGATTATCTGACACTGATGCTGGCCGCCTACGCGCCCATCAAAGCACTCGGGATTCAGTTTGATGCTGCCACCGCCGATCTGGTACGCGTGACGCGACACCTCGATGATCATGCGGTGTTTGCGCTCTTTGATGACCAGCGGATGGTGGCTTCGGTTACCCTGCGCTTCCCGTGGGGTGCCATGCCTGGCCCTCTGGGCCTGCCGCATATTGGCTGGTTTGGCACGCATCCAGATTACGCCGGTCAGAGCCTCGGCAAAAAACTGTTGGGCTGGCTGGAAGACAACATTCTGATCCGCGAACTGAAAGCCCCGGCTTACTCACTCGGCACCGCCACCAGCCATCCGTGGCTGCGCGATATGTACCTGAAACTGGGTTTTCAGCCGGTCTTCGAAAGAGACCTCGGCAAAGGACACACCACGCTGTACCTGAAAAAAATTCTCGATGAAAAAAGCCACACCCACTGGCTGGAACGCCAGCCACCTACAGGAGTTTAAATGTCAGATATCACGCAGGAACATCAGCCACTGGCGGCGTTTATTCAGGATTTTCGCCACCACCTGCACCGCCATCCGGAGCTGTCCAACGCAGAATTTAACACCACCGCCAGCATCCGGGCGGTACTGGAGAAGCATCAAATCCGCGTAATAGATTTGCCGCTCAAAACCGGCCTGGTGGCAGAAATTGGCGGCATCAATCCCGGCAAACTGGTGGTGCTGCGTTCTGATATCGATGCCCTGCCGATTGAAGAAAACTCCGGCGTGGATTACACCTCGCAAAATCCCGGTGTGATGCACGCCTGCGGCCACGATTTCCACGCCTCAGCGGCGCTTGGCGCAGCGATTTTGCTGAAAGCGCAGGAAGCGTTGCTTTCCGGCACGGTGCGCATTCTGTTTCAGGCGGCTGAAGAAACCGGTCACGGTGCTCCGGCGCTGATTGACACCGGCGCGCTCGACAACGCTGCCGTCATTTTCGGCATTCATAACGATCCGTCTTTGCCGGTCGGCGTTATCGGCAGCAAAGACGGCGCATTAACCGCGGGTGTGGATCGCTTTGCGATCGCCATCTCCGGTACCGGCAGCCACGCGGCACGTCCGCACGAAGGCAACGACCCGATTATTATCGCCGGACAGGTGATTTCCGCGCTGCAAACCCTGATCGCCCGCAACGTGCCGTCCGCAGACAACGCGGTGGTTTCCATCACGCAGATTCACAGCGGAAGTACCTGGAACGTGATCCCGGATTCCGCCTGGCTGGAAGGCACCGTCCGCACCTTTAATCAGGGCACACGGGAACTGATCGAACGCCGTTTACGGCAGGTTCTCGCGGGCATCGCTGCGGCATTTGATACCGACATCCGCCTCGACTGGCAGCCGGGCCCGCCGTCAGTGGTCAATACGGCTAAATGGGTGGATTTCGCGCTGGCGCACGGTGAAGGCTCCGGCTTCGAAGCCCGCCGCGTTGAAGCCAGCCCGATAGGGGAAGACTTCGCGTTTTATCAGCAAAAATTGCCCGGCGCATTCATCATGATCGGCTCCGGAGGCCCTTACGCGCTGCATCATCCGCAATTTCGCGTTGATGATCGCGCCCTGTTTCCGACGGCACACTACCTGTCGCAACTGGCGGTACAAGCGCTGCGCACTCTCAGTGCGGAAAAGGATAAAAGCGCATGAATCGACAAGCAGAAACCGACTTGCCGGGCATTGATTCTCATCGTTGACCCTTAATGGCCGATGAACCTGAATACCAGAGGCATCGGCAACGCCAGCGCGACGAGCGCCCGGTTTCTGGCGCTACCGCATGCGCTCTGCAAGCGTGAACCTTTTTTATTATCTCCGGCCCCCCGGGCCTGAAACGGGAAAGACACCGATGACATTAACGCAATCGCTGGCGAAACTTATCGTCAGTTCGTCCCCTTCCCCCGCGGCTCACGAAGCCGCACGCGAAGGGTTGCTGGATTTTTTGGCGGTCGCCCTGCCGGTTTTACGCGGCGACTTACCCGATGCAGGGCTGAACAGTTTGCATCAGGTTTACCGCGCTGACGATCCGCCGACCCGCGCGTTGCTGCTCGGGTATGTCGGTCACGCGCTGGATTTTGATGATTTCCATCCCGATTTTCGCGGCCACCCCGGCGTGGTGATTTTGCCCGCGCTTCTGGCGCTGGCTTCACAAAGACCCGAGATCAATGGCGGACATTTTCTCGATGCGTACGTGACCGGAGTGGAAATGTCCGGACGCCTCGGGCTGGCCGTCGGTTATCAACATTACACACTCGGTTTTCACAATACCGCTACGCTCGGCACGATTGCCGCCGCCGCAGCCTGCGCGCGGCTGGTGAATGCCACTGAACGGCAAACGGCGGTGATTCTGGGTATCGCGGCGACGCAGTCCGCGGGTTTACGTGCGCAGTTCGGCAGTGATGTCAAACCGCTGCACGCTGGCCTGGCGGCGCAAACCGCCGTCATTGCCACACAGCTGACGCTGGCAGGCTTTCACGGCCAGCCGGACAACGTGCTGGACAGCTTTTTATCGACTTATTGCGCCGGTCAGCAGCAGCCGCAAAAACTCATCTCAGGCTGGGGCGCGCCGTGGCGGATTGTCTCGCCCGGTCTGGAATTCAAACCCTATCCGACCTGCGCAGGCACGCATAGCGCCGCCGATGCCGCACGGGCTCTCCGCCAGGAGTGGCTGCAAACGGGCAACAGCATGGATGCACGGATCGCGGCCATCGAACGCATTGACGTGTCTTTTCCGCCGGGCGGCGATATTGCGGCGTCGGTGCGAAAACCTAGCACCGGCGTTGAAGCCAGGTTCAGTCTGGAGTACGTGATTGCGGCGTGTTTGCTGCGCGGGGAACTACGCTTAGAGGATTTCTCACCGGCCCCGGTGGAGACAGATATTGCCGCGCTGGCAGAGAAGGTGGCGCGTTGCCCGGATTTCTCCGCGCCGCCGGACGAGCTGAACCCGGCCGCACGTTTTCATCAGGTGACGGTGTTTTTGCGTGACAGCAGAATGCTGCAACGGCGTTTCACCCGGCAGCAAAGTCTGGCGATCCCGTTTGATTTACCGGCAAAACTGCGTACCTGTTTGCCCAAATTCACAGACGCAAAGCGGGCGGAGATTGTCGCGCTGAGCAGGCTGGAAAACCGCGACAGTCTGCCGCGGCTGGTTGATATGTTATTTGCGAAACAAATTAACGCAGCGTCATTATAAAACCGTCGACAGGAAATGGCGGACACGGACGTTCTCCGTTTCATCGAGCACACTTTTCGTTGGCCCCGACGCCACAATCTTTCCGCCCTCCATAAAGATCACGTTATCTGCCACTTCTCGCGCAAAGCCGATTTCGTGGGTGACAATCACCATCGTTATCCCCGAATGCGCCAGCTTTTTAATCACCTGCAACACTTCGCCCACCAGTTCAGGATCCAGCGCGGAAGTGGGTTCATCGAACAACATCACTTCAGGGTCCATTGCCAGCGCACGGGCAATGGCTACACGCTGCTGCTGCCCACCGGAAAGCTGCTGCGGCCAGTCATCTTCACGACTGGCTAACCCCACCTGCCGGAGCAACGCGCGGGCTTTACTGAGTACCTGCTGACGGTTTTGCTTCTTCACCCGCAAAGGCGCATCGGTAATATTTTGCAAAACCGTGCGGTGCGGAAACAGGTTAAATTGCTGAAATACCATGCCGGTACGGCTGCGCTGCGCGGCGATTCTGCGGCTGCTCAGTTCATACAACGCCTGCCCTTTCTGCTGATAACCAACCAGTTCGCCACCGATACGGATCGTGCCACCATCCAGTTTTTCAAGATGATTAATACAGCGCAGCAAGGTGGACTTCCCTGAACCGGAAGGCCCGAGGATCACCGTGACCGAACCGGCCGGAATATCGAGGCTGATTTCATCCAGAATGGTATTACCGGAGAAACGTTTAGTGACTTTGCGAAATTCAATGGCTTCACCCATGGCTGGCTTCTCCTGCGCGGATACTGGGGGGACTCACCGCGCCTGATGCCGACGCTTTCCCGGCTTTGCGTTTTACCTTGCGGTGACTGCTGCGGCTGAAATGTCGTTCAACGTAATACTGAATCACTGAAAGCAATGATGTCAGCAGCAGGTACCACAAGGTGGCGACCAGCAGCAGCGGGATCACTTCATAGGTGCGCTGATAAATAATCTGCGCGGAGAACAGCACATCCTGTAATGAAATCACCGAGACAACCGCGGTGGTTTTCAACTGACCGATCACTTCATTCCCGGCCGGCGGCAGAATGGCGCGCATCGCCTGCGGCAAAATGGTGTGGAGGAATATCTGCGCCGGGCGGTAACCCAGAGCACGTGCAGCCTCGACTTGCCCGGCACCGACGCTCTGGATCCCGGCGCGGATAATCTCTGCGGCATAGGCAGACTGATGCATGACTAATGCAATCACGGCAGCGCTGAACGGGCTAATCAGTGAGTTCGCGGAAGCGCTCCAGATTTCCCCGACCCACGGCAGCGAAAGCGAAATATTCGGATAAAGCGCGGCAATGTTGTACCAGAGAAACAACTGAACCAGCATCGGTACCCCGCGGAAAAACCAGGTATATCCCCAGCTGACAGCGACCAGCACCGGATTGGATGACAGACGCATCAGCGCCAGAATCGTGCCGCCTGCAAAGCCCAAAATCACGGAAATTGCGGTCAGTTGCAATGTCATCAGTACGCCCTGAACGATCGACGGACCGGTAAAGTTTTCGGCAATCACCGACCATTCAAAACGCGGATTGCTGAGCATGGAGTTCCCCATAGCCAGCAATATCAGCAGAACTATCAGGGCGCTTATCCAGCGCCCGATATATTTTTTACCGATGATCCGCAGTTCTTCCGGCTGCCGATCGTGTGTTTCACTGCTCATCCGAAAATCTCTTCATTGCGTTTCGACTCTTTGACTGCGCCAAAACCGATGGACCATTTATCGAGGATCTGCTGGTAAGTGCCGTCCTTGATCAGCGAGTTCAGGGATGCCTGCACCGCCTCTTCCAGCGCCGACTGTTTAGGGAATGCCACGGATACAGGCGCATCATCAACATGAATAGTGCAGGTCAGCGTCAGCGGTTTAACCTGGCTAACCTGATACGTCAGACCTTCATACGGGCCGAAGAACATCGGTACGCGACCGCTGACCACGGCCTGTACGCCAGAAGGGCGATCCGGGAAGACGGCAATCTTGATCGGCGGTTTCCCCGCATCAGTACAAATTTTGCTGGCCGCTTCAAGACGCCCGATCTGCGTCGTGCCCGCGCCGGCGCCCACTTCCTGCCCGCACACGGCATTAAAAGAGGTAAATGGTGCAATATTGGCGTCTTTACGCGAAATAACCCCCAGCCGCGACGCATCGTAATAACTGACGAAATCGACCTGCTCGAGACGTTTTTTGGTGGCATTGATATTGGATAGCGCGACGTCATAACGGCCGGATTTCAACCCCGGAATGATGTTGTCGAAACCACCGGTATCCTGCCAGCGCACTTCCACACCGAGCCTTGCCGCCACGGCATTCATCACATCAATCTCACGCCCGGCGAGCGTTTTATTGTCTTGCTGGAAAAAAGTGGTTGGCGGCGTATTCGGATTGGTGCCTGCAACGATATACCCGCGTTTGGCGATATCCGGCGGAAGCTTACTTTTCAGCGCCTCATCAGCGGTGACATGAAAGGTGGTAGAAGACGGAACAACCTGCCCGTCAGCCCACGCAGAAGAGAGATTCCCGGCAATCAGCAAAGGGAGGAGTAATTTAGATAATGTCATAGAGAAGCCTTTTCCTGGTGAAAACCCGTAAAAACCACAAAAGAGGTGTGGTAAAAGAGGCAAAGTCATCAGAGGAGTTTTATCGTTCACAGAGCAACCCCCTCCCTGCCTTAGACATGATTTTGCGGGCATATACCTTTTACTGACAAATGAGAAAAAGAGCTAAAGATTGCGAAAAAGTGGCAAAGTCAGGGGCGGACTGAAGAACGGTTTTAATTCAAACTCAAGGTCAACACCGTGGGTTCGCAGCACACACCAGCCAAAAGGGTTGTCAACGGATAGGGGCGGCACAGGAGGAGAGAGCAGACACCAGGGTGTCTGCCTGATGCATTGACGGTAAAGCTACCAGCCGCAAACGTTGGTCTCTTCATCCGATTCATAACCGCGCACGATATTAATCAGATCTTTGATGGCATCGGCAGCCACGCCCGGCGCCTGCAGTTCACTCAGGGAGGCAAACTCCTGATCCACCGATACGCCATTATTATTATTGGTCACCGACAGCGTGAACCCCTTCCCTTGCGTATTGTCAGACGACAGCCGGGCAACCAGTTCCGCCAGCGCCTGTTCGGCCATGGCGGGAATATATAGCGCCATCGGCTTCAAATAGACTTTCTCTTGCCTGTCATTATTGTTGCCATTCGCAACAGCCAGTGAATAACCCCTGTTTTCGTCGTTCATACCGGTAACCTTACCCCTCTATCAGAATTTGAGGATCAACATAGAAATCCACATTGAAGACGGTGTCTTCAGTCAAGGCTTCAATTCGGTGCCATTTCTCCGGCGGAAATACGCCAAACTGGCCGGCTTCAATCGTCAGTGTGTCCACCGGCTGCGGGCTGGTCTCATCGGCATAGCCGTAATAGCGGATAGCCCCCTGCATCACAGCCAGACGGGGATAGACCCCCTGCCGCGTTCCGGCATCCAGATGTCGCTGCCAGATTGAAGCGGGCGCTGTCTCTTTCGTCCACAAAGGCGTAGTGCGCGTGTGAACATAATGGGTGGGAATAATAATTCGCTGCATGATTCGGCCTCTCTTTCCGCACCCTTGCGTGCGGTGGCAACGGTGAAATATGTTGCATATGATATACCCCTTTCAATCACTGAGGATATTATTTTTAGAGAGGATAATTTTCTACCCCTGTTAATACTCAATAAGGGTTAGTTTTGTTTAAATATAAAGATGGACGGATCTGATGAGTCAGATCCGCAATAAGACAGGAGCGCAGATGATTTATTTTAGCGGCGTGTTCAGGGGGCCGGGTTTACCAATTAGATAACCCTGAACCAGATCGCAACCTAATTGTTGCAGCGACTGGAGTTGTTCTTCTGTTTCGACGCCTTCGGCGACAATACACATATGCAAACTTTTCCCCATACTGATGATAAAACGCACAATATCGAGATCGTCTTTTTGCTGCGGAATATTAATCACGAACGAGCGATCGATTTTTATCTTATCGAACGGGAAATAGCTCAGCCGCGACAATGACGAGTAGCCGGTACCAAAATCATCAATCGAAATCTGGATCCCCAGCTCGCGCAACTGGCTGAGGATCTCTAAGGAGCGGGTGTTTTCATTGAATACGTCCGACTCGGTAATTTCCAGATCCAGACGATGCGGATCGAGACCCGTTTTTTGCAATACGTTGACAATCACCTCGGTCAACGAGCAGTTAATCAACTGAATCGGCGACACGTTTACCGAGACCTTAAGCGGCGATGACCAGCGCGCCGCCTCTTCGCAGGCGGTGCTGAGCACCCACTCGCCGAGGGCGTTTATCATGCCCGTTTTCTCGGCTATCGGAATAAAGGTGCTCGGGGGAACCAGGCCACGTATCGGATGGAACCAACGTACCAGCGCTTCATAACCGTAAATTTCGCCGCTGACCGTATCGGCTATCGGTTGGTAATAAACCCGGAATTCATCATTATCGAGCGCCTGCAGCAGGTCATCCTCAAACGATTTATTCTCCTGGAGACGTTGCAACATACCGGGACGGAAGACCTTAACGGTGCCCGGGCCCTCTTTTTTCGCCTCATACAGCGCAAGATCGGCGCATTTATACAAATAATCGGTACGCGTTTCGCGATCGGAAAGCACGATGCCGATGCAGGCATCGATGTTGATCATCGAGTCATAGATTTGATAGGGCTGGACGATTTTTTCCCGAATCACCATCGCCCGTTCCAGCGCCATCTCTTCGCTCAGGTCGCAGGAGATCAGCGCGAACTCATCGCCTCCCAGACGATAGAGCGTTTCCGCGGTTTTACGGAAAAACGACAGGCGACTGGCCAGTTCCTGCAGCAGTTTATCGCCGGAATCGTGGCCCAGGGTATCGTTGACTTCTTTAAAATTATCGAGGTCGAACAGCATCACCACGGCACAACCATCGTAAGGCCTGACCTGATTGACGATTTCCTGCAACTTTTGCCAGAAGGAGAGCCGGTTAGGCATACCGGTCAGCGAATCATGGTAGGCATCGTACTGCAAGCGGCGGTTTTGCACCTGCAGTTTCTCTTTTGATAACTGCAGATCGTCGGCCAGCAGTTTCATTCGCACGTGGGCGCGACGCAGATTATTATTCTGCCGCAGCATCAACAGCCCCAGCGTAATACAGGTTGTAATCAACAGGATGGAGATAATTGAATAGATATAATACAGATTCTGAATTTTATCGTGGGTATGATTAACCACGTCAATCCCCTGCACCAGCGAGGTGGAGGAAAGCGAGGTCATCGGGCCGTCAATCTCTCTCATTTTGCTTAACACCACCTTAATCTGGGCAGGTGTCATCTTATCCAGCCCGCTATCGAGCTGCTGCAAAATACTGTTCAGACGATCGACGGTGGCCTGGCGCCCGGCATCTTTATGAATAAAATTCCCCAGGTCGCCCTGCTGCAACAGCTCCACCTGGCTCAACATAATATCCAGACGCAGACGGACCTGATCGTGGTCAGCGCTCTCCACGCCAAGCGCGTATGCGCCTAAACACGACTCCAGCCGCATGTACTCGGAAACCACCTGAGAGACTGACCAGGTATCCGTATAGCGGGTTAATTTCTGCAACTCACTTTGACGCTCATGCACCAGATACATAATGTATCCGGTGATGATGAACAGCGACAAAATAATTCCAGTAAGTATTCGATTCAAGATCAAACCCTTACTCTATGATAATTTTTGAAACTTGCCACGCCGAACGGGAATAATAAACCTGGTTTTGCAGTTCAGGGCTGCTATCGTACGGATAAACAATAAATAAAGGGCCTTTATCACGGATGTGCATATATTCGCCATTCAATTTTAGCGCGAGGATAACAGGGAACTTGCGAAAATCATCAAGCGGGACCGTCGTCGTATAGTCGTTCAAGGCAATGACCTTGGCCGTTGTCCCCCTGGCGCCGACTAAATCCATGAGTTTGCTAAGGGAAACGCCATCAAAGCGCACTTTTCCTGAGTACCAGGGCGTGGTGGTGACAATCGTCTCCATCCCCAGTTTTTCTAATCCAGCCAGGTCAAACACCGCGGTATCGCCTGCATTTGTATTTCCAATCAAGCCGGAAATGGTTAAAACAGGCTTCCCGACTGGGGCAGACAGTTTTTCTGCAAAAGCATTAGGCAAAACCATAACACAAAATAAAACTGCGAAAAGTAGACGCATTTAGCTCACCATTCAGGAATTGGAGATAAGTTAATTGTAAACCATTAAGGCCAATTCTTAAAAGACGTCAGCAGCGGGTTGTGAGGTTCTCGATTAAAAATATTCCCTCTTTCCAGAACACTCTGAACCCGTGTTTACGCCTGACGATAAAAAGCACATTTTTTACCATTAAAGCAGTACTTTCGGTAAAAATCTTTTCTCTCATCCGGTGGCGCGGTAGTCTCTGTACAGACGCTGCCAGGACTGCGTCTCATTCCAATAATGATAAACACAGCAACAGACAGGACAGGTATGGACTCAACGCTTATTTCCTCCCGCCCCGGCAGGGAGACATGCTCACTCAATCGCGCCAGAAGAGCTGCCTGGGGCAGCTTTGCCGGCGCCGTGATTGACTGGTACGATTTTTTACTCTACGGCATTACCGCCGCCCTGGTTTTTAACCGCGAATTTTTCCCGCAGATTAGCCCGGCAATGGGCACGCTGGCCGCCTTTGCCACTTTCGGCGTCGGTTTTCTGTTCCGCCCCCTCGGCGGTATCATCTTCGGTCATTTCGGCGATCGCCTTGGGCGCAAACGAATGCTGATGATGACCGTCTGGATGATGGGAATTGCGACCACCTGCATCGGTCTGCTCCCTTCTTTTAATCAAATCGGCTGGTTGGCCCCCGTGCTGCTCGTCAGCCTACGCGCTATTCAGGGCTTCGCCGTCGGCGGAGAATGGGGCGGCGCGGCGCTGCTGGCAGTAGAAAGTGCGCCCAAAAATAAAAAAGCCTTCTATAGCAGCGGGGTCCAGGTGGGGTACGGCGTGGGTCTGCTGCTTTCCACCGGCCTGGTCTCGCTGATCAGCGCCAACACCACCAACGAGCAGTTTCTCAGCTGGGGCTGGCGCCTGCCGTTCTTGTTCAGCGTGGTGCTGGTGTTAGTCGCGCTGTGGATCCGCAACGGTATGGCTGAATCAGCTGAATTTGAACATCAGCAGCAGGAGGCCCATCTAAAGACGGCCAAAAAACGCCTGCCGGTGGTCGAAGCCCTGTTCCGTCATCCCGGCGCGTTTTTGCTGATTATCGCCCTGCGTCTGTGCGAACTGCTGACCATGTATATTGTCACCGCCTTCGCCCTGAATTACTCAACGCAGAATCTCGGCCTGCCGCGTGAGCTGTTCCTGAATATTGGTCTGCTGGTCGGCGGGATTAGCTGTCTGACGATCCCCTGCTTCGCCTGGCTTGCGGATCGCTTTGGCCGTCGGCGGATCTACATTACCGGCGCGCTCATCGGCACGCTCTGCGCGTTCCCGTTCTTTATGGCGCTGGAAAGTCTGTCGTACTTCTGGATCCTCTTTTTCGCCCTGATGCTGGCTAATATTTCCCATGACATGGTGGTTTGCGTTCAGCAACCGATGTTCACCGAGATGTTTGGCGCCAGCTATCGTTATAGCGGGGCTGGCGTCGGATATCAGGTCGCCAGCGTCATTGGCGGCGGCTTTACGCCTTTTATTGCCGCGGCGTTAGTCGCCTTCTCCGGTGGTGCCTGGCACAGCGTGGCGATTTACCTGACCGGCGGCTGTCTGCTCTCCGCTGTCACTGCCATGTTGATGAAAAAGAACCCTCGCGCCTGATGGCGTGGTGCGCGGCGGGAAACCGCCGCGCAGATGGAGACCTTATGATTCAGGATAACCGCCCGGCCTGCTGGCCGGCACAGTTTCATCCTCAACCGCTGCCGCTGCGCTACTGCCCTGACCCGACGCTGGCCGAGCAGCCGCTTTTTGAGCAAGCTCGCCGCGGCGAAGCGGCGGCGCAGATCTGGCAGGCTCCGCAAGGGCTGGTGGTCCCCGGCAGCTATCGCAAATTCAGTGAACTCAGCGCCGTCAGCGCGCTTTTTTCCCGTCGCGGCTGGCCGGTGTGGCTGCGCCGCTCCGGCGGCAGCCTGGTCCCACAGGGCCCCGGGATTATCAATCTCAGCCTCGCCTGGCCGGTCACGCAGCCGCTGGGCGAAGCGGCAGAACCTATTTATCTACAGCTCTGCGGGCTCCTTCAGCGCACGCTGGCGACGTTTGGCGTCGGGAGTCATTATCAGGCGGTGACAGGGTCATTTTGCGACGGACGCTACAACCTGGCCTGCGGCGAGGGCGACCATGCCCGCAAAATTGTCGGCACCGCCCAGTACTGGCGACCGCTGGCCGCTGATCAAGGACATGTGGTGCTTGCTCATGCGGTGATTTTGCTGGACACCGATCTGATCGGCGCCCATCAGGCCGCGAATGATTTTGAAGCTCGCCTCAACAGCGGCCGGGTCTATCGGGCTGATAAGACCGTAACCCTGGCGCAGCTGCTGCCCGGCGAAACAGACTTGCTTCCCCGCTTTCACCAGGCGCTGACAGAACAGCTGGCGCTTTTCAGTTGAAGGTGTGCTTCAAATAGTGGCTGAACGTCTCGACCGCGCGGAGCATAGGGCCGGATGACATACGGGTTTGGCGCGAAGACCTCAACTGGTCGCCAGCCTGGCAGCAACTCCTGCACCAGCCCGCGACCAATGGCCTCCCGGGCGCTGAAATCAGGCAACAGCGCAATACCCAGCCCTGCCAGCACCTCGTCACGAAGCGATTCGCTGTTATTGGTGGCGAACGGGCCATGAACCTTGACACTCAGCCGTTCGCCCGGTTGCTCGCGGGACTCAAACGTCCACTGCGGGCTTTGCGTCCCGCGCGGATAGGTCAGGCACTGATGGTGGCGCAACGTCTCCGGCGAGTCCGGGCGACCAAAGCGGCGGATATACTCTGCCGAGGCGACGATCAGCGTCGCCCAGTATATAACCGGAGAGCTGTAACCCTCCCGGCACCGTGCCGTTATGCTTTCGGCACGGTGGCCATTCGCCTTCGCGCCTTTTGCTCGATATTTTCCAGCAGTTCCTGCACATCATCCTCATCAATATCAAGGAACTGACCGTCGAGAAGCGCGGCATGAATATCTTCGCGGGTCACCGGGATCCCCAGCGGCACGACGTTGGGTTTGACCTCTTCAGCCGCCAGAGAGTGAGGATAGCGCCGTCCGACGAGGTTGTTGAAGATGATTGCCAGTAACGCCAGCATCATTGAATTGAGCAGTACCGGCGTCAGGACAAAGTGGTATCCCGCGCTGTGGACGCCCGCTCCGCCGAGGATCGCCGTCAGCGCAACGGCACCGCCGGGCGGATGCAGACAGAGGAGGAAATACATGGCGGCGATGGCCAGTCCGGCTGCCAGACCGCAGGCCAGGGCAAGATGAGGCACCCACATCCCGACGGTCACGCCGAACAGCGCCGACACCACATTGCCCCCGACGATTGACCACGGCTGCGCCAGCGGACTATTCGGTACGCCGAACAGCAGCACCGCGGAGGCCCCCATCGGCGCGATAAACCACAGATTCATTTCACCCAGCAGCCAGTGGCTGAACAGACTGGTGACGGCCAGTCCCGTACCGGCACCTAACGAGCCGAGGAGAATATGTTTTCCGGCAACGGGCAGCGCATGCGGCTTTAATCGCCCAAGAAAAATGCGCACCCGCGAGAACAGTGCGGTCGGTAAAACGCTTAACATCGAACGGCTCACTCACGTCATAGGAATAACTTATATTTTATTTTCATTTTTTAACCATATTTTAACAACCATATCTTTTGCAGGGCGACTTCCCCGCGGAATTTAGCGGTACGCCGCCGTTATGTGATCGCGGAACACTACGTTAGAATCATTTCCCCACCGGGATTTAACCCACTCTACGGATTGAAGGTCACAATACAGTGAATAATAAGACAAATTTAGTGAAAGACGTGGCATGGGCCAGCCAGAATATGCCGCGCACGCTGCGTCAGGTCGCCGCCCTTCCCGATCTGAGCCATGTCCGACTGGCCTGCTGTATGCATCTGGATATGAAAATGATTCCGCTGGTGCAGGGGATTCTGGAGAAAGGGGCGAAAGTCTTTCTGACCACCTGTAACCCCACCACCGTGCAGGATGAGGTTGTCGCCTGGCTGGTAGAGCGCGGCGCACAGGCCTGCGCCTGGCGCGATATGAGCGATGCCGACTGGCAGCACTCCTGGGAAAAAGCGATCGCCTGGGATCCTACCCACCTGTGCGAAATGGGCGCCGATCTCACCACCCTGCTGCACCAGCGCGGTGAATTTGGCCACATCGTCGCCGGCCTGGAAGCCACCGGCTCCGGCGTCAGCCGCCTGGGCGATATTCGTCCCGGCTACCCTATCTTTAACTGGGACGATCTCCCGGTTAAAGAGGGACTGCATAACCGCCACATGGTGGGCCTCACGGCCTGGCATACCTTCTTCCAGACCACTCACCTGACGCTGCATGAGAAGAAAGTGTTGGTCATTGGCTACGGTCTGGTGGGACAAGGCGTTGCCGCCGCAGCGAAAGCCTTTGGCGGACAGGTGATGGTGGCAGAAATCGATCCCGCCCGTCGCCTGCAGGCAGCCTATGATGGCTGGCATGTTGTGGATTTACAGGATGCCATCGCCTCGGCCGATGTGGTCGCCACGGCAACCGGCGCGAAGAAAGTGGTCAATAGCGCGGCGCTGGATAACGCCAAAGATGGCGTATTCATTCTCAATGTCGGCCACGTTGCGGAAGAGATCGACTGCGGCTATCTGCGTCAGTTCAGCCACGACGAGGTGATGCCGCATATCAATGCGTACCGGGTGGGCGATAAAACCGTCTACCTGATGGCCAACGGCTCAATGCTGAACCTGACCGCAGGATTTGGTGACAGCCTGAACGCCTTTGACGTCACCCTGGCCGTGATGGCCAGCGGGATTCATCATATTGTAACGGACGGTATGAACGCGAAAGCCGATGTCTATCTGCTGCCGCAAAGCGTCTGGCAAAAAGCGCTGTAAATCCGCAAAAACTCAGGGCGACAGCGGTCGCCCTGATTCCGGCTTAGCGGCTTTCCGGCAGGACAATATGGCTTTCCGCCAGCGTGCCCATGTCGTTAAATACCGTGCATGCCGCCTGCACAAGATGCATCGCCAGCGCGGCGCCGCTGCCCTCTCCCAGCCGCATATCCATATCCAGATAGGGCTTCAACTGCAGATGTTCCAGCGCGATACGCGCCCCTTTTTCCGCCGACAGATGCGAAGGGATCAGATACGGATGCACGCCCGGAGCCAGACGGCAGGCTGCCAGCGCGGAGGCATAGGAGAGGAAACCGTCCAGCACAACCGGCAGTCCGCAGGAGGCGGCGCCCAGCATCACGCCGGTCATCCCCACCAAATCAAATCCGCCCACTTTCGCCAGCACGTCGAGACCATCATCGGCCTGCGGCTGGTTGACCGCAATCGCCCGGCGGACGACATCGGCTTTGTGTCCCAGCTGCGATACCGGCAGGTTAGCGCCAATGCCGACCACATCCTGCGCATCGCTGTCGGTAAGCACGCTGACGACCGCCGCCGCCGGGGTGGTGTTCGCCATCCCCAGTTCGCCAACGCCGAATATGCGTACGCCCTGCGCGGCCAGTTCTCGCGTATAGCGGATGCTGGCCAGCAGCAGCGCCGTCGCCTGTTCCCGGCTCATGGCCGCCGTCCGGGCGATATTACCGCTGCCGCGCGCCACTCGCATATCCACCAGACCAGGGATCGGATCCGCGTCGATACCGGCATCAACCACATGCACCTGCACGCCCGCCTGGGCCGCCAGCACGCAGACGCCGGTATTTTTGCGGGTCATGTTTATCGCCTGAATCGCCGTGACGGCCTGCGGCGAGATAGCCACCCCTTCATGCCAGACGCCGTGATCGGCGCACATCACCACAATCGCTTTTTCCGCCACTTGCAGTTGGCCGTGCAGCCCCGGCATTCCGGCCAGCTGCACTGCCAGCGCCTCCAGCCGTCCCAGACTGCCCGGCGGTTTTAATAAACCATCCAGATGTTGTTGCGCCTGAGCCATCGCCGCGCGGTCCGGCAGCGGAATGTCGGCGATGAAAGCCGAAAGATTGTCCATCATGTTCCTCGTAGCACTTGCAGGTGATTTGCCATTGCCCGTGGTGAACGCCGTCGCGCGTGAAAGCTGGCGTGGCGCGGCGGTTCGCCGCCGGGGGAAGGAGATAAATCCAGAGAGGGGATCATTCCCGACGGCGAGAGCCGCCGCCGGGCAGACGCGATGCGATTACTCTTCGACCTTCTCTTCGGCCTTCGCTTCGCCCATGACTTTCAGCTTTTTGGAAATGTCACGACGTTCTTTGGACAGCTCGGCATTTTTGATGATGTAGTCATCAACACGATCTTCGTAATCGCTTTTCATGCTGGCGATGATGCCCTGAATAGCTTCAACGCTCATGCCCGGTTTGATGTAATCGCTGAGGTTGTCCAGCAGCAGTACGCGCTTCTGGTTATCACGGATCTTTTTCTCAACGTCCTGAATTTCACGCTGCAATTTGTTCTTACGACGATACAGACGAACAAACTCCAGTACGTCCTGGAAAGAAGGCTTAGTTGTTTCCATTTTTACACCCCTAATATTTGAGATTCGGATTCGCTAAAGCGACTGCTATATAGGGCTAACATAACTGTTAGCAGCCGCGGATGACAATGTTTTTTCCTTTATGTTTATCATACCCCTAAATGCTGCTGAATCGAAGCAACCTGTGGGCAAATGGCGTGCATCTGGTTTTTATTTACGCAAAGCCCGGCAGATTAAATTCGACAGCAGTTCAAGCTGGCGCGCCAGTTCTATCGACAGCCAGACGTAGCCGTGGATCGGAGTTTCCGCCAGGCTATCTCCCTGATGTTCTTTCATAAGTTCGCGCAGTTCGGCGACGATCTCATTAAGTTTTTCGGTGTTGGCGCGAATCGGCTGCGGATTACCTTCATACAGCGCATGCGCAATCGTCAGCAGCGTTTGCTGGGTCATCTGCTGGGTTTCGCGCAAGGTGTGGGCGTTGAGCATCACAAAATGACCGGGACGTGAGCTCCAGTATGCATTGATCTGCAGTTCCAGCATGCAGACCAGGTTACGATTCACGGTTTGAATGGCTTCAAAGATAGCTTTCTGGATATGGGTTTCTTTGCTTGCCGGCGTAATCAGCCCGCGCATCTTGACCACGTCGTTAAGCACTTTTTGCAGATGTTTTTCCAGCCGCGGTCTTTCCACCAGATTGGGGGAGAACCCGGCCTGATACAGGCGGTTGAAGGCGGTGACGTAATTTGCCATCTGGATTCGCCAGTGCAGGAACGCCCGCTGCGGCCAGATGCCGGTGAACAGCATAGCCAGCAGGGAGCCAAAGATAACATCGCCGCTTCGCCATAGCGCCGTGTGCATATCCCCGGGCGGCGCGCCGACCACGACCGCCAGCGTAATGCCAATGAGCAGCGCCTGATACGGTTTTTTGCCCAGCGCCAGCCAGCCGCAGAGGAACATCGCCCCCGCGCACCACAGCACCATGACGGGTAAGGAGATAAGCTCAAGCTTTAACGCGACCAGCCCGAGCGCCGAGCCGAGGATAGTGCCGCCAATACGTTCAAAAGCGCGTGGTACTACGTTACCCCAGAATGAAATCGGCCCCATCACCACCACCAGGGTGATCAGAGGCCACGTCCCTTCCGGTACATTCAGCAAACGAACCAGTAAAAAAGTGAGGACAAAGGCCAAAGCAATTCGAATACCATGCACCACGCGATAGTGGCGATACAGACGGATTTCGAAAGGCTTAAGTGATTTATCAGCGCGCACAGACCTCTCCAGCAAGCAAACGGCGGCAGGAAGCAAAGGCCAATTGTAACTGCTTTTTCAGCGTAAGCTGTACGCTAATGTAAAAAACCTTGTCCACAGAAGGGGTAAGCGCTTATTTCGCCACCCGTTCGACCGCGACATACATTTCGATATCCCAGTAGCCGTCCTGATTGCCGTCGTTGAGATAGACCTCAAAACAGGGCTTTGCCGCCAGTTGATACTCTTTGCTCTGCACCAGGCTATTGAAGAACGCCAGCCACGGCGTCGAGAAGTCGTGATTTTCCACCCGCGCGCTGGCGAATGCGTACTCTCCCCCCGCAATCTCAGTGATAATGACCCCTTCGCTGTTGGGCGGAACGACAAAATCGTCGGCCACGGTGACCACCGTAGCGCAGCGCAGCTTCTCCGGCGGGACCTGATCGGGATTGTCATAGTAGACGGCCACCCACTCCTGTGCCGGAATCTGACGGCCGCTGACCCACGCCATGAGCTGCTCAAAACCCTGTTTAACGGTCTGATCCCAGGGCCCCACCCTATGAAAACCGGCAATGGTACGTTTGCCGACGGACTTCACGCTGTAGTTCATAGTGCCTCCACCAGTGATAACAACTGTATAAATGTACATATACTGTAGCCAGGTGATGCACATCAGTATGTGCGCTGATTCACAAAGTGGCCAATGCGGGAGGAAGAAAAATGAGGCAAAAAAAAACGCCCCGGACGGGGCGTTGCGGTCACAGCGCGTGATGCAGATAATCGCTCATCCGCGAGAACACACCGCCTTTGCCAACGCTTTCCAGCGTCACCAGCGGCCAGTGGGCGACCACTTTGTCGCCATCATAGAGTGAGATTTCCCCGACCCGTTGATTCGCGGCAATCGGCGCTTCGAGATCTTTTTTATCCAGCACGTATTTGGCTTTAATACGCGACACTTCCGACTTCGGCAGCGCCAGCCAGAAATCCTGATCGGTGCCCAGCTGGATTTGCTCTTTATCGCCGTACCAGATCCGCTCGCTACCGACCTTCTTGCCCTTTTGCAGCACCTGAACGGTATCGAAATTTTGCTGGCCCCAGTGCAGCAGTTTAGCCGCCTGCTGCTCGCGCCCTTTCGGGCTGTCGGCGCCCATCACTACGGCTATCAGGCGCCGATGGCCATCCACCGCGGAGGCAATCAGGTTAAAGCCGGCGCCGGAGGTATGCCCGGTCTTTAACCCATCAACATTCATGGTCTTATCCCACAGCAGACCGTTGCGGTTTTGCTGGGTAATCCCGTTCCACGTCAGGCTTTTTTGGCTGTACATGTGGTAAACGTCCGGCTCGCCGTGAATGATCGCCCGCGACAGTACCGCAAGATCATACGCCGAGCTGTGCTGACCCGGCGCATCCAGGCCATGCACGGTTTCAAAGTGAGTATCCTGCAGATGCAGTTTTTTTACGTACTCATTCATCATGGCCACGAACTGCGGCTGGCCGCCGGCGACATAATCGGCCAGCGCCACGCAGGCATCATTACCGGAGTCGACGATCAGGCCGCGGCTTAAATCACGAACGCTGACCCGATCGCCAGCCTTAAGGAACATCAGCGACGAGCCGTCGAAAACAGGGTTGCCTTTGGCCCAGGCATCGCGGCCAACGGTCACAACATCATCAAAGGAGATGCGATGGCTGTCGATGGCGCGATCGACGACATATCCGGTCATGAGTTTGGTCAGGCTGGCAGGATTGCGCTGCTGGTGTTCATTACCCGCAGTCAGTATCTGGCCGGTCGTGTAATCCATCAGTACCCAGGATCCCGCCTGAATGGACGGTGGCGGCACGGTGACGGGCAAATCATTGGCAGCAAATGCGCAAGAAACGCTCGAAGCGAGCAAAGTGACAGCAATAAAAAAACGGCCTTTCAACGGCATATCCTCTAAATTGACAGATTCGCCGTCCTTTTTACGGAAGTTCTCCTTTCAAATCAGGGATTAATTGCAAGAAAATATGACACGACGGAGGCATCGCTCGGCCAACGCCCTTCTGATGCCCAGGTAAATCGTTTACCATAACGGGTGCCAGCCACCATGGAAAATGAACAGATTATGCAAGATAGCGCCAACCAGCCCGGATTTTTATTCCACGATTATGAGACCTTCGGTACCCACCCCGCGCTCGATCGTCCGTCCCAGTTCGCCGCCATTCGCACCGACGCCGGGCTGAATATCATCGGCGAACCGGAGGTTTTCTACTGCAAACTGGCCGACGACTATCTGCCGCAGCCGCAGGCGGTGATGGTAACCGGGATCACCCCGCAGGAGGCGAACGCCAAAGGCGATAACGAAGCCGCCTTTGCCCGCCGGATTCACGATCTGTTCACGGTGCCGAAAACCTGCATCGTCGGCTACAACAATGTGCGCTTCGATGATGAAGTCAGCCGGAATATTTTTTATCGTAACTTTTACGATCCCTACGCCTGGAGCTGGCAGCACGACAACTCTCGCTGGGATCTGCTGGATGTGATGCGCGCCTGCTATGCGCTGCGCCCGGAAGGGATCAACTGGCCGGAGAACGAGGACGGCCTGCCGAGCTTTCGCCTTGAGCATCTGACCGTCGCCAACGGCATTGAACACAGCAATGCCCACGACGCGATGGCCGACGTTTACGCCACCATCGCCATGGCGCAACTGGTCAAAGCCCGGCAACCGCGTCTGTTTGACTATCTCTACAGCCATCGCAATAAGCGCAAGCTGGCGACGCTGATCGACGTTCCGCAAATGAAGCCGCTGGTCCATGTTTCCGGCATGTTCGGCGCGGCGCGCGGCAACACCAGCCTGGTGGCACCGCTGGCCTGGCATCCGGATAACCGCAATGCGGTGATCATGGTCGATCTGGCCGGCGATATGACGCCACTGCTGGAACTGGATGCCGATACCCTGCGCGAGCGGCTATACACGCCAAAGGCCGATCTGGGGGAGCTGGCGGCGGTGCCGGTTAAGCTGGTTCATCTCAATAAATGCCCGGTGCTGGCCCAGGATAATACGCTGCGCCCGCAGGATGCCGACCGGTTGGGGATTAACCGCCAGCGCTGCCTGGATAACCTGCAGCTGCTGCGCAACCATCCGCAGGTGCGGGAAAAAGCGGTGGCTATTTTCGCCGAGGCAGAGCCGTTTGTTCCCTCCGACAACGTCGATACTCAGCTCTATAACGGCTTCTTCAGCGATGCCGATCGCGCGGCGATGAAAATCGTGCTGGAAACCGAGCCGCGCAACCTGCCGGCGCTGGATATTACCTTTGCCGACAAGCGGATAGAGCGTCTGCTGTTCAACTACCGCGCCCGCAACTTCCCCGGCAGCCTTGACGAGGCCGAGCAGCAGCGCTGGTTAGAGCATCGTCGCGAGATATTTACACCGGCGTTTTTGCAGGCCTATGCCGATGAGTTGCAGATGCTGTATCAGCAGTACGCGGACGATAAAGAGAAGCTGGCGCAGTTGAAGGCGCTGTGGCAGTACGCGCAGGAAATTGTTTAACCTGCGGCAATTCCCGGGTCGCGGCTGACGCCTTACCCGGGCTACAAACGATGACAGGGCTCGTCGCCCGGGTAAGACGCCGCGCGTCGCAACCCGGGAACGTTGTTCCGCCTGTAGCCCGGGTAAGACGCTGCGCGTCATAACCCGGGGACGTTGTTCCGCCTGTAGCCCGGGTAAGACGCCACGCGTCGCAACCCGGGAACGTTGTTTAGCACGTCGCCCGGTTAACACGCCGCGCGTCGCAACCCGGGGACGTTTCTTTAGCTTTTAGCGCGGCTGGCGATAATCGCTTCCGCTACGTTGCGCGGGGCTTCCGCGTAGTGATGGAACTCCATACTGTAGGTCGCTCGGCCCTGCGACATTGAGCGCAGCGTGGTGGAATAGCCAAACATTTCAGCCAGCGGAACATCGGCGCGGATAATCTGGCTACCGAAGCGCTCTTCCATCCCCTGCACCATGCCACGCCGGAAGAGTATGCCCATAATATTCCCGGCATACTCTTCCGGCGTTTCCACCTCTACATGCATCACCGGTTCGAGAATCACCGGATCGGCTCTGCGCGCCCCCTCCTTGAAGCCGAAAATCGCCGCCATGCGGAAGGCCATTTCCGATGAGTCGACATCATGATACGAACCAAATGTCAGGGTCGCTTTGACATCGACAACCGGATAACCCGCCAGCACGCCGGTGCCCATCGCTTCACGCAAGCCTTTCTCCACCGAAGGAATGTACTCGCGCGGCACCACCCCGCCTTTGGTTGCGTCTTCAAACACAAAGCCGCTCCCCGGCGCCAGCGGTTCGAGGGTCAGCACAACATGGCCATACTGCCCCTTCCCGCCGGACTGACGGACAAATTTCCCCTCCACCTCTTTCACCGTTTTGCGCAGTGTCTCGCGGTAGGTGACCTGTGGTCGACCGATATTGGCCTCCACGCCGAACTCGCGCTTCATGCGATCGACGATAATTTCCAGGTGCAGTTCGCCCATTCCGGAGATAATCGTCTGCCCGGACTCCTCATCAGTATGCAGACGGAACGACGGGTCCTCAGAGGCCAGGCGCTGTAGCGCAATCCCCATTTTCTCCTGATCCGCTTTGGTTTTCGGCTCAATCGCCAGCGAGATCACCGGTTCCGGGAACTCCATCCGTTCGAGGGTAATCACCGCGTCCGGATCGCATAGCGTGTCGCCAGTGGTGACATCTTTCAACCCGACACAGGCGGCAATATCCCCGGCATGCAGTTCATCCACTTCGTGGCGATCGTTGGCATGCATCAGCACAATACGCCCGATACGTTCTTTTTTCCCTTTGACCGGATTGTAGACCGCGTCGCCTTTTTTCAGGGTACCGGAATAGACGCGAATAAAGGTCAACTGGCCAACGTACGGGTCAGTCATCAGTTTAAACGCCAACGCCGAGAACGGTTCGTCGTCGCCAGGATGGCGCTCCGCCGGCTGCCCTTTCTCATCAACACCCTGAATCGCCGGAATGTCCAGCGGCGACGGCATCAGTTCGATCACCGCATCCAGCATCCGCTGCACGCCTTTATTTTTAAAGGCGCTGCCGCACAGCACCGGCTGAATTTCGCCGCTGACGGTACGTTTACGCAGCCCGGCCACGATATCGGCCTCGCTCAGCTCGCCGCTCTCAAGATATTTATCCATCAGCTCCTCGGTAGCTTCCGCCGCGGCGGAGACCATTTTTTCTCGCCACTGCCGGGCGGTTTCCCGCAGTTCGTCCGGCACCGGCGCGTAGCTGAAGGTCATCCCCTGGGTCGCGTCATCCCATAAAATAGCGCGCATTTTGATGAGATCGACCACGCCGGTGAAATGCTCCTCGGCGCCAACAGGGATAACGATCGGTACCGGATTCGCCTTCAGGCGATCAATCATCATCTGCACGACGCGGAAGAAATCGGCGCCGGGGCGGTCCATTTTATTGACGAAGGCCAGCCGCGGAACGTGATATTTATTCGCCTGTCGCCACACGGTTTCCGATTGCGGCTGCACGCCGCCGACGGAGTCATAGACCATCACCGCGCCATCCAGCACGCGCATTGAGCGCTCCACCTCGATGGTGAAATCCACGTGGCCCGGGGTGTCGATAATATTAATGCGATGCGGCTCGAAACTACGGTCCATGCCGGGCCAGAAGCAGCTCACCGCAGCGGAAGTAATGGTAATTCCGCGCTCTTGCTCCTGCGCCATCCAGTCAGTGGTTGCCGCGCCATCGTGTACTTCCCCCAGCTTGTGGCTCATTCCGGTGTAAAACAGAATGCGCTCGGTGGTGGTGGTTTTACCGGCATCGATATGCGCGGAGATACCGATGTTGCGATAACGTTCGAGAGGGATGGGTCGGGGCATGATGCGTCCTTAGTCATTTTGACTGTCAGTAAGCGGCCAGAGTGTGCCGCAGCGTGGTTAACTGCCGCTATCATAGTACAACTGTACGAGTATATTCGAACTATTTTTACTATCACTGCCATTGGTGAAACGACGGCTGGCACGCGTAGCGTTAGACCTTCAGTTTGGATATATTACCCGGCAGCCGCCGATACGGGCTGCGACTCCCGGGAGCCGCACAACCGCCGACACAGGAATATTATGATCGCCAATCACCCCGAACGTGAACACATTCGCCTGGAAAATGTGCTTTTTGCCCTTGGTAACCCGATGCGCCTCGAGATCGTTCGCATCCTGGCCGATGGCAGCGAGCAGAGCTGCAACGCGCTGCGCCATGAGGATGTCGCTAAGTCGACGATGACCCACCACTGGCGCGTCCTGCGCGATAGCGGCGTCATCTGGCAGCGCCCTCAGGGGCGGGAGAATATGATTTCTCTGCGCCGGGAGGATCTCGACGCGCGCTTTCCCGGACTGCTGGATGCGCTTCTGAAGGTGATGTAGGAAGGGGTTATTCGGGCTGTCGCGCGGCCAGATCGCGGACTCCCAAGGACAAAAACAAAAAGCCGGAGGTTTCCCTCCGGCTTTTTTCATCACTACGGGCGAGGATTACGCCACGTCTTCGTACTGCGGTACCGGATTGCGGAAGCTTTTGGTCACGCAGGCCAGGTACACCAGACCAATACCGCCCCAGATCAGACCCAGAATCATGGAGCTCTCTTCCAGGTTAATCCACAGCGCGCCTACGGTCAGGGCGCCGCACACCGGCAGGATCAGGTAGTTAAAGTGGTCTTTCAGCGTCTTGTTACGCTTTTCACGGATCCAGAACTGGGAGATGACCGACAGGTTAACGAAGGTAAATGCCACCAGCGCGCCGAAGTTAATCAGCGCCGTCGCCGTCACCAGGTCGAATTTAATCGCCAGCAGCGCAATCGCGCCAACCAGCAGCACGTTCCACGCCGGAGTACGCCATTTCGGGTGTACGTAGCCGAAGAAACGGGTCGGGAACACGCCATCGCGGCCCATGACGTACATCAGACGAGAAACGCCCGCATGCGCGGCCATACCGGAGGCCAGCACGGTCACGCTGGAGAAAATCAGCACGCCCCACTGGAAGGTTTTACCCGCAACGTACAGCATAATTTCCGGCTGCGATGCGTCCGGATCTTTAAAGCGCGAGATGTCCGGGAAGTACAGCTGCAGGAAGTAAGAGGCACCGATGAAGATCAGGCCGCCAATCAGCGCAGTCAGGAAGATAGCCTTCGGAATCACGCGCTCAGCGTCTTTGGTCTCTTCAGACAGCGAAGAAATGCCATCGAAGCCCAGGAACGAGAAGCACAGGATGGTCGCACCGGTAATCATCGGCACCACGTGCGCCCCTTCAGACCAGAACGGACGAGTGCTGGTCAGTGTGCCTGCGCCTTCGCCGTGCATCACGCCGTAGATAATCAGGCCGACAATCACCGCCACGATACCCATCTGCAGGATAACGATCAGGGTGTTGAAGTTCGCCACGGTCTTGATGCTGCGCAGGTTAGAGATGGTCATAAAGGCCACCAGCGCGACAACGAAGATCCACGAAGGAACAGAAGGCACCAGCGCTTCAAAGTAAATTTTCGCCAGCAGAATGTTGATCATCGGCATGAACAAGTAGTCCAGCAGCGACGACCATCCCACCATAAAGCCCACCGCCGGGCTGATAGATTTCTGGGCGTAGGTGTAAGCGGAACCCGCTGACGGGAAACGACGAACCAGTTTACCGTAGCTCAGTGCCGTAAAGAGAATCGCGACCAGGGCGAAGGCGTAAGCCGTCGCGACGTGGCCGTCGGTCAAACCAGAGACGATACCAAACGTATCGAACAGCGTCATCGGCTGCATATAGGCCAGGCCCATCATTACAACCGGAATCAACGTAAGCGTTTTACGTAATTCCACGCGAGAGGTTTTTGGAGTAGCGTTATGCGACATAGTTATCCCCTTTTACGGCGAAGGCCAGCGCGTAAGCAAAAAATTGCCCCATTTTTTCTATTCCTCAGCGACAACGACTGTCGGTTTTTAGTAAATATCTATCCGGTACGAAGCCCGGCCTCTTGGTATTGAATGATGTGTCTTGAAAACAAAAAATAACCGACTCTTCAAAAAAGAGTCGGTCAATTTCCATTTTTTCAGGCCGCGTATTTTGCAACACTTACTGGCCAGATGACAAGATGTTGAGACGGCAAATCAACGCCATGCTTATCTAACAGATTAATATTCATACGATTTTAATATCATAGATCGTATGGATAGCATTATTTGCTAAAATTTCGCTACGCCACCACGCGCAAGAAAGTCCGGCGGCGTCTTCATTCCAGCCAAGCCATGCCCGATGCGCAGGTAACGGCGAGGAGACCTCTTTTTCTATCAGCTCGCCGCTCTCCAGCTGAGCCTGTACCAGATACCTTGGCACATATCCCCATCCCAGCCCCGCGCTAATCAACATCAGCTGGCCGGCAAAATCGTACGTCACAAGGCTTTCCTGATCGTCAACCGGCGGCCATTGCTCCCCGCAGACGATGGCCCGATAGTGTTTCATCGCCCGCCAGCTTAGCGGTGCCGCCATTTTTGCCAGCGGATGCTGCGGCGCGATAACAAAGATGTGCGCCAGCTCGCCCAGCGGGCTAAACCCGTAGCCGACGAGCGCCGGCGGGTCGCCTGATACCCCCACAATGAGATCCGCCCGTCCTTCCACCAGCGCACTCCAGCCGCTGGCCGGTGCCTCGCGGACAAAACGCAGCCGGGCGGCGGTATGCTGCTGATAGAACCGGCTCACCAGAGGCGCCAGTAAAAAAAAGGGGAACGTGCTATCCACCGCCAGCACCAGCGCATTTTCCCAGCCCTGATGCAGTTTAATCGCCTGTTTTTCCAGCTCGCGGACGGTATGCAGAACTTCGCGCCCCTTTTCCAGCAGCATCTGCCCGGTGGGGGTAAAGCGCGCCCGATGACCGCTGCGATCAAGCAGCTGAATATTGAGATCGCTTTCCAGTTTATGAATAGTGTAGCTCAGCGCAGAAGGCGTTTTGTACAGCTTTGCCGACGCGGCGGCAAAGCTCCCCTCTTTTTCCAGCGCATCCAGAATGACGAGGACATCCAGCAGTGGTTTCATCGCCGCCCCCTTAGGTTCGCGATTTCCCGCTGGCGGATTACTCCATCGGCATCACCAGCGGATCGGGGTACTGATAATCAAACCCCAGTTCATAGCAGATACGGTTACCATCAATCAGTTTTCCGCTGTCGCCGTTTGGGCTGTCGGCAAACACCGGCGCCGGCAACCCAAGTTCACGGGCCATTTGCGGGTAGAACACGCCGCGCGCCGGATGTTTGGGCGCACATATATTATAGATGTGTCCGCCCTTCGGAGCCTGCAGCAGCAGCTCGATAGCCGAAATGACATCCTGCAGGTGTACCAGGTTTACGCCGTGCTGACCGTCCGGCGCAGACTTCCCGGCAAAGAAACGCCCGGGATGACGAGAGGGCCCCACCAGCCCGGCCAGACGCAAAATATCCACCGAGGTGCCCGGAAGGTTATGCAGCCAGTCCTCCAGCTCTTTTAGCACCCTGCCGCTGGCGGTTTGCGGATCGCGCGGCGAATTCTCTTTTAACATCCCGCTGGCATTGCCGTATACGGAAGTGGAACTGGTAAAGACGATCCGCGGGATATGGTAGGCCAACGCCGTATCGACAAGCTCCTGTACCGCCTGCAGATAAAAATCTTCCCCCGGCCCGCTGCGACGAGCCGGCAGCGTAATCACCAGCGCATCTACATTCATCAATGCATCCAGATCTTCGGCATCGCAGACCAGCTGCGGTTCCAGGCGTAACGGATAGCTTTCGATACCGCACATCCTCGCCGCCTCCACGCCGTCCTGGGTGGTTTTGCTGCCGGTAACCTGCCATCCCCGCGCGCTCAATGACAAAGCGAGCGGCATGCCCAGCCATCCTAAACCGACAATTGCGACCTTTTTCATACCTGGCTCCTGACTCTTTCGCTGTGCTGACTTAAGGCTACGCCAGCCAGCGGCAACTGACAATTTCTTCAGTGAAGATGAAATGAATTAATGATGGTAAAAAGCCCTTGCTTTCTGCGCTTGAAGTGGTTTAGGTTAAAAGGCATCAAATGCATAGTCATTCAAAGAGAATTTTATGAACCGCGTTCAATTTAAACATCACCATCATCACCATCATCCTGACTAGTCTTTCAGGCGATGTGTGCTGGAAGACGTTTAGATCTTCCAGAGGTGCATGAGCGCGAATAGAGCCCCCGGAAGATTTACTTCCGGGGGCTTTTTTTTGAACCAAATTCGGACAGATTCAGACAGGTATTAAGAGGAAAACAAGAATGTTAGACAACAGCCGTTTACGCATAGCTATTCAAAAATCAGGCCGCCTGAGCGAAGATTCACGCGAATTACTGGGCCGTTGCGGCATTAAAGTGAATTTGCACACCCAGCGTCTGATTGCGCTGGCGGAAAATATGCCCATCGACATTCTGCGTGTCCGCGATGACGATATCCCGGGCCTGATTATGGACGGCGTAGTGGATCTGGGCATCATCGGCGAGAACGTGCTGGAAGAAGAGCTGCTGAGCCGCCGCGCTCAGGGGGAAGACCCGCGCTATTTCACTCTGCGTCGTCTTGATTTTGGCGGCTGCCGCCTGTCGCTGGCCACTCCGGCGGATGAAGCCTGGGACGGTCCGTCATCGCTGGACGGCAAACGTATTGCCACCTCCTACCCGCACCTGCTGAAGCGCTACCTCGATCAGAAAGGTATCTCCTTTAAATCCTGTCTGCTGAACGGTTCCGTTGAAGTCGCCCCGCGCGCTGGCCTGGCCGACGCGATTTGCGACCTGGTCTCCACCGGCGCCACCCTGGAAGCTAACGGTCTGCGCGAAGTGGAAGTGATGTTCCGCTCTAAAGCCTGCCTGATTCAGCGCGATGGCGAAATGGCCGACGCCAAGCAACAGTTAATCGACCGCCTGCTGACCCGTATTCAGGGGGTGATTCAGGCGCGCGAATCCAAATACATCATGATGCACGCCCCGACCGAACGTCTGGAAGAAGTGGTGGCCCTGCTGCCTGGCGCTGAGCGCCCGACCATTCTGCCGCTGGCCGGTGACAAACAGCGCGTTGCCATGCACATGGTCAGCAGCGAAACCCTGTTCTGGGAAACCATGGAAAAACTGAAAGCGCTGGGCGCCAGCTCCATTCTGGTACTGCCCATCGAGAAAATGATGGAGTAATCCACGGGGAACAGGCCCGACGGGCCTGTCTCAGAGATTAGACAGGGGAAACGACCATGAGCTTCAATACCATCATCGACTGGAACAGCTGTAGCGCCGAACAGCAGCAGCAGCTCTTAATGCGCCCGGCGATTTCTGCCTCCGACACCATCACCCGCACGGTGGCGGACATTCTTGATAACGTCAAAAACAATGGCGATGCGGCGCTGCGCGAATACAGCGCAAAGTTTGATAAAACCGATGTCAAAACGCTGCAGGTCAGCGAAGAAGAGATTGCCGCTGCCGGCGCCCGCCTCAGCGATGAGCTGAAACAAGCCATGGCGGTCGCGGTCAGCAATATCGAGACCTTCCACAACGCGCAAAAACTGCCGGGCGTGGACGTGGAGACGCTGCCGGGCGTGCGTTGCCAGCAGGTGACCCGCCCTATCGCCTCCGTCGGCCTCTATATTCCCGGCGGTTCTGCGCCGCTGTTCTCGACGGTGCTGATGCTGGCAACGCCAGCGCGCATCGCAGGTTGCCAGCAGGTGGTTCTGTGTTCGCCGCCGCCGATTGCCGATGAGATCCTTTACGCGGCCCAGCTTTGCGGCGTGCGCACAATCTTCAACGTCGGCGGCGCTCAGGCCATTGCCGCGCTGGCTTTCGGCACCGAGTCGGTGGCGAAAGTCGATAAAATCTTTGGCCCAGGCAACGCCTTCGTCACCGAGGCCAAGCGCCAGGTCAGCCAGCGTCTGGACGGCGCGGCGATCGATATGCCGGCGGGACCGTCAGAAGTGCTGGTGATTGCCGACAGCGGCGCGACGCCGGACTTTGTCGCCTCCGACCTGCTTTCCCAGGCGGAGCACGGCCCCGATTCGCAGGTGATCCTGCTGACCCCGGATGCGGCGATGGGTGAACAGGTCGCCCGCGCCGTTGAGCGCCAGCTGGCGGCGCTGCCGCGTGCAGAAACCGCCCGCGAAGCGCTCTCGGCCAGCCGGATTATCGTGGCCCGCGACCTCGCCCAGTGCGTAGATATCTCCAACCAGTACGGTCCGGAACACCTTATCATCCAGACCCGTCACGCCCGTGAACTGGTTGACGACATTACCAGCGCCGGTTCGGTGTTCCTCGGCGACTGGTCGCCGGAATCCGCCGGTGATTATGCCTCCGGCACCAACCACGTGCTGCCGACCTATGGCTATACCGCCACCAGCTCAAGCCTGGGACTGGCGGACTTCCAGAAACGGATGACCGTGCAGGAGCTGTCGCGCGAAGGCTTTGCCTCCCTCGCCTCGACCATTGAGATCCTCGCCGCCGCCGAGCGCCTGACCGCCCACAAAAATGCCGTTACGCTGCGCGTTGCAGCCCTTAAGGAGCAAGCATGAGCATCGAAGATTTAGCCCGCGCCAACGTGCGTGCCCTGACGCCGTATCAGTCTGCTCGTCGTCTGGGCGGCAAAGGCGATGTCTGGCTGAACGCCAATGAATTCCCGACCGCCGTCGAATTTCAGCTGACCCAGCAGACGCTGAACCGCTATCCGGAATGCCAGCCGAAGGCGGTGATCGAGAATTACGCCCGCTATGCCGGCGTTAAGCCGGAGCAGGTGCTGGTCAGCCGCGGCGCCGATGAAGGTATCGAACTGCTGATCCGCGCCTTCTGCGAGCCGGGACAAGATGCGGTGCTCTATTGCCCGCCAACCTACGGCATGTACAGCGTCAGCGCCGAAACCATCGGCGTGGCCTGCCGTACCGTGCCGGGCCTCAGCGACTGGCAGCTCGATCTGCCGGGCATCGCCGCCAGTCTCGATGGCGTGAAGGTGGTATTTGTCTGCAGCCCCAATAACCCGACCGGGCAGGTCATTAACCCGGACGATATGCGCGCGCTACTGGAGATGACCCGCGGCAAAGCGATCGTCGTCGCCGATGAAGCCTATATCGAATTTTGCCCGCAGGCGACGCTGGCGGGCTGGCTGAGCGACTATCCGCACCTCGTGGTCCTGCGCACGTTGTCAAAAGCCTTTGCCCTCGCCGGACTGCGCTGTGGGTTTACCCTGGCGAACGCCGAGGTGATTAGCCTGTTAATGAAGGTCATCGCCCCCTACCCGCTGTCGACGCCGGTGGCCGACATTGCCGCCCAGGCGCTCAGCGAGCAGGGTATCGCCGCGATGCGCGCGCGGGTGGCGCAGATTCTCGACGAGCGTGAGTACCTGATTAGTCAGTTGCGCGCTATCGCGTGCGTTGAGCAGGTCTTCGACTCCGCGACTAACTATGTCCTCGTGCGCTTTAAAGCGTCCAGCGCGGTATTTAAATCTCTGTGGGATCAGGGCATTATCTTACGAGACCAGAATAAACAACCCTCATTAAGCGGCTGTTTGCGTATCACTATCGGTACCCGTGCAGAGAGCCAGCGCGTGATTGACGCTTTGACTGCGGAGAATGTATGACCCAGAAGTTTCTCTTTATTGACCGTGACGGTACGCTGATTTCCGAGCCACCGGTTGATTTTCAGGTAGACCGCTTTGAAAAGCTGGCTTTTGAGCCGCAGGTGATCCCTGTTCTGCTGAAACTGCAGCAGGAAGGTTACAAGCTGGTGATGATCACCAATCAGGACGGTCTGGGGACCGACAGCCTGCCGCAGGCGGAGTTTGACGGTCCGCACAATCTGATGATGCAGGTGTTTTCTTCCCAGGGCGTCAATTTCGACGACGTCTTGATTTGCCCGCATCTGCCGGCTGACAACTGTGAATGCCGCAAGCCTAAAACCCAGCTGGTGCTGCCGTGGCTGGCAGAGGGCGTGATGGATAAAGCCCACAGCTACGTGATCGGCGATCGCGCCACCGACATCCAGCTGGCGGACAATATGGGCATCATCGGCCTGCGTTATGACCGCGAGACCCTGAACTGGCCGGCTATCGGTGAACAGCTGACCCGCCGTGACCGCTATGCCCACGTGGAGCGCAACACCAAAGAGACCCAGGTGGATGTCAAAGTCTGGCTGGATCGCGAAGGCGGCAGCAAAATTCACACCGGCGTCGGCTTCTTTGATCATATGCTCGATCAAATCGCCACCCACGGCGGCTTCCGTCTGGAAATTAACGTCGGCGGCGATCTCTATATTGACGATCACCACACCGTGGAAGATACCGGTCTGGCGCTGGGCGAGGCGTTGAAACTGGCGCTGGGCGATAAGCGCGGGATCAACCGTTTTGGGTTTGTGCTGCCGATGGACGAATGTCTGGCCCGCTGCGCGCTGGACATTTCCGGTCGCCCGCACCTGGAATATAAAGCCGATTTTGCCTATCAGCGCGTTGGCGATCTGAGCACCGAGATGGTTGAGCACTTCTTCCGTTCGCTCTCCTACACCATGGCGGTCACGCTGCATCTGAAAACCAAGGGCAAGAACGACCATCATCGCGTCGAAAGCCTGTTCAAGGCCTTTGGCCGTACGCTGCGTCAGGCGATTCGCGTGCAGGGCGATACGCTGCCCTCATCGAAAGGAGTACTGTGATGAACGTGGTGATCCTCGACACCGGCTGCGCCAACCTCAATTCGGTGAAGTCGGCAATCGGCCGTCACGGCTACGAGCCGGCGGTCAGCCGCGACCCGGATGTGGTGCTGCGCGCCGATAAACTGTTTTTGCCCGGCGTCGGTACCGCGCAGGCGGCGATGGACCAGATACGCGAGCGCGAGCTGATTGAGCTGGTGAAAGCCTGCACCCAGCCAGTACTCGGTATCTGTCTCGGCATGCAGCTGCTGGGGCGGCGCAGCGAAGAGAGCAACGGCGTGGATCTGCTGGGCATTATTGAAGAAGACGTGCCGAAAATGACCGACCACGGACTGCCGCTGCCGCATATGGGCTGGAACCGGGTCTATCCAAAAGCAGGGAACCGTCTGTTCCGCGGTATCGATGACGGCGCTTATTTTTATTTCGTTCACAGCTATGCCATGCCGGTGAATCCTTACACCATCGCCCAGTGCCATTACGGCGAGCCGTTCACCGCGGCGGTACAGAAAGATAACTTTTTTGGCGTCCAGTTCCATCCGGAACGCTCGGGCAGCGCCGGCGCGCAGCTGCTGAAAAACTTCCTGGAGATGTGATGATCATTCCTGCTTTAGATTTAATTGACGGTACGGTTGTCCGTCTCCATCAGGGCGATTACGGCCAGCAGCGCGACTATGGCAACGATCCGCTGCCGCGCCTGCAATCCTATGCCGCGCAAGGAGCCGAAGTGCTGCACCTGGTCGATTTGACCGGGGCGAAAGATCCGGCGAAGCGCCAGATCCCGCTGCTGAAAACGCTGGTTGCCGGAGTGAACGTACCGGTGCAGGTCGGCGGCGGCGTGCGCACGGAAGAGGATGTGGCGGCCCTGCTTACCGCAGGCGTGGCGCGCGTGGTGGTGGGTTCGACGGCGGTGAAGTCGCCGGAAGTGGTAAAAGGCTGGTTTAAGCGTTTTGGCCCGCAGCATCTGGTGCTGGCGCTCGACGTGCGTATCGACGCGGAAGGCAACAAGCAGGTGGCGGTCAGCGGCTGGCAGGAAAACTCCGGCGTGACGCTGGAAGAGCTGGTAGAGAGCTATCAATCCGTCGGCCTGCAGCATGTCCTGTGCACCGATATTTCTCGCGATGGCACCCTGGCGGGGTCAAACGTCTCGCTGTATGAAGAAGTGTGCGCCCGCTATCCGCAGGTGGCGTTCCAGTCTTCCGGCGGCATCGGCGATCTGCAGGATATTGCCGCGCTGCGCGGCACCGGCGTGCGCGGGGTGATTGTCGGTCGCGCGCTGCTGGAAGGTAAATTTAACGTAACGGAGGCCATTCAATGCTGGCAAAACGGATAATCCCCTGCCTCGACGTTCGCGACGGCCAGGTAGTGAAAGGCGTGCAGTTCCGTAATCATGAAATCATCGGCGATATCGTGCCGCTGGCGAAACGCTATGCCGATGAAGGCGCGGATGAGCTGGTGTTCTACGATATCACCGCCTCCAGCGACGGCCGCGTCGTCGATAAAAGCTGGGTGTCGCGGGTCGCGGAAGTGATCGATATTCCTTTCTGTGTCGCCGGCGGAATTAAATCCCTCGACGATGCGGCGCAGATTCTCTCCTTCGGTGCCGACAAGATTTCGATTAACTCCCCGGCGCTGGCCGATCCGACGCTGATTACCCGTCTGGCCGATCGTTTTGGCGTGCAGTGTATTGTGGTGGGCATCGATACCTGGTTTGATGCTGAGAGCGGTAAATATCACGTTAACCAGTACACCGGCGATGAGAGCCGCACGCGCGTGACCCAGTGGGAGACCCTCGACTGGGTGCAGGAAGTGCAGAAACGCGGTGCCGGCGAGATCGTGCTGAACATGATGAATCAGGATGGCGTGCGTAACGGCTACGATCTTGAGCAGTTGAGCAAAGTCCGCGCCGTCTGCCACGTGCCGCTCATCGCCTCCGGCGGCGCCGGCACCATGGAACATTTCCTTGAAGCCTTCCGCGACGCCAACGTCGACGGCGCGCTGGCGGCATCGGTGTTCCACAAGCAGATTATTAATATTGGTGAACTAAAAACGTACCTGGCAGCACAGGGCGTGGAGATTAGGGTATGTTAACTGAACAGCTGGACTGGGAAAAAACCGACGGCATGATGCCGGCCATCGTGCAGCACGCCATCTCCGGCGAAGTGCTGATGCTGGGCTACATGAATCAGGATGCGCTGGCGAAGACCGAAGAGAGCGGTAAAGTGACCTTTTATTCGCGGACCAAACAGCGTCTGTGGACCAAGGGCGAAACCTCCGGCAACTTTCTCAACGTGGTGAGCATTACCCCGGATTGCGACAACGACACCCTGCTGGTGCTGGTTAACCCGATCGGCCCGACCTGCCATAAAGGCACGTCCAGCTGCTTCGGCGACGCTGGTCACCAGTGGCTGTTCCTGTATCAGCTGGAGCAACTGCTGGCCGAGCGTAAGCATGCGGACCCGGAAAGCTCCTATACCGCGAAGCTGTATGCCAGCGGTACCAAGCGTATTGCGCAAAAAGTGGGTGAAGAAGGCGTGGAAACCGCGCTGGCCGCAACGGTGCATGACCAGTTCGAACTGAAGAACGAGGCATCGGACCTGGTGTATCACCTGCTGGTGCTGCTGCAGGATCAGGGGCTGGATTTGACGGCGGTGGTCGAGAATCTGCGGAGCAGACATAAATAAGTCGATAACGGGAGGGGATTCCCCTCCCCTTTTCTCCGCCGGGCGTTCCCGGCCGTAGCGCAGGAACCCATTAAATGCCGCGCAATAAAACGCAACGGAGCATTAGCTTATTTTGGCGATCTGGCGCTTTAACGCGCGATAGAGAGGATAATCGATAAACCGGGCATAAATATAGGCAATGAATATGGCGGCAAATGCCGCTACTGATATTGATACCCAGGCATTTTCAGGGTCGAAAATGAATCCAGAAACAATAACCAGCTCATGCAATAGATACAAAGGGAAACTAATATAGCAGAGAAACAAGAATAAATTAGAGGTGAAAATCCGTTTTATCAACTGATTATCGGGAAGATAATCTATGAACAGCATCGGGATAAACGCCAGGAATAAAAAATAATCCAGTCGACTGTGATTCATAGCATAAACACCAACGATTGATATCATCGTCGCCGCGCCAATAAAACAGGCCATGAACTTTTCTTTCATCAGACACTTAAAATACTCTGTCTGTGATAAAGAGAAAAACAGTGAACCAATCAGCATAGACAGCATAGCGGTCAGCATTGAGGGTGGTATCCCGGATGGGTATTTATGCCACAGAAAAATAAAGAACAACCCTGCAACAACGGCACGAGTCATATTTCCTAATCGCGCAAAGACCAGAGGGATTAAAAGCGATGCCCAGAACTCAATGCTTATACTCCATGATGGCTCATTAATTAACTTGAAGTCATGCCAGTACAGACCATGAAGAAATAATATATTTTTTAGTATCACAGTAACAGAAAACACATCAGGGCTGGAAACATAGCCGCCATGATGGGCATTATAGTAATAAATGCCGACCATCAGAATGGTCGACAAAAAATGCAGCGGCCATAGTCTGGCAAACCGCGTCAGAAGGTATTTGAAAAAGTTACCCGACGCGTGGGCATAGGTCAGAACAAAGCCACTCATGATGAAAAAGTACACCACGCACAGATAGGCGCCACTAAATGGTCTGACTTGCGGCCAGCCCATAAAGCTACCAAACATATGGCTGAGCATGACCATGCCCGCCAATATCCCACGAGTGCCATCAATGGCATCAAATCTGTTAACAGACAATCTACACCCCGTAATTCAATGAGTAAAACTACATTCTTTTAGAAGAAAGAATTTATTAGTAATAAATAGAATAGCCATCAATATTTAAAAGTAATTTCCGCCTGGAAAATTTTTTAGAAAGGCAGATATTCACGTAAAAAAGAAAACCAGTTACACACATTGAGACATTGCTGCCCCCAGCAAAGACTCAACGAGAAATCGATTACCTGCCAACTAATAAATTATTAATCCAACCGAAAAAGCGCTCCTCAAATCATGTGATAAGGAGCTCTTTTATATAAAAAATAACTTTATAAGGAAACATCCAGAAGGAAACGAAACTCTCTTAACCTTCTGTTAAAACCTTTTAAAAAATCGTCTTGCTACTCTTAGCGGCTGAGTCAACTTCCATGATAAAGAAGAGATTAACTCTTTATAATGCTGGTAAATTTCATTTAACTCCTGCTGTTTAATCGTCATTTCATGACGCAAAGCATTATTTTTTTCAGTTAACTGATGAATATTTTTTTCCTGTTCAGTCACCCGCTCTTCAATCTCATCTAATTGGGTATGCAATAGCGTATTTTCACTCTTTTGCTCAGCAAACGAGTATGTAAGCCCCTCAACTTCTTGCTCTAATGTGGCGCTCCTGGCCTGGAAAAACTCAAGCTCTTTCAGGACACGATCTTTAAGGGAGAAGATATACTCTTCAGCAGACAGCACGGTGATCCTACGGTATGCGGCAGTGATAAATTCATCATAAAAATCGTCATCCCTGGCATCCAGCTCCCCAATAAACTCTTGTACCTGCTGATAAAACGGCTGGAATGTCGGTCCAGAGATCGTGTTTAAATGCCACTCCAGGAAAACGACCGCATAGTTTTTGTAATCTCTGAGGCGTTGCCCCATCATCCCCTGCTGACAGATAAACGTTTTAAGAGCAGCCAGTGCTTCAACAGCACAGTGGTGCGACTCTGCTCTGGTGGCGGATAAGGATTCAGGACGGTTGATGGTATGAGAAATTAGCGTTTCATCTAAGACCGAAATTCGGTTCGCCATAAGCATGAAAGCACAAACGAAGAAAAGGTCGTTCGTTGTTCTGATTTCCTGAAAACGAAGCTGGTGAGCGGCAATAAACTGACGTCTGAGAAGTTTGTCCCATGGCCACCAGATAAAGGCGCGGAAAAAATCAGAGGGAATATCCTGGGATGAAAAAACCATAAGATCAGGTAGCAGCTCCTGACGCACGGACCACGGCATCGGGGCATAAACCTGCAAGGCGGGATCAAACGACTGGCTACGACAGATAACGACATCCGCTTGTATATCGATAGCCCGCGCATACATGTGTTCCAGCATCTGGTGTTCAACATGATCGTCGTCATCGAGGAAAATAACGTACTCACCGATAGCGGCATCTAATCCGACGTTTCTCGAACCTCCGCCACCGAGGTTTGTCGCGTTGTTAATCACTCTAATCCGTGAATCAGTTTCCGCCAGCGCAGAGACAATCTCGGAGGTATTATCGTCGGAACAATCATTGACAATAATGATTTCGATGTCGTTCAGTGTTTGAGACAAAACCGTGCTTAAGGTATCTGAAATATATCCAGCAGCATTGTGTACAGGGATAATAACAGAAATAACAATGCTCTTTTTATCAGACATGCTATCACCTTGACGCTTAGCTTATAAACGCGATTATATTTTTTTTGATAGCGTTTAATGTGTAGGTTGCCAGTTTTTAAAGACAGGTAAGATGAAAGCGTCTTAGCTTCATCAAAAACTACTCTTCAACAACATCACGGTATGTTTTTAATGTTTTATTGATGATCATCACACTCGAGAATTTATCCTGAATGCGCTTTCTACCATTAATGCCCATTGCGACGCGAGTTTCAGGGTTATCTAACAGGAAGCCGAGCTTTTCCGCCAGTTCTTCGACAGATTTACTTTTTACAATCAACCCATTATCGTTATTGATAATTAAACTATCGCAGCCACCAACATCATAAGCAATACAAGCGCGCCCTACCGAAGAGGCTTCCAGCAAAATACGCGGTACGCCTTCAGCATAGACTGACGGCAAAGCCACGATATTTGATTCTTCAATCAAATCAAAGACATTAGAGCAATGACCAAGCCAGTTAATCATGCCTTCACTTTGCCACTGCTGTACCGTCGCGAGCGGAATTGCGTCTTTGTCATTTTCCACTAAGATACCGGCCACATTCAGCGTAAAGTGGATATTTTTATTGCTCAGTATTTTTTTGGCTTCAATCAGATCGCCAAGTCCTTTACTCCACAGCATCCGACTTGCAAAAAGGACGACCGGGACATCGCGCTGTTGCTCCAGAGAATACTTGTAAATCTCGGGGTTAATGCCTGCACCATCAATCACAATAGTTTGCTTGTAATCGATACCAACAAGGTCGGCGAGTCTGGCTCTGTCTTTATCATGTTCGAACATAAACAAACTGCATTTGTTACTGGCGATATACTTATATGCCATAACCGTAAAATTACGCAGCAGTTTAAGGCCGACTGACTCTGCGGAAAACACCCGCCCTAAACCGACAAAACTCAAAATAACAGGCCGCTGGGTACTTTTTGCCAGAAAGCCACCAATCAAACACGGCTTGATCGTAATGCAGTGCAACAAGTCCGGATTTATATTTTGAATAATTTTCCGCGCCTGAGAAAAGGCCCGAAAGAAAATCAAAATGTTGAATGATTGAGCGACAAGAGGGATGTTATGACAAATAAAACCTAATACCTTAAATTTTTTTGCTATTTTATCTTCGACAAAATGGCTAATAATGTGAATCTCATAACCGGCATCTCGGGCGGCAATTGCACGATCGGTCCAATGCAAATCAAAGTACCAATCCGAATTTATGAAATAACACAGTTTTTTCATTGCTATGTCCACTTAGTGAAACTTACCGCTGATTCCTTTTACACCATGAATAATCCCACGGCATAAAAACTTTAGATATACCCATTTCCGGCGTTGCAGTGGGAGTATCGAAATATATTTGCAGAGGCGTAAAAGGATTGATGAACGACTAAAAACCGCCACTTCTGTGAATATTCTCTTAGCCAAAATCAAATTTCGACAAAGATAGTAAACCTTCCACTCAGGCGATATAACCTTCCCCTGGATACTCACATCATGGGTAAACACAAGCTGCGGATTATAGGAGATTTTCTCGCCACTTAAAGTTAACTGATAACCAAAGTAAAGGTCATCAAAATAAAGAAAAAGCTCATCATAAATATGCTGAAGATGCTCATTCAAAACTTCACGTTTAATGATCATGCCAACGAATGAAACCGTCTGGACCAGCGTTTCCTTATTATCTGGTACAAAGCGTTGGGGATCCTTGATATATTGCAAGGTATCACTAAACGAGGTCGGAACTTTTGCGAATGGGACATTCATCGTGCATATACGGCCCTGCAAGTCTTTCACTAGCGCCGTATAAACACGACAATCGGCTTTATTTATCGCGGCAAACTTATCCAGAATATCACTTTGCGGATAAGCATCATCGTCATAAAAAAAGATCCAATCGCTATCAACAGAACGACATATGTATTCACTACCGGCCTTGAAACCTCCGGCGCCACCGTTGTTACTGGCCAGATTCAAAACAATAACACGCGAGTCCGTGATTGTCTGGAGCCAGTCAGCGGTCCCGTCCGTGGAACCGTTGTTGACGATAACAATAGAGGCAAAGTTCAGCTTAACAGTTTCAGCAACCGTCTTCTTTAGCTTTTCCAGACGGTTAAAAGTGACTATTAATGCAGTATTTTTCATCGTACTTCGGCCACGAATACAGGCATCGCTTCGTCGTTGGACAATGAAGACAGGTATTTATCGGCCGTTTTCAGTGCTTCTGCAATCGTGACATCCATATCAAGATAGCGATAGGTGCCTAAGCGTCCGACGAAAGTGATATTTTTCTCACCTTCAGCCAGTGATAAATATTTATCCAGCAGCGCCATTTCGCCCATCTGGCGGATGGGGTAGTACGGAATATCATCTTCACCGCAGGCGCGGCTATATTCCTTATAGCAGACAGAGCCTTCGTGGTTCTCCCACGGGGAAAAATATTTATGTTCAGTAATGCGCGTATACGGGACATCAATGGAGCAATAGTTCATGACTGCGCAACCCTGATAATCACCTTGATACGTAAATCGCTCAAAGTCCAGAGTACGGTAGCCAAGACGCCCGTGCTGGTATGAGTAGAACGCATCTAGTGGGCCGCTATAAAATACATGATCGTAATTTTCGCGATTTTCAGCAGCAAACTCACGCTGTAATTCCAGAGTGATATTTTCATGATCGGCGATCGCTTCAATCATATGAGTATAACCAAACTTCGGCATTCCCTGGAATTTATGATTAAAGTAATTATCGTCATAATTGAAACGTACCGGCAAACGTTTAAGTATTGATGCCGGAAGTTCAGAAGGCTGCATCCCCCATTGTTTAATGGTGTAGCCTTTGAAGAACGCTTCGTATAGTTCTTTACCAATGAAACGCAAGGCCTGCTCTTCAAAAGTCTTCGGTTCCATAATGGAACTATCGCCTTTTTCGCTAATGAGCGCCCGCGCCTCATCAGGAGAGCAGGTTTTAGCAAAAAACTGATTAATGGTATGCAGATTAATTGGCAGAGAAAAAACCTGGCCATTGACCGTGGCTTTTACTCTGTTCACATAGGGCATCATTTCCGCATACTGGTTGACGTAGTTCCAGACGGTTTCATTGTCCGTATGGAAAATGTGCGGGCCGTAAACATGTACCATGACATCAGTCTGCGGATCGCGGGTGTCATACGAATTTCCGCCGATATGGTCTCGCTGATCGATAATTTTAACTTTGTGACCTTGTTCAGCAAGTTGACGGGCAATGACCACGCCTGAAAAACCTGCGCCGACGATGAGAATATTGTTACGCTTCATAATGTGTCTCCAGTTGCATTAGCCAAGAATCGTACGGCGAACTTTATAATAATATTTAATGAGCTTATTTCTTCTTGGTGAACCGACAGGAGCATATTTATTAACATATGGCATCAAAGTTCTTTTAATCTTTGTCTGCAGCAACACAGTTTGCTTCAGTTCACTATTCTGGTTATGTCCTGCCGAGGCCACAGGTAACTGGCGATAGTAAACTTCTTTTTCCCATGGGGTATTTAAAACATTTTCCAGAAAATCATCATAGAAATCGACTTTCTCAGTATTCCATGGTTTGTTTTCACCCGCATAGTGAATCATTTTCGGATTTCTTCTGGCCTGCAGAAAACGCATATAGGTCGCGAACTTGAGGTTTGGGAAGAAATCATCAGTATTACCATTGCCATGGTATACGTTCCATTCCAGCGGTAAAAACTCGACTCTGCCAAAGAACACTTTGTTCATGATATCCTGATCTAAGAACCAATATTTTTTGGCTTTCAGGGCTGCCATCAACTGAGCAAAGGTGTTCTCTTTAACCATTTGTTCGACATTGAAAATGATAATCCCGGCCTGGAAATATGCGTCAGGATTCGTCATTCCTAATGTCTTTTTCAGGTACTGCTCTGCGGGCATAATGCCATCATCAGATTCTGACATCGTGCCAAACTTCACAAACCCTTCCATGACAATATCTTTAACCGCAGCAACCAAATTGCTACCGATATTAACATCCAGAAGCGTCGCCAGATCGGCCTTCACGACGGTATCAGAATCGATAAACACAACTTTTTTATAATCACGGAAAAGTTGCGGAATGAACAAGCGGGCATAGGTCGAGGCACTAAAATGCGCGCGGGTATGCACATCGCTTATCTCAGTGAATGAATTCACATCGAAAAAGCGCAACGATATGTTGTTATGACCAGCAACCAGATTGATAAGGCGTTTTTTATTTAGATGACTAACCTTGTTTTCCAGAACAACAATATCATAGTTCTTGTTCGCATCAGAATGGCGCACGATTGAATTTATTAATGCCCCGCCACTTAATGCATAGTTATTATCAAAGCTGATAACAACCGGAACACTTGTCTCAGCGTCAAAAACAGGATTTAATTTACCATTAAATGTTTCAGCAGTGACAAACGTGCGCTGTAGTTCTTTTATTTTTAGCTGTTTATCTTGTTGGCATTTAATGATATAGATATTGAATAAACGCTCAGCAATGTGTCCAATCACACGTTTCTCTTGAGCATTATAGTTATTCATCGAAATCCGGTTTTCAAGATTAGACAAAATAGCAAAAAGCCATTCTGAATAATCCACAAACATGTCTTTGCGCATAACAAACATGTTCGTGTAATAGCCATCCGTTGCATTATTGAATTGTTGAATCGCATCTTTATATGTCGGATACAACTCTTCAACAACTTCCAGGGCGGACTGATAATCTTTGATATGTAAAAATTCACCTTTTGTATAATGATCAAGGTTATTTTTACTCCCTGCGAATGTTACCGACCATTTTTTAGGTAACAGCAGATCATATCCATCGACGCAGGTCTGTATAGACTCATCACTTAATCCGAACTGATTTTCATATTCAGCATTGATCGCCGGGTAGTTGACCACTCCCCAGTTATCCTCAGGATGATTTTGTTGTTCGGAAAAGTTCAGATGTCGACGGTAATGCATGAATCCAACATAATCAGCGAGGGATTCATTCTTCCACACCCAATAATGGGCCGTCAGCTCACAATAAAAAGGATTTTTAAAGGAAATGTTGTCTCCGCTATCATCTCCTTCACAGCCAATATCATTGTAGGTATTCGCTTTCCCGACATGCAGTGGTTTAATAATAGAGGCGTTTAGAAAAGCACTGGGTTTGTGGTGACATGTGTAAATTTTAATACTGTTCATATTATTACCAATTATTAAGCCATTGCTTGTCTGTAGAGTTCGATGATTCTCTCAGCTGAGCCAATTTCGCGGAGTTTGTGGTCTTCGATCCAAACAACCCGATCACAGATTTTTTCAACATCACTCATATTATGGCTAACGAATAATATCGTTACACCTTTATTTTTGAAGTCTTTTATTGTCTGGATACACTTGGCCTGGAACGAAATATCACCAACAGCAAGGACTTCATCGATAATAAGGATATCGGGTTCTACCTGACTGATGACAGAGAATCCGAGTTTCGCCAGCATACCACTCGAATACACGCGAATAGGCTCGTCAATGAAATCCCCTAACTCGGAGAACTCTACTATCCGATCCATGCGCTGCTGAACTTCTTTGCGGCGTAGACCAAGCAGGGTCGCATTGAGAAAAATATTTTCCCGACCGGTTAATTCAGGGTGAAAGCCGCCGCCTAACTCAAGCATCGAGGCAACACGCCCCTGAGTGGTGACTGTGCCTTTCGTTGGCTTAATCACCCCGGCCACCAGCCCGAGAGAGGTACTTTTCCCTGCTCCGTTACGGCCAATCAGCGCGACGGCCTCGCCTTTACCAACGGTGAAGGTGATATCTTCGATCGCAAGATATTTACGCCCTTTTAACAGCTGAAAAGCTCTTTTCGGGTGAAATACGAGATCCTTAATGCCTGAGCCAATATGGTGGTAAAGCGGATACTCTTTCGTAACGTGACTAAAATTTATTACTGGTTCCATTACAAAATCTCTGCAAATCGATATTTTAATTTATTAAAAATACTCAGGCCCACAATTGTCAGGACTAAACCCGTAATATAAAGGATTGAAATATATTCATAATTTAAGACGCCATCCATGAACAGCTGCCGCCAGCTGAGGATCATGCTTGCCAGAGGATTATAGGTAATAATCCAGCTAAATTTTTCCGGAATCATATCTGACGCATATAATATCGGTGTGCAATAAAACATGAGCATGATGCCAAGGCTGACAAATCGCTCTAAGTCCCTGAAGAACAGGTTTAGCGTAGAGAATATGATTGAGATACCAAAGGTAAAAATCACCTGACCCAGTGCAATGATGGGTACGCCCCAGATCCATGATAGCGACGGACGCATACCATAGACGAACAGGAATGCAATAATCACCGGAATCGTACACAAGAAATGTAGCCCTTCCATCATGACATTACTCAACGGTATGACTGAACGCGGAAACACCGTCTTTTTGATTATTTGCGCATTGGCTATAAAAGAGAACAGGGAGTTGGTTGCCGAGCTGGCAAACCATTGCCATGGAAATAATCCGGTAATCAAGAAAAGAGTATAATTCGGAATCTGCACTCGCATAACGAGCTTAAAAATGAAATAATATATCATTGCAAATAGCAGCGGGTTTGCAATTGACCACAGGTAACCAAATACGCTGCTTTTATAACGCACCTTTAAATCTTTGTTTGTTATGACAACAAGAAGATCAAATAAATACCCTATATTATACTTCATTTTTATACTCATAAATTATTCTACAAAAAATTCCGTACGTAATATGTATCAAACAGAATTATCGATAACATCTGCTGCGTTCAAGAGGCGAACAGCTATTCCCATAACTGGTGTAACATTATTTTGCGAAAGCAATCTGCGAACGATGGCTTCCGCACAGGTCAACACTGCAAAACCGGATATAAGCCCTGACCTCAGTAAAAGCTGAATGAAAATGTGGTTCTGGTGGAAACACATAAAACATCCCTTCGTTTTGTAAACAAAATGTTAAATCGCAACCGCGGGTTTATTCTGAAATTCAGACACGCTACCGCCATTGGCTATCGCAACCAAAACGCGGACTCCCCTCTCAAAAGTGCCTGTCTACCCGGTCTTACCGTAACGAAGAGGATACACTCATCGTTAGCTCAATAATCGTTGCTGGCGCAGAGTTCATGAAGCCATCAACAGACTCGTCAGCGTTCAGCTAAAAAGCTAAAACACACGGACAGCTGTATTCATCTCAGCTCTCCGGACTCGCATCCATCGCCACACGGCAACAAATGCACCACTACTCTCCCCAGTTTATGGCATCCTATCTATCGGGACTTTCTCATTTCACCCTTGAAACCCAAAAAATACGTCACTCTCAACAGTATGGCTGCGATAGCCATACGGCTGGATTACGCATCGCGACGTGAGTCACGCAGAGTATCAAGTTCGCGGGCAGATATCGGTAGCACCACCAGGTAACACTCTTTCTCCCCCTCTTTGACATAAAAGCGGGTTTGACTTTTCTTCCACGGTGGTTTCGCCCGTAGCTTCGCAGGATACGTTGTAGAGCATTATCAATAATGCATCCGTACGTTGTGAATTCCGCGCGCATTATAGCTCTGGTCTGGGAGAATAAAAATGAAAAAGCATAGCCAATCCATTCAGCCCAAAAATAAACATCCGTTGCACATTATTCGAACACCGAACTAAAACAACATAACCACATGATAGTAAAAGAAAAAATAGTTTTCACTGTTATCTTTACGATAGTAATGCTGAATGATTATTCAGGAATTGTTCGGAAAATATATAAAAAGAAACAATATTGAACAGACTCTGTCTTCCCCCGCTGGGCTTGCATCCACACCCGAAAAACTATCGCCAGCAGGAACGATTATTATGCAGGCGCACCAATTCAATAATGATTATCATTTGCAATTTCATCTTAAATCCTCTGCGCTCACAACGCCCCGGTGCGCATGCCCCCTGCTCGTTCTACGGTACCCACTTATATCCTGCAACGGTAAAGCAGATGATCCCTAAGGCAAGCCAGTGTAAAATCAGCAAATATATATAGCGGGGAACACCGATCCCGGAGGATGAATATGAAGTTTTTAGTCACTGGAGCCGCAGGATTTATCGGCTTTCATGCAAGCCAGCGCCTTCTGGAGGCGGGTCACGAGGTTGTGGGCATCGACAACATGAACGATTACTACGATGTTAATCTCAAGCAGTCTCGCCTGGATCTCCTGCAATCCCCCCTGTTCAGCTTTTACAAAACCGATCTCGCCGATCGCGAAGGCATTACGCAAATTTTTGCTACTGAGAAGTTTGATCGCGTGATCCATCTGGCAGCGCAGGCCGGCGTGCGTTATTCGCTGGAAAATCCTCACGCTTATGCTGACGCGAATCTGGTTGGTTATCTGAACATTCTGGAAGGCTGTCGACATAATAAAGTACAACATCTGCTGTATGCCTCCTCCAGCTCAGTGTATGGGCTGAACCGCAAGATGCCATTCTCCACGGATGATTCGGTCGATCACCCGGTTTCCTTGTATGCGGCTACCAAAAAAGCCAATGAGCTCATGGCGCATACCTACTCACATCTCTATGGAATTCCCACCACCGGCTTACGTTTCTTCACCGTTTATGGCCCGTGGGGACGCCCGGATATGGCGCTGTTCAGGTTCACCAAAGCGATGCTGGAAGGTAAGAGCATCGACGTCTATAACTACGGGAAAATGAAGCGTGATTTCACCTATATTGATGACATCGTGGAAGCGATTGTCCGCGTACAGGATGTCATTCCGCAGCCAGACCCTGAATGGACCGTAGAACATGGCTCGCCGGCCAATAGTTCAGCCCCTTACCGGATCTACAATATCGGCAACAGTTCGCCGGTGGAGTTGATGGACTACATCACCGCTCTGGAAGAAGCGATGGGGATGGAAGCAAAAAAAAATATGATGCCTATCCAGCCAGGCGATGTTCTGGAAACCAGTGCGGATACGAAGCCACTGTATGATCTGGTTGGCTTTAAACCGCAGACGTCGGTCAAGGATGGCGTGAAGAACTTTGTGGACTGGTATAAGGCGTATTACAGCGCCTGAGTGGTGACCTGATTCGTTCTGAACCGCAATACCCCGAGGGTTGCGGTTTTATCATTCCTACGCTTTACCAAATTGCTGATGGAGCATCCGCTTTGGTCGCAACACCTGCCTGGTACTGCAGTCCTCTGTCAGAGTGATGTCCCAGGGGATCTGTCGTTCTGCTCTCCCTCAGTGCCTGCCTGAACTGACCTGCCCCCCACATGCCGGACAATGAGTTTAGCGAAAAATTACAGTCTGCATCACACTACTGAGATCGTTATTAAGGAAAGTGGAGGATTGGTGAAAGTGGAGACAGGGACGGAGTGAGGCCAGCAGCACCGCTGGCACTCGTTATCAGAAAAGACTAATCGTTACCAAACAGATCGCGGGTGTATACTTTATCTGCAACATCAGCCAACTCTTCCGCCATACGGTTAGAAATGATGACATCAGCTTCGCGTTTAAAGACATCCAGATCGCGAACCACGCGGGAATTAAAGAACTCATCCTCTTGCATCACCGGTTCGTAAATAATAACCGGAATACCTTTGGCTTTAACGCGCTTCATAATCCCTTGAATCGAAGACGCGCGGAAGTTATCTGAGCCGCTCTTCATGATCAGGCGATAAACCCCAACCACTTTCGGTTTACGCGCAAGGATAGAGTCAGCAATAAAGTCTTTACGGGTACGATTAGCATCGACAATAGCCCCGATAATATTGTTTGGCACCGATTCGTAGTTTGCCAGCAGTTGTTTAGTATCTTTCGGCAGGCAGTATCCACCGTAGCCGAATGACGGGTTGTTATAGTGATTGCCGATCCGCGGGTCCAGGCAAACACCTTCGATAATCTGCTTGCTGTTGAGGCCCTGGCTTTCCGCATAGCTATCCAGCTCATTAAAATAAGCTACACGCAGAGCAAGATAGGTATTAGCAAACAGTTTGATCGCCTCCGCTTCGGTTGAATCGGTAAACAGCGTCGGGATATCCTGCTTAATTGCACCTTCCTTGAGCAGGTTGGCAAAACGCTCTGCGCGTTCCGAACGTTCACCGATGACAATTCGCGAAGGATAAAGGTTGTCATACAGCGCATGGCCTTCGCGCAGAAACTCCGGAGAGAAGATGACATTGTCGATCCCCAGACGCTCTTTGACATCACGGGTGAAACCGACCGGAATGGTCGATTTGATGATCATGACGGCGCCAGGGTTAATCTCAGTGATATCTCGAATAACGGCTTCAACTGTTGAGGTATTGAAGTAGTTGGTTTTCGGGTCGTAGTCAGTCGGTGTGCAGATAATGACATAGTCAGCATTGCGATATGCATCTTGTTTGTCTGTTGTCGCACGAAAATTCAGCGGTTTTTCAGCCAGATATTCCTGAATCTCTTTATCGACAATCGGCGATATCTTCTGGTTCAGCATATCAACTTTAGATTGTACGATATCCAGCGCGACCACTTCGTGGTTTTGCGCAATCAGGACGCCGTTCGATAAACCAACATAACCGGTACCAGAAATAGTAATTTTCATTCGCTCACACTTCAATAAGTTAACTGGGCGGTGGCATAGTAGCCACCCTGTAATCTACACTTCTGGCGGTTGTACTCTTTGAGAAGATAAGTGTCAAGAAAGGCACAAAATAGTGCTCTCAGAAAGGCCCCTGATTGGGCCTTCCAGGAAGTCACCGGCATAGTGATACGCTTAAGCGGTCGCCAAAGTAGTAAGCTAACAGCGAGAACCGTACTGACTGATAGAGATGCGTTATCCAGTTGGCGATGCTACGCGCCAGGCAAGCTGCTCGCTGACCCAATTGATTGGCCCGTCGGTTAAGGCATCAAGCACATGACGAAGCTAACTATCTGATTCCACGCCCTTCAGTTGACATGCATCGATCCTGCTGTACGGCAACGCCCCCACCGTGGCCAGAGCCGAACAACAACCAGTTTTTACGACCTCGACGGTACAGGCAGAGTATTTTCAACAATATGGTTATCTGCTTCAGCTCTGCAGTCGTTGGCATGGCATTCCAGCGCCTGCCACTCGTTCGGTGCATATGCAAACGCCTCGGCCAGCTCTGAGTATCATGACAGAGGTTTCATCTTTTTCCGCCATTAGCAACAGTTTCGTTTTCTGCCGATAGGTTCCGACAACGGCCTTATTACGCAACGCTTCACCAATAGCAATGGCGATAAAGTCCGCCAACACTTATACCCCGATCGACGCGCCTGCTGATGGTTAGCGATCGACCGGGTATTTTTAGCGGTCAATCCAGCCTTACAGACAGGAAGCCAGTGACAGGCGATAGCTGCTACAATGTTGTGTGTAGCATCGACCGCAGTCATCATCTAACCTAGTGGTATCTGTCCGTCTTCCATTACCCTGACGGCGGATTAGGCTGTGTCCCTTAATCGTCTGAGCTATAGTAACCATCTGTTTCTACAACATATTGAACTATGGCCCGCTACGACCTTCCCGATGAAGCATGGGATATCATCCAGCCTTTACTGCCCGCTCAACCTGCAACACCACGGGCCGGACGCCCATGGGCGGAGCATCGTATGATCATCAATGGCATGTTCTGGGTGTTGTGCTCTGGTGCCCCATGGCGTGATTTACCTGAACGATACGGCCCATGGAAAACCGTATATAACCGCTTTAACCGGTGGTCTAAGTCGGGTGTGATTAATATTATTTTCAACAGGTTGCTTTCTTCTCTTGATGCTCACGGCCTCGTTGACTGGTCAGCTACTGCGCTGGATGGCAGCAATATCCGGGCACTCAGGTGCGCCGCCGGCGCGCAAAAAAACATCCCGATATCGCCGGAGATCATGGGCTGGGTCGCTCTCGCGGTGGTTTTGGCACCAAAATCCATATGGCGACGGATGCAGGCGGTCTCCCGTTAAATATCGTGCTGAGTCCCGGACAGGCTCACGAAAGCCAGTTCGCATTACGCCTTCTGGACGGAATTGGTGTTCAGCGCCAGAACGGCAGCATGAAACGTCGTGGTTATGCGGTGCTGGCTGACAAAGCCTACTCAGGACATGCGCTTCGCAATGAGCTGAAACGAAAAGGGATAAAAGTGGTTATCCCGCGGAAATCTAATGAAAAAATGGCAGCAGATGGTCGTTCACAGCTTGATCGTGATGCTTATCGTAATCGCAACGTTGTTGAGCGGTGTTTTGGCTGTCTGAAAGAATACCGTCGCATTGCCACGCGTTACGACAAAACGGCGAGGAATTATCTGGCGATGGTGAAACTGGGTTGCATTAGACTGTTTTACAAAAAATTATGCAATTAAAGGACACAGCCTAGCAACGTGATTCACGCGTGAGCACTTAGGGCGCTGGCCGATTTTACCCTATGCGACTAATGCGCTTTGCGCTAATATAATTGATACATTTAAGCTGCGAATTTGTCACAGTGATTACACCAGACAGGAGTATGTAATGTCCAAGCAACAGATTGGGGTTGTCGGTATGGCAGTTATGGGGCGTAACCTTGCGCTCAACATCGAAAGCCGTGGTTATACCGTCTCTGTTTTCAATCGCTCCCGTGATAAAACTGAAGAAGTGATTGCCGAAAATCCAGGCAAGAAACTTGTCCCGTACTATACCGTGCAAGAGTTTGTTGAATCCCTCGAAACTCCACGCCGCATCCTGTTAATGGTCAAAGCTGGCGCAGGCACCGACAGCGCGATCGATTCTCTTAAGCCGTATCTGGACAAAGGTGACATCATCATTGATGGAGGTAACACTTTCTTCCAGGACACCATTCGTCGCAACCGTGAATTATCTGCTGAAGGCTTTAACTTCATTGGTACCGGTGTTTCTGGTGGTGAAGAGGGGGCGCTGAAAGGCCCATCTATCATGCCTGGTGGGCAGAAAGAAGCTTATGAATTGGTCGCGCCAATTCTTGAGCAGATCGCCGCACGCGCCGATGAAGATGGTGAACCTTGTGTGGCCTATATTGGGGCTGATGGTGCTGGTCACTATGTCAAGATGGTTCATAACGGTATTGAGTATGGCGACATGCAGCTTATCGCCGAAGCATACTCTTTACTGAAAGGGGGTCTGGCTCTTTCTAATGAAGAACTTGCAACAACCTTTAGCGAATGGAATGTAGGTGAGCTCAACAGCTACCTGATTGATATCACCAAAGATATCTTTACTAAAAAAGATAAAGAAGGGAAATACCTTGTTGATGTGATTCTCGATGAAGCAGCCAACAAAGGTACAGGTAAATGGACCAGCCAGAGTTCACTGGATCTGGGTGAACCGCTGTCCCTGATTACCGAGTCCGTGTTCGCTCGTTATATCTCTTCTCTAAAAGATCAGCGTGTTGCAGCGTCTAAAGTCCTTACGGGGCCAAAAGCACAACCGGCAGGTGATAAGGCTGAGTTTGTAGAGAAAGTTCGTCGCGCTTTGTATCTGGGCAAGATCGTTTCTTATGCACAAGGTTTCTCTCAACTGCGTGCTGCATCAGATGAATACAACTGGGATCTGAACTACGGTGAGATTGCCAAAATCTTCCGTGCTGGTTGCATCATTCGTGCTCAGTTCCTGCAGAAGATCACCGATGCCTATAAGCAGAATGCAAACATTGCCAACCTGCTTCTCGCACCATACTTCAAGCAGATTGCTGATGAATACCAGCAGGCGCTGCGTGATGTTGTTGCTTATGCTGTACAAAATGGTATCCCGGTTCCAACCTTCTCTGCAGCTATCGCGTACTATGATAGCTACCGCTCGGCTGTTCTGCCTGCCAACCTGATCCAGGCTCAGCGTGACTATTTCGGTGCCCATACTTATAAGCGTACCGATAAAGAAGGTGTATTCCATACTGAGTGGATGGAAAATCTCTGAGGGATCTCCAGACAATTTAGTAAACCGATACCATATCGGTATACCTTTGGCGTAATTTCCTCAACCTTGAGTCCAGCGACAAAGTTTTCAATATGAGCGGAGAATTTAGCGATACATTCTCCGCCACTTTTAACAATGAAGCGACTCGCTTGTATTTCACCATATTTAGCATGTAGCTAAGCCTGCCCTACAGGTGGACTAAACACAGATGCTCCGGATCGGACAGGATTCCCCAGGTAATATCAAGCCGAACAAAGTTTGACGCGGCACATTCAGTATCTCATGGTTGGCATGCGCTGAGATCTGACTACGTTTCATGCGCATATCCAGCCATATTTATCGCGTTCCTCGAACACAACATGAAAGTGTACTGACCTCCCCTACTAACCACAAAAATAAGACCGGATATGATAGTATTGAAGCATGTTTTACTCTCATTATACGACCCTGTGGCTGGCAAGATGGCGTCTATATAAAAGATAGCGAATAAAGAAAATGAGGAAAAAACCACATACCATACGTAAATCCCAACCAATAGCAGCACCGATGATCCCATAGTGTTTAGCCAGCCAAGGCAGATATACTATATACGTCAACAAGTCAAATACCTGAACAACCGTCACAATCCAGGGTTTACCCGAGGCCATGATCCAGATAAATGCAGGTTGAAATAATCCGTAAATAAGAAAGCCTAGCAGCAATAATGAAAAAACCGGCCATGCCTGACTTGCAAAATCAGGGTTAATCCATAATGATAAAAAAAGCTTAGAGAATACAATGCCAATAACCGCACAGGGAAATGTTGTTACAAATATTAAGAAAATCGATTTCTTAAAGTAGGAATCAGCCTCAATAATATTGTTCCGCATTGTCCCTGCTAACAACGGGAACAACACACCACACACTGCAGCGGTGATGACAGTTATTCTCGATATAACTTCATAAGGTGTACCATAATATGGAAAAATGTCAGGTCCAACAACAGATGCGACAATAAAGCGATCAAGATACAACATTACGGGCACAATGACATTACCTAATGAGATCCAACCACCGTAGGTGACAATTTCTAAAACTATTTTTTTTGACACTGGGGCAATGAGTAATTTACGTTTCGTAAATTTTCTTATTTCTACCGTCATCAGAAAATAAAACACAATCGCCATCAGTATTCGTAAAGAAAAAACACTTACAGTAAGGTAAAAAATGTTGCTAGTAAATAATGAAAAGATTAATGGTATTGCATACATCAATACCCAGAATGGGGTTCTGAAAAGATTTATTTTTTTGAATGCAGATAATGCTTCCATTACCGAGGAGCAGATTGCCTGGGACATCACGAACGGCAAAGCAATAGCGGTTATCTTAATGCAATTTACCACCTCGGAATAAAGAGGACTATTGTCTGTCTTTAATATAAAAGCGGCAACATAACCTGAAAATAAAAAAAGTAGCACTGACAATAATACAACGATGAACGACAAAATCCCCCAACCACATTTTATTGCCGATAAGAAATCGGTGGGGTTATTTTCATGGTAGTACTTTGATGCCGAATGGGTAATCGAACGCGTTAAACCAAAGTCAAATAGCGTCATTGCACCGATTAACATGATCACCAAGCTAAAGACACCAAATTTTGGCAGCCCGATATGATGAATCACAATAGGTATCATAAAAAAAGCCACTACCATTGGCAGCAGCATCCCAAGAAAATTCCAGGCACTATTGATAAAGAAAGGAGACTTAATCTTATGCCGCATTATTTGAAGGTTCAGGTCTGTGAATTTCATTTTCTTCCAGGACTAAATTCATTCACTTTAGTGATAACATAGTCTATTTCGCATGGTTCCATATATGGATCTATGGGAAGACTTAATACTTCATCATGTATTTTTTCATTTAACGGAAAAGATAAATGGTTAAATTCAGGATACGCTTCCTGTTTGTAAGGTGGAACAGGATAATGGATATATGTTTCAATACCAGAAGCTAATAAAAAAGCCTGCAAGGTATCACGTTGCTGGCAACGAATGACAAATAAATGCCACGTATGTTTGTTGATATCATCAGTTTCAGGTAGTAAAATAAAATCGTTTTTAATACAGTTTCGATATTTTTTTGATATTTCCCGACGTAACTCTATCTCATTGTCAATATATTTCATCTTGACATTAAGTAACGCGGCTTGCATTTCGCTCAACCGACTATTTATTCCCTGGTAGAGATTATAGTAACGTGTTTGGGAACCATAATTTCTGAGTTTTGAGAGGATCGCTGCTAGGTTGCAGTCATTGGTAGAAATTACCCCGGCATCACCCAATGCTGCGAGATTTTTGCTGGGATAGCAGCTAAAAGCCGCTGCGTCTCCCCAGTTCCCGCACATTATTCCACCGAGCATCGCACCATGTGATTGAGAGCAATCTTCCAGAATCAACAAATGATGTTCAGAAGCTATCGCTTTAATCCGGTCCATCTCTGAAATCTGTCCATACAAGTGAACAGGCATTATCACTTTAGTTTTACTTGTAATCGCGGGAACGATGTTGACAGGATCCAGGTTATATGTTTTCTCGTCTGGCTCAACAAATACCGGACATAGGTTATTTTCAGTAATGGCCAGTACGCAAGCAATATAAGCGTTGGCCTGAATAATCACTTCATCTCCATCATGTAATTTTCCGCAAATTTTCCATGCTCTAAAAATAAGAGAGAGTGCATCTAAACCAGAAGCAACGCCAAGCGCATGCTGTGTTCCACAAAATGCTGAAAAAGTACGTTCAAATGATGAAACTTCAGAACCTAAAATAAACATTCCAGAATCAATCACACGAGCGCAGGCATCTTTAAGTTCCAGGTTATGTTGGTCAGTTAATCTTTTTAAATTAAGGAATTTAACTTGAGTCATGACTACAACCTTATTCAATAAACCTTTTGTATTTACTGTACGTATTATTAAGGAAGTCTGCACTACAGATCTCATAGAAAACATTGGTCTCATTTTCACAATAAAAACGTGTCGAGATTTTCTTTATGAATCTCAATACAGTTTTATTTTCTTTATTTGTATCAATCAATATGTATCTGAGACCAAACGTCTGCAATATTCGGGTTATCAACATAATGGTTTCAATCGCAGCTGAAGGTGTTTTTTGATCATTAAGTATCCAGCTACCGCAAGAAACACGCGCCCGTTCCCATTCCGGAGAATAGACCCGAAATGTACCAATCGGTTGATTAGTATCAAGCCTTTCTATAATAAAGTACATTTCTTCACCCAAACTTTCTCTAACTTTATACTCTTCTATCCAAACTTTTTGTAACTCTGGGTTATCAGAAATTTCAGACAAAAATTCTGACCTGGCGACAGATTTCCTGCAATTATGAATAAAAATATAGTCATCTATAGTAACCGGGCGAATACGTACGGTTTTTCCTTCCTCAGTACCAATTTTCAGTTTATGGTTAGCAAATGCCTTTTTCTCTGCAATGAATTGAGCATAGGATCTGATATAATCATGCTCATCATAAGTGTTATTGCTCACTACCATCAGACAACAATCGGCGCTGAAATCTTTAAGCTCCAGCCAAACCATCGGCTCGACCAGTATACCTTTTTCAGGGCTGTCAAGTTTAATTACATCATGTAAAATACCAGCATCAAGGTGAACGCTAACATGACCAGCCATACAAAAAAGAAACTGTCGATCTCTCTTATGGGCATGCATTCCCCTTGCTTTATTATTTTTATTATTAAAAATATAAAATATTCTTTTGATCTCAAACGGTATACTTTTCATCGCTTCGAGACATATCAAGGAACCTCGATCATCAGTTATTCCTGGCAACTGAAAAATAGTATATGGTTTATTTATTATATTCATAATTGTCGTACCCTAATTTCTAAAAATTGCATTTGTAAATAAAATTGATTAAAAATTATACAATAATTAATCAGAAATAGATGCTCTCCAGCATATTCAGGGATATGCTCGTTACAATGGAATAAAATAATACGATGGAATTACGTTACCCATATAAAAATAACACACTCCAATCAATGCTCACTACATTACTAAATTAAGTACAAGCTCCAGCAGTAATTAAAAACCTTGATTAACATCATTGTTTATTAAAAATGAGTCATTCAATGGTTAAAAAATAAAACACCATCTCCTTATTGTTGGTAAAAAAGAAAGAGTTGAGCATTACCAGATATGAATATTCTTTTATTAGAAATTATGCTAAGGACACGCTCAAACAACACTTATACAATATTACTTAAATAGCAGGGCGTAAAGGATGTATATCTTATTCATTAATGACATTGCTCTGAAAAGATTAATTGCCTTAATCCTTTCCTTCGCGATTAAAAACCGAATTGTTTTTATATCAATAGGCGTAAATACAACTCCAGTAAAACGTATGTACTTTTCATCACCGCTCCATGGCATATATGATTCAATATCAATTTGACAAGCTGTATTTCTATAAAGGCAATCCAGATAACGCTGTTTTACAGATGCATAGCTGTTAATGATATGGATGTCCGCAATGATACCATCCTCATTATAATTTTCTATACCATTGATAACTTGATCCACATGCTGAAACTTTAACCTCTCCGCCGGCGAATAACCCTGAATCGCTGAGACTAAGCCTACACCACGTTGCCCTGAGAGAATTTGTTCCGCAAATGCCGTACCGCCAGGAAATGGATGACTATCGATATAGAAGTCAGAACTTTTTGCGAATGACTTATATTGCTCAAAAGGTAAAAATCGTAACAGCCTTAAACGCTGGCGGTAACGGATTTTCATCAGCCACCACCAGTAGTTAAAAAGCGGGTTGACACCAACAATAGTCAATGTCGAATTGGGCCAGTGAGTTAAAATTTTTTTTACCAACGGCCGAATATCCGCTCCGCGGAATGGCGAAAATTTAAACCCAGAACCTGCAGTAAAAAAGGAAAGCCTCGACGCTCTGCCGATATCAATCGGTAGCTTAGTTGATACTGCAGGCACTTCAATGGGAATACCAAGAAAACTATACTTACCCGCAATATTTTTATGCCGGTTGATATGCTGACCATAGTTGCTTAATACAAAATAGTAATCAGCGATAGCGCTTCCCAGAGAAAAGGCATGGTCAGCATGATTAACAAAATAAACATCCAGACTTCGGTATTTCTTTACAAGACCACAGCAAATAACAGTTGCAATGTCATTAGGGTGTATATGCAGAACAACCTTCTGGTAGTTTCCTAAGACAGGAATAATTTTTTCTAATTTTTTAATGTATTGCGAGTCATCAACGGTAAATATCTGATCGAACAACGATGAAAGCCTGTTCTGTAATTGGCTATCAATACTATGAGTCACTAGAAGATCAGGTTTTGCCGAGTGCATACTTGCCAGCATCATCATTAAGCGAGTGTGACCGCCAAATGCATAGCCCTCAGAGATAACATGCAAAGTATCTTTAGTAGGTGAAGTCGAGAAATAACCTGGTGAAAATAGCTCTTGTGCCTGAATATTATCAATAAGATAGCGTTCTAGCTCAGGATCATCATACACGCCAATATCAATCGAATGGAGTAAAGATGAGTATACTGCAGCCAATCCAAGGGTTTTCTCAGCATCACTTTGACTCACAATTTTCTGACGAAGTGATGAGATTAATTTACGCGTTCTGTGATAAGAAGCGGATTTATAATTTTCATTAAATTCAACCAAAATCTGCTCCAGAACCTTCTTATCAGGATCATTCTATGGCATAAAATGATGCTTGAAGGTGTGGCTATGACTTTTAGTCCCTGGTGAAACCAGTAACTATTATTCTTATTTGAACAATAAAACATACTATTAGTGTCTAAGAAATATTTATGGTCTCAGATCCTAATAACAGAGTTTCTTGTATGTGCTGTTACCCTGCCTGAGAAGGTTTCCAGATAAATTTAGTTTTATAGATAATTATCAGCGCGACAAGCGTTTCTGTCAGCAGAACTGACATAGCTGCACCATCAGCTTGCTCAAGCCAAATCAGCGGGAAAATGATAATAGTATTGAGTATCGCACCAATCCATAATATCTGACTAAACTCTTTCTGCATTCCCAGGATCAGCATTCCTTGCAAGCCCAGAACGGTACTGATACCGATGGAAAGCAAAATCGGCGACAGAATAGCGAGAACAGAAACTGAAGGCTGATAAGTTTCACCATAAAAGAGAATAATAATCTGTTTGGAAAAGATCACCATAAACAAGCTTATTATCATGATAATAAAGTTCTGTTTATATAAGAGATTGCGAATCAGCGACATCCCTTTACTTTTTTCTGTGGCAATTAAATAACTTATTCGGGGATAGAACACCTGGGTTATAGGACTCATAAGACCTTGTAGCGCCATTCTGATTTTATCCGCTGCAACATAGATCCCGACCGCAACGGGGCCAGAACACAACCCAAGGATAACCGGAATGCTATTGATGTATAAACTTGATGCAATATTTGAAACGAATATGTAGCGACCTTCCCTGAGCAGATCTTTCAGCATCTGCATATCCGGCATACTCCACTCGATCCACTTCTCCCGGTAAATAAAGTAGAAACTAATCAGCGACCCCAGGATAAAACCAAAACCAGTAATCAGTGCGACAATCCAGGTATCTTTTGGGCTGTGTATAAAAAGAAAGAGCAACGGCAACGCAGCAACTTTCGCTGATATGTTAGATATCGCCATCCATCCCATTTTCTCTTTTCCCTGAAACAACCAGGTCGGTAACAACGCAGTCCCTATTACCGATGTATAAGAGAAAATAATAACAGTGCTGTAGCTTTCAACCTGTGGAACAAACAGCACTATTGCAAGCATCACCAGGACTCCAATAGCCAACAGCCCTGACTTACAAATCAATACGCCCCAAAATACCTTGCTGACAAAATTTTTGTTATCTTTATTGATTGCTATCTTATGTGTCACCGAGAGATCAAAACCATATTGTACAATCAATGTAAAATATTGCACAAACGACAGTGAAAATCCCAACACCCCGAACTGACCAGGACCAAGAACCCTGACCAGATAAGGCAGCGTTATCAGTGGAAGAAAATACCCTGCCCCCTGTACCAGAAACAAAGATAACGCATTTTTGAACATATTTTTGTTCACATCAACACCCTCAGAACATAAACGTATACATTCTATATCGCTATAGTAAAAACCAAATCAACTCTAATAATTCATTATTTAAAATTTAAAAATCACAGCAAGCTCTAAATTTTTCTGTCTCGTCTTATATTTTCAGCGGAATCTGCTCTAATATTTGAACATAAGAATAAGACTAAGCCACCGGGTGTTGAAAAAAGCAATGGATTAACACTACCAGAAAATATCCATAGAGCAAAAAAGACAGATTTAGTTAATAAAATTTTAAAGCTTAGTGATTTTTCAAAGGTAAATATTATATTTGCAAACCAGAACAACAATGTCGCGAAACCGACCACACCGAGTTTCATGAACATCGCCAGCACCTGGCTCTCATAGGCATACTTGTTATCGCCCTCCCCGCGAGTGAAATAGGGTATATAATATCCAATCCCTTTACCAAAAAACATCGCGCCTTCGAATTGCGGATACAACAGACCATTCTGAATGGTCCGCGCTTCATCAGAAGATGAAGTTAAATTGGTGCTAAATCGATCGCTGATTATTTTATTGGTAGTTTCATACGTCGATACATAGGCAAAAGACAGTAATATCACGATTGCGATAATATATTTAAATGTACGCTTGCTACCAGAGTTGTTATATATAGCCAGTAAAAACATTACAATACCAATAAACCAAAATGCACGTGACATTGTAATTAATACACTAAATAACAAACCACTAAATATAATAACCTGGCTACCCCCCAACTTTTTAATCAAATTGGTCGATGCATAGTACATCAGAAAACAGGAACATAAATCAATAGGAAACTGGATACGAGAGATGAAGCTTTGGTCAACATCATATGTCATCAACTCCCAGCCTGTTGTCTTGGAAATTGTCTCAACCAGAACCGATGCGTTAATCCCTGTTGCGATACAATACGCGGTGATAATCATTTTTAAAAAGCCAATAAGACAAGATATTTTCAACAATATCTTGATAATATCATCAGCTCCTTTCACCATAACTAAAGCATTAAGCATAAGCAATTCTATTACTGTTATTAGAATATCCCTGGATTCAAACCACACATACTTGAGTTCGTTTCCCTGAGATGATGAATAGGCAAACATAAAGAGCAAGAACAGTACAGGGAAAGTCAGATTAGTGAAAAAATATACTATCGAAGATTTTCTCCGAAAAACAAAATAGAAAGCAATTGCGAAAAAGATAACGAATTTTAATGATAAGTACAAAGATAACAAAGAACAGTAGAACATTGCGTTAATAAATGCCAGCGCAATCTTACTGTTATTCATGGCATAAGTAGACATCAATTAACCTTTGTCTTTAAATAAGTTGATATAAATGGAACTAACGTCGACAGCGCATTTTCATCTGTTAGCGAAAAATTAGTTTCAGGAGCTTTATTCCAGCTTTGTACGATTATGTCATCAGGTGTTACTGCACCATCACCAAAATAGGAATTAATATTTCTCTTAGCATTTAATATCCACTCCATTGAATTTACGTTCGAGTTATCGTTAAATATAACACCATATTCCATATTATTTTCTTTCGCTATTGACTGAATTTTTTTAGACATCGCAACAACATCAGAAGACCATAAGACATCATAATGAATAAATGAAAGTGGCGTTGTAGCCATACTATTGAATATCTTGATAAATTCAATTACTGTTCTTGATTGATCGTTAGTATCTATCTGGCTGAGTGGTTCAATGATGCCAACTTTTATATTTGGAAAGTACTTATTATAAACCTTAACATTTTCAGCAGTTTGCTTTGCGATGGTAGGAATATCCCAATGCGTTGCATTTTTTCCATCATAGTAATGGCCATAATAAACAACCTCATCAATAGCAATATAATCGATAATCCCGCCTGCTATAAATACTCTATTCGCCAGGTCTTTATGAAAGAAATCTGGGCCAAAACCCTCAACAGCATATCCTTTACCATGATCAACCCATGTCAAACCAGGTATTTCAACAGCAACCCTGATATTATTTTTTCGTAGAAAAGCTAATACCTCATGAAGTTGTTCAGTTGGCATCCGCTGTATTACTTGATAATAAAATTTAAAAACCTGTACTTTAGGGCTAATTTTAGACAGTGTATTCCATTCCTTTGTATTAAAGACATCGGTATTATTACTGGTAATCCAATAATCCGCGGAGTAGGAATTTTGAGAAAAAAACAGAAATAACAGGAACAATCTGATAAGTCTCATATTATCTCATCTTAATATGGCATCGCAATAAAAAGGTGTTGACCACACGTATTGTAATGTACTCAAGAAGAACTTTTATCCTTCATAAGTCAGACTACATAACAGTATGATTAATTTTTCTAAAATTTGGTCCCTAAACACAAATCATAAAAGTGAAGAGATAACGACAATAAAATAATATACCAAAATACACTGTACAACTGCTGACTCATCAAAAAGGCTAAACATCAATGCGAGTAGCAGGCATTTTGCAAAGTGAATAACTATGTCAAAGAAAATCTCTGACATAGTAACCCTGAAAAACTTTTAATAGTTAGTATAGAGTATATCGTGGCCCTGCATATAGTAACACCCGTTGATCAGGTCAGTGACATCCCTGCACTATTGACATATTCCGTGCTAACGATTGATACCATCCATGACCTCTCGAATACACAGTAATGCAAATATCTTCCGTTTCACAGATGACTCATTCTTTATATACCAACCAGACGAAAAATCATTAACTATTGCACTACTCTGTGGATAAGACTTTCTGAAAGCCACATTTTGCTTCATTATTTTAAATGCAGACTTCTTGTATTGCAGGTACGTTTTTCCAAGATTAGTAAATTTCTTAATTAATGTATTCCGCTTGGCACCAAAAACATTATTATCATGTTGTCGATATAAAAGTAGAGGCTCTTTAATGGCGCAGATATTCTTATGCATCGATGCAATCAAAATCATCCACCAGTCATGCATAACCCAATGTGGCGATGTACTAAAATCGACTGCATCAATTAATGCCCGATTTACTATCATGACGCACCCCTGTGCGACATTATTGACCATCAATTTATTCAGCGATAATCCATTTTCGATATCGGCACCAATATACTTGAAAAAAGACTCATTAATTATATTAAGATTAACATCAACCACCTTGGAGTCGGTAAAAGCCAACGCCGGGGTTTCTCTTCCTCGTGTTTTTTCCATCTCACGGATGGTATTATAGGATACGGAAATTTTTGTTTTGACCCAGTAATCATCCTGATCACAAAACATTACATAACCGTATTTTGTCAATTTAATTCCATTGATAAAATTATTAACTACACCTTTATTTGGGTTCTTGTGGAACGAAATAAGCGGATTCTTTTCCATAAACGTATGGACTAAGGCTTCCGTACCATCCGATGAACCATCATCTGTAATAATTATTTCGCCAATGATTTTTTCAGCATCAACGCTATCCAAAATAGATTGCAGTTGCTCACGTAAATACTTTTCTCCATTATATGTGGCAAGCACCAGGCTTATCTTATCCATGTTATCCATTAGAATCACCTTAAGAATTAAATACGAAAAATATAATAAATAAGCTTGTAAATATAGCCTTCTCTCTAAAGAAAGGTACAATATTCTGTTTGACAAATTTTATTCTTTGGATGATGTTGTTTATTTCTAAATCAGTTGCATTGCTGCCTGAACGATTACTTAAATGGCAGATCATCTGTTTAACTTCAAAAGAATATTTCTTAATTCTTTTAATAGCCTTGATTAGATTCAATACTTTATTAATTTTATTTTTATTGACAGCGCCGATAACATTTCCGCCATGCTGACGATACAAAACCGTACTGTGGTTGTGGTAGTGAATGATTCCACTATGGCTGGCATTCAATGCCAACCAATGGTCATGCATTGGTATATTTTCTGGCAATGGCATTGAGCGATTTAATAATACCCGATTAAATATAACCGTACAGCCATACACTGTTGAGCGCCACAGAATGTATCGATAGTCAGTATTGTATAACGGGTTTAAATTCAAATAAGCGTAGAAACTTGGATTTAAAACATCAAGATCTTTATTGACGACCGTCAAATCCGAAAAACATAAAAGGGGCTGAGTACCATCATAATTATTAATTTTTTTAATCGATGTAAGCATCTCTTCGACTTTACCCGCTGGCCAGAAATCATCCTGATCGCAGAACATGATATATTCAGCTTTTGAATGCTGCATGCAACAATTAAAATTATTGATTACCCCACCTTTACGAATGTTATCAACCAGTTGTATTCTGCTGTCTAGTTCTGCATAGTGAGTGACAATCTCCCACGTGCTGTCCGTAGAACCATCATCACTGATGATTAATCGAAAATCCGCAAATGACTGGCCAAGGATAGATTCAATCTGTTGCGATATGAATGACTCACCATTATATGAGGCCAACAGAATATCAATTTTACTATCTTGCATCTAAACCTCTTTGATATAAGGTTTTATTGAGTAAAGCAGGATAAGGATAAATCCTGCTATGACTGAATCCATCGTAGTTACTGAATCCCCGTAATACATACCTTTGTCTTCACTTTGTTTTGTGCCCTGATATTCAATAACCAGCAGTAGTTCTGCCGGCCATTAACTTACAAGATATTCCCTATCAGCCAGTATGAATGACAAACGCTACAATCATTTTCGCTCAAAATTTGAAATTTTGGGAAAAGTGTGGACGTTAATGATATCAACAATTTCCCCATAAGCCTGAATTTAATAGTGGGAATCCTTTCCCCGACTATTACTTATTTTTTCTTCTTGTTGCCTGTGTGGTCATCATATTCATAGCTGTAACCATAGCTATAACCAGTACCATAGTAACTGCTGGCCTTTTTAATGACACCATTCAGTATCACCCCACTAACCTTCACATTGTTCTGTTCCAGACGTTTAAGCGAAACTTCAATTTCTTTCAGCGAGTCGCTCTCAAATCTGGCAACGACAAAGGTTGTTGCCGCATAGTTACCAATAATGGTTGCATCGGTTACCGGTAATACTGGAGGTGAGTCAATAATAACTAAATCGTACTCTTTCGAGGCTTGCTCTATTAACATGCTGAATTGCTCACTCATCAATAACTCGGAAAAATTTGATGGCGCATTACCACGGCAGATGACATCCAGTGAAGGTACTAACGTCTTTTTGACGGCCTGAGGATAGCTGCAACTGCCAGAAAGAATTTCAGACAATCCTTTGCCCTGATTTTCAAAGCCAAACAGTTTATGAATATAGCCCTTTCTCATATCGCCATCGATGAGCAAGACTTTACTTTTAACCTGGGCACAAATCACTGACAGGTTACTGGCTATAAATGTTTTGCCAACCCCAGGGTTGGCACCGGTAATCATTAAAACGTTATTGCTCGATTCTAGCATTGCGAAGTGCAAACTAGTACGCAGATTTCGGATAGCTTCAATAGATACATCTATCGGATCTTCAACTGCCAACAAAGAATAAGACTGTTTATTTTTTATCGTCTTGTGTTTTAAGTTACGTTTCATCATCGTGTCAGACAATGGAATAAACGCATAAACGCGAGTACCCAGTTCTTCGATCTGTTCAGCTGAACCAACACCGTGTCTGATTAATACTTTAAACAGCACGATCAGGATTGACAGGACAATACCGATGGCAATGCCTAAAATAATGACGAGAATTTTTTTCGGTTTAACCGGTTCGGGTTGAGTAATAGCATTATCAATAATTCTGACATTACCAATGATACTCGATTTGGCAATTTTGAGTTCCTGATATTTATTCAACAACATCATATAAATGATGCGCCCGGACTCAACGTTACGATTAAGCCGCAGTACTTCCTGTTGAGTTTCTGGCATTGCTGAAACTTTATCATTCAGCACGTTTTTCTCGCTTTCTAGGGTCGCACGCTTCTCCATCAGTGCTTTATAGGTTGGATGCGATTTGGTATACAGTTGCGAAATTTCTGCTTCACGAAACGTCAATTCGTTTAATTGATTATCGACGTTAACAATCTGATTTAGTACAGACTGGGCTTCCATTGACAGGTCAACCGTATCCTTCCGCTGACGATACTGGTTGAGTTTTTCCTCCGCTGTATCTAACTGTCCCTGAACCTGGGGAAGCTGGGTATCTAAGAACGTCAGACTCTTTTCATCTTGCTCTGCTTTTCTTTCGACATTCTTCTGAACATAATTAGTGAGAATATTATTAAGGATTAAGCTTATTTTACTTTTATCTGTACCTGTCATTGATAAGACTAAAATTCCGGTGTCTTTACCCGGATCGGCAACAGAAAGCTCATCCCTAAGGCGATTAACTGCCTCAAGTTGCGTCATATAGGTGACATTAAATTTATCACCTGGATTTGCATTAATATCTTTAACATTAATGGACAAACCATTATCTGTTAGCAGTTGACCGGTTTTACCTTTATATATCTCACCATTAAAGTCGAAGAGATAGTTGTTTTTATCGACAACCGTTAGCAATCCTCTAACTACCTGCCCTTCACCCATCGGTAAGTACAGTTCGGAGACATTAACGGTTGATTCCTTATCGTGGGTCAGTTTATTCCATTTGCGTCCAAATAATGGGAAAAATTTCTGTGTGACTTCCGTCTGCAGATTAAGATCACTGACCGTTTGATTTAAAATCAGACGGGATTGTAATAAAAATATTTCCGGTACGGTTCTAGGTTGCATATCGGGCAAAACTTGAGACAAGCTGCTGAGTATACTTGGACTTTGTTCACCTTCAACTTGTACTGAGGCATTGGCCTGATAGACCGGTGTTGTAAAGATTGTATAAATAATTGCTAATGCAAAACATATGGCGACAATTATTGAGATTAGCTTCCGGTAATCTAAAAGCTCACCAATAATCCCTCCCATATTTATCTCGTCTGAATTTCGAGATACTTTTTTCATATCCGTACCTGCTTTCATGTTATATATCCTGAACATTAACTTTCCCAGTTGCCGTACATTAACTTATTCAAGTAACATAATTACTTAGCGCTCAATTATTTACGTCAGACCGGGCTAGATATTATCGAAACAAACAGTCTGGAAGACCACTAAAACAGCATTAGTTATTTTTATAAAATAAAATATTGTCAAGTCTTGAATAGCAATTCTGCTGTTTATATAGACTATTAGTATTTATTAATTAGGCTTTTAATAAATATAAGATGGAAGTTCTATATTTATCTCATTAAATATAAAGTTTAACTCTCCATATTCAAGATAACATTTCTGAGTTCATCCCATGAATTCACTTCCGGGAGATTTGTTTTATAAGTTGCAGTTTGTTCTCCCTCATTCATAGTGATCTTTTGTATATCAAGTAAGTCACTTAATATTGTTGCCAGTTGTTTATAATCATCAGCCTTAAAAAAAATTTTTTTCGGATAACTTCCCAGCGTCTCGTGCGCATAGGGTAGGTCGGATGCAATGACAGGCAGTTGATGCTCTTTTGCTTCCGAGAGTGGTAGTCCCCAGGTTTCCAGTTTTGATGGAAACACCAAGCCACTGACATTTTGATATTTGTGGTCCAGTTCTGCTCTAGTCATGAAGCCCGTAAATTGAATACGGTCTAACTTCATTTCTGTTACTTTTTTAAAGACATCACGGGCCACCGGATTCATATCTTTATCAAAAGTAAACTCTATTTTTATTTTATGGTAAACATCAGGTTTACTTTTCTTAAGATAAGATAAAGCCTGAATAATAACATCAAAATTTTTAAACACCCGAGGCACTGCCGGGTAGATTAAGACCAGTTGTTGGTCAATTAACCTTACCTGACCATCGCGCGCATACTCTGTTTGTGCCGTATTTTTTTCAGGTCTAGAAACCAACATATTTGTCGTGCCATACCATTGCATAAAATTTCTAGCAATCCAGTGCTGTTGTACAATAATTTTCTTATTCTTTTTTATGTTTATACCATAAAGATATCTATATAATTTTGTGAATATATAAAACTTCTTATCAAGGCGAAAGTCATTCAGCGATGCTTTATAGAAAGGAGTAGGATTATGGCAATAAACGTATTGCTGTGTGTTGTGCACTAACGCTGACATATCATGTAAACATAGCCAAACATCGGCTTTTATTTTCTTACTCAAAAAATATGACTGGTAATATTCAAAATATAAACGTTTAAGCCAGCTGCGCTTTATATTTTTATATTCAAGAAACTCTACATTATCGTTGAGTGGAATACCTGAGAATAGCTTCCTGTCGTGAACAAGACATATTATTTCAACCTCTTCAGCTTTAGTGAAAGATCGAACTACCTCACGGAAAACAGTTAAAATACCTCCCTCAGTCATGTTCACTCCCGATAATACTATTCTCTTTTTATTCACACCTGTCTCTCCCGATAAACCTATTTAATAAAATAAAGAGTAAACATCGAAAAACTAAACTTGACCAGCAGACTGGCTCTGGAAAATTAAGTCATCGCGGTTGCTGTGATCGTATATGTAGTTGGGTTCAGCGAAGTATCTATCTCTGATAAATCGCCTCTCCCCCAGGAAAAGGGAGCAATTAAACTTAGCTTAGGCGATGACTTAAATTATCACATTGTTTATTAAAAAATATATCAATTACTTATGCAGTTACTGAGAATAGCGCTAAGGCGCCTCTTCCAGTCACTACCGCTAATATTATATTGTGCTATTTTATCATTACTGAGCGATGAAAATGCGGGTCGTTTTGCAGGTGTCGGATAATCCGCGGTGGTTATATGTTTAATCGTCGGTTGTTTATCAATTAGCTGTAATTTTTTAGCCTCATCAAATATAGTTTCGGCAAACTCTGCCCACGACACCTGGCTATCACCACAGTAATGATATATTCCCCCAGGGGCATCAACTGAAATCAGTTGAATGATCGCATCCGCAATATCTCCGGCATAAGTCGGACAACCTACTTGATCCGACACAACCCCCAGATAATCCCTGTCTTTAGCCAGTCTCAGCATTGTTTTAACAAAATTATTGCCATATTCGCTAAATACCCAGGCAGTACGGATAATGATGGCATCCGGCAGTGCTAAATTGACCAGTAGCTCCCCGGCAAGTTTACTCCTACCGTAGATCCCGAGTGGATTAACCGGCTCATTTTCGTTATAGGCGATCTGGGCTGAACCATCGAACACATAGTCTGTAGAGATATGGATAAAACGCGCCTGCACGGCTTTGCTGGCCTGGGCCAGATTTTCAGGTCCGTGCGCGTTCACCTCAACGGCGCGGGCAGATTCACTTTCCGCTTTATCAACTGCCGTATACGCTGCAGCATTAACAATCACGTCTGGCGTGAAATCCAATACGGCGTCCATTACGGAATTTTTATCACTAATATCAAGCCCCTTAGAGTCAAGTGCTTTCAACGTCCAGCCTTCCGGCAGACGATCCTGAAAACAGCGCCCCAGTTGACCATTGGCCCCCGTCAATAGTATTTTCACTTTTTTAACTCCTGCAGCGTTTTCCCTAGCATGTCTTTTTCAGACAGAAGCGGCTCAAAATCAATCGGCCATTCAATTCCGACTTCAGGGTCATTCCACAATAAACACCCTTCATGGCCGGGTGAATAGTAATCAGTGCACTTATATTCAAAGTCAGCCGTTTCGGACAGAACAACAAATCCATGCGCCAGTCCGGGTGGAATCCAGAACTGATGCTTATTATCCTCGGATAAAATCACGCCTTCCCATTGACCGTAAGTCGGGGAGTCGGGTCTAATATCGACAGCAACGTCAAAGACCTTTCCTCTCACAACACGAACCAATTTTCCTTGGGGATCTTTAGTCTGGAAATGCAAGCCACGCAATACGCCGTAACTCGAACGGGAATGGTTATCCTGGACAAAGTCGAAGGTAATATTTAACGCTTCTTGATAGCGTTTTTTTTCAAATACTTCCAGAAAGAAACCGCGTTCATCACCAAAAACTTTCGGCTCAATCAGTTTCACATCATGTATTTTAGTATTTTTAATATGCATTTTATTCTCCTGAAATTACGCGCTTCAGATATTGCCCATATCCAGTTTTCGCCAGTAACTTCGCCTGAGTTGCAACTTGTTCTTTATGTAGCCAACCTTTTGAGTAAGCAATTTCCTCAAGACAGGCAACTTTGAATCCCTGACGTTGTTCAATGGTGTGAATAAATTGCGATGCTTCAAGTAAGCTATCGTGAGTACCTGTATCAAGCCAGGCAAAGCCCCTACCCAGTTTTTCAACATGTAACATATTTTTCTCTAAATACATTTCATTGAGCGTTGTAATTTCGAGCTCGCCGCGGGGCGAAGGTTTCACCTGTTTTGCCATTTCAACGACGTTACTATCATAGAAATACAACCCCGTTACCGCCCAGTTAGATTTAGGAACAGCAGGTTTTTCTTCCAGTGATATGGCCCGGTTTGCGGCATCAAACTCAACAACACCAAAACGTTCAGGATCGAGAACCTGATAGCCGAATACCGTTGCCCCTTCAGTTCGCTTTGCCACATTCTCAAGCTTGCGGCCAAAGCTCTCACCAAAGTAGATATTGTCTCCTAAGACCAGGGCACAGCGATTACCATCAATAAACTCTTCGCCAATCAAAAATGCCTGTGCCAGACCATCCGGGCTTGGCTGAATAGCATACGAGAAGGTGACGCCGAACTGGCTACCATCGCCCAGTAACCGTTTAAACCCGGGCATATCATCCGGCGTTGAGATAATCAGGATTTCACGGATCCCCGCCAGCATAAGTACCGATATCGGATAATAAACCATCGGCTTATCGTAGATCGGCATTAATTGCTTGGATACACCTTGCGTAATTGGATATAAACGCGTACCAGAACCACCCGCTAAAACGATACCTTTCATTGAATATGTTTCCTGTGATTAGGCTGTGTCCTTTAATTGCATAATTTTTTGTAAAACAGTCTAATGCAACCCAGTTTCACCATCGCCAGATAATTCCTCGCCGTTTTGTCGTAACGCGTGGCAATGCGACGGTATTCTTTCAGACAGCCAAAACACCGCTCAACAACGTTGCGATTACGATAAGCATCACGATCAAGCTGTGAACGACCATCTGCTGCCATTTTTTCATTAGATTTCCGCGGGATAACCACTTTTATCCCTTTTCGTTTCAGCTCATTGCGAAGCGCATGTCCTGAGTAGGCTTTGTCAGCCAGCACCGCATAACCACGACGTTTCATGCTGCCGTTCTGGCGCTGAACACCAATTCCGTCCAGAAGGCGTAATGCGAACTGGCTTTCGTGAGCCTGTCCGGGACTCAGCACGATATTTAACGGGAGACCGCCTGCATCCGTCGCCATATGGATTTTGGTGCCAAAACCACCGCGAGAGCGACCCAGCCCATGATCTCCGGCGATATCGGGATGTTTTTTTGCGCGCCGGCGGCGCACCTGAGTGCCCGGATATTGCTGCCATCCAGCGCAGTAGCTGACCAGTCAACGAGGCCGTGAGCATCAAGAGAAGAAAGCAACCTGTTGAAAATAATATTAATCACACCCGACTTAGACCACCGGTTAAAGCGGTTATATACGGTTTTCCATGGGCCGTATCGTTCAGGTAAATCACGCCATGGGGCACCAGAGCACAACACCCAGAACATGCCATTGATGATCATACGATGCTCCGCCCATGGGCGTCCGGCCCGTGGTGTTGCAGGTTGAGCGGGCAGTAAAGGCTGGATGATATCCCATGCTTCATCGGGAAGGTCGTAGCGGGCCATAGTTCAATATGTTGTAGAAACAGATGGTTACTATAGCTCAGACGATTAAGGGACACAGCCTAGTTGTTAAAGAGCACCAAGACGCTCACCAGCATATGAACCATCCTGAACCCGTTTCCACCACACTTCGTTGTTCAGATACCATTCAACTGTTTTGCGGATCCCAGACTCAAACGTTTCAGCCGGCGTCCAACCCAATTCACGGGCAATTTTAGATGCATCAATCGCATAACGCGCATCATGGCCCGGACGATCCTTCACATAAGTAATCAGGTCTGCATAATTTTTTACACCGGCAGGTTTAGCTGATACTAATTCTTCTAATAAAGCACAGATAGTTTTTACCACATCGATGTTTTTACGTTCGTTATGACCACCGATATTATAGGTTTCACCTATCTCACCCTGCGTCACAACAGTATAAAGAGCACGAGCATGATCTTCGACATAGAGCCAGTCACGGATCTGGCTACCATTGCCATAAACAGGAAGCGGTTTTCCAGCTAAGGCGTTAAGAATAATCAGCGGAATCAGCTTTTCCGGGAAGTGATATGGACCATAGTTATTTGAACAGTTGGTCACAATGGTTGGCAAACCATAAGTACGCAACCACGCACGAACCAGATGATCACTGGAAGCCTTAGAGGCGGAATATGGACTGCTCGGTGCATAAGGTGTAGTTTCAGTGAACAGGTCATCTGTCCCTTCCAGGTCGCCATACACTTCATCAGTAGAAATATGGTGAAAACGAAAATCTAGTTTTGCCTGTGGTCCGAGGGTATTCCAATACTGACGAGCCGCCTCCAGCAATGTATATGTGCCGACAACATTGGTTTCTATAAATGCCGCCGGACCATCGATAGAGCGGTCAACGTGGCTTTCTGCCGCCAGATGCATTACCGCATCAGGTTGGTATTTACTGAAGATCGCATCAAGTGCCTGACGGTCACAAATACTAACTTGTTCAAAATGATAACGATCGCTTTTTGCTACTTTCTCAAGCGATTCAAGATTTCCGGCATAAGTCAAACAATCGACAACAATTGCCTCATCAGCAGTATTTTCTATAATATTTCGGACTACAGCAGAACCAATAAATCCAGCACCACCAGTTACTAAAATTTTCATAAAGTTACCTTTTAAAATTAATAAGCTGTACTACCGACAAAACCTTTAAACACTGTAAGAAATATTATTTTCACATCTAACCACAAACTCCATTGGCGGATATACTCAAGATCAAACTCCACTCTCTTTTCCATTTTTTCGAGAGTATCAGTTTCTCCTCTCCAGCCATTTATTTGTGCCCACCCCGTAATTCCTGGTTTAACTTTATGGCGTAACATGTAACCTTTAATGAGCATTCTGTACTGCTCATTATGTGCTACAGCATGCGGTCTTGGTCCAACGATCGACATACTGCCAAATAAAACATTTATAAATTGTGGCAATTCATCTAATGATGTTCTTCTCAGAAATCTCCCAATGGGTGTCACGCGGATATCATTTTTTATAGCCTGTTTTACGTCATCACCGTCTTCCATAACGCGCATTGTTCTGAACTTCAGAATCTTAATTGCCTTACCATCCATACCATATCGCTTCTGAATGAAGAATACAGGGCCAGGTGACGTTAATTTAACCATTATTGAAATCACTAACAATGCCGGACTTATTAGAACGAGGATACCGAAGGAGAAAATAATATCTTCCATCCGCTTAAGAATTTTATTAATACCGTTTATCGGTGTTTCAAATAGTGGTACTACCGGTATACCATTGATCTCTTCCGTACGACAATGAAGTATATTATAGGTAAAAATATCTGGTATTAGCATTACCGAACAGGTGGTATCTGCAAGTTCTTTTACGAGCCAGTCAAGTTCGTTCTTATCGGCCATATTAAATGCCAGATAAATCCTATCGATCCCACCTTTTTTTGCATCAGCAATAAGTTGTTCATAATCACCTAAACGATTGCCCTGCGTTGCGTCCTGAGTGTAGTAACCGATAACTTCAAAGCCCAGCCAAGGCTGGTCATTGAAGCTATCAATTAATTTTTTACCTACCGGCATATCACCGGCAATCACTACCGTGCGTTTATTGTACCCCAGACTTCTGAAGTAGCCCGCAAGATAGCGAATGATGAAACGCATGACCAGATCAAGAACAATAAAGGTTAAAAGCCAGCCAACAAAAAACAAAGGGGGAATATTGAAACTACTGATAAGAAAGCAAGTGCCGATGGCCAGTAGTATTGCCAGCCCCCAGTTTTGGAAAGTAAAGATTAACTCAGTTGAAAAATTGACTCCACGCCACGAACGATAAAAATCAGTTATCCCGCCAATCAACTGAAAATAGGTCATCAGGACAAATGAGATAATGAGTGGTTGGTAATAAAAACTAACATCAAAGAAAATACAGGTTAAGTAGCCGGAAAAAAATGTTGAGGTCATGTCAGCAATACGCTGAATAACTGAAATCAAAGATGCATTGGTTTTTGATCTGTTAAAGTTAACGTAACCTTTCATAATTTAGTGATGTCTCGGATTAGTTGAATTTAATATATAACGTCCGCAGTAAATTTCTTTATATATTTAAAACTCAGAAGGCCATAGTTCATTTTAGATGTCATGACAGTCACTTTTGTTGTGTTGGTTATTTACGATAATCATATCGTAAACCAGATAGCATAGAAAAATTACTGAAGAACCTAAAATTAAAATCAGCAGTGGCTTCAGCATTTAATTAATATTTATACGACTTAGAGACTAACAAAAACCGCTCCGGCATTCACTTACATCATCCCCGTGAACCATTTGGATGTAACACCTGTCAATCCATGACATCGGTAAAAATAAAGAGCTTTGCCACAATCAGCATTGAGAAGTGTTAGAAACAGCATGCATGCCGATAAGCGAAGTGGCGTATCTCAGCGCTCTGCACACTACACAACTAACATATGTAAGAGGCTTTATTGCCCATTTCGCATATCAGGTAGTAAAATTCTTACCTGGCCTTACCTGGCAAGACACTCTTGATTATAACTACAAGCAATATGCAACACGCTTAACTTTATGACATGTGCAACCTGTTACATCCAGTATCGTTTGTGCATACTGAATTTTCTCACCAACGATTCAGGTAATTTCTTATAATTCTGCCCTGCTTTATAGCCTGAGATTTTTGCCATATTGCTAATACAGGCGCGTGGAATTGCAAGAGGGCTCATTTTTAATAAATACATCAACTCTGAAATAATAAATTTTTTACCTTCCCCCCCCGCTCCGCCAAATTTATCGCGAATCCATGGCTGCTCACAATGAAATACCCCGATATCAAAGTATCTCTTAAACTCTTCCATTACTGAATAATTATGGGAATGTCTGACTCTGGCTTCAGATACATACGCGACTTTATAGCCTGTAATCACTGCTTGCGCTGCGAAGTACATATCTTCACTTAGTATTGTACGTGTAGGAAACCCCCCAATCATGTCAAAAATACTTAATCGATACGCGGCAAAAGAGTTTGATGTAAAGACTGTTTTTAATCCTACGCTATTGGCATCTTGCATTGAATAACAGTGACTTGTAGCAGGATAATTAAAATTTCGGGCATGTATTGCCAACACATTCGCATTAGTATGTGGTAATTGTCTGCCATATGAGCAGGCAACCTTGTCATCAGAAAATGACGCTATAATCGCCTCGCAAAATCCTTCTTCCGGTATCGCATCCTGAGTTAAGAAAATAGCGATATCATATTTATCTTTCAATGATAAAGCCATTTCATTACGTGTGCCACCGTGGTTAAAGCTCGACTTATCAATAACTTTTACATTAAATCCTACGCTTTTCGCGAGGTTGACTGTTTGATCACTGCTGTTTGAATCAATAATATACACATCAGCTGCATTTGGGCCATATTTGCTTAAACTGGATACAGTTTCTGCCCATAAATCGCCACCATTATAAGTGGGAATAACTATACAAAATTTCATTCGCTACCCTACGTGATGTGTTTATACAATAAATCGAGTATCAATGATAAATGACTCAATTACAGTTTGTAATGGAAGCATATAATATATCAACGCATTGACATTTATCTTAATTGTAGGATCTGAAAGAGATCAATATTCTCTGCATTCGAGAGTATCAGGCAAAGTATTCTCTCTTACACGAAATAAATCCCGTAGCCCGTAGTAATACACATAGTATGTTATCTATCTTCACTGTCCGTGATTGGCGCGTCACGATGTGGCATATGCCAGTTCAATGGTTGTTACGTGACGTTACGCTTCATAGATACTGAGATGACCAGGTTATAGACTGTCACCCGTTAATAATGTGCCGATACATTTTAACTGCGGAAGAAAAATATCAGGGAACACGACCATATTTTCTGTAGATGTTTAACAGAAAAATGTTACATGAGGACATGCTTCGGACGAAAAAGAAGTGACTGTATGGTTATCAAAAATAGGGCGCTGATTAATTTAAGTCACTTCGGCAGCTGGTTACAATCTTGTTGTCCAGCCTTTGCTGGCCTGCTCTATAAGCTGCCACACAATATCATAGACATCCTGGCTTTTCCTGTACGGGTCCGGAATTTCTTTTCCCCCCAGCCAGTGGCCATATAGCATCGTTTTTCCCCGAACTTCCGGCGCTAAACGGTCTATAAAGTCAATGTGTGACTTATCCATGGCTAAAATAAGATCATAATTATTAAGCATTCTCCTACTCAATTGCCGGGCTTTATGCCCGGCAAGCGACAAATCATGCCTCTCTGCTACCTCTACTGATGATTGATCTGCGGGATGATCAACCAACGCGTCAATACCGGCAGAGTCAACTTTTTTCCCCGGAAATTCTTTTTGTAACAAACGTTCCCCTATCGGGGAACGGCATATATTACCTGTGCATACGACTAAAATAGAATTAAACATTAATAACTAATCCCATTGTTTAATATACCGAGCCGCTTCTGTCATGTCATGTACACCACTAATTGTTGGCAGCAGCTGTGCGATAACACGGTTCCAGCGCACCAGCGGTACAGCTGTCACATATACGATATCATAAGGTTGTAACTGGAATTCGGTGGACAGCACCATCGTTGATGCATCTTTTGCATTCAACTGATAAATATTCGCAATGCGGCCATCCTTGTCTTTGGCTATCTGGCGAATGACAAATATACCGGAAGCGTCAGCATATGCCTGATTCATTCCCTGCGCATTCCCCATGGCTTCCGCCAATGTCATGCCGCTACGATCCATTTTAAGCGTTCGCTGCACGCCAACTTCACCCATTACAAACACTTTCTGATCATCATTACGCGGAACAAAAAGGATATCGCCAGGATACAGCAAGTGGTTCTGCGTCAGGTCTCCCTTCTGCATCAATGCCTGCAGAGATATCACACGATCTTTACCGTCATGCGTCAGTACAACATTACGCCAGTCGGCTTCCGCCGATAAACCGCCCGCTGCGTTAATCGCATCAATGACGGTCAGAGGAACGTTGGTAATCGGCTGTTGGCCTGATTTTGCCACTTCACCAGTCACATAGACTTTTTGCGAACGGAAAGCAGCGACGCTGACATCGACCTGCGGACTCTGGATAAATGTTGACAGTCTGTTGGAGATTTCAACGCGAACCTGATCTAGCGTTTTTCCCTTGACCTGCACTTTGCCAATATAAGGATAGAAGATGCTGCCATCTGAACCTACCCAGTTACCCGTATCGCTGGCACTGCGATAGGTACCCGCAGGCGTGGTAAGTTCCGGATGGTCATACACAGTAATCATCAACACATCACCCGTGCCAATCCGGTACTGGTAAGAACTCAGCAAACTATCTAAATGTGGGTTCGGCCTCGCTATAACTGATGCAGGACGCAATTGTTCAATCAGCCCTGGAGTCATCGCATAGACATTGACCATTTTATCCCAGTCATAATTGCTATCGGGAAGCTCCACAACGTTTTTACGCAGGCTATTGATACCCTGACCAGGAACGACCGTACAGCCGCTCAACAATCCCAGGAAACCGACTGTAGTTATGAATTTTAGTAAGTTTTTTTTCATTAATTTAATTCATTAGTTAAAGGTTAAGATTACTGACAATTTTACTTGCTCTTAAGCCTGTTTTTATCTCACATTGAGAGAGGCCCGGCGCCTGTCTCAGTAGAATGTTATTACAGACAACGATACAAAAAGCGGTATCGTTTGTCCGTCTGCATATTTTTACTACACATGGCTTTATACGAAAGCAACTAATTCAACGGAGAGTGCGAACCTCCCATCGGTCAGAGTTAAGTTATGATGGCCCCCTCCTTTAACTGAATATTTGCATACCGAGATCTTTACGTCTGAGCCCCCTTAAAGGGAGTCCAGACAGACTTACTGATTAATATCAATAAGTCGCCAATACTCATGATGACGGTTGGTGAATTATTATTAGCTCACACGAAAATAGTCCAGCTATTAGTTGACTGCAGGTAACGCTTTCACTTAGCCAAAACTCTTCCCTGATATCACCAACCAGTTTCTTTATTCAGGTGCCCAGCCAGCCGCCGACATCCAAAAAATCAAGTCACGTTGATGATTAAAGGTTTAGCGGAATGTCAACCGCCATGCTAACGCCAACATCATTCCCTTGATTATGTGCGGCATCCGTATACCAACTTGCCACGTTAAGACGAACGGATTTGTAAATATCGCTTCCCCAGCCGAATTGTACGCCTTTTAGTGTATCCGCTTGTGGAAAAGCGCGGTTGATGCGCTGATTCTCTGGATTAACTTTTGCGTAGAATACCCGCACGCTCCAGCGCTGGTCGTCCTCAGTGACTAACTCAGCCTTACTGGCAAACAATCGTCCGTCGCCACCGATAGCATCACCCAATGGATAACCCTGCTGATAGTAACCATCTTTATAAATATGATGGGTATAACTGTAATCAGTGCGCCCCATGCCAGTTCGGGTATCATGCGCCTCAAAATACCAATTCACCGCATCTTTACCCAGTGCATGATGGCCTTCCACGCCGCCGATGTACATATTTGATGATGGTAAGTGACCGGCTTCATCCTCACCTATAACTTGACCATAGAAACTGACAGGCCATCCGAGAGTCGGTTCAAGTTTGTATTTAAAGTCAACCCCCGCCAACTGATTTCCCGGTTCGTCGGGATCGTCAGGTGCAGTATTATCATTTCCGACAAAGCCATCCCAGAAATTGCTTAATGAGTGCGGACGCCCTTCACCTCCCCATTGCATAATACGTGAAGCCCCAAGCTCCAGTGACTGGAATGGCGAGAAGGTCAAACGAGCGCCGATAATTTTGGTATGTGGAACCGCAGTATACTGATTCATCTGACTGGCGGAAATCTGGTATTGCCATGGACCCACCCAGTTCATCCACCAGGTTTCTGGTGCGGTCTGCTCAGCACGCTGCATCAGAACACCGGTCATTGGTCGCATTGCATCGCCGCGTATCAGACTTCCCTCATAACCAGGCCCCCACCACTGAGGCATCTGGCCAAAAGAGAGCCACTGATTCCAGAATTTTACCGCGCCATATGCGCCATTAGCATTAAAACGTGAGCCATTACCGATCTGCTCCTTTGCTTCCACATTACCCTTCAAGTGCAAATCCCACCACTCGCCGCAGCCACTGAGCGCCAGACCCAGTGAATGTTCTGCCGCTGTGGTTTGCCCAAACCCCTGCGGTGCGCCAGACCTATCGGTAGAGGTATAACCGGTAACGCGGACATCGGCTTTTAACACTGACAACCGCTGATTGATACGCGCAAGAACAGCTTGCTCAGAGGAGTATGAAGGTCTGGCTTTTCCCAGCGCCCGCGTAATCTCTTCCTGACTCAGTGGCCAGGTAGACAAACTCAGGTTAATAACTCCCCGGTCAGACAGCCAGGCCAAATCGTTACGCAGATCATTGTCATTAAGCACTAAACCTGAGGCAGCAACCTGGGTACTTAATGTGGAAAACAAACCCAACGTCAACGCAATATGAGCAACTTTTATCATTATGCAAGGTCCATTTTAACCCCGCGCTCGTACGTATTGCACGATTACTGGGGAATGCCAAGGAAAATACTCATCGTCGCCAGTTTATGCACCACCTGCTATAATATTAAAACCAGGAGCAATCCAAAATTAACAGTCGCATTATTCGGTATTGTCCAACTGAGCAAACGACAGAATATTACAATTTATATAGCCAGTTCGTGATACAACGGAAAACAGATACCTCTGGCATATAAAAATCAAACAAAAATAAAGCAATGGGGAGGAATAAACGTTGTAGAACGGTGTGCTATTTAGCATTCAAAATAACAGTTTTTTTCAAGCTACCGCCCTTGACTCAACAGCTATCAATACACTAACAGACACTAATTTATTGCCTTCTTATTATTTTATTTTGCCATGAAGAACGTATCCGGTTGCTGCTTCTTCGACACTTTGTTTATCGAAGACATGACCACCCGATAGCGAAATTATTATTTATGACAATAGTACAGCATCTATCAAAAAACAAATAAAATAAAAACAACTTAACACACAAAAATAAAAGCAGGTCGTACATCGCCAGAGAGAAAATTTCTAGCCATAACCGCTTGTTGATTTTTCCACCACTAATGAACGGGTACCGGTGAAGCGCAAAGCCAGTACTGCCGGTTATACGGACTTTTTTGGCAGACAGGTCTAAACTAAGCTGAGTTATATATTAAGACTGATATTTTCGGTACGCTACCGCCCTTGGCTTAACAGCTACCAATGCACTGTACTTCATTTATACCCGTCAGTAGCTGCTTGATTATTATTATCCAATGACAATATTTTAGCGGCATTAAGTTTAAGAGGCGCTCCCCAAAAACGGGAGCAAAAATAACAACCACTCGCTTATAAAAACAGCTAAATTTTACTCGCCCGACAAGTTAATACTCCTCAAAGCAATATCTCGCCGGACCTGCGAAAATTAGCCAGGCATCGATAAAACGCAACCTGCTGTTTTTTTAACAGCAATTTAACTCGATAACATTAATCATCACGACTGACTTGTATTACCTCCGTCAACCACAAGAATTAACACCTTTTATTAATTTTTATACTTGACAAACATAATTTATATTCATGAGCATGACATTTCTTTTCCACTGTGGATAGTTCTCAGTCTCATTATTGCGGTGCTAGCTAAAATATTTTTCATAATGTAGTAACAACTATTTATTGCACACATATGAATATGCCGAGGCAAGATTAGTTTCATTATTCTTTCTGGCATCATTCAGCATCAGCAGTACACTCAGTAAAGATGCTTATGCAAATCCGCCCGGGTAAAGGGCTTTTCCACCGGGCCAAACTTGACGGCAATTTCACCCAGCAGAGACTGCGTTGGCGCTTTAACCCCGGTATTTAGCAGCACGACGGGGATAATAATCAGACTCAGCACCCCGCCCCATGAGAGCTTCGCATTAACCACCTGTGACGAATTCCGCTGCAGCAGCAAAAACAGCGTACTGCCACAGACGCCAAGCAACAGCCCGGCAATCACTTCAAATGAGGAGTGCACATGAACCGCCAGACGGGAATACCCCACGAGGCCAGCCAGCAAATACCCCATCACAATCGCGGTCCGACGTAAAGCAGCACGACCGCGAGCACAAAGCAGCCATAAGAAAATGGGCCAGAAGGCCGTAGACAAAGCGGTATGCCCGCTAAAACCAGTGAAATCAAGTTCGCGTATGCCTATTCCCCAGCCCATAAAAGCCAGTTTTGATGCGCTGACGATGGCGCCGGTGATACCAAACAGCAATCCCCACTGCCAAGCAATCTGTCTGGAAGGCCTGCGCAGAAACAAAACCATGAACACTGCTGCCGCACTGGGTAACAGCACGGTACTATCACCAAAAAAAGAGACCCACTGCCAATTCATTTATTTTTCATCCTTTGACGATTTCTCCAGTTTGCAGCGCTTTTTCCATGACGTTGGTATGGGCACACACATCCAATACTTCACATTCTTATGCATGCATGACTGTTGTTTAATGCGTAAGCATGTTCTCAGTCAAGCTTTATTTTTTTATGACAACACCCATTATACATATTTTATTAAGAATTTTCCTACTAAGTGGTTATTGGAAAACATAATTTTATGCTACTGCGAACATTGCATCATCAGCAGGCCCGCACAACAACCAGATGTCTCTGAAATCGCTTTCTGTTTATACATTAATCTTATCGCATGAAAGGACTACAACCATATGATTTTTATAGATTAGTTCTTAAAAAACATTCTTTTTTAATCAACATCCTTGTCTACAGAAGCATGTGACATAATTATTTTATGTCTCATACTTCTGTAAACCCTACATTTTCACACGACTTAAATCCGTCGCAGACTAATTATCTCAGCAAATTCTTAATGCTTTCGCGGAATTTTGCGCCTTCTTTATGGTTACGCAGCCCGTAGTTTACGAAGGCCTGCATATAACCCATTTTTTTCCCGCAGTCGTAACTTTCGCCCGTCATTAACATCGCGTCCACAGGCTGCTTCTTCGCCAGCTCAGCGATCGCATCGGTCAGTTGAATACGGCCCCATGCGCCAGGTTGAGTGCGCTCCAGCTCGGGCCACACATCGGCGGAAAGAACATAGCGTCCTACGGCCATTAGATCGGAATCCAGCGTCTGCGGCTCATCAGGCTTCTCAATAAACTCAACGATCCGACCAACCTGTCCTTCCACGTTCAGCAGCTCTTTGGTCTGGATCACGGAGTACTCGGACAGGTCGCCTTCCATTCTCTTGGCCAGCACCTGGCTACGCCCGGTTTCGTTAAAGCGGGCTACCATGGCTGCAAGGTTATAACGCAGCGGGTCAGCGCTGGCATCGTCCAGTACGATGTCCGGCAGCACGACAACGAACGGGTTATCCCCTATGATCGGGTGCGCGCAGAGAATAGAGTGTCCCAATCCAAGCGGCTGCGCCTGACGTACGTTCATAATGGTCACACCCGGCGGGCAGATTGCCTGTACCTCAGCCAGCAACTGACGTTTGACGCGCTGCTCAAGCAGCGCTTCCAGTTCATAGGAGGTATCGAAATGGTTTTCCACGGCATTCTTAGAAGAGTGGGTAACCAGTACAATCTCCTTGATTCCTGCAGCCACAACCTCGTCGACGATATACTGAACCATCGGCTTATCAACGATTGGCAACATCTCCTTCGGAATCGCCTTGGTGGCCGGCAACATATGCATCCCCAATCCGGCTACCGGAATAACTGCTTTCAAACTCGCCATTCTCATATCCACCTATATAGTGATAAATCTTCGATACCCGCCCGATTACAGGTTCCCCTGGTATCAATCTGTGATATTTCCCTTTTGCTCTCAGTCCGACGTCCTGCAAAATTCCGAAACGACATATTTCTTCAAAGAATACACCCAAAGTATTAGGCTGTGTCCCTTCATTGCATAATTTTTTGTAAAACAGTCTAATGCAACCCAGTTTCACCATCGACAGATAATTCCTCGCCGTTTTGTCGTAACGCGTGGCAATGCGACGGTATTCTTTCAGACAGCCAAAACACCGCTCAACAACGTTGCGATTACGATAAGCATCACGATCAAGCTGTGAACGACCATCTGCTGCCATTTTTTCATTAGATTTCCGCGGGATAACCACTTTTATCCCTTTTCGTTTCAGCTCATTGCGAAGCGCATGTCCTGAGTAGGCTTTGTCAGCCAGCACCGCATAACCACGACGTTTCATGCTGCCGTTCTGGCGCTGAACACCAATTCCGTCCAGAAGGCGTAATGCGAACTGGCTTTCGTGAGCCTGTCCGGGACTCAGCACGATATTTAACGGGAGACCGCCTGCATCCGTCGCCATATGGATTTTGGTGCCAAAACCACCGCGAGAGCGACCCAGCCCATGATCTCCGGCGATATCGGGATGTTTTTTTGCGCGCCGGCGGCGCACCTGAGTGCCCGGATATTGCTGCCATCCAGCGCAGTAGCTGACCAGTCAACGAGGCCGTGAGCATCAAGAGAAGAAAGCAACCTGTTGAAAATAATATTAATCACACCCGACTTAGACCACCGGTTAAAGCGGTTATATACGGTTTTCCATGGGCCGTATCGTTCAGGTAAATCACGCCATGGGGCACCAGAGCACAACACCCAGAACATGCCATTGATGATCATACGATGCTCCGCCCATGGGCGTCCGGCCCGTGGTGTTGCAGGTTGAGCGGGCAGTAAAGGCTGGATGATATCCCATGCTTCATCGGGAAGGTCGTAGCGGGCCATAGTTCAATATGTTGTAGAAACAGATGGTTACTATAGCTCAGACGATTAAGGGACACAGCCTAGGTCCGACAGAGTGGTTTAAGAAATTTCTCATGAAACTGGCGTCATCTTCTACGCTGCATCAGGACTTTCTTCTGTTTTCGTACAACTTGCAGGACTTCTCTCTACTTTCCCGGCAGAGGACGCTACGGAGGGCGCTATTGAATACTGCGTAAAATGCAGAAAAAAGAGGGGTTATTCTCATGAACACCCGGCCATAATTCATAAAAATAATGATTGCCGCTATTTTCGCTAGAAAATAGCGCGGGAAGCTTTCCGCTGCGCCCATCATGCCTTCCCTCGGCCCTGGGTTTTACACCTCATTTAAAGCTACTGGCATCCTCTGATTAAACAAAATATTTTGCAAGCCACGACATTCAGTAGTATGAAAAGCTGGATAGCGAGGATTTGTTGATTGAATACGGTGTTTGTCACCCTGCTCCTGATGGCGTCTGATTTTCATACTGCTATTCGTCCAGAGAGGGCAATAACCAGGCATTATTGATCCAGTACAATATTTGCAATATTTATATTCAGTTGTTCGCTGCCATACTTTTTCCTAATAAGCTTATTCGCATAAAAAATAATCGCGCACGTCTATAATTCATGCAGTTTAATATCGCGAGCCGGGACATTCTCCCGCTTCTCTCGACGACATAAGGTGAGAATATATTGCAATTTAACCGTCGCTTATCCATGATCGACGGATGGCACTCTCAGGTAGTATAGGTTTTAACTAATGATGGAATGGATTGCCGACCCCTCAATTTGGGCCGGTCTCATAACGCTGGTGGTTATAGAGCTGGTTCTCGGTATTGATAACCTCGTTTTTATCGCAATCCTGGCGGAAAAGCTCCCCCCGGCCCAGCGCGATCGCGCGCGGGTGATTGGCCTGATGCTGGCGATGCTGATGCGTCTGCTGCTGCTCGCCTCGATATCCTGGCTGGTCACCCTGACCAGGCCGCTGTTCACCTACCACGACCTCAGCTTTAGCGCACGTGATTTGATTATGTTGTTTGGCGGGTTATTCCTGTTGTTTAAAGCCACCGTTGAGCTGAATGAACGGCTGGAGGGTAAAGACAGCGATAATCCGGTTCAGCGCAAGGGGGCGAGGTTCTGGGGCGTGGTCGCTCAGATTGTGGTGCTGGATGCTATCTTCTCCCTCGACTCGGTGATCACCGCCGTAGGCATGGTGGACCATCTGGCGGTGATGATGGCGGCCGTGGTTATTGCCATGAGTTTGATGCTGCTCGCCAGCAAAGCGCTGACGCGGTTTGTCAACAGCCACCCGACTATCGCTATTCTCTGTCTGAGCTTCCTGCTGATGATTGGTTTCAGCCTGATTGCCGAAGGGTTTGGCTTCCCCATCCCGAAAGGTTATCTGTATGCGGCCATTGGCTTCTCGGTCATCATTGAGTCGCTGAACCAGCTGGCGCTGTTCAACCGCCGTCGCTTCCTCTCCGCGAACCTCACGCTCCGCCAGCGGACAACCGAAGCGGTGATGAATTTACTCAGCGGGCATAAAGAAACCGCCGAACTCAGTAGCGATACCGCCGCACTCATTGACAGCCAGGTCGATAATCCGCTGTTCAACCCCCAGGAACGCCGGATGATTGGCCGGGTGCTGAATCTCAACCAGCGCACCGTCAGCAGTATTATGACCTCGCGCCATGATATCGAGCATATTGATCTTAGCGCGCCGGAAAATGAAATCCGCGCGCTGCTGGAGAAAAATCAGCATACCCGGCTGGTCGTCACCGGCGGAAATGATGATGAGGATCTGCTTGGCGTGGTTCACGTTATCGACCTGCTACAGCAATCGCTGCGCCACGAACCGCTCGACCTGCGCGTTCTGCTCCGGCAGCCGCTGGTGTTCCCTGAGACGCTGCCTCTGTTGTCAGCGCTGGAGCAATTCCGCCATGCCAGGACCCATTTTGCCTTCGTGGTGGATGAGTTTGGTTCCGTTGAGGGGGTGGTGACGTTGAGCGATGTCATGGAAACCATCGCCGGCAATTTACCCAACGAGGCTGAAGAGATTGATGCCCGCCACAATATCGCGAAAAACCCTGACGGTAGCTGGACCGCCAATGGGCACATGCCGCTGGAAGATTTAGTGCAGTACATTCCCCTGCCGCTCGATGATAAGCGCGAGTATCACACGATTGCCGGTCTGTTGATGGAGAATCTGCAGCATGTCCCTGAAGCGGGCGAAGAGGTGAAAATTGGCGACTACATCGTACGAACGTTGCAGGTCGAGAGTCACCGGGTGCAGAAAGTGCAGATTATCCCGCCGCCGCCGCGGGACGATGAGCTGAGTTACGAAGTGTGAACCCCGCCTGTTGCTCTCCCCTACGGCTCTGTCGCGCTCCCCCGGTGGCGCTGCGCTTACCGGGGCTACGGGTCGGAAGCCTGGTAGCCCGGATAAGGCGTTAGCGTCGCGATCCGGGTCGGGCGGGTCGCACCGTGGTCAATCGTGGCGAGCCCCGCTGCTCTCCCCGGTGGCGCTGCGCTTACCGGGGCTACGGGTCGGAAGCCTGGTAGCCCGGATAAGGCGTTAGCGCCGTAATCCGGGTCGGCGGGTCGCACCGAGGTCAATCGTGGCGAGCCCCGCTGCTCTCCCCGGTGGCGCTGCGCTTACCGGGGCTACGGGTCGGAAGCCTGGTAGCCCGGATAAGGCGTTAGCGCCGCAATCCGGGTCGGGCGGGTCGTACCGGGTCAATCGTTGGCCCGGCAAGTCGCACCGTGGTTAACGTTTCTCAAGCAGCTTCTTCACGTCTTTCCCGTCCTGGGTATTTTTATTGCGCTCAATCCAGTCGTTAAGCCGCTGTCTGGCCTCATCCTGCAACTGCTTACGCAGCAACTGGTCGACCTGCAGGCTATAGCTCAGCGTTTGCCATTTGCCGTAGATACGCAGCGGAATCGAGGTCTGTTTGAGTCTGTCGATAAGCTTGCTTTCGCCTTTCCAGCCGCCCAGCACGCGCACGTTAAAGCGCATATCGCACTCTTCGTCCAGCAAATTCAGGTCGCCCTGCCCGGTCAGCGCCATCAAATCTGATTGCCCCTGCAGGCTTTGCAACGTGACCTGCCCCTGCGCCAGCTGCAGCTCGCTGCTCAGAGAATCCAGGCGGGTGGCGTTATCGTAATTTTCCTGCGCCTGCACATTGGTGCTGCGCTCAACGGCCTGCTGCACCAGCTGCTGGAAGTTCAGCCCTTCGGTACGAGGATTCGCCATCTGTATCTGCGCATCCCCTTGCCAGTGACGGTGGAAATCGTCGGCATCAATTCTTTTGCCGGAGAAATCCCCGGTTAAGGAGAGCTTACCGGTCAGATTGAGCGAATAGTTAAACGCTTTCACGATGGTGGCGATCTCAACGTTATCCAGCTTCGGCTGGAAAGAGGCCTGCGAAGTCTCCCCGCGCGCGTCGAGGGTGCCGGGCAACGATATCAGCCCGCCATCCAGCTTGCCCTGAAGCTGATTGATCGTCAGCAGTCCAAGCTGGTTGCTGATGTCGCTTTTCACCTGGGTAAAGGTCATCCCGCGCCACTGAAGCTGGTCGGCCGTCAGCGACAGATGGGCGGTAAATCCCCGCAGGCTAGTGTAATCTGCCTGGATATCGCTGTCGGCAATCACCGGGCGCAATGGCCTCGGCTGACCTTGCCCCTGCTGGCTGGCGCCAGAATCCGTCGCCGGCAAGCCGTGCGTCAGCAGATTGTCGAGGTCAAGAGTGGTGGCATGAAGATTGAGATTCCAGTCGGCCCGGTCGCCTAAAATCACGCTGGCGTTGCCGGCAATCGTGCTGCCGTTCGCCGTCAGATTGAGGTTATCGAAGCTCAGCTTTTTCCCATCTTCCTGCCAGTTCGCCTGCAAACTGCCCTGCCCGCTCACGCCGTCAGCCGGCAGCTCAGCGCCGCGCAGCTGCCAGTTAAGTTGCGAGATGTCAGCCTGCAAAGAGTGCGGATAGTCGCCGCCCTGCACCTCGGCGGAGAAAGAGAGCGCCAGATCGCGCTGGTCGCGGTTGATGCGTCCGGAAAAATCGAGCGTCGCGTGCTGATGTTCATCCTGATCCATCTGCAGACGAATATCGCGTACCGTCACCTGCTCGCCATCTTCATGCTGGAAAAAGAGGACGCTGTCCACCACCTGCAGCTGCCGCACATCGTAGGACCAGCCGCTGTCATCCACCACCAGCGGCAGCGTACTGTCGTGAGGAACCACCGGCGCATCCTGACTGCGTACCGCTTCGGTCTTCGGCGTCAGTTGAATCACCGCGCCCTTGAGCATCACCTGTTTGACCTGCAGCTGATGGGAAATCAGCGGCAGCAGGGCGACATCAAGACGCATATTATCCGCACGCACCACCGGTTCAGCGGCGCCCGGCGCCGTCAGCGTCATGCGCCCGGAAAGAATACTCAGCTGCGGCCAGACGTGCCAGCGCAACGGGCCATCGAGTTCAAGCTGATAACCGCTACGTTCCGCCACCTTATGCACCATATAGGCGCGAAAATCGTTGGGATTAACCAGCAATACCAACGCGGTCAGCCCGGCGACAACCACCGCCAGCAAGATCATCAGCGTCGTCAGAATTCGTCTCATGGCACCCTCAGTACACCGCTTACGTTATCAATCCTTGTCGATTCGACTCGCCACCGCACCCTGCTGGTCGCGATATTTGGCGTCTTCACGGCGGTTATAGGGCCGTGCCGCAGGGCCTGACAGCGGTTCAAAACTCAATGCGCCGATCGGCATCCCCGGACGCAGCGCCAGCGGCAGCTTGCCGGAGTTAAAGAACTCAAGCACGATGCAGCCTGACCAGCCAGGATCGATACGGTGAGCGGTGACGTGCACCATCAATCCCAGACGCGCCAGCGAGGAACGACCGTCCAGCCAGCCAACCAGATCGGCCGGCAGCGTCACCGACTCGTAGGTCACCGCCAGCGCCAGCTCTCCCGGATGCAGATAGAAGGCTTCGCCTTCCGGCAGCACGATCTCTTCGCTCATCACCCGATCCAGCGCCGCGGTCACTTCCGCTTTTGGCCCGCTCAGGTCGATAAAGGGCGCCGTGTGGCCGCGAAACGTGCGAAATTTATTCCCCAGCCGGACGTCTACGGTCGCGCCGTTAATACGTTCAACGGGCGGGCGCGGGCTGATAGATAGCCGCCCCTCATCCAACCAGGCTTCTATATCTCGGTCGCACAGACGCATGAGCTCTCTCCTTTTATGGCATCGCGCCCCCACACCTTCCGGGGTTAAGGGCAATTTGGGTTCTCTTTGCACGTTACACAATTCGTCTGTGTTATTCAAAGAACTGACTGATTTTCGCCTTCAGAATATCAATCGCGATGCGGTTTTTACCGCCGCGAGGCACAATAATGTCGGCATACTGCTTGGAAGGGTCAATAAACTGCAGGAACATCGGACGAACCGTTTTCTGATATTGCGCCATCACCGAATCCATCGAGCGCCCGCGTTCATTCACATCGCGCTTGATGCGGCGCATCAGGCAGATATCCAGCGGCGTATCAACAAAGATAGAGAAGTTCAGCTCATTGCGCAGGCGAACATCGGTCAGCAGTAAAATCCCTTCGAGGATGATCACTTTTTTGGGTTCGATATGGATAGTTTCCGGCATACGCGTATGTTCAACGTAGCTGTAGACCGGTAATTCAATCGGCTGGCCGCTTTTCAACATCTGCAAATGCTGAAGCAGTAAACTGTGATCCATCGAGCTGGGATGGTCATAGTTCGTTTTAACACGCTCTTCCATCGACAAATGACTTTGATCTTTGTAGTAGCTGTCTTCCGGAATAACGCCAATATGTTCATCACCAACCTGTTCACGCAATTCGCGATACAGCGTGCTGGCGATAAGACTTTTTCCCGAAGCCGATGCGCCGGCGATACCAATAATGACGCACTGATGAGACGTATCAGTCATAACTTTTTTGCGACCTGATTAACCTGGATGTATATACACATAACCCTTCGAGCTGCCCCCGCGTGACCCGGCTTGCCGCCTCGCCCCTGTGGGGTTTGTTCAAAACGCTAACAGTTTTGAGACGCATCTCGAATAATTTCATGTATTGGAAGGGTGACGTTTGACCGTCAAACGCGGCAATTATAGGGATTTCAGCGCGTCGATACCAGTGATATGCGCCCCGCATGGCTATTCCTCAGTCGGCGCCCATCCTTCGCTATACCAGATATGCAACAGCGCATAAGAACGCCACGGCTGCCAGCGGCTGGCGTAACGCGCAATACGCGCCGGAGTCATACCGCTGAACCGCTGCTTAATCAGGTAATCATCCGCCAGAAAAATGTCCTTCGCCTGCCAGCCGCGCAGGGCAAAATAGCTGGCGGTCCAGCGGCCGATACCGGGCAGCGTTTGCAGCTGTTTGATCGCCGCCTCAATGTCGTCCGGCGCCTCCAGCGGCAACTGACCATCAACCGCCGCCTGCGCCAGATAGATAAGGGCCTCAGCGCGTTGCCGCGACATGCCCACGGCTTTAAGCGCTAACGGATCCGCTTGCGCCAGAGTGTGCGGTTGCGGAAAGAGTCTGTATTCCGGCGCCTCCGCCAGCGGTTCGCCGTAAGCCGCCGCCACTTTTGCCGTCAGCTTCGCCGCCATCGCCACGCTGACCAGCTGCCCCAGTATCGCGCGCACCCCTTGCTCAAAGGCATCCAGCGATCCCGGCAGGCGCAGCCCCGGACGCGCGCTGGCCAGCGCGCCCAGCGTCCGGGCCACCTGATGCGGGTCGCAGGCTAAATCAAACAGGCGCGCCACCCGGGCGTGGCATGCAGCGGCCACCGGCAGCAGGCCCTCAGATAAGGTCACGCGTAATCCCTGCGCCGCCAGATCGGGCTCAACCGTGATCAGGCCGCGATGGCCCGCCAGGGAAAAACTGCGGGTGTAACGCTCCTCGCTGAACGTTTCAATACCTGCCACCGCACGGGCGCGTAGAAAACCGAATATCCATTGCGGGTCGTAGGGGGAGTGCCAGGGTAACAGCGTCATCATTTCTCCTTCTTTAATTGCCTCAATGATAGACCCTCCACGCCCGGGCTACCTTGCTTTTAAATTCCTGTTGTCGCCGTGGCGGCAATCCGCTAAAGTCGCCCCCCTTCTTCACTGGCATGGGGATTTTTCAGGTCATGTTTATTGGTTTTGACTACGGCACCGCCAACTGCTCGGTTGCCGTAATGCGCGATAATCTTCCGCACTTGTTAACGCTGGAAAACGGCAGCAAGCTGCTGCCGTCAATGCTGTCGGCGCCGACCCGCGAAGCGGTCAGCGAATGGCTCTATCGCCATCATGACGTGCCGACCAACGGCGATGAAAACCAGGCGTTGCTGCGTCGCGCCATCAACTATAACCGCGATGAAGACATCGACGTCCTCGACAACAGCGTCCAGTTTGGTCTGGCCTCGCTGCATCAATATGTCGACGATCCGCAAGAAGTGTACTTCGTTAAATCCCCGAAATCGTTCCTCGGCGCCAGCGGCCTGAAGCCGCAGCAGGTCGCGCTGTTTGAAGATCTGGTGTGCGCCATGATGCTGCATATTAAGCAGCAGGCGCAGACGCAGTTGCCGGAAACCATTGACCAGGCGGTGATTGGCCGACCGATCAACTTCCAGGGGCTCGGCGGCGATGACGCCAACGCCCAGGCGCAGGGGATCCTTGAGCGCGCGGCGAAGCGCGCCGGTTTCCGCGACGTTGTTTTCCAGTTTGAGCCGGTTGCCGCCGGGCTGGATTTCGAAGCAACGCTCAAAGAAGAACAACGCGTGCTGGTCGTCGATATCGGCGGCGGCACCACCGACTGTTCGCTGCTGCTGATGGGGCCGCAGTGGCGGCAGAAAGCCGATCGCCAGCAAAGTTTACTCGGCCACAGCGGCTGTCGCGTCGGCGGGAACGATCTCGACATCGCCCTGGCGTTTAAATGCCTGATGCCGCTGCTGGGGATGGGCGGCGAAACGGAAAAAGGGATCGCCTTACCGGTGCTGCCGTGGTGGAACGCCGTCGCTATCAACGATGTACCGGCGCAAACCGATTTCTACAGCAGCGCCAACGGTCGCTTGCTCAATGATCTCCTGCGCAATGCCCGCGACGGCGATAAAGTCGCGCTGCTGCTGAAAGTCTGGCGCCAGCGCCTGAGCTACCGCCTGGTGCGCAGTGCCGAGGAGAGTAAAATCGCCCTCTCCGCGCAGGAGCAGGTGACCACCGGACTGCCGTTTATCGGCAATGAACTGGCCGCGGCTATCAGCCAGCAAGGGCTGGAAGCCGCGCTGAATCAGCCGCTGACGCGTATTATGGAGCAGGTTCAGCTGGCGCTGGACAACAGCCGCGAAACGCCGGATGTGATCTACCTGACCGGGGGGAGCGCCCGTTCTCCGCTGATTAAGAAAGCGCTGGCGGCTCACCTGCCGGGTATCCCGATCGCCGGCGGCGATGATTTTGGCTCCGTCACCGCCGGTCTGGCCCGCTGGGCGCAGGTCGTCTTTCGTTGATTGATGCCGGGGGCGGCGTCCCCCGGCAGGCTGCTCAGCCGTCGCTCTCCGCGAAACGCCCGGATCTCCGCCGTCCTTTGCTATAATGGCGCTTTCACACTAAAAGGGTGCCCGAATGGAACGGCTGGATTGCGATCGGATGTTTGTCGCGGTAATGGAAACGGGCAGTTTTACGCTCGCCGCACAGCGCTGCGGTACGAGCCACGGCCAAGCCTCAAAACTCATCTCCCGTCTCGAAAGCGACCTTGGCGTACACCTGCTCAGACGCAGTACCCGCTCGCTGACGCCAACCGATGTTGGCCTCGCCTATTATGAGCGTATCCGCCAGCTATTGATTGATTTCGATGAGCTCAACGACTCGGTTCGCAACATCTCCAACGCCCCTGCCGGGCAGCTGCGTATCTCCGCCCCCGTCACCTTTGGCACCACGCAGCTGGCCCCTCACCTGGTGACCTTTGCCCGCCACTATCCGGATATTGAACTGGATGTCAGTTTTTCCGACCGGCTGGTGAACGTTGTCGATGAGGGTTTCGATCTGGCCCTGCGGATCGGGAATTTAACCGACAGCACCCTGTTCGCCCGTCGCCTTTGCCCCGTGCGCAGCGTGGTGATTGCCTCGCCGGAATACCTGGCCCAGCGGGGCGAACCGCAAAGCTGGGAAGCGCTTAGCCAGCACGATTTGATTGTCGATACTAACTTTCGCGATCCCTGGCACTGGCCGTTTCTCGATCAGCAGCAACAGCTGCATTCCCAGCCGGTGCGCGGAAAGATGAAATTTTCCAATGCCGAAATTTGCCTTGCCGCCGCCTGCGCCGGGCTCGGGATCGCGCGCTTGCCGTTTTTTATTGCCCGCAAAGCGCTGGATGAGCGCCAGGTTGTGCCGGTGCTGGCCGCTTATGAAGCGCCGCCGCTGGCGCTGTTCGCCGTGTTTCCGCCCGCGCGCTATCTGGCGCATAAATCACGGGTGGTGATCGATTTTCTGGTGGATATCTTTTCCGCCGCGCAAGAACGGGTGAAGTATTAAGCCTTATTATTTCCAATATAGAAATAAACATGCGCGTTTTAACGGGATAATCCACAAAAAAGAAATAGTGTACAGTCCTTCAGTCAACTGAAAATGAGGACTCCACCATGTTCGATCAACGCACCACCCCTTATGCTGCCCTGGTCATGCGCCTTGCGCTCGGTATTCTTTTCCTCGCGCATTTTAGTCTCAAGTTTTTCGCCTTCACCCCCGCCGGAACCGCCAGGTTTTTCGTCTCGCTCGGTCTTCCCGGCTGGCTGGCCTATATCACCATGGCCGTTGAATTCTTCGGCGCCATCGCCCTGATTCTGGGAATTTATACCCGTATCGTCGCCGTGGTGCTGATCCCCATTTTATTGGGCGCGATTTTCACCGTTCACGGCCCGGCAGGCTTCTTCTTTACCAACCCCAACGGCGGCTGGGAATTCCCGGCATTGTGGATTGTCGGCCTGCTCGTCCTGGCGCTGACCGGGGATGGTAAATATGCTTTAAAACCAACGTCGGCAAAACGTTAACGAGGTCGCTATGCTCATCGATGGAAAATGGACCGCCGACTGGCACCCGGTACAGGCAACGGATAGTCGGGGCGGTTTCGTGCGTCAGACCTCCAGTTTTCGCCACTGGGTCACGCCGGATGGCGCCCCCGGCATCACCGGTAACGGCGGGTTTGTCGCTGAACCCGACCGGTATCATCTGTACGTCGCGCTGATTTGCCCGTGGGCCTCCCGCACACTGATTGCCCGTAAACTCAAAGGGCTGGAGGCGGTGGTCAGCGTATCGGTCGTCGAACCCTGGCTGCTGAATGAAGGCTGGCATTTTGGCGACTACCCCGGCGCTAACCGCGATACGCTGAATAACGCCGAATGGGTTCATCAGCTGTATACCCTGGCCGATCCCCACTTTACCGGGCGCGCCACGGTCCCGGTGCTGTGGGATAAACACACCGGGACCATCGTCAACAACGAGTCTGCCGATATCGTACGGATGTTGAACAGCGGCTTTGGCGAACTGGCCCGTCACGATATCGATCTGTACCCGCAGGCGCTGCGCGAAGAGATTGACAGGCTCAATGCCGAAATTTATCCGCAGCTCAACAACGGCGTCTATCGCGCCGGGTTTGCCACGACCCAGGAGAGCTATCAGGACGCCGTAAGCGATGTCTTCTCAATGCTCGATAGGCTGGAGCAGCGCCTCGCCACCCGCAGCTACCTGTGCGGCGAGGCGTTGACCGAGGCGGATATTCGCCTGTTCGTGACCCTGATTCGTTTCGATGCCGCCTACCACGGCCTGTTTAAATGTAATCTCCGTCCCCTGACGGCCTACCACAATATTGACCGCTATGTACGCGATCTGCTGGCAGTTCCGGGTATTCGTGAAACGGTCAGTCTCGATCATATTAAGCAGGGCTATTATTCCATTAAAGCGCTGAACCCCAACGGTATTGTACCGGCAGGGCCAGACCTGAGCCGCTACGGACTTTAAGCGAGTCGCAATGAACAAGACACTGATTATTTTGCTCCACGGCGTCGGTAGCCGCGGCGAAGATTTACAAGGGCTGGGCCATTTCTGGCGTCAGAATCTACCGGAGGTGATGGTCGCCACGCCTGACGGCCCTGACGCGTTTGATATGGGGCCGGGTTATCAATGGTTCAGCGTCAACGGCATCAGCGAAGCGTCGCGCGCCGAACGTATCGCCAGCGCGCGCGGCGCCTTCAACCGCACCCTTGAAGAGGTGATGGATAAACATCATATTTCCCCTGACGAAGATCGGCTGATCCTCGCGGGCTTCTCTCAGGGGGCGATTATGTCGTTGGATGCGCTGGTCAGCGGACATCTGCCGCTCGCCGCGGTCATCTCCTTTTCCGGACGCCTTGCCTCTCCGCAGCCCTGGCAGCCGGTTTATGGCACGCCCGCGCTGCTGGTCCACGGCAGCAACGATCCGGTCATCAGTCAGACCGAGAGCGTAAACGCCGCGCACAAACTCGCTGCCCTCGGCGTGGATGTCGATACCTACTTTGAACCCGGCGTCGGTCACACCATCACCACGAATGGCGCCATGAAAGCGGCGCACTTTTTAACCCCGCTGCTTCAGGCTGAATAATATTCATCGCGTTAAATACACGTCAGCCGACATTCATCGCTAAAAAGTCCTGCACCTGTTTTTCACGACATAGCGTGCAGAACTTTTTTAATCCGCCAGACCCGCCCGCTATCACAAAATCGAACTATCACAAAATCGTATCCTCCGGTTCACCACGCTGTGGTATACCGATGCCGCCACCGCTATTCGGTTTGTTGCCTTTAGCGGCGCAGGTCTGGCCAGTATCGCGCATAACAGATAAGGCTGGAATAATCTCGCGCACGTCAGCAAAATGCCTCACCGTCCGGACCTAAGAATTTTCCTAGAATCAGGGAAGATTGGCGATGCGGGTTGTAAACGCGCTGACTATTTAAATCGAACTCATATCGTAAGAGATGCCACAAGGGGGCGTGATTGAATCACGTGTGCGCTGTTATTCATTCTGCTCGGGCGGCGGGCTGGCTCCGCGCCACTTTTCGGCTGTGTTGCGGCCTGTTTATTTTCTTCCAGATGTCCGGGCCGCTTCATGCCCAGGTGCGCCAGTTTGGCATTGATATTCCCGTCCATGGGTATGCCGACGCCACCGGCAAGATGACGGTAGATGAATTTATCGCTTTGCCCGCGAGCGCGCTGACTACCGCGCAACGCATTCCCTCATTTGGCTACTCGTCAAAAGTTTACTGGCTCAAAGCTTCGTTACCGGCGGCGTACTTCAGCGGGGAGCAGCGCTGGCTTCAGCTCGGCCCCTCCTTTATCGATCATTTCAGCGTTTTCTACCGCCCTTCAGCGCAAGGCGGCCATGGATTAAAAAAGAGTTTGGCGACCGTTCATCGGCCAGGGAGAGCGATCTTGACTATCGTGAAAGCGTCCTGATTTTGCCGCCGCCCCCGGCGGCGACAGGCTACGACGTGGTGTTCCGCATTCAGAGTAGCAGCACCCTGCTGCTGCTGAGCACACTCTCTTCGCCGCAGGAGTTTCTCCAGTCCGCGACCCGGGATACCGCATTCTGGAGCTTTTACTTTGGCCTGGCGGTGATCGCCAGCGGCGTCGCTCTGTGGCTCGCCGTTTTATTGCGCCGCCGTTTACTGTGGGGGATCTGCCTGTTTTCCCTCAACTATCCGCTGGTGGCCGCTCTGCACGGCTACCCGGAGTGGTTTTTCGGCAACGCCGTTCTCCGGATCCAGGACGCGATGATCAGCTACCTGTCGCTGCTCAGTTACGCTACAGCGCTGTGGCTGCATAGCGAGGTGTTTGATCTTAAGAACAATATGCCGCGCTTACAGCGGATACTCGTCGCGGCTATCGGTTTGAATATGCTCCTCCTCGCCAGCATTCCACTGGACTTTTACGGACTGGCTATGCAAATTGAGGCGGGGATCTTCTTTGTCGCCGCCCCCGTGCTGCTGGTGACCTCATGGGCGCTCTGGCGACGAAAAGCCATTGACTGGAATACATTCCTGTTGGGGCTGCTCCCGCCGGCGTATGTTGTTGCCACCGCGCTGGCACTGTTATCGATCCATGGCATCATTCCCTTTCACAACGCGATTTACTCCATCTGGCAGTACGCGCTGATTGTACATATCATCGCCGTGCTGATTATTGCAGTCCTGCGCGTACGGGCCGAAAACCGCAGGCTGGTGCAAAAACAACAGCTGACGCGCGAACTGCGGATCGAGCGCGAAGCAAGCTTTCATCAACGTCAGTTTATGGGCATGGTGGCACATGAATTCCGAACGCCGCTCTCGGTTATCCAGGCCGCGCTGGAGAACCTGCGTCTGTGCTCCCCGGAACCGGCGCAACGGCCGCGCCTGGAGCGCATGCAACGCGCCACCACACGCCTGGTTCAGTTAACCGATAATTGTCTGGCCGATGCCCGGCTCTCCTCCAGTGCGCTGCATGTGGATAAACAAAACGCCGATCTGCTCTCGGTTATCCGCATGGCGGCCACCGTCGTTGAACTCTCGGCCAATCATTATCTGACTATCACGCTGGACGGGCACAGGGTCGACTCGACGACCCGTTCGCCGCCGCTGTTTGCCGACAGCGCACTGCTATGCATTGCGCTGGCCAACCTCCTGGACAATGCGGTGAAGTACACGCCGTCCGGCGAGATTGCGATCGCCATTCGCCCGCAGGCGGAGCGCTGCGAAATCGGCATTCGTGACCACGGGCCCGGGATTGCCCTTGATCATGTTGACCAGATTTTTGAGCGTTACCGGCGCGGCGTCGTCTGTACCGCGACGCCGGTTGGCACCGGTCTTGGGCTGTATGTCGCCCGACAAATCATCCAGGCTCACGGCGGTGAGCTTTGGCTGGCAGTAAACGGTCCGACGGGATGCGAATTTACGCTCACGCTTCCCCAGGATGCCCCACCACAGCAAAAGGGTAAATCATGACATTACGCGTCGCCATCATCGAAGATAGCGCCGATCTCCTTGATGAACTGCTGGCCTTCCTGCGCTTTCGCGGCTTCAGCGCATGGGGCGTACACAGCGCGGAAGCGTTCTGGCGGCAGCTGCATCGCGATCCGGTAGACATTGTGCTGGTTGATATTGGCTTGCCCGGCGAAGACGGCTTCAGCGTTCTGGAGTATCTGCATGAGATTGGCGAGTACGGGCTGATCGTCATGACGGCCAGAGGGCATGAGCAGGATAAGCTGCAGGCGTTCAATCTTGGCGCAGACTTCTATCTCATCAAGCCGGTGAATTTTTCCGTTCTGGCGGAGACCATTGATTCGCTGGGCGCCCGGCTTGTGCAGCAAACCCCCGCCCCCCCTGTCGCGGCCCCCGTCGACGAGAAGGCCGCCTCTTCATCCTGGGTACTGCAGCCGGAAAGCCTGTTGGCGCCGTCCGGCATCGCGCTGCCGCTGACCCAGCAAGAGCACCGGCTGATAGCGCGCTTAATGCGTAACCCCAGCGAAGTCTGTCGCAAGGTCGATCTGCACGCCTATCTTTTCCCCGATGAAGATGAGGCGGAACTGCACCGCATTGACGTGGTGATCAGCCGGCTGCGCAACAAAGCGAGGCTACACGGTATGACCTTGCCCATCCGGGCCATTTTTGGCAAAGGTCTGGCGTTTATTCCCTGAGGGTCCTCACCGCCGTCATACGACCGGCGAGAGGCATTCTCCGCCAGCTCGATCATCCATACGTTATTTACTTTGCTATTGTTGTTAATTTTTCTCATTTTTTGAGAGAAATGAGAGAAATGAGACTGACAGTACATTAAGAATTTTCTTACATTGACCTTATACCGCAACGGTAGCGCCCAAAATTAGCCATGCGACGAGAGGGGAACCGCGCCCGCCCTTTCGTACTAGCCATCTTGCGGACAGGCCGGGTTTCACTCTGCCAGGGTTGGGTTCCAGGCGGCGATGTCGCGCGAAAATTTTACGCGGCAGACGCCGCGACGACAGCAGCAGCTTCACGCGGAATAACAGAATAATAATATTGGCGTTCGCGCTGATGCATATTTATCACAGCACAAAACTCAGTTAAGGATGATCCATTATGGCTTTGCAAACGTGGCTGGCTTTATTGCTATGCCTGTTTTTCTTCGGCATCTCCGTTTATAGCTTTATTTCTTACATAAAAGACAGAAGAAAACAGAAAATCCCCTTCGCCGACCGAAAAATGCGAAGGAAATAATCATGGCAGAGCTTCTGCCCCTCCCGTCGTGTTGATGAAAGGCCATTTTCCGTTCATCAAATACGATATTCCCGATTCACGGCAATTGCCGTAAACGCCAGAAAGGTTACTCGCAGCATGGTATTATGTTGATGCCGCCGGAAAGTCACGCCATGAGAAAAATAAGCATCGCGATTATCAGCCGAAACACCTTCCTCAAGGCGTCGCTAATGGCAATTGTCAACGATCTCACCCGGACCCGCGACGACCTGACCATCAGGTTTAGCGGTCACTCAAGCGAATTGTCCGCTGCGGACATTATCATCGCTGAGATTCTCCCGGGTGAGATTCATCTCTGTAATACCAGTATTAAAAACCGTAAACAAAACAGTTCGGTCATCATTTTGCATAGTTATGATGAGCTGCCGGAAAAGACGCGGATCGTCAATTGCCTGAAAGACGTTACCTTCGTTCCGGTCAAAGCGGTCAATATTGACAGCATGCGTGAAATTATTGCCAGGGCGCTAAAGAAGAATGAACAGCCGGAATCAAAACGGGCGGTCGATTCAGCATCAATATGCGCCAACTGCCCGCACAAAAGCCTGTCGCCTTCGCAGGTCGTCGTTGCCCATGGTCTGATGAATGGTTTTGATATTGGTAAAATTTCCGCACTGCACCAGATTAGCCCGAAGACCGTTATTTATCATAAGAACCAGATCATGGAAAAATATGGACTGAATAATCATCATGACTTCTTTCAGTTCATTAGCGTGTTAAAAGAGCGCGGATAAGATCAATCAGCGTGATACGGGACAGGATTAAAAACAGTGAAAATTCGGAATTCGCCGGGTTGCCCGGGTTATCCGTTCTGAAAACAATCTTATAAGCGGGAAATAACTTCTCATGCCGCGCAATTAACCGGTAAAATTATCCCACACCCGGGTATAAAGATACTGCCGCGTATTTTTGTACCATGAAAATAAGACGTTAATCGCGGGTGATATTCTTTCGTCACATTGCCCCTTGCGTGCCTGTTGGGGGCTTCTTTTTCCGCAACCGGCGGAAAATACGCCCCCCGCGAAGAGGGCGTTGAGCTATCAGGCCTGCGCCTGCTGAGGCTCCGCTTCCGGCTCCTCTTCCTCTAACAGCCCTTCGTTTTTCGACAGCATCGCCGTAGCAATGCCATTGCCCAGCACATTGATCGCCGAACGGCCCATATCAAGGAAATGGTCGATGCCCATCAGCAACAAAATCCCGGCGACGGGAATATTGAAACTCGGGATCGTGGCGGCAAGTACCACCAGCGCGGAACGGGGAACCCCGGCAATCCCTTTTGAAGCCAGCATCAACGTCAGCATCATGACGGTAATTTCGCTAAAACTCAGCTGGATATTATAAGCCTGGGCAATAAACATTGAGGCGAACGAGCAGTAGACCATCGACCCCACCAGGTTAAAGGAGTAGCCAATGGGCAGCACGAAGGAGACGATGTTGCGCGAGCAGCCAAAGCTGACCAGCCGCTCCAGCGTCTTCGGATACGCCGCTTCCGAGCTGCTGGTGGTAAAGGCCACCAGCACCGGATCTTTGAGCATATTGAGCAGGCGGAAAACCTCTTTTTTCAGCACCATATAGCCCACCGCCAGCAGCGCCGCGCTGGTAAGCAGCACCGCCACATAGTAGCCGCCGATAAAGGAGGCATAGTTAAGCAGAATGCCCATCCCCTGTGAGGCGATAACCGACGAGATCGCGGCAAAAATCGCTAACGGCGCCACGTACATCACATATCCGGTGACCTTGAGCATGATATGCGAGACGACATTCAGCGCAGCGACCAGCGGCGCGTTGAATTTTTCCCCCAACGAGGCCCCGGCAATGCCGAAGAACATCGAGAACACCACGATTTGCAGAATTTCGTTGTTCGCCATCGCCTCGGTAATGCTGGTCGGGATGGTGTGAGACAGGAATCCTTTCAAGCTCATTCCGCTGACCGCGAGGCCGGTATCAACCGACTCTTTCGGAATCGCCAGGTTTAAGCCCGCGCCGGGATGTTCAATGGTCACAATCACCAGCCCGACCAGAATAGAGAGGATCGACGAGGTGATGAACCACACCATCGCCTTGCCGCCTACTCGTCCGATAGTCGCGGTTTCTCCCAGACGCATAATCCCCACCGTCAGCGTACTGAAGACTAATGGCGCAATCACCATCTTAATCAGTCGTAAGAACATGTCGGTAAAGAGCGTGATATTTTCTGCCCATGCGGTAATCGTGCCCGGAGAGGCATACGCATGGATCACTGCGCCGGAAAGGATCCCCAACAGCATGAAAATAACGATAAACAGCGTAAGTTTGTTTGCACTTGCCACAAAAAAGAACCCCTGATTTATTTAATGTATTGATTTTAATGCACATATGTTTTTTTTATACGAGTGCATTAAACATTCACCACATAAATTGAATAAAAGACGCCAGGGTTACAACTCTTTTTTAGTTATTTATCTCCATAGTTGAAGCAAACCTTGACACATATCAATCCCGTTCGGGTTGTCAGGTTTTGCGCGGCAGGACCGTCGGCAGCGATAAAAAAAGCGTCGGCGACCGGGGCCGACCGACGCGAGAAGGCTCAGTTTTTCACGGTATCTTCGAGGAAGAAGCGACCCAGCGGATTCTGATAGAAACCGCTAATATTTTTACGACTGACGTTGCGGTACGGGCTGTAATACAGATCGATCCAGTTCACGTCTGCCTTCGCCATTTTCTGCAGCTCGATATACATCTGCTCCCGCTTTTTACTGTCCATCTCCACACGTGCGGCGGCCACCAGCGCTTTGACCTGCTCGTTATGGTAGCGGGTCATATAGTTCATGTTGGCGTCATGCCCCAGCACAAAGGTGGTTTTCTGATCGGGGTCGAGGATATCGTTAGTCCAGTACATCACCGAAATATCGTAATCTCCGGCCACCAGCATATCCCAGCTCTGACTCGGGTCCACTTTTTGTAAATTGACCGTCACCCCAGCTTTCGCCAGCTGCTGCTGGAGTAAAATAGCGATTTGCTCATCCACTTCATCCCCGGCGTTCACCACATAGTTCAGCTTCAGGTCGGCGGCCCCCGCCGCTTTCAGCATCGCTTTGGCCTTTTGCGGATCGTATGGCCGACGGAGATTGTCCGCGTAGTGATAAAGCGCCCCGGCGGGAATGTAGGAGTTCGCCACCTGACCATAGCCAAAGGTCACGGTCTTGACGATAGCGTCTTTATCAATGGCAAAATCCAGCGCCTGGCGCACTTCCACTTTGCCCAGCGCGCCATGAGAATGGTTAATCAGCAGATGATCTTCGCGGGTTGACGGGTCAAGCTCCACCTTCAGGCTGGCGTCCTTTTGTAAGGATGCAATCCGCGAGAAAGGCACCGTCAACGCGGCATCCAGTTCGCCCGCCTGCACCTTCAGCATGCGGGTATTATCATCCGGAATGGTTAACCACTCCACGCCATCAAGACTGACGTTTTTCGCCTGCCAGAAGTTGGGATTCTTGACCAGCACGATTTTTTCGCCGCGCAGCCACTCCTTGACGCTAAACGCGCCGGATCCCACCGGTTTTTCGGCAAAAGCCTCCTCGCCTTCCGTTTTCATCGCCTGCTGCGAAATCACCGACGCATTCGGCAACGCCAGTTGCGATAAGAAAGGGGCTGAAGGCGATTTCAGCGTCACCACCAGGGTTCGCGGGTCCGTCGCTTGCGCCTGCGCAATAATGCTGTAGGAATCGCGCCACAGCGATCCCGCATCGTCGCGGATACGCAGCAGGCTAAAAGCCGCATCGCTGGCGGTCAACGGCGTCCCGTCCGAGAATTTAGTCTCGCGAATTTTAAAGGTATAGACCTTGCCATCCGCGGAGATAGTCCAGCTCTCCGCCACGCCCGGCTCCAGCTTCGTCCCCGTCTTATCCACCCGCACCAGCGGGTCGAAGACGTTGGAAAAGACCCAGTTATCGGCATTCTGCGCCGATTTTATCGGGTCAAACGTGGTGCTGTCCTCACGGCGACCGATGGTCAATACGCCCGCCGCCTGCGCCATTTCGCTGACCACGCTCAGCGCCAGAAAAACGCTCGCCGCCAGTAACTTAACATGTCTGTGCTTCATCAAAAGATCCCCCTGTAAAAGGAAAAACGGTCTCATTACCCGTGTGGTTGAGTACGCAGGCATATGCGCGATCGGCAATCTGCCGGGTTGGTGGTGGTGCGCCGGTGCGACACGGCACCTGCGCATAAGGGCAGCGCGGATGAAATGCACAGCCTTGTGGAACAGCGACGGGACTGGGCGGCTCGCCCCCCAACCCACTCTTCGGCAACGGCTTATCGGGGTCGATCTCCGGGATTGCCGCCACCAGCGCGGCGGTATACGGATGCAGCGGTCGGCTGAAAACCGCTTCCACCGGCCCTTCTTCCACGATACGCCCGAGATACATCACCGCGACGCGATCGCAGAGCCGACGCACAATCGCCAGGTCATGCGCGATAAACAGAATCGCCAGCCCCATCTTCTCCTGCAGATCCATCAGTAAATTGACGATCTGCCCCTGAATAGAGACATCCAGCGCCGCGACGCACTCATCGGCGACGATCAGCCGCGGTTCCATCGCCAGCGCTCGCGCTATACCGGCGCGCTGGCACTGGCCGCCGCTAAGCTGCGCCGGTTTGGCGCTGGCCTGCTGCGGACGCAGGCCGACTTGAGTGAGCAACTCCGCGACTCGCTGCGCGACCGCGCCGCCCGGCACCTTTTGATGAACCCGCAGCACCTCGGCGATGCTTTCCCCGATGGTCTGACGTGGGTTCAGTGAGCCAAAGGGGTCCTGAAAAATCATCGCGCTTTGCTGGCGCAGACGGGCGATATCGCTGGTTAAACCATGCGTAATTCGCTGACCATCGAAGCGCACCTCTCCGGCGGTCACCCGCTCAAGCTGTAACAGCACCCGACCCAGCGTGCTTTTACCGCTGCCGGATTCGCCGACCAGACCGAGCGTCTCGCCGGGATAAATTTGCAACGAAACCTGACTGACGGCATGCACCGCCCGTTTCGACAACCCGCATCCGCCGGAAAGCGGAAAGGTAACGGAAAGATTATCGGCCTCCAGCAACGGCCAATGAGTACGCACCATTATTCCTCCCGCCGGACGAGCGTCGGCAACATGTGATGACAAGCCGCCGCATGACTGTGGCTATCCTGCCCGTAAGCCAGCGACGGCTGGTGCAGGCAAGCCTCATCGGCGCGGTGGCAGCGTGGGTGAAAGCGGCAGCCTGACGGAAAATGGTCGGCGACCGGCGGCTGGCCGTCGATAGTCGTCAGCCTCCCCCGCCCGCCTTCGCTGACCGGCTGGCAGTCGATAAGCCCGCGGGTATAGGGATGCAGCGGCCCGGCCAGCACTTCGCGCTTACCGCCGACCTCACACAACCGGCCAGCGTACATCACCGCAATGCGGTCGCAGGTTTGCGCTACTACGCCGAGATCGTGGGTGATCATAATGACCGCCAGCCCCAGCTCGGCGCGCAGGTCGCTGAGCAGGCGCAGAATCTGCATCTGCACGGTCACGTCCAACGCCGTCGTGGGCTCATCGGCAATCAGCAGCGCGGGCTCCGGCGCGAGAGCGACGGCAATCATCGCCCGCTGGCGCATGCCGCCGGAGAATTCATGCGGATAGTTATTGAGCCGGTTTTGCGGGTCGGGGATCCCCACCTGCCGCAGCAATGCCAGCGCATCCTCCCGCGCCTGACGGCGGCTGGCGCCGAAATGGAGGCGGCGGCTTTCGGCAATCTGTTCGCCGATGGTCATCACCGGATTAAGATGGCTGGTTGGGTTCTGAAAAATCATGCCGACCTCCCGCCCGCGCACCGCCGACATGTGGTCGTCGCTCAAGGTCAGAATATCGCGCCCGTTCAGCACAACCTCGCCACCGGTAATCCGCAACCCGGCCCCCGGCAGCAGACGCATCAGCGCCCGACAGGTCACGGTTTTACCCGAACCGCTCTCGCCGACCAGCCCCAGCATCTCTCCGGCGTCGAGACTCAACGAAACGTTGTCCACCAGCGCCAGATCTGCGCCGCGCATGACCGTCAGATTGTTTACCTTCAGCAGAGTCATCCGCGCGCTCCTGATTTATCGCCCAGCCCGTCGGCCAGCAGGCTAAACCCCATCGCCAGCAGCACGATGGCCAGTCCGGGAAAGGTGGTTATCCACCATGCGGTGGTGATAAAACTCTGCCCCTCCGCAATCATGACGCCCCACTCGGCGGTAGGCGGTTGCACGCCAAGCCCCAGATAGCTCACCGAAGCCCCGTTAAGCAACACCAGCACGCAGTCGGACATCGAAAAAACAATCGCCCCGCTCAGCGCATTCGGCAGCAGATGACGAAATAAAATCCGCGGGTGCCCATAGCCGAGGCTGCGGGCCGCCAGGACAAAATCGCGCTGCTTTAAGGTCAGTACCTGAGCACGTATCAGCCGGGCGTAGGAAACCCAGCCCACCAGCGCCATAGCGATATAAAAGCTGCCCAGTCCCGGCCCGAGGACGGCGATGATCGCCAGCATCAGTACCAGAAACGGAAAGGCCAGCACGATATCAATGATGCGCATGATCAGCGCATCAACGGCGCCGCCGGCATAGCCAGAGAGCGCCCCCAGCGTGGTGCCGAGCATAAAAGGAAACAGCACCCCCAGCAGGCAGATCTGCAGATCCACCCTCGCCCCCCACAGCACGCGGGAAAAAATATCGCGGCCAAAGTTATCGGTGCCGAACGGATGCGCGCCGCCCGGCGGCAGCAGGCTGGAGGAGGCATCCTGGGCTATCGGATCGAACGGCGCTATCCACGGCGCCAGACAGGCGATGAGGAACCATAAACCGACAATCGCCAGCCCGAAATATAACGCCTGCTGGCGCGGGATGACCCGCTGACGCAGACGAGAAAAAGTCGCGATCGCTTTCATAGCTTTATCCTCGGGTCGAGAGCCACGGTCAACATATCCGCCAGCAGGCTGACCGCCACGGTGGCGAGGGCAAAGACCATCACCACCCCCTGGACCACCATGTAGTCGCGGCTAAAAATCGCCTTGATCAGCAGTTGGCCGAGGCCGGGGATGGCAAACACGCTTTCGATAACCACCGTACTGCCGATGAGCCAGCCGATATTCACCGCCAGCAGATTGATGGTCGGGACCAGCGAATTGGGTAGCACGTGCCGCCAGAAAATGCGTCTTTCCCGCTGTCCGCGCGCCCGCGCCGCCACCACATAGTCGCTACTCATCTCCATCAGCAGGCTGGCGCGCAGGTTACGAATCAATACCGCTGAGAGAGCCAGCGCCACGGTCAGACACGGCAGCGCCATATGGTGCAGCTGGTCAAAAAAATCACTGCCATAGCCGGAGACCGGAAACCAGCCCAGCGCGATGCTGAACAGCAGAATCAGCATAATGCCGAGCCAGAACGCCGGAAAACCCAGCCCGGCGGTGGTAAAGAGGCGGATCAGCCGATCGGCGAGACGTCCACGCTGGCGGGCGGCAATCGCGGCCAGCGGCACCGTCAGAACGATAGCCAACAGCACGCTGCCCAGCACCAGCCACAGCGTTGGCTCAAGTCGGGAAGCAATCAGCTTGAGGGTGTCGACCCGATAGACGATGGATTTTCCCAGCTCCCCCTGCAACAGATTGCGCAGGAAGTAGCCGTACTGCACCCACAGCGGTTCGTCGAGGCCAAACTGCGCGCGGATGCGCGCCAACGCCGCCGGGGTGCTCCGCGTCCCCAGCAGAATGCGCGCCGGATCGCCGGGGATCGCGCGCACCATCATGAAGGTAATCAGGCTGATGCCTAACAGAACCGGGATCAGTTGTAGCGGACGAAACAGCAGAAAGCGGTAGCGATGCATTAACGGCCTCCTGTATCGCGCTGGCGTGCCAGAAAGTCGAGCAGCACCGGGTAGTAAGCCTGCGGCTCTTCATAAAACGGCATATGGCTGCTGTTGGCAAAAATCGCGATTTCGGCATTCGCCAGCCCCTGCTTCATTTTCAGGGCGCAGGCGGGAGTAAGTTCATCATGCTGGCCGCTGGTGATCAGGCACGGCGCCCGGATTAAGCTCAGTTCGGCGCTGCGATCCCAGGCTTTTAAATTACCGGTATAGAGGAATTCGTTCGGCCCCTGCATGGTGATATACGGCGCCATATTCCAGTCCTCCAGCGAGCGTTTAACCGGTTCGGGCCAGACGTCAAGACGGCACACATGGCGATAATTCAGTAGGGTAATCGCCGCCTGATAGGCCGGATGATCCAGCCAGCCCAGCGCTTCATAGCGCTGCATCATGGCGACGGTTTCTGGCCCCAGCGCACCGCGCAGACGATTAAGCTCCTGCACCAGATGCGGCATATCGGCGACGGTATTTTCCAGAATCAGCGAGCGAATTGCGCCAGGATGGTGCAATGCCACTTCAATGGCCAGCCATCCGCCCCACGAGTGACCAAGCAGATGCACCTTGCCGAGCCCCAGCGCCTGACGAACGGTTTCCACCTCCCGCACGTAGCGCGCCATGGTCCAAAGGCTGGTGTCATCTGGCCGGTCCGATTTTCCGGTCCCCAGTTGGTCGAAGGCGATCACCCGATAGCCGTGCTGTTTCAGGCAGGAGTGGGCCTCGCGCAGATAGTCACAGGGTAGCCCCGGCCCGCCGTTGAGGCAGAGTACGCACTCATCGCCGTCGCCAAATTCCCAGGCCACGACGTTGTATCCGTCTACCGCAATGTTATGGCATCGATCGGCCGTTATTTCACTCCACATGGTCTATTCCTCGTCGTACAGGGCTGGCTACTGGCGTTGCGTTAACGCTAACGGCATCGCCGGAAGCTGAACAGTTAGCAAAAATACTAGTTTTACGCCGCGCCGGTACGGCATCGGAATTGCATACCTCACAGCGGGCGATTGACGGATTTGCACAAATCATGCCCGTAGCAGGTCTCGTTTTTATGTGAGGGGGGTTATATGCGACTGGAGTTTGAACGCCCCGGCGGCGCGCAGGCTGGCAGCCTGGATGAGGCATTCGGCGGGCTATTTCAGCAAACGCGAAAGCTGGGGTTTGACGCGGTTATTTACGACTACACCCCGGTCCCGCGCTCTCTGGAAGGGGAGCTGATTACGCCCTCGCTGCTCAAAACGTGCAATGTGCCGGAGGATATGCGTCAGCTATGGTGCGAACGCGGCTATTACCAGCTTGATCCGGTGCAGCATTGCGCGCTGGAGAGCTGCGCGCCCTTTATCTGGTCCTATCAGCGCCCGGACAGCAACATGCTGCGCGGCAGACTGGACCCGCATACGACCGCCGTCACCCACTATATGCGTGAACACAATATGCCCTGCGGCGCCACGGTTCCCCTGCATCTGCCTAACGGCGGTTTCGTCACCCTGACCGGTATTCACACCGATCAGCGTCAGGAGCCGGAAATCAGCGCCACTCTGGCGCAGCTGATGCTGCTTGCCCATCAGTTTCAGGAGACGGCTTTTCCGCTGTTCGACAGCACCATGCTGACCTGCCGCCACGTGAAATTAAGCAACCGCGAGCGCGAATGTCTGGCCTGGTCCGCCGAAGGACTCACCGCCAAAGAGATCGCCCGCAAGCTCCATCGCTCAGTGGCGACGGTGACGTTGCACCTGAATACCGCGGCGAAAAAACTGGGCGCCAGCAACCGCGTACAGGCGGTGGTTCGCGCCCTGCATTACCGCCTGCTCGACAGCCAATAACTAGCATTTTTACTAGTGTTCAGCTTCGCCGATGACCCTTTACCCTGAAAGCCGGTCCATTTAACAGGGTAAAGATCACTCATGTATACCATTCGCGAAGGCTATGCCCCGTTTCGGCAGTATCAAACCTGGTTTCGTATTTGCGGCAATATCGATAGCGGACTGACGCCGCTGGTCGTGGCCCACGGCGGGCCGGGGTGTACGCACGATTATGTCGATGCGTTCCGCGACATCGCGCTGAGCGGACGAGCGGTGATCCACTACGATCAGTTAGGCAACGGGCGCTCAACCCATCTCCCGCAGCAGCCTGCCGACTTCTGGCAGCCGGCGCTGTTTCTCGACGAGCTGGATAACCTGCTGCGACACCTCAATATTGCCGATAATTATGCCCTGCTCGGTCAATCGTGGGGAGGGATGCTGGGCGCGGAGCACGCGGTGACGCAGCCAAAAGGCTTAAAAGCGCTGGTTATCGCCAACTCCCCGGCCTCAATGGCGCTGTGGCTCCAGGGGGCGGCAGAGCTGCGGGCGCAGTTGCCCGCCGATATCCAGCAAACGCTGTTGCAGCACGAGGCCGCCGGGACGCTGGACAGCGCGGAATATAAGGCGGCAAGCCAGGTCTTTTATCAACGCCACGTCTGTCGGCTTGATCCCTGGCCGCCGGAAGTACGGCGCACCTTCGATGCGATGGACGCGGACCCGACGGTCTATCACGCGATGAACGGCCCCACCGAATTCCACGTTATCGGCAGCATGAAAGCGTGGACCATTATCGACCGTCTGCCGCAAATTGAGGTCCCGGTGCTGCTGATTTCCGGGCGTTACGATGAAGCCACGCCGGCAGTGGTACAGCCTTTTATGGACCACATTCCTGATGCCCGGTGGGTCATTTTCGAAGCCTCAAGCCATATGCCGCACGTGGAAGAGCGCGAACTGTGCATGAAGACGGTGAGCGACTTTCTGGCCCGTTCGACATCAATGCCGCCGGTTTAACCAACGGGTCACATCGCCAGCCCGCCGCCTCCGGCATAACTCTGCCTGCCGACGATTTTCATCACCTCGGCGCCAAAGGTGACAAAAGGCGCCCGACGGCTGGCGTAGATCAACCCTCCGGTCTGCGGGCGGACCGATTGAATCATATCGGTGAGCGGATCGATAATCTCAGCCACCACCTCATCGGCGCTGACCCACTCGCCGGGCTGTTTCAACGCTACGAAGATCCCGCTCGCCGGCGCGGTCACTATCTCTCCCGCCGCAAACGGCAGCATCAGCGTCTCCTGCTGCGGGACAGGCTGGACTTCGCCCGCCAGCACGCCGCGATATTGCAGATAACGGTACAGACGTTCAGCGTCCTCGCGGGCCAGCGCGTGATTCACATCCTGCTGACCGCGCAGCTCCACGGTCACCGCCATACAGCCAGGCTGGCCGTGCTGCCATTGCGGAGCGCGCGCCGCCAGGTGATGCCAGGGCAGCCCGCAGGCTTCATCAAACGAGTAACCGCCGCTCTCTTGCGACAGCAGTACCGTTTCAATACCTAAAAAGGCCGCCATCACCCCGGCCTCCGCCTGCCAGGCCGGATCGGCGTACAGATGCAAAATGGCCCGATCGTCACAGTGCAGATCCAGCACCACATCGGCATCACAGGCCAGGCTCAGCAGATGGTGGCGTAACGCCTGAACTTCACTGCGCTGCGGTTCGGCGGCCAGCGCCTCGCGCATCGCCGCGCGGACCTGCCGCAGGTACGCTTCGCGGGTCTGCGGGGCATCGGCGCCGAGATAGCGCTGCGCAAGGTGGGCGAGGTCGGGAAAATCGCGGTTGAAGTTGCGGCCGCTGGCGAGATCAAATCGTCCGATCCCGCCGTTGAGCACGACCTGCGCCAGCCCCGGCGGGTTAGCGACCGGCACGAGGATAATCTCACCGCGCAGCTCGGCGCGCCGTTCCGCCTGGTTAAGTAATCTTTTAAGATAATGCAGTACCAGCATGCCCGGGATTTCATCGGCGTGCAGCCCCGCCTGCAGATAGATTTTCTCTCCGCGGCCGGGTTCGCCAAAGTGAAAATGGGTTAATTGCCGCTGCCCACTCAGCGCATGTTCGGGTAAGGTATAGTGTTTAATTTTCATTGGACGTCCTATCTGTGGAAAAGAAAGCCCGGCTCGACCGTATCGATCATAAGATCCTTGAAATCCTGCGCCGGGATGGCCGCATTTCTTATCAAAAGCTCTCGGAGCAGGTAAACCTCACCGCCCGTCCCTGCCTGGAACGCGTACGTGGCCTTGAGCGCGACGGCATTATCCGCGGCTACAGCGCGGTGATTGAACTCCCGGAACCGGAACATGCTTTCGTGGTGCAGGCGCAAATTGCGCTGGCCGACCATGGCCGCTCACAGCCGGTCTTTGAGCAGGAGATGCGCCAGACGCCGGAGGTGCTCGACTGCTGGCTGGTCAGCGGCAGCTTTGACTTTCTGGTGCGTATCGGCTGTCGCAGCATGGCGCACTACTGCCAGCTGGCCGACGGCTGGCTGACCAGCAAAAAATTTCGCATCGATAAAATCGTCACCCTGACGGAACTACAGTCCATCAAACGCTCCTGATCAGGGGCGCTTGATAAACGCCAGCCAACGTCGTTCCGCCCGCGAAAAGACGAAAATCAGCAAAAAGGTGCACACTAAATAGAGCGCGGCGGCCATCAGGAACGGGATAAACGGCGAGTAGGTGATGGCATAGAAAGCGCGCGCCACGCCGGTGATATCCAGCAACGTCACGGTACTGGCCAGCGAAGTGGCGTGGAGCAAAAACACCATCTCATTGTTCAGCGCCGGAATCCCCCGCCGCAGCGTAGCGGGCAGCACCAGTCGGCGAATAATCTGCCACTTAGTCATACCATAGGCTTCCCCGGCCACCCACTCCTGGCGCGGAAACGTCGCCATCATCCCCGCCAGCAATTCCGCGACGTAGGCCGCGGTGTTCAGCACCAGCGCCAGGGTGGCACAGAAGGTGGCGTCGCGGAACAGCAGCCAGAACGGCCGATCGTTTTGCCAGCCCAGCTGGACAATATCGAACTGAGACAGCCCGTAATAGATAAGCATCAGCTGCAGATAAAGCGGCGTGCTGCGGAAAAACCAGGTAAAGCCGCGGACGGGCCAGGCCAGCAGGCGCGGACCGTAGACCTGGCCTATCGCCAGCAGCACCGCCAGCACCATTCCGGGCGCCAGGGAGAGCAAAAACAGCTCCGCCGTCATCGCCAGCCCGCTCGTCGAACCGTTGCCATCGCTCCACAAATAGCCCGGTACCGCCTCGATAAAGGTCTGCAGATTCATTGCGCCGCCCCCGCCGTTGACGAACGCAGCGCGTAGCGCTTCGCCAGACGGCTAAACAGCCAGCTGGACAAGGCGGTGATAACCATGTAAATCAGCGAGACTAGGAAGTAGAACAAAAAGGGTTTTTGCGTGGCGCGCCCGGCCTGTTCCGCCAGCCACACCATATCTTCTAAACCGAGAATGGAGACCAGCGCCGACGCTTTCATCAGTCCCAGCCAGTTATTATTGATGCCCGGAATGGCAAAGCTCAGCATCTGCGGCAGCATGATGCGCCGGAAGACCAGCCACGGCCGCATGCCGTAGGCTTCAGCCGCTTCGGTTTGTCCGCGATCGACGGTGAGAAACGCGCCGCGAAACGTCTCGGTGTAATAGGCGCCAAACACGAAGCCAATCGCCAGCACGCCGGAAATAAAGGTATTAAAACGCACCGGCCCAACTCCAGCCAGCGACAGCAGGGCGTTGACCAGCATCTCGCCACCAAAAAACAGCAGCAGCATAATCACCAGCTCCGGGATGCCGCGCACCAGCGTGGTATAACCGGTGGAAAACCACCGCAGCCAGCGCGGTCCGAACAGCTTAATCAGCGCGTTCACCAGCCCCAGCAGCAGCGCCACCAGCAGCGAGACCAGCATCACGCACAGCGACACCCCCGCGCCGCGTAACAGTAGCGGTAAATAATCTGCAACCATATTCTGTCTTCCACCCGTGGCGTAAAGGGGCGCCGGTCGCCGACCACGCCCTCCCCTTTACGGCTTAATTGCCGTAGATATCGAAGCTAAAGTACTTTTTCTCAATCGCGGCGTAGGTGCCGTCGGCGCGGATTTGCTTGATGGCTCCGTTGAGAGCGTCACGCAATGCCGGATTGTCTTTATTGACCGCAATGCCGACGTCAGACGAAATGCTGCCGTCGCTGATGACCGGACCGGCGAAGGCGAATTTTTGTCCGCGCGGCGTGTCGACAAAGCTGGTCGCCGCCTGGATATTGTCCTGTAAGGAGGCATCGATACGCCCGGAGAGCAGATCCAGATAGACGTTGTCCTGGTTGGCGTAGCCCACGATCTTCACGCCGTGACCGGCCCAGTGGCTTCTGGCGTAAGCTTCATGCGTCGAGCCGGTTTGTACGCCGACGGTCTTGCCCTTGAGGCTGGCGGCATCCGGCAGCAGCGGGCTCCCCTTGCGCGCCACCAGTTGCGCCGCGCTGCGATAGTAGCGGTCGGTGAAATCCACTTCCTTCTTCCGCTCGTCGGTAATATTCAGCGAAGCAATAATTGCATCAAATTTATGTGCGTTCAGCGCGGCGATCATGCTCTCAAACGGTTGCTTGACGAAAACGCACTTCGCTTTCAGCTGCGTACAGAGCGCGTTGGCAATATCAATGTCAAAGCCGGTTATTTCGCCGCTGGGCGCCAGCACGTCAAAGGGCGGATAGCCGCCGTCAACGCCGAAGCTGATGGTGTCGAACTGCTGAGCGGCCAGCGGCGCGCTCAGGGCCATACAAGCCAGTAAAGCGGCAATACCTGTTTTCATATCTGTGACCCCTGATGTCAGCGACGTGGCTAAAAACGCAGTGAAAGGCAGGTCAGGCCGCCATCCATTTTCTTAAATTCGCTGGTGTCGAGCTGCACAACCGGCATCCCCAGCTTGCTGATTTCGCCCAGGGTGTAAGGGTACCCCTGAGGCGTAATTAAGGTGTCGTTGATCCATAACGTATTCCCGGCATACGACTCTTCTTGCGGGATAACGATGGTATTGAACCCGCTAAACGCCGGGTGATTGACGTAGTCTTCCGTTAGCAGCAGCGTATTGCGTCCGACATAGTTGACGATCGACTTCAGGTGCAGCCCGGCGCTCACTTCAATGGAGGTCACCTGATAGCCATGCGGTTCAACGGCGGCCGCAAACTCGCGGATCCCCTGTTCATCGGTACGCGCGGTCTGACCAACAAAAAACTGCTTACCCACCAGCAGCACGTCGCCGCCGTCCAGATGACCGCGCTCGCTCATATGCGCCAGCGAACGAAAACCGGCCAGCACCGGCGCTATCGAGGCCACTTCCCCCTGGCGACTCGGCGCGCCGGGATGGGTGATGACCGCCAGTTCCGGCATGACGACCGCGGTATCTTCAACAAAATGGGCATCCGGATAATCCGCTGCCGCAGGCAAGACCGTCACTTTCAGGCCGAGCTGCAGCAAGGTGTGCACATAGGCGAGAAACTGACGTGTAGTGTCGGCAATATCCGGCGCGCCGAGCCGGGCGGTGGTTTGTCCGGCGGCACAGGTTGCGGCCGGCAGGCGGGCTATAGCCTGGGTAAAATGCATAGAGAACCCTCAGGTGACGAATGATCGTTGTTGTTCCCGCCAGGCTGGTAAAGCCACGGGTTTTCTTGATTATCAAACAGATGTTGTCACCAGTCCGGCTGAATAGCCGGCCACGGCGGTCAATTTACGCTGTATATTGCCGGGGAAACGACGCATTCCGCTGTCGGATAACGGTCTCTTGCCGCAGGCTAATCCCGTACGCCAGGTGCCGGGTCGGAGGGAGGGACGGAAAGGAGCAGCGCGGTGAGTTTGTCGATGGGCATCGACCGGTAAAAATACCATCCCTGAATTAACGCATTTTCATCGAAGGATTTGACGAACTCAAAATCAATTTTACTTTCCACGCCTTCGAAAACGATCTGCTTATTCAGCCCGTAGACGACATCAAGAATCGAGGTCAGGATGGCTCGTTTATACTCATTTTTAAGGCCGTTGACGAAAAACTTATCCAGTTTTATCTCATCATAAAACACTTCGGTTAACCACTGCAGGTTTGAAGATCCGGTGCCGAAATCATCGAGGGCGATGCGCAATCCGCGGCTCTTCGCCTGTAATGAAAAGTCCGCGATTTTTTTATAGTATTCGCCGCTTCTTTCGGTTATCTCAATTTTAATCTTCTGGGGTCGAATGCCGTTACGTTGCAAAATGTGCAGAAGATTATCTAAAAACAGCGGGTCGTTAATTTCATATTTGCCGATATTTATCGCGAGGGTAAACTGCGCGTCGGCGTGCAGAATGGTTTTCAACTCGCTGGTGGCCTTCTCCATCACCAGCTTAGAAATATCGGGGTATACATTCAGCTGTTCCGCCATTGAAATAAACAGTTCCGGGGAGACCTGGCCAAAGACCGGATCATACCAGCGAACCAGCGCCTCGACGCCGACCACCCGTTCGTTTTTAGCGCGCACCAACGGCTGATACTCCATATAAATACGCTGCTTAACAATCGCTTTTTTTAAGCGATACTCCAGCGACCGCCGTTCGCTGAGATAGCTCAGAATCGAATAGAAGAACGCGGCACCGAGAATAAAAGCCGTCCCGGTAATGAGCGCGATAAGGAGCGGAGAGAGTGAGAAAAACCCTTTTTTTCGCTGCGTCAGATGGCTGCAAATATCGTATTTACTGCTGCATAGGTTAACGCTTATCGACGGCTTGGCCACGGATTTCACATCATTCAGAAAAATGTGATCGCCATTGAAACTGGTTAACGAAAAATTAAAGTCCTGGTGGCGTCGGGCAAAGGCGCTAAAGGCAAATGTCGAGGTAAAGGAAACAATATTACCCTGGCGGCTCATATCCATAATCACACCGTACGGGAGATAATTCTCTACGCCTTTGTAAACGCTATATCCATTTGCTACGACATATTTCTCGGCGGGCATCGGCAGCGGTTTATCCAGCATCCCCCAGTTGGCGGTGCAGGCCAGCTTATCGTTCTCCACGATGCCAATATCTTCCACGCTGGCATACTTCCAGATGACCTCCCGCAAGGCGGCGATCGCCTGCTTGTTACAACCATCAAGATGCCGCCGCTGCGCATGATGAATAGCAGACGTGATTTGCGTGGTCACATCTTCGGCATGCGTGAGGAGTTCCTGGCTCAGCGTCTCAAGCTGAACGCGCTGGTTGTTTAACATCACCACATTGGTCAGCAAAACGGAAACGAGCACGCTCACACCGCCGCCCGCCAGCAGCCATTTCGTCTTCTGGATAAGTTTCATCGTCTCTCCGCAATCCCTGGTGGATACCGGTTTGCGTTGCAAATCCTGACACCCGACGTACCCGCCCCTGCAGTACAGACCTATCGTGTTGATAATAAGGGCGTCGGAGCGGTTATACCAGAAATGAAAAGCCGCTCCATCCAGGCCGGGCTGCGAGAAAACGCGCGGACAGCGACGAACACCTGACCCGACGCCCCGTTTTTTTAGCCTAACCGGCTCATCGAAAAGCATTTTATCCAGACATATCTCAACAGTCTTTTCATAATTCCTCCATTTTTGCGGGGCGTTTGGTCACTAAACTAGTATCATTTCGCGAAACGTTTCAGGATGAGATAGCAAATACATGAAAGGCAGCCATACACTCCGTTGGGGCACCGCGCTGGCGGTCATCGTCATTGCTGGTGCCGGGTACTGGTTCTGGCAAAGTCGTGAAGCGACCAACGCTACGCCTGCGGCGGCGAATGACTCCCCGCGGCAGACGCCAGGCGGTCGCCACGGTCGCTTCGGTGCGGCCCTCGCGCCGGTCCAGGCAGCGACGGCCACCAGCGAGTCGGTGCCTCGCTATCTCAGCGGCCTCGGTACGGTGACGGCGGCCAATACGGTGACCGTCCGTAGCCGGGTGGCTGGGCAACTGCTGGCTATCCACTTCCAGGAGGGCCAGCAGGTCAAAGCGGGCGATCTGCTCGCCGAAATCGACCCCAGCCAGTTTAAAGTCGCGCTGGCCCAGGCCGAGGGCCAGCTGGCGAAAGACAAAGCCACGCTCGCCAACGCCCGACGCGATCTCGCCCGCTATCAACAACTGGTGAAGAGCAACCTGGTTTCACGCCAGGAGCTGGATACCCAGCAGTCGCTGGTTAGCGAAACGGAAGGCACCCTCAAAGCCGACGAAGCCGCCGTCGCCAGCGCCCAGCTGCAGTTGAACTGGAGCCGTATCACCGCGCCGATTGATGGCCGCGTGGGCTTAAAACAGGTGGATATCGGCAATCAGATTTTAAGTGCCGATACCACCGGCATCGTGGTGCTCACCCAAACCCATCCGATCGATGTGGTCTTCACGCTGCCGGAAAATGATATCGCCACGGTGGTGCAGGCGCAGAAAGCCGGGAAACCGCTACAGGTTGAGGCCTGGGATCGGACCAATAAACAAAAAATCAGCGAAGGGTCCCTGCTGAGTCTGGATAACCAGATTGACGCCACCACCGGCACCATCAAACTGAAAGCGCGCTTTAGCAACCAGGACGACGCCCTGTTCCCGAATCAGTTCGTTAACGCCCGTATGCTGGTGGACACGGAACAGAACGCCGTCGTCATCCCCACCGCCGCGCTGCAAATGGGCAATGAAGGCCACTTCGTCTGGGTACTGAACGACGAGAACAAAGTCAGCAAACACACCGTCACGCCGGGTATTCAGGACAGTCTGAAAGTGGTGATTAACGCCGGGCTGTCGGCGGGTGACCGGGTGGTCACTGACGGTATCGACCGTCTGACCGAAGGGGCGAAAGTGGAAGTGGTGGAGCCGCGCAGCGCGCAGGCCGCGCCGGTAAAAGCCACCAGCCGTGAATACGGCCAAAAAGGAGCGCGCTCCTGATGCAGGTCTTACCCCCGAGCAGTACGGGCGGCCCTTCCCGACTGTTTATTCTGCGCCCGGTCGCCACCACGCTGCTGATGGTGGCGATTATGCTGGCGGGGATCATCGGCTATCGATTCCTGCCGGTTTCCGCCTTGCCGGAAGTGGATTATCCGACCATCCAGGTGGTCACCCTCTATCCCGGCGCCAGCCCGGACGTCGTCACCTCGGCGATTACCGCGCCGCTGGAACGCCAGTTTGGTCAGATGTCCGGCCTGAAGCAGATGTCGTCGCAAAGTTCCGGCGGCGCCTCGGTGGTCACGCTCCAGTTCCAGCTGACCCTGCCGCTGGACGTGGCCGAACAGGAGGTGCAGGCCGCGATCAACGCCGCCAGCAACCTGCTGCCGTCCGACCTGCCGAACCCGCCGGTGTACAGTAAAGTCAACCCGGCCGATCCGCCGATCATGACCCTCGCGGTCACCTCTTCCGCCATTCCGATGACCCAAGTGGAAGATATGGTAGAGACCCGCGTGGCGCAGAAAATTTCCCAGGTTTCCGGCGTCGGGCTGGTGACTCTCGCGGGCGGCCAACGCCCGGCGGTGCGCGTGAAGCTCAATGCGCAGGCCATCGCTGCGCTGGGGTTGACCAGCGAAACCATTCGCACCGCCATCACCAGCGCCAACGTCAACTCGGCAAAAGGCAGCCTTGACGGCCCTTCCCGCGCTGTGACCCTCTCCGCCAACGACCAGATGCAGTCGGCGGAAGATTATCGCCGCCTGATAGTCGCCTGGCAGAACGGCGCGCCGATTCGTCTCGGCGATGTCGCCACCATCGAGCAAGGGGCGGAAAACAGCTGGCTCGGCGCGTGGGCGAACAACCAGCAGGCGATCGTCATGAACGTTCAACGCCAGCCGGGTGCGAACATCATCGCCACCGCCGACAGCGTGCGTCAGATGCTGCCGCAGCTGACGGAAAGCCTGCCGAAATCGGTCAAGGTGCAGGTCCTTTCCGACCGCACCACCAACATCCGCGCGTCGGTGAGCGATACCCAGTTTGAGCTGATGCTGGCGATTGCGCTGGTAGTGATGATCATTTACCTGTTCCTGCGCAACGTCCCGGCGACCATTATCCCCGGCGTCGCCGTGCCGCTGTCGCTGGTGGGCACCTTCGCGGTCATGGTGTTCCTCGACTTTTCGATCAACAACCTGACGCTGATGGCGCTCACCATCGCCACCGGTTTCGTCGTCGATGATGCTATCGTGGTTATCGAAAACATCTCGCGCTATATCGAAAAAGGCGAAAAGCCGCTCGCCGCCGCGCTGAAGGGCGCCGGAGAAATCGGCTTTACCATCATCTCGCTGACCTTCTCGCTGATTGCGGTGCTGATCCCGCTGCTGTTTATGGGCGATATCGTCGGCCGGCTGTTCCGCGAGTTCGCCATCACCCTGGCGGTGGCGATATTGATCTCCGCCGTCGTCTCGCTGACGCTAACGCCAATGATGTGCGCGCGGATGCTCAGCCACGAGTCGCTGCGTAAGCAAAACCGCTTCTCGCGGGCCAGCGAGCGCTTCTTCGAGCGGGTCATCGCCGCGTATGGTCGGATGCTTAGCCGGGTACTGAATCACCCGTGGCTGACCCTGAGCGTGGCCTTAGGCACGCTGGTGCTGTCAATCATGCTGTGGGTCTTCATTCCGAAAGGCTTCTTCCCGATTCAGGACAACGGCATTATTCAGGGGACGTTACAGGCTCCGCAGTCCGCTTCGTTTGCCAATATGGCGCAGCGCCAGGAGCAGGTTTCCGCCGCGATCCTCAAAGACCCGGCCGTCGAGAGTCTGACCTCCCACATCGGGGTGGACGGCACCAACACGGCGCTGAACAGCGCCCGCCTGCAGATTAACCTCAAACCGCTGGATCAACGCGCCGACCGCGTGCAGACCGTGATTACCCGCCTGCAAAAAGCGGCGGACGGGATCCCCGGCGTCGAGCTCTACCTTCAGCCAACGCAGGATCTGACTATCGATACCACCGTCAGCCGGACCCAGTATCAGTTCACCCTGCAGGCGAACTCGCTGGATGCCCTCAGTCACTGGGTGCCGCAGCTGCTGGCGCGTCTCCAGGCGCTTCCGCAGCTCTCCGACGTCAGCAGCGACTGGCAGGATCAGGGCCTCGCCGCTTATATCAAAGTCGATCGCGACAGCGCCAGCCGTCTCGGCATCAGCATGGCCGACGTCGATAACGCGCTGTATAACGCCTTCGGCCAGCGGCTGATCTCGACTATCTACACTCAGGCCAATCAGTATCGCGTGGTGCTGGAGCATGACACCCGCGCGACGCCGGGACTGGCGGCGCTGGACAACATTCGCCTGACCAGCAGCGGGGGCGGCATCGTGCCGCTGAAGTCCATCGCCAGCGTCGAGCAGCGCTTCGCGCCGCTGTCGATTAACCATCTCGATCAGTTCCCGGTGACCACCATTTCGTTCAACGTCCCGGATAACTACTCGCTGGGCGATGCGGTCGACGCCATCCTCGCCGCCGAACAGGCGCTGGATTTGCCGACCGATATCCGCACCCAGTTCCAGGGCAGCACCCTCGCCTTCCAGTCGGCGCTCGGCAACACCGTCTGGCTGGTGGTGGCGGCGGTCGTGGCGATGTATATCGTGCTCGGCGTGCTGTATGAAAGCTTTATTCACCCGATTACCATTCTCTCGACCTTACCAACCGCCGGCGTCGGCGCGCTGCTGGCGCTGTGGCTGGCGGGCAGCGAGCTGGACGTGATCGCCATTATCGGGATTATCCTGCTGATCGGTATCGTCAAGAAGAACGCCATCATGATGATCGACTTTGCGCTGGCCGCCGAACGCGAACAGGGCATGCCGCCGCGTGAGGCGATTTATCAGGCCTGTCTGCTGCGTTTTCGCCCGATTCTGATGACCACACTCGCCGCCCTGCTCGGCGCGCTGCCGCTGATGCTGAGCACCGGCGTCGGCGCCGAGCTTCGCCGTCCTCTCGGTATCGGGATGGTGGGCGGCCTGATGCTAAGCCAGGTGCTGACGCTGTTCACCACCCCGGTTATCTATCTGCTCTTCGACCGCCTGGCGCTGTATATCAAAAGCCGTTTCCCGCGACATGAGGAGGAGGCGTAAATGAAGTTTTTCGCGCTCTTCATTTACCGCCCGGTGGCGACGATTCTGATTTCGCTCGCCATCACCCTGTGCGGGGTGCTCGGTTTCCGCCTGCTGCCGGTGGCCCCGCTGCCGCAGGTGGATTTTCCGGTGATCATGATCAGCGCCTCGCTGCCCGGCGCGTCGCCGGAAACCATGGCCTCGTCGGTGGCGACACCGCTTGAGCGCTCCCTCGGGCGGATCGCCGGCGTGTCGGAAATGACCTCCACCAGCTCGCTGGGCAGCACGCGCATCATTATGGAGTTTAATTTCGACCGCGACATCAACGGCGCCGCCCGCGATGTGCAAGCGGCGATCAACGCCGCGCAAAGCCTGCTGCCGAGCGGCATGCCGGGCCGCCCGACCTATCGCAAGGCCAACCCCTCCGACGCGCCGATCATGATCCTGACGCTCACCTCGGATACCTACTCGCAGGGCGAGCTGTACGATTTTGCCTCGACTCAGCTGGCGCAAACCCTCTCCCAGATTGACGGCGTCGGCGACGTCGACGTGGGCGGCAGCTCGCTGCCTGCGGTACGCGTCGACCTCAACCCGCAGGCGCTGTTTAACCAGGGCGTTTCGCTGGACGCCGTGCGCACCGCTATCGATAACGCCAACGTGCGTAAACCGCAGGGCGCGCTGGAGGACCACAGCTCGCGCTGGCAGATACACACTAACGATGAGCTCAAAACCGCCGCGCAATACCAGCCGCTGATCGTGCACTACCGCAACGGTGCGGCGGTACGCCTTGGCGACGTCGCGCGGATCAGCGATTCGGTGCAGGATGTGCGCAACGCCGGGATGACCAACGCCAAACCGGCCATTTTGCTGATGATCCGCAAGCTGCCGGAAGCCAATATTATCCAGACGGTGGACAGCATTCGCGCCCGCCTGCCGGAGCTGCAAAAAACCATTCCGGCGGCGATCGACCTGCAAATCGCCCAGGACCGCTCGCCGACCATCCGCGCCTCGCTGGAGGAAGTCGAGCGGACGCTGGTTATCTCGGTGGCGCTGGTGATCCTCGTGGTGTTCCTGTTTCTGCGCTCCGGGCGGGCGACGCTGATCCCGGCGGTGGCCGTTCCGGTTTCGCTGATTGGCACCTTCGCGGCGATGTATCTCTGCGATTTCAGCCTCAACAACCTGTCGCTGATGGCCCTGACCATCGCCACTGGCTTCGTGGTCGACGACGCTATCGTGGTGCTGGAGAATATCTCCCGCCATCTTGAGGCCGGGATGAAGCCGCTACAGGCGGCGCTGCAGGGGAGCCGTGAAGTCGGTTTCACCGTGCTGTCGATGAGTCTCTCGCTGGTGGCGGTCTTTTTACCGCTGCTGCTGATGGGCGGCCTGCCAGGGCGATTGTTACGCGAATTCGCCGTCACCTTATCGGTGGCGATCGGCATTTCGCTGGCGGTCTCCCTGACCCTGACGCCGATGATGTGCGGCTGGCTGCTGAAGCGCGGCAAACCCCACGAGCCGACGCGCAAGCGCGGGTTTGGCCGCCTGCTGATCGCCGTGCAGGGCGGCTACGGTAAATCGCTGAAGTGGGTCCTCAGGCACAGCCGCGTGACCGGTCTGGTGCTGCTGGGAACCATGGCGCTCAGCGTCTGGCTCTATATCTCAATTCCAAAAACCTTCTTCCCGGAGCAGGATACCGGCGTGCTGATGGGCGGCATTCAGGCTGACCAGAGCATCTCCTTCCAGGCAATGCGCGGCAAACTGCAGGACTTTATGCAGATCATTCGTGAAGATCCGGCGGTGGATAACGTCACCGGCTTTACCGGCGGCTCACGGGTCAACAGCGGGATGATGTTTATCACCCTCAAACCTCGCGACCAGCGACATGAAACGGCGCAGCAGATTATCGACCGGCTGCGTCAAAAACTGGCGAAAGAGCCGGGCGCCAACCTGTTCCTGATGGCGGTGCAGGATATTCGCGTCGGCGGCCGTCAGGCCAACGCCAGCTATCAGTACACCCTGTTATCCGACGATCTTTCGGCGCTGCGCGAATGGGAGCCGAAAATTCGTAAAGCGCTGGCCGCGCTGCCGGAGCTGGCGGACGTCAACTCTGACCAGCAGGATAACGGCTCTGAGATGGATCTCATCTACGACCGCGATACCCTGTCGCGCCTCGGGATCAGCGTCAAGGATGCCAACAATCTGCTGAATAACGCCTTCGGCCAGCGGCAGATCTCGACGATTTACCAGCCGCTGAACCAGTATAAAGTGGTGATGGAGGTCGATCCGGTGTATACCCAGGACGTCAGCGCGCTGGATAAGATGTTTGTGATCAACAGCGCAGGCAAGCCGATCCCGCTCGCCAATTTCGCCAAATGGCAACCGGCCAACGCGCCGCTGTCGGTCAACCACCAGGGGCTGTCGGCGGCATCGACGATCTCCTTTAACCTGCCGACCGGTCAATCGCTGTCGGAAGCCAGCGACGCCATCAACCGCGCGATGACTCAGCTTGGGGTGCCTTCCAGCGTGCGCGGCTCCTATGCCGGTACCGCGCAGGTCTTCCAGCAGACCATGAATTCGCAGGTCATTTTGATTCTGGCCGCCATTGCGACGGTCTATATCGTGCTCGGGGTGCTGTACGAAAGCTATGTCCATCCGCTGACCATTCTCTCCACCCTCCCCTCGGCAGGCGTGGGCGCGCTGCTGGCGCTGGAGCTCTTTGGCGCGCCGTTTAGCCTGATTGCGCTTATCGGCATCATGCTATTAATTGGTATAGTGAAGAAAAACGCCATCATGATGGTCGACTTTGCCCTCGAGGCGCAGCGTAACGGCAATCTGCCGCCGGAGGAGGCAATCTTCCAGGCCTGCCTGCTGCGTTTTCGCCCGATTATGATGACCACCCTCGCGGCGCTGTTTGGCGCGCTGCCGCTGGTGCTCTCGGGCGGCGACGGTTCGGAACCGCGTCAGCCGCTGGGGATAACCATTGTCGGCGGACTGGTGATGAGTCAGCTGCTGACCCTCTACACCACGCCGGTGGTCTATCTGTTCTTTGACCGTCTGCGGTTGCGTTTTTCGCGAAAAGTCAGCCAACCGGTAAGCGAATAACATGACAGAACTGCCCTCCAGCGTGCGCTGGCAATTATGGATAGTGGCTTTCGGCTTCTTTATGCAATCGCTGGACACCACTATCGTGAATACCGCCCTCCCCTCAATGGCCAAAAGCCTTGGCGAGAGCCCCTTGCATATGCATATGGTCATCGTCTCCTACGTGTTGACGGTAGCAATTATGCTGCCGGCCAGCGGCTGGCTGGCGGACCGGGTGGGGGTACGCAATATCTTTTTTAGCGCCATCATTCTGTTTACGCTCGGGTCGCTGTTTTGCGCCCAGGCCGCAACCCTCGATCGGCTAGTGCTGGCCCGCGTATTACAGGGCGTCGGCGGTGCCATGATGGTGCCCGTTGGTCGCCTGACGGTGATGAAAATCGTGCCGCGCGCCCAGTATATGGCGGCCATGACCTTCGTGACGCTCCCCGGCCAGGTCGGGCCGCTGCTTGGCCCGGCCCTCGGCGGCCTGCTGGTGGAATACGCCTCCTGGCACTGGATTTTCTTAATCAACCTGCCGGTAGGCATTATCGGCGCCATCGCCACCCTGTGGCTGATGCCGAACTACACCCTGCAGACCCGGCGCTTCGATATTTTTGGCTTTATTCTGCTGGCGCTGGGGATGGCGACCTTAACCCTCGCGCTCGACGGTAAAAAAGGGCTGGGGATTTCCCCGCTGCTGCTGGGCGCGCTGGTGGCGATCGGTGTGGCCTCGATTCTGCTCTATTTATACTACGCCCGGGGCAACGACAACGCCCTGTTCAGCCTGAAGCTGTTTCGCAATCGCACCTTCTCCCTCGGGCTCGGCGGCAGCTTTGCCGGACGCATCGGCAGCGGTATGTTGCCCTTTATGACGCCGGTATTCCTGCAAATCGGTCTCGGCTTTACGCCGTTTCACGCCGGGATGATGATGATTCCGATGGTGCTTGGCAGTATGGGCATGAAACGTATCGTGGTACAGGTGGTGAACCGCTTTGGCTACCGCCGCGTCTTAATGATGGCGACCGTTGGTCTGGCGCTGGTTAGCCTGCTGTTTATGGCCGTCGCCCTGGCGGGCTGGTACTGGCTCCTGCCGGTGGTGCTGTTTATGCAGGGGATGATCAACTCCAGCCGCTTCTCGTCGATGAACACCCTGACGCTGAAAGATCTGCCGGACGACCTCGCCAGCAGCGGCAACAGCATGCTGTCGATGGTTATGCAGCTGTCGATGAGTATTGGCGTGACCCTCGCCGGGATATTGCTCGGCCTGTTCGGCCAGCAGCATATCAGCGCCGATGCCGCCGCCACCCATCAGGTCTTTCTCTATACCTACCTGAGCATGGCGGTAATTATTGCGCTACCGGCCTGTATTTTTTCCCGCGTTCCGGATGATACCGACAGCAATACCGCTATCGCCCGACATAACAGGAGTGAGCCATGAAGCTATGGCGTCCCGGTATTACCGGTAAGCTATTTCTGGCTATTTTGGCCACCTGCATTGTGCTGCTCATCAGCATGCACTGGGCGGTACGCATCAGCTTTGAACGCGGATTTATCGATTATATCAAGCGCGGCAATGAACAGCGGCTGACGATGCTGGGCGATGCGCTGAGCGAGCAGTATGCCCTGCATGGCAACTGGAAATTTCTGCGCAATAACGATCGCTTTATTTTCCAGCTATTAAAGTCGTTCGAACGCGATAACGACGATCGTTTACCCGGCGGGCACAAAATAAATTCCGCTGGCGCCCCTGGCGGCCACCCCGGCGCCGAAGGTCCCCCGCCCGATGGTCCGCCGCCGGACGGCCCGCGCGGCCCCGGCGCGGATATGCCCCCGCACGGCTGGCGCACGCTTTTCTGGGTCGTTGATCAGCAAGGACGCGTCCTGGTTGGCCCGCGCGAACGGGTGCCTGAAGACGGCAGCCGACGCAATATTATGGTTAACGGCGTGTCGGTGGGCGAGGTTATCGCTTCACCGGTCGAGCGTCTGACGCGCAATACCGACATTAATTTCGACCGTCAGCAAAAGCGCACCAGCTGGCTGATTGTTGCCCTGGCGACGATCCTTGCTGCGCTGGCGACTTTCCCGCTGGCGCGCGGCCTGCTGGCGCCGGTAAAACGTCTGGTCGAAGGCACCCACCGCCTGGCGGCGGGGGATTTCACCACCCGCGTGGCGGTCAGCAGCGGCGATGAGCTCGGCCGTCTGGCGCAGGATTTTAACCAGCTCGCCAGCACCCTGGAACGCAACCAGCAAATGCGCCGCGACCTGATGGCGGATATTTCTCATGAGCTGCGGACCCCGCTGGCGGTACTGCGCGGCGAACTGGAAGCCATTCAGGATGGCGTGCGCAAATTCACCCCGGACTCCATCACTTCGCTGCAGGCGGAGGTCGCCACCCTGACCAAACTGGTCGACGATCTGCACCAGCTCTCGATGTCCGATGAAGGCGCCCTGGCCTATCAAAAAACCGCCGTGGATATCATTACGCTGCTGGAAGTCGCCGCGGGCGCCTTCCGCGAACGCTTTGCCAGCCGGGGGCTGACCATCGCCGTTTCGCTGCCGGAAAACGCGACGGTATTTGGCGATGCCGATCGCCTGATGCAGCTTTTTAACAACCTGCTGGAAAACAGCCTCCGCTATACCGATAGCGGCGGACGTCTGTTGATCAGCGCCAGCCAGACCGGCCGTCGCATCACCCTCGATTTTGCCGACAGCGCCCCGGGCGTCAGCGACCAACAGCTGGAACGACTGTGCGAGCGCTTTTATCGCGCCGAAGGTTCGCGCAACCGCGCCAGCGGCGGCTCCGGGCTGGGTCTGGCCATTTGTGTCAACATCGTGGCAGCCCACGGCGGCACCTTACGAGCCGACCATTCGCCATTTGGCGGGGTTAGCATTAAAGTAGAGTTACCTCTGGAACGTGATACACCGAGAGACCTATGAGCGAATTACCTGTTGATGAAAATACCCCGCGCATTCTTGTCGTGGAAGATGAGCCCAAACTGGGTCAATTGTTGCTCGACTATCTGTTCGCCGCAGGGTATGTGCCAACGCTGATTAATCATGGCGACAAGGTCCTGCCTTACGTTCGCCAGACCCCGCCACATTTGATCTTGTTAGATCTGATGCTGCCGGGAACCGATGGCCTTACGCTGTGCCGGGAGATCCGTCGCTTTTCCGACGTTCCGGTAGTCATGGTGACGGCGAAAATCGAGGAGATCGATCGGCTGCTTGGGCTGGAGATCGGTGCCGACGATTATATCTGCAAGCCCTACAGCCCGCGCGAAGTCGTCGCGAGGGTGAAAACGATCCTCCGCCGCTGCCGGCCGCGCCGGGATCTGCTGGCGCTGGATGCGGAAAGCCCGCTGATTGTCGATGAGGGCCGTTTTCAGGCCTCATGGCGCGATAAGCTGCTGGATCTGACTCCTGCCGAGTTTCGTCTGCTGAAAACCCTGTCGCAGGAGCCGGGCAAGGTTTTCTCCCGCGAGCAGCTGCTCAATCATCTGTACGATGACTATCGGGTGGTGACCGACAGGACTATCGACAGCCATATCAAAAACCTGCGGCGTAAGCTGGAGTCGCTGGACGCTGAGCAGTCCTTTATCCGCGCGGTGTACGGCGTTGGCTACCGCTGGGAGGCCGACGCCTGTCGCCTGGCGTAACCCCTCCTCGTTTCGCAAGGCAAGATTGGGCTCAGGGGAAAGGTTTACTCTCCTGACCCACAGCGCTACAATGCCCGCCCTTAATGTGTGGGCACTGTTCTAACGGTGCTTCCCCAAGTCGCCGCATCGGGTGTGGCGAATCTGACCTTTCATCAGAACGAGAACATCATGTTTAAACCGGAACTCCTTTCCCCGGCGGGAACGCTGAAAAATATGCGTTACGCCTTCGCTTATGGCGCAGACGCCGTTTATGCTGGCCAGCCGCGTTACTCTCTGCGCGTGCGCAACAACGAATTCAACCATGAAAACCTGCAGCTGGGCATCAATGAAGCCCATCAGCTGGGGAAAAAATTCTACGTGGTGGTCAACATTGCGCCGCACAACGCCAAGCTGAAAACCTTCATTCGCGATCTGAAGCCGGTGGTGGATATGGGGCCGGACGCGCTGATTATGTCCGATCCGGGTTTGATCATGCTGGTACGGGAAAACTTCCCCGATATGCAGATTCATCTGTCGGTACAGGCCAACGCCGTTAACTGGGCGACCGTTAAATTCTGGCAGCAGATGGGGCTAAGCCGGGTCATTCTTTCCCGCGAACTGTCGCTGGACGAAATCGGCGAAATCCGCAGCCAGGTGCCGGAGATGGAACTTGAGATTTTCGTCCACGGCGCGCTGTGCATGGCCTATTCCGGTCGCTGCCTGCTCTCGGGCTATATCAACAAACGCGACCCGAACCAGGGCACCTGCACCAACGCCTGCCGCTGGGAATATAACGTCCAGGAAGGCAAAGAAGATATTGTTGGCAATATCGTCCACCAGCATGAGTCGATTCCGGTCAAGACCGTTGAACCGACGCTGGGGGTCGGCGCGCCAACCGACCGGGTGTTTATGATTGAAGAGGCCAAACGGCCGGGCGAATACATGACCGCCTTCGAAGATGAGCACGGCACCTACATCATGAACTCCAAAGACCTGCGCGCCATTGCGCACGTCGAGCGTCTGACGCAGATGGGCGTGCACTCACTGAAAATCGAAGGCCGCACGAAATCGTTCTATTACTGCGCGCGCACCGCTCAGGTTTACCGCAAGGCTATCGATGACGCCGCGGCGGGCAAACCGTTTGACGAGAGCCTGCTGGAAACGCTGGAAGGGCTGGCCCACCGCGGCTACACCGAAGGTTTCCTGCGCCGTCATACCCATGACGATTACCAGAACTACGAGTACGGTTACTCCCTCTCCGAGCGCCAGCAGTTTGTCGGCGAATTTACCGGCGAGCGCAACGGCCAGTTGGCCGCCGTGGCAGTGAAGAATAAGTTTTCCGTCGGCGACAGCCTTGAGCTGATGACCCCGCAGGGCAACGTGAACTTCACCCTTGAACATATGGTGAATGCCAAAGGCGAGGCGATGCCGGTCGCCCCTGGCGATGGCTACACCGTATGGTTGCCTGTGCCGGAAGAGATGGCGCTGCAGTATGCCCTGCTGATGCGCAACTTTACGGGTCAGACGACCAGAAACCCGCACGGTAACTAGTTTATCGGGGTTATTTTTTCAGGATGCGCGGATATTAGAAACGGATCACACACCGTTTCGTTTGAAGTGGGTATCATCCATTTTGCTGAAAAACATAACCCATAAATGCTAGCTGTACTAGGAACCACCTCCTTAGCCTGCGTAATCTCCCTTACGCGGGCTTATTTTTTTACCACCCGCTTTGTAAGCCCCTTTTCTCGCCGCCGCCCGGCTTTACAAAATATCCATCCTCGCTGTCATAGGGTACACTTTCTGCATCTTGCACAAAAAGGAAGCCATAACTATGCCTGTGTTTCCAGCCAGCTTACTGATTCTCAATGGCAAAGGAGCTAACGAGCCGCAGCTTCGCGAAGCGATCGCGCTGTTGCGCGAGGAAGGCGTCGACATCCATGTCCGGGTGACCTGGGAAAAAGGCGATGCCGCCCGGTTTGTCGATGAAGCGCTACAGCTTAAGGTGGGGACGGTGATTGCCGGCGGCGGCGATGGCACCATCAATGAAGTCGCCACGGCGCTGGTCCAGCGTGAAAGTCAGGTAGCGCTCGGCATCCTGCCGCTGGGTACCGCCAATGATTTCGCCACCAGCGTCGGGATCCCGCAAGATCTCGCCAGCGCCCTCAAGCTGGCGATTGTCGGCCGCGATATCGCCATCGACGTGGCGCGGGTGAATGATAAAACCGGCTTTATTAACATGGCGACCGGCGGCTTCGGTACCCGGATTACCACCGAAACGCCGGAGAAACTTAAAGCCGCGCTGGGCGGCGTCTCCTACCTGATTCATGGCCTGATGCGTATGGACGCTCTGAAACCCGACCGCTGCGAAATTCGCGGCGAGAACTTTAGCTGGAGCGGAAACGCGCTGGTTATTGGTATCGGCAACGGTCGTCAGGCCGGCGGCGGTCAGCAGCTTTGCCCACAGGCCCTGATTAATGACGGACTGCTGCATTTGCGGGTTTTTACCGGCGAAGAGCTGCTCCCCGCGCTGTTTACTACCCTGGCGGACCCCGACAACTCCCCTAACCTGGTGGACGGCGTGTCGTCGTGGTTTGAAATCACCGCGCCGCACGAGATGACCTTTAACCTTGATGGCGAGCCTTTGAGCGGTAAACATTTCCGGATGGAAATTCTCCCGGGCGCCCTGCGCTGCCGCCTGCCGCCGGACTGCGCGCTGCTGAAATAATACCAGGTGGAAAGTGAGCGCAGAACGAAGAGATTAAAAGACCGTTTACATCTCCAGGGCTTCTGCGCTCACCGATAAGGTCGTTACCCGAGGGCCAGAGCAGGTTCAGAGCGCGTCTGCAGCAGTTCCGGTAACGAGCGATGGCGGGCGACGGCGGCGGCAAAACGCGGATGCTGGCAGTCTGGCGCAATCACGACCGTGGCAATGCCCGCCGCCTGCGCCGCGCAAAAGCCATGAAAACTGTCCTCGATAACCAGACACTCCCCGGCGCTCAGCCCCAGCTTGCCCAGGGTCGAGAGGTAGACCGCCGGGTGCGGTTTGCCCCACGCCTCATCATCGGCGCTGGAAATCACATCAAAACAGGAGCGTAGAGAGAGCTTATCGAGTACCGCGGAAATCACCTGATGAGAAGAAGACGTCGCCAGCGCAATCCGATAGCCCAGGCCACGAAAATGCGCCAATGTCTCGTTGACGCCGCCCATCGCCGCTCCTTTGGCGGTAATCAATCCAACGATACGTTGTAAAATGAGCGCCTCCAGCTGCTGTGGCGCAATCGCCAGCCGGCAGTGCCGACACCACACGCGGGCAATATCGTCCAGTCGTTTACCTTTGGTCAGCGTTTCACACTCCTCCTCGCTGACCGTCGCCCCCCAGCTGGCCAGCGCCTCCCGTTGCGCCTGCCGCCACAGGGCTTCTGAATCAATAATCACCCCATCCATGTCAAAAATAACCGCTTTGATGCTCATCTTCTACCTCAAACCGGGCTGACGGGGCTCGCCTGTCAGCCCGGGAACTGTGTCAGGAAAACTCAACGCTTTTGCGCGCAGGCACAGGCTTCAGGGTAAAGCCCGGCTGCTCGACGCGAATAAAGGCGCAGAGGAAAAAGGCCAGCACGTACAGCGCGGTGTACGCCACCACCACTCCAATCGTACTGAAGTACGGCAGCAACACCACCGCAATCGCCGGAGCCAGGAAGTTGGACAGCCCCGCCGACAGGTTGTAGACCGAAATGGCCGCCCCTTTATGCTGCGGCTCCAGCGCCGGGAAGACCGCCGCCATCGGCACAAACGCCGCCACGAAAATCCCCAGCGCAATCGCCGGCACCAGCGCCATGGCAAAGTTATGCCCGAAATGCTGCGGGATGTAGTAAAACGCCAGACTCGACAGCGCCATCCCGATGCAGCCAAACCAGCGCACTACTTTCATCCAGCCCAGTTTCTCGCCGAGGATCCCCCACAGTACGTTGGAGAAAATGGTGGTGAAGAAGAAAGCCGCCCATACCTGGAGCCACTCGGAGGTGGTAAAGCCCAGCTCATCGACAAACATCAATGGCATGATCACCGCAAAGCCAAACAGCGACAGGGTGTTGATGATGCGCACCATGCTGGAAAGCAAAATATTGCGGTTGGTGTAGAGCAGGGTGGCGGCGCGCCCCAGCTCGGCAAACTTCTCGCGGGTGGTGAGGTTCTGCATATGGCGCGGCGTCTGAATATGGCGCAGCGAGACCAGGGCGATAATGCCGCCGGTGACGCAGAACACCAGCGCCAGCCACAGGGTGCCCAGCTCGCCAATATGCGGGATGGTAAAGCTCGGGATATAGCTGCCGAACACGCCAATACCAATCGAGTAGACCGCCCAGAACCAGCCCAGCGCCGAGCTGGCGCCGTCGCTTTTCACGTTGTGCACGATGGCGACGATAAAGGAGTAGAGGAACAGCGGGTAGGCAAAGCCGCGAATACCGTAGAACAGCAGGATCAGCGGATAGTTGGCGTGGCCGAGGCCAAAAATCAGGAACAGCACGTGGAACACGCACCACAGCACAAAGCCGATCAGCATGGTTTTCTGCGGGGTGATGATCTCGGCGACCACGCCGGAGATCCACGCCGACAGGGCGGCGGCGAGGCCGTAGAGGGTAAAGGCGAAAGAAGCCTGGGCCGGGGTGAAGCCCAGCTCCTTGATGTAGTGCGAGAGAAAAGCCAGCTCAAAGCCGTCGCCGGTCATAAACACGGCGATGGCGATGTATCCCCAGATCAGATTCAGCGGCAGACCGAACCACTGTTTGCTATTCACGGACATAATGACCTCGTTTTCAGGGTGCAGGAAGACTCTCCGGTGCAACCACCGGAGGATTTTTTATTATTAAAATCAGTGATGTCGGTAATTCAGGTCGTTGAGATATAGCGCTTTAAATTGCGCATAGCGTTGCATCAGAATGTGATGGCGTTCAGGTGCGGCGCGCCAGGTCTGGTAGACCTCTGGTTTTTCGCAGACGGCAGCCAGCGGTTTCCCCGCCGCCAGACAGGCCAACCGCGCCGCCCCCAGCGCGCCGCCGGTTTCGCCGCCTTTGTGGGTCACAACCGGCATAGCAAGAATATCCGCCAGCAGCTGCGCCCAGAACGGACTGCGGGCGCCGCCGCCGACCAGCGAACACTGTTCAATCCGCGTGCCGCTCTCTTTCAGTACCTGCAAGCCATCGTTGATACCGAAACTCACCCCCTCCAGCACCGCGTAACCCAGCTGGGCACGTAGGCTGGAATGGGTCATGCCCCAGAACATTCCGCGCGCGTCCGGATCGTTATGCGGCGTACGTTCCCCGGAAAGATAGGGCAGAAAGAACGGTGCGTTGGCTTTCTCTTCCTCGCTCAACTGGGCAATCTCTTCCAGCAGCGCCACTTCGGTGGTGCTGGTTAAACGGCAGAACCACTGCAGGCAGCTGGCGGCGCTGAGCATCACGCTCATCTGATGCCACAGGTTCGGTAAGACGTGGCAGAAGGCGTGCACCGCCGACTGCGGCGCCGGCCGATAGGCATCGGTCACCACGAACAACACCCCGGAAGTGCCCAGCGAGATAAATGCATCGCCCGGCGAGACCGCGCCGACGCCGATCGCGCTGACCGCGTTATCGCCACCGCCGCCGGCCACCACCACCGAGGGATTCAGGCCCCAGCGCGCGGCAACCTGCGGGTCCAGGGTGGCGGACACCTCGCAACCTTCAACCAGCGTCGGCATCTGACTGCGCGACAGGCCACACTTATCCAGCAGCGCATCGGACCAGTCGCGTTTCGCCACGTCCAGCCACAGCGTCCCGGCGGCATCCGACATATCGGAGATTTTTTTACCGGTCATTTTGTAGCGCAGATAATCCTTCGGCAGCATCACCGTTGCCGTGCGCTGAAAGTTTGCCGGCTCGTGACGGCGCACCCACAGCAGTTTTGGTGCGGTGAAGCCCGGCATCGCCAGGTTTCCGGCGACCTGATGCAGCTCAGGCGCCCTCTCCTCCAGCTCACGACACTCCTGGGCACAGCGCGTATCGTTCCACAAAATGGCCGGACGGATCACCTCCCCGCCGCTATCCAGCAGTACCGCCCCGTGCATCTGCCCGGAGAGGCCAACGGCCTTAATCGCGGACCAGTGATGGCCACATTTTTCCCGCAGCGTGGCGACCAGATATTCCGTGGCTTCCCACCACGCCTGCGGCGCCTGTTCTGACCAGTGCGGATGAGGCCGCTGAATAGTCAACGGCGCGCTATGGCTGGCGACAACCGCATTATTCTCATCAATAACCAGCGCTTTCACTTCCGAGGTGCCAAGATCGATGCCTAAGTACATAGCCCGCTCCTACTGAATCAGGGAATAGACGGCGGCAATCTTCTCGCGCATCAGCGCCAGGAAATCAGCCCGTTCAGCCAGGGAACCAAACAGCGCCCGATCTTTGGCATAAAGCGCAATCGGGTCGCTGGATTCAAACATTTCATGGACCGCCTGAGCATCGAGAATGCCATCCTGGTATTCGTAAGGCAGAGTGCCTTTGTGCCACTGTTCCATAAAGACAAAGAACAGCGCGGGCAGCATGGCCGTCGCCTCCGGGCGGGCGCCGCGCTGATAGCACTCCTGTAGGGTCGGGGCGATCATCGCCGGGATTTTTGAGAACCCATCCGCCGCAACCCGCTGGTTGGTGTCCTGAATATAGGGGTTGGTGAAGCGCTTAAGGACCACGTCGCGGTAGGTCGCCAGATCGATTCCGTTGTCGCCGAGGCACGGAATCACATCTTCGGTGACGTAGCGGTCGGCAATAGCGTAAATAAAATCGGTCAACGTGCTTTCGTGGATATAGCGTTGACCCATTAACGTACCGGCCCACGCGATACAGCTGTGCGACGCATTCAGAATGCGGATTTTAGCCTCTTCGTAAGGGATAACCGAGTCAACCATCTCCACGCCGACGGCCTCCAGGTTCGGACGCTCAGCGCGGAAATTATCTTCGACCACCCACTGAATAAAGGTCTCGCCCATCACCGGCGCTTTATCGTCAATACCGGTTTGCGCCTTGATGCGCGCCGGCAGATCGGCCGCTGGCCGCGGCGTGATGCGGTCCACCATGGTGTTCGGGCAGGTCGCATTCGCCCCCAGCCATGCTATTACCGCCCGCTTGCCGGTTAACTGGAGAAACTCCACCAGCCCGTCGTGAAAGCGCTCGCCGTTGTGGCGAACGTTATCGCAGTTGAGCAGCGTCAGCGGTCCGGCGTTATCCGCCATGCGTTTTTCCAGAATGCGTGCGATGGTGCCGTAGATGGTTTTGCAGCCCCCCTGCAGATCGTTGATTAAATCCGCATTGCTGGTCTCCAGCTTATGGCTGGTATTCAGGTAGTACCCCCCTTCCGTCACGGTAAAGGCGATAACTTTGGTCTGCGGGTTTGCCCCTTCGTCAATCAGCGGCTGCAGTCCGTTCTGCCACGGCAGCAGTTTTTGAATCGAGGCGATCTCTTCATATTCGCGCTCCCCTTCCGGGCTGACGGTTTCCAGAACGTAGCGCCCGTTCTGGGCGATAAGCGCCTCAACCACCTGCTCGGCATCCTGACGAATATTGCCCGCCGCGATATGCCAGCGCGTATCGCCGGATGCGATCAAACGATGCAGATACCACGCCTGGTGCGCACGATGAAATGAACCCAGACCGATGTGAAGCCATGTGAATTGCTGATTCATATTCTGATCTCCTTGAGTGATGGGACTCACTGTAGATGATCATTTGTTCCAAACAAGAGCTATAGATCACAAAAGAGCAATTACCCAATAAAATTACAAATGACCAAATAAGAGCAAAAGCTTGCCTGATTTAAAAACCGCGGCGAGAATGCGGCTATCACCTGAATCATTCGCCATGCAGACTCCTGACGCCAGAGACCGCGGGAACCCTTTATCGGATCGAATGAGGCCGGGCCTGTTTATGACCATACGCTTAAGGCAGGGAATCATGGGTAAAGAAGAAGACATCAGGCTGGATCAGAAGGTTCGCGCCGCATGGATGTACTATATTGCCGGTCTGAATCAAAGCGAGATCGCCAGCCAGCTGGGGACTTCAAGGCCGGTGGTACAGCGAATGATCGCCGCCGCTAAAGAAGAGGGAATCGTCTCGATCGGCCTTCACCATCCGGTGGCCAACTGCCTCGACTACGCGCAGCTGTTGCAGGAGAAATACCGGCTGGTCGACTGCAATATCGTTCCCGCGTGGAGCGAAGAGAGCACGCTGGACAGCGTCTCTTTCGGCTGTTACCAGCTGATGGCCCGCTATCTGCAGGATGATAAAGCGAAAATTATCGGCATCGGCTCCGGGCTGACGCTGAAAAAGACCATGCAGCGGATCGACTTCGACAGCCTGAATACGCGCTGCGTGGCGCTGATTAGCGCCATGGACGCCGACGGCCAGTGCAACTATTACGACGATGTTCCTCTGCTGCTGGCGCGAAAAATCCAGGCCAAATATTATCAATGGCCCGCGCCGCGCTACGCGCAAACCGTAGATGAACATGAAATGTGGTGCACCAGCCGCCTGTTCCGCAACGTCTCAGGCGTGGCGCAGCAGGCGGACGTGATTTTCGTCGGCATCGGCCCGCTTGGCACCAACAGCCCCATCTTTAAAGACGGCTTTATCAACCAGGCGCAGCTGGATGAGCTGACGACCCAGGGCGGGATTGGCGAAATTCTCGGCCGCTTCATTGATGCCGACGGCGGCGTGGTGGAGAGTAATATCAACCGGATGATCACCAGCTACGATATTCGCCAGAATCAGTGCCCGCGCATTGCGGTGGCCTGCGGAGAATATAAACGCCCGGCGATACTGGCGGCGCTGAAAGGGGGCTGGATCAACGGCCTGGTCACGGATGAGCACACCGCCCGCTGGCTGCTGACGCGCTAGCGGCGGTTCTCACTGCCGCCGCGCTCAACGACTCAGAGGTGTTCGCGGCTACCGATCAGCAGCGGCGGGATCTCGACCCGCTGTTGGCGGGCTTCACCGGCGTCAATAATGCTGAACACCGCCTCGAGCATCGCCGGGACATTCTGCTGCACCATATCGATGTCGTGGCCGAGAAGATAGACAAACGGGTCCCAGTCGAAGCAGCCCATCGGCGGCTGTTCGGTACCGGTTAATCCCTGCTGCGCCAGCCATCTGACCACCCCTTCCAGCGAAATCGTCGAGTTAACGAAGAACCCCTGCAGATGTTCTTCCGGGGTGCTGAACCGGGCCTGCATACAGGCTTCGACTTTGCCCTTTGAATAGCCGGGAGCCAGCACGTTCTCATCGGGAACGCTCAGACCCCGCGCCTGGTGCGCGTCGCGAAAACCGCGCAGACGTTCGAGGGTATTGTGGTCGCTGCCGCGCCCGCCGACGAAGATCAGCGGCGCCAGCCTGCCGTGACGCCCGACGCTGTTGTCGAGGATCTTATCCGTCAGCGCTCGGGCGCCGGCGTAGTTGTCCGAGATAACCGACGGCGCAAGCGTCCCCGGCAGATCGAGATTCACGGTAGGCACCCCCGCCTGCTGACACAGCTCGGTAATTTTATCCGGGTTCGTCGCCCCGGTTGCCACCACCCAATCCACCTGCCATGAGAGCATCGCCTTCACCGCTTCGATTTCCAGCTCAGGGCGACGGCGAGTACAGGTGATAATCGGCAGCAGGCCGCGCTCGCGCGCCATCTCTTCAAAGTTTTCCGCAACGGAGCCGAAGTAACGGTTGTCGTATTTGGGAACAATCATGCCGATCACATGCGATTTTTTACTGCGCAGCATGCTGGCCTGGCGGTTTATCGCGTAGCCCTGCTCTTCAGCGATCCGCGTCACTTTTTCCGCCAGTCTGGCGCTGATGCGCCGCTTTTTCCAGTTGCCATTGAGGATAGCACTGACCGCGCTGGCCGAAACGCCGGACAATTCCGCCAGATCGTAGATAGTGATTTTTTTCATTTTCCCAACTTGCGTCACAAATTCATTTCGCTGTTAATTTCCCCACTTGCTCAATCGATGGAGCTGGCGCAACATTAGCTTCATCGATTGAGCAACCATTGTGCTCCATGGCGAATGACGTTACTCAGCGCTCAATTGGCAGCGCGTATTTATAAATAACGCTTTTATTCAACACCTTAAAATTTTTCATGCACAACATCAATGCTGGCCCATGCTTATCGAGGACCAGATCGACTGACCAAACAGACTCAATGAAGGATTATAAAATGAACCACTCTGTATCCTCTATGAATACTTCTCTCAATGGTAAAGTCGCCGCCGTCACCGGTGCGGCATCCGGTATCGGCCTCGAATGCGCCAGAACCCTGCTCGCGGCGGGCGCCAAAGTGGTGCTGATCGACCGGGAAGGCGAAAAACTCTCGAAGATTGTGGCTGAACTCGGCGAAAACGCCTTCGCGCTGCAGGTGGATTTAATGCAGGGCGATCAGGTCGATAATCTTCTGACCGGCATTCTCCATCTCGCCGGGCGACTGGATATTTTCCACGCTAACGCCGGCGCCTACATCGGCGGGCCGGTGGCCGAAGGCGACCCGGACGTCTGGGATCGCGTCCTACATCTCAACACCAATGCCGCCTTCCGCTGTGTGCGCAGCGTACTCCCGCACATGATTGCGCAAAAATCCGGCGACATCATTTTTACCAGCTCCATCGCCGGCGTCGTGCCGGTCATCTGGGAACCAATTTACACCGCCTCAAAATTCGCCGTGCAGGCGTTTGTGCACACCACCCGCCGCCAGGTTTCGCAGCACGGGGTGCGCGTCGGCGCCGTCTTACCGGGCCCGGTGGTGACCGCCCTGCTTGACGACTGGCCGAAAGAAAAAATGGAAGAGGCGCTGGCTAACGGCAGCCTGATGCAGCCAATTGAAGTTGCGGAGTCGGTCCTGTTTATGGTGACGCGCTCGAAAAACGTCACCGTACGCGATCTCGTTATCCTGCCTAACAGCGTCGATCTGTGATGGTGCAACCCGGGAGGCTTAAGGACGGCTTTATGAATGACGATACCCAAACCATTATTGGCGTCGATGTCGGCTCCGGCAGCGTGCGCGCCGGCATCTTCAACCTTCAGGGCCAGCTGCTCGCCCATGCCACGCGGGACATCACCCTGTTTCGCAGCGCTGGCAATCAGGTGGAACAATCCAGCCGCGAGATTTGGCAGGCGGTCTGCGTCTGCATAAAAACCGCCGTGGCGCGCTCCGGCATGCCGCCGGAGTCGGTCGCCGGGATGGGTTTCGACGCCACCTGCTCGCTCGTCGTGGTCGGCGAAAGCGGAGAACCACTGGCGGTCGGGCCTTCCGACGATCCGGACCGCAACATCATCGTCTGGATGGATCACCGCGCCATCGGCCAGGCGGAGCAGATTAACGCCACCGGACATGCCGTATTGCGGTACGTCGGCGGCAGGATTTCGCCGGAGATGGAAACGCCGAAAATCCTCTGGCTTAAGGAGAACCGCCCGCATATCTATGAGCAGGCGCGCCACTTTTTCGACCTTGCCGATTACCTGACCTGGCGCGCCACCGGCGATCTGGCGCGTTCGGTGTGTACCGTCACCTGCAAATGGACTTACCTGGCCCATGAGCAACGCTGGGATGCCGGCTACTTCCGGCAGATTGGCCTGGGAGATCTGGCCGAGGATGATTTTGCGCGCATTGGCCAGCGTATTGTCGATCCGGGAACGCCGTGCGGCGAGGGTCTTTGTGCGCAAGCGGCGCACGAGATGGGCCTGCCGGTCGGTACCCCCGTGGCGGTGGGCATGATTGACGCTCACGCTGGCGGCATCGGCACGGTCGGGGTTCTCAATGGCGCGGTGAGTAATATGGCCTATGTTTTCGGCACCTCCTCCTGCACCATGACCACCACGCCAGACGCTGTCTTCGTGCCCGGCGTCTGGGGGCCTTACTATTCCGCTATGGTACCGGGCCTGTGGCTGAGCGAAGGCGGGCAAAGCGCGGCTGGCGCCGCCATCGACCAGCTGTTAAGTTTCCATCCTGCCGCCGCGCAGGCGCGCGAGCTGGCGCAGGAAGCGGGCGTGCCGCTGCCGGTCTATCTCGCCGATCGGGTGCTGGCTCAGGTGGCGACCCCGTCCGAAGCCGCCGGACTCGCCGCCGGACTGCACGTGGTGCCGGAGTTCTCAGGCAACCGCGCGCCGCTGGCGGACCCGGATGCCAAAGCGCTGATTGCCGGGTTAGGCATGGAGCGCGATCTGGATAATCTGCTGGCGCTCTACGTCGCGGGATTATGCGGTATCGGCTACGGCCTGCGGCAGATTGTTGACGCGCAACAGGCCTGCGGGATTAACAGCGAGAATATCGTTATCAGCGGCGGCGCGGGGCAGCATCCGCTGGTGCGTCAGCTGCTGGCCGATACCTGCGGGATGACGGTTGTCAGCACCGAATGCAGCGAACCGGTGCTGTTAGGTTCGGCCATTCTTGGCGCCGTGGCTGGCCGGGTTTCCGCCTCGCTGCCGGAGGCCATGCAACAATTTACCCGGGTGGACAAAACCTACCGCTGTACAACGCAATATCAGCCGCTGCACCAGCGTCGCTACGAGGCTTATCTGGCGTTACAACAGGTCGCCCGGTTGATTCGGCAGTAGCAACCCGCGGCTCTTCCCCACTCTTTGACCAATGAAACCCCTCCCGACAGAGAGGGGTTTGCGTCACCGCATTGAGGATCAGGCAATCGTCACTTTGCCGTCGAGGTAAACATCCTGAACGGCGTTGATCAACTTCACGCCGTCGCTCATCGATTTTTTAAACGCTTTACGACCGAGAATCAGCCCCATCCCGCCCGCGCGCTTATTGATAACCGCGGTACGTACGGCATCCGACAGGTCAGTTTCACCGCCCGCCGCGCCACCGGAGTTAATCAACCCGGCGCGCCCCATATAGCAGTTCGCCAGCTGATAACGCACCAGATCGATAGGGTTCTCCGAAGTCAGCTTGCTATAGACGCGATCGTCGGTATAACCAAAGTTCACCGCCTTGTAGCCGCCGTTATTTTCCGCCATTTTCTGCTTGACGATATCAGCGCCGATGGTGGCCGCCAGATGGTTAGCCTGCCCGGTTAAATCGGCCGACACATGATAATCAACGCCATCTTTCTTAAACGCCGGGTTGCGCAGATAGGCCCACAGTACCGTCACCAGTCCCAGTTCATGCGCGCGTTCGAACGCCGCGGAGATCTCTTCAATCTGCCGACGCGACTCTTCCGAACCGAAATAGATAGTCGCTCCTACCGCCACCGCGCCCATATTAAAGGCCTGCTCAACGCTGGCGTACAGCGTCTGGTCGAAGGTGTTCGGGTAACTCAGCGTCTCGTTATGATTGAGCTTCACGAGGAAGGGAATGCGGTGCGCATAACGCCGCGATACCGAGGCCAGCACGCCATAGGTGGACGCGACGCAGTTACAACCGGCTTCGATAGCCAGTTCGACGATATTTTTCGGATCAAAGTAGAGCGGGTTGGCGGCAAAAGAGGCCCCTGCCGAGTGTTCCACGCCCTGGTCTACCGGCAGGATGGAGAGGTATCCGGTTCCGGCCAGGCGCCCCGTATTGTACAGGGTCTGCATATTACGCAGCACCGCCGGCGGACGATTGTTATCCACCATCACCCGGTCAACGTAATCCGCCCCCGGCAGATAAAGCTGGTCGGCTGGAATGGTCATACAACGGTGCTGTAAAAGGCTGTCGGCATCTTTGCCAAGCAACTGCGTAATATCAGTCATAGCTATGCTCCCGTAAGTACCGGCCGCAGCCGGCATGTATTTTCCTGACCCACTTATTTGGGCAGGTTAAGCCTGGTACCGTCTTAGCATATTTTCCAGCCGGGATCGCATTTTTCAGCCATTTCAGCTGGCACGATTCAGGAATAAAAAGTGTTAGCCTGTTCAAAAAAACCACCCAAAGGTATTTTAAAGGTATTATCAAATGGTATCTTAAAGGCGTACCCTACCTGTCATGAAGGATCTAAAGATGAAAACTACAGCAAAGCTGTCGTTCATGATGTTCGTTGAATGGTTTATCTGGGGAGCCTGGTTTGTCCCCCTCTGGCTGTGGCTGAGCAAAAGCGGCTTCAGCGCCGGTGAGATCGGCTGGTCCTACGCCTGTACCGCCATCGCAGCGATTGTTTCGCCGATCCTGGTGGGCTCGCTGACCGACCGTTTCTTTTCCGCACAGAGAGTGCTGGCGGTGCTGATGTTCGCCGGGGCGATATTGATGTACTTCGCCGCGCAGCAGACGACCTTCGCCGGCTTCTTCCCGCTCCTGCTCGCCTACTCGTTAACCTACATGCCGACTATCGCGCTGACCAACGGCATCGCCTTTTCTAACGTGGCGGACGTTGAGCGCGATTTCCCGCGGATCCGGGTAATGGGGACCATCGGCTGGATCGGCTCCGGCCTGGTGTGCGGATTTTTACCGCAGATGTTCGGTCTGAGCGACATTTCGCCCACCAACGTCCCGCTGCTGATTGCCGCCGGCAGCTCGGCGCTGCTCGGCGTCTTTGCCCTGTTCCTGCCGGACACACCGCCGAAAAGCCGTGGAAAACTGGACCTGAAAGTGATGCTGGGGCTGGATGCACTCATCCTGCTGCGCGACAAAAACTTCCTCGTCTTTTTCTTCTGCTCTTTCCTGTTTGCCATGCCCCTGGCCTTCTATTACATCTTCGCCAACGGCTACCTCACCGAAGCCGGCATGAAGCACGCCACCGGATGGATGACCCTCGGCCAGTTCTCTGAAATCTTCTTTATGCTGGCTCTGCCGTTCTTTACCAAACGCTTTGGTATTAAAAAGGTTCTGTTGCTTGGTCTGATTACCGCCGCGATTCGCTACGGCTTTTTTGTCTTCGGCGGCGCGGAGAACTATTTCACCTATACGCTGATGTTCCTCGGTATTCTGCTGCACGGCGTCAGCTACGATTTTTACTACGTTACCGCCTATATCTACGTCGATAAGAAAGCGCCGGTATCGATGCGCAATGCGGCCCAGGGGCTGATTACGCTCTGCTGCCAGGGCTTTGGCAGCCTGCTCGGCTACCGCCTCGGCGGCGTGATGATGGAAAAAATGTTCGCCTATTCGCAACCGGTCAACGGACTCACCTTCAACTGGGCGGGCATGTGGACATTCGGCGCGATCATGATTGCGATTATCGCCGTGCTGTTCATGGTGTTTTTCCGCGAATCGGACAAAGAGATTACGACCATCGACGTCGATACAGAACATGCTGAGCTTAAACAAGGGGAAGTGAAATGAAAGCAGAACGTATTCTCGGTGCTCTTTACGGGCAGGCGTTAGGGGATGCGATGGGTATGCCGTCGGAACTATGGCCACGAACACGGGTGAAAGCCCATTTTGGCTGGATCGACCGCTTCCTGCCAGGCCCGGCGGAGAATAACGCCGCCTGCTACTTTGCCGAGGCGGAGTTTACCGATGACACCTCGATGGCCCTGTGCCTCGCCGACGCCATCATGGAATGCGACGGGCAAATCGTCCCGGATGTCATCGGCCGACATATTCTGCGTTGGGCAGAAGGCTTTGATGCATTTAATAAAAACGTCTTAGGACCGACATCGAAAATTGCCCTCAACGCGATTCGCCACGGCAAACCGGTGAGCGAGCTGGACAATAACGGGGTGACCAACGGCGCAGCGATGCGCGCCTCGCCGCTGGGCTGCCTGCTGCCGGGCGACAATCTCGATGCATTTATCCGCGACGTGGCCGCGGCCTCCAGCCCGACGCATAAATCGGATTTAGCCATCGCCGGCGCGACGGTTATCGCCTGGGCTATCTCCCGCGCCATCGACGGCGTCGGCTGGCCAGCGATTGTGAACGCCCTGCCGGCCGTGGCGCGTCACGCGCAGGAAAGGAAGATCACCACCTTCAGCGCCTCGCTGGCGCTGCGTATTGAGCTGGCGCTCCGCACCGTACGCGAGGCCGAGAGTCCCGAGTCCGCCAGCGAGCGGCTTTATCAACTGATTGGCGCCGGCACCAGCACCATTGAATCCGTCCCGTGCGCGATAGCGATGGTTGAACTGGCCGGTACCGACCCTAACCGCTGCGCCATTCTCTGCGCCAACCTGGGCGGCGATACCGACACCATCGGGGCCATGGCGACGGCGATTTGCGGCGCGTTACACGGGATTTCCGCCATCGATCGCGCGTTTAAAGCGCAGCTGGATGAGGTCAACAAGCTGGACTTCACGCGCTACGCCGATGCCCTGATGCACTATCGCCAGCAGCGGGAGGCCAAATGAATGCCCGACAGTTAACGGCTAAACTGGCCGTGCTGAAAGCGCAGCGTCCGGTCACCGTCCTCGGCGCCGCGGTGATTGACGTGATTGCCGACGCCTATGCCCTGCCCTGGCGCGGGTGCGATATCGAACTGCAACAGCAGAGCGTCAATGTCGGCGGCTGCGCGCTGAACATCGCCGTGGCGTTAAAAAGGCTGGGGATCGACGCGCAAAATGCGCTACCGATTGGCCAGGGCGTGTGGGCGGAAATTATCCGCCAGCGCCTCGCCAAAGAGGGATTAACCAGCGTCATCAGCCAGGCAGATGGCGACAACGGCTGGTGCCTGGCGCTGGTTGAGCCGGACGGCGAGCGCACCTTTATGTCCTTCAGCGGCGTGGAAAATCAGTGGTGCGATGCGTGGCTCGACCGGTTGCATTCCCCCTCCGGCGGCCTGGTCTATCTTTCCGGCTATCAGCTGGCATCCGCCAGCGGCGAACGGCTGGTCTGCTGGCTGGAGCGGCAGCCGCAGGTAAGCGCCTTTATCGACTTTGGTCCGCGGATTGCCGATATTCCCGGCACGCTGATGGCACGCCTGATGGCCCTGAAGCCGCTGGTGTCCGTCAATCGCCAGGAGGCCGCCATCGCGGCCGAAGCGCACGGATTCTCGCCCGAGGTCAGCGCATTTGGCGCCGCCTGGCTGAACAAATATGCCGCCCCACTGATCGTGCGTCTGGATAAAGAAGGCGCCTGCTATTTCAGCCCGCAGGAGAGCGGCCTCGCCGCCCCTTTTCCGACCGAGGTCGTCGATACGATCGGCGCCGGGGACAGTCATGCCGGCGGTACGCTTGCCGGGCTGGCCGCTGGCTGGAGCCTGGGGGAAGCGGTTACGCTGGGTAATGCCGTCGCCGCCTGGGTCGTGGGTCATCGCGGCGGCGATTGCGCCCCGCACCGCGAAGCGCTACTCCTCGCACACAAAAACGTATAGGTCGCTGCGGCAATAGCTGATGCTGTATTCGATGGGCTGCTGGTACTGATCGAGGGCAACCTGCTTGATAACCAGCACCGGGATGGCGCTGTCCATCTTAATATGCGACTGAAATTCGGCGTCTGGCATCCGGGCGCTAACGCGCGAGCGGGTGCGCTGCGGCAGAATCTGCTGGCTGCGAAAGTAGTCATACAGCGAGACGCTGATCGCATCGACGTCATGGATCAGATGCGCAGGCACCCAGGACTCTTCGAGCGAGACCGCGTCCTCGTCAACATAGCGAATGCGTTTGAGCATAAACACATCGCTGCCCGCGGCGATTGCCAGCTGCTGGGCAACCTCTTCCGGACATTTGACCACGCGTTTGTTCACCCACAGCGTATCCGGCTTCTTACCGCGTAACACCACCTGCTGAGTAAATCCGCGCGCTTCTTTCAGCGAATATTCAAAGATATTATTGATTTGTGTCCCGTAACCCCGCGAGCGGGTCACCACGCCCTCGTCTTCCAGCAACTGGAGCGCTTTGCGTACGGTGATGCGCGATACGCCGGTCAGCTGGCTGAGATCGCGTTCACCGGGAAGAATATTGCCATTTTCCAGCCAGCCGCTGCGCACGGCATCCTTGATCGTGTCGGCAAACTTCAGATAGAGCGGCGCGTTATCCGACGCCGCAATCCGTTCAACAAGCTGGCTAATTAACCGGGTATGCGCCTGTTCCATTTATCTTTTCCTGGCAGAATCCTCACGCCAGTATATCAGGCTTACCACCACGCGTGGAAATGGTGAACCGGCCCGATACCGTGGCCCACCTCCAGCGAATCCGCCTGCGCCAGCGCCGCAGAGAGCCAGCCTTTGGCCTCGGCCACCGTCTCTCCCCAGTCGCGATAGCGTGGGCGCAGCGCCGCCAGCGCCGCGGAGAGCGTACAGCCGGTTCCGTGGGTATTTTTAGTCTGGACGCGCGGCGCGGTGAAGCGCTGCTCGCCATCGCGGGTAAACAGCCAGTCCGGGCTTTCCGCGTTGTCGAGATGACCGCCTTTCATCAGCACCGCGCCACAGCCCATCGCCAGCAGCGCCCGCCCCTGCTCCAGCATCTCTTTTTCATTCTGCGCGTGTGGCGCATCCAGCAGCGCCGCCGCCTCCGGCAGATTCGGCGTGATCAGCGAAACCTGCGGCAGCAGGCGAGTGCGTAACGTCGCCACCGCCGAAGCCGGGAGCAGCGGATCGCCGCTTTTCGCCAGCATCACCGTATCCAGGACAACGTTGTTAATCCGATAGCGCGCTAAACGCTCCGCTACGGCTTCGACGATATCCGTTTCCGCCAGCATGCCAATTTTCGTGGTATCGATGCGGACGTCGCTGAATACCGAATCCAGCTGCGCGGCAACAAAATCCGGGTCGATGCGATAGACCGACTGCACGCCGCGGGTGTTTTGCGCCACCAGCGCGGTGATCACCGAACAGCCGTAGGCCCCGAGGGCAGAGAAGGTTTTCAGGTCGGCCTGGATCCCCGCGCCGCCGCTGGGATCGGTACCGGCGATGCTCAGCGCATTAATGCGTTTCATCCGTTGTTCTCCCCGTACAGCGCGTCGAGAAACGCCGGGATAAAGCTGCCCGGTCCTCTGCCGTGCGCCGCCGCGCCGCCCGCCTGTTTCATCAGGCCGCAGGCGGCGGCGACGTTTTCGAGACGATCGCCTGGCATGGCGGTACTGGCCGCCACCACCGCCGAAAGCGCGCAGCCGGTCCCCACGACACGGGTCATTAACCGATCGCCGCCGGTAACCGCACGTGTTCTCTGGCCGTCGGTGATGTAATCCACTTCACCGGTCACCGCGACGATGGTATTGATCTGCCGCGCCAGTGCCTGCGCGGCGGGCAGTGCCGCCGCCGCGGTATCGGTGGTATCGACCCCGCGCCCGCCACCGCTCATTCCGGCCAGCGCCATAATCTCGGACGCATTGCCGCGAATGGCGGCCGGTTGCAGGCTCAGCAATTCATGACAAAACGCGCTGCGCAAAGTTAACGCCCCGACCGCCACCGGATCCAGCGCCCACGGCTTGCCTGCGCTTTGCGCACTGAGCGCCGCAGCGCGCATTGCCTGCGCACGATCGACGGTTAAGGTTCCGACGTTAATCAGCAGCGCATCCGCTATCGCCGCAAACTGGCTCGCCTCCTGTGGATCAATCACCATTGCGGGCGAGGCGCCGACCGCCAGCAGGACGTTGGCAGTAAAGGTCTGTACCACATCGTTAGTCATGCAGTGAACAAGGGGGGAATGATGGCGAAAGAGATGTTGCAGATGCGCAATATGCGCGGAATTGAGAGGCTCAGCTTGCATCGTTAGCTCCAGCCAGGCGATGAAGAAGCAACGACCCTTTGGTCTCTGACTTCCCTACGCTGGCATTATCCAGATCAGGTGGTACGGGTATTTCTCAGCCTTCACGAAGAAGGGCACCCCGAGTCATTTAAATCAAAATCAAATACTTGCGATTAACGTCGCGTTAATCCCTGCTGAGGATAATGCCAGCGGGAAGTCCAACAAACAAGCGTTAAAACCTGCATGTGTCCCGGATGGTGTCCCAGGCGCTTCTTTAAACCGGGATCATCAATATCCTCCGCTATCGCCGGAGGTTTATCAGATGCGCCTGCCCGCTGAGTGAGAAGCCAATACCACTATGCCGGAAAAGGAACCCATTGCTCAGAGCAGTCAATCGGTGAGTAATGCGCGGCTACAGGGTTAATGGTTGCTGGTGGCGAGGGCTGTATACCGTTTGCGCCAGATGTTAAGCGGGCAAATTCTGTTACCCATTGGGTGCCGGGGCTGAATGTTACGCCATCCATCCGGACCATAAGAGGATGTGAAGCGTCATACCCCCGCAGAATGACCGTGGCAGGCCGGTCGCCGCTGGCATTGACATCCCGCAGTATAATATTCCGGTATTCCGGGAGAGATGTACCGGAAGCTGTCGGCGAATAGTGGGTATCAAACGAAACGGGCCAGCGCGTGTTGCGCATACAGATGTGCGAATACAGAATATCGCTGACCAACCCTCCACGACTGGCATCACTTTTAATACGTAATCCTGATGTGGTCCCGTCAAGCGTAAGGTTACGTACCAGTACGTCGCTGACGCCCGCGTTCACCTCACTTCCGATAGACATGCCGTGCCCTGAATAGAAGTGATTGTTCGTGATGGACAGGTGTCGTGAAGGCCCGCTTCCGGCTTTGATGGCAATATTGTCATCACCGGTACGAATGAAACTGTGAGTAATGGTGACATCCTGCGAGGCGCCGGGGTCTATTCCGTCCGTATTTCTTGCCGTCGCAGGCGTATCAATAATAACGCCCCACAGAGTTGCCCCCTGGACATGGTTGAGAACGATATGAAAGTTTGGAGCATGACGCAGGCGCACGCCATAAATGACAATATCATGCGCATCATCTATCTGAATTAACCTCGGGGCGTTCTGCCTGCCGCCGGTAACAGATTGGGCACGGCGCGCCATTTCCCACCATGTTTCATTCTGACCGACTATTCGTTCACCTCCCTGCCCGTCAATCGTCCCTTCCCCTTCAATCCCGCCGCCGACGCTGTTGACCATAGAAATAAAAGCCCTGCAGCCGCCCCCTTTCTGGTCGATGGTTCCACAATGTCCCTGTCCTGTGTCATAGCGTCGGGGGTCATTATCTGCGAGCAACACACTCCCTGCATCAAGTCGCAGAAATACGCCAGAGGGTATTTGTAACGGACCACTTTTGAACGTATTGCCCTGCGGACCAGAGGTCAGGCGTACGGCCTGACCTGCGGGACATTGGTTCAGAGCCTGCTGCAGACGGTGCTGTACGCTGGTGCTGCTCTGATGCGCTTCCGGTGAGAGGGTCGTACAAACAGGTTGCGACAGCTGTGGTGGTCGAACAACGCGGCGGTCGCCGGAAGCCTGCGCGCTAGTAGCGAAAAGTAATATTATTCCGCTCAAGGAAACGACGACGGACTGACATATTCTGATACGTTTAATCATCGTATGATCGCCTTAGGGTAAATATCCAGAATGGATGCAGGTCTGTTTTCATTGCGTAGTTTATATGACTTTCACCCGGATTGGATCCGCCGCGGGTAACAGAACCTCAGCGTCATTTAAGGCGACGGCAGAGTGAGGGCCCCATCAGCGCTATACGTTATCCCGGTGAGTTCAAAGATTGGTTACGTGTCAAGATGATAATATCCATCACTGGTGTTGCTTTATTATTTATGCTGTTAGTAGTTTTATATTTTCCGCCGTTAATTGAAAGGGGAAATAAAAACCACAGGGCATACACCTGGCTATTTTTTTAAAAAATTTGCCACTCGCAATGGTTTCCATTAATCACATAAGAAAGTGAAGATAAAGGGAATAAATGTAAATAATGCTGAGTGGTTCTGCCATTAGCCATTTATCCGTTTGCTTTCAGGTCCAGGCGGGCACAAAATTAACCTCAGGGGCCCGTGTTTTCAGTTACTCATATCTCGAGGTACGGCTATGCCCGTTTATCATCATGCCCTGGTGCTGATTAACAGCAGCCAGGACGGCGTTCCGCTGCTCCAGCATGCAGCCAGAATGGCGGAAGAGAACGCTATGCGCATCACGCTCGCCCATATCAGCACCGACTATCGGACGCTGAATTACGTTTCCGACAGCCTGCTGAATGATGATGTGTCTCAGGAGGTGCTGCAGGCGAAAGTGCTGCTCAATGAACTGGCGGCCAGCGTCTCACTGCCGGTGCAAACCCTGTCGCTGGTCACCACCCGCCGTTTTGAAGATGTCGAAGCCTGCGTAAATCAGCGGGGGATCGACCTGATTATCGCCGGGCACCGCAACCGCCTGCTGGGAGTGATGGCATCTCATTCGCTGGAGTATATTAATCATCTGACGATAGACGTGCTGATCAGGCATCTGCCCTGAACCGCGCGGACGACTCGCGTAGCGAATTGAGCAGCAGCGTAAAGCACTGCTCAATCAGCGGCGGCAATGGCTGCGGCCCGCGCATTAACGCCACGGTCCGCGCCAGCGCCGGCTGCTGGAGCTGCGCGATTTTCAGCACCGGGTCCTGCAGATGGGCGGTATACAGTTCGGGCAGGATGGCAATCGCCAGACGCGAGCGCACCAGGCCATACAACGTTTCAATATAGTCCACCTGAAAACGCGTGTTCAGCGTCAGACGATGGCTCTCCGCCAGCGCGCCAACCAGCCGCTGGATATTCCCCTTCGAGAACACCGCAATATCGCGTCCGGCCAGAAGTTTCCACGGCAGGTGCGGCTGATCTGCCAGCGGATCGTCACCATGCAGCACTGCCACAAACGGGTCTTCACGCAGCGGGTAGACCTGTAACGCGGCGGGTAGCGAGCTGTCTATGGCGCCGATACCGAAATCAATCTGCCCGCTTTGCAGCTCACGCACCAGCGCATCATTGGTCTGATCGTGGAACTCGACCCGCAGGCGGGGAAAAGTTTGCGCCAGCACCTGCGGCAGCAGTGGAAAGAGCAGCGAGCTCACCGAAGGCACCAGACCAATACGTACGGTACCATCGCCGCCGGCCGCCACGATCTGTTCCATATCATGAAACGCCAGCTGGGCCACGCTCAGCACGCGCCGGGCGTGCGGCAGAATGGCGGCGCCCAGTTCGGTCAGCGTGACCGACGAGGCGGTGCGGTTCACCAGCTTGCCGCCCAGCACCGTTTCGATTTGCCGCAGCGCGCTGCTCAACGCCGGTTGGCTGATGGCCAGACGACTGGCGGTATCGGTAAAATGACGCAGCTCCGCCAGGGTAACAAAGTACTGCAGCTGTTTAAGAGAAAGCGCAGGCAGGCGCTGCCACGGTTCGGTCATCTTATTCTTCGCTAAGGGTAATCGGGCAGAATAACCCGGGCTTATCGGGTGATAAATTTATTCATCTGGGCAAACGTTTGCCGTGCCCCTAGAGTAGCCCCATTATCCTTGTGCCGGAGTTGTTATGTCCAGCAATGCTGAAAACCGCCGCCGCGCCGTCATGGCCGCCCGGGGTGAAATACCTTTTGACCTGCTCCTGACCGGGGCGCAGATAGTCGACATGGTCACCGGCGAAGTCCGCGAAGCCGATGTCGGCATCACCGGCGAAATGATCGCCAGCGTGCACCCGCGCGGCAGCCGCGCCGATGCCCACCAGCGCCATGCGCTGGATGGCGCCTATCTGTCACCGGGGCTAATGGATACCCATGTCCATCTCGAAAGTTCCCACCTCCCTCCCGAGCGCTACGCGGAAATTGTCCTCGCCCAGGGCACCACGGCGGTCTTCTGGGACCCGCATGAGCTGGCCAATGTCCTCGGAGTCGAAGGCGTGCGCTATGCCATCGCCGCCAGCCGCCACCTGCCGCTACAGGTAATGGTCGCCGCCCCCTCCAGCGTGCCCTCGACACCGGGGCTGGAAATGTCCGGCGCCGATTTTGCCGGGGCGGAGATGGCGACCATGCTGGCATGGCCGGAAGTACGCGGCGTGGCGGAAGTCATGGACATGCATGGCGTACTTAACGGCAGCGCCCGCATGCAGGAGATTGTTCAGGCCGGTCTCGACAGCGGCAAGTTGATTGAAGGCCACGCCCGCGGGCTGAGCGGTGCCGATCTCCAGGCCTACCTCGCGGCGGGCGTCACCTCCGATCATGAGCTGACCTCCGCGGAAGACGCGCTGGAAAAGCTGCGCGCCGGCTTGACCCTCGAAATTCGCGGCTCGCACCCGTATCTGCTGCCGGATATCGTCAAGGCCCTGAAAACCCTGCCGCACCTCTCCTCGCAGATAACGGTGTGCACCGACGATGTGCCACCGGATCTGCTGCTGGAAAAAGGCGGCATTATCGCCCTGCTCAACCTGCTGATTGAACTCGGTCTCGCCGCCACCGACGTCCTGCGTTTCGCCACGCTGAACGCCGCCATTCGCCTGCAGCGTCACGATTCAGGGCTGATTGCCGCCGGTCGCCGCGCCGACCTGGTGGTCTTTGATTCGCTGGAGAAGCTCAAGGCCCGTGAAGTGTACGTCGCCGGGAAACTGGTCGCCCGCGACGGCGCGCTGCTGCTGTCCATTCCTGCCGCCGGGGGGGTCACCCCGCCGCGCAATACGCTGCGTCTGGCGCCGCTGAGCGCGGATGATTTTGTGCTACGGGTACCCGGTATTGTCCATGGCGTTGCCCGCCTGCGGCATATTCGCGGCGCGCGCTTTACGCAGTGGGGAGAGGTCGAGGTGCAGGTGCGCCACGGCGAAGTTCAGCTGCCGGAGGGATTTATCCTGATTTGGGTGAAGCATCGCCACGGCCGCCATCAGGCGACGCCGCAAATCGCCCTGCTTGAAGGCTGGGGTGAGCTGCGCGGCGCTATCGCCACCAGCTACTCGCACGATTCACACAATCTGGTGGTGCTGGGACGCAGCGCGGAGGATATGGCGCTGGCCGCCAACCGGCTGATTGCCTCCGGCGGCGGGATGGCGCTCTCCCGCCAGGGGGCCATTCTCGCCCATGTGGCGATGCCAATTGCCGGCATGCTCTCCGAACTTCCAGCGGCGGAGCTGGCGCGGCAGTTCGGCGAATTACGCGACCTGAGCGCAGAAATTGCCGACTGGGAGCCGCCCTACCGGGTATTTAAGGCCATCGAGGGAACCTGCCTCGCCTGCAATGCCGGTCCCCATTTGACCGATTTAGGTTTGACCGACGGCACCACCCGCCAGATTGTCGAACCGCTGATAGACTGCCGGGAAACCCCGGCCACCAACCCTCACAACAATAATCACCGGGGAGCCTGAGCATGGCCGACAACACACTGCACACCGCAACACAAGGAAGCTGGCTGGAGCGCCGTTTTGCCCTGCGCTCGCGCGGCAGCACGCTACGTACCGAGTGCCTCGCGGGAGTCACCGGCTTTCTCGCCGCCGCCTATCTGCTGGTGGTCATCCCCGGCCTGCTGGCGGCGGGTGGCATGGACAAAGGCGCCGTCACCACGGGAACGATTCTGGTTTTCGTCGCCAGTACGCTGCTGATGGCGTTTTACGCTAACCTGCCGTTTATCGTTGGTCCAGGCATCGGCGGCTCGGTGCTGGTGGGCGTCACGCTGGCCGGTAGCGAAGGGATCGGCTGGCAGACTGGCCTCGGCATCGCCTGCTGGTCAGGCATTCTGTTCTTTCTGTTAACCAAATTCGGCCTGCGCGAAGTGGTCACCCGTTCGGTTCCCCAGTCGATCAAACTGGGGCTGACGGCCTCTATCGGGCTGTTCGTGGCGGTGCTCGGTTTTCGCAATGCTGGCCTGGTGCTGGCGAATGCCAAAACCAATGCCCTGATGCTGGGTGATTTCTTGTCTCCCGGCGCGCTGGTGGCGCTGTGCGGCCTGTTTCTGGCCATTGCGCTACAGGCGCGGCGCATACCGGGCGCCATTTTATGGGCGATTCTGTTTGCCACCCTGGTGGGGATTCCGGCGGGGGTCACCCGTCTGCCGGACAGCTTTATCGCGATGCCGCACTCGCTGGCGCCGGTCTTCGGCCACGTCGATATGCTGGGTGCGCTGAATATTGCTTTCCTGCCGTTCCTGTTTGTCTTTTTCGCCTCTGAGTTTTTCTCCACCATGGGCACCACGCTGGCGGTGGGCGGCGAAGCGGGACTGCTGGATGAAGAAGGCAATATGCCGCACATCAACCGGCCGTTTATGGTCGACTCGATTGCGGCGGCCATCGGCCCGTGGCTAGGGATCCCGGCAGCGACCGCGCTGATCGAATCTTCCGCCGCCGCCGAAGCGGGCGGCAAAACCGGGCTCACCGCGCTGACCGCGGCGGTGATGTTCCTGCTGATGCTGCTGTTTACGCCGATCGCCCTGATGATCCCAAAAGAGGCCACCGCTCCGGCGCTGATCCTGATTGGCCTCAACATGTTCAGCGGCCTGCGCAAAGTCGATCTCTCCAGCTTCACCGACGGGCTGCCGGTATTAATGATGGTGATGATCACCCTGATTGCCAACAGCTTCGGCACCGGTATCGCCGGCGGACTGCTGTTTTACATCATGATTAAAACGGTTGCCGGAAAGTGGCGAGAAATCCCGCTCGGTTTATGGATCCTCGCCGTTCCGCTGGTCTATTATTTCGCCACCCTGGTGAAGCACTAAGCGTCTACAGGCCCGCGTAGCGCGTCAGCCTGCACCGTTTCACAGTGCGCTTTGACCTCTTCATAGAGCAACCGCACCGCCGCAGAAAGCTGCTTGCGGTGCGGACAAATCATATTGAGCGGGACGCGGTCGCCCTGATAGTGCGGCAGCAGCACCTGCAGGCGCCCGGCGCGAATATCGTCGCTGACATCCAGCGCAGACTTATAGGCAAAGCCCTCCCCCGCAATGGCGAGGCGGCGAATCACCTCGGCGTCGTCGCTGATGATGGCGCCAGAGACCTGCATATGTTCAACCACCCCGTTGAGACTTAAGGTCCAGCGATCGAACTGCCTGCCGCGCAGTACGTACAGTAGCGCATTGTGTTGCGCCAGCGCCTCCGGCGTTTGCGGATCGCCGTGCCTGGCGATCCACTGCGGAGAAGCCACCAGCACCCGTCGGTTTTCCGGCGCCACGGGGAGGGAAATAAACGAGGCGTCGTCGTTGTCGCCATAGCGAAAGGCCACGTCGACCGGATCTTTAAACACATCGGTCCGATGGTCGGAAAAGAGAATGCGCAGTTTCAGCGCCGGGTGCCGCTGGCGGAAGGCGCGAAAAACGTTCAGCAGCAGATTGCGCCCCAGGTCGGAGGGCACCGCAATTTGCAACGTCCCGCGGACCTCGTCATCCGGGACCTGAATTTTTTGCAGCCCGGCATGCAGCGTATCCAGCATCTGGGTGGCATAGGGCAGCCAGGTTTCCCCTTCGGGCGTCAGACGTAAGCTGCGGGTGGAGCGCGCGAAAAGACGAATATTGAGCGTGGTCTCCAGGCGCTTAATCGCCGCGCTCACCTGCGCCGGCTGCTGCCCGACCTCCCGCGCCGCATCGCTGAAGCTACCCAGCGCCGCCGCCCGAACAAATAGCGTCAGATCTTCCAGTCTGAACATATCGACTCCCGAATCCTGTTACCCGGATTGTTCTCAAAACAGCCGCTCAGCGCCAAATCAGGCAACCGGCCCATCGTTTTCTTACATTTTTAACGCAACCAACGCTTGCCTTCCCGGCCATGCTTCAGGAATGATACGAGGCTGCAATTTTGTGTCCAGGGTAATCCAGGATAATAATGAGGAAATTATGCGTAAAACAAAAATGATGCTGCTGGGCGCACTGTTGGCCTGCACCAGTAGCGTTTGGGCGGCTTCCGCCGCTGAACTGCAGAAATATGAACTGGACGGGGTCACTTCGGACTTCCAGCAGTTTCGCGTCGGCGATACCGTACCCGCGTTATATATGACCCCGGAATACACCATTAAACAGTGGCAGTTGCGCAATCTGCCCGCCCCGGAAGCCAATAGTCACTGGACCTACATGGGCGGTAGCTACGTGCTGGTCACCGAACCTGAAGGCAAAATTGTCAAAATTTACGATGGCGAGATCTTCTATCAGCACTAATTGCCGCCAGATATCGCGCTAACGCAAACGCCCTGCGTTTCTTCTGTCCATAACGGATAGCGAAACACAGGGCGTTTGTCATAGGGCGGCGTTAAACCGCGCGGAAGGCAATCTCACCGGGAATCACTTCCCCCTGCCAGTAGAGTCGGGCCGCCACGCGCCCCGCCAGCTGACGGTAAATTTCGCTGAACTCGCTCTCCGGACGGGCGACCACGGTCGGCTTACCGTTATCCAGGTCTTCGCGCAGATTGATGTGCAGCGGCAGCTGGGCCAGCAGCTGAGTGTGATATTGCTCCGCCAGTTTTTCGGCGCCGCCGGTGCCGAAAATCGGCTCATGGTGACCGCAGTTGCTGCAAATATGCATGCTCATGTTTTCGACGATGCCCAGCACCGGAACGTCCACCTTCTCAAACATCACGATGCCTTTTTTCGCATCGATCAGCGCGATATCCTGCGGCGTCGTCACCACCACCGCGCCGGTGACCGGGATATTCTGCGCCAGCGTCAGCTGAATGTCGCCAGTGCCCGGCGGCATATCCAGCACCAGGTAATCCAGATCCGGCCACAGCGTCTCCTGCAGCATCTGCAGCAGCGCCTTGCTGGCCATCGGACCGCGCCATACCATGGCGTTATCGTCGGTCACCAGGTAGCCGATGGAGTTGGTGGCGAGGCCAAATTTCATAATCGGCGCCATATGGGTGCCGTCTGGCGAGGTCGGCCGCTGATCTTCCGCCCCCAGCATGGTGGGAATTGACGGGCCATAAATATCGGCATCAAGGATCCCGACCTTGGCCCCTTCCGCGGCCAGCGCCAGCGCCAGGTTCACCGCCGTGGACGATTTACCCACCCCACCTTTGCCGGAGCTGACGGCAATAATATTTTTGACCCCGTTGACGCCCGGCTGATTTTTTACCCGCTTCAACGTGGCGATGTTGTGCGACAGCTTCCAGTCAATCGCCTGCGCGCCGGTAATGCGCAGCAGGTCGGCGCTACATTGCTCTTTTAAATCTTCAAAAGCGCTGTGCCAGACGAACGGCATCTGGATCTCGATATGCACGGTATCATCGAGCCAGGCGACGTGGTGCAGTGCTTTCAGCGCGGTGAGATTATGCTGCAAAGTGGGGTGCTGGAAATTAGCCAACGTTCCGGCGACCATCGCGCGTAGACGTTCGGGGGATTTGGCCTGGGATTGCGAATTCATCCCGACTCCTTTGTTGTTATGAGAGGCTTTCAGTAATTACTGAGTTTATCACAGCTGAGATTATCCATATATGGTCAGCCATTTATGGCGCACCCAGTGCCCTTTTGGTAATATCAAAAGCCCTTTTTACAACAGAAGATGTAATGCCCACTATGACTCAAGTCGCGAAGAAAATTCTGGTAACGTGCGCGCTGCCGTACGCTAACGGCTCAATCCACCTCGGCCACATGCTGGAGCACATCCAGGCTGATGTCTGGGTCCGTTACCAGCGAATGCGCGGCAACGAGGTCAACTTCATCTGCGCCGACGACGCCCACGGCACGCCGATCATGCTGAAAGCTCAGCAGCTTGGCATCTCTGCGGAGCAGATGATTGGCGAAATGAGTCAGGAGCATCAGACCGATTTTGCGGGCTTTGATATCAGCTATGACAACTACCACTCGACGCACAGCGACGAGAACCGTGAGCTGTCTGAGCTGATCTACGGCCGCCTGAAAGAGAACGGGTTTATCAAAAACCGCACCATCTCTCAGCTTTACGATCCGGAAAAAGGCATGTTCCTGCCGGACCGTTTCGTAAAAGGCACCTGTCCGAAGTGTAAATCAGCGGATCAGTATGGCGATAACTGCGAGGTGTGCGGCGCGACCTACAGCCCGACCGAGCTGATCGACCCGAAATCCGTGGTGTCCGGCGCCACCCCGGTGATGCGTGAATCCGAGCACTTCTTCTTCGACCTGCCGTCCTTTAGCGAAATGCTGCAGGCGTGGACCCGCAGCGGCGCGCTGCAGGAACAGGTGGCGAACAAAATGCAGGAGTGGTTCGAATCCGGCCTGCAGCAGTGGGACATTTCCCGCGACGCGCCGTACTTTGGCTTCGAAATTCCCAACGCGCCGGGCAAATATTTCTACGTCTGGCTGGATGCGCCGATCGGCTACATGGGCTCCTTCAAAAACCTGTGCGACAAACGCGGCGATAGCGAAAGCTTTGACGCCTACTGGAAGAAAGACTCCGATGCCGAGCTGTATCACTTTATCGGCAAAGATATCGTCTACTTCCACAGCCTGTTCTGGCCGGCGATGCTGGAAGGCAGCGGTTTCCGCAAGCCGACCAACCTGTTCGTTCATGGCTACGTGACGGTCAACGGGGCCAAGATGTCCAAATCACGCGGCACCTTTATCAAGGCCAGCACCTGGCTGAACCATTTTGACGCCGATAGCCTGCGCTATTACTACACCGCCAAGCTCTCTTCCCGCATTGATGATATCGACCTGAACCTGGAAGATTTCGTCCAGCGCGTGAACGCCGATATCGTTAACAAAGTGGTTAACCTCGCCTCGCGCAACGCCGGTTTTATCAATAAGCGTTTCGACGGCATGCTGTCCGCTGAGCTGGCCGATCCGGCGCTGTACAAAACCTTCACCGATGCGGCAGCAAGCATTGGCGAAGCGTGGGAAAGCCGCGAGTTCGGCAAAGCCATCCGTGAAATCATGGCGCTGGCCGACGTGGCTAACCGCTACGTTGATGAGCAGGCCCCGTGGGTGGTCGCCAGACAGGAAGGCCGCGATGCTGACCTGCAGGCCATCTGCACCATGGGTCTGAATATGTTCCGCGTGCTGATGACCTGGCTGAAACCGGTTCTGCCGCAGCTGGCCGCGCGCGCCGAAGCGTTCCTCAACAGCGAACTGAGCTGGGATGCTATTCAGCAGCCGCTGCTGTCGCATAAGGTCAACACCTTCAAGGCGCTGTACAACCGCATCGAGATGAAGCAGGTTGAAGCCCTGGTGGAAGCCTCGAAAGAAGAGGTGAAAGCCACCGCCGCGCCGGTCACCGGCCCGCTGGCGGACGATCCGATTCAGGACACCATCACCTTTGACGATTTCGCCAAAGTCGATCTGCGCATCGCGCTGATTGAAAACGCCGAATTTGTCGACGGTTCTGACAAGCTGCTGCGCCTGAGCCTCGATCTGGGCGGCGAGAAACGTAATGTCTTCTCCGGCATTCGCAGCGCCTACCCGGATCCGCAGGCGTTGATCGGTCGCCTGACGGTGATGGTCGCCAACCTGGCGCCGCGTAAAATGCGCTTCGGCATCTCGGAAGGGATGGTGATGGCGGCAGGTCCTGGCGGGAAGGATATCTTCCTGTTAAGCCCTGACAGCGGCGCCCAGCCGGGTCAGCAGGTAAAATAATCCCGCATCAAGCGCTGCTCCGGCAGCGCTTTTTTTTCGTCCTTTCGCCCCCTCCGCCGGACGATTCTGCCACCCTCTGCGCATTGCGCGCGACGGCAATCGTGACAATAATCAATCGACATATCGTCTGATAAACGCGACGCCCCTCATGACCAACATAAGGACTGTGATGAAACTTTACCGCAAGCTGGCGGCCGCTGTGGCGGTCTGCCTGCTGGTTGTCGGCCTCTCGGGCTGCGATAACCCAAAAGAAGAGAGCAAAACCTTCACCCGTACCGCCAACGGCGTCGAGCTGAGTTTTACCTACCATTACACCGGTGACAAAGTGCTGCGTCAGGATGCGAATAACACCATTCCCTATCAGAGTATCGGTGCCGCCAGTAAAGAGCAGGCGCAGGCGTTGATCGAGCAGATGAGCAACGTTTATCACCATGTAAAGGGTGTGGAACAGCGCATCGATTATCAAGACAGCTATGCCCTGGAGCATCTCAGCGTTGATTTTACCCAGGCTCAGATTAGCGAACTGTGTAAGCTGCCGGGGTCGATGTTCACCAACTGCGCGCTCAAGGAGGTCTCGATGGCGGAGTCAGAGAAATTGCTTAAAGAGCAGGGATTCCAGGAAGTGAAGTAGACCGCAGAGTATTCCCGGGTCGCAAACGGCTGTAATCCGTAGCCCGGCTGAGCGCAGCGCGAGCCGGGAAGATAGCCTGAAGCGGCGGGCTTTCCCGGGTCGCGGCGTCAACGCCTTACCCGGGCTACCGACCGCAAACGGCTGTAACCCGTAGCCCGGCTGAGCGCAGCGCGAGCCGGGAAGATAGCCTGAAGCGGCAGGTTTTCCCGGGTCGCGGCGTCAACGCCTTACCCGGGCTACCGACCGCAAACGGCTGTAACCCGTAGCCCGGCTAAGCGCAGCGCGACCCGGGAATGAAGCGGGGGTAAATTCAGGGCTTAGCGTGGACGCGCTCGGTCAGCCCGCGCAGGAAATAGCGCAGGAACTGATCGCCGCATTCACGGAAATTCTTATGCTCCGGCGCGCGCATCATGGCGGTGATTTCCGGCATCGAAACGCGAAACTTCTGCTGGGTCATAATGGCAAGAATATCATCGGTCTTCAGGGAGAAGGCGATGCGCAGCTTTTTCAGCACGATATTGTTATTCACCCGACGCTCAACCGCCAGCGGCGGGGCCGCCTCGTCTTTGCCACGTTTGTCATAGATCAGGCCGTTGAGGAAGAGCGACAGCATAATGTCCGGGCAGCGCTGGAAGCCCTCTTCGTCCTCCTTTTTCAGCCACGGTACCAGCTGCTCTGCGCTGACGACGGAATCGCCCAGCGCAAAAATGCGCGCCAGGTCGTTATTATTAGTTTTCAGGATGTAGCGCAGGCTACGTAAAATATCGTTACTGATCATAATGCCTTCATGATGAAAAATGCTGGCGCTAAGTCTACCATGATTCCGTCGTTTTACAGACCAATCGCCTCTTTCAGACTTTTTAAGTAGCGGCGGCTCACCGGCACGGTTTGTCCGGCCCGCATCAGCAGCTCCGCCTGGCCGTTTTCCTCAAGGCGAATCTCTTTCAGGTGGGCCATATTCACCAGATACTGCCGATGACAGCGCAGCAGCGGCGTCCGGCTCTCAAGGGTGCGTAAGGTCAGCTCCGTGAACCCCTCCTTCCCCTCGCGGTCGGTAACATAAATTCCGCTCATTCGGCTACTGACAAAGGCGACATCCTCCATCTGCAGCAGCCAGATCCGGCTGTGACCGGTGCAGGGAATATATTTCAGCGCCTGCTGGGTATCGTCGAGCAACGAGATATCCTGCAGACTGCGCTCCTGGCGCAGGCGCGCCAGGGTCTTTTCCAGCCGCGGCGCCTCGATGGGTTTCAGCAGATAATCAAACGCATGCTCTTCGAACGCCTTCACCGCATACTCGTCGAAGGCGGTGAGAAACACGATGTAAGGCCGGTGTTCAGGGTCGAGCATCCCGACCATTTCCAGGCCGCTGATGCGCGGCATCTGAATGTCGAGAAACAGCACGTCCGGGCGCAGCTTGTGCACCGCGCCAATCGCCTCAACCGCGTTGGCGCACTCCCCGACTATCTCCATGTCGCTGGCGGACTCCAGCAAAACCCGCAGATTTTCTCGTGCCAGCGGCTCATCATCAACTATCAACACTTTTAACACGCGCTCTCCTCCAGAGGCAGTCGCAGCGTGACGCGGGTGAAACGTTCCGCTTCACAGGTCACGGTAATGCCGCAGTCAGCGCCGAAACGCGCCCGTAACCGGCGGTCAACCAGACTCATTCCCAGCCCGCTGGCGTTGGGATTGTCCTGGTACAGGCCGGCGTTATCCTCAATATCTAATTGCAGCCAGCGCTCGTACTGGCTGGCGCGAATGGTAATTTCCCCTACCCCGAGATGCTGCGACGTGCCGTGTTTAATGGCGTTTTCAACAATGGGCTGCAGCGTAAACGCCGGCAGCTGATGGTGAGCCAGCGTGTCGGGCACCAGCATCTGAATCTGTAAATTGGCCTGGAAACGCGCTTTCTCAATTTGCAGATAGGCATTCACGTGCTCAATCTCATCCGCCAGCGTCACAAACTCCGACGGCCGTTTCAGATTCTTGCGGAAAAAGGTCGACAGGTACTGCACCAGTTGCCCGGCCTGATCGCTGTCGCGGCGAATCACCGCCTTCAGGGTATTCAATGCATTAAACAGAAAATGGGGATTCACCTGCGCGTGAAGCAGCTTGATCTCCGATTGCGTCAGCAGCGCCTTCTGCCGCTCATACTGCCCGGCGAGGATTTGCGCCGACAGCAGCTGGGCTATCCCCTCCCCGAGCGTGCGGTTGATGGAGCTGAACAGGCGGTTTTTCGCTTCATACAGCTTGATAGTGCCGATCACCCGCTGGTTTTCGCCGCGCAGCGGGATAACCAGCGTCGACCCCAGCTTGCAGCCGGGATGAATGGAACAGCGGTAAGGAACCTCGTTGCCGTCGGCATACACCACTTCGCCGCTATCAATCGCTTTTTGCGTATAGGAAGAAGAGATAGGCTTGCCCGGCAGATGGTGGTCGTCGCCAATACCGGTGAACGCCAGCAGCTTGTCGCGATCGGTGATGGCGACCGCGCCGATATCAAGTTCCTGAATAAGCACCTGCGCCACCTTCATGCTGTTCTCTTCGTTGAACCCCTGGCGCAGGATCCCCTCGGTCGAAGCCGCCACCTTGAGCGCAGTGGCGGAAAACGCCGAGGTGTATTTCTCAAACATCGCCCGCTTATCGAGCAGGATACGCATAAACAGCGCGGCACCCACGGTGTTGGTGACCATCATCGGCGCGGCGATGCTTTGCACCAGATGCAGCGCGTCCTGAAACGGACGGGCGATCAGCAAAATGATCATCATCTGCACCAGCTCGGCAAAGAAGGTGATCGCGCCGGCGGTGAGCGGGCTGAAGACCTTATCCGGGCGCCCGCGTTTGACCAGCACGCTGTGGACCAGGCCACCCAGCAGCCCTTCGACAATCGTCGAAACCATGCAGCTTAATGCCGTCATGCCGCCGAGGGAGTAGCGATGCAGACCGCCGGTCAACCCCACCAGGCCGCCAACGACCGGGCCGCCGAGCAGGCCGCCCATCACGGCGCCGATGGCGCGGGTATTGGCGATCGAATCTTCGATATGCAGACCGAAATAGGTCCCCATAATGCAAAAAATGGAGAAGGTCACGTAGCACAGCAGCTTATGTGGTAAGCGAACGGTAACCTGCATCAGCGGGATGAACAGCCGCGTCTTGCTCATCAGCCACGCGATGACCAAAAACACGCACATCTGCTGAAGCAGCAGCAACACCAGATCAAACTCGTACATACCCACAGACCACGCTTCACTCGAAAGCGCGTAACATACACTGCCCGGTCATCACTTTCTTTGAAGCACTACAAGAAAATCACAAATCATGGTCAGGATCACACTTCTTGCCCGCCTTTCGCCGACTAAATGAACAAAAAATAAGCGAATATTTCCTCTTCCGTAAACAGCTTCTACAGTTATAGGGGAGACTTTGCGGGAGGGGATATATGGCGCTTTATACGATTGGTGAAGTGGCTCAGCTTTGTGACATCAATCCCGTAACGCTTCGCGCCTGGCAACGGCGCTATGGATTGCTGAAACCGCAGCGCACCGACGGCGGGCATCGCCTGTTTAACGAGCAGGAAATTGACCGTATCCGCGAGATTAAGCGCTGGATTGATTCCGGCGTTCAGGTGAGTAAGGTCAAAACCTTGCTTAACGACAACATGAGCGGAGAAGAAGACGGCTGGCGGCAGCAGCAGGAGATTCTGCTGGGGTATCTCCACGACGGCAACTACTCGCGTTTACGGCTGTGGATCAAAGAGCGCAACCATAGTTATACGGCGCTGACCCTGGTCAACCATCTGTTTATCCCCTTACGCCACCGCCTGCTCAGCCCGCAGCCGACGCTTAGCGCCTTGCGCAGCATCCTCGACGGGATTCTGATCAACCATGTCGCGCATAGCCTCGCCAGCGCCTGGAAACGTCCGGGCAGCCATGCGCTGGTGCTCGGCTGGAATGTCAACGATACCACGCGGCTGTGGATGGAGGGCTGGATCGCCTGCGAACAAGGCTGGCGGGTCGATGTCCTCCCCCACTCTCTGACGCAGATTCGCCCCGATCTGTTTCCTGACAGCACCCTGCTGGTCTGGTGCGGCGAAACGCCGACCCTCGCGCAGCAGGAGCAGCTCCAGGCCTGGCAGCAGCAGGGTCACGTTATCTGGCTAAATAGCAATTAATGTTTCATTAACACCTGTGCTTCACCGTATAATCCCTCCGTTAACATCAGGAGCCTGTTATGAAGCCAGCGAAAATTGCGGTTATCACCCTCTTCTTATTCATGGCCATCAGCGGCATCGGCGGCGTCATGCTGGCCGGTTACTCGTTTATTGTGCGCGGTGGTGTCGGCTGATTCGCCGGTGCAACCGCTCAAAGCCGCGGTCGACGATAATCGCCGCCAGCGCCACCAGTAGCGCCCCCTGAATAACATAGGCGGTATTAAATCCGCTCAGGCCGATAACGATAGGCGTGCCGAGCGTATTCGCCCCGACCGTTGACGCAATGGTCGCCGTACCGATATTGACGATGGTCGAGGTGCGGATACCGGCCAGCATCACCGGTGCGGCCAGCGGCAGCTCCACGCGGATAAGTCTCTGCCAGCCCGTCATGCCCATCCCTTTAGCGATACTCACGCCCCCCGGCGGCACGGCGCTCAGTCCGGCCAGGGTCCCCTGCAGGACCGGCAATATGCCATACAGCGCCAGCGCAATCAGCGCCGGCTGCCAGCCAAACCCCAGCACCGGAACGGCAATCGCCAGCACCGCCACCGGCGGGAACGTTTGCCCCATCGCGGCAATGGTCTCCACCAATGGACGAAACTCGCGGCCAGCGGGACGCGTCACCGCCACCCCGGCCCCGACGCCCACCGCCGTCGCCGCCAGGCTGGAAAACGCCACCAGCCAACAATGGGCAAAAGTCAGGGCGACAAAACTCTCCTGCTGATACACCGGGCGCGGCAGATCGGGAAACAGCGCGCTGAACAACGGCGTGCTGTAAGGCAGCAGCAGCAAAATAGCGATAAACAGCGCCAGCAGCCACAGCAGCGGATCACGAAGTACGCGCATGCCGCACCTCCTCGCCGAGCAGATCGGCAAAATGCAGCGTCCCGCACGCTTGCCCCTGTTCATCCACGACCGGCAATACTTCGCAGCGATGGGCAATAAACTGCGACAGCGCTTCGCGCAGCGTCATCGCGACGTTCAGCGTATCGCCGGTAAGCCGTTCATCGCGCCGCAGATAGTCGCCCACCCCGCGCAGCGACAGCAGCCGGACGCCCAGTTCGCTGCGGCCAAAAAAAGTCTCGACGAAGGTATTTTCAGGCTCAAGCAGCATCTGCAGCGGCGTCCCCTGCTGCACCACCTCGCCGCCGTCCATCAGCACCAGGTGATCCGCCAGCCGCAGCGCTTCATCAATATCGTGGGTCACCAGCACAATCGTCCGCCCGAGCAGCCGATGGATGCGGATCATCTCCTGCTGGAGCGCCTCCCGGGTAACCGGATCCAGCGCGCCAAACGGTTCGTCCATCAGCAGGACTTCAGGATTGGCCGCCAGCGCCCGCGCCACGCCAACGCGCTGCTGCTGTCCGCCGGAGAGCTGATGCGGATAGCGCGCCCGCAGCGTCGGCTCCAGCCCCAGCAGCGCCATTAATTCGTCAATGCGCGCGGTGATTTTGCGCGCCGGCCATTTTTGCAGCTGTGGGACGGTGGCAATGTTCTGCGCGACCGTCCAGTGCGGAAACAGGCCGATAGACTGAATGGCGTAGCCCATCCGCCGACGCAACGTCAGCACCGGCTGCTGGCGAATATCCTGCCCGGCAAAACGGATGGTGCCGCTGTCATGCTCGACCAGCCGGTTAATCATTTTCAGGGTGGTCGATTTCCCCGAGCCGGAGGTGCCGATCAGGACCGAGAACGCGCCTTCGCGCAGGTGCAGGTTCAGGTTTTTCACCGCCGGCAGCCCGGCGAAGGATTTGTTCACCCCGTCAAATTCAATCACCCGCCTCTCCTTTCAATAATGCCCCCCACAGCGCAAACAGCGCGTCGACGACCACCGCCAGCGCAATCGTCGGAATCACCCCTAGCAGTACCAAATCCAGCGCGCTGCTCAACAGTCCCTGGAACACCAGCGCGCCAAACCCGCCGGCGCCGATCAGGGCCGCGACCACCGCCATGCCGACGGTTTGCACGCTCACCACCCGCAGACTGCGTAGCAGAACCGGCAGCGCCAGCGGCAGCTGCACGTGCCAGAAGCGCTGCGCGCCGCTCATCCCCATCGCCGCAGCGCTCTCCAGCGCATCGCGCGGTACCTGCTGTAAACCGGTAACCACCCCGCGAACCAGCGGCAGTAACGCATACAGCACCAGCGCAATCAGCGCGGGCGTCATCCCGGTGCCGGAAATACCGCGTTCAGCCAGCCCGGGAAAATGGCGGGCGAGGCCGGCCAGCGGCGCGATCAGCAGACCAAAGAGCGCGACGGAGGGAATGGTTTGAATAACATTGAGAAAGGTGAACACCGGGGCCTGCCAGCGCGGCCGACGCCAGAGGCCGATGCCCACCGGCAGCCCGATCAGCAGACCCGGCAGCAGCGTGCCAAACAGCAGGGTCAAATGTTGACGCAGGGCGTCATCAAACACCTCCTGGCGGTTGGCATACTCTTTCAGTAGCGAGAGCTGATTCAGCGCTCCGCTGCCGAGCAGCACACAGGGAATCAACCAGATTTGCGCATTGAGCAGCCAGCGCCAGTGTGCCCGGGTGGTCAGACGCCGGATAGTCTCGCTGGCCAGCAGTAAGCACAGCGCCAGAGCCAGCCACAGGCCGCTTCCCGGTGACGTGCGGGCCAGCGGGGAGCCGCTGTGCGCCAGCTGTACCGCCGTCTGCCCCGTCCCCCAGAACAGCAGCGCCAGCAGCGCATCCAGCATCAGCAAGCTCAGCAGCAGCGGCCTGCGCCCCGGCAACCAGCAGAGCAGAATCAGCAGCAGCGCGCCGCCGACCTGTAGCGCCATCAGCCACGGCGCGAGCTGCCAAAGCCAGCGCCCTTCCCCGGACAGCAGACGGTTAGGCGCATAGTTGACGAACGGCAGGGCCACCACCAGCAGCAGTAAACTGGCCAGCAGCAGCGATACGCGGTTATAACAGCGAATAGCCACGAATAATCTACTTCAGCAGCCCTTTTTGCTGCAGATAATCTGCGGCAACTTTTTTCGCGTCCAGCCCTTCCACGGCAATGCTGGCATTGAGCTGTTGCAGCGTTTTCTCGTCAAGGCTGGCAAAGACCGGCTGCAGCCACTGGCCGATTTGCGGATAGGCTTTCAGCACCGCTTCGCGCACCACCGGGGTCGGAGCATAGATCGGCTGTACGCCCTGCGGATCGCTGAGCGTTTGCAGCCCCAGCGCCGCCACCGGTCCGTCGGTTCCGTAGGCCATTGCCGCATTCACCCCGGAGGTTTGCTGGGCCGCCGCTTTGATGGTCACCGCCGTATCGCCCCCGGCCAGCGACAGCAGTTGACTTTGCTTGAGCTTGAAGCCGTAGGCTTTTTCAAAGGCCGGGAGCGCATCCGGGCGTTCGATAAATTCGGCGGAGGCGGCGAGCTTAAAGTCGCCCCCTTTTTGCAGCCAGGTGCTGAGGTCGGCCAGCGAGGTCAGATGATTTTTTTCCGCCAGATCCCGACGCACGGCAATGGTCCAGGTGTTATTGGCCGGCGCGGGCGTCAGCCAGATAAGCTTATTCTTCTGCGCATCGAGGGTTTTGACCTTCTCATAACCCTGCAGTGCGTTCTTCCACGCCGGATCGTTTTCGTCTTTAAAGAAGAAGGCGCCGTTGCCGGTGTATTCCGGGTAAATGTCCAGTTCCCCCGCCGTAATCGCCCCGCGTACCACCGGGGTGGTGCCCAGTTGGATCTTATTCACGGTTTTCACGCCATGACTTTCCAGAACCTGCAAAATGATATTGCCCAGCAGCGCCCCTTCGGTGTCGATTTTTGAGCCCACTTTGACCGGCTCCGCCGCCTGAAGCGGCAGGCTGATCAGCGCGGCCAGCGCCAGCGCACCTGACCAAATACGTGCCTTTATCATCCCCGCGTCCCTCTTTAATTTGCGCTCCATTAACAGGAGCTTAAGAGAAAAGCGTAGTTCATTTAGCGCTGCGTAAAAAGAAAAGGCCGAATATTCGGCCTTTGCGACTGCTGACAAACCTGTTTTAAACGGGGCGCCGGCGTTTCCGCCGGGCGACGACGGGCGCCTTACCCGGCCGGTGAAACCCGCCGCGTCCCCTGTTAGAGCAGCTCAAACTCACTCTGCTTGACGCGGGCGGAGTCGACGCCAATAAAGACGTTAAATTTGCCCGGCTCGGCGTCGTATTTCATTTTCTGATTCCAGAACTTCAGCGCATCCACCTCAATCGGGAAGCTGACGGTTTGCGTCTCGCCTGGTTTCAGCGTCACCCGTTTGAAGCCACGCAGCATTTTCACCGGACGACTCAACGAGGCGGTCACATCCTGCAGGTAGAGCTGAATCACCGTCGCCCCTTCGCGTTTACCGGTATTGGTCACCTGCACGCTGGCGGTGACGCTGCCATTGCGCGGCATGGTCGGCGCCGACATTTTCACGTCGGAGACGCTAAAGGTGGTGTAGCTCAGACCGTAGCCAAACGGATACAGCGGGCCATTCGCTTCATCAAAGTAGCGGGAGGTGTATTTGTTCGGTTTGTCAGCATTGTACGGACGGCCGGTATTGAGGTGGCTGTAGTACACCGGAATCTGCCCCACCGAGCGCGGGAACGACATCGGCAGTTTACCGGACGGGTTGGCATCGCCGAACAGCACATCGGCAATAGCATGGCCGCCCTCGGTCCCGGCGAACCAGGTTTCGAGGATAGCGTCAGCCTGCTGATCCTCTTTCACCAGCGCCAGCGGACGACCGTTCATCAGCACCAGTACCAGCGGTTTGCCGGTGGCTTTCAGGGCGCTAATCAAATCGCGCTGGCTCTGCGGCAGGGTAATGTCGGTGCGGCTGGAAGCCTCATGGGCCATGCCCTGCGCCTCGCCCACCACGGCCACCACCACGTCGGACTGTTTCGCCGCGGCTACCGCTTCATCGATCATCGCCTGCGGCGAGCGCGGATCGACCTGCACCGCTTTCTCATACAGGTTAAGGAAATCGACAATGCCCTTATCGTCGGTCACGTTGGCGCCGCGGGCATATATCACCTTGCCTTTGTCACCCAGCGCGTCTTTGATGCCGGTCAGCACCGTTACCGACTGATCCGCCACGCCCGCCGCCGACCAGCTGCCCATCATGTCGCGCTTGCTGTCGGCCAACGGCCCGATAACCGCAACGGTCGCCGATTTGTTCAGCGGCAGCGTCTCCAGACGGTTCTTCAGCAGCACCAGGCTTTGCTGCGCGACTTCGCGCGCCTCTTTGCGATGCAGACGGCTTTCGGCGTTGGTATCCTGCGGGTCGGACCCCTGCGGGCCGAGGTGGCTGTACGGATCGTTAAACAGACCCATATCATATTTGACGTTGAGTACGTGGCGCGTCGCATCATCCAGCTCCGCCATCGTCACCTTACCGGATTTAACCAGTCCCGGCAGGTATTTGCTGTAGTACTCATCGCTCATGCTCATGTTGATGCCCGACTTCAGCGCCACCCGTACCGCATCTTGTGGATCGGAGGCGACGCCGTGTTTGATCAGCTCTTTGATTGCGCCATGATCGGAGACGGTGATGCCTTTAAAGCCCCAGTCATCGCGCAGCACCTCTTTCAGCAGCCAGGCATCGGAGGTCGCCGGCGTGCCGTTGAGCGAGTTGAGCGCCACCATCACCGCGCCGCTCCCGGCATCCAGCCCCGCTTTATACGGCGGCATATAGTCGTTGAACAGGCGCTGCGGGCTCATATCGACGGTATTGTACTCTTTGCCCCCCTCCACCGCGCCATAGGCGGCAAAGTGCTTCACGCTGGTCATCACCGAGTAGCGATCCGCCGGGCTCTTACCCTGCATCGACTCGACCATCGCCCGTCCCATTTCGGTGGTCAGATAGGTATCTTCGCCGAAACCTTCCGAGGCGCGGCCCCAGCGCGGATCGCGGGAGACGTCGACCATCGGCGCCCAGGTCATGTTGAGACCGTCGTCAGCGGCTTCATAGGCCGAAATACGCCCCACCGTACTGACCGCATCCAGGTTAAAGGAAGAGGCCAGACCCAGGCTTATCGGGAACACCGTGCGCTGGCCGTGAATCACGTCATAGGCGAAAAACAACGGGATTTTCAACCGGCTGAGCTGCATGACCTGGTCCTGCATCGCGCGGATATCCGGGCGGGTCACGGTATTAAAGATAGCCCCGACCTGACCGTCTTTGATCATCTCGCGGATCGCCTCTTTCGGGTTATCCGGCCCGACGCTGATCAGCCTTAGCTGGCCAATTTTTTCATCGACGGTCATCTTCTTGAGCAGTTCACTCACAAACGCATCGCGGGCCTGCGGCGTCAGAGTGTGATTGCCGAACAGTTCATCCGCCAGAGCGGGTTGCAGCGCCAGACTGACGGCGACGCCTATCGTGCAGAGCCATTTCATTTTTATCTCTCTTTCTCTCAGAACCGGGATTACGGCAAAACATAATAAAAACCGCAGTTTGCCATATATATAAACAAGACGCCTGCACAATGCTAAGGTTCTTCTCTGATTTTTCGACACATTCGCGCACAAAATTGTCATACAAAGCGCTATGCTTAATGCCGATATTTCGGTACCACCACAAGGAGTGGAACATGTCACCTGCAACAACATCGAAGAATTCTGATTTTCTGGCGGAACTGGCAAGACTGGTTGGCCCCTCCCATCTGTTAACCGATCCGGCAAAAACCCAGCGCTACCGTAAAGGTTTCCGCTCCGGCCAGGGCGACGCGCTGGCGGTGGTCTTCCCCGGTACCCTGCTGGAACTATGGCGCGTGCTGAGCGCCTGCGTCGACGCCGATAAAATCATTTTGATGCAGGCGGCGAACACCGGACTGACCGAAGGTTCAACCCCCAGCGGCAACGACTACGACCGCGAGATAGTCATCATCAGCACTCTGCGCCTCGATAAGCTGCACCTGCTGGATAAAGGCGAACAGGTGCTGGCGTTCCCGGGCACCACCCTCTACTCGCTGGAAAAAGCGCTGAAGCCGCTGGGTCGCGAGCCGCATTCGGTGATCGGATCGTCCTGCATCGGCGCCTCGGTGATCGGCGGGATCTGCAACAACTCCGGCGGTTCGCTGGTACAGCGCGGCCCGGCCTACACCGAGATGTCGTTATTTGCCCGGATTGACGAAAACGGCAAGCTGCGGCTGGTGAACCACCTCGGGATTGACCTCGGCACCACGCCGGAACAGATCCTCAGCCGCCTCGACGACGATCGTATCAAAGACGATGATATTCAGCACGATGGCCGCCACGCCCATGACCACGATTACGTCACCCGCGTGCGCGACGTTAACGCCGACACCCCTGCGCGCTACAATGCCGATCCGGATCGTCTGTTTGAATCCTCCGGCTGCGCCGGCAAGCTGGCGGTATTCGCCGCGCGCCTCGATACCTTCCCGGCGGAAAAACGCCAGCAGGTCTTTTACATCGGCAGCAATAACCCGGCGGTGCTGACGGAAATCCGTCGCCATATCCTCGCCGGGTTTGAGCATCTGCCGGTGGCGGGCGAGTACATGCATCGCGATATCTACGACATCGCCGAGCGCTACGGGAAAGACACCTTCCTGATGATCGACAAGCTCGGCACCGACAAAATGCCGTTCTTCTTCACCATGAAAGGCCGCACCGACGCCATGCTGGAGAAAGTGTCGCTGTTTAAGCCGCACTTTACCGACCGCTTCATGCAAAAGCTCGGACACGTCTTCCCGGCGCACCTGCCGGAGCGGATGAAAAGCTGGCGCGATAAATATGAACATCACCTGCTGCTGAAAATGGCCGGCGACGGCATCGAAGAAGCGCAGGCCTGGCTGAAGGAATACTTCCGCAATGCCGAGGGCGATTTCTTTGCCTGCACGCCGGAAGAAGGCAGCAAAGCGTTTCTTCATCGCTTCGCCGCCGCGGGAGCCGCCATCCGTTATCAGGCAGTACACGCCGACGAAGTGGAAGATATTCTGGCACTGGATATCGCCCTGCGCCGTAACGATACCGAGTGGTTTGAGCAGCTGCCGCCCGAGATAGACAGTCAGCTGGTGCATAAGCTCTATTATGGTCACTTTATGTGCCACGTCTTCCACCAGGATTACATCGTCAAAAAAGGCGTCGATGCCCACGAACTGAAAGAGAAGATGCTGGAACTGCTGCAGGCGCGCGGCGCGCAGTACCCGGCCGAGCATAACGTCGGCCACCTCTATGAAGCGCCGGAAAGCTTAAAGCAGTTCTACCGCCAGAATGACCCGACCAACAGCATGAACCCGGGGCTCGGTAAAACCAGTAAGCAGAAGTACTGGGGCGAGCGCCAGGCAAACGGGAGCCATGTCTCTGAAGAGCACTAATCAGGGATGACGAGCGACGGGATTCTGTATTACGCTGCACGCCGGAGAAACGCCTCTCCGGCAAACCTGGTTAAGGAGTCCCGTCATGTCCGAAGCGGATATGTTGCACGGCGCTGAATTAGAGATCCGCGAAGCTCTGCCCGATGACGCGCACGCCATCGCGGCGCTGTATGTCTGGCACGTGCTGAACGGGCGCGCCTCCTTTGAAGATATTCCCCCCACCGTCGACGAAATGCGCCAGCGGATCAAAACCGTGCGCGACAACGGGCTGCCCTGGCTGGTGGCGCTGTGGCGCGGCACGATTGTCGGCTACTGCTACGCGACGTTTTACCGTCCTCGCCCCGCCTATCGCTACACGCTTGAAGAGTCGATTTATGTCGAGTCCGGCATGGGCGGACGCGGCATCGGTAGCGCCCTGCTCTCTCGCCTGATTGAAAAGTGCGAGCAGGGTCCGTGGCGACAAATGCTGGCGATTATCGGCGACGGACACAGTAACGTCGGGTCGATTGCTATACATAAGAAATTTGGTTTTAGCGTGGCGGGCCAACTGCGCAGCGTCGGTTACAAAATGGGCGACTGGCGGGATACCTTGATTATGCAGCGCCCGCTCGGCGATGGCGACTGGACGCTGCCGGAGTGATATCAGGCTGCGAAATCCCCGGCTCGCGGCGTAAACGCCTTAGCCGGGCTACCCATGCGCAGTTCTGTAGCCCGGCTAGGCGCTACCCTTGCGCAGTTCTGTAGCCCGGCTAAGGCGCAACGCGCCGCGAGCCGGGGGAAGTCGGGAAGTCGGGGGAAGCCGGGGAAAAATTAATCGTTCTGCGCGGTCTGCGTGCCGCCTTTGAGCATCGCATCCGCCATTTGCGCTTCACGCTGCTTTTTATAGCTCAGCGCGGACGCTGGAACCGGCATCACCTTCCCGGTTTCAACCCACGTACGCAGACGGCTGGCGTCGGCAAAGTGAGTATATTTCCCGAATGCATCCATCACCACCAGCGCCACCGGGCGCTGATTAATCACCGTTCTCATCACCAGGCAATGGCCCGCAGCATTCGTAAACCCGGTTTTGGTCAGCTGGATATTCCAGTTATCCCGATAGACCAGGTGGTTGGTATTGCGAAACGGCAGCGTATAGGCCGGATGGGCGAAGGTGGCGGTGTCTTCTTTGGTGGTGCTCAGCTGGCCGATCAGCGGATATTGCTCGGTGGCCATCAGCAGCTTCGTCAGGTCGCGCGCGGTCGATACGTTGTGAATCGACAGGCCCGTCGGTTCAACGTAGCGCGTATGGGTCATGCCCAGCGCCTGAGCCTTGGCGTTCATGGCGCGAATAAAGGCGTCATAGCCGCCAGGATAATGGTGAGCCAGGCTCGCGGCGGCGCGATTTTCGGAAGACATCAGCGCCAGCAGCAGCATATTGCGGCGGCTGATTTGGCTGTTCAGACGCACGCGTGAATAGATGCCTTTCATCTCCGGCGTGTGGCTGATATCAACGGTGAGCATCTCGTCTAACGGCAGATGCGCATCCAGAACCACCATCGCCGTCATCACTTTGGTGATCGACGCAATGGGGCGAACCAGATCCGGCTGGCTCTGGTAAATAATCTTTTTGCTCGCAAGATCAACGATCATCGCGCTGCCGGAAGCAATTTCCGGCTGTAGGGCCGTCGCGGCCACGGGGGTTTTTGCTAGCGCCTGGGGCGCAAAAGGCACAGCCAGAAGCAAGGTCAGGCTGAGCAAAGAAACTCGAAATTTCGGCATCGTGAGCATTCTGAAAAGTATTCTTGCACGTTATAAACGTACGCTGCGTGGCCGGGGAAACAGGCAACGCTGGCAAACCCTATCATACCCCGGCAGAATGCTGGCTGACTAATAAGAATCGTGAACAAATGCTGCATTGCCGGCATAAATATCCATTCATGCCGGCAATATATTTACTCATCAAACGATTCAGGCGACGGTCGCCTGGCGCAACGGCATTAAAACAGTCGGTAGCCGTATCCCCAGAGAATCACGGTTATCGCCAGCAGGACTTCAAGCACCAGCACCCCGATGGCGAGGGTGGAACTGGCAAAACTGAGTCCCTCTTCTTTATTGATGCTCAGGAAGGTCGGGATACCGAGATACAGCAGGTAGCCGGTGTAAAACAGCGCGATCGTCCCCACCAGCGCGCACAGCCAGACCAGCGGATAAAGCGCAACCAGCCCGCTGAGAAACAGCGGCGTGGCGACGTACCCGGCAAACACCATGCAGCGTTTAAGCGATGGCCGCTGCGGGTAGTTTCTGGCCATCCACCAGATAATCCTCCCCATCACCGCTACCCCGCCCAGCATCACGGCGTAGAACACCACCGCCAGCGCCAGACCGGTAAACAGTGAAAGTTTTACCACGGTGCCATCGCCAAAGTTCCAGCCAAGCTGCGTGGTGCCAATAAAGGCGCAGATAACCGGAACCGCTGCCATGACCAGCACATGGTGCGTATAGTGATGCGAAATGGTCTCGTTTTCGCTCTTGATAACGCTCATCTCTTGATTCGGATGAGAGAATAGTCCCCAGACATGGTTCATAGCGTCCCCCTTGTCACGGCCTGGTACAGCACTGATCCAAGTATAATTCACCCTCAGAGATTATTTTATGTACAGCAATAAAAATGCGCTCACAGCCTGTCCTGCCAGGCGTGATTGGCGACAGGGTGGCGAAACCGGAGCGTACACCTCTTCTGCCCGCCCTGAAGGACGTTCCCGAATAACGCCTGGTGAGCGCTGACGGGTTCAAATGACAAGCAAAATAGTCTTAATCAGACAGGCGGTTAACGTGGTTTTAAGCCCCAGGGTGTATGATTAACCCATTAATGATTGATCCCGTTGATTCTTCACGTTGCCTGACCGGCACGATTAGCCGCCAGACACGCGGCGGAAGCACAAGGGTAAGGGAGTTTATTTTTTCATGGATATCAATAATTTGATTTCCCATTATGGCTACGCTGCGCTGGTGATTGGCAGCATAGCGGAAGGTGAGACCATCACCCTGCTGGGCGGCGTGGCCGCGCATCAGGGCTTATTAAAATTTCCCCTGGTCGTTATCTCGGTTGCCCTGGGCGGAATGATTGGCGATCAGCTGCTGTACCTTCTGGGTCGACGCTTTGGCGGCAAGCTGCTGAAACGCTTTTCCCACCATCAGGCGCGGATACGCAAGGCACAGCGCATGATTCAGCGCCGCCCCTATCTGTTTGTGATTGGGACCCGTTTTATGTACGGTTTCCGGGTGATCGGGCCATTATTGATCGGCGCCAGCCGTCTGCCGCCAAAAGTATTCCTGCCGCTGAATGTGCTCGGCGCGCTGGTGTGGGCGCTGTTATTTACCACGCTGGGCTATCTGGGCGGGGAAGCCATTGGACCGTGGCTGCATCATCTTGATGCGCATCTGAAGCACGGGATCTGGCTTGTTCTGGCGGTCGCGCTGGTGGTGGCCGCACGATGGTGGTTCCGGCGCCGCGAGGCGAGAAAGAAAGAGTAGCGACGAACCGGCGCGGCCGGGAGGCCCGGTCGCGCAGAAGGTGCCTTGCCAGGCGTTAATCCGACCCGGTGGTCTGGTGGTAGCCGCCGCCCAGCGCTGAGGTCAGCTGAATACTGGCATCCAGCCACTGGCCACGCAGGCGCAGCGCGGTAATGCGCTCCTGGAGCGCAGGCAGCCTGGCCATACTGACACGCGACCCAGGAAGGATCCCGGCGTTCCTGCGGGCCTCCGCCAGATTCACCGTCCGCTGCGCATCCTTTTCAACCTGTTGCTGCCGCTGGTTCTTCTCCATCAAGGTCTCAACCTGGCTTGCGCTCTTCGCTACCTGGTTCACCGCGTCAACAACCGCTTTGTTATATTTTGCCACCGACAGATTATTCTGCGCGCTGGCAATATCGAGGTTGGCGTTCAGCCTGCCGCTATCGAAAACAGGCAGCGTCAACCCGGCGGACAGCCCCATCTGCTGCGCGGAGTGACGGAACAGATCGCTTAAGTGCAGCGCATCCTGCTGCAGGAAGGCCATCAGATTGATGTCCGGATAGAACGCCGCTTTCGCCGCATCGACCTCGCTCAGCGAGGCCTCGATATACCAGTGGGCCACCTGCAGATCCGGGCGACGCGCCAGCAGTTCATACCCCAACACCGTCGGCATCTGCGCGCTCACCGGCGGAAGATTAACCGGATGCAGATTCAGCGCCTGGCTCTGGCTGTTGGTCAGCGCCATCAGACGTGCTTCGATCTCTTTCATGTTGCCCGCAGCGTCCGCCAGCTGCTGGTCGGTTTTACTGACATTGATGTTGTTTTCCGCTCCTGCGGCCGAGTTGGTGATCCCGCGCTGATACAGCGACTGGTCTACGCTGACAATATTATTTTGTTCGCTTTTCACCTGCTGGAGCACGGTTTTCACCGCGGCCTCGGTCTGCCACTGCCAGTAGAGTCGCGCCACGCTGCTGACCAGCAGTTCGCGGGTTTGCGCCTCTTCCGCCACTTGCGCTTTGAGTTCACCAATACGGGCTTTCACCAGCGCCCGGTTTTTCCCCCACAGATCCAGATCCCAGCCCGCCGTCAGGCCAAAGGTGCCGTTGGTGTACCAGGGCCCGGTATTGCCGCCGCTGTCCGTGGCAAACGGCCCCGTCAGCCCCTCCGCCGACATTTTCTGCCGTTCAACATCGGCGGAGAAATCCATCTCCGGCCCAAGACTGGCTTGCGACATTCGTGCCTGTGCTTCCGCCAGCCTGATGCGCTGAGCGGCAATCTGCATATCCGGCGCATTCGCCAGCGCGCGCTGAATCAGGCTATTCAACTGCGGGTCGTGGTAATCCTGCCACCAGTTGCTTTGCGGCCAGCCATTTTTAACCGCCGCGGGCAGATCCATTGACACATGAGAGGCCGGTGTCTGCTGCGCAGGCGGATGGCCAATATCATGGGACGGCGCGCAGCCAGCCAGAACGATGACCAGGGGGAACCCAGCCAATACGCGTTTTCTCAGAGTAAGATTCATCAGACAGGTCAGGTAACTCAACAAGGTTGGTTATACTAAATTAAATGGAATTAAGCCGTTTAGTAAAGTGTGTGACTAAATGCTCAGATAATTAAAAATAAACAAATAATTCATGGAGTGATAATGAGCCAGAACATCTATGACGATGCGGAATTTTTTGCAGGATATGCCACTCTCGACCGCCCGGTAAAAGGGCTCGACGACGGAGCACATCGCCGCTCAGCCGGGGCTGGATGAGGAAAAAGAGTGGCCGATGCTCTTTGTGCCGCATGCCCGTAAGCCGACATAATCAGCGCAAAGGCCCGGGATTATCCGGGCCTTGAGCAGGGTGACGACGCGATTTTAGCGGCTGTGCCCGCCGCTCTTCGGGTGGCGGTTAGCGCTTTCCCGGCCACCGGAACCGCAGGCGGTGACTATTTTAAGCTGCCGCCATTGCTGGCAATCACCTCTTTGTACCAGTAGAAGCTTTTCTTCTTACTGCGCGCCAGGGTGCCGTTGCCGCTATCATCGCGATCGACGTAGATAAAGCCGTAACGTTTGGACATCTCCGCCTTCGACGCGCTGACAAGGTCGATGGGCCCCCAACTGGTGAAGCCGAGCAGCTCCACGCCGTCTTCAATAGCTTCTCGCGCCTGCACCAGATGGTCGTTCAGGTAGCTGATACGGTAGTCATCGTTAATGCTGCCGTCAGCCTCCACTTTATCTTTCGCCCCCAGCCCGTTTTCAACGATAAACAGCGGCTTCTGATAGCGATCCCACAGCACGTTAAGCAGCGTCCGCAGACCCAGCGGATCGATCTGCCAGCCCCACTCGGAGCTTGCCAGATGCGGGTTTGGCACCATGCTGAGGATATTGCCGCGCGCCTTTTTGTTCAGCTCCTCGTCGGCGGTGACGCAGCCGGTCATGTAATAGCTGAAGGAGATAAAATCCACGGTCTCTTTCAGCGCCGCACGATCGGCCTCGGTGATGGTAATATTCATTCCGTGGTCGCGGAAGTAGCGCAGCATGTAGCCCGGATACTCGCCCCGACACTGCACGTCGCCGAAGAACTGCCAGCTGCGATTCTGTTGCAGGGTTTCAAAGATATCTTCCGGTTTGCAGCTGAGCGGGTACATTAAACCACCGAGCAACATATTGCCGATTTTGCCCTCGGGCACGATGTCGTGACAGGCTTTTACCGCCAGAGCGCTCGCCACCAGCTGATGGTGAATAGCCTGATAGACCGCCTCTTTACTGCTCCCTTCCGGCAGGCCGACGCCGGTCATCGGGGCGTGCAATGACATATTGATTTCGTTAAAGGTCAGCCACAGTTTGACCTTGTCTTTATAGCGGGCGAATACCGTTCTGGCGTAGCGTTCAAAGAAGCCAATCACCTCGCGGCTCCCCCAGCCGCCGTAGTTTTTCACCAGCCCCCACGGCATTTCATAGTGCGATAGCGTCACCAGCGGCGTGATATTGTGCTGCGCCATTTCCGCAAACAGGCGGTCGTAAAAGGCCAGACCGGCCTCATTTGGTTCAGCATTGTCGCCATCGGGGAAAATACGCGTCCAGGCAATCGACACCCGCAGGCAGTTGAAGCCCATCTCCGCAAACAAACTGATATCTTCCGGATAGCGATGATAAAAATCGATCGCGATATCTTTGATGCCGCTGTCGCCCGGTACACGTTCAACGACGTCGCCGAAGACGCCTTGCGGCTGTACGTCTGAGGTTGATAATCCTTTGCCCTCTTCCAGATATGCGCCTTCTACCTGGTTTGCCGCGGTTGCGCCACCCCATAAAAACGTCTGCGGGAATCTCTTCATCTTTCTCTCCTCTGATTAATGGCTGACAGACAACAGCGGCTGGCCGGCATCGGCCTCGCTGGCGGATACGATGTCTACGGCGCGATAATCGTCGCTGTTGCTGATAATAATCGGGGTTGCCAGGTCATAACCGGCGTCCAGAATGGCCTGGCGGTCAAATTCGAGCAGCAAGTCACCGGCTTTGACCTTATCACCTTCTTTCACATGGGCGGTAAACGGCACGCCATCAAGCTTCACGGTGTCGATACCGACATGAATCAGCAGTTCAATGCCGCTATCGCTGAGCAGGCCAATCGCATGTTTAGTCTGGAATAGTGACGCCACCTCTCCGGAAAACGGCGCAATCACTTTGCCGACGGAGGGAATAATCGCCACGCCTTTGCCCAGCAGACCGCTGGCGAAGGTGCTATCAGGAACCTGATCCAGCGCCAGTACGGTTCCGGACATCGGGGCAAGAATATCGTTTTCCGTTACCGGGGCAAGCGGAACGTCCGATGCTTCCGCCCGGCTCGCGGGCAGCCCGGCAATAAAGGTCAGCGCGCAAGAGATAACCAGCGCAGCCACGATGCCAATTGCTCCGCCCCATACGGTGTCGTCGATTCCGTGCGGCGGAATCATCTGCGCCAGGGTGAAAATATTGGCAAAGCCAAAGGAGTAGACGTGACTGTCGCTCAGGCCAACGATGGCCCCACCGATGGCGCCAGCCACACAGCCAAAGATAAACGGGCGACGCAGCGGCAGAGTCAGGCCATAAATCGCCGGCTCGGTGATGCCAAAGATCCCGGCGGATACCGCAGAGCCGGCCAGCACTTTTTGCCGCGCATCGCGGGTGCGCAGGAAAATCCCCAGCGCCGCCCCGACCTGACCCATCACCGCCGGCAGCAGCATCGGTAGCATCGAGTCCTGTCCCAGCACCGTCAGGTTATTAATCATCAAGGGGATCAGTCCCCAGTGCAGGCCAAAAATAACGCACACCTGCCATAGCGCGCCCATCGCCGCGCCCGCCAGCCACGGCGCGACCGTGTAGATAATCTGGTAGCCGTGGGCCAGCAGTTGACTGAGCCAGGTGGCCACCGGGCCGATAGCGAGGAAGGTCAGCGGAACCACGACGGCGATGCAAAACAGCGGCGTAAAGAAGTTTTTCATTGATGACGGTAGCAGCGCATTGCTTTTACGCTCCAGCCAGCAGCTCACCCACGATGCGAGGATAATCGGGATCACCGAGGAGCTGTAGTTGATAAAGGTCACCGGGATGCCGAGAAAGTGCGCCGCCTCCGAGCCGGGAAGCTGTGCCGCGTCGAAGGCCTGAATCATCATCGGATGGGTCAACGCCCCGCCGATCACCATGGTAATAAACGGATTACCACCAAATTTTTTCCCGGCGGTATAGCCCAGAAACAGCGGGAAGAAAAAGAACAGCGCGTCGCTGGCGGCAAACCAGATTTTATAGGTCCCCTGCTGCGGAGTCAGCCAGCCGCAAACCACCGCCAGCGCCAGCAGCCCTTTGAGGATCCCCGATGCCGCCAGCACGCCGATAAACGGCGTGAAGATACCGGAGACCACATCAATTACCTGGCCAAGCAGCGAGGTTTTCTCCCCGGAACTGGCCAACGGTTCGCTGTCGTCCGTCAGACCCGCTTCATTGCGTACCGCCTGCCAGACATCGTGGACGTGGTTACCAATCACCACCTGGAACTGACCCCCGCTTTCCACCACCATGATGACGCCAGGGTTGGCCTTCAGTCCTTCCGCGTCCGCCTTCTTGTTTTCTTTGAGCTTAAAGCGCAGCCGTGTAGCGCAGTGAACCAGACTCACAATATTCTCTTTGCCACCAACCCGGCTAAGAATATCCTGCGCGAGTGCTTTATATTCCATGCTGTTTTCCTTACTTCCGCTGCCCGCAGGCAACCGTGACTGAGTGTAAAAATAAAAAAACCCGAGAACCACGCCGGATGGCGTCGCGCTCAGGTTTTGCCTGCGTTATGCAGTAACAATCCAGTTTTCAGGTAAGGGCAATTAACGCCCTTCTTTTCTCACCCGCTCGATATGGATGGCGAGAAACATAATTTCTTCCGTCGTCAGCGATCGCTGATAGCTTTTCTGTAGATGCATGGCGACGGTTTCCGCGCATTTCCACGCTTTCGCGTAGTTATCTTTCACCGCGCTGTGCAGGGTGACGTCATCATCTGCCACCACCGTGCGCGTCAGCATCCGCTGGGCGAAAAACTTCAGGTGGGTGACAAAACGCTGGTAGCTCAGCGACTCTTCGTCATAATTGAGCTGCAGTTGATACTTCACCAGTTGCAGGATTTCCTGCATCACCCGGGTGACGTGCATCACTTCCGGCATTTCGCTGTTGAGCTGGGCGGTGACCAGGTGCAGCGCAATAAACCCGGCTTCATCTTCAGCGAGCTCAACGCCGAGCCGCCTGGCGATAATCGCCCGCGCCTCCTGCCCCAGCTCAAACTCCTTCGGATAAAGCCGCTTAATTTCCCACAGCAGAACGTTGCGAATCGTCATCCCATTCTTTTGCCGTTCAATGGCAAAATGGCAGTGGTCGGTCAGGGTGATATACAGACTCTCCTGCAGCTTGCCCAACCGCCCGCGCGCCAGATCAATAATCCGATCGCAGGTGGTCATCACTTCTAACGGTATCTGACTGAGTAATTCGCCTAAACGGCCAACCAGTTCATCGCTCTGCAGCGCGAAGATCTTTTCAATTTTACTTTCGTCCAGTGAGTCACCGACGCGTTTCTGAAAGGCTAGCCCTCGCCCCATCACCACCTGTTCGCGTCGCTGCTCATCTAAAACAACCACCACATTATTGTTAAGAACTTTGGCGATTAGCATATAAACCCCAGAAACAAAAAAACCTGACCCCCGACAAATGCCAGGAAATCAGGTTTTGCCTGCCGAAGCAGTAGCAATCCAACACCCGCACTCTAGCAATTTCTTCCGCCGTCTCAACCAGCGAAGTAGTAAAACGTGATACGGATCGCGACTAATCCACTGATTTACTCCGGTTGGGGTAACGAACGCTGCTCAAACGCGCGATATTCCAGCGAGTAAAACGCCGCCTGCCGCCGATGGTAGGCGGAATCCACGCAGCCAATCCCGACAAAGGCGCCGGTAAATTCGCCATAGCGGCTGTACTCATCGGAAAACAAGGCGGTGCTGTAGGTCTGACCTATCGCATGAAAGGTCTGATTGTCTGGCGACCAGAAAAACCGCGTCGACTTGCCGTCAATCGCCAGCCGCAGATACACCGGCCCCTCGACGCCAGCCACCGTTCCCAGATGATCTTCCCGCTTCAGACCGTTATCGACATGAATGACATAAAAGCGCGAGCACCGCAGCCGATCGTCAAAGGTTTTGTGCAAGAACAGATAGTTCATATTGTCGTAGTACAGCACCAGCCCGGCGCTGTGCTGGAACACCTCGGGTTGAAAATCCATGCATGCCGTCAGCGTGGCGTACACCGAGGTCAGCTTCCGCGCCAGCAGACTGACGCGGTTCTCCGAACACAGCGACTCCTGACCGCGTAGCATCAGAGCGCCTTCTTCGGGCGCATAGCGCGTAAAGTCCGCAGGCGGAATACGCGGCGCGTACCAGCCAGGCGGCAATACCTGCGCAGCAAAATCGACTCGCTCAACCCGCTCCGCCTGCTCATCAACGGCGGTCGATGGCCCCAGCCCGACATATTCCTGCGCCAGGTTGCCGCCCGCACTCAGGCGCAGCCACCCCTCCTCAGTCCAGCGCATTTTTTGAATGGCGGTCTCCCGCCCCAGCGTACAGGCCAGTTCCGGAAGCAGCGGCCTGGCGCACAGGTGGGCCATAATGACATTCCCATGGTCATCTTCGACATAGCTGGCGTGACCGGATTTTTGCAGCGCCGACGCCGGGTTAAAACACTGCCGCCGCAGATAATCTTTATCAAACGCCGATGCCGAGGTTTTCTCGATATGTACCGGCTTTTGCAAATCCTCCGCTCGCGCCGAGGTTAGCAGCGGGCTGTGCGGATCTTTTTCATAAGGGCCGAGAATATGCCGCGCCCGTCCGAGGGTTACGCAGTGGCCGTAGCCAGTGCCGCCCTCGGCGCACATTATGTAATAATAGCCATTGCGCCGGGTGATATGCGCCCCTTCCGCCATGCCATACACCCCCTGCCAGATACGCTGCGGATAGCCAATCGTCATTTTCGACTGCGGATCGTACTCCACGATGGAGATCGCCCCGGTATAGTCATCCCGGGTCTCCCAGTCGACGGCGACAATCCATTTTCTGCCGTCGTCGTCGTGGAAAACAGAGGCGTCATAGCCCACGGAGTGGATGTAGACCGGCTCGCTCCACGGACCGCGAATGTCCGCCGCGCTGACCAGATAATTATCGACATCAAAATAGCGGCCATTCATAGCGTTCATGATGCCGTACACCACGTAAAAGAGCTGGTCGGCTTCACACCAGGTCAGACAGGGTGCCCAGATACCCTTGGCGGAGCGCAGTTTGCGCAGATCCAGCGTGTGTGGATCGTTGAGCACATGGGCGCATAACGTCCAGTTCTCTAAGTCGGTGGAATGATAGACCGGAATGCCGGGAAACCACTCGAATGACGAAACGGCAATATAATAGTCATCGCCCCGCCGACAGATTGCCGGATCAGGATTAAAACCACGTAATACTGGATTTTTAATCATTAACCACGTCCTTTTTAAATTATAACGTACTGGTTTTTTCCACCATCGCCAGCGACCGATCGGATAAAGAATAACGGCGCATAATGATCACCAGCGCCAGCACCAGAACCGCCGGTAATACGGTAAAAATAAGTTTAATCGTCAGAATGGCCATCGGCGGTTGCTGCGCCGCGCCACCGATATAACCACTCCATGACAATAGCCAGCCCATTAGCGCGCCGCCGATTGCAATACCTAATTTGATGGCAAAAAGATTGGTGGAAAAAACGATACCGCTCATTTTCTTACCGGTATCTCTTTCAATTGCATCGACGACATCCGAGAGCATCGCCCATTGCAACGGTGTGGCCGCCAGTTGAATAAAATTAATCACAATAATAAAGGCAAAAATAATGATTAGCGACGACTGGGCAAAGACATAGAGCAGCGCAAGTAATATCGCTTCAAGCAACATCGCCAGCTTAAATCCCCGGACTTTATCCATACCACGGAAAATATAGACCGATAAAATTGTCCCGGCTAACCCAGAAATAATGGATACGGTGATCATCATGCTGCTTAGATCGCTGCGTCGCAGAACATAATTACAGAAGTAAATAATGATCCCCATTTTAAAGATAACCGCCACCAGATTGACGACGTTGAGCGTAAAGAGAATACGCCAGTCGCGGTTTTTCAATAATATACGCAGATCCTGCAACAGACTCCCGCGATTGGCATCGATTGCCGCGATCGCGGTCTCTTTGGTCAGGAAGAAACAAAGGTAAAACAACATAATACCCAGGCTACTAATCAGCACCATGGCATAAAAATAGCCGTGCTGGATATTCCCTTTCCCCAACCACGCCACCGCAGGAAGCGCGGCCACGGAGACTAATAGCCCGCCGGCGGAGCTCATGGCGAAGCGCCACGATTGCAACGACACCCGTTCGACGGAGCTCTGGCTGATATTGTTAATCATCGCGCAATAGGGAACATTAATAGCACTATATAACAGCGAGAGCAGGGTATAAGAAACGTAGGCGTAAATCAGCTTGCCGGTATAGGAAAAATCTGGCGTATAAAAGGTCAACATGCACATTACGCCAAAAGGAATGGCGAACCACAGTAAATAAGGGCGAAATTGACCATATTTGGTCCGCGTGCGGTCCGTCACTGCGCCGATCCCCACATCAAAAAAGGCATCAATTACCCGGACGGCTAAAAACATGGTCCCCATATGCGCCGGTGACAAACCAAATATATCCGTATAAAAATAGGCCATAAATAACATGATGGATGACCAGACCAAATTACAGGCGGTGTCTCCAAGTCCATAACCCATTTTCTGATACCAGTTTAATGGCATTATTTTGTTCATTGACGATAACCCCATACAAGGAAAGGTTGTTGCTGCTGACAAGGCCATTGTAGGCCCATCGGCTTCTTCAATATGTATAAAGAGAGGATAGCTATATAATAAAAGTGAACCTGCCCTGTGATGGCTATCGCATTTACATTAAGAACGCTTTTTATTTTATTTGCCGTTCGGCATATAGTATAAAAAAGGAGGCGTTTTATGCATGATGACCCGGTAACATATGAAAATATCATTACGCTGACCCAGGAACTCTACTACCTGCAGCAATATCAGCTTCCCGAGTATTCCGGCGATGATGTGAAGACACATTTTCACTTTATGTATGAATTAATGTGGTTCGATCGTTCCTGTGGTTATTTTGGCATCAACGATCGACAGATCCCGATAAAAAACGGCACCTTGATTTTCGTTCCGGCGCTCATTCCCCATGCGATGTACCTGATCCCAGAGTACAATCACAACCGCTATCTGTTCCAGTTTGAATTTGATTTTTTAAACCCGCTGGCGGTGAGCCATTTTTCCCGGCAAAAGGATCGCATCCGGGTGCTGTATCCGGATCCCGCAACCGGCGTGCAGTTGACGGCGCTTTTTGACTGGGCCATTGGTCTGGGAAAGAAAGCGGATAACCAGGCGGTATTTTTGAAAAGCATCGCTCTGCTGATGGAGTTCGTTTTCTCGCTCAACCACGACGATGAGACGTTCCCCCATGTTCCCGGCGGCGACTTTGTGAGCAGGGTGCGGCAATTATTGTATGAGATTGAAGAGCATAAAGCCTGGGAGACCACCACGCTGGAGGCGGCGCAGCGGTGCCAGGTGTCGAAGTCCTACTTTTCACGCATGTTTAAGCAGCTGTTTAATATGACGTTTAAAGAGTATATTTTTCTGCGTAAGCTCAAGGTGGCGGTACAACTGCTGACCTCCAGCCAGCTAAAAATTGTCGATGTAGCCCAGACCGCGGGCTTTACCGATAGCGCCTATTTCTGTTTACGCTTCCGCCAGCACCTCGGCTGCACGCCGCTGGAATTTCGCGACCGTCTGGACAACCGCCGCGTCGGATGACACCCGCCCGCACCGCGGGCAGCTGTCCGTCCTGTCGATTCAGAAAGTCACCACGGTTTTCCACTCGATGACCCAGGCATCCTGAGTCTGAGCGACGCCACCCGGGCGATGCCAGTACTGCAGGCCCGGCTGCAGCTCAAGCCACGACACCGGACGCAGGCGGTAGTACAGTTCAGCATTCACCGAATGCCCGGCTACCGGCTGATAGTTTGCCGCAGAATAGTCCGTAGCCCCGCTGACCTCATTCCTGTACTGCTGGTTGCGCGCGTAATGGTTGCTCATATCCATCCAGGTCAGGCCAAAGCCCAGCCAGTCTTGCGGGCGGGCGTCAAAGAGGCCGCGATAGCGCATTGATGCGGCCACGGAGGTATGGATGTAGTTGCTGCGCTTATCGCTATAGCTGCCGCTCAGCGAAACGCTCATCCCGCGCTCAGGGTCGTCAGCATGGCGGGTTATCTGCTGATTCAGCCCGCCATACAGAAACCAGGTGCGATCGTGTTGCGCATATCCTTGCGGGTCGCTGGCCCCGGGACCGCCGGATTTTCCCGTATACAGATCGTTCTGCGGGGCGTTGGTATAGAGCACGCCGAGGTTATACGCGCCGGGAAGGCCGTTGATCACCGGACGCGCTTCGATCTCTACCGGCAGCAAAATGCCCTTACTGCCTTTTGTCGACCAGCTCCACGCGTGGCTGCGGGAAGAGGCCTGCGGATTCTGCTCCATGACACCGCCCTTCAGCGTCAGCGTCGGGGTCAGCTTATATTCGACGGTCGTGCCCCAGGTATGGACGTTCCAGTTGTTCCAGGTCAGCGAGTTGGCAGACTTACCGCCACACTGTGAAAGCAACTGAAAATCGCAGGGGATAATCTGATCGAAGGTCTGCACCTTATTCATCATCCCGATACGCCAGGTCATACGACGCTCATCGAAGCTACGGGCAAAGGTCAGCCAGCCAAGACGGGTAATGGACTGGCCTCCCCAGCTTTCCTGCGCCAGATCGTTAAAATTAACCCGCGGATCCTGTAGCCGCTGGGTGGTCAGGTTGTCATCGTGGTTACGGTTAACGATATTGCCCTCAATGCGCGCATCCGGGATCCCGGTCCAGCGCTCCAGGTCCTGGGTAAAGGTCAGGGCGACCTGATCGATATAAGCCAGCTGTTTGTCATGGTTATATCCGCCGCCGGCGTTGTATCCCATTTCATTGAGGTAGCCGAGATTATAATTAAATCCGTTATCTTCGAGGATCGGACGAATCCCGGCCATCTCCCCGAGCAAGCCTTTTTGCGGCTTCTCAAAACCTAATACCGTACCGTTCCATTTTTCTGTTTCCGCAGCGAACGCGCCGGGAGTCAACAGAGTCAATGTCACTATCAACAGAAGGTGATTTATTTTTTTGTTGTGCATAATGATATCCATTGTGACTGAATAAGGGTAATAGCTGGCCCCAGGCAATAAACCTGCCCGTTTTTAGTCTTTATATTTATTTTTCAATACCTGCCCGTCAGCCATTCAACCGCTTTATTAGCGCAACCGATTCGAGCATAACCTATTGTTTTAGATAATCATTTAATTCCTCAAGAAATAAAAAGCAAAAAAAAACCTAAGCACTCCAGCCACGAATGGCGGAAGTGCTTAGGTTTTGCCTGTAATCAGTAGCAACCCTGAATATATGAATACTACAATATCACTCAGCGGCAGAAATGCCCATCAGCAGATGCTCCCGGAGTAATAAAGTGTGAGCGATTTAACAATATTCCCTAATAACGGGCTATGGCCAGCGCAATGTCCGCAGAGGTTTTCAGCGTACGTATTTCATTAAACACGATCAACGCCTCATCATATTCTTTGCGTAAATAACTGAGCCACTGTTTAATTCGCGCAACATGATACAACCCGGTATCGCCCTGTTTTTCCAGACGCGTATATTTTTTCAGTAGCTCCACAACCTGTGGCCACGGCATGCGCGGTTCGTTATATTTGATGACCCGGCTTAAATTTGGCACGTTCAGCGCGCCGCGACCAATCATCACCGAGTCGCAGCCGGTGACCGCCAGACACTCCTGCGCGCTTTGCCAGTCCCAGATTTCGCCGTTAGCGATAACCGGAATTGACAGCCGCTGGCGGATTTCGCCAATCGCTGCCCAGTTGATCCGCTCGGCTTTATAAGCGTCTTCTTTCGTGCGTCCGTGAACCACCAGCTCCGTCACGCCGGCCTGCTCTACCGCATCGGCAATTTCAAACTGACGCGCTCCGCTGTCCCAGCCCAGGCGAATTTTGACCGTCACCGGCAGATGATCCGGCACCGCTTCGCGCATCGCTTTTGCACCGCGATAGATAAGCTCAGGGTCTTTAAGCAGCGTCGCCCCGCCGCCGCTGCCGTTCACCAGCTTTGACGGACAGCCGCAGTTCAGATCGACGCCCCACGAACCCAGCGCCACCGCCCGCGCGGCATTTTCCGCCAGCCATTGCGGATATTGCCCCAGCAGCTGCACCCGGACGCGGGTGCCGGAAGGCGTGCGGCTTTGATGATGAAGTTCCGGGCACAGTTTGTAGAACGATTTTACCGGCAGCAGCTGATCCACCACCCGTAGAAATTCGGTGATGCACAGATCGTAATCGTTAACCTCGGTCAGCAGCTCGCGCACCAGCGAATCGAGCACACCTTCCATCGGCGCCAGTAATACACGCATATTGTTACCCGGAAAAAAAAGAGGCGCTATGGTAGCGCCTCTGTGCGTCGGTTGAAAGATCTCAATGCGCTTCGGCTATGGTTAGCGGGTCGGGGCGTACGCGAAGGCATGGATACCGCCATAAGCATGATGCGTTTTTGCCGCGCAGGAGCGGCGAAGTTGCGTCGTGGTGGCGCAAAAAAACGCAGCGCTCCCGCTCTGCCTGAGCCATTCTCACTATTATTTATTGCCGGATTCATCAACATGCATTCCGCATGCCCGAAGGTTCCATTACTCTATTAAATCTATGCCTGGAATTCATGATGTGATCGATAGCACATTTCAAGGTTTAATTGTATGATGAATACGGTTCATCAAGGGTTATTACCATGAGTAAATCGCTGAATATTATCTGGCAGTACCTGCGGGCTTTTGTCCTGATCTATGCTTGTTTATACGCCGGGATTTTTGTTGCTTCCCTGCTGCCCATTACTATTCCCGGCAGCATTATCGGCATGCTGATTTTGTTCGTTCTTCTGGCGCTACAGATTATGCCGCCGAAATGGGTCAACCCCGGGTGCAACATATTGATTCGCTATATGGCGCTGCTGTTTGTGCCTATCGGCGTTGGCGTCATGCAATACTGGGATCTGCTGCGCGCGCAGCTCGGCCCGGTGGCAATCTCCTGCACGATCAGTACATTAGTGGTCTTCCTTGTGGTGAGCTGGAGCTCACATCTGGTTCATGGCGAACGTAAAGTGGTCGGTCAAACTAAGGACGTCAAAGATGATGCATGAAATCTGGTGGTCCTTGCCGCTGACGCTGATCGTTTTTTTCCTCGCCCGCAAGCTGGCCGCGCGGTTTAAATTTCCGCTGCTGAATCCATTGCTGGTGGCGATGATCGTAATCATCCCCTTTTTGCTGCTCAGCGGTATCTCCTACGATCGCTATTTTCAGGGCAGTAAAATTCTCAACGATTTGCTTCAGCCTGCGGTCGTGGCGCTGGCCTTCCCGCTGTATGAGCAGTTGCACCAGATCCGCGCCCGCTGGAAATCGATTATTACGATCTGCTTTATCGGCAGCGTCGTGGCGATGGTGACCGGCACTACCGTCGCGCTGCTGCTCGGCGCGACGCCGCAAATCGCCGCCTCCATTATGCCGAAGTCGGTCACCACGCCGATTGCGATGGCGGTCAGCGGAAGCATTGGCGGTATTCCGGCCATCAGCGCGGTGTGCGTTATTTTCGTGGGGATTCTCGGCGCGGTTTTCGGCCACAGCCTGCTGAACCTGATGCGCATTCGCACCAAAGCCTCACGCGGTCTGTCGATGGGCACCGCATCGCATGCCCTGGGGACCGCCCGCTGTGCGGAGCTGGACTATCAGGAAGGGGCTTTCAGCTCCCTGGCGCTGGTGCTGTGCGGGATTATCACCTCGCTGGTGGCGCCCTTTTTGTTCCCGGTGATTCTGGCTATCGTCGGATAAATGTGATCTTAATCACATTTATCAGTGCAACATAATAAAGTTGCATAAACAATGAGATATTAATCACATATACGGGCTCCCCTCGCCCGTACACTAGATTCCCATTACATTGTTAAGAGGCAACGCCATGCACCCACGTTTTCACGCTGCTCTTCCTCTTCTGGCGGCAGACCTGCAAGCGGCCATCGCCCCGATGCTGATCGACCCGCACTTCCCGGCTTTGCTGGATGCCGGTCAGGTCGCCACGCTGCGCAACGCAACAGGCCTTGATGAAGACGCGCTGGCCTTTGCGCTGCTGCCACTCGCGGCAGCCTGTGCGCGCGCCGACCTTTCCCATTTTAACGTTGGCGCCATCGCCCGCGGCATTAGCGGCACCTGGTACTTTGGCGGTAATATGGAGTTCCTCGGCGCCACGATGCAACAAACCGTACACGCGGAACAAAGCGCCATCAGCCACGCCTGGCTGCGCGGTGAACGCTCGCTCAAGGCCATTACCGTCAACTACACCCCCTGCGGCCACTGTCGTCAGTTTATGAATGAGCTGAACAGTAGCCAGCTCCTGCGTATTCATCTGCCGGGTCGCGAAGCGCATTCGCTGCAGCACTATCTGCCGGATGCCTTCGGTCCGCAGGACCTCGAGATTAAAACGCTGCTGATGGATGAACAGGATCATGGTTTCCCGCTGACCGGCGATCCCCTGGCGCAGGCGGCCATTCAGGCTGCCAACCGCTGCCATATGCCATACAGCAACTCGCCCTCCGGCGTGGCGCTGGAGTTGAAAGACGGCACCATTTTCGCCGGTCGCTATGCGGAAAACGCGGCCTTTAACCCAACGCTGCCGCCGCTGCAGGGAGCGCTCAACCTGCTGAGCCTCAACGGCTATGACTATCCGGATATTCAGCGCGCCATTCTGGCTGAGAAAGCCGATGCGGCGCTGATTCAGTGGGATGCAACCGTCGCAACGCTGAAAGCGTTAGGTTGCCAGAATATTGATCGCGTCCTGCTCGGCTAATTTTCCCGTCATGCGGGCCCCATTGGCCCGCATTGTTGAAAATCCCCGCAATTAAACGATGGTTTCTTGCTCTTGCCCGGCGGGTAAAGTAGCCTGATAGCTCCATTGTCCACATGAGTCAGGTGAATGTTAAAGCGTGTGTTATACAGCCTGTTAGTCCTGTTCGGCCTGCTGCTGTTGACCGTGCTGGGTCTTGACCGTTGGATGAGCTGGAAAACCGCCCCCTATATCTATGATGAACTCCAGGATCTGCCCTACCGCCAGGTTGGGGTGGTGCTCGGTACCGCCAAGTACTATCGCACCGGAGTGATTAATCAGTATTATCGTTATCGTATTCAGGGGGCGCTGAACGCTTACAATAGCGGCAAAGTGAACTACCTGCTGCTGAGCGGCGATAATGCGCTGCAAAGCTACAACGAACCGATGACCATGCGCCGCGATTTAATCAAAGGCGGCGTCGACCCGGCCGATATCGTGCTCGATTACGCCGGCTTCCGCACGCTCGACTCTATCGTGCGCACCCGCAAAGTTTTCGATACTAACGACTTTATTATCATTACCCAGCGCTTCCACTGCGAACGGGCGCTGTTTATCGCTCTGCATATGGGGATTCAGGCGCAGTGTTACGCGGTGCCTTCGCCGAAGGATATGTGGAACGTGCGTTTACGTGAGTTTGGCGCCCGGTTTGGCGCGCTGGCGGATTTGTACGTGTTCAAACGCGAACCCCGCTTTTTAGGGCCGTTAATTCCGATTCCGACGTTGCAGGAAGTGCCTGAGGGTGCGCAGTCCTATCCTGCCGTCACGCCGGAACAGCTGCTGGAACTGCAAAAGAGTCAGTGACGGGCCGTTGATATCGGCATACTTTCCCCCGGGTCAGTCGGCGTAAAAAAGACCCAAAAAAGCCCGCGCGAATGGCGCGGGCGGGATAGCAACGGACGATTATTTTTTGCGCGCGTATTTCAATGAATCCAGCGCCACGGCGAAGATAATGATCGCCCCTTTGATGATGTACTGCCAGTAGGGGTTGACGCCGATATAGGTCAGGCCGTAGTTGATGACGGTGAAGATAATTACCCCGGTCACCACGCCAAGCACCGTACCCACACCGCCGCTAAACGACACGCCGCCAACGACGCAGGCCGCAATCGCATCCAGCTCATACATAAAGCCGAGGTTGTTGGTGGCCGAACCGATACGACCGGCCTCCAGCAGACCGCCAAAAGCATAGAACACACCGGACAGGGCATAAATCATCAGCAGGTTCAGCGCCACGTTGACACCCGAAACTTTGGCCGCTTCCGGGTTACCGCCGATGGCAAAAATGTTTTTACCAAAACGGGTTTTATTCCACAGGATCCACACGAAGAAGACCGCAATCGCCGCGTAGAACGTAATGTACGACAGGCGGAACGACCCCAGCGCGATAAACCCTTGCGCGAAGTGCGAGAAGTGGCTGTCAAAACCGGAAATGGGCGATGCGCCGACAAAATCGTAGTACAGGGAGTTGATGCCGTAGACGATGATCATCGTACCCAGGGTGGTGATAAACGGCGTCACGTTCAGATAAGCGATAATAATCCCGTTAATCAGCCCGATAACCGCACCGATCGCGCAGACCAGCAGGATCACCAGCGGAATCGGCATAGTCGCCATATCCGGGAAGACCTTGTTGGCATTGTCGACCGCCTGCAGCATGGTCGCGGCGATAACCGCCGCCAGCCCGACCTGGCGACCGGCAGAGAGGTCGGTACCCTGGGTTACAATCAGTCCGGCAACGCCGAGCGCGATAATAATACGCACCGAAGACTGAGTCAGGATGTTACTCAAGTTCAGCAAACTTAAGAACGTGGGGTCCTGGAAAATAATAATCGCCAGCAAAACCAACAGCACAACGTAAATCCCACCGTCTTTCAGGTACGTGAGAAAACTTTTTTTATTTAACGCACTCATGAGAAGCCCCTGCTCTTAAAGATGCAACGACGCAAGACGTAAAATTTCGTTCTGCGTAGTCGTTTTTGTCTCAACAATTCCGGCAACGAGACCGTTGCTCATTACCAGAATACGGTCGGTAATACCCAGCAGCTCCGGCATCTCGGAGGAAATAATGATGATCCCTTTATTTTTATTCGCCAGCTCAGCAATCAGCTGATAAATTTCGAACTTCGCGCCAACGTCAATCCCACGCGTGGGTTCATCAAGCATCAGAATTTCCGGCTGGGTTAATAGCCAGCGACCAATAATAACCTTTTGCTGGTTACCACCGGACAACGAACCAATTTGCGTATGCTGGCCGGGGGTTTTCACGCGCATCGAGTCAATAACCCACTGGGTATCGCTTTTCATGCGGGAATTGTCCAGCAGACCCACCTTGTTTTTATATTTCTTAATATTGGAGATCAGCGAGTTAAAGCCAATATCCAGATACGCATAAATACCGGTGGAGCGGCGCTCTTCGGTGACTAACGCAAAACCATGGTTAATCGCTTCGTTCGCGCTATGGTTATTGATCTTCTTGCCGTGCAGCGTAATCGTGCCGCCTGATTTTTCGCGGATACCGAAAAGCGTTTCGACTATATCGGTACGCTTCGCTCCCACCAGCCCGGCGATACCGAGGATCTCCCCTTTACGCAGATCGAAGGAGACATCACGAATCGATGGCTGACGCAGCGAAGTCAGGTTGCGCACTTCCAGAATAGTTTCACCCGGCGTATTGTGTTTCTCCGGGAAGCGCTGGGTTAACGAGCGCCCTACCATCATGGCGATGATCTTATCCATATCCAGGCCTTCCAACGGCTGGGTGGCAATCCACTGACCATCGCGCAAAATCGTTATTTCGTCGCACAGCTGGAAGATCTCTTCCATCTTGTGAGAAATATAGACAATACCGCAGCCGCGTTCTTTCAGCTTGCGGATAATCTTAAACAGATGATTAACTTCTTTCTCGGTCAATGATGACGTAGGCTCATCCATAATGACGATTTTGGCGTCATAAGAAAATGCCTTGGCGATTTCAATCATCTGCATTTGCGATACGGATAACGTGCCGACGCGGGCACGCGGATCGATATCTATATCGAGCTCATCAAATATCCCTTTGGTATCGCTATACATTTTTTCCTGATCGACAAACATTCCTTTGGTGGGATAACGCCCCAGCCACATGTTGTCCATCACCGAACGCTGCAATACCAGATTTAATTCCTGGTGAACCATTGAAATACCGTTTTCCAGCGCTTCTTTCGCGGAATGGAAATCGATCTCTTGCCCCTGAAAAAGAATACTACCGGAATCTTTTTGATAGATTCCAAAAAGGCATTTTAATAATGTCGACTTACCAGCACCGTTCTCTCCCATCAATGCATGAATAGAATGAGGACGGACTTTCAGATTGACATTATCGAGTGCCTTGACGCCAGGAAACGATTTGTTGATATTGCTCATTTCCAACAAGAATTCGCCTGACCGTTCGCTATTATTGCTGACCATAGTTATACCTGGCTGCGTTCATGCACACCCCAACCGACGCATTCGCGCCGCCATCAGGGTCGGGTTCTGTATCAGGAATAATCGGGCGCGAATATCCGGATATTTCAGGTTGCCGCAGCATTCGCTGTCAGCAACCCGACCTGTTCCGGGGAGAGCTCACGCCCGTAACTCAATAATTATTTACCGATAAACTGGCTCAGATTGTCTTTATCTACGCCAACATAAGGTACGCGGACAATCTTATTCTCAATCTTCCACTTAGTACCCGCCGCCGCTTCTTTACCATCGGCCAGGTTTTTCGCCAGATCGAAGGTGGCTTTCGCCTGGTTGTTCGCGTCGTTCAGCACGGTACCGGCCATCGCGCCAGATTTTACCAGCGCCAGCGCTTCAGGCAGGGCATCGACGCCGAATACTGGAATGCTGCTCTTGTTATGCGCTTTCAGAGCTTCAACCGCGCCCATTGCCATCGCATCGTTATTGGCGATAACCACTTCAATTTTGTTGGCGTTCGGGCCAGACAGCCAGGCATCCATCTTATCTTTCGCCTGAGCGGTATCCCACATCGCGGTATCCATCTGCAGCTGCTGAGTCTTCAGACCTTTGTCATTCAGCTCTTTAATCACGTAGGTGGTACGCGCTTCAGCATCCGGGTGGCCCGGCTCGCCTTTCAGCAGAACATATTGAATCTGACCGTCTTTGTTCAGATCCCAGTTCGGATTGGCTTTCCAGTGCTTGGCAATCAGGTCGCCCTGAATAATCCCGGACTCTTTTGAGTCGGTGCCGACATAGTAAGCTTTGTCATAGCTGTCCAGCGCTTTGCGGGACGGCTCTTTGTTAAAGAACACCACCGGCACGTTCTGGCCGCGCGCTTTTTCGATAACGGTGCCAGCGGCTGCCGGGTCCACCAGGTTAATCGCCAGCGCCTTCACCCCTTTGGCCAGCAGGACGTCAATCTGATCGTTCTGTTTGGACTGGTCATTCTGCGAGTCATTCATCAGCAGCTGAACGTCTGGCGCTGATTTGCCGTCTTTCTCAATCGCCTTGCGCACGACCGACATAAAGTTGTCGTCATATTTATAAATGGTTACGCCGATACGGGTATCCGCTGCGTGTGCCGCGGCGCCAAATAACATACCAGCCATAACAGCAGACAGGGTTAACACCTTCTTATTCATGGAATCTCCGGTTTTATTATGCAGGGTCGTTGGTGTGAAAATAGCCGGCGGGGACTTGTTACATTAGTGTTACCGCACAACAACATTCACGACTATAAATTCTGTCTTCCGTGTAGGGTAACGCTCCAGAAACACGAATTAATTAAGCGTACTGCGCCTTATCCCTACGGTAAAAGTGATTAATCACCGTGATATAGTGGTTCAGACTAGTAAACGAGGCCATCATAATCAGTTGAATGTTAATATACTGTGAATTTACTCACAGATTGAAAACGGTTACATAAGACACATCATCAGTTAGTGATCGGCCCCGCAATTTGCTGCGGCATCACCGAATGGCGGCGTACCAGCGTCGGCATAAAGCAATGCCGCGCTTCATGATCGAGTTTGCCTGCCGCCCCCAGCAGCGCCAGCTCCGTTGCCAGTTTCGCCATTGACATAACAGGATAGCGCACGGTCGTCAGCTGTGGGTCGGTGTAACGAGAAATCGGGATGTCGTCAAAGCCGATAAGCGACAAATGCTGCGGTACCGCAATGCCATTATCTTTAAGCGTCGTCAGCGCCCCGGCCGCCATGCTGTCATTGTAGGCAAAGACCGCGGTCAGGCCTAAATTGCGCCCCAGTAGCTCAACCATGGCCGCCTCTCCGCCCTGCATATCCGGCGTACCCGAGCCAATCCAGCTGTCTGGCGCGATAATGTTTTGTTCCTGCAACGCCTTCAACCACCCTTCCCGGCGCATATCGTCATCTTCGATGCCATGGTTTGAAGAGAGGTAGCCGATGCGCTGATGACCGTTGTTCAGCAGCATCCGCGTGGCCATCAACGCCCCGCTGACATTATCCAGCCCCACGCAACGATGCGCGTAGCCGGGCACAATGCGGTTAATCAGCACCATCCCCGGCATATGCTCCATAAAGTCGCCAAGCTCTGCATCGCTGAGGGCTTTGGAATGGACGATCAGCGCCGAGCAGCGCTGGCGAATCAGCACTTCGATGGCATGACGCTCTTTTTCCGCCTCATGGTAGCTATTGCCGATCAACACATATTTCTGGTGCTGCTGAGCGACCGTATCCACCGCTTTCACCAGCGCGCCGAAAAAGGCATCCGACACATCCATCACCACCACGCCAATGGTGTCGCTGACCTGCGTCGCCAGCGCCTGCGCATTGGCGTTCGGCCGGTAGCCCAGCTGCGTTACCGCTTTCATTACATTTTCCCGCGTATCCGGGCTCACCAGCGCGCTGTTGTTCAGCACGCGCGAGACGGTCGCTACGGAAACGCCCGCCTGACGGGCGACATCACGAATGGTGATCATGCTTACCGCCCTTAAGAGAATTGCAATACGTCACACCCACCTCCTGTGTTCAGCAAGGTGGCTATTCTGGCAGCGACCCGCAGCGCGCTACGTGAGTGATGTCACAAGCCTGGAAACGGTTACATCCATTTTGTTAATGATTGTGATCGAGATCGTTATCTTGATGTGTTTTTTAGTGATGTCCCTGACGCACGCAGGGTTAACTGACGCCACAGCCATTCCACCGGCCCCTGACGGAAATGACGTAGCCAAAAGAGAGAGAAGGTGATATTTACCGCCCAGACCGGCACCACGAAAGCCAGCAGCTGCAGGCGGTCAAACTTCATAAACAGGCCAAAACGGTAAAAAATGGTAGTACAAACGAGCGTTTGCAACAGATAGTTGGTTAGCGCCATCCGCCCGACGCAGGCGATAGCCCCCACCAGCCGCAGCCTGCACAACTGCGGCCAGAAGCCCCATGCCAGCGAGGCATAGCCGATGGTTTGCAGCGGCGCGCCCAGCTCGCGAGGAGCCTGTAACAGGAACGCGCACCAGCGAGGATTCCACCCCAGATACCACTGGGCAAAAATAGCCGGCAGATTGACGAGCATACCGGCGACAATCAGCAGTGCGCCGGTGCGGCGATAGTGGCCGAGGCTAAACTGCCCTTTTAACCAGCCGCTGCGCATCAGCGCTGCCCCCATCAACATCATCCCCGCCAGCTGCCAGCCGTACTGCGCCCCTAGCGCCAGCAGATTATCGGAGAGCATATCGGCACGATTGCTGACCGCCTCCAGTCCGCCGTTCAGCTTCCAGTATTGCTCATACTGTAAATTCGCCGCATCGGGCACCCATGAACGGTTCGGCGCATCGCCAGAAATCATGCCGAGCAGCACGAGCACGGCAACGCCGATAACGTAGAGCACGACGCCGGTGTTAAACAGCGTTTTGATGTGATGCGCATCGCGCACCATGCGCCACGCCACCAGCCCCACCAGCGCATAGGCCAGCAGGATATCGCCATCCCAGAAAAACAGACCGTGGATAAAGCCTAGCAGCGCCAGCAGCGTCAGACGTGACTGGATCCAGCGCTTGCCGCGAGGCAACAGCATCTGTAGTCCGGCGCCAAACAGCAAGGCAAACAACGTCAGGAATTTGACCTGCGCAAACAGATCGAGAATCGCCCAGGTCCAGGCGTCGGTGAGGGAGATGCTCCCGGACCAGGCCGGGTTGAGGTAAGCGGCCTTCGGCAAGCCGAAGGCGCTGATATTCAGAAGCAGGATCCCAAGGATGGCGACGCCGCGCACAAAGTCCAGCGTGACATTTCGCTCCATCTGTCCTGCTCCGTATTTTTAGTTGTGGTGGCGTACGGCGCGCAGGAACTCCTGGCGAGTATTCTGGCTGGATTTAAACAGGCCGCCCAGTGAGGTCGTCGTCGTGGCGCTGGTGGCATCACGGATGCCGCGCGCTTTGACGCAGTAATGCACCGCATCAATGGATACCGCAACGTTGCTGGTGCCCAGCAGCGTCTGCAGCGCCGTTAAAATCTGCTGAGTCAGTCGCTCCTGCACCTGAGGGCGCTGGGAGAAGAACTGCACGATACGGTTGATTTTCGACAGACCGATGACCGAATCTTTCGGGATATAGGCCACCGTCGCTTTACCATCAATCGTGACAAAGTGGTGTTCACAGGTGCTGGTCAAGGTAATATCGCGCACGGTGACCATTTCATCGACCTGCATCTTGTTTTCGATAACGGTGATTTTTGGGAACCTGGCATAGTCCAGCCCGGAAAAAATCTCATCGACGTACATTTTCGCGATACGTCGTGGCGTTTCCATCAGACTGTCATCAGTTAGATCAAGATTCAGCAGTTGCATAATCTCGGTCATGTGTCCGGCAATCAAGCTCTTGCGGGTTTCATTATCAATTTCTTCTACGGGCGGACGCAGAGGCGTCTCCAGCCCACGAGCGACCAGCGCTTCATGAACGAGTATGGCTTCTTTACTCAGTGCTGACATTTAGGTTCTCCTGCAGGTGTGGCGCTCTTTGCTCTTCTGCGGGCAAAGTTTGCATTCATTGTGCGTGAGGCGGCGCACATAATCCAGTAGCCGAAACGATAATTATTGAAATTTGCGTGAGCTATTGATCCCTCACGACGGGTTGCGGTTACCGCTGAGGAAACTCGCCCGACCCGCCTTGCACTCTGTCGCTGACCGCCACGCGCTATTGCGCCGTCTCCGGCGAGCGACCAGCATCGGGCATGTTGGCTAAAAGTTGCATTAATGATGCAATATGTTCCTCAAAGGAGGAAGTGAAAGTTGCTCACAGGTAGATGAAATATCTGTATTATGACCTGACACCCGCATTTACCTTCCTGAGGAGCCCGGCATGGAATTGCTTGAAGAGCATCGCTGTTATGAAGGTCGGCAGCAACGATGGCGGCACGACTCCAGTACCCTGAACTGCGCAATGACGTTCAGCATTTTTTTACCTCCCCTGTGCGATGAGACGCCGCCGCCGGTGCTCTACTGGCTGTCGGGGCTGACCTGCAATGATGAAAACTTCACCACCAAAGCGGGCGCCCAGCGTGTCGCCGCCGAACTCGGTCTGGTGCTGGTCATGCCGGATACCAGTCCGCGCGGCGATGATGTCGCCGACGATAGCGGCTGGGATCTGGGTAAAGGCGCAGGTTTTTACCTCAATGCCAGCGCCGCGCCGTGGTCTGCGCATTTCCGCATGTATGACTATCTGCGTGACGAACTGCCGCAGCTCATCCGTTCGCAGTTTAACGTCAGCGAGCGCTGCGCCATCAGCGGCCACTCGATGGGCGGGCACGGCGCGCTGATCATGGCGCTGAAAAACCCGGGGCGTTTTACCAGCGTTTCCGCTTTCGCGCCGATTGTTAACCCTACGCAGGTTCCCTGGGGACAAAAAGCGTTCACCGCCTATCTCGGCGCCGATGAGTCTGCCTGGCAGGCGTGGGACAGCTGCGCATTAATGCAGGCAAGCCAGCCCGCTGACGCCATTCCGACGCTGATAGACCAGGGCGATAGCGACACCTTCCTCGCGCTACAGCTGCAGCCAGCGGTGCTGGCGGAGTGCGCGCGGCAAAAAGCGTGGCCGTTAACCCTGAGAATCCAGCCCGGCTACGATCACAGCTACTACTTCATCGCTTCATTTATTGAAGACCATCTGCGTTTTCACGCCCGCTATCTGCTGGCCTGATTTCCTGCCGGTGTGCCGCGCTCCCGGTGGCGGCGCACCGTTTCCCGCTTGCCCGGCCACCGTGCGACGGCCAGGGTCATTCAACACTCTGCGTTGCTTTCTTCTTCGATGGCCGTATCTTTATCCGCGCAATAGCGCCGCTTCCCTGCGACCAGACGCTTTCCGGGGGCAGACAGCGTTCGCCATCTGCCCCTCTTTCCGCGTCGATCAGAAGCGGTAGTCCACGGCCATAAAGTAGCGACGGCCCTCTTCGGTATAGCTGTAGTCGTCGCGGCTCAGATCTTTATCCCCGACGTTCAGTACGCCTGAACGCAGCTTGACGCTCTTCGTCACCTGCCATGCCGCACCAATATCAAACATGGTGTAACCGCCCGGCGTTTTCGAGGTGGCGCTGACTGCGCGCTGCTCGCCGGTATAATTGGCGGTGACGTAGAAGGACCAGTCATCCAGCGGCTTCCAGTCCAGCGTCCCGTTGGCGGTGTGGAACGGCAGCGACTGCAGCGGTTTGTCGCCGCCGTTGCTGAGATCGCGGCCATCGTTATAGGTGTAGTTCACCGTCAGCTTCCACGCGTCGCCGAACGGCACTTTGACTTCGGTTTCCACCCCTTTGATGCGCGCTTTATTGACGTTGAAGTAGCGGAAGACCGGTACGCGTTTGCCGTTAACCGTTTTCCAGCCGGCAAAGTTAGGGTAGCCCGGCGCTTCGCTGGCGCTGGAGGTGCGCAGAATATCGATCATATCGTCGACGTTATTCTGGAAGGTGGTCACGCTGCCTTCTACGCCGTCCAGCAGCCCTTCTTCACCACGGTAATACAGGCCAAGTTCGAAGCTTTCGCTGGTTTCCGGCTTCAGGTCCGGGTTACCGATGATACTGCACGAGCCGCGGCAGGAGTTGGTGGTCCAGTCCGGGTTCAGCTGCAGCAGCGACGGCGCTTTAAAGGCCGTGGCCCAGCCGCCTTTTACGGTGACCGTATCGCTGGCGTTATAGACGAGGTAAGCACGCGGGCTCCAGTGATCGCCGTAGGTCTGATGGTCGTCCATACGAATACCGGTGGTCAGGGCCAGCGGTTCGAAAATACGCCACTCATCCTCAACAAACAGCGCGTACTGGCTGGCAGAGGTGGATTTTCCGCCGCTGCTCAGATTAATCGGATCTTTCAGTTTATCGTGGCGCCATTCGCCACCGAAGGTCAGCAGCTGGTTAATCATCCCCAGCGGCAACACGTACTTGCCATCAACCGCATTGCTTTCAGAGGTGATCGTGCCATTCTGGCCCGGATTTTTGTTATCGACTTTTTCGCCATAAAACTTCAGTTCGCTATTGCCCACATCCCAACGACCGTTATGGCTCAGGGAGTAGTTCTGGCGTTCCAGACGATTACGGTTGAGGGAGTCGGAATCACGATCCTGACGATCGAAGCCATAGCCGGCGGTGATATCCTGGTTATCGGTCGGCGTCCAGGCAAACTCAACGTTGCCATCGCGGCTGGTAAAGCCTTCAATACGCGGCGTTTCACCGGCGGCATTGCTGGAGGACTGCGGATCGTCTTTCGCGCGTTTTGCCAGGTTGCCGTAGGCTTTCATCCCCAGCACGCCGTCAATCAGCGGACCGCTGGTAAAGAACTGGCCGTTGTAGGTATCGCCGCGATCGCGATGTTCCTGAATCGTGGTATCGGCGCTCAGGGTTCCGGTCCACTTCTGACCGACTTTTTTGGTGATGATGTTCACCACGCCGCCGAGGGCGTCGGAGCCATAGAGGGAGGACATCGGCCCGCGGACCACTTCAATGCGCTCAATGGCGTCGACCGGGATCCAGTTTAAATCGAAATCGTTGTGGCGGAAGACCGCGTTGCGCGAGTTAACGCGTTTGCCGTCGACCAGAATCAGCGTGTAGCTGCTGTCGAGGCCACGAATGCTGACGCCCTTGCGGTTGTCGCCTTCGTTGGTGAGCTGCACGCCTGGCACGTCGCGCAGAACATCTTTCAGATTCTGAACCGGACGGCGCTGCAGATCTTGCTGAGTAATGACGCTGATACTGGCTGGCGCATCTTTTACGCTCTGTTCAGTCGCCGCGGCGGTGACGACCAGCGTTTCTTCATTGGCCTTGGCAACAGCCGGAAACGCCAGCGATACGACGGATGCGCACAATCCCGCCCGGACAAAAGGGTTTAACCTGAACATTCCATATCTCCATGAGGTGTATAACGAATCAAACAAAAGGTGCAATTAACACGTACTGCCGGCGCACCGCTCATTGGCGGTACGCGCGCTCTTTTTACAGTTGACGTGGCTGGTCGCCCCTTGCTGGTTGTTTACGACCGGCAAGACAGGGAGATTGGCTTCATCCTGATTTTGATGAGGATGATAAAGATAATGATTTTGATTATCAATAAAATTATGAGGAACTGTATCAATTTGTAAGAATGTACAGATAAAAAAAACCCTCTTAAAAGAGGGTTTCATCAGAACGATTACTGCCAGCGTCGGCCGTCAGCCTTTAAATCGCTGCGGGAACTTCATCTCGCTGTAGCGAACGAAACGGGTGCCTTTTGCCAGCTTATAACCAAACCAGATAACCAGGAACAGCGGGATACCGATATAGGTTGCGGCCACTCCGCCCCAGTCGATGGTGTCTTTCAGGAAGGCTTCATAGTTCTGGCCTAGCGTGACAATCAGGCACAGCACGAAGGCAAAGATCGGCCCCAGCGGGAAGAACCCTGAACGATACGGCAGATCGTTCAGATCGTTGCCCTGCAGCACATAGCCGCGACGGAAACGATAGTGGCTGATGGCGATCCCCAGCCAGGCGATGAAACCGGTCATCCCGGAGGTGTTGAGCAACCACAGATAGACGGTCTGGTTACCAAACATCGAGCTCAGGAAGCACAGCGCGGCAATCACCGTCGTGGCATACAGCGCATTACGCGGCACGCCGCCACGGGACAGCTTCGAGAAGATGCGCGGGGCTTTGCCATCGCAAGCCAGGGTATAAAGCATGCGCGTTGACGCATACATTCCCGAGTTCCCCGCCGACAGTACCGCCGTCAGGATAACCGCGTTCATGATTGCCGCCGCCGACAGCAGACCCGCGTGCTGAAACACCAGGGTGAACGGGCTGACGGAAATGTCTTTCACGTCGTTACGCAGCAGGCTTGGGTCGGTATACGGAATGATCAGACTGATAATCAAAATCGCGAAGACATAGAACAGCAGGATACGCCAGAACACCTGGCGCACCGCGCGCGGAATATTCTTCTCCGGATTTTCCGATTCGCCCGCCGCAATACCGATAAGCTCGGTGCCCTGGAACGAGAAGCCGACGATCATCGCCACGCCAATCATCGCGGAGAAACCGCCGGCAAACGGCGCGTCATTGATGGCCCAGTTGCTCCAGCCCGCTGGCTGCGCGCCTTTAAAGATACCGACGATCATCATCACGCCGACAATAATAAAGATAATAACGGTGGCCACTTTGATAAGCGAGAACCAGTATTCCGCTTCGCCAAAACCTTTCACCGAGATCCAGTTCAGCAGGAACATAATGCCAAGGAACAGGGCGCTCCAGATCCAACCCGGCGTATCCGGGAACCAGTAGCTCATCACCAGTTGAGACGCCACGAGATCAACGGCGATGGTCACCGCCCAGTTATACCAGTAGTTCCAGCCCAGCGCGAAGCCAAAGCCCTCTTCGACATAGTTCTGACCGTAGGTGGCGAAGGAACCGGATACCGGCATGTATGCCGCCAGTTCACCCAGGCTGGTCATCAGGAAGTAGACCATCAGGCCGATCAGAATATAGGAAAGCAGTGCGCCGCCTGGGCCTGCCTGAGAAATAGTTGCACCAGATGCAACGAAAAGACCTGTACCGATGGAACCGCCAATAGCGATCATGGTCAAGTGGCGCGCCTTCAGTTCACGGCGTAAGCCGGGCGCTTCTGTGGTTTTAGTATCCGAAACCATGTGAAAATGCTATCCATCCAAAAAACGAGGCGAGATTGTAGCAGACGATCCGGGTTCTATCCGGTACAAATGCGCAGTTATAAGAGAGCTTCATGATCGACAATGAATTATTAGCAAAGCACTCATCTGCGAAAATGTCCGCCATAATATGCTGATCTCTCACAATAAATGCCTTGCTAACCGCCGATGATTTACACCTGACAGTAGTGCAGAAAACGCTGTAATGCCTTAGAAACATGCTTTTGCCGATGGTGAATCCGCCACAGGGTGCGGGTCAGAGCAGGCAGCGGGACCGACAGTTCGACCAGCGAGCCGACCTCAAGCTGTTCGGCGATAACCCGTCGGGAGAGACAGCTGATGCCCAGGCCGTGACGCACGGCGTGTTTGATAGCTTCCGAATTGCCAAGCTCCATGCCCAGATGAAACGCCGGCAGGTGCGACAGCAGCAGGTAGTCAACGATTTCGCGGGTGCCGGAGCCATGTTCACGCAGGATCCACGGCGCTTCCGCCAGCCGTTGCAGCGTCACCTCTCCTTCCAGCAGCGGCGAATCCGGCGCGGCGAACACCACGAGTTCATCTTCCAGCCATGGCTCGGCGATGATATCTGCCGCATGACATGGTCCTTCGATAAGCCCGATATCCACCCGCAGATCGGCGACCGCATTAATCACGTCCTGGCTATTGCCCACGCTCAGCTCCAGCGGCAGGTCGGGAAAATCACGGCGATAGCGGGCGATAATTTCCGGCAGGATATAGTTGCCGATGGTGCTGCTGGCATAAACCCGGATCGCGCCGTTGTCGCCGCGAAACAGCTGTTCAATCTCCAGCGCGCGCTCCAGTAAGGCCAGCGCCCGCGGGTAGAGAAGCCGCCCGTGTTCGTTTACCACCAGCCGCTTGCCGACGCGGTCAAACAGTTGCACACCCAGCTGTCCTTCCAGATCGGTCAGCGCCGCGCTGACCGCGGATTGCGACAGCGCCAGCATTTGTGACGCCTGGGTCGTTGACCCGCTCTTAAGCACTTCAGCAAACACTTCCAGCTGCCGTAGCGTGATATGCATAGCTCATCCTGCCTTCATTGATATGCTGCGTGGCTCTCCGACAATCCGCCGAACGTGGGAATGTCACCCAAAACGCGAAAATATTCGCATCTACCCGCAATAATTCGAGTTGCAGGACAAAACGGTTGACCGTTTTGCACAGCGCTTGCGCTGGCGTAGGCCGCGAGAGCGACACCCCAGGAGCTTACTGCAGTCAGTGACTGGGGGAATCGGCGCAGCCAACACACATGCAACGTGAAGGATAGCGGGTATACCACTTATTACGATTGATTATAAATATATAATCAATTTTATATTTAAACCAGCGCGTCGTAATCTTTACGCAGACAAAGGAGAAGGTTATGACAGCACTCACTTTACCGACGAAACATCACACGCTATGGCATTTTATCCCGGGACTCGCGCTGACCGCCGTTCTGACCGGTGCCGCGCTTTGGGCCGGTAGCTTTTCCGCTATCGCTGGCGCCGGCTTCAGCGCCCTGACGCTGGCCATCTTATTCGGTATGGTTATCGGCAACACGATTTACCCTAAGCTCTGGCAATCCTGCGACGGCGGCGTGATCTTTGCCAAACAGTATCTGTTACGACTCGGCATCATTTTATACGGTTTTCGCCTGACGTTCGCCCAAATCGCCGATGTCGGGGTCAGCGGTATCACCATCGACGTCCTGACGCTGACCAGCACCTTTTTTATCGCCTGTTTCCTCGGGCAGAAGGTCTTCGGTCTGGACAAACATACCAGCTGGCTGATTGGCGCCGGTAGCAGCATCTGCGGCGCCGCCGCGATTCTGGCAACCGAACCGGTCGTCAAGGCACAAGCCAGTAAAGTGACCGTCGCGGTGGCCACGGTGGTGATTTTCGGTACCCTGGCTATCTTCCTCTATCCGGCGATGTACCCGATGCTGGCGCACTGGTTCACCCCGGAAGCCTATGGCATCTATATGGGCTCCACGATGCATGAGGTTGCGCAGGTGGTGGCCGCAGGACATGCTATCAGCCCGGATGCGGAAAACGCCGCGGTGATTGCGAAAATGCTGCGCGTGATGATGCTGGCTCCGTTCCTGCTGTTCATGGCCGCTCGCGTCAAACAGCTGGCGCCAGCAGGCCTGGGAGAAAAAAGCAAAATCACCATTCCGTGGTTTGCCATCCTGTTTATTGTGGTGGCAGTGTTTAACTCTTTCCATCTGCTGCCAAAACCCATCGTCGGGATACTGGTCACGCTTGATACCGTCCTGCTGGCGATGGCGATGGCGGCACTGGGGCTGACCACTCACGTCAGCGCGCTGAAAAAAGCCGGCGCCAAACCGCTGCTGATGGCCTTAATCCTGTTCGTCTGGCTGATAGTCGGCGGCGGTGCTATCAACCTGGTGATTCACGGCCTGATGGCATAACCCGGTCGGATGAACCCACGCATTCGTTGATGTAACTCTCCGGTTAAGCCGCTATCATTACCCTCTCCCCAGCGGCTTAACTGGAGCTTTTTTATGAAATACATTGGAGCGCACGTCAGCGCCTCCGGCGGACTGGCCAATGCCGCCATTCGCGCCGCGGAAATCGACGCCACCGCCTTCGCGCTGTTTACCAAGAATCAACGGCAATGGCGAGCAGCCCCGCTCAGCGACGAAACGATTGCTGAATTCAAAGCCGCCTGCGAAAAATACCGCTTTGGCCCCGGACAAATCCTGCCGCATGACAGCTACCTGATTAACCTCGGCCACCCGGTTGAGGAGGCGCTGGAAAAATCCCGCGATGCCTTTATTGATGAACTGAGCCGCTGTCAGCAGCTCGGGCTGACGCTGCTCAATTTCCATCCCGGCAGCCATCTGCAGCAGATACCGGAAGACGAGTGCCTGGCTCGTATTGCCGAGTCCATTAATATTGCGCTGGCTAAAACCGAAGGCGTGACCGCCGTCATTGAAAATACCGCCGGCCAGGGCAGCAACCTCGGCTTTCAGTTTGAACACCTGGCCGCCATTATTGACGGAGTGGAAGACAAATCCCGCGTCGGCGTCTGCATTGATACCTGCCACGCCTTTGCTGCCGGTTATGACCTGCGTAGCGTGGAAGGGTGTGAGAAAACTTTCGCCGACTTCGAACGCATTGTCGGTTTCCGCTATCTGCGCGGCATGCACCTCAACGATGCCAAAAGCGCCTTCGGCAGCCGCGTTGACCGCCACCACAGCCTGGGCGAAGGCAATATCGGCCACGACGCTTTCCGCTGGATCATGCAGGACAGCCGCTTCGATGGCATCCCGCTGATTCTGGAAACCATTAACCCGGATATCTGGGCACAAGAGATTGCCTGGCTGCGGGCACAGCAAACGGAAGAAGCCTCGGCCTGACCTCAGGACCGCGTACCGTGTGACGCAGACCGTTACGCAGATAAGCAGAACAGAAAAAGGGCCGAATCCGGCCCTTTTGTTTGCTTCTGACGTGCTTTTGTGCAGGAGAACTCAGGCCGCTTTTCCTGCGGTCTGTCCTTCCGGACGTTTCAGCACCGCGTAGGAGAGACCGGCCACCAGGGTGCCGGCAACAATCGCCAGCAGGTAACCGACCACTGGCGTAATCGCACCAGGAATCAGCAGGACGAACAGACCGCCGTGCGGCGCCATCAGTTTCGCTCCGATAGCCATAGAGATTGCACCGGTCACCGCGCCGCCCACGATACAGCATGGCAGGACGCGCATCGGGTCACGGGCAGCAAACGGAATCGCCCCTTCAGAGATAAAGCACAGACCCAGAACCAGCGCCGCTTTCCCCCCTTCCCGTTGTCCTTTATCAAACTTATTGCGGGCAACCAGCGTAGCGATACCCATCGCCAGCGGTGGCACCATACCGGCCGCCATAATCGCCGCCATCGGTGCGTAGGTTTGGGTACTCAGCAGACCGACGCCGAAGGCATAGGCCGCTTTGTTCACCGGACCGCCCATGTCGGTACACATCATCGCGCCGAGAATAGCGCCCAGCAGTACGGCGTTCGCCGTTCCCATCGTTTGCAGCCAGTGGGTCAGCCCTGCCAGAATGCCGGCAACAGGTTTACCGATCAGGTAGATCATCGCCAGGCCGACGATCAGGCTGGAGACCAGCGGAATGATCAGGATCGGTTTCAGCGCTTCCATGCTCGGCGGCAGTTTTAATTTGGTGCTGATCAGTTTAGCAACGTAACCGGCAAGGAAACCGGCGATAATCCCGCCGATGAAGCCGGAACCGCCGCTGACGGCCAGCATCCCGCCGATAAGACCCGGCGTCAGGCCCGGACGGTCGGCAATGGAGAAGGCGATAAAGCCTGCCAGCACCGGAACCATCAGCGCAAAGGCTGAACCACCGCCAATCTGCATCAGCGCGGCTGCAAGGGTATCTTTTACTTCAAACGCTTTGATACCGAAGGCAAAGGAGAGCGCGATACACAGACCGCCGGCAACGACCATCGGCAGCATATAAGACACGCCGGTCAGCAGGTGACGATAGGCACCGCCGCCCTCTTTCTTCGCCGAAGCCGCCTGCTGGCTGCTCTGGCCGGATGGCTGGTACGGTTTCGCTTCAACAACGGCTTTATCCAGCTCCTGCACGGTTTTCTTCAGCGCCAGACCGGTGGTGGTGCGATACATCGGTTTGCCGGCAAATTTTGCCAGGTCGACTTCAATATCGGCAGCCACAATCACCAAATCCGCCTGCGCCACCTCTTCCGGCGTGATGGCGTTACCAGCGCCGACCGAGCCGCGAGTTTCCACTTTCACCCACCAGCCGCGTTTTTTGGCTTCGGTTTCAATGGCTTCCGCCGCCATAAAGGTATGCGCGACGCCGGTCGGGCACGCGGTGACCGCCACGATGCGTTTTACGCCACCGGCGGCAGCCGGCAGTGTCGCCGCTGCCGGAGCAGCATACGGCGTCGCCTGGCTTTTCGCTTCGCTCAGGAACAGCTCCGGATGGGCAACGGCGCGATTGATATCGCCGAGGAACACCTGTTTACCGCTCAGCGCGCTATCCGCCGGCAGGGTGGTGCCAAGAACGATCGCCAGTTCCGCGTCGTTCGGGTTGTCTGTCAGTTCAAGATGTGCTTTATGCGCTGCGGTACCCAGCAAGGTTTTCGCCATATAGGCGCGCGCCTGTCCAAGTCCGGCATCAATAATCAGCAGCGTTTTCATTATGCCTCTCCTGCTGTCAATTAAAGGGTTTTAAGTCGACACGCGCCATCATGGCGGCCAACTGGGTACGATCGGTAATACCTACATTGCTCTGGCTGACCGCCAGCGCCGCAACAGCAGTAGCCAGACGCAGCGTATGCTCGCTGGATTCACGCATCAGCAGGCCGTAGATCAGGCCGCCAACCATGGAATCCCCGGCACCGACGGTGCTGACCACTTCGACTGAAGGGGGTTTCGCAATCCATTCGCCAGAAGCGTTAACCCACAGCGCCCCCTCTTCACCGAGGGAGATAACCACGTGGGCAATGCCCTGCTCGCGCAGCGCGTGCGCCGCATCAATCACGTCTTTCATTTCCGGCAGTTTACGGCCAGCCCAGATCTCCAGCTCGCGACGGTTTGGCTTCACCAGCCACGGCGCGGCTTTCAGACCGGCAACCAGCGCTTCGCGGCTGCTGTCAAAGATAATGCACGGGCACTGGCTACGCAGACGAACCATCCAGTCTGTGAAGGCTTCCGGGCTAACGCCTGACGGCAGACTGCCGCTGACGCACACCATGTCGAACTGGCCCAGCCAGCTCAGGGAGTCATTCACAAAGCGTTCCCAGTCGGCCGGGGTGACTTCAAAACCGGAGAAGTTGAAATCGGTCACTTCACCATCTTTTTCCGTCAGCTTGACGTTGATGCGCGTCCGCCCCTGAACCACCTGGAAGCGGTTGGCAATCCCCAGCTCGCTGAACAGCTGCTGAAAACCATCCTGGTTGTCTTTCCCCAGGAAACCGCCAACGGTGACGTCAATACCAAGATCTTTCAGCACTTTCGCAACGTTGATACCTTTTCCGGCGGCATGCAGACCGGTGGTCCGCACGAGGTTGACTTCTCCGCGTTCAATTTCCGGTGTGAAACCCACCAAATCATATGCCGGGTTTAATGTAATCGTTGCTACACGTCTGCTCATTTATGCGCCCTCCCCAAGGCCTTCGGCGATCGCTTCGCCAATCGCATCCAGCGCTTGTTGCGCATCTTCACCTTGCGCGGTAAAACGCAGACGGTGACCTTTCTTCACGCCCAGCGCCACGACTTTCATCAGGCTGCGGCCATTTGCCGGCTTGCCGGATCCGTCCAGATTGGTGACGGTAATGTCGCTGGAAAATTGTTTAATGGTGTTCACCAGCATCGTGCCCGGACGGGCATGCAGCCCGTGCTCATTGCGCACCACAAACTCGGCGCTCAGCACGTCGTCGGCGATAGCATCGTCGCTGGTCAGCAGCGCCAGCAGGGTCGCGCCATCAGACTTCAGCAGGCGGTCAGCTTTTTTATCAATCAGCAGATTGCTCAGGCGATTCAGTACCGCGGTAGGCTGTTCATCCGCCATCGCGACGGTAATCAGCAGCGATACCGGCTGCTCATCGGCGGTAAATGTACTGGCGGCACGGCTGACCGCAATCGCGCTGCGCAGGTTGCCTTCCGCGCTGTCGTTCAGCCAGATGCCCTGACCGAGGTTCAGCGGCTTATCATTGATGGTGCGGCTGACGAAGGTGGCGTCAACGGCGCCGGCCTCTTTCAGACGCGCAGCGTTCAGCGCCTGTAAGGTCATCAGATCGCTGGCAGCGATATCCAGGCTCAGCGTGTCATTATCGAGTTTCAGCGCTTCGCTCTGCTTTTCACCCATCAGCAGGGCCCGTAGCTCTTCCGCCGTGGTCGCCGATTTAAGTTGTTCAGCGACCGAATCATCGCTCAGTACGTGGGTCAACTGACGCAACAGCCCCAGATGTTCATCCGAACTGGCGGCGATGCCGATGGCCACGTACGCGGTCTGCCCTTCTCCCCAGGTCACGCCCTGCGGAAACTGGTAGACCTGAACGCCGGTTTTCAGCACCTGGTCACGCGTGTCGGTAGTCCCGTGCGGGATGGCAATGCCGTTGCCAAGGAATGTGGAGGTTTGCTGTTCGCGAGCCAGCATCCCGTTAACGTAGCCTTCCGCCACGTTGCCAGCGCTGACCAGCGCCGCGGCAACCTGACGAATCGCCTCTTCTTTATTACCGGCCTGCTGGCCGGGATGAATATCCTGCACAGATAACTGGAACATGGTTCTCCTCTCCTGCTAGATTGAATCGTTTCAGCTATTTTGTGAAAAAAGGCGTCAACTTCCTGATGGAGAAAATTCCTATAACGCTGAAACGTTTCAATGAGTCTGTACCTTTCTTATCCACTGCGCAAGATCTGTTATCAATCTGATAACGGAAATTAGAGGTGCAGCACACTTTTGCTGAAGCTAGCCTCCCGCATTCAGCCAGGCTTCAGCTTTTTGCTGAAATGACTAATTTGAAACTACTTTTTAATTTTCCGTACCATACTACTGTTCATTTTCTGAGTGACGGCGTAAACTCCGCTGCTCAAACAATGACAGATACTCCGCCATGCAAAACAGTAGCGCTGCCCTTCCCCGCCGCGGGTTCGATTTAACCTCTTCTGCTTTCCTGATCGTCGCCTTCCTGACAGGCATTGCCGGCGCGTTGCAAACGCCGACCCTGAGCCTGTTTTTAACCAATGAAGTGCATGTACGCCCGGCGATGGTCGGCTTCTTTTTTACCGGTAGCGCGGTCATCGGTATTTTGGTCAGTCAGTTTCTGGCCGGGCGCTCGGATCGCCAGGGCGATCGCAAGCGGCTGATCGTCTTTTGCTGCCTGCTTGGGATCCTGGCCTGCCTGCTGTTCGCCTGGAACCGCAACTACTTTATCCTGCTCTTCATCGGGGTCTTCCTCAGCAGCTTCGGCTCCACCGCCAACCCGCAGATGTTCGCCCTCGCGCGCGAACATGCCGATAAAACCGGTCGCGAAGCGGTCATGTTCAGTTCCATTCTGCGCGCCCAGGTCTCGCTGGCATGGGTGATCGGCCCGCCGCTGGCCTACGCGCTGGCAATGGGGTTCGGTTTTACCGTGATGTATCTCTGCGCCGCGATCGCCTTTGTGGTCTGCGGGGCGATGGTGTGGCTCTTTCTGCCCAGCATGCGCAAAGAGAAGCAGAAACTGGCGGCGGCAGGTCATCTGGAAGCGCCGCGCACCCATCGTCGCGACGCGCTGCTGCTGTTCAGCGTTTGCACACTCATGTGGGGCATTAACAGCCTGTACATTATTAATATGCCGCTCTATATCATTAATGAGCTGCATTTATCAGAGAAGCTGGCCGGGCTGATGATGGGGACCGCCGCCGGGTTGGAAATTCCGACGATGCTGATTGCCGGCTATTATGCCCGACGCTTTGGTAAGCGCTTTTTGATCCGCCTCGCCGCAGCGGCAGGAATACTGTTTTACGTGGGGATGCTGCTGGTGCATACGCCCGCTTTACTGCTGGCTCTGCAGGCGCTGAACGCGATATTCATCGGTATTCTGGCAGGCATTGGCATGCTCTATTTCCAGGACCTGATGCCCGGCCAGGCCGGCGCTGCCACCACGCTGTATACCAATACCACCCGCGTCGGCTGGATTATCGCCGGTTCGCTGGCAGGTGTAGTGGCCGAAATCTGGAGCTATCACGCTGTTTTCTGGATTGCCCTTGGCATGGGTGCGGCGTCATTACTTTGCCTGTGGCGCATTAAAGACGTTTAAGACGCAGGCAGAGCCTGCGGAATAAGACAGGTCATGGCCGCCTGGCGATTGCCGTGATCTGTAGGCGTTCTTATCTGCAGGATGACCGTTGCCAAAGAATTTTCGCCTCCAAAGACCGGAATATTATCTTGCCGTGAAGTTGCTTACCTCATGATGTTATCAACTAAAAAACAACCAGTAATGGTTAGAAATAAAGTTCCAGCATTCTACCATCACTGACAGATAGAGGATGCCCCATACGAGTAAGACAAGCGCTGCGAAGTGTTTTTTAATGAAACGAAGCATACCCAGCCATATTTAAAATAAACATACCGAGCAATATAACTTCTGCAAAATAAACATTCGCACAACCAGACCAAATTGAATTGTTATTGAATCGCTAATAATCAGCTCTTGTTTTTCGATTCTTTAAATTCACCAGGCATTAATGTTTCATTTCATATTAAATGTTAATTTTAGTTCTGACGCCCGGAGGCTTTGGGCGTGGTTCCTTGTAATCAACCGATACCCGAATCGGGGCTTTATCATCAGTTCCCGGCACCACTTCAGCATTTAGAGGTGGAACCGCCGGGCCTCTCTGTCCCACTCTTTCCCGCGGGCTCATTCATCCACAGCCTCTCCCGCTCACTTGTCCGGAGGAATGGATTTTCCCCACGAGCTGTCCTTGATGCATGAATACATGCAGTATACAGAGAGACAGGTCAAGACTATCAGGATGATTACAGCAAGAAGATACAATATTAACCTCCCGTAAAAAAACAAACCGCTTAAAGCTGTTGAGGTAAAAATGCCGCACAGTCAGGGAAAGGGACTGGCGGCAAACGGCATCTCAGGACTTTCGATGTTTTTCTATGGAACGACCCCATATAACCATAATCACTGTAATGTTATGTATCCATTTCAAAATTAAATTACGCAGACTGTATAAAAAGCATTTAAGCGTATTAGTTGTAATATTTTATCAGCATATTTAATGCTAAAAAACAGCATTATTGAAACGAAGTTTTTAATTATTTAATTCAGTACCAGGCTGATAATGAGATGTTTTTGGCAACCACCATGAATAACTCAACGCTCAGGGATAAAAGGTGCCTAGGTATCCAGGGTCAAACGCACGACAAAGACTTATGGCGCTGTACTAAACTCTAAATGAATGAGATATGTCATAGCAGCGTCACGATCCGTTGAGCACATATCAGGTGAAGGCTGTAGGCTACCGCATACTTTTGGCCGTCGTTTCGACCTGAAGATGCGACATAGATTGAAAGAAAAGAGCCAGCACCAAAGCTGGCTATGCTATTAGAATGGCGATGAAGTGAGGTAAACAGGAACAGAGTAGATTGAGCCACCCGCAAGATAAGTCGCAGGGCTATTAAAGGTATAAATGGTTCCTTTCACTGACAGATAAAGCGCGTCGTTTTCAGCCTTCGTCAATGCGCCTTTGTCCGTCGTGTTCATAAAAGGCTCGTTCCCGTCCTCCAGACTCGCCATAAACGCTTTATCATCTTTGGATGCATCATAGAGATAGAAACGATAGGAAAAACCGGTAGTTGCTCCTGTGCTCGCTTCGGTGATGTAGAGGTTAGCCAGATTGTTTATTTTCACCTTCTTGATTATCTCTTGCTCAAGCGGCGAGTAATGCAACACCTTATATACCCCAATGACGACAACCGCCAACAGGATTAAGAGTAGGTAGCCTTTCCTAAAAACCAGCGCGTTTTGCATAGTCAATCCCTGCTCTTATCCAATACTGGTCGTTAGGGTCATCGCCATAAGGCGTTGAGCCATACCAATCACCAAAAGCTGGATCGCTCGTTCCTGCTTGACTTTGCGCCCATCCTGCCCCCCGAAGTAATACCTCATCGGAAATCCCCGCAGCGTGACCTACAGCCCCATAATGAAAGTTACCAAAACTTTCGAACCCTTTCCCGCGCTGCTTGTAATCCCACGGGCCATGCCTTCTTACTTGTTGGTAAAACCAGGCTGTGTCCTTTAATTGCATAATTTTTTGTAAAACAGTCTAATGCAACCCAGTTTCACCATCGCCAGATAATTCCTCGCCGTTTTGTCGTAACGCGTGGCAATGCGACGGTATTCTTTCAGACAGCCAAAACACCGCTCAACAACGTTGCGATTACGATAAGCATCACGATCAAGCTGTGAACGACCATCTGCTGCCATTTTTTCATTAGATTTCCGCGGGATAACCACTTTTATCCCTTTTCGTTTCAGCTCATTGCGAAGCGCATGTCCTGAGTAGGCTTTGTCAGCCAGCACCGCATAACCACGACGTTTCATGCTGCCGTTCTGGCGCTGAACACCAATTCCGTCCAGAAGGCGTAATGCGAACTGGCTTTCGTGAGCCTGTCCGGGACTCAGCACGATATTTAACGGGAGACCGCCTGCATCCGTCGCCATATGGATTTTGGTGCCAAAACCACCGCGAGAGCGACCCAGCCCATGATCTCCGGCGATATCGGGATGTTTTTTTGCGCGCCGGCGGCGCACCTGAGTGCCCGGATATTGCTGCCATCCAGCGCAGTAGCTGACCAGTCAACGAGGCCGTGAGCATCAAGAGAAGAAAGCAACCTGTTGAAAATAATATTAATCACACCCGACTTAGACCACCGGTTAAAGCGGTTATATACGGTTTTCCATGGGCCGTATCGTTCAGGTAAATCACGCCATGGGGCACCAGAGCACAACACCCAGAACATGCCATTGATGATCATACGATGCTCCGCCCATGGGCGTCCGGCCCGTGGTGTTGCAGGTTGAGCGGGCAGTAAAGGCTGGATGATATCCCATGCTTCATCGGGAAGGTCGTAGCGGGCCATAGTTCAATATGTTGTAGAAACAGATGGTTACTATAGCTCAGACGATTAAGGGACACAGCCCAGGAATAGGTGAGGGCTGATGGGCCACGGTGAAAACGAGCCATCATCATATTATTGACAATGCTTACGCCGGGCGGGGCGAATGAGGATACATCAAATGGTGGGTGGGGTGATGCCGCTAAAGTTGGGTATCTCACGCCTGGGCTCTCTCATTCCATGCGTCAGTAAACATGATGTTGCCATCGCAGTGCTTCCAGGTAATTTTTTCATAGCGAAACTCTACGCACTCAAGGTGGTTATGCTTCTCTTTGGTTGCATCTTTAGTATCGTGCATCACTGGTGAAACACCGACAATTTTCACACCTTCAAGCAGCATGTTGAAGTATTCCGCTTCCTGACCAGCATCATTGATGCGATACCATTTAAATTCCGCTGATTTAAGTGTCTGACCAGTGGCAACTGCTTTGTAAAGATACGGGCTGGAGCTATCAAACTCTTTTTGAATGAGTACGGCTGAATGCTTGCGGGTTCCTGTGATTTTTCCCGTCATTGCATCAGTTGGGATACTCAAGTTATGTGAGAATCCGGTGATCTCAATGCTGCCATCGCGGTCTTGAACGTCTACAGACCCCATAATGTCTGCGCCGCCGTCATCTTTAAGCCATAGATAAGCTGGAATAGCCATTGTCTCTTTTCCTCGTGTTGTTATAGAAATCCACAAGGAAATTGTACCTAATCAGGGTCTGTATAGTAAACGATCAAATGCAATAAAATCATCAAATTAAGCGTGACTAAAAGTTTAATTAAGTTCTGTTTCATAGACTGGTTCCATAGTTCACCAGACACTTCGCGTCTCTTAATGTAATGGAATTATTGTAAGCGCCTCGTGAAGGACGTGGGGTAAAAATTAGTTTACAGAGAGGGTGACGTTCCAGGGCAACAGATCTTTCACGCGGTTGGCAGGCCAGGTATTGATGACACTGATCACGTGGTGCAGCCAGGCCTCCGGCTCGATGCCGTTGAGTTTGCAGCTTCCGAGCAGGCTGTACATCACTGCCGCACTGTCACCACCACTATCAGAGCCGAAGAACATGTAGTTACGCCGTCCCAGCGCCACCACTCGAAGTGCGTTTTCGCACAGATTATTGTCGATCTCCACCCAGCCATTGCGGCAGTATTCGTTCAGTGCATCCCATTGTTTCAGCAGGTATGCGAACGCTTTCGCCGTATCTGAGTGACGCGACAGCGTGCCCATCTGCTGTTGTATCCAGTCGTACAGCGACTGCATCAGCGGAACACTTCTGGCTTTCCTGGCTGTCAGTCGCTCTTCTGCCGGACTACCGCGGATCTCCGATTCGATGGCGTACAGCGCCCCGATACGGTTCAGCGCCTCTGCTGTTACCGCCGTTGGATGGCGAACGTGAACATCGTGGAGCTTGCGTCGGGCATGTGCCATACAGGCCGCTTCGGTTACCCGCCCGCTTTCATAAAGAGCGTTGTAACCCGCGTAGGCATCGGCCTGCAGGATACCACTGTAGTCCGCCAGATGTTGCTGTGGATGGATACCTTTGCGGTCGGGAGAGTAGGAGAACCACACGGCAGCCGGCATGGTTGAGCCGGCGTTACGATCGTCACGAACATAGACCCACAGCCGCCCGGTACGGGTTTTACCCTGACCAGGCTCCAGTACACTCACCGGCGTGTCGTCTGCATGCACTTTACCCGGCATCAGCACATAGTGGTTCAGTTCATCATACAGCGGACGAAGTTGTTCTCCCATAATGTCAACCCAGCGCCCCATCGTATTGCGGCTCAGCTCCACGCCCTGCCGGGCGTAGATTTCCGACTGACGATACAGCGGCAGGTGTTCAGCGAACTTCGCCATGATAATGCGTGCCAGCAGAGCCGGACTGGCGTAACTGCGCTCGATGGGTTTTGGTGGCAGTGGTGCCTGCACGATGCAGTCGCACCGACTGCAGGCCAGTTTTGGGCGGACCGTTTCGATTACCCTGAACGCAGTGTTGATGATATCCAGCTGTTCAGAGATGCTTTCCCCCAGCGGTTTTAGTTTGCCGCTGCAGACCGGGCATTCGGTTTCTGCCGGGGAGATAACCCGCCTGTCACGGGGGAGTGTTACCGGAAGCGCTTTGCGGGCGGGAGTGTCTGATGTTTTTGATCCCGTATCTCCGGCCATTGAGGTGAGTTGCGACTGCGCCTCGCCAAGCCTGTTCTGGAGCTCGGTTATGCGCTTTTCTGCCTGCGCGATCTTCTTTTCTATCTTCTCGCGGTTTTTCTCGCTGCTGCGGCCGAACAACATTCTCTGCAGTTTAGCGACCAGCGCCCTGAGTGAGTCGATCTCGCGGGCATAGCCGGTTATTTCACCGGACAGACGGACGATAACCGCCTGCTGTGCGATCAGCAGGGCCTTCAGTTGCTCGATGTCGTCGGGGAGTGTGTTGTTCATTCCCCTGTTTTATCACGGGTTATATCCGTATACCAGGCCGTTCCGTCCGTTTTGGATGTTGCCACGCGATCCCCTCCAGAAGCATGGACAACTGGGCGGGTGTCAGATGCACTTTCCCGTCGCGGGTCACCGGCCACACGAAGCGGCCCTGCTCGAGGCGTTTGGCGAACAGGCACAACCCGTCACGATCGGCCCACAGTATTTTCACCATTTTGCCACTGCGGCCCCGGAAGACGAAGATATGCCCGGAGAACGGGTCATCTTTCAGCGTATTCTGCACCTTCGAAGCCAGCCCGTTGAAGCCACAACGCATATCTGTGACGCCAGCGATGATCCAGATTCTGGTACCGGTTGGCAGAGTTATCATCGGGCACCGCCTTTCATTTCGCGGATTAGCGCCCGTAACAGTTCCGGAGTGAGAGGGTCAAACAGTTTTACCACACCTGATTTAAGATGCAGCTCGCACCGTGGGACGTTTTCGGGATCGCACTCAGGGCACTCATCAGGCTTGTTACGCCAGAAGGGATTTGTAACTGGTCTGATCGGCTCTGGCGTATCAGTCAGTGCCACCGGGACAGGCATGCATTCCTGTATATCATCATCGCTCAGTAAGCCGTCCTCGTACTGGCTTTTCCATTTAAACAGCAGGTTATCATTGATATCGTGCTCTCTGGCGATCCGGGCAACAACAGCACCGGGTTGTAATGCCTGCTTAGCCAGACTGACCTTAAATTCACGGCTGTAGCTGGCTCGCCGTTCTTTTCGCCATTTTTCCTCGCTGATTTCAGGGCGAGTGGATTCATTTTTTCTGTTGGCATAAAGGATGGCGTCAAGCTGAGCGAATGAGACTGAATCGGGCAATGGCCATGCGATACCGGATGCAATAAAGCGCTGAAAAAGCGTATGTATTGTGGAATGACTGAGACCGAGGCGCTGAGCGATGGCCCGGATGGTCAGTTTATCTTCAAATCTTAAACGCAGGGCATCAGGCAAATAAGAACGGAAGCAGGGAATATCTTTTGTTGTCTGGGAATTCATCGTTCGTGTCCATCAAAATAGATGGGCGCGATTGTTGCCAGACAGGACAATTTTCACAAGACGTCGCAGATGGGGCGCTTACGAATTATTTACGGCAGCAGTTTTTTAAGATGAAGTTTGCTTTTCGAGGTGAATCAGGAAAGCCATCGCCTCTTCACGACTGGTGCAGCACATATCAGGTGAAGGCTGTAGGCTACCGCATACTTTAGGACGTAAAGCCGAGCCAAAGATATTGCATAAGTTATCTTCCGATAGCTGCACGCACCTGACATTCGCAGGCTTGCCGTCAGGCATTCCGGGGATCGGGGATGAAATAGAGGGGGCGATACAGCAGGCACCGCAATCGATACGACATTCCATAAATGACTCTCTTGATGTTGCGGTTTACGGCCAAGCCTAAACGTTTTGTCCGGAGATAGCAAAACTCGTGAATTCCGCTTGCCTGAAAGCCCCGGCGCGAGTAGTTTTACGCGATATTTTTTGAACCGTTAAGCGACAGGATTACTGCAATGCCAAGAGCGAATGAAATTAAAAAAGGTATGGTGCTGAATTACAACGGCAAGCTGCTGATTGTAAAGAATATTGATATTCAGTCACCGAGCGCCCGTGGCGCAGCAACGCTGTACAAAATGCGTTTCTCTGATGTACGTACCGGCCTGAAAGTGGAAGAGCGCTTTAAAGGCGACGATATCGTTGACACCGTTACCCTGACCCGCCGTTTCGTTGACTTCTCCTATGTTGACGGCAACGAGTACGTGTTTATGGATAAAGAAGATTACACGCCGTACACCTTCACCAAAGAGCAGATTGAAGAAGAGCTGCTGTTCATTCCGGAAGGCGGCATGCCTGACATGCAGGTTCTGACCTGGGATGGTCAGCTGCTGGCGCTGGAGCTGCCGCAGACCGTGGATCTGGAAATTGTAGAAACCGCCCCGGGCATTAAAGGCGCCTCGGCGAGCTCCCGTACCAAACCGGCAATCATGAGCACCGGCCTGGTGATTCAGGTTCCGGAATACCTGACCACCGGCGAGAAAATTCGTATCCATATCGAAGAAAGCCGCTACATGGGTCGCGCAGACTAATATCGCGTCGTCCCGGATGAGGGTGGAAACGCCCCGTCCAGGCCGCCCGTCGTATGAGCCGGGCAGTAAGACAAAAAAGACAGCCTGAGGCTGTCCTTTTACTTTTCCGCCGCCAGAATTACAGCAGTTCCGGATACTTCGTCATCTTCAGCGCCAGCTCAACGCCGCGTACTTCCGCCATCCCCTTCAGGCGACCAATCGCCGAATAGCCCGGGTTGGTTTTCTTACGCAGATCGTCCAGCATCTGGTGACCATGGTCCGGACGGAACGGAATCGGACGCAGATCGCCCGCGTGCTTGCGGCGCAGCTCTTCGCTCAGAATCGCCTCCACCACCGCCACCATATTCACGTCACCGGTCAGATGCGCCGCTTCGTGGAACGTTTTTGGGTTCTCTTCACGGCAGGTCGAACGCAGATGGGTAAAGTGGATCCGGTCGCCGAAGGTTTCGACCATTTTCACCAGATCGTTATCGGCACGCACGCCGTAAGAACCGGTGCACATCGTAAAGCCGTTGTTGATGCTGTCCACGGTCTCTTTCAGCCACCGCATGTCTTCGATAGTCGAAACGATACGCGGCAAGCCAAGGATCGGGCGCGGCGGATCGTCCGGGTGTACGGCCAGCCGCACGCCAACCTCTTCGCATACCGGTACGATAGCGCGCAGGAAGACGGCCATGTTCTCACGCAGCTGCGCTTTATCGATCTGGTCATATTCCGCCAGCCGCGCGCGGAACTGTTCGAGGGTATAGCCCTCTTCTGCGCCCGGTAAACCGGCAATAATGTTGCGGGTCAGCTTGTCAATGTCCGCTTCGCTCATCGCCGCAAAGCAGGCCTGAGCCTGGCGCTGCTCCTCTTCACTGTAATCCGCCTCGGCACCAGAGCGCTTCAGGATATGCAACTCAAAAGCGGCAAACGCGATGTGGTCAAAACGCAAGGCTTTCGAACCGTCCGGCAACTGGTACTCAAGGTCGGTACGCGTCCAGTCGAGAATCGGCATGAAGTTATAGCAGACGGTATCAATCCCGCAGGCCGCCAGGTTGCGAATGCTCTGCTGGTAGTTGGCAATCCAGGTCGCGCACTGCCCGCTCTGGGTCTTGATCTCTTCGTGTACCGGGATGCTTTCCACGACCGACCAGGTCAACCCTTTTTCCGCCAGCAGCGCCTGGCGCTGTTTAATTTCGTCAACCGGCCAGACTTGACCGTTAGGAATATGGTGCAGCGCAGTGACCACACCCGTCGCGCCAGCCTGCCGTACATCATCAAGCGACACCGGATCGTTCGGTCCATACCAACGCCAGGTTTGTTCCATCGCTATGCCCTCTCAAAGTTGTTATACCAATATTGCTAACATCAATGATGACTACCATACAGGCTTCTCGCCAGGGATCAATTTATCCCGCTGAATTGATTGATCCAGCTCACACTAAGCGTATAAATACGGCTCACCAATTTAATTTGTTGTCATATAACTTTACACTGCCATTGTTAATCATTGGTTAATCAGGTGTGTAAAGAATGACTACTATTGCTACCGCTACGCTGCCAGAAAGCGTGCAGCTTCCTCAGTACGATCGCAGCCAGTTGCGCTCGCGCATTGTGCACTTTGGCTTCGGGGCGTTTCATCGCGCTCATCAGGCCCTGCTCACCGATCGGGTGCTGAACGCCAGCGGCGGAGACTGGGGGATCTGTGAAATTAGCCTGTTCAGCGGCGATCGGCTGATGAGCCAGCTCCGTCAGCAGGACCACCTGTTCACCGTGCTGGAAAAAGGCGCACAGGGTAACCAGCCGATTGTCGTGGGCGCCGTTCACGAATGCCTGAATGCAAAGCTGGACTCTCTGCCCGCGATCATTGAAAAATTCTGCGAGCCGCAGGTGGCCATTGTCTCGCTGACGATTACGGAGAAAGGCTACTGCATCGATCCCGCCAGCGGCATGCTGGACCTGACGCAACCGCGCATTATTCACGATCTGCAAAATCCCGCGCTGCCGCAATCGGTGCCGGGGATTCTGGTTGAAGCCCTCTCCCGCCGCCGCGAACGAGGCCTGCCGCCGTTTACGGTTCTCTCCTGCGATAATATTCCTGATAACGGTCACGTGGTCAAAAATGCGGTTCTGGGCATGGCGGAAAAACGCGCCCCCGAACTGGCGCAGTGGATTGCTGAACACGTCAGTTTTCCCGGCACCATGGTTGACCGTATCGTGCCCGCCGCCACCGATGAGTCGCTGGCTGAAATCAGCGCCGCACTCGGCGTGGAAGATCCTTGCGCTATCAGCTGTGAGCCATTTATTCAGTGGGTCATTGAGGATAACTTCGTGGCGGGCCGCCCGGCATGGGAAACCGCCGGCGCCCAGATGACCGATAACGTGCTGCCGTGGGAGCAGATGAAGTTGCGGATGCTCAACGGCAGCCACTCTTTCCTTGCCTGGCTCGGCTACCTTGCCGGTAATACGTATATCAGCGACTGCATGCAGGATGAGGTGCTGCGCAGCGCCGCTCGCCGGTTGATGCTCGACGAACAGGCCCCGACGCTCGCTATCGAAGGCGTCAATCTGACGCACTATGCCGACAGCCTGATCGCGCGCTTTAGTAATCCAGCGCTAAAGCACCGCACCTGGCAAATAGCGATGGACGGCAGTCAGAAGCTTCCGCAGCGTATGCTTGACGGTATTCGCATTCACCTGCAACGCGGTAGCCGTTGGCCGCTGCTGGCGCTCGGCGTGGCGGGCTGGATGCGCTACGTCAGCGGTAGAGATGATGCCGGTCAGGCGATTGATATTTGCGACCCGCTGAGCGACAAAATTCAGGCTCTGGTCGCCGGCAGCCGCAACGAGGAACGCGTCAGCGCCCTGCTTTCACTGGAAGAAATCTTTGGCCGCGATCTGCCGCGCAATGCGCTGTTTGTGGAGAACATCACCGCCGCCTGGCATCAGCTTTCTGCCGTCGGTGCCCGCCAGGCCATTGCCAACGTGCCCGGGATTTAACAATTACTGCTCTTTAGCGGACAGAATTCTTTTCTGTCCGCCGTAACCCTTCTCTTTTCCCCTTTTTTTCGTCAGGATAGGACCAACTGTTACAACATTACATTTGTATCCTGGAGAAAATGTGACCAAAACAAACTTGATCACGGGGTTTCTCGGCAGCGGTAAAACGACCTCGATTCTTCATCTGCTGGCCCACAAGCCTGCAGATGAAAAATGGGCCGTGCTGGTTAATGAGTTTGGCGAAGTGGGTATCGACGGCGCTTTACTGGCCGATAGCGGCGCGCTACTCAAAGAAATTCCCGGCGGCTGCATGTGCTGCGTCAACGGCCTGCCGATGCAGGTTGGGTTGAATACCCTGCTGCGCCAGGGGAAACCGGATCGTCTGCTGATTGAGCCTACCGGGCTTGGCCATCCCAAACAAATTCTCGATATTCTGACCGCCGCCGTCTATGAGCCGTGGATCGATCTTCGCGCCACCCTGTGCGTGCTGGATCCCCGCCTGCTGCTGGACAGTAAAGTGATGGCGAACGACAACTTCCGCGATCAGCTGGCGGCGGCCGACGTCATTATCAGCAATAAAGCGGACCGGATGACGGCGGAAAGCGAACAGGCCTTTGACGCCTGGTGGCAGGAACACGCGGGCGAACGTCTTCATATTCGCGCAACCCACGGCAACATCGACCCGGCGCTGCTGGATTTACCGCGTCTGAACCTGGCTCCACTGCCGGAAAGTGCCGCACATGCGCACAGCCACGGGCAGAAAAAGGGTCTGGCCGCCCTCAGTCTGCCCGCTCATCAGCGCTGGCGCCGGAGCCTCAACAGCGGTCAGGGCTACCATGCCTGCGGTTGGATTTTTGATGCCGATACGACGTTTGATACGATTGGCCTGCTTGAGTGGGCGCGTCTGGCGCCGGTTGCCCGCGTCAAGGGGGTGATGCGTATTGCGGAAGGTCTGGTCCGCATCAACCGTCAGGGACGGGATCAGCATATTGAAACCCAAAACGTTGCGCCGCCGGACAGCCGCATTGAGCTGATTACCGAATCCGAGGCGGACTGGAATGCCTTACAAGCCTCTTTGTTGAAACTTCGTTTAAATTAAGGTGGGTATGTTTCCCGCCGTCTTACACCACTTGCAACTGTTATGATTAAAAACCGAATTCCTCTGATCCTGCTGCTTAACGCGGCAGGTTTTGTCCTCTTTTTTTCGTGGTTTTTGCCCGCGAATCATGGTTTCTGGCTGTCGCTGGACGCCGCCATTTTCCACTTCTTTAACCAGGGAGTGGGAAAGAGTCAGGCCTATGCCTGGCTGCTGGCTATCATCAATAACCGGGCTTTTGACGCCTGCTCTTTGCTGGCGATGGGTGGCCTGATGCTGAGCTTCTGGTTGAAAGAGCAAAGCGCCGGTCGCCGTCGGATCGTCATTATCGGCCTGGTGATGCTGCTCTTCGCGGTGGTCATTAATCAGCTGGCGCAGCATCTGATGCCGGTTAAACGCGCCAGCCCGTCGCTCGCGTTCAGTGAGATTGTTAAAGTAAGCGACGTGGTCGCCTTCCCGACCAAGGATGCGTCGAAAGACAGTTTCCCCGGCGATCACGGCATGATGCTGCTCATCTTCGCCACCTTCATGTGGCGCTATTTTGGCCGCCGGGCATTTGCTATTGCGCTGATTATTTTTGTGGTTTTCGCTTTTCCGCGGGTCATGATTGGCGCCCACTGGTTTACTGATATAGCCGTCGGCTCATTGACCGCCGTACTTATCGGCATCCCCTGGGTGCTGATGACGCCGTTAAGCGACATCTTGATCGCCTGGTTTAACCGTTCGCTTCCGGGCGGTGCGGGTAAAAATTAATATTCTCCTTACATATTATTAACTACATCCATAAGGGATCGTTCTCGGTCCCTTTTTTATTTGTCCATTTTTTTTAGCATCCGCGTCATCTTCCCGTCACATTAATCGTCTTACAAATGAATGAATTGCATATTTCTTACCCGCCATTGCTGCTATTTTGTGCTTTCCCGATGATTCACTTTTAGATGCACAATTTCTTATAAGAAATCTCGCGAAACCGCTCGCCATCCCACGTTTGATAGGGTACTCTCAATCTCGTTTTGCCTTTCCAGTAACGTCAATCCGGCTCAAAAATAAATTTGTGCGGTATCCCACAAATTTAGGTTTAAGGAATTGTCTCATTGCTGGCAGGTATTTAGGCTCTAGCACGTTTGGCATTTTTTATAACGACATTGTCGTTAAGGACAACAAGGGAAAACAAACAACATGGTCAAATCTCAGCCGATTTTGAGATATATCTTGCGGGTTGTGCCCGCGATAGCAGTGGCAGTTTTGCTCTCTGCCTGTAGTTCGACAAGTAGTACCGCAAGGAATATGCATTCTGAGACGCATGCTGTGGGTAGTGGCGATTTATCATCACTGCAAGCCTCTCAGGATGAATTTGAAAAGATGGTCAACAATCTGGACGTTAAGTCCCGTTTGATGGACCAGTATGCCAGCTGGAAAGGCGTGCGTTACCGCCTCGGCGGCAGCACCCGCAAAGGCATTGATTGCTCCGCCTTTGTGCAGCGTACTTTCCGCGAACAATTTGGTCTGGAACTGCCGCGCTCCACTTCTGAGCAGCAGGATTCCGGCAGGTCTATTTCACGCTCTCAACTGCGCACCGGTGATTTAGTTCTGTTCCGGGCGGGTTCCACCGGTCGCCATGTCGGCATCTATATCGGCAACGATCAGTTCGTCCATGCTTCCACCAGCAGCGGTGTGACCATCTCCAGCATGAACGAGCCGTACTGGAATAAGCGCTATAACGAAGCGCGACGAGTTCTGAGCCGCTCGTAATCCTTTCTGACGTCAGTTATCCCTTGGCTGACGGCCAGAACAAAAAAACACTGCTACGGCGGTGTTTTTTTTTGCCTGTTTACCTATGAATGCCGCAATATAGGCTATCCCTTTTAGTGGCGATAGAGAAAACGTTTCCTGTCAACCCATTGGCGCAACTCATTAATACGGATCGACTATATAGCCTATGCCTACCCGTCACCTGTCACCCCGGCGTAATATCTGGCTGACCAGCATACTCATCGGGGTTATCGTCGCTCTGCTGGCCGGTAGCATTCAGGTTATGGTGATTTACCATAGCCGGTCTGAACGTTTTGACAGTATCATCGACAACGTCAACGTCTACCTGACCGAATACTTTAGCCAGCTCGAGAAAACCATGACCGGCCTGCAGCCACTGGTCGGCCAGAAGTGTGAAAACATTGCCTCAGGACTGACCGCACGGGCGGCCTTTAGCCCAAACGTGCGCGCGTTTTTGCTGGTGAAAGACGGTGTCGTCTTTTGCTCCTCCGCCACCGGCGCCATGGACACGCCTCTGGTACAGCTTATCCCGCATATCGATCCCCGTAAGGCGGTCGATATGCGGCTCCTGCCAGGGACGCCGATGATGCCGAAGAACGCCGCTCTGGCGATGTGGGTACGCAATCCGGGCAGCAGCGAGGATGGCGTTTTCGTCTCAATCAATACCAACCTGACACCCTATATTCTTTACTCCGCCCGTCAGAACGATTTCAGCAGCATCGTGCTGGTTGTCAACGATACCGCCCTCTCCACCCTGACCAACAGCATTATTGACCCGCAGAACCTGGCCGCAGAGCCCATTCGCCAGGTACAAATCAAAGGGCTGCCGCTGAAGGTTTATCTCTATGCCAACAGCTGGCTATCGGAAAATACACAATTTTCGCTGCTGCTCGGCGTGGTCTGCGGCCTGCTGGCTGGACTGGTGAGTTACTATGTGCTGTCGCTGAAATCCGATCCGCGTAAAGCCATTCTGCTGGGGATTAAAAACAATCAGTTCTACGTTGTCTATCAGCCGGTAGTCAAAGCGGATACCCTGCGCATTAGCGGTATTGAAGTGCTGATGCGCTGGCGCCATCCGGTCGCCGGGGAAATCCCGCCCGACGTGTTTATTAACCTGGCTGAAACGCAGCAAATGATTGTGCCACTCACCCATCATTTATTCGCGCTGATCGCCCATGACGCGCCGGCCTTGCAAAAAATTCTGCCCGTCGGCTGCAAGCTGGGGCTGAATATCTCACCGGCCCATCTGCACGCCGACCAATTTCAGGCCGACCTTCAGCAGTTCGCGGCCTCCCTGCCAGCCAACCACTTCAATGTGGTTCTTGAAATTACCGAACGTGCGATGATCGATAAAAACAAGTCGCTGGCCATCTTTGACTGGCTGCATGAGCAGGGATTTGAGATCGCGATTGACGATTTTGGTACCGGACATAGTGCGCTTATCTACCTTGAGCGTTATAAATTTGACTATCTGAAAATCGATCGCGGCTTTGTACAGGCTATCGGGACCGAGACCGTCACCTCACCGGTGCTGGATGCGGTACTGACACTGAGCCGCCGCCTGCAGCTCATGACCGTTGCGGAAGGGGTCGAAACGCCGGAGCAGGCGGAGTGGTTACGCAAACATGGCGTAAACTTCCTGCAGGGCTATTGGCTGAGCCGTCCGCTGCCGCTGGAAGAGCTGATCGCGGCCCATGACAAACCGGCAAAATATTTTGCCGCCCGGTAACCGCTCTTGATGATGCCCGCTCACAGAGGATATTAATCTGGCTATGTTTGCGCGAGTCTGCCTGATATTACTGACCCTGTTCAGCCTGAATAGTCAGGCGCAAACCATAAAAGAGGGCAGCACTTTTGCCATCATTGGCGAACCGAAATACGCCGTCGGCTTTGACCATTTCGATTATGCCAATCCCAGGGCCCCGAAGGGGGGAACTATCGTTAACGCCACCATTGGCACCTTCGACAACTTCAACCGCTATGCGCTGCGCGGCAACCCGGGCGTGCGCACCGAGGCACTGTATGACACGCTGTTCACCACGTCCGATGATGAACCGGGCAGCTATTATCCGCTCATTGCCGAGCACACGCGCTACGCCGATGATTTCTCATGGATGGAGATAACCCTCAATCCGCACGCCCGCTTTCATGATGGCAGCCCGATTACCGCCAGCGATGTCGCCTTCACCTTCCACAAATTTATGACCGAAGGGGTGCCACAGTTCCGCCTGTTCTACAAGGGGACCCGCGTTGAGGCCGTTGCGCCGCGCACCGTGCGCATTACGCTGGCGCAGCCCGGCAAGGAAAATATGCTGAGCCTGCTCTCCCTGCCGGTGATGCCGGAGGCCTTCTGGCGTAACCATAAGCTCAGCGACCCGCTCTCCACTCCGCCGCTGGCCAGCGGCCCCTATCGGATTACCGACTGGCGGATGGGCCAGTACATCATCTACTCGCGAGTGAAAGACTACTGGGCAGCCGACCTGCCGGTAAACCGCGGACGCTGGAATTTCGACACCCTGCGCTACGACTACTACCTCGATGATAATGTCGCCTTTGAAGCCTTTAAGGCTGGTGCCGTCGACCGCCGGGCAGAGACAATAGCCAAAAACTGGTCGACCCGCTATGTCGGACGCAATTTTACCCACGGCTATATCGTCAAGGATGAGTACCCGAACACCTCGGCGCAGGATACCCAATGGCTGGCATTCAATATCCAGCGCCCGGTGTTTAACGACCGCCAGGTCCGTGAAGCCATCACCCTCGCCTTCGATTTTGAATGGATGAATAAGGCGCTGTTTTATGGCGCCTACAGCCGGGCCAGCAGCTACTTTCAGAATACCGAATATGCGGCGCGTCAGGCGCCCGATGCCGAAGAGCTCGCCCTGCTGACGCCAATGAAAGCCGATTTGCCGCCGGAGGTCTTCACCTCCGTCTATCAGCCGCCGCGCTCCCGCGGCGATGGCTTCGACCGCAGCAATCTGCTGCAGGCCGATGCCTTGCTTAAACAGGCGGGTTGGGTGCTGAAAAACCAGCGCCGGATCAACGCCGCTACCGGCAAGCCGCTGCGCTTTGAACTTCTGCTGCCTTCCGGGGGCAACGATCGCTGGGTGCTGCCGTTCCAGCATAATCTCCAGCGCCTCGGGATTACGATGGATATTCGCCAGGTCGATAACTCACAGTACAGTAACCGCCGCCGCAGTCGCGACTACGATATGATGCCCATCGTCTGGCGCGCGACGCCCTGGCCGGGAACCGACCTGCAAATCTCCTGGGATTCGTCATATATTCACTCCAGCTACAATGCGCCCGGAGTTCAGAGCCCGGTGGTGGATAAACTGATTGCGCAGATCATCCGCTGGCAGGGTAATAAGCAGAAGCTCCTGCCCCTGGGCCGCGCGCTGGACCGGGTGCTGACCTGGAACTATTACATGCTACCGATGTGGTATATGGCGCAGGACAGGACGGCGTACTGGGATAAATTCTCTTTCCCACAGACCCGCCCCGTCTACTCATCCGGGTTTGATACCTGGTGGTATGACGTCAACAAAGCGGCAAAACTGCCCGCGGACAAACGGTAAGGAATAACGATGGGCGCATACCTGATCCGCCGACTGCTGCTGATAATCCCCACGCTGTGGGCAATCATTACGATCAACTTTTTTATCGTCCAGATAGCGCCGGGCGGCCCGGTCGATCAGGCCATCGCCGCCATTGAATTTGGCAACCGCGGCGGTTTACCTGGCGCCGGAGAAAGCGGTATGGCCGCCAGCCATGCCCGTACCGGCGTCGGCAACATCAGCGAAGGTCATTATCGCGGCGGACGCGGTCTCGATCCGGAAGTGATTGCCGAAATCACCCACCGCTACGGCTTTGATAAACCGCTCCACGAACGCTACCTGAACATGCTCGGCGACTATCTGCGCTTCGATTTTGGCGACAGCCTTTTCCGCAGCGCGTCGGTCTTACAGCTGATCAAAAACAGCATGCCGGTTTCCATCACCCTGGGGCTATGGAGTACGCTGATTATCTATCTGGTTTCAATCCCGCTCGGCATCCGCAAAGCCGTCCATAACGGCAGCCAGTTTGATATCTGGAGCAGTACCCTGATCATTATTGGCTACGCCATCCCGGCCTTTCTGTTCGCCATCATCCTGGTCGTACTCTTCGCGGGGGGGAGCTATCTGGACCTGTTTCCGCTGCGCGGGCTGGTGTCCGCTAATTTCGCGAGCCTGACGTGGTATCAGAAGGTTCTCGACTATCTCTGGCACATTACGCTGCCGGTGCTGGCGACGGTCATCGGCGGCTTTGCGGCGCTCACCATGCTGACCAAGAACAGCTTTCTTGATGAGATCCGCAAGCAGTATGTCGTGACCGCTCGCGCCAAAGGGGTCGGCGAAACGCAAATTTTATGGGGCCATGTTTTTCGCAATGCCATGCTGCTGGTGATCGCCGGTTTCCCGGCGATGTTTATCAGCATGTTTTTCACCGGTTCCCTGCTGATTGAGGTGATGTTTTCCCTCAACGGCCTGGGACTGCTGGGCTATGAGGCGACCGTTTCCCGTGATTACCCGGTGATGTTCGGCACGCTGTATATTTTTACGCTGATCGGCCTGCTGCTGAATATTGTCAGCGATATCTGCTACACGCTGGTCGATCCGCGTATTGATTTTGAGGGCCGCTGATGTCTTTTCTGAGTCCCGTGAATCAGGCCCGCTGGGCGCGTTTTCGTCACAATCGCCGCGGCTACCTGTCGCTGTGGCTATTTATGCTGCTTTTCCTGTGCAGCCTGTGCGCCGAGCTGATTGCCAACGACCGGCCGCTGCTGGTGCAGTATCGCGGCAGTCTGTACGTTCCGGCGTTGAAAAATTATAGCGAGACGACCTTTGGCGGCCCGTTTGCTACCGCCGCCGACTATCAGGATCCGTGGCTGCAAAAGCAGCTGGATGATAACGGCTGGGTACTGTGGGCGCCGATCCGATTTGGTGCCACCACTATCGACTTCGCCACCCAGACGCCCTTCCCTTCCCCTCCCTCAACGAGAAACTGGCTGGGTACCGATGCCAACGGCGGCGATGTGCTGGCCCGTATTTTATACGGCACGCGGATATCGATTCTGTTTGGCCTGCTGCTGACCTTTTTCTCCAGCGTACTGGGGGTGCTGGCGGGCGCTATTCAGGGGTACTACGGCGGTAAGATCGACCTGTGGGGCCAGCGGTTTATTGAGGTGTGGTCAGGGATGCCGACCCTGTTCCTGATTATTTTGCTCTCCAGCGTCGTCCAGCCGGGCTTCTGGTGGCTGCTGGCCATTACGGTACTGTTCGGCTGGATGGCGCTGGTCGGCGTGGTGCGCGCGGAATTCCTGCGCACCCGTAACTATGACTACATTCGCGCGGCGCAGGCCCTGGGGGTCAGCGACCGCCATATCATTTTCCGCCACATGCTGCCTAACGCCATGGTCGCGACCCTGACTTTCTTACCGTTTATTCTGTGCAGTTCAATCACCACCCTGACTTCTCTGGATTTTCTCGGCTTCGGCCTGCCGTTAGGTTCGCCCTCGCTGGGTGAACTGCTGCTACAGGGGAAAAACAATCTGCAGGCGCCGTGGCTGGGCATCGCCGCCTTTTTGTCGGTCGCGGTGCTGCTATCGCTGTTAATTTTCATTGGTGAAGCCGTCCGCGACGCCTTCGACCCCGGTAAGGCGGTATAACATGACGCAGCCTTTGTTAGAGATAGACAACCTCTCCATCGCCTTCCGCCAGCAGGGCAAGCCCCACACCGTCGTCAGCGAGCTGTCCCTGGATATTCGCGCCGGAGAGACTCTGGCGCTGGTCGGCGAATCCGGATCCGGTAAAAGCGTCTCCGCGCTCTCGGTGCTGCGGCTGCTTCCCTCTCCGCCGGTCTGCTACCCTGGCGGAGATATTCGCTTTCACGGTCAGTCGCTGCTCCACGCCGATGAGCGCACGCTCAGTCAGGTGCGCGGCAACCGTATCGCGATGATATTTCAGGAACCGATGGTGTCGCTCAATCCCCTGCATACGCTGGAAAAGCAGCTGTATGAAGTGCTGTCTTTGCATCGCGGCATGCGTAAAGAGGCCGCGCGCGGCGAGATCCTTAACTGTCTGGAACGGGTCGGGATCCGCAATGCGCTACGCCGGCTGGCGGACTACCCGCATCAGTTTTCCGGCGGCGAACGCCAGCGGATCATGATTGCCATGGCGCTGCTCACCCGGCCGGAGCTGCTGATTGCCGATGAACCCACGACCGCGCTGGACGTGACCGTGCAGGCGCAAATCCTGCGGCTGTTACGCGAACTGAAAGACGAACTGAATATGGGGCTGCTGTTTATTACCCATAACTTAAGCATTGTCCGCCAGCTCGCCGACCGCGTGGCGGTGATGCAAAACGGCCGCTGCGTCGAACAAAACGCCTGTCGGGCGCTGTTCGCCGCCCCCGAACACCCTTATACCCGTCGCCTGCTGGACAGCGAACCCTCCGGCAGCCCGGTGCCGCTGGCCGCCGATGCGCCGCTGCTGCTAAAAGCCGTCGATCTGAGCGTCGCCTTCCCGGTACGTAAAGGGATCCTCCGCCGGATCGTGGAGAGTCACCGGGTGGTCAAGGCGCTGAATTTCCAGCTGCGCGCCGGGGAAACCCTCGGCCTGGTGGGCGAGTCGGGATCGGGGAAAAGCACCACCGGGCTGGCGCTGCTGCGCCTGATTGCCTCGCAAGGGACAATCGTCTTTGAAGGACAAGCGCTGCAGGGGCGTAGCCGTCGGCAAATGCTGCCGCTGCGCCGCCAGATGCAAATAGTCTTCCAGGACCCCAACTCATCGCTGAATCCCCGCCTGAACGTGCTGCAGATTATTGAAGAGGGTCTGCGCGTCCACCAGCCAGGGTTAACGCCGGCCGCGCGTGAACACGCGGTGATACAGGTGATGCAAGAGGTAGGGCTCGACCCGCAAACGCGGCATCGCTATCCGGCTGAGTTTTCCGGCGGCCAGCGTCAGCGTATTGCGATTGCCCGGGCGCTGATCGTGAAGCCTCAGCTTATCGTGCTGGATGAACCTACGTCGTCGCTGGATAAGACCGTCCAGGCACAAATTCTGGCTTTGCTGAAAGCCTTACAGCAAAAACACCGGCTGGCCTATATTTTTATCAGCCATGATTTACGCGTGGTGCGGACGTTGTGTCATCAGGTGATGGTGTTACGACAGGGAGAAGTTGTCGAGCAGGGGGAGTGCGAGCGCGTCTTTACCGCTCCACAGCAGGCTTATACCCGCCAGCTTCTGGCGCTGGGCTGACGGTCAGAATGGGTTGTGGCCAGAGAACGGTTCGGCAATCGCCACGCCGAAATTTTTCAGTCGACAGGTTGCCGCAAACTCGTCCTGCAAATTGACAAACAGGCACGGCTCCCCTTCACACTCAACGATGGAGCAATCGACTTCGATGTCGCTGAGGGCCTGGCTGAGCTTATGCATCACCGGCCACGCTTTCTCCCCGTCCGGGCTGAGCAGCTTCAGCGCAACGAGGCTGTTTTCACTCTCGGCGCCGTTTTGTGGAATCGGTTCAACTCTTGAACCCGCAAACCCGGCCAGCCAGCGATAGCTCTGCGGCAGACGGTGTACGATAGAGAGTTGCTGTGTATTCACTTAGTTTCCCCGGAAGCAAAATGCTTCACAATAAATTTACATCAATACTAACACATCGTTGACAAATAGTCCTGCATCAGCATAGAAAACGTTTACACCCGCATCGCGTCAGGGTTAACGACTGATAATCCAGAACCTTATTGTTTCTCTGCGCAAGCAGATCGGGGCTATATGTACCCGTTTCTGTGATCCAAAACAACTTTTTTATCGCAACAATGCGACTTTTTACACTATTTGATTTTACATAAAAGAAACAAATTACAGAACCGGGAAGCCCATCGCGGTTGATGTGCGTCAAAAAAGGGGCGGAAATCGCCCCTTCAGGAAGGTCTTTTAGCGAGCGATTTTTCGCCGTCGGCTGGCGTAGAGAGAGAAAAGGATGGAGCTGCTGGCGCAAAATGCGATCGAAATCAGCATCGGCCAGGCGGTCGTAAAGGTAGCCATGGACAGCAGCGCGCCAATAATCGCCCCGATGCCAAAGCGGAAGGTCCCCGCCAGCGATGAAGCGGTGCCCGCCATATGGGGAAACTCATCCAGAATGACCGCCATCGCGTTGGAGGAGACCATCGAAACGCAGCCAACAAAGGCGGCAACGCCGACCACCAGCGCCCAGAATCCGACATCCAGCAGCGCGCAGACCACCATCCATATCGCCATCACAAACTGAATCCACAGCCCGGCGCGGAACATATTCAGCGCGCCGATCCGGCGGACAAAACGGCTGTTAATGATGGTCATGATGAACAAGAAGGCAATATTCAGCGCAAAATAGTAACCAAAGTGCTGCGGCGAAACGTGGTTGATATTGATATAGACAAACGGCCCGGCGCTCAGGAATGAGAACATCCCGGCAAAGCTGAAGCCGCTCGCCAGCATATAGCTCAGCACCCGCTTATGGCGGAACAAGGTGGCAAAGTTACCCAGCGTAGTGCGCAGGCTAAACTTTTGCCGCCGTTCAACCGGCAGCGTTTCGCTGATGAAAAAAGCGATCATCGCGGAGGCCAGCAGCGCCGCCAGCGCAAGGATCCAGAAGATCGCATGCCAGCTGAACCATACCAGCACCGCGCCCCCCACCATCGGCGCAACCAGCGGCGCGATAGTGGTGACCAGCATGACAAACGACATCATGCGCGAAAACTCCTCTTTCGGATAGATATCGCGCATCAGGGCGTTGATGACCACGCTCGCCGCCGCGGCCGCCAGACCGTGGAAGAAGCGCATGGTAATCAGCATGTCGATAGTCTGCGACAGCGCACAGGCCACCGCAGCCGCGGCAAAAATCAGCGTTCCCCCGAGGATCACCGGCTTACGCCCAATGCTGTCCGCCATCGGGCCATACAGCAACTGGCCGAAAGCAAAGCCCAGAATATAGGTACTGAGCGTCATCTGCGCACTGCCGTCCGGCACATTAAACTGCGCCGAAATCACCGGCAGCGCCGGGAGATACATATCTATCGACAGTGGCATCAACATGGCCAGCAGGCCAAGAATAAACACAATCCCCAGTGAAGAATTCTGCTTTGCCGTCACGTTTTACTCCGCGCATGCTGGAGGCCAACGCTGGCTATCTCATCTTCCGTCAGCGGGCGGTACTCGCCAGGCTCCAGAGATTCATCCAGCATGATGTCGCCAATACGTTCACGATGCAGGCCGACGACGTGGTTACCCACCGCCGCGAACATGCGTTTCACCTGATGGTAGCGCCCTTCGCTTATCGTTAAGCGAACTTCCGTTGGCGTCAGCACTTCCAGGCGCGCAGGTTTCGTCAGATCTTTTTCATTATGCAGCTGAACGCCTGTAGCAAACTGTTCAGCCGTTTGCTCATCCACCGGGTTTTCGAGGGTCACCAGATAAGTTTTCTCGCAGTGATGGCGCGGAGAAGTAATGCGGTGCGACCACTGCCCGTCATCGGTCATCAGCACCAGTCCGGTGGTGTCGATATCCAGTCGACCTGCGGCATGCAGCTTATGCGCGACCGGGACATCGAGGAAATAGAGAATCGTTGGATGATCCGGATCGTCCGTGGAGCAAACGTACCCCTGCGGCTTGTTGAGCATAAAGTAGCGCGGGCCGTTCTGCTGGGTCAGCGTATTGCCGTCATACTCCACGTCGTGCTCTGGCTGGAGCTTAAACGACGCATCTTTGACGATTTCGCCGTCGACAAGAACGCGGCTGCTGCGGATTTCACGCCCGGCAATAGCCCGACTGACGCCAAGTTGCTGAGCGATAAACTTATCAAGTCGCATGAGATTTTTTTAGCCTGTAATAATGCTGGAGCGGGCAAACGCCCGAAAAAGAAGAAGTTCGCTGGCTAGTATAACGGGCTCTTAACGCCACTCAAGGGAAAAGATTCGTGGCATACTATTTGCGAGTTAATCAACACCAGTATAGCCATGACTTTTACATTACGTCCCTACCAAAAAGAGGCCGTCGACGCCACGCTCGCCTGGTTTCGTCGCCATCAGGAACCTGCCGCCATCGTCCTGCCGACCGGCGCGGGCAAAAGCCTGGTCATCGCCGAGCTGGCGCGTCTGGCGCGTGGCCGCGTTCTGGTGCTGGCGCACGTTAAGGAGCTGGTGGCGCAAAACCACGCCAAGTATTGTGCGCTTGGGCTGGAGGCGGATATTTTTGCCGCTGGCCTGAAACGCAAAGAGAGCCACGGCAAGGTGGTCTTCGGTAGCGTGCAATCGGTCGCCCGTAATCTTGAACAGTTTCAGGCCGAGTTTTCACTGCTGATTATCGATGAATGCCACCGTATCAGCGATGATGATGACAGCCAGTATCAGCAAATTATCAGCCATTTGCAGCAGGTTAACCCGCAGTTGCGCCTGCTCGGATTGACCGCCACGCCGTTCCGCCTCGGCAAGGGCTGGATCTACCAGTTTCATTATCACGGCATGGTTCGCGGCGATGACAAGGCGTTGTTTCGTGACTGTATTTACGAGCTACCGCTGCGCTATATGATTAAGCACGGATATCTGACGCCTCCGGAGCGGCTGGATATGCCGGTCGTGCAGTACGATTTCAGCCGCCTTCAGCCGCAGAGCAACGGTCTGTTTAGCGAAGCCGACCTCAATCATGAGCTGAAAAAGCAGCAGCGCATTACGCCGCATATCGTCAGCCAGGTCGTCGAGTTTGCCCAAACGCGTAAAGGCGTGATGATTTTCGCCTCCACGGTAGAGCACGCGCGGGAAATTACCGGCCTGCTGCCCGCCGGCGACGCAGAGCTCATTACCGGCGAAACGCCCGGTCCACAGCGCGATCGCCTCATCGAAGCCTTTAAAGCGCAGCGGTACCGTTATCTGGTGAACGTCGCGGTTCTCACCACCGGATTTGATGCCCCGCATGTCGATCTGATAGCCATCCTGCGTCCCACGGAGTCGGTCAGCCTTTATCAGCAAATTGTCGGCCGCGGCCTGCGTCTGGCGCCGGGGAAAACCGACTGCCTGATTCTCGACTATGCCGGAAATCCTCACGATCTCTACGCACCGGAGGTGGGCTCGCCGAAGGGCAAAAGCGATAACGTCCCCGTACAGGTCTTCTGCCCGGCCTGTGGCTTTGCCAATACCTTCTGGGGAAAAACCACCGCCGACGGCACGCTGATTGAACACTTCGGCCGCCGCTGCCAGGGCTGGTTTGACGATGACGATGGTCACCGCGAACAGTGCGATTTTCGTTTTCGTTTTAAACACTGTCCGCAGTGCAATGCGGAAAATGATATTGCCGCCCGCCGCTGCCGCGAGTGCGACACCATTCTGGTCGACCCCGATGATATGCTCAAGGCCGCGCTGAAGCTCAAAGATGCCCTGGTGCTGCGCTGTAGCGGCATGGACCTGCAGCACGGTGCCGACGATAAAGGCCCGTGGCTGAAAATCACCTATTACGATGAGGACGGCGCTGATGTCAGCGAACGCTTCCGCCTGCAGACGCCGGCCCAGCGCACCGCGTTTGAGCAGCTGTTTATCCGCCCGCATACCCGCACGCCGGGCGTGCCGCTGCGCTGGATTACCCCTGCCGATATCCTTGCCCAGCGGGTCCTGCTGCGCCACCCGGACTTTGTCGTCGCACGCATGAAAGGGCAATACTGGCAGGTCCGTGAAAAAATCTTCGACTATCAGGGCCGCTTTCGCCGGGCCAACGAACTGCGTTAATCGCCACCGCGCCTGAGGTTTTCATTGCCGTCAACGCCATAGGTGGATATAATGCCGCCCGCTTTTGCATTCGCAAAGCAGAAAATCTGCCTGTTGCTGGGTCGCCTGTAGCAGGATTTAAATATAGAGAGACATCAATGTTTACTATCGACGCAGAAGTACGTAAAGAGCAGGGTAAGGGTGCGAGCCGCCGCCTGCGCGCAGCTAACAAGTTCCCGGCTATCGTTTACGGTGGCGAAGCGGCTCCGGTTGCTATCGAACTGGATCACGACAAACTGTGGAACCTGCAGGACAAAGCTGAATTCTACAGCGAAGTTCTGACCATCGTTGTTGATGGCAAAGAAGAGAAAGTAAAAGTTCAGGCTGTTCAGCGTCACGCTTACAAGCCGAAACTGTCTCACATCGACTTCGTTCGCGCTTAATCGCGATAGCAAGTTGAGTGGCAAACGCCCCGGCCCGCAAGGTCCGGGGCGTTTTGTTATGCGTTCCGCTCCCACAGCAGAGGCGCAAAATCAATCCCCTCTCCCGGCGTCGGGTGCTTGTTCATTCCCGGCTGCCACAACATCACCATTGTGATATTCAGCCCCTGGGTACCGACTTCGGTTGCGATCTCCTCTACCCCTTCCCAGCCGTGTACAGCGCCATCGCCCGCAAACTGCGCTAAGCGTTATCGCGCCTTGCGTCATCCGGGGCAAGGCGCGGCGACACCGTGAGCGCCAGGTGTTGCAGTAGCATAATGGTTTTGGCATCCACAATTTCCCCTTCGCGAATCGCTTGTAACGCCCGGGCCAGCGGCCACTCCAGTACTTCGATATCCTCCCCTTCCGCCGCCAGCCCACCGCCTTCGTTCCGCCGGTCATCCGCCGAATATTCGGCAATGAAAAAGTAGAGCTTTTCCGTTACCGAACCGGGGCTCATATAGGCGGTAAAAACCGGTTCAATGCCGGTGACGCGAAAGCCGGTCTCTTCTTCCGCCTCGGCGATAATGCGCTCTTCCGGCGATGCATTATCCAGCAGTCCGGCGGCCGCTTCGATCAAAAAGCCATTATGACCGTTAATCCACACCGGAAAACGAAACTGGCGAATAAGCACGACGGTTTGCTGTATCCGGTTATAGAGCAGAATCACCGCGCCGTTGCCGCGATCGTAGGCCTCACGGCTCTGCTCCTGCCAACGGCCGTCCCGTCGCAGCAATTCAAAAGTGTATTTTTTTAACGTATACCAGTTGTCGGACAGCAGCGTTTCACGCACGTGGCGAACGCGAGGGGTATCACTGGACATATTTTTCTCCTGATGAGATGACAGCGGCCACGATAACATGCAAAATAACGCATAAACAAGATAAAGCGTGAAGGTAAAAATATGCTTGCCAGCCAACGAAAACAGCAAATACTGCAGATTCTCGCCGTCGAAAAACAGGTTATGTCCGGCGAGCTAAGCCAGCGGTTTAACGTCTCTGAAGACTCGATTCGCCGGGATTTACGCGAGCTGGCGGGGGAAGGTAAACTGCAGCGGGTCCACGGCGGCGCGCTGCCGGTTTCGGCGGCCATCGCGCCAATCGAAACAAGAAAAAACGTGCAAATCGCCTCGAAGCAGGCCATTGCCCGCCGGGCAGCGGCGCTGATCCAGCCGGGACAGGTGGTGATTATCGACGGCGGGACCACGACAGAAGAAATGGTCCGCTCTCTGCCGGCTGATTTGGCCTGTACCGTCGTGACCCACAGCCCCGGTATTGCCGTCGCGCTGGTGGAGCGGCCTTTGATTGAAGTCATTCTTATCGGCGGGCGGCTGTTTAAACACTCGGTGGTCGCCGTCGGCGCCAGCGCGCTGGAAGGTATTGCGCGGATCAATGCCGATCTGTTTTTTATGGGCGTTACCGGAGTGCACGACCGCGCCGGTTTCACGACCGGCGATTATGAAGAGGCGGCTATCAAGCGGGCGCTCGCCGCGCGGGCAGCGGAAACCATTGTGATGGCGTCGCAGGAAAAACTGAACTCGGCGTCGGCGTTTGCCATCGGCGAGTTAAGCCTTGCCAGTACCCTGATTATCGATGGTGTGCTCGATGAGGCCCTGCAGGCGAAGCTGACTCAGCATGGGATCGAAACGATCCGCGCTGATGCAGAGTAGGAACGCCGCGGGCCGCAGAAGGCACGGGCAGCAGCCCCGACATTCAGCGGGGCTGGCGGAGAATCAGCTACCGCCGGAGGTCCGACGCTGCAGCTGATCGCGCAGGTTGGGCGGCGTGCCTTTGATGGTCAGCGTATCCGTTGCCGGATCCCAGAACACCCGCTCACCCAGCAGCATGGCATCAAAGTTGATCGTTAACCCGCCGCCGCTGCCGGCAAACTTGGTCAACTGACGCAGCGTACTGCGATCCGCCGGGAAGCTCTCTTCCAGCTCATACCCCTGTTCAGCGGTAAACTGCTGGAAACTCTTCTCGCTGACGCCGGCCAGCTCTTTGGATAAAGATTCCAGTTCAATCTCTTCTCCCGCCTGCAGCTGCTCGTTGCAATAAGCGTATACCTGCTGACGAACGTTCTGCCGCTCGGACTTATCGAGCTGAGCATCGGAGGCAAAATCATCGACCGCCTGCAGCAGGCCACGGTTCTGCGCTTTGGCGTTCAGCCCTTCGCTGGCGCCGAGGAAGTCCATAAAGAAATCGGCCACTTTACGTCCGACCCGGCCTTTGAGGAAGGTCAGGTAGCGGGTTGACTCCGAATTGGTTTCCCATTCCGTCAGGTCAATGCGCGCCACAATATCGGCATGATTGATATCCAGATAGTGGGTCGAGCTGATATCCAGATCTTCGTTAACGCGCATACTGCTCAGGTTGTTGAGTACCGCCACCAGCAAATACTCTACCGCCAGATAACGATACTGACAGAACAGAACGATACCGCCTTCTGCGAAAGGATATTTCGCCAGTTCGTCACGCAGACGGCCGGTTGCCGCCCGGCTGAACGGGAGAAAGTCTTCTTCGCCCTGGCGCTGCTGGCGAAGGGCCTGCGCCAGCTCGCTCTCTTCGTTAAACAGACCGTAGGCTTTGTTTTTAGCGCTGTAGACACGATGCAGCTCGGCCATCATTTCCACGACCGGCGCATTCGGCTCCAGTAAGGAATCGCGCAGCACCAGCTCGAGGTTTTGTTCATCACGTTTAATTAACTGATGCAGGGCAATCTGGTCGATATCCAGACTCATGTTAAACTCTCCTTTTAGACCGGCCGGTATTCAACCACCGCCGGGACGGCGACGCAACTGCCGCGTGACTCTTCGAGCGCCTGAGACTCGCGATCGTGCACGCTTTTGCGCCGTGGCGAAAAAATGCGGAAAAAAAGCTTCTGCTACGGTAATATGTTGCCCTTTCACGAACAAACAGATTTTGAGTTTATGCCGCAATTATCCCGCTATAGTGATGAACACGTCGAACAGCTGCTCAGCGAGCTGACCAACGTGCTGGAAACACACAAAGCCCCCGTTGACCTTTCACTGATGGTGCTGGGCAATATGGTGACTAACCTGATCAATAGTAGCGTCGCGCCGGCGCAGCGTCAGGCGATCGCCCGTTCTTTTGCCCAGGCTCTACAGTCTTCAATCAACGACGATCCGGCGCACTAAGGATAACCAACAACTGTATATGGTGACTCTTCGTCAGCCCTACCGAGAAAAAATCTCCCAGATGGTCAGCTGGGGGCACTGGTTCGCCCTGTTCAACATGTTGTTGGCCATGGTGCTCGGCAGCCGCTATCTTTTTGTCGCCGACTGGCCCACGACTCTGGGCGGACGTATTTTCTCGTACGTCAGCCTCGTGGGTCACTTCAGTTTCCTGGTGTTTACCAGCTATGTCCTGATTCTGTTCCCGCTGACCTTTATCGTCATATCGCAGCGCTTGATGCGCTTCCTGTCGGTCATTCTGGCGACCGCGGGCATGACGCTGCTGCTGATCGATAGCGAAGTTTTTACCCGTTTCCACCTGCATCTTAACCCGATTGTCTGGGAACTGGTCATCAACCCTGACCAGAATGAGATGGCGCGCGACTGGCAACTGATGTTTATCAGCGTGCCGATTATCTTCCTGCTGGAAATGCTGTTTGCGACCTGGAGCTGGCAGAAGCTGCGCAGCCTGACGCGTCGCCGTCACTACGCCCGGCCTGTCGCCTGGTTCTTCTTCCTCTCTTTTATTAGCAGCCACCTGATTTATATCTGGGCGGATGCGAATTTCTATCGCCCGATCACCATGCAACGGGCGAACCTGCCGCTCTCCTATCCGATGACGGCTCGCCGTTTCCTTGAGAAACATGGCCTGCTCGACGCCCAGGATTACCAGCGGCGTCTGATGGAACAGGGGGCGCCGGAAGCCGTCTCCGTTGAGTACCCCCTGAGCACCCTGCGCTATCGCGATCTGGGGGCTGGCTACAACGTTCTGCTCATCACCGTCGATAACCTGAACTATTCGCGGTTTGAGAAAAATATGCCGGAACTGGCCCGTTTCGCGCAAGAGAACGTCAACTTTACCCAGCATATGAGCTCCGGCAACACCACCGATAACGGTATGTTTGGCCTGTTCTACGGGATTTCGCCGGGCTATATGGATGGCGTGCTCTCTGCCCGCATTCCGGCAGCGTTGATTACGGCCTTTAACCAGCAGGGATATCAGCTGGGACTGTTCTCCTCCGATGGCTTCAGCAGCCCGCTCTATCGCCAGGCGCTGCTGTCCGATTTCTCGCTGCCCAATGAGAAAACGCAGAGCGATGAGCAAACGGCGGACCAATGGATTGGCTGGCTCAATCGCTATGCTCAGGATGAAAACCGCTGGTTCTCGTGGATTTCGCTGAACGGCACCACATTGGACGACAGTCAGCAGCAAAATTTCGCGCGGCGCTACAGCCGTGCGGCGGGAGATGTTGATAACCAGATCGGCCGGGTGCTGAGCGCTCTGAACGAGGCCGGAAAACTGGATAATACGGTGGTGATTATCACCGCCGCTCACGGGATGCCGTTGAATCCGCAGAACGGTGAATTTGACTGGTCCCGGGAGCAACTGCAGGTTCCTCTGGTTATTCACTGGCCTGGCATTCCGGCGCAGAACATCGCGACGCTGACCAGCAACAAAGATGTGATGACGACGCTGATGCAGCGCCTGCTGCACGTCTCCACGCCCGCCAACGAATATTCTCAGGGCGAAGACCTGTTCAGCCCCGTGCGCCGCCGGGCCTGGGTAACGGCAGCCAACGGCGATACGCTGGCGGTCACGTCGTCAGAGGCGACCGTGGTGCTGAACCACAACGGCACCTACAGCACCTGGGACAGCGACGGTAAGAAAATCGATAACCGCAAACCTCAGCTCAGCCTGCTGCTGCAGATCCTGACTGACGAAAAACGCTTTATCGCTAACTGATTGATTAATTATGAATCAATCAGCCGTTCCCCGGCTTGCATTCGGTTGGGGAACGGGTAATATTGTCCTCCATACGTCGGCACGTAGCGCAGCCTGGTAGCGCACCGTCATGGGGTGTCGGGGGTCGGAGGTTCAAATCCTCTCGTGCCGACCAAATCATTCACCGGTAAGTTTCGTTAACGACCGGTAACCCCACAAAAACCCGCACTCTCTCTGAGTTTGCGGTTTTTTTGTTGCCTGAATCCCGCCGCCGCAATGGTCGCGGGCCGCGGCCAAATCCATTTTTATCCCGCTTTCTGCGCTTGTGATGAACAAACTCCGACCTTATTGATTGTAAATCGGTGAATAGCTTCTATTATTCGTCGTACTTGCCTGACACCGGAACGATTAATATGAGAGTTAATGGACTTACGAAGGGATTTTTTATCCTGATTTTGCTGATGGTCAGCCTCGCCTTTTTTAATGTTCTTTCCCCTTATTATTCAGCCATACTGTGGGCCGCGATTCTGTCGGTCATCTTTAACCCGGTGAAGAACAAATTGCGTGCTCGCCTCGGTGAGCGCAATGGCCTGGCATCGCTATTGACCGTCGTGATTATCTGCCTGATTGTCTTCACCCCGCTGGCGATCATCATTTCATCGCTGGCGATTGAGCTAAACCTGGTGTACACCCGGCTGCAGCATAACGACACCCAGTTTCCCGTGGTGGTGGCAAACCTGTTTGCCCATCTGCCGGAGTGGGCCAGAAGCTTTCTCTCCGAGCATAACCTTGACAGCGCAGAGCAGATTCAGAAACAGCTCTCTGACGCCGCCCTCAAAGGCGGACAATATCTGGCCGGCAGCGCGTTCCTGATTGGTAAAGGGACTTTCGGCTTTACCGTTAGCTTCGGCATCATGCTCTATCTGCTGTTTTTCCTGCTCAAGGATGGCCCCTATCTGGTTATGCTCATCCTTGAGTCTCTGCCGCTGTCTAACTACGTTAAGCAGCATCTGTTTGCCAAATTTGCCGCCGTATCACGAGCCACCGTAAAAGGGACCGTCGCCGTCGCCGTCGCGCAGGGCACACTCGGCGGTATCGCGTTTTCTATCGCCGGCCTCGACGGCAGCATTTTGTGGGGCGCCATCATGGCGTTCCTGTCGCTGATTCCGGCGATCGGTTCGGCCATTGTCTGGGTGCCGGCCGCCATCTTCCTGTTTGCCACCGATCAGCTCTGGCAGGGGGCGTTTATCGTCGGCTTCTTCGTGGTGGTGATAGGCCTGGTGGATAACATTCTGCGCCCGCTGCTGGTGGGCAAAGACACCAAAATGCCGGACTATCTGATTTTAATTTCCACCCTCGGCGGCATGGAGATTTACGGTATCAATGGCTTTGTTATCGGCCCGCTGATCGCCGCCCTGTTTATCGCCTGCTGGAATCTGCTATCGGGCCGCGAACACGCTGGCAATACCGACGAAATAAATGAAGAGTTCATCGAGGAAGGCAAAATCAGTCGCGATGAATGAGCACCGGGGGAAGCCTTAGCTTCCCCCTGGCGGATGGCCAAAGAACCTTTCGCTCATAGAGTAAAAGCAGATAGTGAATACTTGCAAACACAATATCAAATCCAGTGAATACGACCAGGATATATGAAAATAATGGTAAATTATTCTTACCATTCTGCAAAAGGGTGTTAGTCTTTGGTCGTTAAAGATCGATAACAAAGGATGATGAATCGTGAAGAAAATCGCTACGCTTGCTGTTTCTCTGCTGGCCGTTGCCGGTGTATCCACCAGCGCGCTGGCCGCTGAACAACCTCTGGAAAAGATCGCCCCCTATCCGCAGGCGGAAAAAGGCATGAAGCGTCAGGTGATTCAGCTGCCGCAGCAGCAGGACGAATCCGCATTTAAAGTCGAGCTGATGATCGGCCAGACCCTGGAGGTTGACTGCAACCACCATCGCCTTGGCGGCCAACTGGAAAGCAAAACGCTGGAAGGCTGGGGCTACGATTACTACGTGTTTGACAAAGTGACCGGACCGGTTTCGACCATGATGGCCTGCCCGGACGGCAAAAAAGAGCGTAAATTCGTGCTGGCAGGATTAGGTGATGATGCGATGCTGCGCTACAACAGCAAGCTGCCAATCGTGGTCTACACGCCAGATAACGTCGAAGTGAAATACCGTATCTGGAAAGCCGGCGAAACCATCGGCAATGCCGTTGAACGCTAAGGCATAACAATCACCATCCGGCGGCATCAGCCGCCGGATATCGTGCTACCGCGCAATTACAGCGCAATATCCGCCATAGGTTTATCGCCAGACAGCGGCTTGAGCTGTGCAAGCGGGACCTGATCAACCATCGTGACTGGCTCGTAATGCAGTTGCAGTACTTCACTGGTCCACGCCAGCGCCTGTTCAATCGCCGCCGGGTTACCATCCAGACGCAGGCCGTAGGACGGGATGATCTCTTTCAGTTTCGCCTGCCAGGCGGGCGACTGAACTTTCTCTTTAAAGACCTTCTCCATCAGCTGCAGCATGATAGGCGCTGCCGTCGAGGCTCCTGGAGACGCCCCCAGCAGCGCGGCAACGGTCCCTTCATCATCGCTGACGACTTCGGTGCCCAGACGCAGTACGCCCTTCTTACCGTTGCGTTTGATAATCTGCACGCGCTGACCGGCCTGCCACAAGCGCCAGTCTTCTTTATTCGCTTCCGGATAGTATTCGCGTAGCGCCTCGTGACGATCGTTATCTTTCTGCATCACCTGACTAATCAGGTATTTCACCAGGTCGAAGTTATCCAGACCGACATTGAGCATCGGCAGAATATTCGAGGTGTTGGTTGATGCCAGCAGATCCCACAGCGAACCGTTTTTCAGGAAGCGGGTCGAGAAGGTGGCGAATGGCCCGAACAGTACCACCCGCTTGCCATCGATAATCCGCGTATCGATATGCGGGACCGACATCGGCGGCGCGCCCACTTCAGCCTGACCATAAACTTTCGCCAGATGATGGTTAACCACCTCCGGGTTTTCACACACCAGGAACTGACCGCCCACCGGGAAGCCCGCGTACTCTTTCGCCTGAGGAATACCGGTTTCCTGCAACAGCGTCAGCGCGGCTCCACCGGCGCCAATAAAGATAAATTTGGCTTTAATCACCCGCTTCTGGCGACGATTATCGGCATCGGCCAGGGTGACCGTCCAGCTCTTGTCCGCGTTGCGCTTAAAGCGACGCACGACGGTACCAAGCTGCAAAGAGAAGTTATCGTGGGTCTGCAGTCCGGCAATCAGCTGACGGGTGATTTCCCCGTAGTTGACGTCGGTCCCGACTTCGGTGCGGGTCGCGGCCACTTTTTGCTGCGGATCGCGCCCTTCCATCACCAGCGGCGCCCACTCTTTGATCTGCTGATGATCTTCAGAATAGCGAATCCCGCGGAACAGCTCACTTTGCTGCAGCGCCGCATAACGCGCGCGCAGGAAATTCACATTGTCTTCGCCCCACACAAAACTCATGTGCGGTACGCTGTTAATAAACGATTTCGGCTTACTGAGTATGCCGCGTGTCACCTGGTGCGCCCAAAATTGCCGCGAGATTTGGAAGGATTCGTTGATATCGACCGCTTTATCGATGTTAATCCCGCTGGCGGTTTGCGGCGTGTAGTTCAGCTCCATCAAAGCCGCATGGCCGGTACCCGCATTGTTCCAGCCGTTCGAGCTCTCTTCTGCCACGCTCGACATCTGCTCGACCATGGTAATAGACCAGTCCGGCTCAAGTTCCTGAAGCCAGGTTCCCAACGTGGCGCTCATGATGCCGCCGCCGATCAACAATACATCCGTCTCTTGCTCATGGCGGGTGTTGGTCCGAGGTGTATTTGAACCAACCGCCGGTGAGCTGGGTACGGCCATCTTTTTCTTCATTGGATTTGAGCCTTACTTTACTCGCTTTTTATTTAGCGCAGGTGAAACGATTATCAAGAATCAAGGTAACACCGAAGATCAAAAAATTAAATATTGTTTAAATTTTAAGTTGAGTTTTGAGATCCGTTATAAAAATGTTTAATAAATGTGTACGTCAAATCATATTTTGTACTGGTATATGCCCCGTCCACGCGCTATCATCCCCTGTTTTGTGACAGACCGCACACAAGCTCAGGCTCGTGGCTCCGGCTTTTATCTACCAGCGAAACGCGTATGCATCAGGCCCCCAACCACACCCCACCCGCTTCAAACGGCGCGCCTCGCCACGTATTACGCTCGCCGTCACTGCTGGCCCGCGAAACGCTGGCTGGCGTCCTCACCGCGCTGGCCCTGATTCCAGAGGTTATCTCCTTCTCGGTGATTGCCGGGGTGGATCCGAAAGTCAGCCTGATTGCGTCCGTCGTGCTCTGTCTGGCGATGTCGGTGCTCGGCGGCAGACCGGCCATGGTCACCGCGGCGGCGGGGTCGGTGGCGCTGGTGATTGGTCCGATGGTGCATCAGCACGGCGTCGGGTATATCCTGCCCGCTGTCATTCTGGCTGGCATTATTCAAATTTTGTTTGGGTTGTGCGGCATGGCCCGGCTGATGCGCTTTATTCCTCAATCGGTGATGACCGGTTTTGTGAATGCGCTGGGGATACTGATCTTCTTTGCCCAGGTGCCGCATTTCTGGAGCAGCCAGCCGCTGATCCTCGGCCTGTTTGTACTGACGCTGCTGATTGTGCTGTGGGCGCCGCGCTATATCAAAGCCATCCCTTCGCCGCTGATCGCCATCATCCTGCTGACGCTGTTTACCGTCACCACCGGCCAGCTGTTGCCCACCGTTGGTGATGCAGGCAGCATGAGCGGCGGGCTGCCTGGGCTGACCGCTCTGCTGGTACCGCTCGATCTGCACACGCTGAACATTATCTGGCCCTGCGCGTTGAGTATCGCCTTCGTTGGGCTGCTGGAATCGCTGCTGACGGCGAAACTCGTGGATGATCTGACCCACACGCCATCCAGCAAAGCGCGCGAGAGTACCGGACTGGGCATTGCCAATATTCTCGCCGGACTCTACGGCGGCATCGCCGGCTGCGCGATGATCGGGCAGACCATCGTTAACGTCGAAATGGGCAAGGGCCGAAGTCGCGTCTCAACCGTTGCGGCAGGCCTCGTCCTGCTGCTGCTGGTGACCGCGCTGAGTGACGTGATGGCGAAAATTCCGATGGTGGTGCTGGCCGCAGTGATGGTTATCGTGGCGGCCAGGACCTTCAGCTGGCATAGCGTTCGTCCGACGGAAGTGGCGCGTCATCCGTGGCCGGAAACGCTGGTCATGCTGGCGACCGTCGCCGCGACGGTCGGGACCAGCAATCTGGCTATTGGCGTTCTGGCCGGGCTGGTGGTGATGGCGCTGATTCCTCGCCGCCTGCGCAACAGACCGGCGCTTACATCAGAAATATCGTCGCCAGACCGAGAAAAATAAAGAAACCGCCGGTGTCGGTGATAGCGGTGATCATCACGCTGGAGCCGACCGCCGGATCGCGCCCCAGTTTGACCATCACCATCGGGATGATCACCCCCATCATCGCGGCCATCAGCAGATTCAGCATCATCGCCAGCGTCATCACGCCACCCAGCTGCGGGTCCTGATACAACCACCAGGTGATCGCCCCCATGATCCCGCCCCATACCAGACCGTTAATCAACGCGACGCCCATTTCACGCATGATCAGAAATGAAAAGCTGCCGGGCTGGATGTGCTGTAACGCCATCGCGCGCACGATCATAGTGATCGTCTGATTGCCGGTGTTGCCGCCGATCCCGGCGACGATCGGCATCAGCGAGGCCAGCGCCACCAGCTGTGAAATGGTGTGTTCAAAGCCGTCTATCACTCGCGAGGCGATAAAGGCGGTGCACAGATTGACCGCCAGCCACGCCCAACGGGTCTTCACCGCTTTACTGACCGGAGCAAAGACATCTTCTTCGCTGCTCAGGCCGCCCATGCCGCGCAGATCGCTGTCCGTCTCTTCATAGACGACGTCAACAATCTCATCGATGGTCAGACGCCCCATCAGCTTCCCTTCCGCGTCAATCACCGCGGCGCTGATCAGGTCGTCACGTTCAAAGGTACGCGCCACCTTTTCGGCCTCTTCGTGCGGCTGGAACGTCACCGGGTCCCCTTCCATGACGTCGCCGACCCGTTTTTGCGCATCATTGAGCAGAATCGTTTGCAGCTGGAGTTCACCCAGCAGGAGCTTATTGCGGGTGGTCACAAACAGCTTATCGGTGTTCTCCGGCATTTTGCCCAGCCGCCGCAGGTAGCGCTGTACCGCCGCCAGCGTCATTTCCGGGCGCACGACAATCACTTCGAACTCCATGATTGCCCCGACGGTATTATCGGCGTAGCGCATCATCTGGCGGACGCGCGCGCGCTTATCCGGCGGCATCGTCGCCAGCAGGCGTCCGGTCAGGTTGCGCGGCAGGTGCTGAACCAGATAGACCTGTTCGTCAATATCCAGGGTTTGCAGGGCATCGAGCAGCTCGTGGTCGCTCATCTTATCGATGAGATCGCCCCAGACGTTTTCCGATGCCTCGAGCAACACCTCGCCGCGTTTATCATTGCTGACCAGCTGCCAGAGCGCATTACGCCCGTCGTACGGCAGCGCTTCGAGGGCATCGGCGAGGTCCGGCGGCGGCAGGTGGGAGACCAGCACCTCGACCTCCGCCAGATCGTCAGCCAGCGTGCCGTCGTCATAGCGTTCAGCCAGCGTTAATTTTCCCAGCAGCGCCGAGGTCACGGCTTTATCGGTGGCCAGTAGCCAGATCAGGCGGGCGCGCTCTTCATCACGTAATCTGGCGCTTTTTTTATGCGAAACGGACATCGGTCAGGCAATCCTTTTGAGAACATGTGGCAGGCCAGGAGCCATAAGCATAGCGCGGGGAGGGAGAAAAATAACCGTCGCTCCGTTCAGGCGGCGGAAAAATCAACAATCGCGCCGCCGGTGAGCCGACGACGCGCTCAATCAGGCGGTACGGGCCACCGCATCCCGGGTCGCCAGCTCGCGCTCTTCTCCCGTCAGCTCCGTCAACTGGCCGCTGCGCATCTCCAGCAGGCGGTCGGCATGCTGGAAATAATGATCGTCATGGCTAATGGCGAAAACGGTTTTCCCCATTTGCTGCATCAGCGGCAGCAGCAGCTGGTAAAACTCGCGACGAAAATGCGGGTCCTGATCCGCCGCCCACTCGTCAAGCAGGATGATATCCCGCTCCTCCGCCAGCGCCAGCAGCAGCGCAACGCGTTTTTTCTGCCCTTTCGACAGCTTCAAATCGACAATCCGGCCGTTATCCAGCTGCAGCTTATGCGTCATTTTCAGGTAACCCATCCACTGGCCGACCAGCGCGGGATCTGCCGCTTTGCCGCCGGGCCCCAGCAGCCTGTCGAACAGCCAGACATCGGTAAAGACTGCCGAAAAAAGCTGGCGGTACTCTTCGGGCTTATCCGCCGCCAGGGGCTGACCATCGAGCAGAATCTGCCCGCAGGCTGGTTGGTACAACCCGGTCAGCAACATCGCCAGCGTCGATTTACCGCTGCCGTTGCCGCCAATTAAAAACACCAGCTCGCCGCGCTGCAGGGTCAGATTAATCGGCCCGACGGCAAAGCTGTTATCCGGATAGTGGAAGCAGACGTCGCGCAGTTCCAGGGTCTGCCAGCGTGGATGTGGTTCCGGCCGAGGGAAGTCGGCGCGATAGACTGCCAGAGAGAAAGTGTTCAGCTTGTTGAACGCCACCTGGGCGCTGAGCAACGTCGGCAGCGCTCCGACCGCCGACAGCAGCGGCGTGCGCAGGAACAACAGGGTCAGCGAGTAGGTCGCCGCCACCGCGGTATTCGCCCAGCCGAGGCTGTTTGCCATCCAGAACACCAGTCCGATGGCCCCCAGCATCATAATATTCGACCAGTTCACCGCGCTGAGATGGAACGTATCGGCGCGGATAATATGGTGACGATATTCGCGGGCATCCGGCAGATAAAGCTGATTAAACACGTATTCCGCGCGTTCCCGGTTAAGGGTTAACTCTTTGCGCCCCTCCAGCACCGTCTGGTAGTCGTGGTACAGCTTGTCTTCCGTTTCCCGCAGTGTCGCCATATGCCTGTAGACGCGAGCCACCAGCACAAACCCGCCCCAGATGGTCAGCGCCATCCACAGCGCGGTGACCATCATCATTTTGCCCGACAGCCACGCCAGATAGGCGGCGGAACCAAAGGTCAGGATAATCCCCTGCACCAGCTCCGGCAGGCGCACAAAAGCGATGGTGATATTGCGAATGTCGCTGGTTAAGCCGGCAAGTAGCGACGCGCTGCCGCTCTTCTCGACCTTTTCGATTTGGCTATCAAGGATGCGCTTGATAAATTCGCCGCGCAGGCGGAAGACAAAATGGTGTCCCAGCGTGGTCAGGGCCAGTTGGGAACTCAGCGTCACGACCATCAGCAGCAGCAATAAACCGAGAAACTCCGGCAGCACCGCCAGCGAGGTATCGACCACGGTCATCAGACGCAGATTAATAAAGGCGATAAGCCCGATTCCCAGCGCCGCGCTGAGCAGACTCAGGGCCATGACGGAGATAAACGGCCAGCGATACTGGCGCCAGACAAGCAGCACAAGTTCCATAACACACAATCCGGGCAAGCAAAACAGCCAGCAGTTTAAACGGCTCGCCCATGACATCAAGAATAATTCTTATTTTTATTCTCTGCCGCCAGCCAGACGGAAGGTGAGATTGTAACGACAGGCGCCGGTTTGCGGATGGTCGCCCTCTTTCAGCGGTTGGATACCGTGGTAAAACAGGCGTGATTCCCCGCCCCAGACCACCACATCGCCATGCTCCAGCAGCACGCGCTGCAGCGGATCGTTGCGCCGCAGACCGCCAAACTGGAACACGGCGGGCAGCCCCAGCGACACTGAAACGATAGGCGCCCGCAGATCGCGTTCATCTTTATCCTGATGTAGCGATAGCTTGGCCCCCGGCAGGTAGCGGTTGATCAGACAGGCGTCGGGGGCAAAATGAGGATAGCCGCCGGCAGACGCCGCTTCCGCCGCCAGTTCGCGAAAGATCGCCGGCATCGGCGGCCAGGCCTCGCTGGTTAGCGGATCGTCAGGGGCATAGAGGTAGCCGTGCATATCGGTGGTCCAGCCAAGTCTGCCGCAGTTGGTCATCGCCACCGACATGGTATAACCTCCCGGCGTCACCATTTGCCGAAACGGCGAACGGCTGGCGACCTGCTTTATCGCCTGCAGCAACGCCGCCGCGCGCGGGTGGGCGAAACGCCGCAGAATGGTGGCCCCCGGCGCCAGCGGCTCCTGCCAGGGGGGCATATCGGCAAATAAATCGAGCATCACTTCTCCTCGGTTTGCGCTTCCCGGGCCAACAATTGCGCTTTGCGGGCCGTTCCCCAGCGGTAGCCTGAGAGCGCCCCGCCCTCGCGGACGACCCGATGACACGGGATAACCATTGCCAGTTTATTGGCCGCGCAGGCGCCTGCCACGGCTCTGACCGCACGGGGTTGACCAATGCTCTGCGCGACCTGACGATAGCTGCGGGTTTCTCCTGCCGGGATCTGGCGCAACGCCTGCCAGACTCGCAGCTGAAACGCGGTGCCGCGCAGATCCAGCGGCAGATTAATGGCCTGGCGAGGATCGTCCAGATGGGCGAAAACCTGGGAGACCCGCAGGCAAAAATGCGCATCCCCCGACAGAAGCCGGGCGTGAGGGAAGAGACGGGATAACGCATCAAGCAACGCCGCATCCTCTTCCCCCGGTAAAACGGCGCAGACCCCCCGTTCACTTTCCGCGACCAGACAGCGGCCGACCGCGCAGTCGCCGACGGTATAGATAATGTCGGTATCCTCACCGCCGCGGCGAAACTGGCGGGCGGTCATCCCAAGCGCGGCATCCGCCTGGCGATAATAGCTGCTGCCTCCGGGGAAGCCTGCGGCCAACACGGCGGGCGTCACTTTTTCACCCTGCCCCAGCGCTTCGCGCAAACGTCGCGCGCGCCAGGCCTGTTGCCAGGCTTTCGGTGTCATGCCGGTGACGGATTTGAACAAACGGTGAAAATGAAAGGGGCTGACCGCCAGCTCCTGCGCCAGCGTCTCAAGGGTCACCGGCGATTCCTGTTCCAGCAGGCGACAGGCTCGAGTGACTTTGTCCACCTTCTGCTGCTGCGGATCGCTTTTATCCGGCTGGCAGCGCTTACAGGGACGAAAGCCATCGGCGATAGCTGCCTCAACGCCGGGGTAAAAGCGAACATTCTCCCGCAGCGCTCGCCGCGAACGGCAGGACGGGCGGCAGCAGATGCCGGTGGTCAGGACGGCAAAGACAAACTGACCATCGGCTCGCGCATCACGATCGCATACCGCCTGCCAGCGGCGATCGTCGGTATCAGCAATTATCGGTTTCATCATGGGCTCCTGCTTTAAGTGTATCGTCAGTCTGAATCAGCGCCCGATGAAAAAAACCCGAAATCTTGCGGTTTAATTCTTTTCGCCGACGAGGAAAGTGCGGAACTGCGGCGACATCCAGGTTTTAAACCCGTCGCCCTCTTTAACGATCATGTAGACCGCCAGCCCCTGTTTGCGCACCACTTCCTGCGCTCTTTCCGGCCCCAGCACCATCAGGCCGGTATCCCAGCCATCGGCTTCCAGCGCCGTCGGGGCGATGACCGTGACCGAGACCAGTTTATGATCGATAGGCCGGCCGGTTTGCGGATCGATAACGTGGGAAATACGTTTGCCGTCCAGCTCATAATAGTTGCGGTAGCTGCCGGAGGTGCTGATTCCATGCCCGTTGATATCCACAATCGCCTGTACGGCATTTTCGCGATCGGTTGGTTTCTGGATGGCCACTCGCCACGGCTGCCCGTCGGCATTCATCCCCCGGCTGACCAACGCTCCGCCGACCGAAACCAGGTAACGGGAAATCCCCTCCTGCTCCATCAGACGAGCCAGATGATCGGCGGCATAGCCTTCGCCAACGGTAGAGAGATCGACAAACAGATCCGGGATGTCTTTTTGCAGATATTGCCGATCCGCATGGTTAATGACCGTCAGATGCTGGAGCCCGGTGCGCGCTTTCGCGGCGGCAATCTGCTGAGGATCCGGCGTTTTAACCGGTTGCCTGGCGGGGCCAAATCCCCAGAGATTCACCAGCGGCCCCACCGTAATATCCATGGCGCCCGCGGTTTTTGCGCCGATACGCAGCGACAGGGTGACAATATCGGCCATCGCCTCGCTGACCGGCCACGGCTCGGTCGTGGCGGCATGGTTAAAGCGCATCAGCGCAGAATCGTTTTTCCAGGTGGAGAGCAGGCGATCGTCGGCATCAAGCTGCGCCTGCACCTTCCGTCGCAGCGCCTCGGCTTTGCCTTCATCCATGCCAATGACGCTGACCCGCCAGAATGTGCCCATCGTCTTACCATCGAGTACCGTCGCGGCGCTCTTTGGCGTAGTGGGGGTCGTGGCTGAATCGCAGCCGGAAAGCAGTACGCAGACGCTGAACAGCGCGCTGCGGAAAAAAGTGATATCCATAAAATCAGGTTCCTCTTGCTAAGGCAGCAAGATTACACCAGCGAGGTTAAACCGGGCATAAAAAAAGGCGCCAGAGGCGCCTTTTTCAAGACTTCAGCGTGCTTAGAACTGGTAAACCAGGCCCAGAGCAACCACGTTGTCGGTAGAGATACCGGCGCTACGAGTGAAGTTGTTGTCGTCCAGCAGGTTGATTTTGTAATCAACATAGGTGGACATGTTTTTGTTGAAGTAGTAGGTCGCGCCAACATCAACATATTTCAGGAGATCCTGGTCGCCGAAGCCTTCCAGATCCTTACCTTTAGACTGCAGGTAAGCCACGGACGGACGCAGACCGAAATCGAACTGGTACTGTGCAGCGACTTCGAAGTTCTGTGCTTTGTTAGCAAAGCCCAAGGAGCCAGCGCGGGTTGCGTTGTAGGTCTGGGTGTACTGAGTCGCCAGGTAGATGTTGTTCGCGTCGTATTTCAGGCCGCCGGTGTAGGTTTCAGCATTGTCGCCTTTACCCAGCAGGCCAGCTGCGTTCTGATCGTCAGTACGTTTAGAGTGACCGTATGCGAAACCAGCGCTGATGCCGTCCCAGATGTTATAAGTGACAGAAGTACCGAAACCGTCGCCGTTTTGTTTGCTCCAGCCACGGCCGTTGTTGGTCGCGCCTTCGCCGCTGACGCTGCCGTTTTTACCCTGGTACTGCAGAGCAAAGTTCAGGCCGTCAACCAGACCGAAGAAGTCAGAGTTACGGTAGGTTGCAACACCGTTAGCACGGGACTGCAGGAAGTTGTCGGAACCGTAGGTGTCGCCGCCGAATTCCGGCAGAACGTCGGTCCAGGAAGTGACGTCGTAAACAACGCCGTAGTTACGACCGTAGTCGAAAGAGCCCGCGTCGCCGAATTTCAGACCTGCGAATGCCAGACGAGTCCATGCCTGATTGCTGGAGCTTTCAGTGTTGTTCGCCTGAACGTTGTATTCCCACTGGCCGTAGCCGGTCAGCTGGTTATTGATCTGAGTTTCGCCTTTAACGCCTAAACGCATGTAGGTCTGGTCGCCGTCAACGCTCTTGTCGTCAGAGAAATAGTGCAGACCGTCGATTTTGCCGTACAGATCTAATTTGTTGCCATCTTTGTTATAAATTTCAGCCGCATTTGCTGCGCCTGCTACCAGCAGAGCCGGTACCAGGAGGGACAGTACTTTAACTTTCATGTTATTAACCCTCTGTTTGTTATATGCCTTTTATTATTGCCACTGCTTACTGATTACCCTTCTAATCAGTCGGCTATATTCATTGTGCTGTAAAATGCAGAATAATCCAACAAGAATATGATACGAAAACTTCTAAGGTGTTTCAAAATGCGCACAAGATGTTTCAAATTGTAAACAGGCGGGAACTTTTCTTCATCCCTAAAAAGCAAAAAAATAAGCACTAATAATCAAGAAAATAAATTTTATTTATTAAGTTCATGCAGTTACACGTTGACTCATGTATAGCACTGAATGACAAAACAAAATCACCCCCGGCGACTAGAATAACTTACGCTATCATCATTAACTTTATTTATTACCGTCATTCAGTTCTGAATGTCTGTTTACCCCTATTTCAACCGGATGCCTCGCATTCGGTTTTTTTTTACCCTTCTTTACATAACCTTAATTATCCTGTGATATTCACGAAAAAAAATAACGTTTATTAATCAATCACCTTACGGGTGAGTAAAGTCTTATCCAGATAATTTCTTGTTATTTAGTGCTATTTATTGCCCACGACAGGTAAGTAATTGTACAAATCTCGCCGGGCTGTACATCTTCTGGCGTCAGATCTTTTTGAGATAATTCTTACGCTTAAAAAAAACTGGCGAGCCGCAATCTGTAGTATGGATTTGATAAATTAGCCTTTATACTGAGTAGCGTATTCACTCTGCTAGCAGCTACCTGGGGCGATGCCCTGCTTACAAACCTTGATGAGTCGCTCTCTCACACGATGACCCAGAAAAAATTCTCTCTGATGCCAGGCAGCATCACCCGCTTCTTCATTTTAATGGTCATCGTCCTGCTGGCGACGATGGGGGTTATGATCCAAAGCGCGGTCAATACCTGGCTAAAAGATAAAAGCTATCAGGTCATTGATGTCAGCCACGCGCTGCATAAACGCATCGATACCTGGCGCTACGCAACCTGGCAGATTTACGACAATATCGCCGCCACCCCTTCCAGCAACGCCGGCGATGGCCTGCAAGAAACGCGTTTGAAGCAGGATGTTTACTACCTGGAAAAACCGCGGCGGAAAACCGAAGCGCTGATCTTTGGTTCGCACGACAGCGCGACCCTCGAGATGACGCAGAAAATGTCCAGCTACCTCGACATCTTGTGGGGGGCGGAAACCATCCCCTGGTCGATGTACTATCTGAATGGTCTGGATAACAGCCTGATCCTGGTGTCGACGCTGCCGCTGAAAGACCTGTCATCCAGCTTTAAAGAGTCAACGATTACCAGCGTGGTCGAATCCCGCCGCGCGGAGATGCTGCTGCAGGCCAACACCCTGGACGAGCGGGAAACCTTTTCCTCTCTGCGCCGCCTCTCCTGGCAGAATGGCCACTATTTCACCCTGCGCACCACCTTTAACCAGCCGGGCCATCTGGCGACCGTTGTTGCCTTTGACCTGCCGATAAATGACCTGATTCCGCCCGGCATGCCGCTGGATAATTTCCGTATTGAACCCGACCCGGCGCAAAACACGGTCACTAACCCGGAAAAAGAGACCGCCGATAGCGTCAATATCGACTTTAACGGGGCACGGATTGAGATCATCACCAGCATCAGCACCACTGGGATGCGTCTGATCTGGGTGGTTCCCTTCGGTTCTATGCTGCTGGAATCCCTGCAGAATGTTCTCCTGCCGCTGCTGCTGATCATCGGTCTGCTGGCTTTAACGCTGTTCGGCTTCACGACGTTTCGCCATTACAATGGCCGCAGCCGTCAGAGCGGCACCGCCGTCTCTTCCGCGGCCAATAGCGAATTGCGCACCCTGCGCGCCATTAACGAAGAGATAGTCTCGCTGCTGCCGCTGGGGCTGCTGGTCCACGATCAGGAAGCCAACCGCACGATTATCAGCAACCCGATTGCCGATCATCTCCTGCCGCATCTGAATCTGCAAAACATCACCAACATGGCCGATCAGCATCAGGGAGTGATTCAGGCGACTATCAACAACGAACTGTATGAAATCCGTCAGTATCGCAGCCAGGTTGCGCCGCGCACGCAGATCTTCATTATTCGCGATCAGGACCGGGAAGTGCTGGTCAATAAAAAACTGAAACAGGCCCAGCGTCTGTATGAGAAAAACCAGCAGGGGCGCATGGCATTTATGCAGCATATCGGCAGCGCCTTAAAACAGCCGGCGCAGAGCCTGGCCGAAGAAGCGGCAGCCATGGGTATTGCCCAAAGCCTCCAGCTTGCGCAGCATGCGGACCAGCTGGTACAGCTGATTGATGAAATTCAGCTGGCGAACCTGCTGGAGAGCGATAGCTGGAAAAGCAATCCAGTGCGGTTCTCCATTCAGGAGCTGATCGATGAAGTGGTGCCTGAAGTATTGCCGAGCATTAAACGTAAAGGTCTGCAGCTGCTGATGAACAATGCGCTGCCGGCCAATGAACAGCGCTATGGCGATCGCGATGCGCTGCGCCGTACGCTGCTGTTGCTCATTCAATACTCGGTGACCACGACGCAAATGGGCAAAATCACGCTCGAAGTGAGTAAAGACGAGCCCGCAGACGACCGGCTGACTTTCCGTATTCTCGATACCGGCAACGGCGTTTCCGGCAACGAAATCGACAATATGCACTTCCCGTTCCTTAACGAGACCCAGTCCGATCGGTATGGGAAAGCCAACGCCCTCACCTTCTGGCTCTGCGATCGCCTGACGCGCAGGCTTGGCGGTCAGATGAATATCAAGGCGCGCGAGTCGCTGGGAACCCGCTATTCGCTGCATCTCAAAATGCCGGCCAGCGAAGAAGAGAGCAACTCCGGCGAACATCTGCTGGATGATGTCGTGGTGATGCTGGATATTACCGCCAATGAGGTCCGGCGGATTGTGGTGCGCCAGCTCGAAAGCTGGGGAGCAACCTGCATCACGCCGGATGAAAGGCTGACAAGTCAACAATACGATCTCTTTTTAACGGATAATCCGTCTAATCTTACTGCTTCGGGCTTGCTTTTAAGCGATGATGAGGTCGGGATACGCAAAATTGGCCCAGGCCAGCTGCGTGTCAATTTTAATATCAGCACAGCGATGCAGGAAGCGATTCTGCAACTGATTGAACAGCAACTGGCGCAGGAAGAGGGGCAAGCCACCTCTGCGGGAAGCGAAAGTAACGCCGAACTCCATGCCAACGGCTATTACGCACTGTTTGCCGACACAGTTCCGGATGATGTTAAGAGGCTGTATACTGAACTGGCAACGAGCGACTTAGCTGCGCTGGCCCAGACAGCGCACCGCCTCAAAGGGGCGTTTGCTATGCTTAATCTGATACCCGGCAAACAGTTATGTGAAACGCTTGAGCATCTGATTCGCGAGAAAGATGCGCAAGGCATAGAAAAATATATCAGCGACATTGACGTTTACGTCAAGAGCTTGCTGTAGCAAGGTAGCCTAATACATGAACACTATGAACGTAATTATTGCCGATGACCACCCGATCGTACTGTTCGGTATTCGTAAATCCCTTGAGCAAATCGAATGGGTCAACGTGGTCGGCGAATTTGAAGATTCAACGGCACTTATCAATAATCTTCCTAAGTTAGACGCACACGTTTTGATTACCGACCTGTCGATGCCGGGCGATAAATACGGCGACGGGATCACGTTGATCAAATACATCAAACGCCATTTCCCGGATCTGTCTATCATCGTTCTGACGATGAACAACAATCCGGCTATCCTGAGCGCAGTGCTGGATCTGGATATCGAAGGGATCGTGCTGAAACAAGGCGCCCCGACCGATCTGCCCAAAGCGCTGGCGGCACTGCAGAAAGGCAAAAAATTCACTCCGGAAAGCGTTTCGCGCCTGCTGGAAAAAATCAGCGCCAGCGGTTACGGCGACAAGCGCCTGTCGCCGAAAGAGAGCGAAGTGCTGCGCCTGTTCGCCGAAGGTTTTCTCGTGACCGAGATTGCCAAAAAACTGAACCGCAGCATTAAAACCATCAGTAGCCAGAAGAAATCGGCGATGATGAAACTGGGCGTGGAAAACGATATCGCGCTGCTGAACTACCTGTCTTCCGTTTCTCTGAGCGCCACTGACAAAGAGTAACGCTTCCAGCCCGGATAACGGCGCCGCGCCTTATCCGGGCAAGTCCACAGCGGTTTCCTGCCCTATTCCTGTTCCTGACGTTCTTTACGCACCCGCGCGGCGTAGATTGCCAGCGTCTGCTTGATAATATCGAGCGTTACCGGTTTAGACAGACAGTTATCCATCCCCGACTCCAGACAGCGCTGTTTCTCCTCAGCCAGCGCGTTGGCGGTCACCCCGATGACCGGCAGGGTCATTCCCAGCTCGCGGATACGTTGCGTCAGGCGATAGCCATCCATATTCGGCATGTTGACATCGCTCAGCACAATGTCGATATGCTGTTTACTCAGCACGCCCAGCGCATCGACCCCATCGTTCGCCGTCACGCACTGATATCCGAGCGAGCCAAGCTGGTCGGCCAGTAGCCGGCGATTAATCGGGTGGTCGTCCACCACCAGGATCATCATATCGTCATTGCTGGCGACCTGGGTTTCCGGCGCGCTGAGCGCCGGGCCGTGTTCGGTGGTCGTCACCGCAATGCGCAAGATACGTCCCAGTAGCGGCAGCAGTTCGTGCGGTGTCGTCACGCTGTGTACCCACTCGCCAGGCGCGCGTTCCAGCGGAATACCGATATGGCGGCGACAGAAAATCACCGCCGCACTCCCCTGCCAGCGCATGTCCTGCTGATCCTCATCATCGGTCAGCAAAATATCATCAGCCCCTGGCTGTTGCCCGTCATAGATTTGGCTCTGCAGACCGTGATGCTTGAGCAGCGACTCGACAAACAGTGCCAAGGAGGTATTGCGGATAGCCAGCCAGCAGCATTTACCCGCCAGACCTTCAATCACCAGCGGCGGGCGGTTTTGCACACCGTACAGCGGAATACGAATGGTAAAGCGGCTGCCCATTCCCGGTTCGGTTTCAACGGCAATATCGCCGTCCATCATGCTGATCAGCTTTTCACAGATCGCCAGCCCCAGTCCGGTGCCCTGGAAGTTGCGCTGTACGCCGGTCCCCACCTGGAAGAACGGATCAAACAGGCGCACCACCTCTTTTGCCGGGATCCCCTCGCCTGTATCGCGCACGCTAATTTGCAGGTAATCCCCGGCGCACTGCACGTGCAGGACGATACAGCCGGTATCGGTAAACTTAATGGCGTTGCTCAGCAGGTTAGAAATGACCTGCTGCAAACGCATCGGATCGCCGGACATCAGCTGCGGAACGTCAGGCTCGATAAAGCAGTACAGCCCCAGCTGTTTACGCACCACCAGCGGTAAATAGTTAGCGGAGATATGGTTCATCACCTCACGCGGCGAAAACTCACCGGGTTCGATTTTCAGCTGCTCGGATTCGATTTTTGAGAAATCGAGGATATCGCTGATAATTTTCAGCAGCAGGCTCGAAGAGTTATTCATCGCCGTGACCAGCCTGTCTACCCCTTTAGGCAGCTCTTTGGTTTGCAGCAGGTCGAGGTTACCGATAATCCCGTACAGCGGCGTTCGCAGCTCATGGCTGACGGTGGCGAGGAACATGGATTTCGACTGGCTGGCCTGCTCCGCGGCCTGCGCCATCTCCTGCAACGACTCTTCCATCTTGACGCGGGCGCTGACGTCGACCAGCACGCAAATCGCGACGTTTTCATTGCGATAGCGCGAATGCACGAAGCTAATCTGCAGGTTGGTGTTGTTGCTGGTCAGCACATCCACGAAGTTGACCTGCTGGCCGCAAATAATCTGCGTTAACCGCTGTCGGTCCTCATGGGTCAGCATATTGAGGTAGTTGTGCGCCAGTTCGTTGCTCAGAATATTGGTGCCATCGAGGGTGCGCAGGATACAAATCCCCACCGGCGCCGAGGCGACGATTTTACGGTTGAACTGCTCATGCTCTTCCAGACGCTGGGCATCATTTTCCGCCGGGATAAAGATTCGCCGCTCATACATCCGCGCCAGGGCAAACAGGATAACCCCGGTCAGGATATTCAGGATAATCGCGTTGATAATCAGCATCCGGATACGTTCGAGCACCTGATCGACCGACACGGAATAGACAATGCTTAACGACGACGGCGGCAGGCTCTTCTTCAGCGCCAGCTCGCGGAAACCCGCGGTGTAGCCAAACCAGATCCGCTCCTGCATCCAGCGGGCGTCGCCCTTGATTTTGTTCTCCTGCCCGGCAAGAGAAATAAGCGGCTGTCCGTTGTCATCAAGAATCGTGACGCTCATTGGCAGGCTGCCCGGCGTAAAGAAGCTCTCCATACGAATGGTCTGCTCAACGCCCAGCAGCGCCTGCAGGCGGTTTGCCATATACACCGGCGTCAGCGCGTAAAAATAGCCCACGCCCGGACGCATGCCCTGACTTATCCAGAACAGGTTGTTGCCGCGCTCGTTTTGCGGCGCATCGCGGTACTGCTCAATCCGCTGGTGCAGCACTTTCAGCGCCTGATCGCGCTCCAGCGGCATTTCCCGCAGGCCAAAGTTGGCCATACACAAATTATCGCTGCCAATGAGGAAGATGCGGTTGAGATCATAGGTCGCGGAAAAGTTATCGCGCCAGTAGCGCATAAACCACGCCAGCGACTGCAGGGAGTTACGCCAGGTGGCCCCCATCGCCCCGCAATCAGAATCGGCGTACAGCGGCTCGAAATCTGGAACGGCGATGTTGCCGTTCGGAACCGCAGTGGCCCCTCCCTCGCCGCCGCTCGGACGGTTGCCCGCCACGTATTTCAGCTCTTTAATCACATCCGCGGTCCGCTGGATATAACGCTGCGCCTGATCGGCATTGAGGTTAAATTCCTGGCGGATTTCCGACTCCCGGTCATGCAGGGCGTTGACGATATAGAACACGGAAACGAAAGCGATCAGCATCCAGAGCAGTACCGCCAGCGCCCTGAACAGGTAGCGTGAAACCTTTAGCGTGGTATGAAAAGAGGCAAGATATTTCAATGTGGCGATACTCGGCCGTCAAGGACTCAACAGAATGGGGTTAAGGTAGCGGTAAACACGTTTCGTCGCAACGTTATACTCTCTGGATTTCGCCTCGGATAAAGCACTGCGTAGCAATAAAAAGGGCCGGGGTATCTCCCGGCCCTTTTCGCACCACTAGCGCAGATTATTCTTCATCTTCGCCAGCGTCATCATCCGCGTCAGCGTCAGTTTCCGGCGCGATCTCGTCGTCGCCTTCCGCTACGCTGCCGTCGATGGCATCCAGCTCTTCATCATCAACCGGTTCGGCTACGCGCTGCAGGCCCACGACGTTTTCATCTTCCGCGGTACGGATCAGAATAACGCCCTGCGTGTTACGACCGACGATGCTGACTTCCGAAACGCGCGTACGCACCAGCGTGCCCGCATCGGTGATCATCATTATCTGATCGCAATCATCAACCTGCACGGCGCCGACCACGGAACCGTTACGCTCGGTGACCTTAATCGAGATAACGCCCTGCGTGGCACGGGACTTCGTCGGATACTCTGCCGCCGCGGTACGTTTACCGTAACCATTCTGCGTGACGGTCAGGATAGCGCCTTCGCCGCGTGGGATGATAAGCGAAACCACTTTATCGTCACCCGCCAGCTTGATGCCGCGAACGCCGGTTGCGGTACGGCCCATGGCACGGACCGCGCTCTCTTTAAAGCGCACCACTTTACCGGCGGCTGAGAACAGCATCGCTTCATCATTCCCGTTCGTCAGGTCAACGCCAATCAGCTCGTCGCCTTCGTTCAGGTTCACCGCGATGATCCCGGCAGAACGCGGACGGCTGAACTCGGTCAGCGCGGTTTTCTTCACGGTACCGCTGGCGGTCGCCATAAAGACGTTCACGCCTTCTTCGTATTCGCGTACCGGCAGAATGGCGGTGATACGTTCGTTGGCTTCCAGCGGCAGCAGGTTGACGATTGGACGCCCGCGCGCGCCACGGCTGGCTTCCGGCAGCTGATAGACCTTCATCCAGTACAGACGACCACGGCTGGAGAAGCAGAGGATCGTGTCATGGGTATTAGCCACCAGCAGGCGGTCGATAAAGTCTTCTTCTTTAATACGTGCAGCCGATTTACCTTTGCCGCCGCGACGCTGCGCCTCATAGTCGGTCAGCGGCTGATACTTCACATAGCCCTGGTGAGACAGGGTGACCACCACATCTTCCTGGTTGATCAGATCTTCGATGTTGATATCCGCGGTGTTGGTGGTGATTTCGGTACGACGCGGGTCGCCGAACTGTTCGCGCATGGCTTCCAGCTCTTCACGAATCACTTCCATCAGACGATCGGCGCTGCCCAGAATATGCAGCAGTTCAGCGATCTGTTCCAGCAGCTCTTTGTATTCATCAAGCAGTTTTTCATGCTCAAGGCCGGTCAGTTTCTGCAGACGCAGATCCAGGATAGCCTGTGCCTGCTGTTCGGTCAGATAGTATTGACCGTCGCGCACGCCGAACTCTGGCTCCAGCCACTCCGGACGCGCGGCATCATCACCGGCACGTTCCAGCATCGCCGCCACGTTGCCCAGATCCCAGGATCGCGCAATCAGACCCGCTTTCGCTTCCGCAGGCGTTGGCGCGCGGCGGATAAGCTCGATGATCGGGTCGATGTTGGCCAGCGCAATCGCCAGCGCTTCGAGGATATGCGCACGATCGCGGGCTTTACGCAGTTCGAAAATGGTACGACGCGTCACCACTTCACGGCGGTGGCGCACGAACGCAGAAAGAATATCTTTCAGGTTCATGATCTTCGGCTGACCATGGTGCAGCGCAACCATGTTGATACCGAAGGAGACCTGCAGTTGCGTCTGGGAGTAGAGGTTGTTGAGAACCACTTCGCCCACCGCATCGCGTTTCACTTCAATCACGATGCGCATCCCGTCTTTATCAGACTCGTCACGCAGCGCGCTGATGCCTTCAACGCGTTTGTCTTTCACCAGCTCGGCAATTTTCTCGATCAGACGCGCTTTGTTCACCTGATACGGAATTTCGTGCACGATGATGGTTTCACGACCCGTTTTCGCATCGGTTTCCACCTCTGCGCGGGCGCGAATATAAATTTTGCCACGACCGGTGCGGTACGCTTCCTCAATACCACGACGACCATTAATAATGGCGGCGGTCGGGAAGTCCGGCCCCGGGATATGCTCCATCAGCCCTTCAACGGAGATATTTTCATCGTCGATATAAGCCAGGCAGCCGTTGATCACTTCCGTCAGGTTGTGCGGCGGAATGTTGGTTGCCATCCCGACGGCGATACCGGACGAACCGTTCACCAGCAGGTTAGGGATTTTCGTCGGCATGACGTCAGGGATACGTTCCGTGCCGTCATAGTTGTCGACAAAATCAACCGTCTCTTTTTCCAGGTCGGCCATCAGCTCGTGGGCGATTTTCGACATACGGATTTCCGTATAACGCATCGCTGCGGCGGAGTCGCCATCGACAGAACCGAAGTTACCCTGGCCATCGACCAGCATATAACGCAAGGAGAATGGCTGCGCCATACGTACAATGGTGTCATAAACGGCGGTATCACCATGAGGGTGGTATTTACCGATTACGTCACCCACGACACGGGCGGATTTTTTATAGGCTTTGTTCCAGTCATTGCCCAATACGTTCATGGCGTAAAGTACGCGACGGTGTACCGGTTTCAGGCCATCTCGGACATCCGGCAGCGCACGGCCAACAATGACCGACATCGCATAATCCAGATACGAGCTCTTAAGCTCTTCCTCAATGTTGACCGGTGTAATTTCTCTCGCAAGGTCGCTCATCTAACCGCTATCCCTCTACTGTATCCCGGATTCAAAGGTCGCAAATTATAACACAGCCGCGGTGATACGGGTAAATCTATACCCAATGAATTTCGCGCCGCCTCGTGGCGGCAAACACAGGCGCTCCGATTCGCGTCATCCGGTCGCGGCAAAAGGCGATGGGGATAGACGTTTATTCACGCCAGTCACCTGATATACTCGCCGGTCTGAACAGAAAAGGAGTCGAAGCGCCCATGAATGCCGAAAAACAGCCGGTGGCCCACAACGTTGATCATCATGAAATTGCTAAATTCGAAGCCGTCGCCTCGCGCTGGTGGGACTTAGAGGGCGAGTTCAAGCCCTTACATCGCATCAACCCGCTGCGCCTTGGCTATATTGCGGAGCGCTCTGGCGGCCTGTTTGGCAAAAAGGTCCTTGATGTTGGCTGCGGCGGCGGCATCCTTGCCGAGAGCATGGCGCGTGAAGGCGCAACGGTAACCGGGCTCGACATGGGTTTTGAACCGCTACAGGTGGCGAAGCTGCACGCGCTGGAAAGCGGCGTTCAGGTCGACTATGTCCAGGAGACGGTAGAAGAGCACGCGGCGAAGCACGCCGGCCAGTACGATGTGGTGACCTGCATGGAGATGCTGGAGCACGTTCCGGACCCGCAATCGGTGGTTCACGCCTGCGCACGGCTGGTGAAGCCCGGCGGCCAGGTCTTCTTCTCGACCATTAACCGCAACGGTAAAGCGTGGCTGATGGCGGTGGTCGGCGCGGAGTACGTGATGAAAATGGTGCCTAAAGGCACTCATGACGTGAAAAAATTCATTAAGCCGGCGGAGCTGATCGGCTGGGTGGATCAGACTACTCTGAAAGAGCAGCATATTATCGGCCTGCACTACAATCCGCTGACCAACACCTTCAAGCTGGCGCCGGGCGTAGATGTTAACTATATGTTGCATACAACCGCGAAAAGCGCATAACCAGCGCAGTTTTTCATATAATGATGATCTGATGATTGCGCGGCATCAAGCCGCGTAATTTTTATATCCGTCGAAGAAATCAGCACTCGATCAAATTTTCATTTTTATTTTCCAGTTTATTGACATCTCCGCCAGGCCTTATACGACGTGGACTTCACGATTATTACGCTTACGCAACCTCAAATTAACGTCAAAATCAACCCTTGTACTCAAAAGAATCCTTACTAAAATACTCACCATATAGCGTTTCTTTTATCTACAACCCCCTACATATAGTATTTATCCACAGAGTTAGTCACAACGGCGTTCTGTGGATAAGCGGGGGATATTTTCTCTCACGGACAGGTATAATCCACATGAATCAGAGTCTGCTGGTGACAAAGCGTGACGGTAGCACCGAGCGCATTAATCTCGATAAAATCCATCGTGTACTGGATTGGGCGGCAGAAGGACTGAATAACGTTTCGATTTCTCAGGTAGAACTGCGCTCTCACATTCAGTTTTACGACGGCATCAAAACCGCCGATATCCACGAAACCATCATTAAGGCAGCCGCGGACCTGATCTCCCGCGATGCGCCGGATTATCAGTATCTCGCCGCGCGCCTGGCTATCTTCCATCTGCGTAAAAAAGCCTACGGTCAGTTTGAGCCGCCTGCGCTGTACGACCACGTCACGAAGATGGTGAAAAAAGGCAAATACGATACTCATCTGCTGGAAGACTACACGGAAGAAGAGTTCAAGCAGATGGATTCGTTCATTGTTCACGATCGCGATATGAGCTTCTCCTACGCTGCCGTTAAGCAGCTGGAAGGCAAATATCTGGTGCAGAACCGTGTGACCGGTGAAATTTATGAGAGCGCTCAGTTCCTCTACATTCTGGTTGCTGCCTGTCTGTTCTCCAACTATCCGCGCGAGACGCGTCTGGACTACATCAAGCGTTTCTATGACGCGGTGTCGACGTTCAAAATCTCGCTGCCGACGCCGATTATGTCCGGCGTGCGTACCCCGACCCGTCAGTTCAGCTCCTGCGTGCTGATCGAGTGCGGCGACAGCCTGGATTCTATTAACGCCACCTCCAGCGCCATTGTGAAATACGTCTCTCAGCGCGCCGGTATCGGCATCAACGCCGGCCGCATTCGTGCGCTGGGCAGCCCGATCCGCGGCGGCGAAGCGTTCCACACCGGCTGTATCCCGTTCTATAAGCACTTCCAGACGGCGGTGAAATCCTGCTCCCAGGGCGGCGTCCGCGGCGGTGCGGCGACCCTCTTCTACCCGATGTGGCATCTGGAAGTCGAAAGCCTGCTGGTGCTGAAAAACAACCGTGGTACCGACGCCAACCGCGTTCGCCACATGGACTACGGCGTACAGATCAACAAACTGATGTACACCCGTCTGCTGAAAGGTGAAGACATAACCCTGTTCAGCCCGTCCGACGTCCCGGGCCTGTACGATGCCTTCTTCGCCGATCAGGACGAATTCGAACGTCTGTACACCCTGTACGAAAAAGACGACAGCATTCGCAAGCAGCGCATCAAAGCGGTTGAGCTGTTCTCACTGATGATGCAGGAGCGTGCTTCCACCGGCCGTATCTACATCCAGAACGTTGACCACTGCAACACCCACAGCCCGTTTGACCCGGTTGTCGCGCCGGTTCGCCAGTCCAACCTGTGTCTGGAAATCGCGCTGCCGACCAAACCGCTGGATGACGTTAACGACGAAAACGGTGAAATCGCGCTGTGTACGCTGTCGGCCTTTAACCTGGGCGCCATTGAGAGCCTCGACGAGCTGGAAGAGCTGGCGGTACTGGCGGTACGTGCGCTGGATGCGCTGCTGGATTATCAGGACTACCCGATTCTGGCGGCGAAACGCGGCGCAATGGGCCGCCGTACCCTGGGTATCGGCGTGATCAACTTCGCCTACTACCTGGCGAAGCACGGTAAACGCTACTCCGACGGCAGCGCCAACAACCTGACGCATAAAACCTTTGAAGCGATTCAGTATTACCTGCTGAAAGCCTCAAATGAGCTGGCCATTGAACAGGGCGCGTGCCCGTGGTTCAACGAGACCACCTATGCTCAGGGCGTGCTGCCGATCGATACCTATAAAAAGGATCTCGATGCGATTGTTAGCGAGTCGCTGCATTACGACTGGGAAGCGCTGCGCGAATCCATTAAAGAGCACGGCCTGCGTAACTCCACGCTCTCCGCGCTGATGCCGTCTGAGACCTCTTCGCAGATCTCCAACGCCACCAATGGCATTGAGCCGCCGCGGGGACATGTCAGCATTAAAGCCTCGAAAGACGGCATTCTGCGTCAGGTGGTGCCGGACTACGAAAAACTGCAGGGCAGCTACGAGCTGCTGTGGGAAATGCCGAACAATGACGGCTACCTGCAGCTGGTGGGCATCATGCAGAAGTTTATCGACCAGTCGATTTCGGCCAACACCAACTATGACCCGACGCGTTTCCAGTCTGGAAAAGTGCCGATGCAGCAGTTGCTGAAAGACTTGCTCAATGCCTATAAATTCGGCGTAAAAACTCTGTACTATCACAACACCCGTGATGGCGCGGAAGATGCCCAGGACGATCTGGCGCCGTCCATCCAGGACGATGGCTGCGAAAGCGGCGCATGTAAGATTTGATAATATTGCCCGGCGGCGCGTTGCTCGCCGGGCCTACGGTCTATTGTAGGCCGGGTTAGCGAAGCGCCACCCGGCATATAATTCCAGGACAGGATCCCCACTCATGGCATACACCACTTTTTCACAGACGAAAAACGATCAACTGCTTGAGCCGATGTTTTTTGGCCAGCCGGTTAACGTCGCCCGTTACGATCAGCAAAAATATGACATCTTCGAAAAGCTGATCGAAAAACAGCTCTCCTTCTTCTGGCGCCCGGAAGAAGTTGACGTCTCCCGCGATCGTATCGACTACCAGGCGCTGCCGGACCACGAAAAACATATCTTCATCAGCAACCTGAAGTATCAGACGCTGCTGGACTCTATTCAGGGCCGTAGCCCGAACGTCGCCCTGCTGCCGCTGATTTCGATTCCGGAACTGGAAACCTGGGTGGAAACCTGGGCATTCTCCGAGACGATTCACTCGCGCTCCTATACCCATATCATCCGGAATATCGTGAACGACCCGGCGATGGTCTTCGACGATATCGTCACCAACGAGCAAATCCAGAAACGTGCGGAAGGTATCTCCCACTACTACGACACGCTGATCGAGCTGACCAGCTACTGGCACCTGCTGGGTGAAGGCACGCACACCGTCAACGGGAAAACCATCACCGTTAACCTGCGCGAGCTGAAAAAGAAACTCTACCTGTGCCTGATGAGCGTCAACGCGCTGGAAGCGATTCGCTTCTACGTGAGCTTCGCCTGCTCCTTTGCTTTCGCCGAGCGTAAGCTGATGGAAGGCAACGCCAAAATCATCCGCCTGATCGCCCGCGACGAAGCGCTGCACCTGACCGGCACCCAGCACATGCTGAATCTGCTGCGCTCCGGCGTCGACGACCCGGAAATGGCGGAAATTGCCGAAGAGTGTAAGCAGGAGTGCTACGATCTGTTCGTGCTGGCGGCACAGCAGGAAAAAGAGTGGGCGGATTACCTGTTCCGTGACGGTTCGATGATCGGCCTGAACAAAGATATTCTCTGCCAGTACGTGGAATACATCACCAATATCCGCATGCAGGCGGTGGGTCTCGATCTGCCCTTCCAGACCCGCTCCAACCCGATTCCGTGGATCAACACCTGGCTGGTGTCCGATAACGTGCAGGTTGCGCCGCAGGAAGTGGAAGTCAGCTCCTACCTGGTTGGCCAGATCGACGCCGAAGTCGATGCCGACGATCTGAGCAACTTCCAGCTCTGATGAAACGCATTTTTCTGAAGATTTCTGACACTCGCCTTGAGTGTCAGGATGAACACCCTTCCCTGCTGGCTGCCCTGGAATCACATAATATCGACGTGGAGTATCAGTGCCGCGCCGGCTATTGTGGTTCCTGTCGCACGCGGCTGGTTTCCGGCCAGGTTGACTGGCTGACCGAGCCGCTGGCATTCATCCAGCCGGGAGAGATTTTGCCCTGCTGCTGCCGGGCGAAAGGCGATATAGAAATCGAGATGTAGTTTTGTCGGGTGGCGCTTCGCTTACCCGACCTACCAAACCGCAGTTCGTAGTTTGTAGGCCAGGTAAGCCACAGTAGCTTATAGGCCGGGTAAGTCACACTAGTTCGTCGGCCGGGTAGTCGCAGTCGGCTGTAGGCCGGGTAAGGCGTAGCCGCCACCCGGCGATTTCAACGTTTATCCTGCAAAAAACTCACCGCTTTATCCGGGATATACGGGTACACCACCAGTTCGTCGGCCGGGTAGTCGCAGTCGCCTGTAGGCCAGGTAAGGCGTAGCCGCCACCCGGCGATTTCAGCGTTTATCCTGCAAAAAACTCACCGCTTTATCCGGGAAATCGGTAAACAGCCCATCGACGTTGGCCTTGTTGTACAGCAGGTCAAACAGCTGATTCACATCGGTGACATAATCAGGCAGCTTGTCTGCACGCACGGTATACGGGTGCACCACCAGACGCTGGCGATGCGCCTCCTTTACCATCGCCGTTAACGTCACGTGGCCCTGCGTTGAACCTCCCGCCACCAGCATAGGGTAGTCCGGACCAATCCCGTCGGCATATTGCGCAATCTGCTTCATCGCGCCGGGCTTAAACATCCAGTCATAGCTGTAGTTAACCCATTGACCGTCCGCCTGGCGTTGCCGGGTTTCGTGCCAGTCGGTGTAAGCGATCAGCTGCACCAGCTTCAGGTCCATCCCCATCTTCGGCTCCAGCTCATACTTAATCCGCTTGAGCTCGTTAGCATCAAAGCACTGCAGATAGACCTTATCCTGCTTGCGGGTGTACCCGTATTTCTTCAGCACCTGCAGGACGCTGACGGCGATGTCCTTGCCTTCCTGATGGTGGAACCACGGCGCCTTAATTTCCGGGTAGATACCGATATTTTTCCCCGTTGAGTGGTTCAGCCCCTGAACGAACTCGATCTCCTCTTCAAAAGTATGAATACGGAAGTCCGATTTCCCCATCGGGAAGCGACCGGGGAAGGTCTGTATATTCTTGCCGTCCTTCGGCTCGAAGCCTTCGCTGAACCGCAGCGATTTTATCTCCGCCAGCGTAAAATCGATGGCGTAGAAGCGGCCATCCGGCCGCGCGCGCTGCGGGAAACGTTCCGCGACGTCGGTCACCCGATCGAGATAGTGGTCATGGAGCACCACCAGCCGATCGTCTTTAGTCATCACCAGATCCTGCTCAAGATAGTCGGCGCCCTGCGCGTAGGCCATCGCCTTTGCCGGCAGCGTATGCTCCGGCAGATAGCCGCTGGCGCCGCGGTGGGCGATGACCAGTTTATCCGCGGCGGAGGCGGAAAAGCTCAGAGTCGAACCGGCCAGTAAAATCCCCGTCATTAGCGTCGTGACTACCGTTTTCATGCGCATTCCTTAAGACCGTTTCAGTTGTTGGTGATGGCGTCGCTCACCCAGCATCACGATAACCAGCAACACAACCGCCAGCACGCTGCCGCCGATCATCACCATGAAGCCGCCGTCCCAGCCGAAAAAGTCAACGGTATAGCCGACGATCGCGCTGGCGGCAACGGAACCGCCGAGATAGCCAAACAGACCGGTAAAGCCCGCGGCGGTGCCCGCCGCTTTTTTCGGTGCCAGCTCCAGGGCATGCAGACCAATCAGCATCACCGGGCCATAGATCAGAAAGCCAATCACAATCATGCAGGCCATATCGATCCCCGGGTTACCCGGCGGGTTAAGCCAGTAGACCACGGTTGCCACCGTCACCAGCGTCATAAAGAAGACGCCGGTGGCCCCGCGATTGCCCTTAAACACCTTGTCGGACATCCAGCCGCAAATCAGCGTGCCAGGAATCCCCGCATACTCATATAAGAAGTAGGCCCAGGAGGATTTATCCAGCGCAAAGTGCTTCACTTCTTTCAGGTAGGTTGGCGACCAGTCGAGAATGCCGTAGCGCAGCAGATAGACAAAAACGTTCGCCACGGCGATATACCACAGCAGCTTATTCGGCAGGATATACTGCTTAAAGATCTGGCTGGCGGTCAGCTCCTGTTCATGCTTTTCGCTGTAATCATCAGGATAGTCATTTTTGTACTCTTCGATCGGCGGCAGGCCGCAGGACTGTGGCGTATCGCGCATCATCGCGAAGGCGAACACCGCCAGCAGAATCGCGCCGAACGCCGGCATATACAGCGCCGCGTGCCAGTCGTTAAACCACGCCATCCCCAGCAGGAACAGCAGCGGAGGGATCCCGCCCCCGACGTTATGCGCGCAGTTCCATACCGAGACAATGCCGCCGCGTTCTTTCTGCGACCACCAGTGCACCATCGTCCGCCCGCACGGCGGCCAGCCCATCCCCTGGAACCAGCCGCAGAGGAACAGCAGCACGAACATCACCATAATGCTGGAGGTCGCCCAGGGGACAAACCCCATCACCAGCATCACCAGCGCGGCCAGGATCAACCCCGCGGGCAGAAAAATGCGCGGATTCGAGCGATCCGAAACTGACCCCATGATGAATTTCGAAAACCCATAGGCAATCGAAATACCGGAGAGGGCAAAACCCAGATCGCCGCGGGAAAATCCTTGCTCCACCAGATAGGGCATAGCCAGAGCAAAGTTCTTACGCACCAGATAGTAAGCGGCGTATCCAAAGAAAATACCGATAAAAATTTGCCAGCGCAGTCGACGATACAGCGGATCGATTTCCGCCGCGGGCAAACGCGCTTTGTGCGGCGCAGGTTTAAAAATAGTTAACATAGCAGCCTCCGTGGCCATCTCTTCTCTACTGACAGCGATAAGAAAAATCTAATCTAATCACCCACTTCTGATGAAACGGGATGGTAGGCAAAGCTGGCCCTGGATACTGTGAAACATCGCACGCTTTGTTACAAAAATATGACAAAACATTCCATTATGAGCATGAAATCACATAACCCGCTCGAATAACGCGCGAATATGCTCGAAATCAAACAATACGTACTATTTGTATGGCTAAATGGCGTAAAACGAAAGCAGAAGGACAGGAAGATGGCCGAAACCCGTGAATGCGATGTGATTATCATCGGCGGCGGCGCGACCGGCGCAGGGATCGCGCGAGACTGCGCGCTCCGCGGACTGCAGGTAACGCTGCTGGAGCGTCACGATATTGCGACCGGAGCAACCGGGCGTAATCACGGTCTGCTGCACAGCGGCGCCCGCTATGCCGTCACCGACGGCGAATCGGCCCGCGAGTGCATCAATGAGAACCGGATTCTGCGCCGCATCGCCCGTCACTGCGTTGAAGCGACCAACGGACTCTTTATTACCCTTCCCGAGGACGATCTGGCCTGGCAACGGACCTTCATCAACGCCTGTCAACAGGCGGGGATCGAAACTCAGTCGCTGTCGCCGGCAGAGGCACTGCGTATTGAACCCACCGTCAATCCGGCCCTGCTTGGCGCCGTACAGGTCCCCGATGGCACCATCGATCCGTTTCGCCTCACGGCAGCCAACATGCTCGATGCCCGGGAGCATGGTGCGACCATTCTGACCGGTTGCGAAATTACCGGTCTCATCCGCCGGGGAGATCGCGTTTGTGGGGTCGAATTTTATGATCATCAACATCGCGAGAAAGGTACGCTGTACGCCGGTGTGGTGGTGAATGCCGCCGGGATCTGGGGGCAGCGGATCGCAGAATATGCCGATCTGCGCATCGCCATGTTCCCGGCTAAGGGATCGCTGCTGATCCTCGACCATCGTATCAACCGGCAGGTCATCAACCGCTGCCGCAAACCCGCCGATGCCGATATTCTGGTGCCCGGTGATACCATTTCGCTGATTGGCACGACGTCGGAACATATCCCTTACGCCGAAATTGATGACAACCGGGTCACAACAGCCGAAGTCGACACGCTGCTGCGGGAAGGAGAAAAACTGGCTCCGGTACTTGGGCGCACTCGCGTGCTGCGCGCCTATTCCGGCGTGCGTCCGCTGGTGGCCAGCGATGATGACCCCAGCGGACGCAGCGTCAGCCGCGGTATCGTTCTGCTCGACCACGCCGAGCGTGATGGCATGGAGGGGTTTATCACCATTACCGGCGGCAAGCTGATGACCTATCGCCTGATGGCGGAGTGGGCCACGGATGCAGTGTGCCGTAAGCTCGACAACCGCGTCCCCTGCTCTACCGCCGATATCCCGCTGCCGGGCTCTACGGAGCCCCCCGAAGCCACGGTAAAAAAAATCATCTCGCTACCCGCGCCGCTGCGCGGTTCCGCCCTCTATCGTCACGGCGACCGCACGCCAGCCTGGCTGGGCAATACCCGCCAGCATCGCAGCTTAATCTGCGAATGCGAGATGGTGACCGCCGGAGAGGTACAGTACGCGGTGGAAAACTTAGCGGTTAACAGCCTGCTCGATCTACGCCGCCGCACGCGCATCGGCATGGGCACCTGCCAGGGAGAGCTGTGCGCCTGCCGGGCGGCCGGGCTCCTGCAACGGTTTAACATCACCACTCCCGCCCAGTCGCTGGCCCAGCTTTCTGATTTTTTAAACGAGCGCTGGAAAGGCGTGCAGCCCATTGCCTGGGGCGATGCGCTCAGGGAAAGTGAATTCACCCGCTGGGTCTACCTCGGACTGTGCGGCCTGCAACAGGAGTCTCAGGATGAAATTTGATAGCGTGATTATCGGCGGTGGCCTCGCGGGCCTGCTCTGCGGGCTAACGCTTAATCAGCTGGGCCTGCACTGCGTCATCGTCAGTCGGGGTCAAAGCGCGCTGCACTTTTCCTCCGCTTCGCTGGATCTGCTCTGCGCCCTTCCCGATGGCGAGCGAGTCAGCGATGTGGCCCACGGAATCGCCCGCCTGGCGCAACAGCTTCCCGCGCATCCCTACGCGCTGCTGGGCGCCGATCGGGTGATGGCGTACGCCGTGCAAACCGAGGCGCTGCTGGCCGCCAGCGGAATCGCGATGCGCGGCGAGGCCCGCCAGCCGCATGAACGCGTTACGCCGCTGGGCACCCTGCGCCCGACATGGCTTTCGCCGCCGGAGGTTCCCGTGGCGCCACTGTCCGCACGCAGCGTTGGCGTGGTGGGTATCGGCGGCTTCGCCGACTTCCAGCCGCATCTGGCCGCCGCCTCGCTCACCCGGCAGGGGGTGAAGGCGACGGCAACAGAGATAGACTTACCGATACTGGACGTTCTGCGGGATAATCCGAGCGAATTTCGCGCGGTGAATATCGCCAGAATGCTCGACGAAGAGTGCCATTGGCCCGCGCTCCTCGCCGCGTTGCGTCCGCTGGCACAGGCGCACGATCTGCTGATCATGCCCGCCTGTTTCGGTCTGAATGACGCCGGGCTGTATAGCTGGCTACAGGAACAGCTGCCCTGCCCACTACGCCTGCTGCCGACGCTGCCGCCTTCGGTTCCCGGCATGCGCCTGCATAACCAGCTTCAGCGTCGTTTTATCCGGACCGGCGGCACCTGGCTGGCTGGCGATGAAGTCACGCGGATCGACCATCAGGAGGGCAACGTCAGCGCAGTCTGGACCCGGCAGCACGGCGATGTTGCGCTACGCCCCCGGTTTACGGTCCTGGCCAGCGGCAGTTTCTTCAGCAATGGATTGATCGCCGATAAAGCGCGCGTTCGGGAGCCGATTCTCGGCCTCGACCTGCAGCAGACCATCCCGCGCGAGAACTGGTATCAGCGCGATTTCTTTGCTTCGCAACCCTGGCAGCGCTTCGGCCTGAAAACCGATGCGATGCTGCGCCCGCTGCTCGACGGCCAGCCGCTGGGCAACCTGTTCGCCATCGGTTCGCTACTGGGCGGTTTTGACGCCATCCAGCTTGGATGCGGCGGAGGCGTTTGCGCGGTCACCGCACTGCACGTCGCGAAACAGATTCATGACCTTGCCGGAGGCACGCGATGAACGATACCCGCTTTGAGAGCTGCATTAAATGTACCGTGTGTACCACCAGCTGCCCGGTCAGCCGGGTGAATCCGCGCTATCCGGGCCCGAAACAAGCGGGTCCCGACGGTGAGCGCCTGCGTCTGAAGGACGGGGCGCTGTACGACGAAGCCTTAAAATATTGTATTAACTGCAAGCGCTGTGAAGTCGCCTGTCCCTCTGATGTAAAAATTGGCGATATTATCCAAAGGGCACGGGCGCAGTACAGCCAGCAAAAACCAACGCTACGCGATGCTATCCTCAGCCATACCGACCTGATGGGCACCCTCTCCACGCCGTTTGCCCCGTTGGTCAACGCCGCGACGGGGCTCAAACCGGTACGCCGGCTGCTCGATGCGACGCTAAAAATTGACCACCGCCGAACGCTGCCGAAATACGGTTTCGGCACTTTTCGCCGGGCGTACCGTCAGCAGGCGGCCCGCCAGGCGCAGTTCAGCGAGCAGGTGGCGTTCTTTCACGGCTGTTACGTCAACTACAACCATCCGCAGCTCGGCCACGACCTCATCCGCGTGCTGAATGCGATGGGCACCGGCGTCCAGCTGTTAAGCAAAGAAAAATGCTGCGGCGTGTCGCTTATCGCCAACGGCTTTTTTGCCAAAGCCCGCCGCCAGGCGCAGAGCAACGTCGCTGCCATGCGGGAAACCCCGCTGCCGGTGATTGCCACCTCATCAACCTGCACGTTTACCCTGCGCGACGAATACCCGCATCTGCTGGATGTCGATAATCAGGACCTTCGCGACCGGATTGAACTGGCCACCCGCTGGATCTGGCGCCAGCTTGATGCCGGGCGTACCCTGCCGTTACGGCCGCTGCCGCTGAAGGTGGTCTATCACACGCCGTGTCATATGGAGAAGATGGGCTGGTCGCTGTATACCCTTGAACTGCTGCGGCTGATCCCGGGGTTACAGCTGGAGGTGCTGGATTCGCAGTGCTGCGGCATCGCCGGTACCTACGGGTTTAAATCGGAAAACTACCCCGCTTCTCAGGCCATCGGCGCTCCGCTGTTCCGGCAAATTGAGGAGAGCGGCGCCGACCTGGTTATCACTGATTGCGAAACCTGCAAATGGCAAATCGAGATGTCCACCAGCAAACGCTGTGAACATCCCATCACTCTACTGGCGCAGGCGCTGGGCGCGCCTGACTGAGGAACATCACTCGATGAACACGCTGTCCACGACGTTAATCCAGCCATGCTCCCCGGCGACCGGCTGACCGTTCAACCAGCGACGCAGCATATTCAGCGCCATCATGGCACAGACTTGCTGGCGAACCGTCAGGCTGTAGCGAGTGGCGCTAAATTTGACCCGCAGCGCATGGGTGCCTTCCGGCGTCGAGAGGACAAAATTCAGGTGATCGGCCTCCTGGCCGCTCACCGCCAGCGCCAGACCCGCGAAATGATTGACCCGCCGTTCTGCGGCCCAGCGGGCGGACTGCGCCAGCGACTCTTCCTGGCAAGGGACCACTTCGCTTGCCAGCAGCGGCACGCTTGCCCGCGAAAGCTGAAGCGCCAGCAAACCGCCGGTAAACTGCTCACTCAGCGTCAGACTCAGCTGGCGCGCCTGTAAACAACGCGCGATCTGCGCGGGCAGCCCCTCGGTGCCCTCGAAAATCATGCTCTCCCCCGCTACTTTTTTCACTTCCGGCCATATCGCCAGCATCGCTTCGCGCTGCTCTGCCGGACCGGTGAGCTTCAGCTCAATAATCGGCATTGAAGAGCGGTAGCCCATGACCACGCCCGGCGGCAGCGCCAGCGGATCGAGGCTTTGCGCCAGATCGCTTTCCGAGCGGCCAAAAGTCGTCAGACGCAGGCACAGCGGCGGGGCTGGCAGCGGGAAACGCTCACGCAGGCGGGGTAAAATCTCCTGCTCGACCATCACTTTGAATTCCGACGGAACGCCGGGGGTGAAAAACATCAGACAGCGGTTGAGCTGAACGGCAAAACCGCAGGCCGTCCCCACCGGATTGTTGATCATCTCCGCGCTGGCGGGGATCTCCGCCTGCTTACGGTTACTTGCGGCCATCGGGCGACCGCGCTCGGCAAAGAAGCGAGTCATCGTTTCCAGCCACGCTTCGTGCAGAATCAGTCCTTCGCCCTTGGCGGTCGCAGCGGCCAGCGCACTCAGATCGTCACTGGTCGGCCCCAGGCCGCCGTTGACGATCAGCACATCCGCCTGTTCACTGCGTTCGCGTAACACCGCGACCAGGGAATCAAGGTCGTCGCCCACGGTGTTGCGGCGCGTTAACGGTAATCCCTGATTGAAAAAGAAATCGGCCAGCCACGCGGCATTGGTATCGACGATTTGCCCGTGCAACACTTCATCGCCGGTGGACAGCATTTCCACATTTATCATTATTCACTTCACTCCTTGCCTGCCAGATGGCAATACTATAACGCAAGGCGCAGGCGGAGTAGACAGGAATACGGCGCGGGAGACGTTCGCGCCGTGGGGGATTAGAAGCTGGCGCTGACGCCGACGTACGGGCCATCGGCAATCGTGCTGTCTTTGTTGCCGTCTTTCCCTTCGAGGTTCAGATAGCGATAGCCGGCTTCAATGCTCAGAGGCCGCATAATCGTCCAGCTCGCGCCGGCGTTAGCTTCCTGATAGCTCTGAATGCCGCTGGAGAGTGAATCCGGGGAATAGTAGTATTCGCCGAACAGACGGAAGCTGTCGCCGATTTTCCACTGCAGGCCGCCGCCGACGGCCGCCGCGTAGCCTTCATTGCCGCTCTTCGGATTGGTGTACACGCCCTTACCGCCAACCGTCGCGAGGAATGGCCCCAGCGGAAGATTCAGCCCAAGACCCAAACCCGCCGCGTCGCCGTCATTGTCGCTGTGCATCCAGTTGCCGGTTACTGCCAGACCGGATGACTCAGTCCCGAGACCGACGCCAAGATTGGTGTAGTGCTCGCCAACCTGGCCGGTCACGCTGATGGCATTTGCCGCCGTAGAGACCAACATCATGCCGGCAAGGCCGAATAAAATGCGCTTTTTCATTTTTACTCTATCCACAAAACAAGAATCAAAAAAGTCCCAAAAACCGCAGAATTGTACTGCCGAATGTTGAGGAATCAATGTATTAAAACGACCTTTACTTTGGTGATTGTAACCAGTTGCTACCGGTAGTATGGTGAAAACAGAGACAATGCAGCTTGCGGTTTAGCGAGACGGCTCGCAAACTTCTCCTCCACACCTTTTTCCTACCGTTTAGTCAAGGAGATCACCATGCGTCAAAGGACCATCGTCTGCCCGCTGATTCAGAATGAAGGGCACTATCTGCTCTGCAAAATGGCTGACGATCGCGGCGTTTTTCCCGGGCAGTGGGCACTTTCCGGCGGCGGCGTAGAACCGGGCGAACGGATTGAAGAGGCGCTACGTCGGGAGATTGGTGAGGAGCTCGGCGAGGCATTGCGGCTGACGCAGATTACGCCGTGGACCTTCCGCGATGATATTCGGGTCAAAACCTATGCCGACGGCCGTCAGGAAGAAATTTATATGATTTACCTGATTTTTGATTGCTTCAGCGCCAACCGCGAAGTCACCCTTAACGATGAATTTCAGGAGTATGCCTGGGTGAAACCGCAGGATTTGCACCGCTACGACCTGAATGTGGCGACCCGCAAAACGTTAACTCAGAAGGGCCTGCTCTGAACGCCGCGTCGAAGCCAACCCCGGTTAACAGGTCTGGCGGCCTGGCGCCGCATTAACCCAGTCACGTAATGCCCGGCGGGAGATTTTAATCCCGCCGGTTTTCAACGAATCAGGTAACGCCAGCCAGCGTACCGGCTGCTGAAAACGGGCCAGCTTATCCTGGGCCCAGACCGCCAGCGCGGTGACATCGCACTGCGCATCGCACTCCACCACCGCCACCGGACGCTGACCAAACTCCGCATCGTCTAACGGCACGATAAACGCCTGCTGAATCTGCGGATGCGCCAGCAGCACCCGCTCCACCTCTTCAGGCTGGATACTTTCCCCACCGCTGAAAAAGAGGTTATCCATCCGCCCAAGCAGCGTCAGTTTGCCCTCCCTGAGCTCGCCGCGATCGCGAGTGGCAAACCAGCCCTGTTCGTTGACCAGCGGCAGCACCCCGCCATCGCGCCAGTAGCCAGCGGCCATGCTGTCGGCACGTAGCCAGACCTCGCCCTCAACGATTTTCAGCGCGCGCCCCGGCAGCGGCTGGCCGACATCCGGCGCGCCATCCGCCTCTTTACCGCATACCGTCGAGGCGAACTCCGTCAGACCATAGCCACACCAGCAGCGAATGCCCCGGGCGCGCGCCTGTTCGGTCAGCGCGACGGGAATCGCCGCACCGCCCAGCAACACCGCCTTCAACGACACATCGGCCTCGCTATTGAGCAACCGCCAGAGCTGAGTGGGCACCAGCGAAGCATGCGTACAGCCTTGCAATGCCTGTTCCAGCGGTTGCCTTTCCCCTACCGTCAGGCGAGCGCCCGCCAGCAGCCAGCGCCAGAGAATACCCTGGCCGGAAACATGAAACAGCGGCAGCGACAGCAGCCAGTCATCATCCGACGCCAGCGGGATCATCGCCAGCACACCTTCGGCGCTGGCAAGATGCGCCCGACAGCTGTGTACAGCGGCCTTCGGCAACCCCGTAGAACCGGAGGTGAGCGTCATTGACGCCAGACGTTCTTCGCGCCAGAGCAGCGGCGAATCACCCGCCGTCCGTTGCAGCGCCAGCGGTACAAAGTCGAGGGCGAGCGGATCGCCGTTCAGCACCAGCGCATAACGCAGATCGAGGGAGGGTAACAATGCCGCCAGCAGCGAAGGCGGTAGCTGCGGATTGAGGGGAAGCACCCGGGCGCCGCACTGCAGCAGCGCCAGCCATGCCAGCAATGCCGACGGCTGGTTATAGGCTCGCAGCAGCACGCCCTCTCCTTCATTAACCCCCTGGGCGCGGAATCCGCCGGCCAGCGCGTCAACCTCGGCGCACAGCTGCCGCCAGTTCAGGACAACGTCGTTCAGGCGTACCGCCGGGGCCTCGCCACGCAGCTGACGCCAGTGGCGCCATGGCCAGTCGCTAAAGGTCACAGCAGCGGCTCCAGCTCATCACTGTTCAGACAGGGTAACGGGCTGTCAGGCCAGGGGCGAACCAGCTGCGCGCGCATCAATGCCAGCGTATCCAGGCCGGGAAGGGTCTGCGGCGTCAGCCAGGCGGCAATCCGCGCCAGCTGCGTCAGTCCAAGGCTTGATTCGATCGATGAGCTGATCACCGCCGTCAGCCCCAGCGCATGAGCCGTGGCAACCTGCTCCCGCACTTTACGCAGGCTACCGGTGAGCGTCGGCTTGATCACCAGCGCACGCAAACCCGGCTCTGCCTGAAAACGAAAATCCGCCTCACGCAGGCTTTCATCCCAGGCAATCGCGATGCCGGTTTCCCGGGCAAAAGCCCGCGAGTCGTCGCGGGTTTTGCACGGTTCTTCAAGGAAGGCGATACGGTGGCGGTACTGCGGATGGACATATTTCGCAAACTGCTGCGCTTTGAGCGGCGTCCAGGCGCGGTTGGCGTCCAGACGTAGCTGCAGGTCGGGAATCGCTTCCAGCAGCAGGTTAACCACCATGCCGTCACGCACCGCTTCATACAGGCCGATCTTGACCTTCGCGACCTTTTCACCGGGCAGTGCCGCCAGCCGGGCAAACAGTTCGTCCGGGTCGCCGGTGCACAGCGGCACCGCGCGATACTCCGCCTCCTGCGGCAGGTCATCGTTCAGCTCCGCCAGCGCACAGCTGACGCCGAAGGCCACGGAAGGCAGAGACGGCTCGGGCAGGTTCTCGCCCTGCCGCCAGGCTCTCGCCCATGCCACCAGCGCGGACTGCGCCTCCTCCAGCGTTTCCGCGCTAAAGCCCGGCAGAGGCGCAATTTCGCCCCATCCCTGGCGTTCCCCCTCCTGCAGGTGAATGAACAGTCCATCGCGAGTTTTTAACCGCCGTTCGCGCAGCACCACGCCCGCGTCCATCGGTACCTGCCAGCGGTAAACCTGCGCCTGACGCATTATGGATTCCGTTTAAATTTGCTGAAGTCCGGCTGACGTTTCTGGTTGAAGGCGTTGCGCCCTTCCTGCCCCTCTTCAGTCATGTAGAACAGCATGGTGGCGTTCCCCGCCAGCTCCTGCAGCCCCGCCTGACCATCGCAATCGGCATTCAGCGCCGCCTTCAGGCAGCGCAGCGCCATCGGGCTGTTTTGCAGCATTTCGCGACACCAGCGGACGGTCTCTTTTTCCAGATCCGCCAGCGGGACCACGGTGTTGACCAGCCCCATGTCCAGCGCCTGCTGCGCATCGTACTGGCGGCACAGGAACCAGATTTCGCGCGCCTTTTTCTGTCCGACGATCCGCGCCATGTAGGATGCGCCCCAGCCGCCGTCAAATGAGCCGACTTTCGGGCCGGTCTGGCCGAAGATGGCATTTTCCGCGGCAATCGTCAGATCGCACATCATATGCAGAACGTGACCGCCGCCGATGGAATACCCCGCCACCATCGCCACAATCGGTTTCGGGCAGGTGCGGATCTGGCGCTGGAAATCCAGCACGTTCAGGTGGTGGACGCCGGAATCATCCTGGTAGCCGCCGTAATCGCCGCGTACCTTCTGGTCGCCGCCGGCGCAGAATGCTTTGTCGCCTTCGCCGGTGAGGATAATGACGCCGATATTGTCGTCATATCGGGCATCGGACAGCGCCTGAATCATCTCTTTCACGGTCAGCGGGCGGAACGCATTGCGCACCTGCGGGCGGTTAATGGTGATTTTAGCCATCCCGTCCGTCGACTTCTGATAACGAATGTCGGTGTAGCCTTCGGAGCAATCGTGCCATTCCACAGGGGCGTAGAGCATTGCTTCATCAAGAGAGATCATAGAATGTCCTTTGGTTAACTCGCTAAAAACTGGGCCAGACATGACACCACCGCCGCAGGATTTTCCCGATGCGCGTTATGCCCGGCATGATGAATAATATGTGTCGTGGCGGCGACGTCGCGCGCAATGGCGCGAAACTTCGCATCGCGCTCGCCGCAAAGATAATGAACAGGGTAGCGCCGGGCGCGGAGTTGCGCGCGCAGGTCGGGCTGTACGGCAAGGGAGGTCGCCTCCAGCATCGCGGCAAGACTGGCGCCGCTGTTGTGGCTGCGCAGCGCCACAAGCGCTTCCCGCTGTGGCGTACTTAAGCTGGCGAAAACCGGCTGCTGGTACCAGTCGGCAAAAACCTGCGCCAGCGGCTCGCGGCGAAAACGCTCCGCCCAGGCGGCGTCGCGACAAGCACGCTGGCGGCGTTGGCGCGCATCCTGCAGGCCGGGATGCCCCCCCTCGACAACCAGCCCACACAGCCCGCGCCGCGGCTGACCGGCAAAAAACAGCGCAATACGCCCGCCCAGCGAGTAGCCAATCAACCAGTAGTCCCGGACATGATAGTGCGCCAGCGTTTCCGCCAGCCGCAGGCTGACCTCAGCAAAACCGCTGACCCTGACCTCGCGCGAACCACCGTGACCCGGCAGATCAATATACAACCGCGGATAAGCGCTGAACGCGGCGCCCACCGTTTGCCACTCCCGGCTGTCGCCGGAAAAACCGTGTAAAAACACCAGCCAGGGATAGCCCGACTGCCCCTTTTCGCACCGGGCGTGCAGACTCATAGCCGACTGACCTGCGCCAGCAGCTGTTGCAAAGTATGGGTGCCTTCCGTCTCATTCACCACCAGCTCAATCAGCGTGGCGCCAGGAAGCTGCCAGGCGCCAGCCAGCGCCGCTTCCAGAGCCTCCCAGCTGTCCGGACGGTGATAATGAAGGCCAAACATCGCCGCCGCATGGCCGAAATTAACATCCTGCGGCATCAGATAAAACTGCCGCCGTTGATCCTGCGGCGTCGGCAGTAAAGAGAAGATCTGTCCGCCGTTGTTGTTTACCACCATCAGCACCAGCGGCGCAGAGGCCTGACGCAGCAACGCCAGCGAGTTCAGATCGTAGAGCGCGGAAAGATCGCCGACGATCGCCAGGGTCGGGCGGGCGCTGGCTCGCTGGACCCCTGCCGCCGTCGCCAGCAGGCCATCAATACCGCTGGCGCCGCGGTTGCTGTAAACCGGGTATCCCGCCGGCAACTGCGCCAGGGCATCAATTAACCGAACCACCAGGCTGTTACCGACAAACAGCTGCCCCTGATCCGGAAGATAGCGGCGAATCCGGTGAGCCAGCTGGGCTTCGCCAAACGCCTCACTGCGCTCGGCCGCCGCCTGCCAGGCCTGTCGCGACAGCACAGGGATCGTCGTCGCCCACGGCTGGCGGCTTTCCGCCGGATGCAGATCCAGCCACTGTTCCACCGGGCAAATCAGCCGACGACCGCGGTGATGGGCCGGGTCGAGGCGACCGGGGAGATCGTCCACGACCCAGTATTCTTCCGGTTCACAGGTGGCCTGCCACTGCAGCACGCGTTTACCGGTGAGGCTGCTGCCCAGCTGCACAACGATTTGCGCCTGCTGCAGTTCGCTCACCGCTTTGCCGTTCGCCAGCCACAGGTCGGCGCACGGCAGCGGCTGCCCGGTCTGGGAAAGGACATCGCCAATCAGCGGCCAGCCGAGCGTTTTTGCCCACCCGGCAACTTTTTTACCTTCAGCGGCGCTCATGCGGCCCGCGACGACAACGCCCCGCTTTTGCCGCCAGAAAAACCAGTCGCGCTGCTTTTCGCTTTCCAGCTGCAGGGAGTGCCGCAGCCAGGGTTTATCGCTTTGCCACCACGCGCCGAGCTGCTGCTGCCACTCCACGCCGGTATCATCCATCTCGCCATACAGCGGTTCGGCGAACGGACAGTTGATATGGATACCGCCGGAATGCAGGGCGCCCAGCGCCTGATCAATCGTCGACACCAGCCAGCGCGCGGGCACATCCTGCGACGGGCGCGGCAACGACAGCGTCTGCGAGGGATGAGAGGCAAACATCCCCGGCTGGCGGATAGCCTGATTCGCGCCGCAGTCAATCAGCTCCGGGGGACGATCGGCGGTAAGCAGGATCAGCTTTTCACCGGTCAGGCCCGCCTCAATTAAGGCCGGATAGAGGTTAGCCGTCGCCGTTCCGGACGTGACAATCACCGCCACCGGCTGCCGGCTGGCTTTTGCCAGCCCCAGCGCCAGATGGCCAAGACCGCGCTCATCGAAATGAGTGTGGGGAATAAACGCGCGGTTTTCCGCCGCAGCCAGGGTAAGAGGTGTCGAGCGCGAGCCCGGCGCAATACAAATATGCTGCACGCCGTGGCGAGTCAATGCTTCGAGGATCACCGCCGCCCAGCGTCGGTTAAATGCGCTTACTGACATGAAATTGTCCGGTATCAAATATTGAGGCTAAGTATAGGTAATACAAAGTAATGGAGTATTGATATGAGTCGTTTATCTACGCTTTTGTCAGTAATAATGAACGCAGCCCCGCCGCCTTATTTTCTATCTCCTGCCACTCCTGCTCAGGATCGGAACCGCTGACAATCCCGGCGCCGGCATACAGCCTGAGCGTGGCATTTTCGACGAGCGCCGAACGCAGGGCCACGCAAAATTCGCTTTGCGCCAGCGCCAGGTAGCCAGCGGAACCGGCGTACCATTCCCGGATGAAAGGTTCATGGCGGGTAATAAAGGCCAGCGCCGCCCGACGCGGTAATCCTGCGACCGCGGCGGTCGGCTGCAGCTGATGCAGGCAGCGGGTATCGTCAGGCCGGTAGAGTTCAGCCCAGATGCAACGGCGCAGATGCTGTACTTTACGCAGCCGCACCACCTGCGGCGGCAGGACGTCCAGCGAACGGACGTCATCCTGCAGACGCTGGCAGATATCCTCCACCACCAGCATATTCTCGCGCTGGTTTTTATCATCTTTCATCAGCCAGTCGGCCAACAACTGCGCCTGGCGATCGTCGGGATGGCTGGCAACGGTCCCGGCCAGCGCTTCGGTGCGCAGCAGCGTCCCGCGCCGACGCCACAGCCGCTCCGGCGTTGAACCAAAGAATGTCCGCTGCGCGTTAAAGGCCATCATGAAATGAAAACAGCGGTGATTGCTACGTCGGCTGGCGGCCACGATCGCCAGCGGATCCGGCGGCAGAGCAAACCGGACATCGGTGGCCCGCGCGAGCACCACTTTATCCATCTCCCCTGCGGCAATCGCCTGAGTTGCCTGCTCAATCAACGCATACCATTGCGGATAGTCCGGGGAGTGCTGCTCGCTGAGCACCGGCGGCAGAGCGGCGGGCTGCGCCTGCTCAGGGGTGAGCGCCTGGAGAAATTCCCGGGCCGCGCTGGCCTCTTCGCGCAGTGACGTCTCGCTACTCAGCAGCAGACGCAGGGTGGCTTTTCCCCCGACCCGACGCCACTCCAGCCGCGGCAAAAATAGCGTCCCTTCCTGCGGGTTAAACGCGTTCAGGCCGCAAATACGTAAATCCGCCAGCCCCTGACGCTGCAAGAAGCCATGAGCCTCGGCCAAAGAGGGGAAGATTTTGACCGCGCCAAGCGCGGCAAGCTCTTCATCGCCATTGCGCTGCTGCCAGTAAAACTGCGGCCACTGCGCTTGATGACCGCACCACAGAAGGGGGTCAAAAGCGTCATGAAGCGGGAAAGGGATATCGAAAATTCGCGTACCGGACGACGGCGGAAAATCGTCAGACAGGCAGTCACGTAAGCGTTCCAGCGCAGTGGAAACAGACAGCACGCAAACCTCCACAGAATAAAAACCACAGATTATACGGGGTACTGGCGTGAAATTGCAGTACCCATAATGAGGGAGCGGACTTTCCGCATACGGCGGCGGCCAGACCGGACAGGCTGAAGGGAAAAAAGTATAGATTCTTTAGTCGGTTACGTTAACGACGCTTAACCGGCGACCGCTTCGCAGGCCATGCCGATATGCGCAATACCGTCCTCATCATAAATGTCGGTCACCGGCTGAAAACCGAAGCTGGCGTAAAAACGTTGCAGGTGCGCCTGGGCGCCGAGATAGATAGCCTTGTGCGGCCAATGACGACGACAGCTGGCCAGCGCCTGCTCCATCAGCTGATACCCCAGTTTCTCGCCGCGCACCGCCGGGCTGACAATGACCCGACCAATCACCACCGGTTCAATATCCTCGTCGCTTTTCAAAATGCGCGCGCAGGCGACCAGCTCATCGCCTCGCCAGCCGAGCAGATGGCGGTTATCACCAATCAGGTCGTCGCCGTCAATATCCTGATAAGGGCAGTTTTGTTCGACGATAAATACCGCGCAACGTAGTTGCAGCAAAGCGTACAGCTGCGGAACGGTCAGCTCTGCGTGGTGAAGATCCTGCCATGTAATCATTGACTGCTCCTGTATACTTGAGTTTTTTCACCCACGCCCTGAGGACACTGGACGATGGAATTGACATTTTTGGGGACATCCGCAGGCGTGCCGACCCGTGCACGTAATATGACGTCTATCGTGCTGAATTTGCAACAGCCGACGGCAGCGGAGATGTGGTTGTTCGACTGCGGAGAAGGGACCCAGCATCAGTTTCTGCATACCCCGTACCACCCAGGAAAGCTGAATAAGATATTTATTACTCACCTCCACGGCGATCATCTGTTCGGCCTCCCCGGACTGCTGTGCAGTCGCTCGATGCAGGGTAACTCTCTGCCGCTGACGCTGTACGGTCCGACGGGGCTCAGGGAGTTTGTTGAGACCGCGCTGCGCTTAAGCGGTTCCTGGACCGATTATCCGCTCACCATTATCGAAGTGGGCCCCGGTCTGGTCTTTGATGAAAGGGGCTATCGGGTCAGCGCATATCCGCTGAATCATCCGGTTGAATGCTACGGCTATCGTATCGAAGAGCACCCTCGCCCCGGCACCCTCGATGCCGCGCGGCTGATTGCCGACGGCGTCAGCCCGGGCCCGCTGTTTCAGCGCCTGAAACAGGGAGAAATGGTGGAGCTGGAGGACGGGCGGCGGATCGATGGTCGGCACTATCTCGGTCCGGCGACACCGGGTAAAACGCTGGCGATTTTTGGCGATACGGCCCCCTGCGAGGCGGCGCTTGAGCTGGCGCGCGGCGTTGATCTGATGGTTCATGAAACGACGCTGGAGCAGGCGATGGCGGAAAAAGCCAACAGCCGCGGTCATTCGTCGAGCCAGCAAGCAGCGGCGCTGGCCCGCGATGCCGGCGTCAGGATGTTTATCGCTACCCACTTTAGTTCGCGCTATGACGCCGAAGGCTGTCTGCGCCTGCTGACGGAGTGTCGGGAGGTTTTTCCCCGCACGCTGCTGGCCGAAGACTTTATGGTCTACAGCCTGAGCTAGCCGGGGCGGAAGGCATAAAACAGCACAGCGAGGCAAAAAAATGCCTGCCCGTATCGCTACGGGCAGGCAGGATTGCAGGACCGGCGGTGTGACCCCCGGACCTGGCGATTACATCAGCGGTTTTGCCAGTTGCACAATGCTAATCAGCGGCTGCGGCCAGACGCCGAGCACGAGAACCAGCAGCGCGGAGATCAGCACCACGATACCGCCCGCGCTATACTGCCAGTTCGACGGCGCATCGCGATTCAGTTTATCCGGCGCGCTCAGGTACAGACTCACCGCCACGCGCAGGTAGTAGTACAGACCAATCGCCGAACCGATCACCACGGCAGCAACCAGCCACCACAGGTGCGCATGCACACCGACGGCCAGCACGTAGAATTTACCGATAAAGCCCAGCGTCATCGGGATACCCGCCAGCGACAGCATCATCACCGTCATCACCGCTGACAGAATCGGACGGTGCCAGAACAGGCCGCGATAGGAGTACAGCGAGTCGGCATCCGGACCACGGTATGGGCTGGACATCAGGCTGACTACGCCGAACGCGCCGAGGCTGCTGAACAGATAGCCAGCCAGATAGACACCCACGGCTTCCATCGACATGTCACCGCTCTGCAGGGCAATCAGCGCTACCAGCAGATAGCCAAGGTGCGAGATGGAGGAGTAGCCGAGCAGACGCTTGATATTGGTCTGGCTCAGCGCCATCAGGTTACCGAAGATGATAGAGGCGAAGGCAATCAGGCCCAGCACCACGCGTACCGCTTCGCTGTTGCCCACCGGCATGTACAGGAACAGACGCATCACCACGCCGAAGATAGCAATCTTGCTGGCGGTTGCCAGGAAGGTTGATACCGGCGCCGGCGCGCCCTGATAAACGTCCGGCGTCCACAGGTGAAACGGAACCAGAGACAGCTTAAAGCCCAGGCCGACAATCATCAGGCCCAGACCCGCCAGCAGCAGCGGTTCGTGCAGCGCGCTGTCTGCCAGGCTTTTACCCAGCGCCAGGAAGGACAGGTTGCCCGAGTTCGCATACACCAGCGCCATACCGAACAGCAGGAATGAAGAGGCTGCGGCGGACAAAATGGTGTATTTGATACTCGCTTCCAGCGAACGCTTCTGGCGGAAGGCATAACCAACGAGACCGAACAGCGGCAGCGAAATCAATTCGATACCGAGGAACAGCGCCGCCAGATGGTTCGCACCCGCCAGCAGAATGCCACCCAGCGCGGCGATAAGCACCAGCAGGTAGAACTCTTCTTTATTGTCCTTGTATCCCTCAAGCCACGGGTACGCAAAGGTACAGGTGGCCAGGCTCGCCAGCAGCACCAGCCCGGTGTAGAGCATCGCGTAGCCGTCAACGCGAATCAGCGGCGTGACGTCCATCGCCCCGTTCTGACCCACGAACCAGAGTGAGACCAGCGCGGCATTAAGCCCGAGAACCGACAGCGTGGCATTAAGGAAATGATTGCGTCGCCACGCAATGGAGAGCATCACAACCACCACCGTCAAGCCGACGATCAGCAGCGGTAGCAGTGCGATCAGTTGTTGTGGAGTTATTGTCATGGCGAATTACGGCCTTGTAGTAGAAACAGAATTAACAAACCACTGCTGAATGTTGCTCATCGCAGCATGCGAGGTGTCGAGAATCGGCTGCGGGAAGAAGCCCAACAGCACCAGCAGCACCACCAGCAGCAGGATGATAGACAGTTCACGCAGGGACATCCCCGGCAGATCTTTCGCCGCGACTTCGCTTTTCGCTTTACCGAAGTAGGCGCGATGCAGCATCGACAGCGAGTAAACGGAAGCGAATACCAGACCAAAGGTCGAGATCACGGTAATCAGCGGCACCACTTTATAGCTGCCGAACAGAATCATAAATTCGCCGACGAAGTTACCGGTGCCCGGCATCCCCAGGGTTGCCACGGCGAAGAACATCGACATCGCCGGCAGCCATTTAATTTTGCTCCACAGACCGCCCATCTGGCGCATATCACGGGTATGCAGACGCTCGTACAGCTGACCGCAGAGAATAAACAGACCCGCAGCGGACAGACCGTGCGCAATCATCTGAATCACCGCGCCCTGATAAGCCAGCTGGCTGCCGGTGTAGATAGCAATCAGCACGAAGCCCATGTGGGAAACGGAGGTGTAAGCAATCAGACGTTTGATATCGGTCTGGGCGAAAGCCATCCACGCGCCGTAGAAGATACCGATAACGCCCAGCCACATGGCGATTGGCGCAAACTCGGCGGAGGCGTTCGGGAACAGCGGCAGCGCAAAGCGCAGCAGACCGTAGGCCGCCGTTTTCAGCAAGATCCCCGCCAGGTCAACGGAACCGGCGGTCGGTGCCTGGGAGTGGGCATCCGGCAGCCAGCCATGCAGCGGAACCACCGGCATTTTCACCGCAAAGGCGATGAAGAAGCCGAGCATCAGCAGATATTCCACGCCGTGGGACATCGGCGTTTTCAGCAGATCTTCGTAGTTGAAGGTCCAGACGCCGGTCGCGTTGAAGTGGACAAATGCCAGCGCCAGGATGGCAATCAGCATCACCAGACCACTCGCCTGGGTATAGATGAAGAACTTGGTTGCCGCCGTGATACGCGTTTTACCGTCAGACGCCTTATGGCCCCACAACGCGATCAGGAAGTACATCGGCACCAGCATCATCTCCCAGAAGAAGAAGAACAGGAACATGTCGATGGCAAGGAACACGCCGATAACGCCGCCCAGGATCCACATCAGGTTGAGGTGGAAAAAGCCCTGGTATTTCTCGATTTCGCGCCACGAACACAGCACCGCCAGCACGCCAAGCAGACCGGTCAGCACCACCATCAGCAGCGACAGGCCGTCGATAGCAAGATGAATGCTAATACCGAAGCGTGGGATCCACGGCATCACGAATTCAGACTGCCACTGCGGAATGCCCGCAGATTGCGTCAGAGAATAGCCGCCCTGCAGCCACAACTGCAGCGAGAGCACCAGCGTCAGCCCCATGGTAATCAGCGCAATCCAGCGCGGCACCTTCACGCCAAAGCGTTCAGTCTGCCAGCACAGAAACCCGCCGATAAAGGGGATTAGTATTAACCAGGGTAATAACATAGCTAAGTATGTCCCTTATATTTATCCTGCTCAGGCGACCTTGCTTGCCCGCCCGAATCCTGCCAGTGTCCACACAAAACGCCTCGCGTTTTGAACGTCCTGAGGACGGCCCCGAAGGGATGAACGTTGCGAAACATCCTCACGTACTCAGTACGCTCCGGCTGCTGCGCGCTGGCGGTATCCGGCCTGACTTCGCCGATGACGCCTGTACTTCAGGAACAGATTTCAACGAATTCTAAAAATTTTTTTGGGTTCATTATGTCGGATGGCGCTTCGCTTATCCGACCTACGGTGCCGTAGGCCCGGCTAGCGCAACACCGCCGGGCAAAACAACCCAACCCACAAACTCAGCGCAGTACCATCAGCAGCGCCAGCACGACAACCGCGCCGATGCTCATGGATGCCACATACCAGCGTAAATATCCGTTCTCGCTGAACAGCAGACCTTTGCCTGCAAAGCGGGAGAGAATAGCCGGAATGTTCATCATTGAGTTCAGCGGATCGCTCTTCAGCAGCCACGCGATGCCGAGGAATGGTTTCACGAACACTTTGTCGTACAACCAGTCGAAGCCCCATGCGTTGTACCACCAGGTACCCAGCAGACGGCCCGGAGCGCTGTTGGCAACCGCAGTCACCAGCGTGCGTTGACCCAGCCACAGCCAGGCGGCGATCAGAATACCGGCAATGGCGATAATCCCGGAGGCAATCTCCAGCGTCATCACGCGGCCGTGCTCAAGTTCGGTTGTCTGCGGCAATACGCCCTGCAGCGGCGGAACAATCAGCGCGCCAACGAAGGTCGACAGAATCAGCAGCACAATCAGCGGCAGGTGGTGGGTAATCCCCTTCCCTGCATGCGCATGGATTTGCTCTTTGCCGTGGAAGACGATGAAGATCATCCGGAAGGTATAGAGCGAGGTCATAAATGCGCCGACCAGACCCGCAACCATCAGATTGATATGGCCATTCGCCATCGCGCCAGCGAGGATTTCGTCCTTACTGAAGAAGCCTGCGGTGATGAGCGGCAGTGCGGACAGCGCCGCGCCCCCCACCAGGAAGCAGACATACACCAGCGGGATCGACTTACGCAGGCCGCCCATTTTGAAGATGTTCTGCTCGTGGTGGCAGGCCAGAATGACCGAACCGGACGAGAGGAACAGCAGCGCTTTAAAGAACGCGTGGGTCATCAGGTGGAAAATCGCCGCATCCCATGCCTGTACGCCGAGCGCCAGGAACATGTAGCCAATCTGGCTCATGGTGGAATAAGCGAGAACGCGTTTGATATCGGTCTGAACCAGCGCAGCAAAGCCTGCCAGCACCAGCGTCACCGCCCCGACGATACCGACCAGATGGAGAATTTCCGGGGTCATCAGGAACAGGCCATGGGTACGGGCGATCAGGTAGACGCCCGCGGTTACCATGGTCGCGGCGTGGATCAAGGCAGAAACCGGCGTCGGACCGGCCATGGCGTCCGCAAGCCAGGTCTGCAACGGCAGCTGCGCCGATTTACCGACCGCGCCGCCCAGCAGCATCAGCGTTGCCCACCACAGCATATTGTTGCCGGCTGCAAAGTGCGCAGGCGCCAGTTCGACCATTTCGCGGAAGTTCAGGGTGCCCAGCTCGTTGTAGAGAATGAACAGCGCGAACGCGAGGAACACGTCACCGACGCGGGTGACCACGAAGGCTTTCATCGCCGCGGCGCCGTTCTTCGGATCGGTGTAGTAGAAACCGATCAGCAGATAGGAGCACAGGCCCACGCCTTCCCAGCCGAGGTACATCAGCAGCAGGTTATCGGCCAGTACCAGCACCACCATACTCGCGATAAACAGGTTGGTGTAGGCGAAAAAGCGGGAGTATCCCTCTTCACCGCGCATATACCAGGAGGCGAACATGTGGATCAGGAAGCCAACGCCGGTCACCACGGAAAGCATGGTCAGCGAGAGACCATCCAGCACCAGGTTAAAACCAATGTTGAAATCCCCCACCGACATCCAGGTCCACAGCGGTACGCTGACCGCCTGTTTGCCGTTAGCGAAGAAGTCGACGCCGACAAACGCGGTCACCAGCGCCGCCAGGCCGACTGACCCCATTCCCACGGTGGCGGACAGGTTTTCCGACCAGCGTCCGCGGGAAAAGGCCAGCAGCACAAAGCCAATCAATGGCAAAAGAATGGTTAAGGCAAGCATGTTCATCCACGCAACTCACTTACTGAATCGATGTTCAGGTTCTGGCGGCGACGATGGAGCTGCAGCAGCAGCGCCAGGCCGATACTCGCTTCCGCAGCCGCGAGGCTGATGGCGAGGATATACATTATCTGACCGTCGGTCTGACCCCAGTAGCTGCCTGCCACCACGAAAGCCAGCGCGGCGGCGTTGATCATGATTTCCAGGCTAATCAGCATAAACAGCAGATTGCGGCGGATAACCAGACCCGTCAGGCCGAGCACAAACAGGACAGCGGCGAGGATCAGCCCATGTGTTAAGGGAATCATGCGTGTTCCTCCGTTTTTCTTTTGTCGCTATCGCCCTGACGGTTGCTCAGCACTTCGCCGGCGCGCTCTTCGCGGCCAATGTGGAAGGCAACAACCAGACCGGCCAGCAGCAGCATGGAGGCCAGCTCCACCACCAGTACGTACGGCCCAAACAGCGCAATACCCACTTCTTTCGCGCTTATCGCGTTGCCTTCAATGCCCTGATCGTTAAGACCGAGGATGGCATACACCATAACCACCAGCAGCACCGCAGAGAGGATGGCCGGACCAATCCAGATCCCCGGCTGCAGCCACTTGCGTTCCTGCTCGATTTCGCTGCCGCCCAGGTTGAGCATCATCACCACGAACACGAACAGCACCATGATGGCCCCGGCGTAGACGATAATTTCCAGCGCACCGGCAAAGTAGGCCCCCAGAGAGAAGAACACTCCGGCAATCGCCAACAGCGAAATAATCAGGTACAGCAACGCATGCACCGGATTGGTGTGGGTGATGACCCGCAGCGTCGCGAGGATGGCGATGAGGCCACAGATATAAAAAGCGAATTCCATTGCCCTCTCCTTACGGTAACAGGCTCTTGACGTCGATAGGCTTAGCTTCGTTCTCTGCTTCGCCCTTATCTTTGCCGTCGATTGCCATACCCGCCATCCGGTAGAAGTTATATTCCGGGTATTTGCCCGGACCGGAAATCAGCAGATCCTCTTTTTCGTACACCAGATCCTGACGCTTGTATTCACCCAGTTCGAAGTCCGGGGTCAACTGAATCGCCGTGGTCGGGCACGCTTCTTCACACAGACCGCAGAAAATGCAGCGTGAGAAGTTGATACGGAAAAACTCCGGGTACCAGCGGCCGTCTTTGGTCTCTGCTTTCTGCAAAGAGATACAGCCTACCGGACACGCTACCGCACACAGGTTACAGGCAACGCAGCGCTCCTCACCGTCCGGGTCGCGCGTCAGCACGATACGGCCACGGTAGCGCGGCGGCAGATATACCGGCTCTTCCGGGTACATCTGGGTCTCACGTTTGGCGAAGGCATGCATCCCGATCATCCAGATACTGCGGACCTGGGTGCCGAACCCCACCAATAATTCTTTTAAGGTCATGGTCAATTCACCCCTTATTGCGCCTGCCAGAGAATGACAGCCGCCGTTACCAACAAGTTGATCAGCGTTAACGGCAGGCATACCTTCCAGCCAAAGGACATTACCTGGTCATAGCGCGGACGCGGTAATGATGCGCGGATCAAAATGAACATCATCATAAAGAACGCGGTTTTCAGCGCGAACCAGATGAACGGAGGTAACCATGGGCCATTCCAGCCGCCGAAGAACAGCGTGACGATCAGCGCTGAGACGGTGACAATCCCGATGTATTCACCAACAAAGAACAGACCGAACTTCATGCCGGAATATTCGATGTGATAACCATCGGCCAGTTCCTGCTCGGCTTCCGGCTGGTCAAACGGGTGACGGTGACAAACCGCAACGCCGGCGATAGCAAAGGTGACAAAGCCGAAGAACTGCGGAATCACGTTCCACAGATGCGCCTGGTTATTGACGATATCGCTCATGTTGAACGATCCCGCCTGTGCCACCACGCCCATCAGCGACAGACCGAGGAACACTTCGTAGCTCAGGGTCTGCGCGGAAGCACGCATCGCCCCCAGCAGCGAGTATTTGTTGTTACTCGACCAACCGGCGAACAGCACGGCGTAAACCGCGAGGCCTGCCATCATCAGGAAGAACAGGATGCCGATGTTCAGGTCGGCGACCACCCACGTCGGGCTGACCGGCACGATAGCAAACGCCAGCAGCAGGGAGGTAAAGGCGATAACCGGCGCCAGAGTAAAGATCACGCGGTCTGTAAAGCGCGGAACCCAGTCCTCTTTAAAGAACATCTTGATCATGTCGGCGACGAGCTGCAGCGAGCCGCCCCAGCCGACACGGTTTGGTCCGTAGCGGTTCTGGAACAGACCCAGCAGACGACGTTCGCCAAAGCTCATGAACGCGCCGCAGGTCACCACCACCAGCAGAATCACCACTGCCTTGAGGATGCTTAACAGAATGTCGATGAGATCCGGTGTTAACCAACTCATGCTTTCGCCTCCTGCAGAGTGTCAATACGTGCTCCGGTCAGTACCGGCGCAATACCCGGCATGCCCATCGGTAAACCCACCTGCCCTGCCGTCAGTCCCGCAGAAATCACCAGCGGGAGACTGAGCGTCTGACCGTCAATGCGGAACGAAATCATCGCGCCCTCATTGACGCCAAGCTTCGCGGCATCGGCCGGGTTCAGCTTGATGTACGGCTGCGGCATGCGGCTCTGGAAGACCGGAGAACGCTGCGACAGCTCATCGCTGCCGAACAGATGGTAGTACGGCGCAATCCGCCATTTTCCTGCTTCAGCCTGGAAGCCTGTCGGCACTGCGGTAAAGTACTCAAGACCGCTGGCGGAAGCTTCAATCAGGCGTACGCCCGGATCGCCGTGGCGCAGTTTACCGCCCACTTCATCCTGGAACTTGTTCCACGCCTGCGGTGAGTTCCAGCCTGGGGCCCAGGCGAACGGAATTTGCGAGCGCGGCGCAGACGGCTGGTTGTTCCCTTCCATCGAGAAGGCGAACATGGTGTCTTTATCCTGCGGCTGGCGCGGTTCATGCACGCTGATATTGGCGCGCATTGCCGTGCGGCCGCTATAACGATGCGGTTCGCGAGCCAGTTTCTGCCCGCGGATACGGAAGGTCGCGTCCGGCGCGGCATCTTTAATACCCGCCAGCTGCGGCAGCTTAGCAATAGCGGCATCAATCACATGATCCAGCTGCGTCCAGTCAACCTGACGGTTGTCGACGGTGCTGTGCAGCGAGTGCAGCCAACGCCAGCTTTCCAGCATCACGGTATTCGCATCGTAGTAAGACGGGTCGTAGACCTGGAAGAAACGCTGCGCGCGCCCTTCGTTATTGACCACGGTTCCGTCGCTTTCGGCGAAACTCGCCGCCGAAAGCACCAGGTGCGCTTTGTCCATAATCGCCGTGCGCTGATGGTCAACCACCATCACCAGCGGCGCTTTGGCCAGCGCGGCGTCAACGCGCGCGGCGGAAGCGTGACGATGCAGATCGTTTTCCAGCACCACAACCGCATCGGCGGCGCCGGTTTCCAGCTCGCTCAGCGCCTCTTCCAGAGAGCCGCCGCCAATCATGCCGAGACCGACGCTGTTCACCGCACGCGCGACCATCGTCACACCGACATCGGCGCCACGGCCTTTCAGCGCTTTCGCCACGTTGGCCGCTGCCTGGATAATCTCAATGCTGCCAGCGTTAGTCCCGGAGACAATCAGCGGTTTCTTCGCCCCGGCCAGCGCCTGAACGATCACGTCAATTTTGCCTTTCAGATCGCTGCTCAGTCCGTCCACCGCCGGAGCGGTTTCGTCCAGCGCATGGGCAATGGCAAAGCCCAGACGCGCCTGATCTTCCACCGGCGCGCGATAGGTCCACGCAGCGACATCGTCAAGACGGGTGTCGTCAATATTGGTGACAAACAGCGGATGCTTCGCGCGTTGACCGATGTTGAGGATTGCGGCTATCTGCCAGTCGGCGACTTTCTGCGCCGCCGCCATTTCACGCGCTTTCCCTTTCACCGCCTGACGTACGGCGAGCGCGACGCGGGCGCCGGTCTGGGTAATATCTTCCCCGAGTACCAGAACCGCATCGTAGGACTCAATGTCGCGCAGCGTCGGGGTATGAATACCGCCATCGCGCAGCACGGTCAGCATCATCTGCAGACGTTCCTGCTCAGCCTTCGCAATGCCGGTATAGAAGTTCTCAACGCCCACCAGCTCGCGCAACGCAAAGTTGCTTTCAATGCTGGCGCGCGGCGAGCCGATACCAATCACCTTTTTCGACTGACGCAGAATATCCGCCGCGCCCTGCATCGCCTGCTCGGCGTTGAGAGTGATGAAGTCATCGCCACGGCGCTGAACCGGCTGACGCGGACGGTCTTTCAGGTTCACATAGCCATAGCCAAAACGGCCGCGGTCGCAGAGGAAGTAACGGTTAACGGTACCGTTGTAACGGTTTTCGATACGACGCAGCTCGCCATAGCGCTCGCCCGGGCTGATGTTACAGCCGATGGAACACTGCTGGCAGATGCTCGGCGCAAACTGCATATCCCATTTACGGTTATAGCGCTCGGAGTGCGTTTTATCGGTAAAGACGCCGGTCGGGCAGACTTCAACCAGGTTGCCGGAGAATTCGCTCTCCAGCGTGCCATCTTCCGGACGACCGAAATAGACGTTGTCATGCGCACCGTAAACGCCCAGGTCGGTACCGTCAGCGTAATCTTTGTAGTAACGCACGCAGCGATAGCAGGCGATGCAGCGGTTCATTTCGTGAGAGATGAACGGCCCCAGGTCCTGGTTGCGGTGAGTACGCTTGGTGAAACGGTAGCGGCGGAAGCTGTGACCGGTCATCACGGTCATATCCTGCAGGTGGCAGTTGCCCCCCTCCTCACAGACCGGGCAGTCGTGCGGGTGGTTGGTCATCAGCCACTCCACCACGCTTTCGCGGAACTGCTTCGCTTCGCCGTCGTCGATAGAAATAAAGGTGCCGTCAGACGCCGGTGTCATACAGGACATCACCAGGCGACCACGCGTGTCTTCCGCGTTTTGATATTGCTTCACCGCACACTGGCGGCAAGCACCGACGCTCCCGAGCGCCGGGTGCCAGCAAAAGTATGGAATATCAAGACCAAGAGAGAGACAGGCCTCTAACAGGTTGTCCGCTCCGTTGACCTCGTATTCTTTGCCGTCTACATGAATCGTAGCCATTAGCATGCTTCCAAATTAAAAAATCGTTACCACTTTGTCGTTCAGGCCGCCGCGTTGGCGCCGCCTGAACGAGCTTGTGGAGACATTACCAGCGCGTCTTAAGCAGGTTCGGCTGAATCCCGTTGATAGCATGGGTATTACTGAACTGCTGCTTAATGCCTGCTTCGAATTCGTCGCGGAAATATTTAATGGCGCTCTGCAGCGGTTCTACCGCACCTGGCGCATGCGCACAGAAGGTTTTGCCCGGACCAAGGAACCGACACAGTTGCTCAAGTGTCTCGATATCACCCGGCTGGCCTTCACCGCGCTCCAGAGCGCGCAGAATTTTCACGCTCCACGGCAGACCGTCACGGCACGGTGTGCACCAACCGCAGGACTCGCGGGCAAAGAACTCTTCCAGGTTGCGCACCAGCGATACCATGCCAATCTCATGGTCAACGGCCATCGCCAGCGCGGTACCCAGACGGCTTCCCGCTTTACCAATACTTTCGAATTCCATCGGCAGGTCAAGATGCGCTTCGGTCAGGAAGTCGGTCCCCGCGCCGCCCGGCTGCCAGGCCTTAAACTTCAGGCCATCACGCATGCCGCCGGCATAATCTTCCAGAATCTCGCGCGCGGTGGTGCCGAACGGCAGTTCCCAGACGCCCGGATTTTTCACCCGGCCAGAGAAGCCCATCAGCTTGGTACCGGCATCTTTGCTGGTAGAAATGTTCTGATACCACTCGACGCCGTTGGCCAGAATCGCCGGGACGTTACACAGGGTTTCCACGTTGTTGACGCAGGTCGGTTTCCCCCACACGCCGGAGCTCGCCGGGAACGGCGGCTTGGAGCGCGGGTTGGCGCGACGGCCTTCGAGGGAGTTAATCAGCGCGGTTTCTTCACCGCAGATATAACGCCCTGCCCCGGTGTGGACGAACAGTTCGAAATCAAAACCGGTGCCGAGAATGTTTTTGCCCAGCAGACCGGCTTCGGTCGCTTCGGCGATCGCGCGGCGTAAATGCGCCGCCGCTTCAATATATTCGCCGCGCAGGAAGATGTAGCCGCGGTACGCTTTCAGCGCAAACGCGGAAATCAGCATGCCTTCCACCAGCAGGTGCGGCAGTTGCTCCATCAGCAGACGGTCTTTATAGGTGCCCGGCTCCATCTCATCGGCGTTACACAGCAGGTAACGAATGTTCATGGATTCGTCTTTCGGCATCAGGCTCCACTTCAGACCGGTGGAAAAGCCCGCGCCGCCGCGTCCTTTCAGACCGGCGTCTTTCACCTGATTGACTATCTCATCCGGCGCCAGGCCCAGCAGCGCCTTACGCGCGCCGGCATAGCCGTTTTTGCTCTGATACTCTTCCAGCCATACCGGCTGTTTATCATCGCGCAGTCGCCAGGTCAGCGGATGCGTTTCGGGAGTGCGGATCACTGTCTTCATTTATACCGCTCCAACAGGTCAGGAATCGCCTCCGGCGTCAGATAACTATGAGTATCCTCATCAATCATCATCGTCGGTCCCTTGTCGCAGTTGCCCAGACAGCAGGTCGGCAGCAGAGTGAAGCGGCCATCAAAGGTAGTTTGACCCGGTTTGATGTCGAGCTTTTTCTCGATAGCCGACTGAATGCCCTGGAAGCCGGTGATATGGCAAACCACGCTATCGCAATAGCGGATCACGTGACGGCCAACCGGCTGGCGGAAGATCTGGCTGTAGAAAGTGGCTACCCCTTCCACGTCGCTTGCCGGGATACCCAGTACGTCGGCGATCGCGTAGATCGCGCCATCCGGCACCCAGCCGCGCTGTTTCTGAACGATCTTCAGCGCTTCGATGGACGCCGCACGCGGGTCTTCATAGTGGTGCTTCTCGTGCTCAATGGCCTCACGCTCTGCCGCACTCAGCTCAAAAGCCTCGGTTTGTGGTTGTTGATTCTCGTGCATAATTAGCGGTCCACGTCTGACATAACAAAATCGATACTACCCAGATAAACGATCAGGTCGGATACCAGGCTGCCGCGAATCGCCGACGGGATCTGCTGCAGGTGCGCATAGCTCGGCGTGCGGATACGGGTACGATAGCTCATGGTGCTGCCGTCGCTGGTCAGGTAGTAACTGTTGATACCCTTCGTCGCTTCTATCATCTGGAAGGATTCGTTGGCCGGCATGACCGGGCCCCAGGAAACCTGCAGGAAGTGCGTAATCAGGGTTTCGATATGCTGCAGCGTGCGCTCTTTCGGCGGCGGCGTCGTCAGCGGGTGATCCGCTTTGAACGGGCCTTCCGGCATGTTATCGAGACACTGCTGAAGAATGCGCAGGCTCTGGCGCAGTTCTTCGACTTTCAGCATCACGCGGGTATAGCAGTCAGAGATACCGCCACCGGTTGGCACTTCAAAGTCAAAGTTTTCATAGCCAGAATAGGGGCGCCATTTACGCACGTCGAAGCCGATCCCCGTTGCGCGCAGGCCGGCACCGGTGGTGCCCCACTCCAGCGCTTCTTTGGCGTTATAGGCGGCAACGCCTTTCGAACGGCCAATCAGAATGGTGTTGCGCAGCGCGGCTTTCTCGTAAGAATCCAGACGTTTTGGCATCCACTCAAGGAATTCGCGCAGCAGGCGATCCCAGCCGCGCGGCAGGTCGTGCGCGACGCCGCCGATGCGGAACCACGCCGGGTGCATACGGAAACCGGTAATCGCTTCCACCAGATCGTAGATCTTCTGCCGGTCGGTAAAGGCAAAGAACACCGGCGTCATCGCGCCGACGTCCTGAATAAAGGTGGAGATGTACAGCAGGTGGCTGTTAATGCGGAACAGCTCAGAGAGCATCACGCGAATCACATTCACGCGATCCGGTACGGTGATCCCCGCCAGCTTTTCCACCGCCAGCACGTACGGCATCTCATTGACACAGCCGCCAAGGTATTCGATACGGTCGGTATACGGAATGTAGCTGTGCCAGGACTGACGTTCGCCCATCTTCTCCGCACCACGGTGGTGGTAGCCGATGTCCGGTACGCAGTCGACAATCTCTTCGCCATCAAGCTGCAGGATAATACGGAAAGCACCGTGGGCAGACGGGTGGTTCGGGCCGAGGTTGAGGAACATGAAGTCCTCGTTTTCGGTCCCGCGCTTCATGCCCCACGCTTCCGGCTTAAAGGTCAGCGCTTCCATTTCCAGATCCTGCTTGGCTTTAGTCAGCTCAAACGGATCGAACTCGGTGGCGCGTGCCGGGTAGTCTTTACGCAGCGGATGGCCTTCCCAGGTCGGCGGCATCATGATGCGCGTCAGGTGCGGGTGGCCTTCGATATCAATACCGAACATTTCCCACGTTTCGCGCTCATACCAGTTGGCATTCGGGAACAGTTTGGTAAAAGTCGGCACGCGCAGATCGTTTTCGGACAATGCTACCTTGAGCATAATGTCACGATTGCGTTCAATGGAGATCAGATGATAGAAAACGGAAAAATCCGCGGCGGGGAGCCCGTCACGGTGGGTACGCAGACGTTCGTCCATCCCATGCAGATCGAACAGCATGACGTAAGGTTTCGGCAATTTCTTCAGGAAATCACCCACCTCCAGCAGCTGTTCGCGCTTGACCCAGACCACCGGAACGCCGGTGCGGGTAGGTTGAACGGTAAAGGCATCCGGCCCAAAACGATTGCGCAGTTCGCCGATCACCGGGTCATCAAGGTGATCGCGGGTTTGCCAGGCTGGTGCGGCGTCATGCGCATGTAAATCGGTCATATTGTTCACCATTGCAAAAGGTCCGTGGTGACTGCCGGGCGAGGCTTCGCTGCTTTAGTAGATTGATTTGCGAAGTGTTATTCCGCCGCCCGCAGGCGCAAGTTAAATCTCGTCCGGTGTCCGCAGATTGGTCACTGCAATGCGTTCACCACGTTTACGCTCGCGTTCCGACTGCATGTTGGCGCGGTATACGCCCTGATCGCCAACCACCCACGAGAGCGGGCGACGTTCTTTACCAATAGACTCCTGCAGCAGCATCAGCGCCTGCATATACGCTTCCGGACGCGGCGGACAGCCCGGGATGTAAACATCAACCGGAATAAACTTGTCCACACCCTGGACGACAGAATAAATATCGTACATCCCGCCGGAGTTGGCGCAGGCGCCCATGGAGATAACCCACTTAGGCTCCAGCATCTGGTCATACAAACGCTGAATGACCGGCGCCATTTTGGTGAAGCAGGTACCAGCGACAACCATCAGGTCCGCCTGACGAGGAGAAGCACGCAGTACCTCGGCGCCAAAACGCGCAACGTCATGCACCGCAGTGAATGACGTTACCATTTCAACGTAGCAGCATGACAGGCCGAAGTTGTAGGGCCAGATTGAGTTCTTGCGGCCCCAGTTCACCATGTCATGCAGCGCATGTTCGAGTTTCCCCATATACACGCTTTTATTGACTTCTTGCTCCAGGGGGTCAGTTACGATCTCCTGTTTCTGCAGGGGGTAACGGTCGTTCTCACCGTTAGGATCTATGCGGGTGAGCGTATAATCCATCTTATTGCCTCGCTTTTACTGCATATGACGGTTAGTGGGACTGTCTGTTTCTGAATTAACCAGCGTGCGACGGGAACGCGCAGGCGTCCAGTCCAGTGCGCCGATACGAACGAGGTAAACCAGACCTGCCAGTAGCACTAAAATGAAAATTGCGGCTTCCACAAAGCCGACCCAGCCGCTTTCGCGGATAGAAGTCGACCATGCGTAGAGATACAGAGCTTCCACGTCGAAGATAACGAAGAACATGGCAACCAGATAAAACTTCGCAGAAAGACGTAAGCGAGCCGAACCAACGGAGTCGATCCCCGATTCAAACGGCGTATTCTTGCTACGCGCGCGCGCGCGACCGCCGAGGTACCAGCCCCCGACAAGCATCAGGCAGCACAGGCCGATGGCAATGATGAGAAATATAGCGAATGCCCAATGATGAGCGATGACTTCAGTGGATGTTGACATACGCATTGCTTAACCAAAAAAGTGTAGCGCTAAACCCTCTGCTCTTGCTGGCAGATGAACGCCACAGCGTTTCACGGGGAGGAATAAAAAAATAACCTTGCAAAAAAGCGTCCCTACTTAGCGTAGAAGGCTGTATGCGGTGGCTTTTTACCCCTTTCTTTAACCTTTTGTCAACTTCAACAAAAGTTTTAACAACATTAATTTACATTAGATTTTTTTCATTAACATTAAATGCCCTTTTATGCGAAATAACCTTGCATACAAACCGGATTTAGTGTTGTTGAATCGTGTCCGTTTCTGTTGTAAATCAAAATTACCCGTCTATTTTGACAGGATTTAGCCTCGATTCCTCCCCCTAAGGAGGGGTATTTTTTTGATCTGTGACACGATTTTGTTAATTAAACCTATAAAACGGCAACAATCTAGACGGTTTTTTAACATTAGCATGAAGTATTGAAAGTGCTGGGAAAAGTCGGGGAGCAAGCGCCGCATCAAATGCAACTTATTGATAAGTATGCAAATAAAACGAAAAAATATTAAAAACCCCTGTAAAATAAGAAAAAAAAGAACCGCACGGCATAATTCAAACCTTAGCGGCTCTTTTTTGCACTTACAATTTGTTACCAGCTTTTTGTGATCTGTGTAACTAACTCCACTCAGGAAATGAGGGAATTATCTCCCCCTTCAGGGGTAAACGCAGGCTCAGACGACCAGGGGCGATAATCCTGGCTCAGCGACTGGAAAATAGCCTGCGCCGACTCGCTTATCTTGTACGCATTGCAGCTCAGCACATATTGCGTATCCGCCAGAGCAGGAAGCCCCTCATTCTTACCGACAACCCGCAGCTCGGGGCTCATCATTTCTACCGGACGGGCGGTAACCCCCAGCCCCGCCTTTACCGCCGCTTTAACGCCCGCAAGCGTCGAGGCGGAATGGGCCAGATGCCACGGTGCGCCGGCGGCATTCAGCGCGGCAATGATCTCCTCACGAAACGGACCCGGTTCTTCCAGCAGGATCAGCGGGATCGTCTCCTGCCGCGGCACCACATAATCGGCAGCGCAGTACCATAGGGTTGGCGAAGTGCGCAGTATCAGCGTATCGAATTCCGCCGTCTGGTGAGTCGTCAGCGCGAGATCAATTGCGCCGCTCGCCAGCATAGCCACCGCCTCAGCATGCTTAAGAACCTTAATTTCCAGCGTCAGTTTCGGGTAGAAGCTGCCGATCCGGTTCAACAAAAACGGTAAAATAGTCTCGGCTGTTTCATCAGATGCGCCAATCGTTAAGATCCCTTGCAGGCTGCTGAACATCAGCGACATGCAGGCTTCATCATTAAAACGCAGGATTTTGCGGGCGTAGCCCAGCAGTTGAATACCCTGCTCGGTCAGCAATTTATTGCGCCCATGACGGGCAAAGAGCTCTTTGCCGACCAGTTGTTCCAGACGTTGCATCTGTTGGCTTACGGCAGACTGAGTCCGGCATACCGCCGCTGCAGCGGCGGCAAAAGTATTCAGATCGGCGACAGCAACGAAGGTTCTCAGCAGATCCAGGTCGAGATTCAGTATCGGACGATTTGCATTTATCATATTTGTTCACTTACAGGTGGCGAATGCGAACCTGCCTTGTTGACGCTGTGCTCCAGGTTTCCGGCTATTCCTTGAGCCTTGTGCCATTCACAAACGGAATGTGCATCTGGACGAACGTTATTGCATGTGAAAGTACTCGCCCGCAGCAAGTGCGCGAAACGTCTGAGTCATATATTGTCCGTAGTTCTACGCTTTCTATTACACCGTTCTGATACACCGTTCTGATTTCTGTGATGTTCTTCAAAAAAGTTCTCTACGGCAAGGATGAGGTCATCGCCCCTCATCACAGCCATTGTAAAAAGCGAAAAAACAAACAAAAAAAATCCTGCAATAACAATATATTAATAGCTTAACCTGCGAAAAAACAGGCTCTTAATCGATATTAACGCAGGTATCGTAACCGAAAACCGAATTATTTATAAGGTCTAATCATTATTATTAAAGCCAATTTTAAATTTTTTTTCATGACTTTAATTTAATTAACAAAAAGAAAATCCCGAATTGTGAAAAATAAAATCTTTTTAATTAATTAAATATTCTTATTAAGCATATTTAACATTACCGTTACAGCCACCGCGCTTTACCTGTTATACGCCTTTTCATCCCCCCTGAGCATCCTGCGAAAAAAATAATCTCTGGCGCCACGCCCAGGAGAATAAACCATATAAATGTTCACGAAATAGCGAAAACAACACCATTATTGACCATTAAAGCAGCCATTAAAGGCATATTCTATAAAAGACAAAGGCAATCACCAGCCAAATCAATTAAACCAAAAAAATCACATAAGCAAAATCTTCTCCTGTTAACCCTTCAAAACCTCGGGGATGAAGAGTACATTGTTCCGTGCTGACTTCCACGGCAGGGAGTGGCGATAACAGCTAAAAGGTCAAAGATTCATGTCCCCTATCGAAAAATCCAGCAAGTTAGATAACGTCTGTTACGACATCCGTGGCCCGGTTCTGAAAGAGGCAAAACGCCTTGAAGAAGAAGGCAATAAAGTCCTGAAACTGAACATCGGCAACCCGGCGCCGTTTGGCTTTGACGCCCCCGACGAAATCCTTGTTGATGTTATTCGCAATCTGCCTACCGCTCAGGGTTATTGTGACTCTAAAGGCCTCTACTCGGCGCGGAAGGCTATCATGCAGCACTATCAGGCGCGCGGTATGCGCGATGTGACGGTCGAAGATATTTATATCGGTAACGGCGTCTCAGAACTGATCGTTCAGGCCATGCAGGCGCTGCTGAACAGCGGCGATGAAATGCTGGTTCCGGCACCGGATTATCCGCTGTGGACTGCCGCCGTCTCGCTCTCCAGCGGGAAAGCAGTGCACTATCTGTGCGATGAATCCGCCGACTGGTTTCCGGACCTTGACGACATTCGCGCAAAAATCACCCCGCGCACGCGCGGCATCGTGATTATCAACCCGAACAACCCTACCGGTGCGGTGTACTCGAAAGAGCTGCTGATGGAGATCGTTGAGCTTGCCCGCCAGCACAACCTGATCATTTTCGCCGATGAAATCTACGACAAGATCCTCTACGACGAAGCCCAGCACCATTCGATCGCCGCGCTGGCTCCCGACCTGCTGACAGTGACCTTTAACGGCCTGTCCAAGACCTACCGCGTTGCAGGTTTTCGCCAGGGCTGGATGGTACTGAACGGGCCGAAAAAGCACGCAAAAGGCTATATCGAAGGTCTGGAGATGCTGGCGTCTATGCGTCTGTGCGCTAACGTACCGGCGCAGCACGCAATTCAAACCGCCTTAGGCGGCTATCAGAGCATCAGCGAGTTTATCGTTCCCGGTGGCAGACTGTACGAACAGCGCAACCGCGCATGGGAGTTGATCAACGAGATCCCCGGCGTTTCCTGCGTGAAGCCGCAAGGCGCGCTGTACATGTTCCCGAAAATCGATGCGAAGCGCTTTAATATTCACGATGACCAGAAAATGGTGCTCGACTTCCTGCTGCAGGAAAAAGTCCTGTTGGTTCAGGGAAGCGCCTTTAACTGGCCATGGCCGGATCACGTGCGTATTGTCACCCTCCCGCGTGAGGACGATCTGGAAATGGCGATTTCTCGCTTTGGTCGCTTCCTCTCCGGCTATCACCAGCACGGATAAGTGTTACCCGGCCGCCGGTATTTGCATCCGGCGGCAATCCCTGCGCACAATAGGGCCCGATGTTGTCACTGATTAAGGGTTGCTATGAGTCAGAGTCATTTCTTTGCCCACCTCTCTCGCCTGAAGTTAATTAACCGCTGGCCGCTGATGCGTAATGTACGGACCGAAAACGTCTCCGAGCACAGTCTGCAGGTGGCGATGGTTGCTCACGCGCTGGCCACTATCAAAAACCGGATGTTTGGCGGCAAGGTTAACGCCGAGCGCATCGCCCTGCTGGCGATGTATCACGATGCATCGGAAGTGTTAACCGGCGATCTGCCGACTCCAGTCAAATATTTCAACTCGCAGATTGCGCAAGAATATAAAGCGATCGAGAAGATTGCCCAGCAGAAGCTTATCGACATGGTTCCTGACGAACTGCGCGATGTCTTTGCACCGCTGATCGACGAGCATCGCTATAGCGCAGATGAGCAATCGATCGTCAAACAGGCCGACGCGCTCTGCGCCTACTTAAAATGCCTTGAGGAACTCTCTGCCGGCAACAATGAGTTTTTACTGGCCAAGGGCCGGCTTGAGAAAACGCTGGAGTCCCGGCGTAGCGAGGAGATGGACTACTTTATGCAGGTCTTCGTCCCGAGCTTCCAGCTGTCGCTGGATGAGATAAGCCAGGATTCACCGTTGTGATTTTGTCGGGCGGCTCCGCCTTACCCGACCTCCGGTTTCTGTAGCCCCGGTGTAGCGCCACCGGGGGGCAGTTAAAACGGAAACAGCATCGGCACAAGCAGCACGCAGACCACCATCACGAGGACGGTGAACGGCACGCCAATCTTCACAAAATCGCTGAAGGCGTATTTTCCTGGCCCCAGCACCAGCGTGTTAACCGGCGAAGAGACTGGCGTCATAAAGGCGGCCGAAGCCGCCATCGCCACCACCATGGCAAAAGGATAAGGCGAGACGTCCATGGATTTCGCCGCCGCCAGGGCGATCGGCGCCATCAGTACCGCCGTGGCGGTGTTGGAAATAAACAGACCGATAGTGGCGCACATCACGAACAAACAGCCCAGCATCACGTAAGGCCCTTTGCTGCCGGCAACATCCATCAGCCCCTCCACCACCAAATCGACGCCGCCGGTTTTTTGCAACGCCAGCGCAAAGGGCATCATCCCGACGATTAATATAATGCTTGGCCAGTGAATCGCTTTATAAGCGCTTTCGGCATTAATACAGCGGAATTTGCCCATCAGCAGGCAGGCGATAATCGCCGCTATCGGGTTGGGGATCTCGTCGGTGAGCATCAGGGCGACCATCAGCACCAGGCAAAAGATGGCGTGCGGCGCCTGACTGTGCGCGGGCGAGGCATCGTTCACCTCCACGGGCATATTCAATACGACAAAGTCGCGACCGCGTTTCGCCAGCAGGGCTATCTGGCGCCAGTTTCCGACCACCAGCACGATATCACCAAGCTGCAAAGACTCGTCGACGACCGAACCATCCATCGCTTTACCATCGCGCTTAAGGCCGACAATATTGAGCCCGAAGCGAGTGCGAAAACCTATCTCACGGACCGTTTTCCCGATCAGTTCTGAATCCGGAATCAGCGCGACTTCGGCCATCCCCACATCCAGCGCCTGATCGGAAAAGTATTCGCCGCGCAGCACCATCGGTTCAAGCATTTGCTCGCCGCAGAACTGGCGCAAATCAATATCTGATGCGGACATATCGATCAGCAGCACGTCACGGGCGCGAAACTCGGACACTCCGTTCACATTGACGATAACCCGGCGGAAACGGCGCCAGCGCTCTACGCCGATCACGTTGGCGCAGTAGCGTTCACGCAGCTTAAGATCGTCCAGGCGCTGACCAATCATCGGAGACCCCGGACGAATGGCCAGACGACGGGCGCGGCCGGTCAGGTGGTACTCTTTGATTAAATCGCGAAAGGTGCTTCTTTTACGTCCGTCCCGCGGATGGTCATTCTCCCCGCCTCTGAGCATAAAGCGCGCCGCCAGCATATAGAGGATACCCAGCAACAGCACCACAAGGCCAATCGGCGTGACGCTAAAAAAGCCGAATCCCTGCAGACCTTCACGCAACAGTTCGCTGTTCACGACCAGGTTCGGTGGCGTGGCAACCAGTGTCATCATCCCGCTGATTAGGCCAGCAAAGCTAAGCGGCATCATCAGGCGCGATGGCGACGTATTCATCCGCATAGAAACGCTGAGCACCACCGGAATAAAGATAGCGACCACGCCTGTTGAACTCATAAACGCACCAAGCCCGGCGACAGTCAGCATCAGAAAGACCAGCATTTTCGTTTCGCTGTTGCCGGCCACCTTCACCAGCCAGCTGCCGACTTTGGTGGCCACCCCGGTACGGACCAGGCCATCGCCGATAATAAACAGCGCCGCAATCAGAATGACGTTCGGATCGCTAAAACCCGAGAACGCTTCGCTGAGGGTCAGCGTATCGCTGAGGACAAAGGCGACAATCACCAGCAGCGCAACTGCGTCCATGCGCACTTTCCCGCTGGCAAAGAGCACGACCGCAACGGCAAGAAGAGACAACACCCAAATCAGTTCACCGTTCACAACTTATCCTTGTCTGAAGATCGAGCTGGAATTTTTGCATAAAAAAGCCCCGACCATACGGGGCGACGTCATGGGATTAGTCTTTAAGCGAAACATTCACGTTCCCGTCCGGAAGGCGAGCGACCGCGAGGTTTGCGAGGGACGTTAAGATCAAATCCGCCTCGTTCAGACGCGGCGCATCTGCCGGTACGTTGACGGCGATAGTCCGGCAGCCCGCCGCCAGACCGGAAAGCAAACCGGCAGGCGCATCCTCGACCACGACGCACTCCTGCGGCGCCAGCGCTAAACGTTGTGCCCCGAGCAGATAGGCATCCGGTGCCGGTTTCCCCTGCTTGACCTGCTCAGCAGTCACGAAAACGTGGGCATCAGGCAGACCTGCCGCGCGATGACGCGCATGGGCAACAGGCACCGAACCTGAAGTGACGATAGCCCATGGGATCCCGGCTTCATCCAGAGTGGTCAGCAGCGCCACCGCCCCCGGCAGTGCAGTAATGCCATCAGTATCCGTCGCTTCGACCGCTTCAAGCCAGCGGAACTCCGTCTGTAATTCCTCTTCGCTGCGCCCCGGCAGAAAATGGCGTAAAGAGGTTATCGCCTGCTTGCCATGAATGAAGTTCAACACCTCATCGTGCGGGATGCCGAAACGATCCGCCCATTTGCACCACGAGCGCTCCACTACGGGTAATGAATCGACTAACGTCCCGTCAAGATCAAACAGGAAACCTTTACAGTGCACGCAAACCTCCATCAGGCATTAATAATTTGATTAATTTCGTTGCTGCTTAAGTGGTACTGACGCGGGCAAACGTGCCAGGCGCTGAGCATACGCTGGTATTTATCCCACATCGGCGTCTGCGAATTAAAGCCATGGGTGCCGGCATCGAAGTGGCTGTAGCGCCCCTCTACGTTGACGATAAAGCGAACATAGCCAAGGAAGCGCGCTTCGGTTGCGACATCAAATCCGAGGAAGGTGACGCGACGTTCGTCGATTTCACCTGCATCCTTCAGGTTCGTCCAGGAGACATGCAGCGCATGATACATTTCCATAATATCAATGATGGTACGGCAGGTTTCTTCCGTCAGTTGGCCAAACTCGCGATCCAGTTCGCGCATTTGCAATCCGTATCCACGCTCGATGATGGTCTGTAGACGGCGATAACGTTCAGCGTTGTCCGGGTCGAGCATCGTCATCATCTTGTACTGATTAGATAAAATCAGACGCTGCGCATTGGTCATTTCCATGTTTTGACTCCTGTAGCACTTTACGGCGTGAAAAAAGAAGGCGCATTAATTATGCGCCTTCTTTTATATGCGTTTTCCTTAGTGAATTACAAATCATCAAGGAAAGTTTTATCCAGTTGTTTGAAGGCGCGCTTAAGCGTGTCAGCTAAGGCCTGATAATCCGGCTTGCCATCGACCGGCGCCAGCGCCTGTCCCGCCTCCTGCAATTTGCCGCGCACTTCATAAAACCAGTTCAGTATCGACGGCGGCAGTGGCGTCACCGAACGCTTACCCAGCCACCATAATCCCTGCATCGGCAAACTCAAGGCAAACAGCGCGGTCGCCACCGCCGGCCCCAGTTGCCCACCCAGCGCGATTTGCCAGCACAGCGTAAAGACCGCGATCGGCGGCATGATGCGGATAGCGTAACGGGTTGCGCGAATAATGCGGTTTTCAATAAATACCGGAGCGAGGCGTTTGTCCAAAGGCCAGGTCTTTGCGTAGTGCTGCCCGCGACGGAACAAGCTAAAGAAGCTGACGGGACGATTATCGGGGGTCGACATGGCTTTACCTCAACTTTAAATATAAAACTTAAAAAATTCGTGCAAAACACCAACTGTGCATGACAACGTTCAAAACATTTTGGCAATGGCTGCGGCAATCAGGTATCCTGTGCCCGCCTGAAAGGGCGATAGACCCTTTGACCAGGTGAGTCAAATTATCGCACATTCTGCCATTGGCTGAAAATTATGCAAAATGGCATAAAATCAAATGTACTTCTCCCATCGTGCCCGAAAACAGAACAAGGCATGATGTTAATCATAAATGTCGGCGTCATCCTGCGCTACGCTTTGTGACACACTGACGTTTTTTTAGCCACGTATCATAAAAGGTACTTCCATGTCGAGTAAGTTAGTACTGGTTCTGAACTGCGGTAGCTCCTCACTGAAATTTGCTATCCTTGATGCCGTCAACGGTGACGAATATCTGTCTGGTTTAGCTGAATGTTTCCATCTTCCTGAAGCGCGTATTAAGTGGAAAATGGACGGCAGCAAACACGAAGCAGATTTAGGCGCTGGCGCCGCTCACAGTGAAGCGCTTAACTTTATCGTTAACACTATTCTGGCACAAAAACCAGAACTGTCTGCTCAGCTGACCGCAATCGGCCACCGTATCGTTCACGGCGGTGAAAAATACACCAGTTCCGTGGTCATTGATGATTCCGTTATCCAGGGCATCAAAGATTCCGCCTCTTTCGCTCCGCTGCACAACCCGGCTCACCTGATCGGTATTGCTGAAGCGCTGAAATCATTCCCGCATCTGAAAGAGAAGAACGTAGCCGTGTTCGACACCGCGTTCCATCAGACTATGCCGGAAGAATCCTATCTGTATGCCCTGCCGTACAGCCTGTACAAAGAGCACGGCGTACGTCGCTACGGCGCGCACGGCACCAGCCACTTCTACGTGACTCAGGAAGCGGCTAAGGTCCTGAACAAACCGGTTGAAGAGCTGAACATCATCACCTGCCATCTGGGCAACGGTGGTTCTGTTTCCGCTATCCGCAACGGTAAATGCGTTGACACCTCAATGGGGCTGACCCCGCTGGAAGGTCTGGTCATGGGGACTCGCTCTGGCGACATCGACCCGGCTATCATCTTCCACCTGCACGACTCCCTGGGCATGAGCGTTGATGCTATCAACAAAATGCTGACCAAAGAGTCTGGCCTGCTGGGCCTGACCGAAGTCACCAGCGACTGTCGTTATGTTGAAGACAACTACACCGATAAAGCCGATGCTAAACGTGCAATGGACGTTTACTGCCATCGTCTGGCCAAGTACATCGGTTCCTACACCGCGCTGATGGACGGTCGTCTGGATGCCGTTATCTTCACCGGCGGTATCGGTGAAAACGCCGCCATGGTTCGTGAACTGTCTCTGGGCAAACTGGGCGTGCTGGGCTTCGAAGTTGATCACGAGCGTAACCTGGCTGCCCGTTTCGGCAAGTCTGGCTTCATCAACAAAGAAGGCACCCGCCCGGCTCTGGTCATCCCGACCAACGAAGAGCTGGTTATCGCGCAAGACGCCAATCGTCTGACTGCCTGATTCCACACCGCCAGCGAAACCCTAAATAATTCGAGTGGCAGGAAGGCGGCGACGCAGAGAATCCCCAGTCACGTACAGGTAGTACGTGACTGGGGTGAACCAGGAAAACCAACGCACATGCAACTTGAAATATGACGGGCAGCTGGTGGTGCAGTTTTGTCTCCCGCCTGATACTGGCGGTAACGAAAGAGGATATATCGTGTCCCGTATAATCATGCTGATCCCTACCGGAACCAGCGTTGGCCTGACCAGCGTCAGCCTCGGTGTTATCCGTGCAATGGAACGCAAAGGCGTTCGTCTGAGCGTCTTTAAACCTATCGCCCAACCGCGTGCAGGCGGCGATGCGCCGGACCAGACGACCACCATCGTTCGTGCTAATTCAAGCCTTCCGGCCGCTGAGCCGCTGAAGATGAGCCACGTCGAGTCGCTGCTGTCTGGCGACCAGAAAGACGTGCTGATGGAAGAGATTATCGCCAACTATCACGCCGCGACTCAGGATGCTGAAGTGGTGCTGGTAGAAGGTCTGGTCCCGACCCGTAAACACCAGTTTGCTCAGTCTCTGAACTTCGAAATCGCTAAAACGCTGAACGCGGAAATCGTCTTCGTGATGTCTCAGGGTACCGACACCCAGGAACAGCTGAACGAACGTATCGAGCTGACCCGCAACAGCTTCGGCGGCGCGAAAAACACCAACATTACCGGTGTTATCGTCAACAAACTGAACGCACCGGTCGACGAACAGGGGCGTACCCGTCCCGATCTGTCGGAAATCTTCGATGACTCTTCCAAAGCGAAAGTCGTGAAGATCGATCCGGCTCAGCTGCAGAATGGCAGCACTCTGCCGGTTCTGGGCGCGGTGCCGTGGAGCTTCGATCTGATTGCAACGCGTGCTATCGATATGGCACGCCACCTGAATGCTACCATCATCAATGAAGGTGACATCAACACCCGCCGCGTGAAGTCTGTCACCTTCTGCGCGCGCAGCATCCCGCACATGCTGGAGCATTTCCGTGCAGGTTCCCTGCTGGTGACTTCCGCAGACCGTCCTGATGTTCTGGTCGCTGCCTGCCTCGCCGCCATGAACGGCGTTGAAATCGGCGCGCTACTGCTGACCGGAGCTTACGAAATGGACCCGCGCGTCAGCAAGCTGTGCGAACGTGCATTCGCGACCGGCCTGCCGGTCTTTATGGTGAACACCAACACCTGGCAGACCTCCCTGAGCCTGCAGAGCTTCAACCTGGAAGTTCCGGTTGACGATCACGAGCGCATTGAGAAAGTTCAGGAATACGTCGCCAGCTACATCAACGCTGACTGGATCGAGTCTCTGACCGCGACCTCCGAACGTAGCCGCCGTCTGTCTCCACCAGCCTTCCGCTACCAGTTGACCGAGCTGGCGCGCAAAGCCGGTAAACGCGTTGTTCTGCCGGAAGGTGACGAGCCGCGTACCGTTAAAGCCGCGGCGATCTGCGCAGAGCGTGGTATTGCGACCTGTGTCCTGCTGGGTAACCCGGATGAGATCAACCGCGTTGCTGCCGCGCAAGGCGTCGAGCTGGGTGCGGGTATCGAAATTGTCGATCCGGAAGTGGTGCGCGAAAGCTATGTCGCTCGTCTGGTCGAACTGCGTAAGAGCAAAGGGATGACCGAAGCGGTTGCCCGTGAGCAGCTGGAAGACAACGTGGTTCTCGGTACGCTGATGCTGGAACAAGACGAAGTCGACGGCCTGGTTTCCGGCGCGGTTCACACCACCGCCAACACCATCCGTCCGCCGCTGCAGTTGATCAAAACGGCACCGGGTAGCTCTCTGGTTTCTTCCGTGTTCTTCATGCTGTTGCCGGAACAGGTTTACGTTTACGGCGACTGCGCAATCAACCCGGATCCGACCGCAGAACAGCTGGCTGAAATCGCGATTCAGTCCGCCGATTCCGCCATTGCTTTCGGTATTGAGCCGCGCGTAGCGATGCTCTCCTACTCCACCGGTAATTCTGGTGCCGGTAGCGACGTCGAGAAAGTTCGTGAAGCGACTCGTCTGGCGCAGGAAAAACGTCCTGACCTGATGATCGACGGCCCGCTGCAGTACGACGCAGCGGTTATGGCTGACGTAGCGAAATCCAAAGCGCCAAACTCGCCGGTTGCAGGTCGCGCTACCGTGTTCATCTTCCCGGATCTGAACACCGGTAACACCACTTACAAAGCCGTACAGCGTTCTGCTGACCTGATCTCCATCGGGCCAATGCTGCAGGGTATGCGTAAGCCGGTCAACGACCTGTCTCGTGGCGCGCTGGTAGACGATATCGTCTACACCATCGCTCTGACCGCGATTCAGTCTTCACAGCAGCAGTAAGTAAAAAGCCCGGTGGCGCTAGCGCTTACCGGGCCTACGGTTTTGTAGGCCGGATAAGCGAAGCGCCACCGGGCCTACGGTTTTATAGGCCGGATAAGCGAAGCGCCACCGGGCCTACGGTTTTATAGGCCGGATAAGCGAAGCACCACCGGGCCTACGGTTTTGTAGGCCGGATAAGCGAAGCGCCACCGGGCCTACGGTTTTGTAGGCCGGATAAGCGAAGCGCCACCGGGCCTACGGTTTTGTAGGCCGGATAAGCGAAGCGCCATCCGGCAAGAAAGGCGACCACACGGTCGCCTTTTTTATTTACAGCAACTCGCGCGCCGCTGACACAATGTCATGCGCAGTCAGGCCATACTCCTTCTGCAGATAATCCTGCGTCCCAACCTGACCATAACGCTCCTTCACCCCCACACGACGCATCGGTACCGGGCAGGTCTCGGCCAGCACCTCCGCCACCGCCGATCCAAGTCCGTTATGGATACTGTGGTTTTCACAGGTCACAATGCGTCTGGTTTTCTCGGCATAGTTTTTCACCAGCATTCTGTCGATTGGCTTGAGGGTAAACATATCAATGACCGCCGCGCTCCCCCCCTCCTGCTCAAGCTGTCGCGCCGCTTCCAGCGCCTCTGCCACCATAATACCGTTGGCAATCAGGGTGATATCTGTGCCTTCACGCAACACGTTGCCCTTGCCGATGGTAAAGGTTGAGCCAGGGGCATAAACGCTCTGTGCCTGTTTGCGGATGGTGCGTACCCAATAAAAGCCGTCGAGATCGACAAGCTGGCGCAGTATATCTTCAAACATCACCGCATCAGTCACTTCCAGCACCACCGAATGCGCCAGGCCACGTACGATCCCCATATCCTCAAACGACATATGCGTCCCGCCGTTATGACAGGCCGTGACCCCCGCATCGGAAGCGATCACCTTCACGTTGTTACGCTGGTAGTCCAGAGACATAAACAGCTGGTCAAAACAGCGACGGCTGGCAAAAGCGGTAAAGGTGTGGACGAATGGCTTGCGCCCGGTGAGCGACAGCCCCGCCGCCGTGCCGATGACGTTCGCCTCCATGATGCCGCAGTTAATAACATGCTGTGGGTAATCCCGCGCCACGCCGTCCATCGCCATAGAGCTCATCAGATCCGCTTCGAGCGCAATAATCGGACTTCCCGCTTCAATCTGTTTAGCAACAAACCCGGCGTATACCTTACGCATCTCTATCGCATCTTTTTGCCCTGCCGGTATAACCTTAATCATGTGAGGCCTCCAGTTGACGAATCGTCTCGTTGAGCGCGGCTTTGCTCTCCTCCGTCAGTCGCAGATGGTGCGAATTGCTGAGCTGCTCAAGATACGGCACACCCTGACCTTTAATGCTGTCAAGAATCACCACCCGTGGGCGGGCATCGCTAGCCAGAACCGGCTGTACCACCGCCAGCAGCCCAGGAACATCGTCCCCTTTCACGGTAACGACATCAAAACCAAAGGCGCGGAACTTCTCTTCCAGGTTGAAGGCACAGATGATGTCGTCCAGTGTGCCGTCCAGCTGTTGCTTATTCCAGTCAACAAAGACCGTCAGGTTATTCAGGCGATGGTGGGCAATAAACTGAAAGGCTTCCCAGCACTGCCCTTCGTTCAGCTCGCCATCGCCGACAATGCAGAAAACCCGGTTGGGTCGACCTGCCAGCTTATGCGACAGCGCCATTCCGCCTGCAATTGAGATCCCCTGTCCCAGCGAACCCGTGGTGGCATCCACGCCACGCGTTTTCAGACGATCCGGATGACTTGGCAAGCGTGTACCGTTCTGATTCAGCGTGCTCAACTCTTCCATCGGGAAGTAACCTTTGATCGCGAGCGTACTGTACAGCGCCGGGCCAGCGTGCCCTTTTGACAGGACAAAGTAGTCTCGCTCCGGCCAGTCCGGATCGGCGGGGTCAATTTTCATTACCGCACCGTATAAAACCGCCAGCGTTTCAACGACCGACATACTGCCACCGTAGTGACCAAAACCCAGCCGGGTCAGTGACTTCAGGGTCTCGACGCGGATCTCACGCGCCAGATGGGTTATCTCATTCACATTCATGATTTGGCTCCGGTGTTTTCCTGTGAATTACCGCCCGCAGATTTGTTTTTAGCGAACACGTTGTACGCCACCAGCAGCGCGAACAACGCCACAACAAGCCCGGTGATGGCCAGTGGCGACAGGAAGCGCGCCAGGTTGCCCAACACAATCCCGACCGCGCCGAAATCGGTGTCGGAGAAGGTGGTGTTAGCAAAGCCAATGGCGCCCAGCACCGGCAACAGCAGCACCGGCAGGAAAGTGATCAGCAAACCATTGGCAAACGCGCCAATCATCGCGCCGCGGCGTCCGCCGGTAGCGTTTCCAAACACGCCCGCCGTCGCGCCGGTAAAGAAGTGCGGCACCACGCCCGGCAGGATCAGCACCCAGCTAAACTGACCGCAGATGAACAGCCCCACCAGGCCGCCCAGGAAGCTGAACAGGAAGCCAATCAACACCGCGTTTGGCGCATAGGGGTAGACCACCGGGCAGTCCAGCGCAGGACGCGCATTAGGCACCAGTTTTTCTGAAAAGCCGGTAAAGGCCGGAACGATCTCCGCCAGAATCAGGCGCACGCCCTGCAGGATAATAAACACCCCTGCCGCGAAGGTAATCGCCATGATAATGGCGTACACGAGGTAGTTCTGGCCGCCGCTAAAGGTCGCCTCTACATACTCACGTCCGGCGCTAACCGCCATGATCAGGTAGATAATCATCATGGTCAGCGAGATTGAGATAGAACTGTCGCGCAGGAAGCTTAAATTCTTCGGCAGGTTCATCTCTTCGGTAGAGCGGGAGCCTTTTCCGAACTTGCTGCCAATCCAGCCCGAGATCACGTAACCTAAAGTACCGAAATGCCCGAAAGCGATGTCATCATTGCCGGTAATACGTTTCATATAACGCTGCGCAATGGCCGGGAAAAAGGCCATAATCAGACCGAGGATCAGCGAGCCGGTAAAGACCAGGCCAATGCCCTCAAAACCGGCTACCGTCAGGATCACGCCAATCATGCATGCCATGTAGAACGTATGATGCCCCGTCAGGAAGATGTATTTCAGACGGGTAAAACGGGCAACAATAATATTCGCCACCATCCCGAACGCCATAATCAGTGCAGTAGATGCACCATATTTCTCCAGCGCAATCGAGACAATCGCTTCATTATTTGGAATGATGCCCTGAATATTAAATGCATGTTCAAACATTCCACCTAACGGATTTAATGACCCCACCAGTACCGTGGCGCCACCGCCCAGCACAATAAAACCGAGAATGGTTTTAATCGTGCCTTTAACAACATCCGAAAAAGCCTTTTTCTGCGCCACCAGACCGATTAAGGCAATTAAACCCACGAGTATTGATGGGACTTTTAAAATATCAACAACGAAATTCAGCGTTTCAAGGATAAACATATCCACCTCGCCTTATCAGGGTTATTTTCTGTCGAACCAGGTACGCAGTTGCGTTTCAAGTTCGTTGATATCAATGATGTTGTTGATCACCACCAGCTGGTTTTCCGGCACGCTGGCGCTGGCCGCAATATCTTTCGCCATGACAAAAAGATCGGCCGCACCGGGCGTGGCGGATGAGAGATCGGAGTGTTCAACTTCGGCCTCGATACCCAGTTTTTTGAGCACTTTTTTAATATTCATCTCGACCATGAAACTGCTCCCCAGGCCGGAACCGCAAATAGCCATAATTTTCATTGTTATCACCTTTTTAGAGTAGAGTTCGTCCCCATCACGCCTGAGCGTAATGTTGAGAAAAATCGGATCAGGAAATTAAATCAGTAGCGGTCGATAATCTTTTTTATCTCCTCCAGGGTATTTGCCTGATGTAATTCAGCCATATCCTCATCACTGGAAAATAATTCAGCCAGTGTGGCGAGCATGTCGATATGACTATGTTTGTCCGGAGCCGCGAGCATAATAATGACATCCACGGGATCGAATTCTCCGGCAGCAAAAGAGACTCCCTTCTTCAGTTTTAATAACGATAGCCCCAGCCCTTTGGCCCCCTCTTCCGGCCGAGCGTGCGGCATTGCCAGCCCTGGTGCCAGCACATAATAAGGTCCCAATGTGCGGTGTTGTTCAACGATTGCCGTAACGTATTCCGGCGAAATCACCTGCAGATCCAGCAGCGGTTTCGCACACAGCTCCAGCGCCTGCGGCCAGTTCTCAACGCTATCCTTAAGGGTGATGGTCGTATCATATATCCAGTTTTTGAGCACTTTTTACTCCCGCTTCAACGCAAAAGATGAGCAAACTCTATTCAACACCTTCGTTCCTGGCTGCGATCAGGCTCACAAAGATAGCGCTACCAATGTTTAACATTCAGAATTGTGATAGCGCTATCAAATTATAATCATGGGATGAAATCACAGCAAAAAAAGGGATTTAAGGCGTATACTGCCTGTCACGTGCAGCAAGGGATCATAATAAAACGCGTCTGGTCAGCAGGAAGGTGTATGTCTCTAACCCGAAAACGGCGTAGTACCGGTAAAGTAACACTTGCCGATGTCGCACAGCTTGCCGGCGTGGGCACGATGACCGTGTCCCGGGCACTCCGCACGCCGGAGCAGGTTTCCGATAAACTGCGTGAAAAAATTGAAGCCGCGGTGCAAGAGCTGGGATATATGCCCAACCTCGCCGCCAGCGCGCTGGCCTCGGCCTCCTCATGGACGATTGCCATGGTCGTCCCCAATCTTTCCGAAGCGGGTTGCTCGGAAATGTTTGCCGGACTTCAGCAGGTGCTTCAACCTGCCGGATACCAGATCATGCTGGCGGAATCGCAGCATCGTCTTGAACAAGAAGAAAAATTACTCGAAACGCTGCTGGCATCAAACATTGCGGCGGCGATTTTGCTCAGCGTCGAACACTCTGATACCGTCCGTCACTGGTTGAAGAATGCCTCTATTCCGGTGATGGAGATGGGTGCGATGCGTGCCGATCCTATTGATATGAATATCGGAATAGATAATGTCGCCGCCATGTATGAGCTAACGGAAATGTTAATCAAGCGTGGCTACCAGAACATCGGCCTGCTGTGCGCTAACCAGGAACAGTGGATTTTTCAGCAACACCTGCAGGGCTGGTATAAAGCGATGCTACGCCATCATCTCTCACCGAATCGGGTGATTAATGCCGCCCTGCCGCCCAGTTTCTCTACCGGTGCTTCGCAATTGCCGGAGTTTTTACTCGCCTGGCCTGAGCTGGACGCTCTGGTCTGTGTTTCAGATGAGCTGGCCTGCGGAGTATTGTATGAATGCCAGCGTCGGCGTATCAAAGTACCTGACGATCTGGCCGTTGTTGGATTTGGCAACCATGATGTGAGCCGGGTTTGCCAGCCCCCATTAACAACAATGACGGTGCCACACCATAAGATCGGCATTGAGGCCGGGAGAGCTCTGCTTGCGCGCCTTAATGACGGAAACTGGAGCGATCAAAAAACGATCGTCTCCAGTTTGTGCCTGCGGGATAGCTGCTAAAATCTATTCAGCTTCGTCCTGCTTTTCGGTTTTCACCTGATCGTTGTTGGCGTTGCGGGTCATCCACAGCGCCAGCGCTTTTAATGAATCCGGGGTGAATTCATCGCAGCGGGCGGTAATCTCTTCCGGCGTCAGCCAGCACACTTCGCTCACTTCCTCTTCCTGCAAGGCAAAGGGGCCGTGCGACACACAGCTAAACAGGCTTCCCCAGACGCGACAGTGTTTATCTTCATAATAAAACTGACCATGGTCAGCAAACGGCACCCCGGCAATCCCCAGCTCTTCTTCCGCTTCGCGGCGCGCTGAGTCCAGCAGTTGCTCATCGGCCTGCACCACACCACCCGCTGTGGCGTCGAGCATACCGGGCTGGAAATCTTTTATCTCGGTACGGCGCTGCACCAGGATTTTGCCCATCCCATCATGAACAACAATATAGGTTGCCCGATGACGCAGGCACTGCGCACGCATTTGCCCGCGGCTGGACTGCGCTATCACCTCATTGTTTTCATTAACAATGTCTACCCATTCTGTGCTTGCCAAATCGTTCTGTTCCGCCATCAGGAAACCTTACTTTTGAAAGCGCTCTCGCGGCGCGTCTTTACGGTTGGGGGTAAATTACGGGTTAATTGCCACCTCTGCAATAACCTGATGATCATCAAGTGCTAAAACCTGTAATCGGTCCCCTTCCAGGAGGCCATAGCTGGCGGGAAATCCCCCTTTGGGAATACTGACCGAGCCAGGGTTGAAGAGGAAAATATCGCCGCGCTTCTCGGCTACCGGAATATGAGTATGACCATAAACCAGCACATCGCCAGCGGCGAGAGGCGGCATTTTTTCGGGGCTGTACAGATGCCCGTGGGTCAGAAACAGGCGGGTGCGTTCGCTCAGCACCTGCTGCCAGGGCGCAGTCATGGGGAACTCCAGCAGCATCTGATCGACTTCGCTGTCACAGTTGCCGCGAACGGCAATCACGCGCTGCGCGACGCCGTTGAGCTTCACGGCGACATCCGCTGGCGCATACCCTTCGGGTAACGCATTACGCGGCCCATGGTTCAACACATCGCCAAGAATAATCAGCCACTGCGCCCCACTTTGCGCGAACCGTTCCAGAACGCGTTCAGTAGCGGGCAGGGAACCATGAATATCCGATGCAAACATCAGCTTCATTTCTTCCGTCTCCACGCATTTCGGTGCGCCTATGATAGCGGAACCGCTGCTGCGAATCAGCCCGTGCGTTTAGCTGACAGTGCGACAAAACGCTGAACCGACGCCCGCTGCCACTGGAATGTCGCATAGTCCGCCAGCGACTCCGGGACCGCATCGCCATTGAGCACCAGCCGGTTGATCATCAGAGCAAGGTCAGTATCGGCAATCGACCATTCACCAAACAGATTATTGCCGCCGTGGGCCAACAGCTCCGCAGCGGTTTCGAATAATTTTTCCGCGCTTTTGCGGCCCGCGGCGCTAAGCTCCGGTTTCTTTTGCCCGGCGAAAACCACGTCGGTAGAGCGCTCCTCGCGAATGGGCATCAGATCGCTGCGCAGCCAGGCCTGCACCTGGCGCGCCCGGGCCCGCTTTTGCAGATCGTGGGGATAGAGCCGCTCCCACTCCGGCGGCGCGAAGCGTTCATCAAGATACTCGCTAATCGCAGACGATTCGCTAAGCGCGAAATCCTCCACCTCTAACAACGGCACGCGACGGGTCACGGTGTAACCTTTCCAGCCAGGCTGCTGGTTTTCACCGCTATTGAGATCGATGGTTTTAAGAGCAAATGGCAGGCTTTTTTCCTGCAGGGCAACGTAGACGGACATCACGTACGGCGAGAAAAAACTCGAATCGGACCACAGGGTAATGACAGGCTGGCTCATGGTATCCTCAATAAATTATGGGGCGATAAGTCAACATATCCTGTCTTTTATGGGATGTCACTTACCGCACCATGAGGATTTTGCATCCCCTGACGGCTAGCCGACCATCACCGTTTTTGGCTCCAGATAAGCCTGCATACCCCATTTCCCCATTTCACGTCCCAGACCGGATTGCCTGAAGCCGCCGAACGGCGCCTGCGGTTCATGTTCAAGGGTATTGACCAGCACGCGCCCGGACTCTATCGCCAACGCAACCGCCTGCTGCGCATCGGCATCATCCAGAATGAGGGTCGGTGATTTACCGCCAGGTTTCAGCGTGTGCGCGCCGCTGGCGATAATATGTTTCCCTACGGCGGTAGAGCCGGTGAAAGAAATTTTAGCGATATCGGGGTGATGGTTAATGATATCCCCCACCACGGCGTAATCAACCCCGCCACGCCGACCGGCGTCATCACAACCTGCGCACGCCCCGCCGGTTCAATAAATTCGAAGCGCGCCAGTGTCTCCATCGCCTGTTTAATGGTTTGCGCTGGCCATGCCGCCATCCATTTGTGTGGCACTTGCCGGACTTGGCCTGGCCTTCATCCCGGACTGGTTTATCCAGCAAGATCTGGCCTGCGGCAGGCTCGTCAGCGTGATGGATGAATGGTGTTCGTCATTTGCCGGGCTACACCTGTATTACCCCGGCAGCCGCGTTCCGCCTGGGCTGAAGGCCTTTGCTGGCGCGTGAATTGCGCGACTGTCCCGGTCCCGCAGGCAAAATTTAGCGCCCCCTCCTCCCGGATGGCGACAGGTCGCCTATACTCGAACAAGTGCGACCTACGACGGCGGGAGTCACCATGATCGACCTTTACTACGCCCCCACCCCTAACGGCCAAAAAATCATTCTCTTTCTCGAAGAGGCGCAGCTAGCCTGGCGGCTGATTCGGGTCGATATCAGCAAAGGGGAACAGTTTCGCCCACAGTTTCTCGCTCTCTCGCCGAATAACAAAATTCCGGCCATCGTCGACCACGTCCCCGTCGACGGCGGGGCGCCGCTCGGCCTGTTTGAATCCGGGGAGATTCTTCTTTATCTGGCTGAAAAGTCGGGGAAATTGTTGAGTAGCGAGCTGCGTGAGCGTCACACCACGCTACAGTGGCTGTTCTGGCAAGTCAGCGGATTAGGCCCTATGCTGGGACAGAATCACCATTTCAACCATCGCGCGCCGCAGGCGGTGCCCTATGCCATAGAGCGTTATCAGGTCGAGACCCAGCGGCTGTATAGCGTACTGAACCGTCGTCTGGAGGTCAGTCCATGGCTTGGCGGCGAACATTACAGTATTGCCGACATTGCCTGCTGGCCGTGGGTGCGCGCCCACCCTCGCCAGCGTATTGATCTCGCACATTTTCCGGCAATTCATAACTGGTTTGAACGCATTCGTCAGCGCCCGGCCACCGTTCAGGCGCTGATAAAAATACAACACCAATAACCCCCCTGCTCGCATGGCTTGCTTTCATGTATGATTGCGGAAATGACAACACGGAGGAAGCCTGCAATGTCTCAGCCAGACGCCATTATTCGTATAAAGAACCTACGTTTACGTACTTTTATCGGAATCAAAGAAGAAGAAATCGCTAACCGCCAGGATGTGGTGGTCAACGTTGCGATTCACTACCCGGCGGAGCGTTCCCGCAACAGTGAAGATATTAACGATGCGCTGAATTACCGCACGATTACCAAACGTATCATCAGCCACATTGAGAATAACCGCTTCTCACTGCTGGAAAAATTAACTCAGGATGTGCTCGACATCGCATGCGAACATCACTGGGTCACTTATGCTGAAGTTGAGATCGATAAACTTTATGCACTGCGCTACGCCGACTCCGTCTCCATGACCATGAGCTGGCGGCGCTAAGCTTCTTAGGGAGGCGCTATGAGGATTCTGCTTACTGGCGGTACCGGCCTGATTGGCCGGCATCTGATCCCCCGGCTGCTTGAGCTTGGGCATCACGTAACGGTTTCAACGCGCAGCCCGGAAAAAGCGCAATCCCGACTGGATGCCCGTGTCACCTTGTGGCGCGGCTTCGAGGGACATCATCACCTCAATGATATTGATGCCGTCATCAACCTGGCGGGCGAACCTATCGCCGACAAACGCTGGACGGCGGAACAAAAGCAGCGCCTGTGTCACAGCCGCTGGGATATCACTCAAAAGCTGGTGAACCTGTTCAACGCCAGCGATACGCCCCCCGCCGTACTGATCAGCGGTTCTGCCGTCGGCTTTTATGGCGATCTCGGGGAAGTTGTGGTGACCGAGGATGAGCCGCCGCACAATGAATTCACCCACAAACTCTGCGCCCGCTGGGAGCAACTGGCCTGCGAGGCGCAAAGCGATCGCACCCGTGTCTGCCTGCTGCGCACCGGCGTGGTGCTGGCGCCGACGGGCGGGATACTGGCCAAAATGATGCCGCTCTTCCGGCTTGGTCTCGGCGGCCCTATCGGTAACGGCAGACAGTATCTGGCCTGGATTCATATCGACGATATGGTTAACGGCATTCTGTGGCTGCTGGACAACGATCTCAGCGGGCCTTTCAATATGGTTTCCCCTTATCCGGCCCGCAATGAACAGTTTGCTCATTCTCTCGGGCATGTACTGAATCGTCCGGCAATTTTCCGCGTACCGGCCACGGCCATTCGTCTGCTGATGGGAGAGTCGTCGGTACTGGTGCTCGGCGGGCAGCGAGCGCTGCCCCGGCGCCTGGAGGATGCCGGTTTTGGCTTCCGCTGGTACGATCTGGAAGAAGCGCTAAGAAATATCGTCGGCTAAACACGCCGTATAGTCATCCCGGGAGAATGGTCTTTCTCCCGGGAGCTCCCCTGATTTCACCTGTGGAAGCTGTCTCGCAGTCACTCGCTCTCCTGCCGCCGTTTCGCTATCGCTGTGAAGCCTGTTCCAGCCTCCTCTTCTGCTCTCTGTCATAAGGTCCTGATGTCGATTTTATCGACAGCGCCTTGTTGACATCCGTCAACGAGAGGTTCAGTATCAGAGGACGCATTGATGAAGGAACATCCGGATAAACACATCAGAGCAGCCATTGCCTATGCTCGATCGCGAGGGGAGATTTTTCGCTGGCGGGAATAGCGCGCACTGCTTCGGACGGCTCAGGTGCGTTACAACCGCGCATCGTGAACATATGATGAGCGTCTGGTCTACACCGAGCGCTCCCGAGAATCACGCCAGGCAAATTATCAGAATGGTCGAGCGCTGCCGCTAAACACCGGCGACCCGACTTCATTACAAGGGTAGCAAATGATGGCCCTCTACAACTTCACGCTCACGCTGTCAGGCGTTAGCGCCCGGACGCCAGGTCTTGAGGATGCATTGCATCACGCCGGTTGTACTGATGCCCTGGTTTGTTTTTACGGGACGGCGGTATATCTGGAATTCGATCGTGAGAGTGAGTCGCTTGAACGGGCAATTCTGTCGGCGATCGATAACATCGAATCTTCATCAGGACTCAATGCCCGGGTTGAGTCCGTTGACGCGACGCTGGTAGGCTTAAGCGATATCGCCGAACTCACCGGCCTTTCCCGACAGGCCATCGCCCTGCTGAAAGATGGGGCTCGAGGCTCAGGAAAATTCCCAGGCCCCGTGCAGCGCGTACAAGGCAACTCGCCGCTGTGGCGCTGGAAAACCATCGTCCACTGGCTGGTCACGGAAAAAAGAATTGCCGCAGACTCTCCGCTGGTCGAGCATGCAGAGATCCTCGATAGCCTGAACCTGGCCCTGCAGCTGCGCGCTTCCCGGCGCAGCGAAACCGTGCTGCACTATTTTCACGGGCTCGACAAACCGCTACCGACTTCACCCGCCGCCGGGTAATTCACCGCAACGGAACGGTATAAGATCATGCAATCCGATCCTTTCTGGTGTTAAGGTTAGCGGACGAACTACCGAAATGGCCCGTTTATCATGACGCTAACCACTCCCCGACTCCTGCTTTCCCCGTTTACTGAATCTGACTGGCCTTTTTTCCTCCGCCTGCGTCGCGACCGCGAGGTGATGCGCTTTATGGGCGAAATACTCGATGAACCCGCGCTGCGCACCCTGTTTGCTGCGCGCTGCGCTGACCCCGGCGTATTTGTGCTGCGCGATAAACAGGGCGAGGCCATCGGTGATATCGGTCTGCGCATTAGCAGTAAAAATCCGCACGAAGCCGATGTCGGGTATGCTCTCATCCCGCAGGCGCAGAGTCAGGGATATGCCCGTGAAGCGCTGCGGGCGATATGTGATTACGGCTTTAGCCAGCTCGGCGTCAATGCCATTAACGCCTGGGTACTGGGTGACAACATCGGGTCGGCGCGTCTGCTGGAAAAACAGGGTTTTGTGCGGATTCAGGTGCTGGAAAAAGCCTGTCACCTGAACGGCGTCGATTACGATGACTGGATATATCGGCTGGAGCGGTAATCCACTCCCGGCGAACGGTATCGCCGGGAGAGACGGCAAGGCTTATTTCAAGGAGCCTTTCAGGAACTGCTGCAGGCGTGGGCTTCGCGGATTGCCGAACAGCTCATCCGGATGACCTTCCTCTTCAATCTTACCCTGATGCAGGAAAATGACGTGCGAGGAGACATGGCGCGCAAAGCCCATTTCATGGGTCACTACCACCATGGTTTTCCCCTCTTCCGCCAGCTTCTGCATGATCCGCAGCACTTCCCCGACCAGTTCGGGGTCAAGCGCGGAAGTGGGTTCGTCAAACAGCAGTACATCGGGCTCCATCGCCAGCGCACGCGCAATGGAGACACGCTGCTGCTGACCGCCGGAGAGATGCACCGGGTATTTGATCTGCTGACGCTCGTCGATACCCACTTTCGCCAGATATTTCACCGCCCGCTCGCGCGCTTCCTGTTTGCTCAGCCCGAGAACCTGAATCGGCGCCTCCATGACGTTTTCCAGCACCGTCATGTGGCTCCACAGGTTGAAATGCTGGAACACCATCGTCAGGCGCGTACGCAGCAGACGCAGCTGGTTTTTATCTGCGACCTTCAGCTGGCCGTCTTTGTCGCGGACCAGGCCGATATTCTGTCCATTAACCACTATCGTGCCTTCGCTGGGCTTTTCCAGGAAGTTAATGCAGCGCAAAAAGGTACTTTTACCGGAACCCGATGAACCGATAATGCTGATAACGTCCCCGGCTTGCGCCTGTAACGAGACGCCTTTCAGCACCTCATGCTCGCCGTAACGTTTATGGAGATCGATAACATTTAATTTATTGTCGGACATGGCGGTCTCAATGCGTCGAAGAAGGTTTGATATGCTGCAACCAGCGCTTTTCCGCCTTGCGGAACAAGCTAATCAGCACATACGAAATCATTAAATAGAGCACCGCGGCAATCCCGAAAGCGGTAAACGGCTGATAGGTCGCCGAGTTAATATCTCTGGCGATTTTCAGCAGATCCGGCACGGTGGCGGTAAAGGCCAGCGCGGTGGAGTGCAGCATCAGAATCACTTCGTTGCTGTACGCAGGCAGCGCGATACGCAGCGCAGACGGCAAAATAATGCAGCGATACATTTTGACCGATGAGAAACCATAGGCCCGCGCCGCTTCAATTTCCCCGGGAGGAACGGATCGGATAGCCCCGGCAAAAATCTCCGTGGTATAAGCGCAGGTATTGAGCGTTAACGCCAGCACCGTACAGTTGAGGCCGCTGCGGAAAAAGGCGTTCAGCAGCTCGGTGCCTTTGACGATTTCCAGGGTATACATCCCGGAGTAAAACACCAGCAGCTGCACGTACAGCGGCGTACCGCGGAACACATAGGTAAACAGCCAGATTGGGAACTGAATGTATTTATTCGCAGAGACGCGTCCGATAGCGAGAAATACCGCCAGTATGCCGCCCATCACCACCGAGGAGATCAGCAGCCACAGCGTGATAGCCACCCCGGTAAAGCGATAGCCGTCGGTCCACAGCAGGGATTTCCAGTACTCCTGAATAATCTCAATCACAGGTCAGCCCTCTTCACGCCCACGGAGTAACGGCGTTCAAGCAGCAGCAGTACACCATTGGAAACGGTTGTAAACACGAGATAAACCAGACCGCAGACGATCGCAAAGTAGAACGGCTGCCAGGTGCTTTTCCCTGCCAGCTGGGTGGCTTTGACCACATCTTCCAGTCCCAGCAGAGACACCAGCGCCGTTGCCTTGAGGATAACCTGCCAGTTGTTGCCAATCCCCGGTAACGCATAGCGCATCATTGCCGGAAAGAGGATCCGCCGGAAGGTCTGCCCGTTGCTGAAGCCAAAAGCGGTTGCGGCTTCGATATGTCCTTTCGGAACCGCCATAAAAGCGCCGCGAAAGGTTTCCGTAAAATAGGCGCCGTAGATAAAGCCCAGCGTAATAATCCCCGCGATCATCGGGTCGATATCAAACTGCGATAGTCCCAGCGCATCGGTGAGCGTATTCAGCGCAATCTGCAGACCGTAGAAAATCAGCAGCATCAGCACCAGATCGGGCACGCCGCGAATTAACGTGGTGTAGCCTTCAAATACCAGCGCCAGCGGTCGATTGCTCGATAGCTTTGCTCCGGCACCCGCCAGACCAATGAGGACCGCCAGCACGACCGAACTAAGAGCCAGCTCCAGTGTGACAAGAGCGCCCTGTAAAATAACCTGTGAAAACCCGTACAGCATGCTGTCTGCCCTGTCTGTCATCGACCATCGCGCGCCAACATGCGCGCGATGGGGTACGTATGATGCTTAGTCACCGTACACGTTAAAATCGAAATATTTTTTTGCCAGCTTGTCGTAGGTGCCATCTTTGCGCATTTCCGCGAAGGCTTTATTTAGCGCCTCACGCAGCTCGTTGTCCTCTTTACGCAGGCCCATGCCGGTGCCGACGCCAAACAGTTTTTCATCCTTAATCGACGGACCGCCAAACTGGTAATCTTTGCCCACTGGCTGCTTGAGGAAGCCTTCGCTCGCGGCCACTTCATCCTGGAACGCTGCGTCGATACGCCCGGCGGTCAGGTCGGCATAGATATTGTCCTGGCCCTGGTAGGAGACAATTTCAATGCCTTTCGGCGCCCAGTGCTCATTACCGTAGGTCTCCTGGGTTGTCCCCTGGAGCACACCGACACGCTTGCCTTTCAGCCTGGCGAGATCCGGCGTGATATCACTACCTTTTTTCACGACCAGACGGGAATCCGCAGCGTAAAGTTTGTCGGTGAAAGCAATTTCCTGCTGACGTTTTTCGGTAATGGATAACGAAGACATAATCGCATCGATTTTCTTCGCTTTTAAAGAGGGGATCAGCGCATCCAGCGGGTTTTCAACGAAGGTACATTGCGTATTGATACGCTTACACAGCTCTTTTGCCAAATCGATGTCAAAACCAATCAACTGACCCTGTGCATTTTTCGATTCGAACGGGGCATAAGTTGGATCGGTACCGATACGGAGTTTTTGCGGAATGGCTGCGAATACCGAGCTAACGCTGGAAAGGGCCAGCGCTAAAGAAAGAGACAACGCCAGTTTTTTCATAACTATCCTCAACAGACTGTCATTCTAACGAGTTTTTTAGAAGTACTTACAGCAGTTATCGTGCCATTATTCGCCCCGGTAAGGCAAAGCATTCTGCGCCGGGAGGCCAATTATTTCGCAGCATAAACGCTTAACTATGCATTAAGCGCCCGACAAAATCGCCTTTTATGCACCAAAGCAGGACATTGCTGGCGGGGTTGCACCGATATAGTGCAGATACGGACGTGCGAAATCCATCAGGCCCGGTTTCCCGGGCCAGCGGCATGCTTAGTCGCCGTAGATGTTAAAGTCGAAGTATTTCTTCGCCATTTTGTCGTAGGTCCCGTCTTTACGCATTTCAGCCAACGCTTTGTCGAAAGCGGCTTTCAGCTCGCTGTCGGTTTTACGCAGGCCGATGCCGGTACCATCGCCGAAGAATTTTTTATCTTTAACAGAGGGACCGGCAAAGGCGAAATCTTTACCGGCAGGTTGTTTGAGGAAGCCTTCGCTGGCGGCGACTTCATCCTGCAGGGCAGCGTCAAGACGGCCGGCAGTAAGGTCGGAATAGATCAGATCCTGGTTCTGGTAGGCTATGACATCCACGCCATGGCTACGCCAGCGCTCATTGCCGTACGCTTCCTGAGTTGACCCCTGCAGCACCCCGACGTGTTTGCCCTTCAGGGATTCCAGCGTTGGCTGGATTGATGAGCCTTTCGCTGCAATCAGACGGGAGTCAGCGGCATACAGCTTGTCAGAGAAGGCAATCTCCTGCTGACGTTTTTCGGTAATCGATAATGAAGAGATAATGGCGTCAATTTTCTTCGCCTTCAGCGAGGGAATCAGTGAATCAAAGTCACTCCCCACCCAGGTACATTTCACCTTGATGCGCGAACACAGTTCATTGCCCAAATCAATATCAAAGCCGATGAAGTCACCTTTCGCATCCTTCGATGAAAAAGGCGCGTAGGTAGGGTCGGTGCCGATACGGATACTTTGCGGCAGCGCGGCAAAAACGCTGGAAGCGCTGCTGATTCCCATGATTAAAGAGAGGGCCAGGATCGTCTTCTTCATACAATACCCTTAAGTGTCGTGATGTTGTTATATGGTGCGTTGTTTCGTTATGTGTGTAGCCGACTCATCCTGCAGGTTTTATGCCATCTTCTCAGTGCGTGCTGGAAACAGCGTTAAATTTGTTAATATAAAGTTGCAAGATTGTCTTGAGAGGGAAGATAGCAGCATTGATGGGCAAACCGCAGTGGCCTGACGCAAAAAAACCAATTAAATGTCGAGGATTTGATCGGGGCGACAAAATTGCACTGCGGAGACGCAAAAGTTCACGGCACGCACTACTTTAGTGCGTCAGAAGGCCCCTGCCAGCGGGTAAAGAGATCCTGGGGAAGGGTAATATCGAACTGATCGATGACCCGGTTGACCGTCTGATTAATCACATCATCGAGGGTTTGCGGGCGATGGTAGAAGGCCGGGACCGGCGGCATGATCACCGCGCCCATCTCCGCGGCCTGAACCAGCAGGCGCAGATGCCCGAGATGGAACGGCGTTTCCCGCACGCACAGAACCAGCGGGCGGCGCTCTTTGAGGATAACGTCCGCCGCGCGGGTCAGCAGACCATCGGTATAGCTGTGCACAATTCCTGAAAGCGTTTTCACGGAACAAGGCAGGATCGCCATACCGGCCGTCTTAAACGACCCCGACGAGATGCTGGCGGCGATATCGCGCGCATCATGGACCACATCCGCCAGCGCCTGCACCTCCCGCAGGGAATACTCGGTCTCCAGCGCCAGCGTCTGCCGCGCTGCCTGACTCATGATCAGATGCGTCTCGACGGCAGGCACATCGCGTAAAATCTGAAGCAATCGCACACCGTAAATGGCGCCGCTGGCGCCGGAGATACCAATAATAAGTCGTTTCACGATGATTGCCTCTTCCACATAATGGGGCAGACTTTGCCGGATTATAGCACCGGACGCAAGCCTTGCGGCCCGCTAAGCGTCAAGCCGGGCCATCGGGCCCGCAAAGCAAAAAGCCCGCAGTCTGGCGACGGCGGGCTTTGACAACAAAGGTGTGGCTTAGCCTTCGTTATGCATCTCTAAGTTTTCCACTTCGTTCTGACGCTGCACCGCTTTCGCATCGTCATTACGTAAGGAATCGAGATAATCGAGGTACTGCTGGTCTACGTCCCTGGTGACGTACACGCCGTTAAATACCGAACATTCAAACTGTTGAATATCCGGGTTTTCCGCACGCACGGCATCAATCAGATCGTTCAGATCCTGGAAGATAAGGCCATCAGCTCCGATGAGCTGGCGGATTTCGTCCACTTCGCGACCGTGGGCGATAAGCTCGGTTGCCGTCGGCATATCAATGCCGTAAACGTTCGGGAAACGAATCTCCGGCGCAGCGGAAGCCAGATAGACTTTTTTCGCACCGGCTTCGCGCGCCATCTCGATGATCTGCTCCGAGGTGGTGCCACGCACGATGGAGTCATCCACCAGCAGCACGTTTTTATCCCGGAACTCAGCGCGGTTGGCATTGAGCTTACGACGCACCGACTTCCGGCGCAGCTGCTGACCGGGCATGATGAACGTCCGGCCAACGTAACGGTTTTTTACGAAACCCTGGCGATAAGGTTTATCGAGAATACGGGCAATTTCCAGCGCGATATCGCAGGAGGTTTCCGGAATCGGAATGACCACGTCGATGTCCAGATCTTCCCATTCGCGGGCGATCTTCTCACCCAGTTTAGTGCCCATATTAACGCGCGCACTGTAGACGGAAATCTTATCGATAAACGAGTCCGGGCGAGCAAAATAGACGTACTCAAAGAGGCACGGGTTGCTGACCGGGTTCTCAGCGCACTGGCGGGTAAACAGCTGGCCCTTCTCGGTAATATAGACCGCTTCACCTGGCGCCACATCGCGCAGGAATTCGAAGCCCAGGGTATCCAGCGCCACGCTTTCGGAGGCGACCATATACTCGGTACGGCCATCGCCGACATCGCGTTTCCCCAGCACCAGAGGACGGATGCCGTTTGGATCGCGGAAGGCAACCATCCCGTGACCAATGATCATCGCCACGCAGGCGTAAGCGCCGCGAATCTGCCGATTGGTCGCCGCAATTGCCGCAAAGATATTGTCGGCTTCCAGCGGGTAATGGCGGAAGTTATCCAGTTCGCTGGCGAAAATATTGAGCAGAATTTCGGAATCGGAGGTGGTGTTGATATGGCGGCGTTTTTCTTCAAACAGCTTCTTACGCAGCTCGTGCGCATTGGTCAGGTTGCCATTATGCGCCAACGTAATACCATACGGTGAGTTGACATAGAAAGGCTGCGCCTCGGAGGCGCTTGAGCTGCCCGCCGTAGGATAGCGAACATGGCCAATACCCATATTGCCCTGCATACGCTGCATATGACGAGCTTCAAAAACGTCGCTCACCAGCCCGTTCGCCTTACGCAAACGGAAACAGTTATTTGCATCAATAGTGATGATGCCTGCGGCATCCTGGCCACGATGCTGAAGCACCGTTAACGCGTCATAAATCGACTGGTTTACCGGCATAACACCGGCGATACCGACAATACCGCACATACGTCTTTTCCTCGTTCAGCCACATCCCAACGCTTATGCTTTGGGCAAGAAACTTGACGAGCTTTGCAGATAGTCAAAAAACCATCTGATAACGAAACTGAACTGCGGGATAAGCTCTGACTTTTGCCAGTCTTCGCTTTTCGCCATACCGGTAAAGCTATCGAGAAAGAACAGAATCGCAGAGACAATCAGCACGCCACGCAGGGCGCCAAAACAGATCCCTAACACCCTGTCGGTACCCGACAGGCCCGTTTTCTCCACCAGTGCGCCAATCACATAGTTAACGATGGCGCCAACGATAAGCGTTACGATAAACAGTATCGCGATAGCAATCCCATTGCGGACCATTTCGTCTTCAAAGCCCGTGAACCAGACAGCCAGGTAAGTGTAGTAATGACTGGCGACAAAGAAAGCGCATCCCCAGGTTACCAGCGATAACGCTTCACGAACAAAGCCGCGGATCAGGCTTACCAGACAGGAAAAACCAATCACCGCTATAATGACGTAATCAATCCAGACCATAAACATCCCACGATTTACGCCCTGTCGTCCGGTTCGGGGCGCATTCTAACAGAAAAAGAAAACGTTTGCGTAGGGATTTCCGTGCCCTACAGAAATAAAAATAGCGCTGAAAAAACATTCAACGCCATGCTGTCTTTCGCCTCCTGAAAGCGCGTCAGACAGGAGCTTTAGCTCTCACCAGCGCGGAGCGGGGCAAGATTAGTTGGGGCTATATCCCATGACCACACCGCTCAGACCGGAGATCTGTTTCAGGTCGCCAAGCTGCCCTTTCAGTTTATCTTTTGACGCGTCCGGGCCGACCAGAATACGGGTAATTTTACCCTGAACCGGCGTCGAAGGCGACGTGTAGACCTTAAAGCCGGAGGAACGCAGCTTACCGACGATTTCATTGACCTTATCCGCATTCTTCAGCGCGCCGAGCTGCACCACATAGGCTTTGCCGGTCGGAGCAGGTATCTCTGCCGGTTTCGCCGGCGGCGTCTGAGCAACGGTTTGTTGCTGCGGCTTCTCAACCGGCTTCGGCGACTGGGGCTGTGCTTTAGGCTGAGTCTGAGGTTGGGCCTGTGGTTTGGGCTGCGGCTGCGGCTTCGGCGCGACAACCGGCTCCTGCGCATCATCGAAACTGTTGCTGTTAACCGGGATGCGCGACGGATCCAATGACGGCGCAGCGGCATCCCCCGCTCTGACCTCTTCAGCCGCTCCCTCCGGCGGTTGAGCCGGAAGTGCCTGCGTCGCCGCCGGAAGCATATCCGGCTCATCGCGATCGCCCGGTTTTGGCACCAGTGGAATTGCCGCGAACTCGTCCTGATAATGCTTTTTCTGACCGTCAAGCAGACCCGGGAGGATAATCACCCCCAGCGCGACCAGCACAATCGTCCCGACTAAACGGTTCTGAAACTTACTCGCCACCGATTCTCCCCGCCTCTATTTCTTCCATTACATGCGCCACCGTATGGAATGAACCACACACCAGCACCGTATCTTGCGGTCTGGCATCGGCCATCGCCGCATGCCAGGCCTGAGCCACATTGGCGTAAGCTTTTCCTGCGCGCAAATGCGCCTGCAGCTGTTGCGCCGTTGCGCCGCGCGGCCCTTCCAGAGGCGCGCAGTACCAGCTATCCACTTCCGCCGTCAGATTTGCCAGCGTGCCGGCAATATCCTTATCATGCAGCATACCAACAACCGCCAGCACGCGCCCCGTTTTCGACAGGCTTTTGAGACGTCCGGCAAGCCAGGCGGCCGCGTGAGGGTTATGCGCCACGTCGAGAATAACACGCGGCGCTTCGCTGATTATCTGAAAACGCCCCGGCAACATGGCCTGTTTAATGCCGTCGCGAATCGCCGGCTCGCTCACCTGAAGTCGGCTGGCCCGCAGCGCCGCCAGCGCGGTTGCCGCATTCGGCAACGGGATCTGCGGCAACGGTAAATCCGTCAGCGTTCCCTCCCCGTCGCTGAACGACCACGTCTGCGCATCGGCGCCATAGCGCCAGTCGACGTCGCGTCGCAGAAGCATCGCGCCTTTCCCGGCGGCCACTTCAGCAATGGAATGAGGCATCTCCGGCTCGCCAACAACGGCCGGTTTGCCGGCACGGAAGATACCGGCCTTCTCGCGACCAATGCTTTCCCGATCCGGCCCCAGCCAGTCAGTATGATCCAGGGCGATACTGGTCACCACCGCCACATCCGCATCGACGATGTTGGTGGCATCAAGACGCCCGCCGAGACCGACCTCGAGGATCACCACATCGAGCTGCGCCTGCTTAAACAGCCACAGCGCGGAGAGCGTGCCAAATTCGAAATAGCTCAGGGAAATCTCACCGCGCGCCGCTTCAATTTCCGCAAAAGAGGCGGTATGCGCCGCTTCCGGCAGCTCCGCGCCCTGTACTCGCACGCGCTCGGTATAGCGCACCAGGTGCGGCGAACTGTAAACCCCGACCTTGTAGCCTGCCGCCATCAGCACAGACTCCAGCGTACGGCAGGTGGTTCCTTTACCATTGGTTCCCGCCACCGTAAAGACGAACGGCGCTGGTTTTAACACCGCCATCCGTTCGGCGACTTCGCTCACGCGGGTCAGTCCCAGATCGATGGTTTTACTGTGCAGGTGTTCCAGATAGGAAAGCCACGTAGCCAGGGGCGACGTGGCCTGAGGAATAGGTTCTTTTTCCATGATGTCCGCGAGTATTAACGGTAAATACGCTTCATCCTTCAAACTGCCTCTTGCCGGCAGCGCTCGTCACCCGCGCAGTCCATTGGGCCGGGCCTGACGGGGCTTTAGCCTTGCCGCCGCGCCGCAGTTTGAATGATGGCGCATAGAATTAAAAAAGGGCAGCGCCGTCAGGCCTGCCCTCCGAATTATCAGGCCTCTGGTTCCTGATCCGGTGCCGGTGGCACCACCTCACCTTCGTGAGAGACGTCCTGACTGGGCGCCGGAAGATTCATCAGCTTCGCCAGAATGCTGGCCAGCTTCAGACGCATTTCCGGGCGACGAACGATCATATCGATCGCCCCTTTTTCAATCAGGAACTCACTGCGCTGGAATCCCGGCGGCAGTTTCTCACGTACGGTCTGCTCGATAACGCGAGGACCCGCAAAGCCGATCAGGGCTTTCGGCTCTGCAATGTTGAGATCGCCCAGCATCGCGAAGCTCGCCGATACGCCGCCCATGGTCGGGTCGGTCAGCACGGAGATATACGGCAGGCCACGCTCCTGCATTTTTGCCAGCGCGGCTGACGTTTTCGCCATCTGCATCAGCGACATCAGCGCTTCCTGCATACGCGCGCCGCCGGAAGCGGAGAAGCAAACCAGCGGGCAATTATCTTCCAGCGCCTGTTCTACCGCGCGCACGAAGCGCGCGCCAACAACCGAACCCATCGAACCGCCCATAAAGGAGAATTCGAATGCTGCTGCGACAACCGGCATCTCGTGCAGAGTGCCCTTCATGACCACCAGCGCATCTTTTTCACCGGTCTCTTTTTGAGCCGACGCCAGACGGTCTTTGTATTTTTTCGAATCGCGGAACTTCAGCACATCTTTCGGCTCGAGCTCGCTTCCCAGCTCCACCAGGGAACCTTCGTCCAACAGGCTATGCAGGCGATTACGCGCCGACATACGCATGTGGTGATCGCACTTAGGGCAAACCTCCAGGTTGCGCTCCAGCTCCGCGCGGTACAGAACCTGCCCGCAGCTGTCGCACTTAGTCCATACACCCTCAGGAATGCTCGCCTTGCGGGTGGGAGTGATATTGCTTTTAATTCGTTCAATCCAGCTCATTGATAACCTTTCTGCCTGAACCTGGTCAATGCCAGTTTTGTCGTAAGGGGCGCATAATGCCATTTTTGACCCTTACAGACCATGAATGTTGCACATTAAATCATAACATCCCGTAACATGGGATAAAAAAGTGGTCGTACCGCTCACACTTCCCTCTTCGGGCAACGACGCGCCGCCCGAAGAAGATAAAGGCTGGAGGCTTATTTCGTCTGCTTCGCCGCTGCGCGTTTGTGGCGAATAATTTCAATGACTCCTGGCAGCACCGACAGAACAATAATAGCGACAATCAGCAGCTTCAGGTTTTGCTGAACGATCGGCAAATCGCCGAACAGGTAGCCTGCGTAGGTAAACAGCAGAACCCACAGCAGCGCGCCAACCACGTTATACGCGGCAAAATGACGATAGGACATATGGCCCATTCCCGCCACAAACGGCGCGAAGGTTCTGACGATCGGCACAAAACGCGCAAGGATAATCGTTTTGCCGCCGTGGCGCTCATAGAACGAATGGGTTTTATCCAGGTAGCTGCGACGGAAAATCTTCGAGTTGGGGTTACTGAAGAGCTTTTCGCCAAACAGCCGTCCGATAGTGTAGTTCAGCGCATCGCCGACAATGGCCGCAATGACCATCAATACTACCATCAGATGCACGTTCAGATCGTTCGTCGGCAGCGCCGACAGCGCACCGGCCACGAACAGCAGCGAATCACCGGGCAGGAATGGCGTCACCACCAGACCCGTTTCGCAAAACAGAATCAAGAACAAAATAGCGTAAACCCAGATACCGTAATCGGCAACCAGCTCAGCCAGATGCACATCAATATGCAGGATGAAATCAATTAAAAAGCGAATCAGGTCCATATTGTATGAGTCCTTAATGACACGACACAAAATCGGCCAGGATGCCGTGCGGCGACAAACTGGTCGTTTCCGGCCGCAGAAAAAAATCGCCGACCGGAACGCTCAGATGCAGCCAACAAACAGGCAGCCTGAAGGATAAAGCGTTAATGTTAGTCCGCCAGGAACAGCGGGCCCATCGGCATCACCGGCAGATCGTAGCGGGCCGGATAGTCCACCGACACCAGATACAACCCTTCTGCTTTTGCCGTCGCGGCGGCCAGCTTCCTGTCTTTCGCCGCCAGAAGTTCTGCAATCCAGCTCTCCGGCTGGTTACCGGCCCCCACTTCCATCAGGCTGCCGACAATGTTTCTTACCATATGATGTACAAAGGCATTCGCTTTGATATCCACCACCACATACGCGCCATACCGCGTGACGCTAATATGGTTAATATTCCGCCACGGCGTGCGCGACTGGCACTGCACCGCGCGAAATGAGGTGAAATCATTTTCCCCCAGCAAACACTGGGCGGCGCGCTGCATCCGCTCCGCATCCAGAGGCTGATGATAATGCGTTACGCCCTGGCTTAACACCGCCGGACGCAGACGGTGATTATAGATGACGTAACGGTAGCGGCGCGCCGTAGCGCTGAAGCGGGCGTGAAAATCGTCCGGGACATGTTTCACCCAGCGGACGGCGATATCACCCGGCAAATTCGCATTGACGCCCAGCGTCCAGGCCGCGTCTTTGCGCAGCGCGTGGGTCTCAAAATGCACCACCTGGCCGGTGCCATGAACACCGGCGTCGGTGCGACCGGCGCAGAATACGTTAATCGCTTCATTTGCCACCTGCGAGAGCGCCTTTTCCAGCTTCTCCTGCACGCTGCGAACTTCATTTTGCCGCTGCCAGCCGTAATATTTGCTGCCGTCGTACTCGATGCCCAGCGCGATTTTATAGACCGGCTGCTGCTCCATCTCTGACATCAGTACAAATACTCCTGCACCAGTTTCTCAGCGATTTTCACCGCCATCAGCGCGCCGCCAAAGCGCACGTTATCGGCAACGGACCAGAACTGAATCTGTTCCGGCATCCCGTAATCATTGCGCACACAGCCAACGGAGAGCTGCGCGGTACCTGAAGCATCGCCGACCTGAGTCGGGAACTCGCGCTCAGCGGACAGCTCAATATCTTCGCCGCGAGCGAAGGCATCGCGGGCCTCTTCTGCCGCCAGCGGACGCATCGCTTCGAAGTTCACCATCTGCGCATGACCGTAGAATACCGGCGACTGCACGATGCTGGCTGAAACCATCAATCCTTCATCCTGGAGGATCTTGCGAACTTCATCGACAATACGGCGCTCTTCGCGCACGCTGCCTTCGCGATCCGGCAGCAGCGGCAGCATGTTAAACGCCAGCTGACGGCCAAAGAAATCTTCCTCATCGATGGGGATACCGTTGAGCAGCTTCGCGCTCTGCCCTGCCAGCGCATCCACGGCTTTTTTGCCGTATGCGGAAGCGGAAATCAGGCTGGTCACGCTAATACGCGACAGGCCGCCCTCATCGATCAGCGGTTTCAGCGCCGTCAGCAGCTGACTGGTCAGACTGTTGGGAACGGCGATGACGTTGCGATTGCGGTAATCGGCCAGCACAAACGGGTTCACTTCCGGCACCACCAGCGGCACGTCCGGCTCCAGCGCGAACAGACCGCTGAGATCGATAACCAGACAACCGGCATTGGTCGCATCGTCAACATAGGCCGCGCTCGCTTCAACGCCGGCGGCAAAAAAGGCCAGCTGTACCTGGGTCCAGTCAAATACGGCAGCATCCTGCACGATCACTGACTTACCGCTAAAACGCAGGTGCTCTCCCGCGCTCTCAGTGCGCGCCAGCGCATAGATCTCCCCCACCGGGAACTGACGTTCAGCAAGGGTGTCGAGCAGGGCTTCGCCGACGGCGCCCGTTGCGCCCAGTACGGCAATATTCCAGCCTTCAGACATGGTGGTTTACTCCAGAGAAAAGCGACCCTGCAGGAGTATCCAACAGGGTCATTAAGAAGATATTAACGAATGGGGTGATGGACGGCATTAAAACCGAGCTGTCGCAGCAGCGTCGCCGCCTGCACATCGCTGCACTGCACGTACAGTGATGACCATTCACGGCGTTCCTGATAATTTTTGCGCAGCTTGTCAAATTCACCCGGTACGCCGGCCACTTTTCGCAGCGGCGCATCATCGCGGCGCACATCATACACCAAATGCACCAATCGTTTCAGCGTTGACTGATCGAGCGCACCGTGCAGGGTGATACGGCCAAATTCCGGGGCAGGCAGCAGCGTATCCAGCGCCACCTGCTGCGGATGACCGATAAAGGCGCTGTAGGCTTCAAAAACCTGCGTCGTCCCGCGCGCTTTGCCTTCGAGGGTGTAGCCCGCAATGTGCGGGGTGCCAATATCTACGCGATCCAGCAGCGCAAGGTTCAAATCCGGCTCAGGTTCCCAGACATCGAGCACCACGCTCAACGCTTGCCCGCTTTGCAGGCAGGCCAGCAGCGCGCCGTTATCCACCACCGGCCCGCGGCAGGCGTTAATCAGCACGCTTCCCGGTTTCAGACGGCGAATCAGCGCCTCATCCGCCAGGTGCAGGGTTTTATAGCGGCCTTCTTTATATAAAGGCGTGTGGAACGTCAGAACGTCCGCTTCCTCTACCAGCTCATCCAGAGTGCGGAAGTCGCCTTCATCTCCCTGTTCGGCACGCGGCGGATCGCATAACAGCGTTTTGATCCCCAGCGCTTCCAGACGCTTTTGCAGGCGCCCACCAACGTTGCCGACGCCAACGATCCCGACGGTACGATCGGTCAGCGCGAAACCGTCGCGCTCGGCCAGCATCAGCAGCGCCGAGAAAACATATTCCACGACCGCAATCGCGTTGCAACCCGGCGCGGCAGAGAAGCCAATTCCGGCCTGCTGCAGCCACGCCCGATCGACATGGTCGGTACCGGCTGTCGCGGTGCCAACGAATTGAATTGCCTTGCCGGCGAGCAGCGCTTCATTGACTTTCGTGACCGAGCGCACCATCAACGCATCGGCGCCGGTCAGCGCATCGACGGGGACGGGACGGCCGGGGACCGCCTCGACTTCGCCCAGGCGACTAAAAAGCTCGCGGGCATAGGGCATATTTTCATCAACGAGGATTTTCACGGTTCAGTACCTGTCTGAGAACGAGAGTAAACCGGGGAAGTGTGCCATAATCTCGCCGCCAGGAACATCATCACCGGGCCTCTGTACAGCAATACGGAAAGGATTAATATGACGCAACCCGTTTCAGGTATGTCCGATCGTCCCCCGGGGACCGGCGCTTCCGTCGCCGGAGAGCCCGCGCTGACCATGCAACAACGTACCGTTCTCGAGCGACTGATTACGCGCCTGGTGGCGTTAACCTCGCAACAGAGCGCGGAAGTGTGGGCGGGAATCAAGCACGATCTGGGGCTCAAAGGCGATGAAGCGCTGCTGGCGTGCCACTTTAGCGCCGCCGAAAACAACCTGAATCAACGCTTAACCGTAGCGCAGCAAAACCACCATCAGCGCCAGGTTCTGGCGCAGTTAAGCGAGTTGCTGAGCCAGGGAAACAACCGCCAGGCAGTGAGCGATTATATTCGCCAGCATTATGGGCAAACGACGCTGCACGCGCTGACTCAGGAGCAGCTGCAAAATGTGCTGCAGCTCCTGCAAAACGGCCAGCTGTCGATCCCGCAACCGCTGCAGCGACCGCCGACTCTGCGCCCGCTGCTGCCCGCGGAGCACAATACGCTTAACCAGCAGGTAAGCCGCCTTGCCGCCGCAACCGGCGAACCCGGGAAACTTATCTGGCAGTCAATGCTGGAGCTGTGCGGTGTGAAAACCGGTGAGCTGATTCCGGCGACCCACTTCACTCCCCTCTCTTACTGGCTACACGCGCGCCAGACGCTGAGCACGCAGTCAGCCCCGACCCTGACCTCCCTGCAGGCGGCGCTGAAGCAGCCGCTGGAAGTTCAGGAGTGGCAAAAGATCGTCGATTTTGCCGAGCATAACTGGCACGTCACGCCGCAAACGGCATTGAGCGCAACGCAGATTCTGACGCTACTGAATAAGATCTTTGTGCTTCGTGTCGCCCGGGCGCAAGACACGCTGGCCATCCCCGCGCTGCCTCCGGAACCCTCTTCGCTCACCAGGCGGCTCAAAAAGCCGGGAGTGATTGTTCTGGTGCTGATGCTGCTACTCGCTCTGCTCTGGCTGGTGATGTAATTTCGCGTTGCTCGCCGCCTGACAGGGTTATCGCGGACGGTATTCTTTAAACTCAAACGCCCGCGCGATGCGGGCGTTTGAGTCTCGACAAGGCCATGACGCCCCCACCCCGGTCCGCACGCCTGGCATAAATTCATCCTTGCGCTCCAGGTCATAGCGGCGCCAGCATGGTTGACCGCACTCCCTCGCCGAAGTGCGGGAAGCGGGTTATTTACGCAGGGAGAACAGCGTCATGAGAATGCCCAGAACCGCGCATATCGCCCCCGCCAGAAAGACGGAAGAGTAGCCCAGCGACGTGGCGAGCAGCCCGGCAAGCGGGCCGGTGACACCGCATGAAATATCCTGAAAAGCCGCATAGCCGCCGAGCGCGGTCCCCCGCACCTGAGCCGGTACGCGTTTGACGACTTCCACGCCGAGAGACGGGAAGATGAGCGAGCAGCCGCAGCCGGTCAACGCCGCCCCGGCCAGGGCAACCCAGGCATCCGGCGCCAGCCACAGCAGCGTCAGGCCAATGGCCTCGATCAGCAGCGACGCCATCGCCACTTTTATGCCGCCGAAGCGGTCCGGCATCCAGCCGAACAGAATACGCATCAGCACAAAGGCACCGCCGAACGCGGTCAGCGTGAAGCCCGCCATCGCCCAGCCGCGGCTGGCGAAATAGAGTGAAACGAAGGTGCCAATCACGGCAAATCCCACCCCTTGCAACCCCAGGCCGATGCCTGGACGCCAGATCATACCGACGACGCTCCACAACGAGGGTCGCTCTCCCCCGTGCGCCGGCACTTTACTGACCGTGCCGTTGATTGCCAGCGCCAGCAGCGGTAGTCCCATCGTGACGCAGGCGAGAACCGCAACGCCAAAGTGCGAGTAGATAATCAACCCCAGCGGCGCGCCCACCGCCAATGAGCCATACATCGCCATCCCGTTCCAGGACATGACCTTGCCTGAACGCGCAGGGCCAACCAGCCCCAGCCCCCAGCTCAGATTTCCGGTCAACAGCTGGCTTTCGCCAAATCCGAGGATCAAACGCCCGAGCACCAGCAGCGCAAATTTCGCCAGCGCGGAAACCGGCAGTAACGCGGCCAGCAGCCACGCCGCCCCGGCTAATGCGCAGGCGAACATGCCCTGCAACACCGAGCGTTTGGCGCCATGCTGATCGGCCAGACGACCCGCGTAGCCCCGGGTCAGCACCGTCGCCAGAAACTGAATGCCCACCGCAAGGCCCACCATCGTGTTACCGAAACCCAGCTCATGGTGGACAAAAAGCGGGATCACGGGTAGCGGCAGGCCCACTGTCATGTAGGTCAGAAAAACGGCAAAGGTAATACGAAATAAGGGAATATTCGCTGCAGAGGTATGTGTTGTTTCAGTCGCTGCGGACATGCTTTACTCCAGTTCGCAGAGTAAGGCGAGGTCATAGCCACGCCCCCTCCACCTGATTATCAGGGTTAAGGCGCGTTGGATGACGTTAAACGCTTACGCATTATCGGGGTGATAATGTTTTGCAGCAGTTTGCCTGCAGAGGTCCGGCCCTGTCAAGACGACAAAAAGGGAGCCAGCAGGCTCCCTTTGAACATATCGCTTGAAAAACCAGCCGCTTACGCTGTGAGTTTACGCATCACCAGCGTGGCGTTGGTGCCGCCGAAACCGAAGCTGTTGGACATCACGGTCGTCAGCGCTTGCTCGGTCGGTTTGGTGACGATGTTCAGACCCGCTGCCTGCTCATCCATCTCTTCGATGTTAATGCTTGGCGCAATAAAGCCGTGTTCCAGCATCAGCAGAGAGTAGATCGCTTCCTGTACGCCCGCGGCGCCCAGGGAGTGGCCGGTCATCGCTTTGGTCGCGGAGATAGCCGGGCTGTGGTCGCCGAAGACTTCGCGAATGGCACCCAGTTCTTTCACGTCGCCGACCGGAGTCGAAGTCCCGTGGGAGTTCAGGTAGTCAATCGGCGTGTCGACACCGGCCATCGCCTGTTTCATGCAACGCACTGCGCCTTCACCAGACGGAGCAACCATGTCCGCGCCGTCAGAAGTCGCGCCGTAGCCGACCACTTCCGCATAAATGTGCGCGCCGCGCGCCAGAGCATGCTCCAGCTCTTCAACCACAACCATACCGCCGCCGCCGGCGATAATAAAGCCATCGCGGTGCGCATCATAAGTACGGGACGCTTTATCCGGCGTTTCGTTGTATTTGGTGGACAGTGCGCCCATGGCGTCGAATTCACAGGCCATTTCCCAGCACAGCTCTTCGCCGCCGCCCGCAAAAACGATGTCCTGTTTGCCAAGCTGAATTTGTTCAACCGCGCTGCCGATACAGTGTGCTGAGGTCGCGCAAGCGGAGCTGATGGAATAGTTCACACCGTGGATTTTGAACGGAGTGGCGAGGCAAGCGGATACCGCAGAAGCCATCGCTTTGGTTACAACGTAAGGACCGACGGCTTTCAGGCCGCGCGGGCTACGCATCGCATCTGCGCCGAACACCTGAGATTTAGAAGAACCGCCGGAACCCGCAATCAGGCCCACGCGAGGGTTGTTTTGATAAACTTCTTCTGTCAGCCCAGCATCGGCGACAGCCTGCTGCATAGAGAGATAAGCATAGATAGAGGCATCGTTCATGAAACGTACCACTTTGCGGTCGATAAGACCTGTGGTATCCAGTTTAACGTTACCCCATACGTGGCTGCGCATACCAGAATCTTTGAATTCTTGAGAGAAAGTGATCCCCGAGCGCCCTTCACGCAGAGATTCCAGGACTTCCTGCTGGTTGTTACCGATGCTGGAAACGATGCCCAGGCCAGTAATCACTGCACGTTTCATTCAATACCTCTGTAAGTCACACTATTTTAAGTTTCGAGTCGCACAATAGCGTACACTTGTACGCCGAACAAGTCCGATCAGCCATTTTGTGTATAAATTTGCGCCCCCAGGCACACATCGTTAAGATCGTTCTACGCCTTGAGATTCGAGTAACTTACGTGAAACAAAACGCCATACAACCTGCCAACCTGGAATTCAACGCTGAGGGTACACCTGTTTCCCGAGATTTTGATGACGTGTACTTTTCCAATGACAATGGTCTGGAAGAGACGCGCTACGTATTCCTCGGCGGCAACCGCCTTGATGCACGCTTCCCGGCCCATCCACACCCGCTGTTTGTGGTCGCCGAGAGCGGGTTCGGCACCGGTCTCAACTTCCTGACACTTTGGCAGGCGTTTGATGTTTTTCGCCGTGATAATCCTGAAGCTACCCTGCAAAGATTACATTTCATCAGTTTTGAAAAATTTCCGCTGACCTCCGCCGATTTGCGCCGGGCCCATCAGCACTGGCCGGAACTGGCACCGTGGGCAGAACAGTTGCAGGCGCAGTGGCCGCCGGCGATCGCTGGCTGCCATCGCCTGCTGCTGGATGACGGGCGCATCACGCTGGATTTGTGGTTCGGGGATATTAATACGCTGACCCACGAGCTTGATGACTCGCTGAATCAGCAGGTCGACGCCTGGTTTCTTGATGGTTTCGCGCCGGCGAAAAATCCGGATATGTGGACGCCTGAGCTGTTCGGGGCAATGGCCCGCCTCGCCAGGCCGGGCGGCACGCTGGCCACCTTTACCTCCGCCGGTTTTGTCCGTCGCGGCCTGCAGGAAGCGGGCTTTACCATGCACAAACACAAAGGGTTCGGCCGTAAACGCGAAATGCTGACTGGTGAAATGACCCGGACCCTGAATATTCCCGCCCGCACGCCCTGGTTTGCACGAACCGGTAGCCAGCAACGCGATGCGGCGATTGTCGGCGGCGGTATCGCCAGCGCCCTGCTCGCACTCGCGCTGCTCCGCCGCGGCTGGCAAGTTACCTTATACTGCGCGGATAATGCCCCGGCTGAAGGCGCATCCGGTAACCGCCAGGGAGCGCTCTACCCTCTGCTTAGCCAGCACGATCCGGCGCTGGCTCGCTTCTTCCCGGCGGCATTTACCTTCGCCCGTCGTCTGTATGATGCCCTGCCGATCATGTTCGACCATCAGTGGTGCGGCGTCACCCAGCTTGCCTGGGACGAGAAGAGCGAACAGAAAATCGCGCAGATGCTGGCCCTCGACCTGCCGACAGAAATTGCCGCTGCCGTCAGCGCGCAAACCGTCGCACAGCTCGCTGGCGTGGAAACCGGCTGCGCGGGAATCACCTATCCTTCCGGGGGCTGGCTCTGTCCGCAGCAGCTGACGGCAGAACTTTTAGCGCTGGCGGCGACACGGGGTTTGCGCACCCGATATAACGTGAAGGTCACAACGCTGACTGCTGACCATGACGGCTGGCGGCTCAATGAGCAGCTGCGTCATGACGTGGTGGTGCTGGCAAACGGCCATCATCTGACCGACTTTCCTCAGACTGCACGGCTGCCGGCGTATCCGGTGGGGGGACAGGTGAGCCATATTCCGACCACGCCTGCGCTGTCAGCTTTGCGCCAGGTCTTGTGCTACGACGGCTACCTGACGCCACAGAATCCACGTCATCAGCAGCACTGCATCGGCGCCAGCTACCATCGTGGGCAGACAGAGCCGACCTTTAGCGTCGATGATCAACAGCAAAACCGCCAGCGGCTGATCGACTGCTTCCCGCAGGCGACATGGGCGCGAGAGGTGGATACCAGCGGAAATGACGCCCGCTGCGGCGTGCGTTGCGCCACCCGCGATCACTTACCGATGGTGGGCAATGTACCGGATTATGACGCCACGTTAACGCAGTCCGCGACGCTGGCCGAACACAAAACGCTGGCGCCGACGGCCCCGGTTTATCGCAATCTGTTCGTGCTGGGGGCGCTGGGTTCGCGCGGGCTATGCTCCGCCCCGCTGACGGCGGAAATACTGGCGGCGCAGATGAGCCACGAACCGCTGCCGCTGGACAGAGAGACGCTGGCGGCGCTGAATCCAAATCGATTATGGGTGCGGAAACTGCTGAAGGGAAAAGCGGTAAAATAAGCCGGGCGGCAGTGATAGCGGTCGGTTGAGTCAACAGCAGCGCGACATCAGGGGAGACCCGGCGTCGCGCTACCTGGCCGGATTTTCAGGCCCGGCGCTCAGAGGTTTATTGCTTTGCCCGCTGATATAAATTATTCCACATTCCCTGCACCAGAATCTGGTCCGGCGGCGACAGTTCGCCTGCGCCGATCGCTTTCTCCAGGCTATGCATCACCCGCTCGTTGATCGCTTTCGCAGAGTGATCGTCCCCCCCTTCCAGCTCGGCTACCGCCAGCGTCAGGTGGCCGCGCAGATAGCCGCTGGCAAACAGTTCATCATCACTGGCGTGGTCTACCATTTCATCAATCAACGCCAGAATGCGTGATTCAAACTCCGCGAGCATTGTCTTTCCTCTTCTAGTGTCAAACGTGGCGTTATTGCAGGTCTTCCGGCCACGGGAATTGTTCTGCCGTCAGTGGCGGCGTCTGATAATATTCTTGTAACGCGCGGATAAAGCGCGCCGGACGTTCAGGGATCCCTTGCTCCAGCAAGGTCATAACCTGTGCGTGAACCCGCCGCTGAAAGGCAATGCGGTCAGGTTCAAAGTCGCCTTCCAGATTGTCGCAGCTGACGTTAAACGGAAAACCTGCCGCCACGCAAAACAGCCAGTCCAGCGCCTGCGGTTTCACCTCAACATCTTCAAACTGACACTGGGTCATGGCATCACGGCCATCCGGGCAGTACCAATAGCCGAAATCAACCTGCTCGCGACGCGCTTTACCCGCGATGCACCAGTGAGAAATCTCATGCAGACCGCTGGCGTAAAAGCCATGGGCAAACACAATGCGGTTATACGGCACGTCGCTATCTGCCGGAAGATAGATCGGTTCGTCATCGCCTTTAATCAGACGGGTATTAAAATCATCGGCAAAGCAGCCGTCAAAAATAGCGATCAGCTGCTGATAATGGTGTTGCTGTTGCATTAATGAATTCCCAACCACTGAAGAATTTCAGCACCGTGGCTGTCATAAAGAAGTTTCGCGCTCATCACCGCGGAGACAACCACAATCATCGGACGAATCAACGATTGTCCTTTACTCAGAACCAGCCGCGAACCGGCACGGGCACCAATAAACTGCCCCGCCATCATCACGAATCCGGTCGCCCAAATCACTTTCCCACCGATGATAAACAGCAGCAGCCCGCCGATGTTCGATGTCGCGTTGAGCACCTTGGCGTGAGCGGTGGATTTGGCAAGGTTGAACCCGGCAAGGGTGACGAAAGCCAGCGCATAGAAAGAGCCGGCGCCTGGGCCGAAGAAACCGTCATAAAAACCTACGCAGCCGCCGGCTACCAGGGCAAACGGCAGACCGTACAGACGACGCTGACGGTCTGCTTCACCTAATTTTGGCATCAGCAGGAAGTACAGGCCAATGCCGATCACCAGCACCGGCAGGATCTGGCGCAGAATATCGGACTGGACGTGCTGCACCAGCAGCGCACCGGCGGTTGAGCCGATAAAGGTCATCAGGATATTGAGCTTCTGATCCGCCAGGCTCACCACCTTGCGGCGGATAAAATAGAGCGAAGCAGAAAGCGATCCCCCGCAGGCCTGCAGTTTGTTTGTCGCCAGCGCCTGCGCCGGAGGCAGCCCTGCCGCCATCAGCGCCGGAACCGTCAGCAGTCCGCCGCCGCCCGCCAGAGAATCAATAAATCCCGCCAGAACGGCCACAAAAAACAGCGCCACCAGTACCGTCGGCGACACCATAAACAGCTCAATAAAGCTTTCCATTACAGCACATGCTCATCCAGTAGCGCCTGACAGGAAGGCGGCAGCGGAGGCGGCGTCTTCTTCACAGGAGAGGTTGTTCCAGGTTTCGGTGGTTCAAACCAGCTTTGTAGCTCAGCGCCGCAGCCATCGCCTGGCGGCGGTGGCGCCTGTTCTTCGCACTCCAGGCTACCCGCCGGGCAACGCAGACGAACGTGCATATGCGCACGATGCTGGAACCACGGTCGGACTTTCTGTAACCAGGCGCGATCGTTGCCGGCATCCAGGCACAGCTGCTGCTTGATTGCCGGGTTCACAAAAATGCGCGTTACATCCCTGTCTTCTGCCGCCAGTTTAATCAGATGGCTGATTTGCGGGCTCCACAGTGACGGCACGACGCTCTTGCCGTCGCGAGACACCAGATCCAGCGCCTGGGGTTTCAGGAGCTGCGCTGAACTCCAGCGCGTCTGCGGGAGCTGAAGGAAGATATCAACATCCAGCCCGCTCTGGTGACTGGCATGTCCGCCGTTAAAGCGCCCGCCTGCCGGCATCCCCATATCGCCAATCAGCAGCGTCCCCATTCCCTGACTCTGCACCTGATTACCCAGGCGCTGTATAAACTGGATCAGGTCCGGATGGCCGAAGTAACGGCGCTGGTCGGTGCGCATGACCTGGTAACTGGTCGCACTCAGCGGCAGTGCCTGCGCGCCGACAATGCAGCCGTTCGCAAATGCGCCAATTGACTGCGCGCTGCCGCTAATCGGCTGGGTGATTTTTTGCCACGGCGTCGCCGCAAGGCAGGCAGAGCTGGCCAGGAGCGCCAGCAGAGCGATAACGGTTTTTTTCATCGATTACCAGCGTGGAATTGATGTCGTCACGTCGCCATTTTGCGCGCGTTGACGCATAAAGTGATCCATTAGCACGATCGCCAGCATGGCTTCCGCGATCGGCACCGCGCGGATGCCCACGCAAGGATCGTGGCGCCCTTTGGTGATCATCTCAACTTCTTCACCGTGACGATTAATCGTATGGCCCGGCACGGTGATGCTGGAAGTCGGCTTCAACGCGATATTCGCGACGATCTGCTGGCCGCTGCTGATACCGCCAAGAATGCCGCCCGCATGGTTGCTCTGGAAACCATTTTTAGTGATTTCATCGCGGTTTTGGCTGCCGCGCAGTTTCACCACCTCAAAACCATCGCCAATTTCCACGCCCTTCACCGCATTGATGCTCATCAGCGCATGGGCAATGTCGGCATCCAGACGGTCGAATACCGGCTCACCGAGTCCCGGAGGCACGCCGTCGGCGACCACGGTCACTTTTGCTCCGATGGAGTCGCCCTCTTTTTTCAGGCCACGCATCAGTTCATCAAGCGCTTCAATTTTATCCGGGTCCGGGCAGAAGAACGGGTTTTGTTCAACCAGTTCCCAGTCTTTGATCGCCAGAGGAATATCGCCCATCTGGGTCAAACAGCCGCGAATCACCATGCCGAATTTTTCCGCAAGGTATTTCTTGGCAATCGCGCCAGCCGCCACCCGCATCGCGGTTTCACGCGCAGAGGAACGACCGCCGCCGCGATAATCGCGCAGGCCGTATTTCTGCTCGTAGGTATAGTCAGCGTGCCCAGGACGGAAAACGTCTTTAATCGCGCCATAGTCCTGAGAACGCTGATCGGTATTCTCAATCAGCAGACCAATGCTGGTCCCGGTCGTCACGCCTTCGAATACGCCGGAGAGGATCTTCACCTGATCCGGTTCACGGCGCTGGGTGGTGTAGCGCGACGTCCCCGGACGACGACGGTCCAGATCGTGCTGCAGGTCAGCTTCAGTCAGCGGAATGCCCGGCGGCACTCCGTCAACAATGCAGCCCAGCGCCAGACCGTGCGACTCGCCGAAGGTGGTGACGCGAAAGAGTTGTCCAATTGTGTTTCCTGCCATCACGGCTCCGTCATGTTTGCGTGTTGTTTTAGTCTTTATAAATGCCGAAATGCGCGCGGGCGGCGATCAGCTGCGCTTTGGTCAGCATGAAGACGCCGTCCCCGCCGTTTTCAAACTCAAGCCAGGTAAACGGCACGTCCGGATACTGCTCAATCAGATGTACCATGCTGTTACCGACTTCACAAATCAGAATACCGTCATCGCTGAGATAATCCGGCGCATTACCGAGGATACGGCGCGTCAGCTTCAGGCCATCGCTACCGGAAGCCAGGCCCAGCACCGGCTCATGACGATACTCGCCTGGCAGATCGGACATATCTTCTTCATCAACATACGGCGGGTTGGTGACGATCAGGTCGTACTGCACTTTCGGCAGGTCGCGGAACAGATCGGAACGAATCGGCGTGACCTGATGGATCAAACCGTGCGCTTCCACGTTCTGCTCGGCAACGGCCAGCGCATCAACGGAGATATCCACCGCGTCCACTTCCGCTTCCGGGAAAGAGTAAGCGCAGGCGATAGCAATACAGCCGCTGCCGGTGCACATATCCAGAATGTGCTGCGGTTGGTAGTCAATCAGGCCAGCGAAGTGATTATTGATAAGCTCGCCGATCGGCGAACGCGGCACCAGCACACGTTCGTCCACGAAAAATTCATGGCCGCAGAACCAGGCTTTATTGGTCAAATAGGCAACCGGAATACGTTCGTTGATCCGGCGAATCACGCGCTCAACGATGCGGTGTTTCTCGCTGGAAGTCAGGCGTGCGGAGTGCATATCCTCCGGGATATCCAGTGGCAGGTAGAGCGATGGCATAACCAGCTGTACCGCCTCATCCCACGGGTTGTCCGTGCCATGGCCGTACCAGATATTCGCCGCGCTGAAACGACTGACCGCCCAACGCAGCATGTCCTGAATGGTATGCAGCTCATTGACCGCTTCATCAACAAAAATTTTATCCACGCCATCCTCCAGGACACGCTCTACTGTAAATTCGGCGGCTAGTTTGCCACGAAGACGGCGATAAATCAGCATTCTTACGTCGGGCGGACGGGGAAAAATACGTTTTGCTTGCCTGAACAGAGGCCGAGTCGGGTAAACTAGCGAAAAGAAATGATGAGAGTGGGCAATGAAAAAGAAAACATCGCTAAGCGACGAGGATCAGGCGTTGTTCCGTCAGTTAATGACCGGCACGCGTCAGATTAAACAAGACACCATCGTGCACCGCCCGCTGCGCAAGAAAATCACCGAGGTACCGCCAAAGCGCTTACTTCAGGAGCAGGCCGATAACAGCCACTATTTTTCCGATGAGTTTCAGCCGCTGCTGAATACCGAAGGGGCGGTCAAATATGTTCGCCCGGACGTGAGCCATTTTGAACTGAAAAAACTGCGCCGCGGGGATTATTCGCCGGAGCTGTTTCTCGATCTGCACGGGTTGACCCAGCAGCAGGCGAAGCAGGAGCTGGGGGCGCTGATCGCCGCCTGCCGTCGCGAGCATGTCTTTTGCGCCTGCGTGATGCACGGACACGGGAAACACATCCTCAAGCAGCAAACGCCGCTCTGGCTTGCGCAACACCCGCACATCATGGCTTTTCATCAGGCGCCAAAAGAGTACGGCGGAGACGCCGCACTGCTGGTGCTGATTGAAGTTGAAGAGTGGCAGCCGCCGGAGCTTCCGTAATACGGATGCTCCGGGGGAAGTCAGATAGCCTTCGCCATCTTCAGATTGCAGGGGCTCATCTGCCAGTTGAACTCGCCCTTACCATCGGCATCAAGGGTGACACAGGCAATAGCCGAAGTGGTGAACATCGGGGGAGTCTCCCCCGGGCACAGCTCTGAGACGAGGTACCCCACCAGCGGCAGGTGCGAAACAACCAGCACCGTTGAAACACCTTCATTGTTCAGCGTCTGAAGCCAGGCGCTGACCATGCCAACATCGCCACACGGCGTGAGCTCCGGCATCACGTCGACATTCTCGGGCAGGTCCATGCACTCTCTTACCACATCCAGCGTCTGTTCAGCACGCAGGTAAGGACTGACAAGAACCCGTTCAATATCCACTTTTTGACCTTTCAGCCAGGTTGCCATCTGACGGGACTCATCACAACCACAAACAGTTAAGGGACGAACCGAGTCACTGGCTGCATCGAGGGCAGCGTCGCCGTGACGCATGATAAAAACTTGCATATTGCACCGCTTTTGTTAACCAGAAGCACCGCAGTCTTACCTGCGTAGATAGCACGCAGTCGACCCGGTGGCCGGGCATTGTGCCTGATTCATCCAACGAATGAAACGCTGTTTTTTACCTCAATGGCGTAAGTATAGTCAATGATTGTTTACAAAACAGCCAGCCAACAGCGTCATTCATCGCCGGATTTATCTTCTTTGACCAGAACTTAGGTCATCCGTTCAGCAGCGGGCCAAAAGGTTGCCCCCTGCCCGGCCATGCGCAATAAATTTTCGCATGGGGTAAACCGTGAGCCGTACTGAGCGGCCAGACGTTGCAAGATGGCAACAACTTCACCCGCCCCGAGTTTATCCATATAACGGAACGGGCCGCCAAGAAACGGCGGGAAGCCAATACCAAACACCGCGCCAATGTCGCCATCGCGGGCACCGCGGATGACCTGTTCATCGAAGCAATGCGCGGCTTCGTTAAGCATCATCATGACACAACGCTCGGCTATCTGCTGCGCGGACAAGCGCGCCTGAGGCGCAGAAATGCCCAGCAGCGAATAGACCGCAGCATCAGGCCGTTTTTTGCTTGTACGCCCTTTTGTCTCATAAAGATAGAAACCGCGGCTATTTTTTCTACCTTTGCGATCGTCATTCAAGATCGCATCAATGATGTTTGCAGGCGGGCTAAAACGTTCTCCCCACGCGGCTTCCAGTACCGGCAGAATTTTGGTTCCGGTATCAATCCCGACTTCATCCAGCAGTTGAACAGGCCCGACGGGAAAACCAAATTTCACCAGTGACTTATCAATATGCTCAATGGGTTCACCTTCCATGAGCAGGCGCATCGCTTCGTTGATATAGGGCGCCAGGATACGGTTAACGTAGAAACCCGCTTTATCCGCCACGACGATCGGCGTTTTCCCCTGCATTTTGGCCAGCTTCACTACCGTCGCAATCGTCTGCGGATCGGTATGCTGATGGGGGATCACTTCAACCAGCGGCATTTTCTCGACCGGGCTGAAGAAATGCAGGCCAATCACCTGCCCCGGTCGACTGGCCTGCGCCGCAATGTCGCCGATGGGTAGCGAAGAGGTATTGGAGGCAAAGATCGTCTGCGGGCCGCAGTGTGCCTCGATCTCGGCCACCATCCGCTGTTTAAGGGCTAAATCCTCGAAGACCGCCTCGATCACCACATCGCGATGGGCAAATCCCTGATAATCCGTGGTGCCGGAAATCAGCGCCAGCTGGCGATCCCGCTCGCTGGCCCGCAGATAGCGGCGGCGAACCTGCTTATCCAGCAGATCCCAGCTGTATTTCAGCGCATGGTTAATTCCCCGGGGCTGAATATCTTTGATGCGCACCGCAAGCCCGCCTTTACAGGCGGTAACATAAGCAATTCCGCCGCCCATCAGACCACCGCCGAGAACGCCGATTCGAGTCAGCGGCCCGGCCTGCGCATCGGCGCCGCGATCTTTCTTCAGATCGGTGCTGGCAAAAAATATCGATCGTAATGCCTGGGATTGCGGCGTCATCGCCAGCTCACCGAAGGCGCGCGCTTCCTCGGCGTAGCCGCTGCTACAGCCGTGGGCCAATCCATTTTCAATCACCTGCAGAATACGCCCGGCGGCCGGATAGTTGCCCTGGGTTTTCTGCCGGGTCTTTTTCGCCACCAGCCGAAACAACAGGCTGCGACCCAGCGGTCCGGCCAACACCCGCTCGCGGATCGGCATACTGCGGCTCGCCGGCCGCCCTTTCAGCGCCAGTTCCACCGCCGTCTGCAGCAGAATAGATTGCGCAACCACCTCATCCACCAGACCCGCCTTTAACGCCTGACGCGGGCGAAGCTGTTTGCCGGTCAGAATCATCTCGAGGGCGCCGCTGACACCGATCAGTCGGGGGAGTCTCTGGGTGCCGCCAGAGCCCGGCAGCAGCCCCAGCTGGACCTCAGGCAGCCCCAGACGTGTTTTCTCGTCATCGCTGCACACCCGCCCATGGCAGGCCAGCGCCAGCTCAAGACCGCCGCCCAGGCAGGCGCCGTGGATGGCGGCAATCACCGGAATCGCCAGCCCATGGATCTCCGCCATAATTTGTTGCCCCTGGCGGGCGAGCGCTTGCGCTTCCTGAGCGGTGGCGCAGCGGGCAATCATATTAATATCCGCGCCGGCGATAAAATTGTCCGGCTTTGCGGAAATCAGCACCGCGCCGCGTAGGGATTTATTGTCACGAATCTGGCGAACGATCGCCCGCACCTGCTGACCAAATTCGGCCTTCAGGGTATTCATCTTTTCACCGGGCGCATCGATGGTGATGACGGCGACGTTGTCCGGACGAATATCAAGAGTAAATGCCGATGTCATGTCCATTATTCCGCCTCCAGAATCATCGCCGCGCCGAGGCCACCGGCCGCGCAGGCGGTAACCAGGCCAAATCCGCCTCCCCTGCGCCGCAGTTCATGCAGCGTCTGGGTTATCATCCTCGCGCCGGTGGCAGCAAAAGGATGCCCGTATGCAATGGAGCCACCGAGAACATTGAATTTACTTTCATCGACTTCCCCGGTCGCCTGCGAGCGTCCGAGAACGTCACGGGCAAAGCGGTCGCTGGCCAGGCACTGAAGATTCGCCAGCGTCTGCGCGGCAAAAGCCTCATGCATATCGATAAGCGTTAAATCAGCCAGCGTCAGTCCCGCCCTTTCCAGCGCCAGCGGCGTTGACCACGCCGGCCCTAACAGCATATCCTGGCGCACATCGATGGCGGTAAAGGCGTAGCTGCGCAGGTAGCCCAGCGGGGTTAAGCCCAGCGCTTTGGCCTGAGACTCGGTCATCATGATCACCGCCGCGGCACCGTCGGTTAGCGGCGTACTGTTTGCCGCAGTGACCGTGCCATGCCGGCGGTCAAAAGCCGGACGTAATTTTTGGTAATCCGCCAGCGTCGAATTTTTACGAATATTGTTGTCGTTTTCCAGCGGCTCACGGAACGGCGGCACGTACGCGGTCATCACCTCAGAGGCCAGCTTCCCCTCTTCCCAGGCTTTCGCCGCCAGCTGGTGCGAACGGTGCGCCAGCGCGTCCTGCTGCTCGCGGGTAATCCCCCATGTTTTTGCCATTTGCTCTGCGGTATCGCCCATCCGCAGCCCGGTCGAATATTCGGCCACCGCAGGCGGTACCGGTAAAAGATCGCGAAGCCGTAAACGGGAGAAGAGCTTCAGACGCTGCCCGAGAGTGCGCGCTTTATTGGCATCCACCAGCGTGCGGGCCAGCTTTTTACTGACGCCGATAGGCAGAACGGATGAAGAGTCGGCCCCGCCGGCAATGCCGACGCGGATCGTTCCGGCCATCAGGCTCTCTGCGACGTTGGCGACGGCCTGAAAACTGGTGGCGCAGGCCCGACTTACGCTGTAGGCATCGGTATGTACGCTCATGCCGGTGCCAAGGACAATTTCGCGCGCAATATTCGGCGCTTCCGGCATCTGCACCACCTGGCCAAATACCAGCTGTTCAATCATTTCCGGGGGAATATCGCTACGAGCCAGCATTTCGCTGATCACCATTTTCCCCAAATCAACGGCGGGAACACCGTGAAATGCCGTGGCCTGACGGGCAAACGGCGTACGTAAACCGCTGACAATGGCAATGCGATCGCCTTGACGGGTGACAAGCGGTAATACCTGACTCATGACTTTCCCCTGTTAACCGATAAAACCAAGTGGTCTGACCTGATACCAGTTTTAACTAATTTTTTACATTAAGCCAATCGGCGAAGAGAAAAAGTGAGAGCCAAAACACAGGAGGGAGAAGATAACGCCCCTGGCGGGAGGGGCGTTGAGGAGAAATTAACGCAGACCGAGCTGGAAAATGAGCGTTTCGGCTTCGCAGCAGAAAACAAAATCGATATCCAGCTGTACACCGCCTGCAGCATCGCTAAAGGTCGGGGTAATTTTGCACGGTTCAGATTCCACGCCGCGTGCTCTCTCAGTCAATGCGGCGAGAGTTTGTTCCGCTTCGGCGCGATGGGCGAAAACCCGGCTGTAAGAGGCGGTGCAATCGGTGTTGTCCATAATGGTGCCAACATCCATACAGCAGCAAACCGGGGTTTCATCAGCACTACATTTACTCATCGTAGATTTCCTCTGTATATGCACTCAAGGTGCCAGACAAATAATGAGGTTATTTTACGCGCGGCGTCCCCCGGCCTCCAGTCGTTAATGGCGACAACGGTCCTGAGTGACCGAAATCACACTTAAAAATGATCCAAAACAAAAAATGCCTTGTTTAGATAAGGCGGACGAGGGCAATTTTGCCAACTGGATCGCTTTTTTCGTATCACAAATGAAAAAACTTATAAACAAACTTGCAACATCTTATCTGGTCAGACCTATACTCAGCGCACTGGTCTGATTTCTCTGTCGTAAAGCAGACCCTACACTTCGCGCTTCTGTTACGGCATGTAACATAGTTTATATAAAAATAACTCAATGAGGTTATGGGCATGAGCCAGAAAACCCGCTTTACCCAATCTGCCCTCGCAGTGGCTGTAGCACTTGTTTCAACACAGGCCTGGTCAGCAGGCTTCCAGTTAAATGAATTCTCTTCATCAGGTCTGGGCCGCGCCTATTCCGGTGAAGGTGCAATTGCTGACGATGCGGGCAATGCCAGCCGTAACCCAGCATTGATCATGATGTTCGATCGCCCGACGATGTCTGCGGGCGCAGTCTTCGTCGACCCTAACGTCAATGTTTCCGGTCGCTCTCCGACAGGCAAAAGCCTGAACGCCGATAACATTGCGCCAACCGCGTGGGTGCCTAACTTCCACTTTGTTTCGCCGATTAACGATCGGTTTGGTTGGGGGGCGTCTATCACCTCTAACTATGGTCTGGCGACCGAATACGCCGATGACTATGCCGCCGGTAGCATGGGCGGAAAAACAGACCTGACCACCGCCAACTTCAACCTGAGCGGCGCCTATCGTCTGGATAGCCACTGGAGCTTTGGCTTAGGGTTTGATGCGGTATATGCGAAAGCGAAGATTGAACGCTTTGCGGGCGATTTGGGGCAAATCGTGGCGGGCTCTGGCGCACTGCCGCCGCAGTTGGCCGGCCCGGTATCGAAAATTCCTGCCGATACGCAAATTGCTCACCTCAACGGTAACGCGTGGGGCTTTGGCTGGAACGCCGGTATTCTTTATGAACTGGATAAGAATAACCGCTATGGCTTCACCTATCGTTCCGAAGTGAAAATCGACTTTGACGGTAATTACAAAAGCAGCTTACCTTCCGCGTACAACCAGATCCTCGGTAACTTCGGGCTTCCGGCGGGCACCAACGGTCAAACGACCAATGGTTCTTTGACTCTGAACCTGCCTGAAATGTGGGAGCTGTCCGGTTATAACCGCGTGGCGCCAAAATGGGCCGTGCACTATAGCCTTGCTTATACCAGTTGGAGCCAGTTCCAGGAGCTGAAAGCGACCGGCAGCAACGGCCAAACGCTGTTCTATAAAGATGAAAGCTTTAAGGACGCCTACCGCATCGCGCTGGGTACCACCTATTACTACGACGATAACTGGACCTTCCGTACCGGTATCGCCTTCGATGATAGCCCGGTACCTGCCGCCACTCGTTCTATCTCCATCCCGGATCAGGATCGTCTGTGGCTGAGCGCGGGTACCACCTATGCCTTCAACAAAGATGCTTCGGTTGACGTGGGTGTTTCATACATGCATGGTCAGCACGTAGAAATTAAAGAAGGTCCTTACACCTTCCGTTCTGAAGGCAAAGCCTGGCTGTACGGCGCGAACTTCAACTACCGCTTCTGATAGGTCTGGCAGCATAAAAAAAGGGTGAACTCACGTTCACCCTTTTTTGTTGTCATCTTTAATTCTGTTTACTGCGAGTCGATATCTTTCAGATCGCCCTGAATCGCCTGAGCGTTAGGGTTCTCAGCCGGCGTGAGTTTACCGCCGCTGGCAATAAAGTCATGACGCTGGAAGTAGGCTTCGCGAACCATAATATACGGGTCGGAAGACTGGCGCAGCAGACCGTCGGAATCGAGCAACTGAGCACGGGTCTCAACCCCTTCAACCGCCCACTTACCGATGGACATCGGCCAGGTCAGCCAGGAAAGCACCGGGTAAAGGCCATCAGCCATATCACCGCCTTCATCACGCAGCGTAAAGCTGCCATAGAACGGCAGCTGCATATAAGGGCCGTAACCCACGCCATAGTGGCCCAGGGTGCTACCAAAGCGATGCGGTTCAACACGCTGCAGTTTCGGGTTCGCCATTCCTGCGACATCAATCAGGCCGCCCATCCCCAGAAGGGTGTTAAGGAAGAAGCGGGTAAAGTGCACCATACCTTTATAGGGATCGCCCTGCAGGAAGTAGTTTGCCATCACCGCCGGTTCTTCAAGGTTGCTGGTAAAGTTACTCAGCCCGTTGCGCGCTGGCTGCGGGACATAATCACGCCAGGCAACGGCAACCGGACGCAGCACGTACGGATCCACCACGTTAAAGTTGAAGTTGAACATCGTACGGTTAAACCCTTCAAGCGGGTCTGAACGCCCCTGCGGCAGATCGCCAGAGCTGGAACTGGCACATCCCACCAGCAATGTGGCGCCAAGCGCAAGCGCCGACAGGCGAAAATTCATAGGTGTCTCCCTGTTAATTTTGGCTATTGCTGTGGGTAATCCGGGGACTACGCCTCCATTACGATACCGCCTGAAGCAGATGCATCTGCTGCCTGCTTTCAGCATAGCCTTCTTTGGCATAATTGTTGCGCCCTGATTCTATACATATTTTGCAATATCCGTATTGCTAATCTTGCCATTAGTAAAAATTCAGGAGGTTATCCCGGGCCAGCCGGATGAAATATCGCTACGCTTATGAGAACAAAAAAACGCAGGAGGAAATGCCATGACGACAGATCCCAAACCTTACGCCAGCCATCATAACGAAGATGTGGAGGTTGAAAGCGATGAAAAACAGGATGGCGAACCGATTGAGGTTAACGAGGAGCGCCTGCCCTCGCGGGCGATGGCTACCCATGAAGAGATCCGTCAGGAAGGGGAAAAAGAGCTGGAGCGCGATGCCCTTGCTCTTCTGTGGTCAGCGGTAGCCGCCGGTCTGTCGATGGGGGCATCGATGGTGGCAAAAGGGATTTTCCATGTCCACCTGGGCGAGCTCCCCGGCGGTTTTTTACTGGAGAATCTGGGTTATACCTTCGGGTTTGTTATTGTCATCATGGCTCGCCAGCAGCTGTTTACCGAGAATACCGTCACCGCGGTATTACCCATCATGCATAAACCGACGCCCGGAAATATTGGCCTCCTGTTACGGCTCTGGGGCGTGGTGCTCATCGGTAACCTGGTCGGTACGGCAATTGCGGCCTGGGCCTTTAATATGATGCCGATTTTTGACGATGCCACTCGCGGCGCGTTTCAGGAGATCAGTTTAAAGGTCATGGAAAATACGCCGTCTGAAATGTTCGCCAATGCGATTATTTCCGGCTGGCTGGTGGCGACCATGGTCTGGATGTTTCCCGCCGCCGGCGCGGCAAAAATTGTGGTGATCATCATGATGACCTGGCTGATTGCGCTCGCTGATACCACCCATATTGTGGTCGGCAGCGTCGAGATTTTCTACCTGGTCTTCAACGGCTCGCTACCGTGGCAGGACTTCATCTGGCCCTTCGCGCTGCCGACGCTGGCTGGCAACATTTGCGGCGGGACGTTTATTTTTGCGCTACTTAGTCATGCGCAGATTCGTAACGACATGAGCAACGCCAAAAAAGAGCGGCTCAAGGCCAAAAAACACCCTTAAGTGGCGACAGTTTAAGCAGTCAATCCATAGATGCTTAACGGGCAAGGAAAAAAACGCTATACTCCCGCCGCTTCGTCCCCTTAGTTAAATGGATATAACGAGCCCCTCCTAAGGGCTAGTTGCAGGTTCGATTCCTGCAGGGGACACTTCTTAGCCGTTCGCCGCAACCCGACACCGTTCGCTAACTCCCTTGAATAATATAATTTTTATTTCGACGCCTGCTGTTTTATTTCAGCATAACGGGCAGCCAGTTGCTTGAGATGCATCTCCAGTTGCGTCCTGTCAGCAACCGGTAAAGGTTTGCCAGCGGGTGTTTGTGATAATGCCCGCAATTGCTCTTCAGCGGGTATGGATTGATTAAAGGACTGCATGGCGGAAAAGACCACCGATTTCAGCTCACTGACCGTCATGTATTTGCCTTTCTGCTCATCAAGCCCGTTCAGCCTGTCGCTCAGTTTGTGTAGCGTTGTCATCCCCTGATACCAGCCATTGAGATTTTCTGCCGGCATTGAGGCAGCAGTAAGTTGTTGCTGCCACTGTTGCGCCAGAGGTTTAGCCTGCTCCGGCCAAAGCGTCTGAGCCTGTTCCAGAAGCTGCCTGCTCCAGACGATATTCCAGTCAGGGGGGAGCTTGTCCAGTCGGGCAAGCTGCTGCTGCGTTTGTGTGATTATCGCGGGTGATAACGAGGATCGCTGGCGCAACGCATCCAGCTGTGCAGGTGTGAGTGTTGCGGGTAACGGCGCCAGTGAGGCTGCGAGCTGAGTTTGCAGTGGATCAGGCCGCAGCAGGGTATGCCAACCCCACACCGTCGCTACGCTTACCACCAGCATGGTGCACATCCCGGCGGCGAAGGATTGCGATTTTTTTACCGGCGCGGGCATTGCCGCCTGTACTTCGATATTCGCCTGCTGTTCTGCTTGCGCGACATACACCCACTTCGCGGTACTATCCGGCGCGCGACGCCCTTCAGGCGGACGACCGACAAGGTCGCTCGTTGCGCCCCCTGAACCATTCATTACCGTAGCAGGCAGCACGATACCCGGCTCGATGGTCGCCCCGGCACAACCGGAGGTGTTATCACTGTTTTCCAGCCGGGCGGCATTGTTGTGCATCAGCGTACGCAAGGCAGCAAACTGACTCAGATGTTTAAGTTCCAGGCGCTGTAGCACGACGCAGAGACCGGTAAGCAACTGCTCCGCGCGATATAGCTGGCAGAGGTCACTGTCATTCAGCAGGAGCGTGCGCATCCGTTGCTGCAGACGCTGACTCAGGCCACTGAGAATTTCCATACGGGCATGTACAGGCTGAGGCCAGAGCGCGCCCCACTGATGGCCGATCAGGGCCTCCAGTATGGCCAGTCCTTCATTCAAACCAGACAATCCGGCCAGATGCGTCCGCGCAAGCGTATACCAGGCTGCCGTCTGCAGTTCAACACCGTTTTGTTCAAATAATGAAAGGCAGAGCCTTTCGGCATACTGCCAGTTGACGTCCGGGCGCGCCGGATGGGTCAGCTTACTCAGCTCATCACGTAGGGCTGCATAATCCGGCAGGGTACGCGGATCGCCGCCGGTTTTAATTTTATGTGGGGTAATGTCATTCATGACCAGATATCCATCTGACGAGTCTGAAGCTATGGAAGATTTTTGAGGCACGGTAATTTTACTGACATGGTGCTACCCGGCCTTACATACGGATTGTCGTGTCGAGATACTGCTGTTGCTTCAGGTGCCGCAACAGGACCCGCCCTTCGGGCATAAATTCGGTGCCATAACGCACCAGACCAATACCTTTGAGTTCAGCATCAATGGCATAGCGCAGTTCACCGGGGACATTCTGTTCCAGCAGGACAACGGCTATTTTTTTCAGGCGAGGTTCATATTTGAGCAGGACGGCAGACAATGTCCCCATCAGTTCATGGGCAGTGCCCGGCATCCCCTGGAGGATTTTGGTCATATCCGGCAGGCCATAGTCCGGCAGATGCGCCAGCGTCCCGGCACGGCAGTTGAGGATGCGCTGCATATTGTCGAGCACGGACAGGATGACCTGGTTCTGCTCACTGACCTGCTGCAGGGCAAGCCCGCCGGTAAAATTACCCAAGAGGGTCTCATACAACGATGGACGGGAAGTCTCATTCATTTTTCAGCGCCTTAAGGATCAGCTGGTTGTTCCCTGCTTCGATGATACGGGCTTTATCCGGATCGAGGTCATCACGGCTCAGTACCACCCGCCAGGTATTATTCACCTGGTCCGGCGACATAAACATGCCGGCCACCGCCACATACTGCGCACTTTCCTCCAGCGGCATATCGACCATCACCGCCCCACCCGGCTGCAGGCGGATATCTTTCTCCGTCAGCAGGTCTGCTTTGATAGCCTGACTGTCAGCCTTGAACAGCGACGGATAGTCCGTGCTGTCAAAGGTATTGCGGTCTTTGAGCTGGTAGATACGTATCACGGTGGACAGCGCTACTCCGCCAGCATTATGGTTTACGGCCTCGCGGGCGCGAATATCGAGGTGAAGCGTTTTCACCTGTTTATAAAAAATCGATTTGGTGACGGCGACAGTGCCGTCCGTGACGCTCTGGGTCAGCCCACAGCCCGCCAGTATCAGTGTGATACTGGCGACCAGCGCAGCCAGAGGAAATTTACCAGCGATAATCGCCATCTTCATCGGTCTCCCTGCGGTGAATATTTTCCTGTACCCGTTCATAGCGGCCAAGATTGATGGTTATGGTTTTGGGATGTGTGGCGGTGTTCGCCGCATTCAGCGGGCGCATCACGGCAGTGCGGCCCAACTGCACGGCGCCGACTTTGGCTTTACTGCTCATCGTCGCGTCCGGCAGCAGGCTGCGGTCGACACACAACTGCAGGCGGACATCGAGGCGCGAGCCCAGATAAACATGCAGCAACGCCATCAGGTCTGTGTGCAGCTCTCCTCCGGGCAGCCAGCCCTGCACTTCTTCCGGATTAGTGGAGGTCAGGCGCATCAGCACCTGGCTGTTCACATCGGTGGCATAATTGCCCATCACCGGGCGGCTGGTCAGGGTGACGGGCTGACTGACGCTCATGGTCAGTGGCTTTTTCAGTGGCTCGCGGCGTTTGTCGTGGTGCCAGATTTTCGCCTGTGTGTCAGGTGCCAGCAGGCGCACCAGCGAGGCCATACCTTCTGCAGTCCGTCCCGGCAGCAGCATCACCGGCAGCAGCGCCAGAAAGCGTGAGGCCGGGGCGGCGATACTGTCTGTGCAACCGTCAATCCCGAGCCCTGCCAGCCCCAGAAGATACTGCGAGGTTTTATCCTTCCCCCCTTCCTCAAAGGTCGCCGGATATGAGTATTTACGCCAGATGCGGTAGTACTGGGTAATCAGCCGGTGGTTGAAGATATCAAGGAAATCCGCAGCCGCCTCGTACCCTTCCCGCCGCTGAGTAATGTCATCGATATAGTGCGTCGGCAGCGGCGACTCCACGCCGTAGAGCCCCATAAAGGTGATGCGTACCGTGGGTGGCAGGTGCGGATGCTCCGGCAATTCTACGCCTTTGATTTCGGCGGCCGGGAAGCCCATTCCCGGATGTGGCCGGAAGCGCACCGGCTCATGACGCACCTGCCAGTTGCTGCCGGCGACCGGTTTATCTGGCTGACTCCGCTCCAGCAGCTGACAGAAACGGTAAAAATTCATGTACGGTAGCCGGTCACCCAGCTGCGCTATCAGCCGGGCAGGCGCGGACTGTGGTTCTCTTTCCACCGGATGCATTTTCCTTCTGGCTGAATGAAAAGGGTGAGCTGGTTAAACTGGTTCATGTCGGCATAGAGCGCGAAGAAGCGGTTGAGCATTTCGCCGAACAGGTGAATATCGCCCTCGCCGATAAACCCGCCGCTGTCGAGGGTGACCTCAATATCAAGCCCCCGCAGCAGGTAGCCCTGCTCGAACCGCTGCAGGCGGTGGTGTTTCACATGCTGAATCGCCTCCAGCCGCCGGGTGTTGAGTTCATCTTCCGGCCAGTTGTACAGCGCAAGCGTCCCGCGCAGCACTTCGGCCGTGCTCATCATGTTCAGAAACCCGGAGCCCAGGTGACTCAATATCCGCCAGTGGAAACGGTCTTCCGCAGGGGGATAGACCGGCAGCGTGGGCTTGCAGAGATTGCGTACCGAGAGCGGCGTATCGACTATCTGCTCACAGCGGTCAAGGAGCGTACTCTGTAGCGCCCGGCGCGGTAGCTGGCCGTTGGTGCCGGTGATTTGCAGCGATACGGCTTCGCGGTCGACAAGCCGGTCATTTTCCCACTGATGGCCGCCCAGGATAAGCCAGGTGTCATACAGCCCGGTCACACTGCGCTTTACACGGGTGTGGTAATACCGGGGCGGCGCATGACGACGCATCATCCCGCCTTTGTGGCGGAAGCTGCTGAACGGGACATACTCCGCGTCAATGGTCCGGTTGGAGCCGGTAACCGAATCCACGGCGTAAATCTCGGTGTGTCCGTCCTGCAACCGTTTGGGCCGCAACAGATATTCACTTTCAAGTCCGGTGATGGTGAGCGGGTCGGCTTCCAGGGTGAACAGGTTAATCACCGGCACGCAGTGAAGACGAACCGCGTCATCGGTGACCGGCAGGTCAGATGGCCACGGCGAGCTGAAAACCACTTCAATATCGAAGTACTCTACCCCGGCAGGCGGCGTCATACCGTCAAGACCATTGAGGTGGACAAACATAAACTTGTCGCGGAAGGTGAAGTACTCCAGCAGCAGTTGGTAGCCGCTGAACGCGGTATCGCCTTTCGGCCACAGACCGTCCTCTTCAGCAAAACCGCCCGGTGAAAAATACCCGTCGAGGTGGATACGATCGGTCTGCCCGGGCAGACGCATATAGAGTGCCGCCTGACGTTTCGTCAACATCAGATGCAGATGGCTGCTGACGGGCGCATCCGCGCCGAGATACAGGCTCAGACGACGGAGATCGGCATGTGACCAGTCGGCCTGACTGCTGCAGGCAAAGCGCATCCGCATCAGCGAGCGCCCGTCAGGCTCAGTCGCCATCGTGACGTCTGAAACACTCAAAGGATTAAGCATCACATCCTGAGTAGTGCGGTAGCGACAAACCGTGTTCTTCGGCTCTACCGGGCGGGAGTACACTTCAAGGCCCGCAGGTACAACCTCCGCCATTTTCATGGCATGCAGCGCCGGGGTCAGAGCCACCAGCGAGAGCGACGGAATAGTGCGCAGATAATGTGGCCAGAGCATGCTGACCAGTCCTTCGGTCAGTTCCGGCAGGTCGTCGTCAATCTTCTCCCGCAGCCGTCCCATCGAAAAAGCAAAGCCTTCAAACAGCCGTTCGACATACGGATCGGGTGTGCCAGCCTTATCCAGGTCCAGCATTGCCGCTCGGTCGGGGTGAGTCTGGGCGAATTCTTTCGCTGCTTCGCGCAGGTAGCGCATTTCCGCGTCGTAATAGCGTAGGGTTAGATCTTCCATTGCGCATTTGCCCCAGAATAATTCCAGACGATATCCAGCATATTTACAGTTACCATCAATTTATTCACCATGTTGTATTTCATCTGGAAAAGTAATTTCCAATCCACATGGCTTTTCCGTTGCGAACAAAATCGTTCTTCCTTGATTATCGCTGACCCCCGTATAGGTGTCACTTGGGTCACATTTATTAGTAATTTTGTAAGTAACATAAGGATTTATCTTGCCGTCATCAGCAGTGGTCGTAAAACTCCCGGAATAATCATAAAAATGCCACATTGGCTCAATCGTGTAGTCTTTTTCATTAACACGCCCGGAAACGACAAATTCACCGGTATCACCATTACTATCCAAAACACCTATTGCAGCATCCTTTTGCCCCTTCACCAATCGGGCACCTTGAGGCAGTTTTTTAATTTCATGCCCAGAAAAATCAATGCGATAATATTTGAACTCACTCCATTCTTTGTGAACATTTACGGAAGAAGTACATCCTGATAAAAACAAGAGAAAAAAAACAAGAGAAAAATACTTCATAACTCTATTTACCTTTTAATAATCACTAACTGTTTTATTTCAATCAAAAAGATATTAAATTGGCTATTTCTGTTCATTAACCACACAACACCGCCGCCCGTACCGGATCAACCGCAATCAGCCCGGCAAGTAACTGGTCCATTACCGGTGTAAGGCGGGTCTTATCAGCCTCACTGCGACCAGCTTTCAGACGCAGGAGTTTCAGATGGCGGGCCTGGACCTCAAACAGCAGCTCAGGCTCCCAGTTGCTGAGGGTCACTTCACGGGCCCGTTCACCCAGTTCTGCAAACAGGTGCACCGCCAGGTCATTTTTACCGTACTGCTCAGCAATACGTCCCATCAGCAGGCGTAGCAGCCACTGTTGCCGCGCAGTCGTGACGCCCGGACGGTTCTGTAACCAGGCCAGCGCCGCATCCGGACCTTCACTGTCCGCCAGCACCACGGCTTCCGGCTCCAGAGCCAGAATGTCATCGTTACCGGAGGTTACCGGGGCTGATGGTGTGTCATTGCCCCACCCGCCGACGGTGTCCAGCACAGTTTGCTGGATCCAGTTCAGCGTCACTTCATCCGCAAACGGGGTACCGTCACTGAACGCCAGCGTCTCCAGCCCGGACAGTCGTGATAACAGCCCTTTCAGATCGGCGGTGACAATGTCAGCCAACGTCTGCTGGCTGGATTTAGTCAGCGCCTGATGGATGTACCACTGCAAATCCAGCCACAGATGATTGGCGCCACGGGAAAAGGTGCTGTCTGCCGTTTCCAGCATCTCGGCCCAGTTCTGCTGCAGATACAGGCGCTTAAGCAGCGCACGCTGGTCCGCCCTTGGCGGTTCGATGCGTGTACGACCCTGGGCATCAGGAGCCGGGATAGCCCGCAGGGTATCGTGACGCAGGCTCTTCATCAGATGGTGTGCTGACAACCAGCCGTCCGGCTGTTCGCGCAGGTATTCGGTGAGCGTGCGGGCCTGCGCCAGTAAATCCTGGCCGGAGGTGATACGCCCGATGGCCGGGGCATCACTGTGGCTGGTTGTGAAATACGCTTCGCTGGTACTGGCGTTTTGCGGCACCACCGCATCCACGCCGCCCGCTTTCTGCAGACGATTTTCCAGCGCACCATACAGCGCATTGAGTTCCGGCCGTGTTTCATCCGGCTCATTTTCACTAAGCCCGGCTATCAGCAACAGCGCCCCGGTGGTACGTATAGCATCGCTCTTGACCACTTCCGGATACAGAGAAAGAGAGTCGGTCATGCGCGATCCCGCCAGCCATTCCAGTGCCGCCTTACGGCTACGGTCACGCTGTGGATGAAGTTGCGCGCCGAAACGTTCTATCAACCCGGCCAACAGTTCAAGGCCTTCAGCCAGACCCCGCTCGCCTTCGCGGTGCAGCTTTGCCCAGCAGTAGTAGGTGGCTACACGAATGTCTTTGGCGGTGGTGGTCAGTTGCTTCTCCGCCAGACGGCAGATAAGCTCTGTGTCTGCCCCGGAGAGTTTGTTGACCTCCTCACGCATCTGCTGGAAGTCATCATCATATCCCGGATCTTCGCCAACAGGCGATGAACCGGACAGCGGCTGCAGCCAGCTATCCCACTGCGCCACACGTTCACGGGTAGCAGTAAGCAGTGGCACCTGCTCAGCCTGGCAGGCGCTCAGTAAAGCATTCAGCGTGCTCATCAGTAGACCTCCTCCGTATCACTGGCCGCGCTGGCGACCGTGTCTGGCGCTACCGTTGTGCTGAAGATAGTCTCCGGCAAGCGGAAATTACGCAGTTTCAGCAGCGCCAGCGGCCCCTCACCCGCTTCGGTACGCAGGGTGTAATTGAGCGTGCGACCGTCCTGTGCTTTCCAGCTCAGGCTGTAACTGCTGCCGACTCCCGGGTAAGCATTGACGGTGGCGTGATCCAGCAGGCGTATCCAGCCCCAGCTACCCGGAATATCAGCGTACTGGCGAGTGCCCGCCTGAGTGCTTATCCAGCTCAGGTTGGCACCCGGCGCTTCAGTATCCGCAGGCCAGGTAAAGCGTTTCCATGCAGGCATCTGATTGACGTAAGTCAGCTTCTGGCTGTCGATAATCATGTCGGTCTGCATTACGCCATCGGCGGTACCAGGACGCAGCTCGAAATTCATCCCGGCATTGCCTTCGGTGAAGGCGACATCCGAGATGTGACTCAGGGTGTTTATGGCATTAAGAAACGCCGGGTTAAAAGCGAGCCCCTGCGAATTGATGCTGTCCGGTACCCAGCGGTTACCTTCCTTATGCAACACACCTTTGAGACGGGTCTGCAGGAACTGGGCGATACGCCCGGAATCGGCGTTGAGGTATTTAGCCAGCAGTGGCAGGGAGACGTCGCTGCTGGACTCGTTGAACGGATAGCGCCCGCCAAATGCAGCGTTCCACTCAGCAACCACCGTCTGCTGCCACTGGGCATTGAGACTGTCTGCCGCCGGTGTCAGCACCTGCTGCCAGGCCTGCTCCATCGGGTTCACGAAAACGGTGCGACCAAAACCACTCCACTCCTGCCCCAGGCCGGCGGCAATCAGGCTGCCGTAGTCACGGGTTTCGGTCAGATCAACAGCCTTGCCCTGGAATACAGTCTGGGCAATGGTCTGGGTCATGGCCTGCGGGTCGGCGGCATTGGTCACCTGCTGCAGGCGCAGACGCACCTGCGTCACACGGGTCAGGAACGACTGCAGACTCTGCTCCTGTGCACCTGTACGGCTCTTGTCCATCAGTGCCAGCACCGGGGCAAAGGTCGCATCCAGCGGCCCGTGCGTACCAGCGTTCTGGTCAATGGCATCCTGGTTATCACCACCCAGCAGATTCTTCGCTGACTTGACCAGGGAATCCGAAATAGCGTCCCCGGTTTGTCCGGTGCGTCCCTGCACATTGAGGGTGTTCATCAGCGCCACCAGTGGTGACTGGCGCACGTCTGCCATCAGAGTCAACTGGTCAATGGAATCGGACAGCGTGGTGGCCTGGCGAAGCCGCAGGCTGTTGAGGAACGTCAGCCAGGCGCCGCCAAAGTCGGCGAAGTAACGCTCCGTCAGGCGCTTTTGCAGCGCTTCCGGAGACATTTCATCCTGCGTATTAGCCTGTTGCCTGCTGTCCGTGAGCACCCAGTCGAGCTCGTCCCGGCGCGCCTTCACCACCTTTTCAATGGCTGGCTGCACAGTCTGCTCCCAGGCCTGACGGGTGAACATCCCCGGCACGACCTCTGTGGTACTGAACAGGCGGGAGACATCGGTATCGCCGGTCATATCTTCCAGGCGCATATCGACATACAGGTGCGCCACCTGAGAGAGCATATTCTGGTAGAGGGTTGATTCGCTGTTACGTAAGCCCATCAGGCGAACCAGCAGGGAACGCGCCTGGCTGACCATGCTCTCATCACCTCGCAATTTCCACTCCGGGTGCGTGACCAGCTGCGCGCCATAGAAGGACAGCAGTGACGGGGCCACGCCCTGCCAGACGCCGTCTTTCACGCCATCACGCTTCGGCCAGTCGCGCAACAGTGCCGAACTGAACCAGTTGGCGTCCATATGTTCCGGACGGGTCAGCATCAGGTACAGTTTGAGCTGGTCATAGGTATTTTTTGCCATCTGCTCACGCAGCGGGCTGCCCGGCGGCAGCGCATTAAAGGCACTGACCTGTTTCTGCAGATGGTCAGCGGCCGCATCCCGCAACAGCGGCAGGGCGCTGTCCTGATAGCGTGGCCAGAGTGCGGCCAGCAGGGCATTATTCTGGCTAAGCCCGGCCTGCTCGTACCACGGTACACCATGCTCAGCGCGGTACTGCAGACGGGCCAGGGTTTTCTGCAGTTCAGACAGCGCGTGCAGGCGCTGTTCCAGCGGCTGATTCTGTCGGGCAGCAAGTGCGGCCTGGGCATTCGCACCGTCAATCTGGCTGCGGTTGGTGACATACGCGATGCTCATCCACGCCGCCCATGCCACCATCGTCAGGGCGACAGCCGATGCCATCACCCTGCGCCACGGAATGCCCGGTTTGCGCGGACGCAGTCCGGCAGGAAGCGTCCGGACGGACTCAGGCAAAACATCCCAGCGCTTATCCATGCCCCAGTGGTGCGGCACGGCACGTTCAGCATCGGCAGAAGGCTGGCTGAACACCACCCCTGCCAGCGGTAGCGGGCGGTACGGATTGAGCATCACCGACAGCGGAGCGGTCACGCTCTGTGGTTCGCGAATAAGCTGGTCGGCAAGTGTCAGTAAGAAGTGATGTTTAACCTCGCCGCAGGTCTGCTGCAGACCTTGCGAGGTCAGCCCGGACGTCAGGGCTGCAAACTGTTCAGCCAGCGTTTCAGGACTGCATCCAGCAGGCAGCAAACAGCCAGTGGCCTGCACAATCCGGCCTTCCGGCTTTCCGGAGCGTGGATGCAGGGACCAGACATACAGGGGAAGTTTCCAGCCCAGTTCATCCATACGCGCACTGATGGCATGAGACAGGGAATCCATGGTGCTTTCAGACGGTACCGGCAGCGGCTGCTTCAGTCCTGGCGCTGAGAGCTGGTCAAAAGCCGAGGTAACCCATACCAGACCATCCACTGGACGGCGGCGCAGTTTGCGCAATGCGGTCAGCCAGTCGCTGTCTGCTGGCGTATTGAGGTCACCGCCCCATAGCAACAGCGTGCCGCGATCTTCCTGCCAGAGCTGGTCTGTCAGGCCAGGGGTCAGTTGCTCAACCTCAGCGACGGTGCCGGTTATCAGCAGGATGCGTGTTTTACTGCCCCAGCGCCGACCGTAGAGGTTGCGCATGGCGAGGCGGATAGTGTCGACGGTGATATTGCGTGGTGCGGTCTGCTTGACGCGCCCCTCATCGGCAGGCAGGACACTTTTACGTTTCGCCTGAAAACGAGACCACTGTTGTTTAATTGCTAGGCTAATGGTTTTGCTATGACGGATAAGCAACAGAAGGATTATCGCTGCCACAAATCCCAGCAACTTTAGTCCATTGCTGGTAAGTCCGAATGCATCACCCTTTTTCCAGATGGCCAATCCGATCGCGGCAGTAATGAGTACGGTAATACTGAGGCGTCCCCAGTTACCACGCCACACTGAACTATCCTTCGCCATTTATCTGATTCCCTGTAGTTACGGTATTTATAAAACGCAGCTCTTTGTCACCCGAAAGCATCAGGCAATCTTCTTTTGTCAGCGCAGCAATATCGCTGACGACAGCAGCCATGATCCAGGGTGAGAAAGGGCCGCTAAGTCCGGCATACTTTTCCAGCCAGTGGCACTGTTGAGGTTTCCAATTACCTTCATATTGTTTTGCACTGGCCAGAAGAGTGGAAAAATCACCACCCCACTTCATGCTGTCGCCCACTATTGCATGCGCAGCAATAACCTGTGACTGGGTTGAGAAAAAGGTAGCGAGCTCTTCACTCAGCATTTGGGCTGATTCAAGCGACATAGGCCGAAGCAGGCGAGCGTGATGGTTTAGCTGATACTTCGTTGCTACATCATCAGAGGTCAACATTAAAGCCGAGAGCGAATCACTGTACTCATTCCCTCCCTGAGTCTGGTGAACCAACAGAAGCTCAACATCCAGAATAGGGGCTTTTAGGCGATCGCCCACCCAATCGAAGGCCCGGTCTTTAAGAATCGTCAGTAATGGTACGGGATACGCCTGTCCAACTAACTGGAGCCAGCATGCTGAAAATTCTCTCTGCAATGTCTCATCAGGATCGTGTGAATCAGTCAGTAAGGTTGCGTGGAAAGGGAGGTCAGATAAGCGCTGTAATTCTGATATATCCAGGCCCCCAATCAATACTGAAAAAACATCTTCGCCTGCAGGTAACGTTATTCCCCGACTAAAAGAACTACCCTGCTCTCGATCTTTGGGAGCCTGCAGAAATATGGATGGCGTCAATTCATCAGGCAGGATAACCCGACTATACATAACTGCCAGGTAACGTCCAGCCCAGGAAATCCATTGCTGCTGAACATAATCTGCCTCATCGGATTCAAACTGATGACGGTCCATTGCATGGTTATACATCCAGCCACGAAGACAAATCGTAATGAACCAGATTAAAATAGGACTCCCAGAAACAATCCAGAGGTTGAATTTTTGCAATTCACCCAGAAACTGATTGGCATGGAGGACAAAGAGCAGCACTCCAGCAATTACAGCAACAAGACCTGCAATCAGCCAGATGACCAGAGACGGTTCTTCTGGCTCTGTAGTAATTGTGGCTTTCTGACGCTCCCAGCTCATAACTTATCCTACTGAACAATCCGGCGCACTTGAGATAACATGGCAACCACATTCACATTCGCAGCCATCCACAACAACAGACTTGCCATCAGAGATCCATTCTGGTGATCCTTCAATAATGGCATTAACACCATGCCCTTCAACAGGGCAATTAATTTCGTCGCCAACAAGAGCTACTTTCTTTCCGTTCACAATCATGGTCGAAGATGCAGATATAACCTCACCACCGTGAGTAGTTTTATCTCCTAGCAATACAAATCCTTTGGACATAATATCCCCTAGAATATTTAACTGGTCGAAAGATCAAGCTCAAGAAGCAGAAGTTTCATTGAATTTTTTCAAAAAGAATTCGCCCTTCTTTTATTTGCCGAACATTGTCATCATTAAGCAATAGGCCGCAAATTCCTGAATCGGTTGCAAATATATTTGTATTGTATGAAATATCATCCTCCGTGTAATCAGGGAGTCCATTTTCATAATAACCATTTATCTTTAAATATTTTTTGCAATCTACGCTAAAGGCATCAGGCCTTTCAACCTTGAAAGGAATAATTTCCTTTTGGGCGGGAGAAGTGTCCCTCCCTGAAAAATCATAATTGATATAGAATTTCCCAGGTGGAACCTTACCATCAAAGAAAGTATTTGATATATTGTTTTTTATGCTGAAGACACCATCCAAAATATCGACATCACCACGACCGATTGTCACAACGCCCCCATCATCATTCACTTGCCTGTAATATATATTTACAGTATCATCCGATACTCGTAGATAAATTTCATCACCAATTATTGACGCATTATCTGGAAGTAAGTACACCCCATTTTTATCGCGATTAAATTTATTAGACAGTATTGGATACACTTTTTCCATATTGTTTTCTGAGTAAACCCATTTAGAATAATAAACTCCATTTGTTAAAATATTTGCATTAACATAAAAAGGGAACTGAGTTACAATAAAAACAAGCATGAGTCTTATATTCATTGTCTCACCTCCAAATGGAAAACGGGCTCACCGTTATAAGCATAAGGACTTATATAATAGATATCATCATTATTTTTCATGTACGCTTTAACTGCTTTATCAAAGGGTTTCGCGAGTTTATTCATCCTTGACTTGCTAATGTCGACCACATTTCTTTGCGCATATATTTCCTCACTAACGCAATGTCTTGATACTACTTGCCCGTCACTCATAAGAGTATTAATTTCATCAACCATTGCCTGAATGGCTTTATTGCGATCTTCTATGCCTGCAGCCACACCTGCCTGAATTACTTTCCAGCCAGCTGGTTTGTAATGATGCTGAGAATCCACACCTAAATTTTTAGCATTAGAATACATCGCCTGCGCTTGTTCCAAAGGTGTCCTTAGAGTACTGGTAATGTGAACCTTGTGAATCCCTGCACTTTTAGCTATGTTTATTAAAATTTCTTTAGTTTTACTGCTTACTCTGTTTTTATCACTATTGCCTTTATCAAAAATCAGTACTGGTACGAAATCAGCATTTGTTTCAATTTTTTTAGATGTTCCCTGCGTATCTGTTTGATGTTTCTCAGGCTCTTTTCCAGTTCTACTATTAACAGATTTATCGGTTGTCGTAGTTTTAATGTGAATTACATTGTCTTTTTTTTCTGAGTCCGCAGATTTACTTCCTTTAGGCAACACGATATGACTTCTTGAATACTCTATGGCCGCTTTAGCATTAGCATTTTCAACTCCAACATTTTTGAGAATCTCTTTTTTGGTTTGTTCAGAAACATAGCGGCTAACATACCCATGATTTTGATTACCTCCAGGTATTTCCCTAAGCTATAGGCACCATCATGATGCAACAAATAAAGCCATTCCCAATATTCACTTTGATCTGATGTGTAACTCTCCATTACCTTAGACTTGTTGAGTAAAAATGAATAAATTACCGCATAACATCCTTTCTCAGCATCAAAAACTTCTTCATTACGAAGATCTAGCTGAAAACCAAGAATGTCTTCAGATTGTGTCAATGCATCTTTGATAAAACCAACTGTTCCTTGTGCTAAACCAGCTGCACTAGTAGTCCCTGCTGCCGCATCGGGGTTAAACCCGGACTCGACTTTAGTTGTTAATAAAATATATGATATCTCTTTATAACTTAATCTATAGCGGGCAGCTATGGTAATAATCATATCTATAATAGCATCCTGAACATCTTTATCAGCATCTCCTGTTGTACGGCTGTTACCTCTTAGCTTTCGGGATGTATCTATATCCGGATAGAGTGAGATTAGCGAAAATGGCTTAATCTGATCATCAAAATATGCTTTTCCCTTCTTGGCATTTAAATACTCATATAAATCAGACATACCATACCTCAGCGATTGCTAATAAAGTCTATATTCGTATTGTCATATGGTTTTTTTATCTCTCGAGATCTAAGCTCAGAAAGCTTGTTACCTGTAATAAAGTTACCTGAAAGATCAATAAATGGGGCGTCAATATAGGACAACAATGAACCCTTTACGCTCTCCTCTTCATCCAACCCTAGATGGTATCCGATCACAATGTTTTCATTATCATAGCATTTCATTGTGGAGGGGACCCAATCACCAGGCTTAACTACATCATTAAAGGAATAACCCTGTCCTTCCAGGAGGACTTTTTGGCTATTCGGGATGTATGGCAAAGAAAAGTCTTTATTATTCGTGCCGTTTTTTATTTCCAACTGGTAATTTTTGCATATATTCTCCGTTGGGCTTTTCTGATTCACCTGGCATTCAGCACTGACTTTTACCAAAGCTGAGCCACATTGCATTTGTGCTGATTTAGCATTCCATGTGCCACTTGCAAAAGAAAAAAATGGAGCCGGCAACATGCATAACAATAATTTAAACTTTAAAGTCATATCACGCACTTTTATTTCCCTCACAATCACTGCATTGACAACCATCATCCTGGAATGACATATCTGAAAATGATGAACAATGTACTCTATCCACAATATTCTCACTATCGTACCAATAATCACTTTGAATCATTTCAAGTTCAAAAGGCTCATTCGGGTTTGATGAGTAAACTGGGACTGTTTCACCGTTCTCGTCTGTTCTACCAAATAATTTCTGCCCATTACTCGATGTCAACATATATGCCGCAGCTGCAACTGGAACACCTGCATCAGACGATGCCGTGAATTTCCCACTATATCCAGATGGAAACTGGGGCATAACACTACTCATGCTTACACTACCCATTTTCTGCGCATTGGCACATTTCCACAGAATATTACCTTCACAACCCAAAATAATGTTTTTACCTTGTAGCTGAATGAAAGACCCATCCAGATTTTTCAGCACAACATCTTTCGCCGCTGTGATTTCGACCCGCCCTTCCGTGCTGGTTACGGTCACATCCTTTTTGGCTATCGCATCAAGCGCATCATCCTGAGCCTGAATTTCTACTTTGCCCTTAGCAGCAAAGAGTTTCATCCCAGCCTTACGGGCCAGCATACTCACGGCTTCACCCGCAGCTACCGTAAAACGCTTAAGTGCACTGATGTCAGTGTTTTGTTGTGACATAATCCCGACGCTGGCGCTTCCCGAGGCCATACGCACTGCCTGCGGACTGGTGATACTCACGCCTTCTGGTGCATTCAACACCATGCCTGGCTGCACCAGATCTTTGAGGGCATCACTCAACTTCACCTGGCTCTGTATATCTGCAGGAAGTGCCTGCGCGGTTTCAGCTGCATCTGACATGCTTCGGGCAATACTCAGTGCATTCTCAAGCTGGGCTATCGCCTCCTGCATGGAAAGCATCTTGTCCCCGGCAAACGGCTGTTTATCTGCAGTGATAAACACCCCGGCACCACCCCGGATAGAAACGTGTCGGTCAGTACGAAGCTCAGCACCTTCGCCGCGAAGTTTCCTGGAAGCGTCTACATTGTGCCCTAAATTAAGTTGGGTCTTACCCCCATACTCTGTGCTGAGCTTAACGTGCTCTTCGCCGCGCTTGTCCTCCATCCGCAGCTTGCTCAGGCCAGCTGTGCGGATAACGTTACGCGTGCTGTTCAGTTCAGTGACATGGTCAACGTGACGGGAGTCGTGCAGGGCGTGGGCGATATACGGACGATCCGGATCGCCTTCATGGAACGCGATGGCGACTTCAGTGCCCTGTATCAACGGGAAGTGGAAGCCGTACTTGTCACCACCGTAAGGTTTGGCAAAACGTACCGGCATACTTTCCATGCCCTGTCGTTTATCGTCGCGATCAGCATCAAATTTCACCCGGTACATGCCTGATGCATCCTGCCAGGCGTAGATGTCGTTATCTTTGGCGCTGGTCACTCGTGCCGTCAGGGTGCCGCTGACCACCGGGCGCTTTTTAGCAGCAGGACGCCAGCAGCGGTTCTCGTAGTACGGCATGGCCGCCCATTCCACCTTCAGCGCGTTCTGACGGCTGGCGGAGTAACCGGCGCTGATGATGACAAGACCGTTTTCGGTTTCACGCGGCAGCGTCGGGGGGATAGCCGTTTCAGTGATAGTCAGCACCTGAGCCGGGCCCAGGGTATGGTCGGTACTGCTGCCAGTTACAGTGGTCTGAGTGGAAAGGTAGCGTTCATGCTCCAGGCGTGCCCAGAAGTTACCTGTTTCTGCCGTCGGCGTGATTTTGTCGCCACGTTCAAGGTGACGCGGGCGATAATGGTACACATCGCCGTAGGTATTCCCTTCCCCGTCACCGCGGGTCATATCCGCCGGAACGGACGTCAGGACGTTCTGGGCTTCGCGGTGGTTATAGTCGCTGGCAGTGACTGAACGTTCCACCACGTTATGCCAGACATGCACGTCCCACACCGAATCCGCCGCATTGTCATTCGCCCCTGACGGGCTGTTCAGCGGGAGCTTTTTACCAAACGTCCACGCGCTCTGCTTGTCCGCAAAGTGCACCACTTCGGTCTGGGTGTCGGGCTGCAGGGTGAAGAAGTAAAAAATCCCCACCTCCGCCAGCAGACGTTCTATGAAGGCGAGGTCGTTTTCCTGGTACTGGTTAATCTGCTCACGCTTTGGATAGTCGGCTTTGAGCGTGAACTCATACTCCCAGCCTTTCAGGCCATGCTCCGTGAGCACCTCTGCAACCACTTCTGGTACTGACTTGTTGACGAAAAAGCGGTGAGTGCGGAACTGATTGCCCAGCAGCGCCAGAAACGGCTCCAGCACAATGCAGTACTGCGCTTCATCTGCAGAACCTCCGGTACGCTCGAAATGCGTCACCACCCCGTGAACCACCTTGCGATCCGCCAGGGAAAGCAGATTGCCGGCCCCCATGGTCAGTGTCGCAGGCTTACTCATCATCTGGCGGGCATCAATGTTCTTGTCGGCACTGGTGAAGTTGATGGTGTAGCTGTAAAGCTCGCTCATCGCTTCTGAACCACTAAAGTCCTCCACGTCGATATCGGCCGTACAGGAAGGGATATCGAGGCGGTAGCGGTTCAGGGCTTTTCCGGTGACGGTGGTCACCATCGTGTTCAGGGTATCCGTCAGGCTCATGGCGTTGACTCCATTGTGTATTCGGTTATTCCGTCAGGGCTGGCGCGGGCCAGCATTTGGCACAGGAAGTGAGAAAGAGATTATTTTTTTTGGTGATTTTTCATCCAGAAAAGCAGCTTCATCAGGAGGAACGCCCCGGCAGCACACAACGATGTTTTAATCACGATGATATGCATCTCAAAGCTGTCCATCGCTTCTTCTCCGTCACCACTAATCGGGATATGGGCTTTCACAAAACCCGCAATCCATGCATCGGGAATGAAGTGGATCCCGCCCCAGAACAGCACAATAAACAGCAGGATTTTCATTCGACATTCTCCGCTCGCTTTTTCAGAGCCTGCTGTGTCCGGCGTTTCTCAGCCTCTTTTCTTTCTTCGGTCTCTTTATCGCACTGGTTGTAGTCCGGGGTGCCACGCACATCGATACGGGCATAGGCCTTCAGACCATTGCCGCCAGGAACCGGGAAGGTTCCTCTCTGCAGTAGCAGACGTCGCAGATGCTGAAAATCACTGAACCGGCGCAGGGTGATACAGCCCCAGGATTCACCTGAACCATCGCTGTTCAAAGGATGAAGACGAAATCCTGTACGGTTCAGGCCATTCACCATGATGCCGTCTCTTTTAGTTTTATCGCTGAAAAGGGCAAACCATTCGGAATGATGATTTCGGTAACCATGCCAGGCATCAATCGCCTCTGCCCGGACTCGGTTGTACAAGCTGCCGGCAGGCCGGTCGGTGACCCAGTATGTCCCCGGCGGGATAGCAGCATTTTCATGGTCGGCACAGTCAGGATTATTGATATAAAAATCCACGCCCGTCAGCACTTCAAACGTCCCGATGCCGTAGCATTTCAGGTACGCCGTTTTGCCATCCGCCGACAGGTTGCCGTAATCCATCATGCAAATCTGCATTTCAGCCTCCGTGTGCCTCATTAAACACCAGCCCAATCCCCTCTTCCTCACTCCACCCCAGCGTCAAAGATTGCGGCTTTTGCTTCGCCGCCATATGGGCCAGCAACTGCTGGCTCAGCACCGGCAGAATTTGCTGGTTGAGCAGACTGTCGACGTTACGCGCACCGGTGTCTGGCAGCAGGCAGGCGGCGGTCAGCGCATCGAACAGGCTCTCGTCGATATGCGTGGTCAGACCGTAATGACGGTGCAGACGCTTGCTGACCTGACCGAGTTTCATTTCGACGATAGTGCGCATCGCTGCTTCCGCCAGCGGGCGATAGATCACCGTCTGGAAACGCGCCAGCAGTGCAGGCTGGAAGTGGTCCCTCAGAATGGGTCGCATTAATTCGTGCAAATCGCCTTCGGTGGCGTCCGGCTGTTCATCAAGCAGCTGCATCAGAGGGGCGCTGCCGAGATTCGAGGTCATCAGAATCACGGTATTGCGGAAGTCGATTTCACGGCCTTCACCGTCGCGCATAAAGCCGCGATCGAAGACCTGATAGAACAAATTCATCACATCGCGGTGCGCTTTCTCTACTTCATCCAGCAGCACCACGCTGTACGGACGCTTGCGCACGGCTTCGGTGAGAATGCCGCCCTGACCATAACCGACATAGCCCGGCGGTGAGCCTTTCAGCTGCGACACCGTGTGCGGTTCCTGGTATTCCGACAGATTGATGGTAATCAGCGATTTTTTGCCGCCGTACATCACGTCTGCCAGCGCCAGCGCGGTTTCGGTTTTCCCGACACCACTCGGCCCGACCAGCAGGAACACACCCTGTGGGCCATTCTCGGACGTGAGGCCGGTTTTCGCTGCACGCAGGCGTTGCGCGATGGCTTCCAGCGCCACATCCTGCCCGACCACGCGCTTGCTGATTTCATTTTCCAGGGTCAGCAGCCCGGTCTGTTCATCTTTCAGCAGCGACGACAGCGGCACGCCGGTCCAGTCGGCAATCACGGTAGCCACAGTACGCACGTCGACATCAACAGAGAGCAGCGGGTTGCTTTGCTGCAAACCATTCAGTTCCTGTTGTAACGCATGAGTCTCACTCTGACGGGAGATATCCTGGCGGATTTCCAGCAGCCGTCCGGTAAGTTTCAGCGCCTGGCCGTACTGAGTTTCCAGTTCGTCAAGCTCAACGATAAGGGCGTTTTCTTCCTGCCCGATGGCGCTCAGGCGCTCACCGCGGCTCTGATTGCCGACGGCAATGTCTTCCAGCAGCGCCTGCTTCTCCATTTCAAGTGCGGTAATCTGCGAACGGATGCGAGTCAGCGGTTCCGGTACGGTGTCGAGACTCATGCGCACGCGGGCGCTGGCGGTATCCAGCAAATCGACGGCTTTATCCGGCAACTGGCGGCCCGTCAGATAACGGCGGGAGAGTGTGACGGCAGCACGCACTGCATCATCGGTAATGTGCACGTTGTGGTGCTCAGCATAGCGGGACTTCAGGCCGCGCAGCATCAGGCAGGCGGCGTCATCGTCCGGCTCGTCCACTTTGACCATCTGAAAGCGGCGCTCCAGCGCGGCGTCACGCTCGAAGTATTGTTTGTACTCAGACCAGGTGGTGGCGGCAATGGTACGCAGTTCGCCACGTGCCAGCGCGGGCTTCAGCAGGTTGGCGGCATCTGCGCCGCCCGCCTGGTTGCCCGCGCCAATAATAGTGTGTGCTTCATCGATAAACAGCAAAACTGGTACCGGTGACTGCTGCACGGCGTCAATCACGTTTTTCAGACGCTGCTCGAATTCGCCCTTCACGCCTGCGCCCGCTTGCAACAAGCCGAGGTCGAGAGTGCGCAGCACCACAGGCTTGAGGGATTCCGGGACGTTGCCTTCAGCGATGCGCAATGCAAGGCCTTCCACCAGCGCGGTTTTGCCCACGCCCGGCTCACCGACCAGAATCGGGTTGTTCTTACGGCGACGGGAGAGAATATCCACCATCTGGCGGATTTCGGTATCGCGGCCAAACACCGGGTCGATTTTGCCTTGCTTCGCTCTGGCGGTGACGTCGAGAGTGAATTTATCCAGCGCATTCTGTCGTGCCGGGCTCAGTTCGCCCTCTTTTACCTGCGCGCCGACAGGACGCCCGACAAACGCCACATCGCCGCCATGACTCTGCGCCAGTTCAGCTTCCTGCTGCACTTCCGGACGTTCGTCAGACTGTGCATCAAGCAATGGACGCAGGCGAGCCAGCTGACTCTGACTCAGCGTCAGCAGTGGCCACAGTCCGTCACAGCGGGCCAGTCCAGGCTTACCGACCAGCGCCATCAGCAGATGTACACTACGGATTTGCTCTTCACCATTCAGGGAGGCAATCAGCCAGGCTTCCTGCATCAGCGTCTGAATGCTGTCTGAAAGCTGCGGGCGACTGCGAACAGAGCGGGGAAGTGTATCAAGCCAGCCGAGCAACTCCTGCCACAGCGCATCCATATCCCACTCGTAGCGGCGCGCCAGTACCGTCAGGTCTCCCTCCCCCTGCTCAAGCAGTTTCAGTAGCCAGTGTTCTGGCAGAATTTCCGCATGCGCGCGGGTCTGGCAGAGCGAGGCCGCCCCTTCCATGGCGCGGGCACAGTAAGGGTTCAGACGTCGCAGCAGGATGGCTGGATTTTCCATGAGTCTCTCTCTTTGTCGGTTCCTGGACACGCTACCGCCCCTCGCTGTTTCCCGTGAAGGGGACCAAAGCGCATACGGTCGGCTGGCAGATTGTGAGTTCTTTGCTGAAAGCCCGTGCCAGCAGACGTTCGGCAAAAATTGCGGACAGGGATCCCTGCCCGCATCAGGTTTATGCAGTGGCGCGTTCATTCCAGGAATCGGAATGAATGATGTTGCCGTCTTTGTAGGTCCAGGTGATTTTTTCGTAGCGCAACTCGATCTGCTCGAGGTGGTTGTGCTTCTCGTAAGCAGGATCCTTGATGTCGTGCATCAGTGGGTTCACTTTCACCACTTTCACGTTTTCGAGTCTGGTGTTGAAGTACTCCACTTCCTGGCCCGCGTCGTTGATTTTGTACCACTTGAATTCCGCAGACTTGAGGGTCTGACCGGTGGTCACCGCCTTGTACAGATACGGGCTGGACGAATCGATTTCCTTGGTGAACAGGAACGGCGTATGGATACGGGTACCGGTCAGCTTGCCGGTGTTGTTATCGGTCGGGATGTACAGGTTATGCTTCTGCGCCACCACTTCGATGCTGCCTTCACGGTCCTGAACGTCGACAGACCCTTTGATGTCCGCGCCGCCGTCATCTTTCAGCCAAAGATAAACAGGAATTGCCATAGCATTACTCTCCATTGTGTAGTGATGCGCCATCATCCTGCGATGACGCCTGGGTTTTGCCCGGTATCTGGCAGGCACTGGCCTGCGGTACCAGACTGATTTCGACACGGCGGTTGAGCGCGCGCCCCTCCGGGGTGTCGTTGGTTGCAGCAGGACGGCTTGCGCCATAACCCTGAACCGCAAAACAGCTTTCCGGCACGTCGCCGGTGTCCCGCATCCAGTCGCGCACCGCCTCGGCACGTTTCTGAGAAAGCGGCTGGTTCAGTTGCGGGGTGCCTGTGTTATCCGTATGGCCGGCGACCACAATCAGCCAGCCCGGCTTTGCCTTGACGCCCACCAGTGAGTTGACCAGCATTCTGGTAGAGCCGGTTTTCAGCACGGACTGCCCGGAGTCGAACAGCGACATGCTGTCGAGACGGAGTGTCTTCGGCCCCTGTACGATTTTTTTGATAACCGGCGGTGGCGGCAATGGCGGAGCCCAGTCATTCACGGCCGCTTCAACAGCAGGCACCAGACGCAGCCCCTGATACAGCCCGAGGCGATAGCGCACAGGCTCACCCCGACGCTGCCAGCCATCCAGCAGTGCGCCGTCGGCGCGCAGCCGCTGCTGAGCACGGAGTTTCGGCTCAACCGGTGTCCCGGTAAGATGGTGGTACAAGGCAAGATGGTCGCCGACATTGCGGATCAAACGCTGGTTGTTCATCCATGACGCCAGCATGGCGAGTGCCAGGAAAATCCCCCCCAGCAGCCCGACATAACGCCAGAACACCATCCGGCGGCTGACGCCGCGACGGCGTGGCAACGCTGGCAGAAGGAGCTCAGGCAGCGGCAAAGGCCCCCCGTTATCAGTCGCATCGGGCGGCAGCACAGTGACAGTGGCGATGTGCTGCTGCCAGAGGTTACCGGCAACCCCCTTCACAGGTACCATGCACAACCCCTGCACGCAGGTTTTCAGGGCAGGTAATTCCCCCTGACGTACTGACAGCAAGCTGTTGACAGCGTTGTTCAGCCAGGTGAGTCCACTGTCAAGCCACAGCCCCTGGCTCAGGCGGGAAAGTCGCTCGCCCGCCGCCGTTTCCCGGATCCAGTCCATGAGTGACAGATTGCCCTGACCGGGCTGATACACCTGGATCCCTGCCCGCTGACTGACCGTGGTAAACCAGACCGGCTCCGCATCAGCACAGGCGGCTGGCGGTGACACCCAGGTCACAATCCACAGCGGCGGAAGTCGGCCAGAAGCGGTACGACTCTGCACCACCGCACGCTGCCAGACGCGCAGGCTCTGGGTAAAGTCGACGTCGGAGGTATGTCGTTCAGGCAATACCGCCAGCAACACCGAGATTTGTGACACCAGCGCCGGGCGGATCTGACTAAGATGTTGGGCGAGCAAGGGCAGATGTTCTGCGTCTTTTATCCGCAAATACCAGCCCTGACGGGTTTCACGATGCTGTGCAGACTCAGCGAACAGCGCGCTGTTATCACCACACACCAGAATGACCGCCCCCTGAAAATCTTCCGGAGGCAGACTCTCGTCCACAATCTCTCTGAGCGCCTGAGCCCACAGCTGTAATGCCCGGTGCTGACGCCAGAGCATCGCCCCGCACACCAGAACAACCAGCAGGACGAGCGCCACGCGGCTCCCGACCGACAGCGGCCAGAAACCCAGGATGAGCCACAGCGCCAGTATGCCCGTCAGGACAATTAACAGACTCCGGTAAACATCACGCATCCTTTACCCCGGTCTGACCGTCTGGCTCACCAGTTCGGTGAGGGAGGAAGAGAGAAAGAACCACAGCGCAGCCAGTACTGCCGCCCCGAGGATCCAGGAAATCCAGTACAGACGACGGCCGCTGCGCAAGCGAGACGCTCTGATAACGAGCGGCGCATCCTGGGCAAGCGTAAAAGCGGGCACCCGTTCACCCAGCGCACGTACCACGTCTTCACGGCGCTCGTCATCCTGCGCCCGGTACTGGCCGACAAATCCCAGCTGCAGGGTCCGGTACATGCAGGTCAGTACGGCCGTGTCCGGTGCGGACTCTTTCAGCAGGTTGCGGATACGCTCCCACAGTTCCTCCCCGGCGTTCAGGGTACCGAAGAAATGCGCCTGCAGCGGGTCGCGGCGCCAGGTCAGATAGCCATCGTCGGTGGTACCCCGGTTCAGGACACTCTCATCCAGCAGAGCACACAGGGCGTAAACCATGTGATCCCGGCTGATTTCGCTGTAACCTGCATCCGAGAGCAACGTACGCGCTTCCTGAACCAGACGGCAGGCCCGGCGATAGAGCACTTCTCCGTCCCGGACTACCTGTCCGCCGCGCAGCTGGCTGGCCATCAACCAGCCCGGATAAAAAATCTGTTCGATTTGACTGTGACCGGATTTATTCATGAGCGCAGCACCGCAAAGAGTTCAAGTTTCACATCCCCCAGTGAGCGCGGGGTGTAGAAGGTGCAGCTTCCCATTTCCAGCATGCTACGGGCCGCTTCCGAGCTCAGATCCAGGGAGAAGTACTGGTTCTCAAGACGCAAAGGGATCGCCGCCGGCACATGCGTCAGCGGTTTGATCACCATTCCGCTCAGGGCCACGTTCACCACATCCGAGACATCTTCAAAGCTACCCGCCTTACACAACAGCGGGAATTTCGTTTGCAGCTCGTGATTCGGCATGGAAGAGCGCACGGAGAGGTAGAAATCGGCCCCTTCACGCAGGCGCGCATCGTGAAGGGCGCCTTTCCAGATCTGTTCCTGCCGCTCAAGCTGAATGCTGACCACGCGTGATGGCAGGCTGGCTTCCAGCAGCTTATCAAGCAGCGTCAGCAACGGCGGGAACACATGTTCAGGCACATCATGCTGATAAGCAGGAATCTCCCCGGCATCGTGCTCCAGTGAAAACGTCAGCAGGCTGCCCGCCAGGCGAGCCAGTTCACGGTAGAGCAACTCAGGGTGACGCCCCGGGGTCTGCAGCAGTTCGGCCAGCACAGGCTCCGCGCTGTTGATGGCATTGAGCAACCAGAACAGGGAGACATCCGCCACAGCAAAATCCGCCATACGCTCGTTGCTTTCACGGCGCATCGCCATCAGACGCTTACGTCGTGCCTGCAGGCGCACCAGCAGGTCACCCAGTTCAGTCACAAGCAAAGGGCTTGCCGCAACCGAGAGCATCGGTGGGATAAAGGACGTATCACGACTCCACAGCCCCTGCGCATTACGTGCCAGGCGGGCCACAGGGCAGGTCAGGTAAGCGGTATTTTCCTGCGTGGACAAACGAAGGGTGATGGCATTACGCAGAATGGCCAGCTCACCGCTTTCATACCCGGCCAGCTCCTGAACCACCACGCGCTCGGCTTTCCAGCGCTTAGGACGCTCGCTGTCCTGACCGTTATCCAGATTGCCGCCACTGGCACTCAGCAGCGGCAGTGCCACAACCACGTCGACGGACTCTCTGCCAGCGGCAGAGGATAAATCACAGACCGGCGGAAGATTATCAGCCAGGCTCGTATCAACCAGAGTACCATCCTGAAAGCGCACCACCAGACGGGTGGCATTCAGGCGCGACAACGCCAGAGCGGCGTCATCAAATTCGGCACTCGCCACGCCCCAGAGATGGGAAATCCCCATCCCCGCGACCGTATCGGCAATGTGTGCATTCCAGCGGGCTTGCTGCTGGAACTGTTGCGGGGCCAGAACTGCCCCGTCCTCCCAAAGTGGGCGAAAAATTTTCATCCCTGATTTCCCCTGACCTTACGCTTTGGCCTTCGGCATACGGGAGACCAGCGACAGGTTGACGTCCATCCCTTCCACCTGGAAGTGCGGGATCGCGTACAGCTTCACGCGGAAGAAGCCCGGATTATCCTCGATGTCTTCCACCACCACTTTCGCATCGCGCAGCGGGTGTGATGCCTGCAGCTCATCGCCCGGATCGGTCATTTCGGTGACCAGGCCACGCACCCAGGTGTTCAGCTCCAGCTCCAGCAGACGGCGGTCTTTGGTGGTGCCGATATTTTCGCGCTGAATCAGCTTCAGGTAGTGGGCGATGCGCGACAGCAGGAAAATGTACGGCAAACGTGAGTTAATGCGGCTGTTGGCCGTGGCATCGGCTGTGTCATACAGGGCGGGTTTCTGGGCGGAGTTCGCAGAGAAGAAGCACGCGTAGTCGCGGTTTTTGTAGTATGACAGCGGAATGAAGCCGAGGCTGGAGAACTCAAACTCGCGGGTTTCCGGGATCATCACTTCGGACGGAATTTTCACCTGATTGCCGGTACCGAGGTCATACAGATGGATCGGCAGGTCTTTCACTGCGCCACCGGCCTGCGGGCCGCGAATTTGCACGCACCAGCCATTATTGATGAAGCTTTTCACCATATTGGCCGCAAAGGCGAAAGACGCATGAGTCCACAGGTATTTATTGTGATCCGGGCCTTTCACTTCTTCAACATAGTTGAAACTGCGTACCGGTACGGTGTCCGGACCATACGGCAGGCGACCGAGCACGCGCGGCATCACCAGGCCGATATAGCGTGAATCGTCCGTCTCGCGGAAGGATTTCCACTTGATGTACTCGGCGCGGTCGAAGTAGTTGCTGATATCTTTGATGGCCGCCACCTCTTCCATCGACTCTTTGAGGAAGAATTTCGGCCCCGCAGAGCCAATAAAAGGCATGTGCGCGGCGGCGGAGACTTTTGCAATATTACGCATCAGCGCCACGTCCTGCGCGGTGGCATCAAACTCATAAGCTGAAATCACCGCCGCAATCGGCTCACCGCCCGGGGTGTCGTATTCAGCGATGTAGGTCTGTTTGTACAGGCCGCTCTGGACAATTTCCGGAGAATCTTCGAAATCCTGCCGCAATTCTTCTTTGGACAGATCGAGGATTTCCAGCTTCACGTTCTGGCGAAAGTCAGTCTTGCTCACCAGGGACTGAAGGCCACGCCACACGGACTCCACTTTCTGGAACGCGTCATGGTGCATGACTTCATCAAGCTGACGGCTGATCTGGAAATCCAGTTCAGCGATATGGTGGTCCAGTAATGTCTTATCGAGCTTCTCGACCTTCTGACCAGACTTGTGCAGACACTGCATGAAAACCTGAACAGCGGCGGTAACACGTTCATCGGCGGAGGTTTCCGCCATTACGGTATTATCTTCAAATCCATTCAGGTCACCCATTTCAGCGACCGGAGTTAAATTAATTTTGTCGAACAGTGAGGCATATACACCGTTCTGCGGCAGCATTTTTTCAACTGTCGCTGCCCTTCCCTCATTCTGGATTTCGTTATTTACTGACATCAGCATTTTTCTCGTTAATATTCCGTTAAAGTTCCAGACATTAATCCTGGGCCGGAGCAAGCGCATTCAATTCACTGCGCAGCTCATCGGAAAGAGCAGGGTCTTTTAAAATGATTTCCAGTTCTTTCCTGAAAGTAACGTTGTCCAGCAGATTGGATTTCAAATCACGTAACAAATTACGCATAGCAAGCATCACACGCAGCTGTGGAATTTGCCGCGCTACCGCCTCAGGTTCAAAATCCTTCATATCCTGAAAGGCCAGTTTCACATTCTCTTCGGACCCATCGTTGGCGAGGGTATTTTTAACAGTGAGACAAACTTCGGGATGGAGATCCGCGAGGACGCTGTTGAAATTACTCATAGTGATATTGATTTTTTCGCGCTCTGAAAGCGTCCCTTGCGCCTTGCCATTGCTGAAGTCACCAACGCTCAGGAGCTTCAACGGCAGCTCAATTTTCTTCTTATCGCCACCCGTCACCAGATCCAGTTTTATATTTACACGTGCACGAGGTATCTCATTCTGAAATGATTCAGACATATATATTTATCTCCTGAATAAATTAGTCCCTTTTCCGGACAGAGCATTGCCATATAAAAGACAGGGTTTTTATTTTAACCAGTAATTTGCGTTAAGGTAAAGCAGGCAAAAAAAGAGTGATACATTCAGGGCCATCGTAAAATATTTAACAATGGTGTAAACACCGCGCCATTACTGTATTTTCAGATTAAATCGCTCAACTATTCGAAAAATTCAAAACAACAATCTCATCAAAATAAGAATATCCTTCATATATTGAGAGAAAAAATCTTACTTTTAAAAAACTGAGTTATATAAAACCGGCTATATCTTTGTCATAATACAATTCATAAAATGAATAAGTTGTATTATGACACCGCTGACATACGATAATAATCATTCGAGTTTATGGAAGGCGTCATATATATCAAGGAGCCTGCTATGGTCTACCCTGTTCCAGGAGGTCATCGAAAGGTCAATGCCGTCAGCGTGTTGAACTGGCCACGCGATATAGCGCCTGATGAAACCGAAAAACAGTGTGCGCCGGCCAGGGGAATGGATACAATGCGGCGACCGGGTTTCTGCCACACAGTGCAGAGCTCATCTACGGTAGCGAAACCATTCGCAATCTCAGACCTCACGTCAGGCGGCTAAATGAAATACATCACTTTCAGTGACATGCAACAGCAGAGCGAAGCGGCAGCGCGTTCACCTCGTTTACGCGCTCATCGTAATTTTCACCCGGAATTAACCGATCCCGTACAACGTCTGGCGATCGCGATGGAACCGGGAACCTATATTCGCCCTCACCGTCATCCGCACACCTTTGAACTGCTGCTGGCTCTCAGCGGCCGTTTTGTGGTGCTGACTTTTGATGACCTCGGTTTCGTCACTCGCCGCATCGTATTAGGTGAAGAGTGTACGGCGTTAGAGATGGATGCCGGGACCTGGCATGCGGTTCTGTCGCTGGATGCCGGCGGCGTCATTTTTGAGGTCAAACACGGCGGTTATCAGCCTGTTGCTGCCGGAGATTATGTGTCGTGGGCGCCAGCGGAGGGTGAAGAAGGAACGCTGGAACTGATGGAATGGTATCGTCACGCCGAAGTGGGCGATGGTGGACACATTCGCTCACTCTGACCTGATCGCGGCGGTTAAAACGAGCCCGCCGCAAGGAAGCGGCCGGTAACAGCATACATGCCAAAATCAAGCCGCTATCGCCGAAAGGCCGCTACGGCGAAAACCGTCGCCAGAATGGAATTTATTACCGAATGAAATTAATGTGTCGCCGAATCACGACACTCGTAAGTAGCTAAAAATTAATAAAAAAATGCCTCTTGTTTCCCTCATTTTTTAGGCGTACATTAGCGCCATCTGGAGCAGTTATCGCACAGAATTTCGACCTGCCGCGGCCGTTATAATCATCAGCTTTTACTGCGACAGATCAGAATCAACAATGAAGATTAAATTCATTTAGGCGTTTCGCCGAGAACGCGGAGTGATGAGTCGTGAAATACTTTATTATGGGCGTATCTTTTATGGTCATCGTTTGGGCCGGTACTTTTGCCCTGATGATTTAAGCACCGCCAGAGTCAAAAAAACGGGAGCCAGCGGCTCCCGTTTTTTGTTGGTGCTGTTCCTGGCTTCGCCGTTATTCGAGGCTTTCCCCGGCTGACTTACCCAATGCAGGCAACAGCCCGTCGGCGCGAAACATCGATTTGATCCCGCGAATGGCCTGGCGGATACGATCGCGGTTTTCGATAAGCGCAAAGCGCACGTGGGTATCACCGTAATCGCCGAAGCCGATACCCGGCGAAACGCATACTTTCGCATCCTGCAGCAGCTTTTTCGCAAACTCCAGCGAGCCCAGCGCCGCATACTGATCGGGGATCTTCGCCCAAACGTACATCGATGCCTTCGGACACTCGACCATCCAGCCCGCTTCATGCAGCCCTTTAACCAGCACATCGCGACGGCGCTTGTACTGTTCGGCGATATCACGAACGCACTGCTGGTCGCCTTCCAGCGCCGCAATTGCCGCGACCTGCAAGGGGGTGAAGGTGCCATAATCGTGATAGCTTTTAATACGCGCCAATGCATTGACCAGCGTTTTATTACCGACCATAAAGCCGATACGCCAGCCGGCCATGTTGTAGCTTTTGGAGAGGGTAAAGAACTCCACGGCCACATCACGCGCGCCGGGAACTTCCATAATTGAAGGGGCCTTCCAGCCATCATAAACGATGTCGGCGTAGGCCAGATCGTGTACCACCAGCACATCGTAACGCTTCGCCAGCGCGACCACTTTTTCAAAAAATTCCAGTTCGACGCACTGTGCGGTCGGGTTGGACGGGAAACCGAGGATCATCATTTTCGGTTTTGGGTAGCTTTCGCGAATCGCCCGCTCCAGCTCGTTGAAGAAATCAACGCCTTCCACCAGCGGCACGGAACGCACCTGCGCACCGGCAATCACCGCGCCGTAGATGTGGATCGGGTAGCTGGGGTTAGGCACCAGCACCGTGTCGCCATGATCCAGCGTCGCCAGCATCAGATGCGCCAGCCCCTCTTTTGAACCAATGGTGACAATCGCTTCCGATTCCGGATCGATCTCAACGTTGTAGCGATCCTGATACCAGCGCGAAATGGCGCGGCGCAGGCGAGGAATACCGCGGGAGGTGGAGTAACCGTGCGTATCAGGACGCTGGGCAACGGTGCAAAGTTTTTCAACGATATGCGGCGGCGTCGCGCCGTCCGGGTTGCCCATGCTGAAATCGATAATATCTTCACCGCGCCGACGCGCAGCCATTTTCAGCTCAGCTGTAATATTAAAAACGTAAGGGGGCAGACGATCGATACGTGTAAAACGGCGTTCAGGACTGGATGCAGTCATAGATTCCTCAGAGTAACGTTAGCGCCCGGACCGTCCGAGCGACGCTGTCGCGTTTGCGACGAGCTTAGAAAATAACCCGAAAAAAATGATGCTGTCGAGAGGGTGAGAAAAAAATAATCGCCGGCGAAAAATGCGGGCATCAGGCTAATGACATCCGACGGTGGACATCCTCGATTTAGCCGCCACGAAAATTAGGTGCAACATATTAATATCTATTAATTTACCTGTTTTTATCATTTATCTCCCGCTCATCATGTCGGCGCTGGCCCGGCTATCAATCCCCTTTTTTTCGTGTGACTTTTCTCTGTTCGACGCTTCGCTGGCCTTCTGTCGCCAGGTTTTTTATGATGTTGCTTTCCCGCGATAGACACGGCGCACCCATGCACGAAATATTTACAATGCTGCTGGCGGTTTTCGACCGCGCGGCACTCATGCTGATTTGCCTTTTTTTCCTAATCCGTCTGCGCCTGTTTCGCGAGCTACTGCATAAATCTGCGCATACACCGAAAGAGCTGCTGGCGGTTATCGCCATTTTTTCCCTGTTTGCCCTGTTCAGCACCTGGTCTGGCGTGCCGGTAGAGGGTTCTCTGGTCAACGTGCGGATTATCGCAGTGATGTCCGGGGGGATTTTGTTTGGCCCCTGGGTCGGAGCTATCGTTGGGGCCATTGCCGGTGTACATCGCTACCTTATTGATATTGATGGTGTAACCGCTATCCCCTGCTTTATCACCAGCATTGTTGCCGGGTTGCTGTCAGGGCTGATTAATCGCAAAGTGCCGAAGGCTCAGCGCTGGAAGATCGGGATTCTCGCCGGGATGCTCTGCGAAACGTTAACCATGATCCTCGTGGTCTTTTGGGCGCCGTCGTTTTCGCTGGGCCTCGATATCGTCTCCAAAATCGGGATCCCGATGATCCTTGGCAGCGTCTGTATCGGTTTTATCGTGCTGCTGGTCCAGAGCGTCGAGGGTGAAAAGGAGGCCAGCGCCGCGCGCCAGGCAAAACTGGCGCTAGATATCGCCAACAAAACGCTGCCGCTCTTCCGTCATGTCAACAGCGAATCCCTGCGCCAGGTGTGCGACATCATTCGCCGCGATATCAACGCCGACGCGGTGGCCATCACCACCACCGATCGGGTTCTGGCCTACGTCGGATTTGGCGAAAGCAACTATCACGATAGTGATAATGACATCAGTCCCACCACGCGCCAGGCGATCGAAAGCGGAAAAATCATTATTAAAAACAATGATGAAGCTTACAGAACGCCGGAGATTCACTCCATGCTGGTCATTCCGCTACGGGAGAAAGGCGTGGTGACCGGCACGCTGAAAATTTATTACTGCCACGCCCACCGCATCACCTCGTCCCTGCAGGAGATGGCCGTCGGTCTGTCGCAAATCATCTCCACTCAGCTGGAGGTCTCACGGGCGGAACAGCTGCGGGAAATGGCCAACAAAGCCGAACTGCGCGCCCTCCAGAGCAAAATCAACCCGCACTTTCTCTTTAACGCCCTCAATGCGATTTCATCCTCGATCCGCATGAATCCGGATACCGCCCGTCAGCTTATTTTTAATTTGTCGCGCTATTTACGCTATAACATTGAATTAAAAGACGACGAACAGATTGATATCAAAAGAGAGCTGTACCAAATCAAGGATTATATTGCCATCGAACAGGCGCGCTTCGGCGATAAGCTCACCGTTATCTACGACATCGACGATGAGGTCAGCTGCGTGATACCGAGCCTGCTGATTCAGCCGCTGGTGGAAAATGCCATTGTCCACGGGATCCAGCCGTGCAAAGGCAAAGGCGTCGTCACCCTCGGCATCAACGAGTGCGGTAATCGGGTGCGGATTAGCGTTCGCGATACCGGAAATGGCATCGATCCTGCCGTGGTCGCGCGGGTAGAGGCGGATGAAATGCCGGGGAATAAAATCGGTCTGCTCAACGTGCACCATCGGGTAAAATTACTGTATGGCGAAGGGCTGCACATCCGCCGCATGAATCCGGGAACCGAGATTGCGTTCTACGTGCCTAACAAGCTTGTCTCCCAGACCACTGCGGTGTCTCTGTTGCCATGAACGGAGAAAAAATGAAAGTCATCATAGTTGAAGACGAGTTCCCGGCGCAGCAGGAGCTCACGTGGTTAATTAACACCCACAGCCAGATGGAGATTGTCGGGACGTTCGACGACGGGCTGGACGTGCTGAAGTTCCTGCAGCACAACAAGGTTGATGCCATTTTTCTCGACATCAACATCCCTTCGCTGGACGGCGTCCTGCTGGCGCAGAATATCAGCCAGTTCGCGCATAAACCGTTTATTGTGTTTATCACCGCCTGGAAAGAGCACGCGGTGGAGGCCTTTGAACTGGAAGCGTTCGACTACATTCTGAAGCCGTACCAGGAATCACGCATCATTAACATGCTGCAAAAGCTGACCAGCGCCTGGCAGCTACAGCAGCAGACAGGCAGCCAGACCGGGACGACGACCAATCCGCAGCGGGAAAATGACACGATCAATCTCATAAAAGATGAGCGAATTATCGTGACCAGTATTCACGATATTTACTATGCGGAAGCCCACGAAAAAATGACCTTTGTCTATACCCGGCGGGAATCATTCGTGATGCCAATGAACATTACGGAGTTTTGCGGCAAGCTGCCGCCAGCGCACTTCTTCCGCTGCCACCGCTCATACTGCGTGAACCTGAATAAAATTCGCGAAATTGAGCCCTGGTTCAACAATACCTATATTCTGCGCTTACGCGATCTGGAGTTTCAGGTGCCGGTCAGCCGCAGCAAGGTCAAAGAATTTCGCCAGCTTATGCATCTGTAGCAGGGGTATGCAGAAGAGAGTCGCCCGCGCACGGCTACGCCGGAACGGGCTGACGATGACAAGGTTAGAGAATCTGCCCAAGCGTCTGGCGCAGATGCGCCCCGGAACCCAGCAGGCCCGGATTATCGTGCACGATCAGGTAGACCGGAATATCCTGGACGAAGGCTTTAAAGCGCCCTTTGTCTTCAAACCCGCCGCGGAAACCGGAAGCTTTAAAGAACTCCAGGAAACGCGGGACGATGCCGCCAGCAATATACACGCCGCCGAAGGTGGCCAACGTCAGCGCCAGGTTGCCGCCAAAGCGCCCCATAATCACGCAGAACAACGACAGCGCGCGACGGCAATCGATGCAGCTGTCGGCGAGCGCGCGTTCGGTCACATCTTTCGGCTGGAGATTTTCCGGCAGGCGGCCATCTGATTTCACTATCGCCCGATACAGATAAACCAGCCCCGGACCGGATAGCACGCGCTCGGCAGAGACATGCCCCAGCTCTGCGCGCAGCTCTTCGAGGATAATCCCCTCTTCTTCGCTGTTCGGCGCGAAATCAACGTGTCCCCCTTCGCCCGGCAGACTCACCCAGCGTTTGTCGACATGCACCAGGTGCGCAACGCCCAGGCCGGTTCCTGCGCCGTAAACGGCGATAGGTTTTCCTTCCACCGGCGTTGTACCACCAAACTGAATCAGGTGCTCAGCCTTCAGCATCGGGATCGCCATCGATACTGCGGTAAAATCGTTGATGATCTCCAGATGGGAAAAACCGAGGTTCTTTTTCATCTCGGCGATGGAAAAGGCCCACGTGTGGTTGGTCATCGCCACCCAGTCACCGGTGATCGGACAGGCAATCGCGATGCAACCGTCTTCAACCTCAACGCCCTGCTCGTCAAGGTAGACGCGGACAACGGCTTCAAGACTGGGGTAATCGAGCCCGGAATAGGTTTTTGCCCGGGAAATCTCCCCGTTTGCAATATCGCATAATGCCAGGCGGGCATTGGTTCCGCCGACGTCTCCTACTAAAGCAAATTTTGTCATTCCGTTACGGCTCCACTAAAGTCAAAATGATTCTTTTGGCACACTGTAAATTCATGATGCCTTAACAACAACGACCAACATATAAGTGCCCACAATTTAGCGACCTATATCACATTTGAGTTGTAACCTGTGCAAAATGATGCTCAACGCACGGTAAGATCGTCAGGCATAACCGTCCGTTTCTCGTTTCAGCATCATTTGCATCGACGCCCCGCAGGGGTACAGACAAAATCGGGCTTCACGACCTTTAAAAGGAAATATTTCATGCTGCATCCGCGCGCCAGAACGATGCTGTTGTTATCGATACCCGCCGTGATTATCGGTATCGCTTCCAGTCTGGTATTGATTGTGACGATGAAGATTGCAGCCATATTGCAGCATGTTATCTGGTCCAGCGTGCCGACGGGTTTAGGCATTGAAGCCAGCGGGCCGTTATGGACTATCGCCGTACTCACGCTGACCGGTATTGCCGTGGGTCTGGTGGTCCGTTTTAGCCCCGGGCATGCCGGGCCGGACCCGGCCACCGAATCGTTAATTGGCGCCCCCATCAGCACCGGCGCGCTACCGGGCCTGGTCGCCGCGCTGGTATTAGGTCTCGCTGGCGGAGTCAGCCTCGGGCCTGAGCATCCGGTCATGGTAATGAATATCGCCCTTGCCGTCGCGATCGGCTCTCACCTGTTCCCCCGCGTCAGTTCGCTGGACTGGACCATTCTTGCCGCCTCCGGTACTATCGGCGCGCTGTTTGGCACCCCGGTGGCCGCCGCGTTAATTTTTTCGCAAACCCTCAACGGCAGTCACGATGTGCCGCTGTGGGACCGGTTGTTCGCTCCCCTGCTGGCGGCGGCGGCGGGCGCCCTGACCACCGATCTGTTCTTCCATCCCCGTTTCTCGCTGCCCATCCCCGTTTATCCGCAAATGCACGTCGTTGATATCTTCAGCGGCGCTATCGTGACGCTTATCGCCATTGCCGTAGGAATGGTGGCCGTCTGGTGCCTGCCGCGACTGCATGCGTTGATGAACCGCCTGAAAAATCCGGTGCTGACGTTAGGCCTCGGTGGCCTGCTGCTGGGGATTCTCGGCGCCGCAGGCGGACATATTACGTTGTTTAAAGGGCTGGAGGAGATGCAGCAAATCGCCGTGGACCAGACCCTGACGGCCGGCGACTTTTTGCTGATAGCGCTGGTGAAGCTGGCAGCGCTGGTCATCGCCGCCGCCAGTGGTTTTCGCGGCGGGCGCATTTTCCCCGCGGTTTTCGTCGGCGTGGCGCTCGGTTTAATGCTGCACGCGCACGTTGATACGGTTCCGGCCGCCATCACGGTCTCTTGCGCCATTCTGGGCATGATGCTGGTCGTCACCCGCGATGGCTGGCTCAGCCTGTTTATGGCGGCGGTCGTCGTCCCGGATACGACGCTGCTGCCGCTGCTGTGTATTGTGATGCTCCCGGCCTGGCTGCTGTTGGCCGGAAAGCCGATGATGATAGCCAGGCGACGAAACGACTAAACGCGGCTGTTTCGCTCCTCCAGAGCCTGGGTTACCGCGCGCAGGAAGTCGGGTATATCCATTTTGGGCAGCATGACCTCCACCAGCGTCAGCTTATCGGATCCAATACTGCTGGCCATCGCCTCCGCAAGCTCTTCCGTGTGCGTCACGCGCCAGCATCGGGAAGGGACATCAGGGGCGAAGGCTCCCGGCAAGCGGTTCCAGTCCCACAGCGCAATATCGTTATACCGCTGCTCGGGGCCGTGAATCGCTCGTTCAACCGTATAACCTTCGTTATTAAGCAACAGGATCAGCGGGTGCTGTTTATCGCGTAGCATCGACCCCAGCTCCTGAATCGTCAGCTGGGCTGCCCCGTCGCCCACGATCAGCACCACCCGTCTGCCCGGCGCTGCGGTTTGTGCGCCATAGGCCGCCGGTAAGGTAAATCCTATCGATCCCCACAGCGGCTGGACCAGCAGGGTGGCGTCTGAGGGAAGCCTGAGCGCCGCAACGCCAAAAGCCGCGGTTCCCTGATCGGCAAGAATGATATCCCCGGGACGCAGCTGCTCTTGTACGGTACTCCAGAAACTCCCCTGCGTGAGGTTGCCGCCCGTCATGCTTTCCACCTTCGGCGCAGAGCAGTCTGGCAGCTTCCACTCTGCTGACAGGCTGGCGGACAGAATCATTAACTCATTAAGGGCTTGATCCATCGGGATGCGGCTAAACCAGTGGTCGCCCACTCTGACGGCAAAGGGCTGAATTTCAATCGTGCGTTCAAGGGGTAAATGTTGGGTAAATCCGGCGGTAATGGTGTCGGTGAAGCGGGTTCCTACACAGATGATGGTATCGGCATTTTCAATGGCCGCACGCGTTTGCGGCGCGCTGGCGATCCCGCTATAGGTGCCGACAAAACCAGGCTGCTGCTCATCAAATAACCCTTTTCCCATCAGCATCGTGGCACAGGCAATCGGCGTTTTCGCCACCCACATCCGTAGCGTATTCTGCAGGCCATAGCGCTGGGCGAGGAAATCCGCCAGCAACGATACCTGACGGCTGCTGCGCAGCATCTGCCCGGCATGTTCACGAAACCCGGCCAGCTGATTCTCATCGGCAGGCGGCCCTTCGATCGCCAGACGACGAGCGGGCGGCGTCGCTTTTGCTTTCGCTACATCGGCGGGTAACATCAAATAACCGGGACGATGGTGGGTGAGCATCTCGCTCAGCACGCGATCGATTTCGTGGCAAGCATTCCCCGCCGTCAGCGTAGCCTGGGTGCAGGTGATCTGTTCGCTCATCCGCGCAAAGTGCGTGAAGTCGCCATCTCCCAGCGTATGGTGCAGGAGTTCTCCGCGCTGCTGGGCCCCGGAGCCAGGCGCCCCGACAATATGTAGTACCGGAATATGTTCCGCATAGCTGCCGGCCACGCCGTTAAGCGCACTCAGCTCACCGACGCCGTAGGTCGTCAACAGCGCCCCGGCGCCTTTGATGCGCGCATACCCGTCGGCGGCATAGGCCGCATTCAGCTCATTCGCGCAGCCAACCCATCCCAACGCCTGGTGCGCGATAACACGGTCGAGGAATTGTAAATTGTAATCGCCAGGTACGCCAAACAAGCGGTCTATGCCGCAATCTACCAGACGATCCAGCAGATAATCGCCAATGGTGTAAGTCGGTTGCATCTCCATACTCCTCTTCCCGTTGCAGGTGATCTGAGTATTGAATAAGCGATCCAACTGTCCAGATAGCGGTCGATAATCGGGGTGGAAAGCAAAATTTACGCCTTTGAAGTGTGTACTCCGCGCTGAATATTCTTTAGTGTAACCGTATACACAACCTGTCCTGTCTGCGGAGGAAGTATGGTTTATCAGGCAAATGCGGCACGATATCAGACGATGGAATACCGCCGTTGTGGCCGGAGCGGATTAAAGCTACCGGCCATTTCCCTCGGCCTCTGGCACAATTTTGGCGACGAAACGCGGGTGGAAACCAGCCGTCAACTGCTGCGACACGCCTTCGATCTTGGCATAACCCATTTTGATTTAGCCAACAATTACGGGCCGCCTCCGGGCTCGGCGGAAAGCCATTTTGGCCGGATCCTGCGGGAGGACTTTTTACCCTGGCGCGATGAACTGATTATCTCCAGTAAAGCCGGTTACACCATGTGGGACGGCCCCTATGGCGACTGGGGATCGCGTAAATACCTGGTAGCCAGCCTCGATCAAAGCCTGAAGCGTATGGGGCTGGAGTACGTTGATATCTTCTATCATCACCGCCCGGATCCCGAAACACCGTTACAGGAAACCATGCGCGCGCTGGACCATCTCGTGCGCCAGGGCAAAGCGCTGTATGTCGGGCTTTCCAACTATCCGCTCGCGCAGGCAGCCGAAGCGGTGCGCATTCTCAATGACCTAGGGACGCCGTGTCTGATTCATCAGCCTAAATATTCCATGCTCGAACGCTGGGTTGAGGATGGACTACTCGATTTTCTGCAGGCTGAAGGCGTGGGCAGCATCGCGTTTTCACCGCTGGCTGGCGGTCAACTCACCGACCGCTATCTGCACGGCATTCCGGCAGACTCCCGCGCCGCCAGCAGCAGCCGTTTCCTGCAAGCGGAACAGTTAACCGAGGCGAAGCTCGAGAAGGTTCGTCGGCTGAACGCGCTGGCTGAGGCCCGTGGGCAAAAGCTCTCCCAGATGGCGCTGGCCTGGGTTTTACGCGCGGAGAAAGTGACTTCAGTTCTGATTGGTGCCAGCAAAACCGCACAGCTTGATGATGCCGTGGGCATGCTCGCTCATCGTCATTTCAGCGCAGAAGAGTGTGCGGCAATCGACGCAATCCTTGCGGCGTAAACACCATTTCGCTTTAGCAAAAAGTGCTCTTATCCGCGATTTAGGAGTCCATCCAATGCGGCGGGGCTTTACCGCCTCGTAATATCACGTTAACAGGCCCAATGAGCGCCACTATCATCCGGCGCTCAGGTCCCGATCGTGAAGGAGAAGAGTATGTTCAGGTCACTGATTCTGGCTGCGGTGCTTATGGTCTCAGCACCACTGGTCGCAAATGCCAGAGAGATCACCCTGCTGCCATCTGTAAAATTACAAATAGGCGATCGTGATAATTACGGTAACTACTGGGACGGTGGCGGCTGGCGCGACCGTGATTACTGGCGTCGTCACTATGAATGGCGTGATAACCGCTGGCGACGTCACGATAACGGCTGGCATCGCGGCTGGGATAAACGTAAAGCCTACGAACGCGGCTATCGCGAAGGCTGGAATGACCGCGACGACCGACGCGGCGACTGGGGTCGCGGACCGGGTGGTTGGGAACGTGGACCGGGCGGTTGGGGACGCGGGCCGGGCGGCGGTCCCGGCCACGGTCATGGCCATCATTAATCAAATCGGGGAGCCAGTTGGCTCCCCTTTTTCATGGCTGTCGACGTGATTACAGCCCGAAGATCGTGCCGACCAGTAGCCAGCCATTGAGCAATACCACGATGCCGACAATCACCCACCCCGTGCGCTTCACCCACGGGGTATTGACCAAATCCCCCATCAGTTGTGAATTACTGGTGAAAATCAGCAGCGGGACCAGCGCCAGGGCGATACCAAAACTCAGCAGCACCTGGCTCATCACCAGAATTCTCGTCGGGTCCAGCCCCATCATAATGACAATAAACGAAGGCAGCATCGTGACCGCACGACGAAACCACAGCGGAATATGGAAGCGAATAAAGCCCTGCATAACGACCTGTCCTGCCAGCGTTCCCACCACCGTCGATGACAAACCAGCGGCCACCAGACTCAGGCCAAAGATAGTCGCAGCCGCGTGACTTAACAGCGGTTCCAGCGTCAAATATGCCTGATCGAGGTCGGCAATCCCGGTGTGGCCGTTAAAGTGAAATGCCGCAGCGGCGGTGGCCATCATCGCCAGGTTAACAAACCCGGCAATGGTCATCGCAATCGCAACGTCCCAACGGGTGGCGTGATAACGCTCTTTGCGCGTACCATCGTGCAGATTCTGCGTTAACGACGAGTGTAAATAGATGACGTGTGGCATGATCGTCGCGCCAAGCACACCGGCGGCCAGGAACACGGCTTCACCGTTCGGCAAACTCGGGATAATCATCCCTTTCGTCAGCGGCGCCAGCGCCGGTTGGGAGAAAATCAGTTCCACAATATAGGCGACGGCAACAAACAACAGTAAACCGCCGATCGCTTTTTCCAGCGGCTTTTGCCCGCGACGCTGCAACATCAGGATCAAGAAGGTGGCAATCCCGGTTAATACCGCTCCCTGCAGTAACGACACGCCAAGAATCAGCTTAAAGCCAATGGCTGCGCCAATAAATTCGGCGAGGTCGGTCGCCATGGCGATAATTTCCGCCTGTACCCAGTAAAACCACACCACCGGACGCGGATAGTGATCGCGAATCTGTTCCGCCAGATTCTTACCCGTAGCAATACCGAGCTTTGCCGATAGCACCTGAATCAGCATCGCCATCAGATTTGCCCATACCACCACCCACAGCAGTTGATAGCCAAAGCTGGCGCCCGCCTGAATATTGGTGGCGAAGTTGCCGGGATCGATATATCCAATGGCAGCAATGAACGCAGGCCCCATCAATGCGAGCTTCATCTTGCGCGCTGCGCGACCGCTGCTATTCTCAACGCGACTGCTAGTCATTTTCTGCCTCTGAAATATAGCCTTTGCTATGTTTCATGTTATCAAAATGCGAATGATTATCAAGTTCGTTTAGAAAGATGATCATTATTGCTTTGATAGGCGGGAACGATAGCGGCTAACAACGAAAAAAGTGGCATTGATGAATTCGCATCTCGCCGATTCACAGATTAGTACAATCTAAGCAACTTTTAAAACCTTTACGCTACATAACAAAAATGTATGTTTGATCACTAATTTGGCGATTGGTCACAGTTCATTGCAATAGTGTGGATTTGATCTCGTTTTCTTTGGTCTTGTTACATAGAATGTGCACAGAAATCTAACCTGCCTCATATTTGGAGCAAATATGGACCGCGTCTTGCATTTTATCCTCGCGATCGTAGTGGTGGCTATACTGGCTCTTCTGGTCAGTCATAACCGTAACCAAATTCGCATTCGTTATGTTATTCAATTACTTGTCATTGAAGTTTTGCTGGCATGGTTCTTCCTGAACTCTGATATCGGTCTGGGTTTTGTGAAAGGCTTCTCCGAGATGTTCGAAAAACTTCTCGGCTTTGCCAACGAAGGGACCAACTTCGTTTTCGGTAATATGAATGACAAAGGCCTGGCTTTCTTCTTCCTGAAAGTTCTGTGCCCTATCGTCTTTATCTCTGCGCTGATCGGTATTTTGCAGCATATTCGCGTCCTGCCAGTCGTCATTCGCGCCATTGGTACCGTGCTGTCCAAAATTAACGGCATGGGCAAACTGGAATCATTCAACGCCGTCAGTTCCCTGATTCTGGGCCAGTCAGAAAACTTTATTGCCTATAAAGATATTCTGGGCAAAATGTCGCGCAACCGGATGTACACCATGGCTGCGACCGCGATGTCGACCGTTTCCATGTCTATCGTCGGTGCATACATGACGATGCTGCAGCCTAAATATGTCGTGGCTGCGCTGGTGCTCAACATGTTCAGCACCTTTATTGTCCTGTCGCTGATTAACCCGTACCGCGTTGAAGAAAAAGAAGAAAACCTGCAGATGTCCAACCTGCATGAAGGTCAGAGCTTCTTTGAAATGCTGGGTGAATACATTCTGGCGGGCTTTAAAGTTGCCATTATCGTTGCCGCCATGCTGATCGGCTTCATCGCCTTGATCTCCGCGCTGAACGCCCTGTTTGCTACCGTTACCGGCTGGTTTGGCTACAGCATCTCCTTCCAGGGGATCCTTGGCTACATCTTCTATCCGGTTGCCTGGGTCATGGGCGTACCGGCAGGGGAGGCGCTGCAGGTGGGCAGTATTATGGCCACCAAACTGGTTTCGAACGAGTTTGTGGCGATGATGGATCTGCAGAAAATTGCCAGCACGCTCTCTCCGCGCGCTGAAGGCATTATTTCTGTCTTCCTGGTCTCCTTCGCCAACTTCTCCTCTATCGGGATTATTGCCGGGGCGATCAAAGGCCTCAACGAAGAACAGGGTAATGTGGTTTCCCGCTTTGGGCTGAAGCTGGTTTACGGTTCGACGCTGGTGAGCGTGCTCTCAGCATCTATCGCCGCACTGGTTCTGTAAGCGCACAAGATGATGAAAAAGCCGGGCTCGCCCGGCTTTTTTACGTCCGCAGATCGCTGAGCGGCCGCGGTTTGCCGATTAAATATCCCTGCAAATAGTCGACGCCTAATGCCAGCAGTCTCTCTTTTTGCTCTTCCGTCTCGACGTACTCCGCCACCACCGTCAGGTTTTTAACCTTCGCGACTTCAATAATGGATTTAATCATAATCACATCCAGCGGCTCGTTCTCGAGATCGCGGACAAAACAGCCGTCTATCTTGACGATATCCGCCTGTAGGCGCTTCAGACGTTCATAGTTGGCATAGCCCGTACCAAAATCATCAATGGCGATAGCGCAGCCAAAATCCCGCAGCTGCTGAATGTTATGCATACTCTCTCCCGCATCGCTGAACGCCTGCTCTTCGGTAATCTCGATAGTGAGGGTCTCCGGCGACAGCTGATAGAGTTTAAACAAGGCGATAATCTGCCCGGCGCTATCATTTTGCATCAACGTGTAAGGCAGCAAATTAACGGAAAAATGGTGCCCTGGATACCGGTGCAACATACTGAAGAGCGTTTCCAGCACCAGCATGTCAAAACGCTGACTCAGGTTGAACTGAACAATCAGCGGAATAAACTGGTCCGGCATCATCATTGACTTGCCACACCGCATCCGCGTCAGGATTTCATGATACCCCTCACCCGCCGAATTCTGGATAGGCTGGGCATACAGCACCAGATCGCGTTCATTCAGCGCCCGCTTCACCTGGGTCAACATCCGAACCTGCTCGCTGGTCTGGTCAGAAACCTGCTCTTGCGCAGCATCCAGTGCCAGCACCTGGCGACCATTCCCCGCCTGCTCTGACAGCCAGCTCAGTTGGCCCAGCATTGGGTGAAGCTCTTCTTCGCTGCCGCGGTGTCTTGCCCAGGCCGCACCAAATTCCAGATCCAGCGTTTGATTGTGCCAGCTAAATTTCTTGTGATTCAGCATCGCCACCATATGACCCAGTCGCGCGCAAGGATCGGGCCCGTCTAAAACCAGTAACAACTCGCTCCCCGGTAGCTGGAAGAGTTCATCCCTTTCCCCCAGCAGCGGCCGTAATTTGCTGGCAATTTGCTGTTTGCAATGCACCCGCATCATCATGCCGTAATGACGGCTGAGGAAGTCGAGGTTAGCGATCCGTAAGCTGCTGATGACGAAGTCAGCATCCTGGCGCAGATAGCATTCCAGCGCGCGCAGGTTCGGCAGCCCGGTTAACGGGTCTTCCTGGGCCTGATCCCGCCATCTGAGCTTAATTCGTTCATTCTGGCTGTAAATATCAACCATATAAAACAAACAGATGGTGAATGAGATCAGTACGGAAAGAACAAATGACAGGGAGTATTCGGTCTGTACCCCCTGGAGAAAATTTCGATTATAGGCAACGAGTAAAAATGCCGAAACAGACCAGGAAATACGAATTAATACATGGCCTAGTCGACTAATACCAATAAAACACACAATGAAAATAAGTGGTACTAAATAACCTGCAATATAATCAGAATTATAGGGGGCGCACAGCACCAGCAATATGGCGCCCAGAGCCATAAACCAGTACAGGGTAAATGCCCGCCGCTCGCGGGTAAACCATGGCTGGCAATGGCGTCGCCAGAATAATTTTGCGTAACGCGGACTGATAACCATCCGCATTGGATAATAAAAGAAAGTGGTAAATATTAATGCAGCGCTGATCAGGCTTTGTATATCAATAATGGTATACACGGCTGGCATCTCTTTGAAATAGCTAGAGATAGCTAACGGGAACGCGAAAAACACGCCAACCAGATACATCGTCAGTTTCATTAACACCGGTGCAAAAAAACCGCCCCAGAAAATCCATGTCCCCATATACCTGGCCGTCAGCCCGCTGCGCCAGGTTCTGCCAGTCAGCATTCTGACAATCGCGCAGGATACCAGCACTGAAAATAGCTGGCAAAATAGCAGCAGCACCGACTGTAGTGCCGTCAGGGGAAGGATGAGATGATTAGTAATCGCAAAAGAAACGATTAATGGGGCGATTGCGTAGCGGCCAAAAATAAAGATAACCGCATACATCATACTTAACGGCAACCAGGCGAGAAAAACCTGATTCCCGTCGACAAGAGTCAGAGGTGAAATAAACCTGGCTAATGGGTTCGAAATTAAACAAACAACCAACGCGAGTAACGTTTTTCTGATATTAATGTTAAAGTTAAAGTTAGCAATCATTATTGTTAAGGAAAACTCCGGCGCTGGGCAATACTGCTTTATATACAAGAAATACTAAAGGGGATAATAAATCCAGGCAAGGAAATAACCTGGGGAAGAATCTTAAATTACGCAGAATACTGATAGCAGCAAGTTTTCTGACTTAACCAGAAAGTACTTTACATTCGCGATGATAAAAAAAACCCCCGCCGTAGCGAGGGTTCTGAATTTGGTGGAGCTAAGCGGGATCGAACCGCTGACCTCTTGCATGCCATGCAAGCGCTCTCCCAGCTGAGCTATAGCCCCACAAAGTGTTTTACGAACCAAACCTGATGGGAACAGTGTTTGGTGGAGCTAAGCGGGATCGAACCGCTGACCTCTTGCATGCCATGCAAGCGCTCTCCCAGCTGAGCTATAGCCCCACAAAGTGTTTTACGAACCAAACCTGATGGGAACAGTGTTTGGTGGAGCTAAGCGGGATCGAACCGCTGACCTCTTGCATGCCATGCAAGCGCTCTCCCAGCTGAGCTATAGCCCCGAACCGTAAAACGTGTCGTGTTGACGGGCGGCATAATATGAATTCCTTCGTCAGGTGTCAACGGCAAAATGAATCCTCACCATTTGATCGCTGAAAAAGCAGGCAACTTGCTGACATTGCGAGCCTTATCGCAGGTAGACGTTAAACATGTCACTCTTTCATGTAAAAGGATGCTATAACATGAGCAACTAATTCCCACATTTTTACTCAGGAAATAGTATGCTCAAGGAACGAATGACACCTGAAGAAATTGCGCATCTTACCGGGTTCAGCCGGCAGACGATCAATAAATGGGTACGTAAAGAGGGATGGCAAACATCACCTCGTCCCGGCGTGCAGGGCGGTAAGGCGCGTCTCGTCCACGTTAATGACCAGGTTAAAGAATTTATTCGCAGCGCACAGCGCGTGGCGGAACCCTCCCCTTCTTATTCCCCGGCAGAAAACGACCTTGAACCCTTGCTGCTGACGCTCAGTAAAGAGATGACGCCCGGGGAACAAAAACAGTTGATGTCGCTGCTACTGCGCGAAGGCATTCGCGGGTTACTCCAGCGGCTGGATATTCGTGACCAGTAATATAATGATGAAACTAAAAGATAAAATGACGCCGGCAGAGCTGGCAGATTGCCTTGGGCTGGCCAGACAAACGATTAATCGCTGGGTCAGAGAACAACAATGGCGCACGGAGAGCATTCCCGGCGTCAAAGGTGGCCGCGCTCGTCTCATCATTATTGATAAGACAGTCCTCGATTTTCTGGCCAATATTCCGGCACTCCGCCATCTGCTAACGGAACATCAGTTGGCCGAACCGTCCAGCCACTATTTTGTTAACGATGCGGGCGCTATCTGGCGGCAAATTGCCGAAACGCTGCATCTTATGACGATAGAAGAGCAACAGCACCTGCGGGACCTTCTCGCCCGTGAAGGAATCAGCGGATTCTTGTCGCGTCTCGGAATTGCCAGTCAGAAATAAGTAAAAAACGGCAGGATATAACCTGCCGTTTCGTTAAGCTTCGACGAGCAAACCTGAATCAGGATTGCTGGTTTTCGCGTTCTGCAATAAAAATCAGCGCTTTATTGATACGTTCTACGCTGCGGGATTTACCGATAGCGTGGACCGTAACGTCAAGCGCCGGCGACTGACCAGCCCCGGTTACCGCAACGCGCAGCGGCATCCCGACTTTACCCATCCCCACCTCCAGCTCATCTGCCGTCGCCTGAATAGCGTGGTGAACATTTTCTGCTGTCCAGTCTGTGATAGCAGACAGTTTGTCACGCACGACTTCCAGCGGCTGACGAGCCACCGGACGCAGGTGTTTCTTCGCGGCGTCAGCATCAAACGCGTCAAATTCTTCGTAGAAATAACGGCAGCTTGCCGCCATCTCTTTCAGCGTTTTGCAACGTTCACCCAGCAGAGTGACCAGCTCAGCCAGCTGCGGACCGTTGCGGGTGTCGATATTTTCCTGCTCAATATGCCACTGCAGATAGGTCGCCACGTATTCCGGCGCCATCGAATTAATATAGTGATGGTTCAACCACAGCAGTTTATCCGTATTGAATGCGCTGGCCGATTTGCTGACCGCGCCGAGGGAGAACAGCTTGATCATCTCTTCGCGGCTGAAGATCTCCTGGTCGCCGCTGGACCAGCCCAGACGCACCAGGTAGTTCAGTAGCGCTTCCGGCAGGTAGCCGTCATCACGATACTGCATCACGCTCACGGCACCATGGCGTTTGGAGAGTTTCTTACCGTCATCACCATTAATCATGGAAACGTGGGCATATACCGGGACCGGCGCGTTCAGCGCTTTCAGGATGTTGATCTGACGCGGGGTGTTGTTGATATGGTCTTCACCGCGGATCACGTGGGTGATCTCCATATCCCAGTCATCCACAACCACACAGAAGTTGTAGGTCGGAGAACCATCGGTACGACGGATAATCAGATCGTCAAGTTCCTGGTTGCTGAATTCGATTGGCCCACGGATCTGGTCGTCAAAAATAACAGATCCGTCTTGCGGGTTAGCAAAACGCACCACGCAAGGTTCATTATCGGCATGATGTTCATGGCCGTGGCGGCAGCGCCCGTCATAACGCGGCTTTTCACCCTTCGCCATCTGCTCTTCACGCAGCGCATCCAGACGCTCTTTGGAGCAATAGCATTTATACGCGGTACCCGCTTCCAGCATTTCATCAATGACGGCGTTATAGCGGTCAAAACGTTTGGTCTGGAAGTACGGACCTTCATCCCATTCCAGGTTCAGCCAGTTCATCCCATCCATGATGGCTTCAATTGCTTCCGGCGTTGAGCGTTCAAGATCGGTGTCTTCAATACGCAGAACAAACTCACCGTCGTTATGACGAGCAAAAAGCCAGGAATAGAGAGCAGTACGCGCACCGCCAACGTGCAGATAGCCTGTCGGGCTGGGCGCGAAGCGAGTTTTGATTTTCATGAAATGGCCTTACGTTTAATAAAGATGCCGACAACCGGCAGAGTCCGTGGGTATTTATGGGTGAATATTCTAACACCGTGGGCTGATTCCTCAATGTTGTTCAGGTCTGAACGTCACGCTTTGCTATTTTTGTTTATAAATCATGCTCCGCGGATGCTTTTGCGATCGTTTTGGCTAATTTTACGACGAACAAACAAATTATTTAGAAAAGGCGTTGACTCATTTTCAACTCTCCCTATAATGCGACTCCACACAGCGGGGGTGATTAGCTCAGCTGGGAGAGCACCTCCCTTACAAGGAGGGGGTCGGCGGTTCGAACCCGTCATCACCCACCACTACTTAGGTAGTCTCCGCCGTGTAGCAAGAAATTGAGAAGTGGGTGATTAGCTCAGCTGGGAGAGCACCTCCCTTACAAGGAGGGGGTCGGCGGTTCGATCCCGTCATCACCCACCACTTTCTCGCCAGCTGGATTTCTTGTCAAAATGTGAAGTACCGAAGTGGGTGATTAGCTCAGCTGGGAGAGCACCTCCCTTACAAGGAGGGGGTCGGCGGTTCGATCCCGTCATCACCCACCACTTCGGGTCGTTAGCTCAGTTGGTAGAGCAGTTGACTTTTAATCAATTGGTCGCAGGTTCGAATCCTGCACGACCCACCAATGTAAAAAGGCGCCCTAAAGGCGCATTTTTGCTATGCGCAGAATTTAACGATTCGAATCTGCGGCAGGTTCGACAAAATCGTCGGGAACGATTTTGCATCGCCGCCTGCGGCGACCCGTAGGGCGAGTCTCAGGATGAGACGAGTGATATCCTGCACGACCCACCCGCTCTCCCCTCACTTTTCTGTTATTTCTTAGCGCCACACCGACCTCACCGCTGATACAGCGGATCGTCGGTTCTGCCTGCGGTCAGCGTATTTCCCTCTTCACGCACGACTTCCCACAGCGCCTGCGCGGCGGTAGAGAGTGAGCGGTTTTTACGCTGCGCCAGCATCAGCTGACGCTCAACAACCGGGGTGAGTCGCTTGACCCGCAAATGGCTGCCTTGAGGCAACGGCAGCGCCAACGCCGGTAGAATGCTGATGCCAATGCCTGACTCCACCATTGGAAACAGCGTAGCCGGATGCCCAATCTCCTGCACAATACTGGCGTCAATGCCAAAATGCGCCAGGGCGGCATCAATCAACGGTCGGCTACCAGAGGCATAATCCTGCAATACCAGTCGCTGGTGGTGAAGCTCCTGCCAGCTCACCGATGCCCTTTCGGCAAAAGGATGATCCTCCCGACATAAAAGCAAAAAAGGTTCCGCCAGCACCGTTTCACATTGCAGATCGGTCGCCGCACCGGGATCGATAACAATACCGAAATCCACCTCCCCCTGGCGAATGCTTTCCAGCACCCACTGCTGCGGACGATCGTGCAGAACAAAGTCGATCTGCGGATAACGTTGATTACTGTGCGCAATACATTGTGGGATCAGGTGCGCTGAAATCGTCTGGCTGGCGGCTACCCGTACGGTTCCGGTTAACTGCTGTCCGACCCGTCCGGCATCACGCAGCGTACTGTTCAGTTCGTCCAGCAGCCGCTCAAGACGACCGGCCAGCTGCTGTCCCGCCTCCGTCAGCACCACCTCCCGGGTCGTACGGTCGAGCAGACGAACGCCGGTCTGGTGTTCCAGCTCTTTTACGCTATGGCTGACCGCAGACTGACTAAGACCAATCATCTCCCCTGCCCGGCTGAAGCTTTTTGCTCTGGCGACGGTGACGAAGACCTTTAACTGGCGAAGCGAATAATTCATCTTTTTTATTCATGAATGGATGCAATAAATTAATTTTATTTCTCAAAATAGAAAAAGCACAATAGCGATATCGATTTTCAGGAGCGTTTATGAAACTTTTCCGCATTCTTGATCCCTTTACTCTGACTCTTGTCACCGTGGTGCTGCTGGCCTCTTTTTTCCCGGCCCGCGGCGAGTTTGTTCCCTTCTTTGAAAATTTAACCACCGCCGCCATTGCGCTGCTGTTTTTTATGCACGGGGCAAAACTCTCCCGCGAGGCCATCATCGCCGGTGGCGGCCACTGGCGCTTGCATCTGTGGGTTATGTGCAGCACGTTTGTGGTGTTCCCGGTTTTAGGCGTGCTGTTTGCCTGGTGGGCGCCGATTAATGTCGACCCTGCGCTGTATACCGGATTTGTCTATCTCTGCATTCTGCCTGCAACCGTTCAGTCGGCTATTGCCTTTACCTCGCTGGCGGGAGGTAACGTCGCGGCAGCCGTCTGCTCTGCATCGGCTTCGAGTCTGCTGGGGATATTTATTTCGCCGCTATTGGTCGGTGTGCTGATGAATCTGCACGGCGCTGGCGGCAGCCTGGAACAGGTCGGCAAGATTATGCTGCAACTTCTGCTGCCGTTCGTTCTTGGCCACCTCTCTCGCCCATGGATTGGCGATTGGGTTGCCCGGCATAAAAAGTGGATCTCAAAAACCGACCAGACTTCGATTCTGCTGGTGGTCTATTCCGCATTCAGCGAAGCGGTTGTGAACGGTATCTGGCACAAAGTCGGCGTCGGCTCGTTGCTCTTCATCGTCGCCGTCAGCGTGGTTCTGCTGGCTATCGTGATTGCCATCAATATCTTCGTCGCACGCAAATGTGGCTTTAACAAAGCTGATGAAATCACGATTGTTTTCTGCGGTTCGAAAAAGAGTCTGGCAAACGGCATACCGATGGCCAACATTCTCTTCCCGACTTCGATTCTGGGGATCATGGTGCTGCCGCTGATGATTTTCCACCAGATCCAGCTGATGGTATGCGCCGTACTGGCCCGACGCTACAAACGGCAGGCTGAAGCACGGCTGGCGCAGGAGAAAACCCGCGCCTCTGAGGCCTAACGCGGCTGCTTCAAGGGCTGAACCAACTGGGTCAGCCCTTCCGTTTTAATCAACAAGGTTAATGCCATCAGCTCGCCAAGATGGCCGGCAGGAAACTGGTCTTTACGGGCAAACCACAGCAAATACTCTTCCGGCACATCAATCAGGCGACGGCCTTTGTATTTGCCAAACGGCATTTCCGTATTGGCAATCTCTATGAGCTGAGCTTTATCCACGTTATTCTCCCAGCAGCCGTAGCATTTCGGCTTCGTCAATGACGGCAATGCCCAGTTCCTGAGCTTTAGCAAGCTTAGAGCCCGCCGCTTCGCCGGCAATCACCAGATCCGTTTTCTTCGAGACGCTGCCGGCGACTTTCGCCCCCAGCGCCATCAGCCGCGCCTTCGCATCATCGCGAGAAAGCTGGCTGAGACTGCCGGTCAGGACAACCGTTTTACCGGCAAACGGGCTATCAATCTCCTCGGCATTGACCACCACCGGCGCAGGCCAGTTGACCCCTTCGGCGCGAAGCTGCGCGATCACATCGCGGTTGTTCTCTTCAGCAAAGAAGTGAAAGACGTGCGTGGCCACGACAATTCCCACATCCGGCACTTTTTGCAGCTCCTCAATAGTAGCCTGCTCCAGCGCTTCAATCGTGGCGAAACAGGACGCCAGCCCGGCGGCCGTTGCTTCGCCGACTTCGCGAATGCCTAATGCGTAGAGAAAACGAGCAAAGGTGGTTGCTTTCGATTTTTCCAGGGCATTAACCACGTTTTGTGCTGATTTAGGCCCCATACGATCCAGGCCGGTGAGCTTCCCGGCGGTTAAGCGAAACAGATCCGCCGGGGTGTGGACGTACTCTTTTTCAACCAGCTGGTCGATAATTTTGTCCCCCATGCCCTCCACATCTAACGCGCGGCGGGAGACGAAATGTTTTAATGCTTCCTTGCGCTGGGCGCCGCAAATCAATCCGCCGGTACAGCGCGTTACCGCCTCGCCTTCGACCCGCTCGACATCAGAGTTGCACACCGGACAATGGGTCGGGAAGACGATTTCTCGCGTCTCCTCCGGGCGCTCTGAAAGTACGACGTTGACGACCTGCGGAATCACGTCCCCCGCGCGGCGAATCACCACTTTATCGCCAATTCGCAGCCCCAGACGCTCTATTTCATCGGCATTGTGCAAAGTAGCATTACTCACCAGAACACCGGCCACATGCACCGGCTCCAGGCGAGCCACCGGCGTGATGGCTCCGGTACGCCCCACCTGAAACTCTACGTCGCGCACGAACGTCATTTGCTCCTGCGCCGGGAACTTAAACGCCACCGCCCAACGTGGCGCACGGGCCACAAAGCCAAGCTGTTCCTGAAGCACCAGGGAATCGACTTTGATGACCACGCCATCAATATCAAAACCTAAATTCGGACGGTCCTCTTCAACTTTACGATAGTAAGTGAGCACTTCCTCTGGGGTATGGCAAAGTTTCACCCGGTCGCTCACCGGCAGCCCCCATGCTTTAAACTGCCGCAGACGGCCGGAATGACTCTCCGGCAGCTCACCGCCATTCAGCGCGCCTACGCCGTAGCAAAAGAAAGTAAGCGGTCGCTTCGCCGTAATTCGCGGATCGAGCTGACGCAGAGAGCCTGCCGCCGCGTTGCGTGGGTTAGCAAACACTTTCCCTCCGCTACGGCGGGCCTCCTCGTTAATTTTTTCGAAGCCGGCCTGCGGTAAGAAGACCTCGCCGCGAACCTCCAGCCGCAGTGGAATATTATCGCCACGCAGTTTCAGCGGAATCGCGCGAATGGTCCGGACATTGGCGGTGATATCTTCGCCGGTGGTACCGTCGCCACGGGTTGCCGCCTGAATCAGCACGCCGTTTTCATACAAAATGCTGACCGCCAGCCCGTCCAGCTTTAACTCGCAGCAATAAATCAGGTCATCACTGCTCTTCAGTCGATCCTGAACGCGCTTATTGAAGGCAAGGAAGCTCTCTTCATCAAAGACGTTGTCCAGCGACAGCATCGGAACCTCATGGCGAACCTGGCTGAATGACGCCAGCGGCGCCGCGCCCACGCGTTGGGTTGGTGAGTCAGAGGTAATCAGTTCCGGATGCAGGGCTTCAAGCTCGCGCAGTTCGCGCATTAAGCGGTCATATTCCGCATCGGCAATCTCCGGGGTATCCATAACGTGGTACAGATATTCATGATGGCGAAGCGTGGTTCGCAGTTCAGTTAGCTTTTGTTCGATCGGTTCCATATCACACCATCAATGATAAAAAACCCCCGGCAGGCGGGGGTTCTGGATTGGTAGACGAAACGCCGGGGAATAAATCAGGCGTTAGCCTCTTTAACTTCACGAATACGGTCCTGATATTCGCGCAGTTTTTGCGGGGTCATCATCCGACGCTGATCGTCCAGCACCACACCACCGACTTCATCGGCAATATACTGTGCGGATTGCAGCATCAGTTTAAAGTTCTGTAGCTCATCACCAAACGACGGCACCTGCATAAAGATCGTGACCCCAGGCGTGGTCATATCGGCCATACCGTCAGGGTTGAAGGTACCCGGTTTAACCATATTTGCCAGGCTGAACAGAACCTGACCGCTGCCGTCCGGGCTGAGATGGCGATGAAAGATATTCATATCACCAAATTTAAAGCCCGCCTGCTGAATGCTGTTAATCAGCACTTCGCCGTTAATCTGCGAGCCCTGATGCGCAGAAACGTTCATGACGATAACCGTTTCTTTGCGTTCTTTTGGCTGCGGCGCTGGCTGCTGAGGCTCGGAGACCTGCGGTTCAGTTGTCGGCTGAGGCTGTGCGGCGACAGGCTGCGGCGCCGGCTGCTGTACCTGAGCAGGCTGCGGCGGCGCACTCTGAACAACCGGCTGCCGAGGCGCTTGCTGAGGCTGATATTGCGGCGGCACAGGTTGCTGCGGCGCAACAGGTTGCGGTGGCTGTTGCACCTGAGGAGACGGCACATGAGGCTGTGGCGCCTGATGCTGAGCGGGCTGCTGCCGTACCGGTTCTTCCGCACGCACAGGCTGCTGAACCTGACGCTCGTAAGGAGGCTGATATTGGTGTTGCGGCGGCGCCTGACGAGGTGCTTCTTGCTCCCCATGCACGCCATTTGGGGCGTGGTTAACCCGGTGAACGCGAACTTCACCTACGCCTTCAACATCGTCATCAAAGTCATCGTTCTCAGACTCTTCGTCATCGCGAGACTTCATACGTTTCAGTGGGCGATCGCGAAACATCGAGGAACGTTCTTTACGGCTGGTCCAGAAACCGTGTACCAGTAAAGCGAGTATGGCGATCGCGCCAACAATGATTAATATCAGACGCAAATCCTGCATCATTATATTCTCTGTTGTTCTAACACCTTGCCACCACGGCAAAAATTTACTCACTAAGAGTATTTGCCGATTACGTCGAGTGCAAGTGTGTCTACCGCTTTCACTACATAAAGATGAACTAAATCGTGCTTTTTGCTGTTTTTTCGAACATTTCCTAACTGGTTATTGTCTGGCAACCCGATAAAATAAGCGCGCATTCAGTTAGGATGTCAAAAGAGGAGCATCGCCTGACCATGGTTTCAACATCCGCATCTACCCCGCGTAGCGGCGTCTACTATTTTTCGCAGGGCTGGAAACTGATCGGGCTGCCGGGGATTCGTCGTTACGTTTTTTTGCCTTTGTTAGTTAACATCATTCTGATGGGCGGCGCCTTCTGGTGGCTGTTCACCCGCCTGGATAGCTGGATCCCATCCTTAATGAACCATGTCCCGGACTGGCTACAGTGGCTGAACTATCTGCTGTGGCCCATCGTGGTCATCTCTATTCTGTTAGTGTTCGGTTACTTCTTCTCCACCATCGCCAACTGGATTGCCGCGCCGTTTAGCGGCCTGCTCGCTGAGCAGCTCGAAGCCCGTCTGACCGGCGCCACGCCGCCGGACGTGGGCATTTTTGGCATCATGAAAGACGTGCCGCGCATTATGAAGCGTGAGTGGCAGAAGTTTGCCTGGTACCTGCCGCGCGCTATCGTACTGCTGATACTCTATTTCATTCCTGGGATTGGACAGACTCTGGCACCGGTACTGTGGTTTCTGTTTAGTGCGTGGATGCTGGCCATTCAGTATTGCGATTATCCGTTTGATAATCACAAGGTCCCTTTTAAAACTATGCGCGAGGCGCTGCGTACCCGTAAGGTCACCAATATGCAGTTTGGCGCTCTGACCAGCTTATTTACGATGATCCCGGTGTTAAACCTGGTCATTCTGCCGGTCGCCATTTGCGGCGCAACGGCCATGTGGGTCGATTGCTATCGCGATAAACACGCCATGTGGAAATAGCCGTCCTCTCCTTGCGTCTCAATGCTTCAGGCCAACAAAAGCGCGGCCTGAAGCACAGCGGCTATATACCGCGCCTTATTCCTTCTGGCTTACCATTATTTCCCTTCCGAATATAGATATGCTAAATCCTTACTTCCGCATATTCTTTAAGCGGGTATGCTGAAGCCGTACTCCCAAATTTCATACAGTTAAGGACGGGCCATGAGTAAGATTTTTGAAGACAACTCCCTGACTATCGGCCACACGCCGTTAGTACGACTGAACCGAATCGGTAACGGGCGCATCCTGGCAAAGGTTGAATCACGCAACCCGAGCTTCAGCGTAAAATGCCGAATCGGTGCCAATATGATTTGGGATGCCGAAAAACGCGGTGTACTGAAAGCAGGCGTTGAACTGGTTGAACCGACCAGCGGCAACACCGGTATCGCTCTCGCCTACGTTGCGGCAGCGCGCGGTTATAAGCTGACGCTGACCATGCCGGAAACCATGAGTATTGAACGTCGTAAATTGCTGAAAGCACTCGGCGCGAATCTGGTGCTGACCGAAGGCGCGAAGGGCATGAAAGGCGCCATTCAGAAAGCAGAAGAGATTGTCGCCAGCGACCCGGAAAAATATCTGCTGCTGCAGCAATTCAGCAATCCGGCAAACCCGGAAATTCATGAAAAGACCACCGGTCCGGAGATCTGGGAAGATACGGACGGCCAGGTGGATGTCTTTATCTCTGGCGTCGGCACCGGCGGTACGCTGACCGGCGTGAGTCGCTATATCAAAGGCACTAAAGGCAAAAAAGATCTGATCACCGTGGCGGTTGAGCCGACCGACTCCCCGGTTATCGCGCAGGCGCTGGCAGGCGTTGAGCTAAAGCCAGGTCCGCATAAAATTCAGGGTATCGGCGCCGGCTTTATTCCGGGCAACCTTGATCTGAAACTGGTTGATAAAGTGGTGGCTATCACCAACGAAGAAGCCATCTCTACCGCACGTCGTCTGATGGATGAAGAAGGCATTCTGGCCGGTATCTCATCCGGCGCGGCCGTCGCTGCCGCACTTAAGCTCCAGGAAGATGAGGCCTTTACCAATAAGAATATTGTGGTTATCCTACCGTCCTCGGGTGAGCGTTATTTAAGCACCGCGCTGTTTGCCGATCTCTTCACCGAGAAAGAACTGCAACAGTGATGCCAGCTCGTTAATATTGTGTAAAAAAGCACCTTTCCAGGTGCTTTTTTGTGGCATACGTCAAAGTTTTACCCCTCCTGGCATTGATTCACCGCGTAGGGTCTGGTATTTAACCAACACATTTATTTTGATGCGCGAAATTATTCATAATTGGATTTCCATAAGCTGAATCGATTTTATGATTTGGTTCAAGACTTCCTTTCGCTGCATAATGTTTAATGACGTGCCAGACGTCCACGGCCAGATGGTCTGCACAGCGAATATGCTGCTGACAACTTAGCCAGACACGTAGTGCCGACGCTAACAATACAGGCTAAAGCCTTGCCGTTAGGCTAGACTTTAGGTCCACAACACTAAACCTATAAGTTGGGGAAATATAATGTTCCAGCAAGAAGTTACCATTACCGCTCCGAACGGTCTGCACACCCGCCCTGCTGCTCAGTTTGTTAAAGAAGCAAAAGGCTTCACTTCTGAGATCACTGTAACCTCCAACGGCAAAAGCGCCAGCGCCAAAAGCCTGTTCAAACTGCAGACTCTGGGTCTGACTCAGGGTACCGTCGTCACCATCTCCGCTGAAGGCGAAGATGAGCAGAAAGCAGTTGAGCATCTGGTAAAACTGATGGCTGAACTCGAATAAGTTCACGGGTTCTTTTTAATATCAGTCACAAGTAAGGTAAGGTTATGATTTCAGGCATTTTAGCATCCCCGGGTATCGCTTTCGGTAAGGCTCTCCTGCTGAAAGAAGACGAAATTGTCATCGACCGGAAGAAAATTTCTGCCGATAAGGTTGATCAGGAAGTCGAACGTTTCCTGAGCGGCCGCGCCAAGGCCTCCGCCCAGCTGGAGGTCATCAAAACCAAAGCTGGTGAAACTTTCGGTGAAGAAAAAGAAGCCATCTTCGAAGGGCACATCATGCTGCTGGAAGATGAGGAGCTTGAGCAGGAAATCATAGCCCTGATTAAAGATAAGCAGATGACTGCCGATGCGGCAGCAAATGAGATTATCGAAGGTCAGGCCACTGCCCTGGAAGAGCTGGATGATGAATACCTGAAAGAACGTGCGGCTGACGTACGTGACATCGGTAAGCGCCTGCTGCGCAACATCCTTGGTCTGGCTATCATCGATCTGAGCGCGATTCAGGAAGAAGTTATTCTGGTTGCCGCCGATCTGACTCCGTCAGAAACCGCACAGCTGAACCTGAACAAGGTGCTGGGCTTCATCACCGACGCCGGCGGCCGTACCTCCCACACCTCTATCATGGCGCGCTCCCTTGAACTGCCTGCCATCGTGGGCACCGGTAGCGTCACCACCCAGGTGAAAAACGGCGATTATCTGGTCCTTGATGCGGTGAATAACCAGGTTCTGGTTAACCCGACCAACGAACAAATCGAAGAACTGCGTAAACTGCAGGTCCAGGTCGCTGAAGAGAAAGCGGAGCTGGCCAAACTGAAAGATCTGCCGGCGATTACGCTGGACGGACATCAGGTTGAAGTCTGCGCCAACATTGGTACCGTCCGTGACGTCGATGGCGCAGAGCGCAACGGCGCGGAAGGCGTAGGTCTGTACCGTACCGAATTCCTGTTCATGGACCGCGATGCGCTGCCGACTGAAGAAGAGCAGTTTGCCGCCTATAAAGCGGTTGCCGAAGCGTGCGGTTCGCAGGCCGTTATCGTTCGTACCATGGACATTGGCGGCGATAAAGAGCTGCCGTACATGAACTTCCCGAAAGAAGAGAACCCGTTCCTGGGCTGGCGTGCCGTGCGTATCGCGATGGATCGTAAAGAGATCCTGCGTGACCAGGTACGCGCCATCCTGCGCGCCTCTGCGTTCGGTAAGCTGCGCATCATGTTCCCGATGATCATCTCTGTTGAAGAAGTGCGCGCGCTGAAGAAAGAGATTGAGATCTACAAACAGGAACTGCGTGACGAAGGTAAAGCATTCGACGAAAAAATCGAAGTCGGCGTGATGGTTGAAACACCGGCAGCGGCAACGATTGCCCGTCATTTAGCGAAAGAAGTGGATTTCTTTAGTATCGGAACCAATGATTTAACGCAATATACTCTGGCAGTTGACCGTGGTAATGATATGATTTCACATCTTTACCAACCAATGTCGCCATCTGTTCTGACGCTGATTAAGCAAGTTATTGATGCTTCCCATGCCGAAGGCAAATGGACTGGCATGTGTGGTGAGCTTGCGGGCGATGAACGTGCTACACTTCTGTTGCTGGGTATGGGTCTGGACGAATTCTCTATGAGCGCCATTTCCATCCCGCGTATCAAGAAGATTATTCGTAACACGAACTTCGAAGATGCGAAAGTATTAGCAGAGCAGGCTCTTGCTCAACCGACAACGGACGAGTTAATGACGCTGGTTAACAAGTTCATTGAAGAAAAAACAATCTGCTAATCCACGAGATGCGCGGCCCAAATTACTGCTTAGGAGAAGATCATGGGTTTGTTCGATAAATTGAAATCTCTGGTTTCTGATGACAAAAAAGACTCCGGAACTATTGAGATTGTTGCTCCGCTCTCTGGCGAGATCGTCAACATCGAAGACGTGCCGGATGTGGTTTTTGCGGAAAAAATTGTGGGTGATGGCATTGCCATCAAACCTACCGGCAACAAAATGGTTGCGCCGGTAGACGGTACCATCGGTAAAATCTTTGAAACCAACCATGCATTCTCTATTGAATCTGATAGCGGCATTGAGCTGTTTGTTCACTTCGGTATTGATACCGTTGAACTGAAAGGCGAAGGCTTCAAACGCATTGCCGAAGAAGGTCAGCGTGTGAAAGTCGGTGACCCGGTCATCGAATTCGATCTGCCGCTGCTGGAAGAGAAAGCCAAGTCAACTCTGACTCCGGTTGTTATCTCCAACATGGATGAGATCAAAGAACTGATCAAACTGTCCGGTAGCGTGACCGTGGGTGAAACCCCGGTTATTCGCATCAAGAAGTAATTCTTGCCGCAGAAAAAATGGCGCCTTTTGGCGCCATTTTTCTATAGGATCGATTTTACCGGCTGAAAGTATTTCTCCCGGGAGAGCACCTTCATCCCCTCCGGCCCACTTTCCAGAATCCGCCGTTCGCTATCTGAAACCAACAGTTCGCACTGGTATCCTCCTGTCACGCCAAACAGCGACCGGGCTACGCAGACATCCTCCAGGGCATCATGACCGGTGGTATCAAAATAACCGACAATACGCCCCTGCTGACGTACGACTAAACGATAGCTCTTCATGCGCTCACCTCCAGCGGTGGCAGGATCAGCTCATCGCACCCCTGCCGATCGGTCCAGGTCATGACGGCCAGCACGCGCTGCGCAGCAGCCTTCGTCGCCGTGCCCAGCGCCAGCCCCGATAGCAGGCCGCTAATCAGCTCGGCGCAAAACAGGTCGCCGGTTCCCTTCAGGTCCGTTTCAACCCGTGGATGAACCACCACCTCAACCGAATCAGCCGTCACCACCAGAACGTTAATCGTTGTGCTGTCCATCCCCGGAGCGCTGGTAATCACCACCCACTTCAGCGAGTCGGATAGCAGACTGCGTGCGGCAGCGATGGCCTCCTGCTGATGACGGCAGGGCATCCCGCTCAGCGTTTCCAGCTCGAACAAGTTAGGCGTTATCCCCTGCGCCAACGGCAGCAGATGAGTACGATAGGCATCCGGAATTTCCGCCTTCACGTAAATCCCGCTATCGACATCGCCAATGACCGGATCAACAAGAATACAGAGCTGCGGGTGAGATTCGCGGATCCGGCGTAACCACTGCGCCAGACGTTCTATCTGTACCGCGCTGCCCATATAACCCGTGGTCACCGCCCGTAATTCGCGCAGCGCGTCACGCTCTTCCAGCGCCTGCAGGTAGCCCACAAACCACGCTTCCGGAATCACGCCGCCATAGAACGTATCGTAGTGTGGCGTATTACTGAATAACACCGTCGGCACGGCCATCACCCGCAGTCCATGCTGCTTAATGGCCGGCACCGCGATACTGTTACCGACGCTGCCGTACACGACCTGCGATTGCACGGCGACGATGTCGACCTCTAGCGCCCGGCTCTTGTCGTTGAAGAGCACTGATTGTATTTCGTCTTGTTGGCCCATCCCTTCTCCCTCCGCTGGACAGCGGGTCATACTCTGATTATCATTCGTCCTATGCTAAAATCCATTTTGTCATAGGTCAATAATGATCGTTGGAAAAACCGCCGGTGAAATTTTTGATAACATCCGCCATCTGATCCAAAGCGGAGTATTAAAACCCGGAGAAACGCTGCCTCCGGTGCGTGAGCTGGCTGCTGAACTGACGGTTAACCGCAACACCGTCGCTGCGGTCTATAAACGGCTGGTCACCTCCGGACTGGCCGTCAGTCAGGGGCGCAACGGTACCGTCATTAAATCGGCGAATGCCCCCCTGGCGCAGGAAGGCGGAGATCCTTCTTCCCCCCTCAGAGACATCTCCGGCGGCAACCCGGATCCCCGCCGCCTGCCGGATCTCGCTCGCTACCTGAATCAGCTCTCGGTGACCCCACACCTGTACGGCGATGCTGCCGTGGAACCGAATCTGGCGGCCTGGGCACAGCGCTGGATGCACCAGGATCTGGGAATCCATGCGGAGATTAACCTGACCAGCGGCGCCATCGACGCGCTGGAGCGGTTGCTTTGCGCCCTGCTTCTGCCCGGCGATAACGTTGTGGTTGAAGACCCCTGCTTCCTCAGCAGTATCAATATGCTGCGCTACGCCGGATTTAATGCCTGCCCGGTAGCCGTCGACGAAGAAGGGATATTGCCTGACGGGCTGGAACAGGCTTTACGCAGCGGCGCGCGAGCCGTCATTTTGACCCCGCGTGCGCACAACCCGACCGGCTGTAGCTTCAGTGAAGCCAGAGCCGCGGCTGTTCGCGAGATTCTGACTCGCTACCCGCAGGTACTGGTGATTATTGATGACCACTTCGCATTGTTATCGGCAACGCCCTGGTACTCCCCTCTGCCCGCCACCACTCAGCGCTGGGCGCTGGTACGCTCCCTGTCAAAAACGCTTGGGCCGGACCTGCGCCTGGCGTTTGTCGCCAGCGACAGCGCCACCTCGACTGCGCTACGTCTACGGCTCAATGCCGGAAGCCAGTGGGTCAGTCATCTGCTGCAGGGTTTTGCCTTTGCCTGCCTGAATGATAGCGTCTTTAGCGCCTCGCTGACGGAGAGTCGACGCCATTATCGTCGGCAGAATGAAAAACTGGCCGCCGCCCTGGCCCAGCGCGGTTTTCCCTCTTACCCGCCGGGAGATGGCCTCAATTTCTGGCTACCGCTAACGGAGCCGAGTCAGCCAATAGCTTTGCGCTTAGCGCGCGCCGGCTGGTTAGTCCGCGAAGGGGAAGCGTTCGGTATTCGTACGCCATCGAACGGTCTTCGGCTATCGCCGGGGACGTTAAGCGATGATGAGATTGAGCGCCTGGCTGATGACTTACACCTTGTTCTACAGCTCTGACGCAAGTGGCCAGCGCTTTATCCGTTCCGCACAGGAGATGCGCTGCCAGGATTATCGCGAGATGAGCCAGAAGCGGTGGGCATTTCTCGCTAATCTGCTGACCCATTTTCTACGCTAACCCCGGAGGCATTCATGGTAAACCCGCCGCTCAAAGCCGTCATTGAAGCGTGTGACCGCGCAATATCGCAGGAAGACTACGAGACGTTAATGGACTATTACGCCGAGGATGCCCTGCTGGTGGTGACGCCGGAACAGGTTGTGAAAGGCAAGGAGAACATCCGTAAAGCCTTTCTCGCCATTGCCGACTACTTTCAGCACCGGCTGGTGGTGACGCAAGGCAGGATGGAGATACTGGAAGGCGGCGACACTGCGCTGGTGATTATGGAAACCCGGCTGGATATCCCGACGACGGAGGGGGGAACCACCCAGGTCACGCGCCGCGCCACCTATGTTTTTCGCCGCCAGGAGCAGCGCTGGCTGTGTACCGTAGATAACTCCTACGGTACCGACCTGCTGGACTCGCCTGCCCGTTAAATGCCCGCCCCCTGGCTAAAGTGCTCTTCGCCAAACACCCCGGTAGACAGGTAGCGATCGCCGCGATCGCAGACGATCGCCACCACGACCGCGCCGGGGTTTTCACGCGCGATACGTAACGCGCCGGCTACCGCGCCGCCGGAGCTGACGCCGCAAAAAATCCCTTCCCGCACTGCCAGCATACGCATGGTGTTTTCCGCGTCCTGCTGATGAATATCCAGCACCGCATCAACCAGCGCAGCATTAAAAATTCCCGGCATATACTCTGCCGGCCAGCGCCGAATCCCCGGAATGCTGCTGCCCTCTTCCGGCTGCAGTCCCACGATGCTCACCGGCTTATCCTGTTCACGCAGAAAACGGGACACGCCAGTAATCGTGCCGGTGGTGCCCATACTGGAGACAAAATGGCTGATTCGCCCGGCGGTCTGCTGCCAGATTTCCGGCCCGGTGGTGGTGTAATGCGCATAAGGGTTGTCGGGGTTATTGAACTGATCCAGCAGTTTCCCTTCGCCGCGCTGAGCCATTTCCGCCGCCAGATCGCGCGCGCCTTCCATCCCCTGCTCTTTGGTGACCAGAATCAGTTCGGCACCGTAGGCCAGCATCGCTGCGCGGCGCTCCTGGCTCATGTTGTCCGGCATCAGGAGCTTCATCTGATAGCCTTTCAGCGCGGCAATCATCGCCAGCGCGATACCGGTATTCCCGCTGGTGGCTTCTATCAGGACATCGCCGGGCTTTATTTCACCGCGTTTTTCGGCTTCAACGATCATTGAAAGCGCGGCGCGGTCCTTGACTGAACCCGCCGGGTTGTTGCCTTCCAGTTTGACCCAGATTTCACTGCCGTTGTCCGGTCCCATGCGCTGAAGCTTGACCAGAGGGGTATTGCCGATAGTGTGTTCAAGTGTATTCACGATTTTTACTCAATAAAAAAGCCGGGTTGCGCGCAGCGATCCCGGCCTACAAGACGTAGTGATAACTGTAGGCCCGGTAAGCGCAGCGTCACCGGGCGATAAACATATTCAATAAACTATCAGGCTGACTCCGCCAGAGCAATATCCTCGCGCGGCTCTATCCGCTGATTGCCGTTATACAGTCGCGCATTCTGTAAGCCGACGAACAGTCGCTCACCGCGATACGGCGCGACATCGCCCGGCAGCACGACGGTCAGCGGTTCGTCATACCACCCCAATGGCTGAACAACTAATTGGGTGTAGTGCCCTTTCGGGCTGGCTTCCAGTACCTGGACCGGCAGCGGTGAATCGAGGCTGGTACGGCGACTGATATCCACTTCCCACGGGCGCAGGAACAGATCCACCGGCCCTTGATAAGCCGGGGTATACCCCAGCGGCCAACGATGGGCGCCGACATGGAACTGACTGCCGCGCACAATCCCTTTCAGGCGGTTAACCTCGCCCATAAACTCCAGGACAAAGCGGGTGGACGGTTCACGCCAGACCTGTTCCGGCGCATCGGCCTGCTCGATATTGCCCTGGCTCATGACCACCACGCGATCGGCTACTTCCATCGCTTCCTCCTGGTCATGGGTCACAAATACGCTGGTAAACTTCAGCTCTTCATGCAGTTGACGCAGCCAGCGACGGAGCTCTTTACGCACCTGAGCGTCCAGCGCGCCGAAGGGTTCATCGAGCAGCAGAATTTGCGGCTCCACGGCCAGCGCACGTGCTAACGCCACGCGCTGCTTCTGACCGCCGGAAAGCTGCGCCGGGTAGCGATCGGCAAGATGAGCCAGCTGCACCATTTCCAGCAGCCGGGTGACTTTCGCTTTGATCCCGGCGGCGTTCGGACGTTCACGGCGCGGCAACACCGTCAGCCCAAAAGCGATGTTCTCAAAGACCGTCATATGACGGAACAGCGCATAGTGCTGGAAAACAAAGCCCACTTTACGGTCACGGGCGTGAACGCGGCTCACGTCGGTGCCATGAAAACGAATATGGCCGCTGGATTGATTCTCCAGGCCGGCAATAATACGCAGCAGCGTGGTTTTGCCGGAGCCGGATGGCCCCAGCAGCGCGACCATCTGTCCGGAAGGGATATCCAGAGAGATATCATTCAGCACCTGAGTGCGTCCAAAAGATTTCTTAATATTGACAATCTCAATGCTCATGATTCCCCTCCAGTTGCGCGCGTTTTTCCTGATTGGCCAGACGCCATTGCAACATACTCTTTAAAAACAAGGTCAAAATAGCCATTAACGTCAGCAGAGCGGCGGCGGTAAAGGAACCGACGGTGTTGTAATCCTGCTCCAGCAATTCAATCTGCAGCGGCAGCGACAGGGTTTCACCGCGAATCGAGCCCGAAACCACTGAAACGGCGCCGAACTCCCCGATAGCGCGCGCGTTGGTCAACACCACGCCATACAACAGCGCCCAGCGGATATTCGGCAAAGTCACCCGGCGGAACATCTGCCAGCCGGAGGCGCCGAGCAGAATCGCCGCTTCATCTTCGTTACTCCCCTGACTCATCATCACCGGAACCAGCTCACGTACCACAAACGGGCAGGTAACGAAGATGGTGGCCAGCACCATGCCCGGCCAGGCGAACATAATTTGCAGGTTATGCGCATCCAGCCAGCCGCCGAGCGGGCCGTTGGAACCGTAGAACAGCAGATAGACCAGACCCGCCACCACCGGCGAGACGGCAAAAGGAATATCCAGCAGCGTCAGCAGCAGCTGGCGGCCTGGGAAGTTAAAACGCGTCACCAGCCATGCCAGCAGCGTACCGAAAACCAGGTTAACCGGTACGGTAATCAGCGCAATCATCACCGTCAGCCAGATTGCATGCAGCATGTCCGGGTTAGCCAGATTTTGCAGCACCGGCATCAGCCCTTTGCTGAAGGCCTGGACGAAGATGTAGACCATCGGCACGATCAGAATGAAGGCGGAAACCAACATTCCGGTGCCAATCAGAAACCATTTCCCCCAGTTGATGCGGGGAGCATCATAACGCTTCAATTGAGTAACTTCCGCCATTAGTGACCTACCACACGTCGACCGAAGCGACTTTGCAGGGTGTTGATGGAAAACAGCAGCAGCAGCGAAGCCGCCAGGATCACCGATGCAATCGCGCTCGCCGCCGGGTAATCAAACTCCTGCAAACGAATAAAAATCATCAGCGAGGTGACTTCGGTTTTCCATGCGATGTTGCCGGCGATAAAAATCACCGCGCCGAATTCGCCCAGGCTGCGGGTAAACGATAGCGCAATCCCGGCCAACAGCGCCGGAGAGAGCTCAGGCAGCACCACTTTGCGGAAACTCTGCAGGCGGGTGGCGCCCAGGGTTTCCGCCGCTTCTTCATATTCCGGCCCCAGCTCTTCGAGTACCGGCTGTACGGTACGTACCACGAAGGGGATGCTGGTAAAGGCCATGGCGACCGCGATACCGAGCCAGGTATAGGTCACCTTGATATCAAACTTCGCCAGCCACTCGCCGTAAAAACCGTTAACCGAAAACAGGGAAGCCAGAGTCAGACCGGCAACCGCCGTCGGCAGGGCAAACGGCAGATCCATCAGCGCATCAAGCAGCGTACGGCCCGGAAAACGATAGCGCGTCAGAATCCACGCCATCAGCAGGCCAAATACGCCATTAAAAATTGAGGCGACAAACGCCGACAGCAGGGTCACTTTATAGGCCGCCACCACCTGCGGGTTGGTGACGACATCCCAGTATTGACTCCAGGTCATCTGCGCCAGTTGCATCACCAGCGCACTCAGGGGGAGCAGTAAAATCAGACAGACAAACAGCAGGCTGGTGCCGAGGCTCAGGGTAAACCCCGGCAGCACGCGCTTAGATGCAGCAGCAAACATTACTTACGCCCCGCCGCCAGCAGTTTGTCCAGCTCGCCGCCGCTGGCAAAGTGGGTTTTCATCACGTCTGGCCAGGCGCCAAACTGGTCTTCGACGCGGAACAGTTCGGTCTGCGGGAATTTATCTTTCAGCGAATCCATTACCTTCGGGTTATTCACGCGATAGTAATAGTCGGTGATGATGGTCTGCGCCTGCGGGCTGTAGAGCCAGTTCAGATAAGCCTTTGCCGCCTTCTCAGTCCCGTTGGCCTTGACGTTTTTGTCCACCCAGGCAACCGGGAACTCCGCCAGAATATTGACCTTCGGCACGACGACTTCGAAGCCCTGGTCCTCATACTGTTTGCGAATATTGTTCACTTCCGATTCAAAGGTAATCAGCACATCGCCGAGTCCACGTTCAACGAAGGTGGTGGTCGCGCCGCGACCGCCGGTATCAAACACCTCGACGTTTTTCAGGAACTGGGTCATGAACTGTTCGGTTTTCGCTTTATCACCGCCGTCGGCTTTATCTGCGGCTCCCCATGCCGCCAGATAGGTATAGCGCGCGTTGCCGGACGTTTTCGGATTCGGGAAAATCAGCTTCACGTCCGGGCGCACCAGATCGCTCCACTCATGAATATTCTTCGGGTTCCCCTTACGCACCAGGAACGCCATGGTGGAGTAGAACGGCGAGCTGTTGTTCGGCAGACGGCTTTGCCAGTCGGCGGGAATCAGATTGCCTTTGTCATGCAGGATCTGTACATCTGTCACCTGGTTATAGGTCACCACATCGGCTTTTAAGCCCTGCAATATAGCAAGCGCCTGTTTAGACGAGCCGGCATGAGATTGTTTGATAGTCAGCTTATCGCCGCCGTTATCTTTCGCCCACTGCTGTTCAAACGGCGGATTAAGGGCAGCAAACAGCTCACGGGAGACATCATAAGAGCTGTTCAGCAGCTCAGTCGCCTGCGCCTGCGCAACCAGCAGCATCGAAGCAGCCAGTGCCAGATATCCTTTGTTCAGTGATTTAACTGCCATTGCGCACCCTTATCAATTTGATGATTTTCTGCTGATCATCATATTTATAACGGCGATGAAAGGAGTAACGGTTTTATATACCGTTTGGCGATTTGGAAGTCGAAAAGAGAATAAGCAGTTGGCAAAGCTTTGCCGAAAGCGACTCACCCCGCTCCTTTCCCGTCCGGGAGAGGCTCAGGGTGAGGGGAAAGGTTACAACGCCTGAATACGATCCAGCGACGGAGCGAAGTAGTAGCCGCCGGTCACCGGTTTGGTAAAGCGCAGCATGGCGTCGCGTTTACCATCGGTATCGCCAAACATGCTCAGCAGCTGCTGTTCAATGTTGTGGATACGCGCGCAGTAAGCGCAGAAATAGAGGCCGTGTGTGCCGCTGGCGGTACCGTAAGGCAGGCTCTGACGTACAATCTTCAGCCCTTTGCCGTCTTCTTTTAAGTCGACGCGGCTCAGGTGCGAGGTTGCCGGGCGGTCGTCGCCATCAATCTCTTCGTTGGCTTCTTTGGTGCGGCCAATCATCATTTCCTGATCCGGCACGCTCATGCGATTCAACTGCCTGAGGTTATGCTCCCAGCGCTGAACGAACACATAGCTGCCGCCGGCATCCACGCCATCTTTGATAATCGCCACGTCACGACGAGTCTCAAGACCGGCCGGGTTTTCCGTGCCGTCGACGAAACCGCTCAGGTCGCGCTCGTCAATCCAGCGGAAACCGTGAACCTCTTCTTGCACTTCAATCACATCGCCAAAGGCCGCCACGGCAGCCTGGGCAACGGAGAAATTCACCTCATGACGCGCGGAGAGGATATGAATCAGGACATCGTACTGGGTGGATGGCGCCAGACCCTTGCCGTATACCGGGAAATCTTTAAGCTCTTCGGCACCGACACCGCCGCTCAGCTGGCGCCAGACGTTATTGCCAAAAGCCACCACGGCGCCCAGCTGCGCATCCGGAAATTGCGTTTGAAAGGTCGCTAATTTATCAATAAAGACTTTGCTGGCTTCGCGCAGGGCGTTGACGTCCCCTTTGACATTGGCTTCAATCCAAATCGCCGCACGGCAATGTTCCGGCAAAATGCCGCTCTGAACCTGAGACATCGCTCCTCCTGAAATGATACAACCACAACACTGTGGCACTTTTATCGCGCTATTGTACCCGTTTTTTCCCTGTGCCGTGTCCCTTCAGATCAAATTAGCCGCGCCAGATAATTTTGCTGATTTTCCAGTTTTTCAGCGTGTCGTCGGAAGGCATCAGCTCTTCCGGACCATTCCAGTGGCCGGTAAAGGCGTAGCTGATATGCTGACTGCCGTCCGCCTTGCACTCCACCACGGTGCCATTATCGCTTGCGCCTTTCTGACAATGGCCAAAGGCTTTGCTGTACAGCTCGCTAAACGGAGTGCCAACCTGAACGCCGCGCTCCGTTTTAATCTCGCTATCCCGCACTTCGATACGGTTGATGGTTCCCCCGTCGCCGTTAATGGTCATCGCGACTTTGTCATCTTTCAGCGCCTCAAAGTAGCGCACGATATTACCGTTGGCCGCTTTCATGCCGCTGCGCAGGCGATAACTCCCGCCAAGCGCATCGCTGATGGCCTGTTCATTGAGCGGCGTTGCCGCCGTCAGTTTACCCACGCCCTGCTCGGTCACTTCCATTGAGGAACCAAACCAGTTCCACGGATAGGCTGCTGACCAGTTAACCGCACTCATCGTGGAGCAGCCGGTTAATGCCAGCGGTAGCGCGCAGAGAAGTAAACGTAGCGATTTCATGACACGATCCTTTCTTGTTTATTTGACGCCTGTTGGAGTGCAGGATCGGCAAAAAGTGCCGTTAAACCCGATCTTCCTGAAAACAGGCTTTGAGCCGACGGCTGGCTAACAGCCACCAGAAGGCATAGAGATCGGCGACCAGCAGGCCGATAGTCAGCATCGATGGCGACTCGCCGCTCAGCCATAGCAGCGGTTGCCAGAGCAGCAGCAGCGTCTGAGAAAGCACCAGCAGCCAGCGCATTAGCGGCCAGAGACGGGGAAAACGCTGCCGCTGCCCGCTGACGATAAACGCCGCTACCGCCGGAATACCCGGCAATAACCCCAGCCAGAAATTATTGTGATCGGGATAGAACAGGTTCAGTAACACATCGCCCTGTTGACGGGAGGCCCCCGCCATAATGAACAGCACCCAGGTCCGCGCCTGCAGCAGCAGGACGCACCAGAACAGAAACGGCAGCCTGAGCCGACCGTGGGCATCAAAATCAGAGGGGATAAACTCAGTATTCTTCATCTTCAATCAAACGTTTACCCAGACTCAGGACATCGGCATATTCGTAACCAAGTCGTTCATACATCCCCTGCACCACCTCATTATCATCGCGAACCATGATGTTAATTTTCGGGCAGCCGCGAGCAATGAGTTTTTTTTCCAGCCGGTTCAGCAGCGCATTGGCGATACCGCGACCGCGGTATTCCGGATGCACGCCCAGGTAGTAGGCGGAACCGCGATGACCGTCATAGCCGCCCATCACCGTGCCAACCACCTCGCCATTCACTTCCGCGACCAGAAACAGGCTGACATCGTGGTTAACCTTACGCTCAATGTCCATTTCCGGGTCATTCCACGGGCGCAGAAGCTCGCAGCGCTCCCACAGCGTAATCACTTCTTCGAAATCTTGCTGGCGAAAAACGCGTATCTCCATGGTATTCCCCATTTTTCAGGCTTAAAAACAGCGATTATGGCGCGATTTCAGCGGATAGCCAATATCAGGCGAAATGAAGTGGAAAAAATGGCATAATACGCACTGTCATGTATTGAAATGAAAAGTAAAACAATTCTTATTTTGAATGGTCGTAACGAGAAACGCGATACGATATAACACCAGGTACCACTTGTTTGCAATTCAGGCCGAATGAGCACTTTTAAACCCTTAAAAATACTTGCTTCGCGCCGCCAGGTGCTGAAAGCAGGACTGGCTGCCATGACCCTTTCCGGGGTTTCATCGCAGGTCATCGCAAAAGAACAACCGCTGACGACGTCCAATGGCCACAGTAAACCGGCGGCGAAAAAGGCGGGCGCAAAACGTATCGTTATGCTCGACCCGGGTCATGGCGGTATTGATACCGGCGCTATCGGTCACAACGGTTCCAAAGAGAAACACGTCGTACTGGCGATTGCTAAAAACGTCCGCAGCATCCTGCGCAGCAACGGCATCGATGCGCGCCTGACGCGTTCCGGCGATACCTTTATCCCGCTGTACGACCGCGTGGAAATTGCCCACCAGCACGGCGCCGATCTCTTTATGTCGATTCACGCCGACGGCTTTACCAATCCCAGCGCCGCTGGCGCGTCGGTATTTGCCCTCTCCAACCGCGGCGCGAGTAGCGCCATGGCGAAATACCTCTCCGACCGCGAAAACCGCGCCGATGAGGTCGCCGGTAAAAAAGCGACGGCGAAGGACCATCTTTTGCAGCAGGTGCTGTTTGACCTGGTGCAGACCGATACCATTAAAAACAGCCTGACGCTGGGCTCGCATGTCCTGAAAAATATTAAGCCGGTGCATAAGCTGCATAGCCGTAACACTGAACAGGCCGCCTTCGTGGTATTGAAGTCGCCGTCAATCCCGTCCGTACTGGTTGAGACCTCATTTATCACCAACCCGGGCGAAGAAAAACTGTTAGGCACCACCGCGTTCCGGCAAAAGATCGCCAGCGCGATCGCTTCCGGCATTATCAGCTACTTCCACTGGTTCGATAACCAGAAGGCCCACTCAAAGAGACGTAAATGAAGCCCGACGCGCAGCAGGTAAAACGCTATCTCCTCCAGCTCCAGGAGACCATTTGCCAGACACTGAGCGCCGTTGACGGCGCGGAATTTGTCGAAGACAGCTGGCAGCGCGAAGGCGGTGGCGGCGGTCGCAGCCGGGTTCTGCGCAATGGCGGCGTGTTTGAGCAGGCGGGCGTGAACTTCTCCCACGTTCACGGCGACGCCATGCCGGCTTCGGCAACGGCGCATCGCCCGGAACTGGCCGGCCGTAGCTTTGAGGCGATGGGCGTTTCTCTGGTGGTGCATCCGTGGAATCCCTATGTGCCGACCAGCCATGCCAACGTGCGTTTTTTCATTGCTGAAAAACCCGGCGCAGAGCCGGTGTGGTGGTTCGGTGGCGGGTTTGACCTGACGCCGTTCTACGGCTTTGAGGAGGATGCGATTCACTGGCATCGCACGGCTCGCGATCTGTGCCAGCCCTTCGGCGAAGAGGTGTACCCGCGCTATAAAAAATGGTGCGATGACTACTTTCACCTTAAACATCGCCACGAGCAGCGCGGAATTGGCGGCCTGTTTTTTGACGATTTGAATACCCCGGATTTTGACCACGCCTTCGCCTTTATGCAGGCGGTGGGTAACGGCTATACGGATGCCTTTCTGCCGATAGTTGAGCGGCGCAAAGCCATGCCATATGGCGAGCGCGAGCGGAATTTTCAGCTCTATCGCCGCGGCCGCTACGTGGAGTTCAATCTGGTGTGGGATCGCGGAACGCTGTTTGGCCTGCAGACCGGCGGGCGCACGGAGTCGATTCTGATGTCGATGCCGCCGCTGGTGCGCTGGGAGTATGACTACCAGCCGGAAGAAGGCAGCCCGGAGGCTGCCCTGAGTGAGTTTATCCAGGTCCGCGAGTGGATTTAAGCCGGGCGGCGCTTCCGCTTGCCCGGCCTACGTTATCCCGCAGAGCGGGCTTGCCCGACTCACGTTATCCTGCTGCTGGCTCACGCAATCCTGCTGCCGGCCCGCACGATCCTGTAGGTCGGGTTAGCGTAGCGCCACCCGACAAATCTCCTACAGCGGCTGAGTCTGCGCCTCGACCACCGCCAGGTTTAATGCCGGGCGGCGCTTTCGCTTGCCCGGCCTACGTTATCCCGCAGAGCGGGCTTGCCCGGCTCACGTTATCCTGCTGCCCGGCCCGCACTATCCTGCTGCTGGCACGCACTATCCTGTAGGTCGGGTTAGCGTAGCGCCACCCGACAAATCTCCTACAGCGGCTGAGTCTGCGCCTCAACCACCGCCAGGTTTAATGCCGGGCGGCGCTTTCGCTTGCCCGGGTCACGTTATCCCGCAAAACGGGCTTGCCCGGCTCACGTTATCCTGCTGCAGGCCCGCACGATCCTGTAGGTCGGGTTAGCGCAGCGCCACCCGACAAATCTCCTACAGCGGCTGAGTCTGCGCCTCAACCACTGCCAGCGCGACCATATTGACGATGCGGCGCACGGAAGCGATCGGCGTCAGAATATGTACCGGCTTCGCCACTCCCATCAGCACCGGTCCGACGGTCACCCCTTCCGAACTGGAGACGCGCAGCAGGTTATAGCTAATGCGCGCGGCCTCCATATTCGGCATCACCAGAATGTTGGCCGAGCCTTTCAGCGGGCTGTCCGGCATTCGCTCATGGCGAATACTTTCTACCAGCGCCGCATCGCCGTGCATTTCACCATCGATCATCAGATCCGGCGCCAGCGCTTTTACGCGCTCCAGCGCTTCGCGCATTTTACTGGCTGACGGGCAGTCAGAAGAGCCGAAGTTGGAGTGCGACAGCAGCGCCACGCGCGGCTCAATACCAAAACGACGCACGCTTTCCGCCGCCATCAGCGTGATTTCCGCCAGCTGCTCCGGCGTTGGATCGTTATTGACGTAGGTATCGGCGATAAAGGTGTTGCCGCTTGGCAGCAGCAGCGCATTCATAGCCCCTGCGGTACTAACGCCGTCACGGTAGCCGAACAGCGGTTGAATGACCCCATAATGCTCATGGTAGTCGCCGATGGTACCGCAGATCATGGCATCCGCCTCGCCACGGTGCACCATGATTGCGCCAATGACCGTCGTATTGGCAATCACCGCTCTCTGCGCCTGTTCCTGAGTCACGCCCCGGCGTTTCATGAGCTGGTAATACTCGCCCCAGTACTCTTTAAAGCGCGGATCGGATTCATTATTGACGATCTCAAAATCCACACCGGCTTTGATCTGCAGCCCCAGCTTCTGGAGGCGCATTTCAATCACGCTCGGACGGCCGATCAGAATCGGTTTTGCCAGCCCCAGCGACACCAGCTCCTGGGTTGCGTGCAGAACGCGCGTCTCTTCGCCTTCCGCCAGCACCACGCGCTTAGGTTCTTTGCGCGCCTGCGAGAAAATCGGCTTCATGAACAGGTTGGTTTTGTAGACAAACTCACTGAGCTTCTCAATATAGGCGTCAAAGTCGGCAATCGGACGCGTGGCTACGCCGGAGTCCATCGCTGCTTTGGCGACCGCCGGGGCGATCTTGACGATCAGCCGCGGATCGAACGGTTTCGGAATGATATATTCCGCGCCAAAGCTCAGATCCTGATCGCCGTAGGCAGAGGCGACCACTTCGCTCTGCTCGGCATGCGCCAGTTCAGCTATCGCGTGGACCGCAGCCAGCTTCATCTCTTCGTTAATCGCCGTAGCGCCAACGTCCAGCGCCCCGCGGAAAATGAACGGGAAGCACAGCACGTTGTTGACCTGGTTCGGGTAGTCAGAGCGCCCGGTGCAGATGATGGCATCTTCGCGGACCTGCTTCGCCAGCGGCGGCAGAATCTCCGGTTCCGGGTTAGCCAGCGCGAGGATCAGCGGCGCGCGGGCCATTTTTTTCACCATCTCCGGCGTCAGCACTTTCGGGCCTGAACAGCCGAGGAAAATATCCGCCCCGTCAATCACATCGTCCAGCGTGCGTTTGCCGTCATCTTCTACCGCGTAGGCTGCCTTGGTCTCTGCCATATGGGGCTCACGGTCTTTATAGATAACGCCTTTGGAGTCGCAGACCACGATATTGTGTTTCTGCATCCCCAGCGCCACCAGCAAATTCATACAGGCAATCGCCGCCGCGCCCGCGCCGGATACCACCATCCGAACGTCGGAAAGATTTTTCTCCACCACTCGCAGGCCGTTAATAATCGCCGCGGTGCTGATAATGGCCGTGCCGTGCTGATCGTCATGGAACACCGGAATGTTCATGCGCTCGCGCAGCTTTTGCTCGATGTAGAAACACTCTGGCGCTTTGATGTCTTCGAGGTTGATGCCGCCGAAGGTGGGCTCCAGCGCCGCCACAACATTGATAAATTTATCCGGGTCCAGCTCATCGACTTCGATATCGAACACATCAATCCCGGCGAATTTTTTAAACAAAACGCCCTTGCCTTCCATCACCGGCTTACCGGCTAGCGCACCGATATTGCCCAGCCCCAGCACCGCGGTACCGTTGGAGACAACGGCTACCAGGTTGCCACGGGCGGTATATTTGTAGGCGGCCAGCGGATCTTTCTCAATTTCCAGACAAGGTGCCGCCACGCCTGGCGAGTAGGCCAGCGCCAGATCGCGCTGGGTGGCCAGAGGCTTGGTAGGGACAACCTGAATTTTCCCGGGGACGGGAAACTCATGGAAATCGAGGGCGCTTTGTTTCAACTGCTCATCCATTTTATTGTTCCTTTCACGTATCGGTCGTAGGGGGTGTGCGTAATGACTATCCTGGTGCCCACCCTAAGGTGGCGCATAGTATCTCGCCTGACGGCTTTTCAAACTTTGAACACCGCCAAACTCTCGCCATCGCAATGGTATATTTGTTATCGATTTATAATATTTATGTAACCTGATTGCGAAAGCAACAAAAGTCCCGTCTGCTATGCTTTTTAGTTATCCACCCCATCAACGCCTCGACCGACAAGCAACAAAAACTCATGCAACATCTTGTTTCAGGAGTCCATTATGTCCCGAAGAGAACTTGCCAACGCCATTCGCGCCCTGAGCATGGACGCCGTACAGAAAGCCAACTCCGGCCACCCCGGCGCCCCAATGGGGATGGCGGATATCGCCGAAGTCCTGTGGAATGATTTTCTTAAACACAATCCCGTGAATCCGCACTGGTACGACCGTGACCGCTTTGTACTCTCTAACGGTCATGCGTCGATGCTGCTGTATAGCCTGCTGCATCTGACCGGCTACGATCTGCCGCTGGCCGAATTGAAAAACTTTCGCCAGCTCCATTCGAAAACGCCCGGCCACCCGGAGCACGGCTATACTCCCGGCGTCGAGACTACCACCGGCCCGCTTGGTCAGGGGCTGGCTAACGCCGTCGGCATGGCGATTGCCGAACGCACCCTGGCGGCGCAGTTTAACCGTCCCGGCCATGACATTGTCGATCACTATACCTGGGTGTTTATGGGCGATGGCTGTCTGATGGAGGGGATTTCCCACGAAGCCAGCTCGCTGGCGGGGACGCTGGGGCTCGGCAAGCTGATCGGTTTCTACGACCATAACGGCATCTCAATCGATGGTAAAACCGACGGCTGGTTCACCGACGATACCGCCGCGCGCTTTCGGGCCTATCACTGGCACGTGATTGGCGATATTGACGGCCACGACCCGCAGGCAGTGAAACAGGCGATTCTCGAGGCGCAAAGCGTCACGGATAAACCTTCGCTGATCATCTGCCGCACCGTGATCGGCTTTGGTTCACCGAATAAAGCCGGTTCGGAAGAGTCCCACGGCGCAGCGCTGGGGGAAAAAGAGGTCGCCTTGACCCGCGAGAAGCTAGGCTGGAAATATCCGCCGTTCGAGATCCCCAAAGAGATTTATCAGCAATGGGACGCCCGGCCGCGCGGCGAGCAGGCAGAACAGAGGTGGAATCAGCGGTTCGCCGCTTATCAGCAGCAGTATCCTGACCTGGCGGCGGAACTGAAACGCAGAATGGACGGCGCGCTGCCGGAGAACTGGGGCGATGCGGCGCACGATTACATCGCGCAACTGCAGGCCGAACCGGCGAAAATTGCCAGCCGTAAAGCGTCGCAAAATGCCCTGAACGCCTATGGCCCGCTTCTGCCGGAGCTGCTGGGCGGATCGGCGGATCTGGCGCCGAGCAACCTCACCATCTGGTCCGGTTCAACATCCATTAAAGAGGACGTCGCGGGCAACTATATTCATTATGGCGTGCGCGAGTTCGGCATGACGGCGATCGGCAACGGCATTGCCCTGCACGGCGGTTTTATCCCCTATACGTCCACCTTCCTGATGTTTGTCGAATATGCGCGTAACGCGGCGCGCATGGCGGCGCTGATGAAGGCCAGACAGATAATGGTCTATACCCATGACTCGATTGGGCTAGGGGAAGATGGCCCCACTCATCAGGCGGTCGAACAGCTGGCCAGCCTGCGGCTGACGCCGAACTTCAGTACCTGGCGCCCCTGCGATCAGGTCGAAACGGCGGTCGCGTGGCAGGCGGCGATTGAACGACAAACCGGTCCCACCGCGCTGATTCTGTCGCGGCAAAATCTGGCGCAAATGGCGCGGACGCCGCAACAGGTGCAGGACATTGCCCGCGGCGGCTACGTGCTGAAAGATGCGGGGGGTAAACCGGATTTAATCCTGATAGCCACCGGTTCCGAAGTGGAGATAACCGTGCTGGCGGCGGAAAAACTGCTCGCCAAAGGGGTTAACGTGCGGGTTGTCTCTCTGCCCTCAACCGATGTTTTCGATGCGCAAGATGAGGCATATCGGGAGTCGGTTCTTCCGGCTAACGTCAGCGCCAGAATTGCCGTTGAGGCCGGTATCGCCGACTACTGGTATAAATATGTCGGGCTGAAGGGCGCCATCGTGGGCATGAGAAGCTACGGTGAATCGGCGCCAGCGGATAAACTCTTCCCGTTCTTTGGCTTCACCGCCGAGCATATCGTCAGTCTTGCGGATGAAATATGTAACGGGTAACCCATAGCGTGGGCCAGGCATCTGGCCCCTGCCAGTTATCGCACTGCGGCTGCTGCGCATAGCGAACCAGGCTAAACCGCTGGCCATCATAGCGCCAGCGGGTCTGAACCCCGCAATCGCCGGGGCCGCGCCCTTTATCCAGCGTCACCAGCTCATGACGTCGCTCATCAATACTGGCATTAATCAGTTCAATATCACGCTCCGCATTGCCCGGCGGCTGGAAGGGCAGCGTCAGACGGACCGGACGGGCCACATACGGCTGCTGGCGCGACACCAGCCAGGCCAGCCAGATGGTGTTGTACGCCCCGGCTTCGCAGCTGACCATCAGTAATACCTTCTCATCCGTCAACGCGGTAAGGCGAATCTCGCGGCGGAGAGGGTCCAGCGAACAGGCGCTGTTGTTCATCCGCTCGTTGCCGTAATCCATCAGGTCATTAAGCTCCTCCCGACTGAGCGGCGATGGCGAAAAGTCGACCTTGCCAACCGCCCGCAGCGCAGGTGCCGGCGGCACGCTAAGCGGCGGCCCTTCGCCCTTCCCCACCCAGGCGGTTTCGCTGCCGACACGCTTTTGATGGCTATCGATAAACAGCAACGCGGCCTTCAGCCCTTGCAGAGAAACACTTTGCAGACCGTTAACCAGGGTTATCGCCCGCCCTTCCTGCACCTGCTGGAGAAAAGCATCGATCGTCACGCTATCCCCGGTGTTGATCAGCTTATCCGCAACCTGCCAGTGTTTATCGGTCAACGCCAGCGGTTTACCGTCAAGCAGAAGACGAGGCGCAATCGGCGCCAGAGCGGCAACCGGATTACCGATACCGCCCAGCTCAATGCGCAGGCTGGCATCGGTAACGGCGCCGGCGCTGCGGCTGAGGGTCATCACCAGCCCATGATGCAGACCAACGTTGCGGGCGACGCAGAAATTCTGATTATTGCAGGTGACCAGCCAGTCACCGAATAGCTGTTGCACCGGCGCCGCCCACGCTCGCGACGTCGGTAGCAAACCGCAAAACAGAAAAAAAAGAACCCGATAAAGCATGCGCGGCACAACCCCAGAGAAGAACGCTCAGAACAGCGGTCATCTTCACCAGCGGCAGCACGTTACTCAATCAGATTTATCAGATAACCCCGCCATCAGTCCCGATGTTTGCAGGTATTGCAGCAGGATCACCGCCTTTCCATCGCGTATCTCGCCGTTGGCAACCATCTGCAACGCCTGGTTGAAAGGCAGCTCCAGCACATCGATATCTTCATCTTCAACGCCGCCGCCGCGCGTTTTACGCTGCGCATCGCTGTACTCGGCGATAAAGAAGTGAACAATTTCGGTCACCCCGCCGGGAGACATATACAGCTCGAACAGCTTATGCGCATCGCCCACTTCGTATCCGGTCTCTTCGATGGCCTCTTTGCGGATACAGGCTTCGGGCTCGTCGTTATCCAACAACCCGGCGCAGGTTTCAATCAGCATTCCGTCCTCGTTACCGTTGACCCAGGTGGCGACACGAAACTGACGGACCAACACGACGGTTTGCTTACGGCGGTTATACAACAGCACCGTAGCGCCGTTGCCGCGATCGTACACCTCGCGCTTATGACGGACCACGCTGCCGTCGCTACGCGTCAGCTCGTAGGTCATATTGCGCAGAATAAAGTAGTTTTCAGAGAGGAGTTTATCTTTGATAACGTTGATGTTGAGTGACATACGGCCCCGCAGCGTGGAATGACGCTGTCATACTACGCTGCGCAGCCGGGTTTGTCGTTAGTGAAGCAGCGCCGATTTTACGCCGAGATAATCCATAATCCCCTGCGCCGCATGACGACCTTCGGCCATCGCCGTCACCACCAGATCGGCGCCGCGCACGGCATCTCCGCCGGCAAAAATTTTGTCGTGCGTGGTCTGATAGCGGTAGCGGCTCTCGACGCTGGCCTTAATCCGCCCCCGGCTATCGAGCTGTACGCCGACGGACTCCAGCCACGGCATCCCGTGGGGATGGAATCCAAAAGCCATGATCACCGCATCGGCCGGCATCACGAACTCGCTGCCCGGCAGCGGCGATGGGCTGCGACGCCCCTGCGCATCCGGTTCGCCCAGTTGGGTGCGCAGAAACCGTACGCCGTTAACCCGGCCGTCGCTATCCCGCTCCAGCGTCACCGGCTGAACGTTAAATTCGAACTCCGCCCCCTCTTCACGCGCGTTTTTCACCTCTTTTTTCGACCCCGGCATATTGGCCTCATCGCGACGATAGGCGCAGGTCACCTTTTTCGCCCCGTGACGTAGCGCGGTGCGCACGCAATCCATCGCCGTATCGCCGCCCCCCAGCACCACGACATTCAGTCCGCGGGTATTGATGTATGGCTCTTCCGGTTTCTCGCTCAGCCCCATAACCTGCTTAGTATTGGCAATCAGGAACGGCAGCGCGTCATAAACGCCCGGGGCCTCTTCATTCGGCAGCCCCGCTTTCATCGAACGATAGGTTCCGGCGCCGATAAATACCGCGTCGTACCCGGCCAGCAAGGTGGTTAACGCCACGTCCTTGCCCACTTCACACTCCAGTTCAAAGCGGATACCCATTTCAGTAAAAATCTCCCGGCGCCGGGCCAGCAGCGACTTTTCCAGCTTGAAGGCCGGAATGCCGAAAGTCAGCAACCCGCCAATTTCCGGATGACGGTCAAAGACCACCGGCTGCACGCCGTTTCGGATCAACCGGTCAGCGCAGGCCAGCCCCGCAGGCCCGGCGCCGATAATGGCGACTTTTTTTCCGCTGTCGACAACCCGGGAGAGATCCGGCCGCCAGCCTTGCGCCAGCGCCTGGTCGGAGATATAGCGCTCGATGTTGCCGATGGTCACCGCGCCATGTTCATCACGCAGCGTACAGGCCCCTTCACACAGGCGATCCTGCGGGCAAACGCGGCCGGTTATCTCCGGCAGGCAGTTGGTCTGATGGGACAGCGCCACGGCGGCGTCGATATCCCCCGCTTGTACCCGTTCAATCCACTGGGGAATATGGTTATGCAGCGGACAGGTCCATTCGCAGATACTGTGTTCACCGCACTGCAGGCAGCGCGCCGAAGCCTGCTGCGCCTGTCCGGCGTTAAAGGGCTGAACTATCTCGGCAAAATCCCTCTTACGGACCGCTGCGGCCCGTTTATCCGCCTCGTTGCGCGATGGCGTTGCCGCCATCTGGCTGACTTTGGTGACAGCTTCCGCTAATGGCATATCGACTGGATGCGCATGCCACGGCTGCGCATCCAGCCGCGCCGTACTCAGGCGCCGCTGTCTGGCCATCGCGGAAAGGGTCGCTTCCGTCGCCAGCTGCAGCGCCTGCGCCGGACAGTGTTGCACGCAGGATGGCCCGCCTTCACGGCCGCTGCACAGATCGCATTTATGCGCGCTGGCTTTCACTTTCCCCGACTCCGCCGGTAACAGCACGATCGTCATGACACCAAACGGACAGGCCACCATGCAGGATTTACAGCCGATGCACTTTTCCTCGTCAACCTGCACGCTGTCATTTATCTGGTGAATGGCATCATTCGGGCAACTACGGGCGCAGGGGGCGCTTTCACAATGGCGACATGTTATTGCGTTACGTTTTTGCTCGTGCTTCATCACGGTTATGCGCGGTAAGAAGCGCTGCGGGGTCAGGACGTGCTGTTCGCCGTTGTGCGCCATCACGCAGGCCACTTCGCAGGCTTTGCAGCCGATGCATTTGCGACTATCGCTGATAATAAAGTGGTTCATGGTATCCTTCGGTCTTCGGTTAATAACCCCTCGATTCGCATGACTATTTATTACCCGACAAAATGGGGCAGGAACAATGTTCATTTGCCCGGAATATTATTTTTCTCGCGATAACCCGTTTTGGATCAAATTCTTTGACTTAAATGAAATTGCGTTTTATTTAACGAAGCAAGCAGAAAAAAGTCTGACCATGACAAGCAGACTCGGGGTATGTTGGGGTTTTGCGCAGAGAGTCGGAAAGTTATTTACAGTGTCGCTAAAGCCACACGATAAATTACACTATCTCCTTAATTTCTCCACGTTTGTCGGTGGAGTTGCCTATAGAGTGTCACAGACTGTGCGGTAATAAAAATGTACACAATGAGGTCTCAATTCTGATGGCGAATTTTTTTATCGATCGCCCCATTTTCGCGTGGGTTCTGGCGATCCTGCTCTGTCTGACCGGCACGCTCGCAATCTTGTCACTTCCCGTTGAGCAGTATCCCGATCTTGCGCCACCTAACGTGCGTATTACCGCCAATTATCCGGGGGCCTCCGCGCAAACGCTGGAAAACACCGTCACCCAGGTTATCGAACAAAACATGACCGGCCTCGATAACCTGATGTATATGTCTTCCCAGAGCAGCTCTTCGGGTCAGGCGTCGATTACGCTGACCTTTACCGCCGGAACGGACCCCAACGAAGCCATGCAGCAGGTACAAAACCAGCTGCAATCGGCAATGAAAAAACTGCCCCAGGATGTGCAAAATCAGGGGGTGACGGTACGTAAAACCGGTGATACCAACATTCTGACTATCGCGTTCGTCTCGACTGACGGCAGCATGGATAAGCAGGATATCGCCGACTATGTGGCCAGTAATGTTCAGGAGCCGCTCAGCCGCGTTAACGGAGTTGGCGACATTACGGCCTACGGCTCGCAATACTCAATGCGCATCTGGCTGGATCCAGCCAAACTCACCAGCGTACAGATGACGGCAAAAGATGTCACCGACGCCATCAAATCGCAGAACGCACAGATTGCGGTCGGCCAGCTTGGCGGGACGCCGTCGGTTAATAATCAGTCGCTCAATGCCACCATTAACGCCCAGTCGCTGCTGCAAACGCCGCAGCAGTTCCGCGATATTACGCTGCGGGTTAATCCGGACGGTTCGCTGGTGACGCTCGGCGATGTGGCGAAAGTCGAGCTGGGCGCGGAAAGCTACGATTACCTCAGCCGCTACAACCGCAACCCGGCCTCCGGCCTGGGCGTGCAACTGGCCTCCGGGGCAAACGAAATGCAGACCGCGGAGCTGGTGCTCAATCGTCTGAATGAGCTGTCGCAGTATTTTCCGCACGGCCTTGAATATAAAATTGCCTACGAAACCACCTCCTTCGTCAAGGCCTCTATCCATGACGTGGTGAAAACGTTGCTGGAAGCTATCGCGCTGGTTTTCCTGGTGATGTACCTGTTCCTGCAAAATATCCGCGCAACGCTCATCCCAACTATTGCCGTACCGGTGGTTCTGATGGGGACCTTCGCCATCCTGTTTGCCTGCGGCTACAGTATCAACACCCTGACGATGTTCGCGATGGTGCTGGCGATAGGCCTGCTGGTGGATGACGCTATCGTGGTGGTCGAGAACGTTGAGCGCATCATGAGCGAAGAGGGTCTTTCGCCGCGTGAAGCGACACGAAAATCCATGGGCCAGATTCAGGGGGCGCTGGTCGGGATCGCCATGGTGCTGTCGGCGGTCTTTATCCCGATGGCCTTCTTCGGCGGCACAACCGGCGCCATTTATCGCCAGTTTTCTATTACCATCGTCTCGGCGATGGTGCTGTCGGTACTCGTGGCCATGATCCTCACCCCGGCACTGTGCGCCACCTTGCTAAAACCGATGAAGAAGGGCGAGGAGCACGGGAAAAAAGGCTTCTTTGGCTGGTTTAACCGTATGTTCAACCGTAACGCCAGCCGCTACGAAACCGCGGTGGGCAAAATTCTTCACCGTTCGCTGCGCTGGATAGCGATCTACGCGCTGCTGTTGGGCGGAATGGTCTTTATGTTCTTACGCCTCCCGACTTCGTTTCTGCCTCAGGAAGACCGCGGCATGTTTCTGACCTCCGTGCAATTGCCGAGCGGCGCAACGCAACAGCAGACCTTAAAAGTCGTGCAAAAAGTTGAGGACTATTTCTTTAGCCACGAACAGGCCAACGTTGCTTCGATTTTCGCTACCGTAGGTTCTGGTCCGGGAGGCAACGGTCAGAACGTCGCGCGCATGTTTATCCGCCTGAAAGACTGGGATGAACGCGATGCGAAAACCGGCACCTCATTTGCGATCATTGAACGCGCGACAAAAGCCTTTAACAACATTAACGAGGCGCGCGTCTTCGCCACTAACCCACCGGCAATCAGCGGGCTGGGCAGTTCCGCCGGTTTTGATATGGAGCTTGAAGACCACGCCGGCAACGGGCACGCGGCACTCATGGCAGCCCGCGACACGCTGCTCGATCTGGCGGCGAAAGATGAGCGGCTGACCCGGGTACGCCATAATGGCCTTGACGACAGCCCGCAACTGCAGATCGATATCGATCAGCGAAAAGCCCAGGCGCTGGGCGTTGCCATTGATGATATCAACAACACCTTGCAGACCGCCTGGGGCTCAAGCTACGTAAACGATTTTATGGACCGCGGTCGGGTAAAGAAAGTCTACGTGCAGTCCGCCGCCCCTTACCGCATGCTGCCTGACGATATTAATCAGTGGTACGTGCGCAATAGCAGCGGCACGATGGTGCCCTTCTCGGCATTTGCCACCTCGCGCTGGCAAACCGGTTCCCCGCGCCTGGAACGCTATAACGGCTACTCGGCGGTGGAAATCATCGGTGAAGCGGCTCCGGGCATCAGTACCGGTACCGCGATGGCTATCATGGAAGATCTGACCAGACAGTTGCCCAACGGCTTTGGGCTCGACTGGACGGCCATGTCCTACCAGGAACGGCTGTCCGGCGCGCAGGCCCCGGCGCTGTACGCCATTTCGCTGCTGGTGGTGTTCTTGTGTCTGGCAGCGCTGTACGAGAGCTGGTCTATCCCCTTCTCGGTCATGCTGGTGGTGCCGCTGGGCGTTATCGGCGCCCTGCTGGCTACCTGGATGCGCGGCCTTGAAAACGACGTGTACTTCCAGGTTGGTCTGCTGACGGTCATCGGCCTGTCGGCGAAAAACGCCATTTTGATCGTTGAGTTTGCGAATGAGCTCAACGAGAAAGGGGAAGATTTACTCGCCGCCACGCTGTCGGCCTGTCGCCAGCGTCTGCGTCCGATCCTGATGACGTCGCTGGCCTTTATTTTTGGGGTCCTGCCGATGGCGACCAGCACCGGCGCCGGTTCTGGTAGTCAGCATGCCGTCGGCACCGGGGTGATGGGCGGGATGATTTCCGCCACCATTCTGGCTATTTTCTTCGTTCCGCTATTCTTCGTACTAGTACGTCGACGCTTTCCGCAAAAAGAGCGCCCGCAATAACCCGGCCGGGCCCTGAGCGCCCCGTTGCTTGCCCGCGAAATAACAAAAAGGCGACCGTAATAGTCGCCTTTTTTATCTGCTTACAGCAGTCGGGCTATTATTTTAGCCGTTCTGTTGCTCTGCTCACATTGAGGATTTTATCTACGCAGCATACCTTCAATAAAATCTTTCCAGTTCCCTAGTTCATGTTCAATCATAATAGCCTCTCTTATTATTATGGGTAATTTTATGCAAATCGGTTTGGGAAAGGAAGCACGTTAAGGTTATCGCTGCGATTGCTGATAACCTCGTCTACGCTACCATCTCTCGGATTTGCTGCTACTATGAGCCTGAGAATGTTAATTTAATGTGATGCATAGCAACATTTCGCAATATCAAGCCTGTTTTCAGAAAAATTCTACTACCGATATCCTGTTCCTTTACCCCCCGCCAGCAGGTGATTTACCGGTTATCGTTAGCCGTCTGGTTAATATTCGCGCAATGCCTATATCGAGGGTAAAAAGGGATATTTATTCACGCGATTGACGTATTATTTTATACCGCCCTGTGTATTCGGAAATTTCTGAGTTAAGCGCTTAAATCAACGAAAAAGAAAAGGTTTCATTATGCTGACGATGTACGGAATCAAAAACTGCGACACCATTAAAAAGGCCCGCCGCTGGCTGGAGGCGAATCAGATTGCCTATCAATTCCATGATTATCGTGCCGATGGCCTGGATCGCGAGTTGTTAAACACCTTTATCGCCGAACTGGGCTGGGAAGCCCTGCTCAACACCCGCGGCACAACCTGGCGCAAACTGGATGAAACCGTGCGTGCCGGTATCAATAACGCCGATGCTGCCGCCGGGTTGATGCTGGAAATGCCGGCAATTATCAAACGCCCATTGCTCTGTGCGCCCGGGCAGCCTATGCTGCTGGGTTTCAGTGAACTCACTTATAAGAAGCTTGTTAACGAGGTATAGTCTATGTCTTGCCCGGTCATTGAGCTGGCTCAGCAGCTTATTCGCCGCCCTTCCCTCAGCCCCGATGATGCGGGATGTCAGGCGTTAATGATTGAACGCCTGCGTGCGATTGGTTTTACCGTCGAACCGATGGATTTCGGCGATACCCAAAACTTCTGGGCCTGGCGCGGACGCGGTGAAACGCTGGCCTTTGCCGGCCATACCGATGTTGTTCCGGCCGGCGATGCCGACCGTTGGATTAACCCGCCCTTCGAACCTACTATTCGCGACGGCATGCTGTTCGGCCGCGGCGCGGCAGATATGAAAGGCTCGCTGGCAGCCATGGTGGTTGCCGCCGAGCGCTTTGTCGCCCAGTATCCGAACCATAAAGGTCGTCTGGCCTTTTTGATCACCTCTGATGAAGAGGCCAGCGCGCACAACGGCACGGTGAAAGTCGTCGAAGCGCTAATGGCCCGTAACGAACGTCTGGACTACTGTCTGGTCGGCGAGCCGTCAAGCACCGAAGTCGTCGGCGACGTGGTCAAAAACGGTCGTCGTGGCTCACTCACCTGCAACCTGACCATTCACGGCGTGCAGGGCCATGTCGCTTACCCGCATCTCGCCGATAACCCGGTGCACCGCGCGGCCCCTATGCTGACGGAGCTGGTGGGGATCGAGTGGGATAAAGGCAATGAATTTTTCCCTCCCACCAGCATGCAGATAGCCAACGTACAGGCGGGTACCGGGAGCAATAACGTGATCCCCGGCGACATGTATGTTCAGTTCAACTTCCGCTTTAGCACCGAACTGACCGACGAAATGATCAAAGCCCGCGTCGTCGAGCTGCTGGATAAATATCAGCTGCGCTATACCCTGGACTGGTGGTTGTCTGGCCAGCCGTTTCTCACCAGCCGTGGCAAACTGGTCGAAGCGGTGGTGAATGCCATTGAGCACTATAATGAGATCAAACCCCAGCTGCTGACCAACGGCGGCACCTCTGACGGCCGCTTTATCGCCCGCATGGGTGCGCAGGTGGTCGAGCTGGGTCCGGTGAATGCGACAATTCACAAAATCAATGAATGTGTTAACGCCGCCGATCTGCAGCTGCTGGCGCGGATGTATCAACGCATCATGGAACAACTGGTCGCCTGACGACCTCGACCTGAAAAGAGGAAGCGCACATGGAATGGCTAATCAACCACTGGTGGATTCTGGTGCTGGTATTTTTGGTGGGCGTCATGATTAACGTGATTAAGGATCTTAATCGCGTTGACCACAAAAAGTTTCTCGCCAATAAGCCGGAGCTGCCGCCCCATCGCGATTGTAACGATAAGTGGGACGATGACGACGACTGGCCGAAGCACGACCAGCCGAAGAAGTAAGACCCCAGTCAATCCCACACCTCCGGGAGTCCCCCGGATAGCGGCGTGATACGCCTTATCCGGGGAGTAGGTTCACGAGATAATATTCGATTAGAGCAATTCGATAATATCGTCGTCTTTCGGCGTACTGCCGCTTAACGCCTCGTCAAAATAGTGCTTCGGCACGGTATAGCGCAGACGTTCAAGGGCAAACTGTATGCTGCTATCGTCAATCGCATGCCCCAGATCCTCGACGATATCCAGCGTCACATCGCCGCCAGCCTGCTGGAGCGCCTCCTGGGCCGAAACCGCCCACGCTAGATCGATAACGCGATCTTCGCCGCCGTGGATCAGATGGATGGTCGTGGCGGTGGTCGCCGACTGCGGAAGCGTCGCATACCGTCCATTAAAGGCGATAACCCGCGATGCCAGTCCCGGCTCGGCTTTGATGCTCTCCAGAGACATAATCGCCCCCTGCGAGAAACCAATCAGCGCCGTCGCCCGCGGGCCGACGCCGCTCTGTTTTTGCCAGTAGCGAACGGTCTCAATAAAAGTCGGCATAATGGCATCAATCCGCGACTGACGATTTTCTTCCGTCACCCCCTGAACCGAGAACCACTGGCGGCCCGGCGGCGGGCCGCAAGGCTCGGCGCCACCGATGCTGACGATCAGCGCATCCGGGAACTGCGGCGCAAACAGACTGCCGATTTGCCCCATTGCAACCGGGTTATCGCCGACGCCATGAAACAGCAACAGCAGCTGTTGGGCAGGTGTCGCAGGGCTTTGCACAATAAAATGGTCGTGTTTCATGGCTGTCTCCTTAGTTTACGTGGGCAGTTTACGCCGCGCGCGGAATATGACCATGACATTTAACTGAATGAGTTAGTTAAAAAAATTGCAGTTGCCCGACCTGCTGGCGCAGCCTCTGCGCCCGCGATGCATCCAGGTCCAGCAGCGCCAGTCCCGCTTCTTCGCGCAGCCTGACCAACAGCGCTTTGCGTCCGGACAGACCCAGCCCGGTACAAATCTCCGCTTCATCCTGGCGCTGCAGACGGGCGCGAAGTGCCGGAAGCGGCAGCCCGGTGTGTAACAGTAGCCGATTCAGGCTGCCAACCACCGCCGGCAGCGGGCGATGGGCAAACGCGAAGCCCGCCACATCCAGCCAGTCGTCTTCCGTAAGCATAGCTGCTGGCGCCTCCGGCCGCGGAAATAACGCTTCCCGCCACTCCCGCAGCCAGAACTCATCGCGCGCCAGGCGCTGCGACTCCCGCAGCACCAGTTCGTGCCCCGCAGAGCTTAACGGATAAAGCGCCATCGCCGTGTAGCACCCGCTGCTTGCCTCGCGATGGGTCCCTAAACGTACCAGCGTAAAACCGCAGCGCTGCCAGAAGCGCCCTAACTCCGGCGTATAGCCAAAGCTGACCGAAAGATAATCGAGGCCGTCGCTTTGCGCGACCGCCCGGGCGACCAGAGCCTGACCAAGCCCCTCGCGCTGGCGGGCCGGGTGCACGGCGATACGGGTGACTCGCTGCGCCAGTAGCGTGGGCGCCAGCGGGCTTCCGCCGTGGGCGGCCAGCGACTGCGCCACCAGATTGCCGCGCGGGCGGCGAAAGCCGGCCCATACCGCCCGGCTCAGGGCGGGATCAAGCCCCCCCTCGTCCACCCGCCATAGCGCCCCGGCCACGCCGTTTTCCGTGCGGGCGCAGGTAAAATGCTGACCCGGCGCATCCATCATCCGCCGCAAATCCAGCGGCGATGTGCGGTAATGCGCGCCGGAGAGCAGTTGATACATAGCCTCGGCGAGCCCGGCATGTTGCCGCCAGCTGTCCTGCTCCACCGCCGCAAACGCGACCTCTCCCGATGGAGTATGGGCAAAAGCTTCGTCGCCAAACAGCAGCAATTCGCTGACCAGCGCTTCCAGCGGGCACCCCGGAGCCCAGCGAACGGGCGTGACCAGATTAAACTGGCGCAAGTGGGGAAAGCTGGCGCAAAATTTGAGCAAAAAGCCGCGCCCGGTGCCTTCATAGCCCTGTACGGTCGTGGTCAGTAAGGTGCGAGGAAAACGGGCGACCAGCTGGCGAAGCAGCGGCGCGGGAATGGCTGCCGCTTCATCGACGACCAGCCATGATGCCTGAGCATTGCTGGCCAGCAATGCATCCGGCGCCATAAAGCGAAAAGCGTCTCCAGCGAACGTCGCCATCACCTCGGTTGCGCCGCGCGCCGGGGCAGTGACGATGGCATCGCCCGCCAGCTGACGAATCAACATTCCCGCCAGCGCGGATTTTCCCCGTCCGCGCTCGGCGGTGACCACGGCAATGCCTGCAGGGAGCGTGCTCAGACTGGCCAGAATAGCGGCCTGTCCGGCCTGAGGATGGCCGTCAGCCGGATGCCAGTGCGGTCGCGGCACGTCGTCCGGTAGCGTCAGCGGTTCATTCTGACGCCAGACGATCGCCTCACGGTTCGCGCAGACCCGCTGACAAAAACGGTGGACAAAATGGGGCGTCGGAATGGGCTCAGGCGCGTCGCTCCAGCGCAGAGAATCCGCATCTGGCCGCGTCGGCCAACAGGTGAAAGGCGGCGTCAGCAGGATAAGCCAGCTTCCCGCTTTCAACGTCCCGCTCAGCGCAGCAAAGGCCGCCGCGTCGAAGCCGCCGCGGGCATCAAAGAAGGCGTGGTGGTATTCACGCCCAAGCAGAGATTTGAGGGCCTCCGGCGAGATACAGGGTTCTTCCATGAGCTGCGGACCCACCCACAAACCATCGCCGGCCAGCCGTTTACGCAACAGTAGCGCCTGCTGCAGGCACCACGCATCGTCGCCGCTGAGCACCAGCAGGCGACGAATCCCCTCTTGCGCCATCTGCGCCGTCAGGCTAAGCAGTTTATCCATGGGCGAACGCGATCAGAGCGCGCGGCCAAAGGTGTTGCACTGCGCCGGATCGCCGCTGTCGAAACCGCGCTTGAACCAGGTGTAGCGCTGTTCAGAGGTGCCATGCGTGAAGCTGTCCGGAACCACGCGTCCCTGACTCCGCTGCTGCAGGCGATCGTCGCCGATGGCTTCTGCGGCATTGAGGGCTTCCTGCAGGTCGCCGGTCTCCAGCACATCCTGTTTCTGCATGTTATGGCCCCAGACCCCGGCAAAACAGTCGGCCTGCAGCTCCATTTTCACCGACAGGCGGTTCACTTCCGTCGGCGACGCATTCTGTTGCAACTGGCGTACTTTCGATTCGATCCCCAGCAGCTTTTGCACGTGGTGGCCGACTTCATGGGCGATAACATAGCCCTGAGCAAAATCGCCATCCGCCCCGAGCTTATTCTTCATTTCGTCATAGAAAGAGAGGTCAATATAGACAGTGCTGTCCGCCGGGCAGTAGAACGGTCCCATGACCGATTGCCCGGTTCCACAGCCGGTCCGCGTAGCGCCGCGATAAAGCACCAGCTTCGGCTGCGGATATTGACGCCCCATCTTTTCAAAAATGGGTCCCCAGGTATCTTCGGTTGTCGCCAGAATAACCGAGGTAAACTTGGCGGCTTCATTGTCTTTCGGGCTGACCGAACGCTGGGTCGTCGTTTGCTGCTGGCCGATCGGTTCTCCCGTCAGCATGCCGGTCAAATCCACGCCGTAATAGCCCGCAACCAGCACGATAATCAGCAGGACGATCCCGCCCTTGCCGCTGGGAAGACGGAAACCACCGCCACCGCCGCCCAGAGGCGAGCCGGAATCATTACGTCGATCTTCTACATTGTCGCTTTCGCGACGTCCTTGCCAGCGCATAGGCACCTCAATCCATCAAGTTCTCGAATATGAGAGATCGTAGGCGCTTAAGAGGAGAATTACCACAGGAAACAACAACAAGAGCGCCAGAAGACGGGATCGTCCTCTGGCGAAGGGAGAGTTAGTCCAGCTTAACACCCAGGCGATGGGCGACTTCTTCATAGGCTTCAATCAGGCCACCCAAGCTCTGACGGAAACGGTCTTTGTCCATTTTGTCGAGGGTATTTTTATCCCACAGACGGCTGCCATCTGGCGAGAACTCATCGCCCAGCACCACTTCGCCCTTGAACAGACCAAACTCCAGCTTGAAGTCGACCAGGATCAGGCCAGCGTCATCAAACAGTTTTTTCAATACGTCGTTGGCTTTGAAAGTCAGTTCCTGCATGCGCGCCAGGTTTTTTTTGCTTACCCAGCCAAAAGTCTCACAGTAAGACTCGTTGACCATCGGATCGTGCATCGCATCATTTTTCAGGAACAGGTCAAACAGCGGCGGATTGAGTTCAATGCCTTCTTCAATACCCAGACGTTTAACCAGAGAACCGGCGGCGCGGTTACGGACCACACACTCCACCGGAACCATCTCCAGCTTTTTCACCAGACATTCGGTATCGGAGAGCAGCGCTTCCATCTGAGTCGGGATGCCAGCTTCTTGCAGTTTGCTCATAATGAAATGGTTAAATTTGTTGTTCACCATGCCTTTACGATCGAACTGCTCAATGCGTGCGCCATCCCCTGCTGAAGTATCGTTACGGAATTCGAGGACCAGCAGATCCGGATTCTCCGTGCTGTAAACGGTTTTCGCTTTACCACGATACAACTCAGCTTGCTTTTTCATCTTTCACCACTCCAGTGATATTAAGTCAAAAAATACGTTTCCGCCCGTACACGAAATCATTCAAAGCGCATCGCGGCGGCGGCTAAGCGAATCCTCAGGAGCTTACATAAGTAAGTGACTGGGATGAACGAAGGCAGCCAACAAAGAGACAATTTGAAGGATGATGTGTATACGCACACGTTTGCGTCACTATACATTAAAAAGGGCCGGATTGCTCCAGCCCTGTTTATTACTTACTGAATGCGGCCTGGAATACGGCTACCAGGGCGTCATTCTGCGACTGCGTCAACGTATGACCTTTCGGGTCGATGAACTGCAGACTGCTGCGGTTATCGAGGTCGCCGACCTGCAGTTTGTAATCACCTGAAACCAGCTGCGGATCGCTGGCGCCCAGCGCCTGCCAGCTGCTGTCAGACAGCGGCTTGTAGGTCAGCGCCATGCTGCCTTGCGAGCGGGTGCTATCCGTTACCTTCATGCCCACTTTTTCCAGTGCGCCCGGCAGACGTTGCCACACCAGGTTGAACGGTGCGCGAACAACCAGCATGGGCAGACCCGTATCGTCGGCAGCGCTCTGCACATCGAAGGTCGCGCCGGCATTTTTCTGCGCCGCGTTCTGCGCGCTGGTGGCGTTCATATCCAGACCTTCGGAAATGACGTTCAGCATCGACGTACTATAGCGTTGCAGAGAAGCCGGATCGGATACCGGTTTCCCGGCCTGCTCAAGGTTCACCAGCTTCACAATAACCGCCTGCTGATAACCCTGCGGTTTCACTGAGATTTGATAGCGACCCCGATACTGCTGGTCTTCATCGAGGCGATTCCACTCAACCCAGTCGGTATTCAGCGTCTGGCTGGCATCGTCGCGTTTGGTGATGACATAGTTCTTAGACTGTACGATGCTGGCGACCTGCGCCCACAGCGAACCGCTACGACCATTCTCGACCATCAGCGTGGCGGTATCACCGTTAAACTGAGTACGAGCGCCGCTCACCAGTGCCAGAGGCTGAGCCGGGGGACGGATGTCCAGAGCTTTGCCCACTGCGCCTGCGCTGGTCGCAACCGGAATATTAAAATCCCCAACCTGAACCGGCAGAATCATGCCCGCAGGCGCGTGCAGTTCACTGAGCGGCGTAGCTTGCAGATAAGTCTCATCGCCTCCCACCTGACGTTTGTAGCGTGAGTCGGAACTACAGGCCGCGAGAAGCAGGACCAGTGAAACACCCGCAACCTTCGTCAGGCGCGACTTCTGTACTGAGTAAGCCATCAAATCTCCCTAAACTTTACAGCAAACCGGCATGCTTCAGCGCTGCGGTAACGGCCTGAGTACCCTGTTCGGTAATCGGCGTCATCGGCAGACGCAGCGTATCGGTTGCCACAAGACCCAACGCCTTACATGCCCATTTCACGGGGATCGGGTTGGGTTCGACAAATAATTTTGTATGCAATGGCATCAGACGTTGGTTAATTGCGCGAGCTTGCGCAAATTGGCCTTCCGCAGCCAGTCGGCACATATCCGCCATTTCGCGAGCCGCCACGTTCGCCGTTACGGAAATCACGCCCTGACCACCGAGCTGCATAAAGTCCATTCCGGTGGCATCATCGCCGCTCAACAGAATAAAGTCATCTGAAACCAGCTCTTTGATCTGATGAACACGACTTAAGTTCCCCGTCGCTTCCTTAATACCAATAATATTTTTTACTTCCGCCAGGCGACCGACGGTTTCCGGCAGCATGTCGCAACCGGTACGGGACGGCACATTATACAGAATTTGCGGCAGGTCGGTGTGTTCGGCGATGGCTTTAAAGTGTTGGAACAGCCCTTCCTGGGTCGGACGATTGTAATAAGGAGTGACCGTCAGGCAGCCGACAACGCCGCTGTTGTTAAAACGTTTGGTCAGGCTAATCGCCTCTGCGGTTGCATTTGCACCAGTACCAGCGATGACCGGGATACGCCCGTCAGCCAGTTCAAGCGTCATCATCACGACAGCGCCATGTTCTTCATGGCTTAAGGTCGCAGATTCTCCGGTAGTCCCTACCGAAACGATCGCCGAGGTTCCGCTGGCGACATGGTAATCAATCAGTTTTTTCAGGCTTGACCGGCAGACATTACCGTTTTCATCCATCGGCGTGACAAGCGCTACAATACTTCCCGTGAACATGGGCCATCCTCAGAGCTGAAGTGCGACAAGATTCTCAATGTTACGTTTGGTGCCGCAATAAAAGCAAGAGACCCGAGGCCATCAGGGATGTTGTATGCCGGTTTTTTTTATGCTTTCCTAATGTTACCTCACCTTTTTGAAGGAAGAACAGGTTTGACCGCCTCATTACAACACTATCTGGTTATTACCGCTTTGGGCGCTGACCGTCCCGGCATCGTGAACACTATCACCCGCCACGTCAGCAGCTGCGGCTGTAATATCGAAGACAGCCGGCTGGCCATGCTTGGTGACGAGTTTACGTTTATCATGCTGCTTTCAGGTTCATGGAACGCGATTACGCTTATCGAATCGACCCTACCGCTGAAAGGAGCTGAGCTGGATTTGCTGATCGTGATGAAGCGGACGACCGCACGACCTCCTCAATCCATGCCAAACACCGTCTGGGTCCAGGTTGAGGTACCGGACTCGCCGCACATTATCGAGCGTTTCACTGCCCTGTTTGACGCGTGGAATATGAACATCGCCGAACTGGTTTCTCGTACCCAGCTCAGCGGTGATGACGATTCAGCGCAGTTGTTTATTCAGATAACCGCACACAGCCCGGCCACACAAAATGCATCAAATATCGAACAAGCGTTCAAAGCCCTATGTACAGAACTGAACGCACAAGGCAGTATTAACATCGTTAATTATTCACAACATGATGAACAGGATGGAGTTTGAGTAATGAATCCACTGAAAGCCGGTGATATTGCACCGAAATTTAGCTTACCGGACCAGGACGGCGAGGAAGTAAATTTGACCGACTTCCAGGGACAGCGTGTTCTGGTTTATTTTTACCCGAAAGCCATGACCCCGGGTTGTACCGTTCAGGCCTGCGGCCTGCGCGATAATATGGATGACTTAAAAAAAGCGGGTGTTGAGGTCCTGGGTATCAGTACCGATAAACCGGAAAAACTCTCCCGTTTCGCCGAAAAAGAGTTGCTGAACTTCACGCTGCTGTCGGATGAAAACCACCAGGTGTGTGAGCAGTTTGGCGTCTGGGGCGAAAAATCGTTTATGGGGAAAACCTACGACGGTATTCACCGCATTAGCTTCCTGATCGATAGCAACGGCAAAGTCGAACACGTATTTGATAACTTTAAAACCAGCAATCACCACGATGTGGTGCTGAACTGGTTGAAAGAAAACGGCTAACGCACGACCTGACGCAGGACGCCGGGTCGTGATTCACTGACCCGGCGTCCGTTTTCATTTCCGCATTTCCAGCCACGGACTATTTCTCGTCTTCCACCGCCAGGCCATCCGGCCACGCGTGCACCACCGCTTTGATAAGGGTTGCCAGCGGAATCGCAAAAAAGACGCCCCAGAATCCCCACAGCCCGCCAAAGATTACCACCGACAGAATAATCACCAGCGGATGCAGGTTGACGGCTTCGGAAAACAGCACCGGTACCAGCAGGTTACCGTCCAGCCCCTGAATAATCAGGTACACCGCAAACAGACTCCAGAACTCCGTGCCTGCGCCAAACTGGAACAGCGCCACGCCGACGACCGGAATGGTCACCACGAAGGCGCCGATGTACGGAATCAGCACCGAGAACCCGACCAGCACCGCCAGCAGCAGCGAATAGTTGAGATCAAACAGGATAAAGCCAATCCACGTTGCCACGCCGACGACAATCATCTCCAGCACCTTACCGCGGATATAGTTGGTGATCTGCTGGTTCATCTCTTTCCATACCTGCCCCGCCAGCCCGCGGTTGCGCGGCAGCACGCGGCGCACGGCATTCAGCATCTGCTCTTTGTCTTTTAGCAGAAAGAACACCATCAGCGGCACCAGCACCAGATAGACCGCCAGAGTCAGTAAACCGACCAGTGAAGCCAGAGAGTATTTGACCACCGAATCGCCGACGGTGAGCACGCGGTTGCGCATATTATCCGCCATGGCGTCGAGAATACCGGCGTCCATCAGCGCCGGGTAACGGCGCGGAACCGTGGCGGCAAAATCGGAAAGCTTATTGAGCATGCCAGGCATATCGCGAATCAGATAGATGCCCTGCTGCCAGGCGACGGGCATCACCACAAACGCCATCAGCAACAACACGCCGACGAACAGAATCAGCACTAACGAAGTTGCCCAGGTTCGCGAAAGCCCTACGCGCTCCAGCCTGACAGTCGGCCATTCCAGCAGATAAGCCAGCACGATGGCGACCAGCAGTGGCGCCAGCAGGCCGCTGAAAAAGAACATGATCCCGAACCCGGCCAGCAGAATAACCAGCAGCGCTATCGCTTCCGGATCGCTAAACCGACGACGGTACCACTGCATTAACATCTCAAGCATAAAACCCTTCCCTGAAGCGCTTAGCGGCAAAAAAACCGAGGGAATTGTATCTAAATGTCACCGGAAAGACTTCGCTTTTATTAGCAAAGCCACAAACATTCCCCCTGGCGTGAATATCATATTTTCAATAGCCTCAACGCCAGCTAAACTCGCATGACGCGCGGAAATGGAACATTACGCCGCCCAACCGGTCAAACTGGCACACCCACATTACAGGACAGAGGTTATGTTCAGGCAGTTAAAGAAAACGCTGGTGGCAACCGTCATAGCGTCGCTGACGCTGGGTTCAATTTTGCCTGCTTTTGCTGACTCCGCAGATACCCTGCCCGATATGGGAACCTCTGCGGGAAGCACGCTCTCTATTGGCCAGGAAATGCAGATGGGGGACTACTATGTGCGTCAGCTACGCGGTAGCGCGCCGCTCATCAACGACCCTCTGCTGGTGCAATATATTAATGGATTAGGTATGCGTCTGGTCGCGCACGCTAACTCTGTTCGTACCCCTTTTCACTTTTATCTGATTAATAACGACCAGATTAACGCCTTTGCTTTCTTTGGCGGCAATGTCGTGCTGCACTCCGCTCTGTTCCGCTATTCCGATACCGAAAGCGAACTGGCGTCGGTCATGGCGCACGAAATCTCCCACGTGACGCAGCGCCACCTCGCGCGGGCGATGGAAGATCAAAAACGCAACGCCCCGCTGACCTGGGTCGGTGCGCTGGGCTCGATTCTGCTGGCGATGGCCAGCCCGCAGGCCGGTATGGCGGCGCTCACCGGTACCCTGGCGGGGACCCAGCAGGGGATGATCAGTTTTACCCGTCAAAACGAAGAAGAGGCTGACCGCATCGGGATTCAGGTGCTGCAGCGCTCCGGCTTTGATCCGCAGGCGATGCCGGCCTTTATGGGGAAACTGCTCGACGAGTCGCGCTACTCGACCCGTCCGCCGGAAATGCTGCTGACTCACCCCCTGCCGGAGAGTCGTCTGTCTGACGCCCGCAACCGCGCGAACCAGATGCGTCCTGTGGTTGTCCAGTCTTCCGCCGATTTTTACCTCGCCAAGGCCAGAACCCTGGGAATGTATAACTCCGGGGAAAATAAGCTTGGCGATGATCTGCTGAACGCGTGGGCGAAAGGCAATATCCGCGAACAGCACGCCTCCCAGTACGGGCGAGCGCTGCTGGCCATGGAAAGCAATAATTACGATCTGGCGCGCAAAACGCTGCAGCCTCTGCTGAGCGCCGATCCGCAGAACGCGTGGTATCTCGACCTGGCAACCGATATCGATCTCGGACAGAAGAAAACGGCCGATGCGATTAACCGCCTGAAAAATGCCCGCGAAATTCGCACCAACCCGGTTCTGCAGCTGAACCTTGCCAACGCATATTTACAGGGCGGGCAAGCGGCGGAAGCGGAGAAAATCCTCAACCGGTATACCTTTAGCTACAAAGATGACAGCAACGGTTGGGATCTGCTGGCGCAGGCTGAAGCCGCGCTCGGCCATCGTGACCAGGAGCTGGCGGCACGCGCAGAAGGTATGGCGCTGGTCGGCCAGCTCGATCAGGCGATTACTCTATTGAGCAGCGCCAGTTCGCAGGTGAAACTGGGCAGTTTGCAGCAGGCGCGCTACGACGCGCGTATCGACCAGCTGCGCCAGCTGCAGGAACGATTCCGCCCGTATCAAAAAATGTAAGGAGACGACATGTCCGACGCGGTAAAAATCTATCACAATCCCCGCTGCTCCAAGAGCCGCGACACCTTAAGCCTGTTGAAAGCTAACGGTATCGATCCTGACGTCGTACTCTATCTGGAGACGCCGCCGGATGCAGACACCCTGCGCCAGCTGTTGAAAATGCTCGGCATGGCCAGCGCCCGCGAACTGATGCGTCAGAAAGAGGAGCTGTATAAAACCCTGCAGCTCGCCGACCCGCAGCTTAGCGAGGACGCGCTGATTCAGGCCATCGTCGATAACCCGAAGCTGATGGAGCGCCCGATCGTCGTCAGCCATGGCCAGGCGCGGATCGGCCGACCGCCGGAGCAGGTTCTGGAAATCGTCAACTGATGCCGATGCGCCATCGCGGTTTGTCGTGATGGCGCAGCGAGTGACCTCTTCACGCGAGGGTCGCGGATTGGGGGCGATAGCAGAGATCCAGCCCGGCTAGAGTTTGAGGATCTCTTTGACGAAAGGAATGGTCAATTTACGCTGCGCGGTGATCGACGCATGATCGAGCTGATCGAGGGTCATAAACAGCGAGCGCATTTCACGATCTAACCGCTTGAGCAAGAAACGACAGACGTCTTCCGGCATCTCAAAACCCCGCAGGCGCGCGCGCAGCTGTAGCGCCTGCAGCTTATCTTCATCCGACAGCGGCTGTAGCTTGTAGATTTGCCCCCAGTCGAGGCGCGACGCCAGATCCGGCAACCCGAGATTCAGCTGGCGCGGCGGACAATCGCCGGTAATCAGCAAACGCGTTTTACCCGATTCGAGGATCCGGTTATAGAGGTTGAAAATGGCCATTTCCCACGGCTCGTCGCCGGCCACGCACTCGATATTGTCAATACAGACCAGCGAAAGCTGCTCCATCCCGTCGAGCACTTCCGGTACAAACCACGTACGCTTATCCAGTGGAACATAGCCCACCGCGTCGCCGCGCTGGGAAAGCTCCGCACAGGCGGCATGTAACAAGTGACTGCGCCCCGCCCCTTCGCGTGACCAGATATAGATGTATCCGCTATGTTCCTGCCGCAACACATTCTGTAAGGCAGCAAGAAGAGAAGGATTATCACCCGGCCAAAAACTTGCGAAAGTTTCATCATCGGGAAGATACAGTGGCAGAGAGAGCTGTGCCGGTGCGTTCAGATGGACCTCATCATAGGCTTACAGAAAAACGCGGAGAGTTTATCACGAAGTATGCCTTGAGAGAACCGGGCGGGATCGCCGCCCGGTTGTCGGATCAATGTTTTACTTCTGTACTGTCGGCCGCATCCAGCACAACCTCTTCCGGGCGCAGGACGCCGATCAGTTTGAAAATCAGGCTCAGGCCCACGCCGACAATTGTCGCCAGCGCCATGCCTTTCAGCTCCGCCGCGCCAATGTGTACTTTCGCGCCGCTGACGCCAATGATCAGGATCACGGAGGTCAGAATCAAATTCTGCGCCTTGTTGTAGTCCACTTTCGATTCGATCAGCACGCGAATCCCGGAGGCACCAATCACGCCGTACAGCAGCAGCGAAACGCCACCCATTACCGGCAGCGGGATTATCTGAATCGCCGCCGCCAGCTTGCCGACGCAGGAGAGCAGAATGGCGATAATCGCCGCCCCGCCGATAACCCAAGTGCTGTAGACGCGGGTGATCGCCATGACGCCGATATTCTCACCGTACGTGGTGTTGGGCGTCGAGCCAAAGAAGCCAGAGATCATCGTCGACAGGCCGTTAGCAAACATCGAACGATGCAGCCCCGGATCGCGGATCAGATCTTTTTTAACGATATTCGCCGTTACCACCAGGTGGCCGACGTGCTCGGCAATCACCACCAGCGCGGCGGGCAGAATGGTGAAAATCGCAAACCACTCAAAGCGCGGCGTGTAGAACGTCGGCAGGGCAAACCAGTGCGCCTCGGCAATCGGCGTGGTGTCGACAACGCCCATCACAAAGGAGAGCGCGTAGCCCACCAGCACGCCAATCAGAATCGGGATAATGGCGAGGAAACCGCGAAACAGCACCGAACCGAAGACCGTCACCGCCAGCGTCACCATCGAAATAATGATGGTTTTGCTATCCGGCGATTGCCCGTCGGCTGGTAGCAAACCGGCCATATTCGCCGCGACGCCCGCCAGTTCGAGACCGATAACCGCGACAATGGCCCCCATGGCCGCCGGCGGGAACATCACGTCCAGCCAGCCGGTGCCGGCTTTTTTGACAATAAAGGAGACGATGCAGAACAGAGCGCCGCACATAATGAAGCCACCCAGCGCCACTTCATACCCCAACGGCAGCAGCAGCAGAACCGGGGAGATAAACGCGAAGCTCGATCCGAGATAGGCCGGGATTTTGCCCTTACAGATGAAAAGGTACAGCAATGTCCCAATGCCGTTAAACAGCAGAACGGTAGCCGGGTTGATATGAAACAGAACGGGCACCAGAACCGTTGCGCCAAACATAGCGAACAGATGCTGCAAACTCAGTGGGATAGTCTGTAAAAGCGGCGGTCTTTCACTCACCCCGATTGCGCGGCGCGTCATAGCGTTTTCCTCTAAGAGTCGTTTATTAGTTGCTGTGAGTTTGTTTTATTCAAAAAAAAGCCGACTCTTAAAGTCGGCTTCTTATTATCGATGCAATCACTTGGTACCAAAAATCTTATCGCCGGCATCGCCGAGCCCCGGAATAATGTATCCGTGCTCGTTGAGGCCCTGGTCAATGGATGCGGTATACATCTCAACATCCGGATGCGCTTTCTCCAGCGCGGCAATCCCTTCCGGCGCCGCCACCAGAACCAGCACCTTAATGCTGGAACAGCCCGCTTTTTTCAGCAGGTCGATGGTGGCGATCATCGAACCACCGGTTGCCAGCATCGGGTCAACCACCAGCGCCATGCGCTCATCGATATTCGACACCAGCTTCTGGAAATAAGGCACCGGCGCCAGCGTCTCTTCGTCACGATAGATCCCCACCACGCTGATACGCGCGCTCGGTACGTGCTCCAGAACCCCTTCCATCATCCCCAGACCGGCGCGCAGAATCGGCACAACGGTGATTTTCTTCCCTTTGATCTGCTCGATTTCTACCGGGCCATTCCAGCCTTCGATGGTGACTTTCTCTGTCTCCAGATCGGCAGTGGCTTCATACGTCAGTAAGCTACCTACCTCAGAGGCAAGTTCACGGAAGCGTTTGGTGCTGATGTCGTGCTCACGCATCAGGCCCAGCTTGTGTTTGACGAGCGGGTGTTTCACTTCCACAATCTTCATTTTCTTTCTCCTCTGAGGGGCAGCCACAAAAAAAATCGCGGGATTATACCGCTTTTTTCCATTTGCGCCATAGCCGATATGTTTGACCGGGATCAACCAAAATGCTTTGCGCTGCCTGAGCCAGTATAAATCAAAATAAAAAAACCCCGCACGGGCGGGGTGGTACGAAGCCTGAGGGGCGTTTTACAACGTTTCGCCGTTGCTGCTGATAACCTGTTGATACCAGGAGAAGGAGCGCTTCCGGCTGCGATCCAGCCCTCCGTTGCCTTCATTATCTTTATCAACGTAGATAAAGCCGTAGCGTTTTTTCATTTCACCGGTACCGGCGGAAACGAGGTCGATACATCCCCATGGGGTATAGCCCATCAGGTCAACGCCGTCCTCAACCACCGCTTTTTTCATCTCGGCAATATGCGCGGAGAGATAATCGATACGGTAGCGATCGTCCACCGTGCCGTCAGCTTCGCGCACGTCGATGGCCCCAAAGCCATTCTCCACAATAAACAGCGGCAGCTGGTAATGATCCCAGAACCAGTTCAGAGAGTAGCGCAGGCCAACCGGGTCAATCTGCCAGCCCCAGTCTGACTTCTGCACGTACGGGTTGGAGACCAGGCTCTTCGTCTCGTCATAATCCAGCAGCGGATTATCATCGGTCGCTTTCGTCGCAAACGACATATAGTAGCTAAAGCCAATATAGTCGACGCAGCCTTCGGTCAGCGCCTGACGGTCTTCTTCAGTGATATCCAACTCGAAACCGCGACGCGCAAAGTAGTTCAGCAGATGCTGCGGGTACTTGCCACGGACGTGAACGTCGGTAAACCAGTAACGGCGATGCATGGCGTTCATTGCCATCATCACATCGTTCGGGGCGCAGGAGAACGGATAAATCGGACACATGGCAATCATGCAACCCACCTGCAGCGAGGGATTAATCTCGCGGGCGGCTTTTACCGCCAGGGCGCTGGCCACCAGCTCATAGTGCGCCGCCTGATACATCACCGGCTCGCGATCTTCATCCGGCAGATACTTCAGACCGGAGTTGGTGAACGGGGCAAAATCTTCGTGGAAGTTAGCCTGGTTATTGATCTCATTAAAGGTCATCCAGTACTTCACTTTGTGCTGATAGCGATCGAACACCACTTTCGCAAAGCGGACGAAGAAGTCGATCAGCTTACGGTTACGCCAGCCGCCATACCCGGTCACCAGATGGTAAGGCATCTCGAAGTGAGAGAGCGTAATCACCGGTTCAATACCGTACTTCAGGCATTCATCAAACAGGTCGTCATAGAACTGGAGCCCCGCTTCATTAGGCTCAGACTCATCACCCAGCGGGAAGATACGTGTCCAGGCAATCGAAGTGCGGAAGCATTTAAAACCCATTTCGGCAAACAGCTGAATGTCTTCTTTATAGCGGTGGTAAAAATCAATCGCCTCATGGTTGGGATAATTTTTCCCCGGCAGTACGCCATGGGTGATTTCACGCGGCACGCCGTGCGCGCCGGCGGTCATCACATCGGCCACGCTGACGCCTTTACCGCCTTCCTGCCAACCGCCTTCCAGCTGATGCGCCGCTACCGCGCCGCCCCACAGAAAACCTTCTTTAAATCCAGACATGTTCTCTTCCTTATGAGCAATCGCCGCTAAGCGATCGATTTTGCTGATTAAAATGGTAAACCGCCCCCAGCAAACCGGCATCGTTGCCGTGACTGACGGCGTCGAGATAGTCGGCGATACCGAACCAGGCAAGATGTTCACGCAACTTCGGCAAAAAGCCCGGTCGTTCGACAATGCCGCCGCCGATGAAAATGGCCTGCGGATCAAAAATGTTCACCAGGTTGTACAGACCGGTACCGAGACCGTTGAAAAAGTCAGCCACCAGCCGCTGGCAGACCGCGTCGCCCGCCTCGTAGCGATCGAAGATCTCTTCGCCGGTTACCGCTTCCGGCGATTTACCGACATGCCCGGCATAGCGGTGCCGCAAGACGCGCATCGTGCTGTTTTCATTCATTGAATAGCGGCGGACATCGCGAGCGCCTGGGCGTTCGGTCTGCATATAGCCAAATTCGCCCGCGCGAAAACGCGCGCCATGCACCAGCTGGTTGTGACAAAAAATCGCGCCGCCAATGCCGGTGCCGATCGTCAGAACCAGAAAGTCGCTCATGTCGGCCGCTTTACCCTGCCAGCGCTCGGCGAGCAGAACGCAGTTCGCATCGTTTTCGATGGCGACGGGTAGCCCGGTCTGTTGCTCCAGCCAGTGTTTAATCGCGAAATTATCGAACTTACGGATTGCGCCGCCCATTTCAATAAAGCCGGTGTGCGGGTTGACATAGCCTGGCGCGCCGATCGCCACACCTTCGCACTCCGGGTGAGCGGCAATCCATGCCAGCATCGCCTGTAGTATCTGGTCGCCGTCGCTGTCACTTATCGACTGCTTATCTTTTTTAAGCAGTTCGCCCGCAGCGGTGCTGACGCCCATTTTTAACGCCGTTCCGCCGATATCAAATGCGGCAATGTTCATCCCGTCTCTTCCCCCTGAATCCCCGCGGAATCTACCTTCGGCTCTCCTGAATAAAAAAAGAAACCGGTTTCATAGGCATGATGGCTATTCCCGATGTCTGAGGCAAGTACAAGAATGTACCCGGTTCCATTTTCGTGAACCGGTTCAAATTTGTTCATATCGCTGCCGATTCACGCCGACTGCAAAGCAGGCTCGCAAACGTTTGCTTTCCCTGTTAGAATTGCGCCGATTTTTCTTGCTACCGCAAATGTGTGGAGATTTCGCAGTGACCGATAAAACCTCTCTCAGCTATAAAGATGCCGGCGTAGATATTGATGCAGGCAACGCGCTCGTCGACCGTATCAAGGGTGTGGTGAAGAAAACCCGCCGCCCGGAAGTGATGGGTGGACTGGGCGGATTCGGCGCACTGTGCGCATTGCCGCAAAAATACCGCGAGCCGGTTCTGGTTTCCGGCACTGACGGCGTCGGCACCAAGCTGCGTCTGGCAATGGACCTGAAACGCCACGATACTATCGGTATTGACCTGGTGGCGATGTGCGTCAACGACCTGGTGGTCCAGGGTGCAGAACCCCTGTTTTTCCTCGACTATTATGCGACCGGTAAACTGGATGTCGATACGGCAGCCAGCGTGATCAGCGGCATCGCCGAAGGCTGCCTGCAGTCCGGGTGCGCGCTGGTTGGCGGCGAAACGGCGGAAATGCCGGGCATGTACCACGGCGAAGACTATGACGTCGCGGGCTTTTGCGTCGGCGTAGTAGAAAAATCAGAAATTATCGATGGCAGCAAAGTTGCCGATGGCGACGTGCTGGTCGCGCTGGCCTCCAGCGGCCCGCATTCCAACGGCTACTCGCTGGTGCGTAAAATTATCGAAGTCAGCGGCGTCGATCCGCAGACGACCGATCTGAACGGTTCGCCACTGGCCGACCATCTGCTGGCGCCGACCCGCATCTACGTTAAGTCGGTGCTGGACCTGATTGCTAACGTTGAAGTTCACGCGATCGCCCACCTGACCGGCGGCGGCTTCTGGGAAAACATTCCGCGCGTGCTGCCGGACAATACCCAGGCAGTCATCGACGAGTCCTCCTGGCAATGGCCGGAAGTCTTCAACTGGTTGCAGCAGGCCGGTAACGTCAGCAGCCATGAAATGTACCGTACCTTTAACTGCGGCGTCGGCATGGTTATCGCCCTGCCGGCAGACGTCGCTGACAGCGCTATGGCGCTGCTGAACGAGAAAGGTGAAAACGCGTGGAAAATCGGCTATATCAAAGCTTCTGATTCCGAACAGCGTGTGGTCATTGAATGAAAAACATAGTGGTGCTGATTTCCGGTAACGGAAGCAATTTGCAGGCGATAATTGATGCCTGCGGCCGAAAGCAGATTAACGGCACCCTGAGAGCGGTATTCAGCAATAAGGCCGACGCGTTCGGCCTTGAACGCGCGCGTGAGGCCGGTATTCCGGCCCATGCGTTGTCGGCCAGCCAGTTCGCCAATCGCGAAGCTTTCGATCGCGAACTGATGCATGAGATCGATGCTTATGCGCCGGATCTGGTGGTGCTGGCAGGCTACATGCGGATCCTTAGCCCGGCGTTTGTCGCCCATTATCAGGGGCGTCTGCTGAATATCCACCCGTCGCTGTTGCCAAAATACCCGGGGCTGCATACCCATCGCCAGGTACTGGAAAACGGTGATGAGGAGCACGGTACATCGGTGCATTTCGTCACCGATGAGCTCGACGGCGGTCCGGTAATTCTGCAGGCCAAGGTGCCGGTTTTTGCCGGGGATAGCGAAGACGAGATTACCGCTCGCGTGCAGACTCAGGAACATGCCATCTACCCGCTGGTGGTGAGCTGGTTTCTGGACGGCCGTCTGCGCATGGAAGGGAATGTGGCCTGGCTTGATAACGTCCCTCTGCCGCCACAGGGCCATGCGGCTGAAGAATAATCATCAGTGCCTCCGGCTCTCCGCCAGAGGCGTATTTTATCGATGCACCGCCTGCCGCTTTCCCCCTATGTTGTTCAAATCAGAGATGATTTTTGCCCCGTTTATATTCAGGAACAGCCTTGTTTTGTACACAAAACCGGCACTCGCTCGCCATCGTTTTTGTTCACAGCATATTGAAAGAAAACTGTCATACTTCTTTGACATAGTTGGACATTCAATGGCAAAGCTCGCCATAATGAAAAAGCAACATCAATCAACCGGAGTGTGAGTTGTAATGGGCCAGGAAAAGCTATATATCGAGAAAGAACTCAGCTGGTTGTCCTTTAACGAACGCGTACTTCAGGAAGCCGCGGATAAAAGTAACCCACTGATTGAGCGCATGCGCTTTTTGGGCATCTACTCCAACAACCTCGATGAATTTTATAAAGTGCGCTTCGCTGAACTTAAGCGCCGCATCATAATTAGCGAAGAACAAGGCAGTACCGCCCATTCTCGCCATTTGTTAGGCAAAATTCAGGCCCGCGTATTGAAGGCCGATCAGGAATTTGACAGCCTGTATAATGAGCTGCTGCTGGAAATGGCGCGTAATCAGATTTTCCTGATTAATGAACGCCAGCTATCCGTCAATCAGCAGTCCTGGCTGCGTAATTACTTTAAGACGTATCTTCGCCAGCACATTACGCCAATCCTGATTAATCGCGAAACGGATCTGGTGCAATTCCTGAAAGATGATTACACCTATCTGGCCGTTGAGATTATCCGCGGTGAAACCATCAATTATTCCCTGCTGGAAATTCCGTCAGATAAAGTTCCGCGTTTTGTTAACCTGCCGCCGGAAGCCCCACGCCGACGCAAGCCAATGATTCTTCTTGATAATATCCTACGCTATTGTCTGGATGATATCTTTAAAGGTTTCTTCGATTACGACGCGCTCAACGCTTATTCGATGAAGATGACCCGTGACGCTGAATATGATTTGGTGCACGAGATGGAATCAAGCCTGATGGAGCTCATGTCCTCCAGTCTGAAACAGCGTCTGACCGCAGAGCCCGTGCGTTTTGTCTATCAGCGCGATATGCCGGATGCGATGGTTGAAATGTTGCGTGATAAGCTCTCTATCTCCAACTATGACTCCATGCTGCCAGGCGGTCGCTACCACAATTTTAAAGACTTTATCGGCTTCCCGAATGTGGGCAAAGCCAATCTGGTCAACAAGCCAATGCCGCGCCTGCGTCACCTGTGGTTTGATAAATTCCGCAACGGATTTGACGCTATTCGCGAACGCGACGTGTTGCTTTACTATCCGTACCATACCTTTGAACACGTGCTGGAATTACTGCGTCAGGCCTCTTTCGACCCGAGCGTGCTGGCTATCAAAATCAATATCTACCGTGTAGCCAAAGATTCGCGCATTATTGACGCCATGATTCATGCCGCCCACAACGGTAAGAAAGTCACCGTCGTTGTGGAACTGCAGGCGCGTTTCGACGAAGAGGCCAACATTCACTGGGCCAAACGTCTGACCGAAGCGGGCGTACACGTTATCTTCTCGGCACCGGGGCTGAAAATTCACGCCAAGCTGTTCCTGATCTCGCGTAAAGAGGGTGAAGAAGTCGTCCGCTACGCGCATATCGGGACCGGTAACTTCAACGAAAAAACCGCCCGTCTGTACACCGACTATTCGCTGCTGACGGCAGATGCGCGTATCACCAATGAAGTGCGCCGCGTCTTTAACTTTATCGAAAACCCATACCGCCCGGTGAGCTTCGATTACCTGCTGGTTTCGCCGCAGAACTCGCGCCGCCTGCTGTATGAGATGATCGACAGAGAAATCGCCAACGCCCAGAATGGCCAGCCTTCCGGCATCACGCTGAAGCTGAATAACCTGGTCGATAAAGGCCTGGTGGACCGGCTGTATGCCGCATCTAGTTCCGGGGTTCCCGTTAACCTGTTGATTCGTGGTATGTGCTCTCTGATTCCTGGGCTGGAAGGGATCAGCGAAAACATTCGCGTCATCAGTATCGTCGACCGTTTCCTTGAGCACGATCGTGTCTATGTTTTCGAAAACGGCGGTGATAAACAGGTTTGGCTCTCCTCTGCTGACTGGATGACGCGCAATATTGACTACCGTATTGAGGTCGCCGTGCCGCTGCTGGATCCACGTTTAAAACAGCGCGTACTGGATATTTTTGATCTCTTATTCAACGATACGGTCAAAGCACGCTATCTTGATAAAGAACTGAGTAATCGCTATGTACCGCGCGGCAATCGCCGTAAAGTGCGTGCACAGCTGGCGATCTACGACTATCTCAAATCACTCGAACAACCCGACTAACCTATGCCAATAAACGAAAAAACCCCTCGTCCGCAGGAGTTCGCTGCGGTCGACCTTGGTTCAAACAGTTTTCATATGGTGATCGCCCGTGTCGTCGACGGAGCCATGCAGATCATCGGTCGCCTGAAACAGCGGGTTCACCTGGCCGATGGACTGGATGAAAATTCCGTGCTCAGCGAAGAGGCGATCGCCCGCGGGCTGAACTGCCTGTCGCTGTTTGCCGAACGCCTGCAGGGTTTTTCTCCCTCCAGCGTCTGCATCGTCGGGACACACACCTTACGCCAGGCCACCAACGCCGCGGAATTTCTTAAGCGCGCGGAACAGGTGATGCCCTATCCGATAGAGATAATCTCCGGTAACGAAGAAGCGCGGCTGATTTTTATGGGCGTCGAGCATACGCAGCCGGAACGGGGCCGTAAGCTGGTCATCGATATCGGCGGGGGGTCGACGGAGCTGGTGATCGGCGAGGATTTCGAACCGCGTCTGGTTGAGAGCCGTCGTATGGGCTGCGTCAGCTTCTCGCAGATCTATTTCCCTGGCGGCACCATCAATAAAGAGAATTTCCAGCGCGCGCGCCTGTCGGCCGTGCAGAAACTGGAAACGCTGGCGTGGCAGTTCCGCATCCAGGGCTGGAATGTGGCGCTGGGCGCATCCGGCACCATTAAAGCGGCACAGGAAGTGCTGATCGCCATGGGTGAGAAAGACGGTTTTATCACTCCGGAGCGCCTGGAAATGCTGGTGAGTGAAGTGTTGAAGTATAAAAACTTTGACGCGCTCAGCCTGCCGGGTCTGTCGGAAGAACGCAAAGCGGTGTTTGCTCCGGGTCTGGCTATCCTCTGCGGCGTTTTCGACGCTCTGGCGATCAAAGAGCTGCGCCTGTCCGATGGCGCGCTGCGCGAAGGCGTGCTGTATGAGATGGAAGGACGTTTTCGCCATCAGGATATTCGCAGCCGCACCGCGCAAAGCCTGGCAAACCAGTACAATATTGACCGCGAGCAGGCGCGTCGGGTGCTGGAAACCACGACCCATATGTTCGAACAGTGGCAGGAACAGAACCCCAAACTGGACAACCCGAACCTGTCGGCATTGCTGAAATGGGCGGTGATGCTCCACGAAGTGGGGCTGAATATTAACCACAGCGGAATGCACCGTCACTCAGCTTATATTCTACAAAACAGCGATTTGCCTGGCTTCAATCAGGAGCAGCAAATGCTGATGGCGACGCTGGTTCGCTATCATCGTAAAGCGATAAAACTGGACGATTTGCCCCGCTTTACGCTGTTTAAGAAAAAGCAGTTCCTGCCGCTCATTCAGCTTTTACGCCTGGGTATTTTGCTGAATAACCAGCGTCAGGCGACCACCACACCGCCAACGCTCAAGCTGAAGACCGAAGCCAGTCACTGGACGCTGGTCTTTCCGCACGACTGGTTCAGCCAAAATGCGCTGGTGCTGCTCGATCTGGAAAAAGAGCAGCAGTACTGGGAAGGCGTTCCTGACTGGCTGTTGAAAATCACCGAAGAAGGGCCGGACAGCAAAAATTAGTCCCGAGGCCGGGTTAACCTCACCCGGCCTGTTTTCTCCCCCGTTAGCTCGCTTTAGCAGTTGCCGCCGTCGCCAGAGACGCCAGTGGAACCGGCAGACCAATTTCATACCCCTGCAGATAATCAATCCCCAATGACAGCGCCGCCTGCCGAATCTCCGGCGTTTCCACGCACTCCGCCACCACCTGCATATTTTTCATCCGCGCCAGATGGCAAATCGATGCCACGACCTGATAATCAAGACTGCTGGAGTGCAGGTTGCGGATAAAGCTGCCGTCAATTTTCAGCAGATCGACATTCAGGCTTTTAAGACGGGCATAGCTGGCGTAGCCGGTACCAAAGTCATCGATAGCCACCCGACACCCCAGCGTCTGCAAATGCGCCAACGTTTGCCGGGCCTGTTCAGGATTGTTGAGCGCATGGTTTTCCGTTAACTCAAACAGTAACTGCCACGGTTCAACATGATACTGCGCCAGCAGCCGTTCCACTTCGCCGGGGAACGGGCTCCTGCTGACGGAGACCGGCGAAAGATTAACCGCCAGCCGCAGCCCGGGTAAAATTTTCCGCTGCTGGTTCATAAAGGCGAGCGTATGCTCCAGCACCCACAGGTCAATACGTGATGACAGGCCAAACTCGTGCGCCAACGGGAGGAACTTATCCGGGTAAATGATCTTCCCGTCATCTCCCGTCATTCGCAGCAGAACTTCATAATAGTTGTCACCGCGAATACCGACGATCGGTTGCGCCATCAGGCAAAAATGGTTTTGCTCCAGCGCCTGCTGGATCTGATTTATCATCACCACTTTATCCCGTAAGCCATGCTGGATATGTATAGCGCCGCGACGCTGCATATTTTCTGGCTGGCCGCTGGTCAGGGACATATCAGCAATATTATTCAGCTCGCCTAAAAGCAAATAGAGATGCTTCACCGGTGAGCGAACGCTGCAGTAACTTATCCCTACCGCAGGCTGCAGAGGCATTCCATCCCAGATAAAGCGAAACTGTCGGATACGTTCATCCAGTGCGGCAATACGCGGCTTATGGTTACTGCTGTTCAGACGGAGTACCAGATCGTGTCCGGCCAGATGATGAACGGCCTCGTCCGGCTGCAGTAAGTCGGCCAGGTGTTCAGCCAGCTTTTGCTTATATTGAATGCGCAGCATAACGCCATAATGGCGCCCCAGCAATTCCAGCTCCGGAATACGCAAAAAGCACAGCACCGACCACCTTGAACCGTCCAGCGACCGGGTCAACGCCCGTAAATTGGGCATATGAACAACCGGATCGAGAAAAGCCATCCGCCGTACCCTGGCATAAATCAGGCGCTGCTGGGTCGCCAGCATGGCCATACAGGCAATAACAAAAGAGAACACCAGATAGCTCGAAGAGGTAATGGCCAGCTGATTGTCATATCCCGGAGCAAAGGGCAAATAACGATAATGAAAGTGAATAATAATGATTAAAACCGGCGTCCAGATTATTGCGATACAGCGATAACCGAAGCGCATCGCCCCCCACAACATAACCGGCATAAGTAATGATAATGTATAGTTTGTGCTAAATATCGTACTCAGACCATTCAGTGGTATTAATAATAATACTAATAATATTAACAATGACAGCGACCATAAAACAAATTCACCCCATTTAATTTTGGGATCAACCTGTAATTTTGTCTGTGAGACAAAACTCCGCAGATAAAAGGGATTGCGTAGCATACGTATCAACAAATAGCACAGCGGAACCCCGGTAAGCCCCCCCACCATCAAGGCCTGAAACGTAATTAGTGAGCGCAAACTTAGCGGATCGATCCCGGTCAGTCCCGTCGTCCGCGGGTGCATGCCAAGATACTCGGCAACCTGAGAAAGCACGAGGAAAATGAGTGAGGGCAGCAGCATTTGCCAGAACAGACGATATGGCATCAGACTCACACTACCGTGGTAAACATGCTGTCGGCGCGGCACAAAAATCCGATAGCCGCCCCAGCATAATACGGCCGGGATAAGAAAGTGGAAAATGACCTCAATCGATTCCCACAGGTTCATTCCCCGGGCCACGGTGCACAGCAGACCAACAATAATGCCGGGCAACGCTGCCACATCAAAAAACAGCATAAGACTCTGGACCAGCGCCAACGGCAAGTAGTAAAGCGAAACTTCATTACCGTTCAGCTCCGCGTAAGTATTTGCGCCTCGTGCCAGAGGCAATAAAAGCAGGGGTAAGATCAGCGGAAGCGCCCACCATTTATCCCGATACTGTCTGTATTGTTTAATTATGTTCATTGATGCTCTACAGATAACCCAAATTCCCGCAGGGTATATTCAGGCAGGCATCCAACCCAACCATCTTAGCCGCATAAGGAATACTTACACGGAACAGGCAAGAGATTTTAGTTATCAGCACACACGGGCTGTTGATATAAATCAACAAACCCTTTAGCTATGATTAATAAAGCTTATTTTTTATGCGTCTGAATGAATGAAAGAAAAAAGATGTGAATGCGATAATTATCTTATATAACATTAAGTAATGTTTGAACGGCGGATTTTTCCATCCTCATCAATTGACCCTGCCGCATTCCTGTGCCTTAATACCCTTATCGCCCCGGTTGTGGGTATATCTCAAGGAACCTTTTGTGAGTCAGGCACCCAGTATGCGTAAACGACATCGATTTAACCGTCGCATGACCCGTATCGTACTGCTTATCAGCTTTATTTTCTTTTTTGGACGCTTTGTCTACTCTTCTATTGGCGCCTGGTATCATCATCAGGACAAGATCGAGTCCCAGCAATCGACGCTCCCGGTTGATACCACGCCGCGGGAATAAGCCAGCACATTACGGTGCCAGCCAGTACGGTACAACATTGCTTTAAACGGTAAACTGCACCTCCCGCAGCAGGCGCAGCATTTCGCCGATCCCTTTGCTGAGAATTTTATCCTGACGCATCACGACCCCCAACTGACGGTGGAGTACTGGCGTCAGCGATTGAACGCGTAACCCTTGCCGATCGTCATGATGCGCCACCGCCATACGTGGAACAATGCTGTATCCCAGCCCGGCACGCACCATGCGCTTGATGGCCTCAATGCTGCCCAACTGCATTATCGGCGAAATATCCCGCCCGCAAGCGCGAAACCAGCCATCAATCAGCTCCCGGGTTCCGCTCCCGGCCTCAAAAGCAATCAGCGGCAGCGCCTGCAGCACCTCCGGCGTCAGTTCCAGCGGCAGCGCATCCTGCCCACAGGCAAAAACAGACACAAACTCCTCCTCCACCAGCGGAGCTATTGCCAGACTGCGCCCATACGCCGGAAGGGTGACCAGTCCGAGATCGAGCCGGTTCTCCTCCACGGCGCGCACAATATCCACCGTATTTCCGGTCGTCACCCCGACCGTCAGCAGCGGATGCGCCTGCCGCAGCTGCTGTAAGACCGGCGGTAAGAGATGGATACAGGCCGTGGCCCCCGTTCCGAGCGTTATCGCGCCGCTGATTTCGCGATTAAACTCGCTCACCGACTGCACCGCCGCGCTGACCGCTCGCTCAATATTGTCACCGTGAGCCAGCAGGGCCATACCGGCCGCCGTCACTTTAATCCCTCGTCCGGTCCGCTCAATCAGCCGGGTCTGCAGAAACTGCTCCAGCTGACGGACCTGCAGACTGACCGCTGGCTGCGATAGCCCCAGGACATCCGCAGCAGCCGAGAAGCTCCCCCGCTGTACCACCAGCCGAAAAGTCGCCAGATTTCCCAGATTAAGCGTCGTCATCTCAAAGTTTCTCTTATAAGGGTCATAAACCAACGAGTCTGCCTGCACAATAGCGCGCAGGTTATGCTGCCGACAACTGCATAACAGACTGAGATACGATGAAAAATATGGAAAACAGACGCGCCGCGTCCAGCATGATGACGCTTGCCGCTGGATGTAATCAGCTGATTAACTGTGGAATTTCATTTTATATGCCAGGCACTTTTGCCCGGGCTATCGAGTACGACACCGGCTGGCCAGCGACGCAAATCTACCTCGGCCTGACGCTCGCCATGTTGATAATGGCGCTGCTCTCCCCGTTTGTCGCCCGCCTGCTGGCCCGATTTGGCGGCCAGCGAGTTGTGGTCAGCGGCACGCTGGCGATCGCCGCAGGATGTTTCATCATGGCGGCTGCACCTACCCTCTCCGGTTGGCTGGGCGCCTGGCTACTTACCGGTATCGGAATGCGTCTGGCGCTGTATGATACGCTGTTCGCCGCGCTGGTGAATCTGTACGGTCAGCAGGCAAGACGCACTATTTCCCGCGTGACGCTGGCTGGTGGCCTGGCTTCCGTTCTGTTCTGGCCACTGGGCGCATTTTTGCTGACGATGATGAGCTGGCGAGAGGCGTTGCTGGTTTATGGCCTGCTGGGCCTGTTCAGCGCGCTGCTGCTCTGGCGAATGCCGAATGCCAGGCGACCCGCGGCGATACGGCCAGAAGCGCACCGGCCCGCTTCCCACCAGCAGAGACACGTTGGTCTGCTGTATGCGGCGCTGATCGCGCTGGTGACATTTGTTTCTAACGGAACCTCCACCCACCTGCCGGAATTTATCGCCCACTACGGTCTGCCGGTGGCGGCGGGGATGCTTTGGGGCATTGGCCAGACTGGCGCCCGCTTTCTGGAGGTCGCCTCGGGTTCGGTGCTCACGCCGCTTCGCCTTACGCTGCTGACCACGTTGCTGATGCCGGTCTGTTTCGCCCTCGGCCTGAGCGGGCCTTATCTCCTCTGGGCAGCCGGCGGATTTGTGCTGGGCTATGGCGCCATCAATGGGTTAACGACGGTGTTTAAGGCCACGCTACCGCTAGAGCTTTTTGCCGCCGAGGAGTACGCCAGGCTCACCGGTATCCTGTTGATCCCCGCCCAGCTGCTGGCTGCCGCCTCGCCGTTTGCCTACGCGTGGTTAAATCAGCAATTTGGAGTTCAGGGGAGCTTAGGTTTTTCCGCTGCGCTGACGCTGGTGGTCGCCGCGCTGGCGCTGGCCATTGCCCGGGGCCAGCCCCGTCGGACACCCGAGGCGATGCCGGCAGCCATTGATTCCTGAGCTTCGTGGCGATACCTGCACGCTCCTTAGCGGGGAGGTATCGCCACGTTTTTCCGACAGACCATCGCGATAAAACGATCGCGGACGGCGTCCGCCATCTGAGGGTTCCAGGCAAGACCGACCTGCCATCGCGCGCCCTCCCCCGTCATGGTAATGAGCTTTATGCCTGCCGGCAGCAGATGACATGCGCCGGCAGGAAGCAGCGCAACACCATTTCCGCCGGCAACCAGCGCCAGCAGCGTATGAATATCATCAGCATCGGCCACGATATCAGCGGTAAGGTGGTTGATTTGCAGGAAAAGCGCCGTTTGCTCTGCCAACCCGCGCCCACGCTTTGGGTTAATTTGCAGCAGCGGGAACTGTCGGAGCACGGAGGCGATATCCGGGAACGCCTCCGTTGCGCCTGCGGGCACAGCAAGCACCAGGTTCTCTTCCATTAGCGCCTGCGCTTCCAGCGCGTCCGGAACTGGCATCCGCACAAACCCGGCATGCAGTTGCCCCTCCAGCAGCATTCGATACTGCTCGTGGGAAGCGATATCGTTGAGGGAGACGTCAACATCGGGAAACTGCTGACGAAAGGCTTTAACTTGCGTCGGGGCCATCTGGAAGGTTGAGATGCCGAACCCCAGCGCCAGTGTGCCGACGTTCCCGCGCCGGACCTGCTCCGTCCAGGCACAAAACTGGTCATGCTGCTCGACAAAATGACAGGCCTGAGAATAGATAGCCTCCCCCGCCGCAGTCAGCTGAGCGCCCTGCCGCCCCCGCTGAAAAAGGGTCATGCCCGTCATATGTTCCAGGGTCTGGATTTGTTTCGTCAACGCTGGTTGGGTCAAACAAAGCCGCTCCGCCGCCGCATGGTAGCGTCGCAGCTGGGCCAGAGTGACGAACGCCCGTATTAATCTGATGTCCATTCCCGTCCCTTATCAAACGCGGAGAAAGCGTGATTATACATCCGGTGTCTCTGCTGGCGTAATGAGCTCAGTTTTTCGCAACGAGAAGAGACCTATGAACAACGAACTCCAGGTGGCTACGGTACAGTTCTGCCACCGCGCTAATGATAAGTCCTATAACCTGGGCATTATGGAACGCTTTATTCATCAGGCAGCCGGCGAAGGGACCCGCATTCTGGCCTTTCCCGAAATGTGCATTACCGGCTACTGGCACGTTATCGATCTCAGTGCCGAGGAGGTAGGCTCGCTGGCCGAGCGCATTGACGACAGCCCTTCCCTGGCGAGAATTGCCCGCCTGGCGCAAAGTTATGAGATGGCGATTGGCGTAGGGCTGATTGAAAGAGCGAGTGACGATCGCCTGTATAACACCTACGTCGTTTGTATGCCGGATGGCCAGAGGCATATTCACCGCAAGCTGCACGCCTTTGAACATCCGGCGATAGACCAGGGGAATAGCTTCACCGTCTTCGATACGCCGTGGGGAGTGAAAGTTGGCGTTCTGATCTGCTGGGACAATAACCTGACGGAAAATGCTCGGGCTACCGCGCTGCTGGGCGCGGATATTCTGCTGGCTCCTCATCAAACCGGCGGCACCAACTCCCGCAGCCCGTTCGGTATGCAGCCCATCCCCGTAGCTCTTTGGGAGAAACGGTATCAGGATCCTGACACGCTGAAAGCCGCATTCCAGGGCCGTAACGGTCGGGAATGGTTGCTCCGCTGGCTGCCCTCAAGAGCGCATGATAACGGGATGTTTATCTTATTCAGCAATGGCGTCGGGCTGGACAACGGGGAGGTGCGTAGCGGAAATGCGATGATTATCGATCCCTATGGCCGCATTATTGCAGAGACCGATGCGTTTGAAGACACCCTGGTCTGCGCCACGCTGGATTTAAGCCTGCTGGCCATGTCCACAGGCCGACGCTGGATCCACGGCAGACGCCCCGACCTCTATGCGATCCTGAGCCAGAATCAGGGTTATGAACGCGATGCCCGCAGCGCGCGTTTCTCCACGGAAGTGCCGCAGTTCAGCGATAAAACTCAGCATTAATCCGGCGGCATAAACGAAAAAGCCCTCTGTAAAAACAGAGGGCTTCGTTTAACAACGCCGGGGAGTTATTCCCACTCGATCGTTGCCGGCGGCTTGCCGCTGATGTCATACACCACGCGGGAGATACCGTTCACTTCGTTGATGATGCGGTTGGAAACGCGGCCAAGGAAGTCATACGGCAGGTGCGCCCAGTGGGCGGTCATAAAGTCGATGGTTTCGACCGCACGCAGGGAGACCACCCAGTCGTACTTACGGCCATCGCCCATCACGCCGACAGAGCGGACCGGCAGGAACACGGTGAACGCCTGACTCACTTTGTTGTACAGATCGGCTTTATGCAGCTCTTCGATGAAGATAGCATCCGCACGACGCAGCAGGTCGCAGTACTCTTTCTTCACTTCGCCCAGTACGCGCACGCCAAGACCCGGTCCCGGGAACGGATGACGGTACAGCATGTCGTACGGCAGACCCAGCTCCAGACCAATCTTACGCACTTCGTCTTTAAACAGCTCACGCAGCGGTTCAACCAGCCCCATCTTCATCTCTTTCGGCAGGCCGCCGACGTTGTGGTGAGATTTGATGACGTGCGCTTTACCGGTTGCGGATGCAGCAGACTCGATCACGTCCGGGTAGATAGTCCCCTGCGCCAGCCATTTAACGTCTTCCAGCTTCAGCGCTTCTTCGTCGAACACTTCGACGAATACACGACCGATGATTTTACGTTTAGCTTCCGGATCGTTCTCGCCCGCCAGCGCGTCCAGGAAGCGTTTCTCGCCTTCCACGTGAACGATGTTCAGACCGAAGTGGTCACCGAACATGTCCATCACCTGCTGGGCTTCGTTCAGACGCAGCAGACCGTTGTCCACGAATACACAGGTCAGGTTTTTACCGATCGCGCGGTGCAGCAGCATCGCGGTCACGGAGGAGTCCACGCCGCCGGACAGGCCGAGGATCACTTTGTCATCGCCAACCTGCTGACGGATACGCTCAACGGCATCGTCGATGATTTTTGCCGGCGTCCACAGGGCTTCGCACTGGCAGATATCACGCACGAAGCGTTCCAGCATACGCATACCCTGACGGGTGTGGGTCACTTCCGGGTGGAACTGCACGCCGTAGAAGCGTTTTTCTTCGTTCGCCATAATGGCAAACGGGCAGCTTTCGGTGCTGGCAACGGTCACGAAGTCAGACGGGATCGCGGTGACTTTGTCGCCGTGGCTCATCCACACATCCAGCAGCGGTTTGCCTTCAGCGGTCAGGGAGTCTTCAATACCACGCACCAGCGCGCTATCGGTAACAACTTCAACCTGCGCATAGCCGAACTCGCGCTCATTAGAGCCTTCTACGTGGCCGCCCAACTGCATTGCCATGGTCTGCATGCCATAGCAAACGCCAAACACCGGTACACCGGCTTCGAAAACATACTGCGGCGCGCGCGGGCTGTTATGTTCAGTGGTGCTTTCCGGGCCGCCTGAAAGAATGATGCCGCTAGGATTGAACTCACGAATCTGAGCTTCCGTAACATCCCAGGCCCACAGCTCGCAATAAACCCCTAATTCACGTACGCGACGCGCAACCAACTGGGTGTACTGAGAACCGAAGTCCAGGATGAGAATGCGATGTTTATGAATGTTATCCGTCATTGACGTTTATTCCAGAGCAGTAGCGATTAAATAAAATCGCCCGGCGCATGACCGGGCGATGAAAATCAGGAGCCCATGCGGTAGTTCGGGGATTCCTTGGTGATCGTCACGTCGTGAACGTGGCTTTCCTGGATGCCCGCGCCGCTGATACGCACGAATTCCGCTTTAGTACGCAGGGTGTCGATGGTACCACAACCGGTCAGCCCCATGCAGGAGCGCAGGCCGCCCATCTGCTGATGGATGATCTCTTTCAGGCGGCCTTTATAAGCAACGCGGCCTTCGATACCTTCCGGCACCAGTTTGTCCGCGGCGTTGTCGCTCTGGAAGTAACGGTCGGAGGAGCCTTTGGACATCGCGCCCAGAGAACCCATACCACGATAGGATTTGTAAGAACGGCCCTGGTAGAGCTCGATTTCACCCGGGGACTCTTCGGTACCCGCCAGCATGGAACCGACCATCACCGCCGCCGCGCCGGCAGCGATCGCTTTGGCGATATCGCCGGAGAAACGGATACCGCCATCGGCGATAACCGGAATGCCGGTGCCTTCCAGCGCTTCCACCGCGTCAGAAACAGCGGTGATCTGCGGAACACCTACGCCGGTAACAATACGGGTAGTACAGATAGAACCCGGGCCGATACCTACTTTCACCGCGCTCACGCCCGCTTCCGCCAGGGCACGTGCGCCAGCGCCGGTCGCCACGTTGCCGCCGATGATTTGCAGGTCAGGATATTTAGCGCGGGTTTCACGAATGCGCTGCAGTACACCTTCGGAATGGCCGTGGGAGGAGTCGATCAGCAGCACGTCAACGCCTGCAGCAACCAGCGCATCAACGCGCTCTTCGTTGCCCGCGCCTGCGCCAACCGCGGCACCGACGCGCAGACGACCCTGCTCATCTTTACACGCATTCGGTTTACGTTCCGCTTTCTGGAAATCTTTAACGGTAATCATGCCGCGCAGATGGAAGCCAGCATCAACAACCAGCGCTTTTTCAACGCGTTTTTCATGCATTTTGGCAAACACTACTTCACGGGCTTCGCCTTCGCGTACGGTGACCAGACGCTCTTTCGGCGTCATATAAACGCTGACAGGCTGGTTCAGGTCGGTCACGAAGCGGACGTCGCGACCGGTGATGATACCGACCAGTTCGTTGTCTTCGGTCACTACCGGATAGCCAGCAAAGCCGTTACGCTCGGTCAGCACTTTTACTTCGCGCAGGGTGGTTGTAGGCAATACGGTCTGCGGGTCGGAAACCACGCCGGACTCATGTTTCTTCACGCGGCGAACTTCTTCCGCCTGGCGCTCGATGGACATGTTTTTGTGAATAAAGCCAATGCCACCTTCCTGTGCCAGGGCAATTGCCAGGCGCGCTTCTGTTACGGTATCCATGGCTGCGGAGAGCATAGGAATATTCAGACGAATGGTTTTCGTCAGCTGGGTGCTGAGATCGGCAGTATTCGGCAGAACGGTAGAATGAGCGGGAACGAGGAGGACGTCGTCAAACGTCAGAGCTTCTTTAGCGATACGTAGCATGGGCAATATCTCGACCAGGGTGGATAAATATTGCCGTGGCATTATACAGAGCGTAACCGATTGCATCTACCCTTTTTTGAAAATAATACTTGCGATTGTCTATCAGCAGGTTACTATCGACTGAATAACCTGCTGATTTAAAATTTGATCTTGCTCACATGTTGCCATCTCAATCCCCTGCAATTTTCACGGTCAGCCGCCTGAATCAGACGGTTCGCCTGCTGCTGGAACAGGAAATGGGCCAGGTCTGGATCAGCGGCGAGATCTCTAACTTCAGCCAGCCGTCTTCCGGCCACTGGTACTTCACCCTCAAAGACGATAACGCCCAGGTGCGCTGCGCGATGTTTCGCAACAGCAACCGGCGGGTCACTTTTCGTCCGCAGCACGGACAGCAGGTACTGGTGCGAGCCAATATCACGCTGTATGAACCGCGCGGCGACTACCAGATTATCGTCGAGAGCATGCAGCCTGCCGGCGAAGGGCTATTGCAGCAAAAATATGAACAGCTAAAAGCGCTGCTGGCGGCGGAAGGCCTTTTCGACCAGCAGCATAAGCAAGCGCTCCCCTCTCCTGCGCGCTGTGTGGGCGTCATCACGTCGAAAAGCGGCGCGGCGCTGCACGACATTTTGCAGGTGCTGAAAAGACGCGATCCGTCGCTGCCGGTGGTTATCTATCCCACGTCGGTTCAGGGCGACGACGCGCCGGGACAAATCGTTCGCGCCATAGAATTAGCCAACCTTCGCGAGGAGTGTGATGTGCTGATCGTGGGCCGCGGCGGCGGTTCGCTGGAAGATCTATGGAGCTTTAACGATGAGCGGGTAGCGCGGGCGATTTTTGCCAGCCGCATTCCGCTGGTCAGTGCCGTCGGCCATGAAACCGACGTCACCATCACCGATTTTGTCTCTGACCTGCGGGCGCCAACGCCTTCAGCCGCTGCGGAGATTGTCAGCCGCAATCAGCAGGAGCTGCTGCGCCAGCTGCAGTCCGGACAACAGCGTCTGGAGATGGCGATGGACTATTTTATCGCCAACCGCCACCGTCGTTTTACCCAGCTGTTCCATCGTCTTCAGCAACAGCATCCGCAGCTGCGGTTAGTGCGCCAGCAAACCGCGCTGGAAAGGCTACGGGAGCGGATGCGCCTTGCACTCGAAACGCAGATGAAACGCGCCGATCAGCGTCAACAGCGCGTCATTCAGCGCCTGAACCTGCAAAATCCGCAGCCGCGCATTCACCGCGCGCAGACGCGTATTCAGCAACTGGAATACCGGCTGGCGGAAAATATTCATACCCGTCTGAGCGAACAGCGCGAACGTTTCGGCAACGCGGTTACTCACCTGGAGGCCGTCAGCCCGCTGGCAACGCTGGCCCGCGGCTATAGCGTGACCTCAGCCAGCGATGGCAAAGTGCTGAAGCAAACCAGACAGGTGAAGGCCGGCGATCTGCTGACCACGCGTTTAAATGATGGCTGGGTCGAAAGCGAAGTCAAAACCATCACCGCGGTGAAAAAAACTCGCGCCCGTAAAAAAGCATAAATTTCCGTCGCGCACTATACTGCTGTCATACCCTTTTAAACGGTTTCATCCGGATAAAGGAGCGCGATATGCAATATTATCATTACCGCTGCGTTGTTCCCCCCTATATTCTGCGGCGCATTGTTGACCACGGTTCCACGACTCAGCAACGCTGCGCACAGCAAACGCTGACCCACGTACAGGCGCTAATGGCCCACGTTCCCGGCCAGCCCACAGCCGCGCATGTCTCCACTCCAGGCCAGCTGGAACGCGATATTTATGATGCGCAACAGACCCAGGATTTGCCCGGTACCCAGGTGCGATTTGAAGGTCAATTATCCAATGGCGATGTGGCCGTTGATGAAGCTTACGATTATCTGGGCATCACTCATGAATTTTTCTGGCGCACCTACCACCGCGACTCGCTGGACAACCGCGGTCTGAAGCTTATCGGCACAGTGCATTACGGCAGAGAGTACCAGAACGCATTCTGGAATGGTCAGCAAATGGTATTCGGCGACGGCGATGGCGAGATCTTTAATCGCTTTACAATAGCGATTGATGTTGTCGCCCACGAACTCAGCCACGGGGTAACCGAAAGCGAGGCCGGGCTTATCTATTTCGCCCAGTCGGGCGCATTGAACGAGTCGCTTTCCGACGTCTTCGGTTCTCTCGTGAAACAGTATCATCATAAGCAAACTGCGGATCGGGCGGACTGGATTATTGGCGCGGGGCTGTTAGCCAGGGGGATCCACGGTAAAGGGTTACGCTCAATGTCACACCCCGGTAGCGCCTATGACGATCCGCTGCTGGGGAAAGACCCGCAGCCTGCCCACATGAAAGATTTTGCCCACACCCGGCAGGATAACGGCGGCGTTCATCTGAATTCAGGTATACCTAATCACGCCTTCTATCTTGCTGCCAGCGCTCTGGGCGGGTTTGCCTGGGAAAAAGCCGGTTACGCCTGGTATGACACCGTCTGCGATCGCGCGCTGAAGCAGGATGCGGATTTTGCGGATTTCGCGCAGTTAACCATCACGCATGGCGAAAAACGCTCAGGCACCGCGACGGCGGCGGCCATCGAGCAGGCGTGGAAAACCGTGGGGGTGCTGTAAATGAAGGTACCGGAACTGGCTGATGATGCCGTCATCGAACTGGCGCGGGAAGGCGGCTTCGCGTTTATTCCTGGGTTAAGCGGAGAGCGCAGAATCACGTTGTCATCCCTGACGCAGGCGCAACGCCAGCGCATCGTGGATATTCTGCAGCAGTCATTTCCGTTCGGCTTGCCGCCCGGGCGAGCCAGTTCTCCAGGCCGCGGCGATCGGCGCTATTTTCGTATTCAGATTCTGCGGGCGCAGCACAATCAGGCGCAGTATACCGATATCATTGTGCTGATCCCGGAAGAGGACGCGCCGCCGTCGCTGGTTGAACTGTGGCAGAAAGGCGAAGGCTGCGTTGGCGATTAAGACGCCAGCGGCACAAACTCGACACGCTTTCTGGAAATCATCCCGTGGCCGTTCTGGCAGAAATAATCGACCGCGCCGCAGGCCTTCAGCACTTGCAGCGGCTTATGGCAATCCGGGCAGCGGGCTTCCAGCGTAAAGTCCATCTGACAACCTTCACAATGCGCACCGCTCTCCGTGCCGGAGAGTGTTTTACCGCAGACCGGGCAGTTGAGTTCCATTATTTTCTCCGGATATCTATGACGGGGATATTCTCCGCCGTTTTCATTGAGTGCAATACACAACAGGGTAAACAGCGACTGATTTTAAATAATTTCTAAATGCATAACATTAACAATATGCTTCGGTTGCGCAAAACGGTTCAGCAGTTAAATACCGACAATCATTGCTTAACGCTGTGCTCAGCATGCAGTCAGTGACTCGCCCTCAGCCCCGGTGGTTCCCCCATTACTCTCAGATAAGACGCCGGTTTAAATGTTCTGGCTGGCAATAAGAATGATTTTTTGTTCTTTTACAGTCCCTTTGCCACTTACTAAGATGCAACCACAATAGACCCGGCAATCACAAAGGAATGCGCGTGAAAGAATATCGCTTTTTAACAAGTCGCTGGTTTCATCCCGGCGCCATCGCGGCATCAGGGTTGACGCTTTTAGTCGCCATGACCACCTCCGCGTGGGCGGTGAACAATGTCAATGACAAACCCGTGGCTGGCGGCATACTGCATGTCGCATTGGGTAGCGATACGCCCACTATCGACCCGTCTACCACCGCCTATTCCGTCGCCGCGCTGGTGACGCGCAATGTGCTTGATTCACTGGTCGGGCAGGCTGAAGATAACCACTTTACGCCCTGGCTGGCGCAACGCTGGGAAGTCAGCAATGATAACAAGCTATACACTTTCCATTTGCGCAAAGATGTGACGTTTAGCGATGGCACCAGACTCGATGCTGCGGCGGTCAAATATAATTTCGACCGTATTCTGGATCCTAAAACCATCTCCCCTTATTCCAAATCGCTGCTCGGGCCGGTAGACAGTATTGAAACGCCGGATGACTCAACCGTCGTCATCCGTTATAAAACCGCCTTTGCGCCATTATTACAAGGACTCAGCCTCCCCTATCTGGGGATTCAGTCGCCGACCTATTTAAAAAATACGCTAAATACCAGCAATACCGTCGTCGGCTCCGGCCCTTTTATTCTGGATTCGTTCGTTAAGGGTAGCGGCAGCCGCCTGAGTAAACGTGCTGATTATCACTGGGGTCCAGGATATGCCACTCATCAGGGCCCGGCCTGGCTTGACGGCATTGAGTTTAAATATCTGCCGGAAACCGCTGTGCGTTTGGGGGCACTGAACAGCGGGCAGGTTCAAGCCATTGATGCTATTCCGCCGGTTAACTACGCTCAGGTGACGAAAAACACCAGGCTACAGGTCATCACGCGCGAAAACCCCGGGGTTAACCGGGTTCTGTATCTTAATATTGCGCAGGGACTGTTCAAAGACGTCAAGGTGCGCCAGGCTTTCCAGAGCTCAGTAAACAGCGAAGCGGCAGTACAAGCCACGTTCTTCGGTACAGTGAAACCGGCACATAATGTGCTGGGTCCCACCACGGTCGACTACGATCCGAGCGTTGCCGCCAGCTGGGGGTTCGATATCAATAAAGCTAACCGCCTGCTTGATGAAGCGGGCTGGAAGAGCAAAGACAGCCAGGGCTATCGCACGCGGGACGGTCATCGTCTCACCGTACGCTTTATCTACGTCCCCGGAAACGTCGAGTCGGCTGATGTGGCGCTGTTTCAGGCGGTACAGTATCAGGTGAAGCAAACCGGTTTCGACCTGCAGCTTGACCCGGTAGATGCGGGGATTTTTGCGAGCCGCACGGCCAGTAACGACTATGACATCGCCTCCAACTTCTTTGTCCGCCCTGAGCCGGATATTTTGCGGACCGTCTTTCATTCCTCTTTCATTCCTCCTCAGGGCAACAACCACGCCCGGGTGAATACGATCGACGATAAGCTGGAACGCGCCGTGGGCGCCGGCGAAGAGGAGCGCAAACGGCTGTACCATGAGATTCAGCATCAGGTCATCGACCAGGCCTATGTCGTCCCGTTGTATATTCCCGCTTTCCAGCTCGGTTTATCCCGAACTGTGCATGGCGTTAACTGGGCCACCAATGCCAAACCGAACTTCTATGATGCCTGGATTAGCCGTTAGTCTTAAGGGAGGCGCTAAGCGCCTTCTGACGATTGTCGCGGTGCTGTGGGGCGCCGCAACACTGACGTTTATCGCCGTGAAGCTCATCCCTGGCGATCCGGTGTCGATTATCATCGGCGGCGGGGATGCGGTTGTCGATCCGGCGTTTCGCGCGGAGTTAATCCGCAAATTTGGTCTCGATCAGCCACTGTGGGTTCAATATCTGCGTTACTGCGGCCAGGCGCTCAGCGGCGATCCCGGTATCAGCTATCAGTTTCGCCAACCGGTAGTGTCAGTGATAGGCGCCGCATTAAAACAAACTCTGCCCCTGGCGCTCAGCGCGCTGGTTCTGGCGTTGACGCTGGCCATCGTTAATGCGCTGGCGACGTCCGGTCGCCAGCACCGGCTACGCGGGCTGCTGTCCGGCGTGGAGCTGATCCTGCTCAGCACACCGGTATACTGGATAGGTATTCTGCTGCTCACTATCTTTAGCTTTAAGCTGCAATGGTTTCCGGTTACCGGCAACGAAGGCATTGCCTCATTGGTACTGCCTGCTCTCACCCTAAGCCTGCCGCTGACGGCCATATTCAGCCAGGTGCTGCGGGATGGTCTGGAAGAGGCGCTGGCGCAACCCTTCGCCTTGACGGTACGCACTCGCGGCGTCAGCGAAACCAGGTTACGCCTGCTGCATGCCTTACGCCACGGCGCGCTGGCCCTCTCGACGCTCACCGGGACATTACTGGCTGGCGTACTGGGGGGATCGATTCTGACAGAGACGGTGTTTGGGCGCGCCGGTATCGGCCAAATCACGCTTCTCGCTATCGAAAACCGCGACATGCCATTGGTTCTTGGGATAGTGATGTTTTCCGCTTTTCTGTTTGTCGTCATTAACCTGATCCTCGACGCGCTGTATTTGCTTATCGACCCGAGGCTAGGCGTCAAGGAGTCTACCGATGAGCAGTAATTCTCTGAAGCTACCGCAATGCCGACGGGCAGCTTATCGCAGCCCCTGGCTGACGCCGGGTACACTGCTTCCCGCGATGATCGTCGTGCTGCTGTTACTGGCGGTATTCTTCCCGGCGTTGTTGACGCCCCATGCGCCAAACGATATAGACTTCGCCGCGGTATTACAGCCTCCCAGCCTTGCGCACTGGTTTGGCACCGACCAACTCGGGCGCGATGTGTTTGCCCGCGTGGTGTATGGCACATCGCTGTCCTTGTCTATCGGCGTCGGTGCCACTCTGCTGGCCTGTGCGGGCGGTATTGTGCTTGGTACGGCCGCTGCGCTGGGGCCACGAATTTCACGCCAGCTGCTGGTACGTTTGCTGGATATTCTGCTCGCCTTTCCTGAGCTTCTGCTGGCATTACTGGCTATTGCCGTATTGGGCCGCGGCCCGGAAAATACGTTGTTTGCCGTCGGCCTGGCCGCTATTGCTGGCTATGCGCGCCTGGTACGCTCTCAGGTATTACAGGTCAAACTGTCCGGCTACGTCCAGCATGCTGTCACCCTGGGAGAATCCCCCCTGACGATCATCGTGCGCCATATTATTCCTAATACCATCCGTCCACTGTTGATTCTGGCGACTATTGGTATCGGACAGGCGGTACTCGCCGCCTCCGCCATGAGCTTTCTGGGTCTCGGGGTGACACCGCCCACCGCGGAATGGGGCGCGCTACTCTCCGAAGGCCGCAACTTTCTGGACAGCGCTCCCTGGGTCAGCCTTTTGCCAGCCAGCGTCATTGCGCTCTCCGTCATCTCCATCACGCTCCTCGGGCGTCGTTTGCAAACTCTTCTGGCCAAAGGCAGCCTGTAAATGGACTATCCATCCGCGCTTTCACCTCTGCTACGCGTAGAGGATCTGCACGTCAGCTTCCCGTCAAAGCAGGGCGTAACGGACGCCGTCAAATCGCTCTCTTTTACCGTCAACGCCGGAGAAATCCTGGCGCTGGTTGGCGAATCGGGTTCCGGCAAATCAGTCACCGCGCGAACGCTGGTCGGGCTACCGGGTACAGGGGCTCAGGTTCAGGCTCATGCCATCGAACTGCTGCGTCATGACGGTGGCGTTGATGATTTACTCACCCGCGACAGCAAAACCTGGCAGCGTATACGAGGGCGGGAGATAGGTTTTGTTCTGCAGGATGCCTTGACGTCGCTCGATCCCTTGCGCCGTATCGGGCAGGAGGTCGCCGAACCGATACTGACCCATCGCCTGTTGCCGCGTGTCAAGGTGGCGGAGCGGGTTCAGACGTTGCTGACTGACGTGGGTATTGCCGATGCAAAAAACCGGGCGGCGCAATATCCGCACCAGCTTTCCGGAGGATTGCGCCAGCGCGCGCTGATTGCCTCCGCGCTGGCAGCCGGTCCTCGCCTGTTAATTGCCGATGAACCGACCACGGCCCTCGACGCGACGGTACAAAAACAGGTGCTGAACATATTCAAAATGCTGGCCGAAGCCGGACACGGCATCCTGCTGATTACCCACGATTTGGCCGTCGTGGCCAATATTGCTGACCGCGTCGTTGTCATGCGCAACGGTAGCCAGATTGAACAAGGAACGACGCGAAACGTCTTGTTCGCACCGCAGCATCCCTATACCCGGCGGCTACTGGCCGCCGTACCCACCGCCGGCACACGGGGACACTGGCTTTCCGGTCAGGACCCGCTCGGCGCAACGCTTCTCCCTGAGCCGTCGACAGCGACAGACGACAGACAAGCGCCTGTGCTGAAGGTTAACGATGTTTCCGTCACCTTCGCTTTACCTGACGGTATGCCGTTACGCGCGGTGAATCGGGTTTCATTAGCGGTGGCCCGCGGTGAAACGTTGGGTATTGTGGGAGAGTCCGGCTCGGGGAAAACAACCCTCGGGAAAATAGTGCTCGCCCTGCAGAGTCCGGACGAGGGAGAGATCCAGCTACTGGGCTCCCCCTGGAGTAAGCTCCCCGAGCGCGAACGACGTCCTCGCAGAGCGCGGATTCAGACAATTGTGCAGGACCCGCTGGGTTCGTTCGATCCTCAGTACAGCGTTGAACAGCTGCTTGAGCAACCGCTGCGGCTACATTTTCGCCTCAGCGCCCGTCAGCGCCAGCAGCGAATCGAGGAGCTGCTCTCTCTGGTCGGACTGAGCCCCGATTTGCTGCCGCGCCGTCCAGTCTCTCTTTCCGGCGGCCAGCGGCAACGCGTATCTATCGCCCAGGCACTGGCAAGCGAGCCCGACCTGCTGGTATGCGACGAACCGGTATCAGCCCTGGACGTAACCACTCAGGCCCAGGTTCTGGATCTATTGAGCTCTTTGCAGCGCAGGCTGCATCTTTCGATGCTGTTTATCTCCCATGATTTGGGCGTGGTGCAGCATATGAGTCACCGGATCGCGGTGATGAAAGCCGGTGAAATTGTCGAAACCGGCACCGTCGAGCAGATATTTCAACAGGCACGTCATCCCTACACCCGATTATTACTGTCATCGGTGATACGTGAGCCTGTCGCCCCCCAGGAAGCCGTGTTCATAACAAAACGCCCCCGACCATCAAGGCCGAGGGCGGTTAAGATGTCAAAAACCCGCTATCCGGTGAAACGCAGTACCGCTCCACTTAAGTGAACGGCATTGCGGCAGATGCGGGCTTTGGTGTTTTCATGCGGGTAGATAGCTTATTTGCTTTTCTTGATGTGAAAAACAAATACCACACCAATGACATTGATTAATATGATTTTTATTTTAGTTATAAACTAATTGTGTACACCCTTGTGTACGTGATTTTGAATGGTGCTTCAACCTTCACGTAAAATACTATCCAGTTTCTGAGCATAGATCAGCAAATGCGTTGGAGACAAATGAGCGTACTTTTTAACCATCTCAATGCTTTCCCATCCTCCCATTTCCTGTAAGGCAGAAAGTGGAACGCCAGCTTGCACAAGCCAGCTTGCCCAAGTGAGCCGGAGGTCGTGAAAACGGAAATCCTCGATGCCCGCTTTTTTTAGCGCGGCGCGCCAGGCGTTATTGTCATCCACCCGCATTTTTCTAACTGCGGGCGTCAGCGTTCCATCCGGTCGATGTTTTGCCGTGGTGTGAACGAACACCCACTGGGAATGTTTTCCCGCCTGCCTTTCAAGGATATCGCAAGCACTTTGATTCAAAGCCACGCCAATTGCTTGACCAGACTTAGACTCTTCAGATGGAACCCATGCGACCCGACGAGAAATGTCAACCTGCTGCCACTTAAGATTAATGATATTTGAACGTCTAAGCCCTGTTGCAAGAGCAAATTCAACAACTGATTTTAATGGTTCACTACAAGCATTTATAAGTTTTTTGGCTTCGTAAGGTTTCAACCAACGTACGCGAGTATTCTTGACAGGATAAAGACGAATGTAAGGCATTTTTTCGAGCCATCTCCATTCAAGCCATGATTTGCGAAGTAGAGCCTTCATAAATGCAAGGTGCGTGTTCTTTGTCGCCATCGAGACGGCTTTTGGAACATACTTTGATGGGGCCAGTGCTGAGGCATTACAAGCCAGATACTTGGCTCTCCAGTTCTGTTCATACTTCTGATTAATCATTGAGTTAACAGCTTGGTAAATCATATCCACTGTTATTTCATCAAGGTATCTTGTCCCAAAGAATGCCTGCCAAAACATAATTCTTTTTTTGTCATCACATAACGTTTTTTTACCCGATTTCTCTTTCAGCCAGCGTATGCATGCCTTTTCAAAAGTCACACGTGGTATGTATCCAAGCCTTGATGAGCACCATGACTCGTACTTAACTTTGTCATACAACTCTGAAGCAAGTTTTTTATCGGTTGTCCCCATAGATTTGCGGACTCTCTTGCCTTCGTAATTTTTATAGTCAACGTACCAAATGTTGCCTCTTTGATAAAATGCCATATCCGCCTCGCGATGGTGTGCTGATCTCCTTCTGTAAGTTTGGTAAAAATTTCTCTATATACATGCAAAATGTGTTGGTTCGGTTGGTTCAGTTGCCTCAAAACGTAAAGACCATTGTTTTGTTTGAGTATTTTTCAAAAAATTGAACCAACACTACCCTATTTTGAACCAACATTTGGCGAGTTGAACCAACATTGTGGATTGGCTCCTCATTCCCATACTCTTTTTATCACGTAACCCATCACTGGTTCGCTAGCGCATCAGCCCAAAACTCATCTTCCATCCAGTTAGATGGTATTCCCATATGGGCCAGGGATACTTGAGAAAATCTCGACAGTAAATCTTTCAGCCTCAGCGCCCATGTTGATGAGGGGCTAATCGTATACAGTAAGCATTGTAAAGCAGCCAGTATAGGATAAAGCCTTTTCTCATATCGAATCTGACGATCGGAAAGTTGGGGGGTATTCTTTAACCAGCGAACTCTATCAGAATTTGGAATTTTGATGCTTAGGCCAAATTCTCTGTTCCAAAGCCGACTATGGTGGGCACAGTGATTTCTAATTGTATTGAAAGACTTCAACCACGACACGAGCAGTTCAGCATTACAGCCCAAGTTTGTCGCTATGACCTTTTGATCTGATACGCGGATCAAGCCTGCATAAAGGTGTGACAAGCTTCCCCATGTTAGCATTTCAACCATCATCCAGCATGGAGGAAGCCTTGGGCTGTCGTATTTGCAAATGTAATGCCTCAGAAAGGTTTCCTTTTGAAGGTTTGCTGTTATGGATGCCTTCTGCTCTGCTGACAGGCCTTTCCTTTTTTCCAGATGCCTCACATCATTTTCATATCGCTTCCGCTCGTCATCTAACTGCTTTTCTAAATCAGATAAAAGCCGCTTGTGACCATACTCTCTTTTAAAATGTGCTTCATCCAGATACCAGAATGGATTGTTGCCGTACGTAACTGCCATGTGATTACATAGGTTGGCACGGACAGCGACTTCAACACGCTCGATCGCATCCATAATTAAGAGGCGCAGCTCTCTATCAAACACATACAGCGCGAGAACATCATCAAAACTGATATTTGTTTTAAATGTATGCTTTTCATCACCAGGAATGCAAAATGGAATAGCGTAAGCTGACAGGCGATAATAGCTAATGAAAGAGAGATACCTTACCGCCCGGTCTTCATCAGGAACGTCCAATCCACGAGCTTTCCACTGCTCCAGATGTTCTTGCAGAGACATAGCGGGCTTACTAAAGGCTCCCATCCTAACCCTCAAATCTAGGACAAAAAAAACCCGCCAATTTGGGCATCGTTGAGAGGCCTGGCGGGTGTGTTAGACTAAATTTATCTTCTAGTGGAAAATTGTCAATAGTGACTATTGTGGTTCAGTACTAAAACAGTACCGTTCACAGTCACATTACACCACATGATGTTGATTCTATTTCATAAAACACAATCTATTGTGTTTATTGTTTTTATCTATCAATAACACTAACGATATACAAATAAATATACTATTAGCGCCCCCATTCAGGTCAAATCCTTCGAAACAGAGTGCAAACCACATAGTAAAAGTCAGATTTAAAATCAATAAGTTATCCACACAAATCATCGTATAACATCGTTATACAGTGGTATACTGTATAGACCGAAAATACTGATATGGCGGCCCCTCATGAGCAAATCCAATCTGGTAGCATTCCGCGTTCCGGCTGAATTGCATGGCGCATTTAATCAGGCTGTAGCGGCGGCGGGCGGTGACAAAACAGCGTGGCTGCTCGATGCCCTGCGCAGCAAACTGAACCAGCCGGAGAGCAACCCACAGCTGCGCATGCTTGAGCTGGTGGAGCGAATGGAAGTGGCGGCTGCTGCGCTGGCGGGTGGTAAGCAGGGGATTCCGCCGACCCTGTACAATGAAGCGGCTGTAATCGGGATTGTTGCTGACACTATCAGGGAAGGGTTCGACAATGGCCGCATTATCGCTGAGCGGCTCAATGAGGCCGGTTATCAGACTAAAGCGGGCAAGGCGTGGGATAAGGACATTTACAGCGCCTGGAAGCGTCAGGGGCGCAACGCTGAGAAGCTCTCAGCGGCGCTACGATAGGGACTCTGGTTTATCTGCGCGGCGCGGCGGGCTTCTTCCACTGGTAGGCTTGTGCGCTCAACCTGCGGCGGTGGCGCTCTTTATCGTGCCGTGATCATGGGGTAAGCGTTAGGGCAATCTTAGCGTGCTCATGGGGTAGCCTTTTTCGATGCCCGTTCAAATGACCGAATTGACGCCTCCGCTTTGTGTATCACCCTGGCAAACCCTTTAGCGTCTCTCGGTTCTTTCAACCGCCAATAAGCTGATTCAGTCTTTAGCAGTCGAGAGCGCTTTTTCTCGAAGGTATCCCATCTCATGCCGGGAGGCTTCGGAAACTTGAGCGGGCTATTTAGCAGGCTGCCCGCGGGTAGGTAATCATCCCCCCATAGATCATGCCTCTGCTTCCACACACTGCGCCGTAAGCGAGCGATCTCATCTTCACTCTGGCTGGCATAGTGAAGGCTCCAGCATTTACGACACCCTATATCCTTCCGGCCAATAAATAATTTCGCAACCCGGCCACCACAATGCGGGCAAATGTACCATCGCCGATAGCCAAAACCTGCCCGGGTGATCGTGATGCCAATAACCCGCATTACTCCGTTGATTGTCGCGCTGTAGCCACCGGAGACCATCGAGAAGTACACCCTTCCGCTCTCGGTATCACAAAAAATCTGTGTTTTTTGGCTCGAATCCACCAGCTTTCTTTGCATATCTGCCAGAAACTGGAGGTTAATCCGTGGTAGCGCAGAGGTGTAAACCCGCGTCTGCTCTCTCATTGACTCAGATCTCTGCTAAAAAAAATCCGCAAATGAATACGAAATTATATGAGTAGTGCACAATTGGTCACTGCGAATACGGCCTAATAATCGTCGCTAGAACCTTAACAATTGTTAACTACTCATTGGGTAAGCAACTGCTGCGCATGTATCGGTTTCGTTTTCTGAACAATCAGCGCTTTGACAACTCCCGTTGGAAAGCCGCCGCCATCTGCGGTTTAGCATCAGCAACACCCTGCTGTAGAAACTCTTTCCTGGCCCTGGGGAGGGTGAATTTCTGCGGGATGTTCGGATCTGCTACATAGATTGCGTAATTTGCTGAATATCCGATGCGTCCAGTGATGCGCGTCCCGTTAGTGATGACCTCTTTAAACTGCGAGTTAATCAGCGTGCTGGTATCAACTGGCGTATAGATTGCGGCTACGAGTCCGGCCTCATGCAAAGCGGCTGTCATTGCGCGAGGTAAGCGCCGCCCAGTAATGTCCCTCACCAGCGCATTCATGTTGCGCCGGATGTTGTTCATGCCCCTGCCTTTAATACCCATTTTTCACCTCTTATCTCTACCAGGTACGCGCAGCAAAAAGCTCCATTCTGCTGCGTACCTTTCTGCGTACAGCGTACCATCAGCGCGAACTTTACTGCGTATTGTCACCCTGGCTGGTGGCCTGCCGCTTTCTCTCCAGCCAGCGGCGGAATCCCTCTAATTGCCGGGCCTTACCCTCTGGCGTCTTTGCGCCGGTGCTCATGCCACCGTGTAACTTGCAGCGCCCAGAAGCGTAGAGCGCCGTCATTTTGCACGGTGTCCCTTTCCTCGTCGTCGCTCCGCACGTCATATCCCTGCAGGCGTCCGGGAAAGGTGTTCCGCCGCCGATATCATCAGCCCACGCACGGTATAGTTTTCGCTTTTCGTCGTTAGTCACGGGATCGCCTTTCGATGTCAACTTTTGTCACCCTCTCATGGGGTAGGTTGTTTACTGGCTGCGTTCACGCGAAAAAAAGTTCTTATTTCCGACGGGTGAAAATGCTCTTAAACTGGCAGTCCTGTAAAGCATGGGGGAGAGGGTTTACCTCCCCCCTTAGGGCACATTAAAAGGCACCCCTTGCCTGCCGTCTAAGCCCGTGCGCACCTGCGATCGCTGTGGACATTGGGCCGCCGGTATCCACGTCATTGAGAAATCCAGTAACTGTTACCACGTCACCTTGCTGGAAAGCGTCAGTGCCAGTAATGTTGTGCTGGTTGCCGGTGGTCTGGTCGATAAGGGTTATGTTGACCTGTATCGGTCGTTCAGTGCGGCTTTCCGCCTGGCTGGATGATGCTGAGGATGCCGGGAGATATTCTTTACCGGTTGACGCTCTCTTGATGCTCGGAGAGCCGCTTGTCACATCCTTGTTGCTGAATACCTTCCCGCCATCACCCGGTATCATGAAAAGGCCTTTGCTGGTCTGCATGAGTTCCGGAAGGTTTCCTTCGCCTACAGGGTAAATATTGCCGGATGATACCGGGCCGCCATTCTTACGGCCGCCAGCAATACCCATAGCCATAACACCGAGTAAAGCACCCAAGCCAATCTTAGCCGCAGTACCCATAGATGCTATCGATGCCATTAGCGCTGCAGGCGTCCATGCAGCAGTTGTTGTAGCGGCTGCGGCAGTAGAAACGCCAACCTGAGTAGCCACGGCAGCATTTTGAACCGCAGAAGTGGCGATAATGGCAGCCTGCTGAGTGGTAGCCCCCATAATGGCGTTTTTAGCCCACTCAACGCCCATCTGGACGAAGGAGTTAATCAGGCTATTCAGCACAGTGCTGGATAAAGATCGCATCGCCTCCTGAGCGCTCATACTCCCCGTTATCACACCGGTAAGGGCGTTAGAAGCATTCCCGGCCAGCGCATCAAACGATGCCGCCAGCGCTTCATTACTCAGGCTTTGATTGCGGTAGATCTCCCACTGCGCGGCGATTCGCTGCTGCTCATACTGTTTATTCGCCGCGTTCATCAGCTCGATGCCGCGCTGGGTTAGCTGGCCCTTCTGTGTCTCGAATTGCTGTATTAACGCGATTTGTTGGGCGTGCTGATTAGCCAGTTGTTGAACTGGGTCTATCTGTCCCTGCGCCTCCTGCGTCGGGCTCACGACCTGTTGTGCGCGGATTTTGGCGAGGTTTACCTGGTGCTGCTCCTCCAACTGCTCTGAGGCGCGGTTGTACTGCTCCTGTGAGATTATCAGCTCACCATTGGCGTTATTCTGGTCTTTCAGACTGTCGAGTGCCTTACGCTGGGCGGCATAGTCGGCGTTCTCCTTGCGCTCAGGAACCGCATTCTGTGCTTTCAGGGCAGCGGCCTTATCCCATGCCGCTGCTGCGTCTCTTTCAACCTGAGCGACCTGCTGGGGCGTTGGGTTAATTAGTTTTTGCTTCGCCGCCAGTATCGCCTGCTCGCGGGAGAGGTCGCTGGTGGAGTCAGCAGACAAAGCCGCCTTCTGCTGATAATCCTCAAGGATACGGGCATTCCGTTCTGCCTGAGTACCTGCTTGTTTTGCTGCCGAATTAGCTTCGCTCTGTGCGTTTCGCTCGTTTTTAGCGGCTTCGGCGTTGGCTTCCTGCTGCTTATATGTCTGGAGCTTAACCTGATAGTATTCTCTGAAAGCTTGCGTACCGGCTTTAAGCCCCTGCCGTTCAGCGTCACGCCATGCCTGCGCCTGCTGTTTGGCCTCTCCAGTCTGTTTAGTGATGAAAAGCTCCTGGCGGGCCTGCTGCAAGGCCTTAGCCTGGCTGTCGCTGAGGCTGATTGTAATGGCTCGTAGTTGCGCCAGCTTTGCCTCTGCTGTTACCGCACTGCTAGCCATATCTAACATCTTTCGGGAGTATATGGCTGTTTGCTCACTCCCTTTTTGCGTACTGCTTCCGTTGCTTAAAATGATATTATTTAGTGCTATTAGATCATCAGTGGCCGGCGCTGCCTTATTGCTAACCTCAGAGAGTTTTTTAGTGAATAGAAAAGCTTGATCGCTCGTCCATCCAAAACGCTCAGCTATCGCATCAACTGTACCTGCCATTGAAAGAGTTATTGTCTGAAAATCCGGGCCTTTAGACATGGCCTGCTGGACTGCTTGTCCATAATCGTCTGTTGTAACCCCGAGGTACTTCAGGTTTGCGTTGAACAATTTAATGCTAGGAGATGCGCCAGAAAATCCGGAGGTAATCCTGTCAGTCAACGTAATAAACTCAGTTGTCACATCTTTAATCTGTGATGGTAGCTTTGCCAGCGCATTGCTTACCTCTAACTCAGCCTGCTTTTTCATGGCTGTTGCGACAGAAAGGTTAATACGGGCCATTTCAGCATATTTATCTGATAGCGCCGCCACGCCATTACTCGATACCGTCATTACATCGTCGAGCGTTTTCGTGGCGTCCTGAAGCGCTTCCATCGCATCCTTACCCTTACCCAGAGACGCTACAAGCGTACCGGCCACCGCGGAACCAATAGCGATAACGGCACCGAGTACAGCGCCGCCGGGGCCAAAAGCACCGGCCAACTGAGAGCCCTGCTGCGCAAAGGCCACCAGCGCAGACTGCCCACCCTGAACCTGCACAACAAAATCCTGAACCTGATACCCGGCCTGCTGCATGGTGTTTTTCCAGTTGCCGTGGCTTTTGGCTCCGGTATCAACTCCCGTTTTCATGTCATAGAGTCGCCCGGTAAGCTCGCCGATTTTCTGCTTCTCTTCATCGGTGGCCTTCGAGCCCGCCCGGATCTGTGCAGCGAGGATTGCTGCGCTACGTGCGCCGTTTTCTTGGGCTTCGTCGAGAATTGCCAATTGGTTCCCCAGGTTCTCAAGGATAGCCTCTGCCCTAGTAAACTCAGCACCAGCGCCGCCGGCACTTGAACCAGCTTCCTGCATAGCCCGCGTGATGGCATTCACATTTGAGTTTAAGGTTTTGAGCGAGCTATCCATTGAGCGGGCGTAGCCAGCAAGTTCACTAAATGAGGTTCCGGCACTAGATGCGGACGAGCTCAAATTATCAAAGGCTTTACTGCCATTTTTCGAATCAGCCGAAAGAGCATCAAGAGTGCTCTGTACCTTGTCCATCCCCTTGAGGAACGGTAAGACATCAGCGTCAATTTCAATGTAATAATTACCAAAATTATTACTCATACGCACCTCAGTGTACTGTCGTGGAAGACTGTTTTTTTAAAGCCTTAGTCGTCATGAAGGTGATGACGTAAGCACCATGCTCAGTCAGCCGATACTCCGGGCCATCGAGAGAAATTAACCGCAGTAACATTTGATATGCTTCACGTTCAAATGTCGCCCCGTATTGGTTTTTGGCTGCTGAAACTGAGTTATCCACCAGCCCCGCGGCTAAAAGGTGCGTTTCAACATTGCCGCTGACGCCATCAACGGTAATAACATTATCTCCCGTTTCCCGGCGCAGATCGCGAATGTAGGTTTCAGCGATAGCCTCTGCCAGTCGTTGTAGTTGTTCCATTACGCCTCCATTTCTGTGCTTAAAGCGCGTTCCATCAACTGACGCGCGATAACGTGGATGGTGGGAGCAATGCCCAGCGGTGATTTCTTCCGTTCATTTTCCTGCAGCGTACGGAGTTTCTCGATCTGTTCCATGCTGAGAAGAACGGGTTTTACGGATGGTGTTGCCATTGCGTACCTCCTGATATTTATACAGTGATTATACTTGCAATTTTGTCAACACTCACACAATTCATTGCTCAAATTGAAATGATTATTTTATGGTCACGATCGATTTCTCTTGTTTTCAGGCGATAAAAAACCCCGTCTTAGCAGGGTTCTTTTGATTTTTAGTTATAAAATTTCGTTGTTACTTCACTTACAATTTTTCATTTCGAGGTTGAAAAGATCATCATATAACTTCTGTAGTTTACGGCTAGTCTCATTGTTGACCATAGCAAGCTCCGACTTTGACGCTTTTATAATTACATTATCAGCCTGTTTGTCGGTGAAAATATATTCTCCGCTAATTTTTCCTACATCTGTATAGCCAGATACTTTCCCGCATACCGCATTAAATCCGTCATGCCTATACACTTTTTCCTCACTAAAACGCAATCCCTTGTCGATGTTAAACTCGCTATCACATACCAACTTTGAGGCTCCAGCCTTGATGACGCCTGAACTTTCCATAAACTGCCATTTTTGGCACTCTCCAGGCTTGTACTTTTTTGCCAACTCTTTTTTTACGGACTCATGAGCATCATTGATTAGCTGAGAATCTGGAGTGTCGCCACATCCAGCAATAACCATCACCGATAAGAACAGTAGCCCTGTCAAATATTTCATCGTTTTATCCCTTCATCCCAGAGTAGAAAAGCATCCTATCACTGAAATACAGGCTCGAATGCGAATTACCCGCCAGGATGCCAAACTTTCTTCCCTTCATCCTGAACACCTCCCCGTTCGGCCTGCCGATCCCCATCCTGTCCTGCGTCCGAGTCGCCGACGCCTGCAGTCCACCGTAGTCGTCAGGTTTGGCCGGTGGGCACCTCACCTTCTGAAGACAATCATCCCGGCGCTGCCGCACCCAATCCCGATCGTCATCTTCCGTACAGCACCACATAACATCAATCAAGCGGGTGGCGGCCCGGCGATACAGCCCCTTAACTTCAAGTGCTTCTGCCTTGCTGTCGTTTACGATGTTACGATCCCCCTCAGAGCGGTATGCTGTCATCAAATGGCGGCGTCTGGTCATAGTCCTCATAGCCCGGCGGGGCCGGTTGCTGCTGCGCACGCCGTAGCGCGTCTGTTGCTTGCCCCTGCTGCCCCTGTCTGCCTCCGGGGCGGGCTGTTCTGGCGCTGATCACACTGTCGGCCAGTACCTGGTAACCCTGCTGGGTGCCGCCATCCTGGCCCGCCCACTGATTGATCTGCATATTGCCCACCACGCTGACGAGATCGCCTTTCTGGTGTTTGGCCAGCGCATCGGCCTGCTTCCCAAAGGCAATGACGCCCAGCCAGAAGGTAGCCTGCCCGTCCGCTGCGGCATTGCACGGCAGCGATACCGCCAGCCGGGCCATAGCCATGCTCGTACCTTTTCCCGTTGTCCGGGTCTCAGGGTCGGCCACCAGCCGCCCGTATGCTGAAATTTGTGCTGTCATGCTCACCTCTCTCTCGGTCAGTCTCTGTTTTTTTTCTGATAATAAACAGAAATAGTGTTGGTTCAGTTGGTTCAGTTGGTTCACTGCCCGCCAGCCCGCGCCGTTACTGGGTTTTCCTGAACCAACTTCAGCAATTTTGCGTTGGTTCAGCGGGGCATTCTGTTGGTTCACCGCCTGCCAGGGAAAAAACTCTACGCGCTGGCGTTGGTTCAAAACAGGCATTTGTTGGTTCAGTGTTGGTTCAGATTCATAATTAAAATGCTTATAAAACAGTAACCTTTAATTACTGAACCAACTGAACTGACTGAACCAACACCTTTTACTCGTATGTGAGAAATACTATTCCTCTGGCTGGTTGTAGTCCTCCGGCAGGTAGTTGAGGACGTAAACGTTGATCTGCCTCCCCTGGATACGTGGAGACTTGCGCTGATATCCGCGTCCGCTGCTCGGCGGCGTCAGCATTCCCGCTCTTTTCAGTACTTCGGCAAACTGCTTGTGATTAAAGCCCGCGGCGATTTCCTTCTCGAACGTTGCCGGGAACGTATAGAACGATATAGGGCTCTCGTCGTGTTCCCCCTGGTGCCGCCGGTAGCCGGCTAGTTCTTTTATTGGCAGGTCGGCCGGGCTGTAAGGAAACGGCGCAAACCGGCTCAGGCCGTAGGCGTTAAGAAACGCCTCCGTTTGCTCGATGATCTGCTGATGCTCTTTGTTGCCGGTGCCGAACTCCCGCAGCCAGGCGTTATAGCTGTGCTGTACCGCATCCCGGCAGGTCTGTGCATCCCAGCCGGTGATGCCGGCGCTCAGCAGCAACGCCGCCTCCAGAATAGCGAACCTGGCGGCTACGCGATGTACCTGCTCGCCGTAGTCTGCAGGTATCAGGCTGCGCCAGCGGGACTCACACCCCCGGACAGCTTCTGTAGCCTGCTGCTGGTGGTCGGCCAGCCACTTAATCCACTGCCGCCCAGCGGCGCCGTGGTGGTGCTGGTATGCCTCCTTCAGCGCATCCGCGTGCTGCTTGCCGTTCTGGTGCTCGTGGAAGTGAACCGCCTTACTCAGCGGGATATTCAGCAGCCGCACCAGCTGCCCGGCTTTGGTCCTGCGTCCGGCGCCCGCGATGAAGGTTTCCAAATCCATCTCGCCGGTGCTGATTGCCACGGTGCGCCAGCGCTTTAAGTCCCGGTTGCCGCCCTCCTTCGCACCCTGCAGCTTCCCAACCCCGTTAAAAAGCGCATAGGCAGACTGCGACACGCTTACCGGGTCGGATCCCTGGCCGACCTCATCCAGCGGCATCAGGCCGTCATTGTGTGCGGCGGCTTCGTTCGCCAGCCCCAGCGCCGTGCCGTACCACGTCAGGCGCAGTAAATCCGGGTTGCCATACAGGCTGCTGGCCACGTTCGCCGTGGTGGTCTTACCCGCGCTCGACTGCTCATAGAAGTGAATCCCGAAGCCATCGGCGCCCGCCAGGCCAATCAGTGGCGCCGCCAGCGCTGCGGCGGTCGCAGTCATCATGGAGTAGTTACCGGCTACCAGGTACGCCACGCTGCCGCGCCAGTCCTCAGCGGTGCCTTTGACGGTGTAGCCGGCCGCCGCCGAGCTGCGGCCGTTGAACAGCACCGGATGTTCCGGCGTTCCGATAACCTCGCCGTCCGGCATGATGTATGCCCCGCACTGCCAGCCCGTCGCGTGGGCAACGCGCCACAGCTCCCGCGCGCCGCTGCGCTGTAGCCAGTCGGCCAGGATCGCGCGCAGGCTGCTTTTGGTGGTGACGTTAATCCCGCCCGCCTTCAGGGTGCGCCAGCCTTCACGCTCGCCAATATCAGCCAGGGGGATTGCGGCCGTCGTCAGCGCGCTGACACCGAATGCCTGCCAGCGGATAATCAGGTACTGGTCTTTATCATCCCGGCCGGTGCCCACCACTTCCAGCGGCGAACACAGCCACGCTTCCTGGTTGATAACCTCCCCGCTGTCCTTGTCCACTTTCGGTGTTACCCAGAAAACGCCGTCTGCGCGGCTCTCAACATGCGGCTTAAGCGGGTCTTTCTCTGGCTGGCCGGACTTTCCGCCCTCAATGGCCTGTAACTGCGGTTTCACGCTGTCCCCCTGCGGTTGATACATCGAATGGTTAAAGGCTGCTGTAGCGGCTGCCAGCCCGTGCTGCTGGTGGTAGTCGTTCCAGTCGGCCTTATAGTCTGTCGGCGGCACGGACACATAACCATCCACGGATAAGGCCGCTTTCTCGGCACGCTCTGTGCCGGTGTTGGGCTTGTCGTCTAATCTGTCGTTATCGGCGGCAATGACGATCTGCGCCAGCGGGTACTTTCGGCGCATCACTTCCGCGACGGGCAGCAGGTTGCCCGCGTCTATTCCTGCTACTGTCAGAGCATCAGGGCAAATTAAGTGACACGTTAGAGCAGTAGCCAACCCCTCAGCAATTAACACGGTCTGCGGGTCATCTGGCGTGTTCACGGCGTGATATGCGCCGCGCTTTGCAGAGCCGGCCACCAGCCGCTTTACTCCTTCACGCGTAATGGTCTGCGCTGCCACGACTGCGCCAGCCTCATCTACCAGGGTCAGCAAAATTGAACCATCGGAAAGAATGGGGAAGGTGAAGCCGTCCAGCCCCTTACCAGTCAGATATTCAGATTCGCCCTGAGTGGCATTCTGACGCTTCTCATCGTACAGACGGGAAAACGTAGCCCGGCGCTGCTGTGCGTCACCTGCCGCCCGCTGCAGGCGCTCCTGCTCCAGTTGTGTACGCTCGGCTTCCAACTGCTCCCGCCTCTGGCTAGCGGTGGCTTCGTCCTGTACTGCTGCCCGGTAATCAATACCCAGCACATCAGCCGCCAGTCGCGCGGCCTCAGAGGTATCGCATTTGTTCACCTTTCGAATTAGGTCAAGGCCGTCACCGGCGCCGCACTGGTTGCAGATAAAGCTGCCGCGGCCGCCATCATCGAAACGGAAGCGATCCGAACCGCCGCAGGCCGGGCACGGGCCATGCCTCCGCGGTGAATCCGGCACATTGATATGCAGGCCAGCCAGCACCGAAGGCCAGCGGTCAGCGGCGGCATGAGTCACTTCGCGAATGAGGTCGATATTACGCATTCTCACCCCCGTGATTGCCTGCCACGGTTGCGCCCATATCGTTAACCATGCTTTGCCATATCTCACGACCGCGACCGGTCAGCCCGGCAGCGGTAACGCAGCGGCTAAGCAGCTCGATCCCTACGCTTTCCCACTGCGGGTAATGTTCTTTCAGCGCCTCCAGCGCGTAGCCGTCGATGAGGTCGCGGACGCCTTTCACGCCACCGACAATCTCCACGCGGACAGACTCGCCATCCACATCAATCATGAAGTAATCGCCATTGCTGGTGGCGGTGATATGGTCATACAGCGCCGCAGCATACTGGTTCGCCAGCGCATTCAGACGGAAGTTTTTAGTAATCATTAGGTCCCCTTAGTGCGCCACCGGCACTTCGGGAAGGCCGTTTTGTTCTATGCCATCAATAAAACCATCATGTAGCTCTGCCAGTATCTCGCGCCCGGCGGGCGTGAGTTCTCCGGCTTCCACATCCAGCATGGACTGATAAAACACAATGGCGTTTTCCGTACCCTGTTCAGTGCCGTAACGCTCGATAAGAGCACCCTCAATGTTGTTCGCCATCGCCAGCCGTTCAGCGAATGGATAAACCACAATTCCCGCTTTACCATTGGAGTAAATCGCTACCTGTGACGCGGAGCCGTCCGGTTCAGTAACCATGGTGGTGCCGTTCTCGCGCTTCATTTCAGAAACGAACGTCGCAGCAATCAGCCAGCGCCACATAGTGACGTTGTGTTGCGCGGTAAAGTCGAAATATCCGCAGTTTCCGCCCTCTGCTACGGCAAGGTGAATGTCATAACCCGCGCCGCTGGAGTCGTCATAATCGCCAGCGTCAAGACGGTTCACGGCGTCCTCATAGCCAATAAGCTGAACTGTTTCACGACCATCGTCACCAGAGTTGGTGATCCTCACCCCTTCAGGCGTAGGCTCAGCACGGAATAGTTCGGTATTTCCCGATATTTTCTGGAATGGATAAACATTGCTCACGACCTGCCCTCCTTAAATTCACGCATCGCATAATCATGTAACGCGCTGTCTGCCTCGCTCATGGCTTCCGGAACACCATTCAACAACGTGATGATTGAACCTAAGAGCCGCGGGAGGTCTGGGTCTGAATCTTTCGAGGTTCTTTCCAGCCACAGGGATAAAACGGCCTGCGCCTGCTCAACCTGGCAGGTCGCATCAATAAGCTGCAAATGGCTCATACGCTGGTCTCCGCATCAATTCGGGCTATATCGACAATCGCCAGGACTTTATCCAGCCAGCAATGCACGATGACTGCTTGCTCAACGTCGAGGTATGGGGATAAATCGGTCATAACGTGAGCCAGCCCATTGCGAGCCCGGGTCATACGCTCCGCTGTGCGTTCCGCCAGCGTAAAATCTTCCGGATAAGGTTGCTCACGGGATAGCATCGCCTCGGCCTCAAGCCCGGCAGGATGGCGGTATATAGCGTTTATATTCATTTGGCTGACCTCACCTTTGATTCCTTCCCGCAGTCAGAACGACATACACTCGCATTCGCTGCGGTATCGTTCAGCGCCAGCACCACCTCACCAACCGTACCCAGCATTGCGCCTATTTTGCGCATGTCTCCCTTTGCGGTTTCCTCGGTGTAGTTGTCATTGTCCGTGGCCCAGAACATCAGGCTGCCAATGGCACTAATGCCGAGCATCAAATCACTCACGGCCTCGTCTGCGCGGTTCTGAATGCTTTCCAGCTCATCAGCGGTGGCGCCTTTGCCAAACTCGTGGCGAACTAAATCGTTATACAGGCTCATGCGGCCACCTCCTGAACACGGGTAATGCGCACATGGCTGAGACCTTCACGATGCGCCTGAAGCACTGCGTGGGCCGTTGCTGTTTTGGTGTCGCTGGATATGAGCTGATAGCCGATACCAACCGTTAAACCGCGCTTATTAACGGCGTAGCCGGTGATGCGGAAATAGTTACGCATGAGCCACCTCCAGACGGATGCGACCAGCGAAAAAGCAGACGTGATCCCGAACCAGAGAACGGCGGGCTTCACGCTCAGAAGGTGCGGCGATATGGTGAATTTTTGCGGTAATTGTCGGCATATCGCGGCGAACAGCGGCGATAATCCAGATAAATTGCGGAATTTGGGTAGGGGTAGTAGCCAACATGTGGCAGCCTCCGATAACAGGGGATTAAACCCATCACCGGAAACGCCAATTTCACTGGTGATGGACTGGACAGGGTTGGCGTAACCGGCGTTATCGGAAACCGGCGCTTCCGAAGAAGCCCCCGCCCAGCCCACCATAATTCTGAGGCAAGTCCGGTATGAAACCGAACCGCTGAAAAAAGGGTGTACTGAGCTAACGACACAAAAAAAGACGCTTGGCGCGTCATGTGTCGCCGACAACTTTACCAGGACGCCAATCCCGGCACCAGATTTTGCTGGTGCGCTATAACCATAGACCGGGATACCTTCAGACCGCAAGCCCTTTTTGTCACGGTGCGGCAATTTATAGCTGGCGGTGTGATGGGCTCCACATCCACCGCCGGCGCCGGACACGCTATCTTCCAGATAGTCAGTTTCCGAACGTTTACCCACGCGCTTACTTGTCTCGAAATACACTTCAACAGAGCCACTATCAGTGGCCCACAGAATGACGGGTTTTGACAGGTTCCCACGGTGGCGCACCGCCTGCAGAGCGTTAACTTTTGCATACATCAGGCCAGCCAGAGAGAGGCTTTTACGCCGTGCACCGGTAATCATTGCTTCACCTCCGTGTACTCCTTCATGAAGCGCTCAATGGGCTGTACGCATGGGAACTGATAGCCCTCGCGATAGAACGTCACGCGGTTATGCGCTACAGCGGTCACGCTCACCGTCTGGCCCTGCGCGTCGCGATATGCGTGATTTGGCAGCGGTGTGCTGGTGGAGTTAGCCATTAATGAATCTCCAGCAGATCCGGCTGGTACTTACGCCACAGCTCGATTTCTTCAGCAGCAAGGCGGGCCTTCTCACTTTTGCACGACTGCAGGTCTTTACCGCGCTTACTGGCCTTCTTCGTGTAAATCTCTTTGCGGCGGGTATGGTCATTCAGGAATGCGAACGGCACTCCGTAGGAGCCGGTTTTGCGGATGGACGGGATAACGTCGCGGAATACCCAATTGCTGAAGCGGTGGGCGAACGTGCCGGGCGTGGAGGCTTTGCGGCTACGGGCAATCAGCTTATAGAAGCCGGACTCAGCCACTACCCCATGGTTAGGATTGCCCCGATTACCGTAGATTAAAGCTACAGTATTCTTTTCGTCGTCATCGAGAGATTTAAGAGCGTCGCGGGAATTGACGATATCGAGCGCAGCACAAATATCCTTAGCAATAAACCACGGCTCACCGTAAACATTCACAATGCGCACGGTATACGCTTCAAATTTAATAACTGAAATATCGCCCTCTTCGGCTTTGAATATCTCTTTCTGGCTGGCTACAGGCTGAGGGGAGGCCTCAGAATTGAATCTGATTTTTTCGATTTTCATTTTTTCGGCTCCGTTATGCGGCGGTGAAGTTGTCCGGGTAGAGGTTCAGAATGTCGGTAATATCCTGTTTAGTAAGCCCATGGTGTTGGTTGACTGCTGCCATGTGGTTCACAAACTGAATCACCTTCAGCACGTCACCACGGCACGCAAACCGGTAGCGCATGTGCGCCCCGATACCATCAGGATTTTTCTCTTCAAGGCGTTCAAGGCAGATATCAAGCTCACGCTCAAGCTCGCTCGCGTAGTTCCGGCCAGAGGAAAGCCGGCAATTGCGCAGAATATCGTTTTCTGTCCATCCACCAGCACCGCAGCGCAGCATGAAAGTGCGGGCGCGGTGTTTCTTCGGGGTGCGGCGTGGCGCTTGAATAGCGAGTGCTGGTGGCGTAACATCAGATCCGCGAGTATCTGAGTTAGCCGCCTGTAATGGGCGGTTTTCTTTTTTCATCAGACCACCACCCCGCGGCGTTCTGCCAGCCAGTTGTTAATCTCTACCGCATCAAAAGCGGTCACGTTATTGGTGAGTTTCACCGGGCGTGGCAACGTGCCGTTTTTAACCCATCGATCAATGGTTGGCATTGATACCCCTAACAACGCCGGCATGCGAAAGCGGCGGATATACCCAGTGGTAGGAATGGCTGATTGTGTCGTTTGACTTGGCATCATATGCTCATTAACTCCCTTGATAGCTGCTGAAGTTATGCGCAGTTTAGTGGCTATTTATCCAGATATTCCAGTGAAAATGGATTCTTTTGAAAGATCTACCATTTCCATTAAAAAACAGCATTTCCATTGAAAAAACACATTCCGATAATCTCTCGCATTCCTCCGAATAAACAGCACCTTGAGTTAACGCATAACCCATTGATTTATCAACTTTTTACATCTTTTCGCATGCGTTACTCTGTTTTGGTATGTTTTGTTATGTATTGATTTACATGTCTTTATTTGGCTGCAAATGACTCACTATGACGACTTATGGAGAGCACAGGACAACACAAAACGACACAGAACGACGCGCGTTGACACGAAATAAAGAATTGCGAACTGGCACGGGCTGGCACGGAAGGTAACAGCGGGAAACGACACGCTCTATAGCGATCTATAACGATTTTATCTCATGGTGGTTATAGTCAGGTGTAGCAAGGGGAGGTAGTTGATAACTGGCGCCACGCCATTAATGATCCCTTGAATCTGTTTAATGGCGTGGTTGATTTCTTAATCGAGGTTATGGATTGCTAACAAAGCCTGCTTTGCTTTTGCCGCAAAAGCAGCTCTGCTTATCCCTTTTTTTGAAATACCTTCACACTCTAATAAATCAAGCACATCCTTATAGATGGCCGTCACATTAGGCTTGCCAGAGTTAATATAGGAGGATGCTCCAGATTTTTTTACCAGCAACTGGATGATCACGCCCATCATCTTCATTGTTCCGTCTTCCTCATCCTGTTTGCGGTGCTGGCCTCGCCCGCTGCGATTCGTGTCTTTGATGTAGTTCACAAGATGCAAGCCACCCAAATTGCGGGCTTTTTCCTCCCAGCCTTTTGTTCCACGCAAATCGTCGATAGCCTCTGTAACTTTTTGCGTAATTATCTCGGGCGTACTTTCTTCAATAAATGGGAAAGCAGCTAAGAGAATATCCAGAGCGTTACAGGCCTCGTCAGTAGATATTTTTTTATCCCTGTGTACCTTTAGTGCTCTAGCTATTGCCCTTCTGGTGTGATCAACGTAATCAAAATGCTCTTCGGGAACGTCACTTATTCGAGTTAAGGGGTTCAACCCCGCAAGAGCCAGCGCCATCTCTTGCGGGGTTATTGAGACAGACACACAAAGCCTTTCGATAGGTGATTTTCTAAGGATATCTTTCATACTTTCCTTCGCTCTAAATCAAACGGCATTACGTTATAATCTCCCCCACTTTCCAGAGCCACCAGCAGATTCGCCCACTGCGCCAGCGCCGCTTTCCGCTCATCAAAGTACTGGTGACGGTTATAAATACCCTCTATACCCGGTATTTTATGGTTAAGGCAACGCTCGGCTATCACCGGGTCAATGCCTATCGCTGCCATCTGGGTGCGCATGGTTCGCCGCAGGTCATGGATACTGAACGGCTCAACGTCAGCCATTTCTTTCAGTACGGACGGCATGACCATATTCAGCGTGGCTCGGCTAACGTGAGCCGTTGTTCTGGCTCGCCTGGCTGGGATTAACCAGCGGCTATCACCGGCAAAAAGTCGAATCTCTTTAATCCATTCGATCACTGGCGCCGGCAGCGGGATATCGATGTCATCACCATTCTTTGCCCGCGAGCCAGGGAGATGCCAAACCTCGTTATCAAGGTCGAACTCCGACCATTCGGCGGCACAAAGCTCCATTTTGCGCACCCCAAGCGCCAGAATGATCTTGAAGGTCAGCTCATTTTCTCTGCTGATTCCACGCCCGCGGCGTAGAGCTTTGAAGAACACAACCAGCTCATCACGGCTTAACGCACGTTTGCGCCCCTGCTCTTTGCCGCCAGCGTCTTTAGCGCCAAATGATATGGCTGGGTTAACCTCTATCATTCCGCGTACCACAGCGTAATCAAACAGGCGTTTGAGCATGCGAAGTACATCATTAGCTACCGTGGGAGACCCTCGCTCTAACACATCCTGCAGGACGCTATCAATGTGCCGCGGGCGAACGTCCTCTACCTTCATCTTTCCGATGAGAGCAACGATATTCTTTTGCAGACTGCTGCGGAAAAGCTCCGGATGTTTGTACGTGGTCTCTATCTGGCGGGCGTAATACTCAGCGGCAAGCTCTGAAACGTGAATGGCGTTCTTCTCAGCCTCAATCTTCGCTATTGCCTCAGCCTTGCGCTCCTGCTTCTCTGCGGCTACGTCATACCCGAGCGCTACCCGTGCGGATAACTCTTTCGCTATATCTCGGGCTTTTGCCAGTGAGAAATCGGAATAAGAACCGATCATCATGGTACGGGCCTTTCCCGCCAGCTTATATCGATAGCGCCAAAAAGGAGTTTTATCCTCTTTTCGAAACCTCAGATAGAGGCCGTCACCGTCTGCTCGCCCCTCGAAGCGCTCCCCGCTCTTAATCCATGCGCGGATCTGCATGTCTGTAAGTTTTGGCATGTGCGAATACCTGAAAATCCTTACCGTGATCCATTGGGTACACCGCGAAATGTACCCAAATTGCTTAAAGGTATACCCAAAACTTTGTCTAATGATCATGGGTACACCTCTGTGTACACGACAATCATGCGCTTTGTTGCGTCTTTATGATAGCCCATGATAACAAAAAAGCCCGGCAGGTGCGGGCTTTGAAGGATTCATGTTGGTGGGTAAATTTTGCTGATAGCTTATTTGCTTTTCTTGATGTGTTTAATCAAGCGCTTACGCTTACGCATCTGGTTCGGCGTCAGGGTATTGCGTTTGTTGGCAAACGGGTTTTCCCCTTCTTTGAACTGGATACGAATCGGCGTACCCATTACGTCCAGCGACTTGCGGAAGTAGTTCATCAGGTAACGCTTATAGGAGTCCGGCAGGTCTTTGACCTGGTTACCGTGGATGACCACAATCGGCGGGTTATAACCACCGGCATGGGCATATTTCAGCTTCACGCGACGACCACGCACCAGCGGCGGCTGATGATCTTCTGCCGCCATGGTCATGATACGGGTCAGCATCGCCGTCCCGACGCGACGGGTCGCGCTGTCATACGCTTCGCGTACGGATTCGAACAGGTTACCTACGCCACTACCGTGCAGCGCGGAGATAAAATGGATGCGTGCAAAGTCAATGAATCCCAGACGGAAGTCCAGCGTCTCTTTAACCTGCTCTCTCACTTCCTGGCTCAGGCCATCCCACTTGTTGACCACAATCACCAGCGAGCGGCCGCTGTTGAGGATAAAACCGAGCAGAGAAAGATCCTGGTCGGAAATCCCTTCACGCGCATCGATAACCAGCATCACTACGTTGGCGTCTTCAATCGCCTGCAACGTTTTGATGACCGAGAATTTTTCGACCACGTCGGTAATTTTACCGCGCTTACGTACGCCCGCGGTGTCGATGAGCACGTATTCACGTTCGTCGCGCTGCATCGGAATATAGATGCTGTCGCGCGTGGTACCCGGCATGTCGTAGACCACCACGCGGTCTTCGCCCAGGATACGGTTGGTCAGCGTGGATTTACCGACGTTTGGACGGCCGACAATCGCCAGCTTAATCGGCAGATCTTGCGGATTGAAGTCATCTTCCGGCTCTTCAGCTTCTTCACCGTTCTGTTCCGCTTCAAACTGCTCCCAGTATGCCGCATCTTCATCGACTTCTTCTGACGGGTCGATCGCTTCGGCCCACGGCAGCAGAACGTGCTCCAGCAGGCTGGTCACGCCGCGACCGTGAGACGCAGCGATCGGATGGATATCTCCGAGGCCCAGCGACCAGAAGTCGGCAATCGCCTGATCGGCATCGATGCCGTCGGTTTTGTTCGCCACCAGGAAAGTCGGCTTTTCGCGCGAGCGCAGATGTTTGGCGATCGCGGTATCGGCAGGCATCAGCCCCGCGCGCGCATCGACCATAAACAGCACAACGTCCGCCTCTTCAATCGCCAGCAGCGACTGTTCAGCCATACGGGTTTCAACGCCGTCTTCTGTGCCATCGATACCGCCGGTATCGATACAGATAAATTCACGACCTTCAACTTCAGCACGACCGTACTTACGGTCACGAGTCAGCCCCGGAAAATCCGCGACCAACGCATCACGAGTGCGCGTCAAACGGTTGAAAAGCGTGGATTTTCCAACATTAGGGCGCCCGACAAGCGCGACCACAGGTATCATGTTAAATGCCTCTTACAAATTGCTATACAACGTCGATTTAACGACGTTTTTAAAAAAGTCAAAACGGCCCCTGTCTGCCAGGAGCCGTTTCTCAATTCGCACTATACCCGTTGTCTCTTAGTGAACTTCGCTGCCGGCCGCGTTGCCAGTCGTTGCGAAGAAACTCAAGAGCCGCGGGTAAGCCGCCACGACTAACGCGTAATTGAATACAGCGTGCCGTCGGTTGCCTGGATCAGCAGTCGACCATCGGCTACTACCGCGTCGGTACGGAAGCCGGAGCTATCCACTTTCTGCTGGGCCACAAAGTGACCATCTTCCGGGTTCACCCAGTGCATATAGCCTTCGCTATCACCGACCACCAGGTTGCCATTATACAACACCGGCGCGGTCAGCAGGCGATGCAGCAGATCGCTCTGCGTCCACAGCGTCACGCCACCTTCGGTGGAGAGCGCCAGGATGCGGTCATTCTGATCGACGAGGTAGATACGGTTGCCGTCAACGATAAAGTCATTCACGGAACCCAGCTCACGTTTCCACATGATCTGGCCGCTGCGCAGATCCAGCGCGGTCAGGTTGCCGTTATACGCCAGCGTGTATGCCACACCGTTGACGATAACCGGGGTCGTATCGACGTCATTCAGACGATCGATTTCCGTCGGTCCGGTCGCCTGGGAGATACGCTGCTGCCAGATAATCTGCCCTTGCTGCATCAACACGGCGCTCACGCGACCGTTATCACCGCCAACGATGGCTGCGCCATAGGCGGTCGCCGGGGCGGATTCACCGCGCAGAGACAGCGCCGGCATATCCAGGTTAACGGTCCACTTCACCGCCCCATCCGCTTCATTCAGCGCCTGCAGCTGACCGTTACTGGTGTGCACCAGAACCATGCCGTCGCTGACAACCGGACGAGAAATCGCTTCACCCGCAACGCGAGCCTGCCACGCCACGCTACCATCGCTGGTATTCAGGGCGAACAGCTGCGCTTTTTCGCTGCCGATATAGACATGGCCGCCGGAAACGGTGACGCCGCCAGAGAGCAGCGCAGGCGTGCGAGAGAACCAGCCGTCTTTTTCAGCCAGGTTAACCGACCACACCTCTTTGCCGTCGGCAGCGTTCAGCGCTTTGACGGTACCCTTACGATCGGCCGCATAGACGACGCCGTCGGCAAAAGCCGGATGCAGGTTAGAATAGAAATCGCCGATACCATCGCCAACAGAGGTACTCCAGGACGTGGACGGCGTAAACTGATTTTCCACCGTCGGCAGCGGTGACATTTTCACCACATCTTCTTCGCTGTTAAACAACGAACAACCGCTTAATAAGGTAACGGAAAGCAGCCCTGGCAAAAGTAATTTACGCAATTGCATCGAGTCCCTCTCAGATGGACAGATTATTTATTTTCATACGCATCATTTCGCTGAGCGCAGGTGAAGCATCGCTTTTCACACCCGCTTCCCAGGCCGCGCGAGCGCCTTGCTTATCGCCTTTGTTGAGCAGAATCTCACCACGGAGATCGGCGACAATAGCGACCCAGCCTTCACCTTTAATACCATCAAGGGTTTTCAGCGCTTCATCAGGTTTTTTCAGCTGTAGCTGCACACGCGCAAGACGCATATTGATAACCGACTTCAGGTTATCATCCGACGCGGCGGCCAGGCCCTGCTGAAGCTGCTTTTCGGCATTTTGCAGATCGTTGTTATCGACAAAACGCTGGGCCAGCTCCAGAGAAGCAAACGCGCCGTAGCTGTTTTTGCTATCGGCAGCAAATTTTTCCGCCGAGCTCAGCGCTTCCGGCGTGTTTGATTTGAGCGCGGAAATGGCGTTTTCATAGGCTAAAGAGGATTCTCTCGCCGTATCCTGCTGATGAGAACTCCAGTAGCGCCAGCCAACCAACGCGCCAATCCCTAAAATCACACCGACGGCCAGCGCCTTGCCATTTTCGGCAAAGAAACGCTTGAGCGCATCGACCTGATCGTTTTCGTTGTTATACGTTTCCACGCAGTCCTTCTCCTGACTAATGATTCCCGGGAGATTACCCCAGAAGTGCGCGCAAATGCGCAGCAACGCTATCCTGCGTTACGGTAGTTTGCTCACCTGAGCGTAAATCCTTCACTACCACGTTTCCGTCAGCAATTTCTGATTCACCGACCACCAGAGCAACGCGAGCGCCCCATTTATCCGCGCGGGCAAACTGTTTCTTAAAGTTGCCACCGCCGTGGTTGGTCATCAGCTTAGCGCCGGGCAGCTCATCGCGAACCCGCTCAGCCAGACGCATCGCTGCAGACTGGGTATCGGTTCCGGAAGCCACTAGGTATATATCGACAACAGGATCGGCTTTAAATTCCGGATTGACCGCCTGAACCAGTAAAACAAGACGTTCCAGCCCCATCGCGAAGCCTACGGCCGGCGTCGCACGCCCGCCCAGCTGCTCTACCAGACCATCATAACGACCACCGGCACAGACCGTTCCCTGGGAACCGAGGCTGCTGGTGACCCACTCAAACACGGTACGGTTATAATAATCCAGCCCGCGCACCAGACGCTGGTTGACGGTATAGCGAATACCGGCATCGTCCAGCAGGGCACACAGCCCGGCGAAATGCGCTTTGGAGTCTTCATCCAGATAGTCGCCCAGCGCAGGCGCGTCGTTGAGCAGCGCCTGCACTTCCGGGTTTTTGGAATCCAGGACGCGCAGCGGGTTGGTATACATGCGGCGTTTGCAGTCTTCGTCGAGCTTATCTTTAAACTGCTCAAGATAGGCGACCAGCGCATCGCGGTAGGTCGCGCGCGCTTCCAGCGAACCGATGGAGTTCAGCTCCAGCGCAACGTGGTCAGCGATACCCAGCTCACGCCACCAGCGGGCGGTCAGCATGATCAGCTCGGCATCGATATCCGGGCCCTGCAGGCCAAAGACTTCAACACCCATCTGATGGAACTGGCGATAGCGCCCTTTCTGCGGACGTTCGTGGCGGAACATCGGCCCGACGTACCACAGACGCTGTTCTTGATTGTACAGCAGACCATGTTCGATGCCGGCACGTACGCAGCCCGCCGTCCCTTCCGGACGCAGCGTCAGGCTGTCGCCATTGCGGTCCTCAAAGGTGTACATCTCTTTTTCAACCACGTCGGTCACTTCGCCGATCGCGCGTTTGAATAACGGGGTCTGCTCTACAATCGGCAAACGGATTTCGCTGTAACCGTAGCTGCCGAGCACCTGTTTCAGTGAGCCTTCAATGCGCTGCCAGAGAGCGGTCTCGCCCGGCAGATAATCGTTCATGCCACGGATGGCTTGAATGTTCTTTGCCACGTTTATTCTCTTTATCTATATACAAAAATGAACCCCGACGCCGCGCGTCTGCGGGTTCAATCATACACGGGAAGTGATACACCGCCCCGGATTATTTCTCTTCAACCTGCTGAACATTGATGCGACGCGCTTCATCAAGCATCGAGGCTTTAGCACGGATTCGCGCTTCCAGCTGATCGATCATATCGTCGTTGTCCAGCCTGTCTTTACGCACGCCATCTTCATAGAGGCCGCTTTTTTTATTGCCGCCGGTCACGCCAAGCGTCGAAACCAGCGCTTCGCCCGGACCGTTCACCACGCAGCCGATAATCGAAATGTCCATCGGCGTAATGATGTCTTCCAGACGCTGCTCCAGCGCGTTCACGGTGCCGATCACGTCGAACTCCTGACGCGAACAGGTCGGGCAAGCGATGAAGTTGATCCCGCGGGCGCGGATGCGCAGGGATTTCAGAATGTCGAAACCCACCTTGATCTCTTCCACCGGATCCGCCGCCAGGGAAACGCGCAGGGTATCGCCGATCCCTTCAGACAGCAGCAGCCCCAGACCGATCGCCGATTTCACCGCGCCGCTACGAGCGCCGCCGGCTTCAGTGATCCCAAGGTGCAGCGGCTGATCGATCTGCTTCGCCAGCAGGCGATAGGACTCGACGGCAAGAAACACATCCGACGCTTTTACGCTGACTTTGAACTGTTCGAAGTTGAGACGATCGAGATGATCGACATGGCGCATGGCGGATTCCAGCAGCGCCTGCGGCGTAGGTTCGCCGTATTTTTCCTGCAGATCTTTTTCCAGCGAACCGGCGTTAACGCCGATACGGATAGGAATATTTTTATCGCGGGCGCAATCAACCACCATGCGGATACGTTCTTCGTTACCGATGTTACCCGGGTTGATACGCAGACAGTCCACACCGTATTCCGCCACTTTCAGGGCGATACGGTAGTCAAAGTGGATATCGGCGACCAGCGGGACGTTGACCTGCTGCTTGATGAGCCTGAACGCTTCCGCCGCATCCATCGTCGGAACGGAGACGCGGACGATATCCGCGCCAACGCGCTCTAAGGCTTTGATTTGGTTTACCGTCGCAGCCACATCGGTGGTGCGAGTATTGGTCATCGACTGTACGGCGATGGGCGCGCCATCGCCAATCGGCACATTCCCAACGTAAATACGTTTTGATTTTCTACGTTGAATCGGAGCCTGGTTATGCATGAAAAATCTCCCGCGTTACCCGTCTGTTACTGCGCCGGTGATGTTTCGGCATTAAGGGTCAGACGCGCAACCTGGTTAGTTCTGATAAAACGACTTAAATCGACGGGTTTACCCAGATACTGAATCTGTACCGCTGCCGGCGCACCAATTTTCAGTTTATAAGGCGCCTGACCGCTCAGGTTCAGATTACCGCCTTTACGTTGCAAACCGCTGAACAGTTTCTTGCCGGTGGCATCGCTCACTTCCAGCCAGCAGTCGGCAGAGAAATTCAGGACCAAATCCTGGGCCGCAGCGGCCGTAGCGGCTGCGTTAGCCGGAGCGGTTGGCAGTGGAGAAGTCGGCGCAGCGGCAGCCGGCGCGCTATCCACATTCGCCTGAGATGGCGCCACAACGGCGTTATTATTAACCGGTGCCTGGGTAGAGGCCGTCGGTGCAGTTGTGGTATCAACCGGCGCACTGTTGGCGGTGCTGTCCGGCGCCGTGTTGCTGGCACCGGTATCCAACGGAATACTCTGGCTGCTGTCGCCCGCATTCAGCTCAGCGCTTGACTGGTCGGCCATCGAGGTAATCTCTTCCTGCTGGGCCTTATGGTCTTGCCACCACCAGGCGCCGCTGAGGCCAATGACCACAAACAGCACCAGCCAGGTGAAACTCATCAGCCAGCCGTCACGCTTTTTACGGCGTTTTCCCAGCGAGAAACTCTGCATCGGCGCGACTTTCGCCGCACGAATCGGGGCCTGTTTTGCCATCATTGGCAGCAGTTCATCTTCCGGAATGTGCACAAGGCGCGCATAGGAGCGGATGTAACCGCGCAGGAATGTTGAGGCCAGATCGGCAGGCGCCTTGTCGTCTTCAATATCACGAACCGTGGAAACTTTCAGGCATAAGCGCTCAGCCACCGCTTGCTGGCTGAGTCCGAGTTGTTCACGGGCATGACGTAGACGCGCGCCCGTCGTATTTGCTTGTTGATGGTCTTGAGTGGCTTCAGTGTTCATTCGACAACTACTGGTACGTGAATTTAAAGTTCAGCGCCGGTTAAACCCGCGCCGCGAAACATCTGCTAAACGTCATACGAAAAGTATAAGTCCGTATGACCCACTATCACAGATACTTATGAATATTGAATGCTAAGCGGTTGTAGTGCCGCTACATACTGCCTCAAAGTCGACAAAAACGCACCGTAATTATTGCCCGAATCCGCGTATTTCGCCTGGCGATTAGGCATAAATCCGCAGCGCATGCTTCATGCCATGCGCTGCGTCATTTATCAGACCGTCTTCACATCAATGGCTTCGCCCTGCATGCGTTTACGCAGCGTACGTTTGGTCCGGTCGATAACGTCGCCGGCCAGCTGCCCACAGGCGGCGTCAATGTCATCGCCGCGCGTTTTACGCACGATAGTGGTAAAGCCATATTCCATCAGCACCTTGGAGAAACGGTCGATACGGCTGTTGGAGCTGCGGCCATACGGCGCCCCCGGGAACGGGTTCCAGGGAATCAGGTTGATCTTGCACGGCGTATCTTTTAACAGCGCCGCCAGTTCATGGGCATGCTCGGTACCATCGTTGACGTGATCGAGCATGACGTACTCAATGGTGACGCGACCCTGGTTGGCGTTGGACTTCGAAATATAGCCGCGGACCGAATTCAGGAAGGTCTCAATGTTATATTTCTTGTTGATCGGCACGATTTCATCACGAATCGTATCGTTAGGCGCGTGCAGGGAAATCGCCAGCGCCACGTCTATCATATCGCCGAGCTTATCCAGCGCCGGGACCACGCCTGAAGTAGAAAGCGTCACACGACGTTTCGACAGGCCAAAACCGAAATCGTCCAGCATGATTTCCATCGCCGGGACGACGTTAGTCAGGTTCAGCAGCGGCTCGCCCATCCCCATCATCACCACGTTGGTGATCGGACGTTGACCGGTAATTTTGGCCGCACCGACGATTTTCGCCGCGCGCCATACCTGGCCGATAATTTCTGAAACCCGCAGATTGCGGTTAAAGCCCTGCTGCGCCGTCGAACAGAATTTACACTCTAATGCGCATCCTACCTGCGACGAAACGCACAGCGTCGCACGATCGTCTTCCGGAATATAAACCGTTTCCACGCGCTGATCGCCGACGGCAATCGCCCATTTAATGGTCCCGTCGCTGGAGCGCTGCTCCTCAACGACTTCCGGGGCGCGGATCTCCGCGACTTCCTTCAGCTTGTTGCGCAGCACCTTGTTGATATCGGTCATATCATCAAAGTTGTCGCTGCAATAGTGATACATCCATTTCATCACCTGATCGGCGCGGAAGGGTTTTTCACCCATGTTTTTGAAAAACTCGCGCATCTGCTGACGGTTCAGGTCCAGCAGGTTGATTTTGGCATCGTTGTTCGGCACCGTCAGAGCGGCGGTATCAGGTGTGACAATATGTTCAGACATAATCTATTCCGGCCTCGTTGTTACACGTTATGGCCCCAGGAGGGTTGAAAAAAAGAAACGCCCCTATGAACGAGTGCTCGTCCAGGGGCGCTGCATTGTACAAATTCTGCTGCATCAATACCACGTTTGCACGCGGCAATGATGAAAAAATCTGTTACTGCGTACTTAATCCTCTATGGCTTTTCGATTGTCGAAAAGACGAGGACCAGACTCTCCAAAGTATTTCAGGTCACGGCGAGGCGGCAAGTTCGCGCCCCCCGGGAACATAGATAGCTATGTGACCGGGGGGTGCGAATGACGCCAACAAAGCAGTGGCCTGAAAGACACAGGAGATTAGCGAGTGCGCGGGCAAACCTCGCCTTCTGCAAAGAAGAACGCGATTTCGCGAGCCGCAGACTCAACGGAATCGGAACCGTGGGTGCCGTTCTCGGTGAAGCTGTCGGCGTAGTCTGCGCGCAGAGTGCCTGCCAGCGCGTTGTCCGGGTTGGTTGCGCCCAGCAGGTCACGGTGACGCTGAACGGCGTTTTCGCCTTCCAGAACGGAGACCACGATCGGGCCGGAAGTCATGAACTCAACCAGGCCGTCGAAGAACGGGCGACCTTCGTGCTCAGCGTAGAAACCGCGAGCCTGTTCAACGGTCAGGTGCAGCATTTTGGTGCCGACGATTTTGAACCCTGCTGCTTCAAAGCGGGAAAAGATGCCGCCAATAACGTTTTTTGCCACCGCGTTTGGTTTGATGATGGAAAAAGTACGTTCAATAGCCATGATTACCTCTAATAAAATGTTCTGTTGTTGCGCATACGATCGTATGGCCTGGCGCGCATTATAATGAGCAACACCGGCGCTGCCTATGGATGAAGGTAACATTTTGTTAAAATAAGACGAGTTTTAGCAACACATAAAACAGGGGATTGGGCATTTCGCGCTATTGCAGCGTAAAATTCGCCGTCGCCACCTGGCCACTCTCGTCCATGACCACCAGTTGATAACTGTCGGGCCGCTCCAGCGGCAGCGTCGCACTGGCACCGGCGGCGGTCTGTGGTTCACCATTGAGAAACCACCAGCGCCGCCCTTCGCCACCGGTGGTCTGCAGCGCCAGCATGACCCGCGTCGTTCCCGGTAAACGTTTAATCACCGCCCCCTCACGCACGCCCGACAGCACCAGCGGTGCCACGTCCGTCGCCTGCGGCGGCGGGCAGTCCGGCGAAACCGGGCCTGAACGTGCAGCCCGCCGCTCCGCAGGGGGCAGCCAGGGCTCCAGCGGCAGCGGCCAGACATCGATTATCTTCCGCACGGCGCCGGGACAATCCGCCGCCACCCGCCGCCCCTGCCCATCTAACCAGACAGGGAAGCGAATACCGCGCCCCTCTTCCTGGCCCGGCAACAGCAGCGTCGGCGGCTGGCTGTCATCCAGCAGCCATGTCGCCAGTCGACGTCGGCAGTTACTATCGCCTGGCGCCAGATTCTGCCCGCCAGGCCAGCAGATCGTTGCCGCGCTGACCGTCTGCGGACGCGGGTCGGTAGGCAGACCGCCGCGCCCCGTGGCCGGGCGCGCCAGCAGCATATTATTGACCTGGTTCAGCAGAGGTACCGCGCTGGCAAAACCAAACTGCCCCACCACCGGAGTGCCGTCAGGCCGCCCGGTCCAGATGCCGATCAGGTAGCGGGCATTGACGCCAATGGCCCAGGCATCGCGATAGCCGTAGCTGGTGCCGGTTTTCCACGCCAGCGGAACCACCTGCACCAACGAAGCGTCCGATACCGGCTGGGCTTCGCCCGCCAGTATTCGCCGGATTATCCATGCCGCGCCCGGCGACAACAGCGGTCTTTCCACCAGCGGGGCGTCCGGCGTCATCCGCAATCGCGCGACCTTGCCATGACGGGCGAAGGCGCTGTATCCAGCCACGATATCTTCCAGCTTTGTCCCCGCCCCGCCGAGGATCAGCGACAGGTTGGGTTCCGCGCCGATCGGTAATATCAGCGGCAAACCGGCATTGCGTAAGGTGGCGGCGAAGCGCTTCGGCCCGTAGGCTTCAAGCACCTGAACCGCCGGAAGGTTCAGCGAACGCACCAGTGCTTCGCTGGCGCTGACCGGGCCATGAAAACCGCTGTCAAAATTTCCGGGACGGTAGTCGCTAAAACGGCGCGGCACATCCTGTAATAAAGAGGCCGGATGAATAAGCCCATCATCCAGCGCCATACCGTAGACAAACGGTTTTAAAACCGACCCCGGCGAACGAACCGCCGAGACCATATCGATATGCCCGAAGCGGCTATCGTCGGAAATATCCGCCGAACCGACCCAGCCCCGCACTTTCATATTGGTATGGTCGACGACCACCATCGCCAGCGAGCTACGCGGCGGCAGGCGCGATTTCCAGTTGAGCGCCAGATCTTCCAGCTGCCGCTGGAGCCCGGCATCGAGCGTCGTCACCACTTTCCCTTTGCGGCTGCTCGCCAGTATCCGCCGGGAAAAAAGCGGTGCCAGCTGCGGCATCTGTCGTGGAAACAACCATACCGGTTCTTCAATCGCTTCCTGTACCGCCTTAGCGGGCCAGACGCCCTGGCTGCGCATCCGCGCCAGGACTTTATCCCGCGCGGCCTGAGCCCGCTGCGGCCAGCGATCGGGACGTAAACGACTTGGCGCCTGCGGCAGCACGGCCAGCAGCGCCGCTTCGCCATAGCTGAGTTGCGCGGGGGGTTTGCCGAGATAGGCCCAGCTGGCAGCGCCAATCCCCTGCAGCGTCCCGCCAAAGGGAGCGCGGTTAAGATACAGCGTCAGGATCTCGCTTTTTGATAAATGCCATTCCAGCTGCAGCGCGCGCCAGAGCTGGCGCAGCTTGCCGCCGAAGGTGCGGGGATGAGGATCGAGCAGCCTCGCGACCTGCATGGTCAGGGTGCTGCCGCCGGAGATGACTCGCCCGGCGGTCAGGTCCTGCCAGGCCGCGCGAAAAACCGCAAACGGATTTACGCCCGGATGCCGCCAGAACCAGCGATCTTCATACTGGATCAGCGCCTGCAGATAGCGCGGCGACACATCATTGAGAGCGACCGGATAGCGCCAGACGCCCTGCTGATCGGCAAAGCGCCACAGCGGCGTGCCATCTTCCGCGACCACCACCCGGGCCGGTGCCACCTCCTGCAGCGGTAACGGCCACAGACGATCCGCCGCCAGCACCGCCAGCCATAGCATCACGATCAACGCCGCCAGCCAGCGCCAGCGGCGTTTTACCTGTCGCAACGCCCGCATTTACGGGGTAACAGTCAGCGGGCCGCTGGCCGCGCCGGTCGCCCGCCACTGCGGAATATACATCGACTCCACCTGCGGCTGCGGAACCTGATATGTTCCCGGCGTGACCGCGCGCGCCAGGTACACCAGCGTCACCGGCTGCCCTTCGTTAATCGCCACGGCGGCGACGAAGCGATCGTCACGGAACTCGATATGTTGAATATCCGCCTGCTGCATCTGGCTAAGCAGGTTCTGCACCGCGTCGCCGTTCTCCTGCAGGCTGGCGCTGCTGTTCGCCAGATTCTGGTTTTCCAGCTCCAGTCCCGCCGGCAGCAGGTCGACCACCAGCGCATCCGGAACGTTGCGTTTGGCGGTGACCTCCAGCTTCACCAGCACCAGCTCGCCGCTACGCAGCGAGGTCAGCGATTTCTGCTGACCGCGGGTGTCAAAGATTTGACGTTCAATACCCAGAACGTTCCCCGTGGCCTGCGGCGCAGCGAGCGGGTATCCGCTGCTGTCAAGACGCAGCCAGAGCGGTCGATCGCCGGTATTGCTGACCTGCAGGGAGGCCAGTTGTTCAGCGCTCAGGTTGCGGGTCTGCGCTTTATCCGCCGAGAGCGGCTGCGCCTGTAGCGACGTTTGCGCCTGCCAGTTGCCGGGTAAATCCTGTAATGTCCGGCCAGCCAGGAACAGCGCGTTAGTCTCCTGGGTTGAAAGCCAGCGCTGACCGTAGGCCTCTTCCGCGAGGTTGCTCAGTAAGGTGTTCTGCGCATCCGGCAGCAGTTGGTTCTCCTCCAGCAGGGCCAGCTTCAGCGCATCGTCGCGCAGCGCGCTACCATAATCGCCCAGCCAGCGATCCGTATCCTGACGCGGCGTGCTCATCGCCAGCGTCAACGCCTGCTCAGCGCGCGGCGCATCGCCCATCGCTTTGAGGGCGATACCCAGTTGCAGCAGAGGCAGGCCAGAACGCGCCTGCTCATGACGGCTCCAGATTTCGCGTAGGGCGCCAAGGGGCGCTTTTTGCTGACGGGCCAGCACCAGGGCCGCATAGGCCTGAGCGGCGAAACGGCTGGCCGCCGCGTCATCGCTGTAGCGAACGGTCATCAGCCCCGGTTCCTGCAGATAGCGCAGCAGACGCTGGTTACCGTTATTCATCGCCTGAGCCGGTACGCTATAGCCCTGCTCGCCTGCTCTCACGAGGAAATCCATGGCATAGGCGGTCAGCCAGTACTCTTCCGGCCCTTCTTTGTCCCACAGGGCGAATCCGCCATCGTCACGCTGCATATGCAGCAGTCGGGAAATACCGATGTCCACCGCCGCACGACGTTTTTCATCGCTGTCGCCGACGATACCCAATGCTTTGAGCTGCGCGGCATTGGTGTAAAGCGACGGGAACAGTCCGCTGGCGGTCTGCTCCAGGCAGCCATAAGGATAGGCTTTCAGGTCGCGAATGTAGCGGGCGAGATTTAGCGGCGGCTTCCCGCTGAAGACCAGTTGCCCCTGCAGCGTCGCCGGCGAGAAGCCCTGCGTTTGCCCGACAGGCGCCTGCCAGCTTTCCCCCGGTTGCAGCACCACGCCGTTATTCACGGTCTGCGCCGGGAAGGCCGGACGCACGCCAATTTTCCACTGTTTGCGCATCGGGGTGAAGGTCTCGCCCGGCAGGGTCACGCCGGTAATCGTGGCGTTCACCTGACCATCGCCGAAGCCATCGCGGGCACTCACCGGGACAAACAGCGTGCTGCGCGCGCCGGGCGCCAGCTGTAGCGGAGGAATGGCCGCGCCATCGAGCTGCAGCAAACCGCTGGCGCTCAGCGCGACATTCAGCGTTTGCGGCTTGTCGGTGAGATTACGCAGATCCAGCGCCAGCCGGGTTGCGTCGCCGCTGGCAAGGAAGCGCGGCGTATTCAGATCGGCAATCACCGGCGCGGCCACCACCACTTTCTCGTCGCTGCTGCCAAAATCATCGGCGGTCCACGCCTGCGCCATCACACGCAGTTCGCCGTTGAAATCGCCAATCGGCAGCGTCACCGCCCCTTCGCCACGCTCATCCAGTACCACCGGCTGCGCCTGCTGGGCAATAATCGTGACGTGGTTAACCGGCGGTTTTCCGCCGCGTTTGAGTTCGTCGCCGTCGCCGCCGAAACGCAGGCTGGCGAGACGCCCCTGCCCTTCAATCACCTGACCGTAGATATCATAAATATCCGCGCCGTAACGTTTCTGACCAAAGAAGGCATCCCACGGATCCGGAGTGGCGTAATCGGTGATGTTCAGCACCCCGCTGTCTACGGCGGAGAGCAGCACATTGACCTGTTTCGGCACTTCCCCCTGCGCCACGCTGGCTTTGATTTTCACCGTCAGCGGCTGATTCGGGCGCATTTTTTGTGGAGCATCCAGCGCCAGCGTCAGGCGCCGGTTTTCATCGCCCAGCGGCAGGTGCAGCAGGCCAACCGCCCGTTTCGGCGTCGCCGAGCGGGATTTATCTCCGGGGCGAATCACCAGGGTGCTGAGGTAGAGATCGTGACGGTTCCAGGTTTTATCGACCAGAATCGACAACTCCATGCCATTCGCCGGGACGTCAATTTCCTGCCACCACAGCGGCCCTTCGCTCGATTCTACCATCGCATAGCCTTTCCCCGCCGCCGGGGCGGCGATATGCAGTTTGATGGTGTCGCCGGGTTTATAGGCGGCTTTGTCCAGCTTCATGGTGACCCGATCCGGACGCGCTGCGCCTGTGCCATCGCTGTTATCCTGCCAGCTGTAGCCCGCCCAGAAGCGCACGCTGCTGATGACGTCATCGGGGCCTTTCACTTCCAGGCGGTAGGAGCCCCACTCCACCGGGAAACTCACTTTCGCCGTTTGCCCGGCCTGCAGATCCAGAGATTGTTCGCCTTCCTGCAGATCTTTTTGATCGAACTGCGACTGCCAGCCTTCGCTGTCAGACCAGTTCCAGTAGTAGTCGCGGCGCTCGCGAATCAGCCGCACCTGTAGCCCGGAGACCGCTTTTTTCTCGCCTTTGGCGTCGGCATAAACAATCTCAAACGCCGCGGTGCTGTTTTCATCCACCACCGGCTGTTTCACCGTTGTGTCGGTGCGATAGTCGTAGACCTCTTTGAGGGCAAACTCCGGGCGAATGCCTGGCAGCGTATCGGCAGGCCAGATCGGCTGCTGCACGGTGCGGGTAACCGGTCGGCCACCTGATTCCAGCAGGCTGGCCTGTAAAACCACCTGCAGCGGCGAATGGCTATCCTGCCACTGGCTGGCGGTGGTGACGTCGGCATGGCCTTTTTCATCCAGCGTCGTCTGGACCTCATCCAGGCTGCGGGAGAGGTTTTCTTCGGCAATATCACCAAACTGGAAGCCCGGCAGCGCCGCAACCGCATCGCGCAGCGGGCGCAGGAACAGTTTCCCCTGTAGCTGATTGCCGCTGGCCGGGGCGCCATACAGATAGGCGCCGACGACGCCGAAGTGCACATCGGCATCCGTGGCCAGCGGCGCGTTTTGCGGCGTCAGATTCAGCGCCATCCGCTCAGGCATAAAATCTTCAACGTGGAAATCCCACTCGCGCGGCTGATTGTCGCCGGTACTGGCGCGGATATGCCACATCCCGGTCGGTGCCCCGCTATCAAGCGGCCAGGTAAACTGATACAGACCATTGACCGGTTTGCTGACCAGCGAGCGGATCACCTGCCCGTCCGGCTGCACCACGTCGAATTTCACCGGCTGCTCGGCCAGCGGCTTGCCGTCGCCGTCACGAAGCAGCGCGTTAAGGATGACCGTTTCTCCCGGGCGATACAGATCGCGCGGACCGAACATAAAGAACTGCTTGCTGAATCCCGGAGCGCCGGCAATCGAGAACTCGGCCAGATCCAGGGCGGGAAGTTTGAGATCCAGCAGGGTGGTCTGCCCGTCTTTTCGCGCCAGCAGCAGCGCCGCGTCTTTATCATTAGTTTGCAGGGTAACGTGACCCTGGCCGTCGCTTTTCGCCTCGGCGAGGGTTTGCCCTTTCGCATTCAGCAACAGCACATCGATACCAGATTGCGCCGCACCGTCCTCCAGGCTCTGGGTAAAGACATCCAGCCGGTTGTGATAACGGTGCGCCGATACGCCGATATCGCTCAGCGTAAACAACGTCGCGGCGTTGCTATAGCTGTAGCGCCCCGCCTGGTTCATCACCGCAACGTAGACACCCGGCTGCTGCAACGGCTTAATATCGGCCAGCGGCAGCAGCAGTTTCTCCCGCGTATTGCGCGCCGGATTGAGATCGAAACGCCCGGTATAGACCAGATCGGCCATTTTCAACAGCTCGTCAGACTCCCAGTTACTCAATGAGTTACGGTATTCCCACTGGCTGACGAAAGCGGACAGCGACTCCGGCTTGATACGGAAAAAGTTGACGTCGACATTGTCGACGTTGAGCGCCATGACCGGCAGCCCGGCGATCACTTTGCCCGGCAGCAGCGAGCCGCGACTGGCGAAACCGACGCTCGGGGCAATATCGCGGGTGGTAATGGTTTTTTCAAAATGGCTATCGAAGGTCGCCGCGTTCAGCGCACTCAGCGTCGGGTCAACGGTGACAATCAGTTCGCGTTTCGGCTCAAGATGGCGTAGCCGCAGCGCTTTCAGATCCGGCGACAGTTCCCAGGCGCCATCCACCTTGCCGCTTTTTTTATCGACAAGATGCACGCTGCGTGAGAAATCCTGATCGGGATTAAGCGGTACAGAGAAGGTGAGCACCATCGCCGCCGCGCCGTCCAGCTGGAGTTCCGAGGCGTCCAGCAGCGTCAGCGCTTTACCTTTGCTTTTTTCCGCCAGTGCCGCCAGCTGCGCGCTGTCCGGTTTTGTCGCGCCGGTTTGCGCAGCGGAAGAGTCGGCTGGCGAGACGGCCTGCGGTTTACCGCTGTCATCGCATCCGCTGAGAGAGAGTGCCGTCAATAGCGCCAGCGACAGCGCCGCTAAACGAAATGGTTTCATCCTTTAACCCCTTGGCCAAAACAGCCAGTGCCTGTAGTGAACTCATTATTATGCGCTAACGCTGGAATTACCAACAGCCACCCTGCCAGAATCTGACTATCACTATTTTATCCTCCATGACCGCGTCGCAACTTCGTCCTCCATAACTTGTCAGGCACCGAGAAAACGTCGACAATTCATTGATTGATGAATAATAAAACGGAGTCTCCATGTCTACCTCGTTTTTCGTCGCCGCTGACTGGTTAGCGGAACATATTGATGACCCGGAAATTCAGATTATCGATGCGCGAATGGCGCCAGCAGGCCAGGAAGCCCTGCGCGATATGGATGCGGAATATCGCGCGGGCCATATTCCCAACGCCGTATTTTTCGATATTGAAGCGCTCTCCGACCACACCAGTCCGCTGCCGCACATGATGCCGCGAGCGGAAGCCTTCGCCGTCGCAATGCGCGAGCTGGGGGTCTGCAGCGATAAACATCTGGTGGTTTACGATGAAGGCAATCTCTTCTCCGCCCCGCGCGCCTGGTGGATGCTGCGCACCTTTGGCGTCGAAAATGTCTCGATTCTCGCCGGCGGCCTGGCCGGCTGGCAGCGCGATGAACTGCCACTCGAACAGGGCGTTGCCGATATTGCGGAAGGAGAATTTGACGGACGCTTCGATCCGCAGGTGATCAAACGGCTGACCGATGTGCTGCTGGTCAGCCATGAGGGATCGGCGCAGATCGTCGATGCGCGTCCGGCCGCGCGTTTTAATGGTCAGGCGGATGAACCGCGTCCGGGGCTACGTCGTGGCCATATTCCCGGCGCGCTTAACGTGCCGTGGAGCGATCTGGTGATTAACGGCGAACTGAAAACCGTGGATGAGCTGAATGAGATTTTCATTCGCCAGGGCGTGAATTTCGAGCGACCGATTATCGCCAGCTGCGGCTCCGGCGTCACGGCGGCGGTGGTGGTGCTGGCGTTGACCACGCTCGGCGTTAACGGCGTGTGCCTGTACGACGGCTCGTGGAGCGAATGGGGCGCCCGCACGGATTTGCCCATCGAACCGGCGCAGTAACCGTGAACATTCCCGGATTGCGGCGTACCGCCTTATCCGGGCTACACCAGGGCACTAAACCGTAGCCCGGGTAAGGCATAGCCGCTACCCGGGAAAGAGTTAAATAATGCGGTTCTGTTTAAAGTCGCGCAGGAAACTGCCCCAGCGCTTTTCATAAAATGGCGTGATATGGGCAATCATAAAATGGCTGATCCCCTTCTCGCCTTCCACCACCTGACAGATATCAATCGGCTCATCGCCAGGTAACGTATCGGTCGCCACGCTGCCGGTCGCCTGGATAACCTCTGCGATATCACCTTCGGCTTCAATACCGATCAGCAGGTTTGCCGGCGCATCAGCGCTATCTTTAATTGAGCAAAGAAACGCCCGCCTGACGGTCTTCAACGTTTTAAACAGCGTGGTCAACGAGTCAATCATCTGCGCCGGCGGCTCGGCGACTTCAGACAACAGCAGAGACTCGCCGCCTTCGAGCACGGTTTGCGTGCTGAGCGGGCTGCCCTCTTCCCCCAGCAGATGGCGGATCTCATTGGGCATAAACTCTTTACCGGTTGCCAGCTTTGCATTGAGGAACAGCGTTTCGCCGAGCGTCATCGCAAACAGCGTCCGTGCCGGCATCACCACAAACGATTGTTCATCTTCAACCGCCTGCTGCAGCGCTTCCAGAGAAGTGAAAAACGGAATCACCGAGGCGCCATCGTCTTTCTCCCAGTGCTGCAGATCGACGGCACTCTCTTCGACAATCGGCTCACCTTCCGCCGCCGCTCCCGGAACCCACACGGTGGATTCCAGCAGCGTACGGAAAAATGCCGGACGGTGACCTGGCTCGGTCGCCGCCTTTTCCAGCAGAGTTTCTAATTCATTTTTAGTTTCGGACATAGTTTGGCTACTTCACAATTGCCCGTCGGCGCTACGCTTGCGCGGGCCTACGGGTTCTGTAGGCCGGGTAAGCGTAGCGCCACCCGGCAAAAAAAGATTACTCGGCCGTCAGCAGATTCGCTATGGTACGCACGCCGAGGCCGGTAGCGCCAGCAGACCACTGCTCAACCGCCGCTTTACGATAGGTCGCCGAGCAGTCGATGTGCAGCCAGCCCTGATGATAATTTTCAACGAAATGCGACAGGAAACCGGCTGCGGTGCTGGCGCCAGCCGGATAGGCCGCGCTGCCGGTGTTGTTCAGTTCGGCGAAGTTAGACGGCAGTTGACCACGGTGGAACTCGGCCAGCGGCAGGCGCCAGAAGGCTTCGTTTTCTGCCTGCGCGCTCGCCAGCAGGCGGTTAGCCAGCGGGTCGTCAAAGCTGAACAGCGCATGGTAGTCGTTGCCGAGCGCGGTTTTCGCCGCCCCGGTCAGGGTGGCCGCATCGATGATCAGCTCAGGTTTCTGCGCCGAGGCGTCAATCAGGCCATCCGCCAGCACCAGGCGGCCTTCGGCATCGGTGTTCATGATTTCCACGGTCTTGCCATTGCGATAGCGAATAATGTCGCCCAGTTTAAAGGCGTTACCGCTGATCAGGTTGTCTGCACAGCACAGATACAGCTTCACGCGTTTGTTCAGGCCGCGGGTAATCGCGAACGCCAGCGCGCCGGTAACCGTTGCCGCGCCGCCCATATCGGATTTCATCGAATCCATAAACGCGCTTTGTTTGATGCTGTAGCCGCCGGAATCGAAGGTGATGCCTTTCCCGACCAGGCAAGCGTACACCGGGGCTTCTTTATCGCCGGTTGGGTTGTAATCCAGAGCCAGCAGCACCGGAGGACGCTCGGAGCCACGGCCAACGGTATGCAGGCCAAGATAGCCTTGCTCGCGCAGGTCTTCGCCTTTTGTAATACGGTAAGTCACGTTGTCGCAGGCGACGCTGCACAGCAGATCGACCGCGCGCTGAGCCAGCTGTTCCGGGCCAAGCTCTTCCGCCGGCGCGTTAATGGTATCCCGCACCCAGTCAATAATCGTCAGCCGATTGTCCAGCTCGCTTTTCTGCGCGTCGTCCAGCGCCGGCCATTCCACCTTGCGGCTGCCCTTCGGCCCTTTGTAGCCGGCCCAGAATGCCCACGCACGGTCGGTATCCCAGCCTTCGCCGCTCAGCGCGACGTGCTTGATCCCCATCCCGTCGACTTTACGCGCCGCGCGCTGAATCAAACCGAGGTCGTCTTTACCGTTCAGATGCAGGGTGATGCCGTCATTATTAATGCTGTAAGCCGCTTTTTCTCCCCAGCGCGCGTCGGCAGGTTGGGTCGTCAGCGTAATCTTCATGGCTTCGGTCATTTTATCTTTATCCTTATTTGGCAAAGGAGCCGCATTTGGCAAAAGGGCCGCCAAAAGGCAGCCCATATTATTTTTCCGCTGATTCACGCTGCAGGAGAAGGCGCTCAGCCGCTCATTCCCCGGACTCACAGATAACTGTGCGGCGGGAGTGAGCAACCACGACCCACGCATCTGCGGCGTGAAGCATGTTACGGAAATTATTCTGCTTCATCTAACCAGACTAGCAGAATCGCCTCCAGAATTTTTTCATTGGATGCGGTCGGATTGTCATCAAACTCTTCCAGCTCGCAAATCCACTGATGCATATCGGTGAAGCGCACGGTTTTCGGGTCGAGATCCGGGAAGGCGTCATACAGCGCTTCACCAATTTCACGACTATCGGTCCATTTCAGTCCCATATTAATGCTCGCGTGCGTGGTTGATAGTATAACGCGGGATCTCGACGACCAGATCATCGTGGGTCACGCGCGCCTGGCAGCTCAGACGGCTGTCGGGCTCCAGCCCCCAGGCCTTATCCAGCATATCATCTTCATCTTCGGTACTTTCGGCCAGCGAGTCAAAACCTTCACGCACGATGCAGTGGCAGGTGGTGCAGGCACAGGATTTTTCGCAGGCGTGTTCAATCTCAATGCCGCTGCGCAGAGCAGCATCCAGAATGGTCTCACCGATCTCAGCTTCCACAACTACGCCATCCGGGCACAGGTCCTGATGGGGCAGAAAAACAATCTTTGGCATATTAAACCTCGTCCACGGATTGGCCTTTCAGCGCAGTACGGACCGACTGGTCCATGCGGCGTGCGGCAAATTCCTGGGTTTGTGTGTCTGTATTTTTAATCGCATCTTTAATCGCGTCGGCGTCATCGCCTGCGGCAACCGCACGCAGCTGCGCCGTCGCTTCATCGATAGCCTGACGTTCTGCGGCGCTTAGCAGCGCGGCATCGGCGGCCAGCGCACTTTCCAGGCTCTCAAGAACGCGCGCGGCTTCGACTTTTTGCTCAGCCAGCATCCGCGCCTTGATATCCTGTTCGGCGTGACTCATCGAATCTTTAATCATGGTGGCGATTTCGCTGTCGGTCAGGCCGTAGGAGGGCTTGACCTGAATGGAGGCTTCGACGCCGGTCAATTTCTCCATCGCGGTAACGCTCAGCAGGCCATCGGCGTCGACCTGGAAGGTAACGCGAATGTGCGCTCCGCCCGCCGGTAGCGCCGGGATACCGCGCAGCGCAAAGCGCGCCAGCGAACGGCAATCCTGCACCAGTTCGCGCTCGCCCTGCATGACGTGGATAGACATCGCCGTCTGGCCATCTTTAAAGGTGGTGAACTCCTGCGCACGCGCCACCGGAATCGTGGTGTTGCGCGGGATCACTTTCTCCACCAGACCGCCCATCGTCTCCAGCCCTAAAGAGAGCGGAATAACATCGAGCAGCAGAAGTTCGCTATCCGGTTTGTTGCCCACCAGAATATCGGCCTGAATCGCGGCGCCAATAGCCACCACTTTGTCCGGATCGATGGTGGTCAGCGGCGTGCGGCCAAAGAACTCACCGACGCGCTCACGAACCAGCGGCACGCGGGTTGAACCGCCGACCATGACCACTTCCAGCACCTCTTGCGCCGCCACGCCCGCATCTTTCAGCGCGCGACGGCAGGCTAACAGCGTGCGTTTCACCAGCGGCGCAATCAGCTCATTAAACTGGTCACGGGTAATATCCCCCTGCCAGCCGCCGACGCTAACGCTGACGGAACCGGCATCGCTGAGGGCGATTTTCGCCGCGATCGCCGCATCCAGCAGTTCGCGCTGCAGGCGGTTGTCGCTACGATCGCTCAGCCCGGCCAGTTCGCGCAGATAATCCGCCAGCAGATGGTCAAAGTCATCGCCGCCCAGCGCGGAATCGCCGCCGGTCGCCAGCACCTCAAAGACGCCGCGGCTTAAGCGCAGCACCGAAATATCAAAGGTGCCGCCGCCAAGATCGTAAACCGCGATCACCCCTTCCTGGCCGGAATCGAGGCCGTAGGCAATGGCCGCGGCGGTCGGCTCGTTCAACAGGCGCAGTACGTGCAGACCGGCCAGTCGGGCGGCGTCTTTGGTGCCCTGGCGCTGGGCGTCGTCAAAGTAGGCCGGGACGGTAATCACCACACCGTCGAGTTCGCCGGACAGGGCTTCCGTTGCCCGGGCAGCCAGCGCCTTCAGGATGTCGGCGGAAACGCGCACCGGGTTGAGCAAACCGCCGGCGGTCTGAATCATCGGCAGACCATTTTCGCTGGCCTGCAGCTGGTAAGGCAAATGGGGGTAACGCGTCTGGATATCGGCCAGCGAGCGCCCCATCATCCGTTTTACGGAGCTGATGGTGTTAACCGGGTCGAGGGCCGCATTGTGTCGGGCGTCGTAGCCGACGCTCAGGCCAGATTCATGGTAGTTCACCACGGAAGGCAGCAGGTAGCGCCCCTGATGGTCGGGCAGAGTTTCGGCCTGACCGCTACGCACGGTAGCGACCAGCGAATTGGTGGTGCCCAGGTCAATCCCCGCCGCCAGACGACGCTGGTGCGGCGCGGCACTCAGACCAGGCTCACTAATTTGTAATAAGGCCATAATTGCTTCCGAAAATTAAAAATCGAGCAGCTTTTCTTCGAGTTGTTCTGCAACGCTCTGAAGTTTATCGAGAAAACGCAGTTTACGCACGGTATCCGCCGCCGCGTCCCACGTCTCGCTATTTAATTGTTCGACAACCTGCTGATGACGAACGTCGTACATCCCCTTCACGCGTTTAATAAATGCCGCCAGACGTTCTTCATCCTGCGATTTTTCAATCTCATCCAGCTCTTCGCGCAGCTCCAGCTGTTCCATCAGGAAGGCGGTATCGCGCACGGTGTGCTGCTCGCTGGCTAAGTCATAGCCGTGGAGCGAAAGGAGATATTCGGCGCGGGTCAGCGGGTGACGGAGCGTTTGCCACGCCTGATTGATCGTGGCGGATTGCTGCACGGAGGCGAGCTGTTCGGCCGCGCTCGCGCTGGCGAACTTGTCGGGATGATACTGGCGCTGCAAATCCTGGTACCGGACAGCCAGCTGTTCTTGCGAAAGGGTATAACTGACCGGTAACCCGAAGAGGGTGAAATAGTCCATAGTAACCTCAGGGTTAACGAGATAAAGCAAACCCCACTCACGGTTCACCGCGGTGGGGTCCTCTACCCGTGCATGCCGGGCCGCCTCTGCGTGGGCTGTCGTCGTTTACCCGCAGGACCGACTGCTGTCAGCCCCCGGGATTCACGCGTTTACCGCCCTGATGCGGCCTGAAACACGTCGGATAGTGGCGGGATTATACGTTAAAGCTTTCGCCGCAACCGCACTCATCTTTGACATTCGGGTTAGTGAATTTAAACCCTTCGTTCAGGCCTTCTTTGACGAAGTCCAGCTGAGTGCCGTCGAGGAACTGCAGGCTTTTGCCGTCGATCACTACCTTGACGCCTTTATCTTCAAACACGGTGTCTTCTGCCGCCGGCTCGTCAACAAATTCCAGCACGTAGGCCATACCTGAGCAGCCCGAAGTGCGGACACCCAGGCGCAGACCGAAGCCTTTGCCGCGGTTGGCCAGGAAGGAATTAACTCGCGACGCTGCGCTGTCGCTAAGAGTAATCGACATACAATAACCTCTTAATTATTTCGCTTCACGTTTGCTTTTATAATCCGCAATCGCGGCTTTAATCGCGTCTTCCGCCAGGATGGAGCAGTGAATTTTCACCGGCGGCAGTTCCAGTTCATCGGCAATATCGGTGTTCTTGATAGCCTGAGCTTCGTCCAGGGATTTCCCTTTCACCCATTCGGTAACCAGGGAGCTGGAGGCGATAGCAGAACCGCAACCATAGGTCTTGAAGCGCGCGTCTTCAATGATACCTTCATTGTTGACTTTAATCTGCAACTTCATCACGTCGCCGCACGCCGGTGCGCCAACCATGCCGCTGCCGACGCTGTCGTCGCTGTTGTCAAAAGAGCCGACGTTGCGCGGATTCTCGTAATGATCGATAACTTTTTCGCTGTATGCCATGATGAATTCTCCTTATACCCTACCGATTAATGATGTGACCATTCGATGCTGTTCAGATCCACGCCCTGCTTGAACATATCCCACAGCGGAGAAAGATCGCGCAGACGGCCGATGGATTTACGAACCAGATCAATGGTGTAGTCAATCTCTTCTTCGGTAGTGAATCGACCTAAAGAGAAACGGATAGAACTGTGTGCCAGTTCGTCAGTCATGCCCAGTGCGCGAAGCACATAGGACGGCTCAAGGCTTGCGGAGGTGCAAGCAGAACCGGAGGAAACGGCCAGGTCTTTCAGCGCCATAATCAGCGACTCGCCTTCAACATAGTTGAAGCTGACGTTGAGAATGTTCGGCGCGCCCTGCTCGAGGTCGCCGTTGAGGTAAACCTCTTCCATATCTTTTACGCCGTCCCACAGACGGTTACGCAGACCGCGCAGACGCGCCATCTCGGTTTCCATCTCTTCTTTGGCGATACGGTAAGCTTCACCCATACCGACGATCTGGTGGACTGGCAGGGTACCGGAACGCATGCCGCGCTCGTGACCGCCGCCGTGCATCTGCGCTTCAATGCGGATACGCGGTTTGCGACGAACGTACAGTGCGCCAATACCTTTAGGACCATAAATTTTGTGACCGGAGAAGGACATCAGGTCAACTTTCAGCTGGCTCAGATCGATAGGCAGTTTGCCCACGCTCTGGGTGGCATCAACGTGGTAAATGATGCCACGCGCGCGGCACAGTTCGCCGATGGTGGCGATATCCTGCACCACGCCGATTTCGTTGTTGACGTGCATGATGGAGACCAGGATGGTGTCGTCACGCATCGCGGCTTCCAGCTCTTTCAGATCGATAATCCCGTTGCGCTGCGGCGCCAGGTAGGTGACGTCGAAACCTTCACGCTCCAGCTGGCGACAGGTATCCAGAACCGCTTTGTGCTCGGTTTTGCTGGTGATAATGTGCTTGCCTTTTTTCTGATAAAAGTTGGCTGCACCTTTAATCGCCAGGTTGTCGGATTCCGTTGCACCGGAGGTAAAGACGATTTCACGCGGATCGGCGCCGACCAGTTCAGCAATCTGATTACGGGCGATATCAACCGCCTCTTCAGCCTGCCAACCGAAACGGTGTGAACGAGAGGCCGGGTTACCAAAGGTCCCGTCCAGGGTCAGGAACTGCATCATTTTCTCGGCAACACGCGGATCCACCGGCGTTGTTGCGGAGTAATCGAGGTAAATCGGTAATTTCATTGCTCTTTAACTCCGTACATCACTCAATGCAAGGAACCAGGCAACCGGCTTGATGTACGACCGGGGACACGGGATGTCGCAACATTCCGGCCTGATTCTGAAATCTCTTTTTTATCGTTTTACTCTGACCTTTTCAGCCTGCCGCAGCGATGCCGCAAGCTGAAACAGGATGAGTTACGCACGCAGCTTGACGTCAATGGCGTCCTGAGTGCGGGTATTGCGCTGGGATTCATGGCTATGCTGACGACCTGAAACATCGAGGATTTCCTGGTTATTCACCAGTTCACCCAGGGTGATATTGTTCAGGAAGCTGGTCAGACGTTCGCTCAGGTCACGCCACAGCGCGTGGGTCAGGCATTTATCGCCGCCCTGGCAGCCGCCTTTACCCTGACAACGGGTCGCGTCAACCGATTCGTCTACTGCGCTGATCACTTCGCCTACGGCGATGCTGCCCGCTTCTTTACCTAACAAATAACCGCCGCCTGGGCCACGTACGCTGGATACCAGACCATTTTTACGCAGACGGGAAAACAGCTGTTCCAGATAGGACAGCGAGATCCCCTGACGTTCAGAAATATCAGCCAACGGAACCGGGCCCGATTCAGAGTTGAGCGCAACGTCCAGCATCGCGGTCACAGCATAACGCCCTTTAGATGTCAGTCTCATGTCTTACTTAACCTCAAACTCGCCCCTGCCCGGGCTTTTTATTAATATGGGTATTGCATAGCAAGGGCAAGTCTGACATTCCCGAGTAATTTGGTCAACTATTTACTTGACTGTTTTAGTCAGGTATTTAACCATCCGTGCGGTCTCTATTTGCCCACGGCGCTGCGCTGCGCTACCGACAAAACCGCAGGCCCGTACAAGCGCCGCCGCCGGGCAGCAACGCACGCAATTACTCTTTATTGTTCTGCTCAATCGACGCCAGCATACCACGCAGGATATTCAGCTCCTGGCTTTCCGGGCGCGCGCGGGTAAACAGACGACGCAGTTTGTTCATCACCTGCCCCGGGTGGCTGGCGCGAATAAAACCGGTGGCCAGCAGGGTTTGCTCGAGGTGGCCGTAGAAACGTTCTAAATCATCAACCAGCGGATACGGCGTCTCTTCGTGCCCGACTGCCGGTTCTTCCTGTTCCTGGGTAGCCAGCCAGGCCATACGCACTTCGTAGGCGATAACCTGCACCGCCATCGCCAGGTTCAGCGAGCTGTATTCCGGGTTTGCGGCAATAGCCACATGATAGTGACATTTCTGCAGCTCATCGTTAGTCAGCCCAACGCGTTCGCGGCCAAAGACCAACGCAACCGGTGCGTGCTGCCCTTCCGCCACGCTCTTCAGACCGCACTCGCGCGGGTCAAGCATCGGCCACGGCAGAGTACGTGAACGAGCACTGGTTCCCACCACCAGGCTGCAGCCGGCCAGGGCTTCATCCAGGGTATCGACGATCTGCGCATTGCCAATCACGTCACTGGCGCCAGCGGCCAGCGCGATAGCCTGAGAATCCGGTTTAACCAGCGGGTTAACCAGCCACAGATTAGTTAACCCCATGGTTTTCATGGCCCGGGCAACGGAACCCATGTTTCCAGTATGTGATGTTTCTACCAGTACGATTCGAATATTTTGCAGCATTATGGTTCTTCGGCTAAAGATTATTCACGCATGCTATCATAAAACGAAGACATAGGCAGAATTCGCTGTTACTATATGCGCCGTTTTTTCCCGTTCTTTAACATCCAGTGAGAGAGACCGATGCATCCGATGCTGAACATCGCCGTGCGCGCAGCGCGCAAGGCGGGTAATTTAATTGCCAAGCACTACGAAACCCCAGACTCCGTAGAAACCAGCCAGAAAGGCAGCAATGATTTTGTGACCAACGTCGATAAAGCAGCTGAAGCGCTGATTATTGAAACCATTCGCAAATCTTACCCGCAGCACACCATCATCACCGAAGAAAGCGGTGAACACGCAGGTGAAGATCAGGATGTTCAATGGGTTATCGATCCACTGGATGGCACCACCAACTTCGTCAAACGTCTGCCCCACTTCTCTGTTTCCATCGCCGTACGCATCAAAGGCCGTACTGAAGTCGCGGTGGTTTACGATCCAATGCGTAACGAACTGTTCACGGCGACCCGTGGTCAGGGCGCACAGCTGAACGGCTACCGTCTGCGCGGCAGCAACGCCCGCGATCTCGATGGCACAATCCTGGCGACCGGCTTCCCGTTCAAAGCGAAACAGCACGCAACAGCGTACATGAATATTCTCGGTAAGCTGTTTACCGAGTGTGCTGATTTCCGTCGCACCGGTTCTGCCGCGCTGGATCTGGCTTACGTGGCCGCAGGCCGCGTTGACGGTTATTTTGAAATTGCGCTGAAACCGTGGGATTTTGCCGCAGGCGAGCTGATCGCTCGTGAAGCGGGCGCGCTGGTCTGCGATTTCACCGGCGGTCACAACTACCTGATGAGCGGCAACATCGTGGCGGGCAATCCGCGCGTTGTGAAAGCCATGCTGGCGAATATGCGTGACGAACTGAGTGAAGCGCTGAAGCGCTAATTCTTCTCCCCTCACCCCGGCACACGGGGTGAGGGTGCTCCTTAAAAGGGTCGTAAGCCCCCGCCGACAGGCGCCGCACTGCTCCACATCACCAGCGCCGCAACCAGTAAAATCACACCGCCGGCCAATGCCAGCGTCGCCCAGGCAACGTGTTGCCACAGCGGTGGCGACTTATTGCCGCTGAGCTTAACGGCCAGTTGCCGGAAACCATGAACCAGTAGCGCCAGCCCGCTAATGGTCAACGACGTGCCTGCCGCCATCGCCAGTGCGGCCGCCATTCCCCAGTTAAACACGCCAATCACTTTACTAAACAGCAGGACCATAATCGCCCCGGAACAGGGCCGCATCCCCATCGAGAGGATAATGACCAGCCGCGCGCGCCAGTCATCGCCGCTTTGGAGTTGTTCCGGTGCCGGCATATGCTGATGCCCGCATCCGCACTGGGCATGATGAACGTGGTGCGGCGTAAAGGCGGTAAATGTCGGTCGCCGCAGCGCGGCCCGCAGCTTTTTCAGCGCCCGCCAGCACAACAGCAGACCCAGCGCCCCCACCAGTAAATAGCTGCCTTTCTCCAGCCAGAAGCTACTGAGATGCAGCTGCCTGGCCGGCAGTTGCAGGAGGGTTAACACCACCACCACCAGCGCAATCGCCACAACGCCCTGCAGGAGCGAGGCCGCCAGGGTCAGCATGATACTGGATTTAAGTTTTGCCGGATGAGTTGCCAGCCAGGTGGTAATCACTATCTTGCCATGCCCTGGCCCCAGGGCGTGCAGCACGCCGTAGATAAAACTAAACGCCAGCAGCGAGAACCCCGCCGCAGAGGGGTTTTCCGCAACGGCTTTCAGCAGACGGCTCAGCTCAAGATTCAACGCCCGCTGCCAGATGGCGCTTTGCAGCAAGACCTGCGGCCAGGCCTGCCACAGCCAGATCCCCGCGGCTGTCGCCAGCAGCAAAAACAGCGCCAGCGGCCACATCTGGCGCAGGCGCGAAGTGCGTGCGGCGTGAGAGAAAATTACGGACATGTCAGCGTCACCTTCTGCGCAAAGTAGGTTCCCAGTTCCATATCTTCCGGCGGCGCGTCGGCCTTATCGAGAGACTGGGCAAAGGCCGCCATTTTTTCATTCGGTTCCGGCGTGACCACCTTGACCTTGCATGTCGTGCGCAACGCGGCGGGCAGCGTGACATCGCTCGCTTTGTCATAGTGCATATCGACATAATAGGTCGGATCAAATGTCGACAACGTTAGCGTCTGTCCGGCCAGCGGCTGAGGTTTTGCCAGCGGCAGCGTAAACGTCAGCACCGCCTGATGCCCATCGCGTTCAAGACCATAGCCATCAGGCCGATTATCAAACTTCACCCGCTGACCGTTATGCCAGAGCTCGCTGAAGTAATGCTGGCCGAGTACGTTGGCCATCACTTCCGCCGCCAGTTTTTTCCACACTTCATCCCCAGGCTTTGCCTGCCCCGCATCGTAGAGCAGGTCTGCCGAAGTGATTTCATCCATCGTCCAGCGCATTTTAAAACCGGTGAGCAGCCCGTTGTCCGCCACGACTTCCGTTTTCAGGCTAATGAAGCTATGCGGGTGCGCCAGCACACTAAATGATAAAACCATGAAAAATGCCGCACTGGTGCATTGTTTCACTCTCTTCATCCGTTCCTCACGCGAAAAATTCTGTGAACTTAGCCAGCAATCCTGACGTAAAGGCGCCGGACTGCCCTGTTCTCCATTTATCCATTAGCTATTCTTAGCAAAAACCCTAACTGGGCCCCACCAGATGATGACCGTCATTGAACCACCATCTGCGCTTTCCAGTCCACAGCGCCGTAGTCAGGTACTGCTGATGTTTTATCTCCCCGGGCAGCCGGTGACGCCAGAACGGCTTAGCCACATCAACCAGGTTGATGAGTCAACGGCCCGGCAGGATATCGCAGAGACCGCACGCGAAATTCAGCGTTACCACCGACTGACGCTTTCGTCGCAGGTGGACGGCAGCTACCGGATTGAAGGTGCCGTCATCGATCAACGTCTGTGCCTGCTGCACGGCCTGCGGCGAGCGCTGCGTTTATGTCCGCATTTTATTGCCCACCATTTTACACCGGCATTAAAAACGCAGCTTAAACTACAGGGCATTGCGCGAACGCTGTATGACGACACCAATCTGCGGGCGCTGGTCAACCGCTGCTCGCGGATGCTCAACCGGCAGTTTGACTGTCGGGATATTCATTTCCTGCGCCTGTATCTGCAATATTGCCTGCTGCAACACCATCTTGGGCTCACGCCGGATTTTACCCAGGAGCAGCAGCGCTGGACGCAGCAAGCGGCGGAGTTCGCGCTCGCCCAGGAGATCGTTCGCCACTGGCAACGCCGGGTCGCCAGCACACCGCACGCCGGCGAACAGCTGTTCCTGACGCTGCTCTTTATGTTGTTAAAAACGCCCGATCCCATCCGCGACAGCCATCGCCAGGACCGGCGGCTGCACCTGGCCATCGACCGCTTAATTCATCGCTTCCAGGATCTGGCAGGACGGCCATTCAGCGATGACCAGGGACTGAGCGATCAGCTTTATATTCATCTGTCGCAGGCGCTCAACCGCAGCGTTTTCGCTATCGGTATTGATAACGCGCTGCCGGAAGAGATTAGCCGCCTCTACCCGCGTCTGATGCGCACCACCCAGGCCGCGTTGAGCGAGTTTGAAGCGACGTATGAGATAGCCTTTAATCAGGACGAGGTAGGACTGATTGCGGTGATTTTCGGCGCATGGCTGATGCAGAAAAGCGATCTTCATGAGAAACAGGTCGTGCTGCTCACTCACGACAATCCTGTTCTGGAACAGGCGCTGGAACTTCAGCTGCGTGAACTGACGCTGCTGCCGCTCAATATCAAATACCAGAGCGTGCGGGATTTTGAGAAAGAAGGAGCGCCGAAAGGTGTGGCGCTGGTCGTCACGCCGTATGCCACCGCGCTACCGCTGTTTTCGCCGCCGCTGTTTCACGCTGAAGAGATGTTCAGCGTGAAACAGCGGCAGCATATTTGTAAAATGCTGGAGGATTAGGCAACCGCTTTTGGCCGCAGCACCAGTGCCGGGAGGGCCACCAGCGCCATCACCCAGAATACGCCCTGGTGCAGGTGCTGATAGAGGAAGCCAGCGAAAACCGTCATCACCGCGATACTGCCGCCCATCGCCACGGCGGAGTAGACCGCCTGCAGGCGTATCACTTCGCTGCCCTGGCGCGCGGAGATATAGCGCATCGCCGCCAGGTGGCAGACCGTAAAGGTGCCGCAGTGCAAAATCTGGGTGACGATAAGCCACGGTAATGCCGTGGTCGCGCCCATCAGCGTCCAGCGCAGCAGACCGCACACGGCCGAAAGCAGCAGCAGTTCCCGGGCGCTGAAGCGACTGAAGACTTTTTTGCTCAGCGCAAAGATAACCACTTCCGCCACCACGCCCAGTGACCATAAATAGCCCACGGCAGAGGCCGAGTAACCGGCTTCCTGCCAGTAAATCGCGCTGAAGCCGTAGTAGGCGGCGTGCGCCCCCTGGAGCAGACAGACGCAGGCGAGAAAGCGCCAGCTTTGCCGTATCAGCGACAGCCAGGCCGCAACCCCTGCCCCTTCCTGATGGCGAGACGCCCCTTGCGGCATCACCGAGGGTTTCAGCAGCATCCCCAGCAGCATAGAAGCGACGCCGAGGCTGAGCAGCAGCAGAATAGCGCGATAGTCAAACAGGCTGACCAGCTTACCGGTGAGCGCCGAACCGATGACAAACGCTACCGAGCCCCACAGGCGCACCCGCCCGTAGTCCATAGTTATCTGTTTTTGCCAGGTGTTGGCCAGCGCATCGGTCAGCGGCACCAACGGAGAGAAAAAGAGGTTGAACCCCACGATCACCACCGTCAGCCAGGCAACGTGGTTCCCGGCCCAAAAGGCCAGGGCAAACAACAGCGCCAGTAGCGCGAGGAGACGCAGGGCGGAAATCAGCCGCGCGGGATCGCTGACCCGCGGCGCGATCAGCAGGCTCCCCAGGAAACGGGCCACCAGCCCGGCACCCAACAACATACCGATGGTTTCCGGCGTTAAGCCTGTCCCTGCCAGCCAGACGCTCCAGAAAGGCAGGAAAATGCCGTAGCTGAAAAAATAGGTGAAGTAACTAAGCGCCAACCAGCGCGTGGAGTGCAAGACCATGATTCCCTCCCGAATGGAGGCGATAGTCTGGCGATAAAGCATAAAAGCCGCAAGACTAAGTTTACCTGCCCGTTCCCAGGCAGGTCGGACTTAAAGCGGACGAACTTTCAGCACCATTTTTTGCCGCAGGCTTTCACCGCCTGCCAGTACAGTTAGCTGGCCAAACCCCGGACGATGATGATCGTCAGGAGCGTGACTCATCGGCTCAAAACAAAAGAAATCAAACTTATAGCCTTTATCGAACATCGGATCGGAAACAAAAACAAAATAGCATGGCGCCGACGGCTCGGTGGTCATGGAGAGTTGGTACCCCAGTCCCGGTTGCCGGATAGTCGCGATGCCATCCCAACCGGAAAAACCATTATTCACCCAGCGTTCGGGTAGCGGCGCGGGCTGATTAAAATCCAGATCCTGCGGCAAACAATCCTGATGCTCTCCGGTGAGCCAGTGCTCTCTCTCCAGCCAGTAACCCGTGGTCCGCGCCTGCACCCGCGTTTCCTGTGACAGCGGCAGGTAGGGATGCCAGCCCAGGCCAAACGGCAGCGTGTCGCCATTATTCGTCACGCTCAACTCTACCTCAACGCCGCTTTCGCTTAGGGTAAAGCGCTGCTGCGCAGTGTAGTGATAGACTCCCTGCCGATGGACATACTCTAGCGCAAGTTGCGTGGGCGATTGTTCCACACAGCGCCAGCTATTCAACCAGCCGTCGCCGTGAAGATAGTGGCTATCCCACTCCACGTTTGGCGCCAGTCGCCGCTCACCAGCCGACGAGGAAAACTGATTACCGCTCACCCGATTGCCAAACGGCACCAGCGGAAAGCAAGAAGACTCAACCGCTACGCCGCTATTCAGGCCCGGGCGCAGCACCGGTATCATGTTCCCCTCATGCCGCCACCATAGTCCCTCGATCGCGCCGCCGCGCTCGGCAACCTGCAGCCGTAGCCGATCGTTATCCAGTGTAAAAAGCGTCATCATGGCTCCTTAATCGGGGAAATTAATCACCACTTTGCCGCATTTACCGCTGGCCATCAGCGCGTAGGCCTCTCCCGCCTGGGCAAGCGAAAAACGATGGGTAATCGCGCTATGTGGCCACAGCTTCCAGTCGGTGAGGTCGCGGGCGCATTTCTCCATATGGAACAAACTGGTCACCCAGGAACCAATAATACGCCGCTGGTGGTGCATCAGATCGGCACTAACCTCGAACTCAACCTTCCCGGTTTCGCCGATGTACACCACTCTTCCCCAATCCGCCGTAGACTGTAATGCCAGCAAACGCCCTGCGGCATTGCCAGAACAATCCAGCGCCACATCCGCTCCGCCGTGCGTCAGTTCGGCAATCAGTGCCGGAAGGTTCTCCGTTGTCGCCAGGAAGCCGTTATCCATTACCCCTAGTTGCTTTGCTGTCGCCAGGCGATCCGGCAGCATATCGACGCCAATAACGCGTTTTGCACCGCGTCCTTTCGCCAGCATCATTGCCATCATGCCAACGGGCCCTAACCCGACAACCAGAACATTGTCACTGCCGGAAACCTCACCGCGCAAAATGCCTTCATAGGCGGTTCCTACCCCACAGCTAATGAATGCGCCATCTTCATAGCTCAGCGCATCCGGCAGATGAATAAGGTCTTTTTCCTCCGCCAGTAGATATTCTGCATGGCCGCCATCGCGCTGCCAGCCATAGGCCGCTTTACCCTCTCCGGTACAGGAGATTGGAAAACCACGACGGCAGTTGGCGCAAAATCCGCAGCCGGAAATATGGTATACCAGCACCCGATCTCCCGCTTTAAAATGCCGACAGCCGGCCCCGGTTTCCATAATTTGCCCGCAGGGTTCATGGCCATTAATAAAACCTTGATACAGCGGTTTCTCCGGTGCCGCAGCGGTACCACGATGCTGATGATAAATATAATGAACATCGCTACCACAAATCCCCGAAGACTTCATTTTAATCAGAACCTGGTTAATTCCCGGCGTTGGTACAGGAACTTCGCGCAACTCAACGCTTGAATCCCCGGGTAAAAAAGCAGCCAACATTGTTTTCATAATTCCCTCTAAACAGATTAATGAATATTAATGTTTACGTTTACTGTTGCGCTGGGTCAGCAATATATTTGCCAGAACAGCAACCACGATAATTAATCCGCGGACGACCTGCTGGAAGAATGAGTTAATACCCAGAAGCACTAACCCATTGCCAATAAGGGTAATAACCAGTACGCCTAATAATGTGCCAAATAGCGAGCCGCGGCCGCCAGACAGTGCGGTGCCTCCGACCACCACCGCGGCGATAACATCAAACTCGAGTCCGTTGGCGGCCCCGGCATTGCCCGATCCAAGCCGCGCTGCCAGCAGAATACCGGTAATCGCCGCCAGTAAACCTGAAAGCGTAAAAATTAAAATACGCACCCGCTTGACGTTAATTCCACAGAGTTGCGCTGCCGTTGCGTTACCGCCGGTCGCGAATACGGAACGGCCAAAGGCGGTTTTGCGGCTGATAAAGACAAAGATGACGAACAGAATCAGCATAATTAATGCCGAAACGGGGATGCCAAAGAGTTGCCCGCCAAGCCAGTCCAGCACCTCATTTTCATCAATGGGTACCGGCAGCGCGTTGGTCATGAAGAGCCCCATGCCGCGTAATGCGCTCCATAGACCTAAGGTCGCGACAAAGCTCGGCACGTTGAATACGCCTCTCAGCACGCCAGCGAGAGTCCCCAGCGCAGCACCGAGGATTAATACCAGCAGGCAGGCAATACTAAGCGGAACCTGAAACTGCAACAGAAAGGCCAGGCAGACGGAGATAAACGCCACCATCGGACCGACGCTGACATCAATCTCACCGGAGATAATAATCAGCGTCATCGCCCATGCGGCAATACCAATCGTCGCCGCATCGCGTAGGACATTCATTTGATTGTTTAAAGAAATAAATCCCGGCGCGTTAAATGAAAACACCAGATATAGAATAGCGATCACCACCAGCAGGCCAATTTCATTAATATGACGACTGACAAACTGCTTGGGTGTGGCATTTTTGCCTTGCGGCAGCGTTAATGATGAGGCAGACATCTGTTAATTCCTCAATAAACGTTGTGGCTAATGCGTGGATAAAATTGCCGACATTAATTCATCGACATTAACGGGGGCTAAAAGCTCGCGAGTAAATTCGCCGTTTTGCAGCAGCAAAATACGATCGCAGACTAAGGGCAGTTCCTCTATTTCGCTGGAAATGAATACGACGCTTTTTCCTTCAGCCGCGAGTTCCCTCACAATTCGATAAATCTGCTGCTTAGCTTCGATATCAACTCCGCGCGTGGGCTCATCAAGCAGTAAAATTTCACTTCCGGCGTAAACCCAACGGCCAATCACCACTTTTTGCTGGTTGCCCCCCGATAGCGTCCCGATGGCAGTCTCCGTATTTGCCGCTTTGACCGTCATTCTGCTCATGACGGCGGCAGTCAACTGCTGGATCCGCTGCCAGTTCAGTACGCCGCGGCGGCTCACCTTATGCCGGTTGGTCATCACCGTATTTTCATCTACGCCCAGCAGCGGAATGATGCCCGCTTCCTTACGGTTTTCCGGGGTATAGCCCACTCCACACTTGAGCATTGAGATATATCGCGGGCGCTCAATGCGCTCACCATTGAGCGTTATCTCCCCCTCAGCAAACGTTTCTAAACCGATGATAGCCTTGAGTAACTCGCTACGACCCGATCCCAGAAGCCCGGCAATACCCAGCACTTCGCCGCGGTGCAGTGTAAAATTAATCTGCTGCAGCTTAGGGGGATGGCGTAGCCGGGCCACCTGCAGTACCGGGGTTGTCAGTGCGATTTCAGATTTCACCTGCGGAAGATCGATGTGCTCCCTGCCTAGCATCAACGATACAATTTCCTGCGTTGTCGTACTCTCCAGCGTGACATCACCGGCAACCTGACCATCGCGCATAATAGTGGCGCAAGAGGCGATGCGGCGTATCTCCTCCATTCGATGACTGACATAAATTACGGCAACGCCCAGCGCTGACATTTTCTTCACCGCGTTGATCACCAGTTCAACCTCCGCATTAGCCAGTGAACTGGTCGGCTCATCAAGAATCACCACTTGCGGTTGACCCTTCATCACACGGGCGATTTCTACCAGCTGCTTTTGCGCCGGGCTCAACGTGTCGACCAGCGCATCTGACGGGACATCGACACCAAGGGCGGCTAATGCCTCTGCGGCCTGGCGGGCCATAGCATTTTTGTCAATCATGCCATTGCGGCGCGGCCACTGACCAAGACACAGGTTCTCCGCTACCGTTAATCCCTCGACCAGGCTTAACTCCTGGTATACGGCTCTGACGCCCAGTTCCGCAGCCCGGCGGGTTAGCGTTGCATCGTTACCTTCGAGACGCGTTCCGGCCAACCAAATCTCGCCGCTATCGGGACTTTCGCTTCCAGTCAGCATGCGGATTAAAGTGGACTTTCCCGCACCATTTTTCCCCAGCAGCGCCCGAACTTCGCCTTTTGACAGGGTAAAATCAACGTTATCCAGTGCAACTACGCCAGGATAGCGCTTATTTCCCCCCAGGATCTGAGCTACCGGCACCGCCGTTTTTTCTGTTGCCGTCATTGAGTCTTTACCTCAGTTATTCGACAGGGGAATTAAGGCAAGCCATCGACATGCGTAGCCAGCCACTGCTTACCGTCTTCAGATTTGGTATAGGTATCGATAGCAACAGGGATAATTTTATTTGCTGGCGGGGTTTTATTAATGACATTCAACGTTTGTGCGAAAACGGCGTTACCCATTTTCTTGCCGGAAATATCCACCACCGCTTTTAGTACCTGATAGCTATTTAACTCCTGGGCTATTTCGGTGGTCATATCGGAGCCAAATACGGCGATTTTTCCGGCCTTATTTTGGTTACGGACCGCTTTTACTGCCCCCAGCGTTGCCCCTCCAGACTCTCCCATGATGGCGTCCAGCTCGGGCGAGGAGATAATCAGCTTCTCGCCAACTGAGATAGCCTTATCCAGAACGGTTCCCTCCTGATTCGCGACAATCTGCATATCTGGAACGCGCGCCTTCAGCGCGGCTTCAAAACCTTTGCGCCGCTGTACGCATACTTCAAATGCTTCACAGTTGATGACAGCAATTTTCGGTGCGCTAATTTTGTTGGCAATAAAATAATCCGCGGCCGCAGCGCCGAGTTTTTTACCAAACTCGAGTGGGTCGCCGACCAGATAGGCAGAGACATATTTGTCGACGCCTTTCTCATTAATGCAGGTGTTATAGCAAATCACCGGAATACCGGCTTCATTGGCCCGACGCACCGCGCGGCTACTGCCATTTTCTGAAACGGCGGAAAGAATGATGGCATCTACGTTACGCGCCACCAGCGTGTCGATAAATGAACTCTCTTTAGAAATATCGCCTTGCGCGTTGGTCTCAATCAGCTGGATTTTCGCATCGGTGCTTTTTGCCGCATCCTGAACGCCTTGCCGCACGCCGGCGTAATAGCCCTGGGTATCGAGGTAGATAGCCCCCACCGTGATATCCTTTGCCGCACTATAGCCGGGGAATGAAATACTCAACGACGTTAACAGTAAACATAAAAAACATGAGACTGCCTTATTTTTAGACATACGTGCCTCCTGTAGGGTCAGGCATTTATTGTTGTTTGGCTTCTGCGGCATTCGGGCCTGTCGCAGAACGATTTCACATATTCTAAACATCTCGAGAAGAGCGGCGGGTCAGACCGCTCAAAAATTACAGTAAACGTTCTTTAGTTAATGAGATGCAGCACAAACGGCAGCGTTTCCCGAAATAATGCGGCCTTCGCCCAGGCAGGGTTTAGCGCTTCCAGCTCAGACAGTGCCTGTTCATACCGCGATCCGCCGCCTAATCCCGCCGTCGCCAGAACGCGCACCAATAAACACTTCTCCTGATGCTGCTTTTGGATATCGGCATATAGCGCCAGCAGGTCAGGCTGCGACACCGCGAAAAAATCGGCCTCTATCTGTACCGTTTCCATATGCTCAACCCACTGCAACATTTCAGTGAAAAGATGCTCGCTGCTCAGACGATCGCCGAGCATCCGCAGAGCCACGCCTTGCCAGAAGAGATAGTCCACCGGCTGATCGTTGTAGTAGCTATGAATATTGATCGTCCGATCGCCTGACGCCGCCTTGCGGAAGCACTCAACCGCACGTTCTTCCCTACTCTGCTGCCTGGCGCAAATACCCAGCCAGAACCAGATATCGTTATCTGTCTGCCCCGGGAGGCGCCCCTCGCTCAGGTTCTCGGGATAGCGTAACGCCGATAACAACAGCGCTTCCGCCTGCTGCGACTGTTGCTGCTGAAGATGCTGCCAGGCACGCAATAGCTGGTTGATGACAAACTGGCTGGTCACTTTGCCTTCGCCGCCTTCCCAGGGATGGAATTTGCGCGAGGCAAGCACGTTTGCCGCCTGCTCAGTGTTACCAGCAAGATGCCAAAGATGAAGCAGCTCCGCCGTTAAATCATCGCGTTTCAATGCGGTCGCGAGATTGGCCTCCAGTCGGGCAAGGCGTTTTTCCGGTTCAACGGCGGTCAGCTTATCCAGCAGATCGCGTTCAAAAAGCAGGCGTGCATCCTGCGGCTGTTGAGTACAGGCTTGATCCAGATACTCTGCCGCCAGGCGGGCATTCCCCTGTTTATTCCACGCATGAATCGCCAGCCCTCGCCAGGCATCGGCAAAATCAGGGGCCATTTCAACGCAGCGATGCCATAGCTGCGTCGCTTTCTCATCATTACGCCGGCTATAGTGAAAGCAGGCGAGAAGATGCCGGGCAAAATAGCAGTCGCTAATCGTCTCCAGGGCAGCCACTTCCACCAGCAAATTGGGAAAACGTACGAAGTCAGGAAACACCGCGCGTGCACGGTCGATCAGCGCAATGCGTTCGTTCCCTTCGGCCAGGCTGGCCTGTAAATAGAGCGGCAGCGTTTTCTGGCAGTTAAGTGTCGCCAGTACGGCTTTTGCCTGAGTCGGAATTCCCCAGCTCAACAGCAGCCCGGCGGTCAGCAGTGCGTTAATATCCCGCGACTGGCATACGGCTAACCAGCGCGCCGTATCCGCTTCAGCCTCTGATATTGTCGCGTTGAGCCACCACAGAGTGGGATTTAGCGGATAGTCGCTCAGCAACTTTTCAATCTGCTGTAGGGCCTGGCGGCGACGGCCGGTGAGATGCAGTAAGAAGGTTTCCAGCGACAGCACATCCTGGTTGGTGGGACACGCCCGCAGGCTCTGCTGGCAAAATGCCAGTGCATCATCGTAGCGCTCGCTGCGCGTCGCCAGCCGGGCAAGTCCGTAATATCCCCCTGCCTTGCTATTGCCGCTCCACACCGCGCGCCAGAAATCCTCCTGGGCATCATGCCACTGCTGTAAGCGCTCGCGTGCGCTGGCACGAATCAAACTTGCCTGCCCACACTGCGGATTTTTGTTCAACCGATGCGCGCGAGACAGCGCCCGGGTCGCATACTCGATGGTTTGCGGATAGTCCGCGCGGTTGTACTCCAGCATCGCCAGCGCCAGATTGCAGCGGTAGTCCTGCGGATCCAACTCAACCCCGCGCAGATAATAATCAAACGGTGAGCGGCTGGCATGGTGATACTGCTCCAGATGCTGGCCGATAAACCATGCCTCATCCACGCTGCTTATGGCTCCGGCGCTTAAGGGCGTAACCGCCACTTCCGGCAGCGGCAACGCCTGCGGCTGATGCTCCTGATAGCGCAAAACGCACCTGCCGTGACTGTCCAGCAGTTCCATCGTCAGACGAGATGGGTCAATACCGGCTAAGGCTCCCTGCACGGCAGCGCATGGCGCCAGCTCAATCATTTCATCTAGCAGCGGCTGCGGGTTGCCCTCCTCGCGAACCGTAAGCCGGTGGGCGACCAGAGGAGAAATAGCATAGACACCCCATATAATGTCGCCCTCTTCGCGTTGCAGTTTGATAACCGCATCGCGCGAAGCGTTCTGTACCATGCCCAGCGAATGGTAAGGCAGGAAGTATTGTTCAAAGCGCTTTTCTTCAAACGGATCGAGCCAGGTAAAATCCGGTTGGTTATCGGCAAAAATGCCGGTCATCAGCTCGATGTATGGGCCATTCTCATCCGTCAGATTTTTATCCCACGCCTGACCAAACTCGCTGTAACCCCAGCTCCACTGTTTTTTCCCCGGCGCAATGTGATGATCCGCAACGTGCAACAGCCCACCATCTTCATCGTGGCACCAGGCGCCGACGAAATCGTACTCTGACTTTTCCGCCATATAGGAGGTCGGTACCGGGACATTTTTATAACGCGAGATATCGACGCCAGCCGAATAGTCCACCTTGTAATAGGTGCCGGTAGCAATCGGAAACGCGGAAACCGCGCGCTTGCCGTGATCAAATACCGCCGTCACATCCGGCGGGAATACGCTTTGATGTCCATCGCCCCCCTTAACCGCAGGGTTCGCCCACCACAAGAAATGGCGCGGCGTGGCGTTACCGTTGTAAACCCGGCTACCAATCTCCAGCGCCGCGCGCTGCGGACGCAGAGTAAACCCGGTCATCACCTGCAACCCGTGCATCGGTTCCGTCTCGCCAACCCAAACGGTTTTTGAGCCGTCGTCATTTTCGCCGATCGTAAAATCAACCGGCATATAGGTGGTGGGACGGTGGTGCTGCGGCCAGTTAAACTCAATTCCTCCGGAAATCCATGGTCCAAGCAAGCCAACCAGCGCAGGTTTGATAACATCGTTGTGATACACAAAATCGCGCTGTCGGACCTTATCCCACGCGCGATGCACGCGGCCCCCCAACTGGGGTAGGATCATGATTTTGATGTAATCATTTTCCAGCCACACTGCCTGCCAGGCCTTTAACGTTTTTTCCTCACTCAGCGTATCCGTCACGCCATAGGGATACACCGCCCCGGAAGACCCCTGATAAACCCGATTTTCCAGAAACATGGGATGAACATCCTGCGCCCCCGTTTCATAGGTTGGAATATGTACCGTTTCCTGCCAAACATTTACTGAACTCATAATGCCCTCAAAGTTAACAAGACATACTGAAGTGAAATAATGAGAGCAGTTTAATAGACAGGATCAGCGTATTTACGCACAATAATCACGCAATTTAGTTAACAAGGTTTAGTTTATGAAAGCCTGCATTAACAATCAGCAAATTCGCCATTACAACAAGGGCGTGCTGCTGGAGTATCTGTACCGGAAGAAACGGGCCAGTAAATCGGCACTCGCGCGGCTGGCGCAAATCTCCATTCCCGCGGTCAGCAATATCCTCCAGGAGCTGGAAGCGGAAGGACGCGTAGTCAACGTGCAGGACGAGCGCCTCGCCCGCGGCCATAGCAGCGGCGCCTGGCTTATTGCGCCCGATGGCGACTGGACCCTGTGTATGAACATCACGCCCACCAGTATCGAGTGTCAGCTTGGGAATGCCTGCCTGAGTGCGAAAGGTGATGTCGAATACCACGCCATTGACGCCCCAACGCCTCAGGCATTACTGGCAGCGATTGAGAAATGCTGGCATCAGTACCGCAAGAACTGGCCGAGGCGTAAAATCAATCTGGCGCTGGCGGTTCATGGGCAGGTTGATGCGGGAACGGGGGTATCACAGACCATGCCGCAGGCCCCCTGGAAGCAACCCGTAGAGATCAAATATCTGCTGGAAGAAAAACTCAATGTCCGCGTCATGGTCGACAACGACTGCGTCATGCTGGCGCTGGCGGAAAAATGGCAAAATGAAGGACAGTATCGGGACTTCTGCGTGATCAACGTCGATTACGGTATTGGCTCGTCATTTGTCATCAACGACCAGGTCTGGCGCGGTAGCCTTTATGGCAGCGGCCAGATTGGACACACCATTATCAATCCTGATGGCGTTGCCTGTGACTGCGGGCGCTATGGCTGCCTGGAAACGGTGGCCTCGCTCAGCGCATTGAAAAAACAGGCGCGGATATGGCTTAAAACGCAGCCCGATCTCGCCGATAATCCCGATGCGCTGACCATCGATGCCCTGATCGAAAAATGGCAGCAGGGTGATTCCCGCCTTCATACCTGGGTGGAAGACTCCGCAAACGCCATCGGGCTCAGCCTCTACAACTTTCTGAATATATTAAATATAAACAATATCTTATTGTACGGCCGCAGCTGCGGATTTGGTGAAGCGTGGTTGAATACCATCATCAGGCAGACAGGCTTTAATCCTTTCGATCATCGCGACACGCCGCGCACCAGAGCAACGCAAATCGGCTTCGGACAGCTGAGTCGTCAAAAACAACTGCTTGGCATTGGCTATCTGTATGTGGAAGAGCAACTGCAGACATTACGTTGATCGCGATGGTCAAAGAATCAGCGGCAATTTATAACCATGGCGGCCACATCTGGTCCTGAAAGACAAAACGCCCGATGACGTGCATCGGGCGTTACAACGCTGAAAAGTGCCAACCGGCGACAAACCAGTCAGGATGCCATCAAACAATGGGAGCTATAACCGCTCACAGCGCGTTTTCACAATATCAATAAAATCACGCAGCGCAGGCTTCAGCTCACCTTTTTTCCATACCATCAGCAGGGCAATGGTCGGCACCTCGCCGGCCAGCGGCCGGAAAACGACCTGCCCGGTGTTAAAACTCTGCATATAACCGGGGATCAGGGATACGCCAAGCCCCATGCCAACCATGTTCATGGTGACCAGAATATTGGTCGCCATCTGCACCACGTTGAGCTGGCAGCGCTGCTCTGTAACCCATTTATCTACAATAGCGGCCAGCTCGCCGGAATAAGCGGGGTCGGTGCTGACAAAATTAACCCCGTTTAGCTGCTCTGCGGTGATTTCACGTTCCCGCGCCAGCGGGTGTGTGGCAGGCATCACCACGACCAGCGGTTCGTGGAAAAGCGCGAGAGACTCAATTTTCGGGCTATAGACAGGATGACGCATCAACCCCACATCCAGCTCGCCGCTGAGTAGCTTCTCTTCCTGCTGAGTGGTGATCAAACTGACCAGCTCGATGTGGGTTTCCGGCTGGCGCAGACGGAGTAGCGGCATCACCATCGGCAACAGATTGACCTCTGCCGAAGGTACAAAGCCAATGACCAGATGATTATTCTGTATGGCGGCGCTACGCGCGCGGATTTTCGCCTGTTCGGCCTGATCGAGAATGGCCAGCGCATCAGCAAGAAAACTCTCGCCTGCGGCGGTCAGGGTCACTGTACGCTTATCTCTTTCCAGCAACGAGACGCCCACGCACTGTTCCAGGTCGCGGATCTGGCTGCTGAGGGACGGCTGCGATGTGTGCAGTTTTTCCGCTGCGCGGGTGAAATTCAGTTCCTGAGCAACCGCGACAAAGTAGCGAAGGTGTCTCAGTTCCATCCCCCCTCCTTGTCATAGATAAAACGTCTCAGCTGGTAGAAATTAAGTATTTTACATAACAACAACCAATTAGCAACATAACAAAGACACAAGAACCAGAAGGTCAATACCTCTTACCCACGAGATAATGATATGACCACGAAAACACCTGTAGACATCTACTCACTGATCGACACCCATAACGGTAGCGTGACCCCGCTTATCTATACCGACCCTGATATTTATCAACTGGAGCTTGAGCGTATTTTCGGTCGCTGCTGGCTGTTTCTGGCGCACGAGAGCCAGATCCCCAAAGCAGGCGACTTTTTTAACACCTACATGGGCGAAGATGCGGTAGTTGTCGTTCGTCAGAAGGATGGCAGCATCAAAGCATTTTTGAACCAATGCCGCCACCGCGCAATGCGCGTAAGTTACGCCGATTGCGGCAACACCAAAGCGTTTACCTGCCCATATCACGGATGGTCGTACGGTATCAACGGCGAACTGATTGATGTGCCGCTGGAGCCGCGCGCCTACCCGCAAGGGCTGTGTAAATCCCACTGGGGCCTGAACGAAGTGCCCCGCGTTGAGAGTTATAAGGGGTTGATTTTCGCCAACTGGGATACATCTGCCCCCGCGCTGCTGGAATACCTTGGCGATATGAAATGGTATCTGGACGGGATGCTCGATCGCCGCGAAGGCGGCACCGAAATTGTCGGGGGCGTACAGAAATGGCTCATCAACTGCAACTGGAAATTCCCGGCAGAACAGTTCGCCAGCGACCAGTACCACGCCCTCTTCAGCCACGCCTCCGCCGTACAGGTGCTGGGCGTAAAAGATGATGACAGCACCAATCATCTCGGCGCTGGCCAGACCGCGCGCCCGGTGTGGGAAACGGCGAAAGATGCGCTGCAGTTCGGTCAGGATGGTCACGGCAGCGGCTTCTTCTTTACTGAGAAACCGGATGCTAACGTCTGGGTCGATGGCGCAGTCTCCAGCTATTACCGCGATACCTACGAGGAAGCTGAACAGCGGCTGGGTAAGGTGCGTGCCCTGCGTCTGGCGGGTCACAACAATATTTTCCCCACCCTCTCCTGGCTGAACGGCACCGCTACGCTGCGCGTCTGGCATCCGCGCGGGCCGGATCAGGTCGAAGTGTGGGCTTTCTGCATCACCGACAAAGCGGCGTCTGATGAGGTCAAAGCCGCCTTTGAAAACAGCGCTACCCGCGCCTTTGGTCCGGCAGGATTTCTCGAGCAGGACGACTCAGAGAACTGGTGTGAAATTCAAAAACTGCTGAAGGGCAACAAGGCGCGTCACAGCAAGCTCTGTGTGCAAATGGGCCTCGGTCAGGAAAAGCGCCGCGAAGATGGTATTCCGGGCATCACCAACTATATCTTCTCGGAAACCGCCGCGCGCGGGATGTATCAGCGCTGGGCCGATTTGCTCTCCAGCGAAAGCTGGCAGGAAGTGAACGAGAAAACCGCTGCCTGGCAGCAGGAGGTGATGAAATGAGCGCCCCGGTCTCTTTAGAACTGCATCATCGCATCGCCCAGTTTTTGTATCTGGAAGCCTCACTGCTGGACGACTGGCGCTTTCGCGACTGGCTGGCTCAACTCGACGACGAGATAGTCTATACCATGCGCACGACGGTGAATGCGCAAACCCGCGATCGTCGCAAAGGCAAGCAGCCGCCGACGACCTGGATTTTCAACGACAACAAAGATCAGCTTGAACGTCGCATCGCCCGTCTCGAGACAGGAATGGCGTGGGCGGAGGAACCGCCGTCGCGCACCCGCCATATGGTCAGCAATATTCACATCACCGAAACTGACCAGGCCGATGTGTTTGCCGTGCGCGTCAACTACCTGCTGTATCGCGCCCAGAAAGAGCGCGACGAAACCTTTTACATTGGAACGCGCATTGACAAAGTGCGACGCCTGGATGGCGAACAGTGGCGTCTGCTGGCACGCGAAATCGTGCTCGACCAGGCGGTGATCACCTCCCACAACCTGAGTGTATTGTTCTGATGAGCCGTGTATTTGCCTGCTCCACCGAGGAGCTGCCGGAGGGTGAAGCGCTCCGGCTGGAAACATCCCCTGTCATTGCCCTGTTTCACGTTGGCGGGGAATTTTATGCCATTAACGATCGTTGCAGCCACGGCAACGCATCAATGTCCGAGGGATATCTGGAAGACGATGCGACCGTGGAGTGCCCGCTGCACGCCGCCAGCTTTTGTCTGAAAACCGGTAAAGCCATGTGCCTGCCCGCCACCGTTCCCGTCGCCACTTACCCGGTTTATGTCGAAGGCGGTGAGGTATTTGTTGATATCCCGGAGGAAGCACAATGAGCGATTTAAAAGATGAAGTGATTTTTATCACCGGCGGCGGCTCCGGTTTGGGGCTGGCGCTGATCGAGCGTTTTATTGAAGAGGGCGCGAACGTGGCCACGCTGGAACTGTCCGCCGCCAAAGTCACCAGTCTGCGTCAGCGTTTCGGCGAGCATGTGCTGGCGGTGGAAGGTAACGTCACCTGCTACGCCGACTATCAGCGTGCCGTCGAGCAGATCCTGATCCGATTCGGCAAGCTGGACTGTTTCATCGGCAACGCGGGCTTATGGGATCACAACGCCTCACTGGTCACGACCCCCGCCGATGCCCTGGAGAGCGGCTTCCACGAGTTGTTTAACGTCAACGTATTAGGTTATTTACTGGGCGCGAAAGCCTGCGCACAGGCGCTGATTGCCAGCGAAGGCAGCATGATTTTCACCCTGTCGAATGCAGCATGGTACCCCGGCGGCGGCGGCCCGCTCTACACCGCCAGCAAACATGCCGCCACCGGGTTAATTCGCCAGCTCGCCTACGAACTGGCACCGAAAGTGCGCGTGAACGGTGTCGGGCCATGCGGGATGGCGAGCGACCTGCGCGGCCCGCAGGCCCTGGGACAGAGCGACACCTCGATTATGCAGTCGCTAACAGCGGAGAAAATTGCCGCCATTCTACCGCTGCAATTTTTCCCTGCCCCGGCTGACTTCACCGGACCTTACGTCATGCTGGCGTCGCGGCGCAACAATCGGACGTTAAGTGGCGTGATGATCAATGCTGATGCCGGCCTGGCAATTCGTGGCATCCGCCACGTTGCCGCCGGCCTGGATCTCTAAGGAGACACCATGAATAATGAAATCATTGCCATTATTGGCGGCGGTCAGGCCGCCGCGATGGCGGCGGCGTCTCTACGCCAGCAGGGGTTTAGCGGCGAACTGCATCTCTTTTCGGATGAGCCGCACTTGCCCTATGAGCGCCCGCCATTGTCGAAAGCAATGCTGCTGGACGATAGCCCGCAGCTTCAGCCGGTGCTTGCCCCCGAGTGGTGGCAGGCGAATAACGTGCAGTTACATTCAGGAGTGACGATTCGCCAGCTTGATCGCCAGGCGAAAACGGTGCTTCTGGCAGAGGGTCAAACCTACCGCTGGACGAAACTGCTCATCGCAACCGGCGCGGCAGCGCGCCCGCTGCCGTTGCTGGACAAGCTGGGCGACCGTTGCTTCACGCTGCGCCATGCCAACGATGCTGCACGCCTGCGCCCTGTGCTGGAGGCAGGAAAATCGCTGGTGATTGTTGGTGCGGGAACCATTGGCCTGGAGCTGGCCGCCAGCGCCACCCTGCGCGGCTGTCAGGTCACGGTGATTGAACTTGGGCCGACGGTAATGGGCCGCAATGCCCCGCCGCCTGTGCGCGACTACCTGATACATCGCCACCAGCAAGCCGGCGTGCGTTTGCTGCTCAACAGCGCTATTGAACACATTGAGGCGAGCGACAACCTGACGCTGACGCTACAGAGCGGCGAACAACTTCAGGCCGACGCCGTGATTTACGGTATCGGTATCGTCGCGAACGACGCCCTCGCCCGTGACGCCGGGCTGGAAACGGCCAACGGCATTGTGGTGGACGAACGCTGTAACACCTCCGATCCTGCTATTTTCGCTGCCGGAGATGTGGCCTTGACGCGTCTGGCCGATGGCACCCTGCATCGCGTTGAAAGCTGGGAAAACGCCAACGTTCAGGCGCAAATCGCCGCGGCAGCCATGTTGGGGCAGGAGCTACCTGTCGCGGCGCCGGGCTGGTTCTGGACCGATCAATTCAGCGACAATTTGCAGTTCGTCGGGGATATGCAGGGTGAAAGCTGGTGTTGTCGGGGCGACCCTGAGCAGAAAAAAGCGATTTGGTTGCAGTTACGTGGCGGTAAGTTAGTCGGGGCCGTTGCGCTCAATCAGGGGCGCGAAGTGCGCCTACTGCGCAAGCTGATTCAATCGGGCAAACCGCTTTCGATTGAAGCATTGACCGATGAGAGTATCGCGCTTAAATCTCTGTAAGGCCGGGTTAAAAGGTCGCGCTCCGACCTTTTGCGTATTTGACAAACATAACGGTACATAGCATGGCAGAGTGCCTCATTGTGTATTACGTTTAAGTCATGCACCTTCACAACGGATTGATTATGAACACGCTACGCTATTTCGACTTTGGCTCTTCCCGTTCTGTTCTGCTGCTGATCGCCCGTATTGCCGTCGTGCTGCTGTTTATTATATTTGGCTATCCCAAACTGATGGGCTTTAGCGGTACGGTACAATATATGGCCTCCTCCGGCGCTCCGCTTCCGACACTATCGGCTATTATCGCGATTTTGATGGAGGTTCCGGCGGCGATCCTGATTGTCCTCGGTTTCTTCACCCGCCCGCTGGCGGTTATCTTTATTTTTTACACGCTCGGCACGGCCGTCATTGGCCATCATTACTGGGATATGAGCGGTGATGCCGTACTTCCCAATATGATTAACTTCTACAAAAACATCAGTATCGCTGGAGCCTTCTTGCTTCTGGCCATCACGGGTCCGGGCGCTATCTCCCTCGACCGTCGTTAATCTCTGCACGCCGAACGTAAAAAAGGCCGCACTGGCGGCCTTTTTCTCTACGCTTGCGTCGTTAAACGTTACGCATAAACCGGGAAGCGCGCGCAGATATCCAGCACTTTCCCCTTCACGCTCTCAATGACCGCTTCGTCATTGATGTTGTCCAGCACGTCGCACATCCAGCCGGCCAGCTCTTTTACTTCCGCTTCTTTAAAGCCGCGACGGGTGACCGCCGGAGAACCGATACGGATACCGGAGGTCACGAACGGGCTCTTCGGATCGTTCGGTACGCTGTTTTTATTGACGGTGATGTTAGCACGGCCCAGCGCAGCGTCAGCTTCTTTACCGGTCAGGTTTTTATCGACCAGATCCAGCAGGAACAGGTGGTTTTCAGTCCCGCCGGACACCACTTTGTAGCCGCGGCTCAGGAACACTTCCACCATCGCTTTGGCGTTTTTCGCAACCTGCTGCTGGTAGACTTTGAACTCTGGCTCCATCGCTTCTTTCAGCGCCACCGCTTTACCCGCGATAACGTGCATCAGCGGGCCGCCCTGAGCGCTAGGGAATACGGCAGAGTTCAGTTTTTTGTACAGCTCTTCGCTACCGCCCTTCGCCAGGATCAGGCCGCCGCGCGGACCCGCCAGGGTTTTATGGGTCGTGGTCGTGACAACGTGAGCATGCGGAACCGGGTTCGGGTAAACGCCTGCGGCAATCAGACCCGCAACGTGGGCCATATCAACGAACAGGTATGCGCCGATGCTGTCAGCGATTTCACGCATTTTTGCCCAGTCAACGATACCGGAGTAAGCAGAGAAACCACCGATGATCATTTTCGGTTTGTGTTCCTGAGCCTGCTTCGCCATGTCTGCATAGTCGATTTTACCCGACTCATCGATGCCGTAAGGAATGATGTTGTACAGTTTGCCGGAGAAGTTAACCGGGGAGCCGTGAGTCAGGTGACCGCCTTGCGCCAGGTTCATACCCAGAACGGTATCGCCCGGTTGCAGCAGCGCGGTGTAGACCGCGAAGTTAGCCTGAGAGCCGGAGTGCGGCTGCACGTTCGCGTAGTCAGCGCCAAACAGTTCTTTTGCACGGTCAATCGCCAGTTGTTCAACGATATCAACGTATTCGCAACCGCCGTAGTAGCGCTTGCCCGGATACCCTTCGGCATATTTATTGGTCAGCTGAGAACCCTGAGCCTGCATAACACGCGGACTGGTGTAGTTCTCGGAGGCGATCAGTTCGATGTGCTCTTCCTGACGTACTTTTTCCTGCTCCATAGCCTGCCACAGTTCGGCATCATAATCGGCAATGTTCATTTCACGCTTTAACATCCGCATCTCCTGCTCAGCTAACAATAAATTACAGCTCTAAAAGGGGGCCTTTTTGGGCGACGGCCCACAGTATAACCGAATCGTTCTGTGATAACAGGTCTTGACAAATGATTTTACGCAAACGATTGGCTACCCATGACACAAGGCTTTGAGCAATAACGACTCAACGATTATCAACGGATTTCTTTTCAGGTTTGTGATGCAAATTGTTCATGTTGTTAGCGCGACGGGGAAAAGCGTTAAGGAACCATTTACAGTGCAGGGTTATTTTTATAAGATGCATATAAAATACATCATTTAAATAACACCAAAGGAAGCTGCTATGCTCGACGCCCAAACCATCGCAACGGTTAAAGCCACTATTCCCCTGCTCGTCGAAACAGGACCTAAGCTGACCGCCCATTTTTACGATCGCATGTTTGCCCATAACCCGGAGCTCAAAGAGATCTTCAACATGAGCAACCAGCGTAACGGCGATCAGCGTGAAGCGCTGTTTAATGCCATTGCCGCTTATGCCAGCAATATCGACAATCTGCCTGCCCTGCTGCCTGCCGTCGAGAAAATCGCGCAGAAACACACCAGCTTCCAGATCAAACCAGAACAGTACAACATTGTCGGCGGCCATCTGCTGGCGACGCTCGACGAGATGTTCGGTCCGGGCCAGGAAGTGCTTGACGCATGGGGAAAAGCCTACGGCGTGTTGGCCAATGTTTTTATTCATCGTGAATCTGAAATCTACCAGGCTAACGCCAGCAAAACCGGCGGCTGGGAAGGCACGCGCGCGTTTCGTATCGTGAAGAAAACCCCGCGTAGCGCCCTGATTACCAGCTTCGATCTGGAGCCGGTAGACGGCCAGCCGGTGGCGGATTACCAGCCGGGCCAGTATCTGGCGATTTGGCTGAAACCGCAGGAGTTTGCATATCAGGAAATTCGCCAGTACTCGCTGACCCGCAAGCCAGACGGCAAAGGCTACCGAATTGCGGTTAAACGCGAAAACGGCGGCCAGGTCTCAAACTGGCTGCACAACGCGTCGCTGGAAGGGGATATCGTGCATCTGGCTGCGCCGGCGGGAGACTTCTTCCTCGCCGTTGAGCCAAAAACGCCGGTGACGCTTATCTCCGGCGGCGTCGGCCAGACGCCGATGCTGGCAATGCTCGACACGCTGGCAAAAACGCAGCATACGACCCAGGTGAACTGGTTCCATGCGGCGGAAAATGGCGATGTCCATGCGTTTGCCGACGAGGTTGCCACGCTCGGCGCCAGCCTGCCCCAATTCACCTCCCATATCTGGTATCGCACGCCGACCGAAGCCGACCGCCAGGCGGCACGCTTTAACAGCGAAGGTCTGATGATGTTATCGGATCTGGCTGACACGCTGCGCGACCCGCAGATGCAGTTCTATCTGTGCGGCCCGGTAGCCTTTATGCAACATGCGGCGAAACAGTTGGTGGCGCTGGGCGTTAATCGCGACAACATTCACTACGAATGTTTTGGCCCACATAAAGTGATATAACCCGTCCTCCCGATCGGCCATGCCGATCGGGAGTGGTTCAGCCACGTTCAGGGAGCGCCATACTGCTCTCGTCCCCACTGCAACGCGGTATTAATCAACCGCTCCAGCAACTGCTGCGCCTGCTGCGCTTTCTCCGGAAGATAGGCAAAGCTCTCTTCATCCATATAGCTGCACTGAGCCATTTCCAGCTGTACCGCATGAATATGGTTCGCGGGATCGCCGTAGTGGCGGGTGATATATCCGCCTTTAAAGCGGCCGTTAAGTATCCGGCTGTACTGCGGGAACGCCTCGCAGCCTGTCAGCAGCGCCTGACTGAGCTGCGTCGAACAGCTGGCGCCGTCCGCCGTACCGAAGTTCAGATCCGGCAGGCGCCCTTCGAACAAGCGCGGCACCACGGATTTAATCGAGTGCGCATCCCACAACAGCGCATAGCCAAATTTCTCACGCAGGCGCGCCAGTTCAGCGGCCAGCGCCTGGTGATAAGGCTGCCAGACGTGTTTTAAGATAACCTCTCTCGCCGCCGCGTCAGGCGCGCCGCCCGGCACAAACAGGGCTTCGCCGTCAAAAAAGATATCGGTAAACAGTCCGGTCGTCGCCGTGCTATAAAGCGGTTTATCATCGGCCGGGCGATTGATATCCACCACATAGCGGGAATAACAGGCGCATAGCGTGCTGGCCCCCATGTCGGCGATGGTCTGATAGAGCACAGGAATATGCCAGTCGGTATCTTCCAGACGTTTCGCCCTCGGCGTGAGTCCCTGGGCGACTTCGGGGGTTAATAACGTTCCCGGATGGGGCATACTGACCAGCAGCGGCAGGTTCCCCTGCCGCAAATCAAACGCCTTAATCACAATAAACCTCCTTACCTTGATAAATCACCTGTTTCGAAAGGGAGCCCCCCAGCCAGTAGCTCAGCTCCGCCGGATGGGCAATATCCCACGCCACAAAGCTGGCCTCTTTTCCGGCTTCCAGAGAACCGCAAACCGCATCCAGCCCCAGCGCCTTCGCGCCGTTAAGCGTCACCCCAGCCAACGCCTCTTCCGGCGTCATGCGAAACAGCGTACAGGCCATATTCATCATCAGGCGCAGGGACAATACCGGCGAGGTGCCGGGATTTAAATCGCTGGCGAGGGCAATCGGCACCCGGTACTGGCGCAGCAGATCCAGCGGCGGTAGCTGTTTCTCACGCAGGAAGTAATAGGCACCCGGCAGCAGTACCGCCACCGTCCCATGGCGAGCCATCGCGGCGATATCTTCTTCGCACAAATATTCCAGATGGTCCGCCGACAGCGCGTGGTAGCGAGCGGCCAACGCCGCCCCATGCTGTCGCGTCAACTGCTCGGCATGGAGCTTCACTGGCAGCCCCAGCTCCCGGGCCTTCTGAAAGACCCGTTCCACCTGCGAGGGCGAAAACGCCAGGTGTTCGCAGAACGCATCCACCGCATCCACCAACCCTTCCTGATGCAGGTCCGGCAGCAGTTGTTCGCAAATAGAGTCAATCCAGGCATCTGCCCGATCCTGATACTCGACGGGCACCGCATGGGCCGCCAGACAGGTACTGCGCACGGTCAGCGGCAATATGTCGCCTAAACGGCGGATCACCCGCAGCATTTTACGTTCGTTAGCCAGATCCAGGCCGTAGCCGGATTTAATTTCCAGCGCCGTTACGCCGTCCCGGCACAACGCCCCGATACGCTGCCTCGCGCTCTCCAGTAACTGGCTTTCGCTGGCCTGTCGCGTGGCGTTGACCGTACTGGCGATACCGCCGCCGGCGGCCGCGATCTCCGCATAGCTCGCCCCGTTAAGACGCATTTCAAATTCCCGGGCCCGGTCGCCGCCAAACACCGCGTGGCTATGACAATCCACCAGCCCCGGCGTGACCACCCGGCCCTGCAAATCCACCCGCTGCGCGACGGGTAGGTCCGGCAGTTCCGCCCGCTTGCCGACCCATAACAGCGCTGCGCCGTCGGTCAGCATCGCGCCATCGTCAAGCAACTGATAATGACCCGCGGCCATGGTGGCAATCCGGCAGTGGTGCCAAAGGGTATACATGGCGTTCTCCTTTAACGACTGATGGCGGCGCCGGCCGCCGCTGCGGACTGCGCTTTGCGCAGGACATAGTAGAGCGCCGCCGGAAGCGCCAGTCCGATGAGCCAGGAGATATCGATACCGCCCAGCATCTTCACGAACGGGCCGGAATAGAATCCACTATCAATAAACGGCGTCTGTACCGCCACTCCGACGAGATAAACCCCGATCCCCGTCACGTTCCACGCCCGGTATTTCCCGTTCGGATCGTTCAGCGCCTCCATGTCTATCGCCTGGTGATTAAAGAAATAGTAATCCACCAGGTTAATCGCGCTCCACGGTGTAAAGAAAGTCAACAGGAATAGCAGGAAGGATTTAAACGCCGACAGGAAAGAGTGCTGCCCAATAATTGCGATACCGGTCGCCAGGGTAATAATCACCGCCAGCACCAGCAGACGCACCGACTGGCTCACGCGCACTCGCTGCTTCCCGCAACTGTATACCGTCGCCAGGCACATCAGGCTACCGTAGGCATTCAGGGTATTGATAGTCAGTTTACCAAACGCGATGCTCAGATAGAGCAGCGTGGCTATTGCGCCGGTGCCGCCGAGGCCGACGATATAGTCCACCTCATGACCGACCAGTTTTCCCTGAGAGAGCGCGGCAGCCAGCACCCCGACGGTCATGGCGATTTGCGCGCCAATGACCGAACCGCTCCCGACGGCGAAAAAGACCTTCCCGGGAGAGGTGCTGCGCGGCAGATAGCGGGAATAATCGGCAACATAGGGGCCAAAGGTGATCTGCCAGGAGGCCGCAAGGCCGGTGGCGGTTAAAAACGTGCTCCAGCTAAAGGGCCGGACACTCAGCAGCTCGCCAATAGCCGGAAAAGAGCTGATTTTCCACAGCAGATAGAGAAACGCGATAATCCCCACCACGCTCGCCAGCTTACCCAACAGGTGGATCAAGCGATAGCCGACATAAGCGATAACCAGCGTGGCGGCAGCAAAAAGCAGAATGCCGCTGGTTTCCGTGGTATGGAAAACCGCCGAAATCGCCTGACCGGACAGCACCGCCCCGGTGGCGATAAAGCCAAGGTACATCAGGCAGACCAGCAGAATCGGCAGGCAGGCGCCGTAGACGCCGAACTGCACCCTACTGCTGATCATCTGCGGTATCCCTAACTGCGGCCCTTGCGCGGCGTGCAATGCCATCACAATCCCGCCAGCAATCTGTCCCAGCATCAGACCGGCCAGCGACCAGAAAACATCCCCGCCGAATACAATAGTTAAGGCGCCGGTGACCATGGCGGTGATTTGCAGGTTAGCCCCCAGCCACAGGGTGAACTGGCTAAAAATGCTACCGTGGCGTTCACTGTCAGGGATGGGCTCAATAGAGCGTGTTTCGATGTATGTGGTGTTGTTATTCATGGCAGCACTCCGGTCAGGGCGAAGGGGATACATTGCCCCCTTCGCCGGAGAAATTAATCCGCAATCATTGGCAGGTTGAGTCCTTGCTCTCTGGCGCATTCAATCGCGATGTCGTAACCCGCATCCGCATGGCGCATCACGCCGGTGGCCGGGTCGTTGCTCAGCACCCGGGCGATGCGTTCCGCCGCTGCATCGCTGCCGTCGCAGACAATGACCACGCCGGAGTGCTGGGAGAAGCCCATCCCTACGCCGCCGCCATGGTGCAGAGAAACCCAGGTCGCGCCACTGGCGGTATTCAGCAGCGCGTTCAGCAACGGCCAGTCGGACACCGCGTCGGAGCCGTCCTGCATCGCTTCGGTTTCGCGGTTAGGGCTGGCAACGGAGCCGGAGTCAAGATGATCGCGGCCGATCACTACCGGCGCCGACAGCTCGCCGCTGCGGACCATTTCGTTAAACGCCAGGCCCAGACGGGCGCGCTGCCCCAGGCCGACCCAGCAGATGCGGGCCGGCAGCCCCTGGAAGCTGATGCGCTCTCTGGCCATATCCAGCCAGTGGTGGAGGTGTTCGTCGTCGGGGATCAGCTCTTTGACTTTCGCATCGGTGCGGTAGATATCCTCCGGATCGCCGGAAAGCGCCGCCCAGCGGAACGGGCCAATCCCCCGGCAGAACAGCGGACGAATATAGGCGGGAACAAAGCCTGGGAAGTCAAACGCGTTTTCCACCCCCATCTCTTTCGCCATCTGGCGGATGTTGTTGCCGTAATCGAAGGTGGGAATGCCCTGCTGCTGGAAGGCGAGCATGGCTTTAACGTGTTCAGCCATTGAGGCTTTCGCCGCGTGGATCGTCTCCACCGGGTGGGACTGCGCGCGAGCGCGGTAGTCTTCCCAGCTCATGCCCAGCGGCAGATAGCCGTTAAGGGGATCGTGTGCGCTGGTCTGGTCGGTCACCATGTCCGGGCGCACGCCGCGTCTTACCAGCTCCGGTAAAATTTCCGCCGCGTTGCCATGCAGCGCGATGGATACCGCTTCTCCTTTTGCGGTATAGCGGGCGATGCGGGCCAGGGCGTCATCCAGATCGCTGGCCTGCTCATCGACATAGCGGGTACGCAGACGGAAGTCGATACGCGACTGCTGGCATTCAATATTCAGCGAACAGGCTCCCGCCAGGGTTGCGGCCAGCGGCTGAGCGCCGCCCATGCCCCCCAGACCCGCGGTCAGCACCCAGCGTCCGCGCAAGCTACCGTTATAGTGCTGGCGCCCGGCTTCCACAAACGTTTCGTAAGTGCCCTGAACAATGCCCTGACTGCCGATGTAGATCCATGAGCCGGCCGTCATTTGCCCGTACATCGCCAGACCTTTTGCATCAAGCTCGTTGAAGTGCTCCCAGTTTGCCCAGTGCGGCACGAGGTTCGAGTTGGCGATCAGCACCCGTGGGGCGTTGTCGTGGGTTTTGAAAACCCCCACCGGTTTACCGGACTGGATCAACAGCGTTTCATCATCATTGAGCTGCTTCAGGGTCTCAACGATCTTGTCGTAGCATTCCCAGTTGCGCGCCGCCCGGCCAATACCGCCGTACACCACCAGCTCTTTGGGATTTTCGGCGACATCGGGATCCAGGTTGTTCATCAGCATGCGCAGCGGCGCCTCTGTGAACCAACTTTTTGCGTTCAGCTTAGTGCCTCGCGGGGCTCTGATTTCAACATCGCGAAAACGGGTTGCTTGTTTACTCATGCGCTTCACCTTCTTATCCGTTGCCTGATTCATGTTACTTGACTGTTAAATTTGTGATTGACACTTTAATTGTATATACATGATAAGCATATTGGATGCCAGGTTAGCAATTAATTTATAAAATTAAATAAATTCAATTAATTAAGATAAAAAAAATAAAAATATGCTGCGCACGACCTCGCGGATCACACCATGATGATGAGCCATAATGGTGCAAAAACATGCCTCAACGCATTATTTTTGTGCAACAAAACATCACAAAAAGATAACATCAATGCATTTTCGACCCCGCCATGACCTCTCACCTCGCTAAAAATTGCGCGACCAGAAAGCACTATAAATAACTAAATAGTTGTTTTAAATGACCAAATAGTCATTCGTTTGCAGCAACCCCTGGTAATGGCACAAGTTTTGCTAGTTGTACATACAAGATTATACATAGCAGCATTTGTCGCATGATTCCCCTGCATACGGGAACACAACACACAACAATCAGAGGCGTGAAGATGATTACCTTCCAGAATGTGACTAAGCACTACGGCAACGGTTCGGTCGTAGTAGACGGCCTTAGCCTGGTAGCGCCGGGAGGCAAAATTACGGTATTTGTCGGCCCTTCGGGCTGTGGAAAAACCACCTCATTGCGGATGATCAACCGCTTAGTGGAGCCGTCATCGGGCCGAATCCTGCTTAACGGCGAAGCCACCGAGCAAATGGATATCGTGCAACTGCGCCGCCGTATTGGCTATGTCATTCAAAACGCTGGTTTATTTCCCCACAAAAACATTATCGATAATATTGCCACCACCGCGATTCTCAACGGCGCCGCCAAAAGTAAAGCCAGAGCCAGAGCCGGGGAATTGCTGGAAGTCGTCGGTCTGGATCCGCAAATCGCCAAACGCTTTCCCTGGCAGCTTTCCGGAGGCCAGCAGCAGCGCGTGGGCGTCGCCCGCGCCCTGGCGGCCGACCCGGAGTTTATGTTGATGGACGAACCGTTCAGCGCGGTCGACCCGGTGGTTCGCGAACAGCTGCAGGAAGAGTTTTTGCGTATTCAGAAAGAGGTGAGCAAAACCATCATTATGGTCACTCACGATATTGATGAGGCGATGAAGCTCGGCGATCTGGTCGCGGTACTCAAACCCGGCGGCAAACTGGCGCAGATGGCCTCCCCAGGCAAACTGCTCAATACGCCGCAAAACGCCTTTGTGGCGGACTTTATCGGCAAAGACAGAGGCTATCGCAAACTGAGTTTCCACTCCGCCAACACCGGAACCGCGTTACGCAACGAGCCCTATGCCGAGCTGGACTGTTCCTTCGAGCAGGCCAAAGAGATGGCCATCGACCGCTGGCTGTTGGTTACCCAAAACGGCAAAGCGTTTGGCTGGTTCGACACCCATCAGCCGGCAACGGCGATTACGCTCGACAACATCAATCTGGGGGCGACATTCCACCAGCAGGGAAGCCCGTTGCGCCATTTGCTGGACGCTGCGCTGAGTTCTCCCAACCACCGGGCCGTGATCGTCGATGAACGGCAAATCCCGCAGGGGACTATCCACCTCGATCAGGTACTCGATATGTGTAAATCCACGCGTCAGGAGGGAGCATGAGATTCGATTGGCTATGGGCGCAGAGCGATAAAATCTTCAACCTGCTTCTCTGGCACAGCTATCTCTCGATTGTGCCGGTAGTGATAGGGTTAATTCTGGCGATCCCGGTGGGCTGGGGCATTCACAACCTGCCATCGGTCAAGTCGGCGATCATTAACCTGTTTGGCCTGCTGTATACCATTCCGTCCCTGGCGCTGTTTGTGCTGCTGCCCCCGCTGCTCCACACGCAGATACTGGACCCCATTAATGTGGTGGTCGCTCTGACCATCTACAGCTTTGCGCTGCTGGTTCGCACCGTCTGCGACGGGCTGGACTCCGTATCGGCCGATACCCGTCAGTCCGCGGCGGCGCTCGGCTATAAGCCCGCCCAGCAGTTTTTCCAGATTGACCTGCCGCTGGCCGTGCCGGTGATTGGTTCCGGCCTGCGCGTGGCCGTGGTGTCTAACGTCAGTATCGTTTCCGTCGCGGCGTTGATCGGCGCGCCGCAGCTCGGCTCGCTGTTTACCCAGGGCTTCCAGCTGCAATTTCTGACCCCGATCATCGCCGGGATCGTACTCAGCATCATTCTGGCGCTGCTGCTGGATATTCTGGTGGTTTACGCCACTCGTCAACTCAGCCGCTGGCAACCTCAGAGAGGATAATTATGCTTACCTGGTTCCTGGATCCGACCCACTGGTTTGGCGAGGGCGGCATTTTCCCCCTTCTGGCGCAGCACATCAGCTATAGCGTTGTCGCGCTGGCGATCGCCTTTATCATCGCGTTTCCCGTCGGCTGTTACACCGGCCATACCGGCAAAGGGGAAGGGCTGCTCATCGGTACCACCAACGCCCTGCGCTCCCTGCCCTCATTTGGGCTGATTATTCTGCTGGTGATTTTACTTTCCGGCGAGTTTGAGTCCGATATGGCGTTTATTCTGCCCTGTATTCTGGTGCTGGTGGCGCTGGCGCTCCCGCCGATTGCCCTGGGCGTGCATGCGGGTATCCGCTCGCTCGATCCCTATGTCCTTGATGCCGCTCGCGGCATGGGGCTGACGCGGCTGCAGATCCTGCTACAGGTAGAGTTGCCCTGCGCGCTTCCGCTGATCCTCTCCGGCGTGCGCAGCGCCACGTTGCAGATTATTTCAACCGCCACCATCGCAGCCTATGTCTCGCTGGGGGGACTTGGACGTCTGATTATCGACGGACGCGCGGCGAACGATTTCAGCCAGATGACCGCCGGCGCCATGCTGGTGGCGCTGCTGGCTTTACTGATCGACTGCTTGTTCTCTTTCTCGCAAAAAATGGTCGTTTCACCCGGTATTACCCGGCGTATTAAAAACCAATAACCTCACTCCACCGATCAAAAGGGTATTTACGATGAATATGAAAAAAAGTGTTTTGACGCTGTGTTCGGCTCTGCTGCTGTCGGCGACCTCATCGGCCTGGGCCGCCCCGAAAGTCATTGTCGGTTCTGCGGACTTCCCGGAAAGCCAGCTGCTGGGCACCATTTATGCGGGAGCGTTAGAAGCGCAACACATCCCGGTGGAGAAAAAGCTCAATATCGGCAGCCGCGAGGTGTATATCCCGGCGCTGCTGGACGGCTCCATCACGCTAATCCCGGAATACAGCGGCGCGCTGTTGAGCTATCTGGATGCGAAAAATGAGGCCCACGACAGCCAGGACGTCGCCAGAGAGCTGGCCGCTAAGCTGCCAGAGAAGGTCAAAATGCTGGAGATCTCCCAGGCTCAGGATATCGACGTTCTGGCCGTGACGCAGAAAACCGCCGATAAATATAAACTGAAAACCATCGCCGATTTACAGCCGGTTGCCAGCCAACTGGTGCTGGGCGGCCCGGCGGAATGGAAAACCCGCCATGAGGGGCTCTCCGGCCTGCGCGAAGTGTACGGGCTGAACTTTAAGAGCTTTAAAGTGCTGGACGTCGGCGGACCGCTGACGCTCAGCGCTATGAAAAATAACCAGGTCCAGGTAGCCGATCTGCTTTCAACCTCGCCCGCAATCAAAAAAGATCGCCTTGTGGTGCTGGAAGACACCAAACATCTGTTCGCGGCGCAAAATATTGTGCCCATCGTCGCCAGCGCGGCGCTGAATGACACCGTGACCACTACCCTGAATAAAGTCTCCGCCCAGCTAACGACGGAAGATCTGATCGACATGAACGAGCAAATTGCCGAATTCGTCAGCATCGACGATATCGCGCATCAGTGGCTGGTAAAACACGGATTTAGCCAATAAGGTCACCGACATGACAACTACCCTGAACGGCAGCATTACCCTCGGGCAGGCGCCAGGCACTGTGGATGAGATAGTGCGGATTGCCGACGGCGCGCCGATCGCGCTGGAGCAGGCCGCGCTGGATAATATGGCGCGGGTCAGCAGCCGTATTCAGCGCGCCATTGAACAAGGTCAGGTGATCTACGGGCTGACGACCGGCGTTGGCGATCTGGTCACCACCCGGCTTTCCCCGGACAAGATGACGGATACGCAGTTGAATATGCTGCGCAGCCACGCCTGTGGCGTCGGGCCGGATCTGACGGTACGTGAAGTACGAGCCATGATGGCGGTGACGTTAAAATCCCTGTTGCAGGGATACAGCGGCGTCACCCCGGCGCTGGCGCAGCGTATCGCCGAGATGCTGAACCGGCAGGTGACGCCGTGGTCACCCGCCAGCGGCTCCGTCGGTTACCTGATAGCCACCGCCCATATCGGCCTTGCGGTCTTCGGCGAAGGCAAATGCTGGTATCAGGGAGAACTGCTCCCGGCGCAACAGGCGCTGACACGGGCGGGTATCCCGCCCTATGCTCCCGCTCCCAGAGAGGGTCATGCGTTGGTTGGCGGCACCTATGAGATAACCGCGCTAGGCTGCCTGGCCGTGGCGGATTTCCAGCGCCTGCTTCCCGTCGCCGATATGGCGGGCGGGATGGGACTGGAGGCCATGCGGGGCAACACGCGCGGCTACGATGCCCGCCTGCACGCCCTGCGCCCTCATCCCGGGCAGCAGGAAACCGCGCAAAACCTGCGCCGTCTGCTGAAAGGCAGCGAGATCCTGGAGCGTTATCGCGACCACCGGGTTCAGGACGCGCTGAGTTTACGCTGTATCCCCCAGATCCACGGTGCGGTGCGCGACCAGCTGGCCCACTGTCGGCAGATTATGACCACCGAACTCAATTCGGTGACCGATAATCCGCTGTTTCTGGTTGAAGAAGACCAGCTTATCGTGATGCCCGGAGGCAATGGCCACGGCGCGCCAACGGCGCTGGCGCTGGATGCGCTGGCCGTTGCCATTGCCCAGTTGAGCACCGCTTCTCAGGCCCGCTGCGACCGCATCACCAACGCGCATCTCAGCGGGCTGCCGGCCTTTCTTGTCTCGCCGGGTTCGGGGTATTCCGGGATGATGATCCCACCTTACGTTGCCGCTGCGCTGGCGGGCGATAACCGCAGTCTGGCTGGCCCGGCCAGTATCCACACGGTATCCACCTGCGCCGGTCAGGAAGATCATGTCAGCATGGGGGTTGCCGCCGCGCGTAAAGCGCTTAAAGCGGTGGAGAACGCGGTGGATATCGTCGCCATCGAGCTGCTGTGCGCCTGCCAGGCGCTGGAGTTCCATCGCCCGCTGCGTGCCGCCGTGGGCAGCGAGGCGACGCTGGAGAGAGTGCGTCAGGCGGTGCCGTTCCGGGATAAAGATACGCTACTCTACCCGGATATACATGCGCTACGCGCCCTGATTAATCAGGGCGAACTCAGTGCGATGCTACTGGCATTGTGCGAAGAGGAGTAACAACAGCACGCCGCGGAAGGAGTCTGCGGCGTGATTAAAGGGGAAGCAGAGCGATGCGGGCCAGAAGCGCGCCTGGAGTGTCCTCGATAACCAGCGTCACCGCCTCATCCACCAGCAGGCTGTCGTAATGTTCCAGTAAATAGTGCCGATCGCCGGCGTTCACCCGCAACGTGGGCCCGGCATTAAACAACACCCGCAGTCCGCCCTGATGCGACCACGTTCCCGCTCCGCACCAGCTTACCGTCGCCCGGAGGGCGGCTTCCCGGTAAATCACATTAAAATCCAGCAGCGGCCCGCCGACAATCTCACAGGATACGCCGCTCGCACCGTTAAATCGCAGCGCCTGGAAAGGCGCAATCAATGCGCTGCGCTGCCCATCGATCGTCAGATACATCCCCTCGCCTTCCAGCACGCTGATATTGCGCAGGTAGCCGGGAAACGCGGAGAACGGGCCAGGCTGGCGAATGGTCGCCAGGGAAATACGCCAGTCGTATTCCCCCTCTTGCGGATAGCGGGCCACTTCGCGCGTTACGCCCTGGCCGTTTTTCCAGGGCATTTCCGTATACTGCCGGGCGGGGAGCAGACGAATCATTTGCGCATGCTCCCTTCCAGGCGGTAACGCGGGCCGGGATAGACCAGGCGCACGCTGGTGACGATTCTCTTCTCCTGGCGGCCGGTCCACGTCCGACGATTGACCAGCAGACAAGGCGTATGTTCATCGATTTCCAGGTAGACGCATTCGGCCCGTCTGACGTTGACCGCTTCAATCACGTGCTCGCCTTCAACAATCGGCGCAATCGAGGAGAGGTAGGCGTTAGGCGTGATGCGGGTGAAATCCTGCTGCAGATAATCCGGCACCACCTGCATATTCACCAGCCGGTCTTCCAGCATCACCGGTACGCCATTTTCATAATGGCAAATCAGCGAATGGTACAGACCGCATCCCTGCTGCATGCCGAAACTGAACGCCTGCTGAGCATCGGCTTCGATTTCCGTCAGCCTGAAGACTCTGGCGTGGTGGCGATGACCACGGCTGGCTATCTCGTCGGCGATATTGTTAATGTCCAGCAGCGCCGACTGGCCGCGAATTTCGGCGACAAAAGTACCGACCCCCTGCATCCGCACCAGCAGTCCTTCCGCCGTCAGTTCCCGCAGCGCGCGGTTAATCGTCATCCGGCTATAGCCAAACAGATTGACCAGTTCGCTTTCAGAAGGGACACGGTAATTCACGGGCCACGCCCCGCTGTGGATCTTGGTTTTGATCATCGCCTTTACCCTTTCATAAAAGGGGGCAGGATGTTCAGGTAACTCATCCATGAAATCCGGATTTGACAGGTCACTGTGCGCCATTAACCATTCCTCATATGCTGACGTTGTCAGTTTACTCTATGACCTATTAGATGTATATATATGTACATGTATATACATTAACAATACGCTGAAAACAGGGTGATACTATGGCAGTCTGGTTGGCAGAAAAAGCGCTGTTGCCTGATGGCTGGGCAAATAATGTCGGCATAACCGTATCCGAAGAAGGCATCATTACCGCGCTGGAAAAGAACGCGGCGCCGAATCCGCAGGCAACGCGCATCAAAGGGGTCGTCGTGCCGGGTATGCCGAACCTGCACTCCCATGCCTTCCAGCGGGCGATGGCCGGGTTAACGGAGGTGGCGGGAAACCCGTCGGATAGCTTCTGGACCTGGCGTGATCTGATGTACAGGCTGGTAGATAAAATTACGCCAGAACAGCTGGAAACCATCGCCAGCTACCTGTACATCGAAATGCTCAAAGCCGGGTACACCTCGGTCGCCGAGTTCCACTATCTGCATCACAGCAGCAGCGGCGCGCCTTATGAAGAGCGGACAGAATTAGCGCTGCGTATCGCCAGCGCAGCCAGACATACCGGCATCGGCCTGACGCTGCTGCCCGTGCTGTACAGTTACGCCGGGTTTGGCGCGCAGTCGCCTTCCGCCGGTCAGCGCCGCTTTATCAACGACAGCGACAGCTATCTGACCATGTACGAGTCGCTCACCGCGCGCCTCGCCGGCGAGCCGATGCAGCGTACCGGCCTGTGTTTCCACTCCTTGCGGGCCGTTACGCCGGAGCAGATCGGCACTATTCTGGCCTGCCATCCTGGCCAGCAGCCGATTCATATTCATATCGCTGAACAGCAAAAAGAGGTGGATGACTGCCTGGCCTGGTCCGGCGAGCGCCCGGTAGAGTGGCTGTACAACCATCTGCCGGTGGATGCGCGCTGGTGTCTGGTCCACGCCACCCATCTGACGCCTCAGGAAACGATGAAGATCGCCACTTCCGGCGCGGTGGCCGGCCTATGCCTGACCACCGAAGCCAATCTCGGCGACGGCGTGTTCCCTGGCCCCCACTATCTGGAGCATAACGGTGTCTGGGGGATCGGTTCGGACAGCCACATCAGCGTCAGCGTCAGCGAGGATTTACGCTGGTTCGAATACGGGCAGCGCCTGGTCGCCCAGCGCCGCAACCGACTTACCGTTCCGGGCGAGCCTCACGTCGGTAACGTGCTGTATCAAGGGGCGCTCCGCGGCGGCGCCAGAGCGCTGGGCCAGAACATCGGCCAGCTAAGCGTAGGCTACCGGGCCGATCTTCTGGTACTGGATAGCGAGGATCCGTTCATCGCCAGCGCAGAAGACAGGATGCTGCTCAACCGCTGGCTCTTTGCCTGCTCGTCAAACCCTATTCGCGCGGTGATGACCGGCGGGCGCTGGGTGATCGAGGATGGCCATCACCGTAAAGAGGAGTCTATCGCTCAGGCGTTTATTCAGGTGATGAAACAGCTGGCGGCCTGACACGAAACAAGCCGCTTCACCGACGGCGAAGCGGCCTGGTCTCTGTACGGGCGGGACGAACGACGGGCTTAGATTGCCTCGTCGTCTTCTTCCCCGGTACGAATACGAATCACGCGGGCGACGTCAAAGACGAAGATTTTACCGTCACCGATTTTACCGGTCTGCGCCGTGCGGATAATGGTATCCACGCAGGTATCAACGATATCGTCAGTAACCACAATTTCGATTTTCACTTTCGGCAGAAAATCCACCATGTACTCCGCACCGCGGTACAGCTCGGTGTGGCCTTTCTGACGGCCAAAGCCCTTCACTTCCGTAACCGTCATCCCGGTGATGCCGACTTCGGCCAGCGCTTCGCGCACGTCATCCAGTTTGAAAGGTTTAATAATCGCATCAATCTTTTTCATGGTTTTCCTGTCTTAGAGCCTATCCCATTAAGGCTATTTTACTTGCCATTTTGAACCTGGGCAGTGTTCAAAATCCTCACGTACTACGTGTACGCTCGGGTTTTTCCGCGCTGTCCGTGTTCAAACTGCCTGCGACAATAACGCCTACTGGGATAGGCTCTTAGTCGCGTAACCGGTTGCTTACCGTATCATAACTTGCGCCATGCTGCTGAGCTACTCTTTAAAGTCGTTGGCGTCGAGCTCATGGCGCGCCAGCAGTTTGTAGAATTCAGTACGGTTGCGCCCCGCCATTCTTGCCGCGTGGGTGACGTTGCCTTTGGTAATTTGCAGCAGCTTGCGCAGATAGTTAAGCTCAAACTGATTGCGCGCTTCGACGAAGGTCGGTAGCGCGGTATTTTCCCCTTCCAGCGCCTGTTCCACCAGCGCATCACCGATGACCGGCGAAGTGGTCAACGCCACGCACTGCTCAATCACGTTCACCAGCTGGCGCACGTTGCCGGGCCATTTGGCGGCCATCAGCCGTTTCATCGCATCGTTTGAAAACGCCCGCACAAACGGCTTATGCCGATCGGCAGACTGGCGCAGCAGATGATTTGCCAGCAACGGGATATCCTCCGCGCGCTCGGCCAGCGGCGGGATCTTCAGGTTCACCACGTTCAGGCGATAAAACAGATCTTCACGAAACTCGCCGCGCGCCATTGCCTTCGGCAGATCGCGGTGGGTGGCCGAGATGATACGCACATCGATATCGATATCGCGGTTACTACCCAGCGGGCGCACTTTGCGCTCCTGCAATACCCGCAGCAGCTTCACCTGTAGCGCCACCGGCATATCGCCGATCTCATCGAGAAACAGCGTCCCGCCTTCCGCGGCCTGGAACAGCCCCTCCCGGTTGCTGACCGCGCCGGTAAACGCGCCGCGCGCATGGCCAAATAGCTCGGATTCCAGCAGCTGCTCCGGCAGCGCGCCGCAGTTAATGGCGACAAAAGGTTTGTCGTGGCGCGGGCTGGCATGATGAATCGCCTGCGCGACAATCTCTTTCCCGGTCCCGCTCTGGCCGTTAATCAGCACGCTGACGTCCGACTGCGCCACCATCCCGGCCTGTTCCAGCAGACGCAGCATCAGCGGACTGCGGGTGACGATAGCCTGACGCCAGCGCTCATCCGTCGCCGGCGCACTGTGTTCCAGCGCGTCATCAATGGCTTTATACAGGGCGTCTTTGTCCACCGGTTTGGTCAGAAAACCAAACACCCCTTGCTGAGTGGCCGCCACCGCGTCGGGAATCGAGCCATGAGCGGTAAGAATAATCACCGGCATCCCCGGATGCACTTTCTGGATTTCGCTGAACAACTGCAGGCCGTCCATCTCATCCATGCGTAAATCGCTGACCACCAGTTCGACTTTGTCCCGGGCCAGAATACGCAGCGCCTCCGGACCGCTTTCAGCGGTCACGACGCTGTAGCCCTCGCTGGTCAAACGCATTCCCAGCAGTTTTAGCAGACCCGGATCGTCATCCACCAGCAGCAAACGCGCTGGTTTACTGATCGTCATGTATGACCTCCGGAACTTTGTCACTGCCGTGGCTGCCGTCGGAATTAAAATTCCCCCCCGGCTTGCGGCTGGAAAGCTGGCGTTCAATATCGGTGAGGTTTTCCAGCTTGCGGGTGGTTAGCTCAAGCTGGCTGCGCAACTGCTGTTCCTGCAGGCGCAGGGTCTCCAGTTCGCTATCGCTGGACTGCTGCAGCTTCGCGTAACGGGCGCGTTCATCCACCAGCTGCAGTTGACTGTTCTGGCCATCACGCCAGAGCTGATACAGCGGACGCACCTGCATGGCTATCTGCGGGCTGAAGGTATCCAGGCGGGATACCAGTGCGCGGCGTTCATCCGGCGTAATCTTCGCATCCGCCAGCAAAATGCCGCGCTTAAAGGCATCCTGCCAGCTGTCATCATCGTGTCGTTTGGCCTCCGCTCGCGCCTGAACCGGCGCCAGACGGTCGGCACAATCGATCCCGCGTAGCCAGTACAGCGGATTTTTATCGCTGGCTTCGCTCTTCAGCGACCAGATATCGGCGCAGTCGACGGAGAGAAAATCCGCCACCTGGTGCTGCGGCAGCGCGGATTGTGCGGTGTCATTTTCCGTGTGCGGCGAAAACGCGGCGGAACACCCCGCCAGCGCCAGACACGAAATGCCGGGCAACAGCCATCCTTTGAAAGCACGGACCATTACGAAAAAGTGGGACATATTCACCCATTGTAGATTCATGTGTTGGTTTTTCCCGGCTCAGCGGCGGGTAGCGTTATGCGAAAACAGATAAGCCCGGGTTGACTCTCTTCCAGGCTAAGCTCACCCTGCATTTGTCGGACGCAGTCCCGGGCAATACTCAGCCCCAGACCGCTGCCTTTTACCGCCCCTTTACGCTGATGGCTTCCCTGATAAAAAGGCTCGAAAATCATATTTTTTTCCGCCTGCGGGATCGGTTCGCCGCTGTTGATCACGTCGATGCGAACCTGCTCGCCGTGCCGGTAGCTATGAATACGAATGTTACCGGATTCAGCCCCATAGTGCACCGCATTGGAATAGAGATTATCTATCACGCTGATTAATAGCGCCGGTTCTGCCAGGCAGGTACGCTCCGCCAGCTGAATCGCGGTATGCATCATTTTTGCGCGCGCGGGCAAGCTGTGAGCGGCCACAACATTATCAACCAGTTCAGCAATATCAACGATTTCACGCGGGACCGGGCCATCGGCCTGTTTACGATTGTAGTCCAGCAGCTGCTCAATCAGTTTTTGTAGATTGCGGCTACTGCTATCGAGAATTTCGACGATCTCCTGCTGTTCCGTGGTCAACGGTCCGGCCACGCGGTCGGCCAGCAGCTCGGTACCTTCCCGCATGCTGGCGAGCGGCGTTTTCAGCTCGTGTGAAAGGTGGCGTAAAAACTGATGGCGCTGCGATTCAAGCCAGGCCAGACGCTCGCTCAGCCAGATGATGCGCTCACCGACGGAACGCAGTTCGCGCGGGCCGGTAAACAGCGCCGCGTTATCCAGCGACTTCCCCTCGCCCAGTCGGTTAATCATTTTCTCGATCCCTTTTACCGGGCCGATAATCATCCGGGTAAACAGCAGAACCAGCGCCAGGCTCAGCAGAAAAAGAACCAGCGCCTGCCAGCCAAAAAACTGCCCGCGTTCGGCAATTTCCTGCTGGAGCTGTTGTCCGCGTGAATAAACCACCGTTCGGGTAGCCTGAACCATCTCGCTGTTGGCGGCGGCAAAGGCTTCAAGGCTGGCTCCCGATTGCGCATCCGGGCTGCTGTTTTTGCACCTGAGCAGCGCAAGGTCGTTCAATTGCTGGCTCAGCGCCTGCCAGATTTTTTCGTCCGGCAACACCCCGGCATGAGCGTCAAGCATCTCGCTGTAGCGTTTACGCTGATTTTGATAGACCTTCGCCAGCGTCGGATCGTCCAGTACGCAGTACTGCCGGTAGCTACGTTCCATTTCCAGCGACGCGTTTACCATCGCCTCGCTGCGCCGGGCATCGACAAGCGTCGTGCGGTTAATATGCGCGGCCTGCGCGCTCAGCGCATTCAGGCTCTGCCACGCCTGCCAGGCCAGAACCAGCAGCGGCAGCAGAATCAACACAAACGAGAGCGTGACCAGCTGACGCAACGAACGGGGGAAAAGAGAGATTCGCTTCAAGGATAGGGTCTCAATCATTAGCTCATCACGATGCTAACTGAGGACGCCGGAGAGTAACAGGAGCAATCGACCTTTCTGTTGCGCGAAAGGCGAAAAATAGCCCAGACGACGGGTAAGAGCATCCCGTGGCGCTGCAATAACCGCGGCGATATGGCAAGCATGTCGGCCTGAGAATCGGTAAATTGTCACGCCGCGAATAAAACAAAGCCAGGCATCGGCCTGGCTTTGTTATGGAATAAGGCGGTGCCTAACTCGACGTTTCGCCCGATGGTTGATAAAGCAAAGCTGTTATCAGAAGCTGGACGGCAGGCACCTTGTTGTGCGTCATTCGAAGTTTATGTAGCGCGTCCCGAAGGGGCTGACATAAGAAGGTGAATGAGCCACTGCCTGTTATTATGCATTAACTATGCCACATCGCAAAATAAATTATTAACACAATGAAATATAATGGATTTATAGTATTTGACGCGCATTTCCGTCACGGTGTTTTTTTAACCACACTGTCGCCGTTTAGCAACACATAGCGCCATGTTTTCTCACCCCATTAAAAATCAATGAGTTAAATGTCTCCATTTGGAGACATCTCACACCGGCGTTTGTCGGTAATTCCCGACACCCTCAGGCGACCGCCGTCACAAATGAAAAAGCCCCCGCTCAACGTCGGGGGCCTGATACATTACGGTTCAGCCTGACAGGCTACGCGAACGCGGCAGATCCTGTACAACTCGCCGGATTAACCCAGCTGTTTACGCGCGTTGCGGAAGATGCGCATCCACGGGCTATCCTCGCCCCAGTTTTCCGGGTGCCAGGAGTTCGCCACCGTGCGGAATACACGTTCCGGATGCGGCATCATGATCGTCGCGCGGCCGCTTTCGCTGGTCACGGCGGTGATACCGTTCGGTGAACCGTTCGGGTTAGCCGGATAGCTCTCCGTCACCTTACCGAAGTTATCGACAAAGCGCAGTGCCACCAGACCTTTGCTCTCCAGCTGAGCCAGATGCGCGCTGTCACGCACTTCCACCTGCCCTTCACCGTGAGAAACGGCAATCGGCATCATTGAACCGGCCATGCCCTGCAGCAGCAGAGACGGGCTTTGCGTCACTTCGACCAGGCTGAAGCGCGCTTCAAAACGGTCGGAATAGTTACGCACAAAGCGCGGCCACAGGTCGCTTCCCGGGATCAGCTCACGCAGATTGGACATCATCTGACAACCGTTACACACGCCCAGCGCCAGCGTCTGCGGACGGTGGAAGAAGGTGGCAAACTCATCGCGCACGCGCTCGTTAAACAGAATCGATTTCGCCCAGCCTTCGCCCGCTCCCAGCACGTCGCCATAGGAGAAGCCGCCACAGGCTACCAGCGCCTGGAAATCAGCTAGTCCGGTACGTCCCGCCAGCAGGTCGCTCATGTGCACGTCGATCGCATCGAAGCCCGCGCGGTGGAAGGCTGCCGCCATCTCAACGTGGGAGTTAACGCCCTGCTCACGCAGTACCGCGACCTTCGGACGCGCGCCAGTGGCGATGTACGGTGCGGCAATGTCTTCATTGATATCGAAGGAGAGCTTCACGTTCAGGCCCGGATCGTCTTCACGGCGTTTCGCTTCGTGCTCGCTATCGGCGCACTCCGGGTTGTCGCGCAGACGCTGCATCTGCCAGGTGGTTTCTGCCCACCAGATACGCAGCGTGGTACGGCTTTCGCTGAACACCGGATGACCTTCGGCGGTGATGACAAAGCGGTCACCTGCCGTCGCCTGGCCCAGATAGTGGACACAGTCCGCCAGGCCGTGAGAGGCCAGCAGCGCTTCAACCGCTTCGCGATCCGCGGCACGTACCTGGATAACCGCGCCCAGCTCTTCGTTAAACAGCGCCGCCAGACGATCGTCGCCCAGCGCGGCGATATCTGCCGTCAGGCCGCAGTGGCCGGTAAAGGCCATCTCAGCCAGGGTTACCAGCAGGCCGCCATCAGAGCGGTCGTGGTAAGCCAGCAGCTTACGATCGGCCACCAGCGCCTGCATCGCATCCCAGAAGCCTTTCAGCTGCGCGACATCGCGTACGTCGGCCGGAACATCGCCCAGCTGACGGTAAACCTGCGCCAGCGCGGTGGCGCCGAGCGCGTTACGACCCTTGCCTAAATCAATCAGCAGCAGGGCGTTATCTTCCGTGGAAAGCTGCGGCGTCACGGTATGGCGCACATCTTCCACGCGGGCAAAGGCGGAAATCACCAGCGACAGCGGCGAAGTCATCTCGCGCGGTTCGCTGCCTTCCTGCCAGCGGGTTTTCATCGACATCGAGTCTTTACCCACCGGAATGGTCAGGCCCAGAGCCGGACACAGCTCTTCGCCAACCGCTTTTACCGCTTCATACAGACCGGCATCTTCACCCGGGTGACCCGCTGCGGCCATCCAGTTTGCAGAAAGCTTCACGCGATTCAACGCGCCAATTTGCGTTGCCGCGACGTTGGTCAGCGCTTCACCGACGGCCAGACGAGCAGAGGCGGCAAAGTCCAACAGCGCGACCGGCGCACGTTCACCAATTGCCATCGCTTCACCGTAGTAGCTATCGAGGCTGGCGGTAGTTACCGCACAGTTCGCTACCGGAATCTGCCAGGGACCGACCATCTGATCGCGCGCCACCATCCCGGTGACGGTGCGGTCGCCGATGGTGACAAGGAAGGTTTTCTCGGCAACCGCCGGCAAATGCAGCACGCGATTCACCGCGTCGGCGAGAGTGATATCCTGGCGATCCAGCGCATCACCTTTCACTTTCAGGGTCTGCACATCGCGGGTCATTTTCGGCGTTTTACCCAGCAGCACATCCAGCGGCAGGTCGATCGGCTGGTCGTTGAAGTGAGCATCGCCCATGTTGAGATGCAGTTCTTCGGTGGCTTCCCCGATCACCGCGTACGGCGCACGCTCGCGGCGGCACAGCTCATCAAACAGCGGCAGCTGTTCCGGCGCGACCGCCAGCACATAGCGCTCCTGGGATTCGTTACACCAGATCTCCAGCGGGCTCATCCCCGGCTCATCGCTCAGGATATCGCGCAGCTGGAATTTACCGCCGCGCCCGCCGTCGCTGACCAGTTCCGGCATGGCATTAGACAGACCGCCCGCGCCAACGTCGTGGATAAACAGAATCGGGTTCGCATCGCCCAACTGCCAGCAGCGGTCGATCACTTCCTGGCAACGGCGTTCCATTTCCGGGTTATCGCGCTGTACGGAGGCAAAATCAAGATCCGCGTCGGACTGGCCGGATGCCATTGAAGAGGCTGCCCCGCCGCCCAGGCCGATATTCATCGCCGGGCCGCCAAGGACAATCAGTTTCGCCCCGACGCTAATTTCGCCTTTCTGCACATGCTCGCCGCGGATGTTACCAATACCGCCCGCCAGCATGATCGGTTTGTGGTAACCGCGCAGCTCTTCGCCGTTGTGGCTGGTCACCTTTTCTTCATAGGTACGGAAGTAGCCGTTCAGCGCCGGGCGACCAAATTCGTTGTTAAACGCCGCGCCGCCCAGCGGGCCGTCGGTCATGATATCCAGAGCGGTTACAATACGCTCCGGCTTGCCGAAATCTTCTTCCCACGGCTGTTCAAAGCCAGGGATCCGCAGGTTAGAGACCGAGAAACCGACCAGGCCGGCTTTCGGTTTCGCTCCGCGACCGGTTGCCCCTTCATCGCGGATTTCGCCGCCGGAGCCGGTCGCCGCGCCCGGCCATGGAGAGATGGCCGTCGGGTGGTTGTGCGTTTCCACTTTCATCAGGATATGGGCGTCTTCCTGATGGTAGTTATAGCGGCCTTTTTCGCGATCGGCGAAGAAGCGCCCGACCTGAGAACCTTCCATGACCGCGGCGTTGTCTTTATAGGCGGACAGGACGTAATCCGGCGTCTTTTCGAAGGTGTTTTTGATCATCTTGAACAGCGACTTCGGCTGCTGTTCGCCATCAATGATCCAGTCGGCGTTAAAAATCTTGTGGCGGCAGTGTTCGGAGTTCGCCTGCGCAAACATATACAGTTCGATGTCGTTCGGGTTGCGGCCAAGCTTGTTGAACGCCTCCTGCAGGTAGTCGATTTCGTCTTCCGCCAGCGCCAGCCCCAGACGGAGGTTGGCGTCAATCAGCGCCTGACGTCCCTGCCCCAGCAGATCGACGCTGGTCACCGGCGTCGGTTGATGCTGAGCGAACAGCTTTTCTCCCTCTTCCAGCGTGTCAAAGACGCTTTCCATCATCCGGTCGTGAAGTTCACTCGCGACCGCAGCCCATTGCGCTTCGCTCAGCGTACTGGCTTCCACATAGTACGCTACACCGCGCTCAAGGCGCACAACCTGCGACAGACCGCAGTTATGGGCAATATCGGTAGCTTTAGAAGACCAGGGGGAGATGGTGCCAGGGCGGGGGGTGACGAGCAGTAATTTACCGGTTGGGGTATGGCTGTTTAAACTTGGGCCATACTTGAGCAGTCGTGCCAGACTCTCACGCTCATCACCGCTTAACGGCGCGTTCAGTTCGGCAAAATGAACATACTCTGCATATATTGTGCTAACCGGCAGGTTGGCCGCCTGGAAACGTGCCAGCAGTTTATTAACACGAAATGCCGACAGTGCAGGTGAACCACGCAAAATTTCCATCATAAGTCTCTCGTCTTCGCAGCTTTCAATATGAGCCAGGGGGGAAACGGGCGCCATTATAGTGAATCCTGAGCCTCGACGAAACCGTTTGCGTGGAAATAAAATCATTCCCCTGGTTTATCAATTAATGTGACCTCCCTCGCGAATAAGTTGCCAACTGACGCATTCTTAAGCAAAATGCCGCTCATTCGAGGACTCTCTTTTTATTTTTCCGCTAATAGCCTGCTGAGGAACACAGAGCTGCAGAAGATTAACTCTCTGAAAAAATTAAAGATTAATTATCTGCTCATCGGCATTGTGACCTTATTGCTGGCGGCCGCCCTGTGGCCGTCGATCCCGTGGTCAGGAAAGCCGGAGAACCGTGTTGCCGGAATTATGGCGCGCGGGGAGCTGCGCATCAGCACCATCAATTCGCCGCTCACCTTCGCGACCATCAATAACAAAACCTACGGGCTGGATTACGAGCTGGCAGAACAGTTTGCCAATTACCTCGGCGTCAGGCTGAAGGTGACCGTTCGCCAGAACATCAGTCAGCTGTTCGATGACCTTGATAACGGTAATGCCGATATGTTAGCTGCCGGGCTGGTTTACAACTCGGAGCGGGTCAAAAACTATCAGTCCGGGCCGGGCTACTATTCGGTATCGCAGCAGCTGGTCTACCGGGTTGGCACGCCGCGCCCGCGCAGCCTCGCCAACCTCACGGCAGAACAGCTGGTGATTGCTCCAGGGCACGTCGCCATTAACGACCTGCAGACGCTGAAAGGGAATAAATACCCCGATCTCGGCTGGCGCGTGGATGAAAAGCGCGGGGCGACAGCGCTGATGCAGGCGGTTATCGATGGCGAAGTGGATTACACCATTGCAGATTCGGTGGCGATTAGCCTGTTCCAGCGCGTACATCCGGAACTGGCGGTCGCCCTGGATATCAGCGATGAACAGCCGGTGACCTGGTTTAGCGCCAGGAGCGAAGACAACTCGCTCCCGGCGGCGATGCTGGATTTCTTCAATAATATGAATGAAGACGGCACCCTGGCGCGGCTGGAAGAAAAATACCTCGGACACGGTAACGGTTTCGATTATGTCGACACCCGGACCTTCCTGCGCGCCGTCGAAAATATTCTGCCGGACCTGCAGCCGATGTTTGAGAAATACGCGCGTCAGATCGACTGGCGCCTGCTGGCGGCCATTTCATGGCAGGAGTCGCACTGGGATCCGCAGGCCACCTCCCCTACCGGGGTTCGTGGCATGATGATGCTGACCCGCAATACCGCGCAGAGCCTGGGATTAAGCGATCGTACCGATGTGGAGCAGAGCCTCAGCGGCGGTATGCGCTACCTGCAGGATATGATGAATAAAATCCCGGACACGGTCCCCAAAGATGAGCGAATCTGGTTTGCGCTGGCGGCTTACAATATGGGGTACGCCCATATTCTGGACGCCATCTCGCTGACAAAAAGGCAGAAAGGCAATCCCGACAGTTGGGCGGACGTCAAGCAGCGCCTGCCGCTGCTCAGTCAGAAACCTTATTACAGCCGGCTGAAATATGGCTATGCGCGCGGTCACGAGGCATACGCCTACGTCGAGAACATTCGCAAATACCACATCAGCCTGGTGGGCTACCTGTCGGAGAAAGAGAAAAAGGATGAGCAGCGGCTGGCGCTTGCCGGAGACTATCCGGCGGTCATGCCGGATGAACTGGATAAGGAACAGCAGGCGCTCCCCTTTTTCCAGTTTCGCGCAGCATCGTTAGTCGACAACGCCAGACTGAAGATTCCCGGACTGGGGCACTAAGCGTCCCCGGCCCGACGCGCCTTTTTCAAGGCTTTTTTCTCTTCCCGCCGCCAGCGGAAAAAGTCGCTGAGCATGCCTGAGCACGACTCCGCCAGAATACCTTCACTGATCTCCACCCGATGATTCATTCCCGGATGGTGCAGGACATCAATGAGCGAGCCGGCCGCGCCGGTTTTTGCATCCCGGGCACCAAATACCAGCCGCGAAATCCGGCTATGCACCATCGCCCCCGCGCACATCACACAGGGTTCAAGCGTGACATACAGCGTCGCGTCAATCAGGCGATAGTTTTGCAGTACCAGCCCCCCCTGACGCAGCGCCATAATTTCGGCATGCGCCGTAGGATCGTGACGCCCGATAGGCCGGTTCCAACCTTCGCCGATAACCTGATGGTTGTGCACCAGCACGGCGCCAACCGGCACTTCGCCCTCTTCCCAGGCGCGCTTAGCCAGCGTCAGGGCGTGACGCATCCAGTATTCATCGGTCAGTTCATGGTCAGACAAAACGGGCACTCCTGCGGAAAAAGCGGGCCGCATTATACATGGCCGACAGATATTACACACTATTCTAACTGGTGGAGATCGCCCTGCGGGGTGACCCGCCAGCGGTGCTGGCAAAAATGAAGCAACGGATTATCCTGCTCGCTATCGCTATAGCCGCTGTACAGTTGCAGCGGCGCACCGATCTTCTGCTCCAGTTGCGCCACTTTTTCATGGCCCAGACAGCGTAGCGACAGGCCCCAGCCGCCGCAGCGGCGCTCCATCCGACTGGCGATAATGTTCACCCTCGGCAACCAGACGGTATCGCCGTAGACCTGTTCCACCAGCGATTGCGGCGACCCGGTAATCAGCCAGACGTCAGCATCGCGCCGGGTCAGGTAGTCCGACAGTCGGGCCTGCACGACCGGGAAGGCGGTGACGCGCTGGCGAAACCAGCGGACAAAGCCGGCCTCAAGGCGCTTTAGCGCGCGCTCGCTGCGCCCGAACGTCGATGCCCACAGCAGCAGGCTCATCGGCCAGCGCGCCGCCCGGCCATTTACCGCCAGTCCCGCCAGGATAACCGGCAACAGCGGTACCACCAGCAGCAGATTCAGGGGCTGGTGACGCAAGGCGTAGCGTAAGAAGCTGCCGAACATATCCTGTTGATGCAACGTTCCATCGAGATCAAAAAAAACCACTCGCTGCGTGCTGCTCTTCAAACCTGACCTCTTTTTATCCAATGTTGTCTCTGATAGCGCTAGCTTAACAGTCTTGCGCCATGAACAGAGAAAACATCCGCCGATGTTAAGCCTGGGTTGAGGCAATTCCTCTGCCGTGAATAAATCTCAGCGGTAGAATTTTTAATTCGCCGCAATCCTCTTATAATCGAATACAAAATTCTTTCAGCAGAGGGCGAAGGTTGTCCTGAGGAAAACCGATGAACTGTTTAATCCGCATCCGCCAGCGCTATCCGTCGCTGGCAGCAAGCGATAAGAAGCTGGCAGACTTTATTCTGGCTCAGCCGGACCAGACCCGCCACCTTAGTTCGCAGCAGCTGGCAGGCGAGGCAGGCGTCAGCCAGTCCAGCGTCGTGAAATTCGCGCAGAAGATGGGGTTTAAAGGTTTCCCGGCGCTGAAACTGGCGCTCAGCGAAGCGCTGGCCAGCGCGCCCGATCCTCAGTCGGTGCCGGTCCATAACCAGATCCTCGGCGACGATCCGCTGCGCCTGGTGGGCGAGAAACTGATTAAGGATAACGTGGCCGCCATGCACGCCTCGCTGGATGTGAACAGCGAAGAGAAGCTGCTGGAAGCCGTGGCGCTGCTGCGTCACGCGCGCCGGGTGATTATTACCGGCATTGGCGCATCCGGTCTGGTGGCGCGTAATTTCAGCTGGAAGCTGATGAAGATCGGCATTAACGCCGTTTCCGAACAGGATATGCATGCCCTGCTCGCCACCGTGCAGGCCATGTCGTCAGACGATCTGCTGTTAGCCATCTCCTACTCTGGCGAACGTCGCGAAATCAATATGGCCGCCGGAGAAGCGCTGCGCGTGGGCTGTCGGATCCTGGCGATCACGGGCTTCACCCCCAACGCCCTGCAACAGCAGGCCACGCAGTGCCTGTATACTATCGCCGAAGAGCAGGCGACCCGCAGCGCGGCTATCTCCTCCACCAGCGCGCAGATGATGCTCACCGATCTGCTGTTTATGGCGCTGGTTCAACAGGATCTTGAACATGCGCCGGAGCGTATCCGGCACAGTGAAGCGCTGGTGAAAAAACTGGTGTGAACAGAAAATGGGCGTATAATGCCCGCCCTGTTTGTGTTGTTTCTGAGAATTTCCCGATGGCGCTGTTAATCACCAAAAAATGCATCAACTGCGATATGTGCGAACCGGAATGCCCTAACGAGGCCATTTCGATGGGTCACAGCATTTATGAAATTAACAGCGACCGCTGCACGGAATGCGTGGGCCACTATGAAACGCCCACCTGTCAGAAAGTGTGCCCGATCCCGAATACGATTCTGAAAGACCCGGCACACCTCGAAAATGAAGAACAGCTGTGGGATAAGTTCGTGCTGATGCATCACGCGGACAAAATCTGATACCGCGGGCTGCGGGCGCTAACTCTCTACGATAACCGTGGCACAAGCGTAATGGCGCTCATCGGCCAGCGTCACGTGAATGCTTCTGACGCCCAGACGTTCCGCCAGACTCTTCGCCTCGCCCCATAAACGTAGCTTAGGTTTGCCCAGTTCGTCGTTGTAAACTTCGAACTGATTAAAAGCCAGACCGTTACGGATACCGGTTCCGAGGGCTTTCGCCGCCGCCTCTTTCACCGCAAAACGCTTTGCCAGAAAACGCACCGGCTGCTGGTGCTGCGCCCATATCGCCCACTCGTTGTCGCTGAGCACGCGCCGGGCGAGACGATCGCCGCTGCGGGCGATCACCGCTTCAATACGGGCAATTTCAACAATATCGGTGCCCAGCCCCAGAATAGCCATTACGCGCGAGCTTCCCGCATCAGGCGTTTCATTTCGGCAACCGCCTCTTTCAGGCCGCTCATCACCGCCCGACCGATGATCGCATGACCAATGTTCAGCTCATGCATCTGCGGAATGCGGGCAATCGCCTGCACGTTATGGTAGGTCAGGCCGTGACCGGCGTTAACCTTGAGGCCAAGGCTCGCGGCATAGGCGGCCGCCGTCGCGATACGCTCAAGCTCTTTTGCCTGCTGTGCGTCGGTTTCGGCGTCCGCATAGCAACCGGTATGGATTTCGATATACGGCGCGCCGACGTCCGCCGCAGCTTTAATTTGCGCGGCATCGGCATCGATGAACAGCGAGACCAGAATACCGGCATCGGCAAGACGCGTGCAGGCATCGCGCATTTTGTCGCGCTGACCGGCCACATCCAGGCCGCCTTCCGTCGTCACTTCCTGACGTTTTTCCGGAACCAGGCAGCAGAAATGCGGTTTGGTCTCACAGGCGATGGTCAGCATCTCTTCGGTGACCGCCATCTCCAGGTTCATTCGGGTATCCAGCGTCTGGCGCAGAATGCGGACATCGCGGTCGGTAATGTGACGGCGGTCTTCGCGCAGGTGCACGGTAATTCCGTCGGCGCCAGCCTGTTCGGCGATAAAGGCCGCCTGTACCGGATCCGGATAGGCCGTGCCGCGAGCGTTACGCAGTGTCGCAATATGGTCAATATTGACCCCTAACAGTAATTCAGCCATGACAATCCTCATTGATCGTTATTCGTTTTATCTGCTGCTCGCGCCGCGAGGGCGGGCATAAACTGGCGAAACAGCTCCCGGCTCTTCAGCGGTTTACCGCCAAGATAGGGTTTCAGGGCGATACGGGTAAAGCGCTTTGCGGCACGTAGCGCATCGCTATCCGGGAACTCACGGTTAGCCAGCGCCTTCAGATGGTGCCCGGTAAAGGTGTTGTTATCAATAACCACGCTGGCGATAAAGCCTTTTTCTTCACGGTAGCGATAGGTCATGGTGTCATCCACCGCTTCGCCGCTGCCGGCACAGTGGAGGAAATCGACGCCATAGCCCAGATGCCCCAGCAGCGCCAGTTCAAAACGGCGCAATGCCGGCTCCGGCGTACCGCTTGCGCCAGCCAGCGCCTGCAGACAGTGCAGGTAATCGAAAAAGAGTTCGGAGAAGCGCGTTTCATGTTCGAGCACGCGGGAAAGCAGCTCATTGACATACAGACCGCTGTAAAGCGTGATGCCGCTGAGCGGAAGCGCCAATGAAACGGCTTCGGCGCTGCGTAGCGTTTTCACTTCGCCACGGCCGCCAAAGCGCAGGAGTAAGGGGGTAAAAGGCTGGAGGGCGCCTTTGAGGTTGGAGCGTCTGGAACGTGCGCCTTTTGCTACCAGGCGCACGCGACCCGACTCTTCCGTGAAGACGTCCAGCATCAGGCTGGTTTCGCTCCAGGGACGACTATGCAGAACGAAAGCGCGCTGCCAGCCTTCCATCATACTCGTCGTCTTTCAGGTTGCAGGTGCGTTGGCCGCACTCTTTCACCCCAGTCACTTACTAATGTAAGCTCCCGGGGACTCACGGTCTTGCCGCCTGTCTGCGCCGCGAAAGCCATGGCGTATCAAACTCAGAGATCGTCAACGTAACCGAGGCTGCGCAATGCGCGCTCGTCGTCGGCCCAGCCGGATTTGACCTTCACCCACAGTTCGAGGTGAACCGGCGCTTCGAACATATCCTGCATGTCTTTACGCGCTTCAATACCGATGGTTTTGATTTTGGCGCCTTTGTTGCCAATGACCATCTTCTTCTGACCTTCACGCTCAACCAGAATCAGGCCGTTAATATCATAACCGCCGCGTTCGTTAGCCTGGAAACGCTCGATCTCAACCGTCACCGAATACGGCAGCTCGGCGCCAAGGAAGCGCATCAGCTTTTCACGAATGATTTCGGAGGCCATAAAGCGCTGAGAACGGTCGGTAATATAATCTTCCGGGAAGTGATGAATCGCTTCCGGCAGATGTTTGCGTACGATCCCGGCGATGGTATCGACGTTCATCCCGGTTTCCGCAGAAATCGGTACGATATCGAGGAAGTTCATCTGGCTTGCCAGGAACTGCAGGTGCGGCAGCAAATCCGCCTTCTCCTGCACGTTATCCACTTTATTGACCGCCAGAATCACCGGCGCTCTGGCATCGCGTAACTTGCCCAGCACCATTTCATCATCGGCCGTCCAGCGGGTGCCTTCGACAACGAAAATCACCAGTTCAACGTCGCCAATAGAGCTGCTCGCCGCTTTGTTCATCAGGCGGTTGATCGCGCGTTTCTCTTCCATGTGCAGGCCCGGGGTATCCACATAAATTGCCTGATACGGCCCTTCGGTATGGATACCAACAATGCGGTGACGCGTGGTCTGCGCTTTACGGGAAGTGATCGAAATCTTCTGCCCAAGCAGATTATTCAACAGCGTGGATTTCCCCACGTTCGGGCGGCCAACAATGGCGACAAACCCACAATAACTTTTATCGATGCTCATTCCAGCTCCAGCTTTTTCAGCGCCTGTTCGGCGGCAGCCTGCTCCGCCTTGCGACGGCTGGAACCTGTGCCTACCACCGGTTCACTCAGGCCACTGACCTGGCAGTGGATAGTAAATTCCTGATCGTGTGCTTCACCGCGCACCTGCACCACCAGATAGGAAGGCAGCGGCAGGTGACGACCTTGCAGGTACTCCTGCAAACGGGTCTTTGGATCTTTTTGCTTATCGCCAGGACTGATTTCGTCCAGACGAGTCTGGTACCAGCTGAGAATCAGGCGCTCAACGTTCTGGATATCGCTGTCGAGGAAGACCCCGCCAATCAATGCTTCTACGGTATCCGCCAGAATAGACTCGCGACGGAAGCCGCCGCTTTTCAACTCACCCGGACCAAGGCGCAGACACTCACCCAGTTCAAACTCGCGGGCGATCTCCGCCAGCGTGTTGCCTCGTACCAGCGTTGCGCGCATACGGCTCATATCACCTTCGTCCACCCGAGGGAAACGATGATAGAGCGCATTGGCGATCACAAAACTCAGAATTGAGTCACCTAAGAACTCCAGGCGCTCATTGTGTTTGCTGCTGGCACTGCGATGAGTTAATGCCTGTTGCAACAGCTCCTGATGATGAAAAGTGTAGCCCAGCTTCCGTTGAAGCCGATTAATTACGATGGGGTTCATGCGTTACCAATAAATGAATGCGTCAAAAATGCAGCACACGAAACCGACCTGGGCAGCTCTGTCCCTGTTAAGATTGCCTGTGCGCTTGCCTGCCGCCTTTCTGCAACCCAAATTATTCAGAGTAAAATCAACCAACGCGGTTTCGTGTGCAGTGTCACTCTTGCGAGAGACAACCAAAACTTCGGGGGGATATTCTATACGCAACGACAATAGATGTCGTTAGTCTGAAGGGATTTAAATATTAAATAATTCACGCTGCCAATATTGCAGCGGCAGCGTGAATAAGGCAGGAAAATTAATGAATGCTGCCGATACGCGATAAACGCACGCCGGTCGGCCATTCACCTTCCTGTTTTTCAAAGCTCATCCAGATGGCCGTGGCTTTACCCACCAGGTTGGCCTCTGGCACAAAGCCCCAGTAACGGCTGTCGGCGCTGTTATCGCGGTTATCACCCATCATGAAGTAGTGACCCGGCGGCACTATCCAGGTGGCCAACGGCAGGCCAGACTGGTGGTAGTACATTCCAACCTGATCCTGAGCAATCGGCACGGTCAGAATGCGGTGAGTCACCTCGCCCAGCGTCTCTTTGCGCTCGGTCAGACGAATGCCGTCCGCCTTGCTTTCGCCTTTCGGCAGCTGCCAGAAACCGCTGGTCGCTTCCCCGCCGTTCTGACGAGAGAACGTCTGGACGAAATCGCTGGGCTCAACGTTGGAGTAAGTCACCGGCAGTGCGTTACCACATGCCTGGCCGGAACTGCAGCCCGGCTGGATGGTGACCTGTTTTGCCACCGGATCGTAGGTGATCTTATCGCCCGGCAGGCCAACAGCACGCTTAATGTAGTCCAGACGCGGATCTTCCGGGTATTTAAACACCACGATATCGCCGCGTTTCGGATGACCGGTTTCGATCAGCGTTTTCTGGTAGATAGGATCTTTAATGCCGTAGGCAAACTTCTCCACCAGAATAAAATCGCCAATCAACAGCGTTGGCATCATCGAACCGGACGGAATTTGAAACGGCTCATAAATAAATGAGCGCACCACCAGAACGATCGCCAGCACCGGAAATACCGAGGCTGCCGTTTCCAGCCAGCCCGGTTTCGGGCCGACTTTCTTCAGCGTTTGCTTGTCGAGGCTATCACCGGTCGCTGCCTGAGCAGCGGCCTGACGTTCACGACGTTTTGGTGCAAAGATAAATTTATCCAGGCACCACAAAAGCCCCGTGATCACGGTTGCAATCACCAGGATCAGGGCAAACATGTTCGCCATGCCAACTCCTTAATGGTTATTTTCCGTCTTTACCGACGTGCAGAATAGCGAGGAACGCTTCCTGCGGCAGCTCAACGTTACCCACTTGCTTCATACGTTTCTTACCGTCTTTCTGCTTCTGCAGCAGCTTTTTCTTACGGCTGACGTCGCCGCCGTAGCATTTCGCCAGCACGTTTTTACGCAGTTGTTTAACGGTCGAACGGGCAATAATGTGGTTGCCGATAGCCGCCTGAATCGCGATATCGAACTGCTGGCGTGGGATCAGATCTTTCATCTTTTCCACCAGCTCACGACCACGGTACGGCGCATTATCGTTGTGGGTGATCAGCGCCAGCGCATCAACACGCTCGCCGTTGATCAGCACATCCACGCGAACCATGTTGGATGCCTGGAAACGTTTGAAGTTGTAATCCAGCGACGCGTAGCCACGGGAGGTGGACTTCAGGCGGTCAAAGAAATCGAGAACCACTTCCGCCATCGGAATTTCATAGGTCAGCGCAACTTGTTTACCGTGATAAACCATGTTGGTCTGCACGCCACGCTTTTCAATACACAGCGTGATGACGTTGCCCAGGAACTCCTGCGGCAGCAGCATGTGACATTCTGCGATCGGCTCACGCAGCTCCTGAATGTTATTCAGCGGCGGCAGCTTGGACGGGCTATCGACATAGATGACTTCTTTCGACGTGGTCTCCACTTCGTAGACTACCGTCGGCGCGGTGGTAATCAGATCCAGGTCGTATTCGCGTTCCAGACGCTCCTGGATGATTTCCATGTGCAGCAGGCCGAGGAAGCCGCAGCGGAAGCCGAAGCCCAGCGCCGTTGAACTTTCCGGCTCATAGAACAGAGAGGCATCGTTCAGGCTCAGCTTGCCCAGCGCATCGCGGAAGGCTTCATAGTCATCGGAACTCACCGGGAACAGACCGGCATACACCTGCGGTTTCACTTTCTTAAAGCCTGGCAGGGCCTTATCCGCCGGGTTACGCGACGTCGTCAGGGTATCGCCAACCGGAGCGCCGAGGATATCTTTAATGGCGCACACCAGCCAGCCTACCTCGCCGCATTTCAGCTCGGTACGATCAACCTGTTTTGGCGTGAAGATACCCAGGCGGTCGGCGTTATAGACCTGACCGGTGCTCATAACTTTGATTTTGTCGCCTTTACGCATCGTGCCGTTTTTGATACGCACCAGCGAAACAACGCCAAGATAGTTATCGAACCAGGAGTCGATAATCAGCGCCTGCAGCGGGGCATCGGCATCACCTTCCGGCGGCGGAATATCACGCACCAGACGTTCCAGAACATCGGGAACGCCGACGCCGGTTTTCGCCGAGCAGCGGACCGCATCGGCCGCATCGATACCGACGATGTCTTCGATTTCATCGGCTACGCGCTCCGGATCGGCAGCAGGCAGGTCGATTTTGTTGAGAACCGGCACCACTTCCAGATCCATTTCCATGGCGGTATAGCAGTTGGCCAGCGTCTGAGCTTCCACCCCTTGACCCGCATCGACCACCAGCAGCGCGCCTTCACATGCGGCGAGCGAACGTGACACCTCATAAGAGAAGTCGACGTGCCCCGGGGTATCGATAAAGTTCAGCTGGTAGGTTTCGCCGTTGGTCGCCTTGTAATCCAGGGTGACGCTTTGCGCCTTAATGGTGATACCACGCTCACGTTCAAGATCCATGGAGTCCAGTACCTGGGCTTCCATTTCACGATCGGAAAGGCCACCGCAAATCTGGATGATACGGTCAGACAACGTCGATTTACCGTGGTCGATATGAGCGATGATTGAAAAGTTACGTATATTCTTCATATGTTAGAGTTAATTATGCCTTACGCGTATCATGAGGCCACTGTTCTGTGCCTGACGTTTTTTAATCCGAAAACGCCGCATTCTACACTACATCCGCGAAACCAGGAAATGCTCTTACCAGCAGCAGAACCGTAGCAAATGATGTGTTCTGGCGGGGGTAATAAATCAAAAATAAAGGCCAGTGGAATCACTGGCCTGGTTCTGAAGAGGGTGTCTCTACGCGCACCAAATCTGGCGGCAGGCCAACGCTAATAATAACGGGCTGCCACGACTGGCGGGCGGCTAATCCGGGCGAAAGCCCGCGCGCCACCAGAAATCCACCGACGCCGCCGAGTAGCGCGCCACACAGCGAAGCGAAATCATTTGCAAACAGGGCCTGAAAAACAGACGCCATGACAAACAGCCCAACCAGCGGCGCCATGTAGACCAAAACCGCCGAGCCCAGCAGGCTGCTTTCAGCAATCCCCAGCTCGACTTTTTGCCCGGCGGACAGCGGCTGCTCGCTGGGAACGCTGATCGTGTGACTGGTTTGCGGCCCCAGCTTGTTGAGCACCCGACTGCCGCAGCCAGCGCGCGAGGCGCAGCTGCTGCACGAGGCTTTAACGTCACAGTGCACCTGCGCCATGCCGTTATGCCAGGAGACGACCGTGGCCCATTCTTTAATCATTGTACTGCCCTGAATTTGATGCTGTCGGAGATGCGTTTAGCCGTTTGCGGCGGCAGCTCGCCAACCACGGTTATCTCGGCGTTATCACGTACCGTCGTGCTCACAGTGCGACGCCCGGTACGCAGCAGCTGATCGCTACTGTTTGCCGAGGCGCGGTTCACGTTTATCGAGAAGCTAAACAGCCCATCTGAGTACAGGCGAGATTCAACCGGACCATCAAACGTCGGCAGACGACGCTGACTGCTGGAGACTTCTGAAACGCCCTGCGGCAGCCAGGCTGGCGCCCAGTTGAAATTGGCTTTATCGCCTGCTTCCGGCACCGACAGCAGGGGTGGCAGACTGGCTTTCGCCAGGGTCTCCATACTGCTGCTGACCTTATCGCCGACGTTAAAGGACACCACCCGGAACTGTTCCAGCGTTTCCCCGTCGCGGTCGAGCAAATCAACGCGCATCGGCAGCCTGGTTTCCGCATCCAGCCAGACAATGTAGCTATAGCGCGTACCGTCCCGCGCAACAACGCGAATCACTTCACATAGCCGGTCGGCAATACGAGTGCGTCCGACAGAGATAAAGTCGTAGTAGGCAGCCAGTCGCTTAAAATCGGTATAGGCCAGCGAAGGCAATGAATCGACGATATAGTCGCCATTCAGCGTGAACGGATCGAGCCCCGGTTCAAAATAGCTGATTTCATTACCGCGCAGTACAACCTCCCGGCGTGGGCCGTCGAGTTGTAAAAGCTGGGCAAGAGGTTGATTGTTCAGCCGCGCGTGACGATAACGCAGCGACTCAACGCCCTGTTTGTTGATGCTGATGAAAGACAGCTCATAATTGAGGGACTGGCTGGCCAGGTTCATTTGCTGCAACAACGCCCCGGACGATGTATCAGCCGAGGCGTTGACAGAGAAGAACAGGCTGCCTGCCATGAGCGACATGGCACACCAAAGTTGCTTCATTACTGCGATTGCGTTCCTAAAGTTTGATAGCCTGGCACCTGAACAGCGGCTTGCTGAGTCTGGGCCTGACCAAACTGAAGCTGTTCTGCGTGCAGGCGACGCTGCAATTCATAGTCCTGCAGCATAGCATTAATACGGCGACGCTGTTCTTGCACCTGAGCCTGCTGGCCGCTCCCTGCCGACGCATCAGCCGGAACGCCAAGACTGACCGGGCTGGCTTTCCCCATCATCGGCATGGTGTTGAAAACAGGCGCTTCGGGCTGCTGAGCGGATTCGCTTTGCCCATTATACTGCTGGACGCCGACGATAACAGCAAGCGAAACGCACGCTGCCACCCCCATCTGAGTCAGTGAACTGGCCCACGGGCGGACTTTCTGCCAGAAAGGCATCTGACGCCACTGGTGTGGTGCTGGCTGAGATTCAGGAATAAGCGGCACCGCCTGACGAACGGGCTCGTTCTCAATGGCGGCCATCACGCGGGCTGAGATATCAAAATGGAGCATCTCAGCGGTATCGCCTCGCAGCGAATCACGGATGAGATGGTAGCTCTCCCAGGTCTTTTGCATTTCAGAAGAACGGCTCAGCTCATTGAGCAGCTCGTTATCCAGCGTTTCACCATCCATTAAGGCCGAAAGTTTTTCTTTCTGCATGCCTGATACCCTTTTCAGTATTCCGCTATCGTCAACGCCTGATAAGCGGTTGAACTTTATTATCAATAGCTTCTCGTGCCCGAAAAATGCGTGAACGTACCGTTCCTACCGGGCAATCCATGATAGCGGCTATCTCTTCATAGCTCAGGCCATCCAGCTCCCGCAACGTAATTGCCATGCGTAAATCTTCCGGGAGTGATTCAATGGTACGAAAAACTATTTGTCTCAGTTCTTCTGACAACATTAAGTTCTCAGGGTTCGAAATTTCTTTTAGCGCCCCCCCACTTTCGAAGTTTTCCGCCTCATTGGCGTCAACATCGCTGGACGGTGGACGGCGTCCCTGAGCTACCAGATAATTCTTCGCCGTGTTGACAGCGATGCGATATAACCAGGTATAAAAAGCACTATCTCCCCGGAAGGACTCCAGCGCGCGCCATGCTTTTACGAACGATTCCTGAACAACGTCAGGGATATCGCCCGGCGGCACGTAGCGGGAGACCAGGCTCGCGACCTTATGCTGATAGCGCACCACCAGCAAGTTAAACGCTTTCTGATCTCCTTTCTGGACCCGTTCGACGAGGACCTGATCCGTTAACTGCTCGCTCATCCGAGGTAATGTCTCCCCAAACCCAATTCCCATGCGTCTTCAAAGCACTACCCAATCACTGCAATATGAGCAAGCAGACGATTGGAGTGTTTGAAAACAATAAAGTTCCGTTACGCCTTTGATTTTTGTCTGGCAACGGCGGACGATTTGTTATCTCTCATTATATGTCCCGCAACTCAACGCCAGGTAAGATGATGAAGAAAAAGCGTAAGGTCCGCCAGAAGGGTAACGTAACATCGCTTTTATTTCACTATAAAATCTGAAGCTAACGACCTGCCTCGCAAATATTTTCTTTCGTTTACACTGCGCCGCCCCACCCGCTTATGTTTAGTTTCCACAACGGCCAGTAAAAAAAATGTACGAATCATCACGACCTGGTGCTATTGTGGCAAAAATGTGTTTAGTAAATTAAACAAAGACGATGAATACGACTCCTGACTTCTCCTGTGATGTGCTGATTATCGGCAGCGGCGCTGCCGGTTTATCCCTTGCGCTACGTCTGGCGGAGCACAGCTCCGTCGCCGTACTGAGCAAAGGCCCTGTCAGCGAAGGTTCCACGCTGTACGCGCAGGGCGGCATTGCCGCCGTTTTTGATGAAACCGACAGCGTGGAATCTCACGTTGAAGATACGCTCATCGCCGGGGCCGGCCTGTGCGATCGCCATGCTGTCTCTTTCGTCGCCAGCAACGCCAAATCTTGTGTGCAATGGCTTATCGATCAGGGTGTGCTGTTTGATACCCAGACCCAGGCCAACGGCGAACAGAGCTACCACCTGACCCGTGAAGGTGGCCATAGCCATCGCCGGATTCTCCACGCGGCCGATGCCACCGGTAAAGCGGTGGAAACGACGCTGGTTGGCCAGGCGCTCGCGCACCCGAATATTCGTATTCTGGAGCGGAGTAACGCCGTTGATTTGATCATTTCCGATAAAATCGGCCTGCCGGGGACGCGCCGTGTGGTTGGCGCCTGGATCTGGAACCGGAACAAAGAAAAGGTTGAGACCTGCCGCGCGAAATCCGTGGTACTGGCCACCGGCGGGGCGGCGAAAGTCTATCAGTACACCACCAATCCGGACGTCTCCTCCGGCGATGGCATTGCTATGGCCTGGCGCGCCGGCTGTCGCGTGGCCAACCTCGAGTTCAACCAGTTTCACCCCACCGCCTTGTACCATCCGCAGGCGCGCAATTTCCTGTTAACCGAAGCATTACGCGGCGAGGGCGCATACCTGAAACGCCCGGACGGAACCCGGTTTATGCCCGATTTTGACGAACGTGGCGAGCTGGCTCCACGCGATATCGTCGCCCGCGCGATTGACCATGAGATGAAACGCCTCGGCGTCGATTGTATGTATCTCGACATCAGCCATAAGCCTGAAGCCTTTATTCGTCAGCATTTCCCGATGATCTACGAAAAACTGCTCGGCCTGGGTATCGATTTGACAAAAGAACCCGTCCCGATTGTCCCCGCCGCCCACTATACCTGCGGCGGCGTGATGGTTGATGACAACGGACGTACTGATGTTGACGGGCTGTATGCGATTGGCGAAGTGAGCTACACCGGGCTGCACGGAGCTAACCGCATGGCGTCAAATTCGCTGCTCGAATGCCTGGTCTACGGTTGGTCCGCCGCCGAGGATATTCTCCGGCGTCTGCCGCTGGCGCAACCGGTTAACAGCCTCCCTTCCTGGGATGAGAGTCAGGTTGAGATCCCCGATGAACTGGTGGTGATTCAACATAACTGGCACGAGCTAAGATTATTGATGTGGGACTACGTGGGGATTGTCCGCACCACTCGTCGGCTGGAGCGTGCGCTACGACGAATTACCATGTTGCAGCAGGAGCTCGACGAATATTACGCCCGCTTCCGCGTGTCGAACAATTTGCTGGAGTTGCGCAACCTGGTGCAGGTAGCCGAGCTGATCGTTCGCTGCGCAATGCAGCGTAAAGAGAGTCGCGGGCTGCACTATACGCTGGATTACCCGCAACAACTTGCGGATAGCGGCCCGTCGATTCTGTCACCTCTGGCTCACATAAAGAGGTAAAAGTCCTGGGTCAGGGCAGTAAACCCTTCGGAGTATTGCTGCTCAGGCCCACGGATAATCAGCCGATCGCTAAAACACTCCCCGGCGGTCGGCGAGAAAGCCAGCAGTACGCGGTGCGGCGGGCGCATTTCTGTTTCCGCGACATCGGTGCGTAAACGCAGATGCCAGCCCATAGTTTCGGCGCGTTGAACAAACGCATTACCAATATCCACCGGTAACACCACGCAGAAAAAGCCCTCTTCGGTGATCGACTCCGCGGCACAGGTTAAGAGCGTGACGTGATCGAGCGTGGTCGTATATCGCGCCTGCTCGCGCTGCGATGTCGCACAGGGCACACCTTCGGTAAAAAAAGGCGGGTTGCTGACAATCAGTTCATAACGGCGGGTTTGCGCAGGCTGCCACTGTTGAATATCACCCTGATGCACCTGGATACGCGACCCCCACGGGGAGGTCGCCACGTTTTCGCGCGCTTGCGCTGTCGCCTCTTCATCAAGCTCTACCGCATCCAGCATAACCCGGTTGTCGGTTCGCTGAGCCAGCATTAAAGCCAGCAAACCGCTACCGGTCCCGATATCCAGCACGTGTTTGACCTGCGCGATCGGCGCCCACGCGCCAAGCAAAATGCCGTCAGTGCCCACTTTCATCGCACAGCGGTCGTGGGCAATAAAGAACTGTTTAAACGTAAAACCATTGCGCGGCAGCGCAAACTTCGACTGAGACATCCTGAATAACCTTGCGAACAAAAACTCCTGAGCCTGAAGCTATGCACAATACCGGAGAACAGATAGCCTTACAAACAGATGAACATTACGCCCGTAACGTCTATAATCGTCGGTCCACTCAGAGGTAGATCATGACTGTAACGACTTTTTCCGAACTTGAACTCGACGAAAACCTTCTGGAAGCCCTCCAGGAAAAAGGTTTCACACGCCCGACAGCCATTCAGGCCGCCGCTATTCCGCCTGCGCTTGATGGCCGTGATATTCTCGGTTCAGCCCCGACAGGTACCGGTAAAACAGCGGCGTATCTGTTGCCAGCGTTGCAGCACCTGCTTGATTTCCCGCGTAAGAAGTCGGGGCCGCCGCGTATTCTTATCCTGACGCCGACCCGTGAGCTGGCGATGCAGGTTGCCGACCATGCCCGTGAGCTGGCCGCCCACACACATCTGGACATTGCCACCATCACCGGCGGTGTCGCATACATGAACCACGCGGAAGTGTTCAGCGAGAACCAGGATATCGTGGTCGCCACCACCGGCCGCCTGCTGCAATATATTAAAGAAGAAAACTTCGACTGCCGGGCGGTCGAAACGCTGATCCTCGATGAAGCGGATCGTATGCTGGACATGGGCTTCGCGCAGGATATTGAGCACATTGCCGGTGAAACCCGCTGGCGTAAGCAGACCATGCTGTTTTCCGCGACCCTCGAAGGCGATGCCATTAAAGACTTTGCCGAGCGCCTGCTGGAAGAGCCCGTTGAAGTCTCCGCCAGTCCCTCCACGCGCGAACGTAAGAAAATTCATCAGTGGTACTATCGCGCCGATGACATTAAGCATAAAACCGCGCTCCTGGTTAACCTGCTGAAACAGCCGGATGCAACCCGCTCTATCGTTTTTGTGCGTAAGCGCGAGCGCGTTCATGAGCTGGCCTCCTGGCTGCGCGAAGCGGGGATCAATACCTGCTGGCTGGAAGGCGAAATGGTGCAGGCCAAGCGTAACGAAGCAATCAAACGGATGACCGACGGTCGTATGAATGTACTGATTGCCACCGACGTCGCTGCCCGCGGGATAGATATTCCGGACGTGAGCCACGTTTTCAACTTTGACATGCCGCGCACGGCGGATACCTATCTGCATCGTATCGGACGCACCGGCCGCGCGGGGAAAAAAGGCGTTGCCATTTCCCTGGTTGAAGCTCATGACCATCTGCTATTGGGTAAAATTGGCCGCTATATTGACGAGCCGCTCAAAGCGCGCGTTATTGATGAACTACGCCCGACAACCCGCGCACCGAGCGAGAAGCAGACCGGTAAGCCATCCAAAAAGGTACTGGCTAAACGCGCCGAGCAGAAAAAAGAGAAAGATAAAGAGAAATCGCGCGTGAAGAAACGTCACCGCGACGCCAAAAATGTTGGCAAGCGCCGTAAACCAAGCGGTAGCGCGGGTGAAAATCAGCAGTAACAAAAAAACGCCGGGATATCCCGGCGTTTTTATATTCAAGCCTCGACTTACAGGCTTTCAGTAAAAGTACGAGCAATAACGTCGCGCTGCTGTTCTGGCGTCAGGGAGTTGAAGCGCACCGCGTAGCCAGAGACACGAATCGTCAACTGCGGATATTTTTCCGGATGTTCAACCGCATCCAGCAGCGTTTCACGACGCAGCACGTTAACGTTCAGATGCTGGCCGCCTTCTACACGGACTTCCGGTTTCACATCGAGCGGAATTTCGCGATATTCGATGTCACCCAGTTTATTGACCGCAACCACGTCATCTTCAGCAAAGCTTCCTTTTGCACACAGGCAGCGGGCTTCGCCTTTTTCGCTATCCAGCAGCCAGAAAGAGTTCAGCAGGTCGTCGTTTGCAGCTTTAGTAATTTGGATACCAGTAATCATGTGATGCCTCCCTTAGGCAATATTTATTCGTCTTTTTGGCCCATTCCCGGCCAATTGGTAAAACCATTGTTGTCTGAGTGTATGTATATCAGCCAAACAACCGGCATTCATTGACTTAAATCAACAAAAACCACTCAATAAAAATGGGTATAGAGGGATATTATTGTTTTATATCAAGTTACGCCAGAAGCTATGCAAAATATTTTTGTAAATTTTCAATTTTTTTTTGCATGCGAAACGTCAGTCTGACACCGTGGATTTTGTTATGCAGAAAGAAGCAGTTAAGCTATAGTGATGACACTTTGCAGGAGAGCAAGATGACCCCCCCATTGACCTGGCACGACGTGCTGGCGGAAGAGAAGCAGCAGCCCTATTTTGTGAATACCCTGAAAACCGTCGCCGAAGAGCGCCAGTCGGGTATGACGATTTATCCGCCGCAAAAAGATGTCTTTAATGCCTTTCGTTATACCGAACTTGGCGATGTCAAAGTGGTTATTCTTGGTCAGGATCCTTATCACGGGCCCGGACAGGCGCACGGCCTGGCCTTCTCCGTACTGCCGGGAATCCAGACGCCGCCGTCGCTGTTAAATATGTATAAAGAACTGGAAGGGACGATCCCGGGATTCAGCCGTCCTACGCACGGTTATCTGGAAAGCTGGGCGCGACAAGGGGTTCTGCTGCTCAATACCGTCCTGACGGTGCGGGCGGGTCAGGCCCATTCGCATGCCAGCCTTGGCTGGGAAACCTTTACCGATAAGGTCATTTCATTGATCAACGAACATCGGGAAGGGGTCGTGTTTTTACTGTGGGGCGCCCATGCGCAGAAAAAAGGGGCGATTATCGACAGGAAACGTCATTGCGTGCTAAAAGCGCCGCATCCTTCGCCGCTTTCCGCCCATCGCGGTTTCTTCGGTAGTAATCACTTCGTCCAGACTAACCAGTGGCTGGCCGAGCGCGGCGAGTCCCCCATTGACTGGATGCCGGTATTACCGGCCGCAGATGCTTAGTCTCCGCCTTTCGCAGACACAAAAATGCCAGCGTGACGCTGGCATTTTTTCAATTGAACTCAGCCATCAGGCCTTGTTCTGACGCCACCACTCGGCCAGCAATATGCCGGTCGCCACGGAGACGTTCAGGCTTTCTACATTGCCGGTACCTTCAATGGCCACATTCAGATCGGCGCTGGAGATCGCCGCATCAGACAGGCCATCGCGCTCCTGGCCTAATGCCAGCACCATTTTCTTCGGCAGCTCGGCCTTATGCAACGGCGTGCCGTTGTGGCTGGAGGTCGAAACAATGGCGTAGCCCGCTTTGCGGAACTGCTCCAGAGTGTCAATAAAGCTGTCGCCGGTGACAGGCTCCACGTGTTCTGCGCCGCCTTCCGCGGTACGGATTGCCGCGCCAGATTCCAGCATGCCGGCATCCTGCACCACCACACCCTTCACGCCAAAATGCGCGCAGCTACGCATGATCGCACCGAGGTTGTGCGGGTTACCAACATCTTCCAGCGCCAGAACGCAATCTTCGGCGTCGGCTTTGGCGACCCACTGAGCCACCGAGGTACCGTTACGTTTCTTAATCAGGAAGCAAACGCCGCCGTGATGCTCGGTACCGGATGCTTTTGCCAGTTCAGCCTCATCAACCACGTGATAAGCTTTGCGGTTCGCCGCCATCCAGCGCAGCGCCTCTTTGAAACGCGGGGTGACGCTCTGCACAAACCAGGCGCGAACAATCGCTTCCGGACGGCTCTGGAACAGCGCCTGACAAGCATTCTCACCGTAAACGCGGGTCTCTTCCGCGCGCTGACGACGCAACACTTCCGGATCGATAAAGCTTTTGCCGCTGATCCCGCCGTGATCCGGCTTCACCGCCGCATCATCGTTTGGCGCACGCGAGACGGTACGCCACGGAGAAGAGCTGTCACGATCGAAATCATCGCGTTTACGATCGTCACGTTTGCGGTCATCACCGCGGCTGTTACGTTCATCGCGGGCAGGGCGGCTACGGCCGTCAACACGAGATTTTCCTGGGCGCCCTCCCCCTTTCCCGGTACGCGGGTTATGGGTGCGTCTGTCAGAATCATCATCACTGCGGACATACATCACTTTGACCTTGCCGCTTTTATTTTTCAGTTCGTCGCTCATCAATTTTCTCCACCTGCGCTGCGCGAAGCGCGAAGATTACCCGATGTGTCACCGCTGCGCCATGATTTCGTTTAAAAGATAGGGTCTATCGTATTCATCGAACAAAACACATTGTTGTTTAATAGCAGCTAATCGATAATATGTAACATTAAAGAAACAAATCGGCCACGCGCCACGCTGCAACCCATAACCAGAGGTTAGTTATGAATACCGTTTGTGCCAGTTGTCAGGCTCTGAACCGCATCCCCGACGATCGTCACGCCGATGGCGCTAAGTGCGGACGCTGCGGCCACGATCTTTTTGACGGCGATGTCATCAACGCGACCGGGGCAACGCTGGATAAACTACTGAAGGACGATCTGCCCGTTGTTGTCGATTTCTGGGCGCCATGGTGCGGTCCTTGTCGTAATTTTGCGCCGATCTTTGAAGACGTCGCGGAAGAACGCAGCGGCAAGATGCGCTTCGTCAAAGTGAACACCGAAGCCGAACGCGAGCTGAGCGCGCGTTTCCGCATCCGCAGTATCCCGACCATTATGATCTTTAAAAAAGGCGAAGTCATCGACATGCTTAACGGCGCGGTACCGAAAGCGCCGTTCGATAACTGGCTGAATGAAGCTAACGCGCAGTAAACCTTCCGGGGCACAGCTTGTGCCCCTTTTTCACCTCTGCGACAATGGCGTTTTTTCTTAGCGACACTCTATGATTGATAACGCCGTCCTTCGCCTTCGCGCCGAACGTCTCGCTCGCGCGACCCGCCCTTTTCTCGCGCGTGGTAACCGGGTCCATCGCTGCCAACGCTGTCTGTTACCGTTGAAGCAGTGCCTGTGCGCGACCCTGATGCCGGCAACGGCCACCAGTCGTTTCTGCCTGGTGATGTTCGATACCGAGCCGATGAAGCCAAGCAATACCGGACGCCTCATTGCCGACATCCTGCCGGACACGGAAGCTTTTCAATGGTCGCGAACCGAGCCGCCGCAGGCGTTACTCGATCTGGTCGCCAACCCCGATTACCAGCCAATGGTGGTTTTCCCGGCCTCTTACGCGGGAGCGGAACGCCAGGTACTGAGCGCCCCGCCGGCGGGGAAACCGCCGCTGTTTATCATGCTCGACGGAACCTGGACCGAAGCGCGCAAAATGTTCCGCAAAAGCCCGTATCTTGATACGCTGCCGATCATATCTGTCGATCTGTCACGCATTTCAGCCTACCACCTGAGAGAAGCCCATGCCGATGGGCAGTACTGCACCGCAGAAGTCGCCATTGCGCTGCTCGACCTTGCTGAAGACCACACGGCCGCGCGCGCGCTCGGGGACCATTTTAGCCTGTTCCGCGCCCGCTATCTGGCGGGAAAAACCCAGCATAAGGGCAGCATCACAGCACAAATGGCGGAAAGCGTTTAAAATCATTCGGTCACAGGGGATTAAAGGAGACCGGAATGAGCCAACGAGGCCTGGAAGCACTGCTGCGGCCGAAGTCGATCGCCGTTATTGGCGCATCAATGAAACCACAGCGCGCCGGTTATCTGATGATGCGTAACCTGCTGGCCGGGGGGTTCAACGGCCCGGTCTTACCCGTCACCCCGGCCTGGAAAGCCGTTCAGGGCGTACTGGCCTGGCCGACCATCGACAGCCTGCCCTTCACTCCGGACCTGGCCGTGCTCTGTACCAACGCCCGGCGAAACCCCGAGCTGCTGGACGCGCTGGGGAAAAAGGGCTGCAAGACCTGCATTATTCTCTCCTCCCCGGCGGAACAATATCCTCTGCTGCTGGAATGCGCCGCACGCTACCAGATGCGCCTGCTTGGCCCTAACAGCCTCGGCCTGCTTGCGCCCTGGCAGGGGCTGAATGCCAGCTTTTCGCCGGTACCGATTCATCGCGGCAAACTGGCGTTTATCTCCCAGTCCGCAGCAGTTTCCAATACCATTCTTGACTGGGCGCAGCAGCGCGAGATGGGCTTCTCTTATTTTATTGCGCTTGGGGATAGCCTGGATATTGATGTCGACGATCTCCTTGATTTCCTTGCCCGCGATAGTAAAACCAGCGCCATTCTGCTCTATCTTGAACACCTGAGCGACGCCCGGCGCTTCGTGTCCGCGGCACGCAGCGCATCGCGTAATAAACCGATCCTGGTTATCAAAAGCGGCCGCAGTCCAGCCGCGCAAAAGCTGCTCCACGTCAATTCAGGCATGGATCCGGCCTGGGACGCTGCGATTCAGCGGGCGGGGTTATTGCGCGTACAGGATACTCATGAACTCTTCTCTGCGGTTGAAACTCTCAGCCATATGCGCCCGCTGCGCGGCGAGAAACTGATGATCATCAGTAACGGTGCCGCCCCTGCGGCGCTGGCGCTGGATGAACTGTGGTTACGAAACGGCAAACTTGCCACCCTCAGCGAAGAGAGCGCGGAAAAACTACGCCAGGCGCTACCGGGTGGTATCGACATCGCGAACCCGCTGGATCTCCGTGATGATGCCAGCAGCGAACACTATCTCAAGGCGCTGAACGTTCTGCTGGATAGCCAGGACTACGACGCCCTGCTGGTGATTCATTCCCCCAGCGCCGCCGCACCGGGAACTGAAAGCGCCCTGGCGCTGATCGACGCGCTGAAACACCATCCGCGCGGTAAATATGTCACGGTCCTGACAAACTGGTGTGGCGAATTCTCTTCTCAGGAAGCCCGCCGCTTGTTCAGCGATGCGGGGCTGCCAACCTACCGCACGCCGGAAGGAACCATTACCGCTTTTATGCACATGGTGGAATACCGACGTAACCAGAAGCAGCTCCGGGAGACGCCGGTTTTGTCGGATATGGTGACCGCCAATACCGCAGAAGCCCATATGTTGTTGCAACAGGCGATTCGCGAAGGCGCCCGTTCGTTAGACACCCATGAAGTAAGCCCGGTATTGCACGCTTACGGGATCCACACCTTACCGACCTGGATTGCCGCCGACAGCGCCGAGGCGGTACACATCGCCGAACAAATTGGCTACCCGGTGGCGCTGAAACTGCGCTCGCCGGATATTCCGCACAAATCGGAAGTTCAGGGCGTGATGCTCTATTTGCGGACCGCCGTGGAGGTACAGCAGGCGGCGGATGCTATTTTCGACCGCGTCAAAATGGCCTGGCCTCAGGCACGTATTCACGGTCTGCTGGTACAAAGTATGGCCAACCGCGCCGGCGCGCAGGAGCTGCGGGTCGTCGTTGAGCACGATCCGGTGTTCGGCCCGCTGATTATGTTGGGCGAAGGCGGCGTCGAATGGCGTGCGGAAGATCAGGCCGCCGTCGCCCTGCCGCCGTTAAATATGAATCTGGCCCGCTATCTGGTTATCCAGGCGATCAAAAGTAAGAAGATCCGTGGCCGCAGCGCGCTACGCCCGCTGGATGTTTCGGGCCTGAGCCAACTTCTGGTCCAGGTATCAAATCTGATCGTCGATTGCCCGGAGATCCAGCGGCTGGATATTCACCCGCTGCTCGCTTCGGGTAACGAGTTCACCGCGCTTGACGTCACGCTGGCCCTTGCCCCGTTTACCGGCGATAGCGAAAGTCGGCTGGCCATCCGCCCTTATCCGCAGCAGCAGGAAGAGTGGGTGGTGATGAAAAATGGCGAGCGCTGCCTGTTCCGCCCGATCCTGCCGGAAGATGAACCGCTGCTTCAGGCTTTTATCGGCCAGGTGACGAAAGAAGATCTGTACTATCGTTATTTCAGCGAAATCAATGAATTTACTCATGATGACTTAGCCAATATGACGCAGATCGACTACGATCGAGAAATGGCGTTTGTTGCCGTACGCACCAGCGCCGAAGGCAATGAGATCCTTGGCGTAACGCGAGCCATCTCCGATCCTGACAACATTGATGCGGAATTTGCCGTCCTGGTTCGTTCTGACCTGAAAGGGTTAGGTTTAGGCCGGCGGCTGCTGGAAAAGCTGATTGCCTACACGCAAAGCCACGGTCTGCAGCGGCTAAATGGCATCACCATGCCTAATAACAGAGGCATGATCGGCCTTGCCAGGAAGCTGGGGTTCGCGGTTGATATTCAGCTGGAAGACGGAATTGTGAGTTTGTCCCTGCAACTGGCAGCATAACAATCATAAACTGGCGACCGCAATTGTTGACCACATTCGCGAACAGTAATGTTATTATTGCCCGCTTACGTCGTCTGCATGGTACAGAAGACCCTTCAATAAACAGAGAAGAAACGCACTGTGATGTTGTCAAAATTTAAGCGTAATAAACATCAACAACACCTTGCCCAACTCCCTAAGCTTTCTCAGTCAGTTGATGATATCGAGTTCTTTTACGCTCCTGCGGATTTCCGGCAAGCGTTACTGGCAAAGATAGCCCACGCCACCCAGCGTATTTGTATTGTTGCGCTCTATCTGGAGCAGGATGATGGCGGCAAAGGAATTCTGCAGGCACTTTACGATGCCAAGCGCCAGCGTCCGGAGTTAGATGTTCGCGTTCTGGTTGACTGGCATCGCGCCCAGCGTGGACGCATTGGCGCGGCGGCCGCGAACACCAATGCCGACTGGTACTGTCGCATGGCGCAGGAAAACCCCGGAATCGATGTTCCGGTTTATGGCGTGCCGGTCAATACCCGGGAAGCCCTCGGCGTGCTGCACTTCAAAGGTTTCATTATCGATGATTGTGTCCTGTACAGCGGCGCAAGCCTGAACGATGTCTATCTGCATCAGCATGATAAGTATCGTTACGACCGCTATCAGTGTATTCGCAATGGCAAAATGGCCGATGTGATGTTCGGTTGGGTCGAGCACAACCTGGTGGAAGGCCGCGGCGTCAATCGCCTCGACAGCGCCGATCGCCCGAAAAGCCCGGAAATCAAAAATGATATCCGCCAGTATCGCCAGGAACTGCGTGACAGCGGCTATCATTTCTCTGGCAATGCGGATGACGATCGGCTGTCGGTCACGCCGCTGGTCGGTCTGGGCAAATCGAGCCTGCTGAATAAAACCATCTTCCATCTTATGCCCTGCGCTGAGCGTAAGCTGACGATTTGTACGCCCTATTTCAACCTTCCGGCTCTTCTGGTGCGTAACATTATTCAGCTACTGCGTAGCGGAAAGCAGGTAGAGATTATCGTTGGCGATAAAACAGCAAATGACTTCTACATCCCTGAAGATCAGCCGTTTAAGATTATCGGCGCGCTCCCCTATCTGTATGAAATCAACCTCCGCCGCTTCCTCAGTCGACTGCAGTATTATGTTAATACTGATCAGCTGATTGTTCGTCTGTGGAAAGATGACGATAACAGCTATCACCTTAAGGGAATGTGGGTTGATGATGAGTGGATGCTGCTCACCGGCAACAACCTCAATCCGCGCGCCTGGCGCCTGGATCTGGAAAATGCGATTCTGATTCACGATCCGCAGCATCAGCTCGGCGCGATGCGTGAAAAAGAGCTGCATCTGATTCGCCAGCACACGACGGTCGTTAAACACTATCGCGACCTGCAAAGCATTGCGGATTATCCGGTCAAGGTACGCAAACTGATTCGCCGCCTGAGGCGTATCCGTATCGACCGCTTGATCAGTCGTATTCTCTGAATATCTGCCCCGCATCGTCGGGGCTTTTTTCTGGAATGTGTATGCGTACTTTCATTATTATTGCCCCGTTGCTGCTTACCGGCTGTAGCCATATGGCACATGACTCATGGAGCGGCCAGGATAAGGCTCAGCATTTTCTGGCCTCGGCGATGCTCTCGGCGGCCGGTAACGAATATGCCCAGCATCAGGGCTACAGTCGTGACCGAAGCGCAACCATTGGCCTGATGTTCTCCGTCAGTCTGGGGGCGTCGAAAGAACTCTGGGATAGCCGCCCGGCAGGAAGCGGCTGGAGCTGGAAAGATTTCGCGTGGGATGTGGCCGGTGCCACGACGGGCTATGCCGTGTGGCAGCTGGCGCACCAGTAGATCTAAAGTCGTAACCCCTTGCCCTTACGGTGCAGCATCAGAGAGACCAGAAAGGCAATCGCGCTCATCACGGTAACGTACCAGTAAAAGACATGCTCAACGCCGACCGATTTTAGCGACAGCGCGACGTATTCAGCCGAGCCGCCAAACAGAGCATTTGCCACGGCATATGACAAGCCAACGCCTAATGCGCGTACCTGAGCCGGGAACATTTCCGCCTTCAAAATACCGCTGATCGAGGTATAGAAGCTCACGATCATCAGCGCACAGATAACCAAACCAAATGCGGCATAAGGTGAGGTTACGCCCTGCAGCGCACTCAAGACAGGCACGGTAAAGAGCGTCGCTAATGAGCCAAAACAGAGCATTGATGTCCGGCGACCTATTTTATCCGATAGCGCGCCAAATAGCGGCTGAGCCAGCATATAGACAAACAGCGCCGCAGTCATAATCACGCTGGCCGTACCGGCACTCATGCCCGCCGTATTAACCAGGTATTTCTGCATATAGGTGGTGAAGGTATAAAAGCTTAACGACCCGGCGGCGGTGAAACCCAGGACCATCAGAAATGCTTTGCGATTGCGCCATAACCCTTTGAACGAGCCGGCCTCTTTTAATGCCCGCGTCTCCTGCTTAGATGTTTCATCCAGCTGGCGACGTAGCCACAGGGCCACAACAGCAAGTACCGCCCCAAGCGCAAACGGTATCCGCCATCCCCAGGCATGCAGTTGCTCGTCGCTAAGAATTTGCTGTAGGGCCACCACCACAAGCACGGCCAGAAGCTGACCGCCGATGAGCGTCACGTACTGGAATGATGCGTAGAAGCCTTTCTTGCCTTCTACAGCAACCTCACTCATGTAGGTTGCACTGGTACCGTACTCCCCCCCGACGGATATCCCCTGAAACAGACGCGCCAGAAGTAATAAGGCCGGCGCCCATGTGCCAATCGTTGCATAGCCGGGCAGACAGGCAATCACCAGTGATCCCATGCACATCATGCATACGGAAATGAGCATCGAGGCTTTACGTCCGCGGCGGTCAGCAATACGACCAAACAGCCATCCGCCAATCGGGCGCATCAGGAAACCCGCGGCAAAAACCCCGGCGGTTTGTAATAGCTGAGTGGTGGTATTTCCGGAAGGAAAGAAGATATGTGCAAAATAGAGAGAGCAGAATGAATAGACATAAAAATCAAACCATTCAACCAGATTCCCCGAAGATGCGCCTACAATCGCCCATATGCGGCGGCGGGTGTCGCTTTGCTCCAGCGCACCCCGTTCATTAATACTGCTTTCTGCCATTGTCATCCTGCTCCAGCAAAGACTGCAATCTGTCTTTTCGGGCGTGCCACGTCACTGAGACAAATCAATTAGTGAAACAAATGTTATATAATTGTTATTGATTTATATGTGATTCAATTCACGTTTTTTTTCGTCGCGTGGTTTTCGGGATTAACGCCAAAGCATGAACGGGAATAAAGTGAAATATGGTGGGGAGGTGGTCATGGCAGGCTTTTATGTCGTCTGAACAAACAGATTGCTGCCAGACGCCTGACTGACGGATTATCGGGACAAAAACGCAAAAAGCCCGTCCGTGAGGACGGGCTGCTTTCGCCATAAACCGCAGATAAACAAAAGGCCCGGTCTTTCGACCGGGCCTTCTGCTTTATTTGATGCCTGGCAGTTCCCTACTCTCACATGGGGAGACCCCACACTACCATCGGCGCTACGGCGTTTCACTTCTGAGTTCGGCATGGGGTCAGGTGGGACCACCGCGCTAGTGCCGCCAGGCAAATTCTTTATGCTCGTCCTGTGTCTTTTGCGCTCATACTGCGTTGCCTGCGCTCGCGAGCGTCAGTCACATACTTCAGTATGCTCCTTCCTTCGCTTCGCTGGCCGCCTTGTCTCAGCGCAAAATCCTTCGGACTCTGAATCTAAGCTGAAAATCTTCTCTCAAATCCGCCAAAACAGCTTCGGCGTTGTAAGGTTAAGCCTCACGGTTCATTAGTATCGGTTAGCTCAACGTATCGCTACGCTTACACACCCGACCTATCAACGTCGTCGTCTTCAACGTTCCTTCAGGACTCTCAAAGAGTCAGGGAGAACTCATCTCGGGGCAAGTTTCGTGCTTAGATGCTTTCAGCACTTATCTCTTCCGCATTTAGCTACCGGGCAATGCCATTGGCATGACAACCCGAACACCAGTGATGCGTCCACTCCGGTCCTCTCGTACTAGGAGCAGCCCCCCTCAATTCTCCAGCGCCCACGGCAGATAGGGACCGAACTGTCTCACGACGTTCTAAACCCAGCTCGCGTACCACTTTAAATGGCGAACAGCCATACCCTTGGGACCTACTTCAGCCCCAGGATGTGATGAGCCGACATCGAGGTGCCAAACACCGCCGTCGATATGAACTCTTGGGCGGTATCAGCCTGTTATCCCCGGAGTACCTTTTATCCGTTGAGCGATGGCCCTTCCATTCAGAACCACCGGATCACTATGACCTGCTTTCGCACCTGCTCGCGCCGTCACGCTCGCAGTCAAGCTAGCTTATGCCATTGCACTAACCTCCTGATGTCCGACCAGGATTAGCTAACCTTCGTGCTCCTCCGTTACTCTTTGGGAGGAGACCGCCCCAGTCAAACTACCCACCAGACACTGTCCGCAACCCGGATGACGGGTCTACGTTAGAACACCAGCCATTAAAGGGTGGTATTTCAAGGTCGGCTCCATGCAGACTGGCGTCCACACTTCAAAGCCTCCCACCTATCCTACACATCAAGGACCAGTGTTCAGTGTCAAGCTATAGTAAAGGTTCACGGGGTCTTTCCGTCTTGCCGCGGGTACACTGCATCTTCACAGCGAGTTCAATTTCACTGAGTCTCGGGTGGAGACAGCCTGGCCATCATTACGCCATTCGTGCAGGTCGGAACTTACCCGACAAGGAATTTCGCTACCTTAGGACCGTTATAGTTACGGCCGCCGTTTACCGGGGCTTCGATCAAGAGCTTCTCCTTACGGATAACCCCATCAATTAACCTTCCGGCACCGGGCAGGCGTCACACCGTATACGTCCACTTTCGTGTTTGCACAGTGCTGTGTTTTTAATAAACAGTTGCAGCCAGCTGGTATCTTCGACTGAGTTCAGCTCCACGAGCAAGTCGCTTCACTTACCATCAGCGTGCCTTCTCCCGAAGTTACGGCACCATTTTGCCTAGTTCCTTCACCCGAGTTCTCTCAAGCGCCTTGGTATTCTCTACCTGACCACCTGTGTCGGTTTGGGGTACGATTCGTTGTTACCTGATGCTTAGAGGCTTTTCCTGGAAGCAGGGCATTTGTCACTTCAGCACCGTAGTGCCTCGTCATCACACCTCAGCGTTAATAAGGTACCGGATTTACCTGGAACCTCCGCCTACATGCTTAAACCGGGACAACCGTCGCCCGGCCAACATAGCCTTCTCCGTCCCCCCTTCGCAGTAACACCGAGTACAGGAATATTAACCTGTTTCCCATCGACTACGCCTTTCGGCCTCGCCTTAGGGGTCGACTCACCCTGCCCCGATTAACGTTGGACAGGAACCCTTGGTCTTCCGGCGAGCGGGCTTTTCACCCGCTTTATCGTTACTTATGTCAGCATTCGCACTTCTGATACCTCCAGCAACCCTCACAGGCCACCTTCAACGGCTTACAGAACGCTCCCCTACCCAACAACGCATACGCGTCGCTGCCGCAGCTTCGGTGCATGGTTTAGCCCCGTTACATCTTCCGCGCAGGCCGACTCGACCAGTGAGCTATTACGCTTTCTTTAAATGATGGCTGCTTCTAAGCCAACATCCTGGCTGTCTGTGCCTTCCCACATCGTTTCCCACTTAACCATGACTTTGGGACCTTAGCTGGCGGTCTGGGTTGTTTCCCTCTTCACGACGGACGTTAGCACCCGCCGTGTGTCTCCCGTGATAACATTCTTCGGTATTCGTAGTTTGCATCGGGTTGGTAAGTCGGGATGACCCCCTAGCCGAAACAGTGCTCTACCCCCGAAGATGAATTCACGAGGCGCTACCTAAATAGCTTTCGGGGAGAACCAGCTATCTCCCGGTTTGATTGGCCTTTCACCCCCAGCCACAAGTCATCCGCTAATTTTTCAACATTAGTCGGTTCGGTCCTCCAGTTAGTGTTACCCAACCTTCAACCTGCCCATGGCTAGATCACCGGGTTTCGGGTCTATACCCTGCAACTTAACGCCCAGTTAAGACTCGGTTTCCCTGCGGCTCCCCTATTCGGTTAACCTTGCTACAGAATATAAGTCGCTGACCCATTATACAAAAGGTACGCAGTCACCCCATAAAGAGGCTCCCACTGCTTGTACGTACACGGTTTCAGGTTCTTTTTCACTCCCCTCGCCGGGGTTCTTTTCGCCTTTCCCTCACGGTACTGGTTCACTATCGGTCAGTCAGGAGTATTTAGCCTTGGAGGATGGTCCCCCCATATTCAGACAGGATACCACGTGTCCCGCCCTACTCTTCGAACTCACAGCCTGTGCATTTTAGTGTACGGGAGTATCACCCTGTACCCTGCGACTTTCCAGACGCTTCCACTAACACACAAACTGATTCAGGTTCTGGGCTGCTCCCCGTTCGCTCGCCGCTACTGGGGGAATCTCGGTTGATTTCTTTTCCTCGGGGTACTTAGATGTTTCAGTTCCCCCGGTTCGCTTCGTTAAGCTATGTATTCACTTAACGATAGTGCAACGAATTGCACTGGGTTTCCCCATTCGGAAATCGCCGGTTATAACGGTTCATATCACCTTACCGACGCTTATCGCAGATTAGCACGTCCTTCATCGCCTCTGACTGCCAGGGCATCCACCGTGTACGCTTAGTCGCTTAACCTCACAACCCGAAACTGTTTCGTAAAACGGCTCGTGTTGCGAAAATTTGAGAGACTCGAACACACATAACATGTGTGTCGTTTCAATTTTCAGCTTGATCCAGATTTTTAAAGAGCAAATATCTCAAACGTCACCCGAAGATGAGTTTTGAGATACTGAGGTCGGCGACTTTCACTCACACAAACCAGCAAGTGGCGTCCCCTAGGGGATTCGAACCCCTGTTACCGCCGTGAAAGGGCGGTGTCCTGGGCCTCTAGACGAAGGGGACACTGAAGTCTCAATCGCAAGACGCCTTGCTTTTTACTTTTCATCAGACAATCTGTGTGAGCACTACAAAGGCAGGTTCTTTCAGGTAAGGAGGTGATCCAACCGCAGGTTCCCCTACGGTTACCTTGTTACGACTTCACCCCAGTCATGAATCACAAAGTGGTAAGCGCCCTCCCGAAGGTTAAGCTACCTACTTCTTTTGCAACCCACTCCCATGGTGTGACGGGCGGTGTGTACAAGGCCCGGGAACGTATTCACCGTAGCATTCTGATCTACGATTACTAGCGATTCCGACTTCATGGAGTCGAGTTGCAGACTCCAATCCGGACTACGACATACTTTATGAGGTCCGCTTGCTCTCGCGAGGTCGCTTCTCTTTGTATATGCCATTGTAGCACGTGTGTAGCCCTACTCGTAAGGGCCATGATGACTTGACGTCATCCCCACCTTCCTCCAGTTTATCACTGGCAGTCTCCTTTGAGTTCCCGACCAAATCGCTGGCAACAAAGGATAAGGGTTGCGCTCGTTGCGGGACTTAACCCAACATTTCACAACACGAGCTGACGACAGCCATGCAGCACCTGTCTCAGAGTTCCCGAAGGCACCAAAGCATCTCTGCTAAGTTCTCTGGATGTCAAGAGTAGGTAAGGTTCTTCGCGTTGCATCGAATTAAACCACATGCTCCACCGCTTGTGCGGGCCCCCGTCAATTCATTTGAGTTTTAACCTTGCGGCCGTACTCCCCAGGCGGTCGACTTAACGCGTTAGCTCCGGAAGCCACTCCTCAAGGGAACAACCTCCAAGTCGACATCGTTTACAGCGTGGACTACCAGGGTATCTAATCCTGTTTGCTCCCCACGCTTTCGCACCTGAGCGTCAGTCTTTGTCCAGGGGGCCGCCTTCGCCACCGGTATTCCTCCAGATCTCTACGCATTTCACCGCTACACCTGGAATTCTACCCCCCTCTACAAGACTCAAGCCTGCCAGTTTCAAATGCAGTTCCCAGGTTGAGCCCGGGGATTTCACATCTGACTTAACAGACCGCCTGCGTGCGCTTTACGCCCAGTAATTCCGATTAACGCTTGCACCCTCCGTATTACCGCGGCTGCTGGCACGGAGTTAGCCGGTGCTTCTTCTGCGAGTAACGTCAATCGCTAAGGTTATTAACCTTAACGCCTTCCTCCTCGCTGAAAGTACTTTACAACCCGAAGGCCTTCTTCATACACGCGGCATGGCTGCATCAGGCTTGCGCCCATTGTGCAATATTCCCCACTGCTGCCTCCCGTAGGAGTCTGGACCGTGTCTCAGTTCCAGTGTGGCTGGTCATCCTCTCAGACCAGCTAGGGATCGTCGCCTAGGTGAGCCGTTACCCCACCTACTAGCTAATCCCATCTGGGCACATCTGATGGCATGAGGCCCTAAGGTCCCCCACTTTGGTCTTGCGACGTTATGCGGTATTAGCTACCGTTTCCAGTAGTTATCCCCCTCCATCAGGCAGTTTCCCAGACATTACTCACCCGTCCGCCACTCGTCACCCGAGAGCAAGCTCTCTGTGCTACCGTTCGACTTGCATGTGTTAGGCCTGCCGCCAGCGTTCAATCTGAGCCATGATCAAACTCTTCAATTTAAGTTTGATGCTCATGAATTAAACTTCGTAATGAATTACGTATGTTCACTCTTTGAGACTTGGTATTCATTTTTCGTCCGAGGACGTTAAGAATCCATGTCACTTTGAGTGCCCACACAGATTGTCTGATAAATTGTTAAAGAGCAGTTGCGACGCGCTTTAGCGCTCTGTCGCGAGGTGGCGTATATTACGCTTTCCTCATTCAGAGTCAAGCATTTATTTTTGCTTTTCTCTGGCAGGATTTCCGCAGAAACCCTGCTGACCCGGCGGCTTGTCTGCCGTTGTTCCGTGTCAGTGGAGGCGCATTATAGGCGGTAATTCTGATGTGGCAAGTTTAAATTCAAATAAATGATTCATTCGCTCATTTATTAATCAACCGCGCATCCAGACTTTAATTCTTGCCTGGTTTTTAAACAAAAACGAGCCCGAAGGGCCCGTTTTTGTCATTTTGTGATTTACTGCACTGCCACTATATGGTCGTTTTTAACCACCAGCTGAACTTCTTTGCCAGGGATCAGCTCGCCGGAAAGGATTTGCTGCGCCAGCGGGTTTTCAATCTGCTGCTGGATAGCGCGTTTTAACGGACGAGCGCCATACACCGGATCGTAACCATTCGCACTCAGCAACTTCAGCGCCTCATCGGACATGTGAACTTCGTAGCCACGTTCTTCCAGACGTTTGTACAGACGCTGCAGTTGAATCTGAGCAATAGAAGCAATGTGTTTTTCACCAAGCGGGTGGAAGACCACGACTTCATCAATACGGTTGATAAATTCCGGACGGAAGCTCTGGCTAACCACACCCAGCACCAGATCCTTCATATGACCGTAATCCAGTTCCCCGAAACGTTCCTGGATCAGATCCGAACCAAGGTTAGAGGTCATAATCACAACCGTATTACGGAAATCAACCGTTCTCCCCTGCCCGTCTGTCAGACGACCGTCATCCAGTACCTGCAACAGAATGTTAAACACATCCGGATGAGCCTTTTCCACTTCATCCAGCAGGATGACAGAGTAAGGACGACGGCGTACGGCTTCAGTCAGGTAGCCACCTTCTTCGTAACCGACATATCCCGGAGGCGCACCGACCAGACGCGATACGGAGTGTTTCTCCATAAACTCAGACATATCGATACGCACCATGGCATCATCGCTATCAAACATAAAGTTCGCCAGCGTTTTGCACAGCTCCGTTTTACCGACCCCGGTTGGGCCGAGGAACAGGAACGACCCGATTGGACGGTTAGGATCGGACAGACCGGCCCGGCTACGGCGGATGGCGTTGGATACCGCTTCAACCGCTTCGTTCTGACCAATCACCCGACTGTGCAACTCCTGCTCCATACGCAGCAGTTTTTCGCGCTCACCTTCCATCATGCGCGCAACCGGAATACCGGTCCAGCGGGCCAGCACTTCGGCAATTTCCGCATCGGTAACCCTATTACGCAGCAGACGCATCGTTTTGCCTTCCGACTGGGTGGCTGCCGCCAGCTGTTTTTCCAGTTCCGGGATTTTACCGTACTGCAGCTCGGACATCCGCGCGAGGTCGCCGACGCGACGCGCCTGCTCAATCGCAATTTTGGCCTGCTCCAGCTCAGCTTTAATTGTCTGCGTACCGGAAAGAGAGGCTTTCTCCGCCTTCCACTCTTCTTCTAAAACGGAATACTGGCGCTCTTTATCTGCCAGCTCTTCATTCAACATATCCAGACGTTTCAGACTGGCCTCATCGGCTTCTTTCTTCAGCGCCTGCTGTTCCAGCTTGAGCTGAATAATACGTCGGTCGAGTCGGTCGAGCTCCTCCGGCTTCGAGTCAATCTGCATACGAATGCTGGATGCGGCTTCATCGATCAGGTCAATAGCTTTATCCGGCAGCTGACGGTCAGCGATATAGCGATGCGACAAGGTTGCCGCTGCGACGATCGCCGGGTCAGTGATCTGCACATGGTGGTGCAGCTCATAACGCTCTTTTAACCCGCGCAGGATCGCGATGGTATCTTCCACGCTTGGCTCAGCCACAAACACTTTCTGGAAACGACGCTCCAGCGCAGCATCTTTTTCAATATACTGACGATACTCATCGAGCGTCGTTGCGCCGACGCAGTGCAACTCTCCGCGCGCCAGAGCAGGTTTGAGCATATTCCCGGCATCCATCGCGCCGTCTGCTTTCCCCGCCCCTACCATGGTGTGCAGTTCGTCGATAAACAGGATGACATTGCCTTCCTGTTTCGCCAGATCGTTCAGCACCCCTTTCAGGCGCTCTTCGAACTCGCCGCGATATTTCGCCCCGGCCACCAGCGCGCCCATATCCAGCGCCAGTACCCGACGACCTTTCAGCCCTTCCGGTACTTCACCGTTGACAATACGCTGCGCCAGACCTTCAACGATGGCGGTTTTACCGACACCAGGTTCACCAATCAGTACCGGGTTATTTTTAGTCCTTCGCTGCAGAACCTGGATCGTACGACGAATCTCTTCGTCACGGCCAATAACCGGATCCAGCTTGCCTTGTTCTGCCCGCTCGGTCAGATCGACCGTAAATTTCTTCAATGCCTGACGTTGGTCTTCGGCACCCTGATCGTTCACGCTTTCACCTCCGCGCATTTGTTCAATCGCCTGAGTCACGTTGGCGGTTGTTGCTCCGGCGGATTTTAAAAGGTCGGTCAGCGTACCGCGTGATTCAAGCGCCGCCAGAACGAACAGTTCTGACGAAATAAAATTGTCCTTCCTCTTTTGCGCCAGCTTGTCGCAAAGGTTCAGAATACGCACTAAATCCTGAGACGGCTGTACGTCGCCACCGGTGCCTTCCACCTGCGGTAAACGGCTCAGCGCCTGAGTGATACTGGTGCTTAACTCTCCGGCGTTAATGCCAGCAGAGGTTAATAAAGGACGTACCGATCCCCCTTCCTGATTCAGCAAGGCGCTCATTAAATGAAGAGGTTCGATGAATTGGTTGTCGTGCCCGAGTGCAAGCGACTGGGCATCGGCAAGAGCAAGCTGGAATTTATTGGTAAGACGATCCAGACGCATAACTCCTCCCATAACAGGTCAAATTTGCTACTGGAGATTAAATGAGGTCATCCCTCAATTATTCAAGGTTAAAGACCTGAACTATGCGAAAAATAAATTTGCCTTCTGGACCGTCTTGATTCGCCAGGTTATCTCAACCAGATAAAACTCGCCATACGACCCGTCATCCTATCGCGGCGATAAGAGAAAAAATCATCCTTTTCGCTTAGCGTACAGCGATCGCCGCCGAAGATCTGCGTGACGCCAACATTGGCTAAGCGCTGACGAGCCAGCCGATAGATATCAGCAAAATATTTCGCGCCGACGGGGCGGAAAGCGTCTTCCGCTTGCCCATCCTTTGCTACAAACGCATCCCGCACTTCCGGACCGACCTCAAAAGCCTCGGGACCGATCGCCGGGCCAAGCCAGGCGAGAATGTTTTCCGGCTTATCGGCAAAACATGCGACCGTTGCTTCCAGCACCCCGTCGCATAATCCGCGCCAGCCGGCATGCGCAGCGGCAACTTCCGTCCCTGCGCGATTACAAAAAAGAACCGGCAGACAGTCCGCCGTCATCACCGCACACACCGTGCCCGGTGTATTGCAGTATGACGCATCCGCCCGTTTTGACTCATATGGCCCGCCGTCCAGCGTCAGCACCGCGGTGCCATGAACCTGCTCCAGCCAGACCGGATACGACGGCAGTCCGCCTGCGGCAAACATCCGCCGACGGTTTTCTTCCACGTGCTGCAGATTGTCTCCGCAATGGGCGCCCAGATTGAGCGAGTCGTACGGAGGCTGACTGACGCCGCCAGTACGTGTGGAGCTACAGGCAGCTACGCCTTCCGGCACAGGCCATTGCGGTACAATCAGTTTAGTCATAGCCAGTCAATATCGTCCTTGTGATCTTCATAATCTGCACGCATTGCCTCAATCAGCTCAACCATATCCTGAGGAATCGGCGCATGCCATTCCATCTCTATGCCGCTGATCGGGTGATACAGACGTAACATCGTCGCGTGCAGCGCCTGACGGTCAAACTTACGCAGCGCGCTGATAAACGCTTCCGATGCACCTTTCGGCGGACGCGGGCGGCCGCCATAGACCTGATCGCCCACCAGCGGATGGGTGATGTGGGCCATATGCACACGAATCTGGTGAGTACGGCCGGTTTCCAGACGCAGACGCAGACGCGTGTGAATACGGAAGTGCTCCATAATACGGTAATGCGTGACCGCCGGTTTCCCCATCGGGTGCACCGCCATATGCGTGCGTTTCGTCGGGTGACGGCTGATAGGTTCTTCTACCGTCCCGCCCGATGTCATGTGACCAATGGCCACCGCTTCATACTCACGGGTGATTTCACGCAGCTGCAGCGATTCCACCAGACGAGTTTGCGCCGGGATGGTTTTCGCTACGACCATCAGACCGGTCGTATCTTTATCCAGACGGTGAACAATACCCGCGCGCGGCACGTCGGCAATCGGCGGATAATAGTGCAGCAGCGCATTCAGCACAGTACCGTCGGGGTTGCCCGCGCCTGGGTGAACAACCAGATCGCGCGGTTTATTAATCACGAGGATGTCATCATCTTCGTAGACGATATTGAGCGGAATATCCTGCGGCTCGAAGCGTACGTCTTCTTCGATTTCAACATCGATGGAGACGCTCTCTCCCCCTAACACTTTTTCTTTCGGCTTGTCGCTGACAGCGCCATTTACCAGCACTCGCTGGTCAAGGATCCATTCTTTTATACGCGAACGCGAATAATCCGGGAACATTTCGGCCAAAGCCTGATCTAAGCGTTGACCGAGTTGATTTTCGGACACCGTTGCGGTGAGTTGTACTCGTTGTGCCATATACAGCTTCTTCGTTTAACGTTGGGTTTTACGGCTTTGCCGTTTAATATAGTGTGCTATTGTAGCTGGTCTTAATCGGGAGCAGGAACAGAGATTCTCCCGCATAAACATTTTGAGGAAGTCAAAACGTCATGACGCGCATGAAATACCTGGTGGCAGCGGCCACACTGAGCCTGGCTTTGGTGGGTTGCTCCGGCTCAAAGGAAGAGGTGCCTGATAATCCGCCGAATGAAATCTATGCGACCGCACAGCAAAAGCTGCAGGACGGTAACTGGAAACAGGCAATAACGCAACTGGAAGCGTTGGATAACCGCTACCCGTTCGGTCCTTATTCCCAACAGGTACAGCTGGACCTGATTTATGCGTATTACAAAAATGCCGATCTGCCGCTGGCTCAGGCAGCCATCGACCGCTTCGTTCGTCTGAACCCTACGCATCCTAACATTGATTACGTCATTTATATGCGTGGCCTGACAAATATGGCGTTGGATGACAGTGCGCTGCAAGGATTCTTCGGGGTCGATCGCTCCGACCGCGACCCGCAGCACGCTCGCGATGCCTTTAACGACTTCTCCAAACTGGTACGTGGCTACCCAAACAGCCAGTATGCGACCGACGCCTACAAACGTATGGTGTTCCTGAAGGATCGCCTGGCTAAGTACGAGCTGTCGGTCGTTGATTACTACACCGACCGCGGCGCATGGGTTGCCGTCGTGAACCGTGTCGATGGTATGCTGCGCAGCTACCCGGATACCCAGGCGACTCGCGATGCGCTACCGAAAATGGAAAACGCCTACCGTCAGATGCAAATGAACGCTCAGGCAGACAAGGTGGCGAAAATTATCGCCGCGAACAGTAAAAACACCTGAGTGTTTTTCAGATAAGCAAAACGGCAGCCGCGAGCTGCCGTTTTTTATGGTTAAGCCCCCAGAGCTGAAGCGTTTTAGCGCCGGGGTATCCTATCAAATATGACTCTCTTTCCCCTTTCCGACAAGAAAAATCTCACCTGTTCCTGCCCTGCCTCACAAAATGAATTCGTTGACAAAAAGCGACATTAAAATGTGATCTCCATCACACATCTTGACATTAGGAGAGGTATGCTGAGTTCACCAAGACGGGAAAGACAAGAGGTAAAATTTATGACAATGAACATTACCAGTAAACAAATGGAAATTACTCCGGCAATTCGCCAGCATGTCGCAGACCGTCTCGCTAAACTGGATAAATGGCAAACCCACTTAATCAACCCGCACATCATTCTGTCTAAAGAGCCGCAGGGTTTTGTCGCTGACGCAACCATCAATACGCCAAACGGGCATCTGGTCGCCAGCGGAAGAAATGAAGATATGTACGTCGCTATCAACGAATTGATCAACAAGCTGGAACGGCAGCTGAATAAAGTGCAACACAAAGGGGAAGCCCGCCGCGCCGCAACATCGGTGAAAGAGGCAGGCTTTGTGGAAGAAGAAGAGTAATCCTTAACTTAATATTGTGTAACGCCACGCGCCTTCGGGCGCGTTTTTTATTGACAGGATGAAAACAGTACGGGTACTGTAATCTCAACTGAGCAAAGGAATTCATTGTGAAACGACTAGCGTTCTTCTTCGCATTCTTTTTTACCTTCCCCTGAACGGGAGGCGATTCGTCGTGTGATAAAGAATGCGAAGACGAACAACAAGGCCTCCCAAAAGGGAGGCCTTTTTTATTGATAAATCAATAACAAGAAAGGCAACACATATGACCGAGGAAAACCCGTTACTGGCTCTGCGCGATAAGATCAGCGCTCTGGATGAAAAACTGCTCGCGCTGCTGGCGGAACGCCGCGGACTGGCTGTAGAGGTCGGTAAAGCAAAGCTGGCATCGCACCGTCCGGTTCGTGATATCGACCGCGAGCGCGATCTACTGGAGCGCCTGATTACGCTGGGGAAAAACCACCATCTGGATGCCCACTACATCACCCGCCTGTTTCAGCTGATCATCGAGGATTCCGTTCTCACCCAGCAAACGCTGCTGCAACAGCATCTGAATAAAATCAATCCGCATTCAGCGCGCGTGGCTTTCCTGGGACCAAAAGGGTCATATTCACATCTGGCCGCACGCCAGTACGCGGCGCGCCATTTCGAACAGTTTATTGAGAGCGGCTGCGCGAAATTTGCCGATATCTTTAACCAGGTGGAAACCGGTCAGGCCGACTACGCGGTCGTTCCTATCGAAAATACCAGCTCCGGTGGCATCAACGATGTCTACGATCTGTTGCAACATACCAGCCTGTCGATCGTCGGTGAACTCACGATCCCAATCGATCACTGCGTTCTGGTCTCGGCTTCAACCGATCCGCAGCACATTCAGACCGTATACAGTCACCCTCAGCCGTTCCAGCAGTGCAGCCAGTACCTGAGCCGTTATCCGCACTGGAAAATCGAATACACGGAAAGTACCTCTGCGGCAATGGAAAAAGTGGCGCAGGCGAACTCGCCGGGCGTTGCCGCGCTGGGTAGCGAAGCCGGTGGCGCGCTGTATGGCCTGCAGGTTCTTGAACATTGCCAGGCAAATCAGACGCAAAACATCACCCGTTTCCTGGTGCTGGCACGTAAAGCGGTGAATGTTTCCGATCAGGTACCGGCCAAAACCACACTGCTCATGGCAACCGGCCAGCAGGCTGGTGCGCTGGTTGAAGCGCTGCTGGTGCTGCGCAATCACAACCTGATCATGACCAAGCTGGAATCTCGTCCGATTCACGGCAATCCGTGGGAAGAGATGTTTTATCTGGATATCCAGGCCAACCTGGACTCAATGCCGATGCGTAAGGCATTAAAAGAACTGGCCGAGATTACTCGTTCCATGAAGGTTCTGGGTTGCTACCCAGGCGAAAACGTCGTGCCGGTCGACCCTATCTAACGCTCTGTAAATACGGGTTTCTTCATCCCTGCCACCGCCACCGGCAGGGTGAAGATCGCGCCGGAAAGCGGATATTGCCGGACTTCGTCGGCAGACATATTTTCCCGCGTGGTCGTGATGTACAACGTACGCATATCCTCTGCGCCAAAACAGACCATTGTCGGGCAGCGCACCGGCAATCGGTACTCTTCCAGCTGTTCACCGGTCGGTGAAAAACGGGCGATACGCCAGCCATCAAACATCGCACTCCAGTAGCAACCCTCTTCATCCACGGCCGCCCCGTCAGGGATGCCTTCCCCAGGCTGAAACCGACGAAAAACTTCGCGTTTGCCGGGTTCGCCCTGCTCATCCAGCGGAGTGCGGTAGATAACGGCATTTGGCGTATCCGAGGTGTACATCCAACGCCTGTCGGCGCTAAAGGCCAGACCGTTGGCGCCATGGATATCGCACTGAATCACCCGAGGCGTCAGATCGTGGTTGATACGCATTAACAGCGCGCCGTTATAATCGCCCGGCCCCCAGAATGTACCGGCATAAAAACGCCCGTCGCGATCGGTGCCGCCATCGTTAAAGCGTGCCAGCTGAGGATTGCCCGGATTATCACAAATTTTACGCCGCAGCAGGCCGTGGGCATCGGTAAGCCAGATAGCGCTGCGTAACGCCACAATGAAGCCCCCTTTCTCACGCAGGGCAAAGCAACCCACTTCTTCGGGAAACTGCAGAACCTGATGTTCGCCGCTGCGGATGTCGTAACGGTGAATTTCACACTCCAGAATATCGGCCCAGTAGAGCGCCTGCTCGGCTTCACTCCAGGTCGGACATTCCGGCAGATGCCCTGCGTAATCAAACAGCGGTTGTGGTTCAGCCATCGTTTTCATCCCTATAAAAAAAGCCAGCGGGTTTCCCCTCTGGCTTTGATTATATACGCTTTTCCGTTACTGCCGGTTATCATTTGCCTGACGCAGCAGCGTCCGACTTTCGCTCTGGAAGCGCTGGGCATAATCGCCAAACCAGTGCTCCACTTTACGGAAGCTGTCGATAAACGCCTGTTTATCCCCCTGCTCCAACAGGCCAATCGCTTCACCAAAGCGCTGGTAGTAGCGTTTAATCAGCGCCAGATTGTTTTCCGACGACATAATAATATCCGCATACAGCTGCGGATCCTGCGCAAACAGGCGGCCAACCATCGCCAGCTCAAGGCGGTAAATCGGTGAGGACAGCGCCAACAGCTGTTCCAGGCGAACGTTTTCTTCCGCCAGATGCAGGCCGTAAGCAAAGGTTGCAAAGTGACGTAGCGCCTGAATAAAAGCCATATTCTGGTCATGTTCAACGGCGCTGATACGGTGCAGACGCGCGCCCCAGACCTGAATCTGCTCAAGGAACCACTGATACGCCTCCGGCTGACGACCATCGCAGTAAACCACCACCTGCTTCGCCAGGCTGCCGCTATCGGGCCCGAACATCGGGTGCAGACCCAGTACCGGACCACGGTGCGCGGCCAGCATCGCCTGTAAAGGTTCCGCTTTCACCGACGCCAGATCGACCAGGATGCAGTCTGCCGGTAACGGCGGCAACTGACCAATTGTATCGACCGTCGCATGAATAGGCACGCTGACGATGACCATTCCGGCATCGGCAACAATGTCCGCAGCCCGCGCCCAGTCGTCTTTCTCCAGGATACGTACCTGGTAGCCTGAAAGCGTCAGCATTTTCTCAAACAGGCGCCCCATCTGCCCGCCGCCGCCGACAATCACCACCGGGCGCAGATTCGGACACAGCGTTTTGAAGCCTTTATCATTCTCGCTGGAATATGACTCGCGCATGACGCGACGCAGCACGTCTTCGATAAGATCGGGCGGAACACCCAGCGCCGACGCCTCTTCGCGCCGGGAAGCCAGCATCGCAGCTTCCCGCTCCGGGACGTAAATCGGCAGCCCATACTGGCTTTTGACCTCTCCGACTTCAGCGACCAGCTCCAGGCGCTTAGCCAGTAGCCCCAGCAGCGCCTTATCGACTTCATCAATTTGATCGCGTAACGCGGTCAGTTCAGCAACCATACTATCCTCTTACCCCAGACGAGCCGCCAGATGACCGCGCAGATCTTGATCCAGTTCGCGGAGCAGTGCATCAGTCGTTTCCCAGCTGATGCAGGCATCGGTGACGGACACGCCGTATTTCATATCACAACGCGGCTGCTCAGAAGACTGATTACCTTCGTGGATATTACTTTCGATCATCAGACCAATGATGGAACGATTACCATCTTTAATCTGTGCGACGACGGATTCCGCAACCGCAGGCTGGCGGCGGTAGTCTTTATTAGAATTCCCATGACTGCAATCTACCATCAGCGACGGTTTCAGTCCCGCCTGAGCCATCTCTTTTTCACATTTTTCGACATCTTCCGGACCGTAGTTAGGGGCTTTACCGCCGCGCAGAATAACGTGGCCGTTCGGATTGCCCTGGGTTTGCAGCAGGCAAACCTGGCCGGCCTGGTTAATCCCGACGAAGCGGTGCGGCATCGCCGCGGCGCGCATCGCGTTAATGGCCGTTGACAGGCTACCGTCGGTACCATTTTTAAAACCAACCGGCATTGACAGACCTGAAGCCATTTCACGGTGAGTCTGAGATTCGGTGGTGCGCGCGCCGATAGCCGACCAGCTAAACAGATCGCCGAGGTACTGCGGGCTGTTTGGATCCAGAGCTTCTGTCGCCAGCGGTAATCCCATATTCACCAGCTCTACCAGCAAGCGACGTGCAATCTTCAAGCCGCCTTCAACATCAAACGAGCCATCCATATGCGGATCGTTAATCAACCCTTTCCAGCCCACGGTAGTACGGGGTTTTTCAAAATAGACGCGCATGACCAGGTAGAGGCTATCGCTGACCTCTTCGGCAAGTGCTTTAAAACGATGAGCATATTCAATTGCCGCCTCTGGATCGTGAATCGAGCAAGGTCCGCACACCACCAGCAGACGCGGATCGCGGCCGGCAATAATGTCAGATATCGTCTGACGGGACTGCGCAATTTGCGCTTCTTGTTCGAGGCTCAGCGGGAATTCAGCTTTCAGTTGATCCGGCGTGATCAGAACCTGTTCGTCGGTAATATGTACGTTATTCAGCGCGTCTTTTTGCATGATTGCGATCCTGTGTAGCTCGTTTGCGATAGTCGGTTCCTCAGCGAGGAGTGCCGTAACGATACCACACAAAGTAAAGATTTCAATCCATAATCCGTAAATTTTAATTTACACCAGCAAATTAAATGGCCCTTTATTTCGCTATATGTGTAAAGTTATCAGTACAACTCGATATTTCCCCATGCTAAAACTCACCTTTCACCCATCCTGGTTTACGAATAATCCTGGCCAGAATTATCACAAATCGAAGGTGGCGATTAATGACGCTCCCCAGCAACAATGGTATCCTGCGCCGGGCATCAGCGATTGCAATTCATGCACCCCGACGAACCTGACGGATCCGTTAATGAAAGAGCTTTACCGTCTTTTTTTTATTTTTTTGTTATTTATCGTGGGCTATCCCGCTTTTGCCGCAGACGCGCCTAAAAATGTCCGGGCTATTGTTTCGGGTATCGTCACCTATACCCGCTGGCCAGCATTATCTGGCCCGCCCAGGTTGTGTATTTTTTCTACCTCGCGTTATACCTACAGCCTGGCTCAGGAACAACCTGAGACTTTACCGTACAAACCGGTCATTGTGCGTAATACAGAAGAAGCGCTGAACACGGTCTGCGATGGATTTTATTTTGGCAGCGAGTCGCCCTCTCAACAGGCGAAGCTCACGGCGGAATACCCATCGCGTCCCCTGTTACTCATTGCAGAACAAAATAGCGAGTGTGCAATCGGCAGTGCTTTTTGCCTGATCATAAATGACAAAAGGGTCAGATTCTCCGTGAATCTGGATGTCCTGACACACAGCGGTGTGCGGGTTAGTCCAGACGTACTGATGCTTGCCCGGAATAACGCGCATGAATAAGGATTTCTCTCAGGCTCCGCGCCCCACTTTTAAACGAGCACTACGCCGCATCAGTGTGATAAGCGTTGTTATCTCTATGACCCTGGTCTGGCTATTGCTGAGTACCGCATCAGTCTTTACCTTGAAACAGTATGCGCAGAAGAATCAGGCGCTGACGGCCGCCACAATGAGCCGTAGTCTTGAAGCGGCGCTGGTTTTCGCTGATAGCGCCGCGGCAGAAGAGACGCTGGCCACGCTCGGAAAGCAGGGGCAGTTCTCAGAAGCGCTGGTACTGGATAGCCAGCAAAATCACTTTGCCGTCTGGCGTAATACGGACCTGGTTCGGCAGGAAAAACTCAGCGGCATCATCAGCCAATGGCTGTTTCCCGAACCCACAACCCAGCCAATCTGGCATCAGGGGAAGGTCATCGGCGAACTTCGGCTGACGGCGCTGGACAGCCTGATAAGCCACTTCCTCGGCATATCCATTATCGTGTTAACCGGCAGTATTCTGCTGGCCTCATTCATCGCCTTATTGCTGACGCATTCTCTGCACCACGGTATCGTCGCCGCCTTACAAAGCATTACCGAGGTGGTCCATGATATCCGGGAAAACCGCCACTTCTCCCGCCGGGTCCCTGAAGAGCGTATCGAGGAGTTCCATCTGTTTGCCCAGGACTTTAATAGCCTGTTGGGTGAAATGGAGGACTGGCAGCAGCAGCTACAGGCTAAAAATGCCCAGCTGTTACGCACCTCGTTGCACGATCCTCTCACCGGGCTGGCCAATCGCGCTGCGTTTCGCAACGTTATCAGTACATTAATGAAAGATGAGACCGCCAGACGCAGTTCGGCGCTACTCTTTCTTGATGGCGATAATTTTAAGCTGATTAATGATAACTGGGGTCATGCGACGGGCGACAAGGTCCTCATCGAAGTCGCCAGCCGGCTGATGAGTTTTGCCAGCAAGCGCCATCAGGCCTGGCGTTTAGGCGGTGACGAATTCGCAATCTTGCTACGTGACGTTCACTCAGAGGCGGAAGTGAAGGCGCTCTGCGTATCGTTATCCGGCCAGTTTCTCAAGCCGTTTAATCTGCATAACGGCCACACTACGACCCTGTCACTCAGCATCGGCTACGCGCTGGCCTGGGAACACGCGTGCGCGGAGAACCTGCAGGAGTTCGCCGATCAAAATATGTATCGGATGAAACACCGGCGTCTTGCGCAAGGACAAAAATAAAAGGAACAACCATGATCAGGAAATATTTTACTCCCGCGCTGATGGCCGCGGTTTTACTCACCGGCTGCCGGGCCCCGCAAGGAAAATTCTCTCAGGAACAGGTTGCCGCCATGCAGTCTTACGGCTTTACGCAAAGCGATGGCGACTGGTCTCTGGGTTTGTCCGACAGCATCCTGTTTGATAAAAACGACTACCATCTGCGCAGCGATAGTCTGGCGCAAATCCAGAAAATGGCCTCTCGCCTGGCGTCTACCGGGATTACGCACGCGCGGTTAGATGGGCACACCGATAACTACGGTGAAAACAGCTATAACGAAACGCTGTCGCTTAAACGCGCCGACATCGTCGCGGATGCCTGGGCGAAGGGAGCCAATATCCCGCGCAGCAATTTAACCACCCGCGGGTTAGGTAAAAAATATCCTATTGCCAGCAACGATACGGCGAAAGGACGTGCTGAAAACCGCCGCGTCACGGTAGTCATCAGCACGCCGTAGGCACTTAGTCGGCCGACTTCGCGAGCATGGCGGCCGTTGCCGCCCGCCAGCGCAGAGAGTCAACGACCAGTCCTGCCGCGAGGCTGGCGCCCATTAACGGTAGCGCCAGCCCCAACATGACTGCTATCGCCAGCGTGAGCGCGCGGGCAGGCCATCCGAGGTTGAACCAGGCCTGAATCAGGGTATTCGCCGGATTAAACGCCGCATGCGCCGGGCGGCGGATCCACCACAGGCGATATCCCACCACAATCATCACGCACAGCGCGATCCCAAACGCGATCAGCAGCAGTTGATTGGCAAGACCAAACAGAATCCCCATATGGAAATCGATGCCCCAGCGGGTCAGCTTCGCCATGAGCGGGAAACTGGCAAAGCGGGTGCGATCGACAACCTGCATGCTCTCCCCATCCACCGCTATGGCGTCTACCTGCGTAGGCCAGCTTCGGTCAATCTCATTGACCGTCCACGCCCGCCCCGCCGCTGCCGGAGGGCGGATTTCCAGCTTGCTGGCATCGAGCCCCGCCGCCCGCGCAATCGTCAGCATCCGATCAAACTGTTCGCCTTTCGGCGCCGGCGCCGCATCTGCCCTATGCGCCATGTGATGTCCGGCATGCGGATCATGCGGCATCGGCATGGCGCTATGCAGTTGCGTATTCACCTGCGGCGTCAACCAGCCGAATGCCGCGCGCATTTTATCCACATTGCCACCGGCCCACTGCGACCAGGTCAGCCCGGTGGCGGAGAAGAGCAGCATACCGGCCAGTAGCGCCCAGCCCAGAGAAACATGCAGGCGACGGCTATTCTGCATACGGTTATTTATCCGCTTACGGGGACGAGTCATCGCCCAAAGGACAATGCCACCGAGTGCCGCAACCCACATCCAGGATGCCGCCAGCTCGCTATAGAGCCGGCCGCTATCCCCAAGCAGCAACGATCTATGGGCGTAATCGATCCACTGGCGTAGCGGTAGAATTCCGCTGGTTCCATAGACCGTCATATCGCCCTTCACCTTCAGCGTTACCGGGTCGATAAAGATAGCCCGGGACTCAGACACGCCCAACAGCGGATCGGCAAACATCACCCGCGTGGTCTCCCCGGCCTTAATGGCCGGGCGCAGCGCCTGTAAACGAAGATTCCCCTGAGTCGTCTCTTCCGCAACCGCCAGCTGGGCGCTAAGCGGCTGACGTTCGCCGTTCAGCGAACCATGCAGAGCATCCTGATAGAGCCAGTTCTCCAGCTGCGGAGTGGCCACGTACAGCGTCCCGGTGAGGGCCGCCACGAAGATAAACGGCCCGACAAACAGACCAATATAAAAATGGAGGCGTCGCAGCAGGTTCAGCCATGCCGCGCGCGAGGTGCAGGTAGTCATACTTTTCCTTTCTGAAAGCAACAAGAGGACGTAGCGCTGTGCGCATCGTTATTTTTAGAAGGCAGAAAAAGCAGAGCGCTGCGGCGGCGCGCGGGTTTCGGGGTACAGCCAGGGGAAGTAATGCCGACGCTTTAGCACCAGGCAGGAAAAAAGAACGCGCACGCGACGCAGGACGGCGGAGAGAAGCAGCGCCAGCGCAAAGAGCAGCCCCGGAACGTGGGCCAGCAGCACGCAGTAGCCACAGGCCTCCGCATGGTCGAGCGGCATCGTGTGCGTCGACTGCGGCGCAGGAGAAACCGCCGGGTGGGACATCGTCTGCTCATGCGGCATGTCCGCCATCATCATCGCATGATGCATGCCGGGCATAGCGCTCAGCGGATCTTTTTGCAGTGAGACCGAGATCAGCGGCGCAATCACAATCAGCAGGATCGAAAACAACGCCAGCCATGCGGCCCGCCGTTTGAATGCTGATTGTTGAGAAAGTTTACTGACCACCGCCCCTCCGAAATGAGAGCGATATTGTAAATGATTTACATCAGAATGGTTAAATTGAGGATAAAAAAAGGGCCGGCCCATCAGGCCAGCCCTTTTCATCAGGATGTCGCGAAAGCGAATCTTAGTTAAGACGCTCTTTGATACGAGCAGACTTACCGGTACGCTCACGCAGGTAGTACAGTTTAGCTTTACGTACAGCACCACGACGTTTAACAGCAATGCTGTCAACTACCGGAGAGTGAGTCTGGAAGACACGCTCAACGCCTTCGCCGTTGGAAATTTTACGAACAGTGAATGCAGAGTGCAGACCGCGGTTACGAATAGCGATAACCACGCCCTCGAATGCCTGCAGACGTTTTTTGGAACCTTCAACAACCCATACTTTCACTTCCACGGTATCACCCGGACGGAAGGAAGGTACGTCCTGCTTCATCTGTTCTTGTTCAAGTTGCTTAATAATGTTGCTCATAATTTAATCTCTTATCCTGGGTAAACTGATATTGGGGGCTTACGCCATCCCATCATGTTTATGCTGCTGTTTTACGTGTTCAGTTTTGAACTCCGCCAGCAACTTTGCTTGCTCTTCAGTCAGAGCCAGGTTTTCCAAAAGTTCAGGTCTTCTAAGCCAGGTACGGCCCAGCGACTGTTTCAAACGCCAGCGACGAATCTCAGCATGGTTTCCCGACAGCAAAACTGGCGGTACTTCCATCTCTTCTAACACTTCAGGACGGGTATAGTGTGGGCAGTCCAGTAATCCATCGGCAAAGGAATCTTCCGTTGCCGATGCTTCATGACCCAGAACCCCCGGAATAAACCGGGAAACGGAGTCAATCAGCGTCATGGCTGGTAACTCACCACCGCTGAGGACGTAATCACCGATTGACCATTCTTCGTCAATTTCGGTCTGGATTACGCGCTCATCTATGCCTTCGTAGCGACCGCACACCAGAATCAGTTTCTGATTCGTGGCCAGTTCGCTGACGCCCGCTTGATCAAGCTTGCGTCCCTGAGGTGACAGATAAATCACCTTTGCGCCTTCACCTGCCGCGGCTTTTGCTGTGTGAATGGCGTCCCGTAAGGGTTGCACCATCATTAGCATCCCCGGTCCGCCGCCGTAAGGACGATCGTCCACGGTACGGTGCCGGTCATGAGCAAAGTCACGAGGACTCCAGCTCTGGATGCTCAGCAGGCCATTTTTTACTGCCCGGCCAGTTACCCCGTAATCGGTAATTGCGCGGAACATTTCAGGAAACAGGCTAATTATGCCAATCCACATAGCGCCGTCTTTTACCGTTTATCCGGAGAATTTAAAAACCAGGATCCCAGTCTACTTCGATTGTGCGAGTAGCGAGATCGACTTTCTTGATAACCTGCCCATCGAGGAACGGAACCAGCCGCTCCTTGATACCAAATGCATCTTTCAGGTTTGCCTTAATGACGAGAACGTCATTTGACCCGGTTTCCATCATGTCGATGACTTTACCCAGGCCATAGCCTTCTGTGGTTACTACCTGGCAGCCCATCAGGTCTTTCCAGTAATAGTCACCCTCTTCGAGCTTCGGCAGCTGCGAGGAGTCCACGACAATTTCGCAATTCGTCAGCAGATTCGCAGCATCACGATCGTCAATGCCTTTCAGCTTAATAACGATGTCCTGATTATGGTGGCGCCAGCTTTCCAGCTCAACGACCTGCCACTGACCCGCCTTCTGGATTAACCAGGGCTGATAGTCAAAAATGCTTTCGGCGTCTTCGGTGGAGGAAAACACTCTGAGCCAACCACGGATACCGTAGGAAGAACCCATCTTGCCCAATACGATCGGATCAACAGGTGCTTGTGCGGTGTGTTGCTTGCTCATCATGACCACCGTGACAGATTAAGCTGCTTTGTTTGCTGCTTTGATCAGCGCGGCAACGCGATCGGAAACGGTAGCGCCCTGGCCAACCCAGTGAGCGATACGATCCAGATCCAGACGCGTTTCTTCTTCGTTCGCAGAAGCGATCGGGTTGAAGAAACCAACGCGCTCGATGAAGCGACCGTTGCGTGCATTACGGCTGTCGGTGACAACAACCTGGTAGAACGGACGCTTTTTAGCGCCGTGACGAGCTAAACGAATAGTTACCATAACATCCTCTTGTGTGAATAGAACACCCGGGCCCCATCGAGGAACGGAGCCCGGGTGTCATATTAAAAGCCCGAAAATTTTACTGATTTCTGTGCAAAAATCAATTCAAAACTACAATACGCTAAATAATTCGAGTTGCAGGCAGGCGGCAAGTGAGCAAATCCCCGGGAGCGTACACAAGTACGTGACCGGGGTGAGCGAATGCAGCCAACGCATCTGCGGCTTGAATTATGACGCGTATTAGCGACCTGGGAATCCTGGCGGCATCATCCCTTTCATCCCGCGCATCATCTTCATCATGCCGCCTTTCGATTTCATCTTCTTCATCATGCGCTGCATATCGTCGAACTGCTTCAGCAGACGGTTCACATCCTGCACCTGCATCCCGCAGCCGGCGGCGATGCGACGCTTACGTGAACCTTTAATGATTTCCGGCTTAGCGCGCTCTTTCAGGGTCATCGAGTTGATGATCGCCTCCATCCGCACCAGCACTTTGTCATCCATCTGCGATTTCACGTTGTCCGGGATCTGCCCCATGCCTGGCAGTTTGCCCATCAGGCTGGCCATGCCGCCCATGTTTTTCATCTGACGCAATTGCTCGAGGAAATCGGTGAGGTCGAAACCATCGCCTTTCTTCAGCTTGGAGGCCAGTTTCTCGGCCTGCGCGCGGTCAACCTTGCTCTCGATATCTTCGATCAGCGACAGCACGTCGCCCATGCCGAGAATACGGGAAGCAATACGATCCGGGTGGAACGGCTCCAGCGCTTCGGTCTTTTCACCCACGCCAAGGAACTTAATCGGTTTGCCGGTGATATGGCGAATCGACAGCGCGGCACCGCCGCGAGCGTCGCCATCGACTTTAGTCAGCACCACGCCGGTCAGCGGCAGCGCTTCGTTAAACGCTTTGGCGGTATTCGCGGCATCCTGGCCGGTCATCGCATCAACGACGAACAGCGTTTCTACCGGGTTAAGCGAAGCGTGGACCTGTTTGATTTCGTCCATCATCGCTTCATCAACGTGCAGACGACCGGCGGTATCCACCAGCAGCACGTCGTAGAATTTCAGCTTCGCTTCTTTCAGCGCGGCGTTCACGATATCGATCGGCTTCTGGCCCACATCGGACGGGAAGAAATCAACGTTAACCTGCTGTGCCAGCGTTTCCAGCTGTTTAATCGCCGCCGGGCGATAAACGTCCGCGGAGACTACCAGCACTTTCTTCTTGTGCTTCTCACGCAGGAATTTACCCAGCTTGGCGACGCTGGTGGTTTTACCCGCACCCTGCAGACCCGCCATCAGCACGACGGCCGGTGGCTGAGCGGCTAAATCCAGCGCCTGGTTCTCTTCGCCCATCGCCGCAACCAGCTCGTTACGTACGATTTTGACAAACTCCTGACCCGGGGTCAGGCTTTTGTTTACTTCATGACCCACCGCGCTCTCTTTAACGCGGCTGATGAAGTCACGAACAACAGGCAGCGCGACGTCTGCTTCCAGCAACGCCATGCGAACTTCACGCAGGGTGTCTTTAATATTGTCTTCGGTAAGGCGTCCGCGGCCGCTAATGTTGCGCAGCGAACGCGACAAACGATCGGTTAAATTATCAAACATTGTCTCTCGCCTGAGGTGGAAACTGTCGGTCGCAGCAGCGACACGAAAACACGGATTTGGCGCAGTATAACACGACATGACGCGCGATGTGATGCAACGGTTGGAGCCGACGTCGCGTGACGCTATACTGCTTCTCTTTCTTATTTAGTCAACAGTCGACACCCATATGCCTGTTTTTGCTCTGCTCGCGCTTGTCGCCTACTCCATCAGCCTTGCGCTGATCATCCCCGGCCTGTTGCAAAAAAACAGCAGCTGGCGGCGAATGGCGATTCTTTCCGCAACTATTGCGTTGATTTGTCATGCTTTTGCGCTGGAGTCACGTATTTTCCCCGGCGGCGAGAGTGGACAGAATCTCAGTTTATTGAACGTCGGTTCGCTGGTCAGTCTGATGATCTGTAGCGTGATGACTATCGTCGCATCGCGCAACCGCGGCTGGCTGCTGCTGCCTATCGTCTACGCATTTGCGTTGATTAACCTGGCTTTCGCCACTTTCGTGCCGAACGAATACATCACCCATCTGGAAACCACGCCGGGAATGCTGGTGCACATCGGCCTGTCGCTCTTCTCGTACGCGACGCTGATTATTGCCGCGCTGTATGCGCTCCAGCTGGCATGGATCGATTATCAGCTGAAGAACAAAAAGCTGGCCTTCAGCCATGAAATGCCGCCGCTGATGAGTATCGAGCGTAAAATGTTTCATATTACCCAGGTCGGGGTGGTCCTGCTGACGCTGACGCTGTGCACCGGTTTGTTTTATATGCATAACCTGTTTGGCACGGAAAATATCGATAAAGCCGTGCTGTCGATCGTCGCGTGGTTCGTCTATATCGTTCTGTTGTGGGGCCACTATCATGAAGGATGGCGCGGTCGTCGGGTGGTCTGGTTTAACGTCACCGGCGCAGGCCTGCTGACGCTGGCTTACTTTGGCAGCCGCGTGCTGCAACAGTTTATTAGTTAATCCCGAACACCTGCCTGTCCCGGTAGGTGTCATCATTGCAAAAAGCCTGAAGACTGGCTGCGCTCAGCGCCAGCAGGCTCATAAAATAGCCTACCGGACCAGGCGTTAAGGAGTCCCCCCTGGAACACATATCTACCACCACGCTGATCGTGACGCTGATTATCATGGTGATTATCTCTGCCTATTTCTCCGGCTCCGAAACCGGGATGATGACCCTGAACCGCTATCGACTGCGGCATATGGCGAAACAAGGCAGCCGCCAGGCAAAACGCGTCGAAAAACTGCTGCGTAAGCCCGACCGTTTAATCAGCCTGGTCCTGATCGGCAATAACCTCGTCAACATCCTCGCCTCTGCGCTGGGGACGATTGTTGGCATGCGTCTGTATGGCGATGCCGGGGTGGCTATTGCCACCGGCGTGCTGACCTTCGTGGTCCTGGTTTTCGCCGAGGTCCTGCCTAAAACCATCGCCGCGCTGTATCCGGAAAAAGTCGCCTATCCGAGCAGCTTCTTACTGGCGCCGCTGCAGGTGCTGATGATGCCGCTGGTCTGGCTGCTGAACACCATCACCCGCCTGCTGATGCGCATGATGGGCATCAAAACCGATATCATCGTCAGCGGCGCGCTGAGCAAAGATGAGCTGCGCACTATCGTGAACGAGTCGCGGACCCAAATCTCCCGCCGTAACCAGGACATGCTGCTGTCGGTGTTGGATCTCGAAAAGGTCAGCGTCGATGACATCATGGTCCCGCGCAATGAAATCATCGGTATTGATATTAACGACGACTGGAAGTCAATCGTTCGTCAGCTTACCCACTCTCCTCACGGGCGCATCGTGCTGTATCGCGGCTCGCTGGACGACGCCATCAGCATGCTGCGCGTGCGTGAAGCCTATCGCCTGATGACCGAGAAAAAAGAGTTCACTAAAGAGGTGATGCTGCGCGCCGCCGATGAAATTTACTTCGTACCGGAAGGGACGCCGCTCAGTACGCAACTGGTGAAGTTCCAGCGCAATAAGAAGAAAGTCGGTCTGGTGGTCGATGAGTACGGTGATATCCAGGGGCTGGTGACGGTAGAAGATATTCTCGAAGAGATTGTCGGTGACTTCACTACCTCCATGTCGCCGACGCTGGCTGAAGAGGTCACGCCGTTAACTGACGGAACCGTCATTATCGATGGCAGCGCCAGCGTGCGTGAAATCAATAAAGCGTTTAACTGGCATTTGCCGGAAGATGAGGCCCGAACGGTTAACGGGATTATTCTGGAGGCGCTGGAAGAGATCCCGGTTCCCGGCACGCGCGTGCGCATCGAGCAGTATGATATCGATATTCTCGACGTCCAGGACAATATGATTAAGCAGGTGAAGGTCAAGCCGGTGAAGCCCCTTCGTGAAAGCGCCGCCGAGTAATCGACTGGCCTGATGCCAGGACGGTGAACCCAGGGTTCGCCGTTTTTTTTGCCCGCGATTTCCCGGGCTGCGGACAGCAAAGAAAAACGGCCGCCTTGCGGCGGCCGTTGAAGGCAGGTTACTTCGCTTTCGCCACGGTCACCATCGCTGCGCGAATGGTGCGACCGTTCAGGGTATAGCCTTTTTGCATCACGCCCAGCACGTTGCCAGCCGCCACATCGTCAGACTCGACCATGGCGATGGCCTGGTGCACGTTCGGATCCAGCGGCACGTTGGTATCGGCAATCACTTCCACGCCGAATTTGCGTACGACATCCAGCATCGACTTCAGCGTCAGCTCGATACCTTCAACCATGGAAGCCATGTCCGGATTGGCTTTATCGGCCACTTCCAGCGCGCGGTCCAGGCTGTCGATAACCGGCAGCAGTTCGTTAATGAACTTCTCAAGGGCAAATTTGTGCGCTTTTTCCACGTCCAGTTCGGTACGACGACGCAGGTTTTCCATTTCCGCTTTTATGCGCAGGACACCATCGCGTTCACGAGTCTGAGCTTCAGCCAGCTGCGCTTCCAGATTCGCAATTTTTTCATCGCGCGGATCCACCTGCTCAGCAGAAACTTCAGGCTCAACCGCCTCAACGTTCTCGTGCTGTTCCGTGATAATTTCTTCCGGGGCTTGCCCGTCAGGCGTTTTCTGTTCTTTACTACTCATGAATTTCTCCGCGTTTTTTTCGCATTCATCTCGCTAACTTCGCTTATTATGGGGATCCGTTTCCGGGTTTCAAGGGAAGCTGTCAGATTGTCATCATTCATTTAACGCAAGGACATCCAGAACATGAAGAACCATTTCAAGTGTATAGGCATTGTGGGACACCCTCGTCACCCAACCGCGCTGACCACACATGAAATGCTCTGGCGCTGGCTCTCCGGCAAAGGCTACGAAGTTCTGGTCGAACAACAGATTGCCCATGAACTCCAGCTTAGCAACGTCAAAACGGGCACGCTGGCGGAAATTGGCCAGCAGGCGGATCTGGCGGTTGTGGTGGGCGGCGACGGCAATATGCTCGGCGCGGCGCGAACGCTGGCGCGTTACGATATCAACGTCATCGGCATTAACCGCGGCAACCTCGGTTTTCTGACCGATCTTGACCCGGATAACGCCCTACAGCAGCTCGCCGACGTGCTGGAAGGCCACTACATTTCGGAAAAACGCTTTTTGCTGGAAGCCCAGGTCTGCCAGCAAGATTGCCAGAAGCGCATCAGCACAGCGATTAATGAAGTGGTCCTGCACCCGGGCAAAGTCGCGCATATGATTGAGTTCGAAGTGTATATCGATGAGGTGTTTGCCTTCTCCCAGCGCTCGGACGGCCTGATTATCTCCACGCCGACGGGGTCCACCGCCTATTCACTCTCCGCCGGCGGCCCCATTCTGACCCCCTCATTAGATGCCATCACCCTGGTGCCAATGTTCCCGCATACGCTATCGGCGCGCCCGCTGGTGATTAACGGCGACAGCACCATCCGCCTGCGTTTTTCCCAGCGCTGTAGCGATCTGGAGATCAGCTGCGACAGCCAGATAGCGTTGCCGATTCAGGATGGCGAAGATGTCCTTATCCACCGCTGCGATTATCATCTGAACCTTATCCACCCAAAAGATTACAGCTATTTCAATATATTGAGCACAAAACTCGGCTGGTCGAAAAAATTGTTCTGATCTTAGCGGCTGCCTCTTTACTGGATAAAAAACCAGTTTATACTGTACGAAAACACAGTAATGGTTTTTCATACAGGAAGGCAGCTATGCTGGCGCAACTCACCATCAGTAACTTTGCTATCGTTCGTGAACTGGAAATCGATTTTCACAGCGGAATGACCGCTATCACCGGGGAAACCGGTGCCGGGAAATCTATTGCCATTGATGCGCTGGGGCTGTGCCTCGGCGGAAGAGCCGAAGCAGACATGGTGCGCAGAGGCGCCAGCCGTGCAGACCTGTGCGCCCGCTTCGCTTTAAAAGATACTCCGGCGGCGCAGCGCTGGCTGGAGGAGAACCAGCTGGAAAGCGGACGTGAGTGTTTACTTCGCCGCGTCATCAGTACCGACGGCCGCTCCCGCGGTTTTATTAATGGCACCGCCGTCCCGCTCTCTCAGCTTCGTGAGCTCGGCCAGCTGCTTATCCAGATTCACGGCCAGCACGCGCACCAGCTGCTGACCCGGCCTGAACATCAAAAAACGCTGCTCGATGGCTACACCGGTGAGTATGCGCTTACTCAGCGTATGGCTGAACACTACCGCCAGTGGCATCAAAGCTGCCGCGAGCTGGCCCAGCATCAGCAGCAGAGCCAGGAACGAGCATCCCGCGCCGACCTGCTGCAATATCAGCTGAAAGAGTTGAATGAGTTCAATCCGCAGCCGGGCGAGTTCGAACAAATCGATGAAGAGTACAAACGTCTGGCCAACAGCGGCCAGCTGCTGACCACCTGCCAGCACGCGCTGACGGTGCTCGCAGACGGCGAAGAGGCCAATCTACAGAGCCAGCTCTACACCGCCAGGCAACTGGTGACCGAGCTCACCGGTATGGACAGCAAGCTCTCGGGCGTGCTGGATATGCTTGAAGAGGCGGCTATCCAGCTCAGCGAAGCCAGCGACGAACTGCGTCACTATAGCGACCGCCTGGATCTCGACCCGAATCGTCTGTTCGAGCTGGAGCAGCGCATCTCTCGCCAGATAGCCCTGGCACGTAAGCATCAGATTACCCCGGAAGAGCTCCCCGCTTTTTATCAGGCTCTGCTGGAAGAGCAGCGCCTGCTGGACGACAGCGCGGGTTCACTGGAATCCCTTAGCCAGACCGTGGTAGAGCACCATCAGCTGGCGCTGGAGAGCGCCCGGCAGCTGCACGCTCTGCGTCAAAGCAGCGCGGAAGAGCTGGCGCAGTTAATCACTGAGAGTATGCGCTCACTTTCCATGCCTCACGGAGTATTTGCCATCGAGGTAGCCTTTGATGAGCGCCATCTCACCGCCGAAGGGGCCGACCGTATCGAGTTTCGCGTCACCACGAACCCCGGGCAGCCGCTTCAGCCCATTGCTAAAGTCGCTTCCGGTGGCGAACTGTCGCGTATTGCGCTGTCCATTCAGGTCATTACTGCGCGGAAGATGGAAACGCCGGCCCTGATTTTCGATGAGGTGGATGTCGGCATCAGCGGCCCGACGGCCGCGGTGGTGGGCAAATTGCTGCGTCAACTGGGCGAATCTACCCAGGTCATGTGCGTCACTCACCTGCCGCAGGTTGCCGGCTGCGGCCATCATCATTTCTTCGTCTGCAAAGAGACCGACGGCGAGATGACGGAAACCCATATGCACCCGCTCGACAAACGGGCGCGGCTGCAGGAACTGGCCCGTCTGCTGGGCGGGAGCGAAGTCACCCGCAACACGCTGGCAAACGCGAAAGAGTTGCTCGCGGCGTAAACTTTTTGATTTTCGCAGAGTCATAGTGAACAGCAAATTGCCGTAAGACCTGCAGTCGAAGGTTTCCAACTGGGCAAAGGTCTATTATTATCGGCATATTACAGATGAGCCACGTACTGCTCGGGCCCGAAAAGGAATAAAATCACTATGCGCTGTAAAACGCTGACTGCTGCCGCAGCGGTTCTTCTCATGTTGACCGCAGGCTGTTCCACTCTGGAACGAGTGGTTTACCGTCCTGATATCAACCAGGGTAACTATCTGGCACCTAACGATGTAGCAAAAATTCGTGTCGGCATGACGCAACAGCAGGTTGCGTATGCGCTGGGTACCCCAATGATGTCGGATCCGTTTGGTACCAACACCTGGTTCTATGTTTTCCGTCAGCAGCCTGGGCATGAAAATATCACCCAGCAGACGCTAACGCTGACCTTTAACAGCAGCGGCGTGTTAACCAATATTGATAACAAACCGGCTCTGACCAACGAGTAATGTGGTAAACACCTTGCTGCAGAAAGACAAAAAGCGCTCATTGAGCGCTTTTTTTATTCCTTTCGCCGCTATTTCCCGGCGTTTTTCTCCGCGCGCTGACGACGCAGCTCTTTCGGATCGGCAATCAGCGGGCGATAGATTTCCACCCGATCGCCATCATGCACCACATCATGCAGTTTAACCGGGCGACTGTATATTCCAACCTTGTTTTTCGCCAGATCGATATCGCCGCGCAGCGCCAGCAGGCCGCTGGCAACAATCGCCTGTTCAACCGTAGCGCCCTCTTCAAGCTTTACGCTTTGCAGGTACTGCTTCTCCGGCAGGGCATAAGCCACTTCCACCACGATGTTAGCCGGCACGATAAACCTCTTTGGCCCTGGCCGTGAAAGCCTGCACCATATTTAACGCCAGCTCTTTAAAGATGCGCCCAAACGCCATCTCAATCAGCATGTTGGTGAATTCAAAATCGAGATGAAACTCAATTTTGCAGGCATCCGGGCTCAGCGGGATAAACTTCCAGCCGCCTATCAGCTTTTTAAACGGCCCATCGACCAGGCTCATCAAAATGCTCTGGTTACTGGTAAGGGTATTGCGTGTCGTAAAGGTCTTACTGATGCCTGCTTTGGATACATCAACCGCCGCCATCATTTGCGTCGGCCCAGACTCCAGCACACGACTCCCGGTGCAGCCAGGCAAAAAATCAGGATAGGACTTCACGTCATTTACGAGTTGATACATCTGTTCCACACTGAAGGGCACCAGTGCAGTACGGCTAATCTGAGGCATAGCGAGTTCCACATTTATACACGCGGTAAATAATATCATTTATCTGCCGCTAAAAAAAACGCTGTGCCGCAACTCGTGCTAAGATAGCGCATTACACCTCGCAGGATGGATTGAGGTACTGTGTTCCCGTTTAGCAATGACTTCAGGACATTATGACCAAGAAAAAAGCCCACAAACCTGGATCAGCCACCATTGCGCTGAATAAACGCGCCCGCCATGAATACTTTATCGAAGATGAATACGAGGCTGGTCTTGCCCTGCAAGGGTGGGAAGTCAAATCCCTGCGCGCCGGCAAAGCCAACATCAGCGACAGTTATGTCATCCTGAAAGATGGCGAAGCCTATCTCTTCGGCGCCAACTTTACGCCGATGGCCGTGGCATCGACCCACTACGTCTGTGACCCGACGCGTACCCGTAAGCTGCTGCTTAATCAGCGCGAGCTGGATGCCCTGTATGGCCGTATCAACCGTGAAGGCTACACCGTCGTGGCCCTGTCGCTGTACTGGAAGAACGCCTGGTGCAAAGTGAAGATCGGCGTCGCCAAAGGTAAGAAACAGCACGACAAGCGTACCGACCTCAAAGATCGCGAGTGGGCGCTGGATAAAGCCCGTATTATGAAACACGCCGGCCGCTAATCCCCTCTTTTTAAGGGCCGGCTCAGCTGGCCCTTATGCGCTATATCGTTGTTGATGCTGCTTTTTCACCCAATCCGCTCCCACAATCGTGCGAACGAGTGCTGGTAACTCCATTCACAAATCTGTTATACTCGTCTTAACACATTGGGGCTGATTCTGGATTCGACGGGATTCGCGAAACCCAAGGTGCATGCCGAGGGGCGGTTGGCCTCGTAAAAAGCCGCAAAAAAATAGTCGCAAACGACGAAAACTACGCTTTAGCAGCTTAATAACCTGCTAAGAGCCCTCTCTCCCTAGCTTCCGCTCTTAAGACGGGGAATAAAGAGAGGTCAAACCCAAAAGAGATCGCGTGGAAGCCCTGCCTGGGGTTGAAGCGTTAAAACTAATCAGGCTAGTTTGTCAGTGGCGTGTCCGTCCGCAGCTGGCCAGCGAATGTAAAGACTGGACTAAGCATGTAGTGCCGAGGATGTAGGAATTTCGGACGCGGGTTCAACTCCCGCCAGCTCCACCACTTTTTAGTTGTTTGAAGTATACTGAAGTCTACTAAGCCCGCATGGAACCAGCCTTGCGGGCTTTTTTACGTCTATTGTAGTCTAGTGAGAATTGCTGAGAACTATCACTTATGGCACCCTGAATGGGACCCACAACGAAGGGTCCAAAAATCGAGGGTCCCAAAATGGCAAAAATCGCTAAGAAGCTCACTGACACTGAAATCAAAAGCACGAAGCCAGCCGATAAAGAAATCAACTTGTTTGACGGTGATGGTTTGATCCTGCGAATCGCTTCTCTCACAAAAGGAGGGAAGAAGAATTGGTATTTCAGATATGCGGTCCCAGTGAGTAAGAAAAGAACCAAAATGAGCCTTGGGACCTATCCTCACCTTACACTGGCAAGAGCCAGAACCTTACGAGATGAATACCTTTCCTTGCTTGCCAATGGCATTGATCCCCAAGTCCATAACAGCAATAAAGCTAATGCCTTAAAGAATGCTACTGAACACACTCTCCAAGCCGTGGCAAGGAAATGGTTAGATGAGAAGGTAAAGACCTCAGGTATCTCACAAGACCATGCAGAAGACATCTGGCGAAGCCTGGAGAGAAATATCTTTCCAGGATTGGGTAATGTTCCTGTCAATGAGATCCGACCCAAACTCTTAAAGCAACACCTTGACCCTATTGAGCAACGGGGAGTCCTCGAAACCTTACGGCGAATCATTTCCCGATTAAATGAAATTTTCCGCTATGCAGCAACAGAAGAACTCATAGAATTCAATCCTGCTGACAACCTTGGTCAACGGTTCAGTAGGCCTAAAAAACAGAATATGCCAGCATTACCCCCTTCCGAACTCCCCCGCTTCCTGGTTGCTCTAATCAATGCTTCTATCCGTTTAGAAACAAGGCTACTGATTGAGTGGCAACTTCTCACATGGGTTCGCCCTGGTGAAGCTGTTCGCACAAGATGGGCTGATATAGATATCGATAATTCAATGTGGAACATCCCGGCTGAGTTTATGAAAATGAAGAAGCCTCACAAAGTTCCACTAAGCAAAGAAGCTTTGAGAGTCCTGGAGTCAATGAAAGGGATTAGTGGGCATCGTGGATGGGTGTTTCCAAGCATAAAGGCTCCTCTTAACCATATGCATGAACAAACAGCTAATGCGGCCATAATCCGTATGGGCTTCGGAGGTGAGCTTGTAGCTCATGGAATGAGATCTATTGCACGAACGGCCGCAGAGGAGTCGGGTAAGTTCAGGACAGATGTCTTAGAAGCGGCCCTTGCACACTCGAAGACAGATGAAATAATTGCAGCCTATAACCGAGCAGAATACATAGTAGAACGAGTGGCTCTCATGCAGTGGTGGGGTGATTATGTCCAAGCTCAAAGGCTAAAAGTCATTGCTGCTTGATAAACAACTATCAACGCAGTTATTTTATATAACCATCTCAATTCATTAACTTTATTTCTGGAAGAAAGAATGAAACAAAACAAATACAAAAGGGTAATTGATCATTTAGCATCAAAAAATTGCCCCGAAGAGGATATCATTATTAATCTAGAATTATTTAATTTAATCATGTAATTTTAAACCCATGATAAAAGCCCACTACAGAATTGGACTATAAAGGAAATTATTATGCAGCATGATACAACAGAAATCATAAAAAAACATTTTAAGAACAAAGAAAAATTTATAGATATTAAGAAAGTTAGTACACGAACGGAAACTTTCTTTGGTAAAGAGTTCACTACAATCATTATGCAAAAAAATGAATTAGGAAAGGAAAAATCTAAAAACAACGGACCTTACGTCTGCATAGTTGAAAACGAAAGCGGAATAGTTCATTCTTCAAGGAAGATTTATGTACGCCAATTAATAAACAAAAAAATATTTAATATTTTCTTTATTCCCTTTTTGCTAATTTTATTTTTGATATGCCTTGGGTATTACAGCATTGTCTTTTTTGCAATATTATCATATCTTTTACCCATATTATTTGGATATATGATTTATTCTATGACATATGACCAAATGGGTGATTACTTAAAGAAAATGGCTGACTTTGTTGTAATATTTACAGGAGCCATTGGCGCAACCGTATTGATTCTAGAATTTATTGATATAAATATATTTAAAGAAAATGTTTTTATTTTTGAAGTAATAACTTTCTCCCAAGCAAAAATAAATCACCTAAAAGCTTTCCGTGTACTTGCCGTTGAAATATTTATTTTCTTCTACACAATAAAATTATTTATTTCCTTCACTGAATTTAGAGTTGCAAGGAAAGAGTGGATTTCAAAAGGAACTATAAATTCAATTTTTGTAACAAACTCTCCAAAAAAAATTTTGCGTTCCAAACTCAAAACCCTAGTAAAGAAAGCCACTTACAAGATTATAAATTTATATCTAGAAGTTAAACATAAAATTTTTCAGTAAGATTTTCTTGTCATAACGTATATTAATGGTGAGAGAAGTATGCTGCCTGAAATGGTAAAAAAGGCAGCATAATAAAGATACTCACCTAATAATGTTTTAGGCTCTCCAATAATTATAAGAACCAAAAGACTTAGTGTATTGAAAAAAAGCATTTTACGCATAATTATTCCTTACAATATCATTTACACTAATAAAGCACATAAAAATTTAAAGTCAATAGCATACTAAATATTATATTGATTATTTAGTGCTGTCATGCGAATATTACTTTATTTTGTATAGAAATGATATTAAAGTAATTAATCCGTATTTTTTATTAATAGAATAAATAGTAATTTTCGATATTTTTTTGCTACATAATTGATGTTTCCTCTACTTGATGAAATCCATTTGACCAAGATCATAAATTCCCAATCGGCTATGTTGTGCAGATTCGCCAATGTGCTAAAATGTTATGCAAGGGTACATTTTAAAAAATGTCGATAAATAACAATGCATTAGGGGTTAACATTGACTTCTTTACAGGTTTTGAATGCTATCGCTGTTAGGATTACACCTCCAGAGAACGAACAGAAAGATTGGTCCTATACCTTAGGTGCTCTCTGGCCCACCGATCAGCAGGAAGTCATCACATTTACAACGAAAGTAGATGCAAGATTTCATAAGAGCAGTAAATCTCATGCGAAGTTTCAAAAACCTTATCCAGGAAGCTCTTTCCCTTCAAAGCTGTCAAAATTTTTAGAAAAAGAAACTTCATTCGAAGTCTTCGTAGATGATTTTATCCAGAAAAAGTTAATTACATCTGCAAGACAATCCAGAGCAAGTAATGGTGCAATATTGGTTTTTACTCATTACCAACTGCAACATGAAAAGGAAGATGGTTCCGTTCATAAAGATTTCGAGCGACTTCTTGTTTTAATGCTTAAAAACACCGATGCACTAAGATTCAAAGAAAACCTACAACTAAATCCCGTTGATATAATTGACTTAGATAAATTCTTGCAGGGAGCAAGAATTGATATAACCAGATTTATTTCTGAGGAGGTAGAAGATGAAGACAAAAATAATTTATGCTTCATCCGTGGAACTGGTGATGTAAGAAAATATTTTACCGAATCAATTGGCGCCGAAGATATTATCTCCAATAAAACCAGTAGTGAACAATGTATTAAAGCTTTGGAACAATTCTCTCATCAAAAAGAATTTGGTCGTGCTTTGAGAGAAAAAATCGAATCCAAGGTTCAGGAACTATTTAATAATTGTAAGCGTGGACAGTCCATAACCTTAGAAAAGATTCAAACACAAATCGATGCTATTATACCTGTTGATTTAGCAGAGCATAAAAATACATTCGTAGATTTTGTAAACGAAAATGGATTTGAAGTTAATGAAGAATTCGAAGTATCTGCAAGTGATAAAAGACAATATGAATGGTTAGATTTTGAAACCAATATTGCAAAAATGAGTGTAAGAAAACATCAGATTGGTTTGCCTGGTTCTGATAGACCAATTATCTTTGACACAGAAACAAACGAAGTAAAGCTAACTCAGAAGATTAATGATCCAATAATTATTGCTCGGCTGAAAGAGCTTGCAAATGAATAATAGAGAAATACTTAGTCTCTTGCTAAAAATAAAGCAAGAAGCTAAAAATATCGAATATGATGACCCATATCAGGTATGGGTCTTCGACAATTCCTCTTATGTAGCAATAGAGGACGATATTTCTCGTCTAAAAGAAGTTGATGATCTAAAGTTAGAAGCAATAAAAAAAGAAAGTATCGTAAAGGTATCACTTTTATTAACATCAGATATCAATTGGTTTTCTACCACAATTGAATATTTTAAAACTCTTAGGGTAAGAATAAAGAGCAGTAAAGAAGCAATCGATGATTTCTACATTGAAAATTTAAGTTCAGAAGAAATAGAAACCATATCTAATTCTTCAAAAGCATATATACAATGGTGTGAAATACTCTCAAAAATTGCAGACCACGTAGAATACGATGATTCAAATTTTTGGCCAAATTATATTTTTGTTATGGAAGGTGGTAAATCAAAGAAAATCACCACTTACAATTTACCATTAAAAAATGTTGATGAGAATTTTCTAAATTCGGTTGATATTAGCCCGTGTGATGTGTCTACTTTGACAAATGTTGACCTGCACTCCTATGAGCGAAAACTTGTATTAAGATCATCGTTAATTGAGTTATATAACGATTCTAATGAGAAAAATACGTTCCTTAGCTCAGTGTTAAATTCACCGAAAAAATTGTGGGATTTATTTTCCATTAACTATGAAATATACATCAACAAATATTCCATAAATAAAGTAATACACGAGGTTGAAACTCAGAAATTAGATTTCTTATCAAAGCTTAATTCTTTGATTCAAGAACATCAGACCAAATCACTTTCTATACCTGCTGTTCTGGTAAGTACAGCCATAATAAAGGGCTGGTCTCCATCTGGTTTACTGCTTATATTTGTAGCTATGCTACTTACGTGCTCTGTAGTTATATTGGGTATCCATAATGCCAAAAAATCATTATCAGATATTATTGAATCATCTAATAAGACGATGATTTTATTCACGAAAGAGAATGCCAATGATGATGACGAAGCATTAACCAACCGTATTAATCAGATCACAACCGAAGCTTTAACCAAACTCAGTAATAAAAAAGTCGATGCTGAAAAAACCTTGAATAAGCTCCAATCGTTGATTTTCATTGGTGTATCAGTCTGGTCTATGTTTGTTTTATATCAATTCAAAGATAACATAATCCCAGTTATTGAATTAGCCTATCAGCATATAAAGAGTTTCATTACTTATTTATTAAGCAAGGGCTAACTCTCCGAAGCTCCGCTTCTCTGAGCTCCCTTGCTTTTTCTGCACTATGTTTGAAAAAGAAAACAGTCATCTATTATTCCACTAAACAAGGTGTTAATTCGGGGATTTGATATATTGTGAGGTTGTTATGAACGGCTATAAATCAACGTTAGGTGCAAAAATAAAAATAGTAAGATAGAAAATATATAAAATTTAAGATCATCCTTGACGGTTTATGTCGAATTATTAACAGCCTAACAAAAATTAGCTAAAACAATTCCATTGTCTTCCCAGTAGATGGTCCCAGTTTAAGTGAGGAAGTCCCTTTGATTGGTTCATCCAAGAGTAGGAATTTATCCAATTGTAGTGCGGGAATAAATTTGAAGCCTTCTTCCCCACGAACTCTGGCTATTTCTCTAGTTTCCATGAGAATTCTACCAAGTACATTCATCCCATAAAAACTGCCATCTGATTCACGGCGAGCCCCCCAGAAAAGGTCTTTTTCAGAATGTTCAACAATATTAATACTACCAGTAGAATTAAGTAGTTGAGAAAAAACCTCCCAATTTTGGCAAAGTTTAATCCGGACGCACCATTTCATTATGGACACTCGATTTTTTTCCCAACCATCACGTGTTTTCGGCTCATAGTACCTAGCTACTTGCTTCGCCTCAAAGGGGTTACTTAGGGTGATTATCTCCTTTTGTATTTCCGGATAGTCGGGGTAGCGGCAGGCCTGATAGAGGATTTCACTCGACTGGATAGGAATATCGTTAACATACAGCGGAAATCCTCTCGCCATGTTAGATAGCCCGCCCCATTTTTCCGTAGTTTTCCTGAAACTGATAGTTTCGTTTTTTGGATAAATTCTGTAGCTCATAGTTACTGATTATACCCGATTCTACGCATCAATGGATACCAGCAATCCAGTGCCCTGTTTGGAATCCCATCTCGCTCATATCTTCCCCACCAAAAAGCTAGTGGAGTATTATTTGGACAATTTCGATAGGTAAAAATTGTTCCGCCAAACCCTAGTCCAGGGAATGTTGAAAAGCCGAGAGGTTTTAGAATCGGTGCGGGATTTTGACTTTGCTGTAGTATGTAAAAACCAGCCTTAGTCAGTGCATATTCAAAACGATAGCGATCAGCCATGTTGCGGAAGATGGTGTTTGGGCTAAAATGGGTCCTTTCAGTGCCTTCGCGCGATGTATAGATCTCCGGATTTTGAATCCAATCTGGTAGGTCAATACCATTTCTACGTAACCAGAAAACTTCAGAACACGAAGAATACCTAAGGCGATTTTCGCGTGTTTTGATAAATCCATTTTCTTTGATAACAAGTGTGATATTTCGCCCTTCAAATCTTCGTGCGAGAGTCGTCTCTAGCATATAGGTTGCATATTTATGTGTTCCCAAGAAACACACGCGAATAGTCACATTACTAAGGTTAAAATTTTCTACAAACCAAGTAATATCATTCAAGGCTTTGGTGCCAGAAAAACAAACATCGTCAAGATAAATAAAACTATTGAATTCTGCAACTCTCTGATTGGCAGAGGATCTTGATAATGTAACTATATCTACCCCTTCTAACTCCTCTGCTTGGGTTTCTAACAGCTCCAGCAAATCTCTCTGACTAGTCCCACGATTAGCTTCTTGAATATCAAGGAAAGCTGATTGGGAAAATATCGGTCTATTTCTCTGATTCCCAAGGATGAGAGCAATCATTTCTACATAATCATTTTTGCTGATATATGAATTTCGAAGTAACTCCAGCATTTGCTCAAGAATAAAAATTTGATCTCTCTCCTCAAATTGCACAATCCAACGACCTACATGTGCTGAGTTCATGCCTTCGGATGGGGAAAGTTCATAGTCTACAAGAATTTCCGCAATTTGATCTTGTAAAGCATTTTGTTGTTCGGATTCATTATTTCCCATAGAACTTTCACACATAACCACTCCTTTTATATAGCCAACACGCAGCCTCATAATTTTTTTTCAAATACATGTGTAACATGCTACTTCAGCATTTCGGATTAATAATAACATATTGATTTGTATGTTTTTTATGATAAAACTCACAAAAAGTCAATTCAGATGTGTACATATCTGAAGTTTCTTTCCAACAACCATCCATACTAAGCTGCCGTTCTTTCTTGATAGGTTATCACCCTGTTCTGGGTGGATGAGGTTCCAGCACATACTTTACTACCAACACCTCCCCGTGCGGTGTAGCTGTAAGCAGAAATGATCACCGTTGTAAGTACAAAGAAATCAATAGGTTACTTATAGTGCTCGATTCTTCTTTCCGACTATTGGATAAATAATATATTACAAAGATAAAACCTACCTTTTATAAAAATCTGCAATGGTTATTAAGATATTACACCCTCACGTTCTTTCTAGAATCACAAAATCCATACCTACCATTATAATTATATAGCAACAAACATCCTACAAGACCATATTCAACAGTGTAAAACAAATATCTATTCCTTTAGCTTGACTTTTAAAATCAACAGAATACAAATAAAATATAGCATAAGGATAATGCGATAAATTTAAAACAAAGGAGATTATATGGACATAACCCCATCAATGCCTCGCATTGTAAAAAGCATCACCACCGTAAAAAAACAATCCTCAAACCTTACTAATCTGATACCAGAGACACTCAGAACTCACTGTGTCAGTGTTCGTCTGAATAACGCAGAATTGAGCAAGCTAAACACATTGAGAGGAGATTATGCAAAAGGCGAATGGTTACGAATGGCTTCGTTACAGAAGCTGCCAACGATTGTGCCTCCTGTAAATATTGATACCTGGAAGACCCTGGGTGAGATCAATCAGAAGCTAAACCGTATTGCTCTTCATATCGATAGTAAGAGTAAAGATAGCCAGCTTACCCATACTGAACTATTTGCTGTTAGAAGATTAATTAAAGAGCTTCGCCAGCACCTGATAAATTCTGACATATGGAGCAACCCCGATGAAGGGTATGCAGAAGATCAAAAGGGGTAAGAATTTCTCAGGTGTGGTCCAGTATGCATTTAAGCCAGATTCACATCATAAAAGTGATCCAATCGTCATTGGCGGGAACATGTTAGGTGATTCAGCCTTTGAACTGATCGCTGAATTTGATGGCACTAAACAACTTCGGCCAGATGTTCAGAAGGTCGTTTGGCACAACTCGCTTCGCCTGCCCGATGGAGAATCACTAACTGCTGAACAATGGTCCAGCATCGCAGATGACTACATGAAGAGAATGGGGTTCAGTGATACTCATCTTCGTTGTTATGTGCTTCATGACGATTCGGCTGGTCAGCACATACACATTATCGCCAGCAGAATCGACATAGCCGGTGGAAAGCTCTACCTGGGTAGGAACGAAAACCTTATAAGCACACGGATCATTAGTGAACTCGAAATTGCTCACGGTCTGACAGTGACCAAGACAGCACCTTCCATTACACCAAAGCAACAGAAGCGAAGAAAAGTTTCCCGTAATGAACAGATGCTTTCAGAACGGACTGGCCTTCCCTCCCCTAAAGAGGCTCTCCAGCAGATACTTGATAAAAGTTTGGCAGATACACCTGACCTTTTAACCTTCACAAAACGACTGGAAGAAGCCGAAGTATCCTGGACGGCTAACATTGCTTCTACCGGTAAGATGAACGGCTTCTCATTCTCTTACCGAGATATAGCTTTCAAAGCTTCGCAGTTAGGCAAGAGTTACTCCTGGTCAAATCTTAGTAACCGTCTTAACTATAACCCCGGCCACTTAGAAGCTCTGCGAATCGACATACCTTCAAAGGAAGTTTCTCAAGCTCCCATGCCAATACCTGTTCCTGTTCCTGCTCCTGCTCCTGTTCCTGTTCCTGCTCCTGCTCCTGCTCCTGCTCCTGCTCCTGCTCCTGCTCCTGCTCCTGCTCCTGCTCCTGCTCCTGCTCCTGCTCCTGCTCCTGCTCCTGCTCCTGCTCCTGCTCCTGCTCCTGCTCCTGCTCCTGCTCCTGCTCCTGCTCCTGCTCCTGCTCCTGCTCCTGCTCCTGCTCCTGCAAAAGATGTTGCAACAACGGATATTCCAAGGGAAAGCATAAGTGAAAAAATTGCTGAACTCGAACTGCGACTCAGAGAAGACAGAAGAAAAGAAATAGTAGAAAAGATTCTTCAAAAAAACGCAGTACATCAGCAAAAGCATCTCAGGCTTATCGGCTGGCTTCCATTTCTTAGAAGGCTTGCAGAGCTTCTCCGAAGCTATGGTAAGAGCATTCTTCACAAACCTCACCCTGGATTTTCAAAACCCTATGCAACACGACCTCTGCATAAAGAAATAAAAATTCATTTATAGACAACAAGTTACCACTTAAACCTGACAGTGATATCAGTTAGTTAGTGGTAAATTTAGGATAAGTCAATATTAAATTGATCGTTATTACAGATCGATAACTTAATTATGATAGCTATTACCTATCAAGTGTCGATCATCGATCGGTACAAGCAATTTTACTAAAGTGAGCCGGTCATCGAGAATCCCTACAAACAGCATTTAATCTTCCAGATTGGGATAGCTATGAAAAACGAAATAATAAAGTGTCCTTTTTGCTTTAAAGAGAGCCAGTTCGGAGTACGTGTCTGCACTGGCTGTCACGCAACAATTAACTATGGTGTTGTTTCACCGTGGCTTGCTTTACTAATAGGAATTGTGCTGTTAGCGATTGCTTTCCTCATATTCGCTATCAGTCAAAGCTTTATATTAACTGTCGTTATCTATTTTGCCTCAGCAATTTTTTTAAGATTTTATTTACCTAAGAAATTTGCACACAGAGCCGTCTTCACACATAAAAGCTAACCCTATCCAAATATAATAAGGAAGATAAAATGAATAAATTTATTGTTACATCCTTTTTTATTGCAATATTTTCAATTTCTGGCTGTTCTACATCCGGCAACCAAAAAATCAAAAATGAAACGGCTCAAAGTCTACAATCGAAAATAATTAAAAACAAAACAACTAAGGCAGAGCTACTTGCTCAACTTGGTGAGCCTGACACCAGAACGACTCTTGACGATGGCAACGAGCAATGGAGATATTTCATGTATAACAATCAGTTCAATGCCTCGACTTTTATCCCTGTTGTCGGTTTGCTAACTGGCGGCTCCCAGACTCAGTCTAAAACTCTCGAAATCGACTTCAATGGAGAAACCGTAAGCAAGTGGACATTCTCTACTGATAATAACAATACAAAATCTGGCATTCTTAATTAATCGTTTCCTGGACAAGAAAATGAAAACATACTCAATTCTCGCAGTTATCCTTTCTACTTTTCTATTAACAGCCTGTAATTCCGAACCTTCTGAAAAAGACATATACAATGCTTTCAAAAGTGTTGTAGATAGATCAAATGCAAGTATGAAAGCTCTGAACTCAAGTATTCCCGAAAAAGATCTTTTAAGAATAGATTATGTTAAGAAACTAAGTTGCACAGAAGAAGCAAATAATGTTTATAACTGCATTGTCGATGCCTCGATTAGCAATATGAAACAGACAAAGCCTGTTAAGCTTGTGAAAGCTGATGGTGTCTGGAAAGAAGTTCAGTAGTATTCTATATCAAGAAGTCTCTTTTAGCCCCTGCATAGGGGCTTTTTTATTGCCTATAACCTGACGGTTCTCACGCGAACTTCATGGGTTAACTCTCCCTCAATTACTTTCATTTCATATTGTGCTTTAAAAGTATTATAAATATCTTCTGTCTGGTTCTGGTTATTATCAATGTAATTCACAAGGGAGTTTAGCTCTCTGATAACAGCTTCCTTATTGTTTAATCGCTGTAACAAAGTACTTGTAAGACATTTGTATACAGAACTAAACATTGTCATAATATTATCAATATTACGATTAGATTTGGAATAAATCCTTTTAGGGTAGAAATATTTTAAATGGTATCCCACAAAAACTAGGTAAAGTTGATATGAGAAACTTTTATCACCTGGCTGGTATCGTTTTGAGATATATTTATCGACGATAATGATAAGTTGCTCTTCCAGAGTAAACTCTGAATTGATGATGTTTTTGTCCATAAAATGCATCCTTGCATAATTGAAATAGTCATCCTGACCATATATTTATATTTATCGCATTTATTTAACTTGTCAATAGGTGTAACCTATCAAATATTATTTTTTATTAAATGGCCTATTCAATTGTTCCATAGTGAGACCATGTCTATAAGCATTATACTGCCAATAGCTAAACTGCTCTTTGTATCTATTATTCTGTTTTTTCAACATTTCATTTTCGGCTTTAAGATTTATTATTTGTTGTGCCGCAATCGTTAAATTAGCTGGCTTTTTAAGGCCAGATTTTTTCAAATTAGACAAATTTTTCTTTGTTCTATATGCTTCAACAACTTCATCATGAGCACTTAAAGATTGCCTTGTGATAGTTCTGTTTAAATTCTTATAAACTGATTCACATAAATCACTCCATGTGATTTTGCCGTCCCAAGTCAATATAATGTGTGTAATTGCCTTTATTTCACTCCTGTTCAAATGTTTCGCCATAAGTATCTCCTATTTTAATTATTCAAAAGCTTATTAATTCTTTCCAAATTTTTCTCATGGTGTTGCAGCCATTTGTCTGCACCATAATCACCATTTTCATAAGCAGTCTGCGTTATACTCTTCAGTTTTGTTACTTTTTCTCGGATAGATTCAAGTCTAATTCTATCTATTGATTTCATTTCCAGTGTTTCATTATCATATTCTATAAATTCATTGATTTTAGTACAAGGACGAACTAAATAGTTATGCACACAGTAGCCAAATTCTGTTAAGTGAATTGCTCCTTGATTCAGGTTATCAAAATCAACTGTCAATTCATTTGTGGGTATTGACTTCCTTTGACAATAATTTTTCATGCTCAACTTAATAGTTTTGATTTTATCTAACATATCTTCTTCTGACACATGATTATAAACTCTGTTCTGATTCACATTGACACGACCAGACCATTTAGCTATATCCAGTTCAGACATTTCACCATAATGAGCTATTGTGTTTAAAAGATGTCGTGGTTGGTGTGAGCGAATAAGCAGTGGCTGACCTTCAGTATCATAATATCCGTGTCGGGCGAAAATATTTTTATACCCCACTTCAAAACTTCTTTTACTTTGTATGTCACCAAAAAAGAATGCTTTAGTAGGTTTATAAAATGAATAGATATCACTCATTCGGGATAACGAGAATTGGCGATAATTCAGTAAACATAAGGCATTGCTAAATTTTATGGATTTTTCTTCATCATACCATGGAAAATCTCTGCTAATACCAGAGCTAATCATTTCCCATAACTCACTCAATGAATAGTTATAATCATTGGAATTTAAGAAACTTTTCCCACCATCCAAACTCGTTCTTTTAATTTTTAGAACGCATGATTTATGATCATGTAAATGGTAACCAAGTGCATGACAAACCTGTACAACTGTCAACTTTGAATTATCATCAACTTTTGGACAAAGTTCATGCCGGTAAAATTTATCAGGGTATTTTTCGCACCATTGAGCAAGTGCTCTTGCATTTTGTGATAAGGAAAGTAATCTTCTAATTGCTTTCTTTGCAACTGGTGCCATAACCCGTGGAATCCATTTGATATTAGGGCCATACCCCTTAACCGAATAGAATCTCAGACCATATCTTTCGATACCCTTCTCATCTTTTTGTGTAATCTCACAATCAGCAGGTAAAGCTAAAATCTCAGAAATTCTGCTCGGACAACAAAGCAGAAGTGCAAATACTGAACTGGTAAATTTATCCCTTGGACTCAGTAGCTCATCATTTTTAGAAAAAATATCAGCAATAGCAAGTAATGCTGATTCATCTGGTAACTTATCGTTTCTGTGATAGTCCTCAATCTCAGGAAGATAGTTGTTTTTGACCTTCTGCTTCACATGGTTTTTCCAGGATATGTACCCTGATTTCACAAGGTTATGTTCACATAGAAATTTTGATAATTTTTCAAGCTGTATCCCACATTGAGCGAGAACATTACCTTCAAAATATTTACTTCCGATTTGCATTGCCTCATCAAAAACAACGGCTGTAACATTATAAATGAGACCACTGTTCAGAACTTGCAAAAGAGCCTGTTCGAGACATCTCAAAGCCATCATTGTAATCCCATAATTTTTCAAGGGTTTCAATGAGTGTTGATATCTGATATATGCTTTTGCAAAATCGAGAAAATCTTCATGCATTGCATCTTTGGAGTTAAACACCTTATGTCCAACCCCTATCTTTCTAAAGGTTACATACCCTTTCCAGACATATTGTTCCCAATCCTGATTTTGGGTGAGCCCTGATAGTTGATCGCGGCAAAAATTTATGAATTCATTATAATTGTTTTCTGCCGTAATTTGTTTTTTAGATTTAAATAAAATAATATTGTTCATCGGGGATTTACCTCGTCAATATCAACTGGCATAAAGAAAGCACATTCATTACAAGGGAAACTTACATTTAAATTCTGACTTTGGCATTTTCTCGAAGAGCAAAACTTGAAATTCGTTATCTCTTTTGACTTTATTCCATTCATAAAAATTTCAGCGACAAATGACAATTGTTCTGAAACAGCGGAATCAATTCTTTCAACACTCTCAGCAAGATTTTTAATATAAATTCCCGTACTTGAAGTTGAAGAATGATCCAACAATTCAGCTATAGTATTGGCATTATGACCATCCTTAGCCAGCATAGTTGCTATTGTATAACGAAGCCTGCGAGGAGTAGCATTGAGTGGCGATCCTGTACGGTTTGAAATTAACTTCCCAGTATTAACAATATTCTTCAAAGCTCTATTAGCAATTGTTGGTTTTGCGTATATTTTATTAACCTCCAGGAAGTTAAAATCTATTATGACTAAATCAAGAAGTTTTTTCTCGTTCAAGAAAACTGGAACCTTGCTTTTGGCATGATCATCAAGGGTTTTGCCAAGGGTTTGCTCAACAAGCCTCACGGAATGATTAGCTTGAAGTTGAACAATTGATGCAACCTCTGAGATTATTGGCAGTTCTCGATATTGTAGTTGTTTACCCCTTTGTTTAACTCGTGGTACTGAAATTAAATATTCTACTTTACCATTATCTAAGTTCTTTTGAAGAAGGTCTTTATATTTCAACATAACTAACTGCTGAGGTCTTCTACCGGTAAGACTTATTAATAGCGATATCGCATAATTTGACAATGACAGTTCACCTATGCTATATGCGTGACTCATAGCCTTGATCAAGGAAGTGTGTTCCTCTTTAGTCAGTGGCCCCACAGTTGGATCATCTTGTAATATAGGTTGACCAGATTTTTTTATTCTTAGGTCAAAATGCTTTGCTATTTCAACAGCACTTTCATCTATTCCAGGGTATCCTGATTCAAACCATTTAGTAAAAAATGGCCGTAAAACACGAAATGATGCTGGGGCTTTTGATAATTGCTTATTTTGATATTCAATTAGAACCTTATCATCAATGTAATTAGGAGAAACATTGTTAACAAAATCCTTCATATTTTTAACTATTGTTTTTACATGCAAATGGCTTTTACTACAAAAATAATATTGTAATGTATTCACAAACCCACAAATCAAACTTTCGTCCATAACACATATTAAGTTTCTAATATTGATTCCATTACTCTCAATCAAAGTGACGATTTTTTGTTCATGAATTGACATTTTATCAGAGTTTTGTTTAATTAAATTATTCATTAAATCCTCCTTTGAATAGTTGATCTTGCTGCTCAAGTGCAGTTTTTTTCGATAGCTCAAAAATATGCCTGCGATTATAGATTATTGAAGTGTCTGAACCTGGTAGCCATCCCATTAGATAAGAACGGATTTGTTGCTCTTTTTCGTCGGATATGTCCTTAGCCTTATCTATTGTTTTCGAGAACTCATAATTCCATGTGTGTCGTAATTTATGGCCTGTTAATCCACTTAGAAGTGAGGATGATTGACGAACAACACTCACTATTTTATGGTATGAAGAAAATGATAGCGGTTGCCCTTGAGTCTTCCCTTCCTTATAGGTAATAAACAGAAAGTCATGCTTATTAGCATTTTTAACTTTCCTACGATCATTCAAGATATAATCTGAAATTTCATATATAAGGTTCGCATCAGCAATTAATTTTCTCTCACAAGTCTTCACTAATGGCTGATAAACTCGCGGATCTGTTTTATCATTTGCTCTTCTCCTTATTGCTATTGTTGATTCTGCAAAATCTATGTCACCAATTCGCAGATTCAAAAGTTCACCGACTCTCATGCCAAAGCAATGTAATAATAGGAATATTAGGTTATTTCTTTTTTGTACTGTTTCTGTAAACGGATTCAAGTTACTTCCTGGCGAAAGAATGCTAAACAAAGAATCCAGTTGAGCTTTGTCTAAGCTCTTTTCGATATCCATAACATATTTGTCATTGTTTCTTGGTTTCTTTCTTTTTATGTTGTTAATGAAAACAAGTATCTCTTTGATTGTATCTTTCTGACCTGTATGAGAAAGAAGTATTTTACATAGCCATTCCAGATAGTTAGCTATTGTTGTAATCCGAAAATACTTAGTTGGTTTTTTGACATTTGAAACACCAAAATCATTTTCTCCGCCATTTTTAAAATTAAATGAAGTAAACTCAATCAAATCATCAATTTCATGATTAGCCAGAAATATCCTTTTCTGAATTCTTTCATCAATATTGATCTCTTTCCTCATAAAGAATCGATATAACAATGAAATGCTACCGGCAATAACCTTCATTGTTGATATGGACTCTGATCGATTCCTGACTTGTGTTGTTATATACAAGTTTGGAAAGTACAATGGCTCACCATTTTCTTTATTTACAACATGACAATATCTCTCACCATTTTCGAACATAAACGAATCTACACAAATACTGCACATATTTTCCTCCTAAACATTACAAAAAGTATAGTTCCAATATATTAATAATAAGCATTTCGTAGATTTACAAATTTATTTGAATCGTTAGAATCATTTATTTAATTATAACAGTGAGATAGACGATTTTTCCTGTCAAATTATCCTCTGGTAGATCTAGTATATATTATGTACACCTAATACTTCGAAAACTATCTCACTGCCTTGCTAATAAACGGCAACCAAAATAATGTAAGTTATTCTGTAAGGTTTTATGCCAAAATATGGGACCAAACTTTACATTTTTATAAAAGAGTTTTCAGCCCAATCTGATATCGAATTATCCGTTTCGATAAATTCCTAATTTCATCAGGACATTTAATTAGAGATAACCAGGTCTCGTAAACATATATCTGTTTGCAAGCATTAAGCTCAGAGATCGAATCTAGCGGTTCTCTTAGATTCCCCACTAAATACTGGCTTAACCAGTAAACAATCTTTCTGTTAAACTCATTATCAGGTAAATCGTAAATCGCTCCGGGTTCGAAAATTTCACAAAAAAGTTCCTGACCCAGATTACACATATGGTTATCTTCACTCACAAATTCTTCGATATTCATAAAATGTCTCCCAGTTTTATTAAGCGACATTATTGCGGCTTGTTTTGATTACAGACTGAATCCAGGTATCAATCTCACTTTCAACGAAAGCTACTGCACGACTTCCAATTTTGACAGGGGCAGGAAACTTACCATCGTTGATCAGACGATAGATCCAGGCTTTTCCGTAGCCAGTTCGTTCGAGAACTTCTGGTAGGCGTATGAGGCGGGTTGCTTGATTTTTCATTTCGTTATCCCTTGTCGTTGCGGTGAAGTCACTATACGAACAGTTGGGAAAAGAAAAGAGCGATGCTCCTGAAGCGGAGGTTCTTCGTAGCTATGCAGGATGGTTTTCTCAAAGTTGGTGCCGTACAGAAAAGGGGAACTTGAGAGTAGCTGAAATTCCCCCGTTTTATAGCAAGTGTCAAAATGCCCGGTTTAAAGTAAAAATCGCAAAAAAAAGCACCACTCATAATGATGCCTTTAGTTAATTTTCACAATTAAAACAAATAGTTATAAATGTAATCCTAATCCGATAGTTTCATTACATCAGAGACTTTCATTTGCTTCAAATGGCTATTTTTGTTCATGAAGTAATGGAATTGTCGGATAAAGTCAGTTGTGCAGGATTTAAGAGCCAAAGGCCTGTCGGTATCTTTGATTTGGCTAGACTGCCTCATTTCGCTTTCTTCGTCATCGTCTGTATATAGCAATCTGGATAACCTGTCGTCAGAGACACGGATTTTTTTAACGGCTGCCCACACCAGGATATCCAGCATAGGTATCACACGATAACTGATGAGTTTCTTGATAGTTCCATACCCAAAGCGAACTGATTCTAAAGGATCTGGTCCGATACCTTTGATTTTACGCCACTGCGGTAATGCAGCTTTAAGCGACTCTGCAATCTCTTCGTCTGTGCCACTTGCCAAATCAATCTCGAACATGACTGTTCGTGAAAATTGATCTGGCATAATATCTGAAAGTGATTCTTCCCGAAGATCTCTGTTTATTGAATAATTGTCATCACCATCCCAAACAAAACCTCCGCGTTGCATAGCAATGATGCTCGTTTCAGCAAGGCGATCAAGAGTTGTTAGAAAAAAATGGGGAGGCTGAAAAAGTTTGTTGGCAGGAGTCATGTATCCCAGTTGCCCTTCTTCAATTAAAAAAGGATTGCCACTGAAAATTTTTGAGAAGTAACCCATAAGAGTTCTGCTTTCAAACTCTTCCCGATACTCCTTAAAGAACAAGTTACGAGCCCATATCTCATGGTAAAACTGGAGCAATGAGAGGTCTTCAAATTTGCGATATGTATCAATCTTAAACCAACTCTTTATGTCTTTTGTATGCTCTGGTGACCAGTTGTTCAAAATCCATTCTCCACCTATGCTGGTACTGCCCTACGGATAGAATTCAGTTTTGCTGAAAAACTACCGCATTCACTAATCGGTGAAAAGCAGATCCTGCTTGCGCAGTTCAGCTACCAGCAGGGAGTTGAACTGAAGAATTTGTTTCCTTTTGATACAATTCTCCAATCCGCTAGTCGTGTGAACCCATACCATTACGATTTATGGTTCCTTTTTAGAACCACACATAAAATTCAAGGTTTAAATAATATTAAAAATCAATGGAATGAATGGTTAATCACAGGGACGCCAGCCCACCAAATGATGATCCGGATACGTCCGGTGAAGTACAGAAAGCCCGCATAGCACAAGCTCTGCGGGCTTTTTTGTGTCTGTAGTTGTCCGAGAACATCCGGCTAAATCCGGTGATTATTGGTATACGTTTAGGTATACGGTAGGATGTATACCTAAAAGCGTATACCAATTCATGAAGGAGCGGCCACAGTGGCACGGACAACACGCCCCCTGACCAACACCGAAGTTCTGCGCGCTAAAGCGTTAGAGAAGGATCTAACGCTGCATGATGGCGATGGCCTTTTCCTGATAGTGAAAACCAGCGGGAAAAAGCTCTGGCGTTTCCGTTATCAACGTCCGGCGACAAAACAGCGGACAATGATGGGGCTAGGAGCTTTCCCCGCCCTCTCACTTGCTGACGCCCGAGGGTTAAGAGCGGATTACCTTGCCTTGTTAGCCAACGGAATTGACCCGCAAATTCAGGCCGAAGTTGCAGAGGAACAGCAGCAAATCGCTCTGGACAGTATTTTTTCAACGGTCGCCGCTAACTGGTTCCATCTCAAAAGCAAAAGCGTTACCCCTGATTACGCAAAAGACATTTGGCGTTCACTGGAGAAAGATGTATTCCCTGCCATCGGTGAGATCCCCGTTCAGCAAATCAAAGCCCGAACTTTGGTTGAAGCCCTTGAGCCAATAAAAGCACGTGGGGCGCTTGAGACTGTACGTCGACTGGTGCAGCGCATTAACGAAATCATGATTTATGCCGTAAACACTGGTCTGATTGATGCTAATCCAGCATCCGGTGTTGGCATGGCCTTTGAGAAGCCCAAAAAGCAAAACATGCCGACGTTGCGGCCAGAAGAATTGCCGAAGCTGATGCGTTCTTTAGTCATGTCAAATCTGTCTGTTCCGACTCGCTGTCTAATCGAATGGCAACTCCTGACCCTTGTGCGCCCTTCTGAGGCTTCCAGTACCCGGTGGGCAGAGATCGATCTTGATGCAAAGCTCTGGACAATTCCTGCCGAACGGATGAAAGCTAAGCGTGAGCACATAGTCCCACTATCTCCTCAGGCGTTAGATATTCTGGAAGTGATGAAACCAATCAGCGCTCACCGTGAACATGTTTTTCCCAGCAGAAATAACCCTAAGCAACCAATGAATAGTCAGACTGCTAATGCCGCACTTAAGCGTATTGGTTATGGTGGGAAATTAGTTGCTCACGGGTTACGGTCCATCGCAAGTACTGCACTCAATGAAGCCGGATTTAATTCTGATGTTATTGAAGCAGCATTAGCACACTCAGACAAAAATGAAGTTCGAAAAGCTTACAACCGTTCAACTTATTTACTTCAAAGAGTTGAGTTGATGGATTGGTGGGGAGATAAAGTAAATCATTAAAAATTTTTGCTCAGTATATCTGTGAGTTAGCACTAACCGTTGCCACGGATATAATGTATTCTTACATGATGATCGGCTTTAAGCGATAATGGTATAACTTTGTAATATGTTAATGACATATAACTTATTGAGTTCGAACTAAACCTATAGGGAGCTACCTTGAAAGATAAGCCGACAGATTTAGAGAGACTTATACATGAATCTCTAGAGCAACTGGGTTGGGAGGCTGACGCTAAGGCTATCGCTGAACGTGTAAATAGACTTAATATTGGCCTCCCGTTAGAAGACGAGTTTTCGATTATCTGTGGTTGGCTAGGTCAATGCAACCTAGTCCATAAATTGGATCAACAGCAGTATCCAACTACTTCTAACAAGACTTTTCAGGTTCCAGATTTACTAGCAAATTTTAATGTGCGTGGCGCAGGCAAGACTACTGTTTTGATTGAAGTTAAATCTTACATGGGAAATGTTTTGTCTTTTCGTCCAGATTACGTGTCCAGATTAAGAGCTTACGGCCAATTATTAGGGCTGCCCGTTTTAATTGCCTGGAGAAGACATGGAATTTGGAGCCTGGTAGATCTAGATTTATTTACAAAGGCAAAAACAAATTTCAACCTTAATTTCAATGATGCAATGTGTAATAGCTTAATGAGTAAAGTTTTAGGTGACTTCACCTACACTCCACAAGTTAATTCAGGTGTTCATATAAGTTTCAAGAAAGAAAATATTATTGAAACCATTGAAACAGATGAAGGGACACAAGAAAACTGGCATACCGTCATAGATGATGTTTACTTCACTAACGGAAGAAATGAACAAATAAGGGATCTGTCACCAATTGCTCAGCAATTATTTCATTCTTGGGATCTTTCTACGAAAGAATCATATTCTGATTCCCACGTGGTTGCCCATTATACAATCGATGAACAATCAGGAATGTTCGCACATATGGCTCTAACCCGATTGTTATCTTTTCATAGTCGAGAAAAAGATGTTCACTGGCGACATCATTTACAACATGATGCAACAATCTCAAGTATTCTAGATTTCAGGAAAGGAATTGAGGAGAACCTAAAAGCCGGAATCATTAAATATATTTTTGACCTTGAACCAGCTAATATCCCAGATTTTCTCAATATAACATAATAAGTGTATGTTACCAGAGACAGACTTTCAGCCCCTGGCATAGAACCGCCTATGAGATTGGGGCTTTGTGCCAGAGGTGTGTCAGGTCAAAGTTGAACGAATACAAGATATACTTGCAACGTAATGTTTTCATATTTTCCAATCTAGTGAGTTTGATATCAAAAATGAATCCTTGTTACTTTTACCCCCCTCTTCTCTTACCATAAAGGTAAAAAGAAAAATTGCTGAGCGTACTATTTGCAATAACACTTTAAAATGTCTAGTAAAATCAGACTCCGATATCAACCTAATATTCTTCATGTAACCGTAGGAATTATATATATCTAAAGGCTCGCAATCTTTATGAACGATCACTATATTATGTTCCAAATCATTTCTCCAATCCTTATAAAAGGATAATTCACCATTCTTTCTATCATTTAGGTCAGTAGCTAGACTATATAAAGCCAGTAAAGCTGGAGTTTTTATTTCTTCAAACTTATCCCTTCGCCCATTTTGGTTTAATTGCCAAAAATTTTCAAAGTACACTATTTTATTGGCTGGATAAACATCGTATAACTCACATATTGCAATAGCTATTTTATCTAATACACCAAAACATATACGAAATGCATTTCTTATCTTCTCAACACCAACATTTAAAACTTCATCGTTATACAACTCTGAATAACAGGCCACATCATCAACTTCCTCCATGTACTCATACTCGAATAACGAGCGCCTTGCCAAAGCATATTCAGACTTTAGCCTATTCAAAACCATTTCCATGGGAATAATAAAATCACCAGAAACACCATTATGTGTTGGTAATATTGTTAGGTTATCTTTAGCCCCTACTACGCAAGGACAATACACCCCATGCTCAGAAAGAACAAAGTGGTTATCTAAAACGAATTTTTGATAATTATTAAGTTTGCTATATTCTTCTAGCGTCTGTTTTTCATCAAGCTCATCTTCTTTTTCAAAAAATGGTTTTCCCGACATTTCGATTATATCTTCCGTGAGTTTTTCAGCACGTGATTGAAAGTGTGGTTTCCATGGCGGTGGCATCTCTGTTGATTCAATTGCTTTCATATATCCAAGTCTAATCTCTCTTATATGCTTTATAGTATGAGAACCAGAGAGTTGCAGCAATAGCATTAAGGCTTCAGACCTGTTAATCCATGCTTGCGGTATATCTTCCCCCGAGGAAATAACATCATCATAATATGAAATAGACTCTACAACTCTAAACTGTTGCTTGAGTGAGTTTGCTAAATTGACCTTCAGTTCTTTGCTATATATAGTATTATCATCACCGAGTAATTTAAATGCCTTCCAGTATAAATTTTTTACATCCACCATATCCTCAATTGTTGTAAACGTTTGTTTAAAAACACTGCCTTTTTCAACCAAGTTTGACTTTGCGTTTGCTAGGTTATAATAGAGCGTAGATTCATCCATAATTTTAGAAAAAGAGTCAAAGTGCTCATTCATTAAGTTATAGCCTAGCAGAGAAGCCTCTTTATTCGGTTGCATTCCTCCTATATCAACAAAATTCGCAGCCATATTATAAAGAAGTATATAGTAATTATCCCCAAAGATATTTTCGTCAAGGGATTTATAAATCTGCAACGTGAACTCATACGCCTTTTCAAACTTGCCATCAGAAACAAGCTCTCTGGCTATATTACATAAGTGCTGCATATCACTCGCCTTCATCACACGCATCCTTTTTTATGGCTATATGGTTAATTCTATCCTTCTTCATTAATTAATTATATATCGCTTGGCGCGCAATGCTCTCCCCGCCACGCCTGCCCGCTTAAGAGGTCGCTTTTAATGCAGATGCATGAACCGTCTCAGGCCGCGCCGGTACTGGTGTTGCGTGGGATAAAAAATACGGGGATTTGCATGCAAAACCATGCACCTTATGGATGCATGGCTTTTTTCGGGAAAAATAGCGGAATTTTCGGGGATTTTTTCGCGTGCTACCGTGCAGTCAGTTCTGCACGTCGGCGGGTGTAAATCAGGTTCTGTGCCGGGGTGAATTTCTCGCGATTATCATCCCGCGAAGCCGCATCAGGCCTGAGTCCGATGGCCGTTAAAATGTCGCTGTCCTGCGCGGAATAATTAATTTTTTCACCTGCGGCCAGCCACACCGACAGGGCTTCACGCAGATAATCAACCGAGTGCTGCATGGCGCTCTGTTTTACTGCGGGAAGCTGTTCGTTATACCCCATCAGCTCAGGTGCCAGAGTGGCGGCCAGCTCCGCGCCGTGCTGCTGCATAAAGTCATGGAGCCGGTTGCGGATGCAGATGTGCTGCACTTCCTCATGTGAGCGGATATAACGACCGGCGGCCTGATTAATCTCCCATTTTTTCACGTCGATATTGTCGCGCAAATCCTGCATTCTGCGCGGGATTTGTTCGTCACCGGCAAGGAGCTGTTCACGGTATTCCCGTTCAAGGTCTGCCAGTTCGGCTTTACGTTTCAGCCAGGTATTTTTGTTCGTCTGACAGGCCTCAAAGGCCTGCTGTATGGTCACAGTGGTCACGAGTCTCTCTCCTGATTAATGCCGGAACGGCGAGCTGTAGCAGCCCTGTACTTTACGCGGCGGCGGTGGCGTCACCGGGGCGGGGTCGGTTTTTTCCGGTGCGGCACGTATCACACCGTCAACCGACTCGATGGTGCGGAAAGTGGCCGAACATTCTATATTGGTACACTGGTGATAACGCTGTTTGACGTTTTCCGACAGATACCGGCTGGTACGGACGTGCGCGGTCTTTTTGCAGAACGGACAGTGAAACATAATTCAGCCCTCTGGCTGTTCGTGGTCTTTTGCGGCCAGTTCAGCGGCAAGCTTCATCCGTCTGGCCGGGCTTCTTAACAGCGCCATATCAACCCCGGTTATGACCGGGCGATTCATGCCCGTTACGGACAGGACCGGCTCCTGCTCCATATCAAAATGATACAGGGCTGACTGCAGATTCAGGGCATCACCCAGCTCGCGGGTCACGGTCGCACGCGGCGAGGTTTCTCCGCTCATTTCCAGCGACCGTATACGCAACAGAAAGGCACGTAACAGTGCGGGGCTGATACCGGCTAACGCCTTCTTCCACTCGCTGTTGGCGTAAGTGGTGAACGCTTTTTCATGGGCGCTGATATAAGCCGTACCGGAGGAGCATGCACCAAGCATGGCGAGGCTTTTGTCTTTCTCCAGCTCGGTAATAAGACCGGTGAACTCATCAGCCAGTTCGCGGCTGGCGATACGTTTACTGTGTTCAGCTTTCAGTTCAGGAGTGAGGTTGCCGCGCAGAGTTCGAAAGCGGCTGCGCCAGTCCTGTTCGGCCTGTGCACTTTCACTGAGCGCGGTCTGTCGTTCCTGCTCACAACGCTGAATGGAAGCCTCAATGTTGCTGAGTTTTCCCATGCTGGCCGTGTGTGCGTCTTTTGCTTCATTAAGTGCGGTCAGTGCACCGGCAATACGTTGTTCCGCGCCTTCATCCTGTTTACTGATAACGGTCTGCATGGCTTTGATAATGAGTTCGGGTTTCATGTTCAGGCTCTCCGTGTGTTCAACCTGAAATGATTCTGACGCCTCCTGCACAACAACACGATTCATTGCCGTTGTCAGAGTGCTGGCACAAACAGACCTTAAAAACCGGCTGGCCAGAGAAAGGTCGCAGGAAAACCTTACTCACCGTTTGTTTTTTTACTTATAACTATTCACCACTGTTCACCTTAAATAAAAATATAAGTAATACAGTAAGTTAAAGGGTGAACAGTTGAGGGTCTGACTGTTCACCGTCTGTTCACCACTGTTCACCTTTCAGTTTGTTCAGCCAGTCAACTACTTAGACTTTTTAGCGATTAAAAAATAGAAATATATAAACAAAAGCAATCATGAATGGGCCACCGGTTTGCCAACATTTACCAAAAAACGGCCAACGTTTGCCACTGTATAAAAAACGCTCTGTTGTGTGGTGGAGCAGTACAAAATGACTTGTTGCCCTGAGGGAAAATATTCACAAAATAGAGAGCTACCCGAAGCCGGACGGACACGACCGGCACTGTATGGACTTTGTGAGGTAGCCCGATGCACACTGCTTTTTCTTCCCCGTCTTCTGCCCCTGCCGCGCCGCTGATGCCGGTTTCTGATACCGTTCATGAACGCTTTATCCGTCTGCCCGAAGTGATGCATCTGTGCGGCCTGTCCCGCTCGACCATTTACGACCTCATCAGCCGGGAAGCCTTCCCGAAACAAATCTCCCTCGGCGGAAAAAACGTGGCGTGGGCGCAGTCTGAAATTACTGCATGGATGGCGGATCGCATTGCCGAACGCAACCGGGGCTATGACGCATGATGATGGCCGTTCAGCAAAAAGCCCCTTTTTCTGGCTTGCTTCCGTTCGCCGTTTCCAGGTATAGTTTTCCCGCTGTCGCAAAATCGGCAGCCGGGATTTGCAGCCCGTGTAACTTATTGGCGACACAACACGCGCCGAGCGTGTTTTTTTATGTCGTTGCTCAGACACACCTATTTTTCGGGCTGTGGTGCTTACACCGTGGCTCCTGTCAGATAATGGTGGTCCGGGTGGGGCAGCCTTCGGGCTGGCCGGTTTCCAATAAGGCCGGTACTGCAAACCCCATCCGGGCTACCACCCATGAGATTTGCAGCTCTGGTGGTGGCGATAACCGCTACTTATTGGAGGTTGCCACTATGGCCACGACCCTCACCCCGTCACATCCGCAGTTTGTCTTTGTGTTTGCTGCCGTTCGTCGCGCAGACCGTACCCCCCGTATTTGTATGCTTCGCACCGTTGCCGGTGATGAGCACGCCGCGCGCCTTTCTCTTGTTCGCGATTACGTTCTCTCGTTTGCTGGCCGTCTGCCGGTTGCGGAGGTGCGCGCATGAAACACACCACCATTACCGCCCGTGACCTCGAATGTCTGGAGCATATGCGCAATGTCGGCCAGCTCGTCGGCGACCTGATGCAGGTGCAGGACTGCGCCACCGTTCGTCGTGACCCGGCGCAGCACTTACAGCTCACCTCCGTGATTTACCTCATGACCGCCCAGCTCGACAGTGTGGTCGAACGCTGCAATCAGCAGTGGCTGACCGGGGAGGGTAACGTATGAAAAAGCCATTACCACCCGTATTACGCGCCGCGCTGTATCGTCGCGCCGTGGCCTGTGCCTGGCTGACCCTGTGCGAACGCCAGCACCGCTACCCGCACCTCACCCTCGACGCGCTGGAAAGCGCCATTGCCGCCGAGCTGGAGGGCTTCTACCTGCGCCAGCACGGCGAGGAAAAAGGCCGTCAGATTGCCTGTGCCCTGCTGGAAGATTTAATGGAAGCCGGACCACTGAAAGCTGCCCCGTCGCTGTCCTTTCTCGGGCTGGCCGTGATGGATGAGCTTTGCGCCCGTCATATCACCGCACCGGTACTGCACTGAGGGAGAAAACAACCATGAAAATGAACGTAACAGAAACGGTAAAACAGGCGTGCGGCCACTGGCCGCGCATTCTCCCTGCGCTGGGTGTGAAGGTGATTAAAAACCGCCATCAGTCCTGCCCGGTGTGCGGTGGCTCTGACCGCTTTCGCTTTGACGATAAAGAGGGGCGCGGCACGTGGTTCTGTAATCAGTGTGGCGCAGGTGACGGGCTTAAGCTGGTAGAGAAAGTGTTTGGCGTGACCCCGTCAGAAGCTGCCGGGAAGGTGAACGCCGTGACCGGCAATCTGTCGCCGGTTGCCCCGGAAGTGATTACGGCCGCAGAGGCTGAAACTGTGGCCGACCGCAAAGCGGCGGCCGCGCTGGCCGTCAGGCTCATGGAGAAAATCCGACCGGCCACCGGCAACGCCTACCTCACCCGCAAGGGTTTCCCCGCTCAGGAATGTCTGACGCTCACCGTCATGCATAAAACCGGCGGCGTGACGTTCCGCACCGGTGATGTGGTTGTCCCGCTGTATGACGATACCGGCGCACTGGTTAACCTTCAGCTTATCAATGCTGACGGTCTCAAACGCACCCTGAAAGGCGGTCAGGTCAAAGGGGCATGTCATATCATCGAAGGGAAAAAACAGGCCGGAAAACGCCTGTGGATTGCAGAGGGTTATGCGACCGCACTCACCGTGCATCACCTGACCGGGGAAACCGTCATGGTGGCGCTGTCCTCCGTGAACCTCTTTTCTCTGGCGAGCCTTGCCCGTCAGAAATATCCGGCCTGTCAGATTGTGCTCGCTGCCGACCGTGACCTTAACGGCGACGGCCAGAGTAAAGCCGCTGCGGCCGCAGATGCCTGTGAGGGCATTGTTGCCCTGCCGCCGGTGTTCGGTGACTGGAATGATGCGTTTATACAGTACGGCGAGGAGGCCACGCGGAAAGCCATTTATGACGCCATCCGGCCACCGGCGCAAAGCCCATTCGACACCATGAGCGAGGCGGAATTTACCGCCATGAGCGCCAGCGACAAGGCTTTGCGGGTGCATGAGCATTACGGCGAAGCGCTGGCGGTGGATGCGAACGGCCAGCTCCTGTCCCGCTATGAAAACGGCATCTGGAAAAATATCCCTGCCGCCACTTTTTCACGGAATGTGGCTGATTTATTCCAGCGCTTACGCGCCCCATTCTCGTCGGGGAAAATTGCCTCGGTGGTGGAGACCCTGAAATTGATTATTCCGCAGCAGGATACACCGGCGCGCCGTCTGATTGGCTTTCGCAACGGGGTACTCGATACTCAAAGCGGCGTATTCAGCCCGCACCACAAATCGCACTGGCTGCGCACCTTGTGCGATGTGGATTTCACCCCGCCGGTGGAGGGGGAAACGCTGGAGACGCACGCGCCGAACTTCTGGCGCTGGCTCGACCGTGCAGCCGGCAAAAATCCACAAAAACGCGACGTGATTCTGGCCGCGCTGTTTATGGTGCTGGCGAACCGTTACGACTGGCAGCTCTTTCTCGAAGTGACCGGTCCCGGCGGGAGTGGCAAAAGTATTCTGGCTGAAATCGCGACCCTGCTCGCCGGGGAGGATAACGCCACGTCAGCCGATATCGACACACTGGAAGACCCGCGCAAGCGTGCCTCCCTGATTGGCTTCTCGCTTATCCGTCTGCCTGACCAGGAAAAATGGAGTGGTGACGGGGCAGGACTCAAGGCCATCACCGGCGGCGATGCGGTCTCGGTTGACCCGAAATACCAGAACCCGTACTCAACACACATTCCGGCGGTGATTCTGGCCGTGAACAACAACCCGATGCGCTTCACCGACCGCAGCGGCGGTGTGTCACGTCGCCGGGTGATTATTCACTTCCCGGAGCAGATTGCGCCGGAGGAACGCGACCCGCAGCTCAGGGATAAAATTGCGCGCGAGCTGGCCGTCATTGTGCGCCAGCTTATGCAGAAGTTCAGCGACCCGATGGCAGCGCGCGCACTGCTCCAGTCGCAGCAGAACTCCGACGAGGCACTCAACATCAAGCGCGATGCTGACCCGACGTTTGATTTTTGCGGCTATCTGGAAATGCTCCCGCAGACCAACGGGATGTTTATGGGGAATGCCAGCATCATCCCGCGTAATTACCGTAAATATCTCTATCACGCGTATCTGGCCTATATGGAGGCTAACGGCTACAGGAACGTGCTCAGCCTTAAAATGTTCGGGCTGGGGCTGCCCATGATGCTGAAAGAGTACGGCCTGAATTATGAGAAGCGACACACAAAGCAGGGGATACAAACCAACCTGTCGCTGAAAGAGGAAAGCTACGGCGACTGGCTGCCGAAGTGCGACGAACCCGCAGCAACATAACCTCACTCAGACCGGCAACAGCCGGTCTTTTCCTTTCTGGCCATTGCCACAAGGTGAACAATCCACTGTTCACCCTTCACCGTATATTCACCCTGTATCACCATGAAATTATTGATAAAAAACCAGAGGTGAACAGTGTGAACAATAAAACCTGAAAAAACTTTTTATCACCCTGCGCATCTCCTGAGCGGGCGGATCCAGAACGAGCAAAAATCACAAAGGTGAAGAGTCGACTGTTCACTCTTCACCAACTCATCACCACCTAACCACATGATATAAAATGATAAATAACCGAGGTGAACAGTGTGAACAGTTAAATGCAAAAAAACTTTTTTTCGATGCGTTCCATTCAAAAAAACAGGTTTGCATAACCACAGTAAACACTACAGCAAATCGCCATTGGTATACGCTTAGGTATACCAATGAAAGTTGAATTAATAAATATTCAATAAAATCAAAGTATTGAGAAATATTTTCAGACTCCGCCAGCTCGATAATAATCCTAAGAGCCAGAGAAACTACTCTTCGTCAAAATCCCGCCCCCGTAATTTCCCTACCCTCATCCGCATCGTCTGCGGCATCTGATCTTCATTGTCATCGCGAAGACCGAGCATAATGTTGTATCCCGAAAAGAGATCCGGATTGCCAAGCCTCGGACGAGGCAGCAAACGCACCGGAACAGTCAGGTGCAGGCTGGCATCGTAATCGCATCCCAGATAGGCCTTCAACAGTTCAAACACATCCTTGCGTAACTGGCCGCGCGGCATCCAACCCTTTGCTTCCTCGGCATCTTCGGTACTCATTTCAATTCGCATGCAGTAGTTTGCATCTTCGACCTCATCCCCCAGAATCGGGCGTTCTCCCAGCGTCATACCACCGCTGATCGACAGCCGCGCACGTTCAGCCACCGGCATCCAGACCGGGTGATGCGGGATGACCTTCACCTGTGTATTTGGAGCCTGGCTGCGGATCACTGCGGCCACGCCTTCAGTCGTGTGAGTGGGATGCAGCAACGGCTGAATAATTGCCAGCAGGCGTGAAGCAGGCAGTTCCCGGCTGTGGCTAATGCCGGTCAGCGCCATCAGGCTGCGGGAGAACTTATCCGTGCCGCCATCTTCAAACGTTGCGGGGTAGCTGTATTTTTTCCAGATACGGTAAAACTGCGTCACCAGCCGGTGATTGAATATATCGAGGAACGCGGCCATTGCATCAGCCCCTTCCCGCCCTTGGTTGATATCGTCAATGTAGGCAGTCGGCAGCGGAGAATCCACACCGTACAATCCCAGGAACTTTGTCCTGACGGTCGGCGGGGCATCTGGGTTATACGGGTCTGTTTCGGTACGATTCAGCTCACTGGTCGGGAACCCCAGATGGGGATCGGGTCTGAAGCGCACCGGGTCACTTTCAGGATAAAAACCTGTACCCAGTGACTTCCCACCCACCTTTTCCAGCAACTGACAGAAGCGATAAAAATTGAACCGGGCAGTCTGATCGTTACCCTCTCTGTCGAGCCAGAATGGCGGCAGCGTTTTCTTGTCTTCAGCGTCGTTCACATCAGTACCCTGTCAATCTGACGCTCCGGCCACTCCCATTCCGTACCGGATTCGGTGAGCACCACTGTCAGCTGCGTAAAGCGAATAACGCTGGCGTACTGTGTAAAGAACTGCTCCAGCAATTCGCAGAATAACCGCGCATCCCCCATACCACTAAACTGTGTTTCATCCAGTTCGACACGAATGCGTACTCCGTGCCAGTGACGGGAAGAATTGAACGCCTGTTGATAGTTGACCTCTCGGATACCCCCTATCCGGCGACGGTTGTTGTCATCTTCCGTCCAGTTAAACAGCTGCAATACCGCCCGAAGATTTTCGGCATCGCTGATCATCTGGCTCAGAGCGCGGGGATGCAGCAGCGCCATGATATGCCACTGGTGCAATTGTGATAACGGCGGGTAACACGGCATCGAGGGCGCGTGCCGGGTCTGGCAGCGCAGCGTCTGATTCCCGGTCGTGGTTACGCCATCAAAGACCGCAGCATCAAGCGTCATGCGCGGGTAGTTGCCGTTGGTACAGGTGATGTTCATAAACAGCGTGGCATTTTCTTCGTGAAGATCCTGCTCACCAGACGTACCGCCCAGCATCAGCAACGTCTCATGCAGACCACTTACTCCGCGCCAGATACGGGTATGAAAGTACCGTTCCGGCCAGCTCTCCTTACGCTGCAACATCCCGCCCTTGTGCCGGAATTGCCGGTACGGTACATACTGGCGCTTGTCCAGCGTCTCACTCGCGGCCACCTTATCCACGCTGTAAATTTCGGTGTGATGATCGCGAAGCCGGTGTGGCCGAAGCCGATAATCCAGCGTTGCAGGTTCCACTTTCAGGGGTTCAGCATTGAGCGAAAACAGATTGATGAGCGGTACACAGTGGATACGCAGAATATCTTCCGGCACGGGAATATCCCGGTTCAGTGGCTTGCTCAGATGAAGTTCCAGCTCAAAATGCTGACAGTCTTCCCCGAGCGGCAGCGATTCAATGCCCGTCAGGGTAAAGAACGCAAACCGGGCCGGGAAGCTGAAGTATTCCAGTAACGGGCGAACTTCACCGCACAGCGCCGGGCTGTCGCTCTCCGGCCAGACTGACGACCAGTTCTGCTGCCAGCGCGATGACAGTTTGCCATGAAACGGCTGCGGGTCGAGATTGCCGGTCTGCGGCAGGCGTACCGTGATATGCGAGACATGGTGCGTCAGGGCCAGGTACAGCATTGACTGTAAGGGGCGATCACCGTGGATATAAATCGGGATCTGGCTTAAATCCGTCTGTGACGGGTCGGCGTACTGGCTGAACGAAAACCGCAGCATCAGCACCTGATGGCCGTCTGTGTGAAACTGTCGCCGGACGTTGTGCAGCTTTAGCGGGTGAAGTACCAGTTCGTCCGTTGTGCGGTACGGGCAGCGTAGACCGCTCTCATCCATTGGCCGGGTCAGCAGCATCGTACCTGCGGGGATCACCACATCCCTGACCTGCGCGACCATTTCCGGGGTCAGCTCCACCACGGCCATCGACGGTTGTGTGCGGTTAGCTATCGGCAGCAGATGGCCCAGCAACGGCTCCGTCAGCTCCGGGATATCGTCATCCAGCTTACGGCGCAGCTGTGCCATCATCAGCGAAAAGCCCTGGAACAGCTGTTCAACGGAATCATCAGCTTTGTGAGACAGCCGATCGATACCCAGCCGCCGACCGGCTTCCGGGTGTTGTTCAGCAAATTCACGCGCCGCCGCCTTCAGCCAGCGCATTTCGCCATCGAAATATTTCAGAAACTCATGGTCGTTCATTCTTTCACCGGTTTCAGCAGCAGCGTGTTATTACGGACTTCAATGACGCGCGACTCATTCGGATCAAGATCATCGCGGCTCAGCAGCTGCTTCCAGGTGCCACGGGTTCTGTCTGGTTTACGGAACAGTCCGACCACCGCCACAAACTGCGCTTTTTCATCCATTGGAATATCGAGATTGACCGTCTGACCGGGGTTGACCGTGATCTGGCGCGAAGTCAGCAGTGAATCCTTCAGTACCACGTCCGGCTGTGCCAGCAGGTCGGTGTACTCCGTATTATCAAAGGTCTTGTGGTCGCTCAGTTGCAGGACGCGGATACGCAGCGACATCGCCTGCTGCGCGTCATCGGCGTTAATGGCGCTCCTGGCTGCGAAGCTCAGGTGCAACGTCTCCACCTGGCGATATAAAATGGCTTTCGCCACGCTCTGTGTACCCTGTTTTGTCTTCTGGTACAGGCCACAGCTACTCAGCAGCGGCACGCACAGACAAAGCAAGCAGGCAATGCTAAAACGAGAACAGATCCTTTTCAGCTTCATACCACTTTCGCCCCTGCTGCTTTCAGCATATCGATGGATGAGCTCATCATTGCCTGGTGCTGCGCGGAAATTATCTGCGTGTTGGCCTGGTCGGCCAGCAAGCCCGGTGAGCGGGTAGGCTTAAGCAACTCAGTCGCATTGTCTGCAAGAGGGATGGCTTTCCCCGTCGCATTATCGAGGATCTTTCTTTCTCCCGTGCTATAGAGAGCCGGGTTCTTAATTCGATAAGACGCATCTGGCGATGGAACGGGCGCACCGATCAGTTGCCCGGCAGCGGAGAGCAGATACATATCTTTATTGCTGTCCGACCCAAAATAGATCGAACGGTAGAAGAAATAACTGCCCCACGGCTCTCGCGTCCCCAGCGACGAATACATAAACCAGGCCCGCGAATCGTGGATCTGATCGTCAAACAGCGCGACAACCTGAGACATAACAGGGTCACTAACAACCGTTCCTTGTCTGGAGGTAAACAGGCGAGGATAAACCGCCTCCCCATCCCCCTTGATTTGCTTGAACTCCTCCGCCTCATCGTCGGTGTTGTACATCCACACAACTCCTTTGGGGATCTCATTGAGAACGAACTCGCCCCAGCTTTGCGGCCTCGCTTCCTTGAGGTAGTCACTGCGAAATTCTTCAGCTGCCTCACGAAGCTCCTGCCGATCGATGGTCGGCTCATAGGCTGGAACACCCGGCTGGTTCATCAATGCCGCAGCTCCCGGCAAACGGGGGTTCAGTTTTGCGGCACGGCGCTTGTAATCAATTTCTTGCTGTTTTTTATCATGCGCCTGCTTAGAGGTAGCCTGTTGTTCCGCCGAATGCTGGGGGGAATGCAGATAGAAAGGCTGGTTTGCATAGCTGCCGTTCGTATAGCGCCCGATGCGCCAGGCCGTTATCAGGCCAATCTGGTCTGATACGACGTCTTCCAGAGACTGAGACAGTAGATGAGCGCTGTAGCCATAGTTTGATTGAGTCCCTGTTGGATCTGCGTCTTTGCCTGCAGGGATGATCGTCTGACGCCAGGCGTTGAAGCGGTTGGCGAGTGATTTACTTACAGCAAACTCTTTGTCTACGCCAGTCGACATTTTGCGTGAAGGAGTTTTTGCGCGTAGCGCATCGGATATCAGCTCGTCATGTACAGTCAGGGGCGCTCCAGCAGAAAAAGCCGTCGCGTAGAGGTCATGAAGAATAACTTGCGACAAAACATTCCCGGGATAATTTGGATCACCGTTTTGACCAACCAACCCCTTCCCCTGATCGCCGGGCGGATAGCCGCCGCCGATATCGGAGTGCATACCCGGATACACCACTTCCACCGTATTGGAAGGATAGCAGCCTTCAGGGCGGCGAACCGAATCCAGCGGGAAGCACAGCCGCTGTTCATGGGCAGCAATAAAATGGCGGCAGCATTTGATCAGGCCAGGATAACGCTTTTCGTCGGGCAACTGCTGGGTGCCGTTTGCCCAGGCCATATGCCCATCGCTCATCGGCATAATGTGCGCCACGCCAACGGACGGCACCGTATCCAGCAGCCCGAGGAACTCAATGCTCAACGGGATCCCCAGCAGCGACTGTTCAGGATTATCTCCCCCTTTGGGTGTTCTGAACAACTGGGTGAGCCAGTTCACGAAGGTACGGGCTTCTGCCGCCCCACGGGAAAAACCGTAAATAAACAGCTTAATTTTGAGCACTTTTCTCTGAAGCTTTTCAATTTTGGCTTGCGTATCGGCGTTCAGATAGCCATTTATGGCGTTAATACGGTTGTACACGCCGTCTATCGGCCAGGGTGACGCCATCCCGCTCAGCTTCTGGCGGGCTTCGGGAGCCCGGATACGTCTCGCTCTTTGTGTCGCAGTACTTAAAAGCGCATCTGCTAACATCAGCAGCGCCCAGTTAATACGGTTCTCACCCCCCGTGGCATATTGCAAACCGGCGTCGGAATAATCCATTTCTCCAATTTCAGGAAAGGCCGTACCCACTCCAGGCATGTAATAAGCATAATATCCGTCTCCTTCAGCCTCGGATGAATATGTGACATGAAACATTTTGGCAATATTGGTCGGATGGGTGGGGCTGGCATGTCGGGTATCATTATCTTCGTTATTGCCCGTACCATCAAAAAAGAAGCTAATATGCAGGCTCTGCGAACAGATAAACCCGTTTCGACGCCCGGTTTTTTCATTGTAAGCATCAAGATAGTCATCCTCTTCCTTACGCTGCTTACGGTAATTATCCAGCACATCCTTTGACGTTGAAGGCAAACGCCCGCTTAAAGGAAATTCAGGCGGTGCCCAAACGTTAGATTTTGCGTTCATTTTGGACATGTCGCTGGCTCCTTCATATTCATTGGTTCTTTTATCGGGTAGATTTCAGCCCCATAGCTGGCTTCACCTGCATAAACCTTTACCTGGTGGCAGGGAAGAAAATGAACGCTAATACCTGCGCTTTGATCGTATTTGGGGATCGACACATCAGTGCTGTACTTCCGGTATTTTGCTTCATGCTGAGCAAGAGCCTTTGGTTCAAAACCATAGCCCTCTTTGAGTCTCGGTATTCTCTCATCAGCATTAGGATCGACTTCCCATTCGATATGCGCAATCAGCCCTGGCCGCCATTTATCGGGGATCATAACGCAGCATGAGTTGCCATTTAACGTACTGCTATAACCATTCACTGAAAACCAGTTAACGTTCTGTCCTGCCATATGGTTATAACCACGAATATTTCCGGCACTGGATGTCTCTGCATTAGATTGATCACAGCCGGTCAGTAAAAGAAATACCGACAACATCAGATATCTGCTCAAGCCAGAAATAAACTCAGGTGGAGCCCAAACGCTGGATTTTGCACTTATTTTGGACATGTCGCTGGCTCCTTCATATTCATCGGTTCTTTTATCGGGTAGATTTCAGCCCCATAGCTGGCTTCACCTGCATAAACCTTTACCTGGTGGCAGGGAAGAAAATGAACGCTAATCCCTGCACTTTGATCATATTTAGGGATCGACACATCAGCGCTGTATTGACGATATTTCGCTTTGTGTAAAGCATATGCTTTCTGGTCAAAGCCGAAGCCCTCTTTTCTTCGAGGAATCTTCTCATCAGCATTAGGATCGACTTCCCACTCGATATGTGCAATCAGCCCTGGTCGCCATTTATCGGGGATCATAACGCAGCATGAGTTGCCATTTAACGTACTGCTATAACCATTCACTGAAAACCAGTTAACGTTCTGTCCTGCCACATGGTTATAACCACGAATGTTTCCGGCACTGGATGTCTCTGCATTGGATTGTTCGCAACCGGTCAGCAGCAAAAATACAGCCAACAGCAGACCATTCCTCAGTCCCAAAATAAATGCAGGCGGTGCCCAAACATTATATTTGGTGTTCATTTTGGATATGTCGCTGGCTCCTCCAAATAACAGCCTTTTTAATTGTTTTTTCATTGTCCACCTCTCATATCAGCCGCAACCACGCCACCGGTCGAGAAAATCTGTGATGGCAGTACAAACCCGCGCAGCTCAAGCAGTGACAGCGGCCCTTTCCCCAGCTCCGTGCGCAGCTGATAGTTCAGCGCCACACCGTCCGGCGTTATCCAGGCCACGCGGTACAGGTTGTCACCCAGGCTCGTAACCAGCGCTTTATCCAGCAGACGAATGAAGCCCCAGCTTCCCGGTTCATCGGAATAGAGACGAGCACCGGTTTTCACCGTGCGCCAGGTCAGTGTAGTCTGGGGTTGCCAGCGGTTGTCCGGCCAGGTCAGGGTCTGCCAGCTTTCTTCCTGGTTGAAATACTGGAGTTTCTGCCTGTCCAGCGTCAGGAAGGATTCCACCACATCGCGGGAAGGCTTCGCCATCAGCTGAAAATGCAGCTCTACGTCGCCATGTGCAAAGGCCACGTTAGCCACACGGGTCAGGCGGTTAAGCGCAGTGAGAAACGCCGGATTAAAGGTCAACCCCTGGCTGTTCATCGCATCCGGCACCCACTTATCCCCCTCAAGTCGCAGCAGTCCACTCAGACGGGTCTGGATAAACTGTGCAATACGCCCGGTGTCTGAGCGCATAAACTGCGCCAGCTCGGGCAGTGAAGCCTCACTCTGGCGATCGGTAAACGGATAACGATCTGCGAACGACGCATTCCACGGGGTCACAATATTGCTTTGCCACTGACTGTTGAGGCTCTCCGAGGTCGGGGAAAGTACCTGCTCCCAGGCCTGGATCATCGGCTGCACAAAAACAGTCTGGCCGAAACCGCTCCACTCCTGGCCGAGACTCGCGGCGATCAGACTGCCGTAGTCGCGGGTGTCGGTGAGATCGACCGCCTTGCCCTGAAACACGGTCAGCGCCAGCGACTGCATCATCGCCTGCGGGTCAGGCGCGTTCGTCACCTGCTGAAGCCGCAGGCGAACACGGGTGATGCGGGTCAGGAAGGTTTGCAGGCTCAGGCTGTTCTGTGAGTCGTTCCCGCCCGCCAGCGACAGTAACGGGCCAAAGGTATCATCCAGTGGCCCGTGCACCTCATTGCCAACCTGCTGAATAGCGGCATTTGCCTTATCGCTGTGGATCAGATTTTTCGCTGAACTCACCAGCAAGTCGGTCAGGTCGCCTCCGGTCTGTCCGGCACGGCCCTGCACGTTCAGGGTGTTCATCAGCGCAATCAGCGGTGACTGCCGCACATCAGCCAACAGGGTCAGTTGTTCAATCGACTCCGACAGGCTTGCGGCCTGATACCATTGCAGGCTGTTGAGGAATTTAAGCCACGCCGCGGAATAATCAGAGAAGTACCGCGCCGTCAGCCGGGTTTTCAGCGTATCCGGGGAAACCGTGCCGGTGGCATCGCCGGAATGCAGGGCATCGCTCAGCACCCAGTCAATTTCTTCCCGCCGTGATTTCGCCAGCTTATCGATGGCAGGCTGAATTTCTTCTTCCCAGGCCTTACGCGTAAATACGCCGGGTACGGTTACTTCGGTATTGAACAGCTGGCTGCTGTCCGTGCCGTTCACCATCGCACTCAGCGTCATATCCGCGTAATCACGGGATACCTGCTCAATCATCGTCTGATAGCGAGTGGATTCTGCATTGCTGTCCCCTATCTGGCGAAGCAGGGCTGAGCGCATGTCGCTGATCAGACGCATGTCCGGTGTGATTCGCCACTCCAGATGTGCCGGAAGGTTCTGCATCATGAACGCCAGCATGCTGTTGCCGACCATACGCCATGTGCCATCCTGCACACCCTCACGCTGCGGCCAATACTGCAGGGTTGTCGTACTGAAGAAAGCCGGATCGGCTTTATCCGGGCGGGAGAGCATCAGGTACGCCCTGAGCTGGTCATACATCACTTTCGACTGCGTGGCTCGCTGAGGGTCGTCAGGCGGCAGATTGCGCCAGCTGTTCATCAGCGAGGACAGGTGCTGCGCAGACGCATCCCGCAGCAACGGCATCGCCGCCTGCTGCCAGTATGGCCAGAGCGCATCCAGTACGTCATCGTTACGGCTGAGGCCCATGCGCATATACCACGGCGCACCGTATTTCTGACGGTGTTGCAGGCGTTCAATTTCATGTTGCAGCTGGTATAGCGCCATCAGCCGCGTCGGCAGTTGCTGGCGTGTATCCGTGGCATTCTGCGCCAGCTGCCGATCGGCCTGCATCAGATGCAGGTTCGCTGCCCAGGAAAAGACCGTTGCCGCCAGCCAGAACGCCAGCAGGCAGGTGCAGGTCAGCAGTAAAGATTTGCGCAACGACACGCCGGTTGCTACCGGTTTTCGCCAGCGCTGAGCGAGTAAATCCAGCCAGGCTTTACCCGGTTGCCAGGCATGCCGTAAGGAGGCTGTACCCGAGGTGATAACCGGGCTGAAAACCATCCCGCCGAGCGGCAGAGAACGTGCGCCCTCTGCCAGCTGTGAAAGCGTGTGAGTTAGACGTTCAGTACCGCCATCACGAAGGCTGTGAGCCAGTTGCAACAGGAACGTATGCCTGCGGTCATTCAGCGTCTGCTGCATCCCCTGCTGTACCAGTGCCGCTTCAAGCTGATTCAAGGAATGACGAAAATCCTCGGCCTCATCACCCGGCGCTGACAGGAAGCCGGTGGCCTGTATCGGCAGGCCGGGTTGCTCCCAGGCTGGCGCGTGGGTTTCCCACAACCACAGCGGCACTTCCCAGCCCAGCTGGTGATACTGTTTTTGCAGCTGACGGGCAACGGTGTCGAGGGTGTCGTGCGAAATAACGGTCTGTTCATTCACAACCCAGATAAACGCATCGGCCAGACGGCGACGGATCTTGCGCAGGGCTTTTAGCTGTACCGCATCCGGTTCATTCACCGGGCTACCGTGCCACAGCAGCAGTGCGCCATGCCCTTCAAGCCAGTGCTGCGTCGTCAGCCCCGGAATGGCCTGCTCCACTTCGTTTTCTTCCCCGACAACCAGCATGATGCGCACCTTGCTGCGCCAGCGTCTGCCGTACTGGAAGCGCAGTTGGGTGGAAATATCTTTCACCAGCTGGTTTTCAGGTGGCCGTTGTTTCTTATTACCGGTAGCACCGGTTGCCTCCCGCGCCTTGAGCTTAACCAGCGCTTTCCAGCACAGAATGAACGGCGCACAGAACCAGATGAGTACCAGCCAGACTATTGCGGCGTGGAAGGCTATCTGCCCCGGCAACAGTTCCGGCAGGTCAAAGCCGCTTCCCGCAAAGTACCAGAGCAACGCCCCGAGCAATACCAGCAGGGTGATCGCGATGACGTAGCCAGTGACCAGCCAGAATAATGAGTGACGGGGTTCAGTGCGGGAGGTTTCCACGGGGAACGCAAACTCCTGTAATAAATTGAGACTCCATCAATGTCGCTGTCCAGCCGCAGGACTGCCCCTGGAGGGCTGACAGCACGGCCAGAGACTGCATGACAAAAGGCGTAACCGGCCCGGCGTGACCCAGCCACGGCAGCAGAACGTAATCGACGGCTGACCAGCCGGACGGCAAAAGCGCCTCCATCGAGGATGAATCGGCGGCGAGCATACCTTCAGGCAAACCGTGCAGACCTGCATAGCGGCTAAGCTGCTCTCTCAACTGCGCAGGAGTTTCCCCCGCGTCAGGCTTGAGAATTTCACTGCGCGTCACAATGGCTTCTGCCTGGTGTCCACACAACCAGGCAAAACCAGCTTCCGAAGCGGTGTATTCCGCTGAGGGTTTTGCCACACCGAAACCCGCGCACAGCAGCAGCGCCTGTTCATCGTCGGGCATGGCATCAATGACCTTGTCCAGTTCGGCTGCGCTTTGCAGCTGAAGCACGTCTTCTGGCAGGCGAATACCATCGGATTCCAGCACCAGGCTGAACGCACTCAGGCTCTGCTCATCACCCAGCCAGCAAAACACCTGAACCGGACGGGTTTCATTGGCTTCGCGCAAACGGGTCAGCGCCAGACGGGCCAGATAGCGAGCCAGCAACACCGCCCTACTTTCCCTGCCTCCCAGCCCCAGCACTTTCGGGCAATGCCGCAGCACATTACCCTGCGGATCATCGACCGTGACCGGAACAACAGGAAACGGCGGCGACAACAGCGCCTGATGGTCAGCCTCTTTATCGCCCATTGGCGTAACCAGCATCACGGCTTCCACCGGCAACATACGTGAACGGTGTCGCCACCAGGCCCGGACAGAGGACGCAATTTCCTCCCGGTGCGTTTCGCGGTTCGAAACGGACTGAAGCCAGACCAGCCAGCGCAGCGCCACGGCGACCAGCCAGACGATCAACGGACACACCACGCTCCAGAACCAGAAGGAGAGGGTTCGGGTGGGTTTGCCTTCCGGCCACAGCAGCATCGTTGCCATCGCGGCCAGGAACAAAATCACCGGCAGCGCAATCCACCATCGCCGCCATCGGGCGGGATGAAGTTCGGCATACTCCGGGTAACGCGGCGGGAGGATCATCCGTGAACATCCATCGTGCTGAGTGAACTGACCAGCGTACAGCCGCAGGCACATTTATGGCCGTCGAGCGAGACGGCTTTACCGTTAACCGTGCTGCCTGGTGCGCCCTGGGCAATGGTGGTCATGCCGTGTTTATTGCACCGGGCTTTATCACCCACGCAGGCCACCGGCTTACCGAAGGCCTCATAGCTGCCGCTCAGCACTTCGCCACCGTGTTCCCTGAGCACATCCCCTACTCGAATCAGCTTTTTCAGGCTCACAGGACTTTCACCCCCGAGGCTTTAAGCATATCGATGGAGGAACTCATCATCGCCTGATGCTGTTCATTAATGGTGTCTGAGCGAGTCTGTGACGCTACGCTGCCGGGTTCATACCCTGCTGCCGACTGCGCACCGGCGGTAAGAGTCTGCGTCGAACCTGTAGCCAGATCCGTCACCTTATGGGCTTCACCTTTGTAGGCCGACTTTGGCTCAACCAGATACACAACCCGGTTAGAGGTTGGCTGTGCGCCAACGACTTTGCCCTCCACGGAGATCAGTTGCAGTTTTTTATTGGCCTTGTTGCCACAGTAGATCATGCGATAGCGGAAATAGCCGCCCCAGGGTTCACGGCCACCCAGGGTGCTTTGCATAAACCAGGCGCGGGAGTCGTGGATCTGCTCATCGTAGAGAGCCAGTAACTCGGCACGGGGCTGGGTGCGGATTCCCGTACCCAGCTTATCGGTGAACAGCTGCGGGTATAACCGGTTGCCGTCTGCTTTCATTTCCTCATATTCAGCGGCTTCATCATCGCCATTAATCAGGAAAACAGCGTGTTTAGGGATAACGTCCAGCGCTATCTGAAGGGGTTTATCCCAGACGCTTTGCCCATTGATATCCCGCACCCAGTCTTTGTAATCGTGCTGGAACTCACGGGCGGCTTCACGCAACTGGTACTGCGCATTGGTCGGGTCGAGGCCAGGCTTGCCCTGCAAGCTCTCATCCAGCGGCTTTCGCATTTTTTTTGCTTCAGCGCGGCGATCAGCCAGCTTTTTCACTTCCGCATCATGTGCGACTTTTTCGTCTTCCAGCTCTGGAATTTTCAACTGTGGGGCTTTATCGAAGAAATTCTGAGCCAGTACGCTGCCATTGGCATAGCGGCCAATACGCCACGCGGTGATCCAGCCAATCTGCTCGATGACAGCGCTTTCAAGGGTCTGGGAAAGCTGGTAGGGGCGGTAGCCGCCGTTATTATCCGCGTCTTCCTCATTACCCTGCAAAGTCGTATTAAGCAGGGTTTGTCGCCAGATATTGAAACGTTTGACCAGTGTTTTACTGAAGTCGAACTCTCCTTGTGATTCAGGCGACATTGTTCGCGACGGTGAAATGTCTTTTATAAGCGCAGTGATACTTTTAGGTAGAACCGCTAATGGCGCACCGGCCTCAAACGCCGCTGCATACATATCATGAAGAACAATTTGGGATAGCACTTCCTCTGTACCGTTAAGGGATTTGCCCTGATCGCCCGGTGGATAGCCGCCCCCAACATCCGAATGCATACCGGGATAAATCGCCTCGTGAGAATAGGAGGGATAGCTACCATCATCAGCCCGGCGAATAGAGTCCAGCGGGAAACACAAGCGCTGCTCATGCGCGGCAACAAAATGACGGCAACATTTAATCAATCCGGGGAATTTTGCTTCATCGGGAAGGGGCTGAGTATCATCCGCCCAGCCCATATGGCCTGCGGCTCCAGGCACGATATGAGCCGCCCCGACCGACGCGACCGTATCCAGTAAGCCGACAAACTCGATGCTGACCGGCAATCCAGCCAGCGTGATAGGTTGGTTTCCGACTGCTTTATCGGGAGCAGGCAACTGCGTCAGCCAGTTAATAAAGGTTCGGGCTTCCGCCGCGCCGCGTGAAAAACCATAGATAAACAGCTTAACGCACAGCAGATGAGGTTGTTGGCTCTCTTTGGCCTGAGCTTCCAGCGTTTTCAACAGTGGATTGATGGCGTTGCGACGGTTCACCTCCCCCGAAAACGGAGCATGCGCACACATTCCCGGCAGCATCCCTTTGGCTACACCGTCGTCAAGGCGTTTAGCGCCCTTAGTGATTGCGTAGCTTAGCGCATCAACCAGTCTTAACAGCGCCCAGTTAATACGATTTTCCCCACCGGTGGCGTATTTCAGGCCATCATCGCTATAATCTATTTCGCCAATTTTAGGGAAAGGAGTGCCCACTCCCGGAATATAGTAGCGAAAATAGCCATCTCTTTCTGCATCCTGATAGGTTGCATGGTAGAGTTTTGCGATATTAGTGGGATGCGCCGGAATGCTATTGGTGTCGTTATGTTCGTTATTACCCGTGCCATCAAAAAACAGGCTGATATGCAGACTACGACAGCAGGTAAAGGTCGCTCTGCGCCCCGCCGGCTCACCCAACCGTGTTTTATACTTCTGTTCTTCCAATATCTGCTTTTTATAATTGGCATTAACCTGCTGCTCACTCAACGGTAAACGCCCGACCTCTGGAAATAACGGCGGTGCCCAACAGGGATTCGCTAAACTCATTTCACCGGACATGATGCAGGCTCCTTCATATTCAGAGGCTCTTTGATCGGATAATTTGGCGTACCGTATCCTGAGCAAACCGTTGTCACTCTCACCTGGTTACAGGGCAGAAAGTGCACTGTTAAACCGCAGCGCTCTTTGCCGTATTGGGGGATATCAACAATAGCGCTGTGCTGTTGATATTTAGCTTTATGAAACGCATATGCTTTACGGAACTCACCAGTGCCTAATGGAGGCAAAATGACATTTGGATTCGGGTCAACTTCCCACTCGATGTGAGCTTTTAATCCTGAGTTCCATTTTTCCGGAAGTTGAATACAGCAGTAACCACCGCCCAAACCTGGAACATGATACCCATTTACAGAAAAACCATTGATTCCAATGCCATCAATATGATTGACTGCTCGTAAATCTCCCGAGGTATACCCCTCATCACCTTTGGCCTGAGAGCACCCTGATATCAAGACAATCAGAAACGCTAAACTCAGCTTAAGCATGCGATTAATGTTCATTTCAGAATGCTCCCTTCCCCATTATTTCCATGTATGTTCTATAGCCGGGTTAACCAGCGCCGCCTGAGCACAGTGCGAATGTTCAGCCATGTTCGTCAACTGCTTGTAGCTATCCTGTATTGCTTTTTGATTAATAAAATCAGCGTTATAAAAAGGACGTTCTGAGTTGATCACCACTACTGTGTTGCAAGGCATAAACAGCGCAATGATGCTCCCCGAGCCACGGAGATCATCCGTAGGGGTTCGTGTCTCAACAAAAGTAGTTGCAGCACTGGAGTTATTGCTGAGCGGCGTTGGCTGGGAGGCTTGCCATTTAATATCTACGGAGTCGATACGTGGCGACGGGTTACTCCGTGTCAGCACTGAAACAATATCAAGCGTTGGTGACTTACTGCCCGTTTGGGGAATTTTACTGGTTGTTCCTTTCGTCAGGACTTCACCTGATCGCTTGTTTTGAATGGTGTAATTGAAATCGGGGGTGTTCGTCATGTTAACGGCAAACACGGGCATGGTTATTGATGCCTGCGTATGATCTTCTGCTGGCGTAGGTTTGAGAGAGAGATCGACGGGTAACAATATCGTATCGATGACAGCATCAAGCGGCAGCGAAATAATATGAAAAAGAGGCCACAACCCGAGCGACGGTAGCCATAAGAAAGCGTTAGATATTTCCTTCTTATCGGTATCAACTCCGCGATATGTTTGTTCATAGCTACCACCTCGGCCTAGCGTACCGCACCCCGTCAATGATGTTGCGGTAGCGACAGCCAAAATGGTAAATAGCGCTTTTTTCATCATCCTGTTTTTCATTCCACATTCTCCGTATAAGCACTCAACTCACCGAAATACCCTGCTTCGTTAGCGTTGAAAGCGATATTCAGGCAGTGCGCAAAATGACTTTCCCGGCTGAGATTGCTGACGCTTTTTTCTTTCATCAGCGTTTCGGCATCACCGATGCAACCCATCAGGTCAACCTGAGCATCATCAACCCGGCTCAGTTCCGGCTCATCGGCCAGCGTGCGCGTCGGTAAGAAACTGCCTGACTTCCAGACGATCTCGCCGTCTCTGTCTCTCCAGCCCCAGAACAGCGCAATATCCGTAAACGCGGCCTGTTGTTCTACGGTGAGGACATGGGCAAGCAACGATGGGAATACGCGGTTATCGTAGTACCGCAGCAGGCCGGTTTGTTCCTCCCACTGCACCTGCGACAAGGCCTGCAAGTGGCGGCACAGCAGATCAAAGGCCAGGGGGGAGATCAGCAGTGTCAGGCGCGGCGAGTCCGAGAAGTATTCCAGCAGCTGTTCCAGCCACATCCGGTGACTCGTCACAGCAAAATGCAGACGCATGACGACCGGGGAATACTCCAGCGTTCCCCCTTCCGGGGTTCCTTCGAACAACTCAAACCAGAGCGCCTCTGGCGATAACTGGCGCAGGGCATTTTGCAGCGGCTGGTCGGTTCCGGCCTGGTCTACCAGAACATCGATATAATCCTGCCCGGCTGCGGAACAGAGGGATTCAGCCTGTTGCATCCAGAGCATGTGCTTTTTGAGCGTTATCGGCGGTGTCGTTGTCATGACCTGTCCTTATCCTCGCGCCGCGAAGGCGGCGGCGGCTTCCTGCGCTTTCTTCAGGCAGTCCTTACACACCGATTTCGGCAGTTCCGGCAGCTGTGTTTCAACGCTGGCTGGCGCTTCAGGTGTGTGGCATCAGGCTGAAGGTTGTGATGTGACTGCGTGATAGTGTGCCAGTCGGCCATCTGGCTGATGGCTCCTTTCACCAGGCTTATCGCCGGAGACATTTCCAGCACCTGACCGGTGGCCGTAGCCTGGGCATCGGCGGTCAGGAACAGCCCTTTACCGGCGCGGAGTGTGCCGGTACTGTCAGTGCGCAGCTCAAAACCTTCACCGCGTTTGTGACGTGAACTGTCAACGATATGGCCGAGTGTCAGCTGGCTCTTACCGCCATATTCCGTCGAAATTTTAACGTGCTCTGCCCCGCGCCGATCCTCAAATCTCAGTTTGTTGTTCGCAGGAGTTCTCAACACGTTACGCTGATAGTTATAGAGATTGACGTGATCTTCATGCCGGGAATCATGCATGGCGCAGAGGATGTACGGCCTGTCAGGATCGCCGTTGGTGAAGGCAATCATCACCTCTGTTCCGGCAATCAGCGGGAAATGCCAGCCGTAAGCGTTCCCGGCGTAAGGTTTTGCCAGACGCACAGGAAGGCTTTCAAAACCGGCCTGCCAGGTGGTGTTGAGGTCAAACTGGAATCGCACCCGGTAGCGCCCGGTTTCATCCAGTTCGGCATACTGCGCATTTTCTACCGGGCTTGTCACCCTGGCGAGCAGCGTACCGGCGATGTGTGGCCGGGCCAGCAACGGAGGACGATACGAGAGGTGCTGACGATTGGGAACGGCAGTAAAGCTGATGATGTAGGCCGTATCGCGGGAAACGCGCTGAGATGACGTCGATACCACTAACAACCCGTCCGGTGCATCCTCCCAGCTTTTACCCTGTGGATGGATAATCATCCCCGGTCGGATATCCATGCCGTTCGATTTACCGTCAAAGACAACCTGTTCTGTTACCAGGCGTTCACGACGGCGTTTAACGAACCAGCGGCCCTGCTCCGGCTGTTCTGCGGCCTGCCTTCCCTGCTCTTTGTAATTTTCGCCATAACGGTATTCTTCGCCGGTAAGCGCTGGTTTACCCAGACCGGTTTCCAGCTGCGCCTGCATATCACTCTGGGCTTCGCGGTAATATTCATCGTTCACCCGCGTCTGTCCGGCAACCGAATGCCGATTGACCGTCACATCCCACAGCGATTCCAGGCCACCATCAAACAGGCCTGAAGGATGACGGAAGGCGATCTCAGGACCATCAGTAAAGGCGTACCCGGAATCTCCCAGCACCAGAACATCACGGTGATTTTCATCATCCCATGCAAAGTAGTAGAACACGCCAACGCGGGACAGATGACGCTGAATAAAGGCCAGATCGCTTTCGGCATAGGAGATAAAAAAATCGCGCACCGGGTACTGCGTGTTCAGCTGATAACGGTAGTCGAGGCTGGAGAACTCCCAGCGCTTCAGGATATCTTCGACAGCCCCAATGACGCTTTTATTCTGGTACACCGCGTAGCTCAGGCTGTTCCGCAGCAATGCCAGGCTGGCTTCCAGCACCACCACATAGCGCGTGGTATCGGCAGAACGTTCGCACTGCTGGAAAGACGTGATGACTCCGCGCATGACGCGAGGACTGACGGCCTGCCAGGGTTTACCGTCCGGGTAAAACAGAAGTTGTGCCGTGGTGTTGATCAGCACATCAGCAGGAATATCGGGAGTCGCACTGGTCAGCTCAATCGAGTAGCGCCACGGGGTATTCAGGACTTCTTCACCGCTGAAACGCAGCACCGACAGTTGAATGTCCGGGCGTTGTTTTTGCAGCTCCGGCACTTTCAGCTGGTAGTGGTTGTAGACCGGAATCTTGCTCCCCTGAAGGGTAAACGTATTTTCGCTCATGACCTGCTTTCTCCCTGGTCAGTTGTTATCAGCTCAGCGTGAACCACTGCCCGAGCAAATAGTACAGATGGGTGCTCATCGCACAGGACACGGCCACAATCACCAGTAATCCCAAAAGTTGCATCACCCACGGCGAACGCCGCCAAAAACGAATGTCCTGACGACGGTTGCGAATAAAGACAGGCGTGTTGATTTTGCCTTTGACTGCGGGTAACAACTCCCCCAACTGCTTCAGTAACGATTGCCGTTCCTCGTTTTGTTCGCCATCATCGTGGATAAACTTCCCTCTGTAACCCAGCATCAGCATACGGTGATAACAGGTAATAACCGCTTCCGAAGGAGAGGATCCGCGTAGCAGCTTTTTGATATTTTCATAAAAAACTTCACCACCGTGCAGATCCTCCATAAATATGCCCTGAAGCGGTGTTTCAGCCCACCAGACTGAAACATCAGTATCTGGTTGAGTCATCACAGCCTCATCGAGAAATACGCAATGTGCGAACTTGATTTCATCGGCAAGAATATCGGATGCGCCTGCGCTGTAGAGTTTTTCCTGCACTCGCTCAACCATTTTGACGCAGTGCTGATAAAGAGCTTTATCGACAACAACGCCGGGAATATTTTTGATGGCTAAAGCGAGGATCCACGTATCCTGAAATATATTATCAATGAATGCAGAAGTGATGGGTTTTACCTGAATATCCGTTCCGGGAGCAGTTGGCACCACGCAGCTATGTCCATTATCAGAATGAGGTTTATTGCCAGTGATGGTATTTATGCCCAATCGGGCAGGCAATGAGACGGATGTTACAAAATGTAACCATATTGATATTTCCACCTCACAAACCTTGTCACAGGCGGAATTTAAAATAATCTTAAAAATAGCCGAAAAGACAATTAAATCATTTATAATTGCATCCAGGTTAAAAATACATTCTTCTTGCGCATAATTAAAGAAAATACATTCACCACCTGAATTTAATCAATACTAACCAAAACTGAAAACTGGCTATAAAATTACAGCGTGTTTTCATGTTGCATTTAAAATCGTCGCCTCTCTAAACATGCAATTCAGGTTACCAGGGATTTTTCCAGGTGTTTACTCGTCAACATCATCGAAAATACTCCGCCCTAATGGCAAGTTTGTACTTTGGGCTGCTTCTGGTTCATCGTAATCCACGGCTTCGGATTGCCTCAGCTTAATTTTTTCTGTCTTAATTTCAATTTCACGAATGACCTGTTCAGACTCTTGCCATTCATCTTCATCATAAAACTCTTCACAGTAACGTTCATTGCGCTCGCCACGAAATCACGCCAAAAGGCGTGTTACTTCGTAGAATGCTTCATTCTAAGCACACCCGTTTTAGTTCCACGCACTTTTTGAGATCTGCCATCAGCCGGTATTCCTCCGGCGTCAGGTTATTCAGGGATTCATGTGGAACGCTGGCACGATGCAGCCGTCCCCATGCTGCGGCGCCAGACTCCCGGCGCCTGGCCATACTGGCGCTTGAAACTGCGATTGAAGGATTGCTGAGAGTCGAAACCCAGCGCGATGGCCACGTTGAGGATCGGCTCGTCGCTGAGGGTTAAGCGCTCAAGCGATTTTTGCAGCTTCCGGGCGCGGATGTATTCGCCGATGGGGTGGCCGGTATGTTCTTTGAATATCCGCTGAAGATGCCACTTCGAATAGCCTGCCCGCCGGGAGACCGTGTCAATATCGAGGCGGCTTTCAAGGTTATTATCAATCCAGTCAAGTAAATCGTGTACAAAAGCGCCAGTGTTCATATCGGGTTCCCCTGGGCTGTTAATAAAAGTATCTTTATCTATTGCATTTAAAAGTGACCTGCTTTGGCATAAATTGCAAGTTTTATTGTTACATTAAAATCCCTGCCTGAAATGTGTCTTTTTCGCTCAACGGAAACAGCACATAAAGTGCAACAATTATTCTTGCACTTAGTTAAGCGCCTTCCTACAATCGCCGCGATAGTGTATTCGCAACTGTTACAGTTTTGTGGCGATGAACGGCACAAATGGCCTTAAGCCAGCCCGGGCACAGGAAGTTGCGCAGCGTCCTTCGCTGCGTCTTGCCCGGCGGCAACAATTACCGGAATAAAAATAATGAGCCTGAAAAAAACCTGGGTTAACTTTTATCTACGCGGACTGGGGAGCGCAGTCATCGCCATGCTGCTTGCCAGCTGCGATAACAGCGCGGCGCAAAACGCCGCACCGCAGGCCCCTGCCGTCAGCGCCGCTGACGTAGTGGTGAAATCCATTAGCCAGTGGGACAGCTTTAACGGCCGAATTGAAGCGGTAGAAAGCGTTCAGCTCCGCCCACGCGTCTCCGGCTACATTGAAAAAGTGAACTACACCGACGGCCAGGAAGTGAAAAAGGGCGAGGTGCTATTCACTATCGATGACAGAACCTATCGCGCCGCCCTCGAGCAGGCGCAGGCAACGCTGGCAAGAGCCAAAACACAGGCCAGCCTGGCGCGCAGCGAGGCCAGCCGTACCGACAAATTAATCAACAGCAACGTGGTATCCCGTGAAGAGTGGGAGCAGCGCCGTTCCGCCGCGACCCAGGCGCAGGCCGACATCCAGGCTGCACAGGCCGCCGTGGATGCCGCTCAGCTTAACCTTGACTTCACCAAAGTGACCGCCCCTATCGATGGTCGCGCCAGCCGCGCGCTGATCACCAGCGGTAACCTGGTGACCGCGGGTGACAGTGCCAGCGTGCTGACAACGGTGGTCTCGCAGAAGACGGTCTACGTCTATTTTGATGTCGATGAATCAACCTATCTTCACTATCAAAACCTCGCCCGCAGCGGCCAGGGGGCGGCCAGCAATCATCTTGCGCTGCCGGTTGAGATGGGTCTTGTCGGTGAGGACGGCTATCCCCATCAGGGAAAAGTGGATTTCCTCGATAATCAGCTAACGCCGAGCACCGGCACTATCCGTATGCGCGCGCTGCTGGATAACAGCCAGCGTCAGTTCATACCGGGCCTGTTTGCCCGCGTGCGCCTGCCGGGCAGCGCCGAATTCCAGGCCACGCTAATCGACGACAAAGCGGTACTGACCGATCAGGACCGCAAATACGTTTATATCGTTGATAAAGAGGGTAAAGCGCAGCGCCGCGATATCAAGCCGGGTCGCCTGGCCGCCGGTTTACGCATCGTCCAGCAGGGGCTGAATCCTGGCGATAAAGTCATCGTCGAAGGATTACAAAAAGTGTTTATGCCCGGAATGCCGGTTAACGCGAAAACCGTGGCGATGACCGCCAGCACTGCCCTCAATTGATCCCTTGACCTGAGAATCCGACGCATGGACTTTTCCCGCTTTTTTATCGACAGGCCGATTTTTGCCGCGGTGCTGTCGATTTTGATTTTTATTACCGGGCTCATCGCCATCCCGCTGCTACCGGTCAGCGAATACCCTGACGTGGTGCCGCCGAGTGTGCAGGTACGCGCGGAGTATCCGGGTGCCAACCCGAAAGTAATCGCCGAGACCGTGGCGACGCCGCTGGAAGAAGCGATCAACGGCGTCGAAAACATGATGTACATGAAGTCCGTCGCCGGCTCCGACGGCGTACTGGTTACCACCGTCACCTTCCGCCCGGGCACCGACCCCGATCAGGCGCAGGTTCAGGTACAAAACCGGGTATCACAGGCCGAAGCGCGTCTGCCGGAAGATGTACGCCGTCTGGGGATCACTACCCAGAAACAGTCGCCGACGCTCACCCTGGTGGTGCATCTGTTTTCGCCCAACGGTAAATACGATTCGCTGTATATGCGTAACTACGCCACCTTAAAAGTGAAGGATGAACTGGCGCGCCTGCCCGGCGTCGGCCAAATCCAGATTTTTGGTGCCGGCGAATACGCCATGCGAATCTGGCTGGATCCGAATAAGGTCGCCGCACGTGGGTTGACCGCCTCCGATGTGGTGACGGCGATGCAGGAGCAAAACGTGCAGGTCTCCGCCGGGCAGCTTGGCGCCGAGCCGCTGCCGAAAGAGAGCGACTTCCTGATCTCGATTAACGCCCAGGGTCGTCTGCACACGGAAGAAGAGTTCGGCAATATCATTCTCAAAACGGCCCAGGATGGTTCGCTGGTCCGTCTGCGCGACGTGGCGCGCATCGAAATGGGGTCGGGCAGCTACGCGCTGCGTTCCCAGCTTAACAATAAAGATGCGGTCGGGATCGGCATCTTCCAGTCGCCGGGGGCCAACGCCATTGATTTGTCGAATGCGGTACGCGCCAAAATGGACGAACTGTCCACGCGTTTCCCGGAAGACATGAAGTGGGCCGCCCCTTACGACCCCACCGTTTTTGTGCGCGACTCCATTCGCGCGGTGGTGCAAACCCTGCTCGAAGCGGTAGTGCTGGTAGTACTGGTGGTGATCCTGTTCCTGCAAACCTGGCGCGCATCGATTATTCCGCTGATTGCCGTACCGGTCTCGGTGGTGGGGACGTTCGGTATTCTCTACCTGCTTGGCTTCTCGCTTAACACCCTGAGCCTGTTCGGCCTGGTCCTCGCCATTGGGATCGTGGTGGACGACGCGATTGTGGTGGTGGAAAACGTCGAGCGCAATATCGAGGAGGGGCTCGCCCCTCTGCAGGCGGCGCACCAGGCGATGCGTGAAGTGTCCGGGCCGATTATCGCTATCGCCCTGGTGCTGTGCGCAGTATTCGTGCCGATGGCCTTCCTCTCCGGCGTAACCGGGCAGTTCTATAAACAGTTTGCGGTGACGATCGCGATTTCGACGGTGATCTCGGCCATCAACTCGCTGACCCTCTCCCCGGCGCTGGCAGCCCTGTTGCTGAAGCCGCACGGCGCGCCGAGAGACCTCCCGACCCGGCTTATCGATCGCCTGTTCGGCTGGCTGTTCCGTCCGTTCAACCGCTTCTTCCATCGCAGCTCGCACGGTTACCAGGGGCTGGTTGGCAAAACGCTCGGACGACGTGGCGCCGTGTTTATTGTTTACCTGCTGCTGCTCGGCGCCGCCGGCGTGATGTTTAAAGCCGTGCCGGGCGGGTTTATTCCCACCCAGGATAAGCTCTACCTGATAGGCGGCGTGAAAATGCCGGAAGGTTCTTCGCTGGCCCGCACCGACGCGGTCATCCGTAAGATGAGCGAAATCGGGATGAACACTGAAGGCGTGGATTATGCGGTGGCGTTTCCGGGGCTTAACGCGCTGCAATTCACCAATACGCCGAACACCGGCACGGTATTTTTTGGCCTGAAGCCGTTCGATCAGCGTAAACATTCCGCAGCGGAAATTAACGCCGAGATCAATGCCAAAATCGCGCAAATCCAGCAAGGCTTTGGCTTCTCTATCCTGCCGCCGCCGATTCTCGGCCTCGGCCAGGGTTCCGGTTACTCGCTGTATATTCAGGATCGAGGGGGCTTAGGCTATGGCGCGCTGCAAACGGCGGTGAATACCCTGTCCGGAGCGATCATGCAGACACCGGGGATGCATTTCCCTATTTCAGCCTATCAGGCAAACGTACCGCAGCTGGATGTGCAGGTCGATCGCGACAAGGCGAAAGCGCAGGGCGTCTCGCTGACCGATCTGTTCGGTACGCTGCAAACCTACCTGGGCTCTTCCTATGTGAACGACTTTAACCAGTTCGGCCGAACCTGGCGCGTCATGGCGCAGGCCGACGGGCCGTTCCGCGACAGCGTGGAGGATATTGCTAATCTGCGCACCCGGAATAACCAGGGTGAAATGGTGCCGATCGGCAGTATGGTCAATATCAGCACGACCTACGGGCCGGATCCGGTGATCCGCTACAACGGCTATCCGGCGGCGGATCTGATCGGCGACGCCGATCCTCGGGTGCTCTCTTCCGCTCAGGCGATGAGCAAACTGGCCGCCATGTCCGGCCAGCTGTTGCCGAACGGCATGAACATCGAATGGACGGATCTGAGCTTCCAGCAGGCCACCCAGGGCAACACCGCGCTGATTGTCTTCCCGGTGGCGGTACTGCTGGCGTTCCTGGTGCTGGCGGCGCTGTATGAAAGCTGGACGCTGCCGCTGGCGGTGATCCTCATCGTTCCGATGACGCTGCTCTCCGCCCTGTTTGGCGTCTGGCTCACCGGCGGCGACAACAACGTCTTCGTACAGGTTGGACTGGTGGTGTTAATGGGGTTGGCCTGTAAAAATGCGATCCTGATCGTCGAGTTTGCTCGCGAGCTGGAAATTCAGGGGAAAGGGATCATGGAAGCGGCGCTGGAAGCCTGTCACCTGCGTCTGCGTCCGATCGTGATGACCTCCATTGCCTTTATTGCCGGGACAATTCCGCTGATCCTCGGCCACGGCGCGGGCGCGGAAGTGCGCGGCGTCACCGGGATTACGGTGTTCTCCGGGATGCTGGGCGTGACGCTGTTTGGTCTGTTCCTGACACCTGTGTTCTACGTCACGCTGCGTAAGCTGGTCACCCGCGGCAAACCGGCACCAGAAGCGCTGCCTGAATAGGCAGCTGCCGACAACAAAAAACCGCCTTCTGCTTGAAGGCGGAAACGAATGACAAACCGCTTTTGAACATTGCTCCCGCGTTTTGCCGGGTGGCGGCTGACGCCTGACCCGGCCTACAAAACCCACACTATCAAGCAATAACACAAGCTCTGTTGGCCAACAAAACCCGCACTACCACGGATGGCACAAGCTCTGTAGGCCCGCGCAAGCGAAGCGCCGCCGGGCAATGCAAGACGCTTGCGCTTTGCCAACAGCCTGCGCCTTCGGTATGAAGATGGACATTGGGGGCAAAGCGGTTTTGAACATCGCACCCGCGTTTTGCCGGGTGGCGGCTGACGCCTGACCCGGCCTACAAAACCCGTACCATCAAGCAATGACACAACCTCTGTTGGCCAACAAAACCCACACTATCAAGCAACGACACAAGCTCTGTTGGCCAATAAAACCCGTACCATCAAGCAATGACGCAATTTCTGTTGGCCAACAAAACCCATGCGACCAAGGATGGCACAAGCTCTGTAGGCCCGCGCAAGCGAAGCGCCGCCGGGCAATGTAAGACGCTTGCGCTTTGCCAACAGCCTGCGCCTTCGGTATGAAGATGGACATTGGGGGCAAAGCGGTTTTGAACATCGCACCCGCGTTTTGCCGGGTGGCGGCTGACGCCTGACCCGGCCTACAAAACCCACACTATCAAGCAATAACACAAGCTCTGTTGGCCAACAAAACCCGCACTACCAGGGATGGCACAATCTCTGTAGGCCCGCGCAAGCGAAGCGCCGCCGGGCAATGTAAGAAACTCGCGTTTATCAACAAGCGACGCCTTCTGAGTGAAGGCGTTTTTACGCTGACGGCAGGATTAATGCGCTTTTTTCAGAGTATCCAGTTCCGGTAGCAGATCGCAGCCGCTGGTATCGCCTTTTTTGACCTTTTCCAGCGCGCTTGCCACGGTATGGCGGGCTAATACATCCAGAGAAGCCTGCTCTGCTTCGTCGGCGATAGACTTGAAGTACCAGCAGGCGTTGGCGCTGACCACGCAGCGGGCCGGCACATCGGGCCGCGACGCCCACAGCTTTTTATCTTCAATCACCGACACGTAGATATCACGCAGGGTGATGCTCTCCGCCGGGCGACCAAGGTGAATGGAACCGTTACGTCCCAGCGTGGAGACAATAATACCGTCACGGGTGAGCGGCACCATTAATTTGCGGATAAAGCTCGGGTTGGCTTCCAGTCCGTAGGCCAGAATCGCACTCGTCGAACGTTGACCCAACTGCTCCGCCATCGCTACGCTGAGAACCATCTGCAAAGCTGTCGGGAAGCGATAATCTAACATTTTATCTTCCTGGGTTGCGGTGAATCTTGTTCTTTTTGGCACCGCAGAGGTGAATAAGCAATGAACAACAATATAACAAATACGGTCATTTTTTTGAAGCAATCTACGCGCTACCCGTTGCCTAAAAGACACTTTCCGCACCACACCTGTCGCCATCCAGGGTATTTAACCGCCCACGTTTATCGCTACAGACGATCCCAGTCCGGCAGCTTGTTGGCGCGCTTACGCCAGACATGAAACAGCGCCATAAAAAAGCCGAATAAGACCCCGGCGGTCGCGCTGGCGAACAGCGCGCCTGAGGCGCTATAGCCTTCACTTTGCCAGGTGCTGAACCACATAAAAACGCCCCATAAAGGGCCAAACCAGACGGCGAAAAACAGCATATTGAGCCAGAACGGGGCAAACGGCGGCGGCGGCATTTTACCTCCGGCTTTCCAGAAAAGACGCAGCAGCGGAGGCGCATAGTTGCTCCGCCACATCTTTTTCTCTTCCATCAGCGCAAGCGCTTTTTTCTTCTTCTCTTCAAATGCCATCGTTCAGCTCCTTCCTCTGGAGATAAATAATGCCTGTTAAGGGTGTTCAATATTCAGCCACAGGCGCGGAAAAACGGCAATACCCAACATTTGCCGCGCTGCGCTCCGGGGGCGCCAGACTCCCCCCTCAATAGTTCCACTTCGGCCTGGCCACCGTATTCTTCTTCAGCAAATTGCGAAACTCTTTCAGATATGGCTCGTTACTGCGCCCGCGTTTGCAGATCGCCGAAAACGGCGACTGAAAGCCAAATTCATTAGGCAGTAACACCCGCAGCCGGTTCTCTTTGATCCACGGCCAGGCGTAATGCTCAGGGAGATAGCCGATATATTTCCCTGAGAGAATCAGCAGCAGCTGCGCATCGACGGTTTCCACGGTGGCGCTGCCTTTATTGAAACCGCGCCGACGCAGATCGCTGGTATTCCAGTAGCTGCGGGTCACCAGCGGACACTGGCTGATATGCTCTTTATCAAGCTGGCGGCTGAAAAACATCGGATGAAGATCGCTGCAGTAGAGCCAGTGCTGCTCGCGATAGAGCGGCTCGCTGATAATGTTATGCACCTGGGAGTTGTAGCTGCCGATCGCCAAATCGATATGGTTGTTCAGCACGCCGTTCAGCTGCTCCGCCGGGGTGCGGATAATCAGCTTGATATGCACATGGGGGAACTTATCGCTGAAGCTACGCAGGACCACCGGCAGCGACAGCGCGGTTTCAGTTTCAATCGAGTCCAGCGTTGAGATACAAATCGTGCCGCTGTGCTCGCCTTTCAGCAGCGCCGACTGGCGCTCCAGCTCGTTCAGCTCGCTCAGCACCCGAATCGCCTGCTGTAAAAACTGCTGCCCTTTCTCGGTCAGCGCAAAGCCGCCGCGCCCGCGCTGGCACAGGCTGAACCCCAGTTGCCCTTCCAGCTGAGACATCGCGTTGCTGATTGCCGATACCGAAATACCCAGCTCCTGCTGGGCTCTGTTATAGCTTTCCAGGCGCGCCACCGCCTCAAAAACCTGCAGCTGTCGAATGTTGAGACTGCCGTCGTTGAGCATGATTAGTTCACCAATAAATGAACTAAGTATTTACGCCAGACGATGTAAAGTCCAGCTCATCTTTCGCACTATCTCTCTGTCGAGTATTGGTGTGTCAGATTCAGGAGCTGCAATGGATAACGTCTTTCATCAACCGCAGGGTGGCAACGAGATGCCACGTTTTGGCGGCCGCGCAACGATGATGCGCCTGCCGTTTATTGAAAATTTACAGGGACTTGATGCGGCATTCGTCGGCATCCCATTAGACATCGGTACTTCTCAGCGATCCGGCACCCGCTACGGGCCGCGCTATATCCGCGCCGAATCGGTGATGATTCGCCCCTATAACATGGCAACCGGGGCGGCACCTTTCGAATCGCTGTCGGTGGCCGACATTGGCGACGTACCGATAAATACCTACAACCTGCTCAAATCGGTGCAGATTATCGAGGATTACTACACGGATTTTAATAGTTTCCCGCTAATCCCGCTGACCCTAGGCGGAGATCACACCATCACCCTGCCGATCCTGCGCGCCCTGACAAAAAAACATGGTCCGGTTGGCCTGATTCATGTCGATGCGCATACCGATACCAATGATGAAATGTTCGGGGAAAAAATCGCCCACGGCACCACCTTCCGCCGCGCCGTAGAAGAGGGTCTGCTGGATCTCAAACGGGTAGTGCAGATTGGTCAGCGAGCCCAGGGTTACGCCGCCGGCGACTTCCAGTGGGGCGTTGACCAGGGTTTTCGTCTGGTACAGGCGGAGCAGTGCTGGCACAAGTCTCTCGCCCCGCTGATGGCTGAAGTCCGCCAGCAGATGGGCAATGGCCCGGTCTATCTCAGCTTCGATATCGACAGCCTCGACCCTATCTGGGCGCCCGGTACCGGCACGCCAGAAGTTGGCGGCCTGACATCTATTCAGGCACTGGAAATCGTCCGCGGCTGCCGCGGCCTGAACCTGATTGGCTGCGATCTGGTCGAGGTCTCGCCGCCTTACGACATCAGCGGCAACACCTCCCAGTTGGCGGCAAACCTGCTGTACGAAATGCTCTGCGTCCTGCCCGGCGTGAAATATCCATAGGGGATTCGGCTCATGCAACTCACGGTTTTTCGTACGCTTTGGGGCGTCACCACCCCGTGGCAGCAAACGGTCAGCGAGCTGAAAAGCGTCGGCTGCGGCGGCATCGAAGCACGCGTACCGCTGACCCCGGAAGAGCAGCAGACGCTGGCCCGACGCCTGCAGGAATCGGCGCTGGAGTATATCGCTATCGTGTTCAGCGGCGGTGGCGTGATCCCCGCTCAGGCCGACACGCCCCGGCAGCATCTTGAACGCCTGAAAGGTCGTTTTGATGACGCCAAAGCGCTGAACCCGCGCTTCGTTAATCTGCTGGCCGGTAACGACCGCTGGCCGCTGGCGCAGCAGGTGGATTTCCTCGGCAAGGCCCACGAACTGGCGGCGGCCTATGAGCTGACCTGCAGCTTTGAGACCCATCGCGCCACCTCGCTGTATAGCCCGTGGCTGACTCTCGAGATTATCCAGCAGCTGCCGCAGTTGCGGTTTACCGCCGACATCAGCCACTGGCTTGTGGTGAGCGAGCGTCTGCTGGATGACCCCTGCGATGATTTCAGCGCGTTTATCGACCGCGTACACCACATTCAGGCCCGCGCCGGTTACGACCAGGGGCCGCAGGTGCCCCATCCGGCGGCCCCGGAATATCAGGCTGCGCTGCAGTTTCAGCAGCGTTTCTGGCAGCAAATCTGGCACTCGCAGCGCCGACGCGGGTATCAGCACACCACGCTGACGCCCGAGTTCGGCCCCGATGGCTATCTGCATCATCTACCGTTCACCAACGTCCCGGTGGCCGACCTGTGGTCGCTGAATGCGTGGATGGCTACACATGAACAGCAGCATTTTGCCGAGTTTTTATCGTTAACCGAAAAGGAACTGCAGAAATGAGCGTTGCGAAAAATTCTTTCACTGAATTACCGACCATCGATATTGGCGACCTGAGCAGCAGCAGTCTGGCAAAGCGCCAGGCCGTCGCCGATGCGATTGGCAAAGCGGCACGCGAAGTCGGCTTTTTCTATATCACCGGTCACGGTATTGCCCCTGAACTGATCGCTGGCATCCGCGCGGCGGCCAAAACGCTCTTCGCCCTGCCGATGGAACAAAAGATGCAGTACTACATTGGCCATTCGCGCAGCCATAAAGGCTACGTCCCCGAAGGCGAAGAGATTTACGGCTCCGGCAAACCGGACCATAAAGAGGCGTTCGATATTGGTTTCCAGGCGGCGGACGACCATCCGTTTGTGCTGGCCGGCACGCCGCTGATTGGTGCCAACGAGTGGCCGGAACTGGCGGAATTTCAATCCCGGGTACTGGCCTACTATGACGCGGTTTTCGCCCTCGGCCATCGCCTGTTTGACGCCTTCGCCCTCGCCCTTGGCCTGCAGGAAGGATATTTCAAGGCGCTGGTGACCTGCCCGCCGTCCAAGCTGCGCCTGATTCACTACCCCTTTGATGCCAGCGCCGAGGATGTTCCCGGTATTGGTGCACACACCGATTACGAGTGCTTCACCCTGCTGCTCGCCGACCAGCCGGGCCTGGAAGTGCTGAACGAAGAAAGCGTCTGGATCGATGCGCCGCCGGTGAAGAGCGCCGCCGGTGAAGAGGCTTTCGTGATCAATATCGGCGACATGCTGGAAGTATTAAGCGCTGGCACATTTGTTGCTACAGCCCACCGTGTTCGCAAGGTACCGCAGGAACGCTACTCCTTCCCGCTGTTCTTCGCCTGCGATTACCACACGCTGATCCGGCCGTTGCCCAATTTTTTAGCCGCCGGAGAAGCCAGCGACTACCAGGAATTAAGCATTGGCGAGCATATGTGGAGCCAGGCGCTGCAAACCTATCGCTACCTGCGTGAGAAAGTCACCCGCGGCGAACTACAGCTTCCGGAGCGCGCCCGCGGCACCCACACCTTTGGTCACCTGAAGAAACAAGCACAGCAAAAAACCGTTAATAACCCGTGAGGATACATGATGAAAAAAACCCTTAAGACGCTCTCGCGCCGTGTGGCTTTGGGCATCGCCGTCGCCGCTTGCTTTTCTCCGCTGACCCAGGCAGCTGAACTGCTGACCGATGGCGTCTTCAAAGTCGGCATGGAGGTCACCTATCCGCCGTTTGAATCCTATGACAGCAACAACAACATCGTTGGCCTCGATCCGGAGTTTGCCGCGCTGATTGCCGAACAGCTAAAAGCGAAGCCGCAGCTGATCGACACCAAATTCACCAGTCTGATTTTAGGCATCGGCAAGAAATATGACGCGGTGATATCCGGCATGTACGTCACGCCGGAGCGCCTGAAACAGGCCGATGCGATCCCTTACGCCCTGTCCGGCGCGTCGATCATTGCCCTCAAGAGCAGCACGATTCAACCCAAAACGGAAGACGAGCTCTGCGGCGTCAAGGTGGGACTGCAACAGGGCACCGCCTGGGTCGCCAGCCTGAAAAATCACTCCGATGAGTATTGCCTGAAGAACGGCAAGCCGGCGATCGGCATTCAGGAGTTCCCGACGGCGCCGGAAGCCTCGCAGGCCCTGCTATCGAAAAACATTAACGCGCAGTTAGAAATCGCCCCGGCGGCGCAAATCATTGTCGATAAGAGTCGTGGTCGCCTGGCTATCAGCTCCACGCGGCTGGTCTACCCGTTGCCGCTGGGTATTTATATTGCGAAAGGAAATAACGAACTGGCGGCCGCCATTAAATCAACATTAGCCACCTTAAAAGCCAATGGAAAATATGACGCCATTATCAAGAAATACAATTTAGAGCGCATCGATTAAATACAATAAAGCACATGAGCAACAGGAGTTAGTATGGAGTTCGATTGGGGATACTTTTTCTCATTATTTAGCGTTGGGGCATTCTGGCAGGCGTGTGTCACCGTCATTGTCGTCAGCTCATTGTCCTGGTTTATTGGCCTGGTGTTAGGATTTTTGTTAGCCTGCGCGAAACTCTCCGGCCCGCGCTGGTTAAAGGTTCCCGTCGAACTCTATATTTGGTTTTTCCGCAGCGTGCCGTTAATGGTGCTGCTGGTCTTTGTCTATAACCTGCCGCAGCTCTTCCCGGCCACGCAGCCGCTGCTCGGTATTCCGTTTATTGCCGGATTAGTGTCGATGACCGTGACCGAAGCCGCCTATATGGCGGAAATCCATCGCGGCGGATTAATGTCGGTAGCGAAAGGACAAAGCGAAGCCGGCCACGCATTAAGTTTCAGCTTTATTGGCATTCAGCGCTTAATTATTATTCCGCAGGCGTTTCGTATTTCGTTACCTACGCTGATTAATGAATACATTACGATTATTAAGCTCAGCTCAATATTATCGGTTATTTCACTTCCGGAGCTGCTGCTCACCGGCCAACGCCTGTATGCGCAAAACTTCCTCGTCATGGAGACGCTGCTGGCGGTCGCGGTCTACTACGTCATGGTGGTGACGGTCTTCACCTGGCTGTTCCGGGCGCTGGAGAATATGCTGGATATTCAGCAAAAGCGCCCGCAGACCTTCAACGACGCCGAGTGTGAAGCCCTGCGTCAATCGCTGAAGGCACCGCAGCCTACGGCAAAAGCCGAACCCACCAGCGGCAGCCCGCCGGCGCTCGATCTGCGCGCCATCGAGAAATCCTGGGGCCAGCATCAGGTACTGAAAGGTATCGACCTGAAAGTCGAAAACGGTCAGGTCATCAGCATTATCGGGCCGTCGGGGTCCGGTAAAACCACCCTTATCCGCACCATTAACGCGCTGGAAAGCATCGATGCCGGGGAGATCGTGCTCTATGGCGAAGATTACCTTAAGGGGGCGGCAATCGTGGATAAACCGCAGATGCGCGCCGGCGTGCGGCGTATCGGCATGGTTTTCCAGAGTTTCAATCTGTTTCCTCACCGCACGGTGCTCGATAACGTCATGCTCGCCCCGCTGTATCACAAGCTGGTTGAGCCGCAGGCGGCCAGAGAGCAGGCCCTCTATCTACTGGATCGCGTCGGCCTGCTGGCCCATGCCGAAAAATACCCCTGGCAGCTTTCCGGCGGCCAGCAGCAGCGCGTCGCCATCGCCAGGGCGCTGGCGTTAAAACCGGACATCATGTTGTTTGACGAACCCACCTCGGCGCTGGATCCCGAGTTGGTAGGGGAAGTGCTGAAGGTGATTCAGTCTCTTGCCCGCGAAGGGATGACGATGCTGATCGTCACCCATGAGATGGACTTCGCTTTATCCATCTCTGACCGGGTGGTGATGATGGAAAACGGCGTCGTGGCGAGCGATGTGCCTCCACAGCGCATCCGCAACGGCGCGGCAGACCCGGCGCTGAGCCGCATACGTGAATTTATGGGAGTGCAATAAATGACGACTGAACGTGAACTACGCCAGGATCTGGCTGCCGCCTACCGGCTTGCGGCGCTGTTTGGCTGGGAAGATACGCTGTATACCCACTTTTCCGTGCGCCTGCCGGGCGACGGCGAGCCGCGGTTTCTGATTAACCCGTTCGGCATGATGTTCGATGAGGTGACGGCGAGTAATCTCATCGTCGTCGATATGCAGGGAAAGGTCGTGGAGGGCCACGCTCCGGCCAACTCGGCCGGCTTTACCATCCACAGCGCGGTACATATGGCGCGGGAAGATGCGCATTGCGTCATCCATACCCATACGCTGCCGGGCATGGCGGTCGCCGCCTGTGAGCAGGGATTGTTACAGCTTAACCAGATCAGCACCGAGTTTTATCAGCGCGTCGGCTACCACCCGTATGAGGGCGTCGCCTTTGACCTCGACGAGCGCGAGCGAATCCAGCGTTCGCTCGGAAATCATATCGCCATGATTTTGCAAAGCCACGGCCTGCTGTCGGTGGGGCGCACCGTCGCCGATGCGTTTTACATCATGTACTACCTCAACCGCGCCTGCGAAATTCAAATGGCCTGCGCACAGCTCGCTCCGCTCAGCGCCATCCACACCATTCCTGCGCACCTGAGCCAGCACGCCTGCGAACAGCTGATGGGCGTGGAACATGAACGCCAACTGGTCTGGCAGGCGTGGTTGCGCCGCCTGAACCGTCTCGACACTTCTTACAAAGACTAACGCCTATGCCAAACCTGACTATCGTTGTCGATTGCAATGACCAGAACTATGCCCGCGAGATTTGCGAAGCGCTGCAGCTGTTCCCGGACGTAACCGCGGTCCTGCCCGAACATCCGGCGGCACGCAGCGCAGAATATGCCAGCTGTTGGTTTCCCGATGCCAGCCTGCTGACCCGTTCGCCGGCGTTAAAATTAATTCAGGCCGCCTCGGCCGGGGTAGACCATCTCCCCGATAACCTGTTCGCCAGTTCTGTTCCGCTGTGCCGGGTGGTAGATGAGGATTTCCGCCACGGGATGTTCGAGTACGCGCTGTGGGGCGTGCTGTGGTTCCAGCGCAGTTTCGATCGCGCGCTGACGCACCAGCGTGAGCGCGTATGGAAGATTTATCCGCAGCGGGCCGCCGCCGACTTTCGTATTGGCGTGATGGGACTTGGCGAAATCGGCGGCTACATCGCCACCCGCCTCGCCGGGCTGGGGTATCACGTTTCCGGCTGGGCGCGCAGTGAGAAACAGCTCCCCGGCGTCCGGTGCTATCACGGCGATGCGCAGGCCGGTGAATTTTTTGCTGAGCTGGATGCGCTGATCAACGTTCTGCCGCTCACCGAACAGACCCGTGGTATTCTCGCCCAGCCGCTGCTCGACCAGCTTCCCACAGGCGCCGTGTTAATCAACTGCGGACGCGGCGAACATATGGTGAATCACGATATTCTGCAGGCGCTGGATAGCGGTCGACTGGCGGGCGCGGTGCTGGATGTCTTCCCCGTCGAACCCCTGCCGCAGGATGACCCGCTCTGGCAGCATCCGCAGGTGGTCATCACCCCCCATATGGCCTCGATCGCCCCGGCGCAGGTGATTGCCCGCCAGCTGCTGGAGAACATTCACCGCCAGCAACGCGCGCTGCCGCTGCACAATCTGGTGGATAAACAGCGGGGCTATTAACCCCTGCGCTGCCGATTCCCCGCCCGGCATCCGCCATCAGCTGCTACGCTTAATGGTCTGTCTGACAACACATTAAGGCCGGAGTTATGAAAATTGATCTTTCGGGGAAAGTTGCGCTGGTGACCGCATCCACGGCCGGGATTGGCTTTGCTATCGCCAAAGGGCTGGCGGCCAGCGGCGCGGAGGTGGTGGTGAACGGGCGCAGCGAGCGTAGCGTCAACGAGGCCATCGCCCGTCTGCAAAACGAGGTACCCGGCGCCAGACCGCGCGCCGCCGTTGCCGACCTCAGCGACGCCGAAGGGGTCGCGCAGCTCCTGCACGCGGTAAACGGCGTCGATATCCTGGTCAATAACGCCGGGATTTATGGCCCGCTGGATTTCTACGACACCGACGATGCCATCTGGGAAAACTACTGGCAGACCAACGTCATGTCCGGCGTACGGCTGTCGCGTGCGCTGCTGCCGGCGATGGTGCAAAAAGGCTGGGGCCGGGTGGTGTTTATCTCTTCGGAGTCGGCGCGCAACATTCCGGCGGACATGATCCACTACGGCGTGACCAAAACCGCTCAGCTGTCGCTGGCGCGCGGGCTGGCGAAATTTGTAGCCGGTAGCGGCGTGACGGTGAACAGCGTGTTGCCCGGCCCGACGATTTCCGATGGTTTTGCCGAAATGATGAAAGACGAGGTGGCGAAAACCGGTAAACCGCTGGATCAGCTCGCCAAAGAGTTTGTGCTGGCCCATCGTCCCAGCTCGGTTATTCAGCGGGCGGCATCGGTTGATGAAGTGGCGAATATGGTGGTGTACGTCTGCTCAACTCAGGCCTCCGCCACCTCCGGCGCGGCGCTGCGCGTCGATGGCGGCGTGGTAGATGATATTGTCTGACCGCTTAGCGCCCGCCCGCTGACTAGCGGCCGGGCTTTTTGGCCGGCTCGTTAACCGACGTCATTTCGAACTGACCTTCAGGGTCCATGGCGTTGACCGCCTTTTGCAGTTCCGCGAGGGCAAACTTGAGGGAAGCCACCTCCTCCCGTAGCGCCTGCATCTCCTGCTCTTGCGTGGTGCTGCGGCTGGTTTTTGGAAAGGCTTCAAACACATCCTCTTCAAGGAACATACGAACCTGGCGGTTATCAACATTCACCAGCTGATACTTCAGCCGGCCGCTGTTGATCGCGTTATAGATAGTCTTGCGACTGACCATCGCTAACTCTATGACGTCGCTGATTCGTAACATCTTGCCCCTCTCCGCTTCCGGCCTCACCGTCTGGCGCCCATCATTTTATCTTACTGCGTGACGACGGCATCGGTGAACACTTTTGCAATCTCCTCTGGCGTCATTTTAACGATATCGTTAACGCGATCGCGATCGGCTAATAATGCGAATAAGGATTGAATAATTGCCACTTTTTCGCAAGTTTTATCAATGGCCATCATGACCACGATCTCCGGCACCACCCTCTCTTCCGGCTCATCGGTACGGTGAAACGCCACGCCGGCCCGATTGATACCGATGGCAAACCCGGTGTGGTTAACATGCTCAAACTCGGTATGCGGAATGGCGACGCTGTGGGTCTCCATAAAGATCCCCGTCGGATAGCGCTCCTCACGAGCGAGCACGCCGTCGGTGAAACTCGGTTTTACCAGACCATCCGCCAGCAGACTTTGGGCAAGGCGGGTCAGTAAGGCCGTCCGACTCACGGCCTCGTTAAATGTCACCACTCGCTGAGCGCTAAACATCATTTTCCTGCCTCCGTCGCCGCTTCTGCCGGCTGTTCATTTTCCTGGGCCAGTTTGCGGCGATTCCACAACACCAGCGCGAGGGTGCACAGGGTCAGAATCCCGACGCCAATCTCTTTGAGGTGGAAGCTCTGGATAATCGCCCACGGCAACATGGCCCCGGCATAATCCACGCTACTGATACTGGTGGTGCCCTGCGGCAGCGAGAAGCCGGTGCTGACCGCGGTGCTGGTGACAATCGGCGCCAGGTTGGTACCAATCAGCAGCGCCAGGCTCAGGGTTAACAGCCCGGTCAGCAGCGTGCGGAACATATCGCCGCGGCATACCGCCGTTACCAGAACAAAGGCAAAGGGTAAACCAGTTAATGACGCAAAAGGCAGGAACTGGTTGCCGGGAATGATGGCCGCGAGAACCAGCATCACCGGAATCATCAGCATCGAAACGGACAGCGTGACCGGATGCCCGACGCTGACGGCAGAGTCCAGACCAATGGCAATTTTACCGAACGATCCGGCTCGTGACTGGGCAATTTCCTGAATACGCTCACTGATCGGATAGACCCCTTCCATCAGCATCTTCGCCATCCGCGGAATAATGGTCATCACCGCCGCCATGGTAATCGCAGTTTGCAAAATAGCCTTGACTTCAATGCCGGAAATAATGCCGAGCAGCGCGCCGATAATAGCCCCGAGGGAAGCCGGGTCGCCGAGAATAGATAATCTCCGCTGAATCACTTCCGTATCAATTTTAATATCACGTACCACCGGAATACGGTCGACAATAGCATTCACCAGCCATGCCGCCGGAACAAATGAAGCGGAGAAACCGTGTGGCACCGAAATAGAGGGCAGATTTAAATATTTTTCAACATCGCCGCTGGTACGGTCGGCAATCACCATCGTAATAATGCAGTTAATCCCGGCGGCAAATATCCCCAGCCACAGGCTATCGGTAATAATCGTCACCAGTGAGCCGGTAAACGCGTGATGCCACAGGTTCCAGATATCGACGTTCAACACCCGGGTGGTTTTGGTGTACAGCATCAGCACGTTAATCGCCACGCACACCGGAATCACCAGCGCTCCGACGCGCGTCCCCATCGCCACCGCCGCTGCCGCGGGCCAGCCCACATCCAGCACGTTCAGATTCAGACCGAAACGCTCTACCAGCGCGTGGCTGACGGGCGTCAGAGAATCGATCATCAGGTTCACCGTAATGCTTAAGCCGATAAACCCGATCCCCACCATTAAGCCCGCTTTCAGGGCTTTACTGAGGGACAGACGTAATAATAGACCGAGGAGCATAAATATCAGCGGCATCATCACCGATGCGCCTAAACCCACGATGTAATCAACAATAAACATAGCTTAACCCTCGGCGAGAATTAATTCTTTCACGCTGTTGAACACTTTATCGGTACCCATGCCGGTTAATAGCGGCAGAGCGTTAATGACCGGAACGGACAGCGCAACGGGCGACGTCGAGACGATAAAATCGACATCGTCACGGGTTTTGGCTTCCGCGACGGTACCTTGTGAAATACGAACCTTATCGAGGATATTTTCTTTTTTCAGGAAGTCCTGCAGTTTATTTAAGGCGACGGTGCTGGTCGCTACGCCAGCGCCGCAGCAAATCATCATGTGTTTCATATGAATTCCTCTCTGTTTTGGTGAGGGGAATTAAAACATGCGGAGGGGAGAGGAATTGTGATCAGTGTGTAATTTTACACACTGAATACACAAAGGAGGGTAAAAAGACAGTAATCAATTGATAAATATGAGAATTAAGTTTTATCTGAACGATAATCAGGCAAAAACCGTGATATTAATCTCATTAAATGGCTCGTTCATCACAACATTTCCGCTTTTCATCTCAGGGCTGCGGCGCGTTATCCGTAATACCGTAGGCGGCATATTTCTGCAGCAAAGTATGATATTCCCCGTTGTCACGCAGCGTTTTCAATGCCGAAGTCAGCTGCTGCGCCAGCGCCGTGTTGCCTTTGCGAACGTAAATCCCCAGCGTTTGCGGGTAAATCGTCTGCGGGGAACTCACCTTCAGGCGGCCTTTACTACGCTGGGTAAACAGGCTGACCACGCCAGCGATATCCACCTGGGCCTGAATATTTCCGGAGAGCAGCGCCTGCAGCGTCTCCGGCGAGGTCGGGAACTCTTTAATCTCAATAGCCCCTTTGCCCTGCTGCTGGCAATCGCCTGCCGAAAGCGCCTGCAGCTTTTTCACCCATGAAGTCCCCTGCTGTAGTCCGACGGTTAGCCCACAGAGATCGTGTTCCGTTTGCGGTGCCACGGGACTGTCGCTGCGCACCATAATATAGGCCCCGGTGTTGGCGTACGGGATAGCATCCGCCTGACGGGTACGTTCCTCGGTGATATAGAGCGCCGAGATCACCGCATCCTGGCGCCCGCCGCTCAGACCAAGGATCAGGCTGCTGAATTTCGTATCCACCAGCTGGAGCGTTAAGCCTGTTTGCTGGCTGAGCAGCGCCGCCAGTTCGGCATGGAACCCCACGATGGCGTCATCCTGCCAGGATTCAAATGGCGGGTAGGCCACTTCCATAGCTATTTTTATTTTTCCCGGTGAGAGAGTGGCATCGGTCGCATTGGCCGCCGATGCCAGCCCCAACGCCAGTCCCAGCGTGGTCGCAAGATAACCTAATGAGAGACATTTTTTCATCAGTTGGCTCCGGTTAAGCAGAAATACGCCGATGATGAGCATCGGCAAGCTGGCAAAGCAGTTCGAACATCAGGGTCGCGCCGGTCAGGCTGGTGAGATTGCCCTGGTCAAACGGCGGCGACACCTCCACCAGGTCGGCACCAATCAGGTTCAACCCGGCAAGCTGGCGGAGACAATGCTGCGCCTGCAAGGTGGTCATACCGCCAATTTCCGGCGTTCCGGTGCCGGGGGCATAGACCGGATCCAGCACGTCGATATCAAAGCTGATGTAGGTGGGCTGGTCGCCGACAATCTCCCGCGCCCGCTGCATCACCCGCTCGACGCCCAGTTCATTGACCAGCTCCATACGGATAATCGTGATGCCGTTTTCCTCCGCCCAGCGGTGTTCATCCGCGGAGAACAGCGCGCCGCGAATACCGATTTGCACCGTGCGTCTCGGGTCGAGAACCCCCTCTTCCACGGCGCGGCGAAACGGGGTGCCGTGGGTAAAGCGCTCACCGCCAAAATAGCTGTCGTTGGTGTCCGAATGGGCATCAAAATGGATCATGCCCAGCGGCTTATTCCGTCCTAGCGCCCGCAAAATCGGCAAGGTGGTGAGATGGTCGCCCCCCGCGGTTAACGGCATTACCTGCTGCTGATTAAGGGCGTGATACCAGGCCTCAATGCGCGCCAGGCTATCCTGCATATCCACGGGATTAATTCGCACATCGCCCAGATCGCCCACCCGCGCATAATCGTAGGGAGAGCGGCGGGTCACCGGGTGGATCCGGCGCACCAGGCTGGAGGCATTGCGCAGTTCGCGCGGCCCGTGGCGTGTGCCGGCACGGTTAGTGGTTCCGCCATCCCACGGCACCCCCACCACGCTGATATCCAGTTCGCTGGTCTGCGGGGCAAAAGGAAGACGGAAAAAGGTCGGTAATCCGCTGAAGCGCGGAATTTCACCATCCTGCGGCTGCGGGTACTCATGTTCAGTTGCGGATGTCATTGCAGTTTATCCATGGCTTATCGGGGCGATAAAGAGATACTGCGGAACGTAGTACAGAGAAAAAATAGTCAAAGCCAAAAAATTAGTTTAGAAAAATAAAAACAAAACCCGGGACTTACAGTGGAGTATTCCCCTATGTCAGTGGGCAAATTTCCTAATCTGCGCCTGTTACACGTTTTTATCACCGTCGCAAAATATCAGGGCTACGCCAACGCCCAGCAGGAGCTTAACCTGACGGTTTCGGCCATCAGCAACTATATGAGTGAGCTTGAAGAGAAGCTGGGAATCATTCTGTGTCGCCGTGGCAGAGGCGGATTCTCGCTGACGGAAAAAGGGGAAACCGTTCTTCAGCAAAGTATCGATTTGCTAAATTCGCTGGAGGATTTCGAACGCAATACGGCCACTCTGCGGGGCGAGCAAACCGGGATCTTTAATCTTGGCGTCATCGATTCTACGATTACCGATCCGATGCTGCCCATGAGCGATATTATTGCGACATTCAGCGAACGCTTCCCGCGGGTACAGATAAACCTGCAGGTCAGAAGTCCGAACGCGCTTTTACAGGGCGTGTTGAATAACGAACTGGATCTCGCCGTCGGGACCTTCTCACTTCAGGCCAACAGCGTGATTTCTCATCCGCTCTATCGCGAACAAAACTGGCTCTACTGCGGCGATAAGCACCCGCTCTTTACCGTTAAACATCTGACGGAAGCGCTGATTTCGCCGATGCGGATGGTCACCCGCAGCTACTGGAGCAGCAGTGATTTGGGGCGTAAAGGCTTTAAGCAGAGCGAAGCCAGCGCCGAAAGTATGGAAGCACAGCTGATGCTCATCTTGTCCGGCAAATATATCGGCTATCTGCCGGAGCACTATGCGCTGCCGTGGGTACAAGCGCAAAAGCTGCGCGCCCTGCTGCCGACAGAATATGGCTACCAGGCTCCCTTTTCGCTGATCTTTCGCCGCGGGCGCAGCAAAGAGACGTTAATTCGCGCGATGCGGGATACCGTCCGCGCTCGCGTGAAAGGGCGAAAAGGCTAAAGGCCGCAGGGCGGAAAAATCTGACGCTTACTCCCGACCGCCGGCACCTACTCGTGAATCTTCCATTTTTGTTTGAGGATATTTTTATCCTGGCTGTCCAGCCAGTGGTTCACCTTCTCCAGCAGCGGCTGATTATCTTTGTTCATCATATAGACTTTAAAACTGGCGGTGCCCGGGAAGGGTTTATCCGTCGCCACGCAGAAGACGCCGGGTTCTTTGTTCTGGTAATAGACGCCTTCAATCAGGTCGGTAACCATCATATCGGCGGTTTTCTGGCGTAACGCCTCAAGATTATCGACGTTATTTTTGACCCTGATAATCTGCGCATGTTTGATATGAGCATCGACGTAGCTCTGGTTGGTGCCGCCCGGGTTAACAATCACTTTCACATTGGGGCGGTCGATCTTTTCCAGGCTACCGAGTGCCGGGGCCGCCATACAGTTCGCCAGGGCTATCTTACCGTTTGCCACCACCGGATGGCTGAGGGCGAAATCTTTTGCCCGCTCCGGGGTTTCCGTGACCCCGCCCATCGCAATATCAAACTTATCGGCCTTCAGATCGCTGGAAAGCGTCGGCCAGCTGGTCAGCACAAAGTTGACTTTTAGCCCCAGCTTCTGCCCCAGATCCTTTGCCATATCCACGTCGTAACCGCGCAGCTCACCCGCTGCGTTGTGGAACGCCAGCGGAGCATAGTCGCCCGGAACGCCCACTTTCAATTCGCCGCTTTGTTGAATCGCCTGCAGATCCCGCGCCTGGCTCGCGCAGGCAAGGCTCGCGAGTACCAGGGCCAGACAGACCTTTAAGTTCATACCCTCATCCTTATTAGTACGTGCGTTGTTGAAGAGGTTGCGCGATTTTGCCGCGCGTTATCCCCGGCTCATTTGTTGCACAAATTACGGAGTTGTTAATCGTATGTTTTATTTTTGTGATGCACAACCAGGAAACGTTGCACTTTCTTTGTGCATATTTTGGCGAAAATATACGCTCATGGTTCGCCTGCCTCGCGCATTTCCCCAGTAATAGCGCAAAAAACGGTTTTCCGGAATAGCTGGCATGCATCGTGCTTTGTTAGTTGAGTAACACAATGCGGGTTCATGAGAGAGAAATCTCATTGAGAGGCGGGTATGAACGATAACTCCAGGCTGTTTCGCACCATCGAGTCGATATTTAGCCAGCTAACGCCAAGTGAAAAACGCATCGGCAGCTGGCTGCTGAGCCATCGGGAACATATCCCTTATGAAACGGCCGATAGCATCGCGCTGGCAACCGGCACCAGCGGGATCACCGTCGGCCGCTGCCTGCGCAAACTCGGCTATCGCAACCTCGACGATGTCAAAAACGGTCTGAAAGAACATACCCCGGCGCCCTATAAACACTGGGGCGTCATCGACCGCCTCGACTCCTGGGCGCAGCAGCAAACCCAGCCCGATCGCGCCAGCCTGTCGCTACAGATGGAGCTGGATGCGATCCGCTATGTCTATCAGCTGGCGCAGGAAGAGACCTTCGCCCGGGTCAGCAGGCGGATCGCCCAGGCCGATGCGGTGATGGTGCTCGGGATCCAGTCCACCCGGGGCATCGCCAACAGCTTTTTTAGCCATCTCGAATACCTGCGCCCGCGCGTGACCTATGCCGACGGCAGCTCCGGTAGCTGGCTGGAGTCGCTGAACTCCGAATATGAACATCCTTACATCATCCTGACCGATACCCGCGCCTATTCCAGCACCGCGCGCCAGTTCTGTCGGGTTGCCGCCGAGCGGCATATTGCCACCGCGCTGGTCACCGATATCTGGTGTCCGTGGGCCCGCGATTATCCGGTCGATCTGCTGCAGGTCAAAACCGATACCGGTCATTTTTGGGACTCCCTTGCCCCCATCAGCTGTCTTTTCAACCTGCTGCTCTCCGCGGTCGTCGAGCAACTCGGGCCGTCGCTGTCGCGTCGGCTGGCCGAAAACCGGGCGCTGCAGCAGGAATTTGGTCAATTTGAACGTGAATAAGCGCCTGCGCGTCAGGCTTCAGGACAGGAAACAATAAATGAATCAGCAACTCACCCTGGTCGATATCAGCGCGCGCTTTCCGGCTCTGCCTGTCGATCTCAAATATGCCAGCGCCGATAACATTACCGGCCAGCCCATTTATAGCGAAGCCCGCTGCCTGTTGCACCCGGATGCGGCGGCGGCGCTGGAGAAGTCGCTGCGCATCGCGCAGCTGGCGGGTCTGAACCTGCTGGTGTTCGATGCCTATCGTCCGCAGCAGGCGCAGCAGCGCCTGTGGGACGCCTGTCCGAACCAGGACTACGTGGTGCCGATTGCGCTGGGTTCGAACCACAGCCGCGGTACCGCTATTGATGTGACGTTAATCGACGAAAACGGCCAGCCGCTGGATATGGGCACCGCCTTCGATGAGATGGACGATCTCTCTCACCCTTATCACCCGGCGGTTCCCCAGGCCGCCCAACGTAACCGCCTGCTGTTGAACGCCATTATGTTTGGCGGCGGCTTTAAGGGTATTTCCACGGAATGGTGGCACTTCGAATTACCGGATGCGGCCGGTTATCCGCTCCTTGATGATGTTTTCACCTGCCTGTCCCCCGCTCACCCTGACGGAGTCATGCCATGAATATGAGTCGCACTTCTCTCACCGGTTTTCGCCCGCTGCTGCTGGCCGTTGCGCTGGCGGCAGCTATCGCCCCGGCTTATGCTGCCGTGCCCAAAGATATGCTGGTCATCGGTAAAGCCGCCGATCCGCAGACGCTCGACCCGGCCGTCACCATTGATAATAACGACTGGACGGTCACCTACCCGGCCTATCAGCGGCTGGTCAAATACAAAACCCAGGACGGGAAAGGCTCAACGGACGTCGAGGGCGACCTGGCCGAAAGCTGGCAGGTCTCTGATGACGGCAAAACCTGGACCTTTTCGCTGCGCAAAAACATGCTGTTTGACGACGGTACGCCGGTCACCGCCGAAGCGGTAAAGCTCTCTTTCGAACGCCTGATGCGCATTAAGCAGGGGCCTTCCGAAGCCTTCCCGAGCGGGCTGAAAATTGAGGCCGTGGATCCCGCCACGGTGCGCTTCACCCTGCCGGACTCATTCGCCCCGTTCCTCCACACCCTGGCCAATGACGGCGCGTCGATTATCAACCCGGCGGTCCTGAAGGCCAACGCCGGCGATGACGCCCGCGCCTGGCTGGCGGAACACACCGCCGGCTCGGGGGCCTATATGTTACAGCGCTGGCAGAAAGGCCAGCAGCTGGTGCTGGTACCCAACCCGCACTTCAGCGGCGCGAAACCGGCCTTTAAGCGGGTGACGGTGAAGATTATTGGCGAAAGCGCCGCCCGCCGTCTGCAACTGACCAAGGGCGATCTGGATATTGCCGATGCGCTGCCGGTCGACCAGTTTGCGGCCCTGAAGAAACAGGATAACGTGGCGGTGTATGACTATCCGGCGCTGCGCGTGACCTACCTGTATCTCAATAACAGCAAGGCGCCGATGAATCAGGTCGATTTACGTCGCGCCGTCTCCTGGGCCACCGATTATCAAGGGATGGTCAGCGGCATTCTCGGCGGCAACGGCAAACAGATGCGTGGCCCGATCCCCGACGGCATGTGGGGCTTTGACCCGAGCGCAATGCAGTATTCCCTTGATCTGGATAAAGCCAAAGCCGCGCTGGCGAAAGTCAGCGATAAGCCGAAAACCCTGTCGTTCCTCTACTCGGATAACGACCCGAACTGGGAGCCGATCGCGCTCTCCACCCAGGCGAATCTGCAAACCCTCGGCATCCAGGTGAAGCTGGAAAAACTGGCCAACGCCACCATGCGCGAGCGCGTTGGTAAAGGGGATTACGATATCGCCATCGGCAACTGGAGCCCGGATTTCGCCGACCCCTATATGTTCATGAACTACTGGTTCGAGTCGGATAAGAAAGGGCTGCCGGGCAACCGTTCGTTCTATGCCAATCCGCAGGTTGACGCGCTGCTCAAACAGGCGGTCGCCACTACCGACCAGACAGAACGCACCCGGGATTATCAGGCGGCGCAGAAAACCGTTATCGATGAGGCCGCCTACGTCTATCTGTTCCAGAAAAACTACCAGGTGGCGATGAACAAAGAGGTCAAGGGCTTCGTCTTCAACCCGATGCTTGAGCAGATTTTCAATATTGCCGATATGCATAAGTAGCGCATCTTAACCTTGTCATGCCGGGCCGTCGCGGGCCCGGCTGAGGGCGTCATCATGAGTTTCTGGGGTTTAATTCGACAACGCAGTTGGGGGCTGGTCCTCGTCGTCGCCGGCGTCTGCGTGATCACCTTTATTATTTCGCACCTCATTCCCGGCGATCCGGCGCGCCTGCTGGCAGGCGATCGCGCGAGCGACGAAATCGTCCGCCATATCCGCCAGCAGCTGGGGCTGGATTTACCGTTATGGCAGCAGTTTTTTCATTATGTCAACGCCCTGCTGCACGGCGATCTCGGGACCTCTATCCGCACCGGTCGCCCGGTACTGGAAGATTTAAAGACCTTTTTCCCGGCGACCCTCGAACTGGCGATCTGCGCCCTGTTTATCGCGCTGGTGGTCGGCATTCCGCTGGGAGTGCTCTCGGCGGTATATCGCAACCGCTGGACCGATCACCTGGTTCGCCTGATGGCGCTGACCGGAATCTCTACCCCGGCGTTCTGGCTGGGGCTGGGAGTGATTGTCCTGTTTTACGGCAAGCTGGACTGGCTGCCCGGCAGCGGACGTCTTGACGACTGGTTTGATCCGCCGACCCGCGTGACCGGCTTCTATCTGATCGACGCGCTGCTGGAAGGCAACATCGACGTGTTCTTTAACGCGTTGCAGCATCTGATTTTGCCGGCGACCACCCTGGCCTTCGTCCATCTGGGAATTGTCGCCCGGCAAATTCGCTCCGCGATGCTGGAGCAGCTGAGTGAAGATTACATCCGCACCGCGCTGGCCAGCGGCCTGACGAAATGGACCATCGTGATGCGCTATGCGCTGCCTAACGCGCTGATTCCGTCGGTCACGGTGCTGGGGCTGGCGCTGGGCGATCTGCTGTACGGCGCGGTGCTGACCGAAACCGTCTTTGCCTGGCCCGGAATGGGCGCCTACGTCGTCTCTTCTATTCAGGCGCTCGATTTCCCCGCGGTGATGGGCTTCGCCGTGGTGGTGTCCTTTGCTTACGTGCTGGTCAACCTGCTCGTCGACCTGCTCTATTTATGGATAGACCCGCGCATGGGTCGGGGAGAAAACTAAGTGATGATGACCCAGGAACGCCCCGGCGCTATCGAAAAAAACCGCCGCAACACCGTGTGGAAGCGCCGTCTGTGGCTGGTGCGCAAAAGCCCGCTGACGCTGATCGGCGGCGCCATTATGCTGATCATGCTGTTTCTGATGATCTTCTCGCCGTGGCTGGTACCGCACGATCCCAACGCTATCGATCTCACCGCCCGCCTGCAGGCGCCGTCGCTGTTCCACTGGTTCGGTACCGACGAGGTCGGTCGCGATCTGTTCAGTCGGGTGCTGATCGGTAGCCGGCAATCGATCGCCGCCGGTCTGGCGGTGGTGCTGATCGCCGGGATCAGCGGTTCGCTGCTGGGCTGCCTTTCCGGCGTACTCGGCGGGCGCAGCGATGCGCTGATCATGCGGCTGATGGATATCATGCTGTCGATCCCTTCGCTGGTGCTGACGATGGCGCTGGCCGCCGCGTTAGGCCCGAGCTTATTCAACGCCATGCTGGCGATCGCTATTGTGCGCATTCCGTTTTATGTCCGCCTGGCGCGGGGACAGACGCTGGTGGTGCGCCAGCACAGCTTCGTCGAAGCTTCGCTGACCTTCGGCGCCTCCCGCTGGCACCTGATCAGCTGGCATATTTTACGCAACGCCCTGCCGCCGCTGGTGGTGCAGGCATCGCTGGATATCGGCAGCGCCATTCTGATGGCGGCGACGCTAGGGTTTATCGGCCTCGGCGCGCAGCAGCCCACCGCCGAGTGGGGCGCGATGGTGGCGAACGGCCGCAACTACGTTCTCGATCAGTGGTGGTACTGTGCCTTTCCGGGGGCGGCGATCCTGATCACCGCCGTCGGTTTTAATCTGTTTGGCGATGGGATCCAGGATTTACTGGATCCGAAGTCCGGAGGACGCAACGCATGAGTAACCGGGTTCTGACAATCGACAATGTCCGTTTGAGCTTCCCGGTCTACCAGGGGGAAGTACATGTACTGAACGCGGTCTCTCTGCATATCGACCGCGGCGAAATTGTGGGTGTGGTGGGCGAGTCGGGGTCCGGCAAATCCGTCACCGCCATGCTGGCGATGCGTCTGCTGCCGCCGGGAAGCTATCAGATTCACAGCGGCCAGGTGACGCTGATGGGTCACGATATTCTCAAAGCATCGGAAAAAGAGATGCGCGACATCCGCGGTCGGCGGGTGGCGATGATTTTTCAGGAGCCGATGACCGCGCTGAATCCAACGCGGCGGATCGGCAAGCAGATGGTCGACGTGATTCGTCAGCATCGCCCCCTCTCCGCCCGCGAAGCGCGCGCCAGGGCGGTGGCGCTGCTGGCGGATATGCAGATAGCCGATCCGCAGCGGGTGATGGAACGCTACCCTTTCGAACTGTCCGGCGGGATGCGCCAGCGGGTGATGATCGCCATCGCCTTTTCCTGCGAGCCCGACCTGCTGATTGCCGATGAACCGACCACCGCGCTGGACGTGACCGTTCAGCGCCAGGTACTGCGCCTGCTAAAACAGAAAGCGCTGGCGACGGGCACCGCGGTACTGTTTATCAGCCACGATATGGCGGTGGTTTCACAGGTCTGCGATCGGCTGTACGTCATGTATGCCGGCGCGGTGATTGAAAGCGGATTAACTCAGCAGGTGCTGCACCATCCTCTGCATCCCTACTCCGTTGGCCTGCTCGACAGCGCCCCGGATAACGGCGAGCCGCGATCGCAGCTGCGATCGATTCCCGGCACGGTGCCGAATCTGGCGCGATTACCGGGCGGCTGCGCCTTTCGCGAACGCTGCTTTGCCGCTGGCGAGGGCTGCGGCATCACCCCGGTGCTCCGCCCGATAGAACAGACCGGGCTGCAGGCGGCCTGCTGGTACCCGCAACGGGAGAAAACGCATGTCTGAGATGTTGCTGAAACTGCACGATGTTCATCTTAACTTCCCGGCGCGCAAGAACTGGCGCGGCAAGGTCGTCGAACGCGTCTATGCGCTGAACGGTCTGGATATGGCGGCCTGGCGCGGCGAAACGCTGGGCATCGTCGGCGAATCCGGCTGCGGAAAAAGCACCCTCGCTAAGCTGCTGATGGGCATGCTTAAACCCTCTCACGGCCAGTTTGAACGCGCGACGGCGTCCGGCGGCGGGCGTATGCAGATGGTGTTTCAGGATCCGCTCTCCTCGCTGGATCCGCGGCTCCCGGTGTGGCGCACCATCACCGAGCCGGTGTGGATCCAGTCGCGCCCCAGTGAACAGGCCCGGCGCCTTCTGGCGGAGCAGCTGGCGTTGCAGGTCGGTATCCGCCCGGAGTATCTCGACCGCTTACCGCACGAGTTTTCCGGCGGCCAGCGCCAGCGCATCGCAATTGCCCGCGCGCTGTCGGCAAAGCCGGATATTATCGTGCTGGATGAGCCGACCTCGGCGCTGGATATTTCGGTACAGGCGCAGATCCTCAATCTGCTGGTCGAGCTGCAAAAGCAGCAGAACCTGACCTATATCCTGATTTCGCATAACGTTTCCGTAGTACGCCACATGAGCGATCGCGTCGCCGTGATGTATCTCGGGCAAATCGTCGAGACGGGCGAGGCGCGTCAGGTCCTCGATAACCCGGCCCATCCCTATACCCGGCTTTTGATGGACTCGGTGCCGCGTATCGGCTCGGCGCTGGGCGAAGCGCCGCGCAACACGGAATTACCCGGCAACCGCCATCTGCCCGAGGGCTGTTACTTCCGCGATCGCTGCCCGTTCGCCGGTGCGGGTTGTGAGAAACCGCAGCCGCTACGCCCGCTCGGCAACGGGAGCGTCACCCGCTGCTGGCAGGCAGAAGCGCTGGCCGGTCAGCCGCTTACCGCCGGGGAGGCCCGCTAGTTGTATTCAAGCGCGAAGGTCGCCAGAGCGTTAGCCCGCCCGGGCGTCACGGTATCTCCCGTTTGCACGTATCGGGCGGTGAAGTTGATGCTTTCGGCCGCGGCGGCGCTACTGGCGGTAATGTGTTTCAGCACCGGCAGATTACTGGAGACATTCATTTTCACATCGCTGCCGGCGGACGGCGCCGGGGGCGGATTATTACCATAGCTCAGCTTTATCCCCACCCCGCTGGCAGCGCCGTCTACCTGGGACAGCGCCAGGGCATCGCCGGTGCCAGAGTCGGTGGTGACGCCAAAAAAACCAATCCGGATGTCGGTCGGCGTGCTGCAATACACCGGAATGCTAAAGGTCTGCGCCGCGCCGGCGGTCGCGCTCTTGCCTTTGAACTCCGCTTTATTCACCGTTCCCATATTGACGCCGATAGAGGCGCGGGTCACCTGACAGCTGCCGCTGGCGCCAATATCAACGTTGAGGGCGGCAAGATCGATACTGACCGGCGCGCTCGCCACGCGGGAGGCATGACTCCCCTCCTGGGTCTCAATAGATAAGTTGCCCACCTGCGGCTGCGCCGAAACGCTGGTATGGTTGCCGCTGGTTAGCGGCACATCGCCGGTTTTATAAAAGATGATATACGCTTTGACCACTATCTCGCGCTGGGTCAGTAACGCCGGGAGCTGAGTACTGTCGCAGACCGTCATTGATTCGCTTCCGGCGGGTGCATCGCTACCGTCAATGTAGCGAATCGGGCCGCCGCCGCACTGAAAGCCCAACGCATAGCCCATTCCGCTCAGCGCGGAGGCATACACATGCTGGCCGTTAATCATCTGCGGCGAACCGGTGGTGACGCGCTGTTGATAGACGATGCGTTTCCAGTCCGCGCTCGGCAGTTGTAAATCGCAGACAAAATGAATGCCGCTGCCGTTATCCACCAGCGCGTTGCTCATTTGCGTATTGGTTCGCAGCGTGGGCAGATAGTTAATATTCGGCACGTTAATCGTCATCTGCCCGACGCTGCCGCCGCAGCTCTCGGCCCAGCCATGTTGGCTATACATCCCTGCGATCAGCAGGAACACAAACTGTAATAAGCGAAAACCACGATGCATCGCTCCTTCTCCTCGGTTTACAGGCAAAGACCCGCCGCAGTTTTCACCGCATTCTGCTGCTGACGATCGGTAAGATGAAAATGCAGTGAACATTTGCGTGAAATATTGTTATCGACCCAGGTCGCGTCGAGCGTCCCCTCTTGCGGTATCCCGCTGAGGTACACCTGACCGCCATCGGCGACCATCCCTCCCGCTGCCGTAGCGGCTTCGTCCCCCGCCTGGCGCAGATGAACACTGGCGCCAAACGGAATCGCCCCGTCCCTGTCGCGCAGGGCAAACAGCACGCGGTAGCCGATATGGGTCTGGTAATTCGCCAGTACCACCGCGCCGCCGCCGGGGATGACGGTTTGACCTTGTAGCTCCACGTCGGTGTCATTGCTCATCGATTCGGTATCCAGCGTGATGGTGTTTTTGCGGTATACCGTTAAGGCCGGTACCACGGCATAGCCGCGCCGGTCGGTATGTACGTTAGTTCCGTCCTCGATAGCCACGTCCGCCGCCCCCGGCGCGCGGACGATGGCGAAACTGTCGCCAACGGGTTGCCCGAGCGTGACGCCATGCGGGTGCGCCACCACCGAGCCCGAGGCTCCCCAGGTCAGCTGGTTGCTGGCGCTATCGTGACGATAACCCAGCTGGGCGCTGCCATATCCGCCGTGATAATCGAGCGCTGCGCTGCTGTTGCTCCCCTGCCCGGCGTTAGCATGGCCCTGCTGCAGTGAATAATCGAGGTTGGTACGCCCAGGCACCGCGCCGTACAGCGACATCTGCTGCGATGAGCGGCCGTGATTATCGGAGGTGGTGCTGTAGCTGACCGAGTTCTCCGCCAGCCCGCCGCCCAGCGGGATGTTGAGGTTAAATGACCACGAGCGATCGGCTTTTTCCCGGTCAGAAGATTGGGTGTAGTAATAGCCCACGCCCCACGACACGCTTTTCCAGGCGCTATAGAACCCAAGATGTACCGTTTCATCATTGCTGTTGCTGCGCCAGTACGTTTGCGAATAAGCGGAAATCGCCAGGCTGCTGGCGCTGCCAAAGGACTGCGCGACAGAGATCTCTTCGCGCTGACGCTTGTTGTCCAACCGCTCGCCCGGGCTTTGCAGGGCGTTAGCCTCGCTGAAGCTATAATAGTTGCCGGAGGAGTAGCGATAGCTGGCGAGGCTGAACGAGGTCCCCGTCGAGGTAAAATCCTTTTGATACTGCACGCGCAATGAATGCCCCACATTGTGTCTGTCAGGGAGCGTCGCGGTATTGGCCCAGGTCACATCGCTGCCCAACGACCCCAGCTCGCCAAAACCACGCCCAATGCCCAGCGACCAGGCCTGATAATCCTGCGCCAGCTGGGCGCCGCCATAGAGGGTGAACTCTGCAGGCAAACCGTAGAACAGCGATCCCTGGACAAACTGCGGCGATCTGACCTGACGCTGGCTCGCATGAAAACGCCCTGCGCTAAGGCTAAATTTGTTCCGCCCTTCGCGGAGCATAAAAGGGACGGTGGAGTATGGCTGGATAAAAGAGCGTACCGATCCATCGCTCTCTTTAACCTGTACCTCAAGATCGCCGCTCTGCGCCGTAGGATAGAGATCGCTTATCGCAAACGCCCCCGGAGAGACAAAGGTTTCGTAGATGACGTAGCCGTGCTGCGAGACCGTCACTTTGGCGTTGCTGTGCGCCATGCCGCGAATCACCGGGGCAAAACCGCGCTGGCTGTCGGGCAGCATTTCATCATCGGACATCAGCTGAACGCCGCGAAACTGCACGCTATCGAAGACCTCGCCGCTGGTGAAAGTGTCGCCAATCCGCAGCAGGCTTTTAACGGATTTGACATCGCGCTGTAGCCAGGTGCTTTGCGAATGCCAGCGGTAATGCTGGTCATACTGCATGGATGAAATATTACGCAAACGCCAGGGCCCGAGATTGGCCCCGTTGCGTAAATTCAGGTAGCTGGAGCGACTTTGCGTTTCCGACTGGCGGGTCTGTTCGCCGGTCAGGTTGTAGTTGATAAATGCCGCCGGGATCCCGTCGTCCCAGCGCGCCGGATCGACGTAACCGCGGCTTTGCACATTCATCGCCGCCTGCGGAATGCTTAAGTCCAGACGCTGGGTAGCAAAATCGAAACGGCTGCTGGCATCCGGAATAAATTGTTCAATCCGGGTAAAAGTTTCCCCGTCATCCAGCCGGGTCAATGCGGAAAAAGCGCTAACGTTGACCCCATATTCCGCCAGCTTCGCTGAGGTTAACGCCGGCCGCAGTACCCCGCGATCGTCGACGAATACCATTGGCTCCTCGGCGACCTGCTGGTTATTAACCCAGATACTCACCGAATAGGTTCCCGGCTGCTGCCCGCCGGATTTGGCAAAATAATGCAAATCCGCCATCTTTTGCTGTGGGTTGGCAAACTCTAAGGCCGCAGGATCGAAGTAGTCATCAGCCCGCGACGTACCGCTCTGGCAGAGAAAAAACAGCAGCACAGGAAACATCGCCGCGCCTGAGGTGCCCCGGAGGGAGACAGGCATTGCGCAATAGGGATGAAGGAAAACCGGGGCCTTTCTGTTCACAATGTTCTGACCGACGAAGGCAAAAATAGCAACAATTACTGCTGCGCGTAATCGGTAATGCCGCCAAAATCATTGATGGCGCGCCATTTCACCGCCCCCGCGCCGTTGACCGGCCACTCTTTACGCGTCAAAGGGCCAATCATTCCCGGTTCATCAATCTCGTGCCCGCCGACCGAGAGGGTAAAAAAGGAAACAAAGTAGGGCGTTGGGTTCTGCGCCACCAGCCGGTTGCCAACAATCTTAAACGTTAACATCTGCCAGGCTTTCGCCGGATCGCCCGTCAGACCGTTCGGCCGGTAGAAAATTTTAAATTTAGATTTAATATTGACCTGTAATTTATTCACATCGCCTTTTTGCGTCGGGGAGATACTTTTCACATTCAGCCAAAAAACGGATTCACGATCGCGGGGCAGAGCGGCACCAATAAAATTAATTCGCAATACGTTTTCCTGTTCCGGGTCGAGGCGGAACAGCGGCGGCGTGACAATAAAAGGCACCTTACCTTTATCATTTTCGGCATAGTTCTCTATCCATGACTGCACTAAATAAGGTGAATGAACATCAGCATTGGTGACAGAAATTGAGGCCTCGCGCTTCCCTTCCTGATAAATAACACGGGTTCCGCCCATAACAATACCGGCCTGTACCGTGGTAGATAACAGTAAAAAGGCAGCCGCTGCCGCGGCGATAATATGTTTCATAATCGCAACCGTCATGTAATATCTGGAATATAACTGAAGGAGAAAGACATACCAATAATAATGAGCAGGTTATCCTGCTCATTTATTTCTTAGTTGTAAATCATATTGAAGTTTGCCGTGCCGTTTGCCGCACCGGCGGATACCGCACTGGTAGAGATATAATCAGCGAAGAACTCCAGATCCGCCGTCCCGCTGTTGCTGGCGCTGGTACCGGCAATGACCGTCTGATCATGAGATTCTGTACCGATGTTAATCGGCGTTGCTTTATCATCTTCATACAGTTTAATCGCCACCCCCTGCGCCCCGCCATTTACCGCCAGCAGGTTGCTGTTGTTGCTGTCCCGGGCGCCATCAAACAATACCGATACTTTCGTCACGGTGGCAGGGCAATCTTTCACTTTAATATGGAAAGCGGTTTTGGTCGTTTCAGAACCGGCTCCCGTAAAGTAGCTGTTCGCCCATTTCCCCAGATCGACAATCTGGTTGGCGCTGGTGCTATCAATATCGCAGGAAGTATCGGTAATCGAACCGGAGAATTCAATCTGGCCACCGGTGCTTTGCACACCCGCACTGGTGCCCGGATTAACGCTTAAGGTAGAACGGGCGGGTTGTGAAGGCGCGGCTACGACGGCGCCGGATAGCAGAATACCGACAATAGTTGCCATAATACGAAACTGGGTTTTCATTACTTATCTCATCTCTGACATAGATTGATGACAGATTAATCTCAGGGTCATAATGAGCCTGAAGGAATCTGCTGACCTTCCTCCTTGTGAATAATATTCGCGTTCCATCCGCAGGATATTAAACGCATAACAGGAAACTCCGGCTGATTGCTTGCGTGCATCGGCGGCAACGTTTTCTCAGGCGGGAACTTATTCACAGCATTTAATATTAAAATGAATAATATTCCTGGACCAAATCAAACGCAATGATTTATTTTGTTAATGAAATAATGTTTTAATTTACACACCAGGTAAATCCTATAAATCACAATAAAATTATTCATTCTAAATGCAAAGAAAAACAACTCATCAATAACAAACCACAATAAGATTTTATATTATTTAACAAATTTAATGAAAAAATATCATTCCGGGTGGAATGACTGACCCAGCGGGCGTCCGATGACTCGACAAAAACTAAGATTTTTCTCGATTATTTTTATTTTCTTTTTGTCACCCCCGAAATAATCACCCTACTGAGCAATGAAAAATAACCTTATCATGGCGAAATGATTTTCAAATGAAAGTTATTATTGAATAAATTTCATGTTTGTCGACAGAATAAAAAAGAGGCTTCAGGCATATCTCATTTTTATTAAAAAAGTACAGTGCAAAAAATAACCCCATCGTCAATCAGCGAAAAAAAACCGCGACCTTATTGCTGAGGTCGCGGTTCTGTCAGACGGACAGGGGCGGATAATGGCGCGCCCGGTTAAAACAGTCCTAACGGCGCGGTACCGTAGCTCACCAGCAGGTTTTTCGTCTGTTGATAAGCATCAAGGGCCATTTTATGGGTTTCGCGGCCGACGCCTGACTGTTTATAGCCGCCGAACGCGGCATGGGCCGGGTAGATGTGATAGCAGTTGGTCCACACGCGACCGGCTTTAATTCCGCGCCCCATTCGGTACGCCAGATTGCTGTCGCGGGTCCAGACGCCGGCGCCGAGCCCAAACTGGGTCTGGTTGGCTATTTCCAGCGCTTCCGCCTCATCTTTAAAGGTGGTGACGCCGATGACCGGGCCAAAAATCTCTTCCTGGAAGCTGCGCATATCATTGCGCCCCTTAATCAGGGTCGGCTGAATGTAGTAACCATTATCCAGTTCGGCCGCGATACTGGCACGCTCTCCGCCGGTCAGGATCTGTCCCCCCTCTTCGCGGGCAATCTTAATGTACGACAGGATCTTATCAAACTGCTGGCGTGACGCCTGCGCTCCGATCATGGTGTCGGTGTCAAAGGGATCGCCGCGGCGAATCTGGGCGACCTTCGCCATGACCCGCTCCATAAACGGCTCGTAGATGGATTCATGAATCAGAGCGCGCGATGGGCAGGTACACACCTCGCCCTGGTTGAAGAAGCCCAGCACCAGCCCCTCGACCGCCTTCTCAATAAACTCCTCTTCTCCGTCCATCACATCGGCAAAATAGATATTTGGCGACTTGCCGCCCAGCTCAACGGTGGCGGGGATAATGTTCTCCGCCGCGCAGGCCAGAATATGCCGCCCGACGGGCGTTGAACCGGTAAAGGCGATTTTGGCGATACGCTTGCTGGTTGCCAGCGCTTCACCGGCCTCTTTCCCGAAGCCCTGCACCACGTTCAGGACGCCCGGCGGGAAGAGGTCACCAATAATTTCCAGCAGCAGCGTGATGCTCAGCGGCGTCTGCTCCGCTGGCTTGAGCACCACGCAGTTCCCCGCCGCCAGCGCCGGCGCCAGCTTCCACGCCGCCATCAGCAGCGGAAAGTTCCACGGGATAATTTGCCCGACCACGCCCAGCGGTTCATGGAAATGATAGGCCACGGTGGTTTCATCAATCTCCGCCGTGCTCCCCTCCTGCGCCCGCAGGCAGCCGGCAAAATAGCGGAAGTGATCGGCCGCCAGCGGCAGATCGGCATTCAGCGTTTCGCGCACCGGTTTACCGTTGTCCCAGCTTTCAGCCACCGCCAGATATTCCAGGTTCTCCTGAATCCGGTCGGCGACCTGGAGCAGCAGGTTGGAACGCTGCTGGACCGATGTTTTCCCCCAGGCTTCGGCGGCGCGGTGCGCGGCATCAAGAGCAAAGTCGATATCTTTGGCATCGGAGCGGGGAAATTGTGCAATGTCGCTCCCGTCCACAGGGGAGGTATTCATAAAGTATTCGCCGCCGATCGGTTTGACGAATTGGCCGTCAATATAGTTACCGTATGCGGACTTGAATGAAACTAAGGCGCCCGGGGTGCCAGGATGTGCATAACGCATTGCAATCTCCTTCTGTAGGGTTGAGGCGCAGCGGCGTATTGGTTTTTTGCTGTTGCCTGCTGCACAGAGGCTTATGCAGAGGTTATGCCAGATTTTTCGCAGGAATAAATAAACAACTAATTCAATATCTTAATATATAAACCTGTCTCACAGGGGGCGCTAATTTTGCTTATGTGTCGCACATCGCAACACATAAGAAACTATAAAGCTACAATATTGCAACATCATCCATCCGACCACGAGGTGCTCCGTGCAAGGCAATTCGTTTACCCTCGATCCCGAGGTAAAAACCAGCCCGTTGCTCAGCGATTCCTGGTTTCGTAGCCAGCAGTACGGCCTGGATCCCGCGACGGATGATTTCCCGCGCCTGGGTTCCGGCGAACTGGCGGATGCGCTGGCCAGCCATACCCGGTTACAGCAGCTGACCCAGCCGGTGGTGAATACCCTGTCGCGCAAAGTGAGCGATCTCCAGTCGGTGGTTATCCTCTCTGATGCCAGCGGTCTGGTGCTGCAAACCTTCGGCAACATGCACGCGATGCAGAAAGCGCAAAGCTTCGCGCTGGCTCCCGGAAACCTGTGGAGCGAGAGCGGGCGTGGCACCAACGCCATCGGTACCGCGCTGGCCATTGACGACAGCTGCGAAATCGACGGCCGCCAGCACTTCCTCACCCGCAATCAGGATCTCTATTGCGCCGCGATGCCGGTCCAGAGCCCGGACGGAAAAATTGCCGGCGTGCTGGATATTTCCGGCCCGGCCCACTTCCCCCATCCCCACACCCTGGCGTGGGTCAAAGAGGCCGCGAAGCAGATTGAATATCTGTGGGTAAAACAGAGTCTCCATCCGCAGCAGTGGCTGATGAGCCTGCACCTTCACCCCCATAAACTCGACAGCGTTGAAGAGCTGCTTCTGGTCTTTTCCGATAACGTGCTGACCGCCGGAAACCGCCTGGCGATGCGCGATCTGGGTCTGGATAGCGGACAACTTGGCCACATCACCTTTCAGCAGCTGTTTCCTCAGCTGACGCAAACGGCGGTCAATGTTCCGCTGCCGCTCTCCCTCCAGCAGCAAACCTATTACTACCGTTTACGCGCGCCGACCCGTACCCACGTCACGGTACCGGCCCCGGCTCCGACGCCGCCGGCTATCGAGCTGCCTTTCGCCAGCCAGCGCGAGGGGGAAAAGATGGTACGTCTGCTGAATGCCGGCATTGCCCTGTGTATCGAGGGCGAAACCGGATGCGGCAAAGAGTTTGTCAGCCGCACGCTGCACCGTCACAGCCGCTGGCGTCACGGTAAATTCGTGGCTATCAACTGCGCGGCGATCCCTGAATCGCTGATTGAATCGGAGCTGTTTGGCTACCAGCCTGGCGCCTTTACCGGCGCCAGTAAAAATGGCTATATCGGTAAAATTCGCGAGGCGGACGGCGGCGTGCTGTTTCTCGATGAGATTGGCGATATGCCGATGCTGCTTCAGACCCGGCTGCTGCGGGTGCTACAGGAAAAAGAGGTTACGCCGCTCGGCGCCAGCCAGAGCGCCCCGGTGAGCTTTGCGCTGATTTGCGCCACCCACCGTAACCTGACGCAGCATGTTGCCGACGGTACGTTTCGCGAGGACCTGCTCTATCGCCTGCGCGAATTCGCTCTCACTATTCCGCCGCTGCGGAAGTGGCCCCGGCTGCCGGCGTTTCTTCAGCAACTATGGCACACCCTCGGCGCCAGAGCGCGACGCGTACAGCTCTCGCCCGCGCTCCTGGCGCACCTCTGTACCCTTCCCTGGCCGGGCAACGTGCGCCAGCTACAAAGCCTGATGAAGGTGCTGCTGGCGCTGGCTGACGAAGGAGAGCAACTGGAAGTGGCGGATTTACCGGCGGAGTATCAGTCGGCCCCGGCTCCGACACCGGCGCGTGGGTTGCAGCAGCACGATGCGCAGCTGATTGCCGATACGCTGTCGACGTATAACGGTAACGTCAGTAAAGCGGCACAGGCTCTGGGAGTCGCGCGCAGCACGCTCTACCGGCGTGCCGCGCGGACAAGAAACTAAACCTTAGCTACGGCGTAAAACGGGCCGGCAGCCAGCAAAACATGCGCTGGCTGATGGCTTCACACATCCGCACCATTGCCGGTCCACAGACCTGCCAGACCCCTTTGTTCACCCAGACGGCCGCCGCCGCGACCGCCGCCGCCCCCACCATATCCAGCGGGAAATGGACCCCGAGGAAAATGCGTGACCAGGCCACCGGCAGCGATGCGAGCAGGACAAACAGCCCCAGGCCGCGCAGGCGCAGCGTAAGCAGCGCAAACGCCGCGCTGAACATCACCAGGCCGTGATCGCTCGGGAAGCCGTTATCCGCCGGATGGCTGATCCAGGTATGGCCCAGCGGCATCATAAATGGCCGCGGATGGAACCACAGCGAGCCGCAGAGATAGCCCAGCGCAAGCGCTATCAGAATATTCAGCGTACAAAACAGCGCCTGCCGGTGCCCCTCGCGGCCGCCTAAAAACCACAGAGCGAGCAAAATAACCGGCACGATAAAGATCGTTCCGCTGGCGCAGAAGCGGGCCAACGCCAGGAGGATATCCGGCGTCCCCGGCTGAGCATTCAGCGCCAGAAAAGCGCTTTGGTTAACCGTTTCGAGTATGTTCATTGCGAGGGCCCATGCCAGTCATATTACTGTCATTATCGCGATGTTCTCTTAAGTTACGCTTAACCCCGCGCCGAAAAGAGAACTTGCTTGATTGACGAGCCCCGGTCAGGCGCATCCGGTGCGGCGAGCAGCGCATCAATAGTGGCCCGAATTTTCTGCGCGACCGGCAACGGCATTTTCTGCGCTGGCGTCGCACCGCTTTTTATTTTAGACTTATCTAAATTTAGAAAAGACTAAAATATATGAATACACCAGAACAACTGCAGTCCAGCGCCGGGGAAGCCGCCGCCCTGTTGAAAGCCATGAGTAATCCGCACCGGCTGATGATTCTGTGCATGCTGTGCGAGACGCCGCGCACCAGCGCAGGCGAACTGGCGCGGATCACCGGCCTGAGTCCTTCTGCCACCTCGCAGCATCTGGCGCGCATGCGCGAGGAGGGCCTGATTGGCTGCGAGCGCGAGGCGCAACGCATCCACTACTTCATCGCCCACCCAGCGGTTCAGCAAATCATCGCCACGCTGAAGACCATTTATTGCCCATAAGGAGCCGTCATGACTATCGCCACCCTTTCTCCTGAAGAGGCCCGGGCGCAAATCGCGCAAGGGGCCAGATTAATCGATATTCGCGATGCCGATGAATACGCCCGCGAGCACATCCCCGATGCCGAACTGGTGCCGCTTGCCGCCCTGAATAACGGCGCGACGCTGCATGCAGCGGCGGATCAAACGGTGATTTTTCATTGTCAGGCCGGATCGCGTACGCAAAATAATGCCATTCGTCTGCTGGCGGCGGCAGCTCCGGCACAGGTCAAACTGCTGGCCGGCGGTATTCAGGCCTGGAAAGCGGCGGGGCTGCCAGTCAAAGAGGATAAAACGCAGCCGCTGCCGTTAATGCGTCAGGTGCAAATCGCCGCGGGCATACTCATTTTGTCAGGCGTGGTACTGGGCTATGGCGTCAGTAGCGGCTTTTTCCTGCTCAGCGCTTTCGTCGGCGCCGGCTTAACTTTCGCCGGTATCACCGGTTTTTGTGGGATGGCGCGCCTGTTGGCCGTCATGCCGTGGAACCGACGCTGATGCCTGCGGCATCAGGCACGTTGTATGCTGATGTTCAGCTACGCTAAAGTGAAGGCGAACAGCGGCATTTATCCATGCCAGAGGAGAAAAACGATGTATTCAGTAGGCGATCTGGTTCAGCCCCGCATGGGCGGACCAAAACTCAAGATTGTGGCCGTCGGTGAAGATCATATTGTCGCCGTGCAGGCCAGTAATGAACAGGGTGAGAAATATACGCTGAAGCCCGCCGACGTCACACCTTATAAAGAAGAAGGTGATTTTGGCGTTTGCTAATACCTACGGTGGGATTCCCCACCGTTATTTTTTCGCTATCCGGCAGTCGCCTGAACGCCTGCCGGATCTCATTTTCGCTAACGCTTAAATCAGAAAACTTTCCAGCGTCGCACCAGCCTTAATCGCACGGGCGATCGGCTTCGGCATACGCCCCTGGCCGGTCCAGGTTTTCTGCGCGCCGGAAAAATCGCTAAACCGGTATTTTGCCGGCCGCGGCTGGCGTTTTTTCACCGCCTTCGACGGCCCCGCATTCTGCGTGACCAGTTCATCAGGCGTAATGCCGTCGGCAATCATCAATTCCAGCCAGGTATTAATTTTTTCCTGGTATTCTGCTTGCTGTTGCAGGGTAGAGTGCTGCTCTGAGCGTTTTTCTTCAGTGACGACCCTGAGTTTTTCCAGCATTTCTTCAAGTACGTCAATGGAGAATTCACGCGACATTGCCCGCAGCGAGCGGATATTATTCAATTTTTGTAACATTAAAGACATAAATTATTAAACGATCCTGAATTATATATAAGCAATACTAGCGGGGTACTTTAATATATTAAACCATTTATTACCACCTTTAATGATGCCTGATAAATATATTCAGGCCACGATGTTAATACTTTATTTAAAATAACCCCAAAAGTCATTCAGTTCGGGACGGAAATTAATTCACGGCTATTTTGAATAAGATAAAAAAACCGCAAAATTATCGTCAGTCTGTATATTACCTGGATGGTCAACAGGTTAGCGGGATACGCCCGGCGGATGGACGAGAGCACAACCGGCCACCAGTGAATGAACATGCATGAAAACAGAATATACACCAACAAAGAAAAACAGGATCTAATGCTAACTAAATCGCCTTTATGGCATAAATTATTCTAAAAGTGACCGTCATCACATTAAAACGTGATTTCAGGCGGCAGTCGACACAATCGCGGCTCCGCGCGCTCGTGACGCCCCGTTCACGAAAAAACATAACATATTGATAAACAATAAAAAGATAAAGCATCAGGGCAAAAGTAGCGCAGCGAAGAAAAAACCGCCTTTCGCAGAGTATTTTATCGACAAAAAGCCATTAAATAAAAATTTACAGCTAGTTGTCTCTTTTGATGCAGAGAGATAATCTACGCACATCAAAACAGGCAACCCAAAACGCTGTTAAAGAGCGCATCTTTTGGCGTATCAGACTTCATTTTCGAGGAGCACACCGATGTTCTCTGCGCAGTCCCGCTTGCGTCATGCGGTAGCAGACACCTTTGCGATGGTGGTTTACTGCACCGTTGTGAACATGTTGATCGAAATTTTTCTCTCCGGAATGACCTTTGAGCAGTCGTTATCTTCACGCCTGGTGGCGATTCCGGTGAACATTATTATTGCCGTGCCGTACGGGTTTTACCGCGACCGCGCCATGCGTCTGGCGCATCGCGTTAGCCCTTCTGCCTGGATGAAGAGTATTGCCGACGTTGTGGCTTATGTGACATTTCAGTCGCCGGTCTATGTCGCTATCTTATTTTCCGTCGGTGCGGACTGGCACCAGATTGCCGCGGCGGTGAGTTCAAATATTGCGATATCAATGCTGATGGGGGCGGTTTACGGCTACTTCCTCGATTACTGCCGACGCTTGTTCCGCGTCAGCGCTTACCAGCAGGCTAAAGCCTGAGTCCCGATGTAATCTGCGACTGACCGCTGTCAGTCGCCTGCTCGTCTATATTCCCCGCTTTACATTCCAGGCGCTGGCCATCACACGGTTAGTTATGGGACAGACTCGGCTGCGCTTCGCCATATAGTCCCTGCAGAAAACGCTCAAGCGCCATGCGTGAACTGAAGCCGTGTGGAATACCATAATGCTGCTGCACATCTCCGGCTAAATACAGCGGAAACTGTTCGTAATGATCGCAGGTTTTGATATCCGAGGCGGGTTCCGCCAGCGAATTACTGCGCTCTTTTAACGCCGGATGAATAATTAAAGCGGTCCGCCCCATGCGCGCTTCGCGGTTCACATAAACATAATTATCGCCACGGCGATAGCCGTACGCTTTTTGCGTCACAACATCCATGGTGAAGCCAGCTTTTTCAAGAACACGCGCCACCTCATCGGGTCTTAAATACATACTCATTCCTCTTTATCTTTTACCGCTCATTTACCTTACCTTATTCATCATTGATAGTGCTTTCGGAAAATTCCAGAAACGGCACGACAAAAGCATAATTCAAAATCTTGTTCTACACTTAATGACTCAACGGAATTAAGGGAGAAATCGATGGCTAACCGTCTGAACCGCAACAATGTCGATGAAAGCGCTGAAGATATTCATAACGATGTCAGCCAATTAGCAGATACGCTCGAAGAGGTGCTGAAATCATGGGGCAGTGATGCGAAAGATGAAGCTGACGCCGCACGGAAAAAAGCCCAGGCGCTGCTAAAAGAGACGCGTGCCCGTCTGAACGGCAATAACCGGGTACAGCAGGCCGCTCGCGATGCCGCAGGCTGCGCCGATAGCTATGTGCGGGATAAACCGTGGCAGAGCGTCGGTACCGCTGCCGCAGTAGGACTATTTATTGGCGTATTATTGAATTTACGTCGATAATATAGACGATAAATGAAGATAACAAATACGCGTCTGCCCCTGTGAGCCTCTGGCCCGGGGGCTTTTTGTTGTCTCAGCGCATGGGGAGGTAAATCGCTGTTTTAGAAGGATGGCCTGAATCCCCGCTTTCTCAGTCGCGACTTTATTGGTCAGCAGAAAACAGCGCGACGTTCAGCTTCCCCACCACCTCCGTCGCCATCGTCGGCGATGTCAGATTGGTAAAGCTCACCAGCAATCCTCCTTCGCCACGGCTTTGCATCCGCCAGTCGCTCAGCGCCTGTACCGACAGTCCGGCCTGCCGGGCTTTCTGAGCCAGCGCCCGATCGTCACCGTTTACCGCGATCACCAGCTGAATCCCTCCCAGTTGAGGGACAACGCGAAACCCCTGCGCCAACAGCGCAGACTCCAGCCACTGTCGGCGCTGCGCATAGCAGGTGCGCATTTTCTTCAGATGACGCCAGAAATGGCCTTCGTGGATAAAGTCAGCCAGCGTCTGCTGCCACAGCGTCGGTACGCTACAGCTCATCCATTCGGCCTGCTGGCGAAAGGCGGCGACCTGCGGCAACGGCACCACCAGCCAGGCGGCGCGTAATGCCGGAAAAAGCGATTTACTGAAGGTGCCGGCGTAAATCACCCGCTGCGGGGCATCAAGGCTTTTCAGCGGCGGCAACGGCTTGCCCCGGTAGCGAAACTCGCTATCGTAATCATCTTCAATAATCCAGGCGTCGCGGCGGGCAGCCCATGCCAGCAGTTGCCTGCGTCGGGCCAGCGACAGCGCCACGCCCAGCGGACTCTGGTGCGCGGGAGTGAGGAGCGCAAAATGCGCATCAGGGTAATGGCGCTGCGCCCACGCCACATCCATCCCCTCGTCATCAACGGGAACCGGATCGATAACCCCGCCTTCCTGGGTTATCACCGGCCGAATCAGCGGGAAACCCGGATCCTCCATCCACATATGCTGACCTGGCCGCGCCAGAGTGCGGAGCAGCAGCCTCATTGAGGCGGCATAGCTGCCGGTCACCAGCACCTGTTCGGGCAGGCACTCAATACTGCGGGAAAGCCGCAGATAATCGACAATGGCCCGACGCAGGATCATCTCGCCGCACGGATCGCCGGGCGCCAGATCAAAACGCGTTTGCGTTCGCAGTCGCCGCCCCATCACCCGCGCCCACAGGCCGCGGGGAAAAAGATCCAGCGCCGGTAGCCCCAGTTGAAACGGCTGCGGCGCCGTCGGTTCGATGCCCGCCGGGAGACGCGGCGCTTCCCCCCGTAGCGGACTCAGGCGCTCGCTGACGAAGGTGCCCGCCTGCCCTCGCCGCTCCAGCCAGCCCTGGGCCACCAGCTCACCCCAGGCATTCTCCACGGTTGCGCGGGAGACGCCCAGCTCCTGCGCATACACCCGGCTGGCGGGCAGGCGGCTGCCCGGCGCGAGTTCGCCGTGTTCAATCGCAGATTTGAGCTGTCTGGCAATACGCTGATAGTGCGGGACTTTTTTGAGTTCCATTATGGTCTGCTTTTTTCATCAAAATATGGCTATCTTTTGCAGTCCATTATAGTGCTATTTTGCTGCGGTCTTAGAACCCATTCCCCGCAATTTATCATTGAGGAAAACATGATGAGCACACTCCGTCAGCCCTATAACGAACTGAGCCCGGAAGTCTATCACGCGCTGGTACAGGCCAGGATTGCGCTGGAGAAAAGCGAACTGGACGGTGCCCTGCTGGAACTGGTTTACCTGCGGGTATCACAGATTAATGGCTGCGCCTTCTGCCTGGAAATGCACAGCCAAGCGCTGCGTAAATCGGGCGTGGCGCAGACTAAACTGGATGCGCTGGCAGGCTGGCGGGTAAGCGGGCATTTCAGCGCCGCAGAGCAGGCGGCGCTGGCGTGGGCGGAATCGGTGACGCATATTGCCAGCACCCATGCAGAAGATGACGTTTACCTGCCGCTGCTGGAGCATTTCAGCGCGCGTCAGATCAGCGATCTGACCTTCGCCATCAGCCTGATGAACGCATTTAATCGCCTTGCGGTCAGCATGCGCCTGTAATTTCAGGCATACGCGTCCTGCCCTCACGGCAGTGTTCCGTGAGGGTTCCCCTTATCTAAAAACGCTATATATTGCGTGGTTGAACTTTTAGATAACTACATCTAGTATTTCCTGAACAGTTAACCGATAGCGGCCGTCGCACTTTTTTGCGCCGTCCCGCCATCTTAAATGGAAATACGAATCATGCGCATTACTATTTACACTAAAAATGACTGCATCCAGTGCCATGCCACTAAGCGGGCCATGGAAAGCCGCGGGTTTGCCTTCGAGATGGTGAATGTCGAGCATCATCCGGACGCCGCTGACATGCTGCGCGAGCAGGGCTTTCGTCAGCTGCCGGTCGTGATAGCCGGTGAAACCCGCTGGTCCGGTTTTCGCCCGGATATGATTAACCGCCTGCGGCCTGAACCGGTGGCCAACGCATGAGCCTTTTCGTCTACTTCTCCAGCAGTTCCGAAAATACGCATCGGTTCGTCCAGCGTCTGGGGCTGCCCGCGGTGCGTATTCCGCTTAACGAGCGGGAACGCATCCAGGTAGACGCTCCCTACATTCTCATTGTCCCCAGCTACGGCGGCGGCGGTACGGCTGGCGCGGTGCCGCGACAGGCGATCCGCTTTTTAAACGACCCGCATAACCGTCAACTGATACGCGGCGTGATTGCCGCCGGTAACCGTAACTTCGGCGACGCCTATGGCCGGGCCGGCGACGTCATCGCGCAAAAATGCGGCGTACCGTATCTGTATCGCTTTGAGCTGATGGGCACCCCTACCGATGTCGATAATGTGCGTAAAGGAGTAAGCGAATTTTGGCAACGACAACCGCAGAACGTCTGACCACCGGGGCGGCGGATTTCCACGCCCTCAATGCGATGCTGAATTTGTATGACAGCAATGGCCGTATTCCGTTTGAAAAAGACCACCAGGCGGTAGACGCCTTTATGGCGACGCACGTGCTGACCCATACCGTCTCTTTCACATCGCAGAATGAAAAACTGGAATGGCTGATCGCCGAAGGCTATTACGATGCCAGCGTGCTGGCACGCTACGATCGCCGTTTTGTGCTGGCGCTGTTTGACCACGCGCAGGGCTACCCGTTCCGCTTCCGGACCTTTCTCGGTGCCTGGAAATTCTATACCAGCTATACGCTGAAGACCTTTGACGGCAAACGCTACCTTGAGCATTTTGCCGATCGCACCTGCATGGTCGCCCTCACCCTCGCGCAGGGCGATGAAGCGCTGGCCCGGCAACTGACCGATGAGATCCTCAGCGGGCGCTTTCAGCCGGCGACGCCCACCTTCCTCAACGCCGGTAAACAGCAGCGGGGCGAGCTGGTTTCCTGTTTCCTGTTGCGTATTGAAGACAATATGGAGTCGATTGGCCGGGCGGTGAACTCGGCGCTGCAACTGTCAAAACGCGGCGGCGGCGTGGCGTTTTTGCTGTCCAATCTGCGTGAAGCCGGTGCGCCGATTAAGCGCATTGAAAATCAATCTTCCGGCGTGGTGCCGGTGATGAAAATGCTCGAGGACGCCTTCTCTTACGCCAACCAGCTCGGCGCGCGCCAGGGAGCCGGGGCGGTCTACCTGCACGCCCATCACCCGGATATTCTGCGTTTCCTCGATACCAAACGGGAAAACGCCGATGAGAAAATCCGCATCAAAACCCTGTCGCTTGGCGTCGTTATCCCGGACATCACCTTCCAGCTGGCGAAAGACGACGCGCAGATGGCGCTGTTCTCGCCCTATGACGTCGAGCGTCTGTACGGTAAACCGTTTGGCGATGTCGCCATCAGCGAGATGTACGCGCAGCTGGTCGCCGACGAGCGGGTCCGCAAACGCTGGATCCGCGCCCGCGATCTGTTCCAGCGGCTGGCGGAAATTCAGTTCGAGTCCGGTTATCCCTACATCATGTTTGAAGATACCGTTAACCGCGCCAACCCGATTGCCGGGCGCATTAACATGAGTAACCTGTGTTCGGAAATTTTGCAGGTCAACACCCCGTCGACCTTTGATGAAAATCTGGATTATGCCAGCGTGGGCCAGGATATCTCCTGCAACCTCGGGTCGCTGAATATTGCGCATACTATGGATTCGCCGGATTTTGCCCGCACGATTGCCGTCGCGGTACGCGGCCTGACGGCGGTGTCCGACATGAGCGATATACGCTCGGTGCCATCGGTGGCGGCGGGCAATGCCGCCTCCCGTGCCATCGGTCTGGGCCAGATGAACCTGCATGGCTATCTGGCCCGGGAAGGCATCGCCTACGGCAGCCCGGAAGGGCTGGACTTTACCAACCTCTATTTTTATACCGTCACCTGGCACGCGCTGCACACGTCGATGCAGATAGCCCGCGAGCGCGGTGAGCATTTTGCCGGATTTGAACAATCGCGCTATGCCAGCGGCGAATACTTCGAACGCTATCTGCAGGGCGACTGGCAGCCGAAAACGGCAACAGTGCGTGCGCTATTCGCCCGCGCCGGGATCCGCCTGCCCGACCGCGAGATGTGGCTGAAGCTCCGCGATGACGTGATGCGCTACGGCATCTATAACCGTAATTTGCAGGCCATCCCGCCCACCGGTTCTATCTCCTATATCAACCATGCGACGTCGAGTATCCACCCGATTGTCTCGAAGATAGAGATCCGCAAGGAGGGGAAAACCGGGCGGGTTTACTATCCCGCGCCATTTATGACCAATGACAACCTGGCGCTGTATCAGGATGCCTGGGAAATCGGCCCGCAAAAGATTATCGACACCTACGCCGAAGCCACGCGGCACGTCGATCAGGGGCTGTCGCTGACGCTCTTTTTCCCCGATACCGCCACCACCCGCGATATCAACAAGGCGCAGATCTACGCGTGGAAAAAGGGCATCAAGACACTGTATTACATCCGCCTGCGCCAGCTGGCGCTGGAAGGTACCGAAATCGAAGGCTGCGTATCCTGCGCGCTGTAAGGAGAACAGGATGACCCATTTATCACGTATCAGCGCTATCAACTGGAATAAAATCGAGGACGATAAGGACCTTGAGGTCTGGAACCGTCTGACCAGCAACTTCTGGCTGCCGGAGAAAGTGCCGTTGTCCAACGACATTCCCGCCTGGCAGACGCTGACCGCGGCGGAACAGCGGCTCACTATTCGCGTGTTCACCGGACTGACGCTGCTCGATACGATTCAGAACACCATCGGCGCGCCGGCGCTGATGGCGGATGCCCTGACCGCGCACGAAGAGGCGGTGCTCTCCAACATCAGCTTTATGGAGGCGGTGCACGCCCGCTCCTACAGCTCGATTTTCTCCACCTTGTGCCAGACCAAAGATGTCGATGCCGCCTACGCCTGGAGCGAAGAGAACGCGCCGCTCCAGCACAAAGCCCGGCTGATGCTGGAGTATTATCAGGCGGATAATCCGCTGAAGAAGAAAATCGCCAGCGTGTTTCTCGAATCCTTCCTCTTCTATTCCGGATTCTGGCTGCCGATGTATTTTTCAAGTCGCGGCAAAATGACCAATACCGCCGATCTGATTCGCTTGATTATCCGTGATGAAGCGGTACACGGTTATTACATCGGCTATAAGTATCAAAAGGGGCTGGCCAACATCGCCGCCGACGAGCGGGAGCAACTGAAGAATTTCGCCTTCGATCTGCTGATGGATTTGTACGATAACGAACTGGCCTATACCCGGGATCTGTACGCCGACAGCGGCTGGATTGAGGAGGTGAACGCCTTCCTGTGCTACAACGCCAACAAAGCGCTGATGAACCTCGGCTACGAGGCGCTGTTTCCGGCAGAGATGGCCGCCGTTAACCCGGCAATTCTGGCGGCGCTTTCGCCAAACGCCGATGAAAACCACGACTTTTTCTCCGGCTCCGGTTCCTCGTATGTGATGGGCAAAACGGAAGAAACCGCCGACGACGATTGGGATTTTTAACCTTACTTTCACCAGGAAAATATTGCCTGTTTTCCTGGTGATCTATTTCACATTAATGACTTTCATCACACAAAAAAACCACCTGATATTTTTCTGACATCTTGCCGTAATATTTAGCGGGAATCGCGTGGTTCACCAATTATTTTCCCGCCATCAGCAAAAAATATTACCTGCCAATTATCAAGGCCCAGCCCTTCTATCATGGGGAATACGTCGAAGATGCCCCCTCTCATTTCACCGCCAGCGGGACATTGAGGGTTGTCACAGAATCTGAGTATGTTAGGGTGTAAAAAGGCAATTATCTCCACCAGGTACTATATTGACAGAATACAAATAACAGGAAACCCTCTATTGCATGGCAATTAAATTAGAAATCAAGAATCTCTATAAGATATTTGGCGAGCATCCGCAGCGAGCGTTCAAATATATTGAAAAAGGATTTACTAAAGAACAACTACTGGAAAAAACGGGACTTTCGCTTGGCGTAAAAGACGCCAGTCTGGCCATTGAAGAAGGCGAGATATTCGTCATCATGGGGCTTTCCGGCTCAGGAAAATCCACCATGGTTCGCCTTCTCAATCGCCTGATTGAACCCACCCGCGGGCAGGTGCTGATAGATGGCGTCGATATCGCCAAAATCTCAGAGGCCGAGTTGCGTGAGGTGCGCAGAAAAAAGATCGCTATGGTATTTCAGTCATTTGCGCTGATGCCGCATATGACTGTGCTCGATAATGCCGCCTTTGGCATGGAGCTGGCGGGTATCCCGACCCAGCAGCGCCAGCAGAAAGCGCTGGAGGCGCTGCGTCAGGTCGGCCTGGAGAATTACGCGCATGCTTACCCGGATGAGCTCTCCGGCGGAATGCGCCAGCGCGTCGGCCTCGCCCGCGCGCTGGCCATCAACCCTGATATCTTATTAATGGACGAAGCCTTTTCGGCCCTTGACCCATTAATTCGCACGGAGATGCAGGATGAGCTGACAAAATTACAGGCGCAACATCAGCGTACCGTGGTGTTTATTTCACACGATCTTGATGAAGCCATGCGCATTGGCGATCGGATTGCCATCATGCAAAATGGCGAAGTCATTCAGGTCGGAACCCCGGATGAAATACTGAATAATCCGGCTAATGATTATGTCAAAACCTTCTTCCGCGGCGTCGATATTAGCCAGGTATTCAGCGCTAAAGATATTGCCCGTCGAAGCCCGGTGGGCTTAATTCGTAAAACGCCAGGTTTCGGTCCGCGTTCGGCATTGAAATTATTGCAGGACGAAGACCGTGAATATGGTTATGTGATTGAACGTGGTAATAAGTTTGTCGGTATTGTCTCTATTGATTCACTGAAATCCGCCTTGAGCGAAGGTCAGGGAATTGATGCGGCGTTACTCGCCTCCCCGCAGGCGATAGATGCGCAAACATCGCTCAGCGACCTGCTCTCCCACGTCGGCCTGGCACCGTGCGCGGTCCCGGTTGTGGATGAAGGGCACCAGTACATCGGTATTATTTCTAAAGGCATGCTGCTGAAAGCTTTAGATCGCGAGGGGGCAAACAATGACCGATCAATCTAACCCGTGGGATAGCGCTCCGGCGGCGGATAGCGCCGCGCAATCTGCCGATGCCTGGGGCTCCCCGCCATCCGCGCCGACCGATGGCGGTAGTACCGACTGGCTCAACAGCGCGCCGGCGCCGCAGCCGGAACATTTCAACATCCTGGATCCGTTCCATAAAACGCTGATTCCGCTCGACAGCTGGGTGACGCACGGTATCGACTGGATCGTGGTGCACTTCCGCCCGCTGTTTCAGGGTATCCGCGTGCCGGTGGACTATATCCTCAGCGCCTTCCAGCAACTACTGCTCGGTATGCCGGCACCGGTCGCCATTGTGCTGTTCGCGCTTATCGCCTGGCAAATCTCCAGCGTGGGGATGGGCGCGGCAACGCTTCTCTCTCTGGTTGCCATCGGCGCCATCGGCGCGTGGTCGCAGGCGATGGTGACCCTGGCGCTGGTCCTGACCGCACTGCTGTTCTGTATGCTGATCGGCCTGCCGCTGGGGATCTGGCTGGCGCGTAGCCCACGGGCGGCGAAAATTATTCGCCCGCTGCTGGATGCCATGCAGACCACGCCAGCGTTCGTCTACCTGGTGCCGATTGTGATGCTGTTCGGGATTGGTAACGTGCCAGGCGTGGTGGTGACCATTATCTTCGCCCTGCCGCCTATCGTCCGTTTGACCATCCTCGGGATTAACCAGGTGCCCGCGGACCTGATTGAGGCTTCGCGCTCGTTCGGCGCCAGCCCGCGTCAGCTGCTCTTTAAAGTGCAGCTCCCGCTGGCGATGCCGACCATCATGGCCGGGGTTAACCAGACGCTGATGCTGGCGCTGTCGATGGTAGTGATAGCCTCGATGATCGCCGTGGGCGGCCTGGGCCAGATGGTGCTGCGCGGGATCGGCCGCCTCGATATGGGGCTGGCGAGCGTCGGCGGCGTCGGGATCGTCATTCTGGCGATTATTCTCGACCGCCTGACCCAGGCCGTCGGCCGCGATTCCCGCAGCCGCGGCAACCGCCGCTGGTACGCGACCGGCCCCCTGGGGCTGATTACCCGCCCGTTCTGTAAATAAGCTTCTCATCGCCCGGCGGCACTGCGCCTGCCGGGCCCGCAGCACTCCCTTCTCATTGATAAGGAATAACGATGCGACATAACACGATTATTGCCACAACGTTTGCCACGCTTCTCGCCACCAGCGCCGCCTGGGCAGCCGACCTGCCGGGAAAAGACATTACCGTTAAACCCATTCAAAGCACCATTACGGAAGAGACCTTCCAGACCCTGCTGGTAAGCCGCGCGCTGGAAAAACTGGGCTACACCGTCGATAAACCCAGCGAAGTGGACTACAACGTCGGCTATACCTCGCTTGCCTCCGGCGACGCGACCTTTACCGCCGTCAACTGGCAACCGCTGCACGACGATATGTACGCCGCCGCCGGGGGCGACAAAAGCTTCTACCGCGAAGGCGTTTATGTGAATGGCGCGGCGCAGGGCTACCTGATCGACAAAAAAACCGCCGAACAGTATCACATCAAATCCATCGATCGGCTCAAAGACCCGAAAATCGCCAGACTGTTTGACACCAACGGCGACGGCAAAGCCGATCTGACCGGCTGTACGCCGGGCTGGGGCTGCGAAGCGGTCATTAATCATCAGATTGATGCCTATGGCCTGAGCAAAACGGTGGAGCACAATCAGGGGAACTATGCGGCGATGATGGCCGATACCATTGCCCGCTTTAAAGAAGGTAAGCCGGTTATCTACTACACCTGGACACCGTACTGGGTCAGCGACGTGCTGAAGCCGGGCAAAGATGTGGTCTGGCTGCAGGTTCCGTTCTCCTCCCTGCCGGGGGTGCAGAAAAATATCGATACCAAACTGGCGAACGGCGCGAACTATGGCTTCCCGGTAAGCACGATGCACATCGTGGCCAACAAAGCCTGGGCTGAGAAAAACCCGGCGGCGGCAAAACTGTTTAGCATCATGAAACTACCGATTGCCGACATTAACGCCGAAAACGCCATGATGCATGAAGGTCACGCCTCGGAAGCGGATATTCAGGGTCACGTTGATGGCTGGATCAAAGCCCACCAGCAGCAGTTTGACGGCTGGGTGAAAGAAGCGCTGGCCGCGCAGAAGTAATCTTCCCTCAGACCCGGATAGTGGCGCTATCCGGGTGTCCGATCGCGCCACGTTGTTGCTCCGGCACTGTTCGGGGCAACATGCAGACGCTTTCGCCCGCCAGGCCCGCGCCGCTTAACAGGGTGTCAAAGCCCCCGGTCTCTGCTAAGGTAATCTCACCTGTTCAATCATGTGATATTCACGTGAATTATCAATAAATAACACCCTATGGAAAAACCCGCCCCCGCCAGCGAGGCCACGCTGCCTGAAGGAATTAAAGACAGCCTGCCGATTGTGATTAGCTATATTCCCGTGGCCTTCGCCTTTGGCCTGAACGCCACCCGACTCGGCTTTACGCCGCTGGAAAGCCTGTTCTTTTCCTGCATCATCTACGCCGGCGCCAGCCAGTTTGTCATCACCACGATGCTCGCCGCAGGCAGTTCGCTGTGGGTGGCGGCCCTCACCGTGATGGCGATGGATGTACGTCACGTGCTGTACGGTCCTTCGCTACGTAGCCGCCTTCATCGCGCGCTGGATAAACGCAAAACCGCGCTCTGGGCTTTTGGCCTGACCGACGAAGTGTTCGCGGCGGCCACCGCAAAGCTGGTTCGCGACAACCGCCGCTGGAGCGAAAACTGGATGCTCGGCATCGCCTTCACCTCCGGGATATCATGGGTGTTCGGCACGCTGATCGGCGCCTACTCCGGTAGCGGCCTGCTGGTCGGTTTTCCGGCGGTGGAGGCCGCGCTGAGCTTTATGCTACCCGCGCTGTTTATGAGCTTCTTACTGGCTTCATTCCAGCGTAAACAGTCTCTCAGCGTAACGGCAGCGCTGGCGGGCGCGCTGGGCGGCATGATTCTGTTCTCGATTCCGGCGGCGATCCTCGCCGGGATTGTCTGCGGCTGTCTGACTGCGCTGCTGCAGGCCAGCATTCAGGGGATGCCCGATGAACAATAACGTGCTGATTATCGGGATAGTGGTCGGCTGCGTGAACTATCTGTTTCGCTATCTGCCGCTGCGCCTGCGCGCAGGTCATTCCCGTACCGGTCGTCGCGGCCCGCTCAGCGTGCTGCTCGATACTATCGGTATCGCCTCCATCTGTGCCCTGCTGATCGTCTCCAGCGTGCCGGAAATCCTCAGCGATTCCCGGCGGCTGCTGCCGACGCTGGTCGGCTTCGCGGTGCTGGGACTGGCGTTCTGGAAGACGCGCAGCATTATTATACCGACGCTACTGAGCGCGCTGGCCTATGGCGTAGCATGGAAAATCACGGCGTTTTTATACGTCTAAAGTATCAATTTTAGTCAATAATTGATTTGATTTGTTTGTCACAATAGTTATTATATCGGCTGTAATTAATGAGGTCATACCCAAATGGATAGTTCGTTTACCCCCATTGAGCAAATGCTCAAGTTCCGCGCCAGCCGTCACGAAGATTTCCCTTTCCAGGAGATTCTGCTCACCCGCCTGTGCATGCACATGCAGGGCAAGCTACTGGAAAACCGCAATAAGATGCTGAAAGCGCAGGGGATTAACGAGACATTATTTATGGCGCTGATAACCCTGGAGTCTCAGGAAAACCACAGCATTCAGCCTTCCGAGCTGAGCTGCGCGCTGGGATCGTCACGAACCAACGCAACCCGTATTGCCGATGAACTGGAAAAACGCGGCTGGATTGAGCGTCGCGAAAGCGATAACGATCGTCGCTGCCTGCATCTGCAACTCACCGACAAAGGTCATCAGTTTTTGCGCGAAGTTTTACCGCCGCAGCACAACTGCCTGCATCAGCTCTGGTCTTCCCTGAGCTCCAGCGAGAAAGACCAGCTCGAGCACATCACTCGCAAACTGCTTAGTCGCCTTGACCAGATGGAAGAGGACGGCGTACTGGCGGAGTCGCTGCGCTAAGCGCGGGAACCGCGCAAAACTTTTTCTGGATTGACAAGGAAAACAGACAGGCCAGCAGATCTTTTGCTGGCCTTTCTGATAAACAGGTCGGCTCAGCCGATGTGAAATAATAAGATCGTGGAGAATAACATGAGCGCGAATGCGCAGAGCCAAATCCCGCAGCAACCGGACAGCAAGAAGGGCAAACGCAAAGGCGCCCTGCTGTTGTTAACCTTGCTGTTTATTATTATTGCCGTGGCCTACGGAATTTATTGGTTTTTGGTACTACGTCATTATGAAGAAACCGATGACGCTTATGTGGCAGGGAACCAGGTACAAATCATGGCGCAGGTGTCCGGCAGCGTGACGAAAGTCTGGGCCGACAACACCAATTTCGTGCAGCAGGGCGACCCGCTGGTCACCCTTGACCAGACCGACGCCCGGCAGGGATTTGAAAAGGCGAAAACCCAACTCGCCGCCAGCGTTCGTCAGACGCGTCAGCAGATGATCAACAGCAAACAGCTGCAGGCCAATATCGACGTCAAGAAAACCGCGCTCTCTCAGGCGCAGACCGACCTTAACCGGCGTATCCCGCTGGGCGCCGCCAACCTGATTGGCCGCGAAGAGCTGCAGCACGCGCGCGATACGGTTGCCAGCGCGCAGGCCGAACTGGATGTCGCCATTCAGCAATTCAATGCCAACCAGGCTATCGTGCTGAACACCAGCCTGGAGCAACAGCCGGCGGTTCTGCAGGCGGCGACGGATGTCCGTAACGCCTGGCTTGCGCTGCAGCGGACGCAAATCGTCAGCCCGATTAGCGGCTACGTTTCCCGTCGCGCCGTGCAGCCCGGCGCGCAGATTAGCCCGACCACGCCGCTGATGGCGGTGGTACCGGCCACCAATCTGTGGATCGACGCCAACTTTAAAGAGACCCAGCTGGCGCATATGCGCATCGGCCAACCGGCTACCGTGATCAGCGATATTTACGGCGATGATGTGAAGTACACCGGTAAAGTGGTCGGCCTCGATATGGGCACCGGGAGCGCCTTCTCGCTGCTGCCAGCGCAGAACGCCACCGGCAACTGGATCAAGGTGGTTCAGCGCCTGCCGGTACGTATCGAACTGGATGAAAAGCAGCTGGCAGAGCACCCTCTGCGCATCGGTCTTTCAACGCTGGTTGAGGTGAACACCACCAACCGCGACGGCGAGATGCTGGCTAACCAGACGCGCAAATCCCCGGTTTATGAAAGCAATGCCCGTGAAATCGCCCTGGAGCCGGTGAACAAACTGATCGAGGGTATCATCCAGGCTAACGCGGGATAATTCGGAGTGAGCGTAATGCAACAGCAAAAACCGCTGGAAGGCGCGCAACTGGTCATCATGACCATTGCGCTGTCGCTTGCGACCTTCATGCAGGTGCTGGACTCCACTATCGCCAACGTGGCCATTCCGACCATTGCCGGTAACCTTGGCTCATCATTGAGCCAGGGGACCTGGGTTATCACCTCATTCGGGGTGGCGAATGCCATCTCTATTCCGATCACCGGCTGGCTGGCAAAACGCGTCGGGGAAGTGAAGCTGTTCCTGTGGTCGACGGTGGCGTTCGCCATCGCCTCCTGGGCCTGCGGGATGTCCAACAGCCTGACGATGCTGATTTTCTTCCGCGTGATTCAGGGGATCGTCGCCGGTCCGTTGATTCCGCTGTCGCAAAGTCTGCTGCTCAGCAACTATCCGCCGGCAAAACGTTCTATCGCGCTGGCGCTGTGGTCGATGACGGTGATCGTCGCGCCGATTTGCGGCCCTATTCTCGGCGGCTATATCAGCGACAACTACCACTGGGGCTGGATCTTCTTCATCAACGTGCCGATTGGCATCGCGGTGGTGGTGATGACGCTGCAAACCCTGCGCAGCCGTGAAACCCGTACCGAACAGCGGCGAATCGATGGCGTTGGCCTGGCGCTGCTGATCATCGGTATCGGCAGTCTGCAGGTGATGCTCGACCGCGGTAAAGAGCTGGACTGGTTCGCCTCCAACGAGATTATTGTGCTGACAATCGTGGCGGTGATCGCCATCAGTTTCCTGATCGTCTGGGAACTGACCGACGATAACCCGATAGTCGACCTCTCGCTCTTTAAATCGCGAAACTTCACCATCGGCTGTCTTTGTATCAGCCTCGCCTATATGCTCTACTTCGGCGCCATCGTGCTGCTGCCGCAGCTGCTGCAGGAGGTATACGGTTATACCGCCACCTGGGCCGGTCTGGCTTCCGCACCGGTGGGGGTTATCCCGGTTATCCTGTCGCCGATTATCGGTCGCTTCGCCCATAAGCTGGATATGCGCCGATTGGTCACCTTCAGCTTTATTATGTACGCGGTGTGTTTCTACTGGCGCGCCTGGACCTTCGAACCCGGCATGGACTTCGGCGCTTCGGCGTGGCCGCAGTTTATCCAGGGCTTCGCGGTGGCCTGCTTCTTTATGCCGCTGACCACCATCACCCTGTCCGGTCTGCCGCCGGAACGGCTGGCGGCGGCCTCGAGCCTGTCGAACTTCACCCGTACGCTGGCGGGCTCCATCGGCACCTCGATTACCACCACCATGTGGACGAACCGCGAGGCGCTGCACCATGCGCAGCTCACCGAGTCGGTGAACCCCTATAATCCCAACGCCCAGCAGATGTATGACCAGCTGCAGGGATTAGGGATGACTCAACAGCAGGCGTCCGGCTGGATAGCGCAGCAGATAACTAACCAGGGGCTGATTATCTCCGCCAACGAAATTTTCTGGTTATCGGCGGCGATATTTATCCTGTTGCTGGGGCTGGTGTGGTTTGCCAGACCGCCGTTTAGCGCCGGGGGCGGGGGCGGCGGCGCGCACTAAAGTTTGACCTGAAGGGATCTGCGGATCCCTTTTTTATTGCCGGCGCTACACCAGCCTTGTCCAGTTCTCGCTAGTTTCTGTCCAGTTTGCTAAAGCAGGCCGCTCTGCGCTTCGGCAGGATAAAGATCCGACACAAGGAGAGAACTATGCTGACAAATCCCGGTGAAAAATATCGCCCCTGGCCGCCCATTTCCCTGCCCGACCGCCGCTGGCCGGACAACCCGATAACCCACGCGCCGCGCTGGCTCTCCACCGACCTGCGCGACGGCAACCAGGCGCTGGCCGAGCCGATGGACGGCGCACGTAAGCTGCAGTTCTGGGAGCTGCTGCTGGAGTGCGGATTTAAAGAGATTGAAGTCGCCTTCCCCGCAGCATCGCAGACCGACTTCAACTTCGTCCGCCAGCTGATTGAGGAACAGCGCATTCCACAAGATGTCACCATTCAGGTGCTGACCCAGGCGCGGGAAGATCTTATCCTGCGGACCTTTGAGTCGCTGCGCGGCGCCCATCGCGCCACCGTCCATCTGTACAACGCCACCGCTCCGCTGTTCCGCAAGCTGGTTTTCGGAATGGAGAAAGCGCAGGTCATTGAGCTGGCGACCCGCGCCACTCGCCTGATTCGCCAGCAGTGCGAAGCGCAGCCGCAGACGCTCTGGCAGTATGAATACTCCCCGGAAACCTTCTGTTTTACCGAGCCGGAGTTTGCTCTTGAGATCTGTGAAGCGGTGGCGGACATCTGGCAGCCCTGCGCACAACGCCCGATGATTATTAATCTGCCCACCACCGTTGAGGTCAACACGCCGAACGTGTACGCCGATCAGATTGAATTTTTCTGCCGCCATTTCTCCCGCCGCGCCGATGTTTGCATCAGCGTGCATCCGCACAACGATCGGGGAACCGGCGTTGCCAGCGCCGAACTGGCGGTGATGGCTGGCGCCGACCGCGTAGAGGGCTGTCTGTTCGGTAACGGTGAGCGTACCGGTAATGTCTGTCTGGTCACCCTGGCCATGAACCTCTACAGCCAGGGGATTACGCCGCGACTCAGCTTCCCGGAGATGAAACGGGTGGTGGAAGTGGTGGAGAATTGCAATCAGCTGCCGGTTCACCCGCGCCATCCGTGGGCCGGCAGCCTCGCCTACACCGCCTTTTCCGGTTCTCATCAGGATGCCATTAAGAAGGGATTCGATGCCCGCCAGCCCGGCGATCGTTGGGAGATGCCCTACCTGCCCGTCGACCCGCAGGACATCGGCTGTAGCTATGAAGCGGTTATCCGCGTCAACAGCCAGTCCGGTAAGAGCGGCAGCGCCTGGTTAATCGAACAGAATCACGGACTGAAACTGCCCCGCGCGCTGCAGCAGGATTTCAGCCAGCACGTTCAGCAGGAAACCGATACGCATGGCAAAGAGATGACGCAGAATGCGCTCTGGCAGCTGTTCCGTTCCCGCTACGGGCTGGTCGCTCAGCCGCCGCTGGCGCTGCTGGAGTATAAAACCGACAGCCGGCAGGACGGCCAACTGGCGTTGGAAGGTACGCTGCGGGTCAACGGCGAGACGCGTCGCCTACAGGGGCATGGCAATGGCCTGCTCTCCGCCGCCGCCAACGGTCTCAGCGCGCTGCTAAAGCAAGCGTTTGTCATAAAGGACTACCATGAGCACACTCTCGGTGAACGCAGCGACAGCCGCTCGGTGGCCTATATTCGCTGTATCTTCCCCGATGGCAGCAGCCGCTGGGGCGTCGGCATAGATAACGACGTCGCGCGCGCCTCGTTACAGGCGCTGTGCAATGCGCTCAGCGCAGGCGATCACTCCGGCGAGCGGAAATAATCGCTGGGAGCCATCCCGATAACCCGACGAAACATGGCGCTGAAGGCACTATGGCTACCATAGCCCAGATCCAGCGCCACCCGCAGTACCGACTGCCCCTGCGCCAGGCGAACCAGCGCTTCCATCAGCTTCGCCCGGCGCACCCATTCACTCCAGGTGAGCGTGGTCTGCTGCTGAAAGTGGCGGTTGAGCGTGCGTTCGCTCATATTGCTCTCTTTCGCCGCCTGCTGGCTACTCCAGACTTCCCCCGGCATTTCCCGCACCTTGTGACATAAACGGCGCAGCGTCTCGCTCCGGGGCTCCGGCAGGCCAAAAGGCAGCACCGCCATACCGCGAATCTCATCGAGAATGAGTTCATAAATGCGCTCATCGCGACTGCCGGGTTCATAGCGCTCGGCGAGGGCCAGCGAGGTGACGATCAGCTCACGCAGCAGCGGCGTGATCTGCACGATCTGGCACGCAGACGGCAGATCGGCGCGGGCGAGCGGATCGATAAACAGCGTGCGGGCCGCGACCTGTCCGGTGATACGCAGCGCGTGAGGCGTGCCAGCCGGTAGCCAGACGCCGCGTCCGGGCGGGACAACCCAGTAGCCCACCGGCGTGTCAACCCGCACCACGCCGCTGAGAATATGCAGCAGTTGGGCGCAGTCATGCTGATGCCACGCTTCGCTATCGCCGTGAGCGTAATCATGGGCGAACGGCACCAGGGCGCGGTGTTGAAACGAGAAGGTTAAGGTCGTCGACATGGCGGCGCAGAATAGCGGCCCGGCGAAGATAGCCGGGCCGACAGAAGAACTAGATATGCAGTTCTTGCAGGGTTTCTTTCGGCAGGGCCAGCTCATCGTTGCTGTTGATGCGCACATCGCGCTCGATGATATGGCGCGCGATCTCCTGAGCTTCTTCCAGCGAGTGCATGGTATAGGTACCGCACTGGTAGACGTTCAGTTCCGGGATCTGCTTCTGATCTTTCACTTTCAGCACATCGGCCATCGCCGCTTTCCAGGCGTCGGCTACGCGCTGCTCATCCGGCGTACCAATCAGGCTCATATAGAAGCCCGTACGGCAGCCCATCGGAGAGATGTCGATAATTTCCACACCATTGCCGTTCAGGTGGTCGCGCATAAAGCCCGCGAACAGGTGCTCAAGAGTATGAATCCCTCTTTCCGGCATCACTTCCTGATTTGGTACGCAAAAACGCAGATCGAAAACGGTAATTTCATCGCCGTGCGGCGTGTTCATTTTCTTCGCAACGCGCACCGCCGGTGCTTCCATGCGGGTATGGTCGACTGTGAAACTATCTAACAACGGCATTCTTCACCTCCGATAGTGATTTTTTTTAAAATAAAATGAACTCTTCTTATACCCGCGAGTCTGAGTATATGAAAGACGCGCATTTATTATCATCATCATCATCCCTGAATCAGAGATGAAAGTTTGGCCACATTGATGTGGCCTTTTTCTTTTGTATCGCTTTTTGCTACGCGTGTCTTGCTAACAGGGCTTCAAACGGCTCGCTATCTTCCGCTTCCACCTTCTGCTGACGCATCACTGAAGCTTCACGTTCGGCGATAAAATCGTCTTCACGCAAAATTTCCAGCGGCTCTTCGCGCAGCATCGTACGATATCGATCGGCCAGCTCCCTACCGGTGCCGCCAATCCCTTCTTCAAGCATAGAACGCAGAATGCGGGCTGAGAAAGTTAATTCCGGATCGTCGAAGCTGGCGACCAGCTCATCGCACACCTGCTGGTAGGCTTCGCCGCCGTGGATGCTATCTAACGTCTGCGCCACGCGGCGCAAATCACGGAACAGATCTTTACCCACTTTAGCCAGCGGGAACTGCGCGCTTGCGCAGCCGATACCCAGCGTCAGCCCCGGCTTACGGCCTTCCAGAATCACGCGATTCCAGTTGGTGCGCGTACACAGTAGCTCGTCGCTGCTCATTTCCGGCGCATCAGCCAGTACGCACCAGACCATAAACAGATCGAGGAAACGTACCTGCTGCTCATCAACGCCAATCGGTGAGAACGGGTTGATATCCAGAGAGCGGACTTCGATGTATTCAATGCCGCCGCGCAGCAGCGCGTCGGAAGGCGTCTCGCCGCTGCGGGTCACCCGCTTCGGCCGAATTGGCGCGTAGAGCTCGTTCTCAATCTGCAGAATATTGCTGTTGATTTGCAGATGTTTACCGTCTTTCTCAATGCCAATCCGGGCATACTCTTCCGACGGCGTTTTAATCGCCCGCTTCAATCCCGCCACATACTCGTGGAGATCGTTAAACGTAATCCCGAGATTGCTTTGCGACTTATTGGTATACCCCAGGTCGCTCAGGCGCAGAGAGGTCGCATAAGGCAGGTAGTACATCCCATTTTCCGCTTTCTCAAACGGCAGCGTCGTCGGTTTCCCCTGCAGGAACGAAGAGCAGATGGCCGGAGAAGCGCCGAACAGGTAGGGGATCACCCAGCCGAAGCGGTAATAGTTACGAATTGAACGGAAATAGCCGGCGGAAATCGCCTCTTTGCCGCTTTCCGCATCGTCAACGCCGCACTTCGCCTGCCAGAAGGCCATCGGCAGCGAGAAGTTATAGTGCACGCCGGAGATGGTTTGCATCAGCGCGCCATAGCGGTTCTTCAGCCCCTCGCGGTACAGCGTTTTCAGACGGCCAATATTCGAGGTGCCATACTGCGCCAGTTCGATGTCCTGACCAGGGGCAATGTAGCAAGGCATACTCAGTGGCCACATCCGCCCATCGCCCAAGTGACGTGCGGTATAGCGATGAACATCGCGCATAAAGGTGAGCATATGCTGAATGTCGCCATCAACCGGCGTAATAAACTCCAGCAGCGCTTCAGCGAAGTCGGTAGTAATCCATTTGTGGGTCAGCGCCGAGCCAAGGGCCAGAGGGTGACCGGTCGTCGCCAGTGAACCATCGGCATTGACGCGCAGCGTTTCGCGCTCAAGACCACGTTGGATACCCTGTAGAGCCTGTGGATTTTTTTCCAGCCAGGCCAGCGCCTGTGATACATCCGGGATCAATTTGACCTCCCGCCTGTCAAAATCGTTTGAATAAGCATAATTGTAATGGTGACCATACAAGTTATCCCAGAAGACGTTACTGTTGCCGGTTCCGCGCACGAAAACCGGAGCGCACTGGCAGTACGCGCGGATTTCGGGCACAGCCCAGGTGCAAAATAACCGGTAACACGGCCTGCCGGGATAGTCTTAGTTCCACAATTAGTGCCACCACGTCATGCCTTGAAGCGTTACCACCGCAATGACGATATAGCGTAACGCTTTGCCAAGGCATAAGAAAAAAAGTACCGGCCCCCAGGAGATGCGCATCCATCCCGCCAGCAGACACAGTAAATCGCCGATGACCGGCGCCCAGCTTAATAATAATGTGACCGCGCCGTAGCGCTTTAACCAGCCGGTTGCTTTTTCCTGCCAGCGCGATGTTTTGCGCAGCGGAAACAGACGCCCCAGAATAACGTTAGTTACCCCTCCAAGGCTATTGCCGATTGTTGCTATTAATACCAGGGCCCACGGTTGGCTTACCCCCGACAGTAGCATCGCAACCAGCACAACTTCCGAATTGCCGGGAAGTAATGTGGCGCTCAAAAAACTACTGGCAAACAGCGATATCAGCGACAGCGCGTCGCTCACAGCAGCCGAACATCCACGGCATCCATTCCCGCGCGCTGCGCCGCCTGCAGACCAAAATCCGCATCTTCAAAAACGACGCATGTTTCCGGCGCGACGCCCATGCGCTCCGCGCACAGCAGGAAGGTATCGGGCGCCGGTTTATGATTCTGGACATGATCGGCGGCAACCACCGCCGTAAAGTAGTGCCGCAGGCCGAGATGCGCCAGCAGCGCTTCAGCGACGGCGCTTTCGCTCCCGGTACCGACCGACATCGGACGACGCCCGTGCCATGCCTTCACAACCTCTATCAGCGGTAAGGGACGCACGCTGTCCAGCAGCATGGCCTTCACGGCCACGGTTTTTTCTTCCGCCAGGCGGTGAGGATCTAAATCAGCGTGATTCAGTTCGATAATCGCCTGGGCTATACGCCAGGTCGGAGAACCATTGAGCGCGACCATCGCCTGCTCGTCGAAACGCATTGCGTAACGACCCAGAACCTCATGCCACGCCTTACGATGCGTCGGTTCGGTATCCAGGATAGTGCCATCCATATCAAAGATCAGTCCTGCGTAACGTTCGTACATCGAGTTCTCACAAACCGGGTAAGAAAACGTTACTTTATCGCAAAAGGCGCATGTTGTCGCGGCCAGCGCCTCAGGCAATAAAGGCGCCTTCGGGCGCCTTTATCTGAGTCATATCGTGGTTTATTTGATTCTTAAATCATTCTCAACCACACGAACGCCCTGCACTCTGCGGGTGACTTCCACCGCGCGGCTGGCGTCCTTCGCTGATGAGACAAAACCACTTAACTGAACGCGCCCTTTAAAGGTCTGTACGCTGATTTCAGAAGATTTAATGTCTTTTTCGTTAAACAGCGCCGTTTTAACCTTCGTGGTGACGACGGTATCATCAATATAGCCACCGGTACTTTCCTTCGTGGGCGATCCCGCACAGCCAGCTAATGATACGGCGACCAGAAGCGTCGCACAAAACGCAGGTATTGCTTTGAACCATTTCATGGATTTCTCTCCTTGCACTCATCTCACCCAAATCAGGCCGACACATACGGGTAAATTATAGTGGAAAGAATCACTTGCTAATAAAAAAGTTTGAGACGCGTCGGTGAAAAGTCTTCAACACGGGAAGGGGCTAAACGGACTTTGCCAGAAAGACAGAAAGAGAAAGCGGAGATGATACAAGTTTGGGTTTGGAGCAGATGGTGCATCCGGGAGGATGACTCACTTTGCTCGCCCTACGGGCCGTTGCTTACGCAACGTTATCCTCCCTGGTGCTGGCGATAATTTCACAGACCATGAAGCGATAAATTTGATGTGAATCTGGAGAAGATGGTGCATCCGGGAGGATTCGAACCTCCGACCGCTCGGTTCGTAGCCGAGTACTCTATCCAGCTGAGCTACGGATGCATCAGGGAGAACTGCTTTACTACGCGTCAGTGTCACATTTAACACTTGCCACACTGAGTAAGATGGTGCATCCGGGAGGATTCGAACCTCCGACCGCTCGGTTCGTAGCCGAGTACTCTATCCAGCTGAGCTACGGATGCATCAGGGAAAACTGCTTTACTACATTATCTTTCCTGGCTCTGGCGATTATCTCGCAGACCATGAAACAACAGTTTTGCTGTTATCTCGGAGAAGATGGTGCATCCGGGAGGATGACTCACTTCGCTCGCCCTACGGGCCGTTGCTTACGCAACGTTATCCTCCCTGGTTCTGGCGATTATCTCGCAGACCATGAAACAACAGTCTTGCTGTTATCTCAGAGAGAGATGGTGCATCCGGGAGGATTCGAACCTCCGACCGCTCGGTTCGTAGCCGAGTACTCTATCCAGCTGAGCTACGGATGCATCAGGGAGAACTGTTTTACTACGCGTCAGTGTCACATCTAACACTTGCCACACTGAGTAAGATGGTGCATCCGGGAGGATGACTCGGCTTTCGCCTCGCCCTGCGGGCCGTTGCTAATGCAACGTTATCCTTCCTGGTGCTTGCGGTTATCACCGCTACCTCAACCACCCCTTCATTGCTGAAGTAATGGATAATATGGTGCATCCGGGAGGATTCGAACCTCCGACCGCTCGGTTCGTAGCCGAGTACTCTATCCAGCTGAGCTACGGATGCAAAATGGCGGTGAGGCGGGGATTCGAACCCCGGATGCAGCTTTTGACCGCATACTCCCTTAGCAGGGGAGCGCCTTCAGCCTCTCGGCCACCTCACCACACGCCTCTTACGAGTGCTTCGAAGAACTTGTTTCTGCTCTTCGTCGCTGCGATGGCGCACATATTACTTTCTGGTACTTATAAGTCAAACAATTTTTCGAGACCTTTTTCCGTTTGCACACTTACCGCGCAATTAGCCTGCAAAAACGGCAAAAAGAGTGTTTTATCAACAGGAATTCAGGGATTTCGGCCAGCGGCAGGCAAAAGATAAATGTTGCGCACAATGAGCGATAAACAGAAAAACGAGGTAACAGAAGAAGAAAAGCCAGAAAAAAGGACGGGAACGGGGGATGCGCCTCACGGAATCGCGAGGCGCGAAAACATTAGTAACTGGACTGCTGGGATTTTTCAGCCTGGATACGCTGGTAGATCTCTTCACGATGCACGGAGACTTCTTTAGGGGCATTCACGCCAATACGTACCTGGTTACCCTTAACCCCTAAAACTGTCACAGTGACCTCATCTCCAATCATGAGGGTCTCACCAACTCGACGAGTCAGAATCAGCATTCTTTGCTCCTTGAAAGATTAAAAGAGTCGGGTCTCTCGTATCCCGGCATTATCCATCATATAACGCCAAAAAGTAAGCGATGACAAACACCTTGCGGTGTAAGCAGTCACGGCATCACATTCTGTTAAACCTAAGTTTAGCCGATATACACAACTTCAACCCGACTTTATCGTTATCAGTGCTTCTCTCGCAAGCTACCGTTATCCGGGGATAGCGGTAGCTATGCATTTATAGTTATTACAGTTTTGCGCTGACCCAGCCTTTCACACTGGCTAACGCTGCAGGGAGAGCTGACGCATCGGTACCGCCGGCCTGAGCCATATCCGGACGACCGCCCCCTTTGCCACCCACCTGCTGGGCGACCATTCCAACCAGCTCCCCTGCTTTCACGCGATCTGTCACATCCTTAGACACACCGGCAATCAGAGAAACCTTACCATCCGCCACCGTAGCTAACACAACGACCGTAGAACCCAGTTGGTTTTTCAGGTCATCAACCATGGTACGCAGCATTTTCGGTTCAACGCCGGCCAGCTCGCTGACCAGCAATTTGACGCCGTTAATCTCTTCCGCTTTGCTGGAGAGGTTTGCGCTCTCCTGCGCTGCCGCCTGCTCTTTCAGCTGCTGCAGCTCTTTTTCCAGCACCCGGGTACGTTCCAGCGCGGCACGCACTTTATCGCCAAGGTTATGGCTATCGCCCTTCAGCAGTTGTGCAATATCGCCCAGCAGATCGCTCTGCGCATGCAGATACGCAATGGCGCCTTCGCCAGTCACCGCCTCAATACGGCGAACGCCCGCAGCGGTACCGGATTCAGAGGTAATACGGAACAGGCCAATATCACCGGTACGTGAGGCGTGAGTACCGCCGCACAGCTCGGTGGAGAAATCGCCCATGCTCAGTACGCGAACGCGATCGTCATATTTCTCGCCGAACAGCGCCATAGCGCCCTTCTCTCTTGCCGCATCCAAATCCATGATATTGGTTTCAACCGGCAGGTTACGGCGGATCTGAGCGTTGACCAGATCTTCCACCGCGCGAATCTCTTCCGGCTTCATGGCTTCGAAGTGAGAGAAGTCAAAACGCAGCGCTTTGTCATTCACCAGCGAGCCTTTCTGCGCCACATGCGTCCCCAGAACCTGACGTAATGCCGCATGCATCAGGTGAGTCGCCGAGTGGTTCAGACGAATACGCTGACGGCGAGCCCGATCGACATCAGCCTCCAGCGCATCGCCCACATTCAGCGCACCGTGGGTCAGTTTACCGATATGACCAATGGCCTGGCCGTACTTCTGCGTATCGTTAACCGCGAAGGAGAAGCCGGCGCCTTTCAGCTCGCCTTTATCGCCCACCTGGCCGCCGGATTCCGCATAGAATGGCGTTTGATCCAGAATAACCACCGCTTCCTGGCCTGCGGCCACGGTATCAACGGCTTTGCCGTCGATAAACAGCGCGGTCACTTTCGCGTTCAGTTCCAGATGGTCATAGCCTTTAAATTCAGAAGCGCTGTCAATGCGAATCATCGCATTGTAGTCTGCGCCAAAGCCGCTGGACTCACGCGCACGACGGCGCTGCTCTTCCATTGCAGCTTCAAAGCCCGCTTCGTCGACCTTAATATCGCGCTCACGGCAAACGTCAGCGGTCAGGTCAACCGGGAAACCATAGGTATCGTACAGACGGAAAGCGGTTTCGCCATCCAGCGTGTCGCCCTTCAGCTTGCTCAGCTCTTCATCCAGCAGCGCCAGACCGCGCTCCAGCGTACGCGCGAACTGCTCTTCTTCGGTTTTCAGCACATGCTCAACCTGAGCCTGCTGCTGCTTCAGCTCTTCACCGGCGGCGCCCATCACGTCAATCAACGGAGCAACCAGTTTCCAGAAGAAGGTCTCTTTCGCGCCCAGCATGTTGCCATGACGCACGGCACGGCGAATGATACGACGCAGCACGTAGCCACGGTTTTCATTCGACGGGATGACGCCATCGGCAATCAGGAATGCGCAGGAACGAATATGGTCAGCGATAACGCGCAGCGATTTGTTCGTCAGGTCGGTTGCGCCGGTGACTTTCGCGACGTTCTCAATCAGAGTGCGGAACAGGTCGATATCATAGTTGGAGTTGACGTGCTGCAGAACGGCAGCAATACGCTCCAGACCCATACCGGTGTCGACGGACGGCTTCGGCAGCGGCGCCATGGTACCGTCGGCCTGACGGTTAAACTGCATGAAGACGATGTTCCAGATCTCAATGTAGCGATCGCCATCTTCTTCCGGGCTACCCGGAGGGCCGCCCCAGATGTGGTCGCCGTGGTCGAAGAAGATTTCGGTGCACGGGCCGCACGGACCGGTATCGCCCATCTGCCAGAAGTTATCAGAAGCGAACGCCGCGCCTTTATTATCGCCAATACGGATAATACGCTCACGTGGAATGCCGACTTCATTCGCCCAGATATCGAAGGCTTCGTCATCGGTTTCGTAGACGGTAACCCACAGTTTGTCTTTCGGCAGCGCGAACCAGTTTTCCCCGGTCAGCAGTTCCCATGCGTATTTGATGGCATCCTGCTTGAAGTAATCGCCGAAGCTGAAGTTACCCAGCATTTCAAAGAAGGTGTGGTGACGCGCGGTGTAACCGACGTTTTCCAGATCGTTGTGTTTACCACCCGCACGAACGCAACGCTGTGCGGTCGTCGCGCGCGAATAGTGGCGTTTGTCGAGACCCAGAAAAACATCCTTAAACTGGTTCATCCCGGCGTTGGTAAACAGTAGGGTCGGGTCGTTGTGCGGCACCAGGGAGCTGCTCGCAACGACCTGGTGTCCCTTACTATGGAAAAAATCGAGAAACGCCTGACGGATCTCAGCAGTGCTCTTGCTCATAATTATCCTGAAATCAAGCTATACACTTCACCTTTCACGCTGCCTCTGCGCGGGCTGCGCTCGTTCGCCCCGGCCACGTACCTTTGTACGCTCCAGGTCACTCACTCTCCTGCGGCCTTGACGCAGCGCGAATGATTTTGTGTATAAGGAATAATCGTCGTGGGCGCTGATTGCCTGTTAACAGCCAGCGACCGGACGGAATAAAGTGGGAATAAGATAAGTTTTCTTTACTGGGAAGTAAAATACCCGATGGGTCAATCTGCAAAATTTCGCCAGATTTCCTGAATATCTTCCATCAGGTAGCCACGATACAGCAAAAACCGCTGGATTTTGACTTTATCGGCAAATACCGTCGGGAGCGGTTCGCCATATTTACGCTGCGCCTGCTCTTTCGCCAGCGCGGCCCAGTCAATATCGCACTCGCGCATCGCGCTTTCGCTGAGGTCGCGGGGGATACCTTTCTGATTGAGTTCCTGACGGATACGCGCCGGGCCATATCCCTTGCGGCTACGGCTGGCAATAAACTGGCGAACAAAGCGGCCGTCGTCAAGGTAGCGGTTCTCAATGCACCAGGCGATAACGGTGTCTACCTCTTCCGGCGTGACGTCCAGCGTCTCCGGGCCATTTTTTCCCGGCACCGGGGCAGCGAGTTTACGCCGCAGCTCCTGTTCGCTATGGTCGCGCATCGCCAGGATACGGATTGCGCGGTCCAGCAGACGGGCATAGCCGGAACGGCGGGATGAAGATTCAGTCACAGGCACCTCGACAATCAAAAAAGCAAAAGGGCCGCATGCGCAGCCCTTCGTTATCTTTTCATGAGATTATCAGAAATCTTCGTGGGTTTCTTCCGCACCCTCGCCGTTACCGTCAACCGCGAAATCAGGAGTGGAATCCTGATTATTCAGCAGCAGCTCACGCACTTTTTTCTCAATCTCTTTTGCCGCAGCCGGGTTATCTTTCAGCCAGGAGATAGCATTGGCTTTACCCTGGCCAATCTTATCGCCGTTGTAGCTGTACCATGCGCCCGCTTTCTCAATCAGCTTCTCTTTCACGCCCAGGTCAACCAGCTCGCCGAAGAAGTTGATACCTTCGCCGTAAAGAATCTGGAATTCAGCCTGTTTGAACGGCGCAGCGATTTTGTTTTTCACGACTTTAACGCGGGTTTCGCTGCCGACAACGTTGTCGCCGTCTTTCACCGCACCGATACGACGGATATCCAGACGCACAGAGGCGTAGAATTTCAGCGCGTTACCACCGGTGGTGGTTTCCGGGTTGCCGAACATCACGCCAATTTTCATACGAATCTGGTTGATGAAGATCAGCAGCGTATTGGACTGCTTCAGGTTACCGGCCAGCTTACGCATCGCCTGGCTCATCATACGTGCCGCGAGGCCCATGTGAGAGTCGCCGATTTCGCCTTCGATTTCCGCCTTCGGCGTCAGCGCCGCTACGGAGTCGACAACGATAACATCTACGGCGCCAGAGCGCGCCAGCGCGTCACAGATTTCCAGCGCCTGTTCGCCGGTATCCGGCTGAGAGCACAGCAGGTTGTCAATATCGACGCCCAGCTTACGTGCATAAACCGGATCCAGCGCGTGTTCCGCATCGATAAAGGCACAGGTTTTACCTTCACGCTGCGCGGCGGCGATCACCTGCAGGGTCAGTGTCGTTTTACCGGACGATTCAGGCCCGTAGATTTCGACGATACGGCCCATCGGCAAACCGCCGGCGCCCAGGGCGATATCCAGTGAAAGCGAACCGGTGGAGATAGTTTCCACATCCATGGAACGGTCTTCACCCAGGCGCATGATGGAGCCTTTGCCGAACTGTTTTTCAATCTGGCCCAGTGCTGCCGCCAACGCTTTCTGTTTGTTTTCGTCGATAGCCATTTTTACTCCTGTCATGCCGGGTGAAACCGGGTGGTGAATGCTGTTCTGTTGAGGCAATTATACTGTATAGTCATACAGTATCAAGTATTTTGTAGAAATTGTTGCCAGAGGAGATTAAGCGCGTAAGCCGTTGCCTGACGACGCACCGCCTCCCGGTCTCCGGCAAAACATTCACGCCGGGTCACGCCCTGCCCGTTCGCACAGGCCACGCCAAACCACACCGTGCCGACCGGTTTTTCCGCACTGCCGCCATCCGGCCCGGCGATGCCGCTCACCGAAATAGCATAGGTGGCGCGCGCCGCGCGCAGGGCGCCAACGGCCATCTCGACCACCACCGGCTCGCTCACCGCGCCGTGGCCGAGGAGCGTGGTCTCGCTGACGCCGATCATCTGCGATTTGGCTTCGTTACTGTAGGTCACGAACCCGCGTTCAAACCACGCGGAACTGCCGGCGATGTCGGTGAGCACTTTCGCGACCCAGCCGCCGGTACAGGACTCTGCCGTGGTCACCGTCGCAGCGCGAGCTTTTAATGCCAGCCCGACCTGCTCGCTCAGTTGCTTTAATTCAGAATCTGTCATTATCGCCCCGTTTAAGCCAGATAAAGAGGCCATCAAAGATAGCACTTTCAGCACCGATATGGGGATGAGGTCACGAATTTACGAGGGAGGTTCCGAAAATGAGCGGTCCCGACGACGCCGGGACCGTCAGGACGTGTTTTACTTCATGCTGGCGGCGATCAGTTCGACGTTATGGCGCAACATCTTCACGTAGCTATCCGCCACGCCGCCCGGTTTCGAAAGCGCTTCCGGGTAAAGTTCCCCACCCGGCTGCGCCCCCGTAGCGGCCGCAATTTGTTTCACCAGACGCGGATCGAGCTGGTTTTCCATAAACCAGGTATGGACGCCGTCGGCCTTAATTTGTTGAATCAGCGCCGCCACCTGCGCCGCGCTGGCTTCGCTTTCTGACGACAGCCCCTGTGGGGCCAGGAAGGTCACGCCATAGGCGCGGCCAAAGTAGCCAAACGCATCATGGCTGGTGAGCACTTTGCGTTTGGCCTGCGGAATTGCCGTAAACTGTTTTTTTGCCCAACCGTCGATCTCCGTCAGTTGACCGATGTAGCGTTTCCCGGATGCCTCCAGCGCAGCTTTATCCTGCGGATCGGCTTTGATCAGGCCGTTGAGGATATTTTGCGCGTAAAGCGCGCCGTTAGCGGCGCTGTTCCACGCATGAGGGTCGGTAACCGTTTTGCCATCCTCATTGAGGGTGTGGGTTTTTACCCCGACAGACGCCACCACCAGCTCACCTTTAAAACCCGAAGCTTTGATTAATCTGTCGACCCAGCCTTCCAGTCCCAGACCGTTAACCACCACCACATCGGCTTTGCTCAGCAAGGCGCTATCCTGCGGCGAAGGTTCAAAGGTATGCGGATCGCCGTCCGGTCCCACCAGCGTATCAACATGGACATGTTCGCCCCCCACCTGCTGGACCATATCGCCCAGCACGGAAAAACTACTGACCACGTTAAGCGTTTTCGCCATCGCCCCCTGCGTTGCGAGGCCTAACGCCAGCGCCAGAATGACTGCGGTACGTTTCATCATATTTCCTTACCCCATTAATTTACGCCAGCTGACGACTAGTCGGCTGCGCGTGCCAAAAAACACCGAAATAAAAAAGATCCCGCTGGCGGTCAGCACGATGGACGGCCCGGCCGGTAAATTTGCCGTCCACGACAGGCTTAACCCCATCCAGGCACAAAAGCCGCCCATCAGCGCCGCCAGCAGCAAGGTACCGGGCAAGGTTCGCGCCCAGCAGCACGCTGCCACCGCCGGCAGCATCATCACGCCAACCGCCATCAACGTCCCCAGCACCTGGAATCCGGCAACCAGATTGAGCACCAGCAGCGCCAGGAACAGCCCGTGCAGCAGCGCCGGGAGCCGCGGGTGGTTAACCTGTAGCCAGGCGCTATCAAAGGCTTCGCTGACCAGCCCACGATAAAGCAGCGCGATGCAGAGCAGCGTCAGGCTGGCTACCCCGCTGACAAACAGCGCAGCGTCGTTATCCACCGCCAGAATCGAGCCAAACAGTAGATGCAGCAGATCAACGCTGGAGCCGCGCAGCGACACCAGCGTCACTCCCAGCGCCAGCGACCCGAGGTAAAACCCGGCAAAGCTGGCATCCTCTTTCAGCGGCGTGCGTCGGCTAACCCAGCCCGCCACCAGCGCCACGGCAATTCCGGCGATAAACCCGCCGATAGTCATGGCCAGCAGCGACATGCCGCTCACCAGGTAGCCCACCGCCACGCCGGGTAAAATGGCGTGCGACAGCGCGTCGCCCATCAGACTCATTCGTCGCAGCAGTAAGAAGACGCCAAGCATGGTGGTGCTCAGAGAGAGCGCGAGGCACACCAGCAGCGCACGGCGCATAAAGCCGAATTCAATAAAGGGCTGGAAAAAGGTGTGCCAGATCATGCCAGCCTCGCAGAGCCGAAGGCGGGCAGTACATCATCCGTATTCCCCCAGCGGGCGCGCTGCGGTTCCAGCAACAGCGTTTCCGGGAAATATTCAGCGACGCGCTGGTTATCATGTAGCACCGCCAGTATCGTCTGCCCGTGCTGATGCATCTCAAGGATCATCCCCATCAGCTCGCGGCTGGTCGCTTCATCAATCCCGGTAAAGGGTTCATCCAGCATCACCAGCGGCGCCTGTTGCACGATGACTCTGGCAAACAGCATGCGCTGGAACTGCCCGCCGGAGAGCGCCTCAATCGGCGTTTTCGCCATCGATGCCAGCCCCACGCGCTCCAGTGCGGCACCGACCCGCCGCCGGAACTCGCCGCGGATCCCGCTCAGCAAAGAGACATGCGGCCAGGCCCCCTGACTCACCACGTCCTGTACCGTCAGCGGAAACTGCGATTCGAGGGCATGGCGCTGCGCCAGCCAGCCAATTACCGGACGCGAAACCGTCCAGCGCAGCCTGCCGCTGACCGGAGGAATAAAGCCGGCCAGCGTTTTCAACAGCGTTGATTTACCGCAGCCGTTCAGGCCGACAATGGCCGTCATGCTGCCTGCCGCAATAACGCCGCTCAGGGCCGGCGTAATAGCCAGTTCTTCGTAACCGGCTACCAGATGATCCAGTTCAATCATGGCAGGGTTACCGCCCACCAGGTCGCCAGCCACAGGAGCGCCAGCAGCACACAGGCTATTCCTACGCGTACCGCGGCGGATGTCATAAAAAGAGAAGTCACAGCCTTATCCAATTAATATGTTATAACGTAACAATATTGGATTGACGGAAAAATGTAAATCAGCGTCAACGGCGGGAAATGCTGCAAAATGTAACAGAACTCCCCTCACGACGAGGGGAGTATCAGGGAAGGGTTACTGTCCGCGGGCCTGAGAAACGGCCAGACCCAGCTGCCAGACGGCCATCGCGTAGTGGGTACTGTGGTTATAGCGGGTAATGGTGTAGAAGTTCGGCAGACCATACCAGTACTGGTAACCGGTTCCGATGTCCAGACGCAGCAGGCTGGCCTGCTGATGGTTGCCTAGTGGTTGCGTCGGCGTCAAACCTGCCGCCGTAAGCTGCGCAATGCTGTAGTGGGTTTTGAAGCCATTCTCCAGACCCGGCGCCTGACCCAGCGCCTGTACCGCAACCGGATCGCCACTCACCCAGCCGTGCTGTTTGAAATAGTTCGCCACGCTGCCAATCGCGTCCACCGGATCCCACAGATTAATGTGCCCGTCGCCGTTAAAGTCCACCGCATACTGTTTATAAGAAGACGGCATAAACTGACCGTAACCCATGGCTCCGGCGAAAGATCCTTTCAGGTTTAACGGGTCATCTTGCTCGCTGCGCGCCATCAGCAGGAAGGTTTCCAGCTCACCGGAGAAATAGTCGGCGCGACGCGGGTAGCTAAACGACAGCGTCGCCAGGGCGTCGAGAATGCGGGTTTTGCCCATCACGCGACCCCAGCGGGTTTCTACGCCAATAATGCCGACAATAATTTCCGGCGGCACGCCGTACACCTGCCAGGCGCGGTTCAGCGCATCCTGATACTGGTTCCAGAATACGACGCCGTTCTGCACGTTATCCGGAGTAATAAACTGTTTTTTGTAACGCAGCCAGGCGCCGTTAGGCCCTGACGGCGGCAGTCCGCTCGGCGCCTGGCGGTCCATCAGGCGCAGGACGTAATCCAGGCGTTTCGCCTGGGAAAGGATCTCATGCAGCTGCTGTCTGTCGAAGCCATGCTTGCTCACCATTTTATCGATGAACTGCTCCGCCGCCGGGTTGTTAGCGAAATCGCCTCCCATCTCCATCACATTGTGCTGCGGCTCCAGCAAAAAACCGCCGCCTCCCGCCGTCTGGGGTTCTGCGGTGGTTTTAGGTTTGCTGCTACAGGCAGCGAGGAGAACACACAGGGGAAGTAAAGCCAGATAGCGACGCTTCAACATGGGACATCCGTTTAACAAATTTGGCAAAGGATAATTATGGTAAAGCATGCGGCCGTCAACAAGGAAGCGGCAATGTATTTGCGGACAAAATAGTCCCGCCAGCACCGCCCTTTCCGGTTCATTATCTACCCGTTCATCTCCCCTTTGCCTCGGTTAGCATTCCCCTTCATCACGCACAAACTTTCAAAATAAAATATTTACCTTTCATTTTGCGATCAATTTAACACTTTTAAACCTTTCAAAGTGATTAAAATGAGCTGCCAGTTAGCAAGAAAAATAACACTCTGAAGGAGAGAACAATGATTGAAGTCATTACCCACGGCGCCGAATGGTTTATCGGCCTGTTTCAGAAGGGGGGCGAGGTATTTACCGGTATGGTTACCGGGATCCTGCCGCTTCTGATCAGTCTGCTGGTGATCATGAACGCGCTGATCAACTTTATCGGTCAGCAGCGGATCGAAAAGCTGGCGCAACGCTGCGCCGGCAATCCGATCTCACGCTATCTGCTGCTGCCCTGCATCGGCACCTTTGTGTTCTGTAACCCTATGACCCTGAGCCTCGGGCGCTTTATGCCTGAGAAGTACAAGCCCAGCTACTACGCGGCAGCCTCTTACAGCTGCCACTCTATGAATGGCCTGTTTCCCCATATCAACCCCGGCGAGCTGTTTGTCTATCTCGGGATTGCCAGCGGCCTGACCACGCTTGGCCTGCCGTTAGGTCCGCTGGCGGTGAGCTATCTGCTGGTAGGACTGGTCACCAACTTCTTCCGCGGTTGGGTCACCGATCTGACCACCTCGATTTTTGAGAAAAAAATGGGCATCCAGCTTGAGCAAAAAGTCCATCTTTCCGGAGCAACCTCATGACCCGTATTCGTATTGAAAAAGGCGCCAGCGGCTGGGGCGGCCCCCTTGAGCTGGACGCCGTTGCCGGTAAAAAGATCGTCTACATTACCGCCGGTACCCGCCCGGCAATCGTCGACAAGATCGCCAGTCTGACCGGCTGGCAGGCCGTCGACGGGTTCAAAGAAGGCGAGCCGCCGGAAGAGGAGATCGGCGTTGCCATTATCGACTGCGGCGGTACCTTGCGCTGCGGCCTCTACCCAAAACGTCGTATCCCGACCGTCAATATCCACGCCACCGGCAAATCCGGCCCGCTGGCGCAATATATCGTCGAAGATATTTACGTCTCCGGGGTGAAAGAGGAGAACGTTCGCCTGTTGACCCACGATGGCGCAGCGGCACCCGAAACCAAGCCGGGCCAGTCGGCCCCGCGGGATTACGATACCAGCAAAAAAATAACCGAGCAGAGCGATGGCCTGCTGGCGAAGGTCGGTATGGGAATGGGCTCGGTGGTGGCGGTGCTGTTCCAGTCCGGACGCGACACCATCGACACAGTGCTGAAAACGATCCTGCCGTTTATGGCTTTCGTCTCGGCACTGATCGGCATCATCATGGCCTCCGGCATCGGCGACTGGATTGCCCACGGTCTGGCCCCGCTCGCCAGCCATCCTCTTGGCCTGGTCACGCTGGCCCTGATCTGCTCCTTCCCGCTGCTGTCGCCGTTCCTCGGCCCTGGCGCGGTTATCGCTCAGGTCATTGGCGTGCTGATCGGCGTGCAGATTGGCCTCGGCAATATTCCCCCGCACCTTGCGCTCCCGGCGCTGTTCGCCATTAACGCCCAGGCCGCCTGCGATTTTATTCCGGTTGGGCTGTCGCTTGCCGAAGCCCGTCAGGACACGGTGCGCGTCGGCGTTCCTTCGGTGCTGGTAGGACGTTTTCTGACCGGTGCGCCAACGGTGCTGATCGCCTGGTTTGTGTCCGGATTTATTTACCAATAAGAGGTTCCTGAAGATGACCGTGATTTACCAGACCACGATTACGCGCATCGGCGCCAGCGCGACGATGGCGCTTGAAGAACAGATGTTGATTACCTTTCGCGAAGGCGCGCCGGCGGACATTGAAGAGTATTGCTTTATTCATAACCACGGCGAATTTTCCGGCGCGCTGTCGCCGGGCGCGGAACTCCAGCTTGGCGAACAACGCTATCCGGTCACCGCCGTCGGCGATGTCGCCGAACAGAATCTGCGCGAGCTGGGCCATATCACGCTGCGCTTTGATGGTCATCGCGAAGCGGAGTTTCCGGGGACGGTCCACGTGGCTGGCCCCGTGCCGGAGGCAATCGCCCCCGGCTGTATATTGAAATTTGTTGCATGAGTTGTCAGGAGAAGACTATGAATCAGGTTGCAGTTGTCATCGGCGGTGGACAAACCTTAGGCGAGTTTCTGAGCCGGGGCCTTGCCGCTCAGGGGTATCGGGTTGCGGTTGTTGATATCCAAAGCGATAAAGCCACGCGCGTCGCGCAGGCTATCAACGACGAGTATGGCGAAGGAATGGCGTACGGCTTTGGCGCCGATGCCACCAGCGAAGCCAGCGTGATGGCCCTCGCCCGCGGCGTGGACGAAATTTTCGCCCGGGTGGATCTGTTGGTGTACAGCGCCGGGATCGCCAAAGCGGCCTTTATCAGCGATTTCGCGCTCGGCGATTTTGACCGCTCGCTGCAGGTGAATCTGGTGGGCTACTTCCTCTGCGCTCGCGAATTTTCACGGCTGATGATTCGCGATGGCATCAAGGGGCGCATTATTCAGATCAACTCTAAATCCGGCAAAGTCGGCAGCAAGCACAATTCCGGCTATAGCGCGGCGAAGTTTGGCGGCGTCGGGTTGACCCAGTCGCTGGCGTTGGATCTGGCGGAATACGGCATTACCGTTCATGCATTGATGCTGGGCAACCTGTTGAAATCGCCGATGTTCCAGTCACTGCTGCCGCAATATGCCAGCAAACTGGGCATTGCCGAGGACGAAGTCGAACAGTATTACATCGACAAGGTGCCGCTGAAGCGCGGCTGCGACTATCAGGATGTCCTGAACGTCCTGATGTTTTATGCCAGCCCACAGGCCTCCTACTGCACCGGGCAGTCGATTAACATCACCGGCGGTCAGGTGATGTTTTAAACCCAGCGCCATCGGGCCGGGATGTCGTTTTCTCCCGGTGGCGCTGCGCTGACCGGGCTACAAACAACAGGCCAGCACGGCTTGCCGACGGGTAGCCCGGGTAAGGCGCTCGCGCCGCGACCCGGGTACTTCCCGACAACATCGCTTAAGGAAGGAGACTTTGATGGTTACCGCATTAATCACCGTCGCCGCCATCGCCTGGCTGGCGCAGCTGGGGCTTGGCGGCTGGCAGATTCGCCAGTTTAACCGCGCCTTTGACCGACTTTGCCTGCAAGGACGGGTCGGCGTCGGGCGCTCTGCGGGCCTCTTCAAACCGCGCGCGATCGTCGCCATCGCCTTTGACGACCACGATCGCGTCAGTGATACGCTGCTGATGCGAGGAGTGACCGTCTTCGCCCGCCCGCAAAAAATCCCCGCAATAAACGGGCAATATCGTGAGGAATTGCAGCCAGATATGATCTTTCCCCAGGATCCGCTCTGTCAGAATGCACTATCATTAGCGCTTAAACCGAAACATGTATAATTTCGTTGTAAAAGTAAATATCTTGCGAAATTATCATTTCGAAACTTAACGCAGGATAGGATACTACCGTTATGAAACCACGTCAGCGCCAGGCAGCTATTGTTGAGCACCTGCAAGCGCAGGGTAAATGCTCGGTTGAAGAGCTGGCGCAACACTTCGACACCACCGGCACCACCATCCGCAAGGATCTGGTGATCCTCGAAAATGCCGGTACCGTTATTCGCACCTACGGCGGCGTGGTCCTCAACAAAGATGAGTCCGACCCGCCTATCGATCATAAGACGCTGATTAACACCCATAAAAAAGCGCTGATCGCCGAAACCGCGGTGCGCTACATCCACGACGGCGATTCGATCATCCTCGATGCCGGCAGTACGGTGCTGCAAATAGTGCCGCTGCTCAGCCGCTTCAATAACATCACGGTCATGACCAACAGCCTGCATATCGTCAACGCGCTGTCCGAACTGGATAATGAACAAACGATCCTGATGCCCGGCGGCACCTTCCGTAAAAAATCTGCCTCCTTCCACGGACAGCTGGCGGAAAACGCCTTCGAGCAGTTCAGCTTCGACAAACTGTTTATGGGCACCGATGGCATCGACCTGAACGCCGGCGTGACCACCTTCAACGAGGTCTATACCGTCAGTAAAGCGATGTGCAATGCCGCCAGAGAAGTGATCCTGATGGCTGACTCATCAAAATTTGGCCGTAAGAGCCCGAATATCGTCTGCGGCCTTGAGCGGGTGGACAAGCTGATTACCGATGCCGGTATTGACCCGACATTCCAGCGGGCGCTGGAAGAGCAAGGCATCGAAGTGATTATCACTGGAGAAGAACATGAGTAACTTTCTGTTAGAAGCCGGACGCCAGACTCTGATGCTGGAGCTACAGGAGGCCAGCCGTCTGCCTGAACGCCTGGGCGACGACTTCATCCGCGCGGCGGAAACCATCATCCACTGCGAAGGGAAACTGGTGGTCTCCGGTATCGGTAAGTCAGGCCATATTGGCAAAAAGCTGGCGGCCACTTTCGCCAGTACCGGCACCCCGGCCTTTTTCGTCCATCCGGCGGAAGCCCTGCACGGCGACCTCGGGATGCTGGATGGCCGCGACGTGATGCTGTTTATCTCCTACTCCGGCAGCGCCAAAGAGCTGGATCTCATCGTCCCGCGTCTGGAAGAGAAAGGGATCCCGCTGCTGGCGATGACCGGAAAATCGCAATCCCCGCTGGCGCTGGCGGCAAAAGCGGTACTGGATATCGCCGTCGAACGCGAAGCCTGCCCGATGCATCTGGCCCCCACCTCCAGCACCGTCAACACTCTGATGCTCGGCGACGCGCTGGCGATGGCGGTGATGCAGGCCCGCGGTTTCAATGAAGAAGATTTCGCCCGTTCACACCCCGCCGGTGCCCTCGGCGCGCGGCTGCTGAACAAGGTTCATCATCTGATGCGCCGCGACGACGATGTCCCGCGCGTCGATCTGGATACCCGCGTGATGGACGCGATGCTGGAGTTGAGTCGTACCGGGCTCGGTCTGGTCGCAGTCTGCGATACGCAAAACCGCGTACAGGGCGTCTTCACCGATGGCGACCTGCGCCGCTGGCTGGTCGGCGGCGGAACGCTCGACGATGCCGTTGCCCGGGCGATGACCCGCAATGGCGTCACCCTGCAGGCAGAAAGCCGCGCGGTCGAAGCCAAAGAGCGGCTGATGAAGCACAAAATCAGCGCCGCCCCGGTGGTCGACGAAAACGGCCTTCTGGTTGGGGCGATTAACCTACAGAACTTCTATCAGGCCGGGATTCTTTAAGCCCCAGACGCTTCGCCAGCCGGTGCAGGTTGGCGACATCAAGCTCCAGCGCGCGGGCGGCGGCAGCCCAGTTGCGATGGTTATCCGCTAACGCGCGGGAAATCGCCTCGCGCTGGAAGGCCTCGGTCGCCGCGCGCAGATTGATAGCCTGCATCGGCGCCGCCGGTGTCGCGGCGGGCAGCCCGGGCGCGTCGACGGCAAATTGAAAATGCGCCGGGGAGAGCCGCACCTCGTCGCCAGCCTGCGTCGCCCGCGCCAGCACCACCGCGCGATGAATCGCATGTTCCAGCTCACGCACGTTGCCAGGCCACGGCCAGCTGCGCAGCCTTGCCCGCGTGGCATCGCTCAGCACCACCTGCGCCAGCCCCATCCGCAGGCGACACTGCTCGCAGAAATACCCCGCCAGCAGCACCACATCATCGTCACGATCGCGCAACGCCGGCACCGAGAGCGGAAACACGCTCAGGCGGTGATAGAGATCGGCGCGAAAACGGCCGGCGATCACCTCCTGGCGCAGATCGCGGTTGGTGGCCGCCAGTACCCGCACGTCGACCCGCAGGCTGCGATCGTCGCCCACGCGCTGAATATCGCCGTACTGCAATACGCGCAGCAGCTTGGCCTGCAGCGCCAGCGACAGCTCCCCGATTTCATCAAGAAACAGGGTCCCGTTATCGGCCATTTCAAACTTGCCGCTGCGGTTGCTGATAGCCCCGGTAAACGCCCCTTTCACATGCCCGAACAGCTCGCTTTCCGCCACGCTCTCCGGCAGCGCCGCACAGTTCAGATAGATCAGCGGATTGGCCGCCCGCGCCGATCCCTGATGGACCGCTTTCGCCACCAGCTCTTTGCCGGTGCCGGTTTCTCCGCTAATCAGCACGTTCAAATCCGACGCGGCGACGATATCGATCTCTTTTTTCAACTGCTGTATCGGCGCCGACAGGCCGATAATCTCCTGGCGGTCGGGAGGCGTATAGCTCGCGCTCGCCTCCGGCAGCACGTTCTGATTTTCGAGGCGGGCAATGAGCAGCGCGTTATTCAGCGCCCCTGCCACCAGCGCCGCAATCAGCCGTAGCTCCTCATCGCTGAAGCTATCGAAACGGTCGGCGTCCATCCCGTCGAGAGTCAAAGCGCCTATCAGGGTTTGTCCGGCAAACAGCGGCAGCCCTACGCAGGCGTGAACCTTGAGGCTCTCCTGGCCGGGAATCAACCCGTCATAAGGGTCGGGCAGATCGCTGTCCGCCGGAAAGCGCACGACGTCCCCCGCGCGGGCAATCGCCTCCAGCCGCGGGTGCCCGGCCAATGCAAAGCGTCGCCCCAGCACATCCTGAGCCAGTCCGTCGATCGCCAGCGGCACAAACTGATGGGCATCGTAGCGCAGCAGCGCCGAGGCATCACATCCCAGCACCTGCCGCAGGGTGGCTATCAAACGCGAGAACCGGTCGGCGTGACCAATATCGCTTTGTAAATCAATGGCGATTTTCGCCAGTACCTCTACGGAAAAGCTCATTGCAGCCCCATTGTCATTTTGACATTAATCATTGTCATAACGACTATTTTAACCATTGTCATTTTGACATCAACCGCTTTAAGAAGAAAATATAAAAACATTTAAAATCAATAAATTAAAAAGTTGGCATGCAACTTGATATAAGCAATTCATCTTATCTGAACACGCTGAATTAATTGAGGTGGCTATGTCTGTTGTGGTTAAAAATAATATTCATTGGGTTGGCCAACGTGACTGGGAAGTGCGTGATTTTCACGGTACTGAATACAAAACGCTGCGCGGCAGTAGCTACAACAGCTATCTCATCCGTGAAGAGAAAAATATCCTGATTGATACCGTCGATCATAAATTCAGCCGCGAGTTCGTGCAGAACCTGCGTAGCGAGATCGATCTTGCCGATATTGACTGCATCGTGATTAACCATGCGGAAGAAGACCATGCCGGCGCGCTGACCGAGCTGATGAACAGTATCCCGGATACGCCGATTTACTGCACCGCCAACGCCATTGACTCCATAACCGGCCATCACCATCACCCGGAGTGGAACTTTAAGGTGGTGAAAACCGGGGACAGCCTCGACATCGGTAACGGCAAGCAGCTGATCTTCGTCGAAACGCCGATGCTGCACTGGCCGGACAGCATGATGACCTATATGACCGGCGATGCGGTGCTGTTCAGCAACGACGCCTTCGGCCAGCACTACTGCGACGAGCACCTGTTTAATGACGAAGTCGATCAGAGCGAGCTGTTCGAGCAGTGTCAGCGCTACTATGCCAACATCCTGACCCCGTTCAGCCGCCTGGTGACGCCAAAAATCACCGAAATCCTCGGCTTTAACCTGCCGGTCGACATGATAGCCACCTCCCACGGCGTGGTCTGGCGCGACAACCCGACGCAAATCGTTGAGCTGTACCTGAAATGGGCCGCCGATTACCAGGAAGACCGCATCACGCTCTTCTATGACACCATGTCGAACAATACCCGCATGATGGCCGATGCGATAGCCCAGGGAATTACCGACATGGACCCGCGCGTGGCGGTGAAAATCTTCAACGTCGCCCGTAGCGATAAAAACGAAATCCTGACCAACGTCTTCCGCTCAAAAGGGGTGCTGGTCGGCACCTCGACCATGAATAATGTGATGATGCCGAAAATCGCCGGACTGGTTGAAGAGATGACCGGCCTGCGTTTTCGCAATAAGCGCGCCAGCGCCTTCGGCTCTCACGGCTGGAGCGGCGGTGCGGTCGATCGCCTGTCCACCCGCTTACAGGATGCCGGCTTTGAAATGTCGCTGAGCCTGAAGGCCAAATGGCGCCCGGACCTCGACGCGCTGGAGCTGTGCCGCGAACACGGCCGTGAAATTGCCCGCCAGTGGGCGCTTTCGCCGCTGCCGGTCGCCGCAGTACAAACCGCGCCGGAACAAGAAAACTGCGCCTGTGCAGCAGCAGCCGATCTCGGCCCGTCGATGCAGTGCAGCGTCTGCCAGTGGGTTTACGATCCGGCGAAAGGCGAACCGAACCAGGATGTCCAGCCGGGGACGCCGTGGAGCGAGGTCCCGGATAACTTCCTGTGCCCGGAATGCTCTCTCGGCAAAGAGGTATTTGACGTACTGGCGACGGAGGCAAAATGAGTGATGGCATCGTCATCATCGGCTCGGGCTTTGCGGCCCGTCAGCTGGTGAAAAATATCCGCAAGCAGGATACCCACATTCCGCTGACGCTGATCGCCGCCGACAGCATGGATGAGTACAACAAACCGGACCTCAGCCATGTGGTCAGCCGCGGCCAACGTGCCGACGATCTGACCCTGCAAACGGCGGGTGAATTCGCCGAACAGTACCATCTGCGTCTGTTTCCGCACACCTGGGTCAGTGGCATCGACGCCGGAGCGAAAGTGGTGAAAAGTGAGGATCGTCAATGGCGCTACGACAAGCTGGTGCTGGCGACGGGCGCAGCGCCGTTTATTCCGCCGGTGCGGGGGCGCGAGCTGATGCAGACCCTCAACAGCCAGCGCGAATACGGCGCCGCGCAGAGTCAGCTCCACGATGCGCAACGCGTGCTGATCGTCGGCGGCGGCCTGATTGGCTGCGAGCTGGCGATGGACTTCTGCCGCGCCGGGAAAGCGGTGACGGTGGTCGATAACTCCGCCAGCGTGCTCTCTGCGCTGATGCCGCCGGAAGTCAGCAGTCGTCTGCAGCATCGGCTCACCGATATGGGCGTGCACCTGATGTTGAAAACGCAGCTTGAAGGACTGGAGCAAACCGCCGCCGGCATACGCATCAGCCTTGATCGTCAGCGCAGCGTCACCGTCGATGCGGTCGTGGCCGCCGCCGGTCTGCGCCCGGAAACGGCGCTGGCGCGCCATGCCGGGTTGATGATTCGTCGTGGCGTGGTGGTGAACAGCCGGCTGCAGACCAGCGATCCGGCCATTTACGCCCTCGGCGACTGCGCGGAAATCAATGGCAGCGTCCTGCCGTTTCTGCAGCCGATTTTACTGAGCGCGATGTGCCTTGCGAAAAACCTGCTGGCGCAGGCGAGCGAACTGACCCTGCCGCCGATGCTGGTAAAGGTCAAAACGCCGGATCTGCCGCTGCATCTGGCCGGTGAGATGCAGCGAGACGATCTGACGTGGAATCTGCTTGCCGCCAAAGAGGGGCTGGTGGCGAAAGGAGTGGATGCCGCTAACCAGCTGCGCGCCTTTGTCGTCAGCGAAGACAAAATGAAAGAGGCCTTTGCGCTGCTCAAACAATTGGTGAGTTAACCTGCCCGGACGGACGGTATTCGTCCCGTAGACCCACGCAAGCGCTGCGCCGCCGGGCATCATGCCAGCCCGGCTAAGGTAGCCCGGCTAAGCGCAGCGCAAGCCGGGGGGGAATCAACCTGCCCGGACGGGCATTATTCCCGTATTAACCTGCCCAAACGAACGTTATTCCCGGGTTGCGGCGCAAGCGCCTTACCCGGGCTACGCTTCTGCGTTGGTATTTTGCCGGGTGGCGCGATGCTGACCCGGCCTACAGTTCGGCCTTCATCCCGTAGGCCCGCGCAAGCGCAGCGCCGCCGGGCATCATGCCAGCCTGGCTCAGGTAGCCCGGCTAAGCGCAGCGCGAGCCGGGGGAATCCCCAGTCTGGCACGCCAGATTATCGTAACCGCGCCAGCGGTAGTTGAGCACCGACAGCGCCCAGCAGGCGACAAACAGCCCGATAACCACAAAACCGGCGTCGCCGAGATTATCGTTCAGCGCGCCGACCCAGCGCCATAGCCCGCCGCTAAGCGAAAACTTGTCCATCAGCAGCCCCAGCGCTTCCAGACCACCGATAAATAATGCCACTACCACCGACGTGCCGGTAATGGTCATATTGTAATAGAGCTTGCGCTGCGGCTTGCTAAATGCCCAGCCGTAGGCGCCGACCATCAGCACATTATCGAGGGTATCCACCAACGCCATCCCGCTGGCAAACAGCGCCGGAAAGACCATGATCGCCCAGATGGACATGCCGCTTGACGCGCTGGCGGCAGAAATCCCCAGCACGCCGATCTCGGTGGCGGTATCAAATCCGAGGCCGAACAGAAAGCCCACCAGATACATCTGCCAGCTACGACTAATCAGACGAAAGGTTTTACCGAACAGCCAGCTCATCATGCCGCCGCCGGTCGCCACCTCATCGCTCACCTTGCCGCCTCTCTTCCACGCGCGAAAACTGCGCCAGACGCTGCGTAAAATCACCAGATTGATAAACGCCATCAGTAATAAAAACAGCGCCGAGACCGCCGTGCCAATCACGCTGCCGGTATCGTGAAACCAGCTCATCTGCCGACCGAAAGCGGTGGCGGTCGCGGCAATCGCCGCCGAAGCCAGTACCACAACCGACGAGTGACCCAATGAGAACCAGGCTCCGACGGCAAAGGGTCGACGCCCCTGCTGCATCATTTTGCGAGTGACGCTGTCGATCGCCGCGATATGGTCGGCATCGACCGCATGGCGCAATCCATACCCCCAGGCCAACAGACTCGCCGCCATCAGCGCGCCGCTATCGCCAAACGCCTGCCAGGCCCAGCACCAGGCCAGCAAATTTGCCACAATCAGTCCCAGCACCAGCGCGGCGGCACGCGGCTGCTGGCGTAAAATTGTCACTATCATGATGATGCCCTGTGAGCCTGCCAGCGGGCTGCGGCCACGACCGCCTGACCAAACGCGATGGCCCCATCGCCGGCAGGGAGCTGCTGCGGAAACAGCAGAGTAAAATCCGCCAGATAAAAGGTCAATCGTGAGACCAGCAGCCGGTTATGCAACACGCCGCCGCTGAATGCCAGCGTAGTTATCCCCCGCGACGTCGCACAATCGCTCGCCATCGCAGCCACTCCGCAGGCGAGCGCATCGTGAAAGGCCCAGGCTTTTTGTTCGCGGTTCGCCCGCCATCCCAGCCACTGCGGCCAGAAGGTAGCCAGATCCAGTTCGCCCGCCTGCCACGGCAAGCGGACAGGATGCGTGACGCCATCGCAGGCGCTGGCTAACGCCTCCAGCCGACAGGCCGCCTCGCCTTCATAGCTCAGGCTGTCCGCCGCGCAGCCCAGCGCGCAGGCCACCGCATCAAACAATCGCCCGCAGGACGACGCCTTCGGCGCATTCATCCCCCGCGCAATAGCCCGTGCCAGCAGCGGCCAGTTGTGTCGGCGCAGCGCCGCGGTTTGCGCATCGTGTTGCCAGTCGTCGACGTAGGCCAGGCAGTGGGCCAGCAGATTGCGCCACGGCTGACGAGCCGCCAGATCGCCGCCGGGGAGCGCCACCGCCGGTAGTCCGCCGAGGCGTTCGCACTGCCGGTAGTTGACCCGCAGGCACTCGCCGCCCCACAGCGCGCCGTCTTCCCCCATACCGATACCGTCAAGGACCACGGCTATCACCTCGCCGCCGTCCAGCGGCCAGCCGTGTTCCGCCAGGCAGGCGGCGGCATGGGCATGGTGATGCAGGACACGCTCAACCGGCAGCGCCAACGAGGCCGCCCACTGCGTCGAGCGGTAGCCCGGATGCGCATCGCTAACCACCAGGCTGGGGGTGAAACCATAAACCTCTTGCATCAGACGCCGCGCCTGATGCCACTGTTGTTCTACGCCCTCATCGCCGAGGTCGCCGAAGTGCTGGCTCAGTACCGCCTGCTCTCCACGCGCCAGACAAAAGGTATTTTTCATATCGGCGCCGAGGCACAGCAGCGGCGGCACGTCACGAAACCCCGGCGGTAGCGGCATCGCGTCGGGCACATAGCCCCGCGAACGACGTAGCATTTCACCACTTTGCCGCACCACCGAGTCATCCATCCGCTGCACGATGTCGCGGTTGTGCAGCAGAAAGCCATCGGCAATCCCGGCCAAATCGCGCAGCGCATCGGCGTTGGCGATCGCCGGCGGCCGTCCGCTCAGGTTGCCGGAGGTCATCACTAAAGGTCGTGCCAGCGCCTGCAAAACCAGATGCTGCAACGGATTAGATGGCAGCATCACCCCCACTTCATGCAGCGCGGGCGCAATGTCGTCACACAGGCCATCAACCTGTGATTTATCGATCAATACGATGGGCGCTGCGGGTGACGTCAGTAACGCCTGCGCCGCTTCCGGCAGGCTGTCTGCCGTCGGCAGCATCACCGCCAGCGGCTTTGCCGGACGATGTTTGCGCGCGCGCAGCAACGCCACCGCGCGCGGATTCCCGGCGTCACACACCAGGTGAAAACCACCCACCCCCTTGATGGCGACAATCAGTCCGTCTTGCAACTGGCGAATGGCCGCCTGCAAGGCCGCCTCTCCGATCAGCGATTGCGCTTCAGTACGCCACTCCAGACCCGGGCCGCAGTCGGCGCAGGCCACCGGCTGAGCATGAAAACGTCGATCGCCAGGGTGGCGATACTCGGCCTCGCAGCGCGGACAGAGGGGAAAAGGAGCCATTGAGGTAAAGGGACGGTCATAGGGCATCGCGCGAATAATGGTAAAACGCGGCCCACAGTGGGTACAGTTAATAAACGGATAGCGGTAGCGGCGCTCCTGCGGATTGTTCATCTCCGCCAGGCACGCCGGACAGGTGGCCGCATCGGGCACAATCTGGGTACGCATACTGCCGCCGCCGCTTTCGCGGATGGCGAAATCCTGCGGCTGCCTACGCCAGTGAAACGGCCGGGTTTCCACGCTGTCGATGCGCGCCAGCGGCGGGCAGCGGCGGGTCAGCGCGGCGAGAAACGCCGCCTCATCGCCCAGCAGGCGCACCAGTACCCCGTCACCGTCGTTACATACGTCGCCGCAGCGTGCTGACTGCTGCGCCAGCTGCCAGACAAAGGGGCGGAAGCCCACCCCCTGCACTTTACCGCGAATGCGAATCTGCACCCCGTTCATCGCGCCATAGCCTTACCAGGCCAGCGCCGTACGACGACGTTTTTCGTTATTCATCTGCTCGAGCTTATTGCGATCCACGCAAACCAGCGCATGCGTCGGGCAGGCCCCTATACAGGCGGGTCCCTCTTCGCGGTGATGACAAAGATCGCATTTATTGGCTTCCGCTTTTTCCGCCATCACGTTCAGCCCGGCGCCGCTATGACGAATCACCGGACGCACGACCACCTCCATAGCGCCGTAGGGACAGGCCACCACGCAGGTTTTACAGCCGATGCAGCGCTCCTGCATCACGTGGATAAAGCCTTTATCCCGGCTAATAGCGCCGTTCGGACAGACGTTGGCGCACGGCGCGTCTTCACACTGACGACAGGCGGTCGCCGTCGAGACGTTAACGCCTTTGATCACATGGATACGCGGTAAGAAGGATTTGGGCGTCAGCGCGGCGCAGTCCTGATTTTCCTGATGAGAGACCACGCAGGCCACTTCACAGGTGCGGCAGCCGATGCATTTGCTTGCGTCGGCGATAATGAAACGGTTCATCCATTTCTCCAGCAGTAAGAAGGTTACGCGGCGGAGTATGCATAATACGTTCCAGTTTTTATCACACTGATATTAAAGGAAATGAATAATATAAAGACGAAGAACCGATTCTGTCATCGTCACATCTGACGATGACAGGTGACGACGTCAGGCGAACGGTCCCGGGGCTATCGAGTCACGTTCAAGCAACTCGCCAGGGAAGGTTTGCTGATATTTAAAATCGCCGCCGTCGAGCATAAAGATCAGTCGGTTAATGCTCTCCTTGATCATCTCCGTCACCGGTATTTTGACGCTGGAGAGCGCCGGAACCATATACGGTGCCAGCACGATATCATCGAAGCCGATGACCGAGACCTGCTGCGGGATCCGCACGCCCTGCTGATGTAGCTGCTTCATCGCGCCAATCGCCATGTCGTCATTGCTCGCCACCAGCGCACTGTAACGGACATCGCGCCGATGCAGCGTCTCTACGCCGGCAGCGCCGGTTTCCGGCGTCCACCGGCCCTCAACAATCAGCTCATTATTCAGCGAAATTCCGTGTTTCGTCAGCGCATCTTTATAGCCGGAAAGGCGTTCAATCCCGGTTGGCGAGTCCAGCGAGCCGGTGATAAACGCAATATCGCGATGACCGCGGGTAATCAGCTTTTCGACCGCCATAAACGCCGAGGCTTTTTGATCGGACCAGACGCAGTGGCTGGCATTGCGCCGCAGGCGGCGGTTGAGCACCATAATCGGCTGCGCCTGGTTTTCCACGATCTCGTCCATTTCATCAACGCTGAGAAAACGCGGATAGATGATAATGGCATCGCAGCGCAGGTCGAGCAGGTGCTGGATCGCCGCGCGCTCTTCTTCGGCGCTGTGCTTGCCGTCGGCCAGAATCAGCTGGCGTCCTTTGTCTTCCGTCATCCGCGCAACGTGAAACAACAACTCGCTAAAATAGACCCCGTGATAAAGGGTGTTGGTCACCACCAGCCCCAGCGTCTGACTCTTTCTGGTGGCCAGGTTACGCGCCAGCAGATTCGGCCGGTAGCCGCTTTCCGCCACGGCCTGGAATACGCGATCTTTCGTTTCCTGGCTGACATAGCCGTTGCCCGACAGTACCCGGGAAACGGTCGCCTTCGAGACGCCCGCGCGTTTCGCCACCTCCAGCATCGTTGCCATGTTGTTCTTCCTGTTGCAAAAGATGCCCGCAGTGTACTGCACGCCTCGCCGTTTTACAGCTTTGACTCGCGCGCAGCGCAGATTCTTTCCCGCCTCACATAGCGATCGAAATCACAAAACGGAAAAATGATTTTTTTAGATCTTGTTAGAACAAATGAAACTCATCATGATTTTGTGGAACCGGTTTCCTATGTATCTCAGATAGTGCACGCTCCTCAGGTGCGATAACTAGCCAGTACCCTATTGATTAAACAGGATAAAATCCGATGTCTAAAAATTACGCAGCCCTGGCGAAGCAAATTCTGACGGCAACAGGCGGGGCGGATAACATCGCGGCTGTCACCCACTGTATGACCCGTCTGCGGTTTGTGGTCAAAGATAACGCGCGGGTGGACAGCGCCGCGCTGAAAAGCCTGAAAGGCGTGCTTGGCGTGGTGCGCAGCGACAACCAGTGCCAGGTCATTATCGGCAATACGGTATCGCAGGCGTTTCGCGAAGTGGTCAACCTGCTGCCGGACGATATGCGCCCCGCGGAGCCTGAGGGTAAACCGCCGCTGACGTTAAAACGTATCGGCGCCGGGATCCTTGATGCGCTGATCGGCACCATGTCGCCGCTGATCCCCGCCATCATCGGCGGATCGATGGTCAAACTGCTGGCGATGATCCTTGAGATGAGCGGCGTTCTGCCTAAAGGTTCGCCCACGCTAACCATTTTGACCGTTATCGGCGACGGCGCGTTCTTCTTCCTGCCGCTGATGGTCGCCGCCTCCGCGGCGGTAAAATTCAAAACCAATATGTCGCTGGCGATCGCCATTGCCGGGGTGCTGGTCCATCCGAGTTTTATTGAGCTGATGGCGAAAGCGGCTCAGGGCGAGCACGTTGAGTTCGCCTTTATTCCGGTGACGGCGGTGAAATACACCTATACCGTTATTCCGGCACTGGTGATGACCTGGTGCCTGTCATATATCGAACGCTGGGTAGATAAAATTACCCCGGCGGTGACGAAGAACTTCCTTAAGCCGATGCTGATCGTGCTGATTGCCGCGCCGCTGGCGATCCTGCTGATAGGCCCGCTTGGGATCTGGATCGGCAGCGCCATCTCCGCGCTGGTGTACACCATTCATAGCTATCTGGGCTGGCTGTCGGTGGCGATTATGGGCGCCCTGTGGCCGCTGCTGGTGATGACCGGGATGCACCGCGTTTTCACCCCGACCATTATTCAGACCATTGCCGAAACCGGTAAAGAAGGGATGGTAATGCCGTCAGAAATCGGCGCCAACCTGTCGCTGGGCGGCTCATCGCTGGCGGTAGCCTGGAAAACCAAAAATCCGGAGTTGCGCCAGACTGCGCTGGCGGCCGCGGCCTCCGCCATTCTGGCCGGGATCTCCGAACCGGCGCTGTACGGTGTCGCGGTGCGCCTCAAACGTCCGCTAATCGCCAGCCTGATCAGCGGCTTTATCTGCGGCGCGGTGGCCGGTATCGCCGGGCTTGCCAGCCACTCGATGGCGGCACCGGGCCTGTTCACCAGCGTCCAGTTTTTCGATCCGGCTAACCCGATGACCATCGTCTGGGTCTTTGGGGTGATGGCGCTGGCGGTGGTGCTCTCCTTCGTGCTGACGCTGCTGCTCGGCTTTGAAGATATCCCGGTGGAAGAGGCCGCCGCCGATGCCAGAGCGCGCCAGACCACGACCCGGCCATCACACGTCTGAACACTATTTTTTTGCAAGCGAGGTAACGCATGTCGACTTTTCCACACGGCTTTTTATGGGGCGGCGCGCTGGCCGCAAATCAGTCTGAAGGAGGGTATCTCGAGGGCGGCAAAGGGCTGACCACCGTGGATACGCTGCCCCACGGCGCGAACCGCATGCCGGTAAAGCTCGGGCTGGAGAAGCGTTTTCAGCTACGTGACGATGAATTTTATCCAAGCCACGAGGCCATCGATTTTTATCATCGCTATAAAGAAGATATCGCTCTGATGGCGGAGATGGGCTTTCGCGTCTTCCGCACCTCAATTGCCTGGAGTCGTCTGTATCCGAATGGCGATGAGCTGGAGCCGAATCAAGCAGGGATCGCCTTTTATCGCTCGCTGTTTGCAGAGTGCAAAAAGTACGGGATTGAGCCGCTGGTGACCCTTTGCCACTTCGATGTGCCGATGCATCTGGTCATTGAATACGGTTCATGGCGCAATCGTAAAATGGTGGAGTTCTTTACCCGCTACGCCCGTACCTGCTTTGAAGCCTTCGACGGGCTGGTGAAGTACTGGCTCACCTTCAACGAAATCAACATTATGCTCCATAGCCCCTACTCCGGCGCCGGGCTGGTGTTTGAAGAGGGGGAGAACCAGGAGCAGGTCAAGTACCAGGCGGCTCACCACGAGCTGGTGGCCAGCGCGCTGGCCACCCAAATCGCCCACGAGGTCAACCCGCACAACCAGGTCGGCTGTATGCTGGCGGGCGGCAATTTTTATCCGTACTCTTGTAAGCCGGAAGATGTGTGGATGGCGCTGGAAAAGGACCGCGAAAACCTGTTCTTTATCGATGTGCAGGCGCGCGGTGCCTATCCGGTGTGGGCTGCGCGGGTATTCCGTGAAAAAGGGGTGGTGATAGCCAAAGAGCCGGGCGATGACGAGATTCTCAAGCATACCGTTGATTTTGTCTCTTTCAGCTATTACGCCTCGCGCTGCGCCTCAGCGGAGATGAACGCCAGTAACACCAACGCCGCCAATATCGTTAAGTCACTGAAGAATCCGCATATTCAGGCCAGCGAATGGGGTTGGGGCATTGACCCGCTTGGTCTGCGCATCACCATGAATATGATGTATGACCGTTATCAGAAGCCGCTGTTCCTGGTGGAGAATGGCCTCGGCGCCCGGGACGAGCTCGACGCCAACGGCGAGATTCATGATGACTACCGCATCAGCTATTTGCGCGAGCATATCAAAGCGATGCGCGACGCTATTGCCGACGGGATCCCGGTGATGGGCTATACCAGCTGGGGCTGCATCGATCTGGTCTCCGCCTCTACCGGCGAAATGAGCAAGCGCTATGGCTTTGTGTACGTTGATCGCGACGATGCCGGTCACGGTACGCTGGCGCGTAAGCGTAAAAAATCGTTCTGGTGGTATAAGAAGGTGATTGCCAGCAACGGGGCGGATCTGGAGTAGCCTGTATTGCCGGGTGGCGGCTTGCGCCTTACCCGGCCTACACACTGCGATTGCACCGGCCGCCCTCCGGGGTTTTCCCTGCCTGCGCTGCGCTTAGCCGGGGGATACCGCCTCTTCGGCCGCCTCAAGCTGCGCAAATCCGCCGCTGCCCTGCCAGCCGTTAAGCTTCTGATACACCCGTTCGACCGCGTCCTTAATCGGCTGGGTCATCGGGTAATAAAAGCCGACGATATCCGGCTGAATCCCGAGAAAAATCACCTCGCCAACATCCTCTTGCAGCTGGTCAATCAGATAATTGAGCGGCATATTGTGGGTGGTCATCATAAACATTTCGGCGATATCGTCCGGGTCGACGAGACGAATTTCACCGGGGTTGAGCCCCATATCGGTAGCATCGACGATCAGCAGGCGATCGGGACGTAGCTCGCGAATGGCGACGATGTCGTTTTCCGGGGCGCTGCCGCCGTCAATCACTACCCATTCACCGACCGGGTTGGTGGCGCACATCTCCGCCAGCAACGGGCCTGCGCCGTCGTCGCCCATCATGCTATTGCCAACACAGAGTAAAACGTCAGTCACGGAGTCTCCTCACCATCAGGTAGATGGCGCTTTCCTGGTGAATATCATGCAGCATGCTGAGCATGGTTTTACTCCACGCCTGCTGTTCGGGGGTCTGCCGGGCCTGCGCTTTATCAAAGGCGTGGGCGAGCATCGTCACATGGTTGCTGTCGATCACAATCTCGCCGTACTTCGGCACGCCTTCCATTTTGCGCCGCGCGGCGCTGCCAGCTTCCAGCGTAGCTATCCACGCCAGATACTGTTCCCACGGGCAGCTCAGCGCCGTCTCCAGACAATCAATGACGCCGAGGTGGTGGCCAATCGCCAGGCTGTAATAGACCACCTGCTGCGCCTGATCCGGCGTGGAGTCGTTCTCATCAATAAATTTACGGCTCAGCTGACTAAACACCACCGTCTCGCTCATCGGATACGCGCCCCCTCGACCACCAGGTTCAGATGGGTGACTATCTCGGTCAGACGCGGATCTTTTTCCGCCTCCAGCCAGCGCACCACCTGGCTATCCCCCTGCGCCAGCAGGCGCATATAGTCATCGGCAATCTGACGCCCGTAGCGGTAACCCGCCAGGCGACGCGCTTCGCGGTCGATACGCACGCGCAGCGGTTGCACCATGCCGGGGTGGAGAATCTCCGCCGCTTTGTCATCCTGCTCGCCCGGCAGACGGGCATGTATTTTCTGTTCCAGCAGGCCCAGCGCCATGGCGAAGCCGTACAGCGTCGCGGCCGGGGTCGGCGGACAGCCCGGAATATAGACGTCCACCGGGACAATTTTGTCGGTGCCGCCCCACACGCAGTAAAGGTCGTGGAAAATACCGCCGCTGTTGCCGCAGGCGCCGTAAGAGATGCAGATTTTCGGATCCGGCGCCGACTGCCAGGCGCGCAGCGCCGGTGAACGCATGGCGCGGGTGACCGCGCCGGTAAACAGCAGGATGTCGGCATGGCGCGGTGACGGCACCACTTTGATCCCGAAGCGTTCGGCATCAAACAGCGGCGACAGGGTGGCGAAAATCTCAATTTCGCAGCCGTTGCAGCCGCCGCAGTCCACGCGATAGACATAGGCGGAACGCTTAATTTTCTTCAGCAGCGATGCCTTCATGCTGGCGATAGACTCCTCCACCGTCATCGGCAACGGGATGCCGTTTTCATCGCGCGGGCCCAGTAAATTGCTCATCAGCTGGCCTCTCTCATATGGCGAGTCAGTTCAATACGGTCGGACGGCACCAGGCACTTCTGGCGTTTACACTCCGGGCAGGTCTCGAAGCTTTCGCGATGCAGTTCAGCGCGCGTATCGCCGTTGTGCCTGAGCAGCGCGATGGCGTAGTCGATCTCTTTTTGTACGGCGAACGGGCGTTCGCACACCCGGCAGTGGCAGATGGCAAAGCGCGACTGCTGGAGGAAATCCTCTTTCTTCCATACCGCCAGCTCATACTCCTGCGACAGCTTGATGGCCGCCGTCGGGCACACCTCTTCGCAGCGGGCGCAAAAAATGCAGCGCCCGAGGTCGAACTGCCACGCCAGCTCGCGCGTCACCAGGTCCGTCGCCACCGTCAGCGCGTTCGACGGGCAGGCGTTAACGCAGGCCGCGCAGCCGATACACTGCTGCGGCGTATGTTCCGGTTTGCCGCGAAAGTTTTTATCTACCGGCATCGGCTCCAGCGGATAAGCGTGCGTCGCGTTGCCGGTTTTGATCACTTTTTTGATAAAGGTAAACATGGCGATTCCTTATTTCAGCGGCGAGTTTTTACGCTCGATGCTGTAGCGCTCCAGCTCTTTGTACGGCACCACTTTGCTTTTTTTCTTCCGCACATCGACCACGGTCATGCGGTCGGTACAGGAGTAGCACGGGTCGAGACTACCGATAATCAGCGGCGCGTCGGAGACGGTGTTGCCGCGCAGCATATAGCGCAGGGTCGGCCAGTTGGCGTAGGTGGCCGCACGGCAGCGCCAGCGGTACAGTTTCTGGTTGTCGCCGGTCATGCTCCAGTGGATATCATCCCCGCGCGGCGCTTCCGAGAAGCCCAGCGCAAAACGGTGCGGGATATAGGTAAAGCCTTCCACCGCCAGCGGGCCGCCCGGCAGGTTATCGAGGCCGAAGTCGATCATATTCAGCGCAGTGTAGACTTCGTTGATACGTACCTTCAGACGCGAAATCACATCGCAACCCTGCTCGCTGTGCACTTCCATCGGCAGCAGGCCGTAACCGACAAACGGGTGATCGGCACGGGTGTCGCGGGCGTGGCCGCTGGCGCGTACCATCGGGCCGACGTTGCTGAAGTCGCGGGCGATTTGCGGGTCAAGACGACCGATGCCGACGGTACGCTGTTCCATATTCGGCGTACTGAGCAGCATATCCACCAGCTCCTGCACATCACGGCGCATCTGCTGCGCCAGCGCTCTTGTCTGGATCATGTCCTCTTTCAGCAGGTCGCGACGGATGCCGCCAATCAGGTTCATCCCGTAGGTTTTACGCGCCCCGGTGAGGATCTCCGCCATCTTCATTGACGTCTCACGCACGCGGAAGAACTGCATAAACCCGGAGTCAAAGCCGGTGAAATGGCAGGCGAGGCCGAGGTTCAGCAGGTGCGAGTGCAGGCGTTCCACCTCCAGCAGAATGGCGCGGATCATCTGCGCGCGTTCCGGTACCACGATGCCCATCGCATTCTCGACGGAAGTGGTATAGGCCGTACTGTGGGCAAAGCCGCATATCCCGCACACCCGGTCCGACAGGAAGGTCACTTCGTTGTAGCCCATGCGGGTTTCCGCCAGCTTTTCCATGCCGCGATGGACGTAGAACAGGCGGTAATCGGCATCGATGATATTCTCGCCGTCAACGAACAGGCGGAAGTGGCCGGGTTCATCGGAGGTGACGTGCAGCGGGCCAATCGGCACCACGTTGTTTTTCTTGCTGCCCAGCTCGTTGAGAAACTCGTAGGTCTCCGCATCGGTAGTCGGCGCCGGGCGCTGACGATAATCCATGCTGTCTTTACGCAGCGGATAGAGTTCATCCGGCCAGTCGTCCGGCAGTACCAGGCGACGCTCATCCGGCAGCCCTACCGGTATCAGACCGTACATATCGCGCACTTCGCGCTCGCCCCACACGGCGGCAGGCACGCGCGGCGTCACCGACGGATATTCCGGTTTGTCGGCATCCACTTCGACGCGCACGGTTATCCAGCAGCGGGTGCCCTGCTCCATCGACAGCACGTAATACACGGCATAATGGCCGTTAAGCTTCCGTTCGTCGTTACCGAACAGCACCGACAGCCAGCCGCCCTGCTGGTAGTAGAGGAACTCCACGACTTCCGGGAGATAGTTGACCTTCACCGTCACGGTGAGCTGATCTTTGGTCTGCCAGGCCTCGTCGAGCACCACGCCCGGGAAGGCCTGATGCAGCGCGGCGAGATAGTGTTGACCGATTTTTTCTTCAGACATGCTCAAACTCTCTTAATCACGCCGCCAGCAAGGAGACGAAAGCTAAAAACGCAAAGCCAAAACCGGCCCAGGTGACGCGGGAAGTGGCACAAAAACGCAGACGCGCCATGCTGTTTTCAAACAGGGCGATAACCAGCACGCCCGCCACCAGCTTGACGATGGCGACGACCAGCGCCAGCAGCAGGCCAGCGACACTAAAGTGAGTCATCTGCCCCCACGGGATAAACACGCCGACAAACATCTGCAGCACCACCAGTTGCTTGAGGCTGATGCCCCACTTCAGGACCGCAAAACCGCTGCCGCTGTATTCGGTCAGCGGCCCCTCCTGCAGCTCCTGCTCCGCTTCCGCCAGGTCGAACGGCAGCTTGCCCATTTCGATAAAGGTGGCAAATGCGCAGGCGCACAGCGCCAGCACCAGCGGTACCGAGTGGGCAGCGGGCCAGTGATAAAGGGTGTCGGTGATGCTGCTGATATGGGTGGAACCGGCGACCTGCGCCGTCACCCACAGGCCAAGCAGCAAAATGGGCTCCACCAGTACGCCAAGTATCGCTTCGCGGCTCGCCCCGAGCGCGGTAAACGGACTGCCGGTGTCCAGACCGGCGATAGCAAAGAAGAAACGGGCGATAGCAAACAGGTAAATCAGCGTGATCAGGTCGCCCAGCCCTGGCAGCGGCGAATCGACGGTGACGACCGGCAGCGCGCTGGCAATGGTCAGCATGACGCCTACCATCACATACGGCGTCAGGCGGAATACCCAGCCGGAGGCATCAGGACCGACGCTCTGACGACCCAGCAGTTTGAGGATGTCGCGATACTCCTGTAGCACCCCCGGTCCGCGGCGGTTGTGCAGGCGGGCGCGCGCCACGCGGGTGAGCCCGGACAACAGCGGCGCGGCGGCGAACAGCGCCAGCGCCTGCAATAGTGCAATTAAAACGCTCATTCTCAGGCTCCTCGCGAAATGACAATAACCACCAGCGCCGCCAGCTCAACCAGCGCGACGCCGCGGAACAGCGCAGGCGCCGAGGCGCACTGCCAGCCGGGGATCAGACGCACCGGATTCAGCCAGTGACGCAATTTCAGCAGCGGCGCAAAGGCCTCTTTAACCGGCATGGCGAAACCATGAGCGGTGATGACCATCGATTTTTCATGGTCGTAGCCGCAGACCCATGCCGCACCGCGAGAGCGGGCCGGCAGACGGTCGCCTTTAAAGAAGATCATCAGCAGGAACGGCAGCAGCGGACAGGCCAGCAGCAGAATGGCGATCAGCGGCTGCGACACCACGCTTGCGATCTGCGCCTGCACCGGTAAAACCCTGATGACCAGGGTCAACAGCCACGGTGCGGCGACCCCGCCCGCCACGCAGCACAGCGCGGCGAGTACGACGCTTGCCGTCATCAGCCGCGGCGCGCAGGTGGCGCTCTCCGCCTCCGGAGTCCGCGGTGCGCCAAGGAAGGTGACGCCGTAGACTTTCGCCATACACATCACTGCCAGCGCGCCGGTTATCGCCAGGCCAACGGCCAGCAGCGGCCCAAGCAGGCGGCCGATGAAGGCGTCGCTGGTGCTCAGTTTGAAGAAGGACTGGTAGATAACCCACTCGCCGGCAAAACCGTTCAGCGGCGGCAGCGCGGCCATCGCCATCAGGCCGACCAGCATCGCCAGCGAAATCAGCGGCATTCTTTTCCCTATCCCGCCCAGTTTTTCGATATCGCGATGGCCGGTACGGAACCACACGGCGCCGGCGCCGAGGAACAGCGTCGTTTTGAACAAACTGTGATTGATCAGGTGATACATCCCGCCGATAAAGCCCAGCGCCATCAGGCTATTGCTGTTGAGCGCCAGGCCGGTGACGAAGGCGCCAAGCCCCAGCAGAATAATGCCGATATTTTCCAGAGTGTGATAAGCCAGCAGGCGCTGAATATTGTGTTCCATCAGGGCATACAGTCCGCCGATAAATGCGGTGACCATCCCCACGACCAGTAGCAAGATGCCCCACCACAGCGGCGGCGCGCTCCCGGCAAGCGAGACCGTCAGCATGCCAAACAGCCCCACTTTCATCACCACCGTGGAGAACAGCGCGCACGCCGGCGCGCTGGCCCCGGCGTGCGCCTGCGGCGCCCAACCGTGCAGCGGGATAACGCCCGCCAGCAGCGCAAAACCGACCAGCGCCGGTAGCCACAGCAGCATATTTTGCGGGCCGTGGGCGGCGAGCAGGCCAATCTGCGCCAGGTCAAGGGTGCCGTACAACGACCACACCAGCCAGCAGCTCCACGCCATCAGCAGCGTTCCCAGGCGTCCCAACGCAAACCACAGCTTTGCCGATTGCGCGCAGCCGGTCAGAAATGCCCCGCACAGGGCCATTATCTCCGCCATCACCACCAGCGTGCCGAGGTTGGTCACCACCAGCGCGCAGGTTGCCGAAGCCAGCAGCAGGTTCACCAGCAGGCCGTTGGCTTTTACCTGCGGATGGCGGTGCCAGGCAATATTAAACAGGGCGATGGGCAGGGCACTGAGGCCAATGGCGAGCAGCCATAGCGCATTGATACCGTTGACCCTAACCGGCAAAGAGAGCATCGGCAGCATGCCGTCGTTCAGCCGTTCCGGGGTTATCAGCGTCGCGATAGCGGCGACGATCAGCATGGCGCTGGCCACCGCGCCGCCGATCCCGGCAATCGCCCCGCTTAACGGTTTTCTCCGGGTAAAGATAAATGCCAGCACGCCGCTGGCGGCATACCACAGCACCGCCTGGTTCACTAAAGAAATCACGCTCATTTCACGCCCTCCGGTTGCGACTGAAACAGCGACATATCGCCGAGGTCGGTATTAAAGGTCAGCTCACGCTTGCGCTTGCTGGACTGGGCGATATCGCGGATATCCACCAGCAGCAGCGCTTTCGTCGGACAGGTACGCACGCAGGCCGGTCCCTGCTCATCGAAATGGCACAAATCGCATTTCACGGCGATAGCGCGCACACCGGGCACCCAGTCGAGCAACGAACTGACGCGAGCTGGCGCCGGGGGCGCAGCGGGCGCCATCGGGGTATTGGCGTTGGCCGGAATATCGAGCGCACGGCTGCCGGAAAATTCAATCGCCCCGAACGGGCAGGCAATGGCGCACAGCTTGCAGCTTACGCACAGGCTTTCATTCAGCTGAACCGCGCCATCGACGCGATTGATAGCATTAACCGGACACACCGCGGCGCAGGGGGCATCTTCGCAGTGGTGGCACATTTGCGGCGCCGATTCTTTTTCATTACGCATGACCTGCAGTCGCGGCATGGCCTGCAGGCCGTGCTGGCGATGCGTTTCTGAGCAGGCGGCTTCGCAGGTGCGGCAGCCGATACAGACGGTGGAGTCAGCAATTACAAAACGGTTCACCGGGCAATCCTCGGGTGAAAGTCATTTTTGACGAAATCAGGGAGTTCAGCTGTCATTTTCGACACCTGTCGACACCTTACGATTAATGGGCCAGCGCCAGATGGCTTAAATCCACCGGCTGGTCGTGTTCCATGGCGTCATACAGACGGTCATAGACGCTGGCAATAATGGCCAGATAATGTTCCAGCACCTGTTCGCGCGAACGGTTGCTGAACCGGCCGTCAACGGTGCCGTCGGAAGCCAGCGTTGCCTGAGCAATCAAGCGTTTATCTTCACCATTGCGCGTTTCGACGTAGTACTCGATGGTGTGGTTGTTGAACCCTTCCGCCAGCGCGACATACACCTGAAAATGTTCAAACAGGACGAAGCACAGCTCTTTATCCGGCGCACAGCTCATCGCATGATGCAAACGCGCTTTTGACAGGGTGATGCCCTGAACCAGCGAATTGCAGTACTGACGCCACTGATCCTGATAGCGACGGTGACGGTCGGCGATGTAGTCCGCCTTTTCACTTATTTCCCAAATAGTCATCTCGGTGTCCCCGGTTGCATGAGATGCACCGTACAAGCATTTTCCATGCCAAACTTTAATTAATTGATATTTAATGATTTTAATAAAAGGCCCGCGCCGTACTGACATGACGATGACATCCGTCAGCTGTCGTCATCGACAGTTCATCCGACAGTAGAGATGACCTGGCATCGTTATTGCATATATGGCCCATCGCGATACGGAGGCGACCATGCACGAAATCACTCTTAGCCAGCGGGCGCTGGAAATTATTGAACAGCAGGCGCAGCAGGCCGGCGCGCGTCGGGTGACCGGCGTGTGGCTGAAGGTCGGCGCATTTTCCTGCGTGGAAGCCAGCGCATTGACCTTCTGTTTTGAGCTGGTGTGCCGCGGCACGCTGGCGGAAGGCTGCGAACTGCATATTGCCGAACAACAGGCCGAATGCTGGTGTGAATCCTGCCAGCAGTACGTGCATCTCATCTCGCAGCACGTGCGGCGCTGCCCGCAGTGCCAGAGCGACACCTTACAAATCGTCGCCGACGACGGCTTACAGATCCAACGAATAGAAGTGAGCCCCGACTGATTCGGGTTGTTTCCGACGAGACCAAAACAACGTGAACGATGACGGGACAGATCAGGAGTAAACTATGTGTACCACTTGCGGCTGTGGGGAAGGCAACCTTTATATCGAAGGTGATGAGCATAACCCCCACTCGGCGTTTCGCAGCGCCCCCTTCGCGCCAGCCCCGCGCCAGACCATGACGATTACCGGCGTCAAAACCGATAGCTTCTCCCCTACCCGCTCAGAGAGTGGCGACCTGCACTACGGCCACGGCGAGGCAGGAACCCACGCGCCGGGCCAGAGCCAGCGCCGGATGCTCGAGGTGGAAATCGACGTGCTGGATAAAAACAACCGTCTGGCGGCCCGCAACCGCGCACGCTTTGCCGCGCGCGGCCAACTGGTGCTGAACCTGGTCTCCAGCCCCGGCTCCGGCAAAACCACACTGCTAAGTGAAACCCTGCTGCGGCTGAAAGGAAAAACCGCCTGCGCGGTCATCGAAGGCGACCAGCAGACGGTCAACGACGCCGCGCGCATTCGCGCCACCGGCACCCCGGCTATTCAGGTCAATACCGGCAAAGGCTGCCACCTTGATGCGCAGATGATTGCCGATGCCGCCCCGCGTCTGCCGCTGGCGGATCATGGCATTCTGTTTATTGAAAACGTCGGCAACCTGGTGTGCCCGGCGAGCTTCGACCTCGGCGAACGTCACAAGGTGGCGGTGCTGTCGGTCACCGAAGGCGAAGATAAGCCGCTGAAGTATCCGCATATGTTCGCCGCCGCCAGCCTGATGCTGCTAAATAAAATCGACCTGCTGCCGTACCTCAACTTTGATGTTGCGAAGTGCCTTGCCTGCGCGCGCGAGGTCAATCCCGATATTGAGATCATTATGCTGTCCGCCACCAGCGGCGAAGGCATGGATAAATGGCTCAGCTGGCTGGAGGCGCAAACATGTGCATAGGCATTCCGGGGCAAATCTGCGCCATTGACGGCCATCTGGCGAAGGTCGAAGTGTGCGGCATCCAGCGCGAAGTCGATCTGACGCTGGTGGGAAGCGTGGATGAACGGGGGCAGCCGCGCCTCGGCCAGTGGGTACTGGTCCACGTGGGCTTCGCCATGAGCATCATTAATGAAGCGGAAGCCCGCGATACCCTTGAGGCATTGCAAAATATGTTTGACGTCGAGCCTGACGTGGGCGCGCTGCTGTACGGCGAGGAGCGATAATGCGTTTTGTTGATGAATATCGCGCGCCGGAGCAGGTGATGCAGTTGGTTGAGCATCTTCAGGCGCGCGCGCATCTGCTGCCTCATACCGCCGGGCATCCGCTGCGCATTATGGAGGTGTGCGGCGGCCATACGCACGCCATCTTTAAATTCGGTCTCGACCAGCTGCTGCCGGAGAATATCGAATTTATTCACGGCCCCGGCTGCCCGGTCTGCGTCCTGCCGATGGGGCGAATCGACACCTGTATCGATATCGCCAGCCGCCCGGGGGTGATTTTCTGCACCTTCGGCGACGCCATGCGTGTGCCCGGTAAAAACGGCTCCTTGCTGCAGGCGAAATCCCGCGGCGCCGATGTGCGGATCGTCTATTCACCGATGGATGCGCTGAAGCTGGCGCAGCAGAACCCGCAACGGGAAGTGGTGTTCTTCGGCCTCGGTTTTGAAACCACCATGCCCGCTACCGCGCTGACGCTGCGTCAGGCCCGCGAGCGCAACGTGGATAACTTCTTCTTTTTTTGTCAGCACATCACCCTGCTCCCGACCCTGCGCAGTCTGCTCGACCAGCCTGATAACAGCATCGATGCCTTTCTTGCTCCGGGCCATGTCAGTATGGTCATCGGCACCGAGGCCTACGGATTTATCGCCAGCGACTACCGACGTCCTTTAGTGGTGGCTGGTTTCGAACCTCTTGATCTACTGCAAGGCGCGGTGATGCTGGTTGAGCAGACAATAGCGCAGCGCAGCCAGGTCGAAAATCAGTACCGCCGCGTGGTGCCTGATGCAGGCAACCCGCTGGCGCAATCGGCGATTGCCGACGTTTTTTGCCTGTCCGGCGATAGCGAGTGGCGCGGGCTGGGGGTCATCAACAACTCCGGCGTGCGCCTGACGCCCGCCTATCAGCGCTTTGACGCTGAAGCCCATTTTCAGCCGGCGCCGCAGCGCGTCTGCGACGATCCGCGCGCGCGCTGTGGCGATGTGCTGACCGGCCGCTGTAAGCCGCATCAGTGCCCGCTGTTTGGCCAAGTCTGTAACCCACAAAGCGCGTTTGGCGCGCTGATGGTCTCATCAGAAGGCGCTTGCGCCGCCTGGTATCAATATCGCAGTCAGGAAAATGAAGTATGAAAAGCGTCCAGTTAGCGCACGGTAGCGGGGGTCAGGCAATGCAGCAGCTGATCGCCTCCCTGTTTATGCAGGCTTTCGCCAACCCGTGGCTGGCGGAGCAGGAAGATCAAGCGCGTCTCGATCTGGCACAACTGACCGCTCAGGGCGATCGTCTCGCCTTCTCCACCGACAGCTACGTTATCGATCCGCTGTTTTTCCCCGGCGGCGACATCGGCAAGCTGGCAGTATGCGGCACCGCCAACGACGTGGCGGTCAGCGGCGCTCTGCCGCGCTACCTCTCCTGCGGATTTATCCTCGAAGAGGGGCTGGAGATGGCCACGCTGGAACGCGTGGTCAACAGCATGGCCCGTACCGCGCAGGCCGCTGAGATAGCCATCGTCACCGGCGATACCAAAGTCGTGCCGCGCGGCGCGGCAGATAAACTGTTTATTAATACCGCCGGGATCGGCGCTATTCCGGCGGGTATTCGCTGGGGGGCGCAGCAGATTGCTCCCGGCGACGTGCTGCTGGTCAGCGGCACGCTGGGCGACCACGGCGCCACCATTCTCAACCTCCGCGAACAGCTGGGACTGGACGGCGCGCTGTCCAGCGACTGCGCGGTGCTGACGCCCTTAATTCAGACGCTGCGCGCTATTCCCGGCATTAAAGCGCTGCGCGATGCGACCCGAGGCGGAGTGAACGCCGTGGCTCATGAATTTGCCGCCGCCAGCGGCTGCGGTATTGAGCTGCACGAACAAAAGCTGCCGGTGAACGAGACCGTGCGCGGGGTGTGCGAACTGTTAGGCCTGGACGCGCTTAACTTCGCCAATGAAGGCAAGCTGGTGATTGCCGTCGCCCGGGAAGCGGCTGAGGCCGCGCTGGCGCAGCTTCAAAGCCACCCGCTTGGCCGCCGCGCCGCGATTATCGGCGACGTGGTCGAGCGTGCCGGGGTGCGTACGATCGGCCTGTACGGCGTGAAGCGGACGCTGGACCTTCCCCACGCCGAGCCGCTGCCGCGGATTTGTTAACGGGGACGGGCTCCCGGATTGCGGCTGGCGCCTTATCCGGGCTACCGGCTACGCACGGACCCGTAGCGAGGCTAAGCGCAGGACTGTAGCCCGGCTAAGCGCAGCGCGAGCCGGGAAAAACCAGCACCATTATCCAGCCCAAATCCGCGGGCAGCTACGGATGGGTTGGCAGCGGCAACAACCGCTTTATTAACATACTATTATTTGTGTCATCACTTTCTTACGCGCCGCTTTGCAGGTGCGTTTTGGACCTCAGTAATGTCGTATACACCATTGGGCGATTTCGGGCAGCAAGGGCTGTTCGATATCACCCGCATTTTATTACAGCAGCCCGATCTGGCGGCGCTGAGTGAAACGCTGACCCGCCTGGTGCAGCAATCCGCGCTTGCGGATCGGGCGGCGATTATTCTGTGGAACGCCGGGAACCATCGCGCGGCAAGGTATGGCTGTGACGAAGCGGGCCTACCGGTCAGCTACGAAGATGAGACCGTACTGGCGCACGGGCCGGTGCGTCGCCTGTTGTCGCGTCCCGATGCGCTGCACTGCGACAAAGAGACCTTTGTCGAGGCCTGGCCTCAACTGACCAGCAGCGGACTCTATCCACCGTTTGGCTATTACGGCCTGCTGCCGCTGGCGGCGGAAGGCCGCATCTTTGGCGGCTGCGAGTTTATCCGTAACGACGCCCGACCATGGAGTGAGAAAGAGTTCCAGCGGCTGCATACGTTTACCCAGCTGGTTGCGGTGGTGACCGAGCAGATCCAGAGCCGGGTCAGCAACAACGTCGATTACGATCTGTTGTGCCACGAGCGCGACAACTTTCGCATTCTGGTTGCTATCACTAACGCCGTGCTCTCCCGACTGGATATCGACGAGCTGGTCAGCGAAGTGGCCAAAGAGATTCACCACTATTTCCGCATCGACGCGATCAGCGTGGTGCTACACAGCAGCCGCAAAGGCAAACTGAATATCTACTCGACCCATTATCTCGACGCCAGCCATCCGGTTCACGATCAGAGCGAGGTGAATGAAGCCGGTACGCTGACCGAACGGGTGTTCAAAAGCAAAGAGATGCTGCTGCTCAATTTGCACGAGCACGACTCGCTGGCCCCGTATGAGAAAATGCTTTTTGAGATGTGGGGCAACCAGATTCAAACCCTGTGCCTGCTGCCGCTGATGTCCGGCAATACGCTGCTGGGCGTGCTGAAACTGGCGCAGTGCGATGAGAAGGTGTTCACCACCACCAACCTCAAGCTGCTGCGGCAAATTGCCGAGCGGGTGTCGATCGCCGTCGATAATGCCCTCGCCTACCGCGAAATTCAGCGGCTAAAAGAACGGCTGGTGGATGAGAATCTCGCGCTCACCGAACAGCTGAATAATGTCGAAAGCGAGTTTGGCGAAATTATTGGCCGCAGCGAAGCCATGCACAGCGTACTCAAACAGGTCGAGATGGTCGCCCAGAGCGACAGTACCGTCCTGATCCTCGGCGAAACCGGCACCGGCAAAGAGCTGATTGCCCGCGCTATTCATAACCTCAGCGGACGTAACGCGCGGCGAATGGTGAAGATGAACTGCGCCGCGATGCCCGCCGGGCTGCTGGAAAGCGATCTCTTCGGCCATGAGCGCGGCGCGTTTACCGGAGCCAGCGCCCAGCGCATCGGCCGTTTCGAACTGGCAGATAAAAGCTCGTTATTCCTCGATGAAGTGGGCGATATGCCGCTGGAACTTCAGCCGAAGCTGCTGCGGGTTCTGCAGGAACAGGAGTTTGAACGCCTCGGCAGCAACAAGCTGATCCGCACCGATGTCCGGCTGATCGCCGCCACCAACCGCGATCTCAGGCAGATGGTCGCCGATCGCGAATTTCGCAGCGATCTCTACTATCGCCTGAACGTCTTTCCGATCCACCTGCCGCCACTGCGCGAACGTCCGGACGATATCCCGCTGCTGGTCAAAGCGTTTACCTTTAAAATCGCCCGCCGCCTCGGGCGCAACATCGACAGCATTCCGGCAGAAACCCTGCGCACGCTGAGCCGCATGGAGTGGCCGGGCAACGTTCGTGAGCTGGAAAACGTGATTGAACGCGCGGTGCTGTTAACCCGCGGTAGCGTGCTGCAATTGTCGCTGCCGGAGATGAATATCGACGAGGAGACGATAACGGCGGAGGTGCTTGCGCAAGAGGGCGAGGATGAATATCAGCTGATCGTCCGGGTGCTGAAAGAGAGCAACGGCGTGGTTGCCGGGCCGAAAGGGGCGGCGCAGCGGCTGGGGTTAAAGCGTACGACACTGCTTTCGCGCATGAAACGTCTGGGTATTAACAAAGATGAGCTAGTATAAATCCGGTAGTCAATTAATCAGCCACACAAGGAGATTTTATGGCGATATCAGCACGTAACCAGCTGACCGGTACGGTCAGCGCAGTTGCCGCCGGCGCGGTCAACGATGAAGTGGAATTGACCCTTGCGGGCGGCGCAAAACTGGTGGCGATCGTCACCCACAGCAGCAAGGAGGCGCTGGGTCTGGTTGCCGGTAAAGAAGCCATCGCGCTGATTAAAGCGCCGTGGGTCACGCTGGCTACCGAGGATTGCGGTCTGAAGTTCTCCGCACGCAACCAGTTTGCCGGTAGCGTCACCCGCATCACAGAAGGGGCGGTCAACGCAACGGTGCACATCAAAACCGACGCGGGTTTCGATATCGTCGCCGTCGTCACCAATGAAAGTCAGGAAGAGATGAAGCTGGTCGAGGACAGCCGGGTGATTGCGCTGATCAAAGCCTCTGCCATTCTCATCGCCACCCGCGCGTAATCCGCTGCAAACGCCGCTTCACACGAAACGGCGTTCTTCGAAACATCTTGCCACTTTCCCCGCGACAGACGATTTCCACGGCGTCACCCTCAACTTACAAATAATAATCATTTTCATTTATAAATAGCATGTGCTATATAACATAGCAATGGCTATAACAGATGATTAATTAACCACATTGATGTGAGGGATCCTATGCTGCACCTGCCGCCTCTGAAGCACCTGCTCTTTACCGCTCTGCTCGGCCTGCTGGCGATCGCCCCGGCCCAGGCCAGTGAAAAATTCAAAGTGATCACCACTTTTACGGTGATTGCCGATATGGCGCAAAACGTCGCCGGGGAGGCGGCCGAGGTCAGCTCGATTACCAAACCCGGTGCCGAGATCCACGAATACCAGCCGACGCCCGGCGATATAAAACGCGCCCAGGGGGCACAGCTGATCCTCACCAACGGCCTGAATCTCGAACTGTGGTTCGCCCGCTTTTATCAGCATCTGAACGGGGTCCCGGAAGTGGTCGTCAGCGAGGGCATTCAGCCAATGGGGATCAGCGAAGGCCCCTATAACGGCAAACCCAACCCCCATGCGTGGATGTCGGCGGATAACGCGCTGATCTACGTCGATAATATTCGTGATGCGCTGGTCAAGTACGATCCGGCGAATGCGCAGACCTATCGTCAAAACGCCGCCGTTTATAAAGAGAAAATCCGCCAGACCATGGCGCCGCTGAAGGCCGAGCTGGCGAAACTGCCGGCAGAGAAGCGTTGGCTGGTCACCAGCGAAGGCGCGTTCTCCTACCTGGCACGCGACAACGGGCTGAAGGAGCGCTACCTGTGGCCAATCAATGCCGACCAGCAGGGCACGCCGCAGCAGGTGCGTAAAACCATCGATATCATGAAAAAAGAGCATATCCCGACTCTCTTTAGCGAAAGCACCATTTCAGATAAACCGGCGCGCCAGGTAGCGCGGGAAGCCGGCGCCCACTATGGCGGCGTGCTGTATGTTGACTCCCTGAGCACCGCCGATGGCCCGGTTCCGACCTATCTGGATCTGCTGCGGGTCACGACGCAAACCATCGTCCAGGGCATCAATGACGGGATGAGGAAACAGCCATGAGCGCTGATATGCCGGGCCTCGCGGTCAACCAGGTCAGCGTGACCTATCGCAACGGCCACACCGCGCTGCGCGATGCCACCTTCAGCGTCCCGCGCGGCTCAATTGCCGCGCTGGTGGGCATCAACGGTTCGGGAAAATCGACGCTGTTTAAAGCGCTGATGGGCTTTGTTCGCCTGGCCCATGGCGAGATTGCCATACTCGGCCAGCCGGTTCATCGCGCGCTGCGCCAGAATCTGGTGGCCTATGTCCCGCAATCAGAGGACGTTGACTGGACCTTTCCGGTACTGGTAGAGGATGTCGTCATGATGGGCCGCTACGGGCATATGGGCTGGCTGCGACGGGCCACAGCCCATGACCGGGAAGTGGTTGATGCAGCGCTGGCCCGCATCGGGATGAGCGACTATCGCCACCGGCAAATCGGCGAGCTGTCCGGCGGGCAGAAAAAACGGGTGTTCCTTGCCCGCGCCATCGCTCAGCAGGGCAAGGTCATTCTGCTGGATGAGCCGTTTACCGGCGTTGACGTCCAGACCGAAACCCAAATCATCGCCCTGCTGCGCGAGCTGCGTGATGACGGCTGCACGCTGCTGGTCTCGACCCACAATCTCGGTTCGGTCAGCGAGTTTTGCGATTACACGGTGATGGTCAAAGGTACCGTGCTGGCCAGCGGGCCGACGGAAACGACCTTTACCGCCGCCAATCTCGAACTCGCTTTCAGCGGCGTGCTGCGCCACGTGGTGCTCAGCGGCGGCGAAGAGCAGATTATCACCGACGATGAACGGCCGTTTATCAGCCGCCGGACGACGGGAGGTGAAGGATGAGCTGGCTGATCGAGCCGTTCGGCTATCAGTATATGCTGAATGCAATGTGGGTCTCGGCGCTGGTGGGCGGCGTGTGCGCCTTTCTCTCCTGCTACCTGATGCTGAAAGGCTGGTCGCTGATTGGCGATGCTCTCTCCCACTCCATCGTACCGGGCGTGGCGGGAGCCTATATGCTCGGCCTGCCCTTCGCCGTCGGCGCTTTTCTCTCCGGAGGGCTGGCGGCGGGGAGCATGCTGTTTCTCAACCAGCGTTCGAAACTCAAAGAGGATGCCATTATCGGCCTGATTTTTTCGTCGTTCTTCGGTATCGGGCTGTTTATGGTGTCGCTCAACCCTACCTCGGTGAATATCCAGACCATTATTCTCGGCAATATCCTGGCGATCGCCCCGGAAGATATTATTCAGCTGGCGGCCATCGGCGCGGTTTCCATGGCGCTTCTGCTGCTGAAATGGAAAGATCTGATGGTGACCTTTTTCGATGAGAACCACGCCCGTTCCATTGGCCTGAACACCACGGCGCTGAAGCTGCTGTTCTTCACCCTGCTGGCGGCCTGTACCGTGGCGGCCTTGCAAACCGTGGGCGCCTTTCTGGTCATTTGTCTGGTCGTCACCCCGGGAGCGACTGCCTGGCTGCTGACCGACCGCTTTCCACGCCTGCTGGCGATTGCCGTCGCGATTGGCAGCCTGACCAGCTTTTTCGGCGCCTGGCTAAGCTACTATCTGGATGGCGCCACCGGCGGCATTATCGTCGTGGCGCAGACCTTGCTCTTTCTGCTGACCTTTGTCTTTGCGCCAAAACACGGCCTGTTGGCCAACCGCCGCCGCGCCAGGGAGGCCTCATGTTGCTGAGCACGCTTCTCGAACCGTTGCAGTTTTCGTTTATGGTCAACGCCATGCTGGTGGCGGTTATCGTTGCCATTCCCTGCGCGCTGCTGTCGGTTTTTCTGGTGCTGAAAGGCTGGGCGTTGATGGGTGATGCGATGAGTCATGCGGTCTTTCCCGGCGTGGTGGTGGCCTATATTCTCGGCATTCCGTTCGCCATTGGCGCCTTTGTTGCCGGGCTATTCTGCGCCATCGCGACCGGTTATCTCGACGATAACAGCCGCATCAAGCGCGATACCATTATGGGCATTGTCTTTTCCGGCATGTTTGGCGCCGGGCTGGTGCTGTATGTCGCCATTCAGTCCGAAGTCCATCTCGACCATATTCTGTTTGGCGACATGTTGGGGATTTCCGCCAGCGATGTTGGGCAAACGTCGGCGATTGCGCTAGTAATTGCGCTGATTATCGGACTAAAGTGGCGCGATTTTCTGCTGCACGCCTTCGATCCGCATCAGGCTAAAGCCAGCGGATTACGCTGCGGCCTGCTGCACTACGGACTGCTGTGCATGATTGCCCTGACCATCGTGGCGACGCTCAAAGCGGTGGGAATTATTCTGTCAATCTCGCTGCTGATTGCCCCCGGCGCCATTGCTCTGCTGCTGACCCGGCGTTTTATCCGCGCGCTGCTGCTGGCGGTGGCGATTGCGGTGAGCTGTTCGCTGGGCGGCGTGTGGCTGTCGTTTTACCTGAATAGCGCCCCGGCACCGACCATCGTGGTGTTGTTTACCGCGCTGTTTATTATCACCTTTGTCTGGAGTTCGGTTCGCGATAAGCGAACCACGGCCCACTCCGGCGAGGCCCCGGGTCGCGGCTGACGCCTTACCCGGGCTACTTTACCCGAGGCCATTGCTCTGCTGCTGACCCGGCATTTTATCCGCGCGCTGCTGCTGGCGGTGGCGATTGCGGTGAGCTGTTCGCTGGGCGGCGTGTGGCTGTCGTTTTACCTGGATAGCGCCCCGGCACCGACCATCGTGGTGTTATTTACCGCGCTGTTTATTATCACCTTTGTCTGGAGATCGGTTCGCGATAATCGAACCACGGCCCACTCCGGTGAGGCCCCGGGTCGCGGCTGACGCCTTACCCGGGCTACTCAGACCGACCGCACGCAGTGTAGCCCGGCTAAGCGCAGCGCAAGCCGGGGAAATCACCGCGGCTTTTTAGGCCGGTATTTTTGCGGAAGCTCTGGCACGGGACGTCGGTCGTCAATGAGGTGGCGAATCGTCAGAATCGGATGGCGCCAGAGCATTCGCGGCCCGGCCCAACGCATGATTTGCTTCATTTCTTCGCGTTTTGCCGGCTGATAGCAATGGACCGGGCACTGCTTACAGGCCGGCTTCTCTTCGCCAAACACGCACTTATCCAGCCGCTTATCGGCATAGGCGTTCAGCGCCTGATAATGTTCCACGTCGGCCTGCGCGTCCGGGCAGCGGCGCTGATAGAGCGAAATCATGCTGCGGATAGTCTTTTTTTCCCGGTCGATACGTTGACCCGCCATGGCGCTTCTCCATCAATAAAGATGCAAAAATAATACACCTTTATAGCCTCTGGCGCAGCCGTTTTCCCCTGGCGCTTACGTCGGATCGGCTGACCTATCGACGTGGCCCAGCGACTTCTCCGGGAAACAGACATCCCGTACCCGGCGCTTAAGCTCCGCCGCGTCCGGGAAACCCTCATCCTGCTTGCGGTCCCAGATTTGTACGTCGTCGACGGTAATGGTGAAGATGCCGCCGGTGCCCGGGACCAGCGTGACCGAGCCGATATCGGTACTGAACGTATGCAGCAGCTCCTGCGCCATCCAGCTGGCGCGCAGCATCCAGTTGCATTGGGAGCAGTAGTTGATCGTAATCGCAGCTTTGTGACTCATGATGTTCTCGCTGTATGTAAAGGGCAGATTGTAAACAACTTGCAGATTAAATGAGGAATACATGATTATTTTGTTGCAAATGATAATACCTATCATTACCATTCGCAATTATAAGTCATGGAGAAAAAGAGTCCGCTAACGGAAGCAACGGGACTCGCCTGCAAATCTGGAAGTAACGCGTGAGCCGATACTAATAATTATCAAGGCGTGGCTACTATGTATAAATCCACTCACTCACCGGCCTGGTTTAAGAAAAGCCTGCTGGTGACTTCGTTGCTTGCAGCAATCTATCAGACGACCGCCGGGGCAGCTGATACCACCGCACACACCACCACCAGCGATGCATCATTGGATAGCTCCGAGCAGATGACCGTCACCGCACCCGCTCCTCTGCTTAAAGCCGGCAGCGAACATTCGGTCAGCTCGCAGGAGTTGCAGGACAAAGGAGCCAAAGATTTTGGTTCCGTCATGCGTTACGAACCCCTGATCGGCGCAACCGGCGCCAGCGGCGGCTCGGGTAATGGCAAAAGCGGCTTCGACCGCGGCGGCTATACCGGTTATAACATTCGCGGGCTGGAAAGCAACCGCGTCGGGATTGATGTCGACGGCATCGCGCAACCGAATGCGACCGGACGCGGCTACGTCGGTCGTGCCGGTCTGAATACCTTTGGCATCGGGCGCGATTACATCGACCCGTATATGTACGGCAGCATCCATATTCAGTCCGGCGCCACCTCGACGGAAACCGCCAACACCGCTATCGGCGGCAGCGTCTCCTTCCAGCCGAAATCCGCCGATGACTATCTGCATCCGGGGAAAACCAGCGCCTTCGGCTACCGGAGCGGCTACGACTCAGCCGACCGCAGCTGGCATAACGGCGTGACGGTGGCCGGCGGAGATGAAACCCTGCGCGGTATTTTCGTCTACAGCCGCCGTGACGGTCAGGAAACGGCAAATAACAGCGATAAGATTGACGCCTATCCGGCCAACTGGCACTCCGATGCCTTTATGGCCTCCGGCATCTGGCAGCCGAATGATGACCACAAGCTGACCAGCACGCTCGACTACTACCATAAAACCAACCATAGCCATTTTGACAGCTGGGATAACAACGGCAACAGCATCACTGGCGAGGCCAACCAGACCAGCCAGACTCGTCGCTGGGGCATCAGTCTGAAAGACGACTGGACGCCAATGAATGACTACCTCGACAGCATGTCGACCAAAGTCTACTACCAGCACACCGAGGCCCATGACTGGACCTGGATGCCGGACAGCACCGCCAGAGCCATGGAAACGGTCAACTCCAACTACGATACCGACACCTGGGGCATTCAGACTACGCTGGCGAAATCTATCGGCCGCCACGACCTGAGCGCCGGACTCAACGCCAGCACCATCAAAACCCAGCGTCCGTTCAGCCAGTCGCCGGCCCCGAGCATCTACAGCGAAATCATGCAGCCGGAAGCCGACAGCCGGGGCTACACTCTGGGCGGCTTCGTTCAGGATAAGATCAACTTCGATCTCGACAGCCACAACTTTGCCGTGATCCCCGGCGTGCGCGTGGTGCATCAATCCACCAAACCGGAGAGTCTCGGCGATCTGACCACCAACAGCAGCGTGTTGACGGAGTCCTCCGTCGCCAGGCTGTATGGTAAAAACGCCGATACTCAGGTGCTGCCGTCCCTGACGTTCCAGTACGATATCACTCCGCGTACCATGACCTACCTGCAGTATAAACGCGGCGCCGAGTTCCCCAATGCCAGCCAGTTGTACGGCTCCTGGAACCTCGGCTCCAGCTACGCCGGACGAGCGCAGTATGCGTTGATCGGTAACACCGATCTGAACACGGAAACCAGCGACAACGTCGAGTGGGGCTTAAAAGGCGAAGTGGTCGAAGGGATCACGTTGCGCACCGCCCTGTTCTACAACAACTACAAGAACTTCATCGCCTATAGCCGCTATACCCGTTCCGGCAATCCGGACCATTTCACCAACGTTCCGTCGAATATCTATACGATTTATCAGGCGGAAAACCGCGATAAAGCCTATATCTACGGCGGCGAAATCAGCGCCAAATTCAACTTCGGCAGCTGGTTTGACGAGGTTAACGGCCTGAGCGCGACGCTGGCCTATGGCTATAGTGAAGGGAAATCGAAATCCAGCTATCTCGGCGACAAGTATATCGACCTCGACAGCGTGGCGCCGATGAAGGCTATCGTCGGCGTGGCCTGGAACGATCCGGCGAAACGCTACGGGACCGCGCTGACCGCCACCTTCGTGAAAGGTAAGCAAGCCAGCGCCACTAACCGCGAAAGCTATATCAACACCGGTGCCGCTATTGCCAACGCCTCCAGCGAATACATGCGTGTGCCAGGCTACGGCATGCTGGACCTGACGGCCTGGTGGCAGGTGGCGAAGAACGTGCGGCTTAACGGCGGCGTTTACAACATTACCGACAGGCAATACTGGGATTACCTGAGCAGCCGCAATATTGAGACGTCGACGAATCAGGACGCCTACGATAAAGCGCTGGCGACGATGCCGGGCCGGACCTGGCAGCTGGGCGTCAACGTCGATTTCTGATGGCCCGCAGAATAATCCATCCCATGGATTTCAGCCTGCCGGCGGGAGTCGCGATACGCAGACTCAGGTGAGTGATCCGACAGCCCGCGCGCATCATGCTGAAAGACAGCCTGCTCCCTGGCCACGGCCGGGGATATTCATCGTAGAGAAGGATATGAATTATGCAATACAACGCAAACGAACTGTGGCAGCGCTATCAGACCACCAAAGCGCAGGCTGACGTCAAATATGCCCGCGATATCGCCGCTGAAATGGGCATTAGCGAAGCGGAATTAACCGCCGCTCGCGTTGGCCACGACGCCGTTCGCCTGCAGGACGATATACGGGCAATCATCGCCGGACTGGAAGACGTCGGCGAGACCAAATGCATCTGCCGTAATCAATATGCGGTCCATGAGCAGGTGGGCCAGTTTACCCACCAGCATCTGAGCGGCCATGCCGGACTGGTGCTGAACCCGCGGGCGCTCGATCTGCGTCTGTTCCTCAGCCAATGGGCCAGCGCCTTCCACCTGAGTGATAACGGCCGCCAGAGCATTCAGTTCTTCGACCATCACGGTGACGCGCTGTTGAAAGTCTATGCGACCGCGCAAACCGATATGACGGCGTGGGGAGCGCTGATTGCCGGGAAAACCCATGCTGCCCCGACCCCATTAGCTATCCGCCCCGTTGATGCCCCGCGCTACGCCGCTTCCGCCGACGGCGCGGCGCTGGAAAATGAATGGCGCGCCATGACCGACGTCCATCAGTTCTTCGGGCTGTTGCGAAAATATAACCTCTCCCGTCAGCAGGCTTTCCGTCTGGTCAGCGATGACCTGGCCTGCCGCATTGACCACGATGCCCTGCCGCACCTGCTGGAAACTATTCGCGAAGAGGGCAATGAGATCATGATTTTCGTTGGCAACCGCGGCTGCGTGCAAATCTTCACCGGCATCCTCGAAAAGCTGGCCCCGATGCGCGGCTGGCTCAACATCTTCAATACCACCTTCACCCTGCACCTGCGCGCAGACAGCATTGATGAAATCTGGGTAACCCGTAAGCCAACCTCGGATGGCCACGTCACCAGCGTGGAGCTGTTTGCCCAGGACGGTACGCAAATCGCCCAGCTGTACGGGCAGCGTAGCGAAGGGCACCCGGAGCAGGCAACATGGCGTAGCCAGGTTGACCGCCTGACGACGGAAGGACAGAGCGCATGAAACGCTGGCTGATACTGTTTGCCGCTCTGCCGCTGTTTGCGCATGCCGCTGCCGAACGCATTATCTCCCTTGGCGGCGATGTCACGGAAATCGTCTATGCCCTGGAGGCGCAGCAGCAGCTGGTCGCCAAAGACAGCACCAGCACCTGGCCTGCCGCCGCGCGATCGCTGCCGGATGTCGGCTATATCCGTCAGTTGAACGCCGAGGGGATCCTGTCGTTACGCCCGACGCTCGTCCTGGCAAGCGCACAGGCCCGGCCTTCTCTGGTCTTACAAAAGGTAGAGGACAGTCGAGTAAAAGTGGTCAATATCCCGGGCGGTAACCATCTGTCGGCGATTGACAAAAAAATCGCCGCGGTCGCCGACGCACTGGGTAAGCAGACTGAAGGCGACGCCCTGCGCCGCACCGTCGCCGCTCAGATAGCGCAAATCCCCACGCAGCCGGTCGGTAAACGGGTGCTGTTTATTCTCAGCCACGGCGGAATGAACACCATAGTCGCCGGGCAAAAGACCGCGGCGGACGGCGCTATTCAGGCCGCCGGGCTGCAGAACGCGATGCAGGGATTCGACCATTATCGCAGCATGTCGCAAGAAGGGGTGATCGCCAGTCTGCCGGAGCTGGTGGTTATCTCCGCTGACGGGCTTAAAGGCATGGGCGGCGAGGCCGGTTTATGGAAGCTGCCGGGGCTGGCGCAAACGCCTGCCGGTCGCCATAAACAGGTGCTGGTGATTGATGATATGGCCCTGCTCGGCTTTGGCCCGCGGACGCCGCAGGCGGTCAGCGCGCTGCGGAAAAAAGCGGAGCAGCTCCCCTGATGCGCCCCACCCTCGCTCGCCATCTGTGGTTAATGGCCTTGCTGCTGGTGAGCCTGACGCTGTTCGCGACCACTCTCGGCGCGATGTCTCTGCCGCTTGCCAGCCTGTGGCCGCCGGGGGATGAGGTGCTACGCCATATCTGGCTAACCATTCGTCTGCCGCGCGTCCTGCTGGCGCTGCTGGTCGGCGCCGCGCTGGCGCTCTCCGGCTGCGTCATGCAGGGGTTGTTCCGCAACCCGTTGGCCGATCCGGGCCTGCTGGGGGTCAGCAGCGGCGCGGCGCTGGCGGTGGCCTGCTGGCTGGTCCTGCCGTTGTCGGTTCCGGCGCTGGTGGCGCTGTATGCCCCGATGCTGGCGGCGTTTATCGGGAGTATCGCCGTCATGGTGGTCATTTTTATCCTCAGCCGGACCGGTGAAGGTTCGCTCTCGCGCCTGCTGCTGGTCGGTATCGCCATCAATGCGCTGTGCGGCGCGCTGGTGGGAGTGCTGGCGTGGATAAGTAATGACACCCAGTTGCGCCAGCTGTCGCTGTGGGGGATGGGCAGTCTCGGCCAGGCAGAGTGGCCCACGCTGCTGGTCGCGGCCACCTTGATCTTTCCTGCTTCGCTGGTCATCTGGCTGATGGCTTCCCGTCTCAACCTGCTACAGCTTGGCGATGAAGAAGCCCACTACCTGGGAATTAACGTCCGGGCGGTGCAGCGTCTGTTGCTACTGTGCAGCGCGTTGCTGGTGGCCTCTTCGGTGGCGATCAGCGGCGTGATTGGCTTTATTGGCCTCGTGGTGCCGCACCTGATACGAATGTGGCTGGGGCCGGATCACCGCGCGCTGGTGCCAGGCTCGCTGCTGGCCGGGGCGATCTTGCTGCTGCTGGCCGATACCCTCGCCCGCACCGTCGCCGCCCCCGCCGAAATGCCGGTCGGTCTGCTGACCAGCATGCTCGGCGCGCCGTGGTTTTTATGGTTGATTTTCCGCCAGCAGAGGACGACGTATGGATAATCGTGACAGCACCTGGCGCGCCACGTCACTCTCTTTGCAGCTGGGTAAACGCCGGGTCATCGACGATGTGTCGGTCCGGCTGTGCGGCGGAGAGATGACTGCGCTGATTGGCCCTAACGGCGCCGGGAAATCAACGCTGCTGCGGCTGCTGACCGGTTTCTTATCCCCGAATGGCGGTGAACGTTATGTAGAAGGACGCCCGCTGGAACACTGGTCGTCGGAAGCCCTCTCCCGCCGCCGGGCGGTGATGCTGCAACGCACACAGCTTCATGCCGACTGGCCGGTGGAAACGGTTATCGCCATGGGGCGCTCTCCATGGGGTAAACACCCGGACCCGCAGATGATTCAGCAGGTGATGGCGGAAACCGGCTGCGATCATCTGGCGGGCAGACGTTATCCTTCGCTCTCCGGCGGCGAGCAGCAGCGGGTCCAGTTGGCCCGTTGTCTCGCTCAGCTGTGGTATGACGATGCGCCACGGGGCTGGCTGTTTCTCGACGAACCGACCTCGGCGCTGGATCTTTACTATCAACAGCATCTGCTGCGTCTGCTGAAACGGCTGACCCGCAGCGGCCAGCTGCACGTCTGCATCGTGCTGCACGACCTCAATCTCGCCGCGCTGTGGGCTGACCGCATTCTGCTCCTCCATCAGGGAAAACTGGTCGCCGAAGGAACGCCGCAGGAGGTCATTCGTCAGTCGGTTATCAGCCGCTGGTACGGTGCTGAAGTGCGAATGGGTGAGCATCCCGACGTCGCCATCCCCCAGGTGTATCTGGCGCCATAGCCGGAGACGAGTACGCCCGCAGGTACTCGTCCGCCGTTCAGTTGCAATGCACACACGACATCTATCTTGCTCATTACACGCTATTTAAAATTTAAGTCGAAAAAGGAGGCACATTCAGATTAATCAGTTAACATAGCCTTACGTGGCAAGGCTATTTTATATTTTGACAGATACAAAAGTATAATAATGAATAAAAGTCATTACTTCGAAAATAAAACTGGAACTTACAGCGTGAAATACGAATTTATTTATATGTAAATGAAGCAATCTGAAGATATTACAATCGTGCAGAACGCTATCTTTTTTGCGCCTGTGAAAATGAATGATAGCCAACACCTGCACCTCGCTGATTTCAGATGTTCTAGAGTTGAAGACCGGGATTGCTTCATCATAGAGTTCCCGATATAAACTGGATAGTGTATTTGTTATGTAAGCAAAGGCTTGAGGAGGATAGTCCAAAAAATACTGGGTGAAAAATGAAAGCCTACATTCGACTTCCTGTGCCGGTGATGCCGCCGCAATTAATTTTTCCAATGGCAAACGGAGCCAAACCAGGTTCTGGCATTTATATTTCTTGCTCGTGCTTATGCCATCGGAAATTGCAGAAGCGCGCAGGTTGATTTTTGCCCCAGCTCCCGGCGAACCTCCTTGCCCATCGGGAGCGCTATCTGAAGCTATTCGAGATGGTGGATAACGCTTATCCGCTTATCAAAATGCATGACGGCGCGTTGCTCCTGATAGCTGGGCCAGGACAGGATGTTTTCACCGTTGGGTTCCCCCGTATAGACGAAGGCGCTTAATGCCTGCTGAAAACGCTCAGTCAGCGCCTCCAGCTCGCGCTGGTTAGCGCCCTGTAGCATTGGCGCAGCGGCCCACTCCCCAGGGTTGCCAAATAAGAATGGCAGATCGAGGCAATGTCCGGCGCCAAGTTCCGGCAGAGGTGATTGCCAGTCAAAATGATAGAAATAGGTCTGCGGTTGCTTCCAGGCTATCTGGCTATCGGCAAATGTAAAAGCCGGGCGGATGAAATCAGCCTCACTTCGCATGTCTGCGACCACATTACGCGGGGTATCCGGAATGCGCCTGGCCCTGGCTGTTTTTAGCATCAAAGCCCCCTTGTCTTTACCGTACTGTTTCTCAAACAGCGCGGTCAGCTGGCTGTCCGTCAAACTATCAAGCGGCGAGTGGCCCAGGGAGAATGAAAAGTACTCTTCCCGGGTGATGCCAATAACCGTCTTACACCACGCGGCGCTTCCTGCGGCAATAGACTGTATGGGATCGCGTGGAATAAGGTAGCCATCAATAACCGGCATAAAGGGTGGTGTGATATCCCCGTCAACGGTTTTCGGCGGCTTAATACGTTGTAACGCCGCCAGCAGCTCCCGGGAGGTGGGAACCCGCAATTTATCCACCGCATCTGCGGGATAGCCCAGCTCTTTGAGCAAGAGGGAGCGAAATGCTGTCGATTCCTCGGTCGTTTTCAGCGATAAACCCAGCGGGGCACTCATCAGGATCGCCTGATCAAAAAGCGATTGTCCGATTGGCGTGCCCAGCATAACGGCAATACTGTATGCCCCTGCCGACTGCCCCACGACGGTGACGCGTTGGGGATCGCCCTTAAACGCTCCAATAGCCTGCCGTATCCATCGTAAAGCCGCAATCTGATCGTGAAGCCCAAGGTTCACCGCATCGAGTTCAGGAACAGGCATAAATCCCCATATGCCCAGACGATAATTCATCGTGACCACCGCCATCCCGCTATTTTTTGCCAGTTCATGGCCATCGTAGCAGGATAGCGAACCGCCTCCGGTCATAAACGCGCCGCCGTGAATGAATACCAGGACGGGGACGGGACGATCGACGTTTTGAGGTACCCAGATATTGACGTGCAGGCTATCTTCGTCCTGGCGGCAATGACTGGCGCCCATCACGGCATCCAGGCGTGACGGGAGCTGAGGACAGACCGTTCCAGGTTGGGTCGCATCATAAACCTCATCCCAGCATGGGGGAGAGGATGGCTTATCAAACCGGCTTACCCCGCTACGCGGCTGCGAATAGGGAATTGCCCGGAAGGCACTGATCCCATCCACGCATAGACCACGTACTTTTCCGAATGGCGTTTCTGCAATGACGCTGCTGACTGTGTTCATATCCGACATTTGAGTTTCCTCCACAATGGCTGAGTTCCCACAGTATAAAATTGAACCGAGGCTACCTTCGTTCTATTATCAATCCTGTTTCGTCCCATATATGGAACAATCATGGATTATCTTGACGATCTCTATCTTTTTAAACAGGTTGTTGATTGTAATGGTATTTCATCAGCCTCCCGTCATCTGGGCATCGCAAAATCCACCCTTTCCCGGCGGATCAATGCCCTGGAATCACGTCTGGGGGTCAAGCTATTCCACCATAGCCCGCGCCAATTTCAGCTCACGCACTTTGGCATCGCGTGTTACGAGAAATGCACGGCATTAGTGGATCAGGCAGAACAGATCCACAGTATGGCGGAACAGTTGCGTGCACACCCGGCGGGGCGACTACATATCATTTGCCCGCCGATGATAGGTTCATTAGTGATAGAAGAAATAGCGGCGGAATTCGCCTGTCTTGCGCCAGAGGTTCAACTTTATCTTGAAGAGACAACCGGCATCTACGATCCGAGAAGTTCGCAGGCAGATATTGTGATTTATCCGGCGTTTAAACCATTGGCAGACTCCACCCTCGTTGCTCGCCAATTTCTTATTTCATCTTATGCGTTAGTTGCCCACCCTGATGTACTGGCTGGTAAACCGGCGTTAGTCCACCCTCAGGATTTGGCTGGATTCAACTGTCTGGCGCTGGGAGAAGGCACGCTCAACGGGGTCTGGGAGTTGACAAATGAGCAGCAGATCTCCCGGTTTTATTTTAAGCCCGCATTTATCGCCACTCAGCCCACGGCATTGCTGCATGCCGCCCGTCAAGGAATGGGGATTGCGTCATTGCCCGGACTGTTAATCCAGGACGACCTGCAACAAGGTAAGCTGGTGCCCGTTTTGCCGCACTGGCAGCCCGTTCCTGTCACCTTCTTTGCCCTCCATCCGGGTAATAAAGTTATCACCGTCGCAGCCCGCAGGTTCTTAGATCTATTGCTTGCCAGAACTCAGCATTTTGAACATGGGTGATTTAAGTAGCCTCAATAAATTGCAACATTATATTAACATATAACGAGAGCGCGCGACCCGGCCAGGGACAGCCTTTATTTTTGGCACCGAACCCAACGGATGAATCACGATGGCTGTCAGTGATAAGATACGGTTTTCGCTCTGGATTGGGTAAGTAGACAACTTTTCCAGCTTTGTCCAGACCTGGTTTGACGTCGATAGATAGCTTATTGATTATAATCGACTGATTGAGTGTCATTTTCATCAATGTATCCCAGATAGTCGTCAGAATACTTCTGGTATACAAATTTATCGATTTATATGGGTTTAAAGCGGTTTTACATGGGGCTACATAGGGAATCGCAAAACTTAAAAAATGAGTAAAATTAATATGCAAGAGTCTGTCGACAAGGATCTCTCAGACCATACGCCAATGATGCAGCAGTATCTTAAGCTGAAAGCTCAGCACCCGGAGATCCTGCTGTTCTATCGTATGGGGGACTTTTACGAGCTGTTTTATGACGATGCGAAACGCGCATCGCAACTGCTCGATATTTCGCTGACCAAACGCGGTGCCTCGGCGGGCGAGCCGATCCCTATGGCCGGAATCCCACACCATGCGGTGGAAAACTACCTTGCCAAACTGGTCAATCAGGGCGAATCGGTAGCCATTTGCGAACAGATTGGCGACCCGGCCACCACCAAAGGTCCGGTCGAGCGCAAGGTGGTGCGTATCGTCACGCCCGGCACCATCAGCGATGAAGCGCTGCTGCAGGAGCGTCAGGATAACCTGCTGGCCGCTATCTGGCAGGACAGCAAAGGCTTTGGCTATGCGACGCTGGATATCAGCTCCGGTCGTTTTCGCCTGAGCGAACCGGCCGACCGTGAAACCATGGCCGCCGAGTTGCAGCGTACCAACCCGGCTGAACTGCTGTATGCCGAAGATTTTGCCGAGTCGGCGTTGATTGAAGGCCGCCGCGGCCTGCGCCGCCGTCCGCTATGGGAGTTTGAAATCGACACCGCGCGCCAGCAGCTGAATTTACAGTTTGGCACCCGCGACCTGGTCGGTTTCGGCGTCGAAAACGCGCCACGGGGTCTTTGCGCCGCCGGCTGCCTGTTGCAGTACGTCAAAGATACCCAGCGCACCTCCCTGCCGCATATTCGCTCCATCACGATGGAGCGCCAGCAGGACAGCATTATCATGGACGCGGCAACCCGCCGTAACCTTGAGATAACCCAGAATCTGGCCGGTGGTTTCGACAATACGCTGGCGTCGGTGCTCGACTGCACCGTAACCGCGATGGGCAGCCGGATGCTCAAACGCTGGCTGCATATGCCGGTGCGCGATACGGTGGTGCTCGTCGAACGTCAGCAAACCATCGGCGCACTGCAGGAGCGTTATAGCGAACTGCAGCCGGTGCTGCGTCAGGTGGGCGATCTGGAACGTATTCTGGCGCGACTGGCGCTGCGCACCGCGCGTCCGCGCGATCTCGCCCGCATGCGTCATGCGTTCCAGCAGCTGCCTACCCTGCGCGAGATGCTGGCCGACGTCAGCTGCGCGCCGGTCCAGAAGTTGCGCGATAAAATGGGCGAGTTCAGCGAACTGCGCGAACTGCTCGAACGCGCGATTATCGATGCGCCGCCGGTGCTGGTGCGCGACGGCGGCGTTATTGCCCCCGGCTACCATGAAGAGCTCGATGAATGGCGCGCGCTGGCGGATGGCGCCACCGATTATCTCGATAAGCTGGAAATTCGCGAACGCGAAAGGCTAGGGCTGGACACGCTGAAGGTCGGTTACAATGCCGTTCACGGTTACTACATCCAGATCAGCCGCGGCCAAAGCCAGCACGCCCCGATTCACTACGTCCGTCGCCAGACGCTGAAAAACGCCGAGCGCTACATTATTCCGGAACTCAAGGAGTATGAAGACAAAGTACTGACGTCGAAAGGGAAAGCGCTGGCGCTGGAGAAACAGCTCTACGAGCAGCTGTTCGATATGCTGCTGCCGCACCTTGCCGACCTTCAGCAAAGCGCCAGCGCGCTGGCGGAGCTGGATGTGCTGGTAAACCTCGCCGAGCGTGCGGAAACCCTGAACTACTGCTGCCCGACCTTTAGCGATAAACCGGGTATCCGCATCAGTGAAGGCCGCCACCCTGTGGTTGAGCAGGTTTTGAAAGAACCTTTTATCGCCAACCCATTAAATCTGGTCCCGCAGCGGCGGATGCTGATTATTACCGGCCCGAATATGGGCGGTAAAAGTACCTATATGCGTCAGACTGCGCTGATTGCGCTGCTGGCCTGGATAGGCAGCTACGTCCCGGCGGAAAAAGTTGAAATCGGCCCCATCGATCGCATCTTTACCCGCGTCGGCGCGGCCGATGACCTGGCAAGCGGCCGTTCCACTTTCATGGTCGAAATGACCGAAACCGCCAATATTCTGCACAACGCCACCGAACACAGCCTGGTACTGATGGATGAAATCGGCCGCGGGACCTCTACCTACGATGGCCTGTCGCTGGCGTGGGCCTGTGCGGAAAGCCTGGCCAATAAGATTAAGGCACTGACCCTTTTTGCCACCCACTACTTCGAACTGACCCAGTTGCCGGAGAAAATGGAAGGCGTGGCGAACGTCCATCTTGATGCGCTGGAACATGGCGATACCATCGCCTTCATGCACAGCGTCCAGGATGGCGCCGCCAGCAAAAGCTACGGTCTGGCGGTTGCCGCGCTGGCGGGCGTGCCTAAAGAGGTGATTAAGCGCGCGCGGCAGAAATTGCGCGAACTGGAGAGCATTGCCCCAGGCGTTGCCGCCACGCAGGTCGACGGTACGCAGATGTCGCTGCTCTCCGCCCCGGAGGAGACCTCGCTGGCGGTAGAAGCCCTGGAGAACCTCGATCCGGATTCGTTGACCCCGCGTCAGGCGCTGGAGTGGATTTACCGGCTGAAGAGCCTGGTGTAACGCCTTCTTGTTCCGCTGAAGCGACAAAAGGGCAGCCCGCTAAGCGCTGCCCTTTTACAAAAATAAATGGGTGCGAGAGGATGCGACCTGACAACCAATACGCGGGGTCGCCCCCGCGCGGTTGCTACTTCTTCGGTTCGTAAGCGAGAACAGCTTTAAACTCCATACTACGCTCTTTAATATTCAGCTCGCACAATGAGCCGCGTACCATTAGCGTAAATCCCAGCACCGTAATACACAGTACAATGATTGCCACAAGGGCATATTTTGTCAGCATGTCTTGCCTCCCTGCAAAGAAGAGACTAACATCTGAATTGTTCAGGTTCAAACGCCAGCCTCAGTTGATAGAAATATCTCCTGGGGCTTTCGCCTGTCTGAACCCTGTCAATGCTCAAAGCCAGACAGCCTCAAGCACCCGCCGTTATTCTATACTCACCTGGTCGACAAAATTACCCCACCGGAATAAAACGGAATGGAATTATTTTAGATTGCGAGAAGACTCGCAAATATTGATATGCCGTTAATCTTTTACGTTATTTTGAATTTTAATTAATAAAGATTTTTTCATTGATAAGAGAAATATAAAAAGGGCCCGACTGCGCGGCCCCGTTTATTTAGCCTTTATCTTCCGCCAGCAGCGGCGGAATACTCGGCACCATCGGCGCCTCATCAATATCTTTCTGGGTCATCCGAAATGCTTCCGGGTAGTGCTCGCGACTAATACGGCGCAGCGGTTCGGTGTCGCGCCAGGTATAGAAACAGTGCTGGCACTGGAACACAGTCCAGACATCTTTTACCGGCGACTTCGCCAGCACGTCAATCTGCGCATCGGCGCAACGTGGACACATCATCTTTTTCTCCTTACTTACGGTTGGCCAGCATGGCGGTCAGTTTTTCAACCCAGGCTCTGGTTTCAGGGAGATCCCGCACCGGCTGGCTGTAGTGGCCGCGGAGATCCGGCGCAACCGGCGTGGTGGCATCAATAACCAGTTTGTCGGTAATTCCCGCCGGGCTGGAGCCAGGGTCAAGCTCCAGCACGGACATATTCGGTAGCTGTACCAAATCTCCCGCCGGATTGACCTTCGAAGACAGTGCCCACATCACCTGAGGGAGGTTGAACGGGTCAACGTCCTCATCAACCATAATCACCATCTTCACATAACCCAGGCCGTGCGGCGTGGTCATTGCCCGCAGGCCAACCGCCCGCGCAAAACCGCCGTAGCGTTTTTTGGTCGAGATAATCGCCAGCAGGCCGTGGGTATACATGGCATTGACAGCCTGCACTTCCGGGAACTCAGCTTTGAGCTGCTGATATAGCGGTACGCAGGTCGCCGGGCCCATCAGATAATCAATTTCGGTCCACGGCATACCGAGGTACAGCGATTCAAAAATCGGTCTCGTGCGATAAGAAACTTTATCGATGCGCACCACCGTCATATTGCGCCCGCCGGAGTAGTGACCGGTAAATTCACCGAACGGGCCTTCGATTTCACGTTTGCGGCTCTCGATAACGCCTTCAAGAATCACCTCCGACCCCCACGGCACATCAAAACCGGTCAGCGGTGCGGTGGCAATCGGATACGGGCTTTCACGCAGCGCACCCGCCATTTCATATTCCGACTGATCGTACTTCAGCGGCGTTGCGCCCATGAGCGTGATAATCGGGTCATTGCCTAATGTAATAGCGATTGGCAGATCTTCGCCGCGCTCTTCGGCTTTGTGCAGGTGTAGCGCGATATCATGCATGGGGACAGGCTGCAGGCCGAGCTTGCGTTTGCCCTTCACCTCCATGCGATAGATTCCGACGTTCTGCTTGCCAAAGTGGTTGGGGTCGAGCGGATCGCGCGAGACGACGCAGGCTTTATCGAGATAAAAACCACCATCCCCATCGTTCAGACGAAACAGCGGCAGAATATCAAACAGGTTAATATCCTGGCCGTCGACGGTATTCTCCGCCCACCCCGGGTTAGCCCTGCGCTCCGGCGTGACCGGGTATGCATCCCAGCGGAGGATAAACTCATCAATCTGTTTCCTCACCGGCGTGTTAGCCGGCAGACCCAGCGAGATAGCATGGTTCTGCCACGAACCGATGGTATTCATCGCCACCCGGGCATCGGTAAAGCCGCGAATATTGTCAAACCACAGCGCCGGTGCCCCATCGCCGATACGCCCGGTGGCGTTAGCCGCGGCAGCCAGATCCGGTTCGGCGTTCACTTCTTCACAAATTTTCAGCAATTGCCCCTGGTCGTCCAGCGCCTGTAAAAAGCTGCGCAAATCATCAAAAGCCATTATTTATCCTCCTGTGAAAAATTCTCTGTGGCCCGTAGTCCGTTCCAGCGACGCGCTTTGTGGTACTCAAGACCAAACTGATCCAGAACTCGCGTGACAACGTGGTCAGTCACGTCTTCAATCGTTGCCGGATGGTTGTAATAAGCAGGCATCGGCGGCACTATCGCCACCCCCATACGGGACAGGGCCAGCATGTTTTCCAGGTGGATAGTGCTCAACGGCATTTCCCGTGGGACAAGCACCAGCCTGCGCCCCTCTTTCAGCACCACATCCGCCGCACGTCCAACCAACCCTTCTGCATAACCCGCACGAATTCCGGCCAGCGTTTTCATACTGCAGGGGATGACAATCATGCCCGCGGTACGAAAGGAGCCTGATGAGATGATGGCGGCCTGGTCAGCAGGGCTATGTGAGAAATCGGCCAGTTCAGCCACTTCACGAGCGCTATACGGCGTTTCCAGTTCAATCGTGGTTTTAGCCCACTTCGACATCACCAGATGGGTTTCCACTTCCGGCATCCCGCGAAGCGCCTTAAGCAGCGCGACACCCAACGGAGCACCGGTGGCACCGGTTATCCCGACAATCAGCTTCATCATTTCCTCCACATATCGTTCGTATACGAACGTTTTTATTAAAACTACGCCTGATACCCATCGCGTGCAAGTGCGTTCACGGTTGGCCGCATTTTTAATCAAATGCGGGAAAGATGCGTAAAAGCGTCGCAAACGGCTATTATAGAGCCGACGTTTTTTTACGGAGTTCCCATGGAGTTAAGAAACGAGGCGTTCCACCTCTTGCGCCAGCTTTTCCAGCAGCACACCGCCCGCTGGCAGCACGAACTGCCGGAGCTGACTAAGCCCCAGTATGCGGTGATGCGCTCGATTGCAGAGCACCCGGGAATTGAACAGGTCACGCTGACGGAAGCGGCAGTCAGTACGAAAGCGACGCTGGCGGAAATGCTCAGCCGTATGGAGAGCCGCGGACTGGTCCGTCGCGAACACGATCCGGCGGATAAACGTCGCCGGTTTGTCTATTTAACCGCGGAAGGTGAAGCGTTGCTGGCACATTCAGTACCGCTGGGAAATGCCGTCGATGACGAGTTCCTGGGACGGTTGAGCGACGCAGAGCGCCAACAGTTCTCGCAAATCATCCACAAGCTGATCGCGCAAGAAACAAAAGATTAGCGCTGGCGTAAGAAATCGATAAACGCCCGGCCCCTGGTCGGGACATGCTGCGCGTCCGGATAGAGCGCATACACGCCCTGCGGGGGAAAGGTAAACTCCGGCACCACCTGCACCAGTTTGTGCTCCGCCAGCGCCGGTGCCACCAGTCACTCGGGCAGCAGGGTAACGCCAGGCCGCGATGATAGAACAGCGACCCCGCCTCGGTGAGCGTGAGCCGTCGCGTGGATCGTAACAATAGCGATAGTCACGCGCCTGCACAAAAAAATGGAGACCCCATGAACCCGTATATTCAGGAAACGATCGACGCCCATGTGGCTATTGAAAACTGGCTGAGTCAGAAACAAGGCGCGGTAGAGGCCTTAATGGCACGCTTTTCCCCTGATTTTTCAATGATCGGTATCGGCGGAAACGTGATGAACCATCAGGCGCTCAGCGCTTTCTTTGCTACCTCAGGCGGCAGTCGTCCAGGCTTGCGCATCGCCATTGATAGCACGGCCACTCTCGCCGAATGGCGCGATGGCGCGGTGATATGCTATCGGGAAAGGCAGTGTTTGCCCGAACAGGGCGAGACCATCCGTTGGTCAACGGTCTTATTCAGGAAAGCTGAAGGGCGCATTTTGTGGCGTCATTTACACGAGACCCGACAGGCGTAGTATGCAAAGAAAAAGGCCCGATCGTCCGATCGGGCCTTTTTGAGAGGAAAATGGCTTATTCGCGGAATAGCGCTTCGATGTTCAGCCCCTGTCCTTGCAGGATTTCCCGCAGGCGGCGCAGGCCTTCTACCTGGATCTGACGTACGCGTTCGCGGGTCAGACCAATTTCACGACCAACATCTTCAAGCGTAGCGGCTTCGTAGCCCAGCAGGCCAAAACGACGCGCCAGGACTTCACGCTGCTTGGCGTTCAGTTCGAACAGCCATTTAACGATGCTTTGTTTCATATCATCGTCCTGCGTGGTGTCTTCCGGACCGTTGTCTTTCTCATCGGCCAGAATATCCAGCAGCGCTTTTTCCGAATCGCCGCCCAGCGGCGTGTCCACTGAGGTAATACGCTCATTGAGACGCAGCATACGGCTCACGTCATCAACCGGCTTATCCAGCTGCTCGGCAATCTCTTCCGCACTCGGCTCGTGGTCCAGCTTATGGGACAACTCACGCGCGGTACGCAGATAGACGTTCAGCTCTTTGACAATATGGATAGGTAAACGGATGGTACGGGTTTGGTTCATGATAGCCCGTTCAATCGTTTGACGAATCCACCAGGTGGCATAGGTCGAGAAACGGAACCCACGTTCCGGGTCAAACTTCTCAACCGCGCGGATCAGCCCCAGATTGCCCTCTTCAATCAGATCCAGCAACGCCAGACCACGATTGCTATAACGACGAGCAATTTTCACCACCAGACGCAGGTTGCTTTCAATCATCCGGCGGCGTGAAGCCACATCACCACGCAATGCGCGACGGGCGAAATAAACTTCTTCTTCGGCCGTCAGCAGTGGGGAATAACCAATCTCACCCAAATAGAGCTGCGTCGCATCCAGCACGCGTTGCGTGGCGCCTTGCGACAGAAGATCTTCCTCGGCCAGATCGCTATCACTGGGTTCCTCTTCTACTAAGGCTTTCTCATCGAAAACCTCGACTCCGTTCTCATCAAATTCCGCGTCTTCATTTAAATCATGAACTTTCAGCGTATTCTGACTCATAAAGATGGCTCCTACCCGTGATCCCTGAGCAAAGCACCTTCGCGATACATCATTCAACGACGCCAGACGGAGACGTTTTGCCCCGGTGAAGGGGCAGTTGCGACCGGCCTGACGTCGGTTAACTGATGCGACGCTTATCCGTACTTCGCCAAATTATCGCTGCGGTAAATACTGCAGCGGGTTGACGGATTTCCCCTTGTAACGAATTTCAAAATGCAATCTTGTAGAGCTGGTGCCGGTGCTACCCATGGTAGCGATTTTCTGCCCCGCTTTAACTTCCTGTTGTTCCCGGACCAGCATTGTATCGTTATGAGCGTAGGCACTCAGGTAATCATCGTTGTGTTTGATGATAATAAGATTACCGTAACCGCGCAGCGCGTTACCGGCATAGACGACGCGCCCATCAGCGGTCGCGACAATAGCCTGTCCCTTACTGCCTGCAATATCAATACCTTTATTGCCGCCTTCTGCGCCACTAAAGTTCTCGATAACCTTGCCATCAGTCGGCCAGCGCCATGTGGAGATAGGCGAACTGGTTGACGTACTGCTTGCAGTCGGTTGGTTGCTGCTAACAGCGGGAGCCGTCACTGGCGCAACGACAGTCGTCGCTGGCTTATTGTTCGGCAACATCTTATTAGCATTCTGTTCACCTGAGGATTCAGAATACGTAATAGTTGGTTGTGACGCAACCACCGCGGTCGATTTTTGTGCAGTATTTGAGGCCGCCGTCGCACCTCCACTTGCCCGCACGCTTGCCGCAGCAACGGCGTTATCACCGGTGATCGGCTGGCCTGCGGAGTTGCCAACCTGCAGCGTCTGACCGACGTTCAGGCCGTACGGCGCGGGGATGTTGTTGCGTTGCGCGAGGTCACGGAAATCGTTGCCTGTTACCCATGCAATATAGAACAGCGTATCGCCGCGTTTCACGGTATAGGTGCTACCGCCCGTATAGCTGCCTTTCGGAATATCGCCATATTTACGGTTATAGACTATCTTACCGTTCACGGTCTGCACCGGCTGCTGGGCCATCGGCTGAACCTGCGGCGCTGGCGTCTGAACCGGCTGTACCTGAGGTGTGCGCGGAACAATGGCGGATCCTGTCGTCGGCGGCGGAGTGATCAGCATCCCGGAATTCGTTCCCGAGGATGGGGCTCCACCCGCCGTGCTAACCGGTGCTGGCGGATGATTGGTGTTTGAACACCCCGCCAGCCAGAGTGAAACCAATGATAACGCCGCAATACGGCTTAAGGTAAATTTTGGGCTTCCCGCGCTCATTTATCCCCCAGGAATATGTTAACAGCCAATATCTTGCTTACCGGACAACACCCGGCCAGGACACTGAAAATGTGTCCACCCTACGCCTAAAGTCAGGCAAAAAAAACCTGGATTAATCCGGGTCTCATGCCAGCTCCCCTTGCACCAGGGGAACAAAGCGTACGGCTTCAACGGTATCCATCACAAATTCATTACCGCGACGACGGATCCGTTTCAGAAACTGATGCACCTCGCCGACCGGTAATACCAGCACGCCTCCCTCATCCAGCTGCGCCAGCAGCGCAGGCGGCACTTCCGGCGGTGCGGCGGTGACGATAATCGCATCAAAGGGAGCGCGTGCCTTCCAACCCTGCCATCCATCGCCATGACGGGTTGAAACATTATGTAAATCAAGTTGTTTCAGGCGACGACGCGCCTGCCACTGTAAACTCTTAATTCGTTCGACCGAACACACATGATGAACGAGGTGTGCCAGTATCGCCGTCTGGTAGCCTGAACCGGTGCCAATCTCCAGCACCCGCGATTCCGGCGTCAGCGTCAGAAGCTCCGTCATCCGCGCCACCATGTAGGGTTGCGAGATGGTTTGCCCCTGGCCGATAGGTAATGCCGTGTTCTCCCACGCCTTGTGTTCGAAGGCTTCATCAACGAATTTTTCACGCGGTACCTGGGCTATCGCCTCCAGCACACGCTCGTCAACAATGCCCTGAGTACGCAGCTGATTCAGCAGGCTTTCAACACGTTTGCTTACCATTGAGTGTCCACTCCGACGCGATCCAGCCAGTCGGCCACCATCCCGTGAGCCTGGTGGGCGGTTAAATCAACGTGCAGCGGCGTCACGGAGACATAGCCTTCGTCGACGGCGGCAAAGTCGGTATCCGGCCCGGCATCGTGCTTCTCTCCCGGCGGGCCAATCCAGTACAGCGTATTGCCGCGCGGATCTTTTTGCGGAATAACCTGATCGGCGGGATGTCGGCTACCGCAGCGGGTCACGCGGATGCCTTTAATCTGCTCAAGAGGCAGATCGGGCACATTGATATTGAGGATACGGCCGGTACGCAGCGGCTCGCGGCTTAAAGCCCGCAGGATAGAGCAGGTGATGGCCGCCGCGGTGTCATAGTGCTGATGGCCATTCAGGGAGACGGCCAGGGCCGGAAAGCCGAGATGTCGGCCTTCCATTGCGGCAGCGACAGTGCCGGAGTAGATAACGTCATCGCCGAGATTGGGACCGGCATTAATGCCGGAAACCACGATATCCGGACGGGGACGCATCAGGGCGTTAACCCCGAGATAGACACAGTCCGTCGGCGTCCCCATCTGGACGGCGATATCGCCGTTATCGAAAGTGAAAGTGCGTAGCGAAGACTCGAGGGTCAGGGAATTTGATGCGCCACTGCGGTTACGATCGGGTGCAACTACCTGGACCTCAGCAAACTCCCGTAAGGCCTTCGCCAGGGTCTGAATGCCCGGCGCATGAATCCCGTCATCGTTACTCAGCAATATTCGCATAGTCACCCGTTGTATTGATAAGTTCCCTTACCACGCTGGTGGCGAAGCTGCCCGCTGGTAGCCAGAAATGCAGTTCAACGGTTACGTCATCCCACCAGTTCCAGCTCATCTGCTGCGGATAGAGCAGCATCGCCCGGCGCGCCGCTTCAACTTTTTCACGCACCAGCAGAGCCTGGAGCGGCGTCTCTTCGGCAACAGCCGCCTGCTCGGCGGCCAGCGCCTCGCGTTGGCTGCCCCACTCACCGCTTCCCGGTAACGCCGCCGTAATCAGCAGTTCACGGTTATCAACCCGCTCCTGCAGCTGCATGCGCTCCTCAGAGGTGGCGACAAACCAGCTCCCGCGCCCCGCTAATTGTAGCGCATCGCCATCAACAACCTGATTAAATTCCGGTTTTTTTAATCTAATACTGACCTGTTGATTAAACAAGCCGCTACGCGCCGCCGACAGCCAAAAACTGCGTTTATTGCGATCGCGAACCGCTGCGCCGCTCTCCGCCCAGCGCAGCGCGCCCAGCAGATTACTGCCGCCAATACCAAAGCGCTGGGCGCCGAAATAGTTCGGCACCCCCTGCGCGGCAACAGCCTGCAGACGCCGCACGACATCGTCGCGATCGCTGATTTCCCGCAGAATCAGAGTAAACTGGTTGCCCTTGAGCGCGCCGAGCCGCAGCTTGCGTTTATGCCGCGCGTATTCCAGCACCTGGCAACCTTCCAGCTGAAACTTGCTCAGGTCGGGCATCTCTTTGCCCGGGAGTCGGGCGCACAGCCACTGTTCGGTCAAGGCATGCTTATCTTTCTGCCCGGCAAAACTCACTTCACGCGCATGGATTTTAAGAAACTTAGCCAGCGCATCAGCCACAAACCGCGTATTGCAGTCCGTTTTCAGAATCCGTACCAGCAGATGCTCACCTTCGCCATCCGGCGCAAAGCCGAGATCTTCGACCACCACGAAATCTTCCGGGTTGGCTTTCAGTATCCCCTGCCCCTGTGGTTTACCGTGCAGCCAGGTGAGGTCATTGAAAGCGATCATGACTGAACCTTATGCAGCAGCGCCACCGCTTCACAGGCGATGCCTTCACCGCGGCCGGTGAAACCGAGCTTCTCGGTAGTGGTGGCTTTGACGTTGACCTGATCCATATGGCAGCCGAGGTCTTCGGCGATAAAGACACGCATCTGCGGAATATGCGGCAGCATTTTCGGCGCCTGAGCAATGATGGTGACATCCACGTTTCCGAGGGTATAGCCTTTGGCCTGAATCCGCCGCCAGGCTTCGCGCAGCAGTTCGCGGCTGTCGGCGCCCTTAAAGGCCGGGTCGGTATCCGGGAACAGCTTACCGATGTCCCCCAGCGCCGCCGCCCCCAGCAGGGCATCGGTCAGCGCGTGCAGCGCCACGTCGCCATCGGAATGGGCCAACAGCCCTTTTTCGTAAGGGATGCGTACCCCACCAATAATGATTGGGCCTTCACCACCAAAAGCGTGTACGTCAAAACCATGTCCAATTCGCATTAAGCCTTCTCCTGGTGTCGGGAACGGGTAAGGTAAAATTCTGCCAGCGCCAGGTCTTCCGGGCGCGTCACTTTAATATTATCAGCTCGTCCGGCCACCAGTTCGGGATGGAAGCCGCAGTACTCCAGCGCCGAGGCTTCATCGGTGATGGTCGCGCTTTCATTAAGCGCGCGCGTCAGGCACTGGAGGAGTAATTCACGCGGGAAAAATTGCGGCGTCAGCGCATGCCATAGGTCATTGCGATCGACGGTGTGCGCAATAGCCCCCTTGCCGGGTTCAGCGCGTTTCATGGTATCGCGCACCGGCGCGGCGAGAATGCCACCCACGCGACTGGTTTCGCGCAGCGCCAGCAGGCGCCGGAGGTCGTCCTGGTGCAGGCACGGGCGCGCGGCATCGTGCACCAGCACCCATTCGGCTTCGGGCAACGCCTGCAGACCAGCCAGTACGGAGTCAGCGCGCTCGGCGCCGCCGTCGACGACGGTAATTTGTGGATGGGTGGCCAGCGGCAGTTGGCTAAAGCGGATATCGCCGGGACTGACGGCAATCACCACGCGCTGCACGCACGCGTTCGCCAGCAGCGCGGCGACCGCATGTTCGAGAATCGTTTTGTTACCGATTGAGAGATATTGTTTCGGGCATTCCGTTTGCATACGGCGGCCAAAACCGGCCGCCGGCACCACGGCGCAAACACCCGGAAAAGTGGCTGCCATGTCGTCATCCTGGGCTTGTTTATCGATTGTTCTGCGTCGACCCCTGGTTGCGCTTAGACGCATCCGGGACCAGACGATAAAATGTTTCGCCCGGGCGGGTCATGCTTAGTTCATTGCGTGCGCGCTCTTCGATCGCTTCCTGACCGCCGTTAAGGTCATCGATTTCCGCAAAGAGTTGATCGTTGCGCGCCTTTAATTTGCTGTTAGTGGCTTGCTGCGCGGTGACGTCATCATTCACCCGGCTATAGTCATGCAGACCATTTTTACCGAACCACAGCGAGTACTGTAGCCAGACCAGCAAAGCCAATAGTAGCAGCGTTAATTTACCCATTCTGCCCCCTGAAAAACGGCATCATCATCCCATAACTCGCCCGAGTATTTCACTCCGACGCGCGGACGACGCCGCGTAACGCGGGGACTGTAACACATTTCTGTCGCCGATACCCAGGCTTGATTCATACGCAGAAAGGACTATCCCAGCAGCCAGAGAAACAGCAGGCCAAACATCATCCCCACGGTCAAAATCGTCGCGCATGCGCTGTACAGGAGCTTACCGCTCAACAGCGAGTGCAGCGCAATCCCAACCACAACGGCGACCGGCATTAAGGCGAGAAAAAAGGGCCAGGTGTAGAGAAGGAAAAATAACGTATTACTGCCATACATGAGGAAGGGAATACCCAGCGCCAGCAGCCATGAAATAAAACCCACGGCGGCGCCTGACAAAGACCAGGTGGTCTCGTCATGGGACACCGCGGGCGGTTCCGGACGAATAAGACTGATGTTCTGGGTATTGCGCATATCGAATCCTGTTGACCTGGCGACCAGCATCTCAATGCCGCCGCCGTTTCAGGATCTGATAATATCTTGCTGTCTGAGGAGGTCTAATAGTTGGTGCACCAAATTTGTTACCAATTGTTCACCATCCAGATGAATTTCCGCCTTTTCTGGCGATTCGTACACCGAATCTATCCCGGTAAAGTTGCGCAATTCACCCGCACGCGCCTTCTTGTATAACCCTTTTGGATCCCGCGCCTCGCAGATAGCCAGCGGCGTATCGACAAACACTTCGATAAAGGTCCCTTCGCCCAGGCGCTCACGCACCATCTGGCGTTCAGCGCGGTACGGGGAGATAAAGGCGGTCAACACCACCAGCCCGGCATCAACCATCAGTTTCGCCACTTCCCCGACGCGACGAATATTTTCTTTACGATCGCTATCGCTAAAACCGAGATCGCTGCACAGGCCGTGCCGCACGTTATCGCCATCCAGCAGATAGGTGCTAACGCCCAGTCGATGCAGCGCCTCTTCCAGCGCACCGGCAACGGTAGACTTACCAGAGCCGGACAGCCCGGTAAACCACAGCACCACCCCGCGATGGCCGTGGTGCTGTTCGCGCTGCTGCCGGGTGACCGGATGGGCGTGCCAGACGACGTTTTCGTCATGCAGGGCCATTACTTGCCTCCCAGCAGGTCGCGCGCATCCCAGTGCGGGAAGTGTTTACGGATCAGCTGGTTCAGTTCCAGTTCAAACGCGCTGTAGGAGGATGCCGACGCCTGACGTTGTTCCTGCGGTTCGCGCACCATACCGGCGCCCACCGTCACGTTGGTCAGCCGATCGATGAAGATCAGCCCGCCGGTGACCGGGTTATGCTGATACTTGTCCAGTACCAGCGGCTCGTCGAAGGTCAAATCGACAAGGCCAATCCCGTTCAGCGGCAGCGACTCGACTTCACGCTGGGTCAGGTTATTGATATCAACCTGATAGCGAATCCCGTCGACGCGAGCGCGGGTTTTCTTGCCGGCAATTTTGATGTCATAGCTCTGACCCGGGGATAACGCCTGTTCGGCCATCCACACCACATCCACGCTGGCGCTTTGCACCGCAGGCAGCGTCACCTGCGCATCCACCAACAGGTCGCCGCGGCTGATATCAATCTCATCTTTCAACACGATGGTGATGGCTTCACCGGCGCCGGCTTCCTGCAGGTCGCCGTCAAACGTCACAATACGCGCCACGCTCGACTCCACGCCCGACGGCAGTACCTTCAGGCGCTGTCCGACCGTCACGCTGCCGGAAGCCACGGTACCGGAGAAACCGCGGAAATCGAGGTTGGGCCGGTTAACAAACTGGACCGGGAAACGCAGCGGCTGGCTTTCCACCACGCGACGAATTTCAACGGTTTCCAGCACTTCCAGCAGCGTCGGGCCGCTGTACCACGGCATACTGGCGCTCTGGGTTGCGACATTGTCCCCCTCGAGGGCAGAAAGCGGAACAAAGCGAATATCAACATCGCCCGGCAGCTGCTCCGCAAAAGAGAGATACTCTTCGCGAATGCGATTAAACGTCTCTTCGCTAAAATCCACCAGGTCCATTTTATTCACCGCCACCACCAGGTTTTTAATTCCCAGCAGCGTCGAGATAAAGCTGTGGCGGCGGGTCTGATCGAGCACGCCTTTGCGCGCATCCATCAGCAGAATCGCCAGATCGCAGGTGGAAGCGCCGGTGGCCATATTGCGAGTGTACTGCTCGTGCCCCGGCGTATCGGCGATAATAAATTTGCGTTTCTCGGTGGAGAAATAGCGATAGGCGACATCGATGGTGATGCCCTGCTCGCGCTCAGCCTGCAGGCCATCCACCAGCAGCGCCAGATCCAGTTTTTCACCCTGCGTACCGTGACGCTTACTGTCATTATGCAGCGATGAGAGCTGATCTTCGTAAATCTGCCGGGTATCGTGCAGCAGGCGGCCAATCAGGGTACTTTTCCCGTCATCGACGCTGCCGCAGGTCAGGAAACGCAGCAGGCTTTTGTGCTGTTGCGCGTGCAGATAAGCTTCTACGCCGCCTTCATTAGCAATTTGTTGGGCAATGGTCGTGTTCATGGCGGCTCCTTAGAAATACCCCTGACGTTTCTTCAGCTCCATGGAGCCGGCCTGGTCGCGGTCAATCATACGACCCTGACGCTCGCTGGTGGTGGAGACCAGCATCTCTTCAATAATCTCCGGCAGCGTCTGCGCGTTGGATTCCACCGCGCCGGTCAGCGGCCAGCAGCCTAAAGTACGGAAGCGCACCATCTGCTTTTTGATCATCTCGCCCGGTTGCAGATCGATACGATCGTCATCAATCATCATCAGCATACCGTCGCGCTCAAGCACCGGACGCTCGGCCGCCAGATACAGCGGAACGATTTCAATATTTTCCAGATAGATGTACTGCCAGATATCCAGCTCGGTCCAGTTGGAGAGCGGGAACACGCGGATGCTTTCGCCCTTGTTAATCTGGCCGTTGTAGTTGTGCCACAGCTCCGGACGCTGGTTTTTCGGATCCCAGCGGTGGAAACGGTCGCGGAAAGAGTAGATACGCTCTTTGGCGCGGGATTTTTCTTCGTCGCGACGGGCGCCGCCGAACGCGGCGTCAAAGCCGTATTTGTCCAGCGCCTGCTTCAGACCTTCGGTCTTCATGATGTCGGTGTGCTTGGCGCTGCCGTGAACAAACGGGTTAATCCCCATCGCCACCCCTTCCGGGTTTTTGTGCACCAGCAGTTCGCAGCCGTAGGCTTTGGCAGTACGGTCGCGGAATTCATACATTTCGCGGAATTTCCAGCCGGTATCAACGTGCAGCAGCGGAAAAGGCAAGGTTCCCGGATAAAACGCTTTACGCGCCAGATGCAGCATAACGCTGGAATCTTTACCGATGGAGTACATCATCACCGGGTTAGAGAATTCGGCGGCCACCTCGCGAATAATATGGATGCTTTCCGCCTCCAGTTGCCGCAGGTGAGTGAGTCGTTTTTGGTCCATAACCGTTCCTTAAGCCAGATTCACCACAGACGCGTTAAACGCATCTGCTTGAGTTGTTTGTTGAAACCAGGCGAGCTGTTGGTGTAATTGCACCACTTCGCCCACCACCAGCAGAGCGGGCATCGGAGCATCTTTCGCCAGCTCTTCGAGCTGCTGTAATGTGCCCGTTATCGTTTGCTGATCGGCGCGGGTACCGCGAGAAATTACCGCCACCGGCGTATTGCTGTCCCGGCCGTGGGCGATAAGCTGCGCGCTAATCTCCGCCGCTTTCATCGTGCCCATATAGATAGCCAGCGTCTGACGGCTCTGCGCCAGCAGCGACCAGTCGTGCGCGGCGCTGTCGGCCTTGTAATGACCGGTGACGAAGGTGACGCTCTGGGCGTAATCGCGATGGGTCAGCGGAATGCCGGCATAGGCCGTCGCCCCGGCGGCAGCCGTTACGCCCGGGACCACCTGAAACGGGATCCCTGCATCGGCGGCGGCCTGTAGTTCTTCGCCGCCGCGTCCGAAAATAAACGGATCGCCGCCTTTCAGGCGCACCACCGTTTTGCCTTCTCGCGCCGCATCGACCAGCATCTGGTTCGTTTCATGCTGCGGCACCGAATGTTCGCCCGCGCGTTTACCCACGCAAATCATCTCGGCGTCGCGGCGCACCAGCTCGCGGATCTCCGGCGTCACCAGGTGGTCATAAAACACCACGTCCGCCTTCTGTACCGCCTGCAGGCCGCGCAGCGTCAGCAGCCCGGCATCGCCCGGTCCGGCGCCGACGAGAATAATTTCACCCAGCCGTTTTTCCGGCTGATACAGTTCTTCTTCCAGCGCCTTATCGGCGGCGGCTTTATTTCCGGCAATCATCAGACTGGCAAAGCGGCCATTGAAGACCCGCTCCCAGAAGCGCCGCCGCGCTGCGGTGGTCGTCAGATGGGTTTTAATATGCTGCCGCCAGTAGCTTGCCGCTTCGGCAACGCGTCCGAGATTGGTCGGCAGTAAAGCTTCAATTTTTTCGCGAATCAGCCGGGACAGTACCGGCGCCGAACCGCCGGAGAAAATGGCGATCAGCAGCGGAGAGCGGTCCACGATGGAGGGAAAAACCACCGAGCAGAGCGGCTGATTATCGACAACGTTCACCAACCGGTAACGGGCGCTGGCGGCAGCGGAAACCCGCTGATTGAGCGCGTCATCGTCGGTCGCGGCAATCACTAAAAAGACGTCGTCGAGCTGGGGTTCTTCAAATTCGTGGGCCCGCCACTGAATCTCCTGACGCTCAACCAGAGCGGCGACGTCTTCGCATAAGGCTGCCGCCACGACCTGCACGTTGGCTCCTGCCCGCCGCAAGAACATAATTTTGCGCGCCGCAATGTCCCCGCCGCCAATAACCAGCACCGGTTTTGCTTTCAGTTCGGCAAATAAGGGCAAATAGTCCACGTTGCAACAACCCGCTTACAATCAGTCATAGAGCGACTATAGGGTGCTGTTTAGAGCAAATGAAATTACTAAATGGAATGAGTAGTTACTCAAAAGAATAACGACCTGAAAAAACAAATATCAAAAAGTGCTTAACGCGCGACTTTTCCGCTATTTAAGAGGAAATGAAATTGTTTAACCGCAGTCACAGTTTCATACTAAGGGCGTTAAATATTTCCCTCGAGAAAGGACCCCCGCTATGTTTTCCGCGTTGTGCCGCCGCCTCCTTCCCCTGGCGCTTGGCGCAGGTTTTGTCTTCTCCGCCCCGGCTTTCAGCGCCATCGGCGAAACCGCAAATACCCAGGCTCGTCATATCGCGACTGTTTTTCCCGGAAGAATGACCGGTTCACCCGCAGAAATGCTGTCAGCGGACTATGTGCGTCAGCAGTTTGCCCAAATGGGCTATCAAAGCGACATCCGCAGCTTCCATGCGCGCTATATCTACAGCAATACGGATAAACGGAAAAACTGGCAAAACGTCACCGGCAGCACCGTCATTGCCGCCCACGAAGGCGCGGCTCGCCAGCAGATCATTGTGATAGCCCATCTCGATACCTATGCCCCGATGAGCGATGCTGACGTCGAACGCAACCTTGGTGGTCTGACTTTGCAGGGCATCGACGATAATGCCATGGGCGTCGGCGTGTTGCTGGAGCTGGCCGAGCGGTTGAAAAGTGTGCCCACCCACTATGGCATCCGCTTTATTGCTTCAAGCGGCGAAGAAGAAGGTAATCTCGGCGCGCAAAATGTCCTGAAACGAATGAACGATGCGGAGAAGAAAAATACGCTGCTGGTGATTAATCTCGATAACCTGGTGGTTGGCGATAAGCTCTATTTTAATAGCGGGCGCAGCACTCCCGCCTCGATTCGCAAACTCACCCGAGACCGCGCGCTGGCCATTGCGCGCAGCAAAGGGATCGCCGCCTATACCCATCCAGGCCTCAACCATGATTCTCCGCAGGGGACCGGCTGCTGTAATGACGCCAGCATTTTTGATAGCGTGGGGATCCCGGTCCTGTCCGTGGAGGCCACGAACTGGTCGCCGGGTAAGAAAGATGGCCATCAGCAGCGCAACAAATCCGCCGCCTTCCCGCAAGGAACCCTCTGGCATGACGTGCAGTTCGATAACCAGCAGTATATTGATAAAGCTCTGCCGGGGCGTATCGAACGCCGCAGCCGCGATGTCGTCAAGGTGATGCTGCCGCTGATAAAAGAGCTGGCGAAGGCAGAGAAGCACAGCTAATCTGCTGGCCGACGATATGAAAAGCCCTCGTCGTTCAGACTGAGGGCTTTGTCTCAGGAAACCGTCTCTTAGCCTTCGTGCAGTCCGCACTCGCGCTTAAGACCAAAGAAACGGGTCTCTTCTTCCGCCATGCCCGGCTCCCATTTGCGGGTGGTGTGGGTATCCCCTACCGACAGATAACCTTCATCCCACAGCGGATGGTATTTCAGGCCGTGTTTTTGCAGATACTGGTATACCGTCCGGTTATCCCAGTCGATGATCGGCAGCAGCTTAAACACGCCGCGCTGTACCGCCAGCACCGGTAGCGTGGCACGGCTGCCGGACTGTTCCCGGCGGAGTCCCGCAAACCAGGTTTGCGCGTTCAGCTCTTCCAGCGCCCGGTTCATCGGTTCGACTTTGTTGATTTCATTGTATTTCTCAATGCCTTCAACGCCCTGCTCCCACAGCTTACCGTAGCGTGCCTCCTGCCAGGCGGCGCTCTCCTTCGCCCGATAGACCTTCAGGTTCAGCTTGAGCTTGTCCGTTAACTCATCGATAAAGCGATAGGTTTCCGGGAACAGATAGCCGGTATCGGTCAGAATGACCGGAATATCCGGCCGTACCTGATTGACCAGATGCAGACTCACCGCCGCCTGAATACCAAAGCTCGACGAGAGCACATAGTCACCCGGCAGGTTTTCCAGCGCCCACGCCACGCGCCCTTCGGCGTCCAGCGTTTCGAGATGCGCGTTGGTTTCTGCGAGAGCCAGAATACGTTCGACTTTTGGCAATGCGTTAAGCGCGTTTAGATCGAGTACGGACATAAAGACCTCGTTAGCCTGTTTTGCCGGGCAGCGCTGCGTTTGCCCGGCCTACTAAACCCGTAGGCCCGGTAAGCAAAGCGCCACCGGGCAATTGGGTGTTACTCCCAGAAATCCCGTGCGGGATCGAGCACCGGGCGAATGATGCCCGCACGCACCGTAAAGTCGCCGAAGCCTTCACCCGCTTCGCGCTCTTTCGCCCAGCGCCCTACCAGTTGGTCAATTGAATCGAGAATCTCCGACTCGGTTATATTCTCGCGATACATCCGTGGAATACGCGTCCCGCTGCGGTTACCGCCGAGATGCAGGTTGTAGCGACCCGGCGCTTTACCCACCAGCCCGACTTCCGCCAGCATCGCACGACCGCAGCCGTTCGGGCAGCCGGTCACACGCGTCACGATATGCTCATCGCTCACGCCGTACTTGCTCATGATCCCGTCGACCTTATCAATAAACGACGGCAGGAAGCGTTCTGCTTCGGCCATCGCCAGCGGACAGGTCGGGAAGGAGACGCAGGCCATTGAGTTTTCACGCTGCGGGGTGACGGCATTCATCAGCCCGTGGTCGCGCGCCAGCTTCTCAATCCGCGCCTTTTCCGTTTCCGGAACGCCGGCAATAATCAGGTTCTGGTTCGCCGTGATCCGGAACTCGCCCTGATGGATCTTCGCTATCTCCAGCAGACCGGTTTTCAGCGGACGGCCTGGGTAATCAAGAATACGTCCGTTTTCAATAAACAGCGTCAGGTGCCATTTTTTGTCGATCCCTTTGACCCAGCCGATGCGATCGCCGCGACCGGTGAACTCATACGGACGGATCGGTTCAAACTTGATCCCCGCCCGGCGCTCCACTTCGGCCTTGAAGGTCTCGACGCCGACGCGCTCAAGCGTATATTTGGTTTTCGCATTTTTACGGTCGGTACGGTTGCCCCAGTCACGCTGGGTGGTGACAACGGCTTCCGCGACCGCCAGGGTGTGCTCCAGCGGCAGGTAGCCAAACTCGCTCGCCGTACGGGCGTAGGTTTTTTTGTTGCCGTGCTCAATAGACAATCCGCCGCCCACCAGCAGGTTAAAGCCGACCAGCTTGCCGTTTTCGGCAATCGCCACGAAGTTCATGTCGTTGGCGTGTAGATCGATATCGTTCTGCGGCGGAATCACCACGGTGGTTTTGAACTTACGCGGCAGATAGGTCTGACCGAGGATCGGTTCTTCGTCAGTGGTGGCGACCTTTTTCTGATCGAGCCAGATCTCCGCATAGGCGCGGGTACGCGGCAGCAGGTGCTCAGAGATCTTTTTCGCCCACTCATAGGCTTCAGCATGCAGCTGAGACTCGTGCGGGTTAGAGGTACAGAGCACGTTACGGTTCATGTCGTTGGCGGTGGCCAGCGCGTCCAGACCAACCGAGTGCAGCATCTGATGCACCGGCTTCACGTTCTTCTTCAGAATGCCGTGGAACTGGAACGTCTGACGGTTGGTCAGACGAATGCTGCCGTAAATGGTGTTATCGGCGGCAAATTTATCAATCGCCTGCCACTGCGTGGTGGTGATAACGCCACCCGGCAGACGGCAGCGCAGCAGCATCGCATGACGCGGCTCCAGCTTCTGTGCCGCGCGCTCGGCGCGGATATCGCGGTCATCCTGCTGATACATGCCATGAAAGCGAATCAGCAGAAAGTTGTCGCCTTTAAAGCCACCGGTGAGGGGGTCGTTTAAGTCTTCTGCGATCGTGCCGCGCAGGTAGTTGCTCTCTACCTTCATACGCTCGGCGTCGGTCAGTTTACCTTCGACCACCAGAGGTCCTGGATGTTTTTCGCTCATTAGTAGACATCTCGCTGATAACGGCGCTCAACGCGCAGCTCACTTAAAAATTCGTCCGCCGCTTCGGCGTCCATCGCGCCGTATTCGGCAATCACTTCCAGCAACGTCTGCTCAACGTCTTTCGCCATACGATTGGCATCGCCGCAGACATAAATATGGGCACCGTCATTAATCCAGCGCCACAGTTCGGCCCCCTGCTCGCGCAGCTTGTCCTGAACATAGACTTTTTGTTGTTGATCGCGGGACCAGGCCAGGTCGATACGGCTCAGCACGCCTTCTTTGACGTAGCGCTGCCATTCCACCTGATAGAGGAAATCTTCCGTAAAGTGCGGGTTGCCGAAGAACAGCCAGTTCTTGCCTTCCGCGCCATCCGCCGCACGCTGCTGCATGAAGGCACGGAACGGCGCAATACCGGTCCCCGGGCCAATCATAATCACCGGCGTCTGCGGGTTGGCAGGCAGACGGAAGTTGTCGTTGTGTTCGATGAAGACGCGAACTTCGCCCTCTTCTTCCAGGCGATCGGCCAGGAAGCTGGACGCACCGCCAGCGCGGGCGCGGCCTTCGATGTCGTAGCGAACGGCGCCAACGGTGATATGGACTTCGCTTTCGACTTCCGCCTGCGATGAAGCAATGGAGTAGAGACGCGGCGTCAGCGGACGCAGCAGACCGATTAAGGTGTCAGCATCCAGTTGCGCCGGAGAGAAACGCACCATATCGACGATTGGGGTGTTGGCGGCATACTGTTGTAACTGGGCTTTGTCGCCCACCAGCGGCAGCAGCGTTTCGCTACGGGTCAGGGTGGCATAGTTTTCGACGATAGTGGCGGTGTTGACCGTGAGTTCAAAATGCCACTGCAGAGCTTCTGCCAGCGGCAGGGTTTTGCCCTCGACGGTTACCGACTCGTCGCCCTTCAGCCACAGCAGTTCAACCAGCTCTTTCACCAGCTCAGGATCGTTCTGATACCAGACGCCCAGCGCATCGCCAGGCTGGTAACGCAGACCGGAGTCAGCGAGGTCGATTTCAATATGACGCACATCTTTTTCAGAATCGCGGCCGGTGATTTTCTGATTCACCGCCAGCGTCGCCGTCAGCGGCGCTTCTTTGGTATACGGGCTGGAGTGAATGTCATTCACCGCCCCGCTTACCGCGGCCTGGGCCGGAGCCGCGACTGGCGCACGGGCTTTCAACACGTCGACCACGCGCGCGCGCCATTGCGCCGCCGCAGGCTGGTATTCGACGTCAGCGTCAACGCGATCCAGCAGGCGTTCACCGCCCAGCTCAGCCAGACGGCTGTCAAAGTCTTTCCCGGACTGGCAGAAGAATTCGTAGGAGGTATCGCCTAAGCCAAATACCGCAAAGGCGGTGCCTTCAAGCTTCGGCGCTTTTTTGGAAAACAGGAATTTATGCAGCGCAACGGCCTCTTCCGGCGACTCGCCCTCACCTTGCGTCGACGTCACGATAACCAGCAGCTTTTCGGAGGCAATTTGTTTGAATTTATAGTCGCCTGCGTTCACCAGTTTCACGTTCAGCTGTGCTGCCAGCAGATCGTCACGCAGCGCTTCCGCCACCCGGCGGGCGTTGCCGGTTTGCGATGCGGAAATAAGGGTAATGCCCGGCATTTCTGCCGCCTGCGCAGGAACCGCTGTCGCCGCGCCGGCGTGCTGATTCAGCACGCCCCAAAAGTAGCCCGAAACCCAGGCAAGCTGAGTCGGCGTGAAGTCTGTCGTGGCCGCCTGAAGGCGCGCCAGTTGCTCCGGGTTCAGCGGAAGCAAATTGGAAGGTGGGGCCTGTGTCGTCATGCGTCGTTATGTTCCAGTAAGCAAAGCTGTTATTCGCACCCTGTCAGCGCGGCAAAAACAGAAGAGAATGTAAGGTTAACGGCGCTAATAGTAACAATTAAAGAAGGGATGGAAATAACAAATAACCAAATGGACTAACCTGTTTTAGTTATAGTTATTAACAACAAAAACGATTAATTAAGCTCATGAAATTAAAAAGAATATTATGTAAACAGCTGGCGAATACGTCGATATTTTGCTCAGGGCCGTTTTAGTTAATGATAAAAAAATCGCTTTCCGGTACCCTACGGCGGTTTTTTTGTCTTATTGAGAGTAAAAGATGTCCACCACCCTGTTTAAAGATTTCACCTTCGAAGCCGCCCATCGCCTGCCTCACGTACCGGAAGGTCATAAGTGCGGTCGCCTGCACGGCCACTCTTTTATGGTGCGACTGGAGATTACCGGTGAAGTCGATCCCCATACGGGTTGGATCATGGATTTTGCCGAACTCAAGGCCGCGTTTAAACCGACCTACGATCGCCTGGATCACTACTACCTGAACGATATTCCCGGCCTGGAAAATCCAACCAGCGAAGTGCTGGCGAAGTGGATTTGGCAGCAGATGAAACCGCTGGTGCCGCTGCTGAGCGCCGTGATGATCAAAGAAACCTGTACCGCAGGCTGTATCTATCGCGGCGAATAACGCACGGGTTGTAAACCGATCGTTTGCTGGCCCGCAGAACAAAAAAGGCCCGGTATGCATCCTGCAACCGGGTCTTTTTATCAGGCAATATTCAGATATTTATGCGTCTGCATTGAGAGCCGCCAGTTGCGGGCGATGCAGGTCTCAATACACAGACGCGTCGCATCCTCTTTCTGGCTGATGGGCTGCAGAGCAATAATCCGCGGCTTGTCGTCGGTCAGCGTTTCCAGCAGTTCGTCCAGCGCTTCGATATCCCGCACGCGCCCTACCGGATGCTTAATTTCATCGGCCCGCAGCAGCGCCTGCGACAGCACATCGTAGCCACCGCGCATGTTGACCTTCGGCGATACCGTTACCCAGGTATTGGGGCTACAGCGCACTTCATGAGTACCGCTGGTTTCAATCTGGCAACTGAATCCGTTCTGCTCCAGCAGCATAGTCAGCGGCGTTAAATCGTGGATGCAGGGTTCACCGCCAGTGATCACGACGTGACGGGCGGTCCAGTCCTGACGCCCAATGATCGCCAGCAGGTCTTCGCCGCTTGCCGGGCCCCACTTATCGCTCTCTTTGGTTTTCGCCAGAATACTAAACAGCGACACTTCCCGATCCGCAAGCTTATCCCAGGTATGTTTAGTATCGCACCAGGCGCAACCAACCGGGCATCCCTGCAGACGAATAAAAATGGCAGGCACGCCGGTGAAGTAACCCTCGCCTTGCAAGGTCTGGAACATCTCGTTAATCGGGTACTGCATAATCATCTCTGTTTAAGTTCGAAACGCGCATTATCGCAGATTTAGCGCCCGGGGTCTTGTCTTCAGCAGTGATTGCACATTACCCGCTATCCATGGTTCTATACTGCTTGTCGCGAGCCATTTCTTCCGGCGCCTTACAGGATATTCAGAACATTGCTTCACCTGATTGGCTCAGCCGTTTTATTTTTCTCTCCATTGATGTAACAAAATATTTTATATATGACATTTATATGAAACTATAAAACTCGAAAAGAAAAATAAAATATCTATAAAAATCAGAATAGTACAAATGGATACATAATAAATGGAATCTTTTTAAATGTCAGAATGTCTTATCTAATCCGCATCGGCTAGTAACCTTAATTTAGTCTTAAGAAGCCATTTAAATCCCCTTTTTCTATTGATTTACTGTTTAGTTTTCCCCGCTTAAAATCCAGTCGACTAACCATGTTGAGACTGCATTCATGAATACATTATTAATTACAGGCGTTACCGGATTTCTGGGGGGAGCGGTTTTAGAGAATATCCTGAATCAAAAAAAAGGGATTAATCTACTGCTTTTAGTTCGTGCCGAAAATGCCGAAGCGGCTCTTAACCGCGTGAAAGAAAACATGCGCAAATTCAACATTGCTGAGGAAAAACTGGCGGCGCTGACCCCGCGGAATATCCTCCTCGGTGATTTGGTCAATCCACAAGGGTTTCTTGACGATCCGCGCCTGGAGCAGGTGACTCACGTCCTCAACTGCGCTGCCGTCGCCTCCTTTGGCAATAACCCGCTCATCTGGAAGGTGAACGTGGAAGGCACCCTGCAGTTTGCCCAACGCATGTCCCAGGTTGCCGGATTACAGCGCTTTCTGCACGTCGGCACGGCAATGTCATGCTCGCCTGAACCTGACTCGTTGGTGGCGGAAAGCGCCGAATTCCGTGAGCGCGCTGAACACCTTGTCGAGTACACTCACTCCAAATCCGCAATAGAACAACTGATGCAGCAGACCTGTCCGACGCTTCCGTTGACGATCGCTCGCCCGTCGATTGTGGTGGGCCATACTCATCACGGCTGTCAGCCCTCCAGCAGTATCTTCTGGGTATTCAGCATGGGTTTAATGCTGCAAAAATTCCTCTGCTCGATGGAAGATCGGATCGATGTGATTCCCGTCGACTATTGCGCCGATGCGCTGATGATGCTGCTTGATAACCAGCTTGCGCGCGGCGAAGTCGTGCACATTTCGGCAGGCGAAGAAAATAGCGTGAAATTTGCGGAGATCGATCGCGCCATGGCCTCTGCGCTGGAACAGGTGCCCGTCGGCGATAAGTATGCGCAGGTCAGCTATGAGACGCTGGTCAAGATGCGTCGCGAACTGAAGGATATCTTCGGACCCTGCAATGAACGTCTGATGCTCAAAGCCATGCGCCTCTATGGCGCCTTCGCGACCCTTAACGTACGCTTCAGCAACGATAAGCTGCTCAGCCTGGGAATGCCGAAGCCGCCGCGCTTTACCGATTATATCGATCGCTGCGTACAGACCACCCGCGGGCTTTCGATTCCGCAGCAGATGGCGGTCGACTTTAAGTAATCGCCGGCGCGAAGATAAACAGCAAAGGTAAAAAAAATGCCAGTCCGAAGACTGGCATTTTCATCTCAGATAAAGACAGGCTTATGCCTGACCTTTGATCTCTTTACGACCGTTGTACGGTGCTTTTTCGCCCAGCGCTTCTTCGATACGAATCAGCTGGTTGTATTTAGCAACGCGGTCAGAACGGCTCATAGAACCGGTTTTGATCTGGCCTGCAGCGGTACCCACTGCCAGGTCAGCGATGGTCGCGTCTTCAGTTTCGCCAGAACGGTGAGAGATAACGGCAGTGTAGCCAGCGTCTTTCGCCATTTTGATCGCAGCCAGAGTTTCGGTCAGGGAACCGATCTGGTTGAATTTGATCAGGATGGAGTTAACGATGCCTTTCTCGATACCTTCTTTCAGGATCTTGGTGTTGGTTACGAACAGATCGTCACCAACCAGCTGGATTTTGTCGCCCAGGACTTTAGTCTGGTATGCGAAACCAGCCCAGTCAGATTCGTCCAGACCGTCTTCGATAGAAACGATCGGGTACTGTTTGGTCAGGTCTTCCAGGAAGTGAGTGAACTCTTCAGAGGTGAACGCTTTGTTGCCTTCGCCAGCCAGAACGTATTTACCGTCTTTGTAGAATTCAGACGCCGCGCAGTCCATCGCCAGAGTGATGTCTGTGCCCAGCTCGTAACCTGCTGCTTTAACCGCTTCAGCGATAACAGCCAGCGCTTCTGCGTTGGAGCCCAGGTTCGGCGCGTAGCCGCCTTCGTCACCCACTGCAGTGTTCATACCTTTAGCTTTCAGAACTTTAGCCAGGTTGTGGAACACTTCAGAACCCATACGTACGGCTTCTTTCAGGGATTTAGCGCCAACCGGCTGAATCATAAATTCCTGGATGTCGACGTTGTTGTCAGCGTGCTCGCCACCGTTGATGATGTTCATCATCGGAACCGGCATGGAGTATTTGCCCGGAGTGCCGTTCAGCTCAGCGATGTGTTCGTACAGCGGCTGGCCTTTAGAGGCAGCGGCTGCTTTGGCGTTAGCCAGGGACACAGCCAGAATGGCGTTCGCACCGAAGTTAGATTTGTTTTCAGTACCGTCCAGGTCGATCATGATTTTATCGATGCCAGCCTGATCTTTGGCGTCTTTGCCAAGGATAGCCTGAGCAATCGGGCCGTTGACCGCGCCAACAGCTTTCAGTACGCCTTTACCCATGAAACGGGATTTGTCGCCATCGCGCAGTTCCAGCGCTTCGCGGGAACCAGTAGAAGCACCTGACGGAGCTGCTGCCATACCAACGAAACCACCTTCCAGGTGTACTTCGGCTTCAACAGTCGGGTTACCACGGGAGTCGATGATTTCACGACCGATGACTTTAACGATTTTGGACATTAGGTTTTCCTCAGTACAAGTTAAACTAAAACTCCAGACAAACAATGCACCCGAAGGGGTGCATTGCCGTTCTAACTCTTTTACTTCGCCTGACGCTTTTGATACTCGCTTGCCGCTTTCACAAAACCGGCAAACAGCGGATGGCCATCACGCGGCGTCGAAGTAAACTCCGGGTGGAACTGACAAGCAACGAACCACGGGTGATTCGGCACTTCGATGATCTCGACCAACTGATCATCCCCGGAACGGCCTGCAACACGCAGGCCCGCATTTTCAATCGGTTTCAACAACATGTTGTTGACTTCGTAGCGGTGACGGTGGCGCTCGGTAATGATTGACTCACCGTACAGCTGGCGCACCAGGCTCGCGTCGTCCAGCTGGCACTGCTGCGCGCCCAGGCGCATGGTGCCGCCGAGGTCGCTCTTCTCAGAGCGCACTTCAACGTTGCCTTCTTCATCACGCCATTCAGTAATGAGCGCCACGACCGGATACTTACAGTCTGGCACAAATTCTGTGGAGTTGGCGTTTTCCATCCCCGCGACGTTGCGCGCGAACTCAATCAGCGCAACCTGCATACCCAGGCAAATACCCAGATACGGAATATTATTTTCACGCGCATAGCGTGCAGTGGCGATCTTCCCTTCAACACCGCGGTAGCCGAAGCCGCCAGGGATCAGGATAGCGTCGAGATTCTTCAGAATTTCAACGCCGCGCGTTTCCACATCCTGCGAATCAATCAGCTTGATGTTAACGGTCACGCGGTTTTTCAGACCACCGTGTTTCAGCGCTTCAATCACTGACTTGTACGCGTCCGGCAGTTCAATGTACTTGCCGACCATACCGATCGTGACTTCACCAGCCGGATTAGCTTCTTCGTAAATCACCTGTTCCCATTCGGCCAGGTTTGCTTCCGGGCAGTTCAAGCTGAATCGTTTACAAATATAATCGTCAAGGCCCTGAGATTTCAACAGGCCTGGAATTTTATAAATGGAATCGACATCTTTCATCGAAATAACGGCTTTTTCTGGCACGTTACAGAACAATGCAATTTTTGCACGTTCGTTAGCCGGAATCGCACGATCGGAACGGCACACCAGAATGTCAGGCTGAATACCGATGGACAGCAGTTCTTTTACAGAGTGCTGAGTCGGTTTGGTTTTGACTTCACCCGCTGCCGCCAGATAAGGAACCAGGGTCAGGTGCATGAACAGCGCGTGTTCACGGCCGATATCTACCGCCAGCTGACGGATAGCTTCGAGAAACGGCAGGGATTCGATATCGCCGACGGTACCACCGATTTCTACCAGCACCACGTCATGGCCTTCGCCACCGGCAAGCACGCGTTCTTTAATGGCGTTAGTGATGTGCGGGATAACCTGTACGGTTGCGCCCAGATAGTCGCCGCGGCGCTCTTTACGCAGAACGTCGGAGTAAATACGGCCCGTGGTGAAGTTGTTGCGGCGGCTCATTTTGGTACGGATGAAACGCTCGTAGTGCCCCAGGTCCAGATCGGTTTCAGCGCCGTCTTCAGTAACGAACACTTCCCCGTGTTGGATTGGGCTCATGGTGCCCGGATCGACGTTGATGTACGGATCCAGTTTCATCATGGTTACGTTAAGCCCACGGGCTTCGAGAATAGCGGCCAGGGAGGCTGCGGCAATGCCTTTACCCAGAGAGGATACGACCCCGCCGGTCACAAAAATATAGTTCGTTGTCATGCTGAACCTGAGAAGTTAGGGTGAAACGATGGAATAACCAGGACGGGAAAGTAGTATACCCGAACACGGCGAGCGCCACAAACTTTCATTCTCCGTCTCCTTTCCAGGTCATGACAAACATAAGGAGTGAGAAAATAGCCCCTTTTGGGTAAATGTTTTTGACGCAAATCAAGCGCTTGTCATTTAAAAAATCACACAAATAGCGCTTTATCGCAAAATTTCGTTAGAGATCAGTTTCCTGGCGTTTTACCTCTTGCCACACTTCCTCCATGGTATCGAGGTCTACACCGGTCATTTCCAGGCCGCGAGCGGCGACGATTCGTTCAACTTCACGGAAACGACGTTCGAATTTCAGGTTCGCTTTCTGCAAGGCGACTTCAGCTTTTACCCCTAAATGGCGGGATAAATTGACCGTTGCGAACAGCAGATCGCCCATCTCCTCCTCCAGTTTAGCTTCATCGACGACCGCCTGCTGCGCTTCGTGCATGACCTCATCGATCTCTTCATGCACTTTATCCAGCACCGGGCCGAGCGATGTCCAGTCAAACCCTACCGCCGAGCAGCGACGCTGAATTTTGTGTGCACGCATCAGCGCCGGCAGGCTGTGCGGAATATCGTCCAGCGCGGAATGCTGCGCCTTTTCCGCCCGTTCAGCGCTTTTTATCTGCTCCCAGCGTGCCAGCACGTCAGCGCTGTTGCCGGCGGTAGCCTCGCCGAAGATATGCGGATGACGGCGCTCCAGCTTGTCGCTGATGGCGGCACAGATGTCGTCAAATGCAAAGCGACCTTCTTCCTGGGCCATCTGGGCGTAGAACACCACCTGAAACAGCAGGTCTCCCAGCTCGCCGCGCAAATCGTCGAAATCTTCACGGGCGATGGCATCCAGCACTTCGTACGTCTCTTCAAGGGTATACGGGGCGATAGTGGCGAAGGTCTGCTCTTTGTCCCACGGACAGCCGTTTTCCGGATCACGCAGGCGTTTCATAATGCCAAGCAGGCGATCGATTTGGGTCATAGTGATTCCTTGCAACATATTGGTTTTATTTACCTTCCCCGGCTAAAACACGGGAAAAATCAGCGCAGTTCGCGGGTAAAAGACGCGCAAAACCCTCTCTCCGTCAGAGAGAGGGTCAGCATGGGAGGCAAAGCGGTTAGCCGCCGTGCAGACGGCGGGCATCAATCACATCCGGAACCTGGTTCAGTTTCCCGAGCACGCGGCCGAGGACCTGCAGGTTGTAGATTTCAATGTTCATATCGATAGTCGCCAGCTGCTGTTTGGTGTCGCTACGGCTGGCAACGCCCAGCACATTCACCTTCTCGTTAGCGAGAATGGTGGTGATATCGCGCAGCAGGCCGCTACGATCGTTGGCCACGACCCGAACGACTAACGAATAGCCAGCGGAATAGCTTTCTCCCCAGACCGCGTCAACGATACGCTCCGGGGCGTGCGATTGCAGCTCAGCCAGCTGATCGCAGTCTGCCCGGTGCACGGAAATCCCGCGCCCCTGGGTGATGAAACCGACGATCTCATCGCCTGGAATCGGCTGACAGCAGCGCGCGATGTGGTGCATCAGATTACCCACCCCTTCCACAACGACGCGACCGTTGTCTTTGCTACGATTCTGCGGCGCCCAGGTTTTCTGCTGCAGTTGTTTCAGCGCCGCCGCGTCCTGCTCTTCGGCGCTCGGCTTATTGAACTGCGACTGCAGGAAGTTGACCATCTGGTTAAGGCGAATATCTCCGCCGCCAATGGCCGCCAGCAGCTCATCCAGCTCATTGAAGTTGTAGCGCGGCAGCAGCTGTTTCTCTGCCTCCTTGAGGCTAATCCCCAGGTGCTCAAGCTCATCATCGAGAATCTGTCGCCCGGCGAGAATATTCTTGTCGCGATCCTGCTTGCGGAACCAGGCGTGGATTTTGGAACGTCCGCGGCTGGTGGTGACATAGCCGAGGTTGGGGTTCAGCCAGTCGCGGCTTGGGTTTGGCTGCTTCTGGGTAATGATTTCAATCTGATCGCCCATTTGCAGCTGATAGGTAAACGGTACAATGCGCCCGCTGATTTTGGCGCCAATGCAGCGGTGGCCGACGTCGCTATGGATATGGTAGGCGAAGTCGAGCGGCGTGGAGCCGGCAGGTAAATCGACCACGTCGCCTTTTGGCGTAAAGACATATACCCGGTCGTCAAAGACCTGGCTGCGCACCTCATCGAGCATTTCGCCGGAATCCGCCATCTCTTCTTGCCAGGCGATCAGCTTACGCAGCCAGGCAATACGATCTTCATAGCCGCGTCCGCCGCCTGCCGCCGCGCCAGCGCCTTCTTTGTACTTCCAGTGCGCGGCGACGCCCAGCTCGGCATCTTCATGCATCTGCCGGGTACGAATCTGGATCTCCACCGTTTTACCGCCCGGCCCCAGTACCACGGTATGAATCGACTGATAGCCATTCGGTTTGGGATTGGCAACGTAATCATCGAACTCATCCGGCAGATGGCGATAGTGAGTGTGCACTATCCCCAATGCGGCATAGCAGTCCTGCAGGCGCTCGGCGACAATACGTACCGCGCGCACATCAAACAGCTCATCAAAGGTGAGATGTTTTTTCTGCATTTTGCGCCAGATGCTGTAGATGTGCTTCGGCCGGCCATAGACTTCGGCCTTCACCCCTTCGGTTTTCATTTCGACACGCAGATGGCCGACGAACTCATCAATGTAGTGTTCACGATCGATGCGCCGCTCGTGCAGCAGTTTGGCAATCCGCTTATATTCATCGGGATGCAGGTAGCGGAAGCAATAATCTTCCAGCTCCCATTTCAGTTGGCCAATACCTAAACGGTTGGCCAGCGGGGCGTAGATATTGGTGCACTCTTTTGCCGCCAGTACGCGTTCGTCTTCGGGCTCATCTTTGACTTCCCGCAGGTGGGCGATCCGCTCGGCCAGCTTGATGACCACGCAACGGAAATCGTCGACCATCGCCAGCAGCATGCGGCGAATATTATCAACTTGCTCCGATGAGACCGAGTCGGTATGGGTGGCTTTAAGCTGGCGAATCGCCGCCATATCGCGCACGCCGTGAATCAATGTCACGACGGACTTACCGACGCTCTCCTGCATCACCTCTTCGCTGACGACGTTACCATCCGCCAGCGGGAACAGCATCGCGGCCCGCAGCGTATCGATATCCATGCTTAGCGTAGAAAGGATTTCCACCATCTCTACGCCGCGCCATAAGATCAAATCCGCTCGAGGATGCCCCTGCGTTTTCTCGCGACAATAGTCCCAGGTTTCGGCTAAGCGTTCACACGACTGCTGGCTGGAAATTCCCAGACTCGCGATCCATTTCTTCGGGTCAAATTCACCAGCTTTATTTAAATGTGCACTTCTTACCGCAACCATTGTCCTCTCCTTAAGGGACCTGGCCTGCCGAAGTCGGCAAGCCTCAACGTTGACACTTCATCCTTCGGTACGCCGGGGGATTGGCTGCCTCGGTCTGATCCGAACGATTCTATGCATCTCTGTGCTCAAACAACACCATTGATTCCAGATGTCCGGTGTGCGGGAACATGTCCAGCATCGCCAGGCGTTGAATCTTATATCCCGCCTGCAGCAGCAGGTCGCTATCGCGCGCCAGAGTCGCCGGATTACAGGAGACATAGACGACGCGACGCGGGGCAAGTTTTATAATGTGTGACATCACGCCCGGCGCCCCGGCTCGCGCCGGGTCGAGTAATATTTTATCAAAACCATGCTGCGCCCAGGCCTGGCGGGTCACATCTTCTTCCAGATTTTCATGAAAGAATGTCACGTTGTGCAGCTGATTGAGCGCGGCATTTTCCCGCCCTTTCTCAACCAGCGCCGGGACGCCTTCAACGCCCACGACATTGGCCGCACGCGTAGCCAGCGGCAGGGTAAAATTCCCCATCCCGCAGAACAGATCGAGCACCCGGTCCTGAGGCTGAATATCCAGCCACGCCAGCGCCGTTTGCACCATCAGCTGATTGACGCCATCGTTCACCTGGATAAAGTCGCGCGGGCTAAACATTAAGCGTAGCCCGTCGGAAGTATACCAGGGGGATTCCCCGCTAATATGTTCCAGTTTCTCGCTTTGCGGCGCCAGGTACAGCGCGAGTGCGTGAGATTGCGAAAATCGTTCCAGTTTTTCTTTATCGCCGGCCGGTAATGCTGCCGTGTGGCGCAGGACCATCAGCGGGCCATTGTCCGCCAGCACCAGCTCGACATGCCCGAGCTGACGCGTTGATTTCAGGCCGGACAAGCACTCGCGCACCGCCGGCAGCAATGCCTCAAGATCGGGCGCCAGAATGGGGCACTGCACCACGTCGATTATCTCGCTGGAGCCAGCCTGACGAAAGCCCATCTGTAATTGTGAGGTCTTTGGCTGATAATTCAAGCTCAGACGTGCGCGCCGACGATATCCCCACGGCGAAGCGGCTATAATGTCGTCAACATCGCGCTTCATCAGCCGGGCAAGCGCGGCGCGTTTACTTTGCTGCTGGAGCTCTACGCTGGCATGCTGTTGCTGGCAGCCACCGCAGGTACCGAAATGCGGGCAGCGCGGCGCCTGGCGCTGCGGGCTGTCATTAAGACGGCGTTTGACCTGCGCCCGGGAGTACTGTTTTTTGTCTTCAACCACGACAACGTCAGCCTGTTCCTGGGGCAATAAGCCATGAATAAATAGCGCTTTACCATGGTGACGAGCAACGCCCTGACCAAAGGGATCGAGGTCATTGACTGTAACGGTTATGATCTGGCGCGTCGTCACACGCCGTTTTGCAGAGTAGAATTGCGCCATCGTAGAGATTTGTCTCAATCAAATAAACTGACTCTATACACGAGTCCATACAAAGTGCGTCAGGGCGGCCAGTCAGCGTCCCCGGCGGCGAAGAGTGGCCCGTCGCAGGAACCGCCAACGCAGAGCACTTGATGGATGAAGGGTATATTCTCCCATAATGGAACCGCATGACCAACTACAGCCTACGTGCCCGCATGATGATTCTTATCCTGGCGCCAACCGTACTGATCGGTTTGTTGCTCAGTATTTTCTTCGTCGCGCATCGCTATCACGACCTGCAGCGTCAGCTGGAAGACGCCGGGGCCAGTATTATTGAACCGCTGGCGGTCTCCAGTGAATATGGTATGAATCTGCAAAACCGCGAGTCCATCGGCCAGCTGATTAGCGTTCTGCATCGCCGCCATTCCGATATCGTACGCGCTATTTCGATTTATGATTCGCAAAACCGGCTATTCGTCACCTCTAATTTTCAGCTCAACCCCAGCGAGCTGCGTCTGGAAAATGGGGCGAAATTTCCTCGCCAGCTAAGCGCGGTGCGCAAGGGCGACGTCATGATTTTGCGTACGCCTATCGTCTCAGAAAGCTATTCACCCGATGAATCGCCGATGTCCGATGCCAAAATGCCCGGCAACATGCTGGGCTATGTCGCCCTCGAACTGGATCTCAAATCAGTGCGGCTGCAGCAGTACAAAGAGATTTTCATCTCCAGCGTCATGATGCTGTTCTGCATCGGCATTGCGCTGATTTTCGGCTGGCGCCTGATGCGCGATGTCACCGGGCCGATCCGCAATATGGTGAATACCGTCGACCGCATTCGTCGCGGCCAGCTCGACAGCCGCGTCGAAGGGTTTATGCTCGGCGAACTGGATATGCTGAAAAACGGCATCAACTCCATGGCTATGTCGCTGGCGGCCTACCACGAAGAGATGCAGCACAATATTGACCAGGCGACCTCCGATCTGCGCGAAACCCTCGAACAGATGGAGATTCAGAACGTTGAGCTGGATCTGGCGAAGAAGCGCGCCCAGGAGGCGGCCCGCATCAAATCAGAATTCCTCGCCAATATGTCTCACGAGCTACGAACGCCGCTCAATGGCGTTATTGGCTTTACCCGCCTGACCCTGAAGACCGATTTAAATACCACTCAGCGCGACCACCTCACCACTATCGAGCGCTCGGCGAACAACCTGCTCGCTATCATTAACGACGTGCTGGACTTCTCGAAGCTGGAAGCGGGTAAACTGATTCTCGAGAGCATTCCGTTCCTGCTGCGTAATGCGCTGGATGAGGTTGTGACGCTGCTGGCGCACTCCGCGCACGATAAGGGACTGGAGCTGACGCTGAACATCAAAAATGATGTTCCGGATAATATTATCGGCGACCCTCTGCGCCTGCAGCAGATCATCACCAACCTGGTGGGCAATGCCATCAAGTTTACCGAACATGGCAATATTGATGTTCTGGTCGAACAGCGCGCGCTGAGCAACACCAGCGTACAAATCGAAATTCAAATCCACGATACCGGGATTGGGATCCCGGAACGCGATCAGTCCCGTCTGTTCCAGGCGTTCCGTCAGGCCGATGCCAGTATTTCCCGTCGTCACGGCGGCACCGGGCTCGGGCTGGTGATTACCCAGCGGCTGGTCAGAGAGATGGGCGGCGATATCTCATTCCACAGCCAGCCGAATCGCGGCTCCACATTCTGGTTCCATATCAACCTCGACCTCAATCCCAACGCGGTTCAGGAGAGTCCGCCGACCCAAGGTCTGGCGGGCAAAACGCTGGCCTACGTCGAGGCCAATGCGGCGGCGGCGCAGTGCACCATGGAGCTGCTGGCGACCCTGCCGCTGGAGGTGGTGTACAGCCCGACATTTTCCGCGCTGCCGGAAGCACACTACGATATCCTGCTGGCCGGCCTTCCGGTATCAATGCGCGACCTGAGTCAGCAAAAGGATAACCTGACGAAAGCCTGCGCCATGGCCGACAACTTACTGCTGGCACTCCCCTGCCATGCGCATATCAATGGCGAAACCCTGAAGCAAGACGGCGTCGCCGCCTGCCTGCTCAAGCCGCTGACCGCCACGCGGTTAATCCCGGCGCTCACCGCCTCCTGCCGCAGCCGAACGCCGATAATCGCGCCCCATACTGACAGTCACAAGCTGCCGATGACGGTGATGGCGGTGGACGATAATCCGGCGAACCTGAAGCTTATCGGCGTGCTGCTCGAAGATCTGGTCCAGCACGTCACGCTGTGTGAGAGCGGTCAGCGCGCCGTCGAGCAGGCCAGAGAGATGCAGCTGGATCTGGTTCTGATGGATATTCAGATGCCGGATATGGACGGTATTCGCGCCTGCGAGCTGATTCGCCACCTTCCCCATCAGCAGCAAACGCCGGTGATCGCCGTCACCGCCCACGCCTTTGACGGGCAAAAAGAGAAACTGATGAAGGCCGGGATGAACGACTACCTGGCGAAGCCCATCGAAGAGGATAAGCTGCACAGCTTGCTACTGCGCTATCAGCCGGGAAGGCATACCGTGCCGCGGCGGGCGGTGGAGCCTGTCGAAGCCCCCATCGACTGTAACGTGACGCTCGACTGGCAGTTGGCGCTACGCCAGGCCGCCATGAAACCGGATCTGGCGCGGGAGATGCTGCAAATGCTGCTCGCCTTTATGCCAGAGGTGCGTAATAAAGTGGAAGAACAGCTGGTTGGCGAAGAGCCGGAGGGGCTGCTGGATTTGATTCATAAACTTCATGGAAGCTGCAGCTATAGCGGAGTTCCGCGGCTGAAAAAGCTGTGCCAGACCCTCGAAAGCCAGCTGCGCGCCGGGACCGCCGCCGAAGAGCTGGAGCCGGAGCTGCTGGAACTGCTGGATGAAATGGATAATGTCACGCGGGAAGCGTGCAAAATGCTGGGCATATAAATCGTCTTCCCCGGCTTGCGCGGGCTATGGCGCAAACGACGCCGCCCCGGCGGGCGGCGCGTGACCGGGGAAGCGTCTTACAGCTTGCGTCCCATGTTCAGCACCGCGGCAACGTTTCTCGCCGTCATGCGCACGTTATCGGCTGCGTTCTCCAGCGCCTCCTCCAGTGTACAGACCGAATAAATCACGCTGAATACCGCATCCAGCCCGTGCTGATGAACAATCCCCACATCCGCGGTCAGGCTGCCGGCAATAGCAATAACCGGTACGTTATAGCGCTGCGCAACCTTCGCCACCCCCACCGGCACCTTGCCATGGATCGTCTGGCTGTCAATGCGCCCTTCGCCGGTGATAACCAGGTCTGCGTCCGCCACCAGCTCCGCCAGGCGCAGCGCATCGGTCACAATCTCAATGCCCGGACGCAGCCGCGCGCCACAGAATGCATACAGGGCGGCGCCCATGCCGCCTGCCGCGCCGCCGCCCTCAAGATGCAGCACGTCAACGGCTAAATCACGTTGAATAATGCGCGCATAATGCGCCAGCGCGCGATCGAGACGGACTATCATCTCTGCCGTCGCCCCTTTTTGCGGCCCAAATACCGCCGTAGCGCCTTCCGGCCCCGTTAGCGGATTGGTCACATCGCAGGCCACATCAATGCGGCAATCGGCGAGACGGCTATCCAGTTCGCTCAGATCAATGCGCGCCAGTTGCTCCAGCGCGCCGCCACCGACGGCAATCTGCTGATTATCCGCCGTCAGCAACTTTCCGCCCAGCGCCTGCACCATTCCGGCGCCGCCGTCATTCGTCGCGCTACCGCCAATACCAATAATAATCTGCTGGACGCCGGCATCCAGCGCGTGGCGAATCAGTTCCCCGGTTCCCCAGGTGGTCGTTACCAATGGGTTACGGCACGTCGGCGGTACGCTTTCCAGTCCGCTGGCCGCCGCCATTTCAATAAAAGCACAGCGCTCATCGCCGGAAAGGCCGTAGAAAGCGTGCACCGGTTTGTTCAACGGGCCGGTCACCGTCACCGGCACCAGACGCCCCTGAGTGGCGGCAACCATCGCTTCGACGGTCCCTTCTCCGCCATCGGCAACAGGCAACTTGACATACTCCGCATCAGGATAAATCTCCTGAAACCCCGCTTCTATCGCCGTTGCAACATCCAGAGCACTCAGGCTCTCCTTGTATGAATCCGGTGCAATCACTATTTTCATCCGCTGTCCTTAATATGCACAAACATCCGGTAGCAAAACCACTCAGGTTCCCGCAGGAAGCGGATTTTCCTTAGCGCACCATACACGGACGCTTGTTATCAAACGTCCAGTTCGGGATAAGGTACTGCATGGCCATCGCATCGTCACGCGCGCCCAGCCCGTGCTTTTCGTACAGCGCATTCGCCTGCATCACGCGGTCCATATCCAGCTCGACGCCGAGGCCCGGCGTGGCGGGCACCTGCACCATACCACCTTTGATCTCAAAAGGTTGCCGGGTCAATCGCTGATTGCCTTCCTGCCAGATCCAATGGGTATCGATGGCGGTAATGTTGCCTGGCGCCGCCGCCGCAACGTGGGTGAACATCGCCAGCGAGATATCGAAATGGTTGTTGGAGTGCGAGCCCCAGGTCAAACCAAATTCATGGCACATCTGCGCCACGCGCACCGATCCCTGCATGGTCCAGAAGTGCGGATCCGCCAGCGGAATGTCCACCGATTGCAGAGACAAAGTATGCCCCATCTGACGCCAGTCGGTGGCAATCATATTGGTGGCCGTCGGCAGGCCGGTGGCGCGGCGGAACTCCGCCATCACTTCGCGGCCCGAGAAGCCCTGTTCAGCGCCGCAGGGATCTTCCGCATAGGCCAGCACCCCTTTCAGCTGTTTGCCAATGTTGATGGCTTCATCCAGGCGCCAGGCGCCGTTGGGATCGAGCGTTACGCGCGCCTGTGGGAAACGTTTAGCCAGCGCCACTATCGACTCCGCCTCTTCTTCGCCCGCCAGCACGCCGCCTTTGAGTTTGAAATCGTTGAAGCCATATTTTTCGTAGGCCGCCTCCGCCAGACGCACGACGGCGTCCGGCGTCATAGCCTCTTCATGACGAAGCCGGTACCAGTCGCACTTCTCATCGCCCTGACTTTGATAGGCCAGCGGCGTGGCATGACGGTTACCGACGAAGAACAGGTAGCCCAGCATTTCGACTTCGCAACGCTGTTGGCCATCGCCGAGCAGGGAGGCGACGTTGACGCCCAGATGCTGTCCCAGCAGGTCCAGCAGCGCGGCCTCAATCCCGGTGACAACGTGAATGGTGGTACGCAGATCAAAAGTTTGCAACCCGCGGCCGCCGGCGTCGCGGTCGGCAAAGCGGCGGCGTACCGCCCCGAGGACGTTTTTATACTCGCCGAGCGCTTTCCCGACGACTAGCTCAGCGGCCTCTTCCAGCGTCTGGCGGATTTTCTCGCCGCCGGGGATTTCCCCTACGCCGGTATGGCCTGAGTTATCTTTGATAATCACAATATTGCGGGTGAAATACGGGGCATGGGCTCCGCTAAGATTCATCAGCATACTGTCGTGGCCGGCAACCGGAATAACCTGCATCGCGGTGACGACGGGGGTAGAAAACTGCGTGGTCATGATGAAATCCTTTTGTTATTGATTGGCGACAGCGGTGCGGCCGAACACGGGACGCTTGCGGTCGAATTTCCAGCCGGGGATCAGATACTGCATCGGCACCGCGTCATTACGCGCGCCTCCCGGCAGCGCCTGATAGGCTTGATGGGCTTTTTGCACCTGCGCCCAGTCCAGCTCGATACCGAGGCCGGGCGCATCCGGTACGGCAATCTTGCCGTGCTCAATCTGCAGCGGATTTTTGGTCAGACGGCAGTCGCCTTCCTGCCAGATCCAGTGAGTATCGATTGCCGTCGGGTTGCCCGGCGCGGCGGCGCCCACGTGAGTAAACATCGCCAGTGAAATGTCAAAATGGTTGTTCGAGTGGCAACCCCATGTCAGCCCCCAGTCATCACACAGCTGGGCGACTCGCACCGCGCCGGAGAGCGTCCAGAAGTGCGGATCGGCTAACGGAATGTCTACCGCGTTGAGCATCACCGCATGCCCCATTTCCCGCCAGTTGGTGGCAATCATATTGGTGGCGACCGGTAGCCCGGTGGCGCGACGAAATTCCGCCATCACCTCCCGCCCGGAGAAGCCCTGTTCAGCGCCGCACGGATCTTCCGCATAGGTCAACACCTCCTGCAGGCCCGTGCACAGTTCAATCGCCTCATCCAGCAGCCAGGCACCGTTCGGGTCAACCGTAATCCGCGCATCCGGGAAGCGTTGTTTCAGCGCACGCGCGCTTTCAATTTCCTGCTCACCGGGTAAAACGCCGCCCTTCAGTTTGAAATCTTTAAAGCCGTAGCGATCTTGCGCGGCCTCGGCAAGGCGCACTATCGCAGCGCTGGTCAGCGCCTCCTGATGACGCAGGCGGTACCACTCATGATCTCCTGGGGTACTCTGCAGATAAGGAAGGTCCGTTTTGTTTCGATCGCCGATATAGAAGAGATAGCCCAGCACGGTGACCGCATCACGCTGTTTACCCGGCCCCAGCAGTTCGCAAACCGGGACATTCAGCGCTTTGCCCAGCAGATCCAGCAGCGCGGCCTCCAGCGCCGCGACCGCATTAACCCGCAGTTCAAAGGTCCAGGCCCCCTTGCCAAAGGTGTCAAAATCCGCCGCCTGGTTGCCTTTATGGACCTGCTGAACCACGTTATTCAGGCGGGCGACCTCTTTTCCCAGCACCAGCGGAATAGCGTCCACCAGCGTCTGATAAATCACTTCACCGCCGGGCGCCTCGCCGACGCCGGTATTCCCCGCGTTGTCGGTCAGTACCACGATATTGCGGGTAAACCAGGCGCTATGCGCCCCGCCGATGTTCAACAGCATGCTGTCGTGGCCAGCCACCGGAATGACTTTCATATCGGTGATTGTCGGACTGGATTGAGTATTCATGATTAGCGCTCCGTGACCGGTTTAAGTTCAATGCGTTTGATATCGCCCACCAGCACCAGATAGCTCAGTACCGCCACCAGCGCATGCACCCCGACGTAAATCAGCGCGCCGTTGAATGAGCCCGTCGTTCCGACGATGTAACCAATCGCAATCGGCGTCACGATGCCGGAGATATTGCCGAACATATTGAACAATCCGCCCGACAAACCGCTGATCTCTTTCGGCGCCGTATCGGCCATCACCGCCCAGCCGAGGGCGCCAATCCCTTTGCCGAAGAAGGCCAGCGCCATGAAGCCGATAATCATCCACTCCACGTTAACGTAGTTACAGAACACCATAGCCATCGACATCAGCATGCCTGCGACAATCGGGGTTTTACGGGCAATATTGAGCGAGCCGGTGCGACGCATTAACCAGTCGGAAATAATCCCGCCCAGAACTCCGCCGGCAAACCCGCAGATTGCCGGCACCGAGGCGACAAAGCCGGCTTTCAGAATCGACATGCCGCGCGCCTGCACCAGGTAGACCGGGAACCAGGTGATAAAGAAGTAGGTCAAGGCGTTGATGCAGTACTGGCCGATATAGATCCCGACCATCATCCGGGAGCCAATCAGCTGTTTGATCTGCCCCCATTTTTCGCTAAGCGGGACTTTGCGGACATTTTTCTTCTGATCCATATTGATCAGCGCGCCGCCTTCGGCAATGTACTCCAGCTCTTTTTTGTTTACGCCGGGGTGCTGATTCGGTTCATGGATGACTTTAAGCCATACCAAACTGATGACAATCCCCAGCCCTCCCATAAAGAAGAAGACGTGCGACCAGCCCACTTCATGGGTTAACCAGCCCATGATCGGCGCGAAGATAACGGTGGCAAAGTATTGCGCGGAGTTGAATATCGCCACCGCGGTTCCCCTTTCCTGCGCCGGGAACCAGGCCGCGACGATTCGACTGTTGCCGGGGAACGAGGGGGCTTCCGCCAGCCCGACCAGAAATCGCAGGGTAAACAGCGCGATAATAATACCGAAGCCGCTAAAGATATCGACGAAGCCCTGTAACAGGGTAAACATCGACCAGATGAAGATAGACCAAAAATAGACCCGTTTTGAACCAAAGCGGTCCAGCAACCATCCGCCGGGGATCTGACCGATAACGTAGGCCCATGAGAACGCGGAAAAAACATAGCCCATGCCCACCGCGTCCAGGCCAATATCTTTGGCCATTTCCGAACCGGCTATCGACAGCGTTGCGCGGTCGCCGTAGTTGAAAGAGGTGACGATAAACAGCATCACCACTATCCAGTAGCGGGCATTGGTGCGTTTTTCCGCGCCGCTAGCCGCCTGACTTAATGTACTCATTGTTGCACTCCTGAATCATAGCCGTTAGCTACGTTCATTCTGAATGGCACAACCTGTAGGGGAGTCAGAATGACGTGTTTGAGTTTTTCATTGTTTTCGTTTTATCTGGCGTGCTGCTTTTTTAACTGGCAGGGAAAGTATAAAAAGAGGGCCCGAGCGGCTCACCGTGCATACACACAGCTTTAGCGGAGATTTAGCAATAGATTTATGGCTTATGCCTGACGGGATAGGGGGTAGTTCACGGAAATGAAAAGCGGAGGCGAGGAACAGCGGAAACGGCGAGACAAACGGCAGGAGTGTGAAATGCCTCACTTGACCCGGTGGAAACTCCCGGAATAAATCGTCCGCGTGAACCGCTTGTCGTGCAAATGCCCGATGTCCGGGACCGGTAAAAGGGTTAACATTTTATCGACCGTTTATCTGGCACTGGCATCAGGAAGTGACGCCCTCTATGTAGGGAGAGGGCGCAACTTTTATCCGTTGATGGATTGGTTTATTCGAGCAGGCTCGCCCACTGTTCAACCCATGGGTTAGACACGCTCTCGGGTTCAGGGTCCTCGCTGGCATCGATCATCAGCATGTCGCCGATACGTCTGGCGCCCTGCTCCTGCAGCAATGCATCGAAGGTCTTACCGCCGCCGCAAAAGTTAGCGTAGGTGCTATCGCCAAGCGCGATAATCCCGTAGCGCAGGTGCGGCTGGTACATGTCTTTCATCCCTTCATACAGCGGGACGATGCTGTCCGGCAGATCGCCCTGACCGGTGGTGGAGGTGACGACCAGCACATATTTGCCGCTGTACGGCTCCCAGTCCTGAACCTCCGGGTCTTCAAACACCTTCGCTTTATGCCCGAGACCGCTCAGAATGGCTTCAGCCTCTTCGGCCACCAGCAGCGCGTTTCCATACATCGTGCCTACAAAAATACCGATATCTGCCATGATTATCTCCCTGAATTGACCTCAATTTCTTCATCCTGACCGCTGTCGTCAGCAAACTCAACCCTTTCATTTAGCGGCAGAAGGCCGCGCCAGCCAAACTGCGACAGCGCCCGCATCCAGACCTCGTCAAGGCCCGCACGGATCGTCAACGGCTCGCCGGTAAAGGGATGCGTTAACGATAGCTGGCTGGCGTGAAGCATCAAGCGGTCAACGGAAAAATGCTCTGCGGCGCTGCGGTTTTGCCGGAGATCGCCGTGTTTACTGTCGCCGATAATCGGGTGACGTAAATGGGAAAGGTGGCGGCGCAGCTGGTGTTTACGCCCGGTTTCAGGCTCCAGCTCAACCAGGCTGTAGCGCGTCGTCGGATAACGTCCGGTGGCCACCGGCATTTCGACGGTCGCCATTCCGCGATAGCGCGTAACCGCCGGCTGGGGTTCTTTATCGTCACGGGCAAATTTATCGGCGATTTTATCCAGCTCTTCCACCAGCGGGTAATCGAGCACCGCTTCGTCGGTCAGCCAGCCGCGCACCACCGCGTGGTAGCGCTTTTGTATCTGATGCTGCTCAAACTGTTGAGACAGGCGCCTTCCCGCTTCGCTCGACAGCCCCATCAGCAGGACACCCGACGTCGGGCGGTCAAGGCGATGGGCGGTAAACACATGCTGACCAATCTGGTCACGCACGGTTTGCATCACCACCACTTTTTCATCGCGGTCCAGCCAGCTGCGATGAACCAGCCAGCCGGAGGGTTTGTTCACCGCCACCAGCCACTCATCCTGATAGATAATCTCCAGCATCAGGCGTCATCACCGGCAAATAACGTATCCAGCAGCAGCAGCTCAGCCAGTACCCGCTCGCGCAGCGGATGCGCGGCATCGAGAGCCATCTCATAGTAGGGCGCAACGGCGAAATCCTGCGGCAATGGCTGTTCGCTATCGAGTAAGTGGTGCATACGAGGGATCAGGACCCACTGCAGCCACTCCAGCGGTTCAAGCGTGTCCATACAGAAAGGCTGTTGGCTGGCAAAAGCGCCGCTTTCCGGCGCATTTTCTTGCCAGTGGTCCGTTTCGCGCAGCAGCGCTTCAAGGGCGTGCAAACGCTCGCGCACGCTAAGGTGAAGAGTCATGGGAAACCTCGATGAGTTGTAAACCGGACGCAGGATAGCAAATACAGCGGCGAAAACTACTCAAAATCATGGCGCCCGGCACATGACAACGCGCGCGGTCATGCGCCAGGGCGGCACGGGCCAGACTCGTTGCCCGGCATGGCCTGAAGCTGTCCCAGGCGATGCGGCCTTCGCTCAAATGCCCCGGCCAAAGGCGCTGCAATAAAAAACAGGCATAAAAAAAGGGAGCACTGTATAAACAGTGCTCCCGGTTCGTTTTGCAGCAATCCAGCTACATTGGTGCTCCCTGCTCGTCCATGAAAACTTTTCCTGAGGTCTCCTGACCATGTTCATCCGTAAACCTGTGCATCCTGCTCCCACACCACCCCGATGTGAAATCACTTATCCTTAAGTCTGTCCCGATCTTCCTGATCCACCGTTCATCATGAGCGGCTCACATTCTCCATCCTGGAGGTGTCCTTTACGCGTTCCTGCGTTATCCTGCGCTTCATCCTGAAGCCTGTCCTTGCAACGCCTTCCCGGCGGGTCCTGCATGAAGAGTCATCATCCTGATGTTCACTTCATTTCGCGACTTCCTGTCGACACACATAGGATCCCTGATTCCGCTTCGTCTTACAAGCCTTCTTAAGAGAATCTCTTAAGGTTAATCCCTGGCTGAACAGGCAAAAGGAAGAATAACTCACTGAATTGTATTGATTTATAAGAAATAAAGCTTCGGAAAATTGGCTTAAATGATGACGATCTCTTACAGGTCTTGTAAGAGATCTCTCACAAACGGGTGGGGAAAAATGGATTACAGCACCGGCTCAAGCTGCTCAAGGAAGCTTGCCAGGGAAGGCGAAAGAGTGGTGCGTTTACGCGTGCCGAGCGTCTCTTTAAGCACTTCGCCGCTCAGATTGCACACCGAAATGACCTCCAGTTCGCTCTCAAGCGTGGCGATAAACAGCGTTGGCGACAGCTTCAGCCGTTTTTGCACCACCAGATGGCCGATTAAATTCTCCTGCACGCGCCGGAAGTCATCCGGACTCCAGGTTTGCAGCAGCAGCATCGTCTCACCGGCAAAACGCGCGGCCATATCGCCAGCGAACTGAGTGGTATAATAACTGTGAATCGGCTGTTGTACCACAATATCCAGTGCCCGTTCAACCGCGCTGATATTTTGTTCCGCGGTAAAAGGCTGCGGCTGCCAGAAAACGGCGTCGTCGTCCGTCGCGCTGATGCAGGGTGACGGTACGCCATAAAGCTCTTCGCTACGCGGCAGGCTGGCGCGCTGCTGCTGCCAGGCAGCGCAATAACGTTGGGTGAAGGCTTGCAGCGCTTCTGCGGTTTGATAGTCCACCGGTTTCTCTCTTCACGTCAGACAGGATACACTTGGCGTATAGTGTACCCGCTTTACTATGGTGAAACATGTCTTCTTACGATAATCATCAGGCGCTCGCTGGCCTGACGCTCGGTAAATCAACCGATTACCGCGATACTTACGATGCCTCGCTGCTACAGGGCGTACCGCGCAGTCTGAACCGCGATCCGCTGGGCCTGCACGCGGACAATCTGCCTTTTCACGGTGGCGATATCTGGACGCTGTACGAACTCTCCTGGCTCAACGCTAAAGGGCTGCCGCAGGTCGCCGTGGGCCATGTTGAACTCAATGACACCACCGTGAACCTGGTCGAGTCGAAGAGCTTTAAGCTCTATCTCAACAGCTTTAACCAGACCCGTTTTGCCAGCTGGCATGAGGTTCAGGCGACGCTGACGCACGATCTCAGCGCCTGCGCGCAGGGGGAAGTCACGGTTTCACTCTATCGCCTCGACGAACTCGAAGGCCAGCCGGTCGCACATCTGCACGGCACCTGCATCGACTTTCAGGATATTGAAATCGATAACTACCAGTTCAGCGCCGACTATCTGCAGGATGCCGCAAGCGGCAAAGTCGTCGAGGAGACGCTGGTCAGCCATCTGCTGAAGTCCAACTGCCTGATTACCCATCAGCCGGACTGGGGTTCGGTGCAAATTCAGTACCGCGGTTCCAGAATCGATCGCGAAAAGCTGCTGCGCTACCTGGTGTCGTTCCGTCACCACAACGAATTCCACGAGCAGTGCGTAGAGCGCATCTTCAACGATATTCAACGTTTCTGCCAGCCGGAAACCCTTTCCGTTTATGCGCGCTACACGCGACGCGGCGGCCTGGACATCAACCCGTGGCGCAGCAACACCGATTTTGTTCCGGCCACCGGTCGCCTCGCGCGGCAATAATAAACATTTTCACAATTTGCGTGCGTTAACCCGCGCGCAAGGTTGTGAAAACGCCATCAGCAAGGCTATTGTAATCACAGGAAGACGATAATCGTCCTGTAAGGAGTTCACTTGATTACACACGTTAGCCCGCTTGGTTCAATGGATATGCTGTCACAGCTGGAAGTGGATATGCTTAAACGCACCGCCAGCAGTGATCTCTATCAACTCTTTCGTAACTGCTCGCTTGCTGTACTCAACTCGGGGAGCCTGACCGATAACAGCAAGGAGCTGCTGTCTCGTTTTGAAAACTTCGATATCAACGTGCTGCGTCGTGAACGCGGCGTGAAGCTGGAACTGATTAATCCCCCGGAAGAGGCCTTTGTTGACGGGCGCATTATCCGCTCCCTGCAGGCCAACCTGTTTGCCGTACTGCGCGATATCCTGTTCGTTTACGGGCAGATTCACAACACCGTGCGTTTCCCGAATCTCGACCTCGAAAGTTCAGTGCATATCACCAACCTGGTGTTCTCTATTCTGCGTAACGCCCGTGCGCTGCACGTCGGCGAAGCGCCGAATATGATCGTCTGCTGGGGCGGCCACTCAATTAACGAAAACGAATATCTGTACGCCCGTCGCGTCGGGACTCAGTTGGGTCTGCGCGAACTGAATATCTGCACCGGCTGCGGTCCAGGCGCGATGGAAGCGCCGATGAAAGGCGCCGCGGTCGGCCACGCCCAGCAGCGTTACAAAGACAGCCGCTTTATCGGCATGACCGAGCCATCAATTATCGCCGCCGAGCCGCCTAACCCGCTGGTTAACGAACTGCTGATCATGCCGGATATCGAAAAACGTCTTGAGGCGTTTGTCCGTATCGCCCACGGCATTATTATCTTCCCGGGCGGCGTCGGCACCGCGGAAGAGCTGCTTTATCTGCTGGGGATTCTAATGCACCCGGCCAACACATCGCAGGTCCTGCCGCTGATCCTCACCGGTCCAAAAGAGAGCGCCGACTATTTCCGCGTGCTGGATGAGTTCATCGTCCATACGCTGGGCGAATCGGCGCGTCGCCACTATCGCATTATCATCGACGACGCCAGCGAAGTGGCGCGCCAGATGAAGAAAGCGATGCCGCTGGTGAAAGAGAGCCGCCGGGAAACCGACGATGCCTACAGCTTTAACTGGTCGATTCGTATCACCCCGGATCTGCAAATGCCCTTCGATCCGACGCACGAAAACATGGCCAACCTCAAGCTTTATCCCGATCAGCCGGTCGAGTTGCTGGCAGCAGACCTGCGACGCGCGTTCTCCGGCATCGTGGCCGGCAACGTCAAAGAGGTGGGTATCCAGGCGATTGAAAAATTCGGCCCTTACAAGCTGCACGGCGATCCGGAGATGATGCGTCGGATGGACGACCTGCTGCAAGGCTTCGTCGCCCAGCACCGTATGAAGCTGCCGGGCGGCACCGCTTATATCCCTTGCTACGAAATCGGTTCCTGATAGCGGGTTAACCCGTCATTGCGGATTACGGCACGCGCTGGCGTAATCCGCTTTCTCCTTTTCTTGCCATCTTAAACTCCCTTTAGCCTCTTGAACTTCCCCGGCCCAGGCTCCCATTGATCCATATATTTTAAGAATGCTTTGTAACATTCTTACAAAGCCAATCGTTTGCGTTTACGTAAAAAGCAATAAATATCACTGATAAAAAGTCATTTAAACGTGAAAACATCGCCAGTATCTCATTTTTACAGTAAAAACATCGTTATTAAGCCTCCCTCCTTTTATCTCATATCCTGTAAATGGTAGCCTTCGCGCCACAAATACCTGGCTGATCACCAGATACAGACTGTTGAACTAAAAATACCCACCCAGAAAGTGGATTATTGCAATTGGGATCGCGATCACTGATGCATTTAGCAGATAAATGTATCTTTCCGCCCCACTTGTTACGGAGAAAATCATTAAAAAACCGTAATCGAACGCATTTCATATTACTTAATTGATTTTAATCATTATATTTGGTCGCTTCATCCAGGAGATACAGATGGAAACCACTCAAACCAGCACTATCGTATCGGGCGAAACCCGTAGCGGATGGCGCAAAACAGATACCATGTGGATGCTGGGGCTGTACGGTACGGCAATCGGTGCGGGCGTGTTGTTCCTGCCGATTAATGCCGGTGTCGGCGGCATGATCCCCCTGATCATCATGGCAATTCTTGCCTTCCCGATGACCTTTTTCGCCCACCGCGGAATGACCCGTTTTGTCCTTTCCGGTAAGAATCCGGGGGAAAACATCACGGAAGTGGTGGAAGAGCACTTCGGTATCGGCGCAGGCAAACTGATTACTCTGCTCTACTTCTTCGCCATCTACCCGATTCTGCTGGTGTATAGCGTGGCGATTACCAATACCGTCGAGAGCTTTATGACCCACCAGCTGCAGATGACCGCACCGCCGCGTGCGATCCTGTCGCTGATTCTGATTGTGGGCATGATGACCATCGTGCGTTTCGGCGAGCAGATGATTGTGAAAGCGATGAGTATTCTGGTGTTCCCGTTCGTTGTCGCGCTGATGATCCTCGCGCTGTACCTGATTCCTCAGTGGAACGGCGCGGCGCTGGAAACCCTCTCCCTGAGCAGCAGCACCTTTAGCGGCAATGGTCTGTGGATGACTCTCTGGCTGGCGATTCCGGTGATGGTCTTCTCCTTTAACCACTCGCCGATCATCTCTTCCTTCGCCGTGGCGAAGCGTGAAGAGTACGGTCAGGACGCAGAGAAGAAGTGCTCCAGCATCCTGGCTCGCGCTCATATCATGATGGTACTGACCGTGATGTTCTTCGTCTTCAGCTGCGTACTGAGCCTGTCTCCGGCCGACCTGGCGGAGGCAAAAGCGCAGAACATCTCGATTCTGTCTTACCTGGCGAACCACTTTAACGCACCGGTCATTGCCTGGATGGCGCCGATCATCGCGATGATCGCCATCACTAAATCCTTCCTCGGCCACTACCTGGGCGCCCGTGAAGGCTTTAACGGCATGGTGATTAAATCCCTGCGCGGTAAAGGCAAATCCATCGAAATCAATAAACTGAACAAAATCACGGCGCTGTTCATGCTGGTGACCACCTGGATTGTGGCGACGCTGAACCCAAGCATCCTCGGGATGATCGAAACCCTCGGCGGCCCGATTATCGCGATGATTCTGTTCCTGATGCCGATGTATGCCATTCAGAAAGTCCCGGCCATGCGCAAATACAGCGGCCACATCAGCAACGTCTTCGTGGTGCTCATGGGCCTGATTGCTATCTCCGCGATTTTCTACTCTCTGTTCAGCTAATCTCTCCCCCCGCGCCGCCAGCAGGCGGCGCGCTCCCCGACAGTACTGGATGCAACATGATCAGCGTATTCGATATTTTTAAAATCGGCATTGGCCCTTCCAGCTCCCATACCGTTGGCCCCATGAAAGCGGGCAAGCAATTCACGGACGATCTTATCGCCCGCGGGCTGCTTGCCGACGTCACCAAAGTCGTTGTCGACGTTTACGGCTCCCTTTCCCTCACCGGTAAAGGCCACCATACCGACATCGCAATTATTATGGGCCTGGCGGGCAACCTGCCTGACAGCGTTGATATCGACGCCATCCCGGCATTTATTCAGGACGTCAACACCCACGGCAGCCTGATGCTGGCAAACGGTCAGCAGGAAGTTGAATTCCCGGTTGACCAGTGCATGAATTTCCATGCCGATAACCTGTCGCTGCATGAGAACGGGATGCGCATCACCGCCCTGGGCGGCGACAAGGTTCTCTACAGCCAGACTTACTACTCCATCGGCGGTGGGTTTATTGTCGATGAACAACATTTCGGCCAGAGCAATGAAGCGCCGCCCGTGGTGCCTTACCCGTACAAAAATGCGGCCGACCTGCAAAGACACTGCCGCGAAAGCGGGCTCTCGCTTTCCGGTCTGATGATGCAAAACGAACTGGCATTGCACAGCAAAGAGCAGTTGGAACAGCACTTCGCCGCCGTCTGGGAAGTGATGAGCAGCGGTATTGAGCGCGGGATCACCACTGAAGGCGTACTACCAGGCAAGATGCGGGTACCGCGTCGCGCCGCCGCCCTGCGCCGGATGCTGGTCAGCCAGGACAATACCAACAGCGACCCGATGGCGGTGGTTGACTGGATCAACATGTTTGCGCTGGCGGTCAATGAAGAGAATGCCGCCGGTGGACGCGTAGTGACCGCGCCCACCAACGGTGCCTGCGGCATCGTGCCGGCGGTGCTGGCCTATTACGACAAGTTTATCCGCAAGGTGAATGCCAATTCGCTGGCGCGTTACCTGCTGGTAACCAGCGCTATCGGCTCGCTGTATAAGATGAACGCCTCGATTTCCGGCGCCGAAGTCGGCTGCCAGGGCGAGGTCGGCGTAGCCTGCTCAATGGCGGCGGCCGGCCTGACGGAACTGCTGGGCGGCAGCCCCGGCCAGGTGTGCATCGCGGCGGAAATCGGCATGGAACATAACCTGGGTCTGACCTGCGATCCGGTTGCCGGCCAGGTACAGGTTCCCTGTATCGAACGTAACGCCATCGCCGCCGTCAAAGCGGTCAACGCCGCGCGAATGGCGCTGCGCCGTACCAGCGAACCGCGCGTCTGCCTCGATAAGGTCATCGAAACCATGTACGAAACGGGTAAAGATATGAACGCCAAGTACCGCGAAACCTCGCGCGGTGGCCTGGCGATGAAAATCGTCGCCTGCGATTAACGCCCCCTCCCGGTATGCTACGGCATGCCGGGCTCTCCTCTCCCCGCCTCCCCCTTCATTTATGTTATATAAATGATAATTTAGTTATTTATTGGTTATAAAGACGATTTGTTACCTTACGCAAAACCGCTCAAGGAGAACGAATCATGCACAGATTATCCCGCGCCGCGCTGCTACTGCTGGCTGGCTTATCCACTTCCGCGCTGGCGAAAGCGCCGGAAACCGTCAACATCGGCTACCAGAAGGCCAATATCTTCGCCCTGTTGAAATATCGCGGCACCCTTGATGAAAGCTTCAAAAAGCAGGGAATCGCCGTGCGCTGGATTGAATTTCCCGCCGGCCCGCAGATGCTGGAAGGGCTGAACGTCGGCAGTATTGACCTGGCGGCCACCGGCGATGCGCCGCCGGCCTTTGCCCAGGCGGCACAGGCGGATCTGGTCTACCTCGCGCACTCGCCGGCCAACCCCAAAACTGAAGCCATCGTGGTGCCGGAAAACTCGACGATTCACAACGTGGCCGACCTGAAAGGCAAGCGCGTGGGGCTGAATAAAGGCTCTGACGTCAACTACCTGCTGGTCGCCGCGTTGGAAAAAGCCGGACTGAGCTATAAAGATATCACTCCGGTTTACCTGCCTCCGGCCGATGCCCGCGCCGCTTTCCAGCGCGGGGCCATTGATGCGTGGGTTATCTGGGATCCGTACCTTGCCGAAGTCGAAACCAATGCCAGGGCGCGACAGCTCCGCAACGCTGAAGGGCTGGTGCCGCACTACACCTTCTATCTCGCCAGCCGCAAATTTGCCGAAAACTACCCTGAGACGGCAAAACAGGTGGTGGATGAGTTAAGTCAGCTAAGCGACTGGGCCAACACCCACCAGGAGGATGCCGCCGGCATTCTGTCAACCTCAACCGGGCTGGACAAGGCTATCTGGCTGAAAGCCCTTGCCCGCCTGCCCTACGGCGCTGAACGCATGACGCCTGAAGTGTATAACGAGCAGCAGGCGCTGGCGGATACCTTCACCCGTATCGGCCTGCTGCCGGTGAAAGTGGACGTGCGCAGCGCCAGCTGGTCGCAGGATAAATAACCCTTGCCGGCGACGGGCCTCCCCGTCGCCTTCCCTCTTGCTAACCCTGCGCCTTTTCGCCATCGCCAATCTGCCAGATAAAGGTCGGCGCTTCGCCGTTGACCAGCCAGTTGCCGATATTGCGCGCTTTGTAGATAACCGGGTTATGCGAGGCCACGGTGCGCGCGTTGCGCCAGTGCCTGTCGAGCGCTTTCCCCACCCGGGTATCCGACGCGCCGAGGGCGTTGAACAACTCGGTCGCCGCGCGCGGCACCCACTCGCTGGCAACCACCTGCGCCTGCGCCGCTTCGACCTCCGCCAGCCGGTTGCGCTGCTCAATCAGCGCCTCATCGCCGCTGGCATGAACAATATAGGCCTGCTGCAAAGACTCCGCCGCCTGCAGTACCGCCGCGCGGGTCGCCCACGCCCAGCTACTGATTTGCCCCACCACCTGCAGCACCTGAGGATCGTCGCGCGGCACGGCGGCATTGCCGTGGCTGTACATGCGGCGGCGTTTTTTCACCCCCTCGGCCGCGTCGCGCTCTACCGCCAGGCCGATTCCCGCCAGCGTCGCCAGTAAGATATGCTGATAAAAGGCGGTCTGATAGCGAAAGCGTTCAGCAAAATCATAGACATGCTCCTGCTCAACCTGCGCCTGCTTAAAGCGGGTGGTACCGCTGCCGGTCAGACGCTGACCAAAGCCATCCCAGTCATCCTCCCGCTCAACGGCATTCTGCCGGGTGCTGACCAGCGCGATGACGTCGCCGTGGTTGTCGCTGCGGCGGGCAAAAACATCAATCCAGTCGGCGTACAGCGTTCCGGTGCTGTAAAACTTCTCGCCGTTTAAACGCCAGCCGTGGTCATCCGGCGTCACCTGGGTCATCACCTCCCCAAGTTTAACCCCGCCCGTTTCGGTCCAGCCGCTGCCCACCAGCTCACCGTCGCGAAAACGTTGAAACCAGCGATCGCGCTGCGCGGAGTCCGGTTGATTCAGACGGTCTTCAACAAAGGCAAAATGGGCGCGCAGCGCCTGCGGCAGGTTGGAGTCAGCCTGGGCCAGCTCAATCAACAGGGCAATCAACTGCGGCAGCGATGCGCCCCAGCCGCCCTTTTCCCGCGGAATGCGCAGCGTGCCAAACCCCGCCTCCTTCAGCCAGCGAATCTGCTCATCGGGCAAAATACGCTGCTGTTCGCGGTTCGCCGCCCCCTGCGCAATACGGGAAAAAATTGGCCGGAAAGCCGCGGCCAGCTGTTCATAATCGGTGCCGGTAGAGAGTAATGTCATAATCTGTTCCTCAATGGTGGCTGTCGTCAATATCGTGACGCGTCGGCTCGTGGCGGACCGCAAGCAGGAAGAAAATCGGAATAATGGCGGCCAGCGACACCACCCAGAACATTTGCGTGCCGAGAGAGGCCTGCAGCAGCGGCAGCACAAACAGCGCCAGCGCGCTGCCGATCCCGGAGAGCGCCCGGCTGAAACCGACGCCGGTGGCGCGAATCGCGGTGGGATAGGAGAGCGCCGGATAAATCATCAGCTGCGCGCCGGGGCCAAACCCCTCGGCAAACAGCCACAGCCCAAGCATCGCAATCGCCAGCACTACGCCGACGGTGGCCTGCGGCTGCCCGACGAGGGCAAGGACAATCAGGGCGATAAATTGCAGCGCAAACCCGGCAATCGCCACATGGCGCGACGGGTATTTCCACGCCAGATGCATCCCCAGCAACCCGCCGGTAAAGGCAAACAGCGCATTCAGTCCCAGCGAGGCGGAGAGGGTTTCAAACACCCCGGCGCCGAGAAACCGGGCGAGAATCGACGGCAGGAAGAAAGCGATGGCGGTGTACTCAAAGGCGATACAGATATTCATCACCCCGGCGACGATAGTACGTTCGCGGTACGGTTTTTCGAACAGTACCCGGAAGCTCACTTTCGGCGGCGGCGCGCGATGTTCAGCCGGCGCCTCATGGGCGGCAATGCCGTAAGAGTCGCGCAGAATCCTCACCGCTGAAGTCAGGTCCCCCTGGTTTGCCGCCCACAGCGGCGACTCATTCATAAACTTGCTGCGCACGGCGATAATCAGCAGCGCCGGAACGGCGCCAAACAGCAGCGAGGCGCGCCACAGCCAGTCGAGGTGCTCCTGTGGCAGCAGGAAATAGAGGCCGAAAATAATCAGAAAGCAGACCGTCGAGGCGGCGTACCACATCGGGCACCAGGCGGCGAGGCGCGCCGCTTTATTACCTTTGCCGGTAAAACGCGAAAATTCAGCGAGATAGGACATAGCGACCGGCAGATCGATACCCACGCCGATGCCCATCAGGAAACGCGCGCCAATCAGCACCCAGACGTTGGGGGCCAGACCCGCAGCGATGGCCGAGACGACGAAAAACAGCATGTCGGCCATAAACACCGAATAGCGGCCATATTTATCCGTCAGCCAGCCGCCGATCACGTTGCCAATAATGGTACCCACCATGATCGATGAGGTGACCAGGCCGGTCAGCAGCGGCGAGAGCTGGAATTCACGCACTACGTCATCGATGCCGTAGGAGAGGGTGGTGAGATCATAGGCGTCGAGAAAGACGCCGCCGAGAGCGAGGAAGACAATCATCCGCGCATATTTAGCCTGTTCCTTGCCCGAATTGATCAGCCGCGCCACATCCCCGACGCTACTCACCGGAGCGGAGGCCACGCCGGGATTATCAACAGACAGCGTACTCATGTTTTCACCTTATTATGTTGTGCAGGTGATCGCAGTTATAGGCCGTCAGACGATAAAGTGAAACCAACAAAAACGCATATAAAAATCAATATATTCAATAAGTTAAAAAAATAAAACAACAAAATCAGGACGTGCTTTCGCCCGTCCTGCAAGGTCATCGATTGGCAAACTTATTCCGCAGAAACCGGCACCAGCACATCCTTAACCAGCGGGTCGTCGGTGGTTTTCAACCAGCTCTGAATGCGCGGGTCGGAAAACGCCTGCTGCAATTTGACGATATTCTCCTGCGACAGATAAGGCGTCCCGATAACCAACTGCGACGCAAAAGTCCGCGGCGCAGGCGGGAATAAGATGCCCTTCTCGCGCAGCACTTTTCCGGCATCAAACTGCGAGACATAGCCGATTGCCGCATCCACCGAATTAAGCGCCCGCGGCATGGTTAACAGGTCCAGCTCTTTGAAATGAAACTGATGCGGGTTGCCGACGATATTTTTCAGCTTCGCCGTACGCGGCTCCACCGCCGGGTCGAGCGTAATCAGGCCAATACGCTGCAGCAGCCACAGCGCCTGCCCCTGGTTAGCGCCGTCATCCGGCACCACGATCGTCGCCCCGTTCGGCAGATCCTTAACCGATTTATAGCGATCGGAGTAGATGCCAAAGGCCCACTGGAACACCGGCACCGTGGTGGAAAGCGCGAAGCCGTTGGCATCCACCACCTGCTTCAGCCACCATTGATGCTGATAGATGGTTCCGGCGTACTCCCCTTGCGCCACCGCGCGATCCGCCTGCACCGGATCCTGCACGCCCACCGCCTCCAGCTTGAGGCCATAATCCGGCGCAATATGCTGGCCGATGTACTCGATAATTCTCTGTTCGCCGGCCATCGCCGGTTCATAGTGGATTTTCAGGGTGGTGCCAAACACCACCTGCTGCGACTGGGCCTGTCCCCGCCACCACCAGAAGGCGACGGCCAGCGCCACTATCACCAGCAGCGCCGCCAGCCACGGCCAGCGACGGGCCTTACGTAATTCAAACGGTTCTGTTGTCATGAAGCGATCCCCTGCGTGTGGCGAAGTTTGGTGACCAGGCGGTCACCGAAAAATTGAATCAGCTGAATCGTGGCGATCAGCACAATAATGGTGGCGATCATGATGTGGTTGTCGAAGCGCTGGTAGCCGTAAACCACCGCCAGATAACCGATGCCTCCCGCGCCGATGGTGCCGGCAATCGCGGAATATTCGATCATTGAGACCAGATTTAGCGTCACTGCCGCCACCAGCGCCGGCAGGGCTTCGCTCAACTGGGCGCTGCGGATAATTTGCCAGCGCGAGCCGCCGCAGACGATCCCCACGGCGGTGACCTCCGCCGGCAGTTCGCGCAGCGCGTTTTCCACCAGCCGGCCAAAAAACGGCACCCCGGCGGCAATCATCGGCACCACAGCGGCCGGGATGCCGATCGTCGTCCCGGTGAGCCAGAAGGTGAAGGGAATAATCGCCGCCATCAGCACCAGAAACGGCAGAGAGCGCCCCATATTCACCAGCCAGTTCAGTACCCGGTACAGCGCGACATGCGGGAATAATCCGCGCGGCGAGGCATTGAACAGCACCACCCCGACCACCCCGCCAAGGGTCACCACAAACAGCATCACAATGGCCACCATCAGCCAGGTTTCGCCATACGCGGGCAGCAGCAGCGTATGGATCTCGCTCCAGGGGGTATCCTGGCTTATCACCGTGGGTTTCATACCGCCTCCTTGAGTTCCGGCGCGCCATCCAGCACCTGCGCCGCGATACCAAGCTGGGCCAGCAGCGCCAGCACCCTCGACGGCGGCAGCCGCTCGCCCTGGAAACGCACGCCCACCTGAAGCCTTCCCGCCAGCCGGTCGTTGATCAACTCAACGTGCCCCCCGAGCACATCTATCTGCAGGGCGAACTGCTGGCTCAGACGACTGATCCAGTCGGTCGCCACCGGAACATCCCAGCGATAGCTCAGCCGCAACAGCAGATCGCTGGCGACCGTAACCGGAGAGAGTGGCAGCAGCTGCTGGCCCAGCAGCGAATCCGGGCGCGCCAGCAGCTCTTTCACCTGGCCGGACTGGACAATCGCGCCATCGCGAATTTCCGCCACCGCATCCGCCGCCGCCCGTACCGCATCCATCTCGTGGGTGATCAGCACGATCGCCAGGCGGTATTCATCGCGCAGGCGTTTGAGCAAATTCAGCACCGTTGCGGTGGCCTGCGGATCCAGCCCCGAAGTGGCCTCATCCGCCAGCAGCACTGACGGGCGCAGCGCCAGCGCACGCGCAATAGCAATCCGCTGGCGCTGGCCGCCGGAGAGCTGCGCCGGCCAGGCATCCGCCTTATGACTCAGCCCCACGCTCTCCAGCAATTCGCCGACGCGGGCTTTAATATCGCGTTCAACCACCCCGAGATATTCCAGCGGCAGGGCGATATTCTGCCAGGCCGTTTTACGGCTGAGCAGCGCGGAGGACTGAAAAACGGTGCCAATGGTGCGTCGCTCGCGACGCAGCGCCTCGCCGCTGAGCAACGACAGGTCGTTGCCGTTAACCCGAATACTGCCGCTGTCGGGGCGCTCCAGCAGACTGATAAGGCGCGCGAGGGTCGATTTTCCCGCGCCGCTCGGCCCGACCACCGCGGTGATCGAGCGGGTCGGCACCCGCAGCGACAGCCCCTTCAGCACCTCGCTGACCCGCCCGTCTGCGGTACGATAGCTTTTATGCAGGTTGTCAATTTCGATCATGTCACCTTCTCCTCTGTCCCGACGTCGATGCGGGCGCCACGCCGGTATCCGGCGCCCGGATGCGGCGCCACCAGCCGTGGCCCGGCGCCAAACAGTTTTTCGCGCAGGGTGCCTTCGCGATACTCCTGCTTAAAGACGCCGCGTTTTTGCAGTTCGGGAATAAGCAGTTCCACCACATCGCGGAAGGTTTCATGGGTAACGGCATACGCCAGGTTGAAACCGTCAACATCGGTCTCCTCAACCCACGATTGCAGCTCGTCGGCGACGGTTTGCGCACTGCCGACAATCAGCGGGCCGAAGCCGCCAATGCCGACCCAGTCGGCCAGCGCCTGTACCGTCCACTGGCGATCGGGATCGGCGGTGGAAAAGGCTTCAACCGCCGACTGAATGGCGTTGGTATGCAGGTATTTCAGCACCTGATCCGGCTGATACTGGCCGAAGTCGATCCCGGTCCAGCCGGAGATCAGCGCCAGCGCCCCTTCATAGCTGACGTACGATTTATACTCCTGCCATTTGGCCTGCGCCTCGCGGTCAGTTTCACCGACGATCGCCGTTTGCAGGTTGAAAATCAGGATGCTGCGCGGGTCGCGTCCGGCTTCGGCGGCGCGGCGGCGAATATCCGCCACCGTCTTTTTGAGCAGCACTTTCGACGGCGCGGCGACAAACACGCACTCGGCGTGACCGGCGGCAAACTGTTTACCCCGGCTGGAGGCGCCGGCCTGATACAGTACCGGCGTGCGCTGCGGCGACGGTTCGCAGAGGTGGATCCCCGGCACGGTGAAGAAGTTGCCCTGGTGGTTGATCGGATGAATTTTTTGCGGATCGCTGAAGATCCCCCGCTCGCGATCGCGCAGCACCGCGCCATCCTCCCAGCTCCCTTCCAGCAGCTTATAAACCACGTCGAGATACTCATCGGCGTAGTCATAGCGCGCATCGTGATCAGTCTGCGCCTGATGACCAATGTTGCGCGCCCCGCTTTCCAGATACGAGGTGACGATGTTCCAGCCCACCCGGCCTTTGGTCAGGTGATCAAGGGTCGAGAGACGGCGGGCAAACGGGTACGGGTGCTCAAACGACAGCGACGCGGTCAGGCCAAAGCCCAGATGCTCCGTCACCAGCGCCATCGGGGTAATCAACGCCAGCGGATCGTTCACCGGCACCTGCGTCGCCTGGCGAATGGCGGCATCGCCGTTGCCATTCAGTACGTCATAAATCCCCAGTACGTCGGCAATAAACAGGCCGTCGAACTTACCGCGTTCCAGCAGGCGCGCCAGGTCAACCCAGTAATCAAGGTCCTTATACTGCCAGGAGCGGTCGCGCGGATGGGTCCACAGACCCGGCGACTGGTGGCCGACGCAGTTCATATCAAAAGCATTCAGGCGAATTTCACGTTGTGATGACATAGGGCTCTCCACGGTGCATTCCTTCAACGGAACGCACGCTTAATACATCAAAGAAAAAGGGGGAATGGGGGTTAGATCGTGGGACATCGGGCGAATTGCCCAATCCCCAGCGCCTGTAAAGCTTCAGCGGCGACGGCGGCGGCATGGTCGGCCACCTGCGGCAGCCCCATCAGTTCGCCAAAATAGCCGCGCGCCGCCGGGCCAGAGATCAGCAGATTGGGCAACGCGCGCCCCTCTCGGCCAATCGCCCGGGAGCGAGCATCAACGTCCAGCCCAAGACCCAGCTTATCGACGCGAATCAGACCGCGCCGGGCCAGCTCGCGCAGCAGCGGCTGGCTGTCGATCAGCCCGCCGTGGGCCGGGCCGGTCGTCAGAATCAGGCTATCGACCGTCAGGGCGATGCGCGCACCTTCGCGCGCGGTCAGGGTCAGTCTCAGAGAACGCGCTTCGCTCTCCAGCGCCGTCAGCCGTGCGGCCAGCACCTTCAGACTCCCCTCGCGCTGACGTTGCTCAAGCACCTCGGCGACCTGCGGCGCAATGCGATAACGATGCACATCCCAGTAGCGCCGCAGATGACGCAGGAAGCGCTGACGGTCGGCAAACGTCAGACTCTGCCAGATGTGTTGTCCCTGCTGGCGCACCGCGTCGAGCACCACCTGCCAGGGAAGCCCCTGCTCTGCCGCGCGGGCAACATCGGCGCGCACCTGCCGCAGCCGCTGACGGAGCGAGCCCTGAGCGTACTCGCCCGGCCAGGGCGTCGCAGCGCCGCCGGTGTTGCCCCTGGACAGCAGACCGTGGCGCGAAAAGGCGCTAATCGGTCCGCGGTGGCCGAGCCGGGATAGCGTGGCGATGCAGTCCGCCATCGTCAGCCCGGTTCCCATCACCGCCACCCGCGCATACGGGGCGATTGTCGCCAGACTGTCCGCGCGCCACGGGTTGGCAATCAGCGCCGGATGGTCGTGAAACGGCGCCGCCAGCCGCGGCAGCGCCGGCGGCGGATGGCTAGTCGCCAGAATCAGCACATCGCTTTGCAGCCGACGACCGGTATCGGTGATGAGACCGCTTTCGTCAACGCTCAGCGCCTGTTCGCGCAGGTGAACCAGCCGTCCGCCGCTCGCCTGTACCGCCGCGGCGAAACGCTGGCTGACATAGCGCCCAAACTGGCCGCGCTGGGGGTACAGCGCGCCGTCTTCACGCCGCGCCTGCGGGTCGTCAGCAAAAGCAGGCTGACTACGGTACCAGCGGTCAAAAGCGCCCTCTTCCTCACCGGCCAACTGCATCCGCGAGGCGGGCACGTTGATGCGGTGGCTGGGTTCCGCGGTGGAATAGGCGACGCCTGCGCCAACAACGCTACGCGGCTCCAGCAGCGTCACCCGTAGCCCTTGCGGCATCAGGCCAAGCAGATGAATCGCCACCGCCGCGCCGCTAAAGCCGCCGCCGACAATAACGATGTGAGGTTCAGCGGGCATAGGCCACCGCCTTATAAAAGAAGAAGCGAAACATAGCGACCCCCGCTCAGCTGGCGCTGACCTGTTTTACCGGGCGCTTATCGCCGCCGATGGTTTCACCGAACGGCCCGGTATTGACACCGCGCGCCTTTGGCTGCGCGTTGCTGGCCAGCGGCAGCAGCGGCATCACCAGCTCGGCAAAGCGGTGCGCCTCTTCCAGATGCGGGTAGCCGGAGAAGATAAAGTTAGTGATCCCCAGCGCCTGATATTCACGGATGCGCTCCGCCACCTGCTGCGGATTGCCCACCAGCGCCGTCCCCGCCCCGCCGCGCACCAGCCCAACGCCGGCCCACAGATTTGGCGCGATACGCAGATTGTCGCGGGAACCGTTGTGCAGGGCGCTCATCCGCGCCTGGCCCGCGGAATCCATGCGCGCAAAAATCTTCTGCGCCTGGGCAATGGTGTCATCATCCAGGTGGGCAATCAGCCGGTCGGCGGCGGCCCAGGCCTCCTCTTCCGTTTCACGGACAATCACGTGCAGGCGAATACCGTATTGCAGGGTGCGTCCACGGGCGGCGGCGCGTTCACTGACGATAGCCAGCTTTTCCGCCACTTTTTCCGGCGGCTCGCCCCAGGTTAAGTAGCTGTCGATATGCTCAGCGGCGACGTCGATGGCGTCGTCTGACGAGCCGCCAAAATAGAGCGGCGGGCCATCTTCCTGCACCGGCGGAAACAGCACCTCCGCCCCTTCGACATGAATATGCTTGCCGCGATAGTCCACCTTTTCGCCTTTCAGCAAACGGGAGTACACGTCGAGAAATTCGCGGGTCACCTGGTAGCGTTCACTGTGATTGAGGAAGATCCCATCGCCTTTGTTCTCCACCGGATCGCCGCCGGTCACCACGTTGATCAGCAGCCGCCCCTCCGACAAACGATCGAGGGTAGCCGCCATTCGCGCCGCCAGCGTCGGCGGCTGTAGCCCAGGGCGCACCGCCACCAGATAACGCAGGCGACGGGTCAACGGCGCCAGCGCCGACGCCACCAGCCAGGAGTCCTCGCAGCTTTTTCCGGTCGGAATCAGGACGCCGTAATAGCCAAGGCTATCGGCGGCCAGCGCGACCTGCTGGAGATAAGGTAGATCCACCGGGCGGCCGCCTTCAGTGGTGCCCAGATAACGGCCATCGCCGTGGGTGGGCAAAAACCAGAACACATTGATCTTATCGTTCGCTTTCTGCGTCATTATCCATTTCCTATATAACCATATTCGATATTTATCGAAGAGATGTTTTAATTTGGTTATATGACTGTTAGCGATTATCGTGCCAACGACGAGATGAAAATAAATAAAACAAAATCAATGTATTAAAAAACACGTCCGGCGTCTCAGCTGTTGCAAATGCGTCAGCGCCTGCGTGGGCGCTGTCGGTTTTGCAGCAAACCGGCGGCGTCCCCCTCTGGTGTCTGCCGCCGGCAAAGGATAAGTTCAAAGCGTCATTTAACGGAGGTCCGCCATGCTCAATCCTGAATCCCTGTCCGATACGCCCGTGCTCATCGACCCGGCGTCGAAAGCGTTTCAGAGCCTGCTGGATAAACTGGCGCCCACGGAAGCCACCGTGCTGATCGTCGGCGAAACCGGCACCGGTAAAGAGGTGGTCGCCCGCTATCTTCATCATCACAGCACGCGTCGCCACCAGCCGTTTCTTGCCGTTAACTGCGGCGCGCTGACCGAAAGCCTGGCGGAAGCTGAACTCTTCGGCCATGAAAAAGGCGCCTTTACCGGCGCGGTGCAGAGCCACCCCGGCTGGTTTGAAGCCGCCGAGGGCGGGACCCTGCTGCTCGATGAGATCGGCGAACTCAGCCTGCCGCTGCAGGTTAAGCTGCTGCGCGTGCTGCAGGAGCGGGAAATTACCCGCGTCGGTTCGCGCAAGGCCATCAAAGTGAATGTGCGGGTCATCGCCGCCACCCATGTCGATTTAGCCCAGGCGATCCGCGAACGCCGCTTTCGCGAAGACCTCTACTACCGTTTGAATATCGCCATTGTGCCGCTGCCGCCGCTGCGCCAGCGCCGCCAGGATATTCCTCAGCTGGCCAATCACTTTTTAACGCTATATGCCCGCCGCCTGGGCCGCCCGACCCGCCGCCTGGCGCCGGAAACGCTGGCGAGACTGATGGACTATCCGTGGCCCGGCAATATCCGCGAACTGGAAAATACATTGCATAACGCGGTTCTGCTCAGCAAAGAGGAGGAGATCACGCCCGCGCAGCTGCGGCTGAGCACGTTGCACGATACGCCGGCGACCGCCACGGACAACGAACTGGATAGTTTTATCTATCAGCAGCTTAACCAACCCGGCGAGGCGCTGTGGGAGCGCATGACCGGGGCGCTGATCCGCGGGGCGATGGCCCGCTGCGATGACAACCAAAGTCAGGCGGCGGCGCTGCTGGGCATCAGTCGCCATACCTTACGCACGCAGCTGGCCAACATTGGACTGATTAAAAGCCGTCGGCGACCAGAAATCCCGCCGCGCCCGCTGTCCGGCGCCGTTTCCGCCGACCGCGAGTTACGAATTGGCTATCAGCGCTTTGGCAATCTGGGCATTTTAAAGGCCCGGCAGAGTCTGGAGAGCGCCTTCGCCCATCTTGGCGTCAGCGTGTTGTGGAGCGAATTTCCCGCCGGACCGCAGCTGCTGCACGCCCTCGCCTGTCACGAAATCGATTTTGGCACCACCGGCGAAGCGCCGCCGGTCTTTGCCCAGTCCAGCAACAGCGAGCTGGTGTACGTGGCGTGGGAACCGCCCGCGCCGCAAAGCGTCGCGATGGTTGTCCCGCAGCATAGCGCGATCCGCACAATTGCCGATTTGCGCGGGAAACGTATTGCGCTGAATAAAGGGTCAAACGTACACTGGCTGCTGTTGCAGATTCTCGAGGAGGCGGGGCTGGGCTTAAATGACGTCAGGATTGTCTACACCCCGCCCAAATACCCGCTGACCGCCAGCGACTATCTGGCGGTGGATGCCTGGATGATGTGGGATCCGCTGTTAAGCGACGCCGAACACACCGGGGAGCTACGGGTGGTGGCCAACGGCGAAGGTCGGGTGCAAAACCATCAGTTCTACCTGTCGCGCCGCGACTACGTGACGCGCCACGGCGATATCATGCAGCGCCTGCTGCACGAGCTGACGCAAACCGGGCAGTTTATCGATCGTCGGCGGGATGAAGCCGCCGGGCTGCTGGCGGCGGAGCTGGGGATTAACGTCGCATCGCTCTCGCTGGCGTTGGCCCGCCGCAGCCATCGCCCGCGGATGATGGACCTCAAAGTGATCCGCGCGCAGCAAACTATTGCCGACCGTTTTTATGCGCTGGGTCTGATTGGCAAGCCGGTATCAGTCCGCGAAGCGGTCTGGTACGGCGAGGCCACCAACAGCGAAGCGGGCCTGCTGCTGCACGCCGAGTAAGCCTCTTTGCGGCGCCTCTTCCCGAATGACCCCGTGCCGATAGCCTCTCCGCCACGGCAATGATACCCTTAAGGTTCTGTGAATAAGGGCCGGTTTCGACAGGCTCGCCAGGAGGTATCTGTGGCCGTTCATCTGTTAATTGTCGACGCACTCAATCTGATCCGCCGCATTCATGCGGTGCAGGGGTCCCCCTGCGTTGACACCTGCCTGCACGCGCTGGAGCAGCTCATCATTCATAGCCAGCCCACCCATGCCGTGGCGGTTTTTGATGACGAAGATCGCGCGCAGGGCTGGCGACACCAGCGCCTGCCGGAATACAAAGCCGGACGCGCGCCCATGCCGGAAACCCTCGACGCCGAAATGCCCGCCCTGCGCGCGGCCTTTGAGCAGCGCGGGATCCGCTGCTGGGCTTTAGCAGGCAACGAGGCGGACGACCTCGCCGCCACGCTGGCATGCAAAGTCGCCCATGCCGGACATCAGGCGACGATCGTCTCGACCGATAAAGGCTATTGCCAGCTGCTGTCGCCGACGATTCTGATCCGCGACTACTTTCAGAAACGCTGGCTGGACGCCCCTTTCATCGCCAACGAGTTCGGCGTCACGCCGGAGCAGTTGCCTGATTACTGGGGACTGGCGGGAATAAGCAGTTCAAAAGTCCCGGGGGTCGCCGGAATCGGACCGAAGAGCGCGGCGCAACTGTTAACGGAGTATCAGGATCTGGAGGGCATCTATGCTCAGCTGGCAGAAGTGCCTGAAAAATGGCGTAAAAAACTGGAAGAGCATAAAGAGATGGCCTTTACCTGCCGCGAGATAGCCCGCCTGCAGACCGATTTACAGCTCGACGGCAATTTACAGCAGCTGCGGCTGGCCCCCCAGGCGTAACAGACAGGGCGAAGCCGCCCGGTGATGTAGCCTGCAATCGTACAGGCCAGGATTGACCATCTGTGATGTGACGCACATTGTTTCGGATGCGCAGATGGTGGCAGAACCCGGATAACGAAGCCGTTATCCGGGACGCGACGCGGGCTTAGCGTTCGTCGCGACGACCGCCAACGGCCGCCCACAGGCGACGGACGTGAACGGTCACTTCTTCACGGTCGTGATACAGCTGGCGCGCCTGGATCTGGGCATTAACCCCGTGTTCATCCAGCTGTTCCTGGATATAGGCGAGGTTACGCGACAGCTCTTCATAGCGCTTTTTCATCGGCAGCTTCAGGTTAAAGATGGTTTCCCGGCACCAGCCGTTCACCAGCCACTGCGCCATCAGCGCCGCCACTTTCGCCGGTTTCTCCACCATATCGCACACCATCCATGAGATGTTGTTGCGCGTTGGACGATACTTGAAGCCATCTTCACGCAGCCAGGTCACCTGTCCGGTATCCATCAGACTCTGCGCCATCGGGCCGTTATCCACGGAAGAGACCCACATGTTGCGTTTCACCAGCTGATAGGTCCAGCCGCCGGGACAAGCCCCCAGATCCACCGCATACATCCCGTTGCCCAGACGCTCGTCCCACTCATCTTGCGGGATAAAGACGTGAAACGCCTCTTCCAGCTTCAGCGTAGAACGGCTCGGCGCATCGGACGGGAACTTCAGACGCGGGATCCCCATATAGAACGGCGAGTTGTTGGTGGTGTACGAGTAGCCGGTATAGCAGCAGCCGGGGGCAATAAAGAACACATGCACCACCGGGCGCTTCGGCGTTTCATAGTTAGTGAGCACGCCCGCGTCACGCAGCGCCGCGCGCAGCGGTACCGTCAGCTTACGGCAGAACCTCATCAGCTCTTTGCTTTCATTGGTATCGGCCACTTCCACCCGCAGATCGCCGCCCTTCTCGACCACGCCCTGCAGCATCCCGACGATCGGCGTGATGCGATCTTCCGGCGGCAGGTCGCGCAGCAGTTCGCCGGCTACAAACATCTGACGGGCGAAAACCAGCGAGCTGAACGGCAGTTCACGCACCAGTTTGTCGCCATCTTCCATCTGATAGCACTCAAAAATGACATAGCCGGAGTCTTCTTTCACCCGGGCAAAACCAAACACCTCAAGGCGGGAGGCCTTATCGGTAATTTCTGCTGCGCACTCCTTCTCAAACCCGGGGCGACAATAGAGGACAACCTTATTCATGAACAACGCCCTTACGTTTCAGACGAATTGCACCAATTAACATTAAAACCCAACCGGCGAGGAAGCTCACGCCTCCGACCGGCGTTACGAACGCCCACAGGCGTAAATGCGACAGCGCCAGGCAATAGAGACTGCCGCTGAACAAAACGGTACCGAGCGCCATAAAGACGCTGCTCCAGTAAAACCAGATACTGATACGGCGCTGCATCGCCACCGCCAGACCCAAAATAGCCAGGGTATGGAAGGCCTGGTACTCAAGCCCGGTATGAATCCAGGCCATTTCCGCCGCGCCTAACGACCGGCTTAACACGTGCGCGCCAAAGGCGCCCAGAGCAACAAAGATAAAACCGCTTATCGCGGTGAATATCAGCATAAAACGGCTGGTCATGTTTTTACCCTACAATCATTTATTGTTCGTAACGAAAACGAAATTTTTCTTGTTCGCTCGCCGCTTTCGCCAGTATCCATTGTCGGAAAGCGGCTATTTTACCCAGTTCAGCCTGACTGTCATGACAAACGAGATAAAACGCATTCTTACTGACCAGAACATCATTAAACGGGTAGACCAACCGGCCGGCCTCGATTTCGGACTGGGACATCACATTATTGGCCAGCGCGACCCCTTGCCCGTGAATAGCCGCCTGCAGCACCATCGCGCTGTGGCTGAAAATAGGCCCCTGCTGCACATTAATATGGCTTAGACCCAGCTGACGGGTATAAGTTTGCCAGTCGCGGCGGGAAGCGTCGTGCAACAGCGTATGTTGCGCCAGATCCGCAGGGGTTTTCAATGCTTTGTCTCCGGTAAGCAGCGCCGGCGAACAGACAGGCAGCAGATATTCGGCGTACAATTTTTCGACGCGCAGACCCGGCCAGTTGCCGCGACCGTAGAAAATCGCCACGTCGACGTCATCCGCCAGTTTGTCTTCCTGACGGTCCACGGCCTGGATTCTGACATCAATCCCCGGATAAGCTGAGTTAAAGCTTGAGAGTCGCGGCACCAGCCACTGGATAGCAAAACTGGGCAGTAAACTCACCGTTAAGGCCCCTTTCGCGCTTCGCGCCTGCAGTTTACGCGTTGCCTCGGTCAGCTGCGAAAAAATCTCTTTAATATCCTGAAAATAGCTCTGGCCTTCCTCCGTCAGCAGCAGCGATCGATTGCGGCGGCGAAACAGCTTCAGCCCTAGAAAATCCTCTAGTGACTTGATTTGGTGACTTACTGCGGCCTGCGTCACAAAAAGCTCATCTGCTGCGCGAGTGAAGCTTAGATGACGTGCGGCGGCATCAAAAACACGTAATGCATTCAGGGGCGGTAATCGCTTTGACATGGTTATTCTGGCTTAGATGTTAAGGCGTTTTAACAAACAGGAAACAACAGTTAACCTATTAGTTTTTTTTATCTGAGCCATTATAATTTGTCCGTTGAGGTTCTACCAGCAAATACCTATAGTGGCGGCACTTCCTGAGCCGGAACGAAGAGCTTTTTTTGGAATGCGTGTTCCAACAAGCTTTTGGCTTACGGTTGTGATGTTGTGTTGTTGTGTTTGCAATTGGTCTGTGTTTGCAGACCATGGTAGTTAAGCTACCCTTTTCACTTCCTGTACATTTACCCTGTCTGTCCATAGTGATTTAATGTAGCACCGCAACAAGCGGTGCTTTTTTTTGCCTGTCTGCCGCCGCACTGACCAGAATCTCCTCCTCTCTTCCTTATCGCCAGCCTTGCCCTGATGACTAAATTGCGCGACGATCGGCGTATTGCAACGAGGAACTCCATGAACGCATTCAATCCTGCTCACTTTCGCGCCCAGTTTCCAGCGCTGGCCGATGCCGGCGTGTACCTTGACAGCGCGGCGACGACGCTGAAGCCGCTCGCCACGATTGACGCCAGCGACCAGTTTTACCGCCTCAGCGCGGGCAACGTTCACCGTAGCCAGTTTGCCGCCGCACAGCGTCTGACTGAACGCTATGAAAATGCCCGCGAGCGCGTGGCGGCGCTGCTGAACGCTCCGTACGCGAAAGATATCGTCTGGACGTGCGGCACCACCGAAGCCATCAATATGGTGGCGCAGAGCTATCTTCGCCCGCGCCTGCAACCCGGCGATGAAATCATCGTCAGCGAAGCGGAGCACCATGCCAACCTGGTTCCCTGGCTGATGGTCGCAGAGCAAACCGGCGCCCGGGTAGTGAAGCTGCCCATCGGAGCCGATCGCCTGCCCGACGTCGCCCTCCTGCCTTCTCTTAGTACGCCGCGCAGTCGGCTGCTGGCCATCGGCCAGATGTCCAACGTCACCGGCGGCTGTCCGGACCTGGCAACGGCAATCCGCCATGCGCATGACGCCGGTATGGTGGTGATGGTTGACGGCGCCCAGGGGGCGGTGCATTTTCCCGCCGACGTTCAGCAGCTGGATATCGATTTTTATGCGTTTTCCGGCCATAAACTGTACGGACCGACGGGGATTGGCGCGCTGTATGGCAAAAGCGCGCTGCTGGATGCCATGTCTCCCTGGCTCGGCGGCGGCAAAATGATTACCGAGGTCACCTTCGCCGGGTTTGCCACTCAGCCGGTCCCCTATCGTCTGGAGGCCGGGACGCCAAATATTGCCGGCGTCATTGGCCTGAGCGCGGCGCTGGAGTGGCTGGAAGAGACCGATATCGCCCAGGCTGAAAACTGGAGCCGTAGCCTGGCGACGCTGGCGGAAGATGAGCTGGCGAAGCGGCCAGGCTTTCGTTCCTTCCGCTGTCAGGAGGCCAGCCTGCTGGCATTTGATTTCGCCGGAGTGCATCACAGCGATATGGTGACTCTGCTGGCGGAGTCAGGGATTGCGCTGCGAGCCGGACAGCACTGCGCCCAACCGCTGCTGGCGGCGCTGGGCGTCAGCGGTACCTTGCGCGCCTCGTTTGCCCCCTATAATACACAGGATGATGTTTACGCGTTGGTGCATGCCGTTGACCGCGCTCTGGAAATACTGGTGGATTAATGACAACTTCTCACCCTTTTGCTACCGGCATCACCGCAGAGACCTTACGCCAGACGTTTATCCCGCTCAGCCAGTGGGAAGATAAGTATCGCCAGCTGATTTTATTGGGTAAGCGGCTGCCTGCGCTGTCGGATGACCTGAAAGAACGGGCGAAGGAGATTGCCGGCTGTGAAAACCGCGTCTGGCTGGGCCATACCGTTGATGCTGAGGGTAAGCTGCACTTCTTCGGCGATAGCGAAGGCCGGATTGTGCGCGGTATGCTGGCGGTGCTACTCACTGCGGTAGAGGGGAAAAGCGCCGCCGAGCTGCTGGCTCAGGATCCGCTGATGCTGTTTGATGAGCTGGGGCTGCGCGGTCAGCTGAGCGCCTCGCGCAGTCAGGGGCTGAGCGCGCTGAGCGAAGCAGTTCTCGCCGCCGCCCGCGAGGCTTAATTTCTCTTAAACCTCCCCCGGTGGCGCTACGCTTACCGGGGCTACAATCGGCGCTATATCGTCGCCCGGGCAAGGGGTTACCCGCCGCCCGGGTACACCTTCCTACGCCGCCGAGCGGGTCATTCCCCCGGTGGCGCTGCGCTTACCGGGGCTACGGTCTGCGCTATATCGTAGCCCGGGCAAGGGGTTACCCGCAGCCCGGGTACATCTTCCTACTCCGCCGAGCGGGTACATTCCCCGGTGGAGCTGCGCTTACCGGGGCGACGGTCTGCGCCGTATCATCGTCTGGGGAATTACCCGGCTGAATCCGCTTCTCGCTCCGCCTTCGCCAGCATTTTCTTCAGCGCATGGGACACGGCGACAAAACCGAAGGTCGCGGTGACCATCGTCGCTGCGCCAAATCCGGAGGCGCAATCCATCCGTTTCGGGCCATCGGCGGTGCTCTTCATGGCGCAAACGCTGCCGTCGGCCTGCGGATAGACCAGCGCTTCGGTCGAGAAGACGCAATCCACTCCCAGCTTACCTTTGCTGTTCTTCACTACCCCGAACTGACTTTTTAACCGCTCGCGCAGCTTTGCCGCCAGCGGATCCTGGATGGTTTTCGCCAGATCGGCTACCTGAATCTGCGTCGGGTCGATTTGCCCGCCCGCGCCGCCGGTGGTCACCAGCGGCACCTTATAACGGCGACAGTACGCGATTAACGCCGCCTTGGGCCGTACGCTGTCAATCGCATCAATCACATAGCTGAAGCCGACGCCGAGATACTCCGCGACGTTTTCCGGCGTGACAAAATCGTCCACGACCGTCACCCGACACTCGGGGTTAATCAGGCGAATACGCTCGGCCATCACCTCGGCTTTCGCCAGGCCGACGTTGCCCCCCAGGGCATGAACCTGTCGGTTAGTGTTAGTGACGCAGACATCATCCATATCAATCAGGGTAATCGCGCCAATCCCGGTTCTTGCCAGCGCTTCCGCCGCCCAGGAGCCCACGCCGCCGATACCGACCACGCAAACATGCGCACCGGCAAAACATTGCAGCGCTTTTTCACCATATAAACGCGCCGTGCCGCCAAAGCGTTGACGCCAGGCATCGCTGATTACAACAGACATAAAACCTCAGAATGCATCAGGGCCTGCCAGCGCAAGCCCCGTCGTGCGAATAAAAAATAGATGCGACCGCCAGGTAACCCCGGAGGCGGCGCGTTGCGCCAGTCCGGGCGACAAAAAATGGACGGTAGCGCGTTAACCGCTAAAGACGTTGCCGGCGCCCGGGGCATTTTTCAGCACCCAGACGCGACCATAGTGGTTATACCAACCGGCGCGGTGGCCGGCATCTGCGCCGATCCCCTGGTAGATATCGAAGTGCTGGCCTTTAATCGCCCCACCCACATCCAGCGCAACCATCAGACGCAGCTCGTACTGGCCGTTAAACTTGCCTTTATTATCCAGCAGAGGCACTTCCGCCAGCAAGGTCGTTCCCGGCGGAATAATGCTGCGATCGGAAGCCACCGAGGCGCGACCAATCAGCGGCACCGCGCTGGCGCCTTTTACCGGAGCAAAGGACTGCGGTTTAAAGAAGACGAACGACGGGTTCTGTTCAAGCAGCTCGCGAACTTCGGCTTCACTGTGTTTCTCGCCCCATTCCCGGATTGCCTGCATCGACATGTCTTCTTTCTTCACTTCACCGCGATCGATCAGGACTTTACCAATGCTGCGATATGACCAGCCATTTTTCCCGGCATAGCTAAAGAAGTTCAGCGGCGAGCCGTCGCCAAAATCAATATAGCCGCTGCCCTGAACGTCCATAATAAAGTTGTCCATCAGCGAGTTGCTGTAGGCCAGAACATAGGCGTCGCTCAGGCCGCCAGCGTAAATGCTGGCGCGGGACGGCAGCTTACCGCGCTTCGGCGGCATGCGATAAATCGGGTACTGAAATTCACCCTGACGGGTATGGCGCGCCTGCACCACCGGGGTGTAGTAACCGGTGAACTGAACGTTACCGTAGCTATCGGCGCCCTGCATCTGCCAGGCATCAATGCCGAACTGGCTCAGGGTGCGGGTATCACCACCGGCACGCAGCCACTCCTGCAGCGCGTTATAGACGTTGCTCTGGCTATTATAAAGGCGCGGAGACGCGCTGCGGATCTGACGGACCTGCTCGGAGAAGTCCCCGGCGTTAATTGGCGAACCGACCGCATCAGGCTGGTTAACCAAAGAGAACGGCTGGGTAAACTTCCCTTCACTATACTGCTGGCCGCGATCGGTCGGTTTTGAGGAACAGGCGGCGAGCATCGCCAGCATTGCTCCTGTCGCTATATACTTTGCCCAACATCCTTTCATGGTATCTCTTCTTTATGCTGCTTAGCCGCGGTTCGTGATGAGGGAAGATAACAAACCCCCAGGGCTATTGAAATGCGCGAAAGCACCACAAATACAACATTGCGCAAAAAACCAGCCGAAAGTGGTTCTTTATACAGCATTTATTACAAATTTGATGATTTTACTGAAAAAGGGTTGCATCAAAACGCGAGCGGAGTATAGTGCGCTTCCACGGACGCGGGGTGGAGCAGCCTGGTAGCTCGTCGGGCTCATAACCCGAAGGTCGTCGGTTCAAATCCGGCCCCCGCAACCAATTAAAATCAGATAGCAGTAAGCTTTACTCGATGGAAGAGTAAAGACGGACGCGGGGTGGAGCAGCCTGGTAGCTCGTCGGGCTCATAACCCGAAGGTCGTCGGTTCAAATCCGGCCCCCGCAACCAATTTAAAATCTGATGCGCAATTTACTCGATGAAGAGTAAAAACGGACGCGGGGTGGAGCAGCTTGGTAGCTCGTCGGGCTCATAACCCGAAGGTCGTCGGTTCAAATCCGGCCCCCGCAACCAACACAATGAACACCCTGACGGGTGTTTTTTTGTTTCTGCGTACCGCTCACGGTTGCACCAGCGTCCTCTCCCGTTCTCACAACAGACCGACTTACTGGCGTTAGTCAACCGCGCGTTCTCTGTCCGCGTCAAGGCTCGCCTGTTCTTGCCCGCATAATGCCAGACGCGCCATCGCCTTCCGTTGCGCAGCGGACATGGCGCGCTGACGAATAGCCCCGATGCGGCTTATCGTGTTGCCAGACTCACAGCAGAGCCAGCAGGAAAATCAGCTCGCCCAGCTCAATCGCCGCCCCCAGCGTGTCACCGGTTTGCCCGCCCAGCGTACGTTTCAGCAGCTGGCCGAGGATAAAAATGGCCACTATGGCGATCCCCAACGCCACCACGCCGTGCATGCCGGGCAACAATATGGCGGCGAGAATTGCCGCTAAGCCCAACGTGACGCAGGTTTGCCGCCCGTTAACCTTGCCGATAAAGATGTTACCCAGCCCTTCTTCGCGGGCGTAACGATGGCGGTACATCAGCAGCACACAGACGCCACGCCCGGCGGCGCAGGCGGCCGCCAGTGCGGCCAGCACCGACGTTCCACGCAGCGCCAGCTCGCTGACCACCAGCACTTTTGCCAGTAAAACAAAAATAAGCGCCAGTCCGCCGTGGGTTCCCAGTCGGCTGTCGCGCATAATCTCCAGCATCCGTTCCCGACGGCGTGCGGAAAAGACGCCATCGCAGGTATCGGCGAGACCATCGAGGTGAAAACCACCGGTCAACAGCGCCAGCGCTAAAATGCTAAACAGCGCGGCAAGCGGCAGACCGCACCAGGATTGAACGGCAAGAAACACCAGCCCGCTTAACCCTCCCAGCAACGCCCCGACCAACGGGAAAGTGACGATCCCCCGGACATACCGATCGATCTCAAGCCCCTGCGACCAGCGATCCGGCACCGGTAAGCGGCTGAGAAAAGAGAGCGTTGCCCAGAATAATTTGATCATTTAATTTTGACTCCAATACCTGATACCACCAGCCAGACCTCATCCGCTGCCGCCGCCAGGCGCTGGTTAACCCGGCCGGCAATATCGCGAAAATGCCGCGCAAGGCGGTTTTCCGGGACAATCCCCATCCCCACTTCATTGGTCACCAGCACCACTTTTGCCGGGCAGCGCTGGCACGCGGCAATCAGCGAGTGAATCTCATCGTCTATCACCCGCTCCATTGCCGCATAATCCCAGTCGTCCGGGGAGCGCTCGCCCCCCTCGGCAAACAGCATGTTGGTCACCATGGTCGTCATACACTCCAGCAGCACGGCTTCTTGCGGATCGTTATGCGGCGTAATGACCTCATCGAGATGGCGCCAGCGCTCGACGGTGCACCAGTGCGCCGGGCGGCTATCGCGGTGGTGCTGGACCCGCTGGGCCATTTCGTCATCCACGATCTGCGAGGTCGCGAGGTACAAAACCTGCGCTGAATCGGCGATCAGCGCCTCGGCGTGGCGGCTTTTCCCGCTGCGGGCGCCGCCGGTAACCAGAATCAGCATGATGGCTCCTGATGCTGCTGCATAATGCGGTAAATCTTTTCAATATCAATATGCTGGCGCATGGCGGCGGCCAGGATATCGAACTGCTGCGCTTTATATTGCGCATAGTGAAGCGTGGTATCCAGCGCCTCCAGCCCTTTGCGCCGACGCAGGCCGTTGACCAGTGCGCGGGTGAAATCATCGCTGTCGAACAGGCCGTGCAGGTAAGTTCCGAACACCAGCCCGTCGTCCGTCATCGCGCCGTCCGCCGTCTGCTCGCCGTCTTTCTCCCGTTGCATCACCGGACGGCAGCGCCCGTTAAGGGTCGTTTCCCCCATATGAATTTCGTAACCGCGCACCCGCAGGGCAGACGCTCCCGCCAGCCAGTCCGGCAGCGCGCTTGCCATTGTCGCCTCGACCCGAGTGGTGGTTTTATGTCGGGCAAATTGCGTCACTGTGTCGAGCAGGCCGAGTCCGGGCAGCGCTCCCAGACCGGACTCCACTTCATCGACAATCGCCTCACCCAGCATTTGATAGCCGCCACAAATCCCCAGCAGCGGAATCCCCTGCTGATGCGCCTGCAAGATGCCCGTCTCCATTCCGCTGTCGCGCAGCCACAGCAGATCGCCCAGCGTATTTTTACTGCCGGGCAGGATAACCAGATCGGCCTGCGTCAGATCCTGCGGGTGCCGTACATAGCGCACGCGAACATCCGGTTGCGCCGCCAGCGCATTGAAATCGGTGAAGTTTGAGGTATGGGGAAGCTGCACGACCGCGATGTCGATTTCGCGCTGCGCGGTACGCAGATACTTGCCTTTCTGCAGCGCCACGCTGTCTTCATCCTCCAGATCGACCTCCAGCCACGGCAGCACTCCCAGCACGGGGACGCCAGTTAATGCTTCGATCTGTTCGATTCCAGAATAGAGCAGCGCGATATCACCGCGAAATTTATTGATAATGACCCCTTTCACCCTCGCGCGCTCCCGTTCCTCAAGTAGCGCCAGCGTCCCGTAGATCGCAGCAAAGACGCCCCCTCTGTCGATGTCGGCAACAAGGATAACCGGGCACTGCGCCATCTCCGCCATCCCCATATTGACGATATCGCGATCGCGCAGGTTGATCTCCGCCGGGCTACCGGCCCCTTCCAGAACCAGCACCTCATACTCCTGCGCCAGGCTGCGATAGACCGAGAGGATCTGTTCGCGCAGGCGCGGTTTATACTCGTGGTAGCTCACCGCATCCATATCGGTCGCCACTTTGCCCATCAGCACCACCTGAGCTTTCAGGTCGCTGATGGGTTTCAGCAAGACAGGGTTCATCCGCACGTCGGGTTCGATACCGGCGGCTTCGGCCTGAAAGATCTGCGCCCGGCCCATCTCTTTACCGTCCGCCGTGATCCCCGAATTAAGCGCCATATTCTGCGATTTAAACGGCGCCGTACGCCGGCCATCCTGATAAAAAATGCGGCATAAACCGGCCACCAGCACGCTTTTACCGACATCGGACGCCGTTCCCTGCAACATGATTGCCTGCGTCATGAGCCCTCCTCGCTCGTGTTTTCTCGCATTATTCTCCCATCCTGCTCTGTTTTATGCTGCTACCGCCCCGCTGCCAGAAGGCCATGCGGATCTCTTCTCAGGCCATCCCTGTCCATAGATACCGCACGGCCATAAACATCGCCAGCGCCAGCGTCGAGGCGACCCACATCAGGCGCAGGGCGCGAGGAATATCCTCGACCGAAATATCGCGTACGGCGTCGCCAATCCAGGGTTTGTCCACCCGCTGGCCAAAATAGTCATTCGGGCCGCCGAGTCGGATACCTAACGCGCCGGCGACGCTGGCTTCCGACCATGCGCAGTTGGGGCTGCTGTGTTGATAGCGATCGCGCCAGCCAATACGCAGAGCGCCCGCGCCGTCGTAGCGACATAGCCACGCCGCGAGGCTCAACAGCAGCCAGCTCAGACGCGCGGGAAGACAGTTCGCCACATCGTCAAGCCGGGCGCTGACCATACCAATGGCGCGATATTTTTCATGTTTATACCCCACCATGGAGTCGAGGGTGTTGACCGCTTTATAGGCCATCGCCAGCGGCGCGCCGCCCAGCAGCAGGAAGAACAGCGGCGCAATAATGCCATCGACGGTGTTTTCTGCAACCGTCTCCACCACCGCGCGATTTATCTGTTCCGGTTGTAGCCGCGCGGTCTCGCGCCCGACAATCCATGAGAGCTTTTCCCGGCTTAGCGCCACATCGCCCGCGCGCAGCGGGCGTTCGACTTCCCGTGCGGAATCCGCAAGGCAACGTCCGGCCAGGACCGTAAAGATCATCCACACTTCAACGCCCCAGCCCAGCCAGGGATGGAGGCTTGCCGCCAGTTTCAGTACGCTCCAGGCGAGGAGCCAGGTCAGGCCGACCACCGTCAGCCACATCAGCGCGCCGCCGACGCGCAGCGCGCGGTCGCTATGGCAATACCAGCGCACGATACGTTGAGTCAAGGTGATGAGATTGCCTATCCAGCGTACCGGATGCGGCCAGCGCGGCGGGTCGCCGATGATAAAATCGAGAATCCAGGCCACGCACCAGGCAAGTAGCGTCATCGCCCGGGCCTCGTAGCCGCCAGCATACGGGCGCCAATGGATGAATGCAGTCGTACCGCCATACCCTGTTCCTGTTCAGGGTGGTCGGGGTGTCACAGTGCGCCTGACGCCGTTTGGCGACGGCACGCATCTGAGCCCCACTTCCCACCGAAGTTGTTGGTCATGACCGACAGACAGGTTTGCTGGCTTAGCGTCTTCCTCGCCCTTTCCGGATCAGCGGCCGGTGGGATTTACGGGGTTGTCAGCATGACAGCCGCGGGGCTGCGACCTGGCACCTGTTGGTCTCCTGCCGCTGCATGCGGGCTCTCGTCAGCCGGGGAGTCTGAAACAGCAGGCGGCCTATTATGCCATACGCCGGAGCCGGTCGCTTGCCGTCAGACGGCGGCGGCGAGGATGGCGCTGAGTGCCGTAAGCAGCTGCTGATTCTCCTCAGGGCTGCGAATCGCCACGCGATAATAGCCGTTTTCCAGTCCCGGATAGTTAGCGCAGCTGCGAACCAGAATATGCTGTTGCAGCAACGCCTGTTGCAGATCGAGCCCCGGGAGGTGGCAACGTAAAAAAAGATAGTTCGCCCGCCCGGGATACACGGTCAGGCCGGGAAGCTGGCGGAGGGTCTGATAAAAGCGGCTTCCCTCCTGCGCCAGCCATCGCCAGGTGGCCTGCTGATAGGCGCGATCCTTAAGCGCTATTGCCCCCGCCAGAGCGGCAAACGCATTGATCGACCACGGCATTTGTTTCTCACGCAGTCGGGCCACCGCCCGCTCGTCGCTGTTAACCAGATAGCCCAGACGCAGGCCGGGAATGGCGTAAAATTTGGTGAGCGAGCGGAGCACCCAGATATGCGGATTATGCTGTAGAAAGGGGATAAATCCCGGCTGCTCGGGAATGAAATCGATAAACGCTTCATCAAGAATAAGCGCGATGCCGGCGTCCCGGCAGCGGGCGGCAATCGCGTCAAGCAGCGGGCGTGCCGGCAGCAGGCCGGTCGGATTATTGGGCGTACAGAGGAACAAACAGTCCAGCTCTGGCGTCAGCACATCGAGAATCGCGTCGGTCAACTGCCAGCCATCCCCTTCACGCAGCGCGAACTCGAGGAGAGTGCAATCCACCGTCTGCAGCGCGCGGCGATATTCCGCAAAACCGGGCTTCACCACCATCGCCGTGCGCGGCTTCAGCCCGTGCACGAGCGTAAAAATGGATTCGGTTTCGCCATTGCCAGCCAGCACCCACGATGCGGGAATACGGTGGTGTTCCGCCAGCGCAAGGTGCAGCTGCTGGTATTCAACGTCAGGGTAGCGCTCCGCCAGGGCAAGATTATCGATAAGCGCACGTCTGACGCTTTCCGGCATGCCAAGAGGATTAATATTGGCGCTGAAATCCCGCAGCTGCTGCGCCTCAATGCCCAGCAGCGCAGCGGCTTCCCGGGTATTACCGCCGTGCACGCTCTTCAGTAGCGCCATCTTCCGCTCCCGTATTATCCGCGCCTTGCCAGCGTGGCGCCGTCGGCGAAGTAGGCTTTAATCCCCGCCAGAATCGACTCCGCCACCTGCTGCTGGAAGGTTGCCGTTTTCAGCTTCCGCTCTTCTTCGACGTTACTGATAAACGCCGTCTCCACCAGGATCGACGGAATATCCGGCGCTTTCAGCACCGCAAAGCCCGCCTGCTCGACCTGATTTTTATGCAACTTATTGATTCCGCCCATTTTTTGCAGAACCGCTTTACCAAACTTCAGGCTATCGGCGATGGTCAGCGACTGCACCATATCGAACATCGTATGGTCGACATAGCGATCGCCGCTCTTGCTGACGCCCCCGATCAGGTCAGAGGCATTCTGGGTCTGCGCGAGGAATTTCGCGGCGGTACTGGTGGCGCCTTTGGTTGACAGGGCAAATACCGAGGAGCCTCGCGGCTGTCGGCTGGTAAAGGCATCGGCGTGAATCGACACAAACAGGTCAGCGCGCTGCTTTTGCGCTTTGGCCACGCGAACCTTCAGCGGAATGAAGACATCTTCATTGCGGGTCATGTAGGCGCGCATGTTGCCCTCTTTTTCGATCAGCGCCCGTAGCCGACGGGCAATCTGCAGCACCACATCTTTCTCACGGGTATGGTATTTGCCGATCGCGCCGGAGTCTTCGCCGCCGTGGCCTGGGTCAAGCATGATAACGATAGGCCGATCGCGCCCGGCTTTACCCGGCTTCGGCCCGCTTTCTGCCGGAGGAACCTGACGTTCAAGATCGCCCTTGTTGTAATCTTCCAGTAACGCCAGTAGCGGATCCTGAACATCGGTGGCGTTCGCAGGATAGAGATCCATCACCAGACGTTCTTTAAAGCCGGCCACCGGCGCCAGGGCAAAGAGCTGCGGTTTGATGTTCTGCTTGAGTTCAAAGACCATGCGCACGGTTTGCGGATCAAACTGGCCGACGCGCGCGGACTTAATATAAGGGTCATCATCGCGAATACTCGCCCCCATCCCCTTTAACACGGAGTTAAGATTGACGCCTTCGAGATCCACCACCAGCCGTTCCGGATTGCTCAACGCAAACTGCCGATATTTCAGCACATGACTGGATTCTACCGTTACACGCGTATAGGTCGACGACGGCCAGACGCGCACGGCGACGACCTGCGCGGCAGCCGCTAAACCCAGCGGGCTGACGCTCATTAACCACATTGCGCCTGCCCCCTGTAAAAAACGACGACGGCTTAATCCTGACTTGTATCCCGGCATGCCACTCCCAAGCAAAAAAACGTATTCGAACTCAAAACAGACAGATTGACCGGAAACTTTAACGAAAGCTGCATAACCTGTCATCAATAAAAGGGTAAACAATCTCAGGCAATACGCATTTGATCACAGATTTTTCTCAGTTTCGTCGCAAATTTAGACTTGCGTTTAGCTACGAAACAGAATAAAAATACACTAATTACGAATAATCATGCATTGAGGGTTGAGTCATGGTGAAGGAGCGTCGCACCGAACTGGTAGAAGGATTCCGCCATTCTGTCCCCTATATTAACGCTCATCGGGGAAAAACGTTTGTCATCATGCTCGGCGGAGAAGCAATCGAGCATGAGAATTTCTCCAGTATTGTCAATGACATTGGCCTTTTGCATAGCCTGGGCATCCGCCTGGTGGTGGTCTATGGCGCGCGCCCGCAGATTGACGCCAATCTGGCAGAGCATCACCACGAGCCGGTCTACCATAAACAGACCCGCGTCACCGATGCCAAAACCCTTGAACTGGTCAAGCAGGCTGCGGGCATGCTGCAGCTGGAAATTACCGCGCGTCTGTCGATGAGCCTGAATAACACCCCGCTGCAGGGCGCCCATATCAACGTGGTGAGCGGCAACTTTATTATCGCTCAGCCGCTGGGCGTCGACGACGGCGTGGATTATTGCCATAGCGGGCGCATCCGCCGTATTGATGAAGAGGCGATCCATCGCCAGCTGGATAACGGCGCTATCGTGCTGATGGGCCCGGTTGCCGTTTCGGTCACCGGCGAAAGCTTCAATCTGACCTCGGAAGAGATTGCCACTCAGTTGGCCGTTAAGCTGAAGGCCGAAAAGATGATCGGTTTCTGCTCTTCGCAGGGGGTTTACAACCAGGATGGGGTGATTGTTTCCGAACTGTTCCCCAACGAAGCTCAGGCGCGCGTGGAAGAGCTGGAGGCGGAAGAGGATTACAACTCCGGCACGGTGCGTTTTCTGCGCGGTGCCGTGAAGGCCTGTCGCAGCGGCGTGCGGCGTTGTCACCTGATCAGCTATCAGGAAGACGGGGCGCTGCTGCAGGAGCTGTTCTCACGCGACGGTATCGGCACCCAGATCGTCATGGAAAGCGCCGAGCAGATTCGTCGCGCTACCATTAACGATATCGGCGGTATTCTTGAGCTGATTAGCCCGCTGGAGCAACAGGGCATTCTGGTGCGCCGCTCCCGCGAGCAGCTGGAGATGGAAATCGATAAATTCACGATTATTCAGCGCGATAACACCACGATTGCCTGCGCCGCGCTCTATCCGTTCCCGGAAGAGAAAATCGGCGAAATGGCCTGCGTCGCGGTGCATCCGGACTATCGTAGCTCATCGCGCGGGGAAGTGCTGCTGAACCGCATTGCCACCCAGGCGAAGCAGATGGGATTGAGCAAATTGTTTGTCCTTACCACTCGCAGTATTCACTGGTTCCAGGAGCGCGGCTTCACGCCGGTCGATATCGATCTGCTGCCGGAAAGTAAGAAAGAGATGTACAACTACCAGCGCCGCTCCAAAGTCATGATGGCCGACCTCGGCTGATGTCACCTCCGCCCCGAAGCCACGCAAGCGGCTGAAAGCTAAGCCTGCTTAGCCCCGGATGGCGGCGTAAACGCCTTATCCGGGCTACCGGTCTCATGTAGCCCCGGTAAGCGTAGCGCCACCGGGGAGCCATTCCCGGGCCGCGGCAGGTCCCTCCCCGGATGGCGGCGTAAACGCCTTATCCGGGCTACCATTCCCACGTAGCCCCGGTAAGCGTAGCGCAAGCCATGGAGGGAGACCGAAGAAGACTATGTGCGGTTGGCGAAAATCTCTGCCAGCCCGCTGCGCCGCTCGGTACGGGCGACGATGGACTGGGTAAGCACCTGCTCATCGGCATAAATCGAGAGCCGCTGTTTTGCCCGCGTGATTGCGGTGTATACCAGCTCGCGGGTGACCAGCGGGACGATTTTGGCGGGCAGAATCAACGCCGCATGGTCGAACTCCGACCCCTGCGATTTATGCACCGTCATCGCCCACGCGGTGTCGTGCTCCGGCAAACGACTTGGCTGCACCGACTTAATGCTGCCATCCGGCATCGGGAACCAGACGCGCAGCCCCTCTCCCCGCTCCAGCGCAATACCGATATCGCCGTTAAACAGCCCCAGCGCGCTGTCGTTGCGCGAAATCATCACCGGACGCCCTTCATACCAGCGTGAATGCCTCGGCAGCGTTATCGCCCGCCGACGGTTAAGCATCTGCTCCAGCTGTTCATTCACCCCGCTGACGCCGTAAGGGCCGTCGCGCAGGGCGCACAGTAGCTGGAATTCACCAAAGGCGGCAATCAGCGCCTCCGGCTCGGCCCGCTCGCGCAGCAGCTGCAAATAGCGACCGTATCCCGCCTGCGACTGCATTAACATGGCTTCATACTCTTCAGTCGTACTCAGCGGATGCAGCGCAATATCCTCGTAGGCCTGGCGTAGCGTCACTCTGACGCCGTGGCGATCGCCATTGTTCACGGCGCGGGCGAGGCTACCGATGCCGGAATGACTGCCAAAACGATAGCTTTTTTGCAGCAGGCACAGGCTGTCGCGCAGCGCGCCGGCAACCTCACTTTCACCCGCCGGCACCGGGTGGCCGGTCAGCCTCTCCAGCTGCGCCGCACGTCCGGAGGTATAGCCGGCATTGACCCAGGCGCAAATATCCCCGAGCACCGCTCCGGCCTCCACCGACGCCAGCTGATCGCGGTCGCCGAGGAAAATAACCCGCCCGTGTTCCGGCAGGGCATCAATCAGCCGCGCCATCATCGGCAGGTCAATCATTGAAGCTTCATCCACCACCAGCACATCGAGGTGCAGCGGATTACCGGCGTGGTAGCGCATCCGTTGGCTACCGGGCTGAGCGCCCAGCAGACGATGCAACGTGCTGGCTTCGGTAGGCAACAGCGCCTTCTGCTCATCGGTTAGCGGCAGGCGACTCAGCGCCTCCCCCAACGATTCCGTCAATCGCGCCGCCGCTTTCCCGGTCGGCGCCGCCAGTCGGATGCGGCAGCGCGGTTGCCGGGTGGTCTGAATCAACGCCGCCAGCAGCCTGGCGACGGTGGTGGTTTTTCCGGTGCCGGGACCGCCGGAAATCACCGAAATACGGCGGGTCAACGCCACCGCGGCGGCGACCTTTTGCCAGTCTGTTTCATCGCTGGCGGGGAACAGCGCATCCAGCGTTTGGGCCAGCAGGGCCTCGTCAACGTCCACCACCTGGTTAGCGTCGTTGAAGAAGCGGGCGACGGTCAGCTCATTACGCCACATCCGGTTGAGGTAGAGCCGGTCGCCGCACAGGACGATCGGCGTCGGACGTTCGCCGCCGCTGACCGCCTCTGAGGCAAGCAGAAGCGCAGGCCAGTCATCGGGGAAGCCCGCCTGCGCCAGCAGCTGTTCTCGCAGTTCGCTGGTTTTACCGCTCAGGAACTCGTCCGTTTGCAGACGCGATACCGGCAGGCAAACGTGCCCTTCGCCGGCATCGCGGCTGAGTACCGCCGCCGCCAGTTTCACCGCCGGATGCGCCTCTTGCGCCACCATCAGGGCAAACTGCACATCTAACGGGCGCAGCAGGCGCTGACTGGCCGCTTCCAGCAACAGTTCATCCATTGTCATGACAGAACCTCCTGTAGGTCTCCGGCAAACAGCGCATCGAGACCGTCAACCAGCGGTTGCACGGGGCGAGTGGTGAAAATGCCCTGCTCGCCGCCCTGCCCGTCCATGCCGCGTAAAAAGAGATAAATCACGCCGCCGAAATGGCGTTCGTAGTCGTAATCCGCAATGCGGTGGCGCAGGTAGCGGTGCAGCGCCAGACTATAAAGCTGGTACTGCAGATCGTAGCGGTGAGTCCGCATCGCCTGCTCCATCGCCTGGCGGGTATAGGCCTCGCGGTCTTCCCCCAGCCAGTTCGATTTATAATCCAGCAGGTAATATCGGCCGTTATGACGGAAAACGAGGTCGATAAAGCCTTTCAACATTCCGCGGACCTGACGGAAGTCGAGAGGCGGGCAATCGACGGAGAGCGGATCGAAGCGGCGAATCAGCGCATCCAGCCGCTGCGGTTCCAGCGGCCGTTCGATCGGCAAATAGAAGGCCATTTCGACCTGCTTATCATTGGTGGAAAGCTGGTTCAGCGCAATCCCGGCGCCCGGCAACGGAGTCCGGAGCACGTCATCCAGCCATTGCGTCAGCACCGGCGTCCATTGCTCGCCTAAGCCGCCGGACTGCAGCTTTTCCGCCATCCAGTCAGCGGGGACCGGTTGGGTAAAATCGAGATCTTCAAACAGGCTGTGCAGGAATGTCCCCGGCGATGCGCCGCGCGGAAACTGATGCGACGTGAGCTGCGGTTCTGCGGCGACGTCACCGACGCCAGCGGCATCAACGTCAAGGCGCGGCAACAGATCCTGAGCCGCGCTCTGACCATGCTGCTGTAATCCGGAATAGCTGGTCACCCGCCAGTCATCGCTAACCTGACGTCCAAGGCTCCTGGCGGACAGCGGCGGCAGCGTCTCCTGCGGCGCCTGCCAGGGCGTAGCATCCGGGGCGGCGGGCATTTGCAGCGCGATATCCCCGCTGCAGAAGGTTTGCAAACACGCAGCCAGCCCGGCGGCATCCATGGCTTCGCCGCCTTGTAGCAGGCGCCCGAGCGCGCTGTGATGAAAATCGCTGGCGCCGGGTTTGTCGCTGCGTCGGCTGCTCAACGGAGCCACGCCGAGACTACAGTGCCAGACCGCGCGGGTCAGCGCGACGTACAGCAGACGTAAATCTTCCGCCAGGCGCTCCGCTTCCGCCAGCTCCAGGCTGCCCTCGTCCTGAGCAAGATCGAGCACCGCGGCAAACGAGTCGCGATCGTGATAAAACGCCTGATCCTGTTTGCGGAAACGAGCAATAAACGGCAGCCAGACCAACGGGTATTCCAGCCCCTTTGATTTGTGCACGGTGACGATTTGCACCAGATGCTTATCGCTTTCCAGGCGCATCTGCTGACTGGACGCATTGCTGTCCGGTTCGGCGATATGCTGCGTCAGCCAGCGCACCAGCGCATGTTCGCTTTCCAGCTGGCTGGCCGCCTCCTGCAGCAGTTCGCTGATATGCAGGATGTCGGTTAAACGGCGTTCACCGCCGACCGTCACCAGCAGGTTTTCCGCCATCTGCCGCGCGCTCATTAGCGCCCGCAGCATCGGCATCACCCCGCGCTGGCGCCAGATTTGCCGGTAGCCGCTGAACTCTTCCACCAGCGCATCCCACGCGCGCTCGTCCTGGTTGAGGTTTTCAATATCCAGCGCATTCAAGCCGAATATCGATGTTGCCAGCGCGCTGCGTAGCGTATTTTCTCGTTCGGGGGCCAGTACCGCCTGCAGTAGCCATAAAATCTCCTGCGCTTCCGGCGTGTCAAAAACGCTATCGCGGTTAGAGAGATACACCGACGGAATCGCCAGCCCCCGTAAGGCATCGCGGATCAGCGAGGCTTCCTGGCGGTTACGTACCAGAACCGTGATATCGGAGGCCTGAACCGAGCGGGCTTTCTCCCCCCGCCACAGCAGCGCGCGCCCCTGTTGACCGGCGCTTAGCCAGTCGCGAATTTGCGCCGCGCACAGCTGCGCCATATACGTCTGATAATCACCGGAGCCCACGGCCTCGCCCGGCATCAGCCAGATGTTCATTGCCGGAACCGCGTCGTTATCCACGGTAAAACGCAGCCCGTGGTTTTTCCCGGCCGCTTTAACCGGCAAGAAAGGGATCTCCCGGAACATAAAGGGGTTATCGCTCAGGCTGAACAGGCGATTAACGCTTTCAACCACCCCAGGAGCAGAACGCCAGTTGGTATCCAGCGTATAGTGGGCCGCCACATCGCCACGCGCTTTCATATAGGTGAAAATATCCGCGCCGCGGAAGGCATAGATGGCCTGTTTGGGGTCGCCGATAAGCAGCAACGCCGTCTCCGGCTGCTGACGCCAGATACGGCGGAAGATTCGGTACTGCTGCGGGTCGGTATCCTGAAATTCATCGATCATCGCTACCGGGAAACGCTGACGAATGGCGCTGGCCAGCGCTTCTCCGCTGTCGCCGCGCAGCGCGTCGTCGAGGCGACTGAGCATGTCATCAAAACCCAGCTCGCCGCGCCGACGCTTCTCCTTCGCGACCGCTTCGCGGATCTCCACCATCGCCCTGGCGATAACCAGATCCGTCAGCGTCAGCGGAGAAGCCAGCAGCTGTTCAACCGCGCTGAACAGCGGATGCAGCGGCGGCTCAGCGCCCGCTTTGGTTCGTTCATGTAAGAAGGGCTGCGAGAATTTCTCCAGCGCATCAGGAAGCTGATAGCCGAGCGTCTCTTCCTGCGCCCAGGCATTGATTTTCTCTATCCACTTTCCCTGGTTACCGCGATTGAACTTACGGCGGTCGAGGCCAGAGTTCTCCAGCACACCTTCAATCTCAGCGACCTGTTCCCGCCACTGTGTTTTCAGGGCGTTAATGCGCACAATGATTTGCTGATGGCGTTCGGCCAGCGTCTCTTCCGCCGCCGGTGGGGATTTGAGCTGCGGGGCTTCGCCCTGCAACCAGCGATCGAGGGATTTCAACAGATCGCGCGGTCCTTTCCACGCCTCATGAATGACGGCGGCAATCTCCCGCGGCAGCGGATAGCAATGTCGACGCCAGAAGTCGGCGCAGGCCTGATAGCGCAGCCGCGATTCATCTTCAATAAGCTGCTGCTCAAAGAGCATCCCGGACTCAAAGGCATTGAGGCTCAGCATCCGCTGACAAAAACCGTGGATGGTAAATACCGCCGCCTCGTCCATCTGGCGTTCCGCCAGCAGCAGCGTCTTCGCCGCCTGGCTCTTATCCGGAATTTCAGTCAGTAAAGTGCTATAGAGGGGATCGGTCGCGCTGTCGCGCAGGCAGGCAATGCGCAGCTCGTGAATATTGCTGCGAATACGGCCACGCAGTTCTTCGGTGGCCGCTTCGGTGAAGGTCACCACCAGCAGCTCTTCCACGCTGACCGCACGAGGAAAGGCGGATTCCCCGCCTAGCCCCAGCAGCAGCCGCAGGTACAGTGCGGCGATGGTAAATGTTTTTCCGGTGCCCGCAGAGGCTTCTATCAGGCGCTCGCCCGTCAAGGGCAAGCGCAGGGGATCCAAAGGCTCGGCGGTTTCGGTCATTCGTTCTCTCGCATCAGGGGTAAGGATTTCTGCAACGCGCTGACGCTTTCCCAGACTTTGCCACCTTCAGGGTGGACGTAATCGGTCTTGCCATTCTGGCTGCCGGAAATCTGGGACAGGATCGCCATGCCTTGCGGAACTACCACCGTCTGATGGAAGAAGTCGGCAAGTTTTTGCGGCGTCAGCAGTTTTATCTGAGCCACTACTTTATCACGTGAATCGAAGCGCATATTACCGCGATCGAAATCTTTGCTCAGCTGCGAGGCTTCGCCGCCCAGCGTTTGCGGCGCCTGAGTCATCTGGCTTATCACCGCCTGCTGGATTTGCGCAAACGCTGCCGGGCTCATCGCCCGCAGCTTAGCTTCCGCAGTCGGGAAGAATGCCTGGAAGCGCTGCCAGAGGAAAGCGGGCTGTTTATCGCTGCTTTGCAACAGGAAGCCCATCCCCCACTGGCGCCCGACGTTCATCGGGAAAGCAAAGACCGCGTAGCCAAGCTGCTCTTCGGTACGCAGCTGGTTATAGAACCACGGCTGAATAATCTGCCCGAGCAGGGAGCTGGCGGCGGAGCTGCTGTATTCATCCACGTTCGGCGGGGCGAAGACGGCGGCCAGCGCCGAATCGGTGCTGTTGCCGGGCTTTTCAAAAATCGCCAGCTGCTGACTGTTGATCAGCACGTCTTTGTTGCGACACCACTCATTGCCATCAGATCCCAGCTGCTGCTGAATCTGACGCGCCATGGCGGTGGACTGTTCGGCGGTGAGGTTGCCAATCACCAGCAGTTCCGGGCGCCCTTTCGCTTTCAGGTTGTCGCGATAGGCCAGTACCTCTTTCAGGCTAATTGACGGCAGCAGCGCCCGGCGTTCCTCGCGCTGGAAATAGGGTACCTGGGACAACATCTGAACCGGCATGATTGCCTGGTCGTAGGCTTTGCCTTTATCCGCAGAATCCATCATCTGCGCATACCAGGATTTGGCCTGCTCCAGCTGCTCTTCGGTCGGCGTATAGCTGAAATAGCCGTCCAGTAACGCGGTAAACAGCTGCGGCAGCCGCTGGGTGTAGCCATTGGCATTGACCATCAGGCCGTTATTGGCGCCGGTTGAGAAGGAGATGCCGCCCACCGCCGCCTGGTTGCTGAGCTGATCGAGAGCAATACCCGCCAGATAGTCGTTCAGCGCAAACATGACCTGGCTACGGGCGCTGTCCATGGCCTGCGGGTTACGCAGCACCAGCGAAACGTCAGCCTTTGGCTCGCTGGCGAAGTACTGACTGGGCGCATAGACCACCCGCAGCATCGGCTCATCCACGATCAGCTGCGGATGCGGGTAGGCTTTATCGCTTTTAATCAGCGTAAAATCGTCAGGGATATAAGGGTTCAACACCGGCAGCTTGAGGTCGATAGCGCTCGCCTTCTGCTGCCAGTCGTTAAAGGTTTGCGTGCTAATCTTGTCGACCTGATACGGCGCATTCACAAAGTAAGCGCTCTTGTTATGCGGCTCTTGCGGGCTGATATACCAGACGCGCGCATTTTGCGGCGTCATCATCGCCAGCCGGTCTTTAATCGCCTGCGGATCGTAGCGATCGGCAATGTTGACCACGTCCAGCGTATGCTCTACCGGGACGCGGATCATGGTATCTGCCAGCCATTCCACATAGTCCATATCGCGGTTGATCGACGGATAGCGGAAATCAAGCGCCAGAACATGAGATAGCCCATCGAAATAGCGTTTGTCGATGCCCTGGCTACGCAATAAGTTAAGGTAGCTGAAGATCGCCGCCGCCACTTCATCACGGTGCGCCAGCCCTTTGTCGGTCAGGGTCGCCGAAATCGCCAGTACGCCGCTGTTGCCGTTAACCGCCGGATCGGAATCCGCGCGAATCCCCTCGACCAGGCCTTGTTGCTGCAGCCAGTCAGATAAGGTTCCCGGGCTGCGGTTGCCGATCATGTAGGTCACCAGCTCGTCGGTTTTGCTGCGGAATTGCTCGCTGTTGTTATCAATACGGAATTCAACGCGCAGCACTTTGCGCGGCATTGCCGGGACGTAGTGAATGATGATGCCCTTTTGCGCATCGGTCACCACCGGGACGGTAATTTCCGGTTTACTGATATTGTGGTTTGGCACCCGACCATAGGTTTTCGCCGCGATGCTCGCCAGTTCCGGCAGCGGTTTGTTGCTGTAAATAACCGCCTTCATCAGGTTCGCCGAGTACCAGCTGTCGCGGAAAGCATGCAGGGCGTCGAGCACCGGTTTACCGGGCTTGTCGCTAAGCGTCTCGAGGTTACCGCCGGAAAAATGCGCAGCCGGGTGCGCCGGGTTAATGGTCTCGGCACTCACCTGCGCCATGCGCATCCCGTCACGGGTGCGCGCCATGGTCAACTCGGCGTTGACCGCGTTGCGCTCGCGATCGGCATATTTTTTATCCAGCAGCGGAGCGGCAATGGCATCCGCCAGACGATCGACCGCGCCGTCAAGAGCATCGTTTTCGACTTCAAGATAGAACGCGGTGCGATAAGGCGCAGTACTGGCATTATGGCTGCCGCCGTGCATTTTCAGAAATTCGGCGAGGCTGTCCGGCTGCGGATAATTTTGCGAGCCCATCAGCGTCATGTGCTCGAGAAAATGCGCCAGCCCCTGATGAGCGACGGGATCCTGCAGCGACCCCACGGGCACCACCAGCGCTGACAGCGATTTCACCGCCTGCGCATCGGAAACCAGCAGGACCACCATGCCATTATCCAGACGAATGGCCTGATACTGTCGGGGATCTTTTTCGCTTTTACGAATGGTTTCCTGAATCGGTTGCCATCCGGTATCTGCCTGACTTAACGGCGCCCAGAGGGCCGCCAGCACTAAAATAACCTTGAACCATACACTGCGGGGCATTCACGAACCTCATCATTAACAAACTTTGCGCTGACAGCATCAGCGTTATGCACATCAGTCCGTGATAGGTTGCGCATAATAATTGAACACCTTATTTTGCGCAATTTTTATACTATTACCAATTTATTCGGGCTGATGGAAACGAAATATCGGCAACAGGTAGCGCTGTGTTTGCGTAATAATTTCTTCATAGCAGGCCGGTTCAAGCGTGCGCCAGAGGCGCTGATACCAGACATCCGTCCCTTCGCCGCTGACCACCATATTGCCTTCATAGACCTGAAGAAATTTGCTACGCGCTTTTTGTTGCGTCTCTTCGTCCGTTAACATGACATCCTTTTCAGCGTCATAACAGACTTTTAGCCATGCACCGCCGCTTTCTGGCAGTAACAGCAGCGGTCTGGACATGCCTTGCAGGTAACCCTCTACCAGCTGATCAAGATAGGCTTTGGCCTGTTCCTGCGCCAGCGGCGGGAAACGCCATTCGCCCTCTTTGCGCACCAGCAGCCGGCTTTCACCGGTTCCGCCGCTAGCACAGTAGACAAGGTGTTCCAGCCAAAGTTGCATCCCCTGTGCGACGCTCAGCAGCGACGGCCGCCAGCGCAACAGGCCGTCAGATTGTACCTGCTGTAGCCACCCCGTAATGTTGACTCCGTTGCATTGCAGATCGATTTCCATGCTTTGCCCCGGCAGTCGGCTGGCAATGACCCGCTCCGCAAGGTTTTGCATCTCCTGACGCTGCGCCTCCCAGGCCAGCTCGCCAAAAGCGCCAAAGGGCAGCTCTCCCGCGGCGCGAAAGCGGCGATACATCGTCGACGCATCCTGTTGTTCAATCAGCGTATTCAGCAGCTGCTGGTTCAGGTGATAACGGCTAAGTCCTTCGAGGGTGAACGGCTCATCATCCGGAATCTCACTCTCTTCAGAGCGGAAGTTAACCCGCAGGCGCTGCTGGAAAAAGGCGCGCACCGGGTGCTGCCAGAATCGCAGCAGCTGTTCAAACGGTAGCGTTTCGATAGCCTGCGCCGGCAGCGGCTGGATAAAGTCGCTATGCGCCTCGCCCTGCTGGCTGGCGGCCGCCAGCCACTCCCGGGCGTAGCTCTGATATTCATCATCGCGGAAATTGGCCGCATCAAAAGGCATTCGCGTGTGCAGATGGGTGATATGGGCTTTGACGCGTCGCTCGCTGGCGTCACAATCCAGCGCCTCATCCCCGGCCAGGCAGTGGCTCTGGCCAATATAGTCCGCCAGTTCTTGCACCAGCACCGAAGGGTAGCGTTCGCTATTGTCCTGAATCGAGCGGCCAATGTAGCTGATATATAATGTCTGTTCGGCGGACATCAGCGCTTCCAGGAACAGATAGCGGTCATCATCGCGACGGCTGCGATCGCCGCGCTGCGGTTTCTGGCTCATTAAATCGAAGCCCAGCGGCGCCAGCGTCCGCGGATAAACGCCGTCGTTCATCCCCAGCAGACACACCACTTTGAACGGTATGGAGCGCATCGGCATCAGGGTGCAGATATTGATCGGCCCGGCGAGGAAACGCTGGCTGATACGCTGCTGGTCCAACCGCTGCGCCAGTTCATCGCGTAATAAAGACAGAGGGACGGTCTGCTCATATTGTGCCTGGGCGCCTTCACCAATCATCGCCTGCCACTGCTGTTCAATCAGCGCCAGCGCCGCTTCGGTATCGCCGTCAGGCAGGAAAAAGTCGTTGAGCAGTTCGCGACAAAGCGGCAGCCATTCCGCCAGCGGTCGTTCCTGCGCCAGCTTCCGCCGCCACAGGTTGAGCTGCATCAGCAACGAAGCCAGATTACCCACCAGCTCAGCGATCAGCCCGCTGGACTCATCGTACGGCAGGACCGACCGCCATTCGCCCTGGCTGCTGTCCATCGCATAGCCCAGCAGCATGCGCGTCAGGCCAAAGCGCCAGGTATGTTGCCCGGTGGCGGGCAGATCCAGTTCGCGCACATTATCGTCATCCATTCCCCAGCGCACGCCGGATTCATTAACCCACTGACGCAGATAGCGCAGCCCCTCTTCATCAATGTTAAAGCGCGCGGCGAGCACCGGGACATCCAGCAGGGCCAGCACATCTTCGCTGGCAAAGCGGCTGTCGGGCAGAGAAAGCAGCGTAATAAACGCCTGCAGAGCCGGATGCGATTCGGTGGCGCGCCGGTCGGAAATCGCCCACGGTAGCCAGCGCTCGCCGCTGGCGCTGCCGAATACCGCCTGAATGTAAGGGCTGTAGCTGTCGATATCCGCCACCATCACGATAATGTCGCGCGGCGTCAGTTCAGGGTTCTCTTCCAGCATCGCCAGCAGCCGGTCATGCAGCACCTCGACCTCACGCTGCGGGCTATGGCAGACATGAAGAGTCAGGCTACGATCGTCCAGAGCAAGCGAGCGTTTACTGTGGCTGTGGGCGAACTCTTCCGCGCTTCGCCCGGCCACTGCGGCATTACGCAGATCGAGAATATCCGCCTGTAAATTGTGCAGCAGATTATCGGGCGTAATATCGACAAAAGCATCCAGCTCTTCATAACGTTCCAGCCCGGCCAGCAGATAGATATAGTCGCGACCCAGCTTCCCCCATGAGGCGAGCAGCGGGTTACCGACGTCCTGTTCCCCTGCATCGTTAAACAACCCTGGCGCCTGCCCGCTATCGCGAAACAGCGGGAGTTCGCGCGGTTCACGATGATGGCGGCGCTGGCGCGACATCAGTTTCGCCAGAAAGGCCGGATCTTTAATATCGCCCCAGTAGTACCGACAGGGGTTGGTGAACAGCACATACACATCGACGTGCTTGCCCAACGCCTGCAGCGCCTGTAGATAAACCGGCGGCAGCGCCGAAATCCCGCAAATAAAGACGCGTGAAGGCAGCCCGGCCGGAGGCTCATCCGCCGCCTCCAGCGTGTTGATAAAACGCTGGTACAGATTGGCGCGGTGCCAGAGCGGCTGCCCCAGCGCGGCGGTATGTTCGACCAGCGCCTTCCATAGCGGCGCCTGCCACTGCTGGGCGTCGCCGAGGCCATCGACGCGTTCATCGGCCTCCCAGCGCATCAGCCATTCCGGGCGATAGACCAGATACTGGTCATAGAGGTCGGCGACCCGGGCTGCCAGTTGAAACAGTTTGCGCTTGTCGCTGTCGTCGCAGAGATAGTGGCGTAGCAGCGTAAAAGCCTCATCGTCAAGACGTTGCGGCAGCAGGGTCATCAGTTTCCAGCTCATGCTTTGCTTACTGAAGGCGCTTTCTCCGGGGATATCCGACAATACGCGGACAAACATGTCCCAGATAAAGCTCGCCGGGAGCGGGAAGTCGATGTTGGCGGCAATGCCAAACCGTTTTGCCAGCGTCATCTGTAGCCACTGCGCCATCCCGGTACTTTGCACCAGCACCATTTCCGGTTTGAAAGGGTCGTCCAGCCGCTGGCGCTCGACGATAAACTCCATCAACGCTTCAAGAACATCCAGACGGTTTGAGTGGTACACCCTTAACATATTCGCTCCTGACTACTGACTGACCGGGCAATGCAGCCGGGTCATCTGCACCCGTTTATCAACGGGCATGGTGATCGTTACCGTGATGCTGACACATCTGGCCGCCGATGTCTGCAAGCGGGTAACGGACCCGCCGGGGGGAATCTGCGGTGGGTTCATCTGGCCATAGCGCCATGCGTCTCGCCACAGCTGGCGATATTGATTCAACTGAATAAAACCCGTGGCCAGCCCACGCTGGTAGCCGCCAAGCGCGGTGACCACCATAACCAGTAAGGTCATCGCCAGCAGCGTTTCCGGCAGGCTAAAACCCTGCTCATTGTTCACGGCATCCGACACAGATTCGCCTCCGTTAGTGGACAAAAGTCGCTCCAGCCATGGGGAGAAAAGAGCACGACGCCCTCTTCAACCCGGCCGGATTGCCACAGCAAAATGCGACCGCCGCTGGCGATTAACAGGACCGATGCATCGTCAAAAATGCGCAGGCAGGCGCGCCAGCCCTCGGCAGCAGAGTAACGGCAGGCGTTGGCATCCTGTATCGTCCACGCCAGAGCTTTTCCCCACTGTAGCGCGGAGTGCGCGCCAGCCGTTTCGCGGATCGCCTGAGTTTCCCCCGCGGTTTGCGCCAGCAGAGAGCGCTGCTGCTGGTTCAGCCCTTGTAATAACATGCTGCCAAGCGCCAGCAGCAAAAGCACCATCAGCAACGAGGAGCCCCCACGCTGACGGCTCATAAGTTATACCCGGTCACGCGATATTCCGCCTGAGCCGAAATCCGGGGATCCGCCACCGCGTGCGCCGCCAGCATGACGATGAGCTCGGGAGCAAATCCGGCGATATCCTGGCGGGTAATCTGAAAATGGGTCACGTTGAGCGCACCGGGATTTGTCATTTTTTCCCATCCGCCATCGCTGCAACTGGTGGCGCCGCGTCGCGTTTCCAGCGCCCCGTTGTTCAAACGAAATCCTGTCGCCTCAGACATTGCTTCCGGCGTGGCATCCCACGCGCCGTTGCTATTACTGTCCCAACGGACGATCGCACAGTGCCCCCCACTGGCGATGAGCAACGGTTGTCCCACGCACTCCCCGGCGCAATAGCCCGCACGCTGCAGATGTTTCGCTACCGTATATACGCGCTGCCAGAGTTCGTTATCCAGCGACTGTTGCTGAGTCTGCCGCAGCGCCTGTCGCTGCAAAGCAGGCAAAAAACGCGCTGCGCCCATCAGTAAGATAGCGCTGATGGCCATCGAGATAAGCGTCTCGGCCAGCGAAAAACCTCGGGGAATTAAAGGCACGATGCGGTCTCCTCATTACGACACAGGCGAATTCGTCCCCAGTCCGACACGATAATATTCCAGCTCCCCCCCGCACTTTGCAGCCGGATATGGCCGGCCCAGGCGCTGTTACGCAGCCCGTAAAAACCTAATCCCGGCGTGATATGGCTGAGCGCCACTTCCGGCCAGCGTGGGTGCAGCGTAAACGGCGTTGCTGTCGCACACTCCGCAAGTGTCTCCTCGGCGCTCAGACACCAGCCGCCGCCGCGTTGCCCCACCTTCACCAGCCGGTTGCGGTTATGCCAGTTTGCGTCGTCGCGTAGCAGCACCAGATAGTCGCGCACCTGGTTGGCGGTTTGCCATAAACGCTGTTGCTGCTGCCAGCTCTGCCAGCTGTAGACTCCGCCGGCGCTGAGGATGAATATCAGCGCCAGCGCGATCAGCGTTTCAATAAGGGTATAGCCGCGTTGTCTGTTCATCCCGCGAGTATGGGGAAAAGGCAGCGCGAAGACGACGGACAAAATAGCGTTTCGCGAGGCGTGCCGAAGCCAGGCGTCAGCCTTGCAGATGGTTGCAGAAAATCAGGGAGCGTGGTTGCGCAGGTAAAAAAAACCGGCGCCTCAGGCACCGGTTTTTAGCTTTCTATGGCATCCTGTGCCGGACGAATTAAATCGCCACCGGCGCTTTAATTCCCGGATGCGGGTCGTAACCTTCGATATCGAAATCTTCAAAGCGGTAATCGAAAATCGACGCCGGTTTGCGTTTGATGACCAGCTTCGGCAGCGGACGCGGTTCGCGGCTCAGCTGCAGATCCGTCTGTGCAAGGTGGTTGCTGTAGAGATGAGTATCCCCACCGGTCCAGACAAAATCACCGACTTCCAGATCGCACTGCTGGGCGACCATGTGCACCAGCAGCGCATAGCTGGCGATGTTAAACGGCAGGCCGAGGAACACATCGCAGGAGCGCTGATAGAGCTGACAGGAGAGTTTACCGTCCGCGACGTAGAACTGGAAAAACGCATGGCACGGCGCCAGCGCCATTTTATCCAGCTCGCCCACGTTCCACGCAGAAACGATGATGCGACGTGAATCCGGGTCGTTTTTCAGCTGTTCCATCACGGTGCTGATCTGGTCGATATGGCGGCCGTCCGGCGCAGGCCAGGAACGCCACTGTTTGCCGTAAACCGGCCCCAGATCGCCATTTTCATCTGCCCACTCGTCCCAGATAGTGACATTGTTTTCATGCAGATACGCGATGTTGGTGTCACCCTGGAGGAACCACAGCAGTTCATGGATGATGGAGCGTAAATGACAGCGCTTGGTCGTCACCAGCGGGAAGCCTTCCTGCAGGTTAAAACGCATCTGATGGCCGAAAATGGAGATCGTGCCGGTACCGGTGCGGTCATTTTTTTGCGTGCCCTCGGCGAGCACTTTCTGCATCAAATCAAGATACTGTTTCATGGTTCCTCAAGAAGTTTGTTGCTGCGGACGACGACGGTACGCCCAGACCATCATAATGATACCCGCAAGCACCATTGGGATCGAAAGAATCTGCCCCATGCTGATGTACTGTACCCATTCGCCGGTGAACTGCTGGTCTGGCTGGCGGAAGAATTCCACGATAATGCGGAACAGGCCGTAGCCAATCAGGAACAGACCGGATACCGACCCGGTCGGGCGCGGTTTGCGGATAAACAGGTTCAGGATCAGGAACAGGACGACCCCTTCCAGCGCCAGTTCGTATAGCTGCGAAGCGTGACGCGGCAGTGCGCCGTAGGTATCGAACAGCGATTGCCATTGCGGATGAGACGGCAGCAACGCCAGATCTTCTGCGCGCGAGCCGGGGAAAATCATCGAATAATGGAAGCTCGGATCGACGCGTCCCCACAGTTCACCGTTGATAAAGTTGCCCAGACGCCCCGCCCCGAGGCCAAAGGGGATCAGCGGCGCGATAAAATCGGAGACCTGGAAGAAAGTGCGTTTGGTGCGTTTGGCAAAAATGATCATCACGAGGATGACGCCAATCAGACCACCGTGGAACGACATGCCGCCGTCCCAGACGCGGAACAGATACAGCGGGTCCTGCAGGAAAACCGGCAGATTATAGAACAGGACGTAGCCGATACGGCCACCGAGGAAAACGCCAAGGAACCCGGCATACAGCAGATTTTCAACTTCGTTTTTGCTCCAGCCGCTGCCCGGACGGTTGGCCCGACGGGTGGCTAGCCACATCGCAAAAACAAACCCGACCAGGTACATCAAACCGTACCAGTGGAGGGAGACCGGCCCAACGGAAAATATCACCGGATCAAAATCCGGGAAATGCAGGTAGCCACTATTCATCTGTCACCATAAAGACTTGTTATTCCGCCGAAAGTGGACAGCGGTAATCATACACGCCCGACCAATACGGGTGCTCCAAGGGGGCGAATAATAGCATAAGGTTAATTCGCTGGCCGTGCCGTTGTTGTAAAAGATATGTATATGAATGCTAACAGCGCACGGCAGTTTTCCAAAGGCGGCACCGATCGTCTCTCCGGGCTACCTGAGTGCGCCATTCTTTTGCCGGGTGGCGCTAAGCTTACCCGGCCTACCGCTCTCTGACGGCTACCGGCCGCCGCGGATCAAGCCGCCCAGGCCGCGTCGCTCCATGAAAGCCGCCACCTGATGACGAACTTCCGTGGCCATCTGCGCCTCAAGGCTCCGGCGCGACAGCTCCTGAGCTTCTGCAATATCGATACGCCGCAGCAGGTATTTAACCCTTGCCACCGAGCGACCGTTCATCGACAAATGGCGATAGCCAAGGCCAATCAGGATAGTCACGCACATCGGATCGCCCGCCATTTCACCGCACAGCCGCAGGTCGATGCCGAAGCGTTCGGCGTCATGCGCAATCATCGCCAGCGCCCGCAGTACCGCGGGATGCAGGCTGTCATACATGCTGGCAACCCGGGTGTTGTTACGATCGACGGCGAGGATATACTGAGTCAGGTCATTGGTCCCAACCGAAATAAAGTCCACGCGGCTGGCGAGGTTCGGCAGCATAAAGACCATCGAAGGCACTTCCAGCATCACGCCAAGACGCGGGCGAGGAATGGCGTAGCCAATCATCTCTTCGACTTCACGGCTGGCGCGATCGATCAGGCGACGCGCTTCATCCACTTCGTCAAGGCTGGTCACCATTGGCAGCAAAATACTCAGATTGCCGGTCGCCGCATTGGCACGCAGCATGGCGCGTACCTGGATGAGAAAAATTTCCGGCTGATCGAGGGTAATACGGATCCCGCGCCAGCCGAGGCACGGGTTCTCTTCGCTGATCGGCATGTACGGCAGCTGCTTATCGGCGCCGATATCCAGCGTACGCAGGGTCACGGGCTTTTCATTAAACATCTGCAGCATGCCCTGATACTGGGCGACCTGCTCCTCTTCCGACGGGAAACCGCTTTGCAGCATAAACGGAATTTCCGTACGGTACAGACCGATGCCGTCGATAAAATTGCCCAGTTTTTCTTCATGTTCCAGGCTCAGGCCAGCGTTCAGCATGACCTTCACCCGCTCGCCGCTTTTCAGCTCGGAAGTGTGTTCCAGATCGTCTTCCGCCAGCCGGCTGAGTTCATTCTCTTCGCTGACCAGGCGCTGGTATTCCTGCAGCAGCGCCGGTTCCGGGTCGACCAGCAGTTCGCCGCGGTAGCCATCCACCACCAGCATGTGGCCGTGGAGTAGCGAAGGCTGGATATCCGCCCCCATAACCGTCGGGATCCCCAGCGCCCGCACCATGATGGCGGCGTGGGAGTTCGCGGCGCCATCGCGGACGACGACGCCCGCCAGCCTGTCCTGCGGAACTTCCGCCAGCGTCGTGGCCGACAGCTCGTCCGCCACCAGCACAATACGCGCCGGCCAGGTATTGGGGCCCTGAATGGAATCGTCGAGGTGGAAAAGCAGGCGCTGGCCGAGAGTACGTAGATCGCCAGCCCGCTCTTTCAGATAACCGTCGCTCAGGGCGGCAAACTGTTCGGCGAATTTCTCGATGATCTTTTTCACCGCCCATTCTGCCACCGCGCCTTTGTCGACCTCCGCAAAGAGCTCGCGGCGCAGACGCGCGTCGGAAAGCAGGTGCGAATAGAGATCGAAGATCGCCGACGTCTCTTTTTGCGCCCCGGCGGCATAGCGCTTGCTGTAGCGACGAAACTCGCTCGCCGCTTCTTCCAGCGCGCCGGTCAGGCGTTCGCGTTCGGAAGCCGTATCCAGCGTCGAGGCTTCGTACACCTGCTCCATGAGCGGCAGACTGATGTCCATCCAGCCTTCGGCAATCGCCACCCCGGAGGAGGCGGGCAGCGCGCGAATACGCGTCTGTCGATACTGGCCAAACAGCGCGGTCAGCTGAGACTGGGAAAGAATGGCGGCCATTTGCGTCGCAAGGGTGACGAGAAACGACTCTTCGCTTTCGTCAAACTGACGCAGCTCACGCTGCTGCACCACCAGCACCCCAAGCAGCTGACGCCGCTGGATAATCGGCACGCCAAGAAACGCGCGGAAGCGATCCTCTTTAACGGCCGGAATGTATTTAAAGCTGGGGTGTTTTTGCGCATCGGCAAGGTTGATAGGCTCGGCAAGGCGCCCGACCAGGCCAACGAGGCCTTCGTCAAACGCGAGCGCAACGGTACGCCCGCGAGGTTTTTTCAGCCCGCGAGTGGCCATCAGGTAATAACATCGTCGATCGTGATCGGCCAGGTAAACCGAACAAACTTCCGTTTCCATCGCAATGCAGATATCGGTGACCAGGATATCCAGCGCCTCGTTTAAACGCGGCGCACTCGCGACCTTCTCGACGATTTCTCGTAACCGAGTGAGCATAATATGCGTGGCTTAACCTCTTTTACGTCGATAAGCAGGCGCGCTTTGCGGTTTAGGTGCACTTTCCGCCAGCGACATGGTCATGCTGGCAAACTCTTTCATCACCCGGCGGTACACGTCGCGCTTAAACGACACCACCTGACGAACCGGGTACCAGTAACTTACCCAGCGCCAACCATCAAACTCAGGCGTACTACTGGTTTGCATATTGATTTCCGCATCGCTGCCGATCAACTGCAGGAGAAACCACTTCTGTTTCTGGCCGATACAAACCGGCTTTGTGTCCCAACGCACCAAACGTTTAGGCAACTTGTAACGCAGCCAGTTACGGGTTGAGGCCAGGATTCGCACATCTTTACGACTTAACCCCACCTCTTCGAACAATTCCCGATACATGGCCTGCTCGGCTGATTCACCTGGATTAATGCCCCCTTGCGGGAACTGCCACGAGTGCTGACCATAGCGCCTGGCCCACATCACCTGGCCCTGGCGATTACAGATTACAATACCGACATTTGGGCGGTAGCCATCGTCATCAATCACCGGACTACCTCAAAATAATCTTCAATGTGAACGATTGTTTCACACTCGCTGTGAACGGTAAACCACTCTGTTGCCACTGTGCCGCCGAATAACATTTGAATAACTCACAGTAATCAGCAGAGTTATAAACAACGAAAGCGATCGCGACCCCATTTTATTCACTTTTTCTGTGGATAGAGTTGTGAAGAAGTATGGAATTACCCAGGGAAAACCCGGAGTAGTCCGAATCGCCTACGAATCATATCATTTAATAATGGCATTACATTCATTATGTTAGCACATATACCTTTCAATAATTACAGTTAAACGTGATGATCATCACACATGTGATCCTGGAACTGATGAAAGATCGAGCAATGACGATTTTATCCACAGATTATCCGAGTCCACTGGGCACATTTTGTCTAAAAATTCGATTTTCGTCGCACGTCAAGGCTGTAAATGGAAACAGTAGTGCCACTTTTCCCCAGTTATCCCATTTTTCTGTGGATAACATGGTGTAAGATCCTGTTCATTGCCAGTGACCAGTTCTGGAAAACCCGCTTTCACTGTTTTCACAACGACAAAAAAATGAAAAAAAATCCATACGAATCATCAAATTGTCATAGTTACCCAGAAAAAGGTAAACTCTATCCACAATGCGCTGAATTAGCGTTCACTTTTTAACCAGAGGTTTTACCGTATGCCCGCCATCGCGCCGCTAGCATCTCCACCGCACACCCAGCAGCAGCTCCTGACCCAGGCGCAGGGGTTAGCGGGCTACTCGCTGGGCGAACTGGCGGCGCTGGCGGGGATTGCCATTCCACGCGATTTAAAACGCGATAAAGGATGGATCGGTATTCTGCTGGAGATCTGGCTGGGCGCCAGCGCCGGCAGTAAACCCGAGCAGGATTTCGCCGCGCTGGGCGTCGAGCTGAAGACCATACCTGTCGATAGCCAGGGTCGTCCGCTGGAAACCACCTTTGTTTGCGTCGCCCCGCTTACCGGTAACAGCGGCGTGACCTGGGAGAGCAGCCACGTGCGCCATAAGCTTAAACGCGTCCTGTGGATACCGGTGGAAGGGGATCGCGCCATTCCGCTGGCGGAACGCCGCGTCGGCGCCCCGCTGCTGTGGAGCCCCAATGAAGAAGAGGATCGCCAGCTGCGAATGGACTGGGAGGAACTGATGGATCTGATCGTGCTCGGTCAGGTGGAACGCATCACCGCTCGTCATGGCGAGGTGCTGCAGCTGCGCCCGAAGGCCGCCAACAGCAAAGCGTTAACCGAGGCGATTGGCGCCCGCGGTGAGCCGATTCTCACGCTGCCACGCGGCTTCTACCTGAAGAAGAATTTCACCGCCGCCCTGCTGGCCCGTCATTTTCTCCTCGACCACGATTAATTTTTTGTTCTGCCTGCCAGCTTGCATATAATTGCGACTTTCTTTTTTGCAGGACTTTGAACAATGTTATTTGCATGGATAACCGATCCCAACGCCTGGCTGGCGCTCGGTACGCTGACGCTGCTGGAGATAGTGCTGGGGATCGATAATATTATTTTTCTCTCTCTGGTTGTTGCCAAACTGCCTACCGCCCAGCGTGCTCACGCAAGACGTATCGGGTTGATGGGCGCGATGCTGATGCGTCTGGGGCTGCTGGCCTCTATCGCCTGGGTCGTTAAGCTCACCCATCCGCTGTTTACCGTTTTCGACCACGCGATCTCGTTTCGTGATTTGATCTTACTGCTCGGCGGTCTGTTCCTTATCTGGAAGGCGAGTAAAGAGATCCACGAGTCGATCGAGGGCGAAGAGGAAGGGCTAAAAACCAATGTCCATTCATTTATGGGCGCCATCGTGCAGATCATGGTACTGGATATCATTTTCAGCCTCGACTCGGTGATCACCGCGGTTGGGCTGTCGGATCATCTGTTCATCATGATGGCCGCGGTGGTCATTGCCGTCGGCGTAATGATGTTCGCCGCCCGACCGATTGGCGACTTTGTCGACCGTCATCCGTCGGTAAAAATGCTGGCCCTGTCATTTCTGATTCTGGTCGGCTTTACCCTGATGCTGGAAAGCTTCGAAATACATATTCCGAAAGGCTACATCTACTTCGCGATGTTCTTTTCGATTGCCGTCGAAAGCCTTAACCTGCTGCGTAATAAAAAAAATCCTCTGTAACCCACAGAAATGCAGCCCAAACCCTGGGCTGCAAAATTTTTTAAGACTTTCCTGCTTTTTATGTCTCACAAATCAGGCTATTAATACACTGGTGCGGGGTACGACCATTCAAGAGGTAATGACGATGAAAAAATGGGCAGTATTGATTTCAGCCGTAGGACTGACGTTCTCGGTTTCCGGTTGCAGCAGCGATTACGTGATGGCGACAAAAGACGGACGCATGATCCTGACCGATGGTAAGCCAGCCGTTGATGATGATACCGGCCTCATCAGTTACGAAGATCAGCAGGGCAATAAAATGCAGATCAACCGCGACGATGTTTCGCAGATTATTAAACGTTAAGACTTTTCGTCGGCCAGCCGCCTGCCAGCACCTGCCTGGTGAGGCCGCCTTCCCCGACAGCGGACCCTCTTAATAAAGAGTCGGGATCCTCTGAACCCTCCGCGGCATCGCGTCTTCGGATTCTGAAACCCCGGCTTTTTTGATTTTTTTACTTCCTCTTTTTCTCCCCCTCTGCCATTTTGATACTCCTTTGTCGGGGAACTCCTGACCTTGTTAATAAAAAAGGAAGCCGGCTATGCAGTATCACCGTATCCCACACAGTTCTCTTGAAATCAGCACGCTCGGGCTGGGCACTATGACTTTTGGTGAGCAGAATAGCGAGGCCGACGCGCACCAACAGCTCGACTACGCAGTCAGCCAGGGCATTAACCTGATTGATGTCGCTGAGATGTATCCTGTCCCCCCGCGCCCGGAAACCCAGGGGCTGACGGAAACGTACGTCGGCAACTGGCTGGCGAAACGCGGCAATCGCGAAAAGCTGGTTATCGCCTCTAAAGTCAGCGGCCCCGCGCGTAACAACGACAGCAGCATTCGCCCCAACCATGCGCTGGATCGTAAAAACATCCGTGACGCGCTGCACGACAGCCTCAAGCGTCTGCAAACCGATTATCTCGACCTCTACCAGGTTCACTGGCCGCAGCGCCCGACCAACTGCTTCGGCAAACTGGGCTATACCTGGACCGACTCCGCGCCGGTCGTCACCCTGCTGGATACCCTGGAAGCGCTCACCGAATTCCAGCGCGCCGGTAAAATCCGCTATATCGGTGTCTCCAACGAAACGGCCTTTGGCGTGATGCGCTACCTGCACCTGGCGGATAAACACGACCTGCCGCGCATCGTCACCATCCAGAATCCCTACAGCCTGCTGAACCGTAGCTACGAAGTGGGTCTGGCGGAAGTCAGCCAGTATGAAGGCGTTGAGCTGCTGGCCTACTCCTGCCTGGCATTTGGCACCCTGACCGGCAAGTATCTTCATGGCGCAAAACCGGCCGGCGCGCGCAATACGCTCTTCAGCCGCTTCACGCGCTATAGCAGCGAACAGTCGCAGAAAGCGGTGGCGGCCTATGTCGATATCGCCAGACGCCATAACCTCGACCCGGCGCAGATGGCGCTGGCCTTTGTCCGTCGTCAGCCGTTTGTCGCCAGCACCCTGCTGGGCGCCACCACGCTGGAGCAGCTTAAAACCAACGTTGAGAGCCTGCATCTTGAGCTGAGTGAAGAGGTGTTAGCGGAAATTGAAGCGGTGCACCAGGTCTATACCTACCCGGCACCGTAAGACCGTAACCCCGGGTCGCGGCGTAAACGCCTTACCCGGGCTACAAAACCGCCGCATGCAGGATACGGTAGCCCGGCTAAGCGCAGCGCGAGCCGGGGAGATTCCCGGGTCGCGGCGTAAACGCCTGACCCGGGCTACAAAATCGCCGCATGCAGGATACGGTAGCCCGGCTAAGCGCAGCGCAAGCCGGGGAGATTCCCGGGTTGCGGCTAACGCCTTATCCGGGCGACAAAATCGCCCTATGCAGGGTATAGTAGCCCGGCTAAGCGCAGCGCGAGCCGGGGGAGATTCCCGGGTCGCGGCGTAAACGCCTTATCCGGGCGACAAAACCGCACGAACTTGTAGCCCGGACAGATGCGTAGCATCGCCTCCGGGAAATTATTGGCGCCGTCCCCAAATCCACAGCGCGGCAATCGCCAGCGCAAACACCGCGCCAAAGCCAATCCCGACGCCAACCACCGGAATACCGATACTCACCGCCAGCGAATAGAGCCCCAGCATCAGCAGCATCGCCACGTTTTCACCGAGATTCTGTACCGCAATGGCATTACCTGCACCTACGGTATGCTTACCGCGTTCCTGCAGCAGCGCATTAAGCGGCACAATAAAGAAGCCGCCAAAAATACCGAGCAGCAACAGCAGAGCAAATGCGGGCAGCAGCGACTGCTGGAGGGCAAAGAAGATCACCGCCACGCCGATTAAAATCCCGGCAGGCATGCAGCGGGACACGGTTTGCAACGTCACCAGCTTCGCGGCAGCCCCAGCCCCCAGCACAATCCCCACCGCCACCATCGCGTTAAGATAGGTCGGCATGGCGTTGCTGGTGATGCCAAGCGCCGCCGGTACCCACAGCACCAGCAGGAAACGCAGCGTCACGCCAGCGCCCCAGAACAGACTGGTTCCGGTCAGTGAAAAGCGCGTTTCCCCGTTACGCCACAGCGTCTTACAGGCGCTAAAGAAACTGTAGGTCATCGGCGTAAACCGCCATGACTGGCCGGGACGCGCCGCCGGCAGCTTGGGGATCCACAGGTTGGCGATCACCGCCCCACCGTACACCAGCGCGCAGATGGCCAGCGCGGCCAGCACGTGCCAGTCGGCCAGAATACCGCCGGCCATCGATCCCAGCAAAATCGCCGCAATGGTCGACGACTCCATCAAGCCGTTAGCTTTCACTAACTTATCTCCGGTGGTCAGCTCGCCAAGGATGCCGTATTTGGCCGGTGAATAGGCCGCCGCGCCGATCCCCACCAGGGTATAGCCGATAAACGGGTTCAGACCAAAACAGATGCAGCCTGCGCCAACCAGCTTCATGCCGTTGGCGACCATCATCACTCGCCCTTTGGCAAAGCTGTCGGCAAACTGGCCGACAAACGGCGCAAACAGTATGTAAGCGCCTACAAACAGCATCTGCATCACCGGCTGGCTCCAGTCCGGGTAGAACTGCTGTTTCATCAGCGCCAGCGTGGCAAACAGCAGCGCGTTATCGCCAAATGCCGAGAGGAACTGGGCGCAGATGACCGCCATCATCCCTTTTGAGTACAGCGAAGTGTTAGTGTGTACTGACTCACTCATCAGAATCTTCCGTCTGCTCAACCATACCTTTAAGGGTGACAAAGTCCGGCTTGCCGCTGCCGAGAACCGGCAACTGCTTCAGCCAGCGAATGTCGCGCGGTACCGCCAGCTCCGGCACGCCATGCTCACGGGCGTAACGCAGCAGTTTTTCACGGTTCAGTTCATTATCGGTGGTAAAAAGCACCAGCGCCTCGCCTTTAGCGGCATCTTGTTTAATCGCCGTGGCATGCATCTTGTCAGGTGAGACGGCCAACGCCACCTGTTCGACCATTTCCAGCGACACCATTTCGCCGGCGATTTTCGCGAAGCGCTTAGCGCGTCCCTGAATGCGCACGTAGCCCTGCTCGTCAAAGGTGACGATATCCCCGGTGTCATACCAGCCGCTTTCCACTTCGCCATGCTGATTTTCCGCCGCCGGCGCTTCCAGCACGCCCGGATTCTCCACCCGCAGATAGCCATTCATGATGTTCGGCCCTTTTAACTGCAGGCGACCGCCCTCTGCAATACCCGGCATCGCCAGCAGGCGCGCATCCATCCCCGGCAGAATACGCCCGACGGTGCCCACCTTCGCCGCCATCGGGACGTTAATCGATACCACCGGCGCACATTCGGTGACGCCATAGCCTTCGAGAATGCGCAGGCCAAATTTGTCCTGCCACAGTTGCTTCGTGCTCTCCTGAAGCTTTTCCGCCCCGGCCACCACGTAGCGCAAACGGTAGAAATCATACGGGTTGGCAAAGCGCGCGTAGTTCGCGAGAAAGGTCGAGGTCCCGAACAGCACCGTACAGTTACGATCGTAGACCAGCTCCGGCACCACGCGGTAGTGCAGCGGGCTGGGATAGAGAAACACTTCTGCACCGGTAAACAGCGGCGTCAGCAGCCCCACCGTCAGGCCAAAAGAGTGGAACAGCGGCAACGCCGACATAAAGCGATCGTTGGCGGTAAAGTCAGCAATCGTTTTAATCTGTTCGACGTTAGCCAGCAGGCTTTTGTGGCTGTGCACCACGCCTTTCGGGTTGCCTTCCGAACCGGAGGTAAACAGGATCATCGCCGCATCTTCCGGCTGCTGTTTGACCTGCGCCAGCTTCGGCGCCAGCAGGTGGCCGAAGATCCACAGCTTATCGCCGGTCGTGATGTCGCCCTTCAGGTCTTCAAGGAAGACCCAACGCACCTGCGTGAGCTGCTCCGGCAGGTGCCAGAGTTTGCCTTTATCAAGGAAAGTGCGGGAGGTAAATACGGTTTTAATTTCAGCGGCGGTTATCGCACTGCTCAGCCCTTTTACCCCGGCGGTGTAGTTCATCATCGCTGGAATCCGCCCGCGGGCAATGGCGCCAAAAATCACCGCCGCGCTGATTCCGGCGTTGGGCAACATCAGGCCGATTTTCTCGCCCTGCGTGCTGTATTTTTCGAGGATGCGCGCCACGAAGAGGGTTTTAGTCAGCAGCTTGCGGTAGGTATCTGGCTGGAAATTAATATCTTCCACGCAATGTTTGCGCGCCCCGAAGCGATCCTGCGCCGCCAGCAGCGATTGATACAGCGTTTCTCGCGGGCGCACCGCCATGCGCGCTTCCATCATGATCTGGTGCAGCATCTCTCCGGCAATTTTGCGGCGATCGCGGGCGCGAGGCGCCTGAGGCATTTCAATGCGGGTTGGCGGCAGCAAATGCAGCCGGATCCGTGGGAACAGACGGCGTTTGACCAGCCCTTTGAGGCGGCTGAACGGAGTCAACTCCGCGCCTTCGATACGCAGTGGGATAATGGTGGCCTGCGACTTTGCGGCCACGAACGCCGCCCCGTCATAGATTTTCATCAGCGAACCGCTAACCGAGATACGCCCTTCCGGGAAGATAACCACCGGACGCCCCTGCTCAATCAGCCGCACCAGGTGTTTTATCGACATCGGTTTCGTCGGGTCGAGCGGGACAAAGTCGATAAGCGGCGTCAGCACGCGCATAAACCAGCGCTGGCTGATAGAACTGTACACCGCAAAGACCGGTCGGACGGGCAGGAATAAGGCGAGCAGGATCCCATCGAGGAACGAGACGTGATTCGGGGTGATCAACACCTTTTGTTGTTGCAAGGGCTGCGTGTCACCGGTCAATCTGACCCGATACAACCCTTTGAACAACAGCCTGAAAAATGCCAACAGCATAACAACTCCATTTGACCGGTGATTAAGTCATTGCAGGTTACACGAGAAGGCGTTTGAAAGCAGTGCGGAAGAAATGTCTGGCAGAAAAAAAACCTGCGCATCTGCGCAGGCCGGTGCAAGATAATCAGTACGAAATGCGTACTTAAAAACTCACCTATCAATACCTCTGGGACCCTGATTGTCCGGTTTTTTGCCCCTGCCGCACCAGCGATAAAACGCAAGGGAATAAACCTAAGTGCAACCAGTTATTGCCATTTTCGCTATCTGTAACAGCGGCGAGCGGCGGACAGGAAGAGATCCATCCGCTGAGGGTGCCGAGGGCCTGTCACGGGTGGACGCGGCATGTTCAGACGAGGGGCAAAAAAAAACCTGCGCATCTGCGCAGGCTGGTGTAATTAGAGTGGCTAACGTTACGTTAGCTCCACCTATCAATACCTCTGGGATAGCCAGAATATCAATGCAATGAATGGATAAACCAGCGAACATTCGCAACAGCTAATCGCAAAGTGTAAGCAAAGGTGTGAATCTTCCCTCCGCCGTTTCATTCGTCTGTGCCACTGCGCTTGTCGCTGTGTAACTTTTTCACCATGAAGGTCAATCTGCATCACATTTGCGTAACGCCAGACGCCTCCAGCCTTGAATCTGCCGCACTTTCCCGTAACATAACCGTTATGTAAACGCTTACCCTATAAAAGGTCTGGTATGGCGACAATTAAGGATGTAGCCCGACTCGCTGGAGTGTCCGTCGCTACCGTATCCCGCGTAATCAACAACTCCCCCAAAGCCAGTGAAACCTCGCGCCAGTCGGTGACTGCGGCGATGGAAACGCTCAATTATCATCCCAATGCGAACGCGCGCGCGCTGGCGCAGCAGTCAACGGAGACCGTTGGGCTGGTGGTGGGCGACGTGTCCGATCCTTTCTTCGGCGCCATGGTCAAAGCCGTCGAACAGGTGGCCTACAACACCGGTAACTTTTTGCTGATCGGCAACGGGTATCACAGCATTAAAAAAGAGCGTCAGGCGATTGAGCAGCTTATCCGCCATCGCTGCGCTGCGCTGGTGGTGCACGCGAAAATGATCCCCGATGATGAGCTCGTCGGGTTGATGAAACAGATCCCCGGCATGGTGCTGATCAACCGTATTCTGGCGGGCTTTGAACAGCGCTGCGTGGCGCTGGATGACCGCTACGGCGCCTGGCTGGCGACCCGTCATCTGATCCAACAGGGGCATACCCGTATCGGCTACCTCTGCTCCAACCACGCGATTTCGGATGCTGAAGATCGTCTGCAAGGCTATTACTCGGCGTTAACGGAGAGCGGCCTGCCCTGCAACGATCGGCTGGTGACCTTTGCCGAACCTGATGAAAGCGGCGGCGAGCAGGCCATCACCGAACTGCTGGGGCGCGGCAGAAATTTTACCGCTGTCGCCTGTTATAACGACTCGATGGCCGCCGGCGCGATGGGGGTGCTGAATGATAATGGTATCGACGTCCCGCGCGAGATTTCGCTGATTGGCTTCGATGATGTGCTGATCTCGCGCTATGTTCGCCCGCGCCTGACGACGGTGCGTTACCCCATCGTCACCATGGCAACGCAGGCCGCCGAACTGGCACTGGCGCTGGCAGATCAGCGCCCGGCGCCTGAAATCACCCACTTATTCAGCCCGACGCTGGTTCGCCGTCACTCGGTGATGGCGCCGTCGGAAAGCGATAAGTCGTAACGATACAGGCTGACGGGGGTGGCCGGGTAATCCAGCCCTTCACCAATATACTGCCAGCCAAAACGCTCATAAAAATCGCGGCAGGCGGAGTAGAGATACAGCTGCGGGTGCCCGAGCCGGCGCGCATAGTCGATAGCATGCTGTTGCAGCTTTCCCGCGATGCCCCGTCCGCGCGCGTGCGGGGCGACGTACAGCGCCGCCATCCACGGGAACAGATCCTGACGGCTGATTAAGTCGCAGCGCCACAGCCCCACCGTCCCTGCCAGCGTCTCGCCCTCGACGGCGATAAAGGTCAGCGGCAGCGCCTCCGGCGTCTGGCTGTGGGCAATGAGAGTAGCAAAAAAAGGCAGCGGCAGCGTTTCGCCGCCAAAGGCCTGCCAGAGCCACATCGCCACCTGTTCGGCGTGCTGCGGCGCGGCGTATAAGGGCTGAATATGCATAACCGATCCCCTGCTGAAAAATTCTCTGGCTGCCAGTATACCGCGCCCGCAGCGGTCGGTGGCGAGGAAGTCAGCGCGTGGAAGAACCATTTTGCGGGCATTTCCTGCAAAAAGCGTGATCGCGATAGTTCTTTGCCCCCGGTTGGGCGCATATCCCCCTGAATGTCTGTGATAAACTGCGGTTTATCACGTGAAATCAGGAATCGATGAATGGCTACAATGCTGGATGTCTCAATTCGCGCAGGCGTCTCTAAAGCGACGGTTTCCCGCGTGTTGAACGGCACAGGTCAGGTAAAAGAGAGCACCCGCCAACAGGTATTCAAAGCGATGGAAGAGCTGGGATACCGGCCAAACTTTCTCGCCCGTTCGTTGGCGAACCGCACCAGCAACAGTATCGGACTGGTGGTTTCGACCTTCGATGGTTTCTATTTTGGCCGCCTGCTGCAACAGGCTTCACGCCAGACGGAAGCCTGGGGAAAACAGCTGATCGTCACCGACGGCCACGATGCCCCGGAACGCGAAGAAGAGGCGGTACAGATGCTCGCCGACCGCCAGTGCGACGCCATCATCCTCTATACCCGCCACATGAGCGAAAAGGAGATCATGTCGCTTATCGAATCCATCGATACGCCGCTGGTGGTGATTAACCGCGACGTCAGCCTGGCGCGGGAACGCTGCGTGTTCTTCGAGCAGGAAGATGCGGCTTTTCAGGCGGTCAGTTATCTGATTACGCAAGGGCACCGGGATATCGCCTGCATCACCGTGCCAATGCACACGCCGACGGGGAAGGCCCGTCTGCAAGGATACCGCAAGGCACTGAAAAAGCACGGTATCGCCTGGGATCCGGCGAAAGTTAAATACGGCGATTCTACGATGACCCGCGGCTATGAACTGTGCCGCGAGCTGCTTGCTGAGAACACAACGTTCAGCGCGCTGTTTTCGTGTAACGATGATATGGCGCTGGGCGCCTCAAAAGCGCTGCACCAGGCGGGGCTGCAAATCCCGCAGGACGTTTCGCTGTTCGGCTTCGACGATGCCCCGAGCGCGAAATGGCTGGAGCCCGGCCTGTCGACGGTCTATCTGCCGATCGATAATATGATAACCACCGCTATCGATCAGGCGATCAAGCTCGCCAACGACCAGCCGATCGAAACGATCCCGCCGTTTACCGGCACCCTGGTATTGCGGGAGTCGGTAACGACGGGACCCTATTTTTAGAACTGCTCTAAGGCCAGCAGCTCCTGAATCGTCTGCCGACGACGGATCAGCCGTGCGCTGCCGTTGTCGAACAACACTTCCGGCAGCAGCGGGCGGCTGTTGTAGTTTGAGGACATTGACGCGCCGTAGGCCCCCGTATCATGCAGCACCAGATAATCCCCCGGCGCGACTTCAGGCAGCAAACGCGTCTCTACCTTGCCCCCTTCCTGCTGAGTAAAGACGTCGCCCGATTCGCACAGCGGCCCGGCCACGACGGTGTCGACAAGCGGTGCGGCGCTCAGGTTGCGGCCATCCGCCGCCAGGGCGGTAATATGGTGATAGCTGCCGTACATTGACGGACGCATCAGATCGTTAAAACCGGCATCAATCAGCACAAAGTGGCGGCTGCCCATCTCTTTGACGCTACGGACCTGAGAGACCAGCACCCCGGATTCAGCCACCAGGAAGCGACCCGGCTCGATTTCCAGTTTCACCGGATGGCCGAGATGTCGGGCGATCTGCTCACGCGCGGCGTTCCACAGGCCATAGTAATGATCGGTATCAATCGCCTCTTCACCTTCGCGATAAGGGATCGATAGCCCGCCGCCGGCAGAGATCGCCTGCAGATCCTGGCCAAACTCCACCACCTGACGCACCATCGCGCCACAAACCTGCTCCAGATGGCCATAATCAACCCCGGAGCCAATATGCATGTGGATCCCCACCAGCTGGAGCTGATAGCGACGCATTATTTCCAGCGCCGCCGGCAGATAGCTGTACCAGATCCCGTGTTTGCTGTTTTCGCCGCCGGTGTTGGTTTTTTGGCTGTGGCCGTGTCCAAAGCCCGGGTTGACGCGCAGCCAGACGCGATGACCGGGAGAGACTTCCCCCAGTTGGCTCAGCATATCGACTGAACCGGCATTAACCGGGATCTGCAGGGCCTTGACGCGTTCCAGCGTCGCCTCGTCGATCAGGTCGGCGGTAAAAACGATATCTTCCGGATGCTGCTGCGGGTCATAACCCGCCGCCAGCGCACGTTCAATCTCCCCGAGGGAGACGGAATCCACCTTGACGCCCTGTTCACGCATCAAGCGCAAAATATGGATATTGGAGCAGGCCTTCTGGGCAAAGCGCACCACGTCGAACTGGCTGAGCTGGGCTATCTGGCGGCGGATAATCTGCGCGTCGTAGACCCACACCGGGCAGCCAAATTCGCCAGGCAGGCGGAGCAGGTTCCCGGCAGTCAGGTCGGTATCGGTGGCGTAAAGCGAGCGTGGCATAATGAACTCCGGCGTTATCTGTGTTGTGCGTGTTTTTTTATGATTACGCCATAGGCTGAAGAGAATAAAAAATATCGTTTTATCGTGACTCTATGCAAAAATGATATGGATACCGCCAATCCGCCGAGAGCCGCCATGCCCGCTGTCAATTTACGCCATATCGAAATCTTCCATGCGGTGATGACCACCGGCAACCTGACCGAGGCGGCTCGCCTGCTGAACACCTCTCAGCCGACCGTCAGCCGCGAGCTGGCACGTTTTGAAAAGGTGATCGGGCTGCAACTGTTTGAGCGCACCCGCGGGCGTTTGCAGCCAACGGTGCAGGGATTGCGGCTGTTTGAGGAGGTTCAGCGTTCCTGGTACGGACTGGACCGCATCGTCAGCGCCGCCGAGAGCCTGCGCGAATTTCGCCAGGGCGAACTGTCTGTCGCCTGCCTGCCGGTGTTTTCCCAGTCGTTTTTGCCGCTGCTGCTACAGCCCTTTCTGGCGCGCTATCCCGAGGTCAGCCTGCAGATTGTGCCGCAGGAATCCCCCCTGCTGGAGGAGTGGCTCTCCGCCCAACGTCACGATCTCGGTCTGACGGAAACCCTGCACACGCCCGCCGGGACCGAACGCACGCCGCTGTTAACGCTCAACGAGGTGTGCGTACTGCCCCGGAGCCACCCGCTTGCCAGCAAGCCGGTGCTGACTCCGGCCGATTTCCACGGTGAAAACTATATCAGCCTGTCGCGTACTGACAGCTATCGCCAGCTGCTTGATGCCCTGTTTCTTGAGCACCAGGTGAAGCGCCGGATGGTCGTGGAGACCCACAGCGCGGCCTCCATTTGTGCGATGGTGCGGGCGGGCGTCGGACTCTCGGTCGTCAACCCGCTGACCGCCCTCGACTATGCCGAAAGCGGCGTGGCGGTGCGCCGCTTTAGCGTCGATGTGCCGTTCACCGTCAGCTTGATCCGCCCGCTACACCGCCCGGGATCGGCGCTGGTCGAGACATTTATTCAGCACCTGCAAGGGAGTCTGCAGCGGATTCAAGGCCCGCTGGACGCGGTGCTTAAGAGAGCATAAATGTCACCGCGTCCGCGGCGTGAATCGCGGCGGTATCGAACACCGGCAGCGGGCTACTCTCCACCGGCACCAGCAGGCCAATCTCGGTACAGCCGAAAATAACCCCTTCCGCGCCCTGCGCCGCCAGCGCGTCAATCACCTGCAGGTAATAATCACGGGAGTCGTCGTTAAACGCGCCCAGGCACAGCTCATCAAAAATGATCCGGTTGATGCGTTCGCGATCGTCAGCTTGCGGAATCAGCGTCTCGATAGCGAACTGCGCCTGCAGGCGTCCACGATAAAAATCCTGCTCCATGGTATAGCGCGTTCCGAGCAGGGCGACCCGCTTCTGGCCTTTGGCGGTAATCGCACGCCCGGTGGCGTCGGCGATATGCAGGAACGGCACTTCACAGCGCGTTTCGATGGCCTGCGCCACTTTATGCATGGTATTGGTACACAGAACAATCCCTTCCGCGCCCGCCTGCTGCAGGCCAAATGCCGCCTGCGCCAGCATCTCGCCGGCGCGATCCCAGTCCCCTGCGGACTGGCAGGCTTCTATCTCATGGAAATCGACGCTGTGCAGCAGCAGACTCGCCGAATGCAGGCCGCCCAAATGTGTTTTGATACCTTCGTTGATCAAACGGTAATAGGGAATGGTGGATTCCCAGCTCATGCCGCCCAACAGGCCAATCGTTTTCATCATCCGCTCCTGATTTATGCTTTGCTCCAGTGAAACAAACTTGTGATCAACTTTCCACTTTTGTCGTCGCTCGTTTCTTTGCCGACGATTCTGCGATAAATTAAATGAAACATTGTTTCATTTAACAACAGGACTGCCGGATGTTTATTTTTCATAACCAGACCACCCTTGAAGATCTGGGCAATGGCGTGACCCGTCGCATTCTTGCGCACGGTGGCAACATGATGGCCGTGGAGGTCAATTTCGACGCCGGGGCCATCGGTCCAATGCACAATCACCCCCACGAGCAGTTGACCTATGTGCTATCCGGCGAATTTGAGTTCACCATCGGTGAAGAGAAACGCGTGGTGCGCGCCGGCGATACGCTCTACAAAAAGCCGCATATTATGCACGGCTGCCTCTGCCTGAAAGCGGGCATCCTGCTGGATACCTTTACGCCCGTGCGTGAGGATTTCCTGTAAAACGCCGCTTGCCGGGGCATATTCAACGTGCCCCTTGTTGATCCCTTCTTTCCTTTCCGCCAGAATAATTTGTTAGTAAATATGTAACAACAAAATGATTAGCCTGCCACTCACCCTCCTCGCTCCGGCATAAGTTCTTAGCTTCGCCATCTTCCCCGACAACTCATCATTTCTGGAAAACGCTCGCCATCTCAATTTTTGAAACATCGTTTCGACTTCGATCACATTTCCGCTATGAATCGAATGACTACGTAATAAATAGTAATAAAATAAATTTAAAACAGCGTTTTATAAAATTAAAATCACCGGACCCGCAGCAAGCGAAATAGTGAGGCCCAGCAGGGAAGCTAAACGTAAAAACACATAATAAACAAAATGTTAAAAAAGAAAACCAACGCCAGCAGATGAACCAGACACCGATTCACTTTCTGGCCGTGACCGGACACAGAAAACCATGACCCCGAATCCGTTTTACAAACTCGTAAGCCAGGTAGGTATGTATGAATGAAAACAAGATGCTGGGATTGGCATGGATATCGCCCTATATCATCGGGCTGATAGTCTTTACCGCTTTTCCCTTTGTTTCATCTTTCTTCCTCAGTTTCACTGAGTACGATTTGATGAGCCCGCCGGTATTTAACGGCATTGAAAACTATCGCTACATGCTGACCGAAGATGGCCTCTTCTGGAAATCCATGGGCGTGACCTTTGCCTACGTCTTTTTAACCATTCCGTTAAAACTGGCTTTCGCACTGGGTATTGCGTTTGTCCTCAACTTTAAGCTGCGCGGTATCGGCTTTTTCCGTACCGCTTATTACATTCCGTCCATTCTCGGCAGTTCGGTGGCGATTGCCGTCCTGTGGCGTGCGCTGTTCGCTATCGACGGCCTGCTGAACAGCTTTATCGGCGTGCTGGGATTCGACCCGGTGAACTGGCTCGGCGAGCCGTCGCTGGCGCTGATGTCCGTCACCCTGCTACGCGTCTGGCAGTTTGGCTCGGCGATGGTCATCTTCCTTGCCGCGCTGCAAAACGTCCCGCAGTCACAATATGAAGCGGCGATGATCGACGGCGCGTCTAAGTGGCAGATGTTCATGAAAGTGACCGTGCCGCTGATTACGCCGGTCATCTTCTTCAACTTTATTATGCAGACCACCCAGGCGTTCCAGGAGTTTACCGGTCCGTACGTCATCACCGGCGGCGGCCCGACCTACTCCACCTATCTGTTCTCGCTCTATATCTACGACACCGCCTTTAAGTACTTCGATATGGGGTACGGCGCGGCGCTGGCGTGGGTGCTGTTCCTGGTGGTCGCGGTCTTTGCCGCCATCGCCTTTAAGTCATCGAAATATTGGGTGTTCTACTCCGCCGATAAGGGAGGCAAAAATGGCTGATATTCAACACATCACCCCGGCAATGGAAATTGCGGAACGCGAAGTTGCCCGCACCCTGCGCCGTGAAAAAATCAGCCGGACAATCCGTTACGTCATCCTGCTGTTCGTCGGCCTGCTGATGCTCTACCCGTTGGTGTGGATGTTCTCGGCGTCGTTCAAACCGAACCATGAGATCTTCACCACCCTGAGCCTGTGGCCGGCCCATGCGACCTGGGACGGCTTTATTAACGGCTGGAAAACCGGCACCGAGTACAACTTCGGTCACTACATGCTGAACACCTTTAAGTATGTGATCCCGAAAGTTCTGCTGACCATTATCTCCTCCACCATCGTGGCCTACGGCTTTGCCCGCTTTGAAATCCCGTGGAAGAAGTTCTGGTTCGCCACGCTTATCACCACCATGCTGCTGCCGAGCACCGTGCTGCTGATCCCGCAATACCTGATGTTCCGTGAAATGGGCATGCTGAACAGCTATCTGCCGCTGTACCTGCCGCTGGCCTTCGCCACCCAGGGATTCTTCGTCTTCATGCTGATCCAGTTCCTGCGCGGCGTACCGCGCGATATGGAAGAGGCGGCGCAGATTGACGGCTGCAACTCGATTCAGGTGCTGTGGTACGTGGTGGTGCCGATTCTGAAACCGGCGATTATCTCGGTGGCGCTGTTCCAGTTTATGTGGTCGATGAACGACTTTATCGGCCCGCTGATTTACGTCTATAGCGTCGATAAGTATCCCATCGCACTGGCGCTGAAAATGTCCATCGACGTCACGGAAGGCGCTCCGTGGAACGAAATTCTGGCAATGGCGAGTATCTCCATTCTGCCATCCATCATCGTGTTCTTCCTGGCACAACGCTACTTCGTACAGGGCGTGACCAGCAGCGGAATCAAAGGTTAAGAGGGAAATATCATGGCTGAAGTTATTTTCAACAAACTGGAAAAAGTTTACTCCAACGGCTTCAAAGCGGTACATGCTATCGACCTGAAAATCGCGGACGGCGAGTTTATGGTGATCGTCGGGCCATCCGGCTGCGCGAAATCCACCACCCTGCGCATGCTGGCGGGGCTGGAAACCATCAGCGGCGGCGAAGTGCGTATCGGCGAGAAGATAGTCAACAACCTCGCGCCAAAATCACGCGGTATTGCGATGGTGTTCCAGAACTATGCGCTCTACCCGCATATGACGGTGCGCGAGAATCTGGCCTTTGGCCTCAAGCTGAGCAAGCTGCCGAAAGATCAGATTGACGCCCAGGTTAACGAGGCCGCCAAAATCCTCGAGCTGGAAGCGCTGCTCGACCGTCTGCCGCGCCAGCTTTCCGGCGGCCAGGCCCAGCGCGTGGCGGTTGGCCGGGCGATTGTCAAAAAACCGGATGTGTTCCTGTTTGATGAACCGCTCTCTAACCTTGATGCCAAGCTGCGCGCCTCGATGCGGATCCGTATTTCCGATCTGCACAAGCAGTTGAAGAAATCCGGCAAGCCGGCGACCACCGTGTACGTCACCCACGATCAGACAGAAGCGATGACCATGGGTGACCGGATCTGCGTCATGAAGCTCGGGCATATCATGCAGGTCGATACCCCGGACAACCTGTATCACAAACCGAAAAACATGTTCGTGGCCGGCTTTATTGGCGCCCCGGAGATGAACATCCGCCCCTGCAAGCTGGTTGAACAGGCCGGGTGCCTGCACCTGACTATCGGCGATGAGCGGCTGCCGTTAAGCGCGGCCCTGCAGGATAAAGTCGGCAGCCATACAAACCAGCCTCTGTTCTACGGCGTGCGCCCGGAGTTTGTCGCCATTGCCGATGAACCGTTCGCCGAAGGCGGCTGCTCGGGCGAAATGGTGCGGGTCGAGAACATGGGCCACGAGTTTTTCGTCTACCTGAAAGTCGCCGACTATGAACTGACCGCCCGCGTCCCTTCTGACCAGGCTAAGCCGATGATTGAAAAAGGGCTGCATCGCAAAGTGTGGTTCAAATTCGACATGAATAAGTGCCATCTCTTTGATGCCGCTACCGAACAGAACATCTCTCTGTCATCACTGGAGTATTAAAATGAAAAAAGTGCTTTTAAGCGCCGCAATCTCCGCCACTCTGGGCCTTACCGCGTTACCGTCTCTGGCAAAAGATGTCGATCTGCGTATGTCATGGTGGGGCGGCAACGGCCGCCATCAGGTCACCCTGAAAGCGCTGGAGGAGTTTCATCAACAGAATCCGGACATCAACGTTAAAGCCGAATATACCGGCTGGGACGGCCATCTTTCGCGCCTGACCACCCAAATCGCCGGCGGGACCGAGCCGGACGTGATGCAGACCAACTGGAACTGGCTGCCGATCTTCTCGAAGAATGGCGAGGGTTTTTACGATCTGTACAAAATGAAGGATATCATCGACCTCAGCCAGTTCGATGCCAAAGAGCTGCAGTCCACCACGGTCAATGGCAAGCTCAACGGTATCCCGATTTCCGTGACCGCCAGGGTGTTCTACTTTAACGACGAAACCTGGAAAAAGGCCGGCGTCACCTTCCCGAAAACCTGGGACGAGCTGATGGCGGCGGGCAAAACCTTTGAGAGCAAGCTGGGTAAGCAGTATTACCCGGTGGTGCTGGAGCATCAGGATACGCTGGCGCTGCTAAACTCTTACATGGTTCAGAAATACAACCAGCCGGCCATCGACGAGAAAACGAAGAAATTCTCCTACAGCAAAGAGCAGTGGGTCGAATTTTTCCAGATGTATAAAAAGCTCATCGACAGCCACGTGATGCCGGATACCAAATACTATGCCTCGTTCGGCAAGAGCAACATGTACGAAATGAAGCCGTGGATTCAGGGCGAATGGGCGGGGACCTATATGTGGAACTCCACCATCAACAAATACTCCGACAACCTGAAGCCGCCGGCGAAGCTGGCGCTGGGCGACTATCCGATGCTGCCGGGCGCCACCGATGCTGGCCTGTTCTTTAAACCGGCGCAGATGCTCTCCATCGGCAAATCGACGAAGAACCCGCAAGCGGCGGCGAAAGTGATTAACTTCCTGTTAAACAGCAAAGAGGGCGTGGATACGCTGGGCCTTGAGCGCGGCGTGCCGTTAAGCAAAGTGGCGGTGCACTACCTGACCGAAGACGGCACGATCAAAACCGACAATCCGGCCATATCCGGGCTGAAGCTGGCGCAGTCGCTGCCGACGAAACTCCCGGTATCGCCTTATTTTGATGACCCGCAGATCGTTGCCCAGTTTGGCACATCGCTGCAGTACATCGACTACGGGCAGAAAAGCGTAGAAGAGACGGCCGCCGACTTCCAGCGCCAGTCCGATCGTATTCTGAAACGCGCCATGCGCTAACGGTGGCTCATTCTCTCTGCCCTACGGCCCCGGCTCGCGCGGCGCTTAGCCGGGCTACCGGTTCACCGCCGTCTGCGGGCCGCTGGCACGGTTAAGGCGCATTGCGCCGCAATCTTGTACCTGGTAGCCCGGGTAAGGTGTTTACGCCGCAACCCGGGAAACCTGTCAGAAGAAATATTTAAATCTTACCCGCGCACCGTAGCGTTCATCGGTATTGCCGCTTTTTGCCGCCGATGAATCCAGCCATGACGCATACGCGCCGAGATAAATATTAAAGTTCGGCATATCCATGATATTCGGCAACTGCCATGAGGTATGAATGGTGTGGATGTCATAGCGCCCCGGCGTCAGAATCGCGCAGTCGCCATCGCACTCCGCGCTCACGCCGGACATATTGAACTTATCGATTTTGTTATGCGCATAGATATAGCCCAGCTCTACCCGATGCCATAATGCGTTGATACCGGCGCTGAAATCTTTCTCATCCGCCGCATCAAGATAGGCGGAGCTCAAATTCACCACCGCCCCATTTTCGGCATCGGTTTTCAGCGTGTTCCAGCTCATGGTCATCCCGTAGCCGGTGCGGCTGGACTGATCGACCCAGCGGCCATTCTGGTTCTGATAGCCGTAAGCATTATTAACAAGGTTGCTCTCCATGGCCGCCGCCACCGACCAGGCCCCGGACCGCCAGGCCGCGACCGGACGCACGTACACCACGTTTTTACGGTTATCCAGCGCGTTGCCGTGATAGTTTTGATCCACAAACAGCGAACTGCCGTCCTCCACCAGCGTATTCAGCTCAAAATACCAGTTATCGCTGTTTTTACTGAGCAGGAAGTTGCCGCCGCTGCTACTACGCCCGCGCCCCTCTTTCATCATGTAGATATAGCCGTAGCCGTCGCTGTACAGATCGTTGGCCGTATTGCCGGAATATTCAATAAAGGTATCCTGATTCAGCGGGAACATATCATAGGCTTCAAAGCGCCCGACCTTTATTTTCCAGTCATTTTCACGACCGAAGAAAAATACCGCATCATCAAGATTCATTTTTCCGCGCAGATCCGCCAGCGGCTGCACGCTGAATCCGGCATATTTTCCGTCTCCCCCTTTACGCAGGCCATCAAAACCCAGCAAAATTCGGCCATTAATATCCCAGCGTTCTTTATTTCCCGGCGCCCAGTCTTTATTGGCCGAGGTTTTTACCGACGTCAGGCTGCCGGTCCGACTGGCGCCATCCATATTAAACTCAACGTCACCATAGAATTTTAACTCGCCATAATCATTAAGCTGCAATGTCGGCTTCTTCGCCCCGGCGGCGGCCGTCACCGCCGCGGCCGGCGGCTGTTGCTTCAGCGCACGAATCTCCGCCTCCGCGCTGCTCGCCCGTTGCTCTGTCGCTTTCAGGCGCTGCTCCATCTGCGCCAGCCGCTCTTCAAGCGAAACGGACTCCTGCGCACTCACCGCGGGAATCAATATAGACGTCAGTAAACATCCGACCCAGATATTTTTCATCGGCAAACCCTTTATTATTATTTCAAGGAAGGTACTTTTATTTATGGTAAAACCGGCGACAGCGACAATAATAACCCGCCCGTCGCCACGAACGGGTTATTAACAACATTCTTTTAATTTATTCTAATTGCCAGGAACCCGCTTCCGATAATAAAGCGGTACCGCTCCAGGAAAATAAGGATAATTCCCGATGCGCCGCCTGCGGATAAATACGGCTACTCAGGCAGGCCTCGCCATCATTAACAAATACTTCGACTGAAGAGCTATCAAAGAACAGACGCAGTTTTAACGGCGATGTCATCGAGAGCGGGACACTCCGTACGCCGCACAGACCGTGCTGCGGATAGTATCGCTCCAGCACCAGGCGCTGCATCTGCGCATCAACGTAGACCCGCAGCCCCTCGCCGAAGCTCAGCCCATACTGTTCTGCCGTACTGCCCGCGCAGTCCCAGTGCAGGATCACCTCCATCGCCTCACCGTTTTCCGCCATCAGCGACCGTTGGTTTTTCAGCGTGCTGACCGGCCACGGGAACCAGGCCCTGCGCAGGCACTCCACCTCTTTCGCCGGACGCATCTGCAGACGGTTATCGGCGCTCAACGTCAGTTCACGCGGCAGAGAGAGCATGCCTGCCCAGCCATCCTGCTGTTCCGGCAGCGGTGATTCCCACATGTCCAGCCAGCCGATAACGATGCGGCGACCGTCGGGGGCGAGGAAGCTCTGCGGGGCATAAAAATCATGGCCATGGTCCATCTCAACAAATTCACCTTCCCGGACAAACGGCTGCCCGGGCTGCCAGTCGCCGAGCAGATAGCCGCTCTGGAACAGGTTACGGTTGTGATAGCCCTGTGCTGCCAGCCCCTGCGGAGAGAACATCAGCACGCGCTTGCCGCCGAGGGGGAAGAAGTCGGGGCATTCCCACATAAAGCCCATCTTATCTTCGGCTTCATCAAGGATCCCTTCGTCATGCCACTGGCGCAGATCGGCGGAACGATACAGCCGTACCTGACCGGTATCGCCAACGCGTGCGCCGACGATCATGTACCAGCTATCCCCTTCGCGCCACACTTTCGGGTCGCGGAAATGGTGCAGGCCCGGCGGGGTATCCAGCACCATACCCTGACGGTCAAAATGAATGCCGTCGCGGCTGGTCGCCAGACACTGCACCTGATAAAGGTTGGCTTCGTCGCTGGGATCGCCGTGGAATTTATGTCCGGTATAGATCAGCGCCAGCGTATCGCCATCCACCACGGCCGAGCCGGAGAAGCAGCCATCTTTATCCTCCGGCCCTTCCGGCGCCAGCGCCACCGGCAGGTGTTCCCAATGGACTAAATCCTTGCTGCGCGCATGACCCCAGTGCATCGGCCCCCACTGCGTGGAGTAAGGATGATGCTGATAAAAGGCATGATACCAGCCGTCAAACCAGACCAGACCATTGGGATCGTTGATCCAGCCCGCGCGGGCGGCGAGATGGTAGCGTGGATACCAGCGCAGGTTTAACGTCTCGCGTTTCGCCTGCAGTTCCTGTTCAGCGTTAGCAACGGTGTACATCATATTCTTCACTCTTTTCATTCAGATAGCGGAGGGTTGCGACATCATCGGATCGGAAGATGAACGACTGGATCGCAACAAGAAAATGGAGATAAAGGTGGTGCAGAACACCAGCAGTCCCATAATCAGATAGGACTGGGCGAAGCCGTATTTCTCATAGCTGTAGCCCGCCAGCGGCGACAGCACCGTGGCAATCACCGAGCTGGTGCAGGCGAAGCCCACCAGATACAGCGTGGAAGAGAGGCGTTTATCAAAGTTTAAGCTGTTGTATTTAAAGATGGCGACCAGCAGTACCGGCAGTTCCACCGCATGCAGCAGCTTGGTGATGGAAATCAGCAGCGGCCCTTCCACCAGCCCGGAGGCCACCATGCGCATCGCCATCACCATCCCGGCGAAGATCAGACCGTTTTTCGCGCCGATGCGGTTAACCAGCCACGGCGCGCAGAACATCCCGGCGGCTTCAAGGAACACCTGGAAGGAGTTCAGGTAGCCGTACATCGCATTGCCTTCCTGCAAGGTCGCAAACTGGGAAGAGAAGTAGACCGGGAACTGCTGGTCGTAAACGCCGTAGATACAGGTGCCAATCACGAAGAAAACCAGCGCCCAGAAACGCGGCAGGGTCAGCAGACGCAGGGCGTCTTCCAGCGTCACTTTACCGCCGGATACCGCTTCCTGCATGGCGTGCGGCGCGGAAGAGACCCGCAGTCGCGCCAGCAGAATAAAGAACACCAGGCCGGAACCGCTGGCGACCGCAAAGTTGAGTTTCGGGTTGATGTTAAACAGCAGCCCGGCAAAAAAGGTCGCCACCGCCCAGCCCAGCGAGCCCCACATACGCGCCCGACCAAACTCAAACTGGCTCTGGCGCGCCACGCGTTCGGTGTAGGATTCGAGGACTCCGATACCACCGTTAAAGGTTAAGCCGATATAGATCCCGCCAAAGATACTGCCGAGCAGCACGTTTATTTTCAGCAGATAACCAAACAGCAGATACGCCGGTCCGGAGAGGATCAGCAGCACGGTGATATACCAGAGCAGATTTTTACGCAGCCCGAGCTTGTCCTGAATAAAGCCGTAACACACCTGGGCAAACAGCGCTGATACGGAAAGCACGGCATAGATGATCCCAGTATCCCCCGGCTTAAGCCCCACTTCCTGGTGCAACCAGATAGAGAGCAATGAGCCGGAAGAGGACCAGGTGACAAAAAAGAAAAACAGTAACGCGCTGAGTAACGGATAGCTGTGAGAGTGATGGGCTTTCATCATGACATTCTCGTGTAGGGGTAATGCATGCAATGGTAACGTTAACAAAAAACATAAATCATGCCGTTTTACTGAGATACATGATGTTAATCACAAAAGTTAACGTTAACATAGCAGAGGTGCGATCGCGATCAAAGAATCCGCTCCACTGACAGAACACGACGTGCGATAGAATATCGTATGATCCTTTTACATCAGCGACTTAGTTGTATAGCCTGTTGCACGGCGGCAACGGTGGAGTGGGAAATATGGCATCCTTGAAAGATGTGGCAAAACTGGCAAACGTATCTCTGATGACGGTTTCACGGGCGCTGAACAACCCGGAACGTCTGAAACCCGAAACGCTGGCTCGCGTTCAGTCTGCTATCGAGCAGACCAACTACGTCCCCGACCTGTCAGCCAAGAAAATTCGCGGCGCGCGCGCCACGCCGAATACCATTGGCGTCCTGGCGCTGGATACCGTCACCACGCCGTTTTCGGTTGAGATCGCGCTGTCTATCGAAGAGACCGCCCGCGCGCACGGCTGGAACAGCTTCGTGGTGAACATGTTTTCCGATGACAGCCCGGAAAACATCGTCGACCTGCTGCTCTCCCACCGCCCTGACGGTATCATCTACACCACCATGGGGCTGCGCCAGGTGCCCGTTCCGGCCAAGCTGCTGACGCTCCCCTGCGTCCTCGCCAACTGCGAAAGTCTTAACGACCCGATCGCCAGCTATATTCCTGATGATGAACAGGGTCAGTACGTTGCGGTAAAAGCCCTGCTCGCCGCAGGCTATCGTAATCCGCTCTGTTTACACCTTCCGGCTAACCATCTCGCCACCGTGCGCCGTCGCCAGGGGCTGGAGCGCGCCTGCCGCGAAGCCGGTATCGACCCGGATACGTTGGTGCACAGCTATATGGCCTTCGGCGATCAGCACTACCATGATATCCCCGCCGTGGTGCAGAGCCATCTCCGCGAGGGAAAGCCGCGATTCGATGCGGTTATCTGCGGTAACGATCGTATCGCCTTTATGGTCTATCAGACGCTGCTGGCGCAGGGATTGCGGATCCCGCAGGATGTTGCGGTGGTGGGCTACGATAATATGGTCGGCATTGGCGATCTGTTTTTACCGCCGCTGTCGACGGTGCAGCTGCCGCACTATGATATCGGGCGCCTGAGCGCCCTGCATATTATTAACGGCGATAGCCATCGGGAAACGATACGCGTAGCCAGTCCGTGGCTACCAAGAGCATCCCTGTAATTAATTACCGATGTTGCGCAGCTTTTCACCGGACATCAGTCGGCGCTCGATGTGTTCGAGCGTAACGTTTTTGGTTTCCGGAATCAGCCAGAACGTCACGCCGATAAACGCCACGTTCAGCGCGGTATAGAGCCAGAAGGTCCCCGCCGCGCCAATGCTGTCCAGCAGCGTCAGGAAGGTGGCGCCGATAATCATGTTCGACACCCAGTTGGTGGTAGTTGAACAGGTAATGCCGAAGTCGCGGCATTTCAGCGGCTGAATTTCCGAACACAGGATCCATACCACCGGCGCGGCGCTCATCGCATAGCCCGCTATACACATCATGGTCATACCGACGGAAAGCCAGGACAGGCCGCTGGAGGCGGTACCGTTATCAAACTGCATCAGGCAGTAACCCAGCACCAGCGTGCCGATAGCCATCACGCTAAAGCCGATTTTCAACGCCGGTTTACGCCCGGCTTTATCGACGGTAAAGACCGCGATAAAGGTCGCAAACATAAAGGTCAGGCCCACCACCAGCGTGGCAATCATCTGCTGCTCGGTGGTGGTGAAACCGGCCATTTTAAAAATACGCGGCGCGTAGTACATGATGATATTCATGCCGGTAAATTGCTGCATCGCCTGCAACAACATGCCAAGAAATACCGCGCGGCGGACGTTGCGATTGATCTTAAACAGCGCCCAGCCGCCTTGCTTCAGCTTCAGGCTTTCGCGGATTTCATTGAGCTCATCACGGGCTTTTTCCGAGGTATCGCGCAGCATGCGCAGCACCTCTTCCGCTTCGATATGGCGTCCTTTTTCCGCCAGCCAGCGCGGGCTGTTCGGCAGGAAAATCACCAGAACGATCAGCAGGATCGCCGGCAGCGCCAGCACGCCCAGCATCGCCCGCCAGTTACCGCTGTAGCTGAATGCGGTATCGGACAGGAAGGCCATGACGATCCCCAGCGTCACCATCAGCTGATACATACTGATCATCTTGCCACGCACGTTTTCGCTCGCCATTTCAGAAAGATACAGCGGCGCGGTATAAGAGGCAATGCCCACGGCGATACCGAGAATGATCCTCGCCGCCAGCAGCATTTCGACGCTTGCGGCAAACGCCGATCCGATTGACCCGGCCACAAACAATATCGCCCCCGCCATCAGGCTGTATTTACGTCCCAGGCGGAAGGAGAGCCAGCCGTTGAACAGCGCGCCAACCGCCGCCCCCAGCATCATGCTGCTGACCACCCACTCCTGCAGTCGGCTGGATAAGACAAAATGATCGGTAATAAAGGGCAGCGCCCCGGCAATCACCCCAATATCGAGGCCAAAAAGCAATCCAGCCACCGCAGCGGCAATAGAGACAAACTGATTCATACGTCGGGTATCACGCTGGCTACGCGCCAGCACCGTCGAGCCGTCACTGATTGAGGTCATTTTTTTCCTGCCTGAGCAAAGTAAGACGTGCAGTGAAAGTACGCGATCGGTGCGACAAGGTGTCAGGGATGAGACGTCAAAAATATGGATTAAATTGCTGGAAGGACTTGTTTTGTGATGGACATTAAACTTTCTATTATTCCCGTTTCATCAATCTATTTTTATTAACCCCTTTTATCTATTGGGATGTTGATGAGATCCCGATGAAATGATATGGACGATTTTTAAATCCCTCACCATATCAATATGGATAATTAATGTTCATCTTTCATCACCGTTGCGTCGGTTGCCGCATCGGGAAGTGGCCCGCCCGCCGCCAGCAATAAAAAAACCCTGCCGTCAAAGCAGGGTTTATCGCCTGTCGCCGCGCCGGCTTAGCGCGCCAGCCAACCGCCATCGACCGCCACGGTGTAGCCGTTAATGTAATCCGCTGCGCGGGAGGAGAGGAAGACCACCGGCCCCATCAGATCGCCCGGTAAACCCCAGCGCCCTGCCGGAATGCGGTCAAGAATTTCCCCGCTGCGCTGTTCATCGGAGCGCAGCTGCTGGGTATTGTTGGTTGCCATATAGCCCGGTGCAATCGCGTTGACGTTGATGTTGTACTTCGCCCATTCGTTCGCCAGCAGGCGGGTCACCCCCATCACGCCGCTTTTTGATGCGGTGTAGGACGGTACGCGAATGCCGCCCTGGAAAGAGAGCATCGACGCGATGTTAATGATCTTGCCGCCGTTACCCTGGGCAATAAAATGCTTCGCCGCCGCCTGGGACATAAAGAACACGGTCTTGATATTCAGATCCATCACGTCATCCCAGTCCTTCTCACTGAATTCAAGGGCATCCTGACGGCGAATCAGACCGGCGTTGTTGACCAGAATATCGATATGGCCAAATTCGGCCACCGCGCGCTCCAGCAGTTGAGGAATACCATCAATCTGGCGCAAATCGGCGGTCAGGCTGAGGAAACGACGCCCCAGCGCGGTGACGCGCGCGATCGTTTCTACCGGCTCGACAATATTAATGCCGACAATATCGCAGCCCGCTTCGGCCAGACCGAGTGCCATACCCTGACCCAGCCCGGTATCACAGCCGGTGACAACCGCCACTTTACCCTGTAGAGAGAATGCATCGAGTATCATACTTTGTTCCTTAATCTTTCAGAGCCCGTACAACACAGGCAAGGTTCTATTTGTCCGATCCGCATCCCTCACGGTTGCTTACGCCAGGGAAAACGCTCTGGGTATGACCCACCTAAAAAATAAAACACAGTTTCGTTTTACTGTTGTCGACATCTTACCCTCGGGGAAAGTCGTTTTCAATTTTTATTAAAACAACGTTTCATATTTTTGTGGTCTGTTTAGCAAAAATACAAAACAGATCGCCAGGAGAGAGACAGCAAAAGAAATAAAAATGATAAAATACAATAAATTAATTGATATTTGAACGATGGCGACAAAACGCAAAAAGCAGGTATGAAAACAAAGTTAGCCTCGGTAAAGCGGAAGAAAGAGCAAAAAAACCGCGATCTAGTGCAAGATTTTATAGTGAACTGCGTTCGTCATCACAAAAAATGAAACAATGTTTTTATAAATTAACACCCATCTTTTAAATCAACTTCCCTGGCTATACGTCCCCTGCCGACAGACGACATCGCGGGAAGGAAAAGGAGTACATCATGGCTAAAGGCATGCGGGTAAAATTGAATTATGCAGTCAGTCGCGATCCGGATACCGGCGCGGAGATCACCCGCTTAACCCCTCCGGAAGTCACCTGTCATCGTAACTATTTCTATCAGAAGTGTTTTTTTAATGACGGTAGCCACCTGCTGTTCGCCGGCGAGTTTGATGGCCACTGGAACTACTATCTGTTAAATATCGCGACAGCCGAGGCCGTACAGCTCACCGAAGGCGCCGGTGATAATACCTTTGGCGGCTTCCTCTCGCCGGATGACTCCGCGCTCTATTACGTGAAAAACGACCGCACGCTGCTGGAAGTCAACCTTTCCACCCTCGAGGAACGTCAGGTCTATCGCGTCCCGGATGAGTGGGTCGGCTACGGTACCTGGGTCGCCAACAGCGACTGCAGCAAACTGGTCGGCATTGAGATCGCCAAAAGCGACTGGACGCCGCTTAACGACTGGCAGATTTTCCACGACTTCTTCCATAAAGGCCCGCGCTGCCGTCTGCTGCGCGTTGACCTGCAAAGCGGCGAAAGCCGCGTTATTCATCAAGAGAAAAAATGGCTGGGTCATCCTATCTATCGTCCGTTCGATGACAATACCGTCGCTTTCTGCCATGAAGGGCCGCACGACCTGGTCGACGCCCGGATGTGGATGGTCAACGAAGATGGCAGCCACGTGCGGAAAGTCAAAGAGCATGCCGCTGGCGAAAGCTGCACGCACGAGTTTTGGGTCCCGAACGGTTCGGCGCTGATTTATGTCTCCTATCTGAAAGGTCAGCAGGGACGGACGATTTATCGTTTCGATCCGGATACCGGCATCAATACCGCGCTGATGCAAATGCCCGCCTGCTCGCATCTGATGAGCAATTTCGACGGTACGCTGCTGGTTGGGGATGGCTCTGGTACGCCGGTGGATGTCAAAGATACCAGCGGCTACACCATTGATAACGACCCGTATCTCTACGTCTTTGATGTTGCGAAACAGGCTTACTTCCGCGTTGCCCGGCATGATACCTCCTGGGCGACGGTCGCCAATAGCCGTCAGGTCACCCATCCGCATCCTTCGTTTACGCCGGACGATAGCGCGATTTTGTTCAGTTCGGACAAAGACGGGAAACCGGCTATCTACCTGGCGAAACTGCCAGCGCACCCGGAGATGCTGCAGGCGTAGCATCCGTATCGTTTTTGAGTGTGTTTCTGTTACTGGCCTTGCCCTCCTACACGGAGGGCTTTTTTGCTGCATGTGACCCGTCCCTCCGCAGGCCCTCGCAACAACGCGAGCGGCAAAACACGCTTTCACCTCAATCAACGCGAAAGGAAGCGCCGCCGGACCACAAAAACAGAAAACCCCGGCTGACGGCTCCGGGGTCATGACGGAAAAGGGTTTTATCAGAAGCTGTAAGCCACCCCGACGCGGAAACGGGTCTGGCGATCGCTGCGGTCATTTACGCCCACGTTGCCCACTTCACCATATGGCGCCCAGTTTTTGTCCAGCTTATAGGCCAGCTTCACGTTGTACTCCTGGGAGTACGGCTTGTTGTCGTTGCGCTTCACGCCCTCGGTGCTGCGGGCATAAACATAGTTCAGCTCGGTACGCCAGTTGCCCATCACAAACCCGGCCCACGCATCGCCACGGTTCACTTTATCGTCTTCTTTACCGGCGTTCGCCGGGTAGCGGGTATAGTCGTAGCGATAACGGGCTGCCACGTAGAAACCATTATCGAAGCTGTACTGGACGCGCAGATTGGGTTTGTAGATTGAGCGGCTATCGTTGCTCTCAATATTAAACCCCGGCGTCACGGAGAAGTTCTGATTCGCCTTCCACTGCCAGCTAATGGTCTCTTCGTGGCCATTGCCGACAAAATCTGAATACGGCTGCGCGGTATTATCGCCGCCTGACTTCCACTTCGCCTCAACGGAGAAGCCGAATCCGTTGGCAAAGCGATGGGAGACCGAGACGCGGTCGGCATTGGTTTTATCCGTCTTACCTCCATCAATAAATTCATGACGCAAATCAACCGTGACGGCGGAAGCGGAAAAGGCTGCGGCACAGAGCGTAGCAAGGGCCAGAGATCTTGCAAACATAGGGTACCCCTTTAAAATTAAAATTATGTTTCTATTTTATGAAACTGTATTTTATTTTTTAAGGAATATAGTTTTAGTGATCAAGATCGTAATTATTTGTTTCAAAAAACATGGCACAGCAGGACGTGACCACGCTCAACAAAAAGGGCCTTTATCGCCCCTGTTTCGCTGAATTTTCCCGGTTCTGCGGGAAGAAAAACCAATAAAAAAGCCTCCGCAAGGAGGCTTGAGAAGCAGGTAAAGCAAAGAGGAATTAGGCGCGTTCTACCGCCAGCGCAACGCCCTGACCGCCGCCGATACAGAGCGTAGCCAGCCCTTTGCGGGCATCGCGTTTAATCATCTCGTGCACCAGAGAAACCAGAATACGACAGCCGGATGCCCCGATGGGATGGCCCAGCGCAATCGCTCCGCCGTTGACATTGACCCGGCGCTCATCCCATTCCAGCACTCTGCCGACAGAAATCGCCTGGGCGGCAAATGCCTCATTGGCCTCGATAAGATCGACCTCATCGAGCCGCCAGCCCGCCCTTTCCAGACAGCGGCGCGTCGCGTGTACCGGCGCGATCCCCATCAGTGCCGGATCGACGCCGACGCTGGCAAAAGCGCGGATCCGCGCGAGGATCGGCAGCCCCAGCTCCTGCGCTTTCGATTCGCTCATCATCATGACCGCCGCCGCGCCGTCGTTGATGCTGGACGCGTTGCCCGCGGTCACCGAGCCCAGCCGATCGAAGGCGGGTAGCAGGCTGGCCAGCCCTTCGGCGCTGGCATCGACCCGCGGCTGTTCATCGGTATCAACGGTGCGCGGCACCCCGTTCAGCTCGGTCATCACCGGCACAATCTCGTCGCGAAAGCGCCCTGAATCAATCGCCCGCCGGGCCTTATGCTGTGAACTCAGCGCCCAGGCATCCTGCAGCTCGCGGCTGATACCATATTCACGCGCCAGGTTTTCCGCCGTGACTCCCATGTGGTAGTCGTTGAAGGCATCCCACAGGCCATCGTGAACCAGGCTGTCAATCAACTGGCTGTTGCCCAGCTGAGCGCCGGTACGGCTATCGGTGAGAACGTGCGGCGCCCGGCTCATATTTTCCTGGCCGCCGGCAATCACCACGTCGGCTTCGCCGCACTGGATTGCCTGTGTCGCCAGATGCAGCGCCTTCAGTCCGGAACCGCAGACATCGTTAATCGTAATGGCGGAAACGGTATTCGGCAGCCCGCCGCGGATCGCCGATTGACGGGCCGGGTTTTGCCCGGTCCCCGCGGTCAGTACCTGCCCGAGGATCACCTCATCAACACGTTGCGGATCGATGCCGGTACGTTCCACCAGCGCCTTAACCACAAGACTGCCCAACTCTACCGCAGAGTGGCGCGACAACGTCCCCTGAAAACACCCGATAGGGGTGCGCAACGCACCAACGATTACGACATCTTTCATCCTCTACCTCTGCCCTGCCTCTGCGCAAAGAAACAGCAACATAGTAGAGAATTGTTATCAAAAAATTTCGCAATTGTTTAAAAAAAGTGAGACAAATCACAAAGATTAGCCCCGCGTGGCGGGTTCCTGGCACTGTAAATGCTGACGCAGCCAGCTTCCGGCTTTCCCCGGCGGCGCCTTCTTATTCCACAGTAAATCAACGGAAATCGCCCGCGGCCAGCCGGGAATGTTCAGCGCCACCAGCGTGCCTGAACCGGCAAACTCCTCCACCAGCGCGCAGGGTAAAATGCACCATCCCAGCCCCTGTACCGTCATACTGAGCAGCAGTAAATAGTTCGGCGCCGACCAGACCTGCCCTTTCGCCGGCTCGAGCGAGCTGGCCAGAAAAGTGCTCAGGCGTAGTTCTCGCCAGCTATGCAGCTCATCCCAGGCGACCCGCCCCTGTGCCGCCAACGGATGCGCGGGGGCCACGTAGATAGCCATCGCCGTTTGTAACGGCAGGCGGGTACTACCAATCTCCGTCGGATAGCTATCCCTGGCCTCAATCAGCCCCACCTGCGCGCGCTCCTTCTGCAACAGGTCAATGACATCCTCATCTTCCCCTATCAGACACTCAAACTCGGTGTGGGGAAAACGACTATCGAACTGCTGCAGCAGATCCTCCAGCACATCCGGGTGCAGCGTATCGGAAAGCACAAACGTCAGGCGCGCTTCCGTTTCATCAGACAGGGAAATCGCCAGCTCATCGAGCCGATCGCTGGCCGCCAGAATCGCTTTGACATAACTCAGAACCTGTTCGCCCTGCGGCGTCAGCGTGGGATGGCGGGTCGTGCGGTCAAACAGCGCGACGCCCAGATCGGCTTCAAGGTTGGAAATGGCGGTGCTGATGGTGGACTGGCTTTTGCGCAGCCGACGGGCGGCGGCGGAAAACGACCCGCAGGCCACGGCTTCAACAAATGCGGTGAGAGCTTCAGGAGAATAGCGCATGAACTATCTACTTTATCGATGGAATCTATCTTTTGTTTATCATATTTATCCATAAAATGCGGAGGAATTTCTCAGAATCGGTTCTCTCCCTGTCGCAGAAGAACCGGTCAGAACAACGGCTTTTTCGGAGGTAGCAAGCCATGCAACAGAACACATTTCAGCGCAAGACGCTGACAGAGCGCATTATCCATGCGGTCAGTTTTGAAGGACTCGCCACATTAATTCTCGCCCCGACCGCCGCCTGGCTGATGCAGCGTTCGGTTCTTGAAATGGGTGGGTTGAGCGTGCTGCTCGCGACGCTGGCGATGGTATGGAACCTGATATACAACGCCGCTTTTGACCGCCTCTGGCCGGTATCTCGCGTGGCGCGGACCCTGAAAGTCCGCGCGCTGCACGCCATCGGCTTCGAGTCCGGGTTTATTGTTATCGGGATCACCGCCGTGGCGCTGCTTCTCGGGGTCTCGCTGATCCAGGCGATTATGCTGGAAATCGGCTTTATGCTGTTCTTCCTGCCCTACACCATGCTGTTTAACTGGGTATGGGATACGCTGCGCGAGCGCGTACTGAAGTATCGCCAGCAGCGGATCCTGGCGCGCAGCTAACGGTTCTTCATCGCCGGGAGGATACCCGGCGCCCCCGGCCTTATTTGTCATCCGAAAGTATCGCAACGGCCCATTCATTGTTGTGGTAAATTACACTCCTTTTTTTTGTTCTTACGGTTGATAAATTCACACAATGTCTAAAATTTGGTCTAAAGAAGAAACTCTTTGGAGTTTTGCCTTATATGGCACTGCCGTAGGCGCTGGCACCCTGTTTTTGCCGATCCAACTGGGGTCTGCCGGCGCCATTGTTCTGTTTATCACCGCGCTGGTCGCCTGGCCGTTAACCTACTGGCCGCACAAAGCGCTGAGTCAGTTCATCCTCTCCGCGAAAGCTGCGCCCGGCGTCGGGATCACCGGGGCGGTAAACCATTACTACGGCAAGAAAGTGGGTAATCTGATCACCGCGCTCTATTTCCTCGCCTTCTTCGTGGTGGTGCTGATTTATGCCGTGGCCATCACCAACTCGCTCGCCGAGCAGCTGGCAAGGCATACGCCGATTACCCCCGTCGTTCGCGCCATGCTAAGTCTGGCCGTGGTCATGGTGTTGAACCTGATCTTTTTGATGGGTCGCCATATCACGATTAAGGTGATGGGTTTTTTGGTGTTCCCGCTGATTGCCTGCTTCCTGTTCTTGTCTCTCTATTTAATCGGCGACTGGCAGCCTGAGCATCTCACCAGCCAGTTGCAGCTGACCTCACAGACCTTTCACCAGGTCTGGATCTCGATTCCTGTGATGGTTTTCGCTTTTAGCCATACACCCATCATTTCCACTTTTGCTGTCGATCAGCAGGAGAAATATGGTGAGCTGGCGATGGGTAAATGCAAAAAAATCATGAAAGTGGCCTATACCATCATCTGCGCCAGCGTGCTGTTTTTTGTCTTCAGCTGCCTGCTGGCGATACCGGTCTCCTATATCGAAAACGCACGTAACGAAGGGGTGACCATCCTCTCCGCGCTGTCGATGATGCCAGGCTCCCCGGCGTGGCTGTCGGTAACAGGCATCGTGGTCGCCGTCGTGGCCATGTCGAAGTCATTTCTCGGCACCTATTTTGGCGTGATTGAAGGCGCCAGCGAAATCGTGAAAACGTCGCTCAATCAGGTCGGCATTCGCAAAAGCCGCGCCTTTAACCGCGCGATGTCGATTCTGCTGGTCTCGACGCTGACGTTCATGGTTTGCTTTATCAATCCGAACGCCATTTCCATGATCTACGCCATCAGCGGCCCGCTGATCGCCATGATCCTGTTCATCATGCCGACGCTGTCGACCTATATCATTCCCGCGCTCAAACCCTACCGTTCAGTGGGTAATTTCATCACCCTGGTGGTCGGACTGCTGTGCGTTTCGGTCATGTTCTTTAGCTAATCTTCCCCTCTGCGGCGGCGGTTATCACTGCCGCCGCACGTTCTGCCAATATTCCTGCCATCCGGACTTCTTCGCCAGGTTTACACTTAGGGTTTGCACATCAGGGGGGAGTCGTCATGTCCAGCGTAAAATTATCCGGAAGCGGAACATTAGGTCAGCGCCAGGTCTATCGTCTGGGCTACGGAGCCATGCAGTTAGCCGGCCCCGGCGTATTCGGCCCGCCAGCCGATCCGCAGGCCGCTATCCGTGTCCTGCACGCCGCGATAGAGGCGGGAGTCAATCATATTGATACCTCCGATTTTTACGGTCCGCATATTACTAACCAGCTGATTCGCAAAGCGCTCCATCCTTATGCCGACGATCTTTGTATCGTGACGAAAGTCAGCGCTCGTCGCGATGAAAAGGGCAACTGGCTACCGGCGATGTCGCCTGAGGAGCTCACGCAGGCGGTGGAAGATAACCTGCGTAATCTGGGACTCGATGTCCTGGAGATCGTGAATCTGCGCAGTATGCTTGGTACCCACGGACCGGTAGAAGGTTCGCTGGAAGCACCGCTGACCACGCTGCTTGAGCTTAAAGAGCGTGGCCTTATCCGCCACATCGGCCTTAGCAACGTGACCGCAAAACAGGTGGCCGATGCGCAAAAGATGACGCCCGTTGTTTGCGTGCAAAACCAATATAACGTCGCCAGTCGCGCAGACGATGCGCTGATTGATGAACTTGCCGCACAAAATATTGCCTACGTCCCTTTCTTTCCGCTGGGGGGATTTACCCCGCTGCAGGCCCAGGAGCTGAACGACGTTGCCGCCGCGCTGGAGGCGACGCCGATGCAGGTTGCGCTCGCCTGGCTGCTGCAGCGTTCGCCTAATATTCTGCTGATCCCGGGCACCTCTTCGCTCCAGCACCTGCAGGAGAACCTGGCCGCAGGCGCGTTAACCCTGCCTGCGCAAGCCATCGCTACATTAGCAAAACTGCAGCGCTGACCCCCATCGGCACGCCTGTGCATTTCCCTGTGCGCAGGTCCGTGCCGGACGCCATTTTCTCTCCAGCTATTTGTCTGGAATTAGCCCAACGCGGCTGGCACTATATATCCTAAAAACGGCGATATGTTTGCACTATTCTGCGCTCAACAACCCTATATATAGCATTGATTTATACTCTTTTGACAAGTCTCCTTATTGGGGACTTTTGTCGTTTATGCCTTCCCCGGAATTTTTTCAACGCTTAATTACAGGAAAAACAATATCTGATTCGACGTTTATACAAATCAATTTTGCGATAAAGATAGCCAATAACATCGGACGCTCATAAAAACATCTGGTTAATGCAATCAGAATGTTGGTATAGGCATAAGAAAAATTAACTACACACAATAAAAAATCAACAAGGATTTTACATGACAGAGGGAACAATAAAGACCAGTCGGTATGAAATCATTGCTATTTTCAGGGAGGAACTGAGAAAACGCTCCGGGATAGAGATTTTCTTTAATAACAAAAACATCATGACCCAGATTACCCGGGTAGATTTTGCTGAGTTCCATATCGTCACTCATAGCAAGATCCCACCCGGACATAAATATAAATTCATCCTGCATAGTGATTCAGGAAAGATTGAATTCAGTTCGACGCTAAAGAAGAGTTATAACACCGATGCGGAGCGTGGCAATAAAGTCTCCTTTGCCTTACCGGAATGCATTCACGTGGTACAAAGACGCCGCGATCCCCGCATTCGTCTGCACAACCGTTATGACTTTTTTTGCCGTGGTCGACACAGGAATGGCGAAAACTATCTTTTCGAGATTAAAGATATTTCGGATGGCGGCTGCGCGCTGATGGCGAAAAGCCCGAATCTGAAGTTCCTCACGCATAATTCAATCCTCAAAAATTCAGTTCTGTCTCTGGCTGAGTATGGTGAAATCACCATTGATTTAGCCATTAAAAATGTTGTTGAAATGACCTTCGATGAAGACAGTGAAAGCTATCACCAGGTTTCCTGTCAGTTTAAATTCCGCCACCGCGAAGATAAGATCAAAATAGAGAAAATGCTGCTCGATTTGATTCTGGAAGCTAAGCGAAAAAAGAGAGTCTGACCCCTTGGACAGGATATTTTTATATACCGATGATAATTTAATCGGTCAATCAATTCATAGGTATCTGGTTGATAACAATAAAGACATTACCACCTTCCGTTATCAGGATATCACTCAGGGGGCAATCGCTCCCCTGTCTGGGATCGTTATTTTTAACGTCATTCATAAGGACTTTTCTGCTGCCAACACGATGTTATTGCTCAACAATATGCGCTGGTGTCTTCTGCACTGCACCCGGGTAATCCTGGTGGTCAGAAGCGATATCGCCAGCCTGTTCAGCGAGCTAATAACCATAGATAACACTATGATTCTTACAGAAAAAACATCGTTACACGATTTTTATCGCGCCGTCAGCGCAAGCGCTGACGGCGGCGATTTTTCCCTGCCGAAGAAGCTCTCCGCCAGAGAACGCCAGGTGCTGGAGCTGACCATGGCCTGCCATAACAACAAAAAGATTGCCAGCCTCCTGAATATTGACCATAAAACTGTTTACAGCCACAGGATTCATATCATGCAAAAACTAGGCATGCATAGCTCGCGGGCGATGCACGATAGAATCGTCGACATGTATCAATGCTAGGCTGTGTCCCTTAATCGTCTGAGCTATAGTAACCATCTGTTTCTACAACATATTGAACTATGGCCCGCTACGACCTTCCCGATGAAGCATGGGATATCATCCAGCCTTTACTGCCCGCTCAACCTGCAACACCACGGGCCGGACGCCCATGGGCGGAGCATCGTATGATCATCAATGGCATGTTCTGGGTGTTGTGCTCTGGTGCCCCATGGCGTGATTTACCTGAACGATACGGCCCATGGAAAACCGTATATAACCGCTTTAACCGGTGGTCTAAGTCGGGTGTGATTAATATTATTTTCAACAGGTTGCTTTCTTCTCTTGATGCTCACGGCCTCGTTGACTGGTCAGCTACTGCGCTGGATGGCAGCAATATCCGGGCACTCAGGTGCGCCGCCGGCGCGCAAAAAAACATCCCGATATCGCCGGAGATCATGGGCTGGGTCGCTCTCGCGGTGGTTTTGGCACCAAAATCCATATGGCGACGGATGCAGGCGGTCTCCCGTTAAATATCGTGCTGAGTCCCGGACAGGCTCACGAAAGCCAGTTCGCATTACGCCTTCTGGACGGAATTGGTGTTCAGCGCCAGAACGGCAGCATGAAACGTCGTGGTTATGCGGTGCTGGCTGACAAAGCCTACTCAGGACATGCGCTTCGCAATGAGCTGAAACGAAAAGGGATAAAAGTGGTTATCCCGCGGAAATCTAATGAAAAAATGGCAGCAGATGGTCGTTCACAGCTTGATCGTGATGCTTATCGTAATCGCAACGTTGTTGAGCGGTGTTTTGGCTGTCTGAAAGAATACCGTCGCATTGCCACGCGTTACGACAAAACGGCGAGGAATTATCTGGCGATGGTGAAACTGGGTTGCATTAGACTGTTTTACAAAAAATTATGCAATTAAAGGACACAGCCTAGAAAAACCATACCCCAATCACAACCGGACAATTAATTGAAAGGTTACTTTTAATAAACATTCCAAACTGCAGGTATGTCACTTATAATATTTTCACCCTGCAGTAATGTTCTGTAAAATTCCTGACACGAAAAAATGAACGCTAAAATATTTTCTGACCATAACTTATCCCGTGACGACATCTCTGTTCGCTATGTTTTTCAAAAAATGTTCTCTCCGCAGGACACCCTCGTTGCAGTGGAATGTTTAAGCCGCTTCGACTCTATTCCTGTGGCCCCTGAATTTTTCTTCCGTCATGCCAATGCAGCGCTTCGTGAAAGTATTTTCATGGAGCAACTGGCATTGATTGAAAAGCATCAGGCATGGTTTATTGATAATGGCATCTCCGCCACAATCAATGTCGACGATCATATTCTCGGCATTTTGCATCAGCCGCAAATCGAAGCCTACATTAACCATCTGAAGTGTGTGCATTTTGAAGTTACGGAAAATGCCAAAGGCCTGCTTAATAATGCATTAGCCAGCTGGAACGGTCCGCAGACGTCCACATTGTGGCTCGACGATTTTGGTTCTGGTTATGCCGGCATTAGTGCTATTCGCGGATATCATTTTGAATATGTCAAAATTGACAAAGATTTATTCTGGCATCTCATGCAGAAAGAATACGGGCGGCCGCTGATGGATGCCCTGGTGACCTTCCTCTCACGCAATAACCACAATGTTATTATTGAAGGTGTCGAGAGCGAAGCGCATAAAAACTGGCTGCAGGGAATGGAGTGGTTTGCTATTCAGGGTCATTACTGGAAAGAAGTCAGCATTGAACAACTGGTTCAGGAAAAGGTTAGCGTATAAAAATACCGGGGTCATGCGGTATTTTTATACGCTAAATACCGCACGCTTAATTATACACCAGTTCCCAGGTTGCCCAGCTGGTCAGTGGACCGGTTGTCGCCTTTTCCGGGGACGGCGTGACGTAGCCGATATAATAAGTAAATACGCCGCCATTAACCGATTTTTCAACAATCGGCACGCGGTTTTGTTGCGGATCGGCGGGGACAATTTTATTACTCTTATCCAGCGTATTGTTATCATTCGTTGACAGCGCCAGATAGATATTTCGCGCCCCATCCGGTAGCGTGTTCGCCAGATAGCCCGCATTTTCATTCGCGACAGCTTTGATCGTAAATCCATCAATCCAGCGCACATTCACCGCACGAATCTCATTTTTATCCGCCGCGCCGCCATCGTGGCGGAGCTGGCAATTCGACAACTCAAGCGTGAAAGACTGCGGCTTCATAAAGGCGCCGGCCCCGCGGTCGTGGACTTCCGCCAGGTTCACCGGCGCCAGCCAGACGTTGCCGCTACCGTCATTATTACCGCCGTTAAGCGCGACGCTGCAGGAGATATCCGTTACCCGGCCAACAAAATCAACGCGTCCGTTATCATAATTGGTCATAAAACCGTAGGCCGACGAAGCGGCAAGCATCGCGCCAGCAACGGCCAGCCTGATGCATTGTTGGCTATATGTGCCACATCCATATTGCTTCATGCCCGCCTCCTGAATTAATCGTACGTCAGGTTAAAGATCATGTGCGATTCCACCTCGCCGGTGCTCGTGGCCGCCGCATACTGATAAAAACGCGCAAAGAAAGGCAACGTGATGTAGCGAGTTTCCTGATTGTTTAAGGTACCGATATTGTACTTTTTGTTGAACTCAACCGGCGCGCCAGATTTCAGTACCTGGATCCCAATCCCTTTGGCAATAGAGCTACCGGCTTTTTCGTTCAACAGCGCTCCCTGCGTGACGGTAGTGCCGGTTGCCAGAGTACCGGAGAATGAGGCTTCGATATTGGCATAACCGGATGCGCTTAGCCCGCCGCTGCACTGCAGCTCAATATTAAAATTTTTGCCGCCGGCGTAAGTGCCGACGCCGTTCAGATCGCTGCGCTTAATGGTCCCGACATCAACGTTCATATTCTTCCCGCTGAGTACCGAACAGGACGGCGAAACCACGGTTATGGCATTGGCGCTCAGAAACGTCACCAGGATCGGGTTATTACCGTATTCCCAGTCATAGGAGGTATATTTGCCCGCCGCCAACGTACCGCTGCCGGTGACGCTCGCGGTTTTAATGACCTCCAGCGTAAAACGCGACCCTTCAAGAGAAAAATTCCCCCCCCCTGTCGTAAACGAACCGGGATAGACAATATTGACTGTTGAACCACCGCGACTGAAACGCAGTCCGATGCCAGGTACATTGGTGGAATAAACTTTGTTTCCCAGGTCAGTGACCCCTGGAGCAACAATGCTGGCTTTGAAAACGGTGGTACCGGAGCATCGATAGTTAACGCCAGTTCCCGCAGGCATAGTCCAGTTTTGTGTGGCGATGACGCTCCCCACGGCTAAATCAGGATTCACAACCACTCTGCCTATGGCCATATCCAGCTGAACCGTAGGTGCCGGACCACGGGTACAGGCAGCCCAGGCAGAGGTGGTTCCCAGCACCAGCAAGCCAATAAAAAGTGTCAGTCGTTTACTCAGCGACATAGCGTTTCCTTTGTTTTTGCCTGACTTAAATTTACCGAACACTGTCCGCCGCTCCACTTAACGGTCGCGCGCTGAACGCTGGCATCGCTGATAAACATCATGCTGCCCTGGCCGACAACGCCAATCTCTTTGCCGCTCGGATCAAAAATGCTGGCTGCGAACGGTAGCGGCTGGTTATTCGCCTGACGCGCCTGAATCGTCATGTTGTTCTGTACCGTGGTGCCAAACGAGACCTTCACGATGCTGCCTTCCCACGGCACTACCTGGGCCACGGTACGATCGAAGGCAATATCATCCTTGCTGCCCTTCGGGTCGATCTCGATGGCGTTAATCCGGTACGGGCGCAGATAAGGCAGGATGGCATAGCCGTTGCTGTCGACGCGGGTACCCGGCGAGCCTGGCAACATAGCGCCTGCGGCATCTTTGGCTTCAATCAGCGCCATGGTGTTGCCGCTCTCCGGTGAGAACACCACGCCATGACGATGGGCGATCAGCGTCCCGCTGGCGCCCAGCCCGCTCTGCCGGTAACCTTCGCCCTGGCTATAGCTACCGTTAAGGGTGGTCCACGGCGTGCGGTAACTGCCGTTTAAGGCGACATCATGCTGACCACCGCTCGCCGCCGTAGTTGAAATGCCGTAGTTGAGGTTGTTCTCACTATCCAGCGAGCCGTTGATCCCTATCTGCGAGCTGCTAAAGCGCGAGTTATTAAACGAGGTATTCGACGTCAGGTTGGCGGTGCGGTTTTCGCCAAACCACAGCGGATAGCTGAAGTTCAGCGAGATGCGATCGTCACGCCGGTGGCCGGCATTATCCGGCGTATACACGCGCTGCGCGCTGGCTGACCATGAGAGGCGACCGAACATATTGTTGTAGCTAAGCTGGTACTGCTTCTCGGTACCCGAACGGTTCCAGTAATCTGCAATCTGGCCGCTGAGATAAAAACCGCCCCAGCCGTCCGGCAGGTTCTGGTTAACGGTGAAGGTCATCCCGTTTTTCTGCCGCCACAGGGTATAGTTGCTATTGCGGTTCTTCTCCTGATCGACGGCATACAGCGCGTCGTTCAGGTTATAGTAGCCTTTCGTGGAGTAGCGGTACGCCGCCAGCACGATGCTGGTCTGGGTATCGGTAAACATCCGGTTAAAGGTGGCGCGATAGCTCTGCCCTTTTTCATCAAGGGTATCGCTATTCAACCGCGACTGGGTAATGTCAAATGACAGCGCGCCAATACCGGTATTCATCCCGGTACCCAGCAAAAACGCCTGATAATCATCAAAACCCGTCACGCCGGTGTAGCCGGTAAACATGTTGCTCAGGCCACGCTGCCAGGTGGCCTGGTAGAGCATAGGCTTATTGCGCAGCGAATTATCATCGACTTTACCGGCCGACAGCGCATAGCGGGTCATGCCGGGACGCAGCAACTGCGCCACCGACGCATACGGCACGCTGAAGACCTGCACCGATCCATCGGCCTCTTTTACCGAAACCTCAAGGTCGTTACCGTATCCGGACGGGTAAACATCCTGCAAAGTGAAAGGCCCCGGCGGTACCGTGGTCTGATAAATAATATTGTTGCCCTGGCGCACCGTCACCAGGGCGTTGCTCTGCGCGACGCCGCGAATTTCAGGCGCATAGGAGCGCATCCCGTCCGGGAACATGTTGTCATCGGTTGACAGGTTGACCCCACGCAGGCCAATGGTGTCGAAGAATTCGCCGTTGGTAAATATCTGCCCGCCGCTGACAATCGAGTTGATTTGCGGGATCGGGCGCTGAAGATAGGTCTGGTTGCTGTTCCAGTGCGCCTTCCCCTGCTGCTGCTGCCAGTTGAGGTTGCCGATATGCTTGAGCAGCCAGCCATCCCACGACAGACCGGCATTCATGCCGAGATAGGCGCTGCTGTTATCCGAACCGTTCGCCGCTGAGCTGTGGCTGGTCCAGGTGTTCGCCATCCAGCCAAGATTGAGCGCCGCAATGCCTTTATCCCAGAATTCCGGGCTGACAAAATTTTTCAGGCGTTGATCTTCGTAGATTTGCGGTACGGAAACTTCCAGCCGCAGAGAGGACTGTATCAGGTTATCTTTGACGTTTTCTTCATTACGCCACTCCTTCAGACGTCCACAGTAACCTTCCTGCTGACTGAGCTGAGGATTGAGCTTTTCTGCCGAAATGCCATAGCGCTCAAGCATGTCACGGGTGTAGCAGACCCCCATGTTGCCATCTTTATCGCGGGTGACATTCAGCTCATAGCGCCCTTTCCACTCATTGTTGGTATACACATCGAGCGAATAGGTCCCTTCCGTAATGGCGCTGGCGGAGAAGCGAGACAGATCGACCTTTTCCCGGCTACCAACGATAAAACCATCGTTAAACTGGTAAACCGTTCCCGCGCTTTCCTGTCCGCTGGAAAATGGCGGAAAGCAGAACAGCGCCACGGCGATCGCTGTACTTAATCTTCCCGGGCAGATAGACCTCTGCTTCATGATAGTGTCCCTTATTTAACGGTTACTTTCACTGCCACATCTGCGCCATAGTCATTGATATTATTGATAGTCAGGGTCTCGCCTCGGCTCACGGAAGAAGAGAGGGCCACGGTCTGACTGGACTGCGGAGCAAGCATCACCGTTTTGCTGTTCAGGGCTTGACTGCCATCGCGGGAAATACGGCTTACGGTGAGATAAAATGGCGTAGGGTTGCTGATTGACAGGCTGCTCCCGCTGGCTGAAAGCGCTAATTTCTCCGGCGCCGCGTCGCGGTTACCCAGCCCGGCAGGACGGTAGATGAACTTAAAGCGCGAACGGATCGCCAGTTGCAGAATGTTCTGCCCTTCATTTTTTTTATTAGCCTCTACCGGCGGGATTTCCAGCAGATTCAGCCACCACAGCGTTTCTTTATTTTGCGCCAGTCCAGCGGCGCTACCCAATTTAATACGTAAAGTCTGGCCGCTCTTTGCATCGACGCGTGAAATCGGGGGCGTAATAATAAACGGTGTGGTAATCGTATCCGGCGTAGCATCGGCATTGCCGTTATCCAGCCAGGCTTGCGCCAGCGCCGGACGGTCTGCGGTATTAGAAAGCTGTACCGTTATTTCTTTTTCATTTCCCGGATAAATAAAGCGGGTGCCGTTGACAATAATATTATTGGCACTGGCCGCAAAACTAAAAATGAAACAGAAAAAAAGGACAATATGCTTCATGCTGACCTCAGAAGAAAAAAATAAGCGGCAGCAATGGCCGCTTTATCATTGTTTTAAACCGCCTGGAACAAGGCGGTTTTATTTCTGGCGATAATTACTGGTAAGTAATTTCGTAGGTCGCGTAGCTGTTAACCACACCGGTAGTTACAGTATTCGGAGTACTGGTCGCGTAACCAACGAAATAAGTGAAGCGTGCGCCATCCTGAACGGCAGAAGAATCACCGGTAGCTTTAGGCTGAGTGCTGTCGCCCGGGATGATTTTGTTGCTCAGGTTGGTCGCAGCGTCAGTAGACAGAACCAGCTGGATGTTTTTCGCGCCAGCCGCTTCGGTGTTAGCCAGGTAGCCAACCTGCTTGCCCGCTGCGCTTGCCAGCAGGTTACCGCCGGTCCAGTTCACGCCCAGTTTGCTCACGTCATCCTGCTTAGTACCGTCGGCAGCCTGACAGTTGGAAACATCGATGGTGAACGATTTCGGTTTCAGGTAGGTGTCTGCGGTGGCAGCTTTCACTTCGGTCAGCGTAACCGGAGACAGGTATACGTTAGCATCGCTACCCTGGCCGTTGACGGAAACAGTACAAGATACATCGGTAACTTTACCGAAGAAATTAACCTGGCCACCACCCACGGTAGTATTAGCAGCATTCGCCGCGGTCATACCGAAAAATGCTGTTGCCATCGCTGCAGAGAGAAGAACCTTTTTCATTGCCATTTCCTTGTCAGAGTGAGTTTTATATCAATGAACCAACAGTAAATCTGCACAGAGTCAGAAGCGTTATGCGATGCTCACTTGTGCAACTGTGAATAGAAACTTCGACTGACCGGAAGCCGCAATATTTAAGGCGTCAGGACGCGAATTCCGTAAAGAATCCGTTAATGCTGTCGGCGTCAAAGAATGCTATTTTCGTTGGTAAATATACATTTGCTTATAACTTGTTACACCGGCCCCATGATAGATTTAAATTATCAATAACCATGAAACAATAGTTAAAAACAACACTCAGATTATTTACATCAGAAGGGACAAGGCGCGAGGGAGATATTTCGAACGGGAATTATCATGGTAAATAATACGAAGCCATGACTATAGAGAACACTCTGAATAATACTGAGAGGTGGGTTACTGAAATAGCATAAAGCTGGTTAAAAAAGTTTTTAATCCTGGCCATCTGACGTTGAGCGGCCCGCTACAGCTGCAGGTCGAAGCGCTGGCGCAGCGCGAGCCGGCCTGCGCGGGTGATACTCACTTCGCGAAATCCCGGCGTCAGGGTGAACCAGCCTTTTCGTTGACCATGGTCCAGCAATGCGGCCCCCACGGCGCCACCGGGATGGAAACGCCGCTCGCTCCAGTCCAGACATGCGCAGCATACCCTGCGCCGGTTCCCGCCCGGCAAGATAATGCCTGAACGGGCAAACTGCGTCTCGCCGAATGCTGTCAGCGCGCTACCGTCCGGCACGATCCACGCCTCGCGCAACAGAAAATCATAGATAGCCACCGCCACTTCACCGGCAAGGTGATCGTAGCAGGTCCGGGCGGTACGCAGATTCGCCGGGGTCCGGGTCGTCAGCACAATGGCGCTTTTTCCGGCCATCGCCATCATATTCTCCAGCAGTCCGGCGACATCGGCGCCCGCCAGCCGGTAATAGCGATGCCGCCCCTGCGCCAGACAAACCAGCAAACGGGAACTGACCAGACGGCTGAGATGGGCGCTGGCGGTCGAGGCCGAGACCTCGGCCACCGTCGCCAGCTCCGTCGCGGTCCACGCGCGCCCATCCATCAATGCACAAAGCATTTTCATCCGTGACGTATCGGCCATGGCAGATGCCAGCGCCGTGATGGCAACGGCCAGCGACTCATCATCTTCAATAACATGGGCGGGTTTTAGCATAACGCCTCACAACGTCGTGGCCCAGGAACGCGTGACTTCCTGCGCCAGTGGAAAGTTATCGGTCACCAGAATCAGACGGTTAGCATGATCGCTGTATTGCGTCAGGATATTCACTCCGTGGGCGGCCAGCGCGTGGGCTATCGCCCCCAGCTCGCCGGGCTGTTCCTGTTTTAAGCGGCGAATAAGCGGCAGGTAAACGCCCGTTACCGGGATCCCTGCCTGCTCCAGCACCGCTCTGGCCCGCTCCCCCTCGGCCACCAGAAAATGGGCATGGCATTGCTTGCCGACGGTGAAAACCCCTCCCCCTTCAAGTCCCACGCCATGTTTCCCCAGCGTGTGACCTAACCGCGCCAGCTGGCCGGGACTATCTGGCAGGATCACATGAATATCATACATCGCCGCGCTCCTCCCGCACTTCTGAGCCCCAGGCGCGAATGACCTGCACAATGCGAATCTGGTAAGAGGCAAAAAGGGTCGCTTTCCCCTCCTGCTGGGCCGCCTGATGACAGAGATTGTTTTTCCAGGCCCGCACCGCCTGTTCATCACGCCACCAGGACAGGGACAGGATCTTGCCCGGCGTGGTCAGGCTTTGAAAACGTTCAATGCTAATAAAGCCGTCAAGCGTAGCGAGCAACGGCTTCAGCTCCGCCGCCAGCGCCAGGTAACGGGCCTGTTTTGCCGGGGTGACATCGGCTTCAAAGAGTACCGCAATCATCGTGTCGTCCTTCCTCAATCCACAGTGACGCCACTTTATCGTATCCCCACAGGCCGATACTTCGCTGCTAAACGAAGTATGCCCACCCCTGGAAAGCGGGAAAAAGGCCGCCCGTACATTCATTCAGGCAATCCCTTTGCGTAATTTTTCAAAAAAAGCACATAGCGATAACAATATTTTTCCATTCATAACACCCGTTAAGAACAGAGCAACACGTTGTTTTTTAATTAAAAAATAAAAATACCTTCAAGATTTGGTCATCTTACTGACATGAAAGTGTGATCTAAATCGCACTTTTTGCCACTCCGCTTATAATTAGCAGGCTTATTATAAGCTCATCGAAAGCACCACGCTTTCCACCTGAAAAGTTAAAAGGAAAAACACCATGAAAAACGTAAAATTACTTGCCGCCGCCGGTATGCTCTCTCTGGTTTCTTTCGCCAGCTTCGCTCAGCACCCGGTCAGCGTAACGGCTGATACCCTCGACAGCGCAGAAGCGAAAATTGCGACCATCGCTAAAGATCAAGGCGCGTCTTACCACATTACCGAAGCCTATACCGGTAACCAGGTTCATATGACCGCTGAGCTGTCGAAATAAGAGAATGGTTGCAGAGGGAGCTGCCGGACAGGCCGCCAGACGGCGGCTGGTTTCGCTCCCACCGCCCCCTAACCCCCTAGCAATGTCGGGCCCCTTTATGGGGCTTTTTTTGTTAAGGCGCGCTGTATCGACAGCACGCTCAGCAACACCACGATAAGCCCCACCAGCGCGACCCCTTCAATCTTCTGACCGAGAAAGATCCAGCCCAGAAGCACTGCCGTTACCGGACTCAGCAGGCTGAGCGCGGATACAGCGACCGATGGGAGACGGCTAATGCCGCGAAACCACAGCCCGTACGCAATCATCGCGCCAGCCACGCAAAGCCACAGATAGCCTGCCGCCTGAGTCAACGTCACCCCCTGCAGCGGCGGATCCACCAGCCATGCCACGGGAGCCAGCACCACGCCGCCAGTCAGCAATTGCCAGCCGGTCAGCGCCACCACCGGCAGCGAAATCGCCCAGCGACGAGACAGCCAGGTACCCAGCGCCATGCTGACCGCCCCTGAAAACGCCGCCATGATCCCCAGCGGATCCAGCACCGTATGCGGCGACAGCAGCAGCAGCGCCATGCCGATAATGCCGGTCACGGCCGAGAGCACCGCCACCCACGGCGAACGCTGCCTGTCGACACACCATGCCAGCATCATGACCAGCAGCGGCTGAATGGCCCCAATCACTGCCGCCAGCCCGCCGGGTAAACGGTAAGCGGCAATAAACAGCAGTGCCTGAAAAGCGCCAATATTGAGGATCCCGGTCACGATAAGCTTCCACCACTCATTGCGCAGAGGAAAACGGCGGCACCAGATAAGCAGCGCGATCCCTGCGGGCAGCACCCGCAGTAGCGCCGCAATAAAAGGTCTGTCCGGCGGCAAAAACTGGGAGGTGACAATGTAGGTCGTCCCCCAGATAGCCGGGGCCAGGGCAGTCAACAGCAAATCGATAACGGGCGAGCGTGAGAAAAAGGTCATGATTTTATCTTCATATCAAGGTAAATTAGTGGCCAAAGTATGTATCGATAAATATCTTGATATCAAGATAAGTGAGCACAATTGGACAAATCATCCCAGGCTGACGCCGTAGATCGGATTCTTGAACAGTGGCAACGGGAGCGCCCGGATCTCGATTGCAGCCCAATGGGCCCCATCGGGCGCCTGAAGCGCTGTACTCTCCTGCTGGAACCGCGCATCGAGTCCGCCTTTATTCGCCACGATCTGGTGCGCTGGGAGTTTGACATGCTGGCCACCCTTCGCCGGTCCGGCGCGCCGTTTATCCTCTCTCCGACCCAGCTTTTCTCTACGCTAATGATCACCTCTGGCACCATGACGCATCGGCTTAAGGCGCTGGAAAAACGCGGATTTATTACCCGCTTACCCGACCCTGACGATGCGCGAAGCCTGCTGGTCGCCCTGACTGAAAAGGGACGCGCGCGGATCGATGAGGCGGTGGAAAGCCACGTGGAAAACGAACGCCAGCTGCTGGCCGGACTCTCCGCAGAGCAGCGCCAGCAGCTGGATCAGGCGCTCAAGGTCTTTATGCGCCTGCTGGAAGGGTCCTAGCAACCGGCAGCAATATAATCGCCGTTGGCGCTCATCGGGACTACGGTCAGAAACAGCACGCAGGCAAAGAGCATCAGAAGGACGCCGCCGGCAATTTTTACCGCCGGCAGCAGCCATTTCAGGCGACCGTCATCCCAGGCCACCAGGCTGACCGCCCGCTCACGCGCATAGCGTACTGCCAGCGAGAGGCCGAGAATCGATAATGCTGTCCCCAGCGACATCGTCATGACCGCGGCAATTCCCCAACTGACGATGCCCAGCGCATTGGAAAACAGCAGGATCATTATCGCCCCACTGCAGGGTCTGGCGCCGATGGCCAGGACCACGCCGAGCCGGGTTTTCCAGTCAACATTCGCCAGCTCGCGGCCAACGCCATGGTGCCCGCAGCCGCAGTTTTCGCTATGTTCATGCAGCGGAGTCAGCGTCGCGATCGTCATTTTTCGCGGCCGCAGGCTTTTGAGCGTTTGATAAATCACAAATGCGCCAAACGCCCCCACCATCAGGGCGCTGATTTTCTCTACGTACCAGCGGCTGGTGCTGAGATCGCCGGATGCAAGATTCAGCCCGACGGCCAGAATAAACACAAACAGGATAGCGCTCACCCCCTGCATCAGGCTGCCAAGAAATGGCACCACCCGCGCCGCCAGCAGGCTCTCTTTGTTGGTGCTGAGGTAGGTGGTGACGATAAATTTACCGTGCCCGGGGCCAACGGCATGCAGCACCCCATAAAGGAATGCGCCACCCAGCAGCCACATTCCGCCGCTATACTGATGGTTATTAAGCTGCAAAAGATACATCACCAGGTAGCGATGGAGCGTCATTTGCGTCGCCAGACACCACTGTAAAAAAGCCCCCCAGTGTGCATACAGCGTCAGTCCGGCCCACAGCAGCGCCAACAGTGGTAACCCCAGCGACAGCAGACGCCAGTCACGGGTAAGCATGCGAGTTGTCATCATTTTTTACCATTAAGTGAATCTGAATTGTCGCCCGGCGGTGGCGACAAGCGGTGCCACCAGACAGCCACGAGAGCCGCTTTCATAAAGAAGAGTTCCCCTTCTTCTGGGTGGTCAACGTTTATGCAAAGTATACGCAGTTGATGGAAATCGAATGAAAAAAATCGACAGGTAGCCTGGGGCTTCGCTGTCCTGTGATTTCCCGACGGATGACCCACCCGTACCTTTCTGAGTCGTCTGCTGCCAGCCGATGAACGCATCGCTATTCTGGCGCCAATCTCCCTGATGACCCTGCGTTTATCGAGGGCGCGGTTGCCGCGCCCGCCCCTTAAGATTCAGCGCAACATCTCTCCCTTTAGCAGCAATGCCCGCCTGCCAGCGGGCAGATCAACGCGTCAGGTTTACGCTTTCCAGCGGAAAGGGACGATCCTGCACCACGGTTTTCATCACCAGCGTCGAGCGCAAATGCTGCACGCTGGGCATCGCCGAGAGTTTGTCGTCATACAGTTTTTGAAACGCCTGGAGATCCCGGGTGACCACGTGCATCAGGTAGTCCGGATCGCCAAACAGCCGTTGGGCCAGCACGATCTGGGGGATCTCTTCAACCGCCTCTTCAAACGCGCTCACCGCTTTTTTATCGCCTTCTTTTAAGGTCGCAAACACGATGGCCAGGAAATTAAAGCCCATTTTCAGGGGATCCAGGTTAACCCGATAGCCGGTGATAACCCCTTCCTGCTCCAAAGCCCGCAGCCGTCGATGACAGGGCGAGAGGCTCAAATTGACCCTTTCAGCCAGCTCGGTAATCGACAGACGACCATCGGATTGCAGCTCAGCAATAATTTTTCGATCTATGCTATCCATTTGGAAGATTTTCTCTTAAACAGGTTATTTTCAGCATAACATTGAAAGCTTATTTCCCGTAAATCCCGATATTCTTTTCCTCAACAGAATACGGATACAGACGGGGGATCGTTATGCGCAAGACCTTAAAACACGGTGGAGAGAACCGATCATGGAGATGAGTTTTATCGCCGGATTCTGGGTGGTCTCTTTCCTGCTGATCATCACGCCCGGCGCCGACTGGGCCTACACCATCAGCGCCGGCATACACGGACAACGGGTGCTCCCTGCGGTTGTCGGGCTGATGTCCGGGCATCTGCTGGCGGCCATGATCGTGATCGCCGGGATCGGCGTGGCCGTCACCAGTCACCCGCTGGTGTTGTCGCTGATCACTCTGCTGGGCGCGGCCTATCTGCTGTGGTTGGGGATCGCGATTTTGCGGCATCCCGCCACGCCTGACGCCGCACCGCAGCAGGCCGGAAGCTGGAACCGTTGGGCGCTAAAAGGGTTATGTATTAGCGGGCTGAATCCAAAAGTCTTTCTCTTATTCCTCGCCCTGCTGCCCCAATTTACCGATCCTGAAGGACGCTGGCCGCTGGCGCTGCAAATGTCGGCTCTGGGCAGTATTCACCTGCTGACCTGCACACTGATCTATTTTCTGGTTGGCTACGGGTCAAAAAGGCTATTAACCCACCGGCCAGCAGCGGCAAGAAGGGTCAGCATGATTTCCGGAGCAATGATGGTCGCGATAGCTATTTTACTCTTCTACAGCCAGCTGAAATAAAGCCGCAGACCCGGGATGAAAAAAATAGATTGACCTCAGTTTAAGTTATTTGTGCCCTCCCGACAGGAGGGCCATCGCCCCGGCTGAATATTTCGCAACGAGATTTTGCATCTATTTGCCGTGAAAAACACCGTTTCCCTCCGCTACCGGTGAAGGACTCCAGATAACTCCAGTAACCTCCATAAAATCGCAAAACAGCTGCTTAACAAACAACGGGATAGCTAGCCATCGCAAGCGAAAGGAGTCAAATCACTCCAGTAAATCCATAGCCTTCTCCATTTTCAGCGCGCCGTGCTGACCAAATCGCCCCCTGCTCCTTTAGCGAAATTAAGCCCTGCGGCGAGGGAGCGCTGAGGTCTGCGGGCTTATTATGACTATTCTCAAACATAATTTTGCAGTATGGTTTAGGCGCTGTTGTAGTGATGCGGTGAATGCTATCCAGGCGAGTATATCGTTCTTCGCATTCTGCGAAGTGCTTCGCAGAATATTCACCAGACCACAGCCGGAATTCACTTTAGTGAGGAATGGCCGCGGTTTAACGAGCATTTAATTATTAGCAGATCAGACACGAAAATCATTCAACCTGCGCCGCGGCGACAAGGGAGAACCCGGAGATGATTTATCCATCCCCCTCTGCTGAGAGATGCGCAAATCGCGATATCTCCAGGCACAGCGGTATGTATAAGGATGTTGATATCCGTAGGGCTGGCGTCGGAGCAAGGCCCTGCGCCTCAGTATCCCCGGCGTTCGCAACCAGGAGGAATGAAGAATGATCGGGACAGGCTACCCCCCAGGAACAGCATCATTGTTTAACAAAAGAATATTTAATTCATTGCGTTACATGAAGCCGTCCGTTCCAGCACGTGGAGATACTTCATGATTCAACTCACTACCTGCCTTCTGATGACCCGGTTCAGCTTGCTACGAGCTGAAGTGCGTGACATGTTTTAAAAGTACCTGGCGCGATGGCGAAATATAAGAGAAAAAATGTTCAACTGGACAACAATACTGACCTGACGACAACGAATAGTTCGTAATGTACGCCTGCAATTAAAAGGGAATATAATGAAGAATAATGCCGATATCAAAAAAAGGAACTTCCTTACTCAGAATGAGATTGAGTCGCTTCTTAAAGCAGCGAATACCGGGGCACATGCTGCCCGCAATTATTGTCTGACATTACTCTGTTTTATTCATGGATTCCGCGCCAGCGAAATTTGTCGCCTGCAAATATCCGATATTGATTTACGCTCTAAGTGTATTTATATCCATCGACTTAAAAAAGGTTTTTCCACTACCCATCCTTTACTGAATAAAGAGATTCAGGCACTAAAAAACTGGCTGGATATTCGAAAAACCTATCCACATGCCGACAGTGAATGGCTGTTTTTATCGCGTAAAGGCAATCCTCTTTCCCGCCAACAGTTTTACCAGATTATATCCTCCTCCGGAGGCGCCGCTGGATTAACCATTGAAATTCATCCCCACATGCTTCGCCATTCATGCGGATTTGCGCTGGCGAATATGGGCATCGATACCCGCCTTATTCAGGACTACCTCGGCCACCGAAATATCCGCCATACCGTCTGGTATACGGCGAGCAATGCCGGGCGCTTTTACGGCATCTGGGACAATGCCAAACAGAAGCAACGTAACAGCATTTTGCAATGATGCTCCGGGCGTCAAAAGGAGTTGACGCCCGATACTGTCGATGGTGTGAAAATGAACAGCAGCCGAACACATTAATCAATATTAACCATACGCTAATTACGATTATTGTTCCCGCAAGTTCTTATTTCATTCATAATCCGCTTCCGCTTGATACCCTTGTAAATACTCAGGATTTAAGTTCGTTATTTATTGTCTGATAAAACCATTCAGCATTATATTTTCTGTCTAAACCCATCCCCTGATTAACTTTTTTCCTTGTGATTTGATGTACCTGGCGAGAAGCCTTGATGCTCCTGTTGTGATATGTCATAAAATCTATAAAAATAAGAATTGTCGTCTGGCTATATTTTAACTATGTGTAAATGTAATGTGACCATCTATTTTTACAGTTCCAACCTTATGGCAACGTGAAGAATGAACTGTATCTGTGCCTTTATATAATACGCCCGTCACACTGCGGATTATTTTTTAACCGTCCTGATAATTGCTTCAGGGCGCTGTCTTCGTGCAAATTAATTTCAGGAGCATTGTTGTGAATCGACGTCGTTTTCTTACCGCCAAAGAAGTTCAGGCCATGATGCAGGCGGCACGGCAGGGACCAACCGGAGAGCGGGATTATTGCCTTATCCTGCTGGCCTTTCGTCACGGGATGCGCATCAGCGAACTGTTGGATCTGCACTATCGCGATCTTGACCTCAATGAGGGCCGCATCAACGTCCGTCGGTTGAAGAATGGATTTTCGACCATCCACCCACTGCGATTCGACGAGCTGGAAGCGATTGCGCGCTGGACCCAGGTTCGCGCGGGCTGGAAGGCGGCACAAAAAACCAATGCGATTTTTATTTCACGCCGCGGCACCCAGCTTTCCCGCCAGCAGGCCTATCGGATCATCCGTAGCGCCGGAGAAGAGGCCGGAACCGCTACCCATACCCACCCGCATATGCTGCGCCATGCCTGCGGCTATGAACTGGCGGAAAGAGGCACAGATACACGTTTAATTCAGGATTATCTGGGTCATCGCAATATTCGGCATACAGTACGTTATACCGCCAGCAATGCCGCGCGTTTCGCGGGGTTATGGGAAAGAAATAACTTGCTTGAAGAAAATTCTCACGGTCAAAAGAAATGATTTATCTATTTAATAAATAAAGATAAATTTAAAAACGAACAAGTCAATTGGGGCCAAACTGTTTATATCATAAAAATGTTTTGCAAACTTTTGCAACCGGCAAGTACATATATTCTCACAAATTAATTTCATCTGATTGATTACAATCACATTTTACCTTTAAGAAACTTTACTTATCTCTCCATCCTTTCCGCTTACCCGCCACCTCATCCGCGCTGGCCTCGCCCGACAACTGACACTCTTCAAAACAAAAACTCAGACAATGAAACTAATAAACAAAAACAAAATAGATTAATAAACCAAAAACAGTCTATAAAAACATAAAAATTAGATATTTATCTCAATGAGTCAAAATGGCCCCAATTGACTCATCAGTTGGGCGAAAACTGCGCAGAGCCGGCAGTCGAACCATTCGGCTGATACATGGAATGCCTGGAAGGCACGACGACTGCCAATTTCGGTTCGTAATATCGACATTGTTTAAAGGAAAACAGCATGAAAATCAAAACACTGGCTATCGTTGTTCTGTCAGCCCTGTCTCTGAGTTCCGCGGCGGCCCTGGCTGACACCACCACGGTTAATGGCGGCACAGTGCATTTCAAAGGGGAAGTGGTCAACGCGGCCTGTGCCGTTGATGCTGGCTCTATCGATCAGACCGTTCAACTGGGCCAGGTTCGTTCAGCCAAACTCGCTACTGCAGGCAGCACCAGCTCTGCGGTCGGTTTTAACATCCAGCTGGATGATTGCGATACTACCGTTGCAACCAAAGCTTCCGTTGCGTTCTCCGGTACTGCCGTAAACAGCACCAACAGCACCGTTCTGGCGCTGCAGAACTCTGCTGCCGGTAGCGCGACCAACGTCGGCGTACAAATCCTCGACAGCACCGGTACTCCGCTGGCGCTGGACGGCGCCACCTTCGGTGCGGCGACTACCCTGAACGACGGCACCAACGTTATTCCTTTCCAGGCTCGCTACTTCGCGACTGGCGCGGCAACCGCAGGTATTGCTAACGCCGACGCAACCTTCAAAGTGCAGTACGAATAATTCACTCATTACGCAAGGACGCAGCCCGGGCCAGGATGGCCCGTTATCAACAACAGGACTGGGGTGATAACGATGCAAGGAATGAAATCTGGCCTGCTGTTTTTTTTACTGTCGCCGCTCGCGCTGGCCGGAAACCACTGGAATGTGACGTTACCCGGCGGAAACATGCGCTTTCAGGGCGTCATTATTGCCGAATCCTGCCGCGTTGAAGCAGGAGACCAGCAGTTGACGGTCAACATGGGGCAGATCAGCAGCAATCGGTTTCATTCGCCAGGGGAAGATACTGACCCTGTTCCTTTCGATATCCATCTCCAGGATTGCAGCACCGCCGTCAGTCAACGGGTTGGCGTCGCCTTTCATGGCGTTGCCGATGGCAAAAATCCGGACGTGCTCTCGGTTGGCGAAGGCCCCGGCATCGCAACCGGTATCGGCGTCGCGCTGTTCGACAAAGAAGATCGCCTGATTCCGCTCAACAGCCCACCGGGCGCCTGGTCACGACTGTATACCGGCCCCACCACGCTCCATTTTGTCGCCAGATATCGGGCGACCGGACATCAGGTTACCGGCGGAGCCGCAAATGCTCAGGCCTGGTTCTCTCTGACCTATCAGTAATTAACCAGCAGGCATACCGGATGCAGGACATAACGGTGAGTATAAAAGGGGAAAACGTGAGAAAAACACTGGGGATGACACGCTGCTTACTGGCGGGCTTATTGATGACAGCGACCGCCGGTTTCGCTGCGCGTACCGAAGCGGGCGTGGCGCTGGGAGCCACCCGGGTTATTTATCCCGCCGGACAAAAACAGGTTCAGTTGGCGGTGACCAACAATGACGACAACAGCACCTATCTGATTCAGTCGTGGGTCGAAAACGCCGACGGACAAAAAGACGGGCGCTTTGTGATCACCCCACCGCTGTTCGCTATGCAGGGTAAAAAAGAGAATACGCTGCGCATAATCGATGCGACCAACGACACGCTGCCGCAGGACCGGGAAAGTTTGTTCTGGATGAACGTGAAAGCCATCCCCTCCATGGATAAATCAAAGCTTAGCGATAACACGCTGCAGCTGGCGATTATCAGCCGCATCAAGCTCTATTACCGCCCGGGGAAACTCGCGCTGTCGCCGGATCAGGCGGCGGAGAAGCTGACGTTTCGCCGCAGCGCCAACACGCTGACGCTGAAGAATCCCACCCCCTACTACCTGACGGTGACCGAACTCAATGCCGGCACTCGGGTGCTGGAAAATGCGCTGGTCCCGCCGATGGGGGAAGCCTCGGTAAAAATCCCGTCCGACGCCGGACGAGACATCACCTACCGGACGATTAACGACTACGGCGCACTGACCCCACGGATGAAGGGCGTACTGCAATAACCACGGGGAAATCGCGTTCTCCCCAGAAATATAAAAAGAACTGACAGCCGGGCGACTTCGGACCGGAGGGACTATGTCACATCTGAAATATGGATCGGACCGCCAGGGCGCCCGGCATGCGCGGCGCCGCGCGTCGGGATCGGCTCGCGTATTTGCCCGGTTCCCTTTTGCCCTTTTGCTGGCCATGCAGGCCTTTTCCGCGCAGGCGGAACTGTACTTTAACCCACGCTTTCTCGCCGATGATCCTGCCGCAGTGGCGGATCTGTCGGGTTTCGAAAAGGGTCAGGAGGTGCCGCCTGGCACCTACCGGGTCGATATCTATCTGAATAACGGCTTTATGACCACCCGCGATGTGACCTTCAGGAGCGGAGAGAACCACCACGGCCTGACCCCCTGCCTGACCCGCGGCCAGCTGGCCAGCATGGGCGTCAACACCGCCGCCGTGTCCGGCATCAATGCCCTCGCGGCCGATGCCTGCGTGCCGATGTCGGAGATGATCAAAGAGTCGACCAGTCGTTTCGACATCGGCCAGCAGCGCCTGTATTTGACCGTGCCGCAGGCTTTTATGGGCAATCGCGCGCGCGGATATATCCCGCCCGAACTGTGGGATGACGGCATCACCGCCGGGCTGCTGAACTACAACTTTACCGGCAACAATGTCCATAACGACATCGGCGGCAGCAGCAACTATGCGTATTTGAATCTGCAAAGCGGCCTCAACCTCGGTGCCTGGCGCCTGCGCGATAACACCACCTGGAGCTACAGCAGCGGCGGCAGTTCATCGAACAACGAGAATAAATGGCAGCACGTCAATAGCTGGATCGAGCGGGACATCGTTCCCCTGCGCTCGCGCCTGACGCTGGGCGACAGCTATACCAACGGCGACGTGTTCGATGGTATCAACTTCCGCGGCGCCCAGCTGGCCTCTGACGACAATATGCTGCCGGACAGCCAGAAGGGGTTTGCCCCGGTGATCCACGGTATCGCCCGCGGCACGGCGCAGGTCTCGATCAAACAAAACGGCTATGAGATCTATCAGAGTACGGTGCCGCCGGGACCGTTTACGATCGACGATCTCTATGCCGCCGGGAACGGCGGCGATCTGCAGGTTACGGTAAAAGAAGCCGATGGCACCCGCCAGGTGTTCACCGTCCCCTGGTCCACCGTGCCGGTCCTGCAACGTGAAGGCCATACGCGTTTTGCCCTGACGGCCGGGGAATACCGCAGCGGCAACGATCGGCAGGAGAAGCCCACCTTCTTCCAGGGCACGCTGCTGCACGGCTTACCGGCAGGCTGGACGCTGTATGGCGGTACCCAGCTGGCAGACCGCTACCGGGCATTTAACCTCGGGCTGGGGAAAAATATGGGCGAATTCGGCGCCGTATCGCTGGACATCACCCAGGCCAACGCCACGCTCCCCGATGACAGCGATCGCCAGGGGCAGTCGCTGCGCTTCCTCTATAACAAATCACTCAATGAGGTGGGCACCAACATTCAGCTGGTCGGCTATCGCTACTCCACGCGCGGCTATTTCAGCTTCGCCGATACCACCTACAGCCAGATGAGCGGCTACGACGTGGTGACCCAGGATGGCGTGATTCAGGTGAAGCCGAAGTTTACTGACTACTACAACCTCGCCTACAGCAAACGCGGCAAGGTGCAGGTCAGCGTGACTCAGCAGATCGGGCGTACCTCCACGCTCTATTTAAGCGGCAGCCATCAGAGCTACTGGGGCAGCGGCAAAGCCGATGAACAGCTGCAGGCGGGGCTGAACGCCGCCGTCGACGATATCAACTGGACCCTGAGTTACAGCGTGACCAAAAACGCCTGGCAGGAAGGACGCGATCAGATGCTGGCGGTCAACGTCAATATTCCGTTCAGCCACTGGATGCGCTCCGACAGCCAGTCCGCGTGGCGACACGCCAGCGCCAGCTACAGTATGTCGCACGATCTTGATGGCCGGATGACCAACCTCGCCGGGCTGTACGGCACGCTACTGGAGGACAACAACCTGAGCTACAGCGTGCAGACCGGCTATGCCGGCGGCGGCAACGGCGGGAGCGGCGGCACCGGATACGCGGCGCTGAACTATCGTGGCGGCTACGGTAACGCCAACGTCGGCTACAGCCGCAGCGATGGTCTGAAACAGCTGTACTACGGCGTGAGCGGCGGCGTGCTTGCCCACGGCAACGGCATCACCCTGAGCCAGCCGTTGAACGACACGGTGGTGCTGATTAAAGCCCCGGGGGCCGACAACGTGAAAGTGGAAAACCAGACCGGGGTACGTACCGACTGGCGCGGCTATGCGGTGTTGCCATACGCCACCGAATATCGTGAGAACCGCGTGGCGCTGGACACCAACACGCTGGCTGACAACGTCGACCTGGATGATGCGGTGGTCAGCGTGGTGCCCACGCACGGCGCCATCGTGCGTGCGGATTTTAAAGCACACGTCGGGATGAAGCTGCTGCTGACGCTGACCCGTCATGGCAAGCCGGTCCCGTTTGGCGCCATGGTGACCTCAGCCAGTAACCAGAGCAGCAGCATCGTGGCCGATAACGGGCAGGTTTACCTGAGCGGTATGCCGCTGGCCGGCAAAGTACAGGTGAAATGGGGTGAAGGCCCCGATGCCAGCTGCGTGGCCGAATATCAGCTGCCGCAAGAGAGCCAGCAGCAGGCGCTGAGCCAGCTGTCTGCCGTCTGTCGCTAAGGAAGAAATGATGATGACCAAATCGCTGTATCTGCTGGGGGCCGTGCTGTCGCTGACCATCGCCAACGCGTTCGCCGCCGACAGTACCCTCACCATCAGCGGATATGTCCGGGATAACGCCTGCGCGGTGGCGGGCGAGTCGAAAGACTTTACCGTCGACCTGATGGATAACGCCGCTAAACAGTTCAACACCATTGGCGCGACAACGCCCGTGGTGCCGTTTCGCATCGTGCTGTCGCCCTGCGGCGGTTCGGTGACGGCGGTCAAGGTGGGCTTTACCGGCGTGGCGGATAACGACAATACCAGCCTGCTGAAGCTGGACAGCGGCGCATCGGCTGCGGCGGGCATGGGGGTGCAGATTCTCAATGGTCAGCAGACGATGCTGCCGCTGAACGCCCCCGCAACGGCAATCGCCTGGACGACTCTGACGCCCGGGCAGACCAATACCCTGAACTTTTATGCGCGGTTGATGGCCACCCGGGTGCCGGTGACCGCCGGGCACGTCAACGCGACAGCGACATTCACGCTGGAATTTCAGTAACCGGAGGTTGAGATGAAATGGATCCCCCGAGAATGGCTTCTGGCGGGCGCGCTGGCTCTGGCCTGCTCTCCCCTGCAGGCGGCCGATATCAGGATCACCGTTAACGGCAAAGTGGTCGCCAGACCCTGCACGGTTTCCACGAAAAACGCCACCGTCGATCTCGGCGACCTGTATACCTTCAGTCTGATCCCGGCGGGCGCCGCTTCGGCCTGGCACGGCGTGGCGCTCGATCTGAGCAACTGCCCCGTCGGTACCTCGCGCGTCACCGCCAGCTTTAGCGGTACGGCGGACGCCACCGGGTATTACAAAAACCAGGGGACCGCCGGCAATATCCAGCTGGAGCTGCAGGATGACGGCGGAACCACGCTGAACAATGGCGCCACTAAATCGGTGCAGGTGGATGACTCGACGCAGTCCGCCCGCTTCCCGCTGAAGGTCAGAGCATTGACGGTCAACGGCGGCGCCACTCAGGGAACCATTCAGGCGGTGATTAGCGTCACCTACACCTACGCCTGAATCAGGAGAGTAAGTTGATGAAAAAAATGATAACCCTGTTGACCACGCTGCTACTGTTGGGCTGGTCGGTGAATGCCTGGTCCTTTGCCTGCAAAACGGCCACCGGGGCGACGATCCCCATCGGCGGCGGCAGCGCGAACGTTTACGTCAACCTGACGCCAGCGGTGAACGTCGGGCAGAACCTGGTGGTCGATCTCTCCACGCAAATCTTCTGCCATAACGACTATCCGCAAACCATTACCGACTACGTGACCCTGCAGCGAGGCTCCGCCTATGGCGGGGTGCTGTCGAGTTTTTCCGGTACCGTAAAGTATAACGGCACCTCCTACCCCTTCCCTACCACCACGGAAACCTCGCGGGTTATCTACAATTCAACCGCCGATAAACCCTGGCCAACCGTGCTCTATCTGACGCCGATCAGTACCGCCGGCGGGATAGCGATCGCCTCCGGCTCCCTGATCGCCGTGCTGATTCTCCACCAGACCAACAACTATAACGGCGACTCCTATCAGTTTGTCTGGAACATTTACGCCAACAATGATGTGGTGGTGCCGACCGGCGGCTGCGATGTTTCCGCCCGCGATGTCACGGTGACGCTGCCGGATTATCCTGGCTCCATGGCTGTTCCGGTCACGGTCCACTGCGCGCAAAACCAGAATCTCGGCTACTACCTTTCCGGCGCTACCGCCGATACCGCCAGTTCGGTCTTCCGCAATACCGCGTCGACGTCGGCGGCGCAGGGGATTGGCGTGCAGATGACGCGTAACGGCAGCATCGTCCCCGCCAACAGCACGGTGTCGCTGGGTACGGTCGGCACTTCGCCGGTCAATCTGGGGTTAACCGCCACCTATGCGCGAACCACGGGTCAGGTGACGGCGGGGAACGTGCAGTCCATTATCGGGGTGACATTTGTCTACCAGTAATGGCGATGCGACGCAGGCCTCCCCGCCGGTAGACTATATCCTCTCGCCGTGTGCGATGGCTGGCGAGGGGTTGTCTGCAATGATGGACGACGGCGGCGGCCTGCCGCCGCCCAGGCGCCTGTTCCCTCAGCTTCACGAGGCGCTGTTAATCCCCGACATCGTGACCGTCAGGCGTATCGTGGTCTTTCTCCCCGACGATCCGTTCTGGCTGCTGCTTACCCTGCGGCAGGCGGCACTGCTGCTGAAACACAGCGCCGTTCCGCTGCCGATGCTGATCCTCAGCCGTAGCCCGGCCAACTGGCTGTGGCAAACGCTGTTACACCAGGTCGGCAGACCGCGCCATCTGGCCTGGGTACGGGCCGTCGCCTCTGATTTACCCTGCCGACAGCTGGCGGCGCTGCTCAGGCCCGACGGCGGGCAAAGCTATCCCCTGCTGGCGCAGCTGGCGTCTCAGGAGAGGGTCATCTGCGCTAAGCCAGCCGCCGGCGTGAGCAAACCGGAACTGAGTACCGCGCTGGACTGGCTGCGGGGATTCAGCATCAATGATCAGGCGCAACGTCGGGGGCTTAGTCACAAAACCCTCTACACCCAGAGAAGCTCAGGACTGAAAAAGATGGTTGAACATCATCCCCATCTGGCCAGCCGTTTCCCCGGCAGCCACACCAAAGGGCAGAAAACGAGCGCGGTCGCCGCGCTCTCCGCTTTTGAACGTGAATTCATCCATGCCATTCACTGTCGGCAAATTTTCCCGGTGTTTCAGCCCATCACCGATGGTCGCCTGATGTTGCAGGGCATCGAGGTGCTGTCGCGCTGGCGACGCAATAGCAATGTGCTGTTGCCCGGCGAGTTTTTGCCGCAGATACGCTCGGAGTATGCCTGGCTGCTGCTCACGGCGTTCGTCCTGCAGGAGGCCGTGCAGAACATCAATCAATACCCGGGCGACTATTATTTCGCGATTAACATCCCGCCGATCATCGCCACCAACGCCAACATTATCCGGATGATGGAGGCGGCGCGTCAGCAGTTACAGGAACCGCAGCAGGGCGAGAGGCTGGTACTGGAATTTGCCGAAACTGTCGATCTTAACCTGCACAGTAAAACGGGCGACACGATCACCCACTTACAGCAGCAGGGCTTTCGCATCATGCTCGACGACTGCTTTTCACGCAGCAGCGTCCTGTTTCCGGTCCGCACCGTGCGCTTTAATGAGTACAAGCTGGATATCAGTATCGTGAACGATCTGCAGCGGGATCCGCACGCGCTGGCGCTGATCAAGAGCCTGATCTATTACTGCCAGCTCTCCGGCAGTCGCTGCATTGCTGAGGGGGTCGATAGCCTGGAAAAATTCAATATGCTGAAGGCGTTGGGAATCGATCGTTTCCAGGGCTATATCATCTCACCGCCGGTCACTGGCGATAACCTGGAGGATCTTATTCAGCGCTTTTCACCAGGACGCCACCCTACCAGTATTGCCGGATAAGTCGCCCTCGAGTTCCACTTCCGCCCGGCATGAAAAAACCGACCATCCGGGTCGGGATTCTCATTTAAGCCTCAGTCCCGATACCGATTGAAACCGCCATTGCGGATTGATGGCAGAACCCCTGGCACCCGGTTCGCCGTCGCAGCGGGACTAACGGGAGTAGTCCGCCAGTTATCGATGAGCAGCAGCGGGTGTAAGCACACCTGTTTTAGTTCCACGCACTTTTTGAGATTTCCGCTTTTTCAGCCATCAGCCGGTACTCTTCCGGCGTCAGATTATTCAGGGATTCATGAGGTCGCTCACTGTTATATTCACCCAGCCAGCGTTCTGTGATTTCCCGCGCTTCATTCAGTGTTCTGAACAGGTAAAAATCCAGGATTTCTGTCCGGCTTGCGGCGTCGCCAGTGGTGCCGGGTTATGCACTGGCAGCCGCTGTTTTCCCTTACGACGAAAATGTTGCGATCGCTCCAGTTTTTGCCGCCGGGGAGGATAACAGCGACAGCAAAACGCCGGATTGCCCCAGCGGGCAGGTGTATGACAGTACGACAAAGCAGTGCGTAACCCCGCTTCCCAACTGAAGCAAAACGCGCTCACCTTGCAGGCGGCGCTTTCATAGCAAAAGAGGCGCGCCAGTTAATGCACGTTTAGACGTGCCTGGTGCAGGCGGGCCTGAATCGCAATATTGATTGTCACGTTGTCATCAACCAACACCGCGAAACTGGCCATGTTGAATGCTGAGCGTGAAATCGTTGTTGATGCATCCAGGGAAATGTTCTCCGCCCCGCCAGGTCCGGCGGTTTTCCCGTTCAGTGAGGCATCCAGAATGACCGGGCGCGCGACATTCTTAACCGCCAGGGTGCCCAGAATCCGATAATGGCCCTGCCCCAGAGCCACCACCCGACTACTGGTGAACGTAATGTTCGGATAGCGTTCAGCGTCAAAAAAGAGAGCGCTTTTCATCTGATAGGTTAACAGCCGGTTAGAGGCATTCAGCGTCGCCACCGGAATGGCAACATGGATATTGTCGTCTCTATCGTTTCCGGCATTGAGTGAGATATCACCCGTTACATTTCTCAGAGTGGCCTCAGACATATCGCCAAATGCATGCCAGGAGAGGGTAATGGTGGTTTCCTGCGTGTTGATAAGGTAGTCAACCGGGCTGGCATATAACGAAAAGGAGCTGAGCAGAAATTCCAGGGCGATGACAGGCACGATACGCGTCATGTTGATAATCCTTGGGGATGTTTAACGTGTAAACGTGTCAACCCTCTTTTTTATTCGATCATCCCTTGTACTTAGCCTGAAGTGCTGCGCGCGCGGGAAGTTCGATTTCACCTACTACGATTGCAGTGCTTCGTGGGTTGGGCCCTGGAAGTAGATGTGACTTATTATGGCAACTACGCGGTTGAGCCAGCACAAAACGCATCCTCTCCCAGACCGACCGCCCGTTCATCAGACGCTCCCCCATTCTCGATTGACTCCTGATAATGGTATCTAATCCCGTCAGTTCGAAATCCGCTGGGTAGAGCCCGGTAACCCGTACATTTTCTTCCGGGAGCTGCTGTGACAACTTAGTTACAAACCCGCGAATCTTATGTTTACTGGCGAAAAAAGCGGGATGAGTAATGGAATCCGTAAAATTCGGCATACCGCATGTAGAGATGATTGCGACGATATCCGCACTCTCTGAACGCCGTAGCCCGGGCAGCAACGCCTGCATCAGCAGAATCGAACCTATCAGGACTGAACTGACGGTAGTGATAATTTTTGCTTTAGGATACCCGTCAGATGTGCCTGACAACCGCTGCGCAGCATTGAGGATTAAAATGTCGATGAGCTTGTCTGAAGCTGACAGCCGGGCAGAAAAGTGAGAAAGAGATTCAGGCCGGGCTAAATCACAGGGATACCCTTTGGCGATGCCACCTTCCACAGTGATGATGCCGCAGGTTTTTTGAATATCCTCAGCCCACCGTGCGCAAAAAGCCACCTCAACGCCCTCACGAGCCAGCCACACGCACAGCCTATGCCCGTCTCGCTCCGCAAATAACACGCCTGCGACCAGGGGCATAGACTTAAACCAGTTTACGCTAAGCGCCGGGTGGCAAAGCGCACGCCTTGCCACTGCCCGAAGACACAAGATGCCGCACCTTGTCAGGTGGTAAAAATAATGAAAGTCCCTGACGGACTTCACACCAGACCGCCACGATGATGCCGGGCGGAATATTGGCTTTAAATGGGATAAGACTATGGGTTCACAGGTATCCGCAGCGGAAGATTCACTGCTGCGGCACAGGTCGTTCGTCACCTTTTGGCTGGCGCGCACCTGTTCATCATTTGGTTTTCAGATGTTTTCGGTTGCCGTTAGCTGGCAAATTTACGCCATCACCCATAGCGCGATGGCGCTCGGGATGATCGGTCTGATGCAATTCTTACCCTCGGTCCTGCTGGCTCTCCCTGCGGGACACCTTGCGGATCAGTTCGATCGGCGGCGGATCGTGCTGCTTGGGCAGTTTATTGAATGGGTCGCATTACTCGGGCTGGTCGCCCTGACGCTACTGCATTGGGCGGACAAAATTGAAATCTGGGGGCTGGTCTTTTTAATCTCGGTGGCAAAAGCGCTGGAGTGGCCGGCGATCACTTCGATGCTGCCGACGCTGGTGCCGCCGCCGATCCTTGCGCGCGCGATGGCGGCCAGTTCCGTCGGAGGACAGGCGGCGGTGATTATCGGCCCCACCCTTGGCGGTCTGCTGTACGTGGCGGGTCCGGAGGTGGTGTATGGCGTATCCGCGCTGTTCTACCTGCTCTCTCTTGTGCTGGTGAGCCAACTGCGCTACGAGCGGCCGCCGCAAACCCGCCTGCCGATGAACCTCAAGAACCTGTTTGCCGGGGTACATTTTATCCGCGAGCGAAAAGATGTGCTGGGCGTGATTTCGCTCGATCTGTTTGCCGTCCTTCTTGGCGGCGCGACGGCGCTGTTACCGATCTTCGCTCAGGATATTCTCCATACCGGCCCCTGGGGACTGGGGATGCTGCGCGGTGCGCCATCGGTCGGTGCGCTGCTGGTGGGCGTCTGGCTCAGTCGCCACAAGCTGGAGAAGAACGTGGGTCTGATCATGTTCGCCTCGGTGGCCGGCTTTGGCCTGGCGACGCTGGTGTTTGCGCTTTCTGCCCGGCTGTGGCTTTCCCTGCTGGCACTGGCCGCGCTGGGCGGGTTTGATATGGTGAGCATGGTGATTCGCGGCGCGCTGGTGCAGCTGGATACGCCAGACGATATGCGCGGTCGCGTGAATGCGGTGAACGCCATCTTCATTAATACCTCAAACCAACTGGGGGAATTTGAATCCGGCCTGCTGGCGGCGTGGATCGGCGCCGTACCGGCCGCGGCGCTTGGCGGGATTGGCACGCTGGTGGTGGTCGCGATATGGATGACCATTTTCCCGCATCTGCGCAAAAGGCAGAAGCTGGAAAATGAAGGCGCGAGCTGATTGCAAAAACGCGCCGACAGCGATGATGGACATTATGCGATACGCTGGAGCCATACTGGTGCATGACTATTATTCGCCATCAGCGGCAGAAACAGGCATCCCGGATGCAACCGCCCTTCATCACCAATAATTGAGCACCGGCTGAGACCGGTGCCTTTATTTCAGGCCCGGATATCATCGTACTCGCGGGTATTATCAAACTCATGTTTAGCGAAGGGACAGAGTGGGATAATTTTACGCTGCTCTGCGCGCATCTTTTCCACCACTTTCGCCACCAGCTGTTTACCCACCCCCTGCCCTTTCAGGCTCTCATCGACATCGGTATGTTCAATAATGCTGAGATGCTCGCCGGTGGGGACAAAAACAATTTCCGCCACCTGATTCCCCGCCGCATCATTGACGTAAAACTTGTTATGACCTTCCAGTATTTCCATCATTTCCTCGCTTATTTCTGGCGATACTTCAGAGCGCCGCTCGGGCAGGTGTCGATTACCCGCACGACGGTGGCGACATCCACTTCATCCGGGATGATCCACGGTTTACGCTTCAGGTTGAAGAGTTTTGCGCTACCGCGAACGCAGTTTCCCGAGTGCTGGCAGATGTCCGTGTTGAAGTAGACATCAATCCTCTCTCCGGTATATGCGCGGTAGCCCGCCTCCAGTAATTCCTTATCCATGACATTGCCTCAGTTGTTTTTATTGTTCAGGAGCTAAGCATAGTCCTGCCAGCGCAGACCAGCTATGAGGATATCCCAAAACCTCCGCTCATATTTGTGCTGAACTGTCTGTATTAATGCGAAATAAACGATTTTATATTCACTACAACCTCAGCCTCGACCTTGATTACCCAGTTAAAATAGCGCATGCGAATTTCCCCATTCGCTTTTATTTCGCCGAAAGGGCGATTAAACTCACACCACAATGGTATGAGTGCTCAGGAACTATCCTTTGAATTATCGAGTGAAGCTGGCCCGCCCGGCGCTATTATTTATGTTCTCCTTTCTCTCTGGTTGTTCATTATCACCAGCGATTCCGGTATTAGGCGCCGCATTTCCTGGCTGGTTCTTCTGTTTATTGGGCGGCGTGTTGTTACTCATACCCTGTCATATCCTGATCGTCCGCAAAGGCTGGCAATCGCGTTTTTCTCCGCTGGTATTTAGCTACCTGGCTCTGATGTTCCTGTTCGCCACGCTCCTGTGGTTCCTTTTCTTTGTGTACTAAGCCCCTATGACAAACTCCAGCTCAAGCGTATTACGGAAAAAGTGGCCTCTGCTGGCCCTCGTCCTCGCCGCGATCGTGGCGCTTATCCTGGTTATCTGGCAGCTTCAGACCTCGCCGGAAACCAACGATGCCTACGTCTACACCGATACCATCGACGTGGTGCCGGAGGTGAGCGGCCGGATCGTGGAGATGCCGATCCGCGACAACCAGCGGGTGAAAAAAGGCGATCTGCTGTTTCGTCTCGATCCGCGCCCGTACCAGGCGATGCTCGATGATGCCCGGGCGAGGCTGGCCACCCTGGATGCGCAAATCATGCTGACCCGGCGCACAATCAAGGCCCAGGAGTACAACGCCCAGTCCGTCGCCGCCGCGGTAGAGCGCGCAAAGGCGCTGGTTAAACAGACCACCTCGTCACGTACGCGTCTTGAGCCGTTAGTCCCGCAGGGCTTCGCGTCGCAAGAAGATCTCGACCAGGCGCGAACCGCCGAAAAAGCCGCCCGCGCGGAACTCGACGCCACCCTGCTGCAAGCGAAACAGGCCTCGGCCGCCGTCACCGGCGTTGACGCCATGGTTGCCCAGCGGGCGGGGATTCTGGCGCAGATCGCGCTGGCGGAACTGCACCTGGAGTTTACCGAAGTCCGGGCGCCATTTAACGGCGTGGTGGTGGCGCTAAAAACCACCGTCGGCCAGTACGCTTCGGCGTTAAAACCGGTGTTTACCTTAATGGATGACGATCGCTGGTATGTCATCGCCAACTTCCGCGAAACCGATCTTAAAAACGTCCGCCCCGGCGTAGCGGCCAGAGTCACCATCATGACCAACCATGATAAATCGTTCGCCGGCGTGGTCGATTCCGTCGGCTCCGGCGTGCTGCCTGAAGGCGGGAGCGTGATTGAAGGCCTGCCGATTATTCAGAAGAGCATCAACTGGGTTCATGTGTCGCAGCGTTTCCCGGTGAAGATCGCGGTAAAAGATCCTGACCCCGAACTCTTCCGCATGGGTGCCTCCGCCAGCGCCGTTCTTCAGCCTCAGTAAGGAGGCGCTATGCAGAACCTCTGGTCATTTCTCACCCGCGAACTCCGCGACGCACCGGGACGGGCAAACTACACCCTGCGTCTGACCCTGAGCTGCGCGGTGCTGATCGCCCTGTTTATGGCCCTGCAGATCCCTTTTTTAGCCGTGGCGCTGATCGTGGTGTTTTACGTCAGCCAGCCCAACGTGCTGATGATAAAGCTGGTGAGCGTGGTCTTTTTCCTCACCGTCAGCGTGGCGCTGGGCGGTGTGCTGCTGATCATCAAATGGACTTATGACTACCCGCTGATCCGCCTGGTCGCCTCGGTCGTGCTGTTTTTCGGCGCCATCTATCTGATGCGGGTGCTGGGCAAGCTGGGGATGGCCTTTTTCGTCGTCGCTCTGGTGGTTATCTACGCGCAGACGTTCCCCTCGATGACCAGCCAAAGTGAGATTCTGGTGCGCCTGCTGCTCTGGCTGTGGGTAGCCATCAACCTCGCCATTGTGGTCACGCTGCTGGTCAACGCCGGTTTTCAGCAGGCTTTTCCCGGCTATCAGTTCAAAGCGAGGATGGTGGTTTTGCTCCGCGAGGTGGCGACGCTTCTCGCCCGACCGAATGCCAGCTCTGCGCCGACGTTCAAAGAAATTGCCCGACAGTTCGCCGAGCTTCAGTCGCTGTATAAGCAGGCGACCCGCTCCAGCCCCGAGATAGCCGACAGCCCGCAGGCGTGGCAATCCCTGATGGCCGCCACCCTTCACTGCTATCACCTGGCCGCGCTGCTTCAGCCGGAAGAGGCCCCTTCCGCCGGGCGTCTACAGCTTGCCGCCGCGCTCTCGACGCTGGCGCAGAATCTGGACGTCAGCACTCTCCCGGCAATCCTGCCGGAGGCCACTGCGCGGGATACGGCAAACCCTGTTATTTTGCAGGAGATGGCGACTACGCTGAACCAGCTGGCGCGCGGCGAACCGGTGCCGCTGCCGGCGGGGGAAGAGGAAAAAGCGCCTCTGCTGCTGCCTGACGCCTGGTCGAACCCCGCCTATTTGCACTTCGCGCTCAAAACGCTGCTGGCAACGCTGCTGTGCTACGTTTTTTATACCGCCGCCGACTGGCAGGGGATCCACACAATTATGCTCAGCTGCGTGATTGTCGCTCAGCCGGGGCTCGGCGCGACGCTGCAGAAGACCTGGCTGCGCATCGGCGGCGCCCTGCTCGCTACCCTGCTGGCGCTGCTAATGATCGTGTTTATTCAGCCGCATAGCGAATCACTCGTCGGTCTGCTGGCGATGACTCTGCCGGTGATGGCGCTGTCGGCCTGGATAGCCTCGGGGTCTGAACGCATCGCCTACGCCGGGATTCAGATCGGTTTTACCTTCTCGCTGGCGTTTCTCAGCTGGTTTGGGCCACTGACTAATTTGACCGAACTGCGCGATCGCGTCATCGGTATTTTGCTCGGCGTACTGGTCTCTTCGATTGTCCACCTCTACCTGTGGCCGGATAGTGAAGCCCCGCAGCTCAAATCGCGGCTGGCCGACCTCTACCGGCGGATTGCGAATGACCTGCGCGCCAGTCGCGACGAGGTGAAATTAGTCCCGCTGTTTCACGCCCTGAACCGCGCCGAAACGCTGATGCATCGGGTGGCGGCTGAACCGCTGAATGCATATGCCCACCCGCATCCCGAGGCGAAAACCTGGCCGGTGAAGGCCACCTGGACGCAGGCCCTCGAAATCGTGCGCTTCAGCGAAGGCTACCGGCTGTACGCCGCCCCGGGAGATACCTTTCTGCGCCGCTGCGCCGGGTCGCTTGAGACCTACGCCGATGATATCGACCAGCAGCAGACGCCCATGCCGTTCGGCGAGCTTCAGCCCGACCCCGGCAATCCTTTTGGCCCCCCGCTGGTCACCCTGCTGACGACATTGCCAGGCTGGTCGTCCGCCCCTTCAGCGCTTTCGCGACAGGCAGATAAGTCATGAGAAAAATGGACACCGCAGCCCGCTTCCTGCGCTACTCACCGCTCGCCTTCGCCCTGACGCTGGTTACCGGCTGCGCCTTAATTCAGGACGATCCGGGCCAGGTCACTATCGTAAACCCGCAGCAGGCTGAACTCGCGCAGGTGATTCACCTCGCCAACAGCGGCTGGCCAGCGGCCAGATGGTGGGAAGGCTATCACGATGCCCAGCTCAATATGCTGGTCAACCGCGCGCTGCAAAACTCCCCGACCCTGCAGGCCGCCCGGCTGCGGATTGCGCAATCGCAGTCCACCATTGAGCTGGCGCAGTCGGCAATGGGCGTCCAGGCCACCGCCGTGGCGGCCCAGAACCGGCTGCGGGTTACCAACAAACAGTTCACCTGGCCCTACTCTTATTCGCTGCCGGTCGATAAAAACGGTCCGTGGTACACGCTGAATACCGTCGGCGTCGGCGCCACGCTGAATATTGATTTGTGGGGAGCCGATCGCGCCCGCGTTGCCGCCGCCATTGGCGAGAAAAATGCGCGGCAGGCCGAAACGGCCGGAATCGAGCTGGATCTCGCCAGCAGCGTGGCGCAGCTGTACTTTGCCATGCAGGCCACCTTCCAGAAGATTGCCTTGTTGCATCAACTGGAAGAGATTGCCCGTCTCTCTGTGCAGGCGCATGAGCACCGCACCCGGCGCGGCGTTGAGGATAGCGTGGATATCGCCAATGCCCAGGCCGAGCTGCTGGCGGCGCAACAACAGGTGATTACGGCAAACGGGACGTTGACGCAGTACCGGGAAACATTGCGGGCGCTGATCGGTGCCGATGCGCACAGCATGCCGGAGATCCACCCGGTCCCGCTGCCGACGCTACAGGAGACGCTGCCCGACTCGCTCTCCTTTGAACTGCTGGCCCGCCGCCCGGACCTCCAGGCGCTGCGCGGCTATGTCACGGCATCGTTAAGCCAGGTCGATGCGGCGAAAGCGGCATTTTACCCGCACTTTGATATCAAGGCATTCTGGGGATACAACGCCCTGAGCGTCGGGGATCTGTTTAAATCGTCCTTCCAGCAGTTCAACCTGCTGCCAGGCCTGTATCTGCCTCTGTTCGACGGCGGCCGACTGAATGCCAATCTGCAATCGGTCCGTACCGCCAGCAATATTCTGATCAAGCAGTACAACCAGGCGGTACTGGATGCCGTGCGCGATGTGGCGATCGGCTCCAGCGAGCTGAACGATCTGAATCAGCAGGTGGTGTTACAGAAGCTGAAGGTGACGGCCGCCATGGCCACCTCCCGCAGCGCCAGCGCCCACTATCAGCGAGGGCTGGTCAGCTACTATGCGGCTCAGGAAGCGCGTCGGCCCGTCATCGCTCAACAACTGCTCCTGCTGGATATCCAGGCGCAGCGGTTGAGCAGCGACATTACGCTGATTAAGGCCTTAGGCGGGGATTACCGCGGCCCGGCGCTGGAGAATCTGGGGCAACAGGCGCGCTGAGGCGCCGCTTGCGCGTCAGTCGAATAACTGCCACTCGCGCGCCCGATTCAACGCCTGAATCCGACCATTGACCTGTAGCTTTTCGTACAGCTGTTTGAGATGCCATTTCACGGTTTCGGCAGTAATTCCTAAGGCCCGGGCGATCTCTTTATTGGAGTAGCCTTCGGCGATCAGCCCCAGCGTCTGCTGCTCCCGCTCGGTCAGGCGAAGCTGCGCGGGCGCCCGACGGCTGGCCAGCGGCAGGACTCCGGCCGCGCTGAATCTGGCGAGATGCTGCGCCAGCGCCTCGCTGAAGCCCTCATCGTGCCCCCCGCGTTGCTGAATTGCCGCCAGCAATGAGGCCATCTCCTCTCCGCCATCGAGCAGGCTGCGCCACAGCTTCTGCTGAAAGGCGCGACGCAGCGTCGGGATCCCCAGCGTTATCGCCCGCTCCTGTTCTCCGGCGCGCCACAGGGCAATGGCCTGCATAAGCCGCAGGCGTACCGCAAACAGCCACTCGCCGCCGCGCTCCTGCTCAGCGGCCAGCGTATCGAGCTGCCGCGCCGCCGCCAGCGGTTGTCCGCCGGCCATCAGCATCCGGCTGTGGCTGAGGGTTAAACAGGCGCTCACCACGTCATTTTTCTCCGCGCCGGGGGACAGCCCCTGCAGGCGAAGAAGCAAACTGTCGGCCGCCGCGCTATCGCCGACGTGGAGCGCATTGGCAATACGCTCAGCCAGCAGCGGCGCCTGCGCCCGCAGCCATCCGCGCTGAACCGCCAGACCTTCGGCATGCAGCAGCAGCGATGTCATCTCATCCGTCTGCCCATGACGTTGCGCCAGCCTCGCCAGCACGATGTAACAGCGGCTAAACCCATCCGGCGGGCAAAAGTCATCGATCGTCTCAAGACGTAGCGTCAGCAGAGTGGGGATGCGCTGCACCTCCCCCTGCTCCCAGGCGATTTCGGCCAGAATCGGCGCCAGGGTGGCGCCGCTGCTGGAGTGAGAACCGGTCTGCTGTTCGGCATACTGTAGCGCCCGCTCCGCCTGCCGCTGCGCTTCGGCCAGATTGCCCTGGCGCAGGTATCCCTGGGCCATGACAAACGCCCGGTAGACCTCCACGAACAGATTACGATTCGCCACCCGCACGCCCGATACCCGCTGCTGGACATCCAGCGCCTGCTGTGGCCGGGCGTTCGCCAGATGGCAGTAGCTGAGAATATTGCATACCAGACCATCCACCCAGATATCGCCGCAGGGCACCTCATGCAGCAGCGGTTCCACGATAGCAATGCTCCGGGCAATATTGTCGGCGAAGGCTTCGCAGATAGCCCGGACGACGCGGAGCTTCACCCATGAACTGTGGGCAATCTCGCTGCGGTTGGCGACCGCCAGCGACTCAATGGCGTCCAGCAGTTGGCGGGCATCGTGAAAGCGAAAGCGGTGCGCGAGCGCCCAGGCGAGATTGGTTTGCAGCTCGATACGGGAAGGGTCCAGATTGGCCGGCAGATAGCGGATCCAGCGCACCATCGTCTCGATATCGCCCTCTTCCGCCAGTGACTGCACGCCGGCTTCCGCATGCCCGGCGCCCGTTTTTCCGCCTTCCAGCGCATGGCGAATCGCCTCCGCCCACAGCTGCTGGCCGGCAAACCAGTTGCTGGCCTGTTCATGCAGCACGCGGATATCCACCTGCGCACTGTGCTGCAGACGATACAGCAGCGCTTCACGCATCAGCGGGTGGTAACGGAACCAGAACCCGTCCGTATCAAGGGCGGAGAGAAACAGATTGTGCCGGGCTATCCACGCCAGCATGGCTTCTCCGTTGCGTTTCCCGGTCACGGCATCGCACAGCGACGGATGCAGGCGGTTGAGTATTGAGGTGCGCAGAAGAAAGTCCAACACCCCGGCGGGCAATGGCGCAAAGATCACCTCTTCCAGATAGCGGGAGAGCGCGCGGGAGGTGGTATTCAGCTTGCCGTCGGTCGGGCAATAACGGGCGCTGCCGCTTGCTAAAGCCGCCATTTTCATACCGGCAACCCACCCCTCCGTGCGGGCAATCAGGCGTGGGATCTCCTGCGGGTCCGGCGCCGGGGAGATCGAGGTTGAAAAATAGGTTCTGGCCTCCGCGACATTAAACCGCAGCGCATGATCATCGATCTCCACCAGCCGATCCTGCATGTGCAGACGACTCAGCGCCAGGGGCGGCTGGCTGCGACTGGCAATAATCAGATGCAGAGACGGCGGCGCGTGATTCAGCAGCCAGTTCATACCATCATGAATCTCCGGGTGGGCGATATTCTGGTAATCATCGAGAATCAGAGACAGCGGAGCCGGATAATCATGCAGCTGGTTGACGAGACCGGCGAGAAACAGCCGGAAGTCGTCCCCGGGAGCGCCCTCCGGCAGAGCCTTCTCCGCTTGCCAGAGCGGCCGCAGCGCCGCCTGCAGATAGCGCATAAACAGCAAGGGCGTATTGTCATCTTCGTCAATGCTCAGCCACGCCAGCGAATCGCCCTGCTGCTGTCGATGCTGATACCACTGGGCCAGCAGCGTGGTTTTGCCGAACCCGGCGGGGGCGCATACCAGCGTCAGCGTGCTGGCGAGCGCGGCGTCCAGCCGCTGCAGCAGACGTTCGCGCGGCTGCAATACCCCCGGCGAACGCGGCGGCGTAAAGCGAGTCGCAATAAGCGGCAAGGTGCGCGCAAGGCGGAACGGTTCTTGATGAACAAATCCGCTCAATGCGTCATCCGTCGGGGGTAACAATTCCATAGCGCCATGACCTCCTCATCCCATGCATACGCCATTATCCCCCCCAACCGGGGGGTAGGCCACGTTTATCCATACCTATAAAGTAGTTTTATCCTTTGCCACCGATGGGCGATACGCCAGGTCTGCGCCTGCGTACAGCGAACCTTTCTCCATCAGGCATCCATCGTTTCTTAATCAGTACAAGGTGTGTACAGAAATGGCTATCGAAAATAAAGTTGCTTTAGTCACCGGTGCCGGTCAAGGCATTGGCCGCGGTATTGCTTTACGTCTGGCCAAAGAGGGTGCGTCGTTAATGCTCGTCGACGTGAACCCGGAAGGGATTGCGGCGGTTGCCGCCGAAGTTGAAGCGCTGGGTCGTAAGGCCGCCACCTTTGTGGCGAATATTGCCGAACGTGACCAGGTGTATGCCGCCATTGACCAGGCGGAAAAAGAGCTGGGTGGTTTTGATATCATCGTCAACAACGCGGGGATTGCCCAGGTGCAGGCGATCGCCGACGTGACGCCTGAAGAGGTCGATCGCATCATGCGTATCAACGTTCAGGGGACGCTATGGGGCATCCAGGCCGCGGCGAAAAAATTCATCGACCGTAAGCAAAACGGCAAAATTATCAACGCCTGCTCCATTGCCGGCCACGACGGTTTTGCTCTGCTGGGGATCTATTCCGCCACTAAATTTGCCGTTCGCGCCCTGACCCAGGCGGCGGCGAAAGAGTACGCCAGCCGTGGGATCACCGTAAACGCCTACTGTCCGGGGATTGTGGGGACCGGCATGTGGACCGAAATCGATAAGCGTTTTGCCGAAATTACCGGTGCGCCGGTCGGCGAGACCTATAAAAAATATGTTGAAGGGATTGCGCTCGGCCGTGCGGAAACGCCGGACGATGTGGCGAGCCTGGTCTCTTATCTGGCCGGCCCGGATTCCGACTATGTTACCGGCCAGTCGATCCTGATCGATGGCGGGATTGTTTATCGTTAATGCCCGCTGCGGGTCGTCTCAGACAGACGGCCCGTTTTCCCGCCCTCTTCTTCTTACACACCCGCTGACCTCCCCTGAGCGCGTGCCTCCTCGCGCTGGCTGATGGCTATTTGCCGTTAAACTGCAGGCGAAAAAAAAGCTGGCGCATCACGCGCCAGCCTGCAGAGTGTCGCTTTCCGTTGCCATCAGGCTTGGGTCAGCGGTTTCTGTGCGGCTTTGTCCTGGGTGTTTTCCAGCATCCGACGCACCGGTACGATCAGCACGCAAAGCACGGCGGCGCAGATCAGCAGCGCAATCGAACAACGCGCGAAGAGGTCCGGCAGCATATCCAGCTGGTCGGCCTTCACATGGCCGCCGATCAGGCCAGCCGCCAGGTTACCCAGCGCACTGGCGCAGAACCACAGCCCCATCATCTGGCCGCGCATTCTTTCCGGCGCCAGCAGCGTCATGGTCGCCAGGCCAATCGGGCTCAGGCACAGCTCGCCCAGGGTCAGCATCAGAATACTGCCTACCAGCCAGAATGGTGATACGCCGGTCCCACCGTTGTTCAGCACGTTCTGTGCCGCCAGCATCATCAGGCCAAAGCCCGCTGCGGCGCAGAGAATGCCGATGACGAATTTGCTGATGCTGCTCGGGCGGACGCCATTACGCGCCATCGCCGGCCATGCCCAGCTAAATACCGGCGCCAGCAGAATAATAAACAGCGCGTTGATTGACTGGAACCAGACCGCCGGGATCTCAAAGCTGCCGATCATACGGTTGGTATAATCATTGGCGAACAGGTTGAAGGAGGTCGGCTTCTGTTCAAATGCTGACCAGAAGAAGGCGGCGGAAACCAGCAGAATAAAGCACACCAGCAGACGGGCGCGCTCTTTGCGACTCAGTCCGGCGAAGGCAAACAGATAGATAAAATAGAGAACGACCGAAGCGGCAATCACGTATACCAGCATGCTGGCAACGGCAACAGGGTTAACCACAATCACGCCCTGCGCAATCAGCGTGATAATCACCGCGGCGCCCACTGCCAGCGCCAGCAGCCAGGCGCCCACGCCGTTCTTCTTCGCCACCGGACTGTTCCAGGTTGAATCGAGGCCCACTTCGCTGTCGTAACGCTTCATCGCCGGTACCGCGAAGACCCGGAAGATAACCAGCGCCACCAGCATCCCGATGCCGCCGATGCCAAAGCCCCAGTGCCAGCCGTGTGATTTAATCAACCAGCCGGAAATCAGCGGCGCGATGAACGACCCCATGTTGATGCCCATGTAGAAAAGTGAGAATCCACCGTCACGACGCGCATCTCCCTTCTTGTACAGCGTGCCAACCATAACCGAGATACAGGTTTTGAACAGACCCGATCCCAGCACGATGAACATCAGCCCGATAAAGAACAGGTTGTCGCCCAGCACCGCTGACAGGGCAATCGACAGATGACCCAACGCGATGAGAATCGACCCGTACCAGACCGCCTTTTGCTGGCCCAGCCAGTTATCCGCCAGCCAGCCGCCCGGCAATGCCGCGAGGTACATACTGCCGGCGAAGATACCGACGATCGCCGAGGCATTTTCACGCGCCAGCCCCATTCCGCCGTCGTAAACCGTGGCGGCCATAAACAGAATCAACAGGGGACGAATGCCGTAAAACGAGAATCGCTCCCACATTTCGGTAAAGAACAACGAACCCAGCGGATAAGGATGACCAAAGAAGGTCCGGCTTTCATTTTTATTCACAGAGGAATGCATAACTTCTCCAGATAAGGTGCACCGCAGCGCAGAGAGACCGCGGAAAGCGTGTTAGCCATTTTTACACTGGCCAATCATTTACATGGGGCATGATGTTTTTTAACTATTTGATAACCAGTATCTGGTTTTGTCTAGCCCCTTACCCCCATCTTTTAGATGAAAAGTCGACAAACGTCTACTTTTATAGATTTAAAGTTGGCTGACAACAAAATATGATTGACATCTCAAATGATAATAATGCATATAATTATTTGTTTATAAACAACAAGTTAATAAACTATGCATTCATACTCATGGATAGCATGCGTCGCGGATAAAACGCGATAGAAAGTAGGGTAAATACGAGGTTGGTCTTCACGACAGGGGAAAGTCTCGATAAATCACGCTCTTGATGATTTAGTCACCGCGTGATGCTCGCGTACGCAAACGGCGGCGAGGCGGACAGAAGCCATATGCCGCAGGCGACGGCTATAAACGACTCCATATCTCAATCTATTCAATAACCTGACGCGGTGCAGAATAACAAATACCGTACTCCGCGCATTGGGTTCTGCCCGCCCTTGCCAGCGGACAGGGCCACGCTGAACCGCCGTTCTGTCCCGGGCCTCCAGTCTATGGCCATTCCCGGTTCTGAAGCACCACCCGATAGCCGTCATCATCGACGAAGGTGTTGCCATTGATATCCCAGTAAGGGTTAAACGAACTCAGCGCCCGAAAACCCGCCGCCGTCATCCTGGCGCACGCCCGCTGCCAGTCTGCTTTATCGGGGTAATACAGCACGAGCAGGTCTTCATCGGTCGGCGCAGGGTGTCGCGGATGTTCGTGACAGTGGGTGAACTCGATATGCCAGGCCAGCTCCGGACGGCCCACCATGACCCCGCTAAAGCCGGCATGATTGACGAAGTCCGCGATTCGCATGAGCTCCAGCCCTTGAGTATAGAGGGCGCAGGTACGTTCAAGGTTGGTGACGGGTCGGGCAATTCGCATATGGCTGAACATGATAACGGGCTCCCGCGGGGCAAAATAAGTTTCCGGAATGGGCAACATCGCCCCTACTGTACCCGGGTTTCAGATGGCGATTTGTCGAGAAGAGCCGTGGTTTTGCCCGTCAGTCCCCTGTGGCAGCGGAACAGCATTGCCACAGGAGAGAAACGTTAATCAGGCTTTACTGGGTAATGCGCTTACGGCATGTGAACTTTTCACTGTCAACGTGACTAGCGCAGAACATAGCAGAGCGGCGATCATAAAGATAAATGCGCTGTTGTAGCTTCCACCGCTGGTTTGGATCAGCCAGCCGATGATCGGTGCTGAAACAACCCCCGCCATCTGACCGCCAAAGTTAACGATACCAGACGCCCGCCCCATGATATTGCTGGGGATGGTATCCATCAAAATGCCCCAGAAAGTGGCCATGGCGAAGAACATGAACAGAGCTGAAACGCACTGATAAACCACCGCCATATCCGCGCTGCTCACGCTGAAGGTCAGGTAGAGGAAACCCGCGGCAATAACTGAGGTCACAACATATAAAGTTTTACGCTGAGGTTTGAATTTGTCTGAGCAATATCCGCCTAACAATGTTCCACCTGCGCCAAACAGGAAGGGGATTGCCGCCATCACACCGGTTTTGGCTAACGAGAACTCACGAACGGTAATCAGGTAGCTTGGTAACCAGGTTGAAAATCCCCAGAAGGTAATATCAAACAAAAACCAGATACCAGCCATCTGCCAAAGCACCGGCATTTTCAGCACGTCTTTAAACGCAATAGCGCTGGTGTCTTGTAAACTGCCCCGATCGTCAGCGGCCAACTCCACCAGATCCTGTTGCGTGATAGCAGGATGATCTTTCGGGTTGTCTCGCGTAAACAAGTAGATACCCGCAGCAATAAACAGCCCCGGAATACCCAGCACAATAAAGACCATGTGCCAACCAAACGCTCCGATAATGCTCGCCGCAACCACAACCGCCAGCGCCGGGCCTAAGGTATTTACCGTAGACTGAATAGCCGTGGCGCGGCCACGCTCTTTCGACGGGAAGTAGGTCGAAATCATCTTCCAGGATGCCGACGGGAAGCACCCTTCACCGATACCAAAGAAAAAACGTACGGCCAGCATCAGCGGCAACGTCAGCACCGCGCCGGTTAAGCTGGTAAAAACGGACCACCAGGCGATACCAATGGCCATAATTTTACGCGAGCCAAATTTATCCGCCAGCAACCCGCCGGGAATTTGAAACGCGGCATAACCAATAAAAAAGGCGCTAATAATTAAGCCCTGCTGCGTTGTATCAAGATTTAAATCTTTGCCGATATAGGGTAACGAAACGCTCATGACCATTCTGTCGAGGAAAGAGAGTAGCCACGCCAGCCAGATCAAGGTCAGGACGGTATATCTTGCTTTCCAGGTCTTTGGTTTACCTGAAGGTAAAGATGTTTGTAGGTTCATTGTGATGTCCTTAGGGTGTAGCGATCTCCCGCAACCATTTATGATCGCGGCAGATCAATGCGTGTTTAGCGTTATTTATTGATATTGTTTTCTAATAACCGTACCGCTACAGGCGTAACTTTCTGTGCCATTAATTAAGGCAATACGTCCATTGACCATCACGACTTCAATACCTTCCGGATACTGATTTGGCTCAACAAACGTTCCCTTATCCGCAATGGTGTCGGGATCGAACATCACAATATCCGCCGCATACCCGACTTTAAGCAGCCCGCGATCTTGCAGACCCAACACCTCAGCGGGTTTACCTGTCATCTTGCGAATTGCCGCTTCCCAACTCAGGCACCCTTCCTCGCGCACATATTTACCCAGGACGCGAGGGAATGCGCCAAACACACGTGGATGGGGTTTGCCTGCCCCCATTAAACCGTCAGTACAGACGTTCTGCTCTGGCCGGCAGAGAAACTTAATCACGTGCTCTTCAGTCCCGTAGAAATCGACCATCCCCACGGCGTTTTCTTCTTCAAAGAGCAGATCAAAGGTGGCGTTGTACGGATCTTTACCGCGTAATTCCCCCAACTGAACAAGATTCAGGCCCACGGCATCCTGATTCTTTGCCGTTTTCACGCTAGTGACAAAAATCTGCTCCAGGCCAGCAAAGTCAATAAAGTTATCCCACCCTGCAATACCTTGCTGAATGTCCTCGATCATTTTGGCGCGCAGTTCAGGCGAGGCCAGACGCTCAAGTAATTTGTCAGTGCCGCCGGAGTGAACCCAGGGCGGCAGGATCACACCAAGCATGGTGCTGCCTGCCACATAAGGATACTGGTCGTAAGAGATACGAATCCCCTCTTCCTGCGCCTGCTCCAGCATGCCCAGCATCTGGTCGATGAGCCCCCAGTTTTTCTTACCGCAGACTTTCATATGCGAAATATGCAGCCAGACGCCGGTAGCTTTAGCGATATCGATAAGCTCTTGCGTTGAATTGATGATGTCGTCAGCTTCACTGCGCTGGTGTACCACAAAGATCCCGTCATATTTCGCCGTCACCTTGCACAGCGCGATCATTTCGGCGGTATCGCCAAAGGCACAGGGCATATAGATAAGACCGGTGGACAGACCAAACGCACCGGCCTTTAACTCACGCTCCAGCACTTCACACATCTTCGCCACATCTTCACGGGTGGAGGGGCGCCCATCCAGCCCCATCGCTTCCATGCGCACATTACCGTGCGGAACCAGATATGCCAGATTGGTCGCCGGGTGGCGGGATGCCAACAGGTTGAGATAACCGTCCGTGTTTTTATATTTCCAGTCGATTTTGTCGGTATCACCATCCAGTCCGGCAATATTTTTACGCCAGGCCGGAATATATGCTTCAGGCAACGGCGCCAACGCGACGCCATCCTGCCCCAGCAGTTCCGTAGTAATACCCTGACGAATTTTCGCCGACAGCGCGGGATGAATAATGGCCGACAGATCTGAGTGTGTGTGGGTATCGATAAAGCCAGGGCAAATAATTTTTCCTGTCGCATCAATTATCTGTTCATTAATACCTGCGTCAATGTGACCTATTGCGACAATACGTCCTTCATCAACCATTACATCGGTAATGGTGCCTGGCTTGCCCGTCCCGTCGATGACCTTTCCGTTTTTAAAAATGGTTTTCATCGTTATTCTCCATAGCCGTGTCGCTTCACAACACGGCTTGTAAGGTAAGAGGTTGTTATCTTTATTTTTATTGGCGATAGAGTGTCTGGATGATGCTGTAATAGCCGCTGGCCGAACCGGTTAACTGATCGATCTCAATATACTCATCAATGGTATGCGCCAGGTTTTCACGCGAAGGTCCGAAGCCAACAGTCTTGATCCCCGCTTCGCCCGCGTAGTGGCTGCCATTAGTGCAAAAGGAATACTGAGTGATGGTCGGATCAAATCCAGCCTCACGAACGCCAGCCAGCACGGCCTGCACGAATTCATCGGACTCTTCATACACCCAGCCAGGAAAGAAGCGTTCGCCCTCGATGGTGGCTCCGGTATAGCAAGACTCATGACCCACCGCATAGGACACGCGGGCTTTAAACTGCGGATCTTGCGCAATAAACTCTGCAAGCGCATTTTCCAGCGGGGCCAGCACGCTTTCTTTGCTTTCCCCCACCAGCAAACGGCGATCGTAGGTTGCGCGGCAGTAATCCGGCACCACCGATGCGCCCGGATAGGGCGAAGATTTAATGTCGGTCAGTTCCAGGATGCCGGGGCCGAGCACCGGATGCGTTGGCGGAGTGATAGTGCGGATTTTGTCGATCAGCCGCGCCATGGTGTACACCGCGTTAATTCCGGCCTGCGGGTTGGCGGAATGCGCGGGTTTACCCAATGTTTCAACCACAATTTCAGCGCGACCACGCTGACCAATTTTCAGGTTTAATTCGGAAGCTTCCCCAATGATGACGTAGTCAGGCTTATAGCGTTCACTGACCAGACGGGCGGCAATGCCTTCAAAGCACTCTTCATGGACGATACAGGCGACGTAAATTTTTCCGGCGAAGTTACGCTGATTGTCCTGAGCGAAAAAACCAACGGCTGAGATCATCGCCGCTACCGCGCCTTTCATGTCCGTTGTGCCACGGCCATACATTTTGCCATTTTCGATATCGCCACCGTAGGGGTCCCGGGTCCACTTCTCCTCATTCACCGGCACTGTATCAATATGACCATCGAGAACCAGCGTTTTCCCCGGCTGATTGCCCACGATGCCACCAACGATATTGCCGTACTTATCGACATGAATGTCATCGAACTGGTAATGCTGCATCATGATTTTTATGGCATTAACCACGTTCCCTTCCTGGCCGGAATAACTTTTCTGCTGGATCAATGCCCGGCAGTTTTTAACCACTTCTTCATAACGATTTGCAGATAGCATGGTGTTTCTCCGTTATCACTCTCAATCAGGAAGTGACTGGTGGATGACCGGATACTGACCGCCCCAGACAATATCAAGATATTGCTGCGGGTCGGTATCGCCTTCGGTACTAATCAGCAACACGCGGGAATGTTCGTCGAGCCCCAGTTGTTCACGGGTTTGCGTCAGCGCAGGAGAGGTCATCAGTAGTGCCAGAAGACCGGTGGTCACTGCGCCAGACTCTCCGGAAACAATCCGCGGATCGCCCGCTAACGGATTGCCCAGCATGCGCATACCGAGCGCGGCGACATCATCAGGACAGGAGGCGAATGCGGTAGCATAGTCGCGCAGCAGTTTCCAGCCGATGCTGTTCGCTTCACCACAGGCGAGACCGGCCATCACCGTCTGCAAATCGCCGCCTACCGCCACAGCATCCCCCTCTTTCGCCAGTGCCGACTGGTAGAGGCAATCGGCAATTAACGCTTCAGCGACGATCACTTTCGGGCGGTTTTCCCCCCAGGCAGCCGTCACCATTCCCTGAACCATTCCGGCAAACGACCCTACGCCCGCCTGAACAAAAACGTGAGTAGGGGCAACCTGATGGAGCTGGTCTATCGCCTCCAGCATCAACGTGCCATAGCCCTGCATAATCCACAGCGGGATCTTTTCATACCCTTCCCATGCGGTGTCCTGGACCACAATCCAGCCGTGTTTTTCCGCCTGTTCGGCAGTCATACGCACGGCATCGTCATAGTTCATATCGACGATGTCAGCCGTTGCCCCTTCATTGCGGATCGACGCCAGACGTTGCTGAGAAGATCCCTTCGGCATGTAAACCACGGCATGTTGCTTCAACTGGCGCGCCATCCACGCCACGCCACGACCGTGGTTTCCATCGGTGGTGGTGGCAAACGTGACGGTCTTCAGGTCATGACGGACTTCCTCACTGGTCATGACCGCAAACGGCAGCTCGCTGATATCTTTCCCCACTAATTCCGCGATGTGACACGCCATCGCATAGGCGCCCCCCAGCGCTTTAAAGGCTTTTAAGCCAAAACGCTGAGATTCATCTTTGAGGTAAATATTTTTAACGCCCAGTCGTTTTGAAAGCGCAGGTAGCGAATAGAGCGGAGTCGGCGCATAACCCGGAATCGAGCGATGAAAATTCAACGCCTTTTCCAGTTCCTGGCGACTAAACGGCGCTAGCGGCGCGCTGGGCTGCCGGGTAAACGGTGTCCGGTTGATAAAAAATGATAAGTTTTCCTGCATCATAAACCTCATTGTCCTGGTATTTCATTCCCTGTCATGGGTCTGGTACCGCGATATTTCCGATATCGGCATTCCTGAAATGCAAAATGCTTACCAGTTTTTTAGAAAGTAAAAACACCCCTTAAAAAACCTTTTACCTCAATGAATTGAACAAAAAAATAATTGCCAGCAAAAATCAACCGTCGTTAATTTATCGCCTCACCTTGATAAATTCTCATGAATGAGAATTTATGTGATCGCTGAAGATAAAACAAAAAAAACGGACAAAAACAGAACGATAGATTGATTTTTCGCAAATCAATTTTGCCTTAACTCGCCTATTTATCATTTTATTTGAGAAATGCCACCTGTCGGAGACGTACGATGATTTCAGTGCTCAGTAATATTCAGGATGATATCTGCAATTATGCCGACGCTATTTCTGGCATAACCGGGACAGATGTAGAAATCATTGATGAATCTTTAATGCGCATCGCCGGCACGGGTAAATACCGGCACATGCTTAATAAGAACGTGGCACAAAATGGCTACATCTATCGTCATGTTTTACAGGTACGAGAAACGGTACTCATCAAAAATCCTGGCGAACATCCTCTGTGTCAGCGCTGTGAAAAACATCACTATTGTTCCGAAATGCTGGATTTGAATGCCCCGATTTTTCTCAACAATCGCGTCATCGGGGTGATCGGAATTATTTGCTCAACCCAGGCACAGCGAGACACGTTACTAAGCCAAATCGATAAATTTGTCACTTTTATTGAGCAAATTGCCGTAATGATCTCCAGTAAGGTCTTTGAGTGTCTGGAACGTTTGCGCGCACAGGAAACACTCGGCGCATTCCGTCGTCTGATTGATGCCATGGATCGCGGTGTCGTCGCGATTGATGGCAATGGCCGAATCTGGCATGCCAACCATTCAGCCGATCGTATCCTCAACCGGGACGTTCAGGGATTGCCATTAACCATCGAAACAACCGGGGACATTTTGTATGGCGATGAGGAAGCGTGGCTGACGCTTGAAGGCCAAAAACACCATGTACTGTGCAAGCAAATTTCGCTCTCCTCGTCAGACAACGATCGGTTAACCATGGTTATCTTTCGGGATGCGCACGACTATCTGAGTACCATCACCACGTCCCCTTATGAGTCCGATACGCAGGTGCGGCTGATTGGCCACTCTCCGTCAATGGAACAGCTCAGAAGCACCATTGGCAAAATCGCCAACAGTTGCGCCAGCGTGCTGATTACCGGGGAAAGCGGTTCAGGGAAAGAGGTCGTAGCATTTGCCATTCACCAGAACAGTCCACGTAAAACCGCCCCATTCATAACAATTAACTGCGCCGCCATCCCCGAGCAACTGCTGGAAAGCGAACTGTTTGGTTACGTCCGCGGCGCGTTCAGCGGCGCAGATCCTAAAGGGCGAATTGGAAAATTTGAACTGGCTAACGGGGGCAGTCTGTTTCTGGATGAGATCGGCGATATGCCGCTGCACCTGCAGGCCAAGCTACTCAGAGTTTTGCAGGAAAAGGCTATTACCCGCGTTGGTTCGAATAACACTATTAATATTGATGTGCGCATTATTGCCGCGACCAATAAAAACATTAGCGCGATGGTGGAAAATAATCAGTTTCGCGAAGATCTTTTCTATCGTCTTAACGTAGTCCCTCTGGTTCTTCCTTCTCTGCGGGAACGACGGGCTGATATCGCAGTCCTCGCCCAATATTTTGCCGATGAGTTCTCAGTAAGTTACCAGCGGCCAGGGCAAAAACTCCCTGATGACGTTATTAACCGCCTCTATGCCTGGCACTGGCCGGGTAATATCCGTGAATTACGCAACGTCATAGAATATATTTTTGTAATGCGCGGGGAAACCGCTGGAATCAATGCCAGCCACCTTCCCCCTTATCTACTCACTGCGGACGATGGCAGAAAATCCATAATGACTGCGCAGTCCGGGCAACTAGCCAACCAGGGAAGGCAAGCAGAAAGGAAGGTTATTGAAGCGGCTTTACAAAGATTTAGTCCCGGCGTGGAGGGGAAAAAACAAGCTGCGACCGAACTGGGGATCAGTATTGCCACGTTATACCGAAAGATAAAACTATACGGTTTATAAAACCTTTCTTCTTGACGCCATAAGTTCACATTCATCAGGGCAGGTATAGACGATGCGAAACGTTCGGATTTTTAGGTGGGCTGCGGTACTGATGGGTATCGTGGCTTGCTACGGGGTGTATAAGGCGCTCAACTCTCCAGTCATTCAGACTGTTTATAAGGTTGAGAAAATCAATTCTAAGGTGTCACTATACATTACAGAGGGCAGCGCAGGTGCTACGACAAACTTTGTGTACCAGTTTTATTTAGTCCCTCCAGAAGTTAGCAAAGACGCTTTCCTGAAAGGTGTGGGAGATAAGTATCACGCCTTTTTATCAACATCTGACGCAAGCGCAAAGGTAGACATAAGTGATGGCGCTATTCACCTGAACGTGAAAGGCAACATATATCGCTTCACTAATGGGGCGAGCTACTCAACCACAATCTACCTGAATGCCTCACCATTCTAAAAACGTAGTCAGCTTTCACGCTGGCTATTTCTTATGATTTAATAAAACAGCCATGATTAATATATTTTGTTACATAAAAAAACACTCAACGGATGAAATTAACACTCAACTTACTTAATTAAATTAATGACAGGATGTGGTCAATACGTATTTAATCTTAATTAACAAATATATTTAAATCAGAGGAAATGTGACGAATATCACGGTAACTCATTTTTATAATCGAGATGCGAAAAAACTCAATTGTATGATAAAGTGAGAGGTGTCTATATCAGGGATATCAAAACTAAACTGGAGACTAACCAATGTCATATTTCCCTGAAGTTGAACAAATTAAATTCGAAGGTACTGGAAAATATAATCCTCTTGCTTTCCGTCATTACAATCCGGATGAGATCATCCTCGGTAAAAGTATGAGAGATCATCTGCGCTTTGCCGCCTGCTACTGGCATAATTTCTGCTGGAATGGGCAGGATATGTTTGGTCTGGGGGCATTCGACCGCCCCTGGCAGAAGCCTGGTAATGCGCTGGAAATGGCGAAATTAAAAGCCGATGTCGCCTTTGAATTCTTCAAAAAATTGAATGTGCCTTTTTATTGCTTCCATGATACGGATGTTTCACCAGAGGGCAATAGTCTCAGCGAATATCGCCAGAACCTGGCGGTCATGACAGATATTCTGGCCCAGAAACAGGAAGAAACGGGCCTGAAGCTGCTTTGGGGAACGGCTAACGCATTCTCTAACCCACGCTATGCGGCAGGTGCGGCAACAAATCCAAATCCTGAAGTGTTTGCGGTCGCTGCGACTCAGGTTGCTCATGCGATGGATGCTACAAAACGACTTGGCGGTGAAAACTATGTGCTGTGGGGAGGCCGTGAGGGCTATGAAAGCCTACTGAACACAAACTTACGCCAGGAGCGTGAGCAGATTGGTCGTTTTATGCAAATGGTTGTTGAGCATAAATATAAAACGGGTTTTACCGGGACACTACTGATTGAGCCCAAACCTCAGGAACCAACCAAACATCAATATGATTACGATGTGGCGACGGTTTACGGGTTCCTGAAACAATTCGGGCTGGAGGATGAAATCCGGGTAAATATTGAGGCCAATCATGCCACACTTGCCGGGCATTCCTTCCACCACGAAATTGCCTCTGCCATTGCGCTGGGGATATTTGGTTCTGTTGATGCTAACCGTGGCGATCCTCAACTGGGATGGGATACTGACCAGTTCCCGAATAGCGTCGAAGAAAATGCACTGGTCATGTATGAAATACTGAAAGCGGGAGGATTCACCACCGGTGGACTGAACTTTGACGCTAAAGTCCGTCGTCAAAGCACAGATAAATACGATCTGTTCCTCGGCCATATTGGTGCGATGGACACCATGGCTTTATCTCTGAAAATCGCGGCCCGAATGCTCCAGGATGGCGCGCTTGAGCAGTCTGTCATCGCCCGCTATGCTGGATGGAATCAGGAACTGGGACAAAAAATCCTTTCTGGTGATATGAGTCTGTCCCAACTGGCGGAATTTGCCGAAACAGAAAACTTCCGTCCGCAACACACCAGCGGTCATCAGGAAGCAATGGAAAATCTCGTTAACGCTTATATTTTCAGTTAATCCAGCTTTATAAAACAGGATAATCCGCTGATAAATATCAGCGGATTATCCGTTAATGCTCTGAACCACAAATAGATTTATTTGGCTGAGATCTTTCCGCCCTACAGGATTAAATATGAGCACAAAAATGAACTCGTACACGCTGGGTGTCACGTTAGTCGCCACCCTCGGAGGACTGCTGTTTGGCTATGATACGGCAGTAATTTCTGGCACAGTCGGATCGCTTAACAATGTTTTTGTTGTACCCCGGGATTTAGCTGAAGGGGCCGCTAACTCATTGTTAGGTTTTTGTGTTGCCAGTGCATTAATTGGTTGTATTATTGGTGGTGGGCTGGCCGGAATATTAAGCAGTAAGTTTGGCCGAAAAAGATCATTAATGGTTGCTGGTCTTTTATTTTTTATTTCCGCACTGGGGTCATCATTTCCAGAAATAGGGCATCACGCGATCGATAGTACGGCAGGCGTACCAACTTATCTGAGTGACTATGTAAGTACGTTTGTTATTTATCGTATTCTCGGCGGTATTGGGGTTGGGATAGCCTCGATGATTTCACCGATGTATATTGCGGAGATAGCACCAGCTAACATACGCGGCAGGCTCGTTTCTTTTAACCAGTTCGCTATTATATTTGGTCAGCTATTGGTTTACTGTGTTAACTATTTCATTGCCCGCAGCGGTACGCCAGAGTGGCTGGATACCATGGGTTGGCGTTATATGTTCCTTTCCGGGGCAATACCTTCACTGATCTTCTTTGCGCTGTTATTTACCGTACCGGAAAGTCCACGCTGGCTGGCAACCCGTGGTCAGAATGCTCAGGCGTCCGTTATTCTGGAAAAACTGTTGGGTAAAGTTGCGGGTCAGGCTGAATTTAAGAATGTGGTGAAATCAGTAAGCGTCGATACCGTACAATCGGCCCCTCTCTTTTCCTTTGGTATTGCCATTGTTGTAATTGGCGTGATGCTGTCGGTATTCCAGCAGTTCGTGGGGATCAATGTGGTGCTGTATTATGCGCCAGAAGTTTTTAAAGAAATTGGTTCAAGCCAGGATACAGCGTTGCTGCAAACAATCATTGTTGGCATTATCAATCTGCTGTTTACGGTGATTGCTATTATGACTGTGGATAAATTTGGGCGTAAGCCACTGCAGATCATCGGAGCGCTGGGGATGGCTTTCGGGATGTTGCTGCTGGGTACGGCGTTCTATGCTCACTGGGCTGGCGGTGTCGCACTCTTCGCTATGCTGCTGTATGTTGCCATGTTTGCGGTGAGCTGGGGGCCAGTCTGTTGGGTTCTGCTGGCGGAAATTTTCCCGAACCGTATTCGCTCAAAGGCACTGGCTATTGCGGTAGCTGCACAATGGATCGCAAACTATTTCGTAAGCTGGACATTCCCGATGATGGCGAAGTCCACCTACCTGCAAACTCATTTCAACAACGGATTCGCATACTGGGTTTATGGTGTTATGGGGATTCTGGCCGCGCTGTTCATGTGGAAATTCGTCCCAGAAACTAAGGGTAAAACTCTGGAGGAACTGGAAGCACTCTGGAAAAAACCTGACTCGTATAAACATAGAAAGCCGGTTGTATAAAGTTGTCTTTAAAACAGAACTGACTATGCGTACCTGTGATGTATCTGGATAGTACCGTTATTTCCATGCACACAACGTTACCTTATTGCGTTGAGTGCGGAAATATAAGTAATAAACAACAATATCAATGAATTACGGATAATTTTTATGTAAAAAGGCTCGGAAGGGCCTTTTTATTTCCTACAGAAAAATACTTAAGGCGTTTTCTTTGGGCTGTATGAGGATGCGACTGCCGCCAAAGCTGAGTTTTACTGTCATCTCACCCTATAACTTAGCGTGACAGTGGCTAAGGACGGATCACAATGGTAGAGCCCACAGGAGACAAAACAGAAGGTTATTTAAGTTACTGATAGAGAAAGGTTTTAAGGCTTCTCCGTCAGGCGGAGAGATCTGGAGCGGGCGAAGGGAATCGAACCCTCGTATAGAGCTTGGGAAGCTCTCGTTCTACCATTGAACTACGCCCGCTTTAAGGTGCGAGGGCCATTATAGTCCTTACGCACCGTCTTACAAGACTGAATCTTGCTAACTGCTGATAAAATAACCTCTTAGCACTTAGGTTTACTGCCCTGCGGCGGTAAATAGCGCAGTGGATCGATAGCCGTCGCCCGGTAGCGAATCTGGAAATGCAGGCGCACAGAATCGGCGTCGCTACTTCCCATTGTGGCTATCTGCTGGCCAATCTTCACATTCTGACCGTTATTGACCATCATTTTGTCATTATGGGCATAGGCGCTGATGTAATCCTCACCGTGTTTAATCATGATCAGATTACCGTAGCCGCGGAGCTGATTACCGACGTACACCACTTTACCCGCCCCTGCCGCGTAGACCGGCTGACCGCGCGTGCCGGCAATATCAATCCCCTTATTACCGCCATCATTTGATGAATAAGGCAGAATAACTTTACCGCTGGTCGGCCAGCGCCAGCAGCGTTGCCCCACCGGTGGCCAGGAGACCGGCGGCAGCGTCGCCGGCGGCTTACTGGCCGCGGTGCGCGTACCGGCGCGACTCTTCGCGGATGAGCCACCCTTTGTGGTACCCGAACCCGGATTCAGCTTCAGACGCTGTCCAACCTCAATGGTATACGGTGGGGAGATATTATTCAGTCGGGCCAGATCGTTAATGCTGGTACCAGTCGTCCGGGAAATACGGTACAAGGTATCGCCGCGTTTAACGGTGTAGACGGAAGCGGAATCAGATGAACTGGAACACCCTGCAATCACCAGGCTGCTGACCAACATCATCATGATAAAAAAGCGTTTTCTCATCAGGCGTCCTGCACTCAGCACAGCTCTCATCTCTTCACAACGGACGACTATCATACCAGCCCGCAGGCAGATCCCCAATCGATACGCTTGTGTTGGCGGATTCGGGTATCCCCCCTCAGCAGTGCCGACAGCGTGTTTTGGTAATGCCTTTCACGCGGTTATCGGCTACCCTAGTGGCGAGTACGTGACCAGGCGAGTGTATGCCGGGTCACTTTTATTATCAGGAGTTGTCATGACCGGGGAACATGTCATTTTGCTCGATGAGCAAGATAAGCCTGTTGGCAGGCTGGAAAAATATGCCGCCCATACCCTCAATACCCCTTTGCACCTCGCCTTTTCCTGCTGGTTGTTTAATGACCATGGCCAGCTACTGGTGACGCGTCGTTCACTGGGCAAAAAAGCCTGGCCCGGCGTCTGGACCAACTCCGTCTGCGGACATCCTCAGAGCGGAGAGACGTTTGACCAGGCCGTGACGCGGCGCAGCCGTTTTGAACTCGGCGTTAACATTGCCAACATCACCTCCGTTCACCCGGCGTTTCGTTACCGGGCGGTGGCCCCAAACGGGATTGTCGAAAACGAAGTCTGCCCGGTTTACGCCGCACGGATTATCAGTCCGCTGCAGGCCAATAGCGACGAGGTTATGGACTATCAATGGTGTGAGCTGGAGGATTTACTGCAGTCGTTGGCGCTCACGCCGTGGGCCTACAGCCCGTGGATGGTGCTCGAAGCGGCTGATGATAACGCCCGACAAGCGTTAAGAAACTATGTCGCGCAGCTGCGCTATTAGCCGTAATGCCGGATAGCGGTTTTTTCGCCGCCTGTCCGCCCCCTCTCTCGACTCGTGCAGCGGGTGGCTGAGGCACAAACAAAAAACCCCGGCATAGCCGGGGTTGCGCTTTGGGCGGTCGGTCTTATTTAACCGGACGCATCGCCGGGAACAGGATGACGTCGCGGATGGTGTGACTGTTGGTAAACAGCATTACCATACGGTCAATACCGATACCCAGACCTGCGGTCGGCGGCAGACCATGTTCCAGCGCGGTCACGTAGTCTTCATCGTAGAACATGGCTTCATCGTCACCAGCGGCTTTCGCATTCACCTGGTCCTGGAAGCGCTGCGCCTGGTCTTCGGCGTCGTTCAGCTCGCTGAAGCCGTTACCGATTTCACGACCGCCGATAAAGAACTCAAAGCGGTCGGTGATTTCCGGGTTCTGGTCATTACGACGCGCCAGCGGAGAGACTTCGGCCGGGTATTCGGTGATAAAGGTCGGCTGAATCAGGTGCGCTTCCGCCACTTCTTCAAAGATCTCCGTCACGATACGACCCAGACCCCAGCTCTTCTCAACGTGAATGCCGATGGACTCTGCAATCGCCTTCGCAGAATCGAAGTTATCCAGATCCGCCATCTCGGTTTGCGGACGGTATTTCTTGATAGCTTCACGCATGGTCAGTTTTTCAAACGGCTTGCCGAAGTCGAAGGTCTGATCGCCATAAGGAACCGCGGTGTTGCCCAGAATATCCTGCGCCAGGGTGCGGAACAGGGATTCGGTCAGCTCGATCAGATCTTTATAGTCCGCGTACGCCATGTAGAGTTCCATCATGGTGAACTCTGGGTTGTGACGCACGGAGATGCCTTCGTTACGGAAGTTACGGTTGATTTCGAACACGCGTTCGAAGCCGCCCACAACCAGACGCTTCAGGTACAGTTCCGGCGCGATACGCAGGTACATGTCCATATCCAGCGCGTTGTGATGGGTGATGAACGGACGGGCAGACGCACCGCCGGGGATCACCTGCATCATTGGGGTTTCCACTTCCATAAAGTCGCGCCCCACCATGAACTGGCGGATACCGGCCAGAATCCGGGAGCGAATCTTAAAGGTCTTACGGGATTCGTCGTTAGAGATCAGGTCCAGATAGCGCTGACGGTAGCGCGCTTCCTGATCCTGCAGACCGTGGAATTTGTCCGGCAGCGGGCGCAGGGCTTTGGTCAGCAGACGCAGTTCGCTGCAGTGGATAGAGAGCTCGCCGGTTTTGGTTTTGAACAGCTTACCGCGCGCCGCGATGATATCGCCGAGGTCCCATTTTTTGAACTGCTCGTTGTAGACGCCTTCCGGCAGATCGTCACGCGCGACGTACAGCTGAATGCGGCCGCCGACGTCCTGCAAAGTGACGAAAGAGGCTTTACCCATAATCCGGCGGGTCATCATACGGCCAGCAACGGAGACTTCAACGTTCAGTGCTTCCAGCTCTTCGTTTTCTTTCGCATCGAAGTCAGCGTGCAGTTGGTCAGAGGTATGGTCACGACGGAAATCGTTCGGGAACGGAATACCCTGCTCACGAAGCTGAGCCAGCTTTTCACGACGGGCTTTCAGTTCATTATTAAGGTCAATTGCCGCGTCAGCGCCCTGTGCTTGTTGTTCAGACATGTTGGTTCCTCATAACCCTGCTTTCAAACTTGCTTCGATAAATTGATCCAGGCTGCCGTCCAGCACGGCCTGAGTATTGCGGGTTTCCACCCCGGTGCGCAGATCTTTAATGCGGGAGTCATCCAGCACGTAAGAACGGATCTGGCTGCCCCAGCCGATGTCGGATTTGGTATCTTCCATCGCCTGCTTCTCGGCATTTTTCTTCTGCATTTCCAGCTCATAAAGCTTGGCTTTCATCTGCTTCATGGCCTGGTCTTTGTTCTTGTGCTGCGAACGGTCGTTCTGGCACTGCGTCACTAAGCCGGTCGGAATGTGGGTGATACGCACCGCGGATTCCGTACGGTTAACGTGCTGACCACCCGCGCCGGAGGCGCGATAAACGTCGATGCGCAGGTCCGCCGGGTTGATTTCGATATCAATGTCTTCATCCACTTCCGGATAGACGAACGCGGAGCTGAAGGAGGTGTGGCGGCGGCCGCCGGAATCGAACGGGCTCTTACGCACCAGGCGGTGGACGCCGGTTTCGGTACGCAGCCAGCCGTAGGCGTAATCGCCGATAATCTTGATGGTCACGGACTTAATGCCCGCCACTTCGCCTTCAGACTCTTCAATAATTTCGGTCTTGAAGCCACGCGCTTCGGCCCAGCGCAGATACATACGCGTCAGCATGCTGGCCCAGTCCTGCGCTTCCGTACCGCCGGAACCGGCCTGAATATCGAGATAGCAATCGGCGCTGTCGTACTCGCCGGAGAACATGCGACGGAACTCAAGCTGCGCCAGTTTCTCTTCCAGCACGTCAAGTTCGGCAATGGCTTCGTTGAAGGTCTCTTCGTCGTCGGCTTCGACAGCCAGCTCCAGCAGTCCGGAAACATCTTCCAGCCCCTGAGACATTTGATCCAACGTGTCAACGATGGCTTCCAGTGAAGAACGCTCTTTACCCAGCGCCTGTGCGCGCTCGGGTTCGTTCCACACGTCCGGCTGCTCCAGCTCGGCGTTTACTTCTTCCAGACGCTCTTTCTTGGCATCGTAGTCAAAGATACCCCCTAAGAACGTCGGAGCGCTCCGTGAGGTCCTGAATGCGGTTTTTTACCGGATTTATTTCAAACATGATCGATTTTCTTTTAATGGATTGGTCAAAATGCGGTGATAAGAGCGGAATTGTACCGGATCCCCGCTCTCTTTTATAGACACTTCGGCCTTCCGTCAGCCTGTTTGTTGCCGACTTTTTCGTCAGACCGGCCAGAGATGGTCGATGATAAGCTGCAGGCTGCGATTGCCGCGGAACTCATTAATATCGAGCTTATAGGCCAGGGTGACTTCGCGCACGCCGTTATCCGGCCAAATCGAAGTATCAACGTTGAAGGCAATCCCGTCCAGCAGCGGGCCGCCGCCAACCGGCTCGACCATCACCTTGAGATGCCGCTCGCCCACCAGGCGCTGCTGTAGCAGACGGAAACGACCGTCAAACAGCGGCTCCGGGAACATCTGTCCCCAGGGCCCCGCTTCACGGAGCAGATGCGCGACCTCCATGCTCATCTCGGCCGCATCCAGCGGACCGTCAGAGACCACTTCCCCCTGCAACAGCGCCGGATCCAGCCATTCGGTGACCAGGTCGCCAAAACGCTGCTGAAACTCCTCAAAGCGCGCCTCTTCCAGCGACAGTCCCGCCGCCATCGCGTGGCCGCCGAACTTAAGAATGAGCCCCGGATGCAGCGTATCAAGACGTTCAAGCGCATCGCGCATATGCAACCCCTGGATAGAGCGCCCGGAGCCTTTTAACAGCCCGTCGCCGGTTGGGGCGAAGGCAATAACCGGGCGATGGAAGCGCTCTTTAATCCGCGACGCCAGAATCCCGACCACCCCCTGGTGCCACTGCGGATGATACATCGCCAGCCCGCCGGGCAGCGTGTCGCCGCTGCGTTCAAGTTGCTGGCACAGCGTAAGCGCTTCCGCCTGCATCCCTTGCTCAATCTCTTTGCGCGTCTGGTTCAGCGCATCCAGTTCATTGGCCAGCATCCGCGCTTCGCCGACGTTATCGCACAACAGCAGCGCCACGCCGACCGACATATCATCCAGCCGGCCTGCCGCATTCAGCCGCGGTCCCAGGGCAAACCCCAGGTCGCTGGCCGCCAGCTTTTGCGGATCGCGGTTGGCGATCTCCAGCAGCGCTTTGATCCCCGGACGGCACTTACCGGCACGGATACGGCTCAGCCCCTGCCAGGTGAGAATGCGGTTATTAGCATCGAGCGGCACGACGTCAGCCACCGTCCCGAGCGCGACCAGATCCAACAGTTCGGCGAGATTCGGCGGCGCGATGCCCCGCTCTGCAAACCAGTTTTTATCACGCAGGAAGGTGCGCAGCGCCAGCATCAAATAGAACGCCACCCCGACGCCGGCCAGCGATTTCGAAGGGAAATCGCAGTCGCGCAGGTTCGGGTTGACGATAGCCTCCGCCGCCGGCAGCGTCTCACCCGGCAGGTGGTGATCGGTCACCACCACCGGAATACCCAGCGCATGAGCATGATCGACGCCGCTATGCGACGAGATACCGTTATCCACGGTCATAATCATCTGCGCGCCGCGGGCGTGGGCCTGATCGACCACCTCGGGACTTAACCCGTAGCCATCTTCAAAGCGATTGGGTACCAGATAAGAGACATTACTGTAGCCGAGCGCGCGCATTGCCAGCACGCTCAGCGCGGTGCTGGTCGCGCCATCGGCGTCAAAATCACCGACCACAACAATGTGCCGCTGTTGCCTGAATGCGCCGTAGAGCATCTCCACGGCTTGTTCGATGCCGGTCAGTTGCGTCCACGGCAGCATGCCTTTGACGCTGCGCTCCAGCTCCTGCGCATGCAGGACGCCGCGGCTGGCGTACAGCCGCTGCAGCAGCGGCGACAGGTCGGCGGGGAGTTCAGCCCCTTCAACCACCTCACGGCGGCGTAGTTGTATCTGTTGTTTCACGCGAATTATTTACCGCTTGTCTGTTTTTGATGCTCATCAAGGAAGGCTTTCAGCTCTTTCGGCCCCTGATAACCCGGAAGCACGTAGCCGTTGCTCAGCACCATCGCCGGCGTTCCATTGACGCCAAACTGCACGCCAAGCGTGTAGTGTTTGCTGATATCAACCGGGCAGCTCGCCGGCTGGATGCCTTTACCGCTCATCGCGTCATCCAGCGCTTTGTTACGATCTTTGGCGCACCAGATAGCTTTCATATCCTGCGCGGTCTGGCTTTGCAGCCCCTGGCGCGGGAAGGCCAGGTAGCGAACGGTAATCCCCAGCGCGTTGTAGTCGCTCATCTCTTCGTGCAGCTTGTGGCAGTAGCCGCAGGTAATGTCGGTGAAAACGGTGATTACGTGTTTTTCCTGCGGCGCTCTATAGATAATCATCTCTTTTTCCAGCGCATTCAGCTTGCCCACCAGCAGCGCGTTGGTGACGTTTACCGGCTGTGCGCCGCCGACGTCGTACATCGGCCCCTGGATGACGTGTTTACCGTCATCGGTCACATACAGCACGCCGCTGTCGGTCAGTACGGTGCTCATTCCGGCAACCGGCGAAGGCTGAATATCCGTACTCTGTACGCCCAGTTTTGCCAGCGACCGTTTGATAGCCGCGTTATCCGCATGGGCCGCACCGGACAGCGTCGCCGCCAGCAGCGTAAACATCAATAAACCTTTTTTCATACTCAGTCCTTTTATTCAGCACTCACGCCCGCGGGTGGTGCTGTTGATGAAGTTGTCTCAGACGCTCGGTCGCAACATGGGTGTAGATCTGCGTCGTAGAGAGATCGCTGTGTCCCAACAGCATCTGTACCACGCGTAAGTCTGCGCCATGGTTGAGTAAATGCGTGGCAAACGCATGGCGTAAAACGTGCGGGGAGAGCTTCGCGCTATCTATCCCGGCCAGCACGGCATAGTGCTTAATCCGATGCCAGAAGGTCTGGCGCGTCATTTGCTGCGCGCGCTGGCTGGGGAAAAGCACATCGGATGCCACGCCGTTCAGCAGCCAGGGGCGCCCGTACTCCAGGTAGTTCTCAACCCACAGCACCGCCTCTTCGCCAAGCGGAACCAGCCGCTCTTTGTTGCCTTTGCCGACGACCCGCAGGACGCCCTGGCGCAGGCTGATGTCGCTCATCGTCAGACCCACCAGTTCCGACACGCGCAGGCCGGTGGCATACAGCACCTCAAGCATCGCTTTATCGCGCAATTCCAGAGGCTGATCGACCAGCGGCGCCTGCAGCAGGCGATCGACCTGCGCCTCGCTCAGATCTTTCGGCAGCCGCTGCGGCAGCTTCGGCGACGCCAGCAGCGCGCTGGGGTCATCCGGGCGGATTTTCTCCCGATAGAGGTGCTGGAAGAAACGGCGCACGGCGCTCAACAGGCGCGCGGTACTGGTGGCTTTATAGCCGCCCGTTTGTCTCTCAGCCAGCAGCGCCTGCAGATCCTCGCCGCTCACGCTAACCAGCGACGACCCGCGATGATGCAGCCATTCCACGACCATGGTCAGATCCCGACGGTAGGCGCTCAGCGTATTTTCCGCCAGATTGCGCTCCAGCCACAAGGCATCAAGAAACTGTTCGATTCGTGCGAGATCCTCTTTCACATCGCCCTCTTTGCTCGTTAAAACGGCTTCAGTATACCCAAATAAGTGGCCCGACTGGGCAAAAACGGCGGCGCTGTTTTTGCCGGCGGCCTGACAGAGCAGCTTAAGTATGCGGCTGACGACGGCTTTCTGATAAACTAGCCGCAAAATCACCGCATGAATTGAGATGTTTACGCCATGAACATAGGTCTTTTTTACGGCTCCAGTACCTGCTACACCGAGATGGCAGCGGAGAAGATCCGCGATATCATCGGCCCGGAATTAGTGACGCTGCATAATCTGAAAGATGATTCCCCTTCCCTGATGACACAGTATGACGTGTTGATTCTCGGCATCCCGACGTGGGATTTCGGCGAAATTCAGGAAGACTGGGAAGCCGTCTGGCAGCAACTGGATACACTGGATCTGCAGGATAAAATTGTGGCGCTGTATGGCATGGGTGACCAGTTGGGTTACGGCGAATGGTTCCTTGACGCGCTGGGAATGCTGCACGACAAACTGAGCGCCAAAGGCGTGAAGTTTATCGGTTACTGGCCGACGGAAGGTTACGAATTCACCAGCCAGAAACCGATTATCGCCGATGGCCAGCTGTTTGTTGGCCTCGCGCTTGATGAAACGAACCAGTATGACCTGAGCGACGAGCGCATCCAGAACTGGTGCGAACAAATCCTCGGCGAAATGGCAGAGCAATTCGCCTGATTTGCTTAATCCTGTGCCGGTTTTTGTAACACCAACCGGCGCAGATCTCGCCACTCTCTGGCATCCATACTGTCTGCAGCGACCCACAGATGCTGACGGCGGCGCGTTTGCATATCCTGCAGGCGCAGCAACATCCCGCTATTAATCACCCACGGCGTGCCGACAATCTCCCATTCCGCTTTTTGCCAACGCAAACGCGAATCGGTCATCAGCTTTATTTCCCCCCGGCAGGCGTGGATCCGCCGCTGGCTGCGCACGCTGTCGAACACCACCAGCGACAGCAGCAGTAGCCAAAGCGGTGTGTAGCTCAGCGGCCACGGCATCAGCAGCACAATAGCCGCCACAACGCCATGTAGCAGCAACGAGAACCACTGTGAACGCCAGGAAATGCGTAAATCAGATTGCCACAGGACCACGTTCCCGATTCCGAGTCTGGATTAATTTTACCATCCGTTGCAGTTGCGCATCAGCCGGTTCGCCATGATTCATCAGCCAGTTAAACAGATCCGGATCGTCGTTTTCTAACAGGCGGATGAACAGCTGTTTGTCTTCATCGCTGAGCGTATCGTACTCATACTCGAAAAACGGCATGATGGAGATATCAAGTTCACGCATACCCCGGCGGCATGCCCAGTGGATGCGGGCTTTATTCGTAATGTCCATGTTGTCCTTCCAGCATAAAAAGAGTCTGACATCGTCCTTCAGGGCGCCGAAAAGCGGCCTGAACAGACGTTGTTGATAGGTTAGTGTAACCCGTTTTTTGCACTTACTTTACAGCAATATCGAGAACAGAGAACGCCATTCCACAAAAACCACAGCGAAGATATGGACTTATCCCTCACCTTTGTTTCCCCATTTGTGCTTTCAGGGCACAAATGGCCTGCCAAAAGCGCTTGCATTGCACCATAGCTCTTTTACCATTAGCTATTCACTCTGCGTTAAGCTATTCAGGACATGACTATGGCTTTTACACCTTTTCCTCCGCGTCAGCCCTCCTCTTCCGCTCGTCTGCCGTTAACGCTGATGACCCTGGATGACTGGGCGCTGGCGACGATTACCGGTCAGGATGGCGAGAAGTATCTGCAGGGGCAGATTACCGCCGATGTCAGCGCGTTAACCGACGATCGGCATCTGCTTGCCGCGCACTGCGATGCCAAGGGCAAGATGTGGAGCAACCTGCGAGTCTTCCGCCGTGGCGGTGGTTTCGCCTGGATTGAACGCCGCAGCCTGCGCGAAGCGCAGCTCACCGAACTCAAGAAATATGCGGTGTTCTCCAAAGTGACCATTGCCGCCGATGATGAACACGTCCTGCTGGGCGTTGCCGGTTTCCAGGCCCGCGCCGCGCTGGCGCCGCTGTTCAGTGAACTTCCGGGCAGCGACAAACCGTTGGTCACCGATGGCGTGACCAGCCTGCTGTGGTTTGAACATCCGGCGGAGCGCTTTCTGCTGGTGACCGATGTGGAAACCGCTACCCGCGTGGCCGACGCGTTGCGCAGCGACGCGCAGCTAAACAACAGCCAGCAGTGGCTGGCGCTCAACATCGAAGCCGGTCTGCCGGTTATCGACAGCGCCAACAGCGCGCAGTTCATCCCGCAGGCAACGAATCTGCAGGCGTTGGGCGGTATCAGCTTCAAAAAAGGCTGCTATACCGGCCAGGAAATGGTCGCCAGGGCGAAATTCCGCGGCGCAAACAAACGCGCACTGTGGTATCTGGCCGGAAAGGCGAGCCGTGTCCCGGAAGCCGGAGAAGATCTTGAACTGAAAATGGGTGAAAACTGGCGCCGGACCGGCACCGTGCTGGCGGCGGTGCTGCTGGATGATGGTCAGTTGCTGGTGCAGGTGGTGATGAATAACGATATGGAGCCAGACAGCGTATTCCGCGTGCGCGATGATGCCGGCACATTAAACATCGTCCCACTGCCATACTCGCTGGAAGAAGAGTAGATTTTCGTTTCCGGGTAATAGCGATGTTGATGCTATAACCCGGCCAGCACCACCCCGGACTGCGTGGACCTGTAGCCCCGCCGCCGGGGAGTTACCCGATGATGCGACGTTTTATTTATACCTGGCCGACATACAAATAAATAGCCAGGAAGTGACATACGCTGCCGCCCAGCACAAAACCGTGCCAGATAGCATGGTTATAAGGAATGCGCTTGCAGACGTAGAAGATAACCCCCAGCGAATACACCACGCCCCCGACCGCCAACAGCGTGACGCCCCCAGCCGCCAGTTTGATCGCCAGTTGATAAACCACAATCAACGACAGCCAGCCCATCGTCAGATAGGTCACCAGAGAGAGGACCTTAAAGCGGTGCGCAATGGTGAGCTTAAACAAGATCCCCAGCAGCGCCAGGCTCCAGATGACAACCATCAGGCCGCGCGCAAGCGGTGAATTGAGCCCTACCAGGAGAAAAGGCGTATAGGTTCCCGCAATCAGCAGATAGATGGCGCAGTGATCGAATTTTTTCAGCCACTGCTTGGCTCGCTGATGAGGAATCGCATGATAGAGGGTGGAGGCGAGGAACAGCATAATCATGCTGCCGCCGTACAGACTATAGCTGGTTATCGCCGTTGCGCTGGCATTGCTGTCTACCGCCTGCACCAGCAGGAGGACCAGGCCGACGATGCCAAACACCAGCCCGATACCGTGACTGATACTGTTGGCAACTTCCTCTGCCAAAGAATAACCCTGCGTGATTAATGGTTTGCGAACCATATTTGACTCCGAAAACAAGAACGCTTTCAATGCCCGTCTAGGGTAACTGAGAATGATTCCAGTGAACACCTGTTAGCCAAAATAAAAAGATGAATATTTGTAAACATTGTAAAATCATAACGTTACATTAAAATTTCAACTAACAGCCGTTCGCTGTTCTATCAAAGCTTTTTGAATTCAATAACATAAAACTGGTCTTCGCCGGGATAGATCGCCGTAATCACCTGCCGCAGCTGCGCGAGGGTCATATTCTCCTGTTCGGCATGGCGTTCCGTGAGGCTGTCGAGCGTCACCGTGGACGTCGCCGTCACGCTAATCGTGCAAAAATAGCCGTCATCTTCATAACGGCCGACGCGCAGCACGTCGCCGGTTTTAAAATGCGACTCGGCGGCATTACGAATGGTGATGGTTTTACGCCCGGCGAGGATGTCGTCCTGAAAGCGCTGAAAAAAGGTTATGTCATTCGGCTGCATGGTATAATTCCATCCTGGTTATGATGAATTGTGAGTTATTACTGTGAGTATGTTTTCCCACGCCGCGATCGCCAGTCTCAATAATCTTGAGATGATGGTCTACCACTACGTCATTAAAAATCGTGACAAAGTGATGTATATGACCATCCGCGAGCTGGCAGAAGCCGCCGGGGTCTCGACGACCACCGTCCTGCGCTTTTGTCGTAAGCTGCAGTGCGAAGGCTACTCGGAGTTTCGCGTCCGCTTTAAATTATATCTTGAGCAGAACCAGCCTCAACAGGCAAATATCGGCGCCAGCGAAATTATGAGTTTTTTTAAAAGCGTCAACAATGACGAATTTGATCATTTACTCGAGCGCGCCGTCGATATTATTCTCGCATCGGAACGTATTATATTTGTCGGCGCAGGCACCTCCGGCGCGCTGGCAAAATATGGCGCACGCTTTTTCTCCAACGTCGGGAAATTCAGCAATCATATCGACGACCCTTATTTCCCGGTCACCAACGACATGGCGCGTAACGCGCTGGCGATCGTCCTGTCCGTTTCCGGGGAGACCGAAGAGATTCTCCGCTTCGCCAGCCAGTTCAGCCTGCATAACTGCAAGGTGATGTCGGTCACCAGCCATGAGCACTCCCGACTGGCGAAGCTGGCGGACTTTAACCTCTCCTGGCACGTCCCGCAAACCCGCATCGGCGGCGTGTATGATATTACCACCCAAATTCCGGTTATTTATATTCTGGAATCCCTGGGGCGTAAATTAGCCCGTAAACTCAGCTGAAAATAACACCCTGTTTTTTCGATGTAACATATTCCAGCTGAGGGAAATTGTTATATCGTGACATTTATTTCCCCTTTGTTAGACTCGCCAACAGATGCTATTTGACGAGACGAGCAAAGATGAAAAAAATCACCTTACCAAAAGACTTTTTATGGGGCGGCGCGGTCGCGGCACACCAGGTGGAAGGCGGCTGGAATAAAGAGGGCAAAGGCCCGAGCATTTGCGATGTGCTGACCGGCGGCGCCCACGGCGTTCCACGCGAAATCACCCATGAAGTGGAAGCCGGGAAATACTACCCGAACCACGAAGCCATCGACTTCCACGGCCGCTACAAAGAAGACATCAGGCTGTTTGCCGAAATGGGCTTCAAGTGTTTTCGTACCTCCATTGCCTGGACCCGTATCTTCCCGCAGGGTGATGAAACTCAGCCCAACGAAGAGGGGCTGCAGTTTTATGACGACATGTTCGATGAGCTGCTGAAGTACAACATCGAGCCGGTTATCACCCTCTCCCACTTCGAAATGCCGCTGCATCTGGTGCAGCAGTACGGTGGCTGGACCAACCGCAAAGTGGTCGATTTCTTTGTGCGCTTCGCCGAAGTGGTCTTCGAGCGCTATAAGCACAAAGTGAAATACTGGATGACCTTCAACGAGATCAATAACCAGCGCAACTGGCGCGCCCCGTTGTTCGGCTACTGCTGTTCCGGCGTGGTCTATACCGATCACAAAAACCCGGAAGAGACCATGTACCAGGTGCTGCATCACCAGTTCGTTGCCAGCGCGCTGGCGGTGAAGGCGGCGCGACGCATCAATCCGCAGATGCAGGTCGGTTGTATGCTGGCAATGGTGGCGCTCTATCCGTTCTCCTGTAAACCTGACGATGTGATGTTCGCTCAGGAGTCGATGCGTGAACGTTACGTCTTTACCGACGTGCAGCTGCGCGGTTACTACCCGACCTACGTTCTCAATGAGTGGGAGCGTCGCGGGTTTAACATCGCGATGGCAGCGGGCGATGAGCAGATCCTGCGCGAAGGCACCTGCGATTACCTCGGTTTCAGCTACTACATGACCAACGCGGTCAAAGCGGAAGGCGGCAGCGGCGATGCCATCTCCGGCTTCGAAGGCAGCGTACCGAACCCGCACGTCAAAGCCTCCGACTGGGGCTGGCAGATTGACCCGGTGGGCCTGCGCTACTCGCTGTGCGAACTGTACGAACGCTATCAGAAACCGCTGTTTATCGTTGAAAACGGCTTCGGCGCCTACGACAAAGTGGAAGAAGACGGCAGCATCAACGACGACTACCGTATCGACTACCTGCGCGCGCATGTGGAAGAGATGATCAAAGCGGTGACTTACGATGGCGTCGAGCTGATGGGCTACACCCCGTGGGGCTGTATCGACTGCGTCTCCTTTACCACCGGCCAGTACAGCAAGCGCTACGGTTTTATTTACGTGAACAAGCATGACGACGGTACCGGCGACATGTCCCGCTCGCGCAAAAAAAGCTTCAACTGGTATAAAGAGGTCATTGCCAGCAACGGTGAAAATCTCTGATTCCCTCTCAGCAGCGCCCTCTCCTCGCCAGAGGGGAGGGTACTGCCCGCCTTACAGACAGTTCTCTACAGCTTTTAACATTGCTAAAACGCATTCGCCCGAGCGGCGGTGACTGGCATCATAATCCCCGGCTTGCGCTACGCTTAGCCGGGCTACAAGTGCCGGATGGTAGCCGTTATTTGCCGCCGACCAGCGGCTGTAGCCCGGATAAGGCGTAGCCGCCATCCGGGTTCGCACATCTTATTTGCCACCGGCCAGCTCCAGGAAACTACCTGTCACATAAGAGGCTTTGTCGCTCAGCAGCCAGGCGATGGCCTGTGCGACCTCCTCCGGCTGCCCGCCGCGCTGCATCGGCAGCCCCGCTTTCACCCGATCCACGCGCCCGGGCTCGCCGCCCGACGCGTGCATCCCGGTGTAGATAAAGCCGGGACGCACGCCGTTGACGCGAATCCCCTGCGCCGCCACTTCCAGCGACAGTCCGGTGGTCAACGTATCCACGGCCCCTTTCGAGGCGGCATAATCCACATATTCCCCCGGCGCGCCCAAACGCGATGCCGCCGATGAAACATTAACGATAGCCCCGCCTTTGCCGCCGTGGCGATGTGACATCCTCTTCACCGCCTCCCGGCAACAGAGGAAATAACCGGTGACATTGGTACTCAGCACCTGATTAATCCGCGCAGCGGTAAGGTTTTCCACGGTGCTTTGTGCAAACAGGATACCGGCGTTGTTAACCAGCGCGGTCAGCGGCTCCTCAAGACGGTCGATCCCGTCAAACATCGCCACCACCTGCGCCTCATCGCTGATATCTGCCCCCAGCGCAACGGCTTTACCGCCGAGGACGACGATCTCGTTGACCACCGCCATCGCCGCACCGATGTCGTGATGATAATTAACCACCACGGTATACCCTTCCTGCGCCAGCAGCAGCGCCGTCGCCTGACCTATTCCGCGGCTGGCGCCGGTAATCAGTGCTATAGCCATCCTCTCCCCCAAAAAATAAAGGCGCCGAAGCGCCTTTAAAAGATAGTCCAGTCAGTGGATTACTGGTATTCGCTCATCGGTACACAGGAGCAGAACAGGTTACGGTCGCCGTAGACATCGTCCAGACGCTTCACCGTCGGCCAGTATTTATTCGCCAGACCAGCCGGGAATACCGCCAGCTCGCGGGTATACGGATGATGCCATTCCGCCACCAGCTCACCTTGGGTATGCGGGGCGTTCACCAGCGGGTTATCTTCCAGCGGCCACTCGCCCGCTTTCACGCGATCGATTTCACTACGAATCGCCAGCATCGCCTCTATGAAGCGGTCCAGCTCAACTTTGCTTTCTGATTCCGTCGGCTCAACCATCAGAGTACCGGCAACCGGGAAGGACATCGTCGGCGCGTGGAAACCGAAGTCGATCAGACGCTTAGCAATATCCAGCTCGCTGATACCGGTCTCTTCTTTCAGAGGACGAATATCCAGAATACATTCGTGCGCCACGCGACCGTCGCGACCGGTATAAAGCACCGGAAACGCCTCTTTCAGGCGGGTCGCGATGTAGTTAGCATTGAGGATTGCCATCTGGCTCGCCTGCTTCAACCCTTCGGCCCCCATCATACGGATATACATCCAGCTGATTGGCAGAATGGAAGCGCTGCCGAACGGTGCAGCGGAAACCGCGCCCTGACGGGTCAGCATCCCTTCTATCTGTACCACGCTGTGGCCCGGAACAAACGGCGCCAGATGCGCTTTGACGCCAATCGGTCCCATACCCGGACCGCCGCCGCCGTGCGGAATGCAGAAGGTTTTGTGCAGGTTAAGGTGCGAGACGTCCGCGCCGATAAAGCCCGGAGAGGTAATGCCGACCTGGGCGTTCATGTTGGCGCCGTCGAGGTAAACCTGCCCGCCGGACTGATGCACTATCTCGCACACTTCGCGGATCGTCTCTTCGTAAACGCCGTGCGTTGACGGGTAGGTCACCATAATGCAGGAGAGATTTTCACCCGCCTGCTCCGCCTTGAGGCGCAGATCCGCAAGATCAATGTTGCCGTTTTTATCACAGGCGACAACCACAACCTGCATACCGGCCATCTGTGCCGATGCCGGGTTGGTGCCGTGCGCAGAACTTGGGATCAGGCAGATGTCGCGATGGCCTTCATGGCGGCTTTCGTGATAGTGGCGAATAGCCAGCAGGCCCGCATACTCGCCCTGCGCGCCGGAGTTTGGCTGCATGCAGACGGCGTCGTAGCCGGTCAGTTTTACCAGCCAGTCAGAGAGCTGGGCGATCATCTGGTGGTAGCCTTCCGCCTGCTCCGCCGGGCAGAACGGGTGCAGCTCGGCAAATTCAGGCCAGGTGATCGGGATCATTTCCGCCGCGGCGTTGAGCTTCATGGTACAGGATCCCAGCGGGATCATCGCCTGGTTCAGCGCCAGATCTTTACGCTCCAGCGAATGCATGTAGCGCATCATCTCGGTTTCGCTGTGGTAACGATTGAACACCGGGTGCGTCAGGATCGCGTCGTTACGCAGCATGCTTTCCGGGATCGAGCGGCTGTCGAGCGCCACGTCTTTATCCAGCGTCTCAATATCCAGACCATGATCGTCGCCAATAATGGCGCGGAACAGGTTCAGCACATCTTCGCGGGTTGTCGCTTCATCAAGGGTGATACCAACGGCATTATGGATGTCGCTGCGCAGGTTAATTTCCAGCGCTTCGGCGCGTGCCAGCACCGCCGCTTTGTCGACCACTTCCACGCACAGGGTGTCGAAGTAGTGGGCGTGGCGCAGCCTGAGTCCTTTTTTCTGCAGCCCGTCGGCCAGAATATCGGTCAGGCGATGGATACGGCTGGCGATGCGCTTGAGGCCCTCTGGCCCGTGGAACACCGCGTACAGGCTGGCGATGTTTGCCAGCAGTACCTGGGAAGTACAAATATTGGAGTTCGCTTTCTCGCGACGGATATGCTGTTCGCGGGTCTGCATCGCCATACGCAGCGCGGTGTTACCGGCGGCATCTTTTGATACGCCGATAATACGGCCCGGCATCGAGCGTTTAAATTCATCTTTTGCGGCAAAGAAAGCCGCGTGCGGGCCGCCGTAGCCCATCGGCACGCCAAAACGCTGGGCGGAGCCAAAGACGATGTCGGCCCCCTGTTTGCCCGGCGCGGTCAACAACACCAGCGCCATGAAGTCGGCGGCGACGCTGACCACGACTTTGCGCGCTTTCAGTTCGGCGATCAGCGTGCTGTAGTCATGAACTTCGCCGGTGGTGCCCACCTGCTGCAGCAGTACGCCGAAAACGTCCTGATGGTCGAGCGCTTTTTCCGCCTCATCAACGATGACATCAAAGCCAAAGGTTGCGGCGCGGGTGCGCACCACGTCCAGGGTCTGCGGATGTACATCGGCGGCAACGAAGAAGCGATTCGCATTCTTCAGCTTGCTGACGCGTTTAGCCATCGCCATCGCTTCAGCACCGGCGGTCGCCTCATCCAGCAGCGAGGCGGAGGCGATATCCAGCCCGGTCAGATCGAGGGTCACCTGCTGGAAATTCAGCAGTGATTCCAGGCGGCCCTGGGAAACTTCCGGCTGGTAAGGGGTGTAAGCGGTATACCAGCCCGGGTTTTCCAGCATATTGCGCTGAATAACCGGCGGCAGCTGCACGGCGGTGTAGCCCATGCCGATGTAAGACTTGAAGCGCTTGTTGCGACCGGCGATCGCCTTCAGCTCCGCCAGCGCGGCGAATTCGGTAGTCGCGTCACCCACCTGCGGAGGGGTCGCCAGCTGAATATCCTGCGGCACAATCTGGCCAGTCAGAGCGTTAAGCGAATCGGCGCCGACGATATTCAGCATCTCCTGCTGTTGCTGAGCATCCGGACCGATGTGACGTTCAATAAAGGCGCCGCGGTTTTCAAGCTGACCTAAAGTCTGAGTCATGAGCGAGGGTTCCTGAAACGTGCAGTGAATCGTATGTGTCTTTACTTACCTGAACAGACAAAAATCATTCACGCTGCCGGCAGCGGATGCCCGCAGCGTGAAGGGGTAAGATATTTACTCGTTTTCCAGCAGCGCCGTATAGGCAGCCGCGTCAAGCAGGGCCGCAACCTGTGTTTCATCGCTGGCCTTAATTTTGAAGATCCAGCCGTCTGCGTACGGGTCGCTGTTCACCAGCTCCGGAGAGTCGTTCAGCTCTTCGTTCACCGCCACAATCTCGCCGCTAATCGGGGCATAAATATCCGAAGCCGCTTTCACCGACTCGGCAACTGCACAGTCGTCGCCTGCTTCAACAGTTGTGCCGACGTCCGGCAGATCGACGAAAACCATATCGCCAAGCAGTTCCTGGGCATGTTCGGTGATCCCGACGGTGTAGGTGCCGTCAGCGTCTTTACGCAGCCATTCGTGTTCTTTACTGTATTTCAGTTCTGCTGGTACGTTGCTCATCAATTAATCTCCAGAAAAGGGGGAATCACACCACGGCTTTGCCGTTGCGTACAAAAACAGGTTTAGTCACTTTTACCGGCATTTCGCGGTTGCGAATTTGCACAATGGCCGTCTCGCCGATACCGGCCGGTACGCGCGCCAGCGCGATACTGTAGCCCAGCGTCGGCGAGAAGGTGCCACTGGTGATAATACCTTCTTTCTGATTACCGTCTGCATCGCTAAAGCGCACCGGCAAACCGCCGCGCAGGACGCCTTTCTCGGTCATCACCAGTCCCACCAGTTGCTCGGTACCTTTTTCACGCTGCAGTTCCAGCGCTTCGCGGCCGATGAACGCGCGATCGGCGGGTTCCCAGGCAATGGTCCAGCCCATATTCGCCGCCAGCGGAGAGATGCTTTCATCCATCTCCTGACCATACAGGTTCATCCCCGCTTCCAGACGCAAGGTATCGCGAGCGCCCAGACCGCACGGCTTCACGCCAGCGTCCAGCAGGCCACGCCAGAAATCAGCGGCCTGCTCATTCGGCATAGCGATTTCGTACCCGGCTTCACCGGTATAACCGGTGGTCGCAATAAACAGATCGCCGGCCTGCACGCCAAAAAACGGTTTCATCCCTTCTACAGCCTGACGCTGTGCGTCGGTGAACAGGGTTGCCGCTTTCGCTTTCGCCTGCGGCCCCTGTACGGCAATCAGCGAAAGATCGTCACGGACCGTCACCTCAAGGCCATAGGGTTCAGCCTGCCGGGTAATCCAGGCGAGATCTTTTTCACGGGTGGCGGAGTTAACCACGAGGCGGAAATAATCTTCGCGAAGGAAATAGACAATCAGGTCATCGATGACGCCGGCGGACGCGGTAAGCATGCCGGTATACAGCGCTTTGCCAGGCACCGTCAGCTTCGCGACGTCGTTAGCCAGCAGATGGCGCAGGAACTCCCGAATGCGGCTGCCGTGGAAATCGACGATGGTCATGTGCGAAACATCGAACATTCCGGCGTCGCCCCGCACCGCATGGTGCTCATCAATCTGGGAACCATAATGTAGCGGCATCATCCAGCCATGGAAGTCCACCATGCGAGCGCCGCACAGCGTGTGTTGTTCATACAACGGAGTCTGTTGAGCCATCTTTTCCTCATCGAATAAAACGGAACCCGCTACTGGGGTGGGCGATGTCATTGGGGCGATTTTGCACCAGGAAATCCGCCGTCGGCGCGATGTCCAGGTGCCGACGCAAACGTTCTCTTTGGCCTGAACTTACCACCGAACCCGGCGCTAAACCATAAGCTAAATCAGGACATCACATTAGCTTATGACTAAAAGTCGCTAAAAAGACTACAGAGTTATTGACTGGGAAAAAGCGATTTAAGCCACATAAAATTAACATCTGAGACTGACAACACCGAGCATGATGGTATTTTATGCGAAAAAAGAGGCCTGATTTCTGTTTCAAAAAAAGAGAGGCATTAATAAAACTAATGCGAAAAAATGGGTGAAATTAGATTATTTCAAATGAGAGGAGAAAACCCGGCGCGGAGCCGGGAGAGAGAAGTGTGACGCGCTTAACGTAACCAGGCAGGAAGATCGTTTAGGCCCATTGCCTGGCGGATCAACTGCGGTTTGACGCCGGGTAGCGTATCCGCCAGTTTGAGGCCAATATCGCGCAGCAGTTTCTTCGCCGGGTGGCTGCCGGAGAACATTTCGCGAAAGCCCTGCATCCCCGCCAGCATCATCGCGGCGCTGTGCTTGCGGCTACGTTCATAGCGACGCAGGTACAAGTGCTGACCGATATCTTTGCCCTGCGCATGCAGACGACGGAGTTCATCGATCAGTTCCGCTGCGTCCATAAAGCCCAGGTTCACCCCCTGGCCGGCCAGCGGATGGATGGTGTGCGCGGCATCGCCAACCAGCGCCAGGCGATGGGCGGCGAACTGGCGCGCGTAGCGACCGGTCAACGGGAAAGTCTGACGCTCGCTTGCCAGCTGGCACAGACCAAGCCGGTTATCGAAGGCAATATTCAGCGCCTGATTAAACACCGCCTCGTCGGCCTGCTGCATCCGCTGCGCTTCCTGCGGCGCTAGCGACCAGACTATCGAACACAGATGCGGATCGCTCAGCGGCAGAAACGCCAGAATGCCGTCGCCGTGGAACGCCTGTCGGGCAATCGCCTGGTGCGGCTCTTCGGTACGAATGGTGGCCACCAGCGCATGATGGCGATAGTCCCAGAACGTCAGCGATATATCCGCTTTGTTGCGCAACCACGAGTTCGCGCCGTCGGCGCCGACCACCAGCCTGGCGGTCAACATCTTGCCATCCTGCAGGCTGAGAAATGCTTCGTTTTCTCCCCATGCCACCTGCTGCAACTGAGCCGGGGCCAGCAGCGTGACGTCGGCACAACGCTGCGCCTTTTGCCACAGCGCATGATGAACGACCGTATTTTCAATAATATGGCCAAGGTGGCTGAAACCCATACTCTGATCATCAAAGCTGATGTGGCCAAAGCTGTCCTTATCCCACACTTCCATTCCGTGATAGCAGCTGGCGCGCCGGGCGATAATCTCCGGCCAGACATCCAGCCGGGTAAGCAGTTTTTCGCTGGCGGCGTTAATGGCGGATACCCGCAGCGCCGGCGGCGCGTCGGCGTTTAACGGCTGCGGCTCGGCTTGTTCCAGCACCGCAACCCGCAGCCCGCTGCCCTGTAAACCGCAGGCGACCGCCAGGCCCACCATGCCACCGCCAACAATGGCAACATCAACACTTTGCACGTTCAACTCCTTAACGAGGAACCCAACCGAGGGTACGCTGCGCCAGCGCGTCGCGCGCCGGGGTGAATAATTCCATCGCCATCAGACCCACGTTGCGCCCCACCACCAGCGGTGCCCAACGATTAGCAAACAGATGCACCAGCCCATCGGTCACACCGATGGTCGCGGCCTTATCATCCGCTCGCCGCGCCTGATAGTGACAAAGAAGCGAGTAATCGCCGGGATCCTGGCCGTCAGCGCAGGCCTGCGCCAGCGTTTCCGCCAGGCTCATCACATCCCGCAGGCCGAGATTAAAGCCCTGCCCGGCGATGGGATGCAGCGTCTGCGCCGCATTACCGACCAGCGCCAGGCGATGGGAAACCGGACGCGTAGCGGTAGTCAACGCCAATGGATAAACGCTGCGCTTCCCGGCATGCGTGATGCGCCCCAGCCGCCAGCCAAACGCCTGCTGCAGCTGCTCGCAAAATTGTGCGTCGGACCAACCCAGCACCTCATCGCGCCGCGACTGCGGGTGGCACCAGACCAACGAACAGCGTCCGTGCGACATCGGCAGCATGGCCAACGGACCCTGTTCGGTGAAGCGTTCGAAGGCGCGCCCTTCATGGGGCAACGCCGTGCTGACGTTGGCAATAATCGCCAGCTGTTCGTAGGGCTGCTGCTGCCAGCTCATGCCGCAGCGGGCGCCCAGCGTGGAGCGCGAACCGTCGGCGGCGACCAGCAGCTGGCCTTCAATCGTCTCGCCGCTGTCGAGGGTCATGCTGACGCCCTCCTCCCGTCGGGTGACGTCTTCAACTTTCGCCGGGCAATGCAAGGTAATCCCCGGCGCTTCGCGCAGTTGCGCAAACAAGCGCTGGCCGATATCGTGCAGCTCCACCACCTGGCCTAGCGCCGCCAGACCGTAATCCTGCGCCTCGAGAGTCACGAATCCCGCGTGCCCACGGTCGCTGACGTGGACGCGCTGAATCGGCGTCGCGCAATCGGCAATGCCTTGCCAGATGCCGATACGCGCCAGCTGCTGGCAGGTTCCCGCCGCCAGCGCAATCGCGCGGGCATCAAACCCCGGATGCTGCGATGAATCCGGCGGCGCCGCCTCGACCAGATGCACCGGCAGCGCGCCGTCGGTTAAACGGGAAATAGCTAACGCCAGCGTCGCCCCGGTCATCCCTCCGCCAACGATCAGGACGCTCATGACCGCCTCACCGCCGCCATCAGCGCCTCGATATCGTCGGCTTTTTTCACCACGCCAGCGGTCAGGTTTTCGTTACCGTCTGCGGTAATGACAATATCGTCTTCAATACGCACGCCAATGCCGCGATACTGCGGCGGCACATCGGCGTCGACGGCAATATAGAGACCCGGTTCGACGGTCAATACCATGCCCGGCTCAAGGAGACGCGAACGATCGACATCGTAGCGGCCGACATCATGGACATCGAGTCCCAGCCAGTGGCTCAGGCCGTGCATAAAGTACGGACGGTGGGCGTTGTTCACCATCAGCTCGTCGATATCCCCTTTGAGGATGCCGAGGCGCGCCAGACCGCTAATCATGATGCGCACCACCTGCTGGTTAACCTGCTGAATCGAGGTGCCAGGACGGTAAAGCTCTAGCGCGGTTTCCAGCGATTCGAGGACAATATCGTAAATCTCGCGCTGCGCCGGGCTGAATTTACCGTTCACCGGGAAGGTGCGGGTAATATCGCCGGCATAGCCGCGGTATTCACAGCCGGCGTCAATCAGCACCAAATCGCCATCGCGCAGCTCGGATTCGTTTTCCGTGTAATGGAGAATACAGCCGTTTTCCCCACCGCCGACGATGGTGTTATAGGAAGGAAAACGGGCGCCGTGGCGGTTGAATTCATGCAGAATTTCTCCTTCCAGCTGGTATTCGAACATGCCCGGACGGCATTTCTGCATCGCACGGGTATGCGCCAGCGCGGAAATTTCGCCAGCGCGACGCATCACCTCCAGCTCTTCCGGCGATTTAAACAGGCGCATCTCATGCACCATCGGCCGCCAGTCAATCACTGAGCCGGGCGCCTGCAGATTCTGGCGCACGCCTTTACGCAGTTTTTCCAGCGCGGTGAAAACGATTTTGTCGGCATAGGCATATTCGCCCTGGGCAAAATAGATAGCATCAAGGCCGTTAAGCAGCTGGAATAATTGCTGATTAATTTCGCTGAACGCCAGAGCGCGGTCGACGCCCAGCTTTGACGGCGCGGCCTCCTGCCCCAGACGACGGCCGAACCAGATCTCTGCTGTCAGATCGCGGACGCGGTTAAACAGCACGCTATGGTTGTGAGTGTCGTCGCTTTTAATCAACACCAGCAGGGCTTCCGGCTCATTAAATCCCGTGAAGTACCAAAAATCGCTGTTCTGCCGGTAGGGGTATTCTGAATCGGCGCTGCGGACCGCTTCCGGTGCGGCGAAAATCAGCGCGGCGCTGCCTGGCTGCATCTGCGCCAGCAATGCCTGGCGACGAGAAAGAAATTCCTGCTGTGTCATGACGCCCCCTCAACAAATTATCGTTAGTGTAATGTTGGCTTGCGAACTTCCGGTGCGGTTGGCTGCTGGCGAGAAAAGGTTTCGTGGCACAGCAGCGCAGCGACGCGCACATACTCGATAATCTCTTCCAACGACATCTCCAGCTCTTCCTGATCTTCGTCTTCGTCGTACCCCAGTTGCGCAATGTTACGCAGGTCGTCGATGGCTTCGCCGGTGTCGTCTTTGATTTTATCCAGTTTAGGCTGCGTGACGCCCAGTCCGAGCAGGAAATGGTTAACCCAACCGGCCAGCGCGTCGGCGCGTTCAAACACGCTGACCGCGTCACCTTCCGGTAAATAGAGCTGGAACAGGAAACCGTCGTCTTCCAGCGAGTCGCTGGTCACGGAATGGATGGCGCGCAGAGACTCGGCCAGCTCATGCCCGAATGCGAGGCCTTCGTTTGTCAGGTCGTGCACCAGCGGCTGCCAGCTGCTGTCTTTATTGCCGCCGCACAGGATCCCACTGATCAAACCGTGCATTTCGGCCGGGGTTAAGCCCACGCCCTGTTGGTTCAGTAACTGGTCTACGGCGTTGTAGCCAGGCATTTCGTTCTGTATAGACATGCGCATTCGTCATCGTTGGGAGGAATATTCATGATATGCTACCACTTTGGACCCTGGTGAACCAGAATAGGGCTTGTACCTTCGCACCAGGGTAGCTATAGTGTCGCCCCTTTGCAGCCCCGGATTCGGGCGTGAAGGCCGCGCAGTCAATCAGCAGGAAGGTGGCATGTCTGCACAACCCGTCGATCTCCAAATTTTTGGCCGTTCACTGCGTGTGAATTGCCCGCCTGAACAAAGGGATGCCTTGAATCAGGCAGCTGATGACCTGAATCAGCGGTTGCAAGATTTAAAAGAACGCACTAGAGTCACAAATACTGAGCAGTTGGTCTTCATCGCCGCGTTGAACATCAGCTACGAGTTGACTCAGGAAAAAGCGAAAACCCGCGATTACGCCTCCAACATGGAACAGCGTATTCGGATGCTTCAGCAGACCATCGAACAAGCGTTGCTTGAGCAAGGTCGCATAAGCGAAAGAACCGGGCCGAAGTTTGAATAACACTTTGCAGTTAACTGTGTTAGAGTAAGCGCAAGAACAAAATTTCTCTGAGATGTTTGCAAGCGGGCCAGTCCCCTGAGCCGATATTTCATACCACAAGAATGTGGCGCTCCATGGTTGGTGAGCATGCTCGGTCCGTCCGAGAAGCCTTAAAACTGTGACGACGCATTCACCTTGAACCAAGGGTTCAAGGGTTACAGCCTGCGGCGGCATCTCGGAGATTCCCTTCTTTTTCGTTTCATCCCCCCTAAGTTAATTTTCGGCTTTTGCCGTCGTGTATTAAACTACGCCTGTTTGTATCGTTTGCTTACCGATGAGACTCAGGTATGACTCTACTGTCAGATCCCCCCTATACCAGGCAGCAAATTCGCCAGCAGATCCGACAACGCCGACGCGCGTTAACGCCGGAGCAGCAAACGCAGTTCGCCCTCCAGGCGGCGGACAGAATGATGGCGTATACGCCGGTTCTGCTCGCGCATACGGTCGCGGTATTTCTTTCGTTTGATGGCGAGCTGGATACGCGGGCGCTGATTGATCAGCTCTGGCGGGCGGGCAAACGGGTGTATCTCCCCGTGCTTCATCCGTTCAGCCCCGGCAATCTTCTGTTTCTGCACTACCACCCAAGCAGCGATCTGGTGGTGAATCGCCTGAAAATCCGCGAACCGAAGCTCGACGTCCGGGATGTCCTCCCTCTGAGCCAGCTGGATGTACTGGTAACGCCGCTGGTCGCGTTTGATGCCGCGGGACAGCGCCTGGGAATGGGCGGCGGATTTTACGACCGGACGCTGCAAAACTGGCGGCAGCATCGCCTGCAGCCGGTCGGCTACGCTCATGATTGCCAACAGGTCGACGCGCTGCCGACGGAGCAGTGGGATATCCCGCTGCCCGCAGTCATCACGCCGTCAAAAACCTGGCTCTGGTAAAATGCCCGAACAATTGACATTGCTGATTTTTTCACCTAAATTCCTGGGTAAAGGGTGAGGGAGGCGAACCTCCCTCCTGCATTCTCTCTGTTAATATACCGGCCAGGCAATGATTAACAGGATAAGCAGCATGATAAAGAGTCTCATCATCGTCCCTTTCCTTTTAGAGCCCCTGCCTCGGTAGGGGCTTTCCCGTTTCAGCCCCACGCTGAGTCTTTATCGTAGATTCCTTTCTTTCAGGCACAACGACTTCAATCGGCTTTAATCACCGTTTGCGGCAAGACTCGCAAAGCGTTTGGTATGGCGACGGGAAATTGCAGAAGGGTCTATCAGGAGAAAAGGGGCAGGTCGATGACCTGCCCGCTGGTAAAAAAGGAGTTAGAACAGCAGACGGGCGCGAATGGTACCCGGGATTGCCTTCATGGCCTGCAGCGCTTGCTGAGCTACATCTTCTTCAGCTTCGATATCAATCACCACATAGCCCATCTGCGGCGTGGTTTGCAGATACTGTGCTGCAATGTTGATGCTCTGCGCAGCAAAGATCTGGTTGATAGCGGTGAGCACGCCCGGACGGTTTTCGTGGATGTGCAGCAGACGGCGTCCGCCGTGCAGCGGCAGAGAGACTTCCGGGAAGTTCACCGCAGAGAGCGTTGAACCGTTGTCGGAATACTTCGCCAGCTTACCGGCCACTTCCAGACCGATATTTTCCTGCGCTTCCTGAGTCGAGCCGCCGATATGCGGCGTCAGAATGACGTTGTCAAACTCGCACAGCGGCGAGGTGAACGGATCGCTGTTGGTCGCCGGTTCGGTCGGGAAGACGTCAATCGCCGCCCCCGCCAGGTGCTTACGCGCCAGCGCATCGCACAGCGCAGGGATATCCACAACCGTACCGCGCGAGGCGTTGATCAGCAGCGCGCCAGGTTTCATCAGCGCCAGTTCCTGCGCACCCATCATATTTTTGGTGGAGGCGTTTTCCGGCACATGCAGACTGACTACATCGCTCATATTCAGCAGGTCGGAGAGATGCTGGACCTGGGTGGCGTTACCCAGCGGCAGTTTGCTTTCGATATCATAGAAATAGACGTGCATACCCAGAGATTCAGCCAGAATACCCAGCTGGGTACCAATGTGACCGTAGCCGATAATCCCCAGTTTTTTACCACGCGCTTCAAAACTGCCGACCGCCAGTTTGTTCCACACGCCGCGGTGCGCTTTGGCGTTAGCTTCCGGTACGCCGCGTAGCATCAGCAGCAGTTCGCCAATGACCAGCTCAGCAACGGAGCGGGTATTTGAGAACGGCGCGTTGAAAACGGGAATCCCGCGTTTCGCTGCCGCGTCTAAATCAACCTGGTTGGTACCGATACAGAAACAGCCGACCGCCACCAGTTTTTCCGCTGCGGCGAAGATCTCTTCAGTCAGATGCGTACGGGAACGCAGGCCAATGAAATGGGCATCACGGATCGACGCTTTCAGCGCTTCGCTGTCCAGCGCACCTTTATGAAATTCGATATTGGTGTAGCCCGCCGCGCGAAGATTCTCCAGCGCTTTTTGATGCACACCTTCAACCAGCAGAAACTTAATTTTGTCTTTTTCCAGTGATACCTTAGCCATTTCCCCGTCCTGTTTTGTCTTATCTGATGTCGTGCCGAACGAAAGTTCTTCTCAGCAACATATCAAAAAAAACTATCGCGGCAATATGAACGTTTGCGTCGACGACCTGAAGAAATATCACGCAGAGGGAAATGACAGGACAAAACACCAGAAAGAAAAGAAAAGGTAGATTGTTACTAAGGCATAGCACATAAATGTGACAGAAGTCACCAAATTCAGCCTGGAGAAAAAATATTTGCGGGGGAGCCATTCGCCCCCCCAATTATATTATTTTACGATGGTTTTCACGCCATCGGCGGTTCCGATCAGTGCCACATCCGCTCCGCGGTTGGCAAACAGGCCGACGGTGACGACGCCAGGAATACCGTTAATTTTATTTTCCAGCGCGATGGCATCCAGAATTTCCAGGCCGAACACGTCAAGAATCACGTTACCGTTGTCGGTCACCACGCCCTGGCGATACTCCGGACGACCGCCCAGCTTCACCAGCTCACGCGCAACTGCGCTACGCGCCATCGGGATGACTTCTACCGGCAGCGGGAATTTGCCCAGAATATCCACCTGCTTAGAGGCATCAGCGATACAGATAAACTTGTCGGCTACCGAGGCGATAATCTTTTCGCGGGTTAACGCCGCCCCACCACCTTTGATCATCTGCATATGGCCGTTAATCTCGTCAGCGCCATCAACATAGATCCCCAGACGGTCCACGCTGTTAAGATCGAAAACCGGAATGCCAAGGCTTTTCAGTTTTTCGGTGGAGGCATCAGAGCTGGAAACAGCGCCTTCAATCTGCCCTTTCATGGTGCCCAGCGCATCGATAAAATGCGCGGCCGTGGAGCCCGTGCCGACACCCACGATGGTGCCCGGTTGTACATACTGCAATGCCGCCCAGCCTACTGCTTTTTTCAGTTCATCTTGCGTCATGATTATGGTCCGAGATGTGAATACCTGTGGCGCATTATAGAACACCGGGGGCGGAATTGTCCCTGCGGCACGGTCACACAACTGAACAGACCATTTTTCATCTTCATCAAAAGCGAATTTATGTCATAGTGCGAGTTAATGAAAAGTGATAGGGGTACGCCAGAATAATGAAACGACCGGACTACAGAACATTACAAGCGCTGGATGCGGTGATCAGAGAACGTGGGTTTGAGCGCGCCGCGCAGAAGCTATGCATTACACAGTCCGCCGTCTCTCAGCGTATAAAACAGCTGGAAAATATGTTCGGCCAGCCGCTGCTGGTCCGTACCGTGCCGCCGCGTCCGACCGAGCAAGGACAGAAACTGCTGGCTCTGCTGCGTCAGGTTGAACTGCTTGAAGAGGAGTGGCTGGGCGATGAACAGACCGGCTCCACGCCGCTGCTGCTGTCGCTGGCGGTCAACGCCGACAGTCTGGCGACCTGGCTTTTGCCCGCGCTGTCTAACGTCCTTTCCGACTCCCCTATCCGCCTCAATCTGCAGGTGGAAGATGAAACCCGAACTCAGGAACGCTTGCGCCGCGGCGAAGTGGTCGGCGCGGTGAGTATTCAGCCGCAGGCGCTGCCAAGCTGTCTGGTGGATCAACTCGGGGCGCTGGACTACCTGTTCGTCGCCTCGAAAGAGTTTGCGCAACGCTATTTCCCTAACGGCGTCACCCGCTCAGCGCTGCTGAAAGCGCCGGTTGTCGCTTTCGATCATCTGGATGATATGCATCAGGCGTTTTTACAGCAGAACTTCGATTTGCCGCCGGGCAGCGTCCCGTGCCATATCGTTAACTCTTCTGAAGCCTTTGTGCAGCTTGCGCGCCAGGGCACCACCTGCTGTATGATCCCGCATCTGCAGATTGAAAAAGAGCTCAACAGCGGCGAGCTTATCGACCTCACGCCGGGGCTGTTTCAGCGTCGGATGCTCTACTGGCACCGCTTCGCGCCGGAAAGCCGGATGATGCGTCGGGTCACCGATGCATTGATCGATTACGGCCACAAGGTGCTGCGCCAGGACTAAACGCCGGTGATAAAAAAGCCACTTCAGATGAAGTGGCTTTTTGTTTTATGGCTTACTGTGCCGCATCAGGCTGCTTAGCCGGCGCTGCGGGGGCCGCAGCGGGCTGAGCGGGCTGCAGTTCAAACACCACATCGACCTGATCGTCAAACTGAATGGTCGCCTGCTCGTAGGTTTCCTGCGCGGAAACCGGCGCCGCATCGGCCGCCTTCATCATGCGTACCATCGGGCTCGGCTGATAGTTCGACACATGGTAACGCACGCTATACACCGGTCCCAGCTTGCTGTGGAAGCCTGACGCCAGCTCTTGCGCCTGATGTACCGCGTCATCAATGGCCGCTTTACGCGCTTTATCTTTATAGGCATCCGGTTGCGCAACGCCCAGCGAAACAGAACGAACTTCATTCAGACCCGCTTTCAGCGCGCCATCCAGCAGGCCGTTCAGCTTGTCCAGTTGACGCAACGTCACTTCGACGGTGCGCACCGCGCGGTAGCCTTTCAGAATGCTTTTGCCATTCTGATAGTCGTAATCAGGCTGGGTACGCAGGTTTGCTGAGTTGATATCTTTTTTGGCGATGCCATTCTTTTCGAGGAAAGAGAGATACTGCGCCACGCGATCGTCGGCCTGTTTTTTCGCCGATGCGGCGTCTTTCGCGGCAACGTTCACTTCAATCGCCAGAGTGGCGATATCCGGTACAGCGGCGACGCTGGCGGTACCCGAGGTTACAATGTGTGGGCCATTCGGCAATTCATTTGCCTGTACTGCCACCGCACTCAATCCGATTGCTGCCGCGAGGGCCATGAGTTTTAACTTCACTGTCGTGTCTCCATCTTACATTGGGTCGCCCGTCTACGGACGCATGTCTGCAAGCTTAACGCGTCCGCAGCGAAAGTCCATCGGACTAAGCCTGGTAAAAAAGGGCCTGGACATGCTGGAGACCATCTTTCGCCAGCTGCAGCGCAATAAACCCCATCACCAGACCAACCAACACATTAATAATCCGCTGCGCTCGCGCAGTACGCAAGCGTGGCGCCAGCCACGCCGCCAGCAGCGCCAGGCCAAAGAACCACAGGAATGACGCGCTAATGGTGCCTAACGCAAACCAGCGCTTTGGCTCCACGGCCAGCTGTCCCCCCAGGCTGCCCAGCACGACGAAAGTGTCGAGATAGACATGCGGGTTAAGCCAGGTGACCGCCAGCATGGTGACGATAATTTTCCAGCGCCCCTGCTTCATGACTTCCGCGCTGGCCAGTTCCAGGTTGCTGCTCAACGCCGTTCTCAGAGCGCCAAAACCATACCATAGCAGAAAGGCCACGCCTCCCCAGGTGACCAGCGCCAGCAGCCACGGCGACTGCATCAGCAATGCGCTACCGCCAAAAATACCGGCGCAAATCAGCAACAGATCGCTCAAGGCGCACAGGAGCGCGATCATCAAATGATACTGCCGACGAATCCCCTGATTCATCACAAAAGCGTTTTGCGGGCCAAGCGGCAGGATCATCGCAGCGCCCAGCATAAGCCCCTGAAAATAATAAGATAGCATAATAAAAACCCTACTCTTTCGTCATAAGCGCAGACTATACAGAAGCGTTTTTATTAGAGGAAATGGAAAATATTTATTAACTATTAGCGATGCTAATAACAGGCCCGACAGGAGACGCCGGGCCGGGGAGATTACTCAGAAGGCTCTTTGAGACTTTTAACATTCACATCCATCTGCGGATAGGGAAAGTTGATACCGTTGGCATCAAAATCGCGCTTCACACGTTCCAGCACATCCCAGTAGACGTTTTGCAGATCGCTGCTTTTACTCCACACGCGTACCACAAAATTGATGGACGATGCGCCGAGTTCATTCAGACGGACAACCCTTTCACGATCTTTAAGGATGCGATCGTCGGATTCAATAATATCGGTGATCAGCTTCTTCACCAGCTCAATATCGGAGTCATACCCCACGCCAATGATAAGTTCATTACGGCGTGCCGGCTCGCGCGAGAAGTTAGTGATATTGCCTTCGATCACCTTCTTATTCGGGATGATGATGATTTTTCCGTCAGCCGTGCGCAGCGTAGTGGAGAAAATTTGCACGTTGAGCACCGTCCCCGCCGTGCCGCCAAGATCAACGTATTCCCCTGCGCGGAACGGACGGAAAGTCACCAGCAGCACACCGGAGGCAAGGTTCGCCAGCGAGCCTTGCAGCGCCAGGCCTACGGCTAAACCGGCGGCGCCGAGGACGGCGATCACCGATGCCGTCTGCACGCCTACGCGGCCTAATGCGGCAATCAGGGTGAACGCGACAACGGCATAGCGCACCAGGGCGGACAGAAAATCGGCAACGGTCGCATCAATCTTACGCGCCAGCATCAGTCGGTTCACCGTATTAGAGATGACCCGTGCCACAATCATACCGACGATAATAATCGCGATAGCGGCAACGATATTGACGGCATAGCTCAGCAGGACTTCCTGATTGCGCACCAGCCAGGAACTGGCGTTGTGTAGGCTATCGCCAACGTTCAACTCTTCCATTTAATCTTCCTTATGAATACCCGTAGGGGGAATAAAAAACCAAACCTGTACAGTGACAGGTTAACTAAGGGTAAACAATATGCCCGTGTTTTGCCAAGTTGATCACAGTTCACCGCGAGATATCGCGTTGTTCAACCATAAAAAAAGCCCGCTGTGCAGCGGGCTTTCGGGCAAGAAAAAGATTTTTCTTACAGAACGTCTACCGCGTTCAGCTCTTTAAATGCCTGCTCCAGACGAGTCACCATGGACGTCTGTGCAGCACGCAGCCATACGCGCGGATCGTAGTATTTCTTGTTCGGCTGGTCTTCGCCTTTCGGGTTGCCCAGCTGGCCCTGCAGGTAAGCTTCGTTGGTTTTGTAGTACTGCAGGATACCGTCCCAGGTTGCCCATTGGGTGTCGGTATCGATGTTCATTTTGATAACGCCGTAGCTTACGGAGTCTTTGATTTCCTGAGCGGAAGAACCGGAACCGCCGTGGAAAACGAAGTTCAGGCTGTTGTGCGGCAGGTTGTGTTTCTTAGAAACATATTCCTGAGAATCGCGCAGGATGGTCGGGGTCAGGACGACGTTACCCGGCTTGTACACGCCGTGTACGTTACCGAAGGAAGCGGCGATGGTGAAACGCGGGCTGATTTTGCTCAGCTCAGTGTACGCGTAATCAACGTCTTCCGGCTGAGTGTACAGGGCAGAAGCGTCCATGTGGCTGTTGTCCACGCCGTCTTCTTCGCCACCGGTGCAACCCAGTTCGATTTCCAGCGTCATGTCCATTTTGGCCATACGCGCCAGATATTTAGAGCAGATTTCGATGTTTTCGTGCAGGGACTCTTCAGACAGATCGATCATGTGAGAAGAGAACAGCGGTTTGCCGGTAGCAGCGAAGTGTTTTTCACCCGCGTCCAGCAGGCCGTCGATCCACGGCAGCAGTTTCTTCGCGCAGTGGTCGGTGTGCAGAATAACCGGCACGCCGTAGTGTTCAGCCATCTGATGAACGTGATGTGCGCCAGAGATAGCACCGAGGATTGCTGCGCCCTGAGGAACGTCAGTTTTCACGCCTTTGCCAGCGATAAACGCAGCGCCGCCGTTGGAGAACTGAACGATAACCGGAGCACGAACTTTTGCAGCAGCTTCCAGAACGGCGTTGATGGAGTCAGTACCCACACAGTTAACCGCCGGCAGAGCAAAGTTATTTTCTTTAGCTACCTGGAACACTTTCTGAACGTCGTCGCCAGTGATGACGCCCGGTTTTACGAAATCAAAAATTTTAGACATGTTACTTAATCCTGTATCTGTATCTTCGACCGTTGAAGAAGGTTCGCGAGCCTTTAAGCGCGCTGAAAAACAGGCGGGTTACCCCGCCTGAACTGAATTACTTCTTAGCGCGCTCTTCGAGCATGGCTACTGCTGGCAGAACTTTGCCTTCCACGAATTCGAGGAATGCGCCGCCGCCAGTGGAGATGTAGGAAATTTTGTCCGCAATGCCGAACAGGTCAATCGCGGCCAGGGTGTCACCGCCGCCGGCGATGGAGAAACCTTCGCTGTCAGCGATGGCGTTAGCCACGATTTCAGTCCCTTTGCGGAAGTTCGGGAATTCGAATACGCCGACCGGACCATTCCACAGAATAGTTTTCGCGTTTTTCAGGATTTCAGCCAGTTTCTGTGCGGAAACGTCGCCGAGGTCCAGGATCTGCTCGTCATCTTTGATGTCAGTAACAGATTTCAGCGTTGCGGTCGCTGTTTCGGAGAACTCAGTTGCCACGCGAACGTCGGTCGGAACCGGGATGTCGCAGGTGGTCAGCAGACGTTTCGCTTCGTCAACCAGGTCAGCTTCGTACAGGGATTTACCGACGTTGTGGCCCTGAGCGGCAACGAAGGTGTTGGCGATGCCGCCACCGACGATCAGCTGGTCAGCGATTTTAGACAGGGAATCCAGCACGGTCAGTTTAGTGGAAACTTTAGAACCACCCACGATAGCAACCATCGGACGAGCCGGCTCTTTCAGCGCTTTACCCAGCGCGTCCAGTTCAGCCGCCAGCAGCGGGCCTGCGCACGCAACATCGGCGAATTTACCGATACCGTGAGTGGAAGCCTGAGCGCGGTGTGCGGTACCGAAAGCGTCCATCACAAACACGTCGCACAGCGCCGCGTATTTCTTAGACAGCGCTTCGTCGTCTTTCTTCTCGCCTTTGTTGAAGCGAACGTTTTCCAGCACGACCAGTTCACCGGCAGCCACTTCAACGCCATCCAGGTAGTCTTTAACCAGACGTACCGGGTTAGACAGTTTGTCTTTCAGGTAATTAACAACCGGCAGCAGAGAGAATTCTTCGTTGTACTCGCCTTCGGTCGGACGACCCAGGTGAGAAGTAACCATCACTTTAGCACCCTGTTTCAGCGCCAGCTCAATGGTCGGCAGAGAAGCACGGATACGCGCGTCGCTGGTTACTTTCCCGTCTTTGACTGGTACGTTCAGATCGGCACGGATAAAAACGCGTTTACCAGCCAGATCCAGATCGGTCATCTTAATTACAGACATGGTGAATCCTCTCAATGATTCTTAAAGTTTTGCAGACGCCATGCGCTCCATCGCGAGCAATGTTGCGCAGGGATGTCTCACCTGAAACCAATAACGGCCATCGCTAACGTCGTGTCGAGCATCCGGTTAGCAAAGCCCCATTCATTATCACACCAGACCAATGTTTTGATCAGATGGGCACCACTGACCCGGGTTTGCGTGCCATCAACGATAGCGCTGTGCGGGTCGTGGTTGAAATCTATCGAGACCAACGGCAATTCCGTATAGTCAACTATACCATGAAATGCACCTTGTGCTGCTTTTTGCAGCAACTGGTTGACTTCGTTAGCCTTTACGGGTTTTTTCACCGTCACGCTAAGGTCAATTGCCGTCACATTAATCGTCGGTACGCGGACCGCAATCGCCTCGAAACGGTCGTTAAACTGCGGGAAAATTCGCGTGATCCCCGCAGAGAGTTTGGTATCAACCGGAATAATCGACTGGCTGGCCGCGCGCGTACGGCGCAGATCCGGATGATAAGCATCGATCACCTGTTGATCGTGCATGGCGGAGTGGATTGTCGTTACCGTTCCTGACTCGATGCCGTAGGCATCATCTAACAGTTTTATGACCGGGATAATGCAGTTGGTCGTGCAGGAGGCGTTAGAGACAATACGGTGCTCCGGGCGCAACTCATCATGGTTGACGCCAAATACAACGGTTGCGTCGAGATCGCTGCTGCCGGGGTGGGAAAAGAGCACTTTCTTCGCCCCTGCCCGAATATGGGCTTCGCCGTGTTCGCGGCTGCCGTATACGCCGGTACAATCGAGAACAATATCAACCGCCAGCTCCCGCCAGGGCAACGCCTCAATCGAAGGTTCGTGCAGCAGACGTATGGCATCATCGCCGACGTAAAGCTGCTCTCTCTCCTGGCGAACATCCCAGGCAAAGCGCCCATGACTGGTGTCATATTTCAACAAATGCGCGATGCCCGCCGCATCCGCCAGCTCGTTGATTGCCACCACGGTGATTTCCGCACGACGCCCGGATTCATATAAAGCGCGAACCACGTTGCGTCCTATGCGACCGAAGCCATTAATCGCGATGCGTATGGTCATAGGTCTCCTGCAAGGTTGTCCCTGATTTGAGATGGCTGACAGAGTAATCCAGCAACGCCCGAAGGGAAACCTTACCCGTCGCAAACTGCGACTGATTGATTAATTGTCGAACATTTAAACGACTGAAACGCTTCAGCTAGAATAAGCGAAACGAGGAATAAAAGGAATGTCTGTCCAGCGGAAGAAGTGAGTTATCTGACATAAATCACATTTTGGTTGGAATAATACGCAATCTGTCGGCGGCTATCGGGAATAACGGGGCGAAAAAAAGCCGGGCGTTTATCCCGGCTTGTTCTGCGGTTATCGCCCGGATAACCGGGCAGATAACGACTACAGCAGCGCTTTCGCTTTAGCGACCACGTTGTCAACGGTGAAGCCGAACTCTTCGAACAGCAGCTCTGCCGGCGCAGACTCACCGAAGGTGGTCATGCCAACAATAGCGCCGTTCAGGCCGACGTATTTGAACCAGTAGTCGGCGATGCCGGCTTCGATGGCCACGCGAGCAGAGACCGCTTTCGGCAGTACGGATTCGCGGTACGCCGCATCCTGCTTGTCGAACGCGTCGGTGGACGGCATGGAGACCACGCGCGCCTTCACGCCTTCGGCAGTCAGTTTATCCCACGCGGCAACCGCCAGTTCAACTTCAGAACCGGTGGCGATGAAGATAAGCTCTGGCTGACCTGCGCACTCTTTCAGCACATAGCCACCGCGAGCGATGTCTTTCAGCTGCTGTTCGCTACGATCCTGCTGCGCCAGGTTCTGGCGGGAGAGGATCAGCGCGGTCGGGCCGTCGTGACGCTCAACGCCATATTTCCACGCCACCGCCGATTCCACCTGGTCACACGGACGCCATGTGGACATGTTCGGGGTCACGCGCAGGGAAGCCACCTGCTCTACCGGCTGGTGAGTCGGGCCATCTTCGCCCAGACCGATAGAGTCGTGGGTGTAGACCATCACCTGACGCTGTTTCATCAGCGCCGCCATACGCACCGCGTTACGGGCATATTCCACGAACATCAGGAAGGTGGATGTGTACGGCAGGAAACCACCGTGCAGAGAGATCCCGTTGGCGATCGCGGTCATGCCGAATTCACGCACGCCGTAATGGATATAGTTACCGGCGATGTCTTCGTTAATCGCTTTCGAACCAGACCAGAGAGTCAGGTTGGACGGCGCCAGGTCAGCGGAACCACCGAGGAATTCTGGCAGCAGCGGGCCAAACGCTTCAATCGCATTCTGCGACGCTTTACGGCTGGCGATTTTCGCCGGGTTAGCCTGCAGCTTAGCGATAAATTCACTGGCTTTGGCGTCGAAGTCAGCCGGCATTTCGCCCTTCATACGACGGGTGAATTCAGCCGCTTCCTGCGGGAAGGCTTTGGCATAAGCCGCGAACTTCTCGTTCCAGGCCGCTTCTTTCGCCTGACCGGCTTCTTTGGCATCCCACTGCGCATAGATGTCAGACGGGATTTCGAAGGCCGGATGTTTCCAGCCCAGCGCTTCGCGGGTCAGCGCGATTTCTGCATCACCCAGCGGTGCGCCGTGAGAGTCGTGAGTACCGGCTTTGTTCGGCGAACCGAAACCGATGATGGTTTTGCACATCAGCAGGGACGGTTTGTCGGTAACCGCACGCGCTTCTTCTACCGCGCGTTTGATGGCGTCAGCGTCGTGACCGTCAACGCCGCGCACCACGTGCCAGCCGTAGGCTTCGAAACGCTTCGCGGTGTCGTCGGTGAACCAGCCTTCTACATGACCGTCGATGGAGATACCGTTATCATCATAGAACGCCACCAGTTTACCCAGTTTCAGGGTACCGGCCAGGGAGCAGACCTCGTGAGAGATCCCTTCCATCATGCAGCCGTCGCCCATAAAGGCGTAGGTGAAGTGGTCGACGATATCGTGGCCCGGACGGTTGAACTGCGCAGCCAGCGTTTTTTCCGCGATAGCCATGCCCACGGCGTTAGCAATCCCCTGGCCCAACGGGCCGGTGGTGGTTTCAACGCCAGCGGTGTAGCCCACTTCCGGGTGGCCCGGAGTCTTAGAGTGCAGTTGACGGAAGTTTTTCAGCTCTTCGATCGGCAGATCATAACCGGTGAGGTGCAGCAGGCTATAAATCAGCATCGAGCCGTGGCCGTTGGACAGCACAAAGCGGTCGCGGTCGGCCCAGGCCGGATTCTGCGGGTTATGGTTCATGAAATCACGCCACAGGACTTCGGCAATGTCAGCCATACCCATCGGGGCACCCGGGTGGCCGGATTTGGCTTTCTGTACAGCATCCATGCTCAGCGCACGAATAGCGTTAGCAAGCTCTTTACGTGAGGACATTTTGACTCCAGTTCGGACTGTTGAAGGCCATACCCTTAACGACTTGACGAGAGCGCGTTTTGGGCTACGCCAGAAAAAAGTGTCAACAATGTAACCCAAGCGAGAAAGCATGTACATGGAGCATCCTTTTGTGGTTTAAGAAATCTCCGGAACACGTTGTGCTGCCACGGAATCCTCTCGCCCGCGTCACACAATAGTCTTTATAATTTGTACAGGATGCGACAACCTTATTGTTGCCTTTTTCAGTCAGAAAATCGTACGAGTGTGGAAGATAAAAATGAAAATTCGCTCAACTATTCTTGCCCTTGGGATCGCAGCAACGCTCACCGGATGCCAGAACATGGACTCCAACGCCCTTCTCAGTTCGGGCGCTGAAGCTTTTCAGGCTTACTCCCTGAGCGACGCCCAGGTTAAAAGCTTAAGTGACCAGGCTTGCAAAGAGATGGACAGCAAAGCCACAATTTCGCCCGCCAGCAGCGAATACAGCAAGCGCCTGAGCAAAATCGCCGCCGCGCTGGGCGACAATATCAACGGTCAGCCGGTGAATTACAAAGTGTATGAAACCAAGGACGTCAACGCGTTCGCAATGGCTAACGGCTGCATCCGCGTCTATAGCGGCCTGATGGACATCATGGACGATAACGAAGTTGAAGCAGTGATCGGCCATGAGATGGGCCACGTCGCCCTCGGCCACGTGAAGAAAGGTATGCAGGTCGCGCTCGGTACCAACGCCGTTCGCGCCGCCGCCGCTTCGGCGGGCGGCATCGTCGGCAGCCTGTCGCAATCTCAGCTTGGCGATCTGGGCGAAAAACTGGTGAACTCGCAGTTCTCCCAGCGCCAGGAGTCCGAAGCGGACGACTACTCCTACGATCTGCTGCGTAAACGCGGGATTAACCCGGTGGGGCTGGCCACCAGCTTCGAGAAACTGGCTAAGCTGGAAGCCGGTCGCCAAAGCTCAATGTTTGACGATCACCCGGCCTCCGAAGCGCGTGCCCAGCATATCCGCGATCGCATGAAGGCAGACGGCATTAAGTAAGAAGCACGAATGAACGCTGCTGCGCATGCGTCGCGCAGCAGCAGTGAGCGCGTAGGGTTTATTCGCCTTTTTTCGCCGCCTGAATGTAGAGCATTTCCAGTGCCAGGGTCGCCGCCGCCAGCGCGGTGATCTCGGACTGATCGTAAGACGGAGCCACTTCAACCACGTCCATACCGACGATGTTCAGATCCTTCAGACCGCGTACCAGCTTAATCGCGCGATCGGAGGTCAGCCCGCCGATCACCGGCGTACCGGTCCCCGGCGCAAACGCCGGATCCAGCGCATCGATATCGAAAGTCAGGTACACCGGCATATCGCCAACGATCTGTTTCACCTGAGCGATGATGTCATCCACGGAACGATCGTTCACCTGGCAGGCATCCAGTACGGTAAAACCGTTATCTTTGTCGAACTCAGTACGAATACCGATCTGCACAGAGTGGTTCGGATCGATCAGGCCTTCATTCGGCGCGGTAAAGAACATGGTGCCGTGGTCAAATTCGCAGCCGTTGGCGTAGGTGTCGGTATGGGCATCGAAGTGCACCAGCGCCATTTTGCCAAAGTGCTTCGCATGAGCGCGCAGCAGTGGCAGGGTCACAAAGTGGTCGCCGCCGAAGGAGAGCATACGCTTCCCGGCCGCCAGCAGTCTTTCCGCATGCGCCTGCAGTTTTTCGCTCATTTCGCGCGCATCACCGAAGGCGTAAACCAGGTCGCCGCAGTCAACCACGTTCAGACGCTCGCGCATATCGAAGTTCCACGGGAAGCGGTTATGTTCCCACGCGAGGTTGGTGGAGACCTGACGAATCGCCGCCGGGCCATGACGGCCGCCCGCGCGCCCGGAGGTCGCCATATCAAAAGGCACGCCGGTAATCACCCAATCCGCATCGCTGTCGTACGGCTGGAAGTTCAACGGCAGACGCAGAAAACCAAACGCGTTAGATACCAGGGAATTATCGTATTGATGACCTAAAGTGCTCATGTCCTGACCTCTTTTACAGTCGATACATTAAAAACAGATGAAAAAAAATCCCCTCCGCGTCGTTAGGCCCGACGAGGAAGGGATTGATTCGTAAATTGCTTATTGGAGCGAATTATCGCCGTTAATTCATACGGGTTCAAGTGAGTATAGCATTCTGCCGGATGGCGACTTCGCCTTATCCGGCCTACATTCATAGGCCCGATAAGCGCAGCGCCACCGGGCAACAACGGTTACTCGTCTTCCAGATAAGTATATCCGTACAGCCCCGCTTCAAACTCTTCGAGGAACTGCTGTTGCAGCGCGTCGTCGAGGCCGGAGTTTTTCACCTGATCGCGGAACTGGGTCAACAGCGTGTTCGGATCGAGCTGCACATATTGCAGCATATCCGCCACGGTATCCCCTTCGTCGGAAAGCTCAACCTCCACGCTGCCGTCAGGGAAGACGAATACGTCCACCGCTTCGGTATCGCCGAACAGGTTGTGCATGTTGCCGAGGATCTCCTGATAGGCGCCAACCATAAAGAAGCCCAGCATCGGCGGGTTTTCAGGATCGTATTCCGGCATCGGCATGGTGGTGGCAATCCCGTCGCCATCCACGTAATGGTCAATCGCGCCATCGGAGTCGCAGGTGATATCCAGCAGCACCGCGCGGCGTTCAGGCACCATGTTCAACCCTTCCAGCGGCATCACCGGGAACAGCTGATCGATACCCCATGCATCCGGCATCGACTGGAACAGCGAGAAGTTGACGTAAATCTTATCCGCCATTCGTTCCTGCAGTTCGTCGATAATCGGACGATGCGCGCGGTTGCTCGGATCGAGCTGCTTCTGGACTTCATGGCACATGTTCAGATACAGCTGTTCCGCCCAGGCGCGCTCCTGAAGATTGAAGGTACCGGACGAGTAGCCGATATGAATATCATGCAGGTCCATCTGGCTGTCGTGCAGCCATTCGCGCAACGAGCGGCGGTTGCCGGTCTCGTGCATCTCCTGCCAGGTTTCCCACATACTTTGCAGCGGACGCGCCGCGTCTTGCGCAGGCGGGGTCGCTTCGGTGTATTCGTTGCGCTCAACGCCGATGATGTTGGAGACCAGCACGGTGTGGTGTGCGGTGACCGCGCGACCCGACTCGGTAATCACCGTCGGATGCGGTAGGCCATTCTCTTCACAGGCATCGCCAATCGCCCAGATAATGTTGTTGGCGTATTCGTTCAGGCCGTAGTTTACCGAGCAGTCAGACTGCGAGCGCGTCCCTTCGTAGTCCACGCCCAGACCGCCGCCGACGTCGAAGCACTGAATATTGACGCCCAGTTTATGCAGCTCGACGTAGAAACGCGCCGATTCGCGCACGCCGGTGGCGATATCACGAATATTGGCCATCTGCGAGCCGAGGTGGAAATGCAGCAGTTGCAGGCTGTCCAGGTGCCCCGCCGCGCGCAGAATCTCAACCAGTTGCAGAACCTGGGTTGCCGCGAGGCCGAACTTCGATTTTTCACCGCCGGAAGACTGCCATTTACCGGAGCCCTGCGAGGCCAGACGCGCACGCACGCCCAGGCGCGGAACGACATTCAGGCGCTCGGCTTCTTCCAGCACAATCGCGATTTCCGACATTTTTTCGATGACCAGATAGACCTTGTGGCCCATCTTTTCGCCGACCAGCGCCAGACGGATATACTCGCGGTCTTTATAGCCGTTACAGACGATCACGCTGCGGGTCATACCGGCATGCGCCAGTACCGCCATCAGCTCCGCCTTGGAGCCTGCTTCCAGACCCAGCGGTTCACCGGAATGGATCAACGACTCAATCACGCGGCGATGCTGGTTAACCTTGATCGGATAGACCAGGAAGTAATCGCCGTTGTAGCCATAGGACTCACGCGCGCGTTTAAACGCGGCGTTAATCGAGCGCAGGCGATGTTGCAGGATCTGCGGGAAGCAGAACAGTGCCGGCAGGCGCTGCCCCTGCGCTTCGCGTGCTTTCACCAACTCTGCAAGGTCAACGCGCGCTTCCGGGACGTCGGGATCCGGGCAAACGCTGATATGGCCCAGTTCGTTAACGTCGTAGTAGTTATTACCCCACCAGGCAATATTGTAAGTACGTAGCATTTTGCTGGCTTCCTGGGAGCTCATCGCAACCTCCTGCATGGAACGTAGTACACCGTGTTCGCCTGCTGACGAAGGCGAAACTGAAGACATGTCGTCAGACATAGCGAACCTCAAATTGTAATATTGACTACTATCGCAGTCCGAAGACGCGATAACAACCCATGAACAGTGCTAAACCCCAGCAGATAGTGCTGGCTTTGCGACTGCGCGACCGGTTTCTTATTCATATCATAGTAAAACACATACCCGAACTTAGTATGACAGTCCGGAGAAACCACGAGAAAACCCTTGCGACAGCAAGAGCGCCCTTGTTCAGTTTTCAGATAGCCTGCCGGCTCTGGAATCCTGAGAAGCGCCGAGACGGGTAGAACATCGGCTGATTTGCATGAAAGAGATGCAGATTGCGGGATAGCGACGCGCGACGGAACGACGCGACGAGTCGGATGAAAAACGTGGGTTCATTATCTGATATCACCTCCACACTACCCCGAAACGGGCCAGCGACAAGCCAAAGCTAGACATACCGCAGTAAGGCGCTAAACACCGCTGCGGATTTCTGTAAAAACAGACTGCTTAACCCGGCTGGAAGTGGCGACACGAGATGGGCTTCGTGCGCTTTTTTTTAATGAGCCGCGCGCGGCGTTTTATACCGATAAGCCGGCTAAAATGCAAAATAAAAATGGGCGAGTTGCCGCGAATGGCAGGAAAAATTGCCACCCTCTATTTTTCAACAATGCGACCTGCATCAAAAAAGGCTGGAAATGGGATTAAGATTCGACCTAGAATAGCCATCCAGAAGTTAATCCGTCTATACTGATTAACACTCAGACTGCTCGTGTCACTACCTGAAAGCTTTGGTAGAATCATCTATCAAAGTAAATCCACACAACAGTATGAGCTACACAAATACTTAACAGGTAAAACAAAACATGGCAAAACACCTCTTTACGTCCGAGTCTGTATCAGAAGGGCATCCAGACAAAATTGCTGACCAAATCTCCGATGCCGTGCTGGATGCGATCCTCGAACAGGATCCGAAAGCGCGTGTCGCGTGTGAAACTTATGTCAAAACTGGCATGGTGCTGGTCGGCGGTGAAATCACCACCAGCGCATGGGTTGATATCGAAGAGATTACCCGTAACACGGTTCGTGAAATTGGCTACGTGCATTCCGATATGGGCTTTGATGCCAACTCCTGCGCCGTTCTGAGCGCGATTGGTAAACAATCCCCGGATATCAATCAGGGCGTTGATCGCGCCGATCCGCTGGAGCAAGGCGCGGGTGACCAGGGCCTGATGTTTGGCTATGCCACCAACGAAACCGACGTTCTGATGCCAGCGCCAGTCACCTATGCTCACCGTCTGGTGCAGCGTCAGGCTGAAGTGCGCAAAAACGGCACCCTGCCATGGCTGCGCCCGGACGCGAAAAGCCAGGTGACCTTCCAGTACGACGACGGCAAAATCGTCGGTATCGATGCCGTGGTTCTGTCTACTCAGCACGCGGAAGACATCGATCAGAAATCCCTGCAGGAAGCGGTGATGGAAGAGATAATCAAGCCGGTTCTGCCGACCGAATGGCTGAACAGCGCGACCAAATTCTTCATCAACCCGACCGGTCGTTTTGTTATCGGCGGCCCGATGGGCGACTGCGGCCTGACCGGTCGTAAAATCATCGTCGATACCTACGGCGGCATGGCTCGTCACGGCGGCGGTGCGTTCTCCGGTAAAGATCCGTCTAAAGTTGACCGTTCTGCAGCCTATGCCGCACGCTATGTGGCGAAAAACATCGTTGCGGCTGGCCTGGCCGACCGTTGTGAGATTCAGGTCTCCTACGCTATCGGCGTGGCGGAACCGACCTCCATTATGGTGGAAACGTTCGGTACCGAAAAAGTGCCGTCCGAGCAGCTGACTCTGCTGGTGCGTGAATTCTTCGACCTGCGTCCTTACGGCCTGATCCAGATGCTGGATCTGCTGCACCCGATCTACAAAGAGACCGCAGCATACGGTCACTTCGGTCGTGAACATTTCCCGTGGGAAAAAACCGACAAAGCCGCTCTGCTGCGTGAAGCCGCCGGCCTGAAATAATCCCGACGTTTTTTCCTGCCAGGGCCAGCCTCGTGCTGGCCTTTTTATTTTCCCCTTCCGCCCTCTCCGCCACCCCACATTGTCACGGCGTGCATCCCTTTTCAGCCCCCTGAAATGAAAGCGATTACATAAGAGCTGTAGCCAAAAAACAACTAAGATTACGGATTAGTGAAACAATTTTTCATCATATTGCATGATGTTTCAGGGTTGTCTGAGTAGCGCTTTTTTCAGGTACAGCTATAATAATTTATCTATTTGAAATTAATGGATTTTAATAGATTACGTTTCTTTACCTTAGTGTAACCGATTACACAGCCGTGATTGATATCACGTTTTTTTGCGATAGACTCTCCTACCCTAAGCATCGACAGTATCAATAACTCAACCGGAGGGCGTTATGCCTGACAACAAAAAACAAGGGCGCTCGAACAAAACGATGACGTTCTTTGTCTGTTTCCTCGCCGCGCTGGCGGGCCTGCTTTTCGGCCTTGATATCGGTGTTATTGCGGGTGCCTTACCCTTTATTGCCAACGAGTTCCAGATAAGCGCTCATACTCAGGAATGGGTGGTGAGCTCCATGATGTTCGGCGCCGCCGTCGGTGCCGTCGGCAGCGGCTGGCTCTCCTTCCGTCTCGGGCGGAAAAAGAGCCTGATGATCGGCGCGATCCTGTTCGTCGCCGGTTCGCTGTTCTCCGCTGCCGCCCCGAACGTTGAAGTGCTGCTCGTCTCCCGCGTGCTGCTCGGCCTGGCCGTTGGCGTCGCGTCGTACACCGCGCCGCTGTACCTGTCGGAGATTGCGCCCGAAAAAATCCGCGGCAGCATGATTTCAATGTATCAGCTGATGATCACCATCGGGATCCTCGGCGCCTATCTGTCGGACACCGCCTTCAGCTACAGCGGCGCATGGCGCTGGATGCTGGGGGTGATTATCATCCCGGCAATTCTGCTGCTGATTGGCGTTATCTTCCTGCCGGACAGCCCGCGCTGGTTTGCGGCCAAACGCCGCTTTGTCGACGCCGAACGCGTCCTGCTGCGCCTGCGCGACACCAGCGCTGAAGCCAAACGCGAGCTGGATGAAATTCGTGAAAGCCTGAAGATCAAGCAGTCTGGCTGGGAGCTGTTTAAAGAAAACAGCAACTTCCGCCGCGCCGTGTTCCTCGGCATCCTGCTGCAGGTGATGCAACAGTTCACCGGGATGAACGTCATCATGTATTACGCGCCGAAGATTTTTGAACTGGCGGGTTATGCCAATACCACCGAACAGATGTGGGGGACTGTCATCGTCGGTCTGACCAACGTGCTGGCGACCTTCATCGCTATCGGGCTGGTTGACCGCTGGGGGCGTAAACCGACGCTGATCCTCGGCTTTATCGTCATGGCCGCCGGTATGGGCGTGCTGGGCGCGATGATGCACATGGGTATTCACTCAGCCACCGCCCAGTACTTCGCCGTACTGATGCTGCTGATGTTTATCGTTGGCTTCGCCATGAGCGCTGGCCCGCTGATCTGGGTGCTGTGTTCTGAAATTCAGCCGCTGAAAGGCCGCGATTTCGGCATCACCTGCTCTACGGCCACCAACTGGATCGCCAATATGATAGTCGGCGCCACCTTCCTGACCATGCTTAACTCGCTGGGCAGCGCGAACACCTTCTGGGTCTACGGCGGTCTGAACGTCCTGTTCATTCTGCTGACGCTGTGGCTTATCCCGGAAACCAAAAACGTTTCGCTGGAACACATCGAACGTAACCTGATGAAAGGCCGCCCGCTGCGCGAAATCGGCGCTCGCGACTGACCGTTAACGCTTCCTCCCCTGGCGGGAGGAAGCGTCTGCCTCTTGCTCTCCCCGTCACGGCGCACTATCCTCTGGCGCTATGAAAACGCCCCGAATTCCCATCGCCATTCAGCAGGCCGTTATGCGCAGCCTGCGGGAAAAGCTCGCCCAGGCCAACCTCAGGCTTGACCGTCAATACCCGGAACCGAGCCTGGTTTACCAGCAGCGCGGCACCTCCGCCGGTACCGCCTGGCTGGAAAAGAACGAAATTCGCCTCAACCCGGTGCTGCTGCTGGAAAACCAGCAGGCCTTTATCGATGAAGTCGTCCCGCATGAACTGGCGCATCTGCTGGTCTGGAAACACTTCGGCCGCGTGGCGCCGCACGGCAAAGAGTGGAAATGGATGATGGAGAGCGTGCTCGGTGTCGCCGCCCGTCGCACCCATCGTTTCGAACTCGACTCCGTTCGCCGGAACACCTTCCCTTACCGCTGCCAGTGCCAGCAGCATCAGCTCACCGTCCGTCGCCACAACCGCGTCGTTCGGGGTGAAGCGACTTACCGCTGCGTTCGCTGCGGCGATCTGCTGGTCGCCGAAGAGTAAATATCGGCTACAACTGGAAATTTTCTGATCTGACTGATTGCATCTGACAATCGCATTCGCTACGTTGCGGGCTCGTTTTGACACGGAGTTCACGATGTCCCGTATTTATGTGTTTGCCGCGGCGTTTCTGACCGCCGCCTGTAGCGGCCAGGTCGCGGCCGAAGGAATCACCAGTTTTGCCCAGGCGAAAGCCGCCGGGGTAAAGGTCAATGCCGATGCCCCCGGCGATTTCTACTGCGGCTGTAAAATCGACTGGCAGGGGAAAAAAGGCGTTATCGATCTGGAATCTTGCGGTTATAAAGTGCGTAAAAATGAAAACCGCGCCAGTCGGGTCGAGTGGGAGCACGTCGTTCCGGCCTGGCAGTTTGGCCACCAGCGCCAGTGCTGGCAGGACGGCGGGCGGAAAAACTGCGCCAAAGACCCGGTCTATCGCCAGATGGAAAGCGATATGCACAACCTGCAGCCGGCCGTGGGCGAAGTTAACGGCGACCGCGCCAACTTTATGTATGGTCAGTGGAACGGCGGCGAAGGCCAGTACGGCCAGTGCGCCATGAAGGTCGACTTTAAGGATAAGGTTGCCGAGCCGCCCGCCCGCGCCCGCGGTGCTATCGCCCGTACCTACTTCTATATGCGCGATACTTATCAGCTGACCCTCTCCCGCCAGCAAACCCAGCTTTTTACCGCCTGGGATAAGTTGTATCCGGTCACCTCCTGGGAGTGCGAACGCGACGAGCGCATCGCTAAAGTACAGGGCAACCACAATCCGTACGTCCAGCGAGCTTGCCAGGCGCAAAAGAGCTAACCTACACTAGCGGCAATTGTTAATTTGCAGGCGCCGCGTTCCCACGAAATGGAAAAGCGGCGCCTGCGCGAAGAACGGAATACCCAGCATGCGCATCCCTCGCATCCACCACCCGGAACCTATTACCGTAGGCAGTCAAATCGCCCTCTCTGACGATGCCGCCAATCACGTTGGCCGCGTATTGCGTATGGGCAAAGGCCAGGCCATCCAGCTTTTTGACGGCAGCAATCAGGTTTTCGAGGCGGTGATCGCCGAAGCCGGCAAGAAAAACGTGTTAGTTGACGTGATCGGCAGCGAAACAGACGATCGCGAATCCCCTCTGCATATTCACCTGGGCCAGGTGATGTCGCGCGGCGAAAAGATGGAATTCACCATCCAGAAATCGATTGAACTCGGTGTAAGCCTCATAACGCCACTGTTTTCCGAGCGCTGCGGCGTTAAACTGGACGCCGAACGTTTGCAGAAAAAGATCCAGCAGTGGCAGAAAATCGCCATCGCCGCCTGCGAGCAGAGCGGCCGCAACGTGGTGCCGGAGATTCGCCCGGCGATGCAGCTGGAGGCCTGGTGCGCTGAAGCGGATAATGGTCTGAAGCTCAATCTACACCCGCGCGCCAGCGCCAGTATCAACACGCTGCCATTGCCGGTTGAACGCGTTCGTTTGCTGATTGGCCCGGAAGGCGGCCTGTCAGCGGAAGAGATAGCGATGACCGCTCGCTACCAGTTTACTGATATTCTGTTGGGACCGCGCGTTCTGCGTACAGAGACAACTGCGCTCACTGCCATTACCGCCCTGCAGGTGCGTTTTGGCGACTTAGGTTGAAGCGTTAACGGAGAATAACAATGATCAAGCTCGGCATCGTGATGGACCCCATCGCAACCATCAACATCAAGAAAGACACCAGCTTCGCTATGTTGCTGGAAGCCCAGCGTCGCGGCTATGAACTCCATTATATGGAGATGAACGACCTGTACTTAATCAACGGGGACGCCCGCGCCCGTACGCGTAAGCTGAGCGTGGAGCAGAATTACGATAAGTGGTACGAGTTTACCGGCGAGCAGGATCTGCCGCTGGCGGATCTCGACGTCATTCTGATGCGTAAGGATCCGCCGTTTGATACCGAGTTTATTTACGCGACCTACATTCTTGAACGTGCCGAAGATAAAGGCACTCTGATCGTCAACAAACCGCAGAGCCTGCGCGACTGTAACGAAAAGCTGTTTACCGCCTGGTTTGCCGATCTGACGCCGGAAACGCTGGTGACCCGCAATAAAGCCCAGCTGAAAGCCTTCTGGGAAAAGCACGGCGACATTATTCTCAAACCGCTGGACGGTATGGGCGGCGCCTCTATTTTCCGCGTAAAAGAGGGCGATCCGAACCTGCCGGTGATTGCGGAAACGCTGACCGAGCTGGGCAGCCGTTACTGCATGGCGCAGAACTACCTGCCGGCCATTAAAGATGGCGATAAGCGCGTGCTGGTTGTCGACGGCGAGCCGGTGCCTTATTGCCTGGCGCGTATCCCGCAGGGTGGGGAAACCCGTGGAAATCTTGCGGCCGGCGGCCGCGGCGAAGCGCGTCCGCTGAGCGATAGCGACTGGGCCATTGCGCGCCGCGTCGGGCCGACGCTGAAAGCCAAAGGGCTGATCTTCGTCGGTCTGGATATCATCGGCGATCGTCTGACGGAAATTAATGTCACCAGCCCAACCTGCGTACGCGAAATTGAAGCGGCGTTCCCGATCTCCATCACCGGTATGCTGATGGACGCTATCGAGAAGCGCCTCAATAAATAAATGACATCGGGCGGCTGCCGCAGCGAGCCCCCGGGAGCATAGTCCACTATGTGACCGGGTTGAGCGAGAAAATCAACGCCCCGGTCGCCTGAAAGATACGCCGCGAGATTCAACGAAAGATTTCAGGCTACAGGCAGGCGATGACGCAGCGAGTGCCCGGGAGCATAGTCCACTATGTGACCGGGTTGAGCGAGGAAATCAACGCCCCTGTCGCCTGAAAGATAAAGTTGAATCGACAGGTCCTTGCTTTACCCGCATACTGGGTGCTGCTTTTTGAACCAGGAACAGAACCTCTGACAATGAATTTACAGCATCACTTTCTGATTGCCATGCCTGCTCTTCAGGATCCGATATTCCGCCGCTCCGTGGTCTATATCTGCGAATACAACGACGATGGCGCCATGGGCATTATCATCAATAAGCCGCTGGAAAACTTGCAGATTGACGGAATTCTGGAAAAGTTAAACATTGTCGCTGAACCGCGCAATCCGGAGATTCGTCTGGATAAGCCGGTGATGCTCGGCGGGCCGCTGGCGGAAGATCGCGGTTTTATTCTGCACTCACCGCCTTCTGATTTTTCCTCCAGCATCCGCATCTCCGATAACACGGTGATCACCACTTCCCGCGACGTACTGGAAACGCTCGGTACGGACAAGCAACCGGCTAACGTCCTGGTTGCGCTGGGTTATTCCTCCTGGGAAAAGGGTCAGCTGGAACAGGAAATCCTTGATAACGCCTGGCTGACGGCCCCGGCGGATCAGAATATTTTGTTTAAAACGCCTATTGCCGAGCGTTGGCGCGAGGCGGCGAAACTGATCGGTATTGATATTGTGACGATGCCCGGCATAGCGGGGCACGCATAATGAGCGGAACATTATTAGGTTTTGATTTCGGCACCAAAAGCATCGGCGTTGCGGTCGGCCAACGCATTACCGGTACCGCACGCCCTCTTCCCGCGCTGAAAGCGCAGGACGGTAAACCGGACTGGAACGTTATCGAAAAGCTGCTTAAAGAGTGGCAACCAGAGGCGGTCATCGTCGGCCTGCCGTTGAATATGGACGGCACTGAGCAGCCGCTCACCGCGCGCGCACGTAACTTCGCCAATAAAATTCACGGCCGCTTTGGGGTGAAAATCACGCTGCACGACGAGCGCTTGAGCACGGTAGAAGCCCGCGCCGGGCTGTTTGAGCACGGCGGGTTCCGCGCCCTGAACAAAGGCAGTATTGATTCAGCCTCTGCGGTGATAATCCTGGAAAGCTACTTCGAGCAGGGCTTCTGATCCCGCTCGCCATGATGATGGCGCCCACTTCTGCAAAGTGGCGCCATCGCACTTTCGCCTGTCTTAATGCCTAGTGACGCAAATGTTCATTCGCCCAGCTGACGGCCTGGGTGCGGTTTTTTACGCTCAGCTTACGGAAAACATTGTACAGATGCGTGCGTACCGTGTTTTCACTGATAAACAGCGCACGAGCAATATCCATATTGGTTGCGCCGCAGCGTAATTCATTGAGAATTTCACATTCACGCTCGGTCAGCGGCGACCTCTCCGTCGGCAGCGATGTCTGATCCACGGCATACATCGCCGGGTGCATCACGCTCAATTCAGCCGTCTGTTCGCCATTAAGTACGGCCTTAACGCCCTCAATTAAACGCGATTCATCATCGTCATGGCGGAAAACGCCGTACAGCGCAGGCCACTGCGTCATTTCATAAAGCTCATATTTTTGTGCGCTATTGATAATCAGCAGTCGCGGATTTTCCGCATAAGACCGAATAAGATCTCGCCACAGCCCATTGAGCTTTTTATTCGATACAGCAATATCAAATAATATTACTGATTCTTTCGGCAACCGTTGAGTTAGCGGTTTGTTAATATTATGAAGCGTCACCATAACCGACAAAGTATCGGTCAGGTAAGTGGCAAACGCCTTACTCTGAATTGACGGATGAGTAATAAAAACAATCTGACAAGAATTGGATGAATTGCCTGAAAAATTAATCACTTAAAACTCTCCTTAGCAAATACCCACCATCGTAGCGGTTAAATGAATTAAACTTAAAATTACAAAAAATTAATAAATTTACATTTTAAAAAAATATTTCATAGGAAACGTCCTATCTCCATAAACAGCATAAGTCGAACATATGAAAAGTGTCAAAAGATAATCTTATTTTTTTCTTTATTTTGCGAGAAAAATGTCAACTACCATTTCATGGGGGTCATTAATTTGACGTAGTCATTTAGTCGTATGTGATATTCATCCCTAATAACCGCAAACATTCATAAAACATTACGATAACAACGCACTGGCATGACAACTGGATATTAAAACGGCGCTTATAACAGGCCCGCTGCCACACGCTGTTGAAAACTTTGCGTAAAAGTCAGCATGCCGGCTTGTTGCCCGGTTTGCATCACCCCCGGCAGTTGATGAGTTTTCCCTTCGCGGATCAAATTCGCTACCGCCAGGGTGTTCAGCAAAAGCTCGTATAGCGCAACTCTTCCCCCTGACGCTGTCGGCAGTAATTTTTGTGCCAGCACCGCACATAAACTTCCCGCTAGCTGGCTACGTATGGGTTCTTTTTCCTGCGCGGGGAAGACATCCACCAGTCGCTCAATCGCCTGCGCCGCACCTCGGGTATGCAGCGTGGCCATCACCAGATGTCCGGTCTCGGCAGCGGTCAGCGCCAGGCGGATCGTTTCGCTGTCGCGCAGCTCACCCAGCAGAATCACATCGGGATCCTGGCGCAGTGCCGCCCGCAGCGCCGAGGAAAAAGAGGGGCAGTCGCGCCCGATTTCACGCTGCTGAATCAGACATCGCTCGCTGTGATGGACAAACTCCACCGGATCTTCAAGGGTCAGAATATGCCCTTCGCGCTGCTGGTTGAGATGATTGACCATCGCCGCCAGCGTGGTCGACTTACCGCTGCCGGTGGCGCCGGTTACCAGAATCAAACCGCTTTCTTCATTCAGCAGTTCCGTCAGCGCCGCGGGCACATGCAGCGCCTCAATCCGGGGGCAGCTTTCCGGCAACAGGCGCAGCGCTAACGAAATCCCCTGAGCGTGAGAAAATGCGTTGGCACGAAGGCGCGGTACGCCGACGGGGGCTAAGGCAAAATCGACCTGTCCGTTGGCCAGCCAGTGCGCGCGCTGATGCTCATCGAGCCACGTATCAAGCCATTTCACGATATCCGGCGTGTGAAATGGCGCCGGCTCAAGCTTTCCCTGCCGACGCCAGCGCGCTGCCGAGGTATTGCACAGGTGTAGATCGGAGACATTATGCTTTACACTAAGGGCCACGATTTCTTCCAGCTCCATAACACATCCTCGGAATATGAACGATATTGCGCATAACCTGGCACAGGTCCGGGACAAAATCTCAGACGCTGCCGCACGCTGCGGCCGCGCTCCAGAAGAAATTACGTTGCTTGCAGTGAGTAAAACTAAGCCTGCGAGTGCGATTGAAGAAGCGATAGCCGCAGGCCAGGTGGCTTTTGGCGAAAACTACGTCCAGGAAGGGGTGGAAAAAATCCGCTACTTCCAGGAAGCGGGCACCTGTTCGCTGCAGTGGCACTTTATCGGGCCGCTGCAGTCCAACAAAAGTCGTCTGGTGGCGGAACATTTTGACTGGTGCCACACCGTCGATCGTCTGAAAATCGCCATGCGGCTTAGCGAGCAGCGCCCTTCGCATCTTCCGCCGCTTAATGTCTTGATTCAAATAAACATTAGTGACGAACAGAGCAAGTCGGGCCTTCCGCTGTCAGCGCTGGATGCGCTGGCAGCGGAGATTGCCGCTCTGCCCAACCTGCAGCTACGCGGGTTAATGGCTATTCCGGCGCCTGAGTCAGAATATGTAAGGCAGTTTGCCGTGGCCCAACAAATGGCGGTAGCATTTGCGCGATTGAAAACGCAATACCCTACGGTCGATACGTTGTCTTTGGGCATGTCGGATGATATGGAAGCCGCAATCGCGGCGGGAAGCACGATGGTGCGCATCGGTACCGCAATTTTCGGTGCGCGCGACTACAGCAAAAATTAAGGAATCTGAGGAACGCCATGAAGACGTTGACTTTCCTGCTGGCAACGGTCATTGAACTCTACACGATGATCATGTTGCTACGCGTCTGGATGCAGTGGGCACGCTGCGATTTTTACAACCCGTTTTCGCAGTTTATCGTTAAGGTCACCCAGCCTGTCGTGGGGCCGCTGCGACGCATTATCCCGGCCATGGGGCCCATCGACAGCTCCTCGCTGCTGGTCGCCTTTATTCTCTGCGTCGTGAAAGCCATCGTGCTGTTTATGGTGGTCACCTTCCAGCCGATTATCTGGATCTCCGCGCTGCTGATTCTGATAAAGACCGTCGGCCTGCTGATATTCTGGGTGCTGCTGCTGATGGCTATCATGAGCTGGGTAAGCCAGGGTCGTAGTCCGGTGGAGTTTGTTCTGATGCAACTGGCCGATCCGCTGCTGCGCCCGATCCGCAAAATGCTGCCGTCGATGGGGGGTATCGACTTCTCGCCGATGGTGCTGGTGCTGCTGCTGTACGTGGTCAATATGGGCATCGCCGAACTGCTGCAGGCGACGGGTAACGTCCTGCTTCCGGGGCTGTGGATGGCGCTATGAGTGCCGTCGAAGCCTGCGCCGACGGGCTGGTGTTGCGGCTGTATATTCAGCCCAAGGCCAGCCGTGACAGCATCGTTGGTTTACATGGCGACGAACTGAAAGTCGCCATTACCGCTCCCCCCGTAGATGGCCAGGCCAATGCCCACCTGGTTAAATTCCTCGCCAAACAGTTTCGTGTCGCGAAAAGCCAGGTTCTGCTTGAAAAAGGGGAGCTTGGCCGCCACAAACAGATAAAAATCATCAACCCGCAACAGATCCCGACTGCGGTCGCGGCACTGACAAAATAGACAGGATTAATGATGCAAAAAGTTGTTCTCGCCACCGGTAACGCCGGGAAAGTTCGCGAGCTAGCCTCGCTGCTGGAAGATTTTGGACTGGATATCGTTGCGCAAACCGATCTGGGCGTAGATTCCGCCGAGGAAACCGGACTGACCTTTATCGAAAATGCGATTCTGAAAGCCCGTCATGCCGCGCAGATAACCGGTTTACCGGCAATTGCCGACGACTCAGGGATTGCGGTAGATGCGCTGGGCGGCGCGCCGGGGATCTATTCTGCTCGCTACTCCGGGGAAGACGCCAGCGACCAGCAGAACCTGGAAAAGCTGCTCGATGCCCTGAAGGAGGTCCCGGACGACCAGCGTCAGGCGCAGTTCCACTGCGTGCTGGTCTATCTGCGCCATGCTGCCGACCCGACGCCGGTTGTTTGTCACGGCAGCTGGCCCGGGGTCATTACCCGTCAGGCGGCGGGCAACGGTGGTTTCGGCTACGATCCGATTTTCTTTGTTCCGTCCGAGGGCAAGACCGCGGCGGAGCTGAGCCGTGAAGAAAAAAGCGCGATTTCCCATCGCGGACGCGCGTTAAAACTGTTACTGGAAGCATTACGTAATGGCTAATTTGCCGCCTCTGAGCCTGTATATTCATATTCCCTGGTGCGTGCAGAAATGCCCGTACTGCGACTTTAACTCGCATGCGCTAAAAGGCGAGGTGCCGCACGACGATTATGTGCAGCATCTGCTGACCGACCTGCGGGCCGATGCCGCCTACGCCCAGGGACGTGAGATCGGCACGATTTTTATCGGTGGAGGAACGCCGAGCCTGCTCTCCGGGCCGGCGATGCAAACCCTGCTCGACGGCGTGCGCGACTGCCTGCCGCTGGCCGCGGGTGCGGAGATCACCATGGAGGCCAACCCAGGCACCGTGGAGGCCGATCGCTTCGTGGAGTACCAGCGGGCGGGCGTCAACCGCATCTCCATCGGCGTGCAAAGCTTTAGCGAACCGAAACTACAACGCCTGGGCCGCATTCACGGCCCCGCAGAGGCGAAACGGGCGGCGCAACTGGCCAGTGGTCTCGGGCTGCGCAGCTTCAATCTCGACCTGATGCACGGCCTGCCGGACCAGTCGCTGGAAGAGGCGCTGGACGATCTGCGTCAGGCCATCGAGCTGAATCCACCGCATCTCTCCTGGTATCAGCTGACCATTGAGCCGAATACCCTGTTTGGCTCCCGTCCGCCGGTGCTGCCGGATGACGACGCCCTGTGGGATATCTTTGAGCAGGGACATCGTCTGCTGACGGCGGCAGGTTATCAGCAGTATGAGACCTCGGCCTACGCGAAGCCGGGCTACCAGTGCCAGCACAACCTCAACTACTGGCGTTTTGGCGACTACCTTGGTATCGGCTGCGGCGCGCACGGGAAAATCACCTTCCCGGGCGGGCGCATTCTGCGTACGGCAAAAACGCGCCATCCGCGGGGCTATATGGAAGGTCGCTACCTCGAGCGCCAGCATGACGTGGCAGCCGCCGACAAACCCTTCGAGTTCTTTATGAACCGCTTCCGTCTGCTGGAAGCGGCGCCACGCAGTGAATTCAGCCGCTATACCGGTCTGGAAGAATGCGTGATCCGGCCGCAAATTGATGCCGCCATCGCCCAAGGCTACCTGGCGGAAGATGAGCACAACTGGCAGATAACCGAGCACGGCAAGCTGTTTTTAAACTCGCTGCTGGAACTGTTTCTCAGCGAAGAGTAATCCCCACGGGCGGTCCTCGACCGTCCGTGGTTGTTCTTTGCTCCCCCACTTCTCCGTCCGTTTTTTGTCCGCGAACCGGTCAAATTGCCCGATCGTTTTTTATGCAATTCTTTGCAGCCAATCACAAATCCGCATCGACTTTTTTCCATTTCTTGACTCCGTTTTAGCGCGGTGGTAATCCTGCTTCATCGGTTGAGCAAATGTAAAACCGAAGTATCCTACATGTGAATTATTAGTAACTCTTATTAAAAAAGTCTTTATGACGTCGGCTCCGGCCGGCGGGCTCAAGCATATAAAAAAGAGGGTAATATAATGAATTACCGTAATATTTTTATCGCACTCGCCACCATATCCGGTGGTATCGCCGCCTCGGCGCAAGCCGCCGAATCCGCTACCGTGGCATTTCTCATGCCCGACCAGGCCTCCACGCGTTATGAGCAGCATGATTTCCCCGGTTTCAAAGCGGAAATGAGCAAACTGTGTGCAGAGTGTAAGGTCATTTATCAAAACGCTAACGCCAGCGCGACGCTGCAACAGCAGCAGTTCAATTCGGTCATTGCCCAGGGGGCGAAAATTATCGTCCTCGATCCGGTGGACTCCTCCGCGGCGGCGGCGCTGGTCGAAAATGCCCAGGCTCAGGATGTTAAAGTGATCGCTTACGATCGCCCGATCCCCGGCAAGCCTGCCGATTTTTACGTCTCGTTTGATAACGAAGGTATCGGCTATGCGATTGCTAAATCGTTGGTCGACCATCTGAAAGCGAGCGGCGTGGCGAAAGATGCCGGCGTTCTGCAAATTAACGGCTCGCCGACCGATGCCGCCGCCGGGTTGATTCGCGACGGTATCCATCGCGGCCTGAAAGAGTCGGGGTATAAAACGCTGGCGGAGTTTGATACGCCGGAATGGGCGCCGCCAAAAGCGCAGGAGTGGGCCGCCGGGCAAATAACCCGCTTCGGGGACAAAATTAAAGGCGTCGTCGCGGCCAATGACGGCACCGGCGGCGGCGCCATTGCCGCCTTTAAAGCCGCCGGCGTACAGCCGGTTCCGCCGGTCACCGGTAACGATGCGACGATTGCCGCGCTGCAGCTCATCATCGCTGGCGACCAGTACAACACCATCTCCAAACCGTCAGAAATCGTTGCCGCCGCGGCGGCGAAAGTGGCCGTGGAACTCATGCAGGGTAAGAAACCGCAGGCGAGCACCACGCTGTACAACACGCCTTCTCAGCTGTTTACCCCGGCGGTCATCACCGCCAAAAATATCAAAGCGGAAATTTTCGATAAAAAGATCCAGACCTACGCTCAGGTGTGTACCGGTGAATACACCGCGGCCTGCCAGAAATTAGGTATTGAGAAGTAATGCTGCCCCTGCGTCCGTCGTCGCCGACGGGCGTAGTTTCGCCATCATTGAGGTCTTTTTTATGTCGCAACAACAAGACATTGTCGCCAGCACCAGGCAACCTATTTTGAAACTGAGTCATGTTTCTAAGCACTTCGGCGCGGTCTCCGCCCTGACGGATATCGAGCTGGAGGTTCATGCCGGCGAAGTGGTCGCGCTGGTGGGCGATAACGGCGCGGGAAAATCCACGCTGGTGAAAATTCTCGCCGGCGTACACCAGCCCACGACCGGCACTATTGAGTTTGACGGCAAGGTCATCACTCTCGACAGTCCGGGCAAGGCGCTGGAGTACGGTATCGCCACGGTCTTTCAGGATTTAGCGCTGTGCGAAAATCTCGACGTCGTCGCGAACCTGTTTTTAGGCCACGAGATTTCGCCATTGCAACTGGACGAAGTGGCGATGGAGGTACGGGCATGGACGTTATTGCAGGAGCTGGCGGCCAGAATCCCGTCGGTGCGCGAGCCGATTGCCTCGCTTTCCGGCGGCCAGCGCCAGACGGTGGCAATTGCGCGTTCGCTGCTGATGAACCCGAAAATCATCATGCTTGATGAGCCCACCGCCGCGCTCGGGGTGGCCCAGACGGCGGAAGTGCTCAATCTGATTGAGCGCGTTCGCGAGCGCGGCCTCGGCGTCATTATCATCAGCCACAACATGGAAGATGTCCGTGCGGTGGCCGATCGCATCGTGGTGCTGCGGCTCGGACGCAATAAAGGCATCTTTACCCCCGACGCCTCAAACCAGGATCTGGTGGCGGCCATTACCGGTGCAACAGAAAATGCCGTGTCACGTCGCGTCGAACGGAAATCGCAGTCTGGCACTTGCGGAGTGATTTAATTTTATGAACAGCAAGACAGCATCCCGCCCCGCTCTTGATCGCAGCGATGAGCGCGTCCGGCACAACGACGGCCTGTTCGGCGTGGTACGTGCGCAGATCAATCGTATCAAAACCGGCGATCTGGGTACCGCGCCGGTCATCGCCGGGCTGATCGTTATCTCCCTGGTTTTCACCTGGCTCAACCCGGTCTATATCGCCCCCAATAACCTCGTTAACCTGCTTTTTGACTGCGCTACCGTGGGATTTATCTCTCTGGGGATCGTCTGCGTACTGATGCTCGGCGAAATCGATCTTTCGGTGGGCTCAATGAGCGGACTCTCTTCGGCGATCGTTGGCGTACTGTGGGTTAATGCCGGCTGGCCGGTTGCCGCGGCGATTGCCGTGGCGCTGCTGTGCGGTCTCGCCGTCGGGCTGCTTTACGCTCTGCTGTATAACCGCGTCGGCATGCCGAGCTTCGTGGCGACGCTCGCCGGTCTGCTGGCGCTGCTCGGGCTGCAGCTGTATATTCTCGGTCCCAGCGGCAGCATTAACCTGCCCTACGCCTCGCCGCTGGTGCGCTTTGGCCAGCTACTGGTGATGCCGGGCTGGTTCTCTCATCTTATGGCGCTGTTGCCCGGACTGGCGATGCTGATATTTGGCCTCAAAACGCGTACGCGCCGCCTGGCGGCGAACCTGTCGGCGGAAGCCGTCAGCTCGCTGTTGTTGCGCGCGATTCTGCTGACGGTGATTTTTGAAGCCGCCGTGCTCTATCTCAATCTCGGGCGCGGCGTGCCGTGGATTTTCGGCCTGTTCGTCGCCTTCGTGATGCTGCTCAACTATGCGCTCAAGCGGACGAAATGGGGGCGCTCCATGTTTGCCGTTGGCGGCAACCGCGAAGCGGCACGCCGTTCGGGGATCAACGTGCGGGCTATTTACGTCAGCGCCTTTGTGCTCTGTAGCACGTTCGCCACCTTCGGCGGTATTCTGGCCGCTTCCCGGCTGGCCTCGGCAAGCCAACAGGCCGGGACCGGCGACGTGAACCTGAACGCCATTGCGGCGGCGGTTATCGGCGGCACCAGCCTGTTCGGCGGGCGCGGCAGCGCCTGGTCCGCTCTGCTGGGGATCATCGTGATTCAGTCGATTTCGAATGGTTTGACGTTGTTGAATTTGCCGTCATCGCTGCGCTACATCATTACCGGCTGCGTGCTGGCGATTGCGGTGATTATTGACTCGCTGGCCCGCCGTTCCCGCGTATCGCACGGACGCGCCTGAGAGGTGTACGCGGTGTGCCCCGGCGAGAGCCGCGGCACACCGCAAAGAACGTTATTTCAGGGAACTCACCAGCGCCTTGCGGCTGTCTTCAAGGGAGACGACCCGGCTACAAACGTCTTTGCCAAATTTCTGGAAATCCGCTTCCTGATTTTTCCATTCATCCTGAATCGCCGTTTGCAGGCCGCCGAGGCTGCCGAGGATCCCCTGCAGCGGATTGCCTCCGCCTTTCAGAACCGCCTTCGCGCCCATCTCGTTGATACTGTCCTGCAGAATACCGCCCATCGCCTGATTAATCAGTTGCTGGCCGTCGGCGCGCACCTGATCGATCGCTTTGTAATGGAAAGTGAGGCCGTCGCTGCGACGTTCAATAATGCGGTTCATCTGGGTTTTCAGCTGCGCGTCAAGTTTGGTCAGACGACCATGCATACTGCTGCTGGCGCCAACCTGTTCGGTAATGATTTTATCCAGCGCCTGACGCCCTTTTTCGACGCGTGAACGCGCGCCGTCATCAATCCACGGCAGGCTGCTGCGCAAGCCGGCCTGATAGTCCTCGGCCTGCTCGCGCTGGGCCGCAGTCAGAGGATACTGTTTTCCGTTATAGGTCAGATTGCCGTCCGGCTTAATCACCAGATCGCCGTTCTCCCCTTTGACCTGCACCTGATGCGGGCTGAGGATCACGTCGTCACGCGGCGTGACGCTACATTGGTAGTCCGCGTGCGCGGACAGAGCGGTAACGGACAGCGCCACCGCCAGCAGCGTTTTGCGCATCATAAAACTCCCTTAAGACAAAACGGGTCGGCAGTTGCCGACCCTTGTCAAACTTAGTCCCACCAGACGTCAAAAAGTTCGCTGGTGCGCACATCGGTCAGCCCGCGTTCTTCCAGCCACTTACGCACGATAGCCTGATGCTCTTCGGTACATTTACCGATTTCCTGCATGCAGATCAGCCCTTCCCAGGAGAGGTAACCGCTGCCGTCAAACGCCAGTTTGTTCGGCTCAATCACCTCCTCAATCAGGTCATTGACGGTGCTATCGATATGCTCTTCAGTACTCCCTTGCGGAAAACGCCATGCGACGGAAAAACCGATTTCCTGAAACTCGTCGATATGCATTTTTTTACGCAGACGACGGCTACGATTCTTTGCCATTATTTCACCCTCTCGAACATTAAGTCCCATACGCCGTGGCCAAGACGATGACCACGCTGTTCAAATTTGGTTACCGGACGCGATTCCGGGCGCGGTACATAATCGTTGCTTTCTGACAGGTTACGATACCCTTCCAGCGATGACATCACTTCCAGCATATGCTCGGCATACGGCTCCCAGTCGGTCGCCATGTGGAAGACGCCGCCCAACTTGAGCTTGCTTTTTACCAGCTCCGCAAAAGGCGCCTGTACGATACGGCGTTTATTATGCCGCGCTTTATGCCACGGGTCAGGGAAAAACAGCTGCACCATGTTAAGAGAATTATCCGCAATCATGGTGTGGAGCACTTCGACCGCATCGTGACACATCACGCGCAGGTTGTGTACGCCCTCTTCTTCGGCGGAGGCCAGGCAAGCGCCGACGCCCGGCGAGTGCACTTCGATACCGAGGAAATTCTGTTCAGGCCTGGCTTTCGCCATCGCCACCAGCGAAGCGCCCATGCCGAATCCTATCTCCAGCGTCGTCGGCGCATTGCGGCCAAACAGCGCGGCGAAATCGAGCGGCGCATCGTTGAACTCAACGCCCATCACCGGCCAAATGTTATCCAGCGCATGCTGCTGCCCTTTGGTCAGGCGGCCCTGGCGGCGGACGAAGCTACGAATACGGCGCAGCGGGCGGCCGTTTTCATCGAATTCCGGAGATATGACGTCGTTTTTCATAAAAGTTAGGTCTGCTTGTGAGAGTGTGCGGAAAACGGGCATTATCCAAAGTTAACCGACGGATGCAAGGGTTTACAGCCTGTCGCCCTTATGCTGCAATCTGCCACCCTGATATCGCGATTCCGGAGCTGTAGCTTTGACTTTTCTCGCCACGCAATTTTCAGCCCAGGTGCTGGACTGGTACGACAAATACGGGCGTAAAACCCTGCCATGGCAAATGGGTAAAACGCCTTACAAAGTATGGCTCTCCGAGGTGATGTTGCAACAAACGCAGGTCGCCACGGTTATTCCCTATTTTGAACGCTTTATGGCGCGCTTCCCGACGGTTATCGATCTGGCCGAGGCGCCGCTGGATGAAGTGCTGCATCTCTGGACCGGCCTGGGCTATTACGCCCGCGCGCGCAATTTACATAAGGCGGCGCAGCAGGTGGCGAGCCTGCACGGCGGCGAATTTCCGCAAACCTTTGATGAAGTGGCGGCGCTGCCCGGCGTCGGGCGTTCCACGGCCGGGGCGATTTTATCCCTCTCCCTTGGCAAGCATTACCCGATTCTCGATGGCAACGTGAAGCGCGTGCTGGCCCGCTGCTATGCGGTCAACGGCTGGCCGGGGAAAAAAGAGGTTGAGAAACGATTATGGCAGATAAGTGAAGAGGTCACGCCGGCAAAAGGAGTCGAGCGCTTTAACCAGGCAATGATGGATCTGGGGGCGATAGTCTGCACCCGTTCAAAACCGAAATGCGAACTTTGTCCGTTAAGTAACGGTTGCATCGCTTACGCAAATCATGCATGGGCACAATATCCGGGCAAAAAACCGAAGCAGACCATTCCGGAGCGAACGGGCTATTTCCTGCTGATGCAGCACGGCAACGAGGTGTTGCTTTCCCAGCGTCCACCGGTCGGCTTATGGGGCGGATTATTCTGTTTTCCGCAGTTTGAAGAGGAGGCCGCGCTGCGCGAATGGCTGGCTCAGCGTGGGATAAAGGATGATAATCTGACGCAATTGACCGCGTTCCGCCACACTTTCAGCCATTTCCATCTGGATATTGTGCCGATGTGGCTTAGCATAGATTCATCTGGCGCATGCATGGATGAAGGCAGCGCACTCTGGTATAACTTAGCGCAGCCGCCGTCGGTTGGACTGGCGGCTCCCGTGGAGCGCTTGTTGCAACAGTTGAAGGCCGGGGCTCTTGCATAGCTTTCTGGCGACTAAAGAGGATGACTAATGAGCAGAACGATTTTTTGTACTTTCCTGCAGCGTGAAGCGGATGGCCAGGATTTCCAGCTGTATCCGGGTGAGTTAGGCAAACGCATCTATAACGAGATTTCGAAAGAGGCGTGGGCTCAGTGGCAGCACAAGCAAACCATGTTAATCAACGAGCAAAAGCTCAATATGATGAACGTGGAGCATCGCAAGCTGCTGGAACAGGAGATGATCCAGTTCCTGTTTGAAGGGAAAGATGTGCATATTGAAGGCTACACGCCGCCTGAAAAAAAGTAAGAGTCCTCTGACTCTTAAGCACAACAAACACAACGCACACTCCCGGAATGATGAAAAAATATTTAGCGCTAGCGCTCATTGCGCCTTTGCTCGTTTCGTGTTCCAGCTCAAATAAAAAGGGCGATGGGTATAACGAAGCCTGGGTTAAGGACACCAACGGCTTCGATATCCTGATGGGCCAGTTCGCCCACAACATCGAAAATATTTGGGGTTATAACGAAGTCCTGCTCGCCGGGCCGAAAGACTACGTTAAGTATACCGATCAGTATCAGACCCGTAGCCACATCAACTTTGATGAGGGCACCATCACCGTCGAGACCATCGCCGGTACCGATCCGACCGGGCGCTTACGCCAGACCATCATTAAGACGCTGTTGATGGGCGACGATCCGGGGTCAATCGACCTCTATTCCGATGCCGACGATATCCAGATTTCGAAAGAGCCGTTCCTGTACGGACAGGTGGTGGATAACCACGGCGATCCGATTCGCTGGGAGTGGCGGGCCTCGCGCTATGCCGATTATCTGCTGCAAACGCGGCTGAAAAGCCGCAGCAACGGCCTGCGGATGATCTACAGCATCACCATTAATCTGGTGCCGAACCACCTCGACAAACGCGCGCATAAGTATATCGGCTACGTTCGCCAGTCGGCGCGCAAGTATGGCGTCGATGAGTCGCTGATTCTGGCGATTATGCAGACCGAATCCTCTTTCAACCCGTACGCCGTGAGCCATGCTGACGCGCTGGGCCTGATGCAGGTTGTGCAGCACAGCGCCGGGAAAGATGTCTTCCGCGCGCAGGGGAAATCGGGCCTGCCGAGCCGCAGCTATCTCTTCGATCCGGAGAATAACATTGATACCGGCACCGCCTATCTGGCAATGCTGAATAATGTGTATCTGTCAGGTATTGATAATCCGACCTCGCGCCGCTATGCCGTGATCACCGCGTATAACGGCGGCGCGGGAAGCGTATTGCGGGTATTCTCCAGCGATAAGATCCAGGCAGCCAATATTATCAACAGCATGACGCCGGGGGATGTCTATTCCACCCTCGCCAACCGTCACCCGTCGGCGGAATCGCGCCGCTATCTTTATAAGGTCAATACGGCGCAGAAATCCTATCGCCGGAAATAAGTCTGTCTCCTCGCCCGGCCCTTTCCAGACGTGAAAGGGCCGGGTTTTCCCGCGTTTCCCCCATCTTCTCCATAGGAAAATGTTATTTGCATCACAATCTAATCTGCAAATTAATGGGGATTGCATTTTTTTGCGGAAGGTAACAAAACATCGCGGCGTTAACTGATAGGATTTCATCAAATTGCAACCCCGAATGTAATTATCAAAACACATCCCCCGCTTACTCGTGAGGAAAATAACATGAACCTTAAGCTGCAGCTTAAAATATTGTCGTTTCTGCAGTTCTGCCTGTGGGGTAGCTGGCTGACTACACTTGGCTCCTATATGTTTGTGACGCTCAAGTTCGACGGTGCGTCTATCGGCGCCGTTTACAGCTCACTCGGCATTGCGGCGGTGCTGATGCCAACGCTGCTGGGTATCGTGGCGGATAAGTGGATCAGCGCGAAGTGGGTTTACGCGCTGTGCCATCTGGTGGGGGCCGGTACGCTGTTTATGGCGGCCCAGGTCACCACGCCGGGGGAGATGTTCTTTGTGATTCTGCTTAACTCGCTGGCCTATATGCCAACGTTGGGCTTAATCAACACGATTTCCTACTACCGCCTGAAATCCGCCGGTCTTGATATTGTGACGGATTTCCCACCGATTCGTATCTGGGGCACCATTGGCTTTATCATGGCGATGTGGGGCGTCAGCTTCGCAGGTTTCGAACTGAGCCACATGCAGCTGTACATCGGCGCGGCGCTCTCCGTGGTCCTCGCGCTGTTCACCCTGACGCTGCCGCACATTCCGGTCTCCAATCAGCAAAAAAACCAGAGCTGGAGCAGCATGCTTGGCCTCGACGCCTTTGCCCTGTTTAAAAACAAGCGGATGGCGATTTTCTTTATTTTCTCCATGCTGTTAGGCGCAGAGCTGCAAATCACCAACATGTTCGGGAATACCTTCCTGCACAGCTTCGATAATAACCCGCTGTTCTCCGGGAGCTTTATCGTTGAGCACGCATCGGTGATGATGTCTATCTCCCAGATCTCCGAAACCCTGTTCATACTGACTATCCCGTTCTTCCTGAGCCGCTATGGCATCAAGAACGTGATGATTATCAGTATTTTCGCCTGGATGCTGCGCTTCGGTCTCTTCGCCTATGGCGATCCGACACCGTTCGGCACCGTGCTGCTGGTTCTGTCGATGATTGTTTACGGCTGCGCCTTCGACTTCTTCAACATCTCCGGTTCGGTGTTCGTCGAGAAAGAGGTGAGACCCGAAATCCGCGCCAGCGCCCAGGGGATGTTCCTGATGATGACCAACGGCTTCGGCTGTATTCTCGGCGGCGTGGTGAGCGGGAAAGTTGTCGAGATGTATACCACCAACGGCATTACCGACTGGCAGCCCGTGTGGCTGATCTTCGCCGCCTACTCGCTGGTTCTGGCCATTGCCTTCATCGCGCTGTTCAAGTACAAGCACGTTCGCGTGCCGAACGGTGCGCAGCCGATTGCGCATTGATCCTTGATGTGTTGTGCCCGGTGGCGGCTACGCCTTACCGGGCCTACAAACCGCAAACCGTAGGCCGGGTAAGCGTTAGCGCCACCCGGCTATTTTATTGCAGAGAGCACCCACCCCACCGACAGCAAATCCGCACTGCCGCCCGGGCTCAGATTGCGTTCAATCAATGCCTTATCCATCTTAAGCAACGTCTCGCGATCCCAGCCATTAGCCAGTAATTCCCGCGCGTAGCCCTGAACGTAGCGCAGCCCTTCAATACCGCCGCGCGACACCAGATTACTGTCCGGATTCACCGCCATCAGGCGCAGGAGCAAATCATGCAGCTGGCGGCCGTTCCACTGCGGCAAGACACGACGCACCGTCGCAAAACCGCTTTCCGCTTCACCGCGTGCGCCGGTTAAGCCCAGTTGCTGAAACTGACGTTCGCCTGCGGTTGCTGCCGCGCTGCGACCCGCCAGTTCGCGCGCCACCAGCCCCTGACACAGCATCCCCACTTCGCTACAGAGGCTTGATGCGGTCACCTCCCGCACTCTTCCGGCGGCAAAACAGAGCAGCCCGAGAGAAAATATCCCCCCTTTATGAGTATTCACGCCGCCGGTGGCGGCATACATCGCCTGCTCGCAGGCCATGCCCATCGGGCGCAGCAGGCGCAGCTGCTCGCCTGGCGGTTGGTCGGCGCAGTCGCTCCCTAGCCTGGTAAAGCGGGAGAACCACGGCGTAATCGCGGTAATACTGCGGGCAAACAGCGCGTGGTCCATGTCGTGGTGGGCCCCGTTGTTGAGTCGGTCGACCAGCCCTGGTTTGGGCGTCAGCTCCAGCTCCTGCCACAGGGCCTCTTCCGCCAGACGAGGAACGTCAATGGCACCGCACTTAGTCGCGAGCAAACCAGTCATTGATTATCTTCTCCACGCCTGCCACCACCTGCCCGACCGGATGTTTGCGCGAGCGCGAGCAGACATGCGCCGGCTCATCACACACCAGGCAGCGGCGCATGTGCAGCCCCAGCGACAGGCGGCCAACGTGGCCCTCCTGCGGACAGATCACATCCAGGTCCCACAGCCTGCCGAGCGGATGACTCTGCTCCAGCGCCACGCAGTGAGCCTTAATCTCCGGGGCATGGTGCGCCACGGACCACATCGCTTCAGGCCCTGTCGGGAGCCACAGCACCTGGCGCTCCCGCACCGGCCAGCGATTCTCCCATAGCAGCTGGTCGCACATCTGGAGCGCCACGCCCATCGTATTGCGGTAACGGAGACTATTTTTTACCGTTCCCGGCGTCACCAGGGTCAGCGAAATAATCGGCTGTTGATAACGTCTTAGCCAGTCAGCCTGGCGCGCCGCGCGGCACTCTTTCGCCGCCAGCCACGCCTCCAGGCTGACACCCGCCTCCACGGGTGTCGCGGTTATCATGTTGCTACTCCTTAACCTGACGCACGGTATCGATCACCCGCCCGTCGCGGTAGCGAATGACGCCGACAATTTTGTCGGTGAACTCAATCGGTCTGGGAACCCCGCAGAGCGAGATAGCCCGCGCATACAGCGCGTCGATATCGACGATGTTCATCCCGGCGGTAATCAGGCGCGCGCGGATCTCCGGTCGTGCCGGATTCACCGCAATGCCGTGGTCGGTGACCAGGACATCGATGCTTTCTCCCGGCGTCAGCCGCGTCGTCACTCGCTTCACTACCGTGGGAATGCGGCTACGCAGCAGCGGGGCGACGACAATCGTCAGGTTGGCCGCCGCCGCCACATCGCAGTGACCGCCGGACGCCCCGCGCATGACGCCATCGGAACCGGTAATCACGTTAACGTTGAAATCGACGTCGATTTCCAGCGCGCTGAGAATAGCCACGTCCAGCTGGTCGCAGCTCGCCGCCTTGCTGCCCGGGTTGGCATAAACGTTGGTGGAGATCTCCACGTGATTGGGGTTGCGCGCCAGCGAAGCGGCCGCCTGACCGTCGAAGCACTGGGTATCGAGCAGCTTTTCAATCAGCCCCTTCTCATGCAGATCCACCAGACTGCCGGTAATCCCCCCCAGCGCAAAACGGGCTTTCACGCCGCTGCGCTCCATCTTCTCCTCCATAAAGCGGGTGCAGGCGGTGGCCGCCGCGCCAGAACCGGTCTGCATGGAGAAGCCGTTACGGAAATAACCGGCATGCTCAATCACATCCGCCGCATAGCGGGCGATCATCAGTTCACGCGGATTGCTGGTGACGCGCGCCGCGCCGACGCTGATCTTCGCCGGGTCACCCACGCTATCCACCTGCACAATGTAATCCACCTGATCCTGCATCAGGCTGGCGGGCATATTGGGGAACGGCACCAGCTCTTCCGTCAGCAGCACCACTTTATGGGCAAAGTGCGCATCGACCATCGCATAGCCGAGCGAACCACAGCAGGAGCGCCCGTGGGTGCCGTTGGCATTGCCGAATTCATCGCTGCACGGTACCCCGAGAAACGCGACGTCAATGTTCAGCTCACCATCCTGTAATAATTTCACCCGCCCGCCGTGGGAATGGATCTGCACCGGCTCATCCATCACGCCGTGGGAGATAGCCTCCGCCAGTTTCCCGCGCATCCCGGAGGTATAAATGCGGCGAATCACCCCGCTCTGGATATGTTCGATAAGCGCATCGTTACAGGTCATCAGTGAACTGGAAGCCAACGTCAGGCCTTTAAAACCCATTTGCGCCAGCTGCGCCACCACGCTGTTAATCACCCGATCGCCTTCACGGAAAGCATGGTGAAAAGAGATAGTCATTCCATCCTGCAGGCCGCTGCGCGCCACCGCCTCCTCGAGGGATTCACACAGCTTACGACGATGTTTTTCCTCCACGTCGGCCAGCCATGGCGTGGCGCTGAGGGCAGAATCAAACGGTTTTAAATCCCGCAGATGGGGGAAGGTCGCATGGAGAAGTTCTGTCTGGTTCATTGTTTTATCCTTAACGGCGCACGCCGGAGGCGGCCGCGCGTTCCAGCACTCTCTGTGCGTGGTTAATAATCGGGGCGTCGACCATTTTGCCGTTGAGCGAGACCACACCCAGGCCATTGCGTTCCCCCTCCTGCGCGGCCTCAATCACTAACTGCGCGTGTTCGACCTCCTGCCGGGTTGGCGCATACGCATTGTGCAGCAGGTCAATCTGACGCGGGTTAATCAACGATTTGCCGTTAAAGCCCATCTTGCGGATCAACTCGACTTCGCGCAGGAATCCGGCTTCGTCGTTCACATCTGACCACACCACGTCGAAGGCATCGATACCGGCTGCCCGCGCGGCATGCAGTACCGCACAGCGGGCGTAGAACAGTTCGGTGCCGTCGCTGCGTTCGGTCTGCATGTCCATCACATAATCAAAGGCCGCCAGCGCAATGCCAATCAGCCGCGGGGAACGGCGGGCAATGGCGACGGCGTTAATGACGCCAACGGCCGACTCAATCGCCGCCATGATGCGGGTGGAACCCACTTCACGCCCGCAGTCGCGCTCGATACGCACCAGGTGGCTTTCCAGTTCGTCGATATCTTCCGGGGTATCGGTTTTCGGCAATCGGATCACGTCCACGCCAGCCCGTACGGCGGCTTCCAGATCCAGCAAGCCAAACGGCGTACTCAGCGGGTTAATGCGTACCACGGTTTCGATATCCTGATACATCGGGTGCTGGAGCGCATGCCAGACCAGCAGGCGCGCGCTGTCTTTCTCGCGCAGCGCCACCGCGTCCTCAAGATCGAACATGATCGAGTCCGGACGATAGATAAAGGCGGTAGAAAGCATGGCTGCGTTAGCGCCCGGCAGGAATAACATGCTACGACGGAGCCTGTTCATCACAGTGTCCTCCAGTCGATATGCGGCTCATCGGCGGCGCGCAGCACCGCGCTTTGCAGTCGCGCGCGAATGACGCAATCCAGCGCGCCTTTGTCTTCGATGATAATCAATCCCTGCCGCACCGCCATGGCGCGCAGCGTTTCCTCAACCACCTGACGAATCTGTTCGCCAAACTGCTTTATCACTTCACTGTGGATGACAATCTCCAGCTCGCCGTCGGCGGGGGCGATTTTCACCATCAGGTCGCTGGACTCCTGGGTACCGGCCAGCGCCTCCCTTATAATTTTCATGGTAGTTTCCTGATAATTAAGCGACTTCCGCGCTGTAGTGCGCTTCGAGATGCGCGAAAGTGGATTCCGGGACAATGTCCCGAATACGAGAATACTGTTCTGTCTTCAGTAAACGGCGGACTTCCGAGGCCGAAATGGCGCTCCCTGCCGCCTTGATACGCGGCATCTCCACCACCTCGATGCTGCCAGCCAGCCGTTCATGCAGCGTCTGGTTGTACTGACGGGTGATATCGCAAAACGGCTCGGAGCCGATAAAACGATGGGTAATGCCGAGAGCGGGCGCGATGTAGTCGCGAAAGATCAGCACGTCGATTTCGCTCCACGCCTGCTGCACTTTCCCGCTCTCTTTGAGGAAGTAGGCGGGAAAAGTGGCACGCGAGATGATGTACTGCGAGCCCTCGTGTACGGAGACATTCGCCAGATGCGCCACCCCGGCCCGTACCATCTCCAGACGCGCGGCGAACGGAAAGAAGGAGGCATCTTCGCGTACCACAAACAGATGCAGCCAGTCGCAGCGTGCCGCCGCGTGTTCCACCAGATGGCGGTGGCCAAGCGTGAACGGATTCGCGTTCATGACAATCGCCCCGATATCCTTGCCGGGCCGGCGCAGAGCGCGCAGCGAACGGCAGTAGCGGGCGATGCCCTGCGGCGTGTTCTCCATCAATACCGCGTTATTGCCACTGCGGGCGACAGGCCAGAAGCCGCTGCGGGTAAAGCGCTCCTCATTACAGGGCCGGGTGCAGAGGAAGAGATGAAAATGGCCGCGCGCGAGGGCGACGTTTTCCACTTCCGCCAGCAGCCGCGCGCTGAGATTCACACCGCGCAGCCGCTCATCGACCGCCACGCATTTGATAACGTTGGCGGCCAGCCCCGCGCAGCCCACCAGTTGCCTTGCGCACCAGGCTTCAACAAACAGCGTAATATCGTTGTCCATCCCCAGACCGCTGTCCGTCAGCAGGTAACGAATCTGGCTCAGACGTTCCGGGTGTTGGGCGACTTCCGTGAAACGAAAGTCGATAGCGGGTTGCGAGTCCATCTTCACGCCTTACTCAGTGTGCCGTCGTCAGCGGGTTGGCTGGCGCTTCCATGATCACATTGCTGAGATGGCCAATATGCTCAATCTCAACCTCGATGCGATCGCCCTCCTGCATAAACAGCGGCGGGTTACGCTTTTTCCCCACCCCACCCGGCGATCCGGTGATGATCACATCGCCCGGGCTTAAGCGGGTGAAGGTGCTGATATACTCGATCAGCTCCGCCACCTTGTGGATCATGCTGCTGGTGTTGTCATCCTGCACCATGCGGCCGTTCAGCCAGGTGCGGATCGTCAGTTGATGCGGATCCGGGATCTCATCAGCGGTCGCCATCCACGGGCCGAATGCGCCGGTCTGCCGCCAGTTTTTCCCCGCGGTAAACCAGCTGTGCTGCCAGTCGCGTGCGGAGCCATCCATGTAGCAGCTGTAGCCGGCAACATGGCGCAGCGCCTCCTCGCGGCGGATGTTCTCGCCGCCTTTGCCGATAATCACCGCCAGCTCGCCTTCGTAGTCAAATTCGCGGGAATGGCGCGGTTTCAATACCGGCGCGTTGTGCGCCGTCTGGGAATCGGCAAAGCGGACAAACAGCGTCGGCGCCGGGTTGTGCTGATCGAACTCTTTGCGCTTATCGGCATAGTTCATCCCCACGCAGAGGATCTTTTCCGGCTGTTCAATCACCGGCAGGAAGGTGACGGCCTCCATCGGCACATCCACCGCGTCATGGAGATAACGGGTGGCCTCCGCCAGCCCGTTGCCTTGCAACAGCGCCTTGAGGTCGCTGTAGCGGTCGCCGAGACGGCGACCTAAATCAATGATGCCTTCCGCTTTGACGATGCCGAAGCTGCGGACGCCCTGATAGATAAAGCTTGCGAGTTTCATTGTTTTTTCCTGAAAACTTAAACGAGGAAGTTGCCCAGAATCAGCAGCGAGATTGAGACGTTAATCGCACCGCCGATACGGGTGGCAATCTGGGCGAACGGCATCAGGCTCATACGGTTGCCGGCGGTCAGAATCGCCACATCGCCGGTTCCGCCCTGTCCGCTCTGGCAGCAGGAGACGATGGCGACATCAATCGGGTGCATGCCAATCTTTTTGCCGACGAAGAAACCGGTCGCCACCAGCGCAGAGACGGTGCTGATAATCACCAGCAGGTTACTGACGGTGAAAGCGGCGACCAGTTCGTGCCACGGGGTGATAGCCACGCCGACGGCAAACAGGATGGGATAGGTCACAGAGGTCTGGAAGAATTTGTAGACCACCTGCGAACCTTCAAGAATGCGCGGGGAGACGCCGTTAAACAGCTTCACCAGCACCGCCATAAACAGCATGCCAACCGGTGCAGGCAGACCAATCAGCTTGTGACCCAGCATCCCCAGCATATAAAGCAGTACCGCCAGCAGCGCGCCGGAGGCGATGGTGGTGACGTCGACTTTTCCGGAGGAGGCAGGCTGTGCAGCGGTTTCATCGCTATTCGCGCGGTTGGGCATCAACTGGCCTTCACCGGTCAGGTGCGGATAGCGTTTGCCAAGCTGGTTCAGACAGCCGGAGATGATAATGGCGGTGAGGCCGCCGAGCATCACCATCGGCAGGACGCGTCCCAGCGCCACGCCCTGATCCATATGCAGCAACGTCGCATAGCCTATCGAGAGCGGGATCGCCCCTTCACCCACGCCGCCCGCCATGATCGGCAGGATGATGAAGAAGAAGATCTGGAACGGTTCAAGGCCGAGTGCCAGCCCCACGCCCATGCCGACGATCATGCCGACAATTTCACCGCACAGCATCGGGAAGAAGATGCGCAGAAAGCCCTGGATCAGCACCGTGCGGTTCATACTCATGATGCTGCCGACAATAATGCAGCAGATGTAGAGGTAGAGAATATTGGTGGATTTGTAGAATTTGGTGGTGGACTCCACCACCACATCCGGCAGCAGGCCATAGTAGACCAGCGCCGAAGGGATGAAGGTCGCGCAAATCGCCGCCGCGCCGAGTTTGCCGACGATCGGCAGGCGTTTACCGAACTCGCCGCAGGCAAAACCAAAAAACGCCAGCGTGGCAACCATCACCACGATATCGCTCGGTAACTTCCCCCCCAGACAATCGATGGCGATAAGCAGCCCGGCAAGAACAAACAGCGGTAAAGGAATGATCCCCACTTTCCAGCTATCCATAATATGCCACCAGCGCTCTTTGAACGAAGGTTTGTGAATATCAATTGGATCCTGAGTAACAGAGAAAGAATCGTCAGTCGTGCTCATAATTAAGCCCCTTGGTTATTTTGTGCAGGCAGCTTAATGTGCCCAAAGCAGACTTAATGTGAGGATCAGCATATTAAAACCGAAACTTTAATGGGGGCTATGGTTTTAATGGTTTCTTTTATTTTATGTGATTCACAGTTTATTTATTAGCGTGGTTTTTATGGTTTATTTTCTAAAATGAACAAACGAATAACATTTATTAACGTAAATTTAAGATATGCTGCGGCAGCAATATTTTCGGCGTGCCGGGCGCTTGTGCAAAGGATCACAAGTTTCCGGCAAAGCAGATGCCAGCCGGAAAAAAGATGATATATTAGCCACTTCCATTGATAGCCTGCGTGATAGCGATGAAAATGTCATTTCAAATAAAGCTGTTCATTTCACTGACGGCCTTTTTCTCAGTACTGTTGGTGCTGTTGGGAGGCTATTATTATATTGATGTCGAAAAGCAGCTGTATATGGAAATGAGCATGCGGGCAAAAATACAAGCAGAAGAAATCGCCATCATCCCTGTATTACGCGAAAATATCGCCAGAAAGGATATTCCTGCAATCACTAATTTTATGCAAAAAATAGCGGCGCGCAGCGACGCCAGTTTTATTGTCGTCGGCGATAACCAGGGCCGTCATTTGTTTCATTCGGCCTTCGCCGACCGGGTCGGCACTCTGCTTGTCGGCGGCGATAACGAGGAGGTGCTGAAGGGCGAAACCACCACCACCATTCGCCAGGGCGGTCTGGGGATTTCGCTACGCAGCAAAGCACCTGTCTTCAGTGAAGATGGTCAGGTGGTGGGTATTGTCTCCGTGGGCTATCTCACCAGCTACCTTGATACCATCACCGTCAGTAAAGCCGTCAATATCCTGATCGCTGCCATTTTGCTGCTCGTGGCCCTGTTTGTGTTCTCGTGGTTTTTCACCCGCAGCATTAAGAAGCAAATTTTCTCGCTGGAGCCGCGTGAAATCGGCCTGCTGGTGCGCCAGCAAAAGGCGATGATGGAGTCTATCTACGAAGGGGTGATCGCTATCGATGACCATTTGCGGATCGAGGTGATCAACCAGGCGGCGCGGAAGCTGCTGGGCCTGAACCAACCCGCCCGACAGCTACGCGGACAGCCGATCGGCCAGGTGATCGCCCCCGTCCCCTTTTTCTCGCCGCCAACGATGTTGCAACGGGACACGCATGATGAGATCTGTCGGTTCAACGATCTGACGGTGATCGCCAGTCGCGTACGGATCATGCTGGAAGATTCGCTGCAGGGCTGGGTGATTACCTTTCGCGATCGCAATGAGATAGACACCCTCAGCGCCCAGCTCAGCCAGGTGAAACGCTACGTCGACAATCTGCGCATCATGCGCCACGAGCAGCTCAACCGCATGACCACCCTCTCCGGCCTGCTGCATATGGGGCGCTATGAGGAAGCCATCCACTCTATTCAGGCCCAGTCAGAACATGCCCAGGAGCTGCTGGACTTTATCTCGTCGCGCTTTCATTCACCAACGCTGTGCGGTCTGCTGCTAGGCAAGGCCTCCCGCGCCCGCGAAAAAGGGGTGCAACTCAGCTTCGATCCGACCTGCCGGATGGAAAGACCCTTCGGACAACTTGCCGAATCAGAGCTGATTTCAATTATCGGCAACCTGCTGGATAACGCCATTGAGGCGACGCAGCGCGCGCCGCTGCCGCACGAGCCGGTAGAGGTGCTGATCAAGCTGAATGCGCAAGAGCTGATCGTCGAAGTGGCCGATCGGGGGGTCGGCATTACGCCCGCCTTGCGCGAGCGGATATTTGAACGCGGCATCACCACCAAAACCTGCGGCGACCACGGTATCGGGCTGTACCTGATCGACAGCTATGTCAGCCAGGCTGGCGGGGCGATCGAAGTCGCCGACAATATGCCCCGCGGCGCGATTTTTTCACTGTTTATTCCCGCCACGGGAACCGCCTGGCGCCCGGAACGGGAACTGGAAGAGACCGACTATGCAACATGAACTTATCGATGTACTGATCGTGGAAGACGAGCACGCCCTGGCGCTGCTGCATGCGGAGCTGATTGGCAAACATCCGGGACTGCGGCTGGTGGGCATTGCCTCATCCCTGGCCGACGCGCAGACGCAAATTGAGAGTAAGCGACCGCAGCTGGTGCTGCTGGATAACTACCTGCCGGACGGAAAAGGAATCACGCTTATCGATAATGCGATGCTGGCACGTACCCACTGTTCGGTCATTTTTATCACTGCCGCCAGCGATATGGATACCTGTAGCCTGGCTATCCGCAACGGCGCATTCGACTACATCCTCAAGCCGGTATCGTGGAAGCGTCTGAACCAGTCGCTTGAGCGCTTTATGCAGTTTGCTGAACAGCAGCGGGTATGGAAGATTGTCGATCAGCAAAACGTGGATTCCCTGTATCAACTGCAGGCGAAAAACTACCGCCAGGATAGCGGCAGCAAAGGCATAGAGGGGAATACGCTGGCGCGGGTGCAAAATCTCTTTAGCCACCATACGCTGCGCTGCTTTTCGGTGGACGAAGTCGCGAGTACGACGGGGCTGAGTAAAACCACCGCCCGCCGCTATCTGGAACACTGCGTGGAGAGCGGTTTTCTCAGCGTGGAGATGCAATACGGCAAGATTGGCCATCCGCGCAGAATGTACCGACATAGCGCGGGCTGAGCCGCCGCCCCTCTCCCGACACTTCGCGGGAGAGGGGCCGGTATTAAGAAAGGCGCACAGCAGCCTGGTTCAGGACATAGCCGTACAGCCGCTTGATGCCGTCAGAGTCCGTCTCGCTATAGACCCCCTGCAGCTCGGGTGAAAAACCGGGCAGCATGTTGACGCCCTCTTCCAGCGCCAGGAAATAGCGCAGCACCGCGCCGCCCCAGATTTCTCCCGGCACCACGCACAGCACGCCCGGCGGATAGGGCAGCGCCCCTTCAGCGGCAACCCGGCCTTCCGCCTCGTTTAACCGTACCAGCTCAACGTTGCCGCGAATAAACTCGCGGTTGGCATCCTGCGGGTTCATCACCACGCGCGGGAAACTGTGCTTACGGAACATCTCTTTTTGCAGATCCTTCACGTCAAAGCTGACGTACAGATCATGCATCTCCTGGCACAGCTCGCGGAGGGTGTAATCGCGATAGCGCACCGGATATTTGTTATAGATAGTCGGCAGCACGTCGGCAAGCGGCGTGTCGGCTTCGATGTGCTGTTCAAACTGCGCCAGCATCGCCACCAGGCGGGCCATTTTTTCCGTACTCTCGGCCGGCGTAAGCAGGAACAGGATCGAGTTCAGATCGCACTTCTCCGGCACAATGCCGTTCTCACGCAGGTAGTGCGCCAGAATGGTCGCCGGGATACCAAACCCGGTATATTCGCCGCTTTCGGCATCAATGCCCGGGGTAGTCAGCAGCAATTTACACGGGTCGACAAAGTACTGCTCGCTGGCATAACCGTCAAAACCGTGCCAGCGGGCGCCCGGTTCAAAGCTGAAGAAACGCCGCTCGCGGGCAATCGTCTCGGTAGGATAATCCTGCCACGGGCGCCCCGCCACTACCGGCGGGATAAACGGCTGAATCATTTTGCAACTGGCGATAATCGCCTTGCGCGCTTCAATCCCCTGCACCACGCACTCCGCCCACAGTCGGCGGCCGCTCTCTCCTTCGTGGATTTTAGCGTTCACGTCCAGCGCCGCAAACAGCGGGTAAAACGGGCTGGTAGAAGCATGCAGCATAAAGGCGTTATTTAGCCGCTTATGCGGACAGAATCGCGCCTGGCCGCGCAGGTGGTTATCTTTTTTATGGATCTGCGACGTTTGCGAGAACCCCGCCTGCTGCTTATGCACCGACTGGGTAACAAAAATGCCCGGATCGTTTTCATTCAGATCCAGCAGCAGCGGCGAGCAGTCGGCCATCATCGGAATAAACTGTTCATAGCCTACCCACGCGGAATCAAACAGAATGTAGTCGCACAGGCCGCCGATTTTATCCACCACCTGACGGGCGTTGTAGACCGTTCCGTCATAGGTGCCCAGCTGAATGACCGCCAGGCGAAACGGCCGCGGCGTATCGGCTTTTTCCGGCGCCACTTCCCGAATCAGATTACGCAAGTAGTGTTCATCAAAACAGTGGTTATCGATGCCGCCGATAAAGCCAAACGGGTTTCGCGACGCTTCGAGATAGACCGGGGTGGCCCCCGCCTGAATCAGCGCGCCGTGGTGGTTGGATTTGTGATTGTTGCGGTCGAACAACACCAGGTCGCCGCGCGTCAGCAGCGCATTACACACGACTTTATTCGCCGCCGAGGTGCCGTTGAGGACAAAATAGGTTTTGTCGGCATTAAAGACCCTGGCCGCGAACTTCTGCGCGTGCTTCGCCGAGCCTTCGTGGATCAGCAGGTCCCCAAGTTTCACATCGGCATTGCACATATCGGCACGAAAGACGTTCTCGCCAAAGAAGTCAAAAAACTGGCGGCCCGCCGGGTGTTTTTTAAAGAACGCGCCGTGCTGATGCCCCGGGCAGGCAAAGGTGCTGTTGTCCATCTCGACGTACTGCGTCAGGGTATTGAAGAACGGCGGGAGCAGATTCTCTTCATAGCTGCAGGCGGCGGCCTCCAGTTCGAGCCACTCCTGCTCCTTCCCGCCAATCATCGCCGTCACGCCGTCTGGCTTTTCCATGTCGCTATCGGTCAGCAGATAGACCGGCAGGTTAAAGCCGCTGCGTTTCAGCAGAGAGAGGATGCCGCTGCGGCTGTCCGCTGCGGTAATGACGACTGCCGCCACATCGGTAAAATCAGTACTGTCCAGCGCCACTACGCGGCGGTGGGTAGAGAGATGAGAGACCAGCGCGTGGCTGGCGGCAATGTGCAGTGATTTCATTAGCGCGAATACCCGTTTCCGGAGAGTAAAAGGCTTCAGGCAAAGCGTTAATACCTTGCCCAACGAAATGTCAGGGTCCGACTGGATTCCAGCTCCGACCGCCAGACATCAGTAAAAGCAGACCGGGTCCGATTTTACTGTTGTCCTGCAGTGAGCCTGCGCTGCCTTCACCGCATGAGGTGCAGGGAATCAGAATGCAGAGTAGCAAGATGAGACGGCTTACGCATCCGCGTACAGCGGCAATGATGATGTACGGAGGGGGAGATCATCGGCGGCCTCATCGCTGAAGAGAAGAAAATTCGCGCAATAATGTCACCTTTAACATACCTGCGCAAGATGAAATCTGTATGCAAATACGATACGTATTTGCAGGCCTTTACCCTGCTTTCGGGTCATAATAATGCCGTTGTCAGGGATAATTTACAGGAGCACTGCTGTGGTGACAGGACCTTTTATTAATGCCGGCGCGGTCCTTTTAGGCGGCGTACTGGGCGCGCTGTTAAGTCAGCGGTTGCCGGAGCGGATTCGGACATCGATGACCTCTATTTTTGGTCTGGCCTCATTGGGGATTGGTATTTTGCTGGTAGTGAAATGCGCCAACCTGCCGGTGATGGTGCTCTCCACGCTGGTCGGCACGCTGCTTGGCGAAGCCTGTAATATGGAAAAAGGCATCAATACCGTGGTCAGCAAACTGCAGCAGTGGCTCACGCCGACAGGTAAAAAAAAGGCGCAGTTGAATACGTCATTTATTCAGAGCTATGTCGCCATTATTGTTCTGTTCTGCGCCAGCGGTACCGGAATTTTCGGCGCCATGCGCGAAGGGATGACCGGCGATGCCAGCATTCTGATCGCCAAAGCTTTCCTCGACTTTTTCACCGCCACGATTTTCGCCTGCACGCTGGGGTTTGCCGTTTCAGCCATTTGCGTACCAATGCTGCTCATCCAGCTCACGCTGGCGGCCTGCGCGTCGCTGATCATGCCGCTCACCACGCCGATGATGATGGCCGATTTCAGCGCCGTCGGCGGCATGCTGCTGCTGGCGACCGGGCTGCGCATCTGCGGAATTAAGATGTTTGCGGTGGTGAACATGCTGCCGGCCCTGCTTCTGGCAATGCCGATTTCAGCGGCCTGGACGCTTTTTTTCACCTGAAAACGGGTGCTTTTAATTCAAACTGGTGATAGATTGTGCAGTCTGCATCGATTTGAATAAATTTCGTTGACGAAGCGAGGCGAATCGGTTTTAATGCGCCCCGTTGCCCGGATAGCTCAGTCGGTAGAGCAGGGGATTGAAAATCCCCGTGTCCTTGGTTCGATTCCGAGTCCGGGCACCACTCATTTAAAGAAACCAGCTTAACGGCTGGTTTTTTGCTTTCTGGGGTTCCGGTAGATTTCTGGTCGTGTCGACCACAGGAGACACTGCTTTTACACCTTGGGCCCTCCTGAGCATTGTCCTTTATAGATGCCCTTCCGGTCACTGTGCCAACGTCTGCTGGTCTTCACTCTGCCAATAAATACTATTTCCATTAGGTATACCTATTGGTGAATTGATCATTGCAAGGCAGAATCCGGTCTTTGTCCGGTCAGGAGAAGACAAGCAGCATCGCTTCACTTCGGAGCTCTGCAAAACACTACCGCGCTGGTAGGCTTGCTCAACCCTTCACAATCCCGGAAAGTATTCCCGGCCTTGCTCACGGTACTCAATAAAATCGGTTATCAGCCCTCCGTCAACCAACTTTTCCCAGCCACTGTTAAGCCTCCAGTAAGTGAAGTTAATGGCGGCGTTAAAATCCCTGCTGAGCAGCAATTTAGGTCTGGCATAGCGTCAATGAAGGTCCGTTCCGTGCCAGAAGCGGACTGATTGCACTTCAGCCGCCCGGCGGCCCTCAGTGTCAGGATAGTTGTCACCCCCTCTGAAAAATCAATCTGAGGGCGACGGAGTGACAAATGAAACGAATTTCCCCTGAACGAAAAGCCAGCACACTGGCAAAACTGCTACCGCCCTACAACATGACCGTTGCCGCTGTTGCGCAGATGGAAGGAATATCCGAAGCTACCCTGTATAACTGGCGTAATCAGGCTAAATCAGAGGGAAAACCGGTGCCCGGCGCAGACAAAACAACAGACCAGTGGTCCGCAGAAGCGCGTTTTGCCGCTATTGTCGAAACAGCCACATTCAGCGAAGCTGAAGTGGCAGAATAATGCCGTAAAAAAGGCCTTTATCCGGAACAACTTATTCAGTGGAAACAGGGCTTTTTGCAGGTCTCTGCGCCTGTGGATAAAGCGGCCCTGAAACAGAGCCAGAAAGAAATTAAACAATTGAAAAAAGAGCGGGTTCGTAAAGAAAAGGCTCTCGCGGAGGCTGCTGCCATACTGGTTCTGCGAAAAAAGCTCAGGGACTACTACGGGGAAACGGACGGGGACGACTGACCCAGGAAGATGAGCGGCGGCAGTTTATTCTGTGGGTTAATGAAGCCGTGGGAGCCGGAGCCCGGCGTGTCATCGCCTGCCGTGAAGTTCAGCTGAGCCTGCGTACCTGGCGCCGCTGGCAGTGCTGCCCCCGTGACCGCAGGACTGAAACCATCAGGCCGGTACCGTTTAACCGGCTATCTCCTGAGGAAGAAAGCCGGATACGGGATATCGGATATCTGCCATCAGCAGGAATATGCCAGCCTGCCGCCATCCCAAATCGTGCCACGACTGGCAGACAAAGGCCTTTATCTGGCCAGTGAATCGACGTTTTACCGCGTACTGCGGCGCTCAGGAGAAGTGCACCGCCGAGGACGTCAGGCGCGGATGCAGAAAATGACACCACCCACAACGTACACGGCGATGGAGCCCTGCCAGGTGTGGTCCTGGGATATAACCTGGTTACCGTCAACGGTGCGTGGCCGCTGGTTTTATCTGTACATGATAATCGACCTGTACAGCCGTAAAATCACCGGTTATGAGGTGCATGAAACAGAAAGTGGTGAACAGGCTGCAGCACTGATGCAACGCAGCGTTCTGCGTGAAGGCTGCTGGCGTCAGCCGCTGATGTTGCACGCCGATAACGGAGCGGCGATGAAATCTCAGACGTTGCAGATGAAACTGTATGAACTGAATATCACGGCCTCCCACAGCAGGCCACGGGTGAGTAATGATAACGCGTATGCCGGGTCGCTGTTCCGGACGCTGAAATATGTGCCCCAGTGGCCGTCATCAGGGGTCAGAACACTAGAGGATGCGCGTCACTGGATGGATAAATTTACCCGGTGGTATAACGAAGAACACCGTCACAGTGGAATACGCTATGTGACTCCGGGAGAGCGGCATCGGGGTGAGGACAGCGTCCTGCTGAAACAGCGTGATACCCTGTACAGGCAGGCACAGAAAGCGCACCCGGAGCGCTGGTCAGGTCAGACAAGAAACTGGCAACCGCAGGGCTCTGTAACACTGAATCCGGAACGGGAAAAACAGGCCGCGTAAATTAACTAAGGGTGCCAACTACCTTGACACTTACCGCCTATACCACACCCCATCACGTTGATACGCGACCAGATTGCCATACTGCACCAACAAATTTATCGAGATGGAAACAAGGAATCGTATCATTTTCGAGCGTTTGACCACAGATCTACAATTGTGATAACCCTAAGATAGGTATCGTATTTTAAGGAACTTTATCTTTAATTGACTACGTAAGGAAAGGGTTATGCACAATCAGCATGATGTGTTCATAGACGCTATACATACCAAAAAGAAACTAAGAATACGATTCTACTCTGAAGACGATGGGCGTTACATTGAAAGAGTATGTGCACCAATGGATCACGCTGCCGGAACTAGAATCAAAGATGGGATCCCACGATATTGGGTTTGGGATTTTGAGAGCGATAAAACTAATCACACCCTCCCTTTAAGGGAAGAGCGTATCGAGTATATGATTGATACAGGCGATCATTTTGAACCTAGTTCCTTTGTTTCATGGCGTCCAGCATGGGTAATTGATAGGGATTGGGGCCAGTACAGCTGAGTTCTATTGGCTGCATCAAGGTTATCTTGCAGCCGCTATTTAGCGGCTTTATACCCTAACTCTGTCGATGAACGTTTGAAAGGGATCTTTAGATGGGTGTTGAATTCCGCTTCATATATAAGAATTCCTTTCTTATATCAATAACCTATTCACTCCTTCCTTAAGCACAGAGTAAACTAGGCTGTGTCCTTTAATTGCATAATTTTTTGTAAAACAGTCTAATGCAACCCAGTTTCACCATCGCCAGATAATTCCTCGCCGTTTTGTCGTAACGCGTGGCAATGCGACGGTATTCTTTCAGACAGCCAAAACACCGCTCAACAACGTTGCGATTACGATAAGCATCACGATCAAGCTGTGAACGACCATCTGCTGCCATTTTTTCATTAGATTTCCGCGGGATAACCACTTTTATCCCTTTTCGTTTCAGCTCATTGCGAAGCGCATGTCCTGAGTAGGCTTTGTCAGCCAGCACCGCATAACCACGACGTTTCATGCTGCCGTTCTGGCGCTGAACACCAATTCCGTCCAGAAGGCGTAATGCGAACTGGCTTTCGTGAGCCTGTCCGGGACTCAGCACGATATTTAACGGGAGACCGCCTGCATCCGTCGCCATATGGATTTTGGTGCCAAAACCACCGCGAGAGCGACCCAGCCCATGATCTCCGGCGATATCGGGATGTTTTTTTGCGCGCCGGCGGCGCACCTGAGTGCCCGGATATTGCTGCCATCCAGCGCAGTAGCTGACCAGTCAACGAGGCCGTGAGCATCAAGAGAAGAAAGCAACCTGTTGAAAATAATATTAATCACACCCGACTTAGACCACCGGTTAAAGCGGTTATATACGGTTTTCCATGGGCCGTATCGTTCAGGTAAATCACGCCATGGGGCACCAGAGCACAACACCCAGAACATGCCATTGATGATCATACGATGCTCCGCCCATGGGCGTCCGGCCCGTGGTGTTGCAGGTTGAGCGGGCAGTAAAGGCTGGATGATATCCCATGCTTCATCGGGAAGGTCGTAGCGGGCCATAGTTCAATATGTTGTAGAAACAGATGGTTACTATAGCTCAGACGATTAAGGGACACAGCCTAGCTAACGATCTGTTTCACTTGCAAATCGGCAGCCAATAGCCAGCGCTAAGGGAGTGTTCATGTTCAGTCAGGTTGACATCGATAGTTTCGGTAGTTTTGCGGGCCTCAGTTGGAGAAAGAGCCTTAAGGATGCAGGTAACAACGTCCAGAATTTCAAGAGGCTCAACATCCTCTACGGACGGAACTACTCTGGTAAAACGACACTCTCGCGGATTTTCCGCGCTTTGGAAACGGGGCGCATTCCACATAACTACGTGGATCCAAATTTCACTATTCGTGGTGACAAAGGTGATGTGACACAGGTAGGCCTTGTCGGTCATGGCTATGATGTTCGGGTCTACAATCGGGACTTTGTGAGCGATAACCTAAGCTTTTTGGTCAATCAAACCGACGGAGAGATCAAGACGTTTGCTATCGTTGGTGAAAAGAATAAAGAGATCGAAGATGCCATTATCGCAATCCAAACTAAGCTAGGCAGTGTTGAGTCGGAGGCAGGCCTCCGACATGAACTTGAAGCTAAAAAGAAAGAACGAGATCGAACTAAAGGCAATCATAATACTGCGTCTGATGCTCTGGAAGGCAAACTTCGTTCTCATGCCAACAGTAAGATTAAGCAGAACCGCATATACGGCCCTGCTGTTTACAATATAGACAGCATCAAAAGAGACATTGACTCAGTCAAAAAACCTAGCTTCATACCGCTGACAACCGAAGAACAAGCATCCAAGGTCAACCTATTGAAGCAAGAAGCCTTACCTGATATCGCTGATACCGTATCGATAAGCCTCAACTTTGAGTCAATAAAAAAGGTGGCTGAAGAACTCCTTTCAAGATCGATCAAGCCAACTACGGCGATTCAGGAACTGTTGAATGAGGCGGCTCTTCAAACGTGGGTGAAGCAAGGCATACCTCTACATAAAGATAAGCGGAACACTTGCGCCTTCTGTCGTCAGAACCTTCCTCATGACATCTGGCAGGTATTAGACTCTCACTTCAGTAAAGAATCCTCGGATCTGGAGTCGTGTATCGATTCATGCCTGACTTCCATCGCCAGCGAAATCCAAGCCATTCCTAACTTCTTGACTTTGACTGGTGATAAGTTCTATGCAGAAGAAAAAATCTTATTTGAAGCCAGCAAGAGAGAACTTGCTGAATACCTGAATAGCTACATGCAGGATATCAAAACTCTGAAGGCTGCATTGGATAAGAGAAAGAACACCATTTTTCAGCAGGTTGCCATACCTGTCTACATTCACGATTCGAATGCAATTCAGCGATGCGTAGGCGACATCAATAATCTGATCAGTAGAAACAACAGCCGTACAAGTTCACTGGAAAAAGATAAAAATACTGCTCGCGAATCTCTTCGACTTACCGATGTGGCTTCCTTTATCGGAGACATTACCTACGATACTGAGTTGACCCGTATTGCCAGTCTCAAAACAGATGCTGACACTGCCAACACTGCATTTACCGAGGCAGAAGTCGAAATTATCAAACAAGAAGCCGAAGTGACCCGCCTACAGGGCCAACAGAAGGATGAACGCAAGGGCGCGAAGCGAGTGAATGACCTACTCAGTCACTTCTTTGGTCACGATGGCATCAAACTTGAAGCCAAAGACAATGTTGAGCAGACTTCGGTTAAGTTTGAAGTCACAAGAGATGGTGAATCAGCCTACAACTTGAGCGAAGGCGAATGCAGTCTGATTGCTTTCTGCTACTTCATAGCCAAGCTGGAAGAGCCAGACAGCAAAGGTAAGGATCTGATCATTTATATAGATGACCCAATTTCCAGCCTAGACGGGAATCACATCTTCTTCATGTTCAGCTTGATTGAAAGCCTGATTGCGAAACCCATCAAGAATGCAGATGGAACAAACAGCTTTCGCTACAAGCAGCTTTTTATATCCACCCACAACCTAGATTTCTTGAAGTATCTAAAGAAAATATCACTTCCGAATGAGAAGAATCACGGCGGATGCCAACATTTCATCGTGGAGAGAAACGGAGGGGCAAGTCAGATTTCCCTGATGCCTTCGTATCTGCGAGACTACATCACAGAATTCAACTACCTATTTCATCAGATCTACAAGTGCCGTAATCAAGGTGGAGCGAATGAATCTCATGAACCATTTTATGGATTTGGTAACAACCTCCGTAAGTTCCTTGAGGCATTTTTATTCTTTAAGTTCCCCCACCAAGATGACAAGAACGATGCCTTTGAACGGATCAAGAAATTCTTTGGCGATGAGGATCCGACTGCGATAGCTCTTGTGAATAGACTTAACAACGAGTTTTCACATCTCGAATCGATCCCTGATCGTGGATTCAGACCCGTGGAGATTCCAGAAATTTCCAAGGTGGCAAACTACGTATTGGACAAAATTTATGCAGCAGATCCGCATCAATACAACTCCCTGTTAAAAAGCATCGGCGAACCACCAAGGACACCTTAGGAAACAGAGCACAAAGAGTTTTTAACGGTGAGCGAGGCACCATTCGTGTCTGGAATGCGTCTCTCAAAGACGCCGGAAGAGTACCGGCTGCGATCTACTCCTCTAATGATTGGCATGCAGTGGTTCTAGGCTGTGTCCCTTAATCGTCTGAGCTATAGTAACCATCTGTTTCTACAACATATTGAACTATGGCCCGCTACGACCTTCCCGATGAAGCATGGGATATCATCCAGCCTTTACTGCCCGCTCAACCTGCAACACCACGGGCCGGACGCCCATGGGCGGAGCATCGTATGATCATCAATGGCATGTTCTGGGTGTTGTGCTCTGGTGCCCCATGGCGTGATTTACCTGAACGATACGGCCCATGGAAAACCGTATATAACCGCTTTAACCGGTGGTCTAAGTCGGGTGTGATTAATATTATTTTCAACAGGTTGCTTTCTTCTCTTGATGCTCACGGCCTCGTTGACTGGTCAGCTACTGCGCTGGATGGCAGCAATATCCGGGCACTCAGGTGCGCCGCCGGCGCGCAAAAAAACATCCCGATATCGCCGGAGATCATGGGCTGGGTCGCTCTCGCGGTGGTTTTGGCACCAAAATCCATATGGCGACGGATGCAGGCGGTCTCCCGTTAAATATCGTGCTGAGTCCCGGACAGGCTCACGAAAGCCAGTTCGCATTACGCCTTCTGGACGGAATTGGTGTTCAGCGCCAGAACGGCAGCATGAAACGTCGTGGTTATGCGGTGCTGGCTGACAAAGCCTACTCAGGACATGCGCTTCGCAATGAGCTGAAACGAAAAGGGATAAAAGTGGTTATCCCGCGGAAATCTAATGAAAAAATGGCAGCAGATGGTCGTTCACAGCTTGATCGTGATGCTTATCGTAATCGCAACGTTGTTGAGCGGTGTTTTGGCTGTCTGAAAGAATACCGTCGCATTGCCACGCGTTACGACAAAACGGCGAGGAATTATCTGGCGATGGTGAAACTGGGTTGCATTAGACTGTTTTACAAAAAATTATGCAATTAAAGGACACAGCCTAGTGATGTATACATCGACATTTTGAGGGCATTCCCCATAAAAACTCTTTTTCGACAGATAGATGGTATTTTTAGAAAAACATATGGTGTAAGTCATGAAAATAGCCAAAAGTGAAGCAGATATTCGCGATTTTTTAGCCAAAAATCTCGACATGATCGAGCCAGGATTGATGCTGCAGAAAAAAGAGCAGTATTTAAAGAATGACAATGGGGCCTCTGGTTTCGTTGATATTTTCGCCCGTGATCAGAAAGGGCGAATCGTTATCATTGAAATAAAAAAATCGGATGCTGCTGCACGTCAAGGCCTACAAGAACTAGCAAAGTATGCAGCATTGGTTCGCGCAAGATCTCTGATTAAATCGACCGAGTATAGGTTGATCATACTATCAGTCGAATGGCACGAATTGCTGACTCCTTTTTCTGAATTCTATCATAACACTCGCTACGCCCTGAAAGGTGGGAAAATCTCATTGGGGAACGATGGGCTCCCAGAACACATCAAATGGATTTCTCCTTTACCAAAACAGGCTGAGAGATCCTTTTCTCGGCGACATTTCATTTGGGAATATAACGATATTAAAAAAGCTCGTGCTGGCGCGCAAGCTGGGACCCAATACATGCAGAGAATCGGTCTGCACAACTTCATCTTCGCAGTTATAACGCTCGCCGATGGAAGTCATGGCATCTCACATCTTGTATATTTTTCTCAACAAGAGGAAAGTGCTGAATTCTACCAAGAAATAATAAACAGACGCTTCTTCGGAGAAGCTTTAGAGGAGTTTAATGACTGGCTGGAGGGGATGTCCGAGCCCAGTGACATTTTAGGTGAACTCGCCGACAAAGTCTGGGAGGACAACGAAGAAATCTCATTATATGAAAAAATGGGTGCAGAAGGATTACAGATTTCCCATCCGGAAAAAGCTCAGTATTGGCTCTCAGATGATATGGTTAAAGATGTTGAGATCATTCGGTCTGGACTTTTTGTTGAAGCTAACTTGTCAGATCGTGATCTACTGGCTGAGTTGCGAGGAATGCAAGGTGGATCAACCTATAATATGGATATTGTTGCATCTTTAGCATATAAGCCTGAGATTGATGCGCTTTTAACTGCTACTGATGACGTGTTTTTCTTTAACCCAATCTGGAGGACTAATGTGCATAGTATCGTAGCCCATGCCCTTCATAGGAAAGCAGAATCACTTGAACTGAAAACCTTCTCAAATGACGACATATTGAAAACGTTAGTCTGGACCCCATTTGATCCCCAGAGATATCTTCCTTATCTTATAGTGAAGCTCAACTTTGCGGACCACGAGGAAGTATTTGTAGGCGTAATAGAGTGGAACAGACATAGTCCAAACTGGAAGGATATGGTTGATATTTATTTTGATGGTGATGCTGGTAACCTTATGTTTCACCGTCATTTTGGATCGATCCGTTCACTGGATGGGGAAATTATGGAATTATTGGGATTGAACTACACTCTGCTTCATAAGGATAGGCTTGACAATGAAGAGCCAGCTCAACCAATTATTTTCCAAGGACTTTCATTTTCTCAGAGAAAAAGTTCTCGAAAGGAATATATCGAAATTCTGTCTTGTCAGGATTTCATGTCGAATGCTATTAGCAACGAAGCTAGTTTTGATTTTGAGTTCTCGACAATGTTGAAAACTCGGATGAAAAACTGAAAATTCCCAGCTCATCAGGGGATGATTCAATACTTAAATTACTAACATTTTCTCTCTAAATCTGACACGAGTTTTGAAAATCCCCGTGTCCTTGGTTCGATTATTCGCGGCGAGCCGCTCACCCCTTCGGGGCCAGCGCGACAGGCGCGCTGTTCAACGCCTGCGGCGTTAGCCCGAGTCCGGGCACCACTATTCTTATGTTACGCCTTACTGTGCATTACAGTATTTTACCAGTACTTTGAAATAAAATTACTGTAACGCATTTTTATTCATCGACATCACCCATGTTATGAATGTTCGCAATGGCACCGGGATATGCTTACGGCTTGGGTAGTAAATATTGAAATTATCCGCAGGATAATTAAAATCAGACAGTAACCGGATAAGTCTGCGTTCTTTAATTTTCTCCATAACAAGATTTTCATAAACAAATGCAATTCCTAACCCGGATTCCGCAGCCTGGATCATTGCCACATCGGAATCAATAACCAGATCACCTTTAACAGAAACTTCCGTGGTATTTCCCTGAGGGCTGATAAATTCCCAACGATATAACTCACCACCAGGAAAGCAGCGATTAATACACCTGAAATTAACGAGATCCTTTGGTGAAGAGGGTTCGCCTGCTTCTTTTATGAAATCCGGGCTTGCCACTGGAATAAGAGAGAGTTTTTCTCCAAATGGAATCGCAATCATATCTTTAGGAACATCTTGCGTATAGCGTATACCTGCATCGAAACCTGAGTCTATAATATTGACTTTCCTGTCGGTTGCGAATAGCTCAAGTTTAATATCTGGATATTCATTTTTGAACTTAACGAAGTAGCGTTGAAAGAAGAGATCAAGCACAACTCGTGGCAAATTTACTCTTACCACGCCTTCCGGTTTTGCCCTGTGATAATTAAGATTATCAATGACGCGCCGGTAGTCATTTAAGACTGGAGTAACGTCATTAAGAAACTCATCACCGACAGCGGTCAACGAAAGACTCCGGGTCGAACGATTTAAAAGTCTGACACCCAGTTTTTCCTCAAGGTTATTTATTGCAATCGTTAAAGTGGGTGGTGAAACATTCAACTCTTTTGCTGCCTTACGAAAACTCCCGTGTTTCACAATAAGAATTAGCATTTCAATAAGTTGCAAATCGGGGATGTTTTTCATTGTTAAATTCCATAAAACACTGCATTAGAGATATATTAATTGTTATAAATATAAAATGGAAGTATATATTTAATAACATTTTACATGCGAGGAAAATAAGGTGAAAACACGTTATCTAGGAAAGGATAAATTCCAGGTTTCTGCATTAGGTCTTGGATGTATGGGAATGAGCTTTGCCTATGGTGGCGCCGAAGAATCTCAGGCTATTAACACCATCCACACTGCGGTTGATTTGGGTGTCACCTTCCTTGATACCGCAGAAGTTTATGGCCCCTTTGATAATGAAGTGCTGGTCGGTAAAGCCATCAAAGGAATTCGCGATAAGGTACAGATTGCGACTAAATTTGGTTTCCGCATCCTTCCTACCGGGCAGGGGCTTGAGCGCATGGCTGGCGTTGACAGTCGCCCGGAACATATCCGCGAAGCTGTCGAAGGTTCACTTAAACGTCTTAACATCGAGACTATTGATTTACTTTATCAACACCGTGTTGACCCTACTGTACCCGTTGAAGATGTTGTGGGAACAATGGCTGAACTCCTCAAGGAAGGGAAAATTCGCCATATCGGGCTTTCAGAGGTATCTGCTGAGACTTTACGCCGGGCCAGCAAAGTTCATACTATCACCGCAGTTCAGACTGAATATTCTCTCTGGACTCGTGAGCCGGAAGAAAGCATCATCAAAGCCTGCCGCGAGTTAGGTGTTGGGTTTGTGCCGTATAGTCCTTTGGGACGTGGATTCTTGACCGGGAAAATCACGGATCAGTCAGGCTTCGCCGATGATGATTTTCGTCGAAATCTTCCTCGCTTCCAGAAAGAAGCCATGCAGAAAAACCAACAATTGCTCAGCCAGCTGCAGGATGTAGCCAGTAAATACCGCTGTACCCTGGCACAACTGGCCCTCGCCTGGGTGATGAGCAAGGGAGATGATATTGTTCCCATTCCTGGTGCGCGGAAAATTGAGCATTTGAAAGATAATGCTGGAGCGGCCAGCCTGAACATTTCCAGCGATGATATTAAATCCATTGACCATATCTTCACTCCTGCCAATGTTTACGGATTGAGATATAACCAGGGTGACTTCAATTTAATCGACAAATAATCTCCAGCAATGAATTCTCCCGCCTTTTCTGGCGGGAGATGAGGTTTCATATGAATACAGCCGTATCCCGGGCATCAGGAATGCCTGCAGCCATTTACGCTTTGTCTGTTGGTTCTTTTGGTATTGGTACTACAGAATTTGTTATTATGGGTTTACTTCTTAATGTTGCCAACGACTTTAATATATCCATAACTTTGGCGGCGTATTCCATCACCGCTTATGCATTTGGTGTAGTTATCGGGGCACCTTTACTTACCCCGTTGCCTAGTCGATATAAGAAGAAGCCAGCCCTTATTTTTCTGATGTGCATCTTCTCTGTAGGTAATCTGTGGTGTGGAATTTCAGGAAGCATTACCACTCTGATTATAGCCAGAATCATCACCGCTTTCGCTCATGCTTCTTTTTTTGGGATCAGCTCAGTGTACGCATCTGAACTTGCACCACCAGATAAAAGAGCCTCTGCTGTATCGGCCGTGTTTCTCGGCGCGACATTAGCCAACATTATGGGAGTCCCTCTTGGCGCATGGGTAGGACAACTGTTTGGCTGGCGATACACTTTTTTTATGGTGACCATTATCGGTATATTATCAGCAATATCCGTAATGGTTTTTGTCCCTAACCTGGAAACAAAAAATGAAAACACTGTAAAAATAAAGAATGAATTAAAAGTAATAATATATCCGAAGGTTTTAAAAAGTTTATTGATTACAGCATTTTGTTTTTCTGGCGTATTTGCAGCATTCACTTATATCGCACCAATGCTAAAAAATGTTACAGAGTTGAATGAAAAATACATTCCAGCTGTTCTTGTTTTATTTGGTATCGGCATGGTGGCAGGTAATCACATTGGCGGAAGGTTGACCGATAAAGGAACGCGAAAAGCGCTTCTCATCACATTGTCTTTTCTCATTGCTGTGCTGTGCTTCTTCCCTGTTGCCATATTGACAATACCAACTGCCTGTATCGCGGTTTTTTTACTGGGAATGGCTATGTTTTCAACAATTCCACCATTACAGGTTCAGGCACTCGATAGCAGTGATATATCAAAAAGTATGGTGTCTTCCTGTAACATTGCTGCATTTAATTTAGGCAACGCTGCCGGTGCCTGGTTTGGCGGATTACTCATCACTTACGGCGTATCACTTTCCCATATTCCGTTAGCGGGGGCGCTGTTAACTGCCACCGGCTTCATAATCGCTTATGCAACCCTGTAGTTCATTTAAGGTAAGAGAGTTAATATGAAATATCGTTATTTAGGTTCAACAGGACTATCAGTATCTGAATTGTGCTTTGGTGCCATGACTTTTGGTGAAAAAGGGGCTTTCCTTGGTGCGCCAGGGCGTAACTGGTCTGAATTTGGTGTTGTTCCGGAAAACACCGCTTATGACCTCGTCTACAAAGCGCTGGATGCCGGGATCAACTTTTTCGATACAGCTGACTGCTATAAAAATGGTCAGGGTGAAGAACTGCTGGGTAATGCTCTAAAGGGAAATCGTCAGAAAGTCATCATCGGCACCAAAGGCCGCTGGCAAACAGACCCTAATCCGAACTCCCTGGGAGCCTCTCGTTACCACATTATCAATGCAGTCGAAGATAGTCTGAAGCGCCTTAAAACTGATTATATCGATATATATCACCTGCATGGCTTTGATCCTCGTACATCACTGGAGGATACTCTGCGAACCCTCGACAATCTGATCCGTGCAGGGAAAGTCCGTTATATCGGTGTGTCTAACTACGCAGCCTGGCAACTGGCAAAGCGTTGGGCATTTCTGAACGCCTCGGACTGGAAAAATTCTGCGTATATCAGGGATATTACAATATTGCAGCGAGAGAGCTTGAGCATGAAATCGTCCCACTGAGTGTCGATCAGAACGTTGGAATTACAGTCTGGAGTCCTCTCGCTGGAGGATTCCTGACCGGGAAATATCCGCGCAACCAGGCCTTCCCTGAGGGCAGTCGCCTCGCGAACGCCACCCCCTTTGAATCAGCTCCTATAGCTAACCGCGAGCAGGCTTACCAGACACTGGAAGTCATGCAAGAAATCGCAAGACAGCATAATTCCACCGTTGCTCAGGTGGCCCTTAACTGGCTACGTACCCGACCAGGGATCACTTCTCTTGTCATTGGCGCAACAAAACTCTCGCAGCTTGAAGATAATATTGCTGCACTTTCCTGGGATCTCACCCAGGAGGAAATTGATATTCTCAACAAAGTGAGTGATAAAGAAAAACCTTATCCCTACTGGCATATCTGCAATGTCGCTGGTGACCGCCGTATTGAAGGTGATGTTTATCCGTAATGGATATTAATTAGTCAGCACTCATATGCCCCACCCGGGGCATATAGAGAGGTATTATCGTGAAAAAAATTCTCATTGTAGGCGCCGGTCCTGTAGGCTTAATGACGGGTTGCTACCTGAATAAGTACAATATCGATTTTGATATTATTGATAAAAATACAGAGAGCACAACGTACTCTAAAGCCTTGAGTGTAAGCCCCGCTACCATCAAGGCATTCCACGGATTAAACCTTTCAGAAAAATTAATAGAAAAGGGTCGAAAGGTTGATTCAATACATGCTTATTATAAGAACAACAAATTTCTTCATATAAATAACAAGTATATACCTTCATGTTATAAATTCCATGTTAGCATCCCTCAACCGGAGACAGAGGGTTTACTTGAGGATTACCTTTACAGCTTCGGACACCGTGTTAAACGCGGGCATAAGCTGATATCCTGGACGAAAGAAAATGGAGTTTATAAAACATCGCTTTTAGATGAAAACAAAAAAGAGTATACGTTACCATATAATTTCATTATTGGCGCTGATGGCGCTGCCAGTACCGTCCGAGAATTAGCAAACATTGGTTTTGCCGGGCATGATTATGACATGCATTTTGTTATGGCAGATGTATTGTTTGATAATAAAGTGGATTTACCGGGGACGTCATATCACATCGATGAGTCAGGATTCCTTATTTTCCTGCCAATGCCGAATAACATGGTCAGGATTGTTGTTAAAAAAGAAGGAAAATTGCCGTCTCCTCGCCCAGTGCCAGATCTAAAGGAGATAAATTATTATCTTTCAAAATACTACAATCAGGTAGGTACAGCGTGTGATTTGATATGGTCATCAAGTGCAAACTTCTATAACAGAATTGCTGACGCAAACCATAAGGGAAATGTATTTCTTGCTGGAGACTCATACCACCTGTTTAGTCCGATTGGTGGACAAGGAATGAATACCGGGATTCAGGATGCTGTAAACCTTTCCTGGAAACTCGCATTTTATATCAAAGGATTTGCAACTGCTGAACTATTAAACACATACAGTTCTCAACGCTTCACCGCTGTAAAACAAGTCCTGAATTCGACGGACTATGACACGGGCCTGATTGCGGGGATTTTACCCAAAAAAAGTGTTGATGCGGTTTATTATCCCGAATACTGTAACCGTAATTTTTATCGACAGGATTTACCACTAAAATACGCTGGTTTTTCGGCAATCCAGGAATCTTTACCAGAGAGTATGGCTGGGCACCATGTGCCATATTTTGATTTCACATCCAACAAATATGGATTTAAAAACACATACGATGCTTTTGCTACGGGCAAGGTTATTATTTTCTCAACTAAAAAAGAATGCTCTTCACTTTCACTAATAAAGAATAATTCATACATCAGATTTTTCTCCGTAGAAAAAGATGATTTTGATTTTATGAAGTTACTTAACATAGAAAATGATGAGTATACCGTTCTTAATCCAGATGGATACATTGGATTTACTGGTAACGAATCAGATTTAACCAAATATCTTTCGTTTTTATATGACCAGGAATTATCATGGAAAAAGTTTATATAGTGTCTGCATGCCGTACCCCTGTCGGCAGCTTTCTTGGGGCATTAAAACCTGTATCCGCTGTTGAACTCGCAACTTTAACAGTTAAAAGCAATCTGGAAAAAGCCAAAATCCAACCGGAATGGGTTGATGAGGTGATATGTGGAACAGTATTGTCATCCGGGCAAGGCATGGGGCCAGCACGCCAGGTAGCCTTGAAAGCTGGAATCCCGGCAGAAAAGGTGGCCTATACGCTGAACATGATATGTGGCAGTGGGATGAAAAGCATTTTTGAAGGAATGAACCATATACAATGTGGATATTCGGATATCGTTGTAGCCGCTGGTATGGAAAACATGAGTCAGGCCCCTTACCTGCTAAAAGGTGATATCAGATTTGGTGTTAAATATGGGAACTTCCAGACTGTAGATTCCATCCAGACAGATGGTTTAACTGACGCAATTTCCCATATTCCAATGTGAGAAACGGCAGAATCTATTGCAGATCTATATAAAATATCAAGATCAGAACAGGATGAATATGCTTTCAATAGCCATAAGAAAGCTTCAGGTGCCAGTAAGGCTGGACTGTTCTCATCTGAAATCATCCCTGTGCCCGTACAAGACAAACGGGGAACAACTTTTGTTACAGAAGATGGGCATATCAGGCATGATATCTCTTTAGCACAACTTGAAAAACTAAAACCGGTGTTCAAGACTGACGGTACTGTTACGCCGGGTAATTCGTCTGGTATTAATGATGGAGCTTCTTCTGTGATCCTTGCATCAGAAGAGGCTGTAAAGAAATACAACTTAAACCCTATGGCTGAGATTTTATCATTTGGTGAAGGAGGTGTTGATCCCAAAGTCATGGGGTTGGGGCCTGTCCCAGCAATACAAAATGCGTTACTCCGTTCTCGCTTTCTTCTTAGGGATATTGAACTCTTCGAGATCAACGAGGCTTTTGCCGCCCAGGTTATTGGCGTCGTCAAAAATCTCTCACATGAACATAACGTTCAGGAAAGCGAAATTTTAGAAAAACTAAATATCAATGGCGGCGCCATTGCACTTGGTCATCCTCTGGGCTGTTCTGGAAACCGTATAGTCGTTTCTTTGATTCACTCAATGCATCGTGAGAAAAAGGGAACGGGACTGGCATCGTTGTGTATCGGCGGTGGTATGGGCATAGCACTTATTTTGAAAAACGTCTGAGAGGTGATACATGGAAAAATTAATTGTAGTTGGTGAGAAGTTTACAGACTTCGCAGAAAGAAATGAAAACGTACTGACCGTAAACGAATTTGAACGTTTTGTCTGGTCTGGTGAAATTCAAAATGTTAAGAAAATCATCATCGGCCAAGGAGTTGAACTCGACGACATATCACGAACCATTTGCATCATTCGTCAACATTACCCTGATAAAATCAATGAGATAGTTAATCTGCAGGAACTCTATTATCAAAATAACAGAGATCATCAAAAGCTGGTTCATAAACGCAAAAAAGAAAATATCCTTATCACCTCACCCGAAAGAATAGATAGTAACAATTACAGTGCAAAATTGATTTTGCAAGATTCATCCGAATTATTATGCGATCATCAAACGGGTCAGCATATTCAAGGAATGGTTCTTATTGAAGCGGCAAGACAAACTATCATCGCCACTTCCGAGAAATACTTACTCCAGGAGGCAGGAATTACGATTTCGGAAAAATATTTCACACTAACATCGCTGAATGTTTCGTTTTCATCTTTCGTATTTCCATTACCTGTAACTGTTACTTTAAACGTTTTATCGAAAAAAGCTCATCACATGGTAAGTTTGCATGTGAATGTACTGTCTGTTTTGAACAGACAGGTACGAAGAAAGCAGAAGTATGTTTTACCTTCTGTGTATATGACCTTAACTACATAACTAAAAAAGAATGTGAGCAAGCATCTCTTTGCCATAAAAACTATCTTGTCAGTATTTAACCGGAATCTAAAATTATGAGTATTGCTTTTTTTGACTTTGATGAAACCGTTATAACGGGAAAAAGCATGTTCGTATTCCTGCGGGAATATTCCGAACACTTTCAGTTAAAATGTGGATTATCGTTATCTCAAATAATGAAAAAAATTCATGAACTCAGTAACGCAGGGCAGGATCGCGAGGATATTAACCGATATTATTATTCACTCTTTAAAGGTGAAGAACAATTCCAGATTAGAATGTTAGCTAAAAAATCATTCAATAAAGGATGTTATAATTTCAACTCTGAGGTTGTAAAAAAAATCAAATACCATCAGTCTCGAAATGACGATGTAGTGTTCGTTTCCGGGGCAATGACAGATATTATCCACCCTGCAATGGAGGCGTTGGAAGTAAAAAACTCGATATGCTCCGAACCAATCGTATCAAATGGTTTCTATACAGGTGAGCTAACTAAGGTTTCCATTGGTTATCATAAAGCCGTATATGCCCGACATTACGCTCAAAATCATGATCAACAGCTTGCAGAATGCTATGCTTATGGTGATCATATTTCTGATATTGAGCTGTTACAGTTGGTTGGTCATCCCTGTGCTGTCAATCCATCCCCCGAACTAATAGCCGAAGCTGAAAGACAAGGCTGGCCAATATTGTATTCTCAGAGTAGCGGTCATTTGTGACAAAGTAGATTAAATAAATTTATTCAAATCAGAGGAGTTGAATTTTTCAAAAAAATCATATTTATATTTTTCGCAACGGGATGAGCACAGGTTTCAAATCTTACATATCCCAAAACCTGTGGACAACAAAAAATCTCATAGCATATAAATCATTTGTGTGTTCAATCCAATTGTACAGAAGCATGAGTTATCCCTTTATGAGCATACTCTAGGATATCTTTGCAATGGGGAAAGATCAAATCAACCATCAGATAAATTAGAGTTCCCACCTCATAAAACGACAACTTCTTTTTGGATATAATACAAAACAGTCATTAACAAATAAACACTTCCATTATACAGTAATATTGTTCTTGCTCATGGAGATTAATAAATGTTAAGAAAAATCGCTATAATTTCTATCCTTTTCGCCGGGTTTTCAGGGGCCGTATTTGCAGAAAATATAAGTAAAGATGTTGAACTCACCAGTCTTCAGCTCGCTGACACACCAAACGGCCTGAAGAATATAACCGGAACAGGTACCAATAAGAGCAATCATGAAATCGATATGGTGATTATTAAGTTCAATCTGCTCCAAAACGGACAAATTATTGGACAGGCGGTGGACATGGTCAACCATATCGAACCAGGGCAAACCTGGAAAATATCCGCAGTATATAACAGCATTGCTCTCAAACCCGACAGTTTCAAAGTGACAGAGGTTTCTGTCCACTAACGATTCTATAGTCGATACGTTACCAGCTTAAACTGACTGGATTTTTTATCATACAGTCTGATTACTACGCAAACGAAAAACCAAAGCGTCGTTAATCAGACTGGTTGACAGTTTCGGAACAGTGATATGGAACAATGTATCTATACCGTTCGGCGCAGAAAAACGTGAAATCTTTCTCTTCCGCACGATAGACGAACTGGCACAGGCTCCCGGCAGTCACGACCAAATGCCGTCGATGAGGAAATCTATAGCGGCCTTTACCTGAGTGCGGTACTGCGAAGCATCACAGAACATCACCCCCAGCGCCCGGACAGGGACACTCGCCAGTTCGTGAGTCATGACAGCGTATTCCTGGCCGTCCGTCAGTCTGACCACGGGGACAAGGCGATCCGGGCGGCGGCCTGCCGGATATCTGTCAACAGGCAGCAACGGGATCACGATCCGGCGGTTCAGTTGTCCAATAATATCGCTTGTGACATCAAGCAACAGTGGGTAAACGGCGCTTTTACCGGTATTCCCGTATACGGTGAACTGCATGGTTAAAATGTCCTATATTCATCACTGAAACAGCCATGTTCATCATGAAAACGGTTTAATGCGTCGATGGCCTCCCTGTTCTCTTCCTGCCATTTTTTCGCTTCATAGTGGCGAAGCTCCGCATCGAGGGCGGTTGTCAGGGTCGCACTGAGGTTAATGCCTGCCTCACGCGCCCGGCTCAGTAAGGCTCGCTCTACCGTCATGGTCACACTCTGTGTGCTGCGTTGTTTCGCTGTCATGGTTTCTCTCCCGCAATGAATACGTGCAAATTGCACGGCCCGATGCACTTATCATAGCACCAAAAACAGGTCCTGCTACCGTTGCAGTCTTTCACATTTAACAATGGGTCGTTATACCTGTTCCGTTATCAACAGTAATCACCGGTATAAAATGTCGTTTGCGGGATGGGCGGGCTCTTTGCCGCCCGCACCCGCAGCCTGCGAATTTTCCGGGCACCCGATGCCCGGAAAATTCGCAGGGAAATTGCTCCCCCTGTTACTCTGCCTACCCCAATATAAGGTTAAAGCCGCATTCCTTTGCGGCTTCCCGTTCTTCAACTCAAACCTTATCCATCAGATAACGATGCGCCTTCGATGCTGCGCTGGCGGCTTTGAAAATATAGCGCTTGTCGTTTTTCAGTGCTTTCAGCCAGGAAGCAATATAGCTTTCGTGCTGAACCTCTCCGACAATTCCCAGATCCGCCATCAGGAACGCGCTTCCCAGCTCGGCGATCAGCTCCTCAAATGCATAATCCTCACTACCGAATCTTCCTTTCATTTCACGGTCAAGACGTGTTTTACCACCGCTCCAGTGCACCAGCTCATGCAGGCCGGTGGCGTAGAAATTAGCGGCATCGGAAAAAAGCTGACGCTCCGGCAGCCAGACCTCATCGGTTGAGGGCCTGAAAAAGGCGTTTTGTCCTTTCTCTATGATGTTTACGCCGCTACTCTGGAAAAGATTTTCAGCCTGCGGCAACGGCTCGAACGTTTCAGCGGGACTCACTGCCTCAGTAGTCAGGGAAAGACCGTCAATTTGCTGAACGTTAAACACAGTGAAGGTTTTCAGCATCGGGATATGATCGATTTCTCCGGCGTCGTTCTCCTTCTCCAGTGTGGTATAGAAAATAGCGGTCGTGCCATGCTCACCTTTGCGAACCTGCCCGCCCTCTGCCTGAGCCTGTTTATAGGTCATCCAGCGTGAATCACTGAATCCCTGTTCTGACGCACTGCACCACAGCAACATGATATTCATCCCGCTGTAAGCCGCGCCGGTGGCGTAGTTGGAAGGTAAACCGGACATGCCCGGTACGCGCTGCCACGGACACGTCCAGGGCTTAACGCCTGCTTCCAGTGCGCTAATGATGCTATCGGTGACGGTCTGATAAATGTCGGTTTTGGTTTTAGACCATTTCGTTTTTGAGGAGCCTGACGGGTCCAGCGGGGATACGCTGGTCGCCGCTGCGGTGTTAGGGGCGCTGGTCTGGGTATGCAGGGAAATTGTCATGGTTTTTTCTCCGTCAGTGGTGTGATTTTCGTCTTCGTATCGCCTGACGGTTCGCTTTCCCGGCGTCGTTCTGGCCCGCAAGGGCGCAGAATGCGTGCCATTTACCCTTGCGGGACGGGTTGTGCCGGGAAACGATTAACCGGAAGCGAATACGGAGAACGGGAAACACACGGGAGAAAAAATCTGCCCCTGCATAGCTGGACTTAGCGCCCCTTGCTCCGCAGCGGTGAAATGAAGTTTGGTGAAACAGCGTTCAGATGTAGACGTTTGGGCAGGAGTCTCTTTTTATCTTGGCACCGATATTCGGAAGGGTCCAAGTACGCGCAACTAAAATAGTTATCCTTACAACCCCCAAATTTGTTAGTACATAAAGTGAAAACTCATGAAACAATAAACCTCAATAATTTCAATGAATTAATATTACACATCCACTAAAATATAAATAACCAGTATCTACAAAAACTCATCCCGCTGTTGACATACATTTCTATTAGTTAATAATTCATGATATACGAGTGGTGGTGTATCATAAACGCACCAAAATAAATATAACTAATTGTTTTATAGAGATTTAATGGATGCGTGGATACAAGAATGGCGTAGATAGTCTACTACAATGGCAGGATCTATCTGCCCCGTTAAGCACTGCGCAAGGTGTAGGAAATGTTCCGTTCCAAAGATGGTTCAAATTTAAAGAGGCATTTTCGCCCAAATTTGTACATGATGTTATCCAAAGATCCTCTATCGAGGTAAAAAATATTTTGGACCCCTTCGGTGGTTCAGGTACAACAGCACTTACATCTCAGCTCATGGGGATTAAGCCAACAACAATCGAGGTCAACCCCTTTCTTGCTGATTTGATCGAAAGTAAGCTCACTAGCTATAATAGCGAAAGCTTAATTGACGATTGGTCATATGTTATGAAAATCGTTGATACTCAAACCCCAAACCTGGCTCTGCTTTATAAAAACGCGCCAAAAACACTTTATCATAATAATGAAGAATTTAGGTGGGTCTTTAATAAAGAAATAATTTATAGAATCGCGCAATATAGAGAATCATTTGAAAAAATAGAAAAAAATGAAAATAAAAATTTGTTAAAAGTTCTTTTGGGAGCAATTCTTATCCCTTTTAGCAATGTACTAATAAATGGTAAAGGTAGGCGGTATAGAAAAAATTGGCAGTCTTTAACATACTCTACAGATTCTTTTGATGCAGCACTACGCCAGAAAGTTGACGATGCTATTTTTGATATAGTTCGTTATTCAAAAACAAAATCGGAAGAATATAGACTTTTTAGAGGGGACTCTAGGAAGTTAATATCAGAAGTGGAAACCAGTGACTTGGTATTATTTTCACCGCCATATCCTAATACGTTTGATTACACTGACATATATAATGTTGAACTTTGGGCCTTAGGTTATTTAAATGATTCGGAAGATAATAAAAAATTAAGATCCAACACGTTACGTTCTCATGTTCAAATAAAAATGTTTTCTTCACCGCAACCAATTTCACCAACGCTATCTGAGACATTAGATAAATTAGATGGGAAGCGAAAAGAACTTTGGAACAAAAATATACCCGACATGATTAGTTATTATTTTCATGACATAAATGTAATAATGACAGAATCTATGCGCGTTCTTGAGAATAACGGAATGGCAGTGATTGTAATTGGTGACAGTAGATATTCAGATATAAAAATAGACACAACAAAAATAACCTGTGAGCTTGCAAAGGAAATTGGATTTACTATCAAAGATCTACAGGAAATTAGAATAATGAAATCCAGTGCTCAGCAGGGATGGGCTAAAAATCTAAGTGAGACCGCTATATTTTTGGAAAAAAAATAATTAAAGGACAATATCATGATTTGTTTCCCTGTAATACGCAGTATTGATATAAAAGGGTTTCAGATATATAAAAATGAGAATAATGATGGTATATCTCATGAGCTTAATGGTGGCATTCACTTAATTATTGGTGTAAATGGATTAGGAAAAACAACATTACTAAGTGCGTTATTTAGACTCTTAGTAGGTCCCAAAGATATCCCCAAAAGCGATACGGCACTTCTGGGAAGTACCGGCCATACATTGGCACAATGGAGAAAAAATTCATTCTTCCGTAATCGAGTTAAAGATGGAGCAATTAATTCTTTCATTAAATGTAAAGTATCATTTGGCGATAATATCCTCGAGATTGAAAGGAAACTATCTAATCTTGAAGTAGTTGGGTTATCTAAAAATGGGGTTATTTTAGAAGCATCACAGGATGAATATGAAAGACAAATTATCGAACTTTCCGGGGCAGCCGATTATGTAGATTTTTATTATATAATTAAATACTTGCTATTCTTCTTAGAAGATAGGACAGAGCTTATTTGGGATAATCGAGCTCAATTTGAAATGATGCGTATTTTATTTTTTGACGCAGAATCATCTAGAGAAGCTGTAAAACAATATGATATCGCTCAAAAAGCAGATAGCAAATACAGGAATTTAAATGCCTCGTTAACAACAATTAGAGATAGATTAAAAGAAAAAAGCGATGCTGAATCAGAGAAAAATAGGGCCACATATATATTGGAGAAAACAAAACTATCAGCTCTAGAAGAGGCCTTTAAAGAATCACAAGATAATTACATCAATCAAAAAAACATATTGGAAGATGAAAGATTAGCAAAGGCGACTTATTCCAGAGATCTAGATGAATTAAAATATGCAATAGACTACAACCAGCATTTAATATATGGACATTACCTACCAGATAACGATGCGACATTAGAGTATATACTAAAGAGCTTAAATTCTGGAGCCGGATGCCTGGCATGTGGGAACGAAAGTGCCAGCCCTGATTATTTTCGTAAAAAGTTTTCTTTAGATAAGCGATGCCCTATTTGTAATTCACAAATAGAAGGTAAAGAAAAAAATGATCACTCCATTGAGCATTTAAATAATGAACTTAAAATTTTATATGCAAAAATGGATATATTAGAAGATTCTATATCTTCTAAAACAACTATTATTGAAGAATTAAAAGAAGGTGTGTATGTAATTGAAAACATACTTAGAGACTCAATGCTAGAATTGAAAGCATCTCAAAACAGAGTTAAAAATCTTGAAAAAAACATGCCCCTAGACGAAACTGAAAAACAGGAACTCCAACGCATAATAGATTTTAGAGAAATAGAACTCCGTGAGCAAAATAATATACGAAACGAAGCAAATGCAAAGTATTTAAACATTTTAACAATTAATAATGAAAAACTAAATGTGAAAATGAAACTGCTTGAGCAGAGGTTTAAATATTACAGCAAGAATCTATTAGCAGAAAGAGTTTTTATCCGTTATGAAACCCAATCAAGAAAAATTGGCCAAGGAATTTCCGCAATTGATTTCCCATGTTTTAAGGTATTAATGACATCTGGTGTTTTTGATAGAGAGCCATCAAAGAGAGAGACTGCCGACTCTGTATCGGAATCTCAGAAGGAATTCATAGACTTAGCATTTCGATTATCTCTGATTGATGTTATTAGTGCGGAAAACCAATCACCCGCAATGGTTGTTATGGAAACACCAGAAGCTAGTTTGGACAGCTTATTTATACATGAAGCAAGTAGATTATTCAGAGAGTTTGCTAATGCCCAAGATGGGAAAAACATTTTCTTAGCAAGCACCAATTTAAATAAAAGTGAAATGATTCCAGCTCTATTGGGGGCTATTTCTTCACCTGCCACATACGATAAGTCTGATAGTGATATCATTCTTAATAAATTAGGCCAAGAAACATCAATAAAAACAGCAGATGGAATCTGTCGTGAAAATAGAAGTAAACATATTATTAATTTACTAAATCTTGCGGCTCCAAATTTATCATTAAAAAATAATTGGAATGAGTATAATTTAATGTTTTCTAAAGCAGTATACCCTGAGGACTATGAGGATATCGCAGATGAAAGATAACATTGAACTTTCGTCAAGGGGATGGTTACTTTTATTTTTTGAGGCCGCTGAAAGAAATGGAATATATCCTATAGCCATGGATATGCTGCATAAACTTATATATCTTGCAAATGTATTGTCCCCTGTTTCTGATGTGAAAATGCCTAACCATTATACATTAAAGCACAGACGAGGCCCTTATTTTCCAAGAGCTCAGCTTGATATTGGGATATTGGTGGCCCAACAACTTGTTGAGTCACAAAGTGTAGTTGCGATAAAAGATGAACATGGTTTTTGGCTTAAAGGGAATTATAGAATAACAAAGGAAGGGTTAGATATAACCGAAGAAATAAATGACGATACAATTCTTGAAAACTACTCAATCTTTTTGCGTGAATTCTTCAGATCTTTAACATATTTATCAAAAATACAGATACACGAAATAAATAATTTTGAAATACACTATAAAATAGTTTCCGATGGGCTTGGTGTAGATATATCTACCCCCGATAATAATTTTACAAAAGAAGCAATATCGCATTTATTTCCTCAAGAACGCAGTCAGACCACAAGAGAAGGAATTCATCGTTACATTGCTTACTTAAAAAATGCTTTTGATAACATGGGAGCTAAACATAATGAAAATTAATAAAAATAATTTAAATAGCATTATGGAGCCAGATAGTGTTGAGAAAACACGACAGAGCATCCCTGAATCAAGTAGTAGCCTGCCATCAAACTCGAGTGCAGATCCATATAGTTTTATAGTTAAAGTAAAATCCTATTTAAATAATAGAATAAAAGTTTCAAATGATATAAGATCCATTGGCGATTGTTTATTTGTCTTAGTACCTAATGACATTAAACGTGATCTTGAAAATCTTGGTCAAGAAGTAAATCGTTTTTTCTCATTCACATCAATTGATATTAAAGGAAAAGTAATTCTTTCATTAGATACTAATTTATCCCGCGTTAGAGTAATAGACACTGAATATGACAAATGCAATAGTAATATTGACATTCAGAACATGTTTTCTTCCGAGATAGATAATATATTAAAATTCAATCCAAAAACGCTTTGCTATGCCCGATATGAAAATGAAAATTCCGTTCTAAATTCATACCCAGAAGGAGATGAAAATGAAGGGGAATCAAGCCCAATAATAACGAAAAAGGTTATTTACAATTGTTCCGATCTAGAAAGACATACTAATGACTTTTACTCAAAAGAACTAATGTACCCTAGTTCGACAATGATGATATGGGATAGTCAAAAAGAATTCACTCTAACCAAAAAGGCCGAGACAAGAATATCTGCGAGGCTGGCGGATAGTCTTCAAAATAAACTAGGGCCAGAAAACGTCATATCAGAAGGAACTGTTAATAGCGGACGAATGGATATATACATCTGCCCTAGCGCAATGATAGAAGAACACGGCCCATGTGTTATAGAGCTAAAGGTTTTAAGAAACGGAAATGGTCTAAACCATGATAGACGTTGGTTATACAAGGGGGTTTTACAAGCAAGGGATTATGCGACGGATAAAAATGCAAAATCAAAATACCTTTTATCTTTCGATGGCAGAGAAAAGTGCATTGAAATAGATTCAATCATTAAACTAGCAAATAGGTATAGTGTTAAATATATTAATTATAGAATGTATAACAAAACAGACCAAGCACGAGATGAAGAAGTAGAAAATCTAGTTGGTCCAATTGATGACTAGTTCCCACGTTGCCGCTTGAAATAATTCTGGCGGCTTTGAGTTCATTTAAAGTAAAACACAACCCAAGTATTTCCAATAAAAATTATTACTTTTATCTACACATGAATTAATTAGATTATCTATTATTAACAAGTGACCTACCTGCTAAAACTTAAATAAATTGAGTGAAATTTCACTCAATCAAAAAGATGCGAACCAACCCCATTAATTTGTGATCACATACACATTCACTATCAAAATATGATGCTTTCTATTATTCTAGCAAGCCTAAGTGAATTAGTTTGTTATATTACTACGCCTGCCGCGCCGTAATAGCGTCCTGCACGCTGTCGTCCAGATTGCGGGTCATCAATTCAGCAAACGGAGTGACCTTCATAACCCAGAAATAACCATAACATAGATCTCTACTAACTCCTGCACTTGCTGTTTTTATATAAAAACACTTCTATAAGTATAAAATAAAGGCTATACTAACCTTACTCTAATTTAAATAAAATCATAACTAAGATGGGGCGGCAGAGGTGTAGCCGTGCGCACGACATAAAAAAAGATGCAGGCGAGTCGTATGTCGCCTGTAACAGTTTTCAGGAGGTCAAGCCTGGAACCTTAATTTTCAGGCACGAATTGGGGATACTGCGGTTAATTAATGGCAGCAAGCAGAATTAACAGGAAAAACGGCACTAATGTTTCGTTTACCTGCAATTTTGTAAGAAAAAATAAATCCGCATAATAAACCACATTATTTTCATTGATTGACTCAATATTTAGTGTTACAACATATCTATTTTCACTTATTTATTAATGAAGGTATTTTATGGATAATATAATCTTATCGGGAATGCTTCGAGAGTTTGTAATTAAAAACAATTTGGAAAATGATAATCAAGATTTACAATTTGAAAAATTCGTCAATTATTGTCTATTGAAATCTGATCATTATGATTCTTTTGAATTTGATAAAGTCAGTACTGGCGAATGTATTGGAGTTGATGGTTTTGCCATTTCAATTGGCGGAGTAATTATTGATGAAATGACTGATTTGGAGAATTTCACACGAGCACAGTTTGAGGTTAACTTCATATTTTCTCAAGCAAAAACATCCACTAAATTTGATTTCGGAGATTTTTTAAAATTCACCTCAACCGTAAAGACTTTTTTCGGCAAAGATAAACAAGCGGTACCAACTCAGTTACATAAAGCATTTGATCTTAAAACCTATATTTATAATAAAAGCGCCAAATTAAAACATTTACCAAGTATTGAATTAGATTTTGTCTACACTGGTCATTTTGATAATAGTAACAATGACATCATTTCTCAAAAGGATACGTTCTTACAAGATATGCGGTCAATGCCATATTTATCTTCATCTGTAACATGCAATATATATGATGGAGACGCAATTGCAAAACTATACAGAGAAACACAGAATGACATTTTTGTAGAAATACCATTCGAACGACATGTATCGCTCCCAAAAATAAAAGGAGCAAAATCGGCTTATTTAGGTGTGGTAAAATGTTCTGATTATGTAAAGATAATACAAAAGAGCAATGGTGATATTAATAAAGGGTTATTCTTTGAGAATGTACGTGACTTTCTTGGTAATCAAAATCTAGTTAATGATGATATAGCTCAAACCATCAAGAAAACAGAGGAAAGAGACAGATTTGCTATACTCAATAACGGATTAACTATCGTCGCAAAGGGAATAATTCCATCTGGAGATAATTTCCAATTATCTCAATTCCAAGTTGTAAATGGGTGTCAAACCAGTCATGTTCTTTATAATAACAGAACACTTTTGACTGATGATATGTATGTGACAATAAAACTTGTCGAAACCACAGACATTGATTTAAGTGGGCAAGTTATATCAACCACTAACAGTCAATCACAAGTTACAAAAGAAGCATTTGCAACAATTCGCCCATATCATCGCTTTGTTGAAGACTTTTTTAATGCGATGAGAAACAATGTTGGGTATGAATATTATTATGAACGCAGACCTCATCAATATGATCATGAACAAGAGATAAAACAACAATTTATTACTTCCGCCCCAACATTGATTAAATCTTTTGTGTCCACAGTTCTGGAAGAACCCCATAAAGTCCATTATTACTATGGAACATTACTATCTGAATATAATCAGAATAAATCCAGTGAACTCTTTTCCGAAGATGATTATCCTGGATTATATTTTGCGGCCCATCATATTACTTTCAGAACAAAAGGCTACGCCTATAAGGATCGCCAATTAAGAGAATGGAGTTTCCATCTTGCTCTATTAATAAAAAGAGCCATTGCTCCTGAGTTATGTAGAGGGATGGCTATTATTGACAAAAGATTTTTACAGCTAATGATAAGGATTGATGAAAATATCGAATCAGCATTTAATATAGCAGCCAATTTCTTAAAATCAAAAAAAATAAATGCAAAAGAAAACAGAAACCCTGATATTACTAAAAAACTTATAGCCGATTTCATGCGCTATTTATCAACAAATCCTATAGATAAAAAGACAAAAGGTAAATCACAAGCATCAGATAAAAATTTCACCTTAAAAAATGGCGAATACATAGGGATAATTGATAACATCATACACAATAAAAGAAAAATCAGAATTCAGCATGGTCCTTTCAAAATAGAAGGGGAAGCTGTTAATGATGAAGTATTTAAATTAATGCCTGGAGATAAAGTCCTATTTAAAATAAGACAGGATAAAATTACAGTTGAGCCTTACATACATACCATTTAATTAACAATACACCCCATTATATATTTAATGGGGTTAGTATTTAGTATCATCACTGCTGCTTTTCATTTATTATATAAATCACATTTTTAATTATAAATAAAATCTAAATAACTTCTCAAAATAATAGATCACCTGAAGGGAACTCAGTCCGGATTGAGCGTTCTGATCAATCGCAAAATCAAAACAAACCACTAACCGGACTGCGCAATGCCGATCATAACAGCAATTACTGATGAAGAACGACGACTGATGCGTAAAGAAGCCCGGCAAACCCGCGATAAAAACCATTCCCGGCGGCTTATTGCTCTGCTTATGCTGCATCGGGGAATAACCGTTACCGAGGTCGCCAGGCTGCTCTGTGCCGCCCGTTCGTCCGTCGGCAGATGGATAAACTGGTTAACTTTATATGGTGTTGACGGCTTAAAGAGCCTCCGGCCCGGGCGCGCTTCACAGTGGCCGGTCGCCGATATCCTTCGGACTTTGCCGCTGTTGGTACAACGTTCCCCCGGGGATTTCGGCTGGCTGCACTCGCGCTGGAGCACAGAGTTACTGACCCGTATCGTCAACCGGCTTTTCGATGTGACTCTTCACCGTTCCACCTTACACCGCTACCTGAAACAGGCGGGAATGGTCTGGTGCAGAACCGCGCCAACATTGAAAATCAAAGACCCACACTATGAGGAAAAGCAGCTTGCCGTCGGGCAGGCGATGGCTCAGGAGCAGATAAACCATCCCATGTTTTATCAGGATGAAGTCGATATCGACCTGAACCCGAAAATTGTCGCAAACTGGATGCCTAAAGGGCATCAGAAACGCATCGCCACGCCGAGACAAAACCAGAAACATTATCTGGCCGGCGCACTGCATTCATGATCTACATATGAAAATACGGGTCAAGCCAAGGGTCTTGACAACAGGCAGGAATAAAATTTATGCTAATTTTCAAATTAATAGATAACTGAATGATCCCGAGTCCGGGCACCACTATTTAAAGAACCCGCCCACAAGGCGGGTTTTTGCTTTTGGGCTTCTGGTAGATGTCTGAGTATGCAGGTCAACCTGGCAGCCACCTTCCCTCCCCCCTGGCACTATTTCCACTCCTTTCTGATTACACTACCGTCTGGAAAATCACACCTTCGGCCTTCTCTGTGTACTGGGAAAGCTGGTTGAAGTTCAGATAACGGTAAGTGTCCGCCGCGGTCTCATCCACCTGCGCGACGAAGGTCTGGTACTCTTCCGGCGTCGGCAGTTTGCCGAGCAGGGAAGCGACCGCGGCCAGTTCCGCAGAGGCCAGATAAACGTTAGCGCCGGTCCCTAAACGGTTCGGGAAGTTACGGGTCGAAGTGGACACCACCGTCGCACCGTCCGCCACGCGCGCCTGGTTACCCATACACAGGGAACAACCAGGGATTTCGATACGCGCACCGCTCTTACCAAACACGCTGTAGTAGCCTTCTTCCGTCAGTTGCGCCGCATCCATACGGGTTGGCGGAGCCACCCACAAAGGAAAAAACCAAAGCGTCGTTAATCAGACCGTTTGACGGTTTCAAAACAGTGATACGGAACAATGTGTCAGTTCCGTTCGGCGCAAAAAGCAGTGAAGCTTTTCTTCTGCGTACGATAGCCGAACTGAAGCAGGTGCCCGGCAATCACGGCTAAATGCCGTCAATGAGAAAATCAATTGCAGCCTTTACCTGCGAACGGTACTGCGCAGCATCGCAGAACACCGCCCCCAGCGCCTGAACCGGGATACTTGCCAGCTCGTGGGTCATTACCGCGTATTCTCTGCCGTCTGTCAGACTGACGAAGGGAACAAGGCGATCCGGGCGGTGGCCTGCCGGATACCTGTCAACCGGCAGCAGCGGGATCACTATCCGGCGGTTCAGTTGTCCAATAATATCGCTGGTGACATCGAGCAGCAGAGGGTAAACGGTGCTTTTACCAGTATTCGCATATACGGTGAATTGCATGGTTAAAATGTCCTGTATTCATCGCTGAAACAGCCATGCTCATCATGGAAACGATTTAGTGCTTCAATGGCTTCCCTGTTCTCTTCCTGCCATTTTTTCGCTTCATGGTGCCGAAGCTCGGCATCTAACGCGGCTGTCAGGGTCGCACTCAGGTTAATGCCTGCCTCACGCGCCCGGGCCAGTAAGGCGCGTTCCACCGTCATGGTCACGCTCTGTGTGCTGCGTTGTTTCGCTGCCATGGTCCCTCCCCTGCAATGAATACCGTGCAAATTACACGGCCTAATGCACTTATTATAGCACTGAAAACAGACCCGGCGACCATTGCCGCCCTTCACATTTTACAGTCGGTCGTCATACCTGTTCCGTCGTCCACAGCAATTGTCAGTATCCCTGCAAAACGAATCATTCACTTTTAGAGATCTTCCGACATACTAAAGCCCGATTCACCAAACACCTGATCATTGCCGTTCTGAAGTCCGTCGAAGCCGGACGTACCGTTAAGGATGTCTGCCATGAAACCGGTATCTCTGAACAACTGGAAAGCGAAGTCTGATGGTATGGAAGCCTCTGATATCAAAAAGATGACTAAGAACTGCTTCCCGCGTTATGGCGACTGACGTCTGCATACCAAAACGGTCGATATCATCGACAACCGCTTGTTTCAGCGCTTCATGCGTCGCGAGTCCAGGATACGAGCAAGAGATGAACTCCCCCATTTTCTGCCATCATCAATAGGTGATTTCTTTGCCCTCCCTTTTTACCACTACCAGTTCATTAATATGTGAAGAAAAGACCCTGGCTTTATATTTCAGGGACCTCTGTGTTCTCTTTTTTACCCGTTTTCCATTGTGCGACCTTAAGTGTAGTGACCACCAGCAGAGACAAAATCGCCAGCAATAAAGTGCTTACCCCGAGCGTCCTGCCGAAGCCCATACCGGTATCCGTTAGTTTTACGGCGAAAAAGCTAATGGCTCCGGCGCTCACAGTCTGAATAAACCCGGTAACCGATGCCGCAATACCTGTCTTCGTGCCTTTAATTTGCAGGGCGATAAAATTCGCCGTCGGGTAATAAGCGCCAAGGCTTAAGTTAAAAATCATCGCACCGGCGATGCATAAGAGCAGTGAATGGCTGCCAAGAATAAAAGGGACAACCGACAACGCATTAACAATAAACAATACCCACGGATTAATCATTCGTTCGAACTTCGCCATCTGATTTCCGAGGATAAAAAACAGTACGGATGCTGAGAAAAGCAGAGAATAGTTCAGCGTACTCAGACCAAACTGCTGCATAAAAATAGCCGGAGACAGCGAGATATAGCAAAACAGCGAACTCAGGATAAGTGAGACCAGCAGCGTCCCCTGGATAAACGCCGGGGTGACAAACCCGGAAGATGAGGGGAGCACCGCCGCATCATGGCGCGCAAGGGCGCGCGGAGACAACAGCAGGGTCACGACGCTAAACAGGGCCATCACAAGGAACAGGCTGTTCCAGTTCAGATGCCCAAGAATCAAAGCCCCGACCAGCGGCGCAATCAGAGGAACAACCGCACTGGCCGAAGAGATATCGGAAAGCGCGCGCTTGAGGATCAGCGGGGAAAACGTCTCTTTTGCTATCGCTTTGGAAAGCACCGGCCCGGCCCCCGCGCCTACGGCCTGTAACGCTCTGCCAGCCAGTAACGTCATTAAACTTTCGGACATAAAGCAAAGAATGCTTCCGGCGAGGAAAAGTAAAAAACTGGCCGTCAGCACCCGTAATTTACCCAGTTTTTCGCCGATGAATCCTGATAATAACTGGCTACCGGCGTATATCACCAGAAAACCGCTAATTGTCAGTTGAATGGTCGAATAATCAGTATTGAAAGCATTTTGTAATATCGGTAATGCCGGCACCATCATATCCGTGGCCAGCGCGGAAACCGCTGCGGCGAGAATAAGATACAAATACATCCTGAACATCGCTAATTCGTCCTTAAATTATGAACTCATTCCATTACTATTTATGCATGCACTGTGGCTTTTTTAGCCAGTGAACAGGTGGCGATCCCAGTCAAAATTAACAGCGTGCTCAGCAAGTGATAAAGATGTGGCTGGGTATGCAAAAAAAGAATACTTAATATGCCACCGGAAAGCGGAATAATATGGGTATAAATTTCACCACGCGTTGCACCAATGGCGGCGATGCCTTTGTTCCAGAACAGATAGGCCAGCCACGAGGGAAAAATCACCAGGTACGCCAGTCCGCTGAGGAAATAGATATCGTGGTATGCGGCGAATGAGGTCGTCGGGTATCGCCACAGCCAGAAAGTCACCACCGGAATAAGAATCAGGGCGCCGAGAAATGAACTGGCGGCAACGAAAGCGTTAGCGGGTATGCGGCGATCCTTATTACGCAGCAGCGAACAATACAACGCCCAGCTCAACGCCGATCCCATCGCCCATAGATCGCCATGGCTAAAACTTTTCAGCCCCGCTGATTGCCTCAGGTTACCGTGCAGCAGGAGGACCAGCACGCCGGCGGTGCTAAAGATCACGCCCAACCAGTTACGCGCCGATACCCGATCGTGGAAAATCAGACGATTAATAATAAGCACCATGCAGGGGGTCGCTGACATGTAAATCGCCGCATTCAGCGCGGAGGTCGACTGCAGGCCAATATAGAGGGTTAAAGGAAAACTCACCTGCCCGCACAGCGTTAAAATCAGCAGCGTAGAGGCATTCTGGCGAAGCAGTTGCTGACTTTCGCGAATTTGTCGATGATAGAGCACCACCAGCAGCAGCGCCGTTAACGCCCATCTTGCTTCCGTCATGAGAATCGGATCCGCACCCTGAACGAGAATATGTCCAACGACATAATTCCCTCCCCAGAACAGGGCCGCCAGCGTGAGTAACAGGTAAGGCATGCTGATTCCTTGCATCACTTCAGACTGTACTAAATAGTAACGTTTTATTTTTAATAACATCAACTATTTTTTAATATTATTGAAATAAAACAAGTTACACCATTAAAATCAATTAATTATAAAAAATACACGCCAGTTATAAAATAAACTTGCAGCACCATTATCGGTACTATAACGTATATATACCATGCGCTTTACAAGGATAAATTAATGCGCACAGCTGAAAATCCTCTCGCCGGAAACAAACATCATTCCGATAATCCTTTTGACATGGACAGACTGCCGCTGGACGAAATGATTGACCGGCTCATCAACAGTGACGAACTTTCGCTGACGCTGACGGCCACTCCGCAGCTTGCAGAAAAGGTCTGGTATTTGATGGAAAACACCTGCATCAGGGCGTTTACTGCGGGCGATCTACAGGCGAAAAAATTTGCCCTCGGCGCGCTTTTCCAGCTTTACCAGACCTGGCTGGCTGAGCCGCTATCCATGGCCGCCAAAAACCAGTTTCACCCCCTGCTCACCAGGATCCGGAATTACATCGAGTCCGAATGGCTGCGGGCGGAAAAGAAACACATGGTTTGCCATAAACCGGTTCTCAACGCCGGGAATATTGTTGCAGAACTGCGTAAGCTGTGTGAGATGCACCCGGCCTCACATCACCCTCTGTTTGACTTTCTCGCAACATCAGCTTCCGCAACACAGATAGATTATTTCTTCAAAAGCGACAGCGCGCTGAATCTGCTTTTTTTCGATCTGGTCGCTATGGGTCTTGTCGGTTCCCTGCCAGAAACGCGCGCTGAAATTGCCCGGAATCTGTGGGATGAGATAGGCCAGGGAAGTCATGAAATCACGCACGTCAATCTGTATAAGGATTTACTGAAGCGTCGGGATATTGCCTTACCCGATAATCATTTTACCCATCTGTATGACTGGCAAGGACTTGCTGGCTATAACGCGTTCATGCTTGGCGGGGTTAACCGGCAGCATTACTACAAATCGCTTGGCGTGATGGCGATGACAGAATTACTCGATCCTCCCCAGTATCAAAAACTTGTCGCAGGTTGCCTGCGTATTGGGATGACAGAACGCGATGTGCATTATTATGCAGAACACATCACGGTTGATATCGGGCACGCCGACGGATGGCTGAATAACGTTATCGTACCGACAGGTAAAAGACATCCCGCGGCGATGGAGGAAGTGTACTTCGGCGCCGCGCTTCGTCTGCAAACCTGTAACGATTACTACGATCGCCTGCTGGAGACGTTACGCGCACTTGAAATACCTGGCATGGCGCGATGATCAGAGCGTCCCGCCTTCGGAATAAATAAGTGCTTTCGCCGCACTCCAGGCCGTCATTCCCGGGGGAATCTCCCGGCACTCAGATGACTCAGCCTGTTGGGCGGCGATTGCGCCATCGATAAGCATGACCATCATCATCGCCACCCGTTCCGCCGGTTCCGGTTTCAATACACTCACGAGAATGTCGCAAAAAAACTGGTAGAGACGTGATTTAAACGTCGAGCAGGTCACCCGGATAGCCTGGGAAGAAGCGCCATATTCGAAGAGCGCGCGGGTGAACATGCAGCCATGAAAATCTTCGCATTTAAACCAGTCGTTATAGTATTCAAAAACGGCAAACAGCTTCTCCCGCGCCGAGGCTTTATCCGCAACAATATTCTGCAGATCCTGCATAAACTCGAGTTCTTTCAGCTGTAAAATGGCGAGGATGAGCGCTTCTTTATCCGGATAGTAGCGGTAGAACGTCATTTTGGAGATGCCCGCATTCTCCGAAATCCGGTCAATGCTTGGCGACTGATACCCCTCTTTGTTGAACAGAGACATGGAATGGCGGAGAATTTCCGCTTGTTTTGGCTTCATACATCGTTTTCCTGTGAAAGGATTCAATATCAGCTTTATGCTGGAAATATTAAGCGCTCAACATTCAATTGATAGACGACTTCGCACGTCCCCCCAACAAACCGCCAGCGCTAAGACCTTATCTCCAAAGATATGCCGTTCCGGGGAAAATCCCCTGCCCTTCCATGCTGACGTCAGAATCTTACCAGGATGACCGGGAGCTTTCTATACAGGCCAGTTCAAAAACGAAGCCAGCCTGCTGGCGCACCAGCTTTCGTCCAGGCCCCGAAATAGCGACCCGATAACCGGCGCTTATAAATAGCGCTTTCCCTCGTTCAGCACATGCTCTACGAAGCGGGTCAGCTTCGGCAGCGGACGAAGATCCTGCCGCCAGAGTAAATGTACCGGGCGTGGGTGGGGAGTATAGGCCTCCAGCACGCGCACCAGTTTGCCGCTGGCCAGCGCCTCGCTCAGTAAGACCTCCGGCTGCAGCAATAGCCCGGCTCCGGCTATCGCCGCCATGCGCAGGCCGTAACCATCATTGCAGCGCAAAATCGCATCGCGCTTCCAGCTCACCGCGTCTTGCGCGCCCGGCAATGTCCACTCATTGCGCGCCGTCCATACCGTATGGGACAGACAAAGATGATCGACCAAATCCGCCGGTACGACTGGCGTACCGTGACGAGCCAGGTAAGCGGGCGCGGCGCAAATCACCATCCGATAAGGACAGAGATATTTCGCCACCAGATCGGTGTGGTGAATATCGCCAATACGGATCGCCAGATCAAAGCCCTCATCGACGAGATCGATCATCCGGTTAGTCAGATCCAGTTCGATGCGAACATCCGGCCACGCCTGTAAAAAAGAAGCGGTCAGCGGCGCAATCACGCAGGCGCCAAAAGAGGTCGGCGCGCTGATACGCAGCGTCCCGGCCGGCGCCAGTCGCAATCGTTCGACCGAGCTTTCGGCGATAGCGACCTGTTCAAGTACCCGTTTGGCCTCTTCATAATAGACTCGCCCGGCATCGGTCAGGCTCTGGCGCCGGGTGTTGCGCTCAAGCAGGCGGGTACCAAGCTCTCGCTCCGTCAGGGCGATATATTTACCGACCATGACCGCCGACATCTCCAGTCGCGATGCCGCGTCGGTAAAACTGCCGCACTCCACCGCGGTAATAAACGTCTCCATTGCGCGTAGCTTATCCATATTACAAACCTTTGGTTAGTAATCATCTAACTTTTAGCCAGTTTATCCGATAACTGTTTTATTAAAGAATAGAGGCTCACAACCGATCAGGAGTCAGTCATGAAAATTGTCGTTATTGGTGCCAGCGGTACCGTCGGGCGCGCCGTCGCCGAAGAACTGAACCGTCAACATGACGTCATTCGCGTCGGTCGCACTCAGGGCGACCTTCAGGTAGATATCACCTCTCAGCCGAGCGTCGACGCTCTCTTTGCAAAAGTCGGCCAGATCGATGCGATTGTCTCGGCCACCGGCAATCTGTTCTTTGGCCCCCTTTCGTCCATGACGGACCGCGATTTCAACCAGGGCCTGCAGGACAAGCTGCTGGGGCAAGTGCGCCTGGCGCTTACCGGGCAGCATTATCTCAATGATGGCGGTTCGATTACGCTTATCAGCGGCATCGTGGCCCATGAGCCGATTGCCCAGGGCGTCAACGCCACGACGGTGAATGCCGGGCTGGAGGGCTTTGTCCGCGCCGCCGCCTGCGAACTGCCGCGTGGCATCCGCATCAACCTGATAAGCCCTGGCGTATTGACGGAGTCGCTCGCCGCTTATGACGGTTTCTTCCCCGGTTTCTCCAGCGTCCCCGCCGCCGCCGTTGCCCAGGCCTATCGCCGCAGCGTGGAAGGCATACAGAGCGGACGGGTGTACACCGTCGGCTATTGACCGCGAAGAGCGCGGGCAGTATCTGCCCGCTCAGACATTGCCTGCTCCCCCCGCTAAATAGCGGGGAAAGAGGCTTGCGACAAGGCGCCCGACCCCGGGCGCAAAAGATTCAGGAGACCGCCATCCAGTGGCGCAGATTATCCAGCATCGCCAGACAGCATTCCAACTGAGTCAGGGCAATAAATTCATCCGGCTTGTGTCCCTGCGCCATACTTCCCGGCCCGCAAATCAGCGTTGCCACGCCCGCTTCGTCAAACAGCCCGCCTTCAGTGCCGAAGGCGACGGTGGAGAACGTATCATTGCCCGCCCATTGCGCCAGCCAGCCGGCAAAGGCCGACTGCGGATCGCTCAGCAGGCCGGGATACTGACTGAGCGGCTGAAAACGGATTGTGGCCTCCGCCGCCACCTTGCGCATCGCCGGCACCAGTTCATCTTCGGCATACGCCTGCAGTCCGCTGAGCGTCTCGTCGAGCGACAGGTCCGGCAAATGGCGGATTTCAAAATCGAACTGGCAGCGCTCAGGCACAATATTGAGCGCCGCGCCGCCCGTAATCAGCCCCACCTGCACGGTACTGTACGGCGGGTCGAAGCGCGCGTCCTGTCTGAGCGCCAGCTTTTTCCCCAGCACGCCTAAGCGGGTAATCAGCTTCGCCGCATACTCAATAGCGTTCACGCCATCGGGGGCATAGGCCGAATGGCAGGCCTTACCGTGAATATGGCAGCGCATGGCTAATTTGCCTTTATGACCGTAGACCGGGCGCATCTCCGTCGGCTCACCGATAATGCACAGGGCGGGCTTATCCTTCGAGGCCTTAAGATGATTCGCCAGACTGCGGACGCCGAGGCATCCCACCTCCTCATCATAGGAAAAGGCCAGATGCAGAGGCATACTTAACGGTTGTGCGAGGAAGGCGGGAACAGAGGCCAGCACACAGGCGATAAAGCCCTTCATGTCGGTGCTGCCGCGCCCATAGCACAGGCCATCGCGCAGGGTGAGCGCAAAAGGAGGGACCGTCCAGCGCTGGCCGTCAACCGGGACCACATCGGTATGACCGGAGAGCATCACTCCCCCCGCGCCCGGTGGCCCCAGGCGGGCATAAAGATTGGCTTTTTTGCCGTCATCATCGTAGAACAGCCGGGATGCAATGCCAAAACCGCGAAGAAAGCGGTTGATGTAATCGATCATCTCGAGATTGGATTCGCGACTGGTGGTATCAAAAGCCAGCAGCGTTGCCAGTATCGACTGCACCTCATTATTCATCGCCCGGAACTCCGTAACTGGGGGCCTCCCGCGGGTCGAGCGCGCGCGTGATATAGGCCTGCATCTGCGGCTCATAGGCCTGCCAGAGCGCGGCCAGTTCGCCAATGGGATCGTCCTCGCTCCAGTCAATGCGCAAATCCACCAGCGGCCACGAATAGTCATCCACGACCTTCACCGCCGCAGAGTGAACCGGGCCAGCCTCACCGCCGCAGGCCAGACCGGCCTGTAGCGCGGCCAGTAGCCGCAGCGCCATTTCACCTTCGCTGTGCTGGAAACCGGCCACCATCGCCTCAATGACCGCCGTGCTGGCCAGCATATTGCCAGCGGCGATGCAGTTCTCGCCTTCGGCGACATGATAGATACCGAGGGTTTTATCGCCGCTGAAGGCGGCGGTTTGTCCGTTGGCGTCGATGGCGATAATCTGCCGGTAGCGGCTGAAATCATCCTCCGCCAGCGCCCTGCGCAACGCGATGTCCGGCGCTAAACCCTGTTCCAGCTGCGCCAGCGCCAGCTGGCCCAGCGTCGGTAACGTGATGTTCTGACTGGATACCGCCCCCACTCCGGCCTGTAGCCAGGGACAGCGGGCGCCGACGGCAATGCTGGAGGAGCTGAGCGCAATACCAAACTGCCCGCTTTCCGGGCAATATGCTGCGATAGAAAAGGTCATCGTCGCCCCTTACTTCACGAAATCATCGGGAATAACGGCAATCACGTCGATCTCCATCAGCCATTGCGGCTGCGCCAGCGCTGAAATCACCAGCCCCGTGGAGATCGGGAAAACCCCCTTCAGCCATTTACCCACTTCCTGATACACCGGCTCACGATAACGCGGGTCAATGATATAGGTGGTGGTTTTCACGATGTGCGACAGGTCGCTTCCGGCCTCCTCCAGCAGCTGTTTGACGTTTTTCATCGCCTGCTCGGCCTGAGCCTGCGGGTCGCCCAAACCGACCAGGTTACCGGCAAAATCCGTTCCCACCTGACCGCGCACGTAGACGGTATTCCCGGCGCGAACCGCCTGGCATAAATCGTTATCCAGGCTCTGGTTGGGGTAGGTCTCTTTGGTATTAAACATGCGAATACGGGTATGTGTTGGCATCTTTTTTATCCTGTTTAATGGCGCGTGTTTAGCGCCGATCGGCAGCCTGGTACTGGCTGTACTTACGCTGGGTGGCAATATGGTCGGCAATGTGTTTCGCGTCATGCCAGACGCCCCAGATGAAGGTCGATCCCCGGCGCGACAGCCAAGGCAATCCGAGGAAATAGACCCCAGGTTCGCTGGAGACGCCGCGTTGATGCTGCGGACGATGTTGCTCATTAAAAGCCTTCACGTTGAGCCAGCTATAATCCACGGCGTAGCCGGTCGCCCAGATAATGGTGGTAATCCCCGCCTGCGCGAGGTTCAGGGAGAGGAGCGGCGAAGTCATGCACGGCGGATCAGGTAAAAACTCGCGGGCGGCAGGTTCTTCCGGCAGATCCAGGCCATTGGCCGCAATGTAGGCATCTGCGGCATCCAGCAGCGCCAGATAGTTCTCATCCCCGCGGCGGATGTTGTCGCACAGATCCGGCTGGAAGGTCGCCGTCCCGGATTCAAAGGCTTTCGTCAGCCCGACCAGGGTGATGCCGCGGTGCGCCAGCTCGCGGAAGTCCACGGTGTGCCCGCCATGGGCGCCGCTGACGGCGATAGTGACATGTTCTTTGCCCGGCGCGCTGGCGGGGGCATCCCACATGCCCAGCACCCCCAGCCACCAGCAAAAATCCCGGTTGCGGTATGCACGCGGGGGACGATCGTGCGCGCCGACGGATAAATAGACCTTGCGGCCAGCGCGCTGAAGTTCGTCAGCAATCTGCACGCCGGAAGAGCCCGCGCCGACAACCAGCACCGCGCCCTCAGGAAGCTGCTGCGGATTGTAGTATCGGGCGGAGTGAATTTGATGAATGCCGCTCTCTTTCGGCGCAATCGCGGGAATGACCGGTTTTTGAAACGGTCCGGTCGCGGCAACAATACGCTGGGCTTCAATGATGCCCTCCGTGGTCTCGATGGTAAAACCCGGGCGTCCGCTGTTGCGCACTGCGCTTTTGACTTCAACGCCGGTACGCACCGGCAGATTGAAGGCCCTGACGTAATCTTCAAAGTATGCCGCGACATCGTCTTTAGGAATGAAACTGTCGGGATTGCCCCCCTTAAATTCCATCCCCGGGAAACGGTCGTGCCACGCCGGACCATTCGTCACCAGCGAGTCCCAACGGCCGGTTCGCCAGGCCTCAGCGATGCGGTTTTTCTCGATAACCAGATGTGAGATCCCCAGCGTCGTCAGATGCTCACTCATGGCAATACCGGCCTGACCTCCGCCAACAATCAACGTATCAATGTTCGTGTCTTCTACGGTCATAAATGTGTCCTTCGAATGGTGTTCAATCGCCGGGAATAAACCACTGCACAGGACCGAGGTTAATAAACCGTAACAAGCAGGTAAATTATTATAAATTTAGAACCTGAGAATAAAATAGTGATGCAGAGTGCAGCACATTGAATCTACAAGGTAAAAAAAATATTTCGCCGCAAACCGGGTAAAAATATAATGAGTCAAAGGGCGAATTATTCAAGAAAAATAAATAGCAAGTTCTTCGACATATAAAAAATATCGCCAGAGAATCGTTTTTTCCTATGCAGATAATCCGCTAGCGGCGAGCCAGACGGCCCCCCGCCTGGCACGACGGCACGGAATGTTGCGGCGATTCGGGATTGCCTGCGAAGCCGATACTTTCCGTTATTTTCGCTATCGTTAATGAAGCACCGTTAACATCACTTCACGTCATCGATAAAATTCAGTATTAAAAGCCAGTACCGGCGTTGATATATTCCATAAGCAGCGTAACGATCGGCTGTTGTTTATTTTTTAGCGATGCCTGCTATGACTCAGAATACTGATGCGGCGACGCTTTGTTAGCCGGGCATCGCCCTGGCTCGCGCGGTGCGAAGGTGAAATGATGCCTGCGGGATGACATCCTGTTTGCGCAGCAGGTACACTATCCCCTCTGTTTCCTCTTCCTGATCCCATCGATGCTGAAGAAATTACCTTTTGTTATTCCGCTGCTGGCGCTGCTCGCGCTGCTTGTCTGGTGGCGCATGCCGCACTATTGCGCAGAAGATGAGGCTTACTACCGCTCGGTGTTTTGCGTCATCGACCACCAGGACAGCCGGGCGTTTCTCCGTGATATGGAAAACATTGTCGAAGGCGGCAATTCCGATTATGCGCTGCACAAAAACCACTATATCCCGGCACTTGGCGAGCGAATGCGCCAGACCTGGCTACAGTTAAGTCAGGAAGAGCAGGACAGCATCCGTGAGGATCAGTCGCGCTGCCGCCAGTTGATGAGCGCAAAGCAGCGTTAACGACTCTTTTGTATTCGCGGGCCAGGCGGCAATGGGCGACGCCCTGTCCCGTCCTCGTATTCCCACTCAAATAGTAAGGAAAAGCGTTCTTGCCCGCGACGATAAAAAAGAGTTGATCTGTCATGCACAAGCTCTTACTTTGCTAACCAGTTTTTCACATGAGATAAGACGATGCCGACAATAACAGTCAGTAGTATGCAAGAAGCGAAAGAGTTAATTCACTGCGGGAAATACAGGGAAATCGTGCTGAATTTTGATATTGATGCTGATGATTTCTTCACCCTCGCCACCACCCAGTCCGCGACTAAAGTCACGATGATCAACAGAAACAATCACTCACCGGTAAAAAAAGAAAAATAATAAAAAACCTCTGAGGGATTCTTTATGTGGCTATTTATTGGCACACTCGGCACGGCGTTTCTCTCCTCACTGATGCTGATTTGGCTCGATGACCGCATCGCCGAAAGCGACTAAACCAGATTAACACTCCGTGCCGCCCGGCGGCGCGGAGTGATTTATAGACAGCTACAGCGATTTCGCCAGACGTTCAACGGCCGTCATCAGCCCTTCCTCCGGGACCGTCGAGTAGGACAGACGCAGCGTACGGGTATCCGGATTATCGTGATAAAACGCTTCGCCGGGGACAAACACCACGCCGTTTGCCAGCGTTGTCTTCATCCACGCCATCGTATCGAACGAATAGCGGAAGCGAGCCCACAGGAACATCCCACCTTTAGGTCGGCTGAAGGCAATGTGCTCCCCGAGACGCGACTCCAGCGCATCCGCCAGCGCCACACACTTCTTACGATAATCCTCACGGATCAGCGCGATCTGGTTATCCAGGCGATTCATCGCCAGATACTCCGCCGTGATCACCTGCGACAGCATATTGGTATGCAGATCCGCCGCCTGCTTGACGATCACCGTCTGCTGCGCCAGCCAGTCCGGCATCACAATCCAGCCGATACGCATCCCCGGAGCGAGAATTTTGGAGAAAGTGGAGGTGTAGACCACCTGATCTTCGCAGCCCAGCTCAACCGCGTGCTGATACAGCGGACGGCGGACTTCATCGGTAAAGCTGATTTCGCCATAGGGATCATCTTCGATAATGACAAAATCATGCTGTTTCGCCAGCGCCACCAGACGGCGACGGCGATCTTCGCTCAGGGTTTTTCCACCGGGGTTGCCGAAGGTGGGCACCAGATAAACGGCTTTGACGCGGGTCGTTTCCAGCAGGTCGGCCAGCTGTTCAACCAACATCCCGTTATCGTCGGTATCGACGCTGAGAATATTGGCCTGCGCCAGCTGGAATACCTGCAGCGCCGCCAGGTAGGTCGGGCGCTCAACCACAATCGCATCGCCCGGATCGAGCAGCGTGCGGGCCACAATATCCAGCGATTGCTGAGAGCCGGAGGTGATATAGACATGGCTGGCCTGGCAGTCAACGCCGCGCGCCTGACACAGTTCACTTACGGCCTGACGCAGCGGCGGATAGCCTTCGGTCAAACCATACTGAAATGCATCGTTAAAGCGCCCGCTCATCACCTGCTGCACAGCCAGATTCAGGCCTTCGGTATCAAACAACTCCGGAGCCGGAATCCCGCCGCCCAGGGAGATAACGCCGGGCAGTTTACTGTGCTTAAGAAGTTCGCGGACGGCGGAGGGCTTGAGTTCACCCGCGCGGGCGGCGAGTCGCCTGTCGTGCATATTATTTTCCTTTTCTGTCTTGTTGTTTTCTTTGTGACTTAGCGTATTTGCAGGATTTGTTGCCCGGACAGGTCGTTTACGGCGCTGTCCGGGCTGCCGGCTACCGGCCGTCGCTGTCTTTCAGCACAATTAACGGTTCGATATCACTCTCTTTTTTGACCACCAGCGAATCATCGCCGCGCAGACAAGTACCGCCGTAGTTACCGCCGACGGTAAACGTACACACCTGAATGTATTTACCATCCACCTTCGGCAGGCACCAGAGCTGCTGGTAAATATTTTTACGATCGACAAACTGCCCGCTGGTTTTATCCAGCACTTCATCTTGCGGACCAATCAAATCGATGTTGTTGCCGCAGCGGCCAGAGATAGGCTTCACCGCATAGCCGGTTTTCGCCAGCTCATCGTTGATTACAAAATCGGTATCCAGCAGATAGCGGTGGTTGGGGAACAGCGACCACAGTACCGGCAGAATGGCCTTGTTACCGGGGATCACCGTCCACAGCGGTTCGAAAACCAGCACTTCCGGGCGCAGCAGCACATCGATCAGCCGCACGGCGTTTTGCGGATGCCCGGTACGGATCGGCACGGCGGCGTACTCATCGGCGCTGACCTCGCGCACCTGTTCGATGGCGGTTTCCCAGGCCCAGGTTTTCCAGACGCAGTTCACCAGACGCCCGTCGCCGTCGATCAGCTGCCCGGCGGCGTCCCAGTGCAACTCATCAAGGCCAAAGAGGATCTTACTTTCGAACCCCGCCTGCGTGAGCGAGCGCTGGATAAACAGCGCGTGGTAGTTCTCCTCCAGATCCTTGTCCTGCATGATATGCACGAAAGGACGGGCGCGGCTGTGTTTCCAGGCGCCCGCCAGCTCATCAAGCAGATTTTCCGCCGGGTTGTGTCCGCTGCCGTAATAGCCCTGTTTCAGCCACTGTTCGAGGATCAGCCCGCCTTCGGTATGACAAGAGGCGGAGTCGGCGTTGTATTCATAGACCTTCAGCCCGCGCTCATCCATACAGAAATCCATGCGGCCGGTGATCATATGATGACGGCGTCGCTGCCATGAGAGACGCAGGCGCGGCCAGAGAATTTTGGGGATATCAAACAGCGCCAGCAGATGGTCATCTTTCATCACCTTATCGGTGGCGTGCAGGTACATCAAATGCAGCTCGTTGGTCGCTTTGATAAGCTCCTGCTCGGCGCTTTCGGTAATGGTGAAGTATTGATAGGGATCCTGATTGATGAAGTGACCATTGGCGGCCACGTAGGCTTTCTGCAGCGAATCTTTCTCGTTCAGCCAGTTACCGCGGAACTGGCCTTTATTCGGCAGTCTCGCTCCCTGAATCGCCATCGCTTCGCCCGGCAGCACCGGCTGCGGCAGACTGTGCTCGGTATCGGCGGTCTGAATCATCCAGCCTAATATTTCGGTATCGGCAAAGGTGTCTTTGATGGTGTAGAAACCGTCTTTCACTTCCAGCGTTAATTCGCGAGTCCACTGCTGGCCCTGCGGCAGCGGCGCGTGAATCACGTTTTGCTCGGCGATGCGGACCTTATTGCCGACCAGTTGCGTAATCACCGCGACATGGCCGGTATGCTTAAACTCGCCGCCCTTCTGCCAAATCAGCAGCGAACCGGCTATCGGCGGACGGCGGGCGCCGTTTGCAAAAGCCTGTAGCGGCAAAATATTGTCATTAACCACTTCACGCAGAAAACGCAGGGAGAAGATTTCATAGGCCATGCCGACATCGGTAAAGACAAAACCGTAGGTGAGGAACAAAAAACGGCGCGCGAATTCAACGCACTGCCATTTGTGCCCCATATACTCATTGTCGATGTAACTGCGGAACGTGGCGTCATCCGGATAGTCGCGCGGATTTAAACTGCTGTAATTCGATGAATAAATTGCTACGCCCCCCGGCGCGTAGCCTAACAACGTACCAAAAGGGGCATCACTACTTGTCGATCCTTTGCTCATTAGCCTGACCTCAAATTAATGCAGCCCGGGCAGTTGGCGGAACAAAACTCCCTCTTCTTATCCTGCCGCAGGCACTTACCAGACAGAGGTGCAATGATGATACCACTCATTGGATTCAGCGATCGTGCCCCGCGGGAAAATAACCCGGCGCCTTTGGGTAAAAGTGATATCGTTAGTTGTAATATCTCCCCGTAATACTTCAGGTTGCATTGCCGCTGACAACCGCCTGGATGATGTAGGGAACCATAACGAAGAATGAGACAACGTCAGGAGTTGATTATGAGCGCACAACCGCATCTGCAGGCTCAACCGCTGGTCTGGGGCCACGGCCCACGTACTTTTGAGGTATTCCTTGAGCCAACCTGCCCGTTTTCCGTCCGGGCGTTCAATAAGCTTGACGATCTGCTGGACGAAGTCGGCGCGGATAATGTGACTATCAAGATTCGCCTGCAGTCGCAGCCGTGGCATCTTTTCTCCGGCGTCATCGTGCGCTGCATTCTTGCCGCCTCGACGCTACCGCACGGCAGAGAGCAGGCGCACAGAGTGTTAAAAGCGGTCGCCGACCATCGCGAAGAGTTTGAATTTACCGATCATTGCAGCGGGCCGAATATGGAGACCACGCCGCAGCAGATTATCCAGCGCATTGAGCACTACAGCCAGGTTCTGCTCTCTACGGCCTTTGCCCGCCCTGAGCTGCAGGCTGAGATTAAATGGCATTGCAAATACGCGCGACAGAACGGTATTCATGTCTCGCCGACCTTTATGGTCAACGGCCTGGTGCAGCCGGACCTCGGCAGCGGCGACGATATCAGCGTATGGGCCGCGCGGATTATGGCCTGAGTCCTCCTCGCCCCGGTTGCGCGACGCTGACCGGGGCCAATAAGCCTCACACTGTTAAACCTGCCTGGAATCTCCTGCTACACTCCCTCAACGGCTCACTAAAAAGGCAGGTCCTCATGTCAGAGAATAACTACCAACCCCCTAAAGTGTGGGAGTGGAAGCAAAACAACGGCGGCGCGTTCGCCAACATCAACCGTCCCGTCTCCGGCGCCACCCATGAAAAAACGCTACCGGTTGGCTCACATCCGCTGCAGCTTTACTCCCTGGGCACGCCCAACGGCCAGAAGGTGACCATCCTGCTGGAAGAGCTGCTGGCGCTTGGCGTGAGCGGCGCGGAATACGATGCCTGGCTGATCCGCATTGGCGAAGGCGATCAGTTCTCCAGCGGTTTTGTTGAGGTGAACCCCAACTCAAAAATTCCCGCGCTGAGCGACCACTCGACCACTCCGCCGACGCGCGTATTTGAGTCCGGCAGCATTCTGCTTTACCTCGCTGAAAAATTTGGTTTCTTCCTGCCTAAAGATCCCGCAGGGCGGACCGAGACCCTGAACTGGCTGTTCTGGTTACAGGGCGCCGCCCCGTTCCTCGGCGGCGGTTTTGGTCACTTCTTTAACTATGCGCCGGTGAAAATCGAGTACGCGATTGACCGCTTCACGATGGAAGCCAAACGTCAGCTCGACGTGCTGGATAAACAGCTCGCCCGCAACCGCTATGTTTCCGGGGAAGAGTACACCATCGCCGATATGGCCATCTGGCCGTGGTACGGCAATGTCGTGCTGGGTGGGGTGTATAATGCCGCGGAATTCCTGGACGCCGGCAGCTATAAAAACGTCCTGCGCTGGGCGCAGGACATTGGCAATCGTCCGGCAGTCAAACGCGGACGAATCGTCAACCGGACCAACGGCCCGCTTAACGAGCAGCTGCACGAACGCCACAGCGCCAGCGACTTTGATACCCTGACCGAAGACAAGCGCCAGGCATAACCTCTCACCTACCGGGGGCTTCGGCCTTCGGTAGTTAACTTTCCAGCCGGTATCCCGCCATAAAGTAACGCATCGCGATACAGGAATGTCCTTCCCTGAAGAAATCCATGACCATGTTTCTGTCCAGGCCATAGCGGCGGGTGAGGATCCCGGCCTCCCAGGCGCTAAGCTGGCGATCGCCGGTTTTTTCAAACATGCGCTGAGAATAACCGAGGACAAAGCCACGTTTATAATCCGCGCAAAAACCGGCTGCGTTGCTGGCGCTTTCCGCCTGAGACGCCTTCAGCCCCGCCATTAAACCTTTGCCAAAATGGTTATCCATCGCTTTTCCCTCCTCAATCGCTATATATAAAATTATATAGCGATTTTTTGAGCGAGTGCCAGCGCTATTTCCGCCCTTTTTAGCCGAGATATTTGGCAAACCACGCCAGCGTTCGCTGCCAGGCAAGCTCGGCGGCAGCCCGGTCGTAGCGCGGCGTGGAGTCGTTGTGAAAACCGTGGTTCACCTGCGGATAGATATAGGCTTCGAACACTTTATGCTGCGCCTTCAGCGCCTGTTCATAAGCGGGCCAGCCATCGGTGATGGGTTTATCCAGCTCCGCATAGTGCAGTAGCAGCGGGGCATGGATTTTCCCGACCTCCGCGATCGGCGGCGGGCGGCCATAAAACGGCACCGCGCAGGCCAGCTCCGGGATCGCCACGGCGGCGGCATTGCAAACCCCGCCGCCGTAACAAAACCCGGTTATCCCCACTTTTCCGCTCGCCTGCGGATGTTTTTCCATAAAGGCGACGGCGGCAAAAAAGTCGTTCATCAGCTTCTGCGGATCGACTTTCTGCTGAAGCTCGCGCCCTTCGTCATCATTGCCGGGATAGCCGCCCACCGAACTCAGGCCATCCGGTGCCAGCGCGATGTAACCGGCTTTAGCCACCCGGCGGGCGACATCTTCGATATAGGGATTCAGTCCGCGATTCTCATGCACGACGATCACCGACGCCGGTTTTACGCTGGATTTCGTCGGCACCACCAGATAACCACGCACCTCGGCGTGACCCTCGGGCGAAGGATAGCGAATATATTGCGCATGGATATCCGGGTCGGTAAACGAGATCTGCCCGGCAAGCGCGTAGTTCGGTTTCAGCAGGTTAAACAGCGCCAGGGCGGTCATGCCGCCGACGGCGTACTTTCCGGCCAGCTGCAAAAATTCCCTCTTGCTGATTTTGCCGTGCGCGTAATAGTCGTAATACTCCAGCAGCTCTTGCGGAAAATCTTTCGCCGTCAGTCGCGTCATCATCTCTTCTCCGGATATTCCCCCCTTTAAGCAAAGCAGAAGCTCGCGGTGACGCCAGCAATCTTACACATTGTGATCCAGCGAACGCTGCTGGCGTACCATACCAGTTAAAATGGGAACGACGTTTTAATTTATAAGGAGAGAGCATGTCCTGGTTAGCTGATCCCACCCGCTACGATCGCATGCAGTACCGCTACTGCGGTAAAAGCGGCCTGCAATTGCCCCTTTTGTCGCTGGGACTGTGGCACAACTTTAGTCACGGTCACGCGCTGGATGACCAACGCGCCCTGTTACGCAAAGCCTTTGATCTGGGCATTACCCATTTCGATCTGGCGAATAACTACGGGCCGCCGCCCGGCAGCGCGGAGGAGAATTTTGGCCGCCTGCTGCGCGAGGATTTCGCCGCCTACCGCGACGAGCTGATTGTGGCGACGAAAGCGGGCTATTCCATGTGGCCAGGCCCCTATGGCAACGGTAGTTCACGAAAATATCTGCTCGCCAGCCTCGATCAGAGCCTGCAGCGGATGGGACTGGATTACGTCGATATTTTCTATTCGCATCGCGTCGATGAAAATACGCCGATGGAAGAGACCGCCGCGGCGCTGGCACAGGCGGTGCAGAGCGGTAAAGCCTTGTATGTCGGCATCTCCTCCTATTCGCCGGAACGTACGCGGCAAATGGCCGCGCTTTTGCGCGACTGGAAGATCCCGCTGCTGATTCACCAGCCGTCTTATAACCTGCTCAACCGCTGGGTCGACACCAGCGGGCTGCTGGATACGCTGGAGGAGAACGGCGTCGGCTGTATCGCCTTTACGCCGCTGGCGCAGGGCCTGCTGACCGGCAAATATCTACAGCAGATCCCCGAAGGTTCGCGGATGTTCTACGAAGGGAAAAGAGCGCGCGGCCTGACGGAGAATATGCTCAGTGAGTCAAATCTGCACAGCCTGCGCTTACTGCAGGAGATGGCCCACAGCCGCGGACAGAGTATGGCGCAAATGGCGCTGAGCTGGCTGCTGAAGGATAGTCGGGTCACATCAGTGCTGATTGGCGCCAGCCGCCCACAGCAGCTGGAGGAGAACGTACAGGCACTGAATAATCTGACGTTTAGCGCAGAAGAGCTGGCGCAGATTGACCAGCATGTCGCGGATGGCCAGCTCAATTTATGGCAAACCTCGTCGGATCAATAAGTCACTCACCCGGCGGCGCTGCGCCGCCGGGCAGGTGTCTCAGTGCTTAACCTTGGTCAGACGATCGAGATAACCCATCACAAACGCCGACAGCACAAAGGTCAGATGGATAATGACGTACCACATCAGCTTGTTGTCCGGTACGTTTTGCGCGTCCATAAACACCCGCAGCAGATGGATAGAGGAGATGGCGACAATGGACGCCGCCACTTTATTTTTCAGCGAGGTGGCGTCCATTTTGCCCAGCCAGCTGAGCTTTTCTTTACCTTCATTGATATCCAGCTGGGAGACAAAATTTTCGTAGCCGGAGAACATCACCATCACCAGCAGGCCGCCCACCAGCGTCATATCGACCAGCGACAGCAGCGTCAGAACCAGATCCGACTCGCTCACGCTGAAGATGTGCGGCAGGATGTGGAAAATCTCCTGAAAAAATTTGATCGACAGCGCAATCAGCCCGAGCGATAGACCAAAATAAACCGGCGCCAATAACCAGCGGGAGGTATACATAGCATTTTCCAGAAAGCGTTCCATAAGATCCTGTGAGTTAAGCAAAAGTCCGCCATTATATCGCAACCCGCCGCAGCGATTGCAACCTCCCGCCATATCGCCGCTGAATATCGGGCATAAAAAAGGCTGGCACATGGCCAGCCTGATAAAGGTCGTCGGGAGGGTTATTTCGCTTTTACGCTTTCTTCGCCCACCAGACCAATTTTCAGATAACCCGCCTGGTGCAGAGTATCCATGACCTTCATCATGGTCTCATAGTCCACGGTTTTATCCGCACGGAAGAAGACGGTGGTGTCTTTCTTCCCTTCCGTCAGCGTATTCAGCGCGCCGATCATGCTCTCTTCGGTGATCGGATCGTTGCCGAGGAACATGCTGTTATCCGCTTTCACCGACAGATAAATCGGCTTTTCCGGACGCGGCTGTGGCTGACTTGAGGAGGCCGGAAGGTTGACCTTCACATCCACGGTCGCCAGCGGCGCCGCCACCATAAAGATGATCAACAGCACCAGCATGACGTCGATAAACGGCGTGACGTTGATGTCATGCATTTCGCCGTTATCATCGGGGTTTTCGTTAAAATGCATTGCCATAAAGCATTAACCTACTCGTAATTTTTGCGCGGTACGAACCGGTTTTACGCCGCTGGCGCTCAGATCCAGGTCACGGCTTTGCAGCAGCAGCACCTGCGCGGCGACATCGCCGAGCGACGCTTTGTAGCTGCCGATCATGCGGGCAAAAATATTATAGATAACCACGGCTGGAATCGCCGCAAACAGGCCGATGGCCGTCGCCAGCAGCGCTTCCGCGATGCCCGGTGCCACCACCGCAAGGTTAGTGGTCTGCGTCTGCGCAATGCCGATAAAGCTGTTCATGATACCCCAGACGGTACCAAACAGGCCGACGAACGGGGAAATCGCCCCGATGGTCGCCAGATAACCGTTGCCGCGCCCCATGTAGCGACCCACGAACGCTACGCGACGCTCAAGGCGGAAACCGGTACGTTCTTTAATCCCTTCGTTATCTTCAACGCCTTCAGAGAGCGCCAGTTCGTTCTGCGCTTCATTGATAAGCTGGATGCTTAAGCTTTTCGGGTGGAAACTGTTTGCGATATCGCTGGCCTGATCGAGGGAACGCGCATCGCCGAGCAGCTGCTGTTCACGCTTGAGGCGGCGCTTACTGGAGAGGATTTCAGCACCTTTGCCGAAAAAGATAGCCCAAGTGACTACCGACGCCAAAATCAGGCCAATCATCACGACCTTAACGACAATATCGGCATGATGATACATACCCCAAACGGACAGGTCCGCCTGCATCAAATTATTACCCACGCTGAATCTCCAGGACGTCAATCACAAAATCTGAGCACAATCATATCAAAAAAGCCCCGAATTGATAGTGGTTCTCATTAGTATTTACACTGTGCAGCAAATCACGTTTAGATTCCTTGCGCTTACGCAGTAAAAAAGTGGCCGACCGCGGATTTCGCAAAATTTTTGCCCGTATCGGCCATTCCCCGGTACAGGGTGAGCCATTCGTGCTAGTTTAGACGTCCAGACGTATAAAACCAGGTAAAAAAACATGGCTGATAAACATCTTGATACCGCGCTGGTCAATGCCGGGCGCAGCAAAAAATATACTCAGGGCTCGGTCAACAGCGTGATTCAGCGGGCTTCATCGCTGGTGTTCGAGAGTGTCGAAGCTAAAAAGCACGCCACCCGCAACCGGGCAAAAGGCGAACTGTTTTACGGTCGTCGCGGGACATTGACCCACTTTTCGTTACAGGAAGCGATGTGCGAACTGGAAGGCGGCGCGGGATGCGCGCTGTTTCCCTGCGGCGCCGCAGCCGTTGCCAATACCATTCTGGCCTTCGTCGAACAAGGCGACCATGTCCTGATGACCAACACCGCGTATGAGCCCAGCCAGGACTTTTGCACTAAAATCCTCGCGAAGCTCGGCGTCACCACCAGCTGGTTCGATCCGCTAGCTGGCGCCGATATTGCCCGCCAGATTCAACCGAACACCCGGGTGGTGTTCCTGGAATCACCCGGCTCTATCACCATGGAAGTTCACGACGTTCCGGCAATTGTTGCCGCCGTCCGCCGCGTTGCTCCGCAGGCGATTATCATGATCGACAACACCTGGGCTGCCGGCGTGTTGTTTAAAGCGCTGGATTTCGGCGTCGATATTTCGATTCAGGCCGGGACGAAATACCTGATTGGCCACTCTGATGCAATGGTCGGCACCGCGGTATCCAACGCGCGCTGCTGGGATCAGCTGCGGGAAAATGCCTACCTGATGGGGCAAATGGTCGATGCGGATACCGCCTATATGACCAGCCGCGGCCTGCGCACCCTTGGCGTCCGCCTGCGTCAACATCATGAAAGCAGCCTGCGTATCGCCGAATGGCTGGCGCAACATCCGCAGGTCGCGCGCGTCAACCACCCGGCGCTACCGGGCAGCAAGGGTCATGAGTTCTGGAAGCGCGATTTTACCGGCAGCAGCGGTCTGTTCTCATTTGTCCTCAATAAACGCCTGACCGACGCCGAGCTTGCTGCGTATCTCGACAACTTCAGCTTGTTCAGCATGGCCTATTCCTGGGGCGGTTTTGAATCGCTGATTCTGGCTAACCAGCCGGAACAAATCGCCGCCATCCGTCCGGAAGCTGAAGTCGATTTCAGCGGTACGCTGATTCGCGTCCATATCGGTTTAGAAAATGTTGACGATCTGTTGACGGATTTAGCGGCAGGCTTCTCGCGTATCGTGTAAAGTGACAGCGAGTGGCAACAATAGCGGACGTTTTACGTAAGGCGGCCGCTGTTGTTGCGCCCGAGATCAAGGTGTTCGGGGCTCTTCAGGAGTACACTAGTCAAAAATACGGTACCACTTAGGAAAGTCCATGGTTGTCATTCAAGAGATTGTCGCCGCCCTGTGGCAACATGATTTTGCCGCGCTGGCAAACCCCCAGGTCGTGGGCGTTGTATATCTGGTCATGTTCATGACATTGTTTCTGGAAAACGGTCTGCTGCCCGCTTCATTTTTACCCGGGGACAGCCTGCTGCTGCTCGCCGGAGCGCTCATAGCCAAAGGCGTCATGGACTTTGTGCCGACTCTAGCCATCCTTACCGCCGCTGCCAGCCTCGGCTGCTGGTTGAGCTATCTGCAAGGGCGCTGGCTCGGCAATACCGAAACCGTCAAAGGCTGGCTCGCCCATCTGCCGCAGAAGTACCATCAGCGCGCGACCTGTATGTTTGATAAACATGGTCTTCTGGCGCTACTGGCCGGTCGTTTCCTCGCCTTCGTGCGCACCCTGCTGCCAACGATGGCCGGCATTTCCGGGCTCTCCAACCGCCGCTTTCAGTTCTTCAACTGGCTCAGCGCGCTGCTGTGGGTAGGCGTGGTCACCGGTCTGGGCTATGCGCTCAGCATGATCCCGTTCGTGAAGCGACATGAAGACCAGGTCATGACCTGCCTGATGATTCTGCCGATCGCGCTGCTGGTGGCCGGGCTGGTGGGCACCCTGGTGGTGGTTATCAAGAAAAAATTCTGTAACGCCTGACAGAGCCTTCCCGGGAGTGGCGCAGCAGCCCTTCCCGGGACTGATTTCCCGTCACATGCCCTGAATCGTTCTGATCCGCGCCGCATCTTCTCCCGGCGTCATACCAAAATAGCGTTTAAATTCACGGCTAAACTGCGACGCGCTCTCGTAGCCGACGCGCATCGCCGCGGCGCTGGCTTTCATCCCGTCATGAATCATCAGCATCCGCGCCTTATGTAAGCGATAGCTTTTGAGGTACTGCAGCGGTGAGGTGCTGGTCACCGATTTGAAATTATGATGAAACGCCGAGACGCTCATGTTGGCCTCCGCCGCCAGTTGATCGACACTGAGGTTTTCGGTGTACTGGCTTTCAATGCGCTTCAGGACGCGGCTAATCAGGCTGAAGTGGGTTTGTCGGCTGACCAGCGCCAGCAGCGCCCCGCCGCATGGCCCGGTGAGCACGTAATAGAGGATCTCGCGGATGATCTGTTTGCCGAGAATACGCGCATCCAGCGGCCGCTCCATCACATCCAGCAGCCTTTCCGCCGCGCACAGGATCTCCTCCGATAGCGCCGCCGAGTTGATGCCGCTGGAGGCCATCGAGGGCTGAAACAGCGCGTCCTCGCCAATGTCCATCAACAGCTCCTGTAGCTGAAGAATATCCACATTCAGGCGCAATCCCGCAAGCGGCACCTCTGGCGTCGCGAAGGTCTCGCACTCAAACGGCAGCGGCACCGTCAACAGCAGGTATTCATTGGTGTCATAGCGGAAAGTCCGCTCATTGATGTAGCCAATTTTATGACCTGAAAAGAGAAAAACAATGCCTGGCTGGTACATTACCGGCGTGCGGGTACCCGGCTGCGTGCCGTACAACAGGCGAATATCGGGCAGCAGCGCGCTGAGATTTTCTTCTTTATCTTTCAGTGCATTAACCTTTTCCGTCAGCAGCTGGCATATCTCGGCGCGGTTCATTTTCGGTAATTCTCCAGACGTTTTCTCACCTCTGCATTGTGCGCATCTTTCTGCCTTTTCTCCAGCCCGATGGAGAAATGGGCAAGACAACGGCAGGAATGTGCATTGAGAGGAACCGGCGACGAGACCACAATGATCGTCATCTGGCCGAGGCCTCCTCTCAGCCGGCAGTTTTCTTTTTTTGAGGGCACGAATAATGAATAATTTCGATCTACATACCCCAACCCGCATCCTGTTTGGTAAAGGCGCCATCGACAACCTGCGCGCTCAAATCCCGGCGGATGCCCGGATTCTGGTGACCTACGGCGGCGGCAGCGTGAAGAAAACCGGCGTGCTCGATCAGGTCCTCAACGCCCTGAACGGCTTCGACGTTCTGGAGTTTGGCGGGATTGAACCAAACCCCTCTTACGAAACGCTGATGAAGGCGGTGAAAATCGCCCGTGAACAAAACGTCACCTTCCTGCTCGCCGTCGGCGGCGGTTCGGTACTGGATGGCACCAAATTCATCGCCGCGGCGGCGCACTATGATGAAAACGTCGATCCGTGGGAAATTCTCGAAACCTACGGCAGCCATGTGACAAGCGCTATTCCGATGGGCTCCGTGCTGACGCTGCCGGCAACCGGTTCCGAATCCAATAAAGGCGCCGTGGTTTCGCGTAAAACCACCGGTGACAAACGCGCCTTTATGTCTTCTCATGTGCAGCCGGTGTTTGCGATCCTCGATCCGGTTTACACCTATACCCTGCCGCCGCGTCAGGTGGCCAATGGCGTTGTTGACGCATTTGTCCATACCGTTGAACAGTACGTCACCTATCCGGTCGATGGCAAAATTCAGGATCGCTTTGCCGAAGGCATCCTGCTGACCCTGATTGAAGAGGGCCCGAAAGCGCTGAAAGAACCAGAAAATTACGACGTTCGCGCCAATATCATGTGGGCCGCGACCCAGGCGTTAAACGGCCTGATCGGTGCCGGTGTTCCCCAGGACTGGGCAACGCATATGCTGGGTCACGAACTGACCGCGATGCATGGCCTCGACCATGCCCAGACGCTGGCTATCGTGCTGCCAGTATTGTGGAATGAAAAACGCGAGACTAAACGCGCGAAGCTGCTGCAGTATGCCGCCCGCGTCTGGAATATTACCGAGGGTTCTGAAGACGAACGTATCGATGCCGCGATCGCCGCGACGCGTCACTTCTTCGAACAGCTCGGCGTACCGACCCGTCTTTCCGACTACGGTCTGGACGGTAGCTCCATTCCGGCGTTACTGGCTAAACTGGAAGAGCACGGCATGACGGCGCTGGGTGAAAATAAGGATATCACCCTTGAGGTCAGCCGCCGGATTTACGAGGCGGCACGCTAAGTTTCCCTTTCCCCCTCTCTTCTCCTTGCCGTGAACTTGCGGGAAGGAGAAGAGTTTTACTACCGTTTTTAGCTATTTCGTCCAGACTTAATGCTACCCCTTAGCGGAATGTACACCGCTGAGTTTCATTAACAGGAGGAAGGCATGACACATCCAACCGTTATAAAACTGCACGACGGCAACCTGATGCCACAACTGGGTCTCGGCGTGTGGAAAGCAGGCAACGAGGAAGTCGTCTCCGCCATTCATAAGGCGCTGGAAGTCGGTTATCGCTCTTTTGACACCGCCGCCGCCTACCAAAATGAGACCGGTGTCGGCAATGCGTTACGCAGCGCAGACATCCCCCGCGATCAGCTGTTTATTACCACGAAACTGTGGAACGACGACCAAAAACGTCCTCGTGAGGCGCTACAAGAGAGCCTGCGTAAACTGCAGCTCGATTACGTCGATCTCTATCTTATGCACTGGCCGGTTCCGGCGATTGATCACTATGTTGACGCCTGGAAAGGCATGGTTGAGCTGCAAAAAGAGGGGCTGGTCAAAAGCATCGGCGTCTGTAACTTCCAGGTGCATCATCTCCAGCGACTGCTGGATGAAACCGGCATCGTGCCGGTGATAAACCAGGTAGAGCTTCATCCTTTACTCCAGCAACGTCAGCTTCATGCCTGGAACGCTACGCATAAAATTCAGACGGAATCCTGGAGCCCGCTGGCGCAGGGGGGAGAAGGCGTTTTCGACCGGAAAATTATTCATCACCTGGCGGATAAATACGCTAAAACCCCCGCGCAGATTGTTATCCGCTGGCACCTGGACAACGGGCTGGTGGTGATTCCGAAATCCGTGACGCCGGCCCGTATTGCGGAGAACTTCAACGTCTGGGATTTCCGTCTCGATAAAGACGAACTGGGTGAGATGGCGAAACTGGACCAGAACAAACGTCTGGGACCGGATCCGGATCAGTTCGGCGGATAACATATAAAAAGGCCGGATGGCGGGATGCCGATCCGGCCGGTGGTTCACCGTTTTACTGGCCCGGTCAGCGCTGCGCCGCCGGGCCATCCGACAAACTTAACGGCTGGCGACCTTACCGCGTTTTATCGGCTTCCTCGCCGTCTCCCCACCGTTCGAACGCTGATGCGTAATCGGCGTATGCTTGGTCAACGCCGGGCGGGTATTGCGGTTCTGACGACGCGCTTCGCGCATCTCATCCAGCGTCGGAGCAGGCACCAGACAGTCGCGGCGCGATCCAATCAGATGCTTCTTGCCCATGCTCTCCAGCGCCTGACGAATCAGCGGCCAGTTCGCCGGATCGTGGTAACGCAGCAGCGCTTTATGCAGACGGCGCTGTTTATCACCTTTCGGCACCACAACGTCTTCACTCTTATAGCCAATCTTAGCCAGCGGGTTCTTGCCGGTGTAATACATGGTGGTCGAGTTGGCCAGCGGCGACGGATAGAAGTTCTGCACCTGGTCGAGACGGAAACGGTGTTTTTTCAGCCACAGGGCCAGGTTCACCATATCTTCGTCGCGCGTACCCGGGTGCGCGGAGATAAAGTACGGAATCAGGTACTGCTCTTTGCCCGCCTGCTTCGAATAGGTATCGAACAGCTCTTTAAAACGGTCATAGCTTCCCATACCCGGCTTCATCATTTTTGACAGCGGGCCTTCTTCCGTATGTTCCGGAGCAATTTTCAGATAGCCGCCGACATGGTGAGTCGCCAGCTCTTTGATATAGCGCGGATCCTCGACGGCGATGTCATAACGCACGCCTGAGGCGATAAGGATTTTTTTAATCCCTTTCAGATCGCGGGCGCGACGATAGATATTGATCGTCGGCTCATGGTTGGTATCCATGTGCGGGCAGATATCCGGATAGACGCAGGATAAACGGCGACAGGTTTGTTCCGCGCGCGGCGACTTGCAGCGCAGCATATACATGTTGGCCGTCGGGCCGCCAAGATCGGAGATAACACCGGTAAAGCCGGGAACCGTGTCGCGAATCGCTTCGATTTCGTTGATGATCGAATCTTCGGAACGGCTCTGAATGATGCGGCCTTCATGCTCGGTGATAGAGCAGAAAGAACAGCCGCCGAAACAGCCGCGCATAATGTTTATCGAGAAACGAATCATCTCGTAAGCCGGAATACGGCTATCGCCATATGCCGGGTGCGGGACGCGCTTATACGGCAGCGCAAAAACGCTGTCCATCTCTTCCGTCGACAGCGGGATAGCCGGCGGGTTAACCCAGATATAACGCTCGCCGTGCTTTTGCATCAACGCGCGCGCGCAGCCCGGGTTGGTCTCATGATGCAGAATACGCGACGCATGCGCGTACAGCACCTTGTCCCCTTTGACCTTCTCAAAGGAAGGCAGCAGGACGTAGGTTTTTTCCCACGGCTTCGGACGCGGCGGTTGCACGGTGACGCGTTTGGCTTCTTGTTTTGGCGGCGCGACGGTGTTGTTATCCGCACACGGCAGGTCTTCGCCATACGGGTGCGGGATGGGGTCAATTTTACCCGGCGTATCCAGACGGGTAGAGTCCACGCCGCTCCAGCCCGGCAGCGCCTCTTTGACCATAATGGCGGTATTACGCACGTCGCGAATGTGGCTAATCGGCTCACCGGCGGCCAGACGATGCGCCACTTCCACCAGCGGACGTTCGCCATTACCGAACATCAGCATATCGGCCTTCGAATCCACCAGCACCGAACGGCGCACGGTATCAGACCAGTAATCATAATGCGCGGTACGGCGCAGGCTGGCCTCGATCCCCCCGAGGATCACCGGGACATCCTTCCACGCTTCTTTACAGCGCTGGGTATAAACCAGCGTGGCGCGGTCAGGACGTTTACCGGCGACATTGCCCGCGGTATACGCATCATCGTGGCGCAGTTTACGATCGGCGGTGTAGCGGTTGATCATCGAGTCCATATTGCCGGCGGTGACCCCGAAGAACAGATTCGGTTTGCCGAGGCGCATAAAGTCATTTTTATTGTTCCAGTCAGGCTGAGAAATAATCCCGACGCGGAATCCCTGCGCTTCCAGCATGCGTCCGCAAATCGCCATCCCAAAGCTCGGATGATCGACATATGCATCGCCGGTGACCAGGATAATGTCGCAGCTATCCCAGCCAAGTTGATCCATCTCTTCGCGTGACATTGGTAAAAATGGCGCCGGGCCAAAGCAGGCGGCCCAGTACTGCGGCCAGGAAAAAAGGTCACGATCCGGTTGGATCAGGGATATTGCGCTCATATTGCTTCCGGGAAAAGTGATAAAAAAATAATCAAAGGGCGGCGATTATAAGCCGGATCGACGAAAGAAATGAAGGGAGATTTTCGGATACCCTGACCGCGATTCGGCCAGGGTATCCGCCATTACGGTGCCGGGTTAACCAGCATCTGGCCAATTGAGCCACGGTCGGCCAGCTCCAGCGTCTGGCTCAGGAACTGGAACGGGAAGTGCGGCCAGGAAGGCTGCGCGTAGTACACCAGCAGCTCCACCTGTCCGTCGACCCAGACGGTATCTTTCCAGCCGCGGTCCTCCGGGAACGGTGCGGACCCGTTCACGTTACGTACCTGGAACATCACGCCTTCTATATGGAACGACTGCGGCCGATCGGCGCGCACCGTCCAGCGCTCCCAGGTGCCCTGCTGGGCGGTGATATCAATGCGCTGCGGATCCCACAGATTGCCGTTAATCCCCGGATCGTCGCCGAGGGAGATATCCCGCGAGCGAAGCGGCGTGCCGGGCAGGAACTCCGTCGGCAGCAGACGTACCGGCAGACTATCGGTGACCAGCGGCAGCAGGCCCGTCGGACGCAACGTTAATAGCAGCGTAGAAATCAGAATGCTCGACGGTTCGAAGAAGCCACGGATACGGTCAACGATGCTTGCCGCTTCGCCGCAGGTAATCGACACCTCATCGCCGTTGGTCATATTCACCAGAATTTCTCGCCGCTCGCCGGGAGCCAGCGACAGCTGTTTCAGCGAAACCGGGGCGGATAAAAAGCCCTGGTCGCCGGAGATAACATGTATCAGCCGGCCATCGCTCATCTGCAGCTGATAGCGACGGGAGTTAGAGGCGTTCAGCAGGCGCAGGCGCACCCAGCCGCGCGACACTTCGACATACGGGCTCTGCACGCCGTTCACCAACAGCGTATCGCCGACAAAACCGCCGCTGCCGGGTTCGCTGTATTCCGGGGTACCGAAATTATCCAGTCGCTTGTCCTGAATAATCACCGGGAAGTCATCCACGCCGTAATGATTAGGGATTGGCAGGTTCTTACTGACCTCATCCTCCACCAGCCACATGCCGGCGAGGCCGTTATAGACCTGTTTCGCCATATGGTTTGGCGTGTTGGCCTGATACCACAGCGTGGCGGCACTCTGGCGAATCGGCAGCACCGGCGCCCAGTCGGCGTTCGGCGACATCATTCGCGCCGCGCCGCCAATCAGCGGACCGGGAACCTGCAGGCCCCGGATGGTCATGGCGACGTTTTCCGTCAGTCGGTTGCTGTAAATGAGCTTAACATCATCGCCATTCCACACGCGGATCGTCGGCCCGAGGTAGCGGCCGTTCACGCCCCATACCGAGGCGCGCGTTCCCGGGGTAAATGACCAGTGCGCCCGCTGCAGAGTTAAAAACAGCGGCTGACCGCGGCGGGATTCCAGCAACGGCGGAACCGGCAAGGCTGGCTGCTGGCCGGCGGCATGTGCGTTCAGCGGCACGGCTCCCGCGCACAGCGCTACGCCTGAAGCCTGGATAAACTGACGCCGACTGAGTGACATATTAACTCCATGGAATACTAACTCATCAAAAAGGGAATTCGTTTCCCGCTAGCCCTGCGCTCGCGTTATCGCAGCAGTTCCTGTTTATTTCTTTGCCGCCGCTTCGCGCTCAGCAACTTCGCGATCCAGCTCTTCAATCTTCGCCGCCATCAGCTCGCGGCAGTGCGTTGCCAGCGCACGTACGCCCTCTTTACCAAACTGGCTGGTATCGACCGGCGGCAGCATTTCGACAATCACCAGACCATTGTTCAGGCGATTGAGGTTAATTTTATTCGATGTATTGGAAACGCATACCGGAATAATCGGCACGCCTGCGGCAATAGCCGCGTGGAAAGCGCCGGTTTTAAAGGGCAGCAAACCGCGACCGCGGCTACGCGTACCTTCCGGGAACATCCAGAAAGAGATTTTGCGTTTTTTAAACGTATCAACCACCTGCGAGATAGTGCCATGCGCTTTCGCCCGGTTATTACGGTCAATCAGCAGGTTCCCCGTCAACCAGTAGAGCAGGCCAAAGAACGGGATCCACACCAGGCTCTTTTTACCCACGGTCACGGTCGGCGGCTGTACGATGTTTGACGCCGTCACCATATCATAGTTGTTCTGATGGTTAGCGATGTAGATAGCATTACCGTAGCTCTGTGCATCAGCGGGCTTACGCGTTTCTACCTTCAGGCCGAACAGCGGAGAGAGTCGGCCAAACAGATGCCCGAAGGTGGCAACGTGTTTAGGATTACGCGGGCTGAACAAGCAGTAAATACAGCCAAATATACACACGAAGATACAGTAAATAACAACAACAATTAGTCGAAAAATAAATAGCATAGCTACCTCTAAAACCCAAACCGCTTAGAATAATACCCGTTAAACTTCAGCTCGTATGCGCGCGAACGGCGATATCGCCCGGTACATCGTCAGCGCACGACGCGCCTGTCACGCTCGTCGTCGCGTTTAAGCGTCACTCACGTCTATAGGGTACTGACTCGCTGTTTAGCAGATTGCAGGCGTCGGGTGTCATTTGCTGACCGCCCAACGTATCTTGAATGATTTTGCGCCTATTGTTAATCGCAACACCTGAATAAACAACGATTTTGCGGCAAATTTTAGCATCCCCTGCCTGCCAGCAGGGGGATGCCCGTCTTACTCTTCGCTATCGTCCGCCGACGAGGCCCGACGCGGCGAATCGATTTCCACACGATCGATTTTCTGCAGTCCGCGCATCAGCGAGCCGCGACGACCGCTTTCGCCGGTGACTTTTTGCAGCTCTTCCGGACGCAGTTTAATCTTGCGCTTCCCGACGTGGATAGTCAGCGTGCTCTGCGGCGGCAGCACGAACAAGTGCGCCAGGCCATCCTGACCGGAAGCCGCTTCCGCCGACGGAATATTGATAATCTTATTCCCCTTACCTTTTGACAGCTGCGGTAAGTCGCTGACCGGGAACATCAGCATGCGCCCGGCAGAGGTGATCGCCAGCAGCATGTCAGCATCATCTTCGATCACCAGCGGCGTCATGACGCGCGCGTTATCCGGCAACGTAATCAGCGCCTTGCCCGCGCGGTTGCGCGCCACCAGATCGTTAAAGATACAGACGAAACCGTAGCCAGCGTCGGAGGCCATCAGCAGCTTGCGATCGTCGCTTTCCATCAGCATATGTTCAACGCTGGCGCCCGGTGGTAGCGTCAGTTTGCTGGTAATCGGCTCGCCCTGACCGCGTGCCGACGGCAGCGTGATCGGATCGATGGCATAGCTACGCCCGGTGGTATCAATAAACACCACCGGCTGGTTGCTCTTGCCTTTCGACGACGCTTTCCAGCTATCGCCCGCTTTATAGCTCAGACCCTGCGCGTCAATATCGTGGCCTTTGGCGCTCCGCACCCAGCCCATTTGCGACAGCACGATGGTCACCGGCTCAGACGGCAGCATGTCGTGCTCGCTCATCGCTTTTGCTTCTTCGCGCTCGCGCAGCGGTGAACGACGATCGTCGCCAAAGGTCTCGGCGTCGGCCTGCAGCTCTTTCTTCAGCAGGTTGTTCATCTTCCGTTCAGAGGCCAGAATCGCCTGCAGCCGATCGCGCTCTTTTTCCAGATCGCTCTGCTCGCCGCGGATCTTCATCTCTTCCAGTCGGGCGAGGTGGCGCAGTTTCAGCTCAAGGATCGCTTCCGCCTGGGTTTCGCTGATGCCAAAACGCGACATCAGGGCCGGCTTCGGCTCATCCTCGTGGCGGATAATTTCAATCACTTCATCGATATTAAGGAACGCGACCAGCAAACCTTCGAGAATGTGCAGGCGCTTGAGCACTTTCTCCAGGCGGTAGTTCAGACGGCGACGCACGGTATCGCGGCGGAAGGTCAGCCACTCCGCGAGGATCTCCAGCAGGTTTTTCACCGCCGGACGGTTGTCGAGGCCGATCATGTTCAGGTTGATGCGATAGCTTTTTTCAAGATCGGTGGTCGCGAACAGATGATTCATCACCTGTTCCATATCCACGCGATTCGAACGCGGGACGATCACCAGGCGCGTCGGGTTTTCGTGGTCCGACTCATCGCGCAGATCGTCAACCATCGGCAGCTTTTTGTTGCGCATCTGAGCGGCGATTTGCTCCAGCACACGGGCGCCGGAAACCTGATGCGGCAACGCCGTAATCACTACCGCGCCATCCTCTTTTTTCCATACCGCACGCATCCGCACCGAACCGCGACCGTTCTGGTAGATTTTGCGGATCTCCGCGCGCGGAGTAATGATTTCGGCTTCGGTCGGGTAGTCTGGCCCGTGAACGATATCCAGCAGCTCGTCGAGCGAGGTCTGCGGTTTTTCGATCAGGGTAATCGCCGCCTGCGCCACTTCACGCAGGTTGTGCGGAGGAATATCGGTTGCCATACCGACGGCGATGCCGGTAGTGCCGTTCAGCAGGATGTTCGGCAGACGCGCAGGCAGCATTTTCGGCTCCTGCATCGTCCCGTCGAAGTTCGGCACCCAGTCGACGGTTCCCTGTCCCAGTTCGCCCAGCAGCAGTTCCGCATACTTTGACAAACGGGATTCGGTATAACGCATCGCGGCGAAGGATTTAGGATCGTCCGGCGCCCCCCAGTTCCCCTGCCCATCCACCAGCGGGTAGCGGTAGGAGAAGGGCTGCGCCATCAGCACCATCGCTTCATAGCAGGCGCTATCGCCGTGCGGGTGGTATTTACCCAGCACATCACCCACGGTGCGGGCGGACTTTTTGAACTTCGCGCTGGCGTTCAGCCCCAGCTCAGACATCGCGTAAACGATGCGACGCTGGACCGGCTTCAGACCATCGCCAATAAACGGCAACGCCCTGTCCATGATGACGTACATGGAATAGTTCAGGTAAGCATTTTCCGTAAATTCATGCAGCGCAAGGCGCTCTGCCATATCGCTCATTAATCGTGAATCCTCAATCTGCGTACCGACCGTGCGGGCGGCAAAACTACCCGCGATAATACCCGATCTCACGCCCTGAGTCACAGGCCGTGAGATCGGCTGAGGATTCCGTTAGCGCTAATCAGCGCAGCGGCAGATAAATATCGGTCTGGAGCTCGTGTTCGCCGACTTCATGCACGAAGTTGAGGTAACGGAAAAACAGCGGAAAATCGCGTAGCGTTTCACCCGACGTCGGTAGCCAGTCGCGGTAGAGAGACCAGACGCTTTGCGCGAGCGTATCCAGAGAGCCGTGGTGACGCGCCAGCGCGCATCGCCCGCCCGGAATAGCGCCATTCACCACGCCAAAGGCGTTTTCCGCTATCGGTTCATTGACCGACCCGCAGATATCAAAACGAAAATCGTCAGCGGGAGTGGTCGCAGGATCGTCCCACGACACGCCCCAGGTCGCGCAGGTGGCGACCGGCGATAACCCGCTCGCCTTGCGCCAGGCGATAAACTGCGCCGCCGTAGCATTGACCAAATCAGGACTGCCGCGGTGGCGCAACATCGCCACCTGGGTGTCAGGGAACTGGACTATTTTAACTGTCATCGGATGTTGCTCCTGTAATGTATGTTTCGGTACGCGTCGATGCCACTCCTGCCAGTCCGGCTGTTGACGGAACTGGCTGGGGCTTTGAGCGAACGCGGCACGGAAGGCACGACTGAACGACTCCGGATTCTGAAACCCGGCATCAAGGGCAATATCGATGATTTTATCCTGCGGCCTGAACGCCAGGCGCCAGCAGGCGCGGCGCAGACGTAGCCACTGGATATAGCGATACAGCGGTACGCCGCTACAGGCGGTGAATTGCCGGTGAAAGTGATACGGCGAGCAATGCGCGATCGCGCTCAGCGTCTCCAGCGACAGGGGCTCATCCAGATGACGCTCAATGTATAAACACACGCGCTGAAAACGCCCGACGTACGCCGGGTTCATCCTAGTCTCGTTCATCGTCTCCTCCTGCGGACATACTCTGGCAGAGCGAGGATAGCGATTCCTGACCGATCTTGCGCGATGTCGGGCTTACGGTGCGACTTTCGTTATTTGCTTCACATCGATTTCGACCGAGTTCCAGTCTTTGTCGACCTCCCCCTGGATCTCAACGCTGTCCTGCGGCGTGACGGTCAGACCGTTCCAGCGCTTATGATCGATATCCACATTCACCGTCCCGGAGGCGTCCTGGAATTTATACAGATCGTCAGAGACCCGCTGCACTATTTTACCGCGCAGGGTCACCCAGGTGTCATCACGCAACGATTTGGCGTTTTCCACCGTCGTGACGCTCCCGCCCGGGCCAATAAAACCGCCTTTTTGCGTTGACGTCTGACTGGTTTGCGTCGCCCCCGGTCCGCTAAAACCCCCTTGTTCAGCAGCCAGCACCGGCAGACAAACTAAAGCGACGATCGCGGTCATTGCAGCCATTTTCTTCATAAGATGTTCTCCTTGTCTGGTTATATGACCCTGATTACATCAGGCAAAACTTAACAACTTCTTAAGCAGAAAAAAGAAATTTTATTCCTGTACAGTGCCTGCCACAACGCGGTTTACTGCGCGTATTCATGACAGCCACAGGAGCGGCCAATGCGCATTTTAGTGGTGGAAGACGATAAGCTCATCGGCGATGGCATTAAAGTCGGGCTGACGAAAATGGGCTTCAGCATCGACTGGTTTACCCGCGGTGAAGAAGGTAAAGCCGCGCTCTATACGGCGCCCTATGATGCGGCGATCCTCGATCTGACGCTGCCCGGCATCGACGGGCTGGATATCCTGCGCGCATGGCGTAATCAGGGCCGCCACGAACCGGTACTGATCCTCACGGCCCGCGATGCGCTCAGCCAGCGGGTTGAAGGGCTGCGCCTCGGCGCCGATGACTATCTGTGTAAACCTTTCGCGCTGATTGAAGTTGCCGCCCGGCTGGAGGCCCTGATTCGTCGCGCCCACGGCCAGAGCAGCAGCGAACTGTGCCATGGCCACGTTGCGCTCGATCCCATTGGCCTGACCGTGACGACGAACGGCGACAACCTGGTGCTGAAGCCAAAAGAGTTCGCCTTGCTGGAGCTGCTGATGCGCAATGCCGGACGCGTTCTGCCGCGCAAGCTCATTGAAGAGAAACTCTATACCTGGGATGACGATGTCTCCAGCAATGCGGTCGAGGTGCACGTTCATCACCTGCGCCGTAAGCTCGGCAGTGAATTTATTCGTACCGTTCACGGGATCGGCTATACCCTCGGTGATGCATGAAACGACTTAGCCTGCGCGTCCGCCTGACGCTGCTTTTTTTCCTGCTGACCAGCGCGGCCTGGGGCATCGCCTGTGTTATTGCCTGGCAACACACCACGGACAAGCTGGATAAGCTCTTTGATACCCAACAGCTGCTGTTTGCCCGTCGGCTGAGCGCCATCAATTTCGACGAGCTACACGCGCTCACGGCCCCGATGCAGACAAAAAAGAAGATCAAACACGGCCATCTCGATGACGACGCGCTGGCGTTCACGATTTTCACGGCTGACGGTAAGCGTCTGCTTCACGACGGCGAGAATGGTCAGGACATCCCGTGGCAAAATCGTCGGGAAGGCTTCAGCGATGGCTATCTGGATAACGATGATGATGAATGGCGCTTCCTGCAGTTAACCACCGGCGATGGCCGCTACCGTATTGTCGTGGGTCAGGAGTGGGACTACCGGCGGGAAATGGCGCTGGATATCGTCACCTCCCAGTTGACTCCCTGGCTGGTGGCGCTACCGCTGATGTTCCTGCTGCTGATTGTGCTGCTGAGCCGGGAGCTGGCGCCGTTAAAACAGCTGGCCAGAACGCTGCGCCTGCGCGCGCCGGACTCGGCGGAATCGCTTAACGTCGACAAGGTGCCCAGTGAAGTCCGGCCGCTGGTCGATGCCCTGAATCAGCTGTTTGCTCGTACGCATGACACCATGATACGCGAGCGCCGGTTTACCTCCGATGCCGCACACGAGTTGCGCAGCCCGCTTGCGGCGCTGAAGGTGCAGACCGAAGTCGCGCAGCTGTCAATGGACGACCCGCAGGGGCGGGAGAAAGCGCTGGCGCAGCTGCATGAAGGAATTGACCGCGCAACCCGGCTGGTAGACCAGCTTTTAACGTTGTCGCGCCTCGATTCTCTGGCGCAGCTTGAGGATGTGCATACGATTGCCATCGATGAGCTGCTGCAATCGTCGGTCATGGAGATGTACCACACTGCGCAACAGGCGGGCATTGAGCTACGCCTGCATCTGCACGCAACGCAGGTCACGCAGCCTGGCCAGCCGCTGCTACTGAGTCTGCTGGTACGCAATCTGCTGGATAATGCCGTGCGCTACAGCCCGCGCGGCAGCCAGGTCGATATCACTGTTGATGCTCGTGAGTTTTCCGTACGCGATAATGGCCCAGGCGTCAGCCCCGCAGCGCTAGCGCGCATCGGCGAGCGCTTCTATCGCCCTCCCGGCCAGGATGAGCCCGGTAGCGGACTGGGCTTATCAATCGTCCGGCGCATTGCCGCGCTGCACCGGATGACGGCAGACTTCAGCAACGCGCCCGGAGGCGGTTTTACGGCGCGCGTGCGCTGGTAGCCATTATTGCAATTAACGCAAAAGACTTTGCACATTTTGCTCATTTTACCGCCCCGCCTTGCGGGATAAAATCAGTGACAAACTCGAAACCTGAAGGGTAAAAAATGAGCAATATCCTGATTATCAACGGCGCGAAGAAATTCGCCCATTCAAACGGCCAGTTGAATGACACCCTGACCGAGGTCGCGGATGGCTATCTGCGCGACGCCGGGCATGATGTTAAAATCGTCCGTGCGGAAAGCGATTACGACGTCCAACAAGAAGTGCAGAATTTCCTCTGGGCCGATGTGGTTATCTGGCAAATGCCGGGCTGGTGGATGGGCGCGCCGTGGACCGTGAAGAAATATATTGATGATGTCTTCACCGAAGGCCACGGCTCGCTGTATGCCAGCGACGGGCGCACCCGCTCCGACGCCAGCCAGAAATACGGTTCCGGCGGCCTGATTCAGGGCAAGCAGTACATGCTCTCCCTGACCTGGAACGCGCCGATGGATGCCTTCACCGATAAAGATCAGTTCTTCCACGGCGTGGGCGTTGACGGCGTGTATCTGCCGTTCCATAAAGCCAACCAGTTCCTCGGCATGACCCCTCTGCCGACCTTTATCGCCAACGACGTCATTAAAATGCCGGATGTTCCGCGTGACATAGCAGAATATCGCAAGCATCTGGCGCAGATTTTTGGTTAACTAAAGATCTACATACAGAAGGAGTTGAGTTAATCATGTTGACAGTGATCGCAGAAATTCGCACACGCCCGGGCCAACACCATCGCCAGGCGGTACTTGATCAGTTTGCAAAACTTGTTCCGGTCGTTTTACAGGAAGAGGGCTGCCACGGCTATGCGCCGCTGGTTGACCACGCCGCCGGCGTGAGTTTCCAGAGCACCTCGCCGGATTCAATCGTCATGGTTGAACAGTGGGAAAGCGTTGCCCATCTCGAAGCGCATCTGCAAACTCCGCATATGAAAGCCTACGCTGAAGCGGTAAAAGGCGACGTGCTGGAGACCAGCATCCGCATTCTGCAGTCCGGCATTTAAGGTCGCACGAAGAAAAACACCCGAAGTGAGTCAGAACTGGCGGGGCGCCAGTTCTGATTAAGCAGCAGGTCAGGCTTCCAGATCCGCCATATCCCCTTTCTCCTGCAGCCAGTTACGACGATCTTCCGAACGTTTCTTGGCTAACAGCATATCCATCATCGCCGTGGTCTGCTGCTCATCCTCATCGCTGATAATCAACTGCACCAGGCGGCGGGTATTCGGGTCAAGCGTGGTTTCGCGCAGCTGCATCGGGTTCATCTCACCCAGCCCTTTAAAGCGCTGGACGTTCGGTTTGCCCTTCTTCCGTTTGAGCTGCTCCAGCACGCCGGCTTTCTCTTCTTCCGTCAGGGCGTAGTAAACCTCTTTGCCGAGATCGATACGGTACAAAGGCGGCAGCGCAACGTGGACGTGCCCGTGTTTCACCAGCGTGCGGAAGTGCTTCACAAACAGCGCGCACAGCAGCGTGGCAATGTGCAGGCCGTCGGAGTCCGCATCCGCGAGAATACAAATCTTGCCGTAGCGAAGCTGACTTAAGTCGTCGCTGTCCGGATCGATACCGATCGCCACCGAAATGTCGTGGACCTCTTGCGACGCCAGCACTTCATCAGACGAAACTTCCCAGGTATTAAGGATTTTACCCTTCAGCGGCATGATCGCCTGATATTCCCGATCGCGCGCCTGCTTGGCAGAACCGCCCGCCGAGTCCCCTTCCACCAGAAACAGCTCGGTACGGTTCAGATCCTGAGCGGTACAGTCCGCCAGCTTACCCGGCAACGCGGGACCGCTGGTCAGCTTTTTACGCACCACCTTTTTCGCCGCGCGCATCCGGCGCTGGGCGCTGGAGATGGCCATTTCGGCAAGCAGCTCCGCGGCCTGAACGTTCTGGTTCAGCCACAAGCTAAAGGCATCTTTTACCACGCCGGAGACAAACGCCGCGCACTGACGCGAAGAGAGGCGCTCTTTGGTCTGACCGGCAAACTGCGGATCCTGCATTTTCACCGACAGCACGTAGGCACAGCGATCCCAGATATCTTCCGCAGACAGCTTCACGCCGCGCGGCAGGATATTGCGATATTCACAGAACTCGCGCATCGCTTCGAGCAGCCCCTGGCGCAGACCGTTAACATGGGTACCGCCCTGCATGGTCGGGATCAGGTTAACGTAGCTTTCGGTCAGCAGCTCCCCGCCTTCCGGTAGCCACAGCAGCGCCCAGTCGACCGCTTCGGTTTCGCCGGAGAAGTTGCCGACGAACGGTTTTTCCGGCAGCAGCGGCAGGCCGTTCACCGCTTCGCACAGGTAGTCAGTCAGGCCGTCCTGGTAACACCAGCGCTGTTCGCTGTTGTTTACCTGGTCACGGAAGACAATCTCGACTCCAGGGCAGAGCACGGCTTTGGCTTTGAGCACATGCGTCAGGCGCGAGACGGAAAAGCGCGGGCTATCAAAGAAATGCTCATCCGGCCAGAAATGCACGCTGGTTCCGGTATTGCGTTTACCGCAGGTGCCGGTGACGTGGAGATCTTCAACTTTATCGCCATTCTCGAAGGCGATGCTGTAGATCTGGCCATCGCGGCGGACGTTCACTTCCACGCGCTTCGACAGGGCGTTGACCACCGAAATACCCACCCCGTGCAGCCCCCCCGAGAACTGGTAATTCTTGCTGGAGAATTTGCCGCCCGCATGCAGCCGGCACAGGATCAGCTCAACCGCCGGAACCCCTTCTTCCGGGTGGATATCAACCGGCATCCCGCGGCCATCGTCGATCACTTCCAGCGATTGATCGGCATGAAGAATGACCTCCACGCGTTTCGCATGGCCAGCCAGTGCTTCATCCACACTGTTATCAATAACTTCCTGACCTAGATGGTTAGGACGTGTTGTGTCAGTGTACATCCCTGGACGGCGGCGAACCGGCTCTAGCCCGGTGAGTACCTCAATGGCATCAGCGTTATATGAAGATTGCGTCATGGTGTGTATTCGTAGGTAGTCCAGGAATGCTTAACGCAAACCCAGAAAATCGATAATCTGAGTGAAATGATCTTCAAAGCCGACAAATGCGTGATTGCCGCCCTCCTCTACCGTCTGCCGGCATGAGGCGTAGTAAGCAACGGCCTGGCGGTAATCAAGCACTTCATCGCCCGTTTGCTGCAACAGCCAGATTAAATCAGGCGCTTCCAGCGGGTCGATTTGCATGACTTTGAGATCGTAAATATGGCGTGACTCTAGCACATATTGCTGCCCCGTGTACGGATTCTCATTGGGGCCAAGGAAATTGTTCAGCAGTTCAAACGGGCGCACCGCCGGGTTAACCACCACCGTCGGCAGCATAAAACACTGCGATAGCCAGGTGGCATAGTAGCCTCCCAGCGAAGACCCCACCACCCCCAGCGGTTCCCCGCCGCGTTCCAGCACAATGGCTTCCAGCATCTCCGCCGCGTCTGCCGGGTAAGCGGGCAGCTCAGGCACCACCATCGTAATCTCGGGAAAGGTCTGCGTCAGCCAGTCCTTCAGCGCCGTCGCTTTGGCCGACCGCGGTGAACTGTTAAAACCATGCAGATAAAGGAGCGTAGCCATCAGTATCCTTCTGAAGCGATATCCGGGTGAAACTTCACGCCGTTAAGGCGGCAAACCTCGGTGGTCAAAGTACCGTCGGCGTGCAGTTCCAGCCAGCGCCAGCCGGGAGAAAGGGTGTCCAGGGTAAAATTGGCGCAGTGCGGCTTAAATTGTACGCAGGTCGAAGGCGTGGCCATCATCCGCCGCCCGTTCCAGTTGAGGTCCAGTTCCTGGTGAATATGGCCGCAGAGTAAATGCTTTACGCGCGGAAAAGCGGACAGCGCGCGATCCAGAGCCCCGGCATTACGCAGGCTGTGTTGATCCAACCAGCTACAACCCGAAGGGAGCGGATGGTGATGCAACAGCAGCAGCGTATGGCGCTCAGGCTCTTCCGCCAGCTTCTGTTCCAGCCACTCAAGCTGAAAGTCGCTCAGCTCGCCGTGGGGAACGCCAAACACCTGGCTGTCGAGCAGCAAGATTTGCCAGTGCTCGCCCAGCAAGACCCGCTTGGCCGGGGAAATACCCGATTCCAGCAGCGTGCTGTACATCGCCGGCTGGAAGTCATGGTTGCCCGGCAACCAGACGCAGGGCGCGGCAAAACTCGCGATACCTTCAGCAAAGTGCTGATAGGCCGCGGCGGAATGGTCCTGCGCCAGATCGCCTGTTGCCACTATAAGATCGCATGGACGCTGTGAGGCATGGATGGCATCCAGCACGGCCTGGTAGCTTTCCCAGGTATTGATACCTAACAGCGTTTCATGTTTTTCAGCAAACAGGTGAGTATCAGTAATTTGTAATATCCTGACTCTGGTCTCACCAGCCAGAGGCAGATTTAACAGGCTTTCCAAATGGTGTCCTTAGGTTTCACGACGCTAACAAACCGGAATCGCCATCGCTCCATGTGCTAAACAGTATCTCAGCCAGTCCGCCAGGAACTGATTAATTTGATGCTTTTCGTCGCGTTGATGCAACTTTTTATTAGGATAATCATACTTTGCTTTGAAGCGAAAGATCTGCTGAGTCGAACACACTTCAGCGACCATCGCATCATGATACAGGCGTACCGTCATTGACGGTAAACTCCAGTAACTTACCGCCGGAACCGTCTGCTCAATTGACACTAATGTAGTGTAGCGGGTCGACTCGACGATAGTTAATCGATATTGCGCATTGCCCACCTGATAGCCCGCGACATCGCCGGCTGCATCGGTTCGAGGCAACAAGCGGCGCAACTGAGCAAAATTGGTTTCACACAGGCGCATCATTTCCGGGAAGTCAGGTGTATAACGCTTCATTTTGTCCACTCATTACGTAAATTGTGATAATGCAGCTGCAGCCATTGCAAGGCAATGACAGAGGCCGCGTTGTCGGTTTTCCCCTCTTCAACCCACTGGTAAGCCTGCTCCCGGCTGACCACATGCACCCGGATGTCTTCATTTTCATCCGCCAGACCGTGAATCCCTTTTGCCGTTGTGGCATCGACTTCACCAACCAGAATCGACAGCCTTTCGCTGGTGCCGCCAGGGCTTGCCAGATAGCTCAGGACCGGTTTTGTCCGTCCGACGACCAGTCCGGCTTCTTCTACCGCTTCGCGGCGGGCAACGTCCTCGGGGGTTTCACCGTCTTCAATCATACCGGCGACCATTTCCAGTAGCCACGGGCTCTCGCTGGTATCATACGCGGCGATGCGGATTTGCTCGACCAGCACCACTTCATCACGTATCGGGTCAAAGGGTAGCAAGACTGCGGCATGCCCGCGCTCAAAAATTTCGCGCGTCACCTCGCCGCTCATCCCGCCGTTAAACAGGCGATGGCGAAAACGGTATAAATCCAGCGAAAAAAAACCACGATAAAGCGTTTCGCGTGCAATAATTTCTACATCGTTTTTCGAGAAGGTAATTCCTTGCTGATTGAGCTTGCTCATTGTCTCTGTCCCGCGCCTCCGAAAGTAAGGATTTATAAGCCGTTTGGCTATCGTTTTACAGTCCGTATGTTAGATTGGTGCAAATTACCGCCGGATGGCACGTAACGCCAACTTTTTACTGCGGCAGAGTCGATACAATCAGCGAATATTTTTAGAATTTGGGCAGCGCTTTATGCTTCACAACAAGGAATGCAAATGAAGAAACTTTTCCCCATCCTCATCGGTCTGGGCCTGACTGGCTTCAGCGCCATGAGCCAGGCAGAAAACCTGATGCAGGTTTATCAGCAGGCGCGCGTCAGCAACCCTGACCTGCGTAAATCAGCAGCCGATCGTGATGCTGCATTCGAGAAGATCAACGAAGCACGTAGCCCGTTACTGCCTCAGCTTGGCCTGGGCGCGGATTATACTTACACCAATGGTTATCGCGACAGCAACGGCGTGAACTCGAACGTCACCAGCGGCTCGCTGCAGTTAACGCAGGTTCTTTTCGATATGTCGAAATGGCGCTCGCTGACGCTACAGGAAAAACAAGCTGGCATTCAGGACGTCACCTATCAGACCAACCAGCAAACGCTGATTCTGAACACCGCGACGGCTTACTTTAACGTCCTGAACGCCATTGATACGCTTTCCTATACCGAAGCACAGAAACAGGCCATCTACCGCCAGTTGGATCAGACCACCCAGCGCTTTAACGTTGGTCTTGTGGCGATCACCGATGTGCAGAACGCCCGTTCGCAATACGACTCCGTACTGGCAAACGAAGTGACCGCGCGCAACAACCTCGACAACGCGGTAGAAGCGCTGCGCCAGGTAACCGGCAACTACTATCCACAGCTGTCATCGCTGAACATTGGCGGTTTTAAAACCAACAAACCGCAGACGGTGAACGCGCTGCTGAAAGAAGCGGAAAACCGCAATCTGTCGCTGCTGCAGGCGCGTCTGAGCCAGGATCTGGCCCGCGAACAGATTCGCCAGGCGCAGGACGGCCATCTGCCGACCCTGAATTTAACCGCCTCGACCGGGATCTCGAACACCACCTACAACGGTTCAAAAACCAACGATCCAACGCGCTATGGCGACACTGATGCCGGGCAGAACAAAATCGGCCTGAATTTCTCGCTGCCGCTGTACCAGGGCGGGATGGTTAACTCGCAGGTGAAACAGGCGCAGTACAACTTCGTCGGCGCCAGCGAACTGCTGGAAAGCGCGCATCGCAGCGTGGTTCAGACCGTGCGTTCTTCCTTTAATAACATCAATGCCTCTATCAGCAGCATCAACGCCTACAAACAGGCGGTGGTTTCTGCGCAAAGCTCCCTTGATGCCATGGAAGCAGGCTATTCCGTGGGGACGCGTACCATCGTCGACGTCCTGAATGCCACAACGGCCCTGTACAGCGCCAAACAGCAGCTCTCCAGCGCACGTTATAGCTACCTGATTAATCAGCTGAATGTCAAATCTGCTCTCGGGACACTGAATGAGCAGGATCTGGTTGCGCTGAACAACACGTTGGGCAAACCTGTGTCGACCTCGCCAGATAGCGTCGCGCCGGAAACCCCGCAGCAGGATGCTAACGCTGATGGCTACAGCAGCAATGCAGCCCCGGCGGCGACATCGGCGTCAACCCGCGCCACGAAAACCAGCGGCACCAATCCTTTCCGCCAGTAATCGTCATTACGTCATGGCGCTTCGCTTAACGAATTCCGCTAAGCGAAGCGCTAAACGTAAGGCAACGTAAAGATCCCCTCCTTTCCGCCCCTCTTCGCTTCATTTTCCACCACTCATCCTCTATCCTGAGCGTTAACAATTTGCAATACCACTGGGTCCTGGAAGACAAATATGAAACGGACAAAAAATATTAATCATGCCTCGTTCCGTAAAAGCTGGAGCGCTCGCCATCTGACACCGGTCGCCCTTGCCGTTACGGCCGTATTTATGCTTGCCGGTTGTGAAAAAACCGACGAGACGGTTTCTTTGTACCAAAACGCCGATGACTGCTCTGCCGCCAATCCGGGAAAAAGCGCAGAATGTACCACCGCTTTCAACAATGCTCAGAAAGAAGCGGTACGTACCGCGCCGAAATACGCCACGCGTGAAGATTGCGTCGCTGAATTCGGCGAAGGCCAGTGCCAGCAAACGCCGGCTCAGGCGGGCGTAGCGCCGGAAAACCAGGCGCAGGCGCAAAGCAGCGGCAGCTTCTGGATGCCGCTGATGGCAGGCTACATGATGGGCCGTCTGATGGGCGGAGGCATGGGTGCACAGCAGCCGCTGTTCAGCTCGAAAAACCCGGCCAGCCCAGCCTATGGTCAGTACACCGATGCCGGTGGTAAGAGCTACGGCGCGGCGCAACCGGGTCGGACGATGAACGTACCGAAGACGGCGATGGCGCCAAAACCGGCCACCACCAGCACCGTCACCCGCGGTGGGTTTGGTGAATCGGTCGCGAAGCAATCCGCCATGCAGCGCAGCGCTGCGGGTACCTCTTCTTCCCGCTCAATGGGCGGATAAATCACATGGAAAGAATCAGCATCACGGAGCGCCCGGACTGGCGTGAAAAGGCGACCGAATACGGCTTCAACTTTCATACGATGTATGGCGAGCCGTACTGGAGCGAAGAGGCCTATTACAAACTGACGCTGGCGCAGGTTGAGAAGCTCGAAGAGGTCACCGCCGACCTGCACCAAATGTGTCTGCAGGCGGTAGAAAAAGTTATCGCCAGCGATGAGCTGATGGCGAAGTTCCGCATCCCGAAACATACCTGGGGCTTCGTGCGCCAGTCGTGGAAAACCAACCAGCCGTCGCTCTACTCACGCCTCGATTTGGCGTGGGATGGCACAGGCGAGCCGAAGCTGCTGGAGAACAACGCCGACACGCCGACCTCGCTGTATGAAGCCGCCTTCTTCCAGTGGATTTGGCTGGAAGATCAGATCAACGCCGGCCAGCTGCCGGCAGGCAGCGACCAGTTCAACAGCCTGCAGGAAAAGCTGATCGAGCGTTTTGCCGAGCTGCGCGAGCAGTTTGGCTTCCAGCTGCTGCATATGGCTTGCTGTCGCGATACGGAAGAAGATCGCGGTACCGTGCAGTACCTGCAGGACTGTGCCGCAGAAGCGGGTGTGGCCACCGAGTTTCTGTATATCGAAGATATCGGTCTGGGTGAAAAAGGTCAGTTTACCGACCTGCAGGATCAGGTGATTGGCAACCTGTTCAAGCTCTACCCATGGGAGTATATGCTGCGCGAGATGTTCTCCACCAAACTGGAAGACGCGGGCGTACGCTGGCTGGAACCGGCGTGGAAGAGCATCATTTCGAACAAAGCTTTACTTCCGCTGCTGTGGGAGATGTTCCCGAACCACCCTAACCTGCTGGCAGCTTACTTCAGCGAAGATGCGCATCCGGAAATGGAGAAGTACGTCATTAAGCCTATTTTCTCCCGTGAAGGAGCCAACGTGTCGATCGTGGAAAACGGCAAAGTGCTGGAAGCGGTAGAGGGTCCATACGGAGAAGAAGGCACCATCGTGCAGGAGTTCTATCCGCTGCCGAAGTTTGGCGACAGCTACACGCTGATCGGCAGCTGGCTCATCAACGATCGGCCAGCCGGTATCGGCGTACGCGAGGATCGGGCGTTGATAACCCAGGATCTGTCGCGTTTCTACCCGCACATTTTCGTCGAATAAGATATCCCCGGCGGCGCTGACGCCTGCCGGGGTTATTACACTCTCTTCTACGCCCCAATCAGCACCGACAGCATGCTCAGCGATCCCATCTCCATCCCTTCCACCGGAATAGATATCGGTTCTTCGCCGTCCCAGGTGCCCAAAGCGTAGAGCAGCGGCAGGAAGTGATCCGCGGTCGGGTTAGAAAGCGAGCCTCCCTCATGCGCCAGATAGTTCACCAGCGGATGCTCTGCAACCGGTCCCTTCCAGCTCAGGTTGCTTTTCACGTAGTCATTAAATGATTCTGCCCACGGGTAAGGCGTACTCTCGCCATGCCAGCGTGCCGTTCTCAGGTTATGCACCACGTTACCGCTCGCCACCAGCATGATGCCTTCATCTCGCAGCACCGCCAGCTTACGCCCCATTTCCATATGCCAGGCTGCCGGTTTGGTGCTGTCGATGCTCAACTGCACCATCGGGATGTCCGCATCGGGGTACATTTTTATCAGCACGCCCCATGAGCCATGATCGAAACCCCAGGCTTCTTTATCCAGGGTCACAGGGACCGGCGCCAGCAACTCAACCAGACGCTGCGCCAGTTCCGGAGAACCGGGAGCCGGATAATGCGTATCGTACAGCGCCTGCGGGAAGCCGCCAAAATCGTGGATCGTCTTCGGCGTTTCCATAGCCGTGACCCCGGTACCGCGAGTAAACCAGTGCGCAGAAACCACAACAATGGCTTTTGGCCGCGGCAATGTTTCGCCCAGCTGCCGCCAGGCGCGGGTATAGATGTTATCTTCCAGCACGTTCATCGGGCTGCCGTGGCCTAAAAACAACGCTGGCATTCGGGTACGGGACATGGTGATATCCTTAAACAGAGGAATGGTGATGTCTTTACATTACGCGTTTTTGCGTCAGGATAAACTCAGATAAGCATGATGATGATCGTCAGAAAATTTGAATGTAATTCGCTGTAAAGGGCTGCCTCCCCCTCTCGCCGTTAGCAGGGAATCTCGATATCATTAATGATAATCATTATCAAAGGAAATGAATAATGTCGTCACCTTTAATATTGACGCTGCTGGCGGGTAGCGCCACATTTATCGGCGCTATTTTCGGCGTCCTCGGTCAGAAGCCATCCAACCGGCTGCTGGGATTTTCCCTCGGCTTTGCCGCGGGCATCATGCTGCTTATCTCACTGATGGAGATGCTTCCCGCCGCGCTGAACGCGCAAGGCATGTCGCCGCTGCTCGGTTACGGCATGTTTGTCATCGGCCTGCTGGGCTATTTTGCGCTCGACCGTATGCTGCCCCACGCGCATCCGCAGGATCTGCTGCCACCGGGTATGCCGCGCCCACGTAATCTTCGCCGAACCGCAATGTTATTGACTCTGGGCATCAGCCTGCACAACTTCCCGGAAGGGATCGCCACCTTTGTGACGGCCAGTAATAACCTCGAGCTGGGGATGGGCGTCGCACTGGCGGTCGCTTTACACAATATTCCCGAGGGGCTGGCGGTGGCTGGCCCGGTTTATGCCGCCACCGGTTCACGGCATAAGGCGGTACTGTGGGCAGGGCTTTCCGGGATGGCGGAAATTCTCGGCGGCCTGCTGGCCTGGCTGATCCTCGGTAGCCTGGTGTCGCCCGTCGTAATGGGCGCCGTTATGGCAGCCGTTGCCGGGATCATGGTGGCGCTGTCGGTTGATGAGCTGATGCCGCTGGCAAAAGAGATCGATCCGCAGAGCAACCCAAGTTATGGCGTGCTGTGTGGGATGTCGGTGATGGGGTTAAGCCTGGTTGTGCTGCAGGCCATGGGCATTGGCTGAAGCTAAAAAACAACAAAGCCCACGCTGAGGTGGGCTTTGCCATGATGCGGGGCCACAATCAGCTGGCTTTGCGCTCATGTTCGCGACGATAGGCCACCAGATCTTCAATGGTGACGACAGCCATATCATGCTTCTGCGCGAACGCAATGCACTCCGGCGCGCGCGCCATAGAGCCATCGTCATTCGTCAGTTCACACAGCACGCCAGCCGGTTTAAAGCCCGCCAGCGTTACCAGGTCAATGGTCGCTTCCGTGTGACCGCCGCGGGTCAACACGCCGCCCGGCTGCGCGCGCAGCGGGAAGACATGGCCGGGACGGTTGAGGTCAGAAGGTTTAGCACCGTCGGCAATAGCCGCGCGCACGGTGGTCACGCGGTCAGCGGCGGAAACGCCGGTGGTGACGCCTTCCGCAGCTTCGATGGTCACGGTAAAGCCGGTGCCGTATGCGCTGGTGTTGTTTTCCACCATCATCGGCAGATCAAGCTGCTTACGACGTTCATCGGTCAGGCACAGGCAGACAATGCCGCTGCCGTGGCGGATGGTCAGCGCCATCTGCTCGACGGTCATGGTTTCGGCGGCGAAAATCATGTCGCCTTCGTTTTCACGGTCTTCATCATCAAGCACCATCACCCCGCGGCCTTCGCGCAGTGCATTTAAAGCGTGTTCCACACGTTCAAAAGCGGTACCAAAAGAGGAAAGGAGCGTCTGATTCATGGTAAATAAACCTCATTAAAATTATGGTTACCAGAATCAGGGCAGTCTTAGGAGCGCCGGTTTAGCGGCAAAAGTCAACGCAAGCGGATCGAGACCCGACTGAGCCGTTACTCTCTCCCATCCGGACTTTAACCGTCGGCCCCGGAATTACACCGGATCTGCTGACCTTTCTGCTGGTGCAGAAAGCGCTCGCGGGCTTTCAACGCGATGGTTGATTTACCGCCGGTGGGGAATTTCGCCCCGCCCTGAGAATAAGCAAGGTAACTATAACGCTATTGATTATCCTCGGCAATGCATAAGCTTCAAACATTTCTGGTTTATAGGCAGCGTCGATCGCACTACAATGAACGACAAACCGACCAGAGCAGGAAACCACCATGATTGACCCGAAAAAAATTGAACAAATCGCCCGCCAGGTCCATGAATCGATGCCGAAAGGCCTTCGCGATCTTGGGGAAGATGTCGAGAAAAAGATCCGTCAGGTACTCCAGTCTCAGCTGACCCGCCTGGATTTGGTCAGTCGCGAAGAGTTTGATGTGCAGACGCAGGTGCTGCTGCGCACTCGCGAAAAACTGGCGCTGCTGGAGCAGCGTATCAGCGATCTGGAAAGCCGCGCGGCGGCCCCGAGCGTCGATGAGAAGCAGTAAAAACAACGGGCCCTCAGGCCCGTTGTTGTTTCAGTGTTCTAGCTCTGGCCGCGACTCAGCCTCTGCACTGACCTGACGGCAGTAGAGTTCATACCGTTGGCAAAACCACTCACGATGATCTTCATCCATATTGCCAATAATAGCCTGGAGATCAACGGTGTGTCCCTGTGCATGCATTCTGGCGAAACTCAGGGCCAGAAAATCAAAGTTCTTCATTGAATACAGTTCGTGATGATTCATCCGCATACTCCTTCAGCCGTGTGTGTTCTGATTGGTCATATGCTTTCTACAAACTTCAGTATTTATACTTACGCTAACGCTTTTTGGACGAAAAATGCGCTCAAATCGCCTGTTTATTGCGCTGAATCATTTCTGCCATCATTAAATAAAAAAAACCGGCGATCTGACGATCGTCGGCTTTTCGAGTCGGGCATTATCCGGAGTTCTTCGGCCTCGCGATGCGCAACCCCACACCCGAGAACGCCCGACCGGCGTCACAAATTACTTACTGCTGTCTTTCTGGATCTTCTTAATAATGTTGGTGGTCGAGCAACCATCTTCAAAGTTCAGCACCAGCACGTCGCCGCCGTTCGCCCAGACTTCCTCACTACCCGCGATATCTTCCGGCTTATAGTCGCCGCCTTTGACCAGCAGGTCCGGCAGAATGCCGGCGATCAGGCGCTGCGGCGTATCCTCTTCAAATGAGACGACCCAGTCGACGGCTTCCAGCGCGCCGAGCACGATCATCCGCTGCTCCAGCGGGTTGACCGGACGAGACTCGCCTTTCAGACGTTTGGTCGACGCATCGCTGTTGACCGCAACGATCAGGCGATCGCCCAGTTTGCGCGCATTGGCCAGATAAGAAACGTGGCCCGCATGCAGAATGTCAAACACGCCGTTGGTCATCACCACTTTCTCGCCGCGCTTACGTGCCGCCGCAACGGCCTGTTTCAGCTCGTCTTCGTTCATCACGCCGAACCCGGTCTCCGCGCGCCCGCGCACGGCGTTTTCCAGCTCGATCGGTGAAACGGTGGATGTCCCCAGCTTGCCGACCACGACACCGGCCGCCGCGTTGGCGAAGTAGCACGCCTCTTCCAGCGTGTTGCCGGAGGCCAGCGTCGCCGCCAGCACGCCAATCACCGTATCGCCGGCGCCGGTGACGTCATACACTTCTTGCGCCTGAGTTGGCATATGCAGCGGCGGACGGCCCGGCTGCAGCAGCGTCATCCCCTGCTCGGAGCGGGTTACCAGCAGGGCGGAGAGTTCGAACTCAGCAATAATTTTCAGGCCGCGTTCGACAATGTCCGCTTCATCCTTGCACTTGCCCGCGACGGCTTCGAATTCGGAGAGGTTCGGCGTCAGCAGCGTGGCGCCGCGATAGCGTTCAAAATCGGTGCCTTTCGGGTCGATCAGCACCGGTACGCCCGCATCGCGCGCCAGCTTAATCATGGTCTGCACGCTGGCCAGCGCACCTTTGGCATAATCGGACAGCACCAGCGCCCCGATGGTACCCAACGCCTGCTGAATGCGGTCGTGCATCGGCTGCGGATCGACGCCGGAGAATCCCTCTTCGAAATCCAGGCGGATCAGCTGCTGGTTGCGCGACAGCACGCGCAGCTTGGTGATGGTCGGGTGAGTCGGTACGGAGACGAAATCGCACTTCACGTTGACATCCGCCAGCGCTTTACTAAGCGCACGCGCGGCGTCATCAATCCCGGTCAGGCCAACCAGGCGGGAAGTCGCGCCGAGAGAGGCGATGTTCATCGCCACGTTTGCCGCACCGCCGGGACGCTCTTCGATATTTTCCACCTTGACCACCGGTACCGGGGCTTCGGGGGAAATACGGCTGGTGGGACCATACCAGTAGCGGTCCAGCATGACATCGCCCACCACCAACACTCCTGCACGTTCAAACTCCGGCAGCGTTACTTTCATGACTCTCTCCTGCGAGATACAAACTTTGCGCGCGATAATAGCACACCCGGTTTTTTAGTTAAGCCATCAACCACTTCTGCCAGCTGGCGCTCACCTGCTGACGTTCATGGGTAAAGGCGTCCGGAGCGACGTTCCCCGGCTGTTCCTGCAAGGCCAGACGATGCAGCGCATCGCGCAGCGTGGTGTAGGCATGGGTCAGCGCCCGCGCTTCTTCATCATCCATAATGTCGTTTTGCGCCAGCAGTTCCAGAATGCGCACGTTATCAGACCAGCGCGTCAGCTTCGGCTTCTCGTGCGCATAGCGTAGGACCAGATACTGGGTAATAAATTCAATGTCGGTAATGCCCCCGGCATCGGCTTTAATATCAAAGCGATCCCGCTGCTTATTGCCGAGATGGGCGCGCATTTTCTCGCGCATTTCCCGCACCTCGGTCTGCAGCGTCGCCCCTTCACGCGGCGCGCTGAGAATATCGCGACGGATAGTATCAAAACGCACCTGCAGTTCGGGATCGCCATAGACCACGCGGGCGCGCACCAGCGCCTGATGTTCCCAGGTCCAGGCTTCATTCTTCTGGTAATCGGCAAACGAATCGGCCGTGGTGACCAGCATGCCCGCGGCGCCAGACGGACGTAAGCGAGCATCCACTTCGTAGAGAATCCCTGAAGAGGTGCGGGTGCTGAAAAGGTGCATAATACGTTGGGCGAGGCGCAGATAGAACTGGCGACCGTCGATTTCGCGCTCCCCGTCGGTCATCACCTCCATCGGACAGTCATGCAGGAACACCAGGTCAAGGTCCGAACTGTAGCCCAGCTCCCAGCCCCCCAGTTTTCCGTAGCCGACAACCGCAAAACCACGCCCCTGACGATCATGCAGGTGCGTCGGCTGGCCATAACGCGCCACCATCTGCATCCACGCCTGCTGCACCACCGCATCAATCATCGCTTCGGCCAGCCAGGTTAAGTGATCGCTCACTTTCATCACCGGCAACGTCCCGGCAATATCGGCGGCGGCAATATGCAGCAGCTGCGCCTGCTTAAACTGGCGCAGCGCCTCCAGTTGCTGCTCTTCGTCCTCTTCCGGCACACGCAGCAGATATTGCCGCAGCTCATCGCGATAGGCATCGGTCGCCGTCGGCTGATACAGCGTATTGGGATCCAGCAGTTCATCCAGCAGCAGCGGATGGCGCGCCAGCTGGCTGGCAACCATTGGCGAGGCGGCGCAAAGGCTAATCAGATGTTTCAACGCGCCGGGATATTCGCTGAGCAATTCGAGGTAGGTGGTTCGGGTGACGATACCGGTCAGAAGCGGCGTAATGCGCGCCAGCGGCACCGGCGCATCGGCCCGCGAACACACTTCGCTGAGCAGATGCGGCATCAGTTGATCCAGCACCTGGCGCCCACGCGGGCCGATGGTGCGTTTATCCAGCTCTTTACGGAAATCGGCAATCAGCGCCAGCACGCTGCGACGGTCGTCATCCGCAAGGTGGACCAGCGCCGGGCTGGCGTCATCCTCTTCCAGCGCATCCTGCCACAGCTCGCGCCAGTACTCCTCCAGCAGCTCATCCGGTGATTGCGCTTCATCATCGCCAATCAGCTCGTTGAACACCCGCCGTACGCTGGCCATTTTCTCTTCCAGCTGCGCGCTCAGCGCTTCCCAGTCATCAACATGCATCCCCCACGCCAGGCGGGCGCGGTTAAGCGCATCCTGCGGCAGAGTTTGCGTCTGCTCGTCGTTGATGCTTTGCAGCAGGTTTTCCAGGCGGCGTAAGAACAGGTAGGCGTCACGCAACCGGGCAGCATCGCCTTCCGGCAGCAGGTGTAGCTCATCGATCGCTGCCAGCGTCGGAAGCAGCGCCCGCTGCTGCAGCGCCGGTTCACGCCCGCCGCGGATCAGCTGGAAGACCTGCACGATAAATTCGATTTCGCGGATACCGCCCGCGCCGAGCTTGATATTGTCCTTCAACCCGCGACGGCGGACTTCACGGGCAATCATCCCCTTCATATTACGCAGCGACTGGATCACGCTGAAGTCGATGTAGCGGCGGAAGACGAACGGCCGCAGCATGGCGCGCAGTTCGTTGGCGTAGGTGCCGTCATTATCGCCCATGATCCGCGCTTTGACCATCGCATAGCGCTCCCAGTCGCGCCCTTGTTCCTGATAGTAATCTTCCAGCGCGGCAAAGCTCAGCACCAGCGGCCCGCTGTCGCCGAAGGGGCGCAGGCGCATATCAACGCGATACACAAAGCCATCCTGAGTTGGCTGATCGAGGACTTTTATCAGCCGCTGGCCGAGGCGGGTAAAAAACTGCCCGTTATCCAGCTCGCGGCGCCCGCCGCGGGTTGCGCCATGTTCCGGCCAGGCAAAAATCAGATCGATGTCCGACGAGAAATTGAGTTCGCCTCCGCCCAGCTTCCCCATTCCGAGGATCAGCAGCGGCTGCGCTTTTCCTTCGGCGCTGGAAGGGGTCCCCCATTCGTGACAGCAGGCGGTGTAAAGCCAGTCGCGGGCGGCGACAATCAGCGTCTCCGCCAGCGTGCTTAACTGCTGCAAACTGCTCTCTTCACTGACCAGCGACAGCGCCTGTGCCCAGGCGATGCGCACCATGATCCGGCGGCGAAACAGGCGCAGCTCACGCATCAGCGCCGCTTCGTCGTTGACCCCGTCCAGGGCAGCCTGTAGCCAGTCGGCATAGTGACGCCACTCTTGCGCCTCAGGGGGCGAGTTTTCAAGTTCGCTCAGCCACTGCGGCTGCGCCACCAGACTCTGCTGGACGAAATCGCTGAACGCCATCACCGACTGCGCCTGCGGACTTAACGTGGGTAATGGAAAATCCGCCGGCAGTCGGTCTACAACCGTCTGCCAGTGCTGCTGTAACTGTGAAGAAAGCGGCATGATAGGGGTCTCCCTGGCCTGAAATTATCGTTTTCCACTGTGCAGCCAGAATGGCTCCGCGGCCAGCGCCTGGCGGCGGAAATATTCAATGACGCTGCGATCTTTGTGCTCAATAGCGCGACGGACTTCCAGCCAGTTCTCCAGCCAGGGGGCCGCCGCAGCGGCATAGGCGCCGGCAAGCAGCTGAATGCAGTCGATGTCGCGGGACAGACGCGGCAGCTGGCCGTCGTAATCGTCCCCCGGTATCTGCTGGAACGCATTTTTTAACTCCGCCGCCGCCCGCGACAGCTGGATATCGGCGAAACGTTTAAAAGAGCCGGCGATCTTCTTCTGCGCATTCTCATTTAAAAAGACGCGCCAGCTGCGGTTCACCAGCCATTCGGTCAATGCGAGCTTCGCGCTGACTGCGGCAAGGCTGAACAGCGCGGAAGGCTCCTTACCGGCCTGCGTCAGAGCAGCTTCCGCTTCAGCGAGCTGTTCACGCAGCGGCGCGGTGGCCTTACGCGGCACGATGCCGCCAAACAGCACCAGCGCATGACGCACCCGGGCGATAGCGCGGAGGATCTCCCCTTTTGCCAACGGATTACCGCGGCTCCAGACCTCGTCATGATACAGCCAGTGCGCCAGCGCGTTTTCCAGCGCGGCCTCCAGCCCCTGCTCTACGCTGGCTTTGGGCGCCACCTGCAGAACGCCGAATGGCTGTACCGGGCGCACGTCGTTCCCCTGAGCAAGATGGTAGCCGCGCGCCGCTTTGCTGAGACTTCCCTGGCGCAACACGCCGGTTTCCAGCAGACGACGGGCGAGAACCAGCACATCTTCCGTCTTGCCAGAGAGCAGCTCCAGCTCCAGCTCGCAAATCGCTTCCTGATGCTCAGGGGTTTTCACCTCTCCGCGATCGAGCGCGATTTCAATCTGGCTCTCCCCTTCGCTGACCACCCATTTTTCACGCGCAAAATCGGTACTGAACAGCGGCTGTACGTTTTGCGCCAGCTCCGCGGGCAGCTCGCCCTGCGGCCAGACCTCGGCAGGAAGGCGCTCCAGCGCCAGTTCCGGGCTTTCCAGCGGAATGTTGAACTCCGGACGCTGATGCAATCCGCCCACCACGCGACCGGCGATTTTCAGGGTCATTTCATAACGGCCGCGATCGCCGCGGATGCGCAGCCCCATATCATGACGACGCAGCCAGTTGTCCGCCGTTTCATAATAAATATTGAGCAATTGACCCGCGGGCGTGTGCTGGGCGTTAAGCGCATTAAGGTGCTGGCGCAATGTTTCCACGCCGCTGTCGGAGACGATAAATTTTAATTCGATTTCTTGAGCCATGACTGAATTCTTCCGCTTCTTTGCGCTGCCGGGAAAATACGGCGAACTATCGCCGATATTTTTTGTCAGTAGATAGTATTTTGCGACGATTCTCCATGCAATGCGCATTTTGCCGGGCCACCTCCCGGATGTTTCCGATTGTGGCAGAAAACTTTGCGTCGCTATGGCGATGCCACTACTATCGTTCAACTTTTTACGATCAAACGATGACCTGATGCCAAAATTACGCCTTATCACTTTTACTTTACTGGCGCTCAGCGCCGCCACGGCGGTTCATGCAGAAGAAAAACGTTATGTTTCTGATGAACTGAACACCTGGGTTCGCACGGGGCCGGGCGATAATTATCGTCTTCAGGGCACCATTAACGCCGGGGAAGAAGTTTCTCTGCTGCAGACCAATGACAGCACCGGCTATGCCCAAATCCGCGACGGCAACGGCCGTACCGCCTGGATTCCGCTGAAAGAGCTGAGCAACGAGCCCAGCCTGCGCACCCGCGTGCCGGATCTGCAAAATCAGGTGAAAACCCTGACCGACAAACTGAATAACATCGACACCACCTGGAATCAGCGCACCGCCGACATGCAGAAAAAGGTCGCCGGCAGCGATACCGTGATCAACGCGCTGAAAGACGAAAACCAAAAGCTGAAAAATGAGCTGGTTGTCGCCCAGAAGAAGGTGAATGCCGCGAATCTGCAGCTGGATGATAAGCAGCGCACCATTATCATGCAGTGGTTTATGTACGGCGGCGGCGTGCTTGGCGTCGGACTGCTGCTCGGACTGGTGCTGCCGCATCTGGTCCCGAGCCGTAAACGTAAAGACCGGTGGATGAACTAATTCGTCTTCTCTGCCAGACTTACGTATCATCTTGAGCAAAGTAGATACGGGAGAGTCGGGCGTGAAGATTTATCTGGTCGGTGGTGCAGTTCGGGATGCGTTATTAAGACTACCGGTCAAAGACAGAGACTGGGTCGTGGTCGGCGCCACGCCTGAACAGTTGCTTGAAGCGGGCTACCAGCAGGTAGGCCGCGATTTCCCCGTATTTTTGCACCCGAAAAGCCGGGAAGAGTATGCGCTGGCGCGTACCGAGCGTAAATCGGGTTCCGGCTATACCGGTTTCACCTGCTATGCCGCCCCGGACGTCACGCTGGAGCAAGATCTGCTGCGCCGCGATCTGACGGTCAATGCGCTGGCTCAGGATGCCGATGGCCTGATTGTCGATCCCTACGGCGGCCAGGCCGATTTGCGTCTGCGCCTGCTGCGCCACGTCTCACCCGCCTTCAGCGAAGACCCGCTGCGCGTTCTGCGCGTGGCGCGCTTCGCAGCCCGCTATGCCCATCTGGGCTTTCGTATTGCCGACGAAACCATGGCGCTGATGCGCGCCATGGCCGATGCCGGCGAACTGGCGCATCTGACGCCGGAGCGGGTCTGGAAAGAGACGGAAAACGCCCTTGGCACCCGGAATCCCCAGGTCTTTTTCCAGACTTTACGCGACTGCCGCGCGCTCGGCGTACTGTTCCCGGAAATCGACGCGCTGTACGGCGTTCCGGCGCCCGCCAAATGGCATCCTGAAATCGACACCGGCGTGCATACGCTAATGACTCTGACGATGGCGGCGATGCTGTCGCCGGAGATTGACGTGCGCTTTGCAACGCTGTGCCACGACCTCGGCAAAGGGCTGACGCCAAAAGCGCTCTGGCCGCGCCACCACGGCCACGGCCCGGCAGGCGTCAGGCTGGTCGAGCAGCTTTGCGCCCGTCTGCGCGTGCCGAACGATATTCGCGATCTGGCAAAGCTGGTCGCCGAATTTCACGACCTGATTCATACCCTGCCCATACTGCAGCCTAAAACGCTGGTCAAACTGTTTGATAATATCGACGCCTGGCGTAAGCCGCACCGGGTCATGCAAATCGCTTTAACCAGCGAGGCCGATGTGCGCGGACGTACCGGTTTCGAAGCCCGCGACTACCCGCAGGGACGCCTGCTGCTTGAAGCCTGGCACATCGCCCAATCGGTCTCTACGAAAGAGGTGGTTGCTCAGGGCTTTAAAGGGCCGGAGATTCGTGAGGAGCTGACGCGGCGCCGTATTCTGGCGGTCGCGAAATGGAAGGAAGAGCGCTGCCCTCAGTCTGGCGACTGAGGGCCCGGTTTTACCGGCGCGTAAAACTCAGAAGAAGATAACGTAAACCATTGCCGCGACGACAAAACGGTAGATAGCAAACGGGATAAACGAGATACGTTTGATCAGCTGCAGGAAGGTTTTAATCGCGATCAGCGCCACGATGAACGCCATGATAAAGCCGACGGCAAACATCGGAATATCGCTGGCGTTGAGGAAACCGATGCTCTTATACACATCCAGCACGGTCGCCCCCATCATCATTGGTACCGCCAGCAGGAAGGAAAACTCCGACGCTGCATAGCGGCTTACGCCCATCAACATCCCGCCGGAAATGGTCGCACCGGAGCGAGAGAAGCCGGGCCACAGCGCCAGGCACTGGAAGCAGCCGATGATAAATGCCTGGCGATAGGTCATATCATCAATGCCGACAGCACGCGGCTGTTTTGGCTTCAGCACTTCCGCCGCGATCAGCAGAAAGCCCCCCACAATCAGCGCATACATAACGTTGACCGGGTTGAACAGCGATTTGATGGTATCGTGGAACACCAGGCCCAGCACCACTGCCGGCGCCATCCCTAATAAAATATGAATCAGCGATAAACGGCCGCCTCCCTGGCCTTCATGTTCCGGTGGTTTGCCGAAATGAATACCGATCAAACCAAACAGACGACGCCAGAACATCACGACAACAGCAAGAATAGAACCTAACTGAATGACCACCTCAAAAGTATTTGCCGTCTCACCTTCGAAACCCAGAAGATGACCAACAATAATCATATGGCCAGTACTGGAAACAGGTAAAAATTCCGTCAAACCTTCAACCACACCCAATATTGCCGCCACCAGCAGCGAGTGTATATCGCTCATCCAATAAACCCTTTAAAAGTAAAATGAAAAAACCAGATACGCTGAACCATTCCATCAGGTGATATTGATGCGGCCAGTCTGGAGACGGACGGCGCATGAAACCGGAGCGTACACGGAGTACGCGAAAATTTCGAGTGCTGTCCTGACACCAGGTGACAATAAAATATCCCGATAGCCGAATCCTGCGACCGGTATAAACACAAATTGTTTAACGAGTATGACCTGAAAAGTTTTGTTTCAGATTAAGCTACGCCCGACTGCGTTCGATAATTACGCCCACGTTTGCCGCCCGGGCAACGGCGCCCGGTTTGCTGACTTTAATCCGCACCCACGGCGAGGGGAATTTTTCCAGCAGCAGATCGGCAATCTCTTCCGCGACGCGTTCAACCAGCGCGAAACGCCCACCTTCAACGTGACCAATCACCAGCTCGCTGATATCAGCATAGCTGAGGCAATCACTGACATCATCGCTGCTCGCCGCTTTGCGGTTGTCCCACGCCATTTCGATATCGAACACCAGCTTCTGTTCAATGGTTTGTTCCCAGTCGTAAACACCGATAGTAGTGATTACCGAAAGTTGCTCTATAAATACAATATCCATCACGACCTGCCTGCTTTTTGGCTAAACCGGATACCACTTCCGGCGAATTATGCGTATTATCCACAGATGCAAAGACATCCCCTAAATAATTCGTATTGCAGGAAAGCGGCGGCGCAGCTAGCGTTCTGGCTCAATGCACGCTCCGGTGACGGCACGAAAGAAGCGCGCCGGCGCACCAGCGAGGCGAAGGATAGCGGGGACAAAACGACATTTTCAAAATGGAACAGCTGATGAGTGCAATCGCGCCTGGACTGGTTATCCTTGCCTACCTCTGCGGCTCAATTTCCAGCGCCATTCTGGTGTGTCGTCTCGCTGGCCTGCCCGACCCTCGCGATAGCGGTTCCGGCAATCCCGGGGCGACAAACGTACTACGAATTGGCGGCAAGGGAGCAGCCGTAACGGTTCTTATTTTTGATGTGCTCAAAGGCATGCTGCCCGTCTGGGGGGCCTGGGCGCTCGGTCTGACGCCGTTCTGGCTGGGTCTGGTCGCCATTGCAGCCTGCGTGGGCCATATCTGGCCGGTATTTTTTAACTTCCGCGGCGGTAAAGGCGTGGCGACCGCTTTCGGCGCTATCGCGCCCATCGGCTGGGATTTGACCGGCGTCATGGCGGGCACCTGGCTGCTGACCATCCTGCTCAGCGGCTATTCGTCGCTCGGGGCTATTGTCAGCGCGCTGATTGCCCCCTTCTACGTCTGGTGGTTCAAACCGCAGTATACCTTCCCGGTTTCCATGCTCTCCTGCCTGATTTTGCTGCGCCATCACGACAATATTCAGCGCCTGTGGCGCCGTCAGGAAACTAAAATCTGGGCCCGGTTGAAAAAGAACAAAAAAACGCCTGAGCAGAAATAATCTGCCGCCCGGCGGCGCGCGCCGGGTCCCCTTTACCCCGACATTCTCTCTGTATTGCCCTTTTTGGCAGCCAATCATCCTGAACTCACCCGCTGAAAAAAGATAATCATTTCGCAACAATCACTTAGCTATGTCTTATAACCAAAAATAATTTATCCCCGTCCGCCGCGATGTTTACTCTGAATCTTTTATACGACAGCGCAGAACAACATCATGACAGACGTAATCAACGCGACTCCGGTCGCAGCGGCAGGGTCGCTTGGCGGGGAAGTTCGATGGATACGCGGCGCCGCTGACGTGTCGCGTTTAATCAATGAAGGCAGCAGCGGGCGCAATAATGCGCGGATTGTCATGGGCATCGCCCTCGGCGGTATCTTTCTCGACGCCTACGATCTTGGCTCCCTGGCTTTCGGCCTGAAGGATATCACCCGCGAGTTTAACCTGACGCCAGCGGGGACCAGCATGGTGGCTTCGGCCATCACCTTTGGGGCTATCGTCGGCGCGCTGCTGGGCGGCTACCTGACGGATAAAATTGGCCGCTACCGCGTGTTTATGGCCGATATGCTGTTTTTTGTGGTCGCTGCGATCGCCTGTGCGCTGGCCCCCAACGAATACGTTCTGACCGGCGCCCGTTTTGTCATGGGTCTCGGCGTCGGTATCGACCTGCCGGTGGCGATGGCCTTCCTGAGTGAATTCTCAAAGCTTAAGGGGCCGGGCAACAAAGCGGCCAGCGTCGCCATGTGGTGTCCGACGTGGTACGCCGCTATCAGTATTTCCTATCTGCTGGTGCTCTTGTTCTATGCCGTACTGCCGGAAAGCCACAGTGACTGGCTGTGGCGGCTGATTCTCGGTTTCGGCGCGGTTCCTGCGCTGGTGATTATCGCCATTCGCAGCCGCTATATGAGCGAATCGCCGGTGTGGGCCGCTAATCAGGGCAATCTGCGCGAGGCCGCCGCCATTCTCCGCACGGCCTATAACATCAATGCCCACGTGGCGCAGGACGCGCTGGATAACCCGACGCCGGTGGTTAAAAAAGCGCAGTGGAGCAACTATTTCCGTCTGTTCCAGGGCGTCTATCTGCGGCGAACCACCCTCGCCACGCTGCTGTCGGTCGTCTCTTCCTTCGCCTATAACGCCGTCGCCTTCGGTCTGCCGGTGATTATCTCCAGCTTCTTTGTGCAGTCGATGCTGAACACGATTGTCATCTCGCTGGCGCTGAACCTGCTCTTTGCGTTCGTCGGCGGTCTGCTGGCGGTGCGGCTGGTGCCGCACTTAGGGGCGTGGAAGATGTCGCTGGCGGGCTACAGCTGCCAGCTGGCGGCGCTGCTGGGTCTGGCGCTGATTGGCCGCCCCGACGGCGCGGGCGAAGGTATCGCGGCCGTGGCGATGCTGGCGCTATTCCTCTTTGGTCAGGGATTTGGTCCTGGCGCACACACCATGACGTTCGCGTCGTTGAGCTATCCAACGTCGCTGCGCGGCGTCGGCGTTGGCCTGAACCAGACCCTGATGCGCAGCAGCTCGACCCTGTCGCTGTTCCTTTTCCCGCTGCTGGTTGCAGCCCTGGATACCCAGGTCTTTTGGATTATCGCCGCCGCGCCGCTGATTGGCCTGCTGTCGCTGCTCGCGATCCGCTGGGAGCCGTCGGGCTATGACATTGACGCCGAAGATTATCAGGCGTAATAATCTTGTTGCTAAACGGCCGTCGCTCAGGCGGCTGTTTTCTCGTTTTTAACTCATAAGCTTTTCATATGATCGAGATACTTTCGCGCCGATCAATACTCATCGCTGCTGTTTTATCTTGATTTTGCAGGGGCGCAACCACATTGCACAGCACCGTGTTACCAGAGAATAAAAAAGGCTGGCAGGCTACGCTGGACCTTCATTTTCAACATCGCGGCGGCAAAACGGTACTCACCTCCGCCCGTCATGTCGGTCCGCTCACCGTCCAGCGTCCCTTTTATCCCGAAGACGATACCTGTCATCTCTACTTACTCCACCCGCCGGGCGGGATCGTCGGTGGTGACGAGCTGACGATTCGCGCCGCTGTTGATAGCGGCTGCCACACGTTAATCACCATGCCCGGTGCCAGTAAGTTTTACCGCAGCAGCGGCGCGCAGGCCCATTTACATCAGCGCCTGACGCTGGCGGAACGCTCGACGCTGGAGTGGCTGCCGCCGGACGCGATCTTCTTTCCCGGCGCCCAGGCCCGCCTGCATACCGCCTTTCACCTTTGCCCTTCCAGCACGCTGCTGGCCTGGGATCTGCTGTGCCTTGGCCGTCCGGTCATCGGTGAGCGCTTTAGCCATGGTGCCCTCAGCAACCGTCTTGAAGTATGGATGGATGAATCACCGCTGCTGATCGAACGCCTGAACCTGGCCGACGGGCGCCTGGCCTGCGTGGCGCAATGCCCGTGGGTCGGCACTCTGCTGTTCTATCCCGCCAGTGAAGCCCTGCTTGACGGCGTGCGGGAACGACTCACGTCGCTGGGCAATTATGCCGGCACCACGCTGACTGACGGCCTGCTGACGGTACGATTTTTAAGTGACGATAACTTACTTTGCCAGCGGGCGATGCGTGACATCTGGCAGTTTATGCGCCCGCATCTGACCGGAAAGTCCCCGGTCCTTCCCCGAATCTGGTTGACCTGAGAGAACGCTATGGAACTGACCCCCAGAGAGAAAGACAAGCTGCTGTTGTTCACCGCCGCGCTGGTGGCGGAACGTCGTCTGGCCCGCGGCCTGAAGCTGAACTACCCGGAGGCCGTAGCCTTAATCAGCGCCTTTATTATGGAAGGCGCCCGCGACGGTAAAAGCGTGGCGGCGCTGATGGAAGAAGGCCGCCATGTGTTAAGCCGCGAACAGGTCATGGAAGGCGTACCCGAAATGATCCCCGACATCCAGGTCGAGGCCACCTTCCCGGATGGCTCGAAGCTGGTCACCGTCCACAATCCGATTATCTGAGGTTTCGCGATGATCCCAGGTGAATACAAGGTGCAGCCCGGACAGATAGCTCTGAACGTTGGCCGCGCCACCCGCAGCATTATCGTTGAGAATCATGGCGACCGACCGATTCAGGTTGGATCGCATTACCATTTTGCCGAGGTCAATCCGGCGCTAAAATTTGACCGGGCGCAGGCCACCGGCTATCGCCTGAACATCGCCGCCGGTACCGCGGTCCGCTTTGAGCCGGGGCAAAAACGTGAAGTGGAGCTGGTCGCGCTCGCCGGTCGTCGCGCGGTATACGGTTTTCGCGGCGACGTGATGGGAAATCTGGAGGCAAACGATGAGTGATATTTCACGTCAGGCCTATGCCGACATGTTTGGCCCCACCACCGGCGATAAAGTGCGCCTGGCGGACACTGAACTGTGGATCGAGGTCGAAGACGATCTGACCACCTACGGCGAGGAGGTCAAGTTCGGCGGCGGCAAGGTCATCCGTGACGGTATGGGCCAGGGACAAATACTCGCTGACGACTGTGTCGATCTGGTGCTGACCAATGCGCTGGTAGTCGATCACTGGGGGATCGTCAAAGCCGACATTGGCATCAAAGAGGGGCGCATCGTCGCCATCGGCAAAGCGGGTAATCCCGATATCCAGCCCAACGTCAATATCCCCATTGGCGCGGCAACGGAAATTATCGCTGCCGAAGGCAAGATTGTCACCGCCGGCGGCGTCGATACTCACATTCACTGGATCTGCCCGCAGCAGGCGGAAGAGGCGCTGGTCTCCGGCGTCACCACCATGGTTGGCGGCGGAACGGGCCCGGCGGCGGGGACACACGCCACCACCTGCACGCCGGGACCGTGGTACATCTCGCGGATGCTGCAGGCCGCGGACAGCCTGCCGGTGAATATCGGTCTGCTGGGCAAAGGTAACGGTTCGAACCCGGACGCGCTACGCGAACAGGTCGCGGCAGGCGTTATCGGCCTGAAAATTCATGAAGACTGGGGCGCCACGCCGGCAGCCATCAACTGCGCGCTGACGGTTGCCGACGAAATGGATATTCAGGTAGCGCTGCACAGCGACACCCTGAATGAATCGGGTTTTGTTGAAGATACGCTGGCGGCGATTGCCGGACGGACGATCCACACCTTCCACACCGAAGGCGCCGGCGGCGGCCATGCGCCGGATATTATTACCGCCTGCGCGCACCCGAATATTTTGCCCTCCTCCACCAACCCGACGCTGCCCTACACCGTCAATACCATTGACGAACATCTGGATATGCTGATGGTCTGCCACCATCTCGATCCGGATATTGCCGAAGACGTGGCGTTTGCCGAATCGCGCATTCGCCGGGAAACCATTGCGGCAGAAGATGTCCTGCACGATCTCGGCGCCTTCTCTCTGACCTCTTCCGATTCACAGGCGATGGGGCGCGTGGGCGAAGTCGTTCTGCGTACCTGGCAGGTGGCGCACCGGATGAAGGTCCAGCGCGGGCCGCTGGCGGAAGAGAGCGGTGATAACGACAATTTCCGCGTGAAGCGCTATATCGCCAAATACACCATCAACCCGGCGCTGACCCACGGTATCGCCCATGAAGTCGGATCGATTGAAGTGGGCAAACTGGCGGATCTCGTGCTGTGGTCGCCGGCATTTTTCGGCGTTAAGCCAGCTGCGGTTATCAAGGGCGGCATGATTGCCATTGCCCCGATGGGCGACATCAACGCCTCGATTCCGACGCCGCAGCCGGTGCACTACCGCCCGATGTTCGGCGCGCTGGGCAGCGCTCGCCATCACTGTCGCCTCACCTTCCTGTCGCAGGCGGCAATCGACAGTGGCGTGGCACAGCGTCTGAATCTGCACAGCGCCACAGCGGTGGCGAAAGGCTGCCGGACGGTACAAAAGACCGACATGATCCATAACGGCCTGCAGCCCAACATCACCGTCGACGCGCAAACCTATGAAGTGCGTATCGATGGCGAACTGATCACCAGCGAACCGGCAGATGTCCTGCCGATGGCGCAACGTTATTTTCTGTTTTAAGGAGTCCGGATGCTCTATCTGACCCAACGAGTGGATTCACCTGGCAAACTGACCGCCAGCCTCACGCTGCCGATCGATGTGCGGGTGAAAAGCCGTATCAAAGTCACCCTCAACGACGGTCGCGAAGCCGGTCTGTTGTTGCCGCGCGGCCTGCTGCTGCGCGGCGGGGATGTGCTCAGCAATGACGACGGCAGCGAGCTTGTGCAAATTATCGCCGCTGATGAAGGCCTGTCTGTGGTGCGTTGTGACGATCCGTTCACCCTGGCGAAAGCCTGCTATCACCTCGGCAACCGCCACGTTCCGCTGCAAATCATGCCCGGCGAACTGCGCTATCATCACGACCATGTGCTGGACGATATGCTGCGCCAGTTCGGCCTGGAGGTGACTTTCGCCCATCTGCCGTTTGAACCGGAAGCCGGTGCCTACGCCAGCGAAAGCCACGGCCACAGCCATGGTCATCATCACGATCATGGCCACGATCATCACCATCACGAGCACAGTCACTAAATGCCCACGCCGGAAAAACGCCTGCGGCTGATGCAGCTGGCCAGCAGCAATCTGCCGGTCGGCGGCTATAGCTGGTCGCAAGGTCTGGAATGGGCGGTGGAAGCAGGCTGGGTGCCCGATGCCGCCGCTTTTGAACGCTGGCAGCTGCAGCAGATGGAACAGAGCTTTTTTACCGTCGATCTTCCTCTGTTCGCCCGGCTGTATCGGGCATGCGAAAACGACGATCTACCGTCAGCACAGCGCTGGACCGCCTGGCTGCTCGCCTGCCGCGAAACCCGCGAACTGCGTGAAGAAGAACGTAATCGCGGCGCGGCCTTTGCCCGCCTGCTGGCCGACTGGCAGCCGGATTGCCCGCCGCCGTGGCGCGTTTTGTCCCGGCAGAGCCAGCTCGCCGGCATGGCCTGGCTCGGCGTGCGTTGGCAAATCGCGCTGCCCGACCTGGCGCTGAGCCTTGGCTACAGCTGGATCGAAAGCGCGGTGATGGCGGGCGTTAAGCTGGTTCCCTTCGGCCAACAGGCGGCCCAGCAGCTGATTTTACGCCTGTGCGATCGCTACGCGGCGGATATGGCCTGCGCCCTTGCGGCGCCGGATAGCGCGATAGGTTCCTCCACGCCGCTGGCCGCCATAGCTTCCGCCCGGCATGAAACCCAGTATTCCCGATTATTCCGTTCCTAGGAGAGAGTATGCACAATAACAAACACCCGCTGCGCGTCGGCGTCGGCGGCCCGGTCGGTTCCGGGAAAACGGCCCTGCTGGAAGCGCTGTGTAAAGCCATGCGCGACACCTGGCAGCTCGCCGTCGTGACCAACGACATCTACACCAAAGAAGATCAGCGTATTCTCACCGAAGCGGGCGCGCTGGCACCGGAGCGTATCGTCGGCGTCGAAACCGGCGGCTGTCCGCATACCGCGATCCGCGAAGACGCCTCGATGAACCTGGCGGCGGTAGAAGCGCTAAGCGAAAAATTCGGCAACCTCGATCTGATCTTTGTGGAAAGCGGCGGCGATAACCTGAGCGCCACCTTCAGCCCGGAGCTGGCGGATCTGACCATCTACGTCATTGACGTGGCGGAAGGGGAAAAGATCCCGCGTAAAGGCGGGCCGGGGATCACGAAGTCGGACTTCCTGGTGATCAACAAAACCGACCTTGCACCGTATGTGGGCGCGTCGCTGGAGGTCATGGAGCGCGACACGATGCGTATGCGCGGCGACCGCCCGTGGACCTTTACCAACCTGAAAAGCGGCGATGGCCTGAATAACATCATCGCTTTCCTTGTCGACAAAGGCATGCTGCGCTAAGCGCGCCTGCACCATCCCGGCGCACCTGCGTCCGGATGGTGCGCCTCCTGCCCCCGCTTTATTCATCCCCGCCCCATCAGCGCCCGGCGCAGCGGTTGTGCGAAGTGGCATAAGGTTTGCTAATTACAGTCATGCCTGACCATTAAGGAATGACTATGTCATCACTGGATATTAAAACTGAGTTACCTGCACAGACCGGGGCTTCCGGCTCTAAAGAAACCCTCGAAGACTATACACTCCGCTATGCTCCTCTGAGTTTCCGCCGCTGGGGACCAGGCGTTGTCGCCGTGACCGCGCTGGGCGGTATCGCCTATCTGGCGGACTTCTCCATCGGCGCCAGCATCGGCATGGCATGGGGCACCACCAACGCCATTTACGCCATCCTGCTGGCGGCGCTGGTTATCTTCCTCACCGGGATCCCGCTGGCGATTACCGCCGCCCGCTATAACATTGACCTCGACTTAATCACCCGTAGCGCCGGATTCGGCTATTTTGGCTCGGTGATCACCAGCATTATCTTCGCCGGTTTCACCTTTATCTTCTTCGCCCTTGAAGGGTCGATCATGGCCCAGGGGCTACTGGTTGGGTTAGGGATCCCGCTGTGGATGGGCTATCTCATCGCCACCCTGATGGTGCTGCCGCTGGTGGTTTACGGCATGAAAGCCCTGACCCGCCTGCAGGTATGGACCACGCCGCTGTGGCTGGTGCTGATGGTGGTGCCGGTGGCCTGGCTGATTGCCAAAGACCCGGAGCTGGTGGATGGTTTTATGAACTTCGCCGGCAAGAATAACGCGGCGCAGGTCGATTTAACCGCCATAATGCTCGGCGCCGGGGTGTGCCTGTCGCTGATTATGCAAATCGGCGAGCAGATCGATTATCTGCGCTTTATGCCGCCTAAAACGGCGGAAAACAGCAAAAGCTGGTGGCTGGCGGTCTTCTCCGCAGGCCCGGGCTGGGTGGTATTAGGCGCAATAAAACAGATCATCGGCGCCTTCCTCGGCTTCTATCTGCTGACCCGCTTCCCGGCGGTACACAACACCGAGCCGGTACAGCAGTTCGTCAGCGTCTTTGATAACCTGGTGCCCGGCTGGCTGGCGTTAACCCTGGCCGTAGTGCTGGTGGTCATTTCACAGATTAAAATCAACGTCACCAACGCCTATTCTGGCTCGCTGGCGTGGACCAGCGCCTGGACGCGCACCACCAAACGCTATCCGGGGCGGATTATCTTCGTCATCGTCAACCTCGCCATCGCGCTGGCGCTGATGGAAGGCGATATGTTCAGCGCCCTGTCGTGGATTCTTGGCTTCTACTCTAACTTTGCCATTGCCTGGGTGGTGGTGGTTGCCACCGATATCACCGTCAACAAAGGCCTGCTCCGGCTCGCCCCGGCGCAGCCGGAATATCGTCGCGGGATGATCTACAACGTTAACCCGGTGGGGGTGGTTTCGTTTGCTCTGGCGGCCGGCCTGTCGATCTGCGCCTTCTTCGGCCTGCTCGGTGCCACGCTGGCACCGTTCTCGCCGCTGATTGCGCTGGTCGTGGCGCTGGTGATGACGCCGCTGATGGGTATCCTCACCGGCGGGCGCTACTACATCAAGCAGTACGATGACGGGATTAGCGAGCCGCGCTACGATGCGCAGGGCAATGCGTCCATCACCGTTTACCAGTGCGTCAGCTGTGAAGAAGAGTATGAACGTCCGGACGTGATGCACTCGCACAAACATCAGGGCGCGATTTGCTCGCTGTGTAAAAGTATGGAGTAAAGCAGAAAAGCAGGCCGACAGAACGTCGGCCTGTGCAGCCGATTACGCCGCCGGCAGTTCAGCGAGCGGCCAGCGCGGACGCACGGTCACGCCGAGATCCGCTTTAGCGCCGCTGCGCAGACGAACCATCCCGGCATAGGCGATCATTGCGCCGTTATCGGTGCAGAACTCCGGGCGCGCATAGAACACTTCGCCGCCGCGCTTTGTCATCATCTCCGCCAGCTTCGCGCGCAGCGTGCGGTTGGCGCTCACGCCACCGGCCATCACCAGGCGTTTAAAGCCGGTCTGCTCCAGCGCGCGACGACACTTAATCATCAGCGTATCCACCACCGCATCTTCAAACGCCCGGGCGATATCTGCGCGGGTCTGCTCGTCGTCATCGTTATTGCGAATCGTGTTAGCCGCAAAGGTTTTCAGGCCGGAAAAGCTGAAATCCAGACCGGGACGGTCGGTCATCGGGCGAGGGAAAACAAACCGCCCTTCGCTGCCCTGAGCCGCCATCTTAGACAGCATCGGACCGCCGGGGTAATCGAGCCCCAGCAGCTTAGCGGTTTTATCAAACGCCTCCCCGGCCGCATCATCGATAGACTCGCCGAGCAACTCGTACTGACCAATACCGGTTACGCTAATCAACTGGGTATGGCCGCCAGAGACCAGCAGCGCCACAAACGGGAAGGCGGGAGGATTATCCTCCAGCATCGGCGCCAGCAGATGTCCTTCCATATGGTGTACCGGAATCGCCGGTACGTTCCAGGCAAACGCCAGCGAACGCCCTATTGTTGCGCCAACCAGCAGCGCCCCAACCAGGCCCGGACCTGCGGTATAGGCCACGGCATCAATCTCTTTGGCCGTCAACCCGGCCTCTTTCAACGCCGCCTGAATCAGCGGAACGGTTTTACGCACGTGGTCGCGCGAAGCCAGCTCGGGCACCACGCCGCCGTAGTCAGCATGTAATTTCACCTGACTATACAATTGATTGGCTAGCAGGCCTTTTTCGTCGTCATAAATGGCGATGCCGGTTTCATCGCAGGATGTTTCAATACCCAGTACACGCATGTCTTGTTTTACCTCGCTCTAATACCGCGCAGTTTAGGACCAATGCGGGTTGATGTATACCCTCAGCGTGCCAGCCAGGCGCATCGGGACAAGCGGCAGCGGCCGCAAAACCCGCCCGGTCGCGCATTGCCCGTCATGCGGTGCCAGAAAGGCCGGCAGGCGGCGCAGATAAAACTTTGTTCGCCCCAGGAACAAGCCTCGTGTATACTCCTCACCCTTATAAAAGTCCTTTCAAAAAAGGCAGCGGTGCTTTACAAAGCAGCAGCAATTGCAGTAAAATTCCGCACCATTTTGAAATAAGCTGGCGTTGATGCCAGCAGCAAACCGAATTAATCAAAGGTGAGAGGCACATGCCGGTAATTAAAGTACGTGAAAACGAGCCGTTCGACGTAGCTCTGCGTCGCTTCAAGCGTTCCTGTGAGAAAGCAGGTGTTCTGGCGGAAGTTCGTCGTCGTGAGTTCTATGAAAAACCGACTACCGAACGTAAGCGCGCTAAAGCTTCTGCAGTGAAACGTCACGCGAAGAAACTGGCTCGCGAAAACGCACGCCGCACTCGTCTGTACTAATCGGTTGAGGGCCAACGCCCTCAATTCAGACTGAGTTGTTGTTGTAAGGCCGTGCTTCCGGAAGGAATGCGCGGCTTATTTTCGTTTATGCATTAGCAGATACACAGCATCATGAAAGAACGTGTTCAGCCCACGCTGAGACCGTCTGATGATCGTGTGTATAGTTTACGGGGCCTATGGCTGGACGAATCCCACGCGTATTTATCAATGATCTGCTGGCGCGCACCGACATCGTCGATCTCATCGACGCGCGGGTAAAGCTCAAAAAGCAGGGCAAGAACTACCACGCGTGCTGTCCATTCCATAACGAAAAAACCCCCTCTTTTACCGTCAACGGTGAAAAACAGTTTTATCACTGCTTTGGTTGCGGTGCGCACGGCAACGCTGTCGACTTCCTTATGAACTACGACAAACTCGAGTTCGTGGAGACGGTTGAAGAGCTGGCCGCCATGCACAACCTCGAAGTGCCATACGAAGCAGGCAACGGGCCGAGTCAAATAGAGCGCCATCAGCGGCAGAGTCTCTATCAATTGATGGACGGCCTGAATGCGTTTTATCAACAGTCCCTGATGCAACCCGCCGCCGACCCTGCGCGCCAGTATCTGGCGAAACGTGGCTTAAGCAGCGAGGTCATTGCGCGCTTCGCGATTGGCTACGCCCCGCCCGGTTGGGATAACGTCTTAAAACGTTTTGGCGGCAATCAAGAAAACCGCCAGTCGCTTATCGATGCCGGCATGCTGGTGACCAACGATAAGGGGCGCAGTTACGACCGCTTCCGCGAACGGGTCATGTTCCCTATCCGCGATAAGCGAGGCCGGGTGATTGGTTTTGGTGGCCGCGTGCTGGGCGATGCCCTGCCGAAGTACCTTAACTCCCCGGAAACCGATATTTTCCATAAGGGTCGTCAGCTGTACGGCCTGTATGAAGCACAGCAGGATAACGCCGAACCACCACGTTTGCTGGTTGTCGAAGGTTATATGGACGTTGTGGCGCTGGCGCAGTTCGACATCAACTACGCCGTCGCGTCGCTGGGGACCTCGACCACTGCCGACCATATTCAGCTTTTGTTCCGGGCGACCAATCAGGTCATCTGCTGTTATGACGGCGACCGGGCTGGCCGCGATGCCGCCTGGCGTGCGCTGGAAACGGCGCTGCCGTACATGACCGACGGTCGTCAGCTACGCTTTATGTTTCTGCCCGACGGCGAAGACCCGGATACGCTGGTGCGTAAAGAGGGGAAAGCGGCATTTGAAGCGCGGATGGAGCAGGCTCAGCCGCTCTCCACGTTTTTGTTCAACAGCCTGCTGCCGCAGGTCGACTTGAGCACCCCGGACGGGCGCGCACAGCTCAGTACTTTAGCGCTGCCGCTCATCACCCAGGTACCGGGTGAAACGCTGCGCATTTATTTGCGCCAGGAGCTGGGCAACAAGCTGGGGATTTTAGATGACGCTCAGCTTGAACGTTTAATGCCTAAACAGACAGAAAGTGGTACTCCGCGCCCCGCGCCGCAGCTAAAACGCACGACCATGCGTATACTAATAGGACTGCTGGTGCAAAACCCGGATCTGGCGCCGCTGGTTCCGCCTTTAGAGGGCCTGGATCAGCGCAAAATGCCCGGGCTTGGCCTGTTCAGCGAACTGGTCAAAACCTGTTTGTCTCAGCCAGGTCTGACCACCGGGCAACTTTTAGAGCAGTATCGCGGTACAAATGAGGCCGCAACCCTTGAAAAACTGTCGATGTGGGACGATATAGCAGATAAAGATATCGCGGAAAAAACCTTCACCGACGCGCTCAACCATATGTTTGATTCACTGCTGGAACTGCGGCAAGAAGAGTTGATAGCCCGCGACCGTACACACGGTTTAAGCAGTGAAGAACGCCGGGAACTCTGGACCATCAGTCAGGAGCTGGCAAAAAAATGAATTGCACGGCTTAAGTGCCGAATATCGTTCGGGAAGCCCCCGACAGCCGCGCTGAGGCGCAGCGGCAATAATATAAGTACGCCCTCGCTTTAAATGTTGGCAGTTTGTCTGTCGACACCAATCAAACGAATTAAGTGTGGATACCGTCTTATGGAGCAAAACCCGCAGTCACAGCTGAAGCTTCTTGTCCAACGTGGTAAGGAGCAAGGCTATCTGACCTATGCCGAGGTCAATGACCATCTGCCGGAAGATATCGTCGACTCCGATCAGATCGAAGACATCATCCAAATGATCAATGACATGGGCATTCAGGTGATGGAAGAAGCACCGGATGCCGATGATCTGCTGCTGGCTGAAAACAGCAACAACACCGACGAAGATGCAGAAGAAGCTGCTGCGCAGGTGTTGTCCAGCGTGGAATCTGAAATCGGACGTACAACCGATCCGGTGCGCATGTATATGCGTGAAATGGGTACCGTAGAACTGCTGACGCGTGAAGGCGAAATCGACATCGCCAAGCGTATTGAAGATGGGATCAACCAGGTTCAGTGCTCCGTTGCTGAATATCCGGAAGCCATTACCTATCTGCTGGAGCAGTACGACCGCGTTGAAGCTGAAGAAGCGCGCCTGTCTGACCTGATTACCGGTTTCGTTGATCCGAACGCCGAAGAAGACCTGGCGCCAACCGCGACGCACGTCGGCTCTGAACTCTCTCAGGAAGAGATGGATGACGACGAAGACGAAGATGAAGACGATGACGACGACAGCAGCGATGACGACAACAGCATCGACCCTGAGCTGGCGCGTGAGAAATTCGCCGAGCTGCGTACGCAGTACGAGCTGACCCGCGATACTATCAAAGCAAAAGGCCGTAGCCACGCCGCAGCTCAGGAAGAAATTCTCAAGCTGTCCGAAGTGTTCAAACAGTTCCGCCTGGTACCGAAACAGTTCGATTACCTGGTCGGCAGCATGCGTAGCATGATGGACAGGGTCCGTACTCAGGAACGCATCATCATGAAACTGTGCGTCGAACAGTGCAAAATGCCGAAGAAAAACTTCATCACCCTGTTCACCGGCAACGAAACCAGCGAAACCTGGTTCAACGCGGCTGTCGCCATGAACAAGCCGTGGTCTGAAAAGCTGCACGACGTCAAAGAAGACGTTCAGCGCGGCCTGCAGAAGCTACAGCAGATTGAAGAAGAAACCGGCCTGACCATCGATCAGGTTAAAGATATCAACCGTCGTATGTCTATCGGTGAAGCGAAAGCCCGCCGCGCGAAGAAAGAGATGGTTGAAGCGAACTTACGTCTGGTTATCTCTATCGCCAAGAAATACACCAACCGTGGCCTGCAGTTCCTCGATCTGATTCAGGAAGGTAACATTGGCCTGATGAAAGCGGTTGATAAGTTCGAATATCGTCGCGGCTACAAGTTCTCTACCTACGCCACCTGGTGGATCCGTCAGGCGATCACCCGCTCTATCGCGGATCAGGCGCGCACCATCCGTATTCCGGTGCATATGATTGAGACCATCAACAAACTCAACCGTATCTCCCGCCAGATGCTGCAGGAAATGGGTCGTGAGCCGACGCCGGAAGAGCTGGCTGAACGCATGCTGATGCCGGAAGATAAAATTCGTAAAGTGCTGAAAATTGCCAAAGAGCCAATCTCCATGGAAACGCCGATCGGCGACGATGAAGATTCACATCTGGGCGATTTCATCGAGGATACCACCCTCGAGCTGCCGCTGGACTCCGCGACCACGGAAAGCCTGCGTGCCGCCACTCACGATGTGCTGGCAGGCCTGACCGCCCGTGAAGCGAAGGTTCTGCGTATGCGTTTCGGTATCGATATGAATACCGACCACACGCTGGAAGAAGTCGGCAAACAGTTCGACGTTACCCGCGAACGTATCCGTCAGATCGAAGCGAAGGCACTGCGCAAGCTGCGTCACCCGAGCCGTTCTGAAGTGCTGCGTAGCTTCCTCGACGATTAATCGTTGCCGGAAACAGAAAAAGCTCCCTGCGGGGGAGCTTTTTTTTTGCCTTCTGTTCACTCTGTTAGCGTCAGAGACTGTCGGTGCCGGTACTTACGACAGGCTAGCGACCTCGCGATGCCAGCGCATCATCCAGTTCGCGATACGCCTCCACCAGCTTATCCAGCGTCGCCCGGTTCAATCCGCTGGGGTTTGGCAGCACCCACACCTCCGTATCGCCGATGGTCACCTGCTGCTTGCCCCAGCGCGCGCCGCGTACCTGAAACGCTTTCTCAAAGGCCTGTTTGCCGAGAATCGCCAGCGCCTGCGGCTGATACTGTTCAATTTTCAGCACCAAATCCCGCCCGCCGCTACGTAGCTCCTGCAAGGCGACCTCGCTGGCCTGAACCGTCGGGCGTTCCACCAGCATCGTAATCCCACAGCGCGTATCGAGCAGCTGCAGCTCCTCTTCCGGCTTCAACAGACGGTCGGTAAAGCCAGCCTGGTAGATCACTTTCCAGAAACGATTGCCCGGATGCGCGAAATGAAAACCGGTATGGGCAGAGGACTTCCCCGGATTAATGCCGCAAAAGACCACCCTCAGGTCCGGCGCCAGAATGTCGTTAATCATCTTTCCCCCGCTCAATGCCTAAAAGGTGATTATAAAGGATTGAAAATGCATTGTTTATAAAAACAGCAGCCGTGCGTTTTGCGCTGGATTGCGTCTGCCAGTTACTTTATAATCCCTCGCCACGGCCCCTTAGCTCAGTGGTTAGAGCAGGCGACTCATAATCGCTTGGTCGCTGGTTCAAGTCCAGCAGGGGCCACCAGACACCGCAAGGGCTGGCGAGAAATCGCCGGCCCTTTTGCTTTTCTCCGGAGGTGCTGTCGAGGTGCCATCAGTGAGTAAGGCAGAATATAAATCACCTGGCCGGTAGTAAAAACCCGGCGTTGCCTCGCCAGACACCGCAAGCGCCAGCAAGAAGCCTCCGGCAGCGTAATTCTTTCGCAACCCAAAGAGAATAAAGAGAAGGATCAAAGCCTTATCTTTCTCATTGACCTGTTTTTAGTGCCCCAATAATAACGACCTCCGGATTGCTGCACATTCATGCTTATGGCCCACAATGCCTTCTCACAGGGCATTCATTTTTTTGTCACATAAGGCAATTATTCTTTCGCCATTTTGAGCACCATGTAAGGAATAAACTGTGAATTCAATGATTAAAGCTCTGATGCTGGCGTTACCTGTCTTAAGTGCATCAGCAGTCGCCGCTGATAATAAACTGTGCGAACCAAAGGCTTATGAAATGGCCCTTCGATATCAGCAAAAATCGGCTGAAGTTATGGCGCTTCAGATTCAGACATATCGCTTTGCCACCGAACGTTTTAATGAAAAAGTCAATGGACTGAAAGCACCGGAAAAATATGCCGTCGTAATGGATCTTGATGAAACGGTGCTCGACAACACACCATTGTTGGCACGGGACATGGAACAGTGTCATGACTATACAAAATGGGATACCTGGGGCGACTGGGAAAAACAGGGTAATCCGGGTTTGATCCCAGGAGCAAAAGCTTTCCTTGATAATGTGGCTCACCACAACGTTCGTATTTACTATGTATCTGACCGTACTAATGAAAACAAAACAGACACGCTCAATACTCTAAAATCTCTCGGCCTGCCGCAGGTCTCTGAAGAGAGCGTCCTTCTTGATACAGGAACCAAAGAAGAACGTCGCCAGGCCATCATGAAAAACCAGCAGATCATTATGCTGTTTGGCGACAGCCTGCCAGATTTTGCCGCTCAATTTAAAAATAAGAAGCCCACCGAGGAGCAACGTCAGTTGGTTGAATCAAACGCACAGCATTTCGGCGTTGACTGGATTGTTCTTCCTAATGCGGCTTATGGCTCATGGTCAAAGGCAAAACTTGATAGCTGGAAAACACCCGCTGTTAAATAACCACGGCAGACCTTCTCTATTGATTCGCTATTGAGTGGGAAGGTCATCTTCACCCGATGCGCATCGGGTATACCGCCCCCCTGCGCATGGCGGTGTCTTCGGTTTCATCGCTCATCAGCGTCAGAAAGCACCGCATCATGTTCAGGCGCGAAAAAAAAGAGATGAATAAACGTTTCTCGATGAGAGGAATGTATTGCTGGCTGCGGGTGTTCAGAATTTCCTGTCATGCTCAATACATCGCTTAGCGCGGCAATATCAAATTACTCTGCCCGTTCAGCGGCGGCAAAAATATAAGGAGCGACGTTAACAACGTTGCTCCTTTTTTATCTTATGGTGCAGCATCTTCAAAATGTGCCGCTTGCACCCGTTCCCGGAGCTGCTCCCGCATATAGGAAGAGAAGTACTCTGGATTTTTAATCACAATACGGTTGCCAGCGGCGATTTTCTCCGCCCATCCGGCCACTTTATGGGTGAACCCGGAATTCCATCCTTCCTGTTCACCGCGAGCCATGACGTCGTCCGCACTAGCCGGAACGCCTAACTCATGGAGATATTTTAAAAGGCCCTTGGCCGTACTTTCATCCATTGAAGCCGGGACCGGTTCCGATGTGTTCATACCACCAATAAAATCTAATGCTTTATCTATCGCTGTTGGCATGCTCTTATCCTTAAAATTAACCATGTGATGAACATGTTTATAATATGGACCCAAGTCCGCGGCGATATCAAAGAGATCGTTGCCTTTCTTTGATTCAGACCTCAGTCAAACGTTTGCATGGCGTTTTTCTGCCCGACAAGTCCATAAACACCGTGACCGACAGCTAATACCCGGTTAACGGCAATTGCGGACCCTGAATCGCGGAGAGCGCGGAAAACTAATCGTGGATTTTGCGCTTGAACTGGCTGGCATCGATATCGTACTGCTTCATTTTGCGCCACAGCGTCGTACGCCCGATATTGAGCAGATGGGACATCTCCTGTACCCGGCCGCTGGTGACGCGGGCGGCATGGATAATGGCCTCTTTTTCAATAGCGCTGAAGGTCAGGCTGGCAGGCAGCAGGGGCGAGGCGGTATCGCCGCCCGGCCGCTCGGAAAAGAGATATTCCGGCAGGTTGCTCAGGCGGATATGGCCGTTATCGCTGCTGATGGCGATATTTTCAATAATGCTGTTTAACTCAAAGTCATTGCCGGGCCAGGAGTAGTTCACCAGCTGCGCCAGGGCATCGTCGTCCACTTGCAGGCGCGATGAAAAGCGCTTTTCCAGGCTACGCAGGCGGTTGTGCACCAGCGAGGGAATGCTGTTGCGCCGCGATCTCAGCGGCGGAATGACTATCTCAAACGAGTGCAGCGCGTAATAAAGCTGGCGACTAAAGCGGTTCTGCTCCACCAGATTAGCCAGATCAACGGTGGTAGTGGCAATCACCTTAACGTCCACCGGAATCAGGCGTCGGGCATCGAGGCGGGTTAACACCCCCTGCTTAATCACCTGCAGCAGCGCGGACTGCAGCTCCGGCGCGAGGTACTCTATTTTCTCCAGAAACAGAGTGCCGCCGCTGGCCAGCTCCAGGCGACTCAGGCGCCCGTTTTCGTCATCGGTCGGTGCGCTGCCCATAAAATCCTCGCCCAGCACGCTGTCGGCATACAGCTGACAGTTGACCGCAATATAGGGACCGTCCGCCCGTTCGCTTTCATTATGAATAGCCTGGGCGAGCAGCTCTTTACCCACCCCCTCTTCCCCGCAGAGCAGGACCGGAAAACCGCCCCGCGCCGCCTGACGGCCAAAATGAATCAGCCGTCGCGTTTCCGGGTCGTCCGCGGACATCTGCGCCAAAGTGTGGCTCACTTTCCCTAACTGGCTGGTCATCAGCTGGCGCATCTGCTCCACCGGATGCAGCAATAAAATAAAGCTGTTGCCCTGCTCTTCGACGATCGGCTTGAGGGTAATGACGGCATCGATAAACTGATGCTGGCTCTCAAACGTCACTTCCGCATGGTTCAGGGCGCGCGCGTGCTTAATCGCCCGGCGCAGCAGGGCCGGCAGCGTCACCAGTTCATTAATATTTTTTCCCTGGCTGGTCTGGGCATCCAGATGCAGGAGCGTCGCGGCCTGGACGTTAAGAAACTGCAATACCCCCTGCTCATTCCACGCCATCACGCCGTCATCCATGCTTTCCAGCAGGCCATACATCTGGTTGAGATGGCGGTTCGATTCAGCCAGCAGGCTGTCGGTCAACAGCGAGTTGCCCACTTCCCGGGCGATAGCCAGCGTCAGAGACAAATCAGAGGAGGCCTGCTGCCCGGTCAAACAGCACAGCGAGATGGATCCAAACAGGCGACCGTGATTATCAAACACCGGCGTGGAGCTAAATGACCACCCGTGCAGCGCCTGTTTAAAATGTTGCTCACCGGTGGTTTTCACCGGTTGCCCCAGCATCGAGGCCAGCGAGAGCGCGCAGCTGCCGATAATGCTTTCCGCGCAGTAGCTGCCCTCAAGAAAACCGAGTTCCGCGAGCTGCGCCAGCGTCTGCGGTTCGCCGCAGCGGCTGAGAATACAGGCAGACTCATCAAGAATAAACAATGCGCAGGGTCGGCTATCCATAAACTCCCAGGCATCTTCCAGCGCCGCCTGACCGATGGTCAGCAGCGCGGTTTTACGTCGGCAGATTGATTCGAAGGTCAGACCCTGCGCCTGATGCGGTTTATGCCAGGTCTCCCGTGGCATAAACCGGCTGCAACGCTGCCATGACTGACTGATAACGGAAGATACTGTTTTTCCGGAGTCCGGAGTCTGCGCCGCCATGTCCTTTTCCGCTGTTTAAAATAGATAACCCCTCCGACAGAAACAGCCGGAGGGGGCACACGCTTCTTCCTGCAAAAAGCAGCTTAGCGAGACGTTAGCGCGCCAGCCACTGCTGGCCGAGCAAATCGGCCGTCAGGATCGCGGCGTAAACCTGGTCGGCCGTCACCGGGAATGGCATGTTATGGATCGTTTCGCCTTCCGCGCAGGTCGCTTGCGCGACCGCCTGAATTTTCCCTTCAATGCCCTCTTTGACGCCTATTTGCGCCAGGGTCACCGGCAGACCGACTTTCTGGCAGAAGCCCAGCACCGTTTCAATCTCTTCCAGCGGACTGTTTTGCAGCACCAGCTGCGCCAGAGTGCCAAACGCCACTTTTTCGCCGTGATACAGATGATGGCACTCTTCGAGAATGGTGAAGCCGTTATGAATGGCGTGCGCCGCCGCAAGACCGCTGCTTTCAAACCCAATGCCGCTGAGGTAGGTGTTGGCTTCGACAATGCGCTCCAGCGCATCCGTCACCACGCCAGCCTGCGCCGCCAGGCGCGCTTTTTCGCCTTCGGCCAGCAGCGTATCATAACACAGGCGAGCCAGGCTCAACGCCGCCGCCGTGGACTGTCCGCCGGCCATGCTGGTCGCCCTGGCGTCAAAGCAGGCCTTCGCTTCAAACCAGGTCGAGAGCGCATCGCCCATCCCGGCCACCAGCAGGCGCACCGGCGCTTTGGCAATGATCGCCGTATCCATGACCACCATATCCGGGTTTTTCGGATAGATCAGATACTCTTCAAACTCGCCGGCTTCGGTGTAGATAACCGACAGCGCGCTGGTTGGCGCATCGGTAGAGGCAATCGTCGGGATCACCACTACCGGCAGCTTCTGGTAGAAGCCAATGGCTTTAGCGGTATCAAGCGTCTTCCCGCCGCCAATCCCTACCACGCCGCGGCAGCCGTGCTGCTGCAGAATGGCAATCAGGCGGTTGATCTCCGCGTGGCTGCATTCGCCGTTAAAACGGGCGGCGTGGCAGCTTAAACCGTGATTATGCAAACCATTGAGTACGTTGTCCCCCGCCAGCTTCATCACGAAGTCATCGGCAATGACAAAAAAGCTGTCCGCCAGATTTTTAGCATACTGGCCAAAAAGCGTCGATGCGTCAGGACCCTGAAGATATTTGGCCGGAGATTGAATAACTTTTAGCATTCCTTTCACCCTCAAATAAGTACATGTTTTACATGATGAGCCCTGGCGTCATCCTGTTCTGCCTACGGTTCATGGCGGAAACGAATCGTGACCGGAGCGATGCAAACACTGTAGGGCGAGCGGTGAACAAAAAAATTTTTCCCGTTTTTGTTCTGATATGAAACAGAGAATATTTTTTAGCGTTCCATATTGGAACATTAGTTAGCGGAAAATGGTGGGATTGCGATCCCGATCCGTCCATTCACCGTCATGCCACAAAAAAACGGATAATCTGCCAACATGGGTAGCATCGGCAGCAGAAAAAAAACTGAGAAACGCATCCGCAGCCCCCCGGTTGCCGCAGATGACCGCGGGGCGAAAAAATAGCCTTAGCTCGCATTTCTCCCTTTTCCTCGCCGATGACGTTTCATAACGGAACAAAAATAAATAAGCATGTTCCGTTATGAAACTCGTTTGCACGACATTTTTTTTTCCGTTAACTCAGCCAGAATCATAACGTCGCCGGGTGGTTCTTCACGCCAGACGATCCCCTACACGATGACCGCCTCTGTGAGTAGAGAGGCCGCATCACGCCGACGGAGCATAAATAATGAAAAAACTGATTAACCGTGTCGAAGATGTCCTGAGTGAACAACTACTGGGCCTCGCCAGAGCCCATCCTGAATTAACGCTGCATCAGGATCCGGTGTATGTCACCCGCGCCGATGCGCCGGTCGCCGGGAAAGTGGCGCTGCTCTCCGGCGGCGGCAGCGGACATGAGCCGATGCACTGCGGCTATATTGGCAAAGGTATGCTTGCCGGTGCCTGCCCGGGCGAGATTTTCACCTCCCCGACCCCGGATAAAATGTTCGAGTGTGCGATGCATATCGACGGCGGCGAAGGCGTGCTGCTGCTCATCAAAAACTACACCGGGGATATCCTTAATTTCGAAACCGCCACCGAACTGCTGCACGAAAGCGGCGTCAAGGTGACTACCGTGGTGATCGATGACGACGTGGCGGTCAAAGACAGCCTCTACACCGCCGGACGCCGCGGCGTCGCCAACACCGTGCTGATTGAAAAACTGGTTGGGGCAGCCGCCGAACGCGGCGATTCGCTGGAAGCCTGCGCGGCGCTGGGCCGCAAGCTTAACAACCTCGGCCACTCCATCGGGGTGGCGCTGGGTGCCTGTACCGTACCGGCCGCCGGACAGCCGTCATTTGAATTACAGGATAATGAGATGGAGTTCGGCGTTGGTATCCACGGCGAGCCGGGTATTGACCGCCGCCCCTTCAGTTCTCTCGACTGCACCGTCGATGAGATGTTCGACACCCTGCTGGAGAACGGCACATACAGCCGCACGCTGCGTCAGTGGGATACCGTCAAAGGGAGCTGGCAGGACGTCACGCAAAGCAAACAGGCGTTGCAGAAGGGCGACCGCGTCATCGCGCTGGTCAATAACCTTGGCGCCACCCCGCTGTCGGAGCTGTACGGCGTATACAACCGCCTGGCCACGCGCTGCGCGGAGAGCGGCATCACTATCGAGCGCAACCTCATCGGCAGCTACTGTACCTCGCTGGATATGGTGGGCTTCTCCCTCACTCTGCTGAAAGTCGATGACGACACGCTGGCATTATGGGACGCCCCCGTTCATACCCCGGCGCTGAACTGGGGCCATTAAGGAGCACGACATGTCACTGAACAGAACGCAAATCGTTAACTGGCTCTATCGCTGCGGCGACATTTTTACCAAAGAGAAAGATTTTCTGACCGGTCTGGATAAAGAGATTGGCGATGCCGACCACGGTCTGAATATGTATCGCGGCTTCAGCAAGGTGGTGGAAAAACTGCCGTCCATTGCCGATAAAGACATCGGTTTTATTCTTAAGAACACCGGAATGACGCTGCTCTCCAACGTCGGCGGCGCCAGCGGCCCGCTGTTCGGCACCTTCTTTATTCGCGCAGCCCAGGTGACGCAGGCGCACCAGAGTCTGACCCTCGACGAGCTACACCAGATGATGCGCGAAGGGGCGGACGGGGTGGTCAACCGGGGGAAAGCGGAACCCGGCGATAAAACCATGTGCGACGCCTGGCTTGCGGTTGTCGAGTCACTGCGCCAGTCCAGCGAACAGCACCTGTCGGTTCAGCATGCGCTGGATGCCGCCGCGACACAGGCAGAGGAAGCCGCCCGTTCCACTATCACCATGCAGGCCCGCAAAGGCCGCGCCAGCTACCTCGGCGAACGCAGCATCGGGCATCAGGATCCGGGCGCAACCTCAGTGATGTTCATGATTCAGGAACTGGCTGCCGCAGCCAAAGAGTAAGGATAACGCGATGGTAAACCTGGTGATTGTTTCTCATAGCGCCCGACTGGGCGAAGGTGTCGGAGAACTGGCCCGGCAGATGTTAACAGGCGATGGCTGTAAGCTGGCGATCGCCGCCGGCATTGACGATCCGCAAAACCCGATCGGCACCGATCCCATTAAGGTGATGGAGGCCATTGAATCCGTTGCCGATACCGACCACGTGCTGGTGATGATGGATATCGGCAGCGCCCTGCTCAGCGCGGAAACCGCGCTGGATCTCCTCGATCCGGCGATCGCGGCGAAGGTTCGCCTGTGCGCCGCGCCATTGGTCGAAGGCACGCTGGCGGCAACGGTCAGCGCCGCCAGCGGATCGGATATCGATAAAGTGATCGCCGACGCCATGAGCGCCCTGGAAGCTAAGCGCGTACAGCTGGGATTACCATCGCTCGCCCAGAACGGTCCCGAGGCCACGCCGATGGCCGACGATCTGAGCGGCGAGTCCGTCTCCGTGGTGATTAAAAACCATAACGGCTTACACGTTCGTCCGGCATCGCGGCTGGTTGCCGCGTTATCCGGATTCAATGCCGAGCTGGTACTGGAGAAAGGCGGCAAATGTGTCTCACCGGACAGCATTAACCAGATTGCCCTGTTGCAGGTACGCTGCAACGATACATTAAGGCTGCTGGCCCGCGGGCCGGATGCCGAAGCGGCGCTGGCGGCATTTCAGGCGCTGGCGGCGGAGAACTTTGGCGAACTGCCGGACGCCGCGCCCGCGGTCTTTACTCCTCCCGTCTCGCGCGTGCAGGGAAAAGCGCTCCGCTACCCGCTGCCTGCCCTCCGGCCAGTCCGGCAAACCGGTGCCGACATCGCCAGCGAACAGCGACGCCTGCAGCAGGCGATCGGCCAGACGCTGGACGATCTCAATGCACTGACCACGCTGGCGGAAGAGCGCTATTCTGCCGATATCGCGGCCATTTTTTCCGGCCACCACACGCTGCTCGACGACCCGGATCTCTATGAATCAGCCCGCGATATCGTGCGCCAGGAACAATGCAATGCGGAGTGGGCGTGGTATCAGGTGCTGGCCGATCTCAGCCAGCAGTATCGCCAGCTGGACGATGCCTATCTGCAGGCGCGCTATATTGATGTCGACGATCTGCTGCACCGGACTTTGCGCCATCTGCAAGGCGGCAGCGAAGAGCCGCTGGCGGTGCATGAGCCGACGATTATCATCGCCGACGATCTCTTTCCTTCCAGCGTCCTGCAGCTGGATCCTCGCCTGGTCAAGGGGATCTGTCTGCGGGCAGGAAGCGAGGCATCTCACGGCGCGATCATCGCCCGTCAGGCCGGGATCGTCTGCCTGTGCCAGCAGGGAGATGCCCTGCAGCCGATACGCGATGGTGAATCCCTTACGCTGGATGTCGCCGGAAAACGCGTGATCCGCGCCTGACGTTCTCTTCGTGACTCTCTGTACTTGATTCTTCACGCCTCCGGGGATTCTGTTTTCACTCAATCTCCTGCAAGCGTGATGTCTCAATTCTTTTTCATCAGCGCCCCGCCTCATCGCCGAGGTCACTGAAGGAACGATGGCCGCCAGCCGGTGCAACAACCTGGCCGTCTGGTAGCCCGGCAAGGCGTTAACGCCGCATCCCGGGGCTCGCTCCTGCCGCAATCCGGCCTATTTACGGTGCCAGTAGGCCTGGGAGCGCACCAGCTGCGGGTCAATTTCGTCATTTTCAAACCGACCGAGTCGTGTTTTCACCACCTCACCTTCACCGGTTACCCAGATAAAGTAATCTTCCGCAGGTACGCTAACCTGCGCCAGACGTTCGGCCACCACGGACGAATGATGGCCGACGTTCCACTCAATCTGAAAGTCCTGCAGATCCGCGAGATAATCTTTATACGACGCCTCGCCGATCGTCACCAGCGCCGTCACCTGCGGGCGCACGGGCAGACGGCTGAGGTCCAGCAGGCGGCGGCGTAGCGCAGGCATCCCGGATTCATCACAAACATACAGCTGCCAGGCGTAATCTTCCGGCACCACCAGCGAACCGCGCGGGCCGCCAATCACCAGCTTATCGCCGACGTTTGCCGCCAGCGCCCAGCGGCTGGCAATACCGCCGTCGTGAATAAAGAAGTCATACGCCAGTTCATGCCGTTCGGCATCATACAGCGGCGTGTAATCACGGGTCGCCGGACGGGGGCCCTCGCCCCAGTTAATGCCCTCTTCGGTCACCTGCGGTGGCGTAAACGTGGTGCCGGCTTGCGGAAAAAAGAGTTTGGTATGGTCGTCAAACCCCTGAGAGACGAATCCCTCCAGCGCGTCTCCGCCCAGCACAATACGCTGGAAGGCGGTGCCAACGCGCTCAACGCGCAGCACGGTTAACTCGCGAAAACGCAGCGCATTACGAACGCGCTGCGGGTACTGAGGTTGTTTCGTTTTTATCATCGTCATTCGCCTTCGTGAAATTTATCGATATATCTAAATCTTCCGCAAATGATAATGATTGCTATTAAAAAGGAATGCAACTCTTTTTTGATATAACCATAGCAAAAAGCAATAAAGTACAAAAACAAAAAATAAAACAAATAAATCATATAATTATAAAATAATCATTCTTCTTACTTGCTAAGATATAAAATTTAGATATAAATTAGATATATCAAAAAAAAACAGGAGCAAACTATGCGACATCATCATGAAGAAGGTCGTGGACGCCACGGTGAACACGGCGAACGCGGGGAGCATGGCCGCCGGGGCGGCGGTGGTGGACGCCGCCAGCGTTTCTTTGGTCACGGCGAACTGCGTCTGGTGATCCTCGACATCCTCACCCGCAACGCCAGCCATGGCTACGAGCTGATTAAAGAGATAGAAAACCTGACCCAGGGCAACTACAGCCCAAGTCCGGGCGTGATCTATCCAACCCTCGATCTCCTTCAGGATCAGGGCCTTATCAGCGTCGAAGAGGAAAATGGCCGCAAAAAAATCGCCATAACCGCAGAGGGCAGCCTTCTGCATGCCGGGAATCTGGAACAGCTCGGCCATATCCAGGAACGTTTGCAGGCCCGTATGGTCGGCTGCGAGCTGCGTAAAAACCCGCAAATGAAGCGGGCGCTGGAAAACTTTAAAGCCGTACTGGATTTAAAAGTTAACCAGCAGCCCCTCAGCGAAGCCCAGCTGAAGCAGATTGTCGCCGTTATTGACCGCGCGGCGATGGAGATTTCCCAGCTCGATTAATCTCGCGGAGTCTCTTCCCCTGCCCCCATTTTGGGCAACCTGCACCGCCGCGACGCACGCGGCGGAATACTCCCGGTCGATTGCCTCGCCCGTTCAGGAGTAAAACATGCCAAAAATATCGCTGTGAGATTAAATTTCGCACAAATGCGTTTTCGCGCTGCGTTTATCCCGATTTTCAGCTGCCGTGCCGAAGTGGCGTAATCCCTGCAATACTTAATTCAGTATCATGTGATACGCCCGTCCCAGGAGCTCACTTTGAACAGGTTACCTTCCAGCGCATCGGCTCTGGCCTGTAGCGCACACGCACTGAATCTCATTGAGAAGCGCACGCTTGATCATGAGGAGATGAAAGCACTTAACCAGGAGGTCAGGGAATATTTTAAAGAGCATGTGAATCCCGGTTTTTTAGAGTACCGAAAATCGGTTACTGCTGGCGGGGATTACGGAGCCGTAGAGTGGCAAGCGGGAGGGTTAAATACGCTTGTCGACACTCAGGGACAAGAGTTTGTCGATTGCCTGGGTGGCTTTGGTATTTTTAATGTAGGGCACCGTAATCCAGTTGTGATTTCCGCCGTCGAGCATCAGCTCGCTAAACAACCTCTTCATAGCCAGGAACTGCTTGACCCGCTGCGGGCCATGCTGGCAAAAACGCTGGCGGCCTTAACGCCCGGCAAACTGAAATACAGCTTCTTCTGTAACAGCGGCACAGAGTCGGTCGAAGCGGCGTTGAAGCTCGCTAAAGCCTACCAGTCGCCGCGCGGTAAATTTACGTTTGTTGCCACCAGCGGCGCCTTCCACGGTAAATCGCTGGGCGCGCTCTCGGCTACCGCCAAATCCACTTTCCGTAAGCCTTTTATGCCATTGCTGCCGGGATTCCGTCATGTACCGTTCGGCGACATCAACGCGATGCGTACGCTGCTGAGCGAGTGTAAGAAAACCGGTGATGATGTCGCGGCGGTGATCCTTGAGCCGATACAGGGCGAAGGGGGAGTGATCCTGCCGCCGCCCGGCTACCTGCCCGCGGTGCGTAAGCTGTGCGATGAGTTTGGTGCGCTGCTGATCCTCGACGAAGTGCAGACCGGCATGGGGCGTACCGGCAAGATGTTTGCCTGCGAGCACGAGAACGTCCAGCCGGACATTCTGTGCCTCGCCAAAGCGCTCGGCGGCGGCGTGATGCCGATTGGCGCGACGGTGGCGACCGAAGAGGTGTTTTCAGTGCTGTTCGACAACCCGTTCCTGCACACCACCACCTTCGGCGGCAACCCGCTGGCCTGTGCCGCGGCGCTGGCCACCATTAACGTCCTGCTGACGCAGAATCTGCCGGCCCAGGCGGAACAGAAAGGCGATCTGCTGCTGGACGGTTTCCGTCAACTGGCCCGCGAGTACCCGGATCTGGTGAATGAAGTTCGTGGTAAAGGGATGCTGATGGCGATTGAGTTCGTGGATAACGAAATAGGCTACAACTTCGCCAGCGAGATGTTCCGCCAGCGGGTGCTGGTGGCCGGAACGCTGAATAATGCCAAAACCATTCGTATTGAACCACCGCTGACGCTGACGATTGAGCAGTGTGAACAGGTCATCAAAGCGGCGGGTAAAGCGCTGGCAGCCCTGCGGGTGTCTGTGGAGCAAGCCTGAAGATAGTCAGCAAAAGCCCGGCGAAAACGATGTTCGCCGGGCTTTTTTACGCCTGCCATTCCGTCATATCGGCCAGACAAATGCGGTACTGCCCGACTTTCACCTTCATGTCATATGCCGTTTGCCTGTACGGTTAATATGTCGCACGCTCATTCCATGAGTCTGTATAGATAATATTGCCATCGCAATGCTTCCAGGTAATTTTTTCATAGCGCATAAGCACCGTTTCAAGATGCGTTCCGGTATCTGCCCCTGGGTATAAATCCGGCGTGATTGATGTCAGCTTTACATTTTCAAGAATAATATTGAAGTACTCCTGCTCTAACCCGGCCTCAATAATCTGATACAGTTTGAACATCGCAGATTGCAAAGTTCTCCCGGTACTTAACGCCCGGTAAAGCATGGGAGTGACACGGTAAAATTCCTTCTGAAACATAATCGGCATATGAATACGCGTGCCGGTCAACTTTCCGGTATTGCCGTCAATCGGAATATTGACGTTATGGGTAAACGATTTCAGCTCGATAGCCCCTTCACGACCTGATACCAGCGACGGGCCGACCATCGGTGAACCATTTTCATCCGTTAACCATAAATAGGCTGGATTAGACATAAAAATCCTTTTCGTAGAAATTATTTATCGTACTTATCGAATCGTGCCGTAAATTTAGGCAATATAATGATCAGTACTATCATTGAAAAAATGGTTAAAGCAAACCAGTAAGTCGGAAAAAATTCAAGATAAAAAAAGCCAAACCCAATGAAGCAGACCAGAATAAGTCCTTCGTTAAAAATAAGTGACAGTAAAGTTTTAAACATGACACTTACTCTTTATGGCGTTATAACACTCATCGAAATCCTGATAAGATTTTATCTTAACATTTTTGATAACTTCGGATAGAACAGGTTCAAGGAAGTAATAAAGCATTTCTAATTCTGCGTTGTAGAGTATCGCGAAGTATTTTGGATCCAGTGTTTTCAGCCTACGGGCAGCAAGGGCACATTTCTGATCGGTCCCGAATATCTGGAACATCCAAACAACACCAGGAACCCGTGCAGCGAGCCTTTCAACAACCGTACGAGACACTAAATCTGACATAGATAATGCCTCTGCCAGGGTAACAGCAAGGCCCAACTGCACTGCTCTACTTTCTGGCATTCGGGCAACCACCCTTGTAGCTGTTGAATCAACAGAACGCACAATACCCTTTGAATTTCCGTTTTCCGTATCGTCTATGACCATTCGAAAGTAGAGATAGAATATATGGACTATCACGTCACGGTACCGATAGATGGAGCGAATGGAATACATCATCCTTTTTTCTTCGGAGTATAATTGCCCGCAAACATCATGATATCTGGGGATAAGACAAGAAGAATACCAGCTTACCCGCTCAACCCCAGAGTAAATATCAGAACCAATACCCTTCATTGCTTTCCATGTGGAGATTACGCCCTGCTGTCCATACACCGCTAGCTGTCTGTCGCTCTGCAACTTCATCTTTAAATAGTCCGAGGCTTTCATCGAGTATCCTTACTATCAGCATGGCTAACCCCGAATGTATGCAAAAAAAACAAACAACTCAAATAAAACAAACCAAAAACCTTTATTTATTTTGTACCAGACCGCCAGGAGCGCTAATTCATTTTTAAATATACAGTTCCTTGCAGAATATATTAATACGTTGAATACATCGCGAAGATAATGTACTCACCGTCCGGTTTATCATTGCGGTAAACCCTACCTACGATACAAAAGAAAGTTTAAAGCACTCCCCTCTCACCAGAAGCATGGCCTGCGATAATCCGCTCGCCGCAGAGATCCCGCAGGCCAGGGTGCACGGCTATTCCGGCAATAACCCCACGAAACTGCGTTTCTTACGCGGTTCCGACATCATCTCGTCGAGCTTTTCCACGCAGGCCAGGTAGTGTGGGGTTTTCTTATGCGCCAGCACCGCCTCATCATCTTTATAGGCTTCATAGATAAAAAAACGGGTCTTCATCTCCGGGTCCTGCAGCACGTCAAATCGCAGGTTGCCCGGCTCTTTCAGCGCCCCTTCATGGTTAGCGCGAAAGACGTCGAGAAACTCCGCCACCCGCTCTGGCCTGATATTAATCTCCACCAGCGTCACGTTCATTTTCGCTCTCCCTGTTTCTCTTCCTGCCAGAACTGATACGCCTCGCGGGCGCTCATATTCTCATGGACCACTTTTTTCACCGCCTTTAACATCGCCCGCGGCGCGCTGGACTGGAAGATATTGCGCCCCATATCGACGCCGGACGCCCCCTGATCAAGCGCCCGCCAGCACATCTCCAGCGCTTCATGTTCCGGCAGCTTTTTGCCCCCGGCGATCACAATCGGCACCGGACAGCTGGCGGTGACTTTTTCAAAACCCTCTTCGACAAAATAAGTTTTGACGAACTGCGCCCCCATCTCGGCGGCAATGCGGCTGGCGAGCGAGAAATAGCGGGCATCGCGGGTCATCTCTTTCCCCACGCCGGTCACCGCCAGCACCGGCATGCCATAACGGTTGCCCGCATCCACCAGCTTAATGATGTTATTGATCGACTGGTGTTCATATTCGCTGCCAATATAAACCTGCGCCGCCACCGCGCAGACGTTGAGGCGCAGGGCATCTTCCATCGCCACGGCAACGCACTCGTTGGAGAGCTCGCTTAAAATAGAATTACCGCCGGACGCGCGCAGCACCACCGGCTTGTTAGTGGCCGCCGGAACCTGGCTGCGTAGCACGCCGCGAGTACACATCAGCACGTCGGTCTCAGCAAACAGCGGCGCGATAGAGAGATCGATACGTTCAAGTCCGGTGGTCGGCCCCTGGAAGTAGCCGTGATCGAAAGCCAGCATCACCGTACGGTTGCTCTGCGGATTAAAGATACGCGCCAGCCGGGACTGCATCCCCCACTCCAGCGAGCCACAGCCTTTCAACGTATAGAGCGTATTCTTCTGCGGCCGATCAAACCCGAAGTCTTTCCCCTCTTTGATATCGTCTAAATCTGCCATCTCATCCTCCATCAGAAATCGTAGTTATTGATGTTCTCTTTGGTGAACACCACGCGCTCCGGCAGCAGTACGATACCGTTGCCTTTCGCTTCATACTGGTAGCCCTGCACGCTGTTTGGCTCGACCTTCAACGTGCCGATATCTTTGATGTCCACGCTATCGCCAACGTTAAGATCGCCTTTTTTCAGCAGCCGATCGGCAACGTTCACCGCAATTTTTCCCTGCTGCACCACATCCCACAGGCCGAAGGCTTTTACCGTGCCGCGCTCAACATAGGGGCGCATGACATTTGGCGTGCTGAAGCCGACAATCGCCACGCCCTGGCGTTTGAGGTTTTCTGCCGCCTGCGCGGCGGCCGGCAGCGCGTTGGCATCCGGGGCGATAATGGCGTCGAGATCCGGATACGCTTTTAAGATCCCCTCGGCGGTTTGCAGCGATTTGGTGGCATCGTTATAGCCAAACTGCGTCGTTACCACCTCCCACTGCGGATGCTCTTTTGCGATTTTGGCTTTCGCCTCTTTCACCCACTGGTTCTGGTCGGTCACCGTCGGGCTGGAGTAGAAAAACGCCACTCTAGCGGCGGGTTTGGTCACCTGTTTTTCCGCCATCTCAACCAGCAGGCCGCCGAGTTGCTGCGGAGTGCCCTGGTTGATGTAAATGCTGCGGCACTCGGGTTTAGTATCGGAGTCCCAGGTCAGGACCTTCACGCCGCGCTGCATCGCCCGCTTCAGCGCCGGACACAGGCCATCCGGCGACACCGCCGAGACGATAATCGCGTTGTAGCCCTGATTGACGAAGTTGTTGATCAGCTGTACCTGGCCGGACACGCTTGGTTCGGTCGGGCCGTCGTAGGTAACGTCCACGCCAAGCGCTTTGCCTGCTTCTTTCGCGCCGTTGCCGCCGCTGGTAAAGAAGCCCACCCCGACCAGCTTAGGAATAAAAGCGATGCGGTCTGCCGCCTGAGCCACCGCGACACTCATGGCCAGCGCCAGGGCACTGATTTGCAGGATATGTTTTGCTTTCATCGTGTTATACTCCGATTGTTTTACGCGAGAGAAGACGCCGCCAGGTCATCCGCACCCATTCGCGGTGTAGACTCAGCGAACGCCCCATCACCACCACAACCAACAGCGCCCCTGACAGCGCGCTCGACACCTGGTTGGGGATGCCGACCATCTGTAAACCCTGTTGCAGGTACCCCACCAGCAGTGCCGCCAGCGCCGTACCGAGTATCGAACCCGACCCGCCATAGATATTCGCCCCGCCGAGCACGGCGGCGGTCAGCGCCGGCATCAGCAGGTCGCGGCCTAAATCCGAACGCGCCGAACCGAAATAGGAGACCAGAATCAGCGCGGCAATTGCCGACGCCACGCCCACCAGGCCATACAGCACGTACGGCATGCCGTTGACCGACAGCGCGGCATAGCGTGCCGCTCTGGGGTTTTGTCCAAGTAAAAAGAGGTGGCGGCCAAAACGCCCGCGATGGGTCAGCAGCCAGAAGAAAAAGGTGATGATGGCAAACATCACCAGCGGCAGCGGTAGGCCAAACAGTGTCAGGTTGGCAAAAGCGGTAAAGCTATCGGGGAAGCCGCCAATCCCTTCATAGCCCGTCGCCCCGGCCATCCCCGAAAGCAGCAGCGCCCCGCCGCCGTAGAGGTACAGCGTGCCGAGGGTTATCACCAGCGGGCTGATGCCGGTGTAGTGAATCAACGCGGCATTCACCAGGCCGCACAGCAGGCCAATGACCAGAGTGAGTGGAATCGCCAGCGCCATCGGCCAGCCCGCCTGCATCATCACCCCCAGCGCAATGGCGCACAGGCCGATGGTAGAGCCCAGCGAAATATCGATGCCGCCGCTGATGATAACCAGGGTCAATGGCAGGGCCACAATACCGATACAGATAAAGTCGCTGGTGCTGAACAGCAGCATGTTGATATCCAGCATGCGCGGATTGATCGCCCCAAACAGCAGGATCTCCAGCACCAGTAATGCCAGCAGCGCGCTTTCCCAGTTGAGTTTCATCTACGCCACCTCTTTGTTTTTACGTTTTTCGAACGGGGTGACGTGCTTTCCCCCTTTGTTGCCGGGCTGAAAACGGCTGTACTTCAGCGCCCGCTGATGCCGCGCCAGCGCCTGGCGCAGTCGCCCGTCGAGCACCAGCACGCCCAGCAATACCAGCCCGGCAATAAAGTCGTTCCACCATGCCGGCAGCCGCAGCAGCACCAGTACGGTATCGATTTGGGTGAGGAAAAAGGCGCCGAGAAAAGCGCCGACGAGGGTTCCGGTCCCGCCGAGCAGCGAGATCCCGCCCAGCACGCAGGCGGCGATCGCTTTCATCTCCAGCCCGCTGCCGGTCTGGTTGGGGACAAAGCCAATCTGCGCGGCAAAGACGATCCCGGCGCAGGCCGCCAGCATGCCATTGAGCGTAAAGGCCAGCATCCGCGTGCGGTTGACCGCGACGCCCAGTTGACGCGCGGCGGCCAGGTTATCGCCCACGGCATAAAAATCGCGGCCAAAGGCGGTGCGTGCCAGCAGCCAGGCTCCGCTCAGCAGCAGCGCCAGCACCAGCCAGCCCAACGGTGACACGCCGATGAAGAACGGTTCCGAAAGCGATTTCAGGCTATCGGGCAACCCCTCGATCCATTTGCCTCCGGTCCACAGCAGCATCATTCCGCGATACAGCCCCAGGGTGCCGAGCGTCGCGACAATCGCCGGAATACGCAGACCGACCACCAGCAGGCCGTTAAAGGCCCCCGCCAGCGCACCAATCGCCAGCGCAAAGCCAATCGCCGCGGTCAGGCCGTAGCCGCTATTGAGCGCGGCGCCGACCGCAATCGCGCTCAGGCCGACGGTCGAGCCGACGGAGACGTCGATATTGCGGGTCAGCATCACCAGCGTCGCCCCCAGCGCCAGCAGGCAGAGGATTTGCGAACTGGCAAAAATCATCGCCAGAATTTGCAGGTTGAACCAGGCGGGGTTGAGCGCAATCAGCAGCGCAAAGAGCGCCAGAATCGCCAGCAATGCGCTCAGCTCGCGGTTTCGGAGTAACGTTTTCATGACTGCCCTCCAAAGGCCAGGGTCATCATGCGATCGACGGTGACCGCCTGTCGCAGCAGTTCCCCGCTCTGCCGGCCCTGGTGCATAACCACCACCCGGTCGGCCAGCCCGACAAACTCATCCAGATCGCTTGATATCATCAGCACCGCCACATTTTGCGCGGCGACGCTTTTCAGCAGTTGATAGATGTCGGCCCGGGCGGACACATCCACACCGCGCGTCGGTTCATCGACAATCAGCAGCAGCGGGTTGGCTTCCAGACAGCGGGCCAGCAGCACCTTTTGCTGGTTGCCGCCGGAGAGCGTGCGCACGGTCTGATCGCTGTGATTGAGTTTGATGCCCAGCGCCCGGTGGTAGCGCTCCACCACCGCCGCTTCGCGCTGGCGCTGCTGCCACCACGACGGCTGGTTAAATAGCACCGTGTTCCAGCGCACCGGGGCATCGAGAAACAGCCCCGAGACCTGCCGATCCTCCGGCAGATAAACCAGCCCGCTGGCGAGCCGCGCGCGCGTGCTGTCGCGACTGATATCGCGGTTTTCCAGCCAGATTCGACCGGCTCGTGGCGGGCGCAGGCCGTAGAGCGTCTCGGCAAATTCGCTGCGCCCGGATCCCACCAGCCCGGCGAGGCCAACGATCTCCCCGGCGCGGATCTCCAGACTGAGATCGATAAAGCCTTCCCCGGTCAGAGAGTCCACCCGCAGCACCGGGAAATCCTGCGGCTGAGTGCGGCGATTCCCCGGCAGCGCCAGCCATAGCTTCTGGGTATCGCTGAGATCGTGTCCGCGCACGCCGGGGGTCATGGCCTCGATCAGCTCAGCGTCGCTGTAGCTCGCGGTGTCGCCGCTCAGCACCACCGCGCCGTCGCGCATGACCGAAATATGGCTGGCGATCTGACGGATCTCCGGCAGCTTATGCGAGATAAACACAATACCGACGCCGAGCCCCTGCAGAGCGCGGATCTGACGAAACAACCTCTCCGTCTCGCCGGGGGTTAACGAAGCGGTGGGTTCATCGAGGATCAGGATCTGCGCATCGCGCATCAGACCGCGCAGGATCTCCACCATCTGCTGATCCGCCACTTCCAGCGTCCCGGCCACCGCCTCCAGATTGAGCTGGCAGTTCAGCTGCCGCAGCGTCTCCTGCAGCCGCCCGTTGTTATCGGGCCGTCCGGGCAGGCGGAAAAGAATATTTTCCCGAACCGTCAGGTTGGGAAACAGCATCGGTTCCTGAGGAACAAGGTAAACGCCCAGCTGATGAGCCAGCGCCGGGTTGAGACGCGCAAAAGCGCGGCCACCAAGAATGAGTTCACCCTCGTCGGGCGTTTCCACCCCGGCGATAATCTTCATCAGCGTCGATTTTCCCGCGCCATTACCGCCCATCAGCGCATGCACCTGGCCGGAAAAGAGCGTGAAATCAATGTCCTTTAACACGGCGATACCGGAGAACTGTTTGCGAATCTGACGGGCTTCGAGCAGTGGCTTCATCATCGCGCCTCGCATGAACAAATGATTTTTTAATTTAACAATGTTCAAAAGCGTAGACGGTGAACTATATTTACAACCGTGCAAAGATCACAATTTCATGCTTTAGATAGTTGGAAAAAACCTGCAAACAATGAAAGATCGGTTTTGCCGGGCGGCTCACACTTTCCGACCGCGCAATAGCGAACATATGATCTAAATTTTTATAAGAGTTCACTTTATGAGCGAAAAACGCATTACGGAAGAGAGCCGCTACGCGGGACTGGCGTTAGCCGAAGAGGAGCTGGTGGCACGGGTAGCCTGGTGTTATTACCACGACGGATTGACGCAGAACGATATCGGCGAGCGCCTGGGGCTGCCGCGGTTAAAGATCTCCCGCCTGCTGGAGAAAGGCCGCCAGTCCGGGGTGATCCGCGTGCAGATCAACTCCCGCTATGAAGGGTGTCTGGCGCTGGAAACCGAGCTGCAACAGCGTTTTGACCTGAAGATTGCCCGCGTGCTGCCGGCGCTCAATACGCCGCCGATGAATACACGACTGGGCATCGGCGCGGCGCAATCGCTGATGGGGGTACTGGAACCGGGACAGCTGCTGGCGGTGGGATTTGGCGAAGCCACTATGAGCTGTTTGCAGCACCTGAGCGGGTTTATCAGTTCGCAGCAGGTGCGTCTGGTGACGCTTTCCGGCGGCGTGGGTCCCTATATGACCGGTATCGGCCAGCTGGATGCCGCCTGTCGCGTCAGCATCATTCCGGCGCCGCTGCGGGTCTCTTCGGCCGACGTGGCTGACATTCTGCGGCGCGAGTCGAGCGTCCGGGATGTGATCCTGGCGGCCACCGCGGCGGATGCGGCGGTCGTAGGCATCGGCGCCATCGACCAGCGCCGCGACGCGACTATCCTGCGCTCCGGCTACATCAGCGAAGGTGAACAGTTGATGTACGCCCGTAAAGGCGCGGTGGGCGACATTTTAGGTTATTTCCTGCAGGCCGACGGCAGGCGGGTTGAGGATCTGGAGATTCACCGGGAATTACTCGGCGTCACCCTCGACGAACTGGCGCAACTGCCAACGATTGTCGGCGTTGCCGGTGGCACGGAAAAAGCGCAGGCGATTTATGCCGCCCTGACGGGCAAACGCATCAATGGCCTGGTAACGGAAGAGACAACAGCACGCGCGGTGCTCACGCTGGCCTCCTGACGGACGGCCCTGCGCCGCGCAACAACCGCGAGGCGCATGTCATGAGTTACCTGTTAGCGTTAGATGCCGGGACCGGCAGTATTCGGGCGGTGATTTTCGATCTCAGCGGCCACCAGGTCGCGGTCGGCCAGGCGGAATGGAAGCACCTGAGCGTGGAAAATGTTCCCGGCTCGATGGAGTTTGACCTTACCACCAACTGGCTGCTGGCCTGCCAGTGTATCCGCCAGGCGCTGGCAAACGCGCACCTCCAGGCGGGCGATATTCAGTCCGTCGCCTGCTGTTCCATGCGCGAGGGGATTGTGCTTTACGACCGCAACGGCGAGGCTATCTGGGCCTGCGCCAACGTCGATGCCCGCGCCAGCCGTGAAGTTGCGGAGCTTAAAGAGATCCATGATTATCATTTTGAATCTGAAGTCTATGACGTCTCGGGCCAGACGCTGGCATTAAGCGCCATGCCGCGCCTGCTGTGGCTGGCCCACCATCGCCCGGATATCTACCGTCAGGCCGCCACCATCACCATGATTAGCGACTGGCTGGCGGCAAAACTCTCCGGCGAACTGGCCGTCGATCCCTCCAACGCCGGTACCACCGGCATGCTCGACCTGTTCAGCCGCGACTGGCGACCAGCGCTGCTTGATATGGCCGGGTTGCGTGCCGATATTCTCTCCCCGGTTAAAGAAACCGGCACTCTGCTCGGCGCCGTGAGCAAGGAGGCCGCACGGCAAAGCGGCCTGCGGGAAGGCACGCCGGTGGTCATGGGCGGCGGCGATGTGCAGCTCGGCTGCCTGGGTCTGGGAGTGGTACGCGCTGGTCAAAGCGCGGTGCTGGGGGGCACCTTCTGGCAACAGGTGGTGAATCTGCCGAAGGTCCGTACCGACCCACAGATGAATATTCGCATCAACCCGCACGTCATTCCCGGCATGGCGCAGGCCGAGTCGATCAGCTTCTTCACCGGCCTGACCATGCGCTGGTTCCGCGATGCGTTTTGCGCCGAAGAGAAGCTGGTTGCCGAACGCCTGGGGGTGGATGCCTATGCCCTGCTCGAAGAGATGGCCAGCCGCGTACCGGCGGGTTCCCACGGCGTGATGCCGATCTTCTCCGATGCCATGCACTTTAAGCAGTGGTATCACGCCGCGCCGTCGTTTATTAACCTTTCTATCGATCCAGAGAAATGCAACAAGGCCACTCTGTTCCGGGCGCTGGAAGAGAACGCGGCAATTGTCTCCGCCTGCAACCTGGCGCAAATATCCCGCTTTTCCGGCGTGACCTTCGACAGCCTGGTGTTTGCCGGAGGCGGGTCGAAAGGGGCATTGTGGAGCCAGATTCTCAGCGATGTCACCGGCTTGCCGGTGCGGGTCCCGGTGGTGCGTGAAGCCACGGCGCTGGGCTGCGCGATCGCCGCCGGAACCGGCGCCGGTTTGTACAACGATATGGCCAGCACCGGCGAGAAGCTGGTGAGCTGGCATCGGGTGTTTACCCCCGATCCGGCACACCGCGAACTGTACCAGGGGATGATGGAGAAATGGCAATCGGTCTATGCCGACCAGTTGGGGCTGGTCGACAGCGGGCTGACCACCTCGATGTGGCAGGCGCCAGGCCTTGAGCGGCGCCCGCCTGTCGTTCCGGCACCCTGAGCGTCCATTCCTGCCCATGCCCCCTTCCCACAGCGGAGGGGGACATTCTCGCCATCGTTATTTGAATCCCATCACAATCACCGCACGCCCTTTTTCACTTTTCGCTGACGACGGCTAAATTAGTAACTCATCCGACCACATAACAATAATGTTACATATAAGAGACTGGAAGCCATGATGAGCCACTATCCGTCGTTATTCGCCCCGCTCGACCTGGGGTTCACCCAGCTGAAAAACCGTGTGCTGATGGGGTCCATGCACACCGGGTTGGAAGAACATGCCGACGGTGCAGAGCGACTGGCGGCCTTCTACGCCGAGCGTGCCCGCCACGGGGTCGCGCTGATCGTCACCGGCGGAATTGCGCCAGCGGCCTCCGGCGTCACAATGGCTGGCGGCGCGGTGCTCGATGATAGCTGCCATCTCGCGCACCATCGGTACATTACCGATGCGGTCCATCGCGAAGGGGGCAAAATCGCCCTGCAAATTTTGCATACCGGCCGCTATAGCTATCAGCCGCGGCCGGTTGCCCCGTCGGCATTGCAGGCGCCAATTAACCGCTTTACCCCGCATGCGCTCAGCCATGATGAGATCTTACAGCTAATAGAGGATTTCGCCCGCTGCGCGCAGCTGGCCCGCGAGGCCGGCTACGATGGTGTCGAAGTCATGGGTTCAGAGGGGTATTTAATCAACGAGTTCCTCGCCGCACGCACCAACCAGCGCGACGACCCGTGGGGCGGCGATTACGTCCGCCGCATGCGCTTTGCCGTAGAAGTGGTGCGTGCGGTACGCGAACGAGCCGGCCATGACTTTATTATTATCTACCGCCTGTCGATGCTCGACCTGGTCAACGACGGCAGTACGCTGCCGGAAGTGATTGAACTGGCGCAGGCTATCGAGGCGGCTGGCGCGACCCTCATCAACACCGGTATCGGCTGGCATGAAGCGCGGATTCCGACCATTGCGACGCCGGTCCCGCGCGGCGCCTTCAGCTGGGTCACCCGGAAGCTGAAAGGCGCGGTGTCGATCCCCCTGGTCACCACTAACCGCATCAACGATCCGCAGGTCGCGGAGGCTCTCCTCGCCCGCGGCGACGCCGATATGGTGTCAATGGCGCGCCCGTTTCTTGCCGATGGCGAATTCCTTGCCAAAGCGCAAAGCGGGCGCGCCGATGAGATCAACACCTGTATCGGCTGCAACCAGGCCTGCCTGGATCAGATCTTCGCCGGGAAAGTGACCTCCTGCCTGGTCAACCCGCGAGCCTGCCACGAAACCCTGATGCCGGTTACGCCTGCTGCCGGGCCAAAGCGCCTGGCGGTTGTGGGCGCAGGCCCCGCCGGTCTGGCCTTTGCCGTCAATGCCGCCGCGCGCGGCCACTCTGTCACCCTGTTTGATGCGCAGCAGGAGATTGGCGGGCAGTTTAATATCGCCAAACAGATCCCCGGCAAAGAGGAGTTTTACGAAACGCTGCGCTACTACCGGCGCATGCTGGATCTGCACGGCGTTAATCTGCAGCTGGGCCAGCAGGTCACGGCGGATCGCTTGCTGCCATTTGACGAAACGATCCTCGCCACCGGGATCGCCCCGCGAATGCCGGAGATCGCCGGAATAACGCACGCAAAAGTTCTGAGTTATCTCGATGTCCTGCGCGACAAGGCGCCGGTGGGTCAGAGCGTTGCGATTATCGGCTGCGGCGGGATCGGCTTTGATACCGCGATGTACCTGAGCCAGCCGGGCGTTGCCACCAGCCAGAATATCGACGCCTTCTGCAGAGAATGGGGCATCGATACCACGCTGCAGAGCGCAGGCGGACTGCGTGCGGAAGGGCCACAGCGGGAGAAAAGCCCGCGGCGCATTGTGATGCTCCAGCGCAAGGCCAGTAAACCCGGCGATGGATTAGGGAAAACCACCGGCTGGATCCATCGGGCGACGCTGCTGGCCCGCGGCGTCAACATGATCCCTGGAGTCAGCTATCAGAAGATCGACGATGAGGGATTACATGTCACGATCGGTGGCGAAGTCCAAATATTGCGTGTTGATCAGGTGATTATCTGCGCCGGTCAGGAGCCGAAACGCGAGCTGGCGGATCCGCTGCGCGCGACAGGGAAAGTGGTGCATCTGATTGGCGGGTGCGATGTCGCGATGGAGCTGGACGCTCGCCGCGCCATCGCCCAGGGGACGAAACTGGCGCTGGAGATTTAACGGGATTTCCCGGGGGCGCTGCGCTTGCCCGGGCTACACATGCTGGAGATTTAACAGGATTTCCCGGGGGCGCTACGCTTGCCCGGGCTACATGTGCGGGCGACGTGAGATGAGTAGCCCGGCTAAGGCGAACGCCGCCAGCCGGGATGTCCTGGCGGTCTGCGATTAGCGCAACTTACGCAGTTTCACCGCTTTCAACACCACAAATTTATTGTTGGTGGCGACGGTAGCGCAATTACCGAAAATTTTCTTCAGCTTGTGGAAATAATCCAGATGGCGGTTGGCCACAATATACAGCTCACCGTTGATCTTCAGGCAGCGGCGCGCGTGGTGGAACATCTCCCAGGCGATATTATCGGTTAACGCGTGTTTCTGGTGGAACGGCGGGTTGCACAACACGGCGTTGAAGCGGAAAGGTTCCACGCCGGACAGCGCGTTATTAATCATAAACTCGCAGCGATCCAGCGCCTCGGGCATGTTGGTCTCCACGTTCAGGCGACTGGAGGCGACGGCCATCGGCGACTCATCGACGAACACCACGTTAGCCTGCGGGTTCTTCTCCAGCAGCGTCAGGCCAATCACTCCGTTACCACAGCCCAGATCGACAATCTCGCCTTCAAGATCTGCCGGCAGGTGTTCGATAAAGAATCGCGCGCCGATATCCAGCCCGGTGCGGGAGAACACGTTCGCGTGGTTGTGAATGGTCCAGTCGGTCCCCTCCAGCTTCCAGTTCAGCGTCTGCGGCGCATCGGCAAGTTCTGGCTTACTGAAAGTACAGTTGATCAGGCGGGCTTTCTTCCAGGCCAGAGTGGTAGTAGTCGGCCCCAGCACTTTCTCAAACAGCTCCAGCGTAGAAGTATGGATATCGCGCGCCTTTGCGCCGGCGATAATGCGGGTTTGCGGCGTCACGACCTGGCGCAGCGCGCGCAGCTGCTGCTCGAGCAAGGCCAGCGTTTTCGGCACTTTCATCAGGACAACGCCTGGCGCCGACGGATACTCCGCGGTGCTGTCGAGAAACTTGACGCTGGATTCCGCAATATCGTTATGGCGTAAATTCTCACGCGTGGCGAGTTCGGTGAGGTAAGAGTCGCCGATGCTAAACGGCGTATGCTCCGCCAGCGCGCAGCTCAGTGCGCCAAAGGTATCGTTGAAAATCAGGACCGGGCCGTTAATCTCCGTGTCATCCAACTGCTGCAGCAGATATTCATCCGCCGCTTCCCACGCCAGTAGCGGGTTAACGTCATCCGTTTCTGGAAAACGTTTTAGTGTCAGTGAACGGAAACCGTTGTCTAAGTGGCTCATCGGCCCTCCTGAGTGGTAAAATTTCGGCGTTATCCCTGAAAGGGTGCGTGAGTATACCCTTTTTATACACAAAATCATTCAAGATGCGCCGATGCAGCCTGAAGGAGGATGTGAAGATCTTTTATCTGGAGCCGTCATGAGTCAACTCACTTACCTGCAGGGCTATCCGGAGAATTTACTTTCTCAGGTCCGCACATTGATTGCCGAACAGCGCCTGGGGGCGGTCCTGCAGAAACGCTACCCGGAAGGCCATGACGTCAATAACGATAAGGCGCTATATCAATACACCCAGGATCTGAAAACCCGCTATTTGCGCGGCGCGGCGCCGGTCAATAAGGTGATGTACGACAGTAAGATCCACGTCCTGAATAACGCGCTAGGTCTGCATACCGCCATTTCGCGGGTTCAGGGCGGTAAGCTGAAAGCGAAAGCCGAAATCCGGGTGGCGACGGTGTTCCGCGATGCGCCGGAGGCATTTTTACGCATGATCGTGGTGCATGAGCTGGCGCACCTTAAAGAGAAGGAGCACAACAAGGCCTTCTATCAACTGTGTTGCTATATGGAGCCGCAGTACCACCAGCTGGAGTTCGATACCCGTCTGTGGCTGACGCATCTTTCGTTAAATCGTTCTGCGTAGTCGCGCACTGGTTTTGTCATGATGGCATGTTAGAGTGGCCCAAGGTCCCCTTTAACGGAGTTCGTTAACGTTTATGATACGTTTCGCTGTTGTTGGCACAAACTGGATAACAAAACAGTTTGTCGATGCCGCCCATGAAACGGGCAAATATAAACTCACCGCCATTTACTCCCGCAGTCTTGAACAAGCGCAGGCCTTTGCCAGCGATTATCCCGTCGAGCAGCTGTTTACCTCGCTGGACGAGCTGGCGCAAAGCGATGCCGTCGACGCGGTGTACATTGCCAGCCCGAACTCCCTGCACTTCCCGCAAACAAAGCTGTTTCTGAGCCATAAAAAGCACGTAATTTGCGAAAAACCGCTGGCCTCAAACCTGCGGGAAGTCGAAGACGCTATCCGTATCGCTCGCGAAAACCAGGTGGTGCTGTTCGAAGCCTTCAAGACCGCCAGCCTGCCGAATTTTCTGCTGCTGCAACAGTCGCTCGGCAAGGTAGGTAAACTGCATAAAGCGTTTATCAACTACTGCCAGTACTCCTCCCGCTATCAGCGCTATCTCGACGGTGAGAACCCGAACACCTTCAACCCGGCCTTCTCAAACGGCTCGATTATGGATATCGGTTTCTATTGTCTGGCCTCGGCGGTGGCGCTGTGGGGCGAGCCGCGCGCGGTTCACGCCAGCGCCAGCCTGCTGGACAGCGGCGTTGATGCCCAGGGCAGCGTGATCCTGAACTACGCCGATTTTGACGTCACCCTGCACCACTCCAAAGTGAGCGACTCCACGCTGCCAAGCGAAATTCAGGGCGAAGCCGGTGCGCTGACGATCGAAAAAATCTCCGAGTGCCAGAAGATCTGTTTCATCCCACGCGGCGGGAAGGCTCAGGATCTGACGCAGCCGCAGCATATCAATACCATGCTGTACGAGGCAGAAGAGTTTGCACGTCTGGTGGAGAACAACCAGGTTGTTCACCCGGGGCTGGAAGTCAGCCGCATTACGGCGAAGCTGCTGAGTGAAATACGCCGCCAGACCGGCGTCGTATTCCCGGCGGATAATCCGCAGGTGGCGTAAAAGAGTGTAAAGGGAGCGTCAGCCACCATTGACGCCATTTATCCCTTGTCATATTTTGTTACCTGCAAAGGGGAGTAACTTCCTTGCCGGTGGATCGTCATTACGATGCGTGTAAAGCCGCATCCGGTCGCCGGGCAATAATAAAAGGTCCTGCCGTTATCGCGCGCTTCTTTTATTGTTGTAAGTGAGACCTTGCCGGAAGGCGAGGTCTATGCATAAACACGCAGCGGCTGCCGTCTTCCGACGTCAGCCGTTTTGTTTTTATGTAAGGAATTAAGTAATGAATACTGTCGGCACACCGTTGTTATGGGGCGGATTCGCCGTGATCGTGGTGATCATGTTAGCCATCGATCTGCTTCTTCAGGGACGGCGTGGGGCGCATGGCATGACCATGAAACAGGCCGCGGGTTGGTCAATTCTCTGGGTCACGCTCTCCCTTCTCTTTAACACCGCTTTCTGGTGGTATCTGGCGCAAACCGCAGGCCGCGCCGTCGCCGATCCGCAGGCGCTGGCTTTCCTTACCGGCTATCTGATTGAAAAAGCGCTGGCCGTGGACAATGTCTTTGTCTGGCTGATGCTGTTCAGCTACTTCTCCGTGCCGCCTGCGCTGCAGCGCCGGGTACTGGTTTACGGCGTACTGGGCGCGATCGTGCTGCGTACGGGAATGATCTTTGGCGGCAGCTGGCTCATTTCCCAGTTCGAGTGGTTGCTCTATCTCTTCGGCGCTTTCCTGCTGTTTACCGGCGTGAAGATGGCGCTGGCGAAAGAGGATGATGCCGACATCGGCGACAAACCGCTGGTACGCTGGATCCGCAGCCACCTGCGGATGACCGATAAGATTGAAGGCGAGCGCTTCTTTACGCGGCAAAACGGCGTCCTGTTCGCCACGCCGCTGCTGCTGGTGCTGATCCTGGTCGAACTGAGCGACGTGATTTTCGCGGTCGATAGTATCCCGGCAATCTTCGCCGTCACCACCGATCCGTTTATCGTGCTGACGTCGAACCTGTTCGCGATCCTCGGCCTGCGCGCCATGTACTTCCTGCTGGCTGGCGTCGCAGAGCGCTTCTCCATGCTGAAATATGGTCTGTCGATCATTCTGGTCTTTATCGGTATCAAGATGCTGATCGTCGACGTCTACCATATCCCGATTGGCGTCTCGCTCGGCGTGGTTGGCGGTATTCTGGCGCTGACGCTGCTGATTAACGCCTGGGTCAATCAGCAACACGACAAGCAAAAACAGCGGTAATCAGCGACAACATGGCCGGGGGAGACCGTTTTCACCCGGCCCGTTGCTCCCGCAGGCCTGGCAAATATGGACGATGGTGGACAAAACCGCCGCATTTAGCGCGCAGGAGGGGTCTCTTCCTGCACGCTCCTTTCCACTTTAAACGGATCGATACCACGCTTTTGCATCCGCCGGAAGCGCACGATATTCAGGCCGTTCATCACCAGAAAGCTCCCTTCAATTAACGTGCCGCCGATCGACCCCAGCCAGAAGTTATGCATAACCCAGCAGGCGGTCGCACACCACATCACACAGCGAACGGTCAGCCCCCGACAGCGAAAGAGTGCCCAGGTGCTGGCAAGCGTCGCAATAATGGGCAATAGCTCCATCGCATGCTGGATTTTTGCCAGTCCAAACACCAGCGTGAGCACAATAAAAACGGCCATCACCCAGAGCTTACGGGTACGCATCGAGACAAGGGTTCGTATGGTATTCAGCTCGGCGCTTATCCCCGCCGGGTACGCTCCCATCAAAAAGAAGTGCACGCCGATGGTTGCGCTATAGACCGCCAGCTGTAGTTTAAATCGACGCTCGTCGCGATTGATAAAAGTGGTGATACCGATCAGAAAGGCGATGACGCCAACGCCCTGGGCCAGCCAATACGCGGTCATGGGAAGTCCTTATCAGGAAATACACAAACAAACGGCGCTCCATATTATGAAACGCCGTTTTTAACAGCAACGATAATGCTACCCTCAACAGACCAGGGGCAACGGCAGGGGATAATAGCGGGTTCCTACAACGTTACGCCACTCTTAAAGATAGCCAGCTCACGGAAGTCATTACGCTCATTGCAGGTCGGTTTGCCATTGACGATATCAACGAGGGTATCCACGAACTCTTCCAGCAGTTGAGGCATCGCTTTACCGTGAATCAGTTGGCCGGCGTCGAAATCGATCCAGTGTTTCTTTTTCGCCGCCAGCTCGCTGTTGGTCGAGATTTTCACCGTCGGCACGAAACCGCCGTAAGGCGTGCCGCGACCGGTGCTGAACAGCACCATATGACAGCCCGCGCCGGCCAGCGCGCTGGTGGCCACCGCATCGTTGCCCGGCGCGCTCAGCAGGTTGAGGCCATGCACTTTTAAACGTTCGCCATAGCGCAGGACATCCACCACCTCGCTGGAGCCCGCTTTCTGCGTACAGCCCAGCGACTTATCCTCCAGCGTGGTGATCCCGCCCGCCTTATTCCCCGGCGACGGGTTCTCGTAAATCGGCTGGTTATGCGCAATGAAGTACTGCTTAAAGTCATTGACCATCGTCACCAGCTTGTCGAAGGTCTTTTCATCGCGGCAGTGGCTCATCAGCAGCTGCTCGGCGCCGAACATTTCCGGAACTTCCGTCAGTACGGTGGTGCCACCGTTGGCTATCAGGTAATCCGAGAAGCGTCCCAGCATCGGGTTCGCGGTAATCCCCGACAGGCCATCTGAACCGCCGCACTCGAGGCCAAACTTCAGCTCACTCAGTTTGCCTGGCTCACGTCTGTCGTGACGCATCACCTCATAAAGCTGATGCAGATGCTCCACTCCCGCTTCCACTTCGTCGTCCTGCTTCTGGCAGATCATAAAGTGAACGCGCTGCGGATCGAACTCGCCAAGGGTTTCGCGGAACGCGTCGACCTGGTTGTTCTCGCAACCGAGGCCAATCACCAGCACGGCCCCGGCGTTCGGGTGACGCACCATGTTTTGCAACATGGTACGGGTATTGATGTGATCATCCCCCAGCTGCGAGCAGCCGTAAGTGTGATTGAAGAGGAAGACGCCATCGGTGCCTTCCGCTTCGTTGGTCTCTTTCAGAAACCGGTTCTGAATCTGACGGGCGATACCGTTGACACAGCCGACGGTCGGCAGGATCCAGAGTTCATTGCGCACCCCGACCTCACCGTTAGCACGACGATAGAGCTGCACGTCGCGGTCGGCCGGCTGCGCCGAAGGCCCGGCAAGATCCGGTTGATAGCGATACTCGTCAAGGTCGCTCAGGTTGGTTCGCGTATTATGGGCATGAATATGCTCCCCAGGCGCAATATCCGCCAGCGCATGACCAATGGGCAGACCATACTTGATGACGTTTTCACCCTTCGCAATCGCGCGTAGCGCGAACTTATGACCACGTACCACGTCCTGGCTTAAGGTAACTGCATCATCATCAATGGTGACCTGGGTACCCGCCGCCATATCTGCTAACGCGACAGCAACGTTATCCTGCGAATGGATTTTAATGTATTGCATAACAACCGGCCTCTGGTCTTAATTCAATTCAATCGCGAAGTAATCACGCGCATTGTTAAAGCAGATATTTTTCACCATCTCGCCGAGCAGCTGAATATCCGCCGGCGCTTCGCCCGCGGCAACCCAGCGGCCGATCATCTGGCACAGAATGCGGCGGAAATACTCATGACGGGTGTAGGACAAGAAGCTGCGGCTGTCGGTCAGCATGCCGACGAAACGGCTGAGCAGACCAAGCTGAGCCAGCTGGGTCAGCTGACGCTCCATGCCGTCTTTCTGATCGTTGAACCACCAGCCGGAGCCGAACTGCATCTTGCCCGGCATCCCTTCTCCCTGGAAGTTGCCGATCATCGTACCCAGCACTTCGTTATCGCGCGGATTCAGGCAGTAAAGAATGGTTTTCGGCAGCAGGTTTTCTTCATTCTGCTTGCTCAGCAGACGGGACAGCGCTTCCGCCATTGGACGATCGTTGATGGAATCAAAGCCAACATCCGGCCCTAACAGTTTGAACTGACGCTGGTTATTGTTGCGCAGCGCGCCAATGTGATACTGCTGCACCCAGCCACGACGGGCGTATTCTGCGCCGAGGAAGACCAGCACGGCCGTTTTAAACTGCGCAACGTCATGCTCATTCAACGCTGAACCGGCCAGGCGGCGAGCAAGGATGCTATCGAGTTCGGCTTCGCTGGCTTCGGCAAACAGCACCACATCCAGCGCATGATCCGAGACTTTACAGCCGTGCGCGGCGAAGTGATCCAGACGTTTCATCAGCGCAGCCTGCAGATCGGCAAAGCGATGGATATCGGTATCCGAGACTTCACCCAGCTTCGCCATATAGTCGTTAAACGTCGCCTGCTCAATGTTGAACGCTTTATCCGGACGCCAGCTTGGCAGCACTTTGGTGGTGAAGGTCGTCTCTTTCGCCACCGCCGCATGATGTTCCAGCGAATCAATCGGATCATCGGTGGTGCCGACCATTTTCACGTTCATTTGCGTCATGATGCCGCGGGCGGAGAAGCTCTGCTGGGCCAGCAGATCGTTACACTGATTCCAGATTTCATCCGCGGTGGACGGGGAGAGCAGCTTACCAGTAATACCAAACGGGCGGCGCAGCTCCAGATGTGTCCAGTGATAAAGCGGGTTGCCGATCGTATGCGGTACGGTTGCCGCCCATGCGTCAAACTTCTCGCGGTCCGAGGCATCGCCGGTACACAGGCGCTCGGCCACGCCATTGGTGCGCATCGCGCGCCATTTGTAGTGGTCGCCTTTCAGCCAGATGTCATACAGATTTTGAAAGCGATAATTTTCGGCAATCTGCTGCGGCGGCAGGTGGCAGTGATAGTCGAAAATCGGCTGGTCTTTGGCGTAGTCGTGGTACAAACGGCGGGCAAACTCGGTATCAAGCAGAAAATCTTCGGTCATAAACGGTGTCATTTTCATTTCCTCTTCGCCCCATTGAGGAGCCCTTCAGATGATTGACGATCATGCTGACAAAGTTATCACACCAATTTCCACAGGCCGAAATCTTTTTCGTGAGTTAGATCAATAAACGCTGACAAAAAAAGTCTCCTTTCTGGCGTAAACCCTTGCGCAAGCCGCGCCAGTACTGGCTTTGCTCGCAAGAAATAATACCCCCATGAACTTTCCCACTTTTGTGACAGTACTCAACCTTTAAAGTTGTATGACAAGTTATCTTTCTGCCGTCGCAACATATAAACCACAGGAATGTACTGGCGATGATTCATTACATCGCATTGACCGGTATGGATACCGAATTGAGCAAAACAATTAATGGCAAGGTTCGGGCCATATGGGTTTTCCCTGCTGGGCCCTCCATTTCTCCTTCTCAACCCTGCTACAGGGTTTGAAGATGGCCGCACGCGCTGCGGAGATATAACAAACGATGAGGTTTTACATGCGTAAAATTAAAGGGTTACGTTGGTACATGATCGCACTGGTGACAATGGGCACCGTGCTGGGTTACCTGACACGTAACACTGTGGCTGCGGCTGCGCCAACTCTGATGGAAGAGTTACACATCTCCACCCAACAGTATTCCTATATCATCGCAGCCTATTCAGCTGCTTATACCGTCATGCAGCCGGTGGCGGGCTACGTCCTTGATGTACTGGGCACGAAGATCGGCTATGCCTTCTTCGCTATCGCGTGGGCCGTTTTCTGTGGTTCAACGGCGCTGGCGGGCAGTTGGGGCGGATTAGCGCTGGCTCGTGGCGCGGTCGGCGCAGCGGAAGCGGCGATGATCCCGGCAGGCCTGAAGGCCAGCTCCGAATGGTTCCCGGCAAGAGAACGTTCTATTGCCGTGGGTTACTTCAACGTCGGCTCTTCAATCGGCGCGATGATCGCCCCGCCGCTGGTGGTCTGGGCGATTGTAATGCACAGCTGGCAGATGGCGTTTATTATCTCCGGTGTCTTAAGCTTTATCTGGGCAATGGCGTGGCTGGTCTTCTATAAACACCCCCGCGACCAGAAAAAATTAACCACCGAAGAGCGCGACTACATCATCGGCGGTCAGGAATCACAGCACCAGACCAACAACAGCAAGAAAATGTCGCCGTGGCAGATCCTGCGCAACCGCCAGTTCTGGGGCATTGCCCTGCCGCGCTTCCTGGCCGAGCCAGCCTGGGGGACCTTCAACGCCTGGATCCCGCTGTTCATGTTTAAAGTCTATGGTTTTAACCTGAAAGAAATCGCCATGTTCGCGTGGATGCCAATGCTGTTTGCCGACCTGGGCTGCATTGTTGGTGGCTATCTGCCGCCGCTGTTCCAGCGCTGGTTTGGGGTTAACCTGATTGTGTCGCGTAAAATGGTCGTGACCATGGGCGCACTGCTGATGATTGGCCCGGGGATGATCGGCCTGTTTACCAGCCCGTTCGTGGCTATCGCCCTGCTGTGCGTCGGCGGCTTTGCTCACCAGGCGCTGTCCGGAGCGCTGATTACGCTCTCTTCTGACGTATTTGGCCGTAACGAAGTGGCTACGGCAAACGGCCTGACCGGTATGGCGGCCTGGATGGCGAGCACCATGTTCGCCCTGGTGGTTGGCGCTCTGGCGGATACCATCGGTTTCAGCCCGCTGTTCGCCGTACTGGCGGTCTTCGATCTGCTGGGCGCCCTTGTCATCTGGACCGTTCTGAAGAACAAGTCGGCCGATGACGACGCCCCACCGCTCAAAACGACTAAGCCGGCGACGCAAAACTAGCCCTGATATAGTGAGAAAAGTTGACCAGGCCGCCTCTTCGAAGGCGGCTTTTTCATGCCTTAATGTGGTGAGATGCGGGTAAAAGTGGTATAACAAATCCAATATTGTCGCCATCTTCCGGGAGTGAATATGGAAATCACAGAACCGCGTCGTTTGTATCAGCAGCTTGCTGCCGAGCTGAAGGCGCGCATTGAACAAGGTGTCTACCTTGTGGGCGATAAGCTGCCTGCAGAGCGTTTTATCGCCGATGAAAAGAGCGTCAGCCGCACCGTGGTTCGCGAAGCCATTATCATGCTGGAAGTGGAAGGCTATGTGGAGGTGCGCAAGGGCTCCGGCATCCACGTCATCTCCAACCATCCGAAGCATCAGCAGGCGGTTGATGAAACCCTGGAGTTCGCCAGCTACGGTCCCTTTGAGCTGCTGCAGGCGCGTCAGCTGATTGAAAGCAATATTGCCGAATTCGCCGCCACCCAGGTGACCAAGCAGGACATCATGAAGCTGATGGAGATTCAGGAGAAGGCGCGTAAAGAGAAATGTTTCCGCGATTCGGAATGGGATCTCCAGTTTCACGTCCAGGTGGCCCTGGCGACGCAAAATACGGCATTAGCCGCTATTGTTGAAAAAATGTGGACCCAGCGCGTGCATAACCCGTACTGGAAAAAGCTCCATGACCATATCGACCTGCGCACGGTGGATAACTGGTGCGACGATCATGACCAAATTCTGAAGGCGCTGATTCGCAAAGATCCGCACGCGGCGAAACTGGCCATGTGGCAGCACCTGGAGAACACTAAGCTGATGTTGTTCAACGAAACCAGCGACGATTTTGAATTCAATGCCGACCGCTATTTGTTTGCAGAAAATCCGGTCGTTCACCTCGATACCGCCGCCAACGGCGCAAAATAAGCGGTTATCTTCATTTCAGGCAGGCGGCCAGCGCCTGCCCGCAACCCCGCCAGGGTAAGCAAACATCTATAGTGTCAGCCTGTGTAAAGACACTCGCCACCCGCCGCCGCAATCAGCAAAATCAACCCGCATCTGACTGCAATTTTTCTGACGTAAACTCAGTGCATTTGTTACAATTAGATGCATTTTGACGTTCTGAAGCGAGCTTGCGCTGATTTCACTTTTAACAGGGAACCGTTCAGAACGCACCGACAGCGACCCTAATCGAATAAGAATCTATATCGCTATACACACTGCGTTCAGGCATAACGTTAACCGCTGTACCAGGAATCGTGAATGGAACTATTAACCCAATTGTTGAATGCTTTATGGAGCCAGGACTACGAGACCCTCGCGAATCCCTCCATGATTGGCATGCTTTATTTTGCCTTATTTATGATTTTATTCCTTGAAAACGGCCTGCTTCCCGCCGCCTTTTTACCCGGCGACAGCCTGCTGGTGCTGGTCGGCGTTCTGATAGCTAAAGGCGCAATGGGTTTTCCGGAAACCCTGCTTCTGCTGACGACGGCAGCCAGCCTGGGGTGTTGGCTCAGCTATATTCAGGGCCGCTGGCTCGGCAATACGCGGATTGTGCAAAACTGGCTTTCACATTTGCCCTCCCACTACCACCAGCGCGCGCATCACCTGTTTCATAAACACGGGCTCTCCGCCCTGTTGATGGGCCGTTTTATCGCTTTCGTTCGTACGCTGCTGCCGACTATTGCCGGACTTTCAGGTCTGAGCAATGCCCGCTTCCAGTTCTTTAACTGGATGAGCGGTCTGCTGTGGGTTCTGATTCTGACTTCCCTGGGTTACCTGCTGGGTAAAACCCCGGTGTTCCTCAAATATGAGGATCAGCTGATGTCCTGCCTGATGCTGCTGCCGGTCGTGCTGCTGGTATTTGGCTTAATCGGCTCGTTAGTGGTCCTGTGGAAGAAAAAATACAGAAGCCGGAGCTGATGATGGCCATAAAAAGCCTCTCCCGATACCGGATTAGCTGGCTGCTGGGCGGTTCTGTTTTTTTGTGCGCGCTGATCTGGCTATGGCTGGCGGCGCAGCAACAGGAATCAACCCTGACTATCCACCCTGTCTCCCGGAGCGTTAGCATACCTGACGGTTTTTCCGTCTGGCATCATCTTGACGCCAACGGGATTCGTTTTAAAAGTATCACTCCGCAAGAAGACGGCCTGTTGATTAAATTTGATTCCAACGCCCAGGGCATCGCCGCAAAAGAAGTGTTGGGCCGCGCCCTGCCACATGGTTATATTATTGCTTTGCTGGAGGACGAGAATACGCCGACAGCATGGCTCTCCCGTCTGCGCGATGCGCCACACAGATTTGGATAACCAGCCAAAATTCTGAATATTTTCACGCAGTTTGGTGGTTTCTCGTTTTACTTACTATGCTTAAGACTGCGGGAGCCGCCGGGCTGACGTTTATCGACTGGATCGGGCATATCTCCCGGTATGCCCTCACACAATGGAAGGTAGCATTCATGAAATACCGCATAGCTCTGCTGCTGGTCCTGGGTTCGCTTAGCGCCAGCGCCTTTGCCAACACTCCCTGTCAGGAAAAAGAGCAGGATATTAAGCGTGAGATTAGCTACGCTGAAAAACACCACAATCAGAGCCGTATCGATGGCCTGAATAAGGCACTCAGCCAGGTCAAAGCAAACTGCAGCGACAGCCAGCTCAGAGCCGCTCATCAGCAAAAAATCGCCAGACAGCGTGAAGAGATTGCTGAACGTCAGCGCGACCTGAAGGAAGCCCGGAAAAAAGGTGATGCGGATAAAATCAGCAAGCGCCAGCACAAACTTGATGAAGCGCAGCAAGAGCTGAAAACGCTCGAGTCGCGTGATTACTAGTTAGTTACTTTTTACGTTATGGACCCACTCTACAGGAGAGAAAGATGCCTAAAGACAACGTTGCAGACGATCTGCGTGCAGAACTGAAGACTCTGGCTGATACCCTGGAAGAAGTGCTGAACTCCTCCACGGATAAGTCAAAAGAAGAGATTGGCAAACTGCGTAGCAAGGCAGAAAGCGCGCTGAAGGAAAGCCGCGTCCGTTTGGGTGAAACCAGCGATGCCATCGTCCGACAAACGCGTGAAACCGCCGCCCGCGCCGACGAGTACGTCCGCGAAAATCCGTGGACCGGTGTAGGTATTGGCGCAGCCGTCGGGCTGGTGCTGGGTGTCCTGCTGACGCGTCGTTAATTATGGCGGATTCTCAATACACGCAGGGACCGGGCAAGAGCGTTTTCGGTATTGGCCAGCGGATCATGACGCTGCTGGTTGAAATGGTGGAAACGCGCCTGCGCCTGGTGGTCGTGGAGCTGGAAGAAGAGAAGGCGAACCTCTTCCAGCTGTTTTTGATGCTGGGGCTGACGCTGCTGTTTGCCGCCTTTGGCCTGATGAGCCTGCTGGTTCTGATAATCTGGGCCATCGATCCCCAGTATCGGCTGTATGTGATGATTGCGACCACCGCCGTTCTGCTTCTCAGCGCATTAACTGGCGGCATCTGGACGCTGCGTAAAGCCCGCCGTTCGACTTTCCTGCGCTTGACGCGCAAAGAGCTGGCGGAAGACCGCGCGCTGCTGGAGGAAGAACGCCGATGAGCAGTAAACAGCAACGCGAGCAGCGCAAAGCGCTGCTGTTGCGCGAGATCCAACAGCAGCGGCTGGATTTAATCGCCAGCCGCCGCGACTGGCTTGACGCGACCGCCCCGTTAGACCGCGGCTGGCAAACCTTCCAGCACCTGCGCTCCTGGGCGGTGGTCGGCAGTGGTCTGATGGCCGTCTGGTCCGTTCGTCATCCGCGCTTTTTACTGCGCTGGACTAAACGCGGCTTCGGTCTCTGGAGCACCTGGCGCATGGCAAAACGCCTGCTGCGCCAGACATCATCCCTCTAAACCTCTTCCCGTCCCCTACTTTCTTTGTTCCGCGGCGTAAATGCCTCCGTGCATGACGCGGCTCTTCATCGCCACGGCGACCGCCGGCGACGGCGGTCATCCCTGCTCATTGCCCAGGTTACCGCTGTCTGCCGCTCGCAATCACTCAGAATCTTTGATGAAGATCTACAGTTTTCCTTGCTAACAATTCTTTTCGAGCCTCGCTACTATTCTCTCCATCGACAGCAAACCCGCGTAACTACGCAGGATTGCACCAAAAAACAAAATCGCCGCCCTTTGGGTTTTCTGGAGTAAGAAATGAAAAAATTAGAAGATGTTGGTGTACTGGTAGCACGCATTCTGATGCCAATCCTGTTTATCACCGCAGGTTGGGGAAAAATCACCGGTTATGCGGGTACTCAACAATATATGGAAGCCATGGGCGTACCGGGCGCATTACTGCCGTTAACCATTCTGCTGGAGTTCGGCGGCGGTCTGGCGATTCTGTTCGGTTTCCTGACGCGTACCACCGCGCTGTTCACCGCAGGCTTCACCCTGCTGACCGCGTTCCTGTTTCACAGCAACTTTGCTGAAGGCGTGAACTCACTGATGTTCATGAAAAACCTGACCATCGCAGGCGGTTTCCTGCTGCTGGCCATTACCGGTCCAGGCGCATTCAGCATCGACCGCGTGCTGAATAAAAAGTGGTAAGCGCACTATACTGAGTGAAGAACAAAGCGAGGAGATATCTCCTCGCTTTTGCTATCTGAAGCCTGAAGGAGGAAAAAATGGGACAATTAATTGACGGCGTCTGGCACGATACCTGGTACGACACCAAATCCACCGGAGGGCGTTTCAAGCGTTCCGTTTCAGCCTTCCGTAACTGGCTGACTGCCGATGGCGCACCGGGCCCTTCCGGCGACGGCGGCTTTGCCGCAGAAAAAGATCGCTATCATCTGTACGTATCCCTCGCCTGCCCGTGGGCGCACCGCACGTTAATTCTGCGCAAGCTCAAAGGCCTGGATCCTTTCCTTTCCGTCTCGGTAGTACACCCCCTGATGCTGGAAAACGGCTGGACTTTCGACGACGATTTTCCCGAGGCGACCGGCGATACGCTGTATCAACATGAATTCCTCTATCAGCTCTACCTGCACGCCGATCCGCACTACACCGGACGCGTCACGGTGCCGGTGCTGTGGGATAAAAAGCAGCATACGATCGTCAGTAATGAGTCGGCTGAAATCATCCGCATGTTCAACACCGCCTTTGACGGCCTCGGCGCCACCGCCGGCGATTACTACCCGCCCGCGCTGCGCGAAGAGATCGATGCGCTTAACGGTTGGATCTACGACAACGTCAATAACGGCGTCTATAAAGCCGGGTTCGCCACCAGCCAGCAGGCCTATGATGAAGCGGTCGATGCCGTGTTCACCTCGCTGGAGCGCCTGGAGCAGATTCTGGGCCAGCATCGCTATCTGACAGGCAGCCAGTTGACCGAAGCCGATATTCGTCTGTGGACTACCCTCGTGCGTTTCGACCCGGTCTACGTGACCCACTTTAAGTGCGACAAACACCGTATCAGCGATTACCCCAATCTGTATGGTTTCCTGCGTGATATCTACCAGATACCGGGCATTGCGGAAACAGTGAGTTTTCCCCACATCCGCAACCACTACTATCGCAGCCATAAAACGATAAACCCAACCGGGATTATCTCCGTCGGACCTCATCAGGATCTCAGCGAGCCGCACGGCCGGGATCGTCTGTTCCGCTAACCTGCCGGGCGCCATTCCCGGCGCCCGATATTTTCAGATCCTGAATATTTACCCGCCAGCTATTCACGTCTATTCTTATTGCGATCGCTTTAAAAACAAGTGATTGACCGTTAACCGAGGCGTAAAAATGGACTGGTATTTAAAAGTACTGAGAAACTATATTGGATTTGGCGGCCGCGCACGCCGCAAAGAGTACTGGATGTTTATTCTGGTCAACATCATCCTGACCGGCGTACTGAGCATCATCGATAAAATGCTGGGATGGCAACGCGCAGGAGGTGAAGGCATCCTGACGACGATTTATGGCGTGCTGGTCTTTTTACCATGGTGGGCGGTGCAGTTTCGCCGTTTACACGATACGGATCGCTCGGCGTGGTGGCTGTTGCTGCTGCTGATTCCGGTTATTGGCTGGCTTATCATCCTGCTCTTCAATTGCCAGAACGGTACGCCCGGCAACAACCGTTTCGGGCCGGATCCCAAACCCCTGTCATCGTGAAAGATGCGCTCCTCCCGCGGAAGGAGCGCATAGCGGATTTATTTCCCGGCAAACAGCTTAGGGATCTCGCGCAGACACCATGACTTCGCTTCGCCCATGCTGTCGCGGCGCCACGCCATAATGATGTCGATTTCATTGGTATATTCCGGGCTGACAACCCGTAAGCGCCCTTCGGCGATGTCTTTCTCGACCAGCGGATAGGGCATCGTCGCCACCCCCAGCCCTGCCAGCAGAGCCTGACGTTTATCTTCAATGGTACTGACCGTCAAGCGCGGCTGTTTGTCGAGCAGCTGTACCGTCAGAACCGGACGCTCGCGGGCGGTATCGGCCACCGCCACGCCGCGATATTTTACCCGCGTCACCTCGGAAAGCGGCTCCGGCTCCTGGTGAATGGGGTGATCCGGCGCAGCGACATAGACGTTCAGCACCGAATAGAGTTTGCGAGAGTTAATCTCCGATGAGGAACGAAAATGCATGTCCGGGGCGACCACGATATCCGCGCGCCCCTGTTCCAGCCGCTCCCATGCGCCGGCCAGCACTTCGGTAAGCACCGACAGCTGGGTATTTGATTTGGTTGCCAGCTTCTCAATCAGCGGAAAAAAGTCCAGGGTCGGAACCAGGGCTTCGGTCACGATGGTCAGATGCGTTTCCCAGCCGCGCGAAAGCGCTTCGGCATCGGTGGTGAGTTTATCGGCCGCTTCCAGCAACACGCGCCCGCGTTCCAGTAACATCCGCCCAACGTTGGTGAATTTTGTCCGATGTCCTGAGCGGTCAAACAGCACCACATCCAGCTCCTCTTCCAGCTTTTGCATGGTGTAGCTGAGGGCAGAGGGCACTCGTCCGAGTTCATCAGCCGCAGCAGCAAAGCTCCCGCGCCTGTCGATAGCGTCCATTACGCGTAACGCTTCCAGCGTTAATGCTCTCTCTCTGGCCATAGCACTCTCATTCAGGAAATTTGAATATACCGGGCAGAATATCTGGCTAACAATACAGCGTCCATACCTTTACCATTGATTTAGTGTAAAGAGAGGTCAAGAAAATGATTACTACCCGAACAGCCAAACAATGCGGACAAGCAGATTTCGGCTGGCTGCAGGCCCGCTACACCTTTTCCTTCGGACACTACTTTGACCCTAAACTGTTAGGCTACGCGTCTTTACGCGTCCTCAACCAGGAAGTTCTGGCACCCGGCGCGTCGTTTCAACCGCGTACCTACCCGAAAGTCGATATCCTGAACCTGATTCTGGAAGGGGAAGCGGAATATCGTGACAGTGACGGCAACCATGTGCAGGCAAAGGCCGGTGAAGCGCTGCTGATATCCACTCAGCCTGGGGTGAGTTACAGCGAGCACAATCTGAGTAAAGACGGTTCGCTGACGCGGATGCAGCTGTGGCTGGATGCCTGCCCGCAGCGAGAAAATCCGCTGGTGCAGAAAATGGCTATCGCCGGTAGCGGGCAACAGCTGCTCGCGTCGCCTGACGGCGCGCAAAACAGTTTACAGCTGCGTCAGCAGGTGTGGATCCACCATCTCGATCTCGCCAAAGGCGAACAGGTTGATGTCCGGCTCCACGGACCGCGCGCCTACCTGCAATCGATCCATGGAACGGTGCATGCGGTCGCCGATGAAGAAGAAAAACAGGCCCTGACCTGCGGTGACGGAGCGTTTATTCGTGACGAAGCTAACATTACCCTCGTTGCCGACACGCCGTTGCGCGCTTTACTGATAGATTTACCGGTGTAATAACGGGAGTCATGGAGTCTGTCAGTGAGTAAGCATAAGAAGAAAGCAAAGAAAGTCGTATCGTCGCCCGAGCCGCTGTTAACGGAGCCAACGCAGGTCGTCAGTTTTGGTTATGAACAGATGCTCAGCGAACTGGAAGCCATTGTTTCAGAAGCCGAGATGCGGATTCAGGATGAAGAAAGCGCCGCCTGAACGGTCACCTTCGGAAATAGCAAAACGCCCTGCTTAGCTTATCCTACGCAGGGCGTTTTTGAATGAGTTGAAGCTGACTGATAAGCCGGTTTCGTTCAACCATACGTCAGGTATCTACGGCGCAGGGGTTGTCTTGTGTCGCAGACTGTATCTCACTTTGTGTCTCAGAGCAAAGCCCGCTAAGAGACGTGCCTTTTACACCCAACTATGTTTTATCGCCAGCATCAAAATCCCTGAGATTACAAAAAATACTATACTAGGCTGTGTCCTTTAATTGCATAATTTTTTGTAAAACAGTCTAATGCAACCCAGTTTCACCATCGCCAGATAATTCCTCGCCGTTTTGTCGTAACGCGTGGCAATGCGACGGTATTCTTTCAGACAGCCAAAACACCGCTCAACAACGTTGCGATTACGATAAGCATCACGATCAAGCTGTGAACGACCATCTGCTGCCATTTTTTCATTAGATTTCCGCGGGATAACCACTTTTATCCCTTTTCGTTTCAGCTCATTGCGAAGCGCATGTCCTGAGTAGGCTTTGTCAGCCAGCACCGCATAACCACGACGTTTCATGCTGCCGTTCTGGCGCTGAACACCAATTCCGTCCAGAAGGCGTAATGCGAACTGGCTTTCGTGAGCCTGTCCGGGACTCAGCACGATATTTAACGGGAGACCGCCTGCATCCGTCGCCATATGGATTTTGGTGCCAAAACCACCGCGAGAGCGACCCAGCCCATGATCTCCGGCGATATCGGGATGTTTTTTTGCGCGCCGGCGGCGCACCTGAGTGCCCGGATATTGCTGCCATCCAGCGCAGTAGCTGACCAGTCAACGAGGCCGTGAGCATCAAGAGAAGAAAGCAACCTGTTGAAAATAATATTAATCACACCCGACTTAGACCACCGGTTAAAGCGGTTATATACGGTTTTCCATGGGCCGTATCGTTCAGGTAAATCACGCCATGGGGCACCAGAGCACAACACCCAGAACATGCCATTGATGATCATACGATGCTCCGCCCATGGGCGTCCGGCCCGTGGTGTTGCAGGTTGAGCGGGCAGTAAAGGCTGGATGATATCCCATGCTTCATCGGGAAGGTCGTAGCGGGCCATAGTTCAATATGTTGTAGAAACAGATGGTTACTATAGCTCAGACGATTAAGGGACACAGCCTAGTCAGACCAAGAAGTGCCTCTACATAAAATGGTCTGATAATCCGTTTCGGTAGTCCCCGGATGAAATCTTTATCATCATTTTTGGTCAGTATTGAGCTTTTATTCCACAATAGCGGCATAAATATGAACTGCGTTTTTATGCCGTATGCGCCCTTGAAGTAAAGTGAGTTAACGTTCTCGAACAGTAATACGGCATCGGGAAGGCAGCCAAACTTCTCTTTGTATAGCTGACAGACCTCTTTAAATCTTTTCCTGTTCAGAAGTGAGGCTATTACACTGGCAATGATGAACACAGTACCAAGGCAAGTAGCCACGAGGAATACTTTATCTGGAGTATTAATCATTGCTGCTTACCTTGTATAAAAGCTCGCCGGAGTACTCTCCTACCGCAGATAATGCCTTATCACTACCGTATGCTATACCACCACTTACGCCGATCGTGCAGAGCAAGGCACCTGCGCCGCCAGCCTCTATTGTTGCAGCCCCCAGTACCACTGCGCAGATTGAACTTGCTGCGCTGCCTTGGATAATTCTGCTTGCCAAAGCCCCCCAGCTAAGCTACCTGCAAACTCACCAATGGAAGTAAACGAGATTTTGGCGCAATCCCGCCCTACGGTGCAGGCTTCAGTGATCTTTGCGGCAGTATCCAATGCTGAAAGGCCAATGCCGATCTTCCCGGCTGTTTCCATCCATTTGACGTATTTCGCCAGCTTCTCGATGTGTGTCGCGTAACCTTCGATATCGCTAACGCCTGTTTCATTCCACCGATGAGTGATTGAACGGCTGGAGAGGCCAAGAGCACTTTTCAGGTCAGTGTATTCATTGAACATGAAGCGGTACTTCCACAGAATTGATTATCATCACTTTTCTACATTTCTGGTTGAGTCAGCTAGACTGGTTTGCTTTTTGAGCCAAGTGTCAAATTTCTCCGGCCGAAAGTTGCAGGGTAAGATCACTGGAGTAAAATGTCCTACCTAGCAATACCTCCAAAAGAATGGCTTGTTCTTTGTTGATATTGTAAACACCAATACCATGCATGAAATCAGCTTTATCCTCAGCGTTTAATCCCATAATTTCGGCTAATGTATTGGCATTTTTTTCTGGTATATCGATTTCAAAAAGTAAATTTTCATCTACCTTGCTGTAAGCATCAATTGTGTAAACTATCATTATTTCTCCACCTTTCTGGTTGGATTAGCAGGTTTTGTTTGCTCTCCAGTAATATGATTGAACTCGCCTAAGTGATTGCGACCAGAACGATCATACACCTCGACTGTGCCATGCTGTGAATCCCATTCATAAATTTTCCCCTCAGAATCTTTCCATCTATTTCGCAATTTCCCACCACCTTTCACAGGGGTTTTAGCCTGTGCTTTTTTTGCATCAGGGAATGCCGGCAACGGCGGATTTTCTTTTGGAGGTGTATGGTATTTGTGAGCCGCGTTTAGATAGATATAAACTGGGTCAAAGATCCCGGCTGGATGTACAAGAATATAATCCCGGAAGGAGCGTTCTCCCGGTGCGGGTGTTTCCGTTGACCACGGGCTGTCGATTTCACTTTCCGGGTAAACCAGCACGTTCGGCGGAATGTAGACGTTATCCTGCTTGCCAGTGTTGGAAGGTGAAGCATATCCAGGATCATCTGGTGTCCAGACAATAATCGGTTTAGTTGCACCATCTTCCCAGAATTCGTAATTCCCCGTAGTGGTGTTCTTCTGAAGCATACGCACCGGAACTTTATCCCGCCCGCCTCTGGCGCTGACGTGGAATCCTTTCGGTCTCATGGTGCCGTACTGGTCAGCCTCCCAGCGAAAACGCACGCGGGTTGGAACATCTTCTTTTTTCTGTGCTGCCTGTTCAAGGCGCATCCTGTCGATATAGTCCTGCTCGCCGCTGTTGAGTTTTGGCGAGTAGAACATACCGAATAGAAAAACTGTTGAGGGGTTAGGCGTAATCCAACGACCAGCGGCAGTAAGGTTCCCGCCGATTTTTTGCAATGTCGCATACCCGGCCTCAGTCGTCGCACCTGTCGTAATCCCGGCAGTTGTCGCGGCTCTTGCTGTTGCCGTTCCTGCTGTCACAGCGGCTTTAGTTGTATCCGGGGAACTGAAAAGGCGCTTATACCACGGGCGGTTGTCTTCTGGTGGTGGTGTTGGTTCAGCTGGTTTGTGTTTCTTTGCTGCCTGTGCATGCTGAACGGGTTCTTCTTCTGGTTGTTCCGCTTGAGGAGTTGCACAGTAATAGCCAGCATGACCGAAATTATCAACGGATTCCTGATCGGTCCCTGCGTCGGTGCAACCTTCCCCCCGTAGACAGGATTTTGCAAAGACAGGTAATGCACTCATCGCTGCCGCAGCGGCGGCGGCGGCGGCGGCGGCGGCTTTATTTACTGGTGGTTCTAAAACACCGAAAGGATCATTGACCTGCACCGTTCCGGGGGCGATAAGGAAGTTTGAGCCCATCGGGCAATCGCAGTGAATGACCGAACCATCTACGGCGACAGCTTCGCCATTCGTTTGTCGGTGATCGCCGGTAATAATTACCCCTACTTCCCCGCATTTCGGGCAAGGTGTGGTCTTATCACCAATGTAGAGTTTTAACTTGCCCATGACCGACATACCGGGGCGAGCGGCAATACATTGTGCGCCTGTTGAGGTTTTATCCCCGTGTAGCCCAACATTTTTACCGTGAACCGTACAGCCTCTGTTTACCGATGCCATAGTGACCGCCTTATTTCAGAAAGTTTTCTGGTAAGGATTCTCCGGCCCGGACTGACCTTCTGACACTTCCCTGAGGGCTACTGATTATTTCGTCGCCGTTATCGAGTGAACTACCAACAAGAGCGACGGAGTCACCAGAAGTATTTCCTGCCCCGGTGCTAATCTTCGCGGAGGCTCCATCCGGATAACGAACCTCATCACCCACAAGAGAAACATTTAGCCGTACACCGCCCTCAATTTCGATCTGCTGCCCGTTGTATTCACTGAAAACCGTTCCTCCATCGCGTGTTAAGCTGCCTTCTGTAGCGACCAGATAAGCGGCTGTAACTGGATGAGCGAGGTTGTAGTCATTTCTTTCAGCGATCAGGCTACGGGCTTCTTCGTTCATTTCCGCGAGCTGCTCAGCTGTGAATGGTGACTGGTCAAAGGCTGCCAGTATTTCGGCGGTAAGTTCATTAGTGTATTGCTGCATAAGTCCCTCTGCTTGTTGTGAATTTTCCCTCATACGTAATCTATTGTACAAATAACGCCCACACCAAGGAAGTTATTTTCAATAAAAATAAAACGCAATTTCAAAATATTCGTTGCATGAATATTTCGTAGATTTTCATCCGGTCTGTGAAATATCAAAGAAAGGACTTCATGGATGATGTGATTGTCCCGCTTCAGAGCGGCGGAGGCGAAAGTATCTTGGGTGGGTACGATGATGACTAGTGAAAAAGGGTATTGCTCATTGAACGAGTTGAAGCTAACCGCTAAGACGCTTTGTCTTTAGGGATAGCGTCGTGGACAGTCATTCATCTTTTTTTATTTCTATGCAATAAGCAAAAACCCCCGCCATTACTGACGGGGGTTTTCGGTGAATGAGGAAGCTGACCGATAAGCCGGGTTCTGTCGTGGACAGTCATTCATCTAGGCCAGCAATCGCTCACTGGCTCAAGCAGCCTACCCGGGTTCAGTACGGGCCGTACCTTGTGAACCCCTATTTGGCCTTGCTCCGGGTGGAGTTTACCGTGCCGCGAACTGTTACCAGTCGCGCGGTGCGCTCTTACCGCACCCTTTCACCCTTACCTGATCCCGCTTGCGCGGGCCATCGGCGGTTTGCTCTCTGTTGCACTGGTCGTGGGTTTCCCCCCCAGGCGTTACCTGGCACCCTGCCCTATGGAGCCCGGACTTTCCTCCCCTCCGCCCGTCTCCCCCGAAGAGGACGACGACGAAGCGGCGACTGTCTGGTCAGCTTCGGCGCGAAGTATAAAAGGTTTACCGCCGGTTGTCATCCTTCCATCACAATCCCGACCTGCAAAGTCGCGGCAACATTCCGTGAAGCGCGATAAATATTGTCCGACGCGCCGCGAAAGGCCTCCTCCAGGCTCGTAATAGTGGTCAGCACGCTGAATACCGCGTCGATGCCATACTGATGTACCACGCCGACATCGCGGGCCAGGCTACCGGCAATACCAATCACCGGCTTATGGTATTTTTTCGCCACGCTCGCGACGCCGACCGGCACCTTACCGCTAATGCTTTGACTGTCGAGCCGTCCTTCACCGGTCACCACCAGCGAACAGTCAAGAATATGCTCTTCCAGATTCAGCGCCTGGGTCACAATCTCAATACCACTACGTAATTCAGCATTCAGAAATGCCATCAGCGCCGCGCCCATGCCGCCTGCGGCACCGGCTCCGGCGACCTCTTTGACATCGACGCGCAGGGTTCGCTTAATGACATCGGCATAGTGCTCAAGATTACGATCCAGCTCGAGGATCATCGCTTGCGTCGCTCCTTTTTGCGGGCCGAAAATCCACGAAGCGCCCGTCTCGCCAGTCAGTGGGTTAGAGACATCGCAGGCCACGCGAATTGAACATCCCTGCAAACGAACATCCAGCGCCGACAGGTCAATCGAATTCAGGCAGGCAAGACTGCCACCGCCGTCGCCAATATCCACGCCGTTCGCGTCGCGAAGCCGCGCGCCCAGCGCCTGCACCATCCCTGCCCCCCCGTCGTTGGTCGCGCTGCCGCCAATGCCAATAATGATATTTCTCGCCCCATGCTCCAGCGCCTGCAAAATCAGCTCACCGGTGCCGCGCGAGGTCGTCAACAGCGGATTACGCTGCGCGGGAGGCACCAGCCCCAGCCCGCTGGCCGCCGCCATTTCAATAAATGCGGTTTGACCATCCCCGGAAAGCCCCCAGCAGGCATCAACCGGTACACCCAGCGGCCCCGTCACACACGCGCTCATTTTGGTTCCCTGGGTCGCGGCGATCATCGCCTCAACAGTCCCTTCTCCGCCATCGGCGAGCGGAACCCTCACGTAGAGCGCATCGGGGAAAATCTCCCGAAAACCTTTTTCTATAGCCTGTGCAACCTCAGTGGCCGAGAGACTTTCTTTATACGAGTCTGGGGCGATTACGATTTTCATAGTGATTAGCCTGACAGTGCCGCGCAAGGCAAGAATGACAGGGCGTCCTGCGCCCTTCTTGTTAGCGAGTGACTTCCACTTTCGCCAGTTTTTCGTAGTAACACGCAAGCGCGCTGTGGTCGGCGGTACCCAGACCGTCCGCGCGCAGCGCCTGCATCATCTCCATCACCGCCGCGGTCAGCGGCAGCTGTGCGCCCACCCCGTGGGAGGTATCCAGCGCATTCGCCAGATCTTTGATATGCAAATCGATACGGAAACCCGGTTTAAAGTTGCGATCCATCACCATGGGCGCTTTGGCATCCAGCACGGTGCTGCCGGCCAGACCGCCGCGGATTGCCTGATACACCAGATCCGGGTTCACGCCAGCTTTGGTCGCCAGGGTCAAGGCTTCAGACATGGCCGCAATATTCAGCGCCACGATCACCTGGTTGGCCAGCTTGGTCACATTACCGGCACCGATATCGCCGGTATGCACGACAGAGCCCGCCATCGCTTTCAGCAGGTCATAATATTGGTCAAAAATCGCTTTATCGCCGCCAACCATGACGGACAGAGTAGCGTCGATGGCTTTCGGCTCGCCGCCGCTGACCGGCGCATCCAGCATATTTACGCCTTTCGCCTTTAGCGCATCGCTGATTTCGCGACTCGCCAGCGGCGCGATAGAGCTCATATCAATCAGCACGGTGCCCGGCTTCGCCCCTTCGATAATGCCGCCGTCGCCCAGCGCCACCTCTTTCACATGCGGGGAGTTCGGCAGCATGGTAATGATCACCTCACACTGTTCAGCTATCGCTTTCGCCGAAGCGGCGGTTTCAGCGCCTGCGGCAATCACTTCTGCGATGGCTTGCGGATTACGATCGGCAACCACCAATGAGTAACCCGCTTTGAGGAGGTTTTTACTCATGGGTTTACCCATGATGCCAAGGCCAATAAAACCAACTTTCATTGTCATGTCTTTCTCTCTTATTCCGGTGACGGTTATTTCTTAAAGGAATCAGCCAGTTTCTGCGTGGCGGAGCGGAATACGCCCAGATCGCTGCCGACGGCGATAAAGGTCGCGCCCCATGCCAGATAGCGGCGCGCATCCGCGTCTACCGGCGCCAGAATGCCGCTCGGCTTGCCGTGCTTTTTCGCGCTCGCAAAGATGTGCTGGATAGCCTGCTGGACCTGCGGGTGAGAGGCGTTGCCCAGATGTCCCAGCGCGGCGGCCAGGTCGCTTGGGCCGACAAAAATACCGTCGACGCCCGCCGTAGCGGCAATCGCATCAACGTTGTCCACCCCCTGCTGGCTTTCAATTTGCACAAGGATGGTGATGTTTTGGTTCGACTGCGCGAAGTAATCCGGCACCGTGCCAAACATGTTGGCGCGGTGCGACACGGAGACGCCGCGAATCCCTTCCGGCGGATAGCGCGTGGCGGCGACGGCGTTGATCGCTTCTTCTTCGCTTTCCACGAACGGGATCAGAAAGTTATAGAAACCAATATCCAGCAGGCGCTTAATGATCACCGGTTCGTTGGTCGGTACGCGCACAACCGGCGCGCTGACGCTGCCTTTCAGCGCCATCAGTTGGGGGATAAAGGTAGAGATATCGTTCGGCGCATGTTCGCCGTCCAGTACCAGCCAGTCGAAACCGGCCAGGCCTAATACTTCGGTGCTGATGGGGCTGGCCAGAGCGGACCAGCAGCCAATTTGAATCTGATGCGCCGCCAGCGCCGCCTTAAATTTGTTGGGAAAGATATCGTTATTCATCACTTATACCTTGTCGCTTAACCGTTAATTATTTCTGCAGTTCCATATATTGAATGTCGCCGACAATAAACGGGGGATAATTCATTGCCATCAGGCCAGACATCCGCCGAAGATTCGCGCTGCGTTGAATCAGAGCCTGTCGCTTCATTTATTTATTATTGGCGGATCTCTTAATGTATAAACCGCGATAAGAAGCATATATTTACTCATCCGGCGCATAGTAAGCATGACTCAGTATAATCAGCTCACGACAATAGAACACCGTGCATAAACCCCATAAAATAGAATAAATAATCATTAAAATTGTGCATACGCCATAATCAGTGGGCGCTGATGCACAGTTCCATGGATTGCCCCCGGCAGCGGATTTGCTCCCGCAACAATGAGTGACTGGGATCACACATCTCAAGCAAAACACCTGACATTCTTGGCCCAGGAAATTCGTTCATCAGAAACTGAATAGCCGTTTTATTTTATTATTCGCACCTTGCTGGAGAATACTGGACAATGGCTGACATTGAAATCAGACAAGAATCGCCGACGGCGTTTTATATAAAAGTACACGAGACGGATAATGTAGCGATTATTGTTAACGATCGAGGTTTAAAGGCCGGAACGCGTTTCCCTGATGGGCTAACGCTCATCGAGCATATTCCGCAAGGTCACAAAGTGGCATTGGTTGATATTCCCGTGCACGGTGAAATCCTCCGCTATGGCGAAGTCATTGGCTACGCGGTGCGTGATATCCCGCAGGGTAGCTGGATTGACGAATCGCTGGTCGAACTGCCGAAGGCGCCGCCGCTGAACACGCTGCCGTTGGCAAACAAAATTCCGCAGCCTTTGCCTGCGCTGACCGGCTACACCTTTGAAGGGTATCGCAACACCGATGGCAGCGTCGGAACCAGAAACCTGCTCGGTATCACGACCAGCGTGCACTGCGTCGCCGGCGTCGTCGATTATGTGGTGAAAATTATTGAACGAGACCTGCTGCCGAAATACCCGAATGTCGACGGCGTGGTCGCTCTCAACCACCTGTATGGCTGCGGCGTGGCGATCAACGCCCCGGCCGCCGTGATCCCCATTCGCACAATCCATAACCTCGCGCTGAACCCCAATTTCGGCGGTGAAGTCATGGTGGTGGGGCTCGGCTGTGAAAAGCTCCAGCCGGAACGCCTGCTTCAGGGCAGCGAGGATGTCGAGCCCGTCGCCGTCGACAGCGCCAGTATCATCCGCCTGCAGGATGAACAGCATGTCGGGTTCCAGTCAATGGTTGACGATATTTTGCAGGTAGCGGAACAACATCTGGCAAAACTGAATGCCCGTCAGCGTGAAACCTGTCCGGCTTCTGAACTGGTGGTGGGCATGCAGTGCGGCGGCAGCGATGCCTTTTCCGGGGTGACCGCCAACCCGGCGGTCGGCTATGCCTCCGACCTGCTGGTCCGCTGTGGCGCAACCGTCATGTTTTCTGAGGTGACTGAAGTTCGCGATGCTATCCATCTGCTGACGCCGCGGGCCATCAACGAAGAAGTGGGTAAGCGTCTGCTCGAAGAGATGGCCTGGTACGATAACTATCTCGATTCAGGTCAAACCGATCGCAGCGCCAACCCTTCCCCCGGCAATAAGAAAGGCGGCCTGGCGAACGTGGTGGAAAAAGCGCTGGGCTCGATCGCCAAATCCGGCAAGAGCGCGATTGCCGAGGTCCTCTCACCGGGTCAACGCCCAACCAAACGCGGCCTGATCTTCGCAGCGACGCCGGCCAGCGACTTTGTCTGCGGCACTCAGCAGGTTGCTTCCGGGATTACGGTCCAGGTGTTTACAACCGGGCGCGGCACGCCATATGGCCTGGCCGCCGTGCCGGTCATCAAGATGGCAACCCGTACCGAGCTGGCAAACCGCTGGTATGACTTAATGGATATCAACGCCGGGACTATCGCCACCGGCGAAGAGACGATTGAAGAGGTTGGCCAGAAGCTGTTCGGGTTGATTCTTGATGTCGCCAGCGGCCGCAAGCAAACCTTCTCCGATCGGTGGGGCCTGCATAATCAACTGGCGGTCTTTAATCCGGCGCCGGTGACCTGATTGCCCGTCGGGCGGCGCGACGCCAGCCGCCTGACCGCAGACTCTCTTCCCTCAGGAAGGGGGTCTATGCCGCCTCCTGGCGCTTCACCAGCCGCACATCAATCCCGCTCTTACGCAGTCCTTCCAGGCTTTCCGTCGGAATCCCTTCATCGACAATAATCATATCAATGCGTTGCGTATCGATGATCTTATGCAGGCTCGAACGATTAAATTTGGTGGAATCGGTGACGACAATAATGCGTTCCGCCACTTCACACATCCGTCGGTTCAGGCGGGCTTCATCTTCATTGTGGGTGCTCACACCGCGATCGAGGTCGATGGCGTCGACGCCAAGAAAAAGCATATCGAAGTGGTAATTCAGCAAAGACTGTTCGGCCTGATCGCCATAAAACGACTGCGACTGACGGCGCAGATGTCCGCCGGTCATTAACAGTTCTACCCCTTCGGCAGCCAGTAGCGCATTCGCCACATTCATCCCGTTGGTCATCGCAATAATGTCCGAATGCTGATGCAGCATGCGGGCGATTTCATAGGTGGTGGTCCCGGAGTCGAGAATAATGCGATGCCCCGGCTGAATCAGTTCTACCGCCGTCCGCGCAATGCTGCGCTTCACTGCGGTATTGAGCGAACTTTTATCTTCCACCGACGGTTCGGGAGCCGGCATGGTCCCATCGCAGATCAGCGCGCCACCGTAGGCGCGAACCGCAATCCCCTGTTTTTCAAGGAAGGCCAGATCGTTGCGAATGGTGACCGTCGAGACGCCGTATAAAAGGGAAAGATCGTTCACCTGCACGCTTCCCTGCTGCCGTAAGCGCTGGATAATCTGCTCCCGCCTTTCACTGGTGCCGCTGGTGCGCTTATCTGCAGAAGAGTCGCTGCCGCTCATAAGTATTCCTTTCATCAAATCTTTCGTTTCATTTCGATTCCCCTATTAACACCTTTCTTTTAGCGGAAAGCAAGCCCCACAACGCCAGGGGGAAGCGTAACGCCCCTCGCTGAAACCTTTCATTATGTTTCTTTTGTGAAACAGATCGGAAAACTATTATCTTTCGTTTTATTTTTACACCACCATGAAGCAGTATTAAATGAAATAAAACGAAAGATTAATCTCATTACCATCCGAAATGGAGAGGAAAGTGAAACATCTGACAAAAATGGTGGCGCAGCATAAACAAGGTGGGGGCAACGGTATTTATGCCGTCTGTTCCGCCCATCCACTGGTACTTGAGGCCGCCATTCGTTACGCCCGGGCGCAGCAGACCCCGCTACTGATTGAAGCCACATCCAATCAGGTCGATCAGTTTGGCGGTTATACCGGCATGACGCCGGCTGATTTCCGCGGCTTTGTCCACCAGCTCGCCGATTCGCTCGATTTTCCTCAATCACAGTTGATCCTCGGCGGCGATCATCTTGGGCCCAACCGCTGGCAAACCCTGCCTGCTGCCCAGGCGATGGCGAATGCCGATGATTTAATAAAAAGCTACGTCGCCGCCGGTTTTAAAAAGATCCACCTCGATTGCAGTATGTCCTGCGAAGGCGATCCGTTACCGCTAACCGATGACATCGTCGCCGGACGCGCCGCGCGGCTGGCTCAGGTGGCGGAAGAGACCTGTCGCGAACGTTTTGGCGAATCTGACCTGGTCTACGTCATCGGCACCGAAGTCCCCGTCCCAGGCGGGGCCCATGAAACCCTGACCGAACTACAGGTCACGACGCCTGATGCCGCGCGTGCGACGCTGGAAGCACATCGGCATGCCTTTGAGCTACGCGGGCTGACCCACATCTGGACACGTATCGTCGGGTTAGTGGTACAGCCCGGCGTCGAATTCGATCACACGCATATCATCGACTATCAACCCCTGCGAGCCAAAGCGCTTAGCGCCATGGTTGAAGACTATGACGCGCTGGTCTTTGAAGCCCACTCGACCGATTACCAGACGCCGCAGGCGCTGCGGCAGCTGGTTAAAGATCACTTTGCTATTTTGAAGGTTGGCCCGGCGCTCACCTTCGCCCTGCGTGAAGCGTTGTTCTCACTGGCGGCAATCGAGGAAGAACTGCTGCCTGCGAAGGCCTGCTCCGGACTGCGTCAGGTGCTGGAAAACGTGATGCTCGATCGCCCGGAATACTGGCAAAACCACTATCACGGCGATGGCCATGCGCGGCGTCTGGCGCGAGGCTATAGCTATTCAGACCGCGTGCGCTACTACTGGCCGGATAGGCAAATCGATGAGGCGTTTACCCGCCTGGTGCGTAATCTCGCGGACTGGCCGCTCCCGCTGCCGCTCCTCAGTCAGTATATGCCGCTGCAGTACATCAAAGTTCGCGAGGGCGATCTCAAGGCGGAGCCGCGAGAACTCATCCTCGATCACATTCAGGACATACTGCAGCAGTACCACGCCGCCTGTGTGGGCATGACGTCCCATAACGCATAACAACGAAGAGGAAAACGCGATGCCAAACATTGTCTTAAGCCGTATTGATGAACGTTTGATCCACGGTCAGGTGGGTGTCCAGTGGGTCGGATTTGCCGGAGCGAACCTGGTACTGGTGGCCAATGATGAGGTTGCTGCAGACCCGGTACAACAGAACCTGATGGAAATGGTCCTGGCGGAAGGGATCGCCGTACGATTCTGGTCACTGCAAAAGGTTATCGACAATATCCACCGCGCCGCCGATCGACAAAAGATTCTGCTGGTCTGCAAAACACCCGCCGATTTCTTACGCCTGGTCGAAGGCGGCGTTCCCGTCACACGTATCAACATAGGCAATATGCACTACGCCAATGGCAAACAACACATTGCCAAAACGGTTTCTGTAGACGCTGACGATATTGCGGCGTTTAACGGCCTGAAGGCCGCCGGGGTGGAATGCTTTGTTCAGGGCGTTCCGACAGAACCCGCTTTGGATCTCTTTAAACTACTCTGAGGGATTCATAATGGAAATCAGTCTGTTGCAGGCATCTGCGTTGGGCATTCTGGCCTTTATTGCGGGCCTGGATATGTTCAATGGCTTAACACACATGCATCGCCCGGTGGTGCTCGGCCCGCTGGTTGGCCTGATTCTCGGCGATCTGCATACCGGTATTTTAACCGGCGGTACGCTGGAACTGGTCTGGATGGGGCTGGCCCCGCTGGCCGGTGCTCAGCCGCCAAACGTGATTATCGGCACCATCGTCGGCACCACCTTTGCCATTACCACCGGCGTGAAACCTGACGTTGCCGTCGGTGTCGCCGTGCCCTTCGCCGTCGCAGTACAAATGGGGATCACCTTCCTGTTCTCGGTGATGTCAGGCGTGATGTCCCGCTGCGACCGTATGGCAGCGAATGCCGATACCCGCGGTATTGAACGGGTGAACTATCTGGCGCTGCTGGCGCTGGGGGTTTTCTATTTTCTCTGTGCTTTTCTGCCGATCTATTTCGGCGCGGAACATGCGAAAACGGCCATTGATGTCCTGCCTGAGCGCCTGATCGACGGTCTCGGGGTGGCTGGCGGCATTATGCCTGCTATCGGCTTCGCCGTGCTGCTGAAAATCATGATGAAAAACGTCTATATCCCCTATTTTATCATCGGTTTTGTCGCCGCAGCCTGGCTGAAGCTACCGGTGCTGGCCATTGCCGCCGCGGCGCTGGCAATGGCGCTAATAGACCTGCTGCGTAAATCTCCTGAACCGACTGCATCTGCGGCACAGAAAGAGGAATTCGAAGATGGCATCTAATCAAACCACTCTGCCAGGCGTCTCCGCCCCTGAAGAGACGCTGCTTTCCGGCGTGAATGAAAACGTCTACGAAGACCAGAGTCTCGGTGCGGAGCTGACGAAAAAAGACATTAACCGCGTCGCCTGGCGCTCCATGCTTTTGCAGGCCTCGTTCAACTATGAACGTATGCAGGCTTCAGGCTGGCTGTACGGTCTGCTGCCGGCGTTGAAAAAGATCCATACCAATCAACGCGACCTGGCGCGAGCCATGAAAGGGCATATGGGGTTCTTCAACACCCACCCTTTCCTGGTGACATTTGTTATCGGCATCATTCTCGCCATGGAACGCTCCAAGCAGGATGTCAACAGCATTCAGAGCACCAAAATTGCCGTGGGTGCCCCGCTCGGCGGGATTGGCGATGCAATGTTCTGGCTGACGCTACTGCCCATTTGCGGCGGGATTGGGGCCAGCCTCGCGCTACAAGGCTCTATCCTCGGCGCGGTGGTGTTTATTGTGCTGTTTAACGTGGTCCATCTCGGATTGCGCTTTGGTCTTGCGCACTACGCGTATCGTATGGGGGTGGCGGCGATCCCTTTGATTAAAGCCAATACCAAAAAAGTCGGACACGCGGCGTCGATTGTTGGCATGACGGTCATTGGCGCGCTGGTGGCCACCTATGTCCGCCTCAGCACCACGCTGGAGATCACCGCGGGTGATGCGGTGGTGAAACTGCAAACCGATGTCATCGATAAACTGATGCCGGCGTTTCTGCCGCTGGTTTATACCCTGACCATGTTTTGGCTGGTGCGCCGCGGCTGGAGCCCGTTGCGCCTTATCGCGCTCACCGTTGTGCTGGGCGTTGTGGGTAAATTCTGCCACTTCCTGTAAAGACAAAGAGGTATTCGATGTTAGGCATTATTTTGACGGGGCATGGCGGCTTTGCCAGCGGTATGGAAATGGCGATGAAGCAAATTCTGGGTGAACAATCGCAGTTTATTGCTATCGACTTTCCAGAAACCTCAACCACGGCCCTGCTGACTGCGCAGCTTGAGCAGGCAGTCAACGCACTGGATGCGCAGAACGATATCGTTTTTCTGACCGATCTCCTGGGGGGAACCCCCTTTCGCGTAGCCTCGACGCTGGCAATGCAAAAACCCGGGCGCGAGGTGATTACCGGCACGAATTTGCAGCTACTGCTTGAAATGGTGCTGGAACGAGAAGGGCTGAACAGCGAGGCGTTTCGCCTGCAGGCGCTGGAATGCGGGCATCGCGGGTTAACCAGTCTGGTCGATGAACTGGCGCGCTGTCGCGAAGAAAAACCGGTTGAGGAAGGAATATGACGCACATTCTGCGTGCCAGACGCTTGCTAACCGAGCAGGGCTGGCTTGCCGATCATCAGCTTCGTATGGACGCGGGCGTAATCACCGCCATCGAGCCCATCCCGGTTGGCGTCACCGCTCGCGATGCCGATCTGCTTTGCCCGGCCTACATCGATACGCATGTTCACGGCGGCGCGGGCATGGATGTGATGGACGAGGCAGCGGAAGCACTCGACAGGCTGGCGATGTATAAAATTCGCGAGGGAGTGGGAGCCTGGCTCCCCACCACCGTCACCGCGCCGTTGCAGGCCATCCACCGTGCGCTGGAACGTATCGCCCGGCGCACGCTTTCCGGCGGCCCCGGCGCCCTGGTACTGGGGAGCTATCTTGAAGGCCCCTATTTCACGCCAGAGAATAAAGGCGCCCATCCCCCTGAGTTGTTCCGTGAACTGGATATCGCCGAGCTGGATACGTTGATTGCTCGCTCCCGGAAAACGCTGCGGGTCGTGGCCCTGGCGCCGGAAAAAGCGGATGCCATACGGGCGATTCACCATCTTAAACAGCAGGGTATCCGCGTCATGCTGGGCCATAGCGCCGCTACCTATGCACAGACCCAAGCGGCATTTACCGCAGGCGCCGATGGGCTGGTGCATTGCTACAACGGCATGAGCGGATTACATCATCGGGAGCCTGGGATGGTCGGTGCCGGGTTAACCAGCCGGCACGCATGGCTGGAACTTATCGCCGATGGCCATCATGTCCACCCTGCCGCCATGCAATTGTGTTGCCGCTGCGCCAAAGAGAGGCTGGTCCTGATCACCGATGCGATGCGGGCAGCTGGCATGCCGGATGGCCACTATTCGCTGTGCGGCGAAGAGGTAGAAATGCGTAAGGGCATCGTACGTACCGCTGCCGGTGGCCTCGCGGGCAGCACGCTCTCTCTTGATGCCGCCGTTCGCAACATGGTTGAACAAGCAGGGGCCGCGCCAGAAGAGGCCATTCATATGGCATCGCTCCACCCTGCTCGTCTGTTGGGTATCGACGATCGGCTGGGATCGCTGCGGACGGGAAAGTGCGCGAACGTTATTGCGCTGGATGACAACCTGCATCTGCAAAAGATCTGGGTTCAGGGACAGGCTCTCCCTCTTTAATCCTTTCGTTATGCATCACATTGGCCTTCGACCTGGTGCCGAAAGGCCTTTCCTTTTCTTTCTAAAATAGCGACAAACAGATAATAAAATTAAATAAAACATTATTTATCATAGTGTTAAAAACAAAATTCTCTTAAAGGTCACAGTTTTCGTTTTATTTCCAACTGCTTTCGTTGAACTTTCGATTTCTTTCCTATAGATTTTATCTAACTGACCACATGAATAAGTGAAACGAAACGAAAGATAGCGACATTTTTGCCAGCGTCTGATGTGGAATTCACACGACTAAGGACCGAGTTATGCCTGAAACCTATACCGCCGCCTGTGCCTCGACTGGCACCTGGACTGAAGCAGAGATTCGTCAACAGCCCTCCTGTTGGCTTCGCTCACTCAACAACATCGACAATAATCGTGCAACGATCGACAGCTTCCTCGCCCCGCTGCTGCGGAAAAACGATCTGCGGATTGTCCTGACTGGTGCTGGCACTTCTGCCTTTATCGGCGAGATCATCGCGCCCTGGCTGTCGCGCCAGAGCGGAAAAAATATCAGCGCGATCCCGACCACTGACCTGGTCAGCAACCCCATGGACTACTTTAACGCCGCGCATCCGCTGCTGCTGGTCTCCTTCGCCCGCTCCGGCAATAGCCCGGAGAGCGTCGCCGCCGTTGAGCTGGCCAATCAGTTCGTACCGGAATGCTACCACCTGTCGATTACCTGTAATGAAGCCGGCAACCTGTACCAAAATGCGGTGAACAGCGATAACGCCTTTGCGCTATTGATGCCGGCAGAAACACACGACCGCGGCTTCGCAATGACCAGCAGTATCACCACCATGATGGCAAGCTGCCTTGCGGTATTCGCACCGGAGAAGATCAACAGCAAAACCTTCCGTGACGTGGCGGATCGTTGCCAAACGATCCTCACGTCGCTGGGTGATTTTAGCGATGGTGTATTTGGTGATGAGCCGTGGAAACGGATCGTCTATCTTGGCAGCGGCGGATTACAGGGCGCGGCGCGTGAATCGGCCCTCAAGGTCCTGGAGCTGACCGCCGGCAAACTGGCGGCATTTTATGACTCTCCGGTCGGCTTCCGCCACGGCCCTAAATCGCTGGTGGATAGTGAAACGCTGGTGGTGGTGATGGTGTCCAGCCATCCCTATACCCGTCAGTACGATCTCGATCTACTGGCCGAACTGCGTCGCGACAACCAGGCCATGCGCGTGGTGGCGATAGCCGCCGAAAGCGCTGCCGCTGTCAAAGCTGGCCCACACATCCTTTTACCGTCGGCTTCCCGCGTCTTCAGCGATGTTGAGCAGGCGTTCTGCTTTCTGATGTACGCCCAGACATTTGCGCTCGCACAATCTATCCGCGTTGGCAATACGCCGGATACCCCTTCCGCCAGCGGTACGGTTAACCGCGTGGTGCAGGGTGTCGTCATTCACCCCTGGAATGCTTGAGAGGAACGCATCATGAGTATTATTTCAACAAAATATCTCCTGCTGGACGCCCAGGCAAAAGGCTATGCGGTCCCGGCATTCAACATTCATAACGCCGAGACGATCCAGGCGATCCTCGAAGTCTGCAGTGAAATGCGATCGCCGGTGATCCTCGCAGGGACGCCGGGCACGTTTAAGCACATCGCGCTGGAGGAGATCTATGCACTATGCAGCGCTTACTCCACCACCTACGACATGCCGCTGGCGCTGCACCTCGATCATCATGAATCGCTGGAAGATATTACCCGTAAAGTGAATGCCGGCGTCCGTAGCGCCATGATCGATGGCAGCCATTTCCCGTTTACTGAGAATGTCCGGCTGGTGAAATCTGTCGTGGATTTTTGCCATGCCCGTGATTGCAGCGTAGAGGCAGAACTCGGACGCCTGGGCGGCGTGGAAGATGACATGAGCGTTGATGCTGAAAGCGCTTTTCTGACCGATCCGCAGGAGGCAAAACGGTTTGTTGAACTGACCGGTGTTGACAGCCTCGCGGTGGCTATCGGCACCGCCCACGGACTCTATAGCAAAACGCCAAAAATCGACTTCCAGCGTCTGACGGAAATCCGTGAGATCGTGGATGTACCGCTGGTGCTGCACGGCGCCAGCGACGTACCTGACGATTACGTCCGCCGCACCATCGAACTGGGGGTGTGTAAAGTCAACGTCGCCACCGAGCTAAAAATCGCCTTCGCCGCGGCGGTCAAAAAATGGTTCGCCGAAAATCCGCAGGGTAACGATCCTCGCTACTACATGCGCGTCGGTATGGATGCCATGAAAGAGGTGGTCAGACACAAAATCACCGTCTGCGGCTCAGCCAGCCGTCTACTGCTGCCCGCTGAAGCCTGATCGCTTTCGCAGGCGGTCATGATACGCCTCTGTCCCACAGCGTTATTCCCGACAGGATAACGCTGATAAAACGAAAACGAAGGACCTCTGCCCCATGAAAAAAGCGCTCAATGTTTCGTTGCTCGCCCTGTTTATTTCACAAAGCGCCTTTGCGGCGAACTATGCCCTGAATAACGACAGTATGGCTTTCTCATTCGATGATGCCAGCTCGGCTGTGGTGGTTAAAGATACCCATTCCGGCCATCAGCTGTCGCCTCAGGAGCCATTCTTTCTGACGCTGCCGGACGAGACCGTTATCCATGCGGCCGACTTTAAAATCAGACACGTTGAGAAAAAAGAGAATGCGCTGGTGGTGGAGTACGCTCACCCTGATTTCAACGTGACCATGACGCTGAATTTGCTGAAAGGCAAGTACGCCAGTATCGATTACACCCTTGCCGCCGTGGGTAAAGCGCAGAATGTCGCGAAAATCACCTTCTTCCCGACCAAAAAGCAGGCGCAGGCGCCTTACGTGGATGGCGCAATTAACAGTTCGCCGATTATTGCCGATACGTTTTTCATGTTGCCGAATAAGCCTGTCGTCAATACTTATGCCTATGAAGGCACCACCCATCTCAACGTCGAACTTAAAACGCCCGTCCAGCCAGAAACGCCGGTGAGCTATACCACCTGGTTTGGCACCGTGGCAGAAACCAGCCAGCTGCGCCGCAGCGTTAACCAGTTTATCAATGCCGTTCGCCCGCGCCCTTATAAACCCTACCTCCACTACAATAGCTGGATGGACATCGGCTTCTTTACCACCTACACCGAGCAGGACGTGCTGGGGCGTATGGATGAATGGGATAAGGCATTTATTACCGGCCGCGGCGTACCTCTCGATGCTTTCCTGCTGGATGATGGCTGGGACGATCGTACCGGCAGATGGTTATTTGGCCCGGCATTCAGCCAGGGTTTCAGTAAGGTCAGGGAGAAAGCGGACAGCCTGCATAGTTCGGTTGGTTTATGGCTCTCGCCGTGGGGCGGTTACAATAAACCGCGCGATATTCGCGTCTCTCATGCCAAAGAGTATGGTTTTGAAACGGTCGACGGTAAATTTGCGCTCTCCGGGCCTCGTTATTTCAAGAACTTCAATGAACAGATCGCCCGTCTGATTAAGAACGAACACATCACCTCCTTCAAACTGGACGGCATGGGCAACGCCAACTCGCATATTCAGGGTAGCCCGTTTGCTTCCGATTTCGATGCCTCCATCGCCCTGCTGCACAACATGCGTAGCGCCAACCCGAACCTGTTTATCAACCTGACGACCGGCACCGATGCCAGCCCGTCGTGGCTGTTCTACGCTGATTCAATCTGGCGTCAGGGCGATGATATCAATCTGTACGGTCCCGGAACGCCGGTACAGCAGTGGATGACCTATCGCGACGCGGAAACCTGGCGCTCGATCGTGCGTAAGGGGCCGTTATTCCCGCTTAATTCCTTGATGTATCATGGCATTGTCAGTGCAGAGAATGCCTATTACGGACTGGAAAAAGTGCAGACCGACAGCGATTTTGCCGATCAGGTGTGGAGCTATTTCGCCACGGGAACCCAGCTACAAGAGCTTTACATCACGCCGTCCATGTTGAACAAAGCCAAGTGGGACGTTCTGGCAGAGGCGGCAAAATGGTCGCGTGAGAATGCCCGCGTACTGGTGGATACACACTGGGTCGGCGGCGATCCGACGGCGCTTGAGGTATATGGCTGGGCATCCTGGAGCAAAGACAAGGCGATACTGGGGCTGCGTAACCCTGCTGATAAAGCGCAAAGTTACTACCTGAACCTGAAAAAAGAGTTTGAAATTCCTCAGGGCGAAGCAACCCGGTTCACCCTGACCGCTCGCTACGGCAGTAACCCAACGGTTCCGGAGCAATATCAGGACGCCGTGGTGATTACGCTACAGCCGCTGCAAACGCTGGTTTTTGAAGCCACGCCGACCCAATAAGATCGATGGCCCGGAGTTCCCGGGCCTGTCTCTTATCCCTGCTGCTCCAGGGCATATTTATACAGCGCATTTTTTTTCACGCCGTGAATTTCCGCGGCCAGCGCAGAGGCTTTTTTCAGCGGCAGTTCCGCCTGCAGCAGGGCCAGCGTGCGCAGCGCGACTGCCGGCAGGGCCTCTTCCTGCGCTTTAAACCCTTCGACGATCAGCACCATCTCGCCTTTACGTCGGTTCTCATCTTCTTTCACCCACGCCAGCAACTCGCCAATGGGCGCGCCGTGAATGGATTCCCAGGTTTTGGTCAGCTCACGCGCCAGCACCACGTAGCGGGATTCTCCCAGCACCGTGCAGATATCTTCCAGGCTTTCCAGCAGGCGGTGGGTTGATTCGTAAAAGATAATCGTGCGCGGCTCTTCTTCCAGCGCCTTCAGGGTATCGCGGCGACCTTTCGATTTTGCCGGCAGAAAACCTTCGTAGCAGAAACGATCGGAAGGCAAGCCCGCCGCGCTTAACGCCGCAATGGCGGCACAGGGGCCCGGAAGCGGCACCACGCGGATATTCGCTTCGCGACAGGCCCGTACCAGGTGATAGCCAGGATCGTTGATCAGCGGTGTCCCGGCGTCAGACACCAGCGCAATGTTCTGCCCGTCTTTTAATTTCGCCAGAAGTGTTTCAGCTTTTTGCTGTTCATTGTGGTCGTGCAGCGCAAATAAACGGGCGTTAATCGCAAAATGCTGGAGCAGCAAACCGGTGTGGCGGGTATCTTCCGCAGCAACTAAATCAACGGCTTGTAGCACTTCCAGGGCACGCTGCGTGATATCAGACAGATTTCCGATCGGAGTGGGCACAATATAGAGCTGCCCCTGAGAATTATCTGCTGATTCGTGTTGTTTCATTGTCTCGTCCGTATTGCCGAATTAATATTGAGCATTGAGCCAAAAAAATATCACTGGATACATATGGTACCGTCAACATTTCTTCGTTCTAAACCCGCGCGTTGTCTGCCCGTACTGCTGGCTGCATTGATCTTCGCTGGCTGCGGCACCCATACCCCGGATCAAAGCACGGCGTTTTTACAGGGTACGGCACAGGCAGATTCCAGTTACTACCTCCAGCAAATGCAGCAAAGTTCGAATGATAGCAAGACCAACTGGCAATTACTCGCCATTCGTGCACTGTTGCAGGAAGGCAAAAAACAGCAGGCCATCGATCTGTTCAACCAGCTGCCGTCTAATCTCAACAGCACCCAGACCCGCGAACAATCCCTGCTGGCCGTCGAAGTGAAGCTGGCGCAGAACGATTTCCAGGGCGCTCAGGCGCTGCTGGCTAAGCTCGATCCTGCCAGTTTTGAGCACAATCAGCAGCCGCGATACTGGCAGGCGCAGATTGATGCCAGCCAGGGCCGTCCGTCAATTACCCTGCTGCGCGCCCTGATCGCCCGGCAAGCGCTGCTGAGTCAGCCGAAACAACAGCAGCAGAATATCGACGCGACCTGGAAAGCGCTCACCTCAATGACCCAGGATCAGGCTAACGCGCTGATCATCAATGCCGATGAAAACGTGCTCCAGGGATGGCTGGATCTGCAACACATGTGGTTTGACAACCGCAACGATCCCACTCTGCTCAAAGCCGGCGTGAAAGACTGGCAAACCCGCTATCCGCAGAACCCTGGCGCGAAAATGTTGCCAACGGCGCTGGTGAATATGCAAAATTATAAACCGGCTTCAACCAATAAGATTGCGCTCCTGCTGCCGCTCAACGGCCAGGCCGCCGTCTTCGGCCGTACCATTCAGCAGGGATTTGAAGCAGCGAAAAATGGCGCGCCGACCGTTGCCGGAAGCGCCGTTCCTGCCCAGGTTGCGCAGGCCGCCAGTGTCGCCAGTAGCGACGTCGTGAGCCCTTCGCAGGCGGAAGTAGGCGACCTGACCTCGGCCAATACCACGCCGACTCCTGTGCAGGCGCCGGCAGCCGATCGGGCACCGGCTCCGGTGACGGCACCGACCGCCGCTCAGGCCGCCGTGGCGCCGAATCAGCCAGCCACCAGCAATACTGGCACGACGAGCGCTCAACCCGCGGTCACCGCCCCGCAGGCCCAGACGGTTGCCACGGCCCCGGCCAATCCTGCGGCTGAACTGAAAATTTACGACACCACCGCGCAACCCATGAGTCAGTTGCTCGCGCAGGTACAGCAGGATGGCGCCACCCTCGTCGTCGGCCCGCTACTCAAAGATAACGTCGAGGATGTCATCAAGAGCAACACCTCGCTCAACGTGCTGGCGCTGAACCAGCCGGAGAAAGTCGAAAATCGCGCCAATATTTGCTATTTCGCCCTTTCGCCGGAAGATGAAGCCCGTGACGCGGCGCGTCATATTCACGATCAGGGCAAACAAACGCCGCTGCTGCTGGCACCTCGCGGCGCACTCGGCGATCGCGTAGTGAGCGCCTTTGCCAACGAGTGGTTAAAACTGGGCGGTGGTACCGTCCTGCAGCAGCGCTTCGGCTCAACTTCCGAGCTGAAATCCAGCGTCAACAGCGGTATCTCTCTGAGCGGAACGCCCGTTTCTACGCTGCCGTCAGCGGCTGACAGCGCCACCGGCAACCCGGAAGAGGCTCCGGTGAGCAGTAGCGGTGGCGTCGATGCCGCCTGGATCCTGGCGACGCCGGAACAGATTGCCTATATCAAACCCATGATCGCCCTGCGCAACGGCAGTCAGAGTAATGTCACCCTGTACGCCAGCTCCCGTAGCGCCCAGGGCACTGCCGGTCCGGATTTCCGCCTTGAGATGGAAGGTTTGCAGTATAGTGAGATCCCGATGCTGGCCGGCAGCAACCCGGCGCTGATGCAGCAGGCGCTCACCGCCGTGCGTAACGATTATTCGCTGGCGCGCCTGTATGCGATGGGCGCGGATGCCTGGTCGCTGGCCAACCATTTCGCCCAGATGCGCCAGACGCCGGGCTTCGAGCTGAACGGTAACACCGGCGATTTGACGGCCACGCAGGACTGCGTGATCAACAGGAAATTGTCATGGCTCAAGTACCAGCGCGGACAGATTGTCGCCGCCAACTAACCAAACAGACCGGAGATGCCTGGGAAAACCAGGCTCGCCGGTGGCTGGAAAGCCAGGGTCTGCGTTTTATCGCCGCCAACGCTCGTGAGCGAGGTGGCGAAATTGACCTCATCATGCGCGATGGCGCGGTAACCGTTTTTGTGGAGGTGCGCTATCGGCGCAGCGCAAGCTACGGAGATGCCGCCTCCAGCGTCACGCAAAAAAAACAACAAAGACTCCTCCAGGCTGCTCGCCTGTGGCTCTCCCGACAGAATGGGAGCTTTGACACTGTGGATTGCCGTTTCGATGTGGTAGCCTTCACCGGAAACGACATCCAATGGCTGAAAAACGCCTTTGGCGAATAGCGTAAATGAATTAAGGGATCCCGTGCTCGATAGAATTAAAGCCTGCTTCACTGAAAGCATTCAAACCCAAATTGCAGCAGCGGAAGCTCTCCCGGATGCCATCTCTCGTGCGGCCTTGACCCTGGTTCAGTCGTTACTCAATGGCAACAAAATCCTCTGTTGTGGCAATGGCACCTCTGCCGCCAATGCACAGCATTTTGCTGCCAGCATGATTAATCGTTTTGAAACAGAGCGTCCTGGTTTACCCGCCATTGCACTAAATACCGATAATGTGGTCTTAACCGCAATTGCCAACGATCGCCTGCATGACGAAATCTACGCCAAGCAGGTTCGCGCGCTAGGCCACGCAGGTGATGTTCTGCTGGCTATTTCCACGCGCGGCAATAGTCGGGACATCGTGAAAGCCGTTGAGGCTGCGGTCACCCGCGATATGACCATCGTCGCACTTACCGGCTACGATGGCGGTGAGCTGGCGGGTCTGCTGGGGCAGCAGGATGTCGAAATACGTATTCCGTCCCATCGCAGCGCGCGAATTCAGGAAATGCATATGCTCACCGTTAACTGCCTGTGCGATTTAATTGATAACACGCTTTTTCCACACCAGGACGATTAAGGAGAACACATGAAGGCTCTCTCGCCCCTTGCCATCATTCTTTCTGCGCTACTGCTACAAGGATGCGTTGCCGCAGCGGTAGTCGGAACGGCCGCTGTCGGCACCAAAGCCGCCACGGACCCGCGTACGGTAGGTACTCAGGTTGATGACAGTACGCTGGAACTGCGCGTCAACAGCGCGCTGTCGAAAGACGAGCAAATTAAGAAGCAGGCCCGGATTAACGTGACGGCCTATCAGGGTAAAGTCCTGCTGACCGGTCAGTCTCCGGTGGCAGACCTCTCCGCGCGCGCGAAGCAAATTGCGATGGGCGTCGAAGGGACAACGGAAGTCTTTAACGAAGTGCGTCAGGGCCAGCCGATTGGCTTAGGTACCGCCTCTTCCGACACCTGGATTACCACAAAAGTGCGCTCTCAGCTGTTGGGATCCGATCAGGTAAAATCGTCAAACGTCAAAGTAACGACCGAGAATGGCGAAGTGTTCCTGATGGGTCTGGTCACGGAACGTGAAGGTCGCGCGGCGGCAGATATTGCCAGCCGGGTCAGCGGCGTGTCGCGCGTCACCACCGCCTTTACCTATATCAAATAAACGCGCCCCCCGGCTTGCGCTACGCTGAGCCGGGCTACGGATGTGCTGTCCCGTAGCCCGGGTGAGGCGTGTACGCCGCGACCCGGGTGAATGATATCAACCCCAGCCCGCCAGCCAGCACGCCACACCGCGCCACCGGTCCCGTAGCCCGGGTGAGGCGTGTACGCCGCGACCCGGGTGAATGATATCAGCCCCAGCCCGCCAGCCAGCCACCGCGCCACACCACCAGCCCCGTAGCCCGGGTAAGGCGTTTACGCCGCGACCCGGGTGAATGATATCAACCCCAGCCCGCCAGCCAGCCACCGCACCGCACCACCAGCCCCGTAGCCCGGGTAAGGCGTGTACGCCGCGACCCGGGTGAATGATATCAACCCCAGACCGCCAGTCACCGCACCGCACAGCGCCACCAATCCCGTAGCCCGGGTGAGGCGTGTACGCCGCGACCCGGGAGGGTTATATCAGCGCCAGTCCGCCAGTCACCGCACCGCACAGCGCCACCAACCCACCGGTCAGCCACAGCGCTTTCGCCGGAAAAGCCTTACGCAACATAATCAACGACGGCACGCTGACCGCAGGCAACGTGATAAGCAGCGCCAGCGCCGGGGCAAACCCCATTCCCGCCAGCATCATGGTTTGGACGATAGGGATCTCCGCCGCGGTAGGGATGACAAACAGACAGCCGGCTATCGCCATCGCTATCACCCAGAACAGGGTATTCCCCACCACGCCATCGGCATGCGGGAACAGCCAGACGCGCGCCGCTCCCAGCACCAGGACCGCCAGAATATAGACCGGGATAGTGTTCCAGAACAGGGTCCAGAGCGCGCTCAGCCAGCGGGTGAAAAAAGGCCCCTGTGCGGTATCACCGACAGCCGGAAGGTCTGACGGTTGCGTTGCCGCCTCTTTGACCCATTTTTGCACCAGCGTCGCCACGATCAGCACCGTTGCCAGCCCGGCAACCAGGCGAATCAAGGCAAACTGCCAGCCCAGCACAAAGCCCATAAATACCAGCGTTGCCGGATTCAGCAGCGGGTTGCCCATCCAGAATGCCAGCGCGCCGCCCATCGATACCTGCTGCTTACGCATTCCCGCCGCGACCGGTGCGGCGCAGCAAGTACACATCATACCGGGCAGAGAAAACAGCACACCTGAGAGCGTACCGCGAAATCGCGATTGACCCAGCGTACGCAGCAGCCAGTCGCGTGGGATCAGCACCTGAATCAGCGAACCGAGCAGCACGCCCAGCACCGCCGCTTTCCAGACCGCCAGGAAGTAGACCACCGCGTAGTCCCATGCCGCTTTCAGCGGGTTAGCGTCGGCCTGGGCCAAAATTGATTTGCCGATACTGTGGGTTTCTGCGGCCGTAAACGCCTTGCCATAGTAAGGCTGCCATTTAACGAACCACAGGCCAACGATAACAACGAGAAAAAACAGCGCGGGCTTCCACCATTGAAACGGTGATGCCGCCCGAGATGAAGACTGACCAGCCATAGTATTCCCCAGGAAGGATGTGGTGATGTGAAGCGCAGAATACTACCCTTCGCGGGTCGCAATTTCACGCAGTTTTGCCGATGGCAGAATCGTCACGCCTTCCCGTCCAGGGGTCAGCGCTTCGCTCAGCATCGCTTGCGCCACCTCATGGGCAGGGATAGATTTCCAGTTTCCCGGCAGCAGTCGGAACAATGGCGCCAGCACCGCTTCGTTTGCCCTTTTTTTATCGCGATCGCCCAGCAGCATCGACGGGCGCAAAATCGTCAGACGCGTCCACGGCTGTGCACGCAGCGCCTCTTCCATTTCGCCTTTAACGCGGTTGTAGAAGAACATCGAATGCGGGTTGGCCCCCATCGCGCTGACCACCAGCATGTGCTTCGCGCCCAGCCGGAGCCCGGTGAGCGCCGTATCCACCACCAGTTGGTAGTCGGCCTGAATGAAGGCGGCTTGACTGCCCGCGTCTCGCAGCGTAGTCCCCAGACAGCAAAACACGATATCGACGGGGTCAACAACCTGCGCCAACGCATCGCTCAGCTGAGGGGCATGTGGATTCAGCACCCCCTCGGCATCCGCCAGCGGGCGGCGGGTTGCGGCAGTTATCGCCGCAATGCCCGGCGCCTGAATTAACAGTCGAAGCAAGTGCCCACCAACCAACCCGGTAGCCCCTGTTATTAGCACCTGGCTCATTATGCCCCCTGAAAAATCAACCCTTCAGCAGCGGATGCCGCGGTAACAAAAGTATGCGGGAAATGTCAGACTCTGCACGCCCGTTACGACTTCACTGGCTATCGGATTGACGGAGCCAGTGTAACTTGGTGCCGAACCCCAGCGTGTTATCGGTAAACTTGAGCTCATCCGGACGGATTTCCCAGACCGGCGCCCGCAGCATCCTGGCGATCGGAAAGCGGTTGACGTACCGCGCGCGCATCGCCGCTTCCTCGTCGCCGGAAAGACGGCGAATTTCACCTTTAAACTGGACGCCGCGAATGCGGGCTACGGTTTTCGGCTGGCCATTTACGGTGCCGGCAACCTTTGCGCGCAGGCCGGTCATCTGCCCGTGGCGGGTATGGTCATCACTCAGGAGATAGAAGGCGACGTTTTGCGCGTCATACACATAAAACGCATTGGCGCACCACAGCTCTCCCTCACTGGCAACGCACCAGCTAATCACATGCTGTTTGCCAAGCCAGCGGCTGATAGCAGCAAGCGTATCCATCTTTACTCTCCGGTATGTTATGGTGCATCTACCTTAACATACCGACCTTTCTACCGTGCGCTGGTTTCTCTATCTGATACGTACCGCCGATAATCGCCTTTATACCGGGATTACTACCGATGTTGCGCGCCGTTTTTGTCAGCATCAGGATGGCAAGGGAGCAAAAGCATTGCGGGGAAAAGGCGAGCTGCAGCTGGCGTTCAGTCAGGAAGTTGGTGAACACTCACTTGCATTACGACTGGAGTATCGCATCAAGCAGCTAACGAAGCGCCAGAAAGAGCGCCTCGTTGCCGGTGATGGTTCTTTTGAGACTCTGCTGGAGAGCCTCAGAGGCGGTTAAAGCGATCGCAGTACTCGACCAGCCCATGCACCCCTTCCAGCGCGTCATCGGCCAGCGGGCGTACCTGGAACGCCTCGGCGGTATCCGGCCAGCGGCAACGCAGATCGAAGCGGGCAGCCGGCTCAAAGCCAAGGCGCCCGTAGAGGGCCGGATCGCCCAGCGTCACCACTGCGGCATAGCTAAACTCATTTAATGAATCCAGCCCTTCGTAGACCAGCTGGCTGCCGATGCCCTGGCCGCGATAGTTTTCATCTACCGCCAGCGGCGCCAGTCCGACCCACTGCAGCTCTTCGCCTTCAACGGATACCGGGCTGAAGGCGACGTAGCCAATAACCTGCCCTTCATCATCTGTCGCCACCACGCCCAGCGTGATCAGACCGTCTTCACGTAAATCGTGCACCAGCTGCGCTTCGGCATCGCTGCCAAACGTACGGCGCAATAACGCGTCGATTCCCGGTGCATCAATCCCAATTTCAACTCGAATCAGCATGCCTCACCTACCGATGTCTGTTCAGGTTTCCGCGGGCCGTTTAGCCCCGCTTCAACAAAGTCAGCCAGCTGCAGCAGCATCACGCGCAGCGCTTTTGGCATCTGCTCCAGCTCAATGGCATCCATCAGGTTTTTTACATACAGCCCCAGCTCAGTATCGCCTTCGATGACCAGCCGACGCTGGAAGAACAATGTATCCGGATCCTGTTTACGCGCGACAATCATCAGCAGATCGCTGGCATCGGCGCTGAAGCTCACATCCGCTTCGGCCGTAGAGCTGACCACCAGACGCCCATCGCTCACCGAGGTATACCACAGCAGACCGATATCACGCACATTAATACTTAACCAGCGGCCTTCGAGAAAATCCAGTTCGCCATCCTCCAGAGCCTGACGAAACTGCCAGCTTAATACCTGCTCCAGCACCTGGCGCTTGAGGGCAAAAGGCGCCAGCTTAACCGGCACGCTCATCAAAGACGGGCCAAAGTGGACCAGCCGGGAACGCAATTTATCCAACACAAGCCTTACTCCATGAAAGCAATAGTTCCGCTATTGTGCCATATCAAATAAACGACATAGCGGCGTAAATCAACAAAATCACCACGACGGGTACCTATTATTGGCGCCGCCAATACGCTTTTAACTGCCTCAAATCAAAAATTGTCACCAGAAGGTTAACTAAAATCCCTGCTCATTAACCCTATCAGCGTCCCTTCGGGCCGCATTTTTCAGGAAAAGTTATGGAGCTGCTCTGCCCAGCCGGCAACCTTCCGGCACTTAAGGCGGCCATCGAAAACGGTGCCGACGCCGTCTATATCGGGCTGAAAGATGACACCAACGCCCGCCACTTTGCCGGTCTTAATTTCACCGAAAAGAAACTGCAGGAAGCCGTGAGCTTTGTGCATCAGCACCGTCGTAAGCTGCATATTGCGATCAATACCTTTGCGCATCCTGACGGCTATGCCCGCTGGCAGCGCGCGGTAGACATGGCGGCGCAGCTGGGCGCGGATGCTTTAATCCTTGCCGATATCGCCATGCTGGAATACGCCGCGGAGCGTTATCCACATATTGAACGCCACGTTTCGGTACAGGCGTCAGCAACCAATGAAGAGGCGGTGCGTTTCTATCAGCGCAATTTCGATGTCGCCCGCGTCGTGCTGCCGCGCGTGCTGTCAATTCATCAGGTAAAACAGCTGGCCCGCACAACGCCGGTGCCGCTGGAGGTCTTCGCCTTCGGTAGCCTGTGCATCATGGCGGAAGGCCGCTGCTACCTCTCTTCCTACCTGACCGGCGAATCGCCAAATACCGTCGGCGCCTGTTCCCCTGCGCGCTTTGTTCGCTGGCAGCAAACGCCGCAGGGTCTCGAATCACGCCTCAACGAAGTGCTGATCGATCGCTACCAGGATGGTGAAAATGCGGGCTACCCGACGCTGTGCAAGGGCCGCTATCTGGTAGATGGCGAGCGCTATCATGCACTGGAAGAGCCGACCAGCCTGAATACGCTGGAGCTCCTGCCGGAACTGATGGCGGCAAATATTGCGTCGGTGAAAATTGAAGGTCGTCAGCGCAGCCCGGCCTATGTCACCCAGGTGGCGAAAGTCTGGCGTCAGGCGATCGACCGCTGCAAAGCCGATCCGCAAAACTTTATTCCGCAATCCGCATGGATGGAGACGCTCGGTGCGATGTCCGAAGGGACACAAACCACCCTTGGCGCCTACCACCGTAAATGGCAGTGAGAAAAGTCATGAAATATTCATTAGGGCCGGTGCTTTACTACTGGCCGAAGGAGACGCTGGAAGATTTTTACCAGCAGGCCGCGCGCTCCAGTGCCGATACGATCTATCTGGGCGAAGCCGTATGCAGCAAACGTCGCGCCACCAAAACAGGCGACTGGCTGGAGATGGCGAAAGCGCTGGCCGGCAGCGGTAAGCAGGTGGTGCTCTCCACGCTTGCGCTGGTGCAGGCCTCTTCCGAACTCAATGAGCTGAAGCGCTATGTCGATAACGGCGAATTTCTGATCGAAGCCAGCGATCTTGGCGTCGTCAATATGTGCGCAGAGCGCAAACTGCCGTTCGTCGCCGGACATGCGCTCAACTGCTATAACGCCGTCACCCTGCGTCTGCTGCGTAAACAGGGAATGATCCGCTGGTGTATGCCGGTTGAACTGTCTCGCGACTGGCTGGTGAATCTGCTCACCCAGTGCGAAGATCTTGGTTTGCGCGATCAGTTCGAAGTGGAAGTCCTGAGCTACGGCCATCTGCCGCTGGCCTATTCTGCGCGCTGCTTTACCGCACGTTCCGAAGATCGGCCAAAAGACGAATGCGAGACCTGCTGCATCAAGTACCCGAACGGGCGCAGCGTGCTGTCCCAGGAAAATCAGCAGGTGTTTGTCCTGAATGGTATTCAGACCATGAGCGGCTATGTCTATAACCTCGGCAACGAACTGGCGTCGATGCAGGGGTTGGTCGATATGGTGCGCCTGTCCCCGCTGGACAACGATACCTTTGCCATGCTTGATGCTTTCCGCGCCAATGAAAACGGCGCCTCGCCGCTGCCGCTGATCGCCAACAGTGACTGTAACGGTTACTGGAAACGGCTGGCCGGGCTGGAACTGCAGTCCTGAAAATAGCTCACTTTGTTAACAGCATGCTTCGTCTTTTCATGCAGTATGAACGCTGCAGCTTTTCTGGCCGACGCTCGCTGAATGCGCCAGGCTGGAAGAAGACCTTCAATCTGATGACGATGCTGTAACAAAGTGAGCCTTTATGACTGACAAATCTATTCCGTTCTCGGTGCTCGATCTGGCACCGATCCCCGAGGGTTCTTGCGCCAAAACGGCCTTCTCACACTCTCTGGATCTCGCGCGTCTGGCTGAAAAACGCGGCTATCACCGCTATTGGCTGGCGGAGCACCACAACATGGTTGGCATCGCCAGCGCCGCAACCTCGGTGCTTATCGGTTATCTGGCAGCGAATACCACGACGCTGCACCTGGGATCCGGTGGCGTGATGTTACCCAACCATTCACCGCTGGTGATCGCCGAACAGTTCGGTACGCTCAATACCTTGTATCCCGGTCGTATTGACCTCGGGCTTGGCCGGGCGCCGGGCAGCGACCAGCGCACGATGATGGCGCTCCGCCGCCATATGGGTGGGGATGTTGATAACTTCCCGCGCGATGTCACCGAACTGGTGGGCTGGTTTGATGCCCGCGATCCCAATCCGCACGTGCGTCCGGTTCCCGGCTACGGCGAGAAGATCCCGGTGTGGCTGTTAGGATCCAGTCTGTACAGCGCGCAGCTGGCGGCACAGCTTGGGCTGCCTTTTGCCTTCGCCTCGCACTTCGCGCCGGATATGTTATTCCAGGCGCTGCATCTCTACCGCACCCAGTTCAAACCGTCCGAACGCTTAGCGAAACCGTACGCCATGGTATGTATTAATATCATCGCCGCCGATAGCAACCGTGATGCCGAATTCCTGTTCACCTCGATGCAACAGGCATTCGTGAAACTGCGTCGCGGCGAAACCGGTCAGCTGCCGCCGCCGGTGGAAAATATGCATCAACTGTGGTCCGCCTCTGAACAGTACGGAGTACAGCAGGCGCTCAGCATGTCGCTGGTGGGGGATAAAGCCAAAATCCGCCATGGGCTGGAATCCATTCTGCGGGAAACCCAGGCCGATGAGCTGATGGTCAACGGGCAGATCTTTGATCATCAGGCGCGTTTGCATTCGTTTGATTTAGCGATGCAGGTGAAAGAGGAGTTGCTGGGGTAGTTTTTGCCGGATGGCGGCGGCGTCTTATCCGACCTGCTCATTCCCTGTAGGCCCGGTCAGCCTCGCGCCACCGGGCATTCTCACTTCGAGTCGACAGGGTCACTTTTTGCCGGATGGCGGCGGCGTCTTATCCGGCCTGTTCATTCCCTGTAGGCCCGGTAAGCCTCGCGCCACCGGGCATTATTCTGCTTACTGATAAACAGGCAACAGATTAAAGCTCGATAAAAAATGCACGATAATGTTGCCGACGCCAAACAGCAGAATCAGCACAATCATCGGCGTTCCGCCCCAGACACGAAACTGTGGACTACCGAAGCGTTTACGCGATGCGCGGGCTAACAGGGCCGGGACAATCGCCGCCCAGATGGTTGCGGCTAAACCGGCATAGCCGATGGCATACAGGAAACCATTGGGCTGCAGCAGGCCGCCAATGATCGGTGGCACAAAGGTCAGGAGCGCAGTCTTAAAACGGCCGAGAGCCGAATCATCAAACCCAAACAGGTCCGCCAGATAGTCAAACAGGCCCAGAGTGACGCCAAGGAAAGAGCTGGCAACGGCGAAGTTCGAGAACACCACCAGCAGCAGGTCCAGACTACGGCTGTTGAGCACTCCGCTCAATGCCTGTACCAGCACATCAATGTTACCGCCCTTCTGCGCGATGCCGATAAACTCAGGGCGTGGAATGTTGCCCATCGTCACCAGTAACCAGACGACATACAGTCCGAGGGCCAGCAGCGTGCCGTACACCAGGCAGCGGATAATGGTCCGGGGATCTTTGCCGTAATACTTCATCAGGCTCGGTACGTTACCGTGATAGCCAAAGGAGGCCAGGCAAAACGGCAGCGTCATCAGCAGATACGGCGTGTAGGAAGCATTTTTTTCGGCAACATTAAACAACGTCGTCGGTTCAACATGTCCCAGCAGGCTGCCAAAGGTCAGGAAGAAGGTGATGACCTTTGCTCCCAGCACGATTGCCGTCATTCGGCTCACCGCTTTGGTGCTCAACCACACAATAAAAGCCACCAGCAGCGCAAAGCCAAAGCCCGCCGCCCACGCCGGCACATTCAATGAAAGCTCAGAGAAGGTATGGTGCAGTATGGAGCCGCTGGCCGAGATATAGGCATAGGTCAGGATATAGAGCACAAAAGCGATCGACAGACCGTTGACCAGATTCCAGCCTTTGCCGAGCAGGTCTTTGGTGATGGTGTCGAAGCTGGAACCAATGCGGTAGTTCAGGTTGGCTTCCAGAATCATCAGTCCGGAATGGAGCATGCAAAACCAGGTAAAGATCAGCGCTGCCAGCGACCAGAAGAACCACGCGCCGGACATGACCACCGGCAGCGAAAACATGCCTGCGCCAATGATGGTTCCGCCGATTATCACCACGCCGCCAAACAAGGACGGTCGGGTTGCCGTAGTGGTAAGTGTCGCCATTTGCCGAAATCTCCAGTCAATCATGCTTTTCGTTGTTAACGCGCAGCACTGTACCAGTACACGAGTACAAAGGAAATAAAAAAAGCCCCAATCATCACGATCGGGGCTGTATTATTTACTTTACGCTAGCGGAGTGCATTAATTACGCATCGCCACCGAAACGACGACGGCAAGCGGAATCATCACGGCGCGGAGCCGCAGACGCATCATCACGACGCGGGGCACGAGCACTGTCACGACGTTCGCCGCTGAAACGACGACCATCACCACGGCCGCCTTCGCGACGCTCACCGAAGTTGCGGCCGCCTTCACGACGTTCGCCACCGAATGCACGACCACCTTCACGACGTTCACCGCCGCCACGACGTTCGCCGCCACGGTCCGGACGCGGCTGAGCATCGCCCAGCAGCTGCATGTTCATCGGCTTGTTCAGGATGCGAGTACGCGTGAAGTGCTGCAGAACTTCGCCCGGCATGCCTTTCGGCAGTTCGATCGTGGAGTGGGTACCGAACAGCTTGATGTTACCGATGTAACGGCTGCTGATATCGCCTTCGTTAGCGATAGCGCCAACAATATGACGAACTTCAACGCCATCATCGCGGCCCACTTCAATGCGATACAGTTCCATATCGCCCACATCGCGACGTTCGCGCTTAGGACGGTCTTCGCCGCTACGCTCCGGACGGTCGCCACGCGGGCCACGGTCATTGCGGTCGCCACGACGTTCGAAACGATCGTCACGGTCGCGGAATTCACGCTTAGGACGCATCGGCGCATCCGGCGGCAGAATCAGCGGACGTTCGCCCTGAGCCATTTTCAGCAGTGCTGCGGCCAGAGTTTCGATATCCAGCTCTTCATCTTCAGCAGACGGCTGGATTTTCGCCAGCAGCGCGCGGTACTGATCCAGATCGCTGCTTTCCAGCTGCTGCTGAACTTTGGCAGCAAATTTTTCCAGGCGGCGTTTGCCCAGCAGTTCAGCGTTCGGCAGCTCTACTTCTGGAATCGTCAGCTTCATGGTGCGTTCGATGTTACGCAGCAAGCGGCGTTCACGGTTCTCAACAAACAGCAGCGCGCGGCCAGCACGACCCGCACGACCGGTACGGCCGATACGGTGAACGTAAGACTCGGAGTCCATCGGGATATCATAGTTAACAACCAGGCTGATACGCTCAACGTCGAGGCCACGAGCCGCAACGTCGGTCGCAATCAGGATATCCAGACGACCATCTTTCAGACGTTCCAGAGTCTGCTCACGCAGCGCCTGGTTCATGTCGCCGTTCAGCGCGGCGCTGTTGTAGCCGCTACGCTCCAGCGCTTCAGCCACTTCCAGGGTCGCGTTTTTGGTACGAACGAAGATAATCGCCGCATCAAAATCTTCTGCTTCCAGGAAACGCACCAGCGCTTCATTTTTACGCATACCGTAAGCAGTCCAGTAGCTCTGGCTGATGTCCGGGCGAGTGGTGACGCTGGACTGGATGCGCACTTCCTGCGGCTCTTTCATAAAGCGGCGGGTAATGCGACGGATTGCTTCCGGCATGGTGGCGGAGAACAGAGCGGTCTGATGACCTTCCGGGATCTGCGCCATAATTGTTTCTACGTCTTCGATGAAGCCCATACGCAACATTTCGTCAGCTTCATCCAGTACCAGACCGCTCAGTTTAGAGAGATCAAGAGTACCGCGCTTCAGGTGGTCCAGCAGACGACCTGGGGTCCCCACAACGATTTGTGGTCCCTGGCGCAAAGCACGCAGCTGCACGTCATAACGCTGGCCGCCGTAAAGGGCTACCACGTTTACGCCGCGCATATGTTTAGAGAAGTCCGTCATTGCTTCAGCGACCTGAACCGCCAGTTCGCGGGTCGGCGCCAGCACCAGAATTTGCGGTGCTTTCAGCTCAGGATCAAGGTTGTTCAGCAGCGGTAAAGAGAACGCTGCGGTTTTACCGCTACCCGTCTGGGCCATACCCAGAACGTCGCGGCCGCCCAGCAGATGCGGAATGCACTCAGCCTGGATCGGAGATGGTTTTTCGTAACCCAGATCGTTAAGCGCTTCAAGGATGGGAGCCTTCAGGCCCAGATCTGCAAAAGTGGTTTCGAATTCAGCCATGTAGTACGTGTGCCTCAAAATTAATGGCGGCCAGTCTACATAACTCAACGTGAAAATTTAGAGTAATTTTCATTGAAAAGTGTGAACCGGCTCAAAGTAGGTGTATTAACGAACAACAACGCCCTCACCCGTGAAGGTGATGGCAAACAAAAAATGGGCTGATGTGTTCGTCAGCTATTGCTGGTCCGATTCTGCCAGGTCATCTTGCTCCTGGCCCAGGAGCGATAATTCCAACAATGCGTATCGGTGCTCAACGTAGTTGTGAACGTTGTTTGCGACCGCCAGTTTGAACAGTGCCGTAGCGCTGTCCTTGTCCCCCAGACTTAGGTAGTACTTACCTAAATAGAAGTTGGTTTCACTGAGATGCTCAGCGAGCGAGGTGTTATCCGTTGCGTCTGCCTTCAAACGGTCCATCAACGTTTTTTCGTTGATGTCGCTAAGGTAGAACTCGACAATGTTCCATCCCCATTGTTCTTTATCCGATTTGTCGAAGCGCTGTTTCAGTGCTTCAAGCGCCCGCTTCTCGTCGAGTTTACGCTCAGCGAGGTAAAGCCACAGGCTACGGAAAGGATCATTGGGATCGTCTTGATAAAACGCCAGCAGATCATCTTGCGCTAACTTAGCGCGACCGCCGTAATACAGGGCGATGCCGCGATTCAAGTGCGCGTAGTTGTAAGTTGGATCAAGCTCAAGTACAGAATCAAACGCTTCATAGGCAGCATCAAAATTGCCTGCCTGCGTTAAATAAATGCCTAAGTAATTGAATACTTCGGGCATATCAGGTCGGATTGCCAACGCTTGTGAAAAATCATTTCGCGCTAATGCCCTCAGACCGAGACTATCATACAACACTCCGCGCTCATATAAAAGCTGTGCGCGTTCGTCATCGGTTAAAGCCCGACTGGCAAGAATTTGTTCCATGCGCGCCAGAATCACTTCTTGCTGCAAAGTCGGTTGCAATGGCACCGCGAGGACTGCGTCCTTACGCCAGGCAGAGTTGCTGCATCCTGCCAGCGTGAGAGCTGTCGCCACGAAACACCAGCGCAAAAAAGGCTTCATTTCCCACTCCCGAAGACAACGATTGGATGAACGTCCAGTTCCCCGGCTGCAAACAAGGCGTCCTGCCCGTAATACGCCCTCCGCCAACGCGGAGGGCAAACGGCAACCTTACTCGCCCTGCTCAGCAACCGGAGCTTCCGGTGCAGCGGCAGGCTGAGTCTGTTCAGCTGCTTCTTTAATGCTCAGACGAACACGGCCCTGACGGTCAACTTCCAGAACCTTAACCGGCACTTCCTGGCCCATCTGCAGGTAATCGGTCACTTTCTCTACGCGCTTATCGGCGATCTGAGAAATATGCACCAGACCTTCTTTACCGCCGCCGATGGCAACAAATGCGCCAAAGTCAACGATACGGGTCACTTTACCCGTGTAAACACGGCCAACTTCGATCTCAGCAGTGATCTCTTCGATACGACGGATAGCATGCTGCGCTTTGTCGCCGTCGGTCGCTGCGATCTTCACGGTACCGTCATCTTCGATTTCGATGGTGGTGCCGGTCTCTTCGGTCAGCGCACGAATCACAGAACCGCCTTTACCGATCACGTCTTTGATCTTGTCCGGGCTGATCTTGATGGTGTGGATACGCGGTGCGAATTCGGAGATATCGCCGCGCGGCGCGTTAATCGCCTGCTCCATTACGCCCAGGATGTGCAGACGTGCACCTTTCGCCTGGTTCAGAGCAACCTGCATGATCTCTTTGGTGATGCCTTCAATTTTGATATCCATCTGCAGCGCAGAGATACCGTCGCGGGAACCCGCTACTTTGAAGTCCATATCACCCAGGTGGTCTTCGTCACCCAGAATGTCAGACAGTACGACGTAGTTGTCGCCTTCTTTCACCAGACCCATCGCGATACCCGCAACGGCGGCTTTCACCGGCACGCCAGCATCCATCAGCGCCAGAGAAGCACCGCACACGGAAGCCATGGAGGAAGAACCGTTAGATTCGGTGATTTCAGACACCACGCGAACGGTGTACGGGAATTCTTCCGTGGTCGGCATAACGGCCAGTACGCCGCGCTTAGCCAGACGACCGTGACCGATTTCACGACGCTTCGGTGAACCCACCATCCCGGTCTCGCCGACGGAGTACGGAGGGAAGTTGTAGTGGAACAGGAAGGAGTCAGTACGCTCGCCCATCAGTTCGTCGATGTTCTGCGCATCACGTGCGGTACCCAGCGTCGCAGTCACCAGCGCCTGGGTTTCGCCACGGGTGAACAGTGCGGAACCGTGAGTACGCGGCAGTACGCCGGTACGAACGTCCAGACCACGGATCATATCTTTTTCACGGCCATCGATACGCGGCTCGCCTGCCAGTACGCGGCTACGTACGGCATTTTTCTCGATAGCGTGCAGGATTTCACCCAGTTCGTTAGCATCCAGGGTTTCATCTTCAGCAATCAGAGTCGCGATAGTTTCTGCTTTGATCACGTCAATCTGAGCGTAACGCTCTTGTTTATCAGTGATACGGTAAGCATCGCTCAGACGCGCTTCGGCCAGGGCAGCAACGCGCGCATTCAGCGCTTCGTTGACGGCTTCCGGCTGCCAGTCCCAGCGCGGTTTACCCGCTTCTTTAACCAGCTCGTTAATGTTCTGAATGACAATCTGCTGCTGCTCGTGGCCAAAGACCACCGCGCCCAGCATCTGGTCTTCGCTCAGCAGTTCAGCCTCAGATTCAACCATCAGCACGGCCGCTTCGGTACCGGCAACAACCAGGTCCAGCTTACTTTCTTTCAGCTCGTCCTGAGTCGGGTTCAGAACGTACTGGTCGTTGATGTAACCCACGCGGGCAGAACCGATAGGACCGTTGAACGGAATACCGGACAGGGACAGCGCTGCGGAAGCACCAATCATCGCCACGATATCCGGGTTAACCTGCGGGTTAACGGAAACAACGGTAGCGATAACCTGCACTTCGTTAACAAAGCCCTCCGGGAACAGCGGACGAACCGGACGGTCAATCAGACGCGCGATCAGGGTCTCGCCTTCGCTTGGACGGCCTTCGCGACGGAAGAAACCACCCGGGATTTTACCTGCTGCGTAAGTACGTTCTTGATAGTTAACAGTCAGCGGGAAGAAGTCCTGACCTGGTTTCGCTTTTTTCTGACCCACAACGGTAACGAATACCGCGGTGTCATCCATGCTAACCATGACAGCAGCAGTGGCCTGACGAGCCATCATGCCGGTTTCCAGTGTTACGGTATGTTGGCCGTACTGGAATTTACGAACGATCGGATTTAGCAAAATTCTATCCTTTATATCAATAGGTGACGCTATATCCACGACATAACGTCAGTTGACCCGATCTCCTGCATCCTCGCGACTAATGACAACCTTTACCCGCCCCTGCGGATCAAGCCTCTCATTAGCCGCGCGAACCTCTGCACGAAGATCATTAATAGCAACAATACATGAGTTTTTAGTGAATTGCTGCCGCCTGGTCGAAAAAAGGGGCCCTGAGGCCCCTTTTTCTGAAACTCGCAGAATTAGCGACGCAGACCCAGACGCTCGATCAGCGAAGAGTAACGTGCAACATCTTTACGTTTCAGGTAGTCGAGCAGTTTACGACGCTGGGAAACCATGCGCAGCAGACCACGACGGCTGTGGTGATCTTTTTTATGCTCGGAGAAGTGACCCTGCAGATGGTTAATCTGTGCAGTCAGCAGTGCAACCTGAACTTCGGTAGAACCGCTGTCGTTTTCGCCACGACCAAACTCAGAAACGATTTTTGCTTTAGCTTCAACGCTTAGAGACATTTTAAAACTCCAGATTTAAAAGAAAGAAAGGGTGCCGATCTCTAATTCAGCGACCCCTGATGCAACGCCCGAAAATGTTAAAACACTTTTGCGGACATTAAGCGGCGATATTCTACCCGCAGCTGACTGTTATCGCAAGAACAGCCCTCAAGCCGGGTATTCGACAACCAGACGACGCGGCGCCACACGGCCTTCATCGTCAATCTCACCCATACCGAGAAACTTCCCGTCTTCACCTTCCGTCACCCGCACCAGGCCCTGTAGCGGGGCTCCCGTTGTACGGACCGGATTGCCATTCTTAAAGTAAATAGCCGATGTTTCGGGAATATTAACCAGCGGATAGTCCGACGCCGGGCTGTCCATAGCCATCAGCAGCGGATCGAGCAGCTGAGCGGCAGGAATATCCTGCGCCATCGCCTGTTCAACCAGCGCCTGCAGCTGCTCCAGCGTCACCATCCGCTCAACCGGATATTTGCTGACGGCCAGACGGCGTAGATAAATAACGTGTGCGCCACAGCCCAGTTTCTCACCCAGATCGTCAATAATCGTCCGAATATAGGTGCCTTTGGAGCAGTGAATTTCCAGCTCCAGCTCATCCCCTTCGTGGCGGATAAACAGCAGCTCATAGACGTTAATCGGCCGGGCTTCACGCGGGACATCAATCCCCTGACGGGCATATTCGTAGAGCTTTTTCCCCTGGTATTTCAGCGCCGAATACATCGACGGTACCTGTTGGGTTTCGCCACGGAAACTGTCCAGCGCCGCCGCCAGCTGTTCGTCGCTGAAGGCCAGCGGACGTTCTTCCACCACCAGGCCGTCGGCGTCAGAGGTGTCGGTACGCTGTCCGAGCTTCGCAATCACCCGATAGCGCTTATCGGAATCCAGCAGATACTGGGAAAATTTGGTGGCTTCGCCGAGACAAATCGGCAGCATGCCGGTTGCCAGCGGATCCAGCGCACCGGTATGCCCTGCGCGGTTCGCGTTATAGATACGTTTGACTTTCTGCAGTACATCGTTGCTGGACGCGCCCTGAGGTTTATCCAGCAACAGCACGCCATGCACATCGCGACCGCGACGACGAGGACGACTCATCAGTCCTCCTTGCTGTCGTCCGGGTTCACACGACGCTCATCGTCATGCTTCACCACGCTGGTTACCAGGTTAGACATACGCATCCCTTCAACCAGTGAGTTGTCGTAGAAGAAGGTCAGTTCCGGCACGATACGCAACCGCATCGCTTTCCCCAGCAGGGAACGGATAAAGCCGGATGCTTCCTGCAATGCTTTGATGCCGGCTTTAACTGCGGCTTCGTCTTTGTCGTTCAGAAAGGTCACGAAGACTTTGGCATAAGCCAGATCGCGGGACATTTCAACGCCGGAAACGGTGGTCATCATACCCAGACGCGGGTCTTTAATTTCGCGTTGCAGGATGATAGCAATCTCTTTTTGCATCTCCTGAGCCACGCGCTGCGGGCGACCAAATTCTTTCGCCATAATAAATTCTCCAGATAAAGACAAAAAAGGGGCCATAAGCCCCTTTTTAGAATGATTGCCGGGTGGCGCTTTGAAGCCTGATGGCGCTACGCTTATCAGACCTACAACCCGGACGTAGGCCCGGTAAACGCAGTGCCACCGGGCATAACGAAGATTACGCGATGGTACGCTGGATCTCGATGATTTCGAACACTTCGATCATATCGCCAACGCGAACGTCGTTGTAGTTCTTCACGCCGATACCACATTCCATGCCGTTACGGACTTCGTTAACGTCATCTTTGAAGCGGCGCAGGGACTCCAGCTCGCCTTCGTAGATAACCACGTTGTCACGCAGAACGCGGATTGGGTTATGACGTTTAATCGTCCCTTCGGTAACCATACAGCCCGCGATAGCACCGAATTTCGGCGATTTAAAGACATCGCGCACTTCAGCCAGACCAATGATCTGCTGTTTCAGTTCCGGAGACAGCATACCGCTCATCGCCGCTTTCACTTCGTCGATCAGGTTATAGATGACGGAGTAGTAGCGCAGATCCAGGCTTTCAGATTCAATCACTTTACGCGCAGAGGCATCGGCACGCACGTTGAAGCCCACCAGGATGGCGTTGGATGCCGCAGCCAGGGTCGCGTCGGTTTCGGTGATGCCACCTACGCCAGAACCGATGATCTTCACTTTGACTTCGTCGGTAGACAGTTTCAGTAAAGAGTCGGAGATCGCTTCCACAGAACCCTGAACGTCCGCCTTCAGTACGACGTTCACTTCGTGAACTTCGCCTTCAGTCATGTTAGCGAACATGTTCTCGAGTTTAGATTTCTGCTGACGCGCCAGTTTAACTTCACGGAATTTGCCCTGACGATACAGCGCAACTTCACGCGCTTTCTTCTCGTCACGAACGACGGTCACTTCATCACCCGCAGCCGGAACACCGGACAGACCGAGGATTTCCACCGGAATGGACGGACCCGCTTCCAGAACTTCCTGACCCAGTTCGTTACGCATCGCACGAACGCGACCGTATTCGAAGCCGCACAGTACGATATCGCCCTTGTGCAGAGTCCCTTCGCGAACCAGAACGGTTGCCACCGGACCACGACCTTTATCCAGGAAGGATTCGATAACCGCGCCGCTGGCCATACCGTTACGTACCGCTTTCAGCTCCAGAACTTCAGCCTGCAGCAGAATAGCATTCAGCAGGTCATCAATACCGGTACCCGCTTTCGCAGAAACAGGGATGAACTGAGATTCGCCGCCCCACTCTTCCGGCATTACGCCGTACTGAGACAGTTCGTTTTTAACGCGATCCATGTCCGCTTCAGGTTTGTCGATCTTGTTGACCGCAACCACTACCGGCACCTGAGCCGCTTTTGCGTGCTGGATAGCTTCGATAGTCTGTGGCATCACGCCATCGTCGGCAGCGACAACCAGAACAACGATATCCGTTGCCTGCGCACCACGAGCACGCATTGAGGTAAACGCGGCGTGGCCCGGGGTATCCAGGAAGGTGATCATCCCGTTTTCAGTTTCAACGTGATAGGCACCGATGTGCTGGGTAATACCACCCGCTTCGCCGGATGCCACTTTGGTTGAACGAATGTAGTCCAGCAGAGACGTTTTACCGTGGTCAACGTGACCCATGATGGTCACAACCGGTGCACGGGCTTCTGCCGCAGCGCCGGTATCACGGTCGCTCATTACCGCTTCTTCCAGTTCGTTCTCACGACGCAGGATAACTTTGTGGCCCATCTCTTCGGCAACCAGCTGTGCGGTTTCCTGGTCGATGACCTGGTTGATGGTCGCCATCGCGCCCAGCTTCATCATCGCTTTGATGACCTGAGAGCCTTTGACCGCCATCTTGTTAGCCAGCTCGCCAACGGTGATGGTTTCACCGATGATAACGTCACGGTTTACAGCCTGCACAGGCTTCTGGAAGCCCTGTTGCAGAGAAGAACCTTTACGCTTGCCGCCTTTGCCGCCACGAACGGCTGCACGGGCTTCTTCACGATCGGCTTTTGATTCGGCGTGCTTGTTGCCTTTCTTCGGACGCGCAGCTTTGCTGTTGCGACCGCGACCACGACCGCCTTCAACTTCACGATCGTTATCATCTTCAGCCTGACGAGCGTGCTGAGACGTCGTCACGTGATAATCGCTGGTTTCTTCTGGAGCGTCTGGCGTTTCGGTCCAGTTCTTTTCGTTTTCTGCAGCCATACGGCGTGCTTCGTCCGCTACGCGGCGCGCTTCTTCTTCAAGCTTGCGACGTGCTTCTTCTTCCGCTTTACGTTTCAGCTCTGCTGCTTCGTTTTCACGGCGGATCTTTTCAGCCTGGGCGCTTTTTGTCATGTCGTCGGTTTGTTGATTGCTCACTTTGTCTTTTTCCGCAGCTTCACGTTTCGCTTTCTCAGCGACTTCACGTTTAGCTTGTTCTGCGGCCTCACGTTCAGCTTTTAATTGCGCCTCTCGCTTGGCAGCTTCTTCTGCCTCGCGGTGGGCCTGCTCTTCCGCTTCACGCTGCGCCTGCTCTTCCGCGGCAAGGCGTTCTGCCTCTTGCGGGTCGCGTTTCACAAAGGTGCGCTTCTTGCGGACTTCGATTTGTACCGATTTACTTTTACCACCGGTACCTGGAATATTTAACGTGCTGCGCGTTTTGCGCTGCAGCGTCAGCTTGTCGGGCGCCGAACCGTGTTCGCGGTTCAGGTGCGTCAACAAGGTCTGCTTCTCTTGCGCCGTCACAGAATCATCAGCCGATTTGCGAATCCCTGCATCAGCAAATTGCTGTATCAGGCGATCCACAGAGGTCTGAATCTCTGAGGCCAGCGCTTTAATGGTCACATCTGTCATGCTGTTCCTTCCTGCTACAGTTTATTACGCTTCGTCGCCGAACCAACAAATATTACGGGCGGCCATGATGAGCTCTCCGGCTTTTTCGTCGGTCAACCCTTCGATATCAGCCAGATCATCAATGCCCTGCTCGGCGAGATCTTCCAGCGTACAAACACCACGGGCAGCCAGTTTGAAAGCCATCAAACGTTCTAAACCTTCCAGATTTAATAAATCATCGGCAGGTTTAGTATCTCCCAGGCTTTCTTCCTGAGCCAGCGCCAGCGTGGTCAGCGCGTTTTTCGCACGCTCGCGAAGTGCTTCAACGGTGGCTTCATCCAGACCGTCGATTTCCAGCAGTTCTTTCACCGGCACATAGGCCAGTTCTTCCAGCGTCGCGAAGCCTTCTTCAACCAACAGCGTGGCGAAATCTTCATCAATATCAAGATATTTGGTGAAGGTATCGATAGCCGCGTGGGCTTCGGCCTGATGCTTCGCCTGCAGGTCGTCAACGGTCATTACGTTGAGTTCCCAGCCGCTCAGCTGTGAGGCCAGACGGACGTTTTGACCGTTACGGCCAATCGCCTGCGCCAGATTGCCCGCTTCAACCGCGATATCCATGGTGTGTTTATCTTCATCCACCACGATAGATGCGACGTCAGCCGGTGCCATCGCGTTAATCACGAATTGCGCCGGGTTATCATCCCACAGGACGATATCGATACGCTCGCCGCCCAGTTCGGTCGAAACCGCCTGAACGCGTGCGCCACGCATACCTACGCAAGCGCCAACCGGGTCGATACGCTTATCGTTGGTTTTCACCGCAATCTTGGCACGGGAACCCGGATCGCGAGCGGCAGCTTTGATTTCGAGAACTTCTTCGCCGATTTCCGGTACTTCAATACGGAACAGTTCAACCAGCATTTCCGGCTTAGAACGGGTCACGAACAGCTGAGCGCCGCGCGCTTCCGGACGAACCGCATACAGGACACCGCGAATACGGTCACCCGGACGGAAGTTCTCACGCGGCAACATATCTTCACGCAGGATCACGGCTTCAGCATTGCTGCCCAGATCGAGAGTGATGTTATCGCGGTTTACTTTCTTCACCACGCCGGTGATGATTTCACCTTCGTGCTCGCGGAACTGATCGACAACCATGGCGCGTTCAGCTTCACGCACTTTCTGTACGATAACCTGTTTCGCGGTCTGCGTAGTGATACGGTCGAAGGTGACAGATTCAATCTGGTCCTCAACGTAGTCACCGGGATTCATGCTTTCGTCTTCGTAGCGCGCCGCTTCCAGCGTAATTTCGCGCGTCGGCTGGGTCACTTCTTCAACGACCAGCCAGCGACGGAAAGTGTCGAAATCACCGCTTTTACGGTCAATCTCTACGCGAACGTCGATCTCTTGTTCATATTTTTTCTTGGTAGCCGTTGCCAGAGCACTTTCCAGCGCTTCGAAAATCTTTTCGCGCGGCAGCGCCTTTTCGTTGGAAACGGCTTCAACAACAGCCAAAATTTCTTTGTTCATCGGGGCCTTTCACCTCAATCCAGACTGTTAAAAGTGGGGAACCAGGTTCGCCTTCTGGATGTTACTCAGCGCGAACACTTCATCTTTGCCTTCGACGGTTACCGTGATCATTTCACCGTCTACCGCTTTGATAATGCCCTGCCATTTGCGACGGTTCTGTACCGCCATACGCAATACCAGCGCGACTTCCTCACCGGAAAAACGCTCATAGTGTTCGGCGGTAAACATCGGGCGATCGAGACCAGGTGAAGACACTTCCAGGTTGTAAGCTACGGTGATGGGATCTTCGACATCCATGACAGCGCTGACCTGGTGGCTCACATCAGCACAATCATCAACATTGATGCCATCATCACTATCAATATAGATGCGCAGTGTGGATGTGCGACCGCGAATGAATTCGATGCCGACCAGCTCAAAGCCAAGCGCCTCAACTGGCGCCGTGAGCATCTCTGTTAATTTTTGCTCTAATGTGGACAAACCCACCCCCAAGACATAAAAAAAGGGCGTATAGCCCAGTTATTCTGAAGTCAGATAACAAAAAACCCCGATAAATCGGGGTTTTAGATAACTGAACCCTGCGATCGCAACTGCGATCTGGAACACCTTCCAGGAGAATTCTTTCAAATTCGGATACGAAGGACCAGGTCCTCACAGTATATTTGAAAAAGTACTCAATGGGAAAGTGGTTGCGGGGGCCGGATTTGAACCGACGACCTTCGGGTTATGAGCCCGACGAGCTACCAGGCTGCTCCACCCCGCGCCTGAAACGTGGCATATTTTACTCTTATTGAGCAAAAGACGCAAATACTGCTGGGATTTGGTACCGAGGACGGGACATAAAATCGTGGTAAAGTTTATTGATAAACTCTATATTTTGTCAACACGTATTTTATCTTCTCCTGTTCTCGTTTGTGCTGCCATCTCGCTCTTTTTTAGCAAAAAAGCAATGAAGCACTTCCTGTCATCCGCAAAAGATGATTAAATGAAAACTCACAATTAATGCATAAACATGCAATAAAAACCTATTCCATTTGACGCCATTGTTACCGCCTCTTTGGCTACGGAAAGCGCGCAGTCACCAGCGCAGCGTCAAAGCTCGTGAAGATTATGCTCTTTGTCCGGAGAAAAACCGGCAGGCAGAATAGTCAAATGGGACAGGTTCTACGACTTGATAAACCGAACTCACAACAGTCTATCTAGCAGGGTTTTATTTTATGACGACGATTCTTAAGCACCTCCCGGTTGGTCAACGTATTGGTATCGCTTTCTCCGGTGGTCTGGATACCAGCGCCGCACTGCTGTGGATGCGCAAAAAAGGCGCAGTTCCTTATGCCTATACCGCAAACCTGGGCCAGCCTGACGAAGACGATTACGATGCCATCCCTCGTCGCGCCAAAGAGTACGGTGCAGAAGGCGCTCGTCTGATCGACTGCCGTAAGCAGCTGGTCGCAGAAGGCATCGCCGCGATTCAGTGCGGTGCTTTCCACAATACCACCGGCGGTTTAACCTACTTTAACACCACCCCGCTGGGCCGCGCGGTAACCGGCACCATGCTGGTTGCCGCGATGAAAGAAGATGGCGTCAACATCTGGGGTGACGGCAGCACTTACAAAGGCAACGATATCGAACGTTTCTATCGCTATGGCCTGCTGACCAATGCCGAGCTGAAAATTTACAAACCGTGGCTGGATAGCAACTTTATCGATGAGCTGGGCGGTCGTCAGGAAATGTCCGAGTTCATGATTGCCTGCGGCTTTGACTATAAAATGTCCGTTGAAAAAGCCTACTCCACCGACTCCAATATGCTGGGCGCAACGCACGAAGCGAAAGATCTGGAGTTCCTCAACTCCAGCGTGAAAATCGTTAACCCGATCATGGGCGTCAAGTTCTGGGACGAAAGCGTTAAAATCCCGGCCGAGGAAGTGACTATCCGTTTCGAGCAGGGTCACCCGGTGGCATTGAACGGTAAAACCTTCAGCGATGACGTCGAGCTGATGCTGGAAGCAAACCGCATCGGCGGCCGTCATGGTCTGGGCATGAGCGACCAGATTGAAAACCGTATTATCGAAGCGAAAAGCCGTGGGATCTATGAAGCCCCGGGGATGGCGCTGCTGCATATCGCTTACGAGCGTCTGCTGACCGGCATTCACAACGAAGATACTATCGAGCAGTACCATGCCCATGGTCGTCAGCTGGGCCGTCTGCTGTATCAGGGCCGTTGGTTTGATTCCCAGGCGCTGATGCTGCGTGATAGCCTGCAACGTTGGGTGGCCAGCCAGATTACCGGCGAAGTGACGCTGGAGCTGCGTCGCGGCAATGATTACTCCATCCTGAACACCGTCTCCGATAATCTGACCTACAAGGCAGAGCGTTTGACGATGGAAAAAGGCGACTCCATGTTCTCCGCAGAAGATCGTATCGGCCAGTTGACAATGCGTAACCTGGATATCACCGATACCCGTGACAAGCTGTTTGGTTACGCGCAATCTGGCCTGCTGAGCGCCTCTACGGCTACCGGCCTGCCGCAGGTTGAAAACCTGGAAAACAGAGACAAATAATCTCCGTTCATCGACACTCTCAGCCGACGCTAACCCGTCGGCTTTTTTTAAGCCTGAAATCTGACGATAAAAATCAGGCCCTGCGGTTATTCACAAAACGAACGCTCCGCCACAGAAACGTGGATCACGCTGCCTCATCATTTATTTCTTACGTATTAATGCTCGCCGGACGGCAACTGATAAAGCATTCACACAGCAAATGATAACCAGCGATACCTTATCGCATCATTTTATCTCTGCGGAATAAATACGGTTTTCATCACGACGAAGGGAGGGTATGGCGGAACTCATGGCGAAATGATGAGCTTAATCGAAATACAAAAAAAGACGCTTTTCAGCGTCTTTCTTGCGGAATATTGGTACCGAGGATGGGACTCGAACCCACAAGCCCGTTAGGGCACTACCACCTCAAGGTAGCGTGTCTACCAATTCCACCACCTCGGTACGGATACTGCTTATCAGTGCGGGATATCGCTGCTCGGCTGTGCCGGAGCTGCTGGCTGAGTCTGCTCGGTTTTCGGCGCGCTCAGATTGTCCCACTCACTTCCTTTATTGGTCTTGTTGCTGTTGATATTGCCCAGCACCAGACTGATGATGAAGAACAACGCAGCCAGGATACCGGTCATGCGGGTCATGAAGTTACCAGAACCGCTGGATCCAAACAACGTGCCGGAAGCGCCTGCTCCGAAGGAGGCTCCCATATCAGCGCCTTTACCTTGCTGCAGCATGATCAGACCCACGAGGCCAATCGCTACAATAAGGAAAACAACTAAAAGAGCTTCTTGCATAATCAACCTGTTCCTTGCGGATTCGCCGCATACCAATTGCTTCAACCAATAAAGCGGGAGGTTTTAATGTTTCCCACTGAAGCGGGTGTGAATACTAACCAAAGCGAATGACCTTCGCAAGGGCAATTTCAGCGCATTGTATCAACTGCGGAAAAAAACAGCAAAAAACGATTTTTGGGCGAAGAAAAGGCGGCAAGCGCCGCCTTTTTAAACACTTAGCGCCCTGTCAGTCCGCATGATTATTTCACGCTGCCCGGCGCTGACGGCACCACTGCGCAGACGAGAAAATCAATCACCGGCTTAATCAGGCGTTTTTCACCGCATCGGCGATACGATGCGCGAACTCATGTACCTGCTCTTCGTGCTCGCCTTCGACCATGACGCGAATGAGTGGCTCGGTACCTGATTTGCGTAGCAGCACACGGCCACGGTTGCCCAATGCCGCTTCCACTTCAGCCATGACCGCTTTCACATTTTCATGTTCCAGCGGGTTACCGCTACCTTCAGTGAAACGAACGTTGACCAGGATTTGCGGGAACATTTTCATACCGCTACACAGGTCATGCAGACTCATATGGTTACGCACCATCGCCGCCACAACCTGCAGACTCGCGACGATACCGTCACCGGTGGTGGTTTTATCCAACAGGATAACGTGGCCAGAGTTTTCCGCCCCGATACGCCAGCCTTTCTCCTGCAGTTTCTCAAGGACATAGCGGTCACCCACTTTAGCCCGGACAAACGGAATGCCTAGCTGTTTGAGCGCCAGCTCCAGCCCCATATTACTCATTAACGTTCCCACCGCGCCGCCGCGCAGTTGGCCCTGCCGCAGACCTTCGCGGGCGATGATATACAGAATCTGGTCGCCATCGACCTTGTTACCTTCATGGTCGACCATAATGACCCGGTCGCCATCGCCATCATAGGCGATACCCAGATCGGCTTTTTCGGCCAGTACGCGCGCCTGCAGGGCGCGAACGTCGGTCGCGCCCACTTCTTCGTTGATATTGAGCCCGTCCGGCTCACAACCAATCGCAATCACCTTTGCACCCAACTCGCGGAACACATTCGGCGCAATGTGATAGGTCGCGCCATGCGCGCAGTCGACCACCACTTTTAGCGCATTCAGGCTCAGTTCGTTCGGGAAAGTACCTTTGCAGAATTCAATATAACGACCGGCGGCATCGACAATCCGGCTGGCTTTGCCCAGTTCGGCCGAATCGACGCAGGTCAGCTCTTTTTCCATTTCCGCTTCAATCGCCTCTTCTACGTTATCCGGCAGCTTTGTGCCTTCAATAGAAAAGAACTTGATCCCGTTGTCATAGAACGGGTTATGCGAAGCTGAAATGACAATCCCTGCTTCAGCACGGAAGGCTCGCGTCAGGTAAGCCACCGCCGGAGTCGGCATCGGGCCGGTGAAAGAAGCAGAAAGCCCCGCCGCAGCCAGTCCCGCCTCCAGCGCCGATTCCAGCATATAGCCGGAGATACGGGTATCTTTACCAATAATGATTTTGCGTGAACCGTGGCGCGCCAGCACCTTGCCCGCAGCCCAGCCCAGTTTGAGCACGAATTCCGGGGTAATTGGCGCATCACCCACGCGGCCACGGATACCATCGGTGCCAAAATATTTGCGGTTACTCATAACGTTTATTTTCCTTTGTGCTCAGAGTGGCTTCCACCACGCGTAGCGCTTCTACCGTTTCTTTGACGTCATGGACGCGAATAATCTGCGCGCCCTGCATCGCTGCAATCACTGCACACGCCAGGCTGCCGTTGAGGCGTTCCGTCGGCCCGACGTTAAGCAGTTGGCCAATCATCGATTTACGCGACATACCGACCAGCAACGGGAGACCGAACCGGTGGAACTCGCCGAGTCGAGCAAGTAGCTCATAATTATGGGTAAGATTTTTACCGAAACCGAATCCTGGGTCGAGTAACAATTTCTCTTTTGCGATACCCGCCTGCTCACAGCGCACGATATGCTCGGTAAAAAAGCGGGCGACATCGGCAAAGACATCATTGTATTTCGGCGCTTCCTGCATCGTTTTTGGCTGTCCCTGCATATGCATCAGACACACCGGCAGGCCGGTTTGCGCAGCGGCTTCCAGCGCCCCAGGCTCGGTCAGCGAACGGATATCGTTAATAATATGCGCGCCTGCCCGTGCGGACTCACGGATCACTTCTGGCTTCGAGGTGTCTACCGAGATCCAAACTTCAAAACGTTGAGCAACGGCTTCCACGACCGGAATCACACGCGCCAGCTCTTCTTCGACGCTCACATCCAACGCTCCCGGGCGGGTCGATTCGCCGCCGATGTCAATGATAGTCGCTCCCGCGTTTATCATCAGATTGGCATGCTTAACCGCCTCCACGAGCGAGTTATGTGTGCCGCCATCGGAGAATGAATCTGGCGTGACGTTAAGGATCCCCATCACATGCGGATGGGAGAGGTCGAGGGTTGAGCCCTGGGCTACGAGTTTCATCGCGAAATCCATAAATCCGGAAGGTTAATAAAAAGAAAAACCCCGGAGCGGCAAGCGCCCCGGGGTTTCGATATACACAACAACATCAACAGCAGCAGCTAACTTATTTGTCGCCCAGTTGCTCTGACATGGTATTACCCGGGTTCGGCGTACGCGGTTCATCGACCGGACGCGGCGCACTCGGGGTGCCATTATTGCCAGAGTTATTGGTGCCGTTCGGATCTTCCCATCCCGCAGGTGGGCGAACTTCACGACGGGCCATCAGGTCATCAATCTGCGGTGCGTCGATGGTCTCATATTTCATGAGCGCATCTTTCATCGAATGCAGGATGTCCATGTTGTCATTCAGAATCTGACGCGCACGACCGTAGTTACGTTCAATCAGCGCTTTCACTTCCTGATCGATGATCCGTGCCGTTTCATCGGACATATGTTTCGCTTTCGCGACGGAACGGCCGAGGAACACTTCCCCCTCTTCTTCCGCGTACAGCAGCGGACCGAGTTTGTCGGAGAAGCCCCATTGCGTCACCATGTTGCGCGCCAGGTTGGTCGCGACTTTAATATCGTTCGACGCACCGGTAGAAACATGTTCCACACCGTAGATAATCTCTTCCGCCAGACGACCGCCGTAGAGGGTCGAAATCTGGCTTTCCAGCTTCTGACGGCTGGCGCTGATAGCATCGCCTTCCGGCAGGAAGAACGTCACACCCAGCGCACGACCGCGTGGGATAATCGTCACCTTGTGCACCGGATCGTGTTCCGGCACCAGGCGACCGATAATCGCATGGCCCGCTTCGTGGTAAGCAGTAGATTCTTTCTGCGCTTCCGTCATCACCATGGAGCGACGTTCCGCGCCCATCATGATTTTGTCTTTCGCTTTTTCGAACTCGACCATCGATACCACGCGCTTGTTGCCACGGGCAGCAAACAGAGCGGCTTCGTTGACCAGGTTCGCCAGGTCAGCGCCCGAGAAGCCCGGGGTACCGCGCGCGATAATTGCCGCGTCGATATCCGGCGACAGCGGGACGCGACGCATGTGAACTTTCAGAATCTGTTCACGACCGCGCACATCCGGCAGCCCCACGACAACCTGACGGTCAAAACGGCCTGGACGCAGCAGCGCCGGGTCAAGCACGTCCGGACGGTTGGTCGCCGCGATAACGATAATGCCTTCGTTACCTTCGAAGCCATCCATCTCAACCAGCATCTGGTTCAGCGTCTGTTCGCGTTCATCGTGACCGCCACCCAGACCAGCGCCACGCTGGCGACCGACGGCGTCGATTTCATCGATGAAGATAATGCACGGTGCCGCTTTCTTGGCCTGTTCGAACATGTCACGCACACGAGATGCGCCCACGCCGACGAACATTTCAACGAAGTCAGAACCAGAAATGGTGAAGAACGGCACTTTCGCTTCACCGGCGATAGCTTTCGCCAGCAGCGTTTTACCGGTACCCGGAGGGCCGACCATCAAGACACCTTTCGGGATTTTACCGCCCAGCTTCTGGAAGCGGCTCGGTTCACGCAGGTATTCAACCAGCTCACCGACTTCCTCTTTCGCTTCATCGCAACCGGCGACATCGGCAAAAGTGGTTTTGATCTGGTCTTCCGTCAGCATACGGGCTTTGCTTTTGCCAAAGGACATCGCGCCCTTTCCGCCGCCGCCCTGCATTTGCCGCATGAAGAAGATCCAGACGCCGATCAGCAACAGCATCGGGAACCAGGAAATAAAAATGGAAGCCAGCAGGCTCGGTTCTTCCGGCGGTTCGCCAACCACTTTGACGTTTTTCGTCAACAGGTTATCGAGCAGCTTCGGATCGTTGACCGGAATGTAAGTCGTGTAACGGTTACTATCGTTCTTGGTAACGTTGATCTCACGTCCGTTGATACGCGCTTCGCGAACCTGGTCCTGATTGACCTCTTGCAGGAAGGTTGAATAATCCACCTTACGGCCATTAGACTCGCTGGGCCCAAAGCTCTGGAATACTGACATCAGCACAACGGCAATGACCAGCCAGAGTATTAGGTTTTTCGCCATGTCACTCAAGGGATTAACCTCTTATTACAACTGTGTTAAAAACAGCGTCAGGATACTCTATATCCAGCGTCTTTCAAACTTTCGTTTGAAATCTACCGGTTATGGTTTACGCCCGGTCGCTACAATGTACACTTCACGCGAACGCGCGCGAGAAGAGTCCGGCTTACGAACTTTGACCTTCGTAAACAGGGAGCGAATTTCTCTTAGATACTCATCGAAGCCTTCGCCCTGGAACACCTTCACTACAAAACTACCACCCGGCGCTAATACATCACGAGCCATTCCAAGCGCCAGCTCCACCAAATACATGGCCCGGGGAATATCCACCGCCGGTGTTCCACACATGTTTGGTGCCATATCGGACATGACAACCTGCACTTTACTGTCACCTACGCGCTCAAGTAACGCTTTCAGAACTAATTCATCACGAAAGTCGCCCTGAAGGAAGTCCACACCAACAATTGGATCCATCGGTAAAAGATCGCAAGCGATGATGCGACCGCTGTTTCCGATTTGCGTAACCGCATATTGCGACCAGCCACCGGGTGCAGCGCCGAGGTCAACAATGGTCATCCCCGGTTTAAAAATCTTGTCACTTTGCTGTATTTCATCAAGTTTAAACCAGGCACGGGAACGTAACCCCTTTTTCTGCGCCTGTTGAACATATTTATCGCTAAAGTGTTCCTGAAGCCAGCGGCTTGAGCTGGCAGAACGCTTTTTACCTGTCATTTAACATTCCCGTTTCGGGTTCATCATACTTTGCGACGTAAAAATCGACACGGTAGTTTGGCGATATATGGGAGATGGCGGTAGAATGAACCGTTTTCAATCCCAACGTAAGCAAAAAAATACGATGAATCTGAGTACTAAACAAAAACAGCACCTGAAAGGTCTGGCACATCCGCTCAAGCCGGTAGTTATGCTTGGCAACAATGGTTTGACCGAAGGGGTACTGGCCGAGATCGAACAAGCGTTAGAGCACCATGAACTCATCAAGGTGAAAATCGCATCGGAAGACCGCGAAACTAAAACCTTGATCGTGGAAGCTATCGTGCGCGAAACCGGCGCCTGTAACGTACAGGTCATCGGTAAAACGCTGGTCCTGTATCGCCCAACTAAAGAGCGTAAAATCTCGCTGCCACGCTAAGAATATCCTGAATCTCGACACAACTTTGTGTAAAACGAGGGATTTCTACGGGTAGACGAGCAAAATGCCATGCTCCGGACGTTGATAAAAGGCCGCTATGCGGCCTTTTTCCTTTCTTTACAATCCATCAACATGGTAGCGGGAAATACGAACTAAAGGTACTCGACCTTGATAATTTCGTATTCTACTTCGCCGCCTGGTGTGCGGATTGTCACTACATCATCCTGTTCTTTACCGATCAAACCACGGGCAATCGGTGAATTCACCGAGATCAGATTTTGCTTAAAATCAGCCTCATCATCACCCACGATGCGGTAAGTCTGTTCTTCATCGGTATCGAGGTTCAGGACCTTGACCGTCGCACCAAAAATCACCCGCCCGTTGTTCGGCATTTTGGTGATATCGATAACCTGCGCATTGGACAGTTTAGCTTCAATATCCTTAATACGGCCTTCGCAGAAACCTTGCTGTTCGCGGGCTGCGTGGTACTCAGCGTTCTCTTTCAGATCGCCATGTTCGCGCGCATCGGCAATAGCAGCGATGATTTCAGGACGACGAACGGACTTCAGAAAATCCAGTTCTTCGCGAAGTTTTTCAGCACCACGTAAGGTCATCGGAATAGCTTGCATTTGTTATACCTCTTTATCATTCCTTCATGGAACGGACGCCGCCGTTCCGCCACCAGTCAGGCCTTGGGCAGGACAGGAGCAAAAAGAAAACCAACCCGGAAAACATTCCCCAGGTCAGCAGCAATTTTCAATTTGATACGTATTTTACCCTGAAGTTCACTATGGGTCATCGTTTACTTTACAGGGTATTGCACCGTAGTATGACGGCTCGGTTTCAGGTTGTTAGCGCGAGATTATGCGATTTCCCAGATTTATCATCGGATTGACTGCCGGTATAGCGCTCAGCGCTCAGGCGGCGAACATTGACGAATATATCACCCAGCTTCCTGCAGGTGCTAACCTCGCCTTCATGGCGCAGAAGGTTGGCTCCCCGACGCCGGAGATAGACTTCCACAGTCAGCAAATGGCGCTCCCCGCCAGTACCCAGAAGGTGATAACCGCGCTGGCCGCTCTGCTGCAGCTCGGGCCGAACTTTCGTTTTACCACCACGCTGGAAACCAAAGGCAGCCTTGAAGGCGGCGTGCTAAAAGGCGACCTGATAGCCCGTTTTGGCGGCGATCCGACGCTGAAACGTCAGGATATTCGCAATATGGTGGCAACGCTAAAAAAAGCAGGCGTCCAGCGGATCGAGGGGAACGTGTTGATTGATACCTCGGTCTTCGCCAGCCATGACATGGCCCCAGGCTGGCCGTGGAACGACATGACCCAATGCTTTAGCGCCCCACCGGCGGCCGCTATCGTCGATCGTAACTGTTTTTCTATCTCACTTTATAGCGCACAGAAACCTGGCGATCTGGCCTTTATTCGCGTCGCGTCGTACTACCCGGTGACGATGTTTAGCCAGGTGAGAACGCTGGCCCGCGGCTCCGCCGAGGCTCAGTACTGCGAACTCGACGTGGTGACAGGCGACCTGAACCGTTACACCCTGACGGGTTGTCTGCCACAGCGTAGCGAGCCTTTACCGCTGGCTTTCGCCATTCAGGACGGCGCGAGCTATGCTGGCGCGATCCTGAAGTCCGAACTGACCCAGGCGGGGATTACCTATAGCGGGACGCTGCTGCGCCAGACTCTGGCGAACGATCCGGGAACCGTGCTGGCTACCACACAATCAGCTCCGCTGCACGATCTCCTGCGGATCATGTTAAAAAAATCAGACAACATGATTGCGGACACCGTCTTTCGCACCATCGGTCACGCTCGTCTCGGCGTACCGGGAACCTGGCGCGCCGGTTCGGATGCGGTACGCCAGATCCTGCGCCAACAGGCCGGCATCGATCTGGGTAATACGATTATCGCCGACGGTTCCGGTCTGTCGCGGCATAACCTGATTGCGCCGGCGACCATGATGCAGGTGCTGCAATATATCGCCCAGCACGATAATGAACTCAACTTCATCTCGATGCTGCCGCTGGCTGGCCACGATGGCTCGCTACAGTATCGCGCTGGCCTGAATCAGGCAGGCGTTGATGGTAAAGTGTCGGCCAAAACCGGTTCTCTGCAGGGCGTTTACAACCTCGCAGGCTTCATCACCGCCGCCAGCGGGCAAAAAATCGCCTTCGTACAATATCTGTCAGGATATGCGGTACCGCCTGCGGATCAGCGCAACCGCCGGATCCCGCTGGTACGCTTCGAGAGTCGGTTATATAAGGATTTGTACCAGAACAACTAAGACAAAAGGGCCGCATCAGATGCGGCCCTTTTTCGTGCGTTCTGAAGCGCTTTCCGGCATATCCGGGCAGCGTCGCCCCGATCGGCAATATACCGGGGCGCTCCAGCAACTTAACGCTTATAGATGAACTCGACGCCTTCTTCGTCGTCTTCGTCCCAGTCGTCATCCCAGTCTTCGTCGTCTTCGACTGCAACTTCGGCTTCTTCAAGCTGCTGGCGGTGGTAGTCATCCCACATAAACTCGACTTTTTCAGGCGCTTTCTCTTCCGCTGCATGCACGATTGGGTTTTCGATGATAAAGGTCATCACGTCCCAGCACAGATCTTTGACGCCCTGCTGGCTTGCCGCGGAGATCAGGTAGAACTTCTCTTCCCAGCCCAGCGCATCGGCAATGGCTTTCGCCTTCGCTTCAGCTTCCGCTTTATCCATCAGGTCAATCTTGTTGAAGACTAACCAGCGTGGCTTCTCAGCCAGCTTCTCGCTGTATTTCTCCAGCTCACCGATGATAATGCGCGCGTTCTCAACCGGATCAGAACCATCAATCGGTTCGATATCGATGAGGTGCAGCAGCACGCGGCAGCGTTCAAGGTGCTTCAGGAAGCGAATACCGAGGCCTGCGCCTTCTGCTGCGCCTTCGATAAGCCCAGGAATATCGGCGACAACGAAGCTCTTCTCGTTATCCATACGCACAACGCCAAGGCTCGGCACCAGCGTGGTAAACGGATAATCGGCCACTTTCGGCTTCGCCGCAGAAACGGCGCGAATGAAGGTAGATTTACCGGCATTCGGCATACCCAGCATCCCGACGTCTGCCAGCAGCATCAGCTCCAGCTGCAGATCGCGCTTGTCACCCGGCGTCCCCATCGTTTTCTGACGCGGAGTACGGTTGACGGACGATTTGAAACGGGTGTTGCCCAGACCGTGCCAGCCGCCTTTAGCGACCATCAGACGCTGACCATGCTGAGTCATATCGCCCATGACTTCGCCGGTCCCTTGATCGATAACACGGGTCCCTACAGGTACTTTTATCGAGACGTCTTTACCACGTTTGCCGGTACAGTCGCGGCTCTGACCATTCTGTCCACGCTCGGCGCGGAAAGATTTTTCAAAACGGTAGTCGATCAGGGTGTTCAGGTTTTCGTCCGCTTCCAGCCAGACATCACCGCCATCACCACCGTCGCCGCCGTCCGGGCCGCCTCTCGGGATATATTTTTCACGGCGGAAGCTAACGCAACCATTGCCGCCATCACCTGCTACGACCAGGATTGTTGCTTCATCAACAAACTTCATTTTACTCTCCGAAAATCATTCGCCTGAGCGGGGCAGCGGTACAACCGCTTCACGCTTACGTAAGCCACCCCAAAGACGGTGGCCTATGGCGGAATACATCGCGCCCGCAACCACGACAAACGCACCGAGATAACCTAACAGGTTTAACATCGGTCTGGCGAAAACATCGGGCCAGGCCAGTGATAATAAATCTGAAAAAAGCAGCGTAAACAAAGGCGTTAAGGTAATCAACGCGCTCACCTGAGCTGCCTGCCAGCGCGCCATGGCTTCCGCCAGCGCACCGTAGCCTACCAGGGTATTTAACCCACAGAAAATCAGGCACGCCAGCTGCCAGTGGCTTAACGCCAGAACCTGCGAGAGCGTCGCCAGCGGCAGCAACGCTATCGTACATAAAGTGTACAGCAAAAAGAGGATCTGCTGTGACGCCAGGCGGCGTAATAACACCTTTTGCGCGACGCCGTAGCTGACCCAGACCGCAGCCGCTGCAACGCCAAAAATTACCCCCCACGTGTAATCCGTCAGGCGGGTAAAAATCTCAATCAGGCTGGTGTTAAAGAACATCACCAGCCCGCAAATCAACATCAAGGCTCCCACAACCTGGGTACCGCGCATTTTCTCCTTAAGGATGAATACGCTGGCCACCATCATGCCGACCGGAGATAGCTGGCCGATCACCTGAGACGCCGTGGGGCTAAGATATTGCAGGGAAGAACTGAACAGAATGAAGTTACCAAACAGGCCGCCCGTCGCAATGGCCAGCAGCACCAGCCAGCGCGGTTTGCGAAACAGGCGCAGCGGCGGCAGTCTACCTCTGATAGCGAGGATTATGCCAAGGCCGATGCTTGCCATCAGAAAGCGATAAAACACCACCGTCGGCGGTTCCATCACTTCAAGGACCTGCTTCATGGCAATGGGCAGTGCCCCCCAGCACATCGCGGTGGTGAGCGCCAAAACAATGCCAATGCCGGCCTGCTGCTTCATACCCGTTTTCCCTGCAGAAAAATATCCGGGATTCTAATGTAAAAAGCCCCGCAACACGTTGCGGGGCTTTAATCCGTTACCGGACCACGAAAAACTTACTCAGCAACGATGCTGATGTATTTACGGTTGTTCGGGCCTTTAACTTCAAATTTCACTTTACCGTCTGCTTTAGCAAACAGAGTGTGGTCACGACCGCAACCTACGTTGGTGCCTGCGTGGAATTTGGTGCCACGCTGACGAACGATGATGCTACCCGCCAGAACGGATTCGCCACCGAAACGCTTAACGCCCAGGCGTTTAGCTTCTGAGTCGCGACCGTTACGAGTTGAGCCGCCAGCCTTTTTATGTGCCATTTAAATCTCTCCTCAGGTCTTAGGCGCTGATGCCAGTAATTTTCACATCAGTGAACCACTGACGATGGCCCTGCTGCTTACGGTAGTGTTTACGACGACGAAACTTAACGATTTTAACTTTCTCGCCACGACCGTGAGCAACAACTTCAGCTTTGATTACGCCGCCCTCAACGAAAGGAACGCCGATCTTGATTTCTTCACCGTTTGCGATCATCAGCACTTCAGCGAACTCAACAGCTTCGCCAGTTGCGATGTCCAGCTTTTCCAGGCGAATGGTCTGACCTTCGCTTACTCGGTGTTGTTTACCACCACTTTGGAAAACCGCGTACATATAAAACTCCGCTTCCGCGCACCTCTTCGTGTGATTCAGAGTGCGCTATAAATATTCACAATAGGGCGCGAATATTACGCAAAACGCGAGCCTTTGACAAGAGCGATTAGCGATCAACGCAGAAAAAAAACACAACTTTCACGCTAACGTTTATCTATGGCAATTTTTCAGTACAATCATAGCTTCGTTTAATTCTATCTTAATCCTTCTGTGAACCCACCTGGATTCGCGGTAACAGGACATGTGGCCCGGCTTTTGCGATGAATTTAGAAAAAATCAATGAGTTAACCGCGCAGGATATGGCGGGTGTCAATGCGACAATCCTTGAGCAACTTGACTCAGATGTTCAGCTTATCAATCAATTAGGCTATTACATCGTTAGCGGAGGCGGTAAACGTATTCGTCCGATGATTGCGGTTCTTGCTGCCCGGGCAGTGGGTTACCAGGGCGAGGCGCATGTCACTATTGCCGCACTGATCGAATTTATTCATACCGCTACCTTGCTGCATGATGATGTCGTTGATGAATCCGATATGCGCCGCGGCAAGGCGACGGCAAACGCCGCTTTTGGCAACGCGGCCAGCGTGCTGGTTGGTGATTTTATCTATACCCGCTCTTTCCAGATGATGACCAGCCTCGGCTCGCTAAAAGTGCTGGAAGTGATGTCTAAAGCCGTTAACGTCATTGCCGAGGGCGAAGTGCTGCAGTTGATGAACGTCAACGACCCGGACATCACTGAAGAAAACTATATGCGGGTCATTTACAGCAAAACTGCCCGCCTGTTTGAAGCCGCCGCGCAGTGTTCCGGCATCCTGGCGGGTTGTACCACCGAACAGGAGCAAGCGCTGCAGGATTATGGTCGTTATCTCGGCACGGCATTCCAGCTGATCGACGATTTACTGGACTACAGTTCTGACGGCGAGCGCCTCGGCAAAAACGTGGGTGATGACCTGAACGAAGGCAAACCGACCTTACCGTTATTGCATGCCATGCGTCACGGTACTCCGGAGCAGTCAGCGATGATTCGCGGCGCGATTGAGCAAGGCAACGGGCGTCACCTTCTTGAGGCGGTTCTCGAGACGATGGCGACCTGCGGTTCCCTGGAGTGGACCCGTAAACGCGCGGAAGAGGAAGCGGACAAAGCCATTGCTGTACTTCAGGTATTACCGGATTCCCCGTGGCGTGAAGCGCTTATCGGTCTTGCCCATATCGCGGTTCAGCGCGACCACTGATCCCCCCAGCCCCGTTCCCGTGCCCGGCGCGGGAACGCCCCAGAAGTTCCAGTAAAATTCGCGAAATGTCTTTTATCCTGGTATATTCCGAATATTGAGACACCTTACAAGAACTTGTTAGAACTTAATTAAACCTGGGAGTATAGTCATTCCGTTGCTCACATATCAGGCAAACGGGATTATCACCACCAGGAGAATTTATGGAAAAGTTCATCGACTGGCATCCGGCAGACATCATTGCCGGACTGCGCAAAAAAGGGACGTCGCTGGCAGCGGAGTCGCGGCGTAACGGTTTGAGTTCTTCAACGCTGGCGAATGCATTGACCCGGCCATGGCCAAAAGGCGAACTGATCATTGCTCATGCGCTGGATACCAAGCCGTGGGTTATCTGGCCCTCACGCTATCATGACCCGGAGACACATCAGTTTATCGACAGAACGCAGATGATACGCCAGAAGAAAGAGAGTGTATGAAGACGGTTCGCTAAGTGAAACAGAACGGAATAAAAAACAGCCCCAGGACACACGTCAAGGGGCTGTTATCACTACAGATTTACTCGCCTTTTACGCGTTCGATATTCGCGCCCAGCGCCTGCAGTTTATCTTCAATGCGCTCGTATCCACGATCGATGTGGTAGATACGATCGACAATCGTGGTCCCTTCCGCGATACAGCCAGCGAGGACCAGACTTGCTGACGCTCGCAGATCGGTCGCCATCACCTGAGCACCGGAGAGTTGCGCCACGCCGTGGCATATCGCCGTATTGCTTTCGATCTCCGCGTGCGCGCCCATACGGATCAGTTCCGGAATGTGCATGAAACGGTTTTCAAAGATCGTTTCGGTAATCACGCCGGTCCCTTCCGCCACCAGGTTCAGCAGCGTGAACTGCGCCTGCATGTCGGTCGGGAATCCCGGGTGTGGCGCGGTGCGCACATTAACAGCTTTCGGACGGTTGCCGTGCATATCCAGGCTAATCCAGTCTTCGCCGGTTTCAACATCAGCGCCCGCATCGCGCAGCTTGGCCAGTACGGCATCCAGGGTATCAGGCTGTGCGTTGCGGCACACAATTTTACCGCCGGATATTGCCGCAGCGACCAGGAAGGTACCGGTTTCGATACGGTCAGGCAGAACGCGGTATACGCCGCCACCCAGACGCTCTACGCCTTCGATGGTGATACGGTCAGTTCCCTGACCTTTAATTTTCGCGCCCAGCGTGTTGAGGAAGTTCGCCGTATCGACGATCTCCGGCTCGCGTGCGGCGTTTTCAATAACGGTGGTGCCTTCCGCCAGCGTCGCCGCGCTCATAATGGTCACGGTCGCGCCAACGCTGACCTTATCCATCACAATATGCGCGCCTTTAAGACGTCCATTAACCGACGCCTTCACATAACCTTCTTCCAGTTTGATCTCTGCGCCCAGTTGCTCAAGGCCAATAATATGCAAATCGACCGGACGCGCGCCGATAGCGCAACCGCCCGGCAGAGAAACCTGACCCTGACCAAAGCGTGCCACCAGCGGGCCCAGCGCCCAGATAGAAGCACGCATCGTTTTGACCAGATCGTACGGCGCGCAGAAGACGTCGACCGGGCCCGCATCGATCCAGACTGAGCCATTGCGCTTCACTTTGGCACCGAGCTGGCTCAGCAGTTTCATCGTGGTATCGATGTCTTTCAGTTTAGGTACGTTCTGGATCTCAATCGGCTCATCTGCCAGCAGTGCGGCAAAGAGGATCGGCAGGGCGGCATTTTTCGCACCGGAGATGGTGACTTCCCCCTGGAGGCGTGTCGGCCCCTGAACACGGAATTTATCCATTGATTCTGTTCTCTGTTAAGAATTCACATACGCTGCGGGGAACATCCCTGCAGCTTAAAAGCCGTTGAGTTTGCGGTCCCGGGCCCATTCTTGCGGGGTAAACGCTTTGATCGACAGAGCATGAATGCGGTTGTCGGCAATGTATTCCATCAGCGGAGCGTAGACAGCCTGCTGTTTTTTTACCCGGCTCATGCCGTCAAACATCTCACCCACAGCAATAACCTGAAAGTGACTGCCATCGCCAGAGACGTGGACTTCCTGAAGGGAGAGTGCGTTCATCAGCACGGTCTGAATTTCATGATTTTCCATGGGTTCAAATTTTATCTGGTAGTGAAAATAGCCCAACATCTTAGAGGAAAGTGACGCGGTCTTAAATAAGCAAAAAGCCCCATCGAAGATATTGATGGGGCTTTCAGGATAACCTCAGCAGTAACACACTGAAAAATTATGGGATCATATCGGCGGGAAGGTTGTAAAGACTGACTAAAGTTTGCAGGTTGTCGCTCTTGCCAGTCAGTGTCGCTTCCAGACCCTGGTGGCGAATTAAGGCCACAAAATGCACCAGCAGCGCCAGGCCGGCGGTATCCACCCGGGTCAGCGCGCTCAGGTCGATAGTCGACACGCCCTCGGTCGCCTGCGCACGGGCTTCCCACAGCGGGACCAGCAGATCCTGGTCCAGCTCCCCGTGCAGCGCCAGTCGCTCGCCGTCGCGAGTCCAGCTCAGCTGCCCGGTCATTATTTTTTCTGTTCCAGCGTGATCGGCTGCGCGGAGATCGCTTTCAGTTGCGCGGTCAGGCCATCAACGCCTTTGGTGCGCAGCAGATCGCTCCACTCATTTTGTTTGGTGGTGATCATGCTGACCCCTTCGGCAATCATATCGTAAGCCTGCCAGTTGCCAGTCTGGGTGTTTTTACGCCACTGGAAATCCAGCCGTACCGGAGGGCGGCCATTCGGATCGACGATCGTCACGCGGATAGGGATGATCGTCGCATCGCCCAGCGGTTGTTCCGGAGCAATCTGATAGGTCTGGCCATGATACATCGCCAGCGCCTGGCCATAGGCCTGCTTCAGGTATTCGCGAAAGGCGACAAAGTAGGCTTCGCGCTGCGCTGGCGTCGCATCTTTATAATAGCGGCCCAGAACCAGCGCGCCGGCATACTTCACCTGAACATACGGCATCAGCTCCTGGTCAACGATATCACGCAGATAGTTCGGGTTAGCCTGAATCTTCGCCTGTTCATTTTTCAGACGATCGAAGGTTTTCTGCGCCGCTTCGTTCATCAGTTTATAGGGGTTGGACTGATCCGCCGCCGTAGCAGCCGTCAAGGGAGCAATCACCAGCATGGCGATCATCAGTAAGCGTTTAAACATAGGGTGTCTCTCCTGAAATTAATGCGTCGTGGCGGCCGGTGGCGTCGCGCTAGTATGACTCTCTGCCGCTGCCGGATCATCGCCAGAATTCTTATTGTCACCGCCCTTACTGCTATAAAGGAACTGACCAATCAGGTCTTCCAGAACCATGGCGGACTTGGTGTCCTGAATCGTGCTGCCGTCTTTAAGGATAGACGTCCCCAGTTCCGGATCGTCGAAACCGATATTCAGCGCCAGATACTGCTCTCCCAGCAGACCTGAGGTACGAATAGCCAGCGAGCTGGAATCAGGAATATGGTTGTAGCTCTCATCAATATCGAGCGCCACGCGCGGCAGGTAGGTTTTCGGGTCAAGCGTGATATCCGCCACCCGGCCCACGACCACACCGCCAATACGGACCGGAGAACGCGCCTTCAGCCCGCCAATATTGTCAAAGGTGGCATAGATCCGATACGTCGGCTCGCTACGTAAAGAGGTCACGTTGGCGGCTTTGAGACAGACAAACAACGCCGCCAGCAACGCAACCAGTAAGAACACACCTACCCAGATTTCACTTTTTTTCGTTTGCATGAACTCAATTCCCAAACATCAGCGCAGTCAGCACAAAATCCAGCCCCAGAACCGCCAGCGACGAATGCACCACGGTACGCGTCGTTGCCCGGCTAATCCCGGCGGAAGTGGGGATAGCGTCATAACCATTAAATAACGCAACCCATGTCACCGTAATGGCGAACACCAGACTCTTAATCAGGCAGTTAACCAGATCCATTCGCCAGTCAACGGCATTTTGCATCGCGGTCCAGAAGAAGCCGCTGTCGATGCCCTTCCAGCTTACGCCCACCAGCGAACCGCCCCAGATACCCACGGCGACAAAAATAATGGTCAACAGCGGCAGCGAGATAACCCCGGCCCAGAAGCGAGGCGAAATCACGCGACGCAGCGGATCGACCGCCATCATTTCCATGCTGGAGAGCTGCTCGGTCGCGCGCATCAGGCCAATTTCCGCGGTCAGCGCGGAACCGGCACGGCCGGCAAACAGCAGCGCAGCGACCACCGGCCCCAGTTCGCGTAGCAGGGATAGCGCCACCAGCATGCCTAAACTGGTTTCCGCACTATAAGTGGTGAGCACCAGATAGCCCTGCAGCCCCAGCACCATGCCGATAAACAGCCCCGACACGATGATAATCAGCATCGATAGCACGCCGACGTTGTAGAGCTGGCGAACCAGCAGCGGCGCATGCTTACGAAATTCCGGCTTGCCCACCACCGCATTGAAAAGCATTAATCCGGCACGCCCGAAAGCCGCGGTCGTTTTAATTCCCCGGTGTCCGAGTGATGCCAGCACGTTTAGCAGCATCAGTTGCTCGCTCCCTTGCCTAATAAATCATGCTGATAGTCACCGGCCGGATAGCGGAACGGTACCGGACCATCGGCAATACCATCAATGAACTGGCGAACCCGAGGATCGCCGTTTTCACGCAGCGACTGCGCGCTGCCGTGAGCCACGATTTTTTTGTCCGCCACGATATACGCGTAATCAGCAATGCTCAGCACTTCCGGCACGTCATGTGACACCACGATACAGGTCACGCCCAGCGTGCTGTTGAGCTCTGAAATCAGCTTAACCAGCACCCCCATGGTGATGGGATCCTGCCCGACAAACGGTTCGTCGAACATAATCAGGTCCGGCTCCAGCGCGATGGCCCTGGCCAGGGCGGCACGGCGCGCCATACCGCCTGAGAGTTCAGAAGGCATTAATTTCGCTGCCCCGCGCAGGCCGACCGCCTCCAGCTTCATCATCACCGTCGTATGCAGTAGCGCCTCCGGCAAACGCGTATGTTCGCGTAGCGGGTAGGCTACGTTATTGAACACGTCCATATCAGTGAACAGCGCTCCGGACTGAAACAGCATGCTCATACGCTTACGCACGGTATACAGGCGCGAGCGTGACATCTGCGGCACGTTTTCACCATCGAACAGGATCTCACCTTTATCCGGCGGGATCTGCCCACCGATCAGGCGCAGCAGCGTCGTTTTACCGATCCCCGATGGTCCCATAATCGCCGTGATCTTACCGCGCGGCACTGACAGCGAGATATCGTCGAAGATGACACGATCGCCGCGAGAGAAGCGGATACCGCGTACTTCGACCAAATTCGCCAGAGTTTGGCTCATAAAATCATCCTTACTAAACATCCCCCGGGCTAAGCATGGCGCGTACCTTCGCCACAAACCCAACATTTTTACAGAATCTTACCTGCACGGGTTAGCGAAAGCTGGCATTTGTTTTACTTTTGACAAACATAAAGTCAAAATTAAGAATTCGTTACGCTGCAGATGGATCGGTACAGCGAATCGACGATTATACCTGAAGAAAGGACTTTAGATGCTTTTAGCGACGGCTCTGTTAATAATTGGTTTACTGCTGGTAGTCTACAGCGCCGATCGTCTGGTTTACGCCGCTTCAATACTTTGCCGCATGATAGGGATCCCGCCGCTTATCATCGGCATGACGGTGGTCAGTATCGGTACCAGCCTGCCGGAGATCATCGTTTCCGCCGCCGCATCTCTGCACGGACAGACCGATCTGGCGATCGGCACGGCGCTCGGATCCAATATTACCAATATATTATTAATACTCGGCCTCGCTGCCTTGTTGCGTCCATTTACCGTGCATTCTGATATCCTGCGCCGCGAGTTACCGTTAATGTTGCTGGTCAGTTTGCTGGCAAGCTTTGTGCTGTACGATGGGCAACTGTCGCGTATGGACGGCCTTTTCTTACTGGCGCTCGCCCTGCTGTGGCTGCTGTTTACGATTAAAATCGCCCGGCTGTCGGAGCGTCAGGGCAGCGATAGCCTGACCCGGGAACAGATGGCGGAGCTTCCGCGGGAAGGCTCGCTTCCCGTGGCCCTGCTCTGGCTGGGCGTAGCCATGATTGTGATGCCTATGGCAACCCGCATGGTCGTGGATAATGCTACCGTGCTGGCAAACTACTTCGCTATCAGCGAACTCACCGTCGGCTTAACGGTGGTGGCGATCGGCACCAGCCTGCCGGAACTGGCGACGACGATAGCCGGGGCGCGAAAAGGGGAAGACGATATCGCTATCGGGAATATTATTGGCGCGAATATCCTGAATATCGCCCTCGTTCTCGGATTACCGGCACTGATCGCCCCGGGAGCGTTCGCGCCGGAGGCCTTTACGCGCGACTACGCCGTGATGCTGTTCGTCAGCGTGATATTCGCCCTGCTATGCTGGCGTCGCAAATGGCAACCCGGTCGCCTGGTCGGCGCGCTGCTGGTCGGCGGTTTTGTGGTTTGGTTGGCGATGCTGTACTGGGCAGCACCGCTCTTCGTTGAATGAATCGGGATAAGATTATGTCGCAGATAGATTTGCCAACGGATTTTGACTTTCAACGGGTAGGACGTGAAGTTCTGGAAATTGAACGTGAAGGTCTGGCTCAGCTCGATCGATACATTAATGAAGATTTCACCCATGCCTGCGAGAAGATCTTCCGCTGCGCGGGGAAAGTCGTGGTGATGGGGATGGGCAAATCCGGCCATATCGGGCGTAAAATGGCGGCCACCTTTGCCAGCACCGGTACGCCGTCGTTTTTCGTTCACCCCGGCGAAGCGGCCCACGGCGATTTAGGCATGGTGACACCGAAGGATGTGGTTATCGCGCTCTCGAACTCCGGCGAGTCGAACGAGATCCTGGCGCTGATTCCGGTACTTAAACGCCAGCAGGTGTCGCTTATCTGCATGACCAGCCGCCCGGAAAGCAGCATGGGGCGCGCGGCGGACATCCACCTTTGCGTGAAGGTAGAGAAAGAAGCCTGTCCGTTAGGGCTGGCGCCGACCTCCAGCACGACTGCCGCACTGGTTATGGGCGATGCGCTGGCGGTTGCCCTGCTGGAGGCGCGCGGCTTTACCGCCGAAGATTTTGCGCTGTCCCACCCCGGCGGCGCACTGGGTCGTAAGCTGCTGTTGCGGGTCAATGATATTATGCATACGGGTGATGAAATCCCGCACGTCAATGTGCAGGCCACCCTGCGTGATGCGCTGCTGGAAATCACACGTAAAAATTTAGGCATGACGGCTATCTGCGATGATGACATGAACATCATCGGTATTTTCACCGATGGCGACCTGCGCCGGGTGTTTGATACCGGCGTCGATATGCGTAATGCCCGTATCGCCGACGTCATGACGCCGGGCGGTATTCGCATTCGTCCCGGTATCCTTGCCGTCGATGCGCTGAACCTGATGCAATCTCGCCATATCACCTGCGTGTTAGTTGCCGATGGCGACCGTCTGTTGGGTGTGGTACATATGCACGATCTCCTGCGCGCAGGCGTAGTGTAAGTAAGGATAAAATAATGAATAATGCTGATGCTCTGCAGGAAACCTGCTATGGGCCAGTAAGCCCTGAATTTATCGATCGGGCGGCGAAGATCCGTTTATTGATCCTCGACGTAGACGGCGTGCTGTCCGATGGCCTGATCTACATGGGCAACAACGGTGAAGAGCTGAAGGCGTTTAACGTTCGCGACGGCTACGGAATTCGCTGTGCGCTGACATCAGGTATTGAAGTGGCGATTATTACCGGACGAAAAGCTAAACTGGTAGAAGATCGTTGTCAGACGCTGGGCATCACGCACCTGTATCAGGGCCAGTCCGATAAACTGCTGGCATTCCGCGAATTATTGAGCAAGCTGGCCGTTCGCCCGGAGGAAGTGGCCTACATCGGCGATGACCTGATCGACTGGCCGGTGATGGCCGAGGTCGGCTTAAGCGTGGCGGTGGCGGATGCGCACCCGTTGCTGCTGCCGCGAGCGGATTATGTTACACGAATCGACGGTGGACGCGGGGCGGTACGCGAAGTCTGCGATTTGTTACTATTGGCACAGGGCAAGCTGGATGAGGCCAAAGGGCAATCAATATGAGTAAAACCAGACGTTGGGTTATCATTTTACTATCGCTGGTCGCGCTTATTCTGATCGGCCTGAATCTGGCGGGTACGGACGATACCACCGTGCAGGAGATCAATCCTGATGACCCGACCTATACCAGTGAACATACCGACACCGTTGTTTACAGCCCGGAAGGGGCGCTTAATTATCGCTTAATCGCTGAACATGTGGCCTATTTTTCCGCCCAGGAGGTATCGTGGTTCACCCGACCGGTGATGACCACGTTTGATACCAACAAGGTACCCACCTGGTCTATCAAAGCGGATAAAGCCAAACTGACCAACGATCGCATGCTGTATCTTTACGGACACGTCGAAGTCAATGCGTTGACCGCTGACTCTCAACTGCAAAAAATTACGACGGATAACGCCCAGATAAACCTGGTGACGCAAGATGTTACCTCTGATGACCTGGTGACGTTGTACGGGACGACATTTAATTCCAGCGGCCTGAAAATGCGCGGAAATTTACGCAGCAAAAATGCCGAGCTGATTGAAAAGGTTAGAACCTCTTATGAAATTCAGAACAAACAAACTCAGCCTTAAAATTGCGCTCGCCAGCGCATTACTGGCCGCCAGCCTGCCGGCACTGGCAAAAACCGGTGACACCGATCAGCCGATTCACATTGAATCCGATCAGCAGTCGCTGGATATGCAGGGCAATGTTGTCACGTTTACCGGCAATGTGGTCGTCACCCAGGGCACCATCAAAATTAACGCCGATAAGGTGGTGGTAACCCGTCCAGGCGGAGAAAAAGGCAAAGAGGTTATCGACGGTTATGGCAATCCGGCGACCTTCTACCAGATGCAGGATAACGGTAAGCCGGTCAAAGGCCACGCGTCAAAAATGCGTTATGAATTACAGAACGATTTTGTGGTTCTGACCGGTAACGCGTACCTTGAGCAGCTCGACAGCAACATCCAGGGCGACAAAATCACCTACCTGGTCAAAGAGCAGAAAATGCAGGCGTTCAGCAATAAGGGCGGACGCGTGACGACGATTCTGGTCCCTTCGCAGCTGCAAGACAAAAGCACCAACCAGCAAAAGAAGGGTAACTAATTCGTTATGGCAACATTAACCGCAAAGAATCTCGCCAAGGCGTATAAAGGCCGCCGCGTGGTGGAAGATGTCAGTCTGACCGTGAACTCTGGCGAGATCGTTGGCCTCCTCGGGCCAAACGGCGCCGGTAAAACCACGACCTTCTACATGGTGGTCGGCATTGTGCCGCGCGACGCTGGCAACATTATCATCGACGATGAAGATATCAGCCTGCTGCCGCTGCATGCCCGCGCGCGTCGGGGTATCGGCTATCTGCCGCAGGAAGCCTCTATTTTCCGCCGTCTGAGCGTGTACGATAATTTAATGGCGGTTTTGCAGATCCGTGACGATCTCAGCAGCGAGCAGCGTGAAGACCGCGCGAAAGAGCTGATGGAAGAATTTCATATTGAGCATCTGCGCGACAGCCTGGGGCAGGCGCTTTCCGGCGGTGAACGCCGCCGCGTTGAGATAGCCCGCGCGCTGGCCGCTAATCCGAAATTCATTCTGCTGGATGAGCCCTTCGCCGGCGTTGACCCCATTTCCGTTATCGATATCAAACGGATAATCGAGCATCTGCGTGACAGCGGTCTTGGCGTGCTGATCACCGACCATAACGTCAGGGAGACGCTGGCCGTCTGCGAACGCGCCTATATCGTCAGCCAGGGTCACCTGATAGCCCACGGCACACCGCAACAAATCCTTGAAGACGAGCAGGTTAAGCGCGTGTATCTTGGGGAAGACTTCAGACTCTGATAGGGTAGAGGTTACAGACGTTTTAGCCGGAGATATTAGCCCTGAATATGAAGCAAGGTTTGCAATTAAGGCTAAGCCAACAGCTTGCCATGACGCCACAACTGCAACAGGCTATTCGCTTGCTGCAGCTGTCCACGTTAGAACTCCAGCAAGAACTCCAGCAGGCGCTGGAGAGTAATCCGCTGCTTGAGCAAACCGATCTTCACGATGAGGTAGAAACCAAAGAGGTTGAGGACCGCGAATCGCTGGACACCGTCGACGCTCTTGAACAAAAAGATATGCCGGAAGAGCTGCCGCTCGACGCCAGCTGGGATGAAATCTACACCGCCGGCACGCCGTCCGGGAACGGCGTTGATTACCAGGACGACGAGCTGCCTGTTTATCAAGGCGAAACGACCCAAAGCCTGCAGGATTACCTGATGTGGCAGGTTGAACTGACGCCGTTTACCGACACCGATCGCGCGATTGCCACATCGATTGTCGATGCCGTCGATGACACCGGCTACCTCACCATTCGGCTGGAAGATATTGTCGAGAGTATCGACGATGACGAAATTGGTCTCGAAGAAGTTGAAGCGGTACTTAAGCGCATCCAGCGCTTTGACCCGGTCGGCGTCGCGGCAAAAGATCTGCGCGACTGTCTGCTGGTTCAGCTTTCACAATATGCCAAAGAGACGCCGTGGCTGGAAGAAGCCCGGCTTATCATCAGCGATCATCTCGATCTGCTCGCCAACCACGATTTCCGCTCCCTGATGCGCGTCACCCGACTGAAAGAAGAGGTGCTGAAAGAGGCGGTTAATCTGATCCAGTCGCTCGATCCGCGCCCCGGTCAGTCGATCCAGACCGGCGAGCCGGAATACGTCATTCCCGACGTACTGGTACGTAAGGTCGGCGGCCGCTGGGTCGTGGAGCTTAACTCCGACAGCATCCCACGCCTGAAGATCAACCAGCATTATGCGGCCATGGGCAACAGCGCGCGCAATGATGCAGACAGCCAGTTTATCCGCAGCAACCTGCAGGAGGCTCGCTGGCTAATCAAGAGTCTGGAAAGCCGCAATGATACGCTGCTGCGCGTTAGCCGCTGCATCGTTGAACAGCAGCAGTCCTTCTTCGAACAAGGAGAGGAGTTCATGAAACCGATGGTACTGGCCGATATCGCCCAGGCCGTCGAAATGCATGAATCCACTATTTCACGCGTGACCACCCAAAAATATCTGCACAGTCCGCGCGGTATTTTTGAGCTGAAATATTTCTTTTCCAGCCACGTCAATACAGAGGGCGGCGGCGAGGCATCGTCGACGGCCATTCGGGCGCTGGTGAAGAAGTTAATCGCCGCGGAGAATCCCGCGAAGCCGTTGAGTGACAGTAAGCTGACCACCCTCCTGTCTGAACAGGGTATTATGGTGGCACGTCGTACCGTCGCTAAGTACCGAGAGTCTTTATCCATTCCGCCATCTAACCAGCGTAAACAACTGGTTTGATACAACCGATAAGGAAGACACTATGCAGCTCAACATTACAGGACACAACGTCGAAATAACCCCTGCACTGCGTGAATTCGTTAATGCGAAGTTCAGCAAACTGGAGCAGTTTTTCGACAGGATCAATCAGGTCTATATTGTGTTAAAAGTAGAGAAGGTGACGCAAATTGCGGACGCCAATCTGCATGTCAACGGTGGCGAAATCCATGCCAGTGCGGAAGGGCAGGATATGTATGCCGCTATCGATGGACTCATCGATAAGCTGGCAAGACAGCTAACAAAACATAAAGATAAACTAAAACAACACTAATTGTCCGGGCGTCGCCCTTGCCTGCTGCTGGCTTTTATCGGTAGCCGGCAAGGGACGCGCTCAGGTGAAATTATGATGAACAACGATTCGGCTCTACAACTGAGCAATGTCCTTAATCAGGAATGTACCCGTAGCCAGGTTCACTGCCAGAGCAAAAAGCGCGCGCTGGAAATCATCAGTGAGCTGGCAGCGAAACAGTTAGGTTTGCCGCCGCAGGTGGTGTTTGAGGCGATCCTCACCCGCGAGAAAATGGGCAGTACCGGGATTGGCAACGGGATTGCTATTCCGCACGGTAAACTCGAAGAGGATACGCTGCGCGCCGTCGGCGTGTTTGTCCAGTTGGAGACACCGATCGCATTTGATGCCATCGACAACCAGCCGGTCGATCTGCTGTTTGCGCTTCTGGTTCCGGCCGATCAGACCAAAACCCATCTGCATACGCTCTCGCTGGTTGCCAAACGGCTGGCGGATAAAACCATTTGCCGGCGCCTGCGCGCGGCGCAAAGCGATGAAGAGCTGTATGAGATCATCACCGAAGCAGGAAGCAACGATGACGTATAACCGCCGTCGCCCCCTACCCTTTATCGTACTGAGGAGAAACGGTACATGGTACTGATGATCGTCAGCGGCCGCTCAGGCTCGGGGAAATCCGTCGCTCTGCGGGCGCTGGAAGATATGGGCTTCTACTGCGTGGATAACCTGCCGGTAGTGCTGTTGCCTGAACTGGCGAGATCGCTGGCCGACAGAAACATCTCTGCCGCCGTCAGCATTGATGTGCGTAACATGCCGGAATCGCCAGAGATCTTTGAACAGGCGATGAAAAACCTGCCTGAGGCATTTTCCCCTCAGCTACTGTTCCTTGATGCTGACCGCAATACGCTGATTCGCCGCTACAGCGACACCCGTCGTCTGCATCCGCTCTCAAGTAAAAACCTGTCGCTGGAAAGCGCCATTGACGAAGAGAGCGCGCTGCTGGAACCGCTGCGTTCCCGCGCCGACCTGATCGTCGACACTTCAGAGATGTCGGTACATGAGCTGGCAGAAATGCTACGTACCCGCCTGCTCGGCAAGCGCGAACGTGAGCTGACTATGGTCTTTGAATCCTTTGGCTTTAAGCACGGTATCCCGATTGATGCCGATTATGTCTTTGACGTCCGCTTCCTGCCAAACCCGCACTGGGATCCGAAACTGCGTCCAATGACCGGTCTGGATAAGCCGGTGGCCGCCTTCCTTGACCGACACACGGAAGTTCACAATTTTATTTACCAGACCCGCAGCTATCTTGAGCTATGGTTACCGATGCTGGAGACCAATAATCGCAGCTATCTGACGGTGGCGATTGGTTGTACCGGCGGTAAACACCGTTCGGTCTACATTGCCGAACAGCTGGCTGATTACTTCCGCTCGCGCGGTAAGAACGTGCAGTCTCGCCATCGGACGCTGGAAAAACGCAAATCATGACCGTAAAGCAGATCGTTGAAATCACCAATAAGCTGGGGATGCATGCCCGCCCGGCGATGAAGCTGTTTGAACTGATGCAAAATTATGATGCGGAAGTCCTGCTGCGCAACGACGAGGGGACGGAAGCGGAAGCCAATAGCGTGATTGCCCTACTCATGCTCGACTCAGCCAAAGGTCGGCAAATCGAGATTGAAGCCAACGGCCCGCAGGAAGTCGAGGCGCTGGCGGCGGTTATTGCGCTGTTCAACGCCGGTTTTGACGAAGACTAAGCATTCCTGCCTCGTCCCCGGCGGCGCGACGCTGACCGGGGCTATTGTTTCCGCTGCCGCCTCACTTCAGCCTGTTCACCTGCATAAATTCTTCTCCGCCTAGCTGACGCATCTGACGCAGGATCCACGCCTGCCGACTGCGAACATAGCCGGACGGCGCATCGGCGCGAAAGCGGATCGGATTGGGTAATACCGCCGCCAGGAGCGCCGCTTCAGAAGCGGTTAACTGACTCGCTGGCTTATGAAAGTAGCGCTGTGATGCCGCTTCGACGCCGAACGTCCCTTCACCAAACTCAGCGATATTCAGGTAGACGGTCAGAATCCGTTTTTTACTCCACACCGTCTCGATGCCTACCGTTAACCCGGCCTCCAGCCCTTTGCGCAACCAGCTGCGGCCATCCCACAAGAACAGGTTTTTCGCCGTTTGCTGCGAGAGCGTGGAGGCGCCGCGCACGCGGTTTTCCTGACGTTCATTGTGCGCCAGCGCTTTTTCTATCGCTGAGACATCAAAACCCCAGTGCTCGGGGAATTTTTGATCCTCCGCGGCGATGGCCGCCAGCCCCATCCACGGCGAGATCTCGTCCATCCCGACCCAGTCGGAATGGGCGACATACTGAAAATTACCGCTCAGCCATGCGCCAACTTGCCGCTCGAGCATCACGGCTGAAAACGGCACCGGCAGAATGCTAAAGAGCGCGATGCCGCCTCCCCAAAAAGCCGCCGCAATCAGCAGAATGCGCAATAAAAGACGTTTAATCATTCGCAACGGGGCCGAACGCACGCTCATGCAGTCAGAACCAGTACACGGGCCACCAGCTTCTCAATCCCGCTTGCCGCTTCCGCAATGTTCTGCGCCAGCATCCAGGCCGGGGTCGTCACCACCTTATGCTCTTCATCGACGACGATATCATCGACCGGGCAAGGAACGTGTTCTGCGCCCATCTCCTCCACCACCTCAGCGGTATCAAGATCGGTGCCGATGGTTATCCGCAGCGGGATCGGGAAAATTTTTGGCAGCAGCGCCGGGGCGATACACATAAAGCCCAGGGGTTTGCCCGCCTCGTGCATCGCCAGCGTCAACGCTTTCAGGTCGCTATCGACCACGCATTCAGCCCCTTGCGAGGCAAAATTGCTGAGGTTCTTCGCCGCACCAAATCCACCGGGGACAATCAACGCATCCAGGTCTTCAGCCCGGGCCGCGGCCAGAGGCTGGATATCGCCACGGGCAATACGCGCGGCCTCAACCAGAACGTTGCGGCTTTCAGCCATCGGCTCACCGGTCAGGTGATTGATCACGTCCGTTTGCGCTTTATCCGGCGCGAAACAGACGGCCTGTGCGCCGCTACGGGCGATCGCTAACAGGGTGATGACCGCTTCATGGATCTCCGTTCCGTCATAGACGCCACAGCCGCTCAATACCACGCCAATCTTTTTCATACCGCCAACTCCTTAGTGCAACTTGCTGAAACCAGTCAAAAATTTTGATTTACACGCATTGCTTCACATATTTTACTGATTCACGTAACAAATTATTTAAGGTTTGCTATCTTAATGAGCGAGCAAACTAAATCCTCAGGTTGCGCTACGTAAAAATATCTCTAAAAATTCTGGCGCAACAAGCAGTTCCCTGGTGTTGGCGCAGTATTCGCGCACCCCGGTTTATCCGGGGTCATTTTTTATGTGCCGCCGCAACCCATGCTTTCAGCACCGCCACATCGTTTTGCCACTCGGATTTCATCTCTTCAACCCATTCACCAACGTTATCTGACCATGCCGGCAGGTCCGGAGTCTGAATCTGCTGTCCCAGCTGTTGAATATGCCGCAGGCCAATCGACCCCGCCGCGCCTTTAATTTTATGCCCTTCATCGACGATCCCTTTCTGGTCGCGGGCGGTCAGGTTGGACTCCAGCACCGCCATATAGCCCGGCATCATCCTCTCGAAAACCGCAAGGCCATCGTTGATAAGCTTTGGCCCCACCAGCTCGATATACTGCTCAAGCATCGGAATATCCAGCACGGACGCCGATTTACTCACATCCACGGTCGGCATTTCGCACTCATCCTCCTCCGGCGAATCCCAGAATTTTTTAATCATGGCCGTCAGCGCCGGTACCGATAGTGGTTTACTCAGGACGTCGTCCATTCCGGCATCGAGATACTCTTTTTTATTCTTCAGCACGTTGGCGGTGAGGGCCACCAGCGGCGGTAGGTCATCGGCGGCAAAGTGCTGCTTAAGATGACGCGAAATATCCAGGCCCGTCATGTCCGGCAGCTGGATATCCAGCAGCACCAGGTCGTACTCGCCCGGTTTAAACATCTCCAGCGCGGCCTTACCGGTCATCGCCACATCGACGCTGTTACCCAACTTCTCCAGCACCGAGCGCGCCACAATCACGTTGAGCTCGATATCCTCGACCAGCAGCACGTTCAGCGCCGGCAGGGGCATCTCATCTTCAGTCAGCATATCTTCCACTTCTTCCGCCACCGCCGGCGCATGCACGGTCAGCGTAAATGTGGCTCCCAGACCCGGTTGGCTGGAGACATTAATATCGCCGCCCATATTGCGCGCCAGACGACGCGATACGGCAAGACCGATCCCGGTGCCCGTCGCAGGCTTGCCGCCGTGGCTGTCTTTCACCTGATAATACATGGCGAAGATCTTATCCTGCTCGGCTTCGGGAATGCCGATACCGGAGTCTTCCACTTCAAAATGCAGGATATCGCCTTCATCGTAGCGAACGCGGACGGTGACATTTCCCCCCTGCGGCGTGAATTTCACCGCATTACTGATGAGGTTCCACAAAATCTGCCGCAGACGCGTCCCGTCGGTCACCACTTTATGTGGCAGCGGCAGCGTCGGTTCCAGGAGGAAGCGCAGACCTTTCTGCTGCGCCTGCAGGCCGGAGAGGTTTTCCAGATCGGCAAGGAAACCGGTGAAATCGACCTGCTGGTTATCCAGCTGGACTTTACGGCGCTCCATTTTATCCATGTCGATAATATCGTTGAAGATATTCCCCAGCGTCACCGCGGAGACATGGATGGTTTTGAGGTATTTTTCCTGCTCGCCGCTCAGCTCGGTATCCAGCAAGATACGGCTCAGTCCCACGATGCCGTTAAGCGGCGTGCGCAGTTCGTGGCTGATCGTTGAGATGAAGGTGGTCTTATCACGGCTGGCGCGCTCCAGCGCATCCTGGTAGCGCTTACGTTCGGTAATATCGCGGCCAAAGCCCATCAGTCCACGGCGCTTGCCGACGCGGTCATAGTAAGGAACCTTGCGGATTTCAAAACAGGCTTTACGCCCGTCCGGATAATCCAGCCACTGCTCGTAGGTCAGCGATACATTATGGCGGAAAACTTTTTCGTCAGTCTCCAGCACTTTAACCGCCGCTTCTTCGTTATAGACATCCTGAGGTTTCAGGTGGATAAGCTGCTTTTCGCTTTTCCCGGTCAGCAGTTCCATTGCCCGGTTGCAGCCAGAAAACTCTTTGTCTTCATTGCGATAGAATACCAGATCCGGCGAGGCATCAAGGAAAGAACGGAGGAAGGAGGATTGCTGCTCCAGCTGAATTTGCGTCTCTTCGCGCTCTTTCATCTCAATTTTCAGCTGTTCCAGCGTCGTCTCGCGCTCAGCTTCCGCTTTCTCACGTTCGCCAATCTCCTGATTGAGCTGCGCGATATTATCTTTGAGCTGCACGTTAAGCTGCAGGTCGCGCTCACGCATCTCCTCGAGTTTTTCCACCAGCCGGGTAAGACGCTGCCGCGACTCTTCCAGTTGCTCCACCACCACCGACAAAAAGTAGACCGCCCAGGGGGTTATCAGCAGACCAAAGAAGATAGAGCGGATAACGTCGATGCTCTCAACCTGGCCATGCAGAACCATCGTGACGGCCATCTGTACCACAATCGCCAGCACCACCAGGGCGAGGGCGAGCAGCATGGAAAAACGCACCAGACCCAGCTTCATCATCAGGTCGACATAGTACTGCGCCAGCATACGAATTTGCTTCATAAGGGATTCCTTCGCGACAACTCCGCACAATAATACTCAATTCTGAGCAATACGCTGTAAGTTGTGCGAAAAATGCGGGCGCCACTACTCTAAAACCGCGCGCGGTACCCAGGCTCGTCCCAGCGCCGAGCCCTGCACGCCGTGTTGATTGAGATAGCGGTCCAGTTCAACCATCCCGGTCCAGCGGTTCTCGCACCACAGGGGGGCCAGTAGCGTCGGACGCCGGGCGCTGGCGGAAATACGGTGATAGATAACCTCAGGCGGGGTGTGGCGAATCATCTCCCCGACCGTGACCGTATACTCATCCAGCGCAATCGCCGTCAACCGCCCCGCCTGCCAGGCTTTGGCCATCGTACTGCCGGTGACAATATGCAGCGGATGCAGTTTGATGCCATCCACGCCGGTATCCACAACCTGTTCCAGCATTTGCAGGCAATGGCTCTGCGCCTCGCCCGGTAACCCGACAATCAAATGTGTGCAGACCTTCAGCCCGCGCTCTCGCGCCAGACGGGTCGTGCGCTGATAACAGGCAAAATCATGACCGCGATTAATCCGCCGCAGCGTTTTGTCATGCGCGGTCTGTAAGCCAAGCTCCAGCCACACTTCGTAGCCCTGTTCCCGATAGCCGCTGAGCAGATCTAATACCGCCTCCGGAACGCAGTCAGGACGAGTCCCCACGCACAGCCCAACGATACTGGCCTGACTGACCGCCTGCTGATACATCGCGCGCAGCACCTGAACTTCGGCAAAGGTACTGGTGTAAGCCTGAAAATAAGCCAGATAGCGCTTTGCGCGATTAACCCGCTGCGCCTGGTGCGCCAGCTGTTCAGCAATGGAGTGGTGCTGCTGCTCTTCGTCAGCAAAAGAGGCGACGTTGCAAAACGTGCAGCCTCCGCGGCCGAGGGTGCCATCGCGATTCGGGCAGCTAAACCCGCCATGCAGCGTCAGTTTATGGACCTTTTCGCCATAGCGCCGCGAAAGATCCCCACCAAACATATTGACTAATTTTTGTAACTGCATAATCTGATAGACCGGCCTGAAGAAAGGGGCCAAGCCTGCCATTTTTAGCCACCGACGGCGATGACCTGGATCAATCGTCAGCGCGGCCGTTCAGCTCATTGCATAAACACTCAAGATAACTGCAATTTCATTCACTCACTCTGTGATGAGTTTTCCTTATACTTAACCTCAAGTTTGCCATTATCTTCATCAGGGCAAAAAACAGTGTTATTTGCCACCTCAAAGGAAACAAGCAGATAAATACTCTGCGATAAACGGGCAGTTCAGCACAGAACGATAATGTTACGCTATCGATATAGTGAGACAGATCACACTAGATTATGCTTTCCGCTACGTTTCAGCACCGCTTAAAACGCAACTATTATTTTAATAATCATTATGTTAAACGCTGTATAGCACATTTTTGCATAAATAAGATTGCCATTTGACGTAAGTGCGGATTCCCGATAAGTTGGGAATCCGCTGGAAGCTTTCTGGATGAGCACTCTGCTCATCATATTTATGCAGTAATTGAGATTCCCTCTTACAGCAAGTCCTCAAACTTGCGTACCGATGCGAAAAGGATTTAAAGAGGGCGAATGCGAGGTGCAAACCCCGTCGCCATGCTCTTTCTGTGCCCGTGCGCAATCGGTATCGGAGGGTGTCCCGTAGAGCCTGGGGAGGTTCACTGATATGTTGTACGATAAATCCCTTGAGAGGGATAACTGTGGTTTCGGCCTGATCGCCCACATAGAAGGCGAACCTAGCCACAAGGTAGTGCGAACCGCTATACACGCACTGGCCCGAATGCAGCACCGCGGCGCGATCCTTGCCGATGGTAAAACCGGCGACGGTTGTGGCTTGCTGCTGCAAAAACCTGACCGTTTCTTCCGTATCGTTGCGGAAGAGCGCGGCTGGCGTTTAGCCAAAAATTACGCCGTCGGGATGTTATTCCTTAATAAAGATCCTGAACTGGCAGAGACGGCACGCCGCATCGTTGAAGAAGAACTACAACGTGAAACCCTGTCTATCGTCGGCTGGCGCGAAGTGCCGACCAACGAAGGGGTTCTCGGTGAAATCGCCCTCTCCTCGCTGCCCCGTATTGAACAAATTTTTGTTAACGCCCCGGCAGGCTGGCGCCCGCGCGATATGGAACGTCGTTTGTTCATCGCCCGTCGCCGCATTGAAAAGCGTCTGCAGGAAGATAAAGATTTCTACGTTTGCAGCCTGTCGAATCTGGTGAACATTTACAAAGGTCTGTGTATGCCGGCTGACCTGCCGCGCTTCTACCTGGACCTCGCGGACCTGCGTCTGGAGTCGGCAATCTGCCTGTTCCACCAGCGCTTCTCCACCAACACCGTGCCGCGCTGGCCGCTGGCGCAGCCGTTCCGCTACCTGGCGCACAACGGCGAAATCAACACCATCACCGGCAACCGCCAGTGGGCGCGCGCGCGTACCTACAAGTTCCAGACGCCATTAATTCCGGACCTGCACGATGCGGCACCGTTCGTCAACGAAACGGGCTCCGACTCCAGCTCCATGGATAACATGCTTGAGCTGCTGCTGGCCGGCGGTATGGATATCGTGCGCGCCATGCGTCTGCTCGTCCCGCCAGCCTGGCAGAACAACCCGGATATGGATCCGGAGCTGCGCGCCTTCTTCGATTTTAACTCCATGCATATGGAGCCGTGGGACGGCCCGGCGGGCATCGTGATGTCCGACGGTCGCTACGCCGCTTGTAACCTCGATCGTAACGGTCTGCGCCCGGCGCGCTACGTCATCACTAAAGACAAGCTGATCACCTGCGCTTCAGAAGTGGGGATTTGGGATTACCAGCCTGACGAAGTGGTCGAAAAAGGCCGCGTTGGTCCGGGTGAACTGATGGTTATCGATACCCGCGGCGGACGCATTCTGCACTCCGCGGAAACCGATGACGACCTGAAAAGCCGCCACCCTTACAAAGAGTGGATGGAGAAGAACGTTCGTCGCCTGGTGCCGTTTGAAGACCTGCCGGACGAAGACGTCGGCAGCCGTCAGCTGGATGACGATACCCTCGCCAGCTTCCAGAAACAGTTCAACTACAGCGCAGAAGAGCTGGACTCCGTCCTGCGCGTACTGGGCGAAAACGGCCAGGAAGCCGTCGGTTCAATGGGCGACGATACCCCATTTGCCGTGCTCTCCAGCCAGCCGCGTATCATTTACGACTACTTCCGTCAGCAGTTCGCGCAGGTCACTAACCCGCCGATCGACCCGCTGCGTGAAGCCCACGTAATGTCGCTGGCTACCAGCATCGGTCGTGAAATGAACGTCTTCTGCGAAGCGGAAGGCCAGGCCCACCGCCTGAGCTTCAAATCACCGATCCTGCTGTACTCCGATTTCAAACAGCTCACCACCATGAAAGAGGAGCACTATCGCGCCGATACGCTGGATATCACCTTTAACGCCGCGGAAACCTCGCTGGCCGACACGGTGAAAGCGCTGTGTGATAAAGCCGAACAGATGGTCCGTAACGGTACCGTGCTGCTGGTGCTCTCCGATCGTAATATCGCGAAAGATCGTCTGCCGGTTCCGGCACCGATGGCGGTAGGCGCGATTCAAACCCGCCTGGTGGATAAGAGCCTGCGCTGCGATGCCAACATTATCGTTGAAACCGCCAGCGCCCGTGACCCGCACCACTTCGCGGTGCTGCTGGGCTTCGGCGCCACGGCTATCTATCCGTACCTGGCCTATGAAACGCTGGCGAAACTGGTCGATAACAAGGCCATTGAGAAAGACTACCGTACAGTGATGCTGAACTACCGTAACGGCATCAACAAAGGCCTGTACAAGATCATGTCCAAGATGGGGATCTCGACCATCGCCTCCTACCGCTGCTCGAAGCTGTTCGAAGCGGTTGGCCTGCATCGTGAAGTTTCCGACCTGTGCTTCCTCGGCGTTGTCAGCCGCATCGGCGGCGCGGGCTTTGATGACTTCCAGCAGGATCTGCTGAATCTGTCCAAACGCGCCTGGCTGGTCCGTAAACCGCTGGATCAGGGCGGCCTGCTGAAATACGTTCACGGCGGCGAATATCACGCCTATAACCCGGATGTCGTTCGCACGTTGCAGCAAGCGGTACAGAGCGGCGAATACCAGGACTATCAGCAATATGCGAATCTGGTGAATGAACGCCCGGCGGCAACGCTGCGCGATCTGCTGGCGCTGAATCCTGGCGATGACGCCATCAGCATCGACCACGTTGAATCGGCCAAAGAGCTGTTCAAACGCTTCGATACCGCCGCCATGTCTATCGGTGCGTTAAGCCCGGAAGCCCATGAGTCGCTGGCGGAAGCGATGAACAGCATCGGCGGCTTCTCTAACTCCGGCGAAGGCGGCGAAGACCCGGCGCGCTATGGCACCAATAAAGTGTCGCGTATTAAACAGGTCGCTTCTGGCCGCTTCGGCGTGACTCCGGCTTACCTGGTCAACGCCGACGTTATCCAGATTAAAGTCGCCCAGGGCGCGAAGCCAGGCGAAGGCGGGCAGTTGCCGGGCGACAAAGTCACGCCGTATATCGCCAGACTGCGCTATTCGGTCCCGGGCGTGACCCTGATTTCGCCGCCGCCGCACCACGATATTTACTCTATCGAGGATCTGGCGCAGCTGATCTTTGACCTTAAACAGGTCAACCCGAAAGCGATGATTTCCGTGAAGCTGGTTTCCGAACCGGGCGTCGGCACCATCGCCACCGGCGTGGCCAAAGCCTATGCCGATCTTATCACCATCGCCGGCTACGACGGCGGTACCGGCGCCAGCCCGCTCTCTTCAGTGAAATATGCGGGCTGCCCGTGGGAACTGGGCCTCGTTGAAACCCAGCAGGCGCTGGTGGCTAACGGCCTGCGTCATAAGATTCGCCTGCAGGTGGACGGCGGCCTGAAAACCGGCCTTGATATCATCAAAGCGGCGATTCTCGGCGCAGAAAGCTTCGGCTTCGGCACCGGTCCGATGGTTGCGCTCGGCTGTAAATATCTGCGTATCTGCCACCTGAACAACTGCGCAACCGGCGTAGCAACTCAGGATGAAAAACTGCGTAAGAATCACTATCACGGCCTGCCGTTCAAAGTGACCAACTACTTTGAATTTATCGCCCGCGAAACCCGCGAGCTGATGGCTGAGCTTGGCGTGAAGCGTCTGGTGGACCTGATTGGCCGCACCGACCTGCTGAAAGTGCTGGATGGCTTTACCGCGAAGCAGCAGAAGCTGGATCTGAGCAAACTGCTGGAAACCGCCGAGCCGCATCCGGGTAAAGCGCTGTACTGCACCGAAAGCAACCCGCCGTTTGATAACGGGGTGTTGAACGCGCAGCTGCTGCAGCAGGCAAAACCGTTCGTGGACAACAAGCAGAGCAAAACCTTCTGGTTCGATATCCGTAACACCGATCGTTCCGTTGGCGCTTCGTTGTCTGGCTATATCGCCCAGACCCATGGCGATCAGGGGCTGGCAGCAGACCCGATTATCGCGCACTTCAGCGGTACCGCAGGCCAGAGCTTCGGCGTGTGGAATGCCGGTGGCGTGGAGCTGCACCTGACCGGCGACGCGAACGACTATGTGGGTAAAGGGATGGCTGGCGGCCTGCTCGCCATTCGTCCTCCGGTAGGTTCTTCCTTCCGTAGCCACGAAGCGAGCATCATCGGTAACACCTGCCTGTACGGCGCGACCGGCGGTCGTCTGTACGCAGCGGGCCGCGCAGGCGAGCGTTTTGCGGTGCGTAACTCCGGTGCCATCACCGTGGTAGAAGGCATCGGCGATAACGGCTGCGAATACATGACCGGCGGCATCGTCTGCGTACTGGGTAAAACCGGCGTCAACTTTGGCGCAGGGATGACCGGCGGCTTTGCTTACGTCCTGGATGAAGACGGCGATTTCCGTAAACGTGTGAACCCGGAACTGGTGGAAGTGTTGGACGTTGACTCTCTCGCTATCCATGAAGAGCACCTGCGCGGTCTGATTACCGAACACGTGCAGCTTACCGGTTCGTCTCGTGGCGAAGAGATCCTGGCCAACTGGCCGGCTTTTGCCGCGAAATTCGCGCTGGTTAAACCAAAGTCCAGCGATGTTAAAGCACTGTTGGGTCACCGTAGTCGTAGCGCAGCAGAGCTGCGTGTGCAGGCGCAGTAAGGAATTCAGATGAGCCAGAACGTATACCAGTTTATCGACTTACAGCGCGTTGATCCGCCAAAGAAACCGCTGAAGATCCGTAAAATTGAATTTGTCGAAATTTATGAGCCGTTTTCAGAAGGCCAGGCCAAAGCTCAGGCAGATCGCTGCCTGTCCTGCGGCAACCCGTACTGTGAATGGAAATGTCCGGTCCACAACTACATCCCTAACTGGCTGAAGCTCGCCAATGAAGGACGTATTTTTGAAGCGGCAGAGCTGTCGCATCAGACCAACACCCTGCCGGAAGTCTGCGGGCGCGTCTGCCCGCAGGACCGTCTGTGCGAAGGCTCCTGTACGCTGAACGACGAGTTTGGCGCGGTGACTATCGGTAACATCGAGCGTTATATCAACGATAAAGCGTTCGAGATGGGCTGGCGCCCGGATCTCTCCGGCGTGAAACCCACCGGTAAAACCGTGGCAATTGTTGGTGCCGGTCCGGCGGGACTGGCCTGCGCAGACGTCCTGACCCGCAACGGCGTCAAATCGGTGGTATTCGATCGCCATCCGGAAATCGGTGGCCTGCTGACCTTCGGTATCCCTGCCTTTAAGCTGGAAAAAGAGGTGATGACCCGTCGCCGTGAAATTTTCACCGGCATGGGTATTGAGTTCAAACTCAATGTCGAAGTGGGCCGTGACGTTCAGCTTGACGATCTGCTGAAAGATTACGACGCCGTCTTCCTTGGCGTGGGGACCTATCAGTCCATGCGAGGCGGGCTGGAAAACGAAGAGGCAAATGGTGTCTTTGATGCACTGCCATTCCTGATTGCCAACACCAGGCAGACCATGGGCTTTGGCGAAACGGCGCACCAGCCGTACGTCAATATGGAAGGTAAACGCGTGGTCGTGCTTGGCGGTGGCGACACCGCGATGGACTGCGTGCGTACTTCCGTACGCCAGGGCGCAACTCACGTTATCTGCGCCTACCGTCGCGACGAAGAAAACATGCCGGGTTCCAAACGCGAAGTGAAAAACGCGCGCGAAGAGGGCGTCGAGTTCCAGTTCAACGTTCAGCCTCTGGGCGTGGAAGTGAATGCTAACGGCAAAGTGTGCGGCGTGAAAATGGCGCGTACCGAGATGGGCCAGCCGGATGCCAAAGGCCGTCGTCGTGCGGAGATCGTCGCGGGCTCCGAGCACGTTGTCCCGGCGGATGCGGTGGTCATGGCGTTTGGTTTCCGTCCGCATAGCATGGAGTGGCTGGCGAAGCACAACGTTGAGCTGGATTCCCAGGGCCGTATTATTGCGCCGGAAGGCCATGAAAATGCGTTCCAGACCAGTAACCCGAAAATCTTTGCCGGCGGCGATATCGTGCGCGGTTCCGATCTGGTGGTAACGGCGATTGCCGAAGGTCGTAAAGCGGCTGACGGGATCCTGAACTACCTGGAAGTGTAATACCGGATAAACGTTTCTACCGGTTATGAGATAAAGCCCGATGGTGCAAACCATCGGGCTTTTTGCGCATGGGGGCTGGAATTGTGGCAACGGTTTTCTTGCCGGTTGGTATGAGAGTCTTTTATAGGGTGGTCCGAGGGAAAAAGGGGGGATGGCTATATGCCGGGTGACGGTGGAATATGCCACCGAACTTAAGCGCAATCCAGCCAGAACCCCCTTCCCCGAACCGCCGTTGACACGAACACCACGACTGGCCATTTAAAAAGGGCCCCATGCTAAACATGGGGCCCTTCTATACCCGCTACCGGGAACAAACCAATTCTTATTACTTCACGACGCGCAGCGCCGGACGCCCACCGCGCGGCGGCGGCGGCGTATCATCCGGGTCATCATCATGATGATCCGGCTTATCGCCGTCGATCACCGACATGACCGTCTCGCTTTCATTGCTTACCGATGTATCGTCATCATTCAGGGTGGTGACGTCTTCATCGTAAGCCGCTTCAGGTTCGAACATGGTGCCCGCGCCGTTTTCACGAGCATAGATAGCCAGTACAGCAGCCATCGGCACGGAAACATTACGCGGGACACCGCCGAAGCGCGCGTTGAAGCGCACTTCGTCATTCGCCAGTTCCAGATTACCCACGGCGCGCGGAGCAATATTCAGAACGATTTGCCCGTCGCGCGCGTACTCCATCGGAACCTGCACGTTTGGCAGTGTCACATCCACAACCAGGTGCGGAGTCAGCTGGTTATCCAGCAGCCACTCATAGAACGCCCGCAGTAAGTACGGGCGACGCGGCGTTAGCTGCGATACATCCATCGGTTAGCCCCGACCGAGACGCATTTCACGCTCGGCTTCAGTTAAAGAAGCGAGGAAAGAATCACGTTCGAAGACGCGAGTCATATAGCCCTTGAGCTCTTTCGCGCCGGCACCAATAACTTCAACACCGAGAACCGGCAAACGCCACAGCAGCGGCGCCAGATAGCAATCAACCAGGCTGAACTCATCGCTCAGGAAGTAAGGTTTCTGAGTGAAGACAGGCGCAATCGCCTGCAGCTCTTCACGCAGCTGTTTGCGTGCGGTATCCGCTTGCGCTGCGGTACCGGTCTGAATGGTATTCATCAATGAATACCAGTCTTTCTCGATACGCTGCATGTACAGACGACTTTCTCCACGCGCGACCGGATAGACCGGCATTAACGGTGGATGCGGGAAACGCTCATCCAGATATTCCATAATGATGCGGGATTCCCACAGAGTGAGCTCACGATCCACCAGCGTAGGTACGCTTTGATTCGGGTTGAGGTCAATCAGATCCTGAGGCGGGTTGTCCTTCTCCACGTGCTCTATCTCAAAACTAACACCTTTTTCTGCCAGCACGATGCGGACTTGGTGGCTATAGATGTCAGTAGGACCAGAAAACAGCGTCATTACCGAACGTTTGTTGGCAGCGACAGCCATGAAAACCTCCAGGTATATTCAGAATTTTTGTACTGCTGCCAGCCACGTATGGCCAGCCAGATGTAAAAACCCCATTCGCGTGAAGTCATTATTGTTTATGCGAAAAAACAAAAAACGAACAATCACCAGCATTTGGGCAGAAAATTGGATGATAGTTTACCAGATCTTGAAGGCATTGTGGTGAGGGGATTCTGGAAATGCTGAAAAAGTGGTAAGAACAGGCGATTTCCTTGTGGATAACCGCAGGTTTATGCATAAAAAAACCCGCCGAAGCGGGTTTTTTCGCAAATTGTTCTGCGTAAGCAGAAAACAATTAACGTTTGGAGAACTGAGGACGACGACGTGCTTTACGCAGACCGACTTTCTTACGTTCAACCTGACGAGCATCACGGGTAACGAAGCCAGCTTTACGCAGTTCGCCACGCAGGGACTCATCATACTCCATCAGAGCGCGGGTGATACCGTGACGGATCGCACCAGCCTGACCAGAGATACCACCACCTTTAACGGTGATGTACAGATCCAGTTTCTCAACCATGTCGACCAGTTCCAGCGGCTGACGAACTACCATGCGGGCAGTTTCACGACCGAAGTACTGTTCCAGAGAACGCTGGTTGATAACGATTTTACCGCTGCCTGGTTTGATGAAAACGCGAGCTGCGGAACTTTTGCGGCGACCAGTGCCGTAATATTGATTTTCAGCCATTGCCTATAATCCCGATTAGATGTCAAGAACTTGCGGTTGCTGTGCCGCGTGGTTGTGCTCGTTACCCGCGTAAACTTTCAGTTTACGGTACATAGCACGACCCAGCGGGCCTTTTGGCAACATGCCTTTAACCGCGATTTCAATCACACGCTCAGGACGGCGAGCAATCATCTCTTCAAAGGTCGCTTCTTTGATACCACCGATGTGGCCGGTGTGATGGTAGTACATTTTGTCTTCGCGCTTGTTGCCGGTTACAGCAACTTTTTCTGCGTTCAGAACGATGATGTAATCACCAGTATCGACGTGCGGAGTGTATTCCGCTTTATGCTTACCGCGCAGGCGACGAGCCAGTTCAGAAGCCAGACGGCCCAGAGTTTTACCGGTCGCGTCAACAACATACCAGTCGCGCTTTACGGTTTCTGGTTTAGCTGTAAAAGTTTTCATTAAAAGCTTACCCAAATAATAAGTTACACGTTGGTGAACACCCAAACGTTTAGTCAGTTGAGGTTCACACGACATTGTCCAGCAAACCTACCCCTTCGAATAGCCTATGCCGGCACTATAGAAAGTTTTGGGAAAAAAACCTTCTTGTAACGTGGGGTCGCAAGATTATAGAGAAGTCGGGGCCAAAGATCGACCCCTTTATGTGATTTGAACCGGCTTTTTTCGGCGGCGCGTTGCCACGCGATACCCTTGCGTCATGGCAACACGACGCGTGCCGTTAAGGCATATGCGGGCGTTTCAAATACTCTTCGCTTTGCATTTCCTGCAGGCGCGATAAGCAGCGCTGAAACTCAAACTTCAGTCGCTCCCCCTGATAAATGTCATACAGCGGCACCGCGGCGCTGACGACCAGCTTAACGTGCCGCTCGTAGAACTCATCCACCAGGGCGATAAACCGCCGGGCTTCGCTCTCCAGCAGTGTGGTCATTACCGGGACATCAAATAACATGACGGTATGGAACAGGCGCGAAAGCGCGATGTAATCGTGCTGGCTGCGCGCATCCACGCACAGTGTGGCAAACGAGGCCGCCAGCGTCTGGTTTTCGACGCCTAATGTCGGCAGCGGTCGATGGTTAATTTCCAGCGTAGGCGTCTGCTCGCGTTTCGCTCCCGCTAATGCCAGCCACAGTTTATCCATCTGCTGCTGCGTCTGCGCATTGAGGGGCGACAGCCACAGATGGGCCTGCGTCAGCGTGCGCAGACGGTAATCAATGCCCGCATCGACGTTCATAATGTCGCAATGCTGTTTAATCGCATCGATTGCGGGCAGGAAGCGGGCGCGCTGCAGACCGTTGCGGTAGAGCTCATCTGGCGGGATGTTCGAGGTGGCCACCAGCGTGATGCCACGCGCGAACAGGGCTTTCATCAGGCCGCCCAGCAGCATGGCGTCAGTAATATCGGAGACAAAGAACTCATCGAAACAGAGAACGTCGGTTTCCGCCTTGAAGCGGTCGGCGAGGATTTCCAGCGGATCGCTGTGTCCCTGCAGGGTAATCAGCTCTTCATGGACACGCAGCATAAAGCGATGGAAGTGCAGGCGCTGCTTACGATCGCCGGGCAGGCTATGATAAAACAGGTCCATCAGCCAGGTTTTCCCTCGCCCGACGCCCCCCCACATGTACAGGCCGCGCACCGCTGCAGGCTCGACGGCAGGTTCGCGCTTACCCAGCCACTTGCCGAATTTTGCCCGCAGGCCGCTGCTTTGCGGTGCCGGAGCGGGTTTATTCTGCAGTTCATGATAAATCGTATCGAGGCGGTTTACCGCTTCTTGCTGGACGTCGTCAGGTTGATGGCTGCCCTCTTTGAGGGCTAAAAGGTAACGCGATGTTGGGGACAGGCTTTGCATGATCTTATTGTTATTCCTTGAAAACCGTAATGCTGAAGCTCACGATTGACGAAAAAAAGGCCGTTCTACACTACGCGATGATACGCCAGGATTCCACTTCTGTGGAATTAGCGGTTATAGTGGCACTATCGGGCGCAGGCGGAGAGCCTTACAGCCACACCCTACGGAACCACAAAACAACGGGAGATGTACATGACCTGGGAATATGCGCTAATTGGGCTAGTTGTCGGTATCATCATCGGTGCCGTCGCCATGCGTTTTGGCAACCGCAAATTACGTCAACAACAGGCGCTGCAGTTCGAACTGGAAAAGAATAAAACAGAGCTTGAAGAGTATCGTGAAGAGCTGGTCAGCCATTTTGCCCGCAGCGCTGAACTGCTGGACAACATGGCGGATGACTACCGTCAGCTGTATCAACACATGGCGAAAAGCTCCAGCAGTCTGCTGCCGGATGCGATGGCAGAAGCCAATCCGTTCCGCAACCGTCTTGCAGAATCGGAGGCCAGTAACGATCAGGCGCCGGTTCAGATGCCGCGCGACTATTCTGAAGGCGCATCCGGCCTGCTGCGCGGTGGCGCAAAACGCGACTGATTTATCCCTGCCGGCAAAAAATATTACCCGGGCGCGCACTCTGCGCCCGCCTCAACCCCACATCCCAGCTATTATTTAATCATTGACCGCATTGTTAGCCGGTTGAAAATTCAATAACATCAGGCCATCCGGGACGTTTTTCCATACACCTCAGGTTACGAGAGCCAGCATCTAATGAAGAAACAGACTTTGCTGTTGAGTGCGTTAGCGTTAAGCATCGGGTTATCGTTGTCGGTTTTACCTACGGCGACGGCATCGTTACCCACGCAGGTACCCGGCCAGGGGGCGTTGCCAAGCCTTGCGCCGATGCTGGAAAAAGTGCTGCCTGCGGTCGTAAGCGTACAGGTTGAAGGGACCGCCGCCCCCGCGCAAAACATGCCGGAAGAGTTGAAAAAGTACTTTGGCGACAATGCGCCGCAGGAGCAGGCTCAGCCTTTTGAAGGTCTGGGCTCCGGGGTCATCATCGATGCCGCCAAAGGCTATGTACTGACTAATAATCACGTGATCAGCCAGGCACAGAAAATCAGCGTTCAGCTCAACGATGGCCGCGAATTCGATGCGAAGCTGGTCGGCAGCGACGATCAGAGCGATATCGCCCTGCTGCAACTACAAAATCCCAGCCATCTGACGCAAATCGCCATCGCCGACTCCGATAAACTTCGCGTTGGCGATTTCGCCGTGGCCGTCGGGAATCCGTTTGGCCTCGGGCAGACCGCCACATCCGGTATTATCTCCGCGCTCGGTCGCAGCGGGCTGAACCTTGAAGGGCTGGAGAACTTTATCCAGACCGATGCCTCTATCAACCGGGGTAACTCCGGCGGCGCGCTGCTGAACCTGAACGGCGAGCTGATTGGTATCAACACCGCGATTCTGGCGCCAGGCGGCGGCAGCATCGGCATTGGCTTTGCCATTCCGAGTAATATGGCGAAAACCCTCGCTCAACAGCTGATCCAGTTTGGCGAAATCAAACGCGGTCTGCTGGGAATTAAAGGCATGGAAATGAGCGCAGATATCGCTAAAGCGATGAATATCGACGCTCAGCGCGGGGCCTTCGTCAGCGAAGTCTTAGCGAATTCAGGTTCGGCGAAAGCCGGGATTAAATCCGGCGATGTGATTGTCAGCATGAACGGTAAACCGCTGAGCAGCTTTGCCGAGCTGCGTTCGCGCATTGCCACGACGGAGCCTGGCACCAAAGTGAAGCTGGGCCTGTTGCGTGACGGGAAACCGCTGGATGTCGAAGTCACTCTGGATAAGAGCACTTCGTCTACCGCCAGCGCCGATCTTATCATCCCCGCGCTGCAGGGGGCATCGCTGAGCGACGGTCAAATGAAAGACGGCACCAAAGGCGTCACCGTCGACAACGTCGACAAAGGAAGCCCGGCGGCGCAGGTTGGCCTGCATAAGGACGATATCATTATTGGCCTTAACCGCGAGCGCGTGCACTCTATTGCCGAACTACGTAAAGTGCTGGAGAGCAAACCGGCTGTCATCGCCCTGAACATCGTGCGCGGTAACGAAAGCATCTATCTGTTGCTGCGATAACGCGTATTTCCGGACATCGCCCGCCGTGCGATGTCCGGATAACTCGTGCTATGCTGCGCATGTCCATCCATCAACGATACCGGTATCATGCCTGGAAAGCTTTTACGTTCTGTACTCATGGGGTTACTCGTCGGCGGCCTGCTTCTGGCCTTGATGCCTTCGCTGCGTCAATGGCATCTGTCGACGGCGACCCAGTACGATAGCGCGGACGAATCGCCCGCCAGCTATAATTCTGCCGTTCGCCGCGCCGCACCTGCGGTGGTCAACGTCTATAACCGCGCGCTGAACAGCACCAGTCATAATCAGCTGACTCTGGGCTCCGGCGTTATCATGGACCAGCGTGGTTACATCCTGACCAATAAACACGTCATCAATGATGCGGATCAGATTATTGTCGCCCTGCAGGATGGCCGCGTTTTTGAAGCCTTACTGGTTGGCTCTGATACCCTGACTGACCTGGCGGTTCTAAAAATTAACGCCAACGCCGGCCTGCCGGTCATCCCTATCAACCCGAAACGGGTGCCGCATATCGGCGATGTGGTCCTTGCAATTGGTAACCCTTACAACCTCGGTCAGACGATTACTCAGGGGATTATCAGCGCCACCGGTCGTATTGGCCTGAACCCTACCGGGCGACAAAATTTTCTGCAAACCGATGCCTCAATCAACCACGGTAACTCCGGCGGCGCGCTGGTGAACTCACTGGGCGAACTGATGGGCATCAACACGCTGTCATTTGATAAAAGCAACGATGGTGAAACGCCGGAAGGGATCGGCTTTGCGATTCCCTTCCAGCTGGCAACCAAGATCATGGATAAGCTGATCCGCGATGGCCGCGTGATCCGTGGTTATATCGGTATCAGCGGCCGCGAAATTGCGCCGCTGCATGCTCAGGGCGGCGGCATCGATCAGCTGCAGGGGATTGTGGTGAATGACGTCGCCCCGGATGGTCCGGCGGCTCAGGCCGGTATCCGCGCCAACGACGTGATCATTTCGGTGAATGACAAACCGGCGGTCTCCGCCCTCGAAACCATGGACCAGGTCGCGGAAATCCGCCCTGGCTCAGAAATTCCGGTGGTTATCATGCGCGATGACAAAAAAATCACGCTGCATATCGCTGTTCAGGAATATCCGGCGACCAACTAACCGCCATAAAAAAACCGGAGCCACTCAACTGCTCCGGTTTTTTATCGCATCGCCATGTTATTTATTGACGAACTCTTCGCCCATAGCGATATCTTTCTTCAGCGTATCCAGCATCCCTTCCAGCGCCTGTTGCTCAAATGCGCTCAGCTTACCGAAAGGTCGACGCTCTTCGATGCCGTTTTTGCCCAGCAGTAACGGCTGCGAGAAGAAACGCGCGTGCTGGCCATCGCCTTCAACATAAGCGCATTCGACCACGCCTTTCTCACCCTGCATCGCGCGCACTAAGGAAAGACCAAAGCGTGCGGCCGCCTGACCCATCGAGAGCGTGGCCGAACCGCCACCGGCTTTGGCCTCAACAACTTCGGTGCCGGCGTTCTGGATGCGTTTTGTCAGATCGGCGACTTCTTGCTCGCTGAAGCTTACGCCCGTAATCTGCGACAATAACGGCAGGATGGTCACGCCGGAGTGGCCGCCAATAACCGGCACTTCAACGTCAGATGCGGATTTACCTTTCAGCTCAGCCACAAAGGTATTTGAACGGATGATGTCCAGCGTAGTGACGCCAAACAGTTTGTTCTTATCGTAAACGCCCGCTTTTTTCAGCACCTCTGCCGCAATGGCCACCGTCGTGTTCACCGGGTTAGTAATGATACCGATGCAGGCTTGCGGGCAGGTTTTCGCTATCTGCTGTACCAGGTTCTTCACGATACCCGCGTTAACGTTAAATAAATCGGAGCGATCCATGCCTGGCTTACGGGCGACACCAGCAGAAATCAGCACCACATCAGCCCCGACAAGCGCCGGAGTTGCGTCTTCACCGGAGAAACCTTTGATTTTTACATCGGTAGGGATATGGCTAAGATCAACCGCCACGCCCGGCGTGACCGGAGCAATGTCGTACAACGAGAGTTCTGAACCTGAAGGCAGTTGGGTCTTAAGTAGTAGGGCAAGCGCCTGGCCGATTCCACCAGCGGCGCCGAGGACTGCAACTTTCATCCTAAACTCCTTATTATGGTTAATATAGTCTTTCGTTACTCCGTCGCCTGGACCTTAATTCACAAGATGAACAATTACAATAGGTTTGGTTGAAGAATGCGTTCTGTTGCGCAGCGATGCATCCGCTTCACATTTTCATCCCTGAGACTGACCATCCAGCAAAGCGTAGTACCGGATCGACTGTTGGTTACAATACACCCAGCTCGCTCGGCAAAACAACATCATTCTCATAACATTTGGTTTACTTTTACGGTGATTTACGCGCTGTGATGAAGGCATGTTCCTCAGCAGGGTTATTTGCTAAAATATGCCCCCTTCATAACATTATTTACTTTATCCTTCTGCGGATTATTTGCATAAAAATTCATTTCTATGCATAATGATGGTATTTTTACCACCATAATTGGGTGACTTATGCGAAGTTCGGCAAAACAAGAAGAACTGGTTAAAGCGTTTAAACTGCTGCTTAAAGAAGAAAAGTTCAGCTCTCAGGGTGAAATCGTCCAGGCGCTGCAGGAAGAAGGTTTCGATAATATCAACCAATCGAAAGTCTCCCGCATGTTGACTAAATTTGGCGCGGTTCGTACCCGTAACGCCAAAATGGAGATGGTCTATTGCCTGCCTGCCGAGCTTGGTGTTCCGACGACCTCCAGCCCGCTGAAAAACCTCGTGCTCGATATCGACTATAACGATGCCGTCGTGGTTATCCATACCAGCCCGGGCGCTGCGCAGTTGATTGCTCGCCTGCTGGACTCTCTCGGCAAAACGGAAGGCATTCTCGGCAGCATTGCCGGCGATGACACCATCTTTACGACCCCGGCCAGAGGCTTCACCGTCAAAGATCTGTACGACGCCATTCTCGTTCTGTTTGAACAGGAACTCTGAGGGCCCCCCCTCTGGTTCCTGCCAGAGGGCCGTTGCAAAAATATTGCATTTCTTTAACAGTTAGTGTGGTTTTCGCCCTCTATACATACTTTTACCGAATGTGCCGGCCATAAGCGCACAAAACATCAAAATCCCCTATCCATATGATTTTAATCGCTATATTAGAGTTGCGTAGCGAGTAAATGACATTTCTAATTCTTATATGTTATAAAAAAGACAATTCTTTGTAATTATTTACTCAAATAACAATTAGCAGAGTATTAATATTTTTGGTGATTAGTGTATACTTGATTTTGTGATGAGGGTCACGAAACGAAGAGCCCTCAATAATAAGATTCGACGAGGTGAACATCATGAAAATCAAAACCACTGTAGCTGCACTAAGCATCCTGTCCGTTCTGTCCTTTGGCGCTTTCGCCGCTGACTCTATCAACAGCGATCAGGCGCAAGGCCGTCAGTCAATCGGTACCATTTCCGTCGGCGCGGTGAGTTCTTCCCCGATGAGTATGCATGAAATGCTGAACAAGAAAGCCCAGGAAGAAGGGGCATCTTCTTATCGCATTATCGAAGCCCGTACCGGTGACCACTGGCACGCTACGGCAGAGCTTTATAAATAAGACGTAACGATTGTCGGTTACTTACTGAATACGAATAATTTCCAGCGGCCCAGGTCCATTCAAAGCCTCCCGCCGCTGCAACAAATGGTTGGAGTAAAGATTATGAAACGTTCAATGATCATCGCATCCCTGGGCCTGGCTTCCGTTCTCTCCTTCGGCGCCAGCGCCGCCGTACATCAGGTCAACGCGGAACAAGCTCAAAATCTGCAGTCGATGGGCACTATCTCTGTTTCACAGGTAGGCAGCGCCCCGATGGATATGCGCCACGAACTGGCGGCTAAAGCCGAAAAAGAAGGCGCCAGCAGCTACCGTATTATCGAAGCCCGTACCGGCGATAGCTGGCACGCTACCGCTGAGTTGTACAAATAAACCCTCGTCGTCTTGTCCGACGACTTGCCCCCGCCTGTCGGGGGCTTTTTTATGCCTGCCTGGCGTTAAACCGCAGCTCCCCTTCCAGTTCTTCTTCCGCTTCATCGAACAGCAATATCAAGGCGCCAAAGCGCCGACGCTGCTTATCGTTTAAGTGAATAAACTCAATCTCCAGCGGCAACGGCAGCAGACCGCCGGTTACGGCTTCCCACAATGAATCCAGATTGTTCACCTGCTCGCGGTTGAGCGAGAAGCTCTGTGAAAACTCACGATAGAAATCCTGCTGATCGGCTATATCATCAAAATCAAATGTATAGATAGTCATCGCCCACACCCTGTCAACATCGCGCTATTGTCACCCGCCAATACTGTCCATGCATCCACGTGCCGGGGTTCTCTCCCTGCTTCCCTGAACGAAACGCGAATATCCCCGACGATTAAGTATAGTGATAAAAAAACCGACGCTTCCGCGTCGGTTCAGGTTAGCTATTGGTCAAGACATGCTGGTACTTACGCAGCATCTCCACCAGCCGCCGGACCGGTTCCGTCACCTGCGGCGACGCCTCCCAGACCTGCAGTTTTTCCTGATAAACGTCGAGCTCTTCTAACAAACGAGCGAAATAGCGACGTCGTTTATCATCACTGACTGCGGAAATGACATGGTCCGCGGTGCGTCGCAGCTGGCGGTGAAATGCCGACAGATCGTCGTTTACCGGCACAGGCGCATCGCGCAGACGCTGATGGGCAATAATCAGGGTCAGCGCCAGGCGGAAACGGGCAATATCACCGGGGAACTTATTCAGCAGCAGGAACAGCTGCTGATACAGCGCCGGCAAATGGTTCTCTTTGCGACGCGCGGTATTGGTCGTCAGCGATGACACCGCGGCCGAAACAAACTGATTCAGCAGCACACGCCCGGTACGCGCTTGTGAATTATCCCGCACCAGCAGAATCACCATCAGCGCAAGAAAACAGCCGACGATCTGGCCCAGCGCGCTATCGAGAAACTGGCTGAACTGAAACTGCATCGGGTTATCCAGTACCAGAATGTTGATGGTACTCGCCAGCGCGCCCAGCGATCCCAGCCGCCGCTTTTGCACCTCAATACCGATAAAGAACGCCATCGCCGCCAGGCTGATACACAGCAGCAGCATACTCTGCTGCGTGGCGGGCATAATCACCAGGAAGAACAGCGCCCCCAGCGGTAAGGCCGCCAGCGTACCGTAGAGAAAGTCTATCGCCACCATGCGTGGGTTAGGCAGGCGCATGGCGAGCGACGTCACTACCGCGATCATCACCATCGCCCCGCTGCCGGAAGTCCAGCCGGTCCACAGCCAGAACAGCGTCCCAAGGATGCAGGAAATGGAGGTGCGCCAGAAGTTGACCATCGCATGATGATGCTCGGCGGAACCCGCCTTTATCACCACTTCCCCCTGCAGCACTTCATCTTCAACCCGGCTAATCCTGGTATTGCCGACCACGCCGCGCTTCAACAGCAGATAGCGCGTCGCGGCGCCAACCCAGCTGTAAATCGTTACCGGCGTATTGTGCTCCCCCTTCCAGGTCAGAAAGCGGCGCATTCTTTTCAGCTGTCGATGGACGTCCTGCACGGTTTCAACCGGTTCGGCAAACAGCTCGCGGTAATCATTGGTGACGATTTCCGGGCGCGAATTCTGGATCAGGTACGTTTCGCAGGCCTGGGTAATCAGGGTTAAAGAAAGAGTATTAATCGCCTTCAGGCGCTGGTTCACCTTCGCCCAGCGCGAGGATTCCATAATCAGGTTGCCGCGCATTCCTTCCAGCGCGCTGGTCCGCCGCACCAGTGAACCCCATGCTTTATCGACCACTTCGCTGTCGCCATGCGCCACGCAAAGCTGCATCAGGCGGTACTGTTCTACCAGCAGGTTATCCAGTTCAAGATCGATCTCTTTCTTAATCGAGCGCGGGGAAAATAGCAGATCCGCCATGATGGCGCTGACAATACCCACCACAATCTCGCTGCAACGCTCAACGGCAAACTGCGGCGCCAGCATCGGGTCAGTATGAATGGTGATAACAATGATAAGCGCAGTATAGCCGGCCAACCCCCAGGCGTAGGAGTTTTCGACGCGAACCAGTGAGGAGATCCAGGTGCAGAAGCCCGCCCACAGACAACATACCAGCAGCATCAACAGCGGCGCACGAATCATCAGAATGATTATCGCCAGCGCCGCAATACAGCCGATAAACGTCCCGGCGATACGCAGCATCCCGCGATAGCGGATCGCGCCAGAATAGGGCTCTCCACCGGCGGCGAACGCCGGACCGGCGGTGACAATGGCCGCGGTGAGCACCGCCCAGCGCGGTGTTTCCAGTTGAAAATGGAAGCCGACAAAAAGCGACAGCACCACCGCGCACGCTAATTTAATCGCGAAGCGAAGGTGCCGGGGATAAATGGTGAAGATCCCCATAGCGATTAACCAAACTCACGCAGGCGCATCGCCAGTTTCTGGAAGAAGTTCGCCTGGGTTGTATCGCGGTCTTGTTTACCGGTAATCACCACCGTCGCGGTTGTCCCCGCAGGCCACAGATTGCCCTGCTGCTCATCGAGTCGAATGCGAACCGGCACGCGCTGGGCCAGACGAACCCACTCAAGGTTAGAGTCCACGGAAGCCATCCCTTTGGCGTCGCTACTGCTGCTGGCGTTGGTTACCCCGGCGGCGATGCTGTCCACCGTACCTTTAATCGAGTGGCTGCTTCCCAGCGGGGTAATTTCCGCGCGGTAGCCCTGGCGTACCCCTTCCAGTTTGGTCTCTTCCAGGTAGGCCACCACGTAAAAGGTACCTTGTTTAACCAGCGCCACGGCTGTCGAACCGCGGGTAATAAATTCACCGCTGTAAACATTGAGGTTGGTCACCCAACCATCGGCTGGCGCGCGTACAACCGTGCGTTCCAGATCGAGCTTCGCCAGATCCCGACTGGCCACGGCTTTCGCCAGCTGATGCTCTGCCGTTTGTAAGACGTTATTGGCCTGGTCTATCTCTTCACGAGACATCGCCTGTACGCCCAGCTTATTACGGCGGCCGGCTTCAACACGTTTTTCCTGCGCCAGAGTCTGGTAGTAGTAAACATCGGCCTGAGCTTCTTCGAGGGCTTTCTGATAACGCGGCTGATCAATCACAAACAAAACCTGGTCTTTCTTAACCAGTTGGTTATCCTTGATATTTACCTGCGAAATCAGCCCCGAAACATCGGGTGCGATCGCCACGATGTCGGCGCTGAATCGCGCGTCGCGCGTCCAGGGAGACGCGGTGTAATAGACCCAGGCGCGAAAAATCGCGACAAATGCCAGGATAACCAGTATCACAGTGATTGCGGTACGGAAGATATTTCTTGTTAGTGTTTTCACATCGACCTCAAACGAACAAACGCGATATCAGATAAAAAAGGCAGCAATATAACGCGGTATTAAACAGTGCAGGGTGCCAGACAAAATCATAGATGCCGGTGGGAACCAGCAGTCGGTGTACCAGCCAGAAGATGGCCAGCGAGATTAGCAGCTCAAAGAAGATCGGCGGAAACGACAAGCCGAAAATCACGATGACAGGAAACAGACTCATGATGACCTTGGTAAGAAGCGTACAGGTGATGTAGTGAAGCGTTTATTATGTAGCTAACAATATAGTAACGTAATAATTGCAGCATGATCTATATTATGTGATCTAAATCACTTTTAAGTCAGAGTGAATAATGGAACGATTAAAACGCATGTCCGTTTTTGCCAAAGTGGTTGAACTTGGTTCATTTACCGCCACGGCACACCAGCTCCAGATGAGCGTTTCATCCATCAGCCAGACTGTCTCCAGACTGGAAGATGAACTCCAGGTGAAGCTGCTTAACCGCAGCACCCGCAGGCTTGGCTTAACAGAAGCCGGTAAGATCTATTACCAGGGCTGCCGACGCATGCTGTTCGAAGCGCAGGATGTCCATGAGCAACTGTACGCGTTTAATAATACGCCCATCGGTACGCTGCGCGTCGGCTGCTCTTCAACTATGGCACAGAATGTGCTGGCCCACATTACCGCCGGAATGCTGAAAGAGTACCCGGGCTTATCCGTTAACCTGGTCACCGGCATTCCGGCGCCGGATCTGATTGCTGACGGCCTGGATGTGGTGATTCGTGTCGGGGCATTGCAGGATTCCAGTCTCTTTTCACGCCGGCTTGGCTCGATGCCGATGGTGCTCTGCGCGGCGAAAAGCTATCTGCAACAGGCGGGGATCCCGGAAAAACCAGCCGATCTCGCCAGCCATTCGTGGCTTGAGTACAGCGTGCGCCCTGATAATGAATTTGAAATCATCGCCCCGGAAGGGATCTCAACCAAACTGATCCCGCAGGGCCGCTTTGTCACCAACGACCCCATGACGCTGGTACGTTGGCTGACCGCTGGCGTTGGCGTGGCTTACGTTCCGCTGATGTGGGCAATCGAAGAGATCAACCGCGGCGAGCTGGAAATCCTGCTGCCAAGCTACCAGTCCGATCCTCGCCCTGTGTACGCGGTGTATACCGAGAAAGACAAGCTGCCGCTGAAGGTTCAGGTCTGCATTAATTCACTGACGGAGTATTTTGTCGAGGTGGCAAAAATTTACCAGGGGATGCACGGCCGGGGAATTTGCCGCTAGCGGCGACCCACAAAGCAGGAGTGTCGCCGGTGCAGGCTGCGCCTTCGCAAGATGCGAAGGCGCATTCAGAACATTCAGGCGGTTCCGCCAACGGTAAGGTTATCGACTTTCAGCGTCGGTTGGCCAACGCCTACCGGCACGCTCTGGCCCTCTTTACCGCACACGCCGACACCGCTATCAAGCTTCAGATCGTTACCGACCATGGAAATCTGCTGCATCGCTTCAATCCCGGAACCAATCAGGGTCGCGCCCTTCACCGCTTTTGTGACCTTCCCTTTTTCGATCAGGTAGGCTTCTGAAGTGGAGAACACAAACTTACCGGAGGTGATATCGACCTGACCGCCGCCAAAGTTAGGGGCATAGATACCGTAATCGACCGATTCAATAATTTCCTGCGGCGTCGATTTACCTGCCAGCATGTAGGTGTTGGTCATGCGCGGCATCGGCAGATGGGCGTACGACTCGCGACGGCCGTTACCGGTCGGCGCAACCCCCATCAGACGCGCGTTGAGTTTGTCCTGCATATAGCCTTTCAGGATACCGTTCTCAATCAACACGTTGTACTGACCCGGCGTCCCTTCGTCATCAACGGCCAGCGAGCCGCGGCGATTGGCAATGGTGCCATCATCCACCACGGTGCACAGTTCGGAAGCCACCAGTTCGCCCATATGGCCGCTGAATACCGAGGTCCCGCGACGGTTGAAGTCGCCTTCCAGACCGTGTCCTACCGCTTCATGCAGCAACACGCCAGGCCAGCCGGCGCCCAGCACCACCGGCAGCATGCCCGCCGGGGCGGCAACGGCGGACAAATTCACCAGCGCCATGCGCACCGCTTCTTTCGCCCAGGCATCGGCGCGGACTTCACCGTCTTCGGCGGCCAGGAAATAGTCATAGCCAAAACGACCGCCGCCGCCGCTGGAGCCGCGCTCGCGTTTACCGTCGTCTTCTACCAGCACGCTGACCGACAGGCGCACCAGCGGACGAACGTCCGCCGCTAACGTCCCATCGGTCGCCGCAACCAGAATCAATTCATACACGCCGCTCAGGCTGGCGGACACTTCCTGCACCCGTTTATCCGCAGCGCGGGCGGCTTTATCGACGCGACGCAGGATATCCAGTTTCTCTTCGCGGCTCATGCTTTGCAGCGGATCGATACTGGTATACAGCGCGCCGTATTCTACCGCTCCCAGGGTACGCACTTTACCGTCGCCGCTATCGCGCACGATGGTACGAGCCGCCTGCGCGCTCTGTTCCAGCGCCAGCCGGCTGATTTGGTCGGCATAAGCAAAACCCGTTTTCTCGCCGCTGACCGCACGAACGCCGACGCCCTGGTCGATATTGTACGAACCATCTTTAATGATGCTGTCTTCCAGAACCCAGGATTCGTGATAGCTCGACTGAAAATAGAGATCGCCGTAATCCAGACGGCGCTCGGCCAACTGGCCAAGAATGGCAAAAAGATCCTGATGATTCAGGCCATTTGCTGACAGTAATTGTTCACTTACCAGGTTCAGACTCATCGTTATGCTACTCGTTTGTTGCCGCCTGTCAGGCGGAAATAAAAAACGCTATCTATTGAGAGTGCGGTAATTCCCCGCAATCGTCAAATCATTGCTTTTTGTCGCTACGCGCCTGGCGCAGGACTTCATTGATCTGCGGCTGATCGATAGGGCCAGTGATGCGATAGCGCAGGATTGACACTTTGTTCCACAGCGGCCCCAGCACTTTGCTGGCGGCAAACACCGCGGCGCCGACTATCGGGTTAATCGCAAACGCTGTCGCCACACCAACGGTCGCCGAAATTTCCGGGGCCACGACCGCCTGCATATCCAGCTGGCGACGTACCAGGTCAATCGAGCCTTTCATAGCGATATCCGCCTCAAGGCCATCCACCAACGTATCATCCGTATTCAGCACGCCGTCTTTAATCCATGCCGTGCTGTTGATCGAATCAAAATAGAAGCCTTCGCTAAAGGTATCGCTAAAGTCGAAACGCAGTTTTCGCAGCAGCGCATCGACGCTCAGCAGACGCAACAGCTGCCCGGCATGACCGGTGCTGATGTCGGTAAATTCGCCTTTTCCAAGATGGCTTTTCAGCACCCCATTGAGCGACGCCACATCCGGCTGCCACGGTGGGGCACGCCAGTGCAAATCATAATCGATATCGAACGACGACCCTTTCACCGGCGTTGAAATACCGAAAAAGCTGGCGAAGGAATCCGTTTTATTCCCATGGAGTTTACCTTTCAGCGACGTGCGCACGCCGCCGGGGGCATTGACCCATACGCCGTCGGAAGTCAGACGGCCAAAGCCGGTATCCACCAGCCCGTTAGCCAGCGCCAGGGTATCGCCTTTAATGGAGAAATCACCGTCGATCCGTCCATATTTTTGCCCCCATAACCAGCACTCTGCGCAGCGCAGCTGGAGATCCGGCCAACCGCGAAAATCAAGGCGGTTACTGGCCAGCGGACTCGTCTCGCTGGACGCACTCTTCTGAGCGGCCGCCGGGTTGTAATACAGGTAGCGAATGGCGGCCTGCCAGGGGGCATTTTGCCGCATGGTCAAAGAGGCGTTGATTTCCCGCCCCTGGGCTTCAATCTTCGAACCACCGGCATCCGGTTGGCTCACCAGACTCACGTTGTTCCAGTTTTGGCCAGCAAACGTCAGCGACGGCGTACGCAACGTCATACGTTCCGGGAAGAGAATATTGCTGCTGACTTCATTGACGGCGCCGCCCTGGAAAAGCGCCAGCCACTGCGCGCCATCCATCGGCGGCATATTCAGCTCAACGCCAGCCTGATCCGGCAGCGGAGAAATGGCTTTGCTGTCAGAGGTTAAAATCGCCCGATCCAGCGTCAGCTTACGGTTCAGCAACCAGCGGCTGTTGAAATGATTTTTGCCGCCGATAGCGCCGGTCAACTCGAAGCTGTTTAACCCGCCTTCGACATTAATTTTTACCGCAAGCGGCTCACCCGCCTTTTTATTGACCGGAGAAGGTAAGTCGCTACTTACATTTTTCAGATCGCCATTAATATCAACCTTATAGCTCGCATTCCCATGATACGGCAGCTCAATGGCCACCTTACCGTCCCACGGCACGCTACCGCTCACGGCATCATTGACCGCTTTAGGCAGGAGACCGGTACGCGACGGCTGCCAGCTGGCATTCATTCCAACGTTGACCTGGAAAGCCTTAGGTCCCTCGGTGGTAGAAAAATCGAGATTCAGCGGCTGATTAAACCAGCTGGCTTTCAGGGGCTCGCTCTTCAGAGCCCCATTGATAAAGCTGAACTTGCCGGTCAGATCCTTCAACGTTGCATCAATCGGTTTGATAAACAGGCTGTTGTTCACCAGATTGACATCGCCTCTGGCGGTGGTCAGCTCGCCATCCAGTGGAATATCAAGATGTAAGCGAGCGCTTACATTCCCATTCAGCTGTAGCTCATCCAGTGCCGAACCCAGCGTCTCTTTCAGCGGCGTCTCTTTAAAATAAGGGCCGACATCTTTCCCAGGACCGTTGATATCGGCATCAATAAGCAGTTTTTCCTGCGAATAATCGGGGATAACCGCATCAAGGTTGCTGGCGGTAACATTACCGAGCATCGCCTTATCGGCCTTCATCCATAAACCGTTGTTGATGAAGTCGAGGTTGATATCCAGACCGGTTAATGCCGGCCAGTCGGGTTGAAAGGCAAAAGTGGCGTTGGTTAATGGCACCGAAACCTGGAACTGGCCTTCATTATGCAGATACGGGAACAGGTGCGGATTACCGCCGTAAACCAGAGTCGCGTTGGTTGACTGCCCGCCTTTTATCGCGCCGCTGAGATAATCCACCAGCTCTTTGCCCATCAGGTTCTCCGGGAAATAGCGCCATGCCTGACCACCGTCATTGGTGCTGATCCCCGCCAGAATCCCCAGCCACGGTTCATCACCCTGCGGCTGTAAATAGCGGAATCCTCCTCGCGCGCGGACCCCGGTCGCCTGCACGTCAATGTTGCGCCCGTCGAGCATAAAACCTTTGTCATTCTTCACCCAGTTGAGGGTGGCATCACCTTTGGCGATTTCCAGCGGGGCGCGGAAGACCGTGGCATAAGGCATTTTTGCCTCGCTCATACTGGCGTGCAGCGTACCGTTCTCCACGCTTCCGGCAACGCTACCGGAGAAATGCTCGGCCCCAGGCAGCAGCTTCCACTGCTTCCAGGAGAGAGAGCTCCAGCTAGCCTGGAAACGGGACTTCTCCGCCGCCTGCAGCGGGATATCCAGCGCCAGCAGATCGATTTTGCCGGCAGGTTGCGTGGTGCGCCAGACTTCGCCCAGCTCAGGGGCCAGCTTATCGGCAATAGGTTGCAGCCCGGTCAGGCCATTCAAATCAAGGTTACTGGCGCGGACACGCAGCTCATCGCTGCGCGAGCGGTCATTGCCGCCGACATCCTGCGCCGGGATCCACGCCATTGCCAGCGCGCCGCGCGGCCAGGCTTTGCCGTCGATCGAGATCCGGGTATCCGGGATATGGAAGCCCCAGCCCTGCTTCTCGCGGAAGACATGGGCCGTCAGATTATCCACCGTCAATCGATGGGGCTGACTATCCCCCTGCCAGCTGGCGCCGCCCTTCTTCAACCAGACGTCGCCGCTGGCGATATCGCCTTTGTCGATGGTCATCCAGCCTTCGAGGCTAAAGCGGGCATTTTGCAACGCAATATTGTCCTGCATCCAGCGGCCCAGCCACGGCTTCACGTCAATATCGTCCGCCTGCAGCCATACGCGCCCTTTGTTCAGCAGGCCATTTTCATCACGCAGATCCATGCGTACCTGCATCACCCCATGCTGGCCGTTGAGGCTGGAGAGGCTCAATTGCCCTTCTGCGCGATGGCGGTTATTGGTGTTCAGCCAGGTGAGCTGCGGGACCGCTAATTCCGCGCGTTGCCCGGAAATGGTTACGAAACTCAAATGGCTATCGCGGAGAATAAAGTGGTCGAACTGGCGCAGGAAGAGATCGCCAATATGGTCGGTTTTCAGGCTATCGCCGCCATCGTTGGTCTGGATAGGCGAATTGGTATGGATTTTCAACTGCCAGAAGGTGAGATCGCGGAACTGCCAGCGCATGTGCAGCAGACTTTGCCAGACATCCAGCGCCAGAGTAACCCGTTTAACAGAGAGCTGACCGCCGTCCTTCAGACCCGCGGAGACATCACGCACGTCGAGCGTCGGGCCAAAATTTTCCCAGCGGGCCGTGAGCTGTGAAGCATTGACCGGCGAGCCGGAAATCGCCGAGATTTTTTCCAGCAGCTGCGGGCGCCATGCGTCCAGCTGCGGCAGAACGAGACGCAGGCCGCTCACCAGCAGCGCGACGACAACTGTCAATGTTGCCGCGGTGAGCAGTAATATCCCGGGCAGTCGCCTCACGCCTCTCTCCTTGTCTGACCTTTACACGTCATCCGTCTATTTGCCTCCGCGTCAGCGGCGTTGACTTCCGGGATAAGGCGTCGTTTAGCCATACTCCCGGGCACCAGAACAGAGGCAAACCAGATGCTTACATCATAACGACATCGAACTGCTCTTGATTATAGAGCGGTTCAATTTGTACTTTGACCTGTTTGCCGACAAAGATTTCGACTTCCGCCAGCGCGTGCGACTCTTCCCCTTTCAGGGTTTCCGCAACCGCAGGAGAAGCATAGACCAGGAAACGATCGGAATCGTAGGCATGATGCACACGCACAATCTCACGCATGATTTCATAACACACTGTTTCCACCGATTTCACCGTACCGCGTCCGTGGCAGGTAGGGCAATCCTTACACAATACGTGCTCAACGCTTTCACGAGTCCGCTTACGGGTCATCTCTACCAGGCCAAGCTGGGAGAAGCCGTTAATGCTGGTTTTGACCCGATCTTTACTCAACGCCTGTTCCAGTGAATGCAATACCCGGCGGCGGTGATCTTCATTATTCATATCGATGAAATCAATAATGATAATCCCGCCCAGATTGCGCAGACGCAGCTGGCGGGCGATCGCCTGGGTCGCCTCAATATTGGTATTAAAAATCGTATCGTCGAGATTGCGGTGGCCGACAAATGCCCCGGTATTGATATCCACGGTGGTCATCGCTTCGGTTTGATCGATAACCAGATAGCCGCCGGATTTCAGCTCCACCTTACGCTCCAGCGCGCGCTGAATTTCGTTCTCGACGTCAAAGAGATCGAAAATCGGCTGACGGCCGCTGTAGTGCTCCAGCTTGCTGGTCATTTCCGGCATATATTCGGCGGTAAACTCGACCAGCGATTCATACGTCAGGCGAGAATCAACGCGAATACGGTCCAGATGCTCATCGGCAAAATCGCGCAGCACGCGCTGAGCCAACGCCAGTTCACCGTACAGCTGATAACGGGTCTGCTGCCGTTTTTTGCGCTCCATGACCTTAGTCCATACGCGCTTGAGGTAGGCCGCATCGGCGGCTAACTCCTGTTCGTGCACCCCTTCTGCGGCGGTACGGATGATAAAACCGCCCTGCTCATCGCAGTAGTCGGCCACCACCTTCTTTAACCGTTCGCGTTCAGCTTCACTCTCGATACGCTGTGACACGCCGACGTGAGAAGCCCCGGGCATAAAGACCAGATAGCGGGAAGGCAGCGTAATGTCCGTCGTCAGGCGAGCGCCTTTCGTGCCGAGCGGATCTTTCACTACCTGAACCATCAGGTCCTGGCCCTGACGAACCAGTTCGGAAATATCGCGCACGGTAAACTGCTTTTGTTCTTCCCCGGCGACGCATTCAGTATGCGGCATAATATCTGACGCATGCAGAAACGCGGCCTTATCCAGGCCAATATCTACAAAAGCCGCCTGCATCCCCGGCAGTACACGACTGACACGACCTTTGTAGATATTGCCTACGATTCCGCGCCGCGCTTCACGCTCAATATGAATTTCCTGAAGAATACCGCCATCGATGTACGCAACGCGCGTCTCAGATGGCGTTACGTTAACTAATAATTCTGCCGTCATCTTTATCCCTTTTCTTCACGCAGTGAGTTAAAGTTACTCAGCAACTCATACGTTTCTACCAGCGGTAAGCCGACCACGGCGTGATAGCTGCCATTAATCTTCCTGACGAAACAGCCACCCAACCCTTGAATACCGTATGCGCCTGCTTTGTCCAGAGGTTCGCCGCTGGCCACATAGCTGGCAATGTCCTGTTCTGAGAGCAGACGGAAGGTCACTTCCGTCACCACCAGGCAATCCAGCGTCAACTGCTTATCCGCCAGCGCCACGGCTGTCATGACCTGATGCGTCTTACCGGAAAGCATACGCAGCATCTCTGCAGCGTGCCCGGCGTCGCGTGGTTTTTCCAGCACTTCGCCGTTCAGGATGACAATGGTATCCGCCCCCAGCACCGGCAGATCGCGCGCTGCCAGTGCGACGCCCGCCTGTGCCTTCTCGCGCGCCAGACGCACAACATAGTGCCCGGCGCTCTCCTGTGGCAGGCGCCGTTCTTCAATGCCGGGAACCAGACGTTCAAAAGAGAGCCCCAGTTGCGTCAGCAGTTCCTGCCGACGCGGAGAGCCTGAAGCGAGATACAGAGTTGTCATATCAACCTTATTGCACCGCGAATTGCTGACGGACTTTCCGCATCAGCAGGAATAACCATGGCCAGAGCACACCGTTTACTACACTACTCCAGAACACTTCCGGACGGAAAGAGACGTTGATCACTAAAAACTCGGCCCAGAAAACAACGATATCCACGGCAAGGGATAGCATCATCACCACCAGCGCCTGCTGCCAGAGCGCCAGGTTGCGAAACAGCTGATATTTCAGCGCCACCAGATAAGCAATGATACTTAACGATAGCGCGCGAACGCCCAGTGTCGACCCACTGATGAGATCGAGGATAGCCCCCATGACGAAACCGGTGCCTACGTTCACCCGATGCGGTAAGGCGAGGATCCAGTAAAGCAGGATCAGGAATACCCAGTTTGGCCGGAAGACGGTCAGGTCCGCCGGCCAGGGCATAACCTGCAGCAATAGTGCGATAAGAAACGAGAGCCAGATAACCCAGCGTCCCTGGCTTCGATAACTTGCCACTATTGCCCCCCAGCAGGCAGAGGTTGCGCGGACGACGCCACGCCGGTTGCTGGCGCCGGCATTTGCGGCCCCATGGCATCCGGTGCCGGCAGAACCTGCGGCATCATCTGCATCAGGCGCTCATTGGCGACGCGGTGCACTTCTTCCGGCGTCATCGGGTTGGCCCCGTTACGATCGGCCCCCCACAGCAGCAGGAGATAGCGCAGACGCTGCAGACCCGCCGTCGGGCGCGCCTGAATGACCGTATACGCGCGCTGCGTGTCGAGCTTCACCGAAGACACCACGCCGACCGGATAGCCTTCCGGGAAGCGGCCACCGAGACCGGAGGTCACCAGCACATCGCCGACGCGAATATCGGTGTTCGCCGGCAGGTGCTCAAGCTGCAAATCGTCAGTGCACCCGTTACCCGCCGCAATCACGCGAATATCATTGCGCAGAACCTGAATCGGCAACGCATGCGTCGCATCGCAGATGAGCAACACGCGGCTGGTTAACTTCGCCACCGCGACGACCTGACCCACAACGCCTTTGTCGCTGATCACCGGCTGGCCTTCGTACACGCCGTTCACGCTGCCCTTATCGATGACAACCTGGTCACTGTAAGGATCGTTAACCGTCGAGATGACCTGAGTCACCATTTTTTGCTCATCCTGGCGCAGCGGCGAGCCCAGCAGCTCGCGCAGACGCGCGTTCTCCTGTTTGTACTGGCCCAGCATCAGCAAATCGCTGTTCTTCAGCAGCAGTTCCTGACGCAGCGCGCGGTTTTCCAGTTCGAGCTGATCGCGGGTTGCCAGCGTTTGCGATACGCTGTCCAGCAATTCCCGGGGACCATTTGAGATAAAGTAGAAAGGGCTGACGGCAGTGTCCATGTACGTTCTGATCTGACTGAACGTACCCAGGCGGCTGTCGGCGATAATCACGCCAAGCGCCACCAAAACCGCCAGGATAAGGCGAATCTGTAGCGACGGGCCACGGCTAAAAATTGGCTTCATAGGCTATGCGTATTCTCGTGTCAGTTAAGACCAAGGGTAGCTTTTGAGGCTACCCTGGACCTTCGGCTGACTACTCTTCGCTAAACAAGTCGCCGCCGTGCATGTCGATCATTTCCAGCGCTTTACCGCCGCCACGCGCGACGCAAGTCAGTGGATCTTCTGCAACTACGACAGGAATACCTGTCTCTTCCATCAACAGACGGTCGAGGTTGCGCAGCAGGGCGCCACCGCCAGTCAGAACCATACCGCGCTCGGAGATATCGGAAGCCAGCTCCGGCGGACACTGTTCCAGCGCTACCATCACCGCGCTGACGATACCGGTCAGCGGTTCCTGCAGCGCTTCGAGAATTTCGTTCGAGTTCAGAGTAAAGCCGCGTGGCACGCCTTCTGCCAGGTTACGGCCGCGAACTTCGATTTCACGCACTTCATCGCCCGGATACGCCGAACCGATTTCATGCTTGATACGTTCAGCCGTCGCTTCACCGATCAGGGAGCCGTAGTTACGACGCACATAATTAATCACGGCTTCATCGAAACGGTCACCGCCGATACGTACGGAAGAGGAGTAAACCACGCCGTTCAGGGAGATAACCGCCACTTCTGTGGTACCGCCACCAATATCCACCACCATAGAACCGGTCGCTTCAGAAACCGGTAAGCCTGCACCGATCGCAGCCGCCATCGGCTCTTCAATCAGGAAGACTTCACGAGCGCCAGCGCCCTGAGCGGATTCACGAATCGCACGACGCTCAACCTGGGTTGCACCGACCGGTACGCACACCAGAACGCGCGGGCTTGGGCGCATGAAGCTATTGCTATGCACCTGCTTGATGAAGTGCTGGAGCATTTTTTCGGTAACGAAGAAGTCGGCGATAACGCCGTCTTTCATCGGGCGAATCGCCGCGATGTTGCCCGGTGTACGCCCGAGCATCTGCTTCGCTTCATGACCAACTGCAGCGACGCTTTTCGGCGAACCGGCACGATCCTGACGAATGGCCACAACGGAAGGCTCATTCAATACGATGCCTTGTCCTTTTACGTAAATCAGGGTATTCGCGGTACCCAGGTCAATGGACAGGTCATTGGAAAACATGCCACGAAATTTTTTTAACATACTAAGGGATAATCCTGAAAGCTGGGGCGGAAAACAAAATCCGCTTACTTTACCAACCACACGCAGCAGCGACAAGGCGCAAAAATCATCTGCTACGGTGAAAATTAGTGCAGCGCATTTCCTTTGTTACAAATTGACCGGGTTCATTCAGTGGCGAAATCGTCAACAGCGCTCCGCGCCTGAATCCATAACCCGTCAAAGGTCAGTTGCTGGCATTTACATTGCGATAATCCGGCAGGTAGACAAGCACACCCCCTTCACTATGGCGCGCATTATTCTACGTGAAATCACGCTAAACGGCAGATCAAACCGAGTATCTTTGCGAATATTTTTTCACATTAGTGTCAAGTGGCTGTGAGGCGGCAAAAAATTCCCCCTGCCCACCCGTAACACCGCATTGAGACAGCACCTGCCACTCACTGCGACTGCGAACGCCGGTTGCAAAAACCTGGACCGGCATGCCCTTACAGGCCTCTACCAGGCTCTGAACCAGCAGCTGGTTCTCACTGCGCTTTTCGATATTGCGCGACAGTCCCTGATGCAGCTTAATGACTTCGACATCCAACTGCTTGATCCAACTGGTTCCAACCAGCGTTAATCCGGCCTGCACAACGGCAACGCGAATACCCAGAGCGTTGACCAGGCGCATTACCGGTTGTAGGCGGCCGATATATTGACAAACATCTGCCTCTGCAAGTTCAAAAATAATCCGTCGACGTTGCGATTTTTCACTCTGCATCAAGCTATCACGCAGCCAACGCTGAAATCTCGGCCGGATCAATGATTCCACCGTCACCTGCAGCGCAAGGTTTTCCTCCGGCCAAAAACTTAAAAAAGGCAGCAATCGCGTGATCTGCAGGCGGTCGTACTCTTCCGCCAGACCAAACTGTTGCACCATTGGCATATATTCTGCCGCGCTCACCTCTTCCTTCCCGTCATACAATCGCGATATCAGTTCACGATGATGGACGCGCCCGTCGCGGGTAACGGCTGGCTTATGGTACAGTCGCGGTCCGCCGCGACTTAGCATTTGTTCAATCAGCGTACGCCAGCGGACGTTACCGCGCCCTTTCTCCGGTAACGAGTCATCGTAGACTGCCCAGCTATTGCTGCCCTGCAGCACCGCATTGCGTGTCGCTGCCTCGGCGCGTTCCATTACCAGCGCCGTCGTCTGCCCGCTGCGGAAAGCGCAAAGGCCAATATGCATCATGTCATCGCGATCAAGGATCCGCGTCGGCGGCAGCGCATCCACCGCTTTTAACAGCAACCCGGCGATGCTATCGGCCTCTTTTAAGGTACGGTGAGGAAGGAGTACGGCAAAATCATTGCGGTGGTAGCGTGCCAGTAGCGCCCCAGGATAGCGCATAATAAAAGTCGACAGCAGGTTGATAAGCGTGAAGTAGTGTTCTTCGGCTGCGGCCCGCCCCCAGTTATCACGCAGTAGATCGAACTCCGGCAGGCGAATCATCATCACGATACCGTGCGAACCCACCTTTTCCGGATCTTCCAGCAACATTGCCAGCTGATTATCAAAAAACAGGCGATTATTCAGCCCGGTCTTCGAGTCTTGCGCAGCATAAGAACGAATCAGCGTATCCATGCGGCTGCGCTGATCGCTGGCAAACTGCAGCTCGGAAAGCAGCATATCCAGCGCGCTGCTGGTGCTTGCCGGCCACTCATGTACCGACCCTCGTACCTGCGGCCCGCGTTCGCCGTTGAGGATCCGCGCGGCGCGCACCTCCAGCAGCTCCTGACCCGCCAGCTGACGGCGAATCCAGCGCACGGAGAAAAAGATAACCAGAACCATAAAGCCGATGGCTATCGATAAGGGCGCGGTGATATGCAGCGAGCGGAAATAATTCACCATCGGGTCGAGATAGACCAGGTGAATTGTCATACCGGGGTGTTTTAACGACGGCACCGTTATTTCACGATACTGATTCTTACTCCCCGGCGGACGGTAGCTGTCGCTACGCGAGTGATCGTACACCGGCTTTCCGTTGAGCAAAAAATCGACCCGCACAATCTCCACCGGCGTCATCAACTCATCCATTTGCGGTTCGAGCTTATCGAACGAGGATGAGATCAGGCGGTTATCCAGCATCGTCGCCACGGCCTGGACACGATTCTCCATTTTCAACTGGATACCGTTATAAAAACTCAGCGAAGCACCTATGAGCGTGACAAAGATGGTCAGGCTGGTAAGCAGCGTGACAAATGCTGAGAACTTCGTCGTTAATCGCATCCCTGTGTTAACTCCGCGAGTGAATGACCGCCCGATAGATTTTCAGGCTCCTGTGCTGGCGCTTTACCTAAAGTAAGCACTAACTTTCTAAAGCGCGAGGCATACTATCAAAGCTGACGTTTCTGGCAATTTATTGCGTTATATCGGCGTAATAATGTCGATAGCGAGTATAGTCTGCAGAAAAATTTTTCCAATCTTTGTACAAATAAGGAGCCGCTTATGCAGGCTTTAATATTAGAACAGCAGGATGGCAAAACAATCTCTTCCGTGCAAACCATCGACGCCGACCAGCTGCCGCAGGGTGATGTCACCGTCGATATTCACTGGTCCAGCCTTAACTATAAAGATGCGCTGGCGATCACCGGTAAGGGAAAAATCATCCGCAACTTTCCGATGATTCCTGGCATCGATTTCGCCGGTACCGTTCACTCCAGCGAAGATCCGCGTTTCCACAGCGGGCAGAAAGTGCTGCTGACCGGCTGGGGCGTCGGTGAAAATCACTGGGGCGGCCTGGCCGAACGTGCGCGCGTGAAAGGCGACTGGCTGGTCGCGATGCCGGAAGGTCTTGATGGCCGTAAAGCGATGGCGATCGGTACCGCCGGCTTCACCGCGATGCTGTGCGTCATGGCGCTGGAAGATGCCGGCATCCGTCCGCAGGACGGGGAAATCATTGTGACGGGCGCCAGCGGCGGCGTCGGTAGCACCACTATTGCGCTGCTGCATCAGCTCGGCTATTCGGTCGTCGCGGTCTCTGGTCGCGACAGCACTCATGAGTATCTGAAAAGCCTCGGCGCGCAGCGCATTCTCGGCCGCGAAGAGTTTGCCGAAACCCGTCCGCTGGAAAAACAGCTGTGGGCTGGCGCGATTGATACCGTCGGGGACAAGGTGCTGGCGAAAGTACTGGCGCAGATGAATTACGGCGGCTGCGTCGCCGCCTGTGGTCTGGCCGGAGGCTTTGCGCTGCCGACGACGGTGATGCCGTTTATTCTGCGTAATGTTCGCCTGCAGGGCGTCGATTCCGTCATGACGCCGTCCGCGCGTCGCGCTGAGGCCTGGCAACGTCTGGTACGTGACCTGCCGGAATCGTTCTATGCCGCGAGCGCCACGGAAATTACGCTGGCCGAGGCCCCGGCGTTCGCCGATAAGATGATGAATAATCAGATCCAGGGGCGGACGCTGGTGAAGATCGCCTAATCTGCAATTTTTCGTGACATATTCGCGATAAGTCGCCGCCTCCGTCATGCTTAGGAAAAAGCATGCCGGAGGATGTCATGAAAGCCAAAAAACTCACGGAAGCCGATGTCACGGCAGAATCCGTTTTTATGCTGCAGCGCCGCCAGGTTCTGAAGTCACTCGGGATCACCGCAACGGCCCTTTCTCTTTCCCCCACGGCGCGAGCCGATCTGCTGGACTGGTTTAAAGGCCATGACCGCCCGCCGGCGCCCGCCGGGAAGCCGCTTACTTTCAATAAACCCGCCGAATGGCAAAGTAAGCTCGCGCTGACGCCGGAAGATAAAGTCACCGGCTACAATAACTTCTATGAATTTGGCCTCGATAAAGCCGATCCGGCCGCCAATGCCGGCAGTCTGCGCACCGACCCGTGGACGCTGACCATCGGCGGGGAAGTGGCCAAACCGCTGACGCTCGATCATGACGACCTGACCCGGCGCTTTCCGCTGGAAGAACGCATTTACCGGATGCGCTGCGTAGAGGCCTGGTCAATGGTGGTGCCCTGGGTCGGCTTCCCGCTACATAAACTGCTGGCGCTGGTTGAGCCCACCAGCAACGCCCGTTTTGTCGCGTTTAAAACCATTTATGCGCCGGACCAGATGCCGGGACAAAAAGATCGCTTTATCGGCGGGGGACTGGCTTATCCTTATGTAGAAGGTCTGCGGCTGGATGAAGCCATGCACCCTCTGACGCTGCTCAGCGTCGGCGTTTACGGTAAAGCGCTGCCGCCGCAAAACGGCGCGCCTGTCCGGCTGACCGTCCCGTGGAAATACGGTTTTAAAGGTATCAAATCCATCGTCAGCATCGAGTTGACGCGCGAGCAGCCCCCCACCACCTGGAATCTGGCCGGGCCGGGGGAATATGGCTTTTACGCTAACGTCAATCCGCACGTCGATCATCCGCGTTGGTCGCAAGCCACAGAGCGTTTTATCGGCTCTGGCGGCGTGCTCGATGTTAAGCGCCAGCCGACGCTGTTATTTAACGGTTATGCTGATGAGGTGGCATCGCTCTATCGGGGACTGAATCTGCGGGAGTACTACTAGTGCGTCTGAGCGTAAAACAGATTACCTGGCTGAAGGTGGGGCTCCATCTGGCCGGCTTCTTACCCTTTATCTGGCTCTTCTGGGCCGCACAACAGGGCTACTTTAGCGCCGACCCGGCAAAAGATATCCAGCACTTTACCGGTAGGATGGCTCTTAAATTTTTGCTGGCGACCTTGCTCGTCTCACCGCTCGCGCGCTACGCTAAACAACCGTTGTTGATTCGTACCCGGCGTTTACTCGGGCTGTGGTGTTTTGCCTGGGCAACGCTGCATCTCACCAGCTACACGCTGCTGGAGTTGGGTATCCACAATCTGGCGCTGCTGGGCTCGGAGTTAGTCAGCAAACCTTACCTGACGTTGGGTTTTATCAGCTGGTTGATTTTGCTGGCGCTGGCCGCCACCTCAACACAGGTGTTGCAGAGAAAACTGGGTCGCCGCTGGCAAACTTTGCACAACTTTGTTTATCTGGTGGCAATCCTTGCCCCCATTCACTATCTGTGGTCGGTGAAGATCTTATCCCCGCAGCCGGTGATTTATGCCGTGCTGGCCGCGTTGCTTTTAGCATGGCGTTACAAGAAGTTCCGTCAGTGGTGGCGATAATCATCGGATATGTGCAGTTTCCCGCAGATCTTTTATCAACCGCGACGCTTTGAACGATAGCGGTTGATAATCTTCCCTGATAAGACCAGTATTTAGCTGCCAAATGCTACGAAATCGTTATAATGTGCGACTTTGGTTTTCCTGACGGGGTTTTCGGGCCCTGAAAAGGTGACAAGCGCGCTTCGAAGGTATATTTTGTTTTTTACCCGAGAATGGCAGGAGATAGCCACACAATGGCTGACAAGTTTCGCATTTTGCTTTTAAACGGACCCAATCTTAACATGCTCGGCACCCGTGAGCCTGAGAAGTATGGCACCCTTAAGCTTTCTGAGATTGTTAACCGTCTGCAATCAGAAGCTTCGGCTCTGAACGTGGCGCTGGATCACCTGCAGTCCAATGCGGAGTTCGCGCTCATCGACCGAATTCATCAGGCTAAAGACACTGTAGACTATATCCTGATTAATCCGGCCGCGTTTACGCACACTAGCGTGGCTATCCGCGATGCATTGCTTGCGGTCAGTATCCCGTTTATCGAGATTCACCTGAGCAACGTACATGCACGCGAACCGTTCCGTCACCACTCCTATCTGTCGGATATCGCCTCGGGCGTCATCTGCGGACTCGGTGCGGACGGCTATTCATACGCTTTACAGACGGCGGTAAAACGCCTGTCACAATCACACTAAACAAAGAGTACGGAACCCACTCATGGATATTCGTAAGATTAAAAAGCTGATCGAGCTGGTTGAAGAATCAGGCATCTCCGAACTGGAAATTTCTGAAGGCGAAGAGTCTGTACGCATCAGCCGTGCCGCGCCGAATGCGGGCTACCCGGTCATGCAGCAGGCTTATGCCGCGCCGATGATGCAGGCCCAGGCACCGGTTGCAGCAGCACCGGCCTCCGCTCAGGCAGACGCGCCGGCGAAAGCTGAAATCAGCGGTCACATCGTACGTTCCCCGATGGTTGGTACTTTCTACCGCACCCCGAGCCCGGACGCAAAAGCGTTCGTGGAAGTCGGTCAGAAAGTTAACGTGGGCGACACCCTGTGCATCGTAGAAGCGATGAAAATGATGAACCAGATCGAAGCCGATAAATCCGGCGTGGTGAAAGCCATTCTGATCGAAAGCGGCCAACCGGTAGAATTTGATGAGCCGCTGGTAGTCATCGAGTAACGAGGCGAACATGCTGGATAAAATTGTTATCGCTAACCGAGGCGAGATTGCACTGCGTATCCTGCGTGCCTGTAAAGAACTGGGCATCAAGACCGTCGCTGTGCACTCCACTGCGGATCGCGATTTAAAACACGTACTGTTAGCGGATGAGACGGTCTGTATCGGTCCGGCTCCGTCCGTAAAAAGCTATCTGAATATCCCGGCAATCATCAGCGCAGCGGAAATTACCGGCGCGGTGGCTATCCACCCGGGTTATGGCTTCCTGTCCGAGAACGCCAACTTTGCTGAGCAGGTTGAACGTTCCGGCTTCATCTTCATCGGCCCGAAAGCCGACACCATTCGTCTGATGGGCGATAAAGTGTCTGCGATCACCGCGATGAAGAAAGCGGGCGTACCGACCGTTCCGGGTTCTGACGGCCCGTTGGGCGACGATATGGATGCGAACCGCGCTCATGCAAAACGCATCGGCTATCCGGTTATCATCAAAGCCTCCGGCGGCGGCGGCGGACGCGGTATGCGCGTTGTACGCAGCGATGCCGAACTGGCCCAGTCCATCTCCATGACCAAAGCTGAAGCAAAAGCTGCATTCAGCAACGACATGGTATATATGGAAAAATACCTGGAAAATCCGCGTCACATCGAGATCCAGGTACTGGCTGACGGCCAGGGCAACGCTATCTATCTGGCGGAACGCGACTGCTCCATGCAGCGTCGTCACCAGAAAGTGGTCGAAGAAGCGCCGGCGCCGGGCATTACCCCGGAACTGCGTCGCTACATCGGCGAACGCTGCTCTAAAGCGTGTATCGACATCGGTTATCGCGGCGCAGGCACCTTTGAGTTCCTGTTTGAAAACGGTGAGTTCTACTTCATTGAAATGAACACCCGTATTCAGGTTGAACATCCGGTAACCGAAATGATTACCGGCGTTGACCTGATCAAAGAACAGCTGCGCATCGCGGCTGGCCAGCCGTTGTCCATCAAGCAAGAAGAAGTCCAGGTTCGCGGCCATGCGGTGGAATGCCGTATCAACGCCGAAGACCCGAACACCTTCCTGCCGAGCCCGGGTAAAATTACCCGCTTCCACGCGCCGGGTGGTTTTGGCGTACGCTGGGAGTCTCATATCTACGCAGGCTACACCGTACCTCCGTACTATGACTCAATGATTGGCAAGCTGATTTGTTACGGCGAAAACCGTGATGTGGCGATTTCACGCATGAAAAATGCGCTGCAGGAGCTGATCATCGACGGCATCAAAACCAACGTCGATCTGCAGATTCGCATCATGAATGACGAGCATTTCCAGCATGGTGGCACCAACATACACTATCTGGAGAAAAAACTCGGTATGCAGGAAAAATAATCCTGTATTCACAGCAGAAGGCCGGATAATCCGGCCTTTTTTCTTTTTCTCTCCCCTCATCTTTACCATGCGGTACAATCCCCGCTTTCTTCATCCTCCCGGGACACAAAAATGGACAAACGGTTTGTTCAGGCCCACAAAGAAGCGCGCTGGGCGCTGTGGCTGACCTTTCTCTATCTTGCCGCCTGGCTGGCAGCGGCTTATTTGCCGAATAACGGCATCGGCATCACCGGGCTGCCGCACTGGTTCGAAATGGCCTGCCTGCTGGTACCCCTGCTGTTTACTTTGCTGTGCTGGGCGATGGTACGCTTTATCTTCCGCGATATTCCTCTGGAGGATAACGATGCAGCTTGAAATCATCGTCGTCCTGATTGCGTACCTGTTCGTGGTATTCGGGCTGTCAATCTATGCCATGCGTCAACGCAGCAACGGCAGCTTTCTGAGCGAGTACTTCCTCGGCAGCCGCTCAATGGGCGGCTTCGTGCTGGCTATGACGCTCACCGCCACCTACATCAGCGCCAGCTCATTTATCGGTGGGCCGGGAGCCGCGTATAAATACGGGCTCGGCTGGGTCCTGCTGGCCATGATTCAGGTGCCGACAATCTGGCTCTCACTGGGGATCCTCGGTAAAAAATTTGCGATCCTGGCCCGCCGCTACAACGCCATCACCCTCAACGATATGTTGCAGGCTCGCTACCAGAGCCGGGCGGTGGTCTGGATTGCCAGTATCAGCCTGCTGGTCGCCTTCGTGGGGGCCATTGCCGTGCAGTTTATCGGCGGCGCGCGACTGCTGGAGACCGCGGCAGGCATAAAATATGAGACAGGCCTGTTGATCTTTGGGATTACTATTGCGCTGTATACGGCATTCGGTGGTTTTCGCGCCAGCGTCCTGAACGACACCATGCAAGGTATGGTCATGCTGATAGGGACCATCGTGCTGCTGGTCGGCGTCGTACACGCCGCTGGCGGGCTGCACAGCGCAGTAGACACGCTGCAAAAGATTGACCCACAGCTGATATCGCCAGAAGGTGTTGATGGTATCCTCACGCCGACCTTTATGACCTCGTTCTGGGTGCTGGTTTGCTTCGGGGTGATCGGCCTGCCGCATACTGCCGTGCGCTGCATCTCCTACAAAGACAGTAAAGCCGTCCACCGCGGCATTATCATCGGTACCGTGGTCGTGGCGTTGCTGATGTTTGGCATGCATCTGGCCGGCGCGCTTGGTCGCGCGGTTCTGCCGCATCTGACCGTTCCGGATCAGGTCATCCCGACATTGATGGTGCAGGTTTTGCCGCCGTGGGCCGCGGGCCTGTTCCTCGCCGCACCGATGGCAGCGATCATGTCAAACGTTAATGCCCATTTATTGCAGGCATCGGCTACGATCATTAAAGATCTTTGGTTAAGCGCGCAGCCCGCCAAAAAGCACAATGAACTGAAGCTGAAGCGGATCTCCACGGCCACGACGCTGGTCATCGGGATCCTGATGATCCTCGCCGCCTGGCGGCCACCTGAAATGATCATCTGGCTGAATCTGCTGGCCTTCGGCGGCCTGGAAGCGGTGTTCTTATGGCCGCTGGTGCTGGGTTTGTACTGGGAGCGTGCGAATGCCGCCGGCGCACTCAGCGCTATGCTGGTGGGCGGGGTATTATATGCCCTGCTCGCTACGTTTAATGTTCAGTACCTGGGCTTTCATCCTATTGTGCCCTCGCTACTGCTAAGTTTGCTGGCTTTTGTCGTGGGAAACCGTTTTGGTCAGCCCGTTCCACCAGCCCCTGTTATCACTACTGACAAATAAAGAGTTTTGCTATGCCATGGATCCAACTGAAACTGAATACCACCGGCGCACATGCTGAAGAGCTCAGCGACGCGCTAATGGAGGCCGGCGCGGTCTCTATCACCTTCCAGGATACCCACGATACGCCGGTGTTCGAGCCACTGCCGGGTGAAACCCGCCTGTGGGGAGACACCGATGTTATTGGCCTGTTCGATGCTGAAAGCGATATGCATGAGGTCGTGGCGATTCTCGAGCAGCATCCGCTGCTGGGCGCCGGTTTCACGCATAAAATCGAGCAGCTGGAAGATAAAGACTGGGAACGTGAATGGATGGATAATTTCCACCCAATGCGTTTCGGCGAGCGCCTGTGGATCTGCCCAAGCTGGCGCGAAGTACCGGATGCCAACGCGGTCAACGTCATGCTCGACCCGGGTCTGGCGTTTGGTACCGGCACGCACCCGACCACTTCTCTCTGTCTGCAATGGCTGGACGGACTGGATCTGACGGGCAAAACGATTATCGATTTCGGCTGTGGTTCGGGCATTCTGGCGATTGCGGCGCTGAAACTGGGCGCCGCAAAAGCTATCGGTATCGATATCGATCCGCAGGCGATTCAGGCCAGTCGCGATAACGCCGAACGTAACGGCGTCTCCGATCGTCTGGAGCTCTATTTACCGCAGGACCAGCCAGAAGCGCTCAGCGCCGATGTGGTGGTCGCCAACATCCTGGCAGGGCCATTACGTGAGCTGGCCCCGTTAATCAGCGTGCTGCCCGTTTCAGGCGGTTTGCTGGGCCTTTCCGGTATTCTCGCCAGCCAGGCTGAAAGCGTCTGCGAAGCCTATGCCGATCGCTTTGCCCTCGACCCGGTGGTGGAGAAAGAAGAGTGGTGTCGGATCACCGGTCGCAGAAAGTAACCCTCGAATGCGGTCTGCGGGCCGCATTTTTGTTTCCAGTAGCCGCTGAATGACGTCAAGAAATGGGAGCCAGATCGCATTACGATGCGCTTTTTTGACTACAAAAACAGCGTTTTATGCCGCTAACAGTCCCCTTTTTCTAAGAAAAATCGAGAAGTTTTGTGATTTTATAAATGGACACAAATTATTCACCACCAACTAAGGTGATGATTAATATAATAATTTAACCATCTCTTTTCTGGCAGTGTTGGATTCATTGATCTGTGACAGAGGATTGCTCAAAGTTTGGCCTTTCATCTCGTGCAAAAAATGCGTAATATACGCCGCCTTGCAGTCACAGTATGGTCATTTCTTAACTCATGCGCATCGGACACTATCAGCTCAGAAATCGCCTGATCGCAGCGCCTATGGCTGGCATTACTGACAGACCATTCAGGACGCTGTGCTACGAGATGGGAGCAGGTTTAACCGTTTCCGAGATGATGTCCTCTAACCCGCAGGTTTGGGAGAGCGACAAATCCCGTTTACGGATGGTGCACGTGGATGAGCCCGGTATTCGTACCGTGCAAATCGCCGGGAGCGTACCGGAAGAGATGGCCGCAGCCGCCCGTATTAACGTGGAAAGCGGTGCCCAGATTATTGATATTAATATGGGGTGCCCGGCGAAAAAGGTGAATCGTAAGCTCGCAGGTTCAGCCCTCTTGCAGTATCCCGATCAGGTGAAGTTAATCCTGACGGCGGTCGTCAAGGCAGTGGACGTTCCCGTGACACTCAAGATTCGCACCGGTTGGGAGCCGGAACACCGTAACTGTGTAGAAATTGCCCAACTGGCTGAAGAGTGTGGCATTCAGGCTCTGACTATTCACGGACGCACCCGCGCCTGCTTGTTTAACGGAGACGCTGAATACGACAGTATTCGGGCAGTTAAGCAGAAAGTTTCCATTCCGGTTATCGCGAATGGTGACATTACTGACCCGCTTAAAGCCAGAGCTGTGCTCGACTATACGGGGGCTGATGCCCTTATGATAGGCCGCGCAGCTCAGGGAAGACCCTGGATCTTTCGGGAAATCCAGCATTATCTGGACACTGGGGAGCTGCTGCCCCCGCTGCCATTGGCAGAGGTTAAGCGTTTGCTTTGCGCGCATGTTCGGGAATTGCATGACTTTTATGGCCAGGCAAAAGGGTACCGAATTGCACGTAAACACGTCTCCTGGTATCTACAGGAGCACGCCCCAAATGACCAGTTTCGGCGCACATTCAACGCCATAGAGGATGCCAGCGATCAGCTGGAGGCGTTGGAGGCATACTTCGAAAATTTTGCGTAAACAGAAATAAAGAGCTGACAGAACTATGTTCGAACAACGCGTAAATTCTGACGTACTGACCGTTTCTACCGTTAACTCTCAGGATCAGGTAACTCAAAAACCCCTGCGTGACTCGGTTAAACAGGCACTGAAGAACTATTTTGCTCAACTGAATGGTCAGGATGTGAATGACCTGTATGAGCTAGTACTGGCTGAAGTTGAACAGCCCCTGTTGGACATGGTGATGCAATACACCCGTGGTAACCAGACCCGCGCGGCCCTGATGATGGGCATCAACCGCGGTACTCTGCGTAAGAAACTGAAAAAATACGGCATGAACTGATACTAATCAGTTAATTGCTTGTTATAAAAGGCGCTCTTCGGCATGGGGAAGCGCCTTTTTATTCTCTGATATAGCGAACTTCTCCGACTGCCAGAGCGGACATCGGCATTGCACATCGCTGGAATGTGGATACTGGTCAGCGGCATGATTGCTTTGTCGAAGAGTATGATTGCAAATCCGGGCAGCCGTTTTATCAAATTGCACCTGCCACCTTCCCGAACCTCATCGAAGATGACGCGAAAGCAGAAGCTGCTGCACATCTCTCGCCAGTCTGTCCCTTAAGCTTATCGCTAGCGTAACCAGTCTTACCGCGCTGACACAGCTGTAATCAACGTCACGGAATAGCAGCCCGCTCGCTAAAAGGGATTGAGGGCACGCCGTCTCTCCGGTTTGATATCCGCCAGGAACACCCCTTGCTCTCCAGGTGCAATAAAACCCTCTCTGATGCGCCCGTAGCGCGCTGATGGTCTGCCTTCGATGCAGATTTCATCTCAGACCTGGCGCCCTGTTGTGGTAGCGTCTGCGCCGCTATTTATAAGGGTTACATTTGGCTTTGGCGTTAAGTTACGGACAGTAAACGGGATGGACAATGCCGCCGACATAAGTAAGATCTCCGTTCACGAGCGGGCGCCACTTCGCACCTTTTTCGCCAGTCAACCCGTAGACGGACAAGTTAAAAATCAATTTGTTAGATTATCAGCCGATGAATAATACGGCTCTCACTTCTCTTTCGTTATTTTATTCTGCATATTTTCCTCATCATTCCCGCGTGTTCTCCATGATATTTACGCTGATCATAAATTGATATTATTTCGGCCACGGGCCTTTATATGGCCAATGGTAAAATAGGCTATGCCGTCATATATCGACACCGGTACAACCTGACGGATTATAGAGGCCTACCATGAAAAAATTTATTTTAGTGACGCTGCTGACAACATTGCTCGCCGGCTGTGCCCATGACTCTCCCTGCGTACCGGTCTATGATTCTCAGGGGCGATTAGTCCATACAAATACCTGTATGAAAGGCACCACTCAGGATAACTGGGAGACCGCTGGCGCTATTGCAGGAGGCGCTGCAGCGGTTGCAGGCCTGACGCTGGGCATTGTGGCCCTGACCCGCTAAATCCCCCCTGGCATCATGTAGCGCGAATAAACTGCCGCCAAAAAAAGGGCTCAGTCGAAGACTGAGCCCTTTTTGTTCGATAACCGTCCGTTTCCTACGATTCTCGGCAGCCATTCACCAGGCAGTACAGAGATAGAGATCGCCGATCTACTGTAAAAGTATTGCTCTCGGCGTGATAAAACTGAAATGCAAAAAGGCCCAGTCTTTCGACTGGGCCTTCTGCTTTATTTGATGCCTGGCAATTCCCTACTCTCACATGGGGAGACCCCACACTACCATCGGCGCTACGGCGTTTCACTTCTGAGTTCGGCATGGGGTCAGGTGGGACCACCGCGCTGTTGTCGCCAGGCAAATTCTTTAAAATACTGTTTCTAACTTAAAAAGTGGTGCTGATACCCAGAGTCGAACTGGGGACCTCACCCTTACCAAGGGTGCGCTCTACCAACTGAGCCATATCAGCACGCTTAATTTGGTACCAGGCATAATTTTCGGGCCGTTGCTTCGCAACGTTCAAAAGTATTCGCTTTTGCTCTGCTACTCTGTCGAATAGCAAACTGCCTCGAAATTCAGTGCCATACTGCTAATTTGATGCCTGGCAGTTCCCTACTCTCACATGGGGAGACCCCACACTACCATCGGCGCTACGGCGTTTCACTTCTGAGTTCGGCATGGGGTCAGGTGGGACCACCGCGCTAGTGCCGCCAGGCAAATTCTTTATGCTCGTCCTGTGTCTTTTGCGCTCATACTGCGTTGCCTGCGCTCGCGAGCGTCAGTCACATACTTCAGTATGCTCCTTCCTTCGCTTCGCTGGCCGCCTTGTCTCAGCGCAAAATCCTTCGGACTCTGAATCTAAGCTGAAAATCTTCTCTCAAATCCGCCAAAACAGCTTCGGCGTTGTAAGGTTAAGCCTCACGGTTCATTAGTATCGGTTAGCTCAACGTATCGCTACGCTTACACACCCGACCTATCAACGTCGTCGTCTTCAACGTTCCTTCAGGACTCTCAAAGAGTCAGGGAGAACTCATCTCGGGGCAAGTTTCGTGCTTAGATGCTTTCAGCACTTATCTCTTCCGCATTTAGCTACCGGGCAATGCCATTGGCATGACAACCCGAACACCAGTGATGCGTCCACTCCGGTCCTCTCGTACTAGGAGCAGCCCCCCTCAATTCTCCAGCGCCCACGGCAGATAGGGACCGAACTGTCTCACGACGTTCTAAACCCAGCTCGCGTACCACTTTAAATGGCGAACAGCCATACCCTTGGGACCTACTTCAGCCCCAGGATGTGATGAGCCGACATCGAGGTGCCAAACACCGCCGTCGATATGAACTCTTGGGCGGTATCAGCCTGTTATCCCCGGAGTACCTTTTATCCGTTGAGCGATGGCCCTTCCATTCAGAACCACCGGATCACTATGACCTGCTTTCGCACCTGCTCGCGCCGTCACGCTCGCAGTCAAGCTAGCTTATGCCATTGCACTAACCTCCTGATGTCCGACCAGGATTAGCTAACCTTCGTGCTCCTCCGTTACTCTTTGGGAGGAGACCGCCCCAGTCAAACTACCCACCAGACACTGTCCGCAACCCGGATGACGGGTCTACGTTAGAACACCAGCCATTAAAGGGTGGTATTTCAAGGTCGGCTCCATGCAGACTGGCGTCCACGCTTCAAAGCCTCCCACCTATCCTACACATCAAGGACCAGTGTTCAGTGTCAAGCTATAGTAAAGGTTCACGGGGTCTTTCCGTCTTGCCGCGGGTACACTGCATCTTCACAGCGAGTTCAATTTCACTGAGTCTCGGGTGGAGACAGCCTGGCCATCATTACGCCATTCGTGCAGGTCGGAACTTACCCGACAAGGAATTTCGCTACCTTAGGACCGTTATAGTTACGGCCGCCGTTTACCGGGGCTTCGATCAAGAGCTTCTCCTTACGGATAACCCCATCAATTAACCTTCCGGCACCGGGCAGGCGTCACACCGTATACGTCCACTTTCGTGTTTGCACAGTGCTGTGTTTTTAATAAACAGTTGCAGCCAGCTGGTATCTTCGACTGAGTTCAGCTCCATGAGCAAGTCACTTCACTTACCATCAGCGTGCCTTCTCCCGAAGTTACGGCACCATTTTGCCTAGTTCCTTCACCCGAGTTCTCTCAAGCGCCTTGGTATTCTCTACCTGACCACCTGTGTCGGTTTGGGGTACGATTTGATGTTACCTGATGCTTAGAGGCTTTTCCTGGAAGCAGGGCATTTGTCACTTCAGCACCGTAGTGCCTCGTCATCACACCTCAGCGTTGAATAAACGACCGGATTTACCTAATCGTTCCGCCTACATGCTTAAACCGGGACAACCGTCGCCCGGCCAACATAGCCTTCTCCGTCCCCCCTTCGCAGTAACACCGAGTACAGGAATATTAACCTGTTTCCCATCGACTACGCCTTTCGGCCTCGCCTTAGGGGTCGACTCACCCTGCCCCGATTAACGTTGGACAGGAACCCTTGGTCTTCCGGCGAGCGGGCTTTTCACCCGCTTTATCGTTACTTATGTCAGCATTCGCACTTCTGATACCTCCAGCAACCCTCACAGGCCACCTTCAACGGCTTACAGAACGCTCCCCTACCCAACAACGCATACGCGTCGCTGCCGCAGCTTCGGTGCATGGTTTAGCCCCGTTACATCTTCCGCGCAGGCCGACTCGACCAGTGAGCTATTACGCTTTCTTTAAATGATGGCTGCTTCTAAGCCAACATCCTGGCTGTCTGTGCCTTCCCACATCGTTTCCCACTTAACCATGACTTTGGGACCTTAGCTGGCGGTCTGGGTTGTTTCCCTCTTCACGACGGACGTTAGCACCCGCCGTGTGTCTCCCGTGATAACATTCTTCGGTATTCGTAGTTTGCATCGGGTTGGTAAGTCGGGATGACCCCCTAGCCGAAACAGTGCTCTACCCCCGAAGATGAGTTCACGAGGCGCTACCTAAATAGCTTTCGGGGAGAACCAGCTATCTCCCGGTTTGATTGGCCTTTCACCCCCAGCCACAAGTCATCCGCTAATTTTTCAACATTAGTCGGTTCGGTCCTCCAGTTAGTGTTACCCAACCTTCAACCTGCCCATGGCTAGATCACCGGGTTTCGGGTCTATACCCTGCAACTTAACGCCCAGTTAAGACTCGGTTTCCCTGCGGCTCCCCTATTCGGTTAACCTTGCTACAGAATATAAGTCGCTGACCCATTATACAAAAGGTACGCAGTCACCCCATAAAGAGGCTCCCACTGCTTGTACGTACACGGTTTCAGGTTCTTTTTCACTCCCCTCGCCGGGGTTCTTTTCGCCTTTCCCTCACGGTACTGGTTCACTATCGGTCAGTCAGGAGTATTTAGCCTTGGAGGATGGTCCCCCCATATTCAGACAGGATACCACGTGTCCCGCCCTACTCTTCGAACTCACAGCCTGTGCATTTTAGTGTACGGGAGTATCACCCTGTACCCTGCGACTTTCCAGACGCTTCCACTAACACACAAACTGATTCAGGTTCTGGGCTGCTCCCCGTTCGCTCGCCGCTACTGGGGGAATCTCGGTTGATTTCTTTTCCTCGGGGTACTTAGATGTTTCAGTTCCCCCGGTTCGCTTCGTTAAGCTATGTATTCACTTAACGATAGTGTGACGAATCACACTGGGTTTCCCCATTCGGAAATCGCCGGCTATAACGGTTCATATCACCTTACCGACGCTTATCGCAGATTAGCACGTCCTTCATCGCCTCTGACTGCCAGGGCATCCACCGTGTACGCTTAGTCGCTTAACCTCACAACCCGAAACTGTTTCGTAAAACGGTTCGTGTTGCGAAAATTTGAGAGACTCGGACACACCTTTCTTCCTTTCTTATTACGGAGAAAGGAAACAGTGTGTCGTTTCAATTTTCAGCTTGATCCAGATTTTTAAAGAGCAAAATTTCACAATGCACTTCGCAGTACATTTTGAAATTTATCATTCATCAGACAATCTGTGTGAGCACTACAAAGGCAGGTTCTTCAGGTAAGGAGGTGATCCAACCGCAGGTTCCCCTACGGTTACCTTGTTACGACTTCACCCCAGTCATGAATCACAAAGTGGTAAGCGCCCTCCCGAAGGTTAAGCTACCTACTTCTTTTGCAACCCACTCCCATGGTGTGACGGGCGGTGTGTACAAGGCCCGGGAACGTATTCACCGTAGCATTCTGATCTACGATTACTAGCGATTCCGACTTCATGGAGTCGAGTTGCAGACTCCAATCCGGACTACGACATACTTTATGAGGTCCGCTTGCTCTCGCGAGGTCGCTTCTCTTTGTATATGCCATTGTAGCACGTGTGTAGCCCTACTCGTAAGGGCCATGATGACTTGACGTCATCCCCACCTTCCTCCAGTTTATCACTGGCAGTCTCCTTTGAGTTCCCGGCCGGACCGCTGGCAACAAAGGATAAGGGTTGCGCTCGTTGCGGGACTTAACCCAACATTTCACAACACGAGCTGACGACAGCCATGCAGCACCTGTCTCAGAGTTCCCGAAGGCACCAAAGCATCTCTGCTAAGTTCTCTGGATGTCAAGAGTAGGTAAGGTTCTTCGCGTTGCATCGAATTAAACCACATGCTCCACCGCTTGTGCGGGCCCCCGTCAATTCATTTGAGTTTTAACCTTGCGGCCGTACTCCCCAGGCGGTCGACTTAACGCGTTAGCTCCGGAAGCCACTCCTCAAGGGAACAACCTCCAAGTCGACATCGTTTACAGCGTGGACTACCAGGGTATCTAATCCTGTTTGCTCCCCACGCTTTCGCACCTGAGCGTCAGTCTTTGTCCAGGGGGCCGCCTTCGCCACCGGTATTCCTCCAGATCTCTACGCATTTCACCGCTACACCTGGAATTCTACCCCCCTCTACAAGACTCAAGCCTGCCAGTTTCAAATGCAGTTCCCAGGTTGAGCCCGGGGATTTCACATCTGACTTAACAGACCGCCTGCGTGCGCTTTACGCCCAGTAATTCCGATTAACGCTTGCACCCTCCGTATTACCGCGGCTGCTGGCACGGAGTTAGCCGGTGCTTCTTCTGCGAGTAACGTCAATCGATGAGGTTATTAACCTCACCGCCTTCCTCCTCGCTGAAAGTACTTTACAACCCGAAGGCCTTCTTCATACACGCGGCATGGCTGCATCAGGCTTGCGCCCATTGTGCAATATTCCCCACTGCTGCCTCCCGTAGGAGTCTGGACCGTGTCTCAGTTCCAGTGTGGCTGGTCATCCTCTCAGACCAGCTAGGGATCGTCGCCTAGGTGAGCCGTTACCCCACCTACTAGCTAATCCCATCTGGGCACATCTGATGGCATGAGGCCCGAAGGTCCCCCACTTTGGTCTTGCGACGTTATGCGGTATTAGCTACCGTTTCCAGTAGTTATCCCCCTCCATCAGGCAGTTTCCCAGACATTACTCACCCGTCCGCCACTCGTCACCCGAGAGCAAGCTCTCTGTGCTACCGTTCGACTTGCATGTGTTAGGCCTGCCGCCAGCGTTCAATCTGAGCCATGATCAAACTCTTCAATTTAAGTTTGATGCTCGTGTTTCTTTATTTCTAAAGAAAAGAACTTCGTAATGAATTACGTATGTTCACTCACTGAGACTTGGTATTCATTTTTCGTCCGAGGACGTTAAGAATCCATGTCACTTTGAGTGCCCACACAGATTGTCTGATAAATTGTTAAAGAGCAGTTGCGACGGCGCTTAGCGCTCTGTCGCGAGGTGGCGTATATTACGCTTTCCTCTTTCAGAGTCAACCCTGAATTTCAGATTTTTTTCTCTGCCGACCCGGCTTACTCTGTGAACTCGTTCACATGTGCCGTGTCAGTGGGAGCGCATTATAGGGATCCCATTTTATTGCACAAGTCTTTTATCGATCTTTTTTTTCAAGTGATGGTTTTTCGCCCTTTTCGCGGCGTTATTGTTCAGATTGCTCAATTTTCACCACAATAAGGGGTTGCAGGTGGCCGCAAAAGCCACCAGAGTCTTGGTACAACCCAGGTTCATTGAGGTAACCATGTCCGCTAATTTACGTCCTTATAAAGATTTATTCCCTCAAATCGGCCAGCGAGTGATGATCGATGCCACCAGCGTAGCGATCGGCGATGTCCGAATGGCTGATGATGTCAGCATCTGGCCGCTGGTTGCGATTCGCGGAGATGTTAACTATGTAGCAATCGGTGCCCGCACTAACATTCAGGACGGCAGCGTGCTGCATGTCACCCACAAATCCGCCTCTAACCCTCAGGGAAATCCGCTGATCATTGGTGAAGAGGTCACCGTTGGTCACAAGGTCATGCTGCATGGCTGTACTATTGGCAATCGGGTGCTGGTTGGCATGGGCTCGATTTTACTGGATGGCGTAGTAGTAGAAGACGATGTGATGATTGGTGCCGGTAGCCTGGTCCCGCAAAACAAACGGCTGGAAAGCGGCTATCTCTATTTTGGCAACCCGGTGAAACAAATCCGCCCCCTGACGGAGGCGGAACGGGCAGGTCTGCTCTATTCAGCAAACAACTATGTGAAATGGAAAAACGATTATCTGGATCAGGATAACCATACCCAGCCCTGATTATCTTCCTGCTGGTCGCGGATCAATACTTCAGCTTCTTCTTCCAGATCCCAGCGATGTCCACAAAACGCGGCCAGCCACTGCCCGGGGGTATCACCACCGAAGCGCTGTTTTAACGTTACGCCTCTGATTGCGCAGGTGAGCTGCATACCATTAGCCAGTGCGGGAAAGGTGACACACTGCCGGTCGCTATCCCACTCCTCTCTGTCAGGAAACTGAATCGACTGATTCACGTATTCAGTTCCTTATGCAAGGCCTGAATAACCGGTGTAATCTCGGGCAGAACTCCATGCCAGAGCAAAACGGCGTGGGCGGCCTGCGCCACCAGCATACCCAGCCCATCGGCACACATTTTCGCACCATGCTCCTGGCACCAGTGTAAAAACGGCGTGCTGCCCTTCTGATAAAACATGTCATAACAATAGACGTGCGTGTTGATTAGGGACGCGGGAACTGCCGGCACATCGCCGCTGATACCGCTGGAAGTTGCATTAATAATGAGATCGAACTCATGCTCAGCCAGCGATCCCATCTCAAGCGCGCATACACTACCGGTATGCGCAAACAGCGTCGCCAGCTCCTGCGCGCGGGAATAAGTCCGGTTGACGATAGTGACAGCGCAATCCAGTGACAGCAGGGGTAGCAAGACACCCCGCGATGCCCCGCCAGCCCCGATGAGCAATACCCGATAGCCCGGTTTAATGAACCCCAACCGCTCCAGATCGCTCAGCAGTCCAATCCCGTCGGTGTTGTCCCCTAGCAAACGTCCATCGTCCAGCCTTTTTAGGGTATTCACCGCCCCCGCCAGAGCCGCACGTTCGGTCAGTTCATCCGCTCGGGCAAACGCTTCCTCCTTGAACGGAACGGTAACGTTAGCGCCCTTTCCCCCTTCGGCGAAGAAGGTATCCAGAGTAGAGCGAAAATCGTCCAGCGGCGCCAGAACTCGCCCATACGGATGCACAATCTGCAACTGCTGCGCAAAGCGCTGGTGAATAGAGGGGGACTTACTGTGGGCGATCGGATTGCCGAAGACAGCGTAGGTTTGCATAAATTACCCCTGGCGAAAGAGTTCGCCCGTCAGGGCATCGCGAATTTCAGACGGATTCTGACGCCCACCCGTTGCACCATCGACGACCGGGAAACTGGCGCCAAACTGAGCCAGAACTTCAGCCGTGGTGCGGCAAGGCGGCTGACCGGATAAATTCGCGCTGGTTGAAACCAGCGGTTTGCCATAAGCCTCGCACAATTCGACCACCAGCGGATGATCGCTGACGCGTACCGCCAGGGAATCAAAGCGCCCGGTCAACCAGCGTGGCGTTGTGGCGCGGGCCGGAAAGACAAACGTGACCGGTCCCGGCCAGCAGGAGAAGATCGCCGCTCGCTGTTTATCATTAAGCTGCGAATCATCAATATAAGGTGTCAGTTGTTCGTAGCTGGCCGCGATCAGAATGAGCCCCTTCTCGACGGGGCGTTGTTTAAGCGCCAGCAGGTGCATGACTGCCGTTTCGCTGTCAGGATCGCAGCCTACGCCAAAAACGGCTTCTGTCGGATAGGCGATGACATGTTCGTTAAGCAGTACCGTCACGGCATGGGCGACGGTTTCTGATTGCAGGTTCTTATTCACTGATTTGTTCCGCCGGGATCGGCTTTCCACATTGTTTACTGGCACAAAAGCGTTTTACGCCCTGCGCCGTTTTCTTTTCGATTAATAGCGGATAGTGGCATTCAGGGCATTCACCCGCTACCGGTTTGAAGTTGATAACGAACTGGCAATCGGGATAACGATCGCAGGAATGAAAGGTTTTGCCGAAACGAGAACGACGCTGAACCAGCTGCCCTTGCCCACACTGCGGGCAGGAAATCGCTGTTTCATCAGGTTTATCAATAGTTTCAGTATGTTCACATTCCGGGTAACGGCTGCAGCCAATAAACATACCGAAGCGTCCCTGACGTAACACCATAACGGCACCGCAAGACGGACATTCCTGCCCCTCCAGTACCTTTACGATATGTCCGTCCGCCTGATTTTTCAGCGGACGGACATAGTCACAGTCCGGATAGTGTGAGCAACCGAGAAACGGCCCGTGTTTCCCGGAGCGAATTACCAGTTCAGCCCCGCACTGTGGGCAGGGCTCATTTTTACGCACCGAAAACAGTGCTGATTTGGTCATAACAACTCGATGTTGCCGCAATAAGATTAGTGCAGCATACCTTCATTTACTTCGAAGAGTAATTCTTCCATTTGTTGATAGGCATTTTCGCAGCCCGGAATATTAAACAGTACCATCAGGATCACCCATTTCAGGTCTTCCAGATCGAATTCTGCTGTATCCAGCGCCAGCACGCGCTCTATCACCATTTCCCGTGTTTCGAGGTTCAACACCTGAATCTGCTCGAGGAATAATAAAAATCCCCGGCAACTGGCATCCAGACGCAGACACTCTTCTTCGGTATAAATCCGCAAAGAGAGCGGGTCAGAAGCAAGCTGCATGGGAGCAACGAGCCCCTCCTGATAGTCAGCCAGTTTCTCTAGCCACATCAACGCGTTATAAATATCTTCCCGATCGAATCCTGCATCGGTGAGATCCCGGGTCAGTCTATCCTGATCCACGCGCATTTCTGCTTCGTTTTGGATGTAAGTCTCAAACAAATACATGAGTACGTCGAACATGGCTTGCCCTCCTTAATCGGACATAGCCGCCGGGTACAGCTGCGATCCAGCCTGCTAACTCCAGTTCAAGTAGCTGAGCTACGGTCACTGGCACAGATTGGCCGGCACGTTCAGCGACAACGTCAACAGGTGTTACCTCATCTCCTACGTTAGCCAGGAGCTCTGGAAATGGCAATGCCAGGGGAGGCGGATCCATGCAATTATTTATATTGTCAGGCACATCCTGGAGCCATCGCAGTTCCTGCTGGCAATAGTCGATGATATCTGCCGCTGATGTCACGGGGATGGCACCTTGTTTAATCAGCCAGAGTGGACCTTCGGAACCCGGATTACCTACCGGCCCAGGTAGGGCAAAAACCTCTCTTCCTTGCTCCAGCGCACAGCGAACGGTCACCAGCGAGCCGCTTTTCAAAGCGGCCTCAATCACCAGCACGCCAATACTCAGTCCGCTGATAATTCGATTCCGACGAGGGAAGTTTCCCGGCCACGGGGAGGCTGAAAGAGGGAACTCAGACAGCAATGCTCCCCCGCTCTCCACTATATTCCCGGCTAATGCATGATGACGGCGTGGGTAGATTGCGCCTAATCCATTGCCAAGTACGCCGATTGTCTTCCCGCACGCCTCAAGTGCGCCGCGGTGAGCGACACCGTCAATGCCGATCGCCAGACCGCTGGTAATGGTGATACCGAGACGCGCCAGGCTTTCACTGAACAGTTTCCCCCAGCGAGCACCGTACCAGGAGTGGGAACGGCTGCCGACAATGGCCAGTTGCAAACTGCTCAACACGGTCAAATCTCCACAAACGAAAAGCGCGCCGGGATAGTCAGCAATGGCGCGCAGTCGGGGTGGGTAGAATGGATTATCAGCGAGTAACAGGTGGTGCCCGGGTTGCTCCAGCCACAATAGCGTAGACGCAAGCTCTTGTTGGCCAACGGATAGAAATTGCTTCGCTTGCGCTGCGCTCAGACTACAGGCGTACAATGCTTCGCGATCTGGCACCGAGGCCGCGCGCAGTATTCTGGCAGCCATCACCATGTTGTCACCATAAAGGTTGCTCACCTTCATCAGACGCAGCCAGATCTCCGTAGGTGTCATCCTTGTCCCCTGCCATAAGTGGCTTTAACAATCTTTGCGATTGGACAGCGAGACTGTCAATTACAGGGGGTTTTGTCTAGAATAGAGCTAATAATCTTATCAACTCCTGAATACGACTCTGGATCTTTATGGCAGTTTTGCAAGTGTTACATATCCCGGACGAGCGCCTTCGCAAAGTCGCTGAACCGGTAAAAGAAGTCAATGCAGAAATTCAACGCATCGTCGATGATATGTTCGAGACGATGTACGCGGAAGAAGGTATTGGTCTGGCCGCCACCCAGGTAGATGTTCATCAGCGCATTATCGTTATCGATGTTTCAGAAAACCGTGAAGAGCAGCTGGTGTTAATCAACCCTGAGCTGTTGGAAAAAGACGGTGAAACGGGCATCGAAGAAGGTTGCTTGTCTATCCCGGAACAGCGCGCACTGGTGCCACGTGCCGAAACCGTGAAGATTCGTGCATTGGATCGCGAAGGCAAGCAGTTTGAACTGAATGCTGACGGCCTGCTGGCTATCTGTATCCAGCATGAAATGGATCACCTGGTAGGCAAACTGTTTATCGATTATCTGTCGCCGCTTAAACAACAGCGTATTCGCCAGAAAGTTGAAAAACTGGACCGTTTGCGTACGCGTGCCTGAGGACAAGGACTAACGTGTCACAATCACTACGTATTATCTTTGCGGGAACTCCCGATTTTGCAGCGCGTCATCTCGATGCGCTGCTGTCGTCTGGGCACCAGATTGTTGGCGTATTTACCCAGCCCGATCGCCCCGCAGGCCGCGGTAAAAAGCTCATGCCGAGCCCGGTAAAAGTGCTGGCTGAAGCTAATAATTTACCGGTATTTCAGCCTGTCTCCCTGCGCCCGCAGGAAAATCAGCAGCGGGTTGCCTCGCTGAATGCCGATGTCATGGTCGTTGTTGCCTACGGATTGATTCTGCCCAAAGCGGTTCTGGATATGCCACGGCTGGGCTGTATCAACGTACACGGCTCTTTGCTGCCGCGCTGGCGCGGAGCGGCGCCTATTCAGCGCTCGCTCTGGGCGGGTGATGCTGAAACCGGTGTGACCATCATGCAGATGGATGTCGGTCTGGATACAGGTGACATGCTGTATAAACTCTCCTGTCCAATCGCTGCGCAAGATACCAGCGCCAGTCTGTATGACAAGCTGGCAGAACTTGGCCCACAAGGGTTGCTGGAAACGTTAACTCAGCTCGCAAACGGTTCGACTCAGCCGGAAGTCCAGGATGAGGCGCTGGTGACCTATGCCGAGAAGCTCAGTAAAGAAGAAGCCCGCATTGACTGGTCTCTTTCCGCTGCGCAACTCGAACGTTGCATTCGCGCATTCAACCCATGGCCTATGAGCTGGCTGGAAATTGATGAGCAACCGGTGAAAGTGTGGCAGGCATCCGTCATTGCTGAAACCCGCCGCGCTGAACCTGGTACGATCGTGGCCGCTGGCAAGCAAGGCATTCAGGTCGTAACCGGCGATGGCATCCTGAACCTCGAGTTGTTGCAGCCGGCAGGTAAAAAAGCGATGAGCGCCCAGGACTTGCTAAATTCTCGCCGGGAATGGTTTATCCCCGGTAACCGTCTCTCCTGACGGTAGTCACTGTCTAAAGCCCGGATTTACCGGGCATTTTTATTTTGCGGTTATGAAAAAAAAACTAAATTTACGCAGCCTGGCGGCGAAAGCCATTGAGCAGGTTGTCGAACAAGGTCAGTCATTAAGTAACGTTCTGCCGCCATTGCAGCAAAAGGTCGGGGAAAAGGACAAAGCGCTGCTGCAAGAGCTGTGCTTTGGCGTTCTGCGTACCCTCAGCCAGTTGGACTGGCTGGTTAACAAACTGATGGCTCGCCCGATGACTGGCAAACAACGCACCGTTCACTATTTAATTATGGTGGGGTTTTATCAACTGCTCTATACCCGCATTCCGGCCCATGCTGCGCTGGCGGAAACGGTGGAAGGCGCGGTAGCCATCAAACGCCCGCAGTTGAAGGGACTAATCAACGGTGTTTTACGTCAGTTTCAGCGCCAGCAGGAAGCTTTGTTGGCTGAATTTGCCCAAAGCGAGAGTCGTTTTCTTCATCCGGCATGGTTGCTCAAGCGTCTGCAAAAATCATGGCCGCAGCAATGGCAGGCTATTGCTGATGCAAATAACCAACGCCCGCCTATGTGGCTGCGCGTAAACCGCAATCATCATTCGCGCGATGAGTGGCTCGCGCTTCTGGAAGAGGCCGGACTGCAAGGTTTTACCCATCCTGATTATCCTGATGCGGTGCGCCTGGCAACGCCGGCACCCGTTCAGGCATTACCCGGATTCGACCAGGGCTGGGTTACCGTCCAGGATGCTTCAGCCCAGGGCTGCATGCGCTATCTGAGCCCAGAAAACGGCGAGAAAATCCTCGATCTGTGCGCAGCCCCTGGCGGCAAAACGACGCATATTCTGGAAGTGGCACCGCAGGCCAGCGTCATGGCGGTTGATATTGATGAGCAGCGCCTGTCGCGCGTCTATGACAACCTGAAGCGACTCGGAATGAAAGCGCAGGTGAAACAGGGAGATGGCCGCTATCCCGCTCAGTGGTGCGAAGACGAACAGTTCGATCGCATTCTGCTCGATGCTCCCTGCTCGGCAACAGGCGTCATTCGTCGTCATCCGGATATTAAGTGGCTACGCCGCGATCGCGACATTGCCGAGCTGGCCCAACTGCAGGCGGAGATTCTTGACGCCATCTGGCCTCATCTGAAACCTGGCGGAACACTGGTCTATGCAACCTGCTCAATTCTTCCAGAAGAGAATAGTCAGCAAATTGCTGCGTTCCTGAAGCGCACGCCAGATGCAGAGCTCAGCCTCACCGGCACACCTGAGCAACCGGGCAGACAAAATTTGCCCGACGCAGAAGAGGGTGACGGGTTCTTTTACGCTAAGCTGATCAAACATCGGAAATAATGGATCACTGCTGATGAAGATTATTATTCTGGGCGCCGGTCAGGTAGGCGGAACGCTTGCGGAAAACCTCGTCGGAGAGAACAACGATATCACCCTGGTCGACACCAATGGTGACCGCCTGCGCAGCCTGCAGGATAAATTCGACCTTCGCGTTGTTCAGGGACACGGCTCCCACCCGCGCGTGCTGCGTGAAGCGGGCGCCGACGACGCCGACATGCTGGTTGCCGTAACCAGTTCAGATGAAACCAATATGGTGGCCTGCCAGGTCGCTTATTCCCTGTTCAATACGCCTAATCGTATTGCGCGTATTCGTTCTCCGGATTACGTACGGGATGCCGAAAAGCTATTCCATTCGGAAGCGGTGCCTATCGATCATCTTATCGCGCCCGAACAGCTGGTTATCGACAATATCTACCGACTCATTGAATACCCAGGCGCACTGCAGGTCGTAAACTTTGCCGAAGGCAAAGTCAGCCTCGCGGTGGTAAAAGCCTACTACGGCGGTCCACTGGTGGGGAATGCGCTCTCGACAATGCGTGAACATATGCCGCATATCGATACTCGCGTAGCGGCCATTTTCCGCCACGACAGACCCATTCGCCCGCAGGGTTCGACCATCGTTGAAGCCGGCGATGAAGTGTTCTTTATTGCCGCATCACAGCATATTCGAGCCGTCATGAGCGAACTGCAGCGCCTGGAAAAACCCTATAAGCGCATCATGCTGGTTGGCGGGGGGAATATCGGCGCAGGTCTTGCTCGTCGTCTTGAGAAAGATTACAGCGTTAAGCTTATCGAACGCGATCAGCAACGTGCCGCCGAGCTTGCGGAAAAACTGCAGAATACGATTGTTTTCTATGGCGATGCCTCGGATCAGGAGCTGCTGGCGGAAGAACACATCGATCAAGTCGATCTCTTTATTGCCGTCACCAACGATGATGAAGCTAACATCATGTCCGCAATGCTGGCCAAACGGATGGGCGCCAAAAAAGTCATGGTGTTGATCCAGCGGAAAGCCTACGTCGATCTGGTGCAGGGTAGCGTGATCGATATTGCTATATCACCGCAGCAAGCCACGATCTCCGCCCTGCTGAGCCATGTGCGTAAGGCCGATATTGTTGGCGTGTCGTCACTGCGTCGCGGTGTCGCGGAGGCCATTGAAGCGGTGGCTCACGGCGATGAAAGTACCTCACGCGTAGTGGGACGCTCGATCGATGAGATCAAGCTACCGCCTGGTACGATCATCGGCGCCGTCGTCCGTGGCAATGACGTGATGATCGCCAATAATAACCTGCGTATTGAACAGGGCGATCATGTGATTATGTTTTTGACGGACAAAAAATTTATCTCGGATGTCGAAAGACTTTTCCAGCCCAGCCCTTTCTTCCTGTAATTCCCCAGGGCGCCATGCGAGCGCCCTTTTTATTATCCCTTATTAATCAAGGGATGATATTTTTCTGCAAATATTTACTGGTTATGGAAAATGAAAATACATTTGTTAAACTTAACGTATCAACTGACTCAAGGAGAATAGAATGAGTTTTTTAAAAGAGTTTCGCGAATTCGCGATGCGTGGGAACGTTGTCGATTTGGCAGTGGGTGTGATCATCGGTGCGGCATTCGGTAAAATTGTATCGTCATTAGTGGCCGATATTATTATGCCTCCACTGGGTTTGCTCATTGGCGGGATCGACTTTAAACAGTTCGCTGTGACGCTACGCGATGCGCAGGGAGATGTCCCGGCCGTTGTCATGCATTATGGCGTGTTTATTCAAAACGTATTTGATTTCATCATTGTCGCATTTGCCATCTTTATGGCGATCAAACTGATGAATAAACTGAATCGTAAGAAAGAAGAAGCGCCAGCTGCGCCACCGGCACCTACGAAAGAAGAAGTTTTGTTAAGTGAGATTCGCGATCTGCTGAAAGAACAAAATAAACGTTCGTAATCAGGCAACAGAAAGCAGAAGGCCAGTGGTAAAAAAGTGATTCACTCTTTTGCCACTGGCCTCCCGGTCATTCCGCCCCGCATGTTTTTCCTTACGTTGGTAGCTGCCTTTCCCCTTCCGGTTTTTCTCTACTCGCTGTCTGAATAACGGGTCATGTAGCAACGCCTCAATGGCATTGTCTTTTATTTGCCCTTTCGTGTGTTGATAGCGGCTCATAATAGCTCCTGAATGTGAATGAGATCGGCGCGAGTGTAGATCCGCGCAATGAAAAAATCAACGTTCCGCTGTGGTACTACTGGCTCCTTGTTCAAGGGACTCGAGAATAGAACAATACACGCTGCTATGAGCCGTACCGCAGCAGGCATCATTGAGTCGTTGCAATGAACGGCGCATTGTTTGTAACTCTTTAATTCGTGCTTCCACTTCGCTCAGACGCGCCTGAACAATACCTTTCGATTCCTGACAGGTATGATGCTCCGGATCGACGCGGATCGACAGTAATTCGCGGATCGCCTCCAGCGTAAACCCAAGCTGACGGGCATAGCGGATGAAACGCAGGCGCTGAAGATCGTTCTCGGTATAGAGGCGAAATCCACCTTCTGTGCGTACATCGTGAGCCATCATCTGCTGTTTTTCATAATAGCGAATGGTATCGGGCGTGACATCAGCCAGCTTTGCGAGTTCACCAATACGGTACATGCTTACCCCTCATCAATTTTGTTCTGAAGCCTGTCTGCATATTCACCACGTAAAAAATCGGTATTCAATCCCGCCTGGCGTAATTTCAGTTCCAGCAAAGCAAGTCGGCGGCTGAGCTCTGCATACTGCGGATCGTCCGGACGGACCGCTTTTAATAAATCGACCAGCGCAACGGCTTCTCTTCGTTGCTCAAGCTCAGGGGGCAGACAGCCGGCATTTTTGAGTAAGCGGTAGCCCGCGCGTAATTCGGGTGGCACATGCAGGTCATCATCCAACGTCAACGGTGTGCCGCTGCCGGGAAGATTATCAAACTCGCCTTTGCTTTGTGCGTCAAGGATATGGCGTTCTGCCCACTGGTCCAGTAACCACATTATACGGCTCCCAGGGATGAACAAAAAGAGTACAGCTATTGTAATGAAGCAGGAATCGGGGGGATATAAAAAAACCCGCCGAAGCGGGTTTTTTTACGTTACTACAGATTACTCTGCAGCAGCTTCTGCTTTCAGCTCAGCACGATCAACCAGCTCGATGTATGCCATCGGCGCGTTGTCGCCTGCACGGAAGCCACACTTCAGAATGCGAGTGTAACCACCGGCGCGGCTCGCGAAACGCGGGCCCAGCTCGTTAAACAGTTTTGCCACGATCTCGTTATCACGAGTACGGGCGAATGCCAGACGACGATTAGCAACGCTATCAGTCTTGGCAAGAGTAATCAGCGGCTCAACTACGCGACGCAGTTCTTTCGCTTTCGGCAGGGTCGTCTTGATGATTTCATGACGAACCAGCGAACCAGCCATGTTACGGAACATAGCCTGGCGATGGCTGCTGTTGCGGTTCAGTTGACGACCACTCTTACGATGGCGCATGACCTTATCCTTCTCAGTAAAACCTTAACCTGTGATCCGGTTACTCGTCAGCAATGCTTGCCGGTGGCCAGTTTTCCAGGCGCATGCCCAGAGACAGACCACGTGAAGCCAGCACGTCTTTAATCTCGGTAAGAGATTTTTTACCCAGGTTCGGCGTTTTCAGCAACTCAACCTCGGTACGCTGTACCAGATCACCGATATAGTGGATAGCTTCTGCCTTGAGGCAGTTAGCAGAGCGGACAGTCAATTCGAGATCGTCAACAGGGCGCAGCAGGATCGGATCGAATTCTGGTTTCTCTTCTTTCACTTCCGGCTGACGTACATCACGTAAGTCAACGAAAGCTTCCAGTTGTTCTGCCAGGATTGTTGCCGCACGACGAATCGCCTCTTCAGGATCGATTGTGCCGTTGGTTTCCATTTCGATGACCAGCTTGTCCAGGTCGGTACGCTGTTCTACACGCGCTGCTTCAACATTGTAGGCAATACGCTCTACCGGGCTGTAGCATGCGTCGACCAGCAGACGGCCGATTGGGCGCTCATCTTCTTCCGAATGAATTCGGGCAGAAGCCGGCACATAACCGCGACCGCGCTGAACTTTGATACGCATGCTAATCGCAGCGTTCTCATCGGTCAGGTGGCAGATCACATGTTGCGGCTTGACGATTTCGACATCACCGTCATGGGTAATGTCGGCTGCGGTCACAGGGCCAATGCCAGATTTATTCAAAGTAAGGATGACTTCATCTTTACCCTGAACTCTCACCGCAAGCCCTTTCAGGTTGAGCAGGATTTCAAGGATATCTTCCTGAACGCCTTCTTTGGTGCTGTACTCGTGCAGTACACCATCAATCTCAACCTCGGTCACCGCGCAACCCGGCATCGATGAGAGCAGAATACGGCGCAGTGCGTTACCCAGAGTATGGCCAAAGCCACGCTCTAAAGGCTCAAGGGTCACCTTGGCGTGCGTCGAACTCACTTGCTCGATATCGACCAGGCGCGGTTTTAGAAACTCTGTCACAGAACCCTGCATTGTGTCCTCTCTTTGGTACTAAGCTTTACTTGGAGTAAAGCTCGACGATCAGGTGTTCGTTAATGTCCGCAGACAGATCAGAACGTTCCGGCTGACGCTTGAACGTACCTTCCATCTTGCCAGCATCAACTTCCAGCCAGGTTGGCTTTTCACGCTGCTCAGCCAGCTCCAGAGCGGCTTTCACGCGAGATTGCTTTTTCGCTTTCTCACGAATGCTAACAACGTCGTTCGCTTTAACCTGATAAGAAGCAATGTTAACAACACGACCGTTTACCATGATAGCTTTGTGGCTAACCAGCTGACGTGATTCAGCACGAGTCGCGCCGAAGCCCATACGGTATACAACGTTGTCCAGACGACCTTCCAGCAGAGCCAACAGGTTTTCACCGGTGTTGCCTTTCAGACGTGCTGCTTCTTTATAGTAGTTACGGAACTGACGCTCCAGCACACCGTACATACGGCGAACTTTTTGCTTTTCACGCAACTGCACACCATAGTCAGACAGACGCGGTTTACGCGCACCGTGCTGGCCAGGAGCTTGTTCAATTTTACACTTGGTATCGATCGCGCGAACGCCAGACTTAAGGAATAAGTCGGTGCCCTCACGACGGCTCAGCTTGAGCTTAGGACCCAAATATCTTGCCATTTTCTTTCTCCAACAATCCTAGAAACGAGCGCGTTATACGCGACGTTTTTTCGGCGGACGACAACCGTTATGAGGGATCGGAGTCACATCAGTAATATTAGTGATGCGGAAACCAGCGGCGTTCAGTGCACGAATGGTAGATTCGCGACCCGGACCCGGACCTTTGACCATAACTTCCAGATTCTTGATGCCGTATTCTTTTACGGCTTCAGCGCAACGCTCTGCTGCAACCTGAGCTGCAAACGGAGTGGATTTGCGAGAACCACGGAAACCGGAACCACCGGCTGTTGCCCAACCCAGTGCGTTACCCTGACGATCGGTAATGGTAACGATGGTGTTGTTAAAAGAAGCATGGACATGAGCCACGCCATCAGAGACTTGTTTTCTTACACGCTTACGTGCACGAACTGGTGCCTTTGCCATTATTCAATCACCCCGATTATTTCTTGATCGGTTTACGCGGACCCTTACGGGTACGTGCGTTGGTCTTAGTACGCTGACCGCGAACCGGAAGACCACGACGATGGCGTAAACCACGATAGCAACCAAGGTCCATCAGACGCTTGATGCTCAGGGTGATTTCACGGCGCAGATCACCTTCAACGACAAATTTACCTACTGCTTCACGCAGGGATTCAATTTGTTCTTCAGACAGCTCACTGATCTTAACATTTTCAGCGATACCCGTGTCAGCACAGATGGCTTTAGAGCGGGTCTTGCCGATACCGAAAATAGCAGTTAATGCGATTACGGTATGTTTGTGATCAGGAATGTTAATGCCTGCTATACGGGCCACTATGCACTCCTACTATTTAATATGTACGCACCATGCTGAAAAGCCCGTTTTCAGGATACTCAAATGGAAACGCACAGACATACAAAAGATTGGCTGGCTAATCTAGCCAGCTCAATCCAACTTTGCAAGAAAAATATGCGAAAAAATCAGCCTTGGCGCTGTTTATGCTTTGGCTCGGCACTGCAAATCACGCGGATGACGCCATCACGCTTAACGATTTTGCAGTTACGGCATAATTTCTTGACGGAAGCACGAACTTTCATTTTTACTCTCCGTAACTTCTCGGGCGCCCTGTTAGCGGCCGTAGCCTTTCAGGTTCGCCTTCTTCAATGCAGACTCGTACTGACTTGACATCATCAGAGTTTGCACTTGAGCCATAAAGTCCATAATCACAACGACAACAATAAGCAGCGAGGTTCCACCGAAGTAGAACGGCACTTTCATTGCATCACGCATGAACTCCGGGATCAGGCAGATAAAGGTAATGTATAACGCACCAACCAGGGTCAGGCGAGTCATCACTTTATCAATATACTTCGCCGTTTGCTCTCCCGGACGAATTCCTGGTACAAATGCACCGGACTTCTTCAGGTTATCTGCTGTTTCACGCGGGTTGAAAACCAACGCCGTGTAGAAGAAACAGAAGAATATGATTGCAGACGCATAGAGTAACACATAAAGCGGTTGCCCAGGCTGCAAATACAGCGAAATTGTTGTCAGCCAGTTCCAACCGGTTCCGCCCCCGAACCATGACGCGATGGTCGCAGGGAACAGAATAATACTGGAAGCGAAGATTGCCGGGATAACCCCTGCCATATTCACTTTCAGCGGTAAATGTGTGCTCTGTGCAGCATAGACACGACGACCTTGTTGACGCTTCGCGTAGTTCACCACAATGCGGCGTTGACCACGTTCTACGAATACAACAAAGAAGGTCACGGCAAATACTAATACTGCAACCAACAGCAACAGGAGGAAGTGCAGGTCGCCTTGACGCGCTTGCTCGATAGTATGGGCGATGGCTGGCGGGAGACCCGCAACGATACCAGCGAAGATAATGATCGAAATACCGTTACCGATACCACGTTCAGTAATCTGTTCGCCGAGCCACATCAGGAACATAGTCCCTGTGACCAGACTTACAACAGCGGTGAAATAGAATGCAAAGCCTGGATTCATCACCAGGCCCTGCATACCAGGCATATTCGGCAGACCGGTAGCAATACCGATCGACTGGAATATCGCCAGCACCAGAGTACCGTAGCGGGTGTACTGGCTGATCTTACGACGACCAGACTCCCCTTCTTTCTTTATTTCTGCCAGCGGCTGATAAACAACCGTCAACAGTTGGACAATAATCGATGCCGAAATATACGGCATGATACCCAAAGCAAAGATAGAAGCACGGCTGAGAGCACCACCAGAGAACATGTTGAACATTTCAATGATGGTGCCTCGCTGTTGCTCAAGCAGTTTGGCAAGTACAGCGGCATCAATACCAGGGATCGGAATAAAAGAACCAATACGGAACACAATCAGCGCACCGATAACAAACAAAAGTCTGCGTTTCAGTTCGCCAAGTCCACCTTTGGCACTTTGAAAATCTAATCCCGGTTGCTTAGCCATCTGCTACTTATTCCTCAATTTTACCGCCAGCAGCTTCGATAGCAGCACGAGCACCTTTAGTCACACGCAGGCCACGAACAGTTACCGGACGAGCTACCTCACCAGACAGGATCACTTTCGCGAACTCAATCTGAATACCGATAATGTTAGCTGCTTTCAGCGTGTTCAGGTCGACTACATCGCCTTCTACGTGAGCCAGATCAGACAGACGAATTTCTGCAGTGATCATCGCTTTACGAGAAGTGAAGCCGAATTTCGGCAGACGACGGTACAGAGGCATCTGACCACCCTCGAAACCGCGACGTACGCCACCGCCAGAACGAGAGTTCTGACCTTTGTGACCACGACCACCGGTTTTACCGAGGCCAGAACCGATACCACGACCAAGGCGTTTACCCGCCTTTTTGGAGCCTTCGGCCGGAGACAGAGTATTTAAACGCATCTCTTACTCCTCAACTTTAACCATAAAGGAAACCGCGTTGACCATACCACGAACGGCAGGAGTATCCTCGCGTTCTACGGTGTGACCAATACGACGCAGACCCAGGCCAAGCAGCGTTGCCTTGTGTTTCGGCAGACGACCGATTGCACTGCGGGTTTGAGTAATTTTAATAGTCTTTGCCATGGTTTATTTCCCCAGAATTTCTTCAACGGATTTACCACGCTTGGCAGCGACCATTTCTGGAGAATTCATATTTTCCAGGCCATCAATAGTTGCACGAACCACGTTGATCGGGTTGGTGGAACCATATGCTTTAGCCAGAACGTTATGAACTCCAGCAACTTCCAGAACGGCGCGCATTGCACCACCGGCGATGATACCGGTACCTTCGGAAGCTGGCTGCATGAATACACGAGAACCCGTGTGAACACCTTTAACCGGGTGTTGCAGGGTGCCGTGGTTCAGCGCGACGTTAATCATATTGCGACGGGCTTTTTCCATCGCTTTCTGGATCGCTGCTGGAACTTCACGCGCTTTACCGTAACCAAAACCTACGCGGCCATTACCATCACCAACTACAGTCAGAGCTGTGAAGGAGAAAATACGACCACCTTTAACGGTTTTAGATACGCGGTTAACCGCGATCAGCTTTTCCTGCAGTTCGCCAGCTTGTTTTTCGATGTGAGCCATCTTACACCTCTACCTTAGAACTGAAGGCCAGCTTCACGGGCAGCATCTGCCAGTGCCTGGACACGACCATGATATTGGAACCCGGAACGGTCAAAGGAAACATCTTTGATGCCTTTTTCCAGAGCGCGTTCAGCAACAGCTTTACCCACAGCTGCAGCCGCGTCTTTGTTACCGGTGTACTTCAGTTGTTCAGCGATAGCTTTTTCTACAGTAGAAGCAGCTACCAGAACTTCAGAACCGTTCGGTGCAATTACCTGTGCGTAAATATGACGCGGGGTACGATGTACCACCAGGCGAGTTGCACCCAGCTCCTGGAGCTTGCGGCGTGCGCGGGTCGCACGACGGATACGAGCAGATTTCTTATCCATAGTGTTACCTTACTTCTTCTTAGCCTCTTTGGTACGCACGACTTCGTCGGCGTAACGAACACCCTTGCCTTTATAAGGCTCAGGACGACGGTAGGCGCGCAGATCTGCTGCAACCTGGCCGATCACCTGCTTATCAGCGCCTTTCAGCACGATTTCAGTTTGAGTCGGACATTCTGCAGTGATACCGGCCGGCAGCTTGTGTTCAACAGGATGAGAGAAACCTAAAGCCAGGTTTACTACATCCCCTTTAACCGCTGCACGATAACCTACACCAACCAGCTGAAGCTTTTTAGTGAAGCCTTCGGTAACACCGATAACTACTGAGTTAAGCAGGGCACGCGCGGTACCAGCCTGAGCCCAACCGTCTGCGAAACCATCACGCGGACCGAAGGTCAGTGCATTATCTGCATGTTTAACTTCAACAGCATCGTTGAGAGTACGAGTCAGCTCGCCATTCTTACCTTTGATCGTAATAACCTGACCGTTGATTTTTACGTCAACGCCGGCAGGAACAACGACCGGTGCTTTAGCAACACGAGACATTTTTTCCTCCGATTAGGCTACGTAGCAGATAATTTCGCCACCAAGACCAGCCTGGCGCGCTGCACGATCAGTCATAACACCTTTAGAGGTAGAAATAACTGCGATACCCAGACCCGCCATAACTTTCGGCAGCTCATCTTTACGTTTATAGATGCGCAGACCTGGGCGGCTGACACGCTGAATGCTTTCTACAACAGCTTTACCCTGGAAATACTTAAGAGTCAGTTCCAGTTCCGGCTTGATGTCGCCTTCAACTTTAAAATCTTCAATAAAGCCTTCTTCCTTCAGCACGTTGGCAATTGCCACTTTCAGCTTGGAGGAAGGCATGGTGACCGCAGCTTTATTCGCGGCCTGACCGTTACGGATACGGGTCAGCATATCCGCGATCGGATCTTGCATGCTCATCTGTCTTTACTCCCGTGATTCAATTGGTGACAATTACCAGCTAGCCTTTTTCAGACCCGGGATTTCACCGCGCATGGCGGCTTCACGGACCTTGATACGGCTCAACCCGAACTTCCGCAGGAAACCATGCGGACGACCTGTTTGACGGCAGCGATTACGCTGACGAGACGGGCTGGAATCACGCGGCAGAGTCTGCAGCTTGAGAACGGCATTCCAACGATCTTCGTCGGTTGCGTTCACATCAGAGATGATAGCTTTCAGTTCAGCGCGTTTAGCGAAGAATTTATCAGCTAAAGCCACGCGCTTTACTTCGCGTGCTTTCATTGATTGCTTAGCCATTAAGTAACCCTACCTTACTTGCGGAACGGGAAGTCAAAGGCAGCCAGCAGAGCGCGGCCTTCTTCATCAGATTTCGCAGTAGTGGTAATGGTAATATCCAAACCACGAACGCGGTCGACTTTATCGTAGTCGATTTCTGGGAAGATGATCTGCTCACGGACACCCATGCTGTAGTTACCACGACCGTCGAAAGACTTAGAGGACAAGCCACGGAAGTCACGGATACGCGGTACAGCAATAGTGATCAGGCGCTCAAAGAACTCCCACATGCGTTCGCCACGCAGAGTTACTTTACAGCCGATCGGATAGCCCTGACGGATTTTGAAGCCTGCAACTGATTTGCGTGCTTTGGTGATCAACGGCTTTTGACCGGAGATTGCTGTCAGATCAGCTGCTGCGTTATCCAGCAGTTTCTTGTCAGCGATCGCTTCACCAACACCCATGTTCAGGGTGATCTTCTCGACCCGAGGGACTTGCATGACAGAATTGTAGTTAAACTCAGTCATGAGTTTATTAACTACTTCGTCTTTGTAGTAATCATGCAGTTTCGCCATCGTACTACTCCAAATTACTTGATAGTTTCGCCGTTAGACTTGAAGAAACGGACTTTTTTGCCGTCTTCGAATCTAAAGCCTACACGGTCAGCCTTGCCGGTTGCCGCATTGAAGATTGCAACGTTAGAAACCTGAATAGCAGCTTCTTTTTCAACGATGCCACCCGGTTGGTTCAGAGCCGGAACCGGCTTCTGGTGTTTCTTAACCAGGTTGATACCTTCAATAATGAGCTTGCCGGAAGACAAGACATTCTTAACTTTACCGCGTTTACCTTTATCTTTACCGGTTAACACGATAACTTCGTCATCACGACGGATTTTCGCTGCCATGATTCGCTCCTTAGAGTACTTCTGGTGCCAGAGAGATAATTTTCATGAACTTCTCGGTACGAAGCTCACGAGTTACCGGCCCAAAAATACGCGTACCGATGGGCTGCTCGCTGTTATTGTTCAGAATAACGCATGCATTACCATCGAAGCGAATGACAGAACCGTCCGGGCGACGAACACCCTTCTTGGTGCGCACCACTACCGCCTTCAGCACATCACCTTTTTTGACCTTACCACGCGGAATTGCTTCCTTGATGGTGATCTTGATGATGTCGCCTACGCCTGCGTAGCGACGGTGCGAGCCACCCAGAACCTTGATACACATTACGCGACGTGCACCGGAGTTGTCGGCGACGTTCAGCATAGTCTGTTCTTGGATCATTTTAGTGCTCCGCTAATGTCAACTACTACTGAGACCCAAAGTCGGGCCGTTAAAAATCCCCATATCGAGGGCGCGGCATTATAACACCGGAAATCGGATATGGGTAGAAAAAATAAACGGCTCATCGCTGAGCCGTTTATCCGTTGAGAATACAGGCTCTATTACAGAACTGCTTTCTCTACAACGCGAACCAGCGTCCAGGACTTGGTCTTGGACAGCGGACGGCATTCGCGGATTTCGACCACGTCACCGATACCGCATTCGTTGTTCTCGTCATGTACGTGCAGTTTGGTCGTACGCTTGATGAACTTACCGTATACCGGGTGTTTCACCACACGTTCGATAGCAACAACAATGGATTTCTCCATTTTATTGCTAACTACGCGACCTTGCAGAGTACGGATTTTATCGGTCATTACGCACCCGCCTTCTCAGTCAGTAAAGTCTTAACGCGTGCAACATCACGACGCACTTGCTTCAGCAGATGAGTCTGTTGCAGCTGGCCACTTGCAGCCTGCATACGCAGGTTGAACTGCTCGCGCAGCAGGTTCAGCAGCTCAGCGTTCAGCTCTTCAACGCTTTTTTCACGCAGCTCTTTTGCTTTCATTACATCACCGTCTTAGTTACAAAGGTGGTTTTGATAGGCAGTTTCGCTGCTGCCAGGCCGAAGGCTTCACGGGCCAGCTCTTCCGGTACGCCGTCCATTTCATAAAGGACTTTACCCGGCTGAATCAAGGCAACCCAGTACTCCACGTTACCTTTACCTTTACCCATACGAACTTCCAGCGGCTTCTCGGTGATCGGTTTGTCCGGGAATACACGGATCCAGATCTTACCTTGACGCTTAACTGCACGGGTCATAGCACGACGTGCTGCTTCGATCTGACGTGCAGTCAGACGACCACGGCCAACAGCTTTCAGACCGAAAGTGCCGAAGCTAACATCCGTACCCTGCGCCAGACCACGGTTGCGGCCTTTGTGCACTTTACGGAATTTTGTACGCTTTGGTTGTAACATCAGCGACGCTCCTTATTTACGGCCTTTACGCTGCTGCTTTTTAGGTTGAGCAGCCGGTTCCGGTTGTTCAACAGCAGCCATACCACCCAGGATCTCGCCTTTGAAGATCCATACCTTAACGCCGATTACACCGTAAGTGGTGTGCGCTTCAGAGGTGTTGTAGTCGATGTCAGCACGCAGAGTGTGCAGCGGTACGCGACCTTCACGGTACCATTCGGTACGTGCGATTTCCGCGCCGCCCAGACGGCCGCTAACTTCAACTTTGATACCTTTAGCGCCCAGACGCATTGCGTTCTGTACAGCACGCTTCATCGCACGACGGAACATAACACGACGTTCCAGCTGAGAAGTGATGCTGTCAGCAACCAGTTTAGCGTCCAGTTCTGGCTTACGAACTTCGGCGATATTGATCTGTGCAGGAACGCCAGCGATATCCGCTACGACCTTGCGCAGTTTTTCTACGTCTTCGCCTTTCTTACCGATAACGATGCCCGGGCGAGCAGTGTGAATGGTCACACGGATGCTCTTAGCCGGACGCTCGATAACGATACGAGATACGGACGCTTTAGCCAGTTCTTTAGTCAGGAACTGACGTACTTTAAAATCGCTGTCCAGGTTGTCAGCGAATTCTTTGGTGTTCGCGAACCAGGTAGAGTTCCATGGTTTGACAATACCCAGGCGAATACCATTAGGATGTACTTTCTGACCCATTGCTAGTCTCCAGAGTCTCAGCGATCGGACACAACCACAGTGATGTGGCTGGTGCGCTTCAGGATGCGATCTGCACGACCTTTCGCACGCGGCATAATGCGCTTCATGCTCGGGCCTTCGTCTACGAAAATTTTCGCAACTTTCAGATCGTCAATGTCAGCGCCATCGTTGTGTTCAGCGTTAGCAATGGCAGATTCCAGTACCTTCTTGACCAGTACAGCAGCTTTCTTGTTGGTGTAGGTCAGAATATCCAGGGCCTGCGACACTTTCTTACCGCGAATCAGGTCTGCTACGAGGCGAACCTTCTGAGCAGAAGAACGAGCATGGCGATGTTGAGCTAAAGTTTCCATCTCTTCCTCCTACCTTATTTCTTCTTCGCTTTTTTATCAGCAGCGTGGCCGCGATAAGTACGAGTCGGTGCGAATTCACCCAGTTTGTGACCAACCATTTCGTCGGAAACAAAAACTGGAACGTGCTGACGACCATTATGGACAGCGATGGTCAAACCGATCATGTTAGGAAAGATCGTTGAACGACGGGACCAAGTGCGCAGGGGCTTCTTGTCTCCGCTTTCCACCGCTTTCTCTACCTTCTTCAGCAAGTGCAGGTCAATAAAAGGACCTTTCTTGAGAGAACGTGGCATGGCTTATCCTCTAAAATTATTTGCTACGGCGACGTACGATGAATTTATCAGTACGCTTGTTGCTGCGGGTCTTCTTACCTTTGGTCTGCAGGCCCCACGGGGATACCGGGTGCTTACCAAAGTTACGACCTTCACCACCACCATGTGGGTGGTCGACTGGGTTCATCGCAGTACCGCGAACGGTAGGACGAACACCACGCCAGCGTGCAGCACCTGCTTTACCCAGTACGCGCAGCATATGCTCAGCATTGCCAACTTCGCCCAGAGTAGCGCGGCAGTCTGCTTCGACTTTACGCATTTCACCAGAACGCAGACGCAGGGTGACATAAGCACCGTCACGAGCAACGATCTGAACGTAAGTACCAGCGGAACGAGCCAGCTGACCGCCTTTACCTGGTTTCATTTCTACGTTATGAACGGTAGAACCAACCGGGATATTGCGCATCGGCAGGGTGTTACCTGCTTTGATTGCAGCATCAACGCCAGACTGAATCTGGTCGCCAGCTTTCAGGCCTTTAGGGGCCAGGATGTAACGGCGTTCGCCATCTTTGTACAGAACCAGCGCGATGTTCGCGGAACGGTTCGGATCGTACTCAAGACGCTCAACAACTGCCGGGATACCATCTTTGTTGCGTTTGAAGTCAACAATACGGTAAGCCTGCTTGTGGCCACCACCGATATGACGGGTGGTGATACGGCCATTGTTGTTACGACCACCGGATTTGCTGTTTTTTTCCAGCAACGGAGCAAAAGGTTTGCCCTTGTGCAGCTCAGGGTTAACCACTTTAACAACGTGGCGACGACCCGGAGATGTCGGTTTACATTTAACAACTGCCATTGTATTACTCCTCCGACTTACTCAGCGCCGCCAACGAAGTCCAGATTCTGGCCTTCTTTCAGGGTGACGTAAGCTTTTTTCCAGTCGCTACGACGACCGATACGCTGTCCGTGACGTTTAACTTTCCCTTTAACGACCAGGGTGTTAACGACTTCGACTTCGACTTCAAACAGTTTCTGCACAGCAGCTTTGATTTCTGCTTTGGTCGCGTCTTTAGCAACTTTGAGAACGATGGTGTTTGTTTTTTCCATCGCAGCAGACGCTTTTTCAGAAACGTGCGGTGCACGCAGCACCTTCAGCAGACGTTCTTCACGAATCATGCCAGCATCTCCTCAACTTGCTTAACAGCATCAGCAGTCATTACGACTTTGTCGAAGGCGATCAGGCTAACCGGGTCGATACCAGTTGCATCGCGTACGTCAACCTTGTGCAGGTTGCGCGCAGCCAGGAACAGGTTCTCGTCCAGCTCACCGGTGATGATCAGCACATCTTCCAGAGCCATGTCTTTCAGTTTCTGTGCCAGCAGCTTAGTTTTAGGCGCTTCAACAGAGAACTTCTCGACAACGATCAGACGATCCTGACGTACCAGTTCGGACAGAATGCTTTTCAGCGCGCCGCGGTACATCTTTTTGTTAACTTTTTGACTGTGGTCCTGCGGACGAGCAGCGAAGGTTACGCCACCGGAACGCCAGATCGGGCTCTTGATAGAACCTGAACGCGCACGGCCGGTACCTTTCTGGCGCCACGGCTTTTTGCCTGAACCAGTTACTTCAGCACGAGTCTTCTGAGCACGAGTACCCTGACGAGCACCAGCTGCATAAGCAACAACAACCTGGTGTACCAGCGCTTCGTTGAAATCACGACCGAAGGTAGTTTCGGAAACAGTCAGCGCGCTCTGCGCGTCTTTCAATACTAATTCCATTGCTATCTCCTCACGCCTTCACAGCTGGTTTAACGATCAGGTCGCTACCGGTTGCACCCGGGACAGCACCTTTAACCAGCAGCAGGTTGCGCTCAGCGTCAACACGTACTACGTCCAGGCTCTGAACGGTGACACGCTCATTACCCAGCTGACCTGCCATTTTCTTGCCTTTGAACACTTTGCCCGGAGTCTGGTTCTGACCGATAGAACCCGGAACGCGGTGGGACAAGGAGTTACCGTGAGTCGCGTCCTGGGTACGGAAGTTCCAGCGCTTAACGGTACCAGCAAAACCTTTACCTTTAGAGGTACCGGTTACGTCAACTTTTTTAACGTCAGCAAACAGTTCAACGCTAATGCTCTGACCTACGGTGAATTCTTCGCCGTCAGCAAGACGGAATTCCCACAGACCACGGCCAGCTTCTACGCCAGCTTTAGCGAAGTGACCAGCTTCCGGCTTGGTTACACGGTTAGCTTTTTTAGCACCGGTGGTAACCTGAATTGCGCGGTAACCATCGTTAGCCAGGTCTTTGACCTGAGCAACACGGTTTGCTTCAACTTCGATTACGGTTACTGGGATAGATACGCCATCTTCAGTGAAGATGCGGGTCATGCCCACTTTTTTACCGACTAAACCAATCATTGTTTCAACCTCTCAATCGCTCGATGACCTGATTAACCCAGGCTGATCTGCACGTCTACACCGGCAGCCAGATCCAGACGCATCAGAGCATCAACGGTTTTCTCAGTTGGCTCAACGATGTCAACCAGACGCTTGTGAGTGCGGATTTCGTACTGATCGCGCGCATCTTTGTTGACGTGCGGAGAGATCAGAACGGTAAAGCGCTCTTTGCGGGTCGGCAGCGGGATCGGACCACGAACCTGCGCACCAGTGCGCTTGGCAGTCTCGACGATTTCCGCGGTTGATTGATCGATCAGACGATGATCAAACGCTTTAAGACGGATACGGATTCTTTGGTTCTGCATGAGACCAGAGCTCCAATTATTTATAGACGAAATGGTTACTCCTCATACCCATTACGATTGATGGGAGAGTGTAACCGTTCTTACATAGTTCCCCAATTGGGAACATTGTTTGATAGCTAAAAGCTCTATCAGGGTTCATATCGAACCAGCCAGCCAATTTTGACAGGCCCGCGCATTATACGCAAATTCGCGCCAGACGCAAGTGCTGCATACAAAATCAGCAAGCATTTTTGCGTGCCGCGGCGGACAGGCATAGAAAGTAATGAAAACCGAGCGAATACCGTGGATGACGCCTCGCGATACTGAAGGTAGGGCTTTGCCATTCATCCCTTTTTCGACCAGACTCCGCGCATATTCCCCATTGCAGGCAGCCTCACCGATGATGCACCTCTCATTACTTGTCTATAGCGGTTTATCCCTCACCCTCTGCTGGTACGATCTGCGCTACGGTCTGCTTCCCGATCGCCTGACCTGCCCTCTGCTCTGGAGCGGGCTGCTCTGTTGTCTTTACTATGCCCCGCTTCAATTAGAATATGCCGTTGGCGGCGCCATCGGTGGCTATCTGGCTTTCGCGTTGCTCTATTGGCTTTACCGGGGTATTCGTGGTTATGAAGGGTTAGGCTATGGGGATGTCAAATTGCTGGCCGCACTAGGCGCGTGGCACGGCTGGCAGATGCTGCCGCAGTTGGTTTTTATGGCGACTGTCTTCGCCGGTGGAGTCATGCTGCTATTGATTATTCTCGGGAAAGTGCAGGGGTCATTAAACAACCCGCTGCCTTTTGGCCCTTTTTTGGCTGCAGCGGGTTTTTGGTGCGGGTGGCAAACGCTTGTCAGTCAGCCACTTTGATTTGTGACTGGAGATAGTTTTGCAACCCTAATTTACCAATCAGATCCAGTTCCGTTTCCAGCCAGTCAATATGGCCTTCTTCGTCTGTCAGGATTTCAATAAGCATGTCGCGACTGACATAGTCATGGACGCTGTCGGCATAAGCAATCGCTTCACGTAGGTCTTTTGCGCCTTCGAGTTCCAGTCGTAAATCAGACTGCAGCATCTCTTCGACATCTTCACCGATGCCCAGCTTGCCAAGATCCTGCAAATTGGGGATACCTTCAAGAAAGAGAATTCGCTCGATGTACTTATCGGCGTGTTTCATTTCATCGATGGATTCATGATATTCAACGTCATTGAGACGCATCAGGCCCCAGTTCTTGAACATTCTGGCGTGAAGAAAATACTGATTTATTGCGACCAGCTCATTTCCCAACAATTTGTTGAGATAACTTATGATTTTGACATCACCTTTCATTATATAGTCCCTCCGCTTCCACTTATTGAAGCGTAGTTCGGGCTATAAAGATGTCAAAGAAAAGCCTGAGCGCTTAAGCGCTCTCCTGGTATTCCGGCATACGAGTTAATTCATCTTCCATAATCTCACGGGCGGCGCGGACACATTTACCACATTGATTTCCAACAGGAATGAATTTGCGCAATTGCTGAAAAGACTGTGGATGAAATTGACGTACGGCCTGACGAATTTTTTTATCGTTTACACCATTACACAAACAAACGTACATACCGACTCCCGTTCGATTTATGCTCAAAAGTGTAAATGAGAATAGTTATAATTACAATAGTGTGTTGCTTAAATAATCAAAGAGAAGCTCTTTTTGCGTCTCAACGTCATTCTGGTCGACGTTAAATGACGGGCAGCAAAAAGGGCGCCGAAGCGCCCTTTTTAATTCAGAACTAAAGAATTAGCTCAGAACTTTAGCAACAACGCCCGCACCAACGGTACGGCCGCCTTCACGGATTGCGAAACGCAGACCGTCGTCCATCGCGATCGGGTGAATCAGGGTAACAACCATTTTGATGTTGTCGCCCGGCATTACCATCTCTACGCCTTCCGGCAGTTCGATGGTGCCAGTCACGTCAGTTGTACGGAAGTAGAACTGCGGACGGTAGCCTTTGAAGAACGGAGTATGACGGCCGCCTTCGTCTTTGGACAGAATGTACACTTCAGATTCGAACTTGGTGTGCGGCTTGATTGAGCCCGGCTTAGCCAGTACCTGACCACGTTCGATTTCTTCACGTTTGATACCACGCAGCAGAACACCTACGTTCTCACCAGCACGGCCTTCGTCCAGCAGTTTGCGGAACATTTCAACGCCAGTACAGGTAGACTTCGCTGTGTCTTTGATACCAACGATTTCAACTTCTTCGCCCACTTTGATGATACCGCGCTCTACACGACCGGTAACAACGGTACCACGACCGGAGATGGAGAATACGTCTTCGATCGGCAGCAGGAACGGCTTGTCAATCGCACGCTCTGGTTCCGGGATGTAAGAATCCAGGTAGCCTGCCAGTTCGATGATTTTCGCTTCCCAGTCTGCTTCGCCTTCCAGCGCTTTCAGCGCGGAACCGCGAACGATCGGGGTATCGTCGCCCGGGAAGTCGTACTGAGACAGCAGCTCACGAACTTCCATTTCAACCAGTTCCAGCAGCTCTTCGTCATCAACCATGTCGCATTTGTTCAGGAACACGATGATGTACGGAACGCCTACCTGACGACCCAGCAGGATGTGCTCACGAGTCTGCGGCATCGGGCCGTCAGTCGCAGCAACAACCAGGATCGCGCCATCCATCTGAGCAGCACCGGTGATCATGTTTTTAACATAGTCGGCGTGGCCCGGGCAGTCTACGTGTGCGTAGTGGCGAGTCGGGGTGTCATATTCAACGTGGGAAGTGTTGATGGTGATACCACGAGCTTTTTCTTCCGGCGCGTTATCGATCTGGTCGAATGCACGAGCAGAACCACCGTAGGTTTTAGCCAGAACGGTAGTGATTGCAGCGGTCAGAGTAGTTTTACCATGGTCAACGTGGCCGATAGTACCGACGTTGACGTGCGGTTTTGTACGTTCAAATTTTTCTTTAGACACGGCTATATTCCTTACTATAGCGCTCTCCCCTTCAGGAGAGAGCACGGGATTTTGGTTTTAACCCTACGGCTTATTTACCACGGGCTTCAATTACGGCCTGAGCAACGTTGTTCGGCGCGTCATCATACTTCAGGAACTCCATGGAGTAAGAAGCACGGCCTTTGGTCAGGGAACGCAGCTGAGTTGCATATCCGAACATTTCAGACAGCGGAACTTCAGCGTGAATCACAACGCCAGTAACGTTGGATTCTTGACCACGCAGCATACCACGACGACGGCTAAGGTCACCGATGACGTCACCAGTGTTCTCTTCCGGAGTTTCTACTTCAACCTTCATGATCGGCTCAAGCAGAACTGGTTTCGCTTTCTTAAAGCCATCTTTGAAGGCAATAGAAGCGGCCAGTTTAAACGCCAGTTCAGAGGAGTCAACGTCATGGTAAGAACCGAAGTGCAGACGCACACCGAGATCAACTACCGGGTAACCTGCCAGCGGACCAGCTTTCAGCTGTTCCTGGATGCCTTTATCAACGGCCGGGATGTATTCGCCAGGAATTACACCACCTTTGATGTCGTTGATGAACTCGTATCCTTTCGGATTTGAGCCCGGCTCCAGCGGGTACATGTCGATAACAACATGACCATACTGACCGCGACCACCAGACTGCTTGGCATGTTTACCTTCGATATCGGTAACTTTCGCACGAATCGCTTCGCGGTAAGCAACCTGAGGTTTACCGACGTTCGCTTCAACGTTGAATTCACGCTTCATACGGTCAACGATGATGTCGAGGTGCAGCTCACCCATACCGGCGATAATGGTCTGGTTAGATTCTTCGTCAGTCCATACGCGGAATGACGGGTCTTCTTTCGCCAGACGACCCAGAGCCAGACCCATTTTTTCCTGGTCAGCTTTGGTTTTCGGTTCAACAGCGATGGAGATTACCGGCTCAGGGAATTCCATACGCTCCAGAATGATCGGGTGATCCGGGTTACACAGGGTGTCACCAGTAGTCACGTCTTTCAGACCGATAGCAGCAGCGATGTCGCCCGCGCGAACTTCTTTGATCTCTTCACGTTTGTTAGCGTGCATCTGTACGATACGACCGAAACGCTCACGTGCAGATTTCACGGAGTTCAGGATGGTATCACCAGAGTTAACCACACCGGAGTAAACGCGGAAGAAGGTCAGGTTACCCACGAACGGGTCGGTAGCGATTTTAAATGCCAGAGCAGCAAACGGCTCGTCATCGCTAGCGTGACGCTCAGCCGGAGTATCTTTACCGTCGTCCAGAATACCGTTGATCGCAGGTACATCAACCGGGGATGGCAGGTAGTCAACTACCGCATCCAGCATCGCCTGAACACCTTTGTTCTTAAATGCAGAACCACAGGTTACCAGGATGATTTCGTTGTTCAGAACACGCTGACGCAGAGCTTTTTTGATCTCTTCTTCAGTCAGTTCTTCACCACCCAGGTATTTCTCCATCAGCTCTTCTGAAGCTTCTGCAGCGGACTCGATCAGGTTCTGGTGCCATTCGTCAGCCAGGTCCTGCATGTCAGCCGGGATATCTTCATAGGTGAAGGTGACGCCTGCGTCTTCTTCGTTCCAGTTGATGGCTTTCATTTTCACCAGGTCAACAACACCGGTGAAACCTTCTTCAGCACCAATTGCCAGCTGCAGCGGAACCGGGTTCGCGCCCAGACGGGTTTTGATCTGACCAACAACTTTCAGGAAGTTCGCACCCATGCGGTCCATTTTGTTAACGAACGCAATGCGCGGAACTTTATATTTGTTTGCCTGACGCCATACGGTTTCAGACTGCGGCTGAACACCACCAACTGCGCAGTAAACCATTACTGCACCATCAAGCACACGCATGGAACGTTCTACTTCGATAGTGAAGTCAACGTGCCCCGGGGTGTCGATGATGTTAACGCGATGCGGTTCATACTGCTTAGCCATACCAGACCAGAATGCAGTAGTCGCTGCGGAGGTGATAGTGATACCACGCTCCTGCTCCTGCTCCATCCAGTCCATGGTTGCTGCGCCGTCATGAACTTCACCGATTTTGTGGTTTACACCGGTGTAGAACAGAATACGTTCGGTAGTAGTAGTTTTACCGGCGTCGATGTGCGCACTGATACCGATGTTACGGTAGCGTGCGATGGGTGTTGTACGAGCCATTTGATTCCTCGTTTATTTCTTTAGGCGTTCAGTTAAGTTATCCAGCACGGGCGACTTACCTGAAGCGCCCGCCTGGTGACTATGACTCCGAAGGGATTACCAACGGTAGTGAGCGAACGCCTTGTTGGCTTCTGCCATACGGTGAACGTCTTCACGTTTCTTAACTGCAGTACCTTTGTTGTCTGCAGCATCAGAAAGTTCGTTCGCCAGACGCAGAGCCATGGATTTATCACCACGTTTACGAGCAGCTTCTACGATCCAACGCATTGCCAGGGCATTACGACGAACCGGACGGACTTCAACTGGAACCTGATAAGTAGAACCACCTACGCGGCGGGACTTAACTTCGACGGTCGGACGAACGTTGTCCAGAGCGACTTCGAAAGCTTCCAGTTCATTTTTACCAGAGCGCTGAGCCAGGGTCTCCAGCGCGCTGTATACGATAGCTTCTGCAGTAGATTTTTTACCATCTACCATCAGGATATTTACAAATTTTGCCAGCAGTTCTGATCCGAACTTAGGATCTGGAAGGATTTTACGCTGACCAATGACGCGACGACGTGGCATGGAAATACTCCGTTGTTAATTCAGGATTGTCCAAAACTCAAAGAGTTTAGTTTGACATTAATATAAAACGTTTGGCCTTACTTAACGGAGAACCATTAAGCCTTAGGACGCTTCACGCCATACTTGGAGCGAGCTTGCTTACGGTCTTTAACGCCGGAGCAGTCAAGCGCACCACGAACGGTGTGGTAACGAACACCCGGAAGGTCTTTAACACGACCGCCACGGATCAGGATCACGGAGTGTTCCTGCAGGTTGTGACCTTCACCGCCGATGTAGGAGGTGACTTCGAAACCGTTAGTCAGACGAACACGGCAAACTTTACGCAGTGCGGAGTTCGGTTTCTTAGGAGTGGTGGTATATACGCGAGTACATACGCCACGTTTCTGCGGGCAGGCTTCCAGTGCAGGCACGTTGCTCTTTGCAACTTTGCGTGCGCGTGGTTTGCGTACCAGCTGGTTAATTGTTGCCATTAAATAGCTCCTGGTTTTAGCTTTTGCTTCGTAAACACGTAATAAATCGCCTCATATAATATGAGGACGCAGAATTTTAGGGCGGTGCCGAAAAGGTGTCAAGAAATATACAACGATCCCGCCATTACCAGGACAACTGTCCAGGATGTTTGACCGACATTCTGACGAAATCAGTATAGCCAACCCTGACGACACTGTCCGCAATTTGACCAGCCAGCCCGCGGGCATCGATATCGTCTTGCAGAGCATGAATGGTTATGGGGGCAGACTGCAGGATTTCAAGGAAGGGCCCGCCGGCGATGGCCGCAATCACGCCATCAGAAAGCAGCAGGAGATCGTCGCCATCCCTTACCAGGCGTAGCATCGCGCGGAGATCGGTATGCCACGGGGACGTGCTGAGTGTGTGGAGCATTCAGTCCTCAGAAACGCAAAATCACGTTGAAATCATCAAGCCGGGCGCGCAGCGCTTCTGGCTCAAGCCACCCGGCGTCTACGACCCACGACGTCCCGGCATTCAGGCCGCGTTCGCGGGCGGACGCTGCGCATATCCAGCACGCGTCAATATCGTACAGCGGCAAAAGTTTAAAGGTCGCGATGTAATCGCGGGCAAGCACCGCCGACGGCTGTTGCCCGGGCAGCAGCTGAAAGACGCCGTCGCCGATAAAGAACACGCCGATCTCATCGCTCAGCGCTGAAGTCGCCAGCAGCGCATCCAGGCCTTCCCGACCCGCAGCAGAACCATGCGGGGCAGAAGAAAAAACAAAGGCAACGCGTTTCATCAGAACTGCACCATCCGATCGCAGGTTAATGAGGCTTCGGCCAGCGCACCCAATCCGCTCAGCGTGAATCCAGGCTGCAGATTATGACCAGGTAACCCCGCCTGCTGAGCTTCTTGTTCATCGGTGACACCGCGACGCAGGGCTGCCGCCACGCAGATGTGCAGCGCGACGGCATGATCGTCATGCAGCCGCTGCCATGCGCGGACAAGGTCAAATTCATCGCTGGCGGGCGCAGTCAGCTGGTTTGCGTTGTAAACGCCTTCACGATAGAAGAAGACACAGGCCAGCTCATGACCCTCTTGCAACACGGCCTGGGCAAACTGCCAGGCGCTGCTGGCCTGCTGCGTACCGTAGGCAGGGCCCGTCACCGTAATGGCAAAACGCATTACTTATCCAGCCCCTGGAAATCGCCGCTCTTAAACTGACGAATATAGAGATAGACCGTATGTTTGGAAATATTCAGCCGATCGGCCACCTGGTTGATGGCATCTTTGATATCAAAGATCCCTTTCTCGTAGAGATTCAGGACAATCTGGCGATTTTTAGCATTGTTGGAAACATTGCGGTCGGCATTGACTTCTTCGATAGTGAACTCAAGAGTCTGAGCGACCAAATCATCAACGGACGAGGCAAAGTTAACCTGAGAGTTCACTTCCGGCGTTTCCGGCGGAATAAAGGTGCTCATTATCTGTGAGAACGGCACATCCAGGTTCATGTTGATGCACAGCAGGCCGATGACCCGGTGTTCACGGTTGCGAATGGCAATCGTGACGGACTTCATCAGGACACCGCTTTTGGCCCGCGTAAAGTAGCACTTGGATACGCTGCTGTCGGCCCCCGTCATATCATGCAGCATGCGCAGCGCAAGATCGGTAATCGGCGAGCCGATTTGGCGCCCGGTATGTTCACCGTTGGCGATGCGGATGGCGGAGCATTTCAGATCCTGTAAAGAATGCAGCACTATCTCGCAATGGGAACCAATGAGCATCGCTAACCCGTCCACAACCGCTTCATAGGATTTGAGGATATCGAAGTCGGTCTGGTCGAAAGGACGTTGATCCAGCAGGTCAAGCTCACTGGTTTCGTTGGTTAAAAGCGACCTGGACATGAAAAAAAGCACTCCTTTTCAGGAGCCTGTCATTTTTACACAAAACCGTTCAAGGTGCGCCACGGTGCACGTCCGAGACATTCGTCACAACGAATTTGACCAGCCGTAAGCTGGCGCGGCAAGAGGCAAACCTGTCTCTTATCCCGTCTCAGGGCTGATTCCAGTGCGTAACCGGAATAAGCGGATGCAGCCAATGCAGAGGCAGCTTGAAGGATGAGGTGTAGCTTGTCAGGGCAGGCTCATCATCATTATTAAGCTAACTAAAGTAATACAGCGCTTGAGGCACTTTCCAGTTTTAATTATATCTGCCCCAAATAAAAAAGCCGCCGCCTTTAACGGCGGCGGCGTAAACCAGATTACTTCTTCGCGTCTGCGCTTTGCGCGTCAGCTTTGGCATCAGCCGCCGCTTCAGGCTTGGCATCGGCTTTCGGCGCCGGTTTGATATCCAGCAGTTCTACGTCGAAGACCAGCGTGGAGTTAGCCGGAATACCCGGGACGCCAGTTTTGCCGTAAGCCAGATCCGGCGGGATAACCAGCTTGATTTTACCGCCTTTCTTGATGTTTTTCAGACCTTCAGTCCAGCCCGGGATAACGCCGTCCAGACGGAAGGAGAGCGGCTCGCCGCGGGTGTAAGAGTTATCGAACTCTTTACCGTCAATCAGCGTACCTTTGTAGTTCACGACAACCGTGTCACTGTCTTTCGGTGCGTCGCCGGTCCCTTCTTTCTCAACTTTGTACAGCAGGCCAGATTTAGAGGTTTTTACGCCCTTCTCTTTTGCGAAGGTGTCGCGATAGGCTTTGCCTTTCGCATCGTTTTCAGTCGCGTCTTTTTCCATTTTCTGCTGAGCAGCAGTTTTTACGCGGGTTTCGAAGGTTTGCAGGGTCTGCTCGATTTCTTGATCGGACAGTTTGCTTTTATTCGCAAAAGCGTCCTGAACACCGGCGATCAGCTGATCTTTATCCAGCTTGATACCCAGTTTCTCTTGTTCTTTCAGGGAGTTTTCCATGTAACGTCCCAGTGAAGCACCCAGCGCATAAGCAGATTTTTGATCGTCATTTTTAAATGCCGCTTTGCTATCCGTTGCAGGTGCCGTCTTCGCGGCAGCATCAGCCGCAAAGGTCAGCGGTGCATTCAGGGCGACAGCCATCGTGGTCGCCAGCAGCGTTACTTTAAACAGTGATTTCATCCATTTCTCCAGGGCCGGGGCATCTCACCCCAGGGTTATCGTAAAAAGCAAAAAAGGTACTATAAAACGTTGCAGAGCAAATCTACATACAGACCTTCCTGAATATCGCCAGTTTTCAGACTATTTTTGTATAAATAAGTTTCCTGTCTTACGCGAGGTTGCTGCGCGAAGGGTGAAAGTTGAGTAGAATCCGCTCGCGAGATAAGACAGAAGAGGTTACTCATGCACGACAGTACACTGGAGACTCGCCTGGCGGAGCTGGAAAGCCGGCTGGCGTTTCAGGAAATCACCATTGAAGACCTCAACAAGACCGTCACCGCCCATGAGATAGAAATGGCGAAGATGCGTGAACATATGCGCCTGATGGTTGAAAAACTGAAAGCCACCCAGGCATCGCATATCGCATCACAGGCAGAAGAAACGCCCCCGCCACATTATTGAGGCGTAAAAAAAGCGGGTTTCCCCGCTTGATTGTCTCCGGCAGCGCTATGTCTACCGGATTAAATACCCTGAGAATTTCGAGTCGCAGAACGGCGGCAGGCTTGGGAACTCCCGGCAGCATAGAGAACGATGTCACCGGGGTTTGAAAGCCAGGCTAACGCGCCTGCGGCTTGAAAGGCAGACGGATATTAGTGACAGCCGCAGCCGCCGTTACCACAACCGCCTTTGCCATGTTCATGACCGTGGTCGTGATCATGGCCGTGGCCGCCGCAGCAACCTTCATGATCGTGGTCATGCTCGTGGCCGTGGGCACCGTGCACGTGACCATGCTCCAGCTCTTCTGCAGTCGCTTCGCGAAGCGCAACAACTTCAACGTTGAACTTCAGATTCTGGCCAGCCAGCATGTGGTTACCGTCAACCACGACGTGCTCGTCATCCACTTCGGTGATTTCAACCGGTACTGGACCCTGGTCGGTTTCCGCCAGGAAGCGCATGCCAACCTGCAGTTCATCAACGCCCATGAAGACGTCTTTAGGAACACGCTGAACCAGATTTTCGTCGTACTGGCCGTACGCATCGTTCGCGCCGACTTCTACGTCAAATTTGTCGCCCACTTCATGGCCATCCAGCGCATTTTCCAGGCCGGAAATCAGGGAGCCGTGACCATGCAGGTAGTCCAGCGGCGCGCTTACCGGAGACTCATCAACCAACACACCGTCTTCTGTACGTACCTGATAGGCCAGGCTGACCACCAGGTCTTTTGCTACTTTCATGATATCTCCTGAGCATGGGAAGAATAGTGGCGCAGATTGTAGCGGAATTCTGCAGCCGTGTACCCTCTAGCTTAAAAAAAGGCGACGGATAACGCTAGTCCGGATGAAAAATGCCAATCACTTGCTCATCTTTGCGTACGTGCTCCTGTGCCTCTTTATCCGCCTCACGCATCTGGTGGCCACACTTAACACACTCAACAATATCGACATTATTCTCACGCCACATTGCCAGAGAATCCTGCGCCTGACACGCCGGACATTTTGCGCCGGCAATAAAACGTTTACGCACTGCCATCATGATTTGACCCTTATTCAAACTCATCCCAACCGTCAAGCTGCCTGCTCTCTTTCTGCATCTCGCGCTGGAAAATCTCTTCCAGCTCGCGGCGAGCCTCCCGCACGCGTGATATCTGCAGCGTATCAGTATTCACGGGCATTAACTCACGCAGCATACGCATATCCAGACGACGGAAGTGCAGCTGAGCACGCTGCGCCTGATGCGGATGCATGCCCAGGGTAATCAACGCTTTGCGCCCAAGCTCCAGCGCGCTGGAAAACGTTTCACGCGAAAATTGTTTCACGCCGGCCTGCAGCAATTCATGCGCCTCAACACGACCCCGGGCGCGCGCCAGGATATTCAGATGCGGAAAGTGTTGCTGGCACATCTCCACCAGCTTCATGGTATCTTCCGGCTCGTTGCAGGTGATAACAATCGACTGCGCATCCTCCGCCCCCGCCGAGCGCAGTAGTTCCAACTGCGTCGCATCGCCAAAATAGACCTTATAGCCATATTTCCGCATCAGGTTAACCGCGCTGATATCGCGCTCCAGCACGGTGATCCGCATCTTATTGGCCATCAGCAAACGGCCAATAACCTGTCCGAAGCGGCCAAAGCCGACAATAATCACCTGCGGTTTATCGTCCTCAACCCACGGCGCTTCATCTTCCTCTTCCGGCTGGTTAAAGCGTCGGGAGAGAATTTGATCGATAAGCGTCATCAGCAACGGCGTCGTCATCATCGAGAGCGTGACCGTCACCAGCAGCAGCGCCATCTGATCGTCTTCGAACAGCCGCAGCGAGGCCGGAAGTGAAAACAGCACAAACGCAAACTCGCCCCCCTGGCTCAACACCCCCGCAAACTGCATCCGTTCCGAGCTACGCACCCCGTATACCCGAGCCAGACCGTACAGCACGAAGCTTTTTACCGCCACCAGCACGGCAACGCTTGCTGCTACCCACAGTAAGTGGGTGTAGAGCACGCCCAGATTCAATGCCATGCCGACGGAAATAAAGAACAGCCCGAGCAAGAGCCCTTTAAACGGCTCAATAGCGATCTCCAGCTCATGGCGATACTCGCTTTCAGCCAGCAGCACGCCAGCAATGAAGGTACCGAGCGCCATAGACAGACCGAGCGCGTCCATAAACAACGCCGAACCCAGCACCAGCAGCAGCGTTGCGGCGGTGAAGACTTCCCGCACCCCGGAGCCAGCGATAAATCGAAAAACAGGTCGTAGCAGAAAACGGCCGCCAATCAGCATCCCACCGAAGGCCAGAACCTTCAGCCCGACGGTCACCCAGTTAAGATGGCCATCCCCGGAGCCAGCCAGCAGCGGTACCAGTGCCAGCGCAGGGATCACGGCCAGATCCTGAAACAGCAGCACGGAAAAACCCAGTTGCCCGGACTCGCTGCGACTCATTCCTTTCTCACGCATCAGCTGCAGCGCCATTGCCGTGGACGACATCGCCAGCCCAATACCGCCGACCACCGCCGCCTGCCAGGAAAACCCGGTCACCATCAGTAATCCGCCGAGAATACCCGCACTGAGCATGACCTGCGCCGCCCCGACGCCAAAAATGGAACTGCGCAGGCGCCAGAGCTTCGCCGGATTCAGCTCCAGCCCGATGATGAACATCAGGAACACGACGCCCAGTTCGGAGAAGTGCAAAATCTCATCGACATCGCTAATAAATCCCAGCCCCCACGGGCCAATGGCAATTCCGGCAAGCAGATAGCCTAATACCGCGCCGATGCCCAGCCGGGCGGCCAGCGGTACCGCCACTACGGCAGAAAACAGAAATAATACCCCCGCTAACAGCAGATCAGCGCCCTCCATTTATGCCTCCTGCCGCGATAGGGTTCGCCAGCCAGTCGCGATACGCGCGCGCATGATTTTTCAGGTCATCAGGCGATTGCCGGCGAGCCCAGTAGACAATAATCGGGCTCATCCAGTGCATCCGGCACATGCCGGCAGTCAGTTCAAATGGACGCAGGATATCGTTCATGGGATAGCGATTGGCATCACGTCGGTAGGCGCTCTCGGGCTCACCAGTGGTGATCACGCTACGCCAGTACTTTCCCGCCAGTTGGTTCCCTCCGGCGCCGCTGGCAAAGCCGCGGGTCAGCACCCTGTCCAGCCACTCCTTCAGCAATGCCGGGCAGCTCCACGTGTAGAGCGGATGCTGGAAAACAATCACCTCATGCTGGCGCAACAGCTCCTGCTCATGGGCAATATCGATAAAAAAATCTGGGTAGTGTGCATAGAGATCGTGCACGGTGACATTAGGCAACTGTAAAGCCGGTTCAAGTAAAACCCGGTTGGCCACGGAATCCTGAGATTCTGGGTGGGCATACAGCAGCAAAACCTTCGCTGTCTGAGACATCATTCCCCTCCCGAACGTCTTCTGGTGGCCTGTACAACGGCTGCGTCCCGACGCAACCAGAATGACTTTGTGTATCATCTTCGTTTTGGGCTACCATTGCGGCCCGGTGGAGCAATTTGCTACCACATTACATTATCATAATGACAAACTAACATAGTCAGAACATACGGCGCCTTATGATTGTTTTCTCCTCGTTACAAATTCGTCGCGGCGTACGGGTCCTTCTGGACAACGCCACCGCTACCATCAATCCTGGCCAGAAGGTCGGCCTGGTGGGCAAAAACGGCTGCGGCAAATCCACGCTGCTAGCGCTTTTGAAAAACGAGATTAGCGCCGACGGCGGCAGTATGACCTTTCCGGGTAACTGGCAGCTGGCGTGGGTTAATCAGGAGACTCCTGCGCTGGCGCAGCCAGCCATTGATTATGTTATTGATGGCGATCGCGAATATCGCCAGTTCGAAGCCGATTTACACCAGGCCAATGAGCGCAATGACGGCCACGCTATCGCGACGGTGCACGGTAAACTGGACGCCATCGATGCCTGGACTATCCGTTCGCGCGCCGCCAGCCTGCTACACGGGCTGGGATTCAGCAATGAACAGCTTGAAAGCCCGGTCAGCGACTTTTCCGGCGGTTGGCGGATGCGTCTGAACCTCGCCCAGGCGCTGATTTGCCGTTCCGATCTGCTGCTGCTCGATGAACCGACCAACCACCTCGATCTCGATGCGGTCATCTGGCTGGAGAAATGGCTGAAAGGCTACACCGGCACGCTGATTCTGATCTCTCACGATCGTGACTTCCTCGATCCGATCGTCGATAAAATTATCCATATCGAACAGCAAACAATGTTCGAATACACCGGCAACTACAGCTCATTTGAAGTACAGCGCGCAACCCGCCTGTCACAGCAGCAGTCGATGTATGAAAGCCAGCAGCTGCGCGTCGCGCATCTGCAAAGTTATATCGACCGCTTTCGCGCCAAGGCTACCAAAGCCAAGCAGGCGCAAAGCCGTATTAAAATGCTGGAACGCATGGAGCTTATCGCCCCGGCTCACGTCGATAACCCGTTCCACTTTAGTTTCCGCGCGCCGGAGAGCCTGCCAAACCCGCTGCTGAAAATGGAAAAAGTCAGCGCTGGCTATGGCGAACGGGTGATTCTGGACTCTATCAAGCTAAACCTGGTGCCCGGTTCGCGCATTGGCCTGTTAGGGCGTAACGGCGCCGGCAAGTCGACGCTTATCAAGCTGCTGGCCGGCGAACTCCAGCCGCTGCACGGCGATATTGGCCTCGCTAAAGGCATTAAGCTCGGCTACTTCGCTCAGCATCAGCTGGAGTTCCTGCGCGCTGACGAATCGCCATTGCAGCACCTGGCTCGCCTGGCGCCTCAGGAGACAGAGCAGAAGCTGCGCGACTATCTCGGCGGGTTTGGTTTCCAGAGCGATAAGGTCAACGAAGAGACGCAGCGTTTCTCCGGTGGCGAAAAAGCCCGTCTGGTGCTGGCGTTAATCGTCTGGCAGCGCCCTAACCTTCTGCTGCTCGATGAACCGACCAACCACCTCGATCTCGATATGCGTCAGGCCTTAACCGAAGCGCTGATTGATTTCGAAGGCGCACTGGTGGTGGTCTCGCACGATCGTCACCTGATCCGCTCTACCACCGACGATCTCTATCTGGTGCATGACGGCAAAGTCGAACCGTTCGATGGCGACCTGGAAGATTATCAGCAGTGGCTCAGCGACTCGCAGAAGCAGGAAAGCTCGTCGTCTGACGTGGCGAAAGAGAGCGGTAACAGCGCCCAGGCCCGCAAAGACCAGAAACGTCGGGAAGCGGAGTTACGGACGCTCACGCAACCGCTGCGCAAAGAGATTACCCGTCTTGAGAAAGAGATGGATAAGCTCAACGCGCAGCTCGCTCAGGCGGAAGAGAAGCTCGGCGACAGCGGGCTGTATGACGCCTCGCGCAAAGCGGAGCTGACCACCTGTCTACAGCAACAGGCCAGTGCCAAATCAGGTCTGGAAGAGTGTGAAATGGCCTGGCTGGAAGCACAAGAGCAGCTGGAGCAGATGCTGCAGGAAGGCTAGAGCCGGTTATGCTAAAGCAGGGGGCATAAACGCAGCGGCGCCGGGTTATGGGAATGCGCCGTTATCTGCCCCCGGCTAAAAACCGTAACACTCATCTGCGAAGAGGCATTGCCATGGTAAAAAACACGCTTATCTCCCTCTCACTGCTTTGCGCCCTGACCCACTCCGCCTTTGCCGCCTACACCGCGAGCGAATTAAAGAACAAAGAAAACGTCATCGCTTTTTATAATAAAGCGCTGAACGATAAAGACTTTGATGCCGCAAAAATCTACCTCGGAAAGGAGTATATCCAGCATAATCCTGGCGCGAAGGATGGGCCCGAAGGCTTTCGTCAATTCATCGCCTTTCTGAAAGACAAATTCCCCGACTCTCACAGCGAGATTAAACGCGTGATTGTCGACGGCGACTATGTCGTTCTGCACGTTGCGTCCACCGGCCGCGAGCCGGGCCTCACCCGGGCGATTATCGATATTTTCCGCCTCGATGCGCAGAACAAGATCGTTGAACACTGGGATGTTATTCAGACGGTTCCGGAAAAAACCGCCAGCGGCAACAGCATGTTTTGAGCCAGTCTCACAGCCATTTGCGCCGGGCGGTGGCTGTGTCCCCTTATCGCCTTCCCGGGCTGCGGACCCTCCTTATCCCGCAAGCACTCATCATCCGGCGGCAATTTCGTGTAACCTATAGCACGGGCCGCAAGACCACATATTGGATAACCTGCGTACTTCATGCGCGGTATACTGTTTTATAAGATGATTAACTGCTCTGGTGCTATGGTAGAAATCACCCCCACAGAAATGACGCCCCCCGAAGACGACTCGCGCGAGTTCCACCCTATGCGCGGCGTGGGCAATCGTCATCTGCAGACCATGCTGCCGCGCCTGATTCGCCGTAAGCTGGGATTCACGCCGCACTGGCAGCGCCTTGAACTCCCGGACGGTGATTTTGTCGATCTGGCGTGGAGCGAAGACCCCGCCGGGGCGCAACACAAACCGCGACTGGTCGTGTTCCACGGGCTGGAAGGCAGCCTGCACAGCCCCTATGCTCATGGTCTTATCCATGCGGCCATGCAGCGCGGATGGCTGGGCGTGGTGATGCATTTTCGCGGCTGTAGCGGCGAACCCAACCGCAATAACCGCATCTATCACTCGGGTGAAACCGAAGATGGCAGCTGGTTCCTGCACTGGCTACAACGCGAATGGGGCACGGCGCCGACCGCCGCCGTCGGCTATTCGCTGGGCGGCAATATGCTGGGCTGCCTGCTGGCCAAAGAAGGCGATAATGTCCCGCTGGATGCCGCGGTTATCGTCTCAGCCCCGTTCATGCTCGAAGCCTGCAGCTATCATATGGACAAGGGCTTTTCCCGGGTTTATCAACGTTATCTGCTCAATCTGTTAAAGGCCAACGCCGCGCGTAAGCTGAAAGCCTATCCCGGTTCGCTCCCGGTCGATCTGCGCCAGCTTAAAGGCATGCGCCGCATCCGCGAGTTTGACGATATGATCACCGCCAGGATTCACGGTTTTGCCGATGCGCTGGACTACTATCGCCAGTGCAGCGCCATGCCGCGGCTCAGCGACATTACGAAACCGACGCTGATCATTCACGCGAAAGACGATCCGTTTATGGACCACCACTCCATTCCGCCACAAGAACAGCTCCCGGCAAACGTCGAGTATCAGTTGACAGAAAATGGCGGACACGTCGGATTCGTTGGCGGCACGCTGCGCAAACCGGAAATGTGGCTGGAAAGGCGTATCCCGGACTGGTTAACCCGTTGGTTGGGAGCACAAAAATGATTATTCCCTGGCACGATCTGGATCCCGAAACGCTGGATAACCTGATCGAAAGCTTTGTGTTGCGTGAAGGCACCGATTATGGTGAACATGAACGCTCGCTGGCGGATAAAGTCGCCGACGTCAAACAGCAATTGAAAAGCGGAGAAGCCGTACTGGTGTGGTCAGAACTGCACGAGACGGTCAACATCATGCCCCGCAAGCAGTTTCACGGCTAAGGCGGCACCACACATCGTTTTAATCTGGGAGTTGTTATGTCTGCCAAACATCCGGTGATTGCCGTCACGGGCTCCAGCGGCGCGGGAACCACGACCACCAGCCTCGCCTTTCGTAAAATTTTTGCCCAGCTAAACCTGCGTGCCGCTGAGGTGGAAGGCGACAGCTTCCATCGTTATACCCGCCCGGAAATGGACATGGCGATCCGCAAAGCGCGCGATCAGGGCAAACACATCAGCTATTTCGGCCCGGAAGCCAACGACTTTGGCCTGCTGGAAAACACCTTCATTGAGTACGGGCGTAACGGTAGCGGCCAGTCGCGCAAATATCTGCACACCTATGATGAAGCGGTGCCGTGGAATCAGGTGCCGGGTACATTCACACCGTGGCAACCGCTACCGGAACCGACCGATGTCCTGTTTTATGAAGGGCTGCACGGCGGGGTTGTCACGCCGCAGTATAACGTTGCGCAGAATGTCGACCTGCTGGTCGGCGTGGTGCCTATCGTTAACCTGGAATGGATTCAGAAGCTCATCCGCGATACCAGCGAACGCGGCCACTCCCGCGAAGCGGTGATGGATTCCGTGGTCCGTTCAATGGAAGACTATATCAATTTCATCACACCGCAGTTTTCGCGCACCCATATCAACTTCCAGCGCGTTCCCACCGTCGATACCTCCAACCCGTTTGCGGCGAAGGGCATCCCGTCATTGGATGAAAGCTTTGTGGTGATCCACTTCCGCAACCTGCGGGATATCGATTTTCCCTGGCTGCTGGCGATGCTGCAGGGTTCGTTTATCTCACATATCAATACGCTGGTGGTGCCGGGCGGGAAAATGGGGCTGGCGATGGAGCTCATCATGACGCCGCTGGTGGAGCGCTTGATGGAAGGCAAAGCGATTTAAATTGGGCGGCGCGACAAAACGGTGTCAACCCGGTACGCTCGCGCCACCGGGTATCTGGCATTACGCCTCCACCACCTCAAACGAGTGGGTGATGTTCACCGCTTTTTGCAGCATCAGCGCCACCGAGCAGTATTTCTCCGCCGACAGATCCACCGCACGGGAAACGGCCGCCTCTTTCAGCTCTTTGCCGGTGACGATAAAATGCAGATTGATATGGGTAAACAGGCGCGGCGCCTCTTCCCGACGTTCAGACGTCAGCTTGACTTCACAGTTAGTCACGTTGTGGCGACCTTTCTGCAAAATAGACACGACATCAATAGCGCTGCATCCGCCCGCCGCCATCAGCACCATCTCCATCGGGCTTGGCGCTTTATCTCCGGAGTTGCCGTCCATCAGAATCTGGTGACCTGACGCCGACTCTCCGATGAAGGTTAACCCTTCCACCCATTTCACACGAGCTTGCATAAAATTTAACTCCAAGGTTGCAATTTTCCTGACAGATTACGCGTACATAACAATTCTCGCAACGGAAGGCGACCTGCATCATGCTGAAGCGAGACACCAGGAGACATACGGCAAAAGCTATGCTAAAACAGTCGGGATGCTACAGTATTACATTGATGTACTGCATGTATGCAGAGGAGTTCACATTACAGGCTGAAGAAAAATCACCAGCCCGTTTCCCAGGCATAGGGAAACAATACGATTGCATGCCCGGATGCCGTGTAGTGTCGGCACCCGGAGATAGCTTATAACAGAGGATAACCGCGCATGGTGCTTGGCAAACCGCAAACAGACCCTACCCTCGAATGGTTCTTGTCTCATTGCCACATTCATAAGTACCCATCTAAAAGCACGCTGATCCACCAGGGTGAAAAAGCAGAAACGTTGTACTACATCGTCAAAGGCTCTGTGGCTGTGCTCATCAAGGATGAAGAAGGTAAAGAGATGATCCTCTCTTACCTCAACCAGGGCGATTTCATCGGTGAATTAGGCTTGTTTGAAGAAGGCCAGGAGCGTAGCGCCTGGGTACGTGCGAAAACCGCATGTGAAGTGGCCGAAATCTCCTACAAAAAATTCCGTCAGCTCATTCAGGTTAACCCGGATATCCTGATGCGCTTGTCATCGCAGATGGCTCGCCGTCTGCAGGTGACCTCAGAAAAAGTGGGTAACCTTGCCTTCCTCGACGTCACCGGGCGCATCGCTCAGACGCTGCTGAACCTGGCAAAACAGCCGGATGCGATGACCCACCCTGATGGTATGCAAATTAAAATTACCCGCCAGGAAATCGGTCAGATCGTGGGTTGTTCCCGTGAAACCGTTGGCCGTATCCTGAAGATGCTGGAAGATCAGAATCTGATCTCCGCCCACGGTAAAACTATCGTCGTATACGGTACCCGTTAAGTCGATAAAAACGGCGTGTTGCGTCCGCAATACGCCGTTTTTGTTTCCCCTATGTGGCGCAGGCTGATTTACCACCCGGAAGTCAACTATGCACTGCGGCAAACGCTGGTGTTGTGCTTGCCGGTTGCAACAGGCCTCCTCCTCGGGCACTTACAGCAAGGTCTGTTGTTCTCGCTGGTACCCGCCTGCTGTAACGTCGCCGGTCTGGATACCCCGCACAAACGCTTTTTTAAGCGTCTGATTATTGGCGGTTCGTTATTTGCCGGCTGTAGTCTGGTTGTCCAGCTTCTTCTTCAGCAGGACATCCCGCTGCCCTTGATTCTCAGTGGCCTGACGCTGCTGCTCGGCGTAACGGCGGAGATCAGCTCTCTGCACGCCAGGCTACTGCCCGCTTCGCTCATTGCCGCTATCTTCACCCTGAGCCTCGCTGGCAATATGCCCGTCTGGGAGCCGCTGCTGATCTACGCCCTCGGGACGCTGTGGTACGGCCTGTTTAGCTGGTTCTGGTTTTGGCTATGGCGCGAGCAGCCGCTGCGTGAATCGCTGAGCCTGCTCTATCGGGAGCTGGCTAACTACTGCGAAGCCAAATACAGCCTGCTGACCCAGCACATCGATCCGGGCACTTCGCTGCCGCCGTTGCTCACGCGCCAGCAGAAGGTAGTGGACCTGATCACCCAATGCTACCAGCAGATGCATATGCTGGCGGCAAACCAGCGCAACGACCAAAAGCGCCTGCTGCGGGTGTTTCAGATGGCGCTGGATTTACAGGAACATATCTCCGTCAGCCTGCACCAACCGGAAGAAGTACAAAAACTGGTGGAGCGCAGCCATGCCGAAGCGGTGATCCGCTGGAACGCGCAAACCGTTGCCGCCCGCCTGCGGGTAGTGGCCGATGACATTCTCTACCACCGCTATCCGCAACGCTTTCATATGGATAAGCAAATCGGCGCGCTGGAGAAAATTGCCTGGCAGCATCCCGACAACCCGGTAGGGCAGTTCTGCGCCTGGCACTTCAGCCGAATAGCCCGGGTGCTGCGCACCCAGCGCCCGCTGTATGCTCGCGACCTGATGGCGGATAAAGAGCGCCGTCTGCCGCTACTGCCCGCGCTAAAGAACTATCTCTCGTTGAAATCGCCGGCGTTACGTAACGCCGCCCGTATCTGCGTGATGTTAACGGCCGCGAGCCTGATGGGAAGCGCCCTGAACCTGCCCAAACCTTACTGGATCCTGATGACAGTGCTTTTTGTGACCCAGAACGGCTATGGCGCGACGCGGGTACGTATTGTCCATCGGGCGGCAGGTACGCTTGCCGGTCTGGCCATCGCCGGCCTGGCGCTGCACTTTCACGTCCCGGAGGGCTATACGCTCTCCGCGATGCTGCTCGTCACGCTGCTGAGCTACCTGATTATTCGCAAACATTACGGCTGGGCGATGGTTGGCTTTACCGTGACGGCGGTGTATACCCTGCAGCTTCTGACGCTCAACGGCGAGCAGTATATTGTCGCCAGGCTTATCGATACGCTTATCGGCTGCCTTATCGCCTTTGGCGGCATGGTCTGGCTGTGGCCGCAATGGCAAAGCGGGCTACTGCGTAAGAACGCTCACGACGCGCTGGAAGCCGATCAGGAAGCGCTCCGGCTGATTCTCAGCGACGATCATCAGGCCCCGGCGCTGGCCTATCGCCGGATGCGCGTCAATCAGGCACATAACTCGCTGTATAACTCGCTGAATCAGGCCATGCAGGAACCCGGGTTTAACACTCATTATCTTGACGATATGAAGCTATGGGTTACCCATAGCCAGTTTATTGTTGAGCATATCAACGCCATGACCACCCTGGCCCGCGAGCATACGATGCTGACGCCGGAGCTGGCCCGACGCTATCTGGAATCTTGTGAGATTGCGCTCCAGCGTTGCCAGCAGCGGCTGGATACCGACGGCCCCGGCAGCGCTGGCGATGTGAATATTATGGAGTCACAGGATGTGGGAGTGAGCCGTGGCCCATTAAGTACGATGGAGCAACATCTGCAGCGGATCCTCGATCATCTGAACACCATGCACACCATCTCCTCGGTGGCATGGCGTCAGCGCCCGCATCACGGCATCTGGTTACGCGCGGTTAAGCGCTAAGCACCTGCTGTACCGCCTGGGCAAAGCGGGCCATGCCTTCGGCAATATCCTTCTCGTCAATGACCAGCGAAGGGACGAAACGCATCACATCCGGCCCGGCATTCAGCACCATCACGCCCGCCTCTGCCGCGGCATAAAGAAAATCGCGAGCCCGGCCTTTGTGCTGCGGCTTAAGCTCCGCGCCAATCAACAGTCCCATACCGCGAATATCGCTGAACAGGTCAAACTGGGCGTCAATTTGCTGGAGATGCTGTACAAACAGCGCGCGCTTCGCGCTCACCCCCTCCAGTACCTCCGGGGTATTAATCAGGTCAAATGCCGCCACGGCCACGGCGCAGGCCAGCGGGTTACCGCCGTAGGTCGAACCGTGGGAACCGGCGTGGAATGCGCTGGCAATATCGTGGGTGGTCAATACGGCGCTGATCGGGAAGCCGCCGCCCAGCGCTTTGGCGCTGGTAAGGATATCCGGCGTCACGCCATAGTGCATGTATGCAAACAGCGAACCGGTCCGCCCCATCCCACACTGAACTTCATCAAATACCAGCAGCGCCTGATGCTCATCGCACAGTTCGCGTAATCCTTTCAGAAACTCCGGCGTTGCCGCCATCACGCCGCCTTCTCCCTGAATCGGCTCCACGACCACCGCGCAGGTATGATCGTCCATTACCGCTTTAACCGCATGCAGATCGTTAAACGGCACATGGATAATGTCCGCCGGTTTCGGGCCGAAACCATCAGAATATTTTGCCTGCCCGCCCACCGATACCGTGAACAGTGAACGACCGTGGAAGGCATTGTGGAAGGCGATGATTTTGGTCTTATACGGGCTGTGACGGGTAATGGTGTAGTGGCGCGCCAGCTTGAACGCCGTTTCGTTCGCTTCGGTGCCGGAGTTCATGAACACCACGCGCTCGGCGAAGGTGGACTCCACCAGCTTGCGACCCAGACGCAGTGCCGGCTCGTTGGTAAAGACATTGCTGGTGTGCCACAAGGTTTCGCCCTGCTCATGCAGCGCCGCGACCAGAGCCGGATGACAATGACCTAACGCCGTCACCGCAATCCCGCCCGCGAAATCAACGTACTCTTTGCCCTGCTGATCCCATACGCGGCTACCTTTACCTTTGACCGGGATGAATTCTGCCGGTGCATAAATCGGCAGAATAACTTCATCGAATGTGGCGCGGGTAATTACCGGTTGCTCAGTTGCCATGTCATGCCATCCTTCTTCGTTATGCGGTCATTATTGTGATAATCTAATCACAAAATATGCATAAAAAATCAGTCAATGGCAACTATAAATCACCGATTGAGGAAGTTTGCCAGCAGCTGATGCCCCTGCTCGCTGAGAATACTCTCCGGGTGGAACTGTACCCCTTCGAGATCCCACTCCCGATGGCGAATCGCCATAATCTCACCGCTTTCGCTGCGAGCCGTCACCTCAAAGCATTCGGGAAGGGTTGCGGGCTCAATCAGCAGAGAGTGGTAGCGAGTGACGGTCAGCGGATTATTCAGCCCCTGAAAGACCCCCTGCCCGTTATGATGGATGGGGGAAGTCTTGCCGTGCATCACTTTCGCCGCTCGCACGATAGTGGCGCCAAAGACCTGGGCAATAGCCTGATGACCAAGGCAAACGCCGAGCAGCGGGATCTGACCGGCATAATGAGCGATCGCCGCCAGCGAAATGCCTGACTCATTCGGCGTGCAGGGTCCGGGAGAGATCACGATTTTCTCCGGCTTCAACGCCGCTATCTCCTCTAGCGTCAACTCATCATTACGCCTGACCTGCACTTGCGCCCCCAGTTCACAGAAGTACTGGTACAAGTTCCAGGTGAAAGAATCATAGTTGTCGATAAGCAGGATCATAGCGGCTCCGGAAAGAATAAAACCGGGCTATTCTACTCAGATTCTCACGCTTCGCTTACCACTTTGCGAAAGATCCGCTCAAGGGGTTCGGGATCGCCCATCGCCCCCAGCTGGTTAGTCTGGCTCCAGCTATCGGGGTCAATATCCCGCCAGTCGAGGACATAGCCGGCGTGAAGCGCCAACTGCTCAAAGAAAATCCGCTGAACCAGGCCGCTACCGATGCGAAACGGGTGCAGGACGTTGATTTCCCCGTAGTACCAGCTCAGACGCGTAACGAACGTCGCGCGACTGACTCCGCTGAGATAGTCCTCTTCCTCCAGCGCCCGCATCAGCGCATTGCCCTCTTTCTCGATCCACGCAAAATGGCAGAATGGGGTATCGCCCTGATAAATATCGACGTCTCTGAATTGCCCCGCCCAGTCGAAGATATCCTGATAGAGCTGATGATGAATAAAACAGAGGTAGGGTAGTCCGCGGCCGCGTGGTCCCAGCGGCAGCGTCGCCGCGCGCAGGGAGGTGATTTCCCAGACCGTTTGCTCCAGACGCTGCGCCTGGCGAATGCCGAGGCGGTTACGCATCACATCGAGCGCAGGATAGAGGTAAGGATCTCGCTCGTCGCCATATTTACTGCTCATGGCGCCTCCCGATTTCGGCAAGACGCGCCAGTGCTTGCCCGGCAGTCAGCGTTACCAGCGGGATCGCTGCGCCTTCCAGGCGAAGGCTGGCCTGAAAATTCATATTGCGGGTCTGTTCCCAGAGTTGGGATTTTTGCTTATCGGTGAGTGAACGCATGGTCGCCTCCCTTATCGTCCCCCGTTTGCCACAAGTATAAGCAGCAATTTCAAGTTACGCAGAGAGGCCGACGAGGCGCGGGTGTGTCACCCGCGTACAGAAAGGCTTATGGCAGCACTTTCGCTGAGAGGATAACGACAGGTTTCGACGGTACATTCTGGTACGGTCCGACATTGTGCGTCTGAACCTGAGAAATCTTATCCGCCACGTCCATGCCTTTCACCACTTTGCCGAAGACCGCATAGCCAAAATCACGCTGCCCGTGGTCAAGGAAGGCGTTGTCCGCAATGTTGATGAAGAACTGGCTGGTGGCGCTGTCCTGATCGGCGGTGCGCGCCATCGCGATCGTACCGCGGGTGTTGCGCAGACCGTTATCGGCTTCGTTTTTAATCGGCGGGTTCGGCTGCTTTTGCTGCATCTGTTCGTTGAAGCCGCCGCCCTGCACCATGAAGCCCGGGATCACGCGATGGAAGGTGGTGTTGTTATAGAAGCCGCTATTCACGTACTTCAGGAAGTTATCCACGGAAATCGGTGCTTTCTGGCTATTTAACTCCAGCTCAATATTGCCCGCAGACGTCGTCAGCAGGACATGAGGATCGCCTTTCGCTGCCATTGCCGGAGATAAAGCTGAAATGGCGAAAACGGCAACCACCGCCGCCAGAGTTGATTTGAGCATGGGAATTCCTTAACGGAGCAGAATAAAAAGCAAGTGCTTTGATTCTAAAGAGCCTTGGCATCCTGGGCCAGCCTTTTACCTAATTTTACGTAGCTGAAATAGTTGTTACGACGTATGCATTGACCAGCACGCCAGACAAAAGCGATCTGCATCACATTAATTAATGCAAAAAGTATTTAATTGCATAATAAACGTTTGCTTACATCACTTGAATGAATAAAATCTGTCCGCCCTGGCGCAGTCAATGCGCTTTACATTCCTATTCACAGGCCAGTCATGACTAACAGCAATCGTATCAAGCTCACATGGATCAGCTTCTTTTCCTACGCCCTCACCGGCGCGCTGGTGATCGTCACCGGAATGGTGATGGGAAATATCGCCGATTATTTCCATCTGCCCGTCTCCAGTATGAGTAACACCTTTACCTTCCTCAACGCCGGTATCCTGATCTCTATCTTCCTGAATGCCTGGCTGATGGAAATTGTGCCGCTGAAAACCCAACTGCGTTTTGGCTTTATTCTGATGGTCCTGGCCGTTGCCGGGCTGATGTTTAGCCACAGCCTGGCTCTGTTTTCCGCGTCCATGTTCGTTCTGGGGCTGGTCAGCGGGATTACCATGTCGATCGGGACCTTCCTGATCACCCATATGTATGAAGGCCGCCAGCGTGGCGCGCGTCTGCTGTTTACCGACTCCTTCTTCAGCATGGCAGGAATGATCTTCCCGATGGTCGCCGCATTCCTGTTGGCCCGCAGCATCGAGTGGTACTGGGTTTATGCCTGCATTGGTCTGGTCTATGTGGCCATCTTTATTCTGACCTTCGGCTGTGAGTTCCCGGTCCTCGGCCAAAAAGCGCCGCACAACAGCCAGCCGGTAGTGAAAGAAAAGTGGGGCATCGGCGTGCTGTTCCTCGCGATTGCGGCGCTGTGCTATATCCTCGGTCAGCTGGGCTTTATCTCCTGGGTACCGGAATATGCCAAGACCCTGGGCATGAGCCTCGCCGATGGCGGTAAGCTGGTGAGCGATTTCTGGATGTCGTACATGATTGGCATGTGGTCATTCAGCTTCATCCTGCGCTTCTTCGACCTGCAGCGCATCCTGACCGTCCTGGCGGGTCTCGCCACCGTACTGATGTACCTGTTCATCAACGGTTCGCCGGAACATATGCCGTGGTTTATTCTGACCCTCGGCTTCTTCTCCAGCGCGATTTACACCTCGCTTATCACGCTGGGTTCGCTACAAACCAAAGTCGCGTCGCCGAAACTGGTGAACTTTGTACTGACCTGCGGCACCATCGGCACCATGCTGACCTTCGTGGTAACCGGTCCGATTGTGGCTGCCAGCGGCCCGCTGGCAGCGCTGCACACCGCTAACGGCCTCTACGCCGTGGTCTTTGTGATGTGTTTAATCCTTGGCTTCGTCTCCCGCCACCGCCAGCACAACGCGGCAACGGCCTCCCACTAAGCCTTTGTTGGCCCCTTTGCCTCAGTGAAGGGGCCGTTTCGGCTAAAGCACAGCTCCTCTCCCCCTCTGTCGGTCTGAATCCAGGTCTGCGCCAGTTGCGTTGTGGCAATGACCCGTCCCTGGCGAATCGACCAGCGCACCGGCACCTGGCAGCGAACCGCTTCAAAGCCATTCTCCGCTGGCAGAATAACCAGATTCGCAGGGTTGCCCGGCGCAATGCCGTAATCGTGCAGACCAAAGGTACGGGCGCTGTTGTCGGTAATCAGCTTCAGGCCATCGTTAATCTGCTGATAGCCCATCAACTGACAAACATGCAACCCCATATGCAACACCTGCAGCATATTGCCGGTACCCAACGGGTACCACGGGTCGAAAACATCATCGTGGCCGAAACAAACGTTAATGCCCGCCGCCATCAACTCCTTCACCCGGGTAATGCCGCGGCGCTTTGGATAGTCGTCAAAGCGCCCCTGGAGGTGAATATTCACCAGCGGGTTGGCGACAAAGTTGATTCCCGAGAGCTTCAGTAACCGGAACAAGCGCGAAGTATAGGCGCCGTTATAGGAGTGCATCGCGGTGGTATGGCTGGCCGTAACCCGTGGGCCAATACCCTCTTTCAACGCCAGAGCCGCCACCGTTTCGACAAACCGCGACTGCTCGTCGTCGATTTCATCGCAGTGAATATCCAGCGGGCGCTGATACTGCTGCGCCAGACGGAAGGCGATATGCAGCGATTCCACGCCATACTCGCGGGTAAACTCAAAGTGCGGAATGGCGCCGACCACATCGGCCCCGAGCCGCAGGGCCTCCTCCAGCAAGGCCTCGCCATTGGGGTAAGATAAAATCCCCTCCTGGGGGAAGGCGACTATCTGCAAATCCACCCACGGCGCGACCTCCTGCTTCACCTCCAGCATCGCCTTTAATGCCGTCAGCGTCGGGTCAGACACGTCAACGTGCGTGCGGACAAACTGAATCCCGTTGGCGATTTGCCACTTCAGCGTCTTCCATGCCCGGGCCTTCACATCTTCGTGACTCAACAGCGCCTTACGTTCCGCCCAGCGCTCAATTCCCTCAAACAGCGTCCCGGACTGATTCCAGTTTGGCTCTCCGGCAGTTTGGGTGGTATCGAGATGGATATGCGGTTCAATAAATGGCGGAATCGCCAGCCCACCGCGTGCGTTGAGCACCTCATAACTTTCGCTGCTGGCATCGCCCATCGGGGTGATATCACCGAAGCAGCCTCTGTCTATCGCTATCTGCCAGAGCCCTTCGCGGTCAGGCAAACGTACGTTCTCAATCAACCAAAGCGGAACTGCTGTCATCTTGATGACTCCCGTGAATAGTGCCGATTTTTCGCCCAACCCATGAACATTCTCCCGCGTCCATTTTGTACACAAAAGCAACAGAAAGGAAAAGCCTGAGTTTTCCATAACTTATAAAAATCCAGTAAAATCATAACCATACCCATTAAGTGGTAGGCGCTGGCGATCTTGATTTGTATCAATAAGTGTCCTGGCTGAATCGTTAAGGTAGGCGGTAATAGAAAAGAAATCGAGGCCAAAATGAGCAAAGTCAGAATCGCTATTATCGGTAACGGCATGGTTGGCCATCGCTTTATCGAAGAGCTTCTTGATAAGGCGCCTGCCGGACAGTTCGACATTACCGTGTTCTGTGAAGAACCCCGTATCGCTTACGACCGCGTCCACCTGTCGTCTTACTTCTCCCACCACACCGCCGAAGAACTCTCGCTGGTCCGTGAAGGTTTTTACGAGAAACATGGCGTTAAGGTCCTGATCGGTGAACGTGCGATTACCATTAACCGCCAGGAGAAAGTGATTCACTCCAGCGCGGGACGCACCGTGTTTTACGATAAGCTGGTGATGGCGACGGGCTCCTATCCGTGGATCCCGCCGATCAAAGGCGCGGAAACTCAGGACTGCTTTGTTTACCGCACCATTGAAGATCTGAACGCAATTGAATCCTGCGCGCGGCGCAGCAAACGCGGCGCCGTCGTCGGCGGCGGCCTGTTGGGTCTCGAAGCCGCCGGCGCGCTGAAGAACCTCGGCGTGGAAACCCACGTCATCGAATTTGCGCCTATGCTGATGGCCGAACAGCTGGATAGTATGGGCGGCGAGCAGCTCAAGCGTAAAATAGAAAGTATGGGCGTGAAGGTCCATACCAGCAAAAATACCAAAGAGATTATCCAGCAGGGCAACGACGCCCGGAAAACCATGCAGTTTGCTGATGGCAGCGAGCTGCAGGTCGATTTTATCGTCTTCTCCACCGGTATTCGTCCACGCGACAAGCTGGCGACCCAGTGCGGCCTGGCCGTGGCGCAGCGCGGCGGTATCGTGATCAATGACACCTGCCAGACCTCCGACCCGGATATCTATGCTATCGGCGAATGCGCCAGCTGGAACAACTGCGTCTACGGTCTGGTGGCGCCGGGTTATAAAATGGCCCAGGTGACCGTCGACCATCTCCTCGGCAACGACAACGGCTTTATCGGGGCCGATCTCAGCGCCAAACTGAAGCTGCTTGGCGTTGACGTGGGCGGCATCGGCGATGCGCATGGCCGCACGCCTGGCGCCCGCAGCTACGTCTATCTTGATGAAAGCAAAGAAGTCTATAAACGACTGATCGTCAGCGAAGACAATAAAGCGCTGCTTGGCGCGGTGCTGGTCGGAGACACCAGCGATTACGGCAATCTGCTGCAGCTGGTGCTCAACGGTATTGAACTACCGGAAAACCCGGACTCGCTGATTCTGCCAGCGCACGCTGGCAGCGGTAAGCCGTCAATCGGCGTCGATAAACTGCCGGACAGCGCGCAAATCTGTTCCTGCTTCGACGTGACCAAAGGGATGCTGATTTCCGCCATCAACAAAGGCTGCCATACCGTCGCCGCGCTGAAAGCTGAAACCAAAGCCGGTACCGGCTGCGGCGGCTGCATTCCACTGGTGACCCAGGTGCTGAACGCCGAACTGGCGAAACAGGGGATCGAAGTGAGCCACAATCTGTGCGAACACTTTGCCTACTCCCGCCAGGAGCTGTTCCACCTGATTCGCGTAGAAGGCATTAAAACCTTCGAAGAGCTGCTGGCGAAACACGGAAAAGGCTACGGCTGCGAAGTGTGTAAGCCGACCGTCGGCTCTCTGTTGGCCTCCTGCTGGAATGAGTACATCCTCAAGCCTCAGCATACGCCGCTGCAGGATACGAACGATAACTTCCTCGCCAACATCCAGAAAGACGGGACCTATTCGGTTATCCCGCGCTCCGCCGGCGGCGAAATTACGCCGGAAGGCCTGGTGGCCGTGGGGCGTATCGCGCGCGAATACAATCTCTACACCAAAATCACCGGTTCCCAGCGTATCGGCCTGTTCGGCGCGCAAAAAGACGACCTGCCGGAGATCTGGCGTCAGCTGATTGAAGCGGGCTTCGAAACCGGCCACGCCTATGCCAAAGCGCTACGTATGGCGAAAACCTGCGTCGGCAGCACCTGGTGCCGCTACGGCGTCGGCGACAGCGTAGGCTTCGGCGTCGAGCTGGAAAACCGCTACAAAGGCATCCGCACGCCGCACAAAATAAAGTTTGGCGTCTCCGGCTGCACCCGCGAATGTGCGGAAGCACAGGGTAAAGACGTGGGGATTATCGCCACCGAGAAGGGCTGGAATTTATATGTCTGCGGCAACGGCGGGATGAAGCCGCGCCACGCCGACCTGCTGGCCGCCGATCTTGATCGCGAAACGCTGCTCAGCTACCTCGATCGCTTTATGATGTTCTATATCCGCACCGCCGATAAGCTGACGCGTACCGCGCCGTGGTTAGACAACATGGAAGGCGGCATCGATTACCTGAAGCGCGTCATTATCGACGACAAGCTGGGTCTGAACGCCCACCTGGAAGCAGAGCTGGCGCGTCTGCGTGACGCTGTCGCCTGCGAGTGGACCGAGACGGTCAACAATCCGGCGGCGCAAACCCGTTTCAAACACTTTATCAACAGCAACCAGCGCGACCCGAATGTGCAGGTCGTCCCGGAACGCGAGCAGCACCGCCCGGCAACGCCGTATGAGCGTATCCCGGTCACTCTGGTGGAGGAAAACGCATGAGCCAGTGGGTAAACATCTGCAAGATTGACGATATTCTGCCTGCAACCGGCGTCTGCGCGCTGCTGGGCCAGCAGCAGGTCGCCCTGTTCCGGCCTTACCACGACGATCGGGTCTATGCGATCAGCAATATTGACCCGTTCTTCAATGCCAGCGTGCTGTCGCGAGGCATCATTGCCGAACATGAGGGTGAACTGTGGGTCGCCAGCCCATTGAAGAAACAGCGCTTTCGTCTGCGCGACGGCCTGTGCATGGAAGATGAAAGCCACTCCATAGCGCATTTTGACTCGCGCGTAAAAGACGGCAACGTTCAGCTGAAGGCATGATGCCCTGAGGTTCCCGCCGCGCCCCGGCGGGAGCCATATTTTCTTCTTATGCCAACTAAGCGGTAGGCGCCCGAAAAATCGTATATTGTGCCCTCCCTCTGCTGCTATGCTACGACCGCTTACCCTCTCCCACTGCTTTGCTGCGAGGATGTTCCGTGGATCACTTACCTATTTTCTGTCAGCTGCGCGATCGCGACTGCTTACTGGTCGGCGGCGGTGATGTTGCCGAACGCAAGGCGCGCCTGCTGCTCGATGCCGGCGCCAGAGTCACAGTCAACGCGCTGACGTTCTCGCCGCAGTTCCATGTGTGGGCTGATTCGCAGATGCTGACCCTGGTGCAAGCGCCGTTTAACCCGGCGCTTCTCGACCCCTGCTGGCTGGCCATCGCCGCCACCGACGATGAGGATGTCAATCAGCAGGTCAGCGACGCCGCCGAGGCGCGGCGGATATTCTGTAACGTGGTGGATGCGCCGCAGCAGGCCAGCTTTATTATGCCGTCGATCATTGACCGCTCGCCGCTGATGGTCGCCGTCTCCTCTGGCGGTACCTCACCGGTACTGGCGCGTCTGCTGCGCGAAAAGCTGGAGTCGATTCTGCCGCTCCATTTAGGCCAGTTGGCCCGCTATGCCGGCCAGCTGCGTTCGCGGGTGAAAAAACAGTTTGCGACGGTCGGCGAACGCCGACGTTTCTGGGAAAAGCTGTTCGTCAACGACCGTCTGGCGCAATCGCTGGCCAATGAAGACCGCCAGGCCGTTGCCGATACTACCGAGCAACTGCTGACGGAGCCGCTGGATCATCGCGGCGAAGTGGTGCTGGTCGGCGCCGGCCCCGGCGATGCCGGGCTGCTAACCCTCAAAGGGCTCCAGCAGATTCAGCAGGCTGATGTCGTGGTGTATGACCGTCTGGTCTCCGACGACATTATGAATCTGGTACGTCGCGACGCCGATCGGATTTTCGTCGGCAAACGCGCGGGCTATCACTGCGTGCCGCAGGAAGAGATTAACCAGATCCTGCTGCGCGAGGCGCAGAACGGACGTCGCGTGGTGCGTCTGAAAGGCGGCGATCCCTTTATTTTTGGCCGTGGCGGCGAAGAGCTGGAAACCCTGTGCCACGCCGGAATCCCCTTCTCGGTGGTGCCAGGCATTACCGCGGCTTCAGGCTGTTCCGCCTATTCTGGTATCCCGTTGACCCATCGCGATTTCGCCCAGGGGGTCCGCCTGATCACCGGCCATCTGAAGACTGGCGGCGAGCTGGATTGGCAAAACCTGGCGGTAGAGAAACAGACGCTGGTGTTTTACATGGGGCTGAACCAGGCCTCAGCTATCAGAGAGAACCTGATTGCTCACGGCATGGCCGCGGATATGCCCGCGGCTATCGTTGAGAACGGCACGGCGGTCAGCCAAAGAGTGGTCTCCGGCACCTTAGATCAGCTGGATATTCTGGCGCAGCAAATGGCCAGTCCGGCGCTGATTATCGTTGGCCGCGTAGTCAGCCTGCGCGACAAGCTGAACTGGTTCTCACATCACTGATACTTAACCCGGCTCAGGCTCGCGGACGCGGACGCGGACGCGGACGCGGACGCGGCGAAACTGACCGGTAAACATCTATCGCACACGCTTAAAATACAAAAGGGCGGAATTTATCCGCCCTTTGCTGTCTCTCGCCCGGCTATCGCTTACGGCTTAGCCACAAAACCAATGGCTTCATAGACCGCTTTCAGCGTTTGCGACGCGCGCGCGCTGGCTTTTTCAGCCCCGTCTCTCATCACCTGATTGAGGAGCGCTTCGTCGTTACGGAAGCGGTTATAGCGCTCCTGCAGCTCCAGCAGCATACCGGACACCGCATCAGCGACTTCGCCTTTCAGGTGACCATACATTTTGCCTTCGAAATGCTGCTCCAGCTGCGGAATACTCTGCCCGGTAACGCCCGAGAGGATATCCAGCAGGTTGGAAACGCCGGCTTTATTCTGCTGGTCATAGCGAACAACAGGCGGCTCATCACCGTCGGTCATTGCACGCTTGATCTTCTTCACCACCGATTTCGGGTCTTCCAGCAGGCCGATCACGTTATTGCGGTTGTCGTCTGACTTGGACATTTTCTTGGTCGGCTCAAGCAGGGACATCACGCGGGCGCCGGATTTAGGAATAAACGGCTCAGGCACTTTAAACACTTCGCCGTAAAGGGCGTTGAAGCGCTGCGCGATATCGCGGCTCAACTCGAGGTGCTGTTTCTGATCTTCGCCGACCGGAACCTGGTTGGTCTGATACAGCAGAATGTCCGCCGCCATCAGCACCGGATAGTCAAACAGACCGGCGTTAATGTTTTCCGAATAGCGCGCCGACTTGTCTTTGAACTGGGTCATACGGCTCAGTTCACCGAAATAGGTGTAGCAGTTCAGCGCCCAGCCCAGCTGCGCGTGCTCCGGCACGTGCGACTGAACGAAGATGGTGCTTTTCTCAGGATCGATACCACATGCCAGGTAAAGCGCCAGAGTATCCAGCGTCGCTTTACGCAGTTTCTCAGGATCCTGACGCGCGGTGATGGCATGCAAATCCACGATGCAGTAGATGCAGTGATAATCATCCTGCATGCTCACCCACTGACGCAGCGCACCCATATAGTTGCCAATGGTCAATTCACCTGAGGGCTGTGCGCCACTAAAAACGATGGGCTTAGTCATTTTTCAATTCCTGAGTTTCACTGTACGGTAGCCCGAGTGCGGGCAAGAGTTCATTAAATTGGTCGAAAATGTAGTCCGGTTCGCTGAGCGCAATCGACTCGCCGTAGTTATACCCGTAGGTCAGCCCGATAGAGCGGCAGCCAGCGGCTTTAGCCGCCTGGATATCATTACGTGAATCACCAACGAACAGCAGCTCAGCAGGCGCCAGCCCCAGCTTCTGCGCCACAAGCAGCAGCGGATCCGGATGGGGTTTTTTATTCTTCACATCATCACCGCCGATGACGACCGTAAAATATTTCGCGATATCCAACGCTTCGAGAATTGGTGCAACGAACGGCGTCGGCTTGTTGGTCACCAGCGCCAGCGGCAGGCCTTTCGCATGCAGTGCGCCGAGCGTATCAGCCACCGACGGGAACAGAAAACTGCCCTCTTCCGCCGCTTCAGCATAGTAGCGATCGAACAGCTTGCGCAGCACCATTAGCTGCTCTGCCTGGGGAATATCGTCATGATCGACGGAAGGTTTCCCCATCGCGGCACGCTGAGTTGCGCGCTCCTGACGCGCCCAGTTCAGGGCCCGCTCCATCAGAACATCCGCCCCGTTACCGATCCAGGTGACGACGCGCGCCTCGCCCGCCATCGGCAGCTCCAGCGCATAGAGCGCGCTATCAACCGCAGCCGTCAAACCCGGCGCGCTGTCGACCAGCGTGCCGTCAAGGTCAAAGGCGACACCGCGAACAGAGTGTAATTTATCCATGACTAACCTTTGCTAATTCACTACGCATTTGATCAATAACCTCCTTGTAGTCCGGACGATCGAAAATCGCCGAACCGGCAACAAACATATCCGCGCCTGCCGCCGCAATATCCGCAATGTTGCTGACCTTCACGCCGCCGTCGACTTCCAGACGAATGTCATAACCCGACGCATCGATGCGCTGCCGCACTTCACGCAGTTTATCCAGAGTCTGGGGGATAAACGACTGGCCGCCGAAACCCGGGTTAACGGACATCAGCAGGATCACGTCCAGCTTATCCATCACATAATCAAGGTAGCTCAGCGACGTGGCCGGGTTAAACACCAGGCCGGCTTTACAGCCATGTTCTTTGATAAGCTGCAGGCTGCGATCGACGTGCTCAGAGGCTTCGGGGTGGAAGGTGATGATGCTGGCACCCGCCGCGGCGAAATCAGGGATGATGCGGTCGACCGGTTTCACCATCAGGTGCACGTCGATCGGGGCGGTGATGCCGTAGTTGCGTAGTGCTTTCAGAACCATAGGGCCGATGGTCAGATTCGGCACGTAGTGGTTGTCCATCACGTCAAAGTGCACAACGTCCGCACCTGCAGCCAGCGCTTTGGCGGTATCTTCACCCAGGCGGGCAAAATCAGCCGACAGAATCGAAGGGGCAATCAAATACTGCTTCATCCGCATCTCCTTGAAATTATTTAGTCTTGGGCGGACGGTAAAGAGCCAGAAGCTCGTCCACCTTCTTTCGTGTACCACCGTTGCTGCTGATACTGCGTCGCACTTTGACGACATGCAGTTTAGCCTGACGATACCATTCGCGCGTTAGCGCCGTATCGTGGTTGGAAATCAGAACCGGAACCCGCTGCTCCAGCAGGTTCTCCGCCAGCTGCGCCAGATGGGCCTGCTGCTCAGCGTTAAAGCTGTTCGTATGATAGGCCGTAAAATTGGCGGTAGACGACAATGGCGCATACGGGGGATCGCAATAGACCACTGAAGAACCGTCCGCACGCGCCATGCTGTCGGCATACGATTCGCAATAGAAGTACGCATTCTGCGCCTTTTGGGCAAAATGATACAGCTCAGCTTCCGGGAAGTAGGGCTTCTTATAACGGCCAAACGGGACGTTAAATTCGCCGCGCAGATTATAGCGACACAGGCCATTGTAACCATGGCGGTTCAGATACAGGAACAGCACCGCACGCCGCAGCGGATCCTGGCTTTCGTTGAATTCAGTACGGAACTGGTAGTACGGCTCTGCTGCGTTATTCTCGGGCGTAAACATGTCTCGCGCCGCCGCAACGTATTCATCCGTCTGCAATTTAACGATGTTGTAAAGACCGATCAGGTCGCTGTTGATGTCCGCCAGAATATAACGAGAAAAGTCGGTATTAAGAAATACCGACCCTGCGCCAACAAAGGGCTCAATCAGACAATCGCCTTGCGGCAAATGTTTTTTAATATCGTCAAGCAGGGGGTATTTCCCCCCTGCCCATTTCAGAAAAGCGCGATTCTTTTTCACATGCTGCCTAACTAATTACCACATTCTCCGGCTGTGGAGAAAGCTCCGACAGCATCCTGCGCTTAAGACTACACCGCACTTACTTCAGATCGGCCTGCACCTGATGCAGCGGTTTCGCCCACGGGTTTTTCGCCTGCACATCCGCTGGCAGAGTGGCGACAGCACGCTTCGCTTCATCTTTCGAAGCATAGATACCGCTGACCAGTACATACCATGGCTGACCGTTACGCGTAGTCTCGTAGACGACATATTTATCCAGCTTCTCTTTCTTCGCCCAGCTATTCAGGTTGTTGTAGTTGGAGGAGCTGCTGAGTTGCAGAGTGTAGTTACCCGCCGGCGCCGATTTCATCGAGCTGACATCGCCCGCGGTTTTACCCCCGGCAGTCGCCGCCGGAGCCGCCGTCGCCGCAGCGGTAGCCGCAGGTGCGGTCGCGGTTGTCGTCGGCTTAGTCGTCTGTGCGGTGGCAACCGGTTTTTCCGGCTGAGCGACAGGCGCTTTCACCGGCGTGGCTGCTGCGGTGCTTTCGACACGCTTAGACTGGACCGGTTTCGCTTCAACTGGCGCTTTCGCCACCGGTTTCGGCTCAATCACCGTATGCTTGCGCTCTACCGGACGCTGAGCGGCGGCAGTCTGATGTTCCGTTGTTGCCTGGCGTGGAACGGCGCCATTACGAACAGGAGCAACGGTCGCCGGTTCAGTCGGCAGCGTGGAGTTCGCAACGGCGCTGTCAATCTGGCCCTGCTGCTGAGTCAAGGCATTATTTAGATCGCCCTGAACCTCAACACGCTGCTGTCCCTGCGGCTCGGCGGCAGTCTGGCCCTGAGTCGGGTTAGACGCGATCGGCGGCAGAGAAACATCCTGCTGCGGGTTGTTCGCCGCTGTCTGGCCCTGAGCGGCAGGCTGACCATTACCAGACTGTCCATTGTCAGACTGATCGCCTGACAGATTAATGCTCTTCTCGCCTGACGCGGTTTGTTCACTGGAAGAGGATGGCGACTTCAGCGCAGAGCCAATGCCAACGATCAGCAGCAGCAGCACGAGAATCCCCACCCCCATCATAATATACTGGCGGGAGGCTGGCTTCGCGGGCGCTTTCTTGCGCTTGCGCGGGCGACGCTCAACCGGCTGCTCTTCGGACTCGTCTTCAGACTCTACGTCCGCTTCATACTCTTCTTCATCGCGCTCACGGCGTGCTTTGCTGGCGCGCGTCGGACGGCTGTCGTCCGCATCAAGATCGACATCATCAAAATTGATCTGCGGATCGCTATCGCGCTCGGAAGATTGACGGGAACGACCAGTACGACGATCGCTGCGATCGGCTTTCAGATCGTCTTCTGGTTTTAATTCATCCATTTAACACCCCACTAAAAGGCTTATGCTCACGACTATTGCATGTCACCCGAAATGATAACGCCGCGCGGACGCGGCTAGACCTTCTTATTGTTGCGCTAACTGAGTATCAGCAATCGCGCCAAGAACTACATCATGCGACACTCCGCCGCGAACTTCGCTTTTCCCTATTGCCAGCGGTAGCACCAGCCGCATTTCGCCTGCCAGCACCTTTTTATCACGCATCATGTGGGGCAGATACGCCTGCGCAGTCATCTCCTGCGGCCCACGTACCGGCAAGCCCGCACGCTGCAGCAGCGTCACAATACGCTGTGTATCCTGTGCGCTGAACTGACCTAATCGCTCGGACGTATGCGCGGCCATCACCATGCCAGCAGCAACGGCCTCGCCGTGTAACCAGTTACCGTAGCCCATTTCGGCTTCAATAGCATGGCCAAAAGTATGTCCAAGATTGAGTAAAGCACGTAACCCGGTTTCGCGCTCGTCGGCAGCGACAACTTCGGCTTTCAGCTCACAACAACGGCGAATACAGTACGCCATCGCCTTCTCATCAAGCGCCATCAGCGCATCGATATTGCTTTCCAGCCAGTTGAAAAACTCACCGTCGAGGATAATGCCGTATTTGATCACTTCGGCCAGTCCGGAAGAGAGTTCACGGGCCGGCAACGTCTTAAGACAGTTGAGATCGACGACCACGGAAACCGGCTGCCAGAAGGCACCAATCATGTTCTTACCAAGAGGGTGATTGACGGCCGTCTTGCCGCCGACCGAAGAGTCCACCTGCGACAGCAGAGTGGTGGGAATCTGGATAAAACGCACGCCGCGCTGATAGCTAGCCGCAGCAAAGCCGGTTAAATCGCCGACCACGCCGCCACCGAGCGCCACCAGAGTGGTGTCACGACCGTGCGGTTTTTGCAGTAAAGCGGTAAAGACGGAGTCCATTACCGTCAGGCTTTTGTACTGCTCGCCGTCGGGTAGAATGACGCTATCGACCTTAACCCCCGCCTGCTCCAGTACAGAGCGAACGTTATCCAGATAAAGCGGCGCCAGCGTTTCATTGGTAACCAGCATAACCTGGTCGCCTGATTTCAGTGGCAGGAAGGAAGCTGGATCGTTAAACAAACCAGCCGCGATGGTAATCGGGTAACTACGTTCCCCGAGGGTTACAGTAAGCCTCTCCATAACGCGACGTCCACCTCAGTTGCTTTTACTCTGACGCTCTTTATTAAGCCAGAATCAATTGCTTTCCAGCATATGAATAATCTGGTTTGCCACTACTTTTGCGCTCTGATCGTCGGTACGGATAGTGACGTCAGCAATCTCTTCATACAGTGGGTTGCGTTCGTCGGCCAACGCTTCAAGAACTTCGCGAGGCGGCGCTTCAACTTGTAATAGAGGACGCTTTTTATCACGCTGCGTACGGGCAAGCTGCTTTTCGATCGTGGTTTCCAGGTACACCACCACGCCGCGGGCGGAGAGACGGTTACGCGTTTCACGGGATTTCACAGAGCCGCCGCCAGTCGCCAGCACGATTCCCTGTTTTTCCGTCAACTCATTGATGATCTTCTCTTCACGGTCGCGGAAGCCGTCTTCACCTTCGACATCGAAAACCCAGCCCACATCTGCGCCAGTGCGTTTCTCAATCTCTTGATCAGAATCGTAAAATTCCATATTGAGCTGTTGGGCTAACTGGCGCCCAATAGTGCTTTTGCCGGCACCCATAGGCCCAACCAGAAAGATATTGCGTTTCTCTGCCATTTTTTCGGTACTACTAAGACTATTCGTTAATGGTAAACCCGCTTCGCGAATACCCAGCGCAGCAGGACATGAACTGAAACCTCATATGCAATAGAGCGAGAGTCAGACTAAAAATTATCTCAATACTCAGGCAGGTTTGGCAACTGAATATACTCGTCATTATTCAAACTACCTCGCCGTCGGCTGCACTTATCCGCCTCCAGCTGCATAGTTATCTATGTTTCTGGGGGTAGCCTCGACGCATCCTGAATGATCTTGTGGATAAATCACCGGACAAAAAGGGAGGATTGATGCCGAACCCGACTCTCAAATCGGTACCCCTTGTATGCTAAATCCGTCCTCACGTCAAACACCTGAAACGTGTTTAGCAAGAAAAACCGCTTAATGCACTGCCAGAATTCGTGGAGTAATGAAGACAACCAGTTCACGCCGTTCGTTATCTTTACCGTCACGACGAAACAGCTGACCGAGCAGCGGGATATCACCCAGTAGCGGAACGCTGTCGCGGGCAGATTTCTTTTTTTGCGAAAATATTCCGCCCAGAGCCAGCGTTTCGCCGCTTTTCACTTCAACCTGGGTCTCAATTTCCTGTTTATCGATAGCCAACGCTTCGCCATTTTCCTGTTTCAGAACCTGGCCCGGCGTATTCTCCGTAATGCGCAGTTTCAGGCGCACGCGATTCTGTTGCAGAACCGTTGGCGTGACCTCCATTCCCAGTACCGCCTCTTTAAACTCAATCGCCGTGGCGCCGCTTTCCCCGCTGGAGACCTGATAGGGGATTTCACTCCCCTGTTTGATGCTGGCGGGTTGCATATGAGAGGCCAGCAAACGCGGGCTGGCGATAATTTCCACCTGCTGTTTTTGTTCCAGCGCCGAAAGCTCCAGCTCCAGCAATCGCCCGCTCAGGCGGCCGATATTAAACCCCACGCGGGTGCTGGCGTCGTTCACCGCCTGATGGCTGCTTAAGGTCGTCAGCTTACCGGAACCCGGCGCGCTGCTGGCTTCGGCCATGCTCCATTTCACCCCCAGCTCACGCAGGCTGGTTTCACTCATCGAGACGATATGTGCCGCCAGCTCGACCTGACCGACCGGCAGATCCATCTCCTGAGCCCACGCCACCAGCGCCGACAGATGTGAAGCATCGTCGTAAATGAACAGGCGATTGGTGCGTTTATCCACCGTCAGGCTTCCTCGGGCGCTGAGCAATTTATCCCCAGCCTTTACCAGCTCGCTCGCATCGGCATGCTGCAGCACCACGCTCTGCCTCTGCAAAGGCAGGTTCTGCAATTGCTTCGCGCGCGCCGCCTCTTGTTGCGCCTGCCGCGTATTTTGCCAGGCCAGAGTATGCACATACAGTACCGTGCCCTGCTGGTTAGATATCAGCCCGGCGCTATCAGTCACCGCGCGCAATGCCTGCTGCCAGGGCACGTTTTTCAGATGAAGCGACACCGTACCGCTGACGTCAGGCGCCACGACCAGATTTTTTTGCTGCATCCCGGCCAGCGTTTGCAGCACCTGGGCAACCGGCACATCATCAACCACCAGCGACACGGGGTTCTCATTTTTTGCCGTCGCTATCGCTGGCAGCAGCAGAAACAGCAGGCTTATCCATCGCATCATGTTTTACTCCTTTTTCGCGCAGCCATGCCCAATGCGCGGGTTCGCATCCAGGCCCTGTTGTTATTTCAACCCGCTCCGCCGTCAGCACACGGATTCGCCAGCCCCCCGGCAAAACGTCATCTTGTCGCACCCGGCGCCATTGGCTGCGATGGTCCAGTAAATAGCCCACCCAATAGTGCGGATGACCGACCGCGCCACCATAGCGCCATTGCGCCAGCTGTGCCGTCTGGCAGCGATCCTCCGCAGGCAGAAACGGATCGCGCTCGTCGGCCAACAATGGAAGCGGCAGCGCAAGCAGCCACAGCAGACGCCCGCCCTTACTCCACATCTTCGGCCTCCAGCTGCAGCGTCATCAGGAGCGCCTCTTTTTCCGGTCGCAGCGAAAAACCCGTTACGCGCATCCCACACTCCGCCAGCCAGGAAAACAGCGCTGGGACCGCCTGCCAGCTGGCCTCCAGCAGCAGCTCACCACCGCGCCCCGACGGGCGCCAGGTCACCAGCATGGCACCTGATACCGGCAGTGCAATCGGGGAGAACAGCAATCGCTTTCGCTCATCCGGGGGGATATTTTGCAAGGCGGTTCGCAGCGGCATTAAGCGAAGCCACTGCTGGCGCAGACGGAGATGTCCGTCGGTTTCTGGCGGTGGAGGCGAAGCTGGCAGCCGCAAAAAAATTACCGCGACCAGCCCCAGAACAATCGGCAGCGCGAGCCACCCGCCACGCAGAGAAAAAAATGCCGTCATTCCACGTTCAATGAGTGCCTGCATCAGCGTGTTCTCCGCTCAGGGAAAAGCGAAACTGCCAGCGCCCCTGTTCACCGCGGCGCGTTTCACCGGCTCTGGCTGGTTTGAACCCGGCAACCGCGTTCAGCGCTTTTTCCAGCCCCGCCACGGCGTTAAGATTCAGCGCCAGACCGCTTAACATCAGGGTATCGCGCTGGTATTCCAGCCGGGTTAACCAGGCCTGCTCCGGTAACTGCGCGGCGATTGCCCGCAATCGGGGTTGCCAGGCCTCGGTTAATGCCCGTCTTTGCTGTCGCAGGCGCTGCCGCTGTACTTGCTGCTGCCGCTCCAGCATGCTGTTTTCGCGTTGCCGGAGCGCGGAACTGAGCTGGTTTTCAGCCGCGGCTCTCACCGCAGCCAGCGCCTCAACCGCATGACGTTCTGCCCGGTGAACCTGGGCAACCGTCAGTAAGATCAATAGCAACCCCGCCGCGTACAGCAGCGTGACACGCAGCCGCTGGCGGCGACGCGCTTCACGCCATGGCAAAAAATTCACCGCCATCGTCATCGTTACCGACCCCCTAACGCCAGCCCAATCGCCACGGCATAGCGCTCTCCGCAGTCCGGCAACGGAGGCTGCAGGCGATCAATCACGCGCCAGGGGTCAAAAGAGGTCTCATCGTCAGTACGGGTGGCGCAGTGCTGGATTGATTGACCATCGATCAGCAGGGAGAGTTGTGAAAAAGAAGAGGCTTCAGCGCACGGCAAACTGCCCCAGCCCTCCCGCGTTGCCCACAGCCAATGAGGATCGTGGCGCCATGCCAGGCCTTGCGAACCGGAGGGTAGCCAGGGGAGAAATGCCGCCAGCGCGCTGGCGTCCGGTACAATTCCCGCGATGCGCAGTTTCAGGCGGGCGGCGAGCTGGCGTAGCACGTCGATATCCAGGCGCTGCGCCGCCGTCACCCGCCACTCGTTCTTTGCCGGCGCGGCGCAATAATCGACGCATAGCGAGGCAGCGGGCATCTCCAGCTGTTGCGCCATCACGCTGGCTATCCAGGTTGCCCGCTCCCTGTCGCTGAGAGACAGCTGCGGACGCGGTAGCTGTTTTTGTAGCGTTCGGCTGGCCGGAAACGCAATGCTGACCTGATGCTGCAAAGGCAGCTCCCGCCGCCAGTTCTGCAACCGTTCGGCCAGCGCAACCACGTCAACCACCATGCCATGACGCACGATGCCGGGCGCCAGTTCGATATCCCACCAGCGGCATAACGCCCAACGGGAACGCGCGTAGCGCAGTGCGACCAGCACTATCGCGTCCTGCTGAATATGCATCCCGATTCGCCAGTTGCTGAAAGCCATGCTTACGATCTCCTTGTCCGCCATTACGGCTCGACTCTATCAATGCACCAGGCTTGCCTTTATACTACCGCGCGTTTGTTTATAAACTGCCCAAATTAAACTTAATGGGAAATCTCCGGTGAAGTTCGTAAAGTATCTATTGATCCTTGCAGTCTGTTGCGTACTGCTGGGAGCAGGCTCGGTTTTTGGCCTCTACAAATATATTGAGCCGCAACTCCCTGACGTTGCGACCTTGAAGGATGTGCGTTTGCAGATCCCGATGCAGGTCTATAGCGCGGATGGCGAGCTTATTGCGCAGTATGGCGAGAAACGCCGTATTCCCGTCACGCTGCAAAACATGCCGCCCGAGCTGATTAAAGCGTTTATTGCCACCGAAGATAGTCGCTTCTATGAACATCACGGCGTCGATCCGGTCGGTATTTTCCGTGCAGCCAGCGTCGCTATGTTCTCAGGCCATGCCTCACAGGGCGCCAGTACGATTACCCAGCAGTTAGCGCGTAACTTCTTCCTGAGCCCAGAGAAGACGCTGATGCGTAAGATTAAAGAAGCCTTCCTGGCGATTCGCATCGAGCAGTTGCTGAATAAAGACGAAATCCTTGAGCTGTATCTGAATAAAATCTATCTCGGCTACCGCGCCTATGGCGTCGGCGCGGCGGCGCAGGTTTACTTTGGTAAATCCATCGACCAGCTTAGCCTGAGCGAAATGGCCGTTATCGCCGGGCTGCCTAAAGCACCCTCGACGTTTAACCCGCTCTATTCCATAGACCGCGCGACCGCGCGTCGTAACGTTGTTCTGGCACGTATGCTGAACGAAGGCTATATCACGCAGACGCAATACGATCAGGCGCGCAGCGAAGCCATTGACGCCCGCTACCACGCACCGGAAATCGCCTTCTCCGCGCCGTATCTCAGTGAGATGGTCCGCCAGGAGATGGTCAACCGTTATGGCGAGCAGGCGTATGAAGATGGCTACCGCGTTTACACCACCATCACGCGTAAAAATCAGCAGTCGGCTCAGCAGGCCGTGCGCAATAACGTGCTGGATTACGATATGCGCCACGGCTACCGCGGTCCGGCCAACGTGCTGTGGAAAGAGGGGGAAGCGCCCTGGGATCAGGCGAAAATCATCGCCTCGCTGAAAAACCAGCCCGGCTACGGGCCGCTTGCTCCGGCGGTGATTACCTCGGCAAATCCGCAGGAAGCGCACGCGCTATTAAGTAATGGAACGTCGGTCACCCTGAATATGCAGGGCGTCCGCTGGGCGCGTCGTTTTATCTCCGATACCCAGCAAGGGGCGACGCCGCGCAAGGTCACCGATGTCCTGCAGTCCGGGCAGCAAATTTGGGTCCGCCAGGTCGGCGACGGCTGGTGGTTGTCGCAGGTACCGGATGTGAACTCGGCGCTGGTTTCGATTAACCCGCAGAATGGCGCCATTATCGCGCTGGTCGGCGGGTTCGACTTCAATCAAAGTAAATTCAACCGCGCAACCCAGGCCCTGCGCCAGGTGGGCTCAAACATTAAGCCGTTCCTCTACACCGCGGCGATGGATAAAGGTCTGACGCTGGCCAGTATGCTTAACGATGTGCCGATTTCCCGTTGGGACGCCGGTGCAGGTTCCGACTGGCAGCCGAAAAACTCCCCGCCGCAGTACGCTGGCCCTATTCGCTTGCGTCAGGGGCTGGGAGAGTCGAAGAACGTGGTGATGGTTCGCGCCATGCGCGCCATGGGCGTGGATTACGCGGCGGAATATCTACAGCGTTTCGGTTTCCCGGCGCAAAATATCGTGCATACCGAGTCGCTGGCGCTGGGATCGGCATCCTTTACGCCGATGCAGGTTGCGCGTGGTTATTCGGTGATGGCCAACGGCGGCTTCCTGATAACGCCATTCTTTATCAGCAAAATCGAGACCGATCAGGGCGGCGTGATCTTTGAAGAGCGGCCTAAAGTTGCCTGTCCGCAGTGCAACCTGCCGGTTATTTACGGCGAGACGCCGAAATCCGACGTGCTGGAAAATAAAGATGTCGAAGATGTCGCGACCTCTGCAACACCGCAGAACGCCGCGGTGTCGCCGCAGCCAGAGCTTGAACAGGTTAACCAGGCACTGGTTGCGCAAACCGGTTCTGCGGAATACGCGCCGCATGTGATCAGCACACCACTGTCATTCCTGATTAAGAGCGCCCTGAACAGTAACATCTTCGGCGAACCGGGCTGGATGGGGACCGGCTGGCGCGCCGGTCGCGATCTGCAGCGCCACGATATCGGCGGTAAAACGGGGACCACCAACAGCTCAAAAGATGCGTGGTTCTCCGGCTACGGTCCGGGCGTGGTGACGTCGGTATGGATTGGATTTGACGATCACCGCCGCGATCTGGGGCGGACCACCGCATCCGGCGCGATTAAAGATCAGATCTCCGGCTATGAGGGGGGAGCCAAAAGCGCCCAGCCAGCCTGGGATGACTTTATGAAACGCGTACTGGAAGGCGTACCTGAAGAGCCATTAACCCCGCCGCCTGGCGTGGTCACGGTCAATATCGACCGCAGCACCGGCCAGCTGGCGAGCGGCGGCAACAGCCGCGCCGAATACTTCATTGATGGCACACAGCCGACCCATCAGGCGGTGCATGAGGTGGGGACCACGATCACCGACGGCGGCGGGGAAACCCACGAACTGTTCTGACAAAAAAAGCGCCTGCGGGCGCTTTTTTTCTGTTTCTTGTTTGCAGGCCGGACGTCTACAGGCGTCCCTGAGCCCGTAGCCACTCACGGACCAAAAACAGGGCGCTGACGTTGCGCGCTTCGTTAAAATCTTCATCATCGAGCAGCGTCATCAGCTGCGACAGCGGCCAGCGTACCTGCGGTAAAGGTTCCGGCTCATCGCCGGGCAGCGATTCCGGGTACAGATCTTCTGCCACCAGAATATTCATCTGGCTGGAGAAATAGGACGGTGCCATGCTCAGTTTTTTCAGGAACGTCAGCTTATTAGCGCCGAAACCCACCTCTTCTTTCAGCTCACGGTTCGCGGCTTCCATGACGGTTTCACCCGGATCAATCAGCCCTTTAGAAAACCCCAGTTCATAAGATTCGGTGCCAACGGCATATTCACGGATCAGAATGAGATGGTCATCAACAATCGGTACAATCATCACGGCTTCACGCGTCGAAGGGCGCATGCGTTCATAAACGCGACGCACGCCGTTGCTGAACTCGAGGTCCACGCTTTCAACGTTAAAAAGACGCGAACGCGCTACTGTTTCAACATTGAGAATGGCGGGTTTTTGTAATGATTTGCTCATTGTTATCGATCTATGCTGTGATTCCAGGAGTCATTGTGCGATACGCAGCACGGTTTCGGCAATTCAATTCGCCACTTATTTACATAGTTGCAACTTCTGCTCTCAAAATCCGGGAATCAGAAAGATAAAAAAGTCAATAGGTTGAAATGTTTTTGAGAATTTACTGATTCCTGAATTTTCACGATTTTGATAAGCTTGTATGCTGCTGTATCGCACAATAAATTTTCCCGTATACATACGATATCTGCCGAGAGCACCCTGCAGGTTCACGCAAAGTGTTAAGCAACTAAAGACACCTGTAAGAAAAGAATAACTACGATGGGATGGGCATGGGCACCTTTCTGATTTCTTTCACAGCTCTGCTAATCTGCGCATTGCTTATCGGGTGGTGGTATCGATCGCATGCCAGGCGTCGCCGCCTCCCCCTCCTGCATGCCTTTAGCGATGCCGTCACCCGCACGCTTTCTGAGCCAGAACGCCGCGCGGTGGAAAAGTACCTTGAAGGTCTCAACAACGCCCGTCAGATGCCGGCGTCGGGGGCAAGCGTTGCCCCTGCCGTACTGTCTCTCACCCAACAGAGCGATACCGTCTTCACGGTGACCCGCGCCATTACGCGCTATGGCATTACCACAGATGACCCGAACAAATGGCGCTACTTCCTCGACTCGGTGGAGGTGCATCTCCCTCCCTTCTTAGAGCAGCATATCAATGATGAAAATAGCGTTGAGCTGATTCCTACCGACAGCCTGCCGCTGGTCATTGCGCTCAATGGCCACGCGCTCAGCGACTACCCGCAGGAGAGCCGCAGTTACGCCCTTGAACGGACATCGTCAACCCAGGCGTCAATCCGCGGGGAAGAGAGCGAGCAGATAGAGCTGTTGAGCATTCGCCAGGAAACGCCGGAGGAGCACGCGCTGAGCCGCCCGGATGGGCTGCGTGAGGCTATCTTTATCGTCACCTCGTTCCTGCTGTTTTACTTCAGCCTGATAAGCCCCTATGTTTTTACCCCGTGGCTACTGGTCGGCGGGCTGCTGTTACTGGCGGCGGGCCTGTGGGGGATCTATGCGCCGCCGCGTAAAACGTCGCTCCGGGAGATCCACTGCCTGCGCGGGATGCCCAAACGCTGGGGTCTGTTTGGCGAGAATGACCAGGAGCAGATCAATAATATCTCCCTGGGGATTATCGATCTGATCTATCCGCGCCACTGGCAGCCGTGGATTGCCCAGGATCTCGGCCAGCAGACGGATATCGATATCTATCTCAGCCGCCACGTCGTGCGCCAGGGGCGCTTCCTGTCGCTGCACGATGAAGTGAAACACTTCCCGCTGCAGTACTGGCTGCGTAGCGCCATTATCGCTATCGGCGCGCTGCTGGTGGTCGTGATGCTGTGGGCCAGCGTGCCGTTGAATATGCCGTTTAAGTTTACGCTTTCCTGGTTGAAAGGGGCGCAAACCGTGGAAGCGACGACCGTCGCCCAACTGGAGAAGTCGCAGGTGCGTATTGGCGATACGCTGCGATTGCAAGGTACCGGAACCTGCAATATCCACTCGCCGGATAGCTGGACGGCGAAAGAGAACTCGCCGTTTATGCCGTTTGATTGCTCGCAGATCATCTGGAATGACGCGCCTCCCCTGCCGCTCCCGGAGTCCGACGTCGTCAGCAAAGCCACGGCGCTGATGCAATCCGTGCAGCGTCAGCTCCATCCCGATCCGGACGATGATTCGCGCGTCAGCCCCACGCTGCGCTCGGCGATTCAGCAATCCGGGATGGTGCTGCTGGATGATTTTGGCGATATCGTCATTAAAACCAACAATCTGTGTGCGGCAAAAGATGACTGTACCCGTTTGAAAAACGCGCTGGTTAACCTCGGTAATACGCGGAACTGGGAAACGCTGACCAAACGCGCCAACTCGGGCAAGCTGGATGGCGTCAACGTTCTGCTGCGCCCGGTAAGCGCTGAATCGCTGGAAAATCTGGTGACCACTTCAACGGCGCCATTTGTCATTCGTGAAACCTCACGCGCGGCGCAGGCCCTTAACAGTCCGGCTCCCGGCGGTTTCCTGATTGTCAGTGATGAAGGCAGCGAGCTGGTGAGTCAGCCGTGGCCGACCACCAGCTTGTATGACTATCCGGCGCCGGAACAGTGGGGCGAACTGCAGCGGCTGGCCCGAATGCTGATGCATACGCCGTTCCACGCCGAGGGGATTGTGACCAGTCTCTATACCGATGCCAATGGCACACGGCACATTAACCTGCATCGCATTCCAGACCGTTCAGGCCTGTGGCGCTATCTGGGCACGACGCTGCTTCTGCTGACCATGCTGGGCTGCATGTCCTGGCACGGGGTCCTGACGATTCGTCGCTACCAGCGTCATCGCCAGCGAATGGAAGAGATACAGAAATACTACCAAAGCTGCCTGAATCCGGTACTCATCCCCTCGCCGGAACATCAAGAGTAACTCTCTGCGCGGCGGGGTGTGATACCCTGTCGCGCATTACCCCTCGCTGGAGACTCACCATGCATTTTGATATCGCCTGGCAGGAGGTTGATACCGTTCTGCTGGATATGGATGGCACGCTGCTTGACCTCGCCTTCGACAACTATTTTTGGCAAAAGCTGGTTCCTGAAACCTGGGGGGCGGCACGTGGGCTTAACCTGTCGGAGGCCAAAGAGGCGATGCGCCAGGAGTATCACGCGGTGCAGCATACGCTAAACTGGTACTGTCTGGACTACTGGAGCGAGCGCCTGAATTTGGATATTCGTGCGATGACCAGCGAACAGGGGCCAAGAGCCGCACTGCGTGAAGATACCGTCCCGTTCCTTGATGCGCTCAAGGCCAGCGGCAAGCGGCGCATCCTGCTGACCAACGCCCATCCGCACAATCTGGCGGTAAAGCTTGAACATACCGGTCTCGACGCACACCTTGATTTATTACTTTCTACCCACACATTTGGTTATCCGAAAGAAGATCAGCGTTTGTGGCGTGCGGTAGCGGAAGAGACCGGCTTTGATGCGCGCAAAACGCTCTTTGTTGACGATAGCGAGGCGATTCTCGATGCCGCGGCGCAGTTTGGTATTCGCTACTGCCTGGGCGTCACGAATCCGGATTCCGGACTGGCGGAAAAAAGCTATGCCCGCCACCCGGGACTGAACGACTACCGGCGCCTGATCCCTTCGCTGACCCCACAGGAGAGGCCATGAAAGAGAAGCCCGTCGAAGCCGTCAGACTGGACAAGTGGCTTTGGGCAGCCCGCATTTATAAAACCCGCGCGCTGGCGCGCGAGATGATTGAAGGCGGCAAGGTGCATTACAACGGACAACGCAGCAAGCCGGGGAAAGTCGTTGAGCTGGGCGCCACCCTGACGCTACGCCAGGGCAACGACGAACGTATCCTGCTGGTCAAAGGGATGACGGAACAGCGCCGACCTGCCAGTGAAGCCGTCACGCTGTATGAAGAGACGGCAGAAAGCATCGAGAAACGCGAGAAAATGGCGCTGGCGCGCAAAATGAACGCGCTAACCATGCCGCATCCCGACAGACGTCCGGACAAGAAAGAACGCCGCGACCTGATGAGATTTAAACACGGCGACAGTGAGTAATCGCCTATACCTGTAGGCACCGCTGTTGCCAGCAAGAGAGACCATTATGACTCAACACGATCAATTACATCGTTATCTGTTTGAAAACTATGCCGTACGCGGTGAACTGGTGACCGTCTCGGAAACCCTGGAACAGATTCTGGCGAACCACAGCTACCCGCAGCCGGTCAAAACCGTGCTGGCAGAGCTGCTCGTTGCCACCAGCCTGCTGACCGCAACGCTGAAGTTTGCCGGCGATATCACCGTGCAGCTGCAGGGCGATGGTCCTCTGTCTCTGGCGGTTATTAACGGCACGAATCAGCAGCAGCTGCGCGGCGTAGCGCGGACTCAGGGCGACATTCCGCAAGATGCGGACCTGAAAACGCTGGTCGGTAACGGGTATCTGGTCATCACCATCTCTCCGCATGAAGGCGAGCGCTATCAGGGCGTGGTCGGTCTGGAAGGTGACACCCTGGCGGCTTGCCTGGAAGATTATTTCCAGCGCTCAGAACAGCTGCCAACGCGCCTTATCATTCGCACCGGCGAACATGAAGGGAAGCTGATGGCGGGCGGCATGCTGCTTCAGGTCATGCCGGCGCAAGAGACGCAGGCCAATGATTTCGACCATCTGGCAACGCTGACTGAGACGATCAAAGCCGAGGAACTGTTTACCCTCTCAGCGACTGACGTCCTGTGGCGCCTGTATCACGAAGAAGAAGTGACCGTGTACGATCCGCAGAATGTGGAATTTAAATGTACCTGTTCCCGCGAACGCTGCGCCGGTGCGCTGAAAACGCTGCCGGATGAAGAGATCGACAGCATTCTCGCTGACGAAGGTGAAATTGATATGCACTGCGATTACTGCGGCAATCATTACCTCTTCAACGCCATGGATATCGCCGAGATTCGCAATAACGCATCTCCGGCCGACCCGCAGGTTCACTGATAATCCTGCCCGCCAAAGCCCGCGGCGGAGGTTTTCCGCCTCCGCCGCGCCTGTTGTCAACCATTTCCTCGCGTGATGAATCGATTTTCACTGAAAGAGTTACGTAATTTTCTTTCCAGAAAGCGATTACATTCACAATTCGGCAGTTTTTTTAATTACTTTTTAACCAATAAGAAACATCCATCCCCACCAACGACCAATTTCCTGAGATAATCACGCACGTTTCGTGACAGGAGTCACCGTGTTTTTCGTAAGTAAGGCGTTTGTCGAGATACGTAAATCTATGAGCCTAGTCGCGGTCTATACCCCGAAAGAACCCCTACAATTTGAAGCAGTATATATTATTGGCTAAGGAGCAGTGACATGCGCGTTAATAATGGTTTAACCCCGCAGGATCTCAAGGCTTATGGTATCAATGACGTTCAGGATATCGTCCACAACCCTGATTACGATACGTTGTATCAAGAAGAACTCGATCCCACTCTGGAAGGGTATGAGCGTGGCGTACTCACCGATCTGGGCGCGATCGCCGTCGATACCGGTATTTTTACCGGTCGTTCGCCGAAAGATAAATATATCGTTCGTGACGATACAACCCGCGATACCGTGTGGTGGTCTGATAAAGGCAACGGTAAAAACGACAATAAACCGCTCTCTCAGGAAACCTGGCAGCACCTGAAAGATCTGGTCACTCATCAGCTTTCCAACAAACGTCTGTTCATCGTTGATGCGTTCTGCGGCGCCAATGCCGACACGCGTCTGAGCGTACGCTTCATTACCGAAGTGGCCTGGCAGGCACACTTCGTCAAGAACATGTTTATTCGCCCGAACGATGAAGAACTGGCCAACTTTAAGCCGGATTTCATCGTGATGAACGGCGCCAAATGCACCAACCCGCAGTGGAAGGAACAGGGTCTCAACTCTGAAAACTTCGTTGCCTTCAACTTGACCGAGCGAATCCAGCTGATTGGCGGCACCTGGTACGGCGGCGAAATGAAGAAAGGGATGTTCTCTATCATGAACTACCTGCTGCCGCTGCAGGGCATCGCATCGATGCACTGTTCCGCTAACGTGGGTGAGAAAGGCGACGTGGCGGTCTTCTTTGGCCTCTCCGGCACCGGCAAAACCACTCTCTCCACCGATCCGAAACGCCGTCTGATCGGCGATGACGAACACGGCTGGGATGACGATGGCGTCTTCAACTTCGAAGGCGGCTGCTACGCCAAGACCATTAAACTCTCCGAAGCCGCAGAGCCAGATATCTATCACGCGATTCGCCGTGATGCGCTGCTGGAAAACGTGGTGGTTCACGCGGACGGCACGATTGATTTCGACGACGGTTCGAAAACCGAGAACACCCGTGTCTCCTACCCGATCGATCATATCGAGAACATCGTTAAGCCTGTCTCGAAAGCGGGCCATGCCACCAAAGTTATCTTCCTGACCGCGGATGCTTTCGGCGTGCTGCCGCCGGTATCGCGCCTGACGGCAGACCAGACCCAGTATCACTTCCTTTCTGGCTTTACCGCTAAGCTGGCCGGTACCGAGCGTGGCGTCACTGAACCGACGCCAACCTTCTCCGCCTGCTTCGGCGCCGCGTTCCTGTCGCTGCACCCGACGCAGTATGCGGAAGTTCTGGTAAAACGCATGCAGGCATCCGGGGCACAGGCTTATCTGGTCAACACCGGCTGGAACGGTACCGGCAAACGTATCTCAATTAAAGATACCCGCGCCATTATCGACGCCATTCTCGACGGGTCGCTGGACAATGCCGAAACCTTCACCCTGCCGATGTTCGATTTGCAGATCCCAACCTCGCTGCCTGGTGTCGATACGCACATCCTCGACCCGCGCAACACCTACGGTTCGCCAGAGCAGTGGCAGGAGAAAGCCGGGCAGCTGGCGAAGCTGTTCGTAGAGAACTTCGAGAAGTACACCGATACGCCAGCGGGCGCCGCGCTGGTCGCTGCCGGTCCGAAACGCTAACCGTGTAGCCATCGTGTAGCCATAAAGAACAAGCCGGGCAATGCCCGGCTTTTTTATGCTCTCGCGCCGACTCGCGCGATTCAGGCGGCCGCTTAGCTCTCTTTGCTCTGCTTCGTTGGCATTAACGCGCGTTGAACCGGCACCGGCAGCCAGGCGCGAATCAACAGCCCGCCCCGCTCGCTGGAGCCAATCTCCAGGCGACCGTTATGGTTATCGATAATACGCTGCACAATAGCCAGTCCCAGCCCGGTACCGCTGGTGCTGCGGGCGCTATCGCCACGAACGAACGGCTGGAACAGATGCTCGCGTTGTTCCGGCTTAATCCCCGGGCCATCGTCCTCAACCTGGAACCAGGCGCTGCTCGCTTCGCTACCGCTGCTGACCTTAATCCAGCCGTTGCCGTAACGCGCGGCGTTAACCAGCATATTGGCCAGCGCACGCTTGATAGACAGCGGATGAATGCGCAGCGGAATCTCGCCAGCCTGCAGGTCCGTCGCAATTTCGCGTTCGTAACCGCTTTCCGCCGCGATAACCTCGCCCAGCACGGCGTTCAGGTCCGCCAGCTCCATCGGCATCTCCTGGCCCGTGCGCAGGTAATCAATAAACTGCTCGATGATGGCGTTACACTCTTCGATGTCTTTGTTGATCGACTCGGCAAGGTAACCGTCCTCTTCCCCCATCATCTCCGTCGCCAGGCGAATACGCGTCAGCGGCGTGCGCAGATCGTGGCTGACGCCGGCCATTAACAGCGTACGATCGTCCGCCAGCTGTTTTACGCCAGCGGCCATGTGGTTAAAGGCCCGGGTGACCGAACGGACTTCGGATGCGCCGTATTCCCGCAGCGGCGGCGGAATAATGCCGCGCCCGACCTGCAGCGCCGCATGTTCAAGATCGACCAGCGGCCGGTTCTGAATACGGATAAACAGCCAGGCGCCGCCAATCGCCAGCAGCATAATCGCCAGGGTATAGCGGAACAGCGGCGAGAAGTCGCCCTGATGGATTTCCGTCAGCGGTACGCGCACCCAGATATTGGGCGACAGCCAGGTTTTCAACCACACCACGGGGGAGCTTTTGTTGACCTCGACCCGCACTTCGGTCGGCCCACCCAGCTGGTGCGCCATCTGCTGACTTAAAAACTCATAATGCTGCGCCCAGCGCAGGCCCGCGTCTTCCGCCGCTTCATTGGAATAGAGCGAAATGCCCAGCTCGCGATAAATTTCGCGGCGAAACGCCGGCGGCACCACCAGCTGGGTGCCATCCTCCAGCTGCAGTTTATCGGTCATCAGCATACGTACTTCGTATGCCAGCACCTTATTAAACTGCTGGAGGCTCGGTAGAATCGCAAAATTCAGCACCACCAGGTAGGTCGTCACCAGGCTGACAAACAGCAAGGTGACAATCAACAACAGGGTGCGAGCAAACGAGCTTCGCGGCGAAAAGCGCACGCGTTTCATGCCTTAGAGCCGTCCGGTACGAAGACGTAGCCAAGCCCCCACACGGTCTGGATGTAACGCGGATGTGCCGGATCCTCTTCGACCATGCGGCGCAGACGGGAGATTTGTACATCGATGGAACGCTCCATCGCCGAGTATTCGCGACCGCGAGCAAGATTCATCAGCTTGTCACGGGAGAGCGGCTCACGCGGATGACTCACCAGCGCTTTCAGTACCGCAAATTCACCGCTGGTCAGCGGCATCGGCTCATCTTCACGGAACATCTCACGAGTGCCGAGATTGAGCTTGAATTTACCAAAGGCGATAACCGCCTCTTCCTGCGATGGCGCGCCCGGCAGCTCATTGGCCTGACGACGCAGCACGGCGCGGATACGGGCCAGCAGCTCACGCGGGTTGAACGGTTTTGGAATATAGTCGTCCGCACCGATTTCGAGGCCGACGATACGGTCAACCTCTTCCCCTTTCGCCGTGACCATGATGATCGGCATCGGGTTGCTTTGGCTACGCAGACGACGACAAATGGAGAGGCCATCTTCGCCCGGCAGCATCAAATCCAGCACCATCAGGTGGAAGGACTCACGAGTCAACAGGCGATCCATTTGTTCAGCGTTGGCGACGCTTCGAACCTGGAAGCCTTGCTCGGTCAGATAACGTTCGAGCAGCGCGCGCAGGCGCATGTCGTCGTCGACAACCAGAATCTTATAATTCTCTTGCATTGTTTATACTCCCAAAGGTTCACTGCAATGGTCAGTGCGTATTCTCAAAAAAGCCCGGGTCGCCGACCAGCTAAATCTGGTATATATTCCGGGCTAAATTGTTACAAAGCATATTTAACAGCAGCTTAAGTATACATTTAATCATAAGACACATTATTTATCCTGTCGGTATTATTACGCACTGCGAATTGTGCGCAACCGCACATCGTCGCACACAGTGTCCGACAATCAGAAGGTAGAACGATAAATGAAGACGCCGCTGATCACCCGTGAAGGGTATGAAAAACTTAAAAAAGAAATGGACTATTTGTGGCGTGAAGAGCGTCCGGAGGTCACCAAAAAAGTGACCTGGGCGGCAAGCCTGGGCGACCGTAGCGAAAATGCCGATTACCAGTACAACAAAAAGCGTCTGCGCGAAATCGACCGCCGGGTACGCTATCTCACCAAATGTCTGGAGCATCTGAAGATCGTCGATTACTCCCCGCAGCAGGAGGGCAAAGTGTTTTTCGGCGCGTGGGTTGAAATCGAAAACGATGATGGCGACATCAAGCGCTTTCGCATCGTCGGTTATGATGAAATTTTCGGACGCAAAGACTACATCTCTATCGACTCGCCGATGGCCCGCGCGCTGCTGAAAAAAGAGGTCGGCGACCTGGCGGTGGTCAACACGCCCGCCGGCGAAGCCAGCTGGTACGTCAACAATATCGAATATGTGAAATAACGCGCCCGGAACAATCTGAGAGCCTGATGCAGCGACTGGCATTTTGCCGTGTCAGTCCGTATAACTATCCCCTGATTTTCGATCCACAAGATGAAATAGACATGATGAATGATTCGCTCTGCCGCATTATTGCGGGTGAACTTCAGGCCAGGTCTGAACAGGTAGAAGCTGCCGTTCGCCTGCTTGATGAAGGGAACACCGTGCCGTTTATCGCACGCTATCGTAAAGAGGTCACCGGCGGTCTGGATGACACGCAGTTGCGTAATCTGGAAACCCGGCTCGGCTATCTGCGTGAACTGGAAGACCGCCGTCAATCGATCCTCAAATCGATCGGCGAACAGGGTAAGCTGACCGAGGCGTTGGAAAAGGCGATTAGCACTACGCTGAGCAAAACCGAACTCGAAGACCTGTACCTGCCCTATAAACCGAAGCGCCGCACCCGTGGGCAAATCGCCATTGAAGCCGGGCTGGAGCCGCTGGCGGACCTGCTGTGGAACGAACCGTCCCACGACCCGGAAACAGAAGCCGCGAAGTTTGTCGCTGCCGATAAAGGCGTCGCCGATACCAAAGCCGCACTGGATGGCGCGCGTTATATCCTGATGGAGCGTTTCGCTGAAGATGCTGCGCTGCTGGCGAAGGTGCGCGACTACCTGTGGAAGAATGCGCATCTGGTGGCCACGGTGGTGAGCGGGAAAGAAGAGGAAGGGGCAAAATTCCGCGACTACTTCGATCACCATGAACCTGTCGCTACCGTCCCGTCGCATCGCGCGCTCGCCATGTTCCGCGGTCGTAACGAAGGCATCCTGCAGCTGGCCCTGAATGCCGATCCGCAGTTTGACGAGCCGCCGAAAGAGAGCCATTGCGAACAGATTATTATCGACCATCTCGGTTTACGGCTGAACAACGCCACAGCCGATAGCTGGCGTAAAGGGGTTGTCAGCTGGACATGGCGCATTAAGGTGCTGATGCATCTGGAAACCGAGCTAATGGGCACCGTGCGCGAACGCGCGGAAGATGAAGCCATCAACGTGTTTGCCCGTAACCTGCACGATCTGCTGATGGCCGCCCCCGCCGGGCTGCGCGCCACCATGGGCCTCGACCCGGGTCTGCGTACCGGCGTAAAAGTCGCCGTGGTAGATGGCACCGGCAAACTGGTCGCCACCGATACCATCTATCCGCACACCGGGCAGACCGCCAGGGCAGCGGTTGTCGTCGCCGCGCTGTGTGAGAAGCACAACGTTGAGCTGGTCGCTATCGGCAACGGCACCGCCTCCCGCGAAACCGAACGCTTCTTCCTCGATGTGCAGCAGCAGTTCCCGAAAGTCACCGCGCAGAAAGTCATCGTCAGCGAAGCCGGGGCTTCCGTCTACTCGGCTTCCGAACTGGCGGCCCTGGAGTTCCCGGACCTCGATGTTTCTCTGCGCGGCGCCGTTTCAATCGCCCGCCGTCTGCAGGATCCGCTGGCCGAACTGGTGAAAATCGATCCGAAATCCATCGGCGTGGGCCAGTACCAGCACGACGTCAGCCAGTCGCAGCTGGCGCGCAAGCTGGATGCGGTGGTCGAAGACTGTGTTAACGCCGTCGGCGTGGATCTGAACACCGCTTCCGTGCCGCTGCTCACCCGCGTAGCGGGCCTGACGCGGATGATGGCGCAGAATATCGTCGCCTGGCGCGATGAGAACGGCCAGTTCCAGAACCGTCAGCAGCTGCTGAAAGTCAGCCGCCTTGGTCCCAAAGCCTTCGAGCAGTGCGCCGGGTTCCTGCGCATCAACCACGGCGACAACCCGCTGGATGCTTCCACCGTTCACCCGGAAGCCTACCCGATCGTTGAGCGCATTCTGGCCGCCACCCGGCAGGCGTTAAGCGATCTGATGGGCAACAGCAGCGAGTTACGCAATCTGAAAGCGGCCGACTTCACCGATGAAAAATTCGGTGTGCCAACCGTCACCGACATTATCAAAGAGCTGGAAAAACCCGGCCGCGACCCGCGTCCGGAATTTAAAACCGCGAAGTTCGCCGATGGCGTGGAAACCATGAACGACCTGCTGCCGGGCATGATCCTTGAAGGTGCGGTCACCAACGTCACTAACTTTGGCGCCTTTGTCGACATCGGCGTGCACCAGGATGGCCTGGTGCATATTTCGTCGCTGTCAAATAAATTCGTCGACGATCCGCATACCGTCGTCAAAGCTGGCGATATCGTGCAGGTTAAAGTGATGGAGGTCGACCTGCCGCGTAAACGTATCGCGCTGACCATGCGTCTGGACGAGCAGCCGGGCGAGAGCAACGCCCGACGCGGCGGCGGTAACGATCGTGCGCAGGGCGCTCGTCCGGCGGCAACAGCGGCGAAACCGCGCGGTCGCGAGGTACAGTCAGGTGGCAACAGCGCCATGATGGACGCACTGGCAGCGGCCATGGGTAAAAAACGCTAATCCCTCCCCGGCCCCTCATTGCAGGGGCCATTTTTCCCGACCCTTTCTCTGACCCAATAGAGGGTTACTGCAAAACCGCTTAGCGGCGGCGAATAAAGGCGGGTAAATAAGTTAATTCTCAAGGTTTCATTTTATTAACCAATGAAACCTTAATTAAACATTAGATGACAAAATAAATATTCCCCTTATTTATCGCTACAGCGCAGACCTTGCGCCATATCAAAGAAGCAGCATATTTCCGGCAAATGGTGCTTATTAAGCCATTTATGTATTGATGATAAAAACCATTATCATTATCATCATTTGCAGTAAGTTTCTGTTTTTCTCCGTTGGCTATGCTCTCCGGTGCTGTGCGATGAGCGCACACGGAAAACTCTCGTTCAGTTAGCGATTACAGGTAGGCCCTATGCAATTCACTCCTGATAGTGCGTGGAAAATCACGGGTTTCTCTCGCGATATTAGTCCGGCTTATCGTCAGAAACTGTTGTCTCTTGGCATGCTGCCAGGATCCTCTTTTAATGTGGTCCGCGTCGCGCCGCTCGGCGATCCCGTACATATCGAAACCCGGCGCGTAAGCCTGGTATTACGCAAAAAAGATCTCGATTTAATAGAACTGGAAGCGGTCGCACAATAACACCTGATCCGGTACTCAGAGTCTGAAATATGAAAAAGTTAACTCTTGGTTTAATTGGTAATCCGAACTCCGGTAAAACAACATTATTTAATCAGCTTACCGGTGCCCGTCAGCGCGTCGGCAACTGGGCCGGGGTCACCGTCGAGCGCAAAGAAGGGGCCTTTACCACCACCGACCACCAGGTCACGCTGGTGGACCTGCCCGGCACCTATTCGCTGACGACTATCTCTTCACAGACCTCTTTAGATGAGCAGATCGCCTGCCACTATATCCTCAGCGGCGATGCCGACATGCTGATTAACGTGGTCGACGCTTCAAATCTGGAACGCAACCTCTATCTGACACTGCAATTACTGGAGCTGGGCATCCCCTGCATCGTTGCCTTGAATATGCTGGATATTGCCGAGAAGCAAAAAATCCGCATCGACGTTGACGCGCTGGCGGCCAGACTGGGTTGCCCGGTGATTCCGCTGGTCTCGACTCGCGGACGCGGTATCGAAGCTTTAAAAATGGCCATCGATCGCCACCAGCAAAATACGTCGCTTGAACTGGTGCACTACCCGCAGCCGCTGCTGCGCGAAGCCGAAAAGCTGGCTCAGGAGATGGTGCCGGAGATCCCCCAGCGTCAACGCTGCTGGCTGGGTCTGCAAATGCTGGAGGGTGATATTTACAGCCGCGAGTATGCCGGGAACGCTGCGCATAAGCTCGATGATGCCCTGGCGAATCTGCGCGCGGACATTGACGATCCGGCGCTGCATATCGCGGATGCCCGCTATCAGAGCATTGCCGCCATCTGCGATGCCGTCAGCAACACGCTCACCGCTGAGCCGAGCCGTTTCACCACCGCGATGGACAAAATCATCCTCAGCCGCGTGCTGGGACTGCCCATCTTCTTATTTGTCATGTACCTGATGTTTTTGCTGGCGATCAACATCGGCGGCGCGTTACAGCCCATCTTTGACGCCGGTTCCGTGGCTATCTTTATTCACGGTATTCAGTGGCTGGGCTATACCCTGCATTTCCCGGACTGGCTAACCGTTTTCCTTGCCCAGGGGCTGGGCGGCGGTATCAACACCGTGCTGCCGCTGGTACCGCAAATCGGCATGATGTATCTGTTCCTCTCCTTCCTTGAGGATTCCGGCTATATGGCGCGAGCGGCCTTCGTCATGGACCGCTTGATGCAGGCGCTGGGGCTGCCGGGGAAATCCTTCGTTCCGCTGATTGTCGGCTTCGGCTGCAACGTACCGTCGGTCATGGGCGCGCGCACGCTGGATGCGCCGCGCGAACGCCTGATGACCATCATGATGGCGCCGTTTATGTCCTGCGGCGCGCGCCTGGCGATCTTCGCCGTATTCGCCGCCGCGTTCTTTGGTCAAAACGGCGCGCTGGCGGTCTTCTCGCTGTATCTGCTCGGGATCGTGATGGCTATCCTGACCGGCCTGATGCTCAAACACACCATTATGCGCGGCGAAGCATCGCCGTTCGTGATGGAGCTGCCGGTCTACCACGTCCCGCATATCAAAAGCCTGGTCATCCAGACCTGGCAGCGGCTGAAAGGCTTTGTGCTGCGCGCGGGTAAAGTTATCGTCATCGTCAGTATTTTTCTTAGCGCCCTGAACAGCTTCTCGCTCAACGGTAAGCTGGTGGATAACATTAACGATTCGGCGCTGGCCTCCGTCAGCCGTATTATCACGCCGGTTTTTAAACCGATTGGCGTGCATGAAGATAACTGGCAGGCCACCGTCGGGCTGTTTACCGGCGCCATGGCGAAAGAGGTAGTCGTCGGGACGCTGAACACGCTTTACACCGCCGAAGATATTCAGAATGAAGCGTTTAATCCGCAGGAATTCCACCTCGGCGACGAACTGCTGGCCGCGCTGGACGAAACCTGGCAGAGCCTGAAAAACACCTTCAGCCTGAGTGTCCTGGCTAACCCTATCGAAGCCAGCAAAGGCGATGGTGAAATGGGAACCGGCGCGATGGGCGTCATGGGCAGCAAATTCGGCAGCGCGGCGGCCGCCTACAGTTACCTGATTTTCGTTCTGCTCTATATTCCGTGCATCTCGGTGATGGGGGCCATCGCTCGCGAATCCAGCCGCGGCTGGATGTCATTCTCCATCCTGTGGGGACTGAACATCGCCTACTCGCTCTCCACGCTGTACTACCAGACCGTGAGTTTCAGCCAGCATCCGCGCTACAGCCTGGTGTGTATTCTGTCGGTGGTGCTGTTTAATATCGTGGTCTTTGGCCTGTTACGCCGGGCCCGTAGCCGGGTTGATGTCTCCCTGCTGGCTACGCGGAAAACGCCGTCATCCTGCTGCCAGAGTCCGGCGGGCGACTGTCACTAAGGAATTATCATGGCATCGTTGATTGAAGTACGCGATATGCTGGCCCTGCAGGGGCGGATGGAGGCGACGCAGCTCAGCGCTCGCCTGCATACTCCGCAACCGCTGGTTGATGCCATGTTGAGTCGTCTGGAAGCCATGGGGAAAGCCGTGCGCATAACGGAAGACGCGGACGGCTGTTTGTCCGGGAGCTGCAAAAATTGCCCTGAGGGGAAAGCCTGCTTGCGAGAGTGGTGGGCGCTGCGCTGATAACCCCTGGGCTAAGCCCCTTAAGTCGTAAAACCAAAGCGGGTCCTGAGACCCGCTTTGGCTTATTTGTAGACGTCGGCGTTAGCGTGAACGGTTTTCTCGTTTTTCGAACCGGCAATCACCACAAAGTACTTGCCGCCCAGCTCATCCGCCTTCTTCGACAGATCGCGCTTTGCATCCATCGGTGAAGTCGTTCTTGAAGTCGTAATGCTGCCGATTTTCGTCAGCTTCATTGACGCCACTTCATCTTTTTGAATCTCTTTCGCTGCAAACGCACCAAAAGACAGGGAGCCAATCACCAGAGATGCAACAATACCCGTCATTATTTTCATAGCCTCAACTCTCCATAAGGTTGTTTTTATTGGCCACGGGGGCGACAGAAACGCATTCTCCCCGCGACAACCTAAGTATTGCTATGGTCGGGATTTTTGCCACAGCCCGCTAAAAATAATTGCGCAGGCGATTTTTCAACGCCACCAGAGGCTCACAGAACGCCTGCGGGTGCGAGATGAACGGCGCATGGGCCGCCTTGTCAAAGACCACCGATTCACTCTGCGGCCATAATGCATCCAGAACCGGGACAATTTTGCGCGGCACCAGGCCATCCAGTCGGCCATACAGCCGCAGGAACGGCTGCGCGAATGCGGACAGCGGCTGGCGTAAATCGGCCGTTTTCAGGATCTCCAGCCCGCCGTTCAACACCTCTGAAGGCGGCATCGGCAACGACAGCACGGTACTTTTCAACGCCCGGGCATCCTGACGAGCGCTTTCCGTCCCCATCGTTTGCAGCGCCAGAAACCGCTCCACGGTACGCTGGAAGTCTTCGCTCAACTGCTGCTGAAACCCACTCAGCACCTCCGCTTTAATTCCAGGCCAGTCGCCATCGGCGCCAAAACAGGGCGAAGAGGCCACGGTGACCAGCGCCTGTACGCGCTCGGGGTGGTGCAAGGCAATCTGACTGGCCACCAACCCGCCGAGGCTCCAGCCCAGCCAGATAGCCTGTTTCGGGGCTTGGCTCAGAACCTGCTGCGCCATCTCCTCCAGCGACAGGGCGCCAAAGCCGCTGCTGCGACCATAGCCCGGCAGGTCAACCAGATGCAGCGTAAAGTGCGAGGCCAGTTGCGGCGTCACGCAATCCCAAACCCTGGCATTCAGCCCCCATCCGTGCAGGAGCACAAGATGACAATTTCCTTCACCGACGGTTTGCCACCAGATGTCGTTCATCAGTTACTGTTCTCTTTCCACTATGACGAGGTGAAATATGCTAACAGCACACAGCTTATGCTGGCTATGCCAAATGCCGGTGGCGATCGCCAGCTGGGGCATCTGCTCCCGCTGCGCCGCCTCTCTGACACATCCCCCGGCGCTTTGCCCACGCTGCGGCCTGCCGGCAGCGGCCGGCAAACTTCCCTGCGGTCGCTGCCTGCAGAATCCACCGCCGTGGCACCGGCTGGTGACGGTCAATGATTACCGGCCGCCGCTGAGCGGTTTGATCCATCAGCTTAAGTTTTCCCGTCGTCCGGAACTGGCGCCAGCGCTGGCGCGTCTGCTGCTGTTACGCGTTCGCCAGAGAGAAGAATGTCCCCGACCAGACCGTCTCGTCAGCGTCCCGCTGTGGCAGCGCCGTCAATGGCGACGAGGCTTCAATCAAAGCGACCTGCTATGCCGACCGTTGGCGCACTGGCTGCAGTGCGCCTGGCACCATGATGCCGTGCGCCGCAACCGGCGCACGGCGACCCAGCACCACCTCTCCGCACGCTTGCGCAAACAGAACCTGAAAAATGCCTTTCAGCTTGAAATATCGGTACGCGACCTCCATATCGCCATTGTGGATGATGTCGTCACAACCGGAAGCACCGTCGCTGAAATATCCCGCCTGCTTTTGCGAAACGGCGCCGCGACGGTTCAGGTATGGTGTATATGCCGTACCTTGTAGACCCCTGCTGATGGGCGTATTATAACCCAGTAAAATAGTCAACTATTAGGCCAACGCTATGATCCGTATTTCCGATGCTGCACAAGCGCACTTTGCCAAATTGCTGGTAAATCAGGAAGAAGGGACACAAATTCGCGTATTTGTGATTAATCCCGGCACCCCTAACGCTGAGTGCGGCGTATCCTACTGCCCACCGGATGCGGTGGAAGACACCGACACGGCGCTGAAGTTTGAGCAACTGACGGCGTATGTCGACGAACTCAGCGCGCCGTACCTGGAAGACGCTGAAATTGACTTCGTCACCGATCAGCTTGGCTCTCAGCTGACGCTGAAAGCGCCGAACGCCAAGATGCGCAAAGTTTCCGACGACGCTCCGCTGATGGAACGCGTTGAATACCTGCTGCAATCGCAGATTAACCCGCAGCTGGCCGGCCATGGCGGACGCGTCACGTTGATGGAAATCACCGAAGACGGTCTGGCTATCCTGCAGTTCGGCGGCGGTTGTAACGGCTGCTCAATGGTCGATGTAACCCTGAAAGAAGGGATCGAGAAACAGCTGCTGAACGAATTCCCTGAGCTGAAAGGCGTGCGCGATCTGACCGAACACCAGCGCGGCGAGCACTCCTACTACTAAGTACGCCCCCTCTTCCCGATGTTAAGCCCGGCGGCATTTACCCTGCCGGGCTGTCCCTGCCAATGTTACCGCGCAACATTTGCCCCTGAGCCGCCCGGCAAAAGCCCGGCAAAGAGTATGACTTAAGTCTCATATTTAAAATTTTACCTCGCCGGGTGATTCTCAACCCGCACATGTTACCCGTATCATCTCTTTCAGGCACCGCTGCTATAAAAATAGCCAGCTATCCTTTCTTACAGGAGTGATAGTCGATTTTATGGCGCCGTACCGTTTGCCAGCCCAGGCGGAGCAAACGAAAGAAGATTGAAATTTGACGTTACCCATAACAAATGAAAGGCCAGGTAAATTATGCCATTAGTCATCGTTGCTATCGGGGTTGCCCTGTTATTGCTGCTGATGATCCGTTTCAAAATGAACGGCTTCATCGCTCTGGTTCTGGTGGCGCTCGCCGTCGGGCTTATGCAAGGTATGCCTCTGGATAAAGTCATCGTATCCATTAAAAACGGCGTGGGGGGAACCCTCGGCAGTCTCGCGCTGATCATGGGCTTTGGCGCTATGCTCGGTAAGCTGCTGGCGGATTGCGGCGGCGCTCAGCGGATTGCCACAACCTTAATCGCTAAGTTCGGTAAGAAGCATATCCAGTGGGCCGTCGTGCTGACCGGTTTTACCGTCGGCTTCGCGCTGTTCTACGAAGTGGGCTTCGTGCTGATGCTGCCGCTGGTGTTCACCATTGCCGCATCTGCCCGCATCCCGCTGCTGTACGTCGGTGTGCCGATGGCGGCCGCGCTCTCCGTGACTCACGGTTTCCTGCCTCCGCACCCGGGCCCAACGGCGATTGCCACTATCTTCCACGCCGATATGGGCAAAACCCTGCTGTACGGTACGATTCTGGCTATCCCGACGGTTATCCTTGCCGGTCCGGTTTTCGCCCGCTTCCTGAAAGGCATCGATAAGCCGATTCCGGAAGGGCTGCACAACCCGAAAACCTTCACCGAAGAAGAGATGCCGGGCTTTGGCGTCAGCGTCTGGACCTCACTGGTACCGGTTATCCTGATGGCGATGCGTGCCGTTGCCGAGATGATCCTGCCGAAAGGCCACGCCTTCCTGCCGATTGCCGAGTTCTTCGGCGACCCGGTCATGGCGACCCTGATTGCGGTCCTCATCGCGCTGTTCACCTTCGGCCTGAACCGTGGGCGTTCGATGGAGCAGATCAACGACACGCTGACCTCGTCTATCAAAATTATCGCCATGATGCTGTTGATCATCGGCGGCGGCGGCGCCTTCAAGCAGGTGCTGGTCGATAGCGGCATGGATAAATACATCGCCTCTATCATGCATGAATCCAACATGTCTCCGCTGTTTATGGCCTGGTCTATCGCGGCGGTACTGCGTATTGCGCTCGGCTCTGCGACCGTTGCCGCCATCACCGCCGGCGGGATTGCCGCCCCGCTGATTGCCACCACCGGCGTCAGCCCGGAACTGATGGTTATTGCCGTCGGCTCCGGCAGCGTTATCTTCTCTCACGTTAACGATCCGGGCTTCTGGCTGTTTAAGGAATACTTCAACCTGACCATCGGAGAAACCATTAAGTCGTGGTCGGTGCTGGAAACCATTATCTCAGTGTGCGGCCTGATTGGCTGTCTGCTGCTGGGGATGGTGGTGTAAGCAGGTATCCGCATAAAAAAGGCCGGGTCCGCATGTGCGACCCGGCCTTTTTGTTAGCCCTTTGATACCATTTCCCCGGTGATGCCGGGGAAATGGCGGCACTACTTCTTCTTAGCGACAGCTTTGCGCCGCTTATCCAGATCCTTAATCAGCTTATTCACCCGCTCATCGGCAAACATCTGCTCAAGAGTGGTGGAGAGTTTACGCCGCCAGTTCGGATACTCGCTGCTGGTTCCCGGGATATTGACCGGAGTGGCCATTTCCAGCCAGTCTTCCGGCTGTAACCCCAACAATGCGCTGTTGCTGTCCGCAATGTAGCGCTGCATCCCACGATTGAGGGTCGACGTCATCGCCATCAGCGAGGCATGATGCCCGGCGCGTTTTGGCAGACAGCCGTATTGATGCAGCGCATCCAGCAGCCCCTGCTTCGCCCGTTCACGATCCTGATACAGACCACGTAAAACCACTTCATCAGGGTACAGACCTAACGATTTGCCCAGCGTCAGGTCTGCGCTTTCCCAATAGCCGCGCAGCGTCGGCAGATCATGCGTTGTCGCCACCGCCATTGATTGTTGCGGATACGTCCGCGGCGCGCGAAACGTCTTCTCATGGTCATTTTCGAAATAGAGCACCTTGTAGGAATAGACGCCGCTCTTACGCAGTTTGCCGACGATCTCCACCGGTACGGTACCCAGATCTTCGCCAATCACCATACAGCGATGACGCTGACTCTCCAGCGCCATAATCGACAGCAGATCATCGACCGGATACTGCACATAGGCGCCGTGATCGGCGGTTTCACCATACGGAATCCACCACAGACGCAGAACCGACATCACGTGATCGATGCGCAACGCACCGCAGTTTTGCATGTTGGCGCGCAGCAGTTCGATAAATGGCTCATAGGCACGGGCGACGATGATATGCGGATCCATCGGCGGCAGGCCCCAGTTTTGCCCCAGCGGGCCAAGAATGTCCGGCGGTGCCCCAACGGAGGCTTGCAGACAATACAGCTCGCGGTCGCACCAGGTTTCCGCACCGCCTTCCGCCACGCCCACCGCCAGATCGCGGTACAGGCCAATCGGCATCGCGTCGTGCTGGCTGGTGTGCCAGCATTCGGCGAACTGGCAATACGCCAGCCACTGCAGCCAGAGGTAGAAACTCACCTCATCGGCCTGCTCAGTGCAAAACGCTGTCACTTCCGGGCTGCTGATATCCTGATACGCTTTTGGCCAGGCAGGCCAGCCCCAGCGGAGCGGATCTTGCTGTATCTGCCAGGCGTGCAGGGCATCATACGCCGCCTGCCAGTACAGGCTTTCGCCTTCACGAAGCACGAACTGACGGAACTCCGCCATCGTCTCATCGTGACGGGCGGAAAATCGTTTCCAGGCCATGCGCAGCGCGGTCATTTTCAGCGTGGTCACGGCGGTATAATCCACATCCTCGGTTTGACGCGCGGCCTGTAATGCCCGCTGCGTCTGCGGCGATTGCCACCAGGCCTGCGCCTCTTTACTCTGACGGAAATCATCGACCGCGTTGACGTCAATATAGATAACGTTCAGCCAGCGGCGTGAGGATGGGCTGTAGGGGCTGGCGCTCTCCGGGTTTGCCGGGTAGAGCGCATGAATCGGGTTCAGACCAATAAACGCGCCGCCGCGCCGGGAAATTTCCGGCAGCATCGCGCGCAAATCGCCAAAATCGCCGATGCCCCAGTTTTTCTCCGAGCCCAGCGTATAAAGCTGTACGCAGGCGCCCCACAGTTTTTGCCCCTCTTTCAGGGCCTGTGGTTCATAGCAACGCACCGGCGTCACGATCGCCCGACAATGCCAGCGTTCGCCATCCTGAGTCAGGGTCAGCGAATGATAGCCTTCAGGCAGTCTGGCTGGCAGCGGGAGGCTCTCCCCGCCACGCACGTTGCCTTGATACTGTTTGCCCTCTTCGGTCGTGAGGATCCACTGAAATTCCCCGCGACCGGCGACCGGCAGCGACATTTTCTTACCGTGAGTGAAAACCTGCACCGGCGGCAGCGGAACAACCGCCGCTTTCGCGGCGGTTGTTGTACGATGCATCGCATTCAGCAGACGTTGTTTAGTCGTCGCAGCAATCGACTGCGGCTTACCGTGCGCATTGATGTAGTCAGGACTTATTCCCGCCGCCAGCGCGGCGTTATCAAGGCGTTTAGTCTCCATAGGCCTGTCCTTAGCGTTTTGCCTGCCAGATACGTTGTTGATAGTCGCGAATTGAGCGGTCGGAGCTGAACATGCCGCAGCGCGCGCTATTCAGAATCGCCGCGCGGGTCCAGGCGTCCTGGTCACGGTACAACGCATCCACCCGCTTCTGCGCGGCAACATACGCGGCGAAGTCCGCCAGCACCAGGTAAGGATCGCCGCCTTTCAGCAGGCTGTGCAGCATCTGGTCGAAAGCATGCTTGTCGCCGTCGCTATACTTGCCGCTTTCCAGCTCTTTCAGGAGCGCATCCAGCAGTTTATCCTTTTTACGCCATTTCAGCGGGTCATAACCTTTCGCTTTCAGCGCCTTAACTTCTTCAACGGTATTACCGAAGATAAAGATATTCTCTTCGCCGACCTGTTCGGCGATTTCAACGTTCGCACCGTCCAGGGTCCCGACGGTCAGCGCGCCGTTCAGCGCCAGCTTCATGTTGCCGGTACCGGAGGCTTCTTTCCCCGCCGTGGAGATCTGTTCCGAGACATCCGCCGCTGGAATCAGCATTTCTGCCGCAGAGACGCAGTAATCCGGCAGGAAGACCACTTTCAACTTGTCGCCCACCAGCGGATCGTTATTCACCGCTTGCGCCACCTTATTGATAGCAAAAATAATATTTTTCGCCAGATAGTAGCCCGGTGCGGCTTTCGCCCCAAACAGGAACACGCGCGGTACGCGGTCCGCCTGCGGGTTTTCGCGGATTTCTTTGTACTGCGCCAGAATGTTCAGCAGATTAAGATGCTGACGTTTGTACTCGTGCAGACGCTTAATCTGAATATCGAAAATCGCCTGTGGGTTGATCTCGATGCCGGTACGCGCCTTAACAAACTCCGCCAGGCGAACTTTGTTAGCCAGCTTAATTTCACGCCAGGTCTGGCGGAACGCCGCATCGTCAGCATATTTCTCCAGATGGATCAGCTGATCGAGGTCGTTAACCCACTCTTTCTTCAGCGTTTTATCCAGCAGCGCGGCCAGTTCCGGGTTGCACTGTTTAATCCAGCGGCGCGGCGTAATGCCATTGGTCACGTTGTGGAATTTATTCGGCCACAGCTGGTGATATTCCGGGAACAGATCTTTCACCACCAGATCGGAGTGCAGCGCGGCGACGCCGTTGACCGCAAAGCCGCTGACCACACACAGGTTCGCCATCCGTACCTGCTTGTCATGCACTACCGCCAGCTTCGCCCACACCGGATTATCGCCAGGCCAGGTTTTCTCGACCAGCTTCTTAAACCTGGCGTTAATTTCTTTGATGATCTGCATATGACGCGGCAGCAACGCTTTAACCAGCTTCTCGTCCCAGCACTCCAGCGCCTCAGGCATCAGCGTGTGGTTGGTATAGGCGAAGGTTTTGCTGGTCATAGCCCAGGCGTCATCCCAGCTCAGCTGGTGCTCATCGATCAGCACGCGCAGCAGTTCAGGAATCGCGATGGTCGGATGGGTGTCGTTAAGCTGGATAACTTCATAATCCGCCAGCTCTGCCAGCTTGCGCCCCGCCAGATGGTGGCGACGCAGAATATCGGCAACCGAACAGGCGCACTGGAAGTATTGCTGCATTAAGCGCAGCTTTTTCCCTGCCTGATGGTTATCGTTCGGGTAAAGCACCTTGGTCAGCTTGTCCGCGTCGATGCCCTGCTGCTCTGCGCGCAGGAAATCGCCATCGTTAAATTTGGTCAGGTTAAACGGATGAGCATGGGTCGCCTGCCACAAACGCAGCGGCTGCGCCACGTTATTGCGATACCCCAGCACCGGCAGATCCCAGGCCTGGCCGGTAATCACAAACGCCGGTTCCCAGGCGCCGCTTTTGCTGACCTTACCGCCGATCCCAACCTGCACATCCAGCTGTTCGTTATGACGGAACCACGGGTAGCGGCTACGCCCCCAGTCATCCGGCGCTTCGACCTGCTGACCATCGTCGAAAGACTGGCGGAACAGACCGTACTGATAATTCAGGCCATAGCCAGTCGCCGACTGGCCAACGGTCGCCATCGAGTCGAGGAAGCATGCTGCCAGACGGCCCAGCCCCCCGTTGCCGAGACCCGGATCGATCTCTTCTTCCAGCAGGTCGGTCAGGTGAATGTCATGCGCCTGCAGCTCATCGCTTACCCCTTGATACCAACCCAGATTCAGCAGATTGTTGCCGGTCAGACGACCGATCAAAAACTCCATTGAGATGTAGTTGACGTGACGCTGCCCTTTGACGGGTTTCACCACCGGTTGAGCAGCCAACAGCTCGGCAAGCGCACCGCTGACGGCGTGCCACCACTGACGCTGGGTCATCTCAGAAGCGGACTGTAAGCCAAAATGCTGCCACTGACGGGTCAGTGCAGCCTGAAACTGATCTTTATTAAAAGAAGTCTGTGACATAAGAAATCCGGGTCCTTTACTAAAACGTTGGCGTTAGTGTGCCGACCTCCTGAAGCAACGTCCTCATCCCGATGGGGATTAGGCAGGGAGGAGCAGCAGGGATGAGCGAAAAGTGTGATCTCGGCCACTATAACGGTAGCTCTCCGCCAGAAATATGCTGAAAAATTCATCGTACAGGAACACTATGTTGCTCTGCACCAGCAGAAGAAAATTTGTTACAGGCCGAGACAACGCGTTGCATAAAACACCGTTACCTGATTATCGCGAAATAAAAATAAGCGTTGTGTAAAAATAATCCTTCCTCATGACACAAATACGCTAAAACGATTATTTATAAGACTGGCCTGAAATTAACCGAATAAAAACATACAACTACAAAAAAATGGCGCGAGTGCTATTTTACCCGTACCTGAACCGGGGAAAACCCAGTAACCACGCGCGCTGGTACCGGTTTCACAACCGCAGGGTTTTAATTGGGAATTTGTGACCTGGTGCAAATTCAAGAGCATAAAACCCGGACATAACTTGCAATAATTTTCATTATCGTCGACCTTAATAGTCATTAATTACGAAGCGCAAAAAAAATCGCAAATCCTCTCCTGCACAGCGAAATGATTAACTATGTTGATTCCGTCTAAATTAAGTCGCCCAGTACGCCTTGAACACACCGTGGTTCGCGAGCGATTGCTGGCTAAACTTTCCGGCGCGAACAATTACCGTCTCGTGTTGGTCACCAGCCCCGCTGGGTACGGCAAGACAACGCTCATCTCTCAGTGGGCGGCGGGGAAAAATGAACTCGGCTGGTTTTCGCTGGATGAAGGCGACAACCAACAGGAGCGTTTTGCCAGCTATCTGCTCGCCGCCATTCAGCAGGCTACCGGCGGCCACTGCGTGGCCAGCGAAACCATGGTGCAAAAACGCCAGTATGCCAGCCTGCCCTCGCTTTTTGCGCAGCTGTTTATCGAGCTTGCCGACTGGCAGCGCCCGCTGTATCTGGTGATTGATGACTATCATCTGATCAACAATCCGGTGATTCACGATGCGATGCGCTTCTTCCTCCGTCATCAGCCGGAGAATATGACCCTGGTGGTGCTCTCGCGTAACCTGCCGCAGCTCGGCATTGCCAACCTGCGCGTGCGCGAACAACTGCTGGAAATTGGCAGCCGGCAGCTGGCGTTTACCCATCAGGAAGCAAAACTCTTTTTCGACTGTCGCCTGGCCTCGCCGATCGAAGCTGAAGACAGCAGCAGGCTGTGCGACGATGTCGCCGGCTGGGCCACAGCGCTGCAGCTTATTGCCCTTTCAGCCCGCCAGAATAACACCTCCGCCCACCACTCCACCCGTCGTCTTGCCGGTATTAATGCCAGCCATCTCTCTGATTATCTGGTGGATGAGGTTCTGGATAATGTCGACGCGCGTACGCGTAATGTTTTGCTGAAAAGCTCGCTGCTGCGTTCCATGAACGATGCGCTCATCGTTCGCGTGACCGGGGAAGAAAACGGGCAAATGCAGCTGGAAGAGATTGAACGTCAGGGGCTGTTCATGCAGCGAATGGACGACTCCGGCGAATGGTTCCGCTATCACCCTCTGTTTGGCAATTTCCTGCGTCAGCGCTGCCAGTGGGAGCTGGCGATCGAACTCCCGGAGATTCACCGCTCCGCCGCCGAAGGCTGGATGGCGCTGGGTTTCCCGAGCGAAGCCATTCACCACGCGCTGGCGGCCGGCGATGCCAACATGCTGCGTGATATTCTGCTGAACCACGCCTGGGGCATGTTTAACCACAGCGAACTGGGGCTGCTTGAGCAATCGCTGGCGGCGCTGCCCTGGTCAAACCTGCTGGAAAACCCAAAGCTGATTTTGTTACAGGCCTGGCTGATGCAGAGCCAGCACCGTTACAGCGAAGTCAACACCCTGCTGGCTCGCGCCGAACAGGAAATGAACGTAAAAATGGATACCGCGATGCATGGCGATTTCAACGCCCTGCGGGCACAGGTGGCCATTAATGCCGGCGATCAGGATGAGGCCGAACGTCTGGCGATGGTTGCGTTAGAAGAGCTGCCGCTGGCCAGCTACTACAGTCGAATTGTTGCGACATCGGTCCACGGCGAAGTGCTGCATTGCAAGGGTCAGTTAAGTAAATCGCTGGCGGTCATGCAGCAGACGGAGCAGATGGCCCGCCGCCATGACATCTGGCACTACGCGCTGTGGAGCATGATCCAGCAAAGCGAGATTCTCCTGGCCCAGGGCTTCCTGCAGGCCGCCTGGGAAGTTCAGGAGAAAGCGTTCCAGCTTATCCGCGAGCAGCATCTCGAACAGCTGCCGATGCATGAATTCCTGCTACGTATTCGCTCACAGCTGCTGTGGGCCTGGGCGCGTCTGGACGAAGCGGAAGCGTCCGCTCGTAATGGTATGAATGTCCTGTCTGGCTATCAGCCGCAGCAGCAGCTGCAGTGTCTGGCCCTGATGGTGCAGTGCTCGCTGGCGCGTGGCGATCTGGATAACGCCCGCAGCCACCTCAACCGCCTGGAAAACCTGCTCGGCAACGGTCACTACCATAGCGACTGGGTCTCGAATGCCGATAAAGTCCGGGTTATCTACTGGCAGATGGTCGGAGATAAAGCCGCGGCCGCCAACTGGCTGCGCCAGACGCCGAAACCGGAATTCGCTAATAACCACTTCCTGCAAAGCCAGTGGCGCAACATCGCCCGGGCGCAAATTCTGCTGGGTGATTTTGACTCGGCGGAAATGGTGCTGGAAGAGTTAAACGACAATGCCCGCTCGCTGCGCCTGATGAGCGATATTAACCGCAACCTGCTGTTGCTCAACCAGCTTTACTGGCAGGCGGGACGGAAAAGCGAAGCACAGAAAGTGCTGCTGGAGGCGCTCGCGCTCGCCAACCGCACCGGCTTCATCAACCACTTTGTGATTGAAGGCGAAGCTATGGCGCAGCAGCTGCGCCAGCTTATTCAGCTCAATACGCTACCAGAGCTGGAACAACATCGCGCCCAGCGCATCCTGCGCGATATCAACCAGCACCATCGCCATAAGTTTGCCCACTTCGATGAGGGCTTTGTTGAACGGTTACTGAGTCATCCGGAGGTCCCGGAACTGATTCGCACCAGCCCGCTGACCCAACGTGAATGGCAGGTGCTGGGGCTAATCTATTCCGGCTACAGCAACGAACAGATTGCCGGTGAGCTGGACGTGGCGGCCACGACCATTAAAACTCACATTCGTAATCTGTATCAGAAGCTGGGAGTCGCACACCGCCAGGACGCAGTACAGCACGCCCAGCGGTTGCTTAAAATGATGGGATACGGCGTTTAACGCCGTTTAGCACAGTTCCAGCTGAAGATTGTGGTCCTTAATCACCTTCAGTACGCCCGCCGGCGGCATCACATCGGTGTAGACCGCATCGACCATGCTGATGCTGCCCATATTCACCATCGCATTGCGCCCAAATTTCGAATGATCCACCACCAGCATCACGTGGCGAGAGTTTTCAATAATCGCACGCTTGGTGCGCACCTCATGGTAATCAAACTCCAGCAACGAACCGTCGCTGTCTACGCCGCTGATACCGAGAATGCCGAAATCAAGGCGAAACTGGGAGATAAAATCCAGCGTCGCTTCGCCGATAATGCCGCCATCCCGGCTGCGCAGCTCGCCGCCCGCCAGAATAATGCGGAAATCCTCTTTCACCATCAGCGTCGTAGCCACGTTCAGGTTGTTGGTGACGATGCGCAGATCGTTATGTTCCAGCAGCGCATGTGCAACCGCTTCCGGCGTGGTGCCGATATCGATAAACAACGTCGCGCCATCGGGGATCTGGCTGGCCACCTTGCGGGCGATACGCTCTTTTTCCTGCCTCTGGGTGGCCTTCCTGTCGTGCCAGGAGGTATTTACCGAACTGGAAGGCAGCGCGGCTCCACCGTGGTGACGTAGGATCATCTTCTGTTCGGCAAGGTCGTTCAGGTCACGACGAATGGTCTGGGGGCTGACGGCAAACTGCTCAACCAGCTCTTCCGTGCTGACATATCCCTGTTTTTTTACCAGCTCGATAATGGCGTCATGACGTTGTGTTTGTTTCATGAAATATCCCTGGAATTATAAGACTCGCATAAAGGCGCTGTCGTTGCAGAGAGCCGGGTAAGGCGGCCCTATGTTCGCTTTCGCACATGTTGCGTATCGACAAACGCCATCGCCAGTCCGGTCAGGAGACCCGCCACATGCGCGCCGTTCGCAATCGACATGCCAAAAACATCAAACCATCCAGCAATTAACCACACTAAAGAGAAGAGAATCAGGCCGCGCTGCAAATAGATGCCGCTTTGCGGATCCCGCTCTCCGCGCAGCCAGACATAGCCCATCAGCGCATAGACGACGCCGGATAATCCCCCAAACCACGGGCCACTAAACTGGTGCTGGATAAACCCGCTTAACAAGGCGCTAATGACGGTAATGACCACCAGCTTACCGCTGCCGATACGTTTCTCCACCGCTCCGCCAAGGTACCACCACCATAGCAGGTTAAACAGGATATGCATCAGCGAGAAGTGCATGAAAGCATGGCTAAAATAGCGCCAGACTTCAAATTTCAGCGACGGATCATAAGGCCAGGCCAGCAGCAGCATGACCGGCCGATCGCCGATGATATTTTGCAGCGCAAAGACCAGGATGCAGACACCCAAAATGACCCACGTAAACGGCCCGGCGTTGTGACGCAGGGTGGCAAAGAAAGGGAAACGCTGGTAGTGCAAACCGCTGTTGGTCTGCCCGGATTGCCAGCTGGCCGCCAGATAGCGCGGATCGGCGGGGTTTTCCAGGAAGCGAGCCAGTTCATCCTGCACCCGTCCGGCCTGACTCTCATCGGCCAGCCAGACATCGCTCTGATCATGCTGCTGAATGGTCAGGATAATGCCCTGCGTCGCCATATAGTCGACAAACGCCTGGGCCACACGCGGGTTAGCAAAAGAGGTAATCATTAACATACGGCGGATCGCTTATTCCACACAAAGGGGGCTAGTATATACGAGTTGCAGGAGTGGCGCGCCCTGGGCATCCCTGAAGCAGCCATACCATCTGCACAAAGACGGTATGGCGTACTAATGCTTAAAGCGCGCCATGTTCCACTTCCGCCGGGAAATGACGATGCCACGCATCGAATCCGCCATCCACGCTGTAAACCTTGTCATAGCCCTGCTGTAGCAGATACTGTGCGGCGCCTTTACTGCTATTGCCGTGGTAGCACATCACCATCACCGCGGTATCAACGTCGTTATCGCGCATGAACGCGCCCAGCGTATCGTTAGTCAGATGAAATGCACCCGGCGTATGCCCCATCGCAAAACTCTGCGGATCGCGGATATCCACCAGCACCGCCATGGCCTGATGCAGTTTCTGGTGCGCTTCTTCAACATTGATACATTCAAAGTGGTCCATGTGCTCTTTCTCTATATATAGCGGAATGATATTGCTGGCAGGTAACCGGCCATGATTCTACTGTCTAGTTTACCGTCAGACGGGAAATAAACGCCAATATGTTACACGCATCACTCCGAAATGTTTTTTTGATGTTACCAATGGCGCGTTTGTTTGCTATATTGAGCGATAACGAACATTTTTGAGCTTAAACGAAAGTGCCAGAGGTAGCGAACGTGGAAACCAAAGATCTGATTGTGATAGGGGGCGGCATCAACGGTGCCGGTATCGCGGCAGACGCCGCCGGGCGTGGTTTATCCGTACTGATGCTGGAAGCGCGCGATCTCGCTTGCGCCACTTCCAGCGCCAGTTCGAAGCTGATTCACGGCGGGCTGCGCTACCTTGAACACTATGAATTCCGCCTGGTCAGCGAAGCGCTGGCCGAACGCGAGGTGCTGTTAAAAATGGCGCCGCATCTCGCTTTTCCCATGCGCTTTCGCCTGCCGCACCGCCCGCACCTGCGTCCGGCCTGGATGATCCGCATCGGTCTGTTTATGTACGATCACCTGGGGAAACGCACCAGCTTACCCGGTTCGACCAGTTTGCGATTTGGCGCAGAATCGGTATTAAAACCTGAAATCGTGCGCGGTTTCGAATATTCCGACTGCTGGGTAGACGATGCGCGTCTGGTACTGGCTAATGCGCAGATGGTGGTCCGCAAAGGTGGCGAGGTCCGGACCCGTACCCGGGCAATTTCGGCGAAACGCGAAAACGGCCTGTGGATTGTCGAGGCGGAAGATATTGATACCGGCGAGAAATTCAGCTGGCAGGCCCGTGGCCTGGTCAATGCGACCGGCCCGTGGGTCAAACACTTCTTTGACGAAGGGATGCATCTGCGCTCGCCGTACGGCATCCGCCTGATTAAAGGCAGCCACATCGTGGTACCGCGCGTGCACACCCAGAAACAGGCCTACATTCTGCAAAACGAAGACAAACGTATTGTGTTCGTGATCCCGTGGATGGATGAGTTCTCGATAATCGGTACCACCGACGTTGAGTACAAAGGCGATCCGCAGAAAGTGGCGATCGATGACCAGGAGATTAACTATCTGCTGAACGCCTATAACGCGCACTTCAAAAAGACGCTGTCCCGCGACGATATCGTCTGGACCTACTCCGGCGTCCGTCCGCTGTGCGATGACGAATCGGATTCGCCGCAGGCGATTACCCGCGATTACACCCTGGATATTCATGACCAACAGGGCCAGGCGCCGCTGCTGTCGGTCTTTGGCGGCAAGCTGACGACCTATCGCAAACTGGCCGAGCACGCGCTGGAAAAACTGACGCCCTACTACAAAGGCATCGGTCCGGCCTGGACCAAAACGGCCGTGCTGCCCGGCGGCGATATCGACGGCGACCGCGACGATTACGCGGCCAAACTGCGCCGCCGGTTCTCATTTATCAGCGAATCGATGGCGCGTCACTATGCCCGCACCTACGGCAGCAACAGCGAGCTGATCCTTGCAGAGGCGGCCTCGATAGCGGATCTGGGCGAAGATTTTGGCCATGAGTTCTATGAAGCCGAGCTGAAATACCTGGTGGAGCATGAGTGGGTACGCACTCTTGAGGATGCCATCTGGCGGCGGACGAAACAGGGAATGTGGCTGAATGACCAGCAGCAGGCGCGAATCGGCGCATGGCTGGCGCAGCACACGGGAAAGTCTGAGCTTTCGCTGGCGTCGTAAATTGACATCACACGCGATATAAGGGGGGAATCACCCCCCTTATGCGCATTAACGGACGCTTTCCTCAATCACTTTCCGCCAGAGGCCGCAACGCCAGCCGCTTTTTTCCGCGCCTGACCAACGGCATCAGCGGCTCGCAATGCCGCCAGCACCGCCTCCGGGGTGATGGTAAACGGCTCGTTATGTATCGTTTCCCCCGTCTGACAAGACGCCCGGGCAACGGCCAGCAGTTCATCATCGCTAACGCCGGCCAGACCAATATCGGCCAGCGTAGTTGGCAAGCCGATATCTTCGCAGAACTGATACACCTCCTCGATCAGCTCAGGCGCTCTATCGGTGAGCATGAGCATTGCCAGCGTGCCAAAAGCGACTTTTTCACCATGCCAGTATTTGTGCGTGGCGGGTAGCACGGTCAGACCGTTATGAATGGCGTGTGCGGCCGCCAGCCCGCCGCTTTCAAAACCGAGCCCGGATAACAGCGTGTTCGCTTCAATAACGTGTTCGAGCGCTGGGGTAACCTGATGTTGTTCGCAGGCCAGTTTCGCCAGACGCCCATAGCGCATTAACGTAGAGTAGCAAAACCGCGCCAGCTCAAATGCGGTCATCGGCCCTGGCCTGGTCGTCATATTCCCGGCCCCTTTGATCCGACAATCTTCCGCTTCAAACCAGGTTGCCAGCGCATCGCCGATCCCAGAAATCAAAAAGCGTACCGGCGCGGCGGCAATAATGCCGCTGTCCACCAGCACAAGCGTCGGGTTACGCGGAATCATCAGGTAGCGTTTGAATTTCCCTTCCGGCGTATAGATAACAACCAGTGAACTGCATGGCGCATCCGTTGAGGCCAGCGTCGGAACCACAGCAATAGGCAGCCGCAGGCTGGCACCGGTCGCTTTCGCCGTATCCAGGGTTTTTCCACCTCCCATACCGACAATCACATCGGCACCGATTTCCTGCGCGCGTGCGCAGATGCGAGCAATTTCCTCATCGCTGCACTCGCTACTGAACACCTCGATATCAAAATCAATCACCCCGTGGAGTGCCGTTGCAACCGTATCCCGGTAGCCATTATGGACAACAGGATCCTGCAAAATCAGTGCCTTATGACCGAGCGCGGCCAGTTCCTGCGGGAGATGCGTTGTCAACGCCCCTTTTCCCTGCACATATCGTGACGGAAAGATCGCGGTAGTAACCATTGTTTCTCCTTAAAAGACAATAAAGTTCAATATATGGAACAATATTTCCATATAAAGAATTTAATGCCGTTTACTCTGAACATACAATGACCAGGTGAGAGCATAATTTTATCCTGTGAGGCAGCGCACAATTTCAGGCCAGCAGGCACTATTCACTAGCTTACCCACTCTTTTTCACCCTGTTTCCGCTCATTTTTGAAGCAAATCACAAAACATAACCTTACTTAATATATGGAATTGACGCTATATGAATACATCATCATATTATCAATATACAGAACATAAGTTCTATATACAGAACAATAATTTTTAATACTAAAGGGATGCAATGATGAGCATTGAAACAGAGAAACCGACCACACGAGGGCGCTGGCTGCATATTATCCCAGCCACGATCCTCGTTTATATCGTGGCCTATATGGACAGGACCAATATCGCCATTGGGATCGCAGGCGGCATGGATGAAGATTTAGGCATGACCGCTTCTTTTGCCGGTCTGGTCGCCGGGATCTTCTTCATTGGTTATATCTTCCTGCAAATTCCCGGCGGTCAGATAGCCGAGCGTCTCAGCGCCAAAAAATTAATTGCCTGGACTATTGTCGCCTGGGGCGGTTTTGCACTGCTGACCGGCTTTGTTCAGACGCCAACGCAGCTGCTGATTATTCGCTTTGTGCTCGGCGTGGCGGAAGGCGCTGTATACCCCGCTATTCTGGCGCTGATTGGCCACTGGTTCCCCAATGAGGAGCGCGCCAGGGCCATCGCCTATTTCCAGATGAACCTGGCCGCCGCCTCCATCATTACCGGGCCGCTTTCCGGCTGGCTTATCGAAACTTACGGCTGGCGGGAGATGTTTATCATCGAAGGTTTGCTCTCTCTGGGGCTGCTTTTTGTCTGGCTGCCTCTGGTTTCCGATCACCCGCATCAGGCGAAGTGGCTGGATCCGAAAGAGCGCGCCTGGATCGAACAAAAGCTGCTGGCCGATCGCGCATTGAGTATTGGCGGCGAGCAAAGCAGTGTTCGCGGAGTATTAAAAAGCGTCAATCTGTGGAAGCTTGTCGGTATCTATTTCTTCGTACAGGTCGGCTTCTATGGCTTCGCGCTGTGGATGCCTAATCTGATTAAACACCTGACCGGCAGCGGCATGACCATCGTTGGGGCGCTTACCGCAGCGCCTTATGTTCTGTGCATTATCGGTCAGTATTACATTGCCAAATGGTGTGATAAAACCATGAATCGCCGCCTTTACACGGCTATTCCTCTGCTGGGTTTCGCGGTCTGTCTCGCCCTGTCCTTATTACTGAAAGATAACGTCTGGCTCGCCTACGGCATGATGGTGATTTGCGGATTCTTCCTGCAAGCCTATGCCGGCCCATTCTGGACGCTACCCCCCTTACTCTTCGCCCCCAACGTACTCGGCGGCGTGCGTGGCACCATCAACGCGCTCGGCAATATCGGCGGCTTTATCGGGCCCTACCTCGTAGGGCTGTTAACGGTGACGTTCTCGCAAACGGCAGGGATGACCGTACTGGTTGCCGCTCTGCTTATCGCCGTCGGACTGCTTTTCAGCTTGCCTTCTGTTACCGCACGCCCTGCTGGTAGCAGCAACACACCTGACACCCCGACGCCGGGTGCCTCACTTAAACAGGAAGGAATCGCCAAATGAGCCAGAAATGTCAGCATGCTCGCGACCTGTGGTCACAGCTTGACGCCCTGCGTCTTGGAATGAATTACAGCAAAGAAGATGTCAATAAACGACAAATCCTTGTCGATGACTGCTATGGCGAAAGCCATCCTGGTAGCTTCCATCTTAACCAACTGGGTGATGAAGCCGTACTGGGCGTGCATGAAAGCGGGGGGCGTGCGGTCCGTCACCATGTGACGGATATCTGTGATGGCTGGGGCCAGGGCCACGATGGGATGAACTACATCCTGGCGTCTCGCGAAGCCATTGCCAACATGGTCGAAATTCATGCCTCAGTGGTGCCTTATGATGCCGCGATTCTGATCTCAAGCTGCGATAAATCGATCCCGGCACATCTGATTGCCGCCGCACGCCTCAATCTGCCGCTGCTGCATATTCCCGGCGGCTCCATGCGTCCTGCCCCGAATATGAGTACTTCTGACCTCGGCGGGATCACCGCTAAGTTGAAGAAAGGCGAAATCAGCATTCAACAAGTGGAAGCGATGCAGCAATGCGGTTGCCCTACCGCCGGAGCCTGCCAGTTTATGGGAACCGCCAGCACTATGCAGTGTATGTCGGAGGCATTGGGGCTGGCCCTGCCTGGCAGCGCTTTGCTGCCATCGACCCTGGCGGAAATTCGCCGCGTCGCCCGCACCGCAGGCCACCAGGCGCTGTATCTGGCGGAGAAAAATATCACCACCCATAAGATTCTGACCCCTGCGGCGTTTGAAAACGCGATCAAAGTCCATGCGGCGATCGGCGGCAGCACCAATGCGATGATCCACCTTCCGGCTATCGCTCACGAACTGGGATGGGAGCTTAAGCCTGAACTGTTTGATCGGATCAATAATGAAATCCCTTATCTGACCAACATTCAGCCCAGCGGCGAGTACGTTACCGAAATGATGTGGTTTGCGGGCGGCGTGCCAATGGTGCAGTGGTATCTGCGCGATTATCTGGATCTTGATGCACTTACCGTGACGGGCCGTACGCTCGGTGACAATCTGGAAATGCTCCATCAATCCGGCTTCTTCACCCGCAATCACGGCTACCTCAGCAATTACAAAGTCAGCCCGGAAGAGGTGATTCGGCCACCCGAAAATGCCACTAAGAAAGGGTCGATTGCGGTACTGAAGGGCAACATCGCGCCTGAAGGAGCAGTCATTAAATATGCCGCCTGTGCGCCGGATATGCACCACCATACCGGCCCGGCCCGCGTCTTTAACTCCGAAGAAGATGCCCAGCAGGCGATCATTCATAACCATATCGAACCCGGCGATGTCATTTTTATTCGCTACGAGGGGGCAAAAGGTTCTGGCGCCCCGGAAATGCTGATGACCACCGATGCCATTGTGTATGACAAGCGCCTCGACGGAAAAGTCGCGTTGATTACCGACGGTCGTTTCTCCGGCGCTACCAGCGGGCCATGCGTCGGACACGTTTCGCCGGAAGCGGCCGACGGCGGGCCGATTGCCCTGGTGGAAGATGGCGATTTAATCGAAATGGATGTCAAAGGCCGCAGGCTCAATATCGTTGGCATCGACGGGGTGCACAAAACGGAAGAAGAAATACGCCGCTGCCTTGAAGACCGGCGGGCAAACTGGCAGAAACCCGATTATTCGAACCGTCGCGGTGTCTTTAAACAATTCACTGCTAACGCCGCATCATTAATGGCCGGAGCCTGGCTTAAATAATATCCCTGGCGGGCTTCGGCTCGCCTGTTTTAAGGATCGATACATGACTCAGATTACGAAATTTCACGGCGTATTTCCGCCAGTCCCGACTATTGTTAATGCGCAAGGAGAGTTAGATAAAACCGGTATGGCGACGTTGCTCGATCATCTTATTGCAAGCAAGGTCAACGGCGTATTACTGCTGGGCAGCGGGGGGGAGTTTTGTCATATGACCAAGGCACTGCGCCTGGAAACCGCAGAGTTTTGCGTTCGTCATATTAACCGCCGTATTCCGGTGCTGCTCGGCATTAGCAGCACCAGCACGCAGGAAGTGATTGAGTATGGTCAGCATGCCGACCAGCTCGAAGTCGATGCGGTCCTGGTACTGAATCCGTACTATGCCAGATTAACCGATGAGTATATTTATCATCATTTCAGCACCGTGGCTAATCACAGCAAAAGCCCGATCATTCTCTATAATTTCCCGGCGTTAACGGGGCAGGATCTTAGCGTTGATTTAATTACCCGGCTGGCGCAAGACCACCCCAATATTATCGGCATTAAGGATACCGTTGATAATATTAGCCACATCCGTGAAATCATCAATAATGTCAGGCCAGCGCGTCCGGATTTCGTTATTTTCTCCGGCTATGATGAATATATGATGGATACGCTTATTTTAGGCGGCAACGGCGGGATCCCGGCGACGGCGAATTTTGCGCCGCAGCTCACCTGCGGGATCTACCGTGCGTGGTGTGAAAAAGAGTACGAGACGATGTTTGGCTTACAGCGCAGACTGTCCGCACTTTCTACTATTTACAGCCTGGATTCACCTTTCTTCGGGATAATCAAAAAGGCGATTCAGCTGAGCGGAGTTGATATTTCTCCCCACGTGATGCCGCCCGTTTTACCGGCAAATGAAGGTCATATTGTTAATCTGAAGCAGGTATTGCTGCGTGCGGGGTTATAAAAGCCTGTATTCGATATCGGGCTGATATTTCTGCCGGGTGGCGGTTGACCCCTTACCCGGCTATCAACATGCGATAAGGTATCTGTAGGTTCATGTAAGCGAAGCGTCGCGGGCTCATTCCTGAGAAGCACGCTTCCTCAGTGCTCTGGGCGGGCTTTACTGTCCGCGCTATGATGATTTCAGCACAGCAGGTGAGTCAGGCTACGGCTGGCATCCATCATTAATGTCGCGAGCGACTCGCGTTTATCGTCAGGGATCTGGAACGCAACGCCTGATACGCTCAACGCGGCAATCACTTTCCCCTGCGCATTGAATACCGGTACCGCAATACAGCGCACGCCAAGGGAGTCCTCTTCGTTGTCATAACCCCAGCCGCGGCGGCGGATTCCAGCAAGCTCCTGCTTGAGGATATTCACGTCCGTGATCGTCGTCTGCGTAAAACGCGTCAGTATTTGATCCGAAGGCAGCAGCTCTTCCAGCTCCTCCTCGCTCAGCCATGCAATCAGCACTTTTCCCAGACCTGAGCTATGTAATGAGAGACGCTTGCCTTCCCAGCTTCGTATCACAATAGCCTGCGGACTTTCGACTTTCAGAAGATAAATTGGCGCATCGCCTTCCAGCACGCCAAGATGGCAGGTCAAGCCGGTGTTATCGCGGATCTCTTCGAGAATCGGTAAAGCGATTTTTTTAATGTCATACTGTTCCGCCGCTTTATTACCTAATTCATACAGGCGTAACCCCAGATAATACTTATCTTTTTCCTGGCGTAATAACCCATGTTCCACCATGCCATTCAGCAAAGATGAGGTGCTGCTTTTCGCAATCCCTGAATTTTGATGGATCTGGGTAAACGTTGCGCCGCCGCACTCCAGAAGATAATCAAATACACGCATGGTTTTATCGAGGGCCGGAATAGATGTGGTAATTTTTTTCATATTATTATCAATTAATTATGAATTGTTCTGCTAATACTATACACCAGTACTCAACCCTTTTTCCATCACAGCAGCCAAATGCCGCCGACAGATTCAGCAGACGAATAACCAGCAGCCCGACGTCAAACGCATATTTATAGACCGCGATAAAAAACGGGGCCAGTGGCCCCGTTGTGACTGCGTGACCGGCTACAGCCGTACCGGGTCGATATGCCAGATATGATCGGCATATTCCTGAATCGTACGGTCAGAAGAGAAATAGCCCATATTGGCGATATTATGCATCGCCGTCATCGCCCACTCTTCCGGATGACGATACAACTCATCCACCTTATCCTGGCAATCCACATAGCTCCGGTAATCAGCCAGCACCTGATAATGGTCGCCAAAGTTGATCAGCGAATCCAGCAGGTCGCGATAGCGGCCCGGCTCCGACGGACTGAACAGCCCGGTGCCAATTTGTGTCAGCGCCTGATGCAGCTCCGGATCCTGCTCGTAAAATTCCCGCGGCTTATAGCCGTTACGACGCAGCGCCTCAACCTGTTCCGCGGTATTGCCGAAGATAAAGATATTATCCTCACCCACGTGCTCCAGCATCTCGACGTTCGCGCCGTCCAGGGTACCGATGGTCAAGGCACCGTTAAGCGCGAATTTCATATTACTGGTTCCGGAAGCTTCGGTACCCGCCAGCGAGATCTGCTCTGAAAGATCCGCCGCCGGAATAATCAGCTGTGCAAGGCTAACGCTGTAGTTCGGAACAAAGACCACTTTGAGCTTCTCGCCAATCTGCGGATCGTTGTTCACCACCGCCGCCACGTCGTTAATGAGGTGAATAATGTGCTTGGCCATGTAATAAGCCGAGGCGGCTTTACCGGCAAAGATATTCACGCGCGGCACCCATACGGCGTCGGGATCGGCCTTAATACGGTTGTAGCGGGTAATGACGTGCAGGATGTTCATCAGCTGACGCTTGTACTCGTGGATACGTTTGATTTGCACGTCAAACAGCGCTTTCGGGTTCACCACCACATTCAACTGATGGGCGATCGCGTTTGCCAGCCGCTGCTTGTTCTCCAGCTTCGCCTGACGCACAGCCTGATTCACCGTCGGATAGTCAATGTGCTGCTCCAGCTCCTTCAGCTGGCTCAGGTCGGTACGCCAGGTACGGCCGATGTTCTCGTCCAGCACCTTTGATAAAGGCGGATTCGCCAGCGCCAGCCAGCGGCGCGGCGTCACGCCGTTGGTGACGTTTGTAAAGCGCATCGGGAAAATCTTCGCGAAGTCGGCAAACAACGACTCCACCATCAGTCGGGAGTGCAGTTCGGAAACGCCGTTTACTTTATGACTAATCACCACCGCCAGCCACGCCATGCGCACGCGACGGCCGTTGGATTCGTCGATAATCGATGTGCGGCTCAGCAGCGCGGTATCATTGGGATACTGCTCCTGTAGCGTCTTCAGGAAGTAGTCATTGATCTCGAAAATAATCTGCAAATGGCGCGGCAGAATTTTGCCCAGCATATCGACAGGCCAGGTCTCCAGCGCTTCGCTCATCAACGTATGGTTGGTGTAGGAGAACACCTGGCAGGTGACTTCAAACGCTTCATCCCAGCCGAACTTATGCTCATCAATCAGCAGGCGCATCAGCTCCGGGATCGACAGCACCGGATGGGTGTCGTTGAGGTGAATCGCTATTTTGTCTGCCAGGTTAGCGAAAGATTTGTGCAGTTGATAATGGCGGCTGAGAATATCCTGCACCGTAGCGGAGACGAGGAAATATTCCTGACGCAGGCGCAGCTCGCGCCCGGAGTAGGTCGAGTCGTCCGGATACAGTACCCGGGAGACGTTTTCAGAATGGTTTTTATCTTCTACCGCCGCGAAGTAATCACCCTGATTAAATTTACCAAGGTTAATCTCGCTGCTGGCCTGAGCGCTCCACAGACGGAGCGTGTTGGTCGCATCGGTATCAAAGCCCGGGATAATCTGATCGTAGGCTTCCGCGAGGATCTCTTCGGTTTCAACCCAGCGCGACTGTTTGCCTTCCTGCTGAATGCGCCCGCCGAAGCGCACTTTGTAACGCGTATTATGCCGCTCAAACTCCCACGGGTTGCCGTACTCAAGCCAGTAATCCGGGGACTCTTTCTGCCGCCCGTCAACGATGTTTTGCTTAAACATCCCGTAGTCATAGCGGATACCGTAGCCACGACCAGGCAGGCCTAACGCCGCCAGCGAGTCGAGGAAACAGGCGGCCAGGCGCCCAAGGCCGCCATTGCCCAGCCCCGGGTCATTCTCTTCGTCAATCAGCTCTTCAAGGTTCAGCCCCATCTCTTCCAGCGCGCAGTTCACATCCTCATAGATGCCCAACGACAACAAGGCGTTAGAGAGCGTACGACCAATCAGAAACTCCATCGACAGGTAATAAACCTGGCGAACCTCCTGAGAAAGCTGAGCGCGATTAGAGCGCAGCCAGCGCTCCACCATACGGTCGCGAACGGCAAACAACGTGGCGTTGAGCCACTCGTGCTTATTGGCAATAGCGGGATCTTTACCAATGATAAACATCAGCTTATAGGCAATAGAGTGCTTTAACGCCTCAACGCTCAGCGTGGGTGATGCGTAGCTAAAGGGTACATTCATCGCAATGACTCCTGTGGTTACATCAAGCGTTGATAAAGTTCTCGATAAGAGTTCGCCGCGACCTGCCAGCTAAAATCCATATTCATCGCCTGACGCTGAACGTAACGCCAGAGCGACGGGCGCGACCACAGCACGAACGCGCGCCGAATAGCCCGCAGCAGCGATAGCGCATTGCTGTCTTCAAAGACAAAACCGCTGGCTACGCCATCGGCCAGGTTTTCCAGCGAACTGTCGGTCACGGTATCCGCCAGCCCCCCGGTACGCCGCACCAGCGGCAACGTGCCGTACTTCAGGCCATACAGCTGTGTTAAGCCACAGGGCTCGAAACGGCTGGGAACCAGAATCACGTCGGCACCGCCCATAATGCGGTGTGAGAAAGCCTCGTGATAACCAATCTGCACACCAACTTTGCCCGGATGCTCGGCGGCCGCGGCCAGGAAACCTTCCTGCAGTACCGGATCCCCTGCGCCAAGCAGCGCCAGTTGCCCACCCTGCTCAAGCAGGCCCGGCAGCGCTTCGAGAACTAAATCCAGCCCTTTCTGGCTGGTCAGACGGCTGACCACGGCGAACAGCGGGGCTTTGTCGTCGACTTGCAACCCCATCGCAATTTGCAGCTGGCGCTTGTTCTCCGCTTTGTCTTCAAGGCAATCGCGATCATAACGCGACGCCAGCAGCAGGTCGCTTTCCGGGTTCCAGATACCCGCATCCACGCCGTTCAGAATCCCCGATAGCCGCCCCTCGTGCTGACGCTGACGCAGCAGCCCTTCCATGCCGTAGGCAAATTGCGGTTCGGTTATTTCACGCGCGTAGGTCGGGCTGACCGCCGTAATATGATCGGCAAAATAGAGGCCAGACTTAAGGAACGAGATCTGGCCGTTGAACTCCAGACCATGCATGTTATAGAACGACCACGGCAGCTCTATCTCATTCATATGCCATGAATAGAACATGCCCTGATAAGCCAGGTTGTGTACCGTAAAGACCGATTTCGCCGGTCGTCCACGCGCTGCCAGATAGGCAGGAGTCAGGCCCGCATGCCAGTCGTGAGCATGCACGACATCAGGACGCCAGAAAGGGTCCAGCCCGCAGGCCATCTCGCTACCTACCCAACCCAGCAGCGCAAAACGCAGCACGTTGTCGGTGTAAGCATGTTGGTTAGTGTCGTGGTAAGGGCTCCCTGGGCGGTCGTAGAGATGCGGGGCATCAATCAAATAGATCCCCACGCCGTTATAGTGACCAAACAGCAGCGTCATGCGTCCGGCAAAGGTCTCTCTGCGCGTCACAACCTGCGCATCGGTGACGCCACGGCGAATATCCGGGAACGCCGGCAGCAGCACGCGCGTATCAATACCCTCAGCGATTTGCGCCGCAGGCAGCGCGCCGATTACATCCGCCAGACCGCCGGTTTTTAACAGCGGGAACATCTCTGAACATACATGTAAGACCTGCATTATCGCTCCTGTTTATGCCCCAACTTCCGCAACATATCACGCGTAACCAGCACGATACCTTCCTCCGATCGGTAGAACCGACGCGCATCCTCTTCCGCGTGTTCGCCAATCACCATGCCCTCAGGAATCACACAGGCGCGATCGATTATGCAGCGGCGCAGGCGGCATGAGCGCCCCACCCACACTTCTGGCAATAAGACTGCCGAATCAATGTTACAGAATGAATTCACGCGCACGCGCGGGAACAGCACCGATTGCACCACCACCGAACCGGAGATAATACAGCCGCCGGAAACCAGCGAGTTCAAGGTCATACCGTGACTACCAGAGCGGTCCTGAACGAACTTCGCGGGCGGCAGAGACTCCATATGGGTCCGAATCGGCCAGTTCTGATCATACATATCCAGCTCCGGCGTCACCGAGGCCAGGTCAAGGTTCGCTTTCCAGTAGGCTTCAAGCGTCCCCACATCGCGCCAGTACGGTTCCGCATCCGGATCAGACTGCACGCAGGAGAGCGGGAAAGGATGTGCATAAGCCATGCCAGCTTCGGTTATCTTAGGAATAATATCTTTGCCGAAATCGTGGCTGGAGTTTTCGTCGTCGTCATCTTCAGTCAGTAGTTCATAAAGATAATCAGCATCAAAGACATAGATCCCCATGCTGGCCAGCGATTTGGTCGCATCGCTCGGCATCGCGGGCGGAGTCGCGGGTTTTTCGACGAATTCGATAATTTTATCGTTTTCATCCACCGCCATGACGCCAAAGGCGGATGCCTCTTCAATGGGCACCGGCATACAGGCCACGGTGCAGCGAGCTCCTTTTTCGACGTGATCGATCAACATGCGCGAGTAGTCTTGCTTGTAAATATGATCGCCGGCGAGGATCACCACATACTCCGCTTTATAGCGGCGAATGATGTCGAGGTTCTGCGTCACCGCATCAGCCGTGCCGCGATACCAGTTTTCGCCATGTACCCGCTGTTGCGCTGGCAGTAAATCCACGAACTCGTTCATTTCTTCGCTAAAAAATGACCAGCCGCGCTGGATATGTTGTACCAGAGTGTGCGATTGATACTGGGTGATAACGCCGATACGGCGAATACCTGAGTTAATGCAGTTAGATAATGCGAAATCGATTATGCGAAACTTACCGCCGAAATGGACAGCCGGTTTTGCACGCTTAATAGTTAAGTCCTTAAGCCGGGTACCGCGCCCACCCGCAAGAATCAATGCAACGGTTTTGATGGGGAGCTGACGCGCCAGCATCAACGGATCGTTCTTTTCTAGCCTAACCATGATTAACTCCTTTTTACATCCCAGCCTTCCTGTCCCTCTCGCCGCGCAGCGGCCGCGAGAGCAACCGGAAGCTTCAGGGCTTACGACCTTTGAAATACGCACACTCCGTGCGCGGGCCCGTGCCAGACAGCCATGACGACCGGATTATCCTCTCCGGCGAAAGGAGGAACGGCATGCCACTCCCCCTCAGGTAATTCCATATGCGCCACCTCAGCGGTGGCATTCACCGTCATTAACCAACGGCCAGACAGCAAAATTTGCAGACGCGCGGTGCCATGCTGCCATTCATCAGCAGTTAACGGTTGCGCATACTGGTTTAGCCAAACAACGTTATCATCCCCTTCCTGCCACCAGCGATTGCTGGTTAATGCCGGTATGCATCGACGCAGGTGAATAAGCGCAGCGGTAAATGCCGTCAGCCCGCTATTTGCCTGGTTCCAGTCAAGCCAGGTCAATGCGTTGTCCTGACAATAGGCGTTATTGTTGCCGTGCTGGCTATGACCATGCTCGTCACCCGCCAGCAGCATCGGCGTGCCCTGTGCCAGCAGCAGCGTCGAGAGCAGGGCATGAACGCTGTCCCGACGCCGTTCAAGCACATCAAGACTGCCTCCTGTTCCCTCTATACCATGATTGCTGCTGTAGTTATTGTTAGTCCCATCGCGATTCTCTTCACCATTCGCCTCATTATGCTTCTGATTGAAGCAAACGCAGTCACGTAGGGTGAAACCATCGTGGGCGGTGATCAGATTCACCGCCGCAGCGGGCTGGCGACCGTTACGCGAAAAGAGATCGCTGGAGGCGGCAAAACGCCGGGCAAACTCGCCCAGCGACACGCTTTGCTGTAACCAGAAGCGCCTCGCGACATCGCGAAAATGGTCATTCCATTCGGCAAACAGCGGCGGGAAGTTCCCCACCTGATAGCCGCCGGCGCCAATATCCCAGGGTTCAGCAATCAGCTTCACCGCCGCCAGATGCGGATCGTTACGGATCGCTTCAAACAGCGGCGCATCCTGGCGAAATTCCGGCGTGCGTCCCATCACCGAGGCTAGATCAAAGCGAAAGCCATCGACATGGCACTCATCGACCCAAAACCGCAGACACTGGCGGGCATACTCCACCACGTTCGGCTGACTGAGATTGAGCGTATTGCCGCAGCCGGTCCAGTTGTAGTAATCCCCGTCTTCTCTGATCCAATAATAGTTACGGTTATCGATTCCGCGCAAAGAGAAGGTCGGCCCCTCAAGGTCAATTTCGGCGCTGTGGTTCAGCACTATGTCGAGGATCACTTCGATACCCGCCGCATGCAGCGCCTTTACCGCATCGCGAAACTCATCCAGCGCACGCGCAGGCTCGCTGGCATAGCGCGGATCGAGCGCGTACATCGCCATCGGGTTATAGCCCCAGTAGTTGCTTAATCCCATTCTCTGCAAGCGCGGTTCACTGGCAAACTGCGCCACCGGCATCAGCTCCAGCGCCGTAATGCCAAGGGTCCTGAAGTAATCGATCATCACCGGATGGCCCAGCGCTTTATAGGTGCCGCGAATAGACTCCGGCAACCCGGGATGCAGCCAGGTCAGCCCTTTGACATGGGCTTCATAGATAACCGTCTGGCCCCAGGGCGTTCCCGGCGGCGCATCGTTCTGCCAGTTGTAATACAGATCCACCACCTGCGACTTTGGCGCAATCGCCGCGCTGTCGCGACGATCGGGAGAAAGATCGCCGCCGTGGAGGCGCTCATCATCGTGCAGTTCGCCCTCAACCCGATGACAGCACGGGTCGAGCAGCAGTTTGGCCGGATTAAAGCGGTGCCCCTGCGCCGGATCCCACGGCCCATGCACGCGGTAGCCGTAGCGCAGACCCGGCCCGGCGGCAGGAAGCCAGCCGTGCCAGATATCGCCCGTGCGCGCGGGTAAATCGAACCGCTGCTCATTGCCTTGCGCATCAAACACGCAGAGCTCCACCCGTTCGGCATGGGCGGAAAAGAGCGTGAAGTTCACGCCCTTTCCGTCATAGCTTGCGCCCAACGGCGAGGGTTTTCCGGCCGCCAGTGTCGTCATTCTGCCTCCCGTACCAGCCAGACGGTCGCCAGCGGCGGTAGCGTAATTGAGAGAGAATGTTCCCGCCCGTGGCTGGCGATAGCCTCGCTTTCCACGATGCCGCCGTTACCGGTATTGCTACCGTGGTAGTGCATCGAGTCGGTATTCAGTTCTTCTCGCCAGCGTCCTGGCTGGTTAATCCCGAAACGATAGTCGTGGCGCGGCACCGGAGTGAAGTTGCTGGCAACGATGATTTCATTCCCGGCTTTATCGCGACGTACAAAGATAAAGACCGAGCGCTCGTGATCATCCACCACCAGCCATTCAAAGCCGTAGGGGTCAAAATCCAGCTCGTGCAGCGCTTTATGGTGACGATAGGTATGGTTCAGATCGCGAACCAGACGCTGGACGCCGTGATGCCAGTTATCGCCGCCTTCCAGCAGATGCCAGTCCAGGCTGCCGTCGTGGTTCCACTCCCGCCCCTGGGCAAATTCATTGCCCATAAACAGCAGTTTTTTCCCCGGGAAGGCAAACATCCAGCCGTAGTAGGCGCGCAGGTTGGCAAACTTCTGCCAGGCATCACCGGGCATCCGGTCAAGAATCGATTTTTTGCCGTGAACCACTTCATCATGTGACAGCGGCAGCACGAAGTTTTCGGTGTAGTTGTAGAGCATCCCGAAGGTCATCTTGTCGTGATGATGACGACGATAGATGGGATCGAGCTTCATGTAGTCGAGGGTGTCATGCATCCAGCCGAGGTTCCATTTGAACCAGAAGCCAAGACCGCCCGTCGAAGAAGGTCGTGAAACCCCGGCGAAGTCGGTAGACTCCTCGGCCATCGTGATTGCCCCCGGCGTCTGTTCGCCGAGCACGCGGTTGGTATTACGCAGGAACTCAATCGCTTCGAGGTTTTCCCGACCGCCGTACTCGTTGGGCACCCACTCGCCCTCCTTGCGGCTGTAGTCGCGGTAGATCATTGACGCGACTGCATCCACCCGCAGAGCGTCGATACCAAAACGCTCAATCCAGTACAGCGCGTTCCCGACCAGGAAGTTGCTGACTTCACGGCGACCGTAGTTGTAGATCAGCGTATTCCAGTCCTGGTGATAACCTTCTCGCGGATCGCTGTGTTCATACAACGCGGTGCCGTCAAACGATGCCAGCGCAAAGTCATCCGACGGGAAATGGCCCGGCACCCAGTCAAGGATCACGTTCAGACCCGCGGCATGGGCGGCGTTCAGGAAGTAGCGGAAGTCTTCACGAGTACCGAAGCGGCGGGTCGGCGCGTACAGGCCGGTCGGCTGATAGCCCCAGCTGCCGTCGAACGGATGTTCGTTTACCGGCAGCAGCTCCAGATGGGTGAAGCCCATCCACTTCGCGTAGGGCACCAGTTGATCGGCCAGTTCGCGGTAGCTTAACCAGAAGTTGTTATCGGTATGGCGGCGCCAGGAACCCAGATGGACTTCATAAATCGAAATCGGCGCATCAAACTGATTGGCCTGCTTGCGGGACTCCGGCTGTTCGACCTTTTCCGGCAGACTACAGATAAGCGATGCGCTTTCCGGGCGCATCTGCGCTTCAAAGGCATAAGGGTCGGACTTCACACGCAGGTGGCCGTGGGCGTCAATCAGCTCAAATTTATACAGCTGGCCGTTATGCGCGCCGGGCACAAACAGCTCCCAGATGCCGGACTCTTTGCGCAGGCGCATCGGATGACGGCGGCCATCCCAGTAGTTGAACTGCCCGACCACGGAAACCCGGCGGGCGTTTGGCGCCCAGACAGAAAAGCGCGTACCGGTGACGCCGTCCATCGTGTCGGCGTGCGCTCCCAGCGTTTCATAAGGCCGTAGATGAGTCCCTTCCGACAGCAGCCAGACATCAAGATCCTGCAGCAGCGGCCCAAAGCGATAAGGGTCGTCAATCAGGTTTTGCTGGTCGTGCCAGGTGACCGCCAGCTGGTAACGAAAAGTATTTTTGCGACGCGGCAGAACGCCGCTGAAGAATCCGCGTGAGTCGAGGCATTCTAGTTTGCCGACTTTGCGCCCGGTTTTCGGTTCAATAACCCAGACATCGGTGGCATCGGGTAATAATGCGCGTACTTCCAGCCCGGCAGCGGTTTGATGCATACCCAGTACGGAAAAGGGATCCGCAAAATGGCCGGAGATAAGCGCATTAATCACGTCTCTATCGATACGATTAGACATGGTTTCATCCTGTTGTAAGTGTCGCCCTTTCCTGTAGCTGACGACTTTTTTTGACCTGAACGGTGCAGCACACCGTGCTTTCTCCTGCTCCGTCCCACCTTCAGGTAAGGCAACGTTATCGTTCCTTACTTAAAGCATAGCCAAGGCTGTCTTACCTCCGTTGGAAAAAATCTAACATCCGCGTTTACTCCTTGTATTACGCAAAAAAAAGGAGGTGTAAGACACCCCCTTTTTGTTCATCCAGTTATCAAGCCAGCTGGCGCAGCATGCGTCGCAGCGGCTCGGCGGCGCCCCACAGGAGCTGGTCACCGACGGTGAAAGCCGACAGGTATTCCGGCCCCATATTCAGCTTACGCAAACGGCCCACTGGCGTGGTCAGGGTGCCGGTAACGGCAGCCGGGGTCAGTTCACGCATCGTAATATCACGATCGTTTGGTACCACTTTGGCCCACGGGTTGTGTGCGGCCAGCAGTTCTTCAACGGTCGGGACAGAGACATCTTTTTTCAGTTTGATGGTAAATGCCTGGCTGTGGCAACGCAGCGCGCCAACGCGGACGCACAGACCATCGACCGGAATAACGGACGAGGTGGCCAGAATTTTGTTGGTCTCAGCCTGACCTTTCCACTCTTCACGGCTCTGGCCGTTGTCCAGCTGCTTGTCGATCCAGGGGATCAGGCTGCCTGCCAGCGGCACACCAAAGTTATCCACCGCCAGATCGCCGCTGCGGGTCAGCGCCGTCACTTTGCGTTCGATATCCAGAATGGCGGATGCCGGGTTCGCCAGCTCAGTCGCCACGTGGCTATGCAGCTGGCCCATCTGAGTCAGCAGCTCGCGCATGTGACGCGCCCCGCCGCCAGATGCCGCCTGGTAAGTGGCCACGCTAACCCACTCCACGAGATCCTGGGCAAACAGGCCGCCGAGGGACATCAGCATCAGGCTAACGGTACAGTTGCCGCCAACAAACGTTTTCACGCCGTTATTCAGGCCAGCGGTAATCACGTCCTGGTTTACCGGATCAAGAATAATGATGGCGTCGTCTTTCATGCGCAGCGAAGAAGCGGCATCAATCCAGTACCCCTGCCAGCCGCTCTCACGCAGCTTCGGATAAACGTCGTTGGTATAATCCCCGCCCTGGCAGGTCACAATAATGTCCAGTGCCTTCAGCGCGTCCAGGTCAAAGGCATCCTGAAGCGTACCGCCGGCGCTGCCACCAAAGGATGGAGCCGGCTGCCCCAGCTGAGAGGTGGAGAAAAAAACAGGGCGAATGGCGTCGAAGTCGCGCTCTTCAACCATGCGTTGCATGAGTACAGAGCCGACCATTCCGCGCCAGCCGATAAAACCAACATTTTTCATAACGTATTTCCTGGGAGATGTGTGCTGTTTGTGCCTAGCCAGTTTCCTGCTGGATCATCTCTCACATTACAAAATGCTGCTAAAGTCGCAAGTGAAATTAATCAATGATTGCACGGCAATCAGAAAAGCAACTTATTGAACGCAGCTTCTGTCGGTATCAGTCTCCAGAAAAACCTCGAAGATTATCGGGGGAATTGCCTCAGGAAGGGAATATTTTCCGCCGCTTTTTTATTGATCTGGATTATGGATCTGCGCAGAAATCTAGCGATATCGCGCCGGGGAGGAAAGCGGAGGAAACCAGGCCTGATGCGGCCTTACGAGGCGTAATCCTTTTGTCTTATCGCTCAGCAGAGAGGGATTTTGCCGGTATCAGGCGGGTGATATGCCCGGCCTCGCGTCGCTCGGCCGGGCAATATTTCGCCGTTTAGCTTAACAGCGTAAACGCGATCATACCAACGATGGCACCGGTGGTGCCGAGGATAGTTTCCATCATCGTCCAGGTTTTCAGCGTCTGCGCTTCGCTGGCGCCGGTAAATTTCCCGAACAGCCAGAAACCCGCATCGTTGACGTGGCTCACTACGATGGAACCGCCCGCGATACAGATGGAGAGCGCCGCCATCTGCGCGCCGCTGTAGTTCAGCTGCTCGATGACCGGCATCACCAGCCCGACGGCGGTTAAGCAGGCGACGGTTGCGGAACCCTGGATAATACGTACCGCGGCCGCCAGCACGAAGCAGGTAATAGCGACAGGCAGACCCATGCCCGTCAGCGCTTCGCCGAGCGCCGGCCCCACGCCGGAGTCAACCAGCACCTGTTTGAACACGCCGCCAGCGCCGATAACCAGCAGGATAATCCCCGCAGGCTGCAGCGCATGACCGCAGATCTCCATCACCCGATCTTTCGCCATCCCCTGACGTACCGCCAGGCCATAGATAGCCACCAGACAGGCTATCAGAATCGCGGTGAACGGATGGCCGATAAACTCAAACCATTCGTAAGCGCTGGAGCCAACCGGCACAAAGCGCGCGGCGATTGTTTTCAGCCCCACCAGCACCAGCGGCAGGAGAATCAGCGACAGGCTAAAGGCAAAGGACGGCATCTTGCCTTCACCGAGGCTTGGTTCGCTAATATCGTCAGGAATATGCAGCTCAACGTAGCGGCTGATGAAGTTGCCCCACAGCGGCCCGGCGATAATCATGCCCGGAATCGCCGCGCACAGGCCAATCAGGATCATCCAGCCAAAATCAGCGTGCATTTGCGATGCCAGCAGCATCGGCGCCGGTCCGGGCAGCAGGAACGCCGCCGCGGCCGCCACGCCCGCAAACAGCGGGATAACCAGTTTCACCAGGTTAGTACCGGTATGGCGCGCCATGGAGAAGGCCACGCTGATCAGCAGCACGATCGCCACTTCGAAAAACAGCGGCAGCGCACAGATAAGACCGGCGAGGCCAATCGCGTAATGGGCGCGGCTGTGGCCGAAAGATTTCAACATCTTCACGGCAATCTGATCGACAGCGCCGGTTTCATGCAGGATCTTGCCGAACATCGCTCCGAGTGCCACGACGATCGCCAGGAAGCCCAGCGTCCCACCCATCCCTTTTTCCATCGTCGCCGCGATTTTATCCAGCGGCATTCCGGAAAAGAGACCCGCGCCAATAGAAACCACCATCAAAGCCACGAAAGCATGCATACGCGCCTTCATGACTAAAAACAGCAGCAGCAAAACGGAGCCAACTGCTGTTAAAACAAGCGTTAATGTACTCACTAGTTACTGCCTTTGTTGATCACCTCAATGGTGCTCGCGACCACGCCTTCCAGCGATTGATCAATATCGACGATTAAAACGTCGCCTTCGTCTGCGCCAGGTTCCTGCAGCGTTTCAAACTGGGTCACCAGCATCTGGGTTTTAAAGAAATGGCCTTTACGCGCCTTCAGACGGCTTTCGATCAGGTCAAAATCGCCTTTCAGGTAGACGAAAGAGAGATTCGGGTTGCCCTTGCGGAGAATATCGCGATAGCTCTTTTTCAGTGCGGAACAGACGATCAGCGAGACTTTATTTGTACGCTGCATGGCAAAAGCGGCGTCGTTCAGCGCCTGCAGCCACGGCGTACGGTCATCGTCGTTTAACGGCTCGCCGGAGGCCATCTTGTTGATGTTGCTACGCGGATGCAGAAAGTCACCATCGAGAAACGCGGCATGCAGCTGATGCGCCACTTCGCTGGCGACAGCGGATTTACCACTGCCGGAAACGCCCATCAGGACATAGACGTGGTGATCATGGTTAGTCGTGCTCAAAGCTTCCTCCCACTGGACACATATACGAAGCCGTACTGGCTGCAAGAATACAGCGTGAAGGCTCGTATGCAGATTGATTGTTACGGGTAACTGTTATCGGTAACATTGTCATGCCGGATTTAGGGATAAGCAATCACCATTCGTGCCAGAAATGAATATGTGTGATCTACTTCAAACTTGTCAGTCTAAATTGATCCGCCCGGTGACAATGTGAAACCTAAATCTAACATCTTAGGCGTCACAACTTCACCCCGAATGCGGGCCAGCAGCCGCTCGGCACCAATGCGCCCCATTCGCTCGCGCGGAGTCAGCACGCTGGCCAGTCGCGGCTCCATCACCTGACCAATATCATGGCCGTGGAAACCGGCTATCGCCATATCGTGCGGAATTTTCAATCCCAGGCGCTGGCACTCAAAGGCGGCGCCGACCGCAAGGTCATCGTTGGTACAGAAGATGCCATCGAGCTGCGGATATTCGCGACGCGCCTGGCGCATCAGCTCAATCCCTGACGAATAGGATGAAGATTGTTCAACCATCACGCTATACGGCGTCATGCCGGCATCGCGCATCGCCTGTTCGTATCCCTTTTGCTTGATGATAGTACGTTCATCGAGGCGCGCCCCCAGATACGCCACGTGGCGATGGCCGCGAGCAATAATCGCTGCGGTCATCTGGCGCGCGGCATCGAAGTTATCAAAACCGACGGCGATATCGAGGCACGGCGACTGGCTGTCCATCAGTTCCACCACCGGGATACCGGCAACTTCGATCATTTTCAGCGTGCGAGGAGTATGGGTACGTTCGGTGAGAATCAGGCCATCAATGTTCCATGAGAGCATGGATTCAAGACGCTTTTCTTCCATTTCCGGCTTATAGCCGTAGTGCGCCAGCATCGTCTGGTAGCCGAAGGCATCGGTGACGCTTTCAATTCCGCGCAGCACTTCCGAGAAGACCTGGTTGGTTAACGAGGGCAGCAGCACGCCAATGGCGCGACTGGTGGCATTAGAGAGGATATCAGGCGCACGATTGGGGATATAACCCAGTTCATCGAGAGCAGCGGCAATCTTGCCACGCAGGGCCTCGGAAACCTGTTCCGGGTTACGTAAAAAGCGACTGACCGTCATTTTGGTCACGCCGACAAGATCGGCTACATCCTGAAGTACGGGTCTTTTCTTTTTCATCGTCCTGACTGTGATTCCTGACTGTGATAACGGGGAGACATTTTCTCAGTTTATCACGGACAAAGCGCAACCTTCCCAAACATCCGGGAAGGTTGCGCAATTTATTTAAACATCTTCAGAACCGCATCAGACCGGCGGCAGATCGAACAGCAGGATCTCACTATCGCTGTCGGCGTGAACCGAAATCGCCTGCTCGTCCCAAATCGCCAGGCCATCGCTGGTGGTCGCTTTGGTACCGTTAATCGTCACTTCGCCTTTCACCACCTGAATCCACACGCGGCGTTCCGCGGCAATCTGATGCACCGACTGTTCATCTTTCAGCAGCGCCCAGCGGTACAGTTCCATATCCTGGTGCACTTTTAGTGAACCGTCACGGGCATCCGGCGACAGCACCAGCTGTTTGCCCTGCAGAGCATCAAAGCGACGCTGTTCGTAGCGCGGAGTGATGCCGTTTTCTTCCGGCATAATCCAGATCTGATACAGATGCAGTTTTTCCGTGTTGCTTGGGTTGTACTCGGAGTGACGGATCCCGGTACCGGCGCTCATGATCTGGAACTCGCCCGCCGGAACCTGCTCTTTGTTACCCATGCTATCCTGGTGCTCCACCGCCCCTTCCAGCACGTAGGTCAGGATTTCCATATCTTTGTGCGGATGGGTACCGAAGCCCTGGCCGGCATCAATCACGTCATCGTTAATCACGCGCAGCGCTGAGAAGCCCATAAAGTTCGGATCATAATAGTTCGCGAAAGAGAAAGTATGCCAGGAATCCAGCCAGCCATGGTTAGCGTGACCGCGTTCGTTAGCTTTGCGTAAGTAGATCATGTTGCACCCCCGTATGTTTTCGATGGAGTCAGTGTGGACTCAATCCACTCACGATCATAGAGGGTGAAAATTGACTCCTCTGTTCAAAAAATATGAACAATTGCAGAGGAGCCAGGAGGGCTTATTTATCGAGGGTTATTGTGGCCGGAGAGGGCTGTTCAAACCCGCGTCCGAGGATCTCCATATTCGTGAGAACGTCAGATTCCTTGACGTAATTTGGCTGACCGTTAACGAGGGTTTCATGCAGCGCATCATAGACCCGCCCATAGTCACCGGTTTCAAGCGGGATCTCTTCCCGCACGGTTTCACCCGCCTCATTGACGTACTCCAGCAGGCCAAACGTATCGTCCGCGCCGAATCCCGGCTCACCCGGCATAATATTGGCTTTCAGGCTGGTTTCCTGCCGATCGATACCGTATTTGATAAATGAGCCTTTATGGCCGTGGACGATAAACTTCGGATACGGCAGCTTCACCAGGTAGCTGGTTTTGACAATCGCCTTCAGGTCGCCGTAGAACAGCTGGGCTTCAAACGTATCGTCCGGATTGGCTTTGTTACGCAGGCTGCGGATGTCATAGGTCACGCGGTCCGGGCGGCCAAATAACGAGATAATCTGATCCATCGTATGCACGCCAAGACCGTAGAATGCGCCATCCTGCGGCACTCCGGGCTGCGTTTCTGCGACCGGGCGATAGAGGTCAAAATGGCTCTCAACCTCCACGATCTCGCCCAGTTTGCCGCTCTCAATCACCTTTTTCATCGTCAGGAAACAGGAATCAAAGCGGCGGTTCTGGTATGGCGTCACGGTCAACCCCCGGCTTTTCGCCAGCGCAAACAGCGCTTTCGCCTCGGCTAACGTCGAGGTAAACGGTTTTTCTACCAGCACATTTTTACCGGCCTCTAGCGCGCGCTTTGCATACTCAAAATGGCTATCCGCATGGGTACAGACAATGACCAGCTTCACCTGCGGATCATTGAGCACCTCATCAAGTTCGCTGGTGAAATGGATATGTGAGTACTGCGGCGCTTGCTCCTGCGGCTTCGCGCTACGACGATAGATATGCGCGACGTGCCAGTGGTCTTTACGGTGCAGAACATACGGAAGGTGGTAGCGGGTAGTGCTTTTGCCAAATCCAATAAATGCGCAGTGCAGAGTCATAACGCCGTCCTGTGTTGAGGTTTCTGCTGCTAACCATAGCGCACCCCGGCGATGAACTTAACGCCTGACCCATTCAGGATGGTGGAAACGGCCGGCAAAAAAGCAAAAAAAAGCCAGCGCGTGGCTGGCTAAAGTAATACTGGAAGCAATGTGAGCAATGTCGTGCTTTCAGGCTTTCCGCAAGGGTCTCCCTGAATGCAGTACAATAATAATCATTCTCATTCGCACTTGTCTACCCCTTTTTGCAAAAATTAGGCATTGACGCATTTTTTAAAGCCAGGGATGTTTAAAAGACCCATAAAGTAGATCAAGACCGCGATGCCGCGGCACAGGAGAAGAGGAATGAGTGATATCGTGATACGCCACGCTGAACCGCGTGATGCAGAACCTTTACGCCAGCTTACTGCGCATCCGGAGGTCTATCACGACACGCTACAGCTACCTCATCCCTCGATGGAAATGTGGCAGGAACGCCTGCTACCGAAACCCGGTAGCCGTCATCTGGTCGCCACTGTCGACGAACAGGTGGTGGGCCACCTCAGGCTAAGCGTCGAGCCCAGCCCTCGTCGCAGCCACGTAGCGACCTTCGGTGTGAGCGTTGCGGCGCAGGCGCGCGGTCGTGGCGTCGGCAGCGCGCTGATGCGCGAGATGGTTAATCTGTGTGATAACTGGCTACGCGTCGATCGCATTGAGTTAACCGTGTTTACAGACAACCCCTCCGCGATAGCGCTTTACCGCAAATTTGGCTTTATTGTGGAAGGGACCGGTAAGAGATTCGCCCTGCGCAACGGCGAGTATGTGGATGCGCATTTTATGGCGCGCCTCAAGTAAGCGCTAAGTATTGCCCGGCGGCGCAACGCTTGCCGGGCCTGAGACCCCGCATCATCCTGTAGGCCGGGTAAGGCGTCAGCCGCCACCCGGCATTTTATCCGCAGCTTCCCGCCATCTCCTGCGCTACCGGCCCATCGATAAGCCGGAGGAGGGTAAATACCCCCGTTCAGCCCATCGGGGATTTGCCCGGCGGTGCAACGCTTGCCGGGAGACCCCGCATCATCCTGTAGGCCGGGCAAACGCAGTGCCGCCCGGCAAATAAATCAGTACCCCGCCGTCAAATCACCGGGCGAGCGCGGATCGGAGGCGCCATACAGCGTCCCGTCCGGGCCCACCATAATGCTCTGGGTACTGCCCATCGCCTCTTTCAACGCCACTTTCTGCCCTTTCTGCTCCAGCAGCTTCAGCGTATCCGGGCTAAACCCCTTCTCCACCCGCAGCTCATCCGGCAGCCACTGATGATGGAAGCGCGGCGCATTGGTGGCTTCCGCCACGTTCATACCGAAATCGATGGTGTTGACCACCATCTGCAGTACGGTGGTAATGATACGGCTACCGCCCGGGCTGCCGGTCACCAGCCAGGTTTTCCCCTCTTTCACCACAATAGTCGGCGACATCGACGACAGCGGACGCTTTTTCGGCCCGACGGCGTTGGCATCGCCGCCCACCAGCCCGTAGACATTGGGCACGCCCGGTTTCGCCGAGAAGTCATCCATCTGGTTGTTCAGCATGATCCCGGAACTCCCCGCCACAATACCGGTCCCGAAGGTGGTATTCAGCGTATAGGTCACCGCCACCGCGTTACCCTCTTTATCCACTACTGAGAAATGGGTGGTCTGGTTACTTTCATACGGCGCCAGTTTACCCGGACGAATCTGGCTCGAAGGTTTGGCTTTGTTGATATCAATCTGTTCAGCAATCGATTTGGCGTAGGCTTTGTTGGTCAGCGCCTGCCACGGCACTTTGACGAAGTCCGGATCGCCGAGATACTCCGAGCGGTCGGCATAGGCATGTTTTTCAGCTTCCGCCATCACCTGCATGGCGTCTGCGCTGCCGAAGCCATATTTATGCATGTCGAAATTTTCGAGGATATTGAGGATCTGTACGATGTGGATCCCTCCGGACGAAGGCGGTGGCATCGAAAACACCTGATAACCGCGATATTCGCCGCTTATCGGCGTACGCTCGACCGCCTTATAGCCGGCAAGATCGGCTTTGGTGATAAGCCCACCGTTTTTGTGCATTTCATCGGCAATCTGCTCGGCAATCGCCCCTTTATAAAACGCATCCGGACCGTGCTCCGCGATCAGCTCAAGACTTTTGCCCAGCTGTTTTTGCACCAGCTTGTCGCCTTTCTGCAACGGCTCGCCGTTTTTCCAGAAGATGGCTTTACTGTTCGGGTGGCTGGGGATGACTTCGCTCCCGTAGGTCTTCAGATCGTCGGCCAACGCATCGTTCACCGTGAAGCCCTCTTCCGCCAGCTTAATCGCCGGACGGATCACCTTGTTCAGCGGCATGGTGCCGTATTTTTCCAGCGCTAATGAGAAGCCCGCTACGGTACCCGGCGTACCAGAGGCCAGATGTGAAGTGAGCGATTTTTTGCTATCCGGGTTGCCCTGATCGTCAAGGAACATATCCCGGGTAGCCTGCTCAGGCGCCATTTCGCGAAAATCAATTGCCGTCGTTTTACCGTCTTTGGTGCGCAGCATCATAAACCCGCCGCCGCCAATATTACCGGCCTGCGGATGCGTGACCGCCAGCGCATAGCCCACGGCCACCGCGGCATCGACCGCGTTGCCGCCCTGGCGCAAAATATCCACCCCGACACGGGTCGCCATCGCATCCACCGAGGCAACCATCCCCTGCCGGGCACGAACCGGGTGAAAGACATCTTCTTCTACACCATAAGAAACGGGCGGCGGGGCGGGATTTGCCGCGGCGGTAAAACTTCCGCCGGCCAGCAAAGCAGCGATGACCACCTGACGCCATGAACGTGTGTTTATCATTGTCTGACTCCTGAAGTATTTTTCCCCGCTTAAGCCTGGCTGATAAGTCCTAAAAAATCATTGTTATGCTGAAAAGGAGGTACACTTAAGTGATCCCACGCAGGGAGGAGAGAACCATGAAAGCACTGTTATTTCTGGCGGCGCTGATGCCGCTGAGCGTTCTGGCGCAGCCGCTCAATACGGACAACAACCCCAACCAGCCGGGGTACGTCATCCCCAGCCAGCAGCGGATGCAAAATCAGATGCAGGTCCAACAGCAGCAACAGCAAAGCATGTTGAAGCAGGATATGCAGAACCAGGCGCGCGCCCAGCAGCAGCAACTCCAGACGCAGCTCAACAACAACCAGCAGCGGGTCATCCAGAGCGGTAATTTGAATTCGTCACAGCAGATGTTGCCGAATACCAACGGAGGGATGTTACAGCGGCAGACGACGCCATAGCGGTCGTCTGCCGGCGGATCAGGCCTGGAAGTCAGGACCGATGACATCAATGGCATCGGTACAAATGCAGTCCACGCCCCAGCGCAACAGCTCAGCCGCCCGCTGGGGTTTATTGACGGTATAGACGAGAATGTGCAGACCCGCGGCTTTCAGGCTTGCTACTCGCGGCTCATCCAGCAGTTGATGGTTAAGGTGGATCGAAACGCACCCCAGCCGCGTGGTCAACTCGCGCCAGTCCTCGCGCCACTCATCCAGCAGCAGCCCGCGCGGCAGCTCGGGTACCGCCTGCTGCGCCGCCTCCAGCGCGTCAATTTCAAACGATGAGAGCAGCGGCGGCGTCATGCCCTGCCACAGCTCACGAGCCGCCAGCGCCACCGCTTTCCCGGTGAGCGGCCCGGTGCCGGTCGTCGGTTTAATCTCGATATTCGCCATCATGCCGTGCTGACGACAACGATCGGCAACCTCGGCCAGCAGCGGCAGCGGTTCGCCTTTGAATTCATGGCTATACCAGCTGCCGGCATCGGCTTTCAGCAGTTCGCTCCAGGCCAGCTCGCCGGCGACGCCCCAGCCGTTGCTGGTGCGCTCAAGGTTGTCATCGTGCAGCAAAAAAATCTGTCCGTCTTTCGACAGCTTGGCGTCAAACTCGATCATCGTATGCCCGAAACGGGCGCCGACATCGATGGCCGCCAGCGTATTTTCCGGCGCCAGTTTCCCGCCGCCACGATGGGCGACGATGTGAGGATAAGGCCAGTGGCTCATGCGCGTTGTCCTGTTTCACCATCAAAGAGGTGCAGATGATCCTCGGGCAGATGCAGCCACAGCGTGCTGCCTGCCGGCGGACGCTGCTGATGCGGCAGCCTGACCACCAGTTTCTGCTCGCCCCAGCGACCGTGGGCAAGGTTATCGGCACCTAAAATTTCCAGCGTATCCATCACCAGCGGTACGCCACCTTCCGCCTGGGAGTTTAATGCAAAATGCTCCGGGCGGATACCTAACGTCATCTTACGCCCGGCATGCCGGCGATGCTCGCCATTCATCGGTAAACGCAGACCGCCTTCCAGTTCAAAACGACGACCATCTTCACTGATGCGCCCGTCCAGCAGGTTCATCGCCGGACTGCCAATAAAGCTCGCCACAAATCGACTGGCCGGTTTCTCGTACACCTCGACCGGGGTGCCAATTTGTTCGGCAATGCCTTTGTTCATCACCATCACCCGCTGGGCAAGCGTCATCGCCTCCACCTGGTCATGCGTGACGTACAACGAGGTGGTTTTCAGACGACGATGCAGCTGCTGGAGTTCAAGACGCATCTGGACGCGCAGCTTGGCATCGAGGTTCGACAGCGGTTCATCAAACAGAAAGACCGCCGGGTCGCGCACGATGGCGCGTCCCATCGCCACACGCTGGCGCTGACCGCCGGAGAGCTCGCGCGGACGGCGCTTGAGCAGGCCATCCAGCTCCAGAATACGTGCCGCTTCCTGCACCCGTTCGTCGATCAGGCCTTTGCCCATACCGCGTATTTTTAGCCCCCAGGCCATGTTCTCTTCCACGCTCATGTGCGGGTAAAGCGCGTAGTTCTGAAACACCATCGCGATCCCGCGATCCTTCGGTTCCATCTCGGTCACGCGCTGGCGGTTAATCCAGATATCGCCGCTGGTCACCCGTTCAAGCCCGGCCACCATGCGCAGCAGCGTTGATTTGCCGCAGCCGGATGGCCCGACCATGACGATGAACTCGCCGTCGGCGACATCCAGCGTCAGCGGTTGAATCACCTGGGTTTTGCCATCCCAGCTTTTGGTTACAGCTTGTAGTTTTAAACCTGCCATAAAAGGTTGAATCCCTTAATTGTTCATGAACGTCGCTGGCGGCTATTTTTGCTCGGGGCAAGGCGCAAACGTCGCAGTTTGGTGGGCCCAAATAAGACGCGAGTAACGCGGTACCGGGCAAAAATGGCCCCAGCCCTTCGGGACGCGTGCCGAAACCGCGTACTCTGCGTTGTCGGATTTGGACATAGGCCCACTATGTCCATCATCCTCCGCCTTGATTACGCGGTTTCGGCTCAGCGTCGACGCCACGAATAATCAAGGGATACAACCTACTTCTCACTGTCCACTAAACCACGCACAAACGCACGCTGCATGGCTAAAACGATAACAACCGGGGGAATCAACGTCAGCAGCATCGCGGCCATCACCTGGTTCCACTGCGTGGTGCCTTCTCCGATGGCGATCATGCCTTTGATACCCGCCACTGCGGTGCCAAGATTCACATCCTGAATAATCAGCAGCGGCCACAGATACTGGTTCCAGCCGTAGATAAAGGTGATAACAAACAGGGCCGCAAGATTGGTTTTCGACAGCGGCAGCACGATGTCGCGGAAAAAGCGCATCGGTGAGGCGCCGTCGATACGCGCCGCTTCAATCAGCTCGTCCGGCAGCGTCATAAAGAACTGGCGGAACAGGAAGGTGGCGGTCGCCGAGGCCATCAGCGGCAGCGTCAGCCCGGCATAGCTGTCGAGCATCTTCAGGTTCGCGATGACTTCCACGGTGGGAAAGATACGTACCTCAACCGGCAGCATCAGGGTAATAAAAATCATCCAGAAGAACAGGTTACGCAGTGGGAAACGGAACCAGACGATGGCGAACGCGGAGAGCATCGAGACCACGATTTTCCCGACCGTGATACCGAAGGCCATGATGAAGCTGTTCAGCATCATCAGCCAGAATGGCGCGCTGTTCGCACCAACGCCCTGGGTCCAGATAGTCGCCATATTTTCCAGCAGATGGCCGCCGGGAATCAGCGTCATCGGCGTCTCAAAAACGGCTTTGTTATCCAGCGTCGCGGCAACAAACGCGACATACAGCGGGAACAGGATGACGGCGATCCCCACAATCAGCATGATGTGGCTGAAAATCGTCAGCCCGCGACGGTTCTCAATCATTGGTAGCGCACCTTACTTTCGACGTAGCGGAACTGAACGACTGTCAGCACAATCACCAGCAACATCAGAACTACCGACTGGGCGGCGGACGCCGACAGATCGAGCCCGGCGAAACCTTCGCGATAGATCTTATAAATCAAGGTCGTGGTCGCCTGTACCGGGCCGCCACCGGTGGCGGCATCGATCACCGGGAAGGTATCGAAGAAGGCGTAGACCAGGTTGACCACCAGCAGGAAGAAGCTGACCGGCGCAATCAACGGCAGCGCCAGTTTAAAGAAGCGGCGAATCGGCCCAGCGCCGTCAATGGCGGCCGCTTCGACCAGCGAGCGCGGGATCGACTGTAATGCGGCGAAGAAAAACAAAAAGTTATAGCTTATCTGCTTCCACACCGAGGCAAAGACCACCAGGAACATCGCCTGGCCGCTGTTTTGCGCATGGTTCCAGTCGTAGCCCATCTCGCCGAGGAAATGGGTTATCAGTCCACGGCCGGGGTTAAAGAGGAAAATCCATAATACCGCCGCCACCGCTGGCGCCACGGCATAGGGCAGCAGCATCAGGGTTTGATAAAAGCGGCTGCCGCGCACGACATAATCCACCAGCGCAGCAAAGAACAGAGAAATAATCAGCCCGCTGAAGGTCACCATGCTACTGAACTTGATAGTGGTCCAGAATGAGTCCAGATAGTACGGGTCGTGGAACAGGGTCACGAAGTTGTCCAGGCCAACGAACTGGCTGGAAAGGCCAAAAGGATCAACGCTTTGTAGCGAATACCACAGCGCTTCGCCCGCGGGCCAGATAAAGAAAATAATCGTGATAATCAGCTGCGGCGCGACCAGCACATAAGGCAGCCAGCGCGAGCGGAATACCGGACGGGATGATGACATAGATGGACTCTTTTCCAGACATCGCCGGGTGGCGACTGCGCTCACCCGACCTACATATGACACGTCGTAGGCCCGGTGGATGAAGCGCCACCGGGCATTGCTATTACGATTTAGTGGATTGCTCGAAGCGGCGCAGCAGCTGGTTACCACGTTCAACCGCTGAATCCAGCGCCTGTTTTGGCGTCTTCTTCCCGGTCCACACGCTTTCCAGTTCCTCATCCACAATGGTGCGGATCTGCGGCATATTGCCCAGACGCAGGCCTTTGGTGAACGGCAACGGCGGCTTGTTCAACATCTGACGAGTGGCAATATCCGCGCCCGGGTGCTTATCGTAGAAGCCCTGCTGACGGGTCAGGTCATAAGCGGCGGTGGTAATCGGCAGGTAGCCGGTTTTCTGATGCCATTCCGCGGCAATTTCCGGTTTAGCGAGGAATTCGAGGAATTTCGCCACGCCGGTGTAAGTCTCTTTATCTTTACCCTGCATCACCCACAGGCTGGCCCCGCCGATAATGGCGTTCTGCGGCGCGCCCTTCACGTCGGCGTCGTATGGCATCATCCCCACGCCATAATTGAACTTCGCGTACTGGCGAATATCGGCCAGCGAGCCGGAAGAGGCGGTGGTTATCGCGCAGTCACCGTTATAGAACTTCTCGGTAGACTCATCTTTACGCCCGAAGTAGCTGAAGTCGCCCTTCTTGTTCATCGCTTCCAGCATGGCGATATGTTTGATCTGCTCCGGCTTGTTGAACTCCAGAACCGCGTCGGTACCGTCAAAGCCGTTGTTTTTGGTTGCCACCGGCAGACCATGCCAGGCGCTGAAGTTTTCAATCTGAATCCAGCCCTGCCAGCCGCTGGCGTAACCGCATTTCATTCCGGCGGCTTTCAGCTTATCGGTATAGGCAGCCAGCTCCTGCCAGGTTTTCGGCGGCTGATCCGGGTTTAAGCCAGCTTTTTTGAAGGCATCTTTGTTGTAGTACAGCACCGGCGTGGAGCTGTTAAACGGCTGGGAGAGCAGATGGCCGCTTTTGGAATCGGTGTAGTAGCCGGAAACGGTCGGGACGAACTGCGACTCATCAAACTTGATACCCGCATCGCTGAACACCTGATACACCGGTTTAATGGCTTTGGAAGCCATCATTGTCGCGGTACCCACTTCATAAACCTGCAGGATAGCCGGCGCGTTACCGGTACGGAACGCCGCAATGCCGGCGCTCAGGCTCTGTTCATAGTTACCTTTGTACACCGGCGTAATTTTATAATCCGGATTGGCCGCGTTGAAACGTTGCGCCAGAGAATCAACTTCTTTACCCAACTCCCCTTCCATTGAATGCCAGAACGGAATATTGGTCACTGCCAGCGCCTGACCGGCACATGCCAGGCTGAGCGCCAGTCCTAAAGCTGTATGTCGTAACGATATCATCGGTTATCTCTCTTGTTGTTCCAGATGCGCGATTTCACGCGTTTTATGTTCGCGGGGGTAACATGACATGCTCGAATTACAGAAAAATAACTCTTTTATTACAAAAAAAAGATAGTAACGCGTCAGAGAGATGGCAAGACGATGAAGGATTGGAGACAGGAAAGTGGGCGCTGAGGCACATACAGGGGATAATTCCCGGCCAGCGGCGTCAACACTCCGTTCTGGCTAAGGAATATCCCGGCCGGGCGGCCGGGAATAAGAGCGAGGTGATTAGCCTCCCAGATAGGCGCTACGCACCGCCTCGTTCGCCAACAGCGCATCGCCGGTGTCTTCCAGCACCACGTGACCGTTTTCCAGCACATAGCCGCGGTCAGCCAGCTTCAGCGCCTGGTTAGCGTTCTGCTCGACAAGGAAGATAGTCATCCCCTGCTCGCGCAGCTGTTCGATGGTGTTGAAAATCTGCTGAATGATGATCGGCGCCAGTCCCAGAGAAGGCTCATCAAGCAGCAGCAGGCGCGGCTGGCTCATCAGCGCCCGACCAATCGCCAGCATCTGCTGCTCGCCGCCGGACATGGTGCCCGCGCGCTGAATACGGCGTTCAAGCAGGCGCGGAAACAGTTCGTAGACCCACTTAATACGGGTCTGGAACTGGTCTCGATCGGCAAAAAAACCGCCCATCGCCAGATTCTCTTCCACCGTCATGCGCGAAAAGACCCGCCGCCCTTCCGGAACAATCGCCACCGCTTCGCGCATGATTTTTGCGGTCTGCCAGTCGGTGATATCTTTACCATCAAAGACCACTTTCCCGCTGGAAGCTCGCGGATCGCCGCACAGGGTGCCCAGCAGCGTGGTTTTCCCCGCGCCGTTGGCGCCAATCAGGGTCACAATTTCTCCCTGATTAATATGCAGACTGACGTTATGCAGCGCCTGAATCTTGCCGTAGTGGGCGCTTACGTTGTCAAAAGATAACATCACTTTTTCCATACTTATGCCTCACCAAGGTATGCGCGGATCACGTCCGGGTTATTGCGGATCTCTTCCGGCGTACCGTTAGCCAACGGCGTGCCCTGGTTTACCACATAAATACGATCGGAAATGCCCATCACCAGCTTCATATCATGCTCAATCAGCAGGATGGTGGTGTTGTGATGACTGCGCAGCTCGGCGATCAGCTCGTCCAGCTCTTTGGTCTCTTTCGGGTTCAGACCCGCAGCGGGTTCATCGAGCATCAGGATTTCCGGCTGGGTGACCATGCAGCGGGCAATCTCCAGACGCCGCTGGTCGCCATAGGCCAGGTTGCTCGCCTGACGGTTCGCATGCTCCAGCAGGCCGATGCGCTCAAGCCAGGTCGCGGCGCGATCCAGCGCTTCGCTCTGCGCGCGGCGGAATGACGGAGTTTTCAACAGCCCGGAGAAGACCCCGGTTTTCAGCTGCTGATGTTGCGCCACCAGCAGGTTTTCAATCACCGTCATTTCGCGGAACAGACGCACGTGCTGGAAGGTACGAACAACGCCCATCCGGGCGATCTGCTGACCCGGCAGCCCTTCCAGGTGCTGATCGCGCAGCATGATGGTCCCGCCGGTCGGCTTGTAAAAACCGGTCAGGCAGTTGAAGACCGTGGTTTTCCCGGCGCCGTTAGGGCCTATCAGCGACACGATCTCCTGCGGGCGCAGCTCCAGCGACACGTTGTTGACCGCCAGCAGGCCGCCAAAGCGCATCATCAGGCCGCTGACGGATAATAATGGCTGACTCATGCCTGCTCTCCTTTCGCCTGACCTTTTTTCAGCTTCAGCTGCGGACGCGTCATCGGCAGCAGACCCTGCGGACGCCAGATCATCATCAGTACCATCAACCCGCCGAGCATCAGCATGCTGTATTCGTTGAAATCACGCATCAGCTCGCGCGATACCACCAGCAGCACCGCGGCGAGAATGACCGCAAACTGCGATCCCATCCCGCCCAGAACCACAATCGCCAGCACGAAAGCCGACTCGGCAAAGGTGAAGGATTCCGGGCTGACAAAGCCCTGGCGCGCGGCGAACAGCGTACCGGCAAAACCGGCAAACGCGGCGCTGATGGTAAAGGCGGTCAGCTTGATGCGCGTCGGGCTCAGGCCCAGAGAACGGCAGGCGATTTCGTCTTCACGCAACGCCTCCCATGCCCTGCCCAGCGGCATACGCAGCAGGCGGTTGATCACAAACAGCGACAGCACAACCAGCAGCAGCGCCACCAGGTAGAGGAAAATAACCCGATCGCCCGGGTCGTACTTCAGGCCGAAGAAGTTACTGAAAGTATCCCAGCCGCCTTCGCGGGCGCTGCGGCTAAACTCAAGGCCAAACAGCGTCGGTTTAGGGATCTGGCTGATGCCGTTGGGGCCGCCGGTGATGTCGGTGTTATTAAGCAGCAAGATACGCACGATTTCGCCGAAGCCAAGCGTGACGATCGCCAGATAGTCGCCGCGCAGACGCAGCACCGGGAACCCCAGCAGGAAGCCCGCGGCTGCAGACACCAGCCCGGCCAGCGGCAGACAGGTCCAGAAGCCAAGACCGTAATAGTGGTTCAGCAGCGCAAAGGTGTAGGCGCCGATGGCGTAGAAGCCGCCATAGCCCAGCACCAGCAGGCCGGACAGCCCCACCACCACGTTAAGCCCAAGGCCGAGAATGATATAGATCATAGTCAGCGTGGCGATATCCACCGTCCCGCGCGACACCATGAACGGCCACGCCACGGCGATGACCAGCAGCGCCATCAGGAACAGCTTCTGCTTGACCGTCGAACCGTCGATGGCCGGCATAATAAACTTCGGCCCGGAGACGTTTTTCAGGGTTTTCTGGAACAACGGACGCATCAGCTGGAAGAAGAAGACCACCGCGGTGCCGATGAAGATCCACTGCCAGCGGATATCGGCTGCGGTATCGACAACCAGTTTGGTGCCGTCCAGCTCCAGCTGCACGCCCATAAACACACCGGCGAGGACAAAGAACATCGCCGCTGACAGCAGCGACATAGCAATATGCATCGGTTTCATACTTTCTCGACCTCCGGGCGGCCCAGAATGCCGGTAGGCATCACCAACAGCACCAGAATCAACAGGGCAAAGGAGACGACGTCTTTATATTCCGTGCTGAGGTAGGCGGACGAGAGCGCTTCGGCAATACCCAGAATCAGGCCACCGATCATCGCGCCAGGAATGCTGCCGATACCGCCCAGTACCGCTGCGGTAAAGGCTTTCATCCCGGCCATAAAGCCGATATACGGGTTGATGACGCCGTAAAACTGGCCCAGCAGCACGCCCGCTACCGCCGCCATCGCCGCGCCGATAACAAACGTCAACGCAATCACCCGGTCGGTATTGATACCGAGCAGGCTCGCCATTTTGAGATCTTCTGCGCAGGCGCGGCAGGCGCGGCCCATGCGTGAATAGCGGATAAACAGCGTCAGTGCCAGCATCGCAACAAAAGTCACGACCCAAATCACCAGTTGCATTGTGGTCACGGTGGCGGCGAAGTTTTCGCTGCTGCCGATAATCCACTGGCCATTAAACAGACTCGGCAGCGCGATATCGCGCGAACCTTCCGTCAGGCTGACATAGTTTTGCAGGAAGATGGACATCCCGATGGCGGAGATCAGCGCAATCAGGCGCTTGGAGCTGCGCACCGGTCGATAGGCCACGCGCTCAATGCTCCAGCCGTAGGCGCTGGCGATAATAATCGCCCCGATAAACCCGGCGGCCACCAGCAGCCAGCTGGTATCAATCCCCATCATCATGAGGGCGGCGATGATCATGAAGGAGACGTAGCTGCCAATCATGTATACCTCGCCGTGGGCGAAGTTAATCATGCCGATAATGCCGTACACCATCGTATAGCCGATGGCGATCAGCGCATAGGTACTGCCCAGCGTGACGCCGTTAAACATCTGCTGCAGAAAGTAGAGAAACTGCTCGGACATAAGGTAACCTTTTTCATGCCGCCCGCTTCACACGGGCGGTGGGATAACGCATCTTATTTTGCGACAGAGGATGATCCATCCGCATGCCACTGGAAGACACCAAACTCAAATCCCTTCAAATCGCCTTTTTCGTCCCAATTCAGCGGCCCAATCACGGTTTTCGCCCCGTGAGCTTTCAGATCTTTGATTAAGTCCAGCGGCTCCTGGCTGCTGCTTCTGTCCATCGCCTGCGCCAATGACTGCACGGCAGCGTAGGTGATCCAGACATATGGACCGCTCGGATCTTTTTTCTCTGCTTTCAGCGCGTCAACGATAGCGCTGTTGGCCGGATCCTGGTCATAACGTTTCGGCATTGTTACCAGCATGCCTTCCGCCGCTGCGCCGGCAATATTCGACAGCGATGCGTTGCCGACGCCTTCAGGCCCCATGAAGACAGTTTTCAGCCCTACGGAGCGTGCCTGACGCAGCATCTGCCCCATTTCAGGGTAGTAGCCGCCGTAATAAACGAAGTCGATATTTTCTTTTTTCAGACGTGCCAGCAGCGCGGAGAAATCTTTCTCCCCGGCGGTGATGCCATCAAAGAAGACGATATTCGCCTTGCCTTTCTTCAGGCTCTCCTGGACGGAGCGCGCCAGACCTTCGCCATACTGCTGTTTGTCATGAAGGATGGCGATACGCTGCGGTTTCACTTTTTCGAGGATGTATTTGGCGGCGGTCGGCCCCTGTGCGGAGTCCAGGCCAGCGGTACGCATGATGTACTGATAGCCACGTTGGGTCAGTTCCGGGTTCGTCGCACCCGGAGAGATCATCAGAATGCCTTCGTCTTCATAGATATCGGAGGCAGGCTGGGTAGAAGAGGAACACAGATGGCCGATGACGTACTTGATGCCTTCATTCACAATTTTGTTGGCGACCGCCACGGCCTGTTTCGGGTCGCAGGCATCGTCGAACTCAACGCCAACCAGCTTATCGCCTTTAATGCCGCCCTGCGCGTTAATGTCTTTAATGGCCTGCCGCGCGCCGTTGAACTCCATGTCGCCCCACTGAGCTACCGGGCCGGACATCGCGCCAACGACGGCAACTTTAATATCCTTAGCCATGACCGCGTGCGACATCGTCAGTGCAACGAATCCCGCAATAATGGTTTTTGCGTTCCTTTTCATGCTTCAGAACCCCGTTCGTGATGTGGTGTAAATATTTTGTATTTTTATGGTTAAAAAGCATTCTGTGCTTTTATTAAACAACGCTACTTTTACCATTATCTTTAATGGTTTAGCGATGTTTTTTACCTGAATTTAGATTAAAATCTCTATTTTTCAGGCGATTAAGCAAATATAATATTCTGTATTCAAGCGAAGATAAACAAAAAAAGTCCTCTTCACAGCATAAAATAACGATACATAAGGCGGAATAAAACGCTACGCATTAGGCTAAAATCCTGCTTATTTTTCGATCCGTGACGTATTGCTCTACTCTGAACTCGCCAGAAGAACGAATCCCCTAATGAACGGATAAAAAACAGCGCCCTGCAGACAGCAAATTTGGGTACACTGCCCTATTCGTTCTGACTGGACTTGTCGCGCATGAAACTGACCATTATTCGATTACCGCTTTTCAGCGATCAGGATCGCATCGACTTAGGGAAAATCTGGCCGTCGCAGGATCCCGACGCGATCCCTCTGGACGATCATCACCGACTTTACGCCGCCCGTTTTAACGAACGTCTGCTGGGCGCCGTGCGCGTCACGCTGCACGGCAATGAAGGCGAGCTCAGCGCGCTGTGCGTACGCGAAGTCACCCGTCGGCGCGGCGTCGGGCAATATTTAGTCGAAGAAGTGTTGCGCAATAATCCGGAAATCAGCCGCTGGCAGGTCAGCGATGCGGGGGTGGAAGATAACGCGGTGATGTCCGCCTTTATGCAGGCGCTGGGTTTTAGCGCCCGACAGAATGGCTGGGAAAGGTCGCTCCGCTAAACGCCTTACCCGGGCTACCTCTGACCGTAGCCCCGGTAAGCGCAGCGCCACCGGGGTTAAGTCACGCAGCCAACACACCCACCGCGTAAAAGACGACGGTTAAGTTATTTGGCGTCGGTTGCCGTACCATCAGCATGCCAGGTAAACACGCCGAACTCGAAGCCTTTCAGATCGCCTTTCTGATCCCAGGACAGCGGTCCCATAACGGTATCGACGGAGTTGGCCTTCAGGTATTTCGCGATCGCCGCCGGGTCTTCGGACTGATTCAGGCCAGCCTGCAGCGACTGGATTGCCGCGTAGGTTGTCCAGACGAAGGCGCCGCTCGGATCCTGTTTCTTCGCTTTAATCGCGTCAACAATCGGTTTGTTCGCCGGGACCTGATCGTAGTTCTTCGGTTTCGTCACCAGCATGCCTTCCGCAGACTGACCGGCAATGTTAGACAGGGAGACGTTAGCGACGCCCTCCGGCCCCATAAACTGCGTTTTCAGACCTGCCGCGCGGGACTGACGCAGAATCTGCCCCATTTCCGGGTGGTAGCCACCGTAATAGACGAAGTCGATATTTTCTTTCTTCAGACGCGCGACCAGGGTAGAGAAATCTTTCTCCCCGGCGGTGATGCCATCAAAGAACACCACGTTAGCGCCGCCCTTCTTCAGACCATCCTGCACCGCGCGCGCCAGGCCTTCACCATATTGCTGCTTGTCGTGCACGATAGCGATACGCTGGGGTTTCACCTTCTCGATGATATATTTTGCCGCCGTCGGACCCTGGTCAGAATCCAGACCGGTGGTACGCAGAATCATTTTATAGCCGCGTGCGGTCAACTCCGGCGCGGTGGCGGCCGGGGTGATCATCAGAATGCCTTCGTCTTCATAGATATCGGACGCCGGCTGGGTAGAGGACGAGCACAAATGGCCGATAACGTACTTAATGCCATCATTAACCACTTTGTTGGCGACGGCCACCGCCTGTTTCGGGTCGCAGGCATCATCATATTTAACGATCTGCAGCTTATTGCCCTTGATCCCACCCTTCGCGTTAATATCAGCAACCGCCTGCTCAGCACCGGTAAACTCCTGGTCACCGTACTGTGCCACCGGGCCAGACATCGCGCCAACTACGGCAATTTTGATATCTTCCGCCAGCGCGGCATTGCTCATAATTAAGGCGATACATCCTGCCAGTAACGCTTTACCCTTCATGTTCATCCTGAGGCTCCCCATTATTATGGTTTTTTGCATTCGTTGTGATGTTGTTTATTAGCGCATTATTCTAATTTACGTCATAAAAAAAGCATATGACATCTACTTTTAGGTTTGCCGCCTGCGCTTTTGCAGCACACTATGCTAAACATACCGCCATTCAGGAGAATTTGAAATGACAAAATTGGGGTTATGTAACAGATAAGTGACAAATAAAAAACCGCGTCAGGATGAACCGGACGCGGGAGAGTCAGGAGCCAGATTAGCCGCCAGCAGATGGTCTATCCACGCCGGACGGGTCCAGCCAGGCGTGATATCAGGGTGATACAGCACTCACGCTGAGTATAAAAACTCGTGTGCGGCATCCGGTTTTTTCTGGCTTCCCGGTCGCCGCACAGGAGTCGGGCGCATCACCCTTTCAGGATGCGCGCCAGAATATCCAGCGCTTTTGTAAACTGCGCATCGGGGATAGTTAACGGATACAGGAAACGGATAACGTTGCCATAGACGCCGCAGCTCAGCAGCAGCAGACCATTTTCCTGCGCCTTTTGCTGAATGTGGCGGGTGAACTCCGGTGACGGCGCGCCGGTCTGCGGATCGTTAAACTCCACGGCCACCATCGAGCCCTGCCCGCGGATATCAACAATCGCCGGGCAATGCTCACGCGCCTGGTTCAGCACTTCTTTCAGATGGCGACCAAGCTGTTCCGCACGCTGACACAACTGCTCTTCTTCAATGACATCAAGGACGGCATGAGCCGCCGCCACCGCCAGCGGGTTACCGGCATAGGTGCCACCCAGCCCGCCCGGCGCCGGGGCGTCCATCACCTCGGCACGCCCCACTACGCCGGACAACGGAAAACCACCGGCAAGGCTTTTCGCCATCGTCATCAGGTCCGGTTTGACATCATAGTGCTGCATGGCAAACAGCTTGCCGGTGCGGGCAAAGCCGGTTTGCACTTCATCGGCAATCAGCAGGATACCGTGGGTATCGCACAGCGTACGCAGCGCCTGCATAAACCCGGCAGGAGCAACGTTAAAACCGCCTTCGCCCTGAATCGGTTCAAGGATAATGGCCGCCACCTGATCCGGCGCGATATCGGCTTTAAAGATACGCTCCAGGCTTTTCATCGCCTCATCGGTGGTAATGCCGTGGACAGCATTCGGGTAGACCCCGTGGTATACCGATCCAGGAAACGGCCCAAAACCAATTTTGTAAGGCGCGACCTTACCGGTCAGCGCCATGGTCATAAAGGTACGGCCATGAAAACCGCCGCCAAAAGTAATCAGCCCCGGACGGCCGGTATAAGCGCGGGCAATCTTCACCGCGTTTTCGACGGCTTCCGCCCCGGTGGAGAAGAAAGCGGTTTTGGCTGGTCCCTCAACCGGCGCCAGCGCGTTAATGCGCTCCGCCAGCGAGACATAGCTTTCGTAAGGGACGATCTGATACGCCGTATGGGTAAAGGCCTCCAGCTGCTGCGCGACGGCGGCAACAATTTTCGGGTGGCGATGGCCGGTATTGAGCACGGCAATTCCCGCAGCAAAATCAATCACCTCGTTGCCTTCCACATCCCACAGCGTGGCATTCTCCGCCTTCGCAACAAAGTAATCGCACATTACGCCTACGCCGCGCGGCGTCGCCTGCTGGCGACGTTGATTCAGTTCTGAACTTTTCACCCTCGAATCTCCTGTCATGTATGTCACGCTATCGCAACAATATCGAAACGATGACGTTTATTTACACAGGAGTTGGCTCTATAATCGAGTACCAATTCAGATTATCTGAGGGATCCAATTGCGTTCACTCGTCGGTGACCTTGTGCTGGTCAGATTGCAGGAAGAGACAGACCCGCTGTTGCATAAACGCTTATATAACGCGGTTCGTCGCTCGATTCTGGACGGTTCTTTAGCGCCCCATAGCCGCCTGCCCCCTTCACGAGATCTGGCCGGGGAGCTCGGCGTTTCAAGAAACACCATATTAACAACTTATGAACAACTGCAGGCGGAAGGATATGTGGTTTCCCGTCGCGGCAGCGGCACATTCGTCGCGAAAACCGCGCCGGATATTGCTCTTTCTGCTGGCAGTGTCACCGAAAACAGCAGCGATGTGACGGCAACACAATTTTTATCCCGTCGCGGCCAACAGTTGCTCAGCCGCGTCAGCGCCAGTCCGCGCCAGTGGGGGGCCTTTATTCCCGGCGTGCCGGACGTCAATGCCTTTCCCCACCCGCTGTTCAGCAAGATTCAGGCCCGTATCAGCCGCCGCCCGAAACCCGAGCAGTTAAGCTACAGTTGTAACGGCGGCACGCCGGAACTGCAGCAGGCGTTGGTGGATTATCTTCGCGTGTCCCGCGGCGTCCATTGTCAGGCAGATCAAATTCTTATTACGGAAGGGATCCATCAGGCAATCGACCTGGTGACGCGCATGCTCTGTGATGGCGGCGATCTGGCGTGGGTCGAAGAGCCCTCCTACTGGGGGATCCGCCACGTGCTGGCGATGAATGATATACGGATCAATCCGATTACCGTCGATGCCAACGGCCTGCGCCCGCCTGAGACGGTTGAGGAGGCGCCGCAGCTGATTTTTGTCACCCCATCGCATCAGTATCCGCTGGGGGCGGTGATGAGCCTGGAGCGCCGTCAACGTCTGCTGGCCCTGGCGCGCCAGCACGGCAGCTGGATCGTCGAGGATGATTACGACAGCGAGTTTCGCTTTTCCGGCCAGCCGATTCCGGCGCTACAGGGACTGATTGCCGACTCGCCGGTGGTCTATATCGGCACGTTCAGTAAGACGCTCTATCCGGGGCTACGGCTGGGGTATGTCGTGTTGCCGCGCCCGCTGGTCGGCTATCTGAAAAGCGCCCATGCCGAGCTCTATCGCGGCGGCCATTCGCTGATTCAGATGGCGCTGGCGGAATTTATCAACGCCGGCCATTACTCCGCCCATATCCGCCGAATGCGCCTGCTGTACAGCCGCCGTCGCGCCTGCCTGACCGAACTGATTCAGCGTTATTGTCGTCCGCAGGCGCTGTCAGATTTCAGCGATAACGCCGGCCTGCATCTGATTCTCAACCTGCCTGATGACGCGGACGATGTCGCGATCGCCAGACAGGCCAACGCGCACAATATTCTGGTGCGCCCGCTCTCACGCTACTATCTGACGCAAGAACGTAAGCAGGGACTATTGATGGGCTTTGCCAGTCTGGCAGAGACACAAATGGAGCCGGCCTTCCATATCCTGCTGGCATGTCTGCAGACGTTATGCCCGCAGGTGCTGGTCAAAAGAGAAGGCGCAGAAAAACAAAACGCCCCAACGTAATGTGGGGCGTTATCAGGTGCCTGCACAGAGGCGGGCATGCAGATTGCTGCGTTATGCTTCGATGGCAGTACGCAGTTTCTTCATCGCGTTCTTTTCCAGCTGGCGCACACGCTCAGCCGACACGCCATAGCGATCCGCCAGTTCCTGCAACGTCGACTTATTGTCTTCGTCCAGCCAGCGGGCGCGAATGATGTCCTGGCTACGCTCGTCCAGGCCCTGCATCGCGTCAGTCAGCTTGTTGGCCGCCTGCTCTTCCCAGTTATCATCTTCAATGCCATCGGCAAAGTTAGACGTTTTATCCTGCAGGTAGAGCACCGGCGCCATCGGCTGGCTATCGGACTCGTCATCCGACGACATGTCGAAGGTCATGTCCTGCGCCGCCATACGGGATTCCATTTCACGTACGTCTTTGCTCGTCACGCCCAGCTCGCGGGCCACCATCTCGACTTCATCCTGGTTAAACCAGCCCAGACGCTGCTTAGTTTTACGCAGGTTAAAGAACAGCTTACGCTGTGCTTTGGTGGTGGCGACCTTCACAATACGCCAGTTACGCAGCACGTATTCGTGAATTTCAGCCTTAATCCAGTGCACGGCGAAGGAAACCAGACGCACGCCCACTTCCGGGTTGAAACGACGCACGGCTTTCATCAGGCCAATGTTGCCTTCCTGAATCAGATCCGCCTGCGGCAGGCCATAGCCCGAGTAATTACGAGCAATATGAACAACAAAGCGCAGGTGAGACAGGATCAGCCTTTTCGCTGCTTCCAGATCGCCCTGGTAATGCAGCTTTTCAGCAAGCTCCCGCTCTTCATCAGCCGATAACATCGGCCAGCTGTTCGCAGCCCGGATATACGATTCCAGGTTACCAACGGGGGCTAAAGCTAAAGTTTGCATATCTTTGGTCATTCAAATCCTCTCAATCGATATCGTCTGACGTGATGGTTCCCATGAGATGAGCAACAAACATGCCAGCGTTTATGAGCAACGAGAATATCACCCACATTAATATCAGACAGTGATTTTATCCACAAGTTCCATGCAACGATGTGAATAGATTACGCACAAAATGTGACATGGAAATGAAAACACAGGGAAGAGACAACAGGGACTCTTTCCCTGCAGAGAGACATTCATCAGTGCAGGGAAAGATTATACCAGACTTTTTTTAATCGGGGGTAAAGTGACGTAAATGTTGAACCGTAGCCAGCCAGGCCGCAACCCAGCCGATCATCGAGCAGACAATCAGCATCAGCAGACACTCGTCGAAACCTAACCCGCTGAGTTCAAACCTGGTTCCAAACACCTGCGCGACTTCCGTCACCGCGGACGACAGCCGCATCACCATAATTTCCGATAAAATCAGCGACAAAAAGGCACCGCAGAAGCCCAGCAGCGCACCGCCATACAGGAACGGACGCAGAATGAAACCGTCGGTCGCGCCAATCAGTTTTTGCACGTTAATGGTATCGCGACGGGCAAAAATGCTCAGGCGTACGCTGTTGCCGATAACAAGGAACACAGCCGCCACCATCAGCACGCCAATCAGCGCCGACACGCGGCCCACCAGCCCGGTCAACGAGGAGAGGCGGGCAAACCAGCTGTCATCCATACGCACTTCGTCCACGCCCTGAATGTGCGTCACGCGATCGCGCAGCGTATTCAGCGCATTGGTGCTCTGGAAGTCCAGCTTCGGCACCACAATCGCGACGGCCGGCAGCGGGTTCTCTTCCAGCATATCCAGCGCGCCACCAAAACCAGACCAGTTGCGGAACTCGCCAAGCGCCTCATCCCGCGACAGGTAGTTTACCTTCTCCACGCCTTGTTCCGCCTGGAGCTGACCAACTACCCGCGCCGCCGCGTCATCATCCAGCGTTTTCTCAAGGTAAACGGTGATCTGCGGCGACGGATAGTACTGCGCCGCCGCGCTGTTGACGTTTTTGTACACCATGTAGCACACGCTGGGCAGCGTCAGCGAAATGGCGATAACCATAATGGTCAGGAAGGTCGCCAGCGGCGTATTTTTTAAATCCTGGACCGCGCCATGCCAGGCATAGCGGACCTGTTCGTTAAAGACGTTGCTCTTACGGGAAGCCGGGCCCGGTGCCGCTTTTGGCCGCTTCGGCGCATTACGCCCGCCGCTACCACCGCCCGCGCCTGCGCCATTGCGGAGGCGATCGAGCCGGCTACCGAACTGGCGAATCTGGTTTATTGCGTCGCGCTTATTCACCCCAATGGCCTCCATGCATATGACCGTCGCTCAGGGTCAGCATGCGGTACGAGCGGCTGGAAATCAGCCCCAGGTCGTGCGTCGCCATCAGAACCGTGACCCCTACGCGGTTAAACTCTTCAAACAGGCGTAAAATCCCTTCCGAGAGCGCCTCATCGAGGTTACCGGTGGGTTCATCCGCCAACAACACCGCAGGCTTGTTGACCACCGCGCGGGCAATCCCCACGCGCTGCTGTTCACCGCCGGAGAGTTGGATTGGCAGGTTTTTCGCTTTGTCCAGCAGCCCGACCTTGTCCAGCGCCGCCGACACGCGACGGCGAATGTCATCGCCGCTGGCGCCGGCAATAATCAGCGGAATAGCGACATTATCAAACACCGTACGGTCCATCAGCAGGTGGTGATCCTGGAAAATCATGCCGATCTGACGGCGCAAAAACGGCACCTCACGGCTTTTCAGGCGGCTGATATCGTGGCCGCCGAACAGGATTTTCCCGGCGCTCGGCCGTTCAATACCGCAGATAAGCTTAAGCAGGGTACTTTTCCCCGCGCCGGAGTGGCCGGTCAGAAATGCCATCTCGCCCGACTGCAGGTGGAAATTCACCCCCTGCAGCGCTTGTCTCCCACCGAGATAGGCTTTGCTGACTTGTTCAAAGCGAATCATGATTAATCCTCTCGGGCAAAAAGTGCCTCAATAAAGTCGCCCGCATTAAACGGACGCAGATCCTCAATACGTTCACCGACGCCAATGTAGCGAATCGGAATACCGAACTGGTCGGCGACCGAGAAGATAACCCCACCTTTCGCGGTGCCGTCCAGCTTAGTCAGCGTGATGCCGGTCAAGCCAACGGCCTCATGGAACAGTTTGGCCTGGCTAATTGCGTTCTGCCCGGTGCTGGCATCGATGGTCAGCATGACCTCATGCGGCGCATCTTCGTCCAGTTTTTTCATCACCCGGACAATTTTCTTCAGCTCTTCCATCAGGTGCGATTTGTTCTGCAGACGACCCGCCGTATCGGCGATCAGCACGTCAACGTTGCGCGCCTTCGCGGCCTGGATGGCATCGAAGATAACCGATGCCGAGTCCGCGCCGGTATGCTGAGCAATCACCGGAATGTTGTTACGCTGACCCCAGACCTGCAGCTGTTCTACCGCTGCGGCGCGGAAGGTATCCCCGGCCGCCAGCATCACCGATTTACCCTGCTGTTCGAACTGACGCGCCAGCTTGCCGATAGTGGTGGTTTTACCCACGCCGTTCACGCCCACCATCAGGATAACAAATGGCGTTTTCCCTTCAACATTCAGCGGCGCATCCACTTTCGCGAGGATATCGCCCATCTCTTCTTTCAGCAGGCCATACAGCGCTTCCGCGTCACGTAGCTGTTTGCGGCTGGCGCCTTCGGTCAGATTGGTAATGATCTTACGGGTCGTTTCCACGCCGACGTCGGCAATCAGCAGCTGTTCTTCCAGCTCTTCAAACAGATCATCGTCGATTTTTTTGCCGCGGAACAGACTGATAAATCCGGAACCGAGGTTCTGTTTGGTTTTAATCAGGCTGCGTTTCAGGCGGGCGAAAAAGCCCTCCTTCGTCGGTTTTTCCTGCTCCAGTTGGGCAGCGTCATCCGGCTGGCTTTCTTCTTCCTCTTCAATAACCGCTTCATCATCAAGAGGTTGTGAGGCCAGCGCCAGAGCTTCAAGCTCCTCATCAGACAGTGCAGGTTCCTCACCGCGCGTCTCATCACTCAGCGTATCGTCCCCGGCAGCGACTTGCGGCTCATCCGTCAGCGCTTGCGGCGTCTGCCCGGCTACCGCTTCCGCGACAACCGGTTGCGCGATAGCTTCTTCGACCAGCGGCTCCGTGGCGGCCACCTCTTCCGCCGGCAGCTCTGCAGCGACAGCCTCTGCAATCGCCACGCGAGGGGTTTCTTCGGCTTCGGCCGGGACTTCAACCGCAGGCGTCACCGGCGCAGAATGCGGTAATTCGCTCTCAACAACCTGTTCAGTCACCTCAACGACATCGGCCGCAAAAGCTTCCGCGTCCTCTTTCTCCACCGGAGAAGCGCTGACCGTATCCGCTTCTGGTGCCGCCACCGACTCAGCAGGCAACTCTGCGGCCGAATGCTGTTCGGCAACCTCGGTTTGCCCTTCTACTTTCTGTTCGGTCTCGGTTTCCTGCGCCTGTTCTTTTTGTCCAAAGCCCAGCCAGGAAAAGAAGCCACGTTTTTTCTCTTTTGCCATTTGCGACGACACTCCCGCTGTTTATTCATGGCACAGCTTCGGCATAACAATAGCGGAAGCTGAAAAATGATGAAATTAGTCGGATAGTCTATCACTTAACTTAACTCGCATCACCGCCCCCGGATTAAGGTTTCGTCATCCGCGTTCGATCGCTAGAATAGCGGGCTGAAAGTGGAGACCTGAGCAAAGAGATGAAGAAACCAAACCACACGGGCAGCGGCCAGATCCGTATTATCGGTGGGCAATGGCGGGGCCGGAAATTACCGGTGCCGGAGAGCCCGGGCCTGCGCCCGACCACCGACCGGGTCCGTGAAACCCTTTTTAACTGGCTGGCGCCGGTTATGGTCGATGCGCACTGCCTGGATTGCTTTGCCGGCAGCGGCGCCCTCGGGCTGGAAGCGCTGTCGCGCTATGCGGGCAGCACCACGCTGCTGGAAATGGAGCGCGGCGTCGCCCAGCAGCTGCAAAAAAACCTGGCGACCCTGAAAGCCAGCCATGGCAAAGTGGTCAATATCAATACGCTCAACTACCTTAATCAGCCCGGCACACCGCACCATATCGTGTTTGTCGATCCGCCTTTCCGTAAAGGTCTGCTGGAAGAGACGCTGCGTCTGCTGGAAAATAACGGCTGGCTCGCCGATGAAGCGCTTATCTACGTTGAGAGCGAAGTCGAAAATGGTTTACCGCCGGTGCCGGCATGCTGGCAGCTGTATCGTGAGAAAGTGGCCGGACAGGTCGCCTATCGTCTCTATCAACGTGAGGTAAAAGGAGAAAATCGTGCTGATTAATTTTGGCCGCGTGTTGATGCTGTGCGTCTGGGCACTTTTGCTGTTAAACCTGTTTCAGCCTTTCCCGAAACCGCTGAACATCTTTGTTAACGTTGCCCTGATCTTTATGATCCTGATGCACGGCCTGCAGCTGACGCTGCTGAAGGCCACGCAACCGAAAGATGCCCCGCCGCTGAGCCGCTTCGAGCAGATTCGCATTTTTGTCTTCGGCGTGTTCGAACTGGTGGCCTGGCAGAAAAAGCTCAAGGCCACGCTGCGTAAGAAGTAATCCCGTGGGCTCAAGGTTCTGGCGTAAACGCGACAAACCTTGAGCCTTTGTAGCTCAGCGTTCCCCGATCGCCGACGCTCAGCGCATGATATTGCGCCGCCTCTAGTCGAAAACTAACCTCCATGCCACCGGCTTGTGGCCTGAAGCTCGCGTCATAACGCATATCGCTACCGGCGGGCGCAACGCTTTGCTGGCGCGAACGGCGATCGTTGAGCACTTTCTCCCGCTTGTTACTCACTACCACCCGCTTTTGCAGCAGCGGCGCGGCGTCGTTATCCATATTTTCCCGGCGTTGCTGCATATAGCGCACCGAGGCGGCTACCACAATGAGGGCAACGACGATAATAAAAAACAGCGGAACCTTGCTCATTCATCTAACCCATAAAAATTCTCAGGAATAAGCATACCGCGCCTTGATTAACATTGTCATCTGCCCACCCGAACCACTACACTAAGTTTTAGCACCGCCAATACACTACTCACTTAATAATAACAGATACAAGGACTTACTATGCTTTGGTCGTTTATTGCTGTCTGTTTCTCCGCATGGCTTTACGTCGATGCATCCTATCGCGGCCCCGCGTGGCGGCGCTGGGTTTTTAAACCCGTCACGCTGATCCTGCTCCTGTTGCTGGCCTGGCAGGCGCCAAAGTTCAACGCTATCAGCTACCTGGTCCTCGCCGGGCTGTGCGCTTCGCTGCTGGGCGATGCCTTAACACAGCTGCCGCGCCAGCGGGTGATGTATGCGGTGGGGGCCTTTTTCCTGTCGCATCTGCTGTATACGATCTGGTTTGCCAGCCAGATGACGATGTCATTTTTCTGGCCGCTGCCGCTGGTGCTGCTGGTTATCGGCGCGCTGCTGCTGGCGGTTATCTGGAGTCGGCTGGAAGATCTGCGCATGCCGGTCTTCACCTTTATCGGCATGACGCTGGTTATGGTCTGGCTGGCCGGCGAGCTGTGGTTCTTCCGCCCGACGGATACCGCGCTCTCAGGCTTCGCCGGCGCGACATTCCTGCTGTTGAGTAATATCGTCTGGCTGATCAGCCACTATCGCCGTCGCTTCCGCGCCGATAACGCTCTCGCCGCCGCCTTCTACTTTGCCGGCCACTTCCTGATCGTCCGCGCGCTGTATCTGTAATTTTGCGCTTGACTCTGGAGTCGACTCCAGAGTGTATCCTTCTGGTAATGAGAAAATTATCATTACCGGGAGGGTCCCATGTCGACTCCAGAAACGCAGGATAAAAAAGTCCCACAGTTCTCGTCATTCAAATTAAAGCCGGTTGTCGCGCAGGCTGACAGCTGCTGCACCGAGTCTGGCTGTGCTACCAATAACGCCGCCGACAACGAGGCGTTAAACGAGGCGCGCTATAGCTGGCTGGTTGAAGGCATGGACTGCGCCGCCTGCGCCCGTAAAGTCGAAACCGCGGTGCGCCAGGTACCGGGCGTCAGCCAGGTACAGGTTCTGTTTGCCACCGAAAAACTGCTGGTCAACGCCGATGCCGATATCCGCACGGCCGTCGAAAGCGCGGTACGTGCCGTGGGCTATACGCTGCGCGATGAAAGCGCCCCGCCGCCGGAAACCTCGCCCCTGCGCGAGAACCTGCCGCTGATAACCCTGGTGCTACTGATGGCACTGAGCTGGGGTCTGGAACAGTTCAACCACCCCTTCGGCGAGCTGGCATTCATTGCCACCACGCTTGTCGGCCTGTGGCCCGTCGCTCGCCAGGCTCTGCGCCTGATCCGCAGCGGCAGCTGGTTTGCCATTGAAACACTGATGAGCGTCGCCGCCATCGGGGCACTGTTTATCGGCGCCACGGCCGAAGCCGCGATGGTGCTGCTGCTGTTTATGGTTGGCGAGCGCCTTGAAGGCTGGGCCGCCAGCCGCGCCCGCCAGGGGGTCAGCGCGCTGATGGCGTTAAAACCCGATACCGCCACTCGCCTGCGTGATGGCGTGCGGGAAACCGTCGCCCAGCGCGATCTCCGCCCCGGAGACGTGATTGAAGTCGCAGCAGGTGGTCGCCTGCCCGCCGATGGCCAGCTGCGCACGCCGTTCGCCAGCTTCGATGAAAGCGCCTTAACCGGTGAGTCGGTGCCGGTCGAGCGCCGGTCTGGTGAACGCGTGGCGGCAGGCGCCACCAGCGTCGATCGCCTGGTGCAACTGACGGTCATTTCCGAGCCGGGCGACAGCGCCATTGACCGTATTCTGAAGCTGATTGAAGAGGCGGAGGAACGCCGGGCGCCGATTGAGCGCTTTATCGATCGTTTCAGCCGGATTTACACGCCGGCCATTATGGTCGTTGCCCTGCTGGTCGCCATCGTGCCGCCGCTGTTCTTTGCCGCCGCCTGGCTGCCGTGGATCTACAAGGGTCTGACGCTGCTGCTGATCGGCTGTCCTTGTGCGCTGGTGATTTCCACTCCGGCGGCCATCACTTCCGGGCTGGCGGTGGCATCACGCCACGGCGCCCTGATTAAAGGCGGCGCAGCGCTTGAGCAACTGGGTCGCATACGTCAGGTGGCTTTTGATAAGACCGGGACGCTAACCGTTGGTCAACCGCGTGTTACCGCCGCCATCGCCCTGAATGACGTGGATGAAAATGGCCTGCTGGCCCTGGCGGCGGCAGTGGAACAAGGCTCCAGCCACCCGCTGGCGCAGGCTATCGTGCGCGAAGCCCGGCAGCGCCAGCTGACGATTCCGTCTGCCCACGGTCAGCGCGCACTGGCGGGTTCGGGCATTGAAGCCGAGGTCGACGGCCGTCGGATACTGATTTGCGCGGCGGGCAACGACGCTGCGGCAGAGCATGAGGCGCAGATTCAGCAGCTGGAGAGCGCGGGTCAGACGGTGGTGCTGGTACTGCGCGAACAGTCTCTGCTCGGTATTCTGGCGCTGCGGGATACGCTGCGCGACGACGCCCGCCAGGCGGTCGACGATCTGCATCGTCTGGGGGTCCAGGGGGTCATTCTGACCGGCGATAACCCGCGTGCGGCGGCGGCCATTGCCGGGGAACTGGGGCTGGAATTTCGCGCCGGGCTGCTGCCGGCCGATAAAGTCGAGGCGGTCACGGCGCTCAATGCCGCTGCGCCGCTGGCGATGGTCGGTGACGGTATCAACGATGCGCCGGCGATGAAAGCGGCGACCATTGGCATCGCGATGGGCAGCGGCACCGACGTGGCGCTGGAAACCGCCGATGCGGCATTGACTCACAATCGCCTGACCGGGCTGGCGCAGATGATTTCGCTGGCCCGCGCCACCCACGCCAATATCCGGCAGAACATCGCCATCGCGCTGGGCCTGAAGGGGATTTTCCTCGTCACCACCCTGCTCGGCCTGACCGGCCTGTGGCTGGCGGTACTGGCGGATACCGGGGCGACGGTGCTGGTCACCGCCAACGCGCTGCGGCTGTTACGTAAGAAATAAGCGCAAAGCCCCGGTGCTTACCGGGGCTACGGGAGCGTGTGGTCTCTGGCATTCGTCGCCCGGACAGGGGCGCAGCCCAGCCTCCGGGAGGACGGTCTGCGGCAATCGCTCCGTTTATCCCCCGGTGGCGCGTTGCTTACCGGGGCTACGGGAACGTGCGGTCTCTGGCATGGGTAGCCCGGACAAGGGGCGCAGACCCGCCTCCGGGAGGACGACTTGCGGCAATCACACTGTTTATCCCCCAGTGGCGCGTTGCTTACCGGGGCTACGGGAGCGTGTGGTCTCTGGCATGGGTAGCCCGGACAGGAGCCCAGCCTCGCCTCCGGGAGGACGACTTGCGGCAATCGCACTGTTTATCCCCCGGTGGCGCGTTGCTTACCGGGGCTACGGGAGCGTGTGGTCTCTGGCATGGGTAGCCCCGCCTCCGGGAAGACGGTCTGCGGCAATCGCTCCGTTTATCCCCCGGTGGCGCGTTGCTTACCGGGGCTACAGGAGCGTGTGGTCTGGCATGGGTCGCCCGGACAAGGGGCGCAGCCCCGCCTCCGGGAGGACGGCCTGCGGCAATCGCTCCGTTTATCCCCCGGTGGCGCGTTGCTTACCGGGGCTACGGGAGCGTGTGGTCTGGCATGAGTCGCCCGGACAAGGGGCGCAGCCCCGCCTCCGGGAGAGGCAGTGAGGCACGCAAACCCGTGCTTAATGGCTTTTACGAATCAGATAGCGGTAGGGCAGCGCCGCGGTTTCTTGCGCCAGCAGCTCATGCTCCATAAAGCGGCAAAAACCCGGGATATCGCGGGTTGTCGCCGGATCGTCGGCGATAATCAGCAGCGTTTCACCCACCGGCATGGTACGTACGGTCTTACGCACCATCATTACCGGCTCCGGACAACGCAGGCCCTGAGCGTCCAGAGTGTGGTCAGGGCTGGAGAAAAGTTCGGTCATTTTCATCTCACATCAACAAAACGGCCCTAGTTTACCCCCACTTTTGCGCTACGCAAGTCAGGTTAACGTTTGCGTGAAAAACAACCATTGCAATACTCGCTCAACGCAGTATCATTCTGCCGCTTCAAACTGGTACTCGCGTATTGGCAATGCCACAGCGCGAGTATTGATTTATTGGGTTCCCTCACCCCAATCACTAAAAAGGTCACAATATGAGTCCATTTACAACGTCACAGCGTCAAAAAGCGCTGGTCTGGCTTTCTCTTTTCCATTTGCTGGTGATCACCTCCAGCAACTATCTGGTGCAGCTACCGATCGCCATTTTTGGTTTTCATACCACCTGGGGCGCGTTCAGCTTTCCGTTTATCTTCCTCGCCACCGATCTGACGGTGCGGATTTTCGGCGCGCCGCTGGCACGACGCATTATCCTGGCGGTGATGATCCCGGCACTGCTGATCTCCTACGGCATCTCGTCCCTGTTTTATATGGGCGAGTGGCAAGGCTTTGCCGCGCTGACCCACTTTAACCTGTTCGTCGCCCGTATCGCCGCCGCCAGTTTCATGGCCTACGCGCTGGGCCAGATCCTCGATGTCCACGTCTTTAACCGCCTGCGTCAAAACCGCCGCTGGTGGCTGGCGCCGACCGCCTCGACCCTGTTCGGCAACGTCAGCGATACCCTGGCCTTTTTCTTTATCGCTTTCTGGCGGAGTCCGGACCCGTTTATGGCGGCGAACTGGGGCGAAATCGCCATTGTCGACTACAGCTTTAAGGTACTGATTAGCATTGCTTTCTTCCTGCCGATGTATGGCATGTTGTTGAATATGCTGCTGAAAAAACTGGCAGATAAATCTGATTTATCCGCATTGCAGCCAAGTTAAGAGTACTCGCAGATTGATGTGATAAGATAAGCGCATGAGCCGTTAATGGCCGTTTATCGAAAGGAAGATGTCAATGCGCAATTTGGTTAAATATGTCGGTATTGGCCTGCTGGTGATGGGGCTTGCTGCCTGTGATAACAGCGATACAAAAACGCCGACTGCCGGGGCCGCTGCGGAAAGCAACGCCAGCGGACAGAATATCAGCCTGCTGGACGGTAAGCTGAGTTTCTCCCTGCCTGCAGGAATGACCGACCAGAGCGGCAAGCTGGGTACCCAGGCCAACAACATGCACGTCTATTCCGACGCCACCGGGCAGAAAGCGGTGATCGTGATTGTTGGCGACAGCACCAATGAAGAATTGAGCGTGCTGGCCCAACGCCTGGAAGATCAGCAGCGCAGCCGCGATCCGCAGCTGCAGGTTGTCACCAATAAATCGATTGATATCAAAGGCCACACGCTGCAGCAGCTGGACAGCATCATCTCCGCCAAGGGCCAGACCGCGTGGTCTTCCGTCATTCTCGGCAAGGTTGACGATAAACTGCTGACCCTGCAGATCACGCTGCCGGCAGACAACCAGCAGCAGGCGCAAAGCGCAGCTGAAAGCATCATCAACACCCTCGTCATCCAGTAACTACTGACCTGACGCTGCGGCCTCCGGCGCAACAACCGGGGGCCGTTTTTTTAACCGCCAGCACAGCAGCAGCGCCACCGCCACCAGTCCCGCCGCCGCCAGATAAATCGTCGAAATCCCGGCCCACGCCATCAGCAGCCCGGCCAGCGGACCGGTAATGCCTAAAGACAGATCCATAAATACCGTATAGGTCGCCAGCGCCGAGCCCTGATTCTGCTGCGGCACCGCCTTCACCGCCACCACCCCCAGCGCAGGGAAGACCAGGGAAAAACCGGCGCCAGCGAAGAAGGTGCCGACTTTGGCGATCGACGAAGTCTCAGCCAGCCCCACCAGCAGAAGCCCGATAATCTCAACGCTAAAGCACAGCATAGCGACATTCAGTCCCCCCAGACGATGAATGCCGTTGGGGAACAGCAGACGCGCGCCAACAAACGCGCAGCTGAATAGCGTCAGCGCGAACGCCGCGCCATCCCAGCCTTTGGCGTCGTAAAACAGGGTAATAAACGTCGCGATGGTGCCAAACCCGGCGGACGCCAATGCCAGCGCCATCCCATACAGCCAGACCCGGCCCAGCACGGCGCGAAACGTCATCGCTTTGCCCTTCGTCGCCTTAACCGCCGCCCTCGGCAACGCGCACAGAATAGCGACCAGCGCCACGGCCATAATCGCCCACGCCAGCCCCGATAACCCGACAAGGGAATAGCAGAGCACGCCAAGCGGCGCCCCCATCGCCATCGCCCCGTAAGTCACGATGCCGTTCCACGAAATCACCCGCCCGATATGCAGCGACCCCACCACGCCCACGCCCCATAGCGTTGAACCGGTGCCAGCAAAGCTTTGCCCGATGCCGAGAATCACGCGGCCAAGGCACAACAGAGCCAGGCTAAGGATCGGCCAGCCGCTTCCGGCGGCCGCCAGCAGATAGCTCAACCCGCTGAGAAAACAGCCGCACAGCCCGAAGATTACGATCTTTTTCGGACCAAGGAGATCGGCGTAGCGTCCGGCATGAGGGCGACTGAGGAGCGTGGCAAAATACTGCAGGCTAATGACCAGGCCGGCCCAGAACGCGCTGAATCCCATCACGTCATGGACATAGCCCGGCAGAACGGCCAACGGCAGGCCAATTGTCAGGTAGCTGGCAAAATTAAACATCACCACGGAGACAATCCGCAGATTAAGGCGCAGTCCATTGAGCGCCGGTTCGTCAACGGGTTCGGGCATGGGGTCCACCAGACTTTTACAACAGTGTTTCACTATTATCACGTCGTCTGCGCAAAAGCAGCCTGCCGCGACAAAAATCACGCTGTTCGACTCGCCGGAGGCGATATTTATCGGTCAGCAAATTCGCGGCCGTGTCTGGCAACCGCCTCCCGATCTCTTCGTTGAAAAGCTATTTTGATCATGCGCCGGCGCCGGAACCCTGGATGGGCCTGCAAATGGTCTGGGAAGGCTGCTTTGCCCCTGCGCTCAACTTGCCACCCGGCCCCACGGTGCAGAGAGCCGGATTACATTATGGGAGAGGCCCACCAGATTGACGGCGAATTTTTACCGGTAATCCCTCCGCTTTTGGCAGGATAATATATCAATCAGTATTCCGCGCTGATCCTGATATATCGAATCGGCATGATTCGCCACAACCAACTGGCGCAGGCTGGCTACCGCCGTATTCCGTCTCGGGGAACATGCGGAGGTGAAAGCAGAGCATTCGGGCCGACGGGATTCGCTGACTCAGGTTTTGCGCTTCGCCGGCCAGAAGATAGTCAGCACGCCGGCGATGATAATCAGCACGCCCAGCAGAGAACGCCAGTGGAAAGGTTCATGCCAGCCGGGCAGCCAGATAGCGGCGGCCCAGACCAGAATGTAGCTCAGGCTGAGCAGGGCGTAGGCTTTGGCCAGCGGCAACTGGTGCAGCGCAAAGTACCAACAGACCATCGACAGCAGATAGCCGCTCAGCCCCAGCACCAGGCCGGGAGTTCCGGCCCGCAGATGGAAAAGATGATTCAGAAACGCGAACAGGTCACTCAGCGGCGGCAGCTCGACCATCGCCCCGCGCAGCAGAAGCTGTGCGGCGCTGACCAGCCCGACGCTGAATAACGCCCAGATTAACCCCATCAGACGCTACTCCCGAGCACCACGATGCCGACCACAATCAGCCCTACGCCAACCCAGTGCCGCCCGGCCACCGGCTCGCGCCAGATCCCCCAGGCCGCTAACGTCACCCAGACAAAATTGAGGCTCAGCATCGGATAGGCGACGCTCACCGGAATGGATTGCAGCACGCTCAACCACAGCAGCATACCGCCGCCAAGCGCCAGTAGCGCAAGGCCCAGCCAGCCGAGAATATGGCGACCGCGCCGCCGTGACTTAGACGGGCGCGTCGCCTGTTTCTGGCACAACTGCCCGACGCAGCTTAACAGGCTCGCCAGCGCCAGGCAGATCCAGGTACTCATTGCGGCAGATACTGGAGAAACACAACCCGCTCTAACACATAGGCGTTGTCAGGTTTCGGTAGGGGTAAATCGGCCATGTTTTCTCCTTTGTCCATCAGCAGCACCAGCGATATCGGTCCTTCCTGGCGATGCGCTGCCAGCCAGCCGGCAAACTCACCCTGGCTCACAAAGCTATTCTTCGCATCCGGCCAGTCTAAACCGTACTGCAGCTCACCCTGCTTATCATACATGATGATATCGTTACGCTTGAGTTCCCACGCCAGACCGGCGGCAATACCGACGTTGTTGCTCAGCACATAGCGGCTTGGCGCCAGCGATTCACTAATAATATCCACCATGAACTGCGGCTGCTTGCTATCGATCACCCGGTCAGGAATGGCAAAGCCAACCAGCAGCGCCAGCCCCAGGGGACAGCAGGCGGCTAATGTCCAGCGCCGACCGTTATCTTTCATCGCCAGCCAGCCCATCAGCGCCCAGACGGCAAACGCAATCGCCGCCAGCAGACATTTATACAGCTCAATCTGCGTCCAGACCGGTTTATGCATCACGCCCCACGGCGACACCACCAGCACGGCGATCAGACCAACCAGACCAAAGATGAGGTTGATAAGGCCGTTAATGCGCAGCGCCTTCGCTCCCGCCTTCGCCGCATCCAGCGCATAGCGGGCCATCAGAATCGACAGCGGCCCGAAGCACGGCAGAATGTAGGTCGGCAGTTTCCCTTTGGCGATGCTGAAAAACAGGAACGGCATCGCCACCCAGCCCAGCAGATACAGCGCGCCGCGCGCGTCATCGCGCTCGCTCCAGCCGCGCTTCAGCGCTCCGGGCAGCAGCGCCAGCCACGGCAGACTTCCGGCGATCAGGAACGGGATGTAATACCAGAACGGCGCCTTGTGCTGGGCATCTTTCTCGGCAAAGCGTTGAATATGCTCCACCCAGAAGAAGTAGCGCCAGAAGTCCGGTTCGCGTTTGGCGATAGCCAGGCCCCAGGGCAGGACCACCAGGACGCAGACGCCCACTGCCAGCCAGCCGTAGGTCAGCACTTCACGCCAGCGTTTGCGGGCAATCACCCACGGCAGAACCCCGATAACCGGCACCGCCAGCGCCAGGAAGCCTTTGGTCATGACGCCCATGCCGCAGGCCGCCCCCAGCAGCGCGTAGCCGATGATTTTACCGCTTCGGCTCTGCGCCTGAGCGACGCCCCAGAAACTGCACATCGCCAGCGCCATCCACAGGGTGATCATCGGATCCAGCACCGCATAGGTGCCAATACTGTAGACCAGCAGCGCGGTCAGGAAGATCACGGCGGACAGAATCGCCACCCGTTTGTCCTGCCAGATTCGCCATGCCAGCCACGCAATCAGCAGCGCGGTGACGCTGATGGAGAAGACCGAGCCAAAGCGCACGGCAAAGTTATTGTGACCAAACAACCACTGCCCGATGCTGTTAATCCAGTATCCGGCAATCGGTTTTTCAAAATAGCGCAGCCCAAGAAAATGCGGCACCACCCAGTCACCGGACGCCAGCATCTCGCGGCTGATCTCCGCATAGCGCGTTTCATCAGGCTGCCAGAGCAGGCGAAAATTCAACGGCAGTAGGTAATACAGCGCAAATAACACCACTAAAGAGACGCTATAACGAATGCTTTTCATACGTCCTGACTCAATAATTGTTCACGCCCAAGCCAGCCTTCCCGGCCAGCCAATTCACCGCGAACCACTTTACCCAGCGGCAGCTCGCTAAAATCTGCGGGCAGCAGTTGGCTCAGCGGGCAAAACTGGATTTCTTCCTGTGCCGCCATCGTCAGCAGTTGATCAAACTGCTGGGCGAAGGCAATCCCTTCCACTTCAGCATGAATGGTGTAGACCGGCGTACCGCTATCCCGGTGAATGCAATCCAGCAGATAGCGATTGAAGCCCCCGGCATCGACGCTACTGCCGACCACTTCATCCCAGGTAGGCAGCGTAACGGGGATCTGCACCGTACCCGTCATCTTGTCGCCCAACAATGGCAGGAAGGGACGCGAGCCACGACAGTCGCTGTTGTAGAGGAAATTGAAGGACTCTTTGGCTTTAATCACCCGCTGATCCGCGCGCCAGCCCGCCACGGCGGAACAGGTGACCGACCGGCCGATGATCCGCTCCAGCTCGAGCAGGCCGCGTTCGACCTCCAGCGCCAGCCGCTCCTGTGGCCAGACGCCGCTCCATGCCTGCCAGCTGTAATGATCCCAGGCATGCAGACCTACTTCATGCGTCTGCGCCGTCGCACGGATAACCTCTTCATTACCCGCGCCAATCCGTCGCCCAGGCCAGGCGGTGCCGGCCAGCAAAATATCCCAGCCGTACAGCGAAGCGGCGTTTGAACGCAGCATCTTCCACAGAAACTTCGGTTTTATCAGGCGCCATAAATGGCGCCCCATATTGTCCGGCCCAACGCTGAAGAAGAAGCTTGCCTGAACCCCGTGCTGGCCCAGCAGACTCAGCAGGCGCGGTACCCCGTCCCGGGTACCGCGAAAGGTATCGACATCTATGCGTAAGCCGACCTGTTTCATGATGTCTTGTCGTCCACCAGCTCAACCGTGCGCAGGAAGAAGTCGAGCGTATGCTCCACGGTTTCTTCCATCGGCACCGTCGGCGTCCAGTTCAGGCAGCGCTTCGCGTTACGAATGCTCGGCTTACGATGCTCCACATCCTGGTAGCCTTTACCGTAGTAATCGCTGCTCTCAACATCGCGGAAACCGGCGAACGGCGGGAAGTTGTTGCGCAGCGGATGACGCTCGAAGCACGCCAGCAGCATCTCCGCCAGCTCTTTGATGCTGGCTTCGTTTTCCGGGTTACCGATGTTGATAATCTGCCCGTCGCAGCGGCCATCTTTGTTCTCGATAATGCGGAACAGCGCTTCGATACCGTCGCTAATATCGGTGAAGCAGCGTTTTTGTTTACCGCCTTCAATCAGTTTGATCGGCGAACCTTCAACCAGATTCAGGATCAGCTGGGTAATCGCCCGGGAGCTGCCGATACGCGCGGCATTCAGGTTATCCAGACGCGGTCCCATCCAGTTGAACGGGCGGAACAGCGTGAAGCGCAGGCCGGACTTGTCGCCGTAGGCCCAGATAACGCGGTCGAGCAGCTGCTTCGATACCGAGTAAATCCAGCGCTGTTTGTTGATCGGGCCGACCACCAGGTTTGAGGTGTCTTCGTCAAAGTTGTTGTCGGTGCACATGCCGTACACTTCGGAGGTCGACGGGAAGATAATGCGCTTATCGTATTTCACGCAGTCGCGGATGATCTTCAGGTTCTCTTCGAAGTCGAGCTCGAACACGCGCAGCGGATTGCGGGTATATTCGATTGGCGTCGCGATGGCCACCAGCGGCAGTACCACGTCGCATTTCTTAATGTGGTATTCGATCCACTCGGAGTGAATGCTGATATCGCCTTCAACGAAGTGGAAGCGCGGGTTGCCGAGGAAACGACCGATCGCGTCCGACCCGATATCCAGACCGTAGATTTCGTAGTTGTCGTCGGCGAGCAGACGCTCGGTCAGGTGGTTACCGATAAAACCGTTGACGCCAAGAATCAGCACGCGGGTACGGCGTTTAATCGCCACAACCGGTTTGCTGCTTATTACCGCGCCGGATACCAGCCCCAGCGCCTGCGCCAGCTGCGTACCCTGCATGTAAACGCCGCGCTCGGTTTGACCGGTGACTATCTCCAGCGCGCCATCCTGACAAGCGACCACCAGCGGAGAGGTGGAAATGACCGTTCCCGGCTTCGCCGCGGCCAGGTCCTGGCGCACGCGGGATTTCCAGACGATAAATTTATTCGCGCCGGCATAGCCAAACGCCCCCGGCCACGGATCGGACACCGCGCGAACCAGGTTATGCAACGTCAGCGCCGGTTTTTCCCAGTCGAGACGGCCATCTTCCGGCGTGCGGCGACCAACGTAGGTGGCCTGGCTTTCATCCTGGGCACGCTGCTGGGTTTTCCCTTCACGAATCGCCGGCAGAGCCTGACTCAGCAGCTCTGACGCCGCGGCGCACAGCTTGCGATGCAGGGTCAGCGCGGCATCATCAGCGCCGATAGCAACCGTCTGCTGCGCCACGATATCGCCGGCATCCGCACGGCTGACCATGCGATGCAGGGTCACGCCGGTTTCCGTTTCACCGTTGACCAGCACCCAGTTCAGCGGCGCGCGGCCGCGATATTTCGGCAGCAGAGAACCGTGCAGATTAAAGCCGCCTTTTGGCGCCAGGCTGAGGATATCGTCGCCCAGCATGTTGCGATAGTAGAAAGAGAACAGGACGTCCGGCTTCATGTCGCGGATGCGTTCGATCCACAGCGGGTGGTTAACATCTTCTGGTGCCCACACCGGGATACCTTGTTCCGCAGCAATACGCGCAACCGAGCCAAAGAAATGGTTTTCGCCAGGGTTATCCGGATGGGTGAAAATAGCGGCGATTTCATACCCGGAATCCAGCAGAGACTGAATGCCGGCACAACCCATATCGTGATAAGCGAAGACTACAGCTTTCATGAACGATCTTCCTCTTGAGACGCCGTTTCCGGCTGACGTACAACACGTTGAATAAAGTAGCGGGGACGGGCGCGGACATCGTTATAGATGCGTCCGATATACTCCCCGAGTAGCCCCATGCCGACAAACTGTGCACCGATGAACATGAACAGCACGGCAAACAGCATGAATACCCCTTCCGCCGCCCACTGTGGGCCAAATACCAGGCGCAGGAACACCAGCAGGAAGGCAAAAGTAAAGCCCAGCAGGGCAATCACGCTGCCAAAGACGCTAAGCAGACGCAGCGGCGTGGTGGTCAAACAGGTCACCAGGTCGTACATCAGATTAATCAGGCGCATAAAGCTGTATTTGGAATCGCCAAATTCACGCTCCGCGTGCATCACCGGGATCTCAACCGCCCGCCGCGCGAAGGTATTCGCCAGAATCGGGATGAACGTGCTGCGCTCATGGCAATTGAGCATCGCATCGATGATGTGGCGACGATAGGCGCGCAGCATGCAGCCGTAGTCCCCCATCGCTTTACCGGTGGTACGCTGAATCAGGCGGTTGATCATCTTCGACGCGCTTTTGCGAAATACGGTGTCCTGGCGGTTCTGCCGCACGGTACCAACTACGTCGTAGCCTTCGTCCGCCTTCGCCACCAGGCGCGGAATCTCTTCCGGCGGGTTTTGCAGGTCGGCATCAAGGGTAATAATCAGATCGCCGGTCACATGGCTGAAGCCCGCCATAATGGCCGAGTGCTGGCCATAGTTGCGGTTAAGCAACACCGCGACCACATGGCTGCCTTCGGCTTCTGCAGCCTCGGTCAACATGCGGGCAGAATCATCGCTGCTGCCATCGTCGACCAGCAGAATTTCATACTGGCGACCCAGCGTCGCGCAGGCGGTATCCGTACGGCGAATCAGCTCGGGCAGGCTCTCCTGTTCGTTATAAACTGGAATAACGACCGAGACCTTTTTCACGGGAGAGTAAGTAAACATATCAACATCCTGACAGCTGGTGCAGCGCAGAAATGACCCGAGTGACGTCATCGTCGGTCATATCCGGGAACAAAGGGAGTGAACAGATACGTGCGCTGTTCCATTCCGTATTCGGTAAGGAAAGCGTCGGGAAACGCTCGCGGTAGTATTTTTGCGTGTGCGCTGCGCGGAAGTGCAGGCCGGTGCCGATGCCCATGGCTTTCAGTTTTTCCATTAACGCATCGCGGCTGATCCCGCAGGTGGCTTCATCCACGCGGATAATAAACAGGTGCCAGGCGTGCTGGTGTTGCCACTCCGGTATCGCCAACGGCTTAAACGGCGTATCCGCCAGCTCGCGCAGATAGCGCTGGGCAATCTCGCTCCGACGCTGGTTGGCATGGGCCAGTTTATCCAGCTGCACCAGCGCCAGCGCGGCGTTAATATCAGCCAGATTGTATTTGAAGCCCGGCGAAATCACCTCCGCCTGCGGCGCCCGACCATGCGTCTGGCGGTCATACGCATCGACGCCAAGGCCGTGGAATTTCAGGCTACGTATGCGCGATGCCAGCGCATCGTCATCGGTGACGATCAGTCCGCCTTCGGCGCAGGTCATATTTTTGATGGCGTGGAAAGAGAAGATCGCGCAGCCGCGTCCACCCACGTGTTTGCCCTTGTAATAGGTCCCCGCCGCATGCGCGGCATCTTCAATCACCGGGATACCGTGACGTTCCGCCACGGCGCGAATCGCGTCGATATCCGCAGGCGCGCCCGCGTAGTGCACGGGAATAATCGCTTTGGTGTTGGGGGTAATCGCCGCGGCAACCGCCTCGGCGGTAATCATCAGATTGTCGCGATCGACATCGATCATCACCGGTGTCGCGCCCAGCAGACAGATCATGTTCAGCGTGGAAACCCAGGTCTGGGAGGGCGTGATGACTTCATCGCCAGGGCCAATGCCCAGCGCCATCAGCGTAACGTGCATGCCGCCAGTCGCCGAACTCACCGCCACGGCGTGACGGTTGCCGGTCAGCGTGCAGAATGCCTCTTCCAACGCCTGGTTTTTCGGTCCGGTCGTGATCCAGCCCGATTGCAAAACTTCACGCAGCGCAGCCAGCTCTGCGTCGCCCATCGACGGGCGCGAAAACGGCAAAAATTCGCTCATCATTTTCCTGTTCTGTATATGACCCTTTCAGGGTTACGGGTCGATAGAAAAAATATCCTGCGCCAGCGGACTTAAACAAAATGAAAATGGAATCTCTTCAATGCCACTTTTCATTCCAGGGTATTTGACGTTATTAAATTTAGACGGAGTTGCTTAGGATAATCTTAAGAAATTAATATAATTTACCAGAAGGAAAATAATCAATTGTTTTTAAAAGAAATTTACAGGAAATGAGGCAGGGGTAAAGCGGGAAAATGGCCCCCGTTTATGGGCAAAACAGGAGCGCGGTGCAGTAAAGTAAACAAACATTAAACAGTCAAACAACAAACAGAATTTTAAAAACCTACCTTAGATCACAAATCATTTCCGGAAGATGACAAATTTGCAGGAAAGTCAGTCGCTAATTGATTAGCAGGGCAATTAATGACGCTGTTATTATCTGCACCGCAATCGCGTATGAAGGTGATCGTGGCGAACTCGTCAATCACTTCCGTCGGATAAGCCGGTCCGGCTTCACGGTAAGAAACCATCAGCGGGATGTGTTCGTTCTGGAAGCAGACGGTTTTTTCCGGGTTGTTGATCACCCAGCGGGGGAAAAAGATGGTGCCATGGAACAGCTTATCGCCCAGGTTCACAATCAGACTCACGTCGGTACCGGTCGGCTCCGTCCACGAAATTTTATAAATGCTCTCCCCTACCCGCACAATCCAGGCCTGCTGATCCTTCACCCAGCGGTTCCCGACAATACCGCTGTGAATCCGGTAATCCAGGGTGTTGCCGTTTTTGACGTAAATTTCGTAATTCCACCCGTTATCGTAGGTATAAACCAGATGTTTGCCGATAAAACCGCGCAAATCATGTTTATCAAAAGTGCTCATAATGATTTCTCCTTTGCTGTTGAGACTCAGCATACGGCTTTAAAAAATGAATGAATAACGCTATGTTTTGATGAAATTCATTCACTTTTTCGATAAATAATGCACAAAACGACGCTGGAACAATGGTCCTTGCTGGAAAAAGTCATTGAGCTGGGTAGCTTCGCCAAAGCGGCAGAAGAGACCCATCGCAGCCAGTCTTCGGTGAGCTATAACCTCGCCCTGCTGCAGGAAAGGCTGGGCGTCGCGCTGCTGCACCCTGCTGGCCGCCGCGCGGTACTCACCCCGGCCGGGGAGCTGCTGCTAAGCCAGGTAAAACCGCTCCTGCAAGCGTTTTCATACGTTGAAACCCGCGCGGCGACCCTGCGCAACGGCGCGCGGACCCGTCTGGACCTGGTTGTGGATAGTATTTTCCCCCGCCAACGACTGTTTGCCATTCTGCGCCAGTTTCAGCAGCGCCATCCGCAGACTCAGGTGAGGCTGACCGAAGTCCTCGAAAATATGAAAGATGAGCAGGAGGCCCGCAGCGAGGCCGACGTGATGGTACTCACCCGCCGCCAGGATATTAGCGGACGCGGCGAATGGTTGATGAACATTGATTTTGTCGCCGTTGCCCACCGGGACCATCCGCTTGCCAGGCTGAGCGGCCCTCTCGACGACAGCGCGCTGGCCCCCTGGCCGCTGGTGCGTATCGCCGATCGCAGCGACGACCCGCAGACAGGCCGCGATGCGTGGACATTTTCCACCATTGATGCCGCTATCGATGCCGTGCTGTATCAGGTCGGCTTCGGCTGGCTTCCCGAAGAGCGCATCCGCTCCCGGCTGGAGCAGGGTGTGCTGAAAATCTTGCCGCTCAGCCACGGCGCCCGACGCGCCACGCCGCTGCATCTGATCGTCAAGCGCGTTCTGGCTCCCCTCGATGAACAGCTCGAAACGCTGCTGGCGCTGTTCAGGACACCGTGAATCGCCCGCGTGCGCGGGCCTGCGGGCACACGAATCCTTCAGGCTATCGCGACCCGGCTAACCGGCAGACAACCGGAAGCACGACGTGTATATATGAAATTCTTATACTTTCCGGTCTGACATTGATCCAGGTTAGGCCTGAAGTATGATGAATTATTAAAATCATCATACCTTCCGTCCAGTTGAGATAAAGACCTTGTCTATTTTCCGCACCGCGCTGCTGGCGCTTCTCGCCTGCGCACCTCTGCTGACCGCCGCCGCCTCATACGATGTCACTACCGCCTGGCCGGTGAACGTGGGTCCACTGAACCCGCACCTGTATACCCCCAACCAGATGTTTGCCCAAAGCATGGTGTATGAGCCGCTGGTAAAGTATCAGGCGGATGGCTCGGTAAAACCGTGGCTGGCCACCCACTGGGGCCACTCTGCGGACGGGAAAGTGTGGCGCTTTACTCTGCGTAACGACGTGCAGTTTTCTAACGGCGAGCCGTTCAATGCGCAGGCCGCGGTCGCCAACTTCCAGGCGGTACTGGCTAACCGACAGCGCCATGCCTGGCTGGAGCTGACCAATCAGATTACCGACGTGCGGGCGCTCAGCGATACGCAGCTGCAGATTACGCTCAAAAGCGCCTACTCCCCTTTCTTGCAGGAGCTGGCGCTGCCGCGCCCGTTCCGTTTTATCGCCCCTTCGCAGTTTGTTGAAGGGGGAACGCAGCACGGCATCAAAGCGCCGGTCGGCACCGGCCCCTGGGTGCTGAAAACCTCGAAACTTAACCAGTATGATGTGCTGGTACGCAACGACCGCTACTGGGGCGACAAACCGGCAATCCGCCAGGTGACCGTGAAAGTGATCCCGGACCCGATGACCCGCGCCGTCGCCTTTGAAACCGGCGAGATCGATCTGCTTTACGGTAACGAGGGCCTGCTGCCGCTGGATACCTTTGCCCGTTTCAGCCATAACCCGGCCTGGCGTACCCAGCTCTCTCAGCCTGTCGAAACGGTGATGCTGGCCCTGAACTCCGCCAGAGCCCCCACGAACGAACTGGCGGTGCGTGAAGCGCTGAATTACGCGGTGAATAAAAAATCGCTGATCGACAATGCGCTGTACGGTACGCAACAGGTGGCCGACACGCTGTTTGCCCCCTCCGTGCCGTACGCCGATATTGGCCTCAAACCACGCCACTACGACCCGCTGCGGGCCAACACCCTGCTGGAGAACGCCGGTTGGATCCGCCCTGCCGGCAAAGCGATTCGCGAGAAAAACGGCCAACCGCTGCACATCGAACTGTCGTTTATCGGCACCGATGCCCTGAGTAAGTCGATGGCGGAGATAATCCAGGCGGATATGCGCCAGGTCGGGGTGGACGTGGCGCTGGTCGGTGAAGAGGAGAGCAGCATTTACGCCCGCCAGCGCGACGGCCGCTTTGGCATGATTTTTAACCGTACCTGGGGGACGCCATATGACCCGCACGCGTTTATGAGCTCAATGCGCGTCCCCTCGCACGCCGATTATCAGGCCCAGCAAGGGTTAGCAGACAAGCCGCTGATCGATAAAGAGATTGGCCAGGTGCTGACCACCAGCGACGCAACGCAACGTCAGGCGCTGTATCGCGATATTCTGACCCGTCTGCACAACGACGCGGTCTATCTGCCCGTCAGCTATATCTCGATGATGGTGGTGGCGAAACCCGAACTGGGGCCGATTCCTTACGCGCCGGTTACCGCTGAAATTCCGTTCGAACAGATCCAGCCGGTGAATCCCTGATGCAACGCTATCTGCTGCGGCGCATTCTGCTGCTGATTCCGATGATTTTTGCCGCCTCGGTGATTATCTTCCTGATGCTTCGCCTCGGCACCGGCGACCCGGCGCTCGACTACCTGCGGCTGTCAAACCTGCCGCCGACGCCGGAGATGGTGGCCTCTACGCGAACGATGCTCGGGCTGGATCAGCCGCTCGTCGTCCAGTATGGCCACTGGCTATGGCGCGCGCTACATCTCGATTTTGGCGTATCATTTGCCACCCAGCGTCCGGTGCTTGACGATGTGCTGCGCTTCCTGCCCGCAACGCTGCAGCTGGCGGGCGCGGCGCTGGTGCTGATCCTGCTGACCTCCGTACCGCTGGGCATCTGGGCCGCACGCCACCGCGAGCATTTGCCGGATTTCATCGTGCGGCTCATCGCCTTTCTTGGCGTGTCGATGCCAAACTTCTGGCTCGCCTTTTTACTGGTGCTGTTCTTCTCGGTCTATTTACAGTGGCTGCCCGCTCTCGGCTACGGCGGCTGGCAGCATATCGTCCTGCCGGCGGTGTCGATTGCGTTTATGTCGCTGGCGATTAACGCCCGTCTCCTGCGCGCCAGCATGCTGGACGTGGCCGGACAGCGCCATGTCACCTGGGCGCGCCTGCGCGGCCTGAATGCCAGGCAAATCGAACGTCGCCACATTCTGCGCAACGCCTCGCTACCGATGATTACCGCCGTGGGCATGCACATTGGCGAACTGATCGGCGGGACGATGATCATCGAAAATATCTTTGCCTGGCCGGGCATCGGCCGCTATGCCGTCTCGGCGATCTTTAATCGCGATTATCCAGTGATTCAATGCTTTACGCTTATCATGGTGGTGGTATTCGCCCTGTGCAATCTGGCGGTCGATCTGCTCAACGCCGCGCTGGACCCGCGTATTCGTCGTCATGAAGGAGCGCACTCATGAGCTTTTTCTTCTCAGCGCGCGGTTCGGTGCGCGCGGCGCTGGTCATCATCGTCCTGCTGACGCTGGTGGCGCTCACCAGCCAGTGGTGGCTGCCGTATGATCCGCAGGCCATTGATTTACCTTCCCGTCTGCTGTCGCCGGACGGCCAGCACTGGCTGGGGACCGACCATCTGGGCCGCGATATTTTCTCCCGTCTGCTGGCGGCGACCCGGGTGTCGCTGGGAGCGGTGATGGCCTGTTTACTGCTGGTTCTGGCGCTGGGGCTCCTCGTTGGCGGCTGTGCCGGACTCATGGGCGGGCGGGTCGATCAGCTCACCATGCGGGTGGCCGACATGTTTATGACCTTTCCAACCTCCATTCTGTCGTTTTTTATGGTCGGCGTGCTGGGAACCGGGTTGACCAACGTCATTATCGCCATCGCGTTGTCTCACTGGGCCTGGTACGCGCGCATGGTTCGCAGCCTGGTGGTCTCCCTGCGCCAGCGCGAGTTTATTCTCGCCGCACGGCTGAGCGGAGCGAATCGCTGGCGGCTTTTCCTCGATCACCTGGCCGGCGCGGTAGTGCCTGCGCTGCTGGTTCTCGCCACCCTCGATATCGGTCATATGATGCTGCATGTCGCCGGGATGTCGTTCCTCGGCCTTGGCGTCAGCGCGCCGACGGCGGAATGGGGGGTGATGATCAACGATGCGCGGCAGTTTATCTGGAGCCAGCCGCTACAGATGCTGTGGCCCGGTCTGGCGCTGTTTATCAGCGTGATGGCCTTTAACCTGGTGGGCGACGCACTGCGCGATCGTCTCGATCCTCACCTGATCGCGGAGCACAGCCACTGATGCCGCAAAAGATCCAGTTAGAACAATTGACGCTGTGCGCCGGTCAGCCGCTGGTCACGGACCTGTCGTTAACCTTACGTCGCGGGCAGGTACTGGCTCTGCTCGGCAGCAGCGGTTGCGGGAAATCGCTGACCTGCGCCGCCGCGCTTGGCGTGCTGCCCCCCGGCGTCCGGCAAACCGCCGGGCATCTGCTGCTGGACGGCATTCCGGTGCACGGCGAGCAGCTGCGCGGCGGCACCGTTGCCACGATTATGCAAAATCCACGCAGCGCCTTTAATCCGCTGTACACGATGGCGACCCATGCACGAGAAACCTGCCGCGCCGCCGGCCAGCCGGCGGATGATGCGGCGCTGATTGCCGCCATGGCCGCCGTCGGTCTGGAAAACCCGTCTCAGCTCCTGAAACGCTATCCCTTCGAGATGAGCGGCGGAATGTTACAACGCATGATGATCGCCCTCGCCCTGCTGAGTAAGGCGCCGTTTATCTTCGCCGATGAACCCACCACCGACCTCGATACCGTGGCGCAGGGGCGCATTCTGGATCTGCTGGAAGAGATTGTCTCCAGCCGCGGCCAGGGCCTGCTGCTGGTCACTCACGACATGGGCGTAGTGGCGCGACTGGCGCACGAAGTCGCGGTGATGGACCACGGGCGCATCGTCGAGCATTGTGACGTCAACACCCTGTTCAGCGCTCCCCGGCATCCGGTGAGTCAACGGCTGCTGGCGGCACACCTGGCGCTGTACGGAATGGAGTGTGCAGAATGAGCCTACTGAACGTGACCGACGTCAGCCACGATTACCCGCACCAGTCGGGCGTGCTGCGCGACGTCAGCCTGAGCATCCAGACGGGTGAAACGGTAGCGCTGCTTGGACGCAGCGGCTGCGGCAAAAGCACCCTGGCGAGGATGCTGGTCGGCCTTGAGACACCGGATAACGGCGAGATAACCTGGCGCGGGACGCCGATTCAGACGCTAAAAGGCGACGCGCAGCGGGCGTTTCGTCGCGATATCCAGCTGGTTTTCCAGGATGCTCAAAGCGCCGTGAACCCGCGTAAAACGGTGAATGAGATCATCAGCGAACCGCTGCGCCATCTGTTTCGCTTCACGCGCGATGAGCGCCAGGCACGAGTCGAAGCGATGATGCAGGCGGTGGATCTTTCCCCTCTCCTGCTCGACACACGTCCGCAGCAGCTTAGCGGCGGGCAGCTACAGCGCGTTTGCCTGGCGCGGGCGCTGGTTGTGCGTCCCCCGTTACTGATCCTCGATGAGGCCGTCTCGAATCTTGACCTCGTTTTACAGGCGGAGATCGTTGCATTGCTGAAGCGTCTGCAAGTACAGTTTTCTACCGCCTGCCTGTTTATCACGCACGACCTGCGGCTGGTAGAGCGCTTTTGTCAGCGGGTGATGGTGATGGAGAGTGGGCAGATTGTTGAAACCACCGCGGTCAACACACCGCTGCGTCTGCAGTCAATGGCGGGCCGGACACTCCAGCGTGCGGTCCTTCCCGCTTTTCCACCTACCCTTTCTAAAGAGAAACGACCATGCAGCGCGTAACCCTGACTCTTGATGACGATCTTCTGGCCACTCTGGACGCGCTGAGCGCCCGGCGCGGCTATCACAACCGTTCGGAGGCGGTGCGCGATATCTTGCGCAATACGTTGATGCATGAGCATGCGCAACAGCCCGAACAGCGCGGCTACGCGGTGCTTTCCTATGTCTATGAACATGAAAAGCGCGAGCTGGCAAGCCGACTTATCGCCACGCAGCATCACCACCATGACCTGTCCGTTGCGACGCTGCACGTGCATATCAGCCACGACGACTGCCTGGAGATTGCCGTCCTTAAAGGCGAGATGGGCGAGGTGCAGCATTTTGCCGATGCGGTGATTGCCCAGCGCGGCGTACGTCATGGTCATTTGCACTGCTTAACGGCTTCAGACGAGCATACGCCGCGCTGAAGGGCGATACCGTTCTGAAAAACCACGATATTTATCGTGGTTTATCAACAGTTGATAAACCACGTAAATGATACGCTTTCACCGCCCCCCGGCTTCCCTATAATGGCCGCTCATTTAACGATCTCGTTATGGCGAGGCTCCTGCACAAATACAAGTTACCGCCCTGCTGGTATCGAGAGAGACCACTCAGGGAAATACAGGCATCCATCGAATCAAGGTGTTGCCAAGGTAACTTCTGACGGCGTTCATGCCGGACAGATACGTTGTGCAGTGCTAAAACCAGGACGTAGGGATCTGCCTGTGCTCATCCTGTCTTGTTCGCCCCTATGAGTGATTTTTTATAGGGAATTACACCATGTCTTCAATGCAACACTGCGCCGCACACCTGGCTACCGCCGCCTTCGATGGCGATGCGATCGCCCAGTATATGCGTACCGATTTTATCACTCTGCCCGAGCACCTCAGCGTCTATGAAGCGCGGGAGCTCTTTGTCTCGCAGCTCGCCAGCGATGATATTCCAGGCCAGGTCTTTGTGGTGGCCGGAAAGAAGCTGCGCGGCAGTTTATCGATTAAAAAGCTGCTTCAGGAGAGCGATACGGCGCAATCCATTCGCTATTTAATGGACAGCTGCCTGTTCCGCGTGAAGCCCGATGATGAGCGCCAGGAGGTGGTCGCCGAACTGAGCGAACGCGGCCTCGATCTGGTGCCGGTGGTGGAAAAAGGTGAACTGGTCGGCTGCCTGATGGAAAAAGAGATTGCCCATCTGCTGGCAGATGACGTCACCGAAGATGTTCATCGCCAGGGCGCCACGCTCCCGCTGGAGAAGCCCTATCTGGAGATCAGCCCGTGGACGCTGTGGAAGAAACGTTCGGTATGGCTACTGCTGCTGTTCGTGGCGGAAGCCTACACCAGCAGCGTGATTCAACATTTTGAAGAGGCGCTGGAATCCGCCATTGCGCTGGCCTTCTTTATTCCGTTGCTGATCGGCACCGGCGGCAACAGCGGGACGCAGATCACCTCCACGCTGGTCCGTTCCATGGCGCTCGGCGAAGTACGCCTGCGCGATGTGGGGCGAGTGATTCGTAAAGAGATGACGACATCGCTGCTGATTGCCCTCACTCTCGGTCTGGCGGGCTGCCTGCGTGCCTGGATGATGGGTATCGGCCTGGAGATCACCCTGATTGTCAGCCTGACGCTGGTCTGCATTACGCTGTGGAGCGCGGTGGTCTCGTCAGTGATCCCGCTGACGCTCAAGCGCGTGGGTATCGACCCGGCGGTGGTCTCCGCGCCGTTTATCGCCACGCTGATTGATGGTACCGGGCTGATTATCTACTTCAAAATCGCCCAGTATTTTCTGGGTCTGAACGGATAAACCGGAGGGCAGCCTGCCGTCACCGGAGGCTGCCCTCTGTTTTACGCCTCTGCCAGCGCCTGGGCGCAGGCCCAGGCGGAAGACCAGGCCCACTGGAAGTTATAGCCGCCCAGCCAGCCGGTCACATCCATCACTTCACCGATAAAATAGAGCCCCGGTACCTTGCGCGCTTCCATGGTCCGCGACGACAGTTCGTGAGTATCTACGCCGCCGAGCGTCACCTCCGCCGTACGGTAGCCTTCGGTGCCGTTGGGCTGCACGCGCCAGGCGGTCAGCGTCTCCACCAGCATTTCCTGCTCGCGCACGTTGAGCTGTTTTAGCGTGACGTCCGGAATTTGTCCCAGCTGCTGCAGGCACTCCACCAGCCGCTTCGGCAGCTGCATGGCGAGGGTGTTTTTCAGGCTTTGATTCGGATGTTCGCTACGCTGCGCGTTAAGGAAATCATCAAGATGGCAATCCGGCAGCAGGTTGATGGTGACAAACTCGCCCGGCTGCCAGTAGCTGGATATTTGCAGCACCGCCGGCCCGGAGAGCCCGCGGTGGGTAAACAGCAGATTCTCGCGAAACAGCGTGCCGTTTTCCGCGGTAATGGTCGCAGGTACCGACACGCCGGAGAGCACCTGTAGCGGCTCAAGCAGCGGTTTGTGCAGCGTAAAAGGCACCAGCCCGGCACGGGTCGGCAGCACCTTGAGGCCAAACTGCCCGGCAAGTTTATAGCCAAACGGCGACGCACCAAGGCCCGGCATCGACAGGCCGCCGGAGGCCACGACCAGTTTTTTCGCCGCCACCTCGTCGCCGTTGAGCTGTAACCTGTAGCCTTCATCGTCGCGTTCTACGCCGATAATTTCGCTACGCAGGCGAATTTGCACGCCGCCTTTCTCGCATTCGGCCAGCAGCAGGTTGACTATCTGCTCCGCGGAATCATCGCAAAACAGCTGGCCGAGGGTCTTCTCATGCCAGGCAATGCCGTGTTTGCCCACCAGTTCGATAAAATCCCACTGGGTATAGCGCGCCAGCGCAGATTTGCAAAAATGCGGGTTCAGGCTGAGATAGGCTGCCGGCTCAATATACATATTGGTAAAGTTGCAGCGGCCGCCGCCGGACATCAGAATTTTACGGCCCGGCTTTTTGCCATTATCCAGCAACAGCACGCGCAGCCCGGCCTGGCCCGCCTGCGCCGCACAAAACATTCCCGCCGCCCCGGCGCCGATTACAATGGCATCAAACCTTTCCACACAACCTTCCTCATATCCCGATTGTCGGGAATTGTAAATTTTTCACGCTGGTCGCACCAGCACGAAAATCCATGTATTCATGTACCTTATTGAAAGATATAGGATTACTCTTAAGTGGGTAAAATACAGACCGGAAGAAAATCAAAAAAATTCCATATTTCACTTTGCCCACGCCGCTAAAGTCACTGATAATGCGCCGCGTTCATGTCCTCAAAATGGCGTAACGTCCTATGCTACATTTATTTGCCGGTCTGGATTTACATACCGGGCTATTACTATTGCTTGCTTTAGCTTTCGTGCTGTTTTACGAAGCGATTAACGGTTTTCATGATACCGCAAACGCTGTTGCTACTGTGATTTACACACGCGCAATGCGGTCACAACTTGCTGTTGCGATGGCGGCCCTCTTCAACTTCTTCGGTGTTCTGTTGGGGGGTCTTAGCGTCGCTTATGCCATCGTGCATATGCTGCCGACCGACCTGCTGCTTAACATGGGTTCCGCACATGGCCTCGCCATGGTGTTCTCTATGCTGCTGGCAGCGATTATCTGGAATCTTGGTACCTGGTATTTTGGCCTTCCGGCCTCCAGTTCGCACACGCTGATCGGCGCTATCATCGGGATTGGTTTAACCAATGCGCTGATGACCGGGACATCCGTGGTTGACGCGCTGAATATCCCGAAAGTCATCGGTATTTTCGCCTCACTGATCGTTTCACCTATTGTCGGTCTGGTGATCGCTGGCGGCCTGATTTTCATTTTGCGTCGTTACTGGAGCGGTACCGTAAAACGCGCCCGTATTCACATGACGCCCGCAGAACGCGAGAAGAAAGACGGTAAGAAAAAACCGCCATTCTGGACCCGTATTGCCCTGATTCTGTCCGCCATTGGCGTATCGTTCTCCCACGGCGCTAACGACGGCCAGAAAGGCATTGGCCTGGTCATGCTGGTACTTATCGGCGTGGCGCCGGCAGGTTTCGTCGTGAACATGAATGCCTCCGGCTATGAGATTACCCGGACCCGCGATGCGGTGAACAACGTGGAAACCTTCTTCGAGCAGCGCCCTGAGCTGCTGAAAAAGGTCACCGGCGTTGAGCAACTGATTCCTTCTCCGGAGGCCGGAACGGCCGCCAGCGGCGGTGAGTTCCATTGCCATCCGGCGAATACCATCAACGCGCTGAGTCACGTGAAAACGGCGCTGACCGGTATTGAAAGCTATGACTCGCTCTCCGTGGATCAGCGGAGTCAACTGCGTCGCATCATGCTGTGCATTTCCGACACCACCGACAAAGTCGCGAAGCTACCGGAAGTGAATGCTGACGATCAGCGCCTGCTGAAGAAACTGAAAATCGATATGCTGAGCACCATCGAGTACGCGCCAATCTGGATCATTATGGCCGTGGCGCTGGCGCTGGGTATCGGCACCATGATCGGCTGGCGTCGCGTGGCGACCACTATCGGCGAGAAGATCGGTAAGAAAGGCATGACCTACGCGCAAGGTATGTCCGCCCAGATGACCGCGGCGATTTCGATTGGCCTGGCGAGTTACACCGGTATGCCGGTATCGACCACCCACGTGCTCTCCTCCTCCGTGGCGGGGACGATGCTCGTCGATGGCGGCGGCCTGCAGAAAAAGACCGTCACCAGTATTCTGATGGCGTGGGTGCTGACCTTGCCGGCAGCAATCCTGTTGTCAGGCGGGCTGTACTGGCTAGCCCTCAAGATTATCTAAGTTCAGGTCATTACCGCTGAGCGAGCAACCCTAAACGGGTCAGGAAACTGGCCCGTTTTTTTTACCTGTCATCCGGCTAGTGCCAAATCAGTAACGCGATCAGACTCACCACCACCAGGCCGCACAGGGCGCTGGTCAGGATAAACAGCCGCCGAACCCGCTCGCAGCGACGAATAAATTCATCATCGTGATGATCGCGATAACGTTGGGCGTAGATGTACCAGACCAGGCGCACCTGTTTGCCCGGCTGCCCATGCGAAGTAAAAAAGCCTCCGCCATCAACATATTGATAAAGCAAGGGATCGCAACCACGTAGCACAACCAATAATGCACGCAATGAAGAGAAGTAACGTGCCATATTCACCACACAAACGATACACAGGGCCCAAAACAGCGCAATAGTGCTGATCATACGTCCTCCCCGGCGACCCGCCCTCGGAGACATCTCCGGAGCTAGCGCTTCCCAATACCCAACCCAACACAATACGAGAGTGCGATTCCGATCACGTTTATTTATCCGATCGGCTCATTAAATAGTGTAGGAGATCAGTCAATTTTTTTACCACAAGGTTAATCGTTATCAATGCGTAAGATGAATATATTTGTTTAACTTTTGGTGAATCAGGTGCATTGACGGAGCATGAGGGGCGCTATAAGGTAGAAATATCTTCTACAATTAAGTCCTTAAAGGACTGTACCCCCGCGGATTAGCACGCAGGACGCGGGCGAAGCAGCAGCACCCGCTGTCTGGTCCAATGGTCATCGACAACTTATGGAAGGAGTAACACTATGGCTTACAAACATATTCTTATCGCAGTAGACCTCTCCCCGGAAAGCAAAGTTCTGGTAGAGAAAGCCGTTTCTATGGCGCGTCCTTATAATGCCAAAGTCTCTCTGATTCACGTGGATGTTAATTACTCCGACCTGTACACCGGTCTGATCGATGTCAACCTGGGCGACATGCAGAAACGCATTTCCGAAGAGACGCACTACGCCCTGAGCGAACTGTCCACCAACGCGGGCTATCCGATTACCGAAACCCTGAGCGGCAGCGGCGATCTCGGCCAGGTACTGGTTGATGCGATTAAAAAATACGATATGGATCTGGTGGTTTGCGGTCACCATCAGGATTTCTGGAGCAAGCTGATGTCTTCCGCGCGTCAGCTCATCAATACCGTTCACGTCGATATGCTGATTGTGCCGCTGCGCGATGAAGAAGACGAATAACCGTTCGCGCGGTTAACCAGCAGAATGCCAACGCCCGCCTTTGCGGGCGTTGTTATTTTTCACCAACGCGACTCGGGCGTCCCGGCGTAAATATCGAAACGGTGGCCTTTGGTGACCACCGCGTTCGGCGTATCGACATCCGCCAGCGGCGGCGCATAGTCCGGACGTTTCACCACCACCCGTTTGGTCGCCAGCTGACGCGCTGGCTCCAGCAGGCCGTCGGCATCCAGATCCGGCCCGACCAGCGACTGAAACACGCGCATCTCTTTTTTCACCAGCGCACTTTTCTGCTTATGCGGGAACATCGGATCAAGATAGACCACCTGCGGGCGCGGCGTAATGTCGGTCAGCGCCGTCAGGCTGGAGGCATGGATCAGCTGCAAACGCTCGCGCAGCCACGGGCCGATTTCCGGGTCGGCGTAGCCGCGAGCCAGCCCGTCATCAAGCAGGGCCGCCACGACCGGATGACGTTCCAGCATGCGTACGCGGCAGCCCACCGAGGCCAGCACGAAGGCATCGCGCCCCAGTCCCGCCGTCGCATCCACCACATCCGGCAGGTAGTCGCCTTTGACGCCCACCGCTTTCGCCACCGCCTCGCCGCGACCGCCGCCAAATTTACGCCGGTGGGCCATCGCCCCGCCGACGAAATCGACGAAGATGCCGCCAAGTTTTGGCTCGTCGCGTTTACGCAGCTCGAGATGCTCGCAGGTCATGACCAGCGCCAGCGGATTGTCATCGTCCTGCATCAGGCCCCAGCGAGCGGCAAGAACAGATAAGGCGCCGTCTCCGGCGCCCGTTTCATCAATTAAGCAGATCTTCACAGCGGACTTAACCCTTAATACCGTAATGCTCCAGCATCGCATCCAGCTGCGGCTCGCGACCGCGGAAGCGTTTAAACAGTACCATTGGCTCTTCGGAACCGCCGCGGCTCAGGATGTTATCGAGGAACGACTGGCCGGTTTCACGGTTGAAAATCCCCTCCTCTTCAAAGCGCGAGAAGGCGTCCGCCGCCAGGACATCGGCCCACAGATAGCTGTAGTAACCTGCCGCATAGCCCCCGGCAAAAATATGGCTGAAGGCATGCGGGAAGCGGCCCCAGGACGGACCCGGCACCACGGCGACCTGCTTTTTGATTTCCGCCAGCGTTTCGAGGATTTTCGCCCCTTGCTCCGGCTGGTACTCCGCGTGCAGGCGGAAGTCGAACAGGCCGAACTCCAGCTGACGCAGAATGAACAGCGCGGCCTGATAGTTTTTCGCCGCCAGCATTTTTTCCAGCAGCGCCTGCGGCAGCGGTTCGCCGGTTTCATAGTGACCGGAGATAAACGCCAGCGCTTCCGGCTCCCAGCACCAGTTTTCCATAAACTGGCTCGGCAGCTCGACCGCATCCCACGGTACCCCGCTGATGCCGGAGACGCCGGCGGTATCGATACGGGTCAGCATATGGTGCAGACCGTGACCAAATTCGTGGAACAGGGTGATCACTTCATCGTGGGTGAACAGCGCGGGTTTGCCGTTCACCGGGCGGTTAAAGTTGCAGGTCAGGTAGGCGACCGGCTTTTGCAGTGAACCGTCGAGTTTACGCATCTGCCCGACGCAGTCGTCCATCCACGCCCCGCCGCGTTTGTGCTCGCGCGCATACAGATCGAGATAGAAGCTGCCGCGCAGTTCGTTGTGCTCATCATACAGCTCGAAGAAACGCACTTCCGGGTGCCAGACATCCACATCGGCGCGCTCTTTCGCGGTAATCCCGTAAATACGTTTCACCACTTCAAACAGGCCGTTAACCGCTTTATTTTCCGGGAAATAAGGGCGTAGCTGCTCATCGCTGATGCTGTAGAGATGCTGCTTCTGTTTTTCACTGTAGTAAGCGATATCCCACGGCTGGAGTTCGTCGACGCCAAACTCCGCCTGCGCAAAGGCGCGCAGCTGAGCCAGCTCTTTCTCCCCCTGCGGACGAGCGCGTTTCGCCAGGTCGGTCAGGAAGTCGAGCACCTGCTGCGGGTTTTCCGCCATTTTGGTCGACAGCGATTTGGAGGCATAGCTGTCAAAGCCCAGCAGCTGGGCCAGTTCGTGGCGCAGCGCGAGAATTTCCGCCATCACCGGGCTGTTATCCCATTTGCCGGCATTCGGCCCCTGGTCTGACGCGCGGGTGGAGTAAGCGCGATACAGCTCTTCACGCAGCGCCTGGTTGTCGCAGTAGGTCATCACCGGCAGATAGCTCGGAATATCCAGCGTCAGTAGATAGCCTTCCTGTTCTTTCGCCTGGGCCTGAGCCTCGGCTGCCGCCAGCGCGCTTTCCGGCATCCCGGACAGCTCAGCGACGTCGGTCACCAGCTTGCTCCAGCCCATGGTGGCGTCGAGCACGTTGTTGCTGTACTGGTTGCCAAGCTCAGACAGGCGCGCGGCGATTTCGCCGTAGCGTTTCTGCTGCTCTTTCGCCAGGCCAATCCCCGACAGCTCAAAATCGCGCAGCGCGTTATCCACCGCTTTTTTCTGCGCGGTGTTTAGCGTGGCGTAATGGTCGCCGTCGCGCAGATCGCGATACGCCTGATACAACCCTTCATGTTGACCGACCCAGGTGCTGTATTCCGACAGCAGCGGCAGGGTTTGCTCGTAGGCTTCACGCAGCTGGGGGCTGTTCTTGACCGAGTTCAGATGGCTGACCGGCGAGAAGATACGTCCCAGCACATCATCCACTTCAGCCAGCGGCTGGCAGAGCGTTTCCCAGCTGTACGGCGCGCCTTGCGCCACCACGCTTTCTACCGCCGCCCGGCAGTCGTCCAGCGCTTTGGTCACCGCAGGGACGACGTGTTCCGGCTTGATCGCAGAAAAAGGCGGCAATGAAAAAGGCGTCAATAATGGATTGGTCATATGCGCAGTCCTGTTGAAAAGGGTGAATGAAGCGCGCGGTCTGGCGCTTTAGCATGAGATCTAGAATGGGGGATCGTAACGGGAATTTCAATGTCACACCGTGCCAGGTGCCGGGTATTGCTGCAATAAGCATTTGCCGGGCATCGGCCGAAGGAGACGCCAGGCGCCCCGCAGGCAGGGGCGACGCCGCATATGACGCATTGCAGGGGCGATGGCGACGCCTTCCTGCAACGCGAAGGATTTACGCGACGGGTGCCATTAGCGCGTTTTCTGCGCCATCTGCCAGGCCGCAGACAGATTCACACGCTGCCAGAACTGCTGGTCGGCGGTCTCGCCCGACAGCGGATAGCCTGCCGGCAGCGCGGTTTTCACCAGCAGCGCCCGGCGCTGGGCGGCGGACAGATGAGGCAGCGCGGTTTCCAGCAGGACTTCCGCCCCTTCCGGCACTTTCAGGCTCTGCTTCTCGCCCTTCTGCTGCGGCAGGTCATAGGTCATCGTGAAACGGTAGAAATCGCGCATCGCCGGATCGCGATACGGGTCGTCTTTTCCGGCCGGCTTCGCGCATTCCGCCAGCGAGGTACCGCACTCTTTTTCCAGCGCGGCGCGCAGCTGATCGCGCGCCTCATTAAACAGCGCACGGTACTTCGCGTCGTTGAGGTAATGCGCGACGTTGCGCTGCGCCACCATCCGTGATCCCATGACATCCAGCGGGTAGTGAACGCCAAGCACGATGCGGGAATAGCCGTAGCGCGCGCCGCGGGTGACCAGCGCATCAAAGCGTTCCGGGATCATTTCCGCCATCAGCAGCGCATCGGTGTAGCCGGTGTTGGTGTGTCCGCTGGGGAAGGAACCGCCGTCGGCGGTGTAAGGCTGGTTGTCCTTGATAACCACATCGTCCGGCACCAGATGAATGGTATTGCCCTGAATCAGAAACGGACGCGGGTTGTTAAAATGCTTTTTCGCCGCCCCGGTGCTGACTTCACTGGCCTTAATCAGCGCCGCGGCTTTCCCCAGCTCACCTTTGTCGTAGGCCGTGAGGAACGCTTTGCCGAGCCGCGGGCCCAGCGCATCGCTGAGGAAATAGAGATAGCTAATCCCCTCCGCATCCGCCAGCGCCTGATGGCGGGTAGCCTGCGTCGCATCGCGGTTAATCGCGGTCACCGTCGCCAGGTTATCCTTCACCACCGAATCCGGGAGCTTGCTGAAGGCGCCAAGCAGCGCGATGCCCGCCTGCTGATTCGCTTTCTCCTGGAAGTCATAGCCGCTGGCCTTCAGCCAGGCCTTATCCGCCTGGGTTTTGCTCTGTTTCGCATGGGCGAGCTGACCGCGGGTGAGCGTGGCGGCATCGCCCTTCAGCGCAGCGCGCAGCTGCGCCAGCGCCTGACCTTCGAGACCGTCAAACGCCGGGCTGGCCGCCGCGGGCGTCACGCTGGCCGCGATCGCCGCCGCCTGATTCAGCGGAACCTCTTTCGCCAGAGCCGGCAGCGCCAGGATTAACGCCGGGGTCAGGAGTGTTATTTGCAGTTTCATTATTTTTCCTTTTATTCAAACAATTACCTTGTCTTCACGCGACGCTAGCGCTGATATTTGACGTTTTTATGACACGGTCATGTTTTGCAACGCTTTTGACCTCATTGAAACAGCTCGGCGCTACAGCGGTAATCTGCACGGATCTGCGGTAAACTATCGGTCATCTTGTTTAATTCCCGGAATCTCTGCATCCATGCTCAGTTATCGCCACAGCTTTCACGCAGGCAACCACGCCGACGTCCTTAAACACACCGTTCAGAGTCTAATCATTGAATCGCTGAAAGAGAAAGAAAAACCGTTTCTCTATCTGGACACTCACGCCGGCGCGGGCCGCTATCAGCTGAGCGGCGAGCACGCCGAGCGTACGGGTGAATACCTGGAAGGCATTTCCCGTATCTGGCAGCAGGACGACCTGCCGGCCGAGATGGCAGCCTACATTTCCGTCATCCAGCATTTCAACCGTAGCGGCCAGTTGCGATACTACCCGGGCTCTCCGCTGATCGCCCGCCAGCTGCTGCGCGAGCAGGACAGCCTGCAGCTGACCGAGCTGCACCCGAGCGATTTCCCGCTGCTGCGCTCAGAATTCCAGAAAGACGCGCGCGCGCGCGTGGAAAAGTCCGATGGTTATCAGCAGCTGAAGGCTAAGCTGCCGCCGGTGTCCCGTCGCGGCCTGATTCTTATCGATCCGCCGTACGAGATTAAAAGCGACTACCAGGCGGTCGTGACCGGTATCCACGAAGGCTACAAACGCTTTGCCACCGGCACCTACGCGCTGTGGTATCCGGTGGTACTGCGCGCGCAGATTAAGCGCATGATCAAAGATCTGGAAGCGACGGGCATTCGCAAAATCATGCAGATTGAACTTGCCGTGCGTCCGGACAGCGACCAGCGCGGCATGACCGCTTCCGGGATGATCGTCATTAACCCACCGTGGAAGCTGGAACAGCAGATGAACAACGTTCTGCCGTGGCTGCATAAGAAGCTTTCGCCGACCGGCATCGGACACGCCACCGTCGGCTGGATCGTACCGGAGTAATCACAGCCATCGGTGGAACCTTTTACGCCTCGCGCTACAATCGCGGTCATTTAACGATTAAGGGCCTACCAGGATAGGTCTTCTAAGGATACAGGCTATGAGCAAACATTATGATTACATCGCTATCGGCGGCGGCAGCGGCGGCATCGCCTCCATCAACCGTGCGGCAATGTATGGCCAGAAGTGCGCGCTGATTGAAGCTAAAGATCTCGGCGGCACCTGCGTCAACGTCGGCTGCGTGCCGAAGAAAATCATGTGGCATGCGGCGCAAATCCGCGAAGCTATCCATCTGTATGGCCCGGACTACGGTTTCGATACCACCATTAACCACTTCGACTGGGACAAACTTGTGGCCAGCCGCAGCGCATATATCGACCGGATCCACACCTCCTACGACAACGTATTAGGCAAAAACAAGGTGGATGTCATCAAAGGCTTCGCCCGTTTTGTGGATGCCAACACCGTGGAAGTGAATGGCGAAACGATCACCGCCGATCATATTCTGATCGCCACCGGCGGCCGCCCGAGCCATCCGTCTGTTCCGGGTGCTGAGTACGGCATCGACTCCAACGGCTTCTTTGAGCTACCGGCTCTGCCGAAGCGCGTCGCCGTGGTGGGCGCGGGCTATATTGCCGTTGAGCTGGCGGGCGTGATTAACGGCCTCGGCGCCGAAACGCACCTGTTCGTGCGTAAACATGCGCCGCTGCGCAGCTTCGATCCGCTGATCGTCGATACCCTGGTGGAAGTGATGAACACCGAGGGGCCGCAGCTGCACACGCACGCCATCCCGCAGGCGGTGGTGAAAAACGCGGACGGCAGCCTGACGCTACAGCTGGAAGATGGCCGGAGTCAGACCGTGGATTGCCTGATCTGGGCCATTGGTCGTGAGCCGGAGACCGATAATTTCAACCTCGCAGCCGCTGGCGTAAAAACCAACGACAAAGGCTATATCGTGGTGGATAAATTTCAGAACACCAACGTACCAGGGATCTACGCCGTGGGCGATAACACCGGGGCGGTGGAGCTGACGCCGGTGGCGGTAGCCGCGGGTCGCCGGTTGTCCGAACGCCTGTTCAACAACAAGCCGCAAGAGCATCTGGATTACAGTAATATCCCGACCGTGGTCTTCAGCCATCCGCCGATCGGCACCGTTGGTTTAACCGAGCCGCAGGCGCGCGAGCAGTATGGCGATGACGCCGTGAAGGTGTATAAATCGGCCTTTACCGCGATGTATACCGCCGTCACCTCGCACCGCCAGCCGTGCCGCATGAAGCTGGTATGCGTCGGTCCTGAAGAAAAAATTGTCGGTATTCACGGCATCGGCTTCGGCATGGATGAAATGCTGCAGGGCTTTGCGGTAGCGCTGAAAATGGGCGCGACCAAGAAGGACTTCGACAATACCGTGGCGATTCACCCGACCGCTGCGGAAGAGTTCGTGACCATGCGTTAATCTCTTCGGCCCCGTGTTCTCACGGGGCTTTTTTATGCGCTCATCGCCTGCCGTCCAGGTCGATTTCGCGCCCTGGTGTTGCAAAATCGCGTGCCCGATGTAGTTACTCCAGTTAAAGCTGTTTTGCAGTACCACCACCGCATTCTGATTCGCCTTATCAAAACCGATATAGCCCACCTGGTAGGTGATTTTTTGCCCGCCGAGCGTATCCGCCGTGATGGGATAGCGGTTTTTGGCGTCGGTCACGCCGTAGCAGTGAAACTCCGCCCGACCAGCGCAGTCGCCTCAGAGGGGGCGCTCATTTGCGAGAGTGTTCCGGAGCATCCTACAAGCAGCAGAGACGCCAATAGCACAGGGCTCAACTGCCTGTTCAAACCATACCTTCCTGTGGTACTGAAACCAATGAGGGGAATTAAAGACGCCGGGATCGTAGCGGCTGTCAACGATCATTGCAAAGCGAACAGGCTGAAATCATCCGCGCAATGACGCCCGTCCGGCCATCTTTACCTTCGCCCTCAGGCGGTACCATTATTGCCATGACGCATAAACGCCGGTCGCTGATTGAGCGTCCGGTACCAGCGCTCAACCGCCGGCAGCTCCGGATGGGCAAACGGCGTCATTTTCCAGCGGTGCACCGACAGACCCAGGACGATATCCGCCAGCGTAAACTGCGGGCCGGCTATCCATGCGCCGGTACGTTGCAGCTGTGATTCCACGATCTGTACGCAGCGGGTCCAGGCGGCAATACTCTCCTTCATCGCCGCCGGGTCCTGAAAACGCGGATCTTTGCGCACCAGGCCCATAAAAGCATAGCGCCAGGCATTGTTAAACTCCGTGGCCTGCCAGTCCATCCAGCGCTCGATATCCGCTGCGCCCTGTGGCGTAAACGGTAGCAAATCCTCACGCCCGGCTTTACGCGTCAAATAGCGGCAGATGCTGTTTGACTCCCACAGCACGAAATCATCGTCCAGCAGCACCGGCACCAGGGCGTTTGGGTTCAGGGCACGAAATTCGGCGGTATCGACCGGCTGGAAACCGCTGCCGTAATCCTCCTGCTGATAAGTCAGACCGACTTCATCGCAGGTCCATAACACTTTACGCACGTTAATTGATGAGCGTTTGCCCAGTATTTTTAGCATCGTGACATCCTTAAGCGAAGGAACGTGACTTCCACCCTACTCTATCCGGCGACAAAGAGGCAGCCTGCCGGATAATGTGTATAGTTGATTGCAGCCTTTTTTGCTGACACAGGGAACCCGCCATGCTGACTCCGTTTACTGTTTTCACTCCGGGCAACATCCGTTTTGGCCGGGGTCTTGCCGGGAGCGCCGCCCCTTGGCTGGCCCAGCGCGCCGCGAAAGTGCTGCTGGTCCACGGCGCCAGCCCGCAACGGGCCGCATTGTTGCTGGCCGAACTGCGCGCGCATCATCTGGCGGTCGTCACACTCGCCGTTGCCCATGAACCGACGCTGGAAGATATTGAGCAGGGGGTGCGTCTGGCGCGCGAGCATGCCATCGACGCCGTCCTGAGCCTTGGCGGCGGCGCCGTTATCGATGCCGGCAAGGCTATCGCCGCGCTGGTGCCGGCATCGGGGCCGATCGTTGACTATCTGGAAGTGGTGGGCAATGGCCGGATACCCGAAGCGCATCCGCTGCCGTTTGTCGCCATCCCGACCACCGCCGGTACCGGGGCAGAAGTGACGAAAAATGCGGTGATCAACGTCACGCAGCAGCGGCGGAAAGTCAGCCTGCGCGACGATCGGATGCTGCCGGACCTGGCCATCGTCGACCCGGCGCTGACCGACAACGCTCCGCGCGCGGTGACGCTCGGCTCCGGCCTTGACGCGATAACCCAGCTCATTGAGCCCTGGCTCTGTACCCGCGCCAATCCTTTTACCGATGCGCTTTGCCGGGCCGCTATTCCACGGGGAATCAAAGCGCTGCGCACGCTGATGGAAAAAGAGTGCCCGGACAGCCGCGATGAGATGGCCTGGGTCAGTCTGTGCGGCGGCCTGGCGCTGGCCAATGCCGGTCTTGGCGTCATTCATGGACTGGCTGGCCCGCTGGGGGGGCTGAGCAATGCTTCCCATGGCGCGCTCTGCGGCAGCCTGCTGCCTTACGGCCTGGCGCTCAATGAGTCACAGGTCAGCAACAGGGCTATCCGCGGGCGCTTCGCTGAAGTCCGCCAGTGGCTGGCGGACGGGCTTGACGTCGAGCCGGCGACCGCCTGGGATAGCCTGCGCGAATGGAGCCGCGGCGCCGGGCTGGGGAATCTGCGCGAACTGGGCGTGCCGCACGAGGCCCTGGAGCCTGCGGCGCTGGCAGCCAGCAGCTCCTCCTCAATGAAAGCGAATCCGGTGCCGCTGGATAGCGAGCAGTTGCTGGAGATGCTGGAAGCGGCGTGGGAGTAACGCCGCTCTACCCGGCAGTATTAGATTTTGTTGCAAAACGATTGCTCCGAATTTCTCTCTTTGCTTCGGGGCAATTTACTTTAAAAAATCAATAAATTAATAATCCTGGCACGTCAATGCACCGTTAAAAATCGTGACCTGACGCACACTTTTATTTCCAGACACCGAAGCGAGTGACTACGCTTAATAGTCAGGCCGGGAGAGGCCCGGCGCCCTGAACTGACGCGATCCGGAGGTCCATATCACGATGTCCAGCCAGATATTACGCAACGATAATGGCGATAAACCGAAGATCGAGCGCGATCTGTGCTATGAAGCCGATCCGTATGAGTTAAAACTGGATGAAATGTTCGATGCCGAACCGGAGCCGGAGATCATCGAAGGCCTGCCGGCCTCTGATGCTCTGACGCCTGCCGACCGCTATCTGGAACTGTTTACCCACGTGCAGAAATCGCGGATCTTCGCCGACAGCAAAACCTTCCCCGACTGCGCGCCAAAGCAGGATCCGCTGGATATCTTGATCCACTACCGGCGGGTGAAGCACCAGCCAGGATTCGACCTGCGCCAGTTTGTTGAAGAGCACTTCTGGATGCCGGACAACCGCACTGACGACTACGTGTCCGATCCCCGGCTATCGCTGAAAGAGCATATCGATAACCTCTGGCCCGTTCTCACCCGCGAGCCGCAGGATCATATTCCCTGGTCATCGCTGCTGGCGCTGCCGCAGTCCTATATCGTGCCCGGCGGACGCTTTAGCGAAACCTACTACTGGGACTCCTACTTCACGATGCTGGGGCTGGCGGAAAGCGGCCGCGAAGACCTGCTGAAATGTATGGCGGACAACTTCGCGTGGATGATTGAGACCTACGGCCATATTCCCAACGGCAACCGCACCTACTATCTCAGCCGCTCGCAGCCACCGGTGTTTGCCCTGATGGTAGAGCTGTTTGAGGAGGATGGCGTGCGCGGTGCGCGGCGCTACCTCGATCATCTGAAGCTGGAGTACCAGTTCTGGATGGACGGCGCTGACTCATTGATCCCCAACCAGGCCTATCGCCACACGGTACGTATGCCGGACGGCTCGTTACTCAATCGCTACTGGGACGACCGCGATACGCCGCGGGATGAATCGTGGCGGGAAGATGTCGAAACGGCAAGACACTCGGGCCGCCCGGCCAACGAAGTGTACCGGGACCTGCGCGCCGGCGCGGCCTCCGGCTGGGACTATTCCAGCCGCTGGCTGCGTGATATCACCCGGCTGGCGAGCATCCGTACCACCCAGTTTATTCCGATCGATTTAAACGCCTTTTTATTCAAACTGGAAAACACCATCGCCAATCTTTCCGGCCTGAAAGGCGACCGGGAAACGGAAGCGGCTTTTCGCCAGAAGGCCAGCGATCGCCGGTCAGCGGTAAACCGCTATTTATGGGATGAAGAGGGCGGCTGTTTTCGTGATTACGACTGGCGACGCGAACAGCAGGCGCTCTTCTCCGCCGCCAGCATCGTCGCGCTGTATGTCGGCATGGCCACGCACCAACAGGCAGAGCAGCTCGCCGATGCGGTACGTGCTCGTCTGCTGACCCCCGGCGGCATCATGGCCACCGAATATGACAGCGGCGAACAATGGGATAAGCCCAACGGCTGGGCGCCGCTACAGTGGATGGCGATCCAGGGGTTTAAACTGTACGGCCAGGACCCGCTCGGCGACGAAATTGCCCACAGCTGGCTGCAAACGGTGAACCATTTTTACAAGCAGCACCATAAGCTGATTGAGAAGTATCATATCGCCGGCGGGGTGGCCCACGAAGGCGGCGGCGGCGAATATCCGTTACAGGATGGCTTCGGCTGGACCAACGGCGTGGCGCGTCGGCTGATAGGACTGTACGGGGAACCCTTATAACCAGGTGCTGTTCCGACCATTCATGTCCTGCTATGGTCATAGCATCTCACTTCGCAGGAATTGTTTTCATGACCGAATTGCTTACGCCACGGCTGCACTGTTCACAGCTGAAGCAGGAGGACTGGTCTTTTTTTCTCGCTCTGCAAAGAGATCCGCAGGTGATGCTGTATATCGCCGATTCACGCCCGCTGTCTGAAATACGCGAGGCCTTCGATTCGCGTATTTTACCGTGGTCGCCAGGGGCAAAACAGTGGCTGAGCCTGGTCGTGCGCGACAGGGTAACCCGCATACCGCTGGGGCTGACCGGCTACCAGCACCATGAAGGCGGTTGTGCCGAAGTGGGTTTTTTATTTACTCCGACCGCGCAGGGATGCGGCTATGGTTATGAATCCCTGCGCGCGCTCTGTGATTTTGCCTTCAGCACCGGAGGCGTGCGTAGACTGACCGCCACGGTCACCGCCGGAAACTTAGCGTCGCGAAATCTGCTGCAGAAAACCGGTTTCCTGCAGGAGGGTGAGCTGCGCGAATGCTACTGGCTGAACGGACGCTGGCATAATGACTGGCTGTTTGGCCTGCTGCGTCGCGATTATCACACGCTGAACCTATAAGCGGGACGCAACGCCTCTTCGCAGCGGGAGAGGCGGTTACGATTACAGGAACATGCCGCCGGAAACTTCCACGCGCTGCGCGTTCATCCATCTCAGGTCATCGCTCAACAATGCCGCAATCGCATCGCCGATATCATCTGGCAACCCGACCCGTCCCAGCGCCGTTTGCGCCGCAATATGCTGATTAACCTGAGCATTATCGCGCACCATTCCGCCGCCAAAATCGGTTTCTATCGCCCCTGGCGCGATAATGTTGACCGAAATCCCGCACGCGCCCAGCTCCTTCGCCTGATAGCGGGTCAACACCTCCATCGCCCCTTTCATCGCCGCATAGGCGGCATAGCCCGGCAGCGCGAAACGGGCCAGCCCGCTCGACACGTTAAGGATACGTCCCTTATCCGCCAGAAGCGGCAGCAGGCGCTGGGTCAGGAAGAACGGGCCTTTAAACTGAATGTTCATCAGCTCATCAAATTGTGCTTCGCTGGTCTCAGCAAAGGGGACGTTTAAACCGATTCCGGCGTTGTTTAATAAATAATCAAAGGTGTCGCGCTGCCAGCGCTGTTGCAGCAGCTGAGCCACATTCTGCGCGAAAGTGTCAAAGCTCGCCGTATCACCGACGTTCAATGCCAATGCCGCCGCTTTTACCCCTTGTTGCTCAATTTCATCCACCACTTGCTGGGCAGCCTGCGGGTTGCTGTGCCAGGTGAGAATAATATCGGTTCCCTTCTCTGCCAGCTTCAGCGCTGCATTTTTTCCCAGTCCACGGCTGCCGCCGGTCACTAAAGCGATACGTTGTGTCATCAGAAAGCCCCTTCTCAGTTGCGTTTGTCTGGTTAAAGAGCTTATTAGCTGCCAGTAAAACAATAAATGCGCTAAATTACGTTTTACTGTTCCAGTATTAACAATAATAGAGTTTCGGTATGGATAAAATTCACGCAATGCAGCTGTTCATCCGCGTCGCGGAGCTGGAGAGTTTTTCCCGCGCCGCCGAAACCTTAAGCCTGCCGAAAGGGAGCGTCTCGCGCCAGGTTCAGGCGCTGGAAAACCATCTCGGCGTGCGCCTGCTGCACCGCACCACGCGCCGGGTACAGCTCACCCAGGACGGAATGGTCTATTACGAACGCGCCAGGGACCTGCTCAGCAACCTCGATGAACTGGACGGCATGTTTCAGCACGATCCGGCGACCATCAGCGGTCGCCTGCGGGTGGATATGCCGGTCGGACTGGCGAGGAAACTGATCATTCCGCGCCTGCCGGCTTTTTTGCAGCAGTACCCGGGTATCGAGCTGGAGCTGAGCAGTAGCGACCGGCTGGTGGATGTGATTCGCGAGGGATTTGACTGCGTGGTGCGCGTCGGTACGCTGAAAGACTCCGGCCTGATCGCCCGCCCGCTGGGTAAGCTGACGCAAATTAACTGCGCCAGCCCGCACTATTTATCACGCTTCGGCTACCCGACCACGCTCGACGATCTGGCCGATCACGCCCTGATCCACTATGCCAGTACTCCCGGCGCCCGCCCGCTGGGGTTTGAGGTGATGAGAGATGGCGTCGTCCAGTGGGTGAAAACCGGCGGTACGCTCACCGTTAACAGCACGGAAACCTATCAGGCCGCCTGCCTGGCCGGGCTGGGCATTATCCAGGTTCCGCGCACCGGCGTCCGCGAGGCGCTGCGTACCGGCGAGCTGATTGACATCCTGCCGCAGTACCGCGCGGAACCGCTGCCGGTATCGTTAATCTATCCGCACCGACGCAACCTTTCCCGCCGGGTACATCTGTTCATGGAGTGGCTGGGGAGCGTGATGAAAGAGTACGTCGATTAAGCGATGCCGCCCTTTACCGACGGCGTCTGGACGCTTCGCAGGTCTATGAAGGATTTTACGTATATAATTTTGAAGAATCTCGCTGTAAAGAAAGGAAGAAATTACTCATGACATCGGAAAACGACGCCAAACGCCCGACCCAGGATCCGGGCCAGCCGCCGGAAAAAAGCAAAAGCCCACTGGCCGCCATCAACGACTCTGCCGTAGCGCAGAAGGCGAATCAGGCGTTAAAAACCGTCACCGGAACAGCAGAAAAAGTCCAGCGGAACCCGATTATTGCGCACCTGCTGCGCGCCGCCGAACGCTTTAACGACAGGATGGGAAACCAGTTCGGCGCGGCCATCACCTACTTCTCGTTTCTGTCGATGATCCCGATTCTGATGGTCTCCTTCGCCGCCGCCGGTTTTGTGCTGGCCTGGCACCCGACGCTGCTGCAGGATATTTTCGATAAAATCCTGCTGAATGTCAGCGACCCCACGCTGGCCGCCACCCTTAAAAACACCATTAATACCGCCATCCAGCAACGTACCGCCGTTGGCCTGGTCGGTCTGCTGGTCGCGCTCTATTCCGGTATTAACTGGATGGGCAACCTGCGGGAGGCGATTCGCGCCCAGTCGCGCGATGTCTGGGAGCGAGCGCCGCAGGACCAGGAAAAGATCTGGATGAAATACTTCCGCGATTTTATCTCGTTGATCGGCCTGCTGGTGGCGCTGGTGGTGACGTTATCGATAACCTCCGTCGCCGGTTCCGCGCAGCAGATGATCATCTCCGCGCTCTATCTCGATAATATTGAATGGTTGCAACCGGCCTGGCGACTGATCGGCCTCGCTATCTCCATCTTCGCCAACTATTTGCTGTTTTTCTGGATCTTCTGGCGTCTGCCGCGCCACCGCCCGCGGCGCAAAGCGCTGATTCGCGGTACCCTGATTGCGGCTATCGGTTTTGAAATCATAAAAATGATCATGACCTGGACACTGCCCGCGCTGGTGAAATCGCCTTCCGGCGCCGCCTTTGGCTCCGTATTAGGCCTGATGGCCTTCTTCTATTTTTTCGCCCGCCTGACGCTGTTCTGCGCGGCGTGGATAGCCACGGCCGACTACAAGGATGACCGTCGCATGCCGGGCAAAGTCCACGATTGATGCCGTATCGGGCTGAAGAAAGGGACAAAATTCAGCCCGAATCATCATTTCAGCAGATAAATCCAATATGTAACTTTTATTTAACTAAATACTGGTTTTATCTACTATAATTTTATTTATGTGAAGCATTTCATAGAAGTTATTTTTCCGGCACGCAAATTATCCGCTTTTTGACCATTTTTTCGCCTCTCGCGCGCTCTGTTACAGATTGAAATGTCCCTTTTGCTGTGGCTATATGGCCTTTCGTTCGCTAAAAATAAGAAAGATCTATGCAAGCCACAGCCAGCACACTCGACAAGACCCAGGAAACCGCTCCGGTTAACTCGCGCAATAAAGTCGTCGTCGCCTCCCTCATCGGCACCGCCATTGAGTTCTTCGACTTTTATATCTATGCCACCGCCGCGGTGATCGTCTTCCCGCATATTTTCTTCCCGCAGGGTGACCCGGCCGCAGCCACGCTACAGTCGCTGGCGACGTTCGCCATTGCCTTCATTGCCCGTCCGATTGGTTCCGCCTTATTCGGCCACTTCGGCGATCGCGTCGGCCGTAAGGTCACGCTGGTCGCTTCGCTGCTGACTATGGGGATCTCCACGGTGGTTATCGGCCTGCTGCCCGGTTACGAGAGCATTGGTATTCTTGCGCCGATGCTGCTGGCGCTGGCGCGCTTCGGCCAGGGTCTGGGGCTGGGCGGTGAATGGGGCGGCGCGGCGCTGCTGGCGACCGAAAACGCCCCGCCGCGCAAGCGCGCGCTGTACGGTTCTTTCCCGCAGTTGGGCGCGCCAATCGGCTTCTTCTTCGCCAACGGCACCTTCCTGCTGCTCTCCTGGCTGCTGACCGACGAGCAGTTTATGGCATGGGGCTGGCGCGTACCGTTTATCTTCTCCGCCGTACTGGTGATTATCGGGCTGTATGTACGCGTGTCGCTACACGAGACGCCGGTGTTCGCCAAAATCGCCGCCGCGAAGAAACAGGTCAAAATCCCGCTGGGTACCCTGCTGACAAAGCATGTGCGCGTCACCGTCCTCGGTACCTTTATCATGCTGGCGACCTATACCCTGTTCTATATCATGACCGTCTATTCCATGACCTTCAGTACCGGCGCTGCGCCGGTGGGTCTCGGCCTGCCGCGTAATGAAGTGCTGTGGATGCTGATGATGGCGGTGATTGGCTTCGGCGTGATGGTGCCGGTGGCGGGTCTGCTGGCCGATGCGTTTGGTCGCCGTAAGAGCATGATCGTGATTACCTCGCTGATCATCCTCTTTGCGCTGTTCGCTTTTAAACCGCTGCTGGGCTCCGGCCAGCCGGCGCTCGTCTTCGCCTTCCTGCTGCTGGGCCTGAGCCTGATGGGGCTGACCTTCGGTCCGATGGGCGCGCTGCTGCCGGAGCTGTTTCCGACGGAAGTTCGCTACACCGGCGCATCGTTCTCGTATAACGTGTCGTCGATTCTCGGCGCCTCCGTCGCGCCGTATATTGCCGCCTGGCTACAGGGTAATTATGGCCTGATGGCGGTCGGCCTCTACCTCGCGGCCATGGCCGGGCTGACGCTGATTGCGCTGCTGTTGACCCACGAAACTCGCCATCAGTCGCTGTAGTCCCTTGCTGCCCGGCGCGATGCGCCGGGTACGCTTCTTACGCTTTACTTTTTCATCTGCGCTAAAATCTCCCGACACTGATTCGCATCCCCTTGCGCTGGCGATACCAGCGCCAGCAGCGCTGCCGCCGGCGTGACTAATGTTGCCAGCGCCGCCGCTACCGCGCCGCGCGCAATCAGCGGGCCAGCCTTCACTCCGGCATTCGGCGATTGAAAGGTCCCGCGCACGTACAGCGGAGAGCGTAGGGTAATAATACGCACCCCCTTACTCTCCGGGTCGATGGTCAGGTCGAGCTGTTCCGTAGCGAAGCTGGCGGTGCCGGTGACGTTAATCAGCGCATTTTCGGTATCAAAGGCAAAAATCTGCGGCCGCGCCACGCCGTTCGTCACATTGATGTTCGCCGCCGCGCAGTTCACCCGGACCTCATCATCGCCAAATATCTGCCCGATAACATAGTTACCGACGTTCAGGCCGAGGATTTCCATCAGGTTACGGCTAATCAGACCGTCGTTCATCAGCAGCTTCAGATTGCCGTTGCTGTTGCCCAACAGCGCCGCCACCGAGTTACCGCTCCCACGTAGCTGTACGTCGCCATTCATCTCCCCGAGCGTCTTCTGCATCATCTCGACTTTCGGCATCAGGGCCTTCAGCTTCAGACGCCGCGCCTGCAGACTGGCTTCTCCCTGCAGCGGTTTTTTATTGCCCTGCAGATGGACGCTGCCGGCAATGGTGCCGTTCGCCAGGCCAAAGCGCAGCGGCTGCAGGCGCAGATCGCCCCGTTCAAGCAACACATGGGTAGAAAGGTCGCTAATTGGCAAGGTGCCGCCGTGCTCAATCCGCCCGCCCTTAAAGCGTACATCGGCGTCCATCAGCTGCCATTTATCGGTGTCAAAGCGATCGTACGGCAGCACTTTCCCGGCAGGCTGCGGCGAAGCCGTGCCTTTACGCTGCTCGCTTGCGGCAGCTTTTGTGCCCGCATTCACGCCAATGAGCGGGCCGAGATCCGCCAGCCGCAGCTGTTGTGAAGCGACATCGCCCTCCAGCTTCGGCCGCGGTTTGCCGGTACTGTAGGTTAAGGAACCGTGGATATCACTCTCGCCAATACGACCGTTAAAATCACGGTAGGCGAAACGCGCGCCGTTCGCCCCCTGGAAAGTGGCTCGCAGGTGGCCGTCGGTCGAGAAGGCCGGCGTATCCGGCAGCACCACCCCGGTCAGCTCGTACAGGTCGCGCAGCGACGCCCCGGAGAACTGCAAGCGCAGATCCACGCCCCCGAGATTGAGGGGATCGCTGACCGTGCCGCTAAAGGCGACCCGGGTACTGCCGGAGCGAAAGTCCCCCTGCAGCGGGAACGGTTGCCCCTCGCTGCGCAGCGCCAGCATACCGCCGATTTTACCGCTGCCCTGAAGCAGCTGCCCGTGATAGGTCCCCTTCGCCTGCAGGCCAAAAATATAGTCTCCGGCTGCTGGCGCCCCCTCTTTGCCCTTCTCACCGCTGACCTCGCTGAAGGGCAGCGGCTTGCCGAGCGGATCGACCTGGATCGTGATATCCGCACGCGTCACCTTGTCATCAATGGCGATCCGCGCGCGATCGAACAGAATATTATCCAGGCGCAAAGACCAGCCGGAAGAGGCGGGCCGTTCGGTAGCAGCGGCGTCGGAGGCCAGCGTAAAGGTCCAGTTATTGTTTTTTTCCGACAACCGGATCAGGCGGGCATCGGGCTGTTCCAGCTTAATCCACGGCAGATAAACGGTTCTGGTAAGCAATGCCAGCGGCGCCAGGGTGGCTTCGACCCGCGGCAGATGCACCATGGTGACCTGAGGGATAGCCGGCGGGTTGCCGAGGACGATATCTTCGGCATGGACGTGCGGCCAGGGGATCCAGCGCCGCCAGCCGCGCTCATCAGGCTGGCGCGCCCAGACAACGCCGAGGTCGCCGCGAATCGCGAACGGACGATTCAGCTCGGCTGAGACCTTCTGGTTGATCGCCGGTTTCAGGCGATTCCAGTCAAAAGTCGCCAGCACGATGAACAACAGAACGATCGCGACGAGTATCGTTCCCGAGATAATGGCAATCGTTTTACGGGTTCTGGTCATTCCCTCTCCGCTCCTTTTGCGTCTCGTCAGTCCTGAATATAGTCGAAAAGCCCATCTTGCTCTGACAAATGCGCTTTTCGTCACATTCCACGCGTCAGGTCAAAAAAATAATGGAACATTGTTTTAATATAATTGACCATAAAAACAGCCCGGCGCACACTAGCGCTCATTCGATTCCATCTCAGGTCATGATTATGTCTAAAAAAATTGCCGTCATTGGCGAATGTATGATTGAGCTGTCAGAGAAAAACGCGGCGGTAAACCGCGGATTTGGCGGCGATACCTTAAACACTTCCGTCTATATTGCGCGTCAGACCGACGCCGACGCGCTCGCCGTCCACTACGTTACCGCGCTGGGTACGGATGGATTCAGCCAGCAGATGCTGGACGCCTGGCAGCAAGAGAACGTCCACACCACCCTGATTCAACGCATGGCCGATCGTTTACCCGGCCTGTACTACATCGAAACCGACGATACCGGCGAGCGCACGTTTTACTACTGGCGCAACGAGGCAGCGGCAAAATTCTGGCTGGAGAGCGAGCAGGCTGACGCAATCTGCGAAGAGCTGGCCACCTTTGACTATCTCTATCTCAGCGGAATCAGCCTGGCTATCCTCAGCCCGGCCAGCCGTAACAAGCTGCTGACGCTGCTGGGCGCATGCCGCGCCAACGGCGGGAAGGTCATTTTTGATAATAACTACCGTCCACGTCTGTGGGCCAGCCAGCAAGAGACCCGCCAGGTCTATCAACACATGCTGGCCTGCACCGATATCGCCTTCCTGACGCTGGATGACGAAGATGCGCTGTGGGGTGAAAAGCCGGTCGAGGAGGTAATTGCCCGTACTCATGCCGCAGGTGTGCAAGAGGTGGTGGTCAAGCGCGGCGCGGATTCATGCCTGGTGGCGATCGCCGGGCAGCCGCTGCTGGAGGTACCGGCCGTGAAGCTGGCAAAAGAGCGCGTAGTGGATACCACCGCGGCGGGCGATTCGTTTAGCGCCGGCTATCTGGCGGTGCGTCTGACCGGTGGCGATGCGGAGTCTGCCGCCAGACGCGGCCACCTGACGGCCAGCACGGTCATTCAGTATCGTGGGGCGATTATCCCGCGCGACGCGATGCCGCAGTAATCCCGGAAGGGGCTTCACGCCACGGCCCGGAGACATTTCCGGGCCGTGAACGACTTACTGCGCTGGGGGAATATCCGAAGCGTCGTTACGCGCTTCAGCCGCGCCGCCGCTGGTTGCCGCAGCCGGAGCTGGCGCCATCAGCCTTTCCCATGTCGCCTTCAGATCCTTCATATTGTATTCCGGCTCACCCTGCGGCTGTTGCAGCACCAGCGCCATATCCTGCGACAGCTGCTGGCGCAGATACTGGTTCAGCATGTCCGCGGTCAGAGAGTCCAGAAACTCCTGACGCAGCTTCTGATACTGCTCCGGCGCGATATCCACCACCTGGTTTTGCAACGAACGGATACGCTGGCTAATCAGAATGTCGGTATCGGTGCGCGCATAGGTGGCAAACAGCTTTTGCAGCTCCAGGCTTTTCTGCGCAATCAGCGCATCAAACTCTTCTTCCGGCAAGCCGTTATCACGTACCTTCGCCAGCTCGCGGGAGACGGTGGTCAGGTTTGCGTTGAGTTTGTTGCCCGGGGATTCAATATTAATGGCGCACTGGGCGCGCTGATACAGCACCCGGCAATCAAAGCCGAGGTTCACGTCTTTGGCGTTGCTCCTGCTCAGGCTCTGTTGCACATGCCAGAACAGCGCTTCGCGCGCCAGGTCGTCACGCCAGTAGCGCTGCAGGGCCACCGAGTCGCGAATCGGCTGCCACGGGGAATCCCACATGATCGACAGCTTGTCCTGACGCACCGTCCTGGTCATGATGCTCACAGGCCTGGTCGGGAGCGGCGCCAGCGTCGGCACCGCCGCCGGCGTTTCGCGTTTGCCTTTCAGCTCGCCGAAGGTCTTGTTGATCTGCTCTGCCACGCCGCGGCTGTCGACATTACCCACCACGATCAGCGTCATGGCGTCCGGGGTATACCATTTCTGGTAGAACGCCTTCAGCTGCGCGATATCGACCGGTTTTTTCAGCGCGGCGCCAGGATCATGGCCCAGCATCGTGGAGCCTTTCAGACGATAGCGCCACCAGCCATCTTTGGTGTCCAGCGGCCAGGTCGCCACCATGTCTTCCCCCAGCAGGGCATGGTTCACCGATTCCGGCGTCACGACCAGCTTGCCGCTGGTATCCGACAGCCAGTTCAACGCCTCTTTCAGCAGATCATTGCGGTTATTCGGCAGGCTAAGATTAAACATGGTGTAGTTATACGAGACAATCGCGGGCGGCATCGGACGGTTGGGGTCGATGCTTTGCTGCCATAGCGAACGCGCCTGCATTGTCGGCAGACTGCCGCTCTGGGTCAGCGCCAGACGAGGGATAAAGTGGCTAAAGCCGCTCTGCTGAGTGCTTTCACTCAGCGAGCCAATATTGACGAACAGACGGACTTCAATACGATCGCTAGGGCGCTGCGGCGTGGCTAAAACCTGCCACTGAAGTCCATTAGCGAGAGTCCCCTGTTGCCAGGCCGGGTCCGGCTGGAGCGCTTCTGCTTGCACATAACCGGCTGCTGCCATCATCAGCAAACCACCCGTTAACAGTCGAATTTTTGTGCCCTGCATGTGAACCCCTGATGAACATTCCTGGTTACAAAAGCAACCCGCGCACGGGCTGCCAAAAAAGATGGTGAGCAAAGTACGTCGGTTAGACCACGCGGAGATAAAAATGTCGCACGGAGACGTAAAATAATCATTTAGTATCATTCCCCTGCCTCGGGGAATGATACCTAATTATGCGCAGGAGCCCGGAGTCCAGCAAGGACAACGGGCCTAACAGAAGGATTTAAGAGGATAATTCGTGCGATTTGTTGGCTGGCTCGCGGTTATTCAGGACATCGTCCAGCTGCTTGCTGTCCAGCTCTTTCACCCATTTTGCCACCACGATAGTCGCCACGCCGTTGCCCACCAGGTTGGTCAATGCGCGGGCTTCTGACATAAAGCGGTCAATCCCGAGGATGAGCGCCAGCCCGGCAACCGGCAAATGCCCGACCGCAGAAATCGTTGCCGCCAGAACGATAAAGCCGCTTCCCGTTACCCCCGCCGCTCCTTTTGAGGAGAGCAGCAGCACAACCAGCAGGGTAATCTGGTGGAAAATATCCATATGGCTGTTCGTCGCCTGAGCGATAAAGACCGCCGCCATCGTCAGATAGATCGAGGTGCCGTCAAGGTTAAAGGAGTAGCCGGTTGGAATGACCAACCCCACGACCGATTTACGACAGCCCAGCTTCTCCATTTTGTCCAGCATACGCGGCAGCGCCGATTCGGACGAAGAGGTGCCAAGAACAATCAGCAGCTCTTCACGGATGTAGCGGATGAACTTGAAAATGCTGAACCCGGTCACCCGGGCGATAGAACCCAGTACCACCACCACGAACAGGATACAGGTGATATAGAAACAGACGATCAGCTGACCCAGTTGCACCAGGGTGCCGACACCGTATTTCCCGATGGTGAAGGCCATGGCCCCGAAAGCACCGATTGGCGCAAGGCGCATAATCATGTTGATGATGCCGAAGATCACCTGTGAGAAACTTTCGATGACGTTAAAAATGAGCTGGCCTTTGCTGCCGAGGCGATGCAGCGCAAAACCGAACAGCACGGCAAACATCAGCACCTGCAGGATATTACCGCTGGCGAAAGCGCCAATCACGCTGCCGGGGATAATATCCAGCAGGAAGGCGACAATGCCCTGATCTTTTGCCTGCTCGGCGTAGATCGCCACGGCCTTCGCATCGAGGGTCGCCGGATCGACGTTCATGCCAGCGCCGGGTTGCACCACGTTAACGATAATCAGGCCGATAATCAGCGCAATGGTACTGACCACTTCGAAATAGAGTAGCGCTACCGCCCCGGTACGACCGACGGCTTTCATACTTTCCATCCCGGCAATGCCGGTCACAACCGTACAGAAAATAACCGGCGCGATAACCATTTTTATCAGTTTAACGAAGGCATCGCCGAGAGGTTTCATCTGCGCGCCCAGTTCCGGGTAGAAATGGCCCAGCAGAATACCGATCGCAATGGCCGACAAAACCTGCACATAGAGGCTTTTGAAGAGAGAGGTTTTCATAGGGTGTCCTTTGGGTAAAACCACAGATCCTGAAGGGGTATGGGCTATCTGTGGCTTAAAAGTAACACCCTGTAAACATTTCAGAAATAACTAAGCGTAAAAGTGCAACGGAATTGTTAAAAACTTTGAGCTGACACGCACAAGTTCGCACTCGCGTTACAAGCTTGCACCCGCTTCATCCTTGCCTCGCAGGAACTGCGTCATAAAGGATTCCTGCGACAAGGCGCAACCAAACAGGCCCCCCTGGACGACATCCACGCCGGCCGCCTGCAACCAGTGATACTGCGGCGCCTTTTCGACCCCTTGCGCCACGATGCGCAGATTAAGACCGCGCGCCAGCTGGATAATCGCCGGAACCATGCGGGTATCCTCGGGCAACATATCAATAAACGCTTTATCGATTTTCAGAATATCGACCGGCAGCGATTGCATATGCTGGAGCTGACGCAGACCGGCGTAACCCATGCCAAAATCATCCAGCGCGATCCGCACGCCGGCCTCATGCAGCGGACGCAGCAGCGCCGCCACCGTCTGCGGGTCGTCCAGATGGCGGCTTTCCGTCATCTCCAGCACCAGCGTCCCAGGCGCGATGCGATAGCGATCGAGTAACGTCAGCATCCCGGTGCCGCGATCGTGGTGCAGCAACTGCAGCAGCGAAACGTTCACCGACAGCGGCAACATGATGCCCAGGCTTTGCCATGCGGCCAGCTGACGACAGGCTTCTTCCATCACCCAGTAACCCACCGGCACCATCAGCCCGCAGGCTTCAATGCGTTCAGTCAGATCCGCAGGGAGCAACCAGCTACCGTCAGGCTGGCGTTGCCGCAGCAGCACTTCCGCGCCGCAGACCTCGCCGCTGGCGGCATCAACCTGCGGCTGGAGCCAGATTGCGAACTGATGATTATCCAGCGCGGTGAGGATGTCGTGTTCTTCCATCAGCCGACGCTGGGCTTTTTCCATCTGGGCCGGATCGAAGAATTCAATCTGGTTTTTACCTTTGTGCCGCGCGGCGGTGGCGGCAGAAAATGCCCGGCGATAGAGCTGTTCCGCACTCAGCTCGCCGTTAAACATCGCAATACCCACGCTGGCGCAGGGGCGCAGCTGGATCCCCTGCAACGGCAGCCGTTCATTTATGACAGTGAGCACTTGCTTACTTAATGTCACCGCGTGCCACGGCTCGCTCATCCCGTGGGCCAGAATCGCGAAGTCATAGCCGCTAATCTGGGCCAGCACCATCCGCGACGGGATAATCCCCCGCAGCTTCTCCACCAGCGTCAGCAGCAGGATCTCGCGCTGGGTCTCTTTCAGCACCCCCGCGGTATCCTGCAATGTTTCGCAGGCGATAACCAGCAACGCCGCACTTTGCGGCCGGGCGACGGTTTGCTCCAGCAGAGCCATCAAAAAGGCCTTATTCGGCAGCTCGGATACCGGGAAGCGGGTGGACTGTAACGTCAGTTCATCGTGCTGGCGCAGCAGGGTCTGCTGATTCCGGTTATAACTGCGCACCAGCAGGCCAATTTCATCATCATGGTGCAGACGCGGCAGCGTCAGCTGGTGCCCGAGCCGGTCCTGCGGGGCGACGTCATCGAGCTCACGAGCCAGCTTGCGCAACGGGCGGACGATCAGACGGTTGATACACCATGTGATAGCCACCGTCAGAACAAGCACCAGCAAGAAGTAAGCAGTCACTAACGTAGAAAGTACGCTCATGACGAATTTGTAGGTCTGCCAGGAGTCCGCCTGCAGCACCAGATAGGCGATCGGCTGCGGGTTGGCGGGCCTTTCCAGCGAGTAAACCGGCAGCGAGATCTGTACCGGGAGCTCGAAAATGCGGGTGACCATCACCGGTACCGGACGCTCCGGAATAAAACGCATCCGCAGCGCCTGAAATTGGTTGGGCAACACCACATCGGCCCGGCTGACAATACCAGCAGGCTGAATACGCCCCAGAATGGCTTCCGCCTCGGGGATATCCGCTTTCAGGATAGCCGCCGACAGGGGTTCGCGAACGGAACGAGCGATACTTTCTAATTGCGTGGCCGTAATGAAGCGACTCTGTTGCACAAAGTGAAACAGCAAAATAGAACAAAACACCAATACAAACGCCATGGACACGCCCGCGACCATCGCCATCTGTTTAATTGTAAGTGAGCGGCTGACGCGCAACTGGGTTCTCCACTGATACTTAACGCCTACCCGGTTTCATTCCATCAACACCGGTCGTTTTCAGGCTGATTATATACTCAAATCCTTCGCCCACGTCCGCAAGGCGTGACGCTTCTCTGCGGGTTATTTTCCCGGATTGCCGCTGACCCCTTACCGGGGTCAGGCGACTGTATCGGTCTGTCGCCCCGGCGCATAGCGCTACCGGGGGAGAGAGAATTGACACAGACGGGCGAAGTTTGACGAGTATACGCGAACCGGCGGGTGGAGTGACGCCAGATCGCGTAATTCAGGCTATTCTGCTACCAGTCCGCATAAGGCACCAGCGGCTGTGGCGGCATATCCATGTCGCCCTGCCAGCCGGCGGCCGAATAGCGTACGTAGAGCAGCGCATGGCTCGGGGTATAATCCTTCGCCTGTTGAATATCCACCGCCGCCCCCACGAACCAGTTGCCGGTAACTCGTCGCTCAACCAGCGCCCGGGCGGTGTAACCAAAGCCCTGACTGCTGCCGCCTTGTTCCGTCAACGGACTGGCATCGGCCCGGTAGTCCGCGGGAATCAAATTCAGCAACGGATAGCGCGGCATGGTTTTGGTACGCGAGTGGGACCAGGAGACGGACCCTCCCAGTTCCCATGACCAGTTTTCCGTGCGCTGACGCCAGGTGACCGGTACCGCGAACGAGAGATACTCCTGCGGACTATAGTAGCCGCCCTGGCCGAGGGTATAGCCGCTCAGGTCTTTGTCATAGTGCCAGAGCATATTGTTCAGGCCCACGGTGACGCGGCGGTTATCTTCATTGATGACTTTATAGTAGTAACCGCTCATCCAGCGCACGCGCCAGTTGTCGGCCACGTTTTTCCCCGTGAGCCGATCGACGCCCAGCGAAGACCAGACGCCGTTAGCCTCGCCCTTATCGTAGCTCATGCTCACGCCGCCGCCGTCAGCGCGGACGCCGCCCCAGGTTGTCCCGGTATGGCTGCTGCTGTCCTGCTGTCCGCCAAAAGCGAGTAGCGAGCTGGAAACCGGCCGGCGATGCATATTGAGGGTGTAGCCGAACGGCCCGAGATCGTTGCTGTAGCTCAGTCCGCCCACCACATCAACCACGTTGAAACCCATCGGCGTCGTGCCGATATCCGCGCTCCAGGTCTCATTCTTCCAGCCTACCGCGACGCTGGCTCCCCCGTCGGTCTGGTTCTTGCTACCGCTGGTACAGGCGATTTCCCCGCAGGTTCCCCAGTTTGGCGAATAGCTGCCGTCGCTTTTCGTCGCGAAGCTACCGGCATCCATATTAACCAGGTCGGTGCGCAAGAACATGCGTCCATCGGCGAGCGGCGCCTCCACATGCAGCATCGTGGTGTGCGCTTTAAGATCGGAATAGCCGCCGGTACCGCTCGAGCCCCAGAAATCATGTTCGAGGGTGACGTTAAGATCCTGCTGGCGATAGAGATCCGCGGCGTCGCTGCGGATCCCGCGCTTCAGCCAGTCATCGCTGCTGTCGTTGCGGGTCAGGCGGGTAAAGGCATCGTTATCCTGCGGGCGGACCGGGGTCACGCCAGAAGCCACCATGGCATCTTTATAACTCTCCAGCGCCACCTGCGGCTGGCCGCTCCGGGCCTGGAATCGGGCGGCATCACGTAGCACCAGCGCGCTTTCCATAGACGGCGGCTGCGCTTTAGCTTGCGGGATGATGCGGTCAAAAATGTGTCGGGCCTGGGCGATATCGCCCAATCCCGCGTTCGCCAGGGCCACCCGCCGCTGCATATTGATGGAATCGCTCTCCCCGCCTTTCAACTGGCTGACCTGGGCGCGCGCGGCATTTTTATCGCCTTCGGCAAGGTAGACTTCCGCCAGTCCCAGACGGGCATCGCCGTTATCGGCCTCTTGACTCAGCACCGCGTTATACTGCGCAATCGCCGTCTGGCTATCGCCGCGCTGCTGCGCCCAGTCCGCCAGCGTCAGCCGGTAGCGAACCAGCGGCGGCTGCTGTTGAATGAGGGCGATAGCCCGTGCTTCCTGGCCGCTGTCGCGCAGCTGGTTAGCCTGGCGTATCACCTTAGCGCTTTGCAGACGCGCGTCCAGCTCACGAATGTTATCCGTCCATTGGCTGCGCGGCAGGGCAGCAAGCTGCGCCAGCGCCAGATCGTCCTGATTATTACCGGATAAATAGAGACCCCAGGCATAAACCCGCTCGGCATCTCCCGGCTTGCGGCTGACCATATTACGCATCAGCGTATCGGCCTGTGCCCGTTCGCCTGCGCTGACTAAATCACGGGATAAACGGTAGGTAATCCACACGCTATCCGGGTCAAGCGCCAGACGCCGACGCTGAATTTCCGCCGCCTGCGCCCAGTTGCTTTGGCTCTCCAGCGCTTCGGCCTGTTTTTCCAGGCGTTCATTGGTCAGGCTGCGCTCGATATCATCAATGCTGCGCCGCTGGGCAGGCGACAGACTGGCGATGTAAGCGCTGGCTTTTTCCGGCGATTGCGCACGATAAAGGTTAGCCAACCCGCGCACCGCGAGGTTGTTGCCACGATCCATCCGCAGGGTGCGCTGGTAGTCGCGTTCCGCTGCCGCATTATCTTTGCGCGCCGCCGCCACATCCCCGAGCCCGAGCACCGCATAGCTATCGCTGCCGTCGACCCGTTGAGCCTGCGCATAATAGTGTTGTGCCCGATCCAGCTCTCCGGCCTTCAGCGCGTTATCGCCCTGTTTGATCAACAACCAGTAGCGGTTGGTCTGTAGCAGGCTGTCCCATTTATCGCGATTCGGGCTTTTCGGATCCATCGCGATCGCTTTGTTCAGCTGTGCGACGGCACGGGCTCTGTCGCCACGCTGCGAATAGGCCTGGCCCAGCGCGCCCACCGCGTCGCTGTCCCTGGCATCGGCTCGTACAGCCTGCTGTAAATTGGCCACGGTCTGGGCGGAGTTATCATTTTTGGCCGCAGCCAATCCCTCAGCCCGCAGGCGAAACGTCGGATCCTGCAACTGAGCCTGTTGCTGAGCCAGCAACAGGCGGGCATTCGCTGCCGATTCCCCGGTGGCGAACAGGACCAGGAAACGCTGTAGTTCCTGCACGCTGGTCCGGCTGACCGGTATATCTTTGATTTCGCTGAGCCACATATCGGCCGCGGTGCCGCGACCGGCGGCCGAGCGCGCCATTTGTTCGAGATAAGCAAACCCTTCCTCCGGCTTATCGTCGGCAAACATCTGTTTGGCCAGCGACGCCTGCAGGTCGGCATTGCCCGGAGAGCTGGCATCCAGTTTCTTCATCTGAGCGACGGCTTCTTTATGCCGCGCCGGGAGTCGAGCCACCAGCGTCCAGTATTCAATCGCGAGGGCCTGATCGGGCGGCACGCCACCGAACAATTTTTCAAAGGCGGCCACGCCCTCTTCTACATGCCCCGATACCCCCAGCAAGCGCGCCTGCTGAAGCTCCTGCCTCCCGTCGCCGGTGCTGAGGTTCATTTCGCTACGGGAGGATTTCAGCTCTGCGGAATCGGGGGCCAGCTTCGCCAGCCTGTCGAGCTGTTTTTTAGCGCCGTCGGTGTCGCCCCGGCGCAACAGATAACGCATTCGCGCGGCAATTAACTGCGGGTTATTGGGGTCAATCAGCTCCAGGCGATAAAGGGATTGCTTAACCAGATCTTCACGCTGGCTCGCCTCACCCAGCCGGACCTGCTCCAGCAGATGCTCCTCGGCAGGGGTGGTCGCCGCCTGCGCCTGCGGCAGCAGGCCGACCCCGAGAGACAGCGCGATAATACTTAATCTGAACTTACGCATTGCTGGTCCCAGTCAGGTCGTAATTCGCCATCCGCCGTGAAACGGAAACGGTGTTGATCCCATCCCTGGCCAAAAAGAGTCAGGACCACGTTATAGTAGGCATCGGCGCCAGGATAGTGGTCCGCAACGCGCTGGCGCTGTATCGCCCGGGCGTCGTCATTGTGTAAAAACGGCAGCATCGACGCTGAAAATCCGACCGGGCCATTGCCGGTCGTTTTACCGGTCGCGATATTCACTTTTTCCGGCGGTACGCCCTGGCGAATCGTCTGCGTTTCCATCGGTTTAAAACGAGCCAACAGCCGCGCTTTCTGTGTATCCCCATCATCGAGCATCCCGACCCACAGATAGACGCGAATCGCGTCGTAGCTGCCGATTATCGGTTTGTCCGCATTCAACTGCCAGCCTTGTCCTTTTTCGTAACGCACCCAGTCAGGAGAAAAACCTTTCGGCGCCGTCTCCAGCAGAAAACGCAGATTGCTGTCGCGCAGTTTCGGCCACGGGGCGCCAAAACGGCTGAAGTAGCTGGCAAGCTGCGGCGGAAGATAGCTGGGGTTAAAACGCCAGCCTTTATCGTCGGCAAAACCAACTTTGCCGGGCAGCACCATCGGTCCGAACCCCGGCACATCCGCGACTTCTTCCCCGGCGATACGCGCCAGGAGCGCTTTGCCCATCTCGGTGTACTGCGGCACCTGCCACAACCGCCCCGCTTCCAGCAGCGACCAGGCTATCCATAAATCGGAGTCAGACGCGGAGTTGCTGTCCAGCAGCGTCCACTCATCTTCGCTTTTCTTGCCCCACAGCCAGCCCGGCAGGCGCGCACGCAGGTCGCCCGCCGCCAGATTGTTCTGGGTCCATTGCAACAGCTTGCCGAAAGCGTCGCGATCGTTTGCCGCCAGCGCGAAGAACAAGGCATAGCTTTGCCCTTCGGAGGTGGTGATTTTACGCGAATCGGCGGGATCAACCACCCGCCCTTCGGTACTCACATACTCATTTTTAAATTGCTCCCAGGCCGGCCACTGGCAGGCGGCGCTCACCTGCGCTGCCGCCAGCATCAGAACCGACAGGATAACTGCGCGAATCGGGTTCATGATCGCTTACTCATCATCAAGGTGGAGACGACGACGGCTGAGAATACGCAGCATGCGCCACAGTACCCATGCCAGAAGCACAATGCTCACCGCAGCCAGAATCGCCAGCAGCACCGGGTGGTTGGACAGCGCAAACCAGATACGCTCAAACCACGGCAGGTGCCCGACATAATAGATATCGCCCACGCGCAGGCTGTTCACCCCGGATTCGCGAATCACCGAGGCGGAACCAAACATCGCCGCCCGCTTACCGCTGTCGTTCAGCGCGCCGTTCAGCAGTTCGTTACCGCGCGGGCTGTCCGCCAGCAGCGCCACGACGCTGCGTTGATCGTAATACGGCGACTGGAAGCTGATAATGGCCGCCATTGGCCCGGAGGAGGTGATATCCGTGCGCGTATTGGGCGTTCTGGCCTCATCGTCCGGATAAATGCCCGGCAGGTCGTAATGACGCATCGGCATCTTCACCCAGCTCTTTGTCGCATCGACCAGCAGGCTAATTTTGGTGTCATCTTTCAGCGCTGGCGGAATCGAGCCAATCAACAGCAGATCGGCGTCTTTATCCTTAATTTTGCTGCCATCATCGGTGATCTGCATATTGATCCCCGCCAGACCGGTCTGCGCGCCGATACCGGCAACGGATTCCAGTAGCGTCGCCACCTGACCCTCCGTCGGCGCGGGCGGCACCACAATCAGCGTGTCAGACAGGTCGGCCATCCGGCTAAACGGGAAGCCGGCACTGGCGAACACGCGCAGATCCGGCATGGCAATAAAGTGATAATACTTCGAGAAGTCAATCGTCGAATCGTCACCAATAACCACGTGGTTCTGCACCGGCTGGAAGGTAATACAGTTATCGATAGAGCCGCCCGGCATCGGGTTCATGTACTGGAAATCAAACCGCAGCTGGTTTATCGCCCCGAGACGCAGCGCCGGGATACTGACGTTGGTCTTACCGTCCAGCAGCCCCTGTAGCACCGGCAGGTGCAATATCAATTTATCCACGTCCTGAGAGCTGTTCAGGCTGAAGGATTGCAGGAACTGGTCGTTGAGGCTGATATCCATGCGCGAGCTGTCTTTGATAGGCGGCATGGTGTAGCGATAGTTCAGCCGCATATCGATGCCGTTGGCGCGCAGCAAATAGAGGTCCGGCGGCAGACTCAGCGCCACGTTAATGGAATCCGGCACCAGGCCGCTGGACTGCAGCTGCTGGGCATAGGTTTTCAGTTCGCCGAAGGTGACTTCACGATCGGTACGCACCCAGTTCGGCGCGTCATAAGGTTTACGCGCCTGCAACTCTTTGACGTCGTCGACCACCACGCTGCTGCCACGGAACAGAATATTGCCCTGCGCAATGCCCCTGGCGGCCAGCAGCAGATCGTTGTCATCGCGGCCAAAAACCACCAGCAGCTTGACGTAAGGGTTGTCAGGATGGTCGATCATTTCGATGGTCGGCGCCTTCACCGGCGGATGTTCCCGCAGGAAGTCCGGGCGCTTATCGTTGGTCGCAAACACGATGGCGTTGCGATCCGGCAGTGTGTTGAACAGCACCGGGAACGCCTGGCCGCGCCAGCCGGCTTTACTGCCGAACCAGGAGGCGACAATCGCCGCCGCCTGCTGCTGCCGGGCATCCGGCGAGGCGGCAAAAACCATCGGCAACATCAACGAACGGTTATCCCGGGGGTCATAGAACGGTACCGGGAAATGGGACAGATCGTTACGCACCGCCAGCGCCTGATAGGTCAGGTCCAGGTTGCTGTCACGCCCGACGTCCAGCCATAGCGTACTGCTGGCCGGGTTCTCACACACATCGCGATAATGGCCGACAAACACCAGCCGCACGCGGTTAAAGTCGGTGATATACAGAGGATCGATAGGGATCTGCGCGCTGACTTTTTTACCCAGCTGCTCTTTGGTGACCGGCAGGACGCCCATCAGCTCATCATTGAGGTACACCTTCAACTGCGACTGCACCGGCAGCAGCGAAGGAGACGGCGTATAGTCGAGATTCAGCAGGGCTTTCGTCACAACCTCATCGCTGCGCATGCCAAACTCTACCGAGCCGTCGGGGTGCGCTCCGCGCAGCACCATACTGCCCGGCGCCGGAGCGATACTGGCAAAAGAGAGCTTCACGTCGCGGGTCGGCACATTCTCCATGACGACCGCCGGCGCCGGCGGCGCGGCAAGGGCTGCCGTCGGCTGGCTGTCGGCAATGACCGGGGCCGGGGCCGTCAGCCCACCGGCTAGTGGATCCGTCGCCGCAGGGGCTGGCGCCGCCGCAATGGCGGTCGTCGGCTCCGCAAAAGAGGCGAAGGATGACCAACCAGCCATTCCCACAGCCACTGCACAAATCAAGGAGAGTTTTCTTTTCATCGCATTATCATCATTGTTGAGCCATTTCTGGTTCCGAAGAGAGTATCGCCGCGGCACGTTGAGGCCGACGGGGAACAAACGAGACTACCCAGGCAACCAGCATGGTGAGCGAGCGGAAAATAACCTTCACCGACGGCGGCGAGAACTCCGCCAGGTGACGATATCCACGGAACCCCAGCTTCAGGATATCCAGCAGGCTTTCCATCGGTTTATCTTCCGGGAAGCTATCCTGCCAAAGCGCCCACGTATCAGCACGGGCAAACGTACACTGTACAAAATCAATATGTTGTTGATTGGTCAACGGCATCAGCTGCAAACCGACCTCGCTGCCATTCACGCGCGCGACCCTGACCGGGAAGGCATATTCCTGCTGGCCGCGTTTGAGCAGCAGATTCACCTGCTGCCCTTCCAGCACCTGCGCCTTACCGTGAATATTGATCCCCAGCCCGCCATCGGAATAGTCATGCACGGTACAGGAGAACAGGTGGCCATCTTCGCGCGCAATTGCCGCCGGCATGCTCATTTCGACGCGGTGCGAACGGCGGACCTGTTTACTTTCCACCGAGACCGCCACCGCGCCGCCAAGGATAACCAGGTTATAGAACACCCAGACGATACTGACCCACACGGTCAGGATCTCGTTTTCCGGGCCGTAGAGGTAACGCCAGACCCCCGCAGCCACGCCCACCAGATTGAGCAGCACCAGGTAGATATAGGGGCGGGAAATGACCCAGTCGACGTACTCTTCCTCCACCAGCCCCCCTTTCGCCGTCACGTTGAACTTGCCTTTATGCGGGTTAATCAGCGCGACAAAGGTCGGCGGCGCGATATACCAGGCCAACGTCGTTTCGTAGATTTCGCTCCAGAAAGAGTGGCGATATTTACCCTGAATTTTCGAGTTCGTCAGGCTCGCGTGAATCATATGCGGTAAGACGAAAAGCGCGATCATCAGCGCCGGCGCATAGATGATATAGGCGTGCAGCAGTAAAAACGCCAACGGCGCGACGAGGAAGATAAGCCGGGGAATACCGGATAAAAAGTGCATCATCGCGTTGACGTAACAGAGCCGCTGGGCAAACTTAAGTCCTTTACCAAACAAGGGGTTATCCAGGCGGAAAATCTGCACCATGCCACGCGCCCAGCGAATACGCTGGCCAATATGCGCCGAAAGGCTTTCGGTCGCCAGGCCGGCAGCCTGCGGAATGCGCATATAGGCAGACGTGTAACCGCGACGGTGCAGACGCAGGGAGGTGTGGGCATCTTCGGTCACCGTTTCCACAGCGATACCGCCAATCTCATCCAGCGGGACGCGACGAATCACCGCGCAGGATCCGCAGAAGAAGGTGGCGTCCCACATATCGTTACCATCCTGCACCAGGCCGTAAAACAGGGTCCCCTCGTTCGGCGTTTTCCTGAAACGTCCCAGGTTGCGTTCAAACGGGTCGGGCGAGAAGAAATGGTGCGGCGTCTGCATCATCGCCAGCTCTTTCTCTTTCAGGAACCACCCCATGGTCATCTGCAGGAACGAGCGCGTCGGCACGTGGTCGCAGTCGAAGATCGACACAAATTCGCCTTTGGCGTACTTCAGCGCGTTGTTGATATTCCCGGCTTTGGCATGCTCGTGAGTCGTGCGGGCGATGTAATGCACGCCGACGTCTTTGGCGAACTGACGAAACTCATCGCGCCCGCCGTCATCAAGGATCCAGATATTGAGCTTATCTTTCGGCCAGTCGATGCCTTGCGACGCATAAATGGTGTTTTTCACCACGTTAAGGTCTTCGTTGTAGGTGGGAACGAAAATATCCACCGTCGGCCACTCGGCCATATCTTTGGGTAACGGGACCGGCTGGCGGTTCAATGGCCATATCACCTGGAAATAGCCCAGCACCAACACCAGCCAGGCGTAGGTTTCAGCAAACAGCAGCACAACGCCGCACACCAGGCTGACAGGATCGTCCCAGTTCAGCGTCGAGGTATAGCGCCACCAGATGTAGCGGCAGGAGACGGTCAGCGAGAGGACAATCAGCATCAGGGCCGAAAAACGTCCGGGAATACGACGTACCAGCAGCGCCACGCCCCACAGCAACAGCAGGAAAATAAGCTGCGAAAGCGGGTTAAAGGGCTGGGTAATACACAGCAGCGACAGCAGCAGCGAGAAAGTGACGACCACGCCGAGAATCGCCTTGCGCAGCTTCGGGCTGACGTGCGCCAGCTCTTTGTGTTTATTCAGATGGGCGGTTCGGCTGTTCATCCGTTCGGGAAGCGTATCCAGCCACTGGGTGTAGCGTCCGTGCACCCCTTCGATGGCGACAAACGAACGCCAGTTCGCCTTTTTATCTGCCCCGGGTACATGCGTCACCAGCAGCCACAGGGACTGTAGCAGATAGCGCAGCGGATCCAGCAGCCGCGGGCGATGGGGATTGATATGCGGGAAGTAGTCACGATGGTTGTTCAGAATCGCCTGCCAGCGCGGTGTTTCCAGCGGCATCAGCGCCCAGACCAGCGACGCCCACAGGCAGCCCAACGATGCGGACAGCCACGATGCGCCATGCTGGCGATAATCGCTGTAGCGTTCGCTCAGGCGTTGCGCCACCGGGGGCGCCAGTAACAGGGTGCTCAGGCGCATCATGGCGTCCCCTTGCCGGAATAGTGCAGCAAGCACCAGTTGGCGAGGGTCAGGATCTCCTCGGCGGCCAGCGAATCAGAACGGTATTCCCCCAGCGGCTGCTTCGCCGCCAGACACTCCGCCATCGCCTCATCACGATGGGCCGCGACCGGCAAAATACGGCGCTGGCTCTCCAGCCACAGCTGATGTAAATCTGCCTGTAGCTGGCTGCCGACGCGCAGATCGTTAATCAGAATATCGCCCTTCGCTGGCAGCGCCTGTTGATGCAGGCGAATATGGCTGTTGCCGTCCGGATGCACCACCACCAGCGTGCGATCGCAGGCGCTCAGCAGCGAACGAGTCAACGGGGAATACCCTTCCGGTAAATCCAGCAGCAGCCAGCGATGATCGCCCTGTTGAGCCAGTTTCGCCACCATGCCGACAAAGGACTCCAGCATCGGACAGAGCTTATCAACGTTCTCTCTTTCGCCAGGTGAGAGCAGGCCGAAAGGCAAAATATCAATATGCGAGGTATAACGGATACCGGCGTCACGCCAGTCGCCACCATCAAGCAACGAGCGCGCCCAACCGTCGCGATGCGTCGCATCAACGTTGAAAAAATAGCGCAGCATATTATCCGGGCTGGCGTCGATCGCCAGAACCTTCTCCCCGAGAAGCTGTAACGCCCAGGCGAGTGCAGCGGTAATCGACGTGGTGCCCACACCACCGCGGATACCCTGTAATCCAAGAATAGCCATCGACGGCGTCCTTACTTTTTCTCGGCGAATTCCGCCAATAATGGCCAGCGTTGCAGCGCCGCGGCTAACTGCTCGCGCCGGGAAATGTCGTGGTAATCAATTTCGGGCAGGGAAAATGCCCGGCTTAACGCCAGGAAATCATTTTGAAAGGTATAACCCAGCGTTGCATCTGAGGGTACTAAAGGCTCTTTTCCTGGCATTTCGCTGTCCATTCAAAAAACACATAAATAAAACCCAATGTGCAATAGGCTCATTCTCAAGCCGCCCATGCTAAAACTGATACCCTTTAAATTCAATGTTAGGTTTACTCTGACGCTTTCGCTAGTAAACTGATCCAGTATGAATCAGGGCTCGCGAGGAACGACGTGAATATCGTTTATACTTTAGGTATTTCATCACTATGGGACGAAGTCTGTCATATGCCCGTCGGGGGCGTGTGGTGGCTGAACGTCGATCGCTATCCTGACGCGGTAAGCCTGCTCAATCAAACCCTGGCGGCCCAGGAGAAAGAATGTAAAGTCGCTGCCATTGTCATGGGTGAAAAACCAAATAAAATCATATCATTAAAAAAGGGGCGCGGCCCGGAAAAAGTGGCGTTATTCAGTATGCCTGACCTGACGGCCGGGCTGGAAGAAATGCATCGTGATTTACTGTGCTCCGTCGATCCAGCCAGTTACTTTTTTATTTTGCTATGCGCTGAAAATGCATGGAAAAAAATAAAAAGCGAGAAGATGATCGCGTGGGTAGAAAAATCTCACCAGTGGGCTAAATATCATAAGTGTTCCTTATTAATACTTAATTCCGATAATGATATAGACAAGCAGCTTTCGCCATTATTACGCGAGTACCGGGCGCTTTCCGGGCTGGCGAGCATTCGTTATCAGGGCGATAGTTTTCTGTTTGATATCGTCTGGTGGGGCAGTGAAAAAGGAATGAGCGCGCAACAGCAACTGACGCTCATCCAGGATGAGGACGGCTGGCGACTGGCTGAAGAAGAAGAGGCCATGGTGCAGCCGCGCAGCGATGAGAAGGTCGTCCTGAGTAACCTGCGAGTGCTGGAAGGCGCGCCAGCCCTGTCCGAATACTGGACGCTGTTCGATACCAATGACGGCGTATTTAACGCCGCCCGCACCGCGCAGGCGGCAACGCTGTTATTTTCCCTGACGCAGAACGAACAGATTGAGCAACTGGGTCGCTATATTCACACGCTGCGCCGCCAGCGCGGCAGCGCGTTGAAAATTGTCGTGCGCGAACAGCGACCTAGCCTGCGGACGACCGATGAGCGACTGCTACTCAGCAGCGGCGCGAATATGGTTATCCCCTTCAGCGCACCGCTTTCCCGCTGTCTGACGTTAGTGGAAAGCGTGCAAAAACAGAAGTTCACCCGCTATATCCCGGAAGACTTCACCACCCTGCTGACCTGGAGCCAGCCGCTCAAGCTACGCGGTTACCAGAAGTGGGGGGATTTCTGCGCCGCGGTACATAACATGATGACCAACACCATGCTGCCTGCGGACAGCAAGGGCGTGATGGTGGCGCTGCGCCCGGCGCCGGGGCTGCGCGTCGAGCAGGCGCTGACGCTATGCCGACCGAACCGTCTGGGCGATATCATGACGATCGGCAACAACCGGTTAGTGCTGTTTCTGTCATTTTGTCGCGTAAACGACCTCGATACCGCGTTAAACCATATTTTCCCGTTGCCCACCGGCGATATTTTTTCCAACCGCATGGTCTGGTTTGAAGATAAACAAATCACTGCGGAAATTGTGCTGATGCGGGGTATTTCACCGGAACAGTGGAACACGCCGCTGCCGGTTACGATGGAGAAAAATCTCCCGATTAATGCGACCCATGACGGGCGCAGCTGGCGACGCATTCCTCAGCCGCATCGCTTGTCTACCGACGGGGAGAAAACGTCATGATGTCCATCAGCGATATTCTTCAGCTGATCGTACTCTGTGCCCTGCTGTTTTTTCCGCTGGGATACCTGACGCGCCATTACCAGCGCCGAATTCGCACCACCTTACGCTTAATGTTCTTTAAACCTCGTTATGTCAAACCGGCTGGCGTATTACGCCGGGAAGCAACAACTCAGCAAGGCAAAGTGAATAAATGACGAATCCAAAAACAAATGCGACGCCATTGCCGCTTTGGCAATACTGGCGTGGCCTGGCCGGCTGGAATTTTTACTTCCTGGTGAAGTTTGCGCTGCTTTGGGCGGGATATCTTAATTTTCATCCGATGCTCAACCTGGTCTTTCTCGCGTTTTTACTGGTCCCTGTGCCGAAATATCAACTTCACCGGCTGCGACACTGGATAGCTATTCCTATCGGCATTGGATTGTTCTGGCATGATACCTGGCTGCCGGGGCCGGAAAGTATTTTCAGCCAGGGCTCGCAGCTTGCCGGCTTCAGCGCCAGCTATATCTGGGATCTGATAACCCGCTTTATTAACTGGAATATGGTCGGCGCCTTCTTCCTGCTGCTGGTACTGTGGATGTTCATCAACCAGTGGCTGCGCGTCACAGTGGTCGTCTGCGCCATTATGCTGTGGCTGGCGATCGGCCCGCTGCTTCCGGCCTTTACGTTATGGCCTGCGGGCCAGCCGACGGCAGCGGCGACTACCGTGAAGACGACAACCGCGACGGTGGCCCAGGCGGGCGCCCCTGCTGCCAGCGGCGATATTCCGCCACAAACCGAACCGCCCACCCCGGAGAATTTGACCAACTGGCTGAACGCGTTCTATGCCTCAGAACAGAAACGCAAAACGCCGTTCCCGGAGCAGCTCCCGGCCGATGCCCAGCCATTTGACCTGCTGGTTATCAACATTTGCTCGCTGTCGTGGTCCGATATTGAAGCCGCCGGGCTGATGGATCATCCGCTGTGGAAGCATTTTGATATTGTGTTCAAAAACTTTAACTCGGCGACCTCCTACAGCGGCCCGGCGGCGGTACGACTGCTGCGCGCAAGCTGCGGCCAGCTGTCGCATTCCAACCTCTATCAACCGTCGGGCAACGACTGCTACCTGTTCGAAAATCTGGCAAAACTCGGCTTCACCCAACAGCTGATGCTCGGCCACAACGGCCAGTTTGGCGACTTCCTGAAAGAGCTGCGTAGCTTAGGCGGGATGCAAAGTCCGCTGATGGACCAAACGGGGCTGCCGGTCAGCCTGCAGGCTTTTGATGGCTCGCCGGTCTATGATGACTTAGCGACCCTCAACCGCTGGCTGGAAACCGAAAATAAACAGGGTAACGCCCGCAACGCCACCTTCTACAACACCCTGCCGCTGCACGACGGCAACCACTTCCCGGGCCAGAGCAAAACGGCGGATTACAAAGTTCGCGCGCAGAAACTCTTCGACGAGCTGGACAGCTTCTTTAGCGAGCTGGAAAAATCGGGCCGTAAAGTGATGGTCCTGGTCGTACCGGAGCACGGCGGCGCGCTGAAGGGTGACAAAATGCAGGTTTCTGGCCTGCGTGATATCCCGAGCCCGTCCATTACCAACGTGCCGACGGCGGTGAAATTCTTCGGGATGAAGGCGCCGCATCAGGGCGCCCCGCTGATTATCGACCAGCCAACCAGCTATCTGGCCGTGTCGGAGCTGGTGGTTCGCGCGCTGGATGGCAAGATGTTTACCGAAGATAACGTGAACTGGCAGCAGTACACCGCCAATCTGCCGCAAAGCGCCGCGGTATCGGAAAACGCCAACGCCATCGTTGTGCAGTACCAGGGGAAACCCTACGTTCAGCTGAACGGCGGAAGCTGGGTACCGTACCCGCAGTAACCCCGTTAATGGCCGCAGGGGGTTCTCTGCGGCCATGACTCGCCAGTCCCCTCGCCACTTCGCTCATCTCCTGGCGCGGCGTCGGCCAGGAGATGCAGACTGCACTGCGGCAAGCCGGGCGAAGACGGTACGCTTACCGATTGCGCCCTGCCAGCCAGACCAACAGTTTCAGGCTGGCGGAGTAGTAATCATCCTGAGCGGTAATTTGCGGATCCTCCGGCGTCTCGCCCATGGTCAGGTCGCGAACCGCCAACAGGCCGCCGGTCATGAACCACGGGGAGACGTTATTGGTGCTGACGTTAATCCACGCGGGGGTTTGCAACCGCTGATAGCTCTGGAACCAGTTTTTCCACGGCGTCAGCAGGGGGCTCTGCGGATTGGCCCAGGCGAGATACAGCGGGATGCGAATCGCGTCATAGCTCATCCGCGGCGGCCACTCTTTCGCCGGCTCCATCCTGCCGTCGGCTTTCAGCGCAACCCAGTCGGTAGGGAGCTGCGTTTTGCCCCATGCCATTTTGCCCAACAGCGCCTGCCCATCGCTTTGCAACTTACGCCAGGCTACCAGATGCGTACGCGCGGCAAACGCCTGCCATGCCGGGAAGATAAAGTAGGAGGGGTTAAGATTAAGATGGTCGTTGCGGTTAAAGCCTGTGGCGCCAGGCAGCATGACCTGATAACCGGCAAAGGTCACCACCGTATTTTTCAGCAACGATGCGGTAATGGCGTCAGACGCGTTGCCATAGGATTTGTCCCCCCACTGCTGCTGCGCACGCAGCAGCGCCCATGCAATCAGGGTATCGCCGTCGGTCGCATCGTTCTTGTCGGCAATAGGGTCCGGCGCCACAGGGTTATAGCGCCAGTAAAAGAGCCCGTTGTCTTTATTGCGCAGCGTTTTATCGGTCCATTGCCACAGCTTGTCGAAGGCGGGCCGATCGTTTTTGGCCACGGCCAGCAGCATCGCGAACCCCTGGCCTTCGGTATGCGAAACGTTACCGTTGCCGGTATCCACAATTCGCCCGTCAGCCATCATAAAACGTGATTTATAGCTTTCCCAGGCGGTGTCTGCCCACGCGCGGGGCAGCAGCACCATCGTCACCATAACAGCGATTACAGCACGCAAAGACATATGTTCACCCGTTATGGATGGAAGTAGAGAAACTGAACATCAGAAACCGAGAACAGCCGCTCACGCTGTAACACCACATGCGCGCCGCCCCCTTGTCCCTGTAGCCAGCGAGAGTAAAGCCCCTCGAGTATGGCACAAAACGCATTGCACCAGGGCACACGACGCGCATCATCACGACTCACCGGCAGCGCGCGATGACGTAAACGCAGACCGTCATCGCCCACATCCACGCTGACGAACCCCCACTGAAAGCGGCTGAGCAGCTGGTTGATGTTGACCTCCAGCTGGCCGACGGTTTCTGACTCCGGCAGCGGGTAGCGATCGGCCAGGGCTTCCCCCATCTGACGTAAAAATGGCTGACTCTCCAGCTCGCCGGCGTTGTTCAGCATCCCGTCAATCATAATGAGCAGCAGATCAAACCATCCCGCGGGGGTTTGCTGCTGCTGAAACCAGGCCATGACTTCCGCGTTGTTTTTGTCCGTCATGATCAGTTATCTCCCAACATATAGCGGATATAGAGACCGGCGGTGCTCTCGTTGTAATCACCGAAGGTGTCGTAGCCAATCTGGCCGCCCAGCGTCATCTGTTTGTTCACCTTGTAATCCGCCCCGGCACGCAGCGTGTAGCCAATGCCGCTCTTCGAGGTCGCTGAATAGTATGCCTCTTTGGCAAAACCATTGGTTACCGCGGTCTCCAGGGTCTGCTGCCATTCAGGATTGGTCGGGAAGTAGGCGCTCTTATCCTGGCTATAGGATTGATAACCCACCGAGCCGCCAAGCTTCATCGTCCAGTTGTCATACTTCTCCGTCAGGTTAACCGGCAGCGAGACGCTTACGTAGTTCTGCGGGCTGAAGTAGCCCCCCTGACCATAGGTGAAGTAGCTCAGGTTTTTCGAGTAATCCATGTAGCTCATACTCAGACCGGCCTGCAGCTGACGATATTCATCATGGTAAGGTCGCAGATAGACCCCGGCGTTGGCGTTGATACTGGTGTTGCTGGCGACATCGCTGCCAATGTAGCTGTAGCCGCCGCCACCGACGTAGAAACCGGCGTCGCCATCGTCGTAGCTGAGCTGCAGGGTTCCGCCATTTTTCGTCACCTGCCCCCAGGTTTTCCCGGAGTAGGTATCTTTCAGCCCGACGTAAGAGAGCAGGCTGTCGGTCAGCGAACGGCGCTCACCGGTAAAGATCAACGACAGGTAGTTGGTGAGTTTCGGCGACCACTTCACACCCCCGACCACGGTGTTGAGATCCTGGCCCAGCGGCGTACTGCCAATGTCCACCCGATAATCATCGCCGCCCAGCGCCAGGGCTAATTCGACGCCATTTGCCTTCTGCGCATCCGTCGAACCGCTGGTCTGATCGACATTCGGTTTCTGGTTGGACGAAGCCAGATAGCCAGCGACCCGTCCGGAGTCATAGGTACCAAGTTTCGCCAGATTCTCCATCCCGCTGCGGGTCGTGGCGTTAAAATCTGACGCATCCAACGTCCCCAGCGAACTCAAGGCCAGGGCCCCCGGATGGCTGGCAAAGTACGCCGTACGCTCCGTCTCGGTCATCCCCGTAATCGCCGCCTGCGCGCTGGTGGCGGTGGAAACCATGTTGGAGACCGCATTGGAGAGCGGGTTCGCACCGTAGCGTCGCCAGGCGTCGCCGCTGGCGGTGCCGGCATTCAGCGAAACCGGCGTCACGGTAAAGTCAAAACGCGAGTCGCCGAACGGCGATGAGGACCAGGTCAGCGGCGTTTTCATCTCGGTCAGCTTACTGGTCCCGGATTCGCCGTCGCGGCCACGCACTTCCATGCCGCCCTGCAGCCAGGTGCCGGTTTTATCCTGTAGCGACTCCATCATAGTATCGACCTGGCGCAGCATACGGGTTTGCGCGGTCTCCAGCGGAAGGTCGGAACGCTGGATGCCGGGCAGCGTGGTTCCGCTGCCTGTCGACACCTAGGAAACCTGCCACGGCATATACTGCCCGTAGGCCGACGCCGTTCGCGTCGTGGACGGTGTACGGGAGACGCCGACAAAGGGGTTATCCGCCGCCAGCACGCCGCCAACGGTCGGCGTTTGCGCGCTGTTGCTGCTCTGCAGCCCCAGCAGTTTGCCGCGCGCGCTGCGCAGATACGTCATCGCCTGCTGATGGTGCCCCTGCGCTTCCGCGACGCGCGCCAGCAGCAGCAGGCGATCCGGCGTGTTGTCCTGACGCAATCCGCCGGCCAGCTGCGCTGCCCGGTCGTTATTGCCGGCCGACAGCGCGACATCGATAGCGCCGGAGCGCGCCGCCTGATCCGGCGTATCGCGGGTCATCAGGTAGTCATAAACCACCCCGGCTTCTTTGTTCATTTTGCCGCTCTGGTAAAGACGCGCCATCGCGAACATCAGATCGGTATTTTGCGGGTCGCTTTGCATCGCGCCCATCAGCTTGTCATACGCCGCGGCGTAGTTGCCCTGCTCCCGCAGACGATCGGCCTCGTTGATCACGTAACCATTGCGGATGCTCGCCAGTTGCGTCGGCGTACTGCTTGCCTGAAGCTGCGGGTTCGCCAGCAGCGTTTGCGCTTCATTGGTCAGCCCCGCCTGATTAAGGACCGCCACCTGATCGGCATAGTCGCCGGCGTTGCCGCTGATTCCGCCGCTGATATTGTTGCGCACCAGCGTTACCGCCGTGGCAACATCGCCGCTCTGCGCCAGCAGTCGCGCCAGTTTACCCACGTCAGCCGGTGCTTTTGGCGGCGTGGCCGACATCGCTTTCAGGGTATTCGAGGCCGCCACCGTGTTGCCCTGGGCGAGATAGTCTTGCGCGGTGGTCAGCTGCAGGTTGTAGTTGACCCGCTGACGCAGGTCGCGCATCTGGCTGGTCTGGCTGGCGGCGGGGATCCGCCCCAGCAGCGTCTGCGCCTGCTGCCAGCCGCCGTTCTCACTGGCAAACAGCGCGGCGGCATAGAGAGCGTTACTGCTGGCGCCGGGGCGATACGCGGCGGCCATCGTTGACGCGGCCTCACTGTCATTGCCGGATTTTTGCAGCAGGCGGGCTAAGTCGAGACGCATCCAGGCGTCATCCGGGTAGCGGGAGACCCCCTGGCGCAATGTCGCGATAGCGCCGTTGACGTTGCCGCTGTTGGCCTGCTCTTGCGCCTGCCGGCGTAGCGAATCTCCCGGCATACCGGTCACGATGCGCGGCTGTAGCTTTTGCTGCAAACTCTCCGGCAGCGTGCGTAACATCGCCTGCGCTTCCGCCGTTTTATTTTGCTCGCGCAGGATGTAGTAAAGGTTCTCGCGCGCCGGGCCATTTTGCGGCTGCTCGCTGAGCAGCGAGCGCAGCGTTTGTTCCGCCTGAGGGAGATCTTTGTTATGGCGCAGCACATCGGCACGGAACAGTTTGGCCGATGCACCCCGCGCCCCACTCTGCTGAACCAGCGGCGCAGAGAGCGCCAGCGCCTGGCTAATATTGCCCTGTTTGTACGCCTGCTGGGCCTGCGCCAGCTGACCGTAGAATAGCGCATCCGCCGCCTGCTGACGGCGCGCCGCCGAATCATTACCGCCGAGATCCGCCGCCCGGCTTAAATACTGCGATGCGGCCTGGAAGTCACCGTTGCGCTGGGCGATATATCCCATCCCGGCCAGCGCGTCCGCATCCTGCGGGTTGGTTTGCAGCACCTGTTCAAACTGCTGTTTCGCCGCCGTGGTATTGCCGCTATTGAGGTTAGCGAACCCCTGACCGCGCGCCTGGCCGCTTATCTGCTGGCGATAGTAATTCTGTACTTCGGTATCCTGCGGGTGACGCTGCATCCAGGTATCGTAAAACGCCTGATCGCCCTCCTGCGGCCCCAGCCACAGCAGCGCCTGGCGTAGACCGCTGTCGGCATCTTTACTGCCGCTGGCCATCGATTCCAGCATGGAGATCCCTTCCCGCCGGGTATCTTCCCGCCAGGTCAGCGCCTTGCCTAAGGCGACGCGCGGGGCGTTTTCCTGCGGATGCTGCGCCACGTACTGACGCAGCTCATTAACCGCCTGCGGATAGAGCGTCTTGTCGCTGGCCATGGTCATGTAGTACTCGCCAGCCAGCCCCGGCGGCGGCGTGTTGCCGTTGAACATGCTGCGCCAGGTCGCCAGCGCCGCCGGAATATTACCGCTGCGCGCCTGCTGTCTGGCCAGACTCAGCTGCCCCTGCGGCACCTGAGACAATTTTTTGGCGTTATCCAGCTCCTGCAGGTTCGGGCTGTCTGGCGACGCTTTCGCCAGCCGCGCCCGCCACTGGGCGGCCGTCTGAAGGTCGCCGCCCTGCTGGGCCCACAGCGCCATCAGATACATGGCCTGCGCGTTGTTGGCGTCAACCAGCAGCACTTTCTGCAGCGACTCCATCGCCAGCTCATCGTGCGATTTTTCATGCCAGTAGTTCGCCTGGGCAAACAGCGCCTGCAATGCGGCATCATTGCCCGCCGCCGTGGCATCGCCGAGGGCGCCAAGGGTCAGCGCGCCGGACAGGCAAAACGTTGATAATCTGCGGGTCGCCCTGCTCTTCATTTTAATGGCTCGTTTCATTGGCTGTCCCCCGAATTCAGACGCTTGCGTGCATGGCGTTTAAACATGGCGGTAAGCGCCAGGCCGATTATCGTTGTCGCGAGCAGTCCCAGCAGCGCAAGCAGACCGGAGTGCTGGTTGGCATACCAGACGGCCATCATGTACCACGGCATCTGCCCGCTGGGGAATGGCGTGCTCACCTGGAAGCTGCGAACGCCATTGTCGCTGGTGATAATCGCCGTATCGCCACGGATACCGGCGTTGATTCGCGGTGAATCAAGGTCGCTTTCCAGCTTCGTCAACTGATCATCGGTGCTGGCCATCGCCACCACCACCGTCCGCTGCGGGTTCCACGGCGAACGGTAGCTAATAAAGCCACGCCAGGCGCTGCTGGAGGAGAGATAGCGATCGGCATCGAGGCTGGCGGATGTCCAGTCGCCGGCCAGCCAGCGCTGTATTTTTGAACTCAGTCCCGACTCGCGCACGCCCAGCTGATTATCCGTCTGATAATAAGGAGAATCTTCTAACAAGCGCTGGTTAAACGTTTTCTGATCGAGGGTGCTGACCACCAGCACATCGCGATCGCGCAGGTACTGAAGGCCCGCCCCGCCGCTGGGGACGCCTAAAACAACCCGGTTGTTCGCCAGCGCCGTGCCGGTGGCGTTACCCGAGCGAGCCGCCAGGTTTAACAGCGTGGCGACCTGCGTTTCCGACGGTTTTTCCGCCAGCAGCAGCGTGGTTTGCGAATAATCCGCCAACCGCGAGAACGGGAACGACGCACCGACGAAATAGGAGAGGTTCGGTAGCAGCGAGAAGTGGCGCGTATTGCTTAAATCAATCCACGAATCATCGGTAATCCGGCTCTTGATATTGCTATTGAGCACCACCGAACAGGGGGCGTTTTGCTTCGGCACCACGTTGAAATAGAGCGACAGTTGGTTATCCCCGTAGATCAGATAGGGCGCCAGCGCAATGGTAAACCGCTCCTGACGCACATCGCCGCCCAGCTGACGCCATGCTTTCTCCAGCGGCCCCTGCTTATTGAGCGGCAGATTGTGCAGGAAGGTGTTATTGAGCGTCACGCTTAATAACGACTGATCCTCATCAATCCAGTTTTCCGACGGGAAACGGTAGCCAATCTGCAAAGGAATGGTTTGCCCGTCCCACAGATAGAGATCCGGCGCGGCGCGGAAAGCCACGCGCAGCGGTTCATGCCAGACGCCGCTTACGGTCATACTCTGATCTTTACGCAGCAGCTCGCTGATTTTTACCGGCCGATCGGTCGGGATCCAGCGCGGGGCATCATACGGCTTGTCGATAGGGATCGCCTGCGGATCCACGCTCAGGCTCGCGGTCTGCGGGGCGATATTACCGCGGGTCAGCCGCCAGGCTGCCGCACGGAGGTCCGCATCGTTTTGCCCGACAATCAGCAGCAGTTTGTAGGTGGGGTTACCCGGGTTATCGACAATCTGCAGCAGCGGTTTATCGGTTTGCGGCAGCGTCAGCCCGCCGACCTGGTCGCCCGGATGGCCGATAATAATGCCGTGGCGCTCCGGTAAACGGTCGCGCAGCGCGCTAAAAGCAATCCCGCGATAATCCGCCTGAATACCCAGCCACGACGAGATCAGCGCTGCGGCGCTGAAGATATCCGCTGCCGATTTCTCCGGATAGGCCACCGCGATATCCGCCGGGGTCATCTGCATGCTGTCAAAGAAGGGACGCGGGAAATGGCTCAAATCATTGCTGAGATTCAGCGGCTGGCTTTCCCACTTAAAACGCGAAGCCGGTAAAATCGTGACTCCCGACGTGTCAGGCGTATTGAGCAGGCACTGCATGTTGTCGCCATCATTCACTTTGAAGCTCAGGTTGTTGCTGGAGACCATCAGCGCCGCTGGAATATCCAGCTGATAATGCGAAATATCCGCCTCGTTGGTGCCCAGCGGCACCGTACCTAAAGGCTGGCCGTTGAGCATCAATTGCAGCGTGGCGTTGCGGGCGGCCATATCCGGCGAAACCTGAACATCCAGCATCAGTTCCGCGTGGGTCACCACCTGGTCTGAAGGCAGCGTAAAAGAGGCGCCACCCTGCTGTTGACCGCCGCTGAGGATAATGCCATCCGGCATCCCCATCTGAGCCAGATTAAGACTGCCCCCGACTATTGAGGTTAACGGCGCGACATCCGCTACTGCCGTTTTGGCCGGTGGGGGCATAACGGGGAGTGAGGCGGCCGGATCCGCCACCGGTTCGGTTGTCGCGGGGGTCGATGCGATCGATGACTCTGACGCGGCAGAGGGGTCTGCCGTCACCGGAACATCTGGCGCGGCCGACGACTCCGCCCCGGCGCTCGACGCGGATTCATTGGCGGGGATGCCACCCGTGGTCACGCCCGGTAACGGGAAATTCAGCGGCGCAGAGCGATCGGCCGGCGCCTCTTCACCGTGCAGCGCCGGTATAGAAAACATGCCAGCCAGCAGCGCAAGCGTGGTTAATCGTTTCATAATTGGCCATCCTCCTGCGCGGTACTCGCAACAGGTTTCTGCTGGCGGCGGCTGCGACGTGTTTTCCAGCTCAGCCAGAACAGTTCAAATACACAGCGTAAGATGGTGACAAACGAACGGAACGGGTTGTCCTGCGGGCGCGGCGGCTTAATCCATGCATCGGCGCGCGCCAGCACCACTCGCACCAGTTCACGGCGCAGAGAGAGAGGAATGTTTTCATCAAACTTAAGGCGAATAAAGCGTTCGTCCGCGATAACCTGTTCGGCCGGAATACAAATCGCGCCGGATTGCAGAATCAGTTCAATCTCTTCGATATCATCCTGCAGATGACGATCGTCCGGGACCGCGACACGGCATCCGCCCATCGACAGGTCTGCGGTATGGCTGCGCGAAACGATGCCGCTGGCGTAGTGAATTAATACCGGAATATTGACGTCGATGCGGATCGTTTTCCGCACCTGGCGGGTTTCCCGCGCGACGGCAATCGCCGCCAGCAGGAAGATCAGGCTGTACAGCCCCCAGCCGACGTTCAGCGCGATAACGTTAGGATCAGAGCCGAAATAGTCATGACCAATGGCCCTGACGATACCGACAATCACGCCAGCCGCGAGCAAACACGCCACCACCAGATGCGGCCTGACGACGGTAAAGTCGAAGTAACCCACATCCAGCAGCCCGCCTTTGTCGGTCACGTTGAATTTACCGCGTTTGGGGAAGATCATCGTCACCAGCGTCGGCAGCACCAGGTGGAATGCCAGCACGATGTCATAGATTTCCCCCCAGAAGCTGTAGCGATAGCGGCCGTTCATCCGCGAGCCGACATAAATCGCGAGGAACAGATGCGGTAGCGCATACGAGACGATCAGGCTCGCCGAGGAGTAAATAATATTCAGGTTAAACAGCAAATAAGCTAACGGGGCGGTCACAAACACCACCCGCGGCAGGGCAAACTGGTAGTACATCATCGCGCTGAGATAACACAGGCGCTGCTGGAAGGTCAGTCCGCGACCCAGTAGCGGGTTATCGAGACGGAAAATCTGCGTCATGCCACGCGCCCAGCGGGTACGCTGAATGACGTGCACAACTAAACGTTCGGTGGCTAAACCCGCGGCCAGTGGAATGTCGAGAAACGATGATTTCCAGCCCAGACGTTGAAATTTAAGCGCGGTGTGCGCATCTTCGGTGACGGTTTCCACCGCAAAGCCGCCGATATCTTCCAGCGCCTTACGGCGAATCACGGCGCAGGAACCGCAGAAGAAGGTCGCATTCCAGTTATCGTTGCCCTGCTGAATCGGGCCATAGAACAGCATCCCTTCGTTCGGAATATTGCGGCCAACGGAAAGGTTACGCTCGAACGGGTCCGGCGAGTAGAAGTAGTGTGGCGTCTGTACCAGCGCCAGCATCGGGTCCTTGAGGAACCCGCCAACCGTCGCCTGCAGGAATACGCGGGTCGCGACGTGGTCACAGTCGAAGACACAGATGAGCTCACCCTGGGTGATGGTCATCGCATGGTTGAGGTTACCCGCTTTGGCGTGTTTATTATCATTACGGGTGATATAGCCAACCCCAACGTCGGCGGCGAATACCGCGAACTCGCTACGTTTACCATCATCCAGCAGGTAAATTTTCATTTTATCCGCCGGGTAATCGATACACTGCGCCGCCAGAACGGTATCGCGCACCACCTCCAGCGGTTCGTTATAGCTCGGAATATAGATATCAACCGTCGGCCATGTGCTCATATCATCCGGCAACGGGACAATTTCGCGCTTCAGCGGCCAGACCGTTTGCAGGTAGTTCAGCAGCAGCATCACCCAGATATAAACTTCCGCCAGAAACAGCCCCATCCCCAGCACCGTCTCAATAGTAGAGTTAAAATGCAGGGTCTGCGTCAGGCGAAAATACATATAACGGGTAGACATCAGCAGCGAAGTCACGACCATAATGACCGAAATGCTGCGCTTTTTGCTAAATCCCATTAAAAACAGAATACCGATGCTTAGCAGACCAAAAAGATACTGCTTTTGGCTGTCCATCGGCGTAATAATGACCAGAACGGCAACAGGCGATAGCACCAGTACCAGCAACCAGAAAAGAGACTTTTTCATTCAGCAGCCCTGCAATAAGTTAAAGCCCTGACATACGAGGCTGGCTGTGCACCGTGCCGTCGCCAATTTTAATACCCAACAGCGCAGAGATTTTTTTTGCCATGATTTCAATATCAAAGGCGGCTGCAGAGGAAGAGCTAAAGTCGAGAATCGACTTCTGGGAAGCGTTCGCTTCAACGACGCTCTCATCACGATGGATAATACCCAACAGACGATCGCCCAGTTTATCCTCCATCAGCGCGGTGACGTCACGGCTGACCTGACGGCGATTATCGCTCTGATTCAGCACGAAAAAGTGCCCAAGTTTGTGGTTGAGCTTACCGCCGGTTAAACGCTGCTTTTCCACCTGCGACAGCGTCGACATCGAGGCGGTATCCGCCAGCAGCGGGATCAGGTGCAGATCGGCCAGCGGCGTTAATGCCGTCAGCGCCGGTGAAGGGCCTGGAGGCAGGTCGGCGATGATAACTAACCCGGGGTAATTCAATAAGGCCGCCAGCCCACGGGTGAGGAAATGGGGGTCGCTGGTCAGGTGTTCGTCAAAAGCCTGACGCTGTGCGTCGCTGACGTCGCCATAGGGCAGAACAAAGATATTGCTGCCCGCACTCAGCACGCACTGGCTCCAGTCGTGAAGCTCCAGCGCTTTCGCGACATAGCCGCGATCATCGCTCAGAGGGACGCCAAAATGCAGGCGTAGCGCATTTTGCACATCAAAATCGATCGCCAGAACTTTGCTGCCGGCGCGAGCTAACGAATAAGCCAGATTTGCCGCGAGGGTCGTTTTTCCTACGCCGCCTTTGGGAGAACACACGCAAATCAACGGCATGTCGCAATCCTTTCTAAAAGTGATTTCAGCGGCTGATCTTTATTTTTCGCCACCGGTTCAACGGCTTTTACCGCAAATAAATGAGCATAGCCTTCAGCCGCCTGCGCAGACGGTACGACCGGACGAACAGCGACCGGTGGTGCTGGCGCGACGACTGGGGCGGGTGCAACGACTGGAGCGGGCGCAACGGACGCGGCCATTGTCGGCGCAGGTTCCGCTGCCAGCGTATTTTCTACAGCCGGAAGAGGGTCATGCGGAGCAGAGACGGACACCGGGGATGGTATTACCGGAGCCGGGGTTGCAGGCGACAAGGATAACGGCGAGTGCGCGGGTTCAGCTTCAACCCAATGAAACATATCCGTAGGGACCGGCTGTGGTATCGGCAACGATACCGACCCTCCCATGGCCAGAGAAGACTCTTTGCTTTCCCCAGGCGAAAGCTGATTGAGAATAACCCAATCTCCCTGTTCTCTGGCGGCGGCGTGTGATGAAAGGTCCTTGAAATCCAGACTTTGCGTACGAGTCTTTTCCTTGAAGCGCTGCAAATCATCATAATGGGTCATGGATAACCTCATGATTCTAAAAAATAATATTTTAGCTGTTTTTATTTTAATACTACGCCTTTAGAGCATAGTTTATTTTATTGTTTTTCATCAACTTAAGTTGGTCAGAATGACCAACAATGCAATGACGTTATAGGGGGGTATCGAACAAGGTAGCGTAAATCACTGATAGTTTTGTGGTTACCCTACCATTTCTTATAAAAAATGATAGCTCCATTTTTTAGGAGGTCCAGACGCCACCCGGCCAGAACTTGCGGTGCCACTGAAATAATCCGTTTTTTATCTCATTAATCTTGAGGTGATGAGCAGAACAAATAGCTATGACGCTTGATGGGATATATTTTAGTCTTTTTATATCGTTGTAGAAATAGGTCGAATAAATTATTTAAGCTAAAAACATCGGCCAGGTACTTTCTTAAGCCTTACTCTTCTCCGGGCATAATAAGCGGCTGCTGTCGAAAGTTTTGGCGCCTTCGACAGCAGCGGGGAACATCAGGCGAGCGGTTTTTGCTGGTTTTCATCCTGGTCGACGGCAAAGCAGGCCACTAGCTGTCCACCATAGTCCTTCAGCTGCGGCTGCAGTTGCGTGCACGGGCCGAAACGACGACGACAGCGGGCATTAAAGGCGCAGCCCGGCGGCGGATTCAACGGACTCGGCAGCTCGCCGGTCAGCTTAATACGTTCGCGGCGATCGTCCGGGTTCAGACGGGGGGTGGCCGACAGCAGAGCCTGGGTATACGGATGACGCGGATTGTTGAAGATCTGGTCCTTAGACCCTTTCTCCACGCAGCGGCCGAGATACATCACCATCACTTCATCCGCAATGTGCTCCACGACCGACAGGTCATGGGAGATGAACACATACGACAGCCCCATATCCTGCTGCAGATCCATCATCAGGTTCAGCACCTGCGCGCGAACCGACACGTCCAGCGCCGAGACGGGTTCATCGGCAATCACCACGTCCGGGTCCAGCATCAGACCACGGGCAATCGCAATACGCTGCCGCTGACCGCCGGAGAACATATGCGGATAGCGATCGTAATGCTCGGTTTTCAGCCCGACCTTCGCCATCATCGCCAGCGCTTTTTCACGGCGCTGTTCTTTGCTCAGTGACGTATTGATCTGCAGCGGCTCTTCCAGAATCTGTCCCACTTTTTTGCGCGGATTCAGCGAGCCGTAGGGGTTCTGGAACACAATCTGGATTTTCTGCCGCCGCAGCTTTTGCGCCGTGGCGTCTGGCTTTAACAGGTCCTGCCCCTGATAGTAAAGTTCGCCGCCGGTCGGGATCTCTATCATCGTCAGCAGACGGCCCAGCGTCGATTTTCCGCAGCCGGACTCGCCGACCACCGCCAGCGTCTTTCCGCGTTCAAGGTTAAACGAGACGCCGTCCAGCGCCTTAACCAGCCGTTCAGGGGCAAACAGCCCCTTCTTCACCGGGTAATATTTTTTCAGATCAATGGCCTGCAACAAAAACTGTTGCGTGGTGGCCTCATGGGTACTCATAGCATAGGCCTCCCGGCATCATCCAGTGGGTAGTGGCATTTCGACTGACGGGTGCCATCAACGCGGTTCAGCTCCGGCTCCTCGCTGCGACACTTATCCGTGGCATAGGGGCAACGTGGGTTTAGCAGACAGCCGTTGGGGCGGTCATATTTCCCGGGCACCACGCCAGGCAGCGACGCCAGCCGCGCTTTATCCTGGGCAAACTCCGGCAGCGCGCGCAGCAGCGCCTGAGTATACGGATGGCGCGGTGCGCGGAAGATATCCTTCGCATCGCCGGCTTCCACCACCTGACCGGCGTACATCACGATAATCTTGTGCGCGGCTTCCGCCACCAGCGCCAGATCGTGAGTGATCAGGACCAGCGCCATGTTCTCTTTTTGCTGCAGCTCCAGCAGCAGCTCGATGATCTGCGCCTGGATGGTCACGTCCAGCGCGGTGGTCGGTTCATCGGCAATCAGCAGCTTGGGTCGGCAGGCTATCGCCATGGCGATCATCACGCGCTGACTCATCCCCCCGGAGAGCTGGTGCGGATAGACATCAAGACGTGATGCCGGGTCAGGAATGCCCACCAGCGTCAGCAGATCGATAGCCCGCTGAATACGGGTTTTCTTATTGCCGCCCTGATGCACCTTAATGGCTTCCATAATCTGGTAGCCGACGGTGTAGCAGGGATTGAGGCTGGTCATCGGGTCCTGGAAGATCATCGCCACTTCCGCCCCCACCAGCTGGCGGCGCTCTTTTTCTGAAATACGCTTCAGATCGCGGCCATTAAATTCCAGCTTTTCCGCCATCACGCGGCCGGGGTAATCAATCAGCCCCATGATAGCCAGGGAGCTGACCGATTTACCGGAGCCGGACTCGCCGACAATGCCAATCACTTCACCCTGGTTAACGCTGTAGCTCACGCGGTCTACCGCGCGAAACGGTGTCCCTTCGTCGCCGAAGTGCACCGATAATTTATCAACATTCAATAACGCCATCTCGAACCTCTTACTGCTTCAGTTTGGGATCGAGCGCGTCACGCAGACCGTCACCCATCAGGTTAAATGCCAGCACCGTCAGCAGAATCGCGACACCCGGGAAGGTGACGACCCACCAGGCGCTCTGCGCGAACTGCAGCACATCGGAGAGCATCGTGCCCCACTCCGGTGTCGGCGGCTGCGCACCCATGCCAAGGAAGCCAAGAGCGGCCATATCGAGAATAGCGTTAGAGAAGCCCAGCGACGCCTGAACGATCAGCGGCGCAAGACAGTTAGGCAGAATGTTGATGAACATCTGACGCATCGCCCCCGCGCCTGCCACCCGTGAAGCGGTGACGTAGTCGCGGTTCACTTCCACCAGCACCGCGGCGCGGGTCAATCGCACGTAGTGCGGCAGGGCGACAAAGGTCAGCGCCAGCGAAGCATTCACAATCGAGGGGCCGAAGATAGCCACCAGCACCAGCGCCAGCAGCAGGCTCGGCAGCGCCAGCATAATATCGACAACGCGCATAATGATGGAGTCAACAACGCCGCCAAAGTAGCCCGCTACCAGGCCGAGCACCACGCCGAGAATCAGCGACAGCACCACCACCAGACAGCCAACCAGCAGCGATAAGCGCGCGCCGTACATCAGGCGCGACAGAATATCGCGGCCCACGTCATCGGTACCCAGCAGATGCGCAAAGCTTCCCCCTTCCTGCCAGGCCGGTGGCGCCAGCAGTACGTCGCGGAACTGATCCGCCGGGTTATAGGGGGCAATGAAGTTAGCGAACACGGCGATAATAATCATAATCGCCACGTAGACCAGGCCGACAACCGCCCCTTTGTTGCGTTTGAAATAGTGCCAGAACTCCTGCAAAGGGGTCATTGGCACCGGTGCGGCGACAACTTTATTTTCAGTAATTTGTGACATGATGGCCCCTTACTTCTTATGCCGAATACGCGGGTTCACCACGCCGTACAGCAGATCGACCAGCAGGTTGACGAGGATAATCATCGTCGCGACCAGCAGTACCCCGCCCTGCACCACCGGGTAATCGCGGCGTTGCAGCGCATCGATCAGCCAGCGCCCTAAACCAGGCCAGGAGAAGATCGTTTCGGTCAGAATGGCGCCCGCCAGCAGCGTCCCGACCTGTAGCCCAATCACCGTGACCACCGGCAGCATCGCGTTACGCAGCGCATGGACCACGATGACGCGCATCCGGGTCAGCCCCTTGGCGCGCGCGGTGCGAATATAATCTTCGCCCAGCACTTCCAGCATCGACGAACGGGTCATACGTACAATTACCGCCAGCGGAATGGTGCCCAGCACCACGGCAGGCAGGATCATGTGCATTAAGGCATCAATAAAATCGCCCGGCTCGCCCCAAATCGCGGTATCGATCAGCATAAAACCGGTCAGCGGCAGGGTATCGTCAAGGAATACGGTGTCGCTGATGCGTCCGGAAACCGGCGTCAGGTTGAGCTGTACCGAAACCAGCATGATAAGCATCATGCCCCACCAGAAGATCGGCATGGAATAGCCAGTCAGCGCGAGGCCGACGGAGGTGTGATCGAAGATAGAGCCGCGTTTGACCGCCGCCAGTACGCCCACCGGAATACCGACGATGACGGCGAAAATCATCGCGCACACGCCCAGTTCCATCGTAGCTTTAAAGCGCGGCACGAACTCCTGCCACACGGGAATGCGGCTTTTCAGCGAGATGCCTAAATCCCCATGCAGCACACCCCAGATATAGTGGGCATACTGCTGCCACATCGGCTTATCAAGGCCCATTTCAGCCAGCAGCTGAGCGTGACGTTCAGGGGAAATACCACGTTCGCCCGCCATAATCATCACCGGGTCACCGGGAATCATATGCACAAAGGCAAAGGTGAGAAGGGTAATACCGATAAATGTCGGGATGACAAGTCCCAAACGTCGGAGGATGAACTGCAACATAACCCGGATTCTCTATAGTGACGCCCCGCCTGGTGACCGGACGTCTGTATTGCTCACAAATGTCAATTCCCTCTCCCCAAGGCGGGGAGAGGGGGAACACACTGTTATTATTCGATAGAGACGTTATCGAAGTGGTGTTTACCTAATGGATCGACCACGTAACCTTTGACTTCTTTACGCACCGGCTCATAGACGGTGGAGTGAGCGACGATCAGCGCCGGAGCCTGGTCATGCATCACCACCTGAGCCTGCTTGTAGAGCTCGATACGTTTGTTGTGGTCGTCGGTCGCACGTGCCGGCTGAATCAGATCTTCAAACGGCTTGTAGCACCAGCGAGAGTAGTTCGAGCCGTCTTTTGCCGCCGCACAGCTGAACAGGGTGGCGAAGAAGTTATCCGGATCCCCGTTGTCGCCGGTCCAGCCCATCATGACGGTCTGGTGCTCGCCTGCTTTCGCACGCTTCAGATACTCGCCCCACTCGTAGGTGACTATCTTGGCCTGCACGCCGATTTTGGCCCAGTCAGCCTGAATCATCTCCGCCATACGGCGCGCGTTCGGGTTGTACGGACGCTGTACAGGCATCGCCCACAGATCGATGGAGAAGCCTTTCTCCAGACCCGCTTCTTTCAGCAGCGCTTTCGCTTTTTCCGGATCGTAAGTGTAGTCTTTAACGTCGTCGTTATAGCCCCACATGGTCGGCGGAATCAGGTTCTTCGCCGCCTGGCCTGCGCCCTGGTAAACGGCTTTGATAATCGCTTCTTTATTGACCGCATAGGTCAGCGCCTGGCGGACCTTGACGTTATCCAGCGGTTTCTTCTCGGTGTTGAAGGAGAGATAGCCGACGTTCAGGCCCGGCTGTTCCAGCAGGGTAATGTTTTTATCTTGTTTCATGCTCGCGATATCTGCCGGGTTCGGGTACGGCATGATCTGGCATTCATTTTTCTGCAGTTTCGCGTAGCGCACGGAAGCATCAGGGGTGATAGAGAAGACCAGGCGATCGATTTTCGGCTTGGTGCCCCAGTAGCCCGGGAAGGCTTTATACAGAATACGGGAGTCTTTCTGATACTGCAGCAGCTGGAACGGGCCGGTACCGATTGGGTTCAGGTCCACTTTCTCCGGCGTACCGGCTTTCAGCATGTTGTCAGCATACTCTTTTGACAGAATAGAGGCGAAGTCCATGGCGAGATCGGCAAGGAACGGCGATTCCGGGCGGGTCAGCACAAACTGGACGGTTTTATCGTCAACTTTCTTCACTTCGCTAATCAGGTCAGGCAGGCCCATGCCTTCGAAGTATTCATAGCTGCCGCCAGACACTTTATGGTACGGGTTTTGCGCGTTTTTCTGGCGATCGAACGAGAATACCACGTCGTCAGCATTCAAATCGCGAGTAGGTTTAAAGTCTTTATTATCCTGCCACTTCACGCCCTGACGCAGGTGGAACGTATAGGTTTTGCCGTCCGCGCTCACTTCCCATTTTTCCGCCAGGCCTGGAATAACTTCCGTAGTACCGGTTTTAAATTCCACCAGACGGTTATAGATGGGTACCGAGCTGGCGTCATAGGTGGTACCAGAAGTGAATAGCTGTGGGTTAAAGCCTTCCGGCGAACCTTCAGAACAATAAACCAGGGTCTTAGCCTGAACGCTTGCAGCAACGGTCAGGGCGACCAGGCTCAGACCAAGCTTCAGCATCCCTGACTTTTTCAAGGAAATACTCATTATTCTGCTCCAAATGTGATGTTGTTTGCATATATCCGCCAGGCCTTTATTTATTTTTATTCATCATATTTCGCACTACGGATGCGTTGGCTACGCCCGATAGCCCCAGTCACATAGTTATCTATGCTGCCGGGGATGCTCAGCTTGCCGCCTTCCCGTTGCTCGAACTATTAGAATATACCCGGTCCGGTCGGTGGTGCCCGAAGGCATTGAGAGAGATGGGGATTCCTTTCACAAAAACGCCTGAGTTGCAGTGCGGATTCTCCATGAAATGCCCCTCATGCCCTACAATCTGTCAACAGAATGCGTAAACGTCAATACAGCTAACCGGGTTTTACATCCGGGGTGAGAATCAGCAGGCAAAGATTAAAAAAACTTCAGGACGCTATTTTCAGCAGAGAAATTTATGCTAGCAGCAAGCAGGCAGCATAAATAACTTAATACCCGATAACAGCCAGTGATAAGCAATTCTGGTAAATGGTGAAAATTTATTGCGATGTGGCCAATATGTGAGCGATTAATAGCGCGAACGTTAAAACGCACAGCGGAAAATGCTGCCGTTATCCATAAGCTTCGCGAAAAAAGAGCCTTAGAGATATAAAAAAATACAATGGAAGATGTCACAAAATAGTTAACAGGCAACATGAAACAAGGATTCGTGCCTTTTTTGTGACTTTGGTTAACTATCACCCCCCGGCATCGTTGCGCCCGACCCGCAGCTCAACGTCATTCTGCCCCCGGAAGTTCTCATCCTCGTCGGCCGCAGATGCAAAAAAGCCTGCTCGTTGAGCAGGCTTTTTAAATTTGGTCGGTGATAGAGGATTCGAACCTCCGACCCCTTCGTCCCGAACGAAGTGCGCTACCAGGCTGCGCCAATCACCGAATGCGGGGCGCATCTTACTGCTGAGACTCACACCCGTCAATGCCTTATTTGGAAAAAATAGCTCAAGCGGCGAGAAACTCGCCACTCCCGCTATTTCGCCACGGTTTTCCCCGCGTCGGCAACGCGGCACCAGTTGTTATTCTCATTAATCCCGCCGTCCGGCGAGGTATAGCCCAGGCAGCCCATGATGGTGTCATACAGCTCAACGTGACGACGCGGAACTTTCATCGCCGCCTGCTCTTTGAGGCGGGCAAACGCAGCGGCATGATCTGGCGCAGCCAGATACTTATCCGACATCCACACCATCATCGGCACGCGGAACTGTTCCGGCGGCGCCATCTTACGCGGCGTACCGTGCAGGTGCTCATGCTCGTTGATAGACTCTCCGTGATCGGCGGCATAGAACACAATCGCCTTCTTATCACGCAGCTGATCCAGCACGCTCACGATAAAGTGATCGACGTAGGTCACGCTATTATCATAAGAGTTGATCAGCTCCGCTTTCGAGCATTTGTTGTCCACCCCCACACACTCCGGCTGCCATTGCGCAAAGCTGCGCGGGTAACGCTGGGTATAGTTAAAGTGCGAACCTTTGGTATGGAGAATAATCAGGTGCTTACCATGATCATTCTTCATCAGAGAACGCTTAACCTCATCCACCAGCAGCATGTCGTCCACGCTTTTGCCGCGGTTACGCGGCTCCGCGCCAATCTGCTCGCGATAGGCGATGCTGTTCGCCATGGTATTGCTGTAGAACCACATCTCGCTCTGCATCGCATACAGATCGCCGGTAAAGCCGAGCTGGTGCAGGACAGCAAAGACGTTTTGCTCTTTCAGCGTTCGCTGCGGATTGTCTTCCGCCCCGCCCTCACGCACAAACATGCAGCGCAGAGAGAGTTTGGTCGCGGTATCGCAGGAGTAGCCGCGGAAGGCCACCAGGTTTTTCTCCTGCGCCAGCTTCGGCGTGGTATTGCGGTTATAACCCAGGATTCCCATATGGTCCCAGCGGGTAGTTTCACCGATAATGAACACCACGTAGGTATCATCCAGGCCCTGCGGCTCAACATAGGTGAATTTCTTTGCCGGGTTGACCAACGACTTGTTATCTGAGGACTCATCCACCTGCGCCCAGGCGTACAGCCCCAGCGCGGAAAGCCAGTTCGATGGCAGATACGAGTTGGCGATCACCCCGCCGTAGCTCGGCATATCAACTTCAGAGCTACGCTCAATGTCCTTCTGCCGCAGTTCGAGCAGACGAATCGGCCCCCAGACCATCAACCCGGCGAGGGCAACGATAGCGATATTTTTTACCCGCTGGCCCGGCGTCCGAATTTGCCGCAGCAGCGTGTGTTGACAGCGGTTGCTCCAGATAAGCAGCAGCGGCGGTGCGCTGACCAGGGTCAGCCACAGAATCAAATACCAGCCAACCACTTCCTGAGACAGGTCGATATCCGTGGTCATGACCGACGCAATGATGCCGTAACCAATCACCACGTTCAGGAAGGTCATGTAATAGCTGGCGGCAGCGGAGAAAATCACCACCAGCGTGGCGAGTATTCGCCAGACGCGTCGGCCCAGCAGCGACAGAATACGCAGCAGGAAAAATGTCACCAGCACGGTGGCAACCAGTTCCACAATCCCGGAAAGCCCTTTCCAGAGGGTAAATTCCTGCGCATAACCATCAAGGCGACGGAACAGCACAGCAACGTTCATAAACCAGCCGATGTACAGCGCCAGCCAGAGACTGACTTTCTGCTGTGTCATCGTTCTAATATAATTCATGCATGAAACCTGGAAAAAGAAGAGATAAAACCGCCTGACTCACGCAATATAAGCGGGCAGGTTAATAGGGTGCGTTCAGGTTGATTAACGACTCAACCCCATTCGAGATGCCTTGAGGCGACAGGCTCGTGATCCTCTGGTGCTTACTCAAGCAGTGACTGAGGCGAACGAGCGCAGTCAACAATAAGGCAGTTTGAAGGGCGGTGAGTATAAGAAACCTCTATAAAGCGCGCTAAGTAGACCACAGAGAAAGAAAAAAGTATCAGGCGGGAATGTGATCCAACCAAACATTTACAAAATATTTGGTTGGACAGGCACGAATAGCTCAGGAAATGCCGGTATGACGTCGCAAAGATGGCGTATCAGGCGTGGGCTGCGTTGTAGGCTTCACCTTTCGGCTGGCGAATCGTTGTGGAGAGCGCCAGGGAGAGAATCAGCAGGGCAAAGATAACGCAGAAGGTCACGTAGAAGCCGCCGAACAGCGAGGCAATCAACGATCCGCAGATGCTGCCGATACCAAAGCCCAGATAGATGACGCCGTAGTTTTTTGCCAGGTTATTCAGACCGAAGAATTCACTGACCAGCGACGGGAACACGGTAATCGTTCCACCGAAGTTAAAGGCGACGCAGGCAATCGCGGCAAAGAAGGTTGTGGCGTTCAGCGGGGCAAACAGCAGCGCAGCCATGCCGACCAGTGAAACCACCTGACCGATAGTAATGACGCGGATACGGGAAATTTTATCCGACAGAATCCCCAGAACCAGACGTCCGCTCAGGTTGGCGATAGAGATAACGGTGACCGCATTCGCCGCCGTCGCGACATCCAGATGCACCATCCCTTGCGCGATATCTTTTGCTACGCCAATAACATACAGGCCACTCATGCAGGCAGTCAGGAACATCACGGCGAGCATCCAGTACTGCGGTTTACGCATCGACTCGGCCAGCGTGAAGTCATTCTCCACCACGCCATTACGAGAAGCGGCGGTATGATTCGGCGCATCTTTCATTAAGGTGGCGCCGAAAATAATCATCACCAGGACAATGGCGCCCCAGATAATAAAGGTTTTCTCCAGCCCGACGGTGGCCAGCAGGTGGGTATCAATAAATTTGAACCCGAGGCTACCGAGGCCATAGGAACCAATGGAAAAGGCGGAAATCAGTCCTTTACGCTCCGGGAACCACTTCACGCAGTTGGAGAGCGTCAGCAGATAGCCCGCGCCATCCGCCAGCCCCACCAACAGGCCCGCGCTCAGCCAGAGCATCATCAGGCTGTTGGCGTGAGCGGTAAGGAAAAAGCCAAGCCCCAGCAAAATACCGGAAGCCATGGTGACGCGTCTGACGCCAAAGCGTTCCTGCAGTTTACCGGCGACGGAAGAGGATAGCGCCAGACCGAGGCTTAACAGACCGAAAGAGAAAGCCACCTGGCTTACCGGTTCGTCCAGTTTTGCGGAAAGGGAACTGTTGAACAAACTCCATGTATAAACCGATCCCAGCGCGAATTGTGTGACGATCGTGCCGGCCAGCGTAAGCCAGCGGGTATATTGACTGTTTGCAGCGTTCATAGCAGATATCCTGAATAATTAACTGTCGCCACAATAGCGAAGCCAGCCGAACGCCAGGGTAAAAAAGGCATGAAATGCCATCAGCAGGGAATGAAATGCATGTAAGCCGGAATGAATGACATCGAAAAAGATAGGGACATGGCAGCAGCAGAAATAAGTTAGTGATTACTATCTTACAACAATGCGCCATTACTGTGTTTATTAGGTAACAATAACGTTTCACGCATGCTAAAAAAAGGCTAAAAGTTGGCGCTCACCCCCATCACATAGAGATAGCTGGCGCCCGCTGCCGTATTCTCCGCCTGCGATAATGCCGCCCAGGCCGCAAGGTGTGAACTGAGCGCCATATCCGCCCCGAAGGTGACATCGCGCCAGGCGCCATCCTGCCCGCGATTAGGCCCAGTCAGATCCGCAGAGAGCGGCTGGTTATAGCTCACTTGCGCCCACGGATGGACGCCCCATAGCGCCTGATAATCCATCCGCCAGCCAAGCGTATTTACGTAGGGGTTGTCTGACGCGCGGCGCGCGGGAGCGGTCGATATCACCTCGCTACGCAAACTCGCCACCGGGCCGGAAGTGATACCGTTGCCCAGCGTAAAATTCCACCCCACGCTCATCCCGCGGCCGCTATCCGGCGGTACCACCGCCTGATTCAGCGCAATACCGGGAAGATCGCCGGACGCATTCATACGCTCTGCCAGAATATCTTCATAGCGCGGTTGGCGATCGCTATCCCACGTATAGCGTTCAGGGGTATTACTTTTGGTATCGATAGCGATATATTCCTGTTGCCAGGCATGCGCGTCACTGGCAAACGAGCCCCAGACGACCACACACGCCGGCAGAATCATCCCCCGAAGGCCATTGCATTTCTTTATTATCATTAATGCGACTCCAGAAAAGAGCCAACCTGGCATTATTGCTGTGTTTTTATGGAACGGGATTCACCTGAATACCCTGAATAATGTGATTGGGCGAACGAATACAGCCAATGCACATGCAACCTGAATAATGGCAGGTATATTTGAGGGTAGTATCCCTGTATTAACTATTATCTTTATCTTTCAGCCGTCAAGGCGAACACGTAAGTTTTATGACTAAAGGGAGAGAGACATGCAGCGTTGCGGATGGGTAAGCCAGGACCCGCTTTATATCCAGTATCATGATAACGAGTGGGGCGTTGCGCAAAGAGATGCCGTTAAACTGTTCGAAATGATCTGCCTCGAGGGCCAGCAGGCCGGGCTGTCGTGGATTACGGTCCTGAAAAAGCGTGAAAACTACCGTCAGGCCTTTCATCAGTTCGATCCGCTTCGCGTCGCCGCCATGAATGAGGCCGATATTGAACGCCTGCTTCAGGACGCCGGAATTATTCGCCACCGCGGGAAAATTCAGGCCATTATTGGCAACGCCCGCGCCTTCCTGACCATGGAAGAGAGCGGCGAATCCTTCACCGATTTTGTCTGGTCTTTCGTCGATAATCAGCCACAGATCTCCCATGCCGCCACGCTGGCGGAGATCCCCACCACCACACCAGCGTCCGACGCGCTCTCAAAGGCGCTGAAAAAGCGTGGTTTTAAGTTTGTCGGCTCCACCATCTGCTACTCCTTTATGCAAGCCTGCGGCCTGGTCAACGATCATGTGACGAGCTGCTTCTGTCACCCGGGAGGCGATGATGATCCGCAAGTGGGACGCTAAAGAGATCGGCCCGCTGCTCGCCCTGTGGCTGGAGAGCACGATTCATGCCCATCCCTTTATCGACGAAACGTACTGGCACGAGAGCATCGCCGTCGTGCGCGATGTCTACCTGCCCGCCGCCAGCACCTGGGTGTGGGAAGAGGACGCGACGATAAAGGGTTTTGTCAGCGTGATGGAATCCCGCTTTATCGGTGCGCTGTTTGTCGCGCCGGACGCTATCCGCCGCGGCATCGGCAGCGCGCTGCTGAACGAGGTCAAACAGCACTACCTCTGGCTCAGTCTTGAGGTTTACCAGAAAAATATTCAGGCGGTGAATTTCTACCATGCGCAAGGCTTCCGGATAGAAGACTGCGCATGGCAGGACGATACGCTACAGCCGACCTGGATTATGCGTTGGCCGGCGGATCAAACGCCGTAAGCGTCAGCGCGGGGCCGTCATATTTTTCCAGCCACGCCAGCGCCGTATTCCCGGCGCAGCCGTTGCCCAGTCGCGAGGTCGGAATATCTTTGGTCAGAACATTCACCGCGCCGTTTTTGCAAATACCGGCCTGCGGGTCAATATCGGGCCAGGCCCCTTCGTGTAAACAGATAACCCCTGGACGAATGCCCTCCGTCACCACGGCGCCAGCCAGCACCTGGCCGCGCGCGTTCCATACGCGCACGATGTCGCCATCGGCAATATTGCGCGCCTGCGCGTCCCGCGGATGAAGGGTTAACGGCTCGCGCCCGGCAACAGCGTACTTTTCGCGCAGCGACGTATGGTTGAGCTGGCTGTGCAGACGATGCGCCGGATGAGCGGACAGCACCTGCAGCTGTCCGGGCTGAGCATTGCCGTGCCACTCGTCCGGCTCCAGCCACATCGGGTGCGGTGGGCAGTCCGGGTAGGCAAAGCCGGCAATGGTTGGAGAGTGAATCTCCATTTTGCCGCTGGCGGTTTTTAGCGGATTAGCTTGCGGATCGGCACGGAATGCCGCAAAGCGGGCAAAACGGGCATTTTCCGGGTTTTCCGGCATTTCAATCAGCTGGTTAGCCTGCCAGAACTGATCAAATGGCGGCAGCGTCACCTGCTGGCTCGCCCCGCGTTGCGCGGCGATCTGATAGAAGGTCTCCAGCCACTGCAGATCGGTTTTCCCTTCGGTAAAACGCGCGCGCCCGCCCTCTTCCCAGCGCTCGCTGAGATCGGCAAAGACGTCAAAATCATCCCGGGCTTCATCGCGGGGCGCGACCACGCGTTTCATCGGCACCAGGTGTTGGTTACTGTAATCGCCGGTCATGGTCATATCGTGCCGTTCAAACGAGGTGGTCGCCGGCAGGACAATATCGGCATGGCGGGCGGCGGCGGTCCAGAAGCACTCCGAAATGACGATAAGCTCCGGTTTCTGCCAGGCCCGAATCAGGCGGTTGGTATCCTGATGATGGGTAAAGTTCGCGCCGCCGCACCACCAGACAAAGCGAATATCCGGGAAATGCCGGTCCATTCCGTTGTGTTGATACGGCGCGCCGGGGTTTTCCAGCGCTTCCACAATACGCGCCACCGGTATTTTTTCGACCGCCTCGGTGCCGCCCGCCACACAGCCTTGCATCGACGCCAGCACCGCCGCCCGGCGGGTCGGATTGCCGCCGTTGGCAAAGTGGTAGGAAAGGCCGAAACCGCCGCCGGGGGTACCAATCTGCCCCAGCATCGCGGCAAGCGTCACCAGCATCCAGTGCTTCTGCTCGCCAAACTGCTGGCGCTGCATCCCCCAGCCGGACATCAGCATGGTGGTATGGTTGTGGAAGAGCGCCGCCAGTTCGCGGATCTTGTCCGCGCTAACGCCGCAAATCTCCGCCGCCCACTCTGCGGTTTTCGGCGTGCCATCGCTTTCACCGGTCAGATAGCGGGCAAAAACGTCATAGCCGCTGGTACAGCGGGCGAGAAACTCATCATCCTGCCAGTGGTTTTCGACCAGCGTATGGGCAATGCCGAGCATCATCGCGACGTCCGTCCCCATATGCGGAGCGATCCATTCGCCCGCCTCGCCAAAGAACTCCGCCGTTTCCGATCGCATCGGATCGATACAGATCACCCGCTTCCCGCTCTGACGCAGGCGGTCAAACCACGGGATCCCCTGCTCATCGGAAGCATTCCAGGCAATTTTTAGCGTATTCAGCGGGTTGGCACTCCACAGCACCACTACATCGCTGTGCTCCAGCACCATCGGCCAGCTGGTCTGCTGCTGATAAACTTCATTGCCGCCAACCACATAGGGCATGATCGCCTGCGCCGCGCCGGTGGAATAGTCCCCCAGATGCCCGGTATATCCGCCTGCCAGGCTCATATAGCGCTGCAGCAACGTCGCCGCCTTGTGGAGCACGCCGTTAGAGCGCCAGCCGTAGGAGCCGGCAAAAATCGATGCCGGGCCGTAGCTTTCCCGAATCCGCCGATGCTGCGCGTGGATAAGATCCAACGCCTCCTGCCAGCTCACCCGCACAAACTCGTCCTGGCCGCGCACGCCCTGCGGACTCTCCGGCGCGGCAAGGAAACCTTTACGTACCATCGGATAGCGGACACGGGTTTTGCTGTGTACCTGCTCGCGCACGGCGGTTTGCAGGGAGTTGGCGAAAGCGGTCTCCAGCGCACCGCGGGAAGAGAGGATATTTTCACCATCCGTTTCAACCAGCATAGGCCCCCAGTGAGCCGCGGTTAAGATGGTTTTGGTTGCAGATGAGGTTGGCAAAGCGAGCTCCTGGTCAGCGAATGCAGGGTTGTGACGGCCTGTGACATGACCGTTCAATGTTATTTACAAAAAGAGTGCCGGTCCGGGGAATTTTCTACGTAACGGGACGTCATAATCAACCGTCACGCACGCTGTGACAAAGAATAAAAAGGATTAAGGAAAGAAGATGAAAAAACGCGTACTCATGATTGCGGCTGTGGTTAGCGGCACCCTGGCGATTTCTGGCTGTACCACCAACCCGTATAGCGGCGAACGTGAAGCCGGGAAATCCGGCATCGGCGCCGGGATCGGCTCGCTGGTCGGCGCGGGCGTCGGCGCACTCTCCTCGTCGAAAAAAGATCGCGGCAAAGGCGCGCTGATTGGCGCAGCGGCCGGTGCGGCGCTGGGCGGCGGCATCGGTTATTACATGGATGTGCAGGAAGCAAAACTGCGCGAGAAAATGCAGGGAACGGGCGTCAGCGTGACGCGAAATGGCGATAACATCGTGCTGAACATGCCAAATAATGTCACCTTTGACAGCAGCAGCGCCAACCTGAAACCGGCCGGAGCAAACACCCTCACCGGCGTGGCCATGGTGCTGAAAGAGTATGAGAAAACCGCGGTTAACGTCGTGGGCTATACCGACAGCACCGGCAGTCAGGAACTGAATATGCGCCTGTCGCAGCAACGTGCCGACAGCGTGGCCAGCGCCCTCATCACCCAGGGCGTGACGGCAAACCGTATTCGCACCAGCGGCATGGGCCCGGCGAACCCTATCGCCAGCAACAGCACGACGGAAGGGAAAGCGCAAAACCGTCGCGTAGAAATCACCCTGAGTCCGCTCCAGTAAGTCCGGCAGTCGACCGCGACCGCCGTCTCCTTCGCCCGGTAAGCGCCGCTTGCCGGGCAAAATGCTTGATATAGCAGATTTTCGCGCTAAGGTGTTCTCCAGATTTCAGCAAAGGAAGCCATCATGGCGAAAGCGGCGCGAGCAACCATTAGCGATGTGGCGAAAGCCGCAAACACCGGCAAAACCAGCATTTCACGCTACCTCAATGGCGAGAAGCACCTGCTTTCCGATGACCTGCTGGCGCGCATTGAAAAAGCGATTGCCGAACTCAACTACCGCCCCAGCCTGATGGCCCGCGGCCTGAAACATGGTCGTACCCGGCTGATTGGCCTGATCATCGCCGATATCACCAACCCCTACTCGGTCAATGTTCTCAGCGGCATCGAAGCGGCCTGTCGTGAAAAGGGCTTCACTCTGCTGGTGTGTAATACCAATAACGAGCTCAACCAGGAGCTGCACTATCTCGACCTGCTGCGCAGCTACCAGGTTGAGGGGATCGTGGTCAACGCCGTCGGAATGCGTGAAGAGGGGCTGAATCGCCTGCAGCAGTCGGCGCTGCCGATGGTGCTCATTGACCGCAAAATCCCGGACTTCGCCTGTGATGTCGTCGGTCTGGACAACACCCAGGCCGCGACCACCGCCACAGAACATCTGGTGGAGAAAGGATTTGAAGCCCTGCTGTTCCTCAGCGAGCCGCTCGGTTCGGTGAACACCCGTCGCGAACGCCTGAGCGCGTTTCGCGCCACCCTCCAGCGCTACAGCGGCATCGTCGCGGAAAACGCGGAAGTTCCACTCAACGACGGCGCCATGCTCGATACGGTGCTGCGCCAGTTCCACTCCCGCCACCGCGGCATGCGCAAGGCGCTGATTTCCGCCAACGGCGCCCTGACGCTACAGGTTGCGCGCGCACTCAAGCGAATCGACCTGGTCTGGGGCAGCGACATCGGCCTGCTCGGCTTCGATGAACTGGAGTGGGCGGAGCTGGCGGGCGTGGGTATTACCACGCTCAAACAGCCCACGTGGCAGATTGGCTATGCCGCGGTTGAGCAGGTGGTGCGCCGGATTGAAGGCACTACCGACCCCATCTGCGAACGGGTCTTCTCCGGCGAGCTGATCGTGCGGGGATCGACCTCCCGCTAACCTTCCTTCGTGATGGTGATCATAAATTAGACATCCTCTGCTTTTCTTTGGAACCGGTACCATCTAGCGTAATAGTGTGATTCGCTACAGCGCTACCGGGAGTTTGTCAGATGGCCAGAAAAATTATTGTCGTGACCGCCGCCTATGGTCATGATTGCCTTAAAGAACTTGGCGGTCAGTCCGCCGTACTGCCGTTTATCGCCGGATCCGGCGCCGATGGCGTGGAGATTCGCCGCGAGCTATTCAGCGCCGACGAGCTCAAGCAGTTGCCAGCGCTGGCCGCCACCATCGAGCACCACAACCTGCTGACCTGCTACTCCGCACCGGAAGCCTTGTTTGAAGCGAATGGTGCGCTTAACCCGCGTCTGCCGACGCTGTTGCAGGAAGCGCAGACCCTTAACGCCCTGTGGTTAAAACTGTCGCTCGGCCATTTTACCCATAACAACAGTCTGGAATCGCTGCGCCGCATCCTGCAGGAGAGCGGCATGACGCTGGTGGTAGAAAACGACCAGACCGACTGCGGCCAGCTTGCGCCAATGCAGCGCTTTAAAGCCGCCTGTCGGGTGAATCAGCTGCCCGTCACGCTGACCTTCGACATGGGTAACTGGCTGTGGGTCGGCGATTCGCCGGAAGAGGCCGCACGTCATCTGGCGCCCGCCGTCAGCTACATCCACGTCAAAGCCGCAGAGCCGCATCATGCGCACTTTCGCGCCGTCCCTCCTGACGAGGCCCCTGCTCGCTGGCTGGCGCTGCTCGCCAACCTGCCTGCCGATGCCCCACGCGGGATCGAATTTCCGCTGGTGGGTCACGATCTGACGGCCGTCACCCGTCGCTATGTGAATTTGTTACGCGAGGAATAAGTCATGGAAAACACATTAGATGTCGTCACCATCGGCGAAGCGATGGCGATGTTTGTCGCGACGGAAAGCGGCGATCTGGCCGAAGTAGAACACTTTATGAAACGCGTCGCCGGCGCGGAGCTGAATGTCGCCACCGGCCTGGCTCGTCTGGGGCTGAAAGTCGGCTGGGTTAGCCGCGTGGGTCAAGACAGTTTCGGCCGCTTTGTCCTTCGTTCGTTGGCCAAAGAAGGGATTGATGCGCGCGGCGTCCGTGAAGACAGCCGCTACGCAACCGGCTTTCAGATGAAATCTAAAGTTGAAAATGGAACCGATCCCATTGTGGAATACTTCCGCAAAGGTTCCGCCGCCAGCCATCTGTCGCCAGAGGATTTTCGCGCCGATTACTTCGCCAGCGCTCGCCATCTGCACCTCAGCGGCGTGGCCGCCGCGCTGTCGGAGAGTTCATACGCTCTGCTGGAGCAAGCCGCCGCCGCCATGAAGGCCCAGGGGAAGACTATCTCGTTCGATCCGAATCTGCGCCCGGTGCTGTGGAAAAGCGAAGCCGAGATGGTGGAAAAACTCAATCACCTCGCCTTTCAGGCCGACTGGGTTCTGCCGGGCATCAAAGAAGGCATGATCCTCACCGGCCAACAAACTCCGCAAGGGATTGCCGATTTCTATCTCACGCGCGGCGTTCAGGCCGTGATCATTAAAACCGGCAGCGACGGCGCCTGGTTCAAAACCGCCGCGGGCGAACAGGGCGCCGTCGCAGCCGTCAAAGTCGATAACGTCGTCGATACCGTGGGCGCCGGCGATGGTTTTGCCGTCGGCGTGATTAGCGCTCTGCTGGAGGGCAAAACGCTGCAACAAGCGATACGGCGCGGCAACAAAATTGGCGCGCTGGCCATTCAGGTCCAGGGCGACAGCGAAGGATTACCCACACGCGGGGCGCTGGGCGAATAGCCCGGACCGGCGTAATAATAACGGCCTCCTCTGTACCCTACATACGGCGGCGGCGTCATGAACCTCAACTTTAGAGGCAAGCCTATGAACAGCTCTACCAATGCAACCAAACGCTGGTGGTACATCATGCCTATCGTGTTTATCACGTATAGCCTGGCGTATCTTGATCGCGCAAACTTCAGTTTTGCTTCGGCAGCGGGCATTACGGAAGATTTAGGCATTACCAAAGGTATCTCATCGCTTCTTGGCGCCCTTTTCTTCCTCGGTTATTTCTTCTTCCAGATCCCGGGGGCGATTTATGCTGAACGCCGTAGTGTACGTAAGTTGATTTTCATCTGCCTGATCCTGTGGGGCGCCTGCGCCTCGCTGACCGGGATGGTGCACAATATTCCGGCGCTGGCGGCGATCCGTTTTATTCTCGGCGTCGTTGAAGCGGCCGTCATGCCGACGATGCTGATTTACATCAGTAACTGGTTTACCAAATCAGAACGTTCACGCGCCAACACCTTCTTAATCCTTGGGAATCCGGTCACGGTACTGTGGATGTCGGTGGTCTCCGGTTACCTGATTCAGTCCTTCGGCTGGCGTGAAATGTTTATTATTGAAGGCGTTCCGGCCGTCCTCTGGGCCTTCTGCTGGTGGGTGCTGGTCAAAGATAAACCGTCGCAGGTGAACTGGCTGTCGGAAAACGAAAAAGCCGCGCTGCAGGCGCAGCTGGAGAGCGAACAGCAGGGTATTAAAGCCGTGCGTAACTACGGCGAAGCCTTCCGCTCACGTAACGTCATTCTGCTGTGCATGCAGTATTTTGCCTGGAGCATCGGCGTGTACGGTTTTGTTCTGTGGCTGCCGTCAATTATCCGCAGCGGCGGCGTCAATATGGGGATGGTGGAAGTCGGCTGGCTCTCTTCGGTGCCTTATCTGGCCGCGACGATTGCGATGATCGTCGTCTCCTGGGCGTCCGATAAGATGCAGAACCGTAAACTGTTCGTCTGGCCGCTGCTGCTGATTGGCGGGCTGGCTTTTATCGGCTCCTGGGCCGTCGGCGCTAACCATTTCTGGGCCTCTTATACGCTGCTGGTGATTGCCGGCGCGGCAATGTACGCCCCTTACGGCCCGTTCTTCGCCATCATTCCGGAAATGCTGCCGCGTAACGTCGCCGGCGGCGCAATGGCGCTCATCAACAGCATGGGGGCATTAGGTTCATTCTTTGGCTCGTGGTTTGTAGGCTACCTGAACGGCACCACCGGTAGTCCGTCAGCCTCATACATTTTCATGGGAGTGGCGCTTTTTGCCTCGGTATGGCTTACTTTAATTGTTAAGCCTGCTAACAATCAAAAGCTCCCTATCGGCGCTCGTCACGCCTGACCTTTACTACTTACGGAGATCCGCATGAAGCCGTCCGTTATTCTCTATAAAACGCTTCCCGACGACCTGCAGCAACGTCTGGAAAAACACTTTACCGTCACTCGGGTGAAAAACCTGAGCCCTGACACCGTCCAGCAGCATGCGGAAGCCTTTGCCCAGGCGGAAGGTCTGCTGGGGTCGAGCGAAAAAGTTGACGCCGCGTTACTGGAGAAAATGCCCAGGCTTCGTGCGACCTCCACCATTTCCGTCGGCTATGACAACTTCGACGTTGGGGCGCTGAATGCGCGCAAGGTGCTGCTGATGCATACGCCGACCGTGCTGACCGAAACCGTTGCCGATACGGTGATGGCGCTGGTGCTCAGCACTTCCCGTCGGGTGGTGGAGGTGGCTAACCGGGTGAAAGCCGGGGAGTGGACGAAAAGCATCGGCCCGGACTGGTTCGGCAGCGATGTGCACCATAAAACGCTGGGGATCGTCGGCATGGGCCGTATCGGGATGGCCCTGGCGCAGCGCGCGCACGCCGGTTTTGGCATGCCGATTCTGTATAACGCCCGCAGCCGCCACCCGCAGGCGGAAGAACGTTTTAACGCGCGTTACTGCGATCTGGATACGCTGCTGCAGGAAGCCGACTTTGTCTGTCTGATTCTGCCGCTGACCGCCGAAACTCACCACCTGTTCAACGCGGAAAAATTCGCCAGAATGAAGCCCTCCGCCATCTTTATCAATGCGGGGCGCGGCCCGGTTGTCGATGAGAAGGCGTTGATTGCCGCGTTGCAGAATGGCCAAATCCACGCGGCGGGTCTGGACGTTTTCGAGCAGGAGCCACTGGCGAAAGAGTCGCCGCTATTAAGCCTGCCGAACGTCGTCGCGCTGCCGCATATCGGTTCTGCCACTCATGATACCCGCTACAATATGGCGGCTTGTGCGGTAGACAATTTGATTGATGCGCTGAATGGCAAGGTTGAGAAGAACTGCGTCAACCCGCAGGTGAAGTGAGGGTAAGCTGAAGCGACCCGGGTCGAGGTCAACGCCTGACCCGGGTTGGCGAACCGGTTAACGCGTTGCGTTAACCGCCGCCGTCCACGCCTGGTTGAAAGCCTGATGCTGGGCAGCCAGCGGGCCAATCAGAGCGTTATACTGGCTGGCCTGCTGCGAGGTCGGGAACTGAATCCCGTTTGCCACGAAGCTCACCTGAGCATTTTGCTGAGCGATAAAATCACCCACCTGCACCAGTTGCTGAGTAAAGACCTGCGCAGCAGGAATCAGCGGCTGCAGTGCGTTCGCTGGGGCGGTCACGACTTTGCTGTAAACCTGGTCAAAGACCGGTTTCAGATCGTCGCTCTGCTTCAGCGCGCTATGTGCGCCATCGGCCTGCATTTTCGCATTTTCCAGCTGCTGGCTCAGCACGCCCAGCGCGCCGTTTGCCTGACGCAGCGGTTCACGCTGAGTCACATAATCCTGCGCCACGCGAATCGCATTCACGCTGTCTACGACCGGACGCAGACCCGCATCCATAGCCTGACTTACCTGCTGTGAATAGCCGTAAATCACCGCGTAATCGGAAACAAAAGGACCAAACTGTTTTTTCTGATCGGCAGTCAGCGTCGGCAGACGTTCGCCGCTACGCATTGCCGTATTTTGCAGGAAGTCGATAAACGCTTTGCGCTGATCGCCTTCTTTATCGAAACACCCACTCAGGCTAACCACCATTAATAAGGCCGCAATAGCCGCAAACCAGCGAGAGCAGGACTTTCCTGTCGCCATTTTTTTACTCCTTTCAGCCAAAAAAAGCGCACGCGGACACGCGCGTGCCAGACGCTGACAAGGATAGTCCAGGTCGGCCTTGCAGGATACTCTTTCCTGACAATCTTACGCAGGAAAAGCACCGTTCGCGGCGTTTGACGGGCGATCGCCAGCGTCTGTTAAGCCCATCACAATTAACGCCATAACTCGCCCGGCGAGAATAGTCAGTAACATCATGATTTTAATGTAAATAAAATAATTCTTGCGCGTCGAACCCGTGAAAGCGAACGATAATCGCACGCTTCCTGGGCCAGTTGCGTTGCCTGAGGCCAGGTTCAGTGGTTTGATAAATGAGCGATTAACGGCGATGCGTTCGATTATCGCACAAATCACATTAACGACAGCGAGAGAGGCGGCAATTGCCCGACACCGTCCCCCGCTCCGGCTGCCAGGAATGCTGTATGAATAAGACAACCATCGATATTCAGGCTTTTATCAACGAACATCCGTTTACGAAGTACCAGTGGATGATTCTGGCCCTGTGTTTTATCACCGTCGCGATGGACGGGTTTGATACCGCCATCATCGGCTTTATTGCCTCTGACCTGGTACAGGAATGGGGTGTGGAAAAATCCGCGTTAGGCCCGGTGATGAGCGCTGCGCTCGTCGGTCTGGCGGTGGGGGCGCTGACCGCAGGCCCGTTGGCCGACCGCATTGGCCGAAAAAAAGTTCTGCTCATGTCAATTGTGGTTTTCGGAAGCTTTAGTCTGTTGACCGCTTTCGCCACCAGCCTCAATCAACTGACGCTGCTGCGCTTTCTGACCGGCCTCGGGCTGGGCGCCGCCATGCCAAACGCAGCAACGCTGATGAGCGAGTATGCGCCGGAACGCCGTCGCGCTTTGCTGGTCAATCTGATGTTTGTCGGGTTCCCGATGGGCTCTTCGCTGGGTGGATTCCTCTCGGCCTGGATGATCCCGCACTACGGCTGGCAAAGCGTCCTGATTCTGGGCGGCGTGATGCCTCTGCTGCTTGCCGTCGCGCTGGTGTTCTTACTGCCGGAGTCGGCGCGCTATCTGGTGGTCAAGCGCCAGCCATCGCAGCGTATTGCCGCCATTCTGCGTCGTATCGCCCCGCTGCCTGAACAGGTTGAGTTTGAGCTGCGTGAAGTCGGCCAGGTGAAAGACAAATCGGCCCTGGCCGTCATTTTCTCCCCCCGTTATCTCGTCGGTACCATGATGCTGTGCATGACCTACTTTCTGGGGCTGCTGATTTTCTATTTATTGACCAGCTGGCTTCCGCTGCTGATTCGCGAAACCGGGGCGTCAATGAGCCAGGCTTCGATTATCACCGCGCTCTTCCCGCTGGGCGGCGGTATCGGGGTGCTGATCCTCGGCGCTCTGATGGACAAAATGAACCCCAATAAAGTGGTCGCCGTAGGCTGGCTGCTGACCGGTATTTGCGTCTTTCTGGTCGGCTTCTCCACCAACAGCCTGGTGCTGATGGGCGTAATGGTCTTTATTGCCGGCAGTATTATGAACGGCGCGCAGTCATCAATGCCGGCCCTGGCCGCCGGATTTTACCCCACCCAGGGCCGGGCGACCGGCGTCGCCTGGATGCTGGGCCTCGGCCGGTTTGGCGGCATCCTCGGCGCCTTCAGCGGAGCCTTCCTGATGCAGGCGCAACTCTCCTTCGTGACCATCTTTACCTTGTTGTCGATTCCGGCGTTTTTATCCGCCATCGCGCTGCTGGTGAAATATAAGATAAGCAAGAGCCAGCCGATACCTGCGCAGGCAAAAACCGAAAATATGCAAAAAGCCTGACCCTCAGGCCAGCGGGCAACTGCTGGCCTGGCGGATTTTTCATCTGTTTACAAAAATTTTCCATTGCGACACGTCTGATGATTAATCATCACCTTATCTGCCGTTTTCATCCCCGAATATCCGTTAAGACGATAGGCTGCCTGCACATAATAACCACCGTGACTATTCTTTGTGTTTTTTCTGACTATTCTTAACAGGCTTGACTAAATTTTCTTTTGCTGTGTGACAGAAGGAGTTCTCAATGGAATATAAAGATCCGGTGTTTGAACTGCTTAGCAGCCTGGAACAAATTGTTTTCAAAGATATTTCCCAGACGATCGCCCAGCCTCGTAAGCAGACCGCATTTAGCGAGTTTGAACAGCTTCGCAAAGGCACTGGTCTGAAAATTGATGATTTTGCCAATGCCATGGGCGTCAGCGTGGCGATGGTACAAGAGTGGGAATCAAGACGGGTGAAACCCTCATCCACGGAGCTCAAATTAATGCGCCTGATTCAGGCAAACCCGCAGCTTTCAAGGCAGATTATCGACTAAAGCTCTATAATAAGAATCAGGTCTGGTTACGGTCCTTATATCGGGACCGTTTTTATTTCTATGAAAAAAGGTTTGCTATCACACCGCAAAAATGAGTTAATGCTCGCAGGTTTGATGTACAGACCACAGAGCATTAGTATAGAGTAGTCCTTGAGCGGTTATCATAGATACCCCGGTAGTGAACTTTCCCTTTATAGCTTCAAATCTGTAGTCCAGACCGTACCGCCGAAAGGTTCATTTATTATTTAAAGGTATTTCGCTATGTCCGGTAAAATGACTGGTATCGTAAAATGGTTCAACGCTGACAAAGGCTTCGGCTTCATCACTCCTGACGATGGCTCTAAAGACGTGTTCGTACACTTCTCTGCTATCCAGAACGATGGCTACAAATCTCTGGATGAAGGTCAGAAAGTTTCCTTCACCATCGAAAGCGGCGCTAAAGGCCCGGCAGCTGGCAACGTAACCAGCCTGTAAGCTTAAATTAAGCTCAGAATTCAAGATCCCTGCCTCGCGGCGGGGATTTTTTTTATCTGCTAATAAAAAACCGCCGCTCATCAGAGGGCAGCTTTTTGTCTTCACCGCGCTGAGAAATGCCAGCCATCCTCCTGCCACGTCAAAGAGTGGGTCAGCCGCAGTCCCCGCAGAAAATCCTCATCATGAGAGACGACAATCATTGCGCCAGGAAACGCGGCTAAAGCCGACTCAATAGCCTGAACGGCAGCCAAATCAAGATGGTTTGTCGGCTCATCCAGCAGCAGAAGCTGCGCGGCTTCTCGCCGCCATAGCACGCAGGCCAGCGCGGCTTTTAGCCGCTCGCCGCCGCTTAAAGCCGACAGCGGCAGATTGATTTTATCCGCGCCCAGCTGCAGCCGGGCAAGACGGCTGCGTAATACACCCGCCTCCAGCGGCGTATCATCAAGATTAAGGTGCGCCATGACCGACAGCGACAGGTCCAGCTGCGTGAGATGCTGATCCAGCCAGGCCGTCTGCACCGACACCCGGCACTTGCCGGACAGTGGCGATTCCAGACCGATCAACGTTTTCAGCAGCGTGGTTTTGCCACAGCCGTTGGGGCCACGCAACGCCACGCGCAGCGGCCCGTCAAGACGCCAGTCGAGCGGCGGTATGGCGGAGAAAGCCAGCTGCAAAGCCTCCAGGACCAACACCTGTTTACCGGCGGCAACCTGGCTTCCCGGCAGAGTGAACATCACCGCGGCCTCCTCCTCTACCCGCTCACGGGCCTGGAGAACCGCGGCGTTCAGCGCGCAATTTTGCTCCTGGTGCTGGCGATGCAGTGTACCGGGCCGCTCCTTCGCCGCTCCTTTATATTTTACCCGTTCAAAGGAGGCGATATTCAGCGTATCCACCACGCGCAGCGTCTGAGCAGAACGCCGCTGACTGGCATCGTGCTCTTTTTGCATCCGCGCCCGCGTGCGACGGCGCTCGGTGGCGGCATGGTCTAACGCCGCGCGCGCGGCCTGCTGCTCCGCGTCGCGCTGCTGCTGATAAGCGGCATAGTGACCGCCGTAGCTGCGCAACGCGCCGGGCGTCAGTTCGAGTATGCGCGACATGCGGGATAACAGCGCGCGATCGTGGCTGGCTATCAGCGCCCCGCCGGGCCAGCATTCAAGCTGGTGATACAGCCAGTCGCGACCCTGCCTGTCCAGGTGATTGGTGGGCTCATCCAGCAGCAGATAATCGGCCGCGGACAGAAAAGCGCCGCATAGCAGGGCCTTCACCCGCTCACCGCCGCTCAATGATGATGCGGGGCGCTCGGGATCAAAATCGGCTAAACCCGCCTCGCGAAAACCTGCGCGCAGGCGATCCGGGAGGTTCCAGCAGCCCTCGAGGCAATCGACATCGTCAGCCAGAGCCTCACCGCGCCCGAGGCGCTGCAAGGCCGCAAAGTAGGGCCCGTAGCCCAGCAGCCCGGCCAGCGTGGTCTGCGGGGTTATCGCGTGCTGCTGCGCAACACAGGCCAGAGAAACAGGCCGTTCGATATGCCCGCCAGAAGGCGTATCGATACCGGCCAGCAGGCGCAGCAGACGGGTTTTCCCGACGCCATTACGTCCGACCAGGCCACTGAGGGCATTTTCCAGCGAGAGATTCAACGGGCCAAATAGCGTCTCTCCCGTCGCAAACTGACAGGTGACCTGATGCAAAATAAAAGAGGGGGATTGGGCACGATGGGCCATAAGCACTCCTGAATGAAATTCATATTTCCCCTACAGACGCAGTGCGCCAGCAAGGATCCGAATTCAGCAGGTATATTGGTCCATTTTCAGTGTGCTCTCTGTGAGACGAGGGATTCGTCGGGGCACAGGATAGCCATACTCGTCCTTGCATTTCAAGATTAATTTTTCCGCAAACGCCTGCGGGTTGAGCGACTCTCCCGCGGCTAAAACGTCAAACCGCCCCGAAATCATCCCCGTTTTATATGCGCATTTTTTATTCTATTTTTTTGAATGAGATGCGCAAATTGTTCCAGTTTTAATCGATCAATAATCGTCCTATCATTTATCACATCGGAGCAACAACGCTCCATACCAAACAAAATCACTTAAGGAATACGACCATGAAATCTATCAAAACTTTCGTTGCAGTTTCTGCTCTGTCTCTGATGTCTTTCGGTGCTTTCGCTCAGAGCATCAGCGCCACCGCCTCCACGCTGGATCGTGCTGAAGCCAAAATTGCCGCCCAGGCCGCTGAACAAGGCGCGTCGTATAAAATCACCAGCGCCCAGTTCAACAACCGCGTGCATATGACCGCAGAACTGAACAAATAACGCAATCTCTCTTGCCGGGCCGCCGGACGTTAACCAGACAGGCGACGACGACAACACGATGAAAAGGAAGATAAAATGAAAAATATCAGCGTGATAACCGCCCTGTTTCTGGCCGCTTCATTATCATCTGGCGCCATCGCCGCAGAGCATCGTCCCGCACAGCCGGAAGCCGGTTCCAACATGGACACCGCAGTGCATCAGAACCGTATTAACGTCAGCCACGCTTTTGATAAAGAGAGTCTGACCGCGGGGAATTTGCAGTAAATCTGGCCGCCGCAAGGCGTCCGGGTAGGCGAGAGAGTCGCTGAGCGCTATAAAAAAACCTGCCCCAGGGCAGGTTTTTTGTTATGCAAAACAAACGATTATTGCAGCAGGGAAATATCCGCTACCTGCAGGAACAGGTCACGCAGTTTCGACAGCAGCGTCAGACGGTTGATACGGACGTCTTTATCTTCCGCATTCACCATCACGTTTTCGAAGAATTCATCTACCGGTTCACGCAGGGAGGCCAGTTCGATCAGCGCTTCCTGATAGCGGCCTTCGGCAAAGAACGGCTGCAGCTTGTCGCGCAGGACCACCAGATGGGTCGCCAGCTTAATTTCTGCCGCTTCTTTCAGCACGGAGGCATGAACGGCATCGTTCAGCGTCTCTTCGGATTTCGCGAGGATGTTAGATACACGCTTGTTGGCTGCTGCCAGCGCGGCCGCTTCTTCCAGGGTGCGGAAGTGAGATACCGCTTTCATACGCGCATCGAAATCAGCCGGACGCGTCGGACGACGTGCCAGTACCGCCTGGATGGTGTCGACGGTGTAGCCTTCATCCTGATACCAGGCGCGGAAGCGACCGAGCATGAAGTCAATGACGTCATCGACGACGTTGGCGTTAGTCAGCTTATCGCCGTACAGACGCACCGCTTCTTCGGTCAGCGTTTGCAGATCGAGGTTCTGGTTCTTCTCAACGATAATACGCAGCACGCCGAGCGCGGCACGACGCAGCGCAAACGGGTCTTTATCGCCTTTTGGATGCTGGCCGATACCGAAGATGCCCGCGAGGGTATCCATCTTATCGGCAATCGCTACCGCACAGGCTACCGGATTAGACGGCAGATCGTCGCCGGCAAAGCGCGGCTGATACTGCTCGTTCAGCGCCACCGCCACATCTTCGGCTTCGCCATCGTGACGCGCATAGTGCATGCCCATGATGCCCTGAGTGTCGGTAAACTCGAACACCATGTTGGTCATCAGGTCACACTTGGAGAGCAGACCCGCACGCGTTGCGTGATTGACGTCGGCGCCAGTCTGCCCGGCGATCCAGCCCGCCAGGGCCTGAATGCGATCGGTTTTGTCGCGCAGGGTGCCGAGCTGCTGCTGGAACAGCACGGTTTGCAGACGCGGCAGATGATCTTCCAGACGCTTTTTACGGTCGGTGTTGAAGAAGAACTCGGCATCCGCCAGACGTGGGCGAACCACTTTTTCGTTCCCGGAGATAATCTGCGCCGGATCTTTCGACTCGATATTGGTGACGAAAATAAAGTTCGGCAGCAGTTTGCCGTCATTACCGTAGACCGGGAAGTACTTCTGGTCGCCTTTCATGGTGTAAACCAGCGCTTCTGCCGGCACCGCGAGGAATTTCTCTTCGAATTTCGCGGTCAGCACCACCGGCCATTCCACCAGCGAGGCCACTTCTTCCAGCAGGCTTTCGCTCAGATCGGCGTTGCCGCCAATTTTGCGCGCCGCGTCTTCGGCATCGGCTTTGATTTTGGCTTTACGCTGCTCGTAGTCAGCAATGACTTTGCCGCGCTCAACCAGAATTTGCGGGTATTGATCGGCGTTGTCGATAGTGAATTCCGGCTCGCCCATAAAGCGATGGCCGCGAATCACGCGATCGGAGGCGATGCCCAGAATGGTTGCCGGGACGACTTTGTCGCCCAGCAGCAGGGTCACGGTGTGAACCGGACGCACGAACTGCACGTCGGAGGCGCCCCAGCGCATCAGTTTCGGGATCGGCAGTTTTGCCAGCGAGGTCGCCACCATGTTCGGCAGCAGCGCTTCCGCGCTTTCGCCCTTGACGTGCGCGCGATACAGCAGCCATTCACCTTTGTCGGTGACCATACGCTCGGCCTGGTCAACGGTGATACCGCAGCCACGCGCCCAGCCTTCGGCCGCTTTGCTCGGTTTGCCTTCCGCGTCGAACGCGGCAGAAACCGCCGGGCCGCGTTTTTCAACTTCGCGATCCGGTTGCGACGCCGCCAGATTAGCGACTTTCAGCGCCAGACGGCGCGGGGCAGCAAACCACTCGACGTTGCCGTGGGCGAGGCCAGCGTTATCCAGCTCCGCGGTAAAGTTCGCAGCAAAAGATTCCGCCAGGCTGCGCAGGGCTTTTGGTGGCAGCTCTTCGGTGCCGATTTCCACCAGGAAAGTTTTTTCAGACATGGCCGCCTCTTATTTATTCTTGTTGCACATCGGGAAGCCCAGGGCTTCACGGGAAGCGTAATAGGCTTCTGCCACGGCTTTGGTCAGGGTGCGAATGCGCAGAATATAGCGCTGACGCTCGGTGACGGAGATGGCTTTACGCGCGTCCAGCAGGTTGAAGCTGTGGGCGGCTTTCAGAATGCGCTCGTAGGCAGGCAGCGGCAGCGGGGTTTCCAGCGCCAGCAGCTGCTGCGCTTCTTTCTCATACTGCTCGAAGCAGGAGAACAGGAAGTCGACGTCTGCGTATTCAAAGTTATAGGTGGATTGCTCCACTTCGTTCTGATGGAACACGTCGCCGTAGGTGGTTTTACCCAGCGGACCGTCGCTCCAGACCAGGTCGTAAACGCTGTCAACGCCCTGAATGTACATCGCCAGACGTTCCAGACCGTAGGTTATCTCGCCGGTCACCGGCTTACATTCGAGGCCGCCGACCTGCTGGAAGTAGGTGAACTGCGTCACTTCCATCCCGTTCAGCCACACTTCCCAGCCCAGACCCCAGGCACCCAGCGTCGGGTTTTCCCAGTTGTCTTCCACGAAGCGGATGTCGTGAATCGTCGGATCCATGCCCAGCTCTTTCAAAGACCCAAGGTACAGCTCCTGAATGTTATCCGGCGATGGCTTAATGACCACCTGGAACTGATAGTAGTGCTGTAAGCGGTTCGGGTTTTCGCCGTAACGGCCATCGGTCGGGCGACGAGAAGGCTGCACATAGGCAGTCGCCATCGGCTCTGGCCCCAGCGCACGCAGGCAGGTCATTGGATGAGAGGTGCCGGCGCCGACTTCCATGTCCAGTGGTTGAACAATGGTGCAGCCCTGACGAGCCCAGTAATCCTGTAAGGTCAGGATCAGGCCCTGGAAGGTCCTGGTATCAAACTTTTGCATATTATTTCGTGCTGGATACGTGTGGATTTAAAGGAAGGGATCAGTATACCCGCTGGCTGCGAGATATACAGTACGAAACGGCGTTGTTTAAATAAAATTGCGGGAATTAACGCCATCGCGCGGCATCAGGTGCCGATTTAACGCATAGAAAGATGTAAAAACTGACCCTCTGGATCAAAAGAACAGATAAAGCGCTCATTCTGCGATGTCAGACCCGACAGCTCATAGCTCCCCTGGAACTGCTCGAAGTGGCTAATGTCCACCATGCGGGGCCCGGTGCTGTAGCGTTTTGCCGCCTTATCCTTGCACAGTTGCGCCATATTGAGGGTAATTTGCGGCGTAATCCGCGCACGTTGCGCTTTTTGCACCGTCTGAGGCGGCTGTTGGCTGCATCCCGCCAGCAGGAGCAATAACAGTCCAGAAAAGAAATATTTCATCACCATTTTCCTCAACCGCCTTGTTAGCAACTCGTTATCGTGCAGGTTACGTGAAATTGTCCGGGCATTGTGCGAATCTCTGCGCATCTCGACAAGAGCGTCGCGATAAACTCGGAATTTTCCATTGCGACATGGCCGGCCAGGAGGAGTCAGACCCTCTTTAAGCAGGAGCAACTGAGGTACCGATGCAGGAAAAAATAAACTGGATAACAAGTTTGCGCGGCATCGCATGCCTGATGGTAGTGATGATTCACAGCACCACCTGGTATATCACCCACCCGCATATCATCAGCTTGCTGGACTGGGATATCGCCAACCTGCTTAATTCGGCTTCTCGCGTCAGCGTCCCGCTGTTTTTCATGATATCCGGCTACCTGTTTTTCGGTGAGCGCAGCGCCCAACCACGGCATTTTCTACGGATCGTACTGTGCGTGGCGTTTTATAGCGCCCTGTCCCTGCTCTACATCACGTTGTTCACCCATATCAACGTGGTGCTGTCACTCAAGCACTTACTGCAAAAACCGGTGTTCTATCATCTGTGGTTTTTCTTCGCGATTATCGTCATTTACCTGCTCTCGCCGCTGCTGCAGGTTAAACAGGTCAGCGGCAGGATGCTGTTGATTCTGATGCTGGTAGTAGGCCTTCTGGCCAACCCCAACATGGTGTCGGTCAAGGCTGGCGGCATCGAGTGGCTGCCGCTCAATCTCTATATCAACGGCGATACGTTTTACTATGTTCTGTATGGCGTACTGGGGCGGGCGATCGGCATGATGGACACCGATAAAAAGTGGCTCACGCTGCTGTGCGCCGCGCTTTTCGCTGCCACGGTGTGGGTGATTTCCCGCGGGACATTGCACGAGCTGAAGTGGCGCGGCGACTTCGGCGATACCTGGTACTTATATTGCGGGCCGGCGGTGTTTGTCTGCGCGATAACCCTGCTCACGCTGGTGAAGAATACCCTCAACGCACGTCCGATCCCTGCCCTGGCGCTGATTGCACGCCATTCGCTGGGGATCTACGGATTTCATGCCCTGATCATTCATGCGTTACGGGCCAGCGGAGTGGAACTGACGCGCTGGCCGCTGCTGGATATCTTCTGGATATTCGGCGCGGCGTTGGGGGGGAGCCTGCTGCTGTCGACGCTGGTACAGCGCCTGGATACCCGACGCCTGGTCAGCTAGCGCGGCAAAAATTAATCCGCCCCATTCGGGGCGGACGCTTATGACGACATCAGCGGCAGCAGCTGCTGATAAATCTGCCGGAACGTTTCGCGACGCGGCGCATAGCGAGCAAAGCGCTCGGCATCCGGTCGATGGGCCTGTTCCAGCGGCAGCTGCGGCAGCAGTTCTGAAAAAACCGCCTCTTTATGCTGCGCCAGCTGCGCTAACCGGGCAGCCCCGAGCGCAGGCCCAACGTCGCCGCCGGTACGGTAATCCAGCTGCTGGCCGCTGATATCAGCCAGCATCTGCCGCCACCAGGCGCTGCGCGCGCCGCCGCCAATCAGAGTGATGCTCTCCGGCGTCACGCCGCAGGCATGCACCACATCCATTCCATCCGCCAGCGCGTAGCCCACGCCCTCCAGTACCGCACGTGCCAGTTCTGCCGGGCCGTGCTGATGCGTCAGGCCGAAAAAGACCCCTTTAGCATGTGGGTTGTTATGCGGCGTGCGCTCGCCGGAAAGATAGGGTAAAAACCAGATGGGATCGGCGTTTTCGCTCGCCGATTCCGCCGCCGCCACCAGCGCAGGAACCGTGCCGAGGCCGGTCAGTTTTGCCGCCCAGTCGAGGCAGGAAGCGGCGCTCAACATCACCGACATCAAATGCCAGCGTCCCGGCAGAGCGTGACAAAAGCTGTGTACGGCGCTTTCAGGTTTACTGAGAAAACCGTTGCTGACGGCGAAATAGACCCCGGAGGTTCCCAGGGACAACATCGCCTGCCCCGCATCCGCCATGCCGACGCCTACCGCACCGGCAGCATTATCGCCGCCGCCAGCGACCACCAGCGCCTGCGGCATATTCCACGCCTCGGCGATGGCGGGACGCAGCGTTCCCGTCACTTCGCAACCTTCGAACAACGCCGGCATGTTATCGCGGCTCAGGCCGCAGGCGGCGAGCAGCTCATCGCTCCAGTCGCGTTTGGCCACATCCAGCCACATCGTCCCAGCGGCGTCAGACATATCGCTGGCAAAGTCACCGGTCATACGCAGGCGGAGATAATCTTTCGGCAGCAGCACCTTGTCCACCTGGCGGAAGATCTCGGGTTCATGGTGCTGGACCCAGAGCAATTTTGGCGCCGTAAACCCCGGCATCATCAGGTTACCGGCAATTTGTCGCGAGCGGCTTACCGCTTTTTCCAGCTGGACGCACTCGTCGCCGCTGCGGCCGTCATTCCACAAAATAGCCGGGCGAAGCACCCGCTGGTGTTTATCCAGTAGCGTTGCGCCGTGCATCTGCCCGGCTATCCCCACTGCTTTTACATCGCGCAGCGTGTGTTGTTCACCCAACGCTTTCATTGCGCGGTCCGTCGCCTGCCACCAGTGCTCGGGGTCTTGCTCGGACCATAGAGGGTGTGGCCGCGATACGGTGAGGGGCGCAGTGTGCGAAGCCAGCACCTCACCTTGCTCATTGAGCAGAATGGCCTTTACGCCCGAGGTGCCCAAATCAATCCCGATGTACATACGGTCTCTCCTTAAACAGTGCGCCACGGTTAACCGTGGCGCGAGAAAGCGTGCTCTCACTCACGCCCGACACTGCCGGGCATCCTTATTACTTATCAAAGAGATAATGGTTAACCAGGTTTTCCAGCTGCTCCTGATGGCCGCTCTGATGCTGAGGAGCCAGATTATGCTGCGCCGCGTAGTGCGCAATCTCCGTCAGCGTCATCTGCCCTTTCAGGATTTGCTGACCCAGGTCGCCATTCCAGCCGGCATAGCGTTTCGCGACTCGTTTATCCAGCTCGCCCCCTTCGATCATACGGGCCGCCACTTTCAGCGACAGCGCCATCGTATCCATCGCCCCAATATGACCATAGAACAGATCGTATTTATCGGTGCTCTGGCGACGAACTTTGGCATCAAAATTCAGCCCGCCGGTGGTAAAGCCGCCGGCCTTGAGAATTTCATACATCACCAGCGCATTCTCTTCCACGCTGTTCGGGAACTGATCGGTATCCCAGCCCAGCTGCGGATCGCCGCGGTTGGCATCCACGGAGCCGAACAGACCCAGCGCAATGGCGGTTGCAATTTCATGGTGGAAGGAGTGTCCGGCCAGAGTCGCATGGTTGGCTTCGATATTCAGTTTGATCTCTTTTTCGAGGCCAAACTGCTTGAGGAAACCGTAGACGGTAGAGGCATCATAATCGTACTGATGTTTGGTCGGTTCCTGCGGTTTTGGTTCAATCAGCAGCGTGCCCTGGAAGCCGATTTTATGTTTGTGTTCCACCACCAGCTGCATGAAGCGGCCAATTTGCTCGCGCTCCTGGCGCAGATCGGTATTAAGCAGGGTTTCGTAGCCTTCGCGACCGCCCCACAGGACATAGTTTTCCCCGCCCAGCTTGTGTGTGGCATTCATGGCGGTCACCACCTGAGTCGCCGCCCAGCTGAAGACCTCCGGATCCGGGTTGGTCGCCGCCCCTGCGCCATAGCGTGGGTTGGTAAAGCAGTTTGCCGTCCCCCACAGCAGCTTCACGCCGCTCTGCTCTTGCTTCGCCGCCAGTACATCAACCATCCGGGCAAAATTGTCCAGATACTCCTTCAGCGACGCCCCTTCCGGAGAGACATCCACATCATGGAAGCAGTAGTACGGCACATTAAGCTTATGGAAAAACTCAAAGGCGACATCCGCTTTACGCTTCGCCATTTCCAGCGCGTCGCCCGGTTGCTGCCACGGACGATTGAAGGAGCCCACGCCAAACATATCTGCCCCGTTCCAGCAGAAGGTATGCCAGTAGCAGGCGGCAAACCGCAGATGCTCTTCCATGCGTTTGCCCAGCACCAGCTCGTCCGGGTTATAGTGACGGAACGCGAGCGGGTTAGTGGTTTTTGGGCCTTCATAACGAACGCGATCGAGTTGATCGAAATAGGTTTGCATAATGAACTCCATATTCAGGGGTGCGGCGGGTAATAAGTCATAAGCCAATATAGAATTCATGTTTTACTTTCCTCAATTACGTTATTTCACACCGTGATTGAGAGAATCCACAAACGTGCGCCAGATCGCACAACTGAATATTACTAATACTACTCACGCTATCGTTTCAATGACATATCAATGATATAGCGATTTTATTTATTTTTAAAAACCAGATCGCGGTCATAAATCAGAAAACAAACTAAATTTCGTAATCCAGAAATAAGAACAGATAATTGCCAGTCTTCCTTTAGCTGTTAAGAATTTACTACGTACCAGGCCGTTTCTTTACCCCGTTCGTCTTATCCTGCACTTTACAAAAAAGGCTGATTATTATGAAGATAAAGAACCTTTGCCTCACGCTCTGTGCTTCACTCCTGCTGACCAGTATGGCGGGGATTGCGAAAGAAGTTAAGATTGGTATGGCCATTGACGATCTCCGCCTTGAGCGCTGGCAAAAAGACCGCGATATATTTGTCAACAAAGCTGAATCATTAGGTGCCAAAGTATTTGTTCAGTCTGCTAATGGCAATGAAGAAACGCAAATGTCGCAAATTGAAAATATGATAAACCGCGGTGTTGATGTCCTGGTTATCATTCCCTACAACGGCCAGGTATTAAGTAATGTGATTAAAGAAGCCAAACAGGAAGGTATTAAAGTTTTGGCCTACGATCGTATGATAAATAATGCAGACATTGATTTCTACATTTCCTTTGATAATGAAAAAGTGGGCGAAATGCAGGCCCAAAGTCTGGTAGATAAAGTCCCTCAGGGGAATTATTTCCTGATGGGTGGTTCCCCGGTAGATAATAACGCCAAACTGTTCCGCGCCGGGCAAATGAAAGTTCTCAAGCCTTATATTGACTCCGGTAAAATTAAGATTGTTGGCGACCAGTGGGTTGACGGCTGGCTGCCGGAAAACGCATTAAAGATTATGGAGAACGCCCTCACTGCTAACAATAACAAAATCGACGCGGTGGTCGCTTCCAACGATGCCACCGCCGGCGGCGCGATTCAGGCATTAAGCGCGCAGGGTCTGGCGGGTAAAGTCGCCATTTCCGGCCAGGATGCCGACCTTGCGGGCGTGAAGCGGATTATTTCCGGTACGCAGACCATGACCGTCTATAAACCGATTACCACGCTTGCCACCACCGCCGCTGAAATTGCCGTCGAGCTCGGCAATGATAAAGCGCCGCATGCTGATACTACGTTGAATAACGGACTTAAAGATGTCCCGTCCCGCCTGCTCACCCCGATCGAAGTGAATAAAGACAATATTGAACAAACGGTTATCAAAGACGGTTTCCACAAAAAGAGCGATTTATAATTCCTGACGCCCCTCGCCGGGGCGTCATTCTCGTCCAGCTGGATATCGCTTATGCGGAGCATCTATGTCCTGGTTACTTGAAATGAAAAACATCACCAAAACCTTCGGGACCGTGAAGGCGGTGGATAATATCAGCCTGCGGCTTAACGCAGGTGAAATTGTCTCACTCTGCGGCGAAAATGGTTCTGGTAAATCCACGCTCATGAAAGTCCTGTGCGGAATTTATCCTCACGGCAGCTATGACGGTGAGATTATTTTTGCCGGTGAAACGCTTAAGCCCAGTCATATTCGCGACACCGAACGCAAAGGTATCGCCATTATTCACCAGGAGCTGGCGCTGGTTAAACACCTGAGCGTTCTGGAGAATATTTTTCTTGGCGCGGAAATCTCCCGCTATGGTCTCCTTGATTATGAAACCATGACTCTGCGCTGCCAGAAGCTGCTGGCACAGGTGAATTTGACCATTTCACCCGATACCCGTGTCGGCGATCTCGGCCTTGGGCAACAACAGCTGGTTGAAATTGCCAAAGCGCTCAATAAGCAGGTGCGGTTATTAATCCTTGATGAACCCACCGCCTCTCTCACCGAGCAGGAAACGGCCATTCTGCTGGATATCATTCGCGATCTGCAGGCCCACGGCATCGCTTGTATTTATATCTCCCACAAGCTGAATGAGGTGAAAGCCATCTCCGACACCATCTGCGTCATTCGCGATGGCCAGCATATTGGCACCCGCGATGCCAGCGGCATGAATGAAGATGATGTGATAACCATGATGGTTGGCCGCGAACTCACCGCTCTCTACCCGAACGAGCCGCACGACTGCGGCGATGAAATTTTACGCGTCGAGCATTTAACCGCCTGGCACCCGGTCAACCGGCATATTAAGCGGGTCAACGATATCTCTTTTTCACTGCGTCGCGGTGAAATCCTCGGCATTGCCGGGCTGGTCGGCGCCGGGCGTACCGAGGCCGTCCAGTGCCTGTTTGGCGTCTGGCCGGGGCGCTGGGAAGGGAAAGTGTTCATTGACGGTCAGCCGGTGGCGATTCATCACTGCCAGCAGGCTATCGCCCACGGTATTGCCATGGTCCCGGAGGACCGCAAGAAAGACGGTATCGTGCCGGTGATGGCGGTGGGTAAGAACATCACTCTGGCGGCGTTAAATCAGTTTACCGGCCCGCTGAGCAGCCTCGATGACGCCGGGGAGCAGCACTGCATCCAGCAATCCATCCAGCGGCTGAAAATCAAAACGTCATCGCCGGAGCTGGCCATTGGTCGTCTGAGCGGCGGCAACCAGCAGAAAGCGATTCTGGCCCGCTGCCTGTTGCTGAATCCGCGCATCCTGATTCTCGATGAACCCACACGCGGCATCGATATCGGGGCGAAATACGAAATCTACAAACTGATTAATCAGCTGGTGCAGCAGGGGATCGCCGTCATCGTCATCTCGTCCGAACTGCCTGAAGTTCTCGGGTTAAGCGATCGGGTGCTGGTGATGCATGAAGGCAAGCTGAAAGCCAATTTAGTCAATCATCATCTGACCCAGGAGCAGGTGATGGAAGCCGCGTTGAGGAGCGAACACCATGTCGAAAAACACGTCGTCTGAGATAAAAATTATCCCGCCCGCCCCTGCCGGTATGGCTGGACTCAAAGGGCTGAACCTGCAGGTTTTCGTGATGATCGCCGCGATTGTGGTGATTATGCTGTTCTTCACCTGGGCCACCGAAGGAGCCTATTTAAGCGCGCGTAATATTTCTAACCTGCTGCGGCAGACGGCGATCACCGGCATCCTGGCGGTCGGGATGGTGTTCGTCATTATTTCCGCCGAGATCGATCTTTCCGTGGGCTCGATGATGGGGCTGCTCGGCGGCGCAGCGGCGATTTTTGACGTCTGGCTCGGCTGGCCGCTGCCGCTGACCATTGTGGTCACGCTGGCGATGGGGCTGATTCTCGGCGCCTGGAACGGCTGGTGGGTCGCCTACCGCAAAGTCCCGTCGTTTATCGTCACCCTCGCCGGGATGCTGGCGTTCCGCGGCATTCTGATCGGTATCACCAACGGCACCACCGTCTCGCCCACCAGCCCGGCGATGTCGCAAATTGGACAAAGCTATCTGCCTGACGGTCTGGGTTTCGGCATCGGCGTCATTGGCATGGCGGCCTTTATTGTCTGGCAATGGCGCGGTCGCCTGCGTCGCCAGTCTCTGGGATTAACCACGCCCGCGCCAACCTCGACGGTGGCTCGCCAGAGCATCACCGCGGTTATCGTGCTCGGCGCCATCTGGCTATTAAACGATTATCGCGGCGTCCCCACGCCGGTTCTCATCCTGGCGGCCCTGCTGCTGGCGGGGATGTTTATGGCCACCCGCACAGCCTTCGGCCGGCGAATCTATGCCATTGGCGGCAATCTGGAAGCCGCACGTCTGTCCGGAATTAGCGTTGAGCGTACCAAGCTGGCCGTTTTCGCCATCAATGGTCTGATGGTGGCCATCGCCGGTCTGATCCTCAGCTCGCGGCTGGGCGCCGGCTCGCCTTCAGCCGGTAACATCGCCGAGCTGGATGCTATCGCCGCCTGCGTCATCGGCGGCACCAGCCTCGCTGGCGGGGTTGGTAGCGTCGCCGGTGCGGTCATGGGGGCATTTATCATGTCGGCGCTGGATAATGGCATGAGCATGATGGACGTCGCCACGTTCTGGCAGTACATCGTCAAAGGCGCCATTTTACTGCTGGCGGTATGGATGGATTCGGCGACGAAGCGCAGAGCGTAAGTCTGCCGAATTAAGAATGCCCGAATTCTTTGCGCTACCGCCAGCTTTACGCATAAGAGGCTTGCCATGTTTCGGGCATTGGCCGGTATTGTATGGCCAGAAAGGGAAAACTAGGAAAAGAGACTATGTTTGCAAAGCGCCACCGTATTACGCTGCTATTCAATGCCAACAAAGCCTACGACCGGCAGGTCGTCGAAGGGGTAGGAGAATATTTACAGGCATCGCAACAGGAATGGGATATCTTCATTGAAGAGGATTTTCGGGCGCGTATCGAGAATATCAGGGAGTGGCTGGGCGACGGCGTGATTGCTGATTATGACGACCCGGAAATCGAAAGACTGCTGGCCGACGTCGAGGTCCCGATTGTCGGCGTCGGCGGCTCCTATCATCGCCCCGAATGCTATCCCCCGGTGCACTACATTGCGACGGATAACGCCGCGCTGGTCGAAAGCGCCTTCCTGCATCTGAAAGAAAAGGGCGTCCAGCGCTTCGCCTTTTACGGGCTGCCCGCTTCCAGCGGAAAACGCTGGGCGGTCGAGCGCGAACACGCGTTTTGCCAGCTGGTCGCGAAGGAGAAATATCGCGGCGTGGTTTACCAGGGGCTGGAGACCGCGCCGGAAAACTGGCAACACGCGCAAAACCGGCTGGCGGACTGGCTGCAAACGCTCCCCCCGCAAACCGGGATTATCGCCGTGACCGATGCCCGCGCCCGCCACGTGCTCCAGGCCTGCGAGCTGCTGCATATTCCGGTGCCGGAAAAACTGTGCGTCATCGGCATTGATAATGAAGAGTTGACCCGCTATCTGTCGCGCGTCGCGCTCTCCTCAGTGGCACAGGGGACCCGGCAGATGGGTTACCAGGCGGCCAAGCTGCTGCATCGACTGCTGGATAAAGAGCCGCTCCCGCTACAGCGTCGGCTGGTGCCGCCCATGCGCGTTGTCGAACGGCGCTCCACGGATTATCGCTCGCTCAGCGATCCGTCGGTCATTCAGGCCATGCACTACATCCGCAATAACGCCTGCAAGGGCATCAAGGTCGAACAGGTGCTGGATGCCGTCGGTATTTCCCGTTCTAACCTCGAGAAGCGCTTCAAGGAGGAGGTCGGCGATACCATTCACTCCATCATTCACCGCGAGAAACTCGAAAAGGCCCGCAGCCTGCTGGTGTCCACCACGCTGTCGATTAATGAAATTTCGCAAATGTGCGGCTATCCGTCGCTGCAATATTTCTATTCGGTATTTAAGAAAGAGTACGACGTGACGCCGAAGGAGTACCGGGACAGGCACAGTGAAGTGATGATGTAGCGAATAGAAAGTGAGACCACAAAGAAAAATGCCCGGGGCTGACGCTCCGGGCATTTTTTTATTACATATGGGCAGCAATCAGCCGCTGGTTGTCCTGATACATCGCGAAGAGATAGTTGTTATAGCTCGACCCTTTCGTCGAATAACCCTTCAGCTTATGAATCATGGTGCTGGCCGTCAGTTCCTGATCCGCTTTACGCAGCTGCGCGCGTGATTTACGGAAGGAGCTGTATGCCGGATGCGTGTTCAGGTTCGTCACGTAAGCCTGTACCGACTCCTCCACAGAATCAAACTGGGAGTAGCCTTTCATCGCGCCGCTGCAGTTCCCGCCACCGCATTTCATACCAAACAGATTGTTGTTCATCCGCGCCAGTCTGGAGGTACCCCAACCGCTTTCCGCCGCCGCCATGGTCGCCACCATACTGTTCGGAATGATGTCAACGCGTTCCATCAGCGTACTCCATGGAATATGACGCGTATTGCCAGACCATTTCACCTTATAGCGTGCCGCAATATCCTTCAGACGCGTGCGCTCTGTCGGTGACCAGCGCGAGTCGTATTGTTTGGCGACAAGCCAGTTACGATCGGCGGTGATCACCTGATTCTGTTTAGTAATATAAGGCATTACCGTCCGGAGAAACGCTTTTTTCCTTGGGGTTCCGGAAGGGTATTTTCGCAAATCAGGAAGTGAACTACTCTTTACACTATTGCGAGAATACTCTTGTTTACTGCTTACCTTAACCTGACTACTTTTCTTTACTTGTGAGGCTTTATGACTCGTTGTTGCTATGTGGGTTGTTGCCAACACACTCCCTGAAAATATACAGGTAAGTAACATGAGTATCGCAGCCCCATATCGTCGCATGGGAATCGATATCATTAGGTCTCCTGGTCGGATTTAATCATTCCAACACCTTGTTTTACGCAAAAAAACGTTAATTGAATCGCGAATAGTATCAAAAATACCCAGTGAGAGCACTAACAGAAATAGTCCAATTCCTAAAAGCTGTCATCTGAAATCGGTTTCTGCACGGTCACCAGAGAACGAAAATGCTAGTGCCCTCTAATTTTTCGCCTGTTTTTTGACCTCTGTCACTCAGCCCTTTTTGTCCTCCCTGCAAAAGCGCAGACGGGATGAGTTTATTATCCGGGTTAGCGGGCAAACTGAACAAAAAACCGCTGACAGGACTCCAGAATGAAACTCGCTGCGCTAGCGTCGCTGTTGTTGCCAGGAATGGCCTTCGCCGCCTGGACCACCCCCGATTTTCCGGCCTTTACCGAAGAGGGCACCGGCAGATTTATCAGTCAAAATGAGGTGGCGAAGGGAACGCGCCCGCTACAAATTAATTTTGGCCAACAGTGCTGGCAGCCTGCCGGGGCGATCAAACTCAACCAGATGCTGTCCATGGAGCCCTGCCGCGGCGCCCCCGCGCAGTGGCGGGTCTTCCGCGAAGGTCGCTACACGCTTGAAGTGGATACCCGCTCCGGTACGCCAACGCTGATGCTCTCGCTGGAGGAAAAAGAGGCGGCGACGGTTTCCGCGCCGCAGCTGCGCCAGTGTCCAAAATGGGATGGCAAGCCGCTGACGCTGGATGTCAGTCAGACCTTTGCCGAGGGCAGCAAAGTCCGTGATTTCTACAGCGGCAATCTCGCCACGGTCAGCGCCGGGAAAATTACGCTGCAACCGGCCCCCAACAGCAACGGTTTACTGCTCCTTGAGCGGGCAGACACCCCCGCCGATGCTCCTTTCAACTGGCATAACGCCACCGTCTATTTCGTGCTGACCGACCGTTTCGTCAACGGTAACCCGGCCAACGACAACAGCTATGGGCGGCACAAAGACGGGATGCAGGAAATCGGCACCTTCCACGGCGGCGACCTGCAAGGGCTGACCAGCAAACTCGACTACCTGAAAGCGTTAGGCGTTAACGCGCTGTGGATAAGCTCGCCGCTGGAACAAATTCACGGCTGGGTCGGCGGCGGAACCAAGGGCGATTTCCCGCATTACGCCTATCACGGCTACTACGCTCAGGACTGGACCAGACTGGATGCCAATATGGGGAGCGAGGAAGATTTGCGTCGTCTGGTTGATGAGGCGCACAAGCGCGGCATTCGCATCCTGTTCGATGTGGTGATGAACCACACCGGCTACGCCACTCTCGCCGATATGCAGGCGTTCAAATTCGGCGCGCTGTATCTGCAGGGCGAGGAGCTGAAAAAGACCCTCGGGGAACACTGGACCAACTGGAAACCCGGCCCGGGCCAGACCTGGCACAGCTTCAACGACTACATCAACTTCAGCGATAAAGCCGGCTGGGAAAAGTGGTGGGGCAAAAAGTGGATTCGCACCGATATTGGCGACTACGACAACCCCGGCTTTGACGATCTGACCATGTCCCTGGCCTTCCTGCCGGATCTGAAAACGGAATCAACGGTCCCTTCCGGGTTACCAAACTTCTATCGCAACAAGCCGGATACGGCGGCGAAAGAAATTCCCGGCTATACGCCGCGCGATTATCTGACCCACTGGTTGAGTCAGTGGGTGCGTGATTACGGCATTGACGGTTTCCGCGTCGATACCGCCAAACACGTCGAACTGGCCGCCTGGCAACAGTTAAAAAACCAGGCCACCGCGGCGCTGGCGGCATGGAAAAAAGCCAACCCGGAAAAAGCGCTGGATAACGCGCCGTTCTGGATGACCGGCGAGGCCTGGGGCCACGGCGTCATGCAGAGCGATTACTACCGCCACGGTTTTGATGCGATGATTAACTTCGACTACCAGGATCAGGCGGCGAAAGCGTCAGGCTGTCTCTCCAGTATTGACCTGACCTGGCAGCAGATGGCGGATAAACTGCAGACGTTTAACGTCCTGAGCTATCTCTCATCCCACGACACGCGTCTGTTCCGCGAAGGCGGCAGCACCGCGGCAGAACTGCTGCTGCTGGCGCCAGGCGCGGTACAGCTCTTCTATGGCGATGAGTCCGCGCGGCCGTTCGGACCTACCGGCTCAGATCCGCTGCAGGGGACGCGTTCGGATATGAACTGGCAGGACGTCGCGGGTAAAGCCGCGCTCAGCGTCAGCCACTGGCAGAAACTCGGCCAGTTCCGCGCCCGCCACCCGGCGATTGGCATGGGTAAACAGACCACGCTCTCGATGCCGCAGGGTTACGGTTTCGTCCGTGAAAACGCCGATGACAAAGTGATGGTGGTCTGGGCGGGTCAACGATAGCCCCCCTTCTGATGGCTCCCCGATCGCTTCCGGGATCCTTTTTAGAATAAAAAACTAATAAAAATCGATAATCCAGCATAAAAATGAAATCTTAGACTTTCCTGCCGATTTGCACCGCGTCGAGGCTGGCGTTATGGTTATCCACTTTCCAGGAAGACCGACAGATTATCCGCAATGACATTTTCACTTTTCGGCGACAAATTCACCCGTCATTCAGGCATTACCCGCTTGATGGAAGACCTCAATGACGGCCTGCGCACTCCGGGCGCAATCATGCTGGGCGGCGGTAATCCCGCGCAGATCCCGGAAATGAACGACTACTTCCAGAACCTGCTGGCCGACATGCTCACCAACGGCAAAGCCCTTGATGCGCTTTGTAATTACGACGGTCCGCAGGGAAAAAGCGAACTTCTGAGCGCGTTGGCGCAGATGCTGCGTGAAGCGCTGGGCTGGGAGATCGAACCACAGAATATTGCACTAACAAATGGCAGTCAGAGTGCATTTTTCTACTTGTTTAACCTCTTTGCCGGGCGCCGTGCGGATGGCAGCACCCGCAAAGTCCTGTTCCCGCTAACGCCGGAATATATCGGCTACGCCGACTCGGGCCTCGAAGAGGATCTGTTTGTCGCCACCCGCCCGAATATTGAGCTGCTGCCAGAAGGCCAGTTTAAATACCACGTCGATTTTGAGCACCTGCAGGTCACGGAAGAGACGGGGATGATTTGCGTCTCTCGCCCGACCAACCCGACCGGTAACGTGATTACCGACGAAGAGCTGATCAAACTGGATGCGCTGGCCCACCAGCACGGCGTCCCGCTGGTGATTGATAACGCGTATGGCGTGCCTTTCCCGGGGATTATTTTCAGCGACGCCAGACCGCTGTGGAACCCGAATATTGTGCTGTGTATGAGCCTGTCCAAGCTGGGCCTGCCGGGCAGCCGCTGCGGGATCATCGTCGCCAATGAGAAAATCATTACCGCCATCAGCAACATGAACGGGATCATCAGCCTTGCGCCGGGCGGAATGGGGCCGGCAATGATGTGCGAAATGATCAAACGCAACGACCTGCTGCGCCTGTCGGAAACGGTCATCAAACCGTTCTACTACCAGCGCGTACAGGAAACTATCGCCATTATTCGCCGCTATCTGCCGGAAGATCGCTGCCTGATTCATAAACCTGAAGGGGCGATTTTCCTCTGGCTGTGGTTTAAAGATCTGCCGATCTCCACCGAGCTGCTGTACCAGCGGCTGAAAAAACGCGGCGTGCTGATGGTGCCGGGCGACTACTTCTTCCCGGGCCTTGATAAGCCCTGGCCGCACACCCACCAGTGCATGCGCATGAACTACGTGCCAGACCCGGAGAAAATTGAAGCGGGCGTGAAAATCCTCGCCGAAGAGGTTGAACGCGCCTGGGGTGAGCAGGGCGCGTAATCGCGCGTTTTGTCGCCCGTCTGAATCGCCAGCGCCGTCCGCAGACGGCGCTCGCCGCTTAATCTCTCCAGCTCCGCCGGCGTGATGCAGTACAGCGCCTGGGTCGGACAGGCCGCCACACAGGCCGGGCCGTCTTCGCGATGGCCGCACAAATCGCATTTCAACGCCTGCACGCCATTGTCGGTCATCATCACGGATATCGCGCCGTACGGACAGGCCAGCATGCAGCTTTTGCAGCCAATACAAAGGGATTGTTCAACGTACACCCTACCGCTGACCCGGCTAATCGCCCCCGCCGGGCAGACGTTGGCGCAGGGCGCGTCTTCGCAATGATGGCAGGTCACGGCGGTGGTAAAAGACCCGCCCTTCACCACCCAAATGCGTGCGCTGAAGGCTTTTGGAGAAAGTGCGGCGCAATCCTGATTTGCCTTGTGTGACACCACGCAGGCGACTTCACAGGTACGACAGCCAATGCATTTGGCCGAATCCGCAATGATAAAACGGTTCATTTTCCACCCCCGCCTGACGTTGATTAGCGTCAGAGTGCCAGAAAACGAACCGCCTTCGCTTTGATCCTGGCGGGGATTGTTGCCAGATCTGTCATCTGCCCAACCGCATCGGGCTTTTTGCCTACACGCGTAAGGTAAATCCCAGTTCGTTAGAGATGGCCTGTGCCGTGTCGCGCAGCGGCTTAAGCAAATTTTTCTCGCCAATCTGTTTCAGACGTGACGTCGAGAGTGAGATGGAGATGGCATACGGTACACGGTGTTGAATATCAAACACCGGAACAGCAATGCAGGAAACGCCAAGCTCATTCTCTTCACGGTCCATCGCCATCACGCTTTCACGAATTTGCGCCAGCTCATCGTACATCGCAGGCAGCCCCGTAATGGTGTTGCGCGTCAGAGGCTGAATCTGCTCCTGATGCGTTTCCCAGTACTCTTTCACATATTCCTGCTGACCAAACGCCATGTAGATCTTACCCATTGCCGAACAGTACAGCGGCATATGTTGGCCGATATACGCGCGGGTACGCAGCATCCCGGTCGTCGGTTCCAGCTTATAAATCAGAATGGCGTGATCGTCCTCACGGCTGGAGAAGTTGATGGTTTCCCCGGTAGAGAGGTTTAGCGCTTCCAGATGCGGCGCCGCCACATGGATAATATTCAGCGACGTCAGGGCTTTTTGTCCGACGGCAATAAATTTGGTGGTTAAACGATAGCTCCCGGCGGCGGGTGCGGGAGTGACGTAGCCACAGGATTGCAGCCCTTGTAGTAATCGGTGCACGGTGCTTTTGTTCAGCCCGGCCAGTTCTGAAAGATGCGCCAGCGGGCAACCGTTCGGGTAATTGCTTAAGATTTCTATCAACATCAAACCGCGAAACAAACTTTGGCTTCCAGCCGGCCGCTCTTTCTCCGGCGCGTTTTCACTCTCTTTTGTGTTCATCGCTTCCGCTCTCCATTCAGTGGCGACCTGATGGTAGCGCAAAGTGTGTTTCACTTCACGATCTGAACATAAATTTTGTAATTAACTGATTTTATTGAATTTCAAAAACATCCTCACCGATTGCTTTGTGAAATCATGATCGATATATTTGAAATCAGATTTCGCATAGTGAAATTTATAGCTTGTAAAACGTTCTCACCCCCTCATCGGGAGGTCACCTTAAATGACAGAAGCAGCAGTGTTGTCTCCGTTGTTATCTATGCGCCACATCATCAAGCGTTTTGGTGGCAATGTGGCGGTCAATAACGTCAGTCTGGATATTTACCCGGGCCAGGTTGTGGCGCTGTTGGGAGAAAACGGCGCTGGCAAATCGACGTTGATTAAGGTGCTGGCGGGCGTCTATTCCCGTGATGGCGGCGAGATCCTGTTTCGCGGTCAGCCGGTGGATTCTGCCGCCGCGTTACGTCAGGGCAACGAACAGCCTATCGCCTTTATTCATCAGGATTTAGGCCTGGTAGAGTGGATGACCGTCGCCGAAAACATGGCGCTGGTGATGGGGTTTCCCCGTCGCTTCGGTCTGATTGACTGGGCGGCCACCAAACGCCAGGCGCAAAAAGCGCTGGAAGATATCGGCATTCAGATAGACCCGGATGACCGCGTGTTTGACCTTTCCCGCACCGAAAAATCCCTGCTGGCGATTGCCCGCGCGGTGGCAGTTGACGCCTCGGTACTGGTGCTCGATGAACCGACCGCCTCACTGCCTGCCGACGATGTACGCCACCTGTTCCGCGTCATGAACATCCTGCGCGAGAAGCAGGTAGGCATGATTTACATCACCCACCGCCTGGATGAGGTGATGGAGATGGCGGATACCGTTTGTGCGATGCGCGATGGTTGCTACGCCGGAGGCGGCGATATCAGCCGCTACAGCCTGCGTGGTCTGGTCGAACTGATTGTGGGCGAAAACCTGCGTGATGACCAGCGCCAGCCCTTACCCGATGCCAGCGCGCCGGTGCTGTTGAAAATGGACCACGTCAAAGTGGGCGATACCGGGCCGGTCTCCTTCGAGCTGCGTGCCGGAGAGATGGTGGCGCTCGCCGGTCTGCGTGGCGCCGGTCAGGAAGAGATTGGACGTTTACTGTTTGCCTGCAGGACGCAGGAAAGTGGACAAATCACCTTAAATGGCGTGCCGTTTACGGCGACAACACCAGGGGAGGCGATGTCCGCCGGCGTCTCTTTTGTCGCCGGCGACCGTCTTCATGAAAGTCTGATTCCGGGCATGATGGTGCGTGAAAACCTGTTTATGAACCCCTGTAAACACGGTCATGCGCCGCTTTCCCGCTATAACGAAAAAAGCGAAGCGCCGCTGAGCTGGGAGAAAATCCGCCAGTTCGACGTGCGCCCCTCGCAGATAAATATTGAAATCAGTGCACTGTCGGGCGGCAACCAGCAAAAAGTGGTCATGGCACGCTGGCTCTCGCTCAATGCCCCTCTGCTCATTCTGGAAGACCCTTCTGCAGGCGTTGACGTGGGCGCACGCGCAGAAATTTACGATTTACTCAATCAGGCGCTGCAAAACGGCGTTGCCATTCTGGTCATTTCCAACGACCTGGAAGAGGTGGCGCACATCTGTAACCGGGCGCTGGTATTTAACCGCGGGCAGATCGTCGGCGAACTGCTCAACCAGGATGTCACCTTTGCCAGATTGCTTGAGCTGGCATCGGGCAGCGGCACCATACATTAAGTCGGAGTGCGTTATGGCTAAAACATCAATGAAATCGACGGCCCTGGAATCACGCGTATCACTTCATGAACACGGTGTGGCCACCTGGCTTGGACAATTAACCACCCGTTACGGTTTACCCGCGATCTGTGTGGTGCTGGTTATCGTTTTTTCACTGACAACGCCTTCGTTTGCTTCCCTGTTGACGTTGCAGGCGATCCTCGACAGCAAATCGAAAATCGCCCTGCTGGCGCTGGCGGCGACCATCCCGATGATTGTCGGCAAAATCGACCTCAACGTCGGCTTCGGCATCGTGCTCTGGCATATCCTCGCCATTACTTTGCAGGTCGAATATGGTTTCTCCTGGCCCGCCGCTGTGGCGATCGTGCTGGTGCTCTCTGCGCTCTACGGTTTGCTGAACGGTATTCTGGTGGCGCTGGCGGATATCGACAGCTTTGTTGCGACCCTGGGTTCCGGTACGGTGCTGTACGCCATCGCGCTCTGGCACTCTGGTGGTCGGCAGATCGTTGGTGACTTACCGGACGCCTTTATCGCCCTGCATCACTCCGACCTGTTCGGTATTCCGGTGGTGGCCTTCTACGTCCTTTTTGCCGCCGTGGTGCTGTGGATTATCACCGAACATACCCCGATTGGTCGCTGCATGTACGCGGTGGGCGGTAACCCGGTCGCCGCAGCGCTCAACGGCATTTCCGTTAATCGTTACATCATCGGGGCATTTATCACTTCCAGCACTTTAACCGGCTTTACCGGGGTGATCATCGCCGCCGAGCAGGGCGTGGGCCAGGCCAGCGTTGGTATGGATTATCTGCTCCCGGCGCTGGTGGGCGCGTTCCTTGGCAGCACCACCATTCGTCCCGGCCGGGTGAACGTCTGGGGCACGGTGGTCGGTATTGCGGTGCTGGCGATCGGTATTGCGGGCATCCAGCAGTTCGGCGGCGCGTTTTGGGTCGAACCGCTGTTCAACGGTGCGACGCTGCTGCTGTCGATTACCCTGGCGGGCTATGCTCAACGCCGTCGGGCATTAAATAAAAAACTGGTGCAGCGGGCACAATCGCCAGCATCAGGCTCCTCCGTTACCCAATGACTCTCGCGTAAGGAACTGAAAATGAATAACAAAATAGTTCAGTACTGTCTGGCTGCCGGGTTGATGATGGCAAGTGGTTTCAGCCTCGCCGACGATACCTTTGTTCAGCAGGCGAAAACGGCGATTGCCAAAGCCACCGCGCCAGTCACCGACTGGGATGGCCCAACCCAGGGTCCGACGCTGCAGCCTGGTAAGAAGATCATTTTCATCGCCTCGGACATGAAAAACGGCGGCGTGCTGGGGGTTAAAGAGGGGCTGGAAGAAGCGGCGAAAGCCGCAGGCTGGCAGCTGGATGTGCTGGATGGCGCAGGTTCGGTGAAAGATCAACTGGCGGCGCTTAACCAGGCGATCGCCCGCAAACCGGACGGTATCGTCATTGGTGGCTGGAACCCCAACGTCGCCAAAATTCCGCTGAAAAAAGCCGTGAAAGAGGGCATCGTGCTGACCGCCTGGCACGCGGTGCCCGCGCCTGGCCCGGTTCCGGCTTACAACATTTTCTACAACGTGACCTCCGACTCGAACGAAGTCTCGCGCATGGCGGCGCTGTATGCGGTGGCGAAATCCAACGGTACCGCCAAAGTGCTTATTTTCACCGACTCGCTGTACCAAATCGCGCTGGATAAAGCCAACGCGATGAAGAAGGTGATTGAGCAGTGCAGCGGCTGCCAGGTAGTGGAATTTATCGATACCCCGCTTGCCGACACCTCCAACCGCATGCCGGGCATGACCTACAGCCTGATCCAAAAATATGGCGACAGGTTCGAATACTCGCTGGCAATTAACGATCTGTACTTCGACTTTATGGCTCCAGCCCTGCAAACCGCGGGCAAAGGCACCGGAGATAAGCCGCCGTACAACATCTCCGCTGGCGACGGTTCCGTCACCGCCTACCAGCGCGTGCGTGAAGGCAAAGCGCAGGTAGCAACCGTACCCGAGCCGTTGAAACTGCACGGCTGGCAGCTGCTGGATGAATTAAACCGCGCCTTCGCCGGTAAAGAGCCGTCTGGCTATGTCACCCCGGCGCATCTGGTGACCAAGGAGAACATCGGCGCCGACGGCGGCCAGAACAACGAATTTGACCCGGACAACCATTATCGCGATCGCTACAAAGCCATCTGGGGAGTGAAGTGAGATGTTAGTCGTCACGGGAAGTTTTGCATGCCTGTGCTCACCGGCGATCTGGGCAGAGGGCCCGGTGTGGCTGGCAGACCAGCAGTGCCTGATTTTCAGCGATGTGAAGGGCAACAGAATGTTCCGTTGGGATGCGCAAAATGGGGTCAGCGTGTTCCGCGCCGAATCCCACTATGCCAACGGCAACGCGCGGGACTTGCAAGGGCGTTTGTTGACCTGCGAGCACGGTCGGCGCGGTATCAGCCGTACCGACGCCGCAGGCAATCACACTCTGCTGGTGGATAAAGTCGACGGGCTGCGTTTTAACTCCCCCAACGATATCGCGGTGCGCCAGGACGGGTCGATTTGGTTTACCGATCCGCCCTACGGCATCATCAGCGACGAAGAGGGCTATCGCGCCGCAAGCCAGGTCATTGGCTGCTACGTCTACCGATTTGATGAAGCGCGAAACCAGGTCGCTATTGCCATCAGCGATACCCAGCGCCCCAACGGGCTGGCCTTTTCGCCGGATGATAAATGGCTATACGTGGCAGATATGTCGGTTATTGATTTTCCGAGCCAGGGCCGCCGGGAAATTCGTGCTTACCGCCTTGAAGGCGATAACGCGTTATTTTCCCACGTCGTAACCCAGGTTAAACCGGGTATTCCGGACGGATTTTGCGTCGACCGGGACGGGAATATTTACTGCAGCTGCGAGACAGGGATTTTGATTTTCTCCGCCGCAGGCGAATTACTGGACACCATTGCGGTCCCCGAGCGCGTCTCTAACTGCACTTTTGGCGGCCCCGACGGGAATACGCTTTTTATTACGGCGACGACATCGCTGTACCGGGTGACCCTCGCCCCATCCCGCCTTCAGGGATAAACCGGAGTAACGCCGAAACACACCGGTCCTGCCGGCGTGTTTTTGCAACCCAGCACTATTTAGTGGAATAAAATTCCACTATGTGAAACGAAAAGTTGTCATGGAGAAAGCGTATGTTATTGAGTTTTTCTGACCTTAAAAATGAGTTTAACCGCGTCCTGCTGGCACGCGGTGTGGCGGCTGAAACCGCCGATGCCTGTGCGGAAATGTTCGCCCGCACCACCGAGTCAGGGGTCTATTCACACGGCGTAAACCGTTTCCCACGCTTTATTCAGCAACTGGAAAACGGCGATATCATCCCTGAGGCCCTGCCAGAACGCACCGCTTCACTGGGGGCGATTGAACAGTGGGATGCCCGGCGATCTATCGGCAACCTGACCGCCAAAAAAATGATGGACCGGGCAATTGAACTGGCTTCTGACCACGGTATTGGCCTGGTTGCTGTGCGCAACGCCAACCACTGGATGCGCGGCGGCAGCTACGGCTGGCAGGCGGCGGAAAAAGGCTACATCGGCATCTGCTGGACCAACTCCATTGCCGTGATGCCGCCGTGGGGCGCCAAAGAGTGCCGCATCGGGACTAACCCGCTGATCGTCGCCATTCCGTCTACGCCGATTACCATGGTGGACATGTCCATGTCGATGTTCTCCTACGGCATGCTGGAAGTGAACCGCCTGGCAGGCCGTCAGCTGCCGGTTGACGGTGGCTTCGATGACGAAGGCAACCTGACCAAAGACCCGGCGCCCATCGAGAAAAACCGCCGTATTCTGCCGATGGGCTACTGGAAAGGTTCAGGCCTCTCCATCGTGCTGGACATGATCGCCACCCTGCTCTCCGATGGCTCTTCCGTTGCTGCGGTCACTGAAGACAACAGCGACGAGTTCAACATTTCGCAAGTCTTTATTGCTATCGAAGTGGACAAGCTGATCGATGGCGCCACCCGCGACGCCAAGCTGCAACGCATCATGGATTACATCACCAGCGCCGAACGGGCCGACGAAAACGTGCCGGTGCGGTTGCCCGGTCATGAGTTTGCTCGTCTGCTGGAAGAGAACCGCCGCAACGGAATCACCGTTGATGACAGCGTGTGGGCAAAAATCAAAGCGCTGTAAGGAATATCATCATGATTTATGGACATATTTCTCAACCTAACGCCTGCCGGTATCCGGCAGCGATTGAAAAAGCGCTGGAATTTTTGCGCACCACGGACTTCAGCAAGCTGGAGACCGGGGTGGTCGAAATCGAGGGGCGCACGATCTTCGCGCAGATCCTCGACCTGACCACCCGTCCGCACGATGAACTGCGCCCGGAGGTGCACCGCCGTTACCTCGATATCCAGTATTTATATTCCGGTGAAGAGCAGATCGGTGTCGCTATCGATACCGGCAATAATGTAGTAAGTGAAGAATTACTTGAGCAGCGGGATATTATTTTCTATCACGACAGCGAAAACGAATCGTTAATAGAAATGAGACCGGGGAACTATGCCATATTTTTCCCGCAGGATGTTCACCGTCCGGCCTGTAAAAAACACCGGGAAACGGAAATCAGGAAAATAGTGGTTAAAGTTGCTATTTCCGCTTTAGATTAATCCGTCATTTATTTATCGAACACCGATAAATAAAAGGAGTGAAAAATGGAAAGAAATGACGCCGGTTATATCATCGGCGCATACCCTTGCGCGCCCTCATTTCACCAAAAGAGCGAACAAGAAGAGACGGAATTCTGGCGCTTACTCGCGGATACGCCCCACATCCGTGGGCTGGAACAACCATGCCATGAGCACTTTCATCCCTATGGCGATGAGTGGTTGCTCCAGCATACGCCGCAGGAGTGGAAGATGGTGGTGACGGCCATCCCGGAAACGATGCGTCGCCGCGGCGGCGGCAACACGGCTTTCGGCCTGGCCTCCAGCGATGAAGAACAGCGTCTGGCATGCGTCGCATTCCATCGTCATTTACACAACAAAATCAATGCACTAAACAAACGTTTTGCCGGCAAGGTCATCTCCCTTGAACTGCAGGCTGCACCGCTTGTGGGTAATGCGAGCGTAGAGCAGGCAACCGATGCCTTCGCGCGCTCCATCAAAGAGATTGCGGACTGGGACTGGTCATGCTCACTCATGCTGGAACATTGTGATGCCATGAACCAGCCTGCGCCACGCAAAGGCTTTCTGCCGCTGGAAAACGTGCTGCAGGTGCTGGCGGGTTACCGCATTGATATCTGTATCAACTGGGCGCGTTCAGCGATTGAAGGGCGTAACGCCGCCCTGCCGCTGGCGCATACTCAGGCGGCACGTGCCGCGGGCAAACTGGGGGCGCTGATGTTCTCTGGCACCGCGACCGAAGGGCCGTACGGCGAATGGACTGACCTGCACGCACCGTTCGCCCCGTTTTGCCCGCAAGGCCTGTTAACAGCGGCTCACGCAAAAGAATTATTTAATGTGGCTGATTCAGCACAATTACAGTTTGCCGGTATTAAGTTACTGGAAATTGATGCGAATGCTGATGCGAATCATCGCATAGCCATATTACGCGATGGCATTCACGCGCTAAACATAGCCCGACAATAAATATAAAGCGTCAATTTCATCGCAAGGTCAGTCAATTTAAACACGAGATTAATATGAATACTTCCTCTTACGCTACAACCGCGGATATTCCGCGCCAACGCTGGTTAAGAATTATTCCTCCGATTCTTATCACCTGTATTATTTCTTATATGGACCGCGTGAATATTGCCTTTGCTATGCCCGGCGGGATGGATCAGGATTTAGGCATCACCGCGACGATGGCAGGCCTGGCTGGCGGTATTTTCTTCCTCGGCTATCTCTTCTTACAGGTTCCCGGCGGCAAAATCGCCGTTCACGGCAGCGGCAAAAAATTCATCGGCTGGTCGCTGGTCGCGTGGGCGGTAATTTCCGTGTTTACCGGTCTTGTTACCAACCACTACCAGCTGCTGGCGCTGCGCTTTCTGCTGGGTGTGGCAGAAGGCGGTATGCTGCCTGTGGTACTCACCATGATCAGTAACTGGTTCCCGGATGCCGAACGCGGTCGCGCGAATGCCATCGTCATCATGTTCGTGCCGATCGCCGGGATCATCACCGCCCCACTCTCCGGCTGGATAATCACCGCCCTCGACTGGCGCTGGCTGTTCATCATCGAAGGTCTGCTCTCCCTCGTCGTGCTGGTGATGTGGGCGCTGACGATTTATGACCGCCCGCAGGAAGCCCGCTGGATTTCTGACGCGGAGAAAAAGTACCTGGTGGAAACCCTGGCCGCTGAACAGCGCGCCATTGCCGGTAAAACCACGGTGAATGCCTCTCTGAGCACTGTGTTGTCTGACCGCACCATGTGGCAACTGATTGCCCTGAACTTCTTCTACCAGACCGGGATTTACGGCTACACCCTCTGGCTACCGACCATCCTGAAAGAGCTGACCCACACCAGTATGGGCCAGGTCGGGATGCTCGCCATTCTGCCTTACGTGGGGGCGATTGCCGGGATGTTCCTGTTCTCTTCCCTGTCTGACCGCACCGGCAAACGCAAACTGTTCGTCTCCCTGCCGCTGATTGGTTTCGCCGCCTGCATGTTCCTTTCCGTTGTGCTGAAAGAGAGCGTCTGGCTGTCGTACACCGCGCTGGTCGGTTGTGGCTTCTTCCTGCAGTCCGCTGCCGGGGTGTTCTGGACCATCCCTGCCCGTCTGTTCAGCGCCGAAATGGCCGGCGGCGCACGCGGTGTGATCAACGCCCTCGGCAACCTCGGCGGCTTCTGCGGCCCGTATGCCGTGGGCGTGCTGATCACGCTTTACAGCAAAGATGCGGGCGTTTACTGCCTGGCGATTTCACTGGCGATTGCCGCGCTGATGGCGCTGCTGCTGCCGTCCCGGTGCGATGCCAACAGTGCGTCTATCGGCGCGGTCAACGCACCGAAACGCGCGATCTGACGCCTTCACCCCAACCCTCTCCCACCGGGAGGGGATGCAAACCAGGAAAAAAAGATGAGTGAAAAAGAGACCTTCTGGCTGGGTATCGATTGTGGCGGTACTTATCTGAAAGCAGGCCTGTACAACAGCCAGGGTAAAGAATTTGCTATTGAACGCCGGTCCATTCACACCCTCAGCCCGCAGCCCGGTTGGGCGGAGCGCGACATGACGGCATTGTGGCAGCACTGCGCGGCAACCATTTCCCGTCTGCTGCAACGCACCGGCATTCGCGGTGAACAAGTCGATGGCATCGGGATTTCCGCTCAGGGCAAGGGGCTGTTTTTGCTGGATAAAAATGACCAGCCGCTGGGCACCGCGATCCTCTCTTCCGATCGCCGCGCGATGGAGATCGTCACACGCTGGCAGCAGGACGGCATTCCGCAAAAGCTCTACCCGTTAACGCGCCAGACCTTATGGACCGGGCACCCGGCTTCACTGTTGCGCTGGGTGAAGGAGCACGAGCCGCAGCGTTACGCGCAAATTGGCTGCGTGATGATGGGCCACGATTATCTGCGCTGGTGCCTCACCGGCGTGAAAGGCTGCGAAGAGAGCAATATCTCTGAATCCAACCTCTACCATATGACCTCCGGGCGGTACGATCCCCGCCTGACGCAGTGGCTTGGCATCAGCGAAATCGACGCTGCGCTGCCGCCCATTGTCGGTTCATCCCAAATCAGCGGTGAAATCACCTCTCAGGCAGCCGCCATGACCGGTCTGGCGGCGGGAACTCCCGTTGTGGGCGGTCTGTTTGATGTGGTTTCTACCGCGCTCTGCGCCGGGCTTGATGACGAGTACACGCTGAACGCCGTCATGGGAACCTGGGCGGTCACCAGCGGCATCGCTGAAGGGCTGCGCGATAACGAAGCGCACCCCTTCGTCTACGGACGCTACGTGAATGCTGGCCAGTACATTGTCCACGAAGCCAGCCCTACCTCCTCCGGCAACCTCGAATGGCTGACCGCACAACTTGGCGACATCAGCTTTGATGAAATCAACAAGCTCGTCGACAGCCTGCCGAAAGCCGCCAGCGATGTCTTCTTCCTGCCCTTCCTGTACGGCAGTAACGCCGGGCTTGAGATGACCAGCGGCTTTTATGGCATACAGGCGCTGCATACCCGCGCGCACCTGCTACAGGCGGTCTATGAAGGGGTCGTATTTAGCCACATGACGCACCTCAACCGCATGCGCGAACGCTTTACCGAGGTACGTTCCCTGCGCGTCACCGGCGGCCCGGCGCACTCTCCCGTGTGGATGCAAATGCTGGCGGACGTCAGCGGCCTGCCGGTTGAACTGCCGCAGGTGGAAGAGACCGGCTGCTTTGGTGCCGCCATTGCGGCTCTCGTCGGCACCGGCGTTTACGCAAACTTCACCGATGCCCAGCAGACCTTCAGCTACGAAATACGCACCCTGACGCCGGACATGAACGCCCACGCGGCCTACCAGCGCAAATACCGCCGTTACCAGATGTTAATTGAAGCACTTCAGGGCTTTCACGCCCGTATTAAGGAGCACTCTTTATGAGCCGACCATTACTGCAGCTGGCGCTCGATCACACCGACCTTGCCGCCGCCCAGCGCGATGTTGCGTTGTTAAAAGACCGTGTGGATATCGTAGAAGCGGGCACCATTCTCTGCCTGAGCGAGGGGCTACATGCCATTCGCGCCCTGCGCGCCCAATGCCCGGAAAAACTGATCGTCGCCGACTGGAAAGTCGCCGACGCCGGGGAAACCCTGGCCCGGCAGGCGCTGGACGCGGGGGCCAACTGGATGACCATCATCTGCGCCGCGCCGCTGGCCACCATCGAAAAAGGTCACGCCGTCGCTGCTGCGCGCGGAGGCGAAATCCAAATCGAGTTGTTTGGTAACTGGACCTTCGACGATGCGCGCGACTGGTACAGCGCCGGCGTGCGTCAGGCGATTTATCACCGTGGGCGCGACGCTCAGGCGAGCGGCCAGCAGTGGGGTGAAGTGGATCTGGCGCGCATGAAAGCGCTGTCGGATATCGGCCTGGCGCTCTCCGTCACCGGGGGCATCACCCCTGCCGACCTGCCGCTGTTCAAAGAGATTAACGTGAAGGCCTTTATTGCCGGACGCGCCCTTTCCAGCGCCGCCGATCCGCAGCAAGTGGCTGAAGAGTTCCACGCCCACATTCGCGACATCTGGAGAGCGTAATTATGCGTAACCATCCATTAGGCATTTATGAAAAAGCGTTACCGAAAGACTTATCCTGGCCGGAGCGTCTGGTTCTGGCGAAAAGCTGCGGATTCGACTTCGTGGAGATGTCCGTCGACGAAACCGATGAGCGCCTGTCGCGACTCGAATGGACCACCGCCCAGCGCGCCTCGTTAGTGGAAGCGATGCTGGAAACCAATGTGTCGGTTCCGTCGATGTGCCTTTCCGCACATCGCCGTTTTCCGTTCGGCAGCCGCGACGAAGCCGTGCGTGAGCGGGCCAGGGATATCATGAGCAAAGCCATCAAGCTGGCGCGCGATTTGGGTATCCGCACCATCCAGCTCGCCGGTTACGACGTCTATTACGAGGAGCATGACGCGGGCACTCAGCAGCGTTTCGCCGAAGGGCTGGCGTGGGCCGTTGAACAGGCTGCAGGGGCTCAGGTGATGCTGGCGGTGGAGATCATGGACACCGCGTTTATGAACTCCATCACCAAGTGGAAAAAATGGGACCAACTGCTCGCCTCGCCGTGGTTCACCGTCTACCCGGACGTGGGCAACCTCAGCGCCTGGGGTAATGACGTCCCGGCGGAGCTGGCTCTGGGTATCGACCGCATCGCCGCGATTCATCTGAAAGACACGCAGCCGGTCACCGACACCAGCCCAGGCCAGTTCCGTGATGTGCCGTTTGGTGAAGGATGCGTCGATTTCGTCAATGTCTTCAGCACATTACAGAACCTGAACTATCGCGGTGCATTTCTGATTGAGATGTGGACTGAAAAAGCCAAAGAGCCGGTACTGGAAATCATTCAGGCCCGCCGCTGGATTGAAGCCCGTATGGAGGAAGGAGGATTCGTATGTTAGAGCAACTGAAAGCCGAGGTGCTGGCGGCAAACCTGGCGCTGCCCGCTCACGGGCTTGTTACCTTCACCTGGGGGAACGTCAGCGCAGTGGATGAAAGCGGCAAACTGATGGTGATTAAACCTTCTGGCGTGGAGTACGCCGTGATGAAAGCCGAAGATATGGTGGTGGTGGATATCGCCAGCGGCAAAGTGGTGGATGGCAGCAAGAAACCCTCTTCCGATACGCCAACGCACCTGGCGCTCTATCGTCGCTTCCCGGAGATCGGCGGCATTGTGCATACTCACTCCCGCCACGCCACCATCTGGTCGCAGGCCGGGCTGGACCTGCCCGCCTGGGGCACCACCCACGCGGACTATTTCTACGGAACGATCCCGTGCACCCGCCTGATGACCGCTGAAGAGATCGGCGGCGAGTACGAGTACCAAACCGGCGAGGTGATCGTCAAAACATTTGAGGAGCGCGCCCTGAACCCGATGCAGGTTCCGGCGGTACTGGTGCACTCCCACGGCCCGTTTGCCTGGGGTAAAAATGCCCATGACGCGGTGCACAATGCGGTGGTGCTGGAAGAGTGCGCCTATATGGGCCTGTTCTCGCGCCAGCTGGCCCCACAGCTGCCGGATATGCAGGCTGAATTGTTGGATAAACACTACCTGCGTAAGCACGGAGCAAATGCCTATTATGGGCAGTGAGCGACGCCTCTGCGGCCCCCTGACAAGCTTCCGCCGGGAGAGCGTCGGGGGTCAGGGTATCAGACCACGCAATGCCAGAGCCTTATTCCGAATTAATATGCTCCTTACAATACCGCCGCTTCCATGCGGCGGGCGTTATGCCGGTATGCTTGCGGAAAATCTGCCGAAAATAGCCCACATCGTGAAAACCGCACTGCTCCGCCACCTCTTTTAGCGACAGCGAATCGCTGATCAACAGCTTCTCCGCTGCCCGTACACGCTGACGGTGAATGGCTTCGGTTAACGTCAGACGAAAGGCCCGTCGGTAAACCCGACCTAAATAATCCACATTGCAATGCAACTCTTTCGCCAGCAGCGACGCCGAAATGGGCAGATGAAAGTGCGTACCGATCATCTGGCGAGCTTTCCAGGCCAGCGCAATACCCGGGTTATTCCCCGCGCTTTCGCTTAAAGCAGAGGCGGATATCTGCTGTAGAATCAGCAGCAAAATACATTCCAGCGCTACGCTACGATGCACATTTTCCTGCTCATTTAAGAATTGTCGAAATAACCCGGTCATATATTGTGGGTCACTTAACGTTGTGTGCTGCGGTAACATCAACACCGATTGATGCGCTTTTTTTTCCACCGCTGGTGTTAATTCAAAATGCAGCCAGTAAAACTTTAAATCTGCCGGAAATTCCCCCACACCGACATGACGGCGTTGCGGCCAGAGTAATAAACTTTCTCCTGAATTTACCGTGAAAATCTTATCCTCTTCACGGATCGTTAATGTCCCCTTTTCAACAAAAATAACTTCCCAGGAATGCAGGGTACGCGACGGGTGGCTGCCCACGCCGCGAGAAATAAATAACCCTCCGTTTTGCACCCGGATCGGAAGCGCTATGGATAATTCGAGCATAACTATGTCAACTCTCGCTAATACGTGATGAAAATAATCATCTTATTATTGATTATTAACGAAAACAGCCTGATTGAGCGGATCGAAATCACATTTTCTCAATCAGGTCGGAATCATCACCTTTTTGTACTTTTCCCTTCCCTTGTCGTGTGGTGAATTCAATGCAAAATAAAAAGGTACTTTGCAAACTACACAACAAGAGCCACAACCAGGCGGCTTATTTTCTGGAAACAAAATCTCCGAATACGTGAGGCGTTCTCCATGACTTCGACATTAATTTCCACTACCGATCCGGCGCAAAAAGCGCTGGACGATAAATTATCCGTACGTGAAAAAGTAGGCTATGGGCTGGGGGATGCAGGCGGAACGGTCATTACCTGCCTGATCATGAACTTTTTAACTTTTTTCTATACTGATGTCTTTGGGCTAACGCCCGCGCTGGTCGGGACCCTGTTCCTGGCCCTGCGCGTTTTCGACGCGATTTCCGACCCCATTATGGGCGTTCTCGCCGACCGAACTCAAAGCCGCTGGGGGCGCTTTCGTCCCTGGCAACTGTGGATTGCCGTGCCGATCGGTATTATCGGCGTACTGACGTTTACCGTGCCTGATGCCAGCATGGGGGTAAAAATCGCCTGGGCATTCGGCACCTATCTGCTGCTGTCGATGAGCTACACCGCGATTAACGTGCCGTACTGCGCGCTGATCAACACCATGACCACTCGCCATAGCGAGGTTATCTCGTGCCAGTCCTGGCGCTTTGTCCTGTGCGGCGTAGCGGGGTTTCTGGTCTCCGTCGGGCTGCCGTGGCTGGTAAAAGCGCTCGGTCAGGGCAACACAGCCCAAGGCTATCAGTATGGCGTCGGCGTACTCTGCGCCATTGCGGTGGTGATGTTCCTGTGCTGCTTCTTCTGGGTCCGCGAGCGCGTCTCGCTAGACATGATGGGTAAATTTACACTGCGGGAGCATATCGCCGGTCTGCGTAAAAACGACCAGCTGCTGCTGATGCTGGTGATGTCGTTCCTGCTGATCAACGTCTTTAATATCCGCGGCGGCGGCTATATGTACTTCATCACCTACGTCCTTGAAGGGTCTACCGGCTACACTTCGCTATTTTTCACCATGGTGACCTTCGCATCGATTTTCGGCTCCATCATCATCAACCTGCTTTCACGCCGCTTCGATACCATCAAGCTCTACTACTACACCAACCTGGTGCTGGCCGCCCTGGCCATCGCGATGTGGTTTTTACCAACCGGCCAGGCATACCAGACCCTGTGGCTGGTGGTTATCCTCAGCAACGGCATTATTCTCGGCTTCACCCTGCCGCTGCACTTCTCGTTGATGGCCTTCTCTGACGACTACGGCGAATGGAAAACCGGCGTGCGTTCTTCCGGTATGAACTTTGCCTTCAACCTGTTCTTCATCAAGCTGGCGTGGGCCTCCAGCGCCGGAATTATCAGCCTGATTTTTATCTACGTGGCCTATCAGCCTGGCGCCGGCAACCAAACGGCCCTGTCGTTGTCCGGGATCGCCTCAATGGAAACCCTGCTGCCCGCCCTGTTCCACCTGCTGCTGGCCTTTTCGATCCGCGTCTGCAAGCTCAATAATCCGATGATGGTGCGCATTGCCACCGACCTGCATGCGCGTCACGTTCAGCCTTAAGGAGTCCGTCATGTCTGTAATGGAAGTCAATCTACGCAAACTGAAAATCAGCGACCCGTTCCTCGGTCAGTACCAGCAGTTGGTGCGCGATGTGGTGATTCCCTACCAATGGGATGCACTGAACGATCGCATCGACGAAGCCGATCCAAGCCATGCGATCGAAAACTTTCGCATTGCCGCAGGGCTGCAGGAGGGGGAGTTTTACGGGATGGTATTTCAGGACAGTGATGTGGCGAAATGGCTGGAAGCCGTGGCCTGGTCGCTGTGTCAGAAGCCGGACGCCGGGCTGGAAAAAACCGCCGATGAGGTGATTGAACTGGTGGCCGCCGCCCAGTGTGAAGATGGCTATCTGAACACTTACTTCACGGTCAAAGCGCCTGCAGAACGCTGGACTAACCTCGCCGAGTGCCACGAACTATACTGTGCCGGGCACATGATTGAAGCGGGCGTCGCCTTCTTCCAGGCGACCGGTAAGCGTCGGTTGCTGGAGGTGGTTTGCCGCCTCGCCGACCATATCGACAGCGTGTTTGGCCCCGGAGAACATCAGCTGCACGGCTATCCAGGGCACCCGGAGATCGAGCTGGCGTTAATGCGCCTGTATGACGTGACCCAGGAGCCGCGCTATCTGGCATTGACGAACTATTTCGTCGAAACGCGCGGAACGCAGCCGCATTTTTACGATATCGAATATGCGAAACGCGGCAAAACGTCCTACTGGAATACCTACGGCCCGGCGTGGATGGTGATGGATAAGCCCTACAGCCAGGCGCACCAGCCGATTTCTGAACAGCCCGTCGCCATCGGTCATGCGGTTCGCTTTGTTTACCTGATGACCGGCATCGCCCATCTCGCCCGCTTAAGCCAGGACGAAGGCAAACGTCAGGACTGCCTGCGCCTGTGGAACAATATGACCCAGCGTCAGCTGTATATTACCGGCGGCATTGGTTCGCAGAGCAGCGGTGAGGCCTTCAGCAGCGACTATGACCTGCCAAACGACACGGTCTATGCCGAAAGCTGCGCATCCATCGGTTTAATGATGTTTGCTCGCCGAATGCTGGAAATGGAGGCCGACAGCCAGTACGCCGACGTGATGGAACGCGCGCTGTATAACACCGTGCTGGGAGGAATGGCGCTGGATGGCAAGCACTTCTTCTACGTTAACCCGCTGGAAGTGCACCCGAAGTCGTTAAAATTCAATCATATTTATGACCACGTGAAGCCCGTTCGTCAGCGTTGGTTCGGCTGCGCCTGCTGCCCGCCGAATATCGCCCGCGTACTCACGTCTCTGGGGCACTATATCTATACGCCGCGTGAAGAAGCGCTCTACATCAATCTGTATGTCGGCAACAGCGCGGAGATCCCGGTTGGCGATAAGACCTTGCGGCTGCGTATCAGCAGTAACTATCCGTGGCAGGAGCAGGTGAAAATAGCAATCGACTCACCCATCCCAATCGACCATACCCTGGCGTTACGTCTCCCGGACTGGTGCGAAAAGCCGCAGGTGACGCTGAACGGTGTGCCCGTTCCACAGGATGTACGCAAAGGCTATCTGCACATCATCCGTCGCTGGCAGGAAGGCGACACTATCCTGCTAACGCTGCCTATGCCGGTGCGTCGCGTTTACGGTAATTCGCTGGTGCGCCATCAGGCAGGCCAGGTCGCCGTACAGCGAGGCCCGCTGGTTTATTGTCTGGAGCAGGCGGACAACGGCGAGCAATTGCATAACCTACAGCTGCCGCGTCACGCACGGTTCAGCGCTTTTGAAGGCAAAGGGATTTTTGCTCACAAGATACTTCTCCAGGCGCCGGGCTATAAGCAAACGGCGGAGAATGCGGAACGTCAGGCGCTGTGGAATTACGACCGCACGCCAGCCTCACGCCAGCCGCAGACCTTAACCTTTATTCCGTGGTTTAGCTGGGCCAATCGCGGCGAAGGAGAGATGCGCATCTGGGTGAAAGAAACGGACGAATAAGCGCGGGAGGTATCGCAGCGCCCCGAGGGAGTTCAACCAGAGAATCCCCGTCGGCGCTGTGCTGTCCGAAAACGCCTGAAGAGACTTACAGGAACAACGCCTTATCGCGCAGAATATGGTCATTACCGCGCCGGCGGGTAAAGCCAGTCCGGTCAAAATATTCGAGGATTTGGATCGCCAGCTTTCTGCCGACGTTCAGCGTATCGCGGAAGTCTGCCGCGCAGGTCGAACCGCGCAACTGATCCAAATCGCGGATCATGCTGGCAAAGGTCACAATCCGATCGTTGCGATAATAACGATCTTTGACGATCGCGGTAATCATGCCCTGCTGCGCCGCCTGACGCAGCACCGCGCGCATCAGCGACTCTTCAACGCCCGCCTCTTTCGCCAGGTCGCGTACCCACCAGGGCTCATCGGCGAACAGGTCGGCAACCCGCAGCCAGATGGCCTGCTGCTCTTCGGTAAAGCCCGCTTTGTGTTCCGGCAGATGCAACCATCCGTGATGGCTGTCGATGGTCCCACTGGCGCGCATCTGTTCAATCAGCAGCAGCACCAGCGCTTCGTCCTCCATCGGCAGCGCAATGCGCCGCAGACGTTCGCGGCCCGGTCCAGGCTCCTCGCGATGCTGATCGTGATAGCGCGCCAGCGCATCAAGGAGTTTTGTCTGCCAGCACGCCGCCAGCGCAGGACTGAGCAGATTATGACCCGCCTGCAGATAGCCAGCGTTGCGGGTCAGCGCCGCCAGGCCATTTTCATTCAGCTGGCGGGCCCAGGCAAATTCATCCACACGTACCGCGTCGCGCTGCAGGTGCGTCTCCAGTGCCTGGGCGTCATCCGCAGCCGCCGTCAGCGCATGAAGCCACTGCAAATATTCCGCTTTCCGTTTCCCGCGCCGCGGCGGATTTAGCGTCACTACGCGGGCTCCCGCCAGGGTCGCGCGGGCGGAGATATCGCGCAGCACCAGGCGGTCGTTATCTGCCAGCCACAGCGGAGTATCGAGTACCAGTTCGGCGAGATCCCCCTCCAGCAGCGATACGCGTCCGGTAATATGGCTGGCGGCATGGTGGATATGCAAAGACTGCCACTGCGTCAACGGCGTGTGGCGCTGTAATTCAACAATCACCCGTCCGGACGGCTCGGGAGGCTGAACGGACAGCAGCCAGTCGCCGCGATTCAGCACCTCTTTCTGCGCATCGCCGACAATATTCAGCGCGATGCGCTGACCGGCCCGCGCCCGCTCGACCGGCTGGTTTTGTGCATGCAACCCGCGCACGCGCATCGGCTTATCCACCCCGGTCAGCCATAGCGTATCGCCGACGTTGACCTCGCCGCTGAGCGCGGTGCCGGTCACCACCAGGCCCGCCCCTTTTACGGTAAAGGCGCGATCGATAGCCAGGCGAAAACGCTGATGCTGCGGGTGGCTACGTTCAGGTAGCTGGCGCAGATGTTCGCGCAGCGCGTCAATGCCCCGGTTTTCCGGCGCCGCCGTAGCAAACAACGTCGCCTGGGTAAAGCCAAATTCGGCCAGCACCGCCACCACGTCGGCATGCACCTCGCTCACGCGCGCCGCATCAACGCGATCGGCCTTGGTCAATGCCACGGTCAGCGACGGCTTTCCCGTCAGTTGCAGAATGGCCAGATGTTCGCGAGTCTGCGCCATCACGCCATCATCGCAGGCCACCACCAGCAACGCGTGGTCAATACCGCCCACGCCCGCCAGCATGTTAGACAGAAACTTTTCGTGGCCCGGCACATCGATAAACCCCAGTACGCGACCGTCGGGCTGTGGCCAGTAGGCGTACCCCAGATCGATCGTCATCCCGCGCGATTTCTCTTCCGGCAGGCGGTCGGCATTAACGCCGGTGATCGCCTGCAGCAACGTCGTTTTGCCGTGGTCAACATGTCCGGCGGTGGCAATAATCATTGTAATAACATCTCCATAAACCGGGGTTCATCTTCAAGACAGCGCAAGTCCAGCCACAGACAGCCATCGTAAATCCGTCCGATAACCGGGATCGTCAGCCCACGCCAACGGGTCGCCAGCGCCTCCAGCTGACTGCCGCGACCATCGCGCGGCGTAAAGGTCAGCGCCGCCCCAGGCAGGCGATCCACCGGTAGCGAACCGCTGCCAATTTGCGACTGACACGGCTCCACCCGCACCTCAAACTGCGTGTAGTGGGCGGCCAGCAACGGCTGCAGGCGCCATGCCTGCGCCTGAATCGCCTCCGCCGTGCGGGTCAGCAGGCGCAGCGTGGGCAGCCGATCGGCCAGCGTTTCCGGATGCAGATAGAGCCGCAGAGTGGCTTCCAGCGCGGCAAGGGTCATTTTATCCGCCCGCAGCGCGCGCTTCAGCGGATGCTGCTGCAAACGAGCAATCATCGCCTTTTCGCCAACGATAATCCCCGCCTGCGGGCCGCCCAGCAGCTTATCGCCGGAAAAGCTCACCAGACTGACGCCCGCCGCAATCATCTCCTGCGGCATCGGCTCTTTCGGCAGGCCATACTGGCTCAAATCAACCAGCGAACCGCTGCCCAAATCGGCGATCACCGGAATACCCGTTTCGCGGCCAATCGCCGCCAGCCCGGCTTCATCGACGGCTGTCGTGAAGCCCTCGATGCTGTAATTGCTGGTATGGACCTTCATCAACAGCCCGGTATTGTCATTCACGGCCTGGCGATAATCTTTGGCATGGGTGCGGTTGGTGGTGCCGACCTCATGCAGGATGCAGCCCGCCTGACGCATCACATCGGGAATGCGGAATGCGCCACCGATCTCCACCAGCTCGCCGCGCGAGAGCACCACCTCTTTACCGCCGGCGGTGGCCGCCAGCATCAGCAGCACCGCCGCGGCGTTATTGTTGACGATACACGCATCTTCCGCGCCGGTGATGCGGCACAGCAGATCCGCCAGCGCCCGATCGCGATGCCCGCGCCCGGCATCATCCAGGCTGTACTCCAGAGTGACCGGAGCGCGCATCGCCTGTGCGACCGCTTCAACCGCCGCTTCCGCCTGGATAGCCCGCCCCAGGTTGGTATGCAGCACCGTGCCGGTGAGGTTGAACACCGGACGCAGCGCGCTTTGCCCGGTTTGCGCCAGCCGCCGCCCGGTCTCCTGCGGCCAGTCATCGCACCAGCCCGGCAGCGCCTGTTCCTGACGAATATATTCCCGCGCTCCAGCATCTGGCGCAGCAGCGCCACCACCTGAGCATGACCATAGCGGGCCAGCACAGCAGAAAAAGCAGGGTCGCGAAGCAAACGGTCGGTGGCCGGAAGCCGGGTGTAAAGCGCACGAATATCGGTAGTCATGAATGGACCTGGCGGTAAGTTATTTACCCCCTCCCGGCGGGAGAGGGAGTCAACAAATCAGCGCTGATTGTAACGTCTCCGGAAAGAAACTGTTACCTGCCTGGGTCAAGTCCTTGGCGGTTCGGTACGGGCGAAACTGGCGCGCTGAAACAGCGCGTCGACCAGCTTAATCAGCTGAGGCCGGGTCGCACACCAGCCGGGCGCAACCCGCCGAAAGTTGAGATAGGCAATCGCGCACGCCGCTGAAATCGTCGCCAGATTAACCTCATCGATCCGCAGGCTGCCATCGGCTACACGGGCTTCCAGTTCATCAAGGCCGCGGGCTACTTTCTCCCGCTGGCGCAGCAGCTCGCTTTCTGACTGCTGCGCCGCCGGACGGGTCTTTTCGCGTACCAGCGCCTGCGCCGCCTCCATTACGCCGTCGGCCAGCGCCTCCAGCTGGCGCATTTTCAACGCCGCGTTCGGGTCCGATGGCACCATTCCCGGCGCAGCGTCGAGCTGTTCAAGGTATTGCGCGATAATGGGGGAGTCATACCAGCATTCGCCGCTGTCCGTGACCAGCACCGGCACCTTACCCAAGGGATTGTATTTCCCGACGCCGTTCACCTCCTGGTAGGGAAATTCATTGACGAATTCGAAGGGGAGGTTTTTCTCCAGCAGAATGACGGAGATTTTACGCACAAAGGGACTGGTGTAGCTGCCGATCAGTTTCATTGCCTGCTCCTTTCGCCCACAAAAAGATAAGTATGGGTCAGGCGCAGGCAAAAGGCAGGTCAGACTTCACGTCAATCGCCTGGCTGACTTTCCGATAGCGCGGGTAGTCTTTGTAGAGCCGGTCGCGCTCGGCGGAAACACGCACCGTGTTCGCCTGCGCTTCAGAAAGCTGTGCCTTCAGGGTATTGATGCTGTGCAGCGCGGTCACCAGATCGGCCTGCAGTCTGTCGACCCGGGCCTGATAGCGCACGGGATCAATCGGGCGCGCAGAGTTTGTCGGCGATCACATCCGCAAAATTCAACCAGTTATTTTTTGTGAACAACATCACAATATAGAGACAAACCAGAAACAATATTATGTGATGTAATTCACATTAATTAACCTAATCGGGTTAATTTTGACCCGTTGCGTTTTTTTTGCACACCAATTTTGTGATGAGAATCACTATAAATAGCTATCAGATACCTATATTCATGTGATCAAGGTCACACAAAAACCCACCAACTGGACAGTTTAATGATTCAGTGCCAGATTCGCTTTATCAATCAGGGTCCGGCGACCTCTGCCGCCATATTCACAACAAGCCTCAGGCTTTTAGCCTACGCGATAAGCAAAACAGAAGAAGGGGTGTTTTATGTCATCCGATATCAAGATCAAGGTGCAAAGCTTTGGTCGTTTCCTCAGCAATATGGTGATGCCAAACATCGGCGCGTTTATCGCGTGGGGTATCATTACCGCATTATTCATCCCGACAGGGTGGTTACCAAACGAGACGCTGGCGAAATTAGTCGGCCCGATGATCACCTACCTGTTGCCGCTGCTTATCGGCTATACCGGTGGTAAGTTAATTGGCGGTGAGCGTGGTGGCGTCGTCGGCGCTATTACCACAATGGGCGTCATCGTCGGCGCGGACATGCCGATGTTCCTCGGCGCGATGATCGCAGGTCCGCTGGGCGGCTGGGCGATTAAACATTTCGATAGCTGGGTAGACGGTAAGATTAAGTCCGGTTTCGAGATGCTGGTGAACAACTTCTCTGCCGGTATTATCGGGATGATCCTCGCGATTCTGGCATTCCTCGGCATTGGCCCGGCGGTTGAGGTTCTGTCTAAAATTCTGGCGGCAGGCGTTAACTTCATGGTTGTCCATGACATGCTGCCGCTGGCATCAATCTTCGTTGAGCCAGCGAAAATCCTGTTCCTTAACAACGCCATCAACCACGGTATCTTCTCGCCGCTGGGTATCCAGCAGTCTCATGAGCTGGGTAAATCCATCTTCTTCCTGATTGAAGCCAACCCGGGTCCGGGGATGGGCGTGCTGATGGCATACATGTTCTTTGGTCGCGGTAACGCGAAGCAGTCCGCAGGCGGTGCCGCAATCATCCACTTCCTGGGCGGTATTCACGAAATCTACTTCCCGTATGTGCTGATGAACCCGCGTCTGATCCTTGCCGTGATTCTCGGCGGTATGACCGGTGTGTTCACCCTGACTATCCTCAACGGCGGTCTGGTTTCTCCTGCCTCCCCAGGTTCTATCCTGGCGGTGCTGGCGATGACGCCGAAAGGGGCGTACTTCGCTAACATCGCGGCAATTATTGCGGCCATGGTCGTCTCCTTTGTGATCTCCGCCATTCTGCTGAAAACCAGCAAAGTGAAAGAAGAAGATGATATCGATGCTGCGACCCGTCGCATGCAGGATATGAAAGCCGAATCCAAAGGCGCGGCCACACCGCTGTCTGCAGGTACCGTGGCTAACGATCTGAGCCATGTGCGCAAAATCATCGTCGCCTGCGATGCCGGCATGGGTTCCAGCGCCATGGGCGCCGGGGTACTGCGTAAAAAAGTGCAGGATGCGGGGCTGAGCAATATCTCCGTCACCAACTGCGCCATTAACAACCTGCCGCCGGATGTCGACCTGGTGATTACCCACCGCGATCTGACCGAGCGGGCGATGCGCCAGGTGCCGCAGGCCCAGCACATTTCGCTGACCAACTTCCTCGACAGCGGCCTGTACACCAACCTGACCGAGCGTCTGGTTGCGGCGCAGCGCCATACTGATAACGAAAAGAAAGTTCACGGTAGCCTGAAAGACAGCTTTGATGCACCGGAAACCAATCTGTTCAAGCTTGGCGAAGAGAACATCTTCCTCGGTCGCAAAGCGGCGACGAAAGAAGAGGCGATCCGCTTTGCGGGCGAGCAGCTGGTGAAAGGCGGTTATGTTGAACCGGAATATGTGCAGGCGATGCTGGACCGTGAAAAACTGACCTCCACTTACCTGGGCGAGTCCATCGCGGTACCGCACGGCACCATCGAAGCAAAAGACCGTGTCCTGAAGACCGGCGTGGTGTTCTGCCAGTATCCGGAAGGGGTTCGCTTTGGCGAAGACGAAGATGACGTCGCCCGTCTGGTTATCGGTATCGCGGCACGCAATAACGAGCACATTCAAGTGATTACCAGCCTGACTAACGCGCTGGATGATGAGTCGGTGATTGAGCGCCTGACCCACACCACCAGCGTTGAGGAAGTGTTGTCTCTGCTGAAAGTGTAACCTGGAGTCCGGATAAGGCGTTCACGCCGCAATCCGGGAACGCCCACCCTCTCCTCATGCGTGGGGAGAGGGTTCGGTTGAGGGACCCGCCTCACCCGAACCCTCTCAGGTAAAAACATTAATGAAGGCTAATACTATGAATGCATTACATTTTGGCGCAGGTAATATCGGACGTGGCTTCATCGGCAAATTGCTGGCTGACGCGGGGATCGCTTTAACATTCGCCGATGTGAATCAGGTGGTACTTGATGCCCTGAATGCCCGTCATAGCTATCAGGTTCATGTCGTCGGTGAAAACGAGCAGGTCGATACCGTCTCCGGCGTCAATGCCGTCAGCAGCATCGGCGATGAAGTCATTGACCTGATTGCCCGCGTTGACCTGATCACCACCGCCGTCGGCCCGGTGGTGCTGGAGCGCATTGCGCCGGCTATTGCGCAAGGACTGGCGCAGCGTAAAGCGCAGGGGATAACCGCCCCGCTAAACATCATTGCCTGCGAAAATATGGTGCGCGGGACCACACAGCTTAAAGGCCACGTATTTAACGCCCTGGCGGAAGAAGATAAAGCCTGGGTAGAAGCCAACGTCGGCTTTGTCGATTCCGCGGTTGACCGTATTGTTCCCCCGTCAGCCTCTGCGACGCATGACCCGCTGGAAGTGACCGTGGAAACCTTTAGCGAGTGGATCGTCGATAAAACCCAGTTTAAAGGGACCTTGCCGGCGATCCCTGGCATGGAATTAACCGACAACCTGATGGCATTTGTCGAACGTAAGCTATTCACCTTAAACACCGGACATGCTATAACCGCCTACCTCGGAAAACTGGCCGGGCACCAGACAATCCGCGAGGCGATTCTCGATGAGAACATTCGCGCCGTGGTGAAAGGGGCCATGGAAGAGAGCGGCGCGGTACTGATCAAACGCTACGGCTTTGATGCGCAGAAGCACGCCGCCTACATCCAGAAAATCCTCGGCCGTTTCGAGAATCCGTACCTGAAAGATGACGTTGAGCGCGTGGGCCGTCAGCCGCTGCGTAAACTGAGCGCGGGCGATCGTCTGATTAAGCCGCTGCTTGGTACGCTGGAATATGCTCTGCCGCATGTTAACCTGGTCAAAGGGATCGCGGCGGCAATGCATTTCCGCAGCGAAGAAGACCCGCAGGCGCAGGAGCTGGCAGACTTGATTAACGAGAAGGGTCCCCAGGCTGCGCTGGCACAGATTTCCGGTCTGGATGCAGCAAGCGCCGTGGTGACCGAGGCCGTTAACGACTACAACGCCACCAAATGAGGCAAGACCTGGCGCGGTACGAACCGCGCCCATTACTACTCCTGTCAGATATGCAGGCCATAATGGAAGAAACACAGGCATTTGAAAACCGCGTGCTTGAGCGTCTGAATGCTGGCAAAACCGTACGAAGCTTCCTGATCACCACCGTCGAGCTACTCACGGAAGCGGTCAATATTCTGGTGCTTCAGGTGTTCCGTAAAGACGACTATGCGGTGAAATACGCAGTGGAGCCCTTGCTGGATGGCGATGGGCCGCTGGGAGACCTTTCTGTACGCCTGAAGCTGATTTACGGCCTTGGGGTGATTAGCCGCGCCGAATACGAAGACGCCGAGCTGCTGATGGCTCTGCGCGAAGAGTTGAATCACGACGGAAATGAGTACGGTTTTACCGATGATGAAATTCTTGGGCCTTTCGGCGAACTGCATTGCGTGACCGCCCTGCCGCCGACGCCACTGTTTGATGAGAGCGACGAAGAACTGCTGGCAATGCAGAAGCTGCGCTACCAGCAGGTTGTACGTTCAACAATGATGCTGTCTCTGACCGAGCTGATTTCCCGAATCAGCTTGAAAAAAGCCTTTCAGAAATCAACGCTCTGACCCGGGTTACACCTGGTCACAAGTCGGCCGGTAAAGCTGCCTGTAATACTCCAGACGACTCAGGAACAGCGCCTCTTTGTTCTGCGGGATTTCCCGCGGCACGTGCTGCAAACGCGGGGATTTTTTCAAATACTCCATAAAAGCCTGGCTTGAAGCCATAAAATCAACTGTCTTGTCGATAATACGCGGTACGCCGTCACCGATTTTTGCCATCTCGCCCTCCTGTTTTCAGGGATTATCCTGTAAAGGATTAGCGAAAAATGAGGCCAGGGTTGAGGAAAACGTGCGGTATTGATGACAGACTTCACAGAGATGAAAAACAGGCGGCTATTAGTAATAATATTATTTACATTCATATAATTATAAATCATTACGCCTGAGACTTCCGCGGAAAAAACGTCGGGCTTTTGATAAATGACTACCCACAACAGAAGTCACAGCACATACTATATGTTGTCGAAATCCCTTTATTAATAGATTAAGTCATCATGAAAGAAGTCGAAAAGAATGAAATCAAGCGTTTGAGCGACCGCCTCGACGCCATCCGCCATCAGCAGGCAGACCTGTCGCTGGTGGAAGCTGCGGACAAATACGCCGAGCTGGAAAAAGAAAAAACCACCCTCGAAGCCGAAATTATTCGCCTGCGCGAAGTTCAGGGCCAGAAACTAAGCAAAGAAGCCCAGAAGCTGATGAGCCTGCCACATCGCCGCGCAATCACCAAAAAAGAGCAGGCCGATATGGGCAAGCTGAAGAAAAGCGTTCGCGGACTGGTGATTGTGCATCCGATGACCGCCCTCGGTCGCGAAATGAACCTCAAAGAAATGACCGGCTTCTCTAAAACCGAGTTCTAATCCTTTAGTCCCGAGAACCTCCCCGGTGGCGCTACGCTGACCGGGGCTACGGGTTCGTGCGGTCGGGTAGCCCGGATCAGGCGCTCGCGCCGCCATCCGGGAAAATCCCCGGCGGCGCTACGCTGGTCAGGGCGACGGAATCGTGTCCGCTGGCGGTTGGTAGCCGGGCAGGCGCTGATTCACATATCACTCACGTCCATGAACTCCCCTCTCTTATTGGCCCAACCAATTATTTCCTAAACCACTCAACGGTTCACATATCCATCATTTTTGGTCACAGACGTATTGCCTGATAATAACATTTGATTAACCATTCATTGTCGTTAACCCTACAACTCAATTTTGGCTGGGCCAGTTTTACAAAAGATGTGATCTGCAAGGAGCGCAGACTCAGCACCGCATCTTTGTGGCCCGATGGAGACCTGCATGAACCTCTGGCAACAAAATTACGATCCGGCCGGTAATATCTGGCTCTCAAGTCTTATCGCATCGTTACCGATTCTGTTTTTCTTTTTTGCCCTGATAAAGCTCAAGCTCAAAGGGTACCTGGCAGCGACATGGACCGTGGCCATTGCGCTATCGGTCGCGCTGCTGTTCTATAAAATGCCGGTGGACCGCGCGCTGACTTCTGTGGTCTACGGCTTCTTTTACGGCCTGTGGCCCATCGCGTGGATTATTATCGCCGCGGTATTCGTCTATAAAATTTCGGTCAAGACCGGGCAGTTCGACATTATCCGCTCGTCGATTCTCTCGATTACCCCTGACCAGCGCCTGCAGATGCTGATTGTCGGCTTCTCCTTCGGGGCTTTCCTCGAAGGTGCGGCCGGCTTTGGCGCGCCGGTGGCGATTACCGCCGCGCTGCTGGTCGGCCTGGGTTTTAACCCGCTGTATGCGGCGGGCCTGTGTCTGATCGTCAACACCGCGCCGGTTGCCTTCGGTGCGATGGGCATTCCCATTCTGGTCGCCGGCCAGGTGACCGGTATCGACAGCTTTGCCATCGGCCAGATGGTCGGTCGTCAACTGCCGTTCCTGACCATTATCGTCCTGTTCTGGATTATGGCGATTATGGACGGCTGGCGCGGTGTCAAAGAGACCTGGCCGGCGGTCATGGTGGCCGGTGGCTCGTTCGCCATCGCACAGTACCTCAGCTCCAACTTCCTCGGCCCGGAACTGCCGGACATCATCTCTTCCCTGGTGTCGCTGGTTTGCCTGACCCTGTTCCTCAAACGCTGGCAGCCGGTGCGTATCTTCCGCTTTGGCGATATGGGCGCCGCGCAGGTCGATCAAACGCTGGCGCGTACCCATTACAGCGCCGGGCAGATCGCTCGCGCCTGGTCGCCCTTCCTGTTCCTGACCGCCACCGTGACCCTGTGGAGCATTCCGCCGTTTAAGGCCCTGTTTGCCCCCGGCGGCGCGATGTATGACTTCGTCATCAATATCTCTGTCCCGTTCCTCGATAAGATGGTGGCCCGCATGCCGCCGGTTGTCAGCGCCGCCACGCCTTACGCTGCGGTGTATAAGTTCGACTGGCTGTCGGCTACCGGCACCGCCATCCTGTTTGCGGCTTTACTTTCCATCGTCTGGCTGCGCATGAAACCGAAAGACGCGCTGGTCACCTTTGGCAGCACGTTAAAAGAACTGGCTCTGCCGATTTACTCTATCGGCATGGTACTGGCGTTCGCCTTTATCTCTAACTATTCCGGGCTGTCGTCGACGCTGGCCCTTGCGCTGGCGCATACCGGCCACGCGTTTACCTTCTTCTCGCCGTTCCTCGGCTGGCTGGGGGTATTCCTGACCGGTTCGGACACCTCGTCTAACGCGCTGTTCGCCGCGCTGCAGGCGACCGCGGCACAGCAGATCGGCGTATCCGATATTCTGCTGGTCGCGGCCAACACCACAGGCGGCGTCACCGGTAAAATGATTTCGCCGCAGTCCATCGCCATCGCCTGTGCGGCGGTAGGGCTGGTGGGGAAAGAGTCGGACCTGTTCCGCTTTACCGTAAAACACAGCCTGATCTTTACCTGCATGGTTGGCGTTATCACCACGCTACAGGCCTATGTCTTAACCTGGATGATCCCATGATAGTGATGCCCCGGCGCCTCGCAGACGATGTCGTCCGTCGTGTGCGGGCGCTGATTGAAGAACAAAAGCTGGAGGCGGGCATGCGACTGCCCGCCGAGCGCCAGTTGGCCGCGCAGCTTGGCGTATCGCGCAACTCGCTGCGCGAAGCGCTGGCGATGCTGGTGAACGAAGGTCTGCTGGTCAGCCGTCGCGGCGGCGGGACCTTCGTGCGCTGGCAGCACGAGACGTGGTCGGAACAGAATATCGTTCAGCCGCTAAAAACGCTGCTCGCCGACGACCCCGATTACAGCTTTGATATTCTGGAAGCCCGCCACGCCATCGAAGCCAGCACGGCCTGGCATGCGGCGATGCGGGCAACCGATGCCGAAAAAGAGCGCATTCGCCTGTGCTTTGAAGCCACCCAGAGCGAGGACCCGGACCTCGCCTCGCAGGCCGACGTGCGCTTTCATCTGGCGATCGCCGAAGCCTCGCACAACGTGGTGCTGCTACAAACCATGCGCGGCTTTTTCGACCTCCTGCAATCCTCGGTCAAACAGAGCCGCCAGCGGATGTACCTTGTCCCGCCGGTATTCGCCCGTCTGACCGAACAGCACCAGGCCGTGATGGAGGCCATTTTCGCCGGTGACGCCGAAGGCGCACGGCAGGCGATGATGGCGCATTTAGGCTTTGTCCACGCCACGATTAAACACTTTGATGAAGACCAGGCCCGCCAGGCGCGAATTACCCGTCTGCCCGGTGACCACAATGAAAATGCCAGGGAGAACCCGTGATGATTATTTCAGCCGCCAGCGACTATCGCGCAGCCGCACAGCGTATCCTGCCACCGTTCCTGTTCCACTACATCGACGGCGGCGCCTATGCCGAACACACGCTGCGCCGCAACGTTGAAGACCTGTCTGATGTGGCGCTCCGCCAGCGGGTCCTGAAGAATATGTCGGACCTGAGCCTGGAGACGACGCTGTTCAAAGAAAAGCTCTCCATGCCGGTGGCGCTGGCGCCGGTCGGACTGTGCGGAATGTACGCTCGCCGCGGTGAAGTGCAGGCGGCAGGCGCCGCGGATGATAAAGGGATTCCGTTCACCCTCTCCACCGTTTCCGTCTGCCCGATAGAAGAGGTCGCGCCGACCATCAAGCGTCCGATGTGGTTCCAGCTGTACGTCCTGCGCGATCGCGGCTTTATGCGCAATGCGCTGGAGCGCGCCAAAGCGGCGGGCTGTTCCACCCTGGTGTTTACCGTTGATATGCCCACCCCCGGCGCCCGCTATCGCGATGCCCACTCCGGGATGAGCGGCCCGAACGCGGCGATGCGCCGCTACTGGCAGGCGATGACTCACCCACAGTGGGCGTGGGATGTCGGTTTAAACGGTCGCCCTCACGATCTCGGCAATATCTCCGCCTATCTCGGCAAGCCTACCGGTCTTGAGGATTATATCGGCTGGCTGGCCAACAACTTCGATCCGTCGATTTCGTGGAAAGACCTTGAGTGGATCCGCGAATTCTGGGATGGCCCGATGGTGATCAAAGGGATCCTCGATCCGCAGGATGCGCGGGATGCGGTACGCTTCGGCGCCGACGGGATCGTGGTCTCCAACCACGGCGGCCGCCAGCTCGACGGCGTTCTCTCCTCTGCCCGCGCGCTACCGGCGATCGCTGATGCGGTCAAAGGCGATATCGCCATTCTCGCCGATAGCGGTATTCGTAATGGTCTTGATGTGGTGCGGATGATTGCGCTGGGCGCCGATAGCGTACTGCTGGGCCGCGCCTATCTCTACGCGCTGGCCACCCACGGTAAGCAGGGGGTAGCCAACCTGCTGAATCTTATCGAGAAAGAGATGAAAGTGGCCATGACCCTGACCGGAACCAAAACCATCGGCGAAATCAGCCGCGATTCGCTGGTGCAGAACGCCGACGCGCTGCAAACCTTCAATGCGATTAAGCAGGGTAACGCTGCCTAACCCCCCGCCCGGCGCTCTCCCACGAGGATGAGGGCCGGGCAAATATCTGCTATTCTGCCCGCGCGATTAAGAGCCTAATGAGACAGGGCAGCATGCTGAACATTGTACTATTCGAACCTGAGATCCCGCCGAATACCGGGAATATCATCCGCCTGTGTGCCAACACCGGCTTCAATCTGCACATTATCGAGCCTATGGGATTCACCTGGGATGATAAGCGCCTGCGCCGCGCCGGGCTGGATTACCATGAATTTACCGCCGTTCAGCGTCATCGCGACTACGCGGCCTTCGTCGAAAGCGCCAGGCCGCAGCGCCTGTTCGCCCTGACCACAAAGGGCACGCCGGCTCACAGCGCGGTAAGCTATCAGGATGGCGATTTCTTGATGTTTGGCCCGGAAACGCGCGGCCTGCCGGCCAGCATTCTTGATGCCCTGCCAGCGCAGCAGAAAATCCGTATTCCGATGATGCCGGACAGCCGCAGCATGAACCTGTCAAATGCGGTGTCGGTGGTCGTGTACGAGGCCTGGCGCCAGCTGGGGTATCCTGGCGCGGTATTGCGCAGTTAGCCTCCGCGATTCCCGGATGGCGGCGCATCGCGCCTTATCCGGGCTACATACCAGGCCAGACCGTAGCCCGGATAAGCGCAGCACAAGCCGGGGAAACTCCCGGAAGCGGCGCATCGCGCCTTATCCGGGCTACATACCGGCACCAGACCGTAACCCGATTCTAGATACCGTCGCCGTACTCGAAGGTATGGTGAATACCGTTAAAGTGCTGATCCATATCCATCGCGGGTTTATCGCTCTCTGGCTTACCGACGATACGCGCCGGTACACCGGCTGCGGTGGTGTGCGGCGGTACGGGCTGTAACACCACGGAACCGGCGCCAATTTTCGCCCCCCGACCCACTTCGATATTGCCGAGGATCTTCGCACCGGCGCCAATCATCACGCCTTCACGGATTTTCGGGTGCCGGTCGCCGCTGGTTTTACCGGTCCCGCCGAGGGTGACGGACTGCAGAATCGACACGTCGTCCTCAATCACCGCCGTTTCGCCGACCACAATGCCGGTAGCGTGATCGAGCATAATCCCGCGGCCAATTTTCGCCGCCGGATGGATATCCACCTGGAAAGAAACGGAAACCTGGTTTTGCAGGAAAATCGCCAGCGCGCGGCGCCCCTGATTCCACAGCCAGTGGCCAATGCGATAGGCCTGCAGCGCGTGGAAACCTTTCAGGTACAGCAGCGGCGTCGAGTATTTATCAACCGCCGGATCGCGGGTGCGCACGGCCTGGATATCGCAGGCGGCGGAAGCGATCATTTCCGGGTCAGCGGCATAGGCCTCTTCCACCACTTCACGAATAGCGATAGCCGGCATAATGGGGGAAGCCAGCTTATTCGCCAGCATATAGCTCAGGGCGCTGCCCAGATTTTCGTGTTTGAGTAGCGTTGCGTGGTAAAAACTGGCGAGCATAGGCTCACAGTCGGCCAGAGCCCGGGCTTCGGCTTTAATATTATTCCAGACGATATCCAGTTCTTCACACGGCATTGCTGACTCCAGGCGATAGCAGAATGACCGGCCAGTTCTACGCTGACCGGGTCATCGAGGTGACAAAGGTTCCTTTAAGATTAATTGCTGCGCTCGTCCTTGCGCGCACGGCCTAATAAAGTCAATGCTGCCTCGCGCGCAATTTTTCCGCAATACAATACCTGATAAATTTCCTCGGTTATTGGCATTTCAACACCTAAACGCTGTGCCAGAACGCGAACTTCCCTGGTATTGCGATAGCCTTCAACCACCTGGCCAATCTTATCCTGCGCGCTTTGCACATCCATACCCTGACCGAGCATCATGCCGAAGCGGCGGTTACGCGATTGGTTATCGGTGCAGGTCAGCACCAGATCGCCCAGCCCCGCCATCCCCATAAAGGTTTCCGGATCGGCGCCCAGCGCGGTACCGAGACGAGACATTTCAACCAGACCCCGGGTTATCAGCGCCGTACGCGCATTGGCGCCAAAGCCGATGCCGTCAGACATCCCGGCGCCAATGGCAATAACGTTTTTCACCGCCCCGCCAAGCTGCACGCCGATAAAGTCCGGGTTGATATAGACGCGGAAGCTTTTACCGCAGTGCAGTAAATGCTGCAGGTCGTCGGCAAACTGCGGCTCCGTGGACGCCAGCGAAATGGCCGTCGGCAGCCCTGCCGCCAGTTCTTTGGCAAAGGTCGGGCCGGAAATGACCGCCAGCGGGATCGTGTCGCCCAGCGCTTCGCGCGCGACATCCTGCAACAGGCGACCGGTTTCGGCCTCAAGGCCTTTTGTCGCCCAGACCAGGCGCGCATCCGGGCGCATCAGCGGTTTAATCTGCCGCAGAACCTCACCAAAGACATGGCTGGGCACCACAACCAGAATATCGCGGCTGGCCGCCAGCGCGGCAGACAGATCGCTTTCAAGATGCAGCGTGTCAGGGAAAGGGACGTCAGGAAGGAAAGCGGCGTTGCAGCGGTCATGTTGCAGCGTCGCGATATGTTTCGGGTCATGGCCCCAGAGCACAACATCGTGGCCATTTCTTGCCAGGGTGATGGCAAGAGCGGTGCCGTATGAGCCGGCACCGATCACAGTCATTGCAGCATTAAGTGCGTTCATCAGGCATCCTGATGTTGTTCGGCACCTTCGCCAGCTTGCTGCTGCAGATAGTTCATGAACAGCGCATCGAAGTTCACTGGCGCAAGGTTCAGTTGCGGGAAGGTACCGCGAGACACCAGGCTGGTAATGCACTCACGCGCATACGGGAACAGAATGTTCGGGCAGTATGCGCCGAGGCAATGCGCCATCTGGTTGCCGTCAATGCCGTCGATGGAGAAGATGCCGCCCTGCTGTACTTCGCACAGGAATGCGGTTTCTTCGCCCAGCGCAGCGGTTACGGTTACGCGCAGCACCACTTCGTAGACGCCTTCAGCCAACTGGCTGGAAGCAGTGTCCAGATCAAGTTTAACTTCCGGCTGCCAGTCTTTCTGGAAAACTTGCGGCGCATTCGGCGCTTCAAAGGAAATATCCTTGGTATAGATACGCTGGATCTGGAACGTCATTTCGGTGCTGTTTTGTTCTGACATAGTAAAACCCTTTCGTGTTGTCCTTAAATACGCCTACCCGACCTGGGCGGACGCAAAATTAGCGCAGCAGGGGATCAAGTCCACCACGTGAATCAAGCGCATACAAGTCGTCACAGCCGCCAATGTGCTGCTCATCAATAAAAATCTGCGGAACCGTCGTACGACCGCTGCGCTCAATCATCTCTTCACGCTTCGCGGCATTGCCATCGATCGGCAGTTCATTGAACGTTACGCCTTTGCTGTTCAGCAGTGCTTTTGCACGAATACAGAACGGACAAGTCGCTTTGGTGTAGATATCAATATTGGCCATGACTTCACTCCTGTTTTTACCCGCAGGATTTTACGCCGCAGACAAGGCTACCCCCCCGACGGCTCGCCGCAGTGGGGGAAACCTGGCTACGTCATAAAGACGTGGGTAAATTTATTTGCCGCGTACCAGCGGAAGGTTTTCGCCGCTCCAGCCAGCAATGCCTTCTTTCAGTACAAAGACCTTTTCAAATCCGGCTTTATTCAGCGCGCTGGCAGGCTCTTGTGCCTGCATACCGGAACCATCTACCACTATAATGGGTTGTGCTTTGTGTTTTTCCAACTCACCAACGTTATTTGCCTTGATTTCGCTCGGCAGCAGGTTGATGGAGCCCGCGATATGGCCTTTACGGAAGTCGTCACGCTGACGCAGGTCGACAACCACGGCATCTTCTTTGTTGATCAGACGCGTCGCTTCGCCACGGGTAATGACTTTAACTTTCGACATCAGCCCCTTAAAGGTGGTGAACAGCACCGCCACCAGCAGCGCGATCCACGCGATGCTCAGGACGGGGTGACGGCCGACGAATTGCATAATTTCTTGCATGGGGGGTTACAACTCCCGACTAAGTGATAAAAAAACCAGGGAAGGAGTATACCTGTGCATTGCGGCAAATACAGCCAGTGAGCGCGATGTAATGTATTTTCTGCGGCCCGTCACGAAAAAATCCCCTTCCGACGACTTTCGCGCGGGCCCGACGCTCTCTTTCTTTGATCTTTTACGGTGCTTTGAACGATTCAGCTGTAGTAAAATTACGCAAATTTTCTGTCTTTGAGCATGAGGTTGTCGCAATGTCGAATTCTAAAAAGCCGATGGTACTGGTCATTCTGGATGGCTATGGCTATCGTGAAGACCAGCAGGATAACGCGATTTATAGCGCGAAAACGCCAGTCATGGACGCATTGTGGGCGAAACGTCCCCATACGCTGATTGATGCTTCTGGTCTTGAGGTCGGTCTGCCGGATCGCCAGATGGGCAACTCTGAAGTGGGTCACGTTAACCTCGGCGCCGGTCGTATCGTTTACCAGGATCTGACCCGTCTCGATGTCGAAATCAAAGAACGCACGTTCTTTGCAAACCCGGTGCTGACCGCCGCAGTCGACAAAGCCGTTGCTGCGGGTAAAGCCGTGCACATCATGGGCCTGATGTCCCCAGGCGGCGTTCACAGCCACGAAGACCACATCATGGCGATGGTAGAGCTGGCCGCCGAACGCGGGGCAGAAAAAATCTACCTGCACGCTTTCCTCGATGGTCGCGACACCCCGCCGCGCAGCGCTGAAAACTCGCTGGCAAAATTTGAAGAAAAATTTGTCGCGCTGGGTAAAGGCCGCGTGGCCTCCATTATTGGCCGCTACTACGCCATGGACCGCGACAATCGCTGGGACCGCGTTGAGCAGGCGTATGATCTGATGACCCTGGCGCAGGGCGAGTTCCAGGCCGACAGCGCCGTTGCCGGTCTGCAGGCCGCCTACGCCCGCGATGAAAACGACGAATTCGTGAAGGCGACCGTCATCCGTGCCAACGGCCAGGCCGATGCCGCGATGGAAGACGGCGACGCGCTGATTTTCATGAACTTCCGTGCTGACCGCGCCCGTGAAATCACCCGTGCCTTCGTAAACGCCGATTTCGACGGTTTCGCCCGTAAGAAAGAGGTCAAACTCGACTTCGTGATGCTGACCGAATATGCCGCCGACATCAAAGTCGCCTGCGCATATCCGCCAGCATCCCTGGCCAACACCTTCGGCGAGTGGATGGCGAAGAACGACAAGACTCAGCTGCGCATCTCCGAAACCGAGAAATACGCCCACGTGACCTTCTTCTTTAACGGCGGCGTTGAAGAGCCGTTCAAAGGCGAAGAGCGTATTCTGATCAACTCACCAAAAGTCGCCACCTACGACCTGCAGCCGGAAATGAGCTCCGCTGAGCTGACCGAAAAACTGGTGGCCGCCATCAAGGGCGGTCAGTACGACACCATCATCTGTAACTATCCGAACGGCGATATGGTCGGTCATACCGGCGTGATGGAAGCGGCAATTAAAGCCGTTGAAACGCTGGATAACTGCATCGATCAGGTCGCCAAAGCGGTAGAATCCGTCGGCGGCCAGCTGCTGATTACCGCCGATCACGGTAACGCTGAGCAGATGCGCGACCCGGCAACCGGCCAGGCCCATACCGCCCACACCAACCTGCCGGTGCCGCTGATCTACGTTGGCGATAAATCGGTGAAAGTCGCCGAAGGCGGCAAGCTTTCCGATATCGCGCCAACCATGCTGTCGCTGATGGGAATGGAAATCCCGCAAGAGATGACTGGCAAGCCGCTGTTCATCGTGGAATAATCCTTCCCCATGAGGGGAAAGGCGACTTATTCAAATACATGGATCGCAACGGCTGTTCGATCCGTCCTTTACGCCAGCGCACTCAGCGCTGGCGTATTGCTGTGCGCCGCACCCGCTCAGGCGGATGACCGCGACCAGCTCAAATCAATTCAGGCCGATATCGCCGCCAAGCAGAGAGCGATACAGCAGCAACAGCAGCAACGTTCTTCCCTGCTCGCCCAGCTCAGGGCTCAGGAAGAAGCTATCTCTGCGGCCACCCGCAAATTACGCGAAACTCAGGATACCCTGAACCAGTTGAACAGGCAGATTGACGAGATGAACGCGTCCATCGCTAAACTGGAGCGTCAGCGTGCCACTCAGGAGCGCAACCTGTCCGCGCAGCTTGATGCCGCGTTCCGCCAGGGGCCGCATACCGGGATGCAAATGATCCTCAGCGGTGAAGAGGGTCAGCGTAACCAGCGCATGCAGGTTTACTACGGTTACCTGAACCAGGCCCGCCAGGAGACGATCGCCCAGTTGAAACAGACGCGCGAAGAGGTCTCCGCGCAAAAAGCGCAGCTGGAAGAAAAGCAGAGCCAACAGCAAACGCTGGTTTACGAGCAGCGCGCACAGCAGGCCAAACTGGAACAGGCGCGTAACGAACGTAAGAAAACCCTTTCAGGCCTTGAATCGTCTATTCAGCAAGGTCAACAGCAGCTGGGCGAAATGCGGGCTAACGAATCGCGCCTGCGCGGTCGGATCGCGCAGGCAGAAGCCGCCGCGAAGGCCCGCGCTGAGAGTGAGGCTCGCGAGGCACAGGCCGTGCGCGATCGTCAGCAGGATGCCTCGCGGAAAGGCACCACCTACAAACCGACCGAAAGCGAGCGTTCGCTGATGTCCCGTACCGGCGGTCTCGGCTCTCCGCGCGGTCAGGCCTACTGGCCGGTACGCGGAACGTTGCTTCATCGTTATGGCGAACAGCTGCAAGGTGAACTACGTTGGAAAGGGATGGTTATCGCTGCGTCTGAAGGCACCGAGGTCAAGGCAATCGCCGATGGCCGGGTGATTCTCGCCGACTGGCTACAGGGCTACGGCCTGGTGGTGGTCGTTGAACACGGTAAAGGCGATATGAGCCTTTACGGCTATAACCAAAGCGCGCTGGTCAGCGTCGGCACTCAGGTCCGGGCGGGCCAGCCGATTGCTCTCGTAGGCAGCAGCGGCGGTCAGGGCCGTCCGTCGCTCTATTTCGAAATTCGTCGCCAGGGTCAGGCGGTCAATCCACAGCCGTGGTTGGGAAGATAAGTTTTGCTTCAATTTCGCAGAATTGCATTCGCGGTAGCCGGTACGCTGGCTATGGCCTCGCCAGCATTTGCCGGCAAACTCTCGATCGTTATTGACGACTTTGGCTATCGTCCACAGACCGAAAATCAGGTACTGGCGCTGCCAGCAACGATCTCCGTCGCCGTATTACCCAACGCCCCTCACGCCCGTGAAATGGCGAGCAAGGCGCATAATCTCGGTCACGAGGTCCTCATCCACCTGCCAATGGCGCCGCTCAGCAAGCAACCGCTGGAAAAAGACACCCTGCGTCCGGATATGAGCAGCGATGAGATCGAGCGCATCATCCGCGACGCCTATGGCAAAGTGCCGTACGCCGTTGGCCTGAACAACCATATGGGCAGCGCGATGACCTCCAGCCTGTTCGGGATGCAAAAGGTGATGCAGGCGCTGGAGCGCTACAATCTCTATTTCCTCGACAGCGTCACCATCGGCAATACCCAGGCCATGCGCGCGGCGCAGGGCACCGGGGTGAAGGTTATCAAGCGCAAGGTGTTCCTCGATGACACGCAGAATGAGGCCGATATTCGCGTCCAGTTCAACCGCGCCATCGCGCTGGCGCGCCGCAACGGTTCCGCGATTGCTATCGGTCACCCGCACCCCACCACGGTGCGCGTCCTGCAGCAAATGGTCTATAACCTGCCGCCGGATATCACCCTGGTGCGTCCGAGCAACCTGCTGAACGAGCCGCAGGTCGATACCTCAAGGCCGGACAGCGGGCTGCCGCCGTCGGCAACCACGCCGCCAACGTCGCCGCGTAATCCGTTCCGCGGCGTGAAGTTCTGTAAGACGAAGCATCCGCCGGAGCCGGTGTACGCCAGCCGCTTCTTCAGCGTCCTGAGCGAAAGTATCAGCCACAGCCCTCTGGTGCAGTACTACCAGTTGAAATGGCAGGGCTGGGACAACCCGACGAACTAAGCGGATCGGGAATCTGTTCGTTGTTCCGCGACAGATTCCCGTTTATCGTCAAAAGCATACCAGGCTTTCAAATACTTCATAACACTGTACAAGATTGCCTATAGCCCGGCCGCAGCCGGGCTGCCGTGTTCTGAGGTTAATCCCAGCTCAGAACCACTTTACCGGACTGGCCAGATCGCATCGCATCAAAGCCCTGCTGGAACTCATCAATGGCAAAACGGTGGGTGATGATCGGTGACAAATCCAGTCCAGACTGGATCAAGGCCGCCATCTTGTACCAGGTTTCAAACATTTCCCGGCCATAAATCCCTTTGATAAACAGCCCCTTGAAGATAACTTTGGTCCAGTCGATCGACATATCCGACGGCGGAATACCGAGCATCGCAATACGACCGCCGTGGTTCATGGTGTCCAGCATGGTGCGGAACGCCGGCGGCGCACCGGACATTTCCAGGCCCACATCGAACCCTTCGCTCATCCCCAGTTCGGCCATCACATCGGCCAGACTCTCCCTGGCGACGTTAACGGCACGCGTTACACCCATTTTACGCGCCAGGCCCAGTCGATACTCGTTAACGTCCGTGATAACCACATTACGTGCGCCGACGTGTTTAGCGACCGCCGCCGCCATGATGCCAATCGGTCCCGCGCCGGAAACCAGCACATCTTCGCCAACCAGATCGAAAGAGAGCGCCGTGTGAACCGCGTTGCCAAACGGGTCAAAAATCGACGCCAGATCGTCAGAAATGTTGTCGGGGATTTTGAAGGCGTTGAAAGCCGGAATCACCAGATATTCCGCGAAACAGCCCGGACGGTTAACCCCCACACCGATGGTATTACGGCACAGGTGCGTGCGCCCGGCGCGGCAATTGCGGCAGTGGCCACAGGTAATATGCCCTTCACCGGACACGCGATCGCCAATCTTAAAGCCGCGTACTTCCTGGCCGATACCCACCACTTCGCCAACGTATTCATGCCCTACAACCATCGGTACCGGGATGGTTTTTTGCGACCATTCGTCCCAGTTATAGATGTGTACGTCGGTACCGCAAATCGCGGTCTTGCGGATTTTGATCAGCAGATCGTTATGGCCGACTTCCGGTTCCGGTACGTCGGTCATCCAGATGCCTTCTTCCGCTTTCAGTTTGGATAACGCTTTCATCTCACGCCCTCAGGCAATCACGCCCAGTTGTTTACCGATGCGGGTAAAGGCTTCCACCGCACGTTCAATTTGTTCAGGGGTATGCGCCGCCGACATCTGGGTACGAATACGCGCCTGGCCTTTTGGTACCACCGGATAGAAGAACCCGGTCACGTAAATCCCTTCTTTTTGCAGCTCGCGCGCAAAGTTTTGCGCAATCACGGCGTCGCCCAGCATGACCGGGATAATCGCGTGATCGGCGCCGGCCAGCGTAAAGCCCGCAGCGGTCATTTTTTCGCGAAACAGGCGCGCGTTGGCCCACAGGCGATCGCGCAGTTCGGCGCCGGACTCCACCATCTCCAGCACTTTGATGGAGGCAGCGACAATCGCCGGGGCCAGCGAGTTGGAGAACAGATACGGACGCGAGCGTTGGCGCAGCCATTCAACCACCTCTTTACGCGCGGCGGTATAGCCGCCGGACGCGCCGCCCAGCGCTTTGCCTAATGTCCCGGTGATGATATCGACACGGCCCATCACAGCGCAGTATTCATGAGAGCCGCGACCGTTTTCCCCGACAAAGCCGACGGCGTGGGAATCGTCGACCATCACCAGCGCATCGTATTTATCCGCCAGGTCGCAGACGCCTTTCAGGTTGGCAATCACGCCGTCCATGGAGAATACGCCGTCGGTGGCGATCAACACATGACGCGCGCCAGCTTCACGGGCCTCTTTCAGACGCGCCTCCAGCCCCTGCATGTCGTTATTGGCATAACGGTAGCGTTTGGCTTTACACAAACGTACGCCGTCGATGATGGAGGCGTGGTTCAGGGCATCGGAAATAATGGCATCTTCCGGGCCTAACAGGGTTTCAAACAGACCGCCGTTGGCGTCAAAGCAGGAGGAGTAGAGAATCGCATCTTCCATGCCGAGGAACTCCGCCAGCTTCTTCTCAAGCGCTTTGTGGCTGTCCTGCGTCCCGCAAATAAAGCGCACCGAAGCCATACCAAAACCGTGGCTGTCCATCCCCGCTTTCGCGGCGGCAATCAGCTGCGGATGGTTAGCCAGACCCAGATAGTTATTGGCGCAGAAGTTAATCACGTTGCTGCCGCCGACGGTGATATCCGCCTGCTGCGCCGACGTAATAATGCGTTCTTCTTTAAATAACCCTTCCGCCCGAGCGGTCTCGAGGCTATTGATCAACTGTTCGTAAAAATCACCACGCATTGCAACTCTCCAGATTTGGCAAAATTTGGCACATATTACCCAAAGCTATACTCTGATACGAGATGATGCATTCCTGAATGAATTATTTGCAGCATAAATCACGCTCACCACCCCGCGTTACGGTGAATGGCTGAAGCCTGCTCCATGTGGTGATATGATATGAGTATCCGTGTCCGGATTGTCTCTGGACGCCATACTTCAAAGGTTACAGTTATGATCATCGTTACCGGCGGCGCAGGCTTTATCGGCAGCAACATCGTTAAAGCACTGAATGACAAAGGCATTACCGACATTTTGGTCGTAGATAATCTGAAAGACGGCACCAAGTTTGCTAACCTGGTAGACCTGGATATCGCTGATTACATGGATAAAGAAGACTTCCTGATTCAGGTGATGGCCGGGGAAGAGTTCGGCGAAATTGAAGCCATATTCCACGAAGGCGCCTGCTCTTCCACCACAGAGTGGGATGGCAAGTACATGATGGATAACAACTATCAGTACTCTAAAGAGGTGCTGCACTACTGCCTGGAGCGTCAGATCCCGTTCCTGTACGCCTCGTCGGCGGCCACCTACGGCGGTCGCACCAGCGACTTTATCGAATCCCGTGAATATGAGCAGCCGCTGAACGTTTACGGTTACTCCAAATTCCTGTTTGACGAATACGTCCGCCAGATCCTGCCGGAAGCCGACTCGCAGATCGTCGGTTTCCGCTATTTCAACGTCTACGGGCCGCGTGAAGGCCACAAAGGCAGCATGGCGAGCGTAGCTTTCCACCTCAACACCCAACTGAATAATGGCGAAAGTCCGAAACTGTTCGAAGGCAGCGATGGCTTCAAACGCGATTTCGTCTACGTGGGCGACGTGGCGGCGGTGAATCTGTGGTTCTGGGAAAACGGCGTATCCGGCATTTTCAACCTCGGCACCGGCCGCGCGGAATCTTTCCAGGCGGTAGCCGATGCCGCGCTGGCATATCACCAGAAAGGCAGCATCGAATACATCCCGTTCCCGGAGAAGCTGAAAGGCCGCTACCAGGCATTTACCCAGGCGGATCTGACCAACCTGCGCGCAGCAGGCTACGACAAACCGTTTAAAACCGTTGCCGAGGGCGTAACGGAATATATGGCCTGGCTCAACCGCGACGCGTAAGACATAACATGAAAATATTGGTGGTTGGCCCGTCTTGGGTGGGCGACATGATGATGTCGCAAAGTCTCTATCGCACGCTCAGGGCGCGCTATCCCCAGGCGATAATCGACGTGATGGCACCTGCGTGGTGCCGTCCGCTGCTGTCGCGCATGCCGGAAGTTAACGAAGCAATCCCGATGCCGCTCGGCCATGGCGCGCTGGCAATCGGCGAACGACGTAAGCTGGGGCACAGCCTGCGCGAGCGTCGCTACGATCGTGCTTACGTGCTGCCCAACTCGTTTAAATCGGCGCTGGTGCCGTTCTTCGCCAACATCCCGCACCGCACCGGCTGGCGCGGCGAGATGCGCTACGGTCTGCTGAACGACGCGCGGGCGCTGGATAAAGACGCCTGGCCGCTGATGGTTGAACGCTATGTCGCGCTGGCCTATGACAAGGGCGTCATGCGCAGCGCCAAAGACCTGCCGCAGCCGCTGCTGTGGCCGCAACTGCAGGTTCATGAAGGCGAAAAATCGCAGGCCTGTAGCGCGTTTAATCTCTCAGCCGATCGCCCGATGATCGGCTTCTGCCCCGGCGCAGAGTTTGGCCCGGCAAAACGCTGGCCGCACTATCACTACGCTGAGCTGGCGAAACAGCTTATCGACGACGGTTACCAGATAGTCCTGTTCGGTTCGGCCAAAGATAACGAAGCGGGCAAAGAGATCATCGCCGCGCTGAGCAGCGAACAGCAGGCCTGGTGTCGCAATCTGGCCGGGGAGACCCAGCTTGAGCAGGCCGTCATTCTGCTTGCCGCCTGTAAAGCGGTGGTCAGCAACGATTCCGGCCTGATGCACGTCGCCGCCGCGCTGGACCGCCCGCTGGTGGCGCTGTATGGCCCAAGCAGCCCGGACTTCACTCCCCCGCTGTCGCATAAAGCGCGGGTGATTCGCCTGATTAGCGGCTACCACAAGGTACGTAAGGGCGATGCCGCACAAGGGTATCATCAGAGTCTGATCGATATTACGCCGCAGCGCGTACAGGAAGAGCTAAACGCGCTCCTGCAGGAAAAAACCGATAAAGAGGAAGCGTAACGGATGCGGGTATTGATCGTAAAAACCTCGGCCATGGGCGACGTCCTGCATACGCTGCCCGCGCTGACCGATGCCGTGCAGGCGTTTCCCGGTATTCGCTTTGACTGGGTCGTCGAGGAGGGGTTCGCACAGATTCCGTCCTGGCATGAAGCGGTCGATCGGGTGATTCCCGTCGCCATTCGCCGCTGGCGTAAAGCCTGGTTTTCCGCGCCGGTGAAGGCCGAACGCCAGGCCTTTCGCGACGCCGTACGGGCGCACAAATATGACGCGATTATCGACGCCCAGGGTCTGGTCAAAAGCGCCGCGCTGGTCACCCGGCTGGCGCGCGGCGTGAAGCACGGTATGGACTGGCAAACCGCTCGCGAGCCGCTGGCAAGCCTGTTCTACAATCGCCGCCACCATATCGCGAAACAGCAGCATGCCGTTGAGCGCACCCGCGAACTGTTCGCCAAAAGCCTGGGCTACGCCAAACCCGACGCGCAGGGCGATTACGCCATTGCACGCCATTTTATGCACCTGGATAACCCCTCTGCCGAGCCGTATCTGGTGTTTCTGCACGCGACGACTCGTGATGACAAACACTGGCCGGAAGAAAACTGGCGGGCGCTGATCGACCTGCTGGCCGCCAGCGGGCTACGTATTAAGCTGCCGTGGGGAGCGCCGCATGAAGAAGCGCGGGCTAAGCGCCTGGCGGAGGGTCACGCCTTTGTCGACGTACTGCCGCGCATGAGTCTTGAGCAGGTCGCTCAGGTGCTGGCGGGCGCTCGCGCGGTTGTCTCCGTCGATACCGGACTAAGCCATCTTACCGCTGCGCTCGATAAACCCAACTTTACGCTGTATGGCCCGACCGATCCGGGGCTGATTGGCGGATATGGTAAAAACCAGCACACGCTCATATCGCCAACGAAAGCAACCAGCGATATAAGTGCAGAGACGATATGGCGGGCGATAAGAGGAGTGGTTTAATGCGCAAAATCCATGTGATTAATCTGGAAAAGATGGGGGGCGTCGAGCGCCTCTTCTTACAGTACATTCATGATATCACCGCCGGACAGGATCGTATTTTTTGCATCAGCAACAATATTGGTCCGGAAATCGCGCAGCATCTGAAGGGCCGTCATATCACCTTCGTAAACCGGATAATCAACAGCTGTCCGGTGAAATTTCCGCCGTTCCTGCGCAAGTATGCGTTGCAGACCCGGACCTGGCTGGCCAATGCAGACGTTATCATCGTCTGGGATCTGGTCCCCGTATTTGCTGCCAGACCGTCCCGGGGAAAGGTGATTTATTACGATCATGGCTGCTCCTGGCGCTACCCTCACAATAAAAAAACGTCCGGCTTCTTTGCCTCCCTGAGCGGCTATATTTCCGCATCCTATGCCTCTCAGCGGGTCATGACGTTACGCTTCAACCTGCCGTGTCCTTCCCGGGTGCTCACCAACCGCATTACGCCGCCTGACAATATTTTTACCGGCGATAAGCCCCTCTCTGCCCCCCTGCGTCTGGGCGTAGCGGCAAGGCTGGTTGGTCTGAAGGGGATAAGCGTCGCGCTGTTAACGTTAAAAAATCTTCTCGATCGGGGTACTAACGTCACCCTCGATATTGTCGGTAAAGGGCCAGATGAGCAGCAGTTTAAAGCGCTTGCCGAAAAGTCAGGTATTGCCGATCGCGTCAATTTTCTCGGTTTCCACGACGACTTAAGTCATTTTTTCAACAATATTCATATTTATCTCAGCACACCGGTTACAGAACCCTTTGGCCTGTCCTGCCTGGAAGCTCTGTTTTACGGCGTGCCGGTTATTTACCCGTTAATTGACGGGCAACCGGAAGTGGTTAAGAACGGATACTGCGGCATTGGTATTACGCCGGACGTGACGCCGGAGGACCATTTCAGACTCTGCGGTGTGAACGTCAACTTCCCCCACGATGTTTATTATCCGCAGCAAGACGCGCTACTTCCCCCGCGGCTGTTATCGCCGGAAAAATGCGCCGACGCGGTGCTATACATCGTGAATAACGACTACGAGCTTTTCCGCCAACATGCTTTTGAGCACGTAAAAGCGCATTTCGATGCCACGACCTTTGTCAGTGATTTTAACTCTACCATCAGCGAACTTGTGGATGCATAGCGTGACCTTAGACAGCTCAAAAATCAGAAAAACAATACTTAACCTGGTTGTTTCACTGTATCTCCTTGCTTTTGCACTGTATTACATTAATCCCGCAGAAATCAGAAAAGTGTACTACCTGGCTGGTTATCTGACGGTGTTAAGCGCATTGCTCAGCATCCGGACAACGAAAACCTGGACCCAGAATTGGGATCTTGCCGGTGCGCTAGCCCTCTTTGCCCTGGGGCTGTTTGCCTGGTACGGATTAAATTACGCGCATGGCGAGTACTGGGATATTTACGATTCCTACAAAGACACCGCCAAAGTGCTGGCGGTGAGCGCCATCGTGGTGTTTCTGCTCTCCAGTCTCCGGTTTACCTTTAACGCAACATGGTTCAACTACTTGCTTATCGCAGCGGGGCTGGTCACCAACTTCTATGCCATCTACCAGGGGCTGACGCTGCACGTTTTCCGGATTCAGATTACGCTCGAACGGGCCACGATCATCGCCTATATCTTCACCATGACCAATATCGTGCTGCTCGGAACCATTCTGGAACTGAAAAATAAATATCGTTACGTCCTGTTCCTGATTTGCGCGATGACCGGGCTGGCGGCGATTGCGTTTACCGAAACGCGAGCCGCGCTGCTGGCCTGCCCGGTACTGATTATCCTGCTGCTCTTTGTGCACCCGCAGGTGAGTAAACAGCAGTTGCTGAAGCTATGTGCGGCCTTTGTTATTGCACTGGTTCTGCTGACCGCCCTGTTCCATCAAAAACTGATCGCCCGCTATCAGGAGATGCAAACCGATATCACCCAGTACCAGGACCACAATAGTGTCTCCTCCGTCGGTTCGCGTTTAGTCATGTTTAAAACGGGATTACAGGCAGGTCTTGATGCCCCCTTCGGCGAGTCAGCGGAAAGACGCGGGAACGATATTAAGCAGCAAGTGCAGGCTAATCCTGGCCTTGCCGGGGCGCTGGATTTTATCAATGTCCATATGCACAACGAGTTTATTGAAAACTTCTCCCTGCGCGGCATTGGCGGCGTTGCCACGCTGATCCTTTTATACGCCGTATTATTGCTCAACGCCTGGCGCAAACGTAACGCGATACAAGGCGTTCTCACGCTAACGGTGATAGTTTACGGATTAAGCGACGTGATTTTCTTTAGTAAAGAAGCGGTGATTGTCTTCTCAATGGCCCTGATACTCTCCGTATTACAGCAGAAAATCGCCATCGGGCAGGATAAAGCGCATGCGTAAACCTCACTGCCTGTTCAGCGTTATTATCCCGGTCTTTAATAATGCGCCGTATATCAGGCAGACGCTGGACTCGGTGTTTGCCCAAATTGATAGCGATGTCGAAGTCATCATTAGCAATGACGGCTCGACGGACAATAGCAAAGCGGTTATCCAGCAGGCCATTGATGAATATCGCGGCGCGGGCCAGATCCATTTTTATAGCCACGAGAATACCGGCGTATCCAGCACGCGTAATCGTGCCCTGGATAAAGCACAGGGTGCCTGGATTGGCTTTATTGATGGCGATGACCTCTGGAGCCCTCATTTCTGGCAAACAATAAAACCACTCCTCCAGCAAGGCGATAGTGATTTAATCGACTTTCATTATCACTATTTTAAAGACCGGCTGCCTGCGCCCACGCAAACGGCACCAGGGCAGCAGACAACGATCGCCGATAAACAGCATGATGCGTTATATGCCGTCTTCCGCCGCTCCCACTGGCATATCTGGAGTCGGGTCTACCGGCGCGAACTCATCGGCAACCATCGCTTCCATGTTGGCCGTCGCTATGAAGATATGATGTTTACCCCCTGGTTATATCTCGAGGCCAGACGCATTATTTGCCTGGAGGAGACGCTCTACTGGTATCGCGATAACGCCTTCGGCATTACCCGCAATATTCAGACCTCGGATATCAGCGATATGGTCTTTGCACTCAATCAGCTGATTGAGAAGGTGGCCACGCAACCGCCATCTGAATTACCGCCGCGATTGATCACCGCGCTGATTAACAATTTATTCAATGAGATAAAAGGGTTGCACGACAAGATCTACGGATTTTATAACTACAGCGATGAGACAATGGCGGCACTCACCGCTGCCAGTAAACTCCTGACAGCGGACGGGATGTCTCTGAAGCGACGGCTTCATCTGCGATACCCGAACATCTGGAAGAAAACCTCCCGGCTCCGCCAGATGTTACGTAAAGGGCGATAAGCTAGATTTTGGTCTGATAATATTCAGCCAATGTCATCCCTTTTGCCTGCGGCGCCAGCCAGCTGAAAAAAGCCTCCAGATCGGCATATAAACGCTCGATATCCTGTTGGTTTTTAAACGTCGGGCTACCGCCTGGCATATATTCAGAAGAGTGCAGCATATATTCGACATAGTCGTTGCCCTGAGCCAGGGTCTGCTGCACCACTTTCTGCATGGTGTCGACATTTCCCCCCATCGGGCGCAGCCAGTGAACGGAAGGCGAGCGCACTTTACCGCGCAAGCGATCGTAGCCCTGCTTCACGCTGTTCATCCAGCCGGAGTGCTTATACTGAATACTCATCGGCACTTCCAGCAGCGAAGAGCGGCCTTCGCGGCTGATATCATTCTCATCGAGGAAATAGGCTTGCTGCGGGAAGCGGCGGTAATCGGTCCCGCCATCGCCCTGCGGGGCGCCTTTCGCCGTCTTCCAGTTGACGCGCGGCGTAACCGAACAGTCCACCAGATAGCCATGCTCCACCAGCAGACGGGCGTAGCGCTCATCAAACGCCCAGCGCCCGGCGCGATGGCTGACCATTTTCGTCTGGAAAGTGTCTTCCAGCAGGTGCGTCATATAAGCCACTTTTTCGCGCATCGCCGCCACGGGATATTCAATCAGATAGGGCTTATGGCGCCAGTCGTCATCGGTCAACGGGTCCGTCGGCGGGCTGTTCCAGGCATGGAGATGCATGCCGATTTCCGCCGTCCCACGGGCAATCACATCTTTGGCGAATTCGATATAGAAGGGATCCATCGCCATTTCATAGTTCGTTAAATAGACGGGTTTAAAGCCATACTTTTCGCAGAGCTGCTGAAAACGCGGTAAATAGCGCGCATTCTCGGTGGTAATGCTGTCATGTTTTTGCCAGAGGTTGTCGCCCTCTGTATCAATCGTGATGAGAAATGCGGGATTGTGCACGAAAACGTCCTCAGACCATACGTATCCAGTCATGGTAGAGCAATACAACGCTTCTCTCAATCTGTCTGATCCCCTAGAATCGGAAACCTGATATTGAATGAAGAACAGAGAATGACGTCTGAAACCCGCTCTTCCGGCCCTGTGACCCCGACGCGAATCCTGGTTATTAAGCTGCGCCATCATGGCGATATGCTGCTGATCACGCCGCTCATTCACACCCTCAAACAGCACTATCCCGCGGCCAGCGTCGATGTGCTGCTGTATGAAGAAACCCGGGATATGCTCGCCGCTAACCCTGATATCAACCAGATTTTCGCCATTGACCGGCGCTGGAAAAAACAGGGGAAAGGCCACCAGCTCAAGATGGAGTTCAGGCTAATCCGCACCCTGCGCCAGCAGCGCTACGATATGGTGCTCAATCTTGCCGATCAGTGGCCAAGCGCGATTATCACTAAACTGACCGGCGCGCCAACCCGCATCGGTTTTGACTTCCCGAAACGTCGTCACCCGGCATGGCGTTTTTGCCATACCGCCCTCGCCTCAACCGAGCAGCATAACCAGCTGCACACCGTGCAACAGAATCTGTCGATTCTGGTGCCGACGGGGCTGGATAGCCATGATGCGCCGGCGAAGATGGGCTACAGCGAACAGGACTGGAGCGCCAGCCGCGCGCTGCTGCCGGAAGGATTTCAGGACCACTATATCGTCATTCAACCGACCTCCCGCTGGTTCTTTAAATGCTGGCGCGAAGATCGGATGAGCGCCCTGATTAACGCCCTCTCTGCCGCGGGCCACCCGGTCGTGCTGACCTCCGGTCCTGATGCCAAAGAGAAGCAGATGATCGAAACCATTATGGCGGGCTGCCCCAACGCTCGCCTGCACTCGCTGGCCGGGCAGCTAACCCTTCGCCAGCTGGCCTCCGTCATCGACCACGCCCGTCTGTTTATCGGCGTCGATTCCGTGCCAATGCATATGGCCGCCGCGCTGGGCACGCCGCTGGTGGCGCTGTTCGGGCCGTCAAAGCTGACCTTCTGGCGTCCCTGGCAGGCCAAAGGCGAAGTCATCTGGGCGGGTGATTTCGGTCCCCTGCCCGACCCGGATGACATTGATACCGGCACGGAAGAACGCTACCTCGATTTAATCCCCACCGATGCCGTTATCGCGGCAGCGAAGAAGGTACTGGCATGAGCAAATTCAGGCTGGCCCTGGTGCGCCAGAAATATCGCCCGGACGGCGGCGCGGAGCGCTTTGTCGCCCGCGCGCTGGAAGCCCTTGATAGCAGCAATCTTGAACTGAACGTGATTACTCGCGAATGGCAAGGGCCGGTGAAATCCGACTGGAATATTCACATCTGCAACCCGCGTAAATGGGGGCGCATCAGCCGTGAACGCGGTTTCGCCGATGCCGCGCGTCAGCTGTGGCAGCGCGAAAACTTCGATCTGGTGCAGAGCCATGAGCGCATTCCCGGGTGCGATCTGTATCGCGCGGGTGACGGCGTCCACCGTCGCTGGTTGCAGCAGCGCTCGCGTATTTTGCCCGGCTGGAAAAGCCGCCTGCTGTTTGCCGACCGCTACCACCGCTATGTCATGCAGGCCGAACACGAGATGTATCGGGATTCACGCCTGCGCGGCGTCATCTGTAACGCGGAAATGATAAAACGCGAGATTATTGAAGACTTCGGCCTGCCGGCGGAAAAAATCCACGTTATCTATAACGCCATCGATAACCAGCGTTTCCTGCCGCCTACGGAAGCGGCCTTTGTCGCGCTCCGTAACCAATGGAATCTGCCGCTGCAGGCGACCTGCCTGATCTACGTCGGCTCCGGTTTTGAGCGCAAGGGGCTGGATGCGGCGATTCGCGCCATCGCGCCGACCAACCGCTATCTGCTGGTCGTGGGTAAAGATAAAGAGCAGGGCCGTTATCAGCAGCTGGCGAAAACGCTGCACTGCGAGGAGCGGGTGCGCTTTTTCGGCATGCAGTCGGAAACCCTGCCGTTTTATCAAATGGCCGACGGCCTGCTGCTGCCAACGTTGTACGACCCGTTCCCGAACGTCATTCTGGAAGCCATGGCCTGCGGCCTGCCGGTGATCACCACTACCGGCTGCGGCGGCGCGGAATTTATCGTCCAGGGAAGCAATGGCTTTGTCTGCGATGCGCTCGATATTCCGGCGCTTCAGCAAGCGGTGACGGCGCTTCCTGCCCGCGCGCTGGGCTCCGCAGAGGGGAATCGCGCCCGGGAACGCATTATGGACTGCACCAGCGCACGGTTATCGACTCAGCTGCTCTCCCTCTATCAGGATCTGGTGAAATAACGATGCGTATACTGTTTGTGATCGACGGGCTGCCCGGCGGCGGTGCGGAAAAAGTGGTGCTGACGCTGGCAGAGCATTTTCTGAGTCAGGGCGATCGGGTCTCGCTGTTTTCCCTGCGTGACGTCTGCGATTACCCCCTGCCGGACGGGCTGGATTATCAGGTCATTAGCGACCATTGCCGCAAACCGTGGCGCAAAATCACCGAACTTTCGCGCCGCGCCCGTCAGCTGGATGCGGCCATAGTCAAAGCCGAGCAGGCGGGCGAATTCGATCTGGTGCTCTCCAACCTGCATAAAACCGATCGTATTGTCGCCCGCAGCCGGTCGCTGAAAAACCGGAACGTCTGGTTCTGCCTGCATGGCGTCTTCTCCACATCGTATCTGGGCCATCGCACCGGCTTCGATCGCTGGATGAAGCAGCGGAAGATTAAGCGTGTCTACCAGGGACGCAATGTCATAACCGTCTCCGCGGCGGTTGGCGAGGATCTGGTGGAACAGTTCGCCATACGCCCGGCACAGTTAAAAACCATTTATAACCCGTTCGACATTCCCGCTCTGCGCGCCGGGGCCGAAGCGCCTGGCGAGCAGCCGGCGGGGGACTATATTATTCACGTCGGTCGCTTCCACCCAGGCAAACGCCACGATCGCCTGATCGAAGCCTACGCGCAAAGCGGTATCGATGCGCCGCTGGTGCTGCTGGGGCAGGGAAAACCGGAGCAGGAACAGCGCCTGCGCCAGCTGGCGCAGCAGCTACAGGTTGGCGACAGGGTTCTGTTTAAAGGCTTCCAGAAAAACCCGCTGCCGTGGATTAAACACGCGCGGATGCTGGTGCTCAGCTCCGACAGCGAAGGCTTTGGTAACGTGGTGGTTGAGGCTCTTCTGCTGGATACGCCGGTCGCCAGTACCCGCTGTCCTGGCGGGGTGACGGAAATCCTCACCGGCGAATTAGCCCGCGGCCTGGCCGATCTGAACAGCCCGGCGCTGGCCCGGACGATGCAAAGCATTTACCATAACCCACCAGCCATCGACCCTTCTGCGCTGGAAAGATTCAGCGTGGATGCGATTTGTCAGCAGTACCGTCAGCTGCGTCGCGGCTGATACGGCTATTTAACCAGGATCGAATGATTTATGAGTCAAACGCCTTTACTGAGCATTGTGGCTGCCGTTTATAACGGCGAAAAATTCCTTGCACAATTCTTTGCGTGCATTGAGCAACAGCAGCTGGAAAGCTATGAGCTGATCCTGGTCAACGACGGTTCGACGGACGGTAGCCTGGCGGTTATCAACGAATGGAAGACGCGCTTACCGCATATTATCGTGCTGGAGCAGGAAAACCAGGGCGTCTCGGTGGCGCGTAACACCGGCCTCGCCGTAGCAACGGGTCGCTACCTGACCTTTCCGGATATCGACGACAATATTTACCCCGGAATGTACCGCGCCCTGCTGGAGATGGCGGAAAAGGGCAACCTTGACGTGGCCACCTGCAACGGCCGCTACGTCTACGAGACGAAAAAAGATATCCATCCCATTTTTCCGCTGGACCGGCTGCAGTCGACCGGCGTTTTGCCCGGTCACGTGTGGTTAAAGCAGGCGCTGGATTCGCGTAAGTTCCTGCATGTGACCTGGCTGAATATCTATCGCCGCGAATTTATCATGCGGCACAAGTTCCGCTTCGAGCCCGGATTACGTCATCAGGACATTCCGTGGACCACGGAAGTGCTACTGGCGGCTGACCGCGTGCAGTACACCAGCGAACAGTTCTACGATTACTACATTCACTCGCAATCGGTGTCGCACAAACCGGACAACGACGACACGCTGATGCGCTCAGCGCGCCACTACATGAAAATTCTGGAGATGCTGGACGCTATCAACCAGCGCTACCCGGACAAGGTTCGCGATATTTCCGCCTGTCGCTGGCAAATAGCGAAAGAGGGGTTAGGGATCATCCATACGATAGACGAGATGAAAGATCGCGAAAAACAACGGCAGCTGATTGCCGAATTTTTTGCGCGCGGCATATGGCAGCTCATCTGGAAAAATGCCCACGACCTGCGCTTACGCTGGCGGCTGGGACGGCGTTATTTCCGTTTGAAGAAAAGGCTGGCAAACTAAGTACCGTGCCCCTTAACCCGCCGGAAAAAGAGCAGTATATTCTGGAGATGTATGAGTAAAATTGCGAAACAAGTCGCCGCTGGCGTCTTCCTCACTATCCTGAAGGCAACCGGCTATAGCGTAAAAAAAATTGCCCGTTTTTCAGCGCAGGAACGACTGAATACCATTGCGGTATTTTCGACAACGGCGTTAGGGGATTTCCTGTTAAATACGCCCGCCATCGGGGCCATAAAAGCCCGTTGGCCGGATGCAAAGCTGCTGTTGGTTATCAATCAGCGTAACAAGGACCTGGCCACCGGCAGCCCGCTCTTCGATGAGATTCTGTACTGGAACGGCAAAGTCAACGGCATGCTGCCGCTGGCAAAAACGTTGCGTCGCCATGGCGTTGATGCAACATTTATTCTGCATTCACACACCCCCTACGATATCATCGCCGCGTCTCTGGCTCGCTCCCGCTATATCCTGAAAGACGTGTATTACAACGATTATCAGGGAAGAGCGGATTTCCTCCTGGCGCCGTATCTGTCCGCGTTTTACGATAACAGGCAAAATGGCAATATCCATCTGATACATCAGAAAACCCAGTTGCTGAACGCCGTTGGCATCGACACGCCATCAGAAGAGATGTTTATTCCGGCACCCTTTACGCCTGAGCATCACGATATCCCCGTTATCGGGATTCATGCCGGGGCATCCACGCCTGAAAGATGTTGGCCGGAGGAAAATTTTTCACGGTTGATCGAGCAACTTATCAGCAATCATGACACTATTCAGATTGAGCTGATCGGCGCGGCGGGCGAGAAGGCCCTGAATCAGCGCATTATTGAAGGCATGTCGGTCGCGAGCGACAGAGTTAAAAATGTCGCCGGCACAACAAACCTTATCCAGCTGGCGGCAAAAGTGGCTGGGTTTAAGGCCCTGGTCGTCGGCGATACCGGCCCGTTACATATTGCCATTGCCGTGAAAACACCCAGCGTGGGGCTGTATGGAAGCCAGAGTGCTATCGATGGCGCCGCCCCGATTCAGGATCAGGCGATCCATCAGTTCATTCGCTCGCCAGAAGATCAAAGCGGGATAAAAGGCGTCAGCATTGCCGAGGTTTATGCTGCTACGGTAGATGCCCTGCGCTCACCGTCGGCAAAAGCGCCTTAAGAGATAGCTTTAAGCACACTAAATGCTTAGAATTTGCCCGCTGAAACAAAAAAACGGATATATCCTTTGGAATTGCTTTATACCACTTTACTCTACCTTATACAGCCGTTGGTGTGGCTGCGACTATTATTACGCAGCCGTAAAGCCCCTGCCTATCGTAAACGCTGGGCGGAACGTTATGGCTTCTGTCAAAACAAGGTAGCGCCGGATGGGATTCTGCTGCATTCCGTTTCCGTGGGTGAGACGCTTGCCGCTATCCCGCTCGTGCGTGCGCTGCGCCACCGCTACCCCTCGCTGCCGATCACCGTCACCACCATGACGCCGACCGGCTCAGAGCGCGCCATGTCCGCCTTCGGCAAAGATGTTCACCATGTCTATCTGCCTTACGATTTGCCCTGCGCAATGAACCGCTTCCTCAACACGGTGCAACCGAAGCTGGTTATCGTCATGGAAACCGAGCTGTGGCCGAATATGGTCGCCGCGCTGCACAAACGTAAAATCCCGTTGGTCATCGCCAACGCCCGTCTGTCGGAACGTTCCGCCAAAGGCTACGCCAGACTGGGGAAATTTATGCGTCGGCTGCTCAGTCGCATCACGCTGATTGCGGCGCAGAATGAAGAAGACGGCAATCGCTTTCTGGCTCTGGGCCTGAAGCGCAACCAGCTGGCGGTCACCGGCAGCCTCAAATTTGATATTTCCGTGACGCCAGAGCTGGCCGCACGCGCGATTACTCTCCGCCGCCAGTGGGCGCCGCACCGCAAAGTCTGGATAGCCACCAGTACCCACGACGGCGAAGAACAAATTATTCTGCAGGCGCACAGGAAGCTGCTCGATACCTTCCCTGACCTGCTGTTGATTCTCGTCCCTCGCCACCCTGAGCGCTTCGCCGACGCGCGAGGAATGGTGCAGAAAGCGGGGATGAGCTTCACGCTACGCAGCACCGGCGAAATCCCGTCGAACAGCACCCAGGTGGTGATCGGCGATACCATGGGCGAGCTGATGCTACTGTACGGCATTGCCGACCTCGCCTTCGTCGGTGGCAGCCTGGTTGAGCGCGGCGGTCACAACCCGCTGGAGCCGGCGGCGCATGCCATCCCGGTACTGATGGGTCCGCACACGTTCAACTTCAAAGATATTTGCGCCAGGTTGCAGCAGGATGATGGCCTGATTACGGTCACCGACGTCAATTCGCTGGTCACCCAGGTCTCCAATCTGCTCACCGATGAAGACTATCGTTTGTGGTATGGCCGCCACGCGGTGGAAGTCTTGCATCAAAACCAGGGCGCGCTCTCGCGTCTGCTACAGTTACTGCAACCCTATCTGCCGCAGCGGAGCCACTGATGTCGACCCGACTGTCCGTCGTGATGATCGCCAAAAATGCGGCGGATCTGCTGGCAGATTGCCTGGCCTCCGTAGACTGGGCCGATGAAATCGTACTGCTGGACTCCGGCAGTAGCGATAACACCGTCGAACTGGCCCGCAGCCTCGGCGCGACGGTCTACGTCAACAGCGACTGGCAAGGCTACGGTATTCAGCGTCAGCGCGCCCAGGACTACGCGAGCGGCGACTATGTGCTGATGATTGACAGCGATGAACGCGTGACGCCGGAGCTGGCCGACTCGCTTCGCCGCGTCCTGGAGGCCCCTCAGAGCGGCGCCGTCTACAGTATCGCCCGACGTAACTATTTCCTTGGCCGCTTTATGCGCCATAGCGGCTGGTATCCCGACCGCGTCATGCGTTTGTACGAACGCAGGCGTTTCCGCTATAACAATAATCTGGTGCACGAATCGCTTGATGCCAAAGGCGCGCAGGTTATCGAACTACCGGGCGATTTACTGCATCTGACCTGCCGCGACTTCTCCGGCTTCCAGCAAAAGCAGCTGGCCTATGCCTCTGCATGGGCTCGAGAGCGCCATCAGAAGGGGAAGACGACCTCTCTGGCGAGCATCTTCGGCCATACGCTGGGGGCTTTTGTCAAAACGCTGCTGCTGCGCGGCGGCGTGCTGGATGGTAAACAGGGCTGGCTACTCGCCGTGGTCAACGCGCAGTATACGTTTAATAAATACACCGAGCTGTGGGCGCTGAGCCGCGGCTATTCAGAGAAAGTGTAATTATGAGCACAAAAGCGATCTATCCGGGTACCTTCGACCCCATTACCAACGGGCATATCGATATCGTCACGCGTGCCGCCAGCATGTTTGACAAGGTGCTGCTGGCTATTGCCGCCAGCCCGAGTAAAAAACCGATGTTCACGCTCGACGAGCGTATTGCGCTGGCGGAGCAGGCAACGGCGCATCTGGTTAACGTCGAGGTGATTGGTTTCAGCGATCTGATGGCGAATTTTGCCCGCGCGCAGCAGGCGAATATCCTGATTCGCGGGTTACGCGCGGTAGCCGACTTCGAATATGAGATGCAGCTGGCGCATATGAATCGCCACCTGATGCCAACGCTGGAAAGCGTCTTCCTGATGCCCTGCAAAGAGTGGTCGTTTATCTCTTCATCGCTGGTGAAAGAAGTGGCGCGTCACCAGGGGGATGTGTCCCACTTCCTGCCGGCCAACGTACACCAGGCGCTGCTGAAAAAGCTGTAGGACCCGCTTCCCGGAGGCGGCGCTTGACGCGCCTTGTCCGGGCTATCCGTCCGCAGACGGCTGAAAACCTGCAGCCTGGCTAAGCACAGCGCGAGCCGGGCTCAACGCAACCACCACGCTTTACTTCTGGCACTGGCGGCAATAAAACGTTGCCCGCTGCGCATGTTTGCTGGCCGTAATCGGCGTACCACAAACGCGACAATGTTCGCCCTTGCGGCCATAAACCTGCAGCTCCTGGGCGAAGTAGCCCGGCTTACCATCGCTTTGCAGGAAATCCTTCAGCGTCGTGCCCCCCTGCTCAATCGAGCGTAGCAGCACCGCTTTAATCACTTTGACCAGCAGCTCGCACTCTTCGCGCGAGAGCGAAGACGCTAACCGATCGGGATGGATCCCGGCCGAAAACAGCGATTCGCTGGCGTAGATATTGCCTACCCCGACCACCAGCTTGTTATCCATCAGCCAGGGCTTAATGGCGGTTTTCTTTTTCGCGCACTTCTGCTGCAAATAGTCGGCAGTAAACTCATCGCTCAAGGGCTCTGGGCCAAGGTGCGCCAGCGCAGGATGCCCTTCCAGACTGCGGGTCCACAGCCAGGCGCCAAAGCGGCGTGGGTCGGTATAGCGCAGGACCTTGCCATTACTCATCACGAGGTCAACATGATCGTGCTTTTCTGCCGGCAGCTCTTCAATCAGGATACGCAGACTGCCCGACATCCCAAGGTGGATGATAATCCAGCCGCCGGGAAGCTCCAGCAGCAGATATTTGGCACGCCGCTGCACGCTCAGCACCGGTATGTCGCTCAGACGATAGATTTCTTCACTGACAGGCCAGCGCAGGCGCCCGTTGCGAATAACAGCATGCAGAATGGTCGCGCCCACCAGGTGTGGTTCGATGCCGCGACGGCTGGTTTCTACCTCAGGTAATTCAGGCATTCGTTTTCCTCCGTTAACCCAGAGTATTGTGCTGCAGCAACAGACGGTAGGGAAGCAAATTCCCGGCAGGGTTTATCCGACGGTTTCTGCCGGACAAAAACAAAAAACCCCGCCGGAGCGGGGTTTTCTTTACAAGGAAACTAAAATTATTTGATTTTAGCTTCTTTGTATAAAACGTGCTGACGGACAACTGGATCGAATTTTTTCAGTTCCAGTTTTTCCGGCTTAGTACGTTTGTTCTTCGTGGTGGTATAGAAGTGACCAGTACCAGCAGAAGAAACCAGCTTGATTTTCTCACGAATACCTTTAGCCATGATTTATTTCCTCTTAGTACTTAGTACTTTTCGCCACGGGCACGCAGTTCAGACAGAACTGTATCGATGCCTTTCTTATCAATAACACGCATACCTTTAGCAGATACACGCAGGGTGACAAAACGCTTTTCGCTCTCAACCCAGAAACGGTGAGAGTGCAGGTTCGGCAGGAAACGGCGTTTGGTCGCGTTCAGTGCGTGGGAACGGTTGTTACCGGTCACCGGACGCTTGCCAGTAACTTGGCAGACTCGGGACATGTCTATTCTCCAAAAATCAAATTAGCTCGAGCTTCGTATGGGGTATCGGCGCCTCGTCAGGCTTTACAGCCCGGTCATCGCAGTTCTAAGTGAACCATCGATTGCCAGGCCCAAATGCCAAACCCGAGATTCTCAAAGGTGGCGTAGTATACGCTGACTCGGCGATGTGCTCAAGTCCCGAACAGACAAAGATCCCGCTGGATCGCGTGATCGGGGCTAAATCCAGCCGCGTTCGGCAAAAGATACATACGCACCGCGGCCGATTACGAGATGATCGAGTACTCGTATATCCATGAAACCACAACACTTTACCACACGTTCGGTCATCAGTCTGTCGGCCTTACTCGGCTCGGGACTGCCGGACGGATGATTATGTGCAAGGATCACCGCAGCGGCGTTCACTTTGATGGCTTCACGTACAATTTCTCGTGGATGCACCTCTACGTGGCTAAGAGTACCAGAAAAAAGCCGGCTATGTTTCAATACCCGGTTCTGATTATCTAAAAAGATCACGATGAAGATCTCCCGCTCCTCATCGCAGAGATGGCTTTGCAAAAACTCCAGCGTCATCATCGGCGTGGCCAGAGAAGGCTCTTCAACCAGCCGCAGGCTAAAATAACGCCGCGCCAGTTCGGCAACCCCCTTTAGCTGAGCATATTTCGCCAGGCCAATCCCCTCGACCGTCTCAAACTGCGCTTTATTTGCTGACAGCAGGCCATACAGCGAACCAAAACGCTGTAGCAGGTCATGCGAATACGTTATGACATCTTTGTCCCGCGTTCCGGTGCGTAAAAACAGCGCCAGCAGCTCGACATCCGACAACGTTTCAATACCGTAAAGCCACATTTTTTCCCGTGGCATCAGGGGTTCCGGTGCATCCATAGGGCCTCTCCTTCTCATGCCCCCATCCTGGCACAGCCCGATGGCGCTGCCGACTGGCGCATCTACCTCTTGCGTAGCGCCTCGCAAAGTGAATGCCTGGCAGCCACGCGACGACGACGGGATTGTGGTAAGATGCGCGGATTCTGGTGTACTGCAACAGGAAAGAATCATGATGAGTCTGGCTGGTAAAAAGATCGTTCTTGGCGTGAGCGGCGGCATTGCTGCTTATAAAACGCCGGAACTGGTGCGCCGCCTGCGTGACCGTGGCGCGGATGTGCGCGTCGCCATGACGGAAGCCGCCAAAGCCTTCATTACGCCACTGAGCCTGCAGGCGGTGTCTGGTTATCCGGTCTCCGATAGTCTGCTCGATCCGGCAGCGGAAGCAGCGATGGGTCATATTGAGCTGGGCAAATGGGCGGACCTGGTTATCCTCGCCCCGGCAACCGCCGATCTGATCGCCCGCGTCGCCGCCGGTATGGCCAACGATCTGGTTTCCACCATCTGCCTCGCGACCCCTTCCCCGGTTGCCGTTGTCCCGGCGATGAATCAGCAAATGTACCGCGCAGCGGCCACGCAGCATAACCTCGAGGTACTCGCCTCACGCGGCCTGCTGCTCTGGGGTCCGGACAGTGGTAGCCAGGCCTGCGGCGACATTGGCCCTGGCCGTATGCTGGATCCGATGACGATTGTAGATTTAGCCGCCGCGCATTTTTCGCCTGTCAAAGATTTGCAACATCTCAACATCATGATTACCGCGGGCCCGACGCGTGAACCGCTGGATCCGGTGCGTTATATTACTAACCACAGCTCCGGCAAGATGGGGTTTGCTATTGCCGCCGCGGCCGCCAGCCGCGGGGCGAACGTCACGCTGGTGAGCGGGCCGGTCGCATTACCGACGCCGCCGTTTGTCCGGCGTATCGATGTCACGACCGCGCTGGAAATGGAAGCTGCGGTCCAGCAAAGCGCTCAGCAGCAGCAGATTTTTATTGGCTGCGCCGCCGTAGCCGATTACCGTGCCGTCGCCATCGCTGAAGAAAAAATTAAAAAGCAAGGTGATGAGCTCACCCTCAGAATGGTCAAAAATCCGGATATTGTTGCCGGGGTGGCAGCACTCGCGGCCAATCGGCCTTTTGTCGTAGGGTTTGCCGCCGAAACGAATAATGTGGAAGAATACGCGAGGCAAAAACGCGCGCGCAAAAATCTCGACCTGATTTGCGCTAACGATGTTTCGCAGCCTGATCAAGGATTTAACAGCGACAGCAACGCATTACACCTTTTCTGGCAGGATGGAGATAAGCGCTTACCACTTGAGCGTAAAGAACTCCTTGGCCAATTATTACTCGACGAGATCGTGACCCGTTATGATGAAAAAAATCGACGTTAAGATTCTGGACCCGCGTGTCGGCCAGCAATTTCCGCTGCCGACCTATGCCACCTCCGGCTCCGCCGGACTTGACCTGCGAGCCTGTCTCGACGACGCCGTAGAGCTGGCTCCGGGTGCAACCACGCTGTTGCCGACCGGCCTGGCTATTCATATCGCCGATCCGTCTCTGGCGGCGGTGATTCTGCCGCGTTCAGGGCTGGGTCATAAGCACGGCGTGGTTCTGGGCAACCTGGTTGGCCTTATCGACTCCGACTACCAGGGGCAGCTGATGGTTTCCGTCTGGAACCGTGGCCAGCAGAGCTTTACGATTGAGCCCGGCGAGCGCATCGCTCAAATGGTCTTTGTACCCGTCGTACAAGCGGAATTTAACCTGGTGGAAGATTTTGACGCCACCGAACGTGGCGAAGGTGGCTTTGGTCACTCAGGGCGTGCATAAGCCCGACCACATCGAATCCGCATCCCAAAGTGCACTAATGCAATAACATCGCCGCAAACGACCGTTTGCGGTCGCTTTGTGGATGTCTGCCTGACAAGTGCTTATTTTCAGGGGTATTTTAAAACATGGCAGAAAAACAAACTGCGAAAAGGAATCGTCGCGAAGAAATACTTCAGTCTCTGGCCCTGATGCTTGAATCCAGCGATGGAAGTCAGCGCATTACCACAGCGAAACTGGCGGCGTCTGTCGGCGTGTCCGAAGCGGCGTTATACCGTCATTTTCCCAGTAAAACCCGCATGTTCGATAGCCTGATTGAGTTTATCGAAGACAGTCTGATTACGCGCATCAATTTGATTTTAAAAGATGAAAAAGACACATCGGCGCGTCTGCGTCTGATTGTGCTGCTGATTCTTGGGTTTGGTGAGCGTAATCCTGGGCTGACGCGAATTCTGACCGGCCATGCGCTGATGTTTGAACAGGATCGCCTTCAGGGGCGGATTAACCAGCTGTTTGAGCGTATTGAGGTTCAGTTGCGTCAGGTCATGCGTGAGAAGAAAATGCGGGAAGGTGAAGGCTACACCATCGATGAGGCGCTGCTGGCCAGCCAGCTGCTGGCATTCTGCGAAGGCATGCTGTCGCGTTTTGTGCGCAGCGAGTTTAAATATCGTCCGACGGATGATTTTGACGCCCGCTGGCCGCTGGTCGCCGCACAGTTGCAATAACTGAAAGCCCGGGGGCCTGTCGCCTCCGGGTTTTTGACTTATACGCCAAACTCTTCGCGGTAAGCGCGTACCGTCGCCAGATGCTCAGCCATCTCCGGCTTCTCTTCCAGATAGGTAATCAGGTCTTTCAGCGTCACGATAGAAATCACTTTGCAGCCGTAGTCGCGCTCGACTTCCTGAATCGCGGAGATTTCGCCGCGGCCGCGTTCCTGGCGGTCCAGAGAGATCAGTACGCCAGCCAGTTCCGCGCCGTGCGCCTGAATAATTTCCATCGACTCGCGAATCGCGGTGCCTGCGGTAATCACATCGTCAACCAGCATGACGCGCCCCTGCAGAGCGCTGCCGACCAGGTTGCCCCCCTCGCCGTGGGTTTTGGCTTCTTTGCGGTTAAAGCAGTAAGGCAAATCCAGATCATGGTGCTCCGCCAGCGCAACCGCGGTAGTCGTCGCGATAGGGATCCCTTTATAAGCCGGCCCAAACAGCAGATCGAAATCAATTCCGGAATCGACCAGCGCTTCGGCGTAGAAACGGCCTAACAGTGCCAGATCGCGCCCGGTATTAAACAGGCCGGCGTTGAAGAAATAGGGGCTCTTACGCCCGGATTTCAGCGTAAATTCGCCAAACTTAAGTACCTGCTTGTTAAGCGCAAACTCAATAAACTGGCGCTGATACGGTTTCATGGATTCGCTCCTCATCTTACTTTTCATTATTTAGGTTTACGCCAAATTCTTCACGCGTCATCAGGCGGCACAGAAACGTCGATAACGCTGTGAGCTGGTCGCGTATGGCAGCCGAGAAAGACCGCATGAAGGATAAAACGTAAAAAAAAGGGCGACTCATCAGCCGCCCTTAAAATTAATTTTCTAATGCCGCTTTCTGCGTCGCGACAATGGATTCGATACCCCCGCGGGCCAGGGCCAGCAAGGTGAGTAGCTCTTCGTGGGTAAACGGCTCGCCTTCCGCGGTGCCCTGTACCTCAATGATGCGGCCATCTTCGGTCATCACCACGTTCATATCGGTTTCCGCCGCTGAATCCTCGACATATTCCAGATCGCAAAGCGCTTCGCCATTGACGATACCAACGGAAACTGCGGCGACCATCCCTTTCATTGGATTGCTTTTCAGCTTGCCGGTCGCCACCAGCTTATTCAGCGCATCGGCCAGCGCCACGCAGGCGCCGGTAATGGATGCGGTACGGGTGCCACCGTCTGCCTGCAAAACATCGCAATCGAGGGTAATGGTAAATTCACCAAGCGCTTTCAGATCGACCGCTGCACGCAGCGCACGGGCAATCAGACGCTGGATTTCCATGGTGCGGCCGCCCTGTTTCCCTTTCGCGGCTTCACGCGCGTTACGGGTATGGGTTGCACGTGGCAGCATGCCGTATTCTGCCGTGATCCACCCCTGGCCCTGGCCTTTCAGGAAGCGCGGTACGCCTTCATCGATCGATGCGGTGCACAACACTTTGGTGTCACCAAATTCGACCAGCACGGAGCCTTCTGCGTGTATTGTATAGTTACGGGTCAGGGTGACGGGACGCACCTGATTAGCGCTACGACCTGCTGGACGCATAATGATCTCTCCGGCTTGAAACGAATGTGGCGCGCATTATACACAAAATCATGCGGGATGCATGAGGTGACGCGCCCCTGACAGCATCGATGACTGGCGCCCAGGGCGGAGCGAGGCCGCCAACAGAGGGGCTGCCAGAAGGATAACGTGTCTATACGGATAATGCTCGCTTATTCCTATCCTGATAAGGCCCTGAAAGCTATAATCCACCTCACTCTCCTTTAAAAACAGGAACGTCTATGATCCGCAGTATGACCGCCTATGCCCGGCGTGAAATCAAGGGTGAATGGGGCAGCGCCGCATGGGAACTGCGCTCGGTAAACCAACGATATCTGGAAACTTATTTCCGTCTGCCGGAGCAGTTCCGTAGCCTGGAGCCTGTCGTGCGTGAGCGTATTCGTTCACGTCTGACCCGTGGCAAAGTTGAATGTACCTTACGTTTTGAGCAGGATCCCAGCGCCCAGGGCGAGCTGATTCTGAACGAAAGCCTTGCAAAACAGCTGGTCAATGCCGCCAACTGGGTCAAGATGCAGAGCGACGAAGGCGAAATCAACCCGGTTGATATTCTGCGCTGGCCTGGCGTGATGGCCGCTCAGGAACAGGATCTCGATGCGATTGCCGCCGATATTCTGTCGGCCCTGAACGGTGCGCTGGATGATTTTATCGTTGCCCGCGAGACCGAAGGTCAGGCGCTGAAAGCGCTTATTGAGCAGCGTCTGGAAGGCGTCACCGCCGAAGTCGCCAAAGTGCGCGCTCATATGCCGGAAATCTTACAGTGGCAGCGCGAGCGCCTGGTTTCCCGACTGGAAGATGCGGAAGTACAGCTGGAAAACAACCGTCTCGAACAAGAGCTGGTGCTGATGGCGCAGCGTATCGACGTCGCCGAAGAGCTGGATCGCCTGGAAGCGCACGTAAAAGAGACCTGGAACATCCTGAAGAAGAAAGAAGCCGTTGGCCGCCGTCTTGACTTTATGATGCAGGAATTTAACCGCGAGTCGAACACACTGGCATCGAAATCCATTAATGCCGAAGTGACCAATTCCGCCATCGAACTGAAAGTCCTGATCGAGCAAATGCGCGAGCAGATCCAGAATATCGAGTAAATTGCTGGTCGAACTCATCAAGTCTCGCAATATCTCACCGGCAGCACCAAGCCCGCGTAATAACGGGCTTTTTTTATGCCAGAGAATTTCACATGATTGCATCCCCGCGCTGCCATCCGTGACGACAAAACGGCGAGAGAGTATCGATCCAGGTTGAAAGTGAACTGCATCTGATTCTTTTATAACGGGTATGCCACTCAAGGATTCCTTCCTGGGCTCTCTGAAAGAGTGAGGTCCCCGTTCAGCCCTCAGGATTCCGCTATTTGTAGCTGCGCTGTCGGTTTAAGTACAGCATACATAATACCAGTCAGTACTGTACCGGCGATGATAGAAACCAGATACATTGCAACATGCCCCACAGCATGAGGGATCGCCAGCACAAACAGCCCGCCGTGAGGAGCCATCAGCGTGCAGCCGAAAAACATCGACAAACCACCGGCCAGTGCACCGCCAGCCATCGTCGACGGGATCACGCGCATTGGGTCTCGGGCAGCAAAGGGAATGGCCCCCTCGGAGATAAAGCACAGGCCCAGCACAAAAGATGCTTTGCCAGCCTCACGCTCCTGTTGGGAGAATTTAGCTTTTGCCAGCCAGGTAGTGACGCCCATTCCCAATGCTGGCACCATACCGGCAGCCATGATCGCCGCCATAGGTTGATAAGACTGGGACGCCAGCAACCCAACGCCGAAAGTGTATGCAGCTTTATTGACCGGCCCACCAAGATCGAAGCATTGCATCGCCCCCAGCAAAATTCCGAGTAGCACGGCATTGGCGGTCGTCATACCGGCCAGGAACGTGGTCAATCCCAACATAGCGGCGGAAACCGGGCCTCCCACCACATAAATCATCACCAGTCCGGTAATCAGTGTCGCCAACAATGGAATCACCAGTACAGGCTTTAACGCATCCATTGCCTGCGGCAGGCGAATTTTCTCTGCCAGATACTTAGCAACATAACCCGCCAGAAAACCAGCCACTATACCGCCTAGAAAACCCGCACCGCTATTGCTGGCAAGCATACCTCCAATCAGTCCAGGTGCCAGTCCGGGGCGATCAGCGATAGAAAATGCAATAAAACCGGCCAGTACCGGCACCATCAGTGCGAAAGCCGCCTTCCCGCCGATTTGCATTAGAGCCGCTGCCAGCGTGCCTGGCTCTTTGAAAGCCTGAATGCCAAAAACAAACGAGAGCGCAATACACAGGCCGCCAGCCACCACCAGCGGCAACATATGAGATACACCAGTCATCAAATGTTTGTATACTCCCGGCAGTTCCGCTTTTAGCGACGGTGCTGGTTTTTTCGCATCCCTACCACCATAGAGCGTTGCCGAGGCAAGGGCCTGAGCAATTTCCTGGGCAGGTTTTTTCAGTGCTGCGCCAGTACTGGTGCAATAAAGTCGTTTATCCGTGAAACGGGACAAATCGACGTCGATATCGGCGGCGATAATGACCACATCGGCAGATGCAATCTCAGCAGTGGTTAATTCATTTTTTGCTCCCACCGATCCATGTGTTTCTACTTTGACCCAATATCCTTGCTTCGTGGCCGCAACAGTCAGGGCTTCTGCGGCCATAAAGGTATGCGCCACGCCAGTGGGACAAGCAGTGATGGCAATAATACGTTTGTTCATAGGGTACGCCTTCTTTTCGATGATTCTATTAAGGATTAAGGCTTTTTTTATTGCTTTATCGTCACAGGGAAATAGTGTTATTTCATTATTTATTGTCGGGAATATGCGGCGGCCTGACGGAATAACTCCTTGTCGGGCCGAATCCCCGTGTACAAGGCAAATTGTTCTACCGCCTGAATAGCAAATACTTCGGAACCGGTTATAACGACTTTATTTTTTGCTCTGGCGTATTGTATCAGCGGTGTTTGTTCCGGCATTGCGACCACATCGAATATAATGTCGGCTGCATCGACTTCGTCTGGGGTATAAGACATTTTGTCGGCGTCTTCGCTGCCGGTCATGCCAATCGGCGTTGCGTTAATCAATAACCCTGGCTGTAACCCTTCCATATCCGGACGCCATTCATAACCACATAATTCAGCCAGACTGCGGCCACTCTCTTCGTCAATCGCGACGATATATCCTTTTTTGAATCCAGTATCTCGCAGAGCACAAGCCACTGCTTTGGCCATTCCACCACTACCGCGCAGCGCGAAGACCAGACTGGTTGGCACCCGAAATTGCCTTAGCAACGTGGTGATAGCAATATAATCCGTGTTATAGGCTTTCAGATAACCGTGAGTATTCACAATGGTATTCACTGAATTAATGGCTTTAGCAGACGCGTCTAATTCATCCACAAGGGCGATACAGTCCTGTTTAAACGGCATGGAGATGGCGCAACCGCGAATACCCAGAGCCCGAACGCCGGCGATAGCACTCGCCAAATCGGTGGTGGTAAACGCTTTGTAGAGATAATCAAGTCCCAGGGCGTCATACAGATAATTATGAAAACGCGTCCCGAAATTACTGGGTCTTGCGGCGAGAGACATGCAGACAGTAGTGTCTTTATTCAGATGTAGGGTCATTTCATATTCCTGAGCTAAAGTAGTTCGCCACTTTTACCGGCACAGCGGTGAAAAGTATCGGTGATTGCGAAACTAAACCATGTCCATCGGTTCAGTAACCATCTGATGCATCCGGCTCCGATATGTGTCCTGGCAGCAGGGTACATCCATTATTTGTGGCATCTCGATCAGTATTCCTTGCTGTCGAAAAAATAATGGACTAAAACGATGAGATTAAAAATTGCTGTCTTTTTCCCTTTAAGGTTCCTCTTTTATGTATGGTCAACGGCTTGAACATCAGTATTTACGCCTGCTGACTCTGTTTCCCCACAGAGAAGAGAACATCACGCTACAGGGCCTGGCGGATAAGCTCTGTTGCAGCAAGCGCCACATGCGTTCACTGCTGGTCGATATGCAAGCCCGTCATTGGCTGGAGTGGCATGCCAGTCCGGGACGTGGCCATCAAGCCCGGCTACGGCTGTTGTGCAGCGAACAGCAATTGCGGATGGAAAAAGCTGAACATCTGTTGAAATCCGGTAACTTTGGTGCTGCTCTTGAGCTACTTGGGGCTGAAAAGCACCTCATCGCACCGTTGCTGCGGGCCAGATTAGGATATAACATCCGTGATGATTACCAGTCGTTACGTATTCCCTATTATCGCACTATGCCCAATCTCTATCCGGGTACGCCACTTCGTCGTTCGGAACTCCATCTGGTCAGACAAATATTTAATGGACTCACCCGTATTAATGACGAAAGTGGGGTAGTTGAAAAAGATCTGGCCCATTACTGGCGCATGCTTGATCCTTTGCACTGGCGCTTTTTCTTGAGGCCTGGCGTGCGATTTCACGATGGACGTGAGCTCACCAGCCAGGATGTGGTGGTCTCATTAACCCGCTGTGCTCAATTGCCGCTGTTTTCACATCTAAAAAAAATTGATGAGCATGGTGTATTAAGCGTCACTATTGAACTGACCCAACCGGATCATTTATTGCCGCAACTATTAGCCGATCCGGCAGCCATGATTTTACCTGCCGACCACGCTATACGGGATAATTTTGCTGCCCAACCTGTCGGCACCGGCCCCTATATGGTTTGTGAGAATGATGAATGGCATTTACTTATGCGGGCTTTTGATCATTATTTTGGTTTCCGGGGGTTACTTGATGAGATCGAGGTGATTGTATGGCCTGACCTGGGGCAGCCCGCTAACCGGGAACATCTGACGAGCGATGCTGTCTCCCGGCCGTCCGTGGGAAATGACACAGGTGGTGGACCAATCCTGGATGTGAGCTCGTCCGCCTGGTTAAGCTCCAGTATCAGTGACATCGACTTCGCCTCTGGTCTCGCGGTGGGTTTAACAGGGAAACCTTCTGATTTATTCCAGGAAATGTTTCTTGAGCGGGGCGGGTATTTTTTACTGTGTGACAGTCGCTCACCCCATTGGGGCGCTCTGGAGCGCAGGCGCTGGATCAGAGAAAAACTAAATCCCTATTCGCTGGCCCAACGACTGGATGAAAAGATCCGTCCCTTTTGGGTGCCTACCGGGAGCTTGCTACCGACCTGGTTCCACTGTATGGACAATGGCCCGACTCTGATGCCTTTTGCCACCGGGACGGATAGTCCCGCATTGAGGTTACGTCTCGCATATCATCAACAGCATCCGGAATATCCGATGCTGGCTGCTGAAATGAAAAAAATGCTGGCTGTTGAGGGGATCCACTTAGATATCATACAACTGGACTATGATCGCTGGGCCAGAGGAGAAGCAGAGGCCGATCTCTGGCTGGGTACGGTAAATTTTGCTGTACCGGAAACCTGGAATGTGGGTGTGTGGCTGCTGGGGATGCCATTATTAAAACATTCAATATCAGGTGGGGATACTCCGTTGTTCAATGACTGGTTACAGCACTGGCGTGCCGGGGTGCTCGATTCTGAACAATTGATGCAGAATGTAGTCAGTAAAGGATGGCTGCAACCTTTATTCCATCACTGGATGCGACTGAAAGGACCAGACCAGGCTGTGGGCATTCATCTGAATAATCTGGGCTGGTTTGATTTCAGTACTACCTGGATGGAGCCAGAATAAAAATGGAAAAAATTTTTACCCAACGGTAACGATGCCCTCCTGACGTATCAGTCCCACGTTCAGCGTAGTGCAGAATTCAGTAATACTTCATGGGATTACTCCTCATCTGTTAATCCCATCTGAAATGGGTTGTGATGAATAAAATCCCTGTTTAACCCTGACAGATCATTACGCCGGCATTTTTCACAAAGTCATCCTGATTCTCTCGCTCTCTGCAGGCGCATGCAGAATATTTATTCCAGGCAAATTTTATCTCTTTTTACCGATATTGCCATGCGCCCCGTTCTTTGCCGTCAATTATTTCTATCGTTTGTATCGGCCAACGAAAATCAGATAGTCGTTCAACCTGTTTATGACGCCAATTTTTTCCACTAATTTCTGTTTTACGTCTTCCGATAGCCAGCGGCGACGGATATCGCTCACTCAGGAAAGTAATGATTTCTTCCTCTGATAAACTGTCCAAAAAAGGTAATTATAAAAAATTCACTTAAATCAAATACAATAAAATACAACTCAACATCTGATCCAGCTACCGTCGAAAAATCAGGAAGCCCGTGTCATAGCGAACTTTTTCTGCTGATCCGGGCTCCCCATGCCTTGCCACACGAGGGAAGAGTATCCTGAGCATGGCAGCTCTCACAAAAGAGGGCTGCGGTTTATTTATCGGCGAGGCTGGCAGATAAGAATAGCTATTTTGATATCAGCCACTGCCCGTCATATTCTTCTCACCAACATCTAATTTATATGATGGTGCTTTTCCTTTAGTACATTCAGGACAAAAGGCAGCGAATTACGCAATGATGGGTTAACGGTTCCGCTATGATCCAACCCTTGATAAACATGAACCTCCGCCTGTGTCCCTGCCTGTTTTACCGCTCTGGCAAAACGTTCCTGCATCATGGTAGGGACATTCACATCAACACTACCCATCCCAATAAAGACCGGATGGTCAATCCTGAGCGTCGGGTAAATCATAGCGTCAATACTGGTTTCAAGCAGTGACTCAACGGCTGGTTTCAGCGAATTCCCGGCATTGAGTCCTTGCTCCATCACCTGCTCTGTTAGTGCCGTGATGCACAAATGATTAGCCTGTTCGAGTACCGGTAGCGCCTTATCCTGGAAATAATCAGAGGATTTTAACTCCGGATGCAGATCCGCTGCCGACAAAAAGATATAGAACAGATAAGGAATTTTTGGATCGCCCCCCTGCACCGCTTTACCATCAACGGAATGCAGAATATCGCTCGCCTTCGTGCCTTTGGAAAAATAGGGTGTACCTGTGAGTATCGTTGCGCGGATATTAAGGTCAGGCGCGTACTGTGGCTGATACCCTGCCGCTGAAAACGCCGCATGTGCCCCCTGAGATTGCCCCACAAGAATAATTTCGTTCTTCAATGGAAATTCTTTGAGAGACTCGCGAACGCCATCGAGAATGCTCCAGGCTTCTCCTCTGGCATTAAGATAATGGTGTAATCCGCTGGAGCCCAGTCCTGGATAATCGGGCGCCACAATAGCAAAACCCAGTGACAGCCAGGTATTAAGATACTGTTTATCCCGAACGCTGCGCACATTTAATGAAGGGGCGCAGGCATTAGCCACACCAACGGTTCCGTGGGCCCACACGACAACAGGCCATCCCCCTTCCGGAGTTGAACCGAATGGAATAAACACCGCAGCGGTATCAGTGCGAATCGTCTTCCCATCCACTCCACTGACTGATTTATAATGCAGCAAATACTGCTGAGCCGCTTCGCTTAACCCATGATCTGCCGCCAGAACAGAGACAATATCGGATTTAGCAGTCGTTTTCTGTTCCGCCATCGCAGGTAAAGAACTCATGGCAAAAAACATTAATGCAGATGTAGCGGAAGCCAGATATCTCGAGAGTGAATGATTCATAACGTCCTGTTCCTGTTAATCACTAGTGCTTGAGCGCTTTAGTGTAAATGCCGAAAGCTTAATATTAGCTTAATGAAACTGGCGATCCTGATTTCAACCTGTTGATCATGGCGGATCGCCAGTAACGACCAATAACGTTGTAATCCTGTCGCTCAAAACTCCCTGAGCACTACCGTTTAAAAGGACGGATTCTCCGTCCATTGTCATTTGCACATATCGCGCAGAAAAAATACTTTCTATCCAGTGCCCTACAGGCGATAAATGCCCCCGCAACACAACCAGGATAACAACAATTTTAACACCAGCAGCATTACCACCGTATGCCAGCCCAGACCATCGCTGGTAGCCAACTGCATCGGACCTTTACCGTTGCCGGGAAGCTGGGGACAATAAAATGATAAAGCCCGGAGGTTAAATATTGAGTATTAATAGCGCATTGAATAAAACTCGCCAGGGAATAGAAATCATTATTTTTTCTAATGAATGAAGATGAAAAATTTAGAAAAAAACCTTTTATATCTGATATGAAGAGATTAAATTCATTACTTTATCTTGGTCAAAATGACTCACCTTAGAAAATTTCAATCGTGATCTGTCGCACAAATCGCTAATCTCCGCGCCATCATCCGGGAGATCTTCTATGCTGCTTCATATTCTTTATCTTATCGGTATTACGGCAGAGGCTATGACTGGCGCTCTGGCAGCCGGGCGCCGCCGCATGGACACCTTTGGCGTCATCATTATTGCTACCGCCACCGCGCTGGGCGGCGGCTCAGTCCGGGATATCCTGCTGGGCCACTACCCTCTGGGCTGGGTAAAGCATCCGGAATACGTCATTATCGTTGCCGTCGCGGCAGTGTTAACGACCATTGCTGCGCCGGTCATGCCCCATCTGCGCCGTCTGTTCCTGGTCCTGGATGCCCTGGGTCTGGTGGTGTTCTCCATTATCGGCGCGCAAATCGCGCTGGATATGGGAGAAGGGCCGGTGATCACCTCCATCGCCGCAGTGATTACCGGCGTATTTGGCGGCGTACTGCGGGACATGTTCTGTAAGCGCATCCCGTTGGTTTTCCAGAAGGAGCTGTATGCCGGCATTTCGTTTGCGGCCGCTATTCTCTATATTGCCCTGCAGCATTACGTCAGTAGCCACGATGTGGTGGTTGTCTCCACCTTGCTGTTTGGCTTTACCGCTCGCCTGCTGGCACTGCGCTGGAAGCTGGGGCTGCCCGTCTTTCACTACAACCATAACGCCCACTGATCCCCTCAAAACCCGGGTATATGTTGCCCGCTGAGCCACTGCGCCAGCGCGGCAACATCCGGGTGCCGGAGAAAGGCAACCAGCCGTCTCGCTCTCCCGGCCCCCATGCCCGGCAGACGCTGCCACTGTTCCTCGGTACGTTCTTGTAGCTGCTGCCAGTTTTCCCCCGCCAGGCCAGCAAGCGCCACCCGGGGTATCGGTACGCCAATCGCCTGGATCCAGCGCAAAAAAGGCCGCTCGCGCGCCAGATTAAACTGGTGCCACAGCCGCTGCCCTCGCCCGGAGGTTATCCCCGGAATCTCCTGCAACTGCGCTGGCGTTAATGCCAGCCACGAGAACAGGTGATCCAGCGGCCGCGCATCTTGTAGCGTGCGCCACACTGACTCGCCCACGCCATCAAGATTCAGAATCGGTTTTGACGACAGCCAGATAAGCCGTGAGAGAAACTGCGCATCACACCCCGGCGTGACGAAATAGCAGGTCAGCGGGGTAAACCGTTCCGGGGGAGGCTGCGGTTTCGTACGCTGCGCCGACCGCCACACTACGCTGTCGAGGCGCGGAATGCCCTGACCGGCCAGACTGATTTGTAGCTGATCGCCGAGGCCAATATCCAGGCGCCTCCAGCGGGAAACCGACCCGATACTGACTTGCTTAACCCGCTTGTCGTCGAGGCGCTGCGGATCCAGCAGAGCAACGACGGAAATTTTGCCGCTGCGCCCGACCCGAAAGTGGATGCCGCGCACCTCCATTAACCGCGACGCCGGCGGATATTTCCATGCAACGACCCATTCACCCTGCCCAGGCGACCACAATCGCCCGGCAGGCTCCTGACTACGGCGGACGACCACGCCATCGGTAGCAAAAGGCAGAGGCGAGGTTAGCCAGCGCTCTCGCCACTGTGCCACCTGCTGCACATCCGTAACAGGCTGGGTAAAATATGCGCTGTGGATAAATCCACTCTTGCGCAACAGGGCCAGTCGCTGGCCCATGTCCTGAGGGCCATCTGGCCATGCCCAGATAAAAATCCCCAACTCCGCGAGCTGCGCCGGGGTATCGAGGCGCAGCAGAGCACCAGCCACTTTCGCCCGGGCATTCATTCCTCCCATCTGCTTCTGCACATGCCCGTCGCGCTGCAGGAAAAGCTCCCCCTGCAGCACGCTGTTCGCCAGTTCCCCCTCCGTTACCTTAGGCACTGCGGGAATCTGCTGTACCTTTGCGGTCCACGCCTCCCCGGCTCGCCCATCTCCCCGACTAATGGCCTGTACCAGCCGCCCGCGACGATACACCAGCGTCACGGCGACACCGTCCACCTTCGGCTGCACCCAGAGATCCTTTTTACCGTGCATCCACCGCGCAACATCCGATTTATCGGCCAGTTTACGCACGCCGGTATGGGCGACCGGATGCCTGACCTCTCCGCTTGCAGGCGGCACATCATCGCTATCTGCGGGCGATACCAGCGAAAAACAGCGCCGCCACTGCATGAGTCGCGCCGAAAGCTGGTCGTATACCTCATCACTGACCCCGCTACTTCCCTGTCGCCAGTACGCATTGTTCCAGGCAGTCACCTGTTGGTTCAGACGATATACCTCCTGAATGGCCTGCGCCTGCGGCCATTCAGGACAGGCAGCCTGCCCGTATCCAGCCACCGCCCACGTGCCAATCACCCAGACCCATTTATGCATGACTCCACCTCCTGTTTACCCACGAACATTCTGCAGGAAGGCGGTTTTTTTCGGCGACGACGGATTTATCACGCTGCGATCGGGCTTCCGGACTTTGTCTGTCTTCTGCGCATTACACGACGAAATCAGGGAAACGGCTGGCAAAATGAAAGAAACAGAAGCAAAAAGTGTGACAGGGACTGCGTCACGGTGCGGCGCCGTGTATAATAGGCTCGTATGTAGTATCTCTTTCGACAATCACATACAAAAGACTCTCATGGCTCAAGGCACGCTTTATATTGTTTCCGCCCCAAGTGGCGCGGGTAAATCCAGCCTGATTCAGGCTTTATTGAAAACCCAACCGCTGTACGACACCCAGGTCTCTGTTTCACATACCACGCGCGCGCCGCGTCCGGGTGAAGTGCACGGCGAACACTATTTCTTTGTTAATCACGACGATTTCAGAGCGATGATTAGCAGAGACGCATTCCTTGAGCACGCGGAAGTTTTTGGCAACTATTACGGCACCTCGCGCGAAACCATCGCGCAGGTACTGGCAACCGGCGTCGATGTCTTCCTCGATATCGACTGGCAGGGCGCTCAGCAAATCCGTCAAAAAATGCCTGGCGCGCGCAGTATCTTTATTCTGCCGCCGTCAAAAGATGAGCTTGACCGTCGCCTGCGTGGCCGCGGCCAGGACAGCGAAGAGGTGATCGCAAAACGTATGGCTCAGGCTGTTGCAGAAATGAGCCATTACGCGGAATATGATTACCTTATTGTGAATGATGATTTTGATACCGCGCTGAGCGATCTGAAAAACATTATTCGCGCCGAACGTCTGCGCATGAGCCGCCAAAAGCAGCGACATGGCGCTTTAATCACCAAACTGTTGGCAGACTGAACCCACATTCAGTATCATGCCCAGTCATTTCTTCATCTGTGGAGCATTTTAAGTATGGCACGCGTAACTGTTCAGGACGCTGTAGAGAAAATTGGTAACCGTTTTGACCTGGTACTGGTCGCCGCGCGTCGCGCTCGTCAGATGCAGGTTGGCGGAAAAGATCCGCTGGTAGCGGAAGAAAACGATAAAACTACCGTTATTGCGCTGCGCGAAATCGAAGAAGGTCTGATCAACAACCAGATCCTCGACGTTCGCGATCGTCAAGAACAGCAAGAGCAGGAAGCCGCTGAATTACAAGCCGTTACCGCTATTGCTGAAGGCCGTCGTTAATCACGCAGTGGGTAGCCCTTGTATCTGTTTGAAAGCCTGAATCAGCTGATTCAAAATTACCTGCCGGAAGAGCAAATTAAGCGTCTTCGGCAGGCATATCTCGTTGCACGTGACGCTCACGAGGGCCAGACACGTTCAAGCGGCGAACCCTATATCACGCACCCGGTAGCGGTAGCCTGCATTCTGGCCGAGATGAAACTCGACCATGAAACGCTGATGGCTGCGCTACTGCATGACGTGATTGAAGATACCCCTGCCACCTACCAGGATATGGAGCAGCTCTTTGGCAAAAGCGTTGCTGAGCTGGTAGAGGGGGTATCGAAGCTTGATAAGCTCAACTTCCGCGATAAGAAAGAGGCGCAGGCCGAAAACTTTCGCAAAATGATTATGGCGATGGTGCAGGATATCCGCGTCATCCTGATCAAACTTGCCGACCGCACGCACAACATGCGCACGCTGGGCTCGCTTCGCCCGGATAAACGCCGCCGCATTGCCCGCGAAACGCTGGAGATCTACAGCCCGCTGGCCCACCGTTTAGGTATTCACCACATCAAAACCGAGCTCGAAGAGCTGGGCTTTGAAGCGCTGTATCCTAACCGCTATCGCGTCATCAAAGAAGTCGTCAAAGCGGCGCGCGGCAACCGTAAAGAGATGATTCAAAAGATCCTCTCTGAAATCGAAGGACGTTTACAGGAAGCGGGAATCCCCTGTCGCGTCAGCGGTCGCGAGAAGCATCTGTACTCCATCTACTGCAAGATGGTGCTGAAAGAGCAGCGTTTTCACTCGATTATGGATATCTACGCCTTTCGCGTGATTGTGCAGGATTCTGACACCTGCTACCGCGTGCTTGGCCAGATGCACAGCCTTTACAAGCCTCGTCCTGGCCGGATGAAAGATTACATCGCCATTCCCAAGGCGAACGGTTATCAATCTTTGCACACCTCGATGATCGGCCCGCACGGCGTCCCGGTTGAAGTACAAATTCGTACCGAAGACATGGACCAGATGGCGGAAATGGGGGTTGCGGCGCACTGGGCCTATAAAGAGCACGGCGGCGAAAGCAGCACCACCGCGCAAATCCGCGCCCAGCGCTGGATGCAGAGCCTGCTGGAGTTGCAGCAAAGCGCAGGCAGTTCGTTTGAATTTATCGAGAGCGTCAAATCCGATCTGTTCCCGGATGAGATTTACGTTTTCACCCCGGAAGGGCGTATTGTCGAACTCCCCGCTGGCGCCACGCCGGTGGACTTCGCCTACGCGGTGCATACCGATATCGGCCATGCCTGCGTCGGCGCGCGCGTCGACCGCCAGCCGTACCCCTTGTCGCAGTCGCTTTCCAGCGGCCAGACGGTGGAAATCATCACCGCGCCGGGCGCACGTCCGAATGCCGCGTGGCTGAACTTTGTCGTCAGCTCAAAAGCGCGCGCCAAAATTCGCCAGCTGTTGAAAAACCTTAAGCGCGATGACTCCGTCAGCCTGGGCCGCCGTCTGCTCAACCATGCCCTCGGCGGCAGCCGTAAACTGGCTGAAATCCCGCAGGAGAGCATTCAGCGCGAACTGGAACGCATGAAGCTGGCCAGCCTTGACGATCTGCTGGCGGAAATTGGCCTCGGCAACGCAATGAGCGTCGTGGTAGCCAAAAACCTGCAACAAGGCGAAACCGTCGCCGCCACGACGCAAGGCGCCTCTTCAGGTCACGGTCATCTGCCGATTAAGGGCGCTGACGGCGTTCTGATTACCTTTGCGAAGTGCTGCCGTCCGATTCCCGGCGACCCGATTATCGCCCACGTCAGCCCCGGCAAGGGCCTGGTCATTCACCATGAGTCCTGCCGTAACATTCGTGGCTATCAGAAAGAGCCAGAGAAGTTTATGGCCGTCGAGTGGGATAAAGAGACCGCCCAGGAATTTATCACCGAAATTAAGGTGGATATGTTTAACCACCAGGGTGCGCTGGCGAACCTCACCGCGGCCATTAATACCGCCTCTTCCAATATTCAGAATCTGACTACCGAAGAAAAAGATGGTCGCGTGTACAGCGCGTTTATCCGCCTGACGGCGCGCGATCGCGTGCATCTGGCGAATATTATGCGCAAAATTCGCGTTATGCCGGATGTCATAAAAGTCACCCGTAACCGAAACTAGCTCTGTGCACGAAATCATTCGCGTTTTGCGCCGCACGGGTACCGGCCCAGAAGGGCCGGGCAGTCACGCGGCCAGCGAATGAATTACCCGGCTCGTACAGGAGTAGGTAACCGGGGGTAATGAGTACGGCTAACGCCGAGGCAATTTGAAGGATGACGTGTTTATGAATCCACAGCGTTATGCGCGTATCTGCGAGATGCTCGCCAGGCGCCAGCCTGACCTGACGGTCTGCATGGAGCAGGTCCATAAACCTCATAACGTCTCTGCGGTGATTCGTACCGCAGACGCCGTTGGCGTGCACGAAGTCCACGCCATCTGGCCCAGTAACCACATGCGCACGATGGTCTCTGCCGCCGCTGGCAGTAACAGCTGGGTTCAGGTGAGAACCCACCGCTCGATTGGCGATGCCGTCAGCCATTTAAAGGGCCAGGGCATGCAGATCCTGGCTACCCATCTCTCTGATAAAGCCGTCGATTTCCGTGAAATCGACTATACCCGCCCTACCTGCATCCTGATGGGACAGGAAAAAACCGGTATTACTCAGGAAGCGCTGGCGCTGGCCGATCGGGAGATCATCATTCCGATGACTGGCATGGTGCAGTCGCTGAATGTCTCCGTCGCCTCGGCTCTGATTCTGTATGAAGCCCAGCGCCAGCGGCAAAATGCGGGGATGTATCAGCGTGAGAACAGCATGCTGCCGCAAGAAGAGCAGCAGCGCCTGCTGTTTGAAGGCGGGTACCCGGTACTGGCCAGAGTGGCAAAACAAAAAGGTCTGCCTTACCCCTACGTGAATGCGCAGGGCGAAGTCGAAGCCGATGACGCATGGTGGGCAACCATGCAGGCTTCCGGTTCCGCTCACAGCAGCTCGCGCGACAACCGCGCAGGCGCTGGCCAGACAAGACGCAGTCTGAAGGATGAAGGGTAAATGTCCGGTCGCCTGTTAGACGCGGTCCCGCTCAATTCGCTCACCGGCGTTGGGGCGGCACAAAGCAACAAACTGGCGAAAATCGGCCTGCATACCGTGCAGGATCTCCTTCTGCACCTGCCGCTACGCTATGAGGACCGCACCCATCTTTATCAGATAGGCGATCTGCTACCGGGCGTTTACGCCACCGTTGAAGGTGAAGTTCTCAGTAGCAACATCACCTTCGGCGGCCGCCGAATGATGACCTGCCAGATCAGCGACGGCTCCGGTATTCTCACCATGCGCTTTTTCAACTTCAATGCCGCCATGAAAAACAGCCTGGCGACCGGCCGGCGCGTGCTGGCCTACGGAGAAGCCAAACGGGGAAAATACGGGGCGGAGATGATTCACCCGGAATACCGCGTACAGGGTGACATGAGCACACCCGACCTACAGGAAACGCTGACGCCGGTTTATCCCACCACCGAAGGCATCAAGCAGGCGACACTGCGCAAGCTCACCGATCAGGCGCTGGAATTACTGGATACCTGTGCCATCGCCGAGCTGTTGCCGCCCGAACTGGCGCAGGGAATGATGAGCCTGCCGGAGGCGCTACGCACATTACACCGCCCGCCGCCATCGCTGCAGCTCAGCGATCTGGAAAGCGGCAAGCATCCGGCGCAACAGCGCTTAATTCTGGAAGAACTGCTGGCGCATAACCTGAGCATGCTGGCGCTGCGCGCTGGCGCCCAGCGTTATCATGCCCTGGCGCTCAGCGCGAACGACACATTCAAAAACCAGCTGCTGGCCTCCCTGCCCTTTAAGCCGACCGGCGCACAACAGCGAGTCACCGCCGAAATTGAACGCGATATGGCGCTCGATGTGCCGATGATGCGTCTGGTGCAGGGCGACGTCGGCTCAGGTAAAACGCTGGTTGCCGCCCTCGCAGCGCTGCGGGCTATTGCTCACGGCAAGCAGGTGGCGCTGATGGCGCCGACCGAACTGCTGGCGGAGCAACACGCCAATAACTTCCGTCAGTGGTTCGCGCCGCTGGGCATCGAAGTGGGCTGGCTGGCCGGCAAACAGAAAGGGAAAGCCCGCCAGGCGCAGCAGGAGGCCATCGCCAGCGGTCAGGTACAGATGATAGTCGGTACCCACGCCATTTTTCAGGAACAGGTGCAGTTCAACGGCCTGGCGCTGGTGATTATTGATGAGCAGCACCGCTTCGGCGTCCACCAGCGTCTGGCGCTATGGGAAAAAGGCCAGCAGCAGGGCTTCCATCCCCATCAGCTGATCATGACCGCTACCCCGATCCCCCGAACCCTGGCAATGACCGCTTACGCCGACCTTGATACCTCGGTTATCGATGAACTGCCGCCGGGGCGGACGCCGGTCACTACGGTGGCCATCCCCGATACTCGCCGCCACGATATTATTGATAGGGTGCGCAACGCCTGTACTCAGGAAGGGCGCCAGGCCTACTGGGTCTGTACCCTGATTGAAGAGTCCGAGCTGCTGGAGGCGCAGGCGGCAGAAGCGACATGGGAAGAGCTTAAGCTCGCGCTGCCGGAGCTGAATATCGGCCTGGTGCATGGTCGGATGAAACCGGCAGATAAGCAGGCGGTTATGCAGGCCTTTAAGCAGGGCGAACTGCACCTGCTGATCGCCACCACGGTGATTGAAGTTGGGGTAGACGTACCGAATGCCAGCCTGATGATTATCGAAAACCCGGAACGCCTGGGGCTGGCGCAGCTGCACCAGCTCAGAGGACGCGTCGGGCGCGGCGCGGTCGCATCCCACTGCGTACTGCTCTATAAGTCGCCGCTGTCAAAAACGGCGCAGAAACGCCTGCAGGTTCTGCGCGACAGCAACGACGGTTTCGTCATTGCCCAGAAAGACCTGGAAATCCGCGGCCCCGGCGAGCTGCTCGGCACCCGACAAACCGGCACCGCCGAGTTTAAAGTCGCCGATCTGCTGCGCGATCAGGCCATGATCCCGGACGTTCAGCGCATCGCTCGCCATATTCACGAACGTTATTCTCAGCAGGCCCAGGCGCTTATTGAACGCTGGATGCCGGAAACCGAACGCTATTCCAACGCCTAGCACCCGATCTGCCCCGCTGGGTCAGACCCGGACGCTTCGCGCAATTTATCTTCACAACGAGTGGATTATGAAACGAGAACTGGCCATCGAATTTTCCCGTGTCACCGAGGCCGCCGCGCTGGCGGGCTATAAGTGGCTGGGCCGCGGTGATAAAAATACTGCCGACGGCGCCGCCGTCAACGCCATGCGTATTATGCTCAACCTGATTAATATCGATGGCACCATCGTGATTGGCGAAGGTGAAATCGATGAAGCGCCGATGCTGTATATCGGTGAGAAGGTCGGCACCGGCAACGGTGATGCGGTGGATATCGCCGTTGACCCAATCGAAGGAACGCGCATGACGGCCATGGGCCAGGCCAATGCGCTGGCGGTGATGGCAGTCGGCGATAAAGGCTGCTTCCTGAACGCGCCGGACATGTACATGGAAAAACTGATTGTCGGCCCAGGGGCAAAAGGGGCGATTGACCTCAATCTGCCGCTGGCGGAGAACCTGCGTAATATCGCTGCGGCGCTGAATAAACCGCTGGCCGAGCTGACCGTCACCATTCTGGCCAAACCGCGTCATGATGCGGTGATTGCCGAACTCCAGCGGGCGGGCGTTCGCGTCTTCGCCATTCCGGATGGCGATGTAGCGGCGTCGATTCTGACCTGCATGCCGGACAGCGAGGTCGATGTGCTGTACGGCATCGGCGGCGCGCCGGAAGGGGTGGTTTCTGCCGCCGTTATTCGCGCTCTGGACGGCGACATGCAGGGTCGCCTGCTGGCTCGCCACGATGTCAAAGGCGATAGCGCAGAAAACCGTCGTATCGGCGAGAACGAGCTGGCGCGCTGCAAAGAGATGGGCATCGAGGCGGGCAAAGTGCTGCGCCTGGACGAAATGGCCCGCAGCGATAATGTGGTGTTCTCCGCAACCGGTATCACCAAAGGCGATCTGCTGGATGGCATTACCCGTAAAGGCAATATGGCCACCACCGAAACGCTGCTGATTCGCGGTAAATCCCGTACCATTCGCCGCATTCAGTCCATTCATTATCTCGACCGTAAAGACCCGGATATTCAGCTGCATATTCTGTGATTGTTCGCTGGCGCCAGGCCCATGGACGGGCCGAAAACGGATGCCGTCAGCGCACAGGCAATTGAAGTATGACGGGAATATTTGATCAATAGAGCTTTTCGTCGCCGTCAGGCTGGAAATCTTTGCCGCGTACAACGAAGATAGAGCAACGCTTTGCGCAACGGGAGAAGATGATGGCGGACTGGGTTAACGGTAAAGTGAAAAAAATAGAGTTCTGGACCGACACGCTGTTCAGTCTGTACGTCCACGCGCCTGTTCACCCGTTTACCGCCGGGCAATTTACCAAGCTCGGGCTGGAAATTGACGGTGAGCGCGTTCAGCGCGCCTATTCCTACGTTAACGCTCCGGGCAATTCCGATCTGGAGTTCTATCTGGTCACCGTCCCGGACGGTAAGCTCAGCCCGCGCCTTGCGGCGCTCAAACCGGGCGATGACGTTCAGCTGGTCAGCGAAGCCGCAGGCTTTTTCGTCCTCGAAGAGGTGCCGGACTGCGAAACCTTATGGATGCTGGCGACCGGCACCGCGCTCGGCCCGTATCTGTCCATTCTGCAGGAAGGTAAAGACCTCGCGCGCTTCAAAAACCTGGTGCTGATCCACGCCGTGCGCTATGAGGCCGATTTAAGCTACCTGCCGCTGATGCGCGAATTAGAACAGCGCTACGGCGGAAAACTGCGCATCCAGACCGTCGTGAGCCGCGAAACCGCCCCTGGTTCGCTGACCGGGCGGATTCCGTTTCTTATCGAAACCGGCGCCCTCGAGGAGGCCGTTGGCCTGCCGATGAACACCGATAACAGCCACGTGATGCTGTGTGGAAACCCGCAGATGGTGCGTGATACCCAGCAGTTGTTGAAAGAAACCCGGCAGATGACCAAACATCTGCGTCGCCGTCCGGGCCACATGACCGCCGAGCAATACTGGTAATCAGGACTCCGCCTTCCAGCGAACGTCCTGCGTATCTTTACCAAATTTATTCTCGCCCTGGGTGCCGACAAACGCGCCCAGGTCGATGAACATCATGACGATAATCAGCGTTGGCACAAACCGCCCGACCACCCATTGCCAGGCGCCCGGCAGCACCGACCAGTTCCCCGCCAGCAGCATCCACGCCAGAATCATCAGCAGCGCCCAGAGCCCCGATTTGCCGCGATCGTGCAGGCGTTTGATCGTCACCGCCGCCGTCGGCCACAGCAGACACACCAGGATAAATGCGGCAGTCTGCACATTGAGCAAGCTGGTGCCGGCCAGGGTAAAGAGCGCGCTCATGGCGAGGATCCAGATGGCTATCCAGATCCAAAAATCACGGCGCCCGATACGTCCCTTAATTGAGAACATCCACTGCTGTAGGGTCATGTTTTATTCCTTATCATCATCATTCGCGTAGTTTACCCTGAAGCCGTCAGTTTTTGACAAGCGCGACGGTTCCCGTTTTAATCGTCTGCAGGCAAAAAAAGGAAAGACCGGCATGAAGACGTGGATGACTGTATGTTTGATTGGGCTAACGGCCTTATCCGTCGGCCCGAAGGCGTTGTCCGCAGTATCCGAATCCTCCGCCACGGCCTCTTATCTGCTGGCGGGCGCCCCAACCTTTGATATGTCAATCAGCGACTTTCGGGAAAAATTCAATGCGGAGAATCCTAAGCTTCAGCTGAATGAGTTTCGCGCCATTACCTCCAGCCGCGACAGGGAAAATCTGACGCGAGCGGCGAGCAAAATTAATGAAAACCTCTACGCCTCCACGGCGCTGGAGCGCGGTACCCTCAAAATAAAATCGATGCAGGTGACCTGGCTGCCGATTCAGGGGCCCGAACAGAAGGCGGCTAAGGCCAAAGCGCAGGAGTATATGAGCGCCGTGTTACGCATGTTCGTGCCCACCTTAAGCGGGGCTCAGAGCCAGCAAAAACTGCAGAAAATGCTCGCCGCCGGCAAGGGAAAGCGTTACTTCGCTGAAACGGAAGGGGCGATACGTTATGTTGTCGCAGACAACGGTGAAAAAGGACTGACCTTCGCTGTTGAACCGATTAAGCTGGCGCTATCTGAAACGCTGGAGAGCAATAATAAATGACAAAAAGCAAAGCCTTTCCAACGATGAATCTCTATACTGTTTCACAGACCATGCTACCCTGACGGGTGGCTATATTCCTTAATTCGCTTAACGTAGCGTGGAGAATTAAAATGCGACATCCTTTAGTGATGGGTAACTGGAAACTGAACGGCAGCCGCCATATGGTAAACGAACTGGTTGCTAACCTGCGTACCGAACTGGCTGGCGTTTCTGGCTGTGCCGTTGCAATTGCTCCGCCAGAAATGTACATCGATCTGGCTAAGCATGCGGCAGAAGGTAGCCACATTCACCTGGGCGCGCAGAACGTTGACCTGAACCTGTCCGGCGCATTCACCGGTGAAACCTCTGCTCAAATGCTGAAAGATGTCGGTGCTGAATACATCATCATCGGTCACTCTGAGCGTCGTACTTACCACAACGAGTCTGACGAGTTCATCGCTAAGAAATTCGCGGTGCTGAAAGAACAGGGTCTGATTCCGGTTCTGTGCATCGGCGAAACTGAAGCAGAAAACGAAGCGGGCAAAACGGAAGAAGTGTGCGCACGTCAGATCGACGCCGTTCTGAAAACTCAGGGCGCTGCGGCATTCGAAGGCGTGGTTATCGCTTACGAACCTGTCTGGGCAATCGGCACCGGCAAATCAGCCACTCCGGCACAGGCTCAGGCCGTGCACAAATTCATTCGCGATCACATTGCGAAAGCAGACGCGAAAGTCGCTGAACAGGTCATCATTCAGTACGGCGGTTCCGTTAACGCTTCTAACGCCGCAGAACTGTTCACCCAGCCGGACATCGACGGCGCGCTGGTTGGCGGCGCTTCCCTGAAAGCAGACGCTTTCGCGGTAATCGTTAAAGCAGCTGAAGCAGCGAAAAAAGCATAATCTGCTTTAACCCCCAGCCTCCCGGTAGCATCGCGCTTAACCGGGGCGACGGGGTAACGAAGGCCCGGACAACGCGCGCAGGCGCCGCATCCGGGCTTTTTTATGCCGCTATAATTTCCCCAACGCCTGATACCACAGATAGTCCAGCGGCAGCAGAATCAAGTAGCTCACCGCCGCCAGCGTAATACACAGCAGCATCCCCGCCCGCGCCGGCACTTTTCCTAGCCCCATCGCCACCACAATCGGCGACGCCTGATACGGCAGCAGCGGCGTGGAATAGCCCAATACCTGAATCATAATCACGCTCAGCAGCGGGAAACCGGTGGCATCGGAAAAGCTCTGCGCAAAAGTGGTGTACAGGGCGGGTACGCCGTTGGCCGTCATAATAAAGTTCAGCGCGCTGGTTATGCCGGTTAAGGCGAGGAAGCTGGTGAACGGACTCTCTTTGTCGAGCGGCACCACCTGCAGCAGCGCATTGCCGACCATCTCGCCTGTTCCGGTTTGGGTCACGGTAATCGCCAGTCCGAGGATCCCGGCGACGTAAATACAGGTGCGAATATTGACCCCGCTGGCAAACTCCTCCCCGCTAATAAAGCCAACCCGCGGCAACAGCGTGACGACCGCGGCGGCCAGCCCCGTCCAGGCGGGTCCGATACCGTGCCAGCTCTCGCTCACCCACAGCACCAACACCACGGCCAGCAGCCAGGCCAGGCGCTTCTCGTCCCGGCTCATCGGCGGGAGCGGCGTCAGCTCACGCGGCGGATGAGGCTTGCCGGGGAACAGCCAGCAAATCAAAACGATTAAGATCCCCCCCTTCAGCCAGCCCAGCACCGGCGTGTGCAGCAGCAAATATGGCAGGTAATTAAGGTGAATCCCGTACGAACCTTCGGCCGCGCCGCTCATCACCAGGTTTGGGACGTTGGCGGGCAGAATGGTCGCCGACAGCTGAAAGGTCCCAAAGCCCACCGCCAGCGCCAGCCCATACCAGGCCCGCGTGCCGTCGGCGATACCGGCCCGTTTCGCCATCGCCGCCACGATGGGCATCAGCAGCGCGATGCGCCCCATATTCGACGGCATCACGAAGGCCAGCGCATAGCTCAGTAGCACGACGCTACCCACCATCAACGGCCAGGAGTCCGTCAGTCGCGCCGATAGCGCTTGCGCCGCCCGGTCCGCCAGCCCGGTTTTACGAATCGCAATCCCGAGGACGAAGCCGCTAAACACCAGCCAGAACGCCGACGAGGCAAATCCGCCAAAGATAACGTCCGGCGGCGCAATTTTGACCATCATCGCCACCGCGAAAAACAGCAGCGCGGTCATAAACTCCGGCAACAGCGAAGTCGCCCACAGCACAATGGTTAGCGCGACAATCAGCGAGGGAAGGAACAGAGGGTGAGAAAACCAGAGCGACATACCTGTCTCCTGTCGTTTTTTTCAGCAAGAATACGATCGGGGACGAGGCAGGTAAACCTATCAAAAAACAGAAAGCCATGCAGAAACCTGCATGGCTCAGCAATAAAGGCTAATTCAGGATCGCGCAGCGATGATCCTGGAGCTCTTCAGCGGAAGCGCGATTCAGGGTCAGCAGGTTACGTTCGGTCGCCAGCAGCACCAGCGAGCCATCGCTCTGTTTCGCCAGCGCCAGGGCAAAGCGCCCCATATGTTCACGCGCCTCTGGTACCTCCTCCGCCAGCATCAGAAACGGGCTACGCTGGGCCAGTTCGGACTCGGTGACTCGCCGCGCGAGATATTCATGGCCGAGTAAACCGCCGGGAAACGGCAGCCAACGGCTGCTGATCGCGGTGACATGGCTATCCAGACGGGCGCGCACATCTTCGCGTAAGCAGGAGATATGAATATGAAAATGGTTTTGCGTGCGCCCGCTACGGGAGTTAATGGCTAGCGACACGGCGCTGTCCGCTACCGCCGAACCGCGGCGCTCGCTCATGATGTCGCGCCCCTGCCACGCCTGCCAGAAGAAGTTCGGCGTTAACGGGTTAAGCAGCAGCGGGCTCTCGGTGCCGTTAATGCGGTATGTCGGCATCAGCAAATACTGCAAGGGCCCGTTACGATCTTTAAACAGCACGTAGCCGCCCTTCAGATTGACGTCGGCACACGGCGATGGGGTTTGATGCTGCTGTTGATTAGCAACGCATTGCTGCAAAACAATCTGTCGCAGCGCGTCAGGGTTACCGGAATGCAGCCAGTACCAGCCGCCAGCCACCGCTGCCAGCACAAGCGCTAACAGCAGCCATACAAGGTATCGTACTCTTCTCATCATCTTTTCCTGTCCAGCCAGAAACGGAAGAGTAGCGTAGTTTGATGACCAAATGAAAACGCCCGGTCATTTAAACCGGGCGTTCAGGGAAATTAACGCTGACTGATTTGGTCGAAAGTGCCGCCGTTTGAGAAGTGCTCTTTCTGCGCCTTAGTCCAGCCACCAAATTCCTGGTCGATGGTGAACAGCTTCAGTTTCGGGAATTCATCGGCATATTTTTTGGCGATTGCCGGGTCACGCGGGCGATAGAAGTTCTTTGCCGCAATCTCCTGGCCTTCCGGCGAGTAGAGATACTTCAGGTAGGCGTCAGCCACCTGGCGAGTGCCTTTTTTATCGACCACTTTGTCCACCACCGAGACGGTCGGCTCGGCAAGAATCGATTCGCTCGGGGTGACAATTTCAAACTTATCTTTACCCAGTTCGTTCGTCGCCAGCAGCGCTTCGTTCTCCCACGCAATCAGCACATCGCCGATCCCGCGTTCAACAAAGGTATTGGTCGAACCGCGCGCGCCGGAGTCCAGCACTTCGACGTTTTTATACAGCGCCTTCACAAACTCCTGGGCTTTTGCCTGGTCGCCGTGATTCTGGTGCAGGGCATAACCCCAGGCGGCCAGGTAGTTCCAGCGTGCGCCGCCGGAGCTTTTCGGGTTTGGCGTAATCACCGACACGCCCGGTTTAATCAGGTCGTTCCAGTCATGGATCTGTTTGGGGTTGCCTTTACGCACAAGGAACACGATGGTGGAGGTATACGGTGCCGAGTTATCCGGCAGGCGTTTCAGCCAGTTTTTATCAATACGGCCACGTTCGGCGATCGCATCAACATCGTAGGCCAGCGCCAGGGTCACGACATCGGCTTCGATACCGTTGATCACCGACGTCGCCTGTTTGCCGGAGCCGCCATGCGACTGGCGGATCACTACATTGTCGCCGGTTTCTTGCTTCCAGTGCGCGCTGAATGCCTTGTTGTACTGTTCGTACAGCTCGCGCGTCGGATCATAAGATACGTTTAATAACTGAATGTCTTTAGCCAGAACGCTGGCGGATGCCAGCAACAGAGTTAACCCAACGCCCCACTTATTCATCGCACCGCTCTCTTTATGTCGTGTTGTGATGAGTTAAGCGTGCCAGAAAGCGAAACAATGATTAAAGAATAAAAAAAGATTGGCTATAACTTGTGAGTATATGTAAACGGAGGGGGAAATGCTGACCCCCTCCAGGAGAGGAGAGGGTGAGGGCGAGAGGGTTACACTTCTTCCATGCGACCCAGCAGCGCCTGCAGACGATCCTGCCAGCCCTGCAGCTGTTCTCTCAGCTGACCGTTTTCACGCTCCAGCTCTTCACGACCGTGCTGTGCGCCCTGAACTTCCTGCGCCAGCGTGTTGTTTTTTTCTTTCAGCTCTTCGATTTCCATCTGCAACAGAGTGATGGTATCAATCGCCTGCTGTACTTTTGATTCTAATTTCTCAAACACTTCTAATGACATCGTCATACCTCTCCTGAACTTGCAAGGCGTTGATAGAGTACTATCCCGTACACGTCGTCCTTCAAGCTGCTTCTGCGTTAGCGGGGTCTTCCCGACCACTTACCGAAGTAAGCGGCGAGGATTCATTCGCTTGCCGTTTTGACACATCCCGAATGATGTTGTGTACCTACGCGGTGACGCCTTAACGAAAATAAGCGCACTACAGTGGTCATGCAGTCGATTGTATGAATCCCCGCCTTCCCTGTCCAGCGACAACCCGCGCAGATTGCGGTTTGCCACACTTTTCAGTCTTTACCTGGCGTCGTCGGCGCGTTTCTGCGTAAGTTATCCGGCAATTGTTAATCAATGGGTTAACGAAATCCGCCGGAAAAGCGGGTCAAATGTGTCACAGCACGCGTTTATGGCGCGAAAACGCTCATTTTCTTGACGAAGCACACACATTTATATTTCGATATTTCTCGTTTTTGTTCGTTAACGATAAATTAACACTATGCCTACAAGGCAGCGTGGTCGTAGACGACCTTTAGACATGCAATAACCACCACTTCGCTTCAGGATTCTATATGAGCCAAACATCAACATTAAAAGGCCAGTGCATCGCAGAGTTCCTCGGTACCGGGTTGTTGATCTTTTTCGGCGTTGGGTGCGTCGCGGCGCTCAAAGTTGCAGGAGCCAGCTTCGGTCAGTGGGAAATCAGCATCATCTGGGGTCTGGGGGTAGCCATGGCTATCTACCTGACCGCAGGCGTATCCGGTGCGCACCTTAATCCGGCGGTCACTATCGCATTGTGGCTGTTTGCCTGCTTCGACGGGCGTAAAGTTGTTCCTTTTATCATTTCTCAATTCGCAGGCGCCTTTTGCGCCGCGGCGTTAGTTTACGGGCTTTACTACAATCTTTTCTTCGATTTCGAACACAGCCACAATATGGTGCGCGGTAGCGTCGAAAGTCTTGAACTGGCAGGTATTTTCTCTACTTACCCGAACCCACATATCAATTTTGTGCAGGCTTTCGCGGTAGAAATGGTGATTACCGCTATCCTGATGGGCGTTATCCTGGCCCTGACCGATGACGGCAATGGTATTCCGCGCGGTCCGCTGGCGCCGCTGCTGATCGGCCTGTTGATTGCGGTTATCGGCGCCTCCATGGGACCGCTGACCGGATTTGCGATGAACCCGGCCCGCGACCTCGGACCCAAAACGTTCGCCTGGCTTGCCGGCTGGGGCGACATGGCCTTCACCGGCGGTAAAGATATTCCTTATTTCCTGGTGCCGCTGTGCGCACCGATAGTGGGCGCCGCGCTGGGCGCGTTCAGCTATCGTAAGTTGATCGGCCGCCATCTGCCTTGCGACACCTGCGTCGTGGAAGAGAAAAAGAGCTCCTCGACGACCCAACACAACGCTTCGCTGTAATCTGACTACGGGACTCATACTATGACCGACAAAAAATATATCGTTGCGCTCGACCAGGGCACCACCAGCTCCCGAGCCGTTGTGATGGATCACGATGCCAATATCGTCAGCGTATCTCAGCGTGAATTTGAACAAATTTATCCGCGTCCAGGCTGGGTTGAACATGACCCGATGGAGATCTGGGCGTCACAAAGTTCCACGCTGGTTGAAGTGCTGGCAAAAGCCGATATTAGCTCCGATGAGATAGCCGCTATCGGGATCACCAACCAACGTGAAACCGCCATTGTGTGGGAGCGGGAAACCGGTAAACCGATCTATAACGCTATCGTCTGGCAGTGCCGCCGTACCGCAGAAATCTGTGAGCAGCTCAAACGCGACGGCATGGAAGAGTACATTCGCAAGGCCACCGGCCTGGTGGTTGACCCGTACTTCTCCGGCACCAAAGTGAAATGGATTCTCGATCACGTGGAAGGCGCCCGCGAGCGGGCAAAACGCGGCGAACTGCTGTTCGGAACCGTGGATACCTGGCTGGTGTGGAAAATGACCCAGGGCCGCGTCCACGTGACCGACTACACCAACGCCTCGCGAACCATGCTGTTCAACATCCACGATCTGGACTGGGACGACAAAATGCTGGAGGCGCTGGATATTCCGCGCGCGATGCTGCCGGAAGTGCGCAAATCTTCCGAGGTATACGGTCAAACCAATATCGGCGGTAAAGGCGGCACGCGTATTCCTATCGCCGGTATCGCCGGTGACCAGCAGGCGGCGCTGTTCGGCCAGCTGTGCGTCAAAGAGGGGATGGCAAAAAACACCTACGGCACCGGCTGCTTTATGCTGATGAATACCGGGGAAAAAGCAGTCACCTCAACGCATGGCCTGCTGACCACTATCGGCTGCGGTCCACGCGGGGAAGTGAACTATGCGCTGGAAGGCGCGGTATTCATGGCCGGCGCCTCCATTCAATGGCTGCGCGATGAAATGAAGCTGATCAACGACGCCTTCGATTCCGAGTATTTTGCGACGAAAGTGAAAGACACCAACGGCGTGTATGTGGTTCCGGCCTTTACCGGTCTCGGGGCGCCATACTGGGACCCGTATGCGCGCGGCGCCATCTTCGGTCTGACCCGCGGGGTGAACGCCAACCATATTATTCGCGCCACGCTGGAGTCTATCGCCTATCAGACGCGCGATGTGCTGGAGGCCATGCAGGCTGATTCAGGGATTCGTCTGCACGCCCTGCGCGTCGACGGCGGTGCCGTTGCCAACAACTTCCTGATGCAGTTCCAGTCCGATATTCTGGGCACTCGCGTCGAACGCCCGGAAGTGCGTGAAGTGACGGCGCTGGGTGCCGCTTACCTCGCCGGTCTGGCCGTCGGCTTCTGGCAAAATCTGGATGAGCTGCAGGAGAAAGCGGTGATTGAGCGCGAGTTCCGCCCGGGTATCGAAACCACCGAGCGTAACTATCGCTACAACGGCTGGAAAAAAGCGGTGAAACGCGCGCTGGCGTGGGAAGAACACGACGAAGCATAAGGTCTGGGCTTCATCCCGGAGGCGGCGCTTATCGCGCCTTGTCCGGGCTACAAAAAGCCAAAACCGCACAGAACCGTAGCCCCGGTAAGCGTAGCGCCACCGGGGAATCTCCCGCAAACGGCGCGCATCGCCCCTCGTCCGCGCGACAACAGCCAAAACCGCACAGAACCGTAGCCCCGGTAAGCGTAGCGCCACCGGGGAATCTCCCGCAAACGGCGCGCATCGCCCCTCGTCCGCGCGACAACAGCCAAAACCGCACAGAACCGTCGCCCCGGTAAGCGTAGCGCCACCGGGGGATATCCCGCAAACGGCGCGCATCGCCCCTCGTCCAGGCGACAACAGCCAAAACCGCACAGAACCGTAGCCCCGGTAAGCGTAGCGCCACCGGGGGATATCCCGCAAACGGCGCGCATCGCCCCTCATCCAGGCGACAACAGCCAAAACCGCACAGAACCGTAGCCCCGGTAAGCGCAGCGCCACCGGGGAATCTCCCGCAAACGGCACGCATCGCCCCTCATCCAGGCGACAACAGCCAAAACCGCACAGAACCGTAGCCCCGGTAAGCACAGCGCCACCGGGGAATCTCCCGCAAACGGCGCGCATCGCCCCTCGTCCGGGCGACAACAGCCAAAACCGCACAGAACCGTAGCCCCGGTAAGCGCAGCGCCACCGGGGGGAATCTCCCGCAGGTGTGTACCACCTCTGGTTTTTTTATTAGCCGAATACCGGCAACGGCAGATATCGCTTAATCACCAGCGCATTTACGATATTAATAAAGAACGCACCGACCATCGGAGCCACCAGAAACGCCCTATGAATAGCGCAAAAAAATAACATAAACAGATACTTTGTTTTGATATTGATACGATCAATCATGCAAAACGTTAATGAATAACCGCCCGCGGTTTGTTGTATAAATATTTCTCAGCAAACGCTGGCAAACGTTTGCTTTTGCACGACAGTCCGATAAAATTCCCGCTTTGCCACCTTGGGATTGTTTGTGATGTCCGTTAACACCGCCGATTCAGAAGCTGCGCAACCGGTTGCGCATAAAACAACCAGCGAATTAATCTACCGCCTCGAAGACCGCCCGCCGCTGCCGCAAACTCTGTTCGCCGCCTTTCAGCATCTGCTGGCGATGTTTGTCGCGGTCATCACGCCGGCGTTGTTAATCTGTCAGGCGCTGGGCCTTCCGGCTCAGGACACACAGCACATCATCAGTATGTCTCTGTTCGCATCCGGTGTGGCATCCATCATTCAGATTAAAGCCTGGGGACCGGTTGGATCCGGCCTGCTCTCTATTCAGGGCACCAGCTTTAACTTCGTCGCTCCGTTGATTATGAGCGGTACCGCGCTGAAAACCGGCGGTGCCGACGTGCCAACGATGATGGCCGCGCTGTTCGGCACCCTGATGCTGGCAAGCTGCACGGAAATGGTCATCTCGCGCGTCCTGCACCTGGCCCGCCGGGTGATTACGCCGCTGGTCTCCGGGGTGGTGGTGATGATTATCGGCCTGTCGCTGATTCAGGTCGGGCTGACCTCCATTGGCGGCGGCTACTCGGCGATGGCCGACCATACCTTCGGCGCGCCGAAAAACCTGCTGCTGGCGGGTATCGTTCTGGCGCTGATCATTATTCTTAACCGCCAGCGCAACCCGTATCTGCGTATCGCTTCCCTGGTTATCGCCATGGCGGCAGGTTATCTGGCGGCCTGGCTGCTCGATATGCTGCCGGCAAATACCGCGCCCGCCAACGATAGCCTGATTACAGTCCCGACGCCGCTCTACTATGGCCTGGGCATCGACTGGAGCCTGCTGCTGCCACTGATGCTGGTGTTTATGATAACCTCGCTGGAAACCATCGGCGATATCACCGCCACCTCTGACGTGTCGGAACAGCCGGTCTCCGGTCCGCTGTATATGAAGCGCCTGAAAGGCGGCGTGCTGGCTAACGGCCTGAACTCCTTTGTTTCCGCCGTCTTCAATACTTTCCCTAACTCCTGTTTCGGCCAGAATAACGGCGTGATTCAGTTGACCGGCGTCGCCAGCCGCTACGTCGGCTTCGTGGTGGCGCTGATGCTGATCGTACTGGGCCTGTTCCCGGCGGTCAGCGGCTTTGTCCAGCATATTCCGGAACCGGTGCTCGGTGGCGCAACGCTGGTGATGTTCGGTACTATCGCCGCATCCGGGGTACGCATCGTCTCCCGCGAACCGCTGAACCGCCGCGCGATTCTGATTATCGCCCTGTCGCTGGCAGTGGGCCTCGGTGTCTCCCAGCAGCCGCTGATTCTGCAGTTTGCTCCTGACTGGCTGAAGAACCTGCTCTCCTCGGGGATTGCCGCCGGCGGCATCACCGCGATTGTTCTGAATTTAGTCTTCCCGCCAGAGAAAAACTAAGCCTGCCTGCCCCCCCGGTCACGCGATGCTGACCGGGGAAATCCTGACGTCTTATGGGTATCGGCAATCTCACATCATCCCATTAAACAATTCCTGTCTTGAGGATTGCGCATAATTCGGGCATAACAGCCTTACGTACTCGCTCAGGATGTAAGATCATGAAATTTCCTGGAAAGCTGGTCCTCTGGCTCACGATCGTCCTGCTGGCCGCCATCGTTGCTGCCTGGTTCCTGCTACAGACCCACTGGGGTTCACGCCAGGCCAGCGCCTGGCTGAGTAAAGGTACCGGCTGGCAGGTCTCCTTCGATGCGATGGATCACAGCTTCTCTTCACCTCTCCACCTGCAACTGCAAAATGTCACTTTCGGGCGCGACGGCAAACCGCCGACGCTGGTCGCTAAAACGGTGGATATTGGCTTCAGTACCCGCCAGTTCAGCGATCCGCTGCACGCCGACGAGATTGTGCTTAGCGACGGGACGTTAAATCTCTCGCCGTCTTCCGCTTCTTTACCCTTTGCTGCCGACCGTTTGCAGTTGCGCAATATGGCGTTTAACAGCCCGGAAACCGGCTGGGCGCTGAGCGCGCAGCGCGTCGACGGCGGCGTCAGCCCGTGGGCGCCGGAAGCAGGCAATGTGTTGGGCAAAAAGGCCCAGATTCAGATGAGCGCAGGCTCGCTGACCCTGAACGGCGTTGCAGCCAGTAACGTGCTGATTCAGGGAAGCCTGGATAATGGCGAAGTGACGCTATCCACGCTGGGCGCCGATATTGCCCGCGGAACGCTCACCGGCAACGCCAGACGCAGCGCCGACGGCAGCTGGCGGGTTGATAATCTGCAGCTCAACGAAATTCGCCTGCAGAGCGATAAATCGCTGGCGGAATTCTTTGCCCCGCTGACCCACGTCCCTTCTCTGCACATTGGCCGTCTCGACATGACCGATGCCCGCCTGCAGGGACCGGACTGGGCAGTGACCGATCTCGACCTTAATCTGCGCAACCTGACCCTGAGCCAGGGCGGATGGCAAAGCGATGACGGCACCCTGTCGATGAACGCCAGCGAATTTATTAACGGGTCGCTGCATCTGCTGGATCCCATCGCCAATGCGGAATTCTCACCTCAGGGCATCGCGCTGCGCCAGTTCACCTCGCGCTGGGAAGGCGGAATGGTACGTACCTCCGGCAACTGGCTGCGCGCGGGTAACGCGCTGGTGCTGGACGACACCGCCTTTGCCGGGCTGGAATATACCCTCCCGGCCAACTGGAAACAGCTGTGGATGGCGTCGCTGCCGACGTGGCTGGAAAGCCTGACGCTGAAGAAATTCAGCGCCAGCCGTAACCTGGTTATCGATATCGACCCCACATTCCCGTGGCAGCTAACCGCCCTTGACGGCTACGGTGGCGAACTGCAGCTGGTGAAAGATCATCGCTGGGGCGTATGGAGCGGTAGCGCTACGCTGAACGCCGCCGCCGCCACCTTTAATCGCGTTGACGTTCGCCGACCATCGTTGAAGCTTAACGCCAACGCCTCAACGGTCAATATCACCGAGCTAAGCGCCTTTACCGAACGCGGTATTCTGCAGGCCACCGCTGCGGTGTCGCAGCTTCCCCAGCGCCAGGTCACGCTCAGCCTGAACGGTCGCGGCGTACCGCTGAATCTTCTGCAGGCCTGGGGCTGGCCCGCCCTGCCGGTTTCCGGCGATGGTAATTTCCAGCTGACCGCCAGCGGCAGCGTGCAGGCCAATGCGCCGCTGAAACCGACGGTTAACGGCCAGCTCAGCGCGATAAATATGGAGAAGCAGCAGGTTGCGCAAGTACTGCGCAACGGCCAGTTGAACAACGGACCGGCGCAGCCGCTTCCCTCCCCAGCACCCTAATCTCCCGTCGCCCTCTCTCCGCCTGAGAGAGGGCATCGCTCGGGTCTTCGGCCATCCGCTTCTCGTTCCGCCCCCTCAGGCACTCCTTTCTCTCTGCGAAACCTGTGTGCATTTTGCGGCTATCTGTACCTATTTCCCGCAACATGTTTCTTTAAAAGTTCGGAGTTGCTATAAACAAAATACTGGAAGTAGAGATAACAATGAAAAACCCTATGTAAATATAAAAATAAAGGAACGACTATGTCCGCAATACGTCAACGTATTCTGGAGAATATGCAAAAATTCTCCAGAGCAATGATCGGTGCAGTCTTGTTCTTGCCCGTCATTGGCCTGATTCTGGCACTCAGTTCTGTCTTAACCAACCCGACATTAATTTCTGAAACCAGTTTTTTACATCAGTCAGGACAATTACTCGGTGATACGTTCTGGCCGCTATTTGGCAATCTTGGATTACTTTTTTGCGTCGGTATTAGTTATGGACTGGCGAAAGATAAAAAAACAGAAGTCGCCCTGGTTTCCGTCATGTGTTTTATTATGTTTCTGGGCGCCAACCATTCGTGGCTGGAACATATCCACGGCATCGCCGAAAAAATTAATGGCGAGTATTACGGCACCGGCCAGACGCAACTGCTGGGTTTTGTGGTCGTCGATATGGGGGTGTTCCTCGGCATTATTCTCGGCTGCACCATCGCCTGGGTGCATAACAAAGTCTCGAACATCGAACTGCCCGGCGCGCTGTCAATGTACGGCGGCGCCAAGCTGACCCTGGTGGCCATGACCCCGGTGGTGATTTTCTATGCCATCGCCTTCACCTGGATCTGGCCGTTTATGACCCACGGTATCGGGGCATTAACCGGATTTATGAAAAATGCCGGCGTGGCGGGAGTTTTCGTTTATGGCTTCTTTGAAAAATTCCTCATCCCCACCGGCCTGCACCATTTCGTCTGGTCGCCGTTCCAGCTCACGCAAATCGGCGGCACGCTAAACGTCGACGGGCAGGTGGTTTCCGGTACCCAGGCGATTTTCCTCGCCTATATGCGTCACCCGGACCTGACGCCGGTCATGAATGATGCGCTACGTTTCTCGCAACAGGGGATGACCACGATTTTCGGCCTCGCCGGCGCATCGCTGGCCTTTTATCACACGGCGAAACCGGAGAAAAAGATGATGGCGAAGGCGATTCTGCTACCCGCCATTATTACCTCAATGCTCACCGGGATTACGGAGCCGATTGAGTTCACCTTCCTGTTCGTGTCGCCGCTGCTCTGGGTGATTCATGCCACCCTGACCGCCGCGTCACAGGCGATTTGTGACCTCTTTACCGTTCGGCCATGGGGCGCATCCGGGCTTATCGAATTTCTGATTTATAACCTGCCGCTGCCGGTCTCACTCACACGCTGGCCTGGGTATGTTCTTATCGGTCTCGGTCAGTTCGCCGTTTATTACGTTATTTTCCGCACCCTGGTGGTGAAGCTGAATTTGAAAACGCCGGGCCGCGAAGATGACGACAACGTGAAACTCTACAGCAAAGCGGATTATCGTAAAAAGGTTGGTAATACGCAGTCGGTGACCGATGAGATTATTAATGGCCTCGGCGGAAAAGAAAATATTATTTCCGTCGACAACTGTTTCACGCGCCTGCGCGTGGTGATTAAAAATATGGATTTGGTTGATGATCTCATATTAAAAAATACCGGTGCCAATGGCGTCGTACGCAATCGTAATGAAGTTCAGGTTATTTATGGCGTCAAAGTGGGACAGGTTCGTTCCCAGGTTGATAGCTGGCTGGCAGAAAATTAATTGGGAGTGATGTATGAAATTAACCGTATTAGGCGGGGGCGGCGTTCGCTCTGCATTTCTGGCGAAATCGCTGGCTTATAACGCCCACCGCATTGGTTTAACGGAAGTGGTATTTCTGGACAGCTCGGAAGATAATCTGGCCCTGTTTGGTGAAATTGCCCGTTACGTATTTAATACGATTCGTCCTGATATTGCGTTCAGTACAACTACCGAGCCGGTCGCTGCGCTGAAAGGCACAAATTATGTGATTACCACCCTGCGAGTTGGCGGCGATGAGAGCCGGATTCGCGATGAGCGTATTGCGCTTGAGCATAATACCTTAGGCCAGGAGACCACCGGCGCCGGGGGGTTTGCTATGGCGATGCGCTCGATCCCGGCGATCCTCAACTACTGTCGCCTGATCGAAGAGCATGCCGCCGAGGATGCGATCCTGTTTAACTTTACCAACCCGTCGGGGCTGGTGACCGAGGCAATCATCAAGTCTGGCTTTAAGCGCCGCGTGTATGGCATTTGCGATGCGCCGTCGGAGCTGATTCGCGAACTGCCGGAGATTCTCGGCTGCGATGAGCGCGATCTCAGCGTCGAGTGCTACGGGCTGAACCATTTCTCGTGGTTTACCCACATTACCGTGCGCGGGGAAGAGGTGACCGAACGCCTGATCGCCAACCCGGATTTATACCGTAAAACGGCAATGCAGTATTTTTCGCCGCAGCTGGTTCAGCTGTGTGATAAGCAATTACTCAACGAGTATCTCTATTATTACTATTATCGCGAGGTGGCGTTAAAAGCGATTCAGGAGGCGGACGAAACGCGCGGCGAGCAGATTGCCCGTATCAATCGCGATATGCGGGACGCGCTGCGCGGCATTGATGTGAAAGCCGATCCGCAGACGGCGTTTTCCCTGTGGATGAAGCACTACCTGCGCCGGGAAAATAGCTACATGCAGAGTGAATCGCAGCAGGAGAAATTCCATACCCGCGAACCGTTAACCCTGCGCCAGTTTATCGAGGAGCCGGATACCGGCGGCTATGCTGGGGTGGCACTGGACATTCTGGAGGCGGTCAACAGCCGCACCACCAAACGAATCGTGGTCTCCATCCCCAATAACGGCACTCTCGATTTCTTGCGTCCTGACGATGTGATTGAGGTAAGCTGCGACCTGAGCAAAGACGGCTTAAAACCGGTGACGCCAGCGCACGTGCCCACGGCGCAGAAAAACATGATTGCCAGCGTGAAAGAGTATGAGCGGCTGGCGGTGGCGGCCATTTTACAGCGTGACAAATCCCTGGCGATACGCGCATTGATGGCGCATCCGCTGATCGGCTCTTTTTCGCTGGCTAAAACCCTGGTCGAGGCCTATCTCGACGACGCGCAGTTCGCCGACTGGCAATAAACGCCCGGTTCGATCCCCGGATGGCGGCTAACGCCTCATCCGGGCTACCGGATAAGGCATGATTGGCCGGTTTTGTCGCCCGGACAGGCGCGTCACACGCCGCCTCCGGGGTTCTGCGTCTGTATAAACCACATCTTCAGCAGCCGCTCAAACCCGAGTATGCAGTAACCGAAAAACGGGTTACTCCAGTAAATATCATCGTCGAACTTCTGCGGGTCATGAATAATAAATGCGGTATCCGCCGCCTGCGCCAGCGGGCTTTGATAATCGCCGGTAAAGCAGACCAGATTAATCGCCTTCCCTTCCAGCGCCTTCACCCAGTTCAGGGCCGAGCTGCTGCGCCCGGATTTTGAGACGATCCAGATGGAGTCGAATTTCGCCGCGTTCTTCTGCTCCAGGATTTCGTAATCCGGCCACAGCGCGAGACTGGCGTTAACGCCGGTCACCAGGAACTTATTATAAATATATTGCGCAATCAGCTGAGAAAAGCCGCTGCCGTGGATTAGGATCCGCTGATGCTGCAGGCTTTCCAGCAGCGGCGCCAGCCGCTCTGTCGGCTGAATACTCATGTAGTCGATGTCGTTGGTGACATCGAGTTTCGGCATGGTGATATTGAATTTAATAAAATAGACCAGCTCCAGCCAGCCGCTGAACTTCAGCTTCTTCGCCAGCCGCACCAGCGAGGAGGGGTTGCTATAGCAGCGCTCAGCGACGCTGCGGATACCTTCCCGCACACACTGCTCAGGGTCATTCTGGATAAAGCGCAGCACGGTCATTTCCGTTTTGCTCAGCTTGACGTCACGAAAGATATTTTCTAAGTCCATTGCGGGCTCCTCTCAGCGGCAGATTACGCTACCACCGGAGGGAAAATATGTCTGTGGGACGAATCACTGTGTGCCGCTCAGGCTCTCAGCGTATTTGTTCATATTCACTGCATAACAACCATCTTGCGGGTTCATCCTCCTCAATCGACGGGAAGCGCCCGTCCGCATCGAGAAAGCGGTTATCCGTACGATCGTCATTGACCATCGAGATTTCCCAACCCATCACGCCCCTCTTTTCGGCCCAGAAACGGTGATAAAGGCGCACAGGCAGACTGACGCTCTGCCCAGGATGCAGCACCAGCGTCTCGCCGGGTTTCAGCGTGCGTGGGCAACCATCAACAGCCACGCTGACGCGGCGCTGATTATCCAGCTGTTGGTCTTCCGTCGCCCAGGCCAGCTGCATACACAGGTTGCCGCCGCCGCGGTTAATGATGTCTTCCATCTTGTGGTAGTGGAAATGCCAGGGAGTTTGCTGATCTTGTTGAATCTGCAACATTTTTTCCGCATAAGGTTTAGCATAACGCGGATCGGATAGCGAGCCGTTGCGCAACGTCAGCAGCGTCAGGCCGGTGTCGTTAAAACAGCCGCTGCCGAAATCCGTGATATCCCATCCGAGCCGCAAATCGTGGATCTCTTGCCAACCTTCTTTCCGCTTTTGCGGCCAGCACGGCGCCGTAACGCGGGCAAATTCCGGCAGACTAATGCGGAAGGTTTCGGCCATCGCCAGCGCTTTATCTATCGCATAGTTAATCTGTGAACGTTTCATGATCGGACTCCGCTTCGCACGGCCAGCCAGGCGGCGCCACGCATGCCGCTACTGTCGCCATGCCGCGCAGAAATAATGGGGGTGATAAAATGGTCAGTGAAGACGTGTGGCGCGACCTCCGGTTGTAAATCCGCTACCAGCAACGTCGCATTGGATAAACCGCCGCCCAGTACAATCACGCCGGGGTCAAGGATATTGACGATAGTCGCCAGCGTCCGCGCGAGCTGTTGACGAAAACGGTAGACCTGCTGGCAGGCAGCGGATTCTCCCGCCTGCGCACGGGCGATAATCTGCTCACTCGACAGGCTGTCGCCGGTCAGCAGGCGGTAGCGCTCGCTCAGCCCCGTTGCGGAAATAAAAGACTCCACGCAGTTGAGCCTGCCGCAGTAACAGCGTGTCGGAGGCCCATCCTCGGTGCCGGAATAACCCGGCAGAGTGATGTGCCCACACTCTGCGGCAATTCCCGAAGCTCCCACGACGGGCTGGCGTTCGAAGGCAATACCGCCGCCGCATCCGGTGCCCAACGTCATCCCGAAAACCAACGAAACGCCCGCCCCTGCGCCATCGCATGCCTCTGATAAGGCGAAGCAGTTGCCATCGTTAGCTAACACCACCGGTTGTCCGAGTTGCTGCTCGAGCGCATCTTGTAAACGATAACCGTTAATCACCTGGATATTGGCATTACGAATGGCGCCATGCTGCGGCGAAACGCTGCCCGGCAGCGCGATGCCAATGGCCATCGGCGCCCCTGTCTCCACGCGGATAGCGGCAATGAACTCCACCATTGCCGACACAAATGCCTGACGACTTTCTTTACGCGTGGCGCAGCGAAAACGCCCGACTTCCTCTCCCCGCTCATCCATAACGACGGCGGCGATTTTCGTCCCGCCGACATCCAGACCAAGGTAATTCATCGTTGCCTCCTGCCCGTCAGAAGGCGGGTTCCCCCGCCTTTTACCCCGTTAATACAGGTTTGCTTTACCGGTGGAACCAAACAGCTTCATTTTGTGGCGAATCACTTCGCGCGCGGCGTTGATCGGCTCCGGATAAATCACGTTCGGATCCCACCAGCTCTCTTTAGCCAAAATTTCACGCACCTTCCGGAAGTAGGCATATTTCATATCGCTGGAAATATTGATTTTCCCGACGCCAAGGGTCACCGACTCGGCAATCTCCGCATCCGGATTGGCGGAGCCGCCGTGCAGCACCAGCGGAATCGATACACGTCCGGCGATATCGCGCAGAATGTTCATCTGTAGTTCAGGCTGCATCCCTTTTGGATAGATGCCGTGCGCGGTACCAATCGCCACCGCCAGAGTGTCGACGCCTGTCCGGGCAACGAAATCCTGCGCCTGCGCCGGGTCAGTATAGGTAACTTTCGACACCCCGCCCTCCACGGAGGTCCCCGTCTGGCCAATAGTCCCTAATTCCCCTTCGACGGAGACGCCGACCGCATGCGCCAGCCTGACCACTTCCTCGGTTAAGGCGACGTTTTCCTCATAGGGCAGCAGAGATCCATCGATCATCACCGAGGTAAAGCCACACTGAATCGCGCGCAGTACATGCTCGACAGAGGCGCCATGATCGAGATGCAAAGTAAAGGGCACCCGGCTACGCCGCGTAATGTCGCGCACGTAGCTAAAAAAGGAATCACCGACAAAATCATGCTCGCTAGGGTGAATGGAAATAATGGCTGGCGTATTGGTGGCTTCCGCTTCTTCCACAACAGCGCGAATAAAGCAGCTATCGGCAACATTAAACGCGCCAATGGCAAAGCCATGCTCACGGGTCGGTTTCAGTAATTCTTGCATGGAAACTAACATGGTTTTCTCCAGTTTCAGGGTGTAGTTAGCCCTGCCAGGGCGGATATGCGCTGGCATGAAAGGCATGACTGATAAGTGAATCAGGCCCGGTCTATTGCGCCGGACGCGTGTAAGTAAGGGACGATAGCTTCAGCGCTGGCATGCTCCATCACGGCCATGGCATCGGCCAGCTCGAGGGTGCTGTCGTGACACAAGGTATGCAGTAGCGCGGCCTTCCCGGCTTCAAATACCGCCGCGCCGACGTTGATTTTCGCAACGCCAAACGCCGGGCAGCGTGCAAGCTGTTCGAATGGCGTACCGCTGCCGCCGTGCAGGGCTAATGGCACCGAAGAGGCTCGTTGCACCTCCGCCAGGCGGTCAAAATCCAGCGCTGGCGTGACCCCCGGAGCATACATCCCGTGGGCTGTGCCGACGGAAACCGCCAGCAGGTCAATGCCGGTTTGGGCAATAAAAGGGGCAACATCCGCCGGCTGCGTCATCAGATCGGCATTAGTCATATGGTCATAGCGCGGGGCATCCGCCAGATGACCCAATTCGCCTTCCACACAAAGCCCGACGCTGGCGGCCAGCGCGGTGACCTCACGGGTCTGGCGAATATTCTCCGCGAGCGGGAACGCCGAGGCATCAATCATCAACCCGCTAAATCCGGCGCGGAAGGCCTGGCGGATCTTCACCGGGTCTTTACCGTGATCGAGGCTTAGCGTGACGGGAACGCTGGCCGCTTCGGCCAACGTTCTGGCCACCGCCAGCGCCATTGCGGGCGGGAAATGCGACAGATGCCCCTGGTACAGATTGAGAATAATCGGCGCCCGATATTTTTCCGCCATGCGTACTGCGGCACGAGCGCTCTCCAGATTCATACAGTTAATCGCCAGCAGGGCATATTGTTCACGCCAGGCTTTCGCTACCATCTGCTTCATATCAGCAAACATAGGGCCTCCGTTTACTCAAGGGTGAAGGTGATTTCATCGTCGGCGACCTTTTGGTCGCTCAGTTCATCAAACTCTTCGTCGCGTTCGGTGACCGGCTTTTTCCACAGCGACAGCATCACGCCGCAGATAACCGTCCCAATCGCCAGCGCCAGGCAAAACAGCAGTGGATGGGTGAACAGCGGTACGACAAACATCCCGCCGTGTGGAACCGGGCTTTCCACACCCCAGGTCATAATCAATCCGCCCGCCACCGCCGAGGCCACCACACAGGACCCCACCACGCGAAGGAGATCGCGCGCCGCAATAGGGATCACACCCTCCGTAATCATGCAAATGCCCATCGGGAAAGCGGCCTTCAGCGCTTCGGTTTCGGCGCGGGTATATTTGTGGCGGGTTAACAGGAAAGACAGCGTAATGCCGAAGGGAGGAATCATCGATCCGACGAACTTCACGGCTTCCGGACCATAAACCCCGCTGACCAGCAAGCCGTCGGCAAAGAGCGACATGGTTTTATTGACGGGTCCGCCGAAGTCGAAGGTGGCCATCGCTCCCAGGATAGCCCCCAGCAAAAATCGCGAGCCGCCCTGCATCGACTCCAGCATGTGAATCAATGCCTCCTGCAGCCAGGCGATGGGCTTGCCTATTAAGGTCATCATCAACAGGCCGCTGATAATGGTGCTTAATACCGGTAGCACCATGATTGGCATCAGCCCCTGCATCGACTTTGGCAAGCGCACGTAATGTTTCAACAGCAGTACCGTGTAGCCCACCAGAAAACCGCCAAGCATCCCGCCGATAAAGCCGGTATGAATCTGTCCGCAGACGAACCCAACGATAAGCCCTGGCGCAAAACCCGGTCTGTCAGCAATGGAGTAGGCGATTGCCGCGCAGATCAGCGGGACAATAAGCCCCATACCCCAGCCGCCGATTTGGTTTAGCATCCAGGGGATGGTCCCCACTTTCTCCGCGACATCAGTACCGCCCAATACCTGACCGAGGGCAATACAAATCCCGGCGGCAACAATCAGCGGTATCATCCATGAAATACCGGTTAATAAATGTTTTTTAATTTCCTGCGAGACAGGCGTTTTATTTTCACTCATGGTAGATCCCTCCAGAATAAGGATCAGGCATTAGCTAAGGATTTCTCAACCTTTTCGATAAACTGAATCGGTGACTTAATAACGACTTCCGTTTTCACGCGAACAATCCGTTTGTTTTTAAAGCGTTCTTCACCTTTGATTTTTACATCTATAGCGAGAATAACAACGTCAGCGGCAGCGATATCTTCTGGTGTAAGCTCATTCTCAGTACCAATCGTACCTTGAGTTTCAACTTTAACATTGTGGCCCAGCGCCCTGGCGCCTTTAATTAACTTCTCACGTGCGATATAAGTATGAGCAATACCTGCGGTACAAGCGGCAACACAGACAATATTCATCTCAGACTCCAATATTTATAGTTAGTAAACATCCGACTCAGCATACTGACTAAATAAATCAATAATCTTCTGCGGACTGGTTTCTTCGAGCAATTGCGCAATGATGTCATCATCAGCCAGCGCCCCGGCGACCTGGGACAACAAGCGAATATGGGTGGTATTTTGGTCTTCCAGGCGAACGGCAAATAAAATAATACAGCGAACATGACTACCATCCAGCGTTTCCCAGGCAATATCCTGACGGGTGCGGCCAATCGCCAGCGTGGTATTGACAACGGCGGATGATTTTCCATGAGGAATAGCAATATGATTCTCAAACCCTGTCGAACCTTCCGATTCGCGCTGCCAGACATCCCGAATAAAAGTTTCACGACAGTTAATCGCACCATCTTTCTGAAGCAGATCGGTTAACTCTTCGATAGCTTCCGCTTTATTCCGGGCCTGCATATCCAGCAAAACACGTTTAGTATTTAAAATTCGGGTGATGTCCATATTATTTACCTCATGGATATAAAATTTCATTGCTGGCAGTTGACGCTGCCGCGTGGTGTAATTTCTCAGTAATCACTTTTTCAGTAACCCGCTTGATATCGGCATCGTTAAAAAATGCGCTGACATAAACCACCGGTAGCGCAATTTCCGGCAAATGAATCGTCGAGATCACCAGCTCAATATTGTCCTGGTCCTGAAACGTATGCAGACTTCCTGCGGGCAACACGCCAACGATGGTCCAGTCGGGAAAAGCTCTGAGCACCCGGCTTTTCAACAGATGCGAGGTGCCGATTCCCGTAGAACACACCAGCAGCACCCGCTTTCTGGCAACCTGCCTCTCCATCGCCGCCTGAAAATGGACGGTTAAATAACCGACTTCATCTTCCGAGACCGCCTTATCACCCCAGGCAGAAAATATCTGATTCACCACCCGGAGGGTTAGCGGCCACACATCCGTAAGTTCGCCTTTGATATCCTCCAGCAGCGGATTACGGATATAAATATGATAATTCAATCGGTTAAGCAGTGGTTTTATATGAATGAGCAACCCTTCATATAACGCGGTGTCATGCGCAAGATCGATATCAACCAACGTGGAAAAAAGCGCGATCAGCCGGGAGGTTATTTTCCTGGCCTCATCGCTGGAGTGGAGATTACGCAGCATGCTGACATCATCACGTTCCTCCACCACCACGCCCGATGAGATAATGTATTGATAAATAAACCAGCTTTCATCTTCCGGTAACGGATGGGCAATGCGCGCCTCTATTTTTTGCAGCATGTTTTGCGCGATACAAAAAACAGACTCATCAAACAGCGGGTGGCCCTGTTCCCGGCGCGGTAACGCATTTCCGCGGGTGATCCGGTACATCATAATCAGGATATGGGTGAAGATATTGACGTAATAAGGTTCGCCCAACGACCAGCTCAGTTTACGTTCCCTTTCTTCAAGAAGTGACTGAACAAATAGCACATCCTCTTCGCCAAAATAGTGCACCAGCGCTTTATAGCTGCCGCTGTCGAGACGAGAATGGATAATACTCCCGGGCTCATTATGATTAATAACGCCGTTAATTAATGAGGCCATTGCCTGACGGACATGCGATTCACTGCCTTCAATATGGGTCCCACTCTGGCTGCGAATTAATACCAGCCCGAGTGGGGTAATCCATGATTCAATTACTTTTAAATCATTAACAATCGAGGCACTGCTGATAAAGTAGCGTTCAGATAATTTATTGATCGAGGTTTCTCGCGGCGTTTCACTTAATAGCTGAGAAGCAATTTTCACGCGCCGTGAATTATTCATCATCGCATCGGTATCATCACCTTCGGTACCCAGCAGCTGGTCTAGTTGCAACAGGTCGGTGACATTTTCGGCCAGCAGCATCACACCAGTACCGGCCCGTTTATCAATACTGATTTTCCAGTCAGAGAGCCATTGTTCGAGAAAACGTAAGTCACGCTGAACCGTTTTTTCTGAAACATTTAGCTGTTCAGCTATTTTTAATAACGTAACGTATTCTCTTTTTGGCAGGAGAAATTTTAATAATCTGTTCTGTCGCGAGGTAACCATTTGCATTATTTACCCTTTTTGCATAGCAGATTAATGCCAATAAGACATCGCTATACGACGCGATCTCTACGGAAATCATTGAGGATAAATATAGGGAGGCACGGTGTAAACAACAATACTAAATCGTGTCCGGATATCCGGACAGAAATAAAACAGGATGGAGAAAGAAAAAATATTTATAAGTCAGATCACATTTCAGCAATAAATATACGTGATAACGATCTCAATTCGCAGAAAGAATAACTCTGGCGATGTCCCACTGGTGCTGCGATTTATCTCCTGCAGCCTCATCATCACCGCCTTCAAAACGCAGGCCACAGCGTCATCCGCTGCCGGAACCTGACTCACCGCCTCGCGGCCATCGTCGGGCAGGCGCTGCTGGCAAGCGATATCCTCGTTTCTGACGTAATCCGCCTGGCGAGCGTGATTATCCACCGCTTCAGGGTAGTACGACATTTCAGCGACCAGGCAGTAGCATACCGGTCCGCCTGCTCCCGTGACACACATTATCTGTCTTGTTTTCTACGATTGCGGTTGCCTGAAAGGGTGTAAAAAAGTGTAACCCATGGATTTTGAACGGAATTGTTTCAGACTGTTCTGCAAAGTCCAGTTTTAACAGTAAAAAAGTGCGTTTAGGTATGTGGTAAATCCCTGAAAGTAGCTATAATGCGCCCCGCCTCCATGTAGCAATCGAGGCGCGGAAGATCGTCATCTCCGGTGAGGTGGCTGGACTTCAAATCCAGTTGGGGCCGCCAGCGGTCCCGGGCAGGTTCAACTCCTGTGATCTTCCGCCAGTTTGCTGCCCCTGAATCCTCCCCCCTATGCAATAAACCATACCGCTGCCATGGCAATCCGTTATGTCATCCTGTGGCCAACTCATGGCGACCCAGACCGATTTTCAGCTTTTCAATATAACTCTTATCGCCCAGGCCCCGTTTTTCCCTCTCCGCCAGGGGTCTACCATTAACGGATTCCCACAGAAACCCCATTTAAAACCGGAGAGTGTATGAAAGCGATCGCCATTACCCGCGCCGTAACTGAAGGCAGTAACATCCCATTTTTAAGCGACATTGAGCTCCCGCTTCCGGTTGCTGCCGGGCATGACCTGCTCATTGAAGTGAAAGCGATTTCCGTTAACCCGGTGGATACCAAAGTCCGCGCCGGATTTACCGGCGATACTCCGCGCGTGCTGGGCTGGGATGCGGTTGGCATCGTAAAATCGGTCGGCGAGGCGGTGACGCTGTTCGCGCCGGGCGATGAAGTCTGGTATGCCGGTGCGTTGGAACGCGCGGGAAGTAATAGCGAGTTTCAGCTCGTCGACGAACGGATCGTCGCCTTAAAGCCGCGCTCACTGGATAACGCCTCTGCCGCCGCCCTGCCGCTGACCGCCATCACCGCATGGGAATTATTGTTCGACCGTCTTGGCGTGCAGGAAGGCGGCAATGCCGGGGACACGCTGCTGATTGTCGGCGCGGCGGGCGGCGTCGGTTCCATTCTCACGCAGCTGGCGCGCAAACTGACGCGCATGACGGTCATCGGCACCGCTTCGCGCCCGGAAAGCCAGAAATGGGTGCTTGATGCCGGGGCGCACCACGTTATCGATCACAGCAAGCCGCTCAGTGAAGAACTGGCGCGGATTGGGGTCAACGCCGTGACGCACGTCGCCAGCCTCAACAAGACTGAGCAACATTACGCGCAGCTGATTGCCGCCCTCGCCCCACAGGGTAAGCTGGCGTTGATTGACGACCCGGAATCCCTCGATGCCCGCCCGCTGAAAGCCAAAAGCATTTCGCTGCACTGGGAGTTTATGTTCACCCGTTCGATGTTTGAAACGCCGGATATGCTGGCCCAGCATCAGCTGCTGACCCGGGTGGCGGCGCTGATTGACGATAAGACCATCAAAACCACCCTCGGCGAGCATTACGGTCCAATCAACGCCAGCAACCTGCAGAGAGCGCACGCCCGACTGGAAACCGGACGCGCGGTCGGCAAAATCGTGCTGGAAGGGTTTTAAGATGACGAGCGACACGGTATCTGTCATTGCGGTTCTGAAAGCCAAACCGGGGAAAACGGCCGGGCTCAAGCAGGCGCTGAAAGCGCTGTTACTGCCGACCCGTCAGGAAGCGGGTAATCTGGATTATGCCCTGTTTCAACTGCGCGATGCGCCGGACACCTTCTACATGCGCGAGTCGTGGCGCGACCCATCCGCGCTGGAGGCGCACATCGCCCAGCCGCACTTTCAGGCTTTTATCGCGCAAATGGATAGCCTGCTGGCGGAGCCGCTGCGCCTGGATTATCTGACGCCGGTTGAATAATCGCCTCAACGTTTGCGGGTTCCCTGCCGGGCGGGGAATCCGCCTCTTCTTGCCGCGTTCTTTTTTATCCCGTCTCTTTTTCCCTTTACGGTTTAACACTCTGAGCTAATCGCCTCACGCCCCGCGCTGACCAGGCTACGCTTACCGTTGCCGCCAAAAAGCAGGTCATCCCCTCCGAATCATCCAGCACGTTCATTCAGAAAGAGGTTTCGCTATGCAGATCAATGCTATTGGTACGTACTCCGCCACCCAACCGCTGAAATCGATGGCTATCTCCCGCCGCGACCCGGGGCCCCACGATGTGCAGATTGCCATCGATTACTGCGGCGTCTGCCACTCCGACCTTCATCAGGCGCGATCCGAATGGGCCGGTACGCTCTATCCTTGCGTACCGGGACATGAAATCGTCGGCCAGGTGACCGCCATCGGCAATCAGGTCTCGGGATTCAACGTGGGCGACCTGGTCGGCGTCGGCTGTATGGTCGACAGCTGTAAACAGTGTGCAGAGTGCGAGGCAGGACTGGAAAACTACTGCGACCATATGATTCTCACCTACAACGGCCCCACGGCCGATGCGCCCGGACACACCCTCGGCGGCTATTCGCAGCAGATTGTGGTACACGAGCGCTACGTGCTGCACGTGCGCCATCCGAAGGAACAACTCGCCGCCGTGGCACCACTGCTCTGCGCCGGGATCACCACCTACTCTCCGCTGCGCCACTGGAACGTCGGGCCGGGGAAAAAAGTCGCTATCGTCGGTATTGGCGGGTTGGGGCATATGGGGATTAAGTTGGCCCACGCCATGGGCGCCCACGTGGTGGCCTTTACCACATCAGAATCGAAGCGGGAAGCGGCAAAAGCACTGGGCGCGGATGAGGTGGTGGTCTCGCGCAACGAGGACGAAATGGCCGCCCACGTGAAAAGTTTCGATTTCATCCTTAACACCGTGGCGGCGCCGCACAACCTCGATGCCTTCACCACGTTACTTAAACGCGATGGCACTCTGACCCTAGTCGGCGCGCCGGCCAGTCCGCATCCTTCGCCGGAAGTGTTTAATCTGATATTCCGCCGCCGTGCGATTGCCGGTTCGATGATTGGCGGGATCCCGGAAACTCAGGAAATGCTCGATTTCTGCGCCGAGCACGGCATTGTCGCTGATATTGAGCTGATTCGCGGCGATCAGATCAACGAAGCCTGGGAGCGCATGGTCAAAGGCGATGTCAAATATCGCTTCGTGATCGACAGCGCAACGCTCGCCGGCTAAGTCCCGCGGCGAAAGGTGCGCCGCCACTCCGCCGGGCTGACGCCAAAGCGGGATTTAAACTGCTGGCGCCAGGTCACGGCGGAGCGGAAACCAACGCTCTCCGCCACCTGCTCGACGGGCATATTCCCCGCTTCGAGCAGGAGCTGACTGCGCCGCAGACGTTCCATGGTCAGCCAGTCGGCAATGCTCATGCCGGTAGCCCTGGCGAAGTGACGCGTCAACGTACGGCGGCTCATCGCCACCACCTGCGCCAGCGAATCAAGGTTGTGCAGCTCGGCGATATGCTGCTGGAGATACTCCAGCAGTCCGTTAATCCGCGCGTCGCGGGTATTTTTCGGCACCGGTTGGGCGATAAACTGTGCCTGGCCCCCTTCGCGATGGGGCGGCACGATCATGCGTCGGGCAATCTGATTCGCCGCCAGGCTGCCAAAACGCTGGCGGATGATATACAGGCAGCAGTCCAGCGCCGCCGCCGTGCCCGCCGAAGTAATGATCCGCTGGTCATCGACGTACAGCGCATTGATATCCAGCTGCACCTGGGGGAACAACTGCTGAAACGCCTGCTCAAACTCCCAGTGGGTCGCCGCCCGTTTGCCATCCAGCAGCCCGGCATAACCCAGCACAAAAGCACCGAGGCACAGCCCGACTATTTCAGCGCCGTTCTCCCTTGCCCGCACCAGGCTATCCAGCAGCGACTGCGGCGGGCGCTGATGCACCGCGCCCCAGTAAGGCACTACCACGATATCGGCCTGCTCAAGGGCGGTGAAATCCGCGCTGGCGTTGAGCGCAAAGCCGTCGCGCGCGGTCAACAATCCCGGCCTTTCGGCGCAAATCTGCAGGTTAAAGCGTTTCGTTTCCGAGACGCTATCGCCAAACAACATACAGGGAACCGAGTAGTGGAAAGGGCTGAACCCGTCCACGGCGACAATCGCGACATCGGTGAGTTTCATGGTGCCCTCCGTTCCCTACAACCGGTTAAAAGAAAAGACTTTCGCCATCCTGCGGGATGCTGACCACATCGGCAATCTGATTATCCGCCACGTATTCGCGCAGCTCCTCGCGGCTCAGCAGGCAGTGGTTAACCGCTTCGAGATGGATAGCCACAATGTGCGCCTCCGGCAGCGTGAAATGCGCTTTCAGCACATCTTCTTTACCCATAATAATCGGGCCAAAACCGATCACATGCGCGTAGCCGGCGTTCAGCACCACCACATCGGGATGCAGCCGCAGCATATCGGCCTCAATTTCAGGGCGCCAGAGGGTGTCGCCCACCAGCCACAGCGTTTTCTCCTGCGGATGGCGGAACACCACCCCGCAGGCTTCGCCCAGGCGCTCCGCCATGGCCGGTACGGCATAGGTGCGGTCGCTGCCATGCTGTCCGGAAGTGGTCTTCTGTAAGCGGACGCCGGCAAACTCGCTTTCTGCCGACAGCAGGCGGATATCCTGAAATCCCTGTCCGCGCAGCAGCCGGGCATCGCCGTCATGCTGGACAAAAACCGGCAGCGTTTTCGGGATCGCGGCGATCGCCGCCTCGTCCCAATGATCATCATGCGTATGGGTGACGATCGCCGCATCGACATCAATAATCGTTTCAAGGGAAAAAGGCAGCCCGACCAGCGGGTTACGCAGCCCCGCGCGGGCGGTGCCCGGAAATCCCGGCCAGGCGCCGCGATCCGCCAGCATCGGGTCAATCAGGAACTTTTTCCCTGCATATTCAATAATCTGAGTTGAGTTACGGATATGGATCATGTGCATAATGTTCACTCCTCTTCGCGGTTATCTGGCGAACATCGTACGTCCCGCCAGCCTGGCGCAATATGGGCATTTGGGCAATGAACGATGAGATTGGGCCAACTTTCCGCGGTTGCCATCCGCCGCTGGCGATGGTCTCGTGGACGCTGGTTTTCTGAGGAGGTGGTGACGATGAAAAAGAGACTGACGCCGCTACGGCAGCTGTTCGCCGTACCACAGCGCGGCGGCAATGACCGTCAACAGCGGCTCCAGCACCATGATAATCGCGGCGCTCGCCACCGCCGTGCACTTCTGCCCCTTCATTTGCAGGCCGAAACGCAGACTGGTGGCGATAACAATTCGACGTGAAAGCCGCGACAAAACGGCAGCAGCAGCGCCGCAAAAAAGAAGCGCAGCCCAGGGAAGGCGAAAACCGGCATCCCCGCGATGGCTTCGCGAGAAAATATCCACCCGCATGCGGCGATAACCGTAGCGGCTACCAGCAGTAAATCCGCCTGACGCTGCCGGACCATATTCGCCTCTCCTTGTGTTGACGATTACCAGCCGGGAACCGCGCCACCGTTAAAGATAGTCTCTGCCGCTTTTGCCACTTCCGGCGACTGATAGGACTGCATAAATTCCTTCACGTTTTCCGCGTCTTTATTCTCTTCGCGGGTCACAATGATATTCACGTACGGCGAGTTTTTATCTTCAATAAAAATCCCGTCATGCACCGGCGAGAGCCCGGTTTGCTGCAGATAGGTGGTGCTGATAATCGCCACATCCACTTTCGGGTCGTCCAGCACGCGCGGCAGCTGCGCCCCTTCCAGCTCCATAATGTTCAGGTGACGCGGGTTGGCGGTAATATCGACCGCCGTAGGCAGCAGGCCAGTCCCCGCCTTGAGGGTAATCAGCTGTTCTTTTTGCAACAGCAGCAGCGCGCGGCCGAGGTTAGTGGGATCGTTCGGAATGGCGATTGTCGCCCCGTCTTGCAGATCGGCCACCGATTTTATTTTGCGCGAGTAGCCCGCCATCGGGAACACGAAGGTGTTGCCGACCGCCACCAGATGGTAGCCGTGCGCTTTATTATCCTGTTCGAGGAATGGCCGATGCTGGAAGACGTTAGCATCCAGATCGCCGGCGTTCGTCGCTTCATTAGGCAAAAGCGAACCGCTGAAGCCCACCAGCTCGACCTCCAGACCATATTTCTCTTTGGCGACCTTTTTAGCCACTTCCGCCACATCCTGTTCCGCGCCGTTGATAACGCCGACTTTAATGTGTTTCGCATCGCTGCTTTTCTGGTCGCAGCCCGCCAGCAGCAGGCCCGCCAGCACCACGGCGGCGGCTGTCCGTAAACGCAATTTCATCATTTTTACCCTGTCAGTCCATAGAAGCGGTTATTATTTTTCGTACGAAACTATAACGATTTTATGGCCAGGTTTTAAACTGCAAAAACGGCAACCGGAAATAAAATCATCTACCGGTATTGGGCTTCATGCGCCAGCAGCCAGGCTTTACGTAGGTATCCTCACCGGCGTCGCCACTCGCCGGGCGTGACGCCATACAGCTTTTTAAACGCCTTCGAGAACGAGGCCTGCGACTGGAACCCACAGCGCCCGGCAATCACATCAAGGTTGGTCTGCCGCTCCACGCGCAGCAGACGCGCAGCCATCGCCATGCGCAGCTGCGAAAGCCAGGCCTGCGGCGTGAGGTGATACGCGCGGGCAAAGTGCCGGGCGAAGGTGGCGCGCGATAGAAAAGCGCGGGCGGCCATACTCTCCAGCGTCCAGGGCTGCTCCGGCGTCTCCAGCACCGCGAAAACAGCGGGCATCAGCCGTTCATCGCTCATCAGTCGCAGCAGCCCTTCCGGCGGCGCTTCGCTGCCCAGCAGCGTGCGCAGCAGCAAAACCAGCAGCGTGTCGCCGAGACTGCGCACGATAGCGCCGCTGCCGGGCCGGGCCATCAGGCTTTCCCGTACCAGCACGTTAAGCAGCAGCTCCAGCTCCGGGCACGCCGCGCGCTCGTCGGTATGCAGATGAATCAAGTCCGCCGGTTCCGCAAATAACCAGCTGACGTGCGGGCCGAAGTAAAATTCGCCGCACAGCATCTCCAGCGCATCCTGGTCGGTACCGGTTCGGACCTCGGTCAGAGTGCCGTTAAAGCGGTGAGCGACGGGCAGGATCTGCCCCCACTCCACCAGACTTTCCATCAGATGCGGCGAGCCGTGCGGGAGCAAGATGACATCTCCCGTCCGCATCTGCCGGGTTTGCTTGCCGACCGTCAGCCGCCCCTCGCCGCGTAACACAAAATGCCAGGGCACCACGCCGCTGCGCATCTGTTCATGACCAGCCTGCCAGCGACCGCCAAACCGGCAGTGGAGATTAACTTCGCAGCGCGGCGCCAGCAGCGCCAACAGATGACTGAGACTGTCCATGCCACTCCTGAGACGATAAGACAAAAAAATGAGACGAAGAGCCCCAGTCTAGCACGCCACATCCTCCTAAGATGTCGCCATTGCCACATCACACCCTCACCGAAACAGGAGCACACCATGAGCCGTTTAGCTGATATTCGTGAACAAGACGTCACCGGTAAAGCCGCAGAAATTTTCGCCGCGATCAAAAAAGCGATGGGGAAAGTGCCCAATGCCTATCTGACCATTGGCAGTCATTCGCCGGCAGCATTGCAGCAGGCGCTGGCGCATAACGCGATGCTGAGTAAAAGCAGCCTGAATGCCAAAGAGCTGGAAGCGATTAACCTGGCCGTGAGCGAAGCCACCGGCTGCGATTACTGCCTGGCGGCGCATACATTAATGGCGAAAAAAGCGGGTTACAGCGGCGAGCAAATCCATGCCCTGCGTCGCGGCGAATATGCGGAAGATGCCCGTCTCGATGCGCTGGCGAAGTTTGTCCAGACCCTGGTGCGCACCCGCGGCACGCTCCCGGAAGCCGAGGTCAGCGCACTGCGTAACGCTGGCTTCAGCGACCAGCAGGTGATTGAGATGATCAGCGCGGTGAGCGCCATTCTGTTCACCAATATGGTGAACCGGGTGAATGATACGGTCGTCGACTTCCCGAAAGCCGATTAACCCGCCACGTCGCCTGTTTACAGCCCCAGCTTGCTCAGCCCCGGATGGTCATCGGGGCGGCGCCCCTGGGGCCAGTGGAACAGGCGATCCCGCTCGGCAATCGGCAGATCGTTAATGCAGGCGTAGCGGGTATGCATCAGGCCATGCTCATCAAACTCCCAGTTCTCATTGCCATATGAGCGAAACCAGTTGCCGCTGTCGTCACACCATTCATAGGCGAAACGCACCGCAATGCGGTTATCGTTCCACGCCCACAGCTCCTTAATCAGCCGGTAGTGCTGCTCTTTTTGCCATTTTCGCGTCAGGAAGGCGATGATTTCCGCGCGTCCATGAACAAACTCGCTGCGGTTGCGCCACCGGCTGTCGGCCGTATAGGCCAGCGCCACTTTTTGTGGGTCGCGGCTGTTCCAGCCATCTTCGGCGGCGCGAACTTTTTGCTGCGCGCTTTCTCGTGTAAACGGCGGCAGCGGCGGGCGAACGTCGGTCATGGTCATTCTCCTTTGAGGGTTAACTGTTGTTGTAGCCGCAGGTTTTCCTGCTCCAGCGCCTGGATACGCTGCTGCAGCGTCTGGCTATACTCCGCCACCTGGCGGGCGCTGTAGCGCGGCGTTATGTGCTGCGGGCAGTTCCAGTCAAACGCCTGGAGATGAAAGCGAAACAGGCGCTCCACCTGGACGTGGTCATTGTCCGGTGTGACCCGAGCCAGCAGCCCCGGATCATCGTCCTTCGCCAGCACCTCGACGGTGGCATAGATTTTCAGCCTGGCGCGGCGCGGGTAATCCATCAAAAACAGGCAGGCACGGTTGCTGCCGCGCAGGTTGCCGGTGGTGATGTACTGCCGGTTACCGCCAAAATCCGCCATCGCCAGCGTGGCGTCATCCAGCAGATGGAGAAATCCCGACGGCCCGCCGCGATGCTGGATATAGGGCCAGCCGGTTTGCGATAGCGTTGCCAGATAAAAACTGTCGCGGGTGACGATCATCTCCTCTTCGCTGGCGCCGAAACGTTCTCCCCTGCGCGGGCGATACGGCGACTGCCACAGCTTATCGCTCCCCATTTCATGTTGAACGTCCATCACATCAGGCGTGATGGCAATATCGAGAAAGTCCCCCGGCATAGCTCCTCCGAACGCGCGGTTACTGCGCTCATCATGGACTCTGCCGCCATAAATGATAATACTGCGATACTGACAATCATCTTTCCGGAAAACGGGATAATCATGGATCGCTTGAGCGCGATGGCGCTACTGGTAAAAGTGACTGAACTGGGCAGCATGTCGGCGGCGGCGCGGGCGCTGAATATGCCGTTGACCACCGTCAGCCGCCATATTGCCGAGCTGGAAAGCACGCTCGGCGTGCGCCTGCTGCTGCGCACCACCCGCAAGCTGACGCTGACCGATGCCGGTATCGATTATGTCGCCGCCGCGCGGCGCATTCTCGAAGAGGTGGACCAGGCCGAACGCCAGGCGGCGGGAGAATATCAGCAGCCGAAGGGCGAACTGACGATCGCGGCGCCGACGATGTTTGGCCGTCAGCATGTTTTACCGGTTGTGACCGCTTTTCTCGCACGTTACCCGCAAATTCGCGTCCGTTTACTGCTCAGCGATCGCAATGCCGACCTGGTCGACGAGCATATCGATCTCGCGGTGCGCATTGGTACGCTACCGGATAGCGCCATGGTTGCCACCCGTCTGGGCGAGATGCGTATCGTGACCTGCGCCCACCCGGCGCTGCTGGAGAAACACGGATCCCCGCAGTGCCCGCGTGAGCTGAGTACGCTGCCAGTCATTCGTATTGAATCACCGATGCCCTATCGCGGCTGGCGGTTTAAGGCGACGATGGCGGAAGACCGGCACGTGACGCTGCAACCGGTACTGTGTGTGACTACCCCGGAGAGCGCCGCCGACGCCGCGCGACTGGGGGCTGGCGTGGCGCGCCTGCTGCACTACCAGGCCATTGATGGCCTGACGAGCGGCGAGCTGACGCTGATACTGGAGGCGATGGAACCGGAACCTGCGCCGGTACATCTGCTGTATACCGCGCGCGGGCTGGCGCCTCTTAAGCTGCGGAAATTTCTCGATTTCGCTACTCCCATGCTGCGCCAGGCGCTGGCAGGCATCGCGGCAACCCGCTAGCTGGCGACGTCTTTCCGCCACCATCGGCAAAGGTGGTGGTGAAACGACGGTGAAAATGAGCCTCGCCATAGCCATCAGCTATCCGTTGGCCCTGTTTGTCAGCGAGTAAAAAAACCGTCCGACCCGTTAACAACGAATCAGTAATAAAATATTCCAGTTTTGTTACTGCTTCGCTTCCCGACCTGCCTGCAAATCTCTTCTTATCTGTTCAGCGTTAATCGTGATAACCTTCACATGATTGGAATAATTAATTCCTTAGAATCTGTCTCCACTGTGATTGATGAGGTTTTCGTATGAGTATCGACCTGAGCGCGCTGCTGACCGAGCGCCGCAATGCCAATAGCGCCAATATAGACACCCTGTCCACCGTCGAGATGCTGACGGTCATTAACCAGGAAGACCAGCAGGTGGCCCACGCGATCGCCCCCTACTTACCGCAAATCGCTCAGGTCGTGGATAAAGTGGCCGCGGCGTTACAAGCTGGCGGGCGCCTGATTTACATTGGCGCCGGCACCTCCGGCCGCCTGGGGATCCTCGATGCCAGCGAATGTCCGCCGACTTTCGGTACCCGCCCCGAGCAGGTGGTCGGGGTTATCGCCGGCGGCCATAAAGCCATTCTGAGCGCGGTGGAAAATGTGGAAGATAACAAAGCGCAGGGCGCTATGGATCTGCAAAATCTTAACTTCAGCAATCGCGATGTGCTGGTTGGCCTCGCCGCCAGCGGACGCACGCCGTACGTCATTGGCGCCATGGAGTATGCCCACAGCCAGAACGCCTTCGTCGCCATCGTCAGCTGTAACCCGCACGGTGAAATGGCCCGTCTGGCCGATGTAGCCATCACCCCGGTGGTGGGCCCGGAAGTGGTCACCGGTTCTACCCGCCTGAAGGCGGGAACCGCGCAAAAGCTGGTGCTGAACATGATCTCCACCGGCGCCATGATCCGCGTCGGTAAGGTGTACAGCAATCTGATGGTTGACGTTGAAGCGACCAACGCGAAGCTGATTGAGCGCCAGGTATCGATCGTGATGGAAGCCACCGACTGCGATCGCGCCCGCGCGCAGGCCGCGCTGGATGCCTGCGGTCGCCACTGTAAAACCGCCATTATCATGGTACTGGCGAATCTGAGCGCCGCAGAAGCAACATCCCTGCTGGCGAAAAATAACGGTTTTATCCGCAAAGCGCTGAGCAATACCTAAGCGCCGACAACCAGGTAGCGTGCCATGGCAAAAATAAATAAAGAGATGATAGCGCAGATCCTTACCCATGTTGGCGGGGCCGGAAACGTCGCCCTGGCGGGGAACTGCATGACCCGTCTGCGTTTAACCCTCCGTGATGAACAGCTCGCCGATAGCGCCGCCATCCGTCAGATTGAAGGGGTGATGGGGGTTATCGTCAGCGATGAGCAGTTTCAGGTGGTGCTCGGTCCCGGTAAAGCGCAAACCGCCGCGGAAATGATGAACGCACTGCTGGAAGAGGCGCCGGCCGACGCGCCGTCTCTGGCGCAGGTGGCGGCAGAGAAAAAACAGGCGCTGAAAAGCAAGCAAACCAGCGGCGTGCAGAAGTTTCTCGCCAGATTCGCCACTATTTTTACCCCGCTGATTCCCGGTTTTATCGCCGTCGGCCTGCTGCTCGGCTTCGCAACGCTGGCAGAACAGATGTTCGTGCTGGAGAATGCCCATCCCAACGTCTCGCTGGTGGCGCTGATCGGCTACATGAAAGTCTTCAGCAAGGGGATGTTCACCTTCCTGAGCATCCTGATTGGCTATAATGCGCAGAAGGCGTTTGGCGGCTCCGGAGTCAACGGCGCCATTATCGCGTCGCTGTTCGTCCTCGGCTACAACCCCGAAGCCACCAGCGGATTCTTCTCCGGGATCAGCACCTTCTTCGGTCACGGCATCGACCCGCGCGGCAACATTATCGGCGTACTGATTGCCTCGATTCTCGGCGCGTGGGTAGAAAAACAGGTCCGCCGCGTGATGCCAGCCAACCTCGATATGATTCTGACCTCGGCAGTCACTCTGCTGATTATGGGCGCGGTGACCTTTACGGTGATTATGCCCATCGGCGGCTGGCTGTTTACCGGGATGTCGTGGCTGTTCCTCCATCTCAACGGCAACCCGTTTGGCTCCGCGGTGCTCGCCGGTCTGTTCCTGCTGGCGGTAATGTTCGGCGTCCATCAGGGCTTCGTGCCGGTCTATTTTGCGCTGGTCGATGCGCAAGGATTTAACTCGCTGTTTCCGATTCTGGCGATGGCGGGAGCCGGGCAGGTCGGCGCCGCGCTGGCGCTGTACTGGCGGGCAAAGCACGGCTCGATGCTGCGGACCCAGATTAAAGGGGCGATTATTCCCGGCTTTCTCGGTATCGGCGAACCGCTGATTTACGGCGTCACTCTGCCGCGGATGAAGCCGTTTATCACCGCCTGTATCGGCGGTGCCTGCGGCGGCTTTTTCCTCGGTCTGGTCGCGTGGCTGGGCCTGCCGGTGGGGCTGAATACGGTCTTTGGCCCTTCCGGCCTCGTGGCGCTGCCGCTGATGACCTCTGCGAGCGGGATCTACGCCGGCATGGCGGTTTACGCCGCGGGCCTGGCCGTTTCCTATCTATGCGGTTTCGTCTTTACCTGGCTGTTCGGCAGTAAAAACGTCGATTTGAGCTAGCATCGAATCGACCCAGGGCCCGGCCATCGCCACCGCGCCGGGCCCCACCATTTCCTGCCCGCCTCTGCGCATCAGCTCATGCTATGATGCGCCTTTTGCGATATTTCATTCGAGGATAAGATGGGCTCCAGCAAAAAAGGGATGCTGAACGTACTGATAGCCGCGGTGCTATGGGGCAGCTCCGGCGTTTGCGCGCAGTACATTATGCAGCAAAGCCAGATGTCATCGCCGTTTCTGACCATGACGCGTCTGCTGTTCGCTGGCCTGATTCTTCTGATGCTCTCTTTTGTCCACGGCGACAAAATTTTCCGCGTCCTGCAAAAGCGCCAGGATGCCTTAAGCCTGCTGTTCTTCTCGTTGTTCGGCGCGCTGACCGTGCAGTACACCTTCCTGATGACCATCGAGAAATCGAACGCCGCGACCGCGACGGTACTCCAGTTCCTGTCGCCGACCATTATCGTCGCCTGGTTTGCGCTGGCCCGCAAAACACGTCCGGGGCCGCTGGTGCTGGCGGCCATCGGGACCTCGCTGGCAGGAACGTTCCTGCTGGTCACCCACGGCAACCCCACCACGTTGTCCATTTCGCCGTCGGCGCTGCTGTGGGGGGTGGCGTCGGCATTTGCCGCCGCGTTTTACACCACCTGGCCGTCAACGCTCATCGCCCGGTACGGCACCCTGCCGATCGTCGGCTGGAGCATGCTGCTGGGTGGGGCAATGCTGCTGCCGTTCTACGGCGGCCAGGGCGCCCACTTTGTCGTCAATGGCGGTCTGCTGCTGGCTTTCTTCTATCTGGTGGTGATCGGTACGTCGCTGACCTTCAGCCTCTATTTAAACGGGGCACAAAAAATTGGCGGCGCGAAAGCGGGGATTCTCAGCTGCGCCGAGCCGCTGAGCAGCGCGCTGCTGTCGCTCATGCTACTGGGCATCACCTTTACGCTCCCGGACTGGCTCGGTACGCTGCTGATTCTTTCCTCCGTGGTGCTGATAGCCGTGGATTCCCGACGCCGGGTTCAGTTAACGTAGAAAGCGATCATCGGCTTTTAAACAACTTAACTGCCTGATAATTTGCGTGTTTCGCATCCTGCGCATATACATATAGTTGACTGAAGCGACTTTTTGAGGAGAAGCGTCATGAAAGCGTGTTGGATATTGTGCGTGGTTACGACCCTCAGCGCGACGGCGGCCTGGGCCGAATCACCGCTGAAAAGCCTGCAGTTCGAGCAACAAAAGCAACTGGTGTTAAAAGCGGTGAAGGCAAAATGCGCCCCGCAGGCCACCCTGAGCGATACCGATTTTGCCAATAAAATCCTCGCCTCTCAGCAAAATCAGGAATATGTCCGGCAGGCCACGCTGGCGAAAGAGCGGAATAATCAGAAGGGTTATCAGGCAGCTATCGATAAAATCAGCTGCCCGAAAACATCATCGCTTTAGCGTCGCCGCCAACGCTTCCCGCCGAATGTCACCAGCGCAGCGGCGACGCTGAAGCCGTGCGCCCGACAGGGTTCAGCAGGCGCTCAGCGTTGCGGAATAATTAAATCGCCGCGCAACATGCTGTCGCTGAGCATCTGGGTTTTTTCCGTCAGCCAGCTGACGATGCGCGCCGCCATGGCGTCCATCGAATACTCAATGGCCGGAATGGTCGGAATACCGGGCAGCTGTAACGATCCAGCCAGACTGAACACCATGACTTTTTCCGGCACCGCCCGGTTGAACGCCAGCAGCTGCGGCACAATGTGCTGAGCCTGTTGCTCATCAGCAACCAGTAACGCATTGAAATTTAAGGTTGTCGCATTGTTGACCAGCTCTTGTACCGCCACCGACGGCGACGTACTGTCGAGGAATACCAGGTTGCGATTAAACGGCAGGAAATTTTTTTCCAGCGCATGTTTGTAGCCCAGCAAAACCTGGTCGGCAAAGCCGCTTCCTTCAGGATGAATTAACGCAATCTGCCGGCGCCCCTGGCTAATCAGGTAGTTACAGGCCGTTTCCGCCGCAAATGCGTGGTCAAACTGAATATTGTTCACCCCATCGCTTTCCAGGCAGTCAATCAGCGCCACATCCGGCCGGTCGATGTTTAATGGAAAGCGCGCGCCGATGATCAACACATCATCGCACAGGCCGCAGCTGAGCTCTTCGAGGGCGCTCATCACGCCAGCGCGGGTGTTGGCAAAACGCAGCAGCAGATGCTTCTGATGCAGACTCAGCTGTTTTTCCAGGGCATACAGATAGCTGGTCGTTTGATTAATATTGTCCTGGGCACAAATCACGCCGATACAGCCGGTGCTCTGGCTAAGCAGCGACTGGGCTATCATATTGGGCCGGTAGTTGAGTTCTTCTGCCGCCTGCAGTACCGCCTGACGGCTGGCCTCTTTGACTCCGCGCGAACCGCTCAACACCCGAGAGACGGTGGCTTTGGACACCCCTGCTAAACGTGATACATCATTGATTGTAGACATCATTATCCCCTGACAGAGCCCGTCCGATCCCTGTACATCCCCGGCCCTGAATCGCTTCAATTATAACCTTCGCCAGTATATCCGTTTCCATTTTCATTTGGAAACCGATTTTCCATTTCATGGAAAAACATCGCCAAACTGGCCGAAATCTGTGAGCAGAATCCAATTAATTAGCGCCATAAGGGGAAGATCTTGACAGTCATCACAGTTCTGTTTTTTATGAATGGAAACCGGTTTCCGCCTGATATCAAATCATCCACGCAATAACTTTTTACATTTTGAGGATGAGTGTCGATGTACAAGATCATGCTGTGCTGCTCTGCCGGGATGTCCACAAGTTTACTGGTCAGGAAGATGGTCGACGTGGCGAAAGAACGTAACCTGCCGGTGCAGATTGACGCCTACGGCGTTTCCGAATTTGACATGCAGTTTCCGCGCTACCAGGTAGTGCTGCTCGGTCCGCAGGTGAAATACATGTTGAAAACGTTGTCAGAAAAAGCCGCCTCCCTGAATATTCCGGTCCAGCCCATTAATACCATGGACTACGGGATGCAACGGGGAGATAACGTCCTGGATTATGCGCTGTCGCTGATTCATCCGGCGCAATAAGAGGTGTGCAAATGAGCTCTCCGTATCAGTCCATGATTGCCGTGATCGAGCAATCTATTACTCCGCTGGCAGGACGCCTTGGGCAGCAGAAGTATGTTATCGCCATTCGCGATGGCTTCACTGCCGCATTGCCGTTTATGATCATCGGCTCTTTCATGCTGGTATTTATCTTTCCTCCGTTTTCACCGGACACCACCAACGGGTTTGCCCGCGGCTGGCTGGATTTCTCGCAGCAGTACCGCGAACAGCTGATGCTGCCGTTCAATCTGAGCATGGGGGTGATGACCTTTTTTATCTCCGTCGGTATTGGCGCCAGTCTGGGGCGCCAGTTTCAAATCGACCCGGTGATGTCCGGCCTGCTGGCATTTATGGCCTTTTTACTGGTAGCGGCCCCTTATGCCGACGGTAAAATCTCAACGCAGTACCTGTCAGGCCAGGGGATCTTCACCGCGCTGATTACCGCCATTTACTCCACCCGCGTCTATGCGTGGCTGAAACAGAACAACATCACCATTCGCCTGCCAAAAGAGGTGCCCACCGGCGTCGCCCGTTCGTTCGAAATCCTGATCCCGGTACTGGTGGTGATTGGCACCCTGCATCCGCTGAATCTGTTTATTGAAGCCCAGACCGGTATGATTCTGCCGCAGGCGATTATGCACCTGCTGGAACCGCTGGTATCGGCTTCCGACTCCCTGCCCGCGATTCTGCTTTCCGTGCTGATGTGCCAGATTTTCTGGTTTGCCGGGATCCACGGCTCGCTGATTGTCACCGGGATTATGAACCCGTTCTGGATGGCGAACCTGTCGGCCAACCAGGCGGCTCTGGCAGCCGGCGCCGCACTGCCGCACGTTTATTTGCAAGGCTTCTGGGACCACTATCTGCTGATTGGCGGCGTTGGCTCGACCTTACCGCTGGCGTTCCTGCTGCTGCGTAGCCGCGTGGCGCACCTGCGTACCATCGGCAAAATGGGTATCGTGCCGAGCTTCTTCAATATTAATGAGCCAATCCTGTTTGGCGCGCCAATTATCATGAACCCGATGATGTTTATCCCGTTCGTTTTCGTTCCGATGATCAACGCCATCCTGGCCTATGGCGCAACCCGTCTTGGCTGGCTGACCCAGGTTGTCTCGCTGACGCCCTGGACCACGCCCGCTCCTGTCGGCGCCTCGTGGGCGGCTAACTGGACATTAAGTCCGGTCATCATGTGCCTTATTTGCATGACGATGTCAGCCGTTATCTACCTGCCGTTCCTGCGCGCCTATGAGCGCTCCTTAATGAAAACTGAAGTAGAAAAAGCAAAAAATACCGTACCGGTTGCCGAAACTGTCAGCCAGTAATCAGGGGAAATACCGCGGACGCTGTATTTTCCGCAAAATTTAAATAATACAATACTATTATCTTCGAATAATGCGAAAAAGGAACTTTCGCTATATTCTTTAATAAAAACCAATCACCTCAGGTAATATTATGATTATTCAAGAAGATGCGCTAATGGAAATTAGCGTAAATGCCGGTGAGGCGCGCCAGCCAATGACGTTAATTATGGTGCATGCTCAGGATCATTTAATGAATTCACTGCTGGCGCGTGAATTTTCAGAGGAATTAATTCATTTGTACCAGCGTTAATTTATATAAACCTTAAACAACTGTACCCGAAACAAACACACCCGCTGACTCTGGCGGAATGGCTATTATCTGAATATATCCGTCATATTTCAAGCTGCATGTGCGTTGGCTGCGCTCGCTTACCGAATCACTTACCAAAGTAAGCTCATCGGGATTCACTCCCTTGCCGCGTTACTCGGCCTAAGGCCTCGCCCCTTACGGGGCCAGCGCAAGCGCTGTTCAAAACGGTTAACCGTTTTGTCCTGCAACTCGAACTATTTAGGATAGATGAATTATTAAAAGCGAGATAATTATGAAAACTGTAACCATGCTGCCATTAGCAATGGCGGTCATCGCCGCGCTGTGCCCAATTTCCGTACTCGGCCAGGAGTTTACTCAGGAACAAATTGACGCCATTGTGGCGAAAGCCGTCGATAAGGCGCTGGCGGATCGCCAGGCGAAAATTGATGCCGCCGCCAATAAGAAAGTGGACGTCATGACCAACCCGCAAACTACCGCCGCATCGCCGGATATGGCGATTCCGTTCGGCCTGAAGTTTAGCGGCTACGCGCGCTACGGCGCCCAGTTCCAGACCGGCGATCAGAAGTTCGTTGGCGTCGATGGCTCCTATAACGGCGCCTCGGCCATCGGCCGTCTGGGCAACGAAGGCAACGGCGGCGAGTTCCAGATAACCAAAGCCTTTAAGAGCAGCCAGGGGGCTATCTGGGATCTCAACGTCATGTTCGACCACTGGAGCGACGAAGTTAACCTGAAAAAAGCCTACGTTGGCGTCACCAACGTGCTGGAATCCAATCCGAACGCCTACATCTGGGCCGGTCGTGACTTCCATCAACGTCCGCAACAGGGCATCAACGACTACTTCTGGATGAACCACGACGGCCAGGGCGCCGGGGTGAAAAACTTCGATATCGGCGGCGTGCAGTTCGACGTGGCGGCGGTGTCGCAGGTGAAATCCTGTAGCCCGGAAGTGATGGGGGATGAATCTAACCCCTCGCGCATTACCTGTACCGGCGGGTCTGATACCGGCGACAGCGGCCACTACGCGCTGACCTCGAAAATTCACAATATGAAAGCCGGCCCGATCGATGTCGAGGTCTATGCTAACTACGGTTTTGATTCCAAAGCGGTGGATAACGATGCCCGCCTTAACGCCTGGCAGGGCGGCCTGGTGTTGAGCCATACCAACGACAGCGGCGTGAACAAAGTGATTCTGCGCTACTCGGATAACTCAGATAACAGCGTCTATAACAAAACAGACGACCTGACGACGGTTTACGCCAGCTTCGAAGGGCTGCACAAGTTTACTCAGCAGGCGCAGGTCGAGTACCTGCTGGCCTTCCACGACTATGACAACAGCAAGGACAACACCGACAACCGGAAGAACTACGGCGCCATCGTGCGTCCGATGTACTTCTGGAACGACGTGCATTCGACCTGGCTGGAAGCGGGCTATCAGCGCGTTGACTACGATCGGGGCGGGGATAACCACGGCTGGAAACTGACGCTGTCGCAGAACATCGCCATCGGCATGGGGCCGGAGTTCCGTCCGATGCTGCGTTTCTACGTCACCGGTGGTCAGGTCGACAACAAACGCACGGCGAAGGTGAACGGCACCCAGGACAACCAGCTGGATTCGCTGAACGTCGGCGGCATGTTTGAGGCGTGGTTCTAAAATCAGCGCCCGGGTCACCGCCTGACCCGGGCGACTTGCTGGGGATTAACGCCCGTAGGTTCGCTCTCCTGCCCCGGTCAGCGTCATGCGGCCGGGGTTTTGAGCGCCCCGACTACACCCGGACTTTGACAGCCACCAGCAGGCCGGTCAACAGCATCAAGGCGCCGGAAATCACCAGCGGCGATAGCAGGCCAAGATGATCCAGCGCCACGCCACCTACCGCCGCGCCGCAGGTATTGGCCAGCTGAATGACCGCCACCTGGATCGAGCCGGCTTTTTCCGCCTGGTCGGAGAGCGAGCGGGTAATCCACGTTGACCACCCAACCGGAATCAATGCAAACGCAAAGCCCCAGATGACCACCACCGCCGACGCCACCACCTGACTTTCCCCCCATAGCACCAGCACCGTCGCGCTTGTCGCCAGGACCAGCGGAGCAGCCGTTAAGGCCGCCTTCACCGAGCGCTTGAGGATCACCGACGACAGCGAGGTGCCGATAAAGCTGGCAATGCCGAAGCTCAGCAAGACTAACGTCAGGCCATCAACATCAAAACCGGCCAGAGTCATATAGACCGGGCGGATATAGGTAAAAAAGGCAAACTGTCCGGCAAAGGCCATAAAAATGGCGCACATCCCGGCCATCACGCCGGGGCGTTTCAGCAGACTGAACATATTTTGCTGTTGATGCGGCGCTTCGCCGGGTAAAGAGGGCAGCACCTTCAACACCCACAGCGTACAGAACACGCCCATCACCGCCGCCGCATTAAAGACGTTACGCCAGCCGATAACGCCCCCCAGAAAGCTACCCAACGGCGCGGCAATAACCAGCGCAATCGACACCGCACCAAAGATAACCGACAGCGCTTTTGGCACCACCCGCGTCGGAACAAGGCGCATCGTCAGCGAGGTGGACATCGCCCAGAAGCCACCCAGCGCCAGTCCGAGACAGGCCCGGCCCAGCAGCAGCAGCGCAAAACTATTGGCGAAAGAGACCAGCAGACAGGATACCGTCAGCAGCACAGGGAAGAGGATCACCACATAGCGGCGATCGGTACTGCGAATCATCGAGGTGATAAACAGGCTGGCGAACATCGCCACAAACGCCGTGGTCGTGACCGACTGACCGGCCAGTCCTTCAGAGATCCCCAGATCCTGGGCCATTGGCGTAAGCAAACTCACCGGTAAAAACTCAACGGTAATCAGACAGGCTACGCAGAAGGCCACCGCGAAGACCGCCGACCAGTTTGGCCGCGCGAGCTCGCTGGCGTGTTGTTTGGCTTCATTCAGAGGGGTCATCAGTTACCTGCAAGGTTAAATAGCGTAAAAGCTGTGCAGTGTAACATTTTGTGTGTGACTAATTTAACGCTTTGCCAGTTCCAGGCTTAATTATTGTCGGCGCGGGGATGGCGAGCCGGTCAGACGATGGCGCGTCGTCGCATTGGCTGCGCCCTGAAAAACCTCGTAACCATTTGATTTAACTAGGTCAGTCATCCGTTCGGGCGAGCGGGATATCAATCTAATGACCATCGTTGATGGTCATTAGCACGTGCCGCGATATCAATGCAGCCAGTGCACGCCGTCTTCGGGTAAAAACAGCGCGTTATAGCGCTGCTGCAGGGTGACAATTTCGCTCAGCTCCGGGTCCAGCTCGCGCAGAAACCCTTGTGCCAGACGGATCTGCGCATCGGTAATCGGCGCAGCCAGGCGGGCTTTTTGCATCTGGCGATACCAGTAGTGCAGGTTCTGTTCACTGCTATCCACAATCCCCACCTGCCAGATCAGCAGGACCTGGGCGGCGTTTTGCAGATGTGCCTCATTGGGGCGCTCAAGGTAATGAAGGTACTCATTTCCGGCGGTTTTTCCCAGCTGATCGATCATTGACTCCAGCGGCACCGGGGTAATGGCTAACCGTTCGCTCAGGCGGCGAATAGCACGGCGTGAATCAGAGGTAAGCACCCGAAAACCGACAACAAATACAACCACCAGCGTGGCTAATCCTAACCAGATCATGCTTCCTCACAGTCTACCGCAGCCCCACTATCATAATGGGAATTTGCGCGCTGTCGACTCCCCGGCACACCATAATGTGACTTATCGCGGCGGCAGACCGCCATCATGATATCTGATATCAGAAACCTCGATCTGAATCTGCCGAAAGCGCTGGATGCCCTGCTCGATGAGCGTAGCGTCACCCATGCGGCGGCACGACTTTTTCTGACCCTGACGGTGGTCAGCGACATGGTAGCTGTGGTACTGAGTCGGCCAGGGAAGATGGCTGACGGAATGCGCATCGCCGCGCCACCGCGAGCCATGTCCGGTTTTACCAAAAGTATGGTTGGCATGAACGTAACCATCGCGATCCGGCCCAACAACAGCGAAGGGAATTACTGTTTAAGACTAATCCGCGAAAGTAAATAAACCTATTAAAAAGAAACAAAACAATCCACAAATAAGTACATAAATTCATATTATTTAACACAGCTTCTGCTGCAGCGGCTTTAATCCTCCCCAGGCAGTACACGTTTATTATAAAAGAAAAGCACAAATAGTTTAAATAAAAGGTGACAGAGTCAATTGTGATGCAATTGAACAAATAAACATCAAATCTTCAGTGTTCAATAATCTACTTAATACTCATTTTTGACCCTCATCACAAAAAAACACCTCCTCGTTGATAAAAATACCCCCGCATTCAGCACGAACTTTCACTTATTCTAAAATTCAAATTAACAGGAAACCATTATGGGAACAGTTAGCTCAGGCTCTGCTCATAAAATGGGAGTCATTGCCCTGACATTAGTGACCGCATCGAACATGATGGGATCAGGTGTATTTATGTTACCAACTAACCTGGCAGGCATTGGTTCTATCTCAATATGGGGATGGGTATTTACCATTATCGGGGTTATCGCCCTCGCATTAGTTTTTGCTAAAACCAGCCTGATTACACCGCGAACGGGAGGGATTGTTGCCTATGCCAGCGATGCTTTTGGACCATTTATCGGCTTTCAAACTACCATCTGTTATTGGATAAGTGCCTGGGTTGGTAATGTTGCCTTACTGGTTGCAGGCGTTGGATATCTAAGTTTCTTTTTCCCTGAATTAAAAAACCCAGCCTATGGCTGTATCGCCGCCATTATTATTTTGTGGGCCTTTGTGTTCCTTGCTAGTTTCGGTGCGAAGGTCGCCGGTCGGGCACAGTCCTTTACCGCAACCTGTGGCCTTATCGTTATTTTAGGTGTAGGATTGATTGGTTGGTTCTGGTTTAACCCAGAAATGTATTCCGAAGTTTATAACGCAACCGGCCGCAGTAATTCCTCGGCAATTATTTCTGCATCCTCTATTGCACTCTGGGGATTCTTAGGAATTGAGTCAGCGGTCGTCTCAACAGGGCAAGTTGAAAATCCGGAGCGCACTGTACCTCGTGCGACGGTGATGGGCCTGCTTATTGCCTCTGTGTGCTATGTCGGTAGCTGCACCGTCATAATGGGCCTCGTTCCGCATCATGTTCTGATCTCCTCGGCTGCACCATTCGCAGACGCCGCTCGCTACATGTTCGGCAATATGGCGGGTAATGTTGCCTCCGCCCTGAGTATCATTGCTTGCTTTGGTTCTATCTCAGGTTGGCTCATTTTGCAGTCAGAAGGACCACGTGCCGGTGCTCAACAAGGACTGTTTCCGAAATTTTTCTCTGACACCAATAAGCAGGATGTACCGATGAAAAGCCTTATTTTCACCGGCATTCTGATGAGCATTGTATTATTGCTTACTGCCTCACCAAACCTCGCTAAGCAGTTTGAAGTCATTATCTTAATGTCAGTATTCGCTTCTTTGCTCCCATATATGTATGCATTGATTTCCTTACCTATTATTCTTGTATCAAAGAAAATAAATCGCGGCAGCACTTTTATGTTTTACTGCACGCTGGTGGTCATTGGCATTATCTACTGTATTTTCGCCTTACTGGGATCAGGTAGCGACTCCATGTTCTGGGGAATACTCATGATGATGGTGACCATTCCTTTATTTTCTTTCGTGGCTGCAGGAAAAAGTAAAAAAGGCCAAACCATTCTCTATTTAGACAAGTAAACCCAGATATATAAATAAGAACACCAAGGAGTTTAAAATGACATTATCTATTAGCGATCAAAATAAACTTGATTCTTTCTGGTCATATTGTGTAAAAAACCAATATTTTAATATCGGATACCCTGAATCTGCAGATTTTGATTACACCATCCTTGAACGCTTCATGCGCTTCTCAATCAACAACTGTGGCGACTGGGGAGAATACTGCAACTATTTATTAAACTCATTTGATTTCGAAAAAGAGGTTATGGAGTACTTCGCTCAACTGTTCGAAATTCCGTTTGAAGAAAGCTGGGGGTATGTCACCAATGGGGGTACCGAAGGCAATATGTTTGGCTGCTATCTCGGCCGGGAGATTTTCCCCAACGGTACTTTGTACTACTCAAAAGATACTCATTACTCGGTGGCGAAAATCGTCAAACTGTTGCGTATAAAATCGACGCTTGTTGAATCGCAGTTCAATGGTGAGATGGATTACGCCGATTTAATAAAAAAAATCAAACACGACAATGAAAAACACCCCATTATTTTCGCAAATATCGGGACTACCGTTCGCGGAGCGATTGACAATATCGCAACAATTCAACAATCAATTAAAGAGTTGGGGATTGAACGCAAAGACTATTATCTCCATGCGGATGCCGCACTTAGCGGCATGATCTTACCTTTTGTTGATAATCCACAGCCGTTTAATTTCGCAGATGGCATTGATTCCATTGGTGTTTCCGGACACAAAATGATTGGTTCACCGATTCCTTGCGGCATTGTTGTTGCCAAAAAGAAAAATGTCGATCGGATCTCTGTAGAGATTGATTATATTTCTGCTCACGATAAAACCATTTCTGGCTCACGTAACGGCCACACTCCACTGATGCTGTGGGAAGCAATCCGTAGCCACTCATGGGATGAATGGCAGCGCCGCATCGAACGTAGCCTGAATATGGCGCAATATGCCGTTGACCGTTTCCAGTCCGCTGGGATTGATGCCTGGCGCAACAAAAACTCCATCACCGTCGTCTTCCCTTGCCCATCAGAGGCCGTCTGGAAGAAACACTGTCTGGCCACATCCGGCGATATTGCCCATCTCATCGCCACCGCGCATCACCTTGATTCCAGCAAAATTGATGCACTGATTGATGACGTGATAACCGACCTGAAAAAACAGGCCGCATAGTAAAAGGGCAGTGATAATCACTCACTGCCCTCCAGGACAGACGTCACCGATGCCGAGACCAATCTTTATCGGTGCGTCCTTCAGGCTCTGTTTCTACGGAGCCTTAATTCAGATTACCGCTTTGTCGATATGTTGTAACGACAAAATTGTGCCTGAGACATTAGCCGGAGAGTCATCAGGCTCCGCTGCGACTGTTTTTCATCATCCACCTAATGGGGACTGGCATGGATAAATGCTGCGCGAGAACCAATCAGATGGGCCTGCTTGCCCTGACCGTGATGACAGCATCAAATATGATGGGAAGCGGTGTCTTTATGCTACCCGCCACGCTCGCACGTATCGGTGCGATTTCCGTGTGGGGATGGGGGGTTGCCTTTTTAGCCATTACTGCACTGGCGCTCATTTTTTGCAAAATGAGCGTGTTATTTCCCCGAAATGGGGGAATTATTGCCAGCATAACGGCGAGTTTTGGCCCTTTCGTTGGCCTGCAAATGACCCTGTTTTACTGGCTTTCAACCTGGACTGGCAATTGTGCCTTGCTACTTGCCGGCGTGGGCTATCTCTCCTATTTCTTCCCCGCACTGCATAACCCCCTCTACGGCACCAGCGCTTGTATTATCTTGTTGTGGCTCTCTGTCCTGTGGGGATTAAGAGGTGCAAAGCTGGTGGGGTACGCTCAGCTGTTTACCGGTGGGTGCATGGTGGTGGCCATCCTGAGCATTGGTATGCTGGGCTGGTGGCATTTTGATGCCGGGCGTTATCAGATAAGCTGGAATGTCAGTAACCATAGCGACCTGCAGGCCATTATTAACGCCGCCATGATATCGTTATGGGGATTCCTTGGTATTGAATCGGCATCAGTCTCTTTTGGGCAGGTAAAAAATCCCCGTCGTACAGTCCCTCTGGCGACCTTACTGGGCTTAGCCATTGCAGGTTTATGCTATGCCACATCCACCAATGTCATGATGGGCATACTGCCACATGATGTTCTGGTGAATTCATCATCCCCCTTTGCCGACAGCGCTGCCGCGATGTGGGGGAAAGTCGCTGGCTCTCTGATTTCCGCTATGGTGGTTATCGCCTGTCTTGGCGCGATGCCTGGCTGGCAAATTCTCCAGACAGAAGTCCCCAGAGCCGCCGCAGAGGATGGACTTTTACCGGATTTTTTTGCACGAATAAATCGCCATGGTGTTCCGTGGGCAGGGCTCGTTTTCACTGCATCTTTGATGACCCTGCTCCTGCTGTTAACGCTGTCACCCGATTTACAAAGCCAGTTCAAAACCATTATTACCCTGGCCATCACTGCCAGCCTTCTACCCTACGCTTTTGCCGCCATCTCACTCCCGGTAATGATGGTCATCAATCGCCAGAAGAAACATACAAACTTCTATTGCTACTGCTGCCTCAGCTTCGTTGCGCTTTGTTTTATCACGTTAGCCCTTATAACAGAAAGCCCGGCGACGGTAGTATGGGGAATCGTTTTACAGCTGGCCACTCTCCCTCTTTATCTTTTCTACATTGCCAGGCGTCATCGTCAAAAAAATGACGTCTCGGAAACGCGCCCAACAAAACCATCTTTTTCTCATTTAAATAAGGAGTTGTCATGAGCAAGATCCAGGCTATACGAGGTATGAGAGACGTTCTTCCGGATGAAACCCCCATGTGGCAGTGGCTGGAAAGAAAGCTCCACCATATGGCATTTCGTTACGGATATCAGGAGATGCGGTTGCCACTGCTCGAACCCGTGACGCTGTTCGAACGGGCTGTGGGCGAAGCGACCGATATCGTCTCAAAAGAAATGTATGATTTCAAAGATAAAAGTGGTGAACATATCACTCTCAGGCCTGAAGGAACCAGCGGCTGTATGCGTGCAGTGCTGGAAAATAATATGTGCTATAACAAGTCACAGCGTTTGTGGTATCAAGGACCAATGTTTCGTTATGAGCGCCCGCAAAAAGGCCGCTTACGTCAGTTTACACAATTTGGCATAGAAGCATTCGGTATGTCCGGCGCCGACGTGGATGCCGAGCTCATTTTTATGGTCCGGGATCTCTTTGAAGATTTAAATATTACGCAGAACGTCCGCCTTGAAATAAACTCACTCGGCACCTCCGCAGAACGGCAGACGCATCGCGAAGAGCTGGTCAAATGGTTCACTCAGCATACCACTCTGCTCGACGAAGATAGCGTAAAACGCCTTGCCATTAACCCATTACGTATTCTCGACAGTAAAAATCCTGACCTTCAGAACGTTATCGAACAAGCTCCACGTCTGCTTGATTTTTTAGGTGCGGAGTCTCGTCAGCATTTTGATACCCTGCGGACGATTTTAGATAACGCCGGCATTACCTATAAAATTAACCCACGTCTGGTACGCGGCTTAGATTATTACTCTCGAACCGTCTTTGAATGGGTTACAGATGATTTAGGATCTCAGGGTACCGTTTGTGGTGGTGGACGCTACGATGGCCTCGCAGAACTGTTTAGCGGCAAGAAACTTCCCGCATGTGGTTTTGCCATCGGTATAGAACGCTTACTCTTACTGCTACAGACCGTTTATGACGGCCAGAACCCGCAATGGCAATCAGCACCTGACATCGCGATTACCTGTGAGCTAAATGATGGTGGTGTTCGCGCCCAGATGCTGGCTTGTCTGCTTCGCAGGGATCTACCTGGTTTAAACATCTTGACTGATTGCAGCGGTGCAAAATTAAAGCGGCAACATCAAAATGCGCTTAAAAGCGGTTGCCAATACATCCTTACGATTAATAATGATGAGAAACTTCGCCTTTGGAATTTGCGAAATAACAAGCAAGAATCCATGAGTATAGAGCAAGTCAAATTACAAATTTCAGAAATTAGTCACAAATAAAAAACTGAGCTATCAAACTACTCTTGTCGTTTTTTGGTAGCTCCTGTAAGATATTCAAACATGGGGATGGGAATGATTCACACCATGACAATTATAATAAAACCGTCATCCCTCATTATATTACCACCATCTAATTAAGTAATTTAACCATGCCACGAAAAAGCAGATTATTCATTGATGGTATCCCTCATCTTGTAAAACTGTCAGGGCATAACGATGAGGTTATATTTAAGGATGATGCAGACATTAGCAATCTTTATCATTGCATTGATAATGCATTAGCTATTTACAACATAAAATTGCATGCATATTCATTGTCTTTGCAAAAAATAATATTGCTGCTTTCAGCTCCAGATAAAGAAAGTCTGGGACGTTTTATGCAGCACCTTGGAAAAGGTTACACCCATGACTTCAATCACCGACATCAGCGGCATGGTACGCTGTGGGATAGTCGTTACGATTGCAGTCCTGTCGAACCCAATGCGTATTTTTTACTCGTTAAAAAATATATTGAATACCACTGCACTGATGAATTGACTCATCATAGTTCCGCCGATACACCAGAGGCTAGAATTACTCCTCATGACGAGTATTTACGCCTGGGTGAGAATTCATTACAACGGCGAAATATTTATCAACAGTTTTGTCTTGGCAACATGAGCCCGGCAATAATAACGCGTATTGAGTCTGCATTAACCCAAAATTGTCTGCTGGCTACAACCGCATACTCTAAATCGCTTGAGGAAAAACTCCAACGAAATTTACGCCCACGAAAAATAGGCCGCCCGAGAAAACATGACTACAATCCTGCAGCAACCTGGGAATGGCTAGAAAAAAAAGCAGAATATCTATTACGTCAGTATTGTTATCACGAAATACGAACGCCATTGCTAGAAAAACTTGAGGAAGATTTAACTCAGTCTTTTTGTTCTGACTCAGGTGAGCTATTATTAAATCATCAGGCATTACTTCGCGGTGATGGCACCATGGGGTGTTTACGGCTACTTTCACAGTATCAAAATTTGCAAACTGAAACGCGGGTCTGGTATCAGGGGACTATGTTTCGCCGTCAGCAACAGCAAAATATTAGCCAGTTTCATCAACTGGGTGTTGAGACCTTTGGTTATTCCGACATTGGTATTGAAATCGAACTTATCTCCCTACAATTCGATTTTTTTAAATCCCTTCAATTATTACCATTCATCGAACTCAAAGTGAATACTACTGGAAACAAGGAAGAGTTTATCCATTTTCGACACGCCCTCCAGCAATACTATCGTCCTTTCGTCGCGCTGTTGAATGCCCAACAACTTAACTGGCTCAATACCCATCCGGAACGTTTATTAACCGACAAAGACAGTTTAATGCAACGTCTTGCAGAACAAGCGCCTCAATTAGAGTCATGGATATCACCACCCTCGCGTCAGCGGTTCACTCAGCTCTGTGACATCCTGGCGGCCTTGCATATCCCGTTTACCCACGATCGCAAACTTTTTCCCGTGAATAACTACAATGATCTTATTTTTGAGTGGCACTCTGATGCTCCGCATCGCCATCAATTATTATGCCGGGGAGGACGGTATGATCATACTGCCAGCCAACTGATCGGCCACCCCGTTTCCGCCTGTGGGTTTGCTTTTATGCTGGAACCCATCATGCATCTGCTAAGCAGTACAAAAAAAGTTAACCTCCCCGGCAAGCATATTGATCTGGTGATTATTCCCTGTCAGGAAAGAGCCCGCAGCGTCGCATTAACCCTGGGCCGGCGCCTACGCCGTAGTTTTCCGCATTTAAGCATTCTGAATGATTGTTCTTCTTTGCGTCTCGCAACCAGACAAAAAAATGCCCAGCGTCAGGGGGCTCGCTTTATTTTACTTATTGATGGCAATGAGACCGAGGTGACATTCTACGACGAAGAGAGCCATTATTGGGTACAAATTTCACTCAACGATGTCGTCGCCCATTTGAGTCATTCCCTGATGATGTAATAAAAAAACCCGGCATCACTGCCGGGCAACGTTACCCATACTGATTACTCAGGCATTCTGCAAAATGGATTTCTTCTTCTCGCGGCGAATTTTACGTTCTTCAAACACCGCGACGATAGCCATCAGGCAGATACAGCCGATAGCCGCCGCATCCAGCGCCGCAAAGGTACCGGCCCAGCCGGTCAGGCCAAAGACCGGCGTGCCGTCGGCAATCATCCCCAGTCCCAGTTTGGCAAAGCTGTCGCCGATCAGGTAAGCGAAGGTGCCTTTGATGCCGTCCGCCGCGCCAATGGCCTTTTTCGGGACGAAGCCCACCGCCGCAACGCCGATCAGCAGCTGCGGGCCAAACACCAGGAAGCCTAAAGCAAACAGCGACATCAGGTAGACATACTGATTGCTGGCATGCTGGTAAACCCCGAGGGTCGCGATAATTAACGCCAGCGCGATACAGGCCACCAGCGCACGACGGCCGTTCGCCAGATCCGACAGCCAGCCCCACAGCAACGTTCCGACCAGCGCGCCCACTTCAAACAGAGTAAAGCCCTGAATCGCCACCTCTTTGGAGAGCTTCAGCTCCTGGAAGGCATAGACCGTCGACCACTGATCGATACCGATGCGCACCACATAAAGGAAAATGTTGGAGAAGCACAGCAGCCAGATGACTTTATTTTTCAGCACATACTCGACGAAAATCTGCCATTTGGTCATAGCGTTCTCTTCGGTTTCTTTGTCTTCTTCGCTGATCTCTTCGCCGAACAGCTCTTCCGCGTTGCCGAGGCCGTAGGATTCCGGCGAGTCGCTACCAAAACGCAGACCGATAAAGCCGACAATCAGCGCAATAATCGACGGGAAGATGAACATGCCGATGACGTGGCCGTCGAACAAATAGTTCGCGCCGAACAGCGCCACGCCCGCCGCGCCCGCGCCGCCGAGGTTGTGAGAGATATTCCAGAAACCGAGGAAGGTGCCGCGCTTACGACGTGGCGTCCATTTGGTAATGGTTGAATAGCTACACGAACCGCCGGTGCTCTGGAAGAAACCGCTCAGCGCATAGAAGGCGATCATCAGGAACAGACTGGTTGAGCCGGCCCCCATACTGGCGCTGAAGCCGAGCATACAGATGGCGGAAAGAATCAGCATAAACGGCAGGAACTGCTTGGTATTTTTCCCGTCCGCGTAGTAGGACACCAGCGTTTTACCCACGCCGTAGGTGATCGAGAAGCCAAGGCCAATCATCCCCAGTTGGGTCATGCTCAACCCGTAGGTGGAGATCATGTCGTTCTGGGCGATGTTAAAGTTTTTGCGGATCAGATACATCGTCAGGTAGCCGATGAAGACCACCAGATAGGACTGCATGAACGGTTTGAACCACATTTTACGCCGCACGTCGAGCGGCAGATCCAGGGTCGGCTTGCGCACCTGGTTTAGAAAAGCCAGCATAGGACACTCCGGGCTAATTTTTATACCTGCGAATGGCAGGCATTGTAAAAAGCCGCGGCGCGGCTGGCCTGAGACAGCGTCCAGGCGGAACCGGGAAAATTTCTTAGTTTTGTCCCAATCAGAGTAAAAAGGAGAGACAGGTCACGCTTCGTGAGCGGTTCTCGGCGCCTGAGCGTTTAAAAACGGCAGCAGCAGCAGCGCGGAAATCCCGGCGGCAATAGCGATGACCACGAAAAAACCGCTCCAGTGCCAGATTTCCATGACCTGCGCCAGCGGCCAGCCGGAAAGCGACGCCCCGAGATAGGCAAACAGCCCGACAAATCCGGTTGCCGCCCCCGCCGCTTCTTTGTGGGAACACTCCGCCGCCGCCATACCAATCAGCATCTGGGGGCCAAACACAAAGAAACCGGTGGTAAAGAAGCAGGCGGTCTGCATCACATAGCTGGCGAAAGGCATCAGCCATAAACTGCCGACCGAGAGCAAAATACCGGCGGCGAAAATCAGGTTCATCGGCCCTCGGTTGCCGTTGAACAGCTTATCCGACCCCCAGCCTGCCACCAGCGCGCCAATAAAACCGCCCAGCTCGAACATCGTCACCGCCGAATTGGCGGTCACCAGGTCGACGCCCAGCGTCTCCGACATATACAGGTTGCCCCAGTCGTTAATCGCCGCCCGCACCACGTAGACCAGCACGTAGCACAGCGACAGCAGCCAGATATAGGGGTTCAGCAGCACGTATTTGGTGAGGATCTCTTTGCGCGTCAGCCCCGCCCCTTCCTGCTGCTGGGCAATCTCCAGCTCGTCATGCCGCCAGTCGCCCACCGCGGGCAGCCCAACAACCTGCGGCCGGTCGCGCAGCCGCCAGCAGAGGAACAGCCCGGCGAGAATCGCCAGCGTCCCGGCAATCATCATCCCGGTTCGCCAGCCGTAGTGCAGCGCCGCCGCGCCGACCACCATCGGAATCAGCGCCCCGCCGACGTTATGCGCGGTATTCCACAGCGCCCACCAGCCGCCGCGCTCGGTACGCGAATACCAGGCCGTCAGCAGACGGGCGCACACCGGCGATCCCCAGCCCTGGAAAAAGGCGTTCAGCGCCCACAGCAGCGCAAACGCCCATAGCGAAGTGGAAAAGCCGAACAGAATATTCACTATCCCGGTAGCAATGAGTCCAAGGCCCATAAAATAGCGGGCGTTGGAGCGGTCGCTGACGATGCCGGAGAAAAACTTCGACAGCCCGTAGGTGATGTAAAACAGCGTCGCCAGCAGGCCAATATCGCTGCGGGTCAGGACGTTGCTGGCGAGAATTTCCGGCACCGCGGCGTTAAAGCTTTTGCGCGTGAAATAAAACAGGGCATAGCCCAGCCAGATGGTCAGCAGAATATGGCGCCGCCAGTAGCGGTAGCGCTCATCCAGCGCCTGCTTATCGGCGATCGGATCGGCATCGGGTGGGGATTTCAGAAAGCTCAGCATCATCACTCCTCAAACATAACGGCGCGGCAGGCTGACGCAGACCCGGGTGCCGTGCGTACAGGAGATAGTGAGCGTGCCGCCCAGCGCCGTCACCCGTTCGCGCATACCGGTCAGGCCAAAGCCCTGCTGCCCGGTCCCCGGCGGCAGCCCGCAGCCATCATCCTCAAGTACCAGCATCAGCCGCTCATCCTGCTGCCAGCCTTGCAGCGTCACCGCGCTGGCGTTGGCATGCTTAACGATGTTATTCAGCCCCTCCTGGCAGACGCGAAACAGCGTCACGCGCTGGTTTTCGCTTAAGGCGGCCTCATCGATGCGCCAGTCGAGATGGCTGATCATCCCGCTATCTTCCAGCTCCATTTCGCGCATCAGCGAACGTACCGCCTGTTCAAGGGGCAGGTCGTCGAGCTGACGCGGACGCAGGCGGCCCAGCAGGCGACGAACCGAGTCGTAAACTCCGAGCGAAAGCTGTTCAATAAGCTGGCCGCTCTGTTTCACGCCGCCGTTTTCCGGCGCCAGACGCTGCACAATCCCGGCCTGAGTGCGAATCGCGGTAATGGTCTGGCCGATGTCATCATGCAGTTCGCGCGCCACGTCCCGGCGCACGCTCTCTTCGGTTTCCAGTAGCCGCTCCGCCAGCCGCTGGTTGCGCGCCAGTTCATTTTGCAGCGACTGGTTCAGTTCGCGCAGACGCTGAATCCCGGCGCCCAACAGCAGCCCGGTCAGGCTCTGCGCCAGCAGCGAGAGCAGCAAATCCACCGGATGATCGTGCCAGGTCTGGCTGGCGATTAACGCGATAGCGTTCATCAGCGCGGCGATCAGCGCCCCCTGCCAGCCGTAATGCCAGGCGAGTGCGATGATCGGCAGCGCCAGGCAGAAAGGGGTAAAACGCGACAGTTCGGCGGGCAGTCCCAGCTGGAGCCAGAGGCTGACGCTAAACAGCAGCAGATACCAGATCAGATGCCGCCCTCGCCAGTTGATCGGCTGTGAAACCAGCGATGGCCCCAGCGGTCGCCAGACGGTACTGGTGAGATAGTGCCAGATAACCAGACAGGTCGGAGCCAGCGTCAGGCCGCCGGTTAACGTCAGCAACAGCGCGTTCAGTCCGTCGCTCCCTTCGCTCATCCACGGCAGCGATTGCAGCAGCGCGGCGGCAATCAGCGCGGCACCCTGCCGCAGCAATGTGAGCCAGTCGCGCTGGTGACGATAGCGCGAAATGAGCGCCACCGGCAGCAGCGCCAGCACGCTACCGATCATCAATATTATCGGATGCGCCAGCGCCACTTCCTGCGCCAGCCAGAAGATCAGCAGCCATTCAGCGCCCAGCAACACCGGCCAGTAGCCGCGCGGGCACTGAAGCATCAGACCCAGCCGCAGACCAAAGGGGAACAGCAGAACGGCAAGATCCGCCCGTTCGACCAGATGCAGGCTGATGCTCCACAGGCAGAACCACGCGGCGGAGAAAATGCAGAAGCAGCCGGCCACCGAAAGCAGCCGGGAGAGTAACGGTCTCATTGCCAGCTATCGAACATACGCCGCGCCAGCTCAACATCGTTGCTGACGCCCAGCTTTTCCAGCAAATTCGCGCGATGCACATGCACGGTTTTTGGCGACAATGCCAGCTCAGCGGCGATCTCTTTCACCGCCATCCCCTGCGCCAGCTTTTCCGCGACCTGCCGCTCGCGGCGGGTGAGCGGGTCCTGGCGGCCTGCCGCCAGCTTCATGGCGATATCCGGCGTCAGGTAACAGCCGCCAGCCGCCACCGTTCTGACCGCGGCGATCAGCTCATCCGGGCTACAGCGTTTGGAGAGAAAACCGCGGGCGCCAGCATTCAGCGCCTGTTCCACCAGCGCCGGGCTATCGTGGACGGAGAGCATGACGGTCGCCATGCCTTTCGGCAGTTGGCTGAGCAGCTCAAGCCCTGACATATCCGGCATCGAGATATCACAAATACAGACCTGTACACCGCGCCCAGGCAGTCCGCTCAACGCTTCACGGGCGGAACCGAATTCAGCGACCACCTGGAAATCGGCTTCCAGCCCCAGCAGCTGCGCAAATCCGGAGCGGACGATAAGATGATCGTCAATAAGGGCAATGGTGGTCATGGCGTATCCTGGCGGGTTAAAAAACGCGCTTACCTTAACGATAAGCACGTTGTTGTTCAAGCCTTGCGCAGGATTATCCGCCTCAGGCGATACCGGTGGTCACCGTGAAGCTCCGGGTTTGCTGCGGCGCCAGCGAAATCAGACTGCCATTACGCTGAGCCGCGAGGAATCCCTCAGGCCGACAGGTGGCGGGCAGCGCGAAGGCGGCAACCTGCTGATCGCCGTTATAGAGGATCCAGCGGGTAACATAATTGAACTCAGTGCTGGAGAACCGCGTAACAAACGTGGTGCCATCCGGCGCTATCATGCGAAATTCCGGGCTATCGGTGTAGCGATCCAGCTTATCGGCAAAAAAGACGATTTCCGGATCGTAATACTGAGGCTCACACAACGTGGTCAGCGAGGCTTCGCCTTGCAGGAGACGCTGATTGAACGCCAGCCACGATTCCGTCGGCTGTACATGGGCCGGTACCGACTCGCGCAGCGAGAGCGCTTCATCCGGGATATTCTGGCTGAAGGTCGCCTGCGCCACATAGGCATAGTTCATATGGCACATGTACTGCAGCGGCATGGCGACAGAGGCGAGATTGGTCACCGTCATCTGGATATCAAACAGCGCGCTGGCTCGCCGTAAGGCCACCGTCGGCCGCGCCTCATAGTGATGACCAAAGCCCATCACGTATTCGTAGCGCCCCGCCACGCGCAGGCAGTCGGCCTCCAGTTCAAGCCAGGCTTCATCCATGGCCGCGCAGGCCATTTCACCATGCAGCGGGTGGGTATCCTGCGGCGACGGACAGCCGTTCGCCAACAGTCCTGAGTGGAAAGCGAAGCAGCCGTAGGTAGCCACCACCTCCGCCGCCGGCTTCGGTTCGCTGAACATATTGCGCATGGTCAGATCGTGGCCGTCAAACTCGGCATCCCAGATCATTTGCCCCAGCCAGGGCAGAATCACCAGATAGCCGCGCGCGTTTTCTACCCGCAGCCCCTCTACGCCGCTGGCGTAGCGGAAAGCCGTTACCGTGAAGTCATCATTCGCCAGCAGCGTGCGCGGTTGCTCGCCAAAGAGCTGGCGCCATAAAGGTAAGCGTGTCGTCATCAGCATTCTCCTCAGGATACCGTCGCTTCAGTCAGCGCACGGCGGACTTTGCATTCACGCCAGAAATAGATGCCGACGTAGATGAAGCACAGCATCGGCACCAGGAAAGAGACCTGCAGCGAGTGGAACATATCGGCCACAAAGCCCTGAATCGCAGGGACGACGGCAGCGCCAATAATCGCCATCACAATCACCGCACCGGCCATCTCGGTGTGTTCGTTATCCACCGTATCAAGCGTACCGGCATAGATAGTTGCCCAGCATGGTCCGAACAGCACGCTCACCAGCACCGCCACGTAGACCGCGCTAAAGCTCGGCGCCAGCGCCACATACGCAAGGAACAGCGCGCCGATAACCGAGTAGAGAATCAGCACTTTTTCCGGCGTGAAGCGGGTCATTAAGATATTGGCGATAAACTTACCGATAAAGAAGCAGGCAAAGCTGTAGACCATAAACGTTGAGGCATCGCGCTCGTTGATATCACCCAGCTCCAGCGCAAGGCGAATGGTGAACGACCAGACGGTGACCTGCATACCGACATACAAGAACTGAGCGACAATTCCGCGACGAAAACGTGCGTTGCTGGCCAGGTAGCGCAGCGTGTCGGCCGCCGACGGGCGTTTATGGTTCGCCGTCTGCGCAACTTTACAGGTCGGGAAGCGCGTCAGCAGGAACAGCACCATGACCACCACCAGCACCATGATCATGTACTTATAAGGCTCAAGGGTGTTTTCCAGCATCAGAACTTTAAAATTATGAATCTGCTCGGCATTCATGCCGGCCATCTGTTTTTCCAGACTTTCGCCATCGGAAAAGACCAGATATTTACCCAGCAAAATACCGGCTGCCGCGCCAATCGGATAAAAAGTCTGGCTGATGTTCAGGCGCAGCGTGGCATGGCTTTTCGGGCCAATCATCGAGCTGTAGGTGTTCGCTGCCGTCTCGAGAAAGCTCAGGCCGATGGCAATCGCGAAAATCGCGGCCAGGAACATGGTGTAGGTTGCCATGTGCGATGCCGGGAAAAAGAGCGTGCAGCCGACGATATACAGCGTCAGCCCCGTGAGAATAGCGACTTTATAGCTGGTGTTTTTAATCACTAACGACGCCGGAATCGCAATTAAAAAATAACCGCCATAAAATGCACTCTGGACCAGTGCGGAGGCAAAGTTACTTAATGCAAATACGCTTTTAAACTGCGTAATTAAAATATCATTTAAGGCCGCAGCACATCCCCATAACGGGAATAAGCATGATAACAAAATAAACTGGAACAGAGGGGTTTTGTTCAGATAGCCGTCAGGCATCTGAATGATGTTTTTATCGTTCATAGTGCTACCTTTTACAGTGCAGGGTGATTATTCGTTTAACGACAGATATTCATTAAACTGCTCAATACTGGGATAAGATGATTGCGTGCCTTTCCCGGTGACGCTAAAGGCGGCAAAGAGCACGGCTTTTTTCATGGCGGATTCAACATCTCCGCTCTGGACGTAATAATGAGCAAAACAACCGATAAAGGCATCGCCTGCGCCGCTGGTATCTACCGCGCTGACTTTAAAGGCCGGGACATGCACTTCCTGAGTGCGCGTCATCCACAGCGCGCCTTTCTCACCCATGGTCACAATAATATTGTTGAGGCCCTTTTCCACGAGGCTGCGGGCGGCGATACGAATATTATCGTAAGTATCTACAGGCAGGCCGGTTAATATCTCCAGCTCGGTCTCATTGGGGACAAAGAAATCACATTTGCAGGCATAAGACATATCTAATTCACGCAGAGCTGGCGCCGGATTTAATAACACTTCAATACCGTGCTTTTTACCAAATTCGATCGCGTGGTAAACCGTCTCCAGTTGCACCTCAAGCTGCAAAATAATCAGCTGGCATTTTTTTAAATCCTCGGCGGCACGATCGATATCTTCAGGAGAGAGGAATTTGTTGGCACCCTTAATAATAAGAATGCTGTTGCTGGAGTTAGCATTCACGAAGATCGGCGCTACGCCGCTGCTGGTGCAGGGGACTTTCTCAACATAGGTGGTATTGATGCCCCAGGACTCAAGATTGCGAATTGTGTTATCCGCAAAGATATCATCTCCCACCTTGGTCAACATCAGCACTTTCGAATTGAGCTTAGCGGCCGCCACGGCCTGGTTGGCCCCTTTCCCGCCGCAGCCAATTTTGAATGCCGGTGCCTCAAGGGTTTCCCCCTCTTTCGGCATCTGGTTGGTGTAGGTGATGAGGTCCACCATGTTGGAGCCAATAACCGCGATATCCATTTTACTACCTCTCAGAAACAATCACATAACAATGATATTATCGTAACATTATCATGTTACTTTAGTACCATTTGTGACCATGATCGCGATTGCAGTATCATTTAATGTTTATTTATCAACCAGAGAAATGTGAAGAATCGTGAGATGAAGAAAAACAAACATTGAAAATAACAACACAACAAACTGAAAATAAAGAATTTATTTTAACAAAAACGAGATCAATCAGGCTTTTAATTCTGCAGTGGCCGCAGTATAGTAATGTGAATGCATAATGTTTCAGCAGGGACAAAATGTTACAAAAAGAACATTTGCCACATGAATTACGGAGAGTGTGAATGGAGACCAAGCAAAAAGAACGTATACGTCGCCTGATGGAACTGCTGAAGAAAACCGACCGCATCCATCTTAAAGACGCCGCGCGTATGCTGGAGGTCTCTGTGATGACCATTCGCCGGGATCTCAGCCAGGAAAACGACGAACCGCTGCCGCTTACGCTGCTGGGCGGCTATGTGGTGATGGTCAACAAACCCTCATCGCCTTCCGTCACGCCAGCACTGGCGACAAAAGCAGCCCATCATCGCGACGATCTGCCGATTGCCATCCTCGCCGCCGGCCTGGTCAGCGAAAACGACCTGGTCTTTTTTGATAACGGCAGCGAAATGCCGCTGGTCATTAATATGATCCCCGATGACATTATCTTTACCGGTATTTGCTATTCACATCGGGTGTTTATGGCCTTAAATGAAAAGCCCAACGCCACCGCCATCTTATGCGGAGGCACCTATCGGGCGAAGAGCGATGCCTTCTACGATACCAGTAACCCTTCAGCGCTGGATTCGCTCAATCCGCGTAAAGTGTTTATCTCCGCCAGCGGCGTTCACGAACATTTTGGCGTCAGCTGGTTTAATCCCGACGACCTCGCCACCAAACGTCAAGCGATGGATCGCGGCCTGCGGAAAATCCTGCTCGCCCGCTACGCGCTGTTCGACGATGTTGCGCCTGCCAGTATTGCGCCGCTGCCAGCCTTTGATGTGCTGATAAGCGATCGCCCGTTACCGGCAGACTATGCCGCGCACTGCCGGAACGGGTCGGTAAAAGTCATCACCCCGGACTCTGAAAGCGAATAACTTAGCGCCATCCCGCCAGACGTAGATTGTTGCAGCCCGTCTGGACATGGGCAGCGCAAAAACCGCCACGTACACGCAGTACGTGAGGATTTGGAGCACTGCCCAGAGCCAGGATGGCAAATCAAATCGCCTGACGGGACAGGCTCTTACTCAAAGAAGACGGCAATTTTATTAAACATGGAAGGATCGGACTGGTTACGCGCCACCTTCTCCACGTCTTCCAGTTTTTCAATCTGGCTGATCATCTGCCCCAGCCGCTGGTCATCGTTCACCAGGAGCCAGATGCGGCTGTGGTTGCTGTTCTGAATCGGCAAGCAAAGAATGCCTTCGACGTTAAACGCGCGGCGGGCAAACAGGCCACAGACGTGGGTCATCACCCCCGGATGGTTGCGGACGGTGAGTTCCAGAATAACGTTGTCATGAGTCTGCTGTTGCATGGTTTATTCCCCCACCATTTCTGTATTTGCCGCTCCCGGCGGAACCATCGGATAGACTTTCTCTTCCGCATCAATGCGCACATGAATCAGCGCCGGACCGGGACGATCGATGATCGCCTGCAGCGCTGCCTGCGGGTCGGCTTCGTGATTTAAATCGCAGGTTTGCAGGCCAAAGCCGGCGGCAATCTGCATAAAGTTAATCATTCCGGGATAGGTCGCGGCAAATACCCCCTGCTGATAAAACAGGCTCTGCTGCTGATAGACCAGCCCCAGCGCTTCGTTATTCATCAGGATGATTTTCACATCCAGCTGGTTTTCCGCCGCGGTGGCCATCTCCTGGATGTTCATCATCAGGCTGCCGTCGCCGGAAAAGCAGATGACTTTACGCTGTGGATTAGCCAACGCCGCTCCGACCGCTGCCGGCAGACCGAACCCCATGGTCCCCAGCCCGCCGGAAGTCAGCCATTGACGCGGGCGATTCAGCGGATACGCCTGGGCGACCCACATCTGATGCTGGCCGACGTCGGTGGTGACGATCGCCTCATCGTTAACGCAGGCAGCAACGGCGTTGATCAGGCCATAATGGGTGAGCGGGTCGCTCTCCTGCGGAATCGGGGAAGGGAACTCGCGCTGCAGATCCGCCACCAGCTGGCGCCACTCGTCGCGCGGCTGGGCGGCGACCTGCGGCGTCAGCTGCGCCAGAACGTCGGCCACATCCCCTTGAATCGCCACGTGCGGCTGCTTGATTTTACCCAGCTCGGAACGGTCGATATCGACGTGAATAATTTTCGCGTTCGGGCAGAACTGCTCGGTTTTACCAATCGCCCGGTCATCAAAACGCGCGCCTAAAACAATCAGTAAATCCGCTTCCTGCAGAATAAAGTTGGTGCTACGCGCGCCGTGCATCCCCAGCATGCCCAGCGACAGCGGGTGCGCCTTCGGCAGCATCCCCAGCGCCATCAGGGTCATGGTGGTAGGCAGGTTCGCTTTTTCCGCCAGCGCACGCACCTGCTCAGGAGCATTAATCACCCCGCCGCCCAGATAAAGTACCGGGCGTTTAGCCGCATTGATCATCGTCGCCGCATCGTGGACGCTGGCGCGGTCAAATGTCGGCGGCGCGGTGCGCGTGCCCGGCTCCGGTAACACCTCCAGCTCGATGGTCGCCGCCTGCACATCCTTAGGAATATCTATCCACACCGGGCCCGGGCGGCCGGACTGAGCAATGCGGAAAGCGTCGCTCATCACCTGCGGCAGTTCGGCAATATCGCGGACCAGGTAGTTATGTTTAGTGATGGGGATAGAGATACCGTAGGTGTCGACTTCCTGGAACGCGTCGGTCCCGATCATGGATGCCGGAACCTGGCCGGTAATGCACACCAGCGGAATCGAGTCCAGACGCGCATCGGCGATGGCGGTGATCAGGTTGGTGGCACCCGGGCCGCTACAGGCCATACAGACCGCCGGTTTGCCCTCAGTACGCGCCATCCCCTGAGCGATAAAACCCGCCCCCTGCTCGTGACGCGCCAGAACGTGGCGAATCTGCGTGCTTTGGCTTAATGCGTCATAGATGGGAAGGATTGAGCCGCCCGGGATGCCCGCAACGGTGGTGATCCCCTGGCGTTCCAGTAAATGAATAACTAACTGCGCGCCGGTAAAGCGCATTTTTTCTGCTGTTGTGCCCGAACTTGCCATGCTCCAGTCCTTTTATTTTGAGCCGACTTACCGGGCGAGTGTCGAAAAAAAACCCCGCCCGGTTTGCGCCGGCGGGGTTTGGAATCGTGTTGTTCCGGACCCTACGGCGCGTTGCCGACGACGACCACCACAGACACGACGACCACCGCGGCAGGCGCGGTTTTTAGTAGGGTCGAAGTCAGAGTGGCAGCGTTCATTAGGGACCTGTTGTGTCGAAAATTTAACTGAATTTATACAAACACAGCTGCCGCGATTAAACAACGGATTTATTTTCATCCACGAGGATTTGTGTGAAGGATCACAATTTCTGAGCGGTCGAAAAAACAAAAAACCCCGCCGGAGCGAGGTTTTTCTCAGCATTTTACGGCTGGTAACCGCAAGTACACTGTATTACGTCAACGCTGAAAGTATACGCGCGCGCAGACGTTCACGCAATTTTCACCCCGGTTTTTGCCAAAGTAGAGTATGGATGGCGAGCGCCATTTTGTCGAGAAAATACTGTTTATATATACAGTATTTGTTTATACTGAAAACGTACGCATTGTGTCATTCGGGGCCGCATGTATCACCGGCGCAATAAAGTCCTGGCTGAAACGGGTGGTGCCGTCAGCGCCTTAACCCCGAGAGAGCACACTGTGTTACGTCAACAAATACGCTAATGCCTGTCAGCCACGGCAACGTGTCCCGGCAGGCGGCGTATATCCTGGCTGGCAACAGGCGGCGGAAAGGTACGCCAGCCGGTCGTGCTCCTGTACCAGGGGAGACGCGTATGGGTGCCGTGGATATTGTTGTTCTTATCCTGAAACTCATGGTTGCCGTGTTGCAACTGCTTGATGCCGTCCTGAAACAGCTACGCTGATTCAGGTTCAAGTCGCACCTGGGAGGGGCGGGACACCGCCCCTCTACAGGCGGTTCCCATTAACCTTGTGCTGACTTACTGGAGAAAATCATGCCACCGCTGTTGATTGCCGCCACCACGCCCGACGACCCCGGGTTTATTGCTTTGCGCAGTGAAAGTCTCGCCCAACATTTCAATATGCTGCGCCGCCTGGCGGAGAACTGGCAAAGCGGCAAAAACCGCTTTAGCGCGCCTGGGGAAAAACTGCTGGGCGCCTTTGTCGCCGGGCAGCTGGTGGGGGTTTGCGGGCTGAATATTGACCCCTTCAGCCCGCAGCTGCGAGCCGGGCGCATCCGCCATTTATATATCAGCGACGCCTTCCGGCGGCAGAATATCGGCCAGCAACTGCTGGTGGCGGTCATCACCCACTCCGGCACCTGGTTTGATTTTCTCAACACGCACGCGCCGCCGTCGGCGTGGCCGTTTTATGAATCGCTTGGGTTTCGCCCGGTTTATGATGAGCCGCGGGTCACTCATCGCCTGTTCTGCTCGCTTTAAGCGCGGCTGGTCGGGTGAAAACCCCCGTGTTACAGTGCCAGGACCCGCTCACTCACCCGCACACCTGCCATGACGATAACCGTTTTCTGCGTTCTGCTGTTCGCCGCTCTGCTGCATGCCAGCTGGAATGCTATCGTCAAAGCAAGTGGAGATAAGCTGTACGCGGCGATTGGCGTGAGCGGCTCTGCCGCGCTTATCGCCCTCGCGGCCTTGCCTTTCGCACCGCAGCCCTCCCTGGCCAGCGTGCCGTATCTGGCGCTTTCCAGCGCATTGCAGGTGGTATACACCGTTCTGGTCGCCAAAACCTACCAGGTCTCCGACATGAGCCAGACCTATCCATTGATGCGCGGCACCGCGCCGCTGCTGGTGGCGGTGATTAGCGTCGCGTTCCTCGGCGACACGCTGTCGCCGCTGGCATGGACGGGGATTGGCGTAATCTGTCTGGCGATCCTCGCCATGGCCTGCAACGGCCGGACTCGCTCCGGCTACGGCATCACCCTCGCACTGATCAACGCCTGTTTTATCGCCGGCTATACGTTGGTTGATGGTACCGGCGTGCGGTTGTCGGATACGGCGCTGGGCTACACGCTGTGGTCCTTTTTGATGAACGGCTGCTGCCTGCTGAGCTGGTCGATGGTCGCTCGTCGCCAGCAAGCCAGCCGCTACCTGCGTCAGCACTGGAAAAAAGGCGCGATCGGCGGCCTGAGTACCATGGGATCATACGGTCTGGCGCTGTGGGCGATGACCCAGGCGCCGCTGGCGGTGGTGGCCGCGCTGCGAGAAACCTCGATTTTATTCGGCGCCGTCATCGCGTTCGTGCTGCTCAAAGAGAAGCTTATCGCCCTGCGAATCGTCGCCGCCTGCGGCATTGCGGCGGGGGCTATCCTGCTGCGTCTGTCCTGACGCAGAATGGCAACATTTGTTGCCGATTATTGTTTACAAAACCTGCCTGAAATTCCTCTCCAGTCATCGCCATATAGTTGTGCTGTCATTTTTATGTGGTAGATTCCTCCATCGTTTACGGGATGTTCCAGTCACATACTCTTTATTTATATCTAATCACGAAGTATTCATCGACATGAAACGGCATAAGAACTTCACTTTGTTGTTGATGCTGGTACTGCTGGTGGCCGTCGGCCAGATGGCGCAGACCATTTATATCCCGGCGATCGCCGATATGGCTATTTCGCTAAACGCCCGCGAAGGGGCCGTGCAGAGCGTCATGGCGGCTTATTTGCTGACCTATGGCGTCTCTCAGCTCTTTTATGGCCCGCTGTCCGACCGCACCGGAAGACGGCCGGTGATCCTCATCGGGATGTCTATCTTTATGCTGGCGACGCTGGTGGCTATCACCACCCACAGCCTGACGGTGCTGATTATCGCCAGCGCCATCCAGGGCATGGGAACCGGCGTCGGCGGAGTCATGGCGCGCACGCTGCCGCGCGATCTGTATGAAGGCTCCCAGCTCAGACATGCCAACAGCCTGTTAAATATGGGCATTTTGGTCAGCCCGCTGCTGGCGCCGCTGCTTGGCGGTATCCTCAATACGCTGTGGAGCTGGCGAGCATGCTACGCCTTCCTGCTGATTTTGTGCGCGGGCGTGACCTTTAGCATGGTGCGCTGGATGCCAGAAACCCGTCCGGCTGGCGCACCGCGCTCCCGGCTGGCGACCAGTTACAAAACGCTTTTCGGCAATACCGCGTTCAACTGCTATCTGCTGATGCTGATTGGCGGCCTCGCCGGAATCGCCGTATTCGAAGCCTGTTCCGGCGTGCTGATGGGCGCCGTGCTTGATCTAAGCAGCATGGCGGTGAGTATTCTGTTTATTCTGCCCATCCCGGCGGCTTTTTTCGGTGCCTGGTTTGCCGGACGCCCGCATAAACGCTTCTCAACCCTGATGTGGCAATCGGTGATTTGCTGCCTGCTGGCGGGCATCATGATGTGGATCCCAGGCCTGATGGGCGTGATGACCGTCTGGACGCTGCTGGTGCCCGCGGCACTGTTTTTCTTTGGCGCCGGCATGCTGTTCCCGCTGGCGACCAGCGGCGCGATGGAACCCTTCCCGTTCCTTGCCGGCACGGCAGGCGCGCTGGTGGGCGGCCTGCAAAACATCGGCTCCGGCGTCCTGGCCTGGCTCTCGGCGCTGATGCCGCAGACCGGTCAAAGCAGCCTCGGGTTATTGATGATGCTCATGGGCCTGCTGATTCTGCTGTGCTGGCTGCCGCTGGCTTCGCGTTTCAGCCGCCACCAGCAGCCGGTTTAGCGCCCGGCGTCTTCCCCGGATGGCGGCATATCTGCCTTACCGGGCTACCGTCCGTAGCCCCGGTTAGCGTAGCGCAACCGGGGGTCTCAGCGCACCAGGCTTTGCAGCCAGTGAATAAACGCGTCGATTTTCGGCCACTGGCGCCCCGCTAACGTCGTCACATAGTAGTGCTGGTGGCATTTCAACGTCATCTCGCCAAAGGGCGCAATCAGTTCTCCGCTCGCCAGGCGCTTTTGTACCAGCCGTTTACGCCCCATCGCCACGCCAACATGGTTCATCGCGGCAATCACCGCCAAATCTGAACGATCGAAGCCAATGCCCGACGATTGCGGCAAATTAACCCCAAAGTGCTGCGCCCAGCTAAACCATTCGTCGGTGCCGGAATCATTGCTCCAGGCCTGGCGATCGTGCAGCAGGGTGCAATGCTGCAGATTATCGGGGTTTTGCTGGAGCTGATGCTGCCGGGCATAGTCCGCCGTGCAAACCGGTACGATCGCTTCATCCATCAGATAATGGTGGGTTAATTGTGATGAAGGCAGATCGTCGAAATAGAGCGCCAGATCGATGCCCGCCCGCTGCATATTCACATTATCGTTGCCGGTGAGGACGGTAAGCGATATCGACGGATAGCGGCGGGTAAAGTCGCCGAGCGCCGGTACCAGCCAGCACTGGGCTATCGACGGGCGTGAGTAGACGGTCAGCGTGCCTGACAGTTCCTGATTTTTGATATCCAGAATCTCCTGGTTCAGACTGTCCAGCGAAGATTTCAGCGCCCAGAACACCCGCCGCCCCTCATGGGTTAACTCCACTTTCCGATGAGAGCGCACAAAGAGCTGAATACCCAGCTCTTCCTCCAGCTGATTCATCCGGTGGCTCACTGCGCTGGGAGTCAGCGATAGCTCTTCCGCCGCCAGGGCGAAAGATTCATGGCGCGCAGCGACCTCAAAGGTATACAGCTTTGACAGTTGCCAGCCGTTGAGCAGCCGGTTACCTATCTCTTTAGCGACATCCATCGTTCGATTCCCCTGATTGTTTAGCGCTGATTGTAAGAAAAATGGTTGCCCTGCGTGGGTTTAAAGATGAAAAAAAGTGACTCATGGCGCAAATAAAAGACAATTTTAGACATTAATCACCACTTTGATTCAATCTAATTCATCTGAAGCGCTATTTATATCGTTTGTCAGCCGGTGCCGTTTTTCTGTTCAATGACCCCATCTAATTCACGGGTGAGGTGGGGTATGGAGTCTCAGATTTGGGTTGTGAGCACGTTATTAATCAGCATTGTGTTGATTGTTTTGACTATCGTAAAACTGAAATTTCACCCCTTTCTGGCGCTGCTGTTAGCCAGTTTCTTCGTCGGCGCTATGATGGGGATGAGCCCGCTGGACATGGTCAACGCCATTGAAAATGGCATCGGTGGAACCCTCGGTTTCCTGGCGGCGGTGATCGGCCTCGGCACCATTCTTGGCAAAATGATGGAGATCTCAGGCGCCGCCGAACGTATCGGCCTGACGCTTCAGCGCTGCCGCTGGCTGTCGGTCGATGTGATCATGGTGCTGGTTGGCCTGATTTGCGGGATTACGCTGTTTGTCGAAGTCGGCGTGGTGCTGCTGATCCCGCTGGCCTTTTCCATCGCTAAAAAGACCCATACCTCCCTGCTGAAGCTGGCGATTCCGCTGTGCACCGCGTTAATGGCCGTGCACTGCGTCGTCCCGCCGCACCCGGCCGCGCTGTTCGTCGCCAATAAGCTGGGCGCCGATATCGGTAGCGTGATTGTCTACGGTTTGCTGGTTGGGTTGATGGCCTCGCTGGTTGGCGGCCCGCTGTTCCTGAAGCTGCTGGGCAACCGCCTGCCGTTCAAAGCGGTTCCTGTTGAGTTTGCCAATCTGGAAGTTCGTCAAGAAGAGACACTGCCGTCGCTCGGCGCTACGCTACTGACCATTTTGCTGCCGATCGCGCTGATGCTGGTAAAAACCGTTGCCGAGCTGAATATGGCTAAAACCGGCACGCTGTATATGTTGCTGGAGTTTATCGGCAACCCGATTACCGCCATGTTTATCGCCGTCTTCGTGGCCTACTACGTCCTCGGCATCCGGCAGAATATGGGGATGGCTACGCTGCTGAGCCATACCGAAAAGGGCTTTGGCTCCATTGCCAATATCCTGCTGATTATCGGCGCAGGCGGCGCGTTCAACGCGGTCCTGAAAACCAGCGGCCTGGCCGATTCACTGGCGGTGATTCTGTCCGGCATGCATATGCACCCGATTCTGCTGGCCTGGCTGGTGGCGCTGATTCTGCATGCGGCGGTCGGTTCTGCCACCGTCGCCATGATGGGGGCTACGGCCATCGTGGCGCCGATGCTGCCGCTCTACCCTAGCGTTAGCCCGGAGATCATCGCCATTGCCATTGGTTCCGGCGCAATTGGCTGCACGATCGTTACCGATTCCCTGTTCTGGCTGGTTAAACAATACTGCGGTGCGAGCCTGAGCGAGACGTTCAAATACTATACAACCGCTACATTTATCGCATCCTTACTTGCACTAGCCTGCACGTTCCTGCTTTCTTTCATCATCTGAGCGCAAAGAGACGTAATATGAAAAACGCTGACATGACCACTTTACTTGCCCGGTTCCCTCTGCTGAAGGATCTGGTTGCCCTGAAAGAAACCACCTGGTTTAACCCGGCAACCACTTCGCTGGCGGAAGGTTTACCCTACGTTGGCCTGACGGCTGACGATGTTCAGGAGGCCCGCGCCCGCCTTGAGCGTTTTGCGCCGTATCTGGCGCAGGCATTCCCGGAAACCGCCGCCACCGGGGGGATTATTGAATCCGGGCTGGTCGCTATCCCGGCAATGAAAGCACGGCTGGAGCAGGCTTTTATCCAGCCCATTTACGGCGATCTGCTGCTGAAAAAAGACAGTCATCTGCCGATTTCCGGCTCCATCAAGGCCCGCGGCGGTATTTACGAGGTGCTGACCCACGCCGAAAAGCTGGCGCTGGAAGCGGGGTTACTTGCCACCGAAGATGACTATCGCAAGCTGCTGACCCCGGAATTTAAGCAGTTCTTTAGCCAGTACAGCATCGCCGTCGGTTCCACCGGCAACCTGGGGATGTCGATTGGCATCATGAGCGCATGTATCGGTTTTAACGTCACCGTGCATATGTCTGCCGATGCCCGGGCATGGAAAAAAGCGAAGCTGCGCAGCCACGGCGTAACGGTGGTTGAATACGAACAGGATTACGGCGTCGCGGTCGAACAGGGGCGTAAAGCCGCCGAAGCGGACCCCAACTGCTTCTTTATCGATGATGAGAACTCACGCACGCTGTTCCTCGGCTACGCCGTCGCAGGCGAGCGCCTGAAAGCGCAGTTTGCCCACCAGGGACGCGTGGTCGATGCCGACCATCCGCTGTTTGTCTATCTGCCGTGCGGCGTCGGCGGCGGTCCTGGCGGGGTCGCGTTTGGTCTGAAGCTGGCTTTCGGCGACCATGTACACTGTTTCTTCGCTGAACCCACGCACTCTCCTTGCATGTTGCTCGGCGTCCATACCGGCCTGCATGATGAAATTTCGGTCCAGGATCTGGGTATTGATAATCTCACTGCCGCCGACGGCCTGGCCGTTGGTCGCGCTTCCGGGTTTGTCGGCAGGGCTATGGCGCGTCTGCTGGATGGTTTCTATACCCTCAGCGACCAGACGATGTACGACATGCTGGGCTGGCTGGCGCAAGCGGAAAATATCCGCCTGGAGCCGTCCGCGCTGGCCGGGATGGCCGGACCGCAGCGCGTTTGCGCCAGCGAGACATATCAGCAGATGCACGGCTTCACAACCCGCCAGATGGACAACGCCACGCATCTGGTCTGGGCGACCGGCGGCGGCATGGTGCCGGAAGAAGAGATGGCGCAGTACCTGGCGAAAGGGCGTTAATACCACGGGCTCAGGGGCGGGGGATACGCCGCTGGGCCCACTTTCCGTTATGTCACACTCTGCAGAAATAACGCTATCTGCCGCAGGTGCGTGGCCGCAAACATCAGCGACAGCGAAAGGACGGCGACGGCAATGAAAAACTTGTCACGTATCGCCTGCGGCTGAACAAAATCACTCTCGTCCACATCCATCAGCTTACGGCGCCGCGTGTAGCCCCAGAGCACAATAACCACTATCGCCAGGACGCCAATCGATAGCCAGAACAGCGCCCCCGCGCGATGCCAGTTATGTTTAATCGCCAGCGCCATCAGTGCCGCATAGCCCAGCAACGTGCGAAACCAGGCCAGCGATGTCCGTTCCGGCTGCAATCCCGGATCGCTTTCCCGCCGCGCCCGGCGCTTATCCGCCATACAGAACCAGGCCTATCACCACTACCACCACCATCATCAGCAACAGACTGATCGCCAGCAGCGTTCTGGTGTAGGGCAGATCCTGCTTCAGGCGCATCGCTTTTTCGTTACTCAGCCAGCGCAGGTAGCCATAAATCGCCAGGCCGCCGGCAAACAAACACAGCAGCAGCGCCAGCACTTCGCGAATCAGCGGCGTGGCAAAATCCGGCGCCAGCTGATCTAAGCCGACCCCGGCGGCAAGAAAGCCTAATGCCGTGCGGATCCACGCCAGAAAAGTGCGTTCGTTGGCCAGCGAGAAGCGGTAATCCGGCGCTTCGCCGACGCGGGAAATTTTCATCAGGGTTCCTTGTTCGTAGCGCGGACAGGCTTCAGCATAGCGTAATTTGTGACGAACAGGGGAGCAGCGAAAGAACCGGCACCCGATGGATGCCGGCTAAGGTGAGGATTAATGCAGTTCCGGCCAGTACTCTTTGTTGGCCTCAATCAGGTCGTCGAGTATCGCTTTCGCGACGGATGCGCTCGGCACGGTTTTCGACAGCGTAATCGCCTGCCACAGCTTGTGATAAGAACGATGTTCCCAGGCATCGACCACCAGTTTCTCCACCGCTACCTGCTGGCTCATCATCCCTTTCTGGAAGTTCGGAATATCGCCGACCGTCAGCGGTTCCGGCCCGTTGTGGCCCACCAGGCACGGAATTTCCACCATCGCATCGGCATCAAAATTATGGATAGCGCCATTGTTCGGTACGATCAGCAGCATGCGCTCCTGGGTGTTGAAGGCAATGGCGGTCGCCAGATCCACGATGTATGAGGCGTGCTCATCAATTTCCAGATCGCCGGCGGAAGATTGACCCGCGGCAATAATTGCCCGACAGGCGCTAAAGACATTTTTCTCGCGGTGATCCATCACCTCGTTAGCGCGGGTACGCGCCGGGTTAGAGTGCTCGACGACGTAATCCGGGAACAGGTAATACTTCAGGTAGGTATTCGGCATAGTATCCGGATCCAGCGCCTGCACATCTTTCGCTTTGGCGAAGGTATCGTTCCAGCTGGCCTCGGTATGCGGATCGTTGGAAGGCGGCACATAACCATATTTCGCCACATGTTCGCGCAGTTTCGGCATCAGATCGTTGCCCTGCAGATCTTCAATCGACGTCCACCAGCCGAAGTGGTTCAGCCCGTAATAGCGCACCCGCATCTGTTTACGATCTTTGAGGCCGACAATTTGCGCCATGCGCCCTTCAATGCCGATCGGCATATCGCAGATATTGAGGATTTTCGCATTCGGACGCAGGCGACGCGTAGCTTCCGCGACGATGGCCGCCGGGTTGGAGTAGTTCAGCATCCAGGCGTTCGGCGAATATTTTTCCATATAGTCCACCAGTTCCAGCACGCCGCCGATAGAGCGCATGCCGTAGGCGATCCCGCCAGGCCCGCAGGTTTCCTGGCCCAGCACGCCGTGGCGCAGCGGGATTTTTTCATCTTTTTCGCGCATCGGATATTTGCCAACACGGATATGCGCCATCACAAAATCCACATCGGTAAAGGCCGCCTGCGGGTCGGTGGTATAGCTGAACTCAATTTCCGGCGCCTGCTCTTTAAGAATCACTTTACACGCTTCGGCGATGGTCTCCTGACGCGCGCCGTCGTTGTCATAAAATTTCAGTGCCCGCAGCGGGAAACGGTCCTGGTTTGCTAACAACATCAATACGATACCTGGTGTGAATGTACTGCCGCCGCCTGCGATAACAACTGAGAATTTTTTCATGATACTGCCTCCGTCATGGTGGTTTGTTCGGTCTGTAGAGAATTTTTCATCAGGGATTCCAGCTGGTCGCGAACCTGGGGAACATGCAGGCCGACGATGACCTGAATCCCGTTGCCGCGACGCACCACCCCGTGAGCGCCCAGCGCTTTAAAGACGTCGTCGCTTTGTGTTTTCGCCATATCGATTAGCGTGATACGAAGTCGGGTGGCGCAATTGTTGACGCATTCGATATTGCTTGCGCCGCCCAGCGCCTGCAGAAAGCCAGCGGCCTGACCCGAGTTGGATACCGCGGCGCCCGCCGCACTTGTCTTGCCACGCGCGGCCTGGTAATCCGCCTTGCTGTAGAGTTTGATTTCACTCGCTTCGCGGCCCGGCGTCTTCAGATTGAAATGCAATATCAGGGCGCGGAAGATAACGAAGTAGATAGCGGTGAAGCACACTCCGATGCCTATCTGGATGAACATCATCGAGGCATGGTTGTGAAACATCGGGATCCAGTTTTGCGGCAGGAACTGGTCAAGCAGACCACCGCCGAAGTTACCGACGACCCCGCACATATACATCACCGTCGCCATCGTCGCCGCCAGCACCGCATGGACGGCAAACAGCAGCGGCGAGATAAACAGGAAGGTGAATTCCAGCGGTTCGGTAATCCCCACCAGCATGGCGGTCAGCGTCGCCGGAATCAGCAATCCGGCCACTTTGACGCGGTTTTCCGGCGCGGCGGTGAAATAGAGCGCCAGCGCAATCCCGACCGAGCCAAAGACCTTGGCGTTGCCGTGCAGGGCGAAACCGCCTTCCGGGAACAGGGCTTTCAGCGGTTCGGTACTCTGGCTGAACTCCTGCAGATGCTGTGCCCAGTAGACCTGGAGACCGCCTTCCACCACCGCCGGGCCAAAAATAAACGGTCCGTAGACAAAGTGATGCAGGCCGGTGGGAATCAGAATGCGCTCAAGGAAAATATAGACCCAGACCCCTAACGCCCCGGCAGAGCGTAAAAAAGCCTGCAGCGATTCAATGCCCATCTGCACCTTTGGCCACCCCAGCAGCGTTAACCATGCGCAGGGGATCATCGCCAGGAAGGCAACGATAACGACAAATGAAGAGCCCTGGAAAATACCGAGGAACACCGGCAGCGGTTTATCAAAATAGCGGTTATGCAGGGCGGTGACGATCCCGGAAATCACGATCGCGCCGATGATACTGGTATCCAGCGTTTTAATGCCGGCAATCATCGTCAGGCCGCTGCCGGCCGTGGGGTCGGCAGAAAAATCGACGCCGAAAAAATGGCCCCAGGTCATGCCCATGGCGTTGATGAAGTAGTTCCACGTCAGGAAACTCACCAGCACGGCAAGGCAAGCTCGCCCCTGCGCCTGCTTCGCGAGGCCAATCGGTAAGCCGACGGCGAAAATCAGCGGCATGTTACGAAATACCGTCCAGCCGCCTTCTTCAATAATGTGAACAATCTGAGCAAATAAGCTATCGGGTGCAGTGAGCGCTTCGCCGACAAACATCGGGTTGCGTAGCATAATGGCAATACCCACCACGATCCCGGCGAAAGGAAACAGTAAAACCGGGGTAAACATGGCGCCGCCAAAGCGTTGTATTTGACTGAGCATTTTAAAATCCTCATTTAACAACCAGTAGGGTAAGAGGCCTTATTTGTCATGAGTATCGGCCTACAGCGAGAATAGGAATTTACTCGCCCGACAACATGCGATGGCGTTGCGATCCGTGATCGCTTTCATGGTTTTAATTCCGCCAATGTTGTCTACTTTTTGAATTAAAAATAGACATCATGAATGACGCGGATTAAAACATCAGAATGAATAAATCATATCTTTATGTATTTAATCGTTTTATTTGCAATTCACATCGTTAACCGTCCCGTTTAAAAAGTGAAACAGAGGTCTACTGGTGATCTATAAATCTATCGCGGACAGATTGCGCCTGCGGCTGAATTCTTCCGATTTCAATATCGGTAGCCCGCTGCCGGGAGAGAAAAAGCTGGCAGAAGAGTTTGGCGTGGCGCGGATGACAATCCGCAAAGCTATCGAGCTGCTGATTAGCTGGGGGCTGGTGGTTCGCCGCCACGGATCCGGCACCTTTGTCGCCCGCAAAGATGTGCATCACGAGACCACTAACCTCACCGGTCTGGCGGAAGTGTTACGCAAGCAGGGTAAAGAGGTGGTGAGCGAGGTGCTGGTATTCGAAGTCATGCCGGCGCCGCCGGCCATCGCCAGCCAGCTACGGATACAGATTAATGAACGGATCTACTTCTCGCGCCGGGTGCGTTACGTGGACGGCAAACCCCTGATGCTGGAAGACAGCTATATGCCGGTCAAACTGTTCCGTAACCTGTCGCTGGCGCATATGGAAGGGTCAAAATTCGATTACATTGAGAAAGAGTGCGGGATAACCATTAGCGGTAACTATGAAAGCCTGACGCCGGTACTGGCGGACAAGCAGCTGGCCCGGTCGATGAATGTCCCGGAACAGACGCCGCTGCTGCGGATTACTTCGCTTTCCTACAGCGACAGCGGTGAGTTTCTGAACTATTCGGTGATGTTCCGCAACGCCAGTGAATACCAGGTGGACTACCATCTGCGGCGCGTCCACCTGGAGACGCCGTTAACTCATTCCCCAGAACAACACGGCCAGTAGCTGCGGCGTAATGATGCGCAAAAACATCACCAGCGGATAAACCGTGGCATACGAGAGCGCCGCGGCTCCGCTGGTGGCATGCAGGTTGTTGGCGAAAGCCAGCGCCGGAGGGTCGGTCATCGACCCGGCCAGCATGCCGCACAGGGTCAGGTAGTTCATCTTCATCAGCAGCCGCGCCAGAATGCCCGCCGTTAGCAGCGGAATCGCGGTAATAAAAATGCCGTAGGCAATCCAGCTCAGCCCGTCGCCTGCGGTCAGCGTGACGACAAAATCACCGCCGGACTTCAGCCCGACGACCGCCAGGAAGAGCACAATCCCCAGCTCACGGAGCGCAAGGTTGGCGCTCGGCGGCATAAACCAGTAGAGCTTGCCGATACTGCCGATTCGCCCGAGGATCAGCGCCATAATCAGCGGCCCACCGGCGAGCCCCAGCTTTAACGCCACCGGGAAACCGGGAACAAACAGCGGAATGGAGCCCAGTAAAACCCCGAGGCCAATGCCGATAAATACCGGCAGCATCTGTACCTGCTGCAATTTTTGCTGGGCGTTACCCAGTTCGGCGGCCACCGCATCAATGGCTTCCGGGCGGCCAACCAGGTTAAGAATATCGCCGAACTGCAGGCTGGCATGGCTGCTGGCCACCAGCTCAACCCCGGCGCGATTAAGCCGCGAGATAACCACGTCATAGCGCTGTTTAAAATGCAGGTCGCGGATCCGCTTACCCAGCACCTTCTCATTGGTGACCACCACCCGCTCAACTTTCAAATCCGTGCCGCGGGTTGAAAGCGAAGTAGCAACTTCCTTGCCGATAACCAGCTGCGCGTTGTGCAAATCCTCCGGACGCCCGACCAGGTGCAGGAGATCGCCGGTTTGAATTAAGGTCCCCGGTGCCGGCACCATCAGCAGATCGTCACGTTTGAGACGGGAGCAAATCAGCTTATCGCTGTTGAGCATCGGCACGTCCTGAATCGCCATATTGTTCAGGTTCGGGTTTTCAACCCGGACGTTAATCGTTTGCAGAACCGCGTGCCCGTTCCCGCTGCTCTCATCAAACTGCTGGGCCTCTTTTTCGACGTTAACGCGAAAGAACAGACGCATCAGCCACATGGTCAGCAAGATGCCGCAAATACCAAACGGATAGGCCATGGCATAGCTCATCCCCATCTGATCGACCACGTCAAACGGTACGCCGAGATCGCGCAGGATTTGCTGCCCGGCCCCCAGCGCCGGCGTATTCGTGACTGCGCCGGAGAAAATACCGAGCACCACCGGCAGCGGGATATCAAAGAGCTTATGCAGCACGGCGGTCACCAGCCCCCCAAGGATGACAATCAGGATGGCAAAGAGATTGAGCCGTAGCCCGGAGACGCGCAGGGAGGCGAAGAACCCCGGCCCCACCTGGATGCCGATGGTATAAACAAAGAGAATCAGGCCAAATTCCTGAATGAAATGCAGCATCGGGCTGCTAAGAGCGATACCCGCCTGGTCCACAAAGTGGCCCACAATAATGCCGCCAAACAGCACGCCGCCAATGCCAAACCCGACGCCGCGAATTTTGACATTGCCGATCCACAATCCGACTACCGCCACCAGCGCCAGAACGCTGACGGTCAATGCTATATCACTCATCGTCTGTTCCCTGTGAATAACATTATCAACACCATGGATTATGGCTTAAGCCCCCGGGCCTGTATGCAGCCTGGCGCACAATAATCGGCGGGTCATCGCAATGACGTATCGACCATGAGACCAGGTTTTCAGGTAAAAAAAAGCCCCGAAAATCGGGGCCTTGTATGCGAAGTCAGCTTAGCTGTCGAGCGCAGGACGCTCGCTGATGGCGATACGCTGCGGGATAACCGCTTCCGGTTCGTTGCGGGTTAAATCAATGTGCAGCAACCCGTTATTGAATGTGGCACCGGAGACTTCCATATTTTCTGCCAGGGTGAAGCTCAGGCTAAAGGCCTGGCTGACTAACCCCTGGTGCAGCCATTTCGTTTCTTTGTCGGCCTGCTGCGGCGTACCTTTCACGCTCAGGCGCGTCCCTTCCAGCTGAATATCCAGATCTTCCTGACGGAAACCGGCCAGCGCAAGGGTAATGCGATAGTGGTTATCGTCGCTTTTTTCAATGTTATACGGCGGGAAGCTCTGGCTTTCGCTGGTGGTTTGCAGTGCATTGGCCAGTTTGTCAAAACCGATCCATTGACGCAGCAGTGGGGATAAATCGTCGTTACGCATAATGTATTTCTCCTTCTATGAAGCGAGTTGATCTCTGCAAATCCGGTGGATTCGCATCTGCTCCCTGACGGCAAGCAAGTTTGCAAGCGGGCCGCGTGGCGACCCGGATAAAATTAGTTAATTTCGATACGGCGCGGTTTGTCCGCTTGCGGAATCACGCGTTCCAGATCGATATACAGCAGGCCGTTGACCAGGTTTGCGCCGCGGATATGGATATTTTCCGCCAACTGGAATTTGCGCTCAAAGTTGCGTTCCGCAATGCCCTGATAGAGATAGGTACGTTCTTTCTGCTCGGCTGCATGGGCGCCTTTGACGACCAGCAAATTATCCTGCGCGGTGATCTCCAGTTCGCTCTCGGCAAAACCGGCCACGGCAATAGCGATGCGGTAATGGTTTTCATCTACCAGCTCGACGTTATACGGAGGGTAGCCGCCATTACTCTGGCTCTGATTGTTTTCTAACAGATTAAAAAGGCGGTCAAAACCAATTGCAGAACGATACAGCGGAGAAAGATCGAAATTACGCATAATAAAAAGCTCCTGAAGTCAGCGAGAATTTATGACCTTCCATCATGGACAGGTCGTTATTACCCGGAATACCCCGCAGGCGTATCTTCATCGGGTCACATTGCTAAAATGTGGCTCATTCCGTCATTTTCAAGCGCGAAAAACCTTTTTTTTTTGCAGTTTCCTGCCGATTGCTTAGACTGGGTGGAAAGCACAAAAAGCAAAATACGATGCCTGCCACAGTGCGGTGCAATAACGCCAGGCATTCATGGAATGGCTCGATATAACCGATATGAAGGTTATCTCAATGCCCGAAACGACGATGGAAAAATGATGAAAAGCGGTCTGTTAAAGCTAATCCTGTTCAGCGGGATGGTAAGTTTGGGCGGTTGCTCCAGCGTGATGTCACATACCGGCGGAAAGGAAGGAACCTATCCGGGAACTCGCGCCAGCGCGGAAATGCTGGGTAACAGTGATGCCAACTGGGGAACAAAATCCCTGGTCGCACTCGATATGCCCTTCACCGCGGTGATGGACACGCTGCTGCTGCCGTGGGATATGTTCCGTACCGACAGCTCGATAAAATCGCGCGTCGAGAAAAGTGAGAAAAGCTCGCTGGCGACCAACGCCGTGATTCCACCGGCGGCCATGCCAGCGCCCTGATTTAAACCCCGACGCCGGTTATCCACAGCTGGCGATAGCCATTCACATCTTGCATCCAGGCAAGGTGTTTCCCGTCCGGAGAAAACACCACAGCATCCGCCGAAGGCGGGTTTTCATGATCGGCAGTCAAAAATATAATTTCACCGCTCCGGGCATGACAGATAGCCATGCGGTTATCCAGCACAAATCCCAGCCACTCCCCTGACGGGTGCCAGTTAAACGCCGATTGAATATCGTTAACATTGTGAGTCAGCTGCCGCAGATCGCGCCCCTGGGGGGAAATCAGCCATAGCTGCACCACACCCGCCTCGTCGCGCATCAGGAAGGCAATCTGCGTCGCCTGCGGGTTGGCCCGTACCCAGTGCCGCGGCGTATTGACCAGCCCCGGATAGCGTCGATGGTGAGTGAATGTTAAACGCCGCTGCATGACTCCGGCCGGCGGTGCTGGCATGGTGGTCTCCGTACCGGCCAGCGGCGCCTCGCCCTGTTGCTTCCAGCCCTGCTCGCTCTGCGGCAACGCCACAATAAACAGCTCAGGGATTCTGGCGCCATTGCTCGACAGCGTATCGCCGATAAATGCCAGCGCATGGTTCCCCACCCAACCCTCTTCGTATGCGCGGTTTATCTCATCGCTGCCCGGCACCGGCGTCGGCGTTGTCCGGCTGACCAGAACGCTCCAGTGGCTGCCGCCATATTCACGCGGATGCTGCCCGTCCGGCGTGACCGGGCCATAAGGGGTCGCAACGCCGACGTTTCGCAGGTCAAGGGAGGCCGCGCGTTGGTGCAGGACATGATCGTTATAGGTAAAGCTGACGAACTGCCCGTTTGGGCTATAAACATGAACATGACTGCCGCCGCGCAGCGCGCCCGGCGTATACGGCGCGGTGATATCCATCGCATCAAGGTTGTGCGCCACACCCTGGTATGTCACCACGCCGCGACGATGGTGGAAATCATACTGCCAGTTTTCATCCGGGTGTTCCGGACCGTGTATAAAGACATATTTATCCATCGCAGGATGAACGGTCACCACGCCGACATGAGCCCCGTGTTGCGCAGCATAGAGAATTTCGACGGCCCCGGTTTGCACATTGACCCGTTCAATCGTCTTCCCGGTAAAGGAGGCGCCCGACGGACGGACGTCAAAGGCCAGCCACTGGCTGTCCGCAGTCCAGGTTTGCGTATTGGTTAGCTGATGATGGCGGGGAGCAAAGGTGACTTGTTTCATAGAGATACCCTGATGCGCAACGTTCGCATCAGGGTATAGCATCGGACAGAATTAACCTACACGTTTAACATCGCCCACCGGCAGGATACAGGACAGCGCGCCCGGCATTGCGACCGCGGCGATAAAGGGAAAACGGATGTGCGGATCGGCGTACGATGAGGCAAAACACGGCCTGAGGGGTTCATGTTATGCATCATCAAGGCGGAGTCAGGCCCGAGAACACCGGGCCTGAAGAGCAGGTCAGGATAAAACGTACTTCTCAATCGCCCAGGCCACACCATCTTCAAGGTTCGATTTGGTAATAAAGTTAGCGGCTTCCTTCACCGTCGGAATCGCGTTATCCATCGCCACGCCAACGCCGGCAAACTCAATCATCGCAATGTCGTTTTCCTGATCGCCAATCGCCATGATCTCGTCCTGCCTGATATTCAGCGCATCGGCCAGGGACTTCACGCCGGTCCCTTTATTGACGCGTTTATCGAGGATTTCGAGGAAGTACGGCGCACTTTTCAGCACGGTGTACTTCTCTTTGACTTCCGCTGGAATACGGGCGATAGCCTGGTCAAGGATGACCGGCTCATCGATCATCATCACCTTCAGCAGCTGGATATTCGGGTCCATATTTTCGGCTTCGCAGAAAACCAGCGGAATCGTCGCCACGTAGGACTCATGCACCGTGTAGTAGCTCACATCGCGGTTAGCGGTATACAGCGTATTACGATCGAGAGCATGGAAGTGAGAGCCGACATCGCGGGAAAGCTGTTCGAGATAGCGGTAGTCATCATAGCTCAGCGCGGTTTGCGCCACGGTGCTGCCGTCGCTTGCTTTCTGCACTAATGCGCCGTTGTAGGTGATGCAGTAGTCTCCCGGCTGCTCCATGTGCAGCTCTTTCAGATAGCTGTGCACACCGGCATACGGACGGCCGGTGGTGAGCACGACGTTGACGCCGCGCGCGCGCGCCGCAGCAATCGCGGTTTTAACCGCAGGAGAGATGGTATGGTCCGGCAGCAGCAGCGTACCGTCCATATCAATTGCAATCAGTTTAATAGCCATGAGATCCCCAGGTAAGATGAGTCCTGGGCCATGCTAACGCGATTCCGCTCAAAAAACAGCAACAGAAGCAGGGGAAAACGAGGATAGGATCGCAATAAGGGATTCCTCTTTTAGACCCGAGGAATCCCCGCATAGTGACGCCAGGCGCCCTGTCCGGGCAACATATTCCGCAGCCCCGGCCAGCATCGCGCCACCGGGGAGCAGCGGATGAGTTTAGATATCGATATTCGCCGCTTTCAGGGCGTTTTCTTCGATAAAGGCGCGGCGCGGTTCTACGGCATCGCCCATCAGGGTGGTGAACAGCTGATCGGCAGCAATCGCATCCTTCACCGTCACGCGCAGCATACGACGGCTGTCCGGATCCATGGTGGTTTCCCACAGCTGATCCGGGTTCATCTCGCCCAGCCCTTTATAGCGCTGGATAGCGAGGCCACGACGGGACTCTTTCACCAGCCAGTCCAGCGCCTGCTCGAAGCTGGCTACCGGCTGACGGCGTTCGCCACGTTCGATAAACGCGTCATCTTCGATAAGCCCACGCAGTTTCTCGCCCAGCGTGCAAATACGACGATACTCACCGCCGGTGACAAACTCGTGATCCAGCGGATAGTCGGTGTCCACGCCGTGGGTACGCACGCGGATAACCGGTTCGAACAGATGCAGCCCGGCATTTTCGTGAACATCGAATTTCCACAGGCTGCCGTGCTGCTCTTTCTCATTGAGATCGGTCACCAGCGCATTCACCCAGCGGGTTACGGTCTGCTCATCAGACAGATCGGCTTCGTTCAACGTCGGTTGGTAAACCAGCTCTTTCAGCAGCGCTTTCGGGAAGCGACGTTCCATGCGAACAATCATTTTCTGCGTCGCATTGAACTCAGCAACCAGTTTCTCTAACGATTCGCCCGCCAGGGCCGGAGCGCTGGCGTTGGTGTGCAGCGTTGCGCCATCCAGGGCTATCGAGATCTGGTATTGATCCATCGCTTCATCGTCTTTGATGTACTGTTCCTGCTTGCCTTTCTTCACTTTGTACAGCGGCGGCTGTGCAATGTAGACATGGCCACGTTCAACAATTTCCGGCATCTGACGGTAGAAGAAGGTCAACAGCAGGGTACGAATGTGCGAGCCGTCGACATCCGCATCGGTCATGATGATGATGCTGTGATAACGCAGTTTATCCGGGTTGTACTCGTCGCGCCCGATGCCGCAGCCAAGCGCGGTAATCAGCGTCGCCACTTCCTGAGAAGAGAGCATTTTATCGAAGCGGGCTTTCTCGACGTTGAGGATTTTACCCTTCAGCGGCAGGATTGCCTGGTTCTTACGGTTACGGCCCTGTTTCGCAGAACCGCCCGCCGAGTCCCCTTCCACGAGGTACAGTTCGGAGAGCGCCGGGTCGCGTTCCTGGCAGTCTGCCAGTTTGCCCGGCAGGCCAGCCAGGTCCAGCGCGCCTTTACGGCGGGTCATTTCACGCGCGCGACGCGCGGCTTCACGCGCACGGGCCGCATCAATGATTTTACCGACCACGATTTTGGCGTCAGACGGGTTTTCCAGCAGATATTCATTCAGCAGTTCGTTCATCTGCTGCTCTACCGCCGATTTCACCTCAGAAGAGACCAGCTTGTCTTTGGTCTGTGAGGAGAACTTGGGATCCGGAACCTTCACGGAAACTACGGCAATCAGACCTTCACGCGCATCGTCACCGGTGGCGCTGACCTTCGCTTTTTTGCTGTAGCCTTCTTTATCCATGTAGGCGTTCAGGGTACGGGTCATCGCCGCACGGAAACCGGCCAGGTGCGTACCGCCGTCGCGCTGGGGAATGTTGTTGGTAAAGCAGTAGATGTTTTCCTGGAAACCATCGTTCCACTGCAGTGCGACTTCCACGCCAATACCGTCTTTTTCGGTGGAGAAGTAGAAGATATTCGGGTGGATCGGCGTTTTGTTCTTGTTGAGATACTCAACGAACGCCTTGATGCCGCCTTCGTAGTGGAAATGGTCTTCTTTGCCGTCACGCTTGTCGCGCAGGCGGATAGACACCCCGGAGTTGAGGAATGACAGCTCACGCAGGCGTTTTGCCAGGATTTCGTATTCGAATTCGATGACGTTAGTGAAGGTTTCATAGCTCGGCCAGAAACGCACCATGGTACCGGTTTTTTCGGTATCACCGGTTACGGCCAGCGGCGCCTGCGGTACGCCGTGGGCGTAGAGCTGGCGGTGAATCTTGTTGTCGCGCTGAATCACCAGCTCCAGTTTCTGTGACAGGGCGTTAACCACCGAGACGCCCACGCCGTGCAGACCACCGGAGACTTTATAGGAGTTATCATCAAATTTACCGCCTGCGTGCAGCACGGTCATGATGACTTCCGCTGCCGATACGCCCTCTTCCGGGTGAATGCCGGTCGGAATACCGCGGCCATCGTCCTGTACGGAGACGGAGTTATCGCTATGGATAGTGACAACGATGTCTTTACAGTAACCTGCGAGCGCTTCGTCGATAGCGTTATCCACAACCTCGAATACCATGTGGTGCAGACCGGTGCCGTCATCCGTGTCGCCGATATACATACCCGGGCGCTTACGCACCGCATCCAGCCCTTTCAGGACTTTGATACTGGAGGAGTCATAAGAATTCGACATCAACGTTTCTCGCTCATTTAAACTTAAGTTAATCCGTTATTTTACCCTTTTCCACGGTGAACATCTTCGAATTTTTGTCCGACATGTCCATTACGTGCTCAGCGCTGATTGCGCTGACGAAAACCTGCGACTGCGTGGCTTTTAAGCGGCTGGCAAGCAGCCCACGCCGCGCGTCATCAAGTTCCGAGGCAAAATCATCTATCAGATACAGACAGCGTCTCCCGCTTTCGCGGGTTAAAAACTCCCCCTGCGCCAGTCGTAGCGCGCACATCAGGAGTTTAAGCTGCCCGCGTGACAAAGTATCTTCGACCGGCGCGCCATCGGCACGAATGCGGAAATCCGCTTTGTGCGGGCCGTGGGCGGTGTAGGTCAGCATGCGGTCACGCTCGAAGTTTCTCTCCAGCACTTCGGAATAATCCGTTTCTTTCTCCCAGCCGCGCTGGAAGGAGAAGGTCAGAGAGAACTCAGGTAAAAACTGTTTACAGGTATCCGCCATGTCTTCGACGATAGCGGCGCTATATTCGGCACGCCAGCGGCTGATTTGTTCCGCCAGCGGAATCAGTTCCAGATCCCAGGGGCGTATCTGCGCATAGCGGCTGACCTGGCGCAGCGCGGCATTACGCTGCTTCAACAGGCGCTTCAGATTGCTCCAGGCGGTAAAGAATCCGGCTTCATTGTGAAAGCATCCCCAGTCGAGGAACGCTCTCCTGTATTTGGGGCCGCCGTTGAGTAATGTAAACCCCTCCGGCGTAATCAGCTGCATCGGCATCAGGTGCGCCAGCTCCGCCACTTTGTGGCCATCGGTGCCGTCAATACGCACCTTGCTGTCGCCCTGCTTATCTTTGGTCAGGCCGATGGCGGTCTCACGCTCTTCGCCCTGCAGACGCCCGTGCAGCACAAACGACTCCTGCTCGTGGCGAATCACCCGGCCAATTTGTAGGCTGCGAAACGCCCGACCGTGGCCGAGCGTATAAATGGCCTCCAGCACGCTGGTTTTGCCGCTGCCGTTAGCGCCAACCAGGAAATTAAAGCCGGGGGATAAAGCGAGATCCGCATCTTCAATATTGCGGAAGTCTTTGATTAGCAGGCGCGTTAGTGACATATCCGGAGTTCTTCAGGCCAGGGCGTAATCGGCGCAGCCAGTTTCAACGCGGACTGCGCACAGACCCTGGAGCGTACACGAAGTACGTGACAGGGGCGAGCACAGCCCAGGTTGAAAATGGCAAGTAAGATAGCCCGATATTCTTTACAAGCGCATAGGCATGACAACGTAGGCGGCCGATTGTGACGCCGCATCCTCAATCTGCACGCTCGACACCGAATCGGTCAGCAAAATACGCACATTTTCGCACTTCAGCGCATTAAGCACATCCAGCACGTAGCTGACGTTAAAGCCGATTTCCATCTCGCTGCCGGAGTAAGAAACGTCGAGAATCTCTTCCGCTTCTTCCTGTTCCGGGTTATTGGCGGTGATTTTCAGCTGATTTTCGCTGACGTACAGACGCACGCCGCGGAATTTTTCGTTCGACAGAATCGCCGCGCGGGCAAAGGCCTGCTTGAGAATATCGCAGCCCGCATCCAGATGTTTATCCGGGTTCTTCGGCAATACCCGGCGATAATCAGGGAAACGGCCGTCAACCAGCTTCGATGTGAAGATAAAATCACCGACATGGGCGCGAATATTGTTGCTGCCAATCTGCACGCGCAGCGGCGTATCGCCGCCATCAAGCATGCGCATCAGCTCAATCACCCCTTTACGCGGCACGATCACCGAGTGGTTCGGCAATGATTCACCCAGCGGCATTGAACAGACCGCCAGACGGTGGCCGTCGGTAGCCACGGTACGCAGTTCGTCACCTTCGGTTTCAAACAGCATGCCGTTTAAGTAATAACGCACATCCTGATGGGCCATCGAAAACTGGGTGGCTTCAATCAGGCGCTTCATGGTCGCCTGCGGCAGGGTCAATTCGACTTCACTCTGCCAGTCATCAAGATTCGGGAAATCGGCAGCGGGCAGGGTCGACAGCGAAAAACGGCTGCGCCCGGAACGCACCAGCATCCGATCGCCTTCCAGCTGAACGGCAATCTCCGCGCCTTCGGGCAGGCCGCGGCAAATATCAAAGAATTTTCGCGCCGGAACGGTCGTTGCACCCGCCTCATGCGGATGAATCAGCGCAACGCGCGCCACCATTTCCATTTCGAGGTCCGTACCGGTCAGCGACAGCGCGCCATCCGAGACCTGAAGCAGCAGGTTACCGAGAATGGGCAGCGTCGGACGACCCCCTAAGGGACCGCTCACCTGTTGCAGCGGCTTTAATAAATGTTCACGTTCTACGGTAAATTTCATAGCGTCACGAGGATAATGTTCTGATTAAATTGGAAAAGTCTTCTTTAATATCGTGGCTTTCTTCACGCAGCTGCTCAATTTTACGACAGGCGTGCAGCACGGTGGTATGGTCGCGACCGCCAAACGCATCGCCGATTTCCGGCAAACTGTGGTTGGTCAGCTCTTTCGCCAGCGCCATCGCCATCTGGCGTGGACGCGCCACCGAACGGGAGCGGCGTTTCGACAACAGGTCCGCTACCTTAATCTTGTAATATTCCGCCACCGTCTTCTGAATATTGTCGATGGTGACCAGTTTTTCCTGCAGCGCCAGCAGATCGCGCAGCGCTTCGCGCACGAAATCGATGGTGATCGCCCGGCCGGTAAAGTTGGCATTGGCAATAACGCGGTTCAGCGCCCCTTCCAGCTCACGTACGTTAGAGCGTAGACGCTTGGCGATAAAGAATGCCACTTCTCCCGGCAGACGAATGTCGTTTTCGTCGGCTTTTTTCATCAGGATCGCCACGCGGGTTTCCAGCTCAGGCGGCTCGATCGCCACCGTCAGCCCCCAGCCAAAGCGGGATTTCAGACGATCCTCAACACCATTGATCTCTTTCGGATAGCGATCCGAGGTGAGAATGATCTGCTGATTACCTTCCAGCAGGGCATTAAAGGTGTGGAAAAACTCTTCCTGCGAGCGCTCTTTATTGGCAAAGAACTGAATATCATCGATCAGCAGGGCGTCGACGGAGCGGTAGTAGCGTTTAAACTCTTCAATGGCGTTGTTCTGTAAGGCTTTAACCATATCCTGAACAAAACGCTCCGAGTGCATATAGACCACTTTGGCGTTGGGTTTGCGCGCCACAATGCCGTTACCGACCGCGTGCAACAAGTGGGTTTTACCCAGACCGGTACCGCCATAAAGGAATAAAGGGTTATAGGCGCCGCCTGGATTATCGGCAACCTGACGCGCCGCCGCGCGAGCCAGTTGGTTAGATTTACCTTCAACGAAATTGTCGAAGGTGTGCTTAACGTTAACGTTAGAGCGGTAGGTCGGCTCCGCCGGCGCCGGGACGTTATCCCAGCCGGGACGCACGATCGTTGGCGCGACGCGCGCCGTCTGAACCTGCGCTGCCGGTGTGGCGGTCGCAACATGCGTATTTATCGCGCCGCGTTGCGCCTGCACTGCCGGGCGGGTCCCGACTTCAAATCGCAGCTGTGGGGCATCAGCACCGCAAAAATCATTGAGGAGTCCATTGATATTATTGAGGTATTTATCCCTTACCCAATCGAGCACAAAACGGTTTGGCGCATACAGTGCCAACGTGTTATCGCTCAATTCCGCCTGCAACGGGCGTATCCACATACTAAATTCTGTGGCTGGTAACTCATCCTGCAATCGGGCAAGACACTGCTGCCAAAGCGAAAGTGACAC